>NZ_CP109072.1:0-1510000 GCF_035917395.1 Streptomyces sp. NBC_01808
CGGAGACACGACGCGACGCCCTGCGGGGCGTCAGGGGACTCCGGGCCTTCGGCCCGGCGGTCGGCCTCCGGCCGACCCGCAGTCACCTTCGGTGACTGCGGGGCCTGCGGCCCCTGGAGGGCCGGGCCTTCGGCCCTGGCCCTTTGGCTGGCTACAGGGCGACGGCCGTGGGGCTCAAGTGTGCTGGTGGTTCGGGGAGTTGGGGTGTGGCGACTGGTGTGGATCTCCATGTCCCTGCCCCTCCCTGCTGCGCGGCCCCTTGGCGGCTGACCCGTCGAGTATACACAAAGAGTGACGGCACCCGCGACCCCGGAAGACGAAGGGCGGAGCCGAGTTGGGCCGGACAAAACTGACGGCACCTCAGAAACACCCCGCCCAATAGGTCTATACCACTACCTGCCGCGGGAAAAGCTTCACACACTCCGGGATCTGGCGGCCGACGTGCGCCGCCAGGTCCCGGCATTCTTCTAAAATCACCACTCGGAAACTCCGCACCCGTCGCAGATATCGCCCCAATCCTGGAGGTGATTCCCGCTCCTGCACAAGTAATCGAGAGGGACAAGCCGTTGGGTGTCTTCGTCGAATACTGCATCCCGTACGTACCCGATTGAATCGCTCATGCGCCGAGGGTGACTGCGCCGACGTAGGAGTAGGCGGCCCAGTCGGAATCGAGGTCGGCAATGATGTCTTCCCAGACATCGCCGAGGAGGGTGTCATCTCCTTCTGCCCATCCGGTGACGGCGTCTTCCCAGACGTAGCGGACTTGGAGGGACCGGTCCTGTGCGAGGTTTTCCAGGTCGCGGCGGCGGCTTTCGGGTACCTGGCTTTGGTCGACGGTATAGATTTCCATTCGGGTGCCGTGCCCACCGTTATTGAGACGCTCAACGATGTTCTTGCGACCGTATTTTCTGACGTTCGTGCGGCGTACCTCGCGGTAGGCGTCATCGAGTGCCTGGAGCTTGCGGGCGGAGGGTTGCCGGCCGCTGGTCTCCCAGGACTTGATGAGGCGGCGGCTGATGCCGTGGCGGGCCAGGGCATCACGGCCGGCCGGTGAATCCAGGTAGCGCAGGCGGGCGTTGCGGCCCCGGGGGCGGTCGGGCGGGGTGGCGATGCCGCCGTGGTCGGCGAGTTCCTGCGCGACTCTCTCGATTTCGCGGGCGAGGGCTTCACCGCCTTTGATTCCCCGGGCGTTGTACCTTCCGAATTCCCCCCACTCCTCGTAGACGCTTCTCATTTAGTCGCCTCCGAGGGTGTAGGTTTCCTTTTCCTTCATGTCGGTGAGTTTCCGTCCCTCGGTGAAGACCTGTCGCCAGTCGCCGCCGCTCACGTGGAGTTCGTCGGTTCCTGCCATTTGCACGACGGTCAACCCGGCCTGGTGTGCCTTGTAGGCTTTGCGCCACAGGTTCGCGAATGCTTGAGAGCGGATGGTGTGCATCCAGTCCGGGCGGCGGAGTTCACGGTTGTTGGTCGATTCCCCGATAGTGGACACGAACTTAGAATACATGGATTTCACGTACTCCAGGGTGACAATGTCGTCATTGTCGATTGCCTCTTGCCGGGCGTCCCTGAGGGCTTCCTTGAGGCTTCGCAGCAGGCTTTCCGTGGCACCGGACGTGTACGCCTCGTGGATTTCCGGGGCGGCGCACAGGCCGTTCTTCGCGCAGTCCAGCAGCAGCTTGAGGGTGGGGGTGGTGATCCAGAGGTCCCCTTGAGTCTTGCGGTCCCCCAGCGGATTCGGGAGGTCGGGGTTGTCCCACTCCGGCGGGGTGATGCGGTAGATGCCTGCGCGCTTGGACTGGTAGGAGGGCTCGGAGGCCACCAGCCGGCCGATCGGCAACCAGCACGTGAACGCCGCCAGATACGCGGCGTTGGCGTCCAGAGCGGTCACATCGAGGGTGATGTGGCCGGCACGCGCCTCGCGGTGCAGCTCGACGGCGCGCCACTTGGGCCGGCCTTCCCAGATCAGGTCGGGGTCCTTCTGAGAGCGCTTGGCCAGGACGTCGGTCTCGGTCGGAGGGAACTCGGAGTGCTCGTACCGGCCGCCGATCCGAGATGCCTTGAACAGCTTCATCACGTCCGGGATCGCCTTGTGGATCAGAGCGGCCTGGGCGGCCTGCATGTCGCCCTGGTGCTGAGACAACTCCGCCGCGACCCGGTCACGGATCATGTCGCCCAACGAACCGGCCGGCTGCGCGAACGAACTCGCCGACGAACTGGTGGCGCGCCGGGGGGTTGCCGCCGGGGCCGGTTCGGAGCCGGCCGACGGCCGCACCGGCGGTTCGGCAGGGGCAGGGGCAGAAGTTCGACTGCCGGTGGACGGTGGGGCCGGGAGCTTCGTGGCGGCATGCGTGGGGCCGGCCAGCAGGTCCAGCGAGGTCATACCCCAGTGAGCGGCCAGGCGGTCGACGTCGTCCAACAGCCAGTGACTCGCCCCGGTCTGACGACGCGACAGGGCCCGCTGGTCCATACCGATCGCCGCAGCCAGAGCGGTCTGGGTCTCACGGGTACGACTCATGAGCGCGGCCACCGTCAGCCGCAGCGCTTCCTCGGTACTGAGTGCCATGGCGCCAACCTAGCACAGTTGACTCAATATTTTGTCGTTCTACTCATAATTCGAGTTGCTACGCCACCGCCCTCGGAACCATCACCACCCCTTCGGCGCGGCCAGCGTGTGTTCGAGATCCGGCCGACCGCTTCGTCCTGGGAGGCTGAGGCCGCTCTCCGCGGCGTGAGGAGCGAACGCAGCGCGGCGGGGGCGGCGTTGTACGGCCGCGTGCGCGCCTCGCGGCGCCGTTCCGAGCCCCCCAAGCTCCGAGGGCACCGAAGCGGGCCGTACGGGCTGGTCAGGCCGGTGGAATTCGTCGACCCCGCACACCCCGACACCGTGGTGGCGAGGCCGACCCACTTCCCATCCAGGCGCGGCGGCCTCTAGCCGCCCTGCCGCGAGGGCCGGGCCACCGCCCGGCAGTCCACACACCCCGGGCCGCGGCGCCCGAAGGCCCCTGTCTGTCCGCGGACTGTTGTGCTCCACGGGGCGGAGCGGGCCTAGGGCGCGTATTGCGTCGTGATCAATCTGCGGGGTTTGCCTTCGCGGCAGGGCCTGGACCGGTAGACCTTCCTGGGTGACGCGAGTGCAACTGACGGATGCGGAGTGGGAGTTCATCGCGCCGTATCTGCCGATCGGCGAGTACGGCCCGTACCCCGAGCGGCTGCGGCAGCAGTTCGAGGGCGTGATCTGGCGGTTCAAGACGGGCGGGCAGTGGCGGGAGATGCCGGTGGAGTTCGGCGCCTGGTCGACCGTCCACAACCGCTTCCGGCAGTGGCGTGACGCCGGGGTCTTCGATGCCCTGCTGGAGGGCCTGATCGCGGAAGCCGCGAAGCGGGGTGAGGTAGACCTGTCCCTGGTCAGCATCGACTCCACCACGGCGCGGGCCCACCACGACGCTGCCGGGATGCACCTGGACGAGGGCGTCCTCACCGCTTTGGAGAAGGCTGCCACCGAGGCGGAGAAGGCCAGGTCAAGGGGGGCGGCTGCGGCGAACAAACCGGGCAGGAGGCCGGAGGCGGTCCCGAGCGGGAAGAACGACGGCGCATCCGGCGCCGACGCAGACTCCGGCTGAAGGCCGCTCTGCTCGGACGCTCCAGGGGCGGACAGACCAGCAAGATCCATGTTGCCGGCGACCGGAAGTGCCGCCCACTGGCGTTCATCCTGACCGCGGGACAGGCCGCCGACAGCCCGCAGTTCATCCCCGTGCTCAAGAAGGTACGGGTCCGCGGGCCCGTCGGCCGTCCCCGTACCCGGCCCGGCGCAGTCGCCGCGGACAAGGCGTACTCGTCCCGTGGAAACCGCGCCCACCTGCGCAAACGCCGCATCAAGGCGGTCATCCCGGAGAAGAAGGACCAGGCCGCCAACCGGAAGAAGAAGGGCTCCGCAGGAGGCCGGCCCCTCAGCCACGACGCCGACCTCTACAAGGAGCGGAACACCGTCGAACGCCTGATCAACAAGCTCAAGGCATGGCGAGGCATCGCCACTCGATACGACAAGTCACCCGCAAGCTACCTCGCCGGACTCCACCTGCGCGCCTCGGTGATCTGGCTCAAGGACCTCACCCGGACCACCCGTTGATCACAACCAAATACGCGTCCTAGTACTACAGGGCTAGATTTTGATCATCTGGAGTGGCAATCGCCTCCGAAAATGATGGCGACGAGCTTCGGCCTGATGCTCACGACGCCAGATCGACCAGCGAAGCCCGAGGTCAACCAGGGTGCGAGCGGAACCGATCAAGTTGAACAACCGTCGAACCTCGGCGATGGTCAAGGCTGCGAGTCGGCGTGCGTGCACTCGTGGCCTCCTGGGCTCGTCCGGTCTTGCGGAGCCCTTTTTTCGCGACCCGCGCCATCGCCGCCAAGAATGCCAACGCCAGCATGGACATGGTGATGTGGCGATACCAGGCGTCGTACTTGCGCACCTGGTAGTTGTCCAGCCCGGCCTGCTGTTTCGCGGCCTCAAAGCACTCCTCGACCGGCCAGCGCAGTCCGATGACCGCGACCAATTCCGACAGCGATTCCTGGCGCGGGTTGTGGCAGTGGAAGTAGGAGATCTCTCCGTTGTCGATGTTGCGCCGGATCACATACAGGTGTCTCTCGCGCCCGGCGATCACGGCCCAGTCGTAGGTCCGAAACCCCTTCGCGCCGATACCGCAGGCGCGGCGCGTGAAGTCCCCCGGCCGCAAGCCGGCCGCCAGGACGTCCAAGCGGGTCGGGCAATCAGGGTTGGTGGTGACGCCCCCGGTGTTGATGTCGGTGGACTTCGGAACGGCCATGCAGTACGCGGTGCCGCCTTCTTCCAGGAATCTGCGCAGCCCGCGGTTCTGACCGAACTCCTCGTCCGCCGTGAACCACGAGAACGGCACCCCAGCCGCCACCGCGCGCTCGATCATGGCCTGGACCTGCTGCGGACGGGTACGGAAGACCACCTCGTCATCGATTCCCGCCTCGCGGCGGCGCTCGAAGTCAGCGCACCAGGACTCCTGCGGCAAATACAGCTCCCGATCGATCAGGACGCGGTCGCCGCTGCGGTTTGCGTAGGCCAGGAATGTCCCGATCTGGCAGTTATCGATACGCCCGAGGGAGCCGGAGTACTGGCGCTGGACCCCGGCCGACTTCCTCCCTTTCTTGGCGAATCCGGTGGGATCGGCGATGAGCACGCCCCGGGGGTCCGCGAAATGTTCCATGGCGTAGTCGCGGGTCAGGTCCCGCAGCAGGTCCGCGCTCCAGGGGGTGAGATTCAAGAACCGCTGGAGCGCCTTGGGTTCCTTGGCGCCAGCGAACTCGGCAATGGTCCAGCCGTTCTTCCGCTGGAGCGGCGAAAGGAGCCCACGCAGGTACTGGTGGGCGTGCTCGCGGGATTCAGGGCGGTAGAACAGCGGACTGATCCGCTCGCGCAGCGCAGTGAACTCGCGCTTCCACACGGCTAATTCAGCACGGGTTACCGCGCCTTGCGGGAGATCTTGATCACGGGCTTGCGTCGCTGCCATGGACGAAGTCTCTCCCAACCCCATGATCAAGATCTAGCCCTGTAGTACTAGAGCCATCCCTTCTTCCGGAAGGTCTTGGCCCGTACGGAGCACCAGCGGGAGCACAGTGCCCGGGCCGGGGTCCGGTGGGCGGGAGCGGCTGCGCGCACACGGGACAGTGGCCGGCCGGGACGACGGGCGCCAAGCGCCGCAGCAACCGGTTGACGCGGCCTTCTTCGTGCCTGCCGTGTGCCTGCCGTATGGGACGCGGTCGGCATCGCAGCCGGTGAGCAGCTCGGAGAACGCGGCGCGCAAGGCGGCAAGGTCGCGGCGGCATGTTCCGAGCAGGTCCAGGTAGTCATCGACGCGATCTCCGTTCACCCGTTCGGGTGGGGGATCCGGATCACGGCGTTCAGCAGCCCGCCATGGACTTGGCTGTTGGGTGTGGAAGGGCACGAGCACGGCAGGCGGGTGCAGCAGGCTACCGCAGGGGGCGGCGGTGAGGGAATCGAGGCCGCGTTCGTCACGGCCGCCGGACGGTTGACGCAGTTGCCGTGGGATCAGGCGGCGGCGTCGGTGCGGTTCGAGGATCTGGCGCCGGTATCGGCGTTTCCGGTCGTTCCGGGCCGCCGGTGAGGGCCGGGCTGGTGGTGGTCGGTGACCACCGGACGGCACGTCGTACACGGTTCGGCAGCGATGCGCACCCAGCTGATGGTCCTGGACCGGAGTCCCGACGTGACCGGCCAGGCCGCACGTCCGGTACGGCTGCTGTGGCGGGACACGGCCGACGGGCGGGTGCGCTCGTGGGTGCCTCAGCTGTTCGCCCGATACGCGGCCGGCACCGGCCTGCTCGCCGACTGTCCCTCCAGCCCGGCCACCGGTGGAGACAGGGCGCAGCGGGCGCGGATGGTTATGGAGGCGGTGTGTGCCCGCGTGGGCTGGGTGTACCGTCGCCTCGAGCCACCTCCAGCGGTGGCGGCGGCGAACCTGCGGTGGCTGGCCGGCTACCGCCACCCAGGCAATCAGGGGCCGCCCGAGCTGCGGGCCGCGTTGGCTGAGGCGTTCGCCGGGCCCGGGCCGCTGGCCGACGGTGCAGCCGCAGTAGGTGATCCTCTGCGAGTGCTGCCGGCCGTCTATCACGCGCTGTGGTGCGGGCATCTGACGACGCCTCTTGATGAGCCGCTGCACGAGGAGGCACTGGTCTGCGCTGACGCAGAACGTGGTGGTAGGGGTGTCGAAGAGCGGCTGGGCTCCAGGGGCGGCGAAGGAAGGGACGAGCGCAGTGTGCGGCACGCACGGTAAAAGCCAGCGGCCGGTGGTGGAGGTCGGCGCGCACGTCGCCTACCGGGGACAGACCTGGCAGGTCGCCGCCCTGCAGGGCCAGCAGGTCTACCTGCTGCAGGAGGACGGCACCGAAACGAGACTGCTGCTGGGGCGGTTGTTCGCCGACCCAGACTTCGAAGTAGTGGGCGCGCGGGCACCGGACGCGGTGCCGCAGTGGGGACTGTTCGAGACCGTTCCGGTGGCGGCCCAGCAGCGGGCGCATCCGGGAGGTGGAGACCGGATGGCCGCGCCCTGAGAGTGGTCGTGACGGCCAGACGATGCGGCCGGAGTACGACCCCGAGCGGTGGACCCTGGCGCAGCGGGACGCGGCCAAAGCGAAGGAGCTGGCGGCGCTCGGCTTCGCCCGGGTGACGCGTACGACGGTGGAGCGGATGCGGCACGCCTACCGCAAGCAGGGTTTGTGGGGGCTGGTCGACAAGCGCGCGGTGCCGGCCCGTGGTCGTCATCCGACAGGGTATGCCGACGAGCGGGTCGTGGCCGCGGTGCGAAGCGCTGCGGCGCCAGCGGGGCCGGTCGAAGGGGACGGTGAAGGGATTGCAGGTACTGGTCGGGCAGATCCTGGAGGACACGCACGGGCGTGGGGTGGTGGAGATGCCGTCACGCTCGACGTTCTACCGGCTGGTGAGCGTGCTGGCCGACCCGGCCGATCGCCCGGCGCGTACCGCCACCGCACCCGCCCGCGCCTCGTCGGCGTCGCCGGTGGTGCAGCGGCCCGGGGAGCAGGTGCAGATCGCCTGGACATCATGGCTCTCCTTGAGGACGGCAGCCTTGGTCGGCCGGAGCTGACGATCGCCGTCGACGTCGCCACCCGCTCCATCCTGGCCGCCGTCCTGCGCCCGCACAGCACCAAAGCTGTCGACGCCGCCCTCCTCCTGGCGGAAATGGCCGTCCCGCATCCAGCCAGGCCAGCCTGGCCCCAGTCACTTCACCTGTCGCGGGCCGAGGTGCCCTTCGAGCGGATGCTGTCACTGGACGAACGCCTGGAGGGAGCAGCCGCCCGCCCGGTGATCGTGCCCGAGACGATCGTCGTCGACCGCGGGAAGATCTACCTCTCACAGGGCTTCGTCACCGCCTGCGAAGCACTCGGAGTGAGTGTGCAGCCCGCTCCACCGAGGCGGCCGCAGGCCAAGGCCGTGGTGGAGCGGACCTTCGGCTCGATCAACGACCTGTTCTGCCAGCACGTCGCTGGCCACACCGGCTCCAACCCCCAGCGCCGCGGCTCCAAGACTGCGGCCGAGACGCGGTGGACGATCCCTCAGTTGCAGGACTTCCTCGACGAATGGATCACCTGTGGCTGGCAGAACCGGCCCCACGACGGACTGCGCCACCCCGTCCTGCCCAAAACCGCCCTCACACCGAACCGGATGTGGGCCGCGCTGCTCACCATCAGCGGCTACGTGCCGGTACCACTGAGTAGGGCCGACTACCTCGAACTGCTGCCCGTTCGCTGGCAGCCCATCACCGAACGCGGCATCCGCCTCGACTACCGCACCTACAACCACGACATCCTTGACCCCCACCGCAGCCAGCGCTCCCCCGTCGCCCGCCAAGGACGGAAAGTGGGAGGTCCACCACAACCCCCACGACGCCCGCCAGATCTTCGTCCGCCTCACCGACGGACAGCTCCACGAAATCCCGTGGATCCATCGCGACCACGTCCACCAGCCTTTCAACGACAGCGTCTGGCGCCACATCCAGGCCGAGGTCGAACAGCGCGGGGACCGCGAGCAGCACGAAGCCGATCTCGCCGACGCCCTGGACCAGCTCTTGCGCCGTACTCGCAGCTCTGCTGGGACAGAACACGAAACCGGCCGCCGAGAGCAACGTCATGCCCGCCGTACGACCGTGCATCTGCCCGACCTGCCCGGGCAGCGGCGCCCGCTCGCAGCAGAGACCGCACCAGCCCCGGAACCAGACTGGAACGAAAGCCTGGACGACCTCATCGGCACCGACCCGGCCACGGAGCCGGGCACTGGCGATCCGGAAGGCACAAGCGCGGCGCCGGCCGAGGCAGGCGGCTACGGGCTGTGGGACGCCGAAGCGGAAGCCGAGCAGTGGTGAACGCCTCGCCGCGCACGAGCGATGCATCGGCCCGCAGGTCCCCGTCGACGGCGGACCGGTCTCCCGGGGCCGCGGCAAGCACCGCCGACGACGCCCCTGATCCGCAGCTTCAGTCGGTGACCGCCTGGGACGGCTTCCATGCCTTCGCCACCACCCCCGTGGCAGCCCCTCCCCTGCCCGGCGCACCGCCCCGCAGCCTCGAGGAACGCCTGGCCTACCACTCGCGGTTCGTCACCGTGCGCACCCCTGCCATCGACGCGCTCGCCAAGAACGTGCGCACCTTGATGATCCTCGGTCGCCACCAGGCCGTCACCGCACGGCCATCCCTGATCGTCACCGGCCCCGCAGGCGCCGGAAAGACCACCGCCCTGCTCCAGGTCGGCCGCGCTTGCCACCTCGCCACACCCGCCGCCACGGCCCCACAGCAACAGCCGGTCAGGCCCCGGTCGCCTACGTCCTGGTCCCACCCGCCGCCAGCGCCAAGACCCTCGCCATCGAGTTCGCCCGCTACCTCGGCATCCCCGTCACAGCCGGCATGTCCCAGGCCCAGATCACCAACGCCGTCTGCCACACCTACACCTCTGCAGGTGTCCAGCTGGTGATGATCGACGAGATCCACCGGCTCAACCCCCGCACCACCACCGGCGCCCAGAGCGCCGACCTGATCAAAGACCTCACCGAACGCATCGGCGCCACCTTCGTCTACGCCGGCATCGACGTCACCACCACACCCCTGTTCACCGGGGTACGCGGTGCGCAGCTCGCCGGACGCGCCTCCCTCATCGACTGCGCCGCCTTCCCCGCCCGCCTCGGCAACGAAGAGCCCTTCCGCGACCTCATCACCGCCATGGAAGGCGCGCTCGACCTGCGCCACCATTGGCCCGGAGCCCTCCCCCGGCTGGCCCCGTACCTGCACGAACGCACCGCCGGCCGCATCGGCAGCCTCGCCCGACTCATCCGCCAGGCCGCCATCACCGCCCTCATCGACAAGGCACCGAACGCATCACCAAAACCACCCTCGACGCCATCCGCCTCGACCACCTTGCCGAACAGCACTACCAACCCCGCACCCGGTCCCGGAGCCGGAATACCAACACCCCGTGACCCGGACAGACGCCACGGCCCGTACCGCGGCCGCAGCCGCCCCCGCGCAGCGCGGCGTCCTCACCCGCAGCGGCATGGCTACGGGCCCCATCAGCAGCACCGGGCGTGCTCCGCGTACGGCCGCTGCTCGGCGAGGCGACCGCCTCATACGGCCAGCGCCTCGCCGAAACTTTCCGGCTGACGCTCCCCCAACTCCTTGACGGCGCCGGCGTCACCCTGACCGGCCACGGCACGCTGCCGACAGCTGAACTCCACCTCAGCCATGCCGCCTGCCACCACCTCGCCGCCCTGACCCGCATCCCACTCCCCCACCTGGCGCGCGCCCTGCCCCGCCTCGCCCCCAACGACGACGCCCACCGCACCGCAGCCGCTGCACGCTGGAAACGACTCGAGGCCGAGCAGCAGCCCGTCCGCGCCTGCACCCTGTGCACCCGCCATCGCAGCCACGGCACAACCGGCACCGCCTGGGCTCATCGGCCGCCGCACCGACTGGTGTGCCCGCGCCACCACCAAGCCGCCTCCGACCCACGACTCACCACCACCGTCCGCACCTGGGCCGCGCCCGGACTCGCCATGGCGCACCACGCACACCAGCGACTCCTACGGCACCCACGCGCCGCCACCGCCTGGACCACAGCGCGCGCCATCACCACCCGTTGGTACGACCACCAGCAACACCTCACCCACCGCTGGCACACCCGCCTCAACCAGCTCTGCGCGACCAACCCCCACCTGACCACCACGGGCAGCGCCTCCCCCACACTCCTGGCGCGCGACCTGATCACCTACCCCGAAACCGTTGCTCTCGCCCGCGCACTCGCCACCCTGCCGAACCGGCCACATCGCACCGCCGACGACGCCCTCAGCCTCATCGCCCAGCGACTCGGGCTGCCCCGCCTGGCCAGCAACGCGAACGATCCCCTCCGGGTCTTCCTCACCCATACACGCCACTGACCAGCCACACCGCACCCCAAAGCCCCCAGAAAACGCAGCCGTTTATAGACGCACCACCACACCTACGAGAAACCCAAGATCAATCCCACACAACTACCGGACCGCAGACCAGACCCCCGAACAACCAAACCGCACACACCCCCAAGCCACGCCCACCACGCCCGAACGCAACCGCTCCAGCGATCCCGAGTCCCACCCCTAAAGACGAAACACCAGACCAAAGCAGTCCAGCCCCCTGAAGATCATTGCTCCGCCACAACAACGCCTTTCGATCAGCCTTGGCCTATGCAGGTCAGGGGCACGGTAGGGCGTACGCGGGGCCGTCTCCGACGAAGCGGCGCCATTGCCGGGGGCTGAGGGGCTGGGTGTCGACGCAGATTCTCTCGATACTCGTCCCCACGTCGAGCTGCCACAACCGGGCCGACTGATCGAGGCTACCGGTGGCCAGCGTCTTCCCGTCCCGGCTGAAGGCAACGGCGTACACAGAGTCGGCGTGGGCTTTCAGCGGCAGGCCGCGACGGCTCGGCCGGGCAGGCGCGCGGACATCCCACAGCTGCACCGACGACTGGCCGTAGCTGCCCGTGGCGAGGGTGCTGCCGTCTGGGCTGAAGGCGAGGGCGAACACGGAATCGGTGTGCCCGGTCAGCGGCTCGCCGAGGGCGGTGGGGTGCTTGGGCCGGGAGATGTTCCACAAGCGCACCGAGAAGTCATTGCTGCCGGTGGCGAGGGTCTTTCCGTCCGGGCTGAACGCAAGGGAGGCGACGCCATTGATGTGGCCCTTCAGCGGCCGGCCGACGCGCTCGGGTCTGGCCCGGTCGCGGACGTCCCACAGCTGAGCCGTGGTGTCGTAGCTGCCGCTGGCCAGCATGTCGCCGTCCGGACTGAACGCCACGGTGAGCACCATGCCCTCGTGGTGCCGCACCGGACGGCCGATCGGCCCGGCACGGTCCGGCTCCGTGACATCCCACAGGCGGATCGTGGCGTCCTGGCCGCCGGTGGCCAGGGTCTTTCCGTCCGGGCTGAACGCCATGGTCCAGATACCGCCCTCGTGTCCGGTCAGAGGATCACCCAGGTACTTGGGTGTGGACGGATCGGAGATGTCCCACAGCTGGATCACGCCGTCATACCCGGCACTCGCGAGGAACTCCCCGTCTGGGCTGAACGCCAGGGACCTGACGCCCTCGGTATGAGCCTGAAACCCCCGGCCGAGCAGCTTGGGACGCCCATGCTCCGACGTGTCCCACAACCGCACCGCCCCGTCGTGGCCGCCGGTGGCAAAGAGCCGCCCGTCCGGGCTGAACGCCACCCCGATCACACCGTTGAAGTGGCCGGTCAGCAGCGTGCGCGGTATGTCCCACAGCCGTGCCGTCTGGTCGTAGCTGCCGGAGGCGAGGGTGCGTCCGTCGGGGCTGAACGCCACCGCCGCGACGGTGTTGCTGTGGCCCGTCCAAGGCTGCCCCAGTGCCTTGGGACGTGTCGGGTCGGAGACGCTCCAGATCTGCATAGTCGAGTCTCCGCTGCCGGTGGCCAAAGTCCGCCCGTCCGGGCTGAACGCCACCGAGGCGACCACGGTGCTGCGCCCCATGAGAAGTTGGTTGGCGTACGTGGGCTTGTCAGGATCCCCGACGTTCCACAACCGAACGGTAGAGTCACCGCTGCCCGTGGCGAGGGTCCGGCTGTCGGGGCTGAACGCGAGGGACGCGACGGTGTTGGAGTGGCCCTTGAGCGGGGCCCCGCGCCGCTTTGGCTTCTTCGGGTCCGAAACATCCCACAACCGGGCCCTGAAGTCGTCGGCCCCGGTGGCTAGCGTCTTGCCGTTCGGGGCGAAAGCCACAGCCCAGAGCCTGCCCGGACCGTCCTTGAGTGGCTTGCCTACCGGCTTGGCATCGGCCGGGTCCGACACGTCCCACAGCCGGACCGTGGCATCGCCGGAGCTGCTGGCAAGCAGGTCGCCGTCCGGGCTGAACGCCACCCCGCTGATGACGGCGTCATGGCCGGTCAGGGGCTGGCCGACAGGCTCGGGATCCGACGGGTCTGACACATCCCACAGGCGGACCCACCGGTCGCGGTCGTCACCGGCGGTGGCCAGGGTGCGCCCGTCCGGGCTGAACGCCACGGACATCACAGCCTTGGTGTGGCCGGTCAGGGGGCGTCCCAGGGCGCGAGGGCTGCGTGGTTCGGAGGTGTCCCACAGTCGGATCGTGGCATCGCCGCTGCCGGTGGCCAGGATGCGCCCGTCCGGGCTGAACGCCACCGAGGAGACCCGTTCGGTGTGGCCCCTCATCTGCTTGGACAGCGGGATGTTCCCGGAGTTCAGCAGCCGGGTGTACGTCTCGTCGCCGGGCCGCATCCGGTACGCCACCAGGTCGAGTTGGGCGGCCAGTGACTGGTCCGTGCCGCGCAGCCGGTCGGCTTCGGCGACGACCCGGTTGTAGACGGCGAGGTCCCGCTGGTGTACCGCCTCGCCCTGCTGCTTGAACGCGACGCCTGCAGCGCCCGAGGCGAGCAGGGTAAGAACGGTGAGGACGGCGATAACGGTGTTCCGCACCCGGGCAGTGCGGCGCCGCGCCCGCTCCCCAGCAGCGAGGAACGCCTGCGCGGTCGCACTCAGGCTGTGTGGCGGGGCGCTGAGCGCCCACGTGCGCGCAATCTCAAGGCGGCTGCCGCGGTAGAGAAGCGCTGAGTCACGGCCACTCTCGTCCCACGTGGCCGCCGCCTCCTCCAGGTTCTGGTGGATGAGGCGCCCGGCCCGGTCGGCGTCAATCCAGCCGCGCAGCCGGGGCCACGTGTGCAGCAGAGCCTCGTGCGTGATCTCGACGGTTTCCTGCTCGCGGGTGAGTAGCCGGGCCCGGGTGAACGCATCCACCACCGGCTCGGCGAGGCCGCCGCCGGCATCCGCCAACTCTGCGCGGCCCAGGCGCCGCCGGACGTCCTCCGTGCTGTCTGCGACCCGTACCATCCGCAGGAAGAGCGACTGCGCCACGCGCCGCTCGTCATCGTCGAGGCCGCTATAGACGTGTTCGGCGGTCGAGGCGATGGCGCCTTGGATGCCTCCGGTGTCGCGGTACCCGCGCACGGTGAGGGTGGCGCCGTGCCGTTGCTGCCAGCAGACTCGCAGGGCGTGTGCGAGCAGCGGCAGGCGCCCGGCCTCGTAGCGCGCTTCCCCGGCGGGACCCATCGCCTTGGTGGCCCCCAGGTCGTGCAGGAGCAGCTCGACCAGTCCGTCCTCTACGTCGAGCCCCACGTCTCTGGCGGGCAGCAGGACTGCCTCGCGCAACTCCTCGTCTGTCATGGGGCCGACTACCAGCGGGGCGTCTTGCAGCGCGGCGCGCAGGGGAGGGTGATCGACGCACGCGGCGTAGAAGTCGGACCGGATGCCCAGGACTACAAGGGCACGCGGGGGGTCCTCCGTGTCGGGGTAGGCTTGGCCGCCCGCAAGGCGGGCGAGCAGTGTGACGAAAGAGCGCCGTTCCTGCTCGTCGGTACAGAGCGTGAAGAGTTCCTCGAACTGGTCGACCACGATGACTGCCCGCGTCGGCTGCGTCGGCAGGTCGTTGCGCAGGGCCTCGTCTAGGACCGAGAGACACCGCGGTGGGTCGGCGACGAGATCAGCGGCCGTCAAGTCCAGGCCTGCGCCGCGGAGCGCCACGATCTGGTCAGCCAGGGCACGGAGCGGGTGGGCGCTGGGGGTAAGCAAGAGTTTCGGCCACCGGTCGGAGCCGGGCAGCGCGGCCCGGTCCAGGTGCGGCAGCAGCCCGGCCCGAAGCAGCGAGGACTTGCCCGCGCCCGACGGGGCCACGACCGCCTGGAGCCGGCCCGAGTCCAGGCGTCGGTCGAGGCGGTCGGTCAACTCGGCGATGAGCGCCTCTCGTCCGAAGAACCACCGCTCGTGTTCTTGTCCGAAGGCGGCCAGCCCTGGATAGGGGCAGTCCGGCACCGGTCCGCCCGCCTCAGCGCGGCGGCGTTCACGCACTCCATCGACGTAGTGGAAGTGCTGGTCACGGCCAGCGACGTTGACGCCTGCGCTATCGCGGGCGTATGCCTCGATGTGGATGCCGTCGCCCGCAGCACGTGACGTGCCGTGCCCGCTGTCCGCCGGGGGGTCTGCGGAGTCCGGGCGTTCAGTGCCGCGATCCATCTGCGGCTCTTCGGGGCTCATCGATCACCCCCGCCGGTGATGTGCTGATCCCGCCCGGCGACGTAGACCCGGCTGCTGTCCAAGGCCCGCACGGACACCGTCACCGACGGCTCCTCCCGGCCGCTGCCGGGCGGCTCCGGGCTCAGATCGACGGCGAGGATTCTGCGCAGTTCCGCGGCGAGTGCGGGCTCGGCCGCGAGCAGCCTGCGCAGTCGGCCCTGCCACTCGCTGACCAACTCCGCTTCGGCCAGTTCGGCCTCGGCCGGTTCGTTGGCATCCTCTCGTGCGGCGAGCAACACCGCACGGGATTCTTCGAGTTCGGACTCCACTGTGTCCGCCCGGTCTGGGTACACGCGACGCCATAGCGCACCCATCGAGTTCTGTGCCCGCTCCCAACCGGCCGTCGTCAGCAGTTGCACCACTGTCGCAGCGGCCACGGAAGCAAGGCCCGCAAGCTCCGGATCCATATGGTTCCCCGTTCGCCCGTGCCATCACTGGCTCACTGCATCGTGTGTAGTGCCTGAATCGCCTCGGGCGCCAGAGAGAACTCGGTCGAATGACAACCGCGACCGACAACGGTAACGACCTGCAGGCCTGCGGTAGCCGGATCATCACGTGCGACGAGTTCCGCCAGTGCCTAACCCTGCGCCCCCGTATCGCCGTCGCCGTGACGTGGCCGCCAGACGTCGGGTCGACTTTGCCGAGCGCCCTGGACCCCAGCGAGCGGCGCATCTGCCCCAGCATCTGGCAATCACCCACGGCGAACGGGTCAGCGTGCCAAGGGAGATTCCCATCAAGATGCCGGAGTTGGCTGCTCACCGGGTCGACGGAGCCCGTTATCCACAAGGCAGTGCGTAGCCTCCGTGACGCAGGTGGTGTCTCCACAAGCGACCACATGGTCAAGATGGAAGACCTCGACCAATTGAACAGCGTCGCCTCCCCTTTGCACGATGGCGGCGAGCCATCTTGTCTGGCTCAACCTTGACCTACGACTGGCTCAGCTTGTCCTACCTTCCAAGCGTGGGCCTGAGGCGGTCATTCGTAGGATCGTCTGGCCCAGGGGTTCCGGGTATGGCTGTCAGCTTGTCGCCGCTCGATGGCTCAAATGACTTGGCCGCCCGGAGCCCCGCGACGACTCGACCGCTAATTGGGATACGCGACTCGATCGCTGTGTAGGACAACGTCGGCGAGGTCGTCTGCGGGACTACTGTGACGACGAGCTGGCGGAGGTGACCGTGCCCGAGATCTGGGCCGGGGTGGACATCGGCAAGGAACACCACCACTGCGTGGTGATCGACGCGCACGGCGAACGCCTCCTGTCACGGCGAGTCCTGAACGACGAGTCCGCGCTGCTGGAGCTGATCGGCGACGTACTCGCACTCTCTGAGGACGCGCTGTGGGCGGTGGATATCAACCACGGCGGCGCCGCCTTGCTCATCGGCCTGCTGCTCGGCCACGACCAGCCGATGGTCTACCTCACCGGCCTCGCCGTTCACCAGGCATCAGCCGCCTACCGAGGCCAGGGCAAGACGGACGCCAAGGACGCCTTCGTCATCGCCGACCAGGCCCGCATGCGCAAGGACCTCGGCGTGCTCCGTCCCGGTGACGAGATAGCCGTAGACCTCAAGATCCTGGTCAGGCGCCGCACCGACCTCGTCAACGACCGCACCCGCCAGATCAACCGGCTCAGGGAACAACTCCTCGAAGTCTGCCCGGCCTTGGAGCGTGCGCTCAGTCTGACGAACAAGGGGCCGATCCTGCTGCTGACCGGCTACCAGACGCCAGCCGCAATCCGCCGCAGCGGCGCCAAGCGAATCGAGACGTGGCTGAAGAACCGCAAGGTCAAAGGCGCCGCCGCACTCGCCCAGGCCGCCGTCGAGGCCGCCCAGGCCCAGCACACCGCACTGCCCGGCGAGAAGCTGGCCGCCTCGATGGTGGGCCGCCTCGCGAAGGGGGTGATGGCCCTCGAAGAGGAGATCGCCGAGCTCGACGCACTAATCGAGGCCCGGTTTCACGAACACCCGCATGCCGAAGTGATCCGCAGCCTGCCCGGCATGGGCGCCATGCTCGGGGCCACCTTCATCGCCGCGACCGGCGGCGACATGGAAGCCTTCGGCACATCAGACCGGCTGGCTGCTTTCGCCGGCCTGTCACCGGTTCCACGCGACTCCGGCCGCGTCAGCGGAAACATGCGCCGACCCCGCCGCTACCACCGTGGCCTCCTGCGGGCCTTCTACCTCTCCTCCATGGCCAGCTTGAGGTCGTGTCCCGCGTCACGGGCGTACTACGAACGGAAGCGTGCTGAGGGGAAAGGTCACAAGCAGGCCGTGCTGTCCCTCGCCCGTCGAAGGGCCAACGTTCTCTGGGCCATGATCCGCGACGGAGCGTGCTATCAAACTGCACCACCAGTCACGATGGCTGCTTGACATCCTCATTGGGAAGTCGTTTATCTGAAGAGGTCGAAACGGGCCTCGAACTGGGTCGCTCACCTGGGCATTCGCCGGACTCGGGCCGGGCCTCGGCTTGATCATGTGCTCCGGCCAAGGACGCACCGATCAGACCGAGGCCCGTGGAGACGAGTGTGCTGCAACAAGACGCCCCGCAGGACGCGTTGGGGACGCTGTCACGCTTCCGTGGCGCCTTCTACGACTGCCTGCGCGGACGTGAGGACGCGCTGTTCGAGCTGGCTGACGCCCGGCCGTGTACGGACGGGCCGGTCAAGACGCTGGTCGACCTGGCGCTCGCCCCGGAACACCGCCGGGGCCACGGCGCCTTGTACGGCGGCTTGAACAAGGGCCGCTTGGACGTCGACCAGCTCCGGCAGACGATCACCGCAACACCGCTGCCGAGGGCCGCGGACGGCCGTCTGGTCCTGGCGGTCGATGTCTCGCCGTGGCTGCGGCCGGACGCGGCGACCTGCCCGGACCGCTCGTTCTGCCACACCTACGGCCGCGGGGGAGGCCAAGCACCAGATGATCCCCGGCTGGCCGTACTCGATCGTGGCCGCACTGGAGGCCGGCCGCACCTCCTGGACCGCGCTGCTGGACGCCGTCCGCCTTCAGCCCGGCGCCGACCTCGCGGCCGTCACCACGCGCCAGCTCCGCGAGGTCGTCCAGCGGCTCATCGCCGCCGGCCAGTGGCGTGAAGGTGACCCGGAGATCCTGGTCGTGCTCGACTCCGGCTACGACGCACCCCGCATCGCCCACCTGCTCGGCCGCCTGCCGGTACAGATCCTGGGCCGGATGCGCTCGGAGGGGGTCATGCGCCGCCCGGCACCCTCCCGCAAGGAGTTCCACCTGGCCCACCCCACGGGCGGCCGACCGCCCAGGCACGGCGGCGAGTTCATCTTCGGCGACCCCGCCGCCTGGGGCGCCGAGCAGGCCGCCAGCACCACCGACACACGCCTCTACGGCACGGCGACCGCGCGAGCGTGGGACCAGCTCCACCCGAGGCTGACCCGACGGGCGGCCTGGATCGACCACGAGGGACCGCTGCCGCTCATCAAGAGCACCGTCATCCGGCTGACCGTCGAGAAACTGCCCGGCCACGGAGTGAACCGGCCGGTCTGGCTGTGGTGGTCCGGCACCGGCGCCACCAAGGCGGACGTCGACCGCTGCTGGCAGTCCTTCCTGCGACGCTTCGACGTCGAGCACACCTCTGGATGCCGACGCCGCTCAGGAGCTCGAGTACCTCGACGTGCGCGGCCTTGCGGAGGTGGTGGCGCAGCGGCGGTGGCCGCGGGTGGCGCGGCGGGCAGTGCGGGCGGGTACGGAGCCGGGGCGGGTGTTCGCGCTGGCCCGGGCGGTGGTGTGCCGATGGTGGGAGGAGGCGCTGTATGGGGAGCGGGGGGAGTTCTGGCCGCAGCGGCTGCATGTGCTGGCGGGCGGTGATGCGGGGGGCGAGTTCATGCGGTGGCGGACGGTCGGCCGGGATGCGGCTGTCTTCCCCGAAGTGGTGGCGGTCGCTGAGGCGTTGCTGGATCCGGCGATGAGCGAGCTGGTGTGGTCGACAGTGGTGCCGGCCGTCCGCGGCCGCTGGCCGCGGTGTCCTGTCTCATCGAAGGCTGACCGTTCTCACCGAACCTTGAGCGGCGCTGAGCTCAGGGTTTGCCGTCGCGATGATCTTGTTCGTTACGACATCGAACGCCGGTCCATACGCCGCCGATATGTGCCGCCGGTGAGAATGCCGATGACAGCCGGATGGAAGCAGAGGTGGCAGGGTGCGACTCGAAGGGTGGCACGGCTGGGTCGGCACGTTCACCGGGGTGGTGCTCCTCACGGTGGCCGCACTGCCGTTGGCGGCTCTGGCGGCGTGGGCTCTGGCCCGCCGGCGGAGGCTCGCCGGTGCCAGGGCGGCGAGGGCGTGGCGCATGTCGCTCGCCGAGGTCGGCATCGTCTACGGGACGGTGCCGCCGGTCTGGTTGATCCTGCTGCCGGGCGACGAGGACGGAGCGGTCGTGAACCTGGTGCCGCTGCGGGACCTGCTCACGATGGACACGGGCCAGATCGTCGGCAACCTGCTGGTGTTCGCGGCGCTGGGGTTCCTCGCCCCGCTGCAGTTCGCGGCGCTGGCATCGGTACGGCGGGTTCTCGCGCTCGGGGCCGGCTGCTCGGTCCTGGTCGAGACAGCGCAGTACGTCCTTCAGCTGGACCGGGTGTCGTCCGTGGACGACATACTGCTCAACACCGCCGGCGCCGGTCTGGCCGCACTGGCGTCACCCCGCTGGTGGCGCGCCGGCAGAAGCCCGCTCCCCGCGGGAGGACAGGGCCCGAAACGCGGAGAGGTGAGCGGGAGATCCGCATGATGGCGTGCCGGAGACCGTCGACAAGACGGTCTCCGGGAAGGAGCCCCTCGGCGAGTAGAGATCTCCAACAAGGGCCTCACACCGACGGAGAAGACAGCCTGAACTCTTCAGCCCGGTCCCTGTGGCGGGCTGCTCAAGGTTCGATGAGAACGGTCAATTTTCGATGAGCCAGGTCAAGTTCCATCAGACCGGTGGGGCGGCGGTGAACCCGAAGCGGGCGCGGGTTTCCGCGATGGCGCCGCGCTGGGCGGCCTGGCGGATGGCGCGGGCCCGTACGCGGGGCTGCCAGCTCTTGCGGACCTCGCGCTCCAGGGCGGCAGCGAGCGCGGGGTGGGGCGCCGGGCCTTCCCGGTCAGGTAGCGCTCGACCTGGCGCTGGGAGCAGCCGGGCCGGGCCGCGGCGCGGCGGTGGGAGCGCTGCTCCGTCCTGACGAGGAACCGCATCCGCGCCTGCGGGCTCACCGGGATGGGTCGGGTGGCCGTGGCCTGCAGCGCCGCTTCGAGGGATTCGCCGATCGTCGCCACCGCTCACTCCTCCCCGTCGCGTCGCGGGTGGGGTCGTCCTAGATGTGCCGGGCCGGGTCGAAGCCCTGCTCCATGATCTCAGCGGCCCACCGCAGCCCGCGTACTTCTTCCATCCTGCCCTGCCCGGAAAGGCACGGAGGCGGAGCGGGTCTAGTCGTTGCGGCCGTAGAAGAGCCGCCCGCCCGCGGTGTCCACCAGGTACAGCACGTCCTGCCCGCTCGCGTTGCGGCGGACCGCGAGGCGGTCGACCGGCAGGCCGGGGGCGACGGTCGCGGCGGTCCATGCGCCGCCCGACTCGGTGGCGACGAACGCGCGGTCGGCGCCGGACTCGGTGACGTAGTAGACGCGCTTGCCCTCGTCCGCGTCCCAGGTGATGCCGAGCGCCGCGCGGGTCCCGGATCCGCGGTGCACCATCTGGCGGGCCCATGCGGTGCCCTGGGGGTAGGCGTAGCGGACCTGGAAGCTGCCCCCGTCCGTCGGCCGGTAGCGGTACGCGACCCTGGGCGCCGCGCCGTTGAGGGTGAGCTTCGCGCTCTGCACGGCCGGCCCGGTGTAGGTGTTGTCGCTGCTGTAGACCTCGCCGGGGCCGAGGGGCTGGAGCACGTCGGCGGTGGCCGGGGAGACGGGCGCGGTGACGGCGGCGCCCCGGGAGTCGGTGAACGCGCCGGTGGCCGGGGCGTACTTCAGGTACGACAGCTCGTGCCGGAACGCCGAGGACGGGAAGCGGCTCCACTGGAAGAGCAGGTGTACGTTCCCGGCCGTGTCGAACTGCAGGTCGTCCGGGTAGACGGCGCGGTCCGCCGCGCCGGCGAAGACCGCGGCCCTGCTCCACCGCGACTGGGCGTCGTGCCACCGGTAGAGCCTGCCGGTGCGGCGGTCCGCCTCGTCGATCCGGGCGATCAGCCACACGTCGCCGTCGGGGGCCGTGGCCACCACCGGATACGTGACTCCGGCGCCCTGGTCGGGCAGGTCGGCGGAGTGGTCGACGGGGGCGGAGCCGGTGGTGTCCGAGCGGAAGTACCGCCAGGGGTTGTTGTGCATCGAGGCGAAGACGTGGAACCTGCCGCTGCCGTCCCGGGCGATCGACGGCTGGTTGTGGCCGGGGTCGTCCGTGAACTCGGCCTGCGCGCCTCCCTGCATGACCGGGATGCGGGTCCACTGCCCCGCCGGGTCGCGGCGGGCGATCGCGACCCTGTGCGTGCCCGCGGAGGAGCCCGGCTCGTCGAAGGCGAAGTACGTGTACTCGCCGGCGCCGCGGTAGGTGGCGACCGGTGTCCACCAGGCGGCCTGGTTGGAGGAGTCCATCGGATACGGCACCAGGACCGGGGCGGTGGGGGATGCGGGGGCGGCCTGCACGCGGGCGGCGGGGCCGAGGAGCGCGGCGGCCGGAGCGAGCGCGGCGGCAGTCAGCAGACGGCGCCGACCCGCAGTGAATGAGAGATCCATATTGCGGGAGAGTCACGCACAAAGTGGGTGCCGTCAAGAGTTGGGGCGGGGAAGCAACCCGAAAACGCCGAGTGAGCGCTGCTTGTCGACATAATGTCCGGCATGCGGGTGCCCACGAGCGCCAGATCCGGTTCGTCGTAGGCCGCTTCGCGGAAGACGCCGAGGACGGTGGCGCTTCCGGACCGCGCGCAGGCCCTTTCCCCGGACGTCGCCCATGATGGCGCGTACGCCCCACGGGGAGTCGATCACCTCGTAGAACACGGTGGCGCGCCGGCTGCCGTTGACGGCGGCCGCCGCGGGCACGGCCACGAGCACGGAGCCGAAGGCGACGTTCGGGCCCTGGAACCAGTCCGCGACGAGTACCGCGGCAATCAGCACCATCGCCGTGGCGGAGTGCTCCAGCAGGCGGGGAACGCGTATCGGTGAGGGGCGCGCCGTAAAGGAATTGCTCAATTCGACGGGCGGGTGCGCATCCTGGGGCATCTGCCGGCGGCCGACGTGACCGGGCCGTCACGGGCCCGCCGGACTCCGGGGAACGGCCGCCTCGCCGGCCGCCTGAGCGATGTCCGCCCGGGCGTGACCCATCAGGTCGGCTGCGGGGCCGGTGAGCGAGCGGCGTAGCCAGTCGGCGATGGCGAGGGCGAGCGTGGTGGCCTGCTCGACGTTGCCGTCCGCGAGGAGTGCCTCGACGCGGTAGCCCATGTCGGACAGGGTTTCCGTGTCGGTCTGGGGCACGAGGACGTCGCGCAGGCCCGCCGGGTAGGGCTCCCGGGTGCGGGCATCGCGCAGGGCATCGACGACTTCGGGAGCGTCGCCGTAGTGGTCCAGGAGGCCGAGGAAGGCGTAGACCCGTGCCGTGAGGCGGGGGCGGCCGGGGAAGGCGTCGAGCCATTTCATCAGGTCGGCTTCGCTGCCGAGGTGTGCGATGACGTCCTGGAGTGCCGCTTTCAGTTTGTAGGGCAGGTCCCAGCCGTGGGGCAGGAGCTCCGCGACTTCCAGGGCGAGTGCGGCCTCGTCGTGCGGGCCGAGTGTGCCTGCGCCGAGTCCGCGTACCTTCGCGGGGTCGAGTACGAGTTCTTCGGGGCGGGTCGCGGCGGCGGCGGAGGAGGAGGGGTGGGTGTCGTGGCGGTGGGTGAGCCGGCCGCCTGCCCTGTGGAGCAGCTTGTCGTGCACGGCGTCTCCTCGCTGCCGGTAGCCGCGGGTCCGGGTGCCAGGGCGGATGCTCCTTTCCATGATGCGGGCGCACCGTGTGATCGGCGACTCGATGTTCTGGCGCAGCGCGGCCCCCGGGCGCCGGGTGGGTGCCCGGGGGCTGCTCGGCGGGAGGGGTTATCCGGCGGGGTGCCAGTCGCCGCTGTCGTCGTCGATGTCGTCCTGGGTCAGTGCGACGATCGGCATCGAGCCGTCGTCGAGCATCCGCAGGGCCACGCCGTAGGGCATCTCGTCGCCGCCCCTGCCCTCGTCGGCGGTCGCGGTCGCCTTGTGCGCGGGGGCCCCGGTGGGCTTCCCGTCGCCGGGGCCGGCGGCCGAGGCTGCGGGGGCGGCGGCCAGCGCGGTGAAGCCGAGCAGCGCTGCCGACGACAGCGCGACGGCGAGAGCACCTGTCCTGGGCATGAATCCTCCTGGATCCGGAGAGCGGCCCTGTGCCGCCCTGGCTGATTCAAGAAGAGCAAGGGTCCGCGTTCGGCCGGATAAGCGTTCCGGCGGGGAATTCGGGTGCCTGTTTATTTCTCTGCAATCCCGCCCGTGAAGCGGTGGTTGAGAGGGGGGAATTCCGGTGCGGGACTTCCCTTCGTGGGGCGGTTTTGGTGCCTGTCGCCTGCTTGGGTACCCTCACCCGGACCCGCGACCACGAGAGAGCGTCATGACCGACATCATCACCAGTGCCGCCAACCCGCTCGCGAAGCGGGTGAAGCTGCTCGCCGGCCGTAAGCACCGGCGGCGGGAGGGGGCGTTCGTCGTCGAGGGGCTGCAGCCGGTGTGGGCCGCCGTCGAGGCGGGGTGGCAGGTCGAGACGCTTCTCGTCGCGCCCGGGCTGCTGACGCATCAGGCGGCCTGGCGCATGGTCGAGGAGCAGGAGCGGGCGGGTGTGGCCGTGGCGCGGCTGGGGGCGGAGTTGTTCCAGCGTCTGGTCGACCGTGACGGGCCCGGCGGCCTCGCCGCTATCGTGCGCAGCCGGGACGGCGGGCTGGGCGGTCTGAGCGCGCGGGGCGGGGCGGTCTTCGTCGCCCTGGACCGCATCGCCAACCCGGGCAATCTCGGCACGATCATCCGCACCGTGGACGCGGTGGGCGGGGCGGGGGTGATCCTGATCGGGGACACGGTGGACCCGTATGCTCCGGCGGCGGTCAAGGCCAGCATGGGGTCGCTGTTCGCCGTCGACGTGGTGCGCACCCCCGACGCCGCGGAGTTCTTCTCCTGGGCCGCGGAGCGGGGTGTCGCGGTGGTGGCCACGTCGGGTTCCGCGGAGGAGGACCACTGGGGTGCCGCGTACGATCCGCCGCTGGCGTTCCTGCTCGGCAGCGAGCGGGAGGGGCTGGCGGAGGACCTGCTGGCCCGGGCGTCGCGGCGGGTGCGCATTCCCATGGTGGGTACGGTCGACTCGCTGAACATCGGGGTGGCCGCGTCGATCATGCTGTACGAGGCGCGCAGGTACGGCGAGAACCGGTGAGCGGCCCGGACACCGGCGGGCCGGTGCGGTACCCGGGCCGGTGCGGTGCCCGCCTACGTGTACTCGGCGATCTGGATGAGGTTGCCGCAGGTGTCGTCCAGGACCGCCGTGGTGACCGGGCCCATGTCCACCGGCTCCTGCGTGCACCGTACGCCGAGTCCGCGCAGGCGGGCGTAGTGCGCGCGTACGTCGTCCACCGCGAAGGACGTCGCCGGGATGCCGTCCTCGGCCAGGGCCGCCTTGTACGCCGCCGTTGCGGGGTGGCCCGGTTCCAGGGCGAGTTCGGTGCCGTCCGGGTCCTGGGGGGAGACCACGGTGACCCAGCGGTGCTCGCCGAGCGGCACATCGTGCTTGGGGACGAAGCCCAGGACGTCGGTGTAGAAGCCCAGAGCCCTGCTCTGGTCGTCCACGCACACGCTGGTGAGGTTGATCCTCATGGGGTCTTCTCCTGGCCGTCGGGGGTCAGCCATCGGTTCACGGTGTGCCCCAGCGGTTCGGTGTCCAGGTCGTGGAACTTGCAGCGGCCCTCGCGGCGGGTCCTGGCCAGACCCGCCGCCTGAAGCACCGCCAGGTGCCGGCTGATCGCCTGGCGGGACAGGCCCAGGCCGTGTCTGGTCGTCAGCCGGCCGCAGATCTCGAACAGCGACTGGCCGTTGCGTTCCGCCAGTTCGTCGAGGATACGCCGCCGGGTGGGGCCCGCCAGCGCCTTGAGCAGCGGCTTGCCTATCAAGCGTTGCGGGGTGCGCCCGCCCCGTCTCAGTCCTCGACGTCCTTTGCCGACGTCGGGCCGAGCTGCGTGGCGTCCGCGTACTCCGGCATCTTCATAGGCCGGTCGAACAGGAAGAACGACTGGTTCGTCCCGACCGTGAACTCCACGTACGCGCCCGTCGTCGCATCGAAGCCGAAGTAGGCGTTGCACGCCGAGCCCGAGTCGTAGGTGCCGTCCATACCCGGCTGCGCCACCACGACCTTGCCGTTCGACGAGGAGTCCACCGCCTCGGTCGGCGTGAGCTTCTTGCAGCGGGGCACGGGCAGGCCCTTCATGACGAAGTACCCGTACTCGCCCTTGCCGTTCTGGATGTAAACGTAGGACAGCTTGCCGCGCTTGCCCCAGGTCTTCACCCACTCGTTGATGGCCTCGCGGGTCGGCGAGTAGGTCATCTTCCCCGCCGGCTGGTTCGCCACCAGGGCGTCGTAGTTGCTCTGCTTGGCGGCGTTCTCCCTGCCCTGGCTGGAGTCGTCCTCGCAGGCGGCGAGGCCGAGGACCGCGATGAGCGCCAGCACGGACGCCATCGCGGTACGGGCGATCGTCTTCATGGGCCGTCCCCTTCCTGGATACCGGCGTCAACGCCGCCGGCCCGCAGGCCGCGGTGCCGGCGGCGTCCGGGCCGGCGGAAGGCCGCGCCGGCGCAGAGCGCTGCGCGATGCCGGCTCTCCGGCCGCGTACGGGCGCCGCCGGGCGGCCCGCCGGCTCCCACTGTGCGGCCCCGAGCCCGGGAGGGGTCCCGCGTGCGCGCCGGCTACGCACCGGGAGCAGCGGCGAAGACGTCCGGCGGGGGACGCGGGCCCGGCGCAGCGCGGCCGATGCTGTGGGGCATGTCCTTACGCGCCCGTATCACCGCGCTGTGCCTGGCCGCCGTCTGCGCGCTGTCCCCCGGCGGCCGCGCCGGCCGCCGCCGAAGCACCCGATCCCGCCCTGGTACGGGTGGACGCAGGGCTGCTGCGCGGCGTGCGCGACGGGCGGCGCCCTGCGGTTCAAGGGGCGTGCCGTACGCGCGGCCGCCGGCCGGCGCACTGCGCCGGCGTGCGCCCCGGCCGCCGCGCCCGTGGTCCGGCGTGCGCGACCACGGGCGCGGCGGGGCCCAGGTGCGCGCAGCCGGCCGGCGGCGGCGAGGACTGCCTGTACACCGAGGTCACCGCGCCGCTGCGGCCGGCACGGCCCGGGCCGCTGCCGGTGATCGTCTGGCTGCACGGCGGCGGCCTGACCACCGGCGCCGGATCCGACTACGACGCCGCCCGGCCGGCCGCCGCCGGCGACGTGATCGTGGTGAGCGTCAACTACCGCCTCGGTGTGAGGGGGTTCGGCTCCCACCCGGCGCTGGACGGCCAAGGCGGCGTCTCGGGCAACCACGGGCTGATGAACCAGACCCGGGCGCTCGGCTGGGTCCGGGCCAACGCCGCGGCGTTGGGCGGCGATCCCGGGCGCGTCACGCCGGCCGGGCAGCCGGCCGGCGCCCGCAGCGTCTGCGCGCACCTGGCCTCACCCGCCTCCCGCGGCCTCTTCCAGCGGGCCGTCGCGCAAAGCGGCGCCTGCACCAACCCGGTCCTGGCGAAGACCGCCGCCGACGCCACAGGCGCGCGGGCGGCCCGTGACGCCGGCTGCGCCGGGGCCGCGGACATCGCGGCCTGCCCGCGCCACACGCCGGCCACCGACCTGCTCAACGCGCTGGCAGACATCACGGCGCCGGTCACCGGGACGACCACCGACGACGCCCGGGGCCCGGTCGCCGGCACACCGTTCCTGCCGCAGCAGCCCGAAACAGCACTGCGGCACGGCTCGGCAGCCGGGATCCCGCCGCTCACCGGCAGCACCCGGGACGAGATACCTTCCCTCGTCCCCGACGCATACGACCTCGCCGGCCGCCCGCTGACCGCCCGGGGCTACGCCGACGTCGTCACCGACACCATCGGCGACGACGCCCCGGCCGTCCTGCGGCACTACCCCGCCACCGGCGACCCGAGCCCGGTACTCGCACTCTCGCGGCCGCTGACCGACCGGGGCGCAAGGATCAGCACCTGCCCGACACCGGCCGCCACCGCCTTCGCCGCCCGGCACGCACCCGTATACGCGCACGAACTGGCCCAGGACAGCGGCACCGCCACCGACGGCTTCCCCTACGGCGCCCACCACCGCTCCGACCTGCCCTACCTGTTCGGCCTGCCGTGGACCGACCCCGGCCCCTGAAGACCCGACCGCCACGATGACCGGCTACTGGACCGCCTTCGCCCACCACGGCGACCCCCACCACACCGGCCTGCCCCGATGCCGCCCGCTACAGGCACAAGGCAGGACCACGGTACTCGGGCTCGCCGACGGCACCATCGCACCCACCCCGTTCACGGCCGACCACCACTGCAGCTTCTGGAAACAGCCGCTAACCTCCACGGCCCGCCCCGGCGCGCCGGAGCGCGGCCCGCACGCTACATCCGTACACGGCCCGCCCAGATACCTCCGTACACGGCCCGCACCCCGCGTCCGTACGCTACGCCGGTGCGGGGCCCGCGTGTTACGCCGGAACGCGGCCGCGTAGATACATCAGTGCGCGGGCCCGCGTCCTATGTCGGTGCGCGGCCCGCGTGTTACGCCGGTGCGGGACCGGGCGCCGGAGCGGGGATCACCGCCACACTGCGCACGACAGCGAAGAACCGCGGCTCGTTCCCGGCCAGACCCGCAGCCGCCAGCGCCCGGTCCGCATCAGCCAGCGGCCCGGCCAGCACCACCGCCGCAGCCGGCCCGGACCCGCCGGGCTCGGCCAGCGCCGCCTGCACGCTGCGCACCAGCCGCCGGTATGCCTGAGCCGCGGTCACCTCGGCGGTGTCGTCCGCCATCATCGCCTCCGTTCACCGGACATGCCGCACGCCCACATTCTGCCGAAAGCCACTGACACCGGCCACCGCGAACTCCCCCACCACCGGCGCCGATTGACCCCCGGGGCAAGAAGGAAGCAGACTGCCTACGAGGTGAGGTACGCGGCGAGCACATCGGCTTCACGACGCAGACGCTCCGCGGCCCCGGCCCGGCCGGCCCTCTCGTAGACCCCGGCCTCGGCGCGGCGCTCGGTGATCTGCACCCGCAGCAGGGCACGTACCTCCCCGGCGGAAAGCACCCGGCGGGCCGCCTCCGCCGAACCGACACCGGCACGGGCCCCGGCGACGTACCCGCTCCCCTGCTCCGCCTCGGCGGCGGGGGCCTCGACCGCTTCAGCGTTGTCGATCGCAGCCAGAGCGGTGCGCAGCGCGGAGACGACTTCACGCCTGCGTGCCTTCATCGCGGCGCGGAGGTCCGCACGCATGAGAAACCGCAGTGCCTGCGCGTCCCCGGCCGTCCCCGGTTCCGCGGGCCCACCCGCCGCCGCCGCAGTCATACACCCAACCTACCCGTCCCGCCCCACACAGCAGCCCCCGCACAGCGGCTGCCCCGACAGACCAGCCCCCGGACGGCCCCGGGCCCACCCCAGGGCCCACCCCGGGGCCCACCCCGGGGCCCACCCCGGGGCCCGCCCCGAGCCAGCCCCGGGCCAGCGCTGGGGCAGCCCCCGGGCCAGCGCTGAGTTCAGCGCTGGCGGGCCGGGCGCACGACGATCTCGTTGACGTCCACCTCCACCGGCTGCGACAGGGCACAGGAGACAGCGGCGGCGATAGCACCAGGGGCGATCGCATGCGCACGGGAGGTACACATGACCTCCGCGGCACCGGCGTCGGCGATGGTGCCGGCGAACTCGGAGGTCACCACGCCGGGCGAAACGGCCGTCACCCGCACCGAAAGGTCGGCCTCCTGCCGCAGACCCTCGGTAACCACCCACGCCGCATGCTTGGTAGCGGAATACACCGCACTGCTCAGCACCACCTCATGCGCACCGACACTGGCAACCGTCACGAAATGCCCGCCGCCCTGCACACCTCACCCCCGCCGCAGTGAACCTCCCGGCCACCGGACAGCGCCGGGTGCCGGGACTGCGGCGCGAAGAGGTCGCCCTGCTCGCAGGAGTCAGCGCCGACTACTACATACGGCTGGAACAGGGCCGGGAACGATCCCCCTCCGCGCAGGTCCTCGACGCACTGGCCGCCGCACCGCGGCTGGACGAAGACGCCAGACTGCACCTGTTCCGGCTGGCCGGACTCGCCCCCCCACCCGCGCCGCCACAGCGCCGGACCGGGCAGAGCCGAGCCTGCTCACGCTCACGGACACCTGGCCCCACAACCCGGCACTCGTCCACAACCACGCCTACGACGTACTCGCCTCCAACACCATCGCCGACGCGCTCCTCCTCGGCCGGACATACTCGCGCAACCCCATGGAGACCGTGTTCACCGACCCCGCCGCCCGCTCCTTCTACCGCGACTGGCACGACGTGACACGCAACTCCATCGCCGCTTCCGCCTCAACCACGGCACCGCCCCCCAAGGACCCACGGATACGGCAGGTCCTCACCGGACCACTCGAAACCAGCCCAAAGCTCACGGAGCTGCGGGTGCGGCACGACGCCCGCAGCAAAGCACTGGAACACAAACGCATCGCACACCCCGCCGTGGACCCGCTGACGCTGACGACGCAGACATTCGGCGCACACGCCACCCCAGGACAGGAACCAGCCGCCTACCACGCGGAACCAGACTCACCCAGCGCCGAAACACCCGCCCTCCTCGGCCCACCCACCCCCACCCCCAGCCCCAGCCCCAGCCCCAACTGACCACCCCGGCACCGGCCGCGCACTCAGCCAGGCAGACGCAGACGATAGTCGTGCGTACGGCGGTACGCACGGAAACCGAACTCCTCACCCAACGCAAGAACCGCGGCATCGCCGTCAGCCGCGACGGTCTCCACCTCGCTGATCCGCGGATACTCGGCACGCAACCGGCGCAGCAACTCCGCCGTCACCCAGCGCCCCAGACCACGCCGACGATGAACCGGCACGACCACCACACGGCAGTGCTGGGCACGCACCGCCGGAGCAGGCGGAATGAACACTTCCGTATAGCCCACCACCGCACCCGTACCGGCATCCAGAGCCCCCACCCTCAACAACCACCCCCAACCAGACCCCACCACGGTGGCAGCAGAACCAAACACCAAACCCGGAACCACCACCGCAAACCCACCAGACTCCTCCGGACCGGCCAGCGCGAATCCAGTACGGGCCGGGATGAGCAGGTCAGCGTCCGAGACCGCGGCGACGTGGCACCCCGACGGTTGCCGCCCGGTGGCTGGCAGAGGTTCTTCCAACGATCACTTCCTGTTGGGAATCGGAGCAACGGTTCGTTCCTAGGCTGACCGGCGTCTCCCCCGGTCCGTTGCATCGAGAGGACTTCCCCATGACAGACACGTCTGCTGAAAGACCCACGGGTCCCGGTTTCGAACGACGCACTCTCCTGCGCGGAGCGGCGGTGGCCGCCGCCGCTTCCGTCCCCTTCCAGGCCCTCGCCGCGCGCACTGCGGCAGCAGTGCCGGTCAAGTTCGAATTCGACGCCGGATACGGCCCGTTGAGGCCGGTGAAGGACCAGGCGACCGGCCTGGAACTGCTGGAGCTGCCGCGCGGGTTTGAGTACATCTCCTTCGGCTGGACCAACGACCTCATGGACGACGGCGTGCGCACCCCGAGCTCGCACGACGGCATGGCGGCCTTCCGCTACGGCGACAAGGTGCATCTCGTCCGCAACCACGAGCGCGGTGCCGGGCCCGCCTTCACCGCCCCGGCCTACAACCCCGAGGCCGGTGGCGGGACCACCACCCTGGTCTTCGATCCGGACGCCGGCCAGTGGCTGGAGTCCTACGGCAGCCTGGGCGGCACCATCCGCAACTGCGCCGGCGGGCCCACCCCCTGGAAGACCTGGCTGACCTGCGAGGAGACCTTCTCCACGACGGCCGGCAAGCGCCACGGCTACATCTTCGAGGTGGCCTCGGAGGGCAAGGGCAATCCCGAGCCTTACAAGGCCATGGGCCGGTTCAACCACGAGGCGATCGCCATCGACCCGGCGACCGGCTACGTGTACGAGACGGAGGACCGCGGCGACGCATCCCTGTACCGCTTCGTCCCGGCCGTGCGTGGCGATCTGTCCAAGGGCGGCCGGCTGGAGGCTCTGCGTATCGGCAGCACGTCGTACGACACCCGCCTCAACGGGGAGAAGGAGTACGGGACCGTCTCCTGGGTGCCCGTTGAGGACGTCGACCCGGCGATGGACACGGTGCGACTCCAGGCGCAAGCGAACGGCGCAGCCGTGTTCAGCCGCCTGGAGGGTGCCTGGTACGGCAACGACCGCATCTACGTGATCACGACCGACGGCGGTCCCTCCCGCCAGGGCCAGGTCTTCGAACTCAACCCGGCCACCGACGAGTTCCGGGTTCTCTTCGCCTCGCCCGGCGCGGAGGTCCTCAACGCACCGGACAACATGTGCGTCAGCCCGCGCGGCGGCCTGGTGCTCTGCGAGGACGGCGGCGGCACCGAGTATGTCCACGGTCTGACCACCGACGGCGAGATCTTCCGCTTCGCCGCCAACAACGTGGACCTGCGGGGCGGCACGGCGGGCAAGAACGTCACCGCTGCCGACCACCGGGGCTCGGAGTGGGCAGGCTCGGTGTTCGAACCGAAGAACGGCAACTGGCTGTTCGTGAACATCCAGACTCCGGGCATCACGTTCGCGATCACCGGGCCCTGGTCCCAGGGCGCCCTCTGAGCGGTCGGCCCTGACACTGCCGATGCGACGAGGCCGCTGTACCCCAGCCGAGCGTCACCGGACAGGGAGTGTCGGTGGCCTTGCCGCGTTCCCGCAACACCGGGAGCCATCGCCGACTCCGGTGATGGCTCCCGCACCGGTGACCGGGGCGCGGAAGGGAACTGCGGGACATAGAGATACCCCCCGGCGATCCCCACCGGGGTGCGCGCCCCGATCAGACACCCTCGCGGACCGTGAACGCCATCATGGCCAGCGCCACCGCGTACGCCCCGTTCCGGGCACGGATGCGCACCGTGTGCCGCCCCGGCCGACACAGCCGGTGGCGGCACCCGACGCCCATAACCGCCCCATAACCGGCCCGAAGCGGCACGGCACACCCTCACGAAGACCGTCAGGAGGTGGTTGCCGGATGCGGGTCGCCGAGGTACGGGAACCGGTCCAGGGTGTCGGTGTGCGGCGTCAGTCCGGTCGGAGGCGCCTCGTTCTTGGTGAGGAACGCGACGCGGATATCGATGACGTCTTCCCTGAATGTGCGGCCATTCGGGTACGCAGCAGGCATGGACGGGTTGAAGTGCAGCACGTCCGGCAGGAGGCCGTGCTCGTCGAGCGCGACGATCGCCTCCTCACGCGAGTAGCCGCCGGTGTGGCCCAGCAGGTGGACGAACTGATCCGTCCACCTGGCCCGGTCGTTGACCGGCTCGCTGGCGTTGTACTCCTCCTTCGTGTCGTCGGTGTTGAAGAAGCTGCTCATTGACGGGTGCCCAGCGCGGTCCGCGTGAACGAGTTCGCCGTCGCGCATGACGCTGCACCGGCCCCAGATATGCAACTCGGGATTGGGGGCCAGTTGCGCGGTCGGCAGCTCGATGGCCATGGAGAAGACGTTGGCCTTGGTGTTGGAGTCGATGCCGGTCCACGGGGACTTTCCGCCCAGATGCGGCGCGGTGAAGTTCCGCTTGCCGCTGGTGTCGAACAGGTTCTTGATTCCGTCGAAGTCGAAGAAAAAGGCGTCACTGCGGCTACCGGCAGCCACCTGGTAATCGCCGCCGCTGACCACGTTGGCCCGGGGGCCGAAGGAGACGGCGGCGTCCGACACGATTTTGGTGCCGACCGCCTCGGGCCTGCGGGACTCCGCACCGGTTGCCATGAAGACGCTGTATGTCTGCGAGCCATCGGATGCCGGCGGGCTGAAGACCCAACTGAAGGCGTGGTCGGTCAGGTAATCGCCGTCGTTGTCAATGTTCAGGCGGTACACGGCGTCGGGGTGCATGGCATCTGCGTTGGGATTGGCGTTGAGGATGAGAACGGTCCTGCTCGGATCGCCGGGTGCCCCGAAGGCGTATAGGTCACACAGATCGAGGCGCTGGTCGCCGAGTGGTGGCCCGAGACTGAGGCCGGTGAAGTGGTTGGACATGTCAGGCCCTTACATTGTCTGCCCGTCGGAAACCGCTGGAGCCCTCGAACGGCCGTTCTGGGGCGTGTGAGGTACACCCACACCTGGGGTGAATCCACGCTAGCCGCCAGAGCAGTCCGGCCATCGAAAGCGAAGGCGCGGCCGTCAAACAACCCTCGAACGGCTCACCGGCGAGAACCTGCACGGCGCGGACTGACCAGTGCGAACCTGCTTGGCACGATCCCGTCCGGCCCGGCACCGCGCAGCTCGGGGTCGCCGCCCGGCGAGGAACTCGATTCCGCCGGACGCGGCCGATGGCAAGAGGGCATCCGGACTGCTCTGCCCTACGCGCCGCGGCAAGGGCACCGGCGCTGGTCTGGCACGTCAGTGACGATTACCAGACGCCGGGGTCGGTACCCGCTCGGCGAACACCGCCCCGATCTCCACACCCCACCCCGACGCGCCTCCGCCTCCCACTGCCTCCGTACCGCCACCGCCAACCCATCGGCAGCCCTCCCCACCGTCGGCCGGCGGCACAGCGCACAAGACAGCCGCAGCCGTCGCAGCCGCCTCCCCACCGACGTACCTGACCAGCGGGCGCCGTTACCACAGCGCGTAGCGCAGAGCCGTCCGGATACCCTCTTGCCCATCGCGCCGCGTCCGGCCGGAATCGAGTACCTCGCCGGGCGCCGACTCCGAACTGCGCGGTGCCGGGCCGGAGGATCGTGCCAAGCAGGTTCGCACTGGTCAGTCCGCGCCGTGCTCCCGCTTCTTGCAGGGGTGTGGTCCGAAGAAATCGTAGGAGGGTGTCCTTGGCCACCGCCATTCCGAGCCTTCTGGCGAGCCTGGCCCCGGGCCTGCCGCCCAGCACTTCGGCGATGCGGTGACGCGCTGGTAGATCTCGGCCACTTCGGGGAAGGTGATCTCATCGCCGGCCAGCTCGATCTGGCGGCCGATGTACGTCTGCGGCTCGTCGAAGGCGTGGGCGGCGAAGAACCCGATGTCATCGGCGGCGATCATCTGCATGGGCCTGTCCGGCTTTACGGGCAGCGAGAGCACTCGCTCGCCCACGGCGTCGGCGTAGTGCAGCAGGTTGTTCATGAAGAACACCGGCCGCAGGACGGTGGCGGGCAGCCCGAGGGTCAGGACATGCCGCTCGACCTCGGCCTTGCTCTCGAAGTGGTCGATCCCGGTGTGCCGTTCGGCACCGCCCACGGAGCTGTACACGAAATGTCCGACCCCAGCCGCCCTGGCGGCATCTGCCACCGCCTTGCCCTGGCGGACCTCGGCAGCCAGGGTTTCCGGCTCGTACGCCAGCGCCTGCACACCAAAATCGCCGGAGTCACCGCCTCCGATGCCGTAGATCCAGTGCACTCTCCCTGCTGCTGCCCGCAGCGTCCGAGCTAGGACTACGGGGCCGCCACCACCCGTGGACCTGGCTCGTCCGCATGCGCGGACAAGGTGCGTCGGCGGAACCATGTGTACGATGCCGCGGCCTTACTCCTGAAGCACCGCCCGGCTCGCGACCGCCGCGCCCAGTCGGCTCACTTCGGTGTCGCCCAGATGCAGTTCCGCAGCGCGGGCGGAGTCGAGGATCGTATCGGGGCGGCGGGCGCCCGGTATGGGGATGATCGCCGGGCTGGTGGACAACAGCCAGGACAGCGCGGTGCGTTGAGGGCTGACGTCGTGGGAGCGGCCCACCTCGGTGAATGCGGCGGTCAGTTCGTCGTCCCTCGTGCCGACCGTGCCCAACGGCCGCCAGGCCAGGAATGCCAGGCCGAGTTCTTCCGCGCGGCGCAGTACCGCACGGTGCTGGGTGGCGCTGGGCGAGAACTCGTTTTGCACGGCGACGAGGGCTTCGCCCAACAGCTCGTGAGCCAGGTCGAGTTCGGCGACGGTGACGTTGGATACGCCTACCGACTTGACCGTGCCCTCCGCGAGCAGCCGGAGCAGCGCGGTCAGCGAGTCGGCGATCGGCACGACCGGGTCAGGGGCGTGCAGGAAGAATAGCTCGATGCGGTCGAGGCGGAGCCGGTCGCGGGACGCGGTGGCCGAGCGGACGAGGTGGTCGGGGCTGCTGTCGGTGAGCCATCGCCCGTCGCCCGGCCGGACCCGGCCCGCCTTCGTCACCACCGTGACTCCGGCCGCATCGCCGTCCCAACTGTCCAATGAGTCGGCGATCAGCGTCTCGTTGTGCCCCACCTCGTCGGCGCGGATGTGGTAGGCGGAGGCGGAGTCGATGAGGGTCACTCCGGCGTCGAGCGCGGCGTGGATCGTCGCCATGGCCTGCGCGCGGTCCGGACGACCTTCGATGGACAGCAGCATGCCGCCCAGGCCGACAGGGAAGACCTTCGAACGCCCGCACGCGCGGGTCGGGTTGGTGAGGTGCGGTGAGTGGTTCATACGGCTCCCTGTCTGTTGATGGTGCTGCCACGCCGGCAGCCGCCGGGCGGCACAACTCCGGTCGGCGAACAGTCGATTTGGCGATCGGCCCGGCGACCCGGTGGTTGCCGCGCGCGCCGCGCTAGCGGCGTACCGCGAGGCGGCCCCGCGAGAAGACGGCGGCGACCTCGTGCGTCGGGTCCGCCAACCGCTCGACGTGGACAGCAGGGTTGTGGCGGGTCAGGACGATGTCGGCGCGGGCGCCGGTGGCGAGCACACCGAGTTCACCGGCCGCGCCGAGCAGCCGGGCGCCGGTGGTAGTAGCGCTGCGCAGCACCGCCCAGCCCGGCTGCACCCTGGCCCGCAGCGCGAACTCCTGCGACTGATGGACGTGCATGGCACCGAGCAGGTCGGTGCCGAAGGCGATCGGAGCGTCGGCGGCGTGGGCGTAAGCCAGGGCAGTGAGGCCACTGTCACGCACAGCCGCGACCTTGGCGGTGCTCGCGGGAGGGAGCCCGTGGAGCGGGCCCTCCTCCGCCAGCACCGTGTACGTCACCAGCGTCGGCACGTAGTACGTGTCGTGCTCGGCGAACAGCCGCGCCTCGTCAGGGCCGATCAGATTGCCGTGCTCGATGGTGCGTACGCCCAGTCGCAGCGCGCGGGCCACCGGCTCCGGTGTGTAGGCGTGCCCAGCGCAGTAGACGCCCGCCCGCCTCGCCTCGTCGACCGCCGCGCGGATCTCTTCCTCGCTGTACTGCGGGGTGTCGATCCGGTCGGTGGGGCTGGAGATCCCACCGGAGAGCATCAGTTTCACGAACGACGCCCCCGACCGTACGGCTTCCCGTACGGCGGTGCGCAGCGCGTCGGGTCCGTCGACGATCCGGCCGATGCCGGGCACGGCCGGGTGGTCGTCCGTGTGGAGCCGGCCTCGGGGCCGCAGGTCGCCGTGTCCCCCGGTCTGCGACAGCGCTTTTCCACACACGTACAGCCGGGGGCCGGGCGCCAGCCCCTCGTCCAGGGCGTCGGCCAGTCCGGCATCCGCGCCGCCCGCGTCCCGGACCGTGGTGAAGCCGCGTTCGAGCATCGCGCGCAGTTCCCGTAGCGCGTGGGCGGTGACGTAACTCGGCGGCATCCCGGTGTCCGCCCACTCGTCGGCCGTCACCGAGGTGACGTGCACGTGGCAGTCGATGAATCCGGGGACCGCGTACAGGTCGGTGCCGTCCAGGTCACCGGGCGCGAGTGGGTCGGGAGTGTCGGCCGCGACGGCGGTGATCCGGTCGCCCTCCAGGGTGATCCGCCGGTCCCTGAGCACCTGTTCGTTCTCGGGGTCCACCACGTGGACGTGTCTGATGTCCATTCCGGTAGGCCGCTCCTCGTTTTCCGCTACGCCGATCCGCCTGTCGCCTACTGGCTCGCGCCCCCGGCGCTCAGGCGCCGAACAGCTCGTCGACGGTGGTCGTGGTCTTGGCGTTGCCCACCATGAAGCCGTAGTCGCCCGGTGCGGTGCGGGTGTAGCTCTCGCGAGTGAGCACCAGAATGTTGGAGTCGTAGGGCGCGACGAGCTGTTCCAGCGTCTCGAACGTGTACGGGTCCACGACCTCGCCCAGCACCGTGCCGCCCTTGATCACCTCACCGAGCCGGTCGGGGGTGAAGCGGGAGATCATCGCGCCGCCCTTGGCCGGGCGGAGCGTGACGAGTTCGGTCATCACCGTCTGCCGCTCGACGATGGCCTCCGGGGCGCCTTCCAGCATGCCAATGCCCTTGAGCATGTTGCGGCCTTGGCGCACGGCCTTGCCCAGGAAGGCGTCGGTCAGTTGGCCGCCGCCGCCGAGTTCGCAGACGGTCGAGGCGATGCCGTTCTTGATGGCCCACGCGCTGGAGGTGCCCTCGTAGGGCTCGTGGTGGTAGAGCAGCGCGGCGCCGAAGGACGTGGCCATCTCCCGGCCGTCGTCCATGATGTACGAATACTCGACCGTGGAGTACAGGCCGCTGGAGTGGAAGTCCACGAAGTAGTCGGCCTGGAGCATGATCTCGGCGAGCACGGAGGCCAGTTGCTCGGTGACCGAGCCGTTGCGGTCGCCTGGGAAGATGCGGTTGAGGTTGAGACCGTCCTGCGGGGTGAAGCGGGACATCGCCGCGTACGCGTACGGGTTCGCCACCGGTACGGCGACGATCGTGCCCGCCAGCTCTGCGGGGTCGACCGACGAGACGAACCTGCGTATCTCCTCGGGGCCCATGGCCTCGTCGCCGTGGACTCCGCCGAAGGCGACCAGGGTGGGTCCCGGCCGGGCGCCGGTCAGGCGGTGGACGGTCAGCGCGAGGTCGTGCCCGCTGTCCAAGCGGGTGACGGGGACGGTCTCGATGGTGTGGCCGGGCTGCGCGGCCGGGGTCCCGGTGGCTGTGGTGTCGCTCATCCGCAGTGTCTCCTTGGTGATACAGCAATGGGTACGGGGATCAGTTCTCGGGCTCATTTCGGCACCGGGGGCCGGGGACGGTGTCCCCGGCCGGCCGAGGTCACCGCATCTCGCCGATCGCGGACGCCTCCTGGCGCAGCGCGGGAACGGCTCCTTCGGCGAGGTCGAGGGTGAAACGGGCGGCCGGCCCGCTGATGGAAAGACCAGCGACCGCCAGACCGTCCGGGCCGATGACGGCGGCGGCCCGGCAGCGCAGGCCCACGCTGTAGGTTTCCTCGTCCACGGCGTAGCCGCGCCGCCGTGCCTCCTCCAGCTCCGGCTGTATCTTCTCCAGCGTGGCCTCAGGGTCGGCCACGTCGGCGCCGCGCAGCAGCGCGAGCTGCCGGGCGCGCGGCAGGCGGGACATGATGGCCTTGCCGAGCGCGGAGTTGTCGGGCGGGATGAACTCGCCGATCCGGTTCACCGCGCGCAGCGGCTGCTCGGACTCGGTGCGGGCGATGATGAACATGCTGTTCCCGACGATGCGTCCGGCCGTCGTGCTCTCGCCGGTGATGCCGGTGAGCAGCCGGGTGGCCTGCTGGAGGCGGTCGTTGCTGTAGAGGTGTTCGTTGACGGCGGCGGCCATGGCGGCGAGCCGTCGGCCGGGCACGAAGCGGTGCGTGGTGGTCTCGTTGAGGAAGCCCCAGGCGACGAGTTGGGCCGTCAGCCGGGACACAGTGGACAACGGCGCATCGGCCGCCGCTGCCAGTTCGGTGAGTGTCAGCGGCGCGCCTTCGGCGACCACGGACTGCTCCAACAGGTTGAGGATGCGCCCCATGTAGCTCGGTGATTTGGTGTTCTCGGTGGGGGCCCGCCCGGGGACTTCGGTGTCCTCTGCCATAGGTACGTGCCTCTCCTGTCGTCCCAAGTCGGTTGCGTAGGGCGGCTGTTCGGGCGGGGCGGTCACCATCCCGCGGCCCGTCCCGGGCGCCGCGGGTCGCAGTATCCGTGGCGGTGGCCGTCCGCGTCGACTTCCACCGCGTGGACGGAACCGAAGTGCCAGAAGTACGGGGTCGTCAGCCGTACGTCGGCGCCGTAGCGGGTGGCGAGCGTGTCCAGTACCCGCGGATCGACACGCGCCTCGACGGTGAACGGCTGGTCGGTCTGGGCGCCTTGGAAGCGCGGCGCGTCGATCGCCTCGGGCAGGCCGAGGCCGTAGCCGAGGTGGTTGGCCAGCACGATCGCGGTGGCGCGCGCGGACAGGCCGGGTGATCCGAGGGCGAGGTGCGGTGCCCCGTCGCGGGCGACCATGGTGGGTGGGAACGGCGACAGGACGCGCCGCCCTTCGCCGTTGCCGGTGCCCGGGAAGCTGTTGCCGCTGTTGACGTGGATGCCGTCCACAACCAGACCGGTGCCAAAGGTAGTGCCGTAGACGCTGTGGGTCAGCGACGCCATGTTGCCCGAGCCGTCCACCGCCACGACGTGGTCGGTGTTGTTGGTGTGCGGCGTGCCGGGCGGCCGGACGGTACCGCTGTTCGCGGGCACCGGGTCGCGCCTGGCGTTGCCGCGGATCAGCGCGGCCAGCGACGCCGCGAAGTCAGGTGACAGAAGTTCGTCCACCGGTACGTCGTAGGACAGCGGGTCCTTCACGAAGCGTTCGGTGAAGAATTCAGCGAAGGCCATGGCGCGCCGCAGCACTTCGAGGGCTTCGGCGTCGCGCGTGTAGTGGCCCATGGCAGGCAGGTCGAAGTTCTCCAGGATGCCGAGCACGAGAGCGATGAGGACCCCTGCGGACGACGGGGGCGGGGCGCCGATGATCTCGTGGCCCCGGTAGGCGCGGCGCACGGGCTGGGTCGCGCGCGCCGCGTAGTCGTCGAGGTCGCGGACGGTCACGGTACCGCCGGTTTCCCGCACGGCGGTCACGAAGCTGGACGCCCACGCGCCGCGGTAGACGTGGTCGGGGCCGTCAACGGCGATCCGCCGCATCGTCTCGGCCAGCGCCGGGCGGACCAGCCGCTCCCCGACCGGCGGTACGTGGCCGTCCGGCAGGAATTCGGCGCGGCCCGAGGGGTGGGCGGACAACCGGCCCGCGGCGGCTTCGAAGGCTTCGCCGTACAGGAAGGAGTACATGGGGAAACCGGCCGCCGCTACCTCGACGGCCGGTGCGAAGTAATCGGCCCAGGGGATGCTGCCGTGGCGTTCCATGGCCAGGTGCATGCCCGCCACGGCGCCGGGGACCGCGACCCGTCGGCCGGAGGAGGCGCCCAGGGCGCCGTCCACGGTCACATAGTGGTCCCAGGTGGCGGCCACCGGCGGGTCGTCGCGAGTGTGGTCGAGTTCGCCGTCGATGTAGTCGTAGGTCTGCCGCGCCGCGTCGTAGTGGAGCACCGACATACCACCGGCCAGCGTGGTCATCTGCGGCTCGACCACACCTTGCAGGGGGACGGCCGTCAGCACCGCGTCCATGGCGTTGCCGTCGCGCCGCAGGACGTCCAGCATCGCGTCGGCGACGATGGGATGCATGGCCGAGACCATGGCGGTGCCGCCGTGAGCTGCGGTCTTCCGCCCTTGTTCGAGTGCCGGGTCCACGACCGGCCACTGGCCCTCCGTCATACCGACCCCCTCTCCTGGCCCGGGCGCGAGCCCGACTGGGGGATCGGCGCCGGGCCGGCGCCTATGGCCGACGCCACCAGGCCGACCGGCGGGGAACCCAAGGCCATCAGCTCGCGGTGGAAGCGCGGCAGGGTGAAGTCGGCGCCCCACGCGGTCTTCGCCTGGTCGCGCAGCCGCCGCACGAGGACCTTGCCCCAGGTGTAACGGATGTACGTCGGCTCCCAGACGCCACGCAGCGCCTCGGCCCGCGCGGCGGGACCCGCCAGGAACGCCTTGCGTTCGAAGAGGGCGATAGCCTCATCGAGGGTGAGTGCACCAGTATGGATTCCGAGCGCGGCCTGTACGCGGACGGCCCGCATCATGGCTTCCTGCGCCATGCCGAACTGGTAGAGGGGGCTGTCGTCCTGGTAGCCCTCCTCCCACATCATCTCCTCGGCGTAGTGGGCCCAGCCCTCGAAGAACAGCTCGGACCACAGCGTCTTACGGACCGGCCGGTCGACCTGACCCATCATCAGAGCGTGGCTGCAGTGGCCGGGGCCGATCTCGTGCACGGCCATCACGGCCATCGCGGGCCGGTTGAAGCGGGACAGCCAGGCGCGGTGATCGTCGAGCGACCAGTGCGGGGACGGCCCGGTCACATGGAAGAGCGAGTGGCCTCGCGTCTCCCAGGGCGCGGTCCAGCTCACCCTTCCCGCCGCCCAACTCCGCGCGGGCGGGCTGGGTTCGATGACGCACGCCTCGTCCACGATCGGCACCAGATCGCGCTCGCGGACGAAGCGAGCGGCCAGCGCGACCTGGGCCTGCGTGTCGGCGAGGATCCGCGGGAAGTCGCCGTGGTCGGCCCGCACCCGAGCGCTGAGCCGCCGGGTCCGAGCGGCCGGATCGTCGGCGCCCGCGGGGTCGAGGCGGGCTGCGGCATCGTCCAGGATGTCGCTCATCCGCGCGTACTCGCTGTCGGCCATGGCGGCCAGCTCTTCGAGGTCCACCACAACGCGGTCCTCGCAGCCGAGGAGCGCCGTGAGGTCGGCCCTGCCGAGGCCGGCGGCTGGAGCGGCCTCGCGTGCGGCGTATTCGAGGTGCGCGGTCAGCCGCGCCAGCGCGGCCAGGGCGCGGACACCGTCCTCGCCGTCGTCCTCACGGACCTCGGCGGCCATCCCGCGCGCCGCGGGAAGGAACATCCCGGCGACGGAGGACGACAGTTCGTCCAGCGCCTCGATCGCATTGTCCACGGCGTCCGGCCAGAGCCGCAGGTGGCGGCGCCTGGCCTCCTCGCGCACCGCGCCGTCGGCGTAGGGCCGGTCGTACGACGACAGGTCCAGTGCCTCGATATGGACCCAGGGGTCCCAGCGGTGCTGGCGGATGCGGCCGAACCGGGTCCGCATGGCGTTCTCGGTGGCCGCGAGCTGTGCTTCGTCGTGCGCGTCGTCCAGCGCGGGACCGCCGAGCGCGGCGAGCGCCGAGGCCACCCCGGACGGCGACAGATCGACGATCGTGCCGTCGTATTCGTCGTGCAGTCCTGAGTATTCGCGCAGGTAGGCGGCGTCCAAATCGCAGACGTGGCGCAGCCGTGGGAACAGCTCAGCCATCGGTGGTCTCCCTGGTGGTGGTACGAGGCCGGGGCGTTACGAGGTCGGGCGGTGTACGTGGAGGCGGTCGCGTGTACGGGGCCGCCTGTAGGTCGTCGCGGGCCGCGGTCGGTCACAGTTCCAGTCGGCGTCCGCGCTGGACGACGCGCAGGAGCAGCGCACCGAGTCCGACGACGAGCACCGAGAGCGCGGTCATGATCGTGGACAGGGCGGCGGGCGTCGGGTCCTGGTAGTTGTTGAGGTAGCCGTACATCCACACCGGCAGGGTCTGCTGGTCGGAGTTGAGCAGGAAGATCGACAGGTCGATCTCGTTGAAGCTGACGAGGAAGGCGAAGACTCCGCTGATCAGCAGGGCGGGCGCGATCTGCGGCAGCGTCGTGCCCAGGAAGGCGCGCAGCGGCGAGGCGCCGAGGTCGATCGCCGCGTAGTCGAGGGTGCGGTCGGCCCGCGTCAGGGCCGCGGACAGCAGCACGATCACGAACGGCACGGTCGCCACGGTGTGGGCGAGGACCACAGCCCAGCGGCCGGAGGGCAGGCCCGCCCGGGCGAGCAGCATGAACACGGCGAAGCCGAAGGCGATCTTGGGCACCACGACGGGTGAGAACAGCGCCGACTGGACCATTCCGCTGCCCCGGAAGCGGTAGCGCACCAGGGCGACCGCACCGGCAGAACCGAGCAGTACGGCGAGCACGGCGACCAGGGCACCGATCCATACGCTGCCGACGAAGGCGTCCATGACGCCGTCTTGGTGGTAGAGGCTGGTGTACCAGCGGGTGGAGAAGCTGGGCGGCGGCCATACCCCGTAGGAGACCGACGACAGTGAGCTGATCACGACGATCGCGGCGGGCACGAGCTGGAAGACGTACAGCACGGCCATCCACACCCCGAGTCCGCGGATGCCCCTCGGCGGCGACGGACTGATCGTGACCCCGCCCTGGTCGGCCTCGGCGAACCGGCGCTGGAGGAGTACGAACGCTCCGGTGGAGACCAGCGCTAGGACCAGTAGCACCAGGGCGCAAACGGAGGCGCCCGGATAGTCCGTGGTGCCGACCAGGGAGTAGATGCTGGTGGACAGGGTCGCGATCCGCCCGCCGCCGAGGAGGCTGGGGGCGGTGAAGCTGGAGATGGCCAGGGCGAAGGTGAGCTGGCAGCCGGCGATGAGCCCCGGTGCGCTCAGCGGCAGGGTGATGGACCGGAAGGTGCGCCAGCGGGAGGCTCCGAAGTCGTCGGCCGCGTCGGCGAGTGTGCCGTCGATCTGGCGGAAGGTGCTGCTGATCGGCAGGACCATCAGCGGCAGCAGCGTGTGTACGAGCGCGATGACGACGGCGCTGCGCTCGTACAGCAGATGGACAGGACCGATGCCGAACAGGCCGAGCGCGGAGTTGAGGAAACCCTCCTGGCCGAGCAGCAGCTGCCAGGCGTAGACGCTGGCGATGCCGGAGAAGACCAGCGAGGAGAAGACCACCGCGTATCCGGCGTTGCGCCAGCCCGTCCGCTTGGTGTGGTGCAGGGCCAGGGCGGTGAGGTAGCCGACGACCGCGGTGATCGCGGTGACCAGCAGACCGACGAGTACGGTCTGCCAGATCACCGACCAGTAGTAGGAGCCGGTGAGGACTTTCGCCCATGTGGCCAAGGTGTTTGTGGTGTTGACGCCACCGGGCTGGTACTCCTGCAGGGAGTACTCGACGAGCGACTCCATGGCGAAGACGAACACCGCGAGCAGCAGCACGACGCTGGGGGCGAGCAGCAGCAGTGCGGTGCGCCGGTCGCGGCCCTTGCCGGTGAAGGTTTTGGAGTGTCCTCGGCGGGGTCCCGGCTCGTCGGGGGCGAGGCGCTCCGCCGTGGCAGTTGCCGCCCCGCTCACCGGGGCGGCTTCTCGTATGCCGCCTGGAGGGTTGTCCGCCATCGTGCAGGTCCTTCCGGTCGTGGGTGGACGTCGTCAGAACTGGCTTGTCAGATCTTGGAGACGACTTCCTCGTTCCACCGCGCGGTCCAGGCGGCCATGTTCTTGCCGACGGTGTCCCAGTCGACGTCCACGAACTTCTGGTCGGGGCCCGCGGCGATGGCCGGGATGGCCTTGAGCTTCGAGGTCAGCTTCGATGTGCTGGAGGCAGGAATCTGGATCGAGGTGTCAACCCAGCGCTGGTTCCACTTGGGCTGGAGCATCTCGTTGACCATGTCGTAGCAGACCTCGAGCTGGTCGTCGGAGCTGCCGGAGTTGATGTTCACGCCGACCGGGTCGAAGAAGGCGCCCTCGGTGGGACGGCTGTAGCCCAGCGGCGCGCCCTCGCTGCGCCAGGCGGTCGAGGTGCCCAGGTAGTGCGAGGTCAGCGGGGCCTCGCTGGTGGACAGGACGTTGAGGAACTGGGGGTTGGCCGTCACGATCGTGCGGATGTTCTTGGCGTGCTCGATCCACAGCTCGAAGCCCGGATCCATGTTGTCCCAGCCGCCCCCGTTGAGGTTGGCGGCCATGCCGATGGCCCACCAGGGGATGGTGAAGAAACAGAGCTTTTCGCGCTGGTCGGGTGACCACAGGTCGGCCCAGGACTCGAAGCCCTTGGGGTACGTCTTGGTGTTGTAGACCAGCCCCATCTGGTCGGCTCCGAACACCACACCGCAGTGGTCGCGTTCGACGAACTGAGCGTGCAGTTGGGCGGTGTTGGGGATCTTGCTGTAATCCAGCTTGAGGTACATACCGGTGGCCTTGCCGGTGGCCGTCGCGCCGCCGTTGGAGAAGACCAGGTTGTTCAGCGGCTTGTGCGGGTCGGCTTGATAGGCGGCGGTCTGCTTGGCGAGATTGAGCGTGTCGTCGATCTTGATCTGTACGTTGGGGTGCTTGTCCTGGTACTCCTTGGCGAACTCTCTCGGCATGACGCCCAGATCGGCGCCCGCGAAGGGGGTCATGGTGATGGTGAGCTTCTTGCCCGAGCCCGAATTCGCGGACGCGCCGGGCTGCTTGTTCGAGGCGCAGGCAGCCAGGAAGAGCCCGGCCGTCACCGCACCGCTGCCGACCAGCAGCGAGCGCCGCGACACCGAGGTACGGTTTGTTCCTTCTCTTGCGGGCGACGTGGCTCCGGCCGCCCCCTTGTCCCCATTCGAGCTGTCCGTGTTGCTGTGCATGGTCTCTCCCTGGGTGGTCAACGCACTTCAGATGGTGGGCCCGCGCTCGGCCAGGGCCTGTCCGGCGGACAGGCCCTGGTTGCCGGCGCCGAGCATGACGGCGGCGTCGGACGGCCAGCCGATCTCGACCTCGTCCCCCGCGGCGATCCCCCGTGCTTCCTTGGCGGGGAGTTGTACGACCAGTTCGGGCCCGGAGTCCGCCACGGCCACCTGGAAGCGGATGCTCGCTCCCTGGAAGGTGAGGTCGGTGACGCGGGCGGTGAAGAGATTGTCGAAGCTGGCGGTCAGCCTGGGCCGCATGGCGATGGCCTCCGGCCTGACCGACAGCGCCGTGCCGGGGCCCGGGGTGCGGCAGGTGAAGCCGTCCGCGCGCAGCACCCGGTCATCGACGGCGCCGCGGATGATGTTGGTGTCGCCGAGGAACGTGGCGACGAACTCGGTGGCGGGGCGGTCGTAGAGTTCGTCGGGCCGGCCGACCTGTTCGACGCGGCCCCCGTTCATCAGGGCGATCCGGTCGGAGATGGTGAACGCCTCGGTCTGGTCGTGGGTGACGAAGACGAAGGTGGTTCCGGACTCCTGCTGGATCTGCTTCAGAGCGCGCTGCATCTGTACCCGCAGCCGCAGGTCCAGCGCGCCCAGGGGTTCGTCGAGCAGCAGTACGGCGGGCTTGTTGGCCAGGGCGCGGGCGATCGCCACCCGCTGCTGCTGGCCGCCGGACAACTGCGCGGGCTTGCGGGTGGCGTAACCCGCGAGGCCGACCAGGTCGAGCATGTCGGTGACGGTCGTCCGGATCTCCGCGCGTGACTGGCGGCGGATCTTCGGGCCGAAGGCGATGTTTTCGGCCACGGTGAGGTGCGGGAAGAGCGCCAGTCTCTGGAAGATCAGGTTGGTCGGCCGCTTGTTGGGCGGCACTCCGGTCATGTCCTTGCCCGCGATGGCGACGGTGCCTTCTGTGGGCTGTTCGAGACCGGCGAGTATGCGCAGTGTCGTGGACTTCCCGCATCCCGACGGCCCTAGGAGCGAGAAGAATTCACCGCGCCTGACGCCGAGGTTCATGCTGGTCACCGCGGTCTCGCCACCGGGATAGGTCTTGCTGACATTGGTCAGTCGGGCGTCGAGAGCCGACGGATCGTCCGGGTTCACAGCGTTCACCTGAACTTCCATTCATTGGAACTTGGCTTCCACTGGCGTGGGCAGGACGCTAAGTGAGTGACAAGGGTGCGGTCAACGGTCGATTGCGAAGTTCTTGAAGCGGCGACGATTCGCAGGGCACTGTTCTAGCCATCCGGCCGGACTCGGAATCGGGCACAGGGCCCGCTCGCAGGAGCGCTCAACACCCGCCTGTCACCGGGAGGTTCACTCCGTGCGCGGCGTCCGGGCCAGCCCGTGCGGAGCGCCGTCGCACCGGGCCCGAATGCCCGCACGATCCGTCCGGTAAAATCTGCGTTACGCGCGCGGAGAGGATGTCAGGGCGCCGCCCAGGGGCCCCGCACATGTCCGATGTGCCGGTGCATAATCAGTTCGGTGCCCACCGTGTCTCCGTACTCCACGAAGTCCGTGAGCTGGTGGTGTTCCATGCCATGACCGACTCGACGAGGCTGCCGCCGGCGAGCAGCGGCGCCGGCCCCAACAGGTGCACGCCGGTGAAGCGCCGTGCTGGCCCGAGCTCTTAGACGGTGTCCTACGTGGTGAGGCGGACGAGGCGCTTGTAGCAGCACAGGGCGGCTGCGAGGCCGAGAAAGGCCAGGTAGTTGCGGGGATGGCGCTCGTAGCGGGGGCTGAGTCGGCGGTAGCCGGACAGCCAGGACATGGTCCGCTCGATGACCCAGCGGCGGCGCCCTCATCGTTCGCTGGACTCGATCCCTTTGCGGGCGATGCGTACTCCGATCCGCTTCCAGTGGAGCCATCTGCGCAGGTCCGAGCGGTCGTAGGCTTTGTCAGGGTGCAGGCGCTGGGGCTTGAAGTACCGGCCGTTGTGAGGGTCGTGTCTCGTTTGGTGACCCTCGACCATGGGCTTCAGCCGTTCGCTGTCGTGGGTGTTGCCGGCGAGACGCCGACGAGGAGGGGCAGTCCGTTCGCGTCCGACAGAATGTGCATCTTGGATCCCGGCTTGCCCCGGTCCACGAGGCTCGGACCTGTGTGTTCGCCCCCTTTTTCGCCCTGACATGGGCGGTGTCGAGGACGTCAAACAGGGCGTCGGCCCGGTACGCCTCGGTCAGTTCCGCATCGGTGACCGGCCGGGCCAGCCACCGGTAGGAGGGCTGGCGGGCGAGCTTCAGCACCCGGCACATCCGCCGCCACCGGCATCCGCATCCGGGCATCAGCGGCGGCCAGCTCGCGGACGAGCGGGTACATCATTCTGCCGGCAGACCCGCCTGCGACAAATACGCCGCGGCCCTCCGCAGCACCTCGTTCTCCTGCTCCAGCAGCCGGATCCGCTTGCGGGCCTCGCGCAGCTCCGCCCAGGTCAGGTGTCACCCGATCACGCAGCAGTCCCCCGCAGCGGAGCCGCCCTGCCGAGGAGGTGAAGACCACTGTCTGATCGCCTGTCAGGGGTCGGCCCCTCTGCGGATCTTGCTGATGCACTCGAATGAGGCCGAAGCATCGTAGCCAACGATCATCAGGCCGGAGGGGGAGGAGGAATGCGGCCCGTACGGATGTATCGGAAGTAGGCGTTGCTCGCCGGGAAGTAGACCAATACCAGCGCAGGGACGGAGACCGCAAGCGCGACTATGGTCTGCACCGCGTAGACGGGGCCGAACTTCTCGCCCTCGGGGCCGAAGACGTCGTAGGCGTCGGTGAAGCCCAGCCAGCAATAGGGCGTCATCGTAAAGAAGACGAGCGCCGTCATGATCGGCGCCCCGATCCGGGACGACGACCTGCCGCTCCGGGCTCGGAAAGCGAAGAGGAGGTACAACCCGAGCACCGCCAGATAGAGGTACGTCGCATACGGTGCGGACGGTTCAGATGCCCCCGGGGACTCAAACTCAGATCGCTTCAGCGACTCGTCGCTGACGACCACGATGCTGCACAGCACCGTCACACCGACCATCAGGCCCCATGCCCACTGCACCTGCCATGGCCGCGAGGGGCCAGCCGGCGGGGAAGGCGCGTAGGGGTTGTGGGGCGGGTAGGGGGGTGGGCCAGTCATGAGCTTCTCCTCGATGCCAGGCGTGTGAGGTGCGGAACCTGCCATGCATCGTGCGGCCGGTGCCCCGGGACCCCTCCCCGCCTCCCAGAGTGCAGCGGAGCACAGCGGCCGTCAGTGGGCCTGAGGGCGACGGCCCGTGACCGGGTTCGCTTCCTCGACGGCAGCGGGGTGTTTGCCGTTCGTGATCCGACCGTCGGGCTCTCGGCCGTGGCCAACGCGGATCGGAGCGCGGGCCGCCCGTCCCGGCGCGCGCTGACCACCCGCGAGCGGGAGATGGTCGCCGGCTGGTCCGCCCCAAAGCGTGGGAGACCGACCGGCCCCACCCCGGCCGCGGCCGCTACCTCATCAAGAACGCGGGCAGGCTGGGCATCCCCGTCGAGATGCACCACTCCCCCGCCGAACGGGAGCTGTACAACACCGACACCGCCATCACCGGCATCGCGCGGCAGCGGGACGGCAGCTCGGTGATGTCGGAGAGAAGACCGTGCCGGGGGCCGTCGCCTGAAGGCGTCGCCCACCCCTCGGCTGCCCCGTGACGATGCTGGGGAATGCGTTCACAGCATCGGCTCCAAGGGCGCCGCCAGCCCTCGCCCCGAGTCCGTGTGCCACCTTCGGCGAGACGCGAGGGGACGTCCCATCGACCCGCGCGGTCGGCGCGGGCCCACCGCGCGGTCGCCGAGTACATCGCCCCTGCGGCCGACCCGGCCGCAGGGGCATCGACGGGTTCCGCCCCCAGGACGGCTGAGAGATGTCGGGATCCGGCCGTCGTCCTCAACGACGGCCGGATCCCGGTGTGACTCCGGGCCTTGGTGCTGGAGGGTTGGCTACGACGGGCCGACACCACTGTGCGACTCCACGAACATCGAGCCCGCCTGACGCGCGGCACGCGCATCACCATCACATGCCCCCCTCTCCTCGACCGCGTCAGCACCAGCTCGGCGTCGGCATGCGGCCCGTCGTTGAGTAAAGGGCGTCTGGGGACGTCGTGCCCAGCCCTGCCCCAGCCCGGCCCGTACGACCGCGGTGGTCCCGCAAGTAACGCCGGGACCACTGCCGTTCGCATGGAGCAGAGGGTAGGACGCCCCTCGTCATGCGGACAGCATGCCCGGGAACACTCAGCTTGTTCTTGAAGGACCAGCCGCTCCGAATCGTGCTCACCAGTGCGCCTGCATCTCATTCAATGCTGCGGCAGCTGCGTCAACGAATGGCGTGATCAGTCGAATGTAGGCGCGCAACGTCTCTTGGAACTCACGGCGGTTCTCCCGGCTGGCGTTCTCGGCCATGGCCGCTAGAGCGGTGGCAAGGGTGCCCGACATGATCAACAAGTTCGACGCTGTGACCTGGACAGTGGAAGGGCCTTCCAGGTCAATCAGTGTCACCGCCCGGCGCAACTGCTGATGCCGGTCGCGGTGGGCGGCCAAGGCACTTCAGACTCGGTGGACGAGAGACCGTCGACTCCCCGGAGCCCGTCAGCAACAACCTGGGCCTGCTCAATGAGGTCCAGGTACGCGGCCCGCCGAGTCTGACGGGTGCTCTCGCGGCGCTGCGCCTCAGTAGTCGCATCGACCTGGACCCGAGCAGCGCGGGCGTTGACTTTGCTGGTCAGCCAGCTCGCTAGCGAACTGGCCGCGATCGCCGTCACACCTGTAAGGCCAGCGACGAACGGCGAGTTGTCAGGCATGCCCAGGAGTCTCTCCAAGAAGGTCCCACGACAGCCACCGGATCCTGATCAGTGCCCGGCGTTGTACCCGCAGGGCTCGCAGTGCGTCCCGAACATGATCACCTGAACAGCAATGCCCTGGTCGAGGAGCGCAGCGGATACGGTCGCGATCAAGGCGCCGACTACGGCGCTGGCCAGCGTCACCCAAGGCATGGAGCAGAGGGTAGGACGCCCCTTTCGTCATACCGACAGCGTGCCCGGAAGCGCTCAGGTCAGACCCAAAGCCGCTCGCGCGCCTCTCCCGTCATAGATACGCACAGACGTGCGATAGATGACTGTGGCCACGCGCTTCCCTACCGACCTGCTGGCCCTGCAGCGAGAGCTGCAGCAGACCCGCATCGCGTACGACGCACTCTGTGCGACGCTCCCGTGGAGCGCGGAGCCGCTGGACGGCTGGACGGCTGGACGGCCAAGGCCGCCACCGCCGCTGCCGGCCCGATCGACCGGCCTCCCTCCCCCGGCTACAGCGCCGCCCAACGTGAGCAGTAACGCGACCTGTTCGTCCGGCTGCGCAAGCTGTCGATCGCCGTCACCACGCATCCCCACTGGCACACCCTCGAGGTCCCCACCCGGGTCGCCGCCCGTACGGAGCTCAAGCACGCCCTGGACGACGACCGCCAGGGAGCCCCCGGCGCGACGGCGTGATGAGCGACGTCGACGCCTTCGGCGACAGCGGGATACCGGAGGAAGCGCCGACCGCACCGATCCGGATCCGTCTACCTGACGGACAGCAGATCCTCGGCCGGCTACACGGCCGCGTCCAGGCCGACACCGGAGCCTGGTTCTACCAGGTGTCCGTGAGCCTGCGGTCGACCGTCCACACCCCGCAGGGTGGCGAGGTCCGCGCCGAGCCGTACGACGTGTCCTTCGCCGCGCCGGCCTCCCACGTCCAGCCGGTCGACGGCGCCTACCACACGCACGTCCCCGTACGCCGCAGCCGCGCCACCCCGTACGCGCCCGCACCGGCCGCTCCCCCACCCGCACCCCGCCCCCTGCGACTGCGGCTGAGCCTGCGGTAGGAAGCTGGCCGCCGGTCCGTGGCGACGACACGGACCGCTGGTACGTCCACACCCCGCCCGCCACTCCCCCGCCGGCGCCCACCGAGGTGCACCACAACAGATGCTTCGTCGGCTCTGAGTCCCGCGCACTGACCACCGCCCAGGCGCTCCGGGCCCTCGCCCGACCGGGCGCCACCGCGTGCACGGTGTGCGGCGCCGACCGGCTGCTGGCGATGAAGTAGCCGTCGGGCGCCTCCGGTCAGGCAGGGAAACGCGGCCGGGGCGGCCGAGGACTTATCGTCACCGCATGGCCCACGTAGACGCCGCAGCAGCCTTCCACCAAGCCTGGGACCGCTTCGAAGAGTGGCTGGCAACTCACTCACCTGCCGACCACGCGATGCTGCAGCCCCCGGCGACCTCGGCAGAGCTTCAGGGCATTGGAGGAGGCGCTCGGATTCGCCCTCCATCCCGAACTCGCTGCCCTGCTGCAACGCCACAATGGCGTGGCCGAACAGACCGGTTGGCAATCGCCCCCTTTTCCGGCTGGCTCCTTCCTTCCGCTGGGTCACCGCCTCGATACCACCCGGGCCATAGCTGCCGTGCACCAGCAGCTCATCGAGCTCGAGAAGGAATATCCGCAGACGGAGTTCTGGGCCGAGGACGACGTGAACGGCCACCGGCACCAGTGGGTCTCCTTCGCGCACCCCAACGACGGCGGTCTCGCCTTCATCGACCACCGCCCCGGCCCCACCTACGGGCACGTCTACGAATTCGGTCTGGGCTCAGGAGCCGTCGACCCCATCGAATGGGCACCCAGTCTCACCCAGTTCATCGAGAACCTGACCACGTGCCTGACCGACGGCATACCCTTCAAGCGCTTCTAGCCCGAGACGCTCGAACACCCCTCCGGAGACCACTGCATCGACTGGAGTATCCGCATCTGAGCAATACGCAGGTACCCCATCGACCAACGATCTCCGACACCTTCGCCAACCTCATGGTCAAGGCCGGGCACAGCCCTGCCCATGCGTCCTACTGAGCGAGCTAGCGTCCCGCTGGGCCGCGCTTACCGGGTCGGCCCCGGCCAGACTCCCCCGGCCCGTTACCGGCGGAGCACGACGGCCCGAAGGTGCCCGCATCATCAACGGTCCCCGCCGCTGTCAGCTCGTCCCAGACGCGCGGGGCACGGGACCGCTGCGTCGCCGAACGGGAGACCGAGCGATGACCCAGCACCACGCGCGCAAGAACGCCGTCCGCGAACAGCGCAGCCGCACCGGGCAAACCCACCAGGCCGCACTGCACGAAGTCCGCACCGACCGTCTCGCTCACCGAGCTGCCCTCAAGCAGCAAGACCAGCATGCCGACGACCACGAACCGCTGCCCAAGCTCAGGTACGACACCCCCGTACCCCCGGAGCTGGCCAGTCTGGTGCGTTACCACGCCGCCAAGGTCACCTACCACCTCAACGACGCCCTCTGCGAGGGGCACTACAACATCGACTGCTTCGCCGAGTGGCAGCGCAGCACCCTTTACCGGCTCACCGACAGCCTGGAGTACCTGCACCTGCTCATCGGCACTATCGCTGCCTACCTCCGTGCCGACGGCGCCACCACAACCGAGTTCCAGCGCTTCCTCCAAGTACCCGACGCGCGCGCCGTCGAGAACTTCATCACCCCAAGGCCCGCGAGCACATGGCCGGCTTCACCGGTCAACCACGCGACCCGGCCACCAGCAGCTCCGGCATCTGGCACGAAGTTGGAGCCGGCATTGCCACCGGCACAGCCTGGTCCGCTCCCCACCGCGAGGAACTGCTCGAGGCCACGCTCGCAGGGGTCTACGCCGACCTCGATGCCCCCCAGGCCCTCGACCACCTACCGCTGCCCCTGCGGGACTTCGCGTCCGCCGTAGCCGAACTCACCATGAAGGCGGCCGCGCTGGCCGACGACACCGAGCGGCGCGACGACGCCCAAGCGGCCATGGCTCACTAGCCGTCGGACGACGGTTCCACCGGCCAGGCACGCAGCAGCGCGGGCGACGCGGGCGGCCGTGCAGCGGTGATCCTGCAGTTCGGCGGCGCGATCGCGGAGATGGTTCTTGTCGGGTGCGACGTCGATGCCGCCGCGCCCGCGATGACCCCGGCCTCGGGGACCATCGGTACAGCCGTTGGCGCTGAGAACGATCATGGTCGGCTAGCGCACCTACTAGGGGCCCTGCTGGGGTGCGGGGCGTGCCGCGGTCTGATCGGTCGTGTTTCCGGCGGTCGTGTCACGGGACCGGTCCCCGGCGCCCGGCGGTACGTTCAGCGCGCTCGATGACAGCCATGCCGAGACAACCAGGAGAGGAGTCTGTTATGAAGTTGTCGAGGTTCGCTGTAAGTGGGGCGATGTGTGCCGCGCTCCTCGGATTCGGTGCTGCGACGGCGGCGCAGGCCACCGCCGCCGAGTCCCCGGTGGCAGCGCCGCAAGCGGCGGTCCAGAAGGCTCAGGCCTGGGAGGTCTACTACGAGGACTGGTTCTACTCGGTGGCCAGTTGCGAGGCACGTGGCCACGCCATCGTCAATCCTGCGAGTTCCGGGCATATTCCCGGTGCTCTTGACTTCGACTGCTGGCTGGGCGCGGGCGACACGAAGTGGTCCATGAGTATCCTCTGGTGTGAGTGCCAGATGGCCTCGGGCGACACGAGGCAGCCGACGGGCATCCGCCGGACTTGATGCAGTATTTCCCTCGGGTGCAGGGTCCGAGAATCGCATGACTTGCCATTCGCGGACCCTGCCGCATTTTTGCGCCAAGCTGTCGACGGCAGGCCAGGGGCTGACAAGAAGTGAGTGCTAGCGACTTCGTCCTCAAGGTCGATCAGGGTGTAACTACTTACGGCAGGGTCGAATGGCGGGCCAACTCGAATTCGCTGCTTCATGTGGCGCTCTGGCCCTCTCGCGACGCGGTCCGCGTGGCCGGCGGGGCCGTTGAACTCATGGGTGGGCCGGACAACCTGGATGAACATGACGGACTGCTGGTGAGAGTTTCGGGAGCCTGGGATCCGTCGGGAGCAATCAGAGTAGAGAAACTCCAGGGTATCGCCGAGGTGCCGGCGCTGCCTGCTGCGTGGGGGGATGAAGAGAGCCTGGCGAGGGCAGGGGCTTTGAGCAAGGATGAATCGGTGTCGATCTATGGATCCGCCAGAGAAAGAGCCTGCGGCTTGAGTCTTGCCACCGCCGGCGGCCGTTCGCACCTCATGATTATCAAGGTTCTCCACGTATGCTCGGACCTTGCCTACTGGCATGAGCAGGAAGGGCACCGGTTTATGACCTTGGCACCTGCCATGGTTCCTGAAGACGTCGAACTCTCGGCCCCCCCGTTTATCGCCGCTCGGGCTGAGCTGATAGCATTCGGGCTGAGCCGCTAATGGTCGGCGAAGTCAGCCAGCTTCACCTCCTGGCCCGATTCGTAAGTCGTCTGAAGCACCTTTCCGGTCCGGGGGTCCCTCAGCTTGGCCTTCACCACGGCAGCAGCAGTCCCGGTTTTGACGATAAGTCAGTCGGCCACCTCCCACGGTTCTCCTTCGTGCATAACCATGGCGCCGGTGTAGATCTGCCCGGGGGATACAGTCGCCATGCGGAGCCCTTCTTCGCGAATTCCTACGTGCATTGGCGGACGGCGGCGCGGGCCGCGTGGGTGCCGGGTCGAAGCTGTCGGCGCACCTCCCAGACGTTGCCCGCGGTGTTCCACAGCCAGTGCCCATGGGGCTGGAAGGACTTCACCGGCGCGGTGGTGACGTAGCCGTCCTCCGGGACGAGCACTCCCCAGCGGACCCTTCGCGGAGGCAGCGGCGCACTGGCTGGGCGCCAAGGGGACCCTCACCTATGACTCGGCGGACAGCTCCCTAATTGCCGCCACCCCGAGCAAAAGGATCCGCATCGGCTGACCTTGCCCATGCGGTGCGGATACCGCAGAGTTTGCTCGTGCAGTCCGGGGCGGGCCGGCCTCGATCCGGTGAAACGAACGCGTTGGCCGACAAGCACATCAGACGGGAGCGGCGTTATGCTTCGGCAACCATTGGGCGAGTTCCTTCTTGATTGCGGTGTACTCAGGTCGTGTGGCGAGGTTGGTCCACTCGAGCGGGTCGTCTGAGTGGTCGTAGAGTTCCTCGCCGCCGTCGTTGTAGCGGGTGTAGCGCCAACGCTCGGCGCGGATGGAATGGTTTCCCTGGCCGAAGGTGGTCAGGGCAGGTCGTTTGCGTTCGGCGTCGGGATTCCTGAGCAAGGGGACGAGGCTGGCGCCTTCGATCTCGGCCCGTTCGGGAAGCCCGCAGAGTTCGGTCAGCGTTGGGTAGACGCCCATCAGGTCGACGGCCTGGTGGGAGCGGCTGCCCGGCGTGGTCACCCCAGGCGCGACGATCATCAGGGCATTGCGGGTGGCCTCCTCCCAGAGGGAGAACTTGCGCCAGTGGAGCTTCTCGCCGAGGTGCCAGCCGTGGTCGCTCCAGAGCACGATGATGGTGTTGTCTTTCCAGGGACTGGCGTCGTAGGCGTTCAGGATGCGGCCGAGCACCGCGTCGGCGAAGGAGATCGACGCGAGATAGCCCTGGACGGCCCGACGCCACTGGTCGTGCTCGATCACTTTGCGGTGGTCGCCGTCTGGCTTGGCCATGTGCACAGCGGCTGGCGGGACGTCGTCGAGGTCGTTCTCGTTGATCGTTGGCAAGGTGACGGATTCGAGCGGATATAGGTCGAAGTACTTCTGCGGCACATACCAGGGCAGGTGTGGTTTGGATATGCCGGATGCGAGGAACAACGGTCCTTCCTGGTCGCGGGACAGCTCCGCGGATGCGCCATCTCAAGGCGCGGGTGGGACTTCCGTAGCGGCGAAGAGGAGCGGTTCCCCTGGCGGCGTCGGGTCGAGACTCAACCTGTCCGGATACGGGTTCTAAGCGGCCTGTGCAGGTGCGGGTTCGTCACCGTACAGGCGCTGCAGCCGGGCCAATTCTCGCTCAAGGCCGGCCTGCACCGGCGCGTATGCCGGGTGGTCGTGCACGTTGTGCAGTTCGTCGGGGTCGTTGTGCAGGTCGAACAGCTCCCATTCGGGTGGGAAGACGCGGTCGGAGGCGCCGGGGACGCCCAGGCCCTCGCCGTAGTAGAAGATCAGCTTGTGGCGCTCGGTGCGCACGCCGTAGTGGGCGCGGACGTGGTGTGCGGAGTCGTCGTGCATCCAGTAGCGGTAGTACATCGAGCGCCGCCAGCCTTTCGGGGTGTGGCCGCCGAACAGCGGGGTCAGACTGCGTCCCTGCATCCGCTGGGGCACGGCGGTATCGGGGATGCCGGCGAGGTCGAGGAGCGTCTGCGCGTAGTCGATGTTGAGGACGATCGCGTCGCTGGCAGAGCCGGGGGCGATGCGGCGGGGGTAGCGGACGAGAAGTGGCATCCGCAGGGACGGCTCGTACATGAACCGTTTGTCGAACCAGCCGTGATCGCCGAGGAAGAAGCCCTGGTCGGAGGTGTAGATGACGAGGGTGTCGTCGGTCAGGCCCTGGGCGTCGAGGTGGTCCAGCAATCGGCCGACGTTGTCGTCGACCGAGGCCACGCAGCGCAGGTAGTCCTCCATGTACCGCTGGTACTTCCAGTCCAGTTCCTCGTCGGAGCTGAGGCCGTCGGGCACCGGCTCCTTGAGGTCGGTGGCGGTGAGGTCGCGGGCCACCCCCATTCTCGCCGCGGCCGCCGCCGCGGAGCGGCCGGCGTAGTCGTCGCGCAGGGTGGCAGGCTGCGGGATGGCGTCCTCGTACATGTCGCCGTGCGCCTCGTCCGGCCGCCACGGGCGGTGCGGTGCCTTCTGGTGGACCAGGAGGCAGAACGGGCGGCTCGGATCGCGCCGGTCCAGCCAGTCCAGGGCGACGTCGGTGATGATGTCGGTGGTGTAGCCGGTGTGGGAGACCCGGCCCTCGGGGGTGATGAGCTGCGGGTTGACGTACGGGCCCTGCCCTTGCAGCACGGCCCAGTGGTCGAAGCCGCGTGGGTCGTGGAGGCCACCGTGGCCGAGGTGCCACTTGCCGAACAGCGCGGTCTGGTAGCCGGCCGCCTGCAGCAGCGCGGGGAAGGCGCTCTGGGTGGCGTCGAACGGCGTGTCCAGGGTGGTGACGCCGTTGACGTGGCTGTACGTGCCGGTGAGGATCGCGGCGCGGCTCGGGGTGCAGATGCTGTTGGTGCAGAAGGCGTTGTCGAACCGGATGCCCTCGCGTGCGATCCGATCGATGTTCGGGGTGTCGTTGATCGCGCTGCCGTACGCCGACACCGCGTGCGTGGCGTGGTCGTCGGTCATGATGAACACGACGTTCGGCGGTGAGTCGGCGCTGGCACGTCGCGGCAACAGGCTCAGCGCGGCCGCGCCGGCCACCCCCGATACCACCGTCCGCCGGCTAACTGCGTGATCACTCATGTTCAGAATGCTCCCGTCGCGGTTATCAGCCAGGTGGAGCCGGATATGAGGGAGACCCGAACGGCTCCGCACGGTCGCCTACGGCGACCTGCCATCGCACCAGCTCCTCCGACAGCCGGGCCACACCGACTTGGTGGGCAGCGGCGTCAGCGAGGTCGTGCGGGTCGTCGGCGAGGTCGAAGAGCTGCGCCCGCTCGGTGCCGATGCCGTGGGCGGGGCGATAGCGGATCAGCTTGTGCCAGCCGTCGCTGACCGAGCGCTGCCAGTACATTGGGCGTACGGACGACAGGGTGGCCCGCGCCAATGAGCGGTGATCGTCACGACGAGGAGCACGCTCCACCGGGCAGCCGCCGCCGGCCCAGCCGTCAGACCACCGCCCGGGCCGCCCCACGCCGCCGTCGCCAGCAGCCGCCTCCGCCGTCCCCGCGGCCGCGCCGGTGGCCCGCAGCAGACCCGGACGGCTGACGCGCCGGGGCGCGGTGTGCTCCACGCTGACTCCATATCCGAGCCGGTCAAGTAGATGTACACACATAGGCTAGGAGGCAGGCCACGTCGGGCTGTCCCCTTCACGGCAAATGCCGGAACAACCGAAACGAGGCCTTCAAGAATCCGCAACATCGTCTCCGGCGAGCGGCCATCATGCCGATGACGGCAACCCGGCTGTGTCATACAGACGGGAGGAGAATCGGCGTAGTTCACCGTTATCTAAGCGCTGGTGAAGCAGCGCAATTTACCTGGTCAGAGCCTTTCCGATGGAGAAGCGAGCCCGTGCAGGCCGCAGCGATGCGTTGGAGACGGCCAGACCCGGAGAGGGTGAAAGAGAGGTCGGTGGCCGTGTCGTGCGGGCCGCCGAGTTGGTCGTTGAGCTCGCGGACGCACACGTTGACCGCCGGTTGGCGGGTCACGACGGGGGCGGACACTGTGCCTGGTCTAGATTTGCGGCAGGGCGGCAATCTCCGGTGATCGGAAAGGGCTGGCACGGACCTGTGACCTCGCAGATCGATTACAAGGCGCTGTTCATGGCCACGCCCAGTCCGAACCTGGTGCTGGGCCCGGACCTGGTGATCGTCGACGTCAACGAAGCGTACTTGCAGACGACCGGCCGGAGCCGGGAAGACCTGATCGGCCAATACCTGTTCGACGCCTTCCCGCGAAATCCGGCGGACCCGCACTCAAGCGGGATGCAGGACCTGGACGCCTCGCTGCACCGGGCCCTGCGCACGAAGGAACCGGACACGATGCCGCTGCTGAAGTACGACATCCCTCGCCCCGGCCGGCCAGGGGCCTTCGAGGAGCGGTGGTGGTCCCCGATCAACACGCCCGTCCTCGGGCCGGACGGCCAGGTCGCATGGATCATCCACCGGGTGGAGGACGTGACCGCGTTCATCCTGGCCCGCGCGGGCCAGCCGGCCGAAAGCGGCGGCGGGCCGCTCAGCAAACGCGAAGCGATGGACGCCGAGCTGTACGTGCGGGCGCGAGAGCTGCAGCGGCTGAACGAGGAACTGCGCCGGGCCCACGCCAGGGAACGGCAGGTCGCCTTGACCTTGCAGGAGGCCATGCTCCACTCACCGGATCTGGCCCACCACCAGCACATCACGGTGCGCTACCTCCCCGCCGCCGGGTCCCTGAACGTCTGCGGCGACTGGTACGACGTGGTCGACCTTCCGGATAACGGCTTCGCCGTCGCCGTCGGCGACGTCGTCGGGCACGGCCTGGAAGCCGCAGCCGCTATGGGCATGCTGCGCAGCGCACTGTCCGCCGCGGTCCGGGCGCTACGCGAACCGGCCAAGGCGCTGGATGTCCTGGACCTGTACTCCCACGCCGTGAGCGGTGCGCTGGCCACCACCGCCGTCAAGGCCGTCATCGACTCCAGCAGCCACCGGATCACCTACAGCAGCGCCGGCCACCCCCCACCGATCCTGCTGCACCCCGACGGCACCTGCGATCTGCTGGACAAGGCCACCGACCCACCGCTGGGCGCGCGCCCCCGACACATCGCGCGGCCCCAGGCCAGCCTGCCCTACCGCACCGGCGCCACCCTCGTCCTGTACACCGACGGACTCATCGAGCGCCGCGGCGAAGACATCGACGCCGGCCTGCACCGGCTGACAGACACACTCGCCCGCTACAGCAGGTTCAGCACCGAACGCCTCGCCGACACCCTGCTCGCCCGCCTCGGCGTAGCCGGCGGCGCCCGCGACGACATCGCCCTCATCATCGTGCGTCTGTGAACCCGCACAGCGGAACTCGTGCGACCGGCCCATCCGCCGACGGGCAGTACGTGTGGACGGACAGGATGTGGTGCCTTCGGCGGCACCTCCTTCCTTCCACTCACGAGAAACCCGCGGTACAGGAGGCGCGCCCAACAGGAGACGGCTGGCAAGGATCGTCCTCCGAGATGCTGTCTGCACTCCGAGCATGAGCAGGTGAGATCCCCCCGACCTCCGCCCGGGTGCACGGAGGAGCAAGTCGGCTGGCGGTCGGCCACCGCCTCTGCCCCGGACCGGAGACGCCATCGCCAGACTCTGCACGGCGCGGACTGACCAGTGCGAACCTGCTTGGCACGATCCCGTCCGGCCCGGCACCGCGCAGCTCGGGGTCGGCGCCCGGCGAGGAACTCGATTCCGCCGGACGCGGGGCGATGGCAAGACGGCATCCGGGCGGCTCTGCCCTACGCGCTGCGGCAAGGGCGCCGGCGCTGGTCTGGTACGTCAGTGGGGAGGCGGCTGCGGCACAGCGCACCCTGGCCTTCCTCGCCCGCTTCCCGCACACCCATCGCGGCGGTAGGTCGGATCTGGCCCGGTGGGACCTCTTCCTGGCAACGCTTCCCTACATCTACCGCATGGATATCGGGCTCGCGGCCGGGCTGCTCTCCGGGCTCATCGCCGGACTCACTGTGGGGCTGGTAGCCGGGCTCGCGGTCTGATTCACCCTCACGGCCTGGCCGTACTTGGGGCCACCAGAAGGGATTGGTTTCATCCATCGGCCAGTTGCTGGATGATCTTAAGTGTCTGACCTGCTCCGTTCTCGGTCACCAAACGTTTCGCCGCTCTTGCGGCGGCTCGGCTGTGTGCCTGCTGCTTCACCACTTGTTCAAGTGAGTCGGCAAGCCTTTCGGCGGTGAGGGACCGGAAGGGGATCGGGTCAGTGGCGGCGCCGAGGGCGGCTAGCCGCCGCGCCCAGAACGGCTGGTCTGCGGTCACCGGCACGGTGACCGCAGGCACTCCGGCGCGCAGCGCGGCGGCCGAGGTGCCAGCCCCAGCATGGTGGACCACCGCAGCCAGCTGTGGGAACAGCAGGGCGTGCGGCACGTCCCCGACGGTGAGCACGTCGTCCCCGTCGGCGGCGAGTCCGGCGCTGCCGGCTTGGAGGATCCCCCGCAGCCCGGCGTGGCGCAAGGCTCGTACAGCGATCTCGCTCAGCCGTTCCCCGTCACCCGACGCCATGCTCCCGAAGCCGATGAGGACGGGCCGGGGCCCGGAACACAGGAAGTCCTCAAGCTCGGTAGGCAGCCGTTCGGATTCATCGTGATGGGGCCACCAATTGCCTACGACCTCCAGGCCAGAGCGCCAGTCGGAGGGACGGGGCACCAGGGTCGCGCTGAAGCCGTGCAAAATGGCCCAATTCGCCTGTTCCTGTCGTCGACGCATCTCGGAGGGGGAGGCCGGGGGGAGCTCAAGGCGGTGGCGCAGCTTTGCGGCCGCCTGTTCGTAGACGCGGTCGGCCATCCGCAGGGCGAAGCGTCCGGTTGCTCGGTTGACGAGACGTCCCAGCGAGCGGGAGCCGGTCACGACGGGCGGGAAGTCGCCGGTCGGTGCGGTGGGCTGGAGGTACACGCCGAGGCTCGGTATGCCCATGGCCTCGGTGAGGTGCCAGCCGAGGGGGGCCGTAGTGGTAGACAGCAGGAGCAAGTCCGTGCCCTCGTCCACCGCATCGGCGAAGCCCTGGCCCAGTTCGGTGATGAACGCGGCAGCGGTCCGCATCAGTTCACGTTTGCCTGTGCCGCCGCGCACTCGCGTGTCGGCGGGCAGACGGCGGAATTCCAGCCCTGCGTCGCGTACGAGGGGGGCGAAGGGGTCTGTGGCGGCGACGGCAACGTCATACCCGGCCCTGCTCAGTTCAGCACCCAGACCCGTATAGGGCGCGACGTCGCCGCGCGATCCGGCCGTGGCGATCAGGATCCTCATCGGCCCTCCTCACAATCGCTACCGCCACCTGCGTGGCGGGCCGCGTTGGCGTAAACCGCGTGGTGTGTATACGCGGCCAGGCCCGGGCGTTGCTGCGAGGGCGGTACGACCAGAGCGAAGGCGCGCGGGTCGGCGACGAAGTCGTCCGCGATGCGTCGGTGCATGTCAGGCGGGCAGGCGGCAAACCAGCGTGCGATGTGCAAGCGGTGCTCCTCGGCGAGGTCCATGGCCCGATCGCCGTCGCTCGGCTCCCCCTCGTCGAAGACCGCGAGCAGTTCGGCGCGCCAGGCGGCGGCTTCCTCCATGAGCTGACGCCAATCCTCCTTGGTGTGGGCAGCCGCGCGCGTCATCGCCTCGCGCTTCCCCTGCGATCGCGCCCATTTCAGCTCTGCCTCGGTGGCATAACTCAGGTCGAAGGTGATCTCACCAAAGACCTCGAAGCGTTCTTGAGGGGTCAGGGACACTCCGGTCTTCTGGACCTCTATCGCCCGTTCCGCTACCTCGGCCAGCCGCTGCAGCCTGGCGATCTCCTCACTCAGCTCCCGTTGCCGGGCCCGGAGCCGCTCCAGGGGGTTCGCCTGCGGATCCTTGAAGATCGCGGCGATCTCATCGAGGGGGAAGCCGAGCTCGCGGTAGAAGAGGATCTGTTGGAGACGGACCAGGTCAGCCTCACTGTAGAGCCGGTATCCGGCGTGGCTGCGGTCACTTGGCGACAGTAGTCCCGCCTTGTCGTAGTGATGCAGTGTCCGCACTGTCACGCCGGCGAAGGCCGAGACCTGCCCCACGGAGTAGCTCATCCACCTGCCCTTTCGTCGGCATACAGCCTCAAGCCTGACGTAAGGGGAGGGTCAACTCGCGCTCGAAGCGGGGCGCGGCACGTGCCGCGTAGGCGACGAAGGACGCACAGATCATTCGTTGAGGTTCTGGCGAGAAGGGCGTGACGCCCGTGGCGGGCTGGCCGGACGAGACCATGATGGTGGCCCTCGCCCGCTGAAGTCCTCCGACGATCTTCTGCTCCACCGCCCGAAGGCGCGTGCCCCTGCGCGAGCCGGCACCCGAGACGCCCCGGGTGCCGGCCGCGTGGCCGTACGGAGCCGGCTCCTGGGCACTACAGCTGCCGGGGGCCCGGAGACCCGGGCCGGGTGGGAGCGCCTGAAGTGTGAAGCAGGCCGGGCACCGCCGGTTGATGCTGGTCAGTACTCGATGTAGGCGATGACGATAACGGTGTGCAGCACGGTGACGTAGTAGATGACGCGGACGTCATCGACGTTGTCGGCGTGCTCGCGCAGCTCGGGGTGGGAGCCGGGGATCGGGGTGCCGAGGGCGGGGTCGACGGACAGGGCGGTCAGTGTGCGGTCCAGGGCGTGGACTGCCGTTTCGTCGGTGATGGCCTGGGATCGCTGGCTGAGATCGCGGCTGGTTCACAGACTGCTGACCGCACGGCGCAGGCGCGCCGCCAGGGCAACCTCCTCGTCCAGCGCCACGGCTGGCACTCCGTTCTCGCTCATGAGGGCGTGGTGCTGCTGCTCGTACGGAACCCCCGGGGGCAGGCCGGCGACGTGCCAGTGCAGGTGCGCGTTGCCCTGCTTGCTGCCCGGCGACAGCAGATACGTCCGCTCGGGCTCGACAACGGCCTCGACCGTCGGAGCCACCCTGCGCACCGGCAGCATCAGCCGCACGTACGCGGGCTCGTCCAGATCACGCACAGCATGCTCAACGTGCGCCTTCGGCGCCACCAGGACCTTGCCCGGTAACGTCGCCCACCGGACAAGGAACGCAATGTGATCAGCATCCTCGTGAATCAGCTCGTGCTCCCGGCGGTAGGCCGGGTCACCCACGACGAAGGCACAGACGAAACACGGCCCCCGCCGCACCCGCGCCTCTTCTCCAATGGACACCGTCCAAGCCGGTCCCGGCTCCCCTACCAGGAACAACACATGCCACAGTGCCCGAGCCGCGAGCAGATCGGGATCTGCGCAGGGGCCCCGGGTGGCGCCCCCGGATGTTTGATCGCATGCTGCAGGGAGACCCGGGGTGTAGGACTCGTCGTCTTCTGCGGAGGTGACGGATCGCGTGCCGCGCGAACGGATCGTGGTCGTGGGCGCCGGTTTCGCCGGCTACCAGGCTGCTCGCACGCTTGCCCGGCGAGCGCCGGACGACGCCGAGATCGTGCTCATCAACCCGAACGACTATTTCCTGTACGTTCCCATGCTGCCGTACGTCGCCACCGGCGTGCTCGAAGCACGCCACATCTGCGTCCCGCTGGCCGGGCTCCGACCGCGCGTGCGGCTGGTGCTCGGCGAGGTGGACACCGTCGACCTCGACGCCGGACGGCTGCGGTGGACCGGTCCCGAGGGTGACCGCGGCGAGACCTCGTTCGATCGGCTGGTGGTCACCGTCGGCAGCGTCAGCAAGCTGCTGCCCGTCCCGGGCGTCGCCGAGCACGCGCACGGCTTCCGCGGCATCCCCGAGGCTCTCTACCTGCGCGATCACGTCACCCGGCAGATCGAGCTGGCCGCAAGCACCAAGGACGAGGAAGAAAGCGCGGCGCGCTGCACCTTCGTCGTCGTCGGCGCCGGCTACACGGGCACCGAGGTGGCGGCGCACGGCGCGCTGTTCACCAAGGCGCTTGCCCGCCGCTACGACGACAGGCGCGGCGGCCCGCGCCCGCGCTGGAAGCTGCTCGACATCGCCCCGCGCATCATGCCGGAGATGGACGAGCGGATGTCCCGCTCCGCCACCGGCGTGCTGCGCCGGCGTGGCGTCGACGTGCGCACCAGGAGGTCGGTGAAGGAGGCGACGAGCGACGGTGTGCTGCTGGACGACGGCGAGTTCGTCGGCACCCGCTCGCTGATCTGGTGCGTGGGCGTGCGGCCGGACCCGCTGGTGGAGTCGGTGGGCCTGCCGCTGGAGAAGGGCCGGCTGATCGTCGACGAGTTCCTGAACGTGCCCGGGCACCCCGAGGTGTACGCCTGCGGCGACGCCGCCGCCGTGCCGGACCCGAACAGGCCCGGTGAGTACGCGACGATGACCGCGCAGCACGCGGTGCCCCAGGGCCGGCTCGCCGGCCGCAACATCGCCGCCTCCCTCACCGGCGGCCAGCAGCAGCCCTACCGGCACCATCCGCGCGGCTTCGCCGTCGACCTCGGTGGCCTCAAGGCGGCCGCCGACCCCCTCGGCCTCCAGATCGCGGGCCCACTCGCCGCCGCCCTCACCCGCGGCTACCACCTGCTGGCCATGCCCTCCGGGCGCGCCCGGGTCGCGGTCGACTGGGCCATGGACGCGCTGCTGCCGCGGCAGGCGGTGCAGCTCGGGCTCGTCGGCCCCTGGTCGGTGCCCCTGGACACCGCCTCGCCGGAGACCCCACGAATCCCCGGCGGCCGGGAGTGAACCGCGCTGGGCTGGACCTCGTGCTGCCTGCCTCCACGTAGCGGCCGGACCGCGGGCGCCGCTGCCCCTCTCCATGAATCTTCTGCTCGTGGCTTCGTCGATCTCCAGGAACAGCGTTTGGCGACCAGTTCCGTAGGCAGTTGGTGATCACCTGGCTCACGGATCTCGACGAGACGACGGCACTGTCGTGGCCGCGAACGTGGGACGGCCAGCCTCTCGTCAGAGCGGCTGGCCGTCGAATGGGCCGCCGGATCCGTGCTCGAACGTTGTGCCGAGGTCGTACTGCGCGATTCCGAAAGGTTGAAAATCGGCATCGGCAAGGAGGCGGTAGAGGAACTCAGAGGTGGACATGTCGTGCCGTTTCCATGCGCCGTCGTCATTGGACCGCGCAAGGATGGGGTAATCGCCCGGCCGCTCGGCATCGATCAGCCAGAAGTACTCGTCGGCCCACTCGGTGGAGCCCACTCGACCAGCCCCTTGCCGCCCGACGCGTAGATCGCATAGGGATCGACGGCAGAGACGTCTCCGAGTTTGCTGTCCTGGTCGAGCGACGTCACCAGCGGGGTCCGATGAGCTGGCGAATGGGATCGATCGAAGCAGTCTGGTTGTCACAGGCGAGGCATCCGACTTGTCACATACGCTCATTCAGCAGTCCTTCTGCCACCAGAAGCGAAGATCGAGAGCCTGCGGCTCGTCAAGGCGGTTCTATGGCTCATGGCCGTTACACGCGCTGGGTTGGGAAGGGCAGTCGAGGCCGCCGACATCGTGGTCGTTTGGTCGCATCAGTGCAGCTGGCAGGAGATTCTCGTGTGTCCCAACACGGTTGAGTGGAGGCCCTTATTGGCCCAGGCCCGGAATCGTCGGGTCGCAAAAGACAGGTGATGGAAATGCGAGATGAGGCCGCCAAGCGGGTCGAGCTGGTTTTCTCCCTCTTCGACGCCAACGGCAACGGAGTCATCGACTCCGACGACTTCGACCTGATGACGGGCCGTGTTCTGGAGGCGGCGGCTGCTTCGGACGACGGCGCCAAGGCCGCCATCCGGGCCGCGTTCCGCCGCTACTGGACGACGCTGGCCACTGAGCTGGACGCCAATGGCGACGGTGTGATCACCGTGGACGAGTTCCGTCCGTTCGTGCTCGACCCCGAGCGTTTCGGTTCCACGATCGCCGAGTTCGCCGAAGCCCTCTCCGCACTCGGCGACCCCGACGGGGACGGCCTGATCGAGCGCCCCCTCTTCGTATCGCTGATGATGGCGATCGGATTCGAAGAAGCGAACATCCACGCCCTCTTCGATGCCTTCGGTCCGGACGCCAAGGACCGCATCACCGTGGCTACGTGGGCCGACGGCATCAAGGACTACTACGCGCCGGACATGGCCGGGATCCCGGGCGACCAACTGGTGGCTGCCCGGGCCGTCTGACACGGTCCGTCAGCGGCTTTCCCAGCCGTGGGCGGCACCGCTACGACGTAACCGAACTGCCGGCTTCCATCGGGACGCGTCCCCCCGCACGGGGCCTGAGGCCCGGGCCCGGCCTCAGGCCCCGTGCGGGAGTCGTCGTGAGCGTTGCGGGCGTCATGGCGAGGGCTTGTGCGCGAACACCCACCAGTTTCCCTCCAGCGCATCGTTGGGCTCGGGTAGGGGGCCGCGTCGGTGCCGGCGGGTGAAGTCGAAGGGCGTGTGCACTGAGGTGGACCAGCCCCTGGCCGTCAGGGCGCCTGCGGAGTCGGGTCGTGGCCCCTTGTCGAAGAGGTGGAGCAGGTCGATGCCGATCTGTTCGCGCGTCGCCGTGTAGATGGGGCTGTCGCGGTACGCCTGTAGGTCCTTTTCCAGCTTGGCTTCGAAGGCCAGAGCGCTGCCTCCGGTGGTCAGCCTGTCCACCGTGTCGATGAGGTACGTCTCAGCGGGGCCCGGCAGGTAGAAGAGGAGTCCCTCGGCCAGCCAGACGCTCGGTGCGGCCGGGTCGAAGCCGACGGTGGTCAGCGCGCTGACCCAGCCCTCGCGCAAGTCGACCGGTACGGGGACGCGCTTCACCTTCGGGTCAGCCGACAGGTCCGTGAGCACCCGTTGCTTGAAGGCCAGCACGCCTGCCCTGTCGATCTCGAAGATGACGCAGTCGGACGGCAGATCCAGCCGGAAGGCGCGGGTGTCCAGCCCCGCTCCCAGCAGGACCACTTGGCGGGCGCTCGCACCGACCGACCGCAGGAGGAAGTCGTCAAGCGCCCTCGTCCGCAGGCCGAAGTAGCGGGCGAACCGTCCCCAAAGCGGGTTGTTGTCCCCGTCCGGAACCTGCTCGATGCGCACCGGCCAGTCCGCGCAGGCAGGGGCCGCGCGCACGAAGTGTTCCGCGTAGGCGTCCTGGGCCAGACTGTCGTGGCGGCGGGTTTCGATGGCCCGTGCCGCGGCCACCAGGAGGGCGGTCAGGCCCACACCTCGGTCCAGGCCTTCCACGTCTGTGTGCTGGGGCGTCGTGCCTGCCATGCTTCCTCCGTTGGCAGAGGTGGGGGATGCGAGATGCTCACTTGTCAGATGGGGTGAATCCTCGGCGCCGCGTGCCTCGTTCATCAGCTTGTTCTCTCCGGGAGCAGGACGGGTTTGACCACACGGCCCGCGTCGCAGTCGCGTTCGGCCTCGTTGATGGCGGCCAACGGGTAGGTGCGGATCAGATGGTCGAAAGGGAAGCGTCCGGCCTGCCACAGACCGATCAGCCGGGGTATCAGCACTCCGGGTACAGCGTCCCCTTCGCAGATGTGGCGAATGCTGCGGCCACGGTCGAGCGTGCCCGGTTCGAGCGCCAGTGGGGTGTGGAGGCGTGCCACCAGGCCGAGGCTGCCGGTGGGTCGCAGGGCTTGGAGCGCCTTGTTGATGAGCGGGGGTGAGGCCGTGGTGTCCAGCGCGTACTGGGCGCCGCCGTCGGTCAGTCGCCGGATCCGTTCGGGCAGGTCGGGTGAGGCGGCAGGCAGGGGGGTCGCACCGAACCGCTCGGCCGAAGCGAGCCTGTCAGGATGCCGGTCGACGGCCAGCGTCAGTACGCCTGCGGCGGTGGCCGCCATCACCGCGGTCAGGCCCACCGCTCCCGCGCCGAAGACCACGAGGCTGTCGCCGGGACCTGCGCCGAAGGTGTTCAGCACGGCTCCGGCGCCGGTGAGGGAGCCGCAGCCGAGGGGCCCGAGCAGTTCGAGCGGTAATGCGGGGTCGACCCGTACAGCGTTGCGAGCCGTAACGAGGGCGTACTGGGCGAACGAGGACTGCCCGAACCACCGGGGCGCCAGTGGTCTACCGGTCGCGTCGGTGAGCCGCGGCGGTTCCTCCTTGCGCCCCCCGAAGAGGTTGAGGGAAGCGAAGGAGTCGCAGTAGGCGGGGGCCGCGCCGCGGCAGGTCCGGCAGTGTCCGCAGGAGTCGAAGCTCAGCACGACGTGGTCGCCGACACCGATCGCGGCGTCCGGGCCACCCCCCGTCCGCACCACGACTCCGGCGCCCTCATGGCCGAGGATGGTCGGCACAGGGCTCCGGCCGGCCGATCGCCGGACCGCGAGATCGGTCCGGCACATCCCGGTGCCCGCGATCTCGACCAGGATCTCGCCGACGGCGGGCTCCGTCCGCAGAACCACCTCCTCGACCGTGAACGGGTTCTCGTAGGAGCGCAATACGGCTGCCTGGAACCTCATCGTCACGCCTCCTGCGGGCGGTGGACGACAAACGGCCGGAGGTTGCCGTACAGCCCCCACGGCCCGCCCGCGACGCCGACCCCGCTGTCCTTGACACCTGCGAAGGGCTGGGCGAGGGACAGTTCGGCATGATGGTTGACCCAGGCTGTGCCGCATTCAAGCCGATCCGCCACCGCCTCGGCCCGGTCGAGATCGGTACCCCACACGGAGCCACCCAGTCCGAAGCCGGTGCCGTTGGCCGCGGCGACGGCTTCGTCGAGGCTCCGGTACGGCAGCACCGGCAGAACCGGTCCGAACTGTTCCCCGGTCACCACCGGACTGCCGGGCGGCACGTCGGTGAGGATCGTGGGAGCGAAGAAGTAACCCGGCCCGTCCAGCCGGTGGCCGCCCGCCGCCGCCCGGGCGCCGCCCGCCAGAGCCTGCTGTGTGACCTGCTCGATTCGGGCCAGCTGCGGGGCGTTGTTGACAGGGCCCAGCAGGGTGTCCGGGTCGAGGCCGGCCCCGACGGCGACGGTCTTGGCGCGCTGGGCGAGGGTTTCGACGACCTCGGCGTGCAACCGGGCCGGGGCGTAGACGCGTTTGACCGCCATGCAGACCTGCCCGCAGTTGCGAAACGCCGCCCAGAACAGCCGGTCGGCGATCCGGTCCACGTCGACGTCGTCCAGCAGGACGGCAGCGTCATTGCCGCCCAGTTCCAAAGTCACCCGCGCGAGCGAGGCCGCCGCCGCTTCGGCGACGGCCCGCCCGGTGGGCACCGAACCGGTGAAGGTCACGTGGCGGATGCCCGGATGGGACGCGAGACGGGCACCGAGGGGTTCGCGGCCGGTGACGACCGTCAGGACGTCCTCGGGCAGGACGGTGGCAAGGACGGAACCGAGCAGCCGGGTGGCCAAAGGAGTGAACGGGGACGGTTTGAGGACCATGGTGTTGCCCGCCGCGAGCGCGGGCGCGAACTTCGCCGCCGCGAGCTGGAGGGGAAAGTTCCACGGCACGATCGCGGCGACGGGCCCGAGCGGTCGCCAGCGGATCTCGCTGCGCACCGGCCGGCCGTCGACGATCCGCCGGGTTCTGGGGGCGAGGTCTGCGAAGTAGCGCAGGCGGGCCGCCGTACGGGCGACCTCCGCGTACGACTCGGCCAGGGGCTTGCCCTGTTCCCGGGTGAGCAACCGGGCGAGGTCATCGCCGGCCGCCTCCACTGCGTCGGCCGCCACGCGCAACGCAGCGGTGCGTGCGACAGGGTCGGCCCGCCAACGGTGCCAGGCCCGGTGGGCCCGGTCGACCACGGCGTCCAACTCGTCCGGCTGCTGATCGGGAGCCTCGTCGAAAGCTTCCCCGGTGGCCGGGTCGACGACGGCGAAACGTGCGGCCAGGTATCCGGGGACACGGTCGGCCTCAGAGGGCAGCATGACGGCGGTCAGTGCACGGAGGAGACGCCGACGGTGTGCTCTCGGGCGTGCCGGTCCATCTCCGCCCGGAAGGCGGCCACCAGATGCGGCTGGATCCTTCCGGTATTGCGGTCACCGCCCTCACAGACCGCTCCCCGCACGCCCACGATGTCCGTACCGATGCGAGTCAGCGGACCGAGGTCGGCCTGCGTGACACTGCCCGCGAGGGCCGCAAGCCGACCGGACGCGTGGGTCAGCCGGACGAACTCCGCACAGAGGTCCGGCGGTACGTGGTCGAACAACCGCGTCCCGTCCTTGACGGCGGTGTCGAGCATGGCCGCGTCGGCGCCGGAGCGGGCGGCGATGTCGGGCATGGCGAGCGGATTGACGCAGCCGATCCGGTGGGCGTCGGCATAGCCCGAGGCGACGACGAGCGCGTCCGGGCGGTGGTCCTTCACCGCCCGGACGACCGCGCGCATGACCTCGACGCCCTGATCAGGCGTCGTGCATCCATAGAGGCCGACCTTGATGTACGTGGCCCCCGAGACGACCGCGCCGAGCGCAGCCTGGGCTACCGTGCCGGGCTTGTACGGGACATCCCCCACGGTCGCGGACACCGGCTTGTCCGCCGGGACCGCGTCGCGGATCTCCCTGATGACCCAGGGGAAGTTTGCGCCGAGAGAGCCCTCATCAGGCTTCTTCACGTCGACGATGTCGAGATGCTCCGCCGCCTTCGCACAATCGAGAGCCTCCTCGACACCGTCCGGGGAGATGAGAAGCAACACCCTGACCTCCTTCGCCGCCAGTCCGCCAGGCCGAGGGACAGGGGACCGCGGATCACCTGGCTGATGTGCGGTGCGCTCATCATTGCCGTCACCCTGAGGAACCGGGAGGGCGCACAGAGTACCCAGGGCGCTCATACCCATGCATCGCGCGCCGTACATATCATAGCTAACCGACCCACAGCAAATGATTCGTCCAATTAATTTAATAATTAGTGGTATTCATGATAATTAGCCTGCCTTTGCCACAACTATTGCGCTTCAGCTCAATCACGCAGCCGGTTGACGCTTCGCTCGCGGGGTTCAGTCGAGGGCGACGTCGGAGGTGGTCGATGTCGACGACGGCGCCGACCAACTGCAGCTTTGTTGAATCGAGTTGGGGGCTACGGCCGTCCGGCGTTGGGTACGGTGCTGCAATACTTCCTTCCAGCTTCCACGTGTGGAGTCAGGCAGGTGTTGGCACATGCGGGGAATCGCGTCGAGCCTGGCGAACCGTCACGTGCGCCGGCTCTCCCGCCGATCGGCCGATCAGCTCATGGCCGTTGCCGCCGAGACCGGGCTCGCCCACGAGGGCAAGCGCACCTGGCTCGCGGAACGGAGCGAGTATGAGCGCTGCTACCTGGTCCCGGTGCCCGACGTACGCCTGATGTCTGCGGACGTGCGCTGTCTCGTGGTGCTGCTCGACAATAGGAACCGGGCCGTTTGGATGAGCCTGGATGTCAGCCCCTGGAGAGCGCTTGGGCTGCCGAAACTCAGAGGACGTGAGATGACCCGCGTCATGGGAAGCCTTGCCGCCATCAGTCCGGTGATTCGGTGGGACGGCACTCTGAGCCCGGGAACCTCAGGCCCCGGATGAGGTTCGTCCGGGGCGCTCACTATCCGCCGGCGACGCGCGACACCTGCCCGGGCCGCACGTCGTCACGCAGCCGCAGGACGCGAACCTGGTGGCCGGTAGTGGATCGACCGCGGTGCCCGCCGCGACCTCAGGACCAGGTCCGGCTTCACAGGCTCGAGTTCCAGGGTCCCGCCAGTACCCCAGTCGCCGCTGAAGCTGCGGCCGCGCCACCGAAGGCCAGTTTGTCCGCCCCGGCCGCCCGTCGCATCTCCGCCGTCATCCGTATGCCCGCTGGTCCGGAACCAGCGGGGCCCAGCCGCTGGATGGGGCGGAAAGCGGCGCGGGCTGGATACTGAGGGCATGTCGTTCCTCGTCTTCATGACTCTGCCTGGTCTGGTCATCCTGCTGACCTGGTTGAGGGAAGCGGTTGGCCGGTGCCGGGGTTGACGGGGCCGGTGGCGTCATCGTCGAAAGTGGTGAGGGTGGCGGGGACGCTCTCGTCGGTGTGGATCCGATGAGGGTGGAGTCACCGTCGTCCCCGATAGCGAACGGGTTCGCGCGGGCGCCCGGGCTCGGGCGATGAACGCGGGTGATGGGCGCTCTGCTGGTGGCGTAAGCGATTCCTGGTACCCGGCGGTCGACCTACCGTAGCCGCATGCATCCACCGATCACGGGCACCGCCGCAGGCGTGCCGTTCACCGCCCTGCCACCGATCAGCGGCGGCCCGGCGCCATTGATCGTCACCTGGCACATGCTGGACGCGCCGAGGTCGAACGCAGCGTTCGCCGCCGCGTTGCCGATGAACGACCTGCCTGCCTGGCGGGTGCACCTCGGTATGCCGATGTGCGGGGCACGCATGGTCGACGGCAGCATGGACGCCGGTCTTGAGCTTCTCCGCGAAGACATCCTGATGGCCGCTCTGTTCCCGTTCGTCAGGCAGGCGACCGAGGAGTTCCCGGCCGCGCTGGCGTCCATCCGTGCCCAACTGCCCGTCGATGACGGCCCGATCGGCGTGCTCGGTGGCTCGCTGGGCGGGGCCGTCGCGCTGCGGATCCTCGCCGACACCGAGATTCCAGTCTTCGCCGGTGCCGTCGTGAACGCCGCCATCCGGATGCGGTCCGTCGTGGCCCTGTTCCCGGGCGACTACCTGTATGACGACGCATCCGAGAAGGCCGCCGACAGCCTGGACTTCGTCGCCAAGGCGGGTGCCATCGCCGGTCGTGCACCGCTGCTGGTCGTCAGCGGCGAGCTGGATCACCCGGCGCTGCGTGCCGACGCGTTGGACCTCGTCGAGGCGGTAGGGAAGCGGTCCGAACTGCTGCCGATTCCTGGCCTGGCGCATCCCCTCGCCGACGAGCCCGGCATCGAACCGGCGCCACAGCTCCCCCTGGCTCGCGAGGTGGATGCCGGCCTGACCACATGGTTCCGAGGTCACCTCACGGATGCTGGCCCGGAAGACTGATCACGGGGTTCACGTCACGCCGCGGTGAGCGGCGGCCCCGAGGCTCACCGCCTGCCTGACCGCGGTTGGGCCGATGGGTGTGGCCGCAGCGCCTGCCTTCGCCGCACGCCACCGCGGGCCGCGGGGTGTGCTCAGTCGGCCTAGGCCATCCGCGTGAACCAGTCCGCCGCCGCGTCGCCGACCTCCTCCAGCGCTCCCGGCTCCGGGAACAGGTGCGTCGCGCCCGGGATCACCCGCAGTTCGTGCGGTGCGGTGAGCTGCTGCGCGGCATCCTCGTTGAGCTTGATCACGGCGTCGTCCCGGCCGCCGACGAGCAGCAGCACTGGTGCGCGTACGTCGGCGAGCGCGCCGCCCGCGAGATCGGGGCGGCCGCCGCGGGAGACCACGGCACGTACAAGCTCGGGGCGCTCGGCCGCGGTGATCAGGGCCGCCGCGGCGCCGGTGCTGGCGCCGAAGAGCCCGATGGGAAGATCGGTGGCGCGGGCCGCGAGCCAGTCGGCAGCGCCGCTGAGCCGGCGAGCCAGCAGGGTGATGTCGAAGCGGTGCTCGCGGGTGACCGCATCGGTCTGGTCCTCGGCCGGCGTGAGCAGATCCAGGAGCAGGGTGCCGAAACCGCGGTCGTTCAACTGGGCGGCGACGGCCTGGTTGCGCGGGCTGTGCCGCGAACTGCCGCTGCCGTGGGCGAACAGCACCAGGCCCGCGGCGTCATCGGGCATCGCGAGGTCGCCGTTGAGCTGCGTGCCGGCGATCCGGAGGGTCACGCTCTCGACGGGCATGGTCGCCTCCCGGCTTCTCTGGGACGGTGTAGCTGAGGGTCGGTCCAAGACAAGGATGGGGCAAAACCAGGAGCACGCCCGAAAACGCCGTACGGCGCGTCGCTGGGACGTGGGAGAGGTTCAGCCTCGCGGCTCTGCTGGGAAACCCTCGGCCGTTGCGCACGCTCCCGAGCGATGGCGATGAATGCGGCACGAGGAGTTCATCGGCCAGGTACGGGCAGGGGCCGGTGAAGAGACGGCCGACGCGGGTCTGCCACGCCGGGAAGTGTTGACGCCCCCGGCGGCGAGGTATCTCGCGCCAACGACCGCGGTCGCGACGGTCAGGCTGGAGCGCTCCAGCCAGCGGCACCGGCCCAGGGTGTGGCCAGGGCGGCGGCACGGGCGTACGAGCCGTTGCAGACGGGGGCCATCACCTCGGCGCCGGGCCTGGATCGGCCCGCGTACGGCCCGGCCGCCCTCGGCCGGCCCCGGCCTTCTCGTATCTGCAGTGGACCGCATGACGGATTGGCACCTGGCCCACACCTTCGAGAGCACCTCCGGCGTCGTCCGGTGGGACCGGCTCGGCGCCCCGGATGCGGAGCCGCTGGTACTGCTGCACGGCACACCGTTCTCGTCGTACGTCTGGCGGCCCGTCGCCCGGGCGCTGGCCAACCGCTACCAGGTCTACGTCTGGGACATGCCCGGCTACGGCACCTCGGAGGCGACCGTGGGCCAGGACCTCTCCCTGGACGCGATGAGCGGGGTCTTCACCGACCTCGTCGACCACTGGCGGCTGACCCGTCCCCTGGTGGCCGCGCACGACTCCGGCGGGGCTGTCGCCCTCGGGGCTCATCTGCTGCGCGGCGCCCGCTACCGGGCCCTCGCCCTGGTCGACGCCGTCTCACTGCCGCCCTGGGGCAGCCCGTTCTCCGCCCTGGTCGGCGAGCACGCCGAGGTCTTCGCCCGGCTCCCGCTCCCGGTGCACGAAGCGGTGGTGCGCGAGTACGTGCAGTCCGCCAGCAGCCCCGGCCTCCACCCGGCCGACCTCGACAGGCTGGTCGGCCCTTGGCTCGGTGAAGCAGGCCGCGCGGCCTTCTACCGCCAGCTCACCCAGCGCCTGGACGACCGGCGCTACACGGACGCCATGCAGCACCGCTATCCAGCGATCGACATACCGGTGCTGATCTGCTGGGGCGAAGACGACACGAGCTGGGTGCCGCTCCCCCGCGGCCACGAACTCGCCGCGCTCATCCCCGGCGCCCGGCTGCACACCCTCGCGGACGCCGGCCACCTGGCCCCGCTCGACGCCCCTGCCGAACTCGCCACCACCCTCCTCACCTTCCTCACGTCCCTGCCCTGACTGCCGGTACGCGCCCGGAACGGCGATCGTCCTTCACGGTCGCAGGTCTCCGTCGCAGAACTCGGCTTCCAGCGCCCTCCTTGGATCGGCTGCTCCAGTTGCCGTTCCTGTTGAGGGTGCGCCGATGGCGGGCCGTCACGGCTGGCCCGCCGCCCCGGACACGGAGCGGGGACCTGTCCGTCGCTACGGCAGGGGGCCGAGGTCGCCGTCGACAATGGTCTCGGAGATCGGGGGGCGATCCCAGAGAGCGAGGATCTCGTTCGCCAGAGCGACGATCGCGCGCGGATCCCGGTCGCCGTACGCCCTGATGGCGGCGGCCGACAGGCTGCGCGGGACAGCATGGGCGTCGAGCAGGACGCGCCAGTCCTCCGGCGCGAGTTCCAGGAACTCCAGCCCTGTCAGCCCGGCGATCTCCAGTGGGTCGGCGAGGGTCCCGGGGTAGCAGGAGAGGGTACGCAGGCGTGGCAGCCCGACAACGGGTGCCAGACTGAACGGCTCGCCGTCCCAGACGCCGAGGCTCAGCGCCTCCAGTTCGGGACGGGCCGCGGCCCCGATGCTCCTGACGCGCGCGTGGTTGACCCACGCCACGTGGGGAAGGTCGTCGCGTTGACGCCCGGAATACCAGTCCCGTTCCGGATCCTGGACCAGGTCGGTGAGGGACTCGGCGAACAGCCCGGCACCGACGCTCTGCTCGTGGTCGAGCACGATGATCTGCCCGGTGTGGCCGCACGGGCCCGGCGTCAGATCGACGGCCACCTGATCCCCGCCGCCGGTGTCGCCGATGACGATCCATCCGGGCGAGCCGACCAAGTCCTGCACGGCAGCGTCCGGCCGCGTGACAGCCGCCTCCATCGACGCATGCTCCCAACGGAACGGACGGCACGATCTATCGGCGATGGAGATATCGTCCAGGGAGTCCAGCTCGAAGCCGACCGCGTCGAAGACGCGCTGCGCCGTCTCAAGGTCCCCGCCCCAGTCCGCCCACCGCGCACGAGTCACCCGGTACAGCACCTTGATCTCGTCGGGCAGTGCCACTCCCAATCGGGCCTCCGCAGCGGCGATCTCAGCCTCGGTGGCGCCGATCGCCTCGGGTATCCGCTCACGCAGCGTCCGTTCCAGCAGCGCCACATCCACGGACGGTGCCGGCCGCGCCCCGGGCACGGCTTCGGGCAGACGGCGCCACGGCTCGGGCAACGCCCCCTCGGCCAGGAGCAGCGCCCCCGGGTGAGCGTTCCCGAGACCGGGCTCCGCAGCGGGGCTGGGATCGAACAGATGAAGCACAGCCTTCCCACTCGGCAGGATCTCCACGGTGAACGCGATGTGGTCAACTCCTGCCGCGGTGAGCGCGTTCTACACCCGCTCGATTGCATCGAACTCCTCCTGCATGTCCGACACCAGCAGGGCACGTCCCGCCTGCGGGCGCCGCTGCGGCAGGGGCACGCTCCACGAGCCCCGGCCGATACTCCCCGCCACGTAGCCGCCAGGCGCCGCGAGAGTCTCCGCGTGGGCTGTCCGCAGGAGCCGTAGCAAGGGCCCCCAGGTGGCGAAATCATGCAGCGAGGACAACAGGGACCTCCGGCCGGTTCGGTGATCAGGTTGGTGCAGATTATGTCGTCCGCCACCGACAACGCCCTCAGCCGTCCGGTGTTGCCCGGGAGTGAGAGATGCGACTGGCGATCAGTCGTCGTGGGAGGAGGGGCGCAGGAGTTCGCGAGCAGTGCTGGGCCGTGGCCGCGGCCTCAGATATGCCCTCAGGTACGACCAGGTGCTCAACGCAGTCGTGCACGCTGCGCCGATGCGCGTTCGCGCGCGGTTCGGCACCGTGGACATCTCCGGGGCACCGCCGAGCAGCAGCAGGCCGCCTTCGACGAATACGCCCGGCGCATCGAAACCATCGAACGCATGCTGGTCGAGGCCACACCGCTGACCACCGCCGAGGCCGTGCCGCTGAACGGGGACGGTGACGCAGCCGAAACCCGCGCCGTACAGGATCCGAACATGCGCCTCAGCATCGACGTGGACTAGCTGCAGCGGCCGAGGCTGTAGCGGGCGGCAAAGCTGGGGCCCGGCACTTCGCTGGCCACCCGCATGCACACCGGGTGCTGCCCGAGCACGTTGGTGACCTCGAAGACTCCCGCACCGGCCTCGGGCCCGGACATAACCGTGCTGCGGAACTCCGTCGTACGCAGCCGCAGCCAGCCGCTGTTGTCCTCCAGCGCCTGCTCGGCGGCCTCCTCACGCCCGGGCCCCTTACCGTCCAACTCGCCGTAGTTGAGGTCCTGGGTCGCGGGGGTCGGCCTGCACGGTGAGGTGGAAGACGGCAGACATGCCGAGGCGCTCGGCGTCGGTGACGTAGCCGGTGGCCTTGACGAAACCGGCGAAGGCGGCATTGGTGACGGCGGTGGCGTCGATCCGGAACGGATCCAGGTGCACGTCGTGCACGGGGCCCTCGCCGTCCTCCGGGTAGCCCTCACCGAAGGCGTCGCCCATGGCGAATGTGTCGCCTGGCAGCGAGAGCTGCCCGCGGGTGTGGCGGTCGGCGGCGGCCGGCCGGAACGGGCCGGCCGCCGGCGGCGGCGCGACGACCGGGACCGGCAGCAGCACCTCCCCCGATGCCGAGGTCACCGAGGTCGCCGGGGCGCAGCAGTGCACGTCAGCGCTCCGCGACGGCGTCGGCCAGCAGCCGCTCAGCCTTGCGGACCAGCCACGGGCGGGCGGCGGCGACGTCGTTCTGCTCGCCCGGATCGGCGCGCAGGTCGTACAGTTCGACCGGTCCGTCCTCGGGGCGTACGCCCTTCCATCTGCCGAAGCGCACCGCCTCGTCGGCCCCGTCGGCCTCCCAGTACAGGTAGGGGTGCCGGGGCTGCCTGCGGCCGGTCAGCGCAGGCACGAACGACACGCCGTCCAGCCCCTCCGGCGCGGCGGCACCGCCGACCTCCGCCAGCGTGGGCAGGTGGTCCCAGACGGCGACCGGGTCGTGCAGCACCGAGCCGGGCGCCGGGCCGCCCGCGGCCCGCAGCGCCGCCGGCAGCCGGACGATGAGCGGCACCCTGATGCCGCCTTCGTAGACGGTGAACTTGATACCGCGCAGAGGGCCGTTGCTGTCGAAGAACTCCGGGTCGTGCGGCAGCGTGCTGCCCACGTGACCCATGTTGTGTCCGGCGGCGTGCGGGCCGTTGTCGCTGGTGACCAGGACCAGGGTGTCGTCCGCCAGGCCGAGTTGCGCGAGCCGGGCCAGCACCTTGCCGATCTCGCCGTCGGTGTAGGTGATCTGGGCGGCGTGATTGCGCTCGCCCTCCGGCCAGTCCTCGTCCGTGTACGGCGCGTCGTCGGGGATCTCGTTGGGGGCGTGCGGGGTGGTGTAGTTCAGGTGCAGGAAGAACGGCTCGTCCCTGCTGCGGTCGAGGAACTCCAGCGCCTCCTGGGTGAACAGGTCGATGGCGTACGTGACGTCCGCGCCGTCGTTCTCCGGGTAGGACACGCGCTCGCCGTCGCGCCACAGATACGTCGGCCAGTAGTCGTGCGCGTGCCGCTGGTTGATGTAGCCGAAGAAGTGGTCGAAGCCCTGGCTGTTCGGATGGCTGGGGTTGCCGCCGGCCTCCGGGCCGAGGCCCCACTTGCCGACGAGGCCGGTGGTGTAGCCGGCGGAGCGCAGCACCTCGGCCACCGTGACGTCCTGTGCCGACAGCCCCGTCCCGGCGTCGGCGTTGGACTTCACCGAGGCGTGGCCGGTGTGCAGGCCGGTCAGCAGCGATGCCCGGGTCGGCGCGCAGGAGGGATTCGCGTACGCGTCGGTGAACCGGATGCCTTCCGCGGCCAGCCCGTCCAGCACCGGGGTACGGATCCGGCGCTGGCCGTAGCAGCCGAGTTCCCCCTGGCCGAGGTCGTCGAGGACGATGAGCACGATGTTCGGCCGGCGGCCCCCGTCTCGGTGCCCGGCGCCCGCCGCGGCAGCGCCGGGCACGGCGGCGGCTGCCGCCAGTGACGCGGCGGCGACGCCTCCGAGGAAGCCCCGGCGGGAGACGCCCGGCCGGTACGGGAAAGGTGATCCGTGTGTCATGCACGGATGGGATCACGCGGTCGGCCGCCAGGGCCATGGATGACATGACCCTGCAATGCGATGTCCACGGTAGGGCCGCCCAGCGGCCTGTTTCCGCGCCACTGGGCGGCGCCAGGAGGCATGTCCCGCACCGGCACGGCCTGTTCGCCGCCCCTGTTCCCGAACATGGCGATCATGTTTCAGCCTGACCGCCGGCCTCGGCAATCGCTCGAACGCGTGATCAGATGACCGCCATGACGTCCGCCGCCCGGCGACCGCTGGGACAGGCGTAACCCGCCGCGGCCGGCCGTTGCTGCCCGGGAGCCCTACCGACCCGGAACGCCTCGCACCCGGTGTCCGCGGCGCGTACACCGACCGACACCACACCCGCCCCGACCCCCAGATGGGATGTGCCCGCATGTCGACGACCACGCCTCCAGCCGCCCGGGCAGGAGAGGACGAGGGGATGGCCCGGCGGCGGTTCCTGTCGGCCGGTGCGGCGGTCGCCGGGGCCGGGGGCCTGGCTCTGTCCCCGTCCGGCGCCGCCGCCGGGACCGCTCCGCGCAGACCGAACATCCTGTGGCTCGTCAGCGAGGACAACAACCCGTTCATCGGCGCCTACGGCGACCCGGTGGCCCGCACACCCACCCTCGACGCGCTCGCGTCGGACGGCGTGCGCTACGAGAACGTGTTCTCCGTCGCCCCGGTGTGCGCACCGTCGAGGTTCGCCCTGCTCACCGGCGTCTACCCGCAGGAGTGCGGGCCGGGCCAGCACCACCGGGCCGAGGCGCGGACACCGCACTGGCTCCGCGGCTTCCCCGCCTATCTGCGCGAGGCCGGCTACTACTGCACCAACAACGCCAAGACCGACTACAACGGCCCGTTCGACCCGGCCGCGGTCTGGGACGCCTCGGGCAACAGGGCGCACTGGAACCGGCGGCCCGCGGGAGCGCCGTTCTTCGCGGTGTTCAACCACGAGTCGACCCACGAGTCCAGCATGTTCGGCGACTGGACACCGGTTACGCCGCCGGAGTCGGTCCGGCTTCCCGCCTACCACCCGGACACGCCCACGCTGCGCAAGGACCGCGCTCACTACTACGACCGGATGAGCACGATGGACGCGCAGATCGCCGCCCGGCTGGACGAACTGGAAGCGGCCGGGCTCGCCGACGACACGATCGTCTTCTACTACTCCGACAACGGCGGGGTGCTGCCGCGTAGCAAGCGCTACTGCTACGACAGCGGCCTGCACACCCCGCTGATCGTCCGGTTCGGCAGGAACTGGGCCCATCTCGCCCCGGACGAGCCCGGTTCGGTGGTGCGCCATCCGGTCAGCGCCATCGACCTGCCGCCCACGACCCTGCGCCTCGCGGGCCTCGAACCCCCGGCCCACATGCGCGGCGCTCCCTTCGCCGGCCGCCGGGGGCGTCCCCGTCAGTACGCCTTCTCCCAGCGCGGGCGGATGGACGAGACGTACGACATGCAGCGCACCGTTCGCGATCGCCGTTACCGCTACATACGCAACTACCTGCCCCACCTCGTCTACGGCCAGCACGTCGTGTACGGCTGGCGCCAGGCCGGCTACCGGGAATGGCAGGACCTCTACGTCGGAGGCGAACTGGACGAGACGCAGTCCCGCTTCTGGCGGCAGAAACCCGCCGAGGAACTCTACGACCTCGCGAAAGACCCCGACGAGGTACACAACCTCATCGACGACCCCGCCCTGCGCGCGGTCCGCGGCCGGCTGCGCCGGGCCCTGGACGCCCACCTGCTGGAAACCCACGACAACGGCTTCATCCCCGAGGGATCGCCGCTCGAAGGCTACGACGCCAGCCGCGCCCCCGGCGCCTACCCCCTGCCCGAGGTGCTCGCCGTCGCCGGCACCGCCATCCGGCGGGCACCGGAGAACCTCCCCCGGCTCGTCACGGCGATGCGGCACGGCAACGAGGTCGTGCGCTACTGGGGCGCCCTCGGCGCCGTGATGCTCGACGAGGGAGCGGAACCGGCGGCGGACACACTCGACCACCTCCTCGCCCACGACCCGTCCGTGCACGTGCGCATCGCCGCTGCCGAAGCCCTCGCCAGGGCCGGACACACCGAGCACAGCGTGCCGTGGCTCGCCGACATCCTGGCGCATCACGGCCACCACCGGGTACGGCTCCAGGCGGTCGGCGCCCTGCGGAACATCGGCGGCCGGGCCCGGCCCGTACTGCCCCGCATCGAGCAGGCAGCCATCCAGGACACCGATGGACAGGTCAGGACCAAGGCCGCCCACACCGCCGCCGTCCTCCGCGGCGAGCAGCCCGACATCCACTAGCCGCCCGGCACGAGGCAGGAGTACAGACATGACCCAGCAGCAGGATCGGCATCCGACCCGGCGTACCCTCCTGGCCGCCACCGGCGCGACGGGTGCGCTGACCCTCACACCGGCCCTGGGCTCCGCCGCGGACGCCGCACCACGCGGGACGACCGGGGCGGTCGGCCTGCTGCCGGTCGGCGTGCGCCGGCCGTGGCTGGGGCCGGACTTCTGGGCCAACCGCCTGCAGGACTGGCAACTGGCCGACGGGCGCATCGAGAGCGTCGCGCCGCCGGGACCGCACCGGCTGCGTACGGTCGCGGTGCTCACCAGGGAACTGACCGGCGACCGGCCGGTGCGGCTGCGGGTACGTACCGGAACACTCGCCCCGGGCCCCGGCTTCTCCGGCTTCCTCGTCGGCACCTCCGCAGGCACGCCGGACCCGCGCGCCGCGTCCCTGGTCCAGGGCCCCTCCGGCGAGGGCGGCGGACTGCTGGCCGTCTACGGCTCGGACGGGCGGGTGGCCTTCCGCGAGCACACCGACGAGTCCGCGCCCTTCGCCTTCGCGGTGCTGCCCGCCGCGGCCGAGACGCACACCGCGGGGCCGCGGACCCCGGACGAGGACGTCGAGCTGGTCCTGGACGCGAAGCCGTCGGCCGGCGGCGGCCTGCGGCTGCTGCTCACCGCACAGGACGCGCGTACCGGCGCCGTGCTCTCCTCCGCCACGCTGGACGGGGTGGCACCCGAGCACGTGCGCGGTGGCTTCTCGCTGGTCGAGTCGGACGACCGGCCGGCCCAGGGGGCGCGATTCTGGTTCGGCGACCTGCGCGCGACCGGCCCGGGTGTCTCCGCCCACCCCGGCCGCGCGCTGGGGCCGATCGTCGGCACCCTCTTCTCCGTCTCCGCCTCCGTGCTGAAGCTCACCGCTCAACTCGTCCCGCTGAGCGCCGGCGAGCCGCGCGAGGTGAAACTGGAGATCCGCCGCGGGGGCGGCAAGCCCTGGCGGGAGGTGGCACGGACCGAGGCCGGGGCCGGGTACGCCGCGTTGCTGCGGGTCGACGACTGGGACGCGACGCGGGAGTGGGAGTACCGCGTGGTGTACGGCTCCGCGCCGCGGGCCGAGTACCGCGGGATCATCCCCGCAGAACCGCGCGGGCGGGAGCTGGTCATCGGCACGCTCAACTGCGTCAAGGCGGCGCACCGTTCGCTCACCGCCGCGAGCAGCGGCAGCCCGCGGCTGGCCGGGGAACACCCGCTCGGCCTGCACACCGACCGCAACGTCTACTTCCCCTACGCACCCCTCGCTGCCCACGTGGCCGCGCACGCCCCCGACCTGCTCGTCGTCCTCGGCGACCAGCTCTACGAGAACAGCCCCACCGCCGAGGACCAGCAGCCGGCCCCCGAACTCGACTTCCTCTACAAGTACCTGCTCTGGCTCTGGTCGTTCCGGGAGCTGACCCGGCGGACCCCGACCGTCGTGCTGGTCGACGACCACGACGTCTTCCAGGGCAACCTCTGGGGACACGCAGGTGCGCCGGCACCCGGCCGCGACCAGGACAAGGGCGGCTACGCCAACGACGCCGCCTGGGTGAACATGGTGCAAAAGGTGCAGTGCGGCCACGACCCGGACCCGTACGACCCCACCCCGGTCGAGCAGGGAATCGGCGTGTACTACGGCGCCTTCGCCTACGGGGGCGTCTCGTTCGCCCTGCTGGAGGACCGCAAGTTCAAGAACACCGACGCCGACCGGGACGACGGCGATCCCGTGCCCGACCGGCTCGAACTGCTGGGACGACGCCAGGAGGACTTCCTGGCCGCCTGGAAGTCGATGCACCCGGGCCTGCCGAAGGTGGCTCTCACCCAGACCGCCCTGGCCTGCCTGCAGACCGATCCGGCCGGCACCCCGAGACAGGACGAGGACTCCAACGGCTGGCCGAAGACCGGGCGCGACCGAGCAGTACGGCTGCTGGCGGACGCACATGCGGTGGTGCTCTCCGGCGATCAGCACCTGGGCTCCCTGGTACGGCACGGCATCGACACCTTCACCGACGGCCCGGTCCAGTTCACCTCCCCGGCGGGCAGCTCGTCGTTCCAGCGCTGGTTCGAACCGGCCGGCCCGCTGCGCAACGGCGGGGAGACGGCGTACACCGGGGACTTCACCGACGGCTTCGGCAACAGACTGCGCATCCTCGCCGTCGCGAACCCGAGGGTGTCCTTCGCGGACTACCGCGCGGGCTACGCGACCGGGCAGGGGCTCGGCGACCGCGCCCTCAAGCGGGAGGGCTACGGCATCGTCCGGGTGGACCCCGCACAGCGCGCGTTCACGCTCGAATCCTGGCCCTGGGACGGCCACCCGGGCGACCCGCGGACGCGGCAGTTCGACGGCTGGCCGGTACGCGTGCCGTTCGACGAGGCCTGAACGCCACGACAGACCGAAGGAGCCAGGCACCCGCTTCACCCAGGCATACGCCGCCGCTCCGCAGTGCTCGTCGATCCGGGCCGCGCTTCATCGCGCCGGCGTCCGGTCGGCGGAGAAGACGTACAGGTACGGGAAGTGCGGCCGCAGCGTCCCCGCCGACGCCGCCCGGGCCAGGGCCAGGGCACCGTCGGCGGAGGTGCCGCGCGGCGGGGTGAAGCGGGCGTCGGGGAACAGGGCGCGCACGGTGCCGCGGAAGGGCTCCATGAGCAGGTCGGCGGCGTCGAAGAGGCGGCCGCCCCAGGAGAAGACCGGGTCGAGCCCGGTGGCGGCGGCTACCGCGGACTGGCCGAGGTGGCGGCCGGCCTCGGTCCAGATCCGGGCGGCGACAAGGTCCCCGGCGCGTGCCGCGTCGCCGACCGACGGGGCGAACGAGGCGAGGTGGTGGGCCGCCGCGTTCCCCTCGTAGATGAGGGCGACGAGGTCCAGGGGGTGGCCGAAGCGGGCCGTCATGCGCTCCAGCAGGGCGGCCGACCCGCCGGGCCGGCCGTCGTGCGCGCGCAGCGCCGCGTGCAGGCCCTGCCGGCCGATCCAGGCGCCGCCGCCGTGGTCGCCGAGCAGGTGGCCCCAGCCGTCGGTCTGGTTCCAGACGCCGTCGAGGTCGGTGCCGAGTGTGATGACGCCGGTGCCGGCGGCGATGACGACGCCCGGCTCGAACCCGAGGGCGCCGACGTGCGTGGTCACCGCGTCGCCCGCGACGACGAGCGCGCCGAGGCCGAACCGCCCGCGCAGCGTGTGCCACAGCTCGCCCGGGTCGCCGACCAGGCCCGGCAGCCCGGTGATACCGACGGCCATGCCCGCGAGCCGCTCCACGGGCGGCCCGGGGTGCGCCGCGCTCCCGACGAGTCCGGCGATCCGCACGGCGAGCTGGTCGAGGTCGACCCGGCCGTTCGTCCGGGGTACGGGCGCCACGTCCTCCCCGTACGAGCGCCCGCCGCCGGACTCGATCCGTGCCCTGATCCCGCCGCCGCCGACGTCGACGCCCGCGAAGCCGTCTGCGCTCATCGGGTGTCCCCGTTCAGCGCGGCGACGGCCGCCCGAACGCCGGGGTGGCCGGCGAGCGCGGCGTGCGCCTGCTCCGGCGGGCAGCCGGTGAGCAGCCGTACGAGTGCCTCCGGCAGCCGGCCGTCGGCCTCGGCCAGCGCGGCGCGGCAGGTCGCCTCGTCCTCGCCGGTGGCGGCGACGAGCAGGGCGACGGCGCGATCGCGGAGCTTGGCGTTGGTGGCGACGAGGCCGACCATGAGGTTGCCGTACGTACGCCCCGACTTGATCATCAGCGCGGTCGAGAACGAGTTGAGGATCACCTTGGTGGCCGTGCCCGCCTTGAGCCGGGTGGAGCCGGTCAGCGCCTCGGGTCCGGTGTCGGCGACGACGCCGATGTCGGCCGGATCGAGCAGCGGGGCCTGCGGGTTGCAGGTGACCAGCACCGTAAGCGCGCCCGCGGCGCGGGCGGCGCGCAGTGCGCCGGCGACGTAGGGGGTGGAACCGGAGGCCGTGATGCCGATCGCCACGTCGGCCTCGCGGAGCGCGGCGGCGTCGGCGGCGCCCAGCGCCTCGGCGTCCTCGCGGTCGACGGAGGAGTCGGCGAGGGCGGCGGGGCCGCCGGGGAAGTGGGCGGTGAACAGCTCGCGCGGGGCGCCGAACGTGGGGGTGATCTCGGTGGCGTCGAGCACGGCGAGGCGTCCCGAGGCGCCGGCGCCGAAGTAGTGCACGGTCCCGCCGCGTCCGAGCCGCAGGTGCGTCTCGTCGACGGCCCGGGCGAGTTCGGCGGTGGCCGGGCCGACGGAGGTGACGGCCCGGGCGTCCTCGTCGTGCAGCCGCCGCAGCACGTCGGGGGTGGGCAGGCTGTCGATGTCGGTGGTGCGCGGGTTGCGGCGCTCTGTGGGCGGTACGGCCGGGGTCATCGTGCTCCTCGTCGGTCGTGGGCGTGGTTGTCGTCGGTCGGCGGCTGGGCGAGCACGTCGGCCTGGTTCGCGTAGGCGGCGAACAGCCGGCGTGACTCGGCGGCGAGGTCGCCGAGGTCCGCGGGCGGGGGTGCCGGTCCTTCGCGGAGGAACTGCTCGGCGCGGTGCCGCAGTTCGTCCTGCAGCTCGTGCTCGGCGGCTACGCCGCCGGGCTCGGCGAGGGCCCGGTCGAGGAAGCGCGTCCACAGCGCCCAGCGGTCGCGGTAGTAGCCGCCGACGAGCCCGCTCCAGTGCCTGCCTGCGTAGTCGTCGAGGGTCCCGCCGGCCGCGGCGCCCCACACCGTGATGATGCGGCGGGCGTTGTCCCGCAGCACGTCGGCGTCGGCGGGCCCCGCGGCCCAGGCCAGCGCTTTGGACTCCCAGTGCCGGAAGGTGTATTCGGGCCGGCAGGCGAGCATCCGGTCCAGGTCGTCGAAGACGCGCAGGAACCGGTCGAGGTGCGGTCCGCTGCCGGCGCCGCGGCGGACGGACTCCGCCACGGCGTCGAGGTGGTACCGGTCGGCGACGCGGGCCATGAACGCGATGCCCGTCTCGACGAGGTCGTGCCCCAGTGGTCCTGCGGTCAGCCCGGGGTCGCGCTCGGCAGCCTCGACGAGTCGCTCCCAGGCCGCCGCCAGCGCGGCCGGCCGGTACCAGAGGGTGCGGGCGACGTCGGCGCGCAGTTCCGGCAGCCCGCCGTGCACGGGCGCGTACGACGGCCTGGCGGTGAGGATGCCGTTGTACTGCTCGGGGAAGATCCGCAGGCGCCGGGCGTCGTAGACGGTGTCCAGCAGGCCCCGCCAGGCGGCCCGCAGGGTGCCGGTGTCGCCGCGCCCGCCGTAGCGCCGGTCCACGAAGTCGTCGAGCCAGGCGCCGACATCGGCCGTCCGGCGCCAGAGCTGGTCGGCCGTCAGCTCGAAGAAGACGGGGTTGTTGCGGGTGGCCTCCATGGCCAGGCCGAGTCCCGCGGGCGGATGCGGCGCCGCCAGTGCGGCGTCCACCGCGGCGGGCACCCCGCGCAGGTCGGCGACCGGGTCGGTCCGGCCGCCGAAGTTGAGCAGCGCGCACCACAGCCAGGGCTTGCCGGAGAACCCGTCGAGGCATTCCCACTGCGGGTCATGCTCGGCCCACAGGTCGGCTACGACCATCCGGTCGTCGGGGATGGCGTCGAGGAAGGCGGCGACGCGGTCGCCGGTCCAGAAGTCCCGCTGGTACGAGAACGGCCAGGCCTGCATGATCCAGACCGCGTCCGGGTCGGCGGCGCGCAGCCCGGCGAGCGTCGCGTCCGCCAGCGCGCCGGGGAAGGCAGGGTCGGCGTCGACGGGTGGCATCTCGATGAAGGGATCGGCCGCGTACCGGTGGTTCGTGCCGTACAACTCGACCTGTGCGCGGGCGACTTCGGTGCACAGCCTGGTGTACAGCGGGTCGGCCGGGTCGAGCACCCAGGTGTCGAACCCCTGCCAGCCGCGGCGGTGGGCGCGGGCCGAGGCGGCGATCGCCCGCGGGACGTGCCCGGTGAAGGCGGGCAGCACCGGCGTCATGCCGAAGGCTCGCTCGCGGTCGAGGATGCGGGCGCCGAGGTCGCGGTGACGGGTGATCCAGGTGGCGGGCAGCGGTCCCGCGAAGCCGTCGAGGCAGCCCATGTACTGGAACGGCAGGTAGCCGGGCCCGCCGAGGAAGTCGCGGATCGCACGGTCGTCGAGGCCGGCGCGGGAGTAGGCGGCGTGCAGCGCGGCCTCGTGGCCGGTGACGGCCAGCGGCATGGTGATGCCGTGGAGCGCCATCCAGTCGATCTCGCGCTCCCAGTCGGGCCAGTCCCAGTAGGGCATCGTGTAGCTGAACGTGCAGAAGTTGAGGTAGTAGCCGTCCTGCACGCGCGCCTCGCCGTGCCGTCGCGGGCTGTCCGGGAGGGACGTCACGGGCAGCGGCAGCTCGGTGTCCCAGCCGACGGTCAGGCGGCAACGATCCCGCAGGTAATGGTGAAGCCCGACGGACGCGCTCACCCCGTCCGTCGCGGAGACAGTGAGCACGCCGCCGACCGCTTCGTACGCATAGCTCCGCAATTGCCAGTCTAGTGGCGCAAAATGGACGGCATCGGCCGCCCGCGAGCCGAGGACCCGCTCGGCGAGGCCGCGGACGGCCACCGCCCACTCCGGCGTCTCCCGCTCCCCGTCTCCGGTCGGCATCGCACGTCAACCCCTTGATGAATTAGTTACGTACGGATCGTAATTAATATGCTAGCGTACCCGCCACATCCCCGAAGTCAGGGGTGCCGAGAGAGGGGTGTCGTGGAGGACCAGATGGTCGCCGCCGGAACGCGGTTCATGCGGGAGGTCAACGCCGCCGCGATCCTGCGGCAGTTGCGCACCGAGCCCAGCATGAGCGTGTCCGCGCTGGCCAAGGCGGTGGGCCTGTCCCGGCAGGCGGTGAGCCGTTCGCTCAACGCGCTGATCGACGAGGGGCTCGTCGAGTTCGGCTCCCCCGACCGCAACTCCGCCCGCGCGGGGCGGCCCGCGCAGCTCGTCCGCTTCCGGGCGGAGGCGGGGTACGTGCTCGGTCTGTCGGTCAGCCCGCAGGACCTGCGGGTCGCGGTCTCCGACCTGGCGGGGAGCATCGCCGCGAGTGAGGTGGTGCAGCTCGGCGCCGGGGTGAGCGGCGAGGTGGCGGTAAAGGCGCTGCTGGACACGGTGGAACGGACGCTGGCCTCGACGGAAGTCGCGGCCGGCGACGTCTGGTTCGCCTCGGTGGGCGCGTCCGGGATCGTCGACCCGGCGACGGGGGTCATCAGGCTCATCCCGAGCATGCCGGGGCTGACCGGCGACATCCTCGTACGCCGCCTGAAGGACGCCCTCGGCTGCCCGGTCTACGTGGACAACGACGTCAAGCTCGCCACCCAGGGCGAGCGTTGGCGGGGTGCGGAGCGGCGCGAGGACTCGCTGGTGATGGTCCACTGGGGCGAGCGCGTCGGGGCCGGCATCGTGCTGAACGGCGAGCTCCACCGCGGCGCCTCCAACGACGCCGGGGACCTCGGCTTCCTCGATCTGTTCGCGGACGGGCCGGGCACCGGACCCGCCGGCGCGGCCCGCCGTCCGCAGGGGCTCGGCCCGTTCGAGGGCTGGGTCGGCGGCGCGGAGATCGTGCGGCTGGCCACGCAGGCCGCGGCGCAGGCCGGCGACGACGCCTTCCGGGACCGCCTCGACGCGGCGGGCGACCGGGCGTTCGACGCCGTTCTGGACGCCGTCGTCGACGGCACGCTGGCGGCCCTGGAGACGGTCGACGAGGTCGCCCGCCGGTTCGCCAAGGGTGTCGCCGCGATACGGGTGATCCTCGACCCGCGGCTCGTGGTCATCGGCGGGCCGATGGCCCGGTGCGGCGAGACACTGCTCGCCGCCGTTCGCAGGCATCTGTCCGACCACGAGCTCGACCAGCCGGCCTTGGCGGTCTCGACGCTGCGGGAGGACGCGGTCGTCCACGGCGCGGTGCACCACTCGCTGGACGAGATCGAGCGGACCAGGTTCGGCCTCGTGCCCGGCGCCCGCCAGGAGGCCCGGTGAACACGCGCCGCCCCCACACCCACACGCCCCCGCCCCCGACGCCGCCCGGCGCCGGTGTCCGGCAGCACCAGACAGAGGAACACAGAGGAGGACGGTCATGCGGATGACGGCACCAGCCCGGAAGCAGGCGCTCGCAGCGCTCGGCACCGCGGCGGCACTCGCCCTGACGGCCTGCGCGGGAAGCGGCGGAGCGGAGGGAGACACCAACGACGACGTCGACGCGTCGACGACCATCTCCGACGACCCTGTGACGCTCACCCTCGCCTTCACCGACGACCCGCCCACCGAAGCGCTCATCGACGGCTTCGAGAAGAAGCACCCCAACGTCACGATCAAGACCCAGCAGACGCCGTTCAACGACTACGTGAAGTCCATCAAGCTGGCGATGTCGTCGGACAACCCGCCGGACCTCGCGCAGTACAACCCCGGCGCGATGAACTCCCTGGTCCCCGCCGGGCTCATCCAGGACCTCGGCCCCTGGTCGAAGGAGTACGGCTGGCAGGACGAGTTCCCGCCGGCGAGCCTGGAGGTGCTGAGCTCCGACAATTCGGCCAAGCAGTTCGGCACCGGCAACCTCTACGCCGCGCCCGGCGCCCTCTCGGTGCTCGGCGTGTTCTACAGCAAGTCGGCCTTGGCCGACGCGGGCGTGCAGGAGGTGCCGGCGACACTGGCGGACTTCGAGGACGCGATGGGGAAGGTGAAGGACGCCGGGCAGACCCCGCTGAGCCTCGGCGCACTCCAGGTCGGCGGCTTCCAGCTGTGGAACGCGCTGCTCAACGTCACCGGCGACGTCGCCTCGTACCGGGACTGGGTGTACGGCAAGCCGGGCGCCACGATCGAGAACGAGGACGCGCGCAAGGCCGCCGAGAAGCTCGCCGGCTGGGTGGACGAGGGCTACGCGCGCGAGTCGGCGAACGCCACGGCCGACACCGACGCGCAGGCGGACTTCGCCGCCGGCAAGAGCGCGTTCCTCGTCACCGGCAACTGGGCCGCCGCGGCGCTGGAGGCCGAGATGGGCGACGACGTCGGCTTCTTCCCCATGCCCTCCCCCGAGGGCGGCACGCCGAAGGTCGCCTCCGGCGCCAGCGTCGCGTACGCCATATCGGCGAAGTCGGAGCACCCCAACGAGGCCGCCGCCTTCCTCGACTACCTCAGCTCGCCGGAAGCGGCGAAGATCCAGTTCGACACCGGGTTCATGCCGGTCGACACCGAGGCGGAGCTGGGCGCCGAGGGGGTACGGAACGAGATCGCGACCAGCTTCGCGCCGGTGGCGCAGGCCGACGGCATCGTTCCGTTCCCCGACTACGCCTCTCCCGGCATGATCGACAAGCTGACGCCCGGCATCCAGGGCCTCATCAGCGGCAAGACGACAGCCGACGACTTCCTGCGCTCGCTGCAGGAGTCGTGGAACGAGCACCATGGCTCATGACCTGAGCACGCCGGCCACCCTGCCGCGGGCCGCAGAGGCCCGCGGCGGGCGCCGCGCCGCGCCCGGGCGCGCACGCCGCGCCCCCGGGCGCGGGCGGCGGTGGCGCGGCTGGCTGTACGTGCTCCCGGCGCTCGGCATATATCTCGGGTTCGCCATCTGGCCGGCGCTCAACACGCTGCGCCTGTCCTTCTTCGAGTGGGACGGCGTGCTGGCGCCGACCTGGGCCGGGTTCGACAACTACACGCGGATCTTCCAGGACGAGGCCCTCTACGAGGCGATCCTGCACAGCCTGGTGCTGATCGTCTTCTTCTCGTTCGTGCCCGTGGTCGTCGGGCTGCTCATGACGGCCCTGCTGCTGGGCAAGGTGCGTAAGGGGATGACCTTCTTCCGGATCGTCTTCTTCCTCCCCCAGGTGCTGCCGCTGGTCGCGGTCGGCGTCACCTGGCGGTGGCTCTACAGCGAGTCCGGCGTCGTCAACCAGCTCCTCGACCTGGTCGGCCTCGGCTCGCTGACCCGGCCCTGGCTCGGCGACTACGACCTGGCGCTCATCGCGCTCGGGCTGATCGGGACCTGGACGATGAGCGGGCTGTGCATGATGCTCTTCCTCTCCGGCGCGCAGAAGATCGACACGGCGCTCTACGAGGCGGCCGTCCTCGACGGCGCGGGCCCCTTCCAGCAGTTCCGCCACGTCACTCTCCCCGGGCTGCGGCAGGAGATCACGATCGCCGGGGTCATCACCACGATCGCGGCCCTGGCCAGCTTCGACCTCGTCTTCGTCACGACGAACGGCGGCCCGGTGGGGCAGACGAACGTGCCCGCCCTGCTCGTGTACCGGCTGGCGTTCAACGAGGGGGACATCGGCGGTGCCAGCGCGCTCGCCGTCGTGCTGACCGTGCTCGTCGTCGCCGTCGTCAGCGCCATCCGATATCTCGCCAGGGACAGGAGTCGAGCATGAGCGGCGGTGTGAGCGCCCGGCCCGGGCCCAAGGCCCGCGGTGCGCGCGCCCGGAGCGGCGTGACGGCCAGGGGCACGAGCCTGCGCTACGGAGTCCTCGTCGCACTCGCGGCCATGGTGCTGCTGCCCTTCGCCGGCATCGTGCTGGCGGCCCTGCACCCGCAGGGCGAGCAGGTCGGCGGGCTGAGCATCCCCGGCGAATGGTCCTGGGGGAACTTCCAGCAGGCCTGGGAGCGGGGCAACTTCGGCAACCTCATGCGGTCCAGCCTGCTGATCGCGGTCTGCGTGGTGCCGCTGGCGGTGACGCTTGCGACGCTTGCCGCGTACGGACTGACCGTGCTCAAGGCATGGGGGAACCGGACGCTCTCCGCCGGGTTCGTGCTGGGGCTGACGCTGCCGGTGGAGCTCGTGGTGGTGGCCCTCTACTACAACCTGCGCGAGGTCGGCCTCACCGACTCGTATATCGGCATCATCCTCGCCGAGGTGGCGCTCTTCATGCCGTTCGGCGTGTACTGGATGCAGGCGCACTTCTCCGGTATCCCCGGGGAGCTGGTCGAGGCGGCGCGCATCGACGGCGCCCGGGATCTCTCGGTCCTGGTGCGGGTACTGCTGCCGATCTCGTGGCCGGCGATCACCACGCTGTCGGTCCTGTACTTCATGTGGTCCTGGAACCAGTTCCTGCTCGTGCTGGTGATGATGCAGGATCCGGACCGCCGCACCGCGCCGACCGGTCTCGGGCTCTTCGTCGGCCAGTACTCGACGAACATCCCCCTTCTGGCCGCCGCCAGCCTGATCGTCATCGCCCCGATCGTGCTGGTCTACCTCACGTTCCAGCGCAGCTTCGTCAACGGCATCACCCAGGGCGCGATCAAGAGCTGAGGGCTGCCGGCCCGGCGCTGCTCCCTGACGGCAGCCCCCAGGAGGTCACCCGCTTGCTCGCGCGAGTGCAGACCCGTAACAGTGGTACTGACTCGATTCCCCGGCTGGTCGCCCATCGGCGGTGCACCTCCAACTCGCAGGGAACGACGGCGGGTTTGACCCCGGTTCCGCCCAACGTGGACGTGGAGATCCGCGAGATCCGCTGCCGGTCGGCCTCGCGGCAGACGCTGGCGGCGGCCGGTCTCGCAGGCACGGAAGGCGAGCCGCGGTGCGGCGGCGCACACAGCCAAAGAGCGCCACCGACCTGGTCGGTACCGGCCACGTCGCCGGCAGCCTCGTCTGCTACCGCCGACACGCCGGCTGATCACGTCCTCCGCCCGATCAGCGTGGTTATCCGGACGTCCTCACGGTAGGGGCCCGATGGCAGCGCCCGGCGGATCCGTTCGGCGAAGGCCGGCCGCTCCTGCGGGCCGGGAAGCCGGCCCACGGGGATCGCGGAGCGCGGCAGAGCAGGTCCCTTGCGGGCATCTTTCCCTCGACGAGGTAGCGCGTGGTGGTGTTCAACGCGCAGGGATTGTCGCCGAGGACGTAGACACCGTGCCCGGTGTCGTCGACGCTGAGCAGCCGGGACCGGTGCGCGAACTTCTGGCGCAGCATCTTCCCGCCGTCGTGCGGTGTCGGTGCGTCGCGCAGGTTCTGGACGAGGAGGACGTTCCGTGGTCCGTCGTCGTCGACCGCGACCGGCGGCTCGGCCGGGGCGTACGGCCAGAAGGCGCAGGGCGTGATGCTGGCGGTGGCGGCCCCGAACAGCGGAAGCGCTCGCGGTCCTTGGCGACGCCGTGCCGGTAGGTGTCGACGTCCTCGGGCCACTCGATATCGTCGCAGGTCACGGCGGCAAATACCGCCAAGGGGTTGTCGATTGAGGACGACGTGGCACCTGCGGTGGCGTTCTCCGACAGCACCCGGCGGGCGGCTGGCTGGTCGCGGTGAGGGGCCTTCCCGGTCGCGGACGGCTCCTCACCGTGGTCCACGGCTGACCGCCCCGGCCCTGCCGGCCCGGATCGTGCCCTCCTGGGTGGCGCGACCGCGGCCGAGGCCCGGTGGGGAGCGGGGATCAACTGAGGTGGCCGGGAGCAGGGGCGCGCCGGAACTGGCCGACCAGGCGCCGTCCCGCACTCGGCGGTCGCACGTGCGGGCTCGACGGGGCCGCCCAGCCCGCCATGGCGGCGACCGCGTCCACGGCCGCCTCGTCGACCTCGACGCCGAGGCCGGGTACCTCCCCGAGTACGATGCTGCCGTCCTCGAACGACTGGTCCACGGTGAGCCCGACGGGGAATCCGATGTCCTGGACCTCGGTCGCGAGGTGGTTGGGCATGACGGCCGCGGCGTGCGCCACCGGGTTGGCGCAGTAGGCGACCGGGCTGACCGGGAGGTCGAAGGCGTGCGCGAGGCCGGCGACCCGCAGGAAGTGGGTGATCCCCCAGATGCTGCCCGTCTGCACGATGTCGGCCGCGTTGGCGCGGATGAGCGGCCGGAACTGCTCCAGGCCGGTGAGGTTCTCGCCGGTGGCGACCGCGGCCCGCACCGACCGCGAGACCAGCGCGAGGCCGTCGGCGTCCCAGCGCCGTACCGGCTCCTCGATCCAGAACAGGTCGAGTGCGTCCTCGATGTGTGCGGTGTGCCGCACCGCCTCCTTGCGCGACAGCGACTCGTTGGCGTCGAGCATCAGCGCCGGCTCACGGCCCGACGCCGCCGCGTAGACGTCGCCGACGAGCCGCAGCCGCCGGACGTCGGCGGCCGCGTCGAGGCCGCCCTTCAGCTTGACGGCGGTGAAGCCCCGCTCGACGAACTGCTGTTGCAGCTCGACGAGGGCGTCGTCGCTCAGCGGGCCGTCGAGCCCGGAGGCGTATGCCGGGACCACGTGGTCGGCGGCGCCGAGCAGCCGCCACAGGGGTTGCTCCACGGCCTTCGCCTTGAGGTCCCACAGGGCCATGTCGAGTGCGCCGATGGTGCCGAAGACGGCGCCGGCGTGCCCGGCCTTGAACACCCGCGCGAGCATGCGGTCGTAGAGCGCGTGGACGGCCCGCGGGTCCTTTCCGTCGAGGACGGGGAAGAGGTCCTCGACGTGGGTGTGCGACCCGAGCCCGACGCCGACGAGGCCGGTGTCGGTGGTGAGCAGCACGATCGGCACCTGCGTGGTGCCGGAATCGACCGAGCCGTTCGCGTCCCCGATGGGCCGGCCCCACCGGTGGAGCGTCGTGAGCGTGCGGTAACCCGTGATTCGCATGACTACCCCTTGGTCGCTCCGGCGGTCACGCCATCGGTGATCTGCTTCTGGAAGAACAGGTAGACGAGCATCACGGGGAGGGCGGCGATCAGCACGCCGCCCGCGAACAGCGGGATGTCATCGGAGTACTGGCCGCGCAGCGCGGTGACGCCGACCATCAGCGTGCGGTTCTGCTCCGACTGCATGACGAGCAGCGACATCAGCACGTCGTTCCAGCAGAACAGCGCGTTGAGGATGCCGACCGAGAGCAGCGCCGGCCGGCCCAGCGGCAGCATGATGCGCCCGTAGACGGCGAACGTGCTGCAGCCGTCGACCCGGGCCGCCTCGACGATCTCCCTGGGGATGCGGGCGTAGTAGCTCGTCATCAGAAAGACGGTGAACGGCAGGAACTGCCCGGTGTAGGCCAGGATCAGGCCGGGATGGCTGTCGAGCAGACCCGTCTGGCCGAGCACCCGGAAGAGCGGCACCATGATGACCTGGAACGGGATCATGAGCGCGCCGAGGCAGAGCAGGAACAGCCGGCGACGCCCGCGGAAGGTGAGCTGGCTGAAGGCGAACCCGGCCATGGAGCCGAGCAGCAGCAGGAGCAGGACGCTGCCGAGGGTCACCGCGAACGAGTTGAACGCGTAGCGCCCGAGGCCCGAGGTGTTCCATGCGTCCACCAGGTTGGCCGCGGTGACCCGGTCGGCGAGCCCGAGCCGGTCGAGGGTGTACTCCCGCTGCGACTTCATCGCCACGTTCACGGTGAAGAGCATCGGGAAGACCGTCGCGACGGCGAGTGCGCACATCGGGACGGCGAGCGCCCAGCCGGTGAAGTCCCGCCTGGGCACCTCACACCTCCCCGGTCGCGCGCCTGATGAGGCGGATCTGGAGCAGGCCGACGACGAGCATCACCACGCACAGGACCACGGAGGCGGCCGAGGCGAGGGCCGGGCGGTTCATCTGCCCCTGCTGTACCCAGACGTACAGCTCCGGCAGGTACGTCGCCGCGCCCGGGCCGCCGGCGGTCATGACGTAGAGCAGGCCGAACATCCCGGTGAGCATGCCGATCATCGTGGTGACGAAGACGAACTGGATCGTCCGGCCCAGCTCGGGGACGATGACGTGCCGGATGGTCTGCGCGAGGCCGGCGCCGTCGACCCGGGCGGCGTCCAGGAGCGACTGGTCCAGTGTCGAGAACCCGGCCATGAAGATCACCAGCGCCATGCCGAAGGTCGCCCAGATGTGCACGCCGATGACCGTGAACATGGCGATCTTCGAGTCGCCGAGCCAGTCGACCGGTCCGATGCGGGCCTGTCCGAGGAGCCGGTTCAGTGGGCCGTCCACGGAAAGCAGCATGTTGAAGATCGCGCCGATGATGACCGGGGAGAGCACGACCGGGAAGAAGTAGACGCCGCGGTAGAAGCGGTGTCCCGGGACCTTGAGGAAGAGGAACGTCGCGAGCAGGCCGGGCAACGCGACCGCGACCGGGAGGGCGAGGAAGAGCAGGCCGACGTTCTTGACAGCGCTGCGGAAGACCGGGTCGCCGGCAAGTTCCCGGTAGTTGTCGAGGCCGACGAACGCGCGGTTCAGCTCGCCGTCGCCGGTGAGCGAGTACTGCACGCCCAGCACGAGAGGCACCAGGCGCAGGGAGACGATGACGAACAGCGTGGGGGCGACGAGGACGTACGGGGCGAGGGTGTGCGCGCGCCGCCGGCGTCGCGCCGCCGCCGGACGGCGGACCGCCGGCGTGCGCCCGGCCCGTTCACCTGCCGCCACCGGCGCCGGGGCGGTCACCGGTCCGACTCGGCGAGTTGCACGAGCGCCTGGTCGACGGCGACGTCACCGTTGATCAGCTGCTGCGACAGCCGGTGCAGCAGTTCGAGCGTCTCGGCGGAGAGTGCTGTGTGCAGCAGCGGTTTGCTCTCCGGCAGCGAGGTGACGATGGCGTCCACGACGGGAGTGCCGCCGTCGGGCGCGTCGATCGTGGTGTCGGCCGCGATGGCACCGGAGTGGCGGGCGAAAGACTCCAGCGCCTCGGTGCCGGCCAGGCTGCGCACCAGATCGAAGGCGACGTCGGCGTCGGGCGTCCACTTCATCACGCCGTAGCCGATGCCGCCCTCCACGGGCACGAACGTCTCGGAGACGCCGTCGGACAGCACGGGCGGTGCGTAGAAGCCGAGGTCCTCGCCGAGGTACTCGTCGAATTCCTTCCAGTGGGCGGTGTCGGAGAGCAGGCCGATGACGTTGCCGCCCTCGCCGCCGGAGAACTTCGTGAACTGGTCCATGAAGGTGGCGGTCGAGTTGACGCCGTTGTTGTACCAGCCTTCCTCGTTGCCCCTGGTCCACAGGTCGAAGATCTGCCGGACCTGCGGCGAGGACCAGTCCCGCTCGCCGGCCAGCCAGCCGTCGTACTGCTCCGGCGTGAAGACCCCCGGCGCGAAGCCGGACAGGAAGAACTCGATGCCGAGGCCCTCCTTGTTGCCGAGGCTGAAGCAGTCCTTCCCGCTCGACCTGATGGCCTCGCACACCGCGGCCAGCGCGTCGAGCGTGGCGGGCGGCTTCTCGGGGTCCAGACCGGCCTGCTCATAGACCGCCTTGTTGTAGTAGAACGGGAATCCCTGCAGGGTGATCGGCACCGCGTAGGACCTGCCCCCGTTCTGGAACGCCTCCCAGCCCGTCAGCCGGTCCCGTAGATCGCCGGTCCGCTCGTCGAGCGGGACGAGCGAGCCGGTGCGTTCGCGCAGTTGCGCGCCGCCGTTGAACAGCACGACGTCCGGGCCCTTGCCGGACTCGATGGCGGTGCCGAGCAGCGTGTAGTACTGGTCGTACGGCTGGGCGACGAACTCGACCTCGACATCGGGATGTTTCTCGCGGAAGTCGGCCTTCGCCTGCTCGAAGTACTCCCTGGCAGCTTCGTCCCCGGACTTCCAGTCCCAGACGACGAGTTCGTCCGGTGCCCCGTTCCCGTCTCCCCCGCCCTCCGGCGCCGAAGCCCCGCATGCGGTCGCGACCAGAAGGAGTGGTGTGACGGCCGCGACCAGCCGGCGCGGCTGCAGGAGACGAAGGGGTCCGTCCCGGTGGTCCTTCGGCATGGCGTTCTCCAGAAAGCTCGGCTGACCGTTCCGGCGCGCACATGTCAGATCTCACAGTCAGCAGTTGTCTGTTGTCAAGAGATTGCGGAACGTCGCTAAACTGACCTGCTCTGACCATCAGCACGAGGAGGACCCCCTGTGAGTTCCCTGAGTCAACCTCTATGCCGCCAGATTCGCCTCGGGATCGGGTTTGATCTTGTTGTTGGCTCGGTGGGTGTCGGGGTCGTAGCAGGTTCCGTCGCGCCAGCAGGCCCAGATCACACGCAGCCAGGCGCGGGCGAGGATGCGGGCGGCGTGGGGATGGCGCTTGCGGTCCGCTCGCGCGTCGTTGTAGATCTTCGCTGCCCAGTCGCTGGCGTGCCGGCTGTTGTCGGCGTAGCCGACGATGGCCAGTCGGGCACGGCGGTTGGCCGCGTGGCGGAAGCTCACCACGCGGGACTTGCCCGACGCCCGGGTCACGGGAACGACGCCGGTCTCGGCGATGAACTGTTCGCTGGTGCGGGAGCGTTCCAGGATCGGGCCGATCTCGCCGATGATCTGCCCGAGATTGATCGTGCCGATGCGGGGCATGGTCGCGAGGAGCGGCGCGTAGGGGTGCGAGGAGACGGCGTCGGCGATGGCCGTATCCAGCACCCGGATCGTCGCCCGGATGCTCCTGACCAGCTGGACCTGGACCCGGACGAGCTGCTCGATCACGCTCTCGCCGAGCCGGGATGCGGGCTGGGGAGCCGAGCGAAGGCGTTCGATCAGGACACTGCCGGGCCGCTTGCCGCTGTAGCTGTGGCGCTTGCACCAGGCTTCCAGCCGCCCGGCGGTGAGCCTGGCGGCCGAGGCCGGGGTCGGGTAGCGGTCCAGGAACGCCAGGGCGATGTCGCTGTCGAGGCTGGAGAAGACTGCCCTGCCGCCGGGCCAGTGCGCGTCCAGCAGGGCGGCGAGCTGGTTGACGGCCGCGATGCGGGCCGCGACATGGTCGGCCCGCTGCCGGGTCAGGGCCTGCAACTCCATCGTTGCCTGCCCGGTCGGCTCCAGACGGGGCAGGAAGTGCCCGTCGGTGCGCAGGTAGTCGGCGAGCTTGAGGCTGTCGCCCGCGTCGGTCTTGGCCTTGGAGGCGCCCCAGCGCGGGCGCATCGCGTGGAAGGCGTTCGGGTGCACCGGAACGACCGGGTGGCCGGCCTGGAGCAGCCGGTCCACGACCAGGCCGCGGGTGGTCTCGATGGCCACCGGCAGGTCCGCCGGGCTGCCGTACTTCGCGAGCTTGGCCAGCGTCCTGGCGATGCCTTCCTCGGTGTGCGTGAACTCCCAACGGGCCACCCGGGCACCGGTGTTGTCCATGACGGTCACGTCGTGGGTCTCGGTCGCCCAGTCCCATCCGATGTACACGAAAGACGTACTCCTGTGTCATGCGCGGAGCACCTGCCCGGTGGTGAGACCGTCTGCCGGGAGCTCATTAATCGGCCCTCTGCGGGGCGTGTCCCTGATGCCGATCAGACGGCCTCGGCCCGACGGGGCTGGCACAACTCACAGTGGCCATCGAATGGCTCGCGCCACAAGCCATGCACCCGCCGGGACCGAGAGGTCACAACCCTACCTGTGAGGGCTGCAGAAGGGATGGTCCTCTAATGAGCGTCTCCCCGAGGTCCGGCGTCGAGATCAAACTCGAGGTCCCCTCGATCCCCCGCCGCCCGGCACGGCTCGCGCAACTGGTCGTCGAGTCCCTCGTCGACGGCATCGTCTCCGGCGCGATCACGCCGCGGGCCGTGCTGCCGTCCGAGACCGCGCTCGCGCAGACCTTCGCGGTCAGCCGCATCACCGTGCGCGAAGCCGTGAAGCTGCTGGAGGCGAAAGGGCTCGTGGCGGTGCGGCACGGCGTGGGCGCCGTGGTCAGCAGCGACACGGAGTGGAACCTGCTGGACACCGACGTGCTGGCCGCCGCGATGCGGCACGACGAGAACCTCACGATCCTCGACGAGCTGATCGGCGTGCGCATCTCGCTGGAGTCGGACCTCGCCGCGCTGGCCGCCGTCAACGCCACCGACGACGACCTGGCCGAGATCGAGGGCCTGTTCCACCGGCTGGAGTCCCAGGTGCGCGCCCCGGAGGACTTCATCAGGTCCGACGTGGAGTTCCACGACCGGATCATGGCCGCGAGCCGCAACCGGCTGGCGCGCTCGATCGTCAGCACGGTGCACAGCAAGGCGCGCACGAGCGAGCGCTACCGGGGACACCCCGGCGTCGCCGACGTCACGGTGACCAACGGCGAGCACGCACGCGTGCTGGAACGGCTCCTGGCGCGCGACCCGGACGGCGCGTCGGCCGCCATGGCCGACCACATCCGCTCGGCCTGGTCGCGCCGCAGGCCCGCGCCGGCCGCCCCCTCCCCCACGGAGAGCGCGGAGTAACCCCCGGTACGACGAGACGGCGGGGCCGCGGCCGAGCAGGCCGCGGCCCCGCCGTGCGCGTTCACCGGCCCCGAGCCGGAACTTCCCGGCGCACACCGGCGATTGACGCGGCACCGAGCCCGCCTTTACGGTCCACCTCAGATCCGATCTGTCAGTCAACAGACGTGTGAGGAGCTGTTATGTCACGCGGGCACCTGACCAGACGCGGGAAACGCACCGTCGCCAGTGCTCTCACGTGCACGTTCGCCGCATTGGCGGTGACCGCCACGGGTGGGGTGACGCCCTCCGTGGCCGCCGGACCCTTCACCGTCGTCGTGGCACCCGACGGCCCCGGGCAGGCGCCCGAGGGTGACGTCGTCGTCCGATCGATCACCGCGGCGAAGGCGGTCGCCCGCACGAGCGTCCGCTTCCGGGACACCCTCGTGCTCCTCGACGGCGGCACGTACGAACTGGACGAGCCGCTTCGGTTCGACGCCCGCGACGGCGGGGCGCACGGCCACACCGTTACCTGGGCCGGCGCCCCGGGCGAGCGCGCGGTGCTCTCCGGCGGCGAGCAGGTCACCGGCTGGAAGCTGCACGACCGGGAGAAGAACATCTGGGTCGCCGACGTGGCGGAGGGCACCGAATCCCGCCAGCTCTACGTCGACGGACAGCTCGCGGAGAAGACCCGGCTGAGGCTGGCCGAGGACGAGGACGACCGGGGGCACCTGACCTGGACCGAGCGCGGACTCGTGCTGGCGGACGACAGGTTCGGCGACCTCGGCGAGCTGCGCAACCAGTCCGACATGGAGATCGTGAGCCTGGGGTCCTTCACCGACCGGATATCCCCGGTCGAGGAGATCGCCGGCGACGAGATCCGGATGGTGCAACCGGCCTGGGAGAACAACAACTTCGGCTACGACACCCTCAAGTCGCCGTACAACCGCGGGGCGCTCTACCTGGTCAACGCCTACGAGTTCTTCGACGCCCCGGACCAGTGGTACCTCGACTCGCCCGCCGGCAAGGTCTACTACAGCGCCGAGCCCGGCGCGACCATGGCGGGCATCGACGTACGGCTGCCGAGGCTGGAGACGCTGGCCGAGATCGGCGGCACCCGCGACCGGCCGGTGCGCGGCCTGACCTTCCGCGACCTGCAGTTCTCGCACACCACCTGGATGCGGCCCAGCTCCGCATGGGGCTACGCCGACCAGCAGAGCGGCGCCCACGTCGTCGGCCGCTACGACCCGCCCGCCGACTACCTGACGACGTGCCAGGACGGCTGCCCGGAGTTCGAGGAGACCCGCAACGAGTGGTGGCAGGTGCCCGGCGCCGTCCAGGTCTCCGCGGCGAGCGACGTCGCCTTCCGGGACAACGACTTCGACCAGCTCGGCTCGGTCGCCCTCGGCATCGGGATGGACCCCAACGCGCACGCCACCGGCGTCGGTTACGGCACGTCGGACATCGACGTCGCCGGCAACACGATCTCCGACACCGCGGGCTCCGGCATCGTCGTCGGCGGGGTGCAGCCGAACGCCCACCACCCGGCCGACCGGCGGATGGTCAACCACGACGTCCGCATCACCGACAACACGATCACCGGGACCGGCCAGAACTACCGCGACAGCGCGGGCGTCCTGGCGACGTACGTGACCCGCGCGACCATCTCGCACAACACGCTCACGGACCTCCCCTACGACGGGATCGACATCGGCTGGGGCTGGGGCAGCAACGACCCGGGCGGCAATCGCTACTACAAGGAGGCCGGGCTGTACGAGTACCAGCCGGTCTACGAGACGCCCACCACGTTCCGCGACAACCGCGTGAGCCACAACCTGATCTACGACACGAAGAACGACATGCACGACGGCGGCAGCATCTACTCGCTGTCGGCCAGCCCCGGCACGGTCATCGAGCGCAACTACATCTATGACAGCCGGGAGACGTTCGGCATGCTCATCGACCAGGGCTCGCGCTACATGACGGTGCGGGAGAACGTGATCCTGGACAGCAGCCGGTACATCTACGTGAACGCCGACGAGGAGGGCCCGGAGATCTTCAACACGCTGGACTGCACCTTCACCGGGAACTGGTGGACCGGCGGCAACGAGCGCTCCCCCGAGGGCCCCGGCTACAACCTCACCTGGACCGGCAACGTCGACCTCAACGACGTCGCGCAGGAGGAGTGGCCGGACGAGGCGAAGCGGGTGATGGACGAGGCAGGGGCGCGCCGCTGAGGCGGGAGCGCCCCCTGGCCCTCACGCTGAGCACCGCCCTCCTCGCCACCGGGCCGGCGCACTGCGCCGTCTCGCCCCCTGAAGCCCTCGAAGAAGGCGGATTCAGCCCCCCGTCCCCGCCGGCAGCGGCAGGCCGGGGGGCAACAGCCCCCGCTCGACCAACGCGGACCACATCTCGTACGGAACGGGGCGGGCGAAGTGCGCGGCGTTCTGCCGCACCTCCTCGGGGGTGCGCGCGCCGACCACGGCCGCCGCCACCGCCGGATGGCCGAAGCCGAAGCGCAGCGCCGCCGCCTGCAGCGGCACGCCGAACTCCGTGCACACCGCGGCGAGCCGGCGAGCCCGGTCCACCAGGGCGGGCGGCGCCTCGCGGTAGTCGTAGCTGGCGCCCGGCCGCGGGTCGGCCAGCAGCCCGCTGTTGTACACGCCGCCGAGCACCACCGCCGTGCCGCGCCGCTCGCACAGCGGCAGCAGTTCGTCGTGTGCGGAGGTGTCCAGCAGCGTGTATTTCCCGGCGCACAGCACCACGTCGACGTCCAGGTCGGCGACGAAGCGGGCCAGACCCGCGGCGTCGTTCATGCCGAAGCCGATGGCCCTGACGACCTTCTCCTCGCGCAGCTTGGCGAGCGCGGGGAATCCGGTCTCGTACACCTCGCGGACATGGTGGTCGACGTCGTGCAGCAGCAGGACGTCGACCCGGTCGGTGCCGAGCCGCAGCAGCGAGTCCTCCAGGGTGGCCCGGATCCCGTCGCCGCTGAGGTCCCAGACCCGGGTGCGGTGCGCGCCGGTGCCTCCCAGTCTGCGGCCCACCTTGGTGGACAGGACGTACGAGCGGCGGTCGCGCCCGGCGAGCGCGCGGCCGAGTCGCTCCTCGGAGACCCCGGCGCCGTAGTGGGGGGCGGTGTCCAGATAGCCGCAGCCGGTCGCGAACGCGGCCTCGACGACGGCGGCGGCCCGCTCCTCGGCGCCCGGTCCGGCGTCGTCCCCGAGAGGGGCACCGCCGAGCCCGAGCGGCGGAACGCACACGCCCGTGCGTCCCAGCTCCCGTGTCTCACCCGGCGTGTGCGGCATGGGCATCGCCTCCTTCGGCAGTCGCGGTGGGGTCAGGAGATGCGCAGGGTCTGGGCGTAGGGAGTCGGCGGGGCCTGCGGCAGGCCCGTCACCCGCAGCGCGTCGGCGCCCGGCTCAAAGCGTACGGGCCGGTCGTCGCCGAGGAGTTCGACGCGCGCCGGGCGGCGCCGGAGGTGCCCTGCGGCGTCGCCCAGGCTGCGCAGCACGGCCGTTCCGTCCGCGGGCCAGGCCATGAGGTGGGCGTAGAGGGTCTCGCCGTGGCAGGTGTAGCGCACGTCCCGCGGCGTGTACGTCAGCGTCTTCTCCCGTGCCTTCGCGCCCTCGACCCGCGTCGGGCCCTCCCCGTGCACGTGCCAGGGGCGGGTGTCGAAGACGGCCTCGCCGCAGACGGCCGTCCAGGCTGCGAGGCCGTCGAGGACCGCGGCGGTCTCGTCGTCCACGCGCCCGTCGGGCAGTTGGGGGACGTTGAGCAGCAGGCAGCCGTTCTTGCTCACGGTGTCGACGAGCAGATGGACGATCTCGCCGGCCGTCTTGTAGCGCTCGCCGGTGCGGTAGTACCAGTCGCCGATGCTGGTGTCGTACTGCCAGGGCTCCGGGTCGGTCCCGCCGAGTTGGTGGCGCTCGACGTCGAGCAGTACGGCCTGCCGGTCCTCCTCCGGGATCGTCTTGATGCTGACCACCCCCTCGGGCATGGCGGTGTAGTAGCGGGCGAGGAACTCCAGTCCGTGCGGGCTGGGCGGCTGCGCCGGGCAGACGCTGCCCTCGTCGAAGGGCAGCCGGGCGTCGTCGAGGTAGACCAGTTCGGGGGCGTACCGCTCGGTGACGTCGCGCAGCCGCGCGTAGAAGTCGGTCACGAAGTCCTCCCGCGGCGGGTCGCCGGGACGGCGCGGCGGTCCGTACAGCCGGCGCGGGTCGAGCCCGTCCCACCAGGTGCCGCTGCCGTCCGCCGCGGTGAGCCGGCCGTCGTACGGCACGCCGGCGTACGGCCCCTCGGCGTCGGCGGCGTGGGCGGCGTCCAGCCAGCGCCACGTCCACGAGCCCGCGTGCATGCTCACCCCGAAGCGCATCCCGGCGGCGCGGGCGGCGGCGGCCCAGGCCGCGACGATGTCGCGGCGCGGGCCGACGTTCACGGCGTTCCACGGCTGGTGGGCGGAGTCCCAGAGGTCGAAGTTGTCGCAGTGCGCGGCCATGGAGACGAAATAGCGCGCGCCGGTGCGCCGGAAGCGCTCCATCAGCTCCCCGGGATCGAAGTTCTCGGCGCGCCACAGCCGGCACAGGTCCTTGTGCCCGAACTCGGAGGGGTGGCCGTAGCGCTCGCGGTGCAGCGCGGCCTGGCGGCGGGAGCGCTTCTGCTCGAAACCCTCGGTGCCCTCGAACGGACCGTAGAGGTGGCGGGCGTACCAGTCGCCGGCCATCGCCACCGACTGCGGGCCCCAGTGGGACCAGATGCCGAGCTTGGCGTCCCGGAACCACTCCGGGATGCAGTGCCGGCGCAGGGAGGGCCAGTTCGGCTCGTACGTGCCGGCCGGACGGGTGCCGCTGGTCATGGGTCTCCTCCGATGTCGTCAAGTGCGTGGGGATTTATAGAGATATTGACGTTCATGGCATGTTCTGCGACGGTCGGGCAATGCCGACGCGATCCGACGCATCAGCGAACACCCGCCCGGCGGTCCGGCTGGGCGCGGCGTACTACCGCGAGTACCAGCCGTACGAGCGACTGGAGGCCGACCTCGATCTCATGGCCCGCACCGGGCTCACGCTGATCCGGGTGGGCGAGTCGGTCTGGTCCACCTGGGAGCCGGAGGACGGCGTCTTCGACCTCGACTGGCTCCGGCCGGTGCTGGACGGCGCACACGAGCGCGGCATCGCCGTGCTGCTGGGCACCCCGACGTACGCCGTGCCGCCCTGGCTGCAGCGCAAGCACCCGGAGCTGGCGGTGCGGCTGCGCAGCGGCCGGCGGGTGCCGTGGGGCGCCCGGCAGGAGGCGGACTTCACCAGCCCCGTCTTCCGCCGCCACGCCGAGCGGGTCGTGCGCCGCGTCGTTGGCCGGTACGCCGGGCATCCCGCGGTGGCCGGGTACCAGGTGGACAACGAACCGGGGCTGCATCTGATGCACAACCCGGAGGTGTTCGCGGGCTTCGTCGCGCGGCTGAAGGAGTGCTACGGCAGCGTGGACGTGCTCAACGAGCGCTGGGGGCTGACCTACTGGTCGCACCGCATCGGCTCGTGGGAGGAGCTGTGGCCGCCGGAGGGCAACACCACGCCGTCGTACGACCTGGCCTGGCGCCGTTACCAGGCGGACCTGACGACCGAGTTCATCGCCTGGCAGGCCGGGCTGGTGCGTGAGCTGGCCCGGCCCGGCCAGTACGTCACCACCTGCGTCGCCTACACCCGCCCGGCCGTCGACGACGTGTCGCTGAACGGCGCGCTCGACGTCGCGTCCGCGAACGTCTACTACGCGACCCAGGACGAACTGGCCCTGCCCGACGCCGGCCGGCGTCACGACGGCGGCTGGTTCGGCCAGGGGGTATGGCAGCTCTACCAGGCCGCGGACCGCGCGCGCGGCTCGCGGCAGGCGCCGTTCCACGTCACCGAGACGGGCGCCACGACGATCGGCGGCGCGCACCAGAACCACCCGCCTTACGCGGGCCAGTTGCGGCAGGCCGCCTGGGCGCTGGTCGCGCGCGGGGCGCGGGAGGTGGCGTACTGGCACTGGCACACGCTGCACTTCGGCCACGAGACATACTGGGGCGGGCTGCTGGGCCACTCGCTGCGACCGGGCCGGATCCTGGCGGAGGCCGCGCGCATAGCCCGCGAACTGGCCGCCGCGGACGGCGCGCTCGACGGTCTGGTGCCGGACGCGGACGTCACCCTGCTGCGCTCGGTGGAGAGCGACTGGGCATTCCAGCACCAGCCGCCGCTGGCCTTCACGGGGACGTACGAGCCAGACCCCCGGTCGTACACGCGCATCACCGGCGCGTTCTACAAGGGCTTCTTCGACGCCGGCCGGCAGGTGGACGTGCTGAGCGTGCCGCAGTTGCCGGGCACCGCGGAGGAACTGGCCCGCGAGCGGCCGGTGCTGGTCGCGCCGGCCCTCTACGCGACCGGGGACACGACGCTCGCCCTGCTGGACGGCTATGCGCGGGCGGGCGGGCACCTGATGCTCACCTTCCGCAGCGGGTACGCCGACGAGGAGGCCCGCGCGCGGGCCGAGGTCGCGCCAGGCCCGCTGCGGGCCGCGGCGGGCGTCCACTATGCGGAGTACTCCAGCCTCCGCGAGCCGGTGCCGGTGCGGGCGGCCGGGCCGGGCGGCACGACCCGGCGGACCGGGTTCCGGCTGCCGCCGGGCGCCCGGGCGACCGCGTGGGCGGACGGCCTGGTGCCCGCCGGCGCGGAGCCGCTGGCCTGGTATGAGCACCCGCACTTCGGCCGCTGGCCGGCGGCGACGACGCACCGGTACGGCGCGGGCCGGGTGACGTACGTCGGCACCCTGCCCGACTCGGCGTTCGCCGCCGCCCTGGCGGAGTTCACCGGCCCCGGCGTGCGGCAGCGGTGGCGGGATCTGCCGGAGTCGGTCACGGTGACGTCGGCCCGCAACGGGGCGGGCGAGCGGCTGTGGTTCGTGCACAACTGGAGCTGGGAGCCGGTCCGGGCGGTCGCACCGGAGGCGGTGACGGACGTGCTGGCCGGCGATACGGCGCAGGGCGTCGAGGAGATCAGGCTCGGCGCCTGGGACGTACGCGTCCTGCGGTCGGCGGGCGGCCCTCCGGCTGCGTCCCCCGGCAGGCCCGGCACCGCCTTCGACACCGCCGTCTGAAGGTCTGCCCGAGCAGAACGATCCGTCGAGAGCCGAGGAGCCGCCGTGCCGCACGCCCCGCAGGACCCGAACGACGTCAGCGTGCACCGGCCCGTCGCAGAACACCACCGCGAGGCCCTGGGCATCGGCGAGCCGCGGCCCCGGCTGTCGTGGACGGTGGCGCCGGAGCGGCCGGGCTGGCGGCAGTCGGCGTACGAGGTGGAGCTGCGCGACCCGGACGCCGGCCCCGGCTCCGGTGCGGACGCCGCGGTCCTGCACTCCGGCCGCGTGCCGGGCTCCGACTCCGTGCTGGTGCCCTGGCCCGCCGCCGCGCCGCCGCTCGGCTCGCGCGAGCGGCGCGAGGTGCGGGTGCGGGTCCGGGGCGAGGACGGGTCTGCGTCCGGCTGGAGCCCACCGCTCACCGTCGAGGCCGGACTGCTGGACCCCGCGCGGGACATCACCGCCGCCATGGTCGCGCCCCGCGTCCCCGGCGGCGACCGGAACCCGGAGCGGCCGGTGCTGCTGCGCGGCGAGTTCCGGCTGCCGGCCGCGCCGGTCTGGGCCCGTCTGTACGTGACCGCACAGGGCCTCTGCGAGGTCGAGCTGAACGGCGCCCGCGTCGGCGACCAGGCGCTGGCCCCGGGCTGGACCAGCTACGGTCACCGGCTGCGCATCACCACATACGAGGTGACCGGCCTGCTGCGCCCTGGCACAAACGCGCTCGGCGCCTGGCTCGCCGAGGGCTGGTACCGCGGCCGTATCGGCTTCCAGGGCGGTGTCCGCGCCTACTACGGCGCCGAGATCGCGCTGCTCGCCCAGCTGGAGGTCGGCTGCGCGGATGGCAGCGAGGTGCGCTTCGGCACCGGAGACGGCACCCACACCGGCACCGGCTGGCGCTGCGCCCACGGGCCGGTGCTCGCCGCCGGGCTGTACGACGGTGAGCGCCACGACGCGCGCCTGGAGCCGATCGGCTTCTCCCGCCCCGGCTTCGACGACTCCGCCTGGCACCCGGTCCGCACCGTGGCCCGCGCCGCGCACACCCTGGTGGCGCCCACGGGACCGCCGGTGCGCTGCACCGAGGAGGTCGCCCCCGCCCGCGTCCTCACCTCGCCCGCCGGCCGCACCGTCCTGGACTTCGGCCAGAACCTCGTCGGCCGGCTGCGGATACGGCCGAGCGGCCCGGCGGGCACCACCGTCACGCTGCGCCACGCCGAGGTGCTGGAGGACGGCGAGCTGTGCACCCGCCCTCTGCGCGACGCCGAGGCCACCGACCGCTACACGCTGCGCGGCGGCGGCCCCGAGGAGTGGGAGCCGCGCTTCACGTACCACGGCTTCCGCTACGCCGAGGTGACCGGCTGGCCCGGCGGCCCCGCCGGTCTCTCCTCCGGCGACGTCACCGCGCGGGTGCTGCACACCGACATGCGCCGCACCGGCTGGTTCGACTGCTCGGACCCGCTGCTCAACCGCCTGCACGAGAACGTCGTGTGGAGCATGCGCGGCAACTTCGTCGACGTGCCCACCGACTGCCCGCAGCGCGACGAACGCCTCGGCTGGACCGGCGACCTCCAGGTGTTCGCGCCCACCGCCGCCTTCCTCTACGACTGCGCCGGCATGCTCACCTCCTGGCTCACCGACGTGGCCGCCGAGCAGTACGAGGACGGGACCGTGCCGCTCTTCGTGCCGACCCTCGAAGCCGACGCGTGGCGCCCCGACTGGACCCCTTCCTGGCCGTGCGCGGTCTGGGGCGACGTCGCCGTCCTCACCCCCTGGACGCTCTACGAGCGCTACGGCGACGCGGGCGTGCTCCGCGCACAGTACCCGAGCGCCCGGGCGTGGGTGGAGCTGGTGCGCTCCCGGCTGGACGCGGACGGGCTGTGGCGCTCCGGGAAGCAGCTCGGCGACTGGCTGGATCCGGCCGCGCCACCCGACGACCCCGGGCGCGCCCTGACCGACCCGCACCTGGTCGCCTCCGCCTACTTCGCGCACTCCGCTCGCCGGCTCGCGGACATCGCCGGGGTGCTCGGCGAGGACGACGACGCGCGGCGCCACGCGGCGACGGCCGCGGCGGCCCGCCGGGCGTTCACCGCCGGCTACACCGCCCCCGGCGGCCGGCTCACCTCCGACACCCAGACCGCGTACGCCCTGGCGCTGCGCTTCGGGCTGCTGCCCGGGGGCGCCCCGCGGCGGGCCGCCGCCGCCCGGCTGGCGGAGCTGGTGGCGGCGGCGGACCACCGCATCGCCACCGGCTTCGCCGGCACTCCGGTGGTGTGCGACGCGCTCGCGGACGGCGGCGAGGTGGAGACCGCGTACCGGCTGCTGCTCCAGCGCGAGAGCCCGTCGTGGCTCCATCCCGTGGCGCAGGGTGCGACCACGGTCTGGGAGCGCTGGGACAGCCTGCTGCCCGACGGCACGGTCAACCCTGGCGAGATGACGTCCTTCAACCACTACGCGCTGGGCGCGGTCGCCGACTTCCTGCACCGGACCGTCGCCGGACTCGCCCCGGCGGCGCCCGGCTATCGGCGGATCCGCGTCGCCCCGCGTCCCGGCGGCGGCCTCACCCACGCGCACGCGCGCCATCTGACGCCGTACGGCCCGGCGGAGGCCGGCTGGCGGGTCGAGGACGGGCGGCTCGTCGTGGAGGCCGAGGTGCCGCCGGGCGCCACGGCGGTCGTCGAGGTGCCGGGCCGGGCGCCGGCCGAAGTGGGCAGTGGCAGGCACCGGTTCACCGCCGCGGCGCGGACGGGCGGGTGAACCGCAGGGGGAACCGCCGGGTGCACCGCCGGGTGCACCTCCGGCCGCGTGCCGGAGCGCCGCGGTCACGGCGCCCCGTAGCCCGGCGGCAGCGAACGGAACACGACGGCGAACTCCGTATCGGCCGGCACGAGCCGGTGCTCCGGCAGCGGCCCCGGACCGCAGGAGGCGCTGCCCAGCCCGTGCTGGGCGTGGTCGAGGTTGACGTACACCGCGTCCCGCGGCACCAGGTCGGTGGGATGCCGCGCCGCCGCCAGGTCCTCGCCCGTCCACCGGCGGGCGGTGAGGCCGAAGTGCGGCTCACCCTCGACGCGCAGCCCGGGGGATGCGCCGGCGCCGGTCAGCTCGGCCCAGCGCACCTCGGCGCGGTGCCCGTTCTCCTGCGGCACGACGTACGGGGTCTGCAGCCCGGCGACGGTGGACGCGAACAGCCCGACGCGTGCCGCCTCCCGGCTGTCGGGGTACGCCTCCCCCGGCCCCAGCCCGAACCAGCGGACGGCGTCGTACGCCGCGGGCAGCGCGAGCCGTATGCCGAGCCGCGGCAGCCACAGCCCGTCCCACGGCCCCTCCGGCACCACGCGGAGCGCGAGCCGGAGACCGTCTCCCGCCGCGGTCCAGGTCCAGCGGGCGCGCAGCGCCCGGTCCGTGCCGGCCGCTGCCGCCCGGGTCTCCACCAGCAGCCCGCCGTCCTCGGCGCGCACGGCGTCGACGCGCTCCTCCATCCGGTCGAGGCCGGCGCGGCGCCAGAGCCTGGCCACCGAGTTCGGGCCCATGCCCACGTCGTTGTCGGTGGGGGCGCGCCAGACGTCGAGACGCGGCCCGTCGAGGCTCAGCGCGCCGATCCGGCGCAGCAGGCCGGTGCGGGCGTCGAACGCGGCGTCGCCGAGCCGGAGTTCGCCCGCCGCGGAGCAGGGAACACGGGATACGGGAGCGGACCCGGAGGGTGCCGAGACCTCGCCCGCCCGGGCTCCGGTCCCGGGTGCGGGCAGCGCCCCTCGCACGCTGGCCTGCGTCCAGGCCACCTCGTGCCCGGCCACCGCCCAGTCCCCGTCAACGGCGAGCACGGCCCGTACGGTCAGCCACAGTTCGCCGGCCGGCCGCTCCGGCACCCGCAGCCACGGCAGGGCGGCATCCGCCTCCGCGCCTGCGGCCACGCCGGGCACGGTCAGTCCGCCGCCGTCGACCCGCACCCCCTCGTCCTCCAGCACCCAGTCGAACCGCAGGTGCGAAAGGTCGCGGAAGTCATGGCGGTTGACGATCCGCAGCCGCCCGGCCGCCACGTCCGCGGTCAGCGCCACCGGCTCGTACGCCTTCTTCAGCTCGACGAGCCCCGGCGAGGGCGTCCGGTCGGGGAAGACCAGGCCGTCGATGCAGAAGTTGCCGCCGTTGGGGTGGTCGCCGAAGTCCCCGCCGTACGCGAAGTAGGTGCGGCCGTCCGCCGTGCGGCGGCGGAAACCGTGGTCGATCCACTCCCAGACGAACCCTCCCTGGCAGCGCGGATACGTTTCGAAGACGCGCTGGTACGCGGCGAGCGAGCCGGGGCCGTTGCCCATGGCGTGCGCGTACTCGACGAGCAGGAACGGCAGCGCGCGGCGGCGCGCTTCCAGCTCCGGTTCCCCGGCGGTCTCCGGCGGTGCGTCCTCCTCGCGCCGGCCGATGCGCTCGACCTCCTCCACCGGGGCGTACATGAGGCTGTAGAAGTCGGAGTGCCGGTAGGTGCGGTCGCGTTCGTAGTGCAGCGGCCGGCCGGGGTCGCGGGCGCGGGTCCAGTCGGCGAGCGTGGCGAGGCACCGGCCGTGGTGGCTCTCGTTGCCCAGCGACCAGACGACGACGCTGGGGTGGTTCTTGTCCCGTTCGACCATCCGCCGCATCCGGTCCAGCAGCATCGGCTCCCAGCGGGGGTCGTCGACGGGGTTGCCGCGCCAGTCGGCGTGGATGAACCCGTGGGTCTCGATGTCGCATTCGTCGACCACCCACATGCCCAGCTCGTCGCAGAGGTCGAGGAAGGCGGGGTGCGGCGGGTAGTGGGAGGTGCGGACGGCGTTGACGTTGTGCTGCTTCATCAGCAGCAGGTCGGCGCGCATGTCGGCGGCCGTGAGGACCCGCCCGTGGTCGGGGTCGTGCTCGTGCCGGTTCACGCCGCGCAGCATGAGCGGGGTGCCGTTGACGGTGAGCAGCCCGTCGGTGACGGCGACGGTGCGGAAGCCGATGCGCAGCGCGATGCGCTCGCCTGCGGTGTCGAGACGGGCGTCGTACAGCCGCGGCGTCTCCGCCGTCCACGGCTCGGCGCCGGCCACGGTGATCTGCCGGCCGTTCTCCAGGTCCGCGACACCCAGTCCGGGGACGGTCAGCCGGGCGGGCACGTCGGTGTCCACGCGCAGGGTGCCGCGGCCGGTGGCGGCGTCGCCGTCCCATCCGGCGTGCACGAACAGGTCGTCGACGGCGCCCTCCGGGCGCTCCAGCAGCGTCACCTCGCGGAAGATGCCCGGCAGCCACCACATGTCCTGGTCCTCCAGATAGCTGCCGGAGGACCACCGGTGCACCCGCACGGCGAGGACGTTGGCGCCGCGGACGAGCGCGGCGCCGGTATCGAATTCGGCGGGCAGCCGGCTGCCCTTGGAGGTGCCAAGCTCGCGCCCGTTCAGCCATACGCGGAAGCAGGAGTCGACGCCCTCGAAGCGCAGGACGCTGCCGGGCAGCCGCCAGCCGGGGGGCGGTTCGAACGTCAGCCGGTGGTCGCCGGTGGGGTTGGCGTCGGGCACCCGCGGCGGGTCGATGGGGAAGGGGTAGGCGGTGTTGGTGTAGCGCGGGGTGCCGTGGCCGTGGAGCACCCAGTGGGACGGCACCGGCAGCTCGGTGAAGTCCGGGCCGGGGTTCCCGGGGCCGAGGAAGTCCAGCGGCGCGGAGTCCGCCCGCTCGGAGAGCCGGAACAGCCAGCGGCCGGAGAGATCGAGCCGGCCGGCGTCGGAAGTGAAGGCGGCGCGCGGGGCGCGCCTGCCGGTGCCGGGGGCGAAGTCGTCGTAGTAGGGCGGCATCAGGGCTCCTGGACGCACAGACGGGAGGGATCGTGCCGATGACGGCGGAGAACGACGAAGGAGCCGGGGCGGTACGGCCGTTGCGCGGGTTTCCCGCGGACCGGGTGTCGCTGCTGCCGGACCTGGGCCGGGTCGACTACACCGAGCTGCCCAATCCGTTCGGGCGCCGCCAGGACCTGGTACGCGCGTATCTGATGAGCCTGGGCTCCGGGCAGCTGCTGCGCAGCTACGTCCATGAGGCCGGGATCTTCGCGCCCGGTGCCCCGACGGGGACCGGTGGCGGGCTCGGTGGCTGGGAGGCGCTGGGGTCGCAGCTGCGCGGGCACTTCCTGGGGCACTGGCTGTCGGCCGCAGCCAGGATCGTGGCCACGACCGGGGACGCGGAGCTGCGGGCCAGGGCGGAGGGGATCGTGGACCGGCTCGCCTGGCTGCAGCGCGAGAACGGCGGCGAGTGGGTGTTCTCGATCCCGGAGAAGTACCTGCACCGCATCGCGGCCGGCAAGCCCGCGTGGGCGCCGCACTACACCGTGCACAAGACGCTCATGGGCCTGCTGGACGCGTACCGCCACCTGGGCAGCGCGACCGCCCTCGATATCGTGGTCGGCGCGGCCCGCTGGTTCCACCGGTGGACCGGCGGGTTCACCCGGCGCCGGCTCGACGACCTGCTCGACCACGAGACCGGCGGCATGCTCGAAGTGTGGGCGGAGCTGTACGGGATCACCGGCGAGGCGGCCCATCTGGAGCTGGTGCACCGCTACGACCGGCCGCGGCTGTTCGACCGGCTGCTGGCGGGCGAGGACCCGCTGACCAACCGGCATGCCAACACCACGGTGCCGGAAGCGCTCGGCGCGGCCCGCGCGTACGAGGTGACCGGCGAGGAGCGGTGGCGGCGCGTCGCCGAGGCGTACTGGCGGTGCGCGGTGACCGCCCGGGGCACCTTTGCCACCGGCGGCCAGACCAGCGAGGAGGTGTGGACCCCGCCGCACGGGTTCGCCGCCCGGCTGGGGCTGAAGACCCAGGAGCACTGCACCGTGTACAACATGATGCGGCTGGCCGACGTCCTGCTGCGCTGGACGGGCGATCCGCGGTACGCCGACTACCTGGAGCTGAACCTCTACAACGGCGTCCTGGCGCAGCAGCACCCGCGTACCGGCATGGCCGCCTACTACCTGCCGCTCCGCCCGGGCGCGCAGAAGAAGTGGGGCACCGCGAAGGACAGCTTCTGGTGCTGCTACGGGACCATGGTGCAGGCCCACACGCTGCACAACGCCTACGCCTGGTACGCGTACGACGGCGGGGTGGCGCTCGGCCAGTACGTCCCCTCCACGCTGCGGATGCCGCCGGCGGGGGACGGGAGCAGGCCCGGCGTGGAGATCACGCAAAGGCCCGACCCGGAGGTGGGCACGCACATCGCCGCCTCCGGCGACCGCGGCGCGCGCAGCCGGCCCCGGCGCTGGGTCGTGGAGGTGACCGTGCGGGCGGAGCGGCCGGCCGGGTTCGAGCTGGCGCTGCGGGTGCCGGAGTGGGTCGCGGGGCCGGTGGCGCTGACGGTGAACGGCGAGTCGCACCCGGTGCCGGGCGGCGCCCGGGAGGCCACCGTGCGCCGGGTGTGGGACGACGACACCGTGCGCCTGGAACTGCCGCGGGCGCTGCGCGCGGTGCCGCTGCCCGACCGGCCGGAGTCGGTCGCCTTCCGCGACGGGCCGGTGGTCCTGGCGGGGCTCTGCGACGAGGAGCGGCGGCTGTGCGGCAACCCGGCGCGGCCGGAGACCATCCTCGTCCCCGACGAGGAGCGCGACCCGTTCGCCTGGCGCGGCTCCTGGCGGGCGCGTGGCCAGGACCGCGGGCTGCGCTTCGTACCGCTGCACGAGGTCGAGGACGAGAGCTACGCCGTCTACTTCCCCGTCACGCCGGAGCGGTGAACCGCAGGCTGCCGGGGCCGGCTTCGTAGACGGCACGGCCGCCGGACAGGCCGAGCGACCGGGCGCCGGGCGGGGCCGGCGGGGCGGAACCGTCCGCGGAGGGAGCCCCGGCCGGCAGCGGCACCTCGACGCGGGCGGGCGGTCCCGGGGGCACGGTGACGTCGAGGGTGAGACCGCCGCCCGCCGGGCGCCGCCAGGCGCTGCGGACCCGGCCGCGAGGCGTGTCGTACCAGGCGTCGGCATGGGTGAGGTCTCCAACCGGGGCTGGGCGGACAACGATCCTTTCGAAGGCGACCGAGTCATCCGCCTGCCGGATGCCGGCCAGCGAGGCGGTGAACCACTCCTCGATCGCGCCGAGCATGAAGTGGTTCTGCGACGAGCCGCGGGTCGGTCCGTCCCAGCGCTCGGTGAGCGCGGTCGCGCCGTGCTCGACCTGGTAGCCGTAGCTGGGACTGTCGGTTCTGCGGACGAGGTCGTACACGACGTCGTCGCGCCCGTGGGCGGAGAGCGTGCGCAGCAGCGACGGGAGCGCGACCTCGCCCACGGTCACGTGGTCACCCGCGGCCCGTACGGTGTCGATCAAGTGGCCGAGCACCGCGTCCGCTTCGTCCGCGGGCACGATGCCCAGGTCCAGGGCGAGGGCGTCGGCGGCCTGGCTGCCGGTGGCGTAGGTGTGCCGGGCGGGGTCGAAGAACGTCCCGTGGAAGGCGCGGCCGACCCCGCCGGCCAGGTCACGGTACGCGGCGGCGTCGCCGTCCTCGCCGAGCACCGCGGCGATCCGGCCGGCCGCGGCGGCGATCCGGGCGTACGCGAAGGTGGCGGTGACGGCCTTGGGGGTGGAGTCGTCGAACGCCATCCAGTCGCCCAGCCCGTGGTCGAGCAGGAGGCCGTCGGCGCGGGACGCGAGATGGTCCAGGTAGCGCCGCATGTGCGGGTAGTGCGTGCGCAGCGTGGTGGTGTCACCGTAGGTCCGGTACAGCAGCCAGGGCGCGAGGACGATCGCGCCGCCCCAGTTCGGGTCGTCGCGGAACTTGTCCTCGAAGACGGTGTACTCGGGCGCGATGCCCGGCACGAGACCGCTGTCGGTCTGCGCGTCCGCCATGTCGCGCACCAGCTTGCGGTAGTAGGCGGCGACGTCGTAGTTGTTCGCGAGGGCGGGGAAGACGAGGTGGGTCTGCTCCAGCCAGCCGAGCTTCTCCCGGTGGGGGCAGTCCGTCAGGACGCTGTACATGTTGGACCGGACGGCCCGGTCGGTGATCCGGTGGACGGCGTCGAGCAGGGGGGCGGAGCAGCTGAAGCCGCCCGCGGGCCGGTTGGCGGCGCGCAGCACGAGCGCGCGCACGGTGGCCCGGGTGGCGGGCTGCGGCAGGCCCTCGACCTGGACGTAGCGGAAGCCGTGGTAGACGGTCTCCGGGTGCCAGACCTCCTCGGCCGAGTCGTTCGCGCCGTCGCCGTTCCTGCCGTTCGCGCCGCCCGCACCGCGCAGGGTGTAGGCGTCGTAGCAGGGCCGGCCGGTGAACCGCTGCTGGACGGTGCCCTGTTCGGTGAGCAGCTCCGCCGGGCGCATCACGACCGTGGTGCCGGCCGGGCCGGAGACGTGCAACTCGGGCCAGCCGGCGACGTTCACCCCGAAGTCGACGACGTGCACGCCGGGTTCGGGCTCGGTGACGGAGACGGCGGCCAGTTCCTCGGTGACCTCGACCGGCGGATGGCTGCGCGCGGAGAGCACGCCGTCGGGCGCCGGCACGGTCACCGCGCGGCGCCAGCCGGTGAGGTCCGCGTGCGGGGTGTCCCAGCCGGGATGATCGCGCCGGGCGTCGAACTCCTCGCCGCCGAACCAGTCGGAGAGGGTGACCGGGCCGGGCGCGGTACGCCACCGGCCGTCGGTGCCGACGGTGATCACGGAGCCGTCGTCGTGCTCGATGCGCAGCAGGGCGAGCAGTCGCGGGAGTCCGTAGCTGACGTGGAGCTTCTGGTAGCGGCCCGGCACGTCGGGGATGTGGGCGATGCCTCCCGCGAGCCGTACGCCGACGGTGTTGCGGCCGTGCCGCAGCGCGCCGGTGACGTCGTACGTGGCGTACAGCAGGCGCTTGTCGTAGGCGGTGTAGCCCGGTTCGAGGACGGCGGCGGCGATGGGCCGGCCGTTGACGGAGGGGACGTAGACGCCGAGGGCGGTGGCGTACAGCCGTGCCTGCACCACCGGCCGCCGCAGCCGGAAGTTCCTGGCCAGCAACGGGAACGGGCGGTCCGGGTCGTGCTCCGCCGGGGCGGGCGGAGCCCACTCGGGGGCGGACACCCACTGCGCGCCGGTCCACGCGGACCGCTCCAGCAGCCCGGTCTCCCAGCGGGCCGCGGCGCTCCAGGCCGAGGGCTCGCCGCGCTCGTCCCATACCCGGACCCGCCAGTGGGCCCGCTGTGCGGAGCCGAGGGGGTCGCCGCCGTAGGGCACGGCCGTGCAACCCGTGCTCTGCACCCGGCCGCTGTCCCACAGGTCGGGCGCGCCGGCCGCGAGCCCTTCCGGGGACGTGGCGACCTGGATCCGGTACGCCTGCTGCGCCCCGGACGCGGGCCGCCAGGACAGGTCAGGCGGGTCGGCGTCGATGCCGAGGGGGTCGTCGAGATATCCGGTGCGCAGGTGCGTCGGCGCCGCGGGGCCGCCGTCTGCCATGTCCCGTCTCCCGTCTGCCGGTTGCCGGTTGCCGCATCGTCGCCGGTCCGGTGCCCGCGCCGGGCCGGCGGAGCCTGGGCTCCCGGAACGTGCGATCGGTCAGAAGCTAAAGCCGCCAGCGCATCTCGTCAACATCTGGCATACCACCGGCATACGAATATCGACGCAGTTGCTGCGGCCCTCTTGACGGTGTGGTGCACCCGTTTTAGCGTGCCTGGCATTCACGTTGGCTCGCACAATCCCGGGACGGTGTGACGCGCATGACCGGCATTCCCGCGACGCTGCTGCTGGAGGAGCGCGCCGAGCAGGCGATGAACGCGGTCACCGGACTGGCCGACCCCGACCTCGGCCACATCCCCTTCTTCAGCGCCGACCTGCTTGCCGAGCCCGCCGTGCTGCGCCACGGCGACTGGGACTACGGCTCCAGCCACGGCCGGCTCACCGACGCCTGCGTGCTCGCCCGGCACATGACCGGCGCGTCCTGGTGGCGGGAGACCGAGGAGCGCTACAAGTCCACGCTGCTCGGGCTGCTGGCCGACGACGGGCTGACCTACCGCCGCACCCACCCGCGCGGCCACTGGGCGGCGCACGCCAACCTCGTCGACCAGCGCGCCACCCTCCTCGCGCTCACCACCTGGTACCTCGACGACGGCGACGACCGCGCCCGGCAGGCCGCGGACCGGCTCGTCGCCGCGCTGCGGCGGATCGCCGTCAAGGAGCGCGACGCCTGGTACTTCCCCGCGTCCGAGTACACCCCGGACGGCTGGCCCTCCACCAACGCCGTCGACCTGCGGCTGGCGCCCGACCCCGCGTCGTTCTGCGGCCGGCTCATCATGCCGCTGCTGCGGCATCACCGGGCGACCGGCAGCGCCGACGCCCTGGAGCTGTGCGGCTGGTTCACCCGGCTCATCACCGACCGCAGCGGCGTCTTCCTGCCCGACGGCAGCTTCAACTCCGCGCTCGCGTACCGCAGCGGGCACTTCCACACCCGGCTCGGCACCCTCGACGGCATCGCCAGGTACGCGCTGTTCACCGGGGACCACGCGCTGACCCAGTTCGTGAAGACCTCGTTCGACTGGGCGCTGACGCAGGGCACCGCCTTCGGCTGGACCCCGGGCGACCTGGCGGACCAGCGGTACGAGCACGAGACGTGCTCGCTCGTCGACCTCATCGGCATCGGCACCACCCTCGCCCGCGCCGGGCACACCGCGTACTGGACGGTGGTCGAGCGCTTCCTGCGCAACCACCTGACCGCCTCGCAGCTCGACGACACCGACTGGGTCCGCTCGGCCCCCGACCGCTCGCTGGACGTCCCCGGCTGGCAGACGCACTACCGCGTCGGCGAGCGCGTCAAGGGCGCCTTCGCCGGCTACGGCGCGCCCAACGACTACGTCTCCGACGCGGTGCTCGGCCGCGGCCACACCAGCGACGTCCAGGCGTGCTGCGTCGGCTCCGGCGTGCGCGGGCTGTTCACCGGCTGGAACGCCGCGGTCACCGGCGACGAGCGGCTGACCCGCGTCAACCTGCTGCTCAACCGCGGCAGCCGGCTCGTCGACGTCCTCAGCCATCTGCCCTACGAGGGCCGCGTCGACCTCGACGTCCGCGCCGGCTGCCGCGAGCTGCGTCTGCGCGTACCGCCCTGGGCGGGTCACGCCCGGCTGGCGGTCGCCCGGCACCCCGCCGGCGGTCCCGCGGAGACCTTCGCGGGCCGCGACCCCGGCCTGTGGGCGCCCGACGGCTATCTCCGTCTCACCGGGCTGCGCGCAGGCGAGCGCATCACCGTCACTTTCCCACTCGTCGAGTCCACCACCGTGGAGACCGCCGCCGACCGCGAGTTCCGCACCCGGTGGCGCGGCGACGACGTGGTCGGCATCGAACCGGAAGGCAGGTCACGCCCCATGTACAGCCCACGCACACTGGAGCGGAAGGCACCGGAACGCAACCGGGGCCTCGCCGTGCCCGGGTCGGAGTGGTCCTGGTGAGCCGACCGCGCCGACGCGCCTTCCTGCTCGGGGCCGGGAGCACCGCGGCGTTCGCCCTCGGCGCGGGCGGCGCGGCGGCACAGCGCCGCGCCGCCGACGACCAGGCCGCCGCCATCCTGGCCGGGATCCGCCGACCGCGCTTCCCCGACCGCACCGTCGACGTGACGGACTACGGCGCGGTGGGCGACGGCACCACCGACTGCACCGCCGCGATCCGCGCCGCCGTCGAGGACTGCGCGAAGCGCGGCGGCGGCCACGTCGTCGTCCCCGCCGGCACGTACCTCACCGGGGCCATCCATCTGCGCGACCGCATCGACCTGCACGTCGAGTCCGGCGCCACGTTGCGCTTCCGGCAGGACCCGGCCGCGTACCTGCCGGTCGTCCTCACCCGCTTCGAGGGCATGGAGTGCTACAACTACTCGCCCTTCGTCTACGCCCGCGGCTGCCGCACCATCGCACTGACCGGCAGCGGGGTGATCGACGGACAGGCGGACGACACCCACTGGTGGGACTGGACGAAGGGCAAGGACGGCGGCGTCTCCCCCGAGCGGATCGAGAAGGACGCGCTGTACGCCTGGGCGGAGGAGGGCGTGCCGGTCGAGAAGCGGGTCTTCGGCGCCGGCCACCATCTGCGGTCCAACATGATCCAGTTCTACGAGTGCCGCGACGTGCTCATCGAAGGCGTGACCGTCAAGGACTCGCCGATGTGGAACATCCACCCCGTCCTGTGCCGCAACGTCATCGTCAGCGGCGTGACGGTGGAGAGCCCGAACGGCCCCAACAACGACGGCTGCAACCCCGAGTCCTGCGCATACGTGCTGATCAGGGACTGCACGTTCAACACCGGCGACGACTGCATCGCCTTCAAGGGCGGCCGGGACGCCGACGGCAGGCGCGTGGACGTGCCCTGCCACAGCGCCCTGGTCGAGGGATGCCGGATGCGGGACGGCCACGGCGGCGTCACCATCGGCAGCGAGATGACGGGCGGCGTACGCAACATCCTCGCCCGCGACTGCCACATGGACAGCCCGCTGCTCGACCGCGCGCTGCGGATCAAGTCCAACCCCCTGCGCGGCGGTTACGTGAAGGACGTGGTCTTCCAGGACATCACGGTCGGCGAGGTCGGCGACGCCGTGATCGAGATCGCGCTCGACTACGAGAACGTCGACGTCGGCGACTACTACCCGGACGTGCGCGACATCGAGGTGCACCGGCTCACCGCCGCCTCCGGCCCGCGCGCCTGGAACTTCGTGGGCAACGACGCCAACCCGATCCGGGACGTGCTGCTGCGCGACTGCACCTTCACGGGCATCGAGGAGGGCTGGACGACGGAGAACGTCGAGGGCCTGACGCTGCGCCGGGTCACCGTCAACGGCCAGGACGTCAACGACGGGGCAGGTGTCCACGACGGGGCAGGTGTCCACGACGGGGCAGGTGCCGGCGACGGGAACGGAGGAGCTGCACGCGCATGACCACCACCACGGCCGCCGCCGCGAAGGAGCAGGCGGACGCCATCGCCGCGCGGGTACGGCCACCGCGCTTTCCCGACCGCGAGTTCCCCGTCACGGACTACGGCGCGGTGGGCGACGGCAGCGCCGACTGCACCGCCGCGATCCGCGCCGCGATCGAGGACTGCGCGGCGCACGGCGGCGGCCACGTCACCGTGCCGGAGGGCACCTACGCCACCGGCCCGGTGCGGCTGCGCTCGGGCGTCGACCTGCATCTGCGGGCCGGCGCCACGCTCGCCTTCAGCCGCGACCCGGCGGCCTATCTGCCGCCCGTGCTCACCCGGTTCCAGGGCGTGGAGACGTACGGCTACTCGCCGCTGGTCTACGCCCACGGCGAGCGCGACATCGCCGTCACCGGCGCGGGCGTGCTGGACGGCCGGGCGGACGAGACGCACTGGTGGCCGTGGTCGGGGCAGGAGGAGTTCGGCTGGCGGCCGGGCCTGCCGCAGCAGGAGGACGACTGGCCGCTGCTGTGGGCACAGGCCGAGCGGGGCGACCCGGTCGAGCAGCGCGTCTACGCCGAGGGCCGGCACTTCCGCCCCAACTTCCTGGAGACGTACCGCTGCCGCAACGTCCTGGTCGAGGGCGTCACCTTCGTCCGCTCCCCGATGTGGGTCATGCACCCGGTGCTGTGCCAGGGCGTCCTCGTCCAGGACGTCACGGTCGACAGCACCGGGCCCAACAACGACGGCTGCGACCCGGAGTCCTGCCGGGACGTCGTCATCCGCGGCTGCACCTTCAACGCGGGCGACGACTGCATCGCCGTCAAGTCCGGCCGGGAGGCCGACGGCCGCCGGGTGAACGTGCCCAGCGAGGACATCCTCATCGAGGACTGCGTGATGCGGCACCGCTACGGCGCCATCACCCTGGGCAGCGACATGACCGGCGGCATCCGCAACGTCTTCGCCCGCAGATGCCACATCGGCGGGCCCGGCCTGTACTTCGGGCTCTACATCAAGACCAACTCCGTCCGCGGCGGCTTCGCCGAGAACATCCAGTTGGACGACATCACGGTCAGCCATCTCACCAAGGAGTTCGTCACCTGCGACTTCCACCGCGGCGAGGGCGACACGGGCGGCTATCCGCCGCGGGTGCGGGACATCGGCATCCGCAACGTCACGGTCGGCCGCGCCCGCCGGGCCCTGCTCGCGCAGGGCTACCCGCACGCCCCGATCCGCGGGCTGCGGCTGACGGACTGCACGTTCGGCGAGATGGCCGAGCCCGACCGGCTGGAGCACGTGGAGGACTTTCTCGTGGACGGCGTGGCGCCGGACGGCGTGGCGCGGGACGGGGGGCGATGAGCGGCGGCGACCGGCCCGGCCGGTACGACTACTGCCCCTGGCTCTTCTTCGGCTCCGCCACGGACGAGGAGCGCGCCGCCCAGTCCGCGTGGCACGGCCGGCTGGCGGAGCGGCTCGCGCTGCACGGCGGGGAAACGGAGCTGGCGCAGGAGACGTTCGTCTCGACGTGGGCCGGGATCTTCACCGACCGGCTGCGCATGGGCCGGCGCTCCTACATCGCCGCGCACGCCTATGTCACGGGCGAGCTGACCACGGGCCGCGACTGCACCGTCAACCCCTTCACCACCGTACGGGGCAGGGTGCGCATGGGCGACGGCGTACGCGTCGGGGCGCACAGCTCCGTGCTCGGCTTCAACCACTCCACCGCCGTCGACCGGCCGGTGCACAAGCAGCCGCTGACCTCCCGGGGCATCGAGATCGGCGACGACGTGTGGATCGGCTCGCACGTGGTCGTCGTGGACGGGGTCTCCATCGGGTCGCACTGCATCGTCGGCGCGGGCGCGGTGGTGACGAAGGACCTGCCGGACTGGTCGGTCGCGGCGGGCAACCCGGCCCGCCGGCTGCGCGACCGCCGCGACCCGCCTGCGGCGGGCGATCCGGGCGTCACCGCGGCCGGCGTCGACCGTCCGAACGGACCGTCGACAGCACACGTCACGCCCGTCACGCGCGCCGGGTCCGCCGTGCCCGCCGCAGACGTGGCCGCGGAGACCGCGGAGACCGCGGAGCTGGCCGAGCGGCTGGCACGGTTCGCGGCACGGGCCCGGGAGCAGGCGCCGGACGTCCTCGCCCGCTGTCTGGGCGACGGCGCCGGGGGCGGGGGCGGGCCGGGTTACGCCGACCGTCCCGGCGCGCCGCCGACCGTGCGGGCGCAGTGCGACGCGGTCGAGATCGCCCACCTCCTGCTCCGCGAGGCACCGCCGCGGACCACTGCGGACGATCTGGCCGCGCACCTGCGGGGGCTGCAGGACCCGGACACCGGCCTGGTGCCCGAGTACGCGCCCGACGGCGGCGCGCCCGCCTGGGGGCACTCCCACGCGCGCCCGCGCGGTGTGGGGGAACCTATCCTGGCCGACGACGCGGCGCTCTACCACATCCTCAGCGTCGGCTATGCCCTGGAACTGCTCGGCACCCGCTTCTCCCACCCCGTACGCGCCGTCCACGAGCTGACGCCGCAGCAGCTCACGGCGCGGCTCGACGCGCTGCCGTGGGAGCGGGCCGCCTGGCGGGCCGGCCACTGGGTGGACGGTGTGGGCACGGCGGTGCTGCACAACCTGGTGGACTTCGGAATGCGCGCGCCGGCCGCCGACGCCCTCTTCGGCTGGCTGCTCACCCATGCCGACCCGTGGCACGGGCTGTGGGGCCGGCCGACCCCGAAGGACCGCTGGCTGCAGCCGGTCAACGGCTTCTACCGGACCTCGCGCGGCACCTTCGCGCAGTTCGGCCTCCCGCTGCCGTACCCGGAGCGGGTGGTGGACACGGTGCTCGCGCACAGCGGCGACACCGCCTTCTTCGGCCCAGGCCGGGGCGACGCGTGCAACGTCCTCGACGTGATCCACCCGCTGTGGCTGTCCTCCCGGCAGACGCGGCACCGGCTGGACGAGGGGCGGCGCTGGGCGCGGGAGCGGCTGGCCCGGGTGCTGGCCAACTGGCACGACGGGGCCGGCTTCAGCTTCGCCCTGGAGCCCGGCGCGGGGCCGGGGCACGAACCCGGGCTGCAGGGCACCGAGATGTGGCTGGCCGTGGTCTGGCTGCTCGCCGACCACCTGGGCATCGCCGGCGCCCTGGGCTACCGCCCCGGCGGCGTCCACCGCCCCGAGCCCGCCCGCCTGGGCCTCGGCGAAGCCCGGTACTGATCCAGGCGCCGTCGTACGCCGGGAACGTGCTGGTCCTCGGGGGTCTGGGGGCAGAGCCCCCCGGAATCCCTTCGACACCCGGCCCCGGCGGAGCCGCTCAGCGCCCGCCGGCCGCCGCAGGCGCATCACGCAGCCGCAGGGCGCCGGAGAGCACGTGCGCCGTCACCCACGACGGGTTCCAGGTGTTGCTGCTGCCGTGCTCCTGCCAGTCGGTGGGGAAGAAGCCCTCGGCCTGCTCGCCGGGGTCGTCGAAGCCCCACTCGCCGGGCCGGGTGCAGATGCCCTGGCCGAAGGCGTGGATCACCATGCCGGCCAGCTCGGTGTACTCGGGACGGCCGGCCAGCGCGCCGAAGCGGGCCAGCTCGGGGACCGGGAAGAAGACGTCCACGTGGTGGTTCTGCACGCTGACGCCGGGCCAGCCGGTGACGTCGAAGCCGCACCGGTCGAACGGAGAGCCGGGCGGCTGCGGCGGGTTCCACTGGTAGACCCAGGTGAGCAGCCAGTCGGCCGTAGCCTCCGCCCAGTCGCGGTAGCGGTCCTCACCGGTGAGCAGCAGCAGTTCGTACGCGCACTGGAAGAACGCCATGCCGCCCTCCTTGTCCTCGCACGCCGCGTCGAGGGTGGCGTGGCCGAAGGGCGTGGCGAAGTCGTCCGCATGCCGCTCGTGGTAGCGCTCCAGCAGCCGCACGGCGGTCTCCCGGTGGCGCCGCGAGCCCGTTGCGCGCTCCGCCTTCAGCAGGGCGAGCACGCACGGCAGTCCCCCGGCGCCGGGCGGCCCGGGGTACGCGGAGCCGTCGGTCCGCCAGCCGAGCGGGACCACGCCGCCGGGCGGCACGCCGCGGCAGACGGCGTCGAGGCCCTCGTCGAGGGCCTCGGTCCAGTGCCCGGGGACGGCGCGGCCGTGGCCGCGCAGCAGCGCGACGATGTCGGCGAGGTCGCCGAGGGTGTCGCCGAACGCGCGGGCGGAGATGAACGGGCGGCCGTTGCGCTCGAACGCGGTCCACCCGCCGTCGTCGAGGCGGTGGAAGCTCATCCGCAGCCCCGGCGGCGCGCCGGCGGCGCTGCCGGCGAGGTAGAAGTCCACGGCCCGCCGACTGCGCTCCAGGCGGCGCTCGTCGCCGTGCTCCAGGCCGAGGCGCGCGTCGCACCACGCCAGCCTGAGGCACTGGCCGGTCCAGCCGTACAGGAAGCCGGGCACGTGCCCGGAGCCGGTGAACTTCACGTATCCCGCCGTGCCGCGGCCGTCCTCGTGCCACCGGCGGTCCAGGGCCGCCGTCTTCAGCTCGATGATCGAGTCGAGGGACAGCGGGCGGGCACCGCCGGGCGCGTACCGGCGCAGGCCGTGGTGCACCATGTCGCGGAAGCCGTGGCCGGGCCGGGCGGGCCGGCCCCAGCGGAGCGCGTGGCGGGTGGTCAGGGCGGCGCCGGGGGCCAGTTCGCGGTATCCGCGCGGGCGGGCGGAGGTGGTGGACTTGTGGGTGTACGCCACGTCCGGGACGCCGTCGAACATCAGCGTCCCGCTCGTCGCCAGCAGGGTCGTGTGCGCGCCGGCCAGGGCGCCGAGGGAGCCGTCGCCGGGGGTGCGGGCGTACATCGTCAGGAAGCGGGTGCCGGCGGGTCCGGGCCACTCCGCGTGCACGCAGGGCACCGGCAGCCGGTGCTCCTCCACCACGAGGCCGCCGCACGCGGCGCCGCCGGGGGCACCGGGCGCGCCGCCCGCGGCGGGGCGGAGCCTGGGCACGGTGCGGTCCGGGTCGGCCGACGGGTTGCCGCGGTAGAGGACCTGCGGCAGCGTCACGGACTCGGGCGGCGCCGCGGGCAGCGGGAGCGCGAGGCCGACGGCCAGGTCCCCGATCGTATCCGCGGACGGGTTCCGCCAGGTCACGTCCGCGTGCAGGGCTCCGTCCCCGGCGGCGAGGTCCACCTCGACGGCCAGTGGCCCGACCACGCAGTGCACGGCGAGCCCGACCGCGGTGCGCCGTACCTCCGGCTCGCGCACGCCGGGGAACGCAGGAGCCCAGGGCCGCCCCGTGGAGACGGCCAGCATCGCGTCCAGCGGTGCGCGGAAGTACGGTTCCCGCTCCCCCGTACGGCGCAGCTCCAGCAGGACCTTCCCGTCCTGCCGCGTCAGGCCGAGGACCATGTCCTCCGCCCGTAGCCGCAGCTCCTGCCCTGCCGCCGTCCCGTCCACGGTTCTCCCTCCGGCCTAGGTCCTGTCTGGCAAATAGCGCCGTCCGCCCTCAGGGCGGGCGTCGCGGCGTCTGGTGCGTGCGATCGCAAGGCGGAGGGTCGACCGCATAGTGGGCCTATTCGGTCGATCCCGACAACGCAGCGAGCGTGCCAGGCGTCGCGACGCAGGTGGGATTTGTCAGACAGGGCCTTGGTCCCGCCGCTCCATGAGGCGGCCCGTGCACGGGTGTTGACGCCCGCGCCGCCCATCAGGATAGTGGCATTCAGTTGGTATGCCACTATCCCACAAATGAACGTCACACCCGACCGACTCTTCTTCTCCAAGGAGCTGTGTGACCATGAGCCAGGGCCCGAAGGCCGAGCGGGGCGCCCGCAGGCTGACCCGCAGGAACTTCACCGCAGGCGCCCTCGCGGGCGCCGCCGCGCTCGCCGGCGGGCCGGTCGTGTCCGCGGGCACGGCGGGCGCACAGACCTCTCAGGGCACGAACAGCCGGTATGCCACCAGCTCCGGCGCCGTCTGCACGCCGGTCCCCAACCGCTATGACGAACCCTTCGAGGTCTGCGACGACGAGCTGTTCGTCTTCCTCGTCAACTACAAGCCGTTCGAGGTCGAGGGGTTCTTCGAAACGGTCATCGGCGGCCGGCTCCGGGCCGCGTTCCCGGACGTGAAGTTCAAGGTCACCACCTGGGACCAGCCGGTCCGCTACGAGGACCTGGAGGCGGCGGGCGTCGTCCCCGACATCGTCATCGACGACCCGCGCCGCCGGATCGACCGCGACCTGGAGCCGCGCGGCTGGCTGCGCGACCTCAGCGACGAGCTGGGCCCGGCCGGCATCGACCTCGGCACGCTCGACCCGGCCGCGGTCGAGATCGTCAAGTCCCGCTCGGACGGCGGCGTCTACGGCGTGCCGCTCTTCGTCGACGACTTCGTGCTGCTCTACAACAAGAAGGTCTTCGACCGCTTCGGGACGGACTACCCGGAGAACGGGACGACCTACGACCGGGCGTACCGGCTGGCCCGCCAGCTCACCCGGGAAGAGGACCTGGTCGCCTACAAGGGCTATCTGCAGCACCCGGACAACTACCTGGACTTCAACCAGCTCGGGCTCTACCCCTTCCTGCCCACCGGCAGCGAGAACCCGGCACCGGGCGACGTGAAAGTCGACATCACCTCCGAGGGCTGGCAGCGGCTCGGCGCCAACCTGGAGCGCTTCCTGTTCATCCCGCGGAACATCTTCACCACCGTGGACGACTTCTTCACCACGGGGCACGTGGCGATGGCGGTGGACACGCTGTGGAAGTTCAACTCCTACGCGCTGAACGAGATCTACATCCACGCCGACGACCGCGAGGAGTACCGCCGCAACGCCGAGAACGTCGAACTCGGCCTCGTCTCGGTGCCCGTGCTCGGCGGCGGTGACGACTCGACGTACCAGCCGAACTCCCTCGCCGCGTTCCTGCCACCACAGTCGGCCAAGAAGGACCAGGCGCTCGCCGTGGTGAAGTGGCTGGTCTCCGAGGAGGCGCAGAGCGCGCTGGCCGCCCACGGCATCAAGCCCACGCTGCAGTCCGACGCCGTGGTCGACGCCTTCGGCAGCGAGTCCCCCGCGCTCGACGGCATCGACACCTCCGGCGTGTTCTGGGGCAGCAATGCCGTGGTGCACGGCTACGAGCAGACCGAGTACTGGGACCTCCCGCTGTACATGGTCTTCCGTCAGCACGTCCTCAAGGACGGGCTCCAGGTGTCCTCCGCGCTGACGATCACCGAGACCGTCGACATCCCGAACTACATCAGGACCCAGTCCGAGGCCGGCTTCGACTGGTGACCCCAGACCACCCGGGGCCGCTCGCGGCTCAGGCCCCGGGTGCCCGGCGGATCCGTATAGCGCAGTACGGGTCCGCCGGGAGCTGCACCTCGACGCGACCGCCGGCCGCTCGACGCGGCGGGTCGACCGTCATCCGCCAGGTGTCCAGCACCTCGACGTGCCAGCCGCCGGGCGGCAGCTCGAAGCGGCGGTAGGGGTAGCGGTGCGCGCCCAGGTACTGCAGCCAGTACTCCCCCGGCGCGACCAGCGTCGAGGCGTCGTAGTAGACCGGGTCGTGCACCAGACCGGGGGGTGCGTCGTCGAGGATGCCGCGCAGGAACGCGAGCCGCGGCGCGCTCTCGCCCGCGAGCCCGCCACCGTGTACGAGCCAGGGCCGCGTCCCGTACGCCTCGCCATGGGTGACATGCCCGCCCTGGCAGACGCCCTCCCAGATGCGGGTGACCAGCTCCGCCGCGGTCAGGCTCCGCCCGGGTACGGGCCCGTCGCCCTCCGCTCCGCAGTCGTCGACCACGACCGGCTTGCCGAGCGCGGCGCCGAGACCGGCGACCGCGTGCGGGTCCTCCAGCCGCAGGCTCGCGTGCGTGATCCAGGGGGCGCCGAAGTCGGTGGCGGGGCCGCCGTGGACCGTCAGCAGCCGGTGGCCGTGGTCGTGCTCGCGGATCGTGGTCTGGGCGTCCGGGTCCCGGGGCGCCCGCCACCACACGTTGCGGTACGCGGCCAGCCGGGCGACGGTCTCGGCGATGCCCGCGGTGCGCGCGCCGTCCCCGCCGCCGGGGTCCGCGCCGAACCGCCCGGCCAGATCCACCTCGGCCTCGATGCCCAGCGCCAGCAGGGCGGCGACCTGTTCGTCCAGCACGCCGAGCGGCAGGTCCGCCGATCCGAGCAGCCGTACTCGGTTGAACGGGGCGTCCGCCAGCGTCCGCAGCGTCGCCCGCCCGGCGTCGCCGACAGAGGTGCCGACCGGGTGGAAGAGGTGGCCGTCGGCGTACCGGAAGCTCCGCTCGCCGGCGACGTGGACCGGGCCGTGATTGCCCGGCGCCGGCGGCACACAGGTGAACGTGCCAGAGGTCTCCGCCGACCGGTAGTGCCACTCCCCCTCCGCGTCCGGCATGAAGCGCACCAGGTGGGCGCCCTCGTCGCCGGTGAACGCGGCGGCGGTGAAGCGGCGTCCGCCGCCGTCGGTGAAGACCACCTCGTCGCCGGGCCCGGCGACGGGCAGTTCGAAGACGCCCCAGCGCTCCGCCGTCCGGGCCGCACCTGCGGTCCGTCCCGGGTCCGTCCCGCTCACCGCGTCCTCCGGATCCGCACGGCCATGTCGGGGCGTCCCTTCAGCTCCACCGGGGCCCGCCCGTGGTGCACGCCGGCCAGCTCGGTGACGGTCATCTGCCAGGTGTCGATCAGTTCGATGCGGTACTCGCCGCCGGCCGGCAGCTCGACGTCGCGGTACGCGGACTGCGTGGGACCGCCGAAGTACTCCAGCCAGCTCGTGCCCTCCCGCCGCGCCCGCGGCAGGTCGGCCGGCGCCTCTTCCAGCAGCCGGCGCAGGAAGGCGATCCGCGGCACGCTCTCGCCGCGCAGCCGGCCGCCGCCGGAGATCCAGGTGGTGCCGTCGCGGCCGGCGTCCGGATACGCCTCACCGTGGGTGACGTGGCCGCCGGCGACCGCGGCGTGCCAGAACTGCCGGACGAGCGCCCGCCCGCTGAGGTTGCCCCAGCGCCGGTCGGCCGTGCCCTCGTAGCCGATCTCGTCGACGACGACCGGCTTGGGGCAGGAGTCCCGCCAGCCGGCGGTGAGCCGGGCGTCCCAGTGCTGGATGCTCTGGTGCGTGATCCAGGGTTTGCCGAAGTCGTAGATTCGCTCGTACTGGTACATGCGGGTGCCGTTGTGGATCGAGCGGAGCCGCTGGTACGGGTCGTGCCGCTGGATGAACCGGCCGAGCGCGTCCCAGTCCTCGACGGTCTTGCAGGTGTTGAAGTCGTACTCGTTGGAGACCGACCACCACACGTGCCGGAAGGCCGACAGCCGCGCGAGCGTGTGCTTCAGCAGGAAGAAGTCCTCCTCGCGCGACATCCGGTCCAGCCCCCAGAACCCGTCGTCGTACGGGTGGAAGAGGATGACGTCGGCCTGGATGCCGAGCGCGAGGAGGTCGCGCAGTCGGCGCTCGAAGTGGGCCCAGAAGACGGGGTTGAAGCGCGTGCGGTCGAGGGTGTCCGGGCTGTCGCCGGCGAAGACGAGGTGCGGCGGCACCATGCCCTTCGTCGGCAGCAGGCACATGCGCACCTTGGTGAACGGCGAGGCCGCCAGCGACCGCAGGGTCTGCTCCTCGCGCTCGTGATCGTCCAGGTGGGTCCAGTGGTAACAGGTGGTGCCGAGGGGCAGGTAGGGGGTGCCGTCGGCGTACGACAGCCGGTGGGTGCCGGCCACCCGCACCGGGCCGCGGTTGCCGGGGGCGGGCGGCACGCACGTGAAGGAGCCGCGCGCGCCGTCCAGTTCCGCGGCGGAGGAGCGGGTGACGTAGTGCCACTCGCCCTCCGCGTCCGGCATGAAGCGGATGCGGTAGCGGCCGTCGCCGTCGTAGAAGCCGTCGACCGGGACGATGCGGTTGCGGTGCTGGAACTCGGCGCCGAGCCGCACCTCGGCGTCCGGGTTGCCGTCGGCGGGGCCGGTCAGCGCCAGCTCGTGGACGCCCCACCGCTCGACGGTCACGGGCGGTCGTCCCGTACGCCCGCGGCACGGATCCATGCCTCGTCGAGCCGTACGTACTTGATCGTCTTTCGCAGGAACGAGTACGCCAGGTGCAGCCGGCCGTCGCGGGTCTGCAGGATGCTCGGGTAGGAGTAGCCCAGCTCGTTGTCGCGGTACTCCTCGTCGGCCGTCTGCACGTCGCGTCGGTACGGCCAGGTCAGTCCGCCGTCGTCGGAGAGCGCCACCGTCAGCGGCGTGCGCACCGCCTTCTTGCGCCGGCCCGCGCCCTCGCCGACCCACCGGAACTGGTCGCGCTCCAGCGAGGCGTCGTTGTAGACGAGCGCGAGCGCGCCGCTCGCCAGCCGGACGAGCTGGACGGCGGAGTTGTTGTTGGGCAGTTCCGTCTTCGTCAGCGGCCGCCACGTGCGGCCGAGGTCGAAGGACTCGGAGCTGTGGATGCGGTCGGCCGCGCGGCTGCGGAACATCGCGAACAGGCTGCCGTCGTCGCGCTGCACGGCGGTCATCTGGACGAGGTGGTCGCTGTCCGGCAGGTCGTGCCCGCGCCACGTCGTGCCGCCGTCCTCGCTGATCATCGCCACGCTGTGCTCCCCCTCCGGCCGGCACCAGTAGGCGGGTAGCAGCCAGGAGCCGTCGGTGAGGACGAGCGGGGGGTTGCGCACGAAGATGCCGGGCCCCTCCATGAGGGTGCGCGGCGGGCTCCAGGTGCGCCCGCGGTCGGCCGACGTGCGTATGACCAGCCGCGCGGTCTTCTGGTCGTGCGGGGTGTTGGAGGGGTGGAACAGCCACACGGTGCCGGCGGCGTCCCGGGCGAGTACGGGGTTCTGCTCCGACCGCTCGGGGTCGGCGGCCAGCACCTCCGGCTCCGACCACCGCGTGTCGCCGGCGGCGAGCCGGGAGACGACGACGCCGGTGCCCGGATCGCCCTCCTGCGGGCCGTTGAACCAGGTGCACAGCAGGTCGCCGTCGTCCAGCTCCAGCAGGTTGGCGGCGTGGCTGTCGCCCGGGTGCAGCACCGGCAGCAGCGCCTCGCCGAGCGCCGGGTCCGTGGGCGAGCGCCGTACCACCCCGTCGAATCGCGGGTCGGTCACAGCGCGTTCACTCCCCTCAGGGTCAGTTCCTCGGCGTAGTGGCAGGCGGATGTGCGGCCCCCGCCGATCTCGCGCAGCGCGGGCACCTCGGTGGCGCACCGGTCGCGGGCGTAGAAGCAGCGGGGGTGGAACGCACAGCCGGACGGCACCCGGGAGGTGTCGGCGACCTCGCCGCGCAGCACGATGCGCTCCCGGCGGCGGGCCGTCGGGTCGGGGTCGGGCACGGCGGACAGCAGCGCCTCGGTGTACGGGTGCAGGGGCGCGCCGTACAGCTCGTCGGTCGCGCCGGTCTCGACGACCCGGCCGGCGTACATGACGACGACCTCGTCGGCCATGTACTCGACGACTCCCAGGTCGTGCGAGATGAACAGGTAGGTCAGGTCCTCCTCGTCCTGGAGGTCCTTGAGCAGGTTGAGGATCTGCGCGCGCACCGACACGTCCAGGGCGCTGACCGCCTCGTCGGCCACCACGAGCCGCGGGCGGGTCGCCAGCGCCCGGGCGATGCCGACGCGCTGCCGCTGCCCGCCGCTGAACGCGTTGGGGTAGCGCCGCAGGTACTCCGGCCGCAGCCCCACCCGGCGCAGCAACTCCGCGACCCGTTCCTCCAGGTCCTTGCCGGTCAGGCCGAGGCCCACCCGCAGCGGCTCGCCGACGATCTGCAGCAGCGTCATGCGGGGGTTGAGGGAGGCGTAGGGGTCCTGGAAGACCATCCGGATATGGGTGCGGTACGGGGCGAGCGCCCGCTCGCTCATCCCGGCGAGGTCGACGGGCGTACCGCCGTCCGGGGCGTACAGGATGCGGCCGGCGGTCGGCTCGTGCACGCGCAGCAGACAGCGGCCGAGCGTGCTCTTGCCGCAGCCGGACTCGCCGACGAGGGCGACCGTGCGGCGGGCGGGGATGCGCAGGTCGACGCCGTCGACCGCGCGCACGGCGCCGACGGTGCGGCCGAACAGGCCGCGGCGGATGGGGAAGTGCTTGGTGAGGCCCTCCGCGGTCAGCAGCGCTGTGTCTTCGGCGTATTCGGCGGTGTCCGCCGCGGCGGCGGTGCCGGTGGTCATGCCCGTCCTCTCTCGTCGCGGCTGTCGTCCGCGGGCGGCTCCGCGCCGTTCGCGTCGTTCGCTGCGTTCGCTGCGTTCGCTGCGTTCGCTGCGTTCGCTGCGTTCGCTGCGTTTTGGCTCTCGTACCGCAGACAGCGCACCTCGCGGCCGGGCTCCGGCCCCGGGGTGGCGCCCGGCTCCGTCACGTCGCACCGGCCCGGCATGAACTCGTCGCAGCGCGGGTGGAACGAGCAGCCGGCGGGACGCCGGTAGGCGTGCGGCACCATGCCGCGCACCGGCGTCAGCCGCTCGCGCGAACGGGCCCCGAGCTTGGGGATGGAGCGCAGCAGCGCCTTGGTGTACGGGTGGCGGGGCGTGCGGAAGACGGAGACGACGTCGCCGCGCTCGACCACGGCACCCAGATACATCACGGCGACCTGGTCGGCCATCTGCGCGGCGACGCCCAGGTCGTGCGTGATGAGCATGACCGCCATGCCGAAGTCCTGCTGCAGCGAACGCAGCAGGTCCAGGATCTGGGCCTGGGTGGTCACGTCCAGGGCGGTGGTGGGCTCGTCGGCGATGAGCAGCTCGGGGTTGCAGGAGAGCGCCATCGCGATCATCGCCCGCTGCAGCATGCCGCCGCTCATCTGGAACGGATACTCGTCGACGCGGCGCTCGGGGGCGGGGATGCCGACGCGGCCGAGCAGGTCGATGGTGCGCTTGCGCGCCTCCTTCTTCGTCACCCGCTCGTGCAGCACGATCGCCTCGCCGATCTGGTTGCCGAGCGTGTGCATGGGGCTCATGGAGGTCATCGGCTCCTGGAAGACCATGCCGATGCGCTTGCCACGGACCTTGCGCAGGGTGCGCTCGTCCGCGGAGACGAGATCCGTCTCGCCGTCCGGCGGCCGGCTCACCCAGATCTCGCCGCCGGTGATGCGGCCGGGCCGGTCCACGAGCCGCAGGATGGAGCGCGCCATCACGCTCTTCCCGCACCCCGACTCCCCGACCACGGCCAGCGTCTGCCCGCGGACGATGTCGAGATCGACGCCGTCCACGGCCTTCACCACGCCGTCGTCGAGCGCGAAGTGCGTGCGCAGCCCGCGCACCCGCAGGACTGTCTCGGTCCCCGGCCGGGTCGCGGCCTTCGTCAGGGGCTGGGTCACGGCTTCTCCCTCTGCGGCTACTTGTACGGGTCGGCGGAGTCGCGCAGGCCGTCCCCGACGAAGTTCATGGCCAGGACGGTGACGAAGACCGCGACGCCGGGAAGCATCAGCCAGGGCGCGGTCTCGACGGTGCGCACGTTCTGCGCCTCCTGCAGGAGCACGCCCCAGCTGACGGCGGGCGACTGCAGGCCGAGGCCCAGGAAGCTCATGGCGGTCTCACCGAGGATCATCGCCGGCACGGCCATGGTGAGCGAGGCGATGATGTGGCTCGACATGGACGGCACCATGTGCCGGAAGATGATCCGGGGTCTGGAGCAGCCGTCGAGTCTGGCCGCGACGACGAAGTCGTCCTCGCGGAGCGAGAGGAACCGGCCGCGTACGACCCGCGCGAGCCCCGTCCAGCCGACGACCGACAGGATCGTGGTGATCGCGAAGTAGCGCATCAGCGGGCCCCAGTCCGGTGGCACGGCCGCCGACAGCGCCAGCCACAGCGGCAGTGTGGGCACGGCGATGAGGAACTCGGTGATCCGTTGGATGAGACTGTCGGGGGTGCCGCCGAAGTAGCCGGAGATACCGCCGAAGAAGACCCCCAGCAGGAAGCTGACCGCGACGCCGACCAGTCCGATGGACAGCGAGACCCGGGCTCCGTGGATGATGCGGGAGAGCAGGTCCCGCCCGGCTCTGTCGGCACCCAGGAAGTAGACCTCCTGGTCGGCGTGGACGGCACCGAACAGGTGCCGGTCCCAGGGCAGGACCCCCCACATGTCGTAGCCGTCGCCGCGGGCGAAGAACTTCACCGGGATCCGCTTGCCGGGGTCCTCGGTGTGGATCAGCTCGAAGGTCTCCGGATCGCGGTGGGTCTCGTAGCCGTTGACGTAGAAGTCGATCCCGCCGCCGAGGCTGACGTCGACCTTGACCGTCTGCGGCGGCGCGTACGTCATCCGCTCGTCGGTGGCGCGGGGCGAGGACGGCGCGAGGAACTCGGCGAAGGCGACCACGAAGTAGACGATCAGCACGACGACCGCGCCGGCGACGGCGAGCTTGTGGCGGCGGAACTTGCGCCAGACCAGCCGCCACTGCGAGGCGCGGCCGAGTTCGGGATCGCCGTCCGCCGCCTGCGGCAGTGCGTCCTCCTCCGCCGGCGGCTCCCCGGATCCGCCGGACGGCCTGTGCCTCCGGGATTTCAGCAGCATGCGGGGCCTAACCTCCCTCGTACCGGTGCCGGATGCGCGGATCCCACCAGGCCAGCGCCAGGTCGCTCAGCAGCGTGCCGACGACGGTGAGCGCGCTGAGGATCAGCACGAAGCTGCCCACGAGATACATGTCCTGGCTCTCCACCCCGGTGAGCAGCAGCGGCCCCGTGGTGGGCAGGCTCATCACGATCGAGATGATCGTCTCGCCGCTGATCAGCGCCGGCAGGAGCCAGCCGACGGTGCTGAAGAACGGGCTGAGCGACATCCGGACGGGGTACTTCAGCAGCAGCTTCCACTCGGGGAGCCCCTTGGCCCGGGCGGCGACCACGTACGGCTTGAAGAGCTCGTCCAGCAGGTTCGCCCGGGTGATCCTGATGGTGGCCGCGGTGCCGGAAATGCCGATGATCAGAATCGGCAGCCACATATGGGAGGCCAGGTCCAGCACCTTGCCCAGGTTCCACGCCGCATCCTGGTACTCGGGGGAGAAGAGCCCTCCGGGACTCTGCCCGAAGTAGCGCATCCCGATGTACATGAGGATCAGCGCCAGCATGAACTCGGGGACTGCCATGCCGACGAAACCGAAGAACGTGGCGGTGTAGTCGCCGGCCGAGTACTGCCGTACGGCTGAGTAGATGCCGATCGGGAAGGCGACGGCCCAGGCGAAGAGCATGGTGGAGATGGACAGGAAGAAGGACAGCCCCACCCGGTCCCAGATCAGGTCGCCGACCGGCCGCATCTCGTAGCCGAAGGACTGGCCGAAGTCCAGGTGGAAGATGATTCCGGAGATCCACTTCCAGTACTGGGCGAAGAACGGCTCGTCGAGCCCGTATCGCGACCGGAGCCCTTCGATCTGGTCGTCGTTCATCAACTCGCCCCGGGCGTCCGCCTGCGCCTGGAGGGTGTCGACGTAGTCGCCCGGAGGCAGGTTGATGATGACGAAGGTGGCGAGGGAGACCGCCCACAGCGTGACGACCATGAGGCCGACGCGCCGGACGAGGAAGGAGAGCATCGCGCCCGCCCGTCAGGCCTCGTCGGCGATGTAGAACTGCTCCGGCCGCGCGGGGCCCGGCGCCTGCCACGCGCCCGCCCCGGGGAGCTTCTCCGGCACGTTGCGGAAGTCGTTCTTCACGATGCCGTACTCGGGCGGCATGGTGCTGATGCCGAGGTAGTAGAACTCCTCCTTGGTGATCTCGAGAATCTGCCGGGCGAGCGAGGTCGCCTTGGCGCGGTCGAACGTCATGCGCATCTGGTCGAACAGCTCCAGCTGCCGCTTGATCCGGGCCGGCGGCTCGGTGCCGTCCTTGCCGGGGCGGGTGTACCAGGCGGCCCACTCGCCGCCGAAGCGGGAGGAGCCGCGCGGGTTGGACGGCAGGTAGTAGTGGTTGCCGCCGGCGCCGGTGCGGATGTCGAAGGAGCCGCCGGTCCAGACGGAGGCGTCGCTCTCGCCGGCCTCGACCCGTACCCAGTACAGCTCCTCGGCCATCCGCTGCACGGTGATGTCGACGCCGACCTCGCGCCAGTCGGCCTTGACCAGGTCGAGGGCGTCGACCTGGTCGGGGTACTCGGAGGCGACGAGGACGTGGAACTTGACGGGGCTGCCGTCCTCGCGCAGCCGGATGCCGTCGCCGTTGCGCTCGCGAAAGCCGGCCCGGTCCAGATACTCGTTGGCGAGGTCGACGTCGTACTCGGTGTACTGCTTGCCGAGTTCCTCGTCGTGGAGGTCGGTGCCGGGGACGGGCGCGCACTGCCAGGGGATGCCCTGGCCGCCGTGCAGGGTGTTGATGATCTTCTTGCGGTCGATCGCGTGCGACAGGCCGATGCGGAAGTCCTTGTTGCCGTACATCCGCGCCTTGGCCGGGTCGGGGTGGGTCTGGTTGAACCCGATGATCAGCGTGTTGACGTCGTCGGGCAGCATCTCGATCATCCGGTAGTCGCCGGACTCCCGGTTGCGGGAGATCACGGGCCTGTTGCGCACCGTGCCGAAGTTGTACAGCTGCAGGCCCAGGTCGCCGTTGGAGACCTTGAGCACCTCGACCTCGACGTCCTGCACGACCTCGCAGACCACCTTGTCGATGTACGGCAGCTGGCTGCCGTCGGGGTCGGTCTTCCAGTAGTACGGATTGCGCTCGGCGACGACGTTGCTGCCCACGCCGACCGCGTTCTGCGCCACCCAGCCGTTGACGGTCGGCACGTCGGGGTAGACCCAGTGCTCCAGCCGCAGGGGGAGGAACTCGACCCAGTTGGCCATGTCGTTCTTCTTGGCCACGCTGTCGGCGCTCTTGTTGTACTTGAGGTGGAACTGCTCCAGGAAGTGCTTGGGCAGGAACATGTACAGGCCGTGCAGGCCGGCGATCTGCTCCAGGAAGTTCGCCTTCGGCTCGGCGAAGACGTAGCGGACGGTGTGGTCGTCCTCCTTGACGAACCGGGCGGGCTCGCCGTTCCGGTTCAGCCACAGCTCGTAGATGGCGTCCGGGTGCAGGTCGGGGTAGACCTGGTAGTCGTTGAAGCAGAAGTCGAAGTCCTCGGCGGTCAGCGGCTCGCCGTCGGACCACTTCATGCCGCGGCGGAGCGTGAAGACGTACTCCCGGCCACCCCCCAGGACCTCGTACTCCTCGCAGACGTTGGCGAGGATCTCGGTGGCGGCCGACCCCTCCCACTTCGGCGACCAGCGCAGCAGCGGCTCGTACCCCATGGTCATCTTGAGCCAGGGGATGTCCTCCTCGGTCAGCATCGCCGAATGCCAGGTGCCGCCGTAGACGCCCGCCTTGTCCAGCGGCTCGACGACGAGCGGCCTGTCGGGGAGGCGTTCCGCGACCTTGGGCAGCTTCCCCTGTTCGACCCGTTCCCTGAGCATCGGCGCCTCCTTGCCCTTGGCGCCGCCGCCCGCACCGCTCTCGTCCGCGGGGTCGGTGTCGAAGAAGCCGCAGCCGGGCACCGCCGACGCCACGATCAGCCCGGCGCCGGTCTGCAGAACCCGCCGTCTGGCGACGAACGGGCGGTACTTGCCCTCACGTGTCATCTCCACGCTCCTTTGCGTGTGCCGCCGACTCCAGCTCGCGGACCAGGGGCACCACGGTCGAGACGAGGCGTGCCTTCTCGTCCTCGTCGAGCGGCGCCAGGGGCGCCGCGGCGTGGTCTGCCTCGATGCGGCCGAGGGTGGCGAGGACGAACTTGTAGGTGCTGACGACCGAGGAGAGCGTCGGAGCCCGGCGGGCCAGCCGCATCGCCTCCAGCAGGTCCTCCAGCCGGTCCTGCATGCGGCGCACCCGCACCCAGTCCTGGGCGCGGGCGGCGTCGTACATCGCGACGAGGTGCCGCGGTGTCACGTTGGCCACGGAAGAGGTCGCTCCGGCGGCACCGACCAGCAGCGACACGTCGCTGATGCTGCTGTCCCCGGTGAAGCACCGGAACTCCACGCCCGTCCGGGCGGCGCGGCGGACGAGCTGACGGAACCAGGTGAGGTCGCCGTCGCTGTCCTTGATGCCGGCGAGCACGCCCTCCTGGGCGAGCTGCAGCACGCAGTCCGCGGTCAGACCGATCTTGGTCAGCCGCGGCATGTGGTAGGCGTAGATCGGGAAGCCGACGGCGTCGGCGATCCGGCGGTAGTGGTCGCGCAGTTCCTCACGGGTGAACTCGGTGAAGTACGGCGCGATGACGGAGACCTGGTCGGCGCCGGCCGCGACGGCCGCGCGGGCGTGCCGTACGGCCAGCCCGGTGGCGGCGTCACCGACGTGGGCGACGACCGGCGCCCGGCCGGCGGCGGTCTCCGCCGCCACCCGCACGGCGGCGGCCCGCTCCTCGGCGTCGAGGGCGTGGAACTCCCCCGTGGTGCCGTTCATCCACAGCCCATGGATGCCGGCGGCGAAGAGGTGCTGCAGGTGGCATTCCAGCGATGGCGCGTCCACCCCTCCGGACTTCGTCATGGGCAGCACGACCGGTGCGATGATGCCGTGCAGCTTCGGGACGGGCATAGGCACCCCATAGGCATGTCAGTGGTATGCCATGAATGTTGACCGGGCGTAAAATGACCGTCAACCCCCGTGCGTGAGGAATTTGCTGCGGTCGACAGAACCCACCCACTGCCGGTCGACCAGCGGCATACCATAGGCTGGCCAGAGCCGACCGGGGGCAGGGCCCGGCCGGCAGTCGTGGAGCGCAGGGAGGCGGCTATGACCCCACCGAGAACGGCGGCGGCCCAGAAGGGGCCGGCGTCGGCATCCGGACCGCCCGACTCCGAGGAAAGCCTGGAGGCCCGCGCACGCCAGGCCCTGGTCGACTGGCTGACGAAGGAGAACCCCGCCCCCGGGCAGCCGGTGCCGGTGCGGGAGTTCGCCCGCCGGCTGGGCATGAGCCGCACCCCCGTCCGCAGCGCGGTGGGCCGGCTCTACGAGCGCGGGCTGCTTGCGTACGAGCCGACCGCCGGCTTCACCGTCGCCATCCCGTCGCTCTCCAGCCTCTACGAGCTGTTCGAGCTGCGGCTCATGCTGGAGTCGCACAGCCTGCGGCTCTTCGCCGAGCGCACCGACCGCGAGTCCCCGGCGCGCCTGCGCGAGCTGGTGGACGAGGCCGAGGTGCTGGCCCAGGCGTCCCTTGAGGACCACAGCCGCTACATCGAGTTCCGGGAGAACGACAGCCGCTTCCACCGCGCCCTGGTCGAGCTCGGCGGCCTGCCCCGGCTGCTGGAGCTCCACGACGATCTGCACCTGAGCATCCACGTCACCCGCACCGGCATGGAGGCGCCCATCACCGCGTCCCGGCTGGGCACCGCCGTCGCCGAGCACCGCGCGGTCGTCGACGCCCTGGAGAGCGGCGACCGGCTCGCCGCCCGGGACCTGCTGGAGGCCCACATCATGCGGGTGCGCGACCAGACCATCGCCTTTCTCGCCCGCCCCCGGATGTGACTCGCCCGCTCCCGTACGTGACAGGAGAAGCAGCCATGGAAGGACCCGCGGTCCCCTCCCCCGGCGCGCGTACGGCGCACCGGCCCCTGCGCCTGGAGCACGCCGAGCTGACCGGCGGCCCGCTGCGGCAGTGGCAGGACGTCAACCGCCGCGTCAGCCTGCCGCTCGCGGTGGGGTGGCTGGAGAAGGCCGGCAACCTCCGCAACCTCCGGATCGCCGCCGGCGAGGCGGACGGCGAGTTCCGCGGCCCGGTGTACATGGACTCCGACGTGCACAAGGTCCTCGAATCGGCCGCCTGGCACCTGCGGGAGGTTCCCGACGAAGCCCTCGCGGACTTCGCCGGGCGCACCGCACTGCTGCTGGAGCGGGCCCAGCAGGACGACGGCTATCTCGACTCCCACTACCAGGTGGCGGCGCCCGGGCGGCGCTACGCGCAGCTCGTGGACAGCCACGAGCTGTACTGCGCGGGACATCTCATCCAGGCCGCGGTCGCCGCCCGGCGCAGCTCCGGCGACACGAAACTGCTCGCCGTCGCCCGGCGGTTCGCCGACCATCTCGCCGACGTCTTCCTCCCCGGCCCGGGCCCCGGCCTCGACGGTCACCCCGAGGTGGAGACCGCGCTGGTGGAGCTGTACCGGGTCACGGGCGAGGAACGCTATCTGGAGCTGTCCGCCGCCTTCGTCGAGCGCCGCGGCCACGGGCTGGTCGGCCGGCACAAGCACGGCACGATGCACCGCCAGGACCATCTGCCGGTACGGACCGCGCCGACGCTCACCGGCCATGCCGTGCGCGGGCTCTATCTGGAGGCCGGCGTCGTCGACGTCGCCGTGGAGACGGGCGACGAGGAGCTGCTCGCCGCGTCCGTCGCCCGCTGGGAGGACATGACGGCCGCCAAGACGTCGCTGACCGGCGGGCTCGGCTCGCGCCAGGTGGGTGAGGTCTTCGGGGAGCGCTACGAGCTGCCGCCGGACCTGTCGTACAACGAGACCTGCGCCTCGGCGGCGAGCATCCAGTGGAGCTGGCGGCTGCTGCTGGCCACCGGCGAGGCCCGGTACGCCGACCTGATCGAGCGCACGCTCTACAACGCCTTCAGCGCGGCCCGTTCCACCGACGGCAGGACGTACTACAAGGGCAACCCGCTCACCCGGCGCCCCGACCACGCCGAGGCGGTGGGCGATCCGCGCTGCCGCGACGAGTGGTTCTTCTCGGCCTGCTGCCCGCCCGCCGTCACCCGTCTCGTCGCCTCGCTGGAGCACTACGCGGCGACCGTCTCCGAGCACGCCGGCGTGCCGACGTTCCATCTGCACCAGTACGCGCCGATGGAGCTGGCCTGTCCCTTCGCCGGCGGGCGGCTGGGGCTGCGGGTCGAGACGGACTACCCCTGGCACGGCCGGGTCGCGATCACCATCACCGAGGCCCCCGCCGGCCCGTTCGCGCTGGCGTTGCGCATACCGCCGTGGAGCGCGCGGACGACGCTGGAGACGCCCGACGGCGCGCGGCTCGACGCCGCGCCGGACGAGCACGGGTACGCGGTGGTGAGCCGGGACTGGCGGGCGGGCGAGCAGCTCGTGCTGCATCTGGACCTCACCCCCCGGCTGACCGTGCCGCACCCGCGCATCGACGCCCTCCGCGGCAGCGCGGCCGTCGAACGCGGGCCGCTGGTCTACTGCTTCGAGCAGGCCGACCAGGAGGAGGGCGCCGAGGTCGACGACCTGGCGCTGCCGCTGGGCGTGGCGTTCGAGGAGGTCGAGCACGCCGATCTGGCGGGCGTCGGGCGCACGGTGCTGCTGCGGGCCGCAGGGCTGGCCCTCGGCGGCGCCCACGAGGCCGGGCTGCCGTACCGCACGCACGGCGGGCCGTACGCCGAGGACTCACGCTGCCGGACGTCCGTCACCGCGGTGCCCTACTTCCAGTGGGACAACCGCGGTGACGGCGCGATGCGGGTGTGGGTGCCGTTCGTCAGTGGTTGATGCGCACCTGGCTGAACGAGAGAACACCCCCGCCACACCGCGGCCCCGGCCGCCCCACCGCGCACGAAGCCATACTGCGTGACACGCGGTGGGACGGCCGCCCGCAGGGCGCTCAGTGGTTGACGCGCACCTGGCTGAACTGCACGGTGGTGTAGTTGGCGGTGTCGTTGGCCTCCTTGTTGGCGTCGACCACGAGCCCGGCGTACGGCGCGGGCCCGATCGCGATCCGCTCGTAGCCCACGCGCGTCCACTGCAGCGAGTCGGGTGAGATCTCCGCGGTGAACTCGTCGCCGCGGAGAGTCAGCCGCAGCCAGTACGGCCGGTCGTCGAGGACCTCGCCCTCCTCGAAGGGGTAGGTGCCGACGCTCATCTCCTCGCCGGTGGCGGCGATGCGCTTGCAGACGCCGACCAGGCCGTCGGAGGAGACGGCGACGGCCATCAGGCAGAAGGGCGAGTCCTCGGTCAGGTTCTCCCGGATCATGATGCCGCCGAGGACGTCGGAGTAGACCGCGCTGACCGAGTCGACCCGGGCGATGATCTCCACGACCTCGTCGTCCGGTGCCTCGATCTGCTGGTGAACGAAGTGGAAGGAGTCGGTACGGCCCCTGATCCGGCCGGAGCCGCGCACGGTGAAGACGCCGTCCTCATCCACCGCCGCGGCGCCCGGGATGGGCACGTCCCCGATGTCGGCGGACGTCCAGGGGCCGACGTCGGTGACGCGGTTGACGTGCACGGGCACGCCGGTGGAGGTGGTGGCGGTGCCGGTGGAGTCGGTGGCCCGCACGGTCAGGTAGTGGGTGCCCTCCGGCGCGTCGGCCCAGGTGATCCGGTGGGGCGCGGCGGTCGTCTCGCCGATCTTGGTCGCGCCGGCGTAGTACTCCAGCACGGCGATCTCCGCGCTCTGGTGGGCCGTCGCCTCCGCTTCCACGACGATGTCGTGGACGCCGGCCTCACTGGTCAGGACGGTGTGGCTGGCGGGGGCGAGGATGCCGGCGGCGGGGTTGGGCGCGCCGGTGCGGCCGAGGGAGTTCAGATACAGCTCCAGATGGCTGTAGCCGGTCTCGGGGTCGATCGCCGCGGCGTCGGCCGGGTCGGACGGCTTCAGGCCGTGCTCCCGCTCCCAGGTGTCGGGGATGCCGTCGTGGTCCCTGTCCGCCGGGACCTGCGTCGCGGCGAGCGGGACGAGACCGCCCACCTCGGACTGGGAGTTGATCATACGTCCGGTGCCCGCGCGCACGTCGGCCACCAGCCGGGCGTCGATGGCGTCGCGGCGCGGCACGGTGGCGCCGGCGCCGGCGAGCACTGCCTCGTACGCGTCCTCGGGCGACTGCTGCTCGATCGGCTCGGACAGCTCGACAGGCTCGGTCAGCAGGGTGATCCCGCCGGTGGGGATGTCGACGCCGAGGATGTTGTCCTCGGTGACGTCGGGGTGGCCCTCGATGACGTTGCCGCTGACGTGCCAGCTGCCGCCGCGGTCGGGGGAGACGATGACGGGGGCGATCTCCGCGAGCGTGTCGGGACCGGGCTTGTAGTAGTTGGCGACGAGGTTGATGCCGTTGGCCCATTCGCCGCCGTAGCAGGAGGTGTAGCCGTAGTTGTAGATGACGTTGTTGCGGCTGTCGGCGCGCAGCGGCACGTCCTCGACGAAGCTGAAACGGGGGTTGCGACCGCCGTTGTGGATCAGCAGGTTGTGGTGGTAGGTGACGTCGTCGCCGCCCCACAGGCCGCCGTAGCCGTGGCGGCCCTTCTCGTGCGCGGACATCGTCAGTCCCTCGGCGATGATGCACCACTGCACGGTGACGTTGCGGTTCCCGTACGGGGAGCAGGTCTCGTCCACACCCCAGCTGAACGAGCAGTGGTCGATCATCACGTTCCGGCGGCCCTCCATCTTGAAGGTGTCGATGGGCGTGCCCATCCGGTCGGTGCCGCGGAAGCGCAGATGGCGGAGGATCACGTTGTCGGCCTTGATCTCGGTCTCGTTCCCGGCCACGCAGATGCCGCCGCCGGGGGCGCTCTGGCCGGCGACGGTGATGTTGGAGCCGGTGATGTCGAGGCCGCCCTCCAGCTCGATGGTGCCGGAGACCCGGAAGACCACCGTGCGGTTCCCCGCGGAGACGGCGTCGCGCAGCGAGCCGGGGCCCGCGTCGGCGAGGGTGGTGACCTCGTACACCTCTCCCCCGCGGCCACCGGTGGCGTGCCTGCCGCCGCCCTCGGCACCGGGGAACGCCGGTGGGCCGGCGGCGGCCGGGGCGGCGTCCCCGGCACCGCCGGCCGTCCCCGGGCCGCCCGCCGCGTGGGCGAGACCGCCGCCGAGGGTGACCGAGCCCAGCAGTGCACCGGATGCGGTGACGAAGGTACGGCGCCCCAGGGGTCCGGTCCGCGTGCCTGATCCGTTTGCGTCCTTCACGTTCGCTACTCCTCCACATCGAGTGAGCGGTGGGTCATGCGGCTCGCAGTACGTACTCACCGCCCGGGCGGGTGCCGAAGGCCACGACGTGCGCCTCCGGACGCTCCACGGACACGCCGTCCACCCGCACGGGATGGGGCGTGCGGATCCGGACGGGGTTGCCGAGCAGGGAGCGCACCGCGGCGTGCGCCACCCCCGCCGGCGTCCACACGAGGTCGACCTCGAAGCCGCCGCGCGCCCGCAGCCCGCGGAAGGAACCCGCGGGCCAGGCTTCGGGGAGCGCGGGCAGCAGCGCGATCTCGTCGGCGTGGCTCTGCAGCAGCATCTCCGTGATGCCGGACATACCGCCGAAGTTGCCGTCGATCTGGAACGGCGGGTGCAGATCGAAGAGGTTGGGGGCGGTACGGGCCGGGGTCAGCAGCTCCGACAGCCGCCGGTAGGCGAGGTCGCGGTCGAGGAGCCGCGCGTACATGTTGATCTTCCAGGCGAGCGACCAGCCGGTGCCCGAGGTGCCGCGCAGCTCCAGCGACGTGCGCGCTGCGGCGGCCAGTTCGGGGGTGCGCCGGGGGTCGATCTGGGAGCTGGGGAAGAGCCCGTAGAGGTGGGAGATGTGCCGGTGCCTGACCAGCGCGGCTTCCTCCCAGTCCTCCAGCCACTCCTGAATCTGGCCGAGGTAGCCGACCTGGTTGGGGGCGAGCCGGTCGCGAGCCTCGGCGACGCGCTCCGCAAGACGGCGGTCGCGGCCCAGGACGCGGGCGGCGTCGCGGAACGCGTCGAACAGATCGCGCAGCAGCTGCATGTCCATGGTGGGGCCGGCGCAGATGCTGACGTTCTCGCCCTCGTCCTCGTGGTGGCCGACCTCCGGTGAGTGCGAGGGGTTGGTGACCAGCCAGCCGGTGCGGGCGTCCTCGGTCAGGAAGTCGAGGAAGAACTCGACCGCGCCCTTCATGACCGGGTAGTTGCGGCCGAGGGCGGCGGTGTCGCCGGTGAACAGGTAGTGGTCCCAGAGCACGAGGCACAGCCAGGCGCCGCCGGTCGGCCACAGGCCGTAGAAGGCGTAGTCGACCGGCGCGGTGCCGCGCCAGCCGTCGGTGTTGTGGTGCACGACCCAGCCGGGCGAGCCGTAGAGCGCCCCGGCGGTGCGGGCGCCGGACTCGGCCAGCTCGTGGACCATGTCGACGGCGGGGTCCCAGCACTCGGCGAGGTTGCCCGGGCCGGCCGGCCAGTAGTTCATCTCGAAGTTGATGTTGAGGGTGTACTTCGACTCCCAGTTGGGGGTCATGCTCTCGTTCCACAGGCCCTGCAGGTTGGCGGGCTGACCCGGCGAACGGGAGCAGGACACCAGCAGGTAGCGGGCGTACTGGAAGTACAGCGCCGCGAGTTGCGGGTCGCCGCCGTCGGCGAAGAGCGGGACGCGCTGGTCGGTGGGGAGCCGAACGCGGTCCGAGGTGCCGAGGTCGATGCCGACGCGGGTGAACAGCCGCCGGTAGCCGGCCACATGGCGGCGGCGCAACTCCTTGTACGGGGTCCGGGCGGCCGGCTCCAGATGGCGGCGGGCGCGGGCGGCGGGGTCGGCGCCGGCGTCCTTGTAGGAGCGGTAGCTCGTGGCCATGGAGACCAGCAGGGTGACCGCGTCCGCGCCGGTCACGGTCAGCGCGCCGTCGGCGCTGTGCACCGTGCCGCCCTCGGGGACCGCCTGGGCCAGCGCGCGGAAGCGGACGGCGCCGGCGCGGCCCTCCCATTCCCCGCTGACGCCGTCGAGCGCGACGGTGCGCTCGTCCACGGTGGCCGCGCTCGCCTGCTGCGGGGTGGTGAAGCGGGCGGTGAAGCCGATGGCGCCCGGGGTGTCCGCGGTCAGCCGGACGACGATGACCTGGTCCGGGGTGCTGGCGATGACCTCGCGGGTGAAGCGCACGCCGTCGCGGGTGTAGCGGGTGCGCGTGACCGCGCTCTCCAGGTCGAGTTCGCGCTCGTAGCCGGAGATCTCGCCGCCGCCGGTGAAGGCGAGTTCGAGGTCGCCGAGCACCTGGTAGGGCGCCTGCTCGGAGGGGGTGCCCAGGAAATGCGCGTCGGCGAGCTGCTGCGCCTGGTGCCACTTCTCCGCCACGACCAGCCGGCGGATCTCCGCGAGGTGGTTCACGGCGTCGGGGCGGGCGTAGTCGTGTGGGCTGCCGGCCCACAGGCTGTCCTCGTTGAGCTGGAGCCGCTCGGTGTCCGTGCGGCCGAACACCATGGCGCCCAGCCGGCCGTTGCCGACGGGCAGGGCTTCGAGCCACTCGGCGGCGGGCGCCGCGTACCACAGCCGCATCGGGTTGGGCCCGTGGCCGCCGTCGGCGGCACGGGCGGCGGTCGCGGGCAGGGCGGCGGGCAGGGCCGTCGCCGCCGCGCCGGCGCCCGCGGCGGCCAGGACGCGGCGCCGGGACGGGCTCGGCCGCTCGCTTCGTCCGGGCACGTCGTTCGCTCGGTGGCCGTCGTTGCGCTCGTTCCCTTCGGTCCGGTCGGTCCGGTGGGTCCGTTCGGTCCGGTCGTCAGACACGGGGCGGCTCCAGTCGGGCGTCGAGGGCGGCGATGGACTCGGCGCCGCGGTGCACACGGAACGCCGAGCGGTAGCTGCGGGATTCGCCGGGCGCCAGCCAGATCATGCTGTCGTCGGCACGGGCGGCGGCGTCCCCCGCCACGTGGTGCGTGGAGGGCTCCAGGCCGACGGCGTAGTCGCCGGCGCGGAGGTTGAGCCACTGGAAGAAGCAGGGGAAGGCGGACGGGGACCATTCGAGGCTCACCGCGAACCCCAGCCGGTCATTGACCACGGCGGCACCGGTCCGGCCGCCCGGCAGCGCGTGCAGCCGGTGCTCGTAGACCTGCTCGGTGAAGCCCGGCAGCGGCGCGGGCAGGGTCCGGTGGCCGACGCCCTGCTCGGCCACGCTGCCGGACTCCCAGACCGTCTCCGCCACCGGCGCGACGAAGCGGCTGCCCTCGTCGAGCAGCGGCCAGCCGAGGTTGACGTGGTAGAGGAACATGTGCGGCATCGGCTCGAAGCCCGGATTCACGACGGTGTCGATCAGCCGGATCTCGTCGCCGCCGAGGTCGGCCTCGATGCGCCGGGTGAGGCTGAGGTTCTCGGCGAACACCGCGGCCTGGCGCACCTGCCCCTCGGCCCACAGCACGCACCGCTCCCCCGTCGCGCCGTCCTCCCAGCGCTCGCCGTAACCGGTGAGCCGGGCGGGCAGGTTGGCGACGCGACCGTGCAGGCCGTGCCGCACGGTGGCGCGCGGCGGGTAGCGGTACCCCGTGGCGTCCACCTCGCCGCCGAAGAGGGTGTGGTCGAGCCCGCCGGTGACCGTGAGGCCCGAGAAGGAGCGCAGCCAGGACAGCCCGTCCTCGTCGCCGTGCTCGTGCAGACCGGGGTGGCGGAAGCCGGTGCGCGACCGCCAGCCGAACGCCCGGCCGGAGTGCTCTGCCGCGCCGATGTCCATGCAGCGGTCGACCAGCACGTCGAAGGCCAGCCCGCTGCCGGTGCGGAACTCCAGAGCGCGTATGCCCCGTTCGGCGCCGTCCGCCAGCGTCACCAGGCGTACGCCGCCGGCCGCCGCGATGTCCCCGGCGCGCGCCGCCAGGTCGCGGGCGCCCAGTTCCCGTCCGTGCATCCTCACGTCATCACCCACCCTCCGTTGACCTCGATCGTCTGTCCGGTGACGAAGGACGCGTCGGGACCGGCGAGGAACGCCACGACGGCGGCCAGCTCCTCAGGCCGGCCGCGGCGCTTGAGGGCCTGCCGCTCCAGCACGAAGGCCCGGTAGCTCGCGGGATCCGGGTGGATCTCCTCGGCTGCGGTGGGGAACGCGCCCGGCGAGACGCAGTTGACGCGGATCCCGTAAGCGCCCAGCTCGCGGGCCAGCGCCCGGGTGAGCGACACCGCGGCGCCCTTCGTCGCCACGTAGGCGGCGAGGTCGGACCAGCCGCCGTGCATGGTGATGGACGCGACGTTGACGATGGCCCCGCCGCCGGCCTCCGCCATGGAGCGGGCGGCGGTCTGCGCGCACACCCAGTAGGCGCGCTGGTTGACGGCGTGCACGTCCTCGTACTCGGCCAGCGGCACGTCGAGGAAGGGGCGGGCGGGATAGACCGCGGCGTTGTTGACCAGGACGCCGACCGGGCCGAGCGTGCGGCCGGCCTCGGCGAGCGCGGCCTCGGCGGCGTCCGCGTCGCGCAGGTCGACGACGCGCGCCAGCGCCTCGCCGCCCGCGTCCGCCACGTCCTTCGCGGCCCGTTCCAGCGCGGCGCCGTCGGCGTCGAGCAGGGCGACCGGGTGCCCGTCGGCGGCCAGCCGCAGGGCGACGGCACGGCCGAGGGCGCCGCCCGCGCCCGTGACCACCGCCGTGGCCCCGGGTGTCGCATCGGCGGTCATCGCTGACTCCCTTCGCGGTAGCAGGCGTCGAGGTCGTCGAGCAGCGCCCCGTGCGGCCGGCGGTCGGCCAGTCCTTCGCGCAGCAGCCGCGAGGCGGCCTCCTGGAAGGCGGGATAGCCGGGCCCGCGGGGCCGCACCCAGGCCGCCTCGACGGTGGCGAGGGTGGCGCGGTAGAAGCCGCCCCAGCGGTCGTTTGTCCACCGGTCGGTCCACGCGGCGCGGGCCGCGGGCTGTCCCCCGGTGAGGGGGAACAGCTCGCGCTGCACCGGGTCGGCGAGGAGGCGGCGGAGATGGTCGCGGATCGCGGTGCGGGCGAGCACGTCGGCGGCGCGGTGGCGGGAGACGGCGAGTCCGGCGCCGCCGAGGACGCTCGCCGGCGGGCCGTCGGGCAGCCAGGCGGGGGCGTCCGCGAACGCCAGCGGGTACGGGCCGGCCCGGGTGTAAGTGACGTAGCCGTAGACCAGCGGGCAGTACGCGGGTCCGCCGGCGGCTGCCATCGCCCGCAGCACGGCGATGGGGTCGGCCGACCGCAGCCGGTACGGGGTCCGTTCGGCCAGCTCCGCGAGCACGTCGAGGGCGGCGAGCCCGGTCTCCCGGCCGACGAGGACGTCCCCGGACGGGCCGCCCGGCGCGTCGGCCTCCTGGGCCGGCTCCTCGCCGCGGCCCACGCACAGCGCGCAGAAGGTGAGGAAGGCGTGCGGTCCGCCCAGGCAGAGCGTGACGGGCACCCGGGCGGCCAGCGCGCACACCTCCGCCCAGGTGCGAGGCCGCGCCTGACCGGCCATCAGGTCCGGGCGGACGGCGGCTACCTGGGCGGCGGCGTCCAGGGGCAGTGCCCAGGTGAGGCCGTCCAGCACATAGCTGTCGTAGCTGGCCCCGACGCTCCGCTCCCGCCAGCCCTTCAGCTCGGCCGGCTCGAACAGCTCCTCCATCGCCACGAGGCAGCCGGAGTCCACCGCGGTGCCCAGCCCGGGGTGATCGACGACGAGGACGTCGTACACGGGCGCGAGTGAGGCGATCGGCGTCGACTCGAAGCCGGCGAGCGGCTGGCGGTCCCAGCGCAGCGGCCGGCCGACGGTCTCGCAGCCGGGCGGCAGCGCGTCGTCGAGGCGGGCCAGCTCCTCCAGGGGCGCGTAGCCGCGTGGATGATCCCAGGTCAGCCCGCGCAGCTCGGCGGTGCGGGGCGGTGTGGTCGCCATGGCCGTCATGCCCCCTCCTCGGCGCGCACGGCGCCGCCGTCGAGCAGCCCGGCCACCTGCGCGTCCGGGTAGCCGAGTTCGGCGAGGATCTCGCGGGTGTGCTCGCCGACGAGCGGCGCGCCGCGGCGCACCTCGGGCGGGGTCGCGCTGAAGCCGTAGGGGAAGCCCGGTGTGGTCACCTCACCCTCGGCCGGGTGCCGGTAGGTCACGAAGGAGCCGTTGTGCCGGACCTGGGGGTCGGCGACGACGTCGGCGTAGGTGTGGACGGGGCCCGCCCAGACGCCGTGCTCGGTGAAGATCTCCAGCCACTCGTCGGAGGTGCGGCGCGGCAGCCGCCCGCGCACCAGTTCGGTGATCTCGTCGCGGCGGGTGTGGCCGTCGGTGTCGGCGTCGTACCGGGCCAGTGCGGGCAGTTCGAGGGCGGCGGCCAGGGCGGTGAGGTCCGGCATGGCGAGCGCCACGTGGCCGTCCTTGGTGGCGAACACCCCGTAGGGGGCGCGGATGTACGTATGGCCGTGCGGCTCCTCGCCGCGGCGCTGCGGGACGCCGCCGACGGTGAAAACCGACAGCTCCTGCATCTGCGCCGCGATGGCCGCGTCCAGCATGTTCACGGTGACGAGCTGCCCCTCGCCGGTGCGCTCCCTGTGCAGCAGCGCGGCCAGCGCGCCCTCGAAGGCGGAGTACGCGGTGAGGGCGTCGACGGCGTACGTGCCGGACGGGGCGGGCGGGTCGGCCGCGCGGCCGACGCTGTACATCGCCCCGGTCATCGCCTGCAGCAGCAGGTCCTGGCCGGGGCGGGCGGCGTACGGCCCGCTGTCGCCATAGCCGGAGACGGACACGTACACGATGCCCGGGTTCAGCTCGCGGATCGCCGCGTAGTCCACGCCGAGCCGCTCGGCCACGCCGGGCCGGTAGTTCTGCAGGAAGACGTCGGCGCGGCGGACCAGGTCGTGCACCACGGCCCGGCCGCCGGCCGACTTCAGATCCACGGCGAGGCTGCGCTTGTTGCGGTTGAGGGCGAGGAAGGAGGCGTTGAGGCGGCTGCCCGTGGCGCCGCCGGCCGGGGCGTGGCGCTGCCACTCCCCGGCCGGCGGCTCGACCTTGACCACGTCGGCCCCCAGGTCGCCCAGCCGCATCGCCGCCAGCGGCCCCGCCATGGCGATCGACAGATCGACCACCCGGTAACCGTCCAGGATTCCCATGGTCCTTCCCTCCGTCGTCCGTTCGTCATGCGCCGGCGGCGGTCGGCTGCCGGGCGGGGTCCTGCGGCGGTCAGCGGCCGGTGAACCGCGGCTCGCGGCGCTCGGCGAAGGCCGCCCGCCCCTCGGCCGCGTCCTCGGTGGCGAAGCACACCGTCTGCAGGTCGCGCTCGTACTGAATGGCCTGGGCGAGCGGCATGCTGTGCGCCGCGCGCAGGTTGGCCTTCGCCGTCTGGGCCGCGATGGGCGCCCGGGCGGCGATGCGTCCGGCCAGTTCCGTCGCGGCCGGCAGCAGGTCCTCATCGGGTACGACCCGGCTGACCAGCCCCCAGGCCAGGGCCTGGGAGGCGTCGACGGGATCGCCGGTCAGCAGCATCAGCGCGGCGTTGGACGCGCCGATGCTGTGGGTCAGCAGTGCGCTCTGGCCGCTGCCGCCGATCCAGCCGAGCTTGATCTCGGGCGCGGCGAACCGGGCCGACTCGCCCGCGATCCGGATATCGCAGGACAGCGCCAGTTCCAGGCCGCCGCCGAGGGCGTGGCCGCCGACCGCCGCGACCACGGGCGTGCGCACCGCCCGTACGGCGTCCCCGTAGTCGAGCCGGTTGCGGAAGGCCCACGGGGTGTCGTATGTGTCCAGCCCGGCGATGTCGCTGCCGGCGCAGAACACCGGCCCGGCCCGGCCGCCGGCGCCGGTCAGAACGATGGCGCGCACGGTGGCGTCGTCGTCCAGACCGGCGAGCCGGCTGCGCAGCTCCGCCGCCATCTCGGGAGTGAGGGCGTTGAGCTTGGCCGGCCGGTCCAGGGTGACCACGGCGACCGGGCCCTGCGTCTCGCAGCGGATGCGACCGCTCATCGGGTGCTCACTTCGCGTCCCGGTCGGGTACCGGGTAGGGGAAGGAGTCCTTCAGGCCGATCTTGTCGTACTCCATCCGGGAGGCGTCGAAGTCCTCCTGCCAGTTGGCGTTCTCGACCTCGTTGCACTGGTAGCTCTGGTACTTGTCGTCGGTGACCTCGCCGACCTCGATGTCGGCGAAGCTGAAGCCGCAGCCGCCGGCGTCCATGTGCACGCCGCGGGTGCCGCTGTCGGGCATGGAGCCGTCGGGGATGACGTCGCCGATGACGACCTGGCGCACGTGGTTGTCGATCGGGTGCGGCTCGGCGTTGTCGACGCCGTAGGTGTAGAAGGCGCCCATGTCGCCGCTGTCCAGACCGGCTTCCTCGATGCGCAGGTACTCGAAGGTGTTGTTACGGGCGTAGTTGTCCTCGGCGGGGACCTCCGGGCGGACCTCCAGGCTCACGCCGTAGCGGGCGCTGTGCTCGATGAGGCTGTGGCTGACGACGTTGTCGCCGGTGTCCATCAGCTCGACGCCGGCGGCGTCGCCCGGCACCAGCTCGCCGTAGTGGGTGATGTAGTTGTTGGTGAAGACGTGGCCGTTGGAGGTGTTGCCCTCCCCCGGATACGGGCCTTCGACCTTGATGCCGTCGGCGCCGATGTTCTCCAGCAGGCTGTTCTTCACCGTCAGGCCTTCGTTGGCGAAGAGGGCGTAGACGGCGTGATAGCCGGTGTCGGAGATGTGCATGCCGGTGAGGGTGATGTCCTTGCTGTTGGTGACCGTCACCGCGCCGAAGCGGTTGCGGGGCATCTCGATCTGCCGGTCGTACATCGGGTACTTGTGCTCGTAGCCGGAGTCGCCGTCGTCGACCCAGCCGAAGCGGTACCACTCCACGTAGTCGCTGTACTGCAGGGCGAGCCCGTCGAAGGTGATGTCCTTGACCCGGTGCCGCTCGCTGCTGCCGGCGATGTCGAGCAGCTGCGTGGTCGTGGGCGCCAGCACCTTGGCGTCCTTGATGTCGCCGCGCGGCTTGTAGTAGAGCTGGCCCTTCTCCTTGTCCAGGTAGTACTCGCCCGCCTGGTCGAGGAAGCCCAGCGAGTCCTGCAGGAAGTACCGCGAGCCGCTGCGGCTGTTCATCATGGCGTAGCGGGTCTGGTACTCGAGGGAGATCTGGCCCTCCGCCAGGTTCACGTCCTTGATCGGCACGGTGTCCGTGAACCAGCTCCAGCTGCCGCCGGACCAGATCGTCACCGTGGCCTTGGCCAGGCTCTCCGGATCCCACGTCGGGTCCAGCTCACCGGGGTTGGCCCACAGCCAGCGGCGCACCGCTTCCTTCTCCGGCTCGGGGATGGTGGAGATCAGGTACGGGGCCCACTCGGTGTCGGTGCGGCGGTTGGGGTAGCGGGCGTTGGTGGCGCGCTTGCCGTCCTCGAAGAGCGTGTAGAAGGCGTCCTTGCCGACGTCGGCGCGGTAGATGCCGTCCTTGTACGCCTCCCAGCCGGTGACCTCCTCGGCGCCGACGACGCGGGCCTTTCCCGGGCCGTCGTAGCTGCGGTAGATCACGTCGTGGCCGCCGGAGCCGGAGTCGCGCTCGTCGAACTCGACAGCCTTGTCCACCGGATAGTCGCCCGCGCGCAGGTTCACCACGATGTCGCAGCTCATCCCCTTGTTCAGGCCCTCGCTGCGGATGTGGTCGCGGGCGTGCCCGGGGGTGCGCCAGGGGTCGTCCTCGGTGCCCTCCGCCCGGTCGCTGCCGCCGGGCGAGACGAAGAACTCCTCGGGGCGGCAGTCGCCGGCCGCGGTGGCGGTGCCGCCCTCGGGCAGCGTGGTGCCGCCCAGGAGCAGCAGGCCGCTGGCTGCCAGCACCGCGACGCTCGTTCGGGATCTGCGGATGGTACGCAACACGGGTCTCCTTGCCTCTCGGACGTGCAGGTGCGCGATGGTGCCCGCCTCTCGCGGCAAGGCGGGCCGGCCGGGTGTCAGCCCGTGCCCCGGGCGCTGCGCCAGCGCTCGTATTCGGCACGGGTGTCGGGGGTCAACGGGTAGTAGTCGGAAAGGGCGCCGCCCTCCTCGATCCGGGTGCGGCTGAAGCGCTCCCACTGCTCGTGTTCGCGGGCCGCGGAGACGACGTCCCCGGCGCGCCGCCGGGGCACCACGACCGGGCCGTCGTCGTCGGCGACCACCAGGTCGCCGGGGAGGACCAGGACGCCGCCGCAGGCCACGGGCACGTCGTACGCCCACGGGAACAGCTCGGACTGGGAGGCGTAGTGCGGGGTGACGCCGGTCGACCAGACCGGCACGCCGGTCTCGCGCACCCGGGGCAGGTCGCGGATGCAGCCGTCGACGACGATCCCGGCGCCGCCCTTGCGCTGGAAGTAGCGCACGAGCATGTCGCCGAAGCAGCCGGTGTGGGTGCTGCCGTACGCCTGCACCACGAGCACGTCACCGGGCTCGATCGCCTCCAGCACCGCCCACAGGGCGGTGTGCCGCTCGACGTACTCCTGGCCGAGGCCGGAGGCGACGTCCTCGCGCTGCGGCATGAACTGCAGCGTGCGCGCCCGGCCGGCGATCTTCTGCCCGGCCGCCAGCGGCCGTGGCCCGGAGACGAACGTGCGGCGGATGCCCTGGGCGTGCAGCTTGGCGCAGGCGGTGGCCGACGAGATCCCGGACAGCTGCTCGACGAGCCCGGGGTCGGCGCTGCCGGGCGGCTTGCCGCGCACCGGCAGATCCCACACGTGGTCCTCCACGAAATCTCCTCACGTTCATCTCACGTAGTGCGGTGTGCGGCCCGGTGGGCCCGCGGGGTCAGCCGCAGTTCGAGCCCGATGCACCTGCCGGGCGGCAGCTCCACCTCCAGCCGCGGGCCGCCGACGGCGATCTCGCGGGCGGTGGCGGCGGGTACGGGGGCGGCGTACGCCCGCGGGTCGCCGGGATAGCCGGGCTCCGCCGCGTCGGCTCGTACGCCGTCGATGCGGTGCTCGCCGAACGAACCGGCGCGCACCTCGACCCGGCGGGTCCCGCCGAGGCCGGTGTGCACCAGCCGCAGCCTGACCCGCTCCGGGCCGGCTTCCTCGACCAGCGCGGCGATGTCCGGGGGCAGCCCGGGCCGGCCGCGCAGGGCGTCGTGGTAGGCCAGGCGCAGCGGCAGCAGCCCGCCGTTGTAGAGGACCTGCGGGGTGCCCGTGGTGAGCTGCAGCAGGGCCTCGGTGACCACCGGGTTGAGCCGCTGCCAGTGGTGGATGTTCAGGTCGGCGGGTCGAGCGCGGTCGGCGGCCATCAGCGCCATGCGCCGCTCCACCTGGGCGAGGGCGACGCGCAGCACGGCGACGGGGTAGCCGGGGTTCTCGCCGCGCAGGTACTCCAGCCACGGCGCCTCGTGCCCGGCCTCCTCCTTGTTGCGGAAGCTGCGCACCGTGCGCCAGTCGTAGCCGCTGGCCGCGCGCAGCCGGTCGATCCGGTCGGCGTCCTGTCGCTCCGCCCCGGCCTGCCACAGCCACACGGGCAGGCCGAGCTGCGGCGGCTGGTGGTCGAACCAGCCGCCGTCGGCGTGCCGGTTGGGGACGAGCAGGGTGGGCCGGTCGGCGTCCTCGCCCAGCTCGGCGTGCCAGCGGTCGGAGATGCTCATCGGCGTGCCGGTGACGGTCCCGGTGACGGCGTGCCGCGCGACGGCGTCCAGGGGTCCGCGGCCGAGGGCGAGACCCTCGGTGCCGCCGGTCAGCAGCACGCTGTTGACGGCGGCGATCACCGCGGCGTTGCCGACGCTGTAGAGGCCGTGCGGCCAGGACCAGCCGTAGTTGCCGCCGTACCAGCGGCCGGAGTGCAGCTCCCCGACCCGGCCGGAGGGGCCGACGTTGTCGGGCAGGATGCCGCCGCACGCCTCGGCCCGCCGCTGCCAGGCGGCCATGTAGCCCAGCGCCCAGTCGCGGTAGCGGTCGTCGTGGCCGTAGAGCCAGGCGTTGGTGGCCAGGCTGGTGGCGGCGAGGTTGACGACGGCGTCGCCGCGGCCGAGCCGCTCGTCCATGGCCGCGCCCATGCGGACGGCGTTGCCGGGGTCCGCGAGGTCCTGCCAGTTGGAGATGCCGGGCAGGTCGCGCAGCGGCAGGCCGTACGGGCGCATGGTCGCCAGGTCGGCGCCGTAGCCGGCGGACCACTCTTCGTTGACGCCCCAGCGGGGTCCCGCCGCGCCGTTGTGCGGGGCGCGGATGATCTCCGCGTTCGGGTCGTAGTTGCCCGCGGGCGCGCCTGGCAGATACAGCTCGGCGAACCGGTGGGCGCGGGCCTCGAACTCGGCGTCGGCGGGGTCGGCGGCGCAGATGCCGTAGAACAGCAGCAGCGACTCCCCCATGTGGAACCAGTCGTAGCCGCGCTCGAACTCGTCGACCACGTAGCCCAGTTCGGTCAGCTGCGCGGTCACGCCGCGCCAGTGGTGCTTGGCGGCGTCCAGGAGGTCGTCGGCGCCGCCGAGCTGGTAGAGGACGGGCCAGTTGAAGAACGCCTCGTAGAAGTCGTCGGCGCCGTCGCGGCTGGCCACGGGTCCGGCGTAGCGCAGGCTGCCGCGGGGCTCGCAGTAGCGGTCGGCGAAGGCGCGCCACGCCTCGTCGAGCGCGTCGAAGAGCCGGCGCTGGAGCAGCGCCCAGACGGGGGGTGTGCCGACGGGGACGGTGGCGGTGAGGCGCGGCACGGGTGCCGCCTGCGGTGGGGCCTCGGTCATCGCTCAGCCTCTCGTCGCCCCGGCCGTCAGGCCGCTGATGATGTGGCGTTGCATGAAGACGAAGAAGACGAGCAGCGGCGCGATGGCCAGCAGCAGGGTGGGGAAGACCACGGTGTAGTCGGTCTGGTACTGGCTGACCGCCGCGTAGACGCCGGTGGTGACGGTGTGGAGGCCGCTGCCGGGGCCGAGGATGATCTGCGGGTTCACGAAGTCGTTCCACACCGAGAAGGTGTTGAGGATGACCATGGTGGCGACCACGGGGCGCATCAGCGGGAAGATGATGCGCCAGAACGTGCGCACGGGACCGGCACCGTCCACGGCCGCGGCCTGGTCCAGCTCCCGCGGGATCGTCGCGATGTAGCCCGCGTAGAGGAAGATCGAGAACGGCAGCGTGAGGACCGTCTCGAAGAGCACGAACCCGCGCACGGTTCCCATCAGCCCCAGTGTCTTGAGCACGTAGACGACCGGGATCACCAGCACCTGGCCGGGGATGAAGGTGCCGGCCAGGAAGAACACCATCAGTGCCCGGTACCGGCGGCGGCTGCTGCGGGCGATGACATACGCGGCGGGCCCGGCGAGCACGACGGACAGGACGTTGACGCAGACGACGAAGAGCAGGGTGACGGCGTAGCCGCGGACGATGTTGAACTGCGAGTCGTGCAGCACCTCGTTCAGGTGGGAGAACGTGGGTCCGCCCGACGGCAGCCCGAACGGGTTCTCCAGGATGTCCTGCTGGTCCTTGAAGGCGTTGACGACCAGCACGTAGAGCGGGACGAGCATGCCGATCGTCACGACGGACAGGAACGCCAGCCGGGGCAGGCCGCGACGGCGGCCCGGCGGCCCGCGCCGGAGCCCCTTGCGGTGCGGCCCGCCGGCGGCGGGCGGCGCCGGGGCGGCTGCCCCCTCGCCCCCTCCGGGCCCGGCGGCAGCCGGTGCCGGCTTGGTCTCGCTGTGCAGGGTCATGAGTACACCGCCGTCTCCCCGCGCCGGCGCAGCCGGGTGACGGCGAGCGCCAGGACCGCGGTGACGAGCATGAGAACCACCGACTGGGCCGAGCCGAAGCCGAGGCGCCCGTCGTGGAAGGAGTTCCACAGAATGAGGTAGGCGACCGTCTGTGTCTGTCCCGCGGGGCCGCCCGCGGTGAGGGAGACCACGAGGTCGTAGGTCTTGAGCAGAGTGACCAGGGACAGCACCAGGTTGATGGTCACCGACGGGCCGAGCGCGGGCAGCGTGACATGGCGGAACACCTGCCGCCGGCTGGCGCCGTCGATGCGCGCGGCCTCGATCAGCGAGTGCGGCACCGCCTGCAGCCCGGCCAGATACAGCACGACGTTCACGCCGAAGGCCGACCAGACGACGACGGCCACCATCGTGGCCAGCGCCCAGTCGGGATCGGAGAGGAAGGGCAGCACGTCGCCGCCCCGGGAGGTGACGAAGTTGTTGACGGCTCCGGTGGTGCCGAGGATCGCGCTCCACAGGAAGCCGACGACCAGCGCGCTGAGCACGTGCGGGTAGAACATGACCATGCGGAAGAAGGCGTTAGCCCGCGACGTGCCGTTGAGCAGCAGTGCGAAGCCGAGCCCGAGCACGTTGAGCCCGACGGTTCCGGCACCCGCCAGCAGCAGCGTGACGACGGCCGCGCGGCGCAGCGCCGGGTCGTCCACCAGGTCGGCGTAGTTGTCCCCGCCGACCACGGCCGGGTTGGAGCTGTAGCCGTCCCAGTCCGTCAGGCTGAGGTAGACCGCGAGGCCGACCGGGACGGCGAGCATCACCGTATACAGGACGGTGGCCGGGCCGACCATGACGAGGGAGGCGAGGCCGTCCCGGCGTCTGCCGCGGGCAGTGCTGCTCTGCATGGGCGCCTTCCTGATCAGGAGTGGTCCTTGAGCCACCGGTCCACCGCCTCGGCGACCTCCTCGGGCGAGCGCCCGGTGTAGAGCCCCTGGACCTCGGTGTTCCAGGCGGTGTTGAACCCGCGGGGCAGCGTGTCGTCGCCGTAGCCCTCGCCCTGGGCGACCCGGGAGGGCGCCTCGTCGAGGATCTGCTGCACCTGGTCCTCCAGCGGGCTTACATCCCGTTCGAAGCCGCTGCGGAAGTTGCCGTCCTGCTCCAGCTGGCTGACGATCGCCTGCTCGTCGGTGACCAGCCATTCGACGAGATCGAGCGCCAGGTCCCGTTCCCCGCTGTCCTTGAGCACCATGTACGGCGCGGCCATCGTCGCGCCCTGCGGGCCGGGGTGGTCCTGGCCCTCGGCGACGGGAGCGGCGAAGACGCCGATCTCGTCGCCCTTGTCGGCGGCGGCGACGGAGGCGGTGAACCAGCTGCCCATGACGTACATCGCCGACTTGCCGGACAGGAAGTTCGTCTCCCCGTCCACGTTCTTCAGGCCCATCGCGTTCTTGTCGAGGTAGCCGCGCTCCAGCCAGCCGTCGTACAGCTCCAGATACGGCAGCATCGACTCGCCGACGGTCGGCTCGCCGCGCGCGACGTCCGCGTACCAGTCGGGGTGGCTCTGGGCGAGGGACGGGTCGGCGAACTGCAGGAGCTGCAGTCCGGTGACGAACTCGGCGGAGGTCTGCAGCGGCAGGTAGCCGGCGTCCTTGAGCTTGCCCATCGCGTTCGTGAACTGGTCGAGGGTGGTGGGCGGTTGTTCGATGCCGGCCTCGGCGAAGGCCTTCTTGTTGTAGAAGACGAGGGACTGGGCCTGTTCACCGACTCCGACGTTGTAGATCTTTCCGTCCAGGGCGGCTTCCTTCACCAGCGGGGTGTCGGCCGCCCATGGCTCGTCCGTCAGCTCCAGCATCTTGGGCGCGAGCGTCTCGTCCACCATCAGCGTCTCGACCACGTCCGGCGGGTCGCCCGCGGCGAGCTGCTGCTGCAGCGTGTCCGCGACGCCCTTTCCGGACGGGGCCTCGATCTTCACGTCGACGCCCTCGTTGGCCTCCTCGAAGGGCTTCACCAGGTCGTTCCAGAAGTCCTGGGTGAGGTTGGGGGTGATGTTGACGAGCATGCGGACCGTGCCGCCCTCCGACGAGCCACCGGAGTCGCCGTCGTCGTCGGAGAAGCCACCCGAGCCGCACCCGGCCAGCGCAGCCGCCGAGAGCACGGCCACCGCGCCCACCCACACTCGTTCCGTCTGCCGCAGGCGCATCGGTTCCTCCTTGGCGAGCACAACCGATCACGGTTTAGTGGGTCAATAATCGAGCAACGATACGTTAATATGTTCGTAGTAAAGCGCCGTCAAGGTGCCTGTCATGAAAGAAAAGTTGATGACAGCGGTCACGGAGACCGGCGACGTGAGTCAGAAATTCATAGACATCGAGAGGTGAAGCGGGCCCGTGACCGCGCCGGATCTGCGGAAGTTTCCGCAGCTGAGCGACGAAGACCGCGCGACGCTGCGGGATTGGTCGGCTCGGCCGCCCGAAGCGATGCGGCTACGCAGCCGCATCGTGCTCGCCTGCGCGGAGGGGCTGACCAACGCGGACATCGCCAAGCGCCTGCAGGTCAGCCCCGCCACCGTGGCCAAGTGGCGTGAGCGATACCTCAACGGCGGGGTCGCCGGGCTGAGCGACGCCCCGCGGTCGGGACGGCCTCGAACCACCGGACGGCACGACGCCGAGCGGCACATCGCCGAGTTGCTGACGCAGGCGCGCGAGGGCGGCCCGGTCCCGTCCACCCGCTCACTGGCCCGGACGCTCGGGCTGTCGCAGTCCACCGTCGCCCGCATCTGGCAGGACGAGGAGCGCAGACAGCAGGCCGACGGCCGACTGCGCCCCGTCCCGCCCGCGGCGGCCCACACCGGCCAGACCGGAGGCACCGTCTTCCCCGCGGCCGTGCAACTGCCCCGCCAACTGCTCTCCGACCACGTCTACGGGCTGCTGCGCACCTGGATCGTCAGCGGCGAACTCGTGCCGGGCCAGCGGCTCGTGGAATCGGAGATCGCCCGTCAGGTCGGCACCAGCCAGGCCCCGGCCCGCGAGGCGATCAAGCGGCTGGCGAACGAAGGGCTGGTCATCTCGCAGCCGCGCCGCGGCACGTACGTCTCGCAGGTCTCCGAGCGACAGGCGCAGGAAGTCCGCGACATCCGGGTGATGTTCGAGGAGTACGCGGCCCGCAAGGCCACCGGCCGGCTGGACGACGAGCGGCTGCGGCTGCTCGACGGCGACGTGACGCTGCTGCGCCGGGCCGCGGAGAGCGGCGACATCGGCGCGTTCCGCGACGCCGACATGTCCTTCCACCGGCACGTCTGCGAGGCGGCGGGCAACGCGGCGCTCATCCGGTTGTGGCGCATGATCGAGTCCAGCATGTGGGGGCTGCACGTGCTGGGCAATCCGCTCTACCGCGGCGACTGGCGCGCGATGGCGGAGTACCACGCCGAGCTGCTGAACGCCCTGCAGACCGGCGACCCCGACACCACGGGGCCGATGTTCGCCGCCCACGCCGCCGGCGAGGCGTCCCGCTACCACCGCGAGCACCCCCTCAACTGACCGCACGACCGACCCGCAGCCGCTCGTTCAACCGACCCGCGCCGCCGACCCGCGCCACCGAGGGAGTCGTCATGAGCAGGCACGCACGCAGAGAAGTCCTACGGCTCGGCGCTCTCGCCGCCGTCGCGGCCGCGCTGTCCGCCAGCGCCGCGAGCGCGGCCGCGGGGCCGGGCCCGGCCCGGCCCCGCGTCCCCCGCTTCCCCGACGCCTGGTTCCCCGTCACCGACTACGGCGCCGCCGGCGACGGCGCCACCGACTGCACCGCCGCCGTCCGCGCCGCCGTACGCGCCTGCCACGACGCCGGCGGCGGCCATGTGCTGGTGCCCCCGGGCCGCTGGGCCACGGGGGCGATCCACCTGCTCAGCGGCGTCGACCTGCATGTCGCCGCGGGCGCCACCGTGCTCTTCAGCACCGACCCGGCCGCCTACCTGCCCGTCGTCCTCACCCGCTGGCAGGGCATCGAGGTCTACAACTACTCGCCGCTGATCTACGCCCACCGCGCCCACGACATCGCCGTCACCGGCCGCGGCGTCCTCGACGCGCAGGGCGACAACTCCCACTGGTGGCCGTGGAAGGGCTCCGGTCAGTTCGGCTGGGAGCCCGGCATGCCGCACGAGCGCGACGACTGGGGGCAGCTGGAGCGCTGGGGCGCCGACGGCGTGCCCGTCGCGGAGCGCGTCCTCGGCGAGGGGCACTATCTGCGCCCCAGCTTCGTCCAGCCGCACTCCTGCCGCAACGTCCTCGTCGAGGGTGTCACGCTGCGCAACTCCCCCTTCTGGAACATCCATCCGGTGCTCAGCCGGAACGTCACCGTGCGCGACGTCACCGTCGAGTGCCACGGCCCGAACAGCGACGGCTGCAACCCCGACTCGTGCGAGAAGGTTGCCATCAGCCGCGTCACCTTCGCCACCGACGACGACTGCATCGCCATCAAGTCGGGCCGCGACCGGGACGGCCGGCGGGTCGGCGTGCCGTCCCGCCACATCCGGATCGAGGACTGCCTCTACCTCAGCGGGGGCGCCGCGGTGGCGATCGGCAGCGAGATGAGCGGCGGGGTGTCCGACGTGCTCGCCCGGCGGCTGCACCTGCCCCTCCATCCGGACCTCGACGAGGCCGCCGTCGGCTGGATCCTCAACGTCAAGTCCACGCCCACCCGTGGCGGTTACGTACGGGACGTGCGCGTGACGGACGTCGAGGCGCCGGGCTGGACGTACGTCCCGTTCGAGGTGACGTTCCAGTACGCGGGCGGCACCGGCGGCGAGCACTTCGCCGAGGTCAGCCGGCTGTCGGCGGCGCGCTGGCGGGTCGGCGGACCGTGCGAGTACCCCGTACGCATCCGGGCCCGCCCGGAGGAGCCCGTACGCGACGTGCGGCTGTCCGGCCTCGACTTCGCCGACGCCGCGCAGCCCGCGCTTCTGCAATCCGTCAACGGACTCTCCGTGCACGACGTCACCGTCAACGGCGAACCCCTCGGAGGACAGTCATGACGTCGACGAACCCCGCCGCCCGCGCCGTCGTGGTCGGCACCGGCTCCCGCGCCCAGATGTTCACCGCCGCGCTCGCCCGTCGCCCGCACCTGCGGGTGGCCGCGCTGTGCGACCCCAACCCGGCCCGGATCGCCCACCACCAAAGGCTCCTCGCGGCGGCGGGGGCGCCGGAGGCCGCGGCGTGGGCCCCGGACGACTTCGAGCGCCGGCTGCGCTCCGACGGCATCGAGGAGGTCGTCGTCACCACGGTGGACGCCCTGCACGACGCGTACATCGTGCCGGCGCTGCACGCCGGTTGCCGCGTGGTGACGGAGAAGCCGATGACCACGGACGCGCCGCGCTGCCGCCGCATCCTGCAGGCCGCGGCAGACACCGGCGGGGAGGTGGCCGTCGCGTTCAACTACCGCTACAACCCGGTGCACGCGCAGATCCGCGCGCTGCTCGCCGGCGGGGCGGTCGGCGAGGTGCTGTCGGTGCACTTCGAATGGCTGCTGGACGTGCGCCACGGCGCGGACTACTTCCGCCGCTGGCACCGGGAGAAGGACCAGAGCGGCGGGCTGATGGTGCACAAGTCGAGCCACCACTTCGACCTCGTCAACTGGTGGCTGGGAGCCCGCCCGCAGCAGGTCTTCGGCCACGGCCGGCTGGGCTTCTACGGCCGCGAGGCGGGCGAGAAGTCCGGCTACCGGCGCGACTACGAGCGCGCCCACGGCGCCGCCGCGGCCCAGGACGACCCGTTCGCGCTGCCGCTCGCCGAGAACGACGCGCTGCGCTCGCTCTATCTGGAGGCCGAGACCCACGACGGCTACCTGCGCGACCGCAACGTCTTCGGCGACGGCATCACCATCGAGGACGACATGTCGGTGCTGGTGCGCTACGACACCGGCGCCGCCATGACGTACCACCTCACCGCATACTCCCCCTGGGAGGGCTACCGGGTCGCCTTCAACGGCACCGCCGGGCGGCTGGAGCTGGAGGTCGAGGAGAGCCGCTGGCAGCCGCCGCGGCTGCGCACCGCCTCGGGCAAGGGCGCCATCCACGGCGACAAGGCGATGGCCAACGCCGGCGGCCCGCGCATCCTGCTGCGCCCGCTGTGGCGGGAGCCGCAGGAGGTGCCGGTGCCGGGCTACGACCACGCGGGGCACGGCGGCGGCGACGAGCGCATGCTCAGCGCGCTGTTCGGCCCGGCGGGCGGAGCAGCGGCCGGAGCAGCGCACGGCAGCGGTGGCGCCGACGGCCAGCGCGCCAACGCTGTCGACGGCGCGCTGGCCCTGGTCACCGGGCTCGCCGCGAACGAGTCCTTCGCCACCGGTGCCCCGGTGGCCACGGACGCGCTCGTGCCGCTGCCGGCCGGCTGAGGCGGAAGACGCGGGCTACGGCTGGTGGGCGCACGCGACGTCGAGGTCCCAGAGGATCACGGACAGCGCGTAGGGGCTGATGGTGTGGTCGCCGTGGGTGGCGTCCTCCAGCAGCTCCCAGTGTCCGTTGCCGATGACCTGAACGCGGTGGCGCACCACCGGCTCGTAGGCGCGGTGGCCCACCGCGTTGAAGCAGCAGTCGTCGAAGCGGTTCAGAATCTGTATCTGGCGGCGGTTCTCGCCGACCGCGGCCAGCGCGTAGAGGTCCATGAAGTCGGTCAGCCCGTAGAACGCGGGGTGGGAGTCCTTGCGCTGCTCCCAGTCGCCGGTCGTGGGACTGGGCTTGGGCGGCGCGGAGCGCAGGAAGAACGGCAGTGAGCCGGCGGTGGGATAGCTGCGCGTCACCCGGATGTCGAGCGCCGGGTACACGGTGGCACACCAACCGCCGCCGGACAGGCCGGTCATCTGCACCGAGGGCGGGCGGTACGTGCGCTGCACGTGGTTGAGCGCCACCGCCGGCGGCTCCAGGAAGAACCGCAGCGTGGAGAAGTCCGCCGTCTCCCACGGTCCGAGGTCGTTGTGCGACTCCACGGTGAGCGTACGGGACGGGTCCGCGGGGTCCTGAAGCTCCTTGGGGTTCCAGTGGTACAGCGGCATGGCGAGGAGCAGTACGGCGTAACCGGCGTCGAGCAGCCCCTGCGTGGTGCGCTGCATCGTGCTCGGCTCCTCGCCGTGGCCGTTGTGGTAGAGCGCGAACCGCCCGTGCGTGCTGTGCCTCGGCAGCAGCAGGAAGACGACGGAGCTGAGCCCGTACGGCAGCCGCACGGTGAGCCGGTCGATGCGGCGAACGCCCTCGAAGGCGGGCAGCTCGCCGCCGTCGACGCCTTCTTCGACCTCGGGCAGGGCGGTGGGCAGGCGGCTGTCGGCCGACTTCCACACCTCCCGCACGAGGGCGGCGCGCAGCGCGTCGGCGTCGGCCTCGGTGTGCACGGCCATCAGCTCCTCCGTGTCGACGCCGACGACCTGCTGCGGGAGCGCGCGGTAGTCGATGCTGTGGGCCGCGGCCACCTCGGCGTTGACCGGCGCCACCGGCCGCGGCGGGCGGGGCGGGGCGGCCCCGGCTGCTGCTGCGGGCGCGGCGCCGGCCGGTGCTGCGGCGGCGGTTGCGGTGGTGGCCGCGGTGGTGGCGACTGTGCCGGCGGCCGTGGTGCCGAGCGCGCCGAGGAGGGTCCTGCGGGACACCGTGGACATGGGTGATCACCTGCCGTGGGTTCGTCGGAGTGGTGGTGTGTCCGCGCCGGGGCCGGCGAAGGTGCACCGGCCCGCGGTGTGTCTGCTTCTAGGAGCGCGGGTCCCAGCCGTCGAGCAGGGTCGCGGGGTCACGCCAGGTCCCGGCCTGTGCCTCGTCGAGTTGCTCGGAGCAGGGCAGCCGGCCGGAGACGTCGAGGGCGTCGCCCGCGAGGTCCGTGCTGCCGTACTCCCAGAAACGCAGCTTCTCGGCGGCCGTGCAGTCGAATCCGGTGAGCCCCCAGCCCACCGGGGCGATGTGCCCGTCCATGGGCGAGTCGATGAACACGACCTGGCTGCCGGTGAACCGGTCGTCGATGCGGCCGAGCAGGACGCTGCCGTCCGGCACCTGAGCGGCCCGGGTCAGCCGGGTGTTCACGAACACGTTGCCCGGCCCCTCGTCGGCGTTGCGCACCTGGCTGACGTACCCGGCGTCGAGGGACTTCAGCTCGGAGTCCTGGACGAACACGCCGCCCGTCCCCCAGACGAAGTCGACGTCGCCCTCCACGTAGCTGTCGGTCACGAAGGCGCGGCCCTGGAGCCGCAGGCTGTCCTGGTAGCTGAGGACGCGGACGCGGTCCAGGACGATGCGGTCGCCGTTGCCGCGGAACGCCTCGGCCTGGGAGCCGCCGTCGGGGGTGGTGTTGTGGATGGTTGCGTCGCGCAGCGTGAAGTCGTCGGCGTCGACCCCGAAGGCGGCCCGCCAGCAGTTGAAGCGGTCGGGCTGCGGCAGCACGCGGCGGGGGCAGTAGCTCTGCCGCGCCGGCACGTCGGACATGGCCGCGTCGCCGTTGAGGACGCTGTTGTTGGGGTAGCCGATCACGGTCTCGCCGGCTCCGCTGCCGGTGACGGTCAGGTGCGGCTTGGTCTGCGGGACGTAGACGATCTCGCGGTACGTCCCGGGGGCCACGTCGATGCGCACCTCGTGGGCACTGTCCTCGCGGTTCTCGGGCACGAAGTCGACGGCGCCCTGGACGGTGCAGAAGTCCCCGCCGCCGGCCCGGTCGACGGACAGCCGCCCGGCGCCGGGCGCGGGGGCGTCCTGCGTCCGGAACCGCCAGGCGTCGGGGCCGGTGATGCCCTCGTGCCCGCGGAAGAACCCCTCGTCCACGGTGACGTAGTACTCCTGCCCCGGGTCGAGGACGTAGTGCAGGTGGAGGGAGGCGGTGCGGCCCTCGGTCACCACGGGTTCGTAGAACCAGCGGTGGACCTCGCCGTAGTCGGTGAGCGCACCGCCGATGCTCTTCTGGTACGTCCCGGAGTCGGCGAGGTCGATCACGTCGACGAGGGTGCCGTCGGCGTGGTGCACCTGCACCTGGCCGCTGTCGCCCAGCCGCACGGGCGAGTCGAAGGTGAGCCGCAGCGGGGTGTCGGTGCAGACGGCCTCCTCCACTCCCTGCGGCTGGAGCTGCGGCGCGGGACGGGTGCCGGCGGCGCGGGCGGTGGACTCGCCCGGAACAGCGGTCGCCAGGGCCGCGAGCAGGGCGGTGAGGGCCAGGAACGAACGGAACAGCCGCATGGGACGGGCTCCTTACGTCGGCGCACTGCTAGGATTCGTCATGGCATTCAGGTGGTATGCCAGCAACCAAGCAGCATGCAAGCACAGTGACTCGACCCTGACCACCCCTCGGGCGGAGCCGATGATGCAGCCAGTGCAGCAGGACTACAAGCACGCACTCTCTGATCTCGTCGCCATTCCGGTGACTCCCTTCGACGCCGACGGTGAGGTGGACCAGGCGGCATACCAGCTGCTGTTGCGCCGGCTGCTGGACAACGGAGTACGGACCATCACCCCGGGCGGCAACACCGGCGAGTTCTACGCCCTCGGCGAGGACGAGCGCCGGCTCGTCGTCGAGCTGGCGGTCGGGGAAGCCGCTCGCGCGGCGGGCCCGGCAGCCGGCGATGCGGTAAGCGTCGTGGCCGGCGTCGGCCTCGACACGGCCACCGCGATCCGCGGCGCCCGGCACGCGCGCGAAGCCGGGGCCGGGCTCGTCATGGTCCACCAGCCGGTCAACCCGTATGTCTCGGCGGAGGGCTGGCTCGCCTACCATCGGGCCGTCGCCGACGCCGTCCCCGAGCTGGGCGTGGTGCTCTACATCCGCGACCCGCTGCTCGACGGCGGCCTCGTCGGCCGTCTCGGCGAGCTGTGCCCCAACGTCGCCGGCGTGAAGTACGCGGTGCCGGACGCCGCCCGGTTCGCCGCCGTGGCCCGGGACGCCGGGCTCGAACGGTTCGTCTGGGTCACCGGCCTCGCCGAGCTGTACACGCCCGCCTACTGGGCCGTGGGCGCGACCGGGTTCACCTCCGGGCTCGCCAACGTCGCCCCGCGGGTCTCTCTCGGCATGCTCCGGGCCCTCAGGGACGGGGACTTCGCCGCCGCGATGAAGGTCTGGGAGCAGATCCGGGACTTCGAGGCCCTGCGCGCGGAGCGGCGGTCCGCCGACAACGTCGCCGTCGTCAAGGAGGCCCTCGCCTCGCTCGGGCTCTGCCGGCCCGACGTACGGCCGCCGAGCCACCCGCTGCCGCCGGACATGAAGGCGCGGGTGCACGCGGCGCTCGCCGGCTGGGACCTGGCGTAGCCGTGGGTCCCGTACAGCCGCGGCCGGCGGAGCCGGTGCCCGTCGTCCTCGCCGGCGCCCACGGCTACGGCACCGCGCACCGGCGGAACCTGAAGCGCCTGACCGCCGCCGGCCTGGTGCGCGTCGTCGGCGTATGCGACCCGGCGCCGCTCGCCGCCGCGGACCTCGACGCCCTCGGCGGGCCCGAGCAGTCCGGCGACCTCGCGGCGCTGCTCGCCCGCACCGGCCCGGCCGTGACGATCGTCAGCACGCCCATCCACACGCACGTGGACCTCGCGCTGACCGCCGTACGGGCCGGGTCGCACGTGCTGCTGGAGAAGCCGCCGGCCCCCTCCCTCGCCGGCTTCACCCGGCTGACCGACGCGCTGCGCGAGTCGGGCGTCGTCTGCCAGGTGGGCTTCCAGTCGTTCGGCTCCCGGGCGGTGGAGACGGTACGGGAGCTGGTGGCGGACGGTGCGGTGGGCCCGTTGCGGGGAATCGGCGCCGTGGGCGCGTGGGTGCGCGACGCCCGCTACTACGCCCGGACCCCGTGGGCCGGACGCCGCCGTCTCCCGCTCCCGCCGGGCGGCGCAGACGAGACCGGCGGGCCGGACGGCCCGGGCGGCGTGGACGTGGTCGACGGTGTGCTCACCAACCCCCTCGCGCACGCGCTGGCCACCGCCCTGCGGATCGACGGCAGCGACCGCGCCGAGGACGTCGCGTCGGTGGAGCTGGAGCTGTTCCGGGCCCACGACATCGAGGCGGACGACACCTCCTGCGTACGGCTCGGGACCGCGCGCGGCACGACGCTCACCCTCGCCGCCACGCTGTGCGCCGAGCGGAACGCCCCGCCGTACGTGGTGGTGCACGGCGAACAGGGCCGGATCACCCTGCAGTACACGACCGACCGGCTGCTCCTGGTCCGCTCGGGCCGTCCGCAGCAGGAGCAGCTGCATCCGCGGACCGACCTGCTGGAGAACCTCCTCGCGCACCTGCGCGACGGCACCCCGCTGCTGAGCCCGCTGGCGCGCGCGGGCGCGTTCACGCGCGTCGTCGAGGCGGTGCGCACGGCGCCGGATCCGGTGCGACTGCCGCCGGACGCCTGGCACTCGGACCACCACGGCGCGGCGGCGCGGCGCGTCATCCCCGGTATCCGGACGCTGCTCGACGCCAGCGCCGCCCGGCTCGCCCTCTTCTCCGAGCTGGGCGCCCCCTGGGCGGCGCGGTGAGCGAGCCGTGGCGTGTCGACGCCCACCACCATGTATGGGATCTCTCGGCACGCCGGCACGACTGGCTCGACTCCCCCGCGCTGGCCCCGATCCGGCGCGACTTCGGGCTCGCCGACCTCGCGCCGGCCACCCTCGCGGCGGGCGTGGACCGCACGGTGGTCGTGCAGAGCCTGCCGGAGCCGGACGAGACGGCGGAACTGCTCGCGCTCGCCGCCGCACCGGGTCCGGTGACGGGCGTCGTCGGCTGGGTCGACCTGACCGCGCCCGACGTGCCCGCCCGGCTGGCGGAGCTGCGCCGGCTGCCCGGCGGCGACCGGCTGGTGGGCATCCGCCACCCGGTGCAGTCGGAAGCGGACCCGGGCTGGCTGACCCGGCCCGACGTGCTGCGCGGCCTGCGGGCGGTGGGCGCCGCGGGCCTGGCGTACGACCTCCTCGTCCGGCCCCGGCAGTTGCCCGCGGCCCTCGAAGCCGTACGTGCCTGCCCGGAGGTCACCTTCGTGCTCGACCACCTGGGCCAGCCGCCGGCGGCGGACGGCGAGTTCACCGCGTGGGCGCGCCATCTCGGGCGGCTCGCCGCCGGGGAGCGGGTGTTCTGCAAGCTGTCGGGCCTGGTCACCGGGGCCGGCCGGGGCGCGGGCACCGTCGCGGGACTGCGGCCGTACGCAGAGACGGCGTGGGAGGCGTTCGGCGCGGCGCGGGTGATGTTCGGCTCCGACTGGCCCGTGTGCCTGCTCGCCGCCTCGTACGCGGAGGTCGCCGAGGTGGCGGACCGGCTGTGCGAGGGCCTGTCGTACGGGGAGCGAACCGAGGTGTTCCGCGGTACGGCCCGCCGGGCCTACCGGCTCAGCTTCTGATCCCGGACCGGAGTGGTTCCATGCGCGACGACACCGAGCCGCCCACGGCGGCGGCTCACGACACGGACGGCCTGCGGCGGCGGGCGCTGCTGGCGATGGGTGCGGCCGCAGGCGCGACCCTCGCCGTGCCCTTCAGCGGGGCGGGCACGGCGCGCGCGGCGGCGCCGGACGCGGGGGGCGCCGGCTTCGCACGCGCCTTCGCCGAGCCGCCGCATGCCGTACGCCCCAGGTTCCGCTGGTGGTGGCCCGACGGGCTGGTCGACCGCCGCGAGGTCGAGCGTGAGGTCGACCAGATCGCCGACGCCGGGTTCGGCGGGGTGGAGATCGCCGCCGTCACCCACAGCATGACCGAACAGATCGACGTCGAGCGGCACGGCTGGGGAACGCCCGCCTGGGTCGCCGCCCTCGAAGCGGCGCTGCGCCACGCGGCGCGCCGCCGGCTGGTCGTGGACCTCACCGTCGGCCCCGCGTGGCCCGCCGCCGTGCCCACGGTCGCACCGGACGACCCCGCCGCGGCCAGGGAACTCGCCCACGGCGTGGCGGTCGTCGAGGGCGGGCAGACCTTCGCGGGCCCACTGCCCGCCGCGCTCGCCCCGCCGGCCGAGGGGGTGACGGCGCAGCAGGCACGGTACGTACAGGCCGCGCGCGTCGCCGCGGGCGGCTCCCCCGCCGACTCCCCCGTGGTGCTCGACCCGGACACGGTCGCCGACCTCGCCGACCGCGTCGAGGACGGCCGGCTCACCTGGACCGCGCCCGTCGGCGGCGTCTGGCTCGTCATCGCCTTCTGGGAGCGCGGCTCCGGGCAGCGCCCGGAAGGGCCCCCGCACACCGCCCCGTTGTCGTACGTCGTGGACCACCTCGGCGCGGCGGGCACGCGGGCGGTCGTCGGGTTCTGGGAGGAGTACATCCTCACACCGTCGGTGCGCGTGCTGCTGCGCGCGACGGGGGGCGCGCTGTTCGAGGACTCGCTGGAGCTGGAGACCGACGCGACGCTGTGGACGCCGGGCATTCCCGCCGCGTTCGAGCGGCACACCGGCTACGCCCTGCCGCCGTATCTGGCCGCGGTCGTCGAGTACGACGAGGACCCGGTCTTCAGCTTCGGCAAGGACGTCGACACGGCGGTGCGGCGCGACTACATGGACGTCGTCACCGAGTTGTACGTCGAACATCACCTGAAGCCGCTGCGCGCCTGGGCGCACGCGCTCGGCCTGGCGCTGCGCGTGCAGCCGTACGGACTGGAGACCGACGCCATGTACGCCGCCGCGCTCCTGGACGTGCCGGAGGGCGAATCGCTCGGCTTCAAGAACCTCGACGACTTCCGCTGTCTGGCCGGCGGCCGGGACATGGGCGGCCGGCGGGTGCTCTCGAACGAGGCGGGCGCCAGGGCCGGCGGTGCCTACGCCACCACCTGGGACGACGCGCTGAAGAGGCTCGTCACCCAGTACGCGGCGGGCGTCAACCAGGCCGTCTTCCACGGCTTCGCCTACGCCCGGGCCCCCGGCGCGGGCTGGCCGGGCTTCGCCGCCTTCTCCCCCTACCACGGCGCCCCCGGCTACGGGGAGGCGTGGGGGCCGCGCCAGCCAGGCTGGCCCCACGTCCCCGAGGTCGCGCGCGCTCTCGCCCGTATGCAGCACGTGCTCCAGACCGGGGTCAACCGGGCCGACGTGGGCGTGCTGCGGCAGAAGGGCTACGCCGGCACCGGACTCGGCGCGCCCTGGTTCAGCGCCGAGGGCGTGCCCGTCGGCTGGACCCACCTGTTCCTCAGCCCGCGGTTGCTCACCCTGCCGGGCGCCGACGTCCTGGGCGGCCGGCTGGCACCCGAAGGGCCCGCGTTCAAGGCCCTGGTCGTCGAGGGCGACGTGATGAACGGGCGCGAGCGCACGATGGAGCTGCACGTCGCCGAGAAGCTCCTCGGCTACGCCAAGGCCGGACTGCCGGTCGTCGTCATAGGCGACTGGTCGGACGGACATGTGCCGGGGCTGCCGCGGCCGGGCGCGAACGAGCGCCTGCGCCGGCTGCTCGCGGAGCTGCTGGCCCAGCCGTCCGTGGCCGGCGTTCCCGACCGGCCGGACGTGCCGCAGGCCCTCGCCGCGCTCGGGGTGCGGCGCGACGTGGAGTACGCCGAGGCGTCCATGCTGCTGCACGCGCACCGCGCGGACGAAGACGCCGACTACTTCTTCTTCGCCAACGACGCGGTGAGCCGGAAGGACTCCGACGGCACGCCGGTCGACCACGACGTGGTGCTCGCCGCCCGGCGGCCGGACGCGGTCCCGTACCGGCTGGACGCGTGGACCGGCACGATCGAGCCCGTCGCCGTCCACCGGCGCGAGGGCGACCGGATCCGGCTGCGCATCGCCCTGGCCCCGGGCGCCACCACGATCGTCGCGCTCGCCCGCCCCGGCAGCTGGGGCACGCGCGCCGCGGCGGGGCGGCACGTGGTGCGCACGGAGGCCGCCGACGTGCGGTGGACCGGCGACGGCAGGCTGGAGGTGCGGGAGCGCCGGCCCGGTTCGTACGCGACGGAGTTGGCGGACGGGCGCACGGTCGCCGCGGTCATCGGGCCGATGCCGGAGCCCGTGCCGCTCACCCGCTGGGAGCTGCGGGCGGAGGACTGGCGTCCGGGCGCCACGTCCACCGACACGGTCAGGGAACGGCGCACGCTGCGGCTCGACGGCCTCGCACCCTGGCCGGAGCTACCGGAGCTGGCCGACTCCTCCGGCGTCGGGCGCTACCGCGCCACGGTGCGGCTGGGTTCGCCGTGGACCGGCGGGCACGGCGCGCTGCTCGAACTGGGACAGGTCTCCGACACCTTCCGCGTCACCGTCAACGGCTGGGAGCTGCCGCCCGCCGACCAGGTGACGGGCACGGTCGACGTCGGCGACCGGCTGCGCCGCGGCGTCAACAGCATCGAGGTCGAGGTGGCCACGACGCTGCTGAACCGGCTGCGGGTGGCCCGGCCCGAGGTGTTCGGGGCGGCGCGGCCCCAGTCCTGCGGGCTGGTGGGTCCGGTCCGTCTCGTCCCCTACGGCAGGGCGGTGTTCCGGCCGTAGCGAACTGTCAACCGAGGGAGCAACTGCCGTGCAGATCAGCGACATCACCGCGTACAGCGTGCCGCCGCGCTGGATCCTGGTCCGGGTGACGACGGACGAGGGGGCGGCCGGATGGGGCGAGGCCATCGTCTCCAAGCGACGGCACGCCGTGCTGGGCGCCCTGCGGGACCTGACGGCCGGCCTGCGGGGGGCGCCCGCGGGCCGGGGCGAGGAGTTGTGGCACCGCATGCGCCGCGGCGCGTTCTTCCGCGGCGGTCCGGTGCTCGCCACCGCGGCGGCGGCGATCGACCAGGCGCTGTGGGACATCAAGGCGCGCGGCCTGGGCGTGCCGGTGTACGAGCTGCTGGGCGGCCCGGTGCGGGAACGGATCCCGGTGTACGCCTGGATCGCGGGCGACCGCCCGGACGACGTGGTGGCCGACGCCCGGGTCCGGCGCGCACAGGGTTTCACCGCGCTGAAGATGAACGCCACGGCCGAGTTGGACCACATCGCGGGCGCGGACGAGGTGGACGCGGTCGTCGCCCGGGTCGCGGCGCTGCGCGAGGAGTTCGGCACGTCGCTCGGCATCGCGCTGGACTTCCACGGCCGGGTGCACCGGGCGATGGTGCGTCCGCTGCTGCGCGAGCTGGAGCAGTTCCGGCTGCTGTGGGTGGAGGAGCCGCTCGCGCCGGGGCTGGAGGACATGCTGCCGGAGGTGGCGGCCGCGGCGGGCGCGACCCGGATCGCCACGGGCGAACGGCTGGCGTCCCGCTGGGAGTTCCGCGGGCTGCTGCAGCGGGGCGGCGTGGACATCCTGCAGCCGGACGTATCGCTCACCGGCCTCGGCGAGCTGGCGAAGATCTGCCGGATGGCCGAGGCGTTCGACGTGGCCGTGGTCCCGCACTCGCCGAACGGGCCGGTGTCGCTGGCGGCGTCGCTCCAGGTGGCGAGCGCCTGTCTGAACGTGCCGCTGCACGAGCAGAGCCTGGGCATCCACTACAACACCGGCTACGCGGGTCTGCCCCGTGGCGAGATGGCCGACTACGTCCCCGACCCGGCCCCGCTCACCCCCACCGCGGGCACGCTGGCGGTCCCGGCGGAACCGGGCATCGGCATCACGGTCGACGAGGCCGCCATACGTGCCGCGGACACCGACTGGCACCATCCCGAAGCCGACTGGCGCCACCCCGACGGCCGGATCGCCGAGTGGTGACGCCGGACGGCGGATCCGCCGCCCCCGGTGGCCTCTCCGTAACCGGTGACGACGGTCAGTCGCTCAGCAGGTTGCGTGCCGCCCAGCGCTGGTTCGGCGACGCCCAGCAGGGATTCGCGGCGCGGATGCGTCGGCGCCTCGTCCGCGATCTACGACGCCACCCGCGCCCGCACGACGAGACCGGGCCGGCGAAACGGCGCACGTGTGTGGTCGCGAGACTGCCGTTCAGCCCCTTGAAGGAAGTTCACTCTCTTGACGCCAGGCGGCGTCTGGGGGACGTTATTCGGCGAATCGCGTGCCACCGCACCGACTTTGAGGGAGCACTTCCATGCCCCGATGCCTCCGCTTGCGTTCTTCGCTCACGTACACCTTCGCCGGTCTCGTCCTGGCGGCTGCGGCCTTCGGCTGCGGGGCACCGGACGACGGCGACTCCTCGTCCGAGAGCGGCACACCGGAGCAGATACCCGACAAGCCCGCGAAACCCGTGGCGCTCGACATCCTGGACGTCGCCGGAAACCTCCAGCTGACACAGGGCATGATCGACGAGTTCGTGGACGAACACCCGGACATCGTCAGCAAGGTGACGTACGACCAGGCCCCGGCCCCCGACCTCGCCGGGAAGGTCAAGGCCCAGCAGGACGCCGGCCGGGTCCAGATCGAACTGGTGCTGACCGGCACCGACGGTCTCGCGGCCGGGCTCGACCAGGGTCTGTGGGCCGACATGTCGGAGCACGAGGACACGATCGGCAATCCCGACTACCTGGAACCGGCCGCCGACATGGCCGAGTTGGCGCAGGGCAAGGGCGTCGCGCTCGTCTACTACCCGTCCGGGCCGCTGATCCAGTACAACCCCGACGCGGTCGACGACCCGCCGACCACCCCCCAGGAGCTGCTGGACTGGGCGAAAGCCAACCCGAAGCGGTTCCAGTACGCCCAGCCGCCCAACTCCGGGCCCGGCCGCACCTGGCTGATGGGCCTGCCGTACCTGCTCGGCGACGAGGACCCCACCGACCCGGAGAACGGCTGGGACAAGACCTGGGCGTATCTCAAGGAACTCGACAAGTACGTCGGCAACTACGCCTCGGGCACCACCGAGACCATGCAGAATCTGGCCAAAGGCCAGATTGACATGATCATGACGACGACCGGCTGGTACATCAACCCGCGCGCGCTCGGCACCGTCCCGAAGGAGATCGAGGCGGGCCGCTTCGACGACATGACCTGGGTGACGGACGCCCAGTACGCAGTCGTACCCAAGGGCGTCAGCGCCGACACCATGTCCGCCGTCCTGCAGCTGATCAAGTGGATGCTCACCCCCGAGCAGCAGGCCAAGGCGTACGACGAGGGCTACTTCTACCCGGGCCCCGCCGTGCAGGACGTGCCGCTGTCCATGGCCCCGGAGGAATCGCAGCAGGTGATCGAGGAGTATGGCGAGCCGGAGTTCGACCGGTGGATCGAGGAGTTCCCCAAGGAGCCCTCGCTCCCCGCCGAACAGCAGGTCACCGCGTTCGACCTGTGGAACCGCGAAGTTGCGGGCCAGTGAGCGAGGGCTGTCGATGACCCACTTCGGCTCGCTCCGCATGGAGAAGGTGTCCCGCAGCTTCGGCCGCTTCCGGGCGCTCAGGGAGCTCGACCTGCAGATCGAGGGGGGCGAGTTCATCGCCCTTCTCGGGCCGTCGGGATGCGGCAAGTCCACCGCACTCAACTGCCTCGCCGGGCTGCTGCCGCTGACCGGCGGCGCCATCACGGTCGACGGCGAGCGCATCGACAACGTGCCGCCGGAGCGCCGCGGCTTCGGCATGGTCTTCCAGAACTACGCCCTCTTCCCGCATCTGTCCGTGCGCGACAACGTCGCCTTCGGCCTGAAGATGGCCCGGGTTGCCAAGGCGGAGCGCGACCTCCGGGTGACGCAGGCGCTGGACCTCGTCCAGCTCGCCGATCACGCGCGCAAGCGCCCCGGCCAGCTCTCCGGTGGCCAGCAGCAGCGCGTCGCCATTGCACGGGCGGTCGTGCTCGAACCCCGGCTGGTGCTCATGGACGAGCCGCTGTCCAACCTCGACGCCGCGCTCCGGCTGGAGATGCGCACCGAGATCCGGCGGCTGCACCAGCGCCTCGGCCTGACCACGGTGTACGTCACGCACGACCAGGAGGAGGCGCTGTCGCTCGCCGACCGTCTGGTGGTGCTGCGCGACGGCATGACCCAGCAGGTCGGCACACCGGAGGAGGTGTACGGCTCCCCCGCCAACCGCTACGTCGCCGGCTTCATGGGCTACCGCAACATGCTCGACGTGACAGTGGGGGAAGGCACAGGCGGCGACGGTGGGCGGGTACGGGTGGACGTCGCGGACGGCCGCCTCGCCGGCACCGGCCGCGACGGCGCCCCGCGCGCCGGTGACGCCGTCGCCGCGGTGCGCCCGGAGGACCTGGACGTGGCCGCCGCCGCGGCGGGCACCGCGGAGTCCGGGACGACCGGTCCGAGGCTGCCGGCCACCGTCGAGGTGGTCGAGTACCACGGCCGCGAACTCGCCGTGCAGGGCCGACTGTCCGACGGTCAGCAGGTGCACTTCAGAACCCGTACGCGACTCGCACCCGACGACGTGGTCGAGCTGACCGCGCTGCCGGAGCGGGTGCTCGTCTTCGCCCGGGAGGAGGCCGGATCGCCGGACCCGCAGCCGCGGCGGTCAGAAGCCGGAGAGACCGCGGATCCGAAGGCGCCCGAGGCGGTGGCGCCGTGAGCGCCGACACCCCGGAGGGCCGCCCGGCGCTGCGCCACCGCCTGGCGGAGCGCGGCGTCGACCGTACGACGATGCTCGTGCTGCCCGGTGTGGCCTTCCTGCTGGTGCTCTTCTGCTACCCGTTCCTCTACGGACTGCAGCTGTCCTTCCAGTCGGCGGAGGGCGGCGGCCCGTTCGCCAACTACCGGAAGTTCTTCGCGGAACCGTATCTCCGCGAGACGATCTGGCTCACCCTGCGGCTCGCCGTCCCCGCCGCCCTGATCAACTGTCTGGCGGCGGTCCCCGTCGCGTTCCGCACCCGCGGCGTCTTCCGCGGCCGGCGGCTCGTCATGACGCTGCTGGTGATGCCGATCACGCTGGGCACCGTGCTCACCGCCCAAGGGTTGCTCGGCTACCTCGGCCCCAGCGGCTGGTTCAACAAGATACTGACCGGTATCGGGATCGCCGACCAGCCGCTCGGCCTGGTGCACAACTACTGGGGCGTGCTCGCCTCCCTGGTGATCAGCGGCTTCCCGTTCTCGTACCTGCTGACGCTCTCCTATCTGACGGGCATCGATCCCAGCCTGGAGCAGGCCGCCGCCACCCTCGGCGCGGGCCGCCGCCAGCGGTTCCGGCACGTGCTGCTGCCGCTGCTCGCACCCGGTCTGGCGATCACCTTCTGCCTCTCCTTCGTGCTGGCGTTCGCGGTGTTCCCCTCCGCCCAGTTGGTCGGCGATCCGCGCGGCAGCACGCACGTCATCTCCATCGAGGCGTACGAGGCCGCCTTCCAGCAGTTCGACTACCCGATGGGCTCGGCAATCGCCGTGATCATGGCCGCGGTGATGCTGGTGGTCGTCGCCCTGGTGCTGGCGTGGCGCTCACTGCTGTACCGCGGAGCGACCGGAGGCAAAGGCTGATGGCCGGAATCACCGGGAACACCGAGACCCGTGACCGGCTGGAAGCGGACGGCCCCGCCGGGCCGCACGGCGGCGAGGAGCCGCCGCGCAGGCGGCGGTTCGGGCGGCCCGCGACGTGGGTGACGGTCGCCGTCTTCGGGCTGTTCTTCATCAACCTCGCCGGCGTCATCGGCGTGCCGCTCGTCAACTCGTTCGGCAGCCGCTGGTTCACCACCTGGCTGCCGGAGGGCTGGACGACCAAGTGGTACAGCGAAGCCTGGGACGAGTTCGACCTCGGCCAGGTCTTCTGGGTCACGGCGCTGCTGTCGCTGCTGGTGGTGCTGCTGTCCGTGGCCATCGGCGTGCCCGCGGCCTACGCCCTGGCCCGGCGGAGCTTCCCCGGCAAGAAGCTCGTGCTGCTGCTCTTCCTGCTGCCCATCCTGGCGCCGCCGATGACGTACGGAATCCCGCTGGCCACGGTGCTGTACAAGTTCCATCTCGCGGGCAGCTTCACCGGCGTCGTGCTCGCGAACCTGGTGCCGTCGGTGCCGTTCGTGGTACTCACCATGACCCCGTTCATCGAGCAGATCGACCCGCGGATCGAGGCGGCGGCCAGGATGTGCGGTGCGAAGACCACGGCGATCTTCCTGCGGATCCTGGCACCGCTGCTCGTGCCCGGTGTCCTCGCCGCGTCCGTGCTCGTGCTTGTGCGTACGGTCGGCATGTTCGAGCTGACCTTCCTCACCGCGGGACCGGAGAGCCAGACGCTCGTCGTAGCGCTGTACTACGCGATGTTCTCCGCCGGCATCCGCACCCAGCAGTCGATCGACGCGATGGCCGTGATGTACATGTTCTCGATGCTGGTGCTGCTCGTCATTGCGTTGCGCTTCGTCAACCCGACGCAGCTGGTGACCAGGGTGAAGGAGGAACGCACGGAGCAGTGAGCCGCCCGGCGCACACTGCCGGGACCGCCGTGCCGGAGGGGTCGTGGTCGGGGATCGTCCCGTCGGGTCGTACGCGCAGGACCCTGCCGCTCAACGACGTGTCGCCCGCCGCGTCGTCGGGCAGGAATGGCCGCCAGGAGGCCTCAATCACGAGTCCCTTGTTGCCTCCGGTCATTCAACACCGAAGCCCATTCCACGTCTGTCACGCCGACAAGGCGTCCGCGCACCTCCGCTTGTGACACCGAGCCCCTTCCCGGCCGGCCCGGGAGCCGCACGGCGCCTTCCCGGGCGGCTCTCCGCTATCTGATTCCCTTGCGGCGCAGCGTCTGGGCCAGCTCATTGGCGTGCTGCAGCATCGTCTCGGCGACGTGGGCGACCTCGCGATCGGACGCACGGTTCGCCGGCATCGAGCAGCTGATCGCGTCCGTGGCCGGGATGCGGTAGCCGACCGAGGTCGCGACGCAGCAGAGCCCCGGGGTGTTCTGCTCCCGCTCCAGCGCCCAACCGCGGGCCTGGCTCGCCTCCAGTTCGGCGTGGAGCGCGGAGCGGGTGGTGACCGTGTGCTCCGTGAGCTGGATGAGCGGCTCGTCGGGGAGGATCGCGTCCACCTCCTCCGGGGTGCGTTCGGCCAGCAGCGCCTTGCCCAGCGCAGTGGCATGTGCGGGCAGTTGCCGCCCGACCCGGGAGACCAGGCGCTTGGGCTCGGTGACGTCCCTGGTGGCCAGGTAGATGATGTGAGGTGCGTCCAGGCGCGCGTAGTGCGCGGTGTAGCCGGTGGCGGCGCGCAGGCTCTCGAGTTGCTGGACGGCGAAGGGAAGCGCGGGGTCGTGGTCGAGATAGGCGGTGCCGGCGAGCAGCGCGCGCGGCCCGACGCCGTAGGTCTGCTCGCCGTCCGCGGTCTCGATCCACTTCAGGGACGTCAGCGTGCGCAGCAGCGCGTAGAGGCTGGAGCGCGGGTAGCCGGTGCGCTCCTGGAGCTGACTCAGGCTCAACGCATCCGGGGACTCGGCCAGCACCTCCATGATCCGGGCCGTGCGCTCGGCCGACTTGACAGGGCCGCGGCCGGACTTCGACTCGGGCACCCCTGTCGCGGTGTCGCTTTCCACCACTCTGTCACCCCTTGAGAAAGTGCGCTCCATCATACGGGACGGACATCTAATGGTGGCTGCCCTCCACGGATACAGCTTGCATCCGCATACGAAACCGATGACAGAGGGATCCCCATACGCAGGCATTGTCTTCATTCGTAGACTCATGACAGGATGCCGCCATGCCCCCTTCTGCTTCAGGTGCCCCGGGTGCCCCGCCGGCGCCCGCCGAGAAGCACCGGATCGCCGACGTACGGGTGACCCCGGTGGCCTTCCGCGACCTCCCCCTGCTCAACACCGTCGGGGTGCACGAACCCTTCGCCCTGCGCACGGTCGTCGAGGTGGTGACCGACGGAGGGGCGCACGGCCTCGGCGAGTCCTACGGCGACATTCCCCACCTGCGCCGGCTGGAACGGGCCGGCCGCCGGCTCGTCGGCCTCGATGTCTTCGACGCGAACGGGCTGCTGCGCGCGGTCACCGCGTCGCTTGCCGACGACAGCGGCGAGGGCGGCCACGGCATGGGCGGAATGGTGATGACCTCCGCCGTCGCAGATCGCGTGGTCTCCCCTTTCGAGGTGGCCGCGCTCGACCTCCAGGGCAAGATCGTCGGACGGCCGGTGAGCGACCTGCTCGGGGGCGCCGTCCGCGACCGCGTGGCGTACAGCGCGTACCTCTTCTACAAGTGGGCCGGCCACCCCGGTCAGGCCGAGGACGAGTGGGGCGCCGCGCTCGACCCCGACGGCCTCGTCCGCCAGGCCCGCCGCATCGTCGACGCGTACGGATTCACCGCGATCAAGCTCAAGGGCGGCGTGTTCGCCCCCGAGGAGGAGATCGAGGCGATACGTGCCCTGCGCGCCGCCTTCCCTCACCACCCGCTGCGCCTGGACCCGAACACCGCCTGGACGGTGGCCACCTCCATCGAGGTCGGCCGAGCGCTCGACGGCGTGCTGGAGTACCTGGAGGATCCCACCCCCGGCATCGACGGCATGGCCCGGGTAGCGCGCGAGGTGCCCATGCCGCTGGCCACCAACATGTGCGTCGTCGCCTTCGACCACCTCCCGCCGGCCGTGCGCGAGGAGGCCGTCCAGGTCGTGCTCTCCGACCACCACTTCTGGGGCGGCCTGCGCCGCTCCCAACTGCTCGGCGGCATCTGCCGGACCTTCGGCATGGGCCTGTCCATGCACTCCAACTCGCACCTCGGCATCAGCCTCGCGGCCATGACCCACCTGGCCGCCGCCACCCCGAACCTCGACTATGCCTGCGACACCCACTGGCCGTGGAAGGACCCGGCGGACGACGTGATCGTGCCGGGCGCGCTCACGTTCCGGGAGGGCGCCGTCGCCGTGCCCTCCGGCCCCGGCCTGGGCGTCGAGCTCGACCGGGACGCGCTCGCCCGTCTGCACCGCCAGTACGTCGACTGCGGCATCCGGGAGCGTGACGACACCGGATACATGCGCCGGTTCGAGCCCGGCTTCGACCCGTCGAGCCCGCGGTGGTGAGCGCGCCGCTGCACGTCCTGGTCACCGAGCCCGTGATGGGCCGGTTCCGGGACGTGCTCACCGCGGAGGACGCCGGGCCCGCGCACCGCTGGACCTTCGCGTACGGCGACGATCCGGCGGTGTGCGCAGCGGCGGCGACGGCGGACGTCCTGGTGTGCTCGGCGGCACCCGTCGAGCTGCTGGCGGGCATGCCGCGGCTCAGGCTGCTGCACGTCACCGGCGCCGGCTACGACAAGATCCCCCTGGCTGCGCTCGCCCCCGGCGTCCAGGTCGCCAACACCTTCCACCACGGCCGCTCGATCGCCGAGCACGTGATGATGGTGTCGATGATGCTCCTTCGCGATGTCGCGCGCGCCGAGCGGAACATGCGGGCCGGCGTCTGGCGCAACGCGATCGTCGACGATTCCTATCCGTTCGGCGGCATCCTCGCCGGCCGGGTCCTCGGCGTCCTCGGCCTCGGCGAGATCGGCACCGCGGTGGCCCGTACCGCCGCCGCGCTCGGGATGCGGGTGCGTACGGTGCGGCGCGACCCGGCCGCGTCGCTGCCCGCCGGGGTGGACGTCGACTGGGTGGGCGGCCCGGACCGGCTGCACGAGCTGCTCGGCGGCTGCGACGTGGTCGTGGTGACGGTGCCCCTGACCGAGGAGACCCGCGGCCTGGTGGACGCGGCGGCGCTGGCCGCGATGAAGCCGTCCGCCGTCCTCGTCAACGTCGCCCGCGGGCCGGTGGTGGACGAGAAGGCGCTGCACGCCGCCCTGTCGGAACGGACCATCGCCGGCGCCGCCGTCGACGTGTGGTGGCGCAACCCGCGCGAGCCCGGGGCGCCGCCGCCGTCCCACCTGGACTTCACCGGGTTCGACAACGTCGTGCTCACCCCGCACCAGTCCGGCCACACCGAGGAGACGTTCCGCGGCCGGGCCCGCGACATCCGGGGCAACGTCGACGCGCTCGCCGAGGGGCGGTCGCTGCGCAACGTCGTCCCCCTCTGAACTGCCCGGTGGTACCGGCCTGCCCGGGGTCACCGGGGGGCACCGGGGCACCCGGGACCCTCAGATCACCTGGCTGCCGATCAGCAGCACGGCCCCCAGCGCCGACATCACGAGGGCGGACCAGCGCAGCCGCCGCTTGTCGAGGAGCCGGTTGACGTGGCGTGACAGCGCGTACCCCAGCAAGGGCCCGGGCGTCAGCAGGGCGGCCATCACCACCGTGTCCGTGCCTAGGGAACCGGTGAGCGCGAGCATCCCCACCGACAGCACTGAGCCGATGAGGAAGAAGCCGCTCATCGTGCCGCGCAGCATCGGGCCGTCCTTGCCCTGCCACACCAGGGCCATCGGTGGTCCGCCGATCGACGTCGCCGTGCCCAGCAGCCCGGACGCCGAGCCGGCCAGCACGAGGTTCTGCCGGCGCGGACTCGGCGCCCAGCCGAACGAGGCGAGTACCACGCCGAACAGCACCACGCCGGCGAGCAGCAGCGCGAGGCCGCGCGCCGGCAGCGCCGCCACCAGCAGCGCCCCCGCCACGGTGCCCGGCACCCGGCCCACGAGAGCCCAGCCGGTGCCGCGCAGGTCGATGTGCTCCCGCTCGGCCATGGTCACCAGCACCGTCACCATGGCCGCCAGCATGATGAGCGTGCCCGGGATGAGGGCGGGATCGACCAGCGCCACCACCGGCGCGGCGAACATCCCCATACCGAAGCCGATGGACGCCTGCAAGCAGGACGCGATCACCACCGCGACCGCGATCACGAGGTAGCCGGTGAGCGTCACCGCGCTCCCCTGCCCGCCGGCACCGGCTCCGCCCCCTCCCCCATCGGGTGGAAGCACGCGGCGGTATGCCCACCGTCATCCGGGGCGGGGGTCAGCTCCGGCGATGTCGCAGCGCACTCGTCGGTCGCCTTCCAGCACCGGGTGCGGAAGCGGCAGCCGGACGGCGGGGAGAGCGGGGACGGAAGCTCGCCCTCCAGGATGATCTGCTTGCCGCGCCCCTCGCCGTCGAGCGAGGGGGCGGCGGACATGAGTGCGGCGCTGTACGGGTGCAGAGCGCGGCCGAAGACGGCCTCGGTGCCGCCTTGTTCCACGATCCCGCCGAGGTACATCACCATCACCCGGTCCGCGACGTGCCGCACCACGGACAGGTCGTGGGAGATGAAGACGTAGGAGACGCCGAGCTGTCGCTGCAGGTCGTTCAGGAGGTTGAGCACCTGGGCCTGTACGGACAGATCGAGCGCGGATACGGGTTCGTCGCAGACGATCACGTCCGGGTCGAGCGCGAGCGCGCGGGCGATCCCGATCCGCTGCCGCTGGCCGCCGGAGAACTCCTGCGGGTAGCGGTTCTCGTCGCCGGCACGCAGCCCGACCAGGCCGAGCAACTGCCGCACCCGCGCGCCGCGCTCCTTGGCGGAGGGGAACAGGTCCTTGTGGGTGCGCCACGGCTCGCTCACGATGTCGCCCGCCGTCATCCGGGCGTTGAGGGAGGCGAACGGGTCCTGGAAGACCATCTGCACCCTGCGCCGCCACTGGAGCAGTCGGGCTCCCCTGAGCGTGAACGGGTCCACCCCGTCGAAGCGGACCGTGCCGCTGTCGGGCCGTTCCAGCATGAGCAGCGTGCGGGCCAGGGTGGACTTGCCGCAGCCCGACTCTCCGACGAGGCCGAGGGTCTCACCGCGCCGCAGGTCGAAGGAGATGCCGCCCAGCGCGCGCAGCCGCCGCGTCCGGCCACCGCTGCGGACGGGGAACGTCTTGGTCAGGTCGCGGACTTGGAGCAGGGGCTCGCCGGCCGGGTCGGCCGGACCGACTGTGCCGGTGGTGTCGGCTATGTGAGTCATCACTTCACCTCGGCAGAGAAATGGCAGGCGGCTGTGCGCCCGGGCGCGACCTCGGCGGGCTCCGGTCGGCGGGTCCGGCACAGGTCCCGCACCAGCGGACAGCGGTCCTGGTAGACGCAGCCGGACGGGATGGAGTGCAGGTCCGGGGGAGCGCCGCCGATGGACTTCAGGTCCTCACCCCGGGCGGCGTGCGCCGGCACCGAGTCCAGCATGCCTCTGGTGTACGGGTGCCGGGGTCGCTCGAAGACCTCCCGCACGGGCCCGGACTCGACCACGTTGCCCGCATACATCACCACGACCTCGTCCGCCTGCTCCGCGACGAGCGCGAGGTCGTGGGTGATGAGCACGACGCTCATCTCCCGCTCGGTGCGCAACTCCCGCAGGAGCTGCATGATCTGCGCCTGCACGGTCACGTCGAGCGCGGTGGTCGGCTCGTCGGCCAGCAGCACGGACGGCGAGAGCGCGACGGCGATGGCGATGAGGAGCCGCTGGCGCATGCCGCCGGAGAACTGGTGCGGGTAGGTGTCGATACGCGTTTCCGGCTCGGGGATGCCGACCCTGGCCATCAGGTCGACGGCCTCCCGGCGGGCCCGCCTGCGGGAGAGCCCGCGGTGGATCCGGAACGGCTCGGCGAGCTGGGTGCCCACCGTGTAGACGGGATTGAGCGCGGTCAGCGCGTCCTGGAAGACGATCGCCAGTTCGGGCCCCGCCATGGCGCGGCGGGTCTGCTCGTCGGCCGCGACCAGGTCGGTGCCGTCCAGGAGGACCCGGCCCTCGGCGACCTCGGCGGTGGGGTCCAGGAGCGAGACGATGGCCTGGGCGGTCATCGACTTCCCGCAGCCGGACTCGCCGAGCAGCGCAAGCGTCCGGCCGCGCCGGGCGCTGAAGCTCACCTTGTCGACGGCGCGTACGGTGCCGTGCGGGGTGCGGATGTCGACGCTCAGGCCGTCGACCTCGAGGACGGTGCCGGTCACGACTGTGCCTCCTGGTGTGCCGGTGCGGTACGGGCGCGTTGGCGGGTCCGGCGCGGCAACGTCAGCCGCCAGCGCTGGGCGGGGTCCGTGGCCAGTCGCGCCCAGGCGGCCAGCACGGTCGCCGACACCGTCGTGACGATGATGGCCAGGCCGGGGAAGAACGTCAGCCACCATGCGGTCTGCAGGTAGCTGCGTCCCTGGGAGACCATCAGGCCCCAGCTGACGTCGGGCGGCTGGATGCCGATGCCGAGGAAGCTCAGCGAGGACTCCGCGAGCATGACGTAACAGAACTCCAGGGTGGCCAGGGTCAGCAGGGTCGGCAGCACGATGGGGAACACGTGCCGCCGGATGATGGTGCTGCTGGAGGTGCCGAAGGTCCTGGCCGCGTCGACGAAGAGGCGGCTCTGCAGTTCGGTGGACTCCGCCCGGGCGGTGCGCAGGTAGACCGGGATACGGGTGATGGCCAGCACCACGACGAGGTTGGCCACGCTGGGCGAGAAGACGTACAGCACGACGACCGCCATCAGCAGCGATGGGAAGCTCATGATGATGTCGGCGACGCGCATCGCGAGCGTCTCCCGCAGGCCGCGGTGGTAGCCGGCCCACATGCCGATCAGCGCGCCGATCGCCAGCGCGAGTGCCACCGCGGGGACCGCCACGCTGAAGGTGGTGCGGGCGGCGACGACGAGCCGCGCCAGCACGCTCTGGCCGAGCGGGTCGGTGCCGAGGACTCCCAGCCACCCGTCGTCGAAGGTGAACGGGGGCTGGTTGGTGTTGTCGAGATGCTGCTCGGTGGCGGCGGATCCGACTAGCAGCGGGCCGAACACCGCGGTGAGCACGACCAGCGACAGCACCGCGGCCGCGACGGTCGCGACCCGGTCGCGCAGGAGCATCCGCCACAGGCTGACCCGGCTGTCGCGGGCCGAGGCGGAGGGCTCGGTACTGGGGGCGGGAGCGTCGGAGCCGGGTGCGGGACGGCCGTCCGCGGCCTTGTCGAACAGGGTACTCACGGCGTCCTCCTCAGACCGTTGCCGTCTCGCGGACGCGCGCGTCGAGCAGCGCGTAGCAGACGTCGATGATGATGTTGAGCACGAAGATGGTCACCGCGGTGAGCAGCACCGCGGCTTGCAGCACCGCGAAGTCCCGGCCGGTGATCGAGTCGATCATCAGCTTCCCGATGCCCGGCCAGCCGAAGATCGTCTCCACCACCACCGCCCCGTTGACGAGCGAGACGGTGAGGTCGCCGGCGACGGTCAGCGCGGGCGCCGCGGCGTTGCGCAGGGCGTGGTGGCTGACCACCCGAACGCTGCCCGCGCCCTTGCTGCGGGCCAGCCGCACGTACGGGGCGGACAGCGCGGAGACCATGGCGCCGCGCACGACCTGGGTGAGGACGCCCAGCGGGCGGATCGCCAGGGTGGCGACCGGCAGCACCCAGGACAGCATGCCGTCGCTGACGCCCGAGGTGGGCAGCGCCCCGAGGCCGACGGCGAAGATCCACACGCCGGTGATCGCGAACCAGAAGTCCGGCACGCTGGCGGCGGTCATGGACAGGAACGAGGCGATGCGGTCGGCCAGGGAGTTGGGACGGAAGGCCGCCCAGCTGCCGATGACCACGGCGCCGGCCACGGCGATCAGCATGGTGGCGCCGGCGAGTTGGAGGGTTGCGGGGAAAGCCCGCAGCGCCATCGTCGCCGCCGACTCACCGGTGCGCAGCGACTCGCCGAAGTCGAGGTGGAACACGCCGCCGAAGTAGTCGGCGATCTGCTGCCAGATCGAGTCGTCGAAGCCGTTGCGCTCGGTGAAGGCCGCGCGCTGGGCGGGGGTTGCGGATTCGGGCAAGTACAAGGACGCGGGATCGCCGGTGAGCCTCGCTAGCACGAAGACACCGAGAAGCACGGCGACCAGCGGCAGGATGCTGGTCAGCATGCGACGGCCGAGGAAATGGAACATCGCTGTCCCCAGGTGGGAGTCGGTCGCCTGCGGCCGGCGCCGGGCGGGCACCGGCCGCAGGGCGTGGTCAGTCGGCGGGTGTGAACTCGGCGAGCCGCATCTCGTCACCGGTTGCGGAGTTCGGTCGGTAGCGCACATCCGGAGCGAGAGCGATGACGCCGTACATGTGGGCGACGTAGGCGTACTGGGAGATCTCGTCCGGCTCGTCGCTGAAGACCTCGGCGAGCGCGTCCTGGCGCTCGGCCCCGGTCTTCGCCTCGGCGGCCCCGATCTTCCGGTCGAACGCGGCGGTGCCTCCGGAGCTCTGGTAGCCCTTGCTGAGCAGGTACTGGTCCATGCTGAAGGCGGCGTCGCCCGCCTGGTTGCCGTGCTGGATCAGAATCAGGTAGGGGCCCGCGTCCTCGGGGAAGGGGCGTTCCTGGAACTGGGTGCTGCCCGCGGTGTCCTTCATCTCGATCTCGACGTCGAGGCCGAGGTCGTCCAACTGGTTCTGGATGACCTGCACGGTCTCGTCGACCTTCGGGAACAGCGCGGTCCGGCTGATCAACCGGATCGGCTCGTCCACGTCGACCCCGTCGGCCTTCGCCTCGGCCAGCAGCTTCCTGGCTTCCGCGAGGTCGGTCGGCCAGGGCCGCAGGCTCTCGTTGTATCCGACGACTCCCCGGGGCACGAGTTGGGCGGCGGGCTTCGCCTTCCCCTGGAACAGCGAGCCGACGATGCCCTTGCGGTCGATCGCGTAGTTGATCGCCTGACGCACGCGCTTGTCGTCCAGCGGTGGCTCGGTGACCTGCATGCGCAGGGCGGTGGTCTCGTTGTTGGGGTACTGCTCAGCGGCGTCGCCGGCGCCGTCCTCGGGGCTGAGCGCGGTGGCCACGTCGACCTCGTCGTTGGCGATCATGGCGGCACGGACGCTGCCCTCGGTGCGCCACTGGTAGTCCACGTTGCCGTAGGCGGGAGCCCGGCCCCAGTACTGCTTGTTGGTGGTCAGGGCGAGCCGCAGCCCCGGCTCCCAGTTGGCGATCCGGTAGGGGCCGGTGCCGATCGGCTCGCGGACCTTCTTCTCGGAGTCGGTGGACGTGGGCACCATCTCGATGAAGGAGAGCCGCAGCGGGAGGATGGGATCAGTCTCCTGGGTGGCCACCGTGAGCGTCTGCGCGTCCGGCGCCGCCACCTTCAGGTCCGCGTCTCCGAAGACGTACCCCTCCACGTTGCAGCCGAGTTCGGAGTTGACGGCCCGGTCGATGGAGTAGGCGGCGTCCTCGGCGTCGAAGCGCGAGCCGTCGCTGAACTTCACCCCCTTGCGGATCCGGTACGTCCACTCCGTGCTGGAGGTGCGTTTCCAGGACGTCGCCAGTTTCGGCTCCAACTCGCCGGTGCTGGGGTTGCGCTCGGTCAGCGGCTCGGTGATGTTGGACCGCACCACCACCCCGGTCGAGGTCAGGGAAGCCTCGCACGGCTCCAGCGTGGGCGGCTCCTCCGGCAGCACGACGCGCAGCGCGCCGCCTTCCGCCGTCACCGAGTCGCTGTTGGCCACGGTGCAGGCGCCGGCCGCCAGCGCCGTGGACAGCACCAGGGATACGGCCGCACGCCGCCGGCGCCCACCGGCACGGGCCGGGCGGGGGTCGGTAACAGGGGACATGGATTCCTCCGCCGCATCCACATCCGCGTCCACAGATGTAGATGCCGTCTCGATTGGTGAACGCACGGTAGAGGGGCGCCCGGAGGGGCGTCAAGGGAGTGCGCACACCTTGCCTGTCGTACGCATATGCAGACAACGTTTTCATGTATGTGCCCCATCTGTTAGCTTGACGATCCGCTGCACTCACCATCCGATCCTGGAGAACCCCCATGGCCCGTTTCTCGCCTGACGACCTACGCCGCGTCCTGGGCTCCGGTCTGCTGTCCTTCCCGGTCACCCACACCACCGCGGACTACGCCTTCGACGAGCCGGCCTACCGCACCCATCTGCAGCGGCTCACCGGCTACGACGTGGCGGGCCTCTTCGCCCCCGGCGGTACCGGCGAGTTCTTCTCGCTCACCCACACCGAGGTGGAGACAGTGCTGCGGGCCACGGTCGCCGAGGCCCCGGAGGGCCTGCCCGTGGTCGGCGCCGCCGGCTACGGCACGGCGACGGCCACCGCGATGGCCCGGCAGGCCGAGGAGAGCGGTGCCGACGGGATCCTGCTGCTGCCCCCGTACCTGACCGAGGTCGGACAGGAGGGCCTCCACGCCCACGTCGCGCGGGTGTGCGCGGCCACCTCCCTCGGCGTGGTCGTCTACCACCGTGCCAACGCCCGCTTCACCGCCGGGACCGTCGCCCGTCTGGTGGCGGAGTTCCCGAACTTCGTCGGGTTCAAGGACGGCGTCTGCGACATCGACCTGATGGCCACGCTGCACGCCCGGCACGGCGACCGCCTCGTCCTCATCGGCGGCCTCCCCACTGCCGAGACCTACGCTCTGCCCTACCTCGAACTCGGCGCCACCACGTACTCCTCGGCGATCTTCAACTTCGCTCCCCGGTGGGCCGTCGATTTCTACGCCGCGGTTCGCGCCCACGACAAGGACCAGGTCTACGCCCGGCTGCGCGAGTTCGTCCTGCCGTACCTGGCGATCCGCGACCGCGCCCCCGGCTACGCCGTCTCGATCGTCAAGGCAGGGCTCACCGCCTCCGGCCACCCGGCGGGCCCGGTGCGTCCCCCGCTGACCGATCTCACCGAGGCCGAGCACGCCGAACTCGCCGAGCTCGTGAAGAAGGTGGTCTGACATGACCCACGACGACACCGGAGGCGACACCGGCGGCAGCGGCGCGCTGACCGGCGCCATGGTGATCGGCGCCCAGCGCGTGCACGGCACCCACGGCGCCGTGCACGGCGTCGACCCCCGCACCGGGGAGCGCCTCTCCCCCGCGTTCGGCCTCGGCGGCGCGGCGGAGGCCGCCCGGGCCGCGGCCCTCGCCGCCGACGCGTTCCCCGCGTTCCGGGCCACCGCGCCGAACGCCCGGGCCGCCTTCCTCGAAGACGTCGCCGCCGGGATCGAGGCGATCTCCGCCGAACTGGTCGAGCGGGTCGTCCGCGAGACCGGCATCGTGCGCGCCCGGGTGCAGGGCGAACTCGCCCGCACCACCGGCCAGCTCCGGCTCTTCGCCGACCTGGTCCGGGCGGGGCACTGGGCCGGCGCCCGCATCGACCCGGCGCTCCCCGACCGCACGCCGGTGCCCCGCCCCGACATCCGCCAGCGCCGGGTCCCGCTCGGCCCGGTGGCGGTCTTCGGGGCATCCAACTTCCCGCTCGCCTTCTCCGTCGCCGGCGGCGACACCGCCTCCGCCCTCGCAGCCGGCTGCCCCGTTGTCGTGAAGGCGCACAGCGCCCACCCCGGCACCTCGGAACTCGTCGGTACCGCGATCCAGCGAACGGTGGCCCGGCACGGCCTGCCCGAGGGCGTGTTCTCGATGGTCTTCGGCTCCGGCAGCGACGTCGGCGTCGCCCTGGTCACCGACCCGCACATCCGTGCCGTCGGCTTCACCGGCTCCCGCACCGGCGGCACCGCGCTGATGCGCGCCGCCGCGGCCCGCCCCGTGCCCATCCCCGTCTACGCGGAGATGTCGAGCATCAACCCCGTCGTGCTGCTCCCCGGCGCGCTGCGCGACCGTGCCGTGGAACTCGGCCGCCAGTTCGCCGAGTCCCTCACCGCCGGGGCCGGCCAACTGTGCACCTGCCCCGGCCTCGTCTTCGGCGTCGCCGGCGCCGACCTCGACGCCTTCGCCGATTCGGCCGCCACCGCGATCGCCGCCGGCCAGACCCTGCCGATGCTCGGAGCCGGCATCCATACCTCGTACACCGAGGGCGTCGCCCGCCTCGGCGGCCTCGACCACGTGACGCAGTTGGCGGCGGGTCCCGTCCTCGACACCCTCGCGACGCCGGGGCGGGCCTGCCTCTTCACCACGACCGGCGACGCCTTTGCGGCCGAGCCGGCCATGCAGCAGGAGGTCTTCGGCGCCGCCTCCCTGCTGGTGCGCCTGGAGCACGCCGGGCAGCTCGACGCCGTACTCGGCGCCCTCGAAGGCCAGCTCACCGCGACCGTGCACGCCGCCGACGACGACGGCGCACTCGCCGCGCCGCTGCTGGAGCTGCTCGAGGACAAGGTGGGGCGGATCGTTTTCAACGGCTGGCCCACCGGCGTCGATGTCGGCCACGCGATGGTGCACGGCGGCCCGTACCCCGCCACCTCCGACGGCCGCAGCACTTCGGTCGGCACCCTCGCGATCGACCGGTTCCTGCGGCCGGTCGCGTACCAGAACGTCCCCGCCGAGCTGCTGCCCGCGCCGGTGGACGAGCCGAACTCCCTCGGATTGTGGAGGCAGATCAATGGCGAGCTCACCCGGGACTGACGGCGCCGCCGCACCCGGCACCCCCGTCGTCACGGCGCTGCGGGTGGTTCCGGTGGCGGGCCACGACAGCATGCTGCTGAATCTCAGCGGCGCGCACGGCCCCTACTTCACGCGCAATGTCGTCTTGCTGACCGACTCGGACGGCCGGGTCGGTGTCGGTGAGGTGCCGGGCGGCGAGGCGATCCGCCGCACCCTTCAGGACGCTGCCCCGTTGGTCACCGGCCGGTCTCCCGCGCGGCACCGGTCCGTCGTGCGCGCGGTCGGCGCGGAGTTCCGGGACCGCGACCGCGGGGGCCGCGGCGCGCAGACCTACGATCTGCGCACCACCGTGCACGTGCAGGCCGCCCTGGAAGCGGCCCTGCTGGACCTGCACGGCCAGTTCCTCGGCGTACCCGTCGCTGAGCTCCTCGGCGACGGGCCTCAGCGCACCCGCGTACCGGTCCTCGGCTACCTCTTCTTCATCGGCGATCGCCACCGCACCGACCTGCCCTACCGCGCCGAGCCGGACGCCCTGGACTCCTGGGGCCGGCGGCGGCACGAGGAGGCTCTGACGCCCGAGGCCCTCGTCGCCCTCGCCGAAGCGGCCCAGGAGCGCTACGGCTTCACCGACTTCAAGCTCAAAGGCGGCGTGCTGCCCGGCGCACAGGAGGTCGAGACCGTCCACGCGATCGCCGCGCGGTTCCCGGACTCCCGGATCACCCTCGACCCCAACGGCTGCTGGCCGCTCGCCGACGCCGTCCGCCACGGCCGCGCCCTGCGCGACGTCATCGCCTACGCCGAGGACCCTTGCGGCGCCGAGGACGGCTACTCCGGCCGGGAGGTGATGGCGGAGTTCAAGCGGGCGACCGGTCTGACCACCGCCACCAACATGGTCGCCACCGACTGGCGGCAGCTCGGGCACGCGGTACGCGCCGGTGCCGTCGACATACCTCTGGCCGACCCACACTTCTGGACCCTGGCGGGGTCGGTCCGCGTCGCCCAGGTGTGCGAGGCGTGGGGGCTCACCTGGGGCTCGCACTCCAACAGCCACTTCGACGTCTCCCTGGCGATGTTCACCCATGCCGCCGCTGCCGCCCCCGGAGACATCACGGCAATCGACACGCACTGGATCTGGCAGGACGGCCAGCGGCTGACCGTCGACCCGCCGGTCATCGAGAGCGGGGGGATCGACGTCCCGACCGCCCCGGGCCTCGGCGTCACCGTCGACCACGACCGGCTGGAGGCCGCGCACGAGCTGTATCTCCGCGAGGGCCTCGGCGCTCGCGACGACACCGCCGCCATGCAATACCTCGTGCCCGGCTGGCGCTTCGACCCCAAGCGCCCGGCGCTCGACCGGGAGCCGGCCGCAGCCACGGTCCCCGGCGCGGCAGGGAAAGGAACCGACGCATGACCCGTCCCACAACGGCCGCGGCCGGCCGCGTCCTGCAGGCCGGCCCGCTGGCACCCTCGCTCGCCGCGACCCTGCGCACCTCGTACGGCGCCCTGCAACTGCCGAACGAGGACCCCGAGCGCGCGGCATTCCTCGCCGCGCACGGCGGGGACATCGTCGCCGCCGTGACCTCGGGCCGCTTCGGCGTCGGCACCGACCTGATGACCGCGCTGCCCCGCCTCGGCGCCGTCATCAACTTCGGGGTCGGCTACGACACCACGGACACCGCACTCGCCCGCCGGCGCGGCGTACTGGTGAGCAACACCCCCGACGTGCTCACCGACTGCGTGGCCGACACAGCCCTCGGGCTCACCCTCGACCTGCTCCGCGGGCTCTCCGCGGCCGACCGCTTCGTACGCGCGGGGCGGTGGCCGCACGACGGCGGCTTCCCGCTGATGCGCAAGGTCAGCGGCGCCCGGGTGGGCATCCTGGGCCTCGGCCGCATCGGCCGCGCCATCGCCACCCGGTTCGCCGCGCTCGGCTGCACCGTCAGCTACCACAGCCGGAAGAGAGCACCCGGCACCGCCTACGCGTACGCCGACTCCCCCGACGCGCTGGCCGCCGCGTCGGACGTACTGATCGTCGCCACGTCCGGCGGCGCCGGCACCCGAGGGCTCGTCAGCCGCGCCGTGCTGCGCGCACTCGGCCCCGACGGCTACCTGATCAACGTCTCCCGCGGCAGCGTCGTCGACGAGCACGCCCTGGTCGAGATGCTCACCACGGGCGCCCTCGGCGGCGCCGGCCTCGACGTCTACGCCGCCGAACCGCACGTCCCCGAGACCCTCTTCGCCCTGGACAACGTGGTGCTGCTGCCCCACGTCGGCAGCGCCACCGTCCAGACCCGCACGGAGATGGAACGCCTGACCCTGGACAACCTCGCCGGCTTCCTCAACCACGGCACACTCGTGACGCCCGTCCCTGAGACGGCCTGAGCGGCGGGCCCTGGGAGGAGGCCGACCGAGCGGCGGGCAGGAGGGCAAGAGGCCCTGGTCGACGAGGGCGGGCTACATCGCGTGCGGGACGGGGGGCGTGAAGTGCGCGGCGTTTAGCACCATGTCCTCCGTGACGCCGCAGCCGAAACTTGGGGTTGTTCCGCTTTGACGGACGCCAGCGGTGTGGTGGTCAGACCGAGAGGCGGGCACCGACCTCCGTTGCCAGGGCGGCGACTTGCTGGCCGTCCGGGTCGGGAGCGAAGTCCCGGACGATGAGATCGGGCCATCAGGCGGCCCCCGGATCGGGGATCGTCGTCCATTGCCGTCGCCTGCGATGCCGACCTTGCAGCCCGGCGTTGCGCATCAGCCGGGCGATGCGGCGGCAGAGCTTGACGATCTCGGCCTTGAACTCGGGCGTGAATGAACGGCGAGGCCGAGGCTTCTTCTTCCCCATACTCTCCATGGCGGAAGACCATGGGGCAGCACTGACTCCCCCGGCCCGGCTGTCGAAGACTTCTGCGCTTCACAGCAGCCGGAGGTAAAAACTCACGCAAGATAACCGCAGTTGAGACGCAAGAGAGACATTGGTCGCCCAATCTGCAAATTCCCCGACTTCAACGCCTCGCAGAGCGTGACCGCACTGTGTCAAAATCCGCTGACCTGTTCACCCGACAGGGCCTCGCGTACGGAAATGGGGTACCACCCATGCTCTCCAGGCTGTCCGTGAGAACCACCCTCGCCGCTCTCGCCATCACCGGGCTGGTCGCCACCGCGCCCTCGGCGGTGGCCACCTCCCCGGACACGGTAAAGCCCGCCGCGGCACCGGCGTCCGCCACGTCGCCGTCCGCCGGTGTCACCGTGAAGATGCCGGACAAGGTTGCCGACCGCCTTGGCGGCGGTCGCAAAGCACTGATCGACGCCGTCTCCGCCGACGTCCTCTCCCGGTCCCACGACGCCAAGGGCCTCGCCCCGGCGAAGGCTGTCAGCAAACTCGCCGCCGAGGGCCGCAAGGTGGTCGTCGACGTCCGCACCGTCTCGCCCGGATGGGCCCGCGGTGTGGCGTACGTCGAAGCCTCGCGCAAGGCCCACGGCCAGCCCGAGGGCTGGCTCTACCTCGCCCACCGCGAGAACGGCCGCTGGGTCTCCGGCCTCGAAGGCGACCGCGAATTCGCCGACCACGTGGCAACGTCACCGCTGGTCGGCAAGACGGAGCGGAAAGCCATGACGGACTACGCCCAGCGCAAGGCGACCCCGGACAAGAAGGCGTCACCGACGAGAGCCGCGGCCAACACCGGCGGGCTGCTCCTGCCGTGGATGCCCGACTACTACATGACCGTGACCGGCGGTCCCCACTCCCACACCGGCGGGACCGGCTACTGGAGCAGCCTCGACTTCGCCGGCGGCAACGCCAGCGGGCGGGTCCGATCGTCCCGGGAAGGCACCGCGACCTCGATGTGCGGTGCAGGCGGTGGCTGGACCAGGGTGATCCACCCTGGCGGCTTCTCGACGGACTACTACCACATGTGGAACACGACCTACTACAACGGGACATCGATCGGCAGCAGCGCTCTGCTCGGCACCATTGGCACCGACGTCTGCGCCGGCGGTTCGGCGACCGGCGCCCACGTGCACTGGAGCCTGCGCACGTACGACGCGAACCTCGTCGGCCAGTACACCTGTTGAACGGCCGCACCATCGGCGGCTGGACCTGGTGGAACGGCTCCAGCCAGTACACCGGGTGCGGCACCCGCCTCGGCTACTCCGGCTGCCCCGGCACGGCGATCTACAACCGCACCAGCTGACGGCCGGTCAGCAACTCACCCCTGGAGCCCCCCACCATGCGGTGGGGCTCCAAGGGGCGCGGACCCTGGCGTAGCGTCATTCATCGTTCGCGATCCACTTTCGGCGCACAGTTGCCTTGCTCCCGGTCACCAGGCTTGCCGGCGGAACGTCATCGGCCACGACCGCGCCGGCTGCGACCACGGCGTCACGGCCGATGGTGACACCGGGGAGGATGGTGGCACCGGCACCGATCCACACATTCTCTGCCACGTTGATGGGTGCGCCGGTGAGGTACAACCGCCGCTCCTCAGGATCGACCGGGTGGCCGCTGGTGATGAACGTGACCTTCGGTCCGATCATCACGCGCCCGCCGAGGCGGATGCCGGCATAGTCCAGGAACGTGCAGTTCTGGTTGATGAAGACGCGTTCGGCGAGGTCGAGGTTCAGGCCGTGGTCCGTGTAGAAGGGCGGATATATGGTGACTCTCGGCGGCAGAGGCTTTCCGAGGATCCGTTCAAACAGTTCCGCCTTGCCCGCTTCGTCTTCGAAAGGCAGGACGTTCAGGCGGGAAGTGAGCTCGGTGACCCGCAGGACCCTCTCAGCCATGGCCTGGAACTCGGCACTGTGGATGCGCATAAGACGGTCGCTCGACACGCCACGATCCTTTCTGCGTACCAGTGGCTGGACAAACCTCATCAGGCGACAACGGACCGCCCAGGGCCACTGACCTGGAATCCATCAATTAGTCGTCGCCGCTGCCGTTGCCACCGCGACGCCGGCCGCCCGCGGAGCTGCGCACCACGTTCCCCGCGGCGAGGGTCAAGGTTGCCACGGCACGGACCCATCGGGGCCCTCCCCCACGTGCCGCCCACACCACACATACGCACCCCCCGAGCACGAGCGCCAGGACGACAAGCAGTATTGCGATGATCAAGGCCCTCTACCTCTGCGTTCAGTCCTTCGGTCCTGCCGATCATCTCAGGTGGAGGCGGTCACCGAGACGGCTGACCGCTCTGCCTCGGAAGCAATTGCTCTGCCGGGGTGCGCGTCAGGCGGGTGCTGGCGTACCTTCCAGCCGCATCACCGAGCCTGCCCCTGCCCGAGCCGAGGCAGGGGCAGGGGCAGGTCCGGCGTAGGGCGGGCGCTAGCGTGCCTGGGGTGGCACGGGGAGGGCCTCGTCGCGGTCGAGCTGGAGCAGGGTCAGGACGAACAGGGAATCCGTCCAGCCGAGCGGAACGACCGAGGCCGGGTTGCCGTCGTTGTCGACCTTCTCGGGCAACTCGCCGAGGACGTTGCGCTTGGAGAGCACCCAGTCGAGCACGCGGCCGGCCTTTTCCTGCTCGCCGAGACCCGCCCATGCCAGTCCGAAGAACGACGTACTGGGTGTCCAGGTCGACGTCCCCCAGTTGTGGCCCGGGTCGTCGCCGGGGACGACACCACCGTTCGGGCGCAGCAGAGCGTCATAGGTGGAGTCGAGCGCATCCGGCAGGTCGGAGGGCGCGGTGTTGAAGGGCGGTGCCATGAAGGCGGCCGCGCTGTCGCGGCCGTGCAAGCCGTCCACGGTGCGCTGGTAGCCGAGGGGGGCGAAGCGCTTGGCGATGGCGTCCGACAGCCTGCCCGCGGCCTCTGCCCATGTCGCCGCGCGATCGTCGTGGCCGAGAGCCCGGGCAAGGTCCGCCGCGGCGTTGAGGCCACTGAGCAACGGTGCGGCAGTTCCGGCGACGCCAAACCTTCCACGGCCACGGCGTAATTGAGGTCGGTACGGCAACGACCGCAGCTCGGCCTGACGGTGCGGCAGGCCGAGCGGCAGCACTCCGGCAGGGTCAACGGAGAGGCTGTGTCACCGTCTTGCCGAGGTTCGCGCCGGAGCCCAGCTCGAAGCCGGCCCCGCGGGTGCGGCCGGGGGCGGCGAGGGTGACCGAGACGGTCAGGCCGGGCTGGTCGGGGTTGGCGACGCTCACCACGGCCGAACTGCCGGATTCCTTGAGCAGGACGATGGCGGGCTGATCGACCCGCAGCGTACGGCGCGAACCCAGGTCGAGGGAGCCCGCGGCATGGAAGGTGGCGATCGTCAGACCCAGCCACGGGTGGCGGACCGCCTGAACCTGCTCGTCGTTGCGCAGGATTCTGACCGCCGGCCCGGCCGCGTACGACCGCACCTTCGCCGGTGATGCGCCGGGCAGGACGATGTAGGCGTACTCCGCTCCCTCCGGGGCTTGGCCGTGATCGAAATAGAGCGTGAAGGCATTCCGCGTCACCGGATCGCGGTCGATCCAGCTCCCACTCTGCTCCTTGTTCGAGACCTTGAGTGGTCCCCCCTCGGGGAATACGTAACCGATCTCGTCGTTGTACGCCCATGAGGCGCCGGTGGCCGCGGAATCGGTCCCCGGGCGCACGGCCTTGCCGCCGACGGTGGCATTGGCACGGGCAGCGCCCTGGTTGACGGTCGTGTGGACGGCGTGTTCGGAAGTGGAGCTGATTCCCGCGCCGAGAGCGACCATCTCGTCGTCGAAGTAGAAGTAGCTCTTGCGTCCGGTGGTCGAGGACCGGTCGAGCGTGAAGACGTCGGCTCCGTAGCGCCCGTCGGAGACACCGCCGGTGAAGCTGCCGGCGTTGCGCTTTCCGGACGTCGACATCACCTTGGCGTACGGCGCGGTGACACCCGGGTAGTGGAACCAGTCGAAGGCGGGTACGAGGTCGTCGTATTCCCGGTTCGTGACCTGGATCGAGGTGGCGCCCTGCGCGTTCCAGTCGATCTCGTTGCCGACCTCCGGCCGGAAGGTGGAGCGGTACTCGCTGCCGACCATGCGCGGGGAGTTGATCCTGGTGAAGATTCCGTACCCCGCGCGCAGATGCGAGGAGAACTCCGAGCGCCAGAAGTACTTGTGCCCGGTGACGCCGTTTTCGCGGGTCTTCCCCCGGATGTTGTCAGCGAGCTTCTTGTATGCCGCCGAGTTGCCCTCGTCGGCCCGCACCATCCGGTCGAGCGGCTCCAGGAAGTCCGCCGCATAACTCGTGACGCCGTCGATGGTGTTGGCGGGGCGGTACCCGAGGTACATCATCCCGATCTCCCCGCGGATCAGCCAGCGCGTCCCGTCGAGGATGTAGAAGGCGATGGCGTCGACTTCTTTGTCGGAGAGGGCGAAGCTGGTGCCGCGCGAGACGTCGGCCCACGCCGCGACGATGGTGAACAGCGCCATGCCGTAGCCCTCGCTGTAGAGCTGCGCTCCGTGCGCCCAGAAGCTCGAGTCGACCTGTACGGCCTCCTTGATGCCGCCGCTGCCGTCGACCGCGATCGTCTGCGCCATGGTGTCGTAGCCCTGCTCGATGTCGGCGGTCGAGCGCTTGGCGACAGCCTCGTAGAGGTAGTTCTCCGTCCTCCAGGAGCCGTTCGCCCCGACCGGGTCGAGCCGGCCGGTGTTGTGCGCGTACGTCACCTCGCGTGCCTCGGCGCTGAGTTCATCGCCGACGAAGATCGACACGCGGCCCATGGCCATGGACTTGCCGATCTCGACCTCCCACCAATTCGTGCTGGTGGGTTTGACGCCGTCCCAGTACAGAAGTGCACGGTTCAGGGCCTCGATAATCTCCGGCTTCCCGTAGCCCGGGGCGTCCGGGTCGCGGTAGGCGTGCGCCATCGCCATCATGCGGTAGAGCGCGTGATACGGTGACCAGACCCGGCCGTTCGCGGAACTCGTGGTGTCGGCGTAGTCCACATTCGGCCACGAGCCGTCGGCGCGCAGCGACTCGACATACGTCAGGGCCTCCGACGTACGGGCGAGGAAGATGAAGTTGGCGAGCTTGATCTGGTCGCCCTGGGCGAGGAAGCGCTGTTGGATGCGTTCGATGATGAGCTGAATGTCGTCCGCCGCTGCGCGGTTTTCGCCGGCTTCGGCGGCGCGCGCGAGAGCCGGAGCTGACAGCGTCAGACCGGCCACGCCCGCGGCAAGTCCGAGTCCGCCGAGCAGGACTCGGCGTCGGTCGAGAAGGGGTGCGGCTCCATTTTCAGGCATGCGGACTCCTTACGCGCACCCGGTGGTGACAACGCTGCCGGGAGGTGTGCGCCCGTCCGCTGACGAGCGCTTCCGGGTGCTGATTCGGTCACGGCTGGGGTATGTTCGCCCACGTTTCTAAACCGGTTTGAAGCGACCCGTAAACAGTTACCGGCTCCGCCCCGCGGACGTCAACAGTCGCGGCACGATGAGAGTTGGGGTGGAGGCGATGTTGCGGGGGTCTGCGATGTCGCCAAGGCCCGCGTTGACGCGCCGACTTCCTGCGGCCGGTCTCCTGCTCGCCCGGGAACCCACCCGCTGCAAGCGGGCCTTGAGCCCACCCGCTGAGCCCGGCGAGCGCACCTACGCGACCGGCCGGCGCTCCGCGGACCAGCAGCCGCACTGGACGAACCGCCCCAGCACGCAGGAGACCTGAGTCGGCGTTCGTGACGTCCCGGCCTGCAACCGCAGTCGCAGCGCTGCGCCGCCGCGGCCCGCCCCCGAGGCGAGGTCGGTGAGTCCGCCGATTCAGCGCGCCGGCGGCGCCGTGCTGGCGCGGGCCACGAACTCCACCGGCGGCAGGGCAGGCGCCTGGAAGGGATGTCCCTGGGTGAGCGAGACCAGTTGCTGCGCCGCGGCACGGCCCCATGCGATCACGTCCTGGCGGACGGTGCTCAGCGGCGGGGCGATGTATTCGGCCAGAGGGATGTCATCGAATCCCACCACCGACAGATCCTCCGGGACACTCAGTCCGCGACTGGTCGCGGCGGCGATCCCGGCGATGGCCATCAAGTCGTTGGCGTAGAGGATGGCGGTCGGCGGCTCGGGCAGGTCGAGCAGGTCGTGGGTGGCGCGGGCGCCGCCGGCGCCGGTGAAGTCCCCGGCTTCGAGCGGCCCTTCGGGCAGTCCGGCGTCGGCCAGGGCGGTCATCCAGGCGCGCCGGCGGGCCTCGGCGTGCACGTAGCCCTCGGCGCCGCTGACGTGCCCGATACGGCGGTGGCCGAGCGCATGCAGGTGCTCGACGGCGCGGCGCACCCCTTCGGCGTCGTCCACCCCGATCGCCGGCACCGGGCTGTCCGGCCGATCCGGGCCGATGATCAACGCGGCCAGGCCCAGCCGGTCGGTGAGCGCCGGGCGCCGGTCGCCGAGTTGCAGATCGGTGAGGAACACGCCGTCGGCCCGGCCGTCGTGACTCAAGCGCTCGTACGCGTTGTGCTCGGCCTCCTCGGTCTCGACGACCTGGAGGACCAGGGCGTAGTCGAGGGGGGACAGACCGCTTTCGACGCCCGCGACGAACTGCGGGAAGAACGGGTCGGTGCTGAGTAGTTCGGGGGGCCGGCGGATCACCAGGCCGAGGGCCTGGGCGCGCCGGGTGGACAGTGCCCGGGCACCGGCGCTGGGCTGCCAGCCCAGCTCGGCGGCCGCTTCCAGGACCCGTTGCCGCGCGTGAGGGCTGACGCCGGCCCGCCCGTTGACGACGAAGGACACGGTCGCCTTGGACACCCGGGCCAGCGCCGCGACGTCCCCGATGGTGGGTCGGCTGCGCCGGCGCGGGGGCGGCGGCGCCGCGGGCTCCGCGCCGGTCTGCGCCGTGCCCAGCTCAGGGTGCTGGTGGGTCATGCTGTTCCCCTCCTTGCCGCAGTCCGGCGCCGGTGAGCTCCGGGGTGCGGAGGCCCGGCCGATTACCGGAACGTTTCGTGCGGTCCCTTGACGCTCAGATTTTAAACCGGTTTGAATGGCGCCCGTCACCCCGGCTCGATCATCTGGCCGGGACCGGTCGACGACGGCGTGGGACGGGCAGCCGCCGTTACGTCCGGCATCTCTCCACCCTCACACCATGAAGGGGTCAGGCCCTATGAAGCGTCATACGCGCATTGCGGTGCTGGTGACGGCCACGGCGGTGGTCCTGCCACTGTCCGCCTGCGGATCGGACGACTCCGGCGGCGGCAAGCCGACAGCGGGGCCGATCGACATCTGGTACTCGACCAACGAGCAGGAGCAGGCGTGGGCCGAGGCGGCCGTCGACGCCTGGAACGCCGAGCACCCCAAGGAGAAGGTTACCGCCCGGGCGGTGCCCGCGGGCAAGTCCACCGAGGACGTCATAGGCGCGGCGATCACCGCCGGCAACACGCCCTGCCTGGTCTACAACACCGCACCCGCCGCGGTCTCCGCGTTCGAGAAACAGGGCGGGCTGGTGAACCTCTCGAAGACCTTCAAGGACGCCGAGTCGTTCATCGAGCAGCGCTCGGGCGAGGCGGTGGACGGCTTCCGGTCCCCGGACGGCTCGCTGTATCAAATGCCCTGGAAGACCAACCCGTTCATGCTCTATTACAACAAGGAAGCCTTCGCCAAGGCCGGGCTGGACGCCGAGCATCCCAAGCTGCGCACCTACGACGACGTACTGGCGGCGGCCGAGGCGATCAAGAGCGCCAAGGCGGCGGACTTCGCGCTGTATCCGCCGGCGACCAGCGACTACACCAACTCGCTCTTCGACTTCTACCCGCTGTATCTGGCGAACTCCGGCGGCACCCAGCTGGTCGAGGACGACAAGGCCACCTTCACCGGCGAGGCCGGCCTGCAGACCCTCGGCTTCTGGCAGCAGATGTATGCCGAGGGCTACTCCTCCCCGGAGGCGTACAGCGGCGACATGTGGGCGGGCCCGTTCGCCGACGGGGTGGCCGCCATGGGCATCGCCGGGCCGTGGGGAAAGGGGCAGTTCGACGGCAAGGTGAAGTACGGCGTGGTGCCCCTGCCCACCGCCGCCGGCGCGGAGGAGACGTCGACGTTCGCCGATTCGAAGAACGTCGGGATGTTCACCTCCTGCCCGAACCAGCAGACCGCCTGGGACTTCGCCAAGTTCTCCATGAGCAAGGAGAACGACGCGGCCCTGCTGGAGGAGACCGGCCAGTTCCCCACCCGCACCGACGTGACGACCGTCGCCGCCGACTTCCTGAAGAAGAACCCGTTCTACGAGCCCTTCGCCGACGCCGTCCCGCGCGCCGTCGACGTGCCGAACATCCCCGGCTCCAGCGAGGTGTGGACCACCTTCCGCAAGTCGTGGGACGACACCGTGCTGTCCGGCAAGGGCGACGTGAAGGACGCCTTCGGCGAGGCCGCCCAGACCATCGACGACCAGGCCAAAGGCTGACGAGGCGCACCACCATGACCGCACCGCATCTCCACCGGCAGGAGGCGCGAGCCGCCGGCGGCTCGCCCTCCGGACCGAAGCTCCAGGGCTCCTCGCCCCCCGTTCGGCGCGCGAGCGCCAGGTCCGGCCGGCAGCCACGGCCAAGGCGGGCACACCGCGTTGAGCGCTGGCTGGGCCGGCACCCGTTCGGGCTCGCGCTCACAGCTCCGTACACGGTCTTCGTCCTGGTCGTCTTCGCGATCCCGTTCGGCTTCGGCGTCTGGATGGCCTTCCACGACTACTTCTTCACCGCCCCGGGAGTGTCGGTCCCGCACCCGTTCGTCGGGTTCGACAACTTCACCGCGGTGCTGGGAGACGGGGACACCCGGCGCGCCTTCCGCAACCTGGGCATCTTCATGGCGATCAACATTCCGCTGACCGTCGTGCTGGCCCTGTCGCTGGCGGCGGCGCTGAACGCGGCCACTCGCTGGCGGGTGTTCTTCCGCGTCTCCTACTACGTGCCGTACGTCACCGCGTCGGTGGCCACCCTCGCCGTGTGGCTGTTCCTCTTCAACGGCTCCGGCGCGGTCAACCACGCGCTCGGCGCCTGGGCCCCGGATCCGTCGTGGCTCGCGAACAAGCACCTGGTGATGCCGCTCATCGCTCTGTACGTGACGTGGAAACAGCTCGGGTTCTACGTCCTGCTGTATCTGGCCGCGCTGCAGAACGTGCCGCGCGAACTGCACGAGGCGGCGCTCACCGACGGCGCGGGGCGCTGGCAGGCCTTCCGCGCGGTCACGCTGCCGGCCGTCCGTCCTGTGACGTCCCTGGTCGTCCTCCTGTCCCTGATCACCTCCGGGCAGATCTTCACCGAGCCGTTCCTGCTCACCGGCGGCGGCCCGAACGGCGCCTCGCTGACCCCCGCCCTGCTGATCTACCAGCGCGGCCTGGAACAGGGCGAACCGGACGCGGCCGCCGCGATCGGGCTGATCCTCGTCACCGCGGTGCTCATCCTCGCCACCATTTCCCGGCGCGTCATGGAGAGGAACTGACGTGACTCCACCCATGGCTGAAGCCGCGGGCTTCCTGTGCCGCTGGCTAGGCAGCGACACAGAGGGCCAGCCCGGCCCTGAGGACGTTGAGTGCGCCGACGACGTCGGCGTGCGCGGCATGCCCGCATCTGACGCACTCGAACTTCTCCTGTGTGGTGCGGTTCTCCTTGGCCGTGTGCCCGCACTCGGGGCAGCGGCGGGAGGTGTTGCGGGGGGCCACCGGGATCACGCTCCGTCCGGCGCTTTCAGCCTTGGCGTGCAGGATCGCGAGGAACACCCCCCAACCCGCATCCGCTATCGATCGGTTGAGTCCGGCCTTCGCGCTCGACCCGTTGGGCAGGAACCGACCTGGCCGCCGGGGGTCAGGCCGGGGGGCCGGGCTGGTGACCATGTTCGCGATGTCCAGCCGTTCGTGTGCGATGACGTCGTAGTCACGCACGAGGGCCAGCGCGGCCTTGTGGGCATGGTCGAGGCGCTGGCGCCGCGCCTTCGCGTACAGCTTGGCGACCTTCGCGGTGGCAGCGCGGTGCTTCTTCGTGCGGTCCTTCGCCTTGCGCCGCGTGGGGAAGCCGTCGAGTGCGCGCTGTGCGTCGGCCAGCTTGGCGTTGGCATTGCGGCCGTGGCGGGGGTTGGCGATGTGCTCGCCGTCGCTGGTGGTCAGGAACGAGGCGATGCCCATGTCGATCCCGACCACCGCGCCTGTGGCCAGGATGGGCTTGGCGGGCACGTCATCGCAGGCCAGGACGACGAACCAGCGCTTGCCTTCACGCTTGACCGAGACCGTCTTGACCCGGCCTTCAAGGGGCCGGTGCTGGTGCACGCGGATGTGTCCGATGCCCTGGAGACGCACACGGGTCTGCGGGTCGTGCGGCGTGCTGTTCCAGCGGCATCCGTCACCGTCTTTCGGGAAGGTGACGGTGTCGAAGTGACCGATGCCCTTGAAACGCGGGTAGCCGGCCTTCTGCCCGGCCTTGATACGGCGGAAGAACGCGGCGAACGCCTTGTCCAGCCGCCGCAGGGTGGCCTGCTGAGAGGAGAACGACCAGCGGCCCTGCCGCTGGGGGTCAAAGGCGCGGATCTCCTTGAGCTGCGCCGACTGCTGCCCGTAGCGGACTGTGGTCTTGGAGGTGTGCCGGTAGGCATCCCGGCGTTCCTGAAGCGCGCCGTTGTAGAGGGAGCAGTGGTCAGCAAGCATCGCCCGCAGCAAGGCTTCCTGCCCGGTGGTGGGGCGCAGCAGGAACTTGTACGCCCGCTTCACCGCTCACGCCGCTTCTCCACACGCAAGCCTTCGGCGAGGAGAACGCACGCGGCTGCGTTGATCGAGATGCCCATGCGCTGCGCGTGGGCCTCGATCTGCCGCTTCAAATCGGGCGGCACGCGCAGGTTCAGCGACTCCCGACGATCACCTCTCGCCACAACCAAAATGCTACCACTTCACAACCCTGAAGGGAGGAAGCGCGGATTCCCCCTCACCTGAAGGCGAGGGTCCCCTCCGTGCAAATCTGATGGCCCGTTCGCTGCGCCTGCTGCGTTACGGCGCGCTCGGTCTGGGCGCCGTCGCCGCGCTGCTGCCGTTCTACTACATGCTCATCGGCGCGCTGCAGAAGAAGCGCGACACCAGCCTGGGCGGGCTGGTGCCCGACCCGTCCAACCTGACCCTGGCCAACCTCTCCGGAATCGACGACTCCTTCAGCCTCACCACCGCCCTGCTCAACTCCCTCATCATGACCGCCGGGGTCGTGGCCTGCACCCTGGTCTTCGGGCTCCTCGCCGGATACGCGCTGGCGATCCTGCACTTCCGCGGTCGCGGCCTGGTCTTCGCCCTGGTGCTGCTGGTGCAGGCGATCCCGTTCCAGTTGCTGATGATCCCGCTCTACGTGATGGTGGTGCGCTACTTCCACCTGGCCGACAGCTACGCCGGGATGATCCTTCCGTTCGCCATCAACTCCGTCGCCGTGCTCATCTTCCGCCAGTACTTCCTGCAGATACCGCGGGAGATATTCGACGCGGCCCGCATGGACGGCGCCGGCGAACTGCGCATCCTGCGCTCGGTCGCGGTGCCGCTCGTACGGCCGGCGATCCTCACCGCGATGCTGGTGACCTTCATCGGCCCGTGGAACGAGTTCCTGTGGCCTTTCCTGATCACCAAGAACCCGGACATGCAGCCCCTCGCGGTGAGTCTGGCGAACTTCTCCCAGGCCAACTCCACCTTCCAGGCCAACCCCATGGGCGCCGTGCTGGCCGGCGCGTGCGTCCTGGCGGTCCCGGCCGTGGTGCTGTTCCTGCTCTTTCAGCGCCACTTCACCTCCGCCAACCTCGGCTCCGCGATCAAAGGGTAGGTATGACCCAGCTCAACGCCGAAACCGCACTCCCCTACGCCCTGAAGCGCGTCGGCGTACTCATGACCGCCGACCCGGCCGACCCGCTGGAGGCCGAAGGCGTCCTCAACCCCGCCACCGCCTGGGGGCCCGACGGCCACCTCTACCTGTTTCCGCGGATCGTCTCGGCCGGCAACGTCTCCCGCATCGCCCGGGCCCGGGTGGTGATCGAAGACGGCGTCCCGGTCGGCGTCGAACGCCAGGGCGTGGTCCTGGCCCCGGACGAGGGCTTCGAGCGCGGCGCGCACAACGCCGGCGTGGAGGACCCGCGCATCACCTTCCTCCCGGACCTCGGCGTGCACGTGATGACCTACGTCGCCTACGGGCCCCTCGGCCCCCGTCCGGCCCTGGCCGTCTCCGACGACACCGTCCACTGGCGGCGCCTGGGTCCGCTGCACTTCGCGTACCGGCCGGGCCTGTCCACCGACCTGAACTTCTTCCCCAACAAGGACCTGGTGTTCTTCCCCGAGGTGCTGCCCGGACCGAACGGGCGGCCCTGCTTCGCCATGCTGCACCGGCCGATGTGGGAACTGGACTGGCTGCGGCCCGGCGAAGGCGCCCCAGTCCCGGCCGGGGTCACCGACCCCCGGCCGTCCATCTGGATCGCCTACGCGGACGCCGACGCGGTCCGCGCCGACCTGTCCGCGCTGACCTCGCTGACCCATGCCGCGCCGGTCGTGGGCCCCCAGATGCCGTTCGAGGAGGCCAAGATCGGAGCCGGGCCGCCGCCGCTGCGCGTGCCCGAGGGCTGGCTGCTCATCCACCACGGCGTCACCGGGCCGGTCGCCAAGGGCTTCGAACTGAGCCACGGCTCCGTCTACCGGGCCGGCGGCATCCTGCTCGACGCCCTCGATCCGTCCCGGGTGCTGGCACGCAGCCCGCAGCCGTGGCTGTCCCCGCAGACCCGGGAGGAGACCGAGGGCACCCTCAGCAACGTCGTCTTCCCCACCGCCATCGAGGAGATCGAAGGCATCCCGTACGTCTTCTACGGGATGGCCGACAGCTCCATCGGCGTCGCAGCACTCGAGCGCACGGTCCCGTAATCCCCGTCCCGCCCCCACCTCGCAGAGAGGAGTCTCGTCGTGACCGTTTCACGCCGAGTCTTTCTGGGTTCCTCAAGCGCGGCACTCGCCGCGCTGATCACGACCGGCGGTCCGCTGGGCCGCGTACCGTCGGCGTTCGCCGACACCACCGGCGACCTCGCGGACATCCGCTCGACCCTGCTCGGGATCTACCTCGAACACGACTGGCTCGACGACGGCACCACCGCCCGGGTGGAATGGACGTACCAGAGCCAGGCCACGAGCTACCTGTCCGCCCAGCGGGCCGACGGCTCGTGGAGCGACGTGGACTACTCCGCCACCAACAGCGCCGCCAACGGGGCGGCGTGGTCGCCGTACCGGGCGCTGGACCGCATGCAGGCCATGGCCGCCGCGTACGCCAATCCGGCCGGACCGCACCACCGCGACCCCGCACTGCTGGCCGGCGTGCAGAAGGGCGTCGAGCACTGGTTCCAGGCCAAGCCGACCAACGTCAACTGGTGGGAGCGAGGCATCGGCATCCAGCTCCGTCTGGGGCGTATCGGCCTGCTCCTGCACGGACAGCTCGACGCCGCCCGCACCGCGGACATCGTCGGCGTCCTCCAGAGCAGTTCGTCGGGCACGGGCCAGAACGCCGTCTGGTACGCGCAGAACGTCATCTTCCGCGGCCTGCTGACGCCTGACCCCGCCCTCGTCGCCTCCGGACGCGACGCCATGGCCCGCGCGATCCTCCTCAACACGGGCGACGGCATCCAGAGCGACCTCAGCTACCACCAGCACGGAGACCAGCTCTACTCGGCCGGGTACGGCCGCAGCATGCTCACCGACGTCGCGCAGTGGCTGTACGTCCTGCGACGCACCTCCTACGCCTTCTCGCCCGCGTCGGTCTACGACTACACGAGCTGGGTCCTGGACGGGACCCGCTGGATGATCAACGGGGACCACGCCGAGTTCAACGTCTTCCTCAACCCCGCCCCGCGGTACCGCAGCAACGCCGAGCGCACCCTCGAATCCCTCCGGCGGATGGACGACGTACTGCCCGGCCAGGCCGGCCACTTCGACCGGCTGCGGCGCAACATCGCCCTCCAGAGCAGCGACACGGGGCTGAGGGGCCACAAGTACTTCTGGCGCTCGGACTTCGCTGCCCACAAGCGCCCCGGCTGGGGCGTGACCGTCAAGATGGTCTCCGCGCGCACCATCGGCTCCGAGTGGCGCTCCTCCAACCCGCGAAAGCTGAACTACCTGTACTGGGTCCCCTTCGGCACCACGTTCATCGCCCGCAGGGGAGACGAGTACCGCAACCTGTTCCCCGTGTGGGACTGGTCCCGCCTGCCCGGATGCACCAACCCCGCGGTCGTGGTCCCCCTGGACGCGAGCAACCCCTACCGGCAGTCGACCACCTTCGTCGGCGGCGTGGACAACGGGCTCTACGGCGCCGCGGCCCTGGACATGGACAAGTACGGCACCACCGCCCGCAAGGGCTACTTCTGCTTCGACGACGAGTTCGTCGCACTCGGCGCAGGCATCACCTCCACCGACCCGAACCCCGTCGTGACCACGCTCAACCAGACACGCCGGGTGGGCAGCGTCGTCGCCGCCGGAAGCACCGTCGAGCCGGGCGCCACCCGTACCCGTACCGGAACGTGGGCCTACCACGACGGCACCGGATACGCCTTCTTCGAGCCGGTCGCCATGACCGTCAAGAACGAGACCGTCACCGGGGCCTGGGCCGACATCGCCACCGGCCAGGACCCCACCCCCGTCACCGAGGACGTGTTCGGCCTCTGGCTCGACCACGGCGTGGAGCCGAGCGACGCGACCTACGCCTACGTCGTCCGGCCCGGGGTCAATCAGGGCCAGGCCGTGGCGTACGCGCAGCACCTGCCCGTGCGGGTGCTCGCCAACACCCCGTCCCTGCAAGGCGTACGCCACGACGGCCTGGGCATCTCCCAGCTCCTCTTCTACTCCCCCGGCACCGCCGAAGTCCGCAAGGGGGTGACCCTCGCCGTCGACGAGCCCTGCACGGTCATCCTCGACGAGTCGGGGCCCGGCGCGCCCGTCATCACCGTCTCCGCCCCGCAGGCACCCGGCGTCACCGTCGCCGTCACCCTCACCCGGTTCGGAAAGGTCACCCGCCGGACCGCCACCCTCCCCGACGGCGACCGCCAGGGAGCGGGAGTCACCCTCGGCGCAACGGCGAACAACGTGGCCCTGCGCCGCCCGGTGCTCACCTCCTCCGAAGAGGACACCTCCGTCGGGGCCCACTTCCTGACCGACGGCAATCCCCGTACCCGCTGGGGTTCGGCGCCTTCGGACGACGAATGGGCGATGGTCGACCTGCTGACGCCGCAGTTCGCCGACGCGGTGACGCTGCACTGGGACACGGCCTATGCGCAGGCGTACGCCGTCGAGGTCTCCCCCGACGGGGAGACCTGGCGGACCGTCCACTCGACCACCGCCGGAACGGGCGGCACCCGGACCCTGGCCATCACCCCCCAGCCGGTGCGGTTCGTCCGCCTGAACCTCACCAAGCGGTACACCGGGCGTGGCTTCTCGCTACGGGGCCTGGAGGTGCACGCGGCTCCGGACCTGGCACGCGGCAAGCCCGCCACCGCCTCCTCCACTCGGGTCGCCGAACTGGCCCCGGCCAACGCCACGGACGGGCAGGACACCACCCGCTGGGGATCCGACTACTCGGACCCGCAGTGGCTGAGCATCGACCTGGGGGCCACGACGGCCATCGGCACCGTGAAACTCCACTGGGAGACGGCCAGCGCCAAGAGCTACCGGCTCCAGGTCTCGGACGACGGCGGCGACTGGACCGACGTCCACTCCACGACCAGCGGACCGGGCGGGGTGGAGACGATCCCCGTCTCCACCGACGCACGATACGTCCGCATGTACGGGACGCAGCGCAACACCCAGTACGGGTACTCGCTGTTCTCGTTCGAGGTGCACGGACGTTAACCCGACATCCCCGCGCCGGCTCCGAAGGGGAACGAGCGCCACCCTGCGCGGACACGCCGCGGCGGGGTGGCGCCGTTCAGCCCTTGCGCACCGCAGCCTGCCCGCGGTGCCACGGCTCCGTTCCTTGACAGGTTTCCCCCGCCGCTGTGACAGTTGAGAGCGCTCTCCATGTGAGTCATGTACACGCCAGGAGGACCTGATGCGCCCTTCCCGTTGGCTCGCCGGTGCCGTCCCGTTAGGGCTGATCGGCGTACTCGCTCTCGGACAAGCCGCCACCGCCGCCAGGCCCGGCGACGGACCCACCGGCCCATCAGCTCAGGAGGCAGCGACGGCAGCGACGGCGGATCCGCCTTCCACGCTCGGCAGTGCTCTGGTCGGCGGCGCCGACCCCAGCGTCATCAAGGTGGGCAGCCTCTACGTCTCCGCCAAATCGGTGGACGGCGGGATCGCGGTGCGGACGGCGTCCACGCCGGAGGCCGTGGCCACCGCCCCCAAGCATCAGGTGTGGCAGGACACCGCGAATCTGGGCGAGGTCTGGGCGCCGGAGATCGTCCATCACGACGGCCAGTACCGCATCTACTTCGCCGCCGGCCGCGGTGCGGCCCACCGGATGTACCACATCGGCTCCCCGAACCCGACATCCGGATACTCCGCGGCCGTGAAGGTGGCCCTGCCCGGCGACAAGTGGGCCATTGACGGAGTGCCCTTCACCTTCGGCGGGCAGCGCTGGTTCGTGTGGTCGGGCTGGTCCGGCGACACCAACGTCGAACAGAACCTCTACGTCGCCCGGATGAGCAGCCCCACCGCCTCCACCGGCGGCCGCTACATCATCTCGCAGCCGCGTGAGCCGTGGGAGCGCGTCGTCGGCAACCCGTACATCAACGAAGCGCCCCAGCCGATCGTCGACCCCAGTGGCCAGTTGCATGTCGTCTACTCCGCGAACGGCAGTTGGAGCGACAAGTACTGCATCGCCGACCTGCGGCTGAGGGCCGGCGGCGATCCCACCTACGTCTGGGACTGGTACAAGAGCAACGGCTGCCTGTTCGGCTCGCACGCGCCGTCCATGATGTCCGGCTGGACAACGACGGTGAACGTCAACGGCCCCGGCCACCACACGTTCATCCTTCCGCAGGGCGACGTCAACGCCGGCCCGCCATCCGGCAATCGTTTCCCCACGATGTTCCATGCGGTGGCCAAGGGCACCCCTTACACGTGGGCCAACCGCTTCTGGTACTCCGGGACGGCGGTCTGGTGGAGCAACACCACGTACCGGCGCGCCAACGTCCCCGGAAGTACGACCAACGTGGGCTACAGCCTGAAGTTCTTCGAGTAGGCAGGACGGCGGCTCTGCCTCGCTGCCCCGGTGCGCGACCGCGCGCGTGGCGGGGATGCGGGGCAGAGCCTCGTGCCGTGGCCCCGGTGCACGGCCTTGCTACCAGGATTCGGTGGACGGGGAGCCGCCGGTGGACGGCGCTCCCGGGGTCTCGGCGCGGTCGTCGTTCCGCGTCGGTGTGGGAACACCGCTGGGGACCTCCGACGGAGGTGCGGACGGCGTGGGCGACGCCGGTGGGCTACTGGGCGGCGGGGTGGCGGGCCTGGAACGGTCCTCGGCGCCCAGACCGGGCAGGCCGGCCGCGAGGCTGACGGCAAGGCCGACCACCGCCAGCGCGCCGCCGGCGGTGGCCACGGCGCGACGGCGGCGGATACGGCGCCCGGTGACCGGAAGGGACCGGCCACCGGGGACGGGGAAAGCGAGGTCTCGCTACTTTCGCCTCACAGTGGAGAAAGTTCGCTCTCCTGCCACCAAAGGTGTTGGCTGCCTGATGAAACTATTCTATGGTCGGCATGTTCCTGTCACAGGAGGGAGGCGGGGTCATGGCGCCACCGAACGTTGTCGTGGTTCTGGCGGACGACCTGGGCATCGGTGATCTCGGCCCTTACGGCTCGGGCCTCATCCGTACGCCCGCGATGACCCGGCTCGCGGCCAACGGCGTTGCCTGCGAGGCGATGTACGCCGCCGCCTCGACCGACACGCCGTCGCGCGCCGGCTTGCTCACCGGGCGCTACGGGGCACGCTACGGCCTGCCCGCCTCCACCATCCCCGGCACCGACGCCGGCCTGCCGCCGGACGCGGTCACCGTCGCGAAGCTGCTCGGGAGCGCGGGCTACGCCACCGGGCTGTTCGGTCAGTGGCGGCTCGGCGCACAGCCCGGCCGGCACCCGCTCGATCATGGCTTCGACCGCTTCGACGGCACCCTGTACGGCACCGATGTCATGCCGCTGGCCTGGCACGAGGGGCGGAAGGCCGTCGTCGACGACGCGGACCCGGCGCTCGCCGCGCGCCGACTCACCGACGCCGCCCTCGACTTCATCGACGACCACCGCGACGGCCCGTTCCTCGCCGTCCTCTCCCACCTCGGGCCGCACGCCCCCTACCGGGTCGAGCCCCGCTTCCACGGCGCGTCGGCCGCCGGTGCCTACGGCGACCTGGTCGAGCAACTCGACCACTACCTCGGCGTACTCCTGCGTCACCTCGACCGCAGGAGCCTGACCCGCCGCACGCTGGTGATAGTCACCAGCGACAACGGCCCGCGTTACGAGGGGCACAACCAGCAGCGGCGCGGCCGCAAACCCGAGGTCTTCGACGGCGGCGTCCGCGTCCCGTTCCTCGCCTCCTGGCCATCCGTCACCAGCCGCACCCGCGACCGGACGCCGCGCTCGTTGCTGGACCTGACGCCGTCGCTGTGCGCGCTCGCCGAGGTGGACCCGCCGGACGGCCTCGACGGCGAGGACATGTCCGCGCTGCTGTCCGGCCGTCCCTCCCCCGGCCGGGGACCGGTCTACCTCTTCTTCAACGAGTGGCTGAACGCCGTGCGCAGCGACCGCTGGAAGCTGCACGTCGCGTTCGGCGCCAACAGGACCGCGTACATGCCGCAGTTGTTCGATGTCACGGCCGACGTCCGCGAGGCGTACAACCTGGCCGCGCTCCACCCCGGTGTCGTGGAGCGGCTGCGCGGGCCGTTGGAGGAACTGCGCGACGACGTCGCCGCCGAGGCTGCGGCGCGGAAGGAGACGACGACCGTATGAGCGTCCAACCCGGCGAAGCCACTTCTCCTACGGCATCCGCCTCCCGACGGACGGTCCTCAAAGGCTCCGGCGCCATGGGCCTGGCCGCCGTCGCCGGCGTCACCACCGCCGTCCCCGCCCGCGGCGAGGGGGCCGCCGCGCCGAACGTCGTGATCGTCTACTGCGACGACCTCGGCTACGGCGACCCCGGTTGCTACGGCTCGCCGCTCGTGGACACGCCCGTCATCGACGGCATGGCGCGCCGCGGTATGCGTTTCACCGACTTCTACGCCGGCGCTCCCACCTGCACCCCGTCCCGCGCCTCGCTGCTGACCGGCTGCTACGCGCCGCGCGTGAACCTCGCGAACGTGCTCTTCCCCGACCACACCAACGGGCTGTCGTCGCGGGAGACGACACTCGCCACGTATCTCAAGGGCGCGGGCTACGCGACAGCGCACATCGGCAAGTGGCACCTCGGCAACCCCGCCGTCGACCCCGCACTGCACCCCATGGAGCACGGCTTCGACCGCTACTTCGGTCTGCCGTACTCCAACGACATGGCGCCGCTGCCGCTCTACGACGACCGCGAAATCGTCGAACAGCCGCCGGACCAGGCGAGCCTGACACGGCGTTACACGGAGGAGACGGTCTCCTTCATCCGCGCCCATGCCGACCGGCCGTTCTTCGTCTACCTCGCCATCACGCAGCCGCACGAGCCCCTCGCCTCGGAGTTCGCGGGCCGCTCGGCGGCGGGCCCGCACGGCGACTCGGTGGAGGAGATCGACCACTACGTGGGCGTGCTGCTGGATGAGCTCGACGCCCTCGGCGTCCGCGAGAACACCTGCGTGATCTTCACCAGCGACAACGGGCCGTGGTACGTCGGCAGCGCCGGGGACCTGTACGGCCGCAAGGCCGAGACGTACGAGGGCGGCCAGCGCGTGCCGTTCGTGGTCGAGTGGCCCGCCGTGGTGCCGGCCGGGGTCACCTACCGCCGGCCCACCTCCCTCGTGGACATTCTCCCGACCCTCCTCGAGGCAGCGGGCGTGGAGCCCGACCCGGAGCGCACCATCGACGGCCGCAGCATCCTGCATGCCCTGACCACCGGCCGCGGGGTGGACCGCGGCGACCTCTTCTACTACGACGACCAGCGGACACCGTCCGTCGGCAACTGCAACGCCGTGCGGCGCGGCGACTGGAAGCTGCACGTGGGCCGCGTGCCCGGACCGTACTTCACAGGCCGCGCCTTCTCCCCCACCGAGGAACTGCCGCAGCTCTTCAACCTCGCCCGCGATCCCGGGGAGTGCTACGACCTCTCCCGGCACTACCCCGAACTCGTCACGACGCTCACAGCCCGCATCGAGGAGTTCGACGCCGCCCTACGGGCGGACCACGCCGAACGCTACGGCGCCCCTCGCCCTCTTTGAATCGTTCAATTCTGCGGTCGGACACGCGTCTCTCGGATTCCCCTGTGCCGACGATTGTCTCCAGTTCCTTCCACCGCTAGCCTCCGGCGCGATACTTGAATCGTATCAACGGAGGTTCTGATGCCGGCGGATCCGCGCAGCTTCCTCAGCCGCCGCCATGCCGTCGGGGCGGTCGGAGCCGGTGCCGCGGGGCTCGCGCTCCCCGCGCAGGCCGCCGGTGCCGGTGCCGCGGGCCGGGACTCCACCGCGCGAGGCTCGCGGGCGGTGGCCGGCCTGCAGGTCAACTCGGTGACAGAGCCGCTGGGCATCGAAAGCGCGCCGGTGTTCAGCTGGGTTCCGCAGGTGGGCAGGCAGTCCGCGTACGAGATCGAGGCCGGCACCGCGCCGGGCCGCGCCGACATGTGGCGCAGCGGCAGGGTTTCGGGCCCGCAGAGCACCGCTGTGCCCTACGAGGGCGGTGAACTGGCCTCTGGACGTCCGTACTTCTGGCGGGTCCGCGCATGGGACGAACGGGGCAGGGCAACCGGCTGGAGCGAACCGGCGCGTTGGGAGACCGGTCTCCTGGACGGCGAGCGGGGCTGGGCGGGGGCGCGGTGGATCGGCGGTCGCGAGCCGCAGGACCACGACTGGCGGGATCTGACGGAGACCATCGTGTTCCGCGGCGGTGACGACCCCGCGGCGGGGCTGGCGCTGCTGTTCCGCGCCGAGCCGGTGGGCAAGACCTGGGGTGAGGCGCTGAGCTGGGTGCTCCGGCAGCAGAACGGCCGCATCCGGCTCCAGATGACCACCCTGCACTACGCGGGCAACACCTGGGTCGACGACGGCACGTCGGAGCCGGACTGGGGCGTGGACCACTACGATCCGCAGAGCGAGACCAACCCCACCGCGACCGGCGTGCGCTCGGTGCCCGTCGCCACCGTCGACGTCCCGGAGAGCACGGGTCTGACGCCCGGCAGTTGGGCGGATCGGGACCACACCGTGGTCCTCACCGCGCACGGCACCACCGTGACCACGTCGGTGAACGGTGTCCGCGTCGACTCCCGCACCCTCCACGGAGACCAGATCCGCAGGCACGGCTCGATCGGCTTCGGCTCCGGCAGCTCCGCCGTCGTACGCACCGTACGCGTCGAGGGGACCGGCGCGCCCCGCTTCGACGTGGACCTCACCACGGGGGCGAACCCCTTCGAGAGCGGCGTCGGCACGTCCGCCGGGCTGACCTTCGTGGCCAAGAACGCCATGCTGCCGATCGCCAACCCGGCCCCCCTGCTCCGCACGGCGCAGCCGCTGCCGCACGGCGAGGTCGCCCGGGCCCGGCTGTACCTCAGCGCCGCGGGGAACGTCGTCTTCACCGTCAACGGCGAGCCGCTCACCACCGACGGCCGGCAGCCCGCCGCGGACCTGTCCAACGTGCCCCGCCTGCTGACCGACCACAGCACCTACGACAGGACCGTGCTCTACGACACCTTCGACGTCACCCGCCTCGTCCGCCCGGGTGTTGAGAATGTGCTGGCCGCCGAGCTGGGCCGCGGCTGGTACGGCGTGACCACCCCGCAGGAGTGGTACTGGCACATGGCGCCGTACGCGGGAGCACCGCGGATGCGGGCCGCGCTGGTGGTGACATACGCGAACGGCGCCACCACGACGGTGGTCACCGACGGGTCGTGGAAGACCGCCGACGGCCCGACGACCTTCGACTCCGTCTACTCCGGCGAGAAGTACGACGCCCGACTCGCCGCCGGGCTCGGCGACTGGCGGCGTGGATCCGGCCTGCGCACGGGCGGCCGGTGGGCGCCGGCCACGGTGCTCGTCGAGCCGGGCAGTTGCCAGGACCCCGCCCCGGAGCACCACGGACCGCTGCCCGCCGCCACCGTCCCGGACGGCTTCTCCCCGGCGCGGATAAGGGTCCACGAGGCCGAGCCGGTCGTCGTCGGCCAGACCCTCCGCCCGGTCTCGATGCGGCGCAGCGCGCCCGGTTCCGACGCCTGGATCCTCGACTTCGGGCAGATCGTCACCGGCTTCCCGGTGCTGTCGCTGACCGGCGTGCCGCGCGCGTCCGCGGGCGTCACGCTGCGCATGTCCGGCGCCAATCAGGTCTCCGGCGACGGCACGCCGGACGCCCGCTCACGCCGGTCGAGGAGAACTACTTCCACGACGCCAACCTGCAGACGAACTACTACACGCTCGGCCCGGCGGCACACCAGACCTGGGAGCCGCAGTTCAGCCACCGGGGGTTTCGCTACCTGGAGGTACGCAACCTCGACGCGGCCCTGGGCCGCGCGGTCGACCCGCGCCGCGACTCCCGGCTGTTCCACGTGCACGTCGCCCGCTCCGGCTTCGCCCGCACCGGCACCTTCACCACGGACAACGCCCTGCTCAACCGCATCCAGCGCAACCTGGAGTGGGCCGAGCAGAACAACCTCGTCCAGAAACCCACCGACACGCCCTCGCGGGAGAAGAACGGCTGGACCGGCGACACCATGGCCAGCTCCGAGTCGGAGTCACTCACCTGGGACGTCAACGCCGCCTTCACCAAGTACCTGCGCGGCTTCCCCGACGGCCAGATCTCCACCGGCCAGCTCCCCATGATCCTGCCGGCGGTCAAGGGCGGCTACGGCTACGACCACACGCCCGGCTGGAACCTCACCTGGAAGGCCGTCCCCGCCTGGGACTCCGCCTACTTCGTCATGCCGCGCGAGCTGCACACGTACTACGGCAACCGCTCCCTGTACAGCGAGCTGTACGAGCACCAGGACGCGCTGCTGACGTACTACGAGACGCTGTTCACGCCGGAAAGCAACTACCGCTTCCGGGCCGCGCTCGGTGCGTACTCCGGCGCCGAGGCGTCGGACTCGGGTGACCCTGGCGCTTGCGAGCCGGTCACAGCGAGTTTCCGAATTCGACGAAGACTTCGCGCGGTGGGGCTATGCGCCGTATCCGCCATCGATCCTCAGTACTGCGCCGGTGACGTAGGAGGCCTGCGGGCTGGCGAGGAAGACGACGCCTGCGGCGATCTCCTCCGGCCTGCCGTACCGCCCCATCGCGGTGGTCGGAAGGAACACAGGCGCGGCCGGGCTGTCGGCGGGGTTCATCTCGGTGTCGACGAACCCGGACTGGATGACGTTGACCGTGATGCCCCGGTGGGCCAGATCGCGGGCTGCGCCCCGGCTGTATCCCTCAAGGGCCGACTTGGTGCCGGCGTAGTCGGTCATCCCGGGGAAGCCCACCCGTGTTCCCACACCCGAGCTGATACTGACGATCCGCCCGCCATCGGGCAGCAGCGGGAACGCCGCCCGGATCGCGGCCACCACGCTGGTGTAGTTGACGGCGAGCTGGCGGTCGAAGGCAGACTCGTCGGCGAGCTCGCTGTCGATCGGGCCGGCGACGGTGACGCCCGCGTTGTTGACCAGAATGTCCAGCTTCCCGAACTGCTCGACCACGCGCCGGATCAGGCCCGCCGCCTGCGCCGCGTCCGCCTGGTCGGCCTGGAAGGCTGCCGCGCGCACCCCCTTTGCCTCCAGGTCGGCGACCACGGCCTTGGCCTGATCCGCCGAGGACGAGTAGCTGATCGCGACATCGGCACCCTCGTCAGCCAGCGCCAGCGCCGACGCCGCCCCGATCCCCCGCGACCCGCCGGTCACGATCGCCACCTTGTCGTCCAGCTTTCCCATGCGCTTCCCACTTCTCTAGGTGCAACGTGCCACGGGTTCTTGACCGTGCGGTCCACCATAAGCATGATGGACCGCACGGTCAAGAACCCGTATGCTGTTCACATGGCACGTCCGCGATCGTTCGACGAGAAGCAGGTGCTGAACGCCGTCCGTGATCAGTTCTGGGACGCCGGTTACGCCGCGACCTCACTGGAAGACCTGATGCGGGTCAGCGGCCTGGGCAAAGGCAGCCTGTATGCCGCGTTCGGCGACAAGCGTCAGCTCTTCCTCCGGGCGCTGCACAGCTACACCGACGAAAACCATGGCCATCTGCGGAAGGCCCTCGCCGAGACTCCACGGGCCCTGGACGCCCTGCGCATGCTCCTAGAGGCACCGATCGACGACCCGACCGGCGCCGGCACACGGCGTGGCTGCCTGATGGCCAACAGCACCTGCGAACTCGGCAACGCCGATCCGGAAGTCCTCGACCACGCCCACCGCACGTACGAGACGTCCACCGCGCTGATCGGCGACTGCGTCGCCCGCGCCCAACGCGAGGGCGACCTGCCGGCCGGAGCGGATCCGATCGCACTCGCGCGGGCCCTCCTGGCCGCGCAACAAGGGATCGTGTTCATGAGCCGGACCGGGATGGACACGGCCACGCTCACTGCCACGGCACGATCGCTCGCGGCTCAACTCCTGCCGGACCACTCCGGCGACTGAACCGACAGTCGTGGACGGGCGACTGACCAGATCCACACGTCCCAACTGGGCACCTCGGCGGCGTGGGCGCCACCGACGAGTTCACGCTGTCCATGGCCCCCCACCTGCGCGGCATAGCACCGAGCCCCCGCCGCCCGGAGGCGGCGGGGAACTCGGCGGGTGCGGTCAGTTCTCCCAGGGCCAGTCGGTGGTGCGGTTCCGGCTGAGGAGGCTGATCATGCGGAACAGGGCGTCGCTGAAGCCACCGATCTCGTACCGGTGCGGCCGGGCGGTGTCGATCGACGCCTTGCCGTAGCCGGTGGTGTTGACGCCGAACATCGGCACCCCGGCCGGGATCGCGTCCGACACCGACGTCCCCCGGCCCAGGCCCCGGCCCGGGTACGCGAACGCCTGCATGTCCGAGACGATCACGACGCGGTCGTGGCCGTCGTACGTCCTGCGCAGCGCGGCGACGGTCTCCGTGCCGTGCCCGACCTCGCCGATGCGCTTGCAGAACTCCTCCGCCTGCCGCAGCACGCTGCCGCCCCTTGTCAGCGGGTGCCGGAACACGCCGTCGGCGAAGCCCACCAGGTCGACGTCGCAGCCCCGGGCGGCGAGCGCGGTGCCGAACAGCGCGCCGATGTCGACGTGCCGCACCTGGCTCTTCGCCGACACCCGGTACAGCATGGACGCGGAGGTGTCGACGAGGACGAGGGTGCGTCCCGGCAGGGCCGGGATGTTCGCCGTCGACGCCGACAGCGCCTGCTCCAGGGCGTGGCCCCAGCGCAGCGACGGCGCCGCCCGGTACGCGGACAGGAACCGGTACGGGAACTGCCGCGAGCGGCGCACCTGCTCCGGGTCCGACAGCCGCGCGGTCACCTGCGCGGCGACCTCGTCGGGCACGCCGGCCTCGTCGAAGTTCCGCAGGTTGCGGCAGAGCGCCATCAGACCCATGTGCGGGATGATCGCCGTCCACGCCGCAGCGTCCATCGGCCCGAGAGACGACAGCTCCTCCCAGGTCATGCCCGCCGCCCTCAGCCGGTCGGGGTCCGCGAGGAACCACGCCCGGCGCTCGGCCCGCGGCCTGGCCGTCGCGGCCCGGTGCGCAGTGAGCACGGGCAGGCGCTCGGTGACGCGCACCGTGTCCCGCTTCCAGCGGCGGTCGGCGAGGTAGTCGAACAGGTCGGCCTGCCACGGCGCCGCCGGAGTGGGCTTGGCCAGGGTCACGACGTCGGCCATGCGCCACTGCGCGTTCGCCCCGTCGTACTTCAGGGCGGCCCGCTCGGTGAACAGCCGCGCGGCGGCGTCGCCGATACCGCGCTGCACGCCGCCGGGCAGCGTCGCCTTGCCGGTGCGCTGCTTCCAGTAGGCGGTGAACTCGGCCGGCTCGTCGGCGCGGAGCATCGCGGAGGCGACCATCTTCCGCACCGGGACGGTCGGTTCGCGGTCGGTGCCGCCGCGGCGGGCGAGCGCGGACTCCGCGGCCATCACGATCGCCGCCGAGCGCATGTTCATCTGACCTCGCAGGTACGGCACGAAGGCGGCGACCCAGTCCGGGTCCTGCTTCGTCGCGGCATGCACGAGGTCGCGGAACCGCCGGTCGCGCTCCCCCGCGCCCTCGTAGAAGGCGCCCTCACCGACTATGTTGACCGCGGCGAAAAGGAAGAGGTCGCTCTTGGCGTCCCGGGTGAAGCCGGCGCCGCCTTCGAAGGTGTCGGTCGTGCCGGTCGTGGTCACCGGCGAGCCGGGGCCGGCGCGCGCGGAGGTGAACTTGCCCATAGCGGTCCCCCAAGGCTGGAGAAAGGGTTCCGGGCCGACGGACAGAACTGCAAAAAGGCACCGCGAGTACCAGTCGCGTGAGCTACGTGGCGCTCTGGCCGCTGAGCTACGCCGGCCCGAAGCCGACGACGGGATTCGAACCCGCGACCTCTCCATTAAAAGTGGAAGTAGGCCCACACTGCGCTTCGCGGTGCCTTTTTGCAGTTGTCGGCCCGGCCGCAAAGCGACCGGCAGTCGGGGGCGGCAACTGGACACGGGAGACCGGCGAGTACCGGACGTGCGAAGCACAGGTGCTCTGCCGTTGAGCTACACCCGCGGTCAGGCGGGCGACAGGATTCGAACCTGCAACCTCCTCGTTCTCGAAACGAAGTATCTCCGCACTGCGCTTCGCCGGTCACCCGTATCCAGTTGTCTAAATCCCCGAAGGGTGCTGCGAGTACCAGTCGCCCGGGGAATTCGTTCTCCGGTGAAAGGGAAGTAGCCCCGGGCTTCGCTTCGCGGCGGACTCAACCGTAACAGCGGGCGGCGGAAAGGGCCCTGGGTTTTTTCGGCGGTCGCTTCCCGGCGGACGGCCCGGCCGCGGGGCCTTCCGCGGGCGGGCTCCGCCGCCGTCGAGGGCGGCGGAGCCTGTGTGCCGGGTCAGCCGTGCGCGGGCTGGTCGGCGGTCTTCTTGTCGGCCAGCCACTGCTTGATGAACTGGCCCTGGTGCTCACCGCCGAGCAGGTTCCAGTCGTGGTCGTACATCATGGGCTTCCAGTAGTTGCTGTAGGCCCACGCGACCCAACTGATCTCCGGGCGTGCGTCCAGGTACTGGCGCAGCGGCGTGCCCCAGCCCGAGGTGGTGCCCTTGGTGACCGGGTCGGACCAGGGGCCCTCCGGGTTCCAGCCGAACTCGGTGAGGATCACCGGGATCTTCTTCGCGGCGTTGCCGAACTTCGCGTCGAGGTTGGCGGCGGTCGCCGCGCCCTGGTTGGGGTAGAGGTGGTAGACGTACGCGATGTTCCCGCCGCTGATGGGATCGGCGGCGGCCTGGTTGACGCGGGTGCTCCACTGCGGGCCGCCCATGAGGATGAGGTTCTTCGGGGCGGCGGCGCGGACCTTGTTCACGACGGGCTGGATGTAGCTCTTCCAGGTCGCCCAGGAGTCGGGGTTGATGGGCTCGTTGTAGACCTCGAAGATGACGTTCGGGATGTCCTTGTACTTCGGTGCGACGTACGACCAGAAGTCCAGGACGCGCTGTTGCGGCATGCCGCTCGTGCCGCCGTAGTCCTGCACCTTGTGCAGGTCCACGATGATGTAGACACCGCGGGCGACGGCCTGCTGGACGTACGGGTCGATGTGCTGGCGGAAGTTCTCCTCCAGGCTGAGTGAGTCGTTGGGTGCCCATTCGGTGACGGGCAGCCGGATCACCTTGGAGTGCCAGCCCAGGGCGGGGTCGGTGGCCCGGTTGATGAGCTCCGCCATCGGCTTGGGGTTGCAGGCGCTGCACTCGTTGTTGTGGCGCGGCCCGATCATCGACACGCCGCGCAGCGTGACGGGGTTGCCCGCCGCGTCCTTGATGCGGTTGCCCTCGGTCTTCAGCCACGGCACGGCCGCCTCGGGTGCGGCGCCTTCGGGTGCCGGCCCGGCGGTGGCCTGTCCCGGGGCGATGACGGTGACGAGCACCGCCACCGCGGCGAGCAGGGCGAGCAGGAGCTTTCGTGCTTTTCTGTGCATGCGGCTCTCCTGGGAACGAAGATTCGGTGGGGGGTGGTGCCGATGCGGTTGCGGTCCTCCTCTCCGGTGCGGGGTGGTCTCAGTGGATCCGTACGGTCTGGGTGACCGCGAGATCCGCCGAGCTGAAGCCGAGGTGCACCTGGTAGCCGCCCGGTTCGGTGTGCCAGGCGCCGTCCCAGTGCTGGAACGCACGGGCCGGGATCCGCAGGTCGGCGGTGGCGGTCTGCCGCGGGCCGGCCGTCACGGTCGCGTACCCGGCGAGCCAGCGCACCGGCCGGTCGACGGCGCCGGCGGGGCGGGACAGGTACGCCTGGACCACTTGCTTGCCGCGGCGCTCTCCGGTGTTGCGCAGGCCGACGGTGAGCAGCAGATCCTCCCCGGCGGCGAGTTCGCCGGGGATCTCGGCCGTCGGCGGGGCCCAGGTGGTGTATCCGAGGCCGTGTCCGAAGGGGTACGCGGGCTCGGCGCCGGACTCCAGCCAGGCGCGGTAGCCGATCCGGATGCCCTCGTCGTACGGGAGCCGCCCCGCCGCCGGCGTGGTGGACAGCACGGGCACGTCCGCCTCGTCCGCCGGCCAGGTCGTGGGCAGCCGCCCGCCGGGCTCCACCGCGCCGATCAGCACGTCGGCGAGCGCGTGCCCGAACTCCTGGCCGCCGAACCAGGTGAGCAGCACGGCGGCGACGTCGTCCCGCCACGGCAGCAGCACCGGCGCGCCCGCGTTCACGGCGACCACGGTGCGGGGGTTGGCCGCCGCGACCGCGCGGACCAGGTCGTCCTGCCGGCCGGGGAGGGCCAGGGTGGTGCGGTCGAAGCCCTCGCTCTCCACCTCGGGTCCGGTGCCGACGACGACGAGGGCGGCGTCGGCGTCGCGTGCCGCCGTGGCCGCCGCGGCGATCTCGGCGTCGGGTGCGCCGGTGTCGAGGTCGAGCCCGGCAAGGAGGGTGACGCCGGAGTCCGGGCCCTGCCGCGGCGGCAGGTCGAGGCGGACGGCGATGTCCACCGGCTCGCCGGCGGCGAGTTCGACGGGCACGCTCGCGTGCGGCGGTGAGACGAGACCGCCGCCGAACTCCTCGCCGGTGTGGACGAGTTCTTCCCGCAGGAGTTCGGTGCCGTCGACCAGTAGCCGGAGGGCTCCGGCGCCCGCGACCCCGATCCGTACCGGGCCGGAGCGCACCGGCAGATAGCGCGTGGTGACCTCGACGGTCGCGGTGTGGGCGAGCCGGGCCGAGCCCAGGCGGGCCAGGTTGGCGTCGCGCCGGTGCTCGTCGAGGACCACGGTGCCGTCGGCGCCTCGGCACACCAGGCGCACGCCCGGCCGGCCGCTGACCGGATCGGTGAGGTCACTGCCCGCGAAGGGGGCGATGCCGCGCTGGGCGAGGGCGCCGAGGTGCCAGTCGACGCGGGTGCCGGGCAGCGCGGCCCGTAGGTCCTCCAGCGGCGAGACGGCCCGGTCGGGCTCGACGGTGGCGCTGCCGCCGCCCTGGGTGCGGGGCAGGAAGCCGAGGTGCCCGATGACGGCCACGGAGCGCAGGCCGCTCGCCGACCAGGGCAGCTCACCGCTGTTACGTACGAGCACGGTGCCGGCGGCGGCCACCTCCCGCGCGAGCGCGGGCCCGTCCTCCCCGGCCGGCGGCACGGCGACGGCCGGCGCGAAGCCCTCCAGCGCACCCACCCGGACCGCGAGACGTAGGATCCGCAGCACCTTCTCGTCGACTGCCTCCTCCGGCACCCGGCCGTCCCGCACGGCCGCGGTCAGCTTGCCGCCCCACGGTCCTTCGGGTCCTGGCATCACCAGGTCCTGGCGCGCCAGCGCCGCGGGCTCGGTGCTGCGGACGGCCCACCAGTCGGAGACCACGACGCCGTCGAAGCCCCACTCGCCGCACAGCGGCTCGGCGAGCAGCGTGTGCTCGCTCATCCTGGTGCCGTTGACGGAGTTGTAGGCGGACATCACCATCCAGGGCCGCTCGCCGGCCACGGTGTCCTCGAAGGCGGCGAGGTACAGCTCGCGCAGGGCGCGTTCGCCGATGCGGTTGTCGACGGTGAGGCGGTCGGTCTCCGCGTCGTTGGCGACGTAGTGCTTGGGTGTGGCGCCGACGCCGCCGTCCTGGACCCCGCGGACGAACGCGGCGGCGAGCTGGGAGGTGAGCAGCGGGTCCTCGGAGTACGCCTCGAAGTGCCGGCCGCCCAGGGGGCTGCGGTGCAGGTTGATGGTGGGGCCGAGGACGACGTCGACGCCCATGCGGCGGGCCTCGCAGGCGATGATGGCGCCGTAGCGGTAGGCGATCCGGGGGTCCCAGGAGGCGGCCAGGGCGGTGGCGGAGGGCAGGTTGAGCGCCGTGAAACGGCCGTCCCAGCTCTCGCCGCGCACCCCGCTGGGTCCGTCGGACAGGACGATCCGGCGCAGGCCGACGGCGGGCTCGGCGTGCAGGGCCCAGTTGTCGGCGCCGGTGAGCAGCCGTACCTTCTGCTCCAGGGTGAGCTTGCCGACGAGGCCCCGCAGTGCTGCGGTGGTGGGCTCCGTGGCGGTCCTGTCGGTCATGCGGTCGCTCCAGGGGTTTCGTGGACTCCGGTCAGCGTGAGTTCGCCGGCGAGGTGGCAGGCGACCCGGTGTCCCGTGTCGGCGCCGCCGGTGGCAGGGACCGGCCCGGGCGGCTTTTCCGGGACGTCGCAGAGGCCGGGGCGGGCGAAGCGGCAGCGGGTGTGGAACGAGCAGCCCGCCGGCGGGTGCGCCGGGTCGGGCAGGTCGTCGGAGAGCCGGATACGGCGGGCGCTGCCGCGCAGCCGCGGGTCCGGGCGGGGCACCGCGGACAGCAGCGCCTCGGTGTAGGGGTGACGGGGGCGGGCGTACAGCTCGTCCGTCTCGGCCAGTTCGACGATCCTGCCGAGGTACATCACGGCGACCCGGTCGCACACGCTCTCCACCACCGACAGGTCGTGGGAGATGAACAGGTAGGTCAGCGCGAACTCGTCCTGGAGGTCGCGCAGCAGGTTCAGGATCTGGGCGCGGACGGACACGTCGAGCGCGGAGACCGGCTCGTCGGCGACGACCAGCTTCGGGTCCACGATCAGCGCGCGGGCGATGCTGACGCGCTGCCGCTCGCCGCCGGAGAAGGCGTGCGGGTAGCGGTGCAGGTACTTGGGCGACAGCCCGACGCGGGTGAGCATGGCCGCCACCCGGTCCTCCAGCTCGGCCCCGGTGGCGATGCCGTACGAGCGCAGCGGCTCACCGACGATCTGCAGCAGCGTCATCCGGGGGTTGAGCGAGGAGAACGGGTCCTGGAAGACGACCCGGACCTGCCGCTGGTACGCACGCAGCCCGCGGCCGGACAGGGCGGCGACGTCCACCGGCTCCGCCGCCGCCTCCGGCCGGTAGGAGATCCGGCCCGAGGTGGGCTGGAGGATACGGGCGACGCTGCGGCCCAGGGTGGTCTTCCCGCAGCCCGACTCCCCCACCAGGCCGAGGGTTTCACCGGGCCGGACGGAGAGGTCGACGCCGTCGACGGCGCGGACGTGGCCGACGGTGCGGCCGAGGAAGCCGCGCTTGACGGGGAAATGCGTACGCAGGCCGCGGACTTCGAGGACCGGGGCCGTGCGTGCGGCCGCGGCGGTGTCCGGGAGCACGGTGTCGGTCATGCCCGGGCTCCTTCGGCCGTGGCCGCCGCGGGGACGGCCGGCGGCGGGTCGCCGTGCAGCACGCAGCGGACCCTGCGGTCCTCGGACAGCGCCGTCTCGGGCGGCTCCGCCGTGTCGCAGACCCCGGCGACCGCGCTCGCGCAGCGCGGGTGGAACGGGCAGCCGGCGGGGCGCTCCGAGGGGTGCGGCACGTTGCCGCGGATGGAGGCCAGCCGCTGCCGGGCACCGGCGCCCATGCGGGGTACGGAGCCGAGGAGGGCCCGGGTGTAGGGGTGTGCGGGGTCGTGGAAGATGGCGTCCACGGGGCCCTGCTCGACCACCGTGCCGAGGTACATCACCACCACCTCGTCCGCGATCTCGGCGACCACACCGAGGTCGTGGGTGATGAAGAGGACCGACATGCCGGAGTCCGACTGTATCTCGGTCAGCAGGTCCAGGATCCGGGCCTGGGTGGTGACGTCCAGCGCGGTGGTCGGCTCGTCGGCGATGAGCAACTCGGGGTCGCAGGAGAGCGCGATGGCGATCATCACGCGCTGGCACATGCCGCCGGAGAGCTGGAAGGAGTACGCGTCCATGCGCCGCTCGGCGCCGGGGATGCCCACCCGCTCCAGCAGTTGCACGGCCCGCGCGCGGGCCGCCTCCCGGCTCAGCGGCAGGTGCAGCCGGATGGCCTCGACGAGCTGGTCACCGACGGTGTACATGGGCGACAGGGCGGCCATCGGTTCCTGGAAGACCATCGCGATCCGGCCGCCGCGGACGGCGCGGATCTCCTCGCCCCGCGGGTCGAGCGCGGCCAGGTCGACGGACCGGGCCTGCGCGGTGTCCGCGGCGCCCTCGGCCGCAGCGCCGTCCGCGGGGCCTTCGCCGTCTGCGGCGGCTTCGGAGTCCGCGGCCCCATCGGCGTAGAAGCGGATCGAGCCGCCGACGATCCGGCCCGGCTCCTCGACCAGGCCGAGTACGGAGCGCGCGGTCACGCTCTTGCCGCAGCCCGACTCCCCCACGACGCAGACGATCCTGCCGCGCGGAACGGTGAAGCTCACCCCGTCCACGGCGCGGACGGTGCCCTCCTGGGTGTCGAAGTGCGTCTTCAGGTCGCTGATGTCGAGCAACGGGGGGTCCGGTTCAGGGGCCATCGTCTCGTTCCGTCACTTCCTGTAGGGGTCCGCGGCGTCGCGCAACCCGTCGCCGGCGAAGTTGAGGGCCAGTACCGCGGTGACGACGGCGAGGCCGGGGAGCATCAGCCACGGGGCGGAGGAGAGCACGCGGATGTTCTGCGCGTCCTGCAGCAGCACGCCCCAGCTCACGACGGGCGCCTGGAGGCCCAGGCCGAGGAAGCTCAGCGCGGTCTCGGCCAGGATCATCGCCGGGATGGACAGCGAGAGCTGGGCGATGAGGTGGCTGCTGGTGGACGGCAGCAGGTGCCGGAAGATCACCCGGCGGCGGGTGCAGCCGTCCAGGCGGGCCGCGGTGACGAACTCCTCCTGGCGCAGGGCGAGGAAGCGGCCGCGTACCTCCCGGGCCAGATGGGTCCACCCGATCATGGCCAGCACCACCGTGATGGCGAAGTACCGCCGCAGCGGCCCCCAGTCGGGCGGCAGGGCCGCCGCCAGACCCAGCCACAGGGGCAGATGGGGCAGGGACATGAAGAACTCGACGAGCCGCTGGATCGCGGTGTCGGCTCTGCCGCCCAGGTAGCCGGAGATCCCGCCGAGCGTCACGCCGAGGAGGAACGCCACCACGACGCCCACCAGTCCGATGGTCATCGACACCCGGGTGCCGTGGATGAGTTCGGAGAGCAGGTCGTGCCCGTTGCGGTCGGCGCCCAGCAGGAACATCGCGGCGCCGGGCTCCTTGGGGCCGATGAGGTGGCGGTCCCAGGGGATGAGGCCGAAGAGGTGGTATTCGTCGCCCTTGACGAAGAAGCCGATGGGGACTTCCGCCGACGGGTCGGTGGTGAAGGTCTGCTCGTACGTCTCGTCGTCCACGGTCGTCGTGTAGCCGTCGACGTGCAGGCCGCCGCTGAACTGGACCGTCTGCGGCGGGGCGTACGGGTAGTCGTCGTTGAGGTAGTCCGTGCCGTAGGGCGCCAGGAACTCCGCGAACAGCGCGACGAAGTAGAAGGCGAGGGTGACGATCAGGCCGGCCATGGCGAGCTTGTGCCTGCGGAACCGGCGCCAGATGAGCCGCCACTGGGAGGCGCCGTGCCTGGCCGGTTCTGCGGACGGCGCGGGCCGGGTGCGTATGCGCATGGTCGTCCCTCATCCCTGGGCCAGCCGGACCCGTGGGTCCAGCCAGGCCAGCAGTACGTCGGAGAGCAGGGTGCCGATCACGGTCAGCAGGCTGACGATGAGAATGATGGAGCTGGCCAGGTACATGTCCTGGCTGCGCAGCGCGCCCAGCAGCAGCGGCCCGGTGGTGGGCAGCGACAGCACCTGGGAGACGATGACCTCGCCCGACACCAGCGCCGGTAGCACGTAGCCGACGTTGGAGACGAACGGGTTGAGCGCGACCCGCAGCGGATACTTCAGGACCAGCCTGCGCTCCGGCATGCCGCGCGCCCGGGCGGCGACGACGTACGGCTTGCGCAGCTCGTCCAGCAGGTTGGCGCGCAGCACCCGCACCAGGCCGGCGGTGCCCGCCGCTCCCAGCACCAGCACGGGCACCCACAGGTGGCTGAGGAGGTCGAGGAACTTGCCCAGGTTCCAGGCCGCGTCCTCGTACTCGGGCGAGTAGAGCCCCCCGACGCTCATCCCGAAGACGCTGTGGCCCAGGTACATCAGGACCAGCGCGATCATGAAGTTGGGGATGGCGAGGCCCAGGAACCCGACCGTGGTGGCCACGTAGTCGCCGACCGAGTACTGCCGCACCGCCGAGTACAGGCCGACGGGGAACGCCAGCAGCCAGGTCGCCAGGAGGGTCGAGACCGCGAGGACGACGGTGAGCGGCAGCCGGTCCATGACCAGGCTGGACACGGACTTCCCGTACTCGAAGGACTCCCCGAAGTCGCCGTGCAGCACGATCGCGGAGACCCACTTCCAGTACTGTTCGTACACCGGCTCGCCCAGCCCGTAGCGCTCGCGCAGCGCGGACATCTGCGCCTCGTCCATCCGCTCGCCCTGGTTCTCCAGCCGGGCGGCGAGGGTGGTCAGGAAGTCACCCGGGGGCAACTGGATGATGGCGAAGGCCACCACGGAGATCCCGAAGAGCGTGGGGATCATGTAGAGGCACCGACGTGCCAGGTAGCTCAACACTGCTCGACCGTCCCGTCAGCCGTGTGCCCGTTACGCGCCGATGGCGAACTGCTCGGGGTTCATGGCGCCCGGCATGGGGTACTTGGCGGCGAAGAAGCTCTTCTCGGGCACGTTGCGGAAGGTCTCGCCGACGACGCCGTAGCCGGGCAGCGGGGTGCTGATCCCGATGGTGTAGAACTGCTCCTTCGCGATGGCGAGGATCTGCTTCATCGTCGCGGCACGCCGCTTCTCGTCCGTCTCGGCCACGATCTCCTCGTGGTAGAGGCGGTACTGCTCCTTGGCGTGGGCCGGCGGCTCCATGCCCTCCTCCCCTCCGGTGGCCAGCCAGGTGAACCACTCGGGGCAGAAGGCGTTGTTCTCGCCCCACTCCGGCATGAAGAAGGCGGGGGTGCTGACGGGGTCCAGGGCGCCGTCCCCGTCCCAGGCGAGTGCCTCGTGGCCGTTGCCCTGGATGAGCTGCATGCGCAGGGTCTCGTCCTCCGCCTGCACGCTCATCCGCACGCCGACGGCCTCCCACATGGGCTTGATGATCTCCAGCGCGTCGGCCAGCTCGGGCTTCCCGGCCCCGGCGCTGACCAGGATGCGGAAGGAGACCGGCTCGCCGTCCGGGCCGCGCCGCGGCCCGTCGCCGTCCCGCCGCAGACCGGCCCGGTCCAGGTGCTCGTTCGCCTTGTCCGGGTCGTACTCGGTGTACTGCTTGGCCATCTCCTCGTCGAAGAAGCCGGAGTCGCGCGCGGGGGCGACCTGCCAGGGCTCGCCCTGCCGGGCGTGCACCGCCTTGATGACCTTCTGGCGGTCGATGGCGTACGACAGGCCGATGCGGAAGTCGCGGCTGCCGAAGACCTCGCGCTTCGTCTCGTCCTTGCAGGTGAGGTTGAGCATGATCGTCAGGGTGTTGAGCTTGTCCGACGCCAGGTCGAAGAAGCGGTAGTGCCCCTTGGTCCGGTCCCGGGCCAGCACCGGCTTGTTCTTGGTGGTGGTGACGTTGCGCTCGATCATGTCGATGTCGCCCCGGAGCACGTTGAGCAGCACCACTTCGGCGTCCTGGGCCATGGCGAAGTCGACGCCGTCGAGGTAGGGCAGTTGGTTGCCCTCCGGGTCGACCTTGAAGTAGTACGGGTTGCGGGTGAACCGCATGCGCGTGCCACCGCCGATGGCGTCGTCGGGCAGCCAGGCGTGCAGCCGGGGCAGCCGCGGGTCCTTCCAGAGCATCCCCGCGTAGAGCGCGTCCTGGAGCAGTTCCATCGGGCCCGCGTAGTCCATCTCCCTGGCCGCCTTCTCGGCGTCCGGGCTGAGGCCGGGGTGGAACTGGCCGAGGTAGTGCTTGGGCAGCCGGGTCAGCATGTCGTAGACCTCGTTGGCCATGCCCGTCAGATAAAGGGCGTTGGGCCCGGCGAACGTGAACTCCACGGTGTACGCGTCGATCTTCCGCAGCTTCGCCGGGCCCCCGCCGACGGTGTACTGGCCCGGCGTGTCCGGGATGATCTCCTTGTTCGTGATCAGGTCCCGGAAGGCGAACTCGATGTCGTCCGCGGTGAAGGGCTCGCCGTCGGACCACTTCAGGCCCTTGCGGAGCTTGAACGTCACCCGCGTGGCATCCTCGCTCTCGCTGAACGACTCGGCGACGTTCGGGATGATCTTCTTCCAGTCCCGGTCCCAGCGGACCAGGTTCTCGTACGCGAAGGCGTAGCCGAGGCGGCCGGCGTCGCCCGCGCCGATGAGCGCGTTGCGCCAGGTGCCGCCGTAGGCCGCCGCCCGGTCGACGGGGCGGACCACGAGCGGCTCCGCCGGCAGCCGCTTCGACAGCGCGGGCAGCTTCCCCTCGTCGACCAGTCGCTGCAGCTCGGGCGCCTGCCCCTTCCCCTCGACCGGCCCCGTGTCCCCGCCGCCCGCCGGATCCGTACTGAAGTCGCAGCCGTTCAGCGTGAGTCCGCCCACTGCCCCGGCCGCCACCAGCGACCCGCCGGCCATCAGCAGCCTTCTCCTGTCGATGCGTCCCGTCATCTTCTTGCTCCCTCGGGTTCAGTAACCGCGGATGTCGGGCCAGGCGAGTTCGACGCCGTGGCCGGTCAACGCGCGCTGGTAGTCCGCGAGTCGGGCGGGCCGGGCGCGGACCTGGTGCGGGGTGGTGCGGTGGCGCAGGCAGTACGCGGCGAGCAGTCCTGCGGCCTCGCCGGCGTTCCACTCGACCGGGTGCAGCCGGTAGCAGCCGTTGGTGAGGTGGGTGGTGCCGATGTTCTTGGCGGCGGGCAGCAGGTTGCCCATCCGCTCGGGCAGCAGGGCGCCCAGCGGGATGCGGAAGGGCGAGGAGCCCACGTCGATGTAGTTGTCGCCGCCGGTGGAGGGGTGCAGGTCGATGCGGTACGAGCCGATGCCGACCGAGTCCTCGTACGCGACCGCCCCGCGGTCACCCCGTACCGCGAGGGACACGTCCTGTTCCGTCACCGTGTACACCGCCCGGATGCGCCGGGACTCGCGGATGTACGGGCCCTTGCACAGCCCGTCCGCCGTGCCCACGACGTCGCCGCGCAGCCGCAGCCCGGGCAGCCCGGTGCTCCCGTCGGGGCGCGGCATCTCCGTCTGCATCCAGTACAGGAAGGACAGGCTCATCTGCCGCGCGCCGGCCAGGTGGCGCGCGGCCGCCGCGGGCTCGACGCCGTACAGCGGCCCCTCGACGTAGTCGATCATCGGCCAGTTGACGATGACGACGTCGCTGGTGAGCGTGCCGTCCTCGAAGGAGGAGCGGGCGAGGACGCGGCGGAAGGCCCACAGGTCGAGGTCGCCCGCGAGGCCCTGCAGGGCGGGCTCGCCGGGCGCGGGGTTGGGGATCAGCACGCGCGTCGTCGGCCGCAGCGTCTGCGGCTTGGGCGCGACCATGCTGAACATCCGGTCGGGCCAGTACGGGGGGCGGTAGTCGCGCCAGAAGCCGTAGTCGTCGGGCTTGTCGATGGTGTGGTCCTCGCCGGCCCGGTGCTCGACGGCGAAGCACCAGGAGGCGGCCTGCATGTTGAGCGGCCGGCGCTCCGCGGGGGCGCTGGGCTCCCCCGTGTCGGCCTGCGACTCGAACCCCGTGACGTACTCCGTGCCGGTGAGCGGCAGCAGCTCGCCGGTCTCCGTGGCGTCCAGGAAGTACCGGGCGGTCACCGTGACGTCGTCACCGGAGTCGAGGTCGCGCAGCGTCACGCTGGTGACGGCGTCGCCGTCGGTGCTCGCCGCGACGGGGCGGTGCCTGAGCCGCAGGTCCAGCAGGCCGCTCGCCCGGTACGGCGCGAGCATGGCCCGCAGCACGGCGTGCGCCGCGCTCGGCTCCGCGCACAGCGCGCTCACCCGGCCGGCGCCGGGGTTGAGGGCCGGTTCCCGGCGCGCCGCCGCCGACAGCGGATACCAGTGCCGGTAGTAGTCGCGGATTCCGTCCCGCAGCCGGCGGTAACTCGCGGTGCAGCCGAACTGCTCGATCCAGGGGTGCTCGTCGGGCGGCGTGCCCTGGACGGTCAACTGGCCCCCGACCCAGTCGTACTCCTCGGTGAGGAGGACCCTGAGGCCCGAGCGGGCGGCGGCAAGCGCGGCGGCCACGCCGCCGAGCCCGCCCCCGACGACGGCTATGTCGGTGCGCAGCTCCGTCATGCCTCTCCCTCCGGAGCGCTCGCCGGGGCCACGGCGACGGTCTCCTCGCCGGGCGGCGTGCAGGACAGCAGGATCTGGTCCTCGCGCGGCGCGTCCGGGGCGTCGAGCAGCCGCAGGAGGAGCCGCACGGCCTCGCGGCCGATCTCCCGGCGGGGGATCTCCACGCAGCTCCAGCCGGTCCCGGGGTACGGGCCCGTCTCCGTACCCCGCAGCACGACGAGCGAGAGCTGCGCGGGTATCGCCAGGTCCCGGGCGGCGGCGAACCCGGCGACGCGGCCGGCGAACGACTCGTCCTCGGCGACGAACGCGGTCATCCCGGACGCCAGGGCCAGGTCGAACCACTCCTGCGTGAGGTCCCCGGCGTTCATCAGCACCGGTAGCTGCGGGATGCCGGCGTCCGTGCAGGCAGCGCGGTAGCCGGCCTCGCGGTCGACGACGGCCTCGACCCGGTGCGTGATGCCGAGGTAGCCGACCCGGCGGTGGCCCAGCGAGACCAGCCGGGCGACGGCGTCGCGGGTCGCCTCGGCGTAGTCGGCGCTGACCCAGGCGATGTCGGCGCCCGGCACGTCGCGGCGGCCGATATGGACGAAGGGGTAGCCCTCCCGGCTGAGGCGGGCGAGGTCGGAGTGGTCGTGCGCGACGCCGAGCAGCACGCTGCCGTCGGCGACGTTGAGCCGGTTCGAGCCGTCGCTGTAGAGCTGACGCTGACCGTCGGGGCCCTCCGTGGAGGTGAACAGCACCAGGTCGTGGCCCTCGGCGACGGCCTGCTCCTCCACGCCGACCAGGAACTCGTGGTAGAAGTCGCGGCTGGCGATCGGGAAGACCGACTCGAAGGTGTGCACCCCGATCATCCGGTTGCGCTTGCCCTTGAGGCTGCGTGCGGCGGGATTCGCCGCGTAGCCGAGGTCGCGGACGGCCTGGCGGACCAGCTCCTCCGTCTCGACGGGTATCCGGTGGTCGGTGGCACGACCGTTCACGACGGCGGAGACGGTCGCCTGCGACACGCCCGCACGGCGGGCGACGTCGGCCTGGGTCGGTGCCCCGCGACGGCGTTTGACTGACAAAGGGAACCCCTTGCTGTTACGTATCAGCAGCTCATTAGCAGGACTTGAGCACCTCTTGCTGTTTCGTAGCAGCGACCATAGGAGCGGGGCATGGCCCCGTCAACAGGCGGTGGCGAACGAATTTCCGGGAGATTTCCCGGACTTGAGGACCGCGCCCCTCGCCTGTGTGGATCGCCCGGGTACCTTGGGGCGAACGGCGGTACGGGGCGGGAGGCTTGGGTGGTGCGTACGGATGGCGGCGGTCGCGGCCACCGCCCGCGCGGGCAGGCGGCCGGCCTGGTGCACGACCTTCCCTTCGACCCCGCGTACGGCTACGACCTGGACCGGCTGCTCGCCGTACCCGCCCCCGAAGCCCCCTCCGACTTCCGGGAGTTCTGGCGCGCCCTGCACGCCGAGGCCCGCGGCACGCGGGTCGCGCCCCGGCTCCGCGGTCGCGCGGAGACCATCGGCGGGGCGGAAGCGGTGGCGGTGCACGAGGTCGCGTACACCTCGCTCGGCGGGCGCCGCATCGGGGGCTGGGTGACGCTGCCGGCGGACGGGCAGGTGCGCCAGGGCTGCGTCGTCACGCACGGCTACGGCGGACGGGAGGCCCCGGATCCTGCGCTGCTGCCGCCGGGCACGGCGGCCATCTGGCCGTGCCTGCGCGGCCAGGGCGCACGCAGCCGCCAGCCGGACATGCCGTCCGACGCGGCCGCGCACGTCCTGCACGGCATCGGGTCCCGGCGGTCGTACGTGCACGGAGGCTGCGCCGCCGACGTGTGGTGCGCGGCGACGGCGCTCGCGGAACTCGTACCCGCGTCGATGCCGCGGCTCACGTACGCGGGGGCGAGCTTCGGCGGCGGCATCGGGGCGCTGGCGCTGCCGTGGGACGAGCGGTTCGCGGCCGCCGTGCTGACCGTGCCCAGTTTCGGCAACCACCCGCTGCGGCTGACGCTGCCGTGCACCGGGAGCGGCGAGTCGGTCCGGCAGCACCACGCCGCGCATCCGGAAGTCGCGAATGTGCTGGCGTACTTCGACGCCGCCACCGCGGCGCGGCACATCGGCATCCCGGTCCACGTCGGAGCCGCGCTTTTCGACCCGGCCGTCCCGCCACCGGGTCAGTTCGCCGTGTACAACGCCCTGCCGGGCCCGAAGGAGCTGCACGTGCTCACCGCGGGCCACTTCTCGCACCCCGGCGAGGCGGCGGAGGAAGCGGGCCTCCGCGCCGCACAGCGCCGGTTCCTGGCACGGGCCTAGCGGCCCGGCCCGAAACCCTGCCCGAGCTGGTCAGGTTCGGTGCGCCCGCGTGGACGGCTGTCGAGTGCGGCGGCACCGGCTTCCACTTTCACGTGCAGCGGGGGTTGACGCGTTGCACATGATGACTGAAGCATGCGCATCGTGAATTTCCCTTGCAGATCAGCAAGTTGGAGGCACGTATGAAGGTCCAGGCATTCATCGCCGTCGGTGTGCTCTGCCTCGGCGCCCTCCCGGCGACCGCCGTCGCGGCCACGGCCGAGCCAGCCGCTGTCAGCGGGCTGACGCCCGGCGATCCGCGCGCCGACCAGCCGGTGCTGCTGAACCAGAGCGGGTTCGGTCTGGGCGAGCCGAAGCGGTTCACCGCCCCGCGGGCCGAGGACGGCGCGGCCTTCACGGTCAGCGACGCGTCCGGGAAGGTCAGGTACCGGGGCAAGGTCACCGACGGCGTCGGGGACTTCACCGCGTTCGACCCCCGCGACACCGGGGACTTCGTCGTCACCGTCAACGGTGCGGCGGGCCAGGGCACTTCGGTGCCGTTCGGCATCGGGGCGTACTGGATCGACCGGGTCTCGTACAGCAGGGCCATCGAGTTCATGTCGGGCAGCCGCTGCTACTTCGGCGACTTCACCCGCAAGGCGGAAGGGCCGGGGCTGATCAGCGACGAGTACGGCCACCGCGCGTGCATGAAGGCGGTGACCTGGCGGGACGGGGCCCAGTACTCGAAGGAGATCCAGACGCTCGTCGACCTCTACCTGGCCAACCCGAGCGCGTTCGAGCAGATCACCGTGGACGACGCGGTCTACAAGGGGCTTCCGGTGACGCTTCCCGACGGCACGCCGGAGATCGTGCGGCTCATCCACTGGGGCGTTGAACTGCTCCTCGAAGCGGACGTCAACGATCCCCAGTTGAAGGAGCAGCTCGCGGCTTTCGCCTACGCCTATCCGCAACTCGCCGAGTGGATACCCGCCGACGTCTACGAGCGCACCCTCGACCACCTCTTCGCCACCTGGGGCGCTCCTGCCCGCGACCGCTACTACTGGCAGGCGTTCACTCCCCACACCGGCGACCTCTTCCAGACCTATACCCAGGTCGGCACCGGCAAGGGCGAACTCGCGCCGGGCCACTCGGTGTGGCCGAACCTGATGATGTACGAGGTCGCGCAGCGGGAGGGCCGCGACGACGCGGAGCGCTACCTGCGCGCCGCGCAGGACCAGGCCGCCTGGCTGGTCGAGAACCTCGACGTCGGCGACCCGCGCACCACCAAGGGGCAGCGGCAGAGCGAGCACGTGCTGATCACCGGTCTGGTGCAGTTCGCCGAGACGTACCCGGACCAGGCGCCCCCGGGGATCGAGGGCTTCGTCCGCGACTGGGCGCAGACCGTGACCAGCCGCTCGGACAACCTCTGGGACTTCCGCCGCTACTCCGACGACCGCTGGACCATCCCCGCCTTCACCGGCGGCGGCGCGGACGACCCCAACGAGACGGGCAACGTGGCCGGCTTCGCCGCGCCGGCGCTCGCCGCGGCCCGGCTGCTCGGCGACGACCCGCTGGCCGGGCGGCTGCGCGAGATCGCGGCGGCGCACGTCGACAACATCTTCGGCCGCAACCCCACCGGGCGGCACGCCTCGTACGACGCGCCCAGCGGCACGGCCGGCTTCGAGGGCGTGGAGCGCGGCTGGTTCTCCGAGTACCGCGGTGGCGCCGGCCTGCTGGAGGATCTGCCCGGCGTACTCGACGGCAGCCCCAAGAACGGCCACTACCCCTTCAACCCGGACCAGGGGAACATCGGCCACACCGAGGGCTGGGTGGCGTTCAACAGCGCCTGGAACGCCTCACTCGCCTGGCGCGCCGCCGATCAGACCGGCATCGAGGTCCGTACCCGCGGTGGCGCCCCCGCCCGCGTGGTGCCCCGTGACGCGAAGGTGACGGTGGAGCTGACGGCACCGCTGAACCTGGACGCGGGCTCCGTCGACCGGGGCTCGGTCGAGGTGCGGGTGGGCGATCGGGCCGCCGTGCCCCTGACCGTCACGCAGGCCGCGCAGAACGCGAGGACGTTCCGCGCGACCCTCGACCTGACCGCGGTGGACGCGGGCCACAGCGACAGGATCACGGTGTCGTACGGCCACGGCCCCTTCGCGGTCTCCCGCACCTTCACCGCGGTCGGCGGACCCGTCGGCTGATCCCCGGAACGTTTCCCTGCCGTCGGCCGGTCAGCGGCGCGCGGTGGTGAAGGGGCCGCCGTCGCCGAAGACGAGGGTGGCGAAGCGTTCGCCGATGTGCTGGTGGGTGGCGGGGGCCGGGTGGAGTTCGTCCGGCAGCGGCCGCTCCGCGTAGTCGGTCTCGCCGTAGAGGTCGAGGCCGTCGAGATAGTGCAGGTGCGGGTCGGTGGCGGCGCGCTGCCGGACGATGCGGGTCAGCTCGTCGCGGATCACGGTGAGGGTCAGCTTCCCGGCGGCGGTCTGCGCGGGGTCGCCGGTGCCCATGAACCGCATCCGCCCCTCGCTCATCGCGCTGACGTCCGGGGCGCTGGGCCCGGGGGTGTTCTCGTGGATGGCGCAGTAGATCGGGGATGCGACCAGGAGAGGTGCGGTGGGGTGTCCCTCGCGGATGGTGTCGAGGAAGCCGTGGACGGCCGGGCCGAACGCGCGCAGCCGCATCAGGTCGGCGTTGACGACATTGATGCCGATCTTGACGCTGATCAGGTCGGCGGGGGTGTCGCGCATCGTGCGGGCGGTGAAGGGGTCGAGCAGGGCGCCGCCGCCGAATCCGAGGTTCACCAGCGCCACCTCGCCCAGGGCCGCGGCCACGGCGGGCCAGGTCCCGGTCGGGGTGGTGGCGTTGGAGCCGTGGCTGATCGAACTGCCGTGATGCAGCCAGACCCTGCGGCCGTCGGGCGCCGCGGTCCGGATCGGGGCGTCGGTGCGCAGGGCGGCGAGTCGGGTGGTCTCGTCGTGTGGCAGCCAGATCTCGACGTCCTTGTCGTCGCCGGACAGGCCGGTGAACCGCACGGTCTGCACCGGCCCGGGCCGGGTCTCCGCGGTCCCGGCGGCCATGTCGATGGTGAGGACGTCGCCGTCGGTCACGCCGGCCCGGCCGGCGAGCCGTCCGTCGACGAGAAGCTCGTACACCCCGTCGGGGCGTGGCGGTGCGCCGACGTAGACCCGCTTGGTGGCCACGACATCCAGCTCGACGGCGGTGGCCGGGGTGCGGAAGACGAGTCGGACGCCGGAGGGCTGAGACTCCGCCATCGCCATCTGGTCGTCGGGGATCTGCCGGCGAGCGAGCGCGGGCAGCCGGTGGGGCAGTACGCCGCGTTCGGTGTGCTCCACGTCGACGGCTCCGCGCAGCAGGTCTGCGGTGACGGGGGTGGTGGTCCACGTGCTCTCGGTGTGCATGTCCTCGGTCTCTTCCATCAGGAGGCCCCGCCCAGGATCGCCCGCGGCACGCATCCAGCCTCTCCCTGCTGCCGACGGCTCTAGTACTGGGCTGCCTTGTGCGGCGGAATCACGGCTTGGTCCACGTTGCCTACGACGGTGACCCGGCCGCCGTCTCCCGGATCGGGGTCCGGCATGACCGATTCCGGGTCGACGAGGTAGACCTCGTGACCGTCCAGCGTGAGCCGGCGCACGACCTCCAGCAACATGCGCCGTGCCACGTCATCGATCGAGTAGACCATCGTGAGGTCCAGAGCCACCCCGACCTCCGCGGGTGCCGTGTCCACGGTTTCCCTGACGACTCGTTCCGCTCCGGAGAAGCCGATCCCGCCTTGCAGTTGGAGGACCCGGACCGCGTTCGGTCCACTGCCGACGACGTGGTTGGATCGCACGACCGCACGCGCCGGGGGCGGGACCTGCATCACATGCATGCCCATGTCGGAGGAGAAGCGTTCGAACAGCGACACCCCGCGCACGCTGTTCCCGTGCTGGTCCAGTCGTGGCGAGAAGGTGGCGATGCCGATCTGGCCGGGGAGCGCGCCGATCAGGCCACCGGCCACGCCGCTCTTCGCCGGGATGCCGACCTGGGTCGCCCAGTCACCGGCGGCGTCGTACATGCCGCAGGTGAACATGACGCTCAGCACCTGGCGCACCACCCGTTCACTTACCACCTGCTCACCCGAGAGGGGATTCACCCCGCGGTTGGCCAGCGTCGCCGCCATCATGGCCAGGTCTCGCGCGGTGACGAGCACGGCGCACTGGCGGGTGTAGCCGTCGACGACCGCCTCCGGTTTCTCGGTGAGGACGCCGTGGCTGCGGAGCATGTGGGCGATGGCGAAGTTGCGGTGCGCGTGCTCCATCTCCGATACGCACACCGCCTCGTCGATCTTCAGCGGACGGCCGGCAAACGCCGAAAGTCCCCTGACCACGCGCTCGACGCGCGCTGCCGGATCCAGGTCCCCCGAGCCGGCCAGCGCGTGGGTGGTGATCGCACCGGCATTGATCATGGGATTGAGCGGTCGCCCGGTGTCGCTTTCGAGTGAGATCTGGTTGAACGCCTCCCCCGACGGCTCGACACCGACTTTGGCGAGCACGGGGTCGAAGCCGCGATCGGCCAGTGCCAGCGCGTACGTGAACGGCTTGGAGATCGATTGGATCGTGAACTCGGTATCGACGTCGCCGGCGCCGTAGACCTTGCCGTCGACGGTGGCGACGACCGCGCCGAGGCGCTCGGGGTCCGCCGCCGCGAGTTCGGGGATGTATCCCGCCTGCACTCCGGAAGTGTCCGACTCGACGTCTCCGAGTGCCTCGGTCAGATAGTCGGGAATTACTGACCGCATTCGTGCTCCTCCATGCCGAAGGGAATATTCTGCGCCGTGGCCTTCAGCGTCTCACCGAATCACCACGTCGCTGCGCCAAGCCATACCCCGGCGTGGAGACTCCCTCGTCAGCGAACATTCGCCCGGACCGCCTCTTCGATCGGCGTGGAACCCGTGTTGAGTTCGAGGATCTGCCGGCCGATCCGGGGCTCGTGGAGCAGTTCGGCCAGGGTGGCGGCAACGTCGTCGCGGGTGATCTGGCCGTGGAACTCCGCAGGCCCGAGGGACACGGCGCCGGCTCCGGGACCGTCGACTAGGAGTGAGGGACGGAGAATGAGCCAATTCAGCTCACTGCGGCTGAGCGCGATGTCCGCTTCCTTCTTCACCGCGAAGTAGTACTCGACCTCCTCGCCGAGGTCGCGTTCCCGCCACGATTCCGGGAGCACGGAGACCAGAGCGAAGCGCTCGACACCGGCCAGGTGTGCCGCGGCGATCGCCTTCGCCACTCCCTCGCCGTCGACGGCCTTCGTGACCTCCCTGCTGCCACCGTTCGATCCGGCGCTGAAGACGATCGCGTCGGCACCACGGAACGCTGCCGCCAGTTCGTCCACGGTCATGCTGGAGAGATCGCCGACTCGTGCGTCCATGCCTTGCGTTGCCAGCTCTGCCTGCTGGTCGTCCCGGCGGACGAGCCCGCGTACGGTGTCCCCTCGCGAGTGCAGTTTCGGCGCGAGCAGACGGCCGACGCCGCCCGTGATACCGATGATGAAAACGTCTGCCATGGATGCTCCGTACAGGTCGGTCTTGCGGACTTTCTCGGCCACCAGCAGCGCCCGTGTTTCTCAAACCATCGGGTTGCCGCTGACGGTCGCGTCCGGAGGGGTGAGGTCCTGGACGACGTCCCAGTGCTCGACGATACGGCCGTTCTCCAGCCGGAAGATGTCGACGATGACGACGGGGTTCGCCGCCCAGCCGCGGACGATGCTGTGGGTGAACACGAGGTCGCCCTGCGCGGCTGTCCGCTGCGGCTCCCACGAGAAGCCCTCCAGGCCGGGCACGACCGTGCGGAGCGTGTCCAGCCCGCTGGGCATCTGAGGGCTGTGCTGCACGTAGGGCTCTGCCCAGTACCGGTCGAGCGCGGCGAGATCCCCTTCCCCGAAGAGCTCTCGCATGGCGGCAAGCACGATCTCGGTGTTGCGCTGAGCCTGGTCGGCCGCGGTGCTGCCCGTCGTGGTCATGTTTCCTCGATAGTCCCGACAAGGTGGTGGAGAGTGCCTTCGACCGTCGCGTCGGAATGCAGCGTCCCGTTGGGTCGCGCCCTACGCGGGGAGCAGTACGAGCTTGCCTCCCGGGTGCCCCGACCTGCTGACCGCGAGCGCGTCCGCCGCCCCGCCGAGGGGGTACGTCCGCTGGATCGGGACCCGCAGCCGGCCCGCCTCGATGAAGGCGAGGATGTCCGTGAGCGCTCGGGGCCCGCCGGCTCCCGGCTCGGTCTGGTGGAGCTGGATTCCGCTCCCGGCCGCGTCGAAGGCCACGAGGGAGAGGACCCGCTCCGGGCCGCCGGCGAGTTCGATCGAGTCCGGGATCTCGCCGCGGCCGGAGGCGTCGAGCACCGCGTCGACTCCCCGCGGAGAGACGGCCCGTACGCGCTCGACCAGCCCCGGGCCGTACGTGACCGGTTCCGCGCCGAAGGCGCGGAGCCGCTCGTGGTTGGCCTCGCTCGCGGTGCCGATGACGCGCACCCCTCGGTCGACGGCGAGCTGCACGGCGAACGTGCCCACGCCGCCCGCGGCGGCATGGACCAGGAGCGTCTCGCCCCCGGCGATTTTGAGCTTGTTCAGCACCTCCCAGGCGGTGATGCCCGCGCCGGCCAGGGTTCCGGCCACCTCCCACGGGACGGAGGCCGGCCTGACGACCAGTGCGGCCGGGTCGGCGAGCGCGAGCTGCGCGTAGGACGGGGTGAGGGAGGCTCCCAGCACCTCGTCCCCCACGCCGAAAGCGGTCACGCCTTCGCCCACTTGGTCGACCACGCCGGCCACGTCGGATCCGAGCCCGCCCGGGAGGTCGAGTGGCATCACCTGGCGCATGTCACCGTGCAGGATCTTCCAGTCGATCGGGTTGACCCCCGCGGCCCGTACCGCGAGCCGCACCTGTCCGGGGCCCGCGGTGGGCGGCGGGACATCGACGACACGCAGCACGTCAGGGGTGCCGTACTCGGAGAACTGCACTGCGAGGGACAACTGCTCGGCTCCTGGTCGCTCTGGGCACTTACATATGGACGGGCGGGTCAGTCCGACGCTGTCCGACCGCATGGACCCCCGTGGTCGCAGTAGGGCTGAAGACCGCTCTGCCCGCAACCACAGAGAACGGCCCTGGTCTCCGCCCGCGGGCCTGCCGCCGTGTCCAGGCTCAACTCGCCGCGTACGAGCACCTGCCCGACGGAGTTGCGGGCGACGTGCGTGGGCCGGTCAGGACTCTCCGCGTCTCCGTCCACGAGTTCGTACTGCAGCGCGCCCGAGGGACAGCGCCGTACCACTTCGGCCAGGCGCTCGGCCCCGGCACCGTCCGGCCGGATCCACGGGCGCTCGTCCGGGTCGAAGACCTCCGGCAGACCGCGGACGCATTCGGCGGCGTGCAGGCAGCGCCCGGCCTCGAAGGTCACGGTGATCGACTTGCCCTCGTAGGCCTTCTTCTGGGTCTTGCTGCTCATGCCGCCTCCCTCGCTGCCCATGCCCGGTGTTCAGTCGCTGACTCTGCTGCGGGACTGATACAGCAGGTCCTTGTACTCGGGGTGCCGGGCGATCCACCCCGCGTAGAACGGGCAGGTGGCCAGCACTCGCAGGTCCGCGGCGCGCGCCTCGTCGAGGGAGGTGCGGGCCAGCGCCGCCCCGACCCCTTTGCCCTCGTACTCCGGCGAGACCTCGGTGTGTACGAACGCGATGAGTTCCGGTGTACGGATGTAGGCCGCGACGCCCGCGACCTTGGACTCCCCGTCGACCCGGGCCTCGTACCGGCTGGCCTCGGGAGCGTCACTCACTTCCACTGACACGTGTTCCTCCGTGTACCTTCCGCGCGGACCGTGCTCCACGCGGACCAATCCTGTTGATTCATCAACTTGTACCACGAGCGAGTGTAGCGCCGACGCGCTCCGTCACGCGGCGGCGACAGCCTCCGCATCGGGGAAGTTGAGCTGTCCGGAGGACGACCCCGGCGGGGACACGACGATCCGCCTCGCTCCGTTCTTGCACTGACCCGCATCGCGGCCGGACACTCCCTGGCCGGTCGCGGGAGCGGCGGTCACATCAGGCGTCGCTTCCGGTGGGCGTCGCGAGAAGCTGCATCTCCCAGGCGAAGGCCACCCCGCTGGCGCCGCCGTGCTGCGCCTGGACCTCGGCGGCACCCGCGATGGTCTTCTCACGGGCCCAGTCGCGCTGCCACTCACCCATCACGGCCAGCCAGGTGATCGGCACCACGCCCGCCTGGACCATGCGCTGCACGGCCATGTCGTGCGCCTCCTTCGAGACGCCACCCGAGGCGTCGGTGACGACGAAGACCTCGAAGCCCTCGCCCGCCGCCTGTATGGCAGGCATCGCCACACAGATCTCCGTCCAGAGGCCGGCGATGATCAGCTTCTTGCGCCCGGTCGCCTTGACGGCATCCACCACGCGCTGGTCCTGCCAGGTGTTGATGAAGGTCCTGTTGATCGGCTTCTGCTCGGGGAACACGTCCTGCACTCCCTGGAGGAGAAGGCCGCCGCGCTCCTCCAGCACGGTGGTCAGAATGGTCGGGACGTCGAAGACCTTCGCGGCCTTGGCGAGTCCGACGACGTTGTTGACGACCATCGTCGGCTCGTGGCTGTTCAGGTTGGCGAACTGGAACGGCTGGTGGTCGATCAGCACGAGGACGCTCTCCTCGGGCGTCAGCAGCGCGTCGAGTCCGGCCTTGTTCTCGGTGCTCATGGGAGTCCCCTTCTGGAGCTGTGCGTTCGCGGACGCCAGGCAGCGCAGGGCCGACCGGAGGGTGGCCTCTCGCGCCATCTGGTTGACGAGTCACCTACGTTAGGGACTGATCGTTGACGCGTCAATTAGACGCCCGGGTCGGCGACTTGCCGGCCCTCGCCCGGGTGCTGACGTTGCGGTGGCGAAAGGGTGCCGACGCGCGCGGCGCCCCGGACGTTCTGGGGATGATTCGAAATCGGCCGCGGCCACCGGATAGAAGAGCTGTCGGCGGCCTCGCTACGCTCCCCCCATGGACGCAACGCCTCGCTGGCCGGCCTCGGAGCAGACCGCCGCCTGGGAGAGTTTCATCCGGATGCAGGAGAAGCTCATCAGACAGCTCTCCCGCCGGGTCCAGGCCGACTCCGGCATGTCCGCGGCCGACTTCACCGTGCTGGTCAAGCTCACCGAGAGCGGCGAGGGGCGAATGCGCTTCATGGACCTGACGAAGCTGGTGGAGTGGGAGAAGAGCCGTATGTCCCACCAGGTCGGGCGGATGATGAAACGCGGCCTGGTGACCAAGGAAGACTGTCCCGACGACGGACGCGGAGCGTTCATCGTCGCCACTCCGGCCGGCTACGAGGCGATCGAGGAAGCCGCACCGCTACACGTCGCACACGTCCGCCGGCTCTTCATCAACGCCCTCACCCAGGAGGAACTCGCCGTCCTCGCCCGGATCTCGGACCGCCTCCTCGCCCATATGGAGAAGCAGCCCGACTGACGGACCGGACAGCCGGCTGCTGCCGCCGTGGCGGAAGGGAACTGCAGCGCCGCGGGAAGTTGCGACTTGAGGCAGCCGAGCCGGCGTCGGCGGGCCGATGTCGGCGCAGGTGGTGGGACCGACGGATGCCGGGTGCGGCGTGGCTTGGTCACTGGTAGGTGAAGGTGAGGGCATTGCTGGTGCCGCCGGGGTTGGTCACCGTGACGTTGACGGTGACCGGGACGCCGGTGACGGCGAAGGAGGGCGGGGTGGCGGAGCGCTGGGAGTCGCTGACGACGGTGCCGAGGGTGCCGGCGCCGGCGGCGCCGAAGGTGACCGCCGTGGCGGCAGCTAATCCGCTGCCGTAGAGGGTGCTGGCCGGCGGGGAGGTGTCGGGGCCGGCGTTGGCGCTGACAGCCCCGATGGCGGGGGCGGCGATGGAGAAGAACGCCTTGCTGTTGCTGGTGGAACTGCCCACGGTCACGCTGACGTTGACCTGCCCGGCGCAGCCGCCGGGGGCGGTGACGCTGATCTGGGTGTTGGCGACCGTGACCGTGCCGTTCACGGACGTGTTGCCGAAGTGGACGACCGGCGTGCTGGCCAGGGCGCCGAACCCGGTCCCGGTGATGGTCACCGAGGTACCGGCCGTGCCCTGGGTGGGGCTGATGGACGTGATGAAGGGGGCCATGGAGTCCTCCTTTGAGGAATGAGTTGGGCCGCCGCATCCGGACCGGTGCCGCGTGCGGCAACAGATAGGAGGAAGCAGATGGGATCACCACGCCGGGTACGCCCGTGACCGGGATGCCGAGCCGAGGCGTCTAGGGAATCGCGGCACTGCCGCCGATGCCCCCAGCGGAGGGATGTGCGGTCCGCCTGTGGCGGACATAGCCAGTGAGCCACTCGGTTGGAAAGGGTGGCAAGAATATGCATGATTCATCACCAAACAAGTTATATTCGTGTGACTGTTGGGACATATAAATACATGTGAGCCGATCCACAACTTCGTCCGGGCGCACTCGGCCACACCCGGGCGTCCCTATCCGAGATAGGAGGATTCGGAGGCTCCGGGAAAGGTGGGTTACTCCGGTGGGGTATTCCGTGTGATCCAAGTGGACCGACTCCCGAGCGCCTTCCGTGCCGTCACCGAAGCGGCGACTACGGTCCTCGGCTGTCCGGCGGGTGAACAAGCCCGCAAAACCCTCAGCTCAAGGAGCCCATCAGTGAGTCGTTGGCAGCGATGGACATTCTGGAAGGCAGCGCTCTTCTGCGCACTGGCCGCAGTCATCGGCCTGGCTTCCCCGGCCGCAGCCCTGGAGCCCTCCACCACCTCGGTCACCGCCACACCCTCAACCGCGGCCGTCGGCGCACCGGTGGAACTGGCCGCCACGGTCGGCTGCCCGGACGACCCCAGCGGCGGACTGGGCGTCTCCTTCTTCGACGGCCCCGACCTCCTCGCCACCGTCCCCGTCGCCCCCGACGGCACCGCAACCTACGACACGAACTTCGCCACCACAGGCACCCACACCATCACCGCCGCCTACAACGGCAACGACAACTGCGCCGCCTCCAACGACGAAACCACCGTCGTGATCTCCTCCTCCCCCACTCCCCCCACACCGCCCTACGGCTTCTGCGCCCTCGCCTGCGGCAGCCTGATCAACTTCACCGCCGGCAACATCGACAACGACGTCACCGTCTACTGAACACCCCCGGCTGACCGGGCGCCGCTCACCATGACCGAATAACAGAGCGGCGCCCACAGCCAACCCACACCACCGCCACCACAACACCGCCCTGCACCAACCCACCTGGCAACGCGACCGGATCAGCAATCCTGCCGGGCAGCGCACAGCCCAGGCGATTCCGCGTGTTCGCCGAGTCGATCGCGTGCCGCGACCAGTCGGGCTCACCTCGCGCGCCCAGCTCCTCGAAGATCGGACGGTGCAGCTTGCCCCACACCCGGGCCTGGCTCCACTCGGCGTTTCCTCAGACCAGTTGAGGGCATGCTGGGCCTGGCGAGGTACACGTAACAGATGTCGGGCTCGCCGCTCCTGCAGCCCACTGCGGTGTGAAGCCACACCGCATGACGAGTTGCTCTTCCGAGGAGACAGTGCGATCACGACGCGGCCGATAGCGGTGACGACCGGAGCGGAGGTCTTCGATGAGTTCACGGCACCTGGGCGGCAATGACGTACGCAGGCGCACGATGCTGATCTCCGGGATCTCAGGAATCACCGGTGCGCTGGCGCTGGGCGCGCCGGCACGGGCGGCGAGGGGCGAGCCGGACCGACCGGTCAACATCCTGCTGGCGATCGCGGACGACTGGGGCTACCCGGACGCCGGCGCCTACGGTTCCCAGGCCGCACGGACGCCGACGTTCGACCGGCTCGCTGCAGAAGGCGCGCTGTTCACACACGCCTACTGCGCCGCCCCCTCGTGCACGCCGTCACGGAACGCGCTCCTCACCGGCCAGGCGCCGCATCGCCTCGGGGCGGGAGCGAACCTGTGGTCCGAGCTCCCGGCCACCTTCGATGTGTACCCGACCCTCCTCGAGCAGGCGGGATACCGTATCGGGCGAATACGCAAGGGCTACGGCCCCGGCGTCTTTCCGCAGTGGCCGCACGACCCGGCGGGCCCGGCCTTCCCGTCGTTCGGCGAGTTTCTCCAACAGCAGCCAGAGCGTACGCCGTTCTGCTTCTGGCTCGGCTCCTCAGATCCACACCGACCGTACGACCCCGGCCTGGGCGAGCAGTCCGGCATCGACCCGGCCTCCGTGGATGTCCCGCCGTATCTCCCGGACACGCCGGAGGTCCGCGCCGACGTCGTCAACTACCTGGCGGAGGTGCAACGCTTCGACCGCGAGGTCGGCGATGCCCTGCAACTCCTGGAGGAGCGTGGGCTCGCCGAGAACACGATCGTGGTGATGACCGGAGACCACGGCTGGCCCTGGCCACGTGCCAAGGCCAACGCCTACGACGCCGGTACCCACGTGCCGCTCGCGATCCGCTGGCCGGGCCGGGCCGCCCCGGGAACAGTGGTCGATCGCCTGACGGTGCTGAGCGATCTCGCTCCCACCTTCCTCCACGCCGCCGGGCTGCCCACGCCGCCGGCGATGACCGGGCAGTCGCTGCTGCCGGCGCTCTCGGGCACAGCCGCCCAGCGCGAGTTCGTCGTCATCGAGCGCGAGCGACACTCCTTCGCCCGGGAGGGGAATCTCTCGTACCCCATCCGCGCACTACGGACGCACAGGTGGCTGTATATCCGCAACTTCTTCCCGGAGCGCTGGCCCGCCGGCGACCCGCAGCCACCCTCGCCCGACCGTGGGATCTTCGGCGACATCGACGCGGGCCCCACCAAGACGCAGCTCCTGGAGAACCGGCACCGGCCGGAATTCGCCACGGCATTCCACCTGGCCACCGGCAAGCGGCCGAAGGAGGAGCTCTACGACCTCGAATCCGATCCGCACAGCCTGGAAAACCTCGCGGACCATCCCGAATGTGCCGCGGTGAAGACCCGGCTCCGGGAGCAGTTGCAGAACTGGATGCTCCGAACCGACGACCCGCGCGCCGTCGACCCGCGGACCGACTTCTGGGACAACGTCAAATACTACGGTTAACGCCCCCGTCCACCGGGGCGGGTCGGCGTGGCGGCACGACCCTGCGGAACAGCTCCCGCACAATCCCGTTTCCTCCGCTCTTGTCGCCGCTCCCGGGCTGGCACGTGAGATCGGCCGTTCTGCCCTGTTGCTGCCGGCCGGTCTGGCTACGGCTGGTGCCGTGCTCGCCGGGTGGGGTTAGGCACGGCGGACTGCGTACAGCACTACGGGCAGGGGGCGCGGCTCGCAGTAATGCTCACCGTGGTGCGCCTGGTGCCGGTGGCGCTGGTGTGGTTCCGACCGTCGGCTGCGGCCGTGCTCGTCACGCTCGTCTCGGCGGCATCCGCGCCGGCGCTGACGCCGGTGAGCCCGGCAGAACCGTGGCCCTGGCCCATCACCACCACCGTGATCTGGGCGCTCGTGCTGGTAGCGGCGGGAAGCCGGGTGGTCACGCCAGTACGGCGCAGGGCGACGCTGGCCGGCGCCTGGGCAGGTCTGCAGCTGGCCGGGGTGCTCTGGTGGCTGACGCTGGTCCGGGGCCAGCCGGTGACGGGCCTGAACGTTCCTGGGCTGATCACCGCGGTGGCGGCCGTGCTGGGCGAGATAGCCGGCGCCCGTGTCCAGATGGGCCGGGACATGGCACGCCAGCGCGCCGAATCGGCCGCGGAACGGGACCGGCGGGCCCAGCTCGAGGAGCGGGCTGCGCGGCATCCGGGAGCGAGTCGTCGCCGCGGGCGGCACCGAGGAGATGGGACCCACAGAGGATGGCGGTTTCCGGGTCAGCGTCCCTACCGGCGGGGAGTGAGCCGATGCCGGTCCGCGTGGGTGATCGTGGACGACCAGGAGATGGTGCGGGCCGGTTCCGCGCACTGCTGCAAGCCGAGCCGGAGATGACGGTGGTGGGGAAAGCGGCCGACGGCGCCGAGGTACCGGCCGTCGTCGCGGACACGGCACCCGACGTGGTGCTGATGGACGTGCGCATGCCCCACGTGGACGGGCTGACCGCCACCGAGAACCTGCTCCGGTCGGCCGACAGCCCGCCGCGGGTGGTCATGCTCACCGCCTTCGACCTGGACGAGTACGTCTACCAAGCCCTACGCGTCGGTGCCAGCGGCTTCCTGCTCAAGCACGCGCCCCCGGGCGAACTCGTCCGCGCGGTGCGGGTGGTGGCGGCCGGTAACGCGCTCATCGCACCCGAGATCCTGCGCCGCCTGGTGGAGGACTTCGCCCGCGCCCGCCCCGCACCCGCCGCCCGGGACCGGGCGGACGCGCTCACTCCGCGGGAGACCGACGTGCTGGTCCTGGTCGCCCGCGGCCTGTCCAACGCGGAGATCGCCGGCGAACTGGTGCTCGCCGAGCAGACGGTGAAGACCCATGTCACCCGGATCTTCACCAAACTGGGCCTGCGCGACCGCGCCCAGGCCGTCGTGCACGCCTACGAGACCGGACTGGTACGACCCGCGCACTGACTTCCCACCGAGGCGGCCCCGGCACACGGACCCTCCTGCGTCGGCGTGCTCCCGCATCTGCGGCGCGTCGTGGGGCCGGCAAGCTCCGCCACGGCGTCACGGCGCGGCGGAGGTCCGGTGTACGTCGGCTTTATCCCGCGGTCTGGACCGTGATGCCCGGTGGCGCCTGGATTGTCGGGGTGCCGTCGGCGGACAGGGCGATCTCCAGGGGGGAACCGGCGACTTCGAGGCCCGCGGCGCGGAGGGGGAGGAGGGCGCTGGGGACCTGCGGGGAGACCACCAGCGTGCCGTTCGGGACATCGGGCGCGAGACCCAGCAGCGACTGCAACACCAGCACCACGGACGCGGCCGCCCACGCCTGCGGGCGGCAGGCCGCCGGGTACGGGGCCGGGCGGCTTCCGGAATCCCTGCCGTAGCCGGCGAACAGCTCCGGCAGCCGGGCGTCGAAGTCGCCGGATGCGTGGAGCAGGCCGGTGGCCAGGGCGGCCGCGGGCTCCGGGAAGCCGGCACGGGCCAGGCCGTGCACGGCGATCGCCGTGTCGTGTGGCCAGACCGAGCCGATGTGGTAGCCGAGGGGGTTGTAGCCGCCGGAGTCGCTGCTGAGCGTGCGCAGCCCGAAGCCCGAGTCGAGGTCACCCTCGGCCAGCCGCTTGGCCAGCAGGGCGCTCTCGTCCGGATCCAGCAGCCCGGTGCCCAGCAGATGCCCGAACCCCGACGTCACGGAATCGACCGGGCGCTTGTCCCGGTCCAGCGCGACGGCCGGGTACGGGCCACGGGCGTCCTCGACCCAGAACGCCTCGCGGAACCGGGACTTCAGGCGCTCCGCCCATTCCTCCCATCGCTCGGCGCCCGGGCGGCCGAAGGCACGCAGCAGCGCGGCTCCGCCCCGGGCGGCCTCGTAGGCGTAACTCTGCACCTCGCACAGGGCGATCGGCGGCTCCGCGAGCCGGCCGTCGCGGAACCGGATGCCGTCGCCGGAGTCCTTCCAGCCCTGGTTGGCCAGGCCCGTGCCGGTGGTGTCGACGTACTCCAGGAAGCCGTCACCGTCGGCGTCGCCGTACTCGCTCATCCAGGCCAGCGCCCGCTCGGCGTGCGGCAGCAGTGCCTCGACCTCGGCCGGGTCCAGACCCCAATGCCACGCGTCGTGCAACAGGGTCACCCACAGCGGGGTGGCGTCGACCGTGCCGTAGTACACGGGCGGCAGCGACGCGGACCTGCCGGACAGGCGCAGGCCCGCGCGGCGTACCTCGTGCAGGATCTTGCCAGGCTGCTCCTGGGTGGCCGGGTCGGTGACGGTGCCCTGGCGGCGGGCCAGGATCCGCAGCGTGCTCGCGGCGAGCCGGGTGCCGAGCGGCAGCAGCATCCGCGCGGCCCACAGCGAGTCGCGGCCGAAGAGCGTGGCGAACCAGGGGGCCCCGGCCGCGAGGAACAGGTCGTCGGGGCGCCGGGGGTCGGCCAGCAGCAGCCGTTCGAGGTCGGCGTGGGACCGGTCGAGCCAGACGTCGAGTCGGCGGTCGGCGCTGCGTACTCGGGGGGTGCGCCAGGGTGGGCTGCCGGGGGCCGCGGCGGGGAACGGCTCACCCTCGGCGTCCTCGGCGGTGCACACGAGGTCGGCGTCCCAGATATCGCCGGGGGCCAGCGCTACGTCGTAGTGCAACCGGCCCCCGGAGGCGCCGGCTTCGATGCCGGTGGGCGCCGGGGAGCCGGTCAGCCGTACCGTCACGGTGGCGTCGGTCCAGACGAGCGTGGTACCGGTGGCGACGTCGATCGCGGCAGCGACCGGGCCCGGAGGCCGGCCCGCCTTGACCTGCTCCATCGTGGCCAGGTCGGTGCCCGCGTCCACGGTCAGCCGTATCAGTGCCGGGATCCGGCCGGAGTTGCGTACCCGCAGCGACTCGGTCAGCCGGCCCGGCGCGGTGGCGCGCCGCCGCTCCAGTACGACGGCGGGGTCGGCGGTGGTCTCGGCGACCCCGCGCAGCACGGTGCGGAACAGCGCGCGGTCCGCGCCCTCCAGCCCGCCCGAGACCGGTGCCGGGGGCCCGCCGTCGGCGGAGACCGACAGCCGTGCCAGGGCGCGGCGTTCGCCGTGGTAGAAGCCGTCCGCGCCGTCGTGCAACTGCCCGTCGGGCCGGGAGACGGCGAAGGCCGGCGCATGCAGCGTGACGACACGGTCGTGCAGAAAGGGCTGCAGGCCCGCGTGGGCGACCGATTCGACGCCGGTCCCCTCCGGGGTCTTGACACTCATCTCAGGTGAGGACCAATCTCTGAGGCATTGGAGCGTTCCAAGAAATGTAAGCGCAGTTCAAATGGATCACAATCCTTTGGATCGCTCCAACCCACGGGGCTTCAGCGGCTTCACGAAGCTCCGCGGACTGTCACCGGGAGCACGGCGCAGGAGGGACAGCCATGGCAGAGCTGTCGGGCCAACGGGCGGGAGCGCCCCAGCGGGCAGGGACGACCGGGAACGTGACGCTGGCGATGGTCGCCGCACGCGCGGGGGTCTCCCCGCAGACCGTCTCCAACGCCATCAACTCGCCCGACCTCCTACGCCCCGACACCCTGGAGCGCGTACGTCAGGCCATCGACGCCCTCGGCTACCGCCCCCACCGCGCCGCGCAGACCCTGCGCACCCGCTCCAGCAAACTCCTCGGCTACGGCATCCAGCCCGTGCCGCCCGGTACCGCCACCCCGGTGCTCGATCACTTTCTGCACGCGCTCTCCCAGACCGCGGACGAGGCCGGCCATCGCATCCTGCTGTTCGCCGCCCCCACCGGGCCCGGGCTGCTGGAGGCGTACCAGGAACTGCTGGACACCCACAACGTCGACGGCTTCGTACTCAGCGGCACCGCGCACGGCGACCCCCGGCAGGCGTGGCTCGCCGGGCGCGGCGTGCCGTTCGCCGCCTTCGGGCGGATGTGGTCGGGGCGGAAGGTCGGCGACTGGGTCGACATCGACAACGCCGCCGGCACCGACGCCGCGGTCGACCATCTCGTCGGCCTGGGCCACGTGCGGATCGCCTTCCTCGGCTGGCCGCGCGGCTCCGGCACCGGAGACGAGCGGGCCGCGGGCTGGAAACGCGCCCTGCAGCGCCACGGGCTGCCGGTCCGCGGCCGCCGCGCGGAGTGCGAGGACGACGTGGAGGCCGCCCGGCACGCCGCCGGCCCGCTGCTCGACGCCGGCGCCACCGCCGTCGTCGCGGCCAGCGACACCCTGGCCGTCGGCTGCTACCGGGCGCTCGCCGACCGCGGCCTCACGCCGGGCGCGGACGTGGCCGTCACCGGCTTCGACGACACCCCCGCGGCGCCGCTGCTCACGCCGAGCCTGGCCAGCGTCGCGCAGCCGCTGGACGCCGCGGGCCGGGAGTGCGTCCGGCTGCTGCTCGCCCGCATGGCCGACCCCGGCCGCGCGCCCGAACGGCTGCTGCTGCCGCCCTCGTTCGTCGTCCGCGACTCCGCAGGCCCCGCCGCGGGGCCGCAGCCGCGCACACGCCACTGAGCCGTACGGCACCGGGCCGTACCCCCCGCGTACCTCCCCGCACCGCATCCGCGCACCGCACCCTCCCCGCATCCCGAGCCGCAACCCGAAGGACTCCCGATGAAGAACCGCACCTCTCTGGTCGCCCTCGCCGGCGGCCTCAGCCTCCTCGTCGCCACCGGTTGTTCCTCCGGCTTCGGAGACGACGACACCGAGCAGGACACAGGCGGAAAGCAAGAGCTCACGGTGCTCATCGCCTCCTCCGGCGCGGCCGAGACGAACGCCGTGGAGAAGGCCGTCGCCGGCTACGAGAAGTCCTCCGGCAACGAGGTCCGCGTGCAGGCGGCGAAGGACATGAACCAGCAACTCGGCCAGGCCTTCGCCGGCGGCAACCCGCCCGACGTCTTCTACGTCGCCTCCGACCAGTTCGCCAACTACGCCTCCGGCGGCTCCCTCTTCCCGTACGGCGACAAGGTCGAGAACGTCGAGGACTTCCCCGAGGCACTGCGGCAGTCGTTCTCGTACGACGGCGACCTGACCTGCGTACCCAAGGACGCCAGCTCCCTGGCCCTGGCCGTGAACCCGAAGCTGTGGAAGGCGGCCGGGCTCACCGAGGCGGACTACCCCACGAGCTGGGCCGAGTTGGAGAGCGTCGCGAAGAAGCTCACCCGCGGCGACGTCACCGGGCTGGTGACCAGCGAGGAGTACCAGCGCCTCGGCGCGTTCATGAAGCAGGCGGGCGGATGGATCACCGACGGCGGGCAGACGGAGATGACGGCCGACTCCCCGGAGAACGCCGAGGCCCTCGGATTCGTCAAGCGCGGGCTGCAGGACGGCTGGTGGAAGTACGCCAAGGACGTCGACGCGCTGAACGCCGGTGAGGCCTTCGGCCAGGGCAAGGCCGCCATGACCATCGAGGGCAGTTGGTTCGCCGGCCAGATGGAGCACGACTACCCGGACACCGGCTACCGGCTCGTCGAACTGCCCGACGGCCCCGCGGGCGGCGGCGACCTCGCCTTCAGCACCTGCTGGGGCGTGGCACAGGACAGCGGGCACCGCGCCGCCGCCGTGGATCTCGTGCGGCACCTCACCGCGCCGGAGCAACAGGCCGCCATGGGCGAGGGCTTCGGTGCCATCCCCGCCCGGGAGAGCGCGGCGGAGACGTACTTCGGCGACCACCCCGACCGCGAGCCCTGGACCCCCGCCGGCGAGGGCATGCAGGGACCGGTGACCGTCCAGGGCATGGACAAGGTGCTCGCCCAGCTCAACAGCGAGTTGCTCGGGCTGAAGGGCGCGGACCCGGCGACGATCCTCGCCGACCTGCAGCGCAACGGAGAGCCGGTGATAGAAGAGAGCACGAAGTGAGGCGCAGGGCCACCGTCCGCGGCCGCGAACGCCTGTGGGGCTGGCTGTTCGTCAGCCCCATGGCGGTTGTCCTCGGCCTGTTCCTGGCGCTGCCCGTGTTCATGGCGATATGGGTGTCGCTGCTCGACTGGAACGGCCAGTCCAACCCCTTCACCGGCGGCGAGGCGGACTTCGTCGGCCTGGACAACTACCGGGCGCTGCTCACGCAGGACGGCCTGGACCGCACGCTGTTCGCGACCTCGCTGCGGAACAACGCGTACTACGTCCTGCTGGCCGTGCCGCTCGCCACTTCGGCAGGTCTGCTGCTCGCGCTGGTCGTCAACCAGCGCCTGCTGAAGGGCCGCGGGCTGGCACGCACCACGTTCTACTTCCCGTCCGTCACCAGCTCGATCGCCGTCGCCACGGTGTTCCTCTTCCTCTTCCAGGGCAGCGGTGCGGTCAACAACCTGCTCTCCTGGGTCGGCGTCGAGGGGCCGAACTGGCTGAACGACCCGCGCGGCGTGATCTGGGTGCTGCTCGGCGGCCTCGGCCTGGTCGACCCCGACAACCCCAGCGCGTCCGTGGCGGCGCACGACTTCCTCGGGCTGCCACTGACCGAGTGGCTGGCCGGACCCTCGGTGGCGCTGCTCACCCTGGTGCTGATGGCGACCTGGACGACCTCCGGCACCTTCATGCTGATCTTCCTGGCCGCCCTGCAGAACATCCCGCGCGAGCTGGAAGAGGCCGCGGCGCTCGACGGCGTGGGCCGTCGCCGGATGTTGTGGCACGTGATCCTTCCGTCGATCCGCCCCGTGGTGTTCCTGGTTCTCACCCTGGCGCTGATCGGCAGTTGGCAGGTCTTCGACATGGTGTACGTCATGGGGCAGGGCTCCCCCGCCAACACCACGCTGACGCCGGCCTTCCTGTCGTACAGCGCGGCGTTCGACAGCGCCGACTTCGGGCAGGGAGCGGCGGTCGCCTTCCTCCTCTTCGCGATCATCCTGACGCTCGTCCTGCTGCAGCGCTGGCTGCTGCGGGAGCGCGGCCCCGGGCGGGACCGGCTCAGGAATCGAGGCCGGCGGGGCGCCTCACAGAGGAGCCGCGCATGACTGCCACGGACACCACGCCTCGCGCCGCGGAGGAGGAAGGCAGCGCCATGGCCGGGGAGCGCACGGCTCGCGGCAGGTCCGTACGTCGCCTGCATCCCGGCGCCCGCCTGCTCGGCCGGCGGCGCCCGACAGACGACGCCCGGGACGAACGGCCGGTCCTGCCCCGGTTCCCGCGGCCCGCGCGGCTGTTCGGCTACGCGCTGGTCGCGGGCCTGGCGCTGCTGTACCTGCTGCCCTTCCTGCTGCAGATCTCCAACAGCTTCAAGACCGAGGCGGACGCGGCCGCCGATCCGCTGGCGCTGTGGCCGTCGACGCCGACGACGGTCACGTACGAGCGGCTGTTCGGCCTGGGCGGGGAAGAAGCGGACAGCGTGCCGTTCCCGCGCTGGCTCGCCAACTCCGCGCTCGTCACCGTGCTGATAACGGCGGGGCGGGTGCTGTTCGACTCCATGGCCGGCTACGCGCTGGCCCGGCTGCGGTTCCCGGGCCGGGCGGTGCTCGCCGGCTTCGTCCTGGCGGTGATGGCGGTGCCCGGGGTCGTGCTGCTGATTCCCAGGTTCCTGGTGCTCAACAGCTTCGGCATGTTCGACACCTACTCCGGGATGGTGGTGCCGCTGCTGGTGGACGCGGCCGGGATCTTCATCATGAAGCAGTTCTTCGAGACCGTGCCGCGCGAGCTGGAGGAAGCGGCGCGGATCGACGGGGCGGGGGTGCTGCGCACGTTCTGGTCGGTGGTGCTGCCCATGGCGAGGCCCGCCCTGATCACGCTGACGATCCTGTCCTTCCAGGGCTCCTGGAACGAGTTCACCCACTTCCTGGTCGCCACGCAGTCCGAGCAGTACGAGACGCTGACGACGGGCCTGGCGAGGTTCGTCTCCGGCGGCCTCGGCGGCGGCAGCCAGTTCCCGCTGAAGCTCGCGGCGGCGGTGCTGTCGACGGTGCCGGTGGCGGTGCTGTTCTTCTTCTTCCAGCGCCACTTCATCCGTGGCGCCAACGCCGGAGCGGTCAAGGAGTAGCGGCAGCAGCACCGCTGCGGGAAACCGTTCAATAACCCCATCCAGGCAGCGGGTCGCCTCCACCGAGGTGATCGACGTCGGGTTCCTCTCGGGTGCCGCAGGGGATGCGGTCGCCGACCGCAACTCTCGCGAGAAGCGGACGAAATGGATCGTGAGAAGTTGCCGCTGCACCGAAGCCAAGTTGGCAAGCCCAGGGATTGATGCGTTTCAATCGGCAGTGGAGAAGCCATATGGGCCCCGAGGCAGCCGCGCGGGTTGCTCCGCCGTCGAGCGGAGGGCTTCGACCTGCGGCCCTCCGCCGTGTGCTGGGACCCGGGGCGTCAGCGACGATCGTCGGTCCTCGGTCCCTTGGGACGTCCCGGGCGGGCGCCCGCCAGGGTGTGGTTGCCTCGGCTGTCCGTGCGCGGGATGAGGCCGTAGTAGATCCGCGGTGCGCCGTCCAGCGTCAGCGTCACCCTGCCGTTGGTGACCGGGATCTGCCGGACCTGGCCGATCGTGTCCACCTGCCGTACGGCGGTCGAAGCGGCGACCACGACCGGGGTCTTCGTCGGCCAGGGGTCGATCCACACTTCGGGGGCGGGGAAGTGCCAGTCGGTGCGCCGGCCGACGGTGTTCAGCAGGTAGCCGTCGGCCCGGTTCCACAGGACGACCGCGGGTCCTGCGGGTGTGTCGAACCAGAGGCCGAACGTCTGCGGGTCGGCGAAGGCCAGCCGGCCCCGGAAGGTGGCCTGGTCGAGTGTGCGGGCCGCGGTCGCGTACGCCAGCAGCGACGGCTTCGGGCTGAGGTCGCGGTTCATCAGGCCGTAGTGGTACTCGGCGTTGTCCGGGTCGGCGACCTGGGGCATGCCGAGCACGCTGTCGTGGAACTGGTACCAGCACACGCACCGGATCCCCTCGGCCTTGGCCAGTGCGAAGGTGAGCAGCACGTTCTCCGCGGCGTGCCGGTAGGTGTCGTGCCACCAGCTGTTGGGCTTGGTCGGCGCGTATGCCTCGGTCAGCCAGATCTCCTTCTCGCCGTGCTCGGCCATGAGCGCCTTCAGTTGCCGCAGGCCACCGTAGAAGTTCCAGTAGGTGCCATTGCCGCCGGCGCTCCAGTCGTCGCCCGGCGGTACGTAGTCCGGGGTGAAGTTGCCGCGTCCCGGGTGGTAGGCGAAGGCATCGATCAGGTCCCAGCCACCCCCGGCGATGAAGTTCTCCACCCACGGCTTGTCCATGCCGGCCAGCCCGTTGTTCATCAGCTTGACGACCTCGCCGGTGGCCGCTCGCCGGTCGAAGACCGGCCGCAGCGCCTTGTCCAGGTAGCGTTGCGCGGCTTCGCCGGTGTTGAACGGCCTGTTCAGCTCGTTGCCGACCTCGAAGTAGCCGGCGCCGGCACCGACCGCCACCGCCAGTTTGTCCGCGGCCCAGGCGGCCGCTTCCGCGTCGGTCACCTCCAGCGACGGCTGAAGTTCGATGTTGTGCCGCATGCCGCGGACGTCGAAGGCGGCGGGCGGCAGCCCTGGGCCGCCGTCGTATGCGATCCGGACCAGACCGATGCCGACGCGCTGCCAGAGGTCCAGCACGGCGTCGGCGCTCGGCCGCTGCAGCCACGGGTAGTTGGCGATCGCGAACATGCTGTCCGCGCCCGCCCGGTAGTCGTACGGCGGCAGTACCGCGAGATTGGTCCGGGCGAACGCCTCGTCGTCCCCCGACCGGGCCACCACTTCAGCCAGTGCGATCCCCCCGGCAGGTGCGGTCAGGGTGAAGGTGTGCTGCCAGGTGCCGGCTGCGGCGACGCTGCCCGTCGCGGTCGTGGCGGCCAGCAGTGCGCCGTCGAAGCTGCGCACCCACAGTTCCAGGTCGACCGAGGTGGCCGCGCCGCCGTTGGCCACCAGAGCGGTGAGCTCCATCTGCTCGCCGGCCGACTCGTACAGGTTGAAGTCGCGGTCGGTGGTGAGTTCGAGGCCGAGGTCACGGCCCCGGCCGATGGTGGCGGTGGCCGACGGACGGGTCTCGGAGAAGAAGAAGTCGGCCCGGCTGGTCCAGCCGCCGGCCGGGTCGGCGACGCCCGGCGCGTGCACCCAGGTCGCGTTCGTCCACGCCTGGCGGGACCGGTCAAGCAGGAACAGGCCGTGCAGCGCGGTTCCCCAGGCAGAGGTGTGGGCGACGCCGAGGGTGTCCTCGTACGGGATGCCTCCGCCCGCGTCGCGGACCCATTCGGTGATCGCGACGTAGTCGTCGGGTGCTGTCGGCGCCTGGATCGCCCGGCTGAACAGGAAGCCGTCCGGGACCAGGGTGTCGGCCCCGGTGATGCGCCACTCCAGCCCGGCGCGGGAGGTGCCGACGGTGAACCAGCCGGTGACGGTGGTCGGGCCGGCGGCTGCGTCGAAGGTGTAGTCCATCCGGATCGCCGGTGTCCCGTCCGGGAGCGCGCTCAGGGCCGGGGTGCCGCCCGTGGACACGTGGATGCCGGTGACACTGTCCTTGACCTGGAACTTCGACCCGGCTGACCGGGTGACGCCGGCGGCGTCACGGATGGCGAGTCTGCCCCCAGGACTGGCCAGCAGGCTGATGCCGCCGGCGGTCAGGGTGACGTCGCCGGCCGCGGCGTGCGCCGCGATCGGGGCCGGCTCCGCGACGAGTACGACGCCGGCCGCCAGGGCCGCGCCGAGGAAGCCGCGGCGATCAAGGGTGGGCCGGGAGAAGGTCTCGGGGGTCATCATCCGCTCCTGTCCAGCGCCCCGGAGGCGCACGCTGATAATGCCTATCTTCAATTCCGTGAACGACACGTTTCCAGGCCGCTACCCCGGTGTCAACAGATGCTTGCCCTGGCGCGCCCTCTTGCCATACGGTCATCACCTGCAAGTGAAGATAGGCATTATCAGATGGAGGATCGATGTCGCCGAGACCTCGCCGCGTCACCCAGCGCGAGATCGCCGAGTTGGCGGGCGTCAGTCAGACCACGGTGTCGGTGGTGCTGAACGGCCGCGACGGCTCGAACGTGCGGGTCCCCGAGGCCACCCGGGAGCGGGTCAAGCAGGCCATCGAGCAACTCACCTACGTAGCCGACCCCGCGGCCCGCCGGCTCGCCGGTCTGGACAACCAGATCATCGGCGTCTTCACCTACGAGGCCGCGTTGTCTCCCGAGAGCATGGACTTCTACGGCCCGCTGCTGAACGGGATCGAGCGAGCAGCCGAGCACATCGGCTGGGACCTGCTGTTCTTCACCTCCTCGCCGGTCGAGAACGGCACGCGGAGCCTCTTCCATCGCAAGACGCGGCTGCGGCTGACCGACGGATGCGTCCTGCTCGGTCAGCAGATGGTCGCGTCCGAGCTGGAACGGCTGGTCGCCGAGCAGTTCCCGTTCGTCGCGATCGGCCGCCGGGACGAGACCGCTGCCGCGGTGCCGTACGTGGCCATCGACTACATCACCCCGACCAACGCAGTGATCGATCAGGCCGCGGTCGGCGGACACCAGCAGGCGCTGTATGTCCACCGCGGCCGGGACACGCCGACCGCGCGGGACCGGCGCGGCGCCGTCGAAACCGCCTCGGCGGCAGGCAGGCTGGCCTTCCTGCTGGTGGGCGAGGAGAGAATCGCCGAACTGCCCCGGCTGGCCCGGGTGACCGGCGCCACGTTGATCATCGCGGAAGACGCGTTCTTGGCCGAGGACGTCGCACACGCGCTGTTCGGCGCCGGGGTCGCCGTACCGGACGAGATCTCGATCGCCGCCCTCGGCGAGGTACGCGGCCATCGCGTGGAGGGCCGGGTACTGGCCGGCTTCCACGTCCCCCGGCAACAACTCGCGGTCGAGGCACTCGATCTCCTGCAGCTCCTGATCACCACGGACCCGCAAGAGTGGGCCGGTCTGGACCGGGAGCGGCTGCTGGTCGCCGAGGTCGAGCCGGGGGACACGATCGTCGTGCGGACGGACGCGCCGTCATGACCGGCAGGCTCACCGCTGAGGTGGCGATCATCGGCGGTGGACTCGGCTCCGTCGCCGCGGCTCTGGCGTTGCTGCAGCGGGGCCGCCGCGTGGTGATGACCGAGGAATACGCCTGGCTCGGCGGGCAACTCACCTCACAGGCCGTTCCGCCCGACGAGCACATCTGGGTGGAACAGTTCGGCGTCACCGCGCGATACCGCGCGCTGCGGGAGGGCATCCGTCGCTACTACCGCGATCACTACCCGCTGACAGCGTCCGCCCGCGCCGACCGGGAACTCAACCCGGGCCGTGGCCGGGTGAGCAGGCTGTGCCACGAACCGGTGGTGGCGAACGCGGTGATCACCGCTCTGCTCGCGCCGTACCGGTCGAGCGGGCGGCTCACCGTCCTGCAACCCGCGGTGCCCGTCGCCGCGGAGGTGAGCCAGGCGACGGTCCGCACCGTCACCGTCGCGGACCCGCGGACCGGAGCCGAGACCGTGATCACCGCCGAGTACGTCCTGGACGGGACCGAGACCGGCGACCTGCTGCCCCTGACCGATACCGAGTACGTCGTCGGGGCCGAGGGGCGGTCCGACACCGGTGAGCCGACCGCTCCCGAGGTCGCCGATCCGGGCAACGTGCAGTCGATCGCGTGGTGTTTCGTCTTCGATCACGCCGCCGGCGATCACACCATCGCCCGGCCGGACGACTACGACTTCTGGCGCTCGTTCGAACTGCCGTTCTGGGGTGCGCCGATGCTGTCCTTCACCGCACCGAACCCACGGACCCTCGTGCCGGAGGAACGGACCATGAACGTCAACCCGGCCGGCGACGCCACCGGGGACCCCCGATTCGACGCCGGCGACCAGGATCTGTGGCAGTTCCGGCGGATCGCCGCCCGGCAGAACTTCACCGACGGCTTCTACGACAGCGACATCGTGCTGGCCAACTGGCCGCAACTGGACTACGTCAGCGGCTCGATCATCGACACCGACGACCGGCAGCGCCACCTGGACGCCGCGAAGGCACAGTCCCGCGCCTATGTGTACTGGCTGCAGACCGAAGCGCCTCGCCCGGACGGTGGCCGCGGCTGGCCCGGACTGCGCCTGCGTGGCGACCTGGTCGGCACCGCCGACGGGTTCGCGCAGGCGCCGTACATCCGCGAATCCCGGCGGATCAAGGCACTCACTACCGTGCGCGAGCAGGACATCTCGGTCAAAGCCCGCGGAGTCACCGGACCGGCCCGGTTCAGCGGCTCGGTCGGGGTGGGGATGTACCGGATCGATCTGCATCCCTCCACCGGTGGCGACAACTACATCGACGTCGAGTGCGCGCCGTTCGAGATACCGCTCGGAGCGCTGGTCCCGGTGGCCACCCAGAACCTGGTGCCGGCCGCCAAGAACATCGGCACCACCCACATCACCAACGGCGCCTACCGGCTGCATCCGGTCGAGTGGAACGTCGGTGAATCGGCCGGCGAGCTCGTCGCGTACTGCCTCGATCTCGGCCTGAGCCCGCAGCAGGTCGCGGTCGACGAGCACCTCGTCGACCGGCTCCAGGGCAGGTTGACCGCGGCCGGGATCGAACTCCACTGGCCGCACATAGCCGGCTACTAGCCAACCCGAGGCGCAGCGCGCGCCGAGAGCACTAAGGACCCACACCATGAACAGAGCGAGAAAGCTGTTCGGCGCGGTTGCGCTGACGACGGCGCTGGCGCTGACGGCCGCCTGCGGCGCCTCCACCGACGGTTCCGGGGCGGACGACGCCACGGACGTGAAGCTGCGGATGACGGTCTGGACCTCCGATCAGGAGCAGCTCAAGCTGTTCGACACGATCGCGGCGGCGTACCGCGCCAAGCACCCCGAGGTCTCCTCGATCACGTTCGAGAGCCTGCCCTTCGAGGACTACAACACCACCCTGACCACCCAGATCGCCGGCGGCAACGCTCCCGACCTGGCCTGGATGGGCGACCTGTCGAAGGACCTGATCGCCTCCGACGCGCTGGTCGGCCTCACCGACACACTCAAGGCGACCGACGGCTGGCGGTACGACGACCTGGAGGAGAGCGCGACCAAGGAGTTCAGCCGGGACGGCACGCTGTACGCCTACCCGTTCTCGACCTCGCCGTTCGCGCTGTATGTGAACACCGACCTGCTGGCGGAGGCCGGACAGAAGATCGACCCGAAGACCCTGACCTGGGAGAAGGTCGCCGCCGCCGGCGCGGCAGTCCACGCGGCCACCGGAAAGGCCGGTTTCGTCGTCCGGGACTTCGACTACAAGTCGTGGAACGTGCTGGCCACGGTATGGGCCGGCTTCGGCGCCGCCGCGTGGAGCCCGGACGGCAAGACCTGCACCTTCACCAGCCCCGAGATGCAGCAGGCGTTCACCTTCCTGCACGACGCCGCGTTCAGGACCGACGCCATGCCCGGCCCCGGTACGACGGCCGACTTCTTCGCCGGTGACGCCGCCTTCACGGTGGCCCAGGTCTCCCGCTCTTCGCTGCTCACGGACAAGTTCGCGTTCGCCTGCACCCCCTGCCCGCCGGCCCGGCCGGCCGGCAGGCCGTCATCGGCCAGGCCGGCGTGGGCGTGCTGGCCGCCGGCAAGCACAAGGAGCAGGCAACGGACTTCCTCGCCTACCTGACGAATCCGGCGAACTCGGAGAAGCTTGCGCGGTACTTCCCGCCGCCGCGGACATCCCTGCTCACCGGCGCGAAGCTCGCCGCCGACAACAAGGTGCTGACCGCCGCGCAACTGCAGGAGGCCGTGGTCGACCAGCTCCCGAACGCCGTCACTCTGCCCAACCACACCAGTCCGGCCGAGATCGCCCAGAAGGGCAAGACCGCGCTGGACGCGATGTGGAAGGCCGACGCCGACGTCCCCGCCGTGCTGGAATCGGTCTGCGCCGCGATCGAACCGATCCTGGCCAAGTGACCATGGCCGGCCTCACGAAAACACCGAACGCATCCAGGCCGCCGACAGCAGCCCGGGTCCCCTCCACCAGGGCCCCCGCCACCCGGGACACCTCCGGACCACCCTTCTGGACGACCCGGCGCAGAGACCTACTTGCCGGCTACCTGTTCATCACGCCGCAGCTCGCCGGGGTCGTGCTGTTCGTGCTGATCCCGGTCGGACTGGCGATCTGGTACAGCCTGCACGACTGGAACGTCTTCACCGGCAAGCAGACCTTCGTCGGAGCCGACAACTACACAGCCATGGCCTCCGACCCGCAACTGCCGTCGGTGCTGTCGGCGACCGCCGTCTTCTGCGGCGGGGTCGTGGTCCTGAACATCAGCCTGGGTCTGCTGCTCGCCGTACTCCTGAACCGGCGGTTCCGTGGAGCGACGTTCTTCCGCACCCTGTTCTTCTCCCCGGTAGTCGTCTCCGTGGTGGCGTGGACCCTGGTCTGGGGCTTCCTGCTCCAGGACAACGGCGGTGTCAACGGTCTTCTCGGCGCGATAGGCATCGAGGGGCCGAACTGGCTCCAGCGCGGCGACACCGCCATGCTGTCGGTGATCATCACGCAGGTGATCCGCAGCGTCGGCGTCAACATGGTGCTCTTCCTGGCCGCCTTGCAGGGAGTGCCGAGGCACCTGTATGAAGCCGCCCGGATCGACGGCGCGGGGAACAGGGTGACCTTCACCCGGATCACCCTGCCGCTCATCTCACCCACGGTGCTGCTGACCTCGGTCATCACCATCGTCGGGGCCTTGCAGGCGTTCGCGCAGATCGCCGTCCTGACCAGTGGGGGCCCGGAGTTGAGCACCACCGTGCTCGTGTACTACGTCTTCCAGCAAGCCTTCGAGTTCAACCACATCGGCTACGGTTCGACGCTCGCTCTGATGCTGCTGTCCTTCGTCATGCTGCTGACCCTGCTGCAATGGCAGCTACGCCGGAAGTGGGTGTTCCATGAGCAGTAGGCCGAGATCCGTCCTCCGGCGGGCGCTTCTGGTGACGGCGCTGGGCGTCCTGGCGATCCCGTTCGTGGTGCCGAGCATCTGGATGGTGGCGGCTTCGGTGAAGCCGCTGCCCGAGATATTCAAGGCCCCGCCGTCACTGTGGACCGCCGACCCCACGCTGTCCGCGTACACCGAGGCGTTCAGCTTCCAGCCGTTCGCGCGGCAGTACGCGAACAGCGTGTACATCGCCGTCCTGGTCACCCTGATCACGCTGCTGGTCTCCAGCCTCGCCGGGTACGCCTTCGCCCGGATCCGCTTCCCCGGCGCGAACGCCCTCTTCCTGGTGGTCCTGGCCGGCCTCCTGGTGCCCAGCGAGGTGACGATCGTGCCCCTGTTCCAGATGTTCAAACGGGCCGGGCTGATCAACACGCACTGGCCGCTGATCCTGGTCACCGCGCTGGCTGGACCGTGCGTGCTGGCCACCTTCGTCATGCGGCAGTTCTTCATCGCGCTTCCTGCCGAACTGGAGGAGGCCGGCCGGCTGGACGGCCTCGGCCGCCCCGCGATCTGGTGGCGGATCTTCCTGCCGCTGGCCAGGCCGGCGTTGTCCGCGGTCGCGATCCTGACCTTCCTCACCTCGTGGAACCTCTACCTGGAACCCACCGTCTACCTCACCTCGCCGGAGCTGTTCACGCTGCCGCAGGCACTCACCCGGTTCACCGACGCCTACGGCGGCGAGATGTGGAACACCCAACTGGCGGCGGCCACCATGACCGTCCTGCCCGTCCTGCTCGTCTTCGTCATCGCCCAGCGCCAGTTCGTCGAGGGCCTGGCCCACTCGGGCCTCAAGTGAGGCCGGAAACCGCACGGCCCCATCCCGCCCGCACCGGACCGGCGATGTCAGGGACGCGTCCGCGAAGAGGCTTCGACCACGAGGAACTAGGAGGCGCGGTCCCTGCCGGGCACCAGACCAGGACGCCCGGCGCGGGGCCGCCGAACGCCCCGCGCGGGGTCTTTCCCGGCAACCCCGGAGGCAGACACATGGAGACCAACCGACCGTCACCCGAGCCCGGCATACTCACGCTATGACGATCACCCACGGGCGCGCCGCCCACGCGCAACACCCCCGTGACCCTCGCCCTGGGCTTACTCACGGGCGGTGTGATCGGGGCGTCGCTCGCCGCGTTCGTCGTCGGCTGCGTCATCGGGAGCGTGCCGTTGTGTGTCGCGGGTGTGGGACTGCCCGTGGTCTACGGCCTGCTCTTCCTCCTCGCCGGTGCGCCGAGGCGTGCCCGGGAGGCCGCGGTCGCACCGCGCACCGCACTCGCGGCGGTCGAGAGTCTGCAGGCCGTCGGGGGTGAGGCGACGAGCGACGTGGCGGTGCGGTTCGACCTGACGGTCGCGCCGGACGACGCGCCGGCGTACCGCGTCGCGTTCAGGCAGGACATCAACCTCGCGGACCTGCCCGACTACCGGCCGGGCGGCGTCGTGGTGGTCCAGTACCCGCCGGACCGGCCGTGGCGGGTGCGGATCGTGAAGCGGCCGACACCGGAGTGGGAGGAGCGGGCGGCCGGCGCCCGTCTCGATTCGGTGCCGGGGCCGGTGCTGGTGGGCGAGCCCTCCTACGGCGGTGCCGTCGGCCTCGTCGCGCTGCTCGGCCTGCTGCTCGCCGCGGCCGGCGTGGTCCTGCTCTTCCGCGCCGACCTCTTCGACCAGGGAACCGCCGCGGCCCCGCCCTCCTCCGCCGAGCCGCCGGTCTCCTCCCCTCCCTCTTCCCCCTCGTCGTCGACCACGGTGACGTCGGCCTCCGGCACGGTCACCCTGGGCCCGAACCAATCGTTCCTCGACCAGGGCGAGCTGCGTAAGGCCGTCGGCTCGCTCACCGAGGACACGGACGCGCGCGCGGCGCTCACCGTCGTCGTGCAGGAGCGGCTGCTGTCGGTCGTGTACGCACCGACCGGCTCGCAGGCCCCGGCGTTCGACCCGGACTCCCTGCCGTACGACCGCTTCCCCGCCCTGGTCGATCAGGCGAGGGCCGGCCTGGGTACCGGTTCCCCGCAAACCTGGCAGCTCACCGTCGAACGCCTCACCGGCTCCCTCACCATCAGGGTCGTGGTGACGGGTGCCGAGGGAACCGCAACGCTGGAGGCGGACGCGCAGGGCAAGGTGGTGCGGCGTACCCCGGCGCAGTGACGGACGTCGCGCCGTCCGCGTCTCACCGAAGAAGAGGAGTCTCATGGGCCCGCATGGGTATCTGGCGCTGTGGTGCGGGGCGTTCGGCACCATCGCGCTGGTCGGTTACGCCCGGTCGCTGGCCGGGATGACCCCGGCCCAGCGGGCGGTGAGGGTCATGGGACGGATCGAGCGGGCGCGCGAGCCCAGACACGGCGGCTCGGCGCGCGACGGGATACCCGTGGTCGTCTCCTTCCAGGACCCGTCCACCGGGCAGGAGTTCACCGTGACCAATGACGGTGACCGCGGGGAGAGGATCACGACGGCCTGGCCGGGCCGGGAGATCGGCGTCCGCTATTCGAGGCCCACGGGACCGGCGCCGAGCAGGAGGACGGAGTCTGCGCTTTCCAGGTCGTGGTGGGTGGTGCGGTAGGCGCGCCTGGCGGCGTCGCTGTCGACGGAACGGGGCTTGGCCGGGAAGGGGTAGGCCGATCCGGTGGCCAGGACGATGTGGTCGGCGTCGACCCGGGTACCGGAGGCCAGGGTGACGGATGACTCGTCCACCCGGACCGCCTCGTCCCTCAGGAACGTGCCCCGGCTGAGCAGCCTGTCGTAAGGGAAGAACAGCCGGTCCGTCCATCGCGGGTCCACCAGACTTCGCAGTGCGGCGACGTTGTGGACGAAGGCGTCGCGGGGGTCGATGAGGATCACGTCGGTGAAGGCGTCGAGCGTCTTGGCGGCGGTGATGCCTCCGTATCCGCCGCCGACGACGGCCACGGTCGTGTGCATGGTGTGCTCCTGGTCGCGGGTGTTGCGTGTCATCGGGGCCGCTGGGACAGCAGGTTCGTCGGCGTGATGGTGCGTACGTGCACCACCGCGTCGAACCACTCGTCGAGCGGGCCCGTCGTCAGGTAGTGGTCGTGGTCGGCGGCCGCGTCGTAGATCCCGCCAATGTCGTACTGCAGGGCTCGTGTTGGCTCGTCGAGGACGAAGCCCCTCCGGTCCGGCTGGACCCCGGCGACTTGGTGTTCTCTCCGCACGGCAACGGATACGCCCTGGTCGACAGCGCGGACACACCCCTGGCCGAGCGCCCGGGGGACGTCCCGGCGACCCGGTGTCCTGTGGGCCGGGGCGACAGTCCGGATCCGCCCGCGCGCGACTCCGGCCACCCGCCCCACGCCGTCACCCTGTGCGGCGGTTACCGGCTCGCCCCGCACCCGTTGCACCCGCTGCTGCGCGAACTGCCCGCGACGATCCATATCCCCGCCCGCCTGGGCCGGCATCCCGAGTTGCGGGCAGCAGTGGACATGCTCGGCGCCGAACTCGACAGCCGACGGCGGCCGGGCACGGACGCGCTCGTAGCAGCGTTGCTCGACATGCTGCTCCTGTGCAGTCTGCGCGTCTGGTTCGAGGAACGGCAGGACACCGATACGGCCGCCAGTTGGGGCGCGGCCCTCGGACCCCGGCCTCAGCGCCGCCCTGAACGCCATCCACGACGACCCCGCCCACCCCTGGACAGTGCAGGAACTGGCCGACACAGCGCGGATGTCGCGGGCCACGCTCTCCCGCCGCTTCACCACCCTCGTCAGGCAGCCGCCGTTGACGTACCTGACGTGGTGGCGGATGAACCTTGCGGCCCGGTTGCTGGAGGCCGACCCGGCCGCCCGGCTCGATGCCGTGGCCACCCGTGTCGGCTACGCCTCCGAGTCCGCCTTCGCCGCCGCGCTCAAACGCCACTTCGGCCTCTCCCCCGGCAGATACCGCCGAGGTCACCGCGGTCCTGATGGCCGCCACCGTCCTGGCGCAACTGTGCGTCAGAACGGCCCTGCGCAAGATCGGGTGGACCCGCACCCTCGGCCTCGGGGCTCTCCTGCTCGGTCTGCCCGCCCTCCCGCAAGCCCTCAGCGACCACCTGCTCCCCGTCCTGCTGACGACCGCCCTGCGAGGTGCGGGCTTCGGCATCGTCACCGCCCGCGGCCTGCCGCCGCCACCGCCGCACCCGAGGTCACGAACTCCCCGTCACTGCCTGCCCGTCCGCCGCACACACTCAGAAACTCAGCCCTGACCAGCAGCAATACGATCTACGACTGGAGTACGAGGACCAAAGCCCTATGGGCGGACGGTCCCCTGGTCCCTAGGCTCCGTGACACCGCCGGGTCCAGGCGGGCCACATCGATCAGGAGGCACCGATTTGCCGGCTGACGCCACAGCTCACCTACGCATCGCCCGCCCGTCGCGCGACCTTGAGGCGGCGGAACGTTTCTGGATCTCTGGTCTCGGTCTCGACATCCAGTACCGGCACACGGCGGACGGCACTCCCGGCCAGCATTCACTCCTCATGGTCGGCTGGCCCGAAGCCGCCTGGCACCTCGAACTCGTCCACGACCCGGCCGCCCCCGTCGATCCGCGACCCACCGTTGAGGACCTGCTGGTGATCTACCTCGGCGAACCGGTGCCCGACAGCCTGGTGGAACGGCTGGAACAGCACGGTGGCAAACGGGTACCCGCTCACAACCCGTACTGGGAAACCTGGGGCGTGACAGTCCAGGACCCCGACGGTTACCTGCTGGTGCTGACCACCCGGAACTGGCCCCGCCAGCCACGGCGATAGCCGACCGATCATGAAGCGCGGCGGTGATGTCGCCGCATGGCTGTTGCGGTTGCTCTGAGGCGCGCGATGAAGCAGAAGTGGCGCGTGCCTCAGCGGTAGTCGGCCAGGCTGCCGCCCCATCCAACCGTTGCCACTGCCAAGCCCTCCTTCTCGCCGACTCGCGATGAGCTTGATGGGCGGCGGATGCCACGGATGGTGACGCAGGCGGCAGGCTTCCCCCGCGACAAGTCGCTGCGGAAGTTCGGCTTCGGGGCCTACCCCCAACGATGAGTCCGGTCATCGAAGGTCGGCAGCCCTCGATACCGGCGAGACATCATCCGCGCAGTGCGTCCAGGCCCTCCAACAGCTTGTCCGGGGTCGCCGGCAGGTCCCGTACGCGCACGCCGGACGCGTTGAACACCGCGTTGATCACGGCCGATGGCGATCCCACGATCCCGATCTCGCCGATGCCACGCGTGCCCATCGGGTTGCTGTGCGGGTCCTCCTCGTCCAGCCAGACCGCGTCCATGTCGCAGACGTCCGCGTGCGCGGCGATGTGGTAATCGGCGAGGTCGTCGTTCACCACGTGCCCGGTGCGCGGGTCCAGCACGGTGTGCTCGTGCAGCGCCATCGACAGACCCATGGTCATGCCGCCGAGGAACTGGGAGCGGGCGGTGCGCGGGTTGACGATGCGGCCCGCGGAGAAGACCCCGAGCATCCGCGGCACGCGGATCTCGCCGGTGTCGACGTCGACCCGTACCTCGGCGAATTGCGCGCCGAAGGAGTGCAGCGCGTACTTCTTCTGGTCCGGGTTCTCCGGCGTGCCGGCGCGGGACTCGGCGCCCGGCGCCGGGTCGTCGCCGTGCTGCTCGCGGAAGGCGCGGACGGCCGCGACCACCGTCGAGCCCCAGGACGCGAGGCCCGAGGAGCCGCCGGCCACCGTTGCCGGGGGCAGTGCGGTGTCGCCGATGTGCAGCGTCACGTCGTCGGGCGTCGCGTCCAGCGCGTCGGCGGCGATCTGGGTGAGTGTCGTCCAGGTCCCGGTGCCGATGTCGGCCGCGCCGATCCGAACCGTCCAGCGACCCCCGCCCTCGTGGCGGACCAGGGCCTCCGAGCCCTGGCTCGCGTAGTACGGGTACGTGGCCGACGCCACGCCGAGGCCCACCAGCTCCCGTCCCTCGCGGCGGGCGCCGGGAGCGGCGGCGCGCCGGTCCCAGCCGAAGCGGCGGGCGCCCTCGCGCAGGCACTCCACCAGCTTCCGCCCGGACCACGGACGCCCGGTCTCCGGGTCCTCCGGCGGGTCGTTGCGTACCCGCAGCTCGATCGGGTCCAGGCCGCAGGCGGCGGCCAGTTCGTCCATCGCGCACTCCAGCGCGAAGAGGCCCGGGCACTCGCCCGGTGCCCGCATCCAGGAAGGCACGGGCACGTCCAGCGCCGCCAGTCGGTGCGACGTGCGGCGGTTGGCCGCGGAGTACATCATCCGGGTGCCGGTGGCCGTCTGCTCGGCGAACTCCTTGATACGGGCCGTGTGTTCGACCACGTCGTGGCCGATCGCGGTGATCCGGCCGTCCGTTTCACAGCCCAGCCGCAGGTGCTGGATCGTGGGGGTGCGGTGCCCGGCGAGCGTGAACATCTGCTGGCGGGTCAGCGCCAGCTTCACCGGCCGGCCCGGCACCGCCCTGGCGCACAGCGCGGCCAGCACGTCGTGCGCGTGCGGCATGCCCTTCGATCCGAACCCGCCGCCGACGTGCGGAGAGATCACCCGCACCTGATCGGCCTCCAGCCCGAACAGCGGGGCGAGGGTGGTGCGTACGGGGTGCACGCCCTGCGTGGAGGCGTAGAGCAGCAATCGCACCGCGGAGTCCGGCTGCCACACGGCGACCGTGGTGTGCGGCTCCATCGGGTTGTTGTGCTCCATCGGCGTCGTGTAGGTGACGTCGACGGTGACCGGGGCCCGGTCCATCGCCGCGTCGACGTCGCCTTCCTCGGTGTCGGTGGCGAAGAAGGGGTTGACGGTCTCCGGGGCGTACAGATCGTCGCGGTCGGCACGTAGTTCGACATCGGGTCGCTCATCCTCGTATGCGATCCGCACCAGGGACGCCGCGTGCCGGGCGGTCTCCACATCCTCGGCGATCACCGCGCCCACGAGCTGGCCGCGGAAGGCGATGCGGCCGGACTGCAGCACTGCCAGCTCCTCGTCGCCGGTCTCCTCGAGCCGGGGCGCGTCGCTGTGGGTGAGCACGGCCGCGACGCCCTGACAGGCCGCGGCCGCCTCGGTGTCCACGCCGGTGATCCGGCCGCGGGCGACGGTTGCCTGCAGGGGGTGGACGTAAAGCGGGTCTTCGACGGGATGCTCGAACGCGTAGCGGGCGGTCCCGGTCACCTTGGCCGGGCCGTCCAGGCGCTGCAGCGGAGTGCCGACGGCCCGGGGGCGGAGTGTGGTCATCGCCTTGCCTCCGTGAGATCGCGCAGGACCGCGACCATGGTGTTGCGGGCCAGCGGCACCTTGTACCCGTTGCCGTCCCGTACCTCGGCGGCGGCCAACTCGGCGTCGGCGGCCCGGCGGAAGGACTCCTCCGTCGCGGGCGCGCCGCGCAGCACGTCCTCCGCCCGCTCGGCGCGCCACGGCTTGTGGGCGACGCCGCCGAGCGCGATCCGCGCGTCCCGTACGACACTGTTGTCGTCGTCCAGGTCCAGCGCGGCGGCGACCGACACCAGCGCGAACGCGTAGCTGGCGCGCTCTCGAACCTTGCGGTACGCCGACCGCCGCGTCATGCCGCTCGCCGGCGGCAGCTCGACGGCGGTGATCAGCTCACCGTGCGCCAGCACCGTGTCCCGCTCCGGGGCGTCTTCAGGCAGCCGGTGCAGATCGGCGAGCGGCAGCGTACGGGCGCCGTCCGCGCCGAGCACATGCACCGCCGCGTCCAGGGCGAGGAGGCCCACCGCCATGTCGGAGGGGTGCACAGCGATGCAGTGCTCGGAGGCCCCGAGCACCGCGTGGTGACGGTCCCAGCCGCCGATCGCGGCGCAGCCGGAGCCGGGCTCGCGCTTGTTGCACGGTGTGGTGACGTCCTGGAAGTAGCGGCAGCGGGTGCGCTGCAGCAGGTTCCCGCCGGTGGTGGCAGCGTTGCGCAGCTGCCCGGAGGCGCCGGAGAGCAGCGCCCGGGCCAGCGCCGGGAACCGCTGCCGCACGAGGGGGTGGGCGGCCAGGTCGCTGTTGCGCACCGCCGCCCCGACGCGCAGCCCGCCGCCGGGCGTCTCCTCCACCTCCGTGAGAGGCAGCCGCGACACGTCGACGAGCATGTGCGGTGCGGCGACACCCAGCTTCATGTGGTCGACCAGGTTGGTGCCGCCGCCGAGGAACACGGCGTCCGGGCGGGCGGCGACGGTGGCGACCGCCTCCTCGGCGTCGGCGGCCCGGCGGTACTCGAAGGGGATCACGACGCCCCCCGCGATGCCGTCGCGGTCTCGCGCAGCGCGGCGACGATGTTCACGTACGCCCCGCACCGGCACAGATTGCCGCTCATCCGCTCACGGATCTCCTCGTCGTCGAGCGATACCGGCGAGTTCGGCGCGCCGGGCGGCGTCAGGTCCTGGGTGACGTGGCTGGGGTGGCCGGCCTCCACCTCGTCGAGCATGCCGACGGCGGAGCAGACCTGGCCGGGTGTGCAGTAGCCGCACTGGAAGCCGTCCCGCTCGATGAACGCCCGCTGCACCGGGTGCAGTCCACCGTCGCCACGTACCTCGCCGAGACCCTCGGCGGTGACCACCTGGTCACCGTCGTGCGCGACGGCAAAGGTCAGGCAGCTGAGCTGTCTGCGGCCCTCCAGCAGCACTGTGCAGGCACCGCACTGGCCGTGGTCGCAGCCCTTCTTCGGGGAGGTCACCCCCAGACGCTCACGCAGCGCGTCGAGCAGCGTGGTGCGCGAGTCGACCGTCACGGCCCTCTCGGTGCCGTCCACCAGAAGAGTGATCCGGTGTTCCATATGCCGCCTCCCGGGGCGCTCCGGTGTCGGTCCCAGCGCAGGAGTACCACGCTGCGCTGGGCGAAACCCGGTGACCGCGCCACGCGCACACCGACGCTTACAACTGGACATTATAGACAAAAGACACAAATCTGGAGGCTATGACACCGGGGCGCGTGTCGTCCCGCGCCGTCGGCTCCAGCGCCCAGCCCTGCGGATCGGGCTCTCGGCGCGAGCGAGCCGCTGCATGGCCGATCCGATGACGGCGGTGAGCAGCTCGTCCGGATCCGCGTCCTGTGGGACCGGGAAGCCGATGCCGCCGTCCACCAGCAGGACGGAGGAGAACAGGTCCGGGTGGCGGGCGGCAGTGGCGGCGGAGACGAAGGCGCCCATGGAGCGACAACGTGAATTCGGACGTGGTGATCTGCGGGGTGGCACCGCCGATCAGCGGCGACCAGCTTGAATCCGTAGGTGCACAGGCCCAGCACCTCCACCCGGCGTTCGTTCTCCCTGATGCCTTCCCAGACGCGTCCTGTGGGGGAACGGACCGCCCAGTGGACGACAGCGAGGGTGAGGAGCGCGTAGCCGAGAGCGATCCACTACAGGTGGGGGGTGTTGTCCACACCGGACGGGGCGGCGGGCAGCAGGTCGGCGGGGGGGGGGGGGGGGCGGACAGGCCCTCTTCGCCACCGGTGAAGCCGCCGGGATCGCGCTCGACCAGAAGGGAGCCGGCCATGGCGAAGGCGAGGGTAACCATGGAGAAGCCGATACCGCTCACCCGTAGGCTGACCGAGCCGAGCACGGCGGCGAGCGCCACCCCGGATCCCAGCGCCAGCGGAGCCGCCACAGCGAAGCTCAGCCCTGCCTCATTCGTGATCACAGCGGTGGCGTAGGTGCCGGCGGCGAAGTACAGCGCATGGCCGAAGGAGAGCAGCCCGGTACGGCCGAGGAGGAGGTCGTAGCCGGTGGCCAGGGCGCCGAAGATCAGGCATAGGGCGATCAGTTGCAGGCTGCCGGGGCTGCCGATCGCTCCCGGCAGCAGGCCGGGCAGCGGGAGCGCGCTGTGTGGTGCGGCCAGCAGTGCGGCAAGGGCGAGCGCGGGCCACCAGCGGGTGTAGCGGCTGTGGTGGGGCTGTCCCGGCGGGGGCGGCGGCGGTGGCGCTGGTCTCGGCTTTCGTGGCGGTGGTCAGGCAAGCCTCCCTGTGAGGCCGCGCGGCTGGACCAGCAGCAGCACGGCGAGCAGAACGACGACGGCCAGGTCGCCGAGCCCGGCGGCGGTGTAGTAGTTGGCGAACTGCTGGACCAGCCCGACGGCGACGGAGGCGAGCATGGTGCCGCCGAGGGAGCCCATGCCACCCATCACCACCACCACGAACGCGAAGATCAGCAGTGAGGTCCCCTGGCCGGGGTCGGCGGAGCCGAAGTACAGGCCACCGAGGGCGCCGCCGAGGGCGGCGGCACCGCCGATCGCGAACCTGCAGAGCCGCCCCCGGAGGCGGGCGGCGGCAACCATATGAGCGGCTCCCGGTAAGTCTGTTTCTCTGGCTGAATGGTGTCGGCAACGATAGAAGTGGGCCTCCGGTGCCGATATGTGGACGCACGCCATTCCTGCCGCCCGGAGAGTGTCTGCGTCCCACGTAACGGGAGTGCTCCCGCGAGGTACCGGCCTTCCTGCACGGCAGTGATCCCGTGCGGGCGCATCGCCGGCTGAGGTTCCAGGGCCGGTCCGAGACCGGCAGCCGACGCCCGAGGAGTTGGGTGACACGCGCCGGGCCCTGCACCGTGTTCACGTGGATGGGCAGAACACAGATCCGCGCGTCCCCGGTGTGCCGGCACGGGTGCGGGCGCCACGGCGGACAGTCCCGCTGTGGCGCCCGCGAACGACGCTTGTCCAGCTCAGCTACCCTGCAGCCCGAAGAAATCGGTGATGAAGTGGCTGGAGCAGATGGAGTCCAGGAAGTAGGCCCCCGCCTGCCCGCACTGCTGCTCGCCGCTGCCCGGGTCCACAGGCGTGCCGTGGTTGATGCCGGGCACCTTGTCGACCTCTACGGCCACGCTGCCGTCCCCGGCAAGGTACTGCTCCTGCTTGGTGCCGTTCGGCCCGATGCTGCCGGTCTTGTCCGGAGTCTGGCCCAGGCCGTGCACCGCGGTCCACTGGTCCCGCAGCTCATCGGCGTTCTTCGGCACGACCGTGGTGTCGTTGTCGCCGTGCCAGATCGCGATGCGCGGGTAGGTGCCCGAGTAACCGGGGTAGCCGTCGTGGACCCGCTGCGCCCACTCGTCCGGCGTCTTGTCGACTCCGGGGCTCATGCATGTGTACGGGGACGAGCCGGTGCTGCAGTCGTAAGGCAGCCCGGCCACCACGGCACCGGCCTTGAACACGTCCGGGTAGGCCGCGAGCATCACCGAGGTCATGGCGCCACCCGCCGACAGCCCGGTGACATACGCCTTGCCGGTATCCGCGCCGTAGGCCGAGCCCGCGTGCTCAACCATCTGCGCGATCGACGCCGCTTCGCCCTGACCGTGCTTGATGTCGGCGGACTGGAACCAGTTGAAGCACTTGTTGAGATTGTTCGACGACGTCTGCTCACCGAAGACCACGATGAAGCCGTGCTTGTCGGCCATCTCGGGCAGGCCGGAGTGGTCGGCGTACCCTTGAGCGTCCTGGGTGCACCCGTGCAGTGCCACCACGACCGGTGCCTTCTCGGGCGCCGACGACGGCTTGTACACGTACATGTTCAACGCGCCCGGATTGCTTCCGAAGTTGGAGACCTTCTCCAGGCTGACAGCGGCACTCGCGTGGGACGACGGAGAAACCAGCGTCGCGACCGCGGCCAGTGCCGCAGCGATCGCGAGCAGCCCGAACAGTCCGAACCGCCGGTCGATCGCGTGGCGCGCCCGCCGCTTCGTTTCCGGCGGCATTCCATGGGCTTGCACAGGAGACCTCCTAGTGGGGGGAATGGGACCGTCCCGGTCCCGCACCCCGGCCCTCGGCCACCACTCCGAACGGTGGGCGAAGGTCGAAGATCCACACACCGTAGGAGGGAGGCGGCGTCGTCGACATGGCGCGGACTTCCACAGTCCGTTTGCCACCAACCGGCCACAGATCCGTTGACCCGCCGAACCGGAGATGCTAATTCGGAGCACTCTCCCCGCTGGGGCGATCTTCCGGCGGCGCCGGTACGAGAACTGGGCCCCGCGGTAGCTCTGGCACGCACATCCAACCGAGTATCGGAAGGCCCCTGTTGCCGCAGTCGTATGCGCCCGCGCTGGAGGAGTCCGACTCGACCGGCTCGTTGTGTCGATATCCGCCGGACAGAGCGGGCCACACGCCCGGACTTCAAGAGTGTGGGTCTGGGCCACTGGCCCGGCAGCGGCGCGTGGCTAGCGTGCGGTTGAGTCTTCGATGCGGGCCTGGCCCCCGGCAGACGACCGCGCCCCACCCTCTCCCGACGGGAGGACCGATTCCGGCCGCTTCGTGGTGCAGACGTACACGAGCGGCCAGACCTGACAGGGTATTTCCACTGGCGATGGGCCGGTGCCCCGCCGCCCCCTTCGCCCTCGCAGCTCCAGTCTCAGTCCTGAGCCCTCAGTCCGATCGGCGGTTCGCCGGTGACGCGCGGTGCAGCCGGAGGGCGAGCTGGAGTTCCAGGGACCGGTCAGGGTGCTGCCAGTCGGGGCCGAGGAGCCGTCCGATGCGGTCCAGTCGCTGGACGACGGTGTTGACGTGGAGGTGCAGGACCTCCTTGGCTCTGGCCTGGCTCATGCCGCAGGCGAAGTAGACCTGGAGGGTGTGCACCAAGTCGGTGCCGCGCCTCGCGTCGTAGTCGAGGACCGGGCCGAGGGCGGAGCGGATGTAGCCGTCCAGGTCGGCGTTGTCACCGAGGAGTATGCCGAGGAAGCCGAGGTCGTCGAGGGCGACGCCTTCCCCGGTGCGGCCGAGGGCTTCGAGGGCGGCCAGGCAGCGTTCGGCCTCGGCGTGCGCGGCGGGCAGTGCCGGGGATCCGGCGGCGGGTCCGCCGGCGGCGACGGTGGTCGGGGCGGCCGTGGCCTGGGTCAGCTCGCGTGCGAGGGCCCGGGCGGTGGGACCGGGAGTGGTGGTCGGGGCGATCAGGACCACGTGGTCGTGGTGCAGGCCGGCCAGGCCGTTGCGGCGGCGGGCGCTGCGGGCGGCAGCAGTCAGGAGCTGCTGGCGGGGGACAGCGTCGCTGTGGGCGATCAGCACGGTGTGCGGCCGGCCAAGCTGGATGCCGAGCCGGCGGGCGCGGGAGGCGAGGCCGGCCGGGTCGCCGTGCGGCCTGAGCAGCTCGCCGAGGAGGTCGCCGCGGATGCGGTCCTCCGCCTCAGCGACGGACCGGCGCAGCAGGAGCAGCAAGGCGGTGACCACACCGGCGCGCTCGAAGAGGCGCCGTCCGGCGTCGTCGAGGTCGGTACGGCCGGTGAGGGTGATGCTGCCGAGCAGTTCGGGTCCGGCGAGAGCGGCGCAGACCCAGGTGCCGTCGTGGGCGACGGCGCGGCCGGTGGAGCGGGAGGTGGCGACGGCGTCGGGGTGCGGCGGCAGGGAGTCGGTGTGGGCGGCGCGGGCAAGTTCGATGCCGTCGGCGTCGTGGACGAGAGTGCCACCGCGGAGGACCTCGCCGATGGCAGCGGCGACCTCGGCGATGTCGCCGCCGCGCAGCACCAGGTCGGTGAGGCGGTCGTGCGCGTCCTCCGAGCGGCGCAGGGCGTCGCTGTGCGCCTGGATGATGTCGTTCGCCTGATTGAGCTCCGCGAGCGCGCTCTGGGTCTCCTCCAGCAGCCGGGCGCTGTCGATGGCGATGGCCGCGTGGTCGGCCAGCGAGGACAGCAGGGCGACTTCGTCCTGGGCGAAGGACCGGGCGGTGCGGTCCGCGGCGTACAGGACGCCGATGACCCGGGGGCCGAGACGGAGGGGGACGCCGAGGATGGCGTGCAGCCCCTCCTCGCCGGTGGCCCCGTCGATCGCCGAGGTGTGCCGGAAGCGGGGGTCCTGCGGGTAGTTGTCGGTGACATAAGGACGGGCGGTCTGGGCGACGAGGCCGCCGAGCCCCTCCCCCATCCCCAGGCGCAGTTGCTGGAAGGCGGCCGAGACCGAACCTTCCGTGACCCGCATGTAGGTGTCGCCGGCTTCCTCGTTGTTGAGGGAGAGGTACGTGACGTCGGTGCCCAGCAGCATCTTGGCGCGCCGGACGATGGCGCGCAGCACCCCGTCCAGGTCCCGCAGCGTCGCGAGGTCGCCGGCGGTGTCGAAGAGTGCGGTCAGCTCCGCCTCACGCTTGCGGTGCTGACGGAGGATTCCGCGGATGTGCAGAGCGGCCTGGGTGGCCTCGTCCAGCGCCTGCAGCGCAGCGCCGTCGGCGCCGGCGCTTCTGGCGCAGGTGGCGGGCTGGGTGTAGTCCTCGGCCGGGGCGTCGCGGACCAGGAGGTCGAAGAGCTGCCGGAGGCCGGACACCACACCTTTGTCTGTGCCGGTCACGGGAGGGAGCATACGGGTGCGTCTCCTCGGTGGGGGGCGGGGCCCGGTCCGGGCCCCGGGCCGGGCCTCTCCGCGTTCGTCACCTCGCGGCGGTCGTGACCTCCCGCCGGGTGGCATCGTCCGCCGTCGGATGCTCGCCGGCGAGGCTGCGCCCGCGCGTCTCACCGGCGAAGAGGACGACCACCGAGGTGATCAGCACCATGGCGCAGAGGTAGATCGAGACGGGCACCGACGAGTCGAAGTCCTTGAGCAGTTCCACGGCCACGATGGGGGCCAGGGCGCCGCCGACGATGGAGGCGAGCTGGGATCCCATCGAGGCGCCGGAGTAGCGGACTTCGGTCTCGAACATCTCGGAGATGAACGCGGCCTGCGGCCCGTACATCGCACCGTGCAGCACCAGTCCGCAGGTCACCGCGAGGGTGATGGCGGCGAACGACTTGGTGTCCAGCAGCGCGAAGAACGCGAACGCCCAGCCGGCCATGCCGACGGAGCCGATGAGGGTGACGGCGCGGCGGCCGATACGGTCCGACAGCGCGCCCCAGGCCGGGGTGGTCACGAAGTGCACCGCGGAGCCGATGAGCACGGCGTTCAGCGCGTAGCCCTTGGGCAGGTCCAGGTGGACGGTGATGTAGACCAGGACGAAGGCGGTGATGATGTAGTACGAGACGTTCTCTCCCAAGCGGGTACCGATGGCGGTGAGCACGCTGCGCCAGCTCGTGCGGAAGACCTCGACGACGGGCGGCTGCTCCTCCACGCCGGCGCCGGCCTTGGCGCGCTGGGCGGCCCGTGCCTGTGCCTGTGCCTGGAGGAAGACGGGGGACTCGGAGACCGAGATACGGATCCACAGGCCGATGACGACAAGCACGCCGGAAAGCAGGAAGGGGATGCGCCAGCCCCAGGCGTCGAAGGCGGCATCGGACTGGAACGCGGCGAGCAGCGCCAGCACGCCGGTAGCCAGCATGTTGCCGCCGGGGGCACCGGCTTGCGGCCAGGAGGCCCAGTAGCCGCGGTGCCGGTCGTCGCCGTGCTCGGAGACCAGCAGCACGGCGCCACCCCACTCGCCGCCCAGGGCGAAGCCCTGGATCAGGCGCAGCAGCGTCAGCAGGATCGGTGCGCCGACGCCGATGGTGTCGTAGGTGGGGAGCAGCCCCATCGCGAAGGTGGATCCGCCCATGATCAGCAGGCTGATCACCAGCAGCTTCTTGCGTCCGATCCGGTCCCCGAAGTGTCCGAAGACGACACCGCCGAGCGGCCGGGCGGCGAACCCGATGGCGTAGGTGATGAACGACAGCAGCGTTCCCACCAGCGGGTCGCTGGTGGGGAAGAACAGGGTGTTGAACACCAGCGCGGCGGCCGAGGTGTAGAGGAAGAAGTCGTACCACTCGATGGTGGTGCCGATGAGACTGGCCGTGACGACGCGCCCGATGCCATCCTTCCGGGGAGTCGAGTCCATGAGGTCTCCAGTATTCGCGAGCGGATAGCGAGGGCGGGATGGGTGCGGTGGTCAGCCGGCGGTCCAGCCGCCGTCCAGCGGCAGCGACGCACCGGTGACGAAGGCCGCGTGCGGCCCGCATAGCCACACGGCAGCGCCGGCGACATCTTCGGGGGCGATCAGCCGCTTGATCGCGGACCGCTTGAGCAGCACGTCGGAGATCACGCTCTCCTGGGGGATCGCGTGCGCCGCGGCCTGGGCGGTGATCTGCTGCTCCACCAGGGGCGTACGGACGTAGCCCGGGTTGATGCAGTTGCTGGTCACACCGTGCTCGGCGGCTTCCAGGGCGGTCACCTTACTCAGCCCCTCCAGCGCGTGCTTGGCGGCGACGTAGGCGGCCTTGTAGGCGCTGGCACGCAGGCCGTGGACGCTGGAGATGTTGACGATCCGTCCCCAGCCCTGGCCGTACATGTACGGCAGCGAGCGACGGATCAGCAGGAACGGCGCGGTGACCATGACCTGCTGGATCCGCGTGAACTGCTCCGGCGGGAACTCGTGGAGGGCGGCCACGTGCTGCAGCCCGGCGTTGTTGACCACGATGTCGACCGCGGTCGGCAGGCAGTCGAGGGCGTCGGCGTCGGCGTCGGCCAGGTCGACCACGTGAGCGGTGCCATCGGCGGCCTCGGCGGCCGCCTTGGCCGCCTCTGCGTCGACGTCCGCCACGTGCACGTACGCGCCGGCGGCGGCCAGCGCTGTTACGCAGGCCCGGCCGATGCCGCTGCCGCCGCCGGTGACCAGGGCGGTGCGGCCGGTCAGGCTGCGGGCCGGCGCCGGCGGAGGGGTGAGTGCGCTTGTCATGCCCGGAAACGTTAAGGACACACGGCGAAGGAGCCCATGTGTGCCGCAACCACAGCACGGTCGTCAGCTATGGCATCGCACGCCATGGCCTGTGCCGCCACGCCCTTCCTAGCCTCGGTCCGGTCGCGGCGGTGAACCCAGCCCGCCGCCTCCCGGTTCCCACACCGAAGGGGTTGTGCGCATGGGTCTGGACAAGGTGGTCGGAGACGCGGTCGAGGCCGTCGCGGACATTCCGCACGGAGCCTCGCTGGCCGTGGGCGGGTTCGGGCTGTGCGGTATCCCGAGTGCGCTGATCCACGGGCTGCTGGAGCCGCAAATCGGCGACTTGGCGGTGGTGTCCAACAACTGCGGTGTGGACGACCGGGGCCTCGGCCTGCTGTTGCGTGAACGGCTGATCAGCCGGATGACCAGCTCCTACGTGGGCGAAAACAAGGAGTTCGCTCGCCAGTACCTCAGCGGTGAACTCGAGGTGGAGCTGGTGCCGCAGGGCACTCTGGCCGAACGGCTGCGGGCCGGCGGCTGCGGCATCCCGGCCTTCTACACCCCCGCCGGGGTCGGTACCCCGGTCGCCGAGGGCGGCCTGGCCTGGCGGCATCACGCGGACGGCACGGTGGCGGTGGCCGCACCGCCGAAGGAGACCCGCACCTTCAACGATCGCGAATACCTGCTGGAAGAGGCCATCACCTGCGACTTCGCCCTGGTCCGGGCGGCCGTCGGGGACCGGCACGGCAACCTCGTCTTCCACGCTGCGGCCCGAAACTTCAACCCCCTCGCCGCGATGGCCGGCAAGGTGGCCATCGCCGAAGTGGAACAACTGGTCGATCCGGGAGAGATCTCTGCGGACAGCGTCCACCTGCCAGGCGTGTTCATCCAGCGAGTCGTGCCGGTGTCCGCCGGCGACGCCCGGGCGGAGAAGCACATCGAACGGCGCACGGTGCGCCCCGTAGCGGAAGGAGCGCACTGACATGCCGCTGACCAGGGAGCAGATGGCCGCCCGCGCCGCCAGGGACCTGCCCGACGGCGCGTACGCGAACCTCGGCATCGGACTGCCCACCCTCATCCCCGACCATCTCCCCCGTGGCGTGGAGGTGGTCCTGCAGTCCGAGAACGGAATCCTGGGCGTCGGCCCCTACCCGGGCGATGACGACGTCCACCCCGACCTGATCAACGCGGGCAAGGAGACCGTCACGGTCGCCCCCGGAGCCGCTTTCTTCGACTCCGCCCAATCCTTCGGAATGATCCGGGGCGGTCACATCGATGTCGCCGTGCTCGGCGCCATGCAGGTCTCCGCCCGCGGCGACCTGGCGAACTGGCTCATCCCCGGGAAGATGGTCAAGGGCATGGGCGGAGCCATGGACCTGGTGCACGGCGCCGGCCGTGTGATCGTCCTCATGGAACACACCGCCCGTGACGGCTCCCCCAAGCTCGTCGACGAGTGCACCCTGCCGCTCACCGGCCGGAACGTGGTCCAGCGCATCATCACCGACCTCGCCGTCCTCGACGTCACCGACGGCGGCCTGCTGCTGCACGAACTCGCCCCCGGCGTAAGCGTCGACGACGTCCGCACCGCGACCGCCACCGAGGTCACGGTCGCCGACCACCTGGCGACGGCGAACGCAGCCTGACCCCGAGTTCCTTCGCTGGTGGCCACGCGCGCACGGTTCCGTACGCTGCGGTCGGCGGCAGCGTACGGAACCGGACTCCACGCCCAGAGTGGTCAGTGCGTGGGCCGAGGCGAAAGGATGGTTGGTCCACTGTGAAGGGACAGACGCCAGCCGAGCAGGCCCTCAGTCACTCATACGTCACCGCAGACGGACTCCGGTTCGGCGTCATCAAGATGACGGCCGATCACCATCCTGACCGCAGCATGACGTTGACGTACTGGCTGACCGTGGGCCGCCAAGGCCACATCGACGAGCGCTGGGTAGTCGCTCTGCCGTGGGACGACAAGTCCTGGGTGGATGTGCTCACCTCGCCCGCGCCCCCTTCCGACCGGCTCGGGCAGCTCGTGAGCCTTGTTCATGCCCATGCTGGCTCCTTCGCGGATCGGTCGTCCGGGGCGAGTTGGCGCAGCGCCAAGTTGGTGCGCCAATAGGCCGCGACCACACTCGCTGTTTCAGCTCCGTCCGGGGCCGGGGAGGCAACTGCAGCAAGACCTCCTCAAGGACCTCGACGGCGTGCCGCACGTCATCAAAGGAACAGCCACGGCACGAACACTCCGCATCCTGCGGATAGAGGGGCCGTCGCCCCGGTGGCCGCAGAAACGCTTGGTACCGCTGCAGAGCACGGTCGGTGGGCACCGGGGTAGATGTAGTAGTTGCCCGGGAGCCTCTCCAGAGGCCGTGGATGCGGTCTGGTCGCAGAGAGGAGTCCGGGGTCTTTCCGGTTGCCGCGCGAATCCCACGCGGCCGGACATCAGGCGCGGGACGGCGCGGACGAATCCCGGTCCTGGCCCCGGGGCCCCGGCCGCCGGGGCGTCCTGGTCCTTCTTGAGGCCGGCGAGCATCTCGTCCCGGAAATAGGTCAGGTGTCCATGCCAGGGCGGCGGCTTCCTCGGCCTCGCCCGCCTCGATGTGTCCGATGACGGACCGGACCTCGGCCACATGCCCCTCACGGGCGTGCGGATCGGCGAGGGCCTGGGTGCGCAGGTCGGTCCATCTCGGCGACTCCGTGTGCTTCAGAGTGGATTCGAGCGCGTCGGCGAGGATCGGGTTGCGGGCCGCCCGCGCGATGGCGCGGTGGACGGGGAGGTCGCTGCGGTACGCGCCGGTGGTCTCGAACTCGGCCCGCAGATCCCTGCCGGCCCTGGCACAGATGGGCAATGTCCTCGGGGTACCGCTTCGTAGCCGCGAGCTCCGCGAGGTGCGGCTCGATAGCGAGTCGCACCTCGAAGACCTGGGTGGGAAGCACCTCTATGCCCCAGTTCGCGATACGGGAAGGGGTGGCGGTCACGACCGAGCCTCGACCCTGATGGGACTCGATCACAGTGGCCAGTTCCAGTGCGGCGAGGGCCTCACGCAGAGTCGGTCGACTCACCCCTAGATGAATGAGTCCGATGTTTGTGCTGGTCGCGACCATCGCGAAGGGCGCCCGTTGGCTCGTGTGTGACTACCAGCCTGGACGCCCTTCTGGCGGCACTGTACGTGTTCATCGACGACCACGTGGCGCCTCGTCGCCGGATCGGGCGACCCCCGAAACTGACGGATGCCGAACTGCTGTGCCTGGCCGTCGCGCAGGTACTGCTCGGCTTCCCCTCGGCCCGGCACTGGATCCGCTTCGCCCACGCCCGGCTCGGGCACCTCTTCCGCTATCTGCCCCAGCAGTCGGCCTACAACAAAAGGCTCAACGCGGCGGGTCCGCTGATCAGCCAGGTGATCGAGGCCCTGGCCAAGCAGGTGCCGACCTGGCAGGACGACCTGCGGCTGATCGACTCCACGCCTCTGCCCTGCGCAGCCTCCCGCGAGACGGTCAAACGCTCCGCACTGGCCGGGCACGCCGGATACGGCTACTGCCGCAGCCACTCCCGCTTCTTCTGGGGGTTCCGGCTCTACCTGCTCACCACCGCCGAAGGCATGCCGGTGTCCTGGTGCCTGGCAAACCCCAAGCTCGGCGAACGCGAAGTGATGACCGCGCTGCTGGAACGCGACCACCACCTCGTCCGCAGCGGGCAGGTGATCCTCGCCGACAAGGGCTTCGCCGGGCGCGAGTTCGAGGCGTTCCTCACCGAACGGCTGGGCATCCACCTGGTGCGGCCGGACCGCAAGGACGAACCCGCCCGGCACGGCCGACTGGCCCGTGTCCGCCAGTGGATCGAGGCGGTGTTCGACACCCTCAAAGGTCAGCTCAGCCTGGAACACCATGGCGGCAGAACCCCCGCCGGGGTCTTCGCCCGCACCGGCCAACGCCTCCTCGCCCTGGCCGCCGGCATCTGGCACAACTGGACCACCGACGCCAAGATCAAACGATCTCTGATCGACTACGACCACTGAGAACATCGGACTCATTCATCTAGCTGCCGGGCCAGCTCGCGTTCGGGAGGAAGCCGTTCGTGGCCGGCAACGTGGTCGAGCGCTGGGCCGACCGCCTCGGTGCCGCGACAGGCTTCGTCGAGCTCGTCGCCCAGCGCCAGCACATCCAGCGCCCGGCCGCTGCGGTGCAGCACCAGCACGCCCAGCAGCACGGCGGCGGCCACCACCGGCAACGCCCCCCAGGTGGAGGCGCCGAAGCTGCCCATGGTCCAGTACAGGACGGTGGCGGTGGCCTCGCTGTCCGGGGCGAAGTAGACGATCACACTCATCACGGCCTGGAAGCCGAGCGCCATCGCCACGCCGGTCAGCACCAGGCGCAGCGGGGCCAGCGCGCCGCCGCGGCCGACCGCGGCGGCGTACGACGCTCCCGACGAGACTCCCAGAATGAACGGGTCGGCCGGGGCGTTGCGCACCAGCGCCTGGACGGCGACGCCCATAGTGGCAAGCCCCGCGCCCACCAGCGCGGCCAGCAGCACCCGGGGCGTACGGATCTGCCAGACGATCTGATACGCCGTCACCTCGTCGGCCTCGACACGCCCGCCGGTGAGCGCGGCCCACAGGTAGCGGACGGTCTCGCCGGGGGCGATCGTCGCGGGCCCGAGACCGATGGTGCGGCGGACGATGCGTCGTCCGGTGCGGGTGTACCCGACGTGCCGCGCAACTCGGGGGGTGATGATCCAGCCGTACCGGGCCCCGGCCCGCGACCCGCTCCCCGCACCGCCGTCACCGAGGGCTGCTCCCGTTCGGACTCTCGGTGCTCACGCGGTATGTGCGGATGCCCCCTGTTGCGGCTGGGGTTTCGCCGTATTACGTTGAAGCGGGAGACGGGTGCGTGGACGCAGTCTGAAATTGTGGCCATTTTCGCGGCTCGGAGAATATCGACCGAGCGCTGGTTCACCCGGCCTTACATCCGGGCGCCCGGGAATTCGTCCTGGTGCGGGGCTCAACTTGGATCTCCGGTCCGCCGGCTCCCGGCTGAGGGAGCGTCGGTGTCACATCCCGCTCGAATTCCCGGATCCCCCGGGCGGTAGTGCTGGGAGGTCGGACAATGGGCAGTGAGAATGAGGTGCCCCTGGGAGCGTCCGGTGCCGGTGAACCTCGTTATCTTCCGGTAGCCGATCACGGGCTGATCGGTGACCTGCGCAGTGCGGCTCTGGTGGGCACGAACGGCACGATCGACTGGTACTGCTGCACGCGCTTTGATGCTCCCAGCGTCTTCGCCTCGCTCCTCGACGCCGAGCGGGGCGGGTCGTTCGAACTCGCGGCGGACGTTCCGGCGCGCAGGAAGCAGTTCTACTTCCCCGACACCAACGTGCTGATCACCCGCTTCTCCTCGGACGACGGGGTCGGGGAGATCCAGGATTTCATGCCGGTCGTCGACGATTCACGCGAGGCCAACCGGCATCGGCTGATCCGCCGTGTGGTGTGCGTCCGCGGATCACTGCCGTTCCGTGCCCGCATAGCACCCCGCTTCGCGTACGGGACGCAGCCGCACACCGTGCACGCGCAGGACCGTCAGGTGGTCTTCGAATCTTCCTCACTGACTCTCGCGTTGACGTCGAGTGTGCCGATCGAGGTTGCCGGCCCTGATGCCTGGTCGCTGTTCAAGCTGCACGAAGGCCAGTCGGCCGTCTTCGCGCTCGACCGGGTCGGCGGCGATGTGCTGCCCCGCCACTGCCCCGTGGCCGAGGCGGAGGAGCAGTTCAACGCCACCGTCGGCTACTGGCGGCGGTGGCTGTCCCAGTCGCGCTACCGCGGTCGTTGGCGGGAGGTCGTGCACCGCTCCGCCCTCACCCTGAAGCTTCTGACCTATGCCCCGACCGGCGCCATCATCGCCGCGCCGACCACCAGCCTGCCCGAGCACATCGGCGGAAAGCGCAACTGGGACTACCGCTACGTATGGATCCGTGATGCGGCCTTCTGCGTGTATGCCCTGCTCAGGCTCGGCTTCACGGATGAGGCCGAGGCGTTCATGGGTTTCCTCTCCGAGCACGTCCGCCTCGAATCAGCCGAGGGGCCCGGGCCACTGCAGATCATGTACGGCATCGACGGGCGACACGACCTGCCCGAACGGGAGCTTCGGCACCTGGAGGGCTACCGGGGCTCGGCGCCCGTACGCGTCGGCAACGGCGCCGTCGACCAACTGCAACTGGACATCTACGGGGCGCTCGTCGACTCCCTCTACCTCTACGACAAATGGGGACGGCCCGTCTCCAGCGCCTACTGGGACGGCATCAGCGCGCTCGTCGACTGGGTGTGCACCCACTGGGACCAGCCCGACCGGGGGATCTGGGAGAGCCGCGGCGGGTCCAGGAACTTCCTCTACTCACGGCTGATGTGCTGGGTGGCGATCGAACGGGCGATGCGCATGGCCCAGCATCGCGGACTGCCCGCCGACCTGGTCCGGTGGGGAAAGTCCCGGGACGATATCTACCGCCGGATCATGCGCGACGGCTGGTCCACCGAACGGAACGCCTTCGTCCAGTGCGAGGGAAGCGACCTCCTCGACGCATCCCTGCTGATGATGCCCCTCGCGAAGTTCGTCTCCCCCACGGACCCGAAGTGGCTGGCCACACTGGACGCCCTGCGCGAGGACCTGGTGTCCGACTCGCTGGTCTACCGCTACGACCCGCAGGTCAGCGCGGACGGGCTGCCGGGCGAAGAAGGCACGTTCTCGATCTGCTCGTTCTGGTACGTCGAGGCACTCACCCGGGCAGGCCGCCTCGACGAGGCCCGGCTCGCGTTCGAGAAGATGCTCACCTACGCCAACCACCTCGGCCTGTACGCCGAGGAAATCGGTCACACAGGTGAGCAACTCGGTAACTTCCCCCAGGCATTCACCCACCTCGCCCTGATCAGCGCAGCCTTCAACCTCGACCGTACGCTGGGCTAGCCCCAGCCCGTACGGCCGAGGATGCCGGCCAGACGCAGGCGTCGAAGCCTACTGCGATCATGGCAGGATCCTCCTCCCGCCCATCCCGTCGCAGGCAGCGGCGAGGTACTCGGCCCCGGAATCGTCAGGTCGGTTGACGCCCGGGCGGAAGTGGGAGACGGCAGAAGCGACTGAAGCAGCCCGTTTGACTCGTGTCCCGTTCCGCTCACTGGAGTCCCGTGTGGTCAGGGGGCCGCACTGCGGTGGGTGGTGGCGAGAGCCCGGTCCACGGCGGCGGCCAGTGCGGTGTCGTCGTCATCGATGCCGGCCCAGGCGACGTGCCCGTCGGGGCGGACAAGCGCGGCGCGCACGGTGGCCCATGCGGCCGGGGGCCGGTCGAGGACTGCGGTGTGCACCGCGAGACCCGGCCGCGCCCGGTCTGCCAGGACGCCCGCCGTCAGGTCGAGCAGGAGGTGGCTGTCCGGACGCAACCGGGAGAACAGGCGCTTCTCGGAGCCGGTGAAGGCCAGGTCGGGGGCTCGGGTGCCGGTAAGCGGGTGGGCTTCCGGGTCCGCCGTGGTGTAGCGGACGGCGAGCGCGGTGAGCTGTTCGGACAGCGCCTTGTTGAGTGCCGGCTGGGTGGCGATCATCCTGCTGAACAGGGAGCGCAGGTCGATGCCTTCGGGGGTGAAGCCGGTCATCAGGGCGGTCTGGGCGCGGCTGTGTTCCATGACCTGGGCCCCTATCGGATGGCGCTCGGTGTGGTATGTGTCGAGCAGGTGGTCGGAGGCCCGGCCGCGGAGGATGGCGGCGAGTTTCCAGCCGAGGTTGTGAGCGTCCTGGATGCCGACGTTCATCCCGACGCCACCCGCAGGGAAGTGCTGGTGGGCGGCGTCTCCTGCGAGCAGGATCCGACCTCGCCGGTACCGGGCGGCCAGCCGGGTGGCGTTGCCGAATCGGGAGAGCCAGACGGGGTTGCGCATCCCGAAGTCCTCGCCCGCGATCGCGACGGTCTTGGCCCGCAGCTCCTCCAGGGTGAGGTCGCCGGGCCATTCGGTCGTGAGGCTGTCGTGGCTGACACCGACCACGCGGTACCGCCCACCGGGCAGCGGCGCGACCATCACCCCGCCCCGGAGCCCGAAGGTGCTGAACCCGGGAGGCGGCGGGCTGTCAAGGGTGACGTCGCCGAGCCAGCCCACGACGGTGGAGGGCGTACCGATGAAGTCGATGCCGGCGGCGGTGCGCACGGTGCTGCGGGAGCCGTCGCAGCCGATGAGGTACGCCGCCTGGAATTCGTACGACTCGTCCGGCCCGTCGACCCGCACGGTCACCGACTCCGCGTGCTCGGTGAACCCGCTGACGCGGCGACCGCGCACGAGGGTGGCGCCGAGTGCGAGCGCGTGCTCCTCCAGTAGTTCCTCGGTGCGGGCCTGGGGCAGGGCGAGCGTGTACGGGAACGGGGTCTCCAGCGCCCGGAAGTCGAGCCGGTCGTCGAGCATGGCGAAGTGGCCGCCCGGGATCGGCCGGCCCTCGGCGAGGAAGGGCTCGTGCACGCCGCGCGAGGCCAGGATCTCGATGGTGCGTGGGTGGATGGTGAGGGCCTTGGAGCGCTGGTCGATGTCTGCACGCTCCTCGACGACGGTGACGGAGACCCCGCTCAGCCGCAGTTCGGCGGCGAGCCATAGCCCGACCGGGCCTCCTCCGGCGATGACAACCTGCTGTTCCATGGGCAATCCTAGGTCAGTGACCAATAATCCTGTGCGCAGTAAACTAGGTCAATGACCAACAGGCAAACGGGTGAGGTCCGCGGCCCGCGGCTGGACTCCGGAACGGTGATCCGTACCGCGCTGGAACTGCTGGACGAGAAGGGCCTGGACGCCCTGTCCGTCCGGGCGGTCGCCGACAGGCTCGGCGTACGGATGAACACCGTGCTGTGGCATGTGAAGACCAAGGCCCGGATGCTGGAGCTGATGGCCGACGCCGTCGTCGGCGAAGCCCCGCTCGATGACCTTCCGGCCCCCTGGGACGGGCGGGTCCGCGAACTGGCCCGCCGGTACCGCCGCGCCCTGCTCGCCCACAGCGACGGCGCCACGCTCGTCGTCGGCACCCACGCCGCCGAACCACATACCCTGAGCTTCGCCGATGCCCTGGTGGGCGCGTTGCTGGACGGCGGCCTGGACGAGCGTGAGACCGCCTGGACCGCGTGGACGATCATCTACTTCACGCTCGGCCTCACCCAGGAAGAACAGGCGACGGCCCGGCAGTCCCCGAACGGCCGTCTGGCGAACGCGGTCTCCGAAAGGGGCTACCCCGCCCTTCATCGCGTCCTCGGTCATCTCGACGCGGAATCATTCGGCGAGCGCTTGGAGTTCGGTCTGTCCGCGATCCTCGCGCGAAGGTGACGGGCGGCAGTCCTGTACGGCCGCCCTGTACGGCCGTGTCGTGTTCAGTCGAGCGTGACGCCTGTCTCCTCGGCCAGCGTCTGCAGCAGGCGGTTCTGGAACGCCTCGTCATGGACGGCGGGGTGCGGCCGCTGCCTCCGGTGGTGGTACCAGTACCCGCCGGTGGTCCGGGCTTCGGAATCGTCGCTGACGGCGAGCCACTGCTGCGTGCGGTGGCCGAGTTCGAGATCGTCCGGTGCGGCCGGTCCGCCCATCCTGGTCGGCACCCAGCCCGGATCCACCGCGTTGCTCAGCACCCCGGGCCGCAGGCGCGCCACCGCGGCCGCGAGCGTCGTGACGAACAGTTTGCTATCGGCGTACGAGCCTCCTGCCGTGCCCTGCCAGTCGACCCCGGAGAGCGAAGGGCGCCCGTCGAAATGCGAGCCGCTGCTCAGGTACACGGTGCGGCGCGGATCGGGCAGCAGGGCCGTCAGCAGGTACGGCGCGACGATGTTGACGGGCATGACCGCCGGGCCGCTCCATACTCCGGCGTTGTGGATCACCGCGTCGAGCGGCTCGGCGTCGTTCAATGCGGCGGCTACGTGCCTGACGTCGTCGGGGTCGGCGAAATCGGCCACCACGAGATGCGCCCCGCGGTCGACCAGGGCACGGAGGGCCGCCGCCCGCGCCTGGTTGCGGGCGTGCACCACCACGTCGTGCCCTTCGGACAGCAGCGCGTCCGCCGCAGCGCGTCCAAGGCCGTCCGCGGAACCGGTCACCAGGACGCGACTCATGATGCCTTCTTCGACCGGACGCCGGGGAGTTCGGTTTCCGCCAGTCGGGTCGCTGCCCAACTGGCGACGAGCTTGAGCCGGTCCTCATCAGGGGTGTCCGGCTCGGCCGTGTAGATGGTCAGGGAGTGTGCCTCACGGGGAGAAAGGGGCAGGTCCAACGGCTGGTAGACGAGTTCGAGTGACCCGGCGTCAGGGTGCTGGAACTGTTTGACCCCACCGTGGTGGATACGTACGTCGTGGGAGGCCCACCGGGTGCGGAACTCGGCGCTCACGGTGGACAGCTCGCCGATCAGCTCGCGCAACGCCTTGTCGTGCGGGTAACGCCCGGCCTCCGCGCGCAAGAGCGCGACCGTGGCGCCGAGGGCGCTGTCCCAGTCGGCGACGAAGTCGGGTGCCCCGCGGTCAAGGAACCAGTACCGGGCGAAACTCGGACGGCCGCGTTCGTCCGTGGTCTCGCTCTCGAACAGCGGCGAGAACAGGGCGCGGGCGAGTGCATTGGTGGCGACGACGTCCAAGCGCCCGTTGGTGACGAACGCCGCGGACAGCGTGATGGAGTCGAGCAGCCACTGGACGCGGGGCGGGATGTCGACGGCCTTGCGGCGGCGCGGCGCGCGGCTGGGCGGCTGCGCCGCCCTGGCAAGGTCGAACAGGTAGGTGCGTTCGTCGTCGTCCAGTTGCAGCGCGCGGGCGACCGCGTCGAGGACGTCTTCGGACACCCCGCTGATGTGGCCCTTCTCCAGCCGCGTGTACCACTCGGTGCTCACGCCGGCGAGGACGGCGACCTCCTCGCGCCGCAGCCCCGGTACCCGACGCCGGCCGCTGGTGGGCAGCCCGACCTGCTCCGGGGTGATCTGGGCACGGCCAAGCGCCTGGGCGCGGAGCAGATCATCCTGACGGGACGTCACCAGGCGCGCACCGCCCTCGGCCGCGAGTTCGGCGCCAGCGATGTCGTCTCCGCACGTGGCGACGAAAGCATCGCTCAGGTGCGGGAGCTGACCGGTGGACATGGCACACACGTGGTCCAGCGGTGCGTCGGCAGTACGGCAATCCGTTGCTGACCGCGGCTGACCGCGGTGGCATCGGGGAACTCCGCTGGTTGACCGTCCCGACCGTTCCCGACAGGCCGGTGGCGGTACCGGCCTGTCGGGGCCACTTCCGGTCAGGCGAGGTTCTTGGTGAAGAACTCGTCGAGCTTGCCGAAGGGGATGAGGTCCTTGCGGTCGTACAGGTCGACGTGGTCCGCGCCCGGGACGGTCACGAGGTCGACGGTGTCGGGGGCCATCGCCTGGACATCCTCGGAGTAATGGAGGGAGTGTGCATCGGCTCCGGCCACCAGGAGGGCCTGGCGGGGCGCGAGCATGTCGATGTTCGTCATCTGCCGGAAGGCGAAGAACGCCGTCGGCGTGGTCCCGGTCCACGCGGTGGTGGAGTTGATCGAGCGGGGGTGGTAGCCGCGCTCGGTGCGGTAGTAGTCGAAGAAGCTCGCCGTGACCGGGTCGGCGTCCGCCGGGAGGGCCTGGGGCAGGACGCGGTTCACGGGGGGCGACATCGCCGTTCTCGTCGAAGGGGACCTCGTGGGAGAGCCGCGCATAGGCGCCGATCTCGGCGTCGGTCCAGCGCTGCCGGCTGAGGTGGTCCACGACCTTCTGGCGCTGCTCGCGCGTGTAGTAGTCCTCAGGTGAGTCGTCAGCGCGGCATCGGTCCAGGTAGCAACTGGCTGCCCGAGGCGTCAGGTCAACGCGTCCCGGTTGCATCGGTCTTGAGGCGGATCCCGTCGCTCACATTCTCGAAGACCGGCTCGTGGCGATCCCAGTCCGCGCTGGGCGTGGAGAGGTAGATCGCGTACTCCTTCTCGCCGGGGCGTCCGAACCCGAGGTCCCGGGCGCGCCATTCGCGGGCGCGGCCCTGCCAGGTGAACTCCCAGATCGCGGCCGGCATGCCCCGGTAAGTCGTGCTCTGCATCCGCAGTTGGCGGTAGCCGGGGAGCTTTCCCTCCTGGATGGACTTGGTCTCGTCGTCCTTGAAGTGCTGCAGGGGATCGCTGCTCGCGTAGTCGAGGGCGACAACGCGCAGGCCGGCCATGCCGGTCGGGTCTATGTAGGCGATGCCCTCGCCTTCCTCCTCCAGGTCCTGGCGGGTCCAGCCTTCGGGGACAGGGAAGGAGATGTCGAACTCCTCTTCCCGCACCAGTTGGTAGCCCTCCGGTACGGGAGCGGGGGCGGGATCGGGCTTGGGCTTCGGGGTGGCGGTTGCGGAAGGCTTCTTTTCGGGGGTGGCGGTGCCGGAATCCTTGCTCTCGTCGGGCAGCGCGAAGTACACGCCGGCGAGCGCCGCCGGCACCGTGACGGCCATGGCAGTCACCCATACGCCGGTACGCCGTCCCCGTCCCCGTCCGCGTCCGCGTCCGTGACGCACCGTGGCAGCGTCCGTTCCGTACGCCGGTGGTGCCACCGGCGCGGTGGCCGGGACCTCGGGCACGGTGGGGCGCGCATCCGTGACGGGGCCGGCGTCCGCCAGGTGCCGCAGTCGCCGCTCCACCTCCGGGGCCGAGGGCCGGGTCTCCGGATCCTTGGCGAGCAGCTCCGCGATCAGGGGGGCCAACGCCTCGCCGCCGGCCGGCTGTTCGAGTGGGTCGGCGGCTATCGCGTAGGCGGTTTCGAGCGGCGTGGCCCGGCGGAACGGCGGCCGTCCCTGCACGGCCTGGTAGAGGGTCGCGCCCAGGGCCCACAGGTCGGAGGGAGGAGCCGGCTCCGCGCCCTTGAGGCGTTCCGGGGCGCAGAAGTCGACGGAACCGACCAGTTCACCGGTGCGCGTGAGGGTGGAGGTGTCCGCGACGACCGCGATCCCGAAGTCCGTCAGGACTACGCGCCCGTCGGCTCCGAGCAGCACGTTGCCGGGCTTCACGTCGCGGTGGAGGACTCCGGCGGCGTGCGCGGCCCGCAGCGCCGCGATCACGCCGATGCCGATTCTGACCGCCTCGGCGGTCGCCAGCGGGCCGTCCCTCTTCAGCACCTCGTCGAGGGCGGGCGCGGGCACGTACTCCATGACGATGCAGGGCAGTCCGTCGTCGTCCACCACGTCGTGCACCACCACGACGTTGGGGTGCGTGATCCTGGCGGCGCTGCGCGCCTCACGCCTCGTACGCTCGAAGAGGGTGGCGCGCTCGGCGTCCTTCAGGTGCGGCGGCAGATGCAGCTTCTTGAGCGCGACATGCCGACCGAGAACCTCGTCCTCGGCGTGCCAGACGGTACCCATGCCACCGCGACCGATCCGCTCCAACAGGCGGTACCGCCCCGCGATCAGCCGCCCGGGCCCGTCAGCCGCCGTGCCGTCCCCCACGTGATGCTCCTCATCCTGCGCCCGTGTACAAACTCGCATCCGGTGTCGTGACCTTGACACGATATCCGTACGGCCGCCGCCGACTTCGCAGTACGCACAGACGGGCCGGGCGGCAGCCCCGAGTCCTGACCCGACACCGTAGACGGGCCGGCCGGTCCCAAGTCAGGCGGGGCGCGGTCAGGTTGGGCGGTACGACGCCGGGCACACCGCGCCCAGGACGCAGCACCGGACCCGGCCGAGGGCCGGGCCCGGTGCGGGGGCGGTGTCAGATCAGGCCCCAGAACTGCGCCGTGTAGTAGCTGGAGCAGAGGCGGTCCGGGTAGTACGTGCCCGTGGCCCCGCACTGCCCGGCGGCCGTGCCCGGGTCGACGGGCAGGCCGTGGGCCATGCCGGAGATCGTGTACGTCTCCACGACGGAGCGGCCGGATGCGTCCTCGTACGAGGCCCTCGTCGTGCCGCCGGGCAGCGTCGTCGTCTCCGCCGGTGTCTGGCCCGTGCCCCATACGTCGGTCCACTGGTCGCGCGACTCGGTCGCGTTCGCCGGCACCACGGTGGTGTCACCGGTGCCGTGCCAGATCGCCACCCGCGGCCACGGCCCGCTCCAGCCGCCCGAGGCGGCACGCGCCAAGTCGCCCCATTGCTGCGGGGTCTTGCCGGGCGAGACGTACATGCACGTGTAGGCGTCGACGAGGCTGCGCGCGCAGCCGGCCGGGATGCCCGCGGCGATGGAACCGCCCGCGAAGACGTCGGGGTACGCGGCGAGCAGCCCCGCGGTCATGGCACCGCCGGCGGACAGGCCGGTGACGTAAACGCGGTCGGGGTCCGTGCCGTAGAGCGCGGTGGCGTGGTCGGCCATCTGCTTCACGGACAGGGCCTCGCCCTGACCGCGCGCGGTGTCTCCCGACTGGAACCAGTTGAAGCAGGAGTTGGCGTTGTTGACGCTCGTGGTCTGCGGGTAGACCACGGCGAAGCCGTGCGCGTCGGCCAACTCGGCCCAGCCGGAATGGCCGTGGTAGTCGCTCGCGCTCTGCGTGCACCCGTGCAGCGCGAGCACCAGCGGCGCCCCGGCGGGCAGTCCGTCGGGCACGTAGGCGTACATGGCGAGGTTGCCGGGGTTGGAGCCGAAGCCGGTGACCTGTGTGAGGCCGGCCGCCGAGGCGCTTGCCGGCGCCGCGAACATCCCGGCGACCAGGGCGAACAGCGCGAACAGCACCGCCCGGGGGCGAGCACGGGTACGGTCACGAACCGCCATGGCGTTCTCCCGTCGTGAGGGGGTGAGGGAACGGGAAGCCGGCCAGGCCGTCCCTGAGCCGGGTGCCCGATGTCGCACGCTAGGCACGCACCGCCGCCACGCCATCGGAGAGGCCGTACACACCTGCCGACTCCGGCCTGTGGCCGGACTCCACCAACCACGGTGGTGCGTGTCACGTATCGCGGATCCGCGGCCCCACGGGAAGTCGGTCAGGCCGTGCCGCGCGCCACCAGCAGAGCCGATGAAGGCGACATCAGCGCGCACGTCACTGAAGAACCGATCTCGGTTGCCGCGGCCGGCGGGGTCAGCGCACCGCAGGCGGTCGCAGCCTCAGATAAGCGGCCACCGCGGAGACGAGCAGGATCACGCAACCGGCGAACACCAAACCGGCGTTGCGCACCCCCAGTTCCACCGTCAACGCGCCGACCCCGACCACCGGCAGCGAGATCCCCACATAGGCGAAGACGAAGAACGCCGAGAGGGTCGCGCTTCGCTGCAGCTCCGGCGCCGCGGAGCCGATCACTGTGAGGCCTGCGCGGAAGGACAGGCCCTGTCCCACGCCGCCGGTGACCGCGCCGACGACGAGGATCGGCAACGACTCCACCAGCAGCGAGGCCCCGATGAGCAGGAGGCCCAGGACCAGCACCACACAGCCCAGGGGCAGCGCTTTGACCGGGCCGACGCGGCCCATGAGCAACTGGCCTCCGGTCGAGGCGCAGAAGACGGAGAAGACGACGCCGCCGACGACCGCGAGGTTGTGCACGCCCAGGACCGTCGCCATGAAGTCCGCAGCGACCGCGGTGAAGACCCCCAGCATGGAGAAACCGGCGAAGGCCGCCAGCGCACAGGGCACGAAGACCCCGCGGACGACAGGAGGGATCGTCATGCCCTGAGGCCGCAGGGCGGGCCGAGGACGGCGGCGGTGCACCGTCTCGGGAAGCATCCAGACGACCGCGGCGGCGACCACCAGGAGGGACAGGTGCACGAGGAACGGCAGCTTCAGCGGCCAGGGCGCGTACTGGGCCAGGATCCCGGAGAGGAGGGGCCCGAGGCCGAGACCGCCCATGTTCGCGGCGGTCGCCGCGAAGGCGGCGCGGGCGCGGCGCCCCGGCGGCGCCAGGTCCAGGACGGCCGCGGTGGCCGTGCCGCTGAACAGGCCCGCGGAGAAGCCGGAAAGGACTCGGCCGGCGAAGAGTTCAGGCAGCCCCTGCTCGAACACGAAGAACAGGGCGCTCCCCCCGGCCAGTGCCACGGCACACAGCAGGATCGGCCGCCGGCCCAGGATGTCGGAGAAGTCGCCGGCCACCAGCAGGGCGACGATGACACCCACCGCGTAGACGGCGAAGACCACCGTGACGATCAGCTCGGAGAATCCGATCTGCTGCCGGTAGAGCCCGTACAGCGGGGTCGGCAGCGTCGTACCGAGCATGCCCACCGCGAAGGCACCCGCCGCTGCCAGGTATCCCGCCCGGCGGGCCGGTGGACGGCGGTGGAGCTTGCGATCGGCCACGCTTCAGCTGACGCCCGTGCCCAGCACGCCGGCCCTGGCCCTGTGGCCGGGCGTCACGTTCCTGACGGGGAGGGGCCGTCGACCGGGGTAGACGCGGCCGTGGTCCCGTCGATGTCCGCGAGGTCTTCCGCTACGCAACGTGGTGTTCCTCAAGGGGCGCCTCTCGCGATGCAGCGAACATCTACCTACCAAAGGGAATTCACACCGCCTGCCTAGCCCACGGAGCCGGAAAGTCTGCGGAGGCTCGCGTGCGGCTCACCCCGACGGACGCACACCGCCGGCGTACGACGAGTCCCGGATGGTTACTGCAAGGGCCTGCCCTGTCGCCTCACACCCCTGAAGTCCAACTCACCCTCACACGTCGCTGCTTCCGACCGACACCGTCGCCGGCTTCAGCTACGCGCGTCTGGCCACGATGACGTGGGCACCAGCCAGGCTGAGGGCCGTGTTCAGCTCGGGCGGGCACGGCTTGTCCGTGATCACGGTGTCGAAACCGTCCAGCTCACACACGCGATGCACCGCCGTGCGACCGAGCTTGCTGGAGTCCGCGAGGATGTAGCGGTGCGCGGCGTTGGCGAGCATGACGCGCTTCGTGGCGACCTCGTCCAGGTGGAAGTCGGTCAGGCCGTACTGGGCGATGCCCCCGGAGCCGATGAAGGCGGTGTCGGCGCGCAGGTCGCTGAAGAACTCCACGGCCCGGACGTTGGAGCAGGCCAGGTCGCCCGCGCGCACCCGCCCGCCGCTGACCAGCACCTCGACCCCGGGCCGGGTACTGACCTCCGCGGCCACGAGCAGGGAGGGGGTGGCGATGACGCCGACATGGTCGGCGGGCAGGGCGCGCGCCACCTCCAGGGCGGTGGTTCCGACATCGACGACGACGGTCTGGTGGGGCTTGATCAGGGCTGCCGCGGCCTTGCCGATCGCCGCCTTCTCCTCGGCGAGGATCCCGCTGCGTTCCGCGAAGGACGCCTCCTCCCCGACCGGCTCCTGGCGGCTGGTGGCGCCGCCGTGGACCCGGGTGAGCTCACCGCGCCGTTCGAGGAGGGCGAGATCCCTGCGGATCGTCTCCTGGGACACTCCGAGCAGGGTGGTCAGGTCATCGGTGGTGACGAACTTGAGCCGGGAGATCTCGGCGACGATCTTGCGGTGTCGCTCGGCAGCGAGCACGACTCACCCCTTGGATACGTGACCGTTTTTGTGGAGCTGTGACTGCATCCTACGGCCGCGCCACGCCACTGCCGGACCGGGCGTCCGAGCTCAAGCACGGACGATGCTCGCGACACCCCCTTGACTATGCTCGGGCACGGATCCACAATCACAGGAAATCTCAGTCAGAAATCCACATGAACGGTCAGGCGGTCGAGCTATGGCAGACGTAGAGGCACGTCCCCCGGGAGCGGAGCCGGCCCGCCAGGACGGCGGCCCGCCCCAGCAGCGGATGGCGCGCGAGCTTGGCTGGTACGCCTCGTTCTCCGTGGCCTTCGGCTTCGTCTCCATCGCCACCGGGATCTTCACCACCTACGGGGCGGTCCTAGGCACCTCCGGCTCCCGCGGCATCTGGGCCTGGCCGATCTCCGTGATCGGCCAGCTCTCCATCGCCCTCGTCTTCGGCGCCCTCGCGGCCAGGATCCCGATCAGCGGCTACTCCTACCAGTGGGTGTCGCGGATCGTCGGCCCGGTCTGGGGCTGGATCATGGGCTGGGTCTCGTTCGCCTTCCTGGGGGTGGTCCTCGTCGCCGTGGACTACACCATCGCCTCGACCATCCTCCCCGAACTGTTCCAGTACGTCGGCACCACCCAGAACGCCTGGGTGATCACCGCCGTCGTGGTGCTGCTCCAGGCCGTCCTGGTGGCCGCCTCGACGCGATTCACCCACCGGGTCAACAGCACGGCGGTGACCGTGCAGCTCATCGGCATGATCGCCCTGACCGTGCTGCTCTTTTTCCGTGACGCCTCGTTCCGGGCCCCGTGGATCTACGTGCTGGTCCTGTTCGCGATCGGCGCCGTGTACTTCGCCGGTCTGCTGCTCCGCAGCGGCCGGGCCGGCCTGACCATGCCCGACCTGGCCGACGTCGACCGGTCGCTGGACACGGCCGACACCGCGATTCCGCGGCCCAAGGCCGCAGAAGGGAACGCGCGATGAGCGCGATCCTCGCCATCGACCAGGGCACCTCCGGCACCAAGGCCATCGTCGTCGACGCCGAGGAGGGGATCGTCTCGATCGCCGAGGAGACGATCCGTCCCGCCTACCTCCCCGGCGGAGGCGTCGAGCAGGACCCGCACGAACTGCTCGGCTCCGTCCTCGGCACCGGCCGCCGGGCCGTTCGCGAGGCCGGCCGGCCGATCGACTGCGTAGCCCTGGCCAACCAGGGCGAAACCGTCCTGGCCTGGGATCCGGCCACCGGAGCACCGCTGTCCCCGGCCCTCGTCTGGCAGGACCGGCGGGCGGAATCCGTCTGCGCGGAACTGGCCGACCGGGCCGGCGACATCGCGCGGCGCACCGGGCTCGTTCTCGACCCGTACTTCTCCGCACCCAAGATGGCCTGGCTGCGCCGCCACCTCACCCGCGACGGGGTGGTGACGACCACCGACACCTGGTTGGTACACCACCTCACCGGGGAGTTCGTCACCGACGCCGCCACCGCCAGCCGCTCCCTCGTCCTCGATCTCGACAGCGCCACCTGGGACGACGAGCTCCTCGGCCTGTTCGGTCTGGGCGGCGAGCGACTGCCCCGCATCGTCGCCTCCGACGAGATCGCCGGCACCACCCGGGCCTTCGGCCCGCCGGTGCCCGTGGCCGGCCTCGTCGGCGACCAGCAGGCGGCGCTGGTCGCCGAGGGCTGCCTGGAGCCCGGCTCCGCGAAGTGCACCTACGGAACCGGAGCGTTCCTGCTGGCCAACACCGGCCGGACCCCGGTGCGTTCCGGCGCCGGACTGACCACGTCGGTGGCCTGGCAGCGGCACGGCCACACCACGTACTGCGTGGACGGGCAGGTCTACACCGTCGCCTCCGCGGTGCGCTGGCTGGAGGACCTCGGTCTCGTACGGTCCGCGACCGAATTGGACACGCTCGCCGCCGCCGATACGGAAGGGGTGCTGTGCGTCCCCGCGTTCGCCGGTCTGGCCGCCCCCTGGTGGGCCCCGGACGCCACCGCCTCCTTCACGGGCATGACGCTGGCAACCCGCCGCGAGCACCTCGTTGCCGCGGTACTGCAGGGCATCGCGGCGCAGGTCGCCGAGCTGTGGACGCTGGTGGCCGGCGACATCGGCAAGCCGCTGACCCGGCTGCGCGCGGACGGCGGCCTGACCAACTCCGCCGCCCTCATGCAGGCCCAGGCCGACATCGCGCAGATCCCCGTGGACGTCTACCCTCACGGCCACGCCACTCCCCTGGGCGCGGCCGCCCTGGCGCGCTGCGCCCTCGATCCAGCGCTCAGCCTTGAGGAGGCCGTAGGCGACTGGCAGCCCACCACCGTCTACGAGCCCCGCTGGCCCCGGGAACGGGCCGAAGAGTTCCGTACCGCGTGGGCCGCCGCGGCCGAAGCCGCCAAGGGAGATCACACATGACCGCCACCCCCCACCGTCCGCACGACGGCGTCTTCGACGTCGCGGTGATCGGCGGAGGCATCGTCGGCGCGGCCATCGCCCGCGAGCTGTCCGGATACGACCTCGCCGTCGCCCTGCTCGAAGCCCGCGACGACGTGGGCGACGGCACCAGCAAGGCCAACACCGCCATCCTCCACACCGGCTTCGACGCGAAGCCCGGCACGCTCGAGTCCGAACTGGTCGCCCGCGGCTACCGGTTGCTCGGCGCGTACGCCGAGGCCACCGGCATCCCCGTGGAACGGACCGGGGCCGTCCTGGTGGCGTGGACCGGCGAGGAGCTGGACGCTCTGCCCGGGCTGAAGGAGAAGGCCGAGGCCAACGGCTACGAGCACTGCCGGCTCTTCGGCCCCGACGAGGTCTACCGGGACCTGCCCGACCTCGGCCAGGGCGCACTGGGCGGTCTGACCGTCCCGGACGAGGCCATCATCTGCACCTGGACCACCAACCTCGCGCTGGCCACCGACGCACAGCAGCGCGGCGCCACCATCCTGCTCCGGCACGCCGTCACCGGCATCGACGCGGGACACGAGGCGACCACCCTGCACACGGCGGGCGGTGACGTACGCGCCCGCTGGGTCGTCAACGCGGCCGGCCTCGGTGCCGACCACGTCGACCGCCTCCTCGGTCACGACCGCTTCACGGTCACCCCCCGCCGCGGCGAGCTCTTCGTCTTCGACAAGCTGGCCCGCCCGCTCGCGAACAAGATCATCCTTCCGGTGCCCTCGTCCCGCGGCAAGGGTGTGCTCATCGCCCCGACCGTCTACGGCAACGTCATGCTCGGTCCCACCGCCGAGGACCTCACCGACCGTACCGCCACGGCCACTTCAGAAGAGGGCTTCGACTTCCTCCTCACCAAGGGCGCGCGCCTGATGCCGCGCCTGCTCACCGAAGAGGTCACCGCCAGCTACGCGGGCCTGCGCGCCTCGATCGACCACCCCGACTACCTCATCGAGACCGACCGGAGCCAGCGCTACGTCCTCGTCGGCGGCATCCGCTCCACGGGGCTGACCGCGGGCATGGCGATCGCCGAGCACGTCCGCGGACGACTGGCAGACGCCGGTCTGGCGATGCGGGCCCGCGAGTCACTGCCCGAGCCGCCGCGGATGCCCAACATCGGCGAAGCCTCCCCACGCCCGTACCAGGACGCCGGCCTCATCGCCCGCGACCGCGCCTACGGCACCGTCGCCTGCTTCTGCGAGCGGGTCACCGAGGGCGAGATCCGCGACGCCTGCCACGCCGCCGTCCCCGCGCGGACCCTGGACGGCCTGCGCCGCAGGACCCGCGCCATGAACGGCCGCTGCCAGGGCTTCTACTGCGGCGCGGCCGTCGCCGCCCTGTACGAGCAGCACCACACCCACGACGGCTGCCACCACCACAGCGGGGACGACCGATGACTGACCAGCCGCCTCTGACCACTCCCGACGTGCTCGTGATCGGCGGCGGCCCCGCCGGGCTGACCGCCGCCGCCGATCTGGCCGCGGGCCAGGCCGGCGAGGTCCTGGTCGTCGACCGCGAGCCGGCCGCGGGCGGCATCCCCCGGCACAGCGACCACACCGGCTACGGGCTGCGTGACCTGCACCGCGTGCTGTCCGGGCCCGCGTACGCTCGCCGTCTCGTCGACCGGGCCGCCGCGGCCGGGGCCGAGATCCGGACACGTACCACCGTGACCGGCTGGTCAGACGCGGATACGGTCGAGGTCACCAGCCCCGAGGGCCGCTACCGCATCCGCGCACGGGCGATCGTGCTGGTCACCGGCGCACGAGAGCGCCCCCGCACCGCGCGCCGCATCCCCGGAGACCGCCCCGAAGGGGTCCTCACCACCGGTCAGTTGCAGAATCTCGTCCACCTCCACCACCGTCCCGTCGGCAAACGCGCCGTGATCGTCGGCGGCGAACTCGTGAGCTGGTCCGCGGCCCTCACTCTCCGCGAAGCCGGCTGCACCCCCGCCCTCATGATCAGCGAGCACCCGAAGGCGGAGTCCTACGCCGCGTTCAACGCCGCCGGGCGGACGGTGCTGCGCGTGCCCGTGGCCACCCGTACCCGCGTCACCCGCGTCATCGGCAGGAACCGCTGCGAGGCCGTGGAGATCGAGCACCTCGACACCGGCCGCCGCCGCACCGTCGCCTGCGACACCGTGGTCTTCACCGGCGACTGGATCCCGGACCACGAACTGGCCCGCGCAGCCGGCCTCACCCTCGACCCCGGCACGCTCGGTCCGCTCACGGACACCGCACTGCGCACCAGCAGTCCGGGGGTCTTCGCCGCCGGCAACCTCCTGCACCCGGTGGACACCGCGGACATCGCCGCCCTCGACGGCCGCCATGTCGCCGAGCAGGTCCGCCGCCACCTGCACGGCGAACGCCGGCCGACCGAGGGCGCACGCCTGATCGCGGACGCCCCGTTCCGCTGGATCGCCCCGCAGGTCCTGCGGCCCGGCGATCCGGCACCGCCCCACGGCCGGCTGCTGCTGTGGACGGACACCTTCGTCCGCTTCCCCAGGATCACCGTCCGGCAGGACTCCGGAACCGTCACCACCCGCCGACTCCCCTGGCCGGCCGCCCCCGGCCGCGCTTTCCGGATCCCGTCGGCCCTGCTGAACGGCATCTCGCCCACGGGCGGCCCGGTACACATCGGCGTGCAGTAGCCGCCCGGCGGCGGCACTCGACTCGGCGCAACCGGGACCGGATCGGCGGATCACAGGGTCGAGGGAGTTCGCAGCCGGCGCGGCAGGGTACACGTCGCCGTGGTGGTCGCGGGCGATGAACGCCGAGGTCCACGGGGGCGCGGGCTTTCACCGCGGTCGGGGTGGGGCGGCGGGAGAATGGCGCGGTGAGCGGTTCATGCATCAAGCCTCATGTGACGTGTCTGCACGGCAGCGGGCGGGAGTTGGGCCACGCGGTGGTGGAACGGGCGGTGGAGCGGGCCGCCGGGGTGTCGGACACGGCGCCGCTGCCGGTCGGGCCGCCCGTACACGTGCTGGTGGTGCACACCGGGCGGTCGGCGAACCGTTGCTGGGGCTGGAACCGGTGTGTCGAAGATCGTCTGTCAGCGGGCGACCTCGGTGTTGGTCAGCACGAGCAGGGCCCGCAGCAGCGTAGTCGCGTGGCGGGCGGACAGCCGTTGTTTGGTGAGGATGCGCCAGTTCTTCAGGTGCGCAGAGGCGTGCTCGCACGCCGCCCGCTCCGCGGCAATGAGCTTGTTCGCTTCCTTCTTCGCACGGGTGAGCGGCTTGGTGCGGGCGGCCGGCAGGCCACAGACCTCCAGCACCCGGCGGCGCACCGTGGTGTGGGAGACCCCCGTTGCCCCCGGCCTGGCGCGATGAGTTCCCGCTCCTCGTACGCCAGATGCGCCAGCAGTGCCTCGTCGAGCCGGTCCACCGCGTCCTGCAGGCCGCCGCCCGCTCCGGCGTCCGCCGCGGTGGCCAGCGCGACCAGCTCCCGGTCGATCCGATCGGTTCTCGGCGCGGAGGCGGTCGTGGGCCGTGACGAGGTCCGCGCCGGGCGGTGGCCAGAGCGGTCGCCCGGGACCCCGGGGCCGGGCGGCGACCACAGGGCGCGGATGACGTCGATGGCCTCGCGGGTGGCGGCGACCGCCTCGCCGGGTGTGCGCCGGGGCCCGCCCTCGGCGGCGATCTCCTCCCAGTACGCGCCTGCGCCCAGGCCGAGTTCGACGCGCCCGCCGCTGAGCAGGTCCAGGCTGGCGGCCGTGCGGGCCAGGGCGGCGGGGGGGGGCAGGGGCAGGTTCGCGACGTTGGGGAAGACCCGGACGCTGGTGGTGGCCGCGGCGACGACGGCGAGGACCGCCCAGGCGTCCAGGAGGCCGGGCCGGAAGGGGTGGTCCGGCACGCTCACCAGGTCGAGGCCGGCCCGCTCGGCGACGCGCGCCGTGGCGACGGCGACCTGCGGGCGTGCGGCGGCGGGCAGCACGATGGCGCCGAAGAGCAGGTCGTGTCCTTAGTCAGGCACCGGCTCGCTCCCCGTCCTCGGCGCGACGCTCGCGGCGGCCCGGCCCGGCGAGGGCGGCGAGCGCGGCGACGCCGAGGGCGATGGCGGACATGACGAACGCCGTCGTGTAGCCGGACTCGGCGGGCAGGCCGGCGCCTGGGGCGGTGTCGGAGGCGACGATCGAGGCGGAGAGCTGGGCGCCGAGCGAGCCGCCGATGGTCCGCGCGATCGTGTTGATGCCGGTGGCCTCGCCGGTCTGGCGCGGGTCGACCGCACCGACCACCAGGTTCGCCAGGGCCGCGAAGGCGAGGCCGACGCCGACGCCGAGCACAGCGGAGCCGGCGTACAGGGCCCACTCGCTCTCGTGCGCCCCGGCGTACACGGCGAAGCCCGCCACGCCGACCAAGCAGGCCAGGACGAGCGGCGTCCTGAAGCCGACGGCCGCGCCGACGCGCCCGGCGAGCGGGCTGGCGATCAGCATGGTGGCGGCCATGGGCACCATGAAGAGGCCGGACTCGGTGACCGAGGCGCCGAACCCGTAGCCCGCGGCTGGGGGCGTCTGCGCCAGCAGCGGCACCAGCGTGAACGCCCCGTACATGCCGAAGCCGATGATCAGCGCGGCCACGTGCGACGTCGCCACGGCCGGCCGGCACAGCAGGCCGATGTCGATCAGCGGCGCCGCCAGCCGCCGCTCCACGGCCACGAACGCCGCGAGCAGCGCCGCGCCGGCCGCGAAGAGCCCGACCACGCCCGGGGACCCCCAGCCCCAGGACCTCCCCTGGCTGATGGGGATCAGCAACGCCACCACACCAGCGCTGAGGAGCGCGACGCCGACCCAGTCGACCGAGCCGGGCGAGCGGCTCGGGGACTCCTCGATGAAGGCGGCGACGGCGACGATGCCGAGGACGATGACGATCAGCCCGGACCAGAAGATCCACTCCCAGCCGAGCGCGTCGACGATCGGCCCAGGGATGACGAGCCCGACGCCGAAGCCGATGCCGAAGGTCGAGCTGATCAGCCCGATGGCCACGGGCACGCGCTCGCGCGGGAAGCGCTCGCGCACGATGCCGAAGGCGAGGGGGAAAGCGGCCGAGCCCACGCCCTGGACGGCGCGGGCGGCGATGAGCATGCCGATGGAGGTCGACAGGGCCGCGAGCAGGGTGCCGGTGGCGAAGACGGTGAGGCTGGCGAGCAGCACCCGGCGTTTGCCGAACATGTCGCCGACCCGGCCGAGGAGCGCGGTGGCCACCGAGGCGGTCAGCAGGAAGGCGCTGAGCACCCATGAGCTGGCGGTGGTGCCGGCGTCGAAGGTCCGCTGGAGGTCGGGCAGGGCGGGCACGACCATCGTCTGCATCAGAGAGAAGGCGAGCACGGCGATCAGGAGGGCGGCGAAGGCCGGGCCGGTGCGGTAGGGCGTTGTTCGCGGTTGTGTCGATGTCACTGTCAGATTCGATGCCACTGCGACATCGTTACACAATGACATTCTTACATCCAGCCTCCATTTGGCTAGGCTGGCCCCATGGACGACGCCGACGCATCACCGGGCCCGAACCGGCCGCCGAGCCTGCTCGCCCTGCCGACGTACCTGGCGAGCCACGTCGCGCGGATCGGTCACGACGTGCTGATCGCCGCCGTCGGCGAGCACGGGCTTCGACTGCCCCACTTCGCCACGCTCACGGCGCTGGCCGACTTCGGCCCGCTGCCGCAGCACGTGCTCGCCGACCGCCTGGGGTTCAACCGCAGCCACCTCGTCGGGTATCTCGACGCCGTCGAGGAGCGCGGCCTGGTCCACCGCACCCGCGACCCGGGCGACCGCCGCCGCCAGCTCGTCGCGCTCACCGAGGAGGGCGAGCGGCTGCACGCGGAGCTGCGGCGGGTCGCGGAGCGCGCCCAGGAGGAGTTCCTGTGCGACCTCACCGCTCCCGAACGCGAGACCCTGACCGCTCTGCTGCGCCGCGTCCTCGTCGCCCACGACCGGCGGCTACGCTGACGCGAGAGACCAGAGGCCGGGTCCGGCGTCGCGCACTCGGAGTACTCCACGCCCGGCACCACGGTGCCGCACGGCTCCCAGCTGCGGGTGGCGCTGCCGGACGCGCACCGGTTCACCGACCCGGCGTTCGAGCACGGGATGCTCGTGGGCACCGGCCGCGTCACCGTCGGCGACGCGACGACGGCAGGATCGGGCGAACTGGTCTGCCAACTCCTCGGCGCGGGCAGGCTCGGCCTCGCCGCCTCGGCCGAGGGGAACGCCCGGGTGCTACTGCTGGGCGGCGAGCCGCTGGCCGAGCGGATCGTGATGTGGTGAACTTCCTCGGCCGCGATCACGACGAGATCGCCGCCTACCGCGGTGGCAGGACGAGCGCGCCGGGAACGCGCCCGTTGCCCGGCGGTTCGGGGCCTCTCCGGCCGATGATGATCCGTCGCGATTGCTGGCAGGGATGCTGGACAAAATCGCGGCTCGGCGGGCCGAGTTGGAGCGCGGCAAGCTCAGTCGTCTTACGCAGCGCGGCTTGCTGCGCAGGACGGGTAACGGCCGATTCACCGCCACCCCGGTCATCTCCAACTTCAAGGCCGCCCGCACCAAGCCGCTCACCCGTGCGAAGCAGGAAGCGAACAAGCTCATCGCCGCCGAGCGGGCGGCGTGCGAGCACGCCTTCGCGCACCTGAAGAAGTGGCGCATCCTCACCAAAGGTTCGTTCCACGGGTGCGCTGATCGTTCAAGAACTGCGCCCCGCGCCGCGGCCAGGGTGGTGGCGTGGCCCGGAGCACCGGGCCACGCCACCCGGGCGACACCGCAGGAGACCGTCATGGCCTACCCCTCGGACTACACGCTCAGCGCCAAGGCCGCTTTCGTCGGCGGCGCATCGCGCGATCTCGGCACCCTGATCAGCGCGACCCTGGGCGCCGAGGGCGACCTGGTCGCCGTCCATTACAACAGCGGCTCCTCCCGCGCCAAGGCCGAGGACGTGGTCCCAGGCCGGCCTGACCAGGCCCGCGGAGGTCGACATCGCCGAGGAGGAGTACGACCGGATGTTCGCGGTCAACTCCAAGGCGGCGCTCTTCTGATCGGCGAGGCGGCGCGGCGCATCGAGGACGGCGGGAAGAGCATCAAGGTGGCCCACCTACCTGCTCGCCACGTACACCGGTCTGTACTCCGCCTACGCCGGCGCGTTCTTCACCGTGCTCACCGACGACGCCACGAGGTCCGACGACGGCACCGGCCACGGCCTCGCGCCCTGAGATCTTCTCGGCGGAGCGCCGCATGGAATCGAAACCGTGTCCGCCGACGGCCGCTCTCTGGTCGCCACGTACACGAACACCACGTGGGGCAGCATGCACACCCGCTGGGCCTTCACCGTCACGGACGGCAAGATCGGCCATTTCGAGACCGGTCAGGCATGATCCGCGCTGCGGACGCGGGCGGGTGACGCCGGGGCGGAGCCGACTGTCGGGCGTCTCCCCGCACTACGTGCCGTCGGTCGTCCAGTTGAACGGGGGGACGTGCGGGGTTCCGGCGAATTCCCCGTAGGTGAGGTTCATGATGGCGTCGGCCTGCTCGCGCAGCGTCGGCGCTGCTGCGGGAGCGGAGTCGGTGGTGCCGGCGGCCTGGGCCGTTGTGGCGCCGAGGGTGGCCGCTGTCAGGAGGGCCAGGGAGGCGGCCGCCGTCGACAGCTTCGCGCGCAGGATGCGGCTGATCTTGTTCATGCCGGGAGGCTGCGCGCCGGTGGCACGATCACGCGGGCCGGGGTACGGATCCGCCCGTACGGACCCTGCGGACCGCCCGGTTGGCCGAAGCGGGGCCCGCCCGGCGCGGAGGGCTTGTTCGCCTCCGCGCCGGGCAGGCGCCGGTTTCGGTCAGGGAGCGTCGAGGGACTCCTCGATGCCCTTCATCTCCTCGTCTTGGACCTCCTGCACCAGACGCTGGCCGGTCTTGTCACTGATGCCCTCGCAGGCTTCAGGCTTGTCTTCGAGGGCGCCCTCCTTGCCGGCCGCGGCATCCTTGAACCCCTTGCTGATGGCCTCCTTGCAGGCTGCCTCATCCGGCTCGCTGTCGCTACCGCAACCGGCCACGGCGAAGGTCAGTGCCGCCGCAGCCGCAACAAGAGCGGATACACGGGCAGTGCGCTTGTGCATGATTCCCCTAGCAAATACGTGTTCGGACCGGTGAATCCTGTCCGACCGCGGCGGCCCGTGTCTGCCGGTGTGACTGTTTGGTGACCTGACCGGGACACGATCACAAGGATTCGGATCGTCAGGTTCGAAGAGGTGGCGGTTCTACGCGTGTCACTCGAACGGCCCGGCCCGGAGAGTCCGGCCTACGTGCCTGGCAGAGGCTGGTATCACGGCATTTACCCCCCGTGGGAGGACCTGTATGGCCACGCCCGATCCCAGCGACCGCGCCGACTTCGAGGCCGCTGACCGCGGCTTCCTCGCCGGCCCCGTCGAGCGGCGGGTCACGGCCGCGGACGGGCGGGTGGTGTGGGACTTCGACGACACCGCCTTCCTCGGTTCTCTTCCCGATGGCAACCATCCCGACACCGTCGACCCCAGCCTGTGGCGGCAGGCGAAGCTCTGTGCGCGTGCCGGGCTGTACGAGGTGGCCGAGGGCGTGCTGCAGGTACGCGGGTACGACCTGTCGAACATGACCCTGATCGAGGGCGACCAAGGGGTCGTCGTCGTGGATCCGCTGATCTCGCGGGAGACCGCCGCCGCCGCGCTGGCCCTGTACCGCGCGCAGCGTGGCGACCGGCCCGTCACCGGTGTGGTGATCACGCACTCGCACCTCGACCACTTCGGCGGCATCCTCGGGGTCCTCGACCCGGACGCGGACGTGCCGGCCATCGCCCCGGCCGGGTATCTGGAGCACGCCGTGGCGGAGAACGTGTACGCCGGTACCGCGATGCTGCGCCGCGGCTTCTACTACGGCGGCATGAATCTGGACCGCGGCCCCGCCGGGCTGGTCGGCATGGGGCTGGGCTTCACCGCCTCCACCGGTACGCCCGCGCTGCTGCCCGCGACGATCGACGTCACCCACACCGGGCAGACGGAGACCGTCGACGGGGTGCGGTTCGTCTTCCAGATGACGCCCGGCACCGAGGCGCCGTCGGAGATGAACTTCCTGCTGCCCGACCACCGCGCGCTGTGCATGGCCGAGAACGCCACCCACAACCTGCACAACATCCTGACCCTGCGCGGTGCCCTCGTCCGGGACGCCCGGGTGTGGGCCCGTTATCTGGACGAGGCGCTGCGGCTCTTCGCGGCCGGCGCCGACGTGCTGTTCGCCTCCCACCACTGGCCGACCTGGGGGCAGCAGGCGATGCGCGACTTCCTCACCGAGCAGCGGGACCTGTACGCGTATCTCCACGACCAGACCCTGCGGCTGGCCAACCAGGGCTACACCGGCGCCGAGATCGCCGAGATCATCGAGATGCCGCCGTCGCTCGCCGCCGCCTGGCACACGCACGGCTACTACGGCACCGTCAGCCACAACGTCAAGGCCATCTACCAGCGCTATCTCGGCTGGTACGACGGCCACCCCGCCTCGCTGTGGGAGCACCCGCCGGCCGAGACCGCCAAGCGCTACGCCGAGTGCATGGGCGGCGTCGACGCCCTGGTGGCCAAGGCCGGCGCGTACGCCGAGGACGGCGATCTGCGCTTCGCCGCGCAGCTCCTCAAGCACGCGGTCTTCGCCGACCCCGACCACACCGGCGCCAAGAACACGCTCGCCGATGTCTTCGAACGGCTCGGCCACGGCGCCGAGTGCGCGACCTGGCGCAACTGCTATCTCGTCGGCGCCCGCGAGCTGCGCGAAGGCGTCAGCCGGACCGATATCGCCGCGAGCAGCATGATGGCCGCGCTCAGCGTGGAGCAGCTCCTCGACTCCGTCGCCATCGTCGTCGACGGCCCCCGGGCGTGGGATCTCCGCCTCACCCTGGACTGGCACGTCACCGACCTCGGCGAGCACCACCGCGCCACGCTCTCGCACGGCGCCCTCACCCATCACCACCTCGACGGCCATCCCGCGGAGCCGGCCGACGTGTCGCTGACGCTGACGAAGGCCCAGTTGCTCGCGTTGCTGGCGGGGGAGGATCCGGAGGACATCGAGCACACGGGCGACCTCGGCGTACTGCGCACCCTGCTGTCCGTCCTCGACAAGCCCGACCCGGACTTCGCCGTCGTCACCCCCTGAGGTCGCGCGGGATCAGCCCGCGGGCGGCGGGCCCCAGCCGCCGTGCGGCTGCTGCGGGGGCGGCGGGGCACCGTAGGGCTGCTGGGCCGGGTACGACGGGGGCTGCTGCGCGGCGTGCTGAGTCGAGCCGCCGGGGCCGCGGTCCAGTACGCCGCAGGCCACCGCGCCGATCATGAGGCCGATGCCCAGGTACGAGCTGGACTCGCGGATCTGCTGGAACTCGATGCTCTCCACGTCAGAGCGCTCGGCGATCATCGGCATCGCGAATCCCTGCACGAGGAAGTACAGGCCGCAGACGAACAGCAGCCATCCGAAGATTTTCATACGCGGCACCCTACGTCGGGCATGCGCGTTACCAGGCCGGATTCCGCTTCCCGAAGTCCGCGCGGCCACACGGGCGTTCAGGCTATGTCGCCCGCCCAGACCCAGCGTCCCGGAGAGCCGGGCGCGGGGGCGTACGTGGCGCGGCCGCCGGCGCCGAAGCGGCCCAGCTCGGTGGGCAGGGCCGCGCCCGCGGCGGTCTCCGCCGCGGTCCAGCCGGTGATGTCGAGCAGCAGCCCGTCCAGGGGACCGCCGACCAGCTCCGCGTACTCCCGGCCCGGCCGCGGCCCCGGGTGCGGATCGTCGTGTTCCGTGCCGTACACCCGGCCTCGCAGCAGCTCCTCGTCCCTGTCCATGACCCCAGCCTCTCAGCCGCCACTGACAGTCCGCCACGGCAGGACCACCCGGGGCCGCGCGGTGCCGGGGAGCGGCCCGTATGCTGCCTGCATGGCATGCCGAATCACCGAACTCGTCATCGACACCGCCGATCCCGAGCGGCTCGCCGCGTTCTGGAGCGAGGTCCTCGGTTACGTCGAGCTCGGCCGGGAGGACGACGGCACCATCGAGATCGGGCCGCCCGACGCCGGTTTCGGCGGCCTCCAGCCCACGCTCGTGCTGAGCGCGAGCAGCGAGCCGCGCAAGGGGAAGCTGCCCCTGCACATCGACGTCAACGCCACCGACCGCGACCAGGATGCGGAGCTGGAGCGGCTGCTGGCGCTCGGGGCCAGGCACGTCGACATCGGCCAGACGGGCGAGGAGAGCTGGTACCCGCTCGCCGACCCCGAGGGCAACGAGTTCTGCCTGCTGCGTTCCCGGGTGCAGCCCGTGGGCTGACGCCCTCCGCGCCCGCTTCGGCCGTCAGGCGTCGAAGCGGCTGCGCGCGTCCTCGATGTGGCCCAGGTACTGCTGGGTCCACTCGCACATGGCGTCGACCGTGGCCCGCAGGGCGCGGCCCGGCTCGGTGAGGGTGTATTCGACCCGCGGCGGGACCGTGGGGTAGACCTTCCGGTCGACCAGGCCGTCCCGTTCCAGCGTGCGCAGGTTCTGGGTGAGCATCTTGTGGCTGACACCCTCGACCTCCTTGCGCAGCTCGCCGAAGCGCAGGGTGCGCTCGCCGAGCGCTTCGATGATCAGCAGCGCCCACTTGTTGGCCACGTCGGAGAAGATCTCCCGGGCCAGGGAGTCCGCGCGCCTGAGGTCCGCGTCCTCGGGCAGGCCCCTGAGTTCGTGCTTGGTCACCATCTGGTTCCTCGGTTACCGAAAAGTGCGTTCTTCCAGATCAGTGCTCACTCTCTTACAGTTTCCGAGTAACCGCAAGAGAGCACAGGGAAGGACCCTCACCATGGCCACCATCGACGCCTTCCACCACGGCGTGGCACCCGAGAACGACTTCGGCTACGCCCAGGCGATCAGGTCCGGCGAGCTGATCCACGTCTCCGGCCAAGTCGCTTTCGACGAGGCGGGCGAGTTCGCGCACGCGGACGACTGCGCCGCGCAGCTCACGCTGACGTACGCCAACCTCGACAAGGTCCTGGAGCACTACGGCGCCACCCGCAACCAGATCGTCTCGCAGACCGTGTACGGCGTGCGCCTCCAGCAGAACGCCGAGGCGATCTCGGCCGGCAACCTGGCGTACTACGGCGCCCACCGCCCCGTCAGCACCGTCGTCGGCGTAACCGAGCTGGCCTTCCCCGGGCAGCTCGTCGAGATAGCCGTCGTCGTGGACGCCCGGCTGCCCGCCTGACCGACCTGCGTCACATCTGTTCCGCACCCGCCCTGATGGCCTCGCGGATACGGACGTAGGTGCCGCAGCGGCAGATGTTGCGCAGGCCGTCGAGGTCGTCGTCGGTGATCTCGCGGCCCTCGGCGGCCACGCGGCGCACCAGGGCGACGGCGGCCATGATCTGTCCTGGCTGGCAGTAGCCGCACTGGACGACGTCGTGGTCGAGCCACGCCTGCTGCATGGGGTGCAGGTCCTCGTCGACGGTGTCCGCGAGGCCCTCGATGGTGGTGACCTCGTCGGTCGGGCGGAGGTCGCCGACGGGGACCGCGCAGGGGTTGACCGCCTTGCCGTTGAGGTGGCTGGTGCACGCCTTGGCCCCATCGGCGGCTCGGCCGCGGCGAGTTCGCGCAGCACGGTCTCGTCGGACTTGCCCTCGGCGGTGCCGGGCAGCCAGTCGACGCGCAGCGCGCGTACGGCGTCGATGCACTGGCCGAAGGTCTCGGCGCGTACGGCCACGCCGGTGTCGATCGGCACGACGTCGGTGACGCCCGGCATGGCGGTGACCTCGGCGAGGTTGGCGACGGCGCCGGGTTTGCCGTTGATGGTCGGCGGGCGGCAGACCATGGTGGGCTTCGCGCCGGGGACGTCGAGGTCCATCGCGAACTTCTTGCGGCCGGTGACCGCGTCCCGGGCGTCGATACGGTCGTGGGGCCGGCCGATGACGGTGAAGTCCTCGCGGGCGGTGAGCCGGACCTCGACGGGCTCGGAGCGGGTGGCGGCGGCCCTGGGGGCGAGGGCGCCGATGCCGACGGCGGCGCCGGAGCGGTCGTGGACGGCGCCGTCGCGCAGGGTCAGGCGCGCGACGGGGGCACCGAGTTCGGCCGCGGCGGCGGTGAGCAGCCGGTGGCGGGCGACGGCGGCGGCGACCCGGATGGGGGTGAAGGTGGCGATGGTGGTGTTGGAGGCGCCGGTGAGCTGGTTGAACAGCAGCTCGGGACGGGCCTCGGCCAGCGTGACCCGTACCCGCTCCAGCGGCACCGCCAGTTCCTCGGAGACGAGCATGGCGGTGGAAGTGGTGATGCCCTGTCCGACCTCGGCGCGGGGCAGGGCGAAGGAGACGGTGCCGTCGGCTTCGACCTCGACGGTGATGAGGCCGGAGGTGGGCAGCGCGGCGGCGGTCATGACGTCGTTGAGGTCGAGGAGTTCGGTGAGGTCCGGCGCGGCGGGGGCGGCGCGGGCCGCGGGGGCGGGCGCGAGTTGGGCGGCGGCCACCAGGGTGGGGGCGGCCAGCACGTAGCCGAGGAACCCTCTCCGGCCCGGTCCTTCGTACGCCCGTGCGCCGTTCGGTCCGGTCATCGTCCGGCTCCTTCCGCCCGGTTGCCCTGGGGTGCCGCCGCCGCGGGCTACGGGCCCGCGGAAGAGGAGTACCAGAACGTACCGGCCGGGGCGCCGCCCGGCACAGAAGAGATCCGGCCGCGCGCGGTCAGTCGCCGCCTGGTCGCCCGCTAAGGGCGCCCGTCGCGTCGTCGTGGACACGGTCCCTGCTGGTCGTCGGCGCGGCGGAGTTGGCGCCGGTGCGTGGTCGCGTTGAGGGCGCGTACATCCGGCTGATGATCGGCTACGACGCCGCCACTGCCGGTGTCAGGCCGCGGCGGCTCCCGTGCTCGGCGCGCTGCCTGCGGCGGCTGCCCGTCCCGTACGGGCGGCTGCCGCTGTCCGTGCGGAGGGCTCCGCCGCATGACGCCGCTGTCCGTCCGCGGCCGCCTGTTCTGCGCCGGGCAGCAGTGCGCGCAGGTCGCCGAACCAGGCGTCCAGATCCTCCGCACGCAGCAGCCCCGTGCCGATCAGCAGGCCGCGGAAGCCGGCCGCGAGCAGGCCGGCGGCCTCCTCGGGGGTGGCGATGCCGCTCGCGCTGACGGCCAGGCCAGCGCTGGCGGCCCGGACGCGCGGCAGCAGGTCGTGGCTGCGGCCCAGGTCGGGCTCGTCGCTCTCCCGGGTGCGGATGTCCGTGTTGTTCACCGCCACGACGCACGCCTCGGGCCGGGTGAGCGCGGACAGTTCGGCGCCGGAGGTGATCTCGACGAACGGTGTGACGCCGCGGGCCAGGCAGGCGTCGATCAGCACCGCCATGAGCCGGTGCGGCAGGATCGTGGCGGTGAGCAGCACGGCCGCCGCGCCGGCCTCGGCGGCCTGCGTGATCTGCTTCTCCTTGGTGAAGAAGTCCTTGACGAGGACCGGCAGCGAGGTCGCCTCGACCACCTCGTCCAGGAGCCGGGCCGTGCCGCCGAACCACGAGCCGGTGACGACGGACACCGCGGGCGCACCCAACTCCTCGTAGTGCCGTACCAGATCGCCGGCGGTACGGCCCTGCATCAGGTCCTCACCGCCCGCTCTTGACTGCTTGATCTCCATGATCACCGGCAGCTCGGCCACGGCCAGCGCGTCGCCGAAGCGCAGGTCCGTCGCGTTCACGGGGGTGATGTCAGCCGGAAAGGGCATGCTGTTCCTCCTGCTTGGCCTGTCGCCGCACCCGGTCCCGGGCGTGGCGGTTGACGCCGACGGGTGCCGGCGAGGGATGTCCCGCGGCGGCGTCGATGCCGCCGTGGTGTTCCGCGGTGATGCCGAACGCCTTGAACCACACGCGACTTCAGCCCTTCCGTGCGCCGGCGTCGGCGTGCAGCGAGCCGGTGACAAGCCGGGTGCTCGTGGGGTCCGCGAAGATGCCGGGGTGCGCGGCGCGCATGCCGTCGAGAACCCGCTCGTACGGCAGGTCGTCGAACTCGCCGTGCTCGCGGACGACTTCCAGGTGGCGGGCGCCGTGGTCGTCGTACGGGTGGTGGACACTGTCGGCTCGGCCGTCGAAGTCGAGGGGGCGCATGCCGTACAGGCGGCACAGCAGCCGGTTGAAGACGGGGGTCGCGCGCACCCATCCGCCGTCGAGGTGGACGGTGGTGAAGGTGTGGTAGCGGAAGGCGTCCCCGCCGACGAGCTTGCGCAGCGCGGGGGAGAACAGGTGGTTGCGCACGTCGGTGAGCACGAGCCGCGCGGGGATGCCGACGGCGCGCAGGGCGGCGGCGTAGAGCACCGACTTGTGGATGCACACGCCCTTGCCGGTACGGGCCACCTGCCCGGCGGTGACGCCGGTGCGGGACAGGTCCGCGCCGTAGACCTCGTAGTCGATGCCGTCGCGCACCGCGTAGTAGAGGCGTACGGCCGCGTCCCTGCTGTCGAGCCCGTCCCGTGGGAGCGCGCGGCGGACGAAGTCGCGGACGTCGGGGTCGTCGGAGTTCAGGAACTCGGTGGGGGCGAGGGTGCTTTCCAGGTCTGTGGTCGTCATCGGTGTTCTCCCGCGTCAGGCGGCGCGCCCCAGGCCGAGCGTCGCGGCTATCCGGCTGTACTGGGTCTCCGTGGTGCCGGAGTGGATGGTGACGGCGAGGGCGCCGCGCAGCTCCTGTTCGAGGCCGTACTCGGCCAGGGCGGAGTCGAGGGCCGCGCGGCCGGCGACGAACTGCGCGATCGCCAGGTCGGCGGTGACCTTGCGGCCCGCGGTGAACTTCTCGGCCGTGTCGTAGAGCCACTTCCTGGACGTCTCCAGGCCGATCTTCATGTCGACGATCCGGTGGGCGACGGCATGGAAGCCGCCGCTGGGCCGGCCGAAGGCGCTGCCCTCCCCCGCGTACTCGACGCAGCGGTCGAGGCGGCGGCGCATCTCGCCGGTGCTGACGATGAAGCAGCACAGGGTCTCCCACGTCAGCACGTGGTCCAGGACGAGGGATCCGGCGCCGACGCGGCCGAGGATGTGGGTCTTGGGCACCCGGCAGTCGTCGAGGAAGAGCGAGCACAGCGGCGGGGACTTCGGCCCCGTCCTCCCGGTGGGGCTGCCGAAGGTGAGGCCGGGCGTGTCGCGTTCCACGAGGAAGGCGGTGACGCCGAGGGGTCCGGCGGGGGGTTCGGTCTTGGCGTAGACGACGACGAGGTCGGCGACCGGCCCGTTGCCGACGAACGCCTTGGAACCGCTGAGGCGGTAGCAGTCGCCGTCGGCGGTCGCGGTCGTCCGCATGCCGAGGGCGTCGGAGCCGCTGTCGGGTTCGGTGACGGCGTGGGCGCCGATCGCGGTGCCGGCGCTGATCCGCGGCAGGTACGTGTCCTTGAGCGCGGTGGAGCCGAAGCGCTGGAGGGCGATGCCGGTGCTCACCATGTGTGTGGTGATGGCGAAGTTCACTGCGCTGTCGGGGCAGCCGCGGCCAAGTTCCTCCAGTACGTACATGGTGGTGAGGAGGGACTGGCCGAGGCCGCCCCACTTCTCGTCGAAGGGCAGGCGCAGGAGCCCGGACTCCATGACGGCGAGCCAGGGTTCGCGTGGAAAGGCCGCTTCCCTGTCGTAGCGCGAGAAGTCCTCGCCGAACTTCCCGAACCACTGGCCGATCCCCTCTCTCAGCCTCTCGTCGTCCTTCGACCACGCGATCACTGCCGGCTCCTTTACTCGGATTGCTTGCGGCGGTCAGCAGCAGGAGAGGGTCCTGCACCGTCGCGGGGGATGCGTCCCGTCGCCCTTCGGCGCGGGGCCGAAGGCGCAGAAGTCAGAGAGGGCTTAGGCGCGGACACCGGCCACCTGCCTTGCCGACTCCGTCCCGCGGCGGGCGCGCAGCCGCTCGACGAGCCGTACGGCGGCGCCGTCCCGCAGGGCGTCCTCGGCGGCGTGGAACGCCTCGGCCAGGCTCTGGTCCGCGCCCGCGGCGAGGGCGGCGAGGGCGGCGACGGCGGCGTTGAGGCAGACGGTCTCCCGCGCGGCGGCCGGGCCCTCCCCGCGCAGCAGCGCGAGCAGGTGCGTCCCGGCCGGCTCGCCGGGGCCGGCAGGGCGCAGGTCGGCGAGGGTGCCGGGGTGCGGGTGGCCGCCGCCGGCGAAGCCGGGCGCGATCGTCGTCTCGGACCGGTTCGGGCCGGGGCGTACGGTGTTGGCGGCGAAGCTCAGCAGTTTGTCGGCGCCGAGGTCGTTGCGGGTGAGCCAGAGCGCGCGGTGCGGGCGGCTGTCGGCGATCCGGGCGGCGACGGCGTGGAGGCCGGGTTCGGTGACGCCCGTGACCTGGGCGGTGACGGGTATCGCGGCGAGGAACGGGCCGAGGCGGTGGACGGCGCCGCCGACCTGCTCCATCCCGTACGGGAGGATCGCGCGCTCCAGCGAGGTCAGCTCGACGGGGTGGACGAAGCCGCCGGCGAAGGCGATGCCGTGGGCGGCGAGCATGTCCTCGCACTCGGCGTAACTCGCGGCGGTGGCGATGCCGAGGCGCTCCAGGGTGTCGAGGGAGCCGGAGCGGCCGGTGCACCCGCACGAGCCGGTCTTGACGACGCGGATGCCCATGGCCGCCGCGAGCAGCGCGGCGGCGGTGGCGACGTCGAACGTGGCCGGGCCGCCCCCGGTGCCGACGGGGTTGACGGTGCCGGGCCAGGGGGCGGGGAGGGGGCCACGCCGGGCGTCGAGCGAGTCGAGCAGGGCGACGACGGAGTCCGCGTCCGGCAGCCGGGTGGAGAGGGAGGCCACGACGCCGACGGCCTCCCCGGGGCGGAGGGCCTTGTGGGCGGCCCGCTCCCACAGGTCGTGCCAGCTCGTCTCGTCCACCGGGCGGCGGGCGGCGAGGGCGGGCAGCACGTCGACGGGCACGGTCAGCCGGCCTTCACCGTCGGGGCGGCGGATGGGGCGAAGCCGTCGATCGACGCGGCGGTGCGGAAGCCGTCCGGGAGGACGTCCATGGCGTCGATGCGGGACATGCGTCGTTCCTTCCTCGTACGGGATCCGCGGTCAGAGGCTGTTCGCCACGGTGCGCCGGTCGATCTTCCCGGTGGCGGTGCGCGGCAGCGGCGCGTCGACGAACTCGATGCCGCTGGGGATGCCGGCGCGCGGCAGCTCCGCGGCGACGTGCTCACGCAGCCGCAGGCTGTTGAGCATCGACCCGGCGGTGCGGTGCACGACGGCGTGCAGCCGTCTGCCGGTCCGCTCGTCGGGCAGGGCGAAGACCACGGCGTCCGCCACCTCGGGGTGGGAGCGCAGCGCGCCTTCGACGGCGGCGGTATTGATGCAGATGCCGTGGATCTTGACGATGAAGTCGCTGCGGCCGTCGAGGGTGAGCACGCCGTCGGGATGGCGGGTCACGAGGTCCCCGGTGCGGTAGTACGGGCCGGGGGTCACGCCGTCGGGGTGACCGACGAACGACTTGGCGTGCTGCGCCGGGTCGAGGTAGCCGCTGGTCTGGAACGGGGAGGTGACGATCAGCTCGCCGTGCCCCGGTCCCTTGAGGACGGTGCCGTCGTCGGTGACGATGTCCGCGGCGACGCCTTCGACGGGGCGGCCGATCGGCACGGCGCCGTAGCGGCCGAGGTCGCCCTCGGGGTCCATCTCGTGGACGAAGGTGTCGTTGGTCTCCGTACAGCCGTAGACATTGTGCATACGCGCCCGGGGGAAGAGGCCGGGCAGCGCGGCGAGGCCGGCGGAGGACAGCGAATCGCCGGTCACGAGGACTTCCGCGACCGAGGCGAACTCGCCGCCGCCGGTGGGCCTTTCAGCCGCGGCGAGGAGCTGGAAGAGCATCGGCACGCCCTGGACCACGTGCACCGGGCACTGCCGCAGCAGCGTACGCAGGTGGCCGGGCTGGGCGACGCGGTCCTGCGCCACCAGGGCGACCTGGCCGCCGTGGGAGAGGGTGGTCCAGACGTCGAAGAGGCTGAGGTCGAAGTTGAGCGGCGCGTAGCTCAGTACGCACGTGCCGACGCGGATCCGGAACGTCGCGGCGGCCCACTCCACGAAGGCGCCGATCGCCGCTGCGGGCAGCGGCACCGCCCTCGGGAAGCCGGCGGACCCGGAGGTCGTGAGGATCAGCGCGTTGCCCTCGGGCACCCGGCTCTCGGCGGGCCTTCCGGCGACGGCCGGTCCCGCGGTGCCGGTGGTGAGGGCGCGCGGGTCGGGGAGCACGAGGGCGCCGGTTTCGGCGAGGAGTCCGTCCAGCGGCTTGCCCGTCACGTCGGCGGAGGGCACCAGCACCGGCCTGGCGGTGTGCATGCAGGCGAGGAGGACGGCGATGCTCTCGGGCGACTTCGCGGCGACGACGGCGACGGGGTTTCCCTCGGGGATGCGGAGCGCCGCGATGCTCTTCTCCGCGGTGCGGGCCATCGCCAGCAGGTCCCGGTACGACACCGGGCGGCCCTGCCAGAACAGTGCGGGGTTCTCCGGGTGCCGACGCGCGACCGTCGCTATTCGTTCCGCCAGCGGGAGAGCCATGCGGGGGTCCTCCACATTCCTGTTCGACGAGCGTTCCGCCGCACCCAGGATGGGAACAGATGGCGGCCCGCCGCATCTCGAACAACGCTGTCCGGACTGCCCGTCGAACGCCTTCGGCCGCCGTGCCGGGACCGCTGATCAGCCACGTTTCCGGGAGCCCGCCCGCGGCGGCCGGGAGTCAGGGGATTCGCGGGGCGCACGGGGTGGTGCTCCGAACGGGTTAGCGGGTCCCTCGCTTGCGGGGGCGGGGTCAGCCCCGGTCCGGGTACGGCCAGGGGTTCGTCTCGCACTGCGCGCCGTCGGTGGTGAGGGACAGCGTCTGCTGCATCATCACGGGCGCGCGGGCCCCGTCCCGTACGCAGTAGGCGTGCAGGTGCCCCAGCCGGTGGCCCACCTCGTGGTTGATGAGCATCTGGCGGTAGCCGAACATGTCGTCGCCGTAGGTCGTCGAGCCCTGGGCCCAGCGGAAGGCGTTGATGAGGACGCGCTCGGTCATGCCGGAGTCGCACGAGACGTTGTCGACGGTGGTGTCGAAGCCCGACATGGCGCACCACTCCCCCGTGGTGCCGGGGCTGGCAAGCGTGACGGCGAAGTCGGCGGGCCCGGTCGAGACGCGCTCGAAGGTCCGCCGCCCGCCCTCGCCCCAGCTCCGCGCGTCGTTGAGGGTTTCCTGTACGGCCCGCGCGAACATCCGGCCGTCCAGGGGTACGTCCTCCTCGACGTCGACGCGGTAGCGCACCACCCGCCCCGTGCCCGGGGCCGGATCGTGGCCGGGGACCGTCTCGAAGGTGCCGGGGCCGGCGAGCCCGGCGGGGACCGGGTACGTCTCGCTCATCCGGCGCCGGTACAACAGGTCGCTGAGAGCCGGCATGTCCGCCGAGCCGCGGGCGGCGAAGCCGGAGCTGTGCGGCAGCCCCGAGGCCGGCGCGCGGTACGGCACGCGGAAGCCCGACGTGCGCTGCTGCACCTGGAGGGGCGGGGGCTTGGCGTCGTCGACGACGGCCTGCGGCGCGTGGGAGTACAGGGCGTCGGGGACGAGGCTCGGGGGGAGCGCGAAGAGCCAGACCACCACCCCGGCGGCGCCGAGGAGCGCGAGCGCCACCGCACCCGCCGCGATACGCGTCGGCGTGCGCGTACGACCGGCCACCCCTGACCACTCCCCCGCTACTCGAACGGCACCGACAGGCAGGCCAGCCGCGTGCCCGCCATGCCGGCCTCGCCCGGGTGCGTCATCGTCGCGTGCTCGTGGATGACGACGGAGCGGGCTTCGCCCGGCCGGAACCGCCAGTCCTGGCGCGCCGTGGCTTCGGCGTTGCCCCGGAGGTCGGTGGTGAAGTCGAGCCACACCTCGTTGTCGGGGTTGGCGTACGCGGGGTCGACGGACGGCTGCGCGGGGTCCGGCTCGTTCTGGTAGTGCGGCCCGGCTTCGTCGGCGCTGCTGCCGCAGGGCCGGGTGTGGACGTGTGCGCCGTACGTACGGTCGGGGATCAGGCCGGTCAGGGTGAGCCTGAGGTGCGTCTTGCCGCGCCTGGCCACCTCGACCACGCCGATGCCGGTGCCCGCGGGCACGAGCGCCGGGTCGTACGTGAGCCCGTCGTCCGGCTCGGCGTCCTCCGGCGGCAGGAAGTACGCCTCGCGGGCGACGGCATCGGGCCTCTCGCCCTCCGCGGCCGACGCCGGAGCAGGGCCGGCCGCCCCGGACACCAGCAGCGCCACCGCCGCGGGCACCGCGGCCAGCGCCGCCGCCCTGCCCCGGTGCCCCAGCACCGCCTTCGCCGCTCTCGCCACCGCCTGCATCGCCACCACTCCTCGCCGCCGCTCCACGCGCCTGCACGTACGCCTCCACCCTGGCGGCGCCGGGGGTGACAGCCGTGTCGTACGCGCGTGGCGTCCGGGTGATGCGGCGGGCGGCGGGCCCCGGAGCGCGCCTACTTGCCGTGGTTCGGGCCGCCGGAGCCGGTGCGGCTCCAGGTCTGGCAGCCCGTGCTCCGGACGTACTCGCCGTCGTGGACCGTGATGTGGGTCGGCCCCCAGGCGGAGCCGCTGATGATCGGGATCAGCTCGCCGCGGTTGTCGGCCAGCCGCGCCCACCGGCAGCCGCCGGGCTCGCCGTCGGAGCCCTGGGTCGCGTACGTGCCGGGGGCGATGGCGCCGCCGACGAAGAACGTGCCGTTGTCGAACGAGGTGGCGAGCCGGTGTCCGTCCCCGCCGGAGCGGCGCGGCGGGTGGTGCTCGCCGCGGGAGGGCGCGGGCGGCTGCTCGCCGGGCTTCGCCGAATCCTGCCCCCCGCCCGCGGGTTCCGCGGCCTGCTCCTGGCCGGACTGCGCCCCGGCCTCCTCCTCGGCCGCCTGCTCTCCCGCCTCTTCCCCGGACTGGTCCTCGGGCTCGGCGGCCTCGGCCGCGCTCTCCCGTACGGCCGACTTGGCGTCGCTGACCGGTTCGGTTCCGCCGGTGGTCAGCATGGCGGCCACCACTCCCGTCACCACCATGAGGGCGCACACGGCACCGATCGCCAAGCGGTTGCCCAGGAACCGCTGCACCAGCGGCAGATCAAGGTATTTCGTCAGTCTCTTCATGGCCCCATCGCTCGCATGCGCATAGTGGATGATTAGCTACATAACCTACTTTTCGCATGCAGGGACCGGGCCCTTGTCCGGCCGCGCCACGGCGCGCGTCACCGCATTGGCGCAGAGAACTCCGTGCGGCACCCGCCGGTGTCGGCGCTCTCTGCCCACGGAGGGGGTCAAGCCCGGCGAGTACCGCACGGAGGCTTCACCCCGGCTCGGCGGGCACGGCTGCGGCCGCGGCGGGTATGCAGGGCATGGCCGGGTCCTCCGGTAGCGGTGCCGGGCGCGGTATCCGGGCGCGGCGGATGGGGACTTGCTGCTGATTCGAGGAAAGCGGTGAATTCGGCGAGGTGCATATCCATGCCCCGCCGGTACGGGCCGCGGACACCGCGGATTGCCATGTCTGCACAGCTCAAGGGCGATGTGGGCGCCGCCGTGCGGGTTTTGGCGGACGTGCCCCGTCCGGGTGAAGGGGCAGGGGGCGACGGCCGGTGCAAGGCGCTCGTCCGGTCGGGTGTCCGGGCCCGGAAGGGAATCCGGGTTACGGCGTGGGGGCGATTGCCCGTGGCATGATCACGACCGTTTCTCGGCGCCTACTCGCAGGGGAAGAGATGTCAGCGCGGATCCGTACGCTCGTGTGCGTCGTGCTTCTCGGGGTCGCCCTCGGCTGCCCGCCCCCGGCCGGCGCCCGGGATGCCGCGGGCGGGCGGGGGAAGCCTGCGGCGGCCGCGGCGCCGTTCTGGGTCGACCCCGACTCCGCCGCCGCCCGGCAGGTGCGGGAATGGCGGCGGCAGGGGCGCGGCGAGGACGCGGAGTTGCTCAAGCAGATCGCGGCGCGCCCCGTGGCCACCTGGCCACGGTGGGACGATCCCGGCCCCGACGTGGAGCGGGCGGTCGGGAGCGCGGCGGCGGCGGGGCGCCGGGCGGTGCTCGTCGCGTACAACATCCCGCACCGTGACTGCGGCCAGCACTCCGCCGGCGGCGCGGCGGACGCCGCGGCGTACCGCGCCTGGATCGGCGCCTTCGCGGACGCCATCGGGGACGGCCAGGCGCTGGTGGTCCTGGAGCCCGACGCCGTCGCGCACATGGTCGCGGGATGCACGCCGCCGGAGTACCACCCCGAGCGCCTGGAACTGCTGTCCGGGGCCGTCATGCGGCTGAAGCAGCACCCGGGGGTCGAGGTCTACCTCGACGCCGGCCACTCCAACTGGATCTCCAACGTGTCCGACGTGGCCCGGTCGTTGCGCTCCGCCGGCGTCGACCGGGCCGACGGCTTCGCGCTGAACGTCTCCAACTTCCAGACCACCGAGTCGGAGATCGGCTACGGGCGCCGGCTGTCCGAACTTCTCGACGGCGCCCGCTTCGTCATCGACACCAGCCGCAACGGCAACGGCCCGCTGCGCGGCGGCGCGGACGAGGCGTGGTGCAACCCGCCCGGCCGCGCACTGGGCCGCCTGCCGACGACGCGGACGGGCGTCGAGGGCGTGGCCGCGTACCTGTGGATCAAGCGGCCCGGGGACTCCGACGGCACCTGCCGCGGCGGCCCGCCGGCCGGCCGGTGGTGGCCGCAGTACGCCCTGGGCCTGGCCCGCGCCGCCGCGGCGAACGACGACGGGAAGCCCGGCGGCTGACGGCGACGGCCGACCGCGACGGCGGGTCCTGCGGACCCGGCGGCGCAGTCGGGGGCGTGGGCGTACCGCGGGGGCGCTTTAGCGCACGCATCTTCACTTTCAGCGTCCGCATGAACGCTGTGGGTAATCAACGGATGATCTAGTGGTGCCCCCATCGCCCGGATCGGCTCGCCGTCCCTCGTATCCCGCCGCCCCGGGCTCCGCCCCCGTCACCGGCGGGAACCTCTCGGAGGTGTCCCTGGTGGAATTCACCGACACGCCCCTGACACCGAACTGCGCCCGGGTGTTCGACTCCGGCGTGCACGTCGTCGTCGGAGTCAGCCTGGGCAACAGCTACTTCAACGGCGACGTGCTGCGCGGGCTGCTGCGGTGGCTGCACGCACGCTTCGAGACGATCGACGTCGTCGTCCCCGACTCCTCCTTCCACGACAACCTGCTGGTCGCGGGGTATCCAGCGGCGTACGCGAAGCGCAAGACCACCCGGGAGACCGCCACCGCGCGCAGCCGGATCCTGCGGGCATGGCAGCAGGCGGGGATCGGGGCGCCGGGCGCGCAGCACGTGCACCTGCTGTCGACGCTTGCCGGCGACGCGGTCTACCTGAGCCTGCGCGCGCAGGTGGTGCGGGGGCTCGCGGCGGACGCAGAACTGCGCCGCTGCTGCCTGGAGATGAGCGCCTCCGCGCTGCGTTCGCAGTTGCGGGGCGCGGAGCCCTCGCCGGGCCAGGTCGAGGCGGGCCTGGGTTACTTGGAGGCCGAGCTGCCGTTCTTCCTCGGCTCCGCCGACGTGTTCGGCGTCGCCTCGTCGGTGTGCTTCTACCACCGGCCCATTCCGGCGGCGGAGCTGCTCTTCTCCCGCGGCGGGAGCCTGCGCCCGCCGCCGTCGCAGGGGTACGCGCTGATCCGCCCGGCGCACGAGACCGGCCCGGTGCCGGCGGAAGGGGAGGTGCAGGGTGTTCGCCCATGAACTGAGCGCCGCCGGGCTGCGCGGCGCGGAGGCGGAGGCCGCGTACACCGCCTGCGGACGATACTTGAGGCGCCGCAACTCCGCGGCGTTTCCCGTGGCGCGCTTCCTGCTCCCGCCCGGCAAGCGCCCGTACTACGACGCGATGCTCGCGTTCTGCGGGTACGCGGACGACGTCCTCGACACCACCGAGCAGGGCATACACGAGCGCGCCGAGCGGTTCGACGCGCTGCGGCACGAGGCACTGCGCCGGATCGACCGGGGCACGGCCGCGACCGCGGGCACCGGCGCCGGGCCCGTGACCGCGGAGGCCGTGCTGATCTGCCGGGCGCTGGCCCACACGGTGCGTACCTGGGACATGGATCCGGAGGGGATCCGGCGCTTCCTGCGCACGCTGCGGACGGACCTGGACACCAGCTCGTACGCGACGTTCGAGGATCTGGAGCTGTACATGCGCTCCGTCAGCGGGGACATGAGCATCTGGGTCAACACCCTGCTGGAGCCGGTCGACGACGAGGCCAAGGTGAAGGCCATCGCCCTGGGCTACGGCGTCTACATGCTCGACTTCCTCGACGACATCGCCGAGGACGCCGCCCTGGGCCGCGTCTACCTCCCCCTCGCCGACCTCGAACGCCACGGACTCAGCCGCGACGACCTCACCACCGCGGCCGCCCGGCAGCGGATGACCCCGTCGCTGAGGAAGGCCGTCCGCTTCGAGGCCGACCGGATCCGGCGCTTCTTCCGGCTCGCGGACGGCTGGCACCGCCACGTCCACCCGTCGGGGCAGGAACTGCCGCGGCAGTACCTGGAGCTGGGCCGTACGGTGCTGGCCGAGCTGATCCGCGACGACTACGACATCTTCCAACGCCGCCGCAGCACCCGCCTGCTGTGCACGGCGCGCGCCGGCGGCACCACCGCGCGCTCGTACCTGCGCACTCTCCGGCACCGCCGCGCACACCCCCACCGCATCCCGGGCCTCCCCGCACAGCGCGCGGGCGGGGAGGCCCAGGGCGGCTAGGCCCTGCCTGGCAGCCCACGCGAACGCCCGGCCGGTGGGACCGGCCGGGCGTGGCGGCGGGGGTGAGCCGCGGCGGGGTCACCGCCGGCAGAAGGGAATCTGGTCCAGGTTCTGCACGTAGCGGGCGGACATGTAGCCGTGGCCGCCGCGCACGGGCACGCGGTACCACCTGTCGTTGCCCAGCACGTTCTGGCCGATGACCTTGCACTGGATACGGACGATCGTCCCGGAGTTCGCCCACCCGAGGATGTCGCTGCGCGTCGTCGGCTTGGCCCGCTTGTAGACGACGCTGTTGCCGAGCACCTTGCCCCGGTACGGGTAGGGGTTGGGCTGCGCGGCGGGCGCGGCCTGCGCCTTCTGCCCCTCGGAGTCGGCTGCGGCGAGCGACGGCGTCGTGGCGAGCGCGCCCAGGGTCAGGGCGGCGGTGGCCACCAGGGTGGCGGCAGCCTTGCGGATCGACATCGGGGATCTCCTTTCGCGGTGCTACGCACCAGAGCGGGGAGGAACGTGAGAACCGTAGGAGAAGCCGGTCGCGGCATCGCCCTATTACGGGGCAGACACACCCAACTGCCCCCCGTCCAGCCCAATCCGGGCGGGACCGTGGGCCACGGGTGCGTACGTCCGTGCCGGATTCCGTGGTCGGCACGGAGGCGTTCCGCGGCTCCCCGGAGCGAGGCTGTGCGCATGGTGATCGGCCCGGAGCAGGACCGGGCCGGAGCCGGGAACACGGGAGTGATCATGGGCAAGAGTGAGACCGGCGGCGCGTACGAGGGGTTCTCGGCCGAGGAGCGGGCCGCGATGAAGGAGTACGCCCAGGAGCGGAAGAAGGCGGTGCGCCGCGGTTCGAAGGCGGACAAGGCGGCGGAGTCGGTGCGGGACGTGCTCACGAAGATCGCGGAGATGGACGACTCGGACCGGGTCATGGCCGAGCGGATCCACGCGGTCGTCACGGCGACGGCACCGGAGCTGGCACCGAAGACCTGGTACCGCATGCCGGCGTACGCGCGGGACGGCAAGGTCGTCTGCTTCTTCCAGAGCGCGGGGAAGTTCAACGCGCGCTACGCGACGCTGGGGTTCAGCGATCTGGCGAACCTGGACGAGGGCACGATGTGGGCGGCGGGCTTCGCGCTGACCGAGGTGACGGACGAGGTGGAGGCGCGGATCGCGGCGCTGGTGAAGCAGGCCGTCAGCTAGCGGGGCGCGGGTGCTGCCGCGGCGGCGGTCCGGTGTCCTACGGTACGAGGCCGAGGCCCGCCAGTGCCGCCTCGCCCGTCGCGGTGTGGTCGCCGCCGGCGAGCAGCAGCGTACGGGCCGCCTGGTACGGGCTCCCCGCCGCGGCGAACGCCCTCGCGAGGGCCGGCAGCCGCAGCCGGTCGCCGTCGAGCAGCGCCTCCGCGCGGTCCACCTGGGCGGCGGCGACCGGATTGCCGGCGACGACCGCGCGGGCCGCGGCGATCCGTTCGCGGGCGGCCGGGTGGCCGGCGAGCACCGCCGCCTCCGCGCGCAGCCCGACGTACCAGTGCAGCCAGATCCAGCACACCCACTTCCACACCTCCTCCGGCTCGGGCGCGACCCGCTCCAGCGCCGCCTGCGCGTCGCCGCGGTGGAGCAGGACGGTGGCGTCGAAGACCGCGCCGTAGCCGTGCCGGTGCTCCGGCGTGGTGTCCGCGCGGGCGGCGAGGTCGAGCCAGGTGTCGCGGGCGGTGTCGTCGGCGCGCAGCCCGTGGACCATGGCGACCGACGCGGCTCCGGCGGCGAGGGAGAGCGACTGCTGCCCGCCGCTGTGCTCGAAGGAGTCGCGGAAGCGGACGGCGTGGGCGAGAGCTTCGTCGGCGCGGCCGGCGAAGGCGTCGGCGACGAGGAGCCACGAGGTGGCGTGGTGGCCGGCTTCGGCGAGCAGCGGGTGGTCGGCGAGTTCCCTGCCCCACTCGCGGGCGCGCTCCAGTTCCCCGGCGCCGACCGCGGTGCCGGCGGCCATGGCGAGGGCGTCCATCCGCTCGTGGGTGGCGGCGGGGGTGGGCGGCAAGGGCGCCAGCGCCTCGGTTCTGCGGCGGGTGGCGGCGGCGGTGGCGAAGGCGTCGCCGGCCCAGCTCAGGGCGCCGGACAGGGCGTCGAGGGCGGCGGATTCCGTCACCGGGTCGGCCGCGCGGCGGGCCAGGTCGACGGCCCGTTCGACGCGCCCGATCGTCTCGGCCACGGCGTTGTCCGCGTCCCCCTGCACGGCGCCGTACGCGTCGCTGACCACCGCCGCCTCGGCCAGCGCCACGGCCGCGCCCGCGCGGGGGTCGGCACCGGCCAGGTCGCGGGCGCGGGCGAGCATCGCCGTGACCTCGGCGACGGCGGGGAGCCGGGTGAAGGAGGTCGAGAAGCGGTAGGCGGCGGTGGCGGCCTCGGCGAGGTCGCGGCCGGCGGCCGCGGGGTCTCCCGCGTGCTCGGCGGCCTCTGCGGCGGCGCGGTGCAGGCGGTACATGTCGTCGCCGAGCCGCCGGCAGCCGGCCACCGCCGCGGCGTGCCGCAGCACGACCGCGGCGCCCGCGTCGTCGGCGAGGGCGGCTGCCTGCTCGTACCGCTGCTGGGCCTCGCCGAGCAGGGTGCGGGTGAACGCCAGCCCGGCCAGCGACACGGCGAGCCGGTGGGCGTCGGCGCGTAGCTCCGGCCGGGCGGCGGCCCAGCCGAGCGCGACCCGCAGGTCCTCGGCGAGGTCGTCGAACCGGGCGCGCCAGTCCGGGCCGCCGGCGCCGGTCAGGGCGCCGGCGGCGGCGGTGCACCAGCCGAGGTGGCGGGTGCGTACGGCGGTCTCCTCGCCGGCGGCGGCGAGGTGCTCCGCGCCGTACTGGCGGATGGTCTCCAGGGCCCGGTAGCGGGTGCCGGCCGCGGACGGGGCGACGACGAGGAGGCTCTGCTCGGCGAGCCGGCCGAGGCCGTCGGCGACGGCGGCGGCGTCCTGCGGGCCGTCTCCGGCGACCTCGGCGGCCGCGGCGGCGGTGAACGGCGCGACGAACACCGACACCCGCCGCAGCAGCACCTGGTCCTCCGGCTCCAGCAGGTCGTGGCTCCAGTCGAGGACCGCGCGCACCGAGCGGTGGCGGTCGTCCGCGCGGGCGCCGCCGGCGAGGATCCGGAGCTGGTCGCCGAGGCCCGCGGTCAGGCCGTCGAGCCCGAGCGTGGCCCAGCGGGCGGCGGCCAGCTCGATGGCCAGCGCCATGCCGTCGAGCCGTTCGCAGACGGCCGCGACGCCCGCGCTTGCACCCGGTCCCGGCGGCCAGCCGACCGCGGCGGCGCGGTCCATGAACAGGGCCACGGCGTCGGATTCGTCGCCGCCGTCGCGGGACAGCGGGGGCACGGGGAAGGCGCGTTCGAAGGGCACCAGGAGGCGGGCCCTGCTGGTGGCAAGCACGTGCAGCTTCGGGCAGGCCGCGAGCAGCCGTTCCAGGAACGGAGCGACTCCTTCGCGTACGTGCTCGCAGTTGTCCAGGACGAGCAGCGCGTCGTGGTCCGCGAGCGCGGCGAGCACGGCGTCGTCCACGTTGCGTCCTGGCTGCTCGCCGACGCCCACGGCGGCGGCGACCGCGGCGCCCACCCGCGCCGGTTCGGTGACCGGGACCAGGTCGGCGAACCACACGCCGTCGGCGAACTCGCCGGCCAGGTCGCCGGCCGCGGCGAGCGCCAGGCGGGTCTTGCCGACGCCCCCGGGGCCGACGGCGGTGACCTGCCGCCGGGCCCGTACGGCGGCGGCCAGCTCGGCGCGCTCCCGCGCGCGGCCGACGAACGAGGTCAGCGGCGCGGGCAGGGCGGGCGCGCTCTGCCCGGGGCGGGCGGTGGAGGCGGTGGAGGCGGCTGCGTGCCGGGCGAGGGCGCGCCGGTCGGGCAGGTGCAGCTTGCGCAGGAGGGAGGAGACGTGCGATTCGACGGTGCGTACGGAGATGAAGAGGCGGCCGGCGATCTCGGCGTTGCTCAGGTGCTCGCCGACGAGCGCGAGCACTTCGGCTTCGCGGGCGGAGATCGGCGGGGTGGACACAGTCTCATTATCCGCGGTGTTCTCCGTGGTCAGCACGGAGGCGGTGCGGGGGTGGGCGGGGCCAGGCTGTGGTGGCGGCGATCGGGCCCGGTGCGGTTTCGGCCGGGCGGATCGCGTACGAGCCTCACGACGACCAGGAGCGAGAGATGACCGCAGCCACGCACCCCGCCGAGCCCCGCACCCGCGTGCTGCGCCGCCGGGACACCGAGCACCGGCTGGCCCACGACGTCGACGTCTGGGTGGCGAGCGCGGCGCCGGACGGCGTGCCGTATCTCGTGCCGCTGTCGTTCTCCTGGGACGGCGAGGCGCTGTGGGTGGCGACGCCTGCGGAGAGCCCGACCGGCAGGAACCTGGCCGCGACCGGGGCCGCGCGGCTGGCGCTGGGGCCGACGCGGGACGTCACGGTGATCGACGGCGAGGTCGAGGTCTTCGAGCTGGACGCGCTGCCGCGGGAGCACGGGGACCGCTTCGCGGCGCGCTCCGGGTTCGACCCCCGCGGGCAGGCCACCCGGTACCGCTGGTTCCGGATCACCCCGCTGCGGATCCAGGCATGGCGCGAGGTGAACGAGCTGCCGGGGCGCGAGCTGATGCGCGGGGGCCGCTGGCTGGACTGACACCGCAGCCCCGCTGTGTCGGGCTTCACACCGTCCCGGGCGGGGGCATGGAACAAGCGGAGGTCCCCTCCCGTTGAATCGAGCGTGGGTACGGAGGGAACAGTGTCCCCGGGCCTCACCTCTCGCCCGTGGGGAAGATCGTTCGGCTGAAGCCCCATGGAGCCTTTCGCCGCGAGGCGACCGCCCTCCGTATCCGCCTCAGACCGCCCCGGTCGGATCCCCCCTCCGACCGGGGCTTCCCCTTGCCCGCCGCCGCGTACAGCGGCTCCTTCGTCCTCGTACGGACCCTTCCCTGCGCCTGACCGCCGGCACCTGTGCGGCTACGCGCCCGGGCTCTTCTCCTCGCCTATGGCGTCGGGCAGGGCTATGTCGCCCAACTGGCGGCGCAGGGCTTCCTCTTGCTCCGTGAGCGGGAGGTCCGGGCGCAGGCGCTCGGGGTGGCCCGGGGCGGGGCCCGGTGGGGGTGGGGGCGGGGCGGGGGGCGGGGGCGGGATGAAGAACCAGACCCGGCCGAGCGACGTCAAGGCTTCCTGCAGCGCGCGCAGCAGCCAGGCAAGGGCAGCAACCATCCGGGCAGACTGTTGCGCGGCGCCAAAGTCCCGCCAAAATCTCGCTGCGCCACCCCCCTACGAACCGTCCGCGGCGCCACGATGGGACCCGCGGGCGCACCTCGGGGGCGCACGCGCCGTCCGGTACGCCCGCCTTCGCTCCCGCAAGTCGGGAGCGGTGCTCGCGGACCGATACGTTTGTCCCAGGGGATGTATACTCCGCAGCATCACAACAAGGCCAGCATAAATGACGCAAAACGGACCTAGGCATTATCTCGGGACCTGAGAAAACCCGGCCTTGCGTAACCAAACTCTACCTGTGAAACTACTAACCGAATACGCGGTACGGCGCTTCCCCTGAGTGCCGTATGACCTGGACTTGCTCAGGTGCATTGATTCCCACGACGAATCAATTGCGCCAACGGGAGGTGAGTAATCCGGTATGGCTTTCGTCATCCGTGCGGCCGAATTCGAGGCGCTGCGGTCTGCTTTCTCTCGCTGTCTCCACGGAATGTCGCGCACAATTCTGATCGAAGGCGGCGTGGGGTGCGGCAAGAGTGCTCTTTTACACGCCATCACAGAACACGCGGCCGACATGGGCGCGACCATCCTCAGCGTCCAGGGCAGGAGCACCGCGGCGCACCCGCCCATCTCCCTGTTCCAGCAGCTCGTCGCGCAAGTGCCCGCCCCGCCATCCGGCGAGGGCCCCGCGGGGGCCACGCCCGCGCTGCAGTTCAGTGCCGCGCTGCCGCATGTCGCGGAGAACGGCGCGGTGGTGATCAGCATCGACGACGTGCAGGACATCCCCTGGTCCGAGCTGGACTTCCTGCTCCAGGCGGTCGGCTGGCACCGCAGCCGGCGCACCCTCATCCTGCTGTCCCACTGCCCGCACCTGCGCCATCGCGACCAGCCGGTCAAGACGGAGTTGCTGCGGCGGCCGAATGCCCAGCGCATCCACCTGGGCCCGCTGGACGAGCGCGGGGTGCGGGCGGCGGTCACCACGCGCGTCAACCGTCCGCACGAGCAGTGGATCGAGCTGCTGCACCACCTCAGCGGCGGCAGCCCGCTGCTGCTGCGCGCGCTGCTCGAGGACCTGCGCGACGAGGACATGGAAGCCCGGCCGACGGGCGCGGAATCCGCGGCGGAGCTGGGCATGTACGGCCGTGCCGTCGTGTCCTGCCTTTACCGCAGCGGCGCCACCGCCGTGGAGCTGGGGCGGCTGATCTCCGTGCTCGGGGATTCCGCGGCGCCCGAGCTACTGTCGGGCATGACCCGTATTTCACCGGCCGTCATGGACCAGCAGTTGGAGGCGCTGCGCCACTCCGGCGTCCTGGACGGAACGAATTTCCGGCACGAGAGCGCTCCCCGGGAAATTCTTGCGGACCTCGGCACCCTGCAGCGGAACGAACTTCACCGGCGCGCGGCCGTGGTCCAGAACAATGCCGGCAGTCCCACCACGGAAGTGGCCCGGCATCTCCTCGCCGCCCGGCACGCGGCGGAGGCGTGGCAGCGGTCCGCGTTGCGCGACGCCGCGGAGACGGCCATCGGACAGGAAAACATCCGGCTCGCCGTCAGGTATCTCGAACTGGCGCTGGAAAACAGCCCGAGCAGCCCGGACCGTATCGAGATTTACATGCGCCTGGCGCTCATCACGCAGCGCATCAGCCCCGCGGCCACGGAAATCCGGCATCTCACCGCATTGCTCAGCGCCTTCCACGCGGACCAGATGCCGAGCACGGCGTACGACGGGCTCGCGGACCTGCTCTTCAGCTACGGCAAGGTCCAGGAGGCGTTCGCCGTGCTGCAGCGGCAGGGCGCCGAGTCGAGCGCCGCCGACGTACGCGCCGGCGACCACCCCAGCATCGCCTGGCTGTGGGCCTGGTACAGCCACCACTCATCCGGGCAGGAGGACTGCGGACAGGAGGACGCCGGGAAGGAGGACGGGCAGGGGGGTGGCGCGCAGACCGCGCGGCTCCCGCCCGCCGAGGGCGGCGCGCCGAGCCCGTACGCATCGGCGACTTCCCTGTTCCAGACCTTCGAAGGCTCGTTCCTCTTCGGCGGCCGGGGCGACTGGGCCGCCGCCGCCGAGAACCTGCTGGAGGTCTCGACCCTCTCCGATGCCACGGTCTGGTCGCTGGCCAGCTCGATCAAGGCCCTCGTCATCGCGGACCGGCTCGACACGGCCTGGCAGTGGTGCGAGTGGCTGGTCAAGGAGTCGGCCAGCCGGGACGCGCCCGGCTGGCAGGCCATCTTCTCGCTCCAGCAGGCGATCGTCGCGCTGCGGCAGGGCAAGCTGGCCGCGGGCCTGGACTGCGTCCGGCTGGTGGAGAGCGTCATCACCGAGCGCAGCACGGGCTACGCGTGCGCCGCCGAGGCCGTACTCGCCGCGCTGCACATGGAGATGGGGCGCTACGACGAGGTGGCGCGGGTCTTCGCCAAGCCGATCCCCCCTGCGTGGGAGAAGAGCGTCTACTGGCTGAGCTACCTGTGCATCCGCGGCTGCTTCCACCTCGCCACGAACAGGCCGCACTCGGCGCTCGCGGACTTCCTGCGGATCGGGAAGGTGGCCGAGCGCACCCTGGTCGACCACCCCACGCTGGTGCCGTGGCGGCTCTACGTCGCCCAGGCGTGGCTGCACCTGGGCGACAGCCAGATGTCCGCCCGCATGCTCGCCGAGCACACCGCGCGCGCCCCCGGCCACGGCGGTCGCGACCACGCGATGGCGCTGCGGCTACGGGCCCGGCTGGCGCCACCGCACAAGCGCCCCGGGCTGCTGTTCCGGGCGATCGACGAACTCCTCGCCACCGGCGACCGGTTGGACCAGGCGCGTACGCTGCACGAACTCGGCGTCGCGCTGCGCGGGCTCGGGCACGAGTCCTGGGCCGCCAGAGCGCAGGCCGCGGGCGCGCACATCGCCCGCAACTGCCTGCCCGACCAGGCCCTGGCGCGCACGCCCGTACCGGAGCGGACCGGCAAGGCCGTGCACGACGCCCTGGGCAGGGAGAGGCTGCTCACCCGGGCCGAGCACCGCGTGGCCGCGCTCGTCGCCAAGGGCCTGACCAACCGTCAGGTCGCGAACCGGCTCCACATCACCGTGAGCACCGTCGAGCAGCACCTCACCCGCATCTACCAGAAACTCGGCATCTCCCAGCGCGCCGACATCGGCACGCGGCTGAAGAGCATCCCGCCCTGACCGCCCACGCCGCGGGGGCGCGGCTGTCGCGGACACCGCGCCCCTCGGCACCGGCCCTCGGTCCCGTACCTCTTTAGAAGCTCTTTGTCGGGCTTTCAACCGGTGTCCGTAGCGTCGCGGTCCACAAACGAGTCGGAGTGCTCAAGGTGCGCTCTCCACGTGTGCCGCCTCTCGCACCCGGGAGAGCGCGGGAAGGCGTTGGCACGGTGCCCACTGAGATCCCGTTCGACGACACGTGGCTGCGCCGCTTCGGCACGGTCCGGCAGCCGGACGTACGGCTTGTCTGCCTGCCCCACGCGGGCGGCGCGGCCACCACGTTCTTCCCGCTGCAGCGGGAACTGCCGCCGTCGGTCGAGTTCGTGGCCGTGCAGTACCCGGGCCGGCACGACCGCAGGCACGAGCAGCCGCTGCGCGACGTCCGTACGCTCGCCGACCGCGTGGCTGCCGCGCTCAGGCCGCTGACCGACCTGCCGCTGGTCCTCTTCGGGCACAGCATGGGCGCGGTCGTCGGCTTCGAGACCGCCGCCCGGCTGGAGCGGGACGGCACCAACCCGCCCCTCGGGCTGGTCGCCTCGGGCCGGCACTCGCCGGCGACGCCGCGCGTCGAGACCGTGCACCAGCGCGACGACGACGGGCTCATCGACGAGATCACCAAGCTGAGCGGCACCGACCCGCAGATCCTCGCCGACCCGGACATGCGCGCCATGATCCTGCCGGCGCTGCGCGCCGACTACACCGCCGTGGAGACGTACCGCTACGACCGGAGCTTCCTGCTGCGCTGCCCCGTCAGCGTCTTCACCGGCACCGCGGACCCGAAGGTGACCGAGCACGAGGCGGCGGCCTGGGAGCCGCTGACCTCCGGCGCGTTCCGCATCGAGCGGTTCCCCGGTGGCCACTTCTACCTCGACGGCGCGGAGCGGGCCGTCGCCACCGCCCTCCTGCGCGACATCCGGGCGTTCACGAACGCGCCCGCGACGCAGCCCCGTTGACCCACCCCCGAAAGGTAGTGCCCGCTTCATGACGACCATCGACGATCTTGTGGTGCTGATCCGTGACGAACTGGGGCTGCCGGTGTCCGTCGAGGACGCCGACCGGCCTCTGGACGAGATCGCCGGCTGGGACTCGGTGCACCTGCTCTGGCTGACGGCGGCCATCGAGCGCCGCACCGGCCGCAGCGTGTCGCTGCCGGACCTGCTGGAGGCCGGCAGCCTCAGCGGCATCCACAAGGCGGCGGTCGCGGCGTGAGCGTCAGCCGCTTCCCCGCCGAGCGCCGCCACACGCTCTACCACTGCGACGAGATACGGGCCACGGCGCCGGTCTTCCTCGACACCGAGGTGGACATGAGCCGGATCCAGGAGCACCGGGCGGAGGCCAGGCGCGACGGCCGCCGGTACTCGGTCGTCTCGTACGTCCTCAAGGCGTCCGGCAGCGTGCTGGCCGAGCACCCGGAGGCCAACGCGGCCATCCGCGGCCGGCTCCGCCCCAAGGTCGCGCGCTACGCGACCGTCGGCGGCAAGGTGACGCTGGACAAGACCCTGGGCGGGCGCCGCGTGGTGCTCTCCTCGGTCGTGCCGAAGCTGGAGCAGTCGAGCCTGGACGATGTGCAGCAGCACGTGGACCGGCTGCGCGACGGAGACCCCGAGACGATGCCGGAGTTCGAGGCGGTACGCAAGCTGCACCGGCTGCCCGTGCCGGTGGGCCGCACGCTGTTCCGGCTGGCGACGCGGTCGTTCGCGCACCGCCCCGAGCTGCGGGGCACCGTCGCCGTCACCTCGCTGGGCCACCGCGCGGTGGACAGCTTCCACTCGGTCGGCGGCACGACCGTCACGCTGGGCCTCGGGCGGATCGTGGACCGCCCGGTCGTCAGGGACGGTGCCGTCGTGGTGGCGCCGGTGATGCGGCTGAGCCTCGCCTTCGACCACCGGGTGATCGACGGGGCGGAGGCGGCCGACGTGCTGTCCGAACTCAAGGACTTCCTGGAGGGGTACGCGCCGGAGGCGGCCCCCGAGACGGCCGCGGAGGAGTCGTCCGAGGAAAGAGCCGTCGAGGAGCCTGCCGCGCAGGAGGAGGTCGTGCACGAGGCGGTCGACGCCCGCGACCCGGCCTCTCCCGCCCCGAGCACCTGACCCTCTCCGCACCGCACCCGCGGGGTTCGACATCCCCGCCACCTGCCCCGCCGGCCCGCGTACTCTCGTCGCGGGCCGGCGGTCTTTTCGTCCGCCCCGGTCCACCGGCCGGGCCGGGCGGGGGAGTCAGTCCCGGCCCAGCTCCCGGTCGATCATCGCGAACATCTCCTCGTCGCTCGCCGCGTCCAGCGCGCCGCCGGGCTCCTCGGCGGTCGGACCGGTCTCCTGGGCCCCGCCCTGCGCGTCTTCGAGCTGCCACAGCAGGGCCTTCAGCCGGGCGGCGAGCCGCGCCTGCTCCTGCTCGTCGAGCGCGCCCGCGGCCAGCATGTCCTCCAGCTCGCCGAGGCTGCCCGCCCCGGCGTCCGCCGGGGCCGCCGCGGCCGGCGCACCCGGCAACTCCCCGTCGAGCAGGGCGGCGAGCGCCTCCGCGGTCGGATTGTCGAAGACGGCCGTGGCCGGGAGCCGCAGGCCGGTCGCGGCGTTGAGCCGGTTGCGCAGTTCGACGGCGGCCAGCGAATCGAAGCCGATGGTCTTGAACGCGGCTTCGCGCGGTACGGAGTTGGCCGAGCTGTGCCCGAGCACCGCGGCGGCGTGCGTACGTACGAGCCGCACCAGCGCCTCGGCCCGCTCCGCCGCCGGCAGCTCCGTGAGCTGCGCCCGCGACCCGCCCGCCGCAGGCGAGTCGTCCGCCGCGGCCGTGCGCCGCGCCGGCCTGACCACCTGCCGGAGCACCGCCGGTACCGCCACGCCCTCCTCGGCGCGCGTGCTCAGCCGCGCCGGCACCACGGCGGCGTCGCCCAGCGCCATGGCCTCGTCGAGCAGCGCCAGGCCCTCGTCGGTGGCCAGCGGCAGGATGCCGGTGCGGCTCAGCCGGGCCACGTCCGCGTCGCTGAGGTGGCCGGACAGTTCGCTCTCCTCGGCCCAGTAGCCCCAGGCGAGCGAGACCGCCGGGTGGCCCTGGGCCTGCCTGCGCTGCGCCAGCCCGTCCAGCCAGGCGTTGGCGGCGGCGTAGTTGCCCTGCCCCGCCGTGCCGAGGGTGCCGGCGATGGACGAGAACAGCACGAAGCCGCTGAGGTCGAGGCCGCGGGTCAGCTCGTCCAGGTGCGCGACCGCGTCCACCTTGGGTGCGAGCACCCGGTCGACGGCGGCGGCGTCGAGCGTCTCCACGGTGCCGTCCGCGGTCACGCCCGCCGCGTGCACGACGGCGGTCAACGGGTGCTCCGCCGGTACACCGGCCAGGAGCCGTACGACGTCCTCGCGCCGCGACACGTCGCACGCGGCGACGGTGGCCTCGGCCCCGAGAGCGGCAAGCTCGGCCCGGAGCGCCGCGGCCCCGGGTGCGTCCATCCCGCGGCGGCTGGTGAGCAGCAGGTGCCGTACGCCGTGGACGGTCGCCAGATGGCGCGCGACCTGCGCGCCCAGCGCGCCCGTGCCGCCGGTGACGAGCACCGTGCCGGCGGGGTCCGGCGGCGCCGGCACGGTCAGCACGATCTTGCCGACGTGCCGGGCCTGGCTCATGAAGCGGTACGCCTCGGGCGCGCGCCGTACGTCCCAGGTGCGCAGCGGCAGCGGGGTGAGCACGTCCGACTCCAGCAGCGTGACGATCTCGGCGAGCATCTCGCGGATCCGGTCGGGGCCCGCCTCCATCAGGTCGAACGCCTGGTACGCGACCCCCGGGTGGCGCTCCGCGACGTCGGCGGCGGCGCGGATGTCGGTCTTGCCCATCTCCACGAACCGCCCGCCCGCGGGGAGCAGTTCCAGCGAGGCGTCCACGAACTCCCGGGCCAGCGAGTTGAGGACGACGTTCATGCTGGCGCCGCCGGACGCGCGCCGGAACCGCTCGACGAAGTCGAGGTCGCGGGAGGAGGCGATCCGCTCCTCCGGCAGCCCCAGCTCACGCAGCAGCCCCTGCTTCGGCGGGCTGGCGGTGGCGTACACGTCCGCGCCCCAGTGCCGCGCCAGTTGGACGGCCGCCATGCCGACGCCGCCGGTGGCGGCGTGCACGAGCACCGCGTCGCCCTTGGCCAGCCGGCCCAGGTCGCGCAGGCCGTAGTACGCGGTGAGGAAGACGACGGGCACGGCGGCGGCCTGCGCGAACGTCCAGTCCTCGGGCATCGGTGCCAGCATGCGCCGGTCGGCGACCGCGACCGGGCCGAAGGAGTGCGGGAGCAGACCCAGCACCCGGTCGCCGGGCGCGAGGTCCGTCACGCCGGGTCCCACTTCGGTGACGACGCCGGCGCCCTCGCTGCCCATGATCTGCTCGCCCGGGTACATTCCGAGCGCCATGAGCACGTCGCGGAAGTTGAGCCCGGCGGCCCGTACGGACACCCGCACCGTGCCGGTGGCGAGCGGAGCCAACGCCTCGGGAGCGGGCAGGAGTTGCAGGGACTCGATGGTGCCGGGGGTGGCGGTGTCCAGCCGCCAGGCGCCCGCGTCGGCGGGCGGGGTCAGCGGCGGATCGTCGCGGAGGTGGGTGAGGAGGGGGGTGTGCACGGTGCCGTGGTGGAGGGCGAGTTGGGGGGTCGTGAGCGCGTGGGCGAGGGCGCGCGGGAGGTGGGTGCGGGTGTCGGGGTGGTCGTCGGCGTCGACCAGGTGGATACGGCCCGGGTGTTCGGCCTGCGCGGAGCGGGCCAGGCCCCAGAGCGCGGTGTGCGCGGGGTCGGTCGCCGGGTCGGGGTGGGGGTCGGTGGGCAGGGCGTGGGCGTGGCGGGTGAGGAGGACGAGGGGGGTCTCGGTCAGCCGGGGTTCGGCGAGGTACTGCTGGAGGAGGGTGAGCAGGTCGTGTGCGGCCTGGTGGGCGGCGGCGGGGGTGGAGTCGGCCGGGGGCGGGACGTAGACGATGGCGGTGGGCTGGGGTTCGGCGTCGAGGAGGGCGGCCAGGCTGGTGTGGTGCCGGGCGGCGATGTCGGGGACCGGCGCGGCCGGGCCGAGGGTGGCCCAGCCGGTGAGGTCCGTAGTGTCGGCCGGGAGCTGCTGCGGGGTCCAGCGCAGGGCGTACAGGTGGTCCGGGATGCCGGTCGGCTGAGGGCCGGCAGGCAGGGTGCGCAGGGTCAGCTCGCCGACCTCGGCGACGAGGCCGCCCTGTGTGTCGTACAGGGTGATCTCGACGGTGTCGGGGCCCGAGGTGACGGCCTTGACGCGGAGGTGGGTGGCTGCGGTGGCGTGGAGCGCCACCTTGGACCAGGCGAACGGCACGCGGATGCCGGCGTCGGGGGTGTCGCCGCTGTCGACGAGGAGGGTGTGGAGGGCGGCGTCGAGGAGGGCGGGGTGGAGGCCGAAGGCGTCGGGCCCGTGTTCTCCGGTGTGCTCTTCGGGCAGTACGACCTCGGCGTAGCGCGTCGTCCCGTCCTGCCAGAGCGCGGTCAGGCCGCGGAAGCCGGAGCCGTACTCGTAGCCCTGCATCGCCAGCCAGTCGTACGCGTCGGTGAGGTCCACGCTCGTGGCGCCCGCGGGTGGCCACGCAGCCTGCCACGGCTCTCCGGCCGCGTCGTCGGTGGCGGGGGTGAGGCGTCCGGTGGCGTGGCGGGTGAAGGGGCGGTCCGGGTCGTCGTCCGGACGGGCGTGCACGGTGACCGTACGAGCCGATCCGCCGTCCTCGGCGGGGTCGACCGTGACCTGGATCTGCACACCGCCGCTCTCAGGCAGCTCCAACGGCGCTTCCAGGGTCAGGTCTTCGAGGACCGGGCAGCCGGCCTCGTCCCCGGCCCGCAGCACCATCTCCACCAGCGCCGCTCCCGGCACCAGCACACGGCCCTGGATCCGATGCCCCGTCAACCAGCCGTCACCAGCACGCGAGATACGACCGGTCAACACCACCGCACCCGACGACGCTACGGTCACCGCCGCACCCAACAGGCCATGCCCGAAGGCACCCAGGCCGAGACCCGCCGGGTCACCCGCGGAGACAGGACCGGACAGCCAGTAGCGGCGGTGCTGGAACGCGTACGTCGGCAGCGCAACCCGGCGACCGCCGGACCCCGCGAACACCGCGCGCCAGTCCACACGCGCCCCGGCCGCGTAGGCGGAGCCCACGCCGGACATCAGCATGCCCGCGGCACGGGAGGCTGCCGCGCCGTTCGGCTCCTCGTCGCGCGGTGCGCGGGAGAGGGCGACCCACTGGATCGGCTCGTCCGGGAGGCATTCCTGTCCCATGGCGGTCAGCACAGGAGCAGGCCCCACCTCCACGAAAACGGAGACGCCCGTGCGAGCTGCCGACTCCACGCCCTCTGCGAAGCGGACGGCGTGGCGTACGTGCCCGACCCAGTACTCGGGATCGCAGACGCTCTCCGCGTCGGCGAGCTGGCCCGTGACGTTCGAGACCAGCGTCAGGGACGGCTGGTGGTACTCGACCTCCTCCGCCACCCGGCGGAAGTCGGCGAGCATCGGCTCGATCAACGGCGAATGGAAGGCGTGGGAGACCCGCAGCCGACGAGCCCGGCCGCCACCCGCCTCCCATCGCGACACCAGCCCCTCGATCTCCTTCTCATCACCGGAGACAACCACCGACCGCGGCCCGTTGACCGCCGCCACATCGACCTGGGAGCTGCCTTCCAGCAGGGCGTTGACCTCATCCAGGCTGCCGCGCAGCGACACCATCGCACCACCCGGCGGCAGCGCATCCATCAACCGCCCACGCGCAGCCACCAGACGGCACGCATCCGCCAGCGACCACACACCCGCGCAGTGCGCGGCGGCCAACTCGCCCACCGAGTGCCCCACGAGAACACCCGGCTCCACACCCCACGCACGGAGCTGGCGGAACATCGCCACCTCGAACGCGAACAACCCCGGCTGCGTGAACTCCGTCCGATGAATGAGCCCGTCGGCACCGGCGAGTACCTCGCCCAGCGGGCGGCTCAGCAGCCCGTCGAACCCGGCGCAGACCTCCTCGAACGCCTCCCGGAAGACCGCGAAGCCCGTCAGCCCCGCACCCATCCCCGCCCACTGCGCACCCTGACCGGTGAACAGAAGCCCCACACCACCGCCCGGCGCCACCGGCGTGGCTTCTCCCTCGGCCAACCGCGTCAGCCCGGCGCCGAGTTCGGCCGCGTCGGAACCGACGAGCACGGCCCGGTAGTCGCCCGTCGACCGCGACAACAGCGCCAGCCCCACGTCGACCGGAGACACCTCTCCCCCGGCCCCCGCGACGAACTCCCCCAGCCGCGCCGCCTGCTCCCGCAACGCCTCCGCGCTACGTGCCGACACCACCCACGGCACCACCGGAAGCAGAGTCGACCCCGGCTCCCCGCGCACCGGCTCGGCTGCCGGCTGCTCCAGGATCACGTGCGCGTTCGTCCCGCTGATCCCGAACGACGACACCGCCGCCCGCCGCGGCTCACCCGTCTCCGGCCACTCCCGCGCCTCCGTCAGCAGCGACACCGCACCCGCGTCCCAGTCGACATGCGTGCTCGGCGTGTCCACGTGCAGGGTCTGCGGCAGCGCTCCGTGCCGCATCGCCTCGATCATCTTGATCACACCCGCGACACCGGCCGCGGCCTGCGTGTGGCCGAGGTTCGACTTGATCGAGCCGAGCCACAGCGGCCGCTCGTCGGAATGCTCCCGCCCGTACGTCGCGAGCAGCGCTTCGGCCTCGATGGGGTCGCCGAGCTTGGTCCCGGTTCCGTGGCCCTCGACCGCGTCGACCTGTCCGGCGCTCAGCCCCGCGCTGGCCAGCGCCTGCTGGATGACCCGCTGCTGGGACGGCCCGTTGGGCGCGGTCAGCCCGTTGGACGCGCCGTCCTGGTTCACCGCCGAACCGCGGAGCACCGCCAGCACCTCGTGCCCCTGCCGCCGCGCCTCCGACAGCCGCTCCACCAGCAGCAGCCCGACGCCCTCGCTCCAGCCCGTACCGTCCGCGCCCTCCGCGAACGCCTTGCAGCGACCGTCCGGCGAAAGCCCCCGCTGCCGCGAGAACTCCACGAAGGTGTTCGGCGTCGCCATCACGGTGACGCCGCCGACGAGCGCCCGGTCGCACTCCCCGTTCCGCATCGCCTGCGCCGCCAGGTGCAGCGCGACGAGCGACGACGAGCACGCGGTGTCGATCGTCATTGCCGGGCCTTCGAGCCCGAACGCGTACGCCACCCGGCCCGACAGCACGCTCGACAGGTTCCCCGTCAGCGCGTAGCCCTCGATCTCCTGCCGTTCGGTCGACATGCGGGGCGCGTAGTCGTGGTACATGACGCCGACGTAGACGCCGGTGCGGCTGCCGCGCAGAGCGTCGGGGTCGATGCCCGCGCGCTCGCACGCCTCCCACGACGCCTCCAGCACCAACCGCTGCTGCGGATCCATCGCCAACGCCTCACGCGGCGAGACACCGAAGAACTCCGCGTCGAAATCCCCCGCATCATGCAGAAACCCGCCATGACGCGCGTACGACTTCCCCGACTTACCCGGGTCCGCATCAAAGAGATCGGCACCCCAGCCGCGGTCGGCCGGGAACTCCGAGATCCCCTCGCTGCCGGACCAGACCATGTCCCACAGCTCCGCCGGCGAGGTGACCCCGCCGGGATAACGGCACGCCATCCCCACGACGACCACGGGGTCGTCCGCGTCCACGGCGCTCACGGGCGCCGTCGCGGGAGAGGCGGTGACGGCTCCGAGCACTTCGTCGCGCAGGTGGCGGGCGAGGCCCGCGGGCGTGGGGTAGTTGAAGACGACCGTGGGGGCGAGGCGCACGCCTGCCGCGGCGTTGACGCGGTTGCGCAGCTCGACCGCGGTCAGGGAGTCGAAGCCGAGCGCCTTGAAGTCCTGGTCGGCGTCGACGGCTGCCGCGTCGTCGTAGCCGAGGACCAGCGCGGCCTGGGTGCGGACGAGCCCGACCAGCTCGGCGTCCTGTGCCTCCGCGTCGAGTCCCGCCAGCCGGGCGGCGAGGGCGGACGTGCCGGTCGCCGTCCCGGCCGCCACCCGGCGGGCGCGACGACGGGGGGCGAAGTCGCGTAGGAGGTAAGGGACTTCGCCGACCTCGGCCTGCGCGCGGAGCGCGGGGAGGTCCATGCGTACGGGGACGACGTTCGGCGTACGGGTACCCAGGGCCGCGTCGAAGGAGGCGAGCCCGAGTTCCGGCGTCAGGGGGGCGATGCCGCTGCGGTGCCAGCGCGCGATTTCGGCTTCGCCGAGCGCGGCGCCCATGCCGCCGCTGCCGCCGACGTCGCCCCAGAGGCCCCACGCCAGGGCCTGTCCCGCCAGGCCCTGGGCCCGGCGGCGGGCGGCCAGGGCGTCGAGCCAGGCGTTGGCCGCGGCGTAGTTGCCCTGCCCGGGGGTGCCGAGCACGCCGGCGATCGAGGAGAAGAGGACGAAGGCGTCGAGGTCGAGGTCGCGCGTCAGCTCGTCGAGGTGCGTCGCCGCGTCGATCTTGGGGGCCAGGACGTCGCGCAGCGCCTCGGGCGTGAGGGACGCGATCGTGGCGTCGGCGACGACGCCCGCGGCGTGGATGACCGCGGTCAGCGGCCGGTCGTCGGGGAGGCCGGCGAGCATCCGGGCCACGGCGTCGCGGTCGGTCAGGTCGCAGCGGGCAAATGTGGCCTCCGCGCCGGCCGCCCGCAGTTCCTCCTTGAGCTCGGGCGCGCCGGGCGTGTCGATGCCTCGGCGACCGGCGAGCAGCAGGTGCCGTACGCCGTGCGTCGCCACCAGGTGACGGGCGACCAGCCCGCCCAGCGCCCCGGCCCCGCCGGTGATCAGCACGGTGCCGTTGCGGCGGCCGAGTGCCTGTCCCGCGTCGCCCGGGGGCGGCAGGTGGGTGAGGTGCGGGGTGTGCGGGGTGCCGACGTGGAGGGCGAGTTGGGGGGTCGTGAGCGCGTGGGCGAGGGCGCGCGGGAGGTGGGTGCGGGTGTCGGGGTGGTCGTCGGTGTCGACGAGGTGGATCCGGTCCGGCTGCTCGGCCTGCGCCGTACGGGCCAGTCCCCAGAGCGCCGCGTGTACGGGGTCGGGCTCGGCGGTGTGGGCGTGGCGGGAGAGGAGGACGAGGGGGCTGTCGGCCAGGCGGGGTTCGGCGAGGTAGTCCTGCAGCAGGGTGAGCAGGTCGTGTGCGGCCTGGTGGGCGGCGGCGGGGGTGGGGTCGCCGGGTGCGGGGGCGTAGACGATGGCGGTGGGCTGGGGTTCGGCGTCGAGGAGGGCGGCCAGGCTGGTGTGGTGCCGGGCGGCGGTCTCGGGGACCGGCGCGGCCGGGCCGAGGGTGGCCCAGCCGGTGAGGTCCGTGGCGTCGGCCGGGAGCTGCTGCGGGGTCCAGCGCAGGGTGTAGAGGTCTGCGGTGGCCCGGGGCTCGGCCGCGAGCGTGCGTAGCGTCAGTTCGCCGATCTCGGCGACCGGACCGCCTTCGGCGTCGAAGAGGGTGATCTCGACGGTGTCGGGGCCGAGGGTGACGGCCTTGACGCGGAGGTGGGTGGCTGCGGTGGCGTGGAGCGCCACCTTGGACCAGGCGAACGGCACGCGGATGCCGGCGTCGGAGGAGTCGCCGCTGTCGACGAGGAGGGTGTGGAGGGCGGCGTCGAGGAGGGCGGGGTGGAGGCCGAAGGCGTCGGGCCCGTGTTCTCCGGTGTGCTCTTCGGGCAGTACGACCTCGGCGTAGCGCGTCGTCCCGTCCTGCCAGAGCGCGGTCAGGCCCTGGAAGCCGGAGCCGTAGTCGTAACCAAGCTCAGTCAGCCGGTCGTACGCGCCTGCCAGGTCCACGCCTTCGACCCCGGCGGGTGGCCACGCACCCTGCCACGGCTCTCCGGCCGCGTCGTCGGTGGCGGGGGTGAGGCGTCCGGTGGCGTGGCGGGTGAAGGGGCGGTCCGGATCGTCGTCCGGACGGGCGTGCACGGTGACCGTACGAGCCGATCCGCCGTCCTCGGCGGGGTCGACCGTGACCTGGATCTGCACACCGCCGCTCTCCGGCAGCTCCAACGGCGCTTCCAGGGTCAGGTCTTCGAGGACCGGGCAGCCGGCCTCGTCCCCGGCCCGCAGCGCCATCTCCACCAGCGCCGCTCCCGGCACCAGCACACGGCCCTGGATCCGATGCCCCGTCAACCAGCCGTCACCAGCACGCGAGATACGACCGGTCAACACCACCGCACCCGACGACGCTACGGTCACCGCCGCACCCAACAGGCCATGCCCGAAGGCACCGAGACCGAGACCCGCCGGGTCACCGGTTACCGCCGACCCGGACAGCCAGTAGCGGCGCCTCTGAAATGCGTACGTCGGCAGCGCGACCGGCTTTCCGTCGACGCCGCCGAACACCGCGCGCCAATCCACGCGCGCGCCCGCGGAGAATGCGGCGCCGACGCCGGACATCAGTACACCGGCGGCACGCGCGTCCTCGTGCGCAAATTCATCGTTTGCCTTCGCAGATTCTTCGATCCGCGATTCTTTCTTTTCTTCCCGGGGTGCGCGGGAGAGGGCGACCCACTGGATCGGCTCGTCCGGGAGGCATTCCTGTCCCATGGCGGTCAGCACAGGAGCAGGCCCCACCTCCACGAAAACGGAGACGCCCGTGCGAGCTGCCGACTCCACGCCCTCTGCGAAGCGGACGGCGTGGCGTACGTGCCCGACCCAGTACTCGGGATCGCAGACGCTCTCCGCGTCGGCGAGCTGGCCCGTGACGTTCGAGACCAGCGTCAGGGACGGCTGGTGGTACTCGACCTCCTCCGCCACCCGGCGGAAGTCGGCGAGCATCGGCTCGATCAACGGCGAATGGAAGGCGTGGGAGACCCGCAGCCGACGAGCCCGGCCGCCACCCGCCTCCCATCGCGACACCAGCCCCTCGATCTCCTTCTCATCACCGGAGACAACCACCGACCGCGGCCCGTTGACCGCCGCCACATCGACCTGGGAGCTGCCTTCCAGCAGGGCGTTGACCTCATCCAGGCTGCCGCGCAGCGACACCATCGCACCACCCGGCGGCAGCGCATCCATCAACCGCCCACGCGCAGCCACCAGACGGCACGCATCCGCCAGCGACCACACACCCGCGCAGTGCGCGGCGGCCAACTCGCCCACCGAGTGCCCCACGAGAACACCCGGCTCCACACCCCACGCACGGAGCTGGCGGAACATCGCCACCTCGAACGCGAACAACCCCGGCTGCGTGAACTCCGTCCGGTCCACCAGCCCGCCGTCACGCGCGGCCAGCACCTCGCCCAACGGCCGGCTCAGCAGCCCGTCGAACCCGGCACAAACCTCCTCCAACACCTCCCGGAAGACCGCAAAACCCATCAGCCCCGCACCCATCCCCGCCCACTGCGCACCCTGACCGGTGAACAGAAGCCCCACACCACCGCCCGGCGCCACCGGCGTGGCTTCTCCCTCGGCCAACCGCGTCAGCCCGGCGCCGAGTTCGGCCGCGTCGGAACCGACGAGCACGGCCCGGTAGTCGCCCGTCGACCGCGACAACAGCGCCAGCCCCACGTCGACCGGAGACACCTCTCCCCCGGCCCCCGCGACGAACTCCCCCAGCCGCGCCGCCTGCTCCCGCAACGCCTCCGCGCTACGCCCCGACACCACCCACGGCACCACCGGAAGCAGAGTCGACCCCGGCTCCCCGCGCACCGGCTCGGCTGCCGGCTGCTCCAGGATCACGTGCGCGTTCGTCCCGCTGATCCCGAACGACGACACCGCCGCCCGCCGCGGCTCACCCGTCTCCGGCCACTCCCGCGCCTCCGTCAGCAGCGACACCGCACCCGCGTCCCAGTCGACATGCGTGGTGGGCCGATCGACGTGCAACGTCTGCGGGAGGGACCCGCGCCGCATCGCCTCGACCATCTTGATCACACCCGCGACACCGGCCGCGGCCTGCGTGTGCCCGATGTTGGACTTCAACGACCCCAGCCACAGCGGCCGTTCCGCCGAGTGCTCCCGGCCGTACGTCGCGAGCAGCGCCTGTGCCTCGATCGGGTCGCCCAGCTTGGTGCCGGTCCCGTGCGCCTCCACGGCGTCGACCTGCCCTGCGCCGAGTCCCGCGCTGGCCAGCGCCTGCTGGATGACCCGCTGCTGGGACGGCCCGTTGGGCGCGGTCAGCCCGTTGGACGCGCCGTCCTGGTTCACCGCCGAACCGCGGAGCACCGCCAGCACCTCGTGCCCCTGCCGCCGCGCCTCCGACAGCCGCTCCACCAGCAGCAGCCCGACGCCCTCGGCCCAGCCCGTACCGTCCGCGCCCTCCGCGAACGCCTTGCAGCGACCGTCCGGCGAAAGCCCCCGCTGCCGCGAGAACTCCAGGAACATCCCGGGAGAGCCCATGACGGTGACGCCGCCGACGAACGCCCGGTCGCACTCCCCGTTCCGCAGTGCCTGGGCCGCGAGGTGGACGGCGACAAGCGACGACGAGCACGCGGTGTCGATCGTCACCGCCGGGCCCTCAAGACCGAACGCGTACGCCACCCGGCCCGACAGCACGCTGACCGTGGTGCCGGTGAGCAGGTGCCCGTCGTGGCCGTCGTGCCCGTCGGCGAGCCGGGGCCCGTACTCCTGCGCGGTGGCGCCGATGTAGACGCCCGTGCGGCTGCCGCGCAGGCTGTCCGGGTCGACACCCGCGCGCTCGCACGCCTCCCACGACGCCTCCAGCACCAACCGCTGCTGCGGATCCATCGCCAACGCCTCACGCGGCGACACACCGAAGAACTCCGCGTCGAAATCCCCCGCATCATGCAGAAACCCGCCATGACGCGCGTACGACTTCCCCGACTTACCCGGGTCCGCATCAAAGAGATCGGCACCCCAGCCGCGGTCGGCCGGGAACTCCGAGATCCCCTCGCGCCCCGACCACACCAGGTCCCACAGCTCCGCCGGCGACGTCACACCGCCCGGATAGCGGCACGCCATCCCGACCACCACGACCGGATCGTCCGCGTCCACGGCGGTGGCCGTCGTCGTGACGCCGTCGTCGGCGCCGGTGAGGCGGGCGTGCAGGTGGGCGGCGAGGCGTTCGGGGGTGGGGTGGTCGAAGAGGACGGAGCTGGGCAGGTCGAGGCCGGTGGCGTCGGCCAGCCGGTCCCGGAGGGTGACGGCGGAGATCGAGTCGAAGCCCAGGTCGCGGAAGGCGCGGCGGACCTCGACGGCCGACGCGTCGGCGTATCCGAGGACGCCGGCGGCCTCGCCCACGACGAGCGCCAGGGTCTCCGCCGGGTCGGCGCCGGGGGTGGGGGCGGGGGCCGTCGGAGCGGCGGAAGCCGAGGCGTCCGTACGCGCCCCGCCAGGATCGTCGGCCGGGCGCGCCGCCGGGGCCTGCCGCTCCCCCGTCAGCCAGTGGCGCTCACGCTGGAACGCGTACGTCGGCAAGTCGACATGCCCGGCACCCGCCCCCTGGAACACGGCGGACCAGTCGACGGCCACGCCGTGCAGATGGGCCCGTACGACCGCCGTGAGTACCTCGCGCACCTCGGGCGTGCCGCCGCGGCGCAGCGGTACGGTCACGGCGCTCGGCAGGCAGTCCTTGGCCATGGCGGACAGCACGCCGTCCGGGCCGATCTCCACGAGGGTGGTGACGCCGGCCGCGCCCAGCCAGCGCACGCCGTCGTGGAAGCGGACGGTCCTGCGGACGTGCCGCACCCAGTAGCCGGGGTCGCAGACCTCGTCGGCGCCGACCTCCTGGCCGTCGAGGTTGGACACGATCGGGATGCGCGGCGGCCGGAAGTCCAGTTCGGCGGCGACGGCGGCGAAGTCGGCCAGCATGCCGTCCATGTGCGCGGAGTGGAAGGCGTGGCTCACCCGGAGCTTGCGCGTCTTCCAGTCCCGCTCCGCGCACACCGCGGCCAGGCGGTCGACCGCCTCGGCGTCGCCGGAAACGACCGTGGCCGCGGGGCCGTTGACCGCGGCGACGTCCAGCCCGGGGAGGGCGTCAGGGCCGGTGAGCAGCGCTTCGACCTCGTCGGCCGGCGCGCGGACGGACATCATCGCGCCGCCCTCCGGCAGCGCCTGCATGAGCCCGCCGCGGGCCGCGACCAGGCGGCAGGCGTCGGGCAGGGTGAGCACACCGGCGACGTGGGCGGCGGCGAGTTCGCCGATGGAGTGCCCTGCCACCACGTCCGGACGCATGCCCCAGCTCTCCAGCAGCCGGAAGAGGGCGACCTCGAAGGCGAAGAGCGCCGGCTGCGCGTAGACGGTGCGGTGCAGCTCCGGGTCGTCGTCGGCGAACATCACGTCGCGCAGGGGGCGGTCGACGTACGGCGCGAGCGCGACGTCGAGCGCGGTGCACAGCTCGTCGAGTGCGGCGCGGAAGACCGGCCAGGCCGCGTGCAGTTCGCGGCCCATGCCCGCGCGCTGGCTGCCCTGGCCGGCGAAGAGGTGCGCGACGCGGCCGTCGCGGACGGTGCCGCGCAGGACGCCGGAGGCGGGGGTGTCGTCGGCGAGCGCCGCCAGTCCTGCGAGCAGGGCGTCGAGCGTCCCCCCGGCGGCCGGAGCCGTCGCCTCCGCGGGAGTGAGGGCGGGGAGGACGGCGGCCCGGTACTCGAAGGCCGCCCGGGTGGTGACGAGGGCGCGGGCGACGTCGACGGGAGAGGCGACGTCGCCCCGCGCGGTCAGGTGGTCGTGCAGCCGGCGCGCCTGGGCCCGCAGGGCGGCGGCGCTGCGGGCGGAGAGGAGGAAGGGCAGCACACCGGCGCCGGTGACGGGCGCGGCGTCCTCCGTGGCGGCATTCTCCTCGTGTGCGGGGCCTCCGCGATCGGCCCCCTCCTCGGCGTCAGCGCTCCGCGCCGGCGGCTCCGCCACCACCACGTGGGCGTTCGCCCCGCCCATCCCGAACGAGCTGACCCCCGCGATCAGCCGCCGGTCGGCGTGCGGCCACGGCCCGTGCTCCTCCTGCACCCGCAGCCCGAGGCCGGCGAGCGGGATCGCGGGGTTGGCGGAGCGGAAGTGGAGGCTGCGGGGCAGCTCCCGGTGGTGCAGGCTCAGCAGCGTCTTGATCAGGCCGGTGATGCCGGCCGCGCCTTCCAGGTGGCCGACGTTGGTCTTGGCGGAGCCGACGCGCAGCCGGTCCCCGTCGCCGCGTCCTGCGCCCAGGGTCTCGCCGAGGGCCGTCGCCTCGACGGGGTCGCCGAGCCGCGTGCCGGTGCCGTGCAGTTCGACGTACTGGACGTCGCCTGGCTCGACGCCGGCGCGGTCGCAGGCCAGCCGCAGCAGGTCGGTCTGGCCCCGGCCGCCCGGGGTGGTGAGGGTGTCCGTGGTGCCGTCGTTGTTGACGGCGCTGCCGAGGATGACGCCGAGCACGCGGTCGCCGTCGTCGAGGGCGTCGGCGAGCCGCTTGAGCAGCACGAGCCCGCCGCCCTCGCCGCGTACGTAGCCGTTGGCGCGGGCGTCGAAGGTGTGGCAGCGGCCGTCGGGCGACAGGGCGCCGAAGCTCTCGGTGATCTCGTAGCCGTCGGCGGTGAGGTTGAGGTTCACGCCGCCGGCCAGGGCGAGGTCGGCCTCGCCGCGCAGCAGGCTTTCGCAGGCGAGGTGGACGGCGGTGAGGGAGGAGGACTGCCCGGTGTCGACGGACATGCTGGGGCCGGTGAGGCCGAGGAGGTACGAGACGCGGTTGGCGATGATGCCGCGGTGCAGGCCGGTCGCGGTGTGCTGGCCGACGGCGGCCGGGCCGAGCTGCTGGGTGAGCCGGGCGTAGTCGTCGGCCATGGCGCCGACGAACACCCCGGTGCGGGTGCCGGCGAGCGACGCGGGCACGATGCCGGTCCGTTCCAGCGCCTCCCAGGCCAGCTCCAGCACGAGGCGCTGCTGCGGGTCCATGGCGGCGGCCTCGCGCGGGCCGATGCCGAAGAAGGCGGGGTCGAAGAGGTCGACGTGGTCGAGGAACGCGCCGCGGCGCGCCTTCTGCCGCGCCTCCCCCGGTGCGTGCAGGTCGGGCCGGTCTTCGGGGAGCCCGGTGACGGCGTCGCGGCCGTCGCGCAGCAGCTCCCAGAACGCCTCGGGCGTGTCAGCCTGCGGGAGACGGCAGGCCGTCCCCACCACGGCGATGGATGCCGGGCCTTCCGGTCGCGCGAATGCCTGGGCCGCCGGTTCCGACACTGTCCACACTCCGATCCGTCGGGGGCCCGGCGGGCGCGCGGAGGCGATACCGGGCGCGGTACTGGCTCATGCTGGGCGGCCGGGCTAAAGAGGGCCTAACCGTGGGCTGAGTGCCTACGGGCAGGTCATGCGGACTCCGCCGGGGCCTCGCGGCGCTCCCGGCGCCGGGCCCGCAGCCGGACGACGACGAACCGCGCGACGAGCACGAGGAGGATGGCGCCGACGACGGCGGTGAACCCGTTGGCGTACTGCTCCACGGTGTCGTGGCTGCTGCCGACCGCGTAGCCGACCGTGAGGAGCACGAGGTTCCACAGCAGCGAGCCGATCGCCGTGTACGCCACGAACAGCGGCATCGCCATGCGCTCGATCCCGGCGGGGAGCGAGACATAGCTGCGCACGATGGGGATCAGCCGGCCGACCAGCACGGCCTTGGCGCCGTAGCGGCCGAACCACCCCTCGGCGCGGTCGAGGTCGGACCCCTTGACCAGCGGGAAGCGGATGAAGATGGCGCGGGTGCGGCGTCTGCCGAGGAGCGCGCCGACGTAGTAGTGGAGGACGGATCCGATGACGGACCCGAGGGTGCTCCAGCAGACGAGCGCGAAGAAGTTGAGGTCACCGAGGCGCGCCGTGTACCCGCCGAGGAGCAGCACCAGCTCGCTGGGCACGGTGGGAAAGAGGCTTTCCAGGCCGGTGGCGATCGCGACCCCGGGCGAGCCGAGGCTCTCCATGAGGTCGGTGGCCCAGTTGCCTGAGCTGTCCGCGGGGGCGGCGGCCCACACCTGAGGTTCGAGGATCATCGCACTTCCCGGGCTCTGCTGGTCGGGGTCGGGCAGGAGTGACCGGCGGGGGTGTGCCCGCCGGTCTCAGCCCGTTGTTCGGCTGCGGACGGCGACGTCAGTCGCAGAGCGCGATGGAGTTGAGCGACTCGGTCTCGCTGACGAGAGTCCACGTCAGCTCGCCGACCTTGCCGGCGTAGCGGCCGCCGGTGCCGTAGGCCGGGAGCTTCTGCTCCTTGCCCGCGGCCAGTTGGGTCAGGTTGACCAGGCCCGCGACGTGGATGGTGCCGTCGTCGAGGGTGTACTCGGAGGCCGAGAACGAGTACAGCTCGCCCGTCTCGGCGTCCTTCTTGATGATGATGCCCTTGATGTCGTTGGTGCCGATGCGGTTGCGCTGGTCGTCCAGCACCGCGTCCTCGGTGATCACGACGTCGCCGACGCTGGGACCGACCGGAGCCGCGTCCTTGGTCTCGGTGGTGACCAACTGCTCGATGAAGGAGATGGTCATGCACTCGGCCTTGTGGGTGTCCGCGGCGTGGGCCTGGCTCGCGCCGATCGGCACGGTGAGCACGATGGCGGCGGCCCCGGCGGCGGTCAGCCGGGAGGGGATCTCTGTCGGGCGCACTGCTGTCCCTTCTGGTGGTGATACTGCTGGGCGAAAGCGCCGGGCCCGCTCAGCAGAGCAGGCACCGGCGCCGACGCGGTCATGCTGGTCCGTTGGCCTAAAGCCGCCCTTGCCCGGTTCTCACCTTCGGAGTATGGGCCCACGGGCCGCGGGCCGCCCGGAGAGCGCGGGGCGCGGCGCCTCGCGCGCTCTCCGGGCGCGTACCGGATCCGGTCAGGCGGTGGGGGCGCCGAACCAGGCCCGGAGCGCGATGCGCAGTTCGTCCTGGCCCCAGCCGTCGCCGTCGTGCCAGGCGACGCAGCCGTCGGGGCGCAGCAGCAGGGTGCGGGGCAACTCGGGTACGGGCTGGGCGCGGACGACCTCGACCCGGTCGGCCCAGCCGCTCTCCTCCTGCGCCGAGGCGTCACCGGACAGGTCCAGCAGTACCCCGCGGCCGGACTGCAGAGTCTCGGCGACGCCCATGTCGCCGGCCGCGGTCTTGATGCGCACCTGCGGCAGCCGGCGGCCGAGCAGCCGGTCGTCCTCGTCGCTCTTCGGCACGCCGTCGTAGGCGATGGGGACGGCCGGGCCGAGGTTGGTGACGAGCTCGGCGAGGAACACGTTCACGTCGTCGAACTTCAGGAACTCGGCCATCATCTCCCGCATGTAGCGGGCGAGCGGGCGCGGGTAGAGGAGGGCGAGCTGCGCCTGGATGTTCATACAGGCCAGCCGGCCCGCGAGGTGCCGCTCGTCGTGGTACGAGTCGAGCAGGCCCTCCGGCGCCCAGCCGTGCACCTCTGCGGCGATCTTCCAGCCGAGGTTGACCGCGTCGCCGATGGCGGTGCCGATGCCCTGCCCGTTGTACGGGTAGTGGACGTGCGCCGCGTCGCCGGCGAGGAACACCCGGCCCTTGCGGTACTGCTCGGCGTTGCGGGTGACGATCGAGTAGTGCCGCAGCCAGTGCGCCTCGGTGGCCTTCAGCTCCTTGCCGGTGAGCCGCTCGACGGCGTCGCCGAGCTGCTCCAGCGTCGCCGGGCCGTCCTCGAACTCCGGCGGCTCGGTGGAGAACTCGGCGCTGAAGACGCGCATGACGTCGGGGCTCAGCGGGGCGCCGAGGAACTGGTCGCCGTTCTCGGTGTAGGACAGGCCGTACTGCTCGCGGGCCACGTCCTCGCGGTTGATCGCGACGTCGCCGACGATGCCGCGCACGATCACCCAGTCGTCGCCGACGTAGTCGATGCCCGCGCCCTCGCGGACGACGCTGTCCCGCCCGTCGCAGCCGACGAGGTACCCGCAGCGCAGCGTCTCCTCGCCGGCGTCGGAGGCGAGCGTGACGGTGATGCCGGACCCGTCGGCGGCCTCCTCGAAGCCGGTCAGGCGGGTGGCCCAGCGCAGGTCGACGCCGAGTTCGACCGCGCGGTCGATCAGCACCTTCTCCAGCCGGGACTGCAGCACCATGTGGGTGGGCTCGCGCGGCCCCTGGACCTTCTCGAAGGCCAGACGCAGGTCCGCGAACCGCACCTCGGGGAAAGTCACCGTGCCTTCCCGCAGCCCGGCGGCCAGGCCGCGCTGGTCCAGCATCTCCAGCGTGCCCGCGTTGATCGCCATGGCCGGAGCCTCGGCGCGCTGCGCGGGGTGGACGTCCACAAGGACCGCGGGCACGTCGCGCATCGCCAGCTCGCAGGCGAGCATCAGACCGGCGGGCCCGGCGCCCACGACGACGACCGGCTCACTCATAAAGGCTCCTTCGGAAGGTACGAACGTACGTCGGTACGGGGCGCGTTGCCCGGGTCGGCGCTCGGCGCGTCACCGGGCCGCGGCCCCGGCCGCTGGTGCGGGGGAGGTCTCCCCCTCGAACGTGGTCATCAGATAGCCCGCCAGCGCCTGCGGCGTGGGGTTGTCGAAGATGGCCATCGGCGGGATCTGCAGCCCCGACACGGCCGCGACCCGGTTGCACAGTTCGAGGGCCGTGAAGGAGGAGAACCCCAGCTCGGTGAACTGGGCGTCGGCGGAGATCTCCGCGGTGTCCGCGTGCCCGAGGACCTGGGCGGCGGCGTCCCGCAGCAGCTCAAGCAGCAGTTCGGCGCGCTGGCCGGCGGGGGCGGTGTCCAGCCGGTGGCGCAGCCGCGCGGCGGCCTCGCCGAGGGGCCCGGCGCCGTCGGCTTCCGGCTCCCGGGCGCCGCCCTCCGCCGCGCCGGCGCCGCCGGCCTCGGGGACAGCACGCAACAGGGAGCCGACGGCGCCCTGTTCCGACTGCCTGACGTAGCGGTCCCAGTCGACGTCCACGAGGACGGGCGCGGCGGACCTGCCGGCGAGGGCGCGTACCACCAACCGGGCCGCGGGCGTGGGCGCCATGGGGCGGATGCCCTGGTAGCGCAGGTGCTTTCCGGCCGCGGTCTCCGCCGCCTCCGGCGCCTGCCAGGGACCGCAGGCCAGCGAGCTGACGGGCAGGCCGCGTGCGCGGTACGTGTGCGCCAGCGCGTCCAGGTGGGCGTGCACGGCGCCCTGGGCGCCGAACCCGGCCGCGCCGAGGACGCCGACCGCGGAGGAGCAGAGCACGAACGCTTCCAGCCCGCGGTCCAGGGTCAGTTCGCAGAGATGCGCAAGGGACGCCGCGGCCGGGGAGAGCAGCCGACCGATGTCGTCGCCGTCCGCGGCGCCGACGACGGCGTCGTCGAGCTCGGCGGCCGTGTGCACCACCGCGGCCAGCGGGTGCTCGGGCGCGACGGAGCGGAGGAGCGCGGCGACGGCGTCGCGGTCGGTGAGGTCGACAGGGGCGACCGCCGCGTCCGCGCCCGCCGCGCGCAACTGCGCGACCAGCGCGGCGATTTCGCCGTCCGCCCCGTCCGTCCCCGGCTCGGTGGCCAGCAGCAGATGGCGTACCCCTTCGCGTACGAGCTCCACGGCGACCTCGCCGGCGAGCGTGCCCGATGCCCCGGTCACCAGCACCGTGCCGTCCGTGGCGCGCAGCCACGGCTCGGTGGCGGCGGCGAGGTCCGCGGGCCGCAGCCGGCGGGCGAAGAGCGCCCCGGGCCGGATCGCGACCTGGTCCTCGCGGGCACCCGAGCGGTCCGCCCGGCCGGCCAGCGCCGCCCGGAGCCGGTCGCGCACGTCCCGATCGCCGGCGCCGCCCACGGGCAGGTCGGCCAAGCCGCCCCAGCGCTCGGGGTGTTCGACGGCGAACGCCTGCGCCAGCCCCCAGATCCGGGCCTGCGCGGGGTCGGCGAACGGGTCCTGGCGACCGGTCGCGGCGCCGCCCGCGGTCACGAACCACACGGGTGTCCGCGCGGCGGCATCGTCGAGCGCGTGCAGCAGCGCGGCGGACAGCTCCAGCCCGTCGGGGCCCGGCCGCGCCTGGTCGGCGAACGCCAGCAGCGACAGCACACCGGCGAGCCGGGGCCCGCAGGCGCCCAGCGCGGCGCGCAGCCGGCCGGCGAACGTCGTACGGGCCATCTCCCGTGCGACGGTAACGACTTCGGCCTCGGCCCCGCCCTCGTCCAGGGTCGTCAGCACGGTCCGTACGGCCGGATGCTCCTCGGCGCCCTCGGGGGCCAGGACGACCCAGGCGCCGTCCAGCGGGGGCGGCGTGCCGCCGTCCAGTGCCTCCCAGCCGAGGCGGTGGCCCCAGCCGCGCTGACGGCGCCAGGTGACGAGCGCGGGCAGGACGGTCTTCCACGCGGTGACGTCGGCGTCCCGCACGCCCATCGCGGACAGCACGCCGTCCAGGTCCTCGCGCTCCAGCGCGTCCCACAGCTCGGCGTCGCCGGGGCGGGCGTCGGTCGCCTTGGCGGGGTCGGCACGCAGCCAGTAGGGGCGGTGCTGGAAGGGATAGGTGGGGAGGACGGGGAGCTTGCCCGCGGTGTCGGGGAGGTGGGGGGTGAGGTCGGTGGGGTGGTGGTGGGTGTGGAGGCTGACCAGGGTGGCGAGGTGGGTGCGGGTCTCGTCCGGGAGGTGGGGGGTGCGCTTCGTACCGGACGGGAGGTGGGGGGTGAGGGTGGGGTGGGGTGCCAGTTCGGTGAAGAGGCTGATGCCGTCGGTCTCGGTGAGGTGGGTGACGCCTTGGTGGAAGTGGACGGGTTGGCGGATGTGCTGGGCCCAGTAGTGGGGGTCGTGGTGCTGGTCGTTGGTGGCGGGCTGGCCGGTGACGTTGGAGATGACGGGGATGTCGGCGTCGCCGAGGGTGTGGTGGGCGAAGAGGTCTGTCAGGTGGTCGGTGAAGGTGTCGAGGATCGGCTCGGTGTGAGCGGTGTGGAAGGCGTGCGCGACCTTCAGCGCCTTGGTACGGATACCCGCCTCGGTCAGCTCCCGGGCCAGCTCTTCGAGTGCGCCGAGGGGTCCGGCGAGGGCGGTGGAGACCTCGGAGTTGTACGCGGCGACGGCCACCTCTGCGTGCCGGTCCAGGTACGCGCCCAGGGGCTCGGGTGCGGACTGCACAGCGAGCATGCCGGTGCCGTCGGGGAGGGTGTGGAGCAGCTTCGCTCGCGTGGCGACCATGTCGGCGGCTACGGCGAGGGGCAGGGTGCCGGTGAGGTGGGCGGCGGAGAGTTCGCCGATGGAGTGGCCGATGAGCGCGGTGGGCTCGACGCCGGTCGTCTGGAGCAGCCGGTAGCCGGCCAGGTGGTGGGCGAAGAGGGCGGGCTGGGTGTAGAGCGTGGTGCCCAGCAGCTCCGCCAGTTCGCTGTCCTTCTCGGCGAACATCACCTCGCGCAGCGGTGTCCCGGTCCCCAGGTGCTCGTCGAGCGCCGCGCAGACCTGGTCCAAGGTCTCGGCGTAGGCGGGGAATGTTTCGTACAACTCGCGGCCCATGCCGGGGCGCTGGCTGCCCTGCCCGGAGAACATCACCGCCAGCCGGCCGCCGGTCTCGACCGAGCCCAGGCCGGTGACCAGAGCCGGGTGCGTGGCACCGGTGGCCAAGGCGGTGAGGGCTTCACGGAGTTCGGTGCGGTCAGCGGTGACGATGCCCGCGCGGTGCTCCAGCTTCGCCCGCCCCGACCACAGCCCGACCGCCAACGCGCCCACCTCGACGTGCGGGTGCTCCTCGACATACGACGCCAGCCGACCCGCGACCTCCGCGAGCGCAGCCGTCGTACGGGCGGAAACCACCACCGGCACCGGCGAGGGCTCGGCCTTCGCGTCGGCATCGGCAGACTGCTCGGGGCCGGCTTCGAGGATGACGTGGGCGTTGGTGCCGCTGATCCCGAACGACGAGACCGCCGAGCGCCGCGGCTCACCGGTCTCCGGCCAGGGCTGCGTCTCGGTCAGCAGCGACACATGGCCCGCGGTCCAGTCGACGTGGCTGCTGGGCTCATCCACGTGCAGCGTGGGAGGCAGCACCCCGTGACGCATCGCCTCGACCATCTTGATGACACCCGCGACACCGGCCGCCGCCTGCGTGTGCCCGATGTTCGACTTCACCGCACCCAGCCACAACGGACGCTCAGCACTGTGCTCCGCACCATAGGTCGCCAGCAACGCCTGCGCCTCGATCGGGTCACCCAGCGTCGTACCCGTACCGTGCGCCTCCACCGCATCGACCTGACCCGCACTCAACCGCGCACTGGCCAGGGCCTGCTCGATGACACGCTGCTGCGACGGCCCGTTCGGCGCCGTCAGGCCGTTCGACGCACCGTCCTGATTGACCGCCGAACCACGCAGCACCGCAAGGATCTCGTGCCCGTTACGCTCCGCGTCCGACAGCCGCTCCAGCAGCACGAAGCCGACGCCCTCGCCCCAGCCCGTACCATCCGCAGCCTCCGCAAACGGCTTGCACCGCCCATCCGGCGCCAAACCCCGCTGCCGCGAAAACTCCACAAACACACCCGGCGTCGCCATCACCGTCACACCACCGGCAAGAGCCAGCTCACACTCGCCGTTACGCAGCGCCTGCGCGGCCAGATGCAGACTCACGAGCGACGACGAGCACGCCGTGTCGACGGTCACCGCCGGACCTTCGAGACCGAAGGTGTACGCCACCCGCCCCGACGCCACACTCGCCGCACCGCCGTTGCCCAGGAAGCCGTCGAACCCGGGGGGCAGCCGGTCCATGAGCCGGGCGACGTAGTCGCTGTACATGACGCCGGCGAAGACGCCGGTCCTGCTGCCCCGCAGGCTGTGCGGGTCCAGGTCTGCGCGCTCGAACGCCTCCCACGCGGTCTCCAGCAGCAGCCGCTGCTGCGGGTCCGTCGCGGTCGCCTCCCGCGGGCTGATCTCGAAGAACGCCGCGTCGAACGCGGCCGCGTCGTGCAGGAAGCCGCCCTCGCGGGCGTAGCTCGTACCGGATCTGTCGGGGTCGGCGTCGAAGAGCCCGTCCAGCTCCCAGCCGCGGTTCAGGGGGAACCCGGAGATCGCGTCCGTCCCGTCGGCGACCAGCCGCCACAGGTCCTCCGGCGAACGCACGCCACCCGGGTACCGGCAGGCCATCGACACGATCGCCACCGGCTCCCGGTCCCCGGTCTCCAGGACGGACAGCCGCTGCTGGGCCTCATGCAGCTCGGCGGTGACCCACTTCAGGTACTCGACGAGCTTCTCTTCCTTGGACATCCGCTCTCGATCCCGTTGCGACGAAAGGCGAAGGCGCACTTTCGGGGAGTCTCGGTACGGCGGCTAAAGGGGTCCCTAAGAATCTCCGAAGCCCGGCCGCCCCCCGCCGGGCGACGACGCCTCAACTGAACCGCGCGGCGTCCGCGGCCTCGGCCGCGTCGTGCACCGCCATGTCCGTGCGGCCGCTGATGACCCGCATGTGGCGGATGAGGCCGTTGGCGCCGATCCGCATGACCGCGATCAGGGAGATGCGGACGAACTTGCCCCGCGGCACGCCCTGCGGGCGCAGCTCGGCGGTGATGGGCAGGGCGACGTGCTCGCGGTCCAGTCCCGCGACCGGCGCGCCGGGGAGCTCATGCACGCCGTACGACACCAATTGGGCGATGTGGGCGCGGTACGCGGCGCGTTCGATGAAGGTCTTGTCGCCGACCGGGTCCTCGACGTGGAGCGGGTCGGCGAAGAGGCCGAGGACGCCGTCGACGTCGCCCTCGTTGATCCGCCGGCAGTACTCCAGGGCGACTTGCTTGCGCGCGTCCTCGTCCAGCATCGGCTGTGCTCCTTCACGACGGCGGTGCGGGCCTGCCCGCGCCGGGGAGAGCATGTTCGACGCCGCCGCCAAAGCCCCGCCAAAGCGCTTGGCGCCGGCCTCGTCCCTGTCTGGCGAATCCCACCTGCGTCTGGGGGTACCGCCCACGCGCGCCCTGCGCGCTGTGGGGGACCCCGCCCAGAGGGCGGACGGCGCTATTCGCCAGACAGGGCCTAGTTCGGACCAAGGCCGTCTTTAGACGGCGCTCCTAGTTTCGCCTTTCGTCAGATGTGGATTCCGCGGCCGTCTCGGTCGGCGACCGATCGCAGAAAGGGATTGCCGTTGTGAAGCTGTCACTGTGGGAAGACTTGCGGATGCTGGGAAACCTCTTCCTGGTCCGTACGACCTCCGACCCCGAGAAGAAGACGGCACGGCTGTACGAGATGTACCCGCCGGACCGGCTGGTCGTCGAGGACACCAACTACTACAACCTCGGCTACTGGCCGGGGTGCACCAAGCTCGACGAGGCGGCACAGGCCCTCGCCGACGAGGTGGCCGACACGGCCGAGTTCAAGCCCGACGACACGATCCTCGACGTCGGCTTCGGCTACGGCGACCAGGACTTCCACTGGATCGACAAGTACGGCCCCAGCAAGATCATCGGCATCAACATCACCAAGACGCACATCCGGATCGCCACCGACCGCGCCAAGGAGCGCGGGCTGACGGACCGGATCGACTTCCGCGAGGGCTCCGCGACCGCGATCCCGCTGCCTGACAACAGCGTCGACAAGGTGGTGGCCCTGGAGTCGGCGTTCCACTTCGCCACCCGCGCGGACTTCTTCGCCGAGGCGCATCGCGTGCTGCGCCCGGGCGGTGTGCTGGTGACCGCCGACATCATCCCGATGGAGGGCGGCAAGCCGAAGGCCGACATCCGCTCGCACGCCATCAAGTGGATCCGCGTCATGATCGACGACGCCAACTGGTACCCGCGGAAGCGGTACGGCGAGATCCTGGAGTCCGCGGGCTTCGAGAGCGTCGAGGTCAGGTCCATCCGCGACGAGGTCTACGAGCCGTGGCGCGAGTACCACGTGCGCCGGCTCCAGGACCCGACGTTCAAGAGCCGGTCCAGCAAGCTCTTCTACAAGATGGTGGCCGTCGCGCACCGCGACCAGGACCTGCTGAAGGACGAGCTGACGTCCCTGGACTACGTGGTGTCCGCGGCCCGCAAGCCGCAGAAGCCGTAGCCGGCAGCCGGCCAAGGGCGCGGCGGCCGAGCGGCCACGCCATCGGTCCGCAGCCGCCCGTCTCGCCCTCCCGCGGCCCCGCGCCCCGGGAGGGCGCAGCCCGGTCGGCGCCCGCAGGCGTTCGTCGTCCCCCGTCCCTGTAGCTCCGCCGGTACGTACCCGCCGCGCGGTCCCTGCCCGCAGGCGCCGCCGGCCCCGTCTCCACGAAGGCGTTCGATGGCCAGCAGCAACGAGGAAAAGCTCCGCGACTACCTGAAGGCGGTCACCGCCGATCTGCGCCAGACCCGGCAGCGGCTCCAGTCGCTGGAGGAGCGCGACCACGAGCCGATCGCGGTGGTCGGGATGGCGTGCCGCTACCCCGGCGGCGCGGTGTCGCCGGACGCGCTGTGGGAGCTGGTGTCGGCGGGCGGGGACGCCATCGGCGAGTTCCCCGCCGACCGGGGCTGGGACCTCGAGGCGGTCTTCGACGCGGACCCGGACCGGGCGGGCACGAGCTACGCCCGCCGCGGCGGCTTCCTCTACGACCTGCCGGAGTTCGACGCCGGGCTGTTCGGGGTGTCGCCGCGGGAGGCCGCGGCGATGGACCCGCAGCAGCGGCTGCTGCTGGAGCTGGCCTGGGAGGCACTGGAGCGGGCGGGGATCGCCGCCGACGGGCTGCGCGGCTCCGCCACCGGCGTGTTCGCGGGCACCTCTGCGGCGGACTACGGACCGCGGCTGCACGAGGCGACCGCCGGCGCGGAGGGCTACGTGCTGACGGGGACGACGCCGAGCGTCGCCTCCGGGCGGATCGCGTACACGCTCGGTCTCGAGGGCCCGGCGCTGACGGTCGACACGGCCTGCTCGTCCTCGCTGGTGGCGGTGCACCTGGCCACGCGCGCGCTGCGCGCGCGGGAGTGCACGATGGCGCTGGCGGGCGGGGCGACGGTGATGTCGACGCCGGGCATGTTCGTGGAGTTCTCGCGACAGCGCGGGCTGGCGTCCGACGGGCGGTGCAAGTCGTTCTCGGACGACGCCGACGGCACCGGCTGGAGCGAGGGCGCCGGCATGCTCGTGCTGGAGCGGCTCTCCGACGCCCGGGCGGCCGGGCACCCGGTGCTCGCGGTGATCCGCGGCAGCGCCGTCAACCAGGACGGCGCCTCCAACGGCCTCACCGCCCCCAACGGCCCCGCCCAGCAGCGGGTCATCGCCCAGGCCCTCGCCGACGCCCGGCTCACCGCGCGGCAGGTCGACGCGGTGGAGGCGCACGGCACGGGTACGTCGCTGGGCGACCCCATCGAGGCGCAGGCGCTGCTGGCGACGTACGGCCGGGAGCACAGCGCGGAACAGCCGCTGTGGCTGGGCTCGGTGAAGTCCAACATCGGACACACCCAGACCGCCGCGGGCGTGGCCGGGATCATCAAGATGGTGCAGGCCATGCGGCACGGCCGGCTGCCGCGCACGCTGCACTCCGAGACCCCGTCCCGGCACGTCGAGTGGGCCGGGGGCGGTGTCGCGCTGCTGGCCGAGGAGGTCGCCTGGCCCGAGTCGGACCGGCCGCGGCGGGCGGCGGTCTCCGCGTTCGGCATCAGCGGCACCAACGCGCACGTCATCCTGGAGCAGGGCCCGTCCCCCGCGGAGCCGGCGGAGCGCTCCGGCGAGGGCGGGCCGCGTACGGCGCTGTGGACGCTGTCGGCCCGTACGGGCGAGGCGCTGCGGGCGCGTGCCGCGGAGCTGGCCGAGGCGGTACGCACCGAACAGCCACCCGCCGCAGGGGACGTGGGCTGGTCGCTGGCGACCACGCGGGCGGCGTTCGACGAGCGGGCCGTGGTGCTGGGCGGCGACGCCGCCGAGCTGGCCGAGGGCCTGGCGGCGCTGGCCGCGGACCGCGGCTCCCCGCGGGTGGTGCGCGGCAGCGCGGTGTCCGGCGCGGCGCGCCCGGTGTTCGTCTTCTCCGGGCAGGGCGCGCAGTGGCCGGGCATGGCCGTGGGGCTGTGGGACTCCGAGCCGGTGTTCGCCGCGTCGATGGAGCGCTGCGCCGCTGCCCTCGCCCCGTACACGGGCTACGCGCTGCGCGAGAAGCTGACCGTCCCCGCGGACGACGCCTCGTGGGAGCGGGACGACGTCGTACAGCCGCTGATGTGGGCGGTGATGGTCTCGCTCGCCGAGCTGTGGCGCCACCACGGCGTGACGCCGGCGGCGGTCGTGGGCCACTCGCAGGGCGAGTTCGCGGCGGCCGTGGCCGCGGGGGCGCTGTCGCTGGAGGACGGCGCGCGTCTGGTGGCCGTACGCAGCCGGGTCGTGCACGCGCTCTCCGGGCACGGCTCGATGGCCTCGGTGTCGCTTCCGGTCGCGGAGGTGGAGAAGCGGCTCGCGGAGACCGGCGGCGATGTCGGTGTCGCGGCCGTCAACGGCCCGTCGGCGACGGTCGTCGCGGGCGTCGACGCGGACGTGCGGGCGTTCATGCGTGACTGCGAGGAGCGGGGCGTACGGACGCGGACCGTGCCCATCGCGTACGCCTCGCACTCGCCGCTCGTCGAGCCGGTGCGCGAGGAGATGCTGCGCGAGCTGGCGGCCATCACCCCGCGGGCCGGTGAGGTGCCGTTCTACTCCACCGTCACCGGCGAGCCGATGCCGACCGAGTCGCTGGACGCCGCGTACTGGTACCGCAACCTGCGCTCCCCCGTGCTCTTCGCGCAGACCGTGGAGCGGCTGATGGACTCGGGGCACACCGTGTTCCTGGAGATGGGCCCGCACCCGGTGCTCGTGCCCGCGATCGAGCAGGTCCTCGACGCGACGGAGACCGAGGGCCGGGCGCTGGGCACGCTGCGCCGCGACGAGGACGGCGAGCCGCGCTTCAAGCAGGCGCTGGCGGAGGCGTACACGGCCGGTGTGGTGCCGGACTGGCAGGTGCTCTTCCCCGGCGCCCGCACGGTGCCCCTGCCCACGTACCCGTTCCAGCGCCGCCGCTACTGGCTCGCGGACCGCGACGACCGCGCTCCGCGGGCGGCGGAGGCCCGCGCGGGCGGGTCCGACGAGGCGTTCTGGGCACTGGTCGAGCAGGCCGATACCGAGGCGCTGCGCCGGGAGTTGCCGGAGGTCGGCGAGGACGCGCTGCGCGCGGTGGTGCCGGCGCTGCACCGCTGGCGCTCCCGGACCCGTACGGACGCGGCGCTCGCCGGCCACCGCTACGAGATCGGGTGGCGCCCGGCCGCGGAGCGGCGGACGCCGGGGCCCGAAGGGCACTGGCTGCTGGTGACCCGTACGGGGGCCGCCGGGCGGCTCGGCGCCTGGGCCGACGCGGCGGGTGCCTCGCTCTCCGCCCGCGGCGCCAAGGTGACCGTGGTCGAGCTGGACGAGCGGGCCGACGACGAACGTGCGGACATCGCACGGCGGTTGTCGGCCGCGCTGGCCGGCGAGGCGGTCGACGGCGTGCTGTCGCTGCTGCCGCTGGACGAGCGCCCGCACCCCGGGCACGCGGCACTGCCGTCCGGCGTCGCAGGGCTGCTGGGGCTCGTGCAGGCGCTGGCGGGGCTGGGCGTCGCCGCGCCCGTCTGGTCGCTGACGTGCGCCGCGGTGAACGCCCTGGACGACGACGTGCTCGCGCACCCGGAGCAGGCGCAGACATGGGGTCTCGGCCGGGTGGTGGCGCTGGAGCAGCCGCAGTTGTGGGGCGGCCTGGTCGACCTCCCGGAGCGGCCCGGCGACGAGGACTGGCTGCGGCTGTGCGCGGTGCTCGCGGGCGGGGCGGGCGACGAGGACCAGGTGGCGATCCGGCCCGGCGGCCTGCGCGTACGGCGGCTGCTGCCCGCGCCGGCGCCCGCGGACGGCCCGGCGTGGCAGCCGGGCGGCACGGTCGTGGTCACCGGTGGCTCGGGCTCGCTGGCGCCGCACCTGGCGCGCTGGCTGGCCGACGGCGGCGCGGAGCACCTCGTGCTGGCCAGCCGCCGCGGCCCCGACGCGCCCGGCCACGCGGCGCTGGCCGCTGAACTCGCCGGTCGGGGCGTAGGGGTAACGGCGCTGTCCTGCGACCTGACCGACCGCGACTCCGTGCGCGCGCTGCTGCGGCAGGCCGCGGAGGTGGGCGGACCGGTGCGCGCCGTGGTGCACGCAGCGACCTCCACCCGGCTGGAGCCACTGGCCGACGCCACCGCAGCCGGGGTGGCGGAGGTGCTGGCCGCCAAGACGCTCGGCGCGGTGCACCTGGCCGAGTCGATGGATCCGGACGGCCCCGCGGAGCTGGTGTTCTTCTCCTCCATCGCCGCCGTCTGGGGCAGCGGCGAGCACGGCGCGTACGCGGCGGCGAACGCCTTCCTCGACGCGTACGCGCAGCAACTGCGCGGCCGGGGGCGGAAGGTGACGTCTGTCGCCTTCGGCGCGTGGCGCAGCGAGGAGCTGCCGGAGGGCCTGGACGAGGCACAGTTGGAGCGGCAGGGCCTGCCGCTGCTGGACCCGGATCTTGCGCTCGCCGGCCTCGGCCGGGAGGTGGCGGGCGCGGGCGGCGGGCGGCCGGTGACGCTGGTCGACGTGGACTGGGAGACGTTCGCCCCGGTCTTCGCCTCGGCCCGGCCCCGGCCGCTGCTGGACGAGATCCCCGCGGTACGGGGCGCGCTGCGGCGCTCCGCGGCGGCGGGCGGAACCGGCGCGGCGGACGGCGGCGACGCCGGGGAGCGGCTGCGGAAGCTGGCCGGGCTGCCGGAGGCGGCGCGCGGGCGCGAGGTGCTGGACGTGGTGACCGCCGAGGTGGCCGCGGTGCTGGGCCACGGCCCTGCCGACCGGCCCACGCCGATGCGGACGTTCAAGGAGCTGGGCTTCGACTCGCTGACCGCGGTGGCGCTGCGCAACAGGCTGCGCGCGGCGACGGGCCTCCCGCTGCCGGTGACGCTGGTCTTCGACCACCCGAGCCCGCAGGCCCTCGCCCGGTTCCTGACCGGGCAGTTGGGCGCGGCCGGCGAGCGGCCGGCGCCCGGCTCCGTACACGAGGAGCTGGACCGGCTGGCCGCAGCCCTGGACGCGGCGCCCGTCGAGGGTGCGGAACGCGCGGCCGTACGCGACCGGTTGCAGGCGCTCGCCGCCGCGCTGGCCGGCGGCGGCACGGCGGCGGCCGGGCCGGACGAGGACGACGACGCGGACCTCGACGACGCCAGCACCGACGACCTACTCAAGATCATCGACGACGAGTTCGGCCCGGCGGAGCCGGGACCGACGGCATCGACCACCGGCTGACCAGCGCCGGAGCGGCACACGGAGAGGAGCAGTTCCGGCCATGGCCGAGGAAGACAAGCTGCGCGACTACCTCAAGCGGCTCACCGTGGACCTGCGCCGCACCACGCGCAGGCTGCGCGAGGTGGAGGAGCAGCGCCGGGAGCCGGTGGCGGTCGTCGGCATGGCCTGCCGCCTCCCCGGCGGCGTACAGAGCCCCGAGGGGCTGTGGGAGCTGCTGCGGGACGGCCGGGACGCCATCTCCGCCATGCCCGCGAACCGGGACTGGCACCTGGACGACCACTTCGACCCGGACCTCGGCGGGCCCGGCACCTCGTACGTGCGCGAGGGCGGCTTCCTGGACGACATCGCCGGCTTCGACGCGGCGTTCTTCGGCATCTCGCCGCGCGAGGCGCTGGCCATGGACCCGCAGCAGCGGCTGCTGCTGGAGCTGGCGTGGGAGAGCGTGGAGCGGGCCGGGATCGACGCGCACGCGCTGCGCGGCTCCCGTACGGGCGTGTTCGTGGGCAGCAACCCCACCGAGTACGGCGGGCTGCTCGGCGACGCCGCCGCGCAGGTGGGCGGGCACCTGCTCACCGGCACGGTCCTCAGCGTGCTGTCCGGCCGGCTCGCGTACACGCTCGGGCTCGAAGGCCCGGCCGTGAGCGTGGACACCGCGTGCTCCACGTCGCTGACCGCGGTGCACCTCGCCGTGCAGGCGCTGCGCCGCGGCGAGTGCACGATGGCGCTGGCCGGCGGGGCGACGGTGTTCTCCACCGTCGGTCCCTTCACGGAGATGAGCCGGCAGGGGGTGCTGGCCGCCGACGGACGCTGCAAGGCGTTCGGCGCGGGCGCCGACGGCATGGGCATGTCCGAGGGCGGGGGCGTCGTGCTGCTGGAACCGCTGAGCGCGGCCCGCCGCAACGGCCACCGCGTGCTCGCCGTGATCCGCGGCAGCGCCGTCAACTCCGACGGCTCCTCCAACGGGCTGACGGCGCCGAGCCGGCAGGCCCAGGAGAAGGTGATCCGCGCGGCCCTCGCCGACGCCGGGCTCGGCGCCGCAGATGTCGACGCGATCGAGGCACACGGCACGGGCACGGAGCTGGGCGACCCGATCGAGGCGCAGGCGCTGCTGGAGGTCTACGGCCGCGGCCGGGCCGCCGCGGGGGCGCCGCTGTACCTCGGCTCGGTCAAGTCGAACATCGGGCACACGCAGGCCGCCGCGGGCGTGGCCGGGCTGATGAAGCTCGTACTGGCGCTGGAGCACGGGGAGTTGCCCCGTACGCTGCACGCCGACGCACCCAGCCCGCACGTCGACTGGGACCCGGCGACGCTCGCGCTGCTCGGCGAGGCGCTGCCGTGGCGCGGCGGGGAACGCGCCCGCAGGGCCGCGGTGTCGGCGTTCGGGATCAGCGGCACCAACGCGCACGTGATCCTGGAGCAGCCCCCGGCCGACGAGCCGGAGCAGGCATGGGCGGCGGCTGCCGGCGGTCCCGCAGGACCGTGGCTGGTCTCCGCCGCCACCGCGGACGGGCTGCGCGCCCAGGCGGCCCGGCTGGCCGGCCACCTGCGCTCCCGTCCGGAGCTCTCCGTCGACGCGGTGGGCCACGCGCTGGCGACCTCCCGGGCCACGCTCGGGCACCGCGCGGTGCTCCTCGGCACCGACCGCGGCGAGTTGCTGGGCCGGCTCGACGCCCTCGGCCGCGGCGACGCCGCCGCCGGGCTGGTCACCGGCGTGCAGCAGAGCGGGCGGCTGGCGCTGATGTTCTCCGGGCAGGGCAGCCAGCGCCCCGGTATGGGGCGCGAGCTCTACGAGGCGTTCCCGGTCTTCGCCGAGGCGCTGGACGAGGTGTGCGCGGCGCTCGACGCACATCTCGACGTCCCCGTACGCGAGGTGATGTTCGCCGCCGCGGGCACCGAGCGGGCGGCGCTGCTGGAGCACACGCTCTACACCCAGCCCGCGCTGTTCGCCGTGCACACCGCGCTGGCCCGGTTGCTCCGGTCGTGGGGGGTGCGGCCCGACCACCTCATCGGCCACTCCGTGGGCGAGTTGTCGGCCGCGCACGTGGCCGGGGTCTTCCCGCTCGACGTCGCCGCGGACATGGTCGCCACCCGTGCGAAGCTGATGGACTCGCTCCCCGAGGGCACCGGCATGCTCGCCGTACGGTCTGGACCCGAGCCGCTGGCCGGGCATCTGGAGCGGCACGCGGGGGTGGAGATCGCCGCGTACAACTCCCCGGCCGCGACCACGCTGGCCGGGCCGCTCGACGCGCTGGACGCGCTGGCACGGGAGTTGGCGGACGCCGGGATCCGCGCCAGGCGGCTGAAGGTGGCGCACGCCTTCCACACCGCGCACACCGAGCCGGTCCTCGACGCCTTCGCGCGCCATCTGACGGACCTCTTCGAGCGGCAGGCCCCGGGCGAGGCGGAGATCCCGGTCATCTCCAACGTCACCGGTCTGCCCGCGACGGACGGGCAGCACCACGACCCCGCGTACTGGGCCGAGCACATCCGCCGGCCCGTCCGCTTCCACCAGGGCGTCGCCGGCCTCGCCCGCCTGGGTACGACGACGTACCTGGAACTGGGCCCCGACGCCACCCTCAGCACCCTCACGCAGGCGGTGCTCGACGAGGCGGACCCGGCACAACCGGGCGGCGAGCCGGCCGTGGTCACCTCTGCGCTGCGCCGCGACCACCCCGAGGTCCCCGCCCTGTTCGCCGCGGTCGCCCGGCTGCACGTGCACGGCACCGAGGTGGACTGGCGCCCGCTGCACGGCGAGGGCCGGCCGGCCGAGCTGCCGACGTACGCGTTCCAGCGGCGGCCGTACTGGCTGCGGCAGGCGCGTCCGGCCGCCGGCCAGCCGGGCGTACGGGTCACCCGGCACCCGCTGCTCGGCGCGGTGCTGGAGACGGCGGACGCCGAGCGGCCGGGAGCCGTGTGCACCGGCCGGATCAGCGCGCGTACGCCCGGCTGGCTGGCGGACCACGTGCTGGGCACCACCGTGGTGCTGCCGGGCACGGGCGCGGTGGAGATCGCGCTGTGCGCGGCGCGGCACGTGGGCTGCGCGCGCGTCGAGGAGCTGACGCTGCGCCAGCCTGTGGTGCTTCCCGCGGAGGGCGCGCTGCAGCTCCAGGTGGCGGTGGACGCCCCCGACGCCGACGGCCGCAGGACCCTCTCCCTCTACGGCCGCCCCGAGCCGGACCCCGCCGAGGCGGCCGGGGACACCGCCGATCTCGCCGGGGACACCGCGTGGACGCTGCACGCGACGGGCGCGGTGGCGCCCGACGCGGGGGCGGCCCCGGGTGCCTGGGACGGCACGGCCTGGCCGCCGCCTGGTGAGCCCGCCGCGGTCGTGGACGACCTGTACGACCGGCTGCACGAGCGCGGGATGCGCTTCGGCCCTGCCTTCCGATCGCTGCGCACGGTGTGGCGCGACGGCGAGCACCTGTATGCCGACCTGGCGCTGCCCGAGGCGCAGCACGCGGATCTCGACGAGTACGGCATCCACCCCGCGCTGCTCGACGCCGCGCTGCACACCGTCGCGTTGCTTGACGATTCCGGGACGGAGCTGCGGCTGCCGTTCGCCTGGTCCGGCGTCCGGCTGCTGGCGCGGCCAGGCGCGGCGGCGCTGCGCGCCCGGGTGACGCCCACCGGCCCGGAGACCGTCGCCCTGGACCTCGCCGACGCCGCGGGCACGCCGGTGCTGCGGGTGGACGAGGTGGCGCTGCGGCCGGTGCCCGCCGACAGCCTCGGCGCGGTGTCCGCCGACCCGTTGTACGGGGTCGAGTGGCGGCGGCTCGACCCCGCGCCGGAGGCGGCGGACGGCGGTGAGCTGTGGGAGACGGACCTCGACGCGTTCGCCGCGGGGACCGTTCCCGAGCGGGCGGGCGTGGTCGTCGTACGGTGCCCCGGCGCGGACGGTCCCGACGACGCGACGGCGGAGAGGGCGCGTACGACCGTCGCCCGGATGCTGGCCGCCGTGCAGCGGTGGCTGTCCGACGACCGCTTCGCCGACAGCCGGCTCGCCGTGGTCACCCGCGGCGCGGTCGGCGCGGACGCGGCCGGGGACGTACCCGCGCTGGAGTCCGCCATGGTGTGGGGGCTGCTGCGCTCGGTGCAGTCGGAGCACCCGGACCGGATCGTGCTCGTCGACGACGACCCGGCGGAGCGGCCGGCGCTTCCCGTCGCGGACGCGGTACGGGCCGCGCTGGCGGCCGGCGAACCGCAGCTCGCGATCCGCGACGGCGCCCTCCTCGCCCCACGCCTCACCCGGATCGTGCCGGAAGGACCCGCGGCCCTCGACCCCGAGGGCACCGTTCTGGTCACCGGCGCGAGCGGCACGCTCGGCGGGCAGGTCGCCGCGCACCTCGTCTCGGCCCACGGCGTACGCCGCCTGCTCCTCGTCAGCCGCCGCGGCGAGGCCGCCCCCGGCGCCGGCGAGCTGCGCGCCGAACTCACCGGACTCGGCGCCGAGGTGGCCTTCGCCGCCTGCGACGTCGCCGACGCGGACGCGCTCCGCGAGGCGCTGGCCCGGATCCCGTCGGAACACCCGCTGACCGCCGTGGTGCACGCGGCGGGCGTGCTGGACGACGCGACCGTCGGCGAGCTGACGCCCGCTCAGCTCGACGCCGTGCTGCGGCCGAAGGCGGACGGCGCCTGGCACCTGCACCGGCTCACCGCGGAGCTGCCGCGGGTGGCCTTCGTGCTGTTCTCGTCGTTCGCGTCCGTGGTCGGCACCCCCGGCCAGGCCAACTACGCCGCCGCGAACAGCTTCCTGGACGCCCTCGCGCAGCACCGCCGCGCTCGCGGGCTGCCCGCCGTCAGCCTCGCCTGGGGTCTGTGGGAGCAGGGCGGCATGGGCGGGGGCCTGGACCGGGCGGCCCGGGCACGCATCGCCCGCGCCGGCGTACGCGCCATGCCCGCGAGCCGGGCGCTGGCGCTGCTGGACACGGCGCTGCGCAGCCCCGTCGCGCTGGCCGCCCCCGTGGTCCTCGACCGCCGCGCACTGCGCACGCAGTCCCGCGCCGGGACGCTGCCCGCCGTACTCCGCACGCAGGCACCCGCGCCCGCCGCCCCCGCCGAGGGGGCCGCCGTCACCTCGGCCCCGGCCGCCGACCCGCTCGCCGGGCTCGCCGCGCTGGGCCGCGCCGAGCAGGACCGCACGCTGCTGGCGCTCGTACGCCGCACCGCCGTGCTCGCGCTCGGCCTGCCCGAGGGCGAGTCGGTGAGCCCGGGGCAGACCTTCCGCGACCTCGGTTTCGACTCGCTCACCGCGGTCGAGATGCGAAACCAGCTCAGCGCCGCCACCGGCCGCCGGCTGCCCGCCACCGCGGTCTTCGACCACCCCACGCCCCAGGCGCTCGCCGACCATCTGCGCGCGGAGCTGCTGGAGTCCGAGGAGGCCGCCGCCCCGGCCGCGCCGACGGCCGCCGCCCGCGCGGGCGACGACGACCCGATCGCCGTCGTCGCCATGTCCTGCCGCTACCCCGGCGGCGTGGACTCCCCCGCCGACCTGTGGGACCTCCTCAGCCGGGGCGCCGAGGGCACCAGCACGTTCCCCGAGAACCGCGGCTGGGACATCGACGCGATCTACGACCCGAGCGGGGAGCGCCCGGGCACCACGTACACGCGGGCCGGCTCCTTCCTGCACGACGCCGACCGGTTCGACGCCGAGTTCTTCGGGATCTCGCCGCGCGAGGCGGCCTCGATGGACCCGCAGCAGCGGCTGCTGCTGGAGCTGTGCTGGGAGGCCGTCGAGGGTGCAGGCATCCCCGCCGACGAGCTGCGCGGCTCCTCGACCGGCGTGTTCGCGGGGATCATGTACAGCGACTACGGCGGCCGGCTGCTGCTGCGCACCCCGGCGGAGTACGAGGGGTACGTCGGCAACGGCAGCGCGCCGAGCGTGGCGTCGGGGCGGATCGCGTTCACCTTCGGCTTCGAGGGGCCCGCGCTGACCGTCGACACGGCCTGCTCGTCGTCGCTGGTCGCACTGCACCTCGCGGCGCAGTCCCTGCGCAACGGCGAGTGCACGCTGGCGCTGGCCGGCGGCGCGACCGTGATGTCGACGCCCGCGGTCTTCGTGGAGTTCTCCCGGCAGCGCGGCCTCGCCCCGGACGGCCGCTGCAAGTCCTTCGCGGACTCCGCCGACGGTACGGGCTGGGGTGAGGGCGCCGGGGTGCTGCTGCTGGAGCGGCTGTCGGACGCCGAGCGCAACGGACACCAGGTGCTCGCGGTCCTCCGCGGCTCCGCGATCAACCAGGACGGCGCCTCCAACGGCCTCACCGCCCCCAACGGCCCCGCCCAGCAGCGCGTCATCCGGCAGGCCCTGGCCAACGCCCGGCTGACCGGCGCCGAGGTGGACGCCGTCGAAGCGCACGGCACCGGCACGACGCTCGGCGACCCGATCGAGGCGCAGGCGCTGCTGGCGACGTACGGCCGCGAGCACTCGGCCGAACAGCCGCTGTGGCTGGGCTCGGTGAAGTCCAACCTGGGGCACACACAGGCCGCGGCCGGCGTCGCCGGGGTCATCAAGATGATCCAGGCCATGCGGCACGGTGTGCTGCCGCGCACGCTGCACGTCGACGAGCCGTCGCAGCACGTCGAGTGGGACGCGGGCGTCGTCTCGCTGCTGACCGAGGAGCGGGAGTGGCCGCGCGCCGGGGCCGGCCGGCCGCGACGAGCGGGTGTGTCCGCGTTCGGCATCAGCGGCACCAACGCGCACGTCATCCTGGAGGAGGCGCCGGCCGTCGCGCAGGAGGCGCCGGCCGAGCCGTCGCAGCCGGCCGGGGCGGCGCTGCCCTGGCTGGTCTCCGGCGCGACCCCGGAGGGCCTGAGCGCCCAGGCCGCCCGGCTCGCCGAGCGCGTCCAGGCGCGGCCTGAGCTGAGCGCGCCCGATCTGGCGTGGTCGCTGGCCTCGCGGCGCACCGCCCTGCCGTACCGCGCCACCGTCCTCGGCCGCGACCGTACGGAACTTCTCGACGGCCTGCGCGAGGTGGCGCAGGACCGGAGCGCGCCCGGCGTGATCCGTACCCGGAGCGAGCAGCGGCCCGGCGGGCTGGTGTTCATGTACTCGGGGCAGGGCAGCCAGCGCCCCGGCATGGGGCGCGAGCTGTACGAGGCGCTTCCGGTGTTCGCCGAGGCCCTGGACGAGGTGTGCGCGGCGCTCGACGTGCACCTCGATCTCCCCGTACGCGACGTGATGTTCGCCGACGCGGCCGACGACGGGTCCGCGCTGCTCGACCAGACCCTCTACACCCAGACGGGCCTGTTCGCCCTGCACACGGCGCTCACCCGGCAGCTCCGGGCGTGGGGTGTGCAACCGGACCACCTCATCGGCCACTCCATCGGCGAGGTGACCGCCGCGCACGTCGCGGGCGTGCTCTCCCTCACCGACGCGGCCCGGCTCGTCACGGCCCGCGCGCGGCTGATGAACGAACTCCCCCACGGCACCGGTGGCATGCTCGCCGTGCAGTCCGGCCCAGAGGCTCTGGCCGAGCACCTGGAGCGGCACGGGCGGGCGGAGATCGCCGCGTACAACTCCCCCGCCGCGACGGTGCTCGCCGGACCGGCCGACGCGCTGGCCGCGCTCGCCGGGGAGCTGGACGCGGCGGGGATCCGCACCCGCGGGCTGAAGGTGAGCCACGCCTTCCACTCCGCGCAGATGGACCCCGTGCTGGCCGAGTTCACGAGCATCGCGGGCGGGCTCACGTACCGTGCGCCCGACCTCCCGGTGGTGTCGAACGTCACCGGAGCCGCGGCCACGGCCGACGAACTCACCGACGCCGCGTACTGGGCCGAGCACATCCGCCGCCCTGTCCGCTTCCACCAGGGCCTCGCCCACCTCGTCGGCGAGGGCGCCACCACCTTCCTGGAGATCGGCCCCGGCGCCACCCTGACGGCGCTCGCCCGGGCGGTTCTGCCGGGCGAGGGCGACGCCGCGGCGATTCCGTCGCTGCGCCCGGCCCGCAAGGCCGGGGACGGCGATGCGCCGGCGCCCCCGTCCGACGAGCCCACCGCGCTCCTGCACGCCATGGGCGAGCTGCACGCGGTCGGCGCGGGCCCGCGGTGGACGGACGTGCTGCCGCGCGGACGCACGGTCGAGCTGCCCACGTACGCCTTCCAGCGCCGCCGCCACTGGATCGACCCGGTGGAGCCCGCCGCTGCGGCCCCGGCGGACTCCGGCCTGCACTACCGGACGTCCTGGGCGCGCCTGCCCCGGGGCGGCGGCGCCGTGCTGGACGGCACCTGGCTGCTCGCGGTGCCGGCCGGCGGACGGGCCGGGGAGTGGCCGGAGTTCTGCGCGACGGCGCTCAGGGATGCCGGGGCGCAGGTCGCCGCCGTCGAGATCGCCGCGGGCACGGAGCGCGCGCCGCTCGCCGAGCAGCTCGCCCGCCGGATCGAGGAGACCGGGCAGCCGCGGGGGATCCTGTCGCTGCTGGCCGTACGCGCCGACAACGCGGGCAGCGCTGACACCGCCGGGACCACCGCTGACCCGGCCGCCGACGGCGTACCGGAGGAGCTGACCGCGACCGTCCTCCTCACCCAGGCACTCGGCGACGCCGGCGTGACCGCCCCCCTGTGGGCCGCCACCAGCCAAGCCGTGTCCGTGGGCGACGGCGACCCGCTCGGGAACCCGGAGGCCGCCCTGGTGTGGGGCTTCGGCCGGGCCGCGGCGCTCGAAGAGCCCGCGCGCTGGGGCGGGTTGATCGACCTTCCGGGCACGCCCGCCGGCCTCGACGCGCGCGGGCGCGCCGAGCTGGCCGGCCTGCTCGGCGGCGCGCCGGACGGCTCCGGCGCGCCCGCGGAAGACCAGATCGCGCTACGGGCCGACGGGCCGCGGGCGCGGCGGCTGAGGCGTACGACGCCCGCCCGCAAGGCGGACGCCCAGTGGCCGCCCCGCGGCACCGTCCTCGTCACCGGCGGCACCGGCGGACTCGGCGCCCACGCCGCCCGCTGGCTGGCGGCGAACGGCGCCGAGCACCTGCTCCTCGTCAGCCGCCGGGGCCCCGCCGCCCCCGGCGCCGACGAGCTGCGCAGCGAACTCACCGGACTCGGCGCCGAGGTGACGATCGCCGCGTGCGACGTCACCGACCGGGCGGCCCTCGCCGCGCTGCTGGCCGGCGTACCCGAGGAGACCCCGCTGACCGCGGTGCTGCACGCGGCCGGCGTCAGCGCGGACCGCGGGCTCGCGGATCTGGACGCCAAGCACTTCGCCGAAGTCCTGGGCCCCAAGTCCCTCGCCGCCCGCCACCTGCACGAGCTGACCCAGGACGCGGACGGCAGCAGCCGGCTCAGCGCCTTCGTGCTCTTCTCGTCGACCGCCGGCGTGTGGGGCAGCGGAGCGCAGGGCGCGTACGCCGCGGGCAACGCCTACCTCGACGCGCTCGCCGAGCACCGCCGCGCCCGCGGCCTCCCGGCCACCGCGGTGGCCTGGGGCGCGTGGAGCGGCGAGGGCATGGCCGGCGACGGGGAGAGCTCCCGGCGGCTGCTGCGCCGCGGCATCCGCGGCCTCGACCCGGGCGCCGCGGTGGCGGCCCTGGCCGAGGCCGTACGGGCGGACGAGGCCCCGACGACGATCGCCGACATCGACTGGTCGGCGTTCACCCTCGCGTTCACGTCCCGGCGGCACAGCCCGCTGCTCGGCGAACTCCCGGAGGCGCGCGCGGTGCTGGGCGCGCGGGAGGAGGCCGAGCCGGAGGCCGCGGGCACCGACGCCGCCGCGCGGCTGCGGTCGCTGCTGGCGGGCCGTACCCGCGAGGAGCAGCAGCGCGAGCTGCTGGACCTGGTGCGTACGGAGGTCGCGGGCGTGCTCGGGCACGCGTCGGCCGACGGCGTACGGCCCGGGAAGCCCTTCAACGACCTGGGCTTCGACTCGCTCACCGCCGTCGAGCTGCGCAACCGCGTCAACTCCAGGACCGGGCTGCGGCTGCCGACGACCGTCGTCTTCGACTACCCGACGCCGGATGCCCTCGCCACCTGCCTGCGCGAAGAACTCGGCGGCCCCGACGCCGCGGGACAGTCGATCCTCGCCGACCTGGCGCGGCTCGACGGTGCGCTGAGCGGCGCGGCGCTGGCGGACGAGGAGGTGCGGCGCCAGGCCGGGGAGCGGCTGCGGACGATGCTCCAGCGGCTCGACGGATCCGCGCCGTACGGGGCGGAGAACGGCCACGCGGCGGGCGGCGGCCCGGGCGGCGGGGCCGCCGGCGGCGAGGCGGACAGCGACCTGGAGTCCGCGTCCGTCGACGACCTCCTCGACATCATCCAGACGGAGTTCGGCAAGTCATGACGCCCCCCGCCCGTACGCCCCTGAACCACCCGGTACCTCTCCGCGCCTCGACAAGGAGCTTGCGCTGATGAAGAACGAGCAGAAGCTTCTGGACAATCTGAAGTGGGTGACCGCGGAGCTCCGCCAGGCCCGCCGGCGCCTCGGCGAGGTCGAGTCGAAGTCCACGGAGCCCATCGCCATCGTGTCCATGGCCTGCCGCTACTCCGGCGGCGTGGCCTCGCCCGAGGACCTGTGGCGGATGGTGGCCGAGGGCCGCGACGGGATCGTGGAGTTCCCGGCCGACCGCGGCTGGGCCGAGGACCTGTACGACCCGGACCCGGCGGCTAGCGGCAAGAGCTACACGCGGATGGGCGCCTTCCTTCAGGGCGCCGAGCAGTTCGACGCGGAGCTGTTCGGCATCTCGCCGCGCGAGGCGCTGGCCATGGACCCGCAGCAGCGGCTGCTGCTGGAGACGGCCTGGGAGGCATTCGAGCGGGCGGGCCTGGACCCGGCAGGGGTGAAGGGCAACAGGACGGGCGTCTTCGCGGGGCTCAACTCCCAGGACTACCTGCTGCGCCTCTACCGCGCCACCGGCGACCTGGAGGGCTACGCGGCCACCGGCAGCGCCGGCAGCGTCGCCTCGGGCCGGGTGGCGTACACCTTCGGTCTCGAAGGCCCGGCGGTGACGGTGGACACGGCGTGCTCGTCGTCGCTGGTCGCGCTGCACCTGGCGGTCCAGGCCCTGCGCAACGGCGAGTGCGACAGCGCGCTGGCGGGCGGCGCCACCGTCATGTCCAGCCCGTCGGCCTTCACGGTCTTCTCGCGGCAGCGCGGCCTGGCCGCGGACGGCCGCTGCAAGGCGTTCGCCGACGCGGCGGACGGTACGGCCTGGGGCGAGGGCGTCGGCCTGGTGCTGCTGGAGCGGCTGTCGGACGCCCAGCGGAACGGGCACAAGGTGCTGGCGGTGCTGAAGGGCTCCGCCATCAACCAGGACGGTGCGTCGAACGGGCTCACGGCGCCGAACGGGCCGTCGCAGCGCCGGGTCATCGAGCAGGCACTTTCCAACGCCAGGCTGAACGCGGGCCAGGTCGACGTGGTCGAGGCACACGGCACGGGTACGACGCTGGGCGACCCGATCGAGGCGCAGGCGCTGCTCGCGACGTACGGGCGCGAGCACTCGGCCGAACGGCCGCTGTGGCTGGGCTCGGTGAAGTCGAACGTCGGCCACACCCAGGCCGCGGCCGGGGTGGCGGGCGTCATCAAGATGGTCGAGGCCATGCGGCACGGTGTGCTGCCGCCCACGCTCCACGTGGACAAGCCGTCAAGCCACGTGGACTGGGAGTCGGGCACCGTCGCGCTGCTGACGGAGACGCGGGAGTGGCCGCAGACGGGCGAGCCGCGGCGGGCGGCGGTGTCGTCGTTCGGCATGAGCGGCACGAACGCGCACCTGATCCTGGAGGCCGCGCCGGTTGCGGCACCGGACGAGGCAGCGCCGGGCGACGGGGAGACGTCCACGGAGGCGGCGCCGGAGACGGACGCGGTGTCGAACCCGCCGGTTCCGGTGGTGGTTTCCGCCCGTTCGGCGGCGGCGCTGGCGCAGTCGGCCGGGCGTCTTGCGGCGTACGTCGAGGAGTACCCGCGGGTCGAGGTGGGTGCGCTGGCGGCGCGGCTGTGGTCCGGGCGGGCGAAGATGGAGCACCGCGCGGGCATCGTCACCGCCGACCGCGACGAGCTGGTGCAGGCGCTGACCGCGCTGGCCACGGGTGCGGCGCACCCGGCCCTGGTGACCGGTCCGGGGTCGGTGGAGGCGGGGAAGACGGCGTTCGTGTTCCCGGGGCAGGGCTCGCAGTGGACCCGTATGGGGTACGAACTCGCCGCAGACGAGCCCGCTTTCGCCGCGCACCTGGCCGCGTGCCGGGACGAGCTGTCGCGTTGGTGCGACTGGGATCTCCTGGAAGTCCTGGCCAGCGAGGACGAGACGGCCCTCGACCGCGTGGACGTGGTGCAGCCCGCGCTGTTCGCGGTCATGACCGGCATCGCGCAGCTCCTGCGCCACCACGGCGTGGAACCGGACGCCGTGATCGGCCATTCGCAGGGGGAGATCGCCGCCGCGTACGTCGCCGGGGCACTGACCCTGCCCGACGCCATCGCCGTGGTGGCCCTGCGGGCACAGGCCATCACCCAACTCGCGGGCACCGGCACCATGGCCTCGTTCCCGCTGCCGCAGGACGAGTTGGGCGACCTGCCCGAGGGTGTCTACGTCGCCGCGATCAACGGTCCGCACACCACGATCCTCGCCGGCGAGACCCAGCCGTTGACGGACCTGGTCAACACGTACCAGGAGCGGGAGATCCGGGCGCGCCTGATCCCCGTGGACTACGCCTCGCACACCCCGCACGTGGAGGACCTGCGCGAGACGATCACCACGGACCTGGCCGAACGCGCCGGCATCGAGCCGATGGCACCCACCATTCCGTTCTACTCCACCCACACCGGCGCCCTGCTCACGCCGGACCAACTGCTGGACGCGGAGTACTGGTTCAACAACCTCCGCCACCCCGTCCACTTCCACACCACCCTCGAACAACTCCTCGACAACGGCCACTACACCCTCATCGAGTCCAGCCCCCACCCGGTCATGACGGCTGCCCTCGCCGACACCTTCGAGCAGCACGCCACCCCGGCCCGGCACCACGCCACCCTCATCCGCAACAACGGCACGCAGACCCGCTTCCTCGTCGCCCTGGCGAACCTCCACACCCACCACCACCCGATCGACCTCACCCCTCAACTCCCCCACGTCGACCGGTCCGGCGACCACCTGCCCGAGCTGCCCACCTACCCCTTCCAGCACCAGCCCTACTGGCTTGATGCCCCGACCCAGCTCACCAGCGCCACCGACCTCGGCCTGAGCAGCACCACCCACCCCCTCCTCAGTGCCGCCGTCCAGCTCGCCGACACCGGCGGCGCCGACGAGACCGGCGCCAGCACGATGGTGTTCACCGGCCGCCTCGGCCTCTCCACCCACCCGTGGCTCGCCGACCACGCCGTCGCCGGTACGGTCCTCCTCCCCGGCACCGCCCTCGTGGACCTCGCCCTGCACACCGGCGACCACACCGGCGCCACCCACCTCGAAGAGCTGACCCTGCACGCCCCGCTCACGCTCGACGAGACCGGCGCCCGCGACCTCCAGGTCACCACCACGCCGCTCGACGACGGCCAGGGCGGCCGGCAGGTCGCGATCCACTCCCGCGCCCACGCCGACGACGAGGCGGAGTCCGAATCCTGGACCTGCCACGCCACCGGCACGCTCACCGCGGAACCGGCCGACGCGGCCCAGTCGTTGGGCCAGTGGCCGCCGACCGGGGCACAGACGCTCGACGTCACCGAGCTGTACCCGCGGATGGCCGCGGCCGGCTACGGGTACGGGCCCGCCTTCCGCGGCGTCACCCGGGCCTGGCAGCACGCCGACGGCACCCTCCACGCCGAGATCGCCCTCCCCGGTGACGCCGACGCCGACGGGCACACCATCCACCCCGCGCTCCTCGACGCCGCCCTCCACCCCCTCGCCCTCCGCGCCCTCGGTACGGGCGACGCCGTGAAGGACGAGGCGCGGGAGCTGCGGCTGCCGTTCGCGTGGAGCGGTGTGTCCGTCCACGCCACCGGCGCCACCCACCTCCGCGCCACTCTCACTCCCACCGGCGACCACGGCCACGACCTCGCCCTCCGTGCCTGGGACCCCACCGGCGCGCCCGTCGCCACGATCGCCGCGCTCAACACCCGGCCCGTCGACCCCACCGCTCTCACCACCGGCAGCGCAGACGACGGCGCCGCGACCCGCAACAGCCTCTTCCAGCTCGCCTGGACCCCGGCCCAGGCGCCGCAGGACGACTCCGACCGGATCGATCCCGGGCAGGTCGACCTCTACGTCGCCGCCCCGGCCGCCGACGACACCCCCGCCGCGGCCCACGCCGCGACCGAAGCCCTGCTCACCCACCTGCAGAGCTGGCTGGCCGACAACGACGAGACCGACCGCCGCCTCGTCGTCCTCACCCACCGCGCCGTCGCCACGGGCCCGGCGGAGGACGTCCACCTGGCCCACGCGCCGCTGTGGGGCATGGTCCGTACCGCGCAGAACGAACAGCCCGACCGCATCCACCTGCTCGACAGCGACACCGCGGTCGACGCCGGTGCCGGCTTCGCCGACGTGCCCCACCTCGGCGAGGCCCTCGCCACCGGCGAGCCGCAACTCGCCCTCCGCCACGGCCAGCTCCTCGTCGCACGACTCGTGCGCGCGACCGGCGCCGGCGGCGCGCTCGACGTGCCGGAGAGCACCTGGAAGCTGGCCACCGGGGGCGACGGCACGCTGGAGGCGGTCACCTGCCGGCCGATGCCGGCGTGGGACGAGCCGCTGGCCGCCGGGCAGGTCCGCGTACAACTGCACGCGATCGGCCTCAACTTCCGCGACACGCTCATCGCCCTGGGCATGTACCCGGGCGACGCCCCGCTGGGCAGCGAGGGCTCCGGCGTCGTGACCGGCGTCGCCGACGACGTGACCGACTTCGCCGTGGGCGACCGGGTGATGGGCGTGATGATCGACGGCGCGGGCTCCCACGCCGTCACCGATCACCGGCTGCTCACCACCGTCCCCGAGCAGTGGGGCTTCACCCAGGCGGCCGGGATTCCGGTGGCCTTCCTGACCGCGTACTTCGCGCTCAAGGACCTGGGGCGGCTGGAGGCCGGCGAGTCGCTGCTGCTACACGCGGCGACCGGGGGCGTCGGCTCCGCCGCGCTCCAACTCGCCCGCCACTTCGGCGCCGACGTCTACGCCACCGCCAGCCCCGGCAAGCACCACCTGCTGTACGCGCAGGGTCTGGACGAGCACCACATCGCGTCCAGCCGGAGCCTGGGCTTCGAGGACCACTTCCGCACCCACGGCCCGGACCAGGGCGTGGATGTCGTCCTCAACGCCCTCGCCCACGAGTTCACCGACGCCTCCCTGCGCCTCGTACGCCCCGGCGGCCGGTTCATCGAGATGGGCAAGACCGACATCCGCGACCCGCAGGCGGTCCAGGCCGAACACGGCGCCGAGTACCGGAACTTCGACCTCATCGAGGCGGGCCCCGACCGCATCCAGCAGATCCTGGCGCACCTGACCGAGCTGTTCGCCGAAGGTGTGCTGACCCCGCTGCCCACCACCTCGTTCGACGTACGGCAGGCTCGCCAGGCCCTGCGCTACCTCAGCCAGGCCCGGCACACCGGAAAGCTGATCCTGACCCTCCCCCGGCCGCTCGACCCGAACGGCACCGTGCTCATCACCGGCGGCACCGGAGTCCTCGCCGGACTGACGGCACGTCACCTCATCAACGAGCACGGCGTACGCCACCTCCTCCTGGCCTCCCGCAGCGGCCCCGACCACCCCAACGCCACCGCGCTCCGCGACGAGTTCACCGGGCTCGGCGCCCACGTCACCCTCGCGGCCTGCGACGTCACCGACGCCGACGCCGTACGCACCCTCGTCGGCTCCATCGGCAACGACCACCCGCTGACCGCCGTCATCCACACCGCGGGCGCGCTGAACGACACCGTCCTCACCCAGCTCACCCCCGAGAACCTGCACCCCGTCCTCGACCCCAAGGTCGACGCCACCCACCACCTGCACGAGGCGACCCGGCACCTGCCCCTGGCCCACTTCGCCGTCTACTCCTCCGCCGCCGGCACCCTCGGCAACCCCGGCCAGGCCAACTACGCCGCCGCCAACGCGTACCTCGACGCCCTCGCCCACCACCGCACCCGGCTCGGCCTGCCGACCACCAGCCTCGCCTGGGGCTACTGGAAGCAGGCCACCGGCCTCACCGGCCACCTCAGCGACAACGAGGTCCGCACCGTCACCCACGGCACCACCCCGCTCGAAGCGGACCACGCGTTCCGCCTGTTCGACGCGGCCCTCGCGGGCCCCGAGGCGTACCAGCTCTGCCTCCCCCTCAACCCCGCCGCGCTGCGCACGGCCCCCCGCCTCCCCGCCCTCCTGCGCGACCTCGTCCCGCGTCCCGCCCGCCGCGTCGCCGCCTCTTCGGCCGCCGCCGACGGCAACGCGCTCGCCGAGCAGCTCGCCGCGCTCCCCGAGGCGGAGCAGGAGCGCCGGCTGCTGGATCTCGTACGCAGCAACGTGGCCGCGGTCCTCGGCCACGGCACGCCCGACGCCATCGACCCGCAGCGGCCGTTCAAGGAGCTGGGCTTCGACTCGCTGACCGCCGTCGAGCTGCGCAACCGCCTCACGAACGCCACGTCGCTGCGCCTCCCGGCCACCCTGATCTTCGACCACCCGACGCCCCAGGCGCTGACCCGCCACCTTCTCGGCCAGTTCCTCGACACCGGGTCCCTCACCGCCCGGACCCCGAGCCGCGCCGGCGCCGTGGCCGCGAGCGACGACCCGATCGCGATCGTCTCGATGGCCTGCCGCTACCCCGGCGGCGTACGCGACTCGCGGGCGCTGTGGGACCTCGTCAGCACCGGCCGCGACGCCATCGGCGACCTCCCGACCAACCGCGGCTGGGACCTGGAGAACCTGTACGACCCGGACCCCGACGCGACGGGCAAGGTCTACACCCGCCACGGCGCGTTCCTGCACGACGCCGACCTGTTCGACGCGGACTTCTTCCACATGAACCCGCGCGAAGCGCTGGCCACGGACCCACAGCAGCGGCTGCTGCTGGAGACCTCGTGGGAGGCGTTCGAGCGGGCGGGCATCGAGCCCGCCACGCTCCAGGGCAGCAACACCGGCGTGTTCGCGGGCGTCATCTCCCAGGACTACCTGCTGCGGCTGCACCAGAACCCGGAGGGCCTTGAGGGCTATATCGCCACCGGCAGCTCGGGCAGCGTGGCGTCCGGCCGGATCGCGTACACCTTCGGTCTCGAAGGCCCGGCCATGACGGTGGACACGGCGTGCTCGTCGTCCCTCGTCGCCCTGCACCTGGCCATGCAGGCGCTCCGAAACGGGGAGTGCGATCTCGCGCTCGCCGGCGGCGCGACCATCATGGCCACGCCGGGCACCTTCCAGGTCTTCTCGCGGCAGCGGGGCCTGGCCGCCGACGGCCGCTGCAAGCCCTTCGCCGACGCGGCGGACGGCACCGGCTGGGGCGAGGGCGCGGGCCTCATCCTGCTCGAACGCCTCTCGGACGCGCAGCGCAACGGGCACACGGTCCTGGCGGTGCTCAAGGGCTCCGCGATCAACCAGGACGGTGCGTCGAACGGTCTCACCGCGCCCAACGGCCCGTCGCAGCAGCGGGTCATCGAGCAGGCCCTGACCAACGCCGGGCTGGCCGCGGAGCAGATCGACGTGGTGGAGGCGCACGGTACGGGTACAACGCTGGGCGACCCGATCGAGGCGCAGGCGCTGCTTGCCACGTACGGGCAGGCGCACACCGAGGAGCGGCCGCTGTGGCTGGGCTCGGTGAAGTCCAACATCGGCCACACCCAGGCCGCGTCCGGTGTCGCGGGCGTGATCAAGATGGTCGAGGCCCTGCGGCACGGCAGGCTCCCGCAGACGCTGAATGTGGATCGCCCCTCCACCCACGTGGAGTGGGACACCGGCCACGTCGCGCTGCTGACGGAGACGCGGGAGTGGCCGGAGACGGGCGAGCCGCGGCGGGCGGCGGTGTCGTCGTTCGGCATGAGCGGCACGAACGCGCACCTGATCCTGGAGGCCGCGCCGGTTGCGGCCCCGGCCCCCGAGTCCGAGGAGGCCGGGCCCGGCTCGGGCGTCGCGATGCCGGTGGTGGTTTCCGCCCGTACGGCGGGCGCGCTCGCGCAGTCCGCCGAGCAGCTTGCGGCGTACGTCGAGGAGCACCCGCGGGTCGAGGTGGGTGCGCTGGCGGCGCGGCTGTGGTCCGGGCGGGCGAAGATGGAGCACCGCGCGGGCATCGTCACCGCCGACCGCGACGAGCTGGTGGAGGCGCTGACCGCGCTGGCCACGGGTGCGGCGCACCCGGCGCTGGTGACCGGTCCGGGGTCGGTGGGCGCGGGCAAGACGGCGTTCGTGTTCCCGGGGCAGGGCTCGCAGTGGACCCGTATGGGCTATGAGCTGGCCGCAGACGAGCCCGCTTTCGCCGCGCACCTGGCCGCGTGCCGGGACGAGCTGTCGCGTTGGTGCGACTGGGATCTCCTGGAAGTCCTGGCCAGCGAGGACGAGACGGCCCTCGACCGCGTGGACGTGGTGCAGCCCGCGCTGTTCGCGGTCATGACCGGCATCGCGCAGCTCCTGCGCCACCACGGCGTGGAACCGGACGCGGTCATCGGCCACTCGCAGGGGGAGATCGCCGCCGCGTACGTCGCCGGAGCGCTGACCCTGCCCGACGCCATCGCCGTGGTGGCCCTGCGGGCACAGGCCATCACCCAACTCGCGGGCACCGGCACCATGGCCTCGTTCCCGCTGCCGCAGGACGAGTTGGGCGACCTGCCCGAGGGTGTCTACGTCGCCGCGATCAACGGTCCGCACACCACGATCCTCGCCGGCGAGACCCAGCCGTTGACGGACCTGGTCAACACGTACCAGGAGCGGGAGATCCGGGCGCGCCTGATCCCGGTGGACTACGCCTCGCACACCCCCCACGTCGAGGACCTGCGCGAAACCATCCTGAACGATCTCAGCGAGCGGGCCGCGATCAAGCCCGTGGCCCCGGCCATTCCGTTCTACTCGACCCACACCGGCGCCCTGCTCACGCCGGACCAACTGCTGGACGCGGAGTACTGGTTCAACAACCTCCGCCACCCCGTCCACTTCCACACCACCCTCGAACAACTCCTCGACAACGGCCACTACACCCTCATCGAGTCCAGCCCCCACCCGGTCATGACGGCTGCCCTCGCCGACACCTTCGAGCAGCACGCCACCCCGGCCCGGCACCACGCCACCCTCATCCGCAACAACGGCACGCAGACCCGCTTCCTCGTCGCCCTGGCGAACCTCCACACCCACCACCACCCGATCGACCTCACCCCGCTCCTGCCGGGCGCCGAGGACTCCGCCGAACTGCTGCCCGAGCTGCCCACGTACCCCTTCCAGCGCGACAGCTACTGGATCCAGACCTCGGCGCAGCTCACCAGCGCCGGCGACCTCGGCCAGATCAGCAGCGCCCACGCGCTCCTCAGCGCGGCCGTGCAGCTCGCCGAGGGCGGCGAGGACTCGGCCGCCGGTGCGCAAGGCCCGTACGCCACCACCGTGTTCACCGGCCGGGTCAGCCTGAGCACCCACCCCTGGCTCGCCGACCACGCGGTCACCGGCACCGTGCTGCTCCCCGGCACCGCCCTCGTGGACCTCGCCCTGCACACCGGCGACCACACCGGCGCCACCCACCTCGAAGAGCTGACTCTCCAGGCACCGCTGGTGCTGGACGAGAGCGGCACCCGCGACCTCCAGGTCACAGCGAGTCCCGAGGCGGGAACCGAGGACGGCGGCCCCGGCCGCTGGCAGGTCACCATCCACTCCCGGCCGCACACCGACGACGCCGAGCCCGAGCCCTGGACGTGCCACGCCACCGGCACCCTCACCGCCGAACCGGCCGAGGCACCCCAGCCGCTCACCCAGTGGCCTCCCGCAGGGGCAGAGCGGCTCGACATCGCGGACCTCTACGCCCGGATGGCGGCGGCCGGTTACGAGTACGGGCCCGCCTTCCAGGGCGTCACCGCCGCCTGGTCGCACCCGGACGGCACCCTCCACGCGGACATCAGCCTCGCCGAGGACGCCGACACCGCGGGGCACACGATCCACCCCGCGCTGCTCGACGCCACCCTCCACCCGCTCGCCACCCGCAACCTCGGCGAAGAGGGCGACGCGGCACAGGGGTTGCGGCTGCCGTTCGCGTGGAGCGGTGTGTCGGTCCACGCCACCGGCGCCACCCGGCTTCGCGCCACCCTTGTGCCCACCGGCGAGCACGGCCACGACCTCGCCCTCCACGCCTGGGACCCGACCGGCGCGCCCGTGGCCACCATCGCCGCCCTCAACACCCGGCCCGTCGACGCCACCGCGCTCAACAGCGGCGCCCAGGCGGGAGCTGCCACCCGCAACAGCCTCTTCCACCTCGCCTGGAGCCCCACCACGGCCGCTCCGGTGGAGCAGGTGGATCTCGACCAGGTCGACGTGTACGTCGCCGTGCCTGCCGCCGAGGACACCCCGGCCGCGGCGCACATCGCGACCGAGGCGCTGCTGACCCACGTCCAGAACTGGCTGGCCGCCAACGACGCGACCGACCGGCAGCTCGTCGTCCTCACCCACCGGGCCGTCGCCACCGACCCGGCAGAGGACGTCCACCTGGCGCACGCGCCGCTGTGGGGGCTGGTGCGTACCGCCCAGAACGAACAGCCCGACCGTATCCGCCTCATCGACAGCGACACCGCGGGCATCAACGCCGACGCGGCCGACGTCCCGCACCTCGCCGAAGCGCTGGCCACCGGCGAACCGCAACTCGCCCTGCGCAACGGTCGACTGCTCACCCCGCGCCTGACGCGGTCCACCGCCACCGACGCCGAGGCCCGGCCCCTCAACCCCGAAGGCACCATTCTGATCACCGGCGGCACCGGCGGTCTCGCGAGCCTGACGGCACGTCACCTCGTCACGGAGCACGGCGTACGCCACCTCCTGCTGGCCTCCCGCAGCGGCCCCGACCACCCCAACGCCGGCACGATCCGCGACGAACTCACCGAACTCGGCGCCCACGTCACCGTCGCGGCCTGCGACGTCGCCGACGCCGACGCCGTACGCACCCTCGTCGACTCCGTCGATGAACAGCACCCCCTCACCGCGGTCATCCACACCGCCGGGGCGCTCAACGACGCCACCCTCACCCAGCTCACCCCGGAGACGCTGCACCCGGTCCTCGCCCCCAAGGTCGACGCCGCGTACCACCTCCACCAGGCCACCAAGGACCTGGACCTCGCCCACTTCGTCGTCTATTCCTCCGCCGCCGGCACCCTCGGCAACCCCGGGCAAGCCAACTACGCCGCCGCCAATACCTACCTCGACGCCCTCGCCCACCACCGCACCCGGCAGGGCCTTCCCACCACCAGCCTCGCCTGGGGCTACTGGAAGCAGGCCACCGGCCTCACCGGCCACCTCAGCGACAGCGACGTCCGCAACGTCACCCACGGCACCACCCCGCTCGACACCGAGCACGCGCTCCACCTCCTCGACACCGCACTCACCACACCCCACCCCCACCACCTCTGCCTCCCGGTGACCCCGTCCGCCCTCCGCACCCCGGACCGGCTCCCCGTCCTCTTCCGCGGCCTGGCCGCCCGGCAGACCCGACGCACCGCCGCCTCCTCGGCCGCGGCCGACGGCAACGCGCTCGTGGAACGACTCGCCGCGCTCGCCGAGCCGGAGCGGCAGCACAAGGTCGTCCTCGACATCGTCCGCAGCAACATCGCCGCGGTCCTCGGCCACGGCACCGCGGAGACGATCGACCCGCACCGCCCGTTCAAGGAGCTGGGCTTCGACTCCCTCACCGCCGTCCAGCTCCGCAACCAGCTCACCACCACCACCGCACTCCGCCTCCCCGCAACCCTGATCTTCGACCACCCCACCCCCGACGCCCTCACCCGTCACCTCCTCGGCCGGCTCCTCGACACCGCGCCCGCCACCCCCCGCGCGCTCACCACCCGCACCGTCACCGACGACGACCCCATCGCGATCGTCTCCATGGCCTGCCGCTACCCCGGCGAGGTCCGCTCCGCGGACGACCTGTGGCGACTGGTGGCCGAGGGCACGGACGCGGTCTCCGAGTTCCCGGTCAACCGCGGCTGGGACCTCGACAACCTCTACGACCCGGACCCGGACGCGACGGGCAAGACGTACACGCGCCACGGCGCCTTCCTGCACGACGCGGACAGGTTCGACGCGGACTTCTTCCACATGAACCCGCGCGAGGCCCTGGCCACCGACCCGCAGCAGCGGCTGCTGCTGGAGACCGCCTGGGAAGCCTTCGAGCAGGCCGGCATCGACCCCACGAGCCTGCGGGACAGCAACACCGGCGTCTTCACCGGCGTCATCTACGCCGACTACGGCCCGCGTCTGATGCACCGGACCCCGGAGGGCTTCGAGGGCTACCTCGGCAACGGCAGCGCCGCGAGTGTGGCATCGGGGCGGGTGGCGTACACCTTCGGCCTCGAAGGTCCTGCCATGACCATCGACACCGCCTGCTCGTCGTCCCTGGTGGGCATGCACCTCGCCGCGCAGGCGCTGCGCAACGGCGAGTGCGACCTCGCCCTCGCCGGCGGCGTCACCGTGATGTCCACACCCTCCGCGTTCCTGGAGTTCTCCCGCCAGCGCGGCCTGGCCGCCGACGGCCGCTGCAAGCCCTTCGCCGACGCGGCGGACGGTACGGGCTGGGGCGAGGGCGCGGGTCTCGTCCTCCTGGAGCGCCTGTCCGACGCCCAGCGCAACGGGCACCAGGTGCTCGCCATCCTGCGCGGCTCGGCCGTCAACCAGGACGGCGCCTCCAACGGCCTCACCGCCCCCAACGGTCCGTCGCAGCAGCGGGTCATCGAGCAGGCGCTGGCCAGCGCAGGGCTGACTGCGGGTCAGGTCGATGCGGTGGAGGCGCACGGTACGGGTACGACGCTGGGCGACCCGATCGAGGCGCAGGCGCTGCTGGCCACATACGGCCAGGCGCACAGCGAGGAACGCCCGCTGTGGCTGGGCTCCATCAAGTCCAACATCGGCCACACCCAGGCCGCGGCCGGTGTCGCGGGTGTCATCAAGATGGTCGAGGCCCTCCGCCACGGGCACCTTCCCCAGACCCTGCATGTCGATGAGCCGTCCAGGCACGTGGAGTGGGACACCGGCCACGTCGCCCTCCTCAGCGAGGCGCGACCCTGGCCGGAGACGGGTGAGCCGCGGCGCGCGGCGGTCTCGTCGTTCGGGATCAGCGGCACGAACGCGCACGTGATCCTGGAGGCCGGCACGGCGCAGTCCCCGGCGGCGAAGCCGGAGCCGAGCGCCGACGCCGAGTCGGCGGCAGAGCCGACGCCGGTGCCCGTGGTGGTCTCGGCCCGTACGACGGCTGCGCTCGCGCAGTCGGCCGAGCGGCTGGCGTCGTATGTCGAGGAGCACCCGCACGTCGAGGTGGGCGCGTTGGCGGCGGGGCTGTGGTCGGGGCGGGCGAAGCTGGAGCACCGCGCCGGCATCGTCACCGCCGACCGCACCGAACTCCGTGAAGCCCTCACCGCCTTGGCCACCGGTGCCACGCACCCGGCTCTGGTCACCGGCCTGGGCTCGGTCGAGACCGGCGGCCGGCTGGCGGTGATGTTCTCCGGGCAGGGCAGCCAGCGCCCCGGCATGGGCCGTGAGTTGTACGAAACCTTCCCCGCCTACGCCGAGACCTTGGACCAGGTCTGCGCGGCGCTCGACCGGCACCTCGACACCGAGGTCCCGCTACGGGAGGTGATGTTCGCCGAACCCGACAGCGAACACGCCGCCCTCCTTGAGACCACGCTCTACACCCAGCCCGCCCTCTTCGCCCACCACGTCGCCGGCTACCGGCTGCTCCAGACGACCGGCGTCGAGCCCACCGCGCTCATCGGCCACTCCATCGGCGAACTCTCCGCCGCCCACCTCACCGGCACCCTGCCCCTCGCCGTAGCCGCCGACATGGTCGCCACGCGAGCGAAGCTGCTCCACACCCTGCCTGAGGGCACCGGCATGCTCGCTGTGCAGTCCGCACCCGAGCCCCTGGGCGCGTACCTGGACCGGCACGCAGAGGTGGAGATCGCGGCGTACAACTCCGAGGTCTCCACCGCCCTCGCCGGACCCCTCGGCGCACTCGAAGAGCTGGCCCGGGAACTGACCGAGGCGGGCATCCGTACCAAGGCGCTGAAGGTCGCGCACGCCTTCCACACCGCTCACACCGAGCCGATCCTCGACACCTTCACCGACCACCTGACAGACCTCTTCGCCCACCACACCCTCGGCGACGCCAGCATCCCCGTCATCTCCAACGTCACCGGCCAGCCCGCCACCAACGACCAGCACCACGACCCCCACTACTGGGCCCAGCACATCCGCCAACCCGTCCACTTCCACCAAGGCGTCACCCACCTCACCGAGACCGACGGCATCAGCCTCTTCACCGAACTGGCACCCCACCCCACCCTCACCCCCCACCTCCCGTCCGGTACGAAGCGCACCCCCCACCTCCCGGACGAGACCCGCACCCACCTCGCCACCCTGGTCAGCCTCCACACCCACCACCACCCCACCGACCTCACCCCCCACCTCCCCGACACCGTCGGCGACTTGCCGAGCCTGCCCACCTACCCCTTCCAGAGCCGGCCCTACTGGCTCGACCTCCCCGCGCAGGTCACCAGCGCCACCGACCTCGGCCAGGCGACCACCACGCACCCTCTGCTGCACGCCGCCGTCCAACTCGCCGACGGCACCGACGAGCACGCCTCGACCACGGTGTTCACGGGCCGGGTCAGCCTGAGCACCCACCCGTGGCTCGCCGACCACGCCGTCGCCGGTACGGTCCTCCTCCCCGGCACCGCCCTCGTCGACCTCGCCCTGCACGCCGGCGACCACGCCGGTGCCGCCCATCTCGAAGAGCTGAGTCTCCACGCCCCGCTGACGCTCGACGAGGCAAGTACCCACGACCTTCAGGTCACCGCCTCCGTCCGGGGCGGAACGGACGGCGACGAGAACGAAGGCGTCAGCCGGTGGCAGGTCACCATCCACTCCCGCCGCCACACAGCAGACGACACCGAGCCCGAGCCCTGGACGCACCACGCCACCGGCACCCTCACCACCGAACCGGCCGCACCGGCTACGCCGCCGGCGCAGTGGCCGCCCGCGGGGGCGGACCCCGTGGACGTCACCGACCTCTACCCCCGCCTGCTGGCGGCGGGTTACGAGTACGGGCCCGTCTTCCAGGGCGTCACCGCCGCCTGGGTACACCCCGACGGCACGCTCCACGCCGAGATCGCCCTGCCCGAGGACACGGACACGACCGGCCACGCCGTCCACCCGGCCCTGCTCGACGCCGCCATCCACTCCCTCGCCACCCGCACACTCCACGCGGACGGCGGCGCGAGCGGCAAGGCTGAGGAACTGCGGCTGCCGTTCGCGTGGACCGGGGTGTCCGTCCACGCCACCGGCGCCACCCAGCTACGCGCCACCCTCGCCCCCACCGGCGAGCACGGCCACGACCTCGCTCTTCACACCTGGGACCCGGCCGGCGCTCCGGTGGCCACGATCACCGCTCTCCACACCCGGCCCGTCGACGCCACCGCGCTCACCGGCGGCCCCCACGCGCACACGGCCACCCGCAACAGCCTGTTCCACCTCGCCTGGCGCCCCGCCGACCTCAAGCAGGAGCAGGATCAGGCGGACCTCGGGCAGATCGACGTGTACGGAGCGGCCCCGGCAGAGGAGGACTCCCCCGCCGCGGCCCACGCCGCCGCGGAAGCCCTGCTGACCCGCCTCCAGAGCTGGCTGGCCGACAACGACGAGACCGACCGCCGTCTCGTCGTCGTCACCCACCGCGCCGTCGCCACCGACCCGGCCGAGGACATCCACCTCGCCCACGCACCGCTGTGGGGCATGGTCCGTACCGCCCAGAACGAGAACCCCGACCGCATCCACCTCATCGACACCGACACCGCGGTCGCCAACTCCGACGCCGCCGACGTCCCGTACCTCGCCGAAGCACTGACCACCGGCGAACCCCAACTCGCCGTCCGCAACGGCCAGCTACTCACCCCGCGTCTGACCCGCTCCACCGACGACGCCGCGGCGGAGCCCCGGCCGCTCCACCCGAACGGCACGGTGCTGATCACGGGCGGCACCGGCGGTCTCGCAAGCCTGACGGCACGTCACCTCATCACCGAGCACGGCGTACGCCACCTCCTGCTGGCCTCCCGCAGCGGCCCCGACCACCCCAACGCCGGCACGATCCGCGACGAACTCACCGAACTCGGCGCCCAGGTCACCCTCACCGCCTGCGACGTCACCGACACCGACGCCGTACGCGCCCTCGTCGGCTCCATCGGCGACGACCACCCCCTCACGGCCGTCATCCACACCGCGGGCATCCTCAACGACACCGTTCTGTCCAAGCTCACCCCCGACGATCTGCACCCCGTCCTCGCCCCCAAGGTCGACGCCGCGTACCACCTCCACCAGGCCACCAAGGACCTGGACCTCGCCCAGTTCGTCCTCTTCTCCTCCGCCGCCGGCACCCTCGGCAACCCCGGCCAGGCCAACTACGCCGCCGCCAACACCTACCTCGACGCCCTCGCCCACCACCGCACCAGGCTCGGCCTGCCGACCACCAGCCTCGCGTGGGGCTACTGGGAGCAGGCCACCGGCCTCACCGGCCACCTCACCACCACCGACATCCGCTCCCTCACCCACGGCACCACCCCCCTCACCACCGAGCACGCGCTCCACCTCCTCGACACCGCGCTCACCACACCCCACCCCCACCACCTCTGCACCCCCCTCAACCCCGGCGCCCTCCGCACCGCTCCCCGACTCCCCGCGCTCCTCCGCGACCTCGTACCGGCCCCCCGCCGCACCGCCGCGCGGACGCACGGTGCGCAGCCGCCGGGGACGGACCTGGCCGCACGGCTCCGGGCGCTGCCGTCGGAGGGGCGGCAGAAGCTGCTGCTCGACGTCGTGTGCAGCGCCGTCGCCGCGGTCCTGGGACACGGCGGCGCGGACGCGATCGATCCGTACCGCCCGTTCAACGAGCTGGGTTTCGACTCGCTCACCGCCGTCCAGCTCCGCAACCGCCTCACCGAGGACACCGCGCTCCGTCTGACCTCGACGCTGATCTTCGACTACCCCACGCCGAACGATCTGGCCCGGCACGTCGGCGAGAGCATCGGCGTCGACGAAGCGAGCCCCGAGAACTCCTTCCTTGCGGAGATCGACAAGCTCGAACTGACATTGATCGAACGTTCCGCGGAGGACGCCGGGCGGGTGAAGGTGACCCGCCGACTCCAGGCCCTCCTCACCCGCCTCAACGAGACCGCACGCACGGCACCGGAGGGCGAGGACATCGAGACGAAGCTCCGGTCCGCGTCCAACGACGAACTCTTCGACCTGCTCGACAGCGATCTCGACCTTTCCTGACCCCGGCGGCGCCCGCGCCGCCCCAGCAATTCCGTACAGAGGAGCGACGACCAATGTCGGACGAAGCCAAGCTTCGGGAGTACCTGACCCGCGCAGTCGCCGAGCTGCACCAGACGCGGCAGCGCCTGCAGGACGCCGAGACGGCAAGGCAGGAGCCGATTGCGATCGTTTCGATGGCCTGCCGCTACCCGGGCGGGGTGCGTTCGCCGGAGGACCTGTGGCGGCTGGTCGCCGCGGGTACGGACGCGGTGTCGGAGTTCCCGGTCAACCGCGGCTGGGACGTCGAGGGCCTCTACGACCCGGACCCCGACAGGACCGGAAAGAGCTACGCCCGCGAGGGCGGCTTCCTGCACACGGCGGACGAGTTCGACCCCGAGTTCTTCGGCATGAGCCCGCGGGAGGCCACGGCCACGGACCCGCAGCAGCGGCTCCTGCTGGAGGCGGCCTGGGAGACGTTCGAGCGCGCGGGCATCGACTCCCACTCCCTCAAGGGCAGCAAGACGGGCGTCTTCGCCGGGGTCATGTACGACGACTACACCGGCCGGCTCATGCACCAGATCCCGGAGGGCTACGAGGGCTTCCTGGGCAACGGCGGTGCGGCGAGTGTGGCGTCGGGGCGGGTGGCGTACACCTTCGGACTTGAGGGCCCGGCGGTCACGGTCGACACCGCCTGCTCCTCCTCTCTGGTGGGCATGCACCTCGCCGCGCAGGCGCTGCGTAACGGCGAGTGTGAGCTGGCTCTTGCCGGTGGTGTGACGGTGATGGCGACGCCGGGTGTGTTTGTGGAGTTTTCGCGGCAGCGGGGTTTGGCGCCGGATGGGCGGTGCAAGCCGTTTGCGGAGGCTGCGGATGGTACGGGCTGGGGCGAGGGCGTCGGCTTCGTGCTGCTGGAGCGGCTGTCGGACGCGGAGCGTAACGGGCACGAGATCCTTGCGGTGTTGCGTGGTTCGGCGGTCAATCAGGACGGTGCGTCGAACGGCCTGACGGCGCCGAACGGGCCGTCGCAGCAGCGTGTCATCGAGCAGGCCCTGGCCAGTGCGCGGTTGAGTGCGGGTCAGGTCGATGCGGTGGAGGCGCACGGTACGGGTACGACGCTGGGTGACCCGATCGAGGCGCAGGCGTTGCTGGCGACCTATGGTGCGGCGCACAGTGCTGAGCGTCCGTTGTGGCTGGGTGCGGTGAAGTCGAACATCGGGCACACCCAGGCGGCGGCCGGTGTCGCGGGTGTCATCAAGATGGTCGAGGCGATGCGTCACGGGGTGCTGCCTCCCACGCTGCACGTGGATGAGCCCAGCAGCCACGTCGACTGGACCGCGGGCCATGTGTCGCTGCTGACCGAGACGCAGCCCTGGCCGGAGACCGGTGAGCCGCGGCGCTCGGCGGTCTCGTCGTTCGGGATCAGCGGCACCAACGCCCACGTCATCCTCGAAGCCGCGCCGGAGCAGTCTGCCGATGCCGACGCGAAGGCCGAGCCCTCGCCGGTGCCGGTGGTGGTTTCCGCCCGTACGACGGCTGCGCTCGCGGAGGTCGCGGGTCGGCTGGCGTCGTATGTCGAGGAGCACCCGCACGTCGAGGTGGGCGCGTTGGCGGTCGGGCTGTGGTCGGGGCGGGCGAAGCTGGAGCACCGCGCGGGCATCGTCACCGCTGACCGCACCGAACTCTGTGAAGCTCTCACCGCCTTGGCCACCGGTGCCACGCACCCGGCTCTGGTCACCGGCCTGGGCTCGGTCGAGACCGGCGGCCGGCTGGCGGTGATGTTCTCCGGGCAGGGCAGCCAGCGCCCCGGCATGGGCCGCGAGTTGTACGAAACCTTCCCCGCCTACGCCGAGACCTTGGACCAGGTCTGCGCGGCGCTCGACGAGCACCTCGACACCGAGGTCCCGCTACGGGAGGTGATGTTCGCCGAACCCGACAGCGAACACGCCGCCCTCCTTGAGACCACGCTCTACACCCAGCCCGCCCTCTTCGCCCACCACGTGGCCGGCTACCGGCTGCTCCAGACGACCGGCGTCGAGCCCACCGCGCTCGTCGGCCACTCCATCGGCGAACTCTCCGCCGCCCACCTCACCGGCGTCCTGCCCCTCGCCGTAGCCGCCGACATGGTCGCCACGCGAGCGAAGCTGCTCCACACTCTCCCCGACGGCACCGGCATGCTCGCCGTCAACACCGACGCCGACACCCTCGCCCCCTATCTCAAGCGCCACGACGAGGTGGCCATCGCGGCGTACAACTCCGCCACCTCCCTCGCCGTCGCCGGCCCGCACCAGCCGCTCCGAGCGCTCGCCGCGGAGCTGACCGAGGCGGGCATCCGTACCAAGGCGCTGAAGGTCGCGCACGCCTTCCACACCGCTCACACCGAGCCGATCCTCGACACCTTCACCGACCACCTGACAGACCTCTTCGCCCACCACACCCTCGGCGACGCCAGCATCCCGGTCATCTCCAACGTCACCGGCCAGCCCGCCACCAACGACCAGCACCACGACCCCCACTACTGGGCCCAGCACATCCGCCAACCCGTCCACTTCCACCAAGGCGTCACCCACCTCACCGAGACCGACGGCATCAGCCTCTTCACCGAACTGGCACCCCACCCCACCCTCACCCCCCACCTCCCGTCCGGCGTCCGCAGCACCCCCCACCTCCCGGACGAGACCCGCACCCACCTCGCCACCCTGGTCAGCCTCCACACCCACCACCACCCCCTCGACCTCACCCCCCACCTCCCCGACACCGCGGGCAAGCTCCCCGTCCTCCCCACCTATCCCTTCCAGCACCGCCCCTACTGGCTCGACGCGCCCGCCGCGCTCACCAGCGCAACCGACCTCGGCCAACTCGGCACCACCCACGCCCTCCTCAGCGCCGCCGTGCAGCTCGCGGACACCACCGGGGGCCGCTCAGGCTCCGCCGGTACGACGGTCTTCACCGGCCGCCTCAGCCTCTCCACCCACCCGTGGCTCGCCGACCACGCCGTCGCCGGTACGGTCCTCCTCCCCGGCACCGCCCTCGTGGACCTCGCCCTGCACACCGGCGACCACACCGGCGCCACCCACCTGCAAGAGCTGACCCTGCACGCGCCCCTCACCCTGGACGGGGCCGGCATCCACGACGTCCAGGTCACCACCGTCCCCCTCGCCGGGGCAGAGGGCCAGGACGGCGGCCGGTGGCAGGTGACGATCCACTCGCGCCGCCACACCGCGGACGACGCGGAGCCGGAGCCCTGGACCTGCCACGCCACCGGCATCCTCACGACCGACGCCGACGCCTCCGCCCACCCGGTCCCGGCGCTGACCCAGTGGCCGCCGTCCGGCGCGGAGCCCGTGGAGGTCACCGACCTCTACCCCCGCTTGCACTCCGCGGGCTACGAGTACGGGCCGGCCTTCCAGGGCGTCACCGCCGCCTGGCGCGGCCCCGACGGCACCCTCCACGCCGAGATCACCCTTCCCGAGGGCACCGACGCCGCCGGCCACACCATCCACCCCGCCCTGCTCGACGCCGCCCTCCACCCCCTCGCGGCCGAGAACCTCGGCAAGGGCGACAAGGACAGCGCCGACGGCCGGCTCCGGCTGCCCTTCGCCTGGACCGGCGTCACCGTCCACGCCACCGGCGCCACCCACCTGCGCGCCACCCTCGTCCCGACCGGCGAGCACGGCCACGATCTGACCCTGCACACGTGGGACCCCTCCGGCGCGCCCGTCGCCACCGTCTCCGCGCTCAACTCCCGCCCGGTCGACGCTTCGGCGCTCACCGGCGGCCCCCACGCCGACACGGCCACCCGCAACAGCCTCTTCCACCTCGCCTGGAACGCGGCCGCCGCCGAGCAGCACGCCCAGGCCGAGCGGGTGGCACCGGAGCTGGTGGACCTCTACGTCGCGGCTCCCGCCGAGGACGACGGCCCCACCGCCGCGCACGCCGCGGCGGAGGCACTGCTGACCCACGTACAGGGCTGGCTGGCCGCCAACGACCGGACCGACCGCCGTCTCGTCGTCCTCACCCACCGCGCCGTCGCGACCAGCCCGGCCGACGACGTGCACCTCCCGCACGCGCCGCTGTGGGGCATGGTCCGTACCGCCCAGAACGAGAACCCCGACCGCATCCACCTCATCGACACCGACACCGCCGTCGAGGCCGTCACCGGCGGCGACCCCGCCGCCGTCCCCCACCTGCTCGACGCACTGGCGACCGGCGAGCCGCAGCTCGCGCTTCGGCACGAGCAGGTCCTCGTACCCCGGCTGGCCCGCTCCGCCGAGGGGACCGCCGACGCGCTGGCGCTTCCCGCCGGCGAGGAGTCCTGGCGGCTGGACAAGACCGCCTCCGGCACGTTCGACAACCTCGCCTTCCTGCCGAACCCGAACCTCCCCGAGACGCTGGCTCCGCATCAGGTGCGGGTCGCGGTGCGTGCCATCGGGCTCAACTTCCGCGACGCCCTGATCACCCTCGGCATGTACCCGGGCGAGGCGCTGCTGGCCAGCGAGGGCGCGGGTGTCGTGACCGAGGTCGGCGCCGACGTCGCCAATGTCGCGGTCGGCGACCGCGTCATGGGCATGTTCCCGAACGGCGTGGGCGCGCAGACGGTCACCGACCACCGCATGGTCACCGCCGTCCCCGAGGGGTGGTCGTTCACCGACGCGGCCGGGGTCCCGGTGGCGTACCTCACCGCGTACTACGGGCTCAAGGACCTCGGCGGCCTGGCGGCCGGCGAGTCGCTGCTGCTGCACGCCGCCACCGGCGGCGTCGGCTCGGCCGCGCTCCAGCTCGCCCGCCACTGGGGCGCCGACGTCTACGCGACGGCCAGCCCGGGCAAGCACCATCTGCTGTACGCGCAGGGCCTGGACGAGCAGCACGTCGCGTCCAGCCGGTCCCTCGACTTCGAGGACCACTTCCGCGCCCACACCCCGCACCAGGGTGTCGACGTGGTGCTCAACGCGCTCGCCCACGAGTTCACCGACGCGTCGCTGCGCCTGCTGCGCCCCGGCGGCCGGTTCCTGGAGATGGGCAAGACCGACGTCCGCGACCCGCAGACCGTGGAGGCAGACCACCGGGTCCGCTACCAGAACTTCGACCTCATCGAGGCCGGTCCCGACCGCATCCAGGAGATGCTCGTCGACCTGGCCGCGCTGTTCGCCGCGGGCCATCTCACGGCGCCGCGGACCACCTGCTTCGACGTACGCCACGCCCCCAACGCGCTACGGCACCTCAGCCAGGCCCGGCACACGGGCAAGCTGATCCTGACGCTCCCCCGGCCGCTCGACCCGGACGGCACGGTGCTGATCACGGGCGGCACCGGCGGCCTCGCCAGGCTGACGGCCCGTCACCTCGTCGCCGAGCACGGCGTACGCCACCTCCTGCTGGCCTCCCGCAGCGGCCCCGACCACCGCGACGCCGACACCCTGCGCGCCGAACTCACCGAGCTCGGCGCCCAGGTCACCCTCGCGGCCTGCGACGTCACCGACGCCCACGCCGTCCACACCCTCATCGCCTCCGTCGACGAGCGGCACCCGCTGACCGCGGTGATCCACACCCCGGGCGTGCTCAACGACACGGTCCTGACCCAGCTCACCCCGGAGACGCTGCACCCGGTCCTGGCGCCGAAGGTCGACGCCGCGTACCACCTGCACCAGGCGACCCGGCACCTGGACCTGGCCCACTTCGTCCTCTACTCGTCGGCGGCCGGCACCCTGGGCAACCCGGGACAGGCCAACTACGCCGCCGCCAACACGTACTTGGACGCCCTCGCCCACCACCGCACCCAGCAGGGCCTGCCCACCACCAGCCTCGCCTGGGGCTACTGGAAGCACACCACCGACCTCACCCAGCACCTCGGCGACAGCGAGGTGGCCCGCAGCGACGCGGCGCTCAGCACCGAGCACGGTCTGAAGCTCCTCGACGCCGCCCTCGCCACCCCGTCCCCATACCACCTCTGCGTCCCGCTGAACCCGGCCACCCTCCGCACCGGCGACCGCGTCCCCGCCCTCCTGCGCGACCTCGCCCCGCGGGCGCGCCGCCGGGCGGCCGCGGCCGCCGTGCCGAGCGAGGTCTCGGGGCTCGCGCAGCAGCTCGCCGGGCTGTCGGCTGCCGAGCAGCAGCGCCTGCTGCTCGACCTCGTGCGCACCAACGCCGCCGCCGTCCTGGGGCACAGCGACGCCGCCGCCGTGGACGCGCAGGCGCCGTTCAACGCCCTCGGGTTCGACTCCCTCACCGCGGTCGAGCTGCGCAACCGGCTCGACGCCGCCACCGGGCTGCGGCTGCCGGCGACCCTGATCTTCGACTACCCGACCGCGCAGGTACTCGCCGACCACATCGGTGCCGAGGTGCTGGAGTCGGCGCCGCGCGCGGCGGCGGCGCAGGTCGTAAGCGCCGACACCACCGACGACCCCGTCGTCATCGTGTCGATGGCGTGCCGCTTCCCCGGCGACGTGCACTCCGCCGCCGACCTGTGGAAGCTCGTCGCCGAGGGCCGCGAAGGTCTCTCCGGCTTCCCGACGAACCGCGGCTGGGACCTGGAGAACCTCTTCGACCCCGACCCGGCGGCGACAGGCAAGAGCTACACCAGCTACGGCACATTCCTGCACGAGGCCGACGAGTTCGACGCCGACTTCTTCCGGATGAACCCGCGCGAGGCGCTGGCCACGGACCCGCAGCAGCGGCTGCTGCTGGAGACCTCCTGGGAGGCGTTCGAGCGGGCGGGTATCGACCCGGCCACGCTCAGGGGCAGCAGCACCGCGGTCTACGCCGGCGTGATCTACGGCGACTACGCCTCGCGGCTCATGCAGAACGCCCCGGAAGGCTTCGAGGGCTACCTCGGCAACGGCAGCGCGGCGAGCGTCGCCTCGGGCCGGGTGGCGTACACCTTCGGGCTCGAAGGCCCGGCGGTGACGATCGACACCGCGTGCTCGTCGTCGCTGGTCGCGCTGCACCTCGCGGCGCAGGCGCTGCGCAACGGCGAGTGCGACCTCGCCCTCGCGGGCGGCGCCACCGTCATGTCGAGCCCGGGTGCGTTCATCGAGTTCTCCCGGCAGCGTGTGCTGTCCGTGGACGGCCGGTGCAAGGCGTTCGCCGACGCGGCGGACGGTACGGGCTGGGGCGAGGGCGTCGGCCTGGTGCTGCTGGAGCGGCTGTCGGACGCCCAGCGGAACGGGCACAAGGTGCTGGCGGTGCTGAAGGGCTCCGCCATCAACCAGGACGGTGCGTCGAACGGGCTCACCGCGCCCAACGGCCCGTCACAGCAGCGCGTCATCGAGCAGGCGCTGGTCAGCGCCGGGCTGACCCCCGGTCAGGTGGACGCCGTGGAGGCGCACGGCACGGGCACGGCGCTGGGCGACCCGATCGAGGCGCAGGCGCTGCTCGCGACGTACGGGCGCGAGCACAGCCCTGAGCGGCCGCTGTGGCTGGGCTCCATCAAGTCCAACATCGGCCACACCCAGGCCGCGGCGGGCGTAGCGGGCGTCATGAAGATGGTCGAGGCCATGCGCCACGGCACGCTGCCCCCCACCCTCCACGTCAACGAGCCGTCCCAGCACGTCGACTGGAGCTCCGGCACCATTTCGCTGATCACGGAATCGACGCCGTGGCCCGAGAGCGACGAGCCGTACCGGGCGGCGGTGTCGTCGTTCGGCATCAGCGGCACGAACGCACACGTGGTGCTGGAGGCGGCGCCGGTGGAGACCGCGGCTGCGGATGCGCCGTCGGCGGAGCCGGCTCCGGATGAGGAGGCGGGGGCGGCGCCGGTTCCGGTGGTGGTTTCCGCCCGTACGGCGGGCGCGCTGGCGCAGAGCGCCGAGCAGCTCGCGGCGTACGTGGAGCAGCACCCCGAGATCGAAGTGGGCGCACTCGCCGGACGGCTGTGGTCCGGGCGGTCGAAGATGGAGCACCGCGCGGGCATCGTCACCGCCGACCGCGACGAGCTGCGCGAGGCACTGACCGCACTGGCCACGGGTGCCGCGCACCCGGCGCTGGTGACCGGGCCCGGCGCGGTCAACGCGGGCAAGACCGCGTTCGTCTTCCCCGGGCAGGGCTCGCAGTGGACCCGTATGGGCTATCAACTCGCCGCGGACGAGCCTGCTTTCGCAGACCACCTGGCCGCGTGCCGGGACGAGCTGTCGCGTTGGTGCGACTGGGATCTCCTGGAAGTCCTGGCCAGCGAGGACGAACACGCCCTGGACCGCGTGGACATCGTGCAGCCGGCGCTTTTCGCGGTGATGACCGGCATCGCCGAGTTGCTACGCCACCACGGCGTGGAACCGGACGCGGTCATCGGCCACTCGCAGGGCGAGATCGCCGCCGCGTACGTCGCCGGAGCGCTGACCCTGCCCGACGCCATCGCCGTGGTGGCCCTGCGGGCACAGGCCATCACCCGCCTCGCGGGCACCGGAACGATGGCCTCGTTCCCGCTGCCGCAGGACGAACTCCAGGACCTCCCCGACGGCGTGTACGTCGCCGCCGTCAACGGCCCGCACACCACCATCCTCGCCGGCGAGACCCAACCTCTGACCGATTTGGTCGACTCCTATCAGGAGCGGGAGATCCGGGCCCGCCTGATCCCGGTGGACTACGCCTCGCACACCCCCCACGTCGAGGACCTGCGCGAGACGATCATCACGGACCTGGCCGAACGCGCCGGCATCGAGCCGATGGCCCCGACCATCCCGTTCTACTCCACCCACACCGGCGCCCTGCTCGCCTTCGACCAGGACCTGGACGCGGAGTACTGGTTCAACAACCTCCGCCACCCCGTCCACTTCCACTCCACCTTGGAACAGCTCCTCGACGACGGCCACTACACCCTCATCGAGTCCTCTCCCCACCCGGTCATGACCGCGGCCCTGGCCGACACCTTCGAGCAGCGCGCCACCCCGGCCCGCCACCACGCCACCCTCGTCCGCAACGACGACACCAAGGTCCGTTTCCTCACGGCACTCACCGCCCTCCACACCCACCACCACCCCGTCGACCTCACCCCCCACTTCCCGCGGACCGACCACCCCGCCGACCAGGTGCCCGAGCTGCCCACCTACCCGTTCCAGCGGGAGAGCTACTGGCTTCACGGCTCCGCCCAGCTCACCAGCGCGTCCGACCTCGGCCTGGGCACCACCACCCACCCGCTGCTGCACGCCTCCGTCCCGCTCGCGGACGAGACGGGCACGGGCGCCACCGGCACGGTGGTGTTCACGGGCCGCGTCGGCCTGAGCAGCCACCCGTGGCTCGCGGACCACGCCGTCGCGGGTACGGTCCTGCTGCCCGGCACCGCGCTGGTCGACCTCGCCCTGTACGCCGGTGACCACACGGGCGCCACCCACCTCGAAGAGCTGACTCTCCAGGCCCCGCTGGTGCTCCAGGAGACCGGCGCCCGCGACCTCCAGGTCACCGCAGGGCCCCACCCCGACGCGGACGGCTGGCAGGTCACGATCCACTCCAGGACCCACGCCGACGACGAGGCCGAGCCCGAGCCGTGGACCTGCCACGCCACCGGCACCCTCACCGCCGAGCCGGCGGCCCCGGCCGAGCCGTTGACCCAGTGGCCGCCGGCCGGCGCGCAGGCCCTCGACGTGTCGGAGATCTACCCCCGGCTGGCCGCGGGCGGCTACGCGTACGGGCCCGCCTTCCGCGGCGTCACGGCGGCGTGGGCGCAGCCCGACGGCACGCTGCACGCCGAGATCGCCCTGCCCGAGGACACCGACCCCGACGGTCATACGATCCACCCCGCCCTCCTCGACGCGGCCCTCCACCCGCTGGCGGCCCAGGGCGGCGCCAAGACCGGAGGGGAGACGGACGCGCAACTGCGGCTGCCGTTCGCGTGGACCGGTGTGTCCGTCCACGCCACCGGCGCCACCCACCTCCGCGCGACGATCACCCCCACCGGCGACCAGGGCCACGACCTCGCGCTCCGCGCCTGGGACCCCACGGGCGCCCCCGTCGCCACCATCGGCGCCCTCAACACCAGGGCCGTCGACGCCTCGGCGCTGACCAGCGGGGCCGACACCGGCGCCGCGACCCGCAACAGCCTCTTCCACCTCTCCTGGAGCCCTGCCGGGACGGAGCAGGGCGAGCCCGCGGAGCTGGATCGGTACGACGTGTACGTCGCCGCGCCCGCGGGCGAGGACACCCCGGCCGCGGCGCACGTCGCGACCGAGGCGCTGCTCGGCCACGTACAGGACTGGCTGGCCGCCAACGACGAGACGGACCGCATGCTGGCCGTCGTCACCCACCGGGCCGTCGCCACCCACCCGGCCGAGGACGTCCACCTGGCCCACGCCCCGCTCTGGGGGCTGCTCCGCAGCGCCCAGAACGAGAACCCCGACCGCATCCACCTCGTGGACACCGACGCCGTCGGCATCGACCCGCACGGCGGCGCCGCCGGCATCCCGCACCTCGCCGACGCCCTCGCCACCGGTGAGCCCCAGACCGCCGTCCGCGGCGGCCAGGTGCTGGCCGCGCGCCTCGTCCGCGCGACGGGCGCGGAGAGCGGCGTGCTGGACGTTCCGGAAGGCACGTGGAAGCTGGCGAGCGACGGCGACGGCACGCTGGAGGCGCTCGCCTGCCGGCCCGCCCCCGAGTGGGACGCGCCGCTGACCGGCAGCCAGGTCCGCGTGCAACTGCATGCGGTCGGGCTGAACTTCCGCGACACGCTCATCGCGCTCGGCATGTACCCGGGCCAGGCGCCCCTCGGCAGCGAGGGCGCGGGTGTGGTGACCGAGGTCGGCGCCGACGTCACGAGCGTGGCGGTCGGCGACCGCGTCATGGGTCTCATGCCCGAGGGCGCCGGCAGCCGGGCGATCACCGACCACCGGCTGCTCACGCCCGTGCCGGCGGAGTGGTCCTCCACCCAGGCGGCAGGGATTCCGGTGGCCTTCCTGACCGCGTACTTCGCGCTCAAGGACCTCGGGCGGCTGGAGGCCGGCGAGTCGCTGCTGCTACACGCGGCGACCGGGGGCGTCGGCTCCGCCGCGCTCCAACTCGCCCGCCACTTCGGCGCCGACGTCTACGCCACCGCCAGCCCCGGCAAGCACCACCTGCTGTACGCGCAGGGTCTGGACGAGCACCACATCGCGTCCAGCCGCACGCTGGGCTTCGAGGACCACTTCCGCACCCACGGCCCGGACCAGGGCGTGGATGTCGTCCTCAACGCCCTCGCCCACGAGTTCACCGACGCCTCCCTGCGCCTCGTACGCCCCGGCGGCCGGTTCATCGAGATGGGCAAGACCGACATCCGCGACCCGCAGGCGGTCCAGGCCGAACACGGCGCCGGGTACCGGAACTTCGACCTCATCGAGGCGGGCCCCGACCGCATCCAGCAGATCCTGGCGCACCTGACCGAGCTGTTCGCCGAAGGTGTGCTGACCCCGCTGCCCACCACCTCGTTCGACGTACGGCAGGCTCGCCAGGCCCTGCGCTACCTCAGCCAGGCCCGGCACACCGGAAAGCTGATCCTGACCCTCCCCCGGCCGCTCGACCCGAACGGCACCGTGCTCATCACCGGCGGCACCGGAGTCCTCGCCGGACTGACGGCACGTCACCTCATCAACGAGCACGGCGTACGCCACCTCCTCCTGGCCTCCCGCAGCGGCCCCGACCACCCCAACGCCACCGCGCTCCGCGACGAGTTCACCGGGCTCGGCGCCCACGTCACCCTCGCGGCCTGCGACGTCACCGACGCCGACGCCGTACGCACCCTCGTCGGCTCCATCGGCGACGACCACCCGCTGACCGCCGTCATCCACACCGCGGGCGCGCTGAACGACACCGTCCTGAGCCAGCTCACCCCGGACGACCTGCACCCGGTCCTGGCGCCGAAGGTCGACGCCACGTACCACCTGCACGAGGCGACCCGGCACCTCGACCTGGCGCACTTCGTCGTCTACTCCTCCGCGGCCGGCACCCTCGGCAACCCGGGGCAGTCGAACTACGCCGCCGCCAACACCTACGTGGACGCCCTCGCCCACCACCGCAACCGGCTCGGCCTGCCGACCACCAGCCTCGCCTGGGGCTACTGGAAGCAGGCCACCGGCCTCACCCAGCACCTCACCGCCGACCAGCAGGGCCGCACCGGCAAGCCGCTCACCACCGAGCACGGCCTGCGCCTCTTCGACGTCGCGCTCCGGGACCGGCCCGAGTCGACGCTGGTCTGCATGCCGATCGAGCCGGCGGCCCTGCGCCGCGCGCCCAAGGTGCCGGCGCTGCTCCGCGACCTCGTACCGGCCACCGCGCGCCGCGCGACCGCCGCGGGCGCGAGCGCGGTACGACGCTCCGGGCTGGCCGAGGAACTGGCCGGGCTCGGCGAGGCCGAGCAGGACCGGCTGGTGCTGGACCTGATCCGGAGCAACGTCGCGGCGGTCCTCGGCCACGCGCGTCCGGAGACCATCGACCCGCAGCGCCCCTTCAAGGAGCTGGGCTTCGACTCCCTCACCGCCGTCGAGCTGCGCAACCGGCTCACCAACGCCACCGCACTCCAGCTCCCGTCCACGCTGGTCTTCGACCACCCGACGCTCACCGAGCTGTCGGCGTTCCTGCGGGGCAAGCTGCTGGACGAGCAGCCGCGGCTGCGCGCGGCGAAGCAGGTCGCGGCCGTGGCCGACGACGACCCGATCGTGATCGTCTCGATGGCCTGCCGCTACCCCGGCGGGATGCGGCGGCCCGAGGACCTGTGGAGGCTGGTCTCCGAGGGCGTCGAGGCGATCGGCGACCTGCCGGACGACCGCGGCTGGGACCTCGACGACCTCTACGACCCGGACCCGGACGCGCCGGGCAAGATGTACACCCGCAAGGGCGCGTTCCTGTACGACGCCGGGCGGTTCGACGCGGACTTCTTCCACATGAACCCGCGCGAGGCCCTGGCCACTGACCCGCAGCAGCGGCTGCTTCTGGAGACCGCCTGGGAGGCATTCGAGCGGGCGGGCATCGATCCCACCAGCCTCAAGGGCAGCAGCACCGGCGTGTTCGCGGGCGTCATCTCGCAGGACTACCTGATGCGCATGCACGACGCGCCGGACCACCTGGAGGGCTACTTCGCCACGGGCGGCTCCGCGAGCATCGCCTCGGGCCGGGTGGCGTACACCTTCGGTCTTGAGGGCCCGGCCATGACCGTGGACACGGCCTGCTCGTCGTCGCTGGTCGCCCTGCACCTCGCGGCGCAGGCGCTGCGCAACGGGGAGTGCGATCTCGCCCTCGCCGGCGGCGCGACCATCATGGCCACCCCCGGCACCTTCCAGGTCTTCTCCCGCCAGCGCGGCCTCGCCGCCGACGGCCGCTGCAAGCCCTTCGCCGACGCGGCGGACGGCACCGGCTGGGGCGAGGGCGTCGGCCTGGTGCTGGTCGAGCGGCTGTCGGACGCGCGGCGCAACGGACACGAGGTGCTCGCCGTCGTCCGCGGCTCCGCGGTCAACCAGGACGGCGCGTCGAACGGCCTCACCGCGCCCAACGGCCCGTCGCAGCGCCGCGTCATCGAGCAGGCGCTCGCCAACGCGGGGCTGAGCGGCGACCAGGTCCACGCCGTCGAGGCGCACGGCACGGGCACGACGCTGGGCGACCCGATCGAGGCGCAGGCGCTGCTGGAGACGTACGGCCAGGCGCACTCCGAAGAGAATCCGCTGTGGCTGGGCTCCATCAAGTCCAACATCGGCCACACCCAGGCCGCGGCCGGTGTCGCCGGCGTCATCAAGATGGTCGAGGCCATGCGGCACGGTGTGCTGCCCCCGACGCTCAACGTCGACATGCCCACGAGCCATGTCGACTGGGACGCGGGCCACATCGAGCTGCTGACGGAGGCCCGCCCCTGGACGGAGGAGAGCGGACCGCGGCGTGCGGCGGTGTCGTCGTTCGGCATGAGCGGCACCAACGCGCACCTGATCCTGGAAGCGGCCCCGGCCCTGCCGGAGGCCGAGGCTGAGCCGGAGGCGGGGGCGGCGCCGGTTCCGGTGGTGGTTTCCGCCCGTACGGCGGGCGCGCTGGCGCAGAGCGCCGAGCAGCTCGCAGCGTACGTGGAGCAGCACCCCGAGATCGAAGTGGGCGCACTCGCCGGACGGCTGTGGTCCGGGCGGTCGAAGATGGAGCACCGCGCGGGCATCGTCACCGCCGACCGCGACGAGCTGCGTGAAGCACTGACCGCACTGGCCACGGGTGCCGCGCACCCGGCGCTGGTCACGGGACCGGGGTCGGTGGCCGCGGGCAAGACGGCGTTCGTCTTCCCCGGGCAGGGCTCACAGTGGACCCGTATGGGCTACGAACTGGCCACCGAGGAGCCGGTCTTCGCCGCACATCTGGCCGCGTGCCGCGACGAGCTGTCGCGTTGGTGCGACTGGGATCTCCTGGAAGTCCTGGCCAGCGAGGACGAACACGCCCTGGACCGCGTGGACATCGTGCAGCCCGCGCTCTTCGCCGTGATGACCGGCATCGCCGAGTTGCTACGCCACCACGGCGTGGAACCGGACGCGGTCATCGGCCACTCGCAGGGGGAGATCGCCGCCGCGTACGTCGCCGGAGCGCTGACCCTGCCCGACGCCATCGCGGTCGTCGCCCTGCGGGCACAGGCCATCACCCAACTCGCGGGCACCGGCACCATGGCCTCGTTCCCGCTGCCCCAAGACGAACTGGGCGACCTGCCCGAGGGCGTCCACGTGGCCGCCGTCAACGGCCCGCACACCACCATCCTCGCCGGCGAGACCCAGCCGCTCACGGACCTCGTCAACTCCTATCAGGAGCGGGAGATCCGGGCCCGTCTGATCCCGGTGGACTACGCCTCGCACACCCCCCACGTCGAGGACCTGCGCGAGACGATCATCACGGACCTGGCCGAACGCGCCGGCATCGAGCCGATGGCACCCACCATCCCGTTCTACTCCACCCACACCGGCACCCAGCTCGCCTTCGACCAGGACCTGGACGCGGAGTACTGGTTCAACAACCTCCGCCACCCCGTCCACTTCCACACCACCTTGGAACAACTCCTCGACGACGGCCACTACACGCTCGTCGAGTCCAGCCCTCACCCGGTGATGACCGCGGCCCTGGCGGACACCTTCGAGCAACACCCCACCGCCGCCCACCACCACGCCACGCTGATGCGCAACAACGGCGCCAAGACCCGCTTCCTTACTACTCTCACCACCCTCCACGCCCACCACCACTCCGTCGACCTCGCCCCCCATCTCCCGCAGTCGGCGAGCGCGCTGCCGAGCCTTCCCACCTACCCGTTCCAGCACCAGCCCTACTGGCTGAACGCCCCGGCCCGGCTCGCCAGCGCCACCGACCTCGGCCTCGCTACGACGACCCACCCGCTGCTGCACGCCGCGGTCCAGCTCGCCGACGGTACCGAAGGCGGCGCGGGCACCACGGTGTTCACCGGCCGGGTCAGCCTGAGCAGCCACCCGTGGCTCGCCGACCACGCCGTCACCGGGACCGTGCTGCTGCCCGGTACCGGCCTGGTCGACCTGGCCCTGTACGCCGGTGACCACACCGGCGCCACCCACCTCGAAGAGCTGACGCTCCAGGCACCGCTGGTGCTCCAGGAGACCGGCGCCCGCGACCTCCAGGTCACCGCCGCACCCCAGGGTGGATCCGACTCGTCCGGCACGGGCCGGTGGCAGGTCACCGTCCACTCCCGCCCGCACACCGACGAGGCCGAGCCCGAGCCCTGGACCTGCCACGCCACCGGCACCCTGACCGCCGAGCCGGCGGCCCCGGCCGAGCCGCTGACCCAGTGGCCGCCGGCAGGCGCGGAGCCCTTCGAGGTCGGCGCGCTCTACCCGGAGCTGGCCGCGGCTGGCTACGAGTACGGCCCGGTCTTCCAGGGCGTGACCGCGGCCTGGAAGGAAGCCGACGGGACCCTGCACGCCGAGATCGCCCTCCCGCAGGGCGCCGACGCCTCCGGCCACACCCTCCACCCCGCGCTCCTCGATGCCGCACTGCACCCCCTCGCGGCGCACAACGACGGGGCGGACGGGCAGCTCCGGCTGCCGTTCGCGTGGAGCGGTGTGTCGGTCCACGCCACCGGTGCCACCGGGCTACGCGCCACCCTCGCCCCCACGGGCGAGCACGGCCACGACCTCGCCCTCCGCGCCTGGGACACGACGGGCGCGCCGGTGGCGACGGTCTCGGCGCTGAACACCCGGCCCATCGACGCCGCGGCGCTCAGCGCCCGTAGCAGCGAGGACACCCGCAACAGCCTGTTCCACCTCGGCTGGAGCCCGGCCACCGCCGATCAGTCGGCGGTGGTGGATCCGGACCGGGTGGACGTGTACGTCGCCGTCCCGGCCGCCGAGGACTCCCCGGCCGCGGCGCACGTGGCGACCGAGGCGCTGCTCACCCACCTGCAGAGCTGGCTGTCCGACAACGACGAGACCGACCGCCGCCTCGCGGTCCTCACCCACCACGCGGTGGCCACCGACCCGGCCGAGGACATCCACCTCGCCCATGCGCCGCTGTGGGGCCTGGTCCGTACGGCCCAGAACGAGAACCCCGACCGCATCCACCTCATCGACACCGACACCACCGGCATCGAGCCCGGGACGCAAGCGGCCGACGTCCCGCACCTCACCGACGCACTGGCCACGGGCGAACCGCAACTCGCCCTCCGGGACAACACGGTCCTCATCCCCCGCCTCACCCGCTCCACCGACGACGCCGCGACGGAGTCCCGGCCACTCGACCCGGACGGCACCGTGCTCATCACGGGCGGCACCGGCGGTCTCGCAAGCCTGACGGCACGTCACCTCATCACAGAGCACGGCGTACGCCACCTCCTGCTGGCCTCCCGCAGCGGCCCCGACCACCCCGGCGCCGACGCCCTGCGCGCCGAACTCACCGACCTCGGCGCCCAGGTAACCCTCACCGCCTGCGACGTCACCGACGCCGACGCCGTACGCACCCTCGTCGGCTCCGTCGACGAGCAGCACCCGCTCACTGCCGTGGTCCACACGGCCGGTGCCCTCAACGACGCCACCCTCACCCAACTCACCCCCGACGACCTGCACCCCGTCCTGGCACCCAAGGTGGACGCCGCGCACCACCTCCACGAGGCGACCCGGCACCTGGACCTCGCCCACTTCGTCCTCTACTCCTCCGCCGCCGGCACCCTCGGCAACCCCGGCCAGGCCAACTACGCCGCCGCCAACACCTACCTCGACGCCCTCGCCCACCACCGCACCAGGCAAGGGCTCCCCACCACGAGCCTCGCCTGGGGCTACTGGCAGCACACCACCGACCTCACCGGCCGCCTCACCACCCACCAGCAGAACCGCACCGGCACCCCGCTCACGACGGAGCACGGGCTGCGCCTCCTCGACGTCGCGCTGACCACCTCCGCGTCCCACCACCTGTGCGTACCGCTCAACCCGAGCACCTTGCGCACCGCACCCCACCTGCCCGCGCTCCTCCGCGACCTCGTACGGGCCCCCCGCCGTACGGCCGCGGCGCCGACCGCGGGCGTGCCCGGCGGCACCGCGCTGGCGGAGCAGCTCGCGGCGCTGCCCGAGCCGGAGCAGCGGCACAAGGCGGTCCTCGATGTCGTACGGAGCAACATCGCCGCGGTCCTCGGCCACGGCACCGCGGAGACGATCGACCCGCACCGCCCGTTCAAGGAGCTGGGCTTCGACTCCCTCACCGCCGTCCAGCTCCGCAACCAGCTCACCACCACCACCGCACTCCGCCTCCCCGCAACCCTGATCTTCGACCACCCCACCCCCGACGCCCTGGCCGGCCGGATCCTGGCGGACCTGATGCCGGAGGCGGTCAGCGCGTCGCGCCGGGTGATCGCCGATCTGGACGCGCTGGAGCTGGAGCTGAAGCAGCTCGCGGCGGACGAGGCGGAGCGCTCGCGGATCACGCTGCGGCTGCAGACGCTGCTGTCGAACTGGAACGACGCACGTCCAGCCCCGGCCGAGGACGTGAGCAACAAGATCCAGGAGTCGTCCACGGAGGAGATCTTCGACTTCATCGACCGGCAGCTCGGCCGTACGGACGGCAGCGAGGCACCTTCGACGCCCGGACAGTGAAAGGCCGGTGAAAGGAGAACCGCCCGCCGCGATCGCGGCGGGCGGTTCTCTTGTTGCTTTGCTTTTCTCCAGGGTTGTTCTCGCCGCGGGCTTTGCCTCGCCGCGGGCTCGGCTTACTTCGCCGCCCGCAGCACCGCCGCCTCCGCATCCTTCAGCGGCGCCGCCGTCAGCGGCGGGCGGCCCTGCTGCCGCATCGACGCCAGGAACTCGGGCGTCTCCAGGCTGCCCAGCGGTGCGGTGAGCGTGGTGACGGCCGTGAGGGCGTCGCAGACGCGCTCGTTGACCAGGGACGCGCTGGTGACCAGGTCGGCGAACCCCTGCCGCTGCGCGGCCTGGGTGGTCAGGCGGGGGTCGCTGACCGTGGCCTTGTTGTCGGGGTAGCACAGGTCCTGCGAGGCGGAGAGCAGCCAGGGCGCGTCGGCGGCGGCGGCGATGGCCTGCTGCGCCGTACGGGCCAGGCCGGGCTTCAGCCCGCCGGCGCGGCTCAGGGAGGTCTCCAGGGCCCGGGCGGACTGGGCGGCGACGCTCATGCCGTGGCCGTGGATGGGGTTGAGGGACACCACGCAGTCGCCGAGCGCGACGAGCCCTTCGGGGCGGTCGGCGAGGCGGTCAAGGTGCATGCGGCGGTTGAGGGTGCTGCGGGTCGTACGCACCGCCGTCAGCGGCTCCGCGGCCTCGATCAGGTCGGCGATGATCGGGTCGCGCAGACTGCGGGCGAACTCGGCGAAGCGCGCGTCGTCGGCGGTCGGTTCGCCGCCGCGGGTGCCGGAGAGGGTGATGATCCAGCGGCCGTCCTCGATGGGCAGGAGCAGGCCGTTGCGGCCGGGCTGCCCGGTGCGGTGGTCGGCGTAGACGCTGACGACGGGGAAGTCCGCGGGGGCGCCGGCGGGGGCGCGGAAGACGCGGGTGGCGTAGGTGAGTCCGGTGTCGACGCTCTCCTCGGCGGCGGGCGGCAGGCCGAGGTCGGTGAGCCAGTGCCGCAGCCGGGAGCCGCGGCCGGTGGCGTCGACGACGATGTCGGCGGGCAGTTCGCGCGTGCCGCCGTCCGAGGTGCGTACGCGGACGCCGGTGACGCACGTGCGGTCGCCGAGCAGCCCGTGCGCCTCGGTCCTCGTCAGCACCTCCGTGTCCGGGTGGTCCAGGGCGGCCTTGCGGACCGTCTGGTCGAGGAGGGGGCGGCTGCAGGTGAGCGCGTAGTGGGAGCCGGGGAAGCGGTGCTGCCAGCCGTAGGCGCTGTAGAGGACCATGTCCTCCTTGACGCCGATGCGGTGGGCGCCGGCGGCGCGCAGCCGGTCCAGGGTGCCGGGGAGCAGCGCCTCGATGGCCTCCGCGCCGCCGGACCAGAGGATGTGCGCGTGCCGGCCCTGCGGGACGCCCTTGCGGGGCTCGGGCTCCTCCGGGTACGTGTCGCGTTCGACCACGGTGACCTGGTCGACGTGGTCCCGCAGTGCCCGTGCGGCCAGCACGCCGGCGAGACCGCCCCCGAGTACGACTCCGTGAACTCGGGTGTTCGGGCCCCGGGTTGCTTCCGCCATTTGCTGTTCCGCCCTTTCCGCATGGTCCGGTGCCGGGCGGTTGCCGTATGCCGCCCGGTTCACCATGCGGGCCCCGGCTTGGGGGTGACTTGCCGGTTTCTAAAGCCTTTTCCGGCTACGAAGGCGGAGGTGAATGGCCTTACGCTACGGGCCGGTTCAACGGATCCGAGTTTCCGGAAGGATGCCCTCATGCGGGATTCCTCCATGCAGGTCGAGACCGAGATCGAGCGGTGCGTCGCGTCTGGCATGTGCACGCTCCTGGCCCCGCGGGTCTTCGACCAGGATGAGGCGACAGGTCAGGTCGTGGTGCTGGAAGAGCGCCCGGCCGAGGAGCAGTGGGAGGCGGTGGACGAAGCCGTGCGCTCCTGCCCGGGACAGGTCATCCGGTTCGAGGAGTCGGCCGAGCCTGCCGACGCGCCTTAAGCACGCCCAAGTCCGCCTTAAGGCCATAACCCGAGGCTGGGCGGAAAGGCGTGGACCGGCAGTGCCGGCCCCGCGGCTTCGCATGCGGAGGAAGGAAACGCGTCATGTCGGACACGCTGTCCACGCCGCCCCGGCGGTTGCCGACCGAGCGGCCGCGCCCGCTGGACCCGCCGGAAGAGCTGGGCCGGCTGCGTGCCGAGGAGCCGGTGAGCCCGCTGCTGTATCCGGACGGGCACGTGGGCTGGCTGGTGACGAGTCACACCGCGGCCCGGAAGGTCCTCAGCGACCAGCGGTTCAGCGCCCGGGGCGACATCAAGAAGGTGCCGTTCGAGCTGCCCTCCGGCGGCCGGCCCTGGGAGAAGGTGCCGCCCGGCTTCTTCATGCACATGGACCCGCCGGACCACACCCGCTACCGGCGGCTGCTCACCGGCCAGTTCACGGTGCGGCGGATGAAGGCGCTGGAGCCGCGGATCGAGCAGATCACCGAGGAGCACCTGGACGAGATGGAGCGGCAGGGTCCGCCCACGGACCTGGTGCCGTCGTTCGCGCTGCCGATTCCCTCGCTCGCGATCTGCGAGCTGCTGGGCGTGCCGTACGGCGAGCGCAAGCGTTTCCAGGACCACTCGACGACCGTGATGCGCATCGGCTCGTCCGGCGAGGAGGTGGCGGCGGCCTTCGCCGCGATCTACGGGCTGATCCACGAGCTGGTGCAGCTCAAGCACAAGGAGCCCGAGGACGACCTGCTGAGCGGGCTGATCGCGACCGGTGAGCTGAACGACGCGGAGCTGACCGGCATCGGGATGCTGCTGCTGATGGCGGGGCACGAGACGACCGCCAGCATGCTGTCGCTCGGCACGTACGCGCTGCTGCGCCACCCCGGCGAGGTCAAGCGGCTGCGCGAGGACCCGAAGCTGTTCGGCAACGCCGTCGAGGAGCTGATGCGTTACCTGACGATCGCCCAGTTCGGCGTGCCGCGCACCGCGCTGGAGGACGTCGAGCTGGAGGGCAAGCTGATCAAGGCGGGCGACGGGGTCACGGTGTCCCTGTCGGCGGCCAACCGCGACCCGGGGCGCTTCGAGGACGCGGACAGCTTCGACGTCAGCCGCTCCACCTCCGGGCACATGGCGTTCAGCTACGGCATCCACCAGTGCCTGGGCCAGCAGTTGGCCCGGGTGGAGATGCGCATCGCCTACTCGGCGCTCTTCCGCCGCTTCCCCGACCTGCGGCTGGCGGTCGAGCCGGAAGAGGTGCCGCTGCGCGCGGAGGCGACGATGTACGCCGCGAGCTCGCTCCCGGTGGCCTGGTGATCACGTGCTCGTTCTGAACCCGGAGAGCGGCCTGCGGGTCGCCGGCCTCGGCACGGCGTCGCCGGGCCCGCCCATCGACAACGCGACCCTGGGCCGCCGCATGGGCCTGGGCCCGATGTGGGAGCAGTGGGCGGAGGCGTTCGTCGGCACGAAGTACCGCCATCTCGCGGTCGATCTGGAGACCGGTGAGCCGCGGTTCTCGCTCGCCGACCTCGGCGAGACGGCGGGTCGGCGGGCGCTGGCCGCGGCCGGCCTGGAGCCGTCGGACGTCGACGTGGTCGTGATGGGCACGGCGATGCCCGACATGCTGATGCCGACGACGGTGAACGTCGTCGCGGACCGGCTCGGCATCGACCAGGTGCCGACGTACCAGTTGCAGTCCGGGTGCTCGGGCGCGGTGCAGGCGCTGTCGGTGGCGGCGGGGCTGCTGCTGTCGGGCAGCCACCGCACGGCGCTGGTGCTCGGCGGCGACGTCTCGGCGAAGCTCGTCGACCCGGACATGGACGCCGCGGCGCTGCCGCCCGCACAGTTGGTGAACCTCATGCTGTTCGGGGACGGTGCCGGCGCGCTGGTGCTGACCGCGGAGCCGTCGCCGGGGCCCGCGCTGCGGGCGGTGTTCACCAGGCTGGTGGGGCTGGGCAAGCAGCCCGGGCAGACGCTCGACTGGTACGGCGCGAGCCGCCGGTTCGACGGCCCGCCGGTCAGCGAGGACTACAAGGCGATCGAGGCGGCGGTGCCGGAGATGGCCGCCGAGTCGGCCGGGGAACTGCTGGACGGGCTGGACTGGAAGCCGGACGAGCTGACCTACGTGCTGCCGCCGCAGCTCTCCGGGCGGATGACGGCGAAGATCCGGGAGCGGATGGGCGCGCCGGAGGCGCAGGAGGTCTCCTGCGTCGACGAGACCGGCAACAACGGCAACGCGCTGGTGTTCTTCCAACTGGAGCGGCTGCTGCCGAAGCTCGCCGCGGGCGACCGGGCCCTCGGCGTCGCCATCGAGTCGAGCAAGTGGATCAAGTCGGGCTTCGCGCTGGAGGCGACCGGCTGACGGGATCGCAGAGGTCCTCAACGGGCGTCGCGCGCCGCTGTGTTCACGCAGCGGCGCGCGGCGCCCGTGGCGTACGGGCTCCGGGGGCATGCACAGCCGCGGGGCCGGAGGCGCCCTCGGTGGCGGCCCGGCGCGCCGGGCCGCCACCGCTGCGTACGACCGCTTTAGACCCCTCCAAGGCCCCGTCAAGCCCCGCTGGCGAGCCTGGGGGCGGTCCGCCCGCGCCTCTCCCGTCGCGCCCGCCCGGCGGCCCGCTGCGCTGGTCCACCAGGAGGTGTGAGATCCGTGTCCGCTGCCCCCGCTCCCCCGCCATCCACTCCGGATCCCGTCGCGGAGCTGCACCGGTCCGGAAGCCTGGTCGCGGAGTACCCGAGACTCCCTGCGCTGCTGCACGGCCTCGGTGAGGACGAACGGCAGCGCGCCGGGCGGCTGCTGTCCCGCCTCTCCCCCGACGAGGTGCGCGCCGTCCACCCCGGCATCCCCACCGTGTCCGTCGCGGTCACCGGGCACGGCACGGTCGCCGGCCTCGTGCCGCCGCTCACCATGGAGCTGGCCAGGCACGGCATGCTGCTGCGCTCCCACGTCGCGGACTACGACAGTTGGCTGTTCGACCTCGCCGACCCGGCCGGCGAGGTCTACGCCGCCGGCACCGACCTCGTGGTGTGCCTGCTGGCCGCCGGGATCGTCTTCGACGAGGTACCGCGTCCGTGGCGGCCCGAGGACGTCGAGCGGGTGCTGACCGAGAAGGTGCACCTCCTCGGCAAGCTCGCGGCCACCCACGGCACCTCCGGCTCCGGCACCCTCGTCTACACCACGATGCCGCTCCCCCGGGAGTTCACCGCCCAGCTCGTGGACCACCGCTCCCGCGCCCGGCTCGGCGCCGTCTGGCGCGAGGGCAACGCCCGGCTGCTCGGGCTGATGGACGAGCACCCCGGCCTCGTCGTCCTCGACCTCGACCCGCTCCTCACCGGCCCCGCCGCCCTCGCCGAGGACCGGCTGGCGACCTACGTCGGCACGCCGTTCGCGGCCGAGCTGACCGCCGCCGTCGCGCGGGAGGTCGCGCACCTCGCCCGCAGCCGGTCCGGGCGGGCGAAGAAGGTGCTCGCGGTCGACCTGGACAACACGCTGTGGGGCGGCGTGCTCGGCGACGACGGCCGGGAGGGCATCGAGGTCGCCGACGGCCGCACGGGGCGCGCGTTCCAGCGCATGCAGCGGGTGGTCAAGCAGCTCGCCTCGCGCGGGGTGCTGGTGGCCGCCGTCAGCAAGAACGACGTGGAGCCCGTACGCGAGGTGCTGCGCGACCACCCCGAGATGACCCTGCGCGAAGACGACTTCGTCCGGGTGGTCGCCAACTGGTCGCCCAAGCACGACAACCTGCGGGCGCTGGCCGAGGACCTCAACCTCGGCCTCGACTCGTTCGTCTTCGCCGACGACAGCCCCTACGAGTGCGGCCTGGTGGCCCGCGAGCTGCCCGAGGTCACGGTGCTCCACCTCGACGGCGACCCGGCGCTGCACGCCGGGCGGCTGCTCGCCGACGGCTGGTTCGACGTACGGGACCTCACCGACGACGACGTCCGCCGCCCCGAGCGCTACCGCGAGGAACTGGTCCGCAAGGACTTCCTCGACTCCTTCTCCTCGCTGGACGACTACCTGCGCGAGCTGGACGTACGGGTGGAGCTGACCGCCGCCGCCGAGGCCGACGTGCCGCGCGTCGCCCAGCTCACTCAGCGCACCAACCAGTTCAACCTGACCACCCGGCGGCTCCAGCAGGACGAGGTCGCCTCCCTGGCCGGCTCGCCGGGGAACCTGGTCCTGGCCATCCGCTCCGGCGACCGCTTCGGCGACAACGGCCTGGTCGGTGCGGTGTTCGTACGGACAGACGGGCCCGTGTGGCACGTCGACAACTTCCTGCTGAGCTGCCGGGTCTTCGCGCGCGGCATCGAGCAGGGCTGCCTCGCCGCGCTGCTGGAGCACGCCAGGGCCGAGGGGGCCGAGGCGGTCGCGGCACGGTATGTGCCGTCGCCGAAGAACGGCAAGGTCAGGGACTTCTATTCACGGAACGGCTTCGACGCCCACGGGCACGCCGAGGACGGGACCGCCGACTTCCGTCACGAGCTGCGGCAGATCGACGCTGTGCCCGGCCACCTCGCCCTGACCGTGCGCTGGGCGCGGGAGGGAACACGATGAACGACGTCACAGAGCTCAAGGAGTTCGCGCTCGTCCACGCCAAGGCGCTGCAACTGCCCCCCGGGCAGTACGAGAAGGTGCTCGACCGCATCACCAACGACGAGGACGGCGCCCCCGGCTCGTGGACGGCGGAGTGGTCGGCGGCGGCCGCGGAACTGGACGGCGCCGGGCAGTTGCTGCCCGCGTTCCTCTGCTACACCATGGCCCGCTTCCCCGTCGTCGACGGCCCGGCGCGGCAGGAGGCGTACGAGAAGTGCCGGTCGGCGTTCGACCGCTGGAGCGCCGGCCAGCAGGGCATCGAGCGGGTCACCGCGCCGCTGGCCGACGGCGAGGTGGTGGCCTGGGCCGGCGGGCTCTCGGCGGCGGAGCCGAAGCCGGTGCTGCTGGTGACGGGCGGGATCGTCAGCCTCAAGGAGCAGTGGGCGCCGGTGACGCTCCAGGCGGCGGCGCTGGGTATGGCCATCGTCGTCACCGAGCTGCCGGGCATCGGCGAGAACACCCTCCCGTACGACCGGGAGAGCTGGCGGATGCTGCCCGCCGTGCTCGACGCGATTGCGGACCGGGCCGACGTGGCCGACACGTACGCCCTCGCCAACAGCTTCGGCGGGCACCTGGCGCTGCGCTGGGCCGGGCACGATGCCCGGCTGCGCGGCATCGTGACGTCGGGGGCGCCGGTGAGCGAGTTCTTCGGCGACGCCGACTGGCTGCGCGGCGTGCCCGGCATCACCCGGCACACGCTGGCCCGGCTGACGGGCACCGCCGAGGGCGACGACGGCGCGCTGCACAAGGCGCTCGCCGACTGGGCGCTGACGCCCGAGGAGCTGGCCGCGCTGGAGATCCCCGTCTGCTACTCCGCCAGCCTGCGCGACGAGATCATCCCGGCCGGGGACCCGGCGTTCGTGCGGCAGCACGTGAAGCAGGTCAGCATGAACGAGTTCGACGACGTGCACGGTGCGCCGGCGCACGTGCAGCAGACCGTGGACTGGACGTTCGGCTCGCTGCTGGCGATGCGCCAGGGCCACGCCCTGCGCTGAGGCCGCTCAGCCCGCCCCTCCCGGCCTCCGGCCGGTCCGCTGGAGTCCCGCAACGGCCGCAGGGCCCCCTGGCGCGCCAGGGGGCCCTGCGGCCGTTGCCATACGGGACGGGCGTATTCCGGCGGCCGCGCACTCGGATATCGGGCAGCGGATACGCTGTGGTGAATACCGGGCATTTGCGAGAACGGCGGATGATCACGATGTATTGGCCGGGGGGCGTGAATGTGTCACACACGCCGCTGCGCGCCCTGCGCAATACCCCTGACAACACCTAGGGGGGACTTAGGGGTGGGTAGGGGTTTCGGCACCCCCTACCCCCTCCATAACCTGCAAAGACCTGTACAGCATCGCCGCGTCACACACAAGCTCCCCTGCCTGTAGCGGCGAGAGAATTGAACAACAGTGCCATGGAAACTGAGCACTTCGGCCTAGAGAAATTCATCGGGGGTTGAAAAGTGCAGTACGAAATACTCGGACCCGTCCGGGTGGTGGACAGTCGCGGCAGCAGATTCGTGAGCGCCAAGAAGATGCAGGTGCTCCTCGTCCTGTTACTGATCCGTGCCCGGCAGGTGGTCTCGATCGACGAGGCCATAGCCGAGATCTGGGGGCAGAACCCGCCGCGCCGTGCGACCGCGGGCATCCACGTCTACATCTCGCAGCTCCGCAAGTTCCTCGGCGAGCCCGGCAGCCGGAACAATCCGATCCTCACCCGCCCGCCCGGCTACCTGCTGCACCTGGAGGACGACGAGTTCGACGTGGACCGCTTCCAGGAGCTGCTGCACCGGGGGCGCCTGCACCTGAAGGAGGGCCGGCCGGAGCAGGCCGCCACCGCCTTCGAGGACGGGCTCTCCCTGTGGCGCGGTCCGGTCCTCGGGGACCTGTGCGACGGCCCGATCATCGCGGGCTTCGCCACCTGGCTCGAGGAGACGCGCCTTGAGTACCTGGAGTGGCTGATCGAGGCGCAGTTGAGCCTCGGGCTGCACCGCGAGCTGATCGGCCGGCTGTCCGCGCTGACGGCGGAGTACCCGCTGCGGGAGACGTTCTACCGGCAGTTGATGCTCGCGCTGTGCCGCTCGGAGCGGCAGGCGGACGCGCTGCGTACGTACCAGCAGGCCAGGACCCGTCTCAACGAGGAACTCGGCCTGGAGCCCTGCCGGGCGCTGCGCAACCTGCAGCAGGCCATCCTCGTCGCCGACGAGCGGCTGGAGCTGCCCGCGGCGGTCTGACGAGGCCACCCGGTCCTGCTACGACGAAGGGCGGGCGAAGCCACCGGCTTCGCCCGCCCCTTCGGCTTGTCCGGCCCGGATACGGGCCCGCGGCGGGGCTTCCGGGGTCAGGCCCGTACCGGCTGCCGCAGTCGCGCGGCCATCTCCGCCAGGACCCGCGCGCCGCTCTGGTCGCCGTGGACGAAGAAGTGGTCACCCGGTACGACCAGCAGCTCGAACCCGGCATCCGTCAACGGCCGCCACCCGTCGGCGTCCTGCTCCGCGACCACCGGGTCGCCGGCGCCGTGGAACGCCGTCACCGGCACCCGCAGCGGCGCCTCCGCCGGATCGTGCCGGTAGCTCTGCACCACCCGCAGGTCCGAGTAGCCCGCGCCGTCCATGGCCACGTCCGCCTTGCCCGCCAGGTGCTCGCCCAGCTCCGCGCGCAGCGCCGTGTCGTAGAGCCGCGGCTGCGCCCGCCGTACCCGCGCCAGCTCCTCGTGCTCCGGCATCTGCTCGTAGCCGAGCCGCTGGGTCACCGCGCGCAGCCGGGCGCCGAGCGGGTTCTCGCCGCCGGTCGGGGCGCTGAACGCGCCGACGAACAGGTGCCGCAGCAGCTCCCCGTACTCCGCGCCCAGCCGGTGGGCCAGGCGGTACGCGAGGAGGGCGCCCATGCTGTGCCCGTAGAAGGCGAACGGCCGGTCCAGATACGGCTTGAGCGCCTGCGCGACGGCGTCGACGGCCTCGTCGGCGTCGGCCAGGCAGCGCTCGTCGGCGCGCTCCTCCCGGCCGGGCAACTGCACGGGCACCACCTCGACACCGGCGTCCGCACCGCCCGGCCAGTCCCGGTAGAGGGACGCGCCGCGGCCGCCGTACGGGAGGCAGAACAGCCGCACGGCGGCGTCGTCCTGCGGCGTGACGGGCAGCCAGAGCCTGCCGTCCACGTCGTATGGGCGGGGCGCGGCCGGCTCGTCGCCCGCAACGGACCCGCAGAGCCGCTCCACCACCTCGTCCAGCGACGGCCCGGCGATGAGCAGGTCGACCGGGAGGTCGACGCCGGTCTCGGCGCGTACCCGCTGGCGCAGCTCCAGCGCGGCGAGGGAGTCCAGGCCCGTCTCGGCGAGCGGCCGGCCGCTCGGGACCTCGGCGGGCGGCAGTTGGAGCAGTTCGGCGACCATGCCGGTGAGCAGGTCCCGCAGCGCGGCGGCGCCGTCCGGGCCGTGGAAGCGCTGCCGGGCCGCGTCGTCGCGTACGTCGTCGACGGGAGTCTCGTACGTCCCGGTGCTCGGGCTGATGACACTGATCTCGGTGCCGCGGCCCCAGCCGACCGCCGCGCCGTCCTCCGCGCACAGCAGGTGTTCGCCGACCAGCAGTTCGCCGACCGGCGCGGTCAGCCGGACGTGGCACCACAGGGTGCCCTCGGCGGGCGCGCCGAAGCCGACCTCGCCGAGGCGGGCGGTCATGAACAGGTCCCGCTCGGCCAGTTGGGGGCCGGCGGCGAGCGCGTAGAGCTGCACGCAGGCGTCCAGCATCCCGGCGGGCACGGGAAGCGCGCGCTCCGGGCGACCGGTGGCGGTCCCGGTCTCGGCGGGTGTCGGCAGGCGGAAGCGTGCCAGCACCTCGCCCTCGCCGAGCCACGCTTCGTCGACCCATTCGACGGACGGGCCCAGGGGGACGCCGCGTTCGGCCATCTGCCGGTAGAACTCGGCGCCTTCGAAGCGTACGGGGCAGCGCTCGCGGATCTCCGCCCGCGCCGCCTCGGGCAGCGGACCCGGCTCCGCTCCCCCGCCGCCGGGGCGCAGCCGGCCGGCGGCGTGCCGGTGCCAGCCCTCGTCCCCGGAGGTGTCCGGCGAGGCGTCCCCGGCCTCCCGGCTGTGTACGGAGAACTCCGCCCAGCCGTCGCCGTCTGCCGGGCCGACCGCCAGGTGCACGGTGCGCTCCTGGCCGCGGGCGAGCGTCAGCGCCCGCTCGAACCGCACGTCGTCCAGCCGCAGCCCGGGGCCCGTCCCGGCCGCGGCGGCGAGCAGCTCCTGGTAGTAGCCGACGTGCAGGACCCCGGCGGTGTCGGCGACTTCGGGCAGCGCCGCGCGGCTGACGTCGGCCGTGTACTGGCGCTGCGCGAGCGGCGAGGCGACCTGCCGCAGCCCGAGCGCTCCCATGGGCGCACCGGCCCCGGACGCCGCGGGAGCGGCATCGAGTGCCGCGGCGTCCGGGCGGTGCGTACGGCGTCGGAACGTCTGACCCGGCAGGTCGAGCCGGGTCCGCTCGTAGCCGTCGTCGCAGGCGGACCAGTCGACGTCCTGGCCGGCGACGTGCCGGTCCGCCAGCCAGCCGAGGAGTTCGCGCCAGATGTCGTCACCGGGCAGCCCGCGGACCTCACCGGGGGCGTGCCGCCCCGCGGGGCCGCCGAGGTGGACGAGGGTGTCGTAGCCGTGCGCGGCGAGCGCCGCGGCGGCGGCCTCGGGGCGGACGCCGGGCCCTGTGCGCAGCCAGAACCCGGGGTCGGCGGCCTGGTCCGCACCCGCCTCGCCGGCGTCGGGCCCGTGCAGCAGCCGCAGCGCGCGCGGACGTTGCGGAAGCGCGGCCGGCGGGGCGGCGGCGCCGTGCCGGGCGGCGAGCAGGGCGCCGGCGGTCGGGGCGTCGAGGGCGCCGCTGAGGACGGCGGCGGCGAGGTCCCCGGGCGCGGCACCGCCGGCGACGGCGCCGGCGGCGATGCCCCAGTCGGCGAGCGTACGGACCAGCGCGATCTGGCAGGCCACGGTCCGTACGTCGGCGGCGAGCGCGGCGGGCGCGCCGTCCGACTCCGCCGCGGGAGCACGCAGTTCCGCGGTGCACCGGTCGACGTGTGCGCGGAAGCCCGGGTGGGTGGCGTACAGCGTCTCCGTGATGCGCTCCGCGGCGGGCGCGGTGGCGTCGAGGAGGAAGGCGACCGGCGGCGCGGGGGCCCGGTCGCGGGCGCCGACCGCCTCGGCCGCCGCGGTCTGCCGCGGTACCGCGGCCGGCTCGGGTCCTTCGCCCGCTGCGAGCGCGGCGAGCCGGCGCGCGAGGTCGTCACGCGAGGCGGTGACGAACGCGGTGCGGTGGGCGAAGTGCGCGCGGCGCGCGGTGGCGGTGTGGCAGAAGTCGGCAAGGGTCGCGTCGGGGTGCGTCGCGAGCCACTGGCCGTGCCGGGCGGCGGCCTCGCGCAGGCCCTCGGGGTCGCGCGCGGAGAGCGCGAAGACGTGCGCGGGGCGCTCGGGGCCCGCGGGGCGCGGCGGTTGGGCGTCCGGTTCGGTGAGCACGACGTGCACGTTGGTGCCGGAGAAGCCGAAGGAGCTGACGCCCGCGGTACGGGCCCGGCCGTCGGCGTGCCGCGGCCACGTCGCCGTACGGTCGCACAGCGCCACCGGCAGCCGCTCGACGCCGAGGCGGGGGTTGGGCTCGTTCAGGTGCAGCCCGCCGGGGAGTTCGCCGTGGCGCAGCGCGAGTACGGTCTTGATCAGGCCCGCCACCCCGGCGGCGGCCTCCAGGTGCCCGATGTTGGACTTGACGGCGCCGATGCGCAGCGGCGCCGCGGGGTCGCGGTCGGTGCAGAGCACGTCGGCGGCGGCGCGTACCTCGATGGGGTCGCCCAGTGCGGTGCCGGTGCCGTGCGCCTCCAGGTAGTCCACGGCCCGCGGCTCGACCCCGGCCGCGGCGACGGCGTCGGCGATCAGCTCGCGCTGCGCGCGGCCGTTGGGAACCGTCAGGCCGCTGGTGCGGCCGTCGTGGTTGACGGCGGAGCCGCGGATGAGGGCGAGGACCGGGGCGCGTACGGCTGCGGCGTCCGAGGCGCGCATGAGGGCGACCATGCCGCTGCCCTCGGAGCGTACGTAGCCGTCGGCGGCGGCGTCGAAGACCTTGCACTTGCCGTCCTCGGCCAGCGCCTCCATCCGGCACAGCGCGACCATCACGGCGGGCGACATCATGGCGCTGACCCCGCCGGCCAGGGCGGCGGTGCACTCGCCGCGGCGCAGGCTCTCGACCGCGAGGTGCACCGCGAGCAGCGACGACGAGCAGGCCGTGTCCACGGCGAGGGCCGGGCCGCGCAGCCCGAAGGTGTGCGCGATGCGGCCCGCGGCGACGCTGATCGCGGAGCCGGTCGCGGTGTACGGGCCCGCCGCCCGCGGCGACCGGGGCAGCAGGGTGTTCTCCGAGCCGGAGACGCCGACGAAGACGCCGACGCGCCGCTCGGCCGTGGTCCCCGACAGCAGCCCGGCGCTCTCCAGCGCCTGCCAGCTCGTCTCCAGCAGCAGCCGGTGCTGCGGGTCCATGTCGCGGGCCTCGGCGTCGGTGATGCCGAAGAACCCGGCGTCGAACGCGTGGGCGCCCTCGGCGAGGAACCCGCCGCGGCGGGTGTACGAGGTCCCGGGCTCGTTCCGGTCGGAGGAGTACCAGCCCTCGACGGGCCACCGGTCCCCCGGCACGTCCACGACGCCGTCGCGGCCCTCGCGCAGCAGCTCCCAGAACCGCTCGGGGCCGTCCGCGCCGCCGGGGAAGCGGCAGCCGAGGCCGACGACGGCGATGGGCTCCGCGGCCCGCGCGCGCAGCTCGTCGACCTGCTCGCGCAGGGTGCGCACGGCCTCCAGGGAACGCCTCAGCAGTGCCTTGTCCGTCATCGCCGTTTCCTCTCCCCCGCGGGCCGTGGGCTAGAGCCCCAGCTCGGTCAGGACGCCCTTCAGCTCTATCTCCACCGTCGAATCGCCCTTCGCGGCGGCCGGCTTGCCGCCGCCGGCCTTGGCGGCCGCCGCGGGCTTCTCCTCTGCGGGTCCGGCGGCCGGCGGCTCGATCCGCAGCACCCGCTGCAACTTGTCCCGTTCGGCGTGCACGACGCCGAACTCCGGCGCGGCGTGCCGCAGCGCCGCGTCGAACGCCTCCACCCCGACCGCGTTCTCCAGCGGCGTCAGGCCCAGGCGGCGGCGTACGAAGCCCTCCGTCGACTCGTCGACCCGCATGCCGCCGTCGCGCCAGAACGGCCAGACGAGCGCGATGCTCGCGCCGGACCGCTCGCCCGCGGCGCGCAGCTCCTCGCGGCGGCGGCTGAAGGCGTTCAGGAAGCGGCTGGCGAAGGCGTAGTCGACCTGCCCGGGGTTGCCCGCGAGCGCGGCGAGCGACGAGAAGACCATGAAGAAGTCGAGGTCGTCCGCGGCGGTCTCGGCGTCGAAGTGGACGGCGCCGTCGACCTTGCCGGCGAGGACCAGGTCGATCTCGTCGGCGGTCTTGTTGGGCAGCAGCCCGTCGCGCAGCACGCCCGCGGAGTGGATGACTCCGTGCACGCTGCCCCAGCGGTTGCGGGCGGCGGCCAGGATCCACTCGACGTCGCCGCGGTCGGCGACGTCGGCGCGCTCGTAGCGGACGTCGGCGCCCAGGGCGCGGATGCGCTCCAGGGCCTCCTGGCGCTCTCCGGTGAGCGGAGAGCGGCCGACGAGCAGCAGGTTCACCCGGGCCTGGCGGGCGAGGTGTTCGGCGAAGAGCAGGCCGAGGCCCCCTCCGCCGCCGGTGATGACGTACGTGCCACCCGGCCGGACCGCGACGCCGGCCGGCGCGTCGGGGCGTACCGCGGGCAGCTCGCGGAGCCTGCGCACCCGGCGGCCGTCCGCGTCGTGGCGGACCTCGGCGTCGGCGCGGGCGTCCGCGGCGAGTTCGGCCTCGCAGGCGCGCAGCAGGGCGGCGGCGGGGTCCTCGCCCGCGGCGGTGCGTACGGCGACGGCCTGCTGGACGAGCCGCGGGTTCTCGTGGTCGACGCTGCGGGCGAAGCCGCCGAACGCCTCCGCCAGCGGGTCGGGCCCGCCGTCGGCGTGGGCGGTGACGCGCAGCAGCCGCACGGGGGCGCGCAGGCCCTGCCGCAGGAGCGCCTGGCTCAGGTGGAAGACCGAGGTGAGCGCGGTACGCGGATCGCTCCACGCGTGCAGCACGGTGACCGGCGGGGCGTCGAGTCCGGCGAGCAGCGCGGCGTGGTCCTGGGCGGACCCGGCGCGTACGGTACGGCCGTCGCCGGCCACCTCGTACGCCTCGCCGGGCCGGACGCCGACGACGGGCGCGGCGCCGGAGTGGCGGTCGCGTACCCGCTCGGTGAGGGCGCCGTCGTCGTCGAAGACGAGCACGGGTCCGGTGAGCCAGGAGGCGGGGCCCTCGGGGGCGGCGGCCGGCTCCCAGCCGGCGGTGTAGTGCACGACCTGGAGGGCGCCGTCGGGCGCGGACTCCGGTGCCTCCGCGGCGGGTTCCGGCGCCGCAGGGGCGGCGGCGTCGTCGAGGCTCAGCTCGTCCAGCAGGTAGGTGGCGAGTTCGTCGATGGACGGGTAGTCGAAGACGACCCCGGCGTACAGGACCAGGCCCAGCGCCTCTTCGAGCAGGTTGCCGAGGCGGACGGCCATCACCGAGTCCATACCCAGCTCGAAGAAGCCGCGCTGCCGGTCCGGCGGGCTGCCGGGCGGGAACTCCAGCAGCTCGCCGAGCGTCTGCTGCATCCGCGTGGCCAGCGCGGTGTGGCGCTCGCTCACGGGCGCGGCGGCCAGCGACGCGAGCAGGTCCGCCGCGGCGGCCGCCTCCCGCGGCGCGGGAGCCGCCGCGGCGACCGTCGCCTCCGGGGCCTTCCGCGGCGCGGGGACGGGGATCGGCACGGCCGGTGCGGTCGGCCGTGCCGGGTTCGTGGCGCTCGGCTCCAGCCAGTAGCGCTCCTGCGAGAAGGGGTACGTCGGCAGCGACACCCGGCGCCCGCCGGTGGGCCGGGCCGCCCAGTCCGCGTCGCCGCCCGCCGCCCACAGCGCGGCGGCCTGCTCCGGTGCGGCGTCGGCGGGCACCGCGGGCGCGGCGCCCGACCGGCCGGGGCGGCGGCCGGTGCTGACGCTCCCGTCGGCGTCGTCGCCGGCGGCGACACGCGCGAAGCGCTCGGCGGCGTCGGCGAGGGTGCGGGCCGCGAACGCGGCGCGGTACTCCATCGGCTCCCTGCCGTGCTGGAGCGTGTACGCGACGTCGGCGGCCCGCGGCACCTCCGGGTCCTCGGCGCCGGGCTCCGCGGGCAGGGCGCGCAGGAACGCCGCCATGCGGGCCGCGTACGCGCGCAGGTTCTCGGGCGTACGGGCCGACAGCGGGAACACCAGCGGCCGGCCGGCAGTGGCGGCCGGGGCGGGCCGGGCCGGGGCCTCCTCCAGGATCAGGTGGACGTTGACGCCGCCCGCCCCGAACGAGCTGACGCCCGCGCGGCGCGGCCCGGCCACGGCCCCGCCGGGCCCGGGCAGCACCGGCGGCTCCCAGGTGGCGGTCTCGCGCTGCACGGCGAACGGCGTGCTGTCGAGGTCGAGGTTCGGGTTGAGTTCGGGGGTGTGCAGCAGGGAGGGCACGAGCGTGCCGTGCCGCAACTGCAGCACCACCTTGGTGACCTGGGCGATACCGGCCGCCGCCTCGGCGTGGCCCATGGTGGCCTTCACCGAGCCGATGGCGCAGGCCGGGCGGCCGTCGCGGCGGTGCGGGGCGGCGGCGTCCGCGTACGCCTCGGTGAGGCCGCGGACCTCGATGGGGTCGCCGAGGCTGGTGCCGGTGCCGTGCGCCTCGACGTAGCCGATGGAGCCGGCGTCGACCCCGGCGTCGGCGAGCGCGGCGCGTACCAGCTCGGCCTGCGCGACGGGGTTGGGGACGCCGTAACCGTACGTGCGGCCGTCGCTGTTGACCGCCGAGCCCTTGATGACGGCGTGGATCCGGTCGCCGTCGGCCAGCGCCCGGTCGAGCGGCTTGAGGAGCACCGCGCCGACCGCCTCGGCCGGTACGTAGCCGGTGCCGCCCTCGGCGAAGGCGCGGCACCGGCCGTCCTCGGCGAGGAACCCGGCCTCGGCGAGCATCACGTACTTGCTCGGGTGCAGCGACAGGTTCACCCCGCCGGCCAGCGCCATGGCGCACTCGCCGCGGCGGATCGCGGCGACGGCCAGGTGGATGGCGTAGAGGGAGGAGGAGCAGGCGGTGTCCAGGGTCAGGCTGGGGCCGCCGAGGTTGAGCAGGTGGGAGATGCGGTTGGCGACCGAGAAGGTCTGCGAGCCGACGATGCGCCAGACGCCCTCGTCCAGGTCGCCGCCCGCGAACATCTGGTAGTTGTTGTACGTCACCCCGGCGAAGACGCCCACCGAGCCGCGCTCGTCGCCGAGTTCGGGGTCGGCCAGCGAGGCGGGGGTGTACCCGGCGTCCTCCAGGGTCTCCCACGCGGTGGTGAGGAAGAGCCGCTCCTGCGGGTCGAGCAGCCGGGCGTCGCGCGGCGAGATGTGGAAGAACTGCGGGTCGAAGGCGTCGACGTCGTCGAGGAAGCCGCCCCAGCGCGGCCACTGGTCGCCGAACTTCTCGCGCGCCAGCTCCGCGTAGCGGCGGTAGCCCGGGCGGTCGAGTGGGATCTCGTCCACGCAGTCGTCGCCTGCCAGCAGCCGGTCCCAGAAATCGGCCAGGGTGGGGGCCTTGGGGTAGCGGCCGCTGATGCCGACGATGGCGATGTCCGCGGTGCCGGCCCCCGAGGCAGCGGGCTGCACGGCGGCGGGCTGGACCGCGGCGGGCTGCGCGGCGGCGGGCTGCGCGGCGGCGGGCTGGACGGCCGCGGGTGCGGGCGTCGCGGCGGGCAGGGTGCGTACCCGTCCCGCCATGTGGCGCGCGAGCGCGTCGAGGTTCTTGTACGTGAAGAGCGTGGCGCTGTCGACCGGCCCGTAGTGCTCCTCCAGCCGCCGGCGCAGCTTCTCCACCAGCAGGGAGCTGAGGCCCAGGTCGTCGAAGCCGGCCCGCGGGTCGATCTCCTCCGGCCGCCACTTCAGCTCCTCGGCGAAGAGCCCCACGAGATGCCCCAGCACGGCCTCCTGCGCGGCGCCCGCGCCGCTCGGCAGCGCGGCAGGGGCCGGGGCGGCGGCCAGGGCCGCGGGTGCGGGGGCTGCGACGAGGGCGGGCTGCGCCTGTCCTGGAGTCAGCAGGACGTGCGGGACGAGGTCCTGCGGGCGGATCGGGCGGCGCTCGAAGGGGTACGTCGGCAGGGGCGTGCGGCGTACGGGCCTGCCGCCGCGCAGCAGCGCCCAGTCGAAGTCCGCCCCGGCCGCCCAGAGCCGGGCGAGGGCCGCGGTCTTGCCCGCGGTGGCGAGCGCGTCGAGGTACGTGTTGCCCTCGGGCCCGGCGAGCAGCGCGCGCGAGAGGTCCGCGGCGCCGGTGGCCTGCCCGCTCCACCAGGTGTCGCCCTGGTCCTCGCCGCGCAGGAAGTGCACCAGCGCGTCGTACAGTTCGTCGACGTCCTCCGCGACGACCGCGAGCCGGGCCGCCATCGGCTCCCGGCCGAGCTGCAGGGTGTCGGCGAGCGCGGTGAGGGCGAAGTCGGCGGTGCCCTCGGCCGGCGCGTGCAGGTCGAGGTGGCGGACCAGCTCGCGGGCGTAGTCGCGCAGCGCGTCGGGCGTACGGGCCGACAGCGGGATCAGCAGCGGGGCGCTCGGCGCCTCGTCGGCGGCGGGCTCGCGCTCGTACTCCTCCAGCACGACGTGCGCGTTGCTGCCGCCGAAGCCGAAGGAGCTGACGCCACAGCGGCGTGGGGTGGCGGGTCCTTCGGGGGCGGTGTGGCGCGGCCAGTCGCCGGCGCGGTCGCCGATGCGGAAGGGGCTGCCGTCCAGGCGGATGTAGGGGTTCAGCGTCTCGAAGTGGCGCAGGGCGGGCAGCTTCCCGTACCGCAGCGCCTGCACCATCGTGACCAGGCCGGCGAGACCGGCCGCCGCCTCCAGGTGGCCGATGGCGGTCTTGACCGAGCCCAGCGTGATGTGCGGCTCGGCGGGGGCGTCGTGGCCCCAGGCGGCGTAGAGGCGGGCGAACGCCTGCTTCAGGCCCTCGATCTCGATGGGGTCGCCGAGGCTGGTGCCGGTGCCGTGGGTCTCCACGTGGGTGGCGGTCGCCGGGTCGAGAGCGGCGGCGCGCCAGGCGTCGACGATGACGTCGGCCTGCGCCTCGGGGCTCGGCGCGGTGAGCGACGCGGCGCGGCCGGAGTGGCCGACGGCGCTGCCGCGGATCACGGCGTGGATGTGGTCCCCGTCCGCCTCGGCGGCGGCCAGCGGCTTGAGCACGACGGCGACGACGCCCTCGCCGCGTACGTACCCGTCGGCGGACTGGTCGAAGGTCTTGCAGCGGCCGTCAGGGGCGAGCATCCCCGCCAGCTCGAAGCACTCGAACGGGGTGGGGCTGAGCATGAGGTTCACGCCGCCGGCGATGGCGAGCCCGCACTCGCCCGCGCGCAGGCTGCGGACCGCGCGGTGGACGGCGACGAGCGACGACGAGCACGCGGTGTCTATCGCCTCGCTGGGGCCGCGCAGGTCGAGCTGGTAGGAGACCCGGTTGGGCAGCACGGCGTGGGAGAGCCCGGTGGCGGTGTGCGCCTGGGGTCCGGCGGCGCTGTGGCCCAGCACCTCCGCGTAGTCCATGGAGCTGAGCCCGACGAACAGGCCGGTGCGGCTGCCCGCGAGGGCGTCGGGGCGGCGGCCGGAGTCCTCGACGGCCTTCCACACGGTCTGCAGGAAGAGCCGCTGGTGGGGGTCCATCAGCTCGGCCTCGTGCGGCGAGATGCCGAAGAACGAGCAGTCGAAGGAGTCGACTTCGTCGAGGAACGCGCCGTGCGCGCGGGCCGCGCGCTCCGCGCCCGCCCAATCGCGCCAGCGGGCCTCGGGGACCCGGGTGACGAGTTCGTCGCCTGCCAGCAGGCGCTGCCAGAAGCCCTCCAGGTCCGCCGCGCCGGGCAGGACGGCGCTGAGGCCGACGACGGCGACGGGGTACGGGTCCGGCAGCGGGGCGTCGTCTCCCGCGCGGCCGGCGCCGCGGGGGCCGGTGCGGGGGGTGTCGTCGCCGGCGTCGGGGTAGCGGGCGGAGACGAGATCGTGGTGCTCGGTGAGGAGGTGGCGCGCGAACGCCTCCAGGGTGAAGTGCTCGAAGAACACCGAGGGGGTGAGGTCGACGCCGAGGTCACGGCGCAGCAGGTCGGCGAACTCGATCAGCCGGATCGAGTCGAAGCCCAGCTCGCTCAGCTCGGTCTCGCTGCGCACGACGGCGGGTTCGACCTTCAGCACCTGCGCGACGGTGGTGCGCAGGTCCTTCAGGAGCGCCTGGTGCAGTTGGACGGCGGGGGTGCCCTCGGGGCGGGCGCGGTCGCGCTCGGGGCGGCGCAGGCGCAGTTCGCCGCCGGAGGCGGGTGCCGCCGCGGTCTGCGCGGCTTGCTCCGCCGCCACCGCTTCCCGCGCCTCCCGCGCTTCCTGGGCGCGGCGCTCCTCGTCCCGCCTGGTCGCCTTGATCAGCCCGCGCATGGCCCGGCCGGGGCCGACGGGCTTGATGTCCGCGACGCCCTGCGCGATGAGGTAGCGGACGGTGTCGGTCCAGCGCACCGGGTGGTCGAGTTGCCGCACCAGCGCGGCGGCGACGTCGTCCTCGTACGGCAGGGCGGTCACGTTCGAGATGACGGGCACGGCGGGCGGCGCGAGCGTGAATCCGTTCAGGAACTCGGCGAACTCGCCCTGGATCGCCGACATGTACGGGGAATGGAACGCGCCGCTGACGCGCAGCACGGTGAACAGGCCGGCGCCTGCCTCCTCGAAGACGGCGCGGGCGCCCGCCACGTCCTCGCGCGGTCCCGCGACGACGATCTGCGTCGGGTTGTTGTAATTGGCGATCGACAGGTTCTCCAGGCCCGGCCGGCCGAGGAGTTCCGCGACCTGTTCCGCGGTCAGCCCGACGACGGCGGCCATACCGCCGTCCGCCACCCGCGACATCAGCTCGCCGCGCTTGGCTACCAGCCGCAGCCCGGTGGCGAAGTCGAACGCGCCGGCGGCGTGCAGGGCGTTGTACTCACCGAGGCTGTGCCCGGCGAGATAGTCGGGCTCGGCGCCGCCGTCGGCGCGGTGGGCGAGGTGGCTCAGCGCGTTGACGACGAAGAGCGCGGGCTGCGTGTACTCCGTGTTCTGCAGCCTGCCGTCGACATCGTCGCGGCACAGCTCCTCAATGGAATAGCCGAGTATCTCGTCCGCGCGGGCGACTTCCTCCGGGAACCTGCCGAAGAGCTGCGCACCCATCCCTTTGTGCTGCGAACCCTGACCTGGGAATGCAAGCGCAAACATGTCGAGTCGTTCCTTCAGTATGCGTCTGTGAAATCCCGGTACGGGACCGCGGGGACTTTACGGCTACGCGTCCTGGCCGCGCAGCACTATTCTGGCGAGTCCATCGTGGCCCTGCCGACTAAGGGCCGTCTAGCGGCCCGCTAAAGCCGCGACCTGGAATTACCCGACTTGACGTCGCCGTTGCCCGCCGCCCATCATGACCTTACCTCAGCCAGCCCATTTCATGCCGCGACCGCGGCAGTCAATTCGGGGGTATGGAATGACAATTGCCGTTTCGACCGAGGAAATCCACGCGGACCGCGCGGGATTTCAGCCGGAGACGGATCCGGGTCCGGTCGCGATGACGACGGCCGCCACGATAGGCGCGGCGCTGCTCGATCTCGCGGACAGCGACCCCGACCGTCCGCTGGCGTACGTCGAGGGCTCCGGCGACCCGGTACGGCTGACCGCCGCGGAGCTGGCCGAGCGCGCGGGTGCCGCCGCGACGACCCTCGCGGAGCACGGCGTGCGGCGCGGTGACCGCGTCGGCGTCTGCATGGACACCAGCGCCGACGCGTACGCCACGCTGCACGGCTGCTTCCTGCTGGGCGCCATCCCGTTCGTCAGCGAGCCGCCGCTGGCGACGATGCGCCGGCAGCGCTGGGCCGACCGGCTGCGGCTGCTGATCAGCCGCGCCGAGCCGCGCGCCGTGGTCGTCGCGCCGGAGTTCCTGGACGCGGTGACGGAGCCGTGCAAGGAGGCGGGCGTCGCGATCGTCGAGCCGCCCTTCGAAGGCGGTCTCGACCTGGCCGCCGCGCAGGCCAAGCCCGACGACATCGCGCTGCTGCAGTTCACCTCCGGCACCACGGGCGACAGCCGGGGCGTGACCCTGACCCACGAGTCGATCTTCGCCAACGCCGCGGCCATCGGCGAGCACGCCTACCGCGCCGGCGACCTGATCGTGAGCTGGCTGCCCATGCACCACGACATGGGCCTGATCGGGCTGAACCTCGCGCCGCTGCTGCACGGGCTGCCGGTGGCGAGCATGCCGCCGCTGTCGTTCGCGGTCCGGCCCGAGCGGTGGCTGTGGGCGATGCACCGCTACCGGGGCACGTTCACCTCGGCGCCCAACTTCGCGTACCGCATGTGCGCCTCGAACATCCCCGACGCCAAGCTGGCGGGCCTCGACCTGAGCGCCTGGCGGGTCGCGGGCAACGGCGCGGAGGTCGTCCAGGCGAACACACTGCGGCTGTTCGCCGAGCGCATGGCCCCGTACGGCTACGGCGAGCGTTCGATGATGCCCTGCTACGGCATGGCGGAGATCACCCTCGCCGCGACCATGTGCGTGCCCGGCGAGCCGCTGACCACGCTCACCGTCAGCCGGGACCGGCTGGCCGCGGACGGCGAGGTCGTGGAGGCCGAGCCGGGCGCCGCCGACGCGCAGGAGCTGGTCTCTTCCGGCACCCCGCTGACGGGGATGGAGCTGCGCGTCGTGGACGACGCGGGCGCCGACCTGCCGGACCGCAAGCAGGGCACCATCCTGCTGCGTACCGCCTCGATGATGTCCGGCTACTACCGCCAGCCCGAGGAGACCGCGAAGGTCCTGGGCGACGACGGCTGGCTGAACACCGGCGACCAGGGCTTCACCGACGCCGGGCAGACCTACGTCACCGGCCGCATCAAGGACGTCGTCATCATCGCCGGGTCCAACTACCACCCGTACGCCTTCGAGTCGGCCGCCGCCGCGGTGGAGGGGCTGCGGGCGAACTCCATCGCCGCCGTGGGCTGCCCCGACGAGGAGCGCAGCACGGAGGCGCTGGTGCTGGTGGTGGAGTCGAAGAGCCACGCGGACGCCGAGGCCGTCGCCCAGATCCGCGAGGGCGTCATCCAGGCGGTCTCCGCCGAGACGGGGCTGCGCCCCGACCGGGTGGAGGTGGTGCCGCGGGGCACGCTGCCGAAGACCCCGAGCGGCAAGCTCCAGCGGCGCCACGTGGTGGACGCGCTCGTCAACGGCACGCTGCCGACGAGCCACTGACGACGGGCCTGACCCCGCGGAGCCGGTGACGCGCTCCGCGGGTCAGGCGTCGGGCCGGCTGGGCGGCGGGGAGCCGCCCAGCCGGCCGAGCAGCATGTCGTCGGCGTACGGGCCGTAAAGCCCGACGACGGTGTCCAGCTCCATCCCGGCCAGCGGTTCGATGGGCACCACGTAGCGCCCGGTGACCAGCCCGACGAGCAGCGAGGCGACCAGCGCCGCGCGCAGTTCGGGGTCGGGCGCGGGGATGCGGCGGGCGATGGGCAGCAGCAGGTCGCCGCCGGCGACCTCGCGGAAGAGCTGCGACGCCTCGGGGTGCTCCATCGCGGAGCGGAAGACCACGAGGAGCGAGGGGCGGGTGGCGGCGTCCTCCCAGCGGGTGAGGAAGCCGCGCAGCAGCCGGCTGCCGGGCCCGCCGGGGCACTTGCCGTCCACGGCGGGGTCGTCGGCGCTCTCGGTGTCGGCGACCTCGTCGAGCAGCCGGGGCAGTTCCGGCAGCAGCTCCTCGGCGCGCATCGTCTCCCGGATCACCGTGGAGAAGACGTTCTCCTTGCTGCCGAAGTGGTACATCACCAGCGCCGGGTCCACTCCGGCGCGTTCGGCGATGGCGCGCACGGTGGTGCCGCGGTAGCCGTGCCGCGCGAACAGCTCGACCGCCGCGAGCCGGATCAGCTCGCGGCGGTCCTGCCCGGCTTCCGGCGGCTCGTCCGCCGGCCGGCCGCCGGGCTCGTGGGGCCGCGCCATCAGGCCGTCCGCGCCGCGCCGGTACGGGCCGGGCCCACGGCGGCTGCGGGCACGATGACCATCAGCGGGCGGAAGGGACGGACCCGCTCCATCGCCACCGTGACGAGCCAGGCGCCGGCCGCCCACAGCACCAGCGTGAGCAGCGGTCCGCCGGCCGCGTTGCCGTCGAAGTACAGCACGCGGCGCAGCAGCGAGACGGTACTGCCCATGGGCAGATACTCCGAGACGGCGCCGTAGAAGGCGGGTTGGAAGTGCGGATCGACGACGCCGCCGGAGGAGGCGAGGCCGAGCGGGAGGACGAGCAGCGCGCCGACGGCGATGCCGAGCGCGCCCAGCAGCGCCTGGCACGCCGCGACGACGCCGACGACGGTCAGCGACAGCAGCGTGGCGACGCCCAGCAGTTCGAGGAAGTGGCCGTCCAGGGTGCCGGTGACGGGCCCGGCGAAGAGCGCCCCGGCCGCGCCGGCGACGACCGCGTAGCAGAGGCAGGACAGCCAGCGCCTGGCGGCCCCGACGTGGGCGGCGGCCAGGCTCAGCACGAGCTGGAAGATCAGCGCGCCGATGGTGAGGGCGACGCACAGCAGCACGGCGCTGACCCCGCGGGAGTCCTTCTCCGGCAGCGGGGCGACGTCGTCGACCTTCTGCGGGGTGCCGAGTTGCGCGGTCAGTTGCTCGTACGCCGTGGTGGCGGCGGTCTTCGGGGCGTCGCCCGCGGCGCTGGCGACGAGCAGCCCGGGCGGCTGCTTCGGCGAAGGGCCGACGACGATGGCGCCGAGCACGTCCTGCTCGCGCAGGGCGGTGCGGGCCTCGGCCTCGTCCGCGTACCGCTTGACCTCGAACGCGCCGGCAGCGGCCGCGTCGAGCTGCGCTTCGACCTGCGCGACCGCGGGACCTGGCCCCGCCAGGCCGAGCGGCATGTCGCTGGGGGCGGGGTTGCGCAGCCCGGGGATCATCAGCCCGGCGAACGCGAGGACGAGGAAGAGCCCGAGCACGACCGGGCCGAACAGCACGCGGTTGTTGCCGGAGCCGCCGGCTTCCGGCGCTTCCGGGGGCGCTTCCGTCGGCACCGGGGCCGGCGCCGCGCCGTGGGGGGACCCTGCGGCCGGTGTGGTCACGATCTGCTCCCTGTCATTCGCAAACAGAACACTTCTGTTCAACGGACGTTGAGGATCCAGTCTGGCGCGGCCCCCGCCGCGCCCGCAACTCCCCCGCCGCGGGCGCGCTTTGCCCCAGCGAAAGTGCCGGTCAGCAGCCTTTTGGCGGGAATTTAGGTACGGGTACCAACCTGTCGGCACGCGCCCGATGCGCGGCTGCCGGACGGAAGCCGCCATCGCGCCCTTGACACCACCCGAGCCGCCGCCGCCGAATGATCGAATGGCCCTGATGCACGGAAGACTGCTGGCCGTCAGCGACCTGCACGTCGCCTACCAAGAGAACCGCGACATCACCGCCGGGCTGCGCCCCACCGCGCCCGGCGACTGGCTGATCGTCGCCGGCGACGTCGGCGAGCGCGTCTCGGACATCGAATGGACCCTCGGACTGCTCGCCGAGCGGTTCGCCAAGGTCGTCTGGGTGCCGGGCAACCACGAGCTGTGGACCCACCCCGACGACCCGGTCACGCTGCGCGGCGAGGAGCGCTACCGGCACCTGGTCGAGCTCTGCCGCGGCCTCGGCGTCGTGACGCCCGAGGACCCGTACCCCGTCTGGCACGGCGAGGGCGGCCCGGTGACGATCGCGCCGCTGTTCGTGCTCTACGACTACTCCTTCCGCGTCCCGGGCGCGGCGACCAAGGAGGAGTCGCTGCGCCTGGCCCACTCGGCCGGCGTCGTCTGCACCGACGAGTACTTCCTGCACCCCGACCCGTACGCCTCCCGGGACGCCTGGTGCCGGGAGCGGGTGGCCCTGACCGAGCGGCGGCTCGCGGCCGTCGATCCTGCGCACCGCACCGTGCTGGTCAACCACTGGCCGCTGGTACGCCAGCCGACCGACATCCTGCGCTACCCGGAGTTCGCGCAGTGGTGCGGCACGACGCTCACCGCCGACTGGCACCGCCGCTTCCGCGCCGCCGCCGTCGTCTACGGCCACCTGCACATCCCCCGCGTCACCTGGTACGACGGGGTCAAGTTCACCGAGGTCTCGCTCGGCTACCCGCGGGAGTGGAAGCGCCGCCCGCCGCGCGAGCTGCTGCGCACGGTCCTGCCCCCGTCGACGACGACGGCGGCGGCCCCGGCGGGACCGCCCAAGGAGCTGGCGACGACCCCCGAACGGGCCCGGCTGCTCCAGGGGTTACTTCCCGGCAAGGTGACCGCGGCCGAGGCGTTCACCGACCCGCCCGAGCCGCCCGCGGAGCGGCTGTACCCCGAGGAGGCGCGGGCCGTCGCCCGGGCCGTACCGCACCGGCAGGCGGAGTTCGCCACCGTACGGCAGTGCGCCCGCCGCGCCCTGGGCACGCTCGGCGTCGAGCCCGCGCCCCTGCTCCCCGGCCGCCGCGGCGCGCCGCAGTGGCCCGCCGGGATCGTCGGCTCCATGACGCACTGCGCCGGCTACCGCGCCGCCGCCGTCGCCCGCCGCGGCGACGTACTCGGCATCGGCATCGACGCCGAGCCCAACGAGCCGCTGAAGGACGACCTCCTGGAGGCCATCGGGCTGCCGGAGGAGCAGGAGCAGGTACGGGCCCGGATGCGCGGCACGTCCGAAGTCTGCTGGGACCGGCTGCTGTTCAGCGCCAAGGAGTCGGTCTTCAAGGTCTGGTACCCGCTGACCGCGAGGGAGCTGGACTTCGACGAGGCCCGGATCGACGTCGACCCCGGGAAGGGGACCTTCACCGCCCGGATCCTGGTCCCCGCGCCCACCGTCGACGGCACCTCGCTGGCGCACATGAACGGCCGCTGGCTGTGCCGCAGCGGCCTGCTCGTCACCGCCGTCGCGCTGGCCGCGCGGGCCGGCGGGCGCGCCGGGGACGGCGGATAGGTGCGGGCGGCGCGGGGCGGGACGGGCCCGGTGCCCCAGTCCCTCCCGTATCCGCCGGGCGACGGCGTGGGCACGGTGGGCGGGGAGCGGACGGTGGGCGTCCTGTACGACGCGGGCTCGGCCGGCGCCGCGGAGGTCGCGGCCGCCGCCCGCTTCTGCGGGGCGGAGCTGTTCCTCGTCGTCGACCGGACCTCCGAGCACATACGGGAGCTGCTGCCGGTACTGACGCGGCGGTTCGCGCTGTGCGACATCACCGGGCTGGACGCGCAGGACGCGGCGGGGGCGGTCGCCGTGTTCGTACCCGACGGGCTGCTGACGTTCAGCGAGCACCGGATGGAACTCACCTCCGCGATCGCGGCGGCGCTCGGCATCCCGTACTGGCACACCCCCGCGGTCACCGGGCGGCTCGTGGACAAGCTCCAGCAGCGCCGGACCTTCGCCGAAGCGGGCCTGGACGACCTGCCGTTCGCACCCGTCGCCGACGCCGCCGACCTCGACGCCGCGCTGGACACGGTGGGGCTGCCCGCCGTGCTGAAGCCGCGGCGCGGCGCCGGCGGCCGGCTCGTGCACCGGCTCGACAGCGTCTCCGGCGCCCGCGCCGCCGTCGCGGCCTGCGCGGACGCGGCGCCCGGTGCGGACCTGCTGGTCGAGGCGCTGCTCCCGGGCGACCCCGGGGCGGCCGGGGCGCAGTGGGGCGACTACGTCTCCGTGGAGACGGCCGTGCACCGCAAGGAGTGCCAACCGCTCTGCGTGACGGGGAAGTTCCCCCTGGTCGAGCCGTTCCGGGAGCGCGGCTCCTTCGTCCCGCACACCCTGGACGCACCGCTGGCGGAGTGCGCGGAGGACCTGGCCGAGGCGGCGATCGGCGCGCTGGACATCAGCGACGGGATCGTCCACACGGAGCTGAAGCTCACCGCGGACGGGCCCCGGCTGATCGAGGTCAACGGACGCCTCGGCGGCCTCGTCGGCGACGTCGTACGGCGCGGATCCGGCTTCGACCTGGTGGCGGCGGCGATGCGCCTCGCGCTGGGGCTGCCGGTGCCGGACCCGCCGCGCTTCGAGGGGGTCACGTACCAGTACACGCTGCTGCCTCCCGCCCGCGGGACCGGGCAGAAAGCCGCGGCCGCCCCGGAGGACCTGTCCGCCCGGCTCGACGGCCTGCGCCACCTGCCGGGCGTCGACCTCGCCGACCTGACCACCGCCGCCGCGCCCCCGCCCGACCCCCGGGACGGGGCGGGCGCACGCCTCGGGCACCTGCACGGCCGTACGGCGGACCACGCCGAACTCGCCCGGCTGGCAACGGCGATCTCCGAGCTGTGCCGCCCGGTCCCCGGCACCGTCTGAGGCGGCGGCGCGCGGCGGAAGCCGGCGGGGAGGGGATCGCTCCGTGACTCGTCCGGGGGTCGTTCGTTTGGCGGTACGAGCCCCCCCGCACGAGCCCCCGTGGAGGGTCCCCATGCCGACGAGCAGCCGCCCGCACCTCCACGACGGCGACCGCCCCCGCGACCGGGCACCCGCCGCCGCACCGGGGGCACCCCCGCTGGCGCACTACGCGCCGCTCGCCCGGCTCGCCTACCTCACGCTCCCGCCGGCCCTCGGCAGGCACCGGCGGGTTCTCACCGCCCACGCCGCCGTGCAACGCGCCCTCGCGGCCGGGCGGTCGCGGCGCCTGGCGCGCGTCCCGGCGCAGCGCACACCCGCGCCCCGCGAGCCGGAGACCGACGTCCGCCTCGACGAACTGCGGGTACGGGTGCTGCGGTACGCGCTGCGCCGCGACTGGGCCCGCTCCGCCTGCCGGCTCGACGGCTGGCGCGGCGAGGGCGTACGGGCCGTGAACAACTGGGTGTTCGCGCAGCAGAGATTGCCCGAGGACGCCGGCCGCGCCGACTGGGTGTGCAGCAGGGCCGCCACCTGGCGGGGGCAGGGGCGGGTCGTCGTCCAGTTGCAGCCGCCCGCCCGCTCCGCCGCGACGCCGGGCCGCGTGGTCGCCGCGCAGAGCAGCGGGGAGGACTCCGCCGCGTGCAGCCGCTTCGGGCGGCACGTCCTCGCGTCCACCGACTGGCGCGCACCCTCGGGCGACTGGTATCTGCTGGCCGCCGGCAGCCGGGACGTACGCGACCTGGAGGCCACCGGGGAGGTGACGGCCACCGCCGAAGGCCCGACGCTGGCCGAACGGGCGGAGAAGGGCGTACGGGCCCGGGTGACCGGCCGCGTCGAGGGCGGCGGCTGGCTGGCGACGGGGCGGTGAGCCACCCGACATCGGCCGGGGTGCGGACCGCGCGGGACCCCTACCGGCGCCCTCGCGGTACAACAGCGGTATGAATCGCACGGTGATACCTGCCGCGGCAGTCGTCGTGGCCCTGGTCGGCGGCTGCGCCGAGGAGGCGGGCGGCTGCGACGCGGAGTACCGGCTGTCCGAGGTGAAGGGCGAGAAGCGGCCGGTGCGGATCGAGCCGAGCACGCACCATCCGGGCCTGACCGACCGCGAGTTGGAGGAGGCGCTCCCGGAGCCGGAGCCGGAGGCCGCGACGAATGACAAGGTGCTCAACCATCTGCGCCAGGAGACCGTGCGGATGGCCGGCGTCATGGGCGAGACCGGCCCTGGGCGCTGCGCCGGCGAGGTGGACCGCCCGCGCGGCGAGACCGTCCGCTGCACCGTGACGTACGAGGGCGTGACCGTGCCCTGGCTGGTCACGAGCAAGGGCACTACATCGGGCAGCGCAGGCGCGTTCAGCCAGGACTTCGTCTACACGGCGCGGCCGCTGAAGAGCGTGCACACCGCCCGGGCCGTCTACGACTGGTTCGCCTGGGAGAAGGGGAAGAACGGCACGACGGACGGCCCGCTGGCGCCGGTCGACCCGCGGTGCGACCGGCTGCCGGAAGTCTTCCTCGCCGAGCCCGGCAAGGAGACCGGCTACTACTGCCAGGACGTCTCGAAGACCTGCACCGACGACGTCCAGCACGTGTGGTGGGGGGACCGGCCCATCCGGGCGGAGGAGAACGGCGACCTGTCGTTTCTCGCCGGGTGAGCCGCAGCGGGAGCCGGGGGGCACGGTGGCGTGGGAGGGGCCGCCTCCGTGCCCGGTGAAGTCGAGTGGGGGTCCGGCCATTTCACGTGTTGAAGTTGAGGGGGCGCCGGGAAGCGGTGTCAAGACGTGAGGTCCGTACCTGCGAGAGCGCTTTCCCGGCACCCCTGCGGGCCCGGTGGCGCTAGGAGTTGAGCGTCCACTTCTGGTTCGCGGCGCCGGTGCAGGTCCAGAGCTGCGTCGGCGTCCCGTTGGCCGTCGAGCCGCCCACCGCGTCCAGGCATTTGTCCGCGGGCAGGCTGACGATGTCGCGGGTGGCCGAGTTGTACGACCAGCGCTGGGCACCCGTGCCGTTGCAGTCGTAGAGCTGCACCCGGGTGCCGTTGGCGGTGCCGGCGGCGGCCGCGTCGAGGCACTTGCCGAGGGCGCGGATGGTGCCGTCGGTGCCCACGGTCCAGCGCTGCGCGGAGGTGCCGTTGCAGTCGTAGAGCTGGACCGCGGTGCCGTTGGCGGGGTTGGCGCCGGCCACGTCGAGGCACTTGCCGCCCGCGCCCGTGAACGTGCCGGAGTTACCGCCGCCGCCGTCGGAGGTGCTGACGCGGACGTAGTCCACGACGAGCTGCTGCGGGAAGGAGGTGCTGCCGTCGGGGTCGCCCGGCCAGTAGCCGCCGACCGCGAGGTTGAGGATCAGGAAGAACGGCTTGTTGAACACCCACTGCCGGCCGCCGAGGTCGGCGGGCGTACGCCGCTGGTAGACGTTGCCGTCGACGGACCAGGTGATCTCGTTCGGCGACCAGTCGACGGCGAAGGTGTGGAAGCCGTTCGCGAACTGCTGCCCGCCGGGCAGCGTGTACCCGCCGCCGATGCCGCCGGAGCCGGAGTAGCCGGGGCCGTGCAGGGTGCCGTGGACGGTGCCCGGCTCGAAGCCGACGTTCTCCATCACGTCGATCTCGCCGCTGGCGGGCCAGCCGACCTGGCCGATGTCGTTGCCGAGCATCCAGAACGCGGGCCACATGCCCTGGCCGCGGGGGAGCTTCATCCGGGTCTCGAGGTGGCCGTACGTGGTGGTGAAGCGGCCGGAGGTGTTGAGCCGGGCGGAGGTGTACTCGCACCGGCCGTACCAGCACTGGTAGTTGCCCGGGTTCTCGCGCCGGGCGGTGATGACCAGGTTGCCCTGGCCGTCGAGCGCGGCGTTGGCGTTGCCCGCGGTGTAGTACTGCCGCTCGTGGTTGTTGACGTTGTCGCCGGTCTCGATCAGCCACTTGCCGCCGTTGACGGCCGAGCCGGCCGGGCCGTCGAAGGTGTCCTCGAACGTGACGGCGTAGGGCGCGGCTTCGGCCTTTCCGCCGGGTCCGGGCGCCGGTGCCGAGCCGGCGGCGCCGGGCAGCGGCACGGCCAGCACGGCGGCGAGGGCCGTGGCGACGAGCACGGCCTTGCGGAGCGGACGTCTGCGTCGTCGTACGAACATGGAAGCTCACCTCGATGCGTCGTGGGGTCGAGCGTGGAGCATGGTCCATACCTTTGCGCGAGGTGAGTGAACTCCCTTCATGTCATGCAGTCAATGGGTCCGGCGGGCACGCGCGGTGTTCAACTCCCGGAGGTCGAACGACCGCTCCCCTTGACAACGCACCTGCGCCTCACGACGCTCCGAGAGCGCTCTCTGTACGCCCGGCCCGCCGGGCAGCTCCCGCCTCGGGCCGTGTACGCCCCACAGCGAAGGAGCCCCCGCATGTCCCCCGCGCACCCGACGTGGCCCAGACGCCACCGCGGCCTGCTGACGGCCGTCGTCGCCCTGCTGTTATTCGCCTGCTACGCCGTGGCCGACCGCACCGGCACGGCCGCCCACGCCGCGGTACCGCCCGCGTCCGCCCCGGTCCTCGCGGCCCCCGCGGCGGCAGGTGACCCGCCACCCGCCTCCTTCTGGGGCGACACGGGCGCCATCCCGCCCGCGCGGAACGTGCTGACGGTGCAGATCCTCAACAGGACCAACGGCCAGTACCCCGACGACCAGGTCTTCTGGTCCTTCGGCGGGCAGACCCGCTCGATCGCCCAGCAGCGGTACGTGGACATGCGCGCCAACTCCGCCGGCCGGATGTACTTCCACCTCGGCTCGCCCGACAGCAGGTACTCCGACTTCATCGAGTTCACCGTCGGCCCCGACGCCTTCCACGGCAACACCACCCGCGTCGACGCCTTCGCGCTCAAGCTCGCCATGCGGGTGCACGGCCACGACGGCACGGACCGGCAGGTCGGCGAGGACTACGCGACGTTCCAGGAGTCCCGTGAGGCCACGTGGCAGAAGTTCGCGGCGGCCATGCCGCCGGAGTTCGCGTCGCTGAGCCGGGTGCAGGCGCCGTACCGCATCCCCTCTCCCGGCAACGTGCCGGACTTCCAGCCCGGCGGGAAGCACGCCGCCTACATGAGCGACTACGCCCGGTCGGCCGGCAGGAACGTCTCGACCCAGGAGGTCTTCGGCTGCTCCGGCCCGCTCGCGGGCGACGCCCCCGGCTGCGCGGCGCTCAACCGGCACGTCGCCGAGCTGCCGCAGAACCAGTGGGGCGACCCGAGCCGCTTCTACCGGCAGGGTCCCGCCAACTACTACGCCCAGTTCTGGCACCAGCACGCGATCGGCAGCCTGGCGTACGGCTTCCCGTACGACGACGTCGCCGAGCAGTCGTCGTTCGTCTCGGTCCAGAACCCGCAGTGGATGGTGGTCGCCGTCGGCTGGTGACAGCCGGGCGCCGCACCCCCGGCCGCCCCGTACGGTCAGCCCGCCGCGAGCCCGGCCAGGACGTCGGCGGCCGGTTCCGGGTGCACCAGCCAGCGCAGGTGGCCGCCCGGCACGGTGTGCACGTCGAACCGGTTGCCGGGGGTGAGGGCGTCCGCTTCGCGGATCAGCCGGTCCTGCATGGCGGGCGGCATGCTGACGTCGTCCGCCAGCCGCAGGTAACTGCGCGGGATCCGGCCCCAGGTGGCCGCCTGCGCGCGGTCCGCGGACGAACCGGTGTCCAGGTTCTCGTCGGGCTGGAAGGTGTTGAGGAAGGTCCGGAACTCGTCGTCGGTGAGGTCGGCGGCGAACGCCTGCCGGAAGGCGGCCAGCGCTTCGGGGTCCGCGGTGCGGAAGTTGGTACGGATCAGGCCGAGCGCGGCCGGGTCGCCGGCGAGAGCCCGGGCGAGCCCGGCCGCGTCGACGCCGGCCATCTCGGGCTCGGCGTAGTAGGCGTTCACGTCGAGGTCGACGGGGCACCAGGCGGAGACGTAGACGAGGCGGTCGATCAGGTCGGGGCGGGCGTTGCCGGCGGCGGTGGCGGTGATGCCGCCGCGGCTGTGCGCGACGACGATCGTCGGGCCGTTCCGCTTCGCCCGCTCCAGCACGCCGATGAGATGGGCCGCGTTCTCGGCGAGCGTGACGCCCTTGATGCCGCCGGGAGTGGTGGCGAGCGCGCCGAGATCCTGCGGGGCCTGATAGGCGGCGGGGAACGTGGCGGCGAATCCGTGGCCCGGCAGGTCGATCGCGAGGGAGCGGTGTCCGCGCAGAGCGAGTTCCGCCTGGAGCGGCGCGAAGGAGAAGGAGTTCGCGAACGCCCCGTGGACGAGGACGAAGGTCGGCGTGTTCGGCATGGTGCCACCCTCACACACGACGATCAGCCGGGACGCGCACAGGGGTGGTTCGGGGCGCGGGCGGTCTGTGGTATTCGGTGGTGAATTCCCCTGGCTTTCCGGAAGGGAATGTGCGCGTACGGGCCCGGCCGTGGCCCGTGGCCGGGGAGTCTCCGCCCCGGCCACGGGAGGTGTCGTACGTGCGGTCCGACGGGGGTCAGGGCGCGTCGACGACGATGCGTCCGTCCATCGGCACGAGGCTCGCGAAGCCGCCGCCGTAGTTGGCTTCGACCTGCGCCCGCTCGGTCGCGTTCGGGACCGGGTTGGTGCAGCTCACGCCGGCGGTGGAGCCGGACATCAGCGACGAGCACGGGCCCGGCTTCATGTCGGGCAGTCCGAGGCTGTGGCCCAGTTCGTGCGCGGCGATGCGGGTCGTGTCGTACCCCTCGTTGACCGCCTGGCGGCCGAACCAGACCGTGGCGCGCCCGCCGGGGCGGACCGGGCCGAGGGTGGCCCGCGGCCAGCCGTCGTCGGCGATGACCGTGATCTCGGCGCGGGTGCCCGCCGGGGCCTTCGCCAGCTTGACGTTCTGCACCGTGGAATTCCACTGTTCTGCGCCCGCGGCGACGGCGCCCTTGAATTCACCGGCCTGGCTGTCGTCGTAGTAGAGCGTGGTGGCGACGGCCGTACGCTCCGGAGCGGGAGCGGGAGCGGGGGCGGCGGTGGCCACGGGGGCCGAGGACAGAGTGACGATTGCGGCAGCGGCCATAACGCCGATACCCAACTTTCGCAGCATGCGGGGAGCCCTCCTCTTGGTGTGAGAATCGAGCACTACTGCGCGACCCTGATAAGGGTCGGCCCGAGTGTAGGAGCGGCGCTCCGCGGCCCACAAGAGGCGGCAATGGCAGCAGATTTCACCTTCTTACGCCATCTCGGCGCCGCCCCCGGTATTCCCTGAGCGGCGCACACGGCCGATTCCGTACGGGCGGAATCCGGTCGCGCAGCGCGGGTCATTCTTCCGGAGTAGTCGGGAAGTCGAGACGGATTGCGCTTCAGGGCCGATCCGCCGCACCGGACGTCTTGTCGGACCCGACGGCCACGCTGACCGCGGGCGTACGGGCGCCCGCGATCCCGCCCGGACGGCCCCGCTGAGGGGACGCGGGCACACCCGTTTCCTCCGTGAGCGATGAGTTCTGGCGGCGGATCGGGTCTGCTCTGGCATGACTCGAATCTCTCTCGACGGCTTCGTCACCGGCCCCCGCACCGGGACACCACCATCGACCGTGACCCACCCGACCTACGATGTCCTCCGGTGATCTGATGACCATCGTGAACGTCGGTGAGGTAAGCCTGGGCTGCGAGTCGTTCGGTGCCGACGACGCGCCACTCGTCCTGCTCGTGGGCGGGACGACGATGCTCTCCTGGCCGGACGCGCTCTGCGAGCACCTGGCCGCCGGCGGGCGCCGCGTCGTGCGCTACGACCTGCGCGACAGCGGCGAGTCGACGGGGGCGGACCCGGAGGCGCCCGCGTACACCCTGCGCGACCTCGCCGCCGACGCGGCGGCCCTGGCGGGCGTGCTCGGCGGCGGCCCCGCGCACCTCGCCGGGACCGGCGTCGGCGGGATGGTCGCCCAGGTGGCGGCGCTCGACCATCCGGGCGCGTTCTCGGCGCTCACCCTGGCCGGTACCCGCGCGGTCGCGCCCGGCCCGCCCGACGACGACCTCCCCGACCACGATCAGGCGACGATGAGCCGGCTGTTCGCGCGGGCGATGCCCGACTGGACCGACCGCGCGGCGGTGGCGGAGTTCGCCGCCGCGGGGGCGGAGATCCTCGGCGACGACCCCGGCGCCGCACGCGCCGTCGCCGGGCGTATCTGGGACCGCACGCCCGGCACCGCACCCCCGGTCCAGTTGGCCAACCACCTGGGCATGGTGTTCTCCCGACTCGACTGCACACCCCGCTGGCGCGAACGCCTGGGCGAGATCGCGGTGCCCACGCTCGTCGTCCACGGCCGCCGCGACCCGTTCTTCCCCGTCGGCAACGGTGAGGCGATCGCGCGCGAGATCCCCGGGGCACAGCTGCTCGTCCTCGAGGAGGCGGCCACCGCGATCCCCGATGCGGCGGCCGGCGAGGTCGCCGAGGCGATGCTCATGCTCGGATAGCGGACCGCAGGTGCCGGGACCGGTTTCCGGGGGGCCGGTCCCGCGGGCCTGCGGCCGACGAGAAGTCCGGGCGCCCTCCGCGCATCGGCGGGCTCAGCGACGCACGAACCTGCTGGGCGGCGGGCCGAGGTAGCTGTGGCGTACGCCGCCGGTGTCGACCACCAGCTTCTGCACCACCACCGTCGGGTCCACCATCCACAGCTTCAGCACGTGCACGCCCGGCCTGGTCACCCGGTGCTCCGTCACCGTGACGGTGGCGTTGTCGGAGGTGTTCCGCTCCCACTGACGGTTCATCCGGCCGTCGTCGGCGCCCGTGACCCGGGTGACGTTCACCGTCTGCGGGGCGTCGTCGTCGAAGGCGACGGCGTAGCGCAGTCCGTCCGGGGTGAGGACGCTGTTGCGTGGCGAGAGGTACAGCCGAGGGCGGGGTTCTCGTCGTTGATGAAGATCCCGCGGTACCTGACCGCCGGTGTGCCCTGCGAGAACCGGCCGGGCAGCACGTAGAGCGCGTCGTGGCGGCGGGGCGGGACGTCGGCCCAGAAGTGCCAGGGGGAGACGCCGATACCGCGGGAGACGTCGTAGATGCCGAAGATGGTGCCGCGCTGATCGCTGCCGGCGATGACGAAGGCGCTGTCCAGGCCGGGCAGCGGGTCGGCCACGACCTCGTGCAGCGAGGTTTCCCACCGGCCCTCGACGCCGGTCACGTCGAGCTTACCGGCGGCGATCAGGCCGTCGATCAGCGGGCTGCGGCCGATGGGCCGACGAGCACCGCGGTACGTCCGGAGGGCGCGCGCCCGCGGGTGAGCGCGGGGCGTACGCCCGTGACCCGCTCCAGGTCCGCCCGCAGGTCGCCCAGCGCGCGCAGCACGCCGGGGAAGTCGCCGCCGTCGGCCACCAGCGGCGCGGCGCGGCCGTCGGCGACGAGCGGGAACCGGCCGGCGCCGGGGCCGTGGGCGATGTACGCGCCGGGGTCGGTCGGCTGCGGCGGGTCCTGCGGCGGCGCGGCGGCGGCCGGGCCCGGCAGCGCGAGGACCCCGCCGGCGGTCGCGGAGAGCGCGCCGAGGCCGAGCCCGGCGCCGAGGACGCGGCGCCTGCTGACGCCGTCGCCGGGCGGGGCGTCGGATGCGGGAGACGGGTCGTGCCGGGAGTCGCTGCTGTCCATGCCGGGCCTTCCTTCGCCGAGCCTTCAGGAGCAGGCGGCAATGTTTCGTAAAGCATCGCGAATATTTCTGCGCAACCTAGGCTGAGGCCATGGGAAGGTCAAGACATCGCGCAGCGGCGGGCGGCGGGGCTACCATCCCGCCATGAGTGGTGCTGGAGTCCAGTTCGACGGAGAGGCCCCCGCGGCCGGCGAGGAGCCGCAGGCCACCGCCACGCTGGCGGCGATCGCGGAGGCCGCCGGCGTGTCGGCGTCGACAGTTTCGAAGGTCCTCAACGGCCGCTCCGACGTCTCCCCCGGCACCCGCGCGCGGGTCCAGGACCTGCTGCGCGAGCACGGCTACCGGCGCCGTGGCGGCGGCGCCCGCCAGGCCCCGCTGCTCGACCTGGTCTTCCACGAGCTGGAGAGCGCGTGGGCGATGGAGGTCATCAGGGGCGTGGAGAACGTGGCCAGGGTGGAGCGGCTCGGCGTGGTGCTCTCGGAGAGCGCCGGGCGGCTGACGCCGGGGCAGACGTGGGTGGAGGACGTGCTCGCGCGCCGGCCCGCGGGCGTCATCCTGGTGCTGTCGGACCTCTCCGCGGACCAGCGCGCGCAGTTCACCGGCCGCGGCATCCCGTTCGCGGTGCTTGACCCGGCGGGCGACCTCGCCGAGGACGTGCCGTCCATCGGGGCCACCAACTGGCAGGGCGGGCTGGCCGCCACCCGCCACCTGGTGGGCCTGGGCCACCGCAGGATCGGCGTCGTCGGCGGGCCGCCGACGATGATGTGCAGCCGGGCCCGTATCGACGGCTACCGCGCGGCGCTGGGCGTCGCCGGGCTGCCGGTGGACCCCGAGCTGATCCGGGAGGGCGACTTCCACCACGAGGCGGGCTACGCCGCCGGGCGCGAGTTGCTCGCCCTGCGCGACCGCCCCACCGCCATCTTCACCGGCAACGACCTCCAGGCCCTCGGCCTCTACGAGGCCGCCCGCGAGCTGGGCCTGCGCATCCCCGACGACCTCAGCGTCGTCGGCTTCGACGACCTGCCGGTGGCCCGCTGGATCGGCCCGCCGCTGACGACCGTGCGGCAGCCGCTGACGGAGATGGCCGAGGCGGCGGCCCGGCTGGTGCTCGACATCGGCCGCGGCCACGAGCCGGTGACGCGCCGCGTCGAGCTGGCGACGAGCCTGGTCACCCGCAACAGCACGGCCCCGCCGCCCGAGCGCTGACGGCACCCCCAAGAGACCGAAACTTTCGAACGGACGGCGGCCCTGCACTCACCGCCGCGCGGCGGGCTTCGCGGCCTCCCGCCCGTGGGCGGCGCCGGGGTCGTGCAGGGCGGCCGGCACCGGGCCGGGGCGTATGGCGTACGCCGGCCTGCGGCGCCCCGGGCTCACCACGAGCGTGTAGCCGACGAGCACGCCGACCGACAGGACCGCGAGCCGCCCCGCGGCCGGAGGGCTGTCCGGCGGCGGGTCGTAGCCCCCGTCCTCCAGCCCCGCCGCCTGCTCGAAGTGGTTGTACGCGCCGGGGAAGAACACCTCGTCCGCCGCGTACAGCGCGGGAAACGCGGCCGGCCCCGCGAGCAGCGACCCCAGCGCCCACTGGTCGGAGTGGCGCGCCTCGTGCTCCGACAGCTTGCGCATCCGGGGCGACTGCGTCTCGGCCCGCTGGTCGGTGAGGAAGACGGTCCCGTACATCGTGCCCGCGCGGGCGAACCCGTCGTCGAGGATGACCGCGGTCGTGCCGTTCGCCGCGCAGTGGTACATCTCGCCGCCCTCCCCCGCCGCGTACAGCAATGCGGCGCCGGAGACGGGGGCGTTGAGGACCGTACGGGCCGTCTGCCACACCCCGCCGCCCTCCCCGGCCGCCGCGCACGGCCGCATCTGGCCGCCGAGCCCGAGCACGGCGAAGGCGCACGCGAGCACCGCCTGCACCACCGTGCCCCACACGACGATCAGCACCCGCCGCCGCGAAGGCCGCGCGCCGCGCAGCGTGCCGACGACCGCGAGGAGCAGCCCCGTGAGCCCGCCGCATATCAGGCAGGCCGCCCACCACACCACTCTGCGCTCGACCGGTCTCACCGGGGCCCGCCGGCCGGCCGGGGCCGGCAGGGAGGTGGGTCGCTCCAGAGTCGCTGTGCCGGCCGCCATCCGTCACCCCTGTCTCACGCCGACGCACTGGGCTCTGCGCGCCGCCGCGGACCGGGCCACAGCCGAACCCCGCCGTCGCGCGGCGGGGTTCGGCAACCTGAGTCGTTGCATGCAGTCGCAGACACGTCCTCAGATTACGGTACCGTAACGAATTGACGTCGAACTGGCCTCGAATTCCGGCCGCTTACGGCGCGAAGGGTGTGAATGGCTGCAGGCGGGATCCGCCAGGTGATCCCGTACGGAACGGAAGGGCACCGATGGGCGACGAGGACGAGCAGGAGCCCCCGACGACGGCCGGCCCCGCCGCCACCGGCGGGGCCGAACCCGAGGGCGGGGAGTCGGTCTGCTGGCTGGAACGCGTCTGCCCGGAGTGCGGGCGGCTCGCCGACGCCGCACCCCCGGTCCGCTGCACCCGCTGCGGCACCCTGCTCACCGGCTGACGCGGGCCGCCGGGCTACCGCCTATCTCCAGGAGCCGCCGGTCAGCACCACGCCTAGCGCGGCCAGCCCCAGGATGACCCAGCCGAACCAGAGCCATCCGCTGCTGCCCACCGACACCGTGTACGCCGTGATGACCACGAGACCGGCCACGGTACTCACGACCATGGCCTTCGCAGAACCGGGCTTGCCCATGCCGCCTCCACCAGCCGTCAGCCGACGGCCGTCCCCGCGCGACCGCACGCAACCTTGCCCCCATGGTCCCTCGCCGGGGAGCGGTGCGGTAGTCGGGAGAGCGGCGGGTGTCCGCGCGGCTACTGTTCGCGAGCCTGGAGCGAGGCCAGATAGGCGTTGTACGCGGCCAGCTCCTGGTCCCCGTCGCGGTCCGCGGTGCGGTCGCTGCGCTTGGCGCGGCGCTGCTCGGAGTTGTACCACTGGTAGACCAGCGCGATGAGGACGAGCACCGAGGGGATCTCGCTGAACGCCCAGGCGATGCCACCGGCGGCCTGCTGGTCGTCCAGGGCGTCGATGCCGAGGGACGCGGGCGGGTTGCTGTAGACGTCCACCATGGGCTCGCTGCCCATCATCAGCGCGATGCCGAAGAAGGCGTGGAACGGCATGCCCGCGAACAGCGTCAGCATCCGCATCACGTGCGTGGGCCGGTTCGGGCCCGGATCGACGCCCATGATCGGCCAGAAGAAGACCAGGCCCACGGCCAGGAAGTGGATCATCATCCCGACGTGCCCGGCCCTGCTCTCCATGAGCGTGTCGAAGAGCGGGGTGAAGTACAGCGCGTACAGGCTCGCGATGAACAGCGGGATCGTGAACACGGGGTGCGTGATCACCATCAGATAGCGGCTGTGCAGCACCGAGACCACCGCGGAGCGCGGCCGGCCCGTCGGCAGCGCGCGCAGCAGCAGGGTCACGGGGGCGCCGAGGAGCAGCAGGATCGGCGAGAGCATGCTGATCACCATGTGCTGCACCATGTGCACGCTGAACATGACCATGCCGTAGTCGTTCAGGCCCGTGCACATGACGAGGACGATGGTCAGCACGCCGATGGTGAACGCGGCGGTCCGCCCGATCGGCCAGTCGTCCCCGCGGCGGCGCAGCCGGAAGACCCCGTACCCGTAGAGGGCGAGGGCCACGAGGGAGCCGATGAGGAAGATCGGCTCGCCGGTCCACTCCAGCCCGCGCCCCAGGGTGAACGGCGGAAGATCCAGGTGGCCGCCGTGCCCGCCGTGGTCCATGTCGGTGCTGCTCCTTGTGCCGGTGATGCCCTCACTCAGGCTAGACCCGGCCCGTTCCGCCGCTTCGCCGGGGTACCCCGGCGGGGTGGGCCGGGGTCCGCGGCGTCAGCGGGAGGCGCTGGCGGCGGCGATGCGCTCGTTGCGCAGGGCCTCGTACCAGCGGTCGTCGACCGGCGGCAGGCCCGGGGACTCCAGCGCCAGCCGGATCAGCAGGTCGGCGATCTGCGGGTTGCGGGCGAGCACGGGGCCGTGCATGTACGTGCCGAAGACATTGCCGTTCCACGCGCCCTCGGTGCCGTCGCCGGTGCCGTTGCCGTGGCCGAAGCGGACCCGGGCGAGCGGCTTGGCGGTCGGGCCGAGGTGGGTGACGCCCTGGTGGTTCTCGAAGCCGGTGAGCTGGGGGAGGCCGAGCTGCGGGTCGATGTCGGCGAGCACGTCGCCGACGCAGCGGCCGGCCTGGCCGCGGCCGCTGGTGACGTCGAGCAGGCCGAGGCCCGGCTCCGGCCGGTCGAGGTCGTTGATGAACTCGTGGCCGAGGATCTGGTAGCCGGCGCAGACGGAGAAGATGATCGCGCCGTTGCCCGCCGCCCGGTTGAGGCCCCCGTCGCGGCGCAGCCGCTCGGCGGCCAGCCGCTGCGGGCGGTCCTCGCCGCCGCCGATGAGGTAGATGTCGGCGGAGGCGGGCACGGGCTGGTCGGAGCGGACGTCGACGCGCGTGACGTCGTAGCCGCGCTGCCGCGCGCGGCGCTCGACGACGAGGGCGTTGCCCTGGTCGCCGTAGGTGGACAGCAGGTCGGGGTAGACCCAGACGAGGCGCAGGCTGGTGTCGTTCATGCGGTGGCTCCTTGGCGTCTCGTACGGGTCAGTTGCCGACGCGGCGGCGCAGGTCCTGGAACGCGGTGTAGTTGGCGATGACCTCGATCCGGCCGGGCGGCGCGGCGGCGACGGCCTCGTCGACGTGCTCGCAGACGCGGAAGCTCTGGTTCGCCACCTCAAGGCGGACGGCGAGGTCGAGCTTGCGGTCGCCGATGACGTACAGCGGGTGGCCGGTCAGCCGGGTGTAGTCGACGTCCCACAGCCAGGAGGTGTCGGTGCCGTCGGCGCCGCGGGCGTTGACGGAGAGCACCACGGGGGTGGGCGGGGGGTCGATGAGGGAGAAGGTCTCCAGCCAGCCGGCCGGGTTCTTCGCCAGCAGCAGCCGCAGGTCGCGGCCGCCGAACTGCACCGTGTCGTACCGCCCGGCGACGGCGGTGACCTCCCACATCCGCTCCAGCGCCGTCTGCGGGTGCACGCCGAAGGCGGCGGCCACGGCGGCGGCGGTGGTGGCGTTGGCCCGGTTGGCCCGGCCGGGGAGCTGGAGGCGGATCGGCCAGGCGGCGCCGTGCGGGTCGAGCACGTGCTCGCCGGAGAGCGCCCAACTGGGGACGGGGCGGCGGAAGCCGCACTCGGCGCACAGCCAGTCCTCGCCGGGGCGCTGGAGCACGCCGCCGCAGGAGGGGCAGGACCAGGCGTCGTCCTTCCACTCCTGGCCGACGGCGACCCAGACGACGTTCGGGCTGGAGGAGGCGGCCCAGACGACGAGGGGGTCGTCGGCGTTGGCGACGACGAGGGCCTTGTTGCCGGCGAGGCCCTCGCGCCAGCGCTCGGCCAGCATGCGGGTCTCGGCGGCGCGGTCGAGCTGGTCGCGGGAGAGGTTGAGCAGCGCGATGGCCTTGGGGGTGACGTCGCGGGCGACGCCGGCCAGGTACTTCTCGTCGACCTCGATGACGCCGTAGCGCGCGTCGGAGCCGCCGGCGAGCGCCGAGGTGATGCCGGCGGGCATGTTGGCGCCGAGCGCGTTGGAGACGACGGGGCCGGAGGCGCGCAGGGCCTCGGCGATCAGCCGGGTGGTGGTCGTCTTGCCGTTGGTGGCGGAGACGAGGACGACGTCGAGGTGGCCGGCGAGCCGCCCGAGCAGGTCGGGGTCCAGCCTGAGCGCGACCTTGCCGCCGATCACGGAGCCGCTGCCCTTGCCCGCGGCGCGGGACACCGCTGCTGCCGCCCTGCCCGCCGTGACGGCCAGCTTGGACCGTGGCGACAGCGGTTCCGTGTTGCCTGCCATCGTCGTAGCTCCTCCTCGCGTGCCCGTGCGTGGTACGCCGCGGTGCTCCGGTGTCCTTCGTCCGCTGCCCGGCCTGCGGCGCGGCGCGGTAGCGGCCAGCCTATCGAGATCCGCGCCCGGCCCCGAATCGCGGCACGTCGCGGCGGTCGGGGGCCGGTCCCGTAGCGACCCTGGAGGCCCCTAGAGGCCGGGTCCGCCGGCCTTGTCCGCGGCGGCGGCGAGCCGGCCCCAGAGCAGATCGGCGAGGCTCTGCACCAATTCCGCGCGGGTGCAGGGCCGTTCGTGCAGCCACCAGTCGCCCGCGGCGTGCATCATGCCGACGATGCCGTGGCCCCAGGCGCGGGCGATCACCGCGCCGCCGGGGCCGAAGTCGATGCGGTCGGCTATGACCTGGGCCAGCTCCTCGCCCAGCCGGCGGAGCAGCGGCGCGGAGTGGCGGCCGACCTCGAAGCCGCGCTCTCCGGCCTCGGGGGACGCGGCCTGTTCCGCGACCTCGGCGGCGCCGCCGTCGGCGGGGTGCATGAGGAACCGGTAGACCTGCGGGCGCGCCTCGATGGCCGAGAGGTACGTGTCGAGGGTGGCCTCGACGCGCTCACGCCGGCCGGTGGGGGCGTCGAGCGCGGCGCGCAGGGCGGCGAGGAGGGCGTCGGTGTGGCGTACGGCGAGCGCGCGGTAGAGGCCGCCCTTGTCGCCGAAGTGGCGGTAGAGGATGGGCTTGGTGATGCCGGCCTCGGCGGCGATCGCGTTCATCGAGGCGCCGGGGCCGTCACGCAGGACCACCCGGTCCGCGGCTTCGAGCAGTTCGCGGCGCCGGTCCTCGGTCGCCTGCTCCCTCTCGCCGCGCCGGTTGTCCATGGAGACCGCTCCCCTGCTGGTCGATGCCCGAATGCCTGCGCAACCTAGCACCCCCGTGGCGGGCCCCCCGCGGGCGTACGGGAGTTGACATCGTCTACTCGCGGGTAACAGACTTACGTTACCGACGGTAACGAATTGCGAAGGCTGCGGAGGCGCCATGTCTGAGTTCACGTTCGAGCTCAACGAGGACCAGAGGTCCGTCCAGGAGTGGGTGCACGGCTTCGCCGCCGACGTCATCCGCCCCGCCGCCGCCGAGTGGGACGAGCGCGAGGAGACCCCCTGGCCGGTGATCCAGGAGGCGGCCAAGATCGGCCTTTACTCCCTGGACTTCTACGCCCAGCAGTACTTCGACCCCACCGGGCTGAGCATCCCGATGGTCATGGAGGAGCTGTTCTGGGGCGACGCGGGCATCGCCCTGTCGATCGTCGGTACGGGCCTCGCCGCCGTCGGCGTGCTGGCCAACGGCACCGAGGAGCAGATCGGCACCTGGATCCCGCAGATGTACGGCGACGTCGACAACGTCCGACTGGCCGCCTTCTGCTCCTCCGAGCCGGACGCCGGCTCCGACGTCTCCGCGATGCGCACCCGCGCCGTCTACGACGAGGCCAAGGACGAGTGGGTGCTCAACGGCACCAAGACCTGGGCGACCAACGGCGGCATCGCCGCCGTGCACGTCGTCGTCGCCGTCGTCGACCCGGAGCTGGGCACCAAGGGGCACGCCTCGTTCATCGTCCCGCCGGGCACGCCCGGTCTGTCGCAGGGCCAGAAGTTCAAGAAGCACGGCATCCGCGCCTCGCACACCGCCGAGGTGGTGCTGGAGGACGTGCGCGTGCCCGGCTCGTGCCTGCTCGGCGGCCGGGAGAAGCTCCAGGAGCGGCTGGCCAGGGCGCGCGAGCGGGTGAAGTCCGGCGGCGAGCGGGTCAAGAACGCCGCGATGGCCACCTTCGAGGCGTCCCGCCCCGCGGTGGGAGCGCAGGCGGTGGGCATCGCGCGCGCGGCATACGAGACGGCGCTGGAGTACGCCAAGACGCGGGTCCAGTTCGGCCGCCCGATCATCGACAACCAGGGCGTCGCCTTCCAGCTCGCCGACATGCGCACCCAGATCGACGCCGCCCGGCTGCTGGTCTGGCGGGCGTCCTGGATGGCCAGCGCGGGCAAGGGGTTCACCTCGGCGGAGGGCTCGATGTCGAAGCTGTACGCGGGCGAGGTGGCCAAGGACGTCACCGCGCGGGCGATGCAGATCCTCGGCGGCAACGGCTTCACCCGCGAGTACCCGGTGGAGCGGATGCACCGCGACGCCGCCATCTACACGATCTTCGAGGGCACGAGCGAGATCCAGCGGCTGGTGATCGCCCGGACCCTGGCCGGCGTCCCGATCCGCTGACTTCGGCCGCCCCTCTCCCCCGGCGGGCGGCGCGCGGCTACTCTGCGAGCGCACGACGACCGACCGGGGGGAAAGGCGAGACCGCGGTGTTCTACCACCTGCTGAAGTACCTGTTCTTCGGGCCGCTGCTGCGGCCGCTGTTCCGGCCGCGGATCGAGGGCCTGGAGCACATACCGGAGGAGGGGGCGGCGATCGTCGCGGGCAACCACCTGTCGTTCGCGGACCACTTCCTCATGCCCGTGATGCTGAAGCGGCGCATCACCTTCCTCGCCAAGGCCGAGTACTTCAACGGCCCCGGCCTCAAGGGGCGGCTGACCGCCGGGTTCTTCCACAGCATCGGCCAGATCCCGGTCGACCGCCGGGGCCGCAAGGCGGCGCAGGCCGCCATCGAGGAGGGCCTGGGCGTGCTGGCCAAGGGCGAGTTGCTGGGCATCTACCCGGAGGGCACGCGCTCGCACGACGGCCGGCTGTACAAGGGCCGGGTCGGGGTCGCGGCGATGGCGCTCAGGGCGGGCGTGCCGGTCATCCCGTGCGCGATGCTCGGCACCCGCGAAGTCCAGCCGCCCGGGCAGAAGATCCCCAGCCTCGGCCAGGTCACGATCCGCTTCGGCGAGCCGCTGGAGTTCTCCCGGTACGAGGGGCTGGAGGACCACAAGGCCGTGCTGCGGGCTGTCACCGACGAGATCATGTACGCGATCCTCAGCATGTCGGACCAGGAGTACGTCGACCGCTACGCCCCCGACGTCAAGGCCGAGCAGGAGGCCGCGAAGAAGAAGCCGCCGGCCGCGGCCTGAGGGACGCCCCGTGGAAACCCGGTGGTCGCGGCCCGGCCCCGGTGCGTACGGTCCTGGCATGACGAGGACAGCGGACCGCGCCGCCCCGGCGGCCTGCGGCACGGTACGGACCGGCCGCGGCGGTGCCAGGTGAGCGCGCGGCTGCGCGAAGTGGCGCGCGACAACGAGCGGATCCTCGCCGCCGGCGGGTACGAGGCCGCCGGCCGGTGGGTGCCGCTGGGCGAGGCCGCCGCGCGGGCGGCGGACGGCACGCGGATGTACGGTCCCGGAGCGGTCGCGGGCGCCGGAGAGGCCCCCGCTGACGGGCCGCAGGACACGCCCGCCGAGGTCACCGCCGAGACCTCGCTGGCCGCCGCGCGGCGGCTGGCCGGAGAAGGGGCTTACCGCGTCGGCGTGCTCAACTTCTCCTCCGCCCGCAACCCCGGCGGCGGTTACGTCAACGGCGCCCGCGCGCAGGAGGAGGAGCTGTGCCGGGCCTCCGCGCTCTACCCGGCGCTGCTGCGGGCCCCGGAGTTCTACGCCGCCCACCGCGCCGACCGCAGCCCCTTCTACACCCACCGCGTCATCCGCTCCCCCGCCGTCCCGGTCTTCCGCGACGACGCGGGCGCGCTCCTCCCCGAGCCGTACGCCGTGGACTTCCTCACCTCTCCCGCCCCCAACGCGGGCGTCATCGCCCAGCGCACGCCGGAGGAGACGGACCGGATCCCCGCCGCGCTGGCCGGGCGCGCGGAGCGGGTGCTGGAGGTGGCGGCCGTCGCGGGGGTGACGGCGCTGGTGCTGGGCGCCTGGGGCTGCGGGGTGTTCCGCAACGACCCGGCGCAGGTGGCGGCGGCGTTCCGTACGCACCTGGAGCCCGGCGGACGCTTCGCGGGGCGGTTCCCGCGGCTGGTGTTCGCCGTCTGGGACCGGCAGCCGCGGTCGGCCAACAGGGCCGCGTTCGAAGCGGCGTTCGGCGCCGGCTGAGCGCCCCGGCCGTGGTGCGTGGAGACCAGGGCGCGTAGCGGGCTGGTCCGGGGGCACCAGGGGAAACCGGTGACGCCGGACGATGCCCCGCGGGGCGCCGGAAGGAAGTGTGGAAAGCGCGCCCCAACCGCGCTTCTCCCCTTCCCCACGGTGTCTGGAGTGATCCACAGGTGGCGGTTTCCCCTGCCCGTATCGGGTGGCTGCCGATCGGCGCCCTCGGCTTACTGGCCCTGGCCCTCGGCACCCTGCAGTCGGTGGTGGAGCCCGCGCTCCCGCTGCTGCAACGCGAGTTGGGGGTCAGCCCCTCCGAAGGGGCGCTGGTCGCCAACACGTTGCTCGTCACCGGCGCGGTCGTCACCCCCGTCGCGGGCAAGCTCGGCGACCGCTACGGCGGAAAGCGGGTGCTGCTCGGGCTGATGGCCCTGGTGTCGGCCGGCGGTCTGCTGGCCGGTGTGGCGCCGAACCTGCCGGTGCTGCTGCTGGGCCAGGTGTTCCAGGGCGTCATGGTCGGCGCGCTGCCGCTCTCGTTCATCCTCGTACGCACCCACCTCCCGGCGGCACAGTCGCAGGCCGCCATCGGATTCGTCATCGCGCTCTTCACCGGCGGCGGCATCGCGGGCACGATGCTCGCCGGGCCGGTCGCGGACGCCCTGTCGTGGCAGTGGATGTTCCTGCTGCCGACGATCGCGGTCGTCGCGACGACGCCGGCCGTGGCCCGGCTGCTGCCGGACGATCCGCCGGCCGCCTCGGACGAACGGATCGACTGGCCCGGAGTCGCGCTGCTGAGCGGCACGCTGCTCGCCTTCATGGTCGGGCTCGTGTCGGTGGCGCGGCACAGCCTGCCGCCGTACGCGATCGGCGCCCTCGCCCTGCTCGTGGTCGTCCTCGCCACCGGGTGGGTCGCCGTGGAGCGCCGGGCGGTCTCGCCGATGGTCGACCTGCGCATGCTCTCGAGGCCCGTCATGTGGCAGGCGTGCCTGCTCACGTTCGTCATCACCGGCAGCCTCGGGATGGTGGTCTTCCTGCTGCCGCAGTTGTTCGCGCTGCCGGCCGGCGGGTACGGCTTCGGCGCCGACACCACCGGCATCGGCTGGTACCTGCTGCCCGGCGCCATCGCCGGGGCGGTGAGCGACTCGGTCGGCGGGCTCGCGGCGCGGCGGTTCGGGCCGCGCGCCGTGGTCCTCGCGGGCGCCGTCGTCACCGCGGCGACGATGACCGCACTCGCCGCGCTGCATTCGTCGGCGTGGCACCTCGTCCTCGCGAAGGTGCTGACGGCCTTCGCCGCAGGTGTCGGCACCACGGCGCTGGTCGCCCACACCGCGGCGGCCGTCGACCCCCGGGACACCGGCATCGCCACCGGCCTGCTCGTGGTGACGCGAGTGGTCGGGGTCGCGCTGGGCGCCCAGATCGCCGGCGCGATCCTCGACGCCGGAGCCGGCCCCGCGGGCCTGCCGGCCGAGTCGGCGTTCACCACGGGATTCGCCGTCGCCGGGGTCGTCGCCGCGTTGTCGCTGCTCGCTGTCCGTATCACGAAGAAGGGAGCCCGCGTATGAGCACGACCGGGAAGCGCACGGTGCTGATCTCCGGCGCGAGTGTGTCAGGACCCGCGCTGGCGTACTGGCTGCACCGGGCCGGATTCGCCGTCACGGTGGTGGAGAAGGCCGCCGCGCTGCGGGCCGGCGGCTATCCGATCGACATCCGCGGTACGGCGGTCGAGGTGGTGCGGCGGATGGGCATACTCCCGCAACTGCGGGACGAGCACATCGACTCGCACCGCTTCACCTTCTTCGACGCCGACGGCGGCGAGGTGGCCGCGGTCAGCGCGCGGGCCGTCACCGGCGATGCGGAGGGCAGGGACCTGGAGGTACGCCGCGGGGATCTGGCCGCCGTCCTGTACGCGCTCGTCCGGGACGACGTGGAGTTCCGCTTCGGCGACTCCGTCGAGCACCTGGACCAGTCCGGCGGCGGGGCCGACGTGACGTTCCGCAGCGGGCTGAGGCGGACGTACGACCTGGTGATCGGCGCGGACGGCATGCACTCGCGCACCCGGGAGACGCTGTTCGGCCCCGAGAAGCGGTTCCACCGCTATCTCGGCTACTGGTTCGCCCTCTTCACCATGCCGAACACCTTCGGGCTCGCCCGCGAGGTGGTGATGTGGAACGCCCCGGGGAGGGCCGCCGCCCTCTACGCGGTCGGCGCGCACGACGAACTGCACGCCTTCCTCACCTTCCACCGGCCGCACCCGCCGCTCGACGGCCTGCGGCACCAGGACGCCCAGCGGGAGCTGGTCGCCGAAGCCTTCGCGGGCGCGGGCTGGGAGGTCCCGGCGATCGTCGGGGCCCTGCGCGCCGCGGACGACCCGTTCTTCGACACCGCCGGGCAGATCCGCATGCCGCGCTGGTCCCGCGGCCGGGTCGCGCTCGTCGGCGACGCCGCGTACGCGCCCTCGTTCCTGACCGGCCAGGGCACCAGCCTGGCGCTGGCCGGCGCGTACATGCTCGCCCACGCGCTGGCCGCGCACCCCGATCACGCGTCGGCGTTCGCCGCGTACGAGCGCGGCCTGCGCGACTTCGTGGCCGCGAACCAGGCGCTGGTCGACGTCGGCGGCGCCACGCTCTTCCCCACCACGGCCCGCGCCCTTCAGCGGCGCAACGCCGCGCTGCGCGGCCTCAGCACGATGCCCGCCGCGCCCCCGCGTCCCGCCCATTCCGCGCTGACGCTGCCGGAGTTCGCCGCGCGGCCGTGACGCTCACGCCGGGCGGTCGCCGTCGCCCCCGGGCGTGGCCTGCACCAGGCCCGTGCGGTACGCGATGACGACGAGCTGGGCCCGGTCGCGGGCCTCCAGCTTCGTCATCGCGCGCTGCACGTGGGCCCGGACGGTGAAGGGGCTGAGGAACATCCGCTCGGCGATCTCCTGGTTGGACAGGCCGGTGGCGACCAGCGCCACCATCTCGCGTTCCCGCGGGGTGAGCACGGCGAGCCGTTCCGGGTGGTGCCTCGGGGCGTCGTCCGGGGTGGCGAGGAAGCGGACGACCAGCGAGCGGGTCGCGGCGGGCGACAGCAGGGTGTCGCCCGCGGCGATCGTACGGACGGCGTCCACCAGTTCCTCGGCCCCGATGCCCTTGCCGATGAAGCCGCCGGCCCCCGCGCGCAGCGCCTGCGCGACGTACTCGTCCGTCTCGTACGTGGTGAGGATCAGGATGCGGCTGCCGCGCAGCTCCGGGTCCGCGGCGATCTCCGACGTGGCGGTGAGGCCGTCGACGTCGGGCATGCGGATGTCCATCACCACCACGTCCGGGCGCAGTTCGCGGGTGAGGTGCACCGCCTCTCTGCCGTCGACGGCCTCGCCGACCACGGTGATGTCGTCGGCGGTGTCGAGGAGCATCCGGAACGCACCGCGCAGCAGCGCCTGGTCGTCGGCGAGCAGCACCCGTAGCGTCACTGCGCCTCTCCCGTCTCTTCCGTCTTTTCCATCTTTTCTGCGTCGTCTGTCGCGTCCTCGCCCGTTCCACGCGCCGTGTCCCTGGCCGCCGGGAGAGGAAGTTCGGTGGAGACGAGGAAGCCGCCCTCGGGGCGGCTGCCCGCGGAGAGCTGTCCGCCGACCGCGGTGGCGCGTTCGCGCATCCCGATCAGACCGTAGCCGGGCTGGCGCTCGGGCGCGGCGGTGTCCGGCGCCGTACGGGCACCGCGGCCGTCGTCGGCGACGGTGAGGGTCACGCGGTCGCGGTTCCAGACGAGGCGCACCCGCGCGCTGCCGGTGCCCGCGTGCTTGGTCACGTTGGTCAGGGCCTCCTGGACGATGCGGTACGCGGTGAGGTCCACCCCCGGCGGCAGCGGCCTGGCCGTGCCCTCCTGCTCCAGCGACACTTCCAGGCCCGCGCGGCCGAAGGAGTCGAGGAGCGTGGGCAGCCGGGACAGCCCGGGCGCCGGTTCCGCGGGCTCGGCCGCGTCCCCGGACTGGCGCAGCAGCCCGACCGTGGCGCGCAGGTCGTCGAGCGCGTCGCTGGTCGTCCTCACCAGCTCCGTGAGGCTCTTGCGGGTCTGCTCGGGGCGGGAGTCGAAGAGGTGGGCCGCGACCGTGGCCTGCGCGTTGGCCAGGGTGATCTGGTGGGCCACGAGGTCGTGCAGCTCGCGGGCGATCCGCAGCCGCTCCTCGGCCACCCGGCGGCGCGCCTCGCTCTCCCGGCTCTTCTCCGCCCGCCTGGCCCGCTCCTCCACGGCCGCCAGATAGGCCCGCCGGTTGTGCGCCGAGTGCCCGAGCACGCCGGCCACCATGGGGAACGCCGCCACCGAGCCCATCCGGCTCGCGTCCTGCCAGGACAGGTCCTCGAACCAGGGGGTGGCGGCGAGCAGCAGCGCCGCGGACGCGAGTGACACCACGACCGCGGCGCGCCGTTCGGTGCGGGCGTGGAGCGCGTACGCGTAGGCGGCGATCACGGCGGGGGCCATGATCGGCGGGCTCAGCAGGAGACCCAGCGGCGGCACCAGCAGCCCGGCCGCGGTGGTGGCCGCCAGGGCGGCCAGCGGCGCCCTGTGCCGTACGGGCAGCACGGCACAGGACGCCACGGCGATGATGTAGGCGGCGGCGGGCGGCGCTGTCAGCGTGTCGTCGACCTGCACCACGCCGCCGAGCAGGCAGAGCGTGAACGCCGTCGCCGTGACCGCCGCCTCCCGCCACCATGTACGGCGCGGTCGCCAGCCGCCGTCGCCCGGGGTCGTCATGCCGGTCAGTACCGGCCCGCGGGAAGCCGCGGTACCGACCCGCTCACGGGGGCGGGGGCCCGCCTGCTCAGCGCCTCGCCCTCGATGTCCACGTTCGGCAGCACACGGTTCAGGATACGAGGCAGCCACCAGGCCCGGTGGCCGAGCAGCGCCAGGACCGCGGGCACGATCGCCATCCGGACCACGAAGGCGTCGAAGGCGACGGCGGCGGCCAGGCCCACGCCCATCGTCTGGATGGTCGGGCTGCTCATCCCGACGAATCCGGCGAAGACGCTGATCATGATGATCGCCGCGGCCGCCACGACCCGGCCGCTGTGCCGGAACCCGTGGACGATCGCCTCGCCGGGTGACGCGCCGTGGACGTAGGTCTCCCGCATCCGGGTGAGGAGGAAGACCTCGTAGTCCATGGCGAGGCCGAAGACGATGCCGATGATGAGGATCGGCATCAGCGACATGACGGGCCCGGTCTGCTCGATGCCGAGCAGGTCCGCTCCCCAGCCCCACTGGAAGACGGCGACGAGGACGCCGAAGGCGGCGCCGACCGACAGCAGGAAGCCGAGGGCGGCCTTGAGCGGGACCAGGATCGAGCGGAAGACCACCGTCAGCAGCAGCACCGCCAGGCCGATGACCACGGTCAGATACGGCAGCAGCGCGTCCGACATGGCTGCCGAGATGTCGATGTTCATCGCGGTGGTGCCGGTGACCAGGACGTCCGCACCCGTGTCGGCCTCGACGCCGGCGGCTTCGTCCCGGATCGAGTTCACCAGGTCCTTGGTCTCGCCGCTGTTCGGCGCGGTCTCCGGGACGGCGGTGAAGAGGGCCGTCTCCCCGGCCTTGTCGAGCACCGGCTCGCCGACCGACGCGACGCCGTCCAGGTCCCGTACGGTCTCGGCGACCCGATCGGTGGCGGCCTCGGTGTCCGCGGCCTCCGACGTGTCGACGACCACGGTCAACGGGCCGTTGAAGCCGGGGCCGAAGCCCTCCGACAGCAGGTCGTAGGCGCGCCGCTGGGTGGTCTCGACCGACTTCGACTCGTCCCCCGGCAGCCCCAGTTCGAGGCCCAGCGCCGGTACGGCGACGGCGCCGAGGCCGAGTCCCGCGACCAGCAGCACGGCCACCGGCCGCCGCAGGACGAAGCGTGCCCAGCGAACGCCGAGACCGGGCCGGCCGGATGCAGGGGGCACCGCGTGCGGGCGCTCGCCGGTCCGCCGGGCGGCCTTGCGGGCGGCCCGGGAGAGCACGCGCCGGCCGGCGAAGCCGAGCATCGCGGGCACCAGGGTGAGCGCGACGAGCACGGCGAGGGCCACGGCGCCCGCACCGCCCATACCCATCTTGGTGAGTTCGGGGATGCCGACGACGCCCAGGCCGACCAGGGCGATGAAGACCGTCGCGCCGGCGAAGACGACGGCGGACCCGGCCGTGCCCACCGCCCGGCCGGCGGCCTCCTCCGGCTCGCTGCCGCGGGCGAGTTCGTCGCGGAACCGGGAGGTGATGAAGAGCGCGTAGTCGATGCCGACCGCAAGACCCAGCATCAGCGCCAGGATGGCGACGGTGGACGTCAGCCCCAGCGGCACGGCCAGCGCGGAGACCAGCCCGAAGGCGATGGCCACACCCGCGAACGCGGTCAGCAGGGACAGCCCGGCGGCGACCAGCGAGCCGAGGGCGAGGACCAGCACCACCGCGGCCACGGCCACGCCGATGATCTCCGTCGTCCCGCCCGGCTCCTCCTCCGCGTCCAGCGCGGAACCGCCGATCTCCACGGTCAGCCCGGCGTCCCTGGCCTGGTCCGCGGCGTCCTCCAGGGCGCTCTTCGTCGGCCCCGTCAGGTCCACGGCGTCCGCGGTGTAGGTGATCGTGGAGTAGGCGATGTTGCCGTCCTTGCTGACGTCACCGGCCTCGTACGGGTCGGTGGCCGCCGCGACCTGACCGCCGCCCGCCAGCGAGTCGAGTGCGTCCGCGACGGCCGCCTTGTGCTCCTGCGCCGTCACCCGCTGCCCGTCCGGCGCCTGGAACACCAGGCGGGCCTCGGCGCCCTGCGCGTTGCTCTCGGGGAAGCGCTCGTCGAGCAGGTCGAACGCCTCCTGCGACTCGGTGCCGGGCATGGAGAGGTCCTCTTCCTCCCCGGCCGGCGCCGCCGCGGCGGCGACCCCGGCCAGCACCAGGGCGACCAGCCAGGTGCCGCCGACGAGCCGGCGCCCCCGGAAGGCCCACCGCCCGATCCCGTACAGAAAAGTGGCCACTTCTCGATCACTCCAGACACCCGTAGGAAGGGGAAAACGCGGGGATCCCGCGCCCTGTCCACACTCCCGTCCGGCGCCTGCCGGGGCATCGTCTGCCGTGGCCGTTCTCGTCTGGTGCGCCCGGACCAGACGGCGGCGTCTCCTGGTGCCTACGCACCACGGACCGCGCGCCGGGCCGGGGTCACCCGGCGGTCACTCCGCGTCGCCCTCGAAGTCCTCCACGAAGAAGCTGTCGTGCCGGATGCGGAACTGCTTCAGTTCCTCGCCGCCGCGCCGCGACATCTCCGCGACCCGCTCGAAGTACTCCTCGCGCGGCGCGCCCGGGGAGAAGAGCATGAGCACGCGGACGGGGTCGTCGGTGGCGTTCCTGAAGGCGTGCAGGCCGCCGACGGGCACGTACAGGAAGTCCCCCATGCGCCCCGTCACCCACCTGTCGCCGTCGTACAGCTCCAGTTCACCGGAGACCACGTAGAAGGACTCCGACATGGCCTTGTGGAAGTGCGTCTTCGCCCCGGGCGAGCGCGGGCCGAGCTGCACGTCGTACAGCCCGAACTCACCGCCCGTCGACTCCTCGGTGGCGAGGTAGCGGGTGAAGCCGCCGGGCGAGGTGAGGTCCGGCCGGCTGCCTGCCGGCCGGAACGTGGCGTTCACCTCGCCTGTCTCACCGTGGTAGCGGGGCTCGGGGTAGACGAGGTCTTCGGGGTACGACATGGGTGCGCTCCTTCCTGCGGGTCCTCCGGCATCGTGTCCCGGGCGCCGCCCGGGCGGCATCGGGCGACCGGACGATCTTCGCCCGCCCCGGGCCGAGGCCCGCGGACCTACGCCGCGGGCGTGGCACGTCAGCTCTGCTCGGTGCTGAGCCGGTCGGCGCGGCGGGTCAGGTAGTCGCGCTCGGGCAGGCTCGCGGTGCGCTGCGCCGCCTCGCGGTAGGCGCGGACGGCGGCCCGCGTCTCGCCCGCGTCCTCCAGCAGGTGGGCGCGTACGGCGAACCACCGGTGGTGGTGGCCCAGTTCGCCGGCCAGTTCCTCGCAGGCGGTCAGGCCGGCCCGGGGGCCCGCGACCATGGCGAGGGCGACCACGCGGCCGAGCCGCGCCATCGGGCTGGGGTCGAGCCGCTCCAGGAGGTCGTAGAGCCCGAGGATCTGCGGCCAGTCGGTGTCCTGCGCAAGCTCCGCCTCGTCGTGGACGGCGGCGATCGCCGCCTGGAGCTGGTACGGCCCGGTCGGCGGGCGCGGCAGGACGTCGGTGAGGATCGCGACGCCCTCGTCGACGAGCTCGCGCCGCCACAGCCCGCGGTCCTGCGCCTCCAGGGGCACCAGCCTGCCGTCGCCGTCGAGCCGCGCCGGGCGGCGGGCGTCGGTGAGCAGCATCAGGGCGAGGAGGCCCGCCAGCTCGGACTGCTCCGGCAGGCTCTCCCGGAGCCGGCGGGTCAGCCTGATCGCCTCGCCGGAGAGCTCCACCCGCGCCAGCTCCGCCCCGGTGGCGGCCGAGTAGCCCTCGTTGAAGATCAGGTAGAGCACCCGCAGCACACTCGGCAGCCGCGCGGACCTGGTCGCGGTGTCGAGGACCCCGAACCCGCCGCCCGCCGCCGCGACCGCCCGCTTGGCGCGGGAGATGCGCCGCGTCATGGTGTCGGCCGGCACCAGGAACGCCGCCGCGATCTCGGCGGTCGTGAGCCCGCCGACCGCTCGCAGGGTCAGCGCCACCTGGGAGGCCGGCGACAGATCCGGATGGCAGCACAGGAAGAGGAGGTCGGCGGTGTCGTCCGCCGCGTACTCCACCGGAGCGGTCAGCCGCGCCTCCGCCTCGGCGGTCCGGAGTTCGCGGCGGCGGCGCGCGGACTCCGAGCGCCACATGTCCGTCAGGCGGCGGCTCGCGACCGTGACCAGCCAGGCGCGGGGGTCGGCCGGCACGCCCTCGGCCCGCCATTGCTGCGCGGCCGCCAGCATCGCCTCGCTGACCGCGTCCTCGGCCCGGTCGAAGTCGCCGGTACGCCGGGTGAGCGCGCCCAGCACCTGCGGGAGCAGCTCCCGCAGGTGCGCGTCCAGCCGGGCCTCGGTCACCACGGCTACAGGTCGTCGGCCGCGCCGCCGGGGCCGAGCAGCGGCCTGACCTCGACGCCCCAGTGCCGGGCGTCCGGGAACCGGGCGGCGATCTCCACGGCGCGGTCCATGGACTCGCAGTCGACGAGCCAGTAGCCCGCCATGTGCTCCTTGAGTTCGAGGTACGGACCGTCGGTGACGAGCGTCTGCCCGTCCCGCACCCGGACAGCCCTGCCGGCCGGCGGTCCCGCCAGCGGATCGCCGGCCAGCCACTCGCCGGACGCCGTGCAATCCGCCAGCAACTGCTGGTAGTCCGCGTCCATCCGCGCGTGCTCGCTCTCGCTCAGCGCCACCCACTCCTCGGTCGAGGCGTAGATCATCAGCAGGTATTTCACGGTTCGCTCCTCGTCATCGGGCGGCACCTCTCGTCCCGCCGCTGGCCCCCTGGTCGAAGCCACCGCGCCGAACCGGACACGCCGCCTCCCACCGATTCCTACCAGGCACCCGTGTCCGGTTCCCGGACACGCCGCCGACCACGGAGCAGCCGGCGGCACACCCGGTGCGGCCACGCCCGAAGGAGGACTCGTGAGTACCCAGGCAGGCTCCCGCGGCACGCGGCGGTCGAACCGCGTGCTCGGCACGCTGTTCCTCGGCATGTTCGTCATGGGCGGCGCGGAACTGCTGGTGGTCGGCGTGCTCGACGTCATGGCGCGCGACCTCGGCGTCGCGGTCTCCTCGGCCGGGGCGCTGGTCACGGCGTACGCGCTCGGCCTGGCCTTCGGCGGGCCGCTCCTGACCGCGCTGACGATGCGGCTGGACAGGCGCAGCGTCCTGGCCGGCGCGCTCGTCCTGTTCATCCTGGGCACCCTGGTCGCGGTGACCACGACCAGCTTCGGCCTGCTGCTCGCATGCCGGGCCCTGACCGGTGCGGCGGCCGGGCTCTACGACGCCACCGCGTTCGCGGTGGCCCTCGCGAGCGTCCCGCCGGAGCGGGCGGGACAGGCGATCGCGGTGGTCATCTCCGGTGTCTCCGTGTCGGCCGCCCTCGGGGTGCCGCTGGGCACCGTGGTGGGCAACCTGCTCGGGTGGCGCGGCACGTTCGTGGCCGTGATCGTCCTCGCGGGCGCCGCCCTGGCCGCGGCCACGGCGCTGGTCCCGTCCGTACCGGCGGCGGAGGGGACCGCGGCCGACCAGGCCCGGCACGCGTTCGCGCCGCGGGTCCTGGCCGTGCTGGGCCTGTGCTTCCTGGTGTTCGCGTCCACCTACACCGCGCTGACCTACATCGTGCCGTTCCTCGCGGAGATCACCGGCGTCTCCGGGGCGGCGGCGGGGGCGTTCCTGCTGGCGTACGGCGCCGCGACGGCCATCGGCTCCTTCGGCGGCGGCCGGTTCGCCGACCGGAACGCCGCGGGCACGCTGGTGGCGGGAACCGCGGGCTGTGCCCTCACCCTGCTGACCCTCTGCATCCTCGGTGCGCACCCGGTCGTCGTGGCCGTGGCGATGCTGGCCTGGGGGCTCTGCGTCTTCGGCATGGCACCTTCGCTGCAGTACCGCGTCGTCGGCCTGGCGGGACCCGGCGGCGGTCTCGCGCAGTCGCTGCCGGCCTCCGCGATCAACACCGGCATCGCCTTCGGCTCGTTCGCGGGCGGCGCGGCGATCGACCGCTTCTCGGTCCAGGCCGCGTTCCTCACCGCGCTGGGCATCGCCCTGGCGGCCTTCGCGGTCGCCGCGGCCACCCGCCGCCTCGCGCCGTCCCCGGCCGGGGAGCCCGCGCCGGCCTCGAACCACGAGAGTTGACGCGTTCGATCCCCCGGCACAGGGCAAGGAGCCCGCCGCCCCTTTCACCGCTCCCCGGCGGTGTCTTCGACGTCCAGCTCCCGTGACTAGGCGGGGCCCTCGCCGCTCGCTCGGGTGTCGGGGGCGCGGTGTTCGGCGGCGATGCCGAAGCGGCGTTCGCCCGTGGCAGATCCGGCGGGGTGGGCGGTGTGAACGCCGGAGACGGTGGTGATGACCTGCTCCTCGGCGGGCGGGTTCTCCAACTCGTCGAGTTTTTCCAGGTCGGCGGCGGAAACGAGGGCCACGAGGGGCCGGCCGTGACGCGTGACCACGACCCGCTCGCCACCGTAGACCACGCGGTTGATCAAGTCGGCCAGTTCTGCGCGGGCTTGCGTCACCGGAATTTCGTACGCCATGCTCCCAGCATAACCGGATGTACGTCCTGTACATTTTGCACCGAGGATCATGAAACCGAGAGAGGGAGAGGTGCCGACGGCCATGGACAGCCCCACGGCGCGCTACGTGCTGCCGGAGTTCACCGAGCGGACGAGCAGCGGGGTGCGCACACAGGATCCGTACTCGAAGCTGCTGGAGGAGCGGATCGTCTTCCTCGGCACACAGGTCGACGACACGTCGGCGAACGACGTGATGGCCCAGCTCATGCATCTGGAGCACGCCGCCCCCGACCAGGACATCTCGCTGTACATCAACTCGCCGGGCGGCTCGTTCACGGCGATGACGGCGATCTACGACACCATGCAGTTCGTCACCAGCGACATCGAGACCGTCTGCCTCGGGCAGGCCGCCTCCGCCGCCGCCGTGCTGCTGGCCGCCGGTACCCCCGGCAAGCGGTACGTGCTGCCCGGCGCACGGGTGCTCATCCACCAGCCGTCGTTCGCCGAGCCGGTGGAGGGGCAGGCGAGCGACCTGGAGATCTACGCGCGGGAGCTGCTGCGGCACCGCGCGCTGCTGGAGGAGCTGCTCGCCAGGCACTCCGGGACGCCGATCGAGCAGATCCGCGAGGACATCGAGCGCGACAAGATCCTCGACGCCGAGCAGGCCATCGCGTACGGGCTGGCCGACCGGATGACCGAGAGCCGCAAGGGCACGAGCACCGCGCACTACGGGAGGTGAGCGACCGTGCTGCCGCCAGAACTGCCGCCGCTGCCCGCGCTCACGCGCGCGGAGTCGGAGGTGATCGACCGCTATCTGGACGCCGTCGACCAGTTGGGCCGGATCAACCCGGCGCGCGGCACGGACACGTACGCGGGCCTGCGCGCCGCGCAGGCGCTGGTGCGCACCGCGGTCGGGCTGCGGGACGCGCTGGCGCTGATGCACGAGCGGCGCGAGACGCAGATCCACGCGGCGACCCTGGCGCGTGCGCTGCGGGTGCTCGACGGGGAGCGCCGGACCCGGCTGGTGGCGGTGCCGCCGGGGCCGCGGGAGCCCGACGGGGCGCCGTGACGGGCGAGCGGGGGCGGGTGGCGCACGGCCGGATAGGTTGGCCGCGTTCCGCCGACCGCGCTTCGAGGAGCGAGCCGCTATGTGTCCGCAGCCCGTCGATCCCGTTTCCCCGACGACGCCCGAATACGGAACCGGCGGTCCCGACGGCGGCCGCCTCGCCGCGCTGCTGGCCGCGGCCGCCCGGGGCGACTTCCCGCCGCCGGACGGCGCGGTCACCGTGCTCCCGCAGCCGTCGCCCCGGGACGCGGGCGTGCTCGCCCTCACCGGCAGCCACGTCGTCTTCGCCGACGCCGACCCGGCGTGGATATGCGGCCTGCTGCCCGCAGGCGACCTGTCCGCGCCGCTCAACCCGCCGTTCCTCGGCGCCCTCACCGCCCGCCTGGGCCGCACCGTGAACAACATCGACGCCCTGCTGGTCGCCGGCCACCTGCCGGGCCCGCCGCCGCTGCCGCTCACGCCAGACGCCGACGGCACCCACCCCCGGCTGCGCCGCGCCCTGCGCCACCGCGACGGCGTACGCGCCTGGACCGTCCCCGGGGCCACCGTGCTGCTGGGCCGCGGCGTCGCCGGGCGCTGGGAGGCCGCCGTGGAGGTCGAGCCGGGGGCCCAGGGGCGCGGGCTGGGGCGGCGGCTGGCGACGGCGGCCCGGCACCTGGTGCCGCCGGGCGAGCCGCTGTGGGCGCAGGTGGCGCCGGGCAACGCGGCGAGCGTACGGGCGTTCCTTGCCGCCGGGTTCCGGCCGATGGGCGCGGAGGCGCTGCTGGTGGTAGACGAGGAGTAGGACGGGCGGAGCGGGCAACCGGGAAGGGCATGGACCGAGACCGGAACGAGGACGAGCACGGCACCACGGCGCCTGCCGCGGATGCCGCTTCCGATGCGGCGTACGCGCGCCATGAGACCGCGCTGGAGCGGGACGACCGCAACTTCGTGGAGTTGCTCCAGGAGCTGCGGGTGACGCAGACGGGCGTACAGATCCTCTTCGCTTTCCTGCTGACCCTCGCGTTCACCCAGCGCTTCACCGAGCTGGACTCGCTGCAGCGCGGCACGTACGTGACGACCCTGCTGCTCTCCGTGGCCGCGGCGGTGCTGCTCACCGCGCCCGCGGCCGTGCACCGGGGGCTGTTCCGGCGGCACGCGAAGCGCCGCATCGTCGACGTCTCCTCGCGACTGGCGGCCGCGGGTCTCGGCGTGCTGGCGTTCGCGCTGACCGGGGCCGTCCTGCTCGTGGTGGACGTCGTCCTGGGGCGCCCGGCCGGGATCGCGGCGGGCGCGTCGGTGCTGGTGTTCATCGCGGGCCTGTGGGCGGCGCTGCCGTGGGGCCTGAGCAGGAGCCTCGCCGCGCGTGCGGCGAGGCAGAACAGCGGGCGGCGCTGAGCGTCAGAGCGTGCCGGGGTCGGTGTTGGCGCCGCAGAGCACGACGGCCACCCGCTCCCCCGCCCGCGGCTTGTACGCGCCGGTGGTCAGCGCCGCGAGCGCCGTACCCGCGGCGTGCTCGACGACGAGCCGGTGCTCGTCCCAGAGCCGCCGCCGGGCCGCCGCGATGTCGGCGTCGGCGACGAGCACCGAGGTGCTGCCCGGCCGCTGCGCCCAGACCAGCGCGTCGCCCGACGTGCGGGAGGCGCCCAGGGAGTCCGCCGCGATCGAGTCGACCGGGACGTCCACCACCTCCCCGGCCGCAAGCGCGGCGTTGAGCGCGCGGCAGTTCTCCGGCTCGACGGCGACGACGCCGATCCCCTGCTGCGCCGCGGCCGCCGCCACGCCCGCGTACAGCCCGCCGCCGCCGACCGCGACGACGACGGTGTCGACGCCGCCGGGCACCGCCGCGGCGATCTCCGGGAGCAGCGTCCCGGCACCCGCGGAGATCAGCGGGTGGTCGTAGGCGTGCGAGACGAGCGCGCCGGTCTCCGCGGCCATCTCGCGCGACGCGGCCAGCGCCTCGCCGTACGTGCGGCCCGTCAGCCGTACGTCGGCGCCCAGGCCGCGTAGCCGCTCGACCTTGAACTCCGGTGCGGTGGCGGGCAGGAAGACGTGTGCGGGGACGCCGTGCCGGGCGGCGGCCCAGGCGCAGGCCAGGCCGGCGTTGCCGCCGGAGGCGATGAGCACGCCCGCGTCCGGCATGGTGCCGGCGGCGGCGTGGGCGGCGGTGAAGTTCAGCGCACCGCGCGCCTTGAAGGAGCCGGTGTGCTGGAGGAACTCGAGCGCGAACCACACCTCGGCGTCCGGTGCCACCCCGGCGCCCGCGGGCGCGACGGCGACCGGGCGGACCCCTCCCGCGATGCGCTGCGCGGCGGCGTGGACGTCCTCGTGGCTGATGGGCTGGTCGGTCATGCCTCCAGGGTGGACCAGCGGGGTGCGCGGCGGCGGTCCGGGGGCGTGTGCGTCAGGCCACAGGGGCCGGCCGCCAGGGAAGGGCGATCCACACCGTCTTGCCGCCGTCGTCCGTCGGCGTCACGGACAGCCGGCCGCCGGACTCGGCGACGAGGCAGCGGACGATGACCATGCCGCGCCCGTTGTCCTGCTGGACCGCGGCCGGCAGCCGGCGCGGCCAGCGCGGGTGGCTGTCGCTGACGCCGACGCGCAACTGCTCGCGTACGAGCACCATCCGCACGGTGAACGTCGGCGACTGCCCGCGCGTGTGCTGGACGGCGTTGGTGGCCAGTTCGGAGACGACGAGCCGGACGGTGTCCGTCGCATCCGGGCCTTCCGGGAGGCCCCATTTCCCGAGAATGTCAGTGACATATTTACGCGCCTGCATGACAGAAGCAGCCTCACTCGGCAGCGTGACGGATGCTTCCTGCTGGTCTGCCATTGCGACGCCGTCCCTTTCGCACGCGTGTGCCGGACTCCGACGCGTGCCTGGTGAAGTCGAGGACCGCTTGAGGTTGTTGTTCGCGCCACGGTGCCATCGATCGTGCCCGGAGCGCGAGCCCGCCACCAAGTTATGCATATATCTGTCGCTCGAAGCGGTGAACTCTGCCGCGAGCGACCGTATTTGGGCGGCAGACTGGCCAGTTGTCACGCGTTCGGCCGAGCGGCCGGGAGGGGCGTCATGCGCAATGAGCCGGCGGTACGCCGCGCCAAGCTGGGCGCGGAGCTGCGCAGGCTGCGCGGCAGAGCGGGACTGACCAGCGGGAAGGCGGCGGAGCTGGTCGGCTGGCACCAGTCGAAGATCAGCCGGATAGAGACGGGCACGTCGGCGGCCAAGGCCGCGGACGTGGCCCGGCTGCTCGACGCCTACGGCGTCACCGAGCCCGGGCTGCGCACGCTGCTGGAGACGCTGGCCACGGCGCCACGCGAGGGCCGCGAGGACCGCTGGTGGAGCGAGTACCGCGAGCTGCTGCCGGCCGCCTACCGGGACTTCATCAGCCTGGAGGCGGAGGCGACCACGGTGCGCACGCTGGAGACGTCGGTGGTCCCGGGGCTGCTCCAGACGCGGCGGTACGCGCTGGCGGTGACCCGTGCGGCCGTCGCGGGCGCGGCGCCGCGGGAGGTGGAGTCGCTGGTGGAGGTGCGGATAGCCCGGCAGGCGGTGCTGCGCGCGGCGCGCCCGCCGCACCTGCACGCGGTGCTCGACGAGGCGGTGCTGCGGCGGCGCGTGGGCGGTCCCGGGGTGATGGCGGAGCAGTTACGGCACTTGGGGCGGATGGGGGCGCTTGCGCACGTACGCGTCCAGATCCTGCCCTTTTCCGCCGGCGAGCACGTGGGCCTCACCGGGCCTTTCGTTATCTTCTCTTATTCGCGCAGTTCTGATCTCGACGTGGTCGTCGTCGACCATTTGATGAGTAGCCTTCACCTCGAAAGGAAAGAAGACTTACGGGCGTATGAGACGGCCTTTGCCTCGCTGCAGGCAAGCGCCCTTTCGCACGAGGAGTCCCTGTCGTTCATAGCCGCGCTCGGCGCGGGCGCAAAGGAGGCACCATGACCTCATTGCCTCGGTACGTCTCCTGCAGTACGGCACTCGACGACGTCCGCTGGCGGCGCAGTTCGCACAGTACGGGGGCGAACAACTGCGTCGAGGCCGCCTATCCCGTGGGGCCGGAATCCGCCGGGCTGATCGCCGTGCGGGACTCCACCCATGTGGAGGGGCCGGCGCTGCTGTTCCGGGCCGAGGCGTGGCGGGCGTTCGTCGCGGCGCTCAGTGACGGCGAGTTCACCGGGGGCGCGCGGGTCGAGTACTAGGGCTCGGGCGCCGTGCGCCCCGGGGCCGGGGGCGCGGGCGCGGTGCGTACGACCGTTTCGATCGCGGTGTCCACCTGCTCCTCCGTGAGGTCCGCGCGGGCGGTCAGGCGCAGTCGCGAGATGCCGTCGGGGACCGACGGGGGACGGAAGCAGCCGACCGCCACCCCCGCCTCGCGGCACGCCGCCGCCCACGCCACGGCCGCCTCGAGCGCCGGGGCCCGTACCGACACCACCGCCGCGTCCGGGCGTACGGCCGTCAGCCCGGCGGCCGTCAGCCCGCCGTGCAGCGCCGCCGCCACCCGCCGGGCCGCCGCCGCCCGCTCCGGCTCGCGGCGCAGCAGGCGCAGCGCGGCGAGGGCGGCGCCCGCGGCGGCGGGCGCGAGGCCGGTGTCGAAGATGAACGTGCGGGCGGTGTTGACCAGGTGCTCGATCACCCGCGCGGGACCCAGCACCGCACCGCCCTGGCTGCCCAGCGCCTTGGACAGCGTGACGGTGGCGACGACGTCGGCCGCACCCGCCAGCCCCGCCGCGTGCAGCGCGCCGCGCCCGCCGGACCCGAGGACGCCGAGCCCGTGGGCGTCGTCCACCAGCAGCCCGGCGCCGTACGAGCGGCACACCGCCGCCAGCGCCGGGAGGTCCGCGGCGTCACCGTCGACGGAGAAGACCCCGTCGGAGACCGCCAGCGCGCGCCCGGCGAAGCCGTCGAGCGCCTTGGCGACCGCGTCGGCGTCGGCGTGCGGGACGACCGCGACGTCGGCCCGGGAGAGCCGGCAGCCGTCGATGAGCGAGGCGTGGTTGCCCGCGTCCGAGACCACCAGGGTGCCGCGATCGCTCAAAGCGGTGACGGCGGCGAGGTTTGCCGCGTACCCCGAGGAGAAGACGAGCGCGGCCTCGAAGCCGCAGAAGGCGGCGAGTTCGGCCTCCAGTTCCGCGTGCAGCGCGGTGGTGCCGCTGACGAGCCGGGAGCCCGTGGCGCCCGCGCCCCAGCGGCGGGCCGCGGCGGCCGCGGCGGCGGTGACCTCGGGGTGGCGGGCGAGGCCGAGGTAGTCGTTGCCGCAGAGGTCGAGCAGCCTGGCGTCGTGCGCGCGGGGGCGCAGGGCGCGTACGAGACCGGCGCGCCGCCGCTCCTCGGCCTGCGCGTCGATCCAGTCGAAGGCGTGACGGGGCATGCGGTTCCTCGGCTCGGCGGGCTGTTTCTGCACCGTAGTGCGCGCGGGGGCGCGCGGTGATGTGGCGATGAGCACAGAAGACGGGGGCGGCCGTTGTGCGGTGCCCCATTGGCCCGGGCCGGTGCGGTGGGCGAGGATCGGCGCCATGGACCTGCTTTCGACGCTGGTGGACAAGGGGCTGCGGCGCGAGGCGCCCACCCGTGACGAGGCGCTGGCCGTGCTGCGCACCCCGGACGAGGACGTGCTCGACGTCGTCGCGGCGGCCGGGAAGGTGCGCCGGGCGTTCTTCGGCCGCCGGGTGAAGCTCAACTACCTGGTCAACCTCAAGTCGGGGCTGTGCCCCGAGGACTGCTCGTACTGCTCGCAGCGGCTGGGTTCCGAGGCGGGGATCCTCAAGTACACGTGGCTGAAGGCCGACCAGGCCGCCGAGGCCGCGGCGGCGGGGGTGGCGGGCGGCGCCAAGCGGGTCTGCCTGGTCGCCAGCGGGCGCGGGCCCACGGACCGGGACGTCGACCGGGTCTCGGAGACCATCGCCGCCATCAAGGAGCAGAACGGGGACGTGGAGGTGTGCGCCTGCCTCGGGCTGCTCTCCGACGGCCAGGCGGAGCGGCTGAAGGCGGCGGGGGCGGACGCGTACAACCACAACCTCAACACCTCCGAGGCGACGTACGCGGACATCTGCACCACCCACGGCTACGAGGACCGGGTGCAGACCGTGCAGCAGGCGCAGGCGGCCGGGATGTCGGCCTGCTCGGGGCTGATCGCGGGGATGGGCGAGAGCGACGAGGACCTGGTGGACGTGGTCTTCGCGCTGCGCGCGCTGGACCCGGACTCGGTGCCGGTGAACTTCCTGATCCCGTTCGAGGGCACGCCGCTGGCCGGGGAGTGGGATCTCACGCCGCAGCGCTGTCTGAAGATCCTCGCCATGGCGCGGTTCGTCTGTCCGGACGTGGAGGTGCGGCTGGCGGGCGGCCGGGAGATCCATCTGCGGACGCTCCAGCCGCTGGCGCTGCACCTGGCCAACTCGGTGTTCCTGGGGGACTACCTGACCAGCGAGGGGCAGGCGGGCAAGGCGGACCTGGAGATGATCGCGGACGCCGGGTTCGAGGTGGAGGAAGCGGGGACGACGACGCTGCCGCCGCACCGGGCGGCGGACGAGGCGGCTCCTCCGGAGGCCGGACCCGCCGGCGGCCCCGCGGCCGCGGACGAGCAGCCGCGGGAGGCGCGAACGGACCTCGTGGCCGTACGCCGCCGCGGGGCCGGCACGGAACTGCCGCCCAATGCCTGAGCCGTTGCCGCCGCGGCGGCTGCTCGATCTGGACCGCGAGCACGTCTGGCACCCCTACGGGCCCATGCCCGGACGGCAGGAGCCGCTGGTCGTCGACTCCGCCGAGGGCGTACGCCTGCGGCTGGCACAGCCCGCGTGGGGCGTGGACGAGCTGGTCGACGGGATGTCGTCGTGGTGGTCCGCGATCCACGGCTACCGCCACCCGGCGCTCGACGCCGCCGCCCGCGGGCAGTTGGAGCGGATGAGCCACGTGATGTTCGGCGGGCTCACCCACGAGCCTGCGGTGCGGCTCGCGGCGCGGCTGGTGGAGGTGACGCCGGAGCCGCTGGCGCACGTGTTCCTCAGCGACTCGGGCTCGGTGTCGGTCGAGGTCGCGGTCAAGATGTGCCTGCAGTACTGGCGTTCACGCGGGCTGCCGGGCAAGCGCAGGCTGATGACCTGGCGCGGCGGCTACCACGGGGACACCTGGCAGCCGATGTCGGTCTGCGACCCGGACGGCGGCATGCACGAGCTGTGGTCCGGCATGCTGCCGCGGCAGTTGTTCGCCGGAGTGCCGCCCGCGGGCTTCGACGCGCCGGTGGACGGGGCGTACGAGCACGAGCTGCGCGACCTCGTGGCGCGGCACGCGGACGAGCTGGCCGCGGTGATCGTGGAGCCCGTCGTGCAGGGCGCGGGCGGGATGCGCTTCACCGCGCCCGGCTATCTGCGGGTGCTGCGCGAGGCGTGCGACGAACACGGCGTGCTGCTGGTGTTCGACGAGATCGCCACCGGTTTCGGCCGCACCAGCGCGTTCTTCGCCGCTGACCACGCGGGCGTCACCCCGGATGTGATGTGCGTCGGCAAGGCGCTGACCGGCGGCTATCTGTCGATGGCCGCGACGCTGTGCACCCCGGCGGTCGCCGAGGGCATCTCGCGGGGCGAGGTTCCGGTGCTCGCCCACGGGCCGACGTTCATGGGCAACCCGCTGGCCTCCGCCGTCGCCCTGGCCTCGCTCGATCTGCTGGCCGACGACGGCTGGCGGCAGGACGTGAAGCGCATCGAGAGCGGGCTGCGGGAGGGCCTGGCCGGCGCGGCGGAGCTGCCGGGGGTTCGGGACGTACGGGTGCTGGGCGCCATCGGCGTCGTACAACTGGACCACGACGTGGACATGGCCGCCGCCACCCGGGCCGCGGTCGGGGCGGGGGTGTGGCTGCGCCCGTTCCGGGATCTGATCTACACCATGCCGCCGTACGTGACAGGGGCCGCCGACCTCGCCCGGATCTGCGCCGCCGTGCGCGCCGCGGCGGCGGCCGGCTGACGGGCGGGGGCGACGCGATGGGCAGCGTGCTCGTGGTCACCGGCACCTCGACCGGCGTGGGCAAGACGGTCGTCACCGCCGCCGTGGCCGCCGCGGCGCTGGCGCGGGGCCGCTCGGTGGCCGTGCTCAAGCCGGCCCAGACGGGCGTGGCCGAAGGCGAGCCCGGGGACGCCGACGAGGCGGCGCGCCTCGTCCCGGGCATACGGGCCGTGGAGCTGGCCCGCTTCCCCGAGGCGCTGGCCCCGGCGACGGCCGCCCGGCGCGCGGGGCTGCCGCCGCTGACGGCGGCGGACGCGGCGGGGATGGTGGAGAAGCTGGGGCACGACCACGACCTGGTGCTGGTGGAGGGCGCGGGCGGGCTGCTGGTGCGGCTGGACGACGCTGGCGGCACGCTGGCGGAGGTGGCGCGGCTGGTGGCGGCGCCGGTGCTGGTCGTGGCCGCCGCGGGGCTCGGCACGCTGAACGCCACCGAGCTGACCACGGAGGCGCTGCGCCGCCGCGGTCTTGCATGCCCGGGCGCGGTGGTGGGCAGTTGGCCGGCGGCGCCGGACCTGGCGGCCCGGTGCAACCTGGCGGACCTGCCGGCCACGGCGCGGGTGCCGCTGCTGGGCGCGGTGCCGGAGGGCGCCGGCGGGTACGGCCCGGAGACCTTCTGCGCCGCCGCCCCCGGGTGGCTGGCGCCGGCGCTCGGCGGGCACTGGGACGCGGACGGCTTCCGCGCCCGGCAGGCCCCGGGCGGGTCCGGGAGGGGACAATCGCACTGACCCCGCACGCCAGGAGGCCGGTATGCCCTCATCGACGCGCGCGGCGCAGGACGCCGTGTACCACCCGTACTTCGCGCGCTTCTACGCCCGCCTCAGCGTCGCCGCCGACGAGCACGGCGGGGTCGCCGAGCTGCGCAAGGAGCTGCTGACCGGCCTGTCCGGCCGGGTCGTGGAGATCGGCGCGGGCAACGGGCTGAACTTCGCGCACTACCCGCCCGCCGTCTCCGAGGTGGTCGCGGTCGAGCCGGAGCGGCACCTGCGGCAGCTCGCCGCGGAGTCGGCGATGCGCGCGGACGTACGGGTGGACGTGCTGCCGGGGACGGCGGAGGAGCTGCCGGTCGAGAGCGGGTCGTGCGACGCCGCCGTCGCCTCGCTGGTGCTCTGCTCGGTCGCGGATGTGCCGCGGTCGCTCGGCGAGCTGCGCCGAGTGCTGCGTCCCGGCGGCGAGCTGCGGTTCTACGAGCACGGGCGGGCCGGCGGGCGCGTGATGCGGGCGGTGCAGCGGGCGGCGGACCGCACGGTCTGGCCGCTGCTGCTCGGCGGCTGCCACTCCGGTCGCGACGTGCTCGGCGAGCTGACCGCCGCCGGGTTCACGCTGGGCCCGTACCGGCGGGTGCGGATGCCGGAGAAGGGGCCGCCGACCCCGGCCTCGTACCACGTCCTGGGCACTGCGCTCCGCGGGTGACGGCGGCTGCGCCGGACACAGGAGAGGCCGGTCCTCCCGCGGGAGTAGTGGGTTGTCCACAGGTGCCACCCGGGAGGGATGCGCGGAATTCCGCGGCCGCTTAGTCTCGCTGGCAGGCCGCGCGGACCCGATCGATCGCGCAGCCTTGCAGCACGTCCCCGCCGGGCACCCACGGCGTACGGCGGGGAGACAGGCACGCGCATCCGGCGCCCGGCTCACAGCCCGATGGGGGAACGGCATTGTCCACACCGGCGGCACTCGACAGACGCGAAGCGGACCGCCCCGCCGGGGTCGCGGCCCGCGCCGGCGGGCTGACGAAGACGTACGGCAGCGGCGAGACGGCGGTCGTGGCGCTGGACGCGGTGGACGTGGAGATCCACCGCGCCCGCTTCACCGCGGTCATGGGCCCGTCCGGCTCCGGTAAGTCCACGCTGATGCACTGCCTCGCCGGGCTCGACACCGTGACCTCCGGGCGGATCTGGCTGGGCGACGAGGAGATCACCGGCCTGGGCGAGCGGGAGCTGACACGGCTGCGCCGCGACCGGATCGGCTTCATGTTCCAGTCGTTCAACCTGCTGCCCACGCTGAACGCCCTGGAGAACATCACGCTGCCGATGGACATCGCGGGCCGCAAACCCGACCCCGAGTGGCTGGACCGGGTGGTCGACACGCTCGGCCTGCGCGACCGGCTCGACCACCGGCCCTCGCAGCTCTCCGGCGGCCAGCAGCAGCGGGTGGCGTGCGCGCGGGCGCTGGCCTCCCGGCCCGAGCTGATCTTCGCCGACGAGCCGACGGGCAACCTCGACTCGCGCTCCGGCTTCGAGGTGCTGGGCTTCCTGCGGGAGGCTGTGGACCAGTTGGCGCAGACGGTGGTGATGGTGACCCACGACCCGGGCGCCGCCGCCCACTCCGACCTGGTGCTCTTCCTGGCCGACGGCCGGATCGTGGACGAGATGCCGCAGCCGACGGCCGAGGCGGTGCTGGAGCGCATGAAGCGCTTCGACGGCATCAGGAAGAGCTGAGGCGGCGTGCTCAAGGCGACTCTGCGCAGCTTCTTCGCGCACAAGGGGCGGCTGCTGCTGTCGGCGCTGGCCGTGCTGCTGTCGGTGGCGTTCGTCTCCGGCAGCCTCATCTTCTCCGACACCGTCAGCCGTACTTTCGACCGGCTCTTCGCCTCCACGGCCGCCGACGTCGCGGTCTCGCCGAAGGAGGCGTTCGAGCAGAACCGCGGGTTCGGCTCCGGGCTGGTGCCGACGCTGCCCGCGTCGGTCGCCGACGAGGTGGCGAAGGTGCCGGGGGTGGAGGCCGTCCACCTCGACGTCGAGGTGGAGAACCTCACCGTCACCGACGCGGAGAACGAGCCGATCGGCCGGACGACGGGCCCCCCGACGATCGCCACCAACTGGTACGTCAGCGATCGCAGCCCGGTGGAGCTGTCGGACGGCCGCGAGCCGGCCGGGGCCGGCGAGGCGCTGCTCGACAAGGACACCGCCGACCGCAAGAACATCGAGATCGGCGACACGCTCAACGTCCTCGCGCAGCCCGGCAGGTTCGAGGTCGAGGTCGTCGGCATCGCGAAGTTCACCACCACCAACCCGGGCGCCACGGTGGTCTATCTCGACACGGCGGCCGCCCAGCGCCAGTTGCTCGACAACCCGGAGCTCCGGGACGGGGAGGCCGCGGGCCCGGCGCTGGCCACGTCGGTTTCCGTGGACGCGGCGCCGGGAGTGTCGGACGCCGCGCTGAAGAAGCGCGTCAAGGCGGCGCTCGACGGGAACTACGCCGTGCAGACCGCCGACGAGCAGGCGAAGTCGGCGGCGGAGGAGCTGGGCACGTTCCTCGACATCATCAAGTACGTGATGCTCGGCTTCGCCGGGATCGCCGTGCTGGTCGGCATCTTCCTGATCGTCAACACGTTCTCGATGCTCATCGCGCAGCGCACCCGCGAGCTGGGGCTGATGCGCGCGCTGGGCGCCGACCGGCGGCAGGTCCGCCGCTCGGTGCTCACCGAGGCGCTGCTGCTCGGTCTTGCGGGCTCCACGCTCGGGCTGCTCAGCGGCATCGGCCTGGCTGCCGGGCTCATCGAGACGATGGGCCTGCTGGGGATGAACCTGGACGCGGCAGAGATGGTCGTGAGCTGGGTCACGCCGGTCTTCGCGTACGCGGTGGGCGTGGGCGTCACGTTCGTCGCGGCGTATCTGCCGGCCCGGCGCGCGGCGCGGGTCTCCCCCATGGCGGCGCTCGCCGACCTGGAGATCGCGGAGGTCGGCCGGCCGATGCGGGTGCGGGCGGCGCTCGGCTCCGTCCTCGGGGCCGCCGGGGCGCTGTCCTTCTACCTCTGCGCCACGGCGGACCGGACCCGGGACTCCGCGGTGTGGCTGGTGGGCGGCGTGGTGCTCACGATGCTCGCCGTGGTCGCGGCCGGGCCGCTGCTGGTGCGGCCGGTCATCCGGGTGGTGGGCGGCTGGTTCCCGCGGATCTTCGGCTCCGTCGGCGCGCTCAGCCAGCGCAACGCCCTGCGCAACCCGCGGCGCACCGGCGCCACGGCCGTGGCGCTGATGGTGGGCCTGGCCCTGGTCGGCGGCATGTCCGTGGCCGCCGCGTCGATGACGAAGTCCTTCGACGAGGAGATCGACCGGACCCTGGGCGCCGACTTCCTCGTGCAGAGCGACGGCTTCGGCCCGTTCCCCCGTGAGGTCACCGAGCGGGTCGAGGAGGCGGACGGCGTGGGCCTCGTCGTGCGCCAGCGGTTCGCGCCGCTGCGGGTGACGCTGCCGGACGGCGAGAAGACCAGCACCAGCGCCGGCGCCTTCGACAAGGAGCTGGACCAGGTCAGCCGGCTGGAGTACGCGCAGGGGAGCACCGGCGACGCGCTCGCGCCCGGGCACGTGGGCCTGCAGCGGCAGTTCGCCCGTGACCACGGCATACGCATGGGCAGCACGCTCCGGGTCGAGTTCCCCAACGGCAAGGAAGCGGACCTGACGGTCGGGGCGCTCACCAAGCAGGAGACGAGCGGCGGGTTCGGTGCGGCGGGCGGCTTCTTCCTCGGCATGGAGACGCTGGAGAAGTACCTGCCCGGCGGCCAGGAGGCGGTCGTCTTCGTCAACGCCGCGAGCGGCACCGACGTCGACAAGCTGCGCGCGTCGCTGGAGAGCGGGCTCGAAGCCTTCCCACAGGTGAAGGTGCGCGACCAGGCGGACTTCAAGGAGCTGATCCGGGAGCAGATCATCGTGCTGCTCTATCTGGTCTTCGCGCTGCTGGGGCTGGCGATCGTCATCGCGGTGCTGGGCGTGGTGAACACGCTGGCGCTGTCGGTGGTGGAGCGGACCCGGGAGATAGGCATGCTGCGGGCCATCGGGCTGTCCAGACGCCAGACGCGCCGGATGATCCGGCTGGAGTCCGTCGTGATCGCCGTGTTCGGCGCGCTGCTCGGCCTGGTGCTGGGGCTGGCCTGGGGCGCCGGGGTGCACGAGGTGCTGGCGCTGGAGGGCATGCGCGCCTTCGCGATCGACTGGACGGTGCAGCTCGCCGTGGTGATCGGATCGGTTCTGGTCGGCCTGCTGGCCGCACTGCTGCCGGCGCTGCGGGCCTCCCGGCTCAACGTGCTGGCGGCCATCGCCCACGAGTGACCACCGCCCGGTCCGGGCGCGCTCGTACGGACCGGGCGGGGCGCGCGACCGCGCGCGCCGCCCGGCGGACGGCCCGTCATGGGCCGGCCCACCGGGCGGCCGCGGCCCGGCCGTGCGCCGAATACGGTCGACGCGGGCGGGCACCCGGTGATGGGATGCCCGGCATGGACGATCTCCACATCCGGGCCGCGGAGCCCGCGGACGTGCCGGCGGTGCTCGCGTTCTGGAAGGCGGCGGCGGAGGGCACGTCCGTCAGCGACGACGAGGCGGGCGTCGCCGGGCTGCTGGAGCGCGATCCGGGCGCGCTGCTGCTGGCCGAGCGCGGCGGGGAGCTGGCGGGCACCGTCATCGCCGGGTTCGACGGCTGGCGCTGCCATCTGTACCGGCTCGCCGTGCACCCCGGCCACCGGCGCCGCGGCGTCGGCACGGCGCTGCTGGCCGCGGCGGAGCAGCGGTTCGCGGCCTTCGGCGGCCGGCGCGCGGATGCGATGGTGCTGAACCGCAACGAGCGGGCGCACCACGCCTGGCACGCCGGGGGCTATGTCCGCCAGGAGCAGTGGAGCCGCTGGGTCAAGCCGCTTGCCGCCGGCTGACCGCGGTCGCCGCGCGGCCCCCGCGACCCTGCGTGATCATGAGACGGAGGTGACCCGATGACCGAGGTGCTGCTGCTGGTCCTGGCCCTGGCGCTCTGCCTGGCCTGCGGCCTGTTCGTGGCCGCCGAGTTCTCGCTGACGACCGTGGAGCGAGCCGAGCTGGAGCGGGCCGTGGACCGCGGCGAGCGCGGCGCGGCCGGTGCGCTCCAGGCCGTACGGGGCCTGACGTTCCAGCTCTCGGGCGCACAGCTCGGCATCACCGTCACCAACCTTGTCGTCGGCATGCTCGCCGAGCCGTCCGTCGCCTCGCTGCTCCACAGCCCGCTGCGGGCAGCGGGCGTGCCGGACTCGGCCACCTCCAGCGTCGCGCTCGTGCTGGGCACGGCGCTGTCGACCGTCGTGCTGATGGTCGTCGGCGAACTCGTGCCCAAGAACTGGGCCATCTCCCGCCCGCTGGCCATGGCCAAGCGCGTCGCGGCCTTCCAGCGCACGTTCAGCGGTGTCTTCCGCCCCTTCATCCGCCATCTGAACAACACCGCCAACCGGGTGCTGCGGCTGATGGGCCTGGAGCCGGCCGAGGAACTGGCCTCGGCGCGCAGCCCGCAGGAACTCGCCGCGCTGGCCCGGCACTCGGCGAAGAAGGGCTCGCTGGAGGCCGACACCGCCGAGTTGTTCGTCCGCACCCTGGGGCTCGCGGAGCTGACCGCGGAGAACGTGATGACGCCCCGGATGCAGGTCGTCGCGCTGGAGGACGACGCCACCGTCGGGGACGTCGTCGACGCCTCCCGTGCCACCGGCCTGTCCCGCTTCCCCGTCTACCGCGGCAGCCTGGACACCGTCCTGGGCTACGTGCACGTCAAGGACGTCCTCGGCGTCCCCGCCGACCGCCGCGCCCGCCACCCCCTGACCCGGCTGCTGCGTGATCCGGTGCTGGTGCCCGAGACGCTGCCCGTCGACCATCTGATGGACCGGCTGACGGAGAAGCGCACCATGGCAGTGGTGATCGACGAGTACGGCGGCACCGCCGGCGTCGTCACCATGGAGGACGTCGTGGAGGAGGTCATCGGCCAGGTGCGGGACGAGCACGACCCACTGGAGACGCCCGACCTGCTGCCCAGCGGCGCGGACCCGGACGGCCGGATGCTCTTCGACGCCGACGGCGGGGTGCGCCCCGACCAGCTCGCGGAGATCGGCCTGCGGGTGCCGGAGGGCCCGTACGAGACGCTGGCCGGGCTGGTCGCCACCGAGCTGGGCCGCATCCCCGTCGACGGGGACGCGCTGGAGGTGGGGGGCTGGCGGCTGGACGTCGTGGACGCGGCCGGGCGCCGCGCCGCGCGCGTGCTGCTGCACGCCCCGCCGCCGGGCGCCGAGCCCGACGACGGCGAAGACGCAGGCACCGGCGCGGGCGGCAGTGGCAGCGGCAGCCGTACGGCCGCCGGCAGGGGGGAGCCCGGATGACCGTCGTCCAGTTGATCATCGGCCTGCTGACGCTGGTGCTCAACGCCTTCTTCGTGGGCGCGGAGTTCGCGCTCATCTCCGTGCGGCGCAGCCAGATCGAGCCGTACGCCCAGGAAGGCGACCGCCGTGCGCGCCGGGTGATCTGGGGTCTGGAGCACGTCTCCACGCTGATGGCGGCGGCCCAGCTCGGCATCACCCTGTGCACGCTGGTCCTCGGTGTCGTCGCCGAGCCGGCCATCGCCCATCTGCTGGAGCCGCTGTTCAACGCGGTGGGGGTGCCGCACGGGCTGGTGCACCCGATCTCGTTCGCCATCGCGCTGACCGTGGCGACGTACCTGCACATGCTGCTCGGCGAGATGGTGCCGAAGAACGTGGCGCTGGCCGACCCGGTGCGCTCCGCGCTGCTGCTCGGCCCGCCGCTGGTCGCGCTCACCCGGGCGCTGCGCCCCGTCGTCTTCACCGTCAACGCCTTCGCCAACGCGCTGCTCCGGCTGCTGCGCGTGCAGACCCGCGACGAGGTCGCGGCGTCGTTCTCCGACGCCGACCTGGCCCGCATGGTGGCGGACTCCGCGGAGGCCGCGCTGCTCGACGACCGCTCCGCCGAGCGGCTGCGCGACACCCTGGAGCTGGGCCGCCGTCCCGTGGGCGACGTGGTGGTGCCCACCGGGCACGTGGTCACCGCGCCCGTCGGCGTCACCCCGGAGGCGCTGGAGGCACTGGCCGTCGCCTCCGGCTTCTCCCGCTTCCCGGTGGTGGACGACAGCGGCAGGATCCTCGGCTATCTGCACGTCAAGGATGCCCTCGGCACCGCCGACCGCGAGGCGCCGTTCCCGCGTACGGCGATGCGCCGCATCGCCCGGGTGCGCGCGAGCGCGCCGCTGGACGACGTGCTGACCGCCATGCGCCGCAGCCGCACCCACCTGGCCGCGGTGACCGGGGAGGAGGGCCGGGTGACGGGGCTGGTGACCATGGAGGACGTGCTCCGCGAGCTGGTCGGCCGGGAGTCGTGACCCGCGGTACGGGCGCCGGCGGCGACGTCCGCGGCGGCGAGTAGGATCGGCGGACGTGAACGCGCGCTACACCAGTTTCGTCGCGGTCGGCGACTCCTTCACGGAGGGCATGTCCGACCTGCAGCCCGACGGCTCCTACCGCGGCTGGGCGGACCTCCTCGCGGCCCGCTTCGCGGCGGCGCAGCCCGGCTTCCGGTACGCGAACCTGGCCGTCCGCGGCAAGCTCATCCGGCAGATCCTCGACGAGCAGGTCGACCGGGCCGCCGCCATGGAGGCCGACGTCATCACCCTCGTCGGCGGCCTCAACGACGCCATCCGGCCGCGCTGCGACATGGACCGGGTGTGCGGCCTGCTCGAAGAGGCGGTGGCGAAGCTGGCGCCGAGCTGCAAGCAGCTCGTGCTGATGCGCAGCCCGGGGCGCGACGGCCGGGTGCTGGAGCGGGTCAGGCCCCGGATGGAGCAGCTTTTCGCGCACGTCGACGACCTGGCCGCGCGGCACGGCGCGCTGGTCGTCGACCTGTACGGCGCCGACGTGCTGCGCGACGTACGGCTGTGGGACGAGGACCGGCTGCACCTGACGCCCGAGGGCCACCGCCGGGTCGGCGAGGCCGTCTGGCAGACGCTCGGCGGCACCCCCGAGTACGACTGGACGGGCCCGCTGCCGCCCCCGGCGCCGCGGCCGCCGTGGCTCACCCGCCGCACCGCGGACGCCCGCTTCGCCCGTATGCACCTGCTGCCGTGGGTGCACCGCCGGCTCACCGGCCGCTCCTCCGGCGACGGCCGCGCGCCGAAGCGCCCGGAGCTGCTGCCGTACGACGCCTGACGCCGGCACCGCGCGGACGCTGACCCCCGACGCCCGCCCCGCGCGACACCCGCACACGCCCCCGTACGCCCGCACCGGCCGCCGTCCGCACCCCGCCCGGCGGGCCCCGTAGAATCTCCCCACGTGAACAAGCCGCGCATCCCCAACGTCCTGGCCGCCCGCTACGCCTCCACGGAGCTGGCCGCCCTCTGGTCCCCCGAGCACAAGGTCGTCCTGGAGCGGCAGCTCTGGCTCGCCGTGCTGCGCGCCCAGCGGGATCTGGGGATCGAGGTGCCGGAGGGCGCCGTCGCCGACTACGAGCGGGTGCTGGAGGACGTCGACCTCGCCTCGATCGCCGAGCGCGAGAAGATCACGCGGCACGATGTGAAGGCCCGTATCGAGGAGTTCAACGCCCTCGCCGGGCACGAGCAGATCCACAAGGGCATGACCTCCCGCGATCTCACGGAGAACGTGGAGCAGCTTCAGGTGCGGCAGTCCCTGGAGCTGGTACGCGACCGCGCGGTCGCGGTGCTGGCCCGGCTGGGCAGGCTGGCCGGCGAGCACGCAGGGCTGGTCATGGCCGGCCGTTCGCACAACGTCGCCGCGCAGGCCACCACGCTGGGCAAGCGGTTCGCCACCGCCGCCGACGAGTTGCTGACCGCGTACGGCCGGGTGGAGGACCTGCTCGCGCGCTATCCGCTGCGCGGCATCAAGGGCCCGGTCGGCACCGCGCAGGACATGCTCGACCTGCTCGGCGGCGGCAAGGAGGGCGCCGCGAAGCTGGCGGAGCTGGAGCGCCGGGTCGCCGGCCACCTGGGCTTCGCCCGCGCCTTCACCTCCGTCGGCCAGGTCTACCCGCGCTCGCTGGACTACGACGTGGTCGCGGCGCTGGTGCAGGTCGCCGCCGCACCGTCGTCGCTGGCGAAGACGATCCGGCTGATGGCCGGGCACGAGCTGGTCACCGAGGGCTTCAAGCCGGGCCAGGTCGGCTCGTCCGCGATGCCGCACAAGATGAACACCCGCTCCTGCGAGCGCGTGAACGGCCTCATGGTGATCCTGCGCGGATACGCCTCGATGACCGCGGAGCTGGCCGGCGACACCTGGAACGAGGGCGACGTGTCCTGCTCGGTGGTGCGCCGCGTGGCGCTGCCGGACGCGTTCTTCGCGCTCGACGGGCTGCTGGAGACGTTCCTGACGGTGCTGGACGAGTTCGGCGCCTTCCCGGCGGTGATCGCCCGCGAGCTGGACCGCTATCTGCCGTTCCTGGCCACCACCAAGGTGCTGATGGCGGCGGTACGGGCCGGGGTCGGCCGGGAGGAGGCGCACGAGGTCGTCAAGGAGCACGCGGTCGCCGCGGCCCTGGCGATGCGCGAGCGCGGCGCGGAGCGCAACGAACTCCTCGACCGGCTCGCCGCCGACGCCCGCATCCCGCTGGACCGGGACCGGCTGGAGTCCCTGATGGCCGACCGGCTGTCGTTCACCGGCGCGGCCGAGGAGCAGGTGGCGGCGGTGGTGGCGCGGGTCGAGGAGGTCGTCAAGCGGCATCCGGAGGCGGCGGGGTACGCGCCCGGGGCGATCCTGTGACGCCGCCCGCCCCGGCCGCGTAGCGGACCGCGGCGCTACGCGTCGCGCCGCCGCAGCGTCCACCAGCCGGCCAGCACCGCCGCCCCTGCCCAGAGCGCGGTGACGGCCAGCCCGGCGAGCGGCTGGAGGTCGCCCGGCGGTTCTGCGAAGAGCACCTGCTGCCCGGCCCGGTCCGGCAGGTAGTCCGCGACTCCCGCGGACGAGCCGACGCCGAGCACCATCGACACCACCAGCACGAACGGGATCAGGATGCCCAGCACCGCGATGCCGCTCCGCAGCACGGCGGCGAGCCCCGCGGCGAGCAGCGCCATGAGCGTGAGGTAGACGGCGCCGCCCACGACGCCGAGCAGCGCGCCGTCGTCGCCGAGGCCCAGTGCCCGGTCGCCGAGCGCGGCACCGCCGACCAGGAACGACAGCAGCGTCGTGGGCAGCCCGACGGCGAACGTGAGCCCTCCGACGTGGGCGAGCTTGGCCGCGTAGAGCAGTCCGCGCCGCGGCACGGCGGCCAGTGTGGCGCGGATGAGCCCGCTCTGGTACTCGGATGACACGGCGAGCGTGCCGAAGACGATCGCGGCGATCTGACCTGGGCCCACCCCGGTGAGGACGGAGAACAGCGGGTCGAAGTCCCCGTCGACGGTCTCGGCGCCACCGAGGGCGGCGCTGGCGAGGATTCCGAAGCCGGCGGTGACGAGCAGCACGCACGCCAGCGACCACACGGTGCCGCGCAGCGTCGTGATCTTGATCCACTCGGCGCGGAGCACGGCGGTGGCAGTCATCGTTCAGACCTCCCGGGTCTCGCTGGTGAACTCCACGGCGCCAGCGGTCAGCCGGAGGTACGCCTCCTCCAGGCCGCCGGCGCTGCCCGCGACGAACTCCGCGAGCGGCGCGTCGGCGAGCAGCCGGCCGCGGCCGAGCACCACGAGGTGATCGGCGAACGCGGCGGTCTCCCCCATCAGATGGCTGGAGACGAGCACGGTGCGGCCCTCGTCCGCCAGCCGGCGCAGCAGCCGCCGGATCCACACGATGCCCTCGGGGTCGAGCCCGTTGGACGGCTCGTCCAGCAGCAGCACGGGCGGGTCGCCGAGCAGCGCGGCGGCGATGCCGAGGCGCTGGCGCATGCCGAGGGAGTACGTCCGTACGCGCCGGCCCGCGGCGGACTCGATCCCGGTCAGCCGCAGCACCTCGGCGACGCGGGCGTCCGGCAGTCCGTTGCTCGCGGCCAGCGCCCGCAGGTGGGCGCGGCCGGTGCGGGAGCCGTGGGCGGCCTGCGCGTCGAGCAGGGCGCCGACGTGCCGGAGCGGGTCGGCCAGCTCCGGGTACGGCCGGCCGCCCACGGTGGCGGTACCCGAGGTGGCCCGGTCCAGGCCGAGGACGAGGCGCATGGCGGTGGACTTGCCGGCGCCGTTGGGGCCGAGGAAGCCGGTGACCCGGCCGGGACGGACGGTGAAGGTCACGGCGTCGAGCGCCCGGACGTCCCCGTAGTCCTTGGTCAGTGCGCGGACCTCGATGGCTGTCGCTGCTGTCATACGGGCCACGCTGCCCCTCGGTGCGGTGCCGGGGCCTCCCCCGCGCGCGGGTTCGCCCTCCCCCGTGCGGGGGAGCCGCGGGCCGGACGGCGCTGGCACGATGAACGGCATGCCGCGCCTTCTCCGATCCCTCTCCCGCCCGCTGCGGCCGGTGCTGCGGCCGGTGACGTACACGCGGTGGCTGCACCTGTTCATCGCCGCGACCCTGGCTCTGCTGGGCGCCTTCGTCTGGGGCGTGGAGGACGTGCCGCCGGTGGTCGGCTATGCCGTCCTCGCCCTCGGTCCGGTGCCGCTGCTCGCCGTCGCGGCGGCCATCCCCGCCACCCGGCTCCTGGAGACGATGCAGGCCCGGCTCCTGCTGTTCCCGGGTCCGCACGGCATGGAGGCGCAGCCGGATCCGGGGCTCGCACGCACGCCGGCCGTCTCGTGGGCCGACCGGGGCCGGGTGTTCGTCTGGCTGGTGCTGCGGATGTGGGTGGGGCTGCTGGCCGCCGTGGTCGGCATCCAGGGCATCTTCCTGACCGTCGCACTGACCTCCGCGCACCACTGGTCCTCGTTCGAAGAGGAGGTCCTGCCGCTGCCGGGCGAGTGGCACGGGTCGTACCTGCTGCTCGTCCCGGTCGTGGTGCCGGCCCTGCTGGCGGCCGGCTGGGGGTTCGGCGTGCTGATCGCCGCACTGGCGCCCCGGCTGCTCGGGCCCTCGGCCGCCGAGCGGCTGGCCGCCCTGGAGGAGCGCACCGAACGGCTGCTGGAGCACAACCGGCTCGCCCGGGAGCTGCACGACACCATCGGGCACGCGCTGACCGTCGCCGTGGTGCAGGCCGGGGCTGCGCGGGCGGCGGGGTCGCCGGAGTTCACGGAGCGGGCGCTGGGCGCGATCGAGGACACCGGCCGGGAGGCGCTGGAGGACCTGGAGCGGGTGCTGCGGCTGCTGCGCCAGGAGGGTGCGCCGCCGTCCCGGCGGCCGGGGCTGGCCGAGGCGGAGCGGCTGGTGGCCTCGGCGCGCGGCGCGGGTGCGGAGATCAGCGCGGAGATCGAGGGGCCGCTGGAGTCGGTGCCGGGGCCGGTGTCGCGGGAGGGCTACCGCATCGTGCAGGAGTGCCTGACGAACGTGCTGCGGCACGCGGGCCCGGTGCCGGTCAGGGTCCGTATCGCGGCCTCGGCGGGCGGACTCGAACTGCACGTACGCAACCGGCTGCCCGCGGCCGCGGCGCCTCCCGGGCCCGGCGGCAGCGGCCTGCGCGGCATCCGCGAGCGCGCCGCGCTGCTCGGCGGCGAGGCGGTCGCAGGACCGTCCGACGGCGAGTGGCGGGTACGCGTCACCCTGCCGATACAGTGACGCCGTGCCCGTCTCCGTCCTCCTCGTCGACGACGACGCCCTGGTCCGCGCCGGGCTGCGGGCGATCCTCGAAGCGCAGCCGGACATCGAGGTGGCCGGCGAGGCGGCCGACGGCGCGGCGGTGATCCCGCTGGTGCGGCAACTGGCGCCGGATGTGATCGCGATGGACGTACGGATGCCGCTCATGGACGGCATCGAGGCCACCCGCGCCGTGCTCCGCGCCTTCCCCGAGCCGCCGAAGATCCTGGTCGTGACCACCTTCGAGGAGGACAGGTACGTGTACGGGGCGCTGCGCGCCGGCGCCGACGGGTTCCTGCTCAAGCGGGCCCGGCCGGCGGAGATCGTGCACGCGGTGCGGCTGGTCGCCGAGGGCGAGTCGCTGCTCTTCCCGGCCGCGCTGCGGTCGCTGGCCGCCGGGCACGGCAACGACGAGGCGCGCGCGGCGCTGGCGGCGGCGCGGCTGACCGAACGGGAGGGCGAGGTGCTGCGGCTGATCGCCCGCGGGCTGACGAACGCCGAGATCGCCGCGGAGCTGGTGCTGGGCACCGAGACGGTCAAATCGCACGTCAGTGCGCTGCTGGCGAAGCTGGGGGCCCGGGACCGGACGCAGGCGGTGATCACGGCGTACGAGTCGGGGTTCGTCGCCCCCGGCGCGGCCGGATAGCGGATACGATCCGCTATCCGGAAGCACGCTCAGGGAGGCTGACGTTGGCGCAGCTCACCGGCGGGGATCCGTCCCTGCTGCGGCGGATCAACTCCGCCGTGGTCCTGCGCGCGCTGCGCGACGCGGGCTCGGCGACGCTGACCGAACTGGTGCGTACCACCGGGCTCTCGCGGCCCACCCTGGACGGCGTGCTGGAGGGCCTGGCCGCCAGCGGCCTGGTGGTGGAGGCCCCGGCCGAGGAGGGCACGGCCCGGCGCCAGGGCCGGCCCGCCCGCAAGTTCCGCTTCCACGCCGAGTCCGGCCATCTGCTGGGCATCGAGATCGGCCCGCACCGGGTCTCCGTCCTGCTCTCCGACCTCGACGGCCGGCTGCGCGGCTCGGCGCTGCGCACGGTGCACGAGGCCGCGGAGGCCGACGACCGGCTGGCGAGCGTACGGACCGTGGTGCAGGAGGTGCTGCGCAAGACCGGCGTGGCGCGCAGCACGCTGCGCGCGGTGGGCGTCGGCAGCCCCGGCATCGTGGAGGCGGACGGCATGGTGCGGCTGAGCACGGCGCTGCCCGGCTGGACTGGCCTCAACCTCGCGGAGCGGCTGGGGCGTTCGTTCCGCTGCCCGGTGCTGGTGGAGAACGACGCGAACACCGCCGCGGTCGCCGAGCACTGGAAGGGCGCCGCGCGGCACTCGGCGGACATGGTCTTCGTCCGCGCCGGACTGAGCCCCGGCGCCGGTTCGCTGATCGGCGGGCGGCTGCACCGCGGCTTCGGCGGGGCGGCGGGCGAGATCGGCGCGCTGCACCTGCTGGGCCGGGAGGCGACGCCGGAGAAGCTGCTCAGCGTCACCGGGGAGCCGCTGCACCCGCTGGACGAGCCGGCGGTGGCGGAGGTCTTCTCGCTGGCCCAGGGGGGCGACAAGCGGGCGCGCCGGGCCGTGGACCGGTTCATGCAGCGCCTGGTGCACGACGTGGCCGCGTTGGTGCTGGCGCTGGACCCGGAGCTGGTGGTGATCGGCGGCTGGGCGGCGGGCGTGGACGACGTGCTGGAGCCGCTCCACGCCGAGCTGGCCCGCTACTGCCTCCGGCCCCCGGAGGTCGTGCTGTCGCTGCTGGGCGAGGCGGCGGTGGCCACGGGCGCGCTGCGGCTGGCCCTTGACCACCTGGACGAGGAGCTGTTCGCCGTGGAGAGCACGGTCACGGCGCGGCGGTGAGCCGGCCGGCCGCCGGCCGGACGGGGTGTGCGCTCCCGGCCCGGCCGTCCGGCTGCGGCTTCCTGCTCCGCGCGGGGTGTCCCGCCCGGTCCGTACGCTCCGGCTGGCGGCTCAGCTCGCCAGCACCGCCGCGTCCGCGTCGAGGGTGAGCCGGCAGGTGTCCGCGCGGTACGTCGAGACCGCGACGGCGGCGGTGCGCCCCCGGGAGACGTAGCGCGTGGTGACCACCAGCACCGGGGCGCCCGGCAGCCGGTCCAGCTCGCGGGCGTCCTCCGCGCGCGCCGAGCCCAGCTCGACGGTGCGGTCCTGGCCCTCCAGCGGCAGCCGGTGCAGCTCGTGCAGCACGGCGCGGGCGCGGGCGGCGCCGACGGAGGAGTCGCCGCGGTTGAAGCCGGGCGCGGAGACACCGGGCACGTAGATCAGCTCGGCCGCGACCGGCTGCCCGTTGCGGCTGCGGGAGCGGTGCACCCGGTGCACCGGCTCCGTCGCGTCGGTGCCGAGCATGCGCGCGACGGCGGCGGGAGCCGCGACCGCGGCGGCGTCGACGGCCTCCCAGCCGTCGTCGCCCTCGCCCGGCCACATCTCGCGCGGGGAGCCCACCGGCACCCCGACGCGCGGCGGCGCGACGGTCGTCCCGACGCCCCGCCTGCGCTGCAGCCGGCCCTCCAGCTCCAGCTGGTCGAGCGCCTGCCGCAGGGTCGCGCGGGCGACGCCGAAGCGGGCCGCCAGCTCGCGTTCGTTGGGCAGGATCTCCCCTACCGAGAACTCCGACTCCAGCGCCTCGCTGATCACGCCCTTGAGATGCCAGTACTTCAGCTCGGTCACGGTGTCCGGCTGCGTGGTCCCCACCTGATCCTCGCAATCCCCGTCGGCCTGGCCGCCTTTATGCGCGGTTGTTTATGAAAGGTTGTTGCAGTATCTCTCGCCGACAGTAGGACGCCACCCGGACTTGGTCAAGACCAATGCCCCTGGGGTACGGTCCGTCCGGCGATCCGACGGACGGCGGAAAGGCAGCGATGGACCAGGTCACGGTGGTCACGGGGGGCAGCCGCGGCATCGGCGCGGCGATCGTGCGGAGACTGGCCCGCGCCGGTCACGGCGTGGCGCTCGCGTACGAGCGGGCGGAGGCCGCCGCGGAAGGGGTGGCGGCGGAGGCGCGGGCCGAGGGGGTGGCGTGCGTGGCCGTACGGGTGGACGTCAGCGACCCCGAGCAGGTCGACGCCCTGTTCGACACCGCCCGCGAGCGACTGGGGCCGGTGACCGGGCTGGTGAACAACGCCGCGATCACCGGGCCGCTGGGCCGGTTCGACGATACGTCCCTCGACGTGATGCGCCGGGTGCTGGACGTCAACGTCATGGGCACGTTCATCTGCACCCGGCGCGCGGTGCGCGAGATGTCCACCCGGCACGGGGGCGGCGGCGGGGCGATCGTCACCATCTCCTCCGGCGCGGCCACCCTCGGCAGCCCCGGCGAGTACGTGCACTACGCGGCGAGCAAGGCCGCCGTGGACACCATGACGCTCGGCCTTGCCAAGGAGTTGGGGCCCGAGGGCGTACGCGTCAACTCCGTGCAGCCCGGGATGACCGTGACCGACATGCACGCGGCGATGGGCGACCCCGAGCGGCCGTGGCGCAACCCGGAGCGGGTGCCGATGCGCCGCCCCGGGGAGCCCGAGGAGATCGCCGGCGCGGTCGCGTGGCTGCTGTCCGCGGAGGCGTCGTACACCACGGGCGCGGTACTGCGGGTCTCCGGCGGGCTCTAGCCGCGTCCGCCGCGGCGGCGGGACCCGCTGGGCGTCCGCGCCCGGCGGTTCCCCCCGCTGCGGCGGGACCCGCTATGTGCGGACGCCGCGGAGCTTGTCCGGGTTGCGGATGACGAAGACGCGGGCGATCAGGCCGTCCCGGAGCTGCGGCACCATGACGGTGTCCGGCTCGCCCTTCGACAGGAGCAGCAGCCCGGGCTGGCCGTTGATCTCACGGAACACCAGCTCCGGCTCCGGCACCTCGTGGATGCCGCCCGCCCTGCCGAGGAAGATGCGGGCCGTCTTGTCGGCGCCCTCGATGACGCGGCGCGGCGCCTTCGCCTTGCCGCCGGCGTCGGAGATCACGTCCACGTCCGGGGCCAGCAGCGCCATCAGCCCCTCCAGGTCACCGCCGGCGGCGGCTTCGAGGAACCGTTCCGTGATGTCGCGCTGCGCGGCGGTGTCCACGTCGTAGCGCGGCTTGCGCTGCGTGACGTGCCGGCGGGCGCGGCCGGCGAGCTGGCGTACGGCGTCCTCGGAGCGGTCGAGCATCGCGCCGATCTCCGCGTACGGGAAGCCGAACGCCTCCCGGAGCACGAAGACGGCCCGCTCCAGCGGCGACAGCGACTCCATCACCACGAGCATCGCCAGCGTCACCGACTCGGCGAGCAGCGCCCGCTCCGAGCTGTCCGGCGGCGTGTCCCCGAGCAGGTCGGTGGCCAGCGGCTCCGGGAGCCAGGAGCCGACGTACGCCTCGCGCCGCGCCTGCGTCTGGCGCAGCCGGTCGAGGGAGAGGCGGGTGGTGATGCGCACGAGGTAGCCCCGCGCGTCGCGGACCTGTTCGCGGTCCGCGGCCGACCAGCGCAGCCAGGTGTCCTGCACCACGTCCTCGGCGTCGGCGAAGGCGCCGAGCATGCGGTACGCCACGCCCATCAGGACGGATCGGTGCTCCTCGAAGACGTCTAGATCGGTGCCGTAAGCCACCCCTCCATATCACCTGACGAGACACCCGCCTGTCCAATCCGGCCCCTCCCGGACGTCCTCCCCCGCGCGGCGCACTTCCCGCATTGCAGGGGCAGTTGTTCACTTGTCGTTCGTGCCACGGGCAACACACGCCGGTAGGTCTGACGGCGCACGAGATCCGCACGTCGACGGGAGACCAGGTGAACACGGGAGACAGAGCGAGCGGCGGCCCCGCGCGCCGGTCGGTGCTGCGCGGCGGCCTCGCGGCGTCCGCCGCGCTGGCGGTGCCCACGCTGTCCGGCGGCGCGCCCGCGCAGGCGCTCGCGGGCCGGCCGGGGGCGGCGTGGGGCGTACAGGTGGGCGATGTGACGGCCGAGGGCGGCACCGTGTGGGTGCGCGCCGACCGCCCGGCGCAGATGGTCGTGGAGACCTCCGCGACGGACTCGTTCCGCCAGGTGCACCGCCGCCGCGGCCCGCTGCTCGGTCCGGGCACCGACTACACCGGCACCGTGCGGCTGCACGGGCTGCCGCCCGGTGAGCAGGTGCACTACCGGGTGGTGCTGGAGGACGCGGACGACCCGCGCCGCTCCGGCGAGCCGGTCGCGGGCACGTTCCGTACGGCCCCGGGGCGCCGCCAGGACGTGCGCTTCGTCTGGTCCGGCGACGTCGCGGGACAGGGCTGGGGCATCAACCCCGACCGCGGCGGCTACCGGGTGTACGCCGAGATGCAGGGCCTCGATCCCGACTTCTTCCTGCACAGCGGCGACACCGTATACGCCGACGGGCCGCTGAGCGCCGAAGTGCCGCTGCCCGACGGGACGGTGTGGCGCAATCTGGTCACCGAGGAGAAGTCGAAGGTCGCCGAGACGCTCGCCGAGTACCGCGGCAACTTCCGCTACAACCTGCTCGACGAGCACGTGCGCCGCTTCAACGCGCAGGTGCCGATCGTGGTGCAGTGGGACGACCACGAGGTGGTCAACAACTGGTACCCGGGCGAGATCCTGACCGACGAGCGCTACACGGAGCGCCGCGCCGACGTGCTCGCGGCCCGCGCCCGGCGCGCGTTCGCCGAGTACTTCCCGGTGCCCACGCTGGGGCCCGACGGCGCCGGGCGGGTCTACCGCAGGGTCTCGTACGGGCCGCTGCTCGACGTCTTCGTGCTGGACATGCGCACGTACCGCGACGCCAACTCCGACGGGCTCGCCCCCGACGACGTCCACGGCATCCTCGGGCGCGAGCAACTGGCCTGGCTCAAGGGGGAGCTGCAGCGTTCCCGCGCGGAATGGAAGGTCATCGCCTCCGACATGCCGCTGGGCCTGGTCGTGCCGGACGGCACGAACATCGAGGCCGTCGCGCAGGGCGACCCGGGCGCGCCGCTGGGGCGTGAGCTGCAGATCGCCGAGTTGCTGCGGCACATCAAGCAGCGGCGGATCACCGGCACCGTGTGGCTGACCGCGGACGTGCACCACACCTCCGCGCAGCACTACGATCCGGCGCGGGCAGGGTTCAAGGACTTCGCCCCGTTCTGGGAGTTCGTCACCGGGCCGCTGCACGCGGGCGCGTTCCCGGGCAGCGCGCTGGACGGCACGTTCGGTCCCGAGCGGGTGTTCCTCAAGGCGCCGCAGACGGGCAACGTGGCGCCGAGCCAGGGCTTCCAGTTCTACGGCGAGGTGCAGATCGACGGCGGCAGCCGCGAGCTGACGGTGCGGCTGCGCGAGGAGGGCGGCGCGGTGCTGTTCACGAAGGTGCTGCAGCCGGGGCTCGTCGGGCAGTAGCCGGAGCGTCCGCGGACGCCCCGCGGCGGCGCGTTGCCGGCCGGCGCGTACGCTGCGGGGCGTGGACGACCTCACGTATGCCCCGGTCGGCGCCACCCGCGAGGGCCGCAGACCCGCGGGCTTCGACTCCTTCGCCGTACGCACCCGCATAGGCGCAGGACCGGCGGCGTACCGGGCGGCGACCGAGGCGGTGCTGACGTTCCGGATGCACCGGGCGGTCGGGGTCACCATCGACGCGGAGGGGCCGCGCGCCGCGCCCGGCGTGCGGCTCGTCGTCGGCCTGGGCCGGCGCCCGCTGCGTATCCTCGCGCCCTGCCGCGTGGTGTGGGCGGAACAGGGCGAGCGGCGCGGCGGGTTCGGGTACGGAACGCTGCCGGGGCACCCGGAGACGGGTGAGGAGGCGTTCGTCGTGGAGTGGGCGGACGACGGCACCGTCTGGCTGACCGTCACGGCGTACAGCCGCCCGGCCGCGCGGTGGGTGGCAACCATGGGCCCGCTCCTCGGCGTCTTCCAGCGCGGGTACGCGCGGCGCTGCGGCCGGGTGCTGCGGCGGCTCGCGAACGTCGGCTGAAAACTGCCCCCATAGGTCCGATTCACCCTTTACCATCCGGTCACAGCTCGTTCTTGATCACGCAATACCCGTCCGGAAAGCTGGAGTTCATGGCCGATCACACCGCACCGAGGGGGCAGGGCCCGCGGCGCGCGTCCGCTGCGCCCGGTCCGTACACGATCGCCGCCGTCCTCCGGGCGGGTGGCAGGGCCCACAACGTGACGGACCGCCGTCCGGGGGCGCGCCCGCCGCGCCGCCGGGACGCGCCGGGGCCGCGGACCGCCAGCCCCCTCACGGTCCGGGAGGCCGGGCCCGAGGACCACGACGCCGCGCTGGCGCTGCACCGGCGCTGCTCCCGGCGGACCCTGGCCATGCGCTACCAGGGCCCGCCCGACGAGGCCGACGGCTATCTGCGGCACCTGCTGAGCCCGCACTTCGGCCGGACGCTGGCGGTGCAGACGGCCGGCGGCCGGCTGGTGGCCCTCGGGCACCTGCTGTGGGACGACGACGAGGCCGAGTTGGCGCTGCTCGTGGAGGACGCCTGGCAGCGCCGCGGCCTCGGCACCGACCTGCTGCGCCGGCTGCTGACGACGGCCGCGGGCATGGGCTACGGCAGCGTGTACGTGGTGACGCGGTCGCTGGACGCCGCCATGGACGCCACCCTGCGCAAGGCGGGCGTCCCGCTGGAGTACCAGGTGGAGGGCGCCACGCTCGTCGTCACCGCGCGCCTGGACGAGCGGCTCACCTCCGCGGCGGGTCCCGCCGGACCGCGCTGACGGCGGCGCGGCTCGCCTCTGCGGCCGGGTCCGGCTCCCCGGCCGCGTCGAGCGCCGCGCCGAGGTCCGCCCACAGGTCGTCCACGTCCTCGAGGCCGACCGACATCCGCAGCAGCCGCTCGCCGATGCCGCCCGAGCGGCGGTCGGCCGGGTCGACGATGCGGTGGCTGATCGAACCCGGGTGCTGGATGAGGGTGTCGACGCTGCCGAGGCTCACCGCCGGGGTGATCAGCCGGACGGCGCCGATGACCGCGTGCGGGTCGCCGCGTACCTCGAAGGCGACCATCGCGCCGCCGAGCCGCGGGTAGCGCACCCGGGTCACCGCGGGGTGGCCGGCGAGCCGGCGGGCGAGTTCCGCGGCGGCCTCGGACTGGGCCCGTACCCGTACCGGAAGGGTCGACAGGCCGCGCAGCAGCAGATAGCCGGCGAGCGGGTGCAGCACGCCGCCGGTGGCCGGGGGTACCGCCCACGCACGCGGAGCGTGCTGTGGGGGCGGATCCGGCGCAGCGCGCCCGCCAGTTCCTCGTCGCAGGCGATGACGCCCCCCATCACGTCGCCGTGGCCGCCGAGGTACTTGGTGGCGCTGTGCAGCACGAGCCGGGCGCCGTGCTCGGCGGGGCGCTGCAGCACGGGGGTGGCGAAGGTGTTGTCGACCAGCAGCGGGACCGAGCCGCAGGAGTACGCGACGGCCCGCAGGTCCGTCTCGGCGAGCGTGGGGTTGGCGGGGGTCTCGACGAGCACCAGGCCGGTGTCCGGGCGGAGGGCGTCGGCGACGCCGGCCGGGTCGGTCCAGGTCACCTCGGTGCCGAGCAGCCCGCTGTCGAGCAGGTGGTCGCTGCACCCGTAGAGCGGCCGGACGGCGACGACGTGCCGCAGGCCGAGGCCGGCGCGCACCAGCAGGCAGGCGCTGAGCGCGGCCATCCCGCTGGCGAACGCGACGGCCGACTCGGTGCCTTCCAGCCGGGCCAGGGCCTGTTCGAAGCGGGCGACGGTGGGGTTGCCGAGCCGGCCGTAGACCTGCGGCCCTTCGAGCGGGGCGCCGGTGGCGGCGAACTCGTCGATACGGGCGGCCTCGCCCCTGCTGTCCGGGGACGGGTAGGTCGTGGACAGGTCGAGCGGGGCGGCGTGCAGGCCGAGGGCGGCGAGGTCTTCGCGCCCGGCGTGCAGGCCTCGGTGGCGAGTGAACGCGTCGGGGTCTCCATGCCCCGATGCTGAAGCTCGTACGGGCTTCCGCGGGCGAGACCCGTGCTACGTTCGGCCGATGCCCGATTCACCCGCTCTCGATCCGGTTGACCTGGAGATTCTGCGGGTGCTGCAGAACGACGCCCGGACCACCAACCGCGATCTGGCCGCCGCCGTCGGCGTCGCGCCCTCCACCTGCCTGGACCGGGTGGCCCGGCTGCGCCGCGCCGGCGTGATCACCGGCCACCGGCTCGCGATCGACCCCGCGCGGCTCGGCCGCGGCCTGGAGGCGCTGCTGTCGGTGCAGGTGCGCCCGCACCGCCGCGACCTGATCGGCCCGTTCGTCGAGCGGGTCCGCTCGCTGCCCGAGTCCCGCGCGCTGTTCCACCTCACCGGGCCCGACGACTACCTCCTGCACGTCGCCGTACGGGACGCCGCGGACCTGCAGCGGCTGGTGCTGGACGAGTTCACCTCGCGCCGGGAGGTGGCCCGGGTGGAGACGCGGCTGGTCTTCCAGGACTGGGAGTGCGGGCCGCTGCTGCCTCCGTAGGGCACGAGGCCGTTTTGGTGATGACGGCGCCCGCCCCCGTGTACGAGGATGGCCCGCATGCCCGACTCCACGAACCAGCGAATGCCCCGGCAGGTGGCGGACGCCTACGTCGACGACCTGATCGACCTCGACCCCATCAGCGGCACGATGCTCGGCGTGCCGGAGAGCTCCCGGGCTCTCCCCGACTTCTCCCCCGACGGCCAACAGGCCGTGGCCGAGCTGGGCCGCGCCACCCTTGCGGCCCTCGACGAGGCGGAGCGGCTGCCCGGCGCGGACAGCGACGCGGAGCGCCGCTGCGCGCGGCTGCTGCGGGAGCGGCTGAGCGCCGAACTCGCCGTGCACGACGCCGAGGAGGGCCTGCGGGCCGTCAGCAACATCCACTCCCCCGTGCACCTGATGCGCGAGTGCTTCACGCTGATGCCGACCGAGGGCGAGGACGACTGGTCGGACATCGCCGCCCGGCTGCGCGCGGTCCCGGCGGCGCTCGACGGCTACCGGCGGTCGCTGGCCGCGGGCGTGGACAAGGGCCTGTTCGGCGGGCCGCGGGCGACGGCGACGTTCGTCGGCCAGCTCACCGAGTGGGCGGGCGGGGAGCGGGGCTGGTTCGGCGACCTGACCTCCGCCGGGCCCGAGTCGCTGCGCGGGGAGCTGGACGCGGCGGCGGGCGAGGCCACCGCCGCCGTGGGCGCGCTGCGCGACTGGATGCGCGACGTGTACGCGCCCGCCGCGGCCGGCTCGCCCGACGTCGTCGGGCGCGAGCGCTACGCCCGCTGGTCGCGCTTCTTCAACGGCGCGGACCTCGACCTGGACGAGTCGTACGCCTACGGCTGGTCGGAATACCACCGCCTGCTCGGCGAGATGAAGACCGAGGCCGCGAAGATCCTGCCCGGCGCCGCCACCCCCTGGGAGGCGCTGAAGCACCTGGACGAGCACGGCACCCACATCGAGGGCGAGGACGCCGTCCGCGAGTGGCTGCAGGGGATCATGGACGAGGCCATCGAGGCGCTCGACGGCACGCACTTCGACCTGGCCGGTCCTGTGCGGCGGGTGGAGTCGCGGATCGCCCCGCCCGGCGGCGCCGCCGCGCCGTACTACACGCCGCCCGCCGAGGACTTCTCCCGCCCCGGGCGCACCTGGCTGCCGACGATGGGTGAGACCCGCTTCCCGGTCTACGACCTGGTCTCCACCTGGTACCACGAGGGCGTCCCCGGACACCATCTGCAGCTCGCGCAGTGGGTGTACGTCAAGGACCAGCTCTCCCGCTACCAGTCGACGCTCGGCTGGGTCAGCGCCAACTGCGAGGGCTGGGCGCTGTACGCGGAGCGGCTGATGGACGAGCTGGGCTTCCTCACCGACGCGGAACAGCGGCTCGGCTATCTGGACGCGCAGATGATGCGCGCCGCGCGCGTGATCGTCGACATCGGCATGCACCTGGAGCTGCAGATCCCGGACCACTCCCCCTTCCACCCGGGCGAGCGGTGGACGCCGGCGCTGGCGCAGGAGTTCTTCGGGATGCACAGCGGGCGGCCCGCGGACTTCGTGGAGAGCGAGCTGACGCGCTACCTGTCGATGCCGGGGCAGGCGATCGGCTACAAGATCGGCGAACGCGCCTGGCTGCGCGGCCGGGAGGCGGCGCGCAAGGCGCGCGGCGCGGACTTCGACGCGAAGGCGTGGCACATGGCCGCGCTGTCGCAGGGCTCGCTCGGGCTCGACGACCTGGAGGCCGAGCTGTCGGCGCTGTGAGGCGGCGGTAGGACGGTGTACGGCCGCGGCCCGCGGGGTCGCGGCCGTACGTGTTGCCGGGGCGCGTGGCGCGGTGCACGGTGCGGGGCGGGGGCGGTCAGCGGTCGGCGGCCGTACGGTGCCGTACGTACGAGCCCGAGCGGCCCTTGACGACCTCCAACTGCGCCGGGATCCGCCGGCGCAGCTCCGGCACGTGGCTGACGATGCCCACCGTGCGGTCCCGCTCGCGCAGCGCGTCGAGGACGTCCAGCACCTCGTCCAGGGTCTGTTCGTCCAGGCTGCCGAAGCCCTCGTCGATGAAGAGCGTGTCGAGCCGGACGCCGCCCGCCTCCTCCGCCACCACGTCGGACAGGCCGAGGGCCAGGGCGAGGGAGGCGAAGAACGACTCGCCGCCGGAGAGCGTGGCGGTGTCCCGCTCGGTGCCGGTCCAGGCGTCCACGACGTGCAGCCCGAGGCCGTGGCGCCCCCGGCCGTGGGCGCGCTCGTCGGAGTGCACCAGCGTGAACCGGCCGGACGACATCCGCGCCAGCCGGGCCGTCGCGGCGGCGGCGACCTGTTCGAGCCGGGCGGCCAGCACGTACGACTCCAGCCGCATCTTCCGCTCGTTCTCCGCGGACGTGCCGGCCGCGAGCGAGGCGAGCCGGGCCACCCGGTGGTGCTCCGTACGCAACGGGGCCAGCCGGCACACCCGGTCGGCGGCCTCGGCGGAGAGCCCGGCGAGGGCGTCGCACCGCTCGCGCGCGTTGTCCCTTGCGGTGGCGGCGGTGCGCAGCCGGCCGGCGGCGGCCGCGAACGCCTCCTCTGCGGCGCCGACCGCGGCGGGCGGCCGGGCGGCAGCGGCGGCGGCGCGCGGCTCGGCCAGCGCCTCGGCGACGGCCGCCTCCTCGGCCTGCCACGCCTCCAGCCGCGCCTCCACGTCCCGCAGCACGGCGGGGTCGAGCAGCGCCGCGGCGACCTCCTCGGGGGTCTCGAAGCGGGCGCGGTAGGCGGCGTCTGCGACGCGCGCGTCGGCGTCCTTGCTGCGCTCCGCGGCGGCCGCGGCCTCGCGGGCGGCGCGGGCGGCGACGGCGAGCCGGTCGGCCAGCGACGTGAGTTGTTCCGCGCGCTCCTCGACGCCGGCGGCGCCGCCGCGGGCGGCGCGCACCTCGGCGTCCCGCGCGGCCCGTTCCGCGGTGAGCGCGTCGGCACGTGAGGCGCGGGCGGCGGCGCGGCTCTCGGCCTGCTGCCGGCCGCGCACCCGGCGGGCGTGCTCCTCGTGCGCCTGGTCCAACTGCTCGCGTACGGCGAGCGCGCCGGCGGCCAGTTCGCGGGCCCGCCCCAGCTCCCCCGCCACCTGCGCGACGGCGGCGGCCAGCGCGTCCCTGCTCTCCTCGCCCGCCGCCTCGGCGGCGGCGTCGCGGGCCTGGCGCAGCGAGTCGAGCCGCAGAGCGGCCTCTTCGCGTACGCGCTCGGCGGCCCGGTACGCGGCCAGGGCCTCGTTCTCCTCGCGCTCGCCGACGTGGGTGCCGTCCGCGGCAGCGGGGGCGGGGTGTGCGGCGGAGCCGCAGACGGGGCAGGGCTCGCCGTCGGCAAGCCGGGCGGCCAGCTCGGCCGCCATGCCGTCGAGACGCCGCTCCTTCAGCTCCAGCCAGGTCTCATGCGCCTGCCCGGCGCGCTCGCCCGCGTCGAGGTGCGCGCGCCGGGCCTCGTCGGTCCTGCCGGCCAGCTCGTCGCGGCGCTCGGCCGCGTCGAGGCGGCGGCGCGCGCCGTCGTGTTCTGCGGCGAGCTGTTCCGCGCGGGTGGCCGCGCCCTGGGCCTCGTCGACGCGGCGCCGGAGGCCGCCGCGCAGGGCGTCCCAGTCGTCGAGCCAGCGGGCGGCCTCGCGCAGCACGTCCTCGTCGGCGCGGGACTCCTCGTCCAGCGCGGCGAGTTCGCGGGCGATCCCGGCGCTGCGGGCCGCGGCGGCGCGGGCGGCGTCGAGGGCGCCCAGCTCCTGCCGGGTGCGGGCCTCGTGCGCGTCGAGCTGTTCCGGGCCGCCGCCGGCGACGGTGCCGGGCAGCGCGGCGCGGGCCGCCTCCTCGGCCGCGGCGGCCTGGCGGGCCACGGCAGCCGTCCGGTCGCGCAGCTCCAGGGCGGGTGCCACGGCTGCGGCGTCGCGGGCGCGGCGCAGCTTCTCGCCGAGCGCCGCGCGCTCCTGCCTCCGTTCGGCGAGGGCCTGCTGCCGCTGCCGGGCGTCGGCGTGCAGCCGCTGCAGCCGGGCGAGTTCGCGTACGTCCTGAAGGTGGCTGTCCGCCGCCGCGTGGGCGGACTCGGCGGTGCGCAGGCGCAGCTCCGCGGCGTCCGCCAGCTCGCGGGCGGTGGCGCGGGCGACCGCGGCGTAGCCGAGCACGCCGTCGGCGAGGTCGGCCTCGCCCGGCTTGGCGGCGTCGGGCGACCAGCCGTCCGGGTCGCCGGCAGCGGCCGGGCCGCCGGCCTGCCGGATGCGGTGGGCGAGGTGCAGCAGCCGCTCGTCGCCGTCGCGTACGGCCTCCTGGGAGCGGCGGCGCAGCTCGGCGAGGTGGTCCTCGACGGCGGCGAAGCGGCCGGTGTCGAAGAGGCGGCCCAGCAGCTTCGCGCGGGCTTCCGCGTCGGCGCGCAGGAAGCGCGCGAAGTCGCCCTGCGGGAGGAGGACGACCTGGCAGAACTGCTCGCGGGTCATGCCCAGCAGGCGGCCGATCTCCTCGCCGATCTCCTGGTGCGAGCGGCTCAGGCCGCGCCACTCGCCGGCCGCCGGGTCGTGCTCGCGCAGCAGGCTGGTGGCCCGCTCGGTGGTGACGCCGGCGCCGTTGCGCTTGGGGCGGGGCTGAGCAGGTCTGCGGGTGACCTCCAGGCGGCGGCCCGCGAGGGTGAAGTCGAGCGCGACCTCGGTCGGGGTGTGCGGCTCGGCGTGGTGGCTGCGGAGAGTGCCGCCCTGGCGGACGCCGGGCACGCCGCCGTACAGCGCGTAGCAGACGGCGTCGAGGACGGAGGTCTTGCCTGCGCCGGTGGCGCCCTGGAGCAGGAAGATGCCGGCACCCGACAGGGCGTCGAAGTCGACTTCCTGCGTGCCGGCGAAGGGGCCGAAGGCGGCTACGGCGAGCCGGTGGAGCCTCACCGGGCGGTCTCCTCGCGCGCGTCGGCAGCGCGCACGGCGTCGAACGCGGCGTCCAGCACAGCCCGTTCGTCGGCCGTCGCGGTCGCGCCGGGTCTGACGTGCGCCACGAAGTCCTCCGCGATCTGGCGGTCGTCGCGGCCCTTCAGCCGGTCGGCGTACGACGCGGCGGCGGCCGTGCCGTCCGCGGGCTCGGGGGCGAAGGCGAGGCTGACGACGTGCGGGAAGCGCTCCGCGAGGCGGGCCATCGGCTCGTGCGGGCGGGCGGTGTCGGTGAGTGTGGCCTCGACCCAGGCGGTTTCGAGGGGAGTGAGGGCCGGGTCGGCGAGCAGGTCTGCCAGCCGGCCGTGCAGCCGCGCCAGCGGCCGGGGCACGGGTGCGTTGATGCGCTCGGCGGTGACGGCGCCGGTGGCGTCGAGGTCCACCAGCCACGTCGACTTGCGGTGGGCGGCTTCGGAGAAGGAGTACGCGAGCGGGGAGCCCGAGTAGCGCACGCGCTCGGCGAGGGTCTGGCAGCCGTGCAGGTGACCCAGCGCGACGTAGTCGACGCCGGCGAAGACCGAGGCGGGCACGGAGGCGACGCCGCCGACGGTGATGTCCCGTTCGCTGTCGGAGGCATGGCCGCCGGTGACGAAGGCGTGCGCGAGGACGACGGAGCGGGTGCCGGCCGGGCGGGCGGCGAGGTCGGCGCGCACCCGGTCCATGGCGGCGGAGAGCACGGCGGTGTGGCCGCCGCGGGGCGTGGCGAACTCCTCGCGCACCAGCGCCGGTTCGAGGTACGGCAGCCCGTAGCACGCGACGTCCCCCGCGGCGTCCCGCAGCAGGACGGGCTCGCCGACGCCCGCGGGGTCGGTGCGCAGATGGACGCCCGCGCGGTCCAGCAGCCCGGCGCCGACGCCGAGCCGGCGCGCCGAGTCGTGGTTCCCGGAGATCATGACGACCGGCACGCCGAGCGCCCCGAGCCGGTGCAGCGCCCGGTCGAACAGCTCCACGGCGGCCAGCGGCGGCACCGCGCGGTCGTAGACGTCCCCGGCGACGAGCACGGCCTCGACCCCGCGTTCGGCCACCACCGCGACGAGGTGGTCGAGGAACGCGGCTTGGGCGTCGAGCAGGCTCACCCGGTGGAACGAGCGGCCCAGGTGCCAGTCCGAGGTGTGCAGGAAGCGCATGAGGCCCGACTGTAGCGGCGGGGTACGACAACCCGGGCCGGCACAGGCGTCTCACACGGTGCCGTACACCTCGTCGCCGGGCCGGAGTTCGGCGCTCCCGGCGGTGGCGTCGGCCAGCCAGGAGCGGAAGGCGTCCAGTTCGGCGGCGGGCACGGCGACCTCGATCCCGACGCTCTCGCCGTACGCCACGCCGCGTACGTCGCGCCCCGCGGCGTGCAGGTGGCCGAGCACCTTGCCGGCCCGCCCGTGGTCGACGGTGACGGTGACCAGCCGCATCCGCAGCCGCGTCACGGTGCCGAACGCGTCCACGGCGGCGCCGACCGCGCCGCCGTAGGCGCGGATGAGGCCGCCGGCACCGAGCTTGGTGCCGCCGAAGTAGCGGGCGACGACGGCGACGACGTAGCGCAGCTCGCGGCGGAGCAGCAGTTGCAGCATGGGCAGCCCGGCGGTGCCGCCGGGTTCGCCGTCGTCGCCGGACTTCTGCACGCCGGCGTCGGCGCCGATGACGTACGCGAAGCAGTGGTGCGTGGCGTCGGGGTACGCGGCGCGCACCCGGGCGAGGACGGCCTGCGCCTCGGCCTCCGTGGCCGCGGGGGCGAGGGTGCAGACGAACCGGGAGCGGTTCACCTCGGTCTCGTGCACGCCCTCCCGGGCGACGGTCAGGTACCCCTCGCGCATCCCGCCACCCTAGCCGCGCTCCCGGCCCCCCTCACGCCCGGCCGCCCGGGGAATCCGGGCCGGGCCCGCGTCGTTGCAAGGATCATGTACGCAGACCAGGAGACCATCCGCAGGATTCTGACCTCGACCGGCGACACCTGGGCGGTGGTCGGCCTGTCCAACAACCCCTCACGTGCGGCCTATGGCGTGTCCCGGGTGCTCCAGCGCTTCGGCAAGCGCATCGTCCCGGTGCACCCGAAGGCGGAGACGGTGCACGGCGAGCAGGGGTACGCCTCGCTCGCGGACATCCCCTTCCCCGTCGACGTGGTCGACGTCTTCGTCAACAGGGACCTGGCCGGCGGCGTGGCCGACGAGGCGGTCGCGGTCGGCGCGAAGGCGGTCTGGTTCCAGCTCGACGTGATCGACGAGGGCGCGTACGAACGGGTGCGCGCGGCCGGTCTCGACATGGTGATGAACCGCTGCCCGGCCATCGAGATCCCCCTGCTCGGCTGAGCGGAGGCCGGCGGCGGGGCAGGCGCCGGGGCCGGCGAACCGATCAGGCGCCGAGTCCGTCGAGGACGACGGCGCCGGGCAGTCCGGCCAGCGCCTTGCCGGGGACGATGAGCTTGCCGCGCCGCCGGCCGCTGCCGACGACCAGGTGCGGCGTGTCCGCGACCCGGGCGTCCACGAGGATCGGCCAGCTCTCCGGCAGCCCGAGCGGGGTGATGCCGCCGTACTCCATGCCGGTCTCGGCGGTGGCGGTGTCGGCGGGCGCGAACGACGCCTTGCGCACGCCGAGATGGCGCCGGACGGTGCCGTTGACGTCGACGCGGGTGGTGGACAGCACGACGCAGGCGGCGAGGGTCACGTTCCCGCCGCGCTTCCCGGCGACGACGACGCAGTTCGCGGACTGCTCCAGCAGGTCGTCCCCGTACGTCTCGCAGAAGACGGCCGTGTCGGCGACCTCGGGGTCGGAGTCGACGTGCACCAGCTCGGTGGCGGGGACGGCGCCCTGCCAGCCGCGCAGGGCGGCCGCCACGGGGTCGGCGAGCAGGTCAAGGCGCTCGGTGGCGGGGGCGGCGTCGTCGAAGTCTCCGATGGGTGCGCGCATGTCCGTGACCTTAACCCGCCTCAGCGCGCGGGCGGTACCGAGACCGCCATCACCAGCTCCACCGGGTCCCGCCCCTCGTTCCGGTACGCGTGCGGGGCGCTCGCCTCGAAGCTCGCGGACGTGCCCGCGGGCACCAGGTGCGCCGTGCCGGCGACGACGAGCGTCAGCTCCCCCGCGGTCACGTGCAGCAGCTCGGTGGTGCCCGCGGGGTGCGGGTCGGAGCCGCTGCCGTCGCCGGGCATAAGCCGCCAGGACCACATCTCGAACGGGCCGGGGCTCTGCGTGCCGACGAGCAGCCGGCTGGCGCTGCCGGCCTTCGTCGTCCACATCCGCACGGCCCGGTGCGGCGGCACGAGCTGCACCTCGGGGCCGTGCTCGTAGTCCAGCAGCGTCGTGATGGTGATGCCGAGGGCGTCGGCGAGCTTGACCGTCGTGCCGACGCTGGGGTTCGTACGCGCCTGCTCTATCTGGATGATCATCCCGCGGCTGACGCCGGAGCGGCCGGCCAGCGAGTCCAGGGTGAAGCCGCGCTCGTTGCGCCAGTGCTTGAGGTTCCTGGCGAGCGCGTGGGTGAGGACGTCGAAATCCGCCAAGGCTCCGTCCAACTCCGTCCAATATTTTTGATGCGGCCGTCCAGTGCACTGAACTACACTGCGGAGCACCACAACGTTCATCACAGTGTACTCGGGAGCTTCGTCGTGACCGCACTCTTCGCCTTGGCCACCAGCATCCTCTACGGGCTGGCCGACTTCGGCGGCGGGGTGCTGAGCAGACGCACCCCCGCCCTCACCGTGGTCGTGCTCTCGCAGATCGCCGCGACGGTGGTGCTGGGCGCCGTGGTGGTGGCGACCGGCGCCTGGAGCGAGGCCGGTCCGCTGCTGTGGTTCGCGGTCGCGGCCGGCGTCGCCGGGCCGGTCGCGATGATCTGCTTCTACAGCGCGCTGGCCCGCGGCCCGATGGGCGTGGTCTCGCCGCTCGCCTCGATGGCCGTGCTGGTGCCGTTCGGCGTGGGCCTCGTGGCGTACGGGGAGCGGCCGGGCCCGGTGCAGTACGCGGGCGGTGCCATCGCGCTGGCCGGTGTGGTGCTGGCGTCCGGTCCGGTGCGGGGCGCGCCGGTGGCGCGGCGGACGCTGCTGCTGACGCTGGGCGCGGCGGCGGGCTTCGGCGCGGTCTTCGCCTTCATCGCCGAGGCGTCCACGACAGTCACGGGGCTCTTCCTCGCGCTGTTCGTGCAGCGCGCGGTGAACGTGGCGGTGGGCGGCGCAGCGCTGTACGCCGCGGTGCGCCGGGGCGGGGCGGCGCTGCCGGAGGGCGGCTGGGACACGATACGGGCGGCGGTCCCGGGGCTGGTGTTCGTGGGCCTGGCGGACGTGGCGGCCAACGGGACGTATGCGATAGCCGCGCAGCACGGCCCGGTGACCCTGGCGGCGGTGCTGTCGTCGCTGTACCCGGTGGTCACGGCGCTGGCGGCGCGGGGCGTGCTGCGGGAGAAACTGCGCGCGGTGCAGGCGGCGGGCGCGGGTCTGGCGCTGGCCGGGACGGTGCTGCTGGCGTCGGGCTGAGGCCCTTCGCGGCGCCGGGCGCGGCTCAGAAGTGGTTGCGGACCGTGTAGAGCAGCAGCCCGAAGGCGTGCAGGGACAGCACGACGGCCAGGACGATCCGCAGCTTGCGGTCCGTGATCATGGGGTCCCTCTCCTCGGATGTCGGCCGGTCGCGGTCATGTCGCGGTCTCCAGTGTGCCCGGTGGCGCCGGGCGCAGCGGCGGGTGCCAGCCGGACTCGGGGTTCCAGCGGCGTACGATCCGGGCGGGCGCGCCGGCGACGACCGCGTGGTCCGGCACCTCGCCGCGCACCACGGAGCCGGCCGCGACGACCACGTTGCGGCCGAGCCGGGCGCCGGGCAGGATCAGCGCGCCCGCGCCCAGCCAACTGCCCGCGCCGATCTCCACCGGCGCGGAGCGCGGCCACTGTTTGCCGACCGGCTCGTGGGGGTCGTCGTAGCTGTGGTTGGTCGAGGTGACGTACACGTACGGGCCGCAGAAGACGTCGTTGCCGATGGTGACGGGCAGGTCGGCGATCACGTGGCTGCCCCGGCCCAGCACCACGCCGTCGCCGAGCCGCACGGCGGTGTCCGGGCCGAGCGGGGCGTCGGGCGCGAGGCCGACGGTGAGCGTCACCTGCTCGCCGATGATGCAGTGCGCCCCCAGTTCGATCCGCCGTTCGCCGAAGATCGTGCCCTGCGGGAAGGCGAGGACCGTGCCGGCGCCGAGCCGCCGGAAGCGGTACGGGCCGGGGCGCGCCGCGCTCACCGCGCCGGTGCTCCGCACCCACCGCCAGCCGCGGTGCACGGCACGCGAGAGCAGCCTGCTCGTCACGGAGTTGCGCTGCGGGTTCGGCACCCGGTCACCGTACTCCTCCCGTATCTCGCCTACGCTCTGAGCGAGCGCGGCCGAGGCCCCGGACGGCGACGGGCCGCCGGCGGCTCACCAGGACGTACGACGGCGGGCGGCGCGGGCCGCCGCGAGCACCGGGAGCGGACGACATGTCAGGACGGCCGGAGCCGCTGATCGCGGCGGTGGGCGGGCGGGAGCCCGCGGTGGACCCGAAGGCGTACGTGGCCGCGACCGCGGTGGTGGTCGGGGACGTGGCGCTCGGCGCGGAGGCCAGCGTCTGGTACAACGCCGTGCTGCGCGGCGACTGCGAGTCGATCTCCCTGGGCGCGGGCAGCAACGTGCAGGACAACTGCACGGTCCACGCCGACCCGGGCTTCCCCGTCGTCATCGGCGAGCGCGTGACCGTAGGCCACAACGCGGTGGTGCACGGCTGCACCGTCGGCGACGACGTACTCGTCGGCATGGGCGCGACGCTGCTCAACGGGGCCGTGATCGGCGCCGGTTCGCTGGTGGCCGCGCAGGCGCTGGTGCCGCAGGGCATGGAGGTGCCGCCCGGTTCCCTGGTCGCCGGGGTGCCGGCGAAGGTGAAGCGGCCGCTGACCGACGAGGAGCGCGAGCACATCCGCCTCAACGGCGCGGGTTACGTGGCCCTGACGCAGGTGCACCGCGAGTCCCTGGGCGGCTGAGCCGCGGAATCCGGGGGCGCGGTCGCCGGTGGGGGCCCGGCCGCCGGCGGGTAGGGCACCCGCGGCGGCGGCCGGGGCCGCGACCGCGGCCCTCAGTCGTTGGGGCGCAGCGTCCACAGCACCGTCATCCGCCCGCTGACGGCGCCGTCCCCGCGGACGATGTCGACCTCGACCGGGAACTCCGGCCGCTTCCCGGCGTCGAGTTCGGCCACGACCTCGGCAACCGGCCGGCCCAGCCGCGCCTTGGCGGTGACGTCGCCCCTGGCGACCTTCAGGAAGTCGATCTCCGCCCGCACCGGCAGCGGCACGGCCCGCTCCATCTGGTCGCCGAACGCGGCGAGTACGACTGCGCCCGTCGCCGACTCGGCGAGGGTGAACATCGCGCCGGCGTGCGGGCCGCCGACGTGGTTGCGGTACTCGGGCTGGTCGGGAAGGCGGAGGGTGGCGGCCTCCGGGGTGATCTCGTCGTAGATCAGGCCGAGCGTGCGGACCATGGGGACCGATGCCTGAAGGAGCTCGCCCAGCGGCGGCATGGTGTCTGACATACGGCCACGTTACCAACGGGTAATAAGTGTGGCCACTCCCCTTCGCCAGCTATGTTGTTCCGCATGTGGCCAGGACAGCAGCCCGGGGGCGAGCAGCACCAGCAGCAGCCGAACCCGTACCAGCAACAGCCCGCCCCGCACGGCCCGCAGGGCTACGACGGACAGCAGCAGTACCAGCAGCAGGAGCAGTGGGGCCAGAGCACACCGCCGGGTGCGCCGGTCCCCGGCAAGAGCGGGACGAGTCCCCGCGTGGCCGTCGCCATAATCGGCGCCGTGGCCGTGATCGCCGCGGCGGCCGTGACGGGCGTGGTGCTCCTCAACGAGGACGACGGCGGCGGTGGCAAGGCGAGCCCCGGGGGCGGCGGCGGTTCGCCCTCCGCCTCCTCCTCGCCTTCTCCGTCGGAGAAGCCCGTACTGCAGGACGACCCCGACAACCCGCGCGGCGTCGCCGACGACCAGAAGATCGAGCCGGTCGTCTCCGGCTGGAAGGCCGTCTACAACGCCAAGCGCCACAACGTCTACGACGTGCCGCCGGAGTGGGAGGTGCAGTCCCCGACCATGACCATCGGCTTCGAGGACGACTCCGGCCCGCTGGTGTCGATGACGGGGGCCGCGCTCTACAAGGACGGCATCTGCAAGTACGCCAGCCGCGCGGGCGCCGGCACCAAGGGCGGCATCGGCGCGAAGAACACCAAGGAGGCCGTCGAGAACGAGGCCGGCGCCTGGGCCGAGGCCGCCTTCAACACCAGCAAGAAGGCGACCGTCAAGCAGACCGAGCCGGTGGCGTTCTCCAGCAAGCACGGCCTGAAGGGGCACATGGCCACCGCGACCGTCACCGGCGTGCCGCGCGAGACCAAGTGCTCGGCGGACGGCAAGGTCGTCGCGTTCACCTACACCGACGCCAAGGGCGAGTTCGCCACCTGGGTGCTCTACACCGACACCGGCGTGGACGACGAGGTGCCCGAGGACACCATCGCCAAGATCATGGACAGCCTGCGCCCGTTGGAGGGCTGAGCGCGGCGAATTCCGGTTGCAGCGGGCCGGCGGGCCCGGCATAGTCCGCGGGTGACCCGTCCCACCGCGCCCGACGCCGATTCCCCTCCGGATCCCGTACGGGCCACCGCCGCCGCCTCCGGGTCGGCGCCCCGCCGTCGCTGGGCGGGGCGCAACTACACGCTGCTCTCCCTCGCCGCGGTGATCACCAACCTCGGCGCCTCCGGCGCGCTGATCGCCTCGGCGTTCGCCGTCCTCGAAGCCGGCGGCTCCGCCACCGACGTCGGCCTGGTGGCGGCGGCGCGGACGACGGCGCTCATCATCTTCGTGCTCGTCGGCGGCGCGGTCGCCGACCGGATCCCGCGGCACCGCGTGATGGTCGTCGCGAACACCGTCAACTGCGCCTCGCAGGGCGTCTTCGCGGCTCTGGTGATCACCGACCAGGCGCACGTGTGGCAGATGGTGCTGCTGTCGGCGATCGGCGGTACGGGGCACGCGTTCTTCGCCCCCGCCGCCGAGGGCATGGTGCTCTCCTCGGTCACCGGCGAGCAGGCGGGCCGCGCCTTCGCGCTCTTCCGCGTCGGCATCAACGGTGCCGGCATCGGCGGGGCCGCGCTCGGCGGCGCCATGGTCGCGGCGGTGGGGCCGGGATGGGTGCTGGCCGTGGACGCGGGCGCGTTCGCGGTCGCCGCGGCGCTGCGGGCGTTCCTCGACGTCAGCGGCATCCCCGAACGGCAGCCCGGCGGCAGCATCGTCGCCGATCTGAAGGTCGGCTGGCGGGAGGTGACGGGGCGGCCCTGGCTGTGGTCGATCGTGCTGCAGTTCGCGGTCGTCAACGCCGTGGTGGCCGCCGCGGAGGCGGTCTACGGGCCGTTGGTGGCCCGCGAGCACCTGGGCGGCGCGGGGCCGTGGGGCCTGGCGATGGGCGCCTTCGCCGCCGGGACGCTGGCGGGGGCGCTCGTGATGACCCGCTGGAAGCCGCAGCGGGTGCTGCTCGCCGGGGTGCTGTGCGTCTTCCCGCTCGCGCTGCCGCCCGCGGCGCTGGCGGTGCCGCTGCCGGTGACGTGGCTCGCGGCGGTGATGTTCGTCTCCGGCGCGTGTGTCGAGGTCTTCGCGGTGGCGTGGATGATGGCGCTTCACCAGGAGATCCCCGAGGACAAACTGTCGCGGGTCTCGTCGTACGACTGGCTGGGCTCGATCGCGCTGATCCCGGTCACCACCGCCCTCGCCGGGCCGATGCAGGACCTGGTGGGCAGGTCGGCGGCGCTGTGGGGCTGCGCGGCGCTGGTGGTCGCGCTGACCGCGGCGGTGCTGTGGGTGCCGGACGTACGGCAGTTGCGACGGCGTACGGAGCACGCGGCGGCCGGATCCGCGGGCACGGACGGCGGGAACGGCACGGACGCCCGGGACGGTACGGGCGGGGGCGCGGACGCGGAGCAGCCGGTGGATCAGCCGATCGTGAAGGCGCCGTCCGGCGGCTCGGGCGACGGCACGGCGTCGGCGTCCCCGACCGGCTGAGCGCCCGCCATCAGCCGCCGCAGCGCCGGCCCGTACTCGACGCGGGCGGGGAACGGGTCGGCCGCGGTGCGCCGGGCCAGCTCCGCGAGCGGCAGCCCCCGACCGGCCTCGGCGCCGTGCTTGGCCGCCACCACCAGGATGTTGCCGAAGCGGCGGCCGCGCAGCACCGGCGGCTCGGCGATCAGGCACAGCTCGGGGAAGACGGCCGCGGCGGTGGCCAGTTGGGAGCCGAGGAAGCGGAACGGCGCGCTGTCGGCGAGGTTCGCGACGTACAGCCCGTCCGGGCGCAGCGCGCGGGCGGCGGCGCCGACGAACTCCAGCGACGCGACGTGCGCGGGCACCCGGGCGCCGCCGTAGACGTCGGCGATGACCAGGTCGCAGCTCGCCGCCGGGCGCCGCTCCAGTGCGGCGCGGGCGTCGAGGGCCCGTACGGTGACGCCGCAATCCCGTGGCAGCGGCAGGTGCTCGGCGACCAGGGCGATCACCCCGCGGTCGGACTCGGCGACCTCCTGCCGGGAGCCGGGCCTGGTCGCCGCCACGTACCGGGGCAGGGTCAGCGCGCCGCCGCCGAGGTGCACGGCGTCCAGCGGGCGGCCGGGCGGGAAGCCGAGGTCCACGACGTGCGCGAGGCGGCGCACGTACTCGAACTCCAGGTGCGTGGCGTCGTCGAGGTCGACGTACGACTGCGGGGCGTCCTCGACCGTGAGCAGGTACGCGCGCGGGCGGTCGACGTCCGGCAGCAGCCTCGCGGTGCCGCCGTCCACGGCGGCGACGACGGGGACGGGCTCCTCCACACCGGCCATTGTGGCGGAGGAGGCCCGCCTTCCGTACCCGGATGCGCGGATGCGCGGGTACGGAAGGCGGGCGGCGGGCCGGGCCCGGCTTACGCCGGGTCAGTCCAGCCCGGTGACGGTGCCCGCGCCGACGGTGCGCCCGCCCTCGCGGATCGCGAAGCCGAGCCCCACTTCGAGCGGCACCTCGCGGCCCAGCTCGACCGTCATCGCGACGGTGTCGCCGGGCCTGGCGACGGCCGTCCCGCCGAGGTCGACATCGCCGACGACGTCCGCGGTCCTGATGGAGAACTGCGGCCCCCCGGCCCGGGGAGTGGCGGGGCGGTGCGGCGGGCTCAGAGGTGCTTGAGCGCCTCGCGTACGGACAGCGGGGACAGTTCGGCGCGGTGGTCGTCGACGAAGGCACGGACGGCCCGCGGGTCGGTCTTCGCGTACTCGCGCAGGCACCAGCCGACGGCCCTGCGGACGAAGAAGTCGCGGTGGCCGGCGCGGCGCAGGCAGTAGCCGAAGAGCCGGCCGGCGTCGGTGGCGTCCTTGAAGCGCAGTTGGTGCAGCAGGGCGGTGCGGGCGACCCACAGGTCGTCGTCCTCGATCCACTCGTCCATGGCGCCGGCCAACGCGGGATCGGCGGCGACGAGGCCGCCGACGACATGCGCGGCGAGCGCGTCGACGGTGTCCCACCAGGAGGTCGTGACGACGAGGTGGCGTACGGCGGGCAGCGCCCCGGAGGAGCAGCGGCGCACGTGGCGGCGGAGGTAGTCGACCGCGAAGTAGTGGTACTCGCGCTCCGGCAACCGCCAGCAGCGCAGCGCGATCGCCACGCAGTCCGCCTCGGCGGGAGGCGCCGTGCCGGCGAGGACGGCGCGGGACAGCTCACGGCGGCGGGGCGCGGGGATGCCGAGGAACGGGGCGACGCCGCACAGGTAGGCGGCCGACCGCGCGGCGAGCGCGGGGTCCGCGGCCGCGGGGTAGGCGGCGGTGAGGCGGTCGAGGACGGTGTCGGCGAGAGGACTTCCGGGGACCACCGGGACGCCTGCGCCGGCCGCGGCCTCCGGGGCTGCCGGGGCGTCCGGGGCTGCGGCGGCGCCGGGGTGCTGCTGGGCCATGACGCCCACGATAGCGACCGGAGTTGAGGGGGACGCCACGGTGCGGTGACGGCGCCGTCGGTTAGGCTCCCACCGTGCCCGAAACCGCAGAGGCGCCCGTCGCCGGCCGCGCCGTCCGCTGCGGCCGGGCTCTGCTGTCCCCCCGCTCACGGCTCGCCCTTCTCCTCGTGCTGCTCGCCGGCGCGGCGGTCGTGGTGATCGTGTGGCGGCCGCACCGGCTGCTGGTCGACGGCCTGCCGCCGCAGTTCACCGGTCTGTCCGCGGTGCTTCTCTTCGCCGTTGCGTACGGGCTGTGCACCGCGGCTCTCGTACCGCGGCCGCTGCTCAACCTCGCCTCCGGCACGCTCTTCGGCGCCCAGGCGGGCCTGGCCGGGTCGGTGTCGGGCACGGTGCTGGGCGCGGGCGTCGCGTTCGGGATCGGCCGGCTGCTCGGCCAGGACGCGCTGCGCCCGCTGCTGCGCGGGCGGCTGCTGACGGCGGCGGACCGGCAGCTCAGCCGGCACAGCTTCCGCTCCATGCTGGTGCTGCGCACCTTCCCCGGCGTGCCGTTCGCGGGCGTGAACTACGCCGCCGCGGTCTCCCGGATGAACTGGACGCCGTTCCTGGTGGCCACCGCCGTGGGCTGCGTGCCGAACACCGCCGCGTACGTGATCGCCGGCAGCCGGGCCTCCGACCCGCTCTCCCCGGTCTTCCTCGGGGCCCTCGGCTTCATCGTCGCCAGCATGGCGGGCGGCGCCGCGGTCGCCATGCGCCGCCGCCGGCGCTCGGGCCGCCGGGCCGCCCCGGGCGGAGTGATCTCTTCCGCCACGCCCGCGGAAGAGCCCGCCGCCGGCCCCGCGGCCATGGCCGCAGCCGACCCTGGGGCCACGCGCCTCATCTCGGGGCCTTAACATCTCCTCCAACCCGTCAGCGAACTCAAGGACATGTGCAGCCCCGTATGAGCTGGTTCGAAGCAGTCATCCTCGGACTCGTCCAGGGGCTGACGGAATTCCTGCCGATCTCCTCCAGCGCCCACCTCCGGCTCACGGCGGCCTTCGCCGGCTGGGAGGACCCGGGCGCGGCCTTCACGGCGATCACCCAGATCGGCACCGAGACCGCCGTGCTGATCTACTTCCGCAAGGACATCGCGCGGATCGTCTCCGCCTGGTTCCGCTCGCTGACGAACAAGGCGATGCGCTCCGACCACGACGCCAAGATGGGCTGGCTGGTCATCGTCGGCTCGATCCCCATCGGGGTGCTGGGGCTGACGTTCCAGGAGTCGATCGAGGGCCCGTTCCGCGATCTGCGCCTGATCGCCACCACGCTCATCGTGATGGGCCTGCTGCTCGGCTTCGCCGACTGGCGCGCCTCCACCGGCGGCGGCCGGCACCGCGCTGCCGTGCAGCGCAAGGAGCTGAAGGACCTCAACACCCGCGACGGCCTGCTCTTCGGCTTCGCCCAGGCGCTGGCGCTGGTGCCGGGCGTCTCCCGGTCGGGCGCGACGATCACCGGCGGCCTGTTCCTGAACTACAACCGCGAGGCCGCGGCCAGGTACTCGTTCCTGCTGGCCATCCCCGCGGTGCTCGCCTCCGGGCTCTTCGAGCTGAGGAAGGTGCCCGGGGCGACGCACATGAACTGGGGCGCGACCGTGGCCGCGACCGTTATCGCGTTCCTTGTCGGATATGCCGTAATTGCGTGGTTTATGAAGTTCATTACAACGCGGAGTTTTGCCCCCTTTGTGATCTACCGCGTGCTGCTGGGCATCCTCATCTTCGCCCTGGTCGCGGCCGGCGCCCTGGAGCCGGACGCCGGCGACACGGCCCACTGACCCGCACGGGCCGGCGGCAGTGCCGCGGCGTCAGAACGACGCCTCCCTCAGGCCGTCCTCCGCCGCGCCGCGGCTGAGGACGGCGGCCCGTACCCGCGCGTGGACGTCCGGGTACGTCTCGGGCGTCGCCGGCACCACGCGGAACGGCGGCCCCGTCTCCGCGTGCTGGGCCAGGAACTCCGCGCGGGTCACCTGCCAGCCGTCGCGGGCGGGGGTGAAGGTGAAGCGGGCGGCGGAGCCCTCGTTGCCGCGGTACATCGACGGGATGAAGCTGGCGACCTGGTCGCCGAGGCCGTAGACGACCCAGGTGCCGTTGACCTTCTCGTACGGCTGCGGCACGTGGTTGTGGGTGCCGACGATCAGGTCGATGTCCTTGCGGCCGCCGCTCCGGGAGCGTGTCAGCCGGTCGGCGAGCCGCCGCTGGGCGAGGTCCGGCTCCTGCTGCCACTCGGTGCCCCAGTGCACGCTGACGACGACCACGTCGGCCCCGGCACGGCGGACCGCGCGGGCGTCGGCGACGACGCGGTGGGGATCGAGCATCGCCAGGGACCAGGGTGCGTCGGCGGGGACGCCGGCGTTGCTGCCGTAGGTGTACGAGAGGTGGGCGACCCGGGCGCCGCCCGCGGACAGCAGTGCGGCGCGGCCGGACTCGGCGCGGGTGCGGGCGGTGCCGGCGTAGCGCAGGCCGGCGTCGTCGAGGGCGTCCAGGGTGCGGCGCACGCCGTCGGTGCCGGAGTCGAGCGCATGGTTGGAGGCGGTGGAGCAGCCGTCGTAGCCGACGTCGCGCAGGGCGGCGGCGAGTCCTGGCGGGGACTGGAACGACGGGTAGCCGGTGAACGGGCCCTCGCGCGGCCCGAGCGGGGTCTCCAGGTGGCAGAGCGCGAGGTCCGCCTTGGCGACGGTGGGCGCGACGGCGGCGAACATGGGGCGGAAGTCGTAGTCCTCTCCCCCGGCGTCCGTGGCCGCCTGCGTCATGATCGAGGGGTACGGGATGACGTCGCCGGTCGCCAGCAGCGTGAACGGGCGGGCGTCGGGCCCGGGTCCGGCCGCGGCGGGCGCGGCGGACCGGTCGGCGGGCGCGCAGCCCGCGGCGAGCAGCGCCGCGGCGGCGGCGAGTGCGGTGGCGGTGCCTGCGGCTGCGGTGAGCCGGGTACGGCGCCGGGACATGGGCGCCCCCTTCGTACGGTCGGAGCACGAACGGGAAGCAGCTTGCCCCTTTTCGTGCGATCAACCGCTTATTACTCTGGCCTTGTCCGGCGTACGGGTGGCGAAATCAACCCGCCCGGCCCACCTCGCGGACGATCCGCTCGCACAGCTCGTGGGTGGCGAGCGCGTCCCGCGCGCTCAGCACCTCCCCCGCCCGCACCGCGTCCAGGAACGCGAGCACGACCTGCTCGATGCCGCGCTGCCGGGCCACCGGCACCCAGTCGCCGCGCCGCCGGACGCTGGGCTGGCCCTTGTGGTCCACCACCTCGGCGAGATTGCGGACCTCGCGCTTGGTGTCCTGTCCCGACACCTCCAGGATCTCCTCGGCGGAGCCCGACAGCCTGTTCATCGCGCCGATGGCGGTGAAGCCGTCACCGGACAACTGCAGGACGACGTGGTGCAGGAGCCCGTCGCGGACGCGGGCGCGCACGTCGACCTGCTCGACGGGGCCGGGGGCGAGGAAGCGCAGCGTGTCCACGACGTGGATGAAGTCGTCGAAGACCATCGTGCGGGGGTCCTCGGGCAACCCGACGCGGTGCTTCTGCAGGATGATCAGCTCGCGCGGGTGCTCCAGGCACTGCGCGTAGCCGGGCGCGAAGCGGCGGTTGAAGCCGGTCATCAGCGAGACGCCACGCTCCTCCGCGAGCCGTATGAGGCATTCGGCGCCCGCGAGGTCGTACGCGAGCGGCTTGTCGACGTAGACGGGGATGCCCGCCTCCAGCAGCGCGGTGGCCAGCTCGACGTGCGCTTCGGTGGGGGCGTGCACGAACGCGGCGTCGAGGCCGGCGGCGAGCAGCGAGCCGAGGTCGCGGTGGCGGTGCGTGTGCGGGATGCGGTGGGTGCCGCCGACGCGGTCGAGGGTGGCGGGGGTGCGGGTGTGCAGGTGCGGCTCGACGCCGGGCAGCGAGGCGAGCACCGGCAGGTAAGCCTTCCGCGCGATGTCGCCGAGCCCTATCACGCCGGCCTTCAGGGGCGTGGCTCCCGTGGTCATGTGCGCTCCCTTCCCCGGTCGTCGGCCCGCGGACCGCCGCGGCGCAGGAGGACCTGCGTCAGGGCGCCGCCTGTGCGGGGGAAGCATACGGGCCGCCCTGGTCGGCGCCGCCGCCGGGCGGCCGCCAGTCCGCGATGCCGTCGAGCCCGCGCAGTACGACGCGGGGGCCGAGCAGGCTGACGCCGCGGATGAGGGCGTTGCGGGTGCGTACGGCGAGGGGCCCCGTCAGGTTGATCAGCCGGCCGGCGCGGGCGGAGCGCAGCGCCACGGCGCGGGTGCGCGGGAGGCGGTCGCGGGTGTAGCGCTCCAGGGCCTCCGGTACGGCCGCGGGGTCGGCGGCGGCGTGGTGGGCGAGGACGACGCCGTCCTCGACGGCCTGGTTGCCGCCCTGGCCGAGGTTCGGGGTCATGGCGTGGGCGGCGTCGCCGAGGAGCGCGACCCGGCCGCGGTGGAAAGCGGGCAGCGGCTCGGCCAGCCAGCGCACGTCGTGGTGGAGCACCTGGCCTGGTTCGACGGCGGCCAGGATGGCGGGCACCGGGTCGTGCCAGCCGGCGAAGCGGCGGCGGAGTTCGGCCAGTTCACCGTCGGGGGAGCGGCGGCCCGCGGGCGCGACGGCGGCGGCGTACGCGTACACGCGGCCGTCGGCGAGCGGCTGCGAGCCCCACAGCTCCCCGCGGCCCCAGGTCTCGTGCGGCGCGAACGCGGCGGGCCGCGCGGGCAGGACCAGCCGCCAGGTGGTGAAGCCCGCGTACGCGGGGCCGGTGTGGTCGGGGAAGAGAACGCGGCGGGCGGCGGAGCCGATGCCGTCCGCGGCGACGACGAGTTCGGCCTCCAGCACGCCGTCCGGCACCGCGACGCGCGCGGGCCGGCCGGGGCCGCCCGGGTCCTCGACCTCGGCGGCGGCTTCGGTACGGATCGCGCCGGCCGGCAGCCGGGCGGTGAGCAGCGCGGCGAGGTCGGCGCGGTGCACGAGGGCGATGCCGCCGCCGAAGCGCTCGGCCAGGGCCGCCGCGTCGGTACGGGAGAGCCAGCGGCCCTCCGGCGTACGCAGCCCGCCGCTCCCCTCCCAGGCGGCGAGGTCGCGCACGGCGTCGCCGACGCCGATGGCGTCCAGGGCGCGCTGGGCGTTGGCGGCGAGGGAGATGGCGGCCCCTACGGGCTCGATCGAGGCGACCTTCTCCAGGACGGTGACGGACCAGCCGCGGCGGTGCAGCGCGGCGGCGGCCGTGAGCCCGCCGGGTCCTGAGCCGATGACGAGGGCGCGCGGCTGCTTCAAGGGAGCCTCCCGGAACTACACCTGTAGTTACGCGGCCGAGGGTAGCACGCGCGCAACTACGGATGTAGTGAGGGCCGCCGCGGGCGATAGGTTGGGGCCGTGCCCGACCCGAACACCCCTGCCCCTGCCCCTGCCCCCGCCGCCGGTCCGCCCGCGGCCACCGCGTCCCGGCAGGAGGTCATCGCCGACGCCGCCATCGCGCTGCTCGCCGAGCGCGGCATGCGGGGCCTGACCCACCGCGCCGTGGACGAGGCCGCGGGTCTGCCGCAGGGCTCCACGTCCAACCGCGCCCGCACCCGGGCCGCCCTCCTCGAACTCACCGTCCAGCGCCTCGCGGAGCGCGAGGGCGGGGTGCTGGGCGTCGGCGAGCTGCCCCCGCCGGCCGCGGATCCGGGGCCGCTCGCCGACGCGCTGGCCGGACTGCTGCACCGCTTCCTCACCCGGCACCGCACGCTGCTCGTGGCCCGCTACGAAGTCGCCCTGGAGGCCAGCCGGCGCCCCGAGCTGCGGGCGATCTACGACCGCGCGGGCACCACGTTCGCCGACGCCGCCCACGCGCTGCTCGCGGCCTGGGGCTCTGCCGACCCGGAACGGCACGCGCAGGAACTCATCGCCTGGACCGACGGCATGATGTTCCTGCACACGGCGGGCCGGGTGACCGGGTCGCGCACGCCGACCAGGGCGCGGCTGCGCGCCGGGTACGAGGACCTGCTGCGCGGCATGCTCGGCGGCTGACCGCCGGGCGGTGGCGGCAACTCCGCGGAACGGGCATCACCCTTGCGGGGAGTAGCGGGGCGGCGCCCGGCGCAGCAGTGTGGCCGGGTGCACTCCACTCCCGCCGCCGGCGCGCTGCTGACCGGCCTCACGACGCTCGCCGCCGTCGCCGGCTGCGTCACCGTCTCCCCCGACCCCGTCACCGGCTCCGGCACGGGGACCCGAACCGGCCCGGGCGCCGCGTGGCCCGCCACGTCCGCGCCAGGGCCCGCCGCGTCGCCGCTGCCGGGGCGCGAGGAACTGGCGACGATCAGCCCGGTGCCGCACCCACGACGCACTTCCGCGGCACCGGCACCGTCCACGGGCGCGGCACGGCCGGGCGTATCCGCGCCGGGCGACGACCCCCCGCCGGCGCCGGAGACACCGGCCCCCCGTACGGCCCAGGGCCGCCCGGCCCGTACGGCACAGCCGGCCCCGCCGCCCCCGACGTCGGCCGCCTCCGGCGGGGCCGGCGATCTGTGCGCCCTCGCCGGGGACTACGGCCGCTGGGCCCCGGGCAGCCGGGAGGACGCGGCCTGCGCGGAGTACTTCGAGCGCTAGGCGCCGCGCCCAGGCCCGTACGGACGAGTCCCCGGCCGGGGCTCAGTCCTTGGCCGCGGCCAGGTCCGGGATCCGCCAGTCGATCGGCGCGTGCCCGTGCGCCGCCACCGCCTCGTCGATCTGCGAGAACGGGCGGGAGCCGAAGAACTTCTTCGCCGACAGCGGCGACGGGTGCGCCCCCTGGACCACCACGTGCCTGGCGGTGTCGATGAGCGGCAGCTTCTTGCGCGCGTACGCCCCCCACAGCACGAACACCGCCGGATCGGGCCGCTCCGCCACGGCGCGGATCACCGCGTCGGTGAACTCCTCCCAGCCCTGGTCCTTGTGCGAGTTCGCCTCGCTCTCGCGCACCGTCAGCACCGCGTTCAGCAGGAGCACGCCCTGCTCGGCCCACGGCATCAGATACCCGTTGTCCGGGACGGGGTGGCCGAGGTCGTCGCGCAGCTCCTTGAAGATGTTGCGCAGGGAGGGCGGGGTGCGCACCCCGGGACGCACCGAGAAGCACAGCCCGTGGCCCTGCCCCGCCCCGTGGTACGGGTCCTGGCCGAGGACGAGCACCTTCACGCTCTCGTACGGCGTGGCGTCGAGGGCGGCGAAGACCTCCTCCCGCGGCGGGTACACGGGGCCGCGGGCGCGCTCCTCCTCGACGAACGACTCGAGGCGCGTGAAGTAGGGCTTTTCCAGCTCCTTGCCCAGGGCATCCTGCCAGGACGGGGGCAGCATCGGGGACACGGGTGAGGGACCTCCGGTCGGTGCAGAAGATCGGTTCAGTGGGTCGTTGCGCAGCCGACAGTACCGCCGGGCACTGACAACTCCCCTACCAACTGGTCTTCTTGTACAGCTCCCACATCCGCATGATCGTCGAGGCGTCCAGGCTCCACTCCACCCCGGCCACGTCGTCGTCCGCCGCGATGTACTGCCGGGCCTGCCACAGCGGCAGCAGCCGGGCGTCCTCGGCGAGGATGTCCTGCGCCCGCGAGAACTGCTCGTTGACCCCGGCCCGGTCCGCCTTCCGGCGCGAGGCGGGCAGCAGTTCGTCGGTGATCTCCGCGTTCTCGTACGGCGTGCCGAGGGCGTTGCGCGCACCCGTGAAGGGGGCGATGTAGTTGTCGGGGTCGGGGAAGTCGGGGGACCAGCCGCGGCCGAAGACGGGGTACTCCCCCTTGTTGTACGCGGCCGCGTACTTCTCCCACTTGCGGCCCTTGACCGTCACCTCGAACAGCCCGCTGTCCTCCAACTGCCGCTCCAGCTCCTCGAACTCCCGGGCCGTCACCGAGCCGTACCGGTCGGTGGTGTACCAGAACGTCAGCGGCACGGGCTCGGTGACGCCCGCCGTCTGCAGCGTGACCGCCGCCGCCTCGGGGTCCGGCTCGCCGTAGCGGTCGAAGAAGGGGGTGGTGTGGCCGGTGATGCCGCGCGGGATCATCGAGTACAGCGGCTCGGCGGTGCGGCCGTAGACCTTGCGTACCAGCGCGTCGCGGTCGATCACCTGGGCGACGGCCTGCCGCACGGCGAGGCTGTCGGCGTACTCGTGCTCGGGGTTGAAGACCAGGTAGTGGATCTCCGGCATGACCACCCGGCTGAGCGCGATCGAGCCCTTCTCGTCCGCCGTCTTCTCCAGCTCCGGCACCCGGTCAGGCGGCAGCCCGCGGTACGTGACGTCGATGTCGCCCTTCTTGAGCGCGTCGGTCATCGCGTCGGAGTCGTCGAAGTAGCGGATGCTGACGGAATCGTTGCGCAGCTCCGCGTCGCCCTGGTAGCTGGAGTTGCGCTCCAGCTCGGCGACCGACCCCTTCTTGTACGACGCGAGCGTGTACGGCCCGGAGCCGACCAGGGTCCCGGGTTCTGCGAGCTTGTCGGCCGGGTACTCCTCGGGGTCGACGAGCGAGGTGGCGGGCGCGGCGAGGATGAACGGAAAGGTGGCGTCGGGGCGCTTGAGGTGGAAGGTGACGGTCCGGTCGCCTTCGGTCTCGACCTTCTCCAGGCTGTCCAGCAGCCCCGCGGGACCGGTCTCGGCGTTGATGGCGAGCACCCGGTCGAAGGAGTGCTTGACGGCGGCGGCGTCGAGCGGGTTGCCGTTGGAGAAGGTGAGGTCCTCGCGGAGCTTGCAGCGGTACGTGCGGCTGTCGGCGCCGGTGAAGCCGCAGCTCTTGGCCGCGTCGGGCTGCGGCACGGTGCTGGTGCCGGCGTAGTGCATGAGCGTCTGGTAGACGTTCCGGTACAGCTCCCAACTGCCGTCCCAGGCGGCCGCGGGGTCGAGCGTGCTGGGCGCGCTCGTCGTACCGACGTCTATGTGCCGCTCGTCGTCGCCCGACGCCGGCAGTGTGCCGCAGCCGGCCAGCATCGAGACGGGTATCAGCACCGCGGCGACCCGCCGCGGGCCCGACCGAAAGAACACGTGCCTGTCCCCCTCCTTGCACCTGTTCGATGGGGTGCGCAGACCCTACCCCACGGCCGGTGGATCACGGATCCCCCAGGACAGCGCTGTGACCCGGGGGAACGCGTGGGGCGTGTGTGACTGCTGGTTCAGCTCCAGCCTGCGTTGAGGAAGATCCCGCCCTCGATGGCGAGCGTCTGCCCGGTGATCCAGCCGGCCTCGTCGGAGAGGAGGAACGCGGCGGCGCCGCCGATGTCCTCGGGCACCCCGAGCCGGCCCAGCGGGTAGCCCGCGGCGGCCTCCTCCTCGCGGCCCTCGTACAGCGCGACCGCGAACTTCGTCTTCACCACGCCGGGCGCGATGGCGTTGACCCGGACGGCGGGCGCGAACTCGTGCGCGAGCTGCATGGTCATGTTGATCATCGCGGCCTTGCTCATGCCGTACGCGCCGACGAACGGCGACGCCGAGAGCCCGGCGACGGAGGAGACGTTGACGATCGCGCCGCCGTGCTCACGCTGCCACGCCTTGTACGTCTGCTGGGCGAAGCCCAGGGCGGACAGCACGTTCGTCTCGTAGACCTTGCGCACCGCGTTCAGGTCGACGTCCGCGATGGGGCCGAACACGGGGTTGGTGCCGGCGTTGTTGACCAGGTAGTCCACCCGGCCGAACGCCTCCATGGTGCGCGCCACCGCCTCGGCCTGGTGCTCCTCGTCGTGGGCCTTGCCGGGTACGCCGATGGCCCGGCCGGCGCCGAGCCGCGCCACGGCCTCCTGCAGCGCCTCCTCACCGCGGCCGGTCACGCACACCCGGTGGCCGCGGGCGACCAGGGCCTCCGCGATGCCGTAGCCGATGCCGCGGCTGGCCCCGGTGACCAGGGCGACCCGCCCGCTGTCCGTGGCCTGCGGCGCGCCCGCTCTCTCCTGCTGCGTCATGTCCTCGTCTCCCGGCCTCAGTCGAGCGGCCCGCCGGCCACGTACAGCACCTGGCCGGAGACGAAGCCGGCGTCCTCGCCCGTGAAGAAGGCGATGGCGCCGGCGATGTCGCCAGGCTGGCCGACGCGCTGGACGGGGATCTGGGCGGCGGCCGCGGCCTGGAAGTCGGCGAAGTCCATGCCGACGCGGGCGGCGGTCTGCGCGGTCATCTCGGTGGCGATGAAGCCGGGCGCGACGGCGTTGGCGGTGACGCCGAACTTGCCCAGTTCCTTGGCGAGGGTCTTGGTGAAGCCCTGCAGCCCTGCCTTGGCGGCGGAGTAGTTGACCTGGCCGCGGTTGCCGAGCGCGGAGCTGCTGGAGAGGTTGACGATGCGGCCGAAGCCGGCGTCGACCATGTGCTTCTGGCAGGCCCTGGACATCAGGAACGCGCCGCGCAGGTGCACGTTCATGACCGTGTCCCAGTCGTCCTCGGCCATCTTGAACAGCAGGTTGTCGCGGGTCACGCCGGCGTTGTTGACGAGGATGACGGGCGGGCCGAGCTCGGCGGCGACGCGGGCGACGCCGGCCTCGACGGCGGCGGCGTCGGAGACGTCGCAGCCGACGGCCAGCGCGCTGCCGCCGGCGTCCGTGATCTTCCCGACGGTCTCCGCGCAGGCGCCCTCGTCGAGGTCGAGCACGGCGACGGCGCGCCCCTCGCGGGCCAGGCGGACGGCGGTGGCAGCACCGATGCCGCGCGCGGCGCCGGTGACGATCGCGACCCTTCCGGTGGTGGACATGCTGGTGTTCTCCTCGCGCTGGCTGGGGCCGGGGTGCCGTCCGACGATCGGTGAGCAACCGCTTAGTAGGTACGGCTCACGTGACGCTAGAAGTCCGGCCCCGCCGTGTCAACGGGGCGCCGGGGCGGGGTGTCGGTACGCGGATGCGCCCCGGCCCGTACGCCATGTCACACGGGTACGCGCACCAGCAGTCCCAGCAGCCGCTCCACCTCCGCCTCCGGGTCCTCGGTCAGCCCCGAGTGCACCGGCCCCGGCTGCACCACCGTGCTGCGCGGCGCGACGAGCCAGCGGAAGCGCCGCCCGGCATCGTCCCCGGCCGCCTGCCCGGCCCGCTCACCGCCGCAGCCCACCTCCTCCACCGCGCGCAGCGCGGCCCGTACGCCCGCGATGTCCACCTCGGGGTCGAGGGCCAGCAGCCGGCGCTCGTCGAGGTCGGTGCGCGCGCACAGGTAGGAGCGGGCCCGGCAGTACACCAGCACCCCGGCGTTGATCTGCTCGCCGCGTTCGATCCGCGGGACGACGCGCAGCAGCGCGTACTCGAAGACCTCGCGCCCGCTCATCGCGCCCCCTCCCGCGGCGCCTTGCCCGTCAGCCACTCCGGAGCCTTCGACGGCCCGTCCGCGCTGCGCTCGCCGACGACGATGCGCTCCAGCACCCGCGGCGCGCGGGCGGCCAGCGTCTCGACGTACGCGGCCCGCACCTCCGCCGGCGACCCGAACCCCGGCTCGTCCGCCAGCCACTCGTCCGGCACCGCGGCCACCGACTCGGCGAGCAGCTCGGCGGTCACCCGCGGTGCCAGCTCCGCCGCCGCGGCGACCACGTCAGGACCGAAGGGGGCGAGCGCGTGGTCGGAGGCGTCGTACGGCTTGTCGGCGGCGGCCGCGGCGGAGGGCCAGTTGTGGTGCCAGATCAGCGTGGCGCCGTGGTCGATGAGCCACAGGTCGCCGTGCCAGACGAGCATGTTGGGGTTGCGCCACGACCTGTCGACGTTGCCGACGAGCGCGTCGAACCACACCACCCGGCCGGCTTCCGCGGCGTCGGCCCGGAAGGCCAGCGGATCGAAGCCGAGCGACCCGGGCAGGAAGTCCATCCCGAGGTTGAGCCCCCCGCTGGCCTTCAGCAGCGCCTGCACCTCTTCGTCCGGCTCGGAACGCCCGATGACGGGATCGAGCTGCATCCCGACCAGATCCGGCACCCGCAGCCCCAGCCGCCGCGCCAGCTCCCCACTGACCACCTCGGCGACGAGCGCCTTGCGACCCTGCCCCGCGCCGGTGAATTTCATGACGTACGTACCGAGGTCGTCGGCCTCGACGACACCGGGGAGCGACCCACCCTCACGCAGTGGTGTGACATAGCGGGTCGCGGTGACTTCTCGCAGCATCATCCCAGGCCGTCCAACGTTTCCACCTTGCAATCGAGGGAGGGAGTGGTGGAAGCGAGACGAAGAGATCGGCTCCGACCAGCCCTGGGGAGAATCTGGGGAGTTCCGGCTGGCATCCTGACCCTCCTGCCTCCCCAGCAACCCGTCGATGGCGGTGCGCCCTTTGCTTCCGGCCTCCGGCATGAAGTGAGCATAGTAACTGAGTGTGATGGCCGGAGAGGAATGCCCGAGCCATCGCGCCAGCGTCACCACGGACTCCCCCGCCTCCAGCGTGACCGAGGCATAGGTGTGCCGCAGTACGTGGAAGCCGTCCTTCGGAGCCGCCTTCCACTGCCATGGCTTCGCGCCCAGCCAGGCGGTGAGCCTGGCTCGGCCCCGGCGGCGGATCGCCGCCGGGGTCTGGCAGCCAGTCAGCAGGCACGTAGACGGCCCGCTGGCCATGGGCCGCGAGCAGGGCAAGCAAGAGCGCAGAGGACGTGCCGGAGATGTCCACCGCCCAGTGGACCGGAGAGCCGGACGGCCACTCCTCGAAAGCCACGACCGGCAGAGAACTATCAGCCACACCCGGCCCTCCCGGGCCACCCAACAACATCCGCCACGGCCAGCGCATGATCCACGCCCGCGACGGCCAGACCACCGTGGCGGTCGGCGCCTACCTCCACCGGGGCGGCAAGTCCGTCTACCGCGACCCGGCGCGACCTCCGGGTCTTCGACGGCCACCGCGTCCTTGCCCTTCTGGCCGACGAAGGCGGCAGCAGCACCCGTTCCTCGGGCCGGCGCACGCCGGACCGTTGGGGACAACGGAAACCCTGTGGCTGGACCCGGCGCGCGCCGGGGATGGGGATTGCAGTCCCGGAGCCACGTGTGGTCAGCGGTGTTCAGGGTTGGTGTTGTCGGGGTGGCAGCCGGCGTCCCAGGCTGAGCGCTGGTTGCCATAGGCCGGGAAGCCACCGGTGCTACGGATCATCGACGCGAGGTGGAGCAGGTTGTAGGTCATGAACGCGATGTTCCGGTTGGCGAAGTCGTTGTCCGGGCCGCCGGAACCTTCATCGAGGTAGGAAGGGCCTGGGCCGACCTCGCCGAGCCAGCCCGCGTCGGACTGGGGCGGAACGGTGAAACCGATGTGCTGCAAGCTGTAGAGGATGCTCATCGCGCAATGCTTGAGGCCGTCCTCGTTGCCCGTGAGCAGGCAGCCACCGACGCGTCCGTAGTAGGCGTACTGACCCTGCTCATTGAGCACGCCGGAGTAGCCGTAGAGCCGCTCGACAACCCGGCGGGTCACTGAGCTGTTGTCACCGAGCCAGATCGATCCGCCGATGACCAGGATGTCGGCAGCGAGGACCCGAGGCAGCAGTGCGGGCCACTCGTCGGTATCCCATCCATGCTCGGTCATGTCCGGGCGGACGCCGGTGGCGATGTCGTGGTCGACGGCGCGAATCTGGTCCACACTCACACCGTTCGCCTCCATGATCGCCACACTGCGGTCGATCACACCCTGGGTGTGACTGAGTCCGGGGGAGCGCTTGAGAGTGCAGTTGATGTACATCGCGCGCAGCCCGGTGAAGTCGGGCTTGCCGTTCACGGGTACGTTCATGGGGATCCTTGCTTTCAGAACAGGACGCCGTCGATCTCGACGCCGGGGCAACGGCCGTACGCTCGCGCAGGCACCCCTGAGGCCGAACCGGCCAACCACCACGCTGAATCGGTTGACGTCGCACCCCAAACCGGCGGGGCCACCGCACAGAGACGGCCCGCGGCACCAGGAGCGGGCTCACCCCGATAAGTAGGTGACGCGGCATCTACATTATCACTAATAGTTGATGCGTCAACTCATGTGGGACGACCACACCTACGACGAAGCAACCGCCTTCCCGCAGCCCTCGAACGGACGTAACTCAGCGGCAGTGACGGCGGATGTGCCAGGCTGCCCGTACTGTGCGACCGACAGCGAATCAGAGGCCAGAACGCCCGGAGGCCGGGTCGGGTCGCTGAGGCCGCTCGCCGAGGACCCGCGCGAAGAGCGCTTCCCGCAGCGCCACTTCACGAGGATCGTCCCAAAGCCGGAAGCCAGTGCGGTTCATCGCGTACGCGAAGCCCGTACCGGTATCCGGGTCCCCGAAGGCGAATGACCCGCCCAGGCCCATCGTCCCGAAGGCCCGGTCCGACTCGGAGCCGAACCTGAACGCCGGGAACGGTTTGACGTACCCCAGGGAGAACCTCGTCTCGACGCGCAACACCTCGTCGAAAAGTCCGTTCGTCGGAGGCGGGGCAGCGACGCGCAGCGCGTCCATCGTGGCGTCGGTGAGGCCCAGGGCGGCGCCGCCGGTTGCCACCTCGCCATAAAGCTTGGCGATCGACCGCACCTGGCCGACGCCGTTGGCCGCCGGAATCTCCGCGGCCTGCACATCCGGCCGGTTGAAGTTCTCCACGGTGCTCAGCACCCGCGGGTTGCCGAACGCCCTGGCGGTCAAGCTCCGTGGATTCGCGTATGCCCGAACGAATGATGCCGGCATCGCTCCCAGGTGCAGCAGCATCTCCCAGGAGCGAAATCCGTGGATACGGGCGACCCGGTCGCGTTCGGTGTCCTGCGGCAGGCCGAAGTGGAAGTCGAGGCCGAGCGGCGTCGCGACCTCGTCGGCGAAAAACCGGCCGATACGACGTTCGCCAGGGTCGATCCGGCTGATGAGCTCGCTTTCGTACCAGCCCAATGACTGGCCGTGGTAGCCGTGTCGGGTGCCCGGCTCCCATGCCGGACGCTGCTCGGCAAGAGCCGTGGCGAGCGTGCGGGAGCCGGTCAGGTCACCGAGCCCGAGTGGCTGATCGATCACCGCCAGCCCTGCCTGATGGGCGAGCATCTGATGGACGGTGACCTCGCCCTTGCCGGCTGCGGCGAACTCGGGCCAATAGGCCGCCACACGCTCATCGTGGTCGAGCAGACCGCGTGCGTGCAACACCGCGAGCGCCACTGCTGCCACACCCTTGGACGTCGAGAAGACCGGCACTATCGTTTCCGCCCGCCAGGGGACACGATTGCGGCCGTCCCGGTAGCCGCCCCAGAGGTCCACGACCTTCCGCCCGCCCCGGTAGACGGCGCAGGCAGCGCCGATCTCGTTACGCGCGGCGAAGTTCTCGCGAAAGGCGTCGGCCACTGCGCCGTAGCCTTCATCCACGTCACCGCGAACCATGCGGTCTGGTACATCGAGCTTGAAGACCACTACTTTCCCTTCATTTCGACCGGCTCCCAACCTGGCGCGTGGGATGACCTGCTGGTGTGGATTCGAGGCGTCGCAGTTGCACGCCGAGAGATTGGTTTGGCCGTACGACGCGTTCATGCCGCCATCAACCGTGAAGTGCGCGCCGTTGACGCACGAGGCTCCGGAGCTGGCGAGAAACGCCACGACAGCGGCTACCTCGGCGGGATCGCCGGGTCTGCCCATGGGCACGCGGTAGTCGAACCGGTCGCGCAGCGGCGTGCCATCGGCGAGCGTTGTCCGGATCTCCTCGCCGCTCGTCGTCACACCGGGATGAACCTCGTTGACCCGAGTCTCCCGGCCGTGTTCGAGGCCATCGCATTGGTCAGATTGGCCACCGCTCCATTGGCCGCAATGTAACCGGCCTGCGCCCAGACACCGCGCTCTATGCTCTCGGCGATACCCCCTCAATTGGAGAACCGTCAAACACTGTTCACAGCCAACGCACCCGCAAGCGCGAGGATACAGATTCCCGAAAGCTGGTCGACCCGACGAGCGATCGATCCCTTATACGACCGAAACCTCCATCGAAGAACCCTCCCGGCTCCCACGTAGAGGCTGCCAATGGTGGCTTCAACGCCCATGTAGGCCAGCCCCAGAAGGGCGATGCGGAGTTCCGCATCCCGTCCGCCGCTCGTGAACTGAGGAAGGAGTGCCGCGAAAAGCAGAAGCGCTTTTGGGTTGATTATGGCTACCGTAAATTCCTGACGAGGGATTCGCCACCTATCGGTGCGGACCGCTTCGCCCTCGACTACGGAAAAGGTCTCCGGCTTGCTCCTCAGTGCTGCCACACCAATCCAAACCAAGTACGCTATTCCACTCCACTTTATTACGGTCAGCACACCAGGAGACTGCGCGAGGGCCGCGCCGAGACCCAGCACGACGAGGCCGATCAGCAGGGCGAAGGCAGCAAGGCGTGCGAGGATTCCGATAAGAGCCCATGAAGCACCGGATCGGATGGCGTTACTCAGGCCCAATAGTTGGTTCGCTCCAGGGACTATAGAAATTAATACGGCAGAGGGGAGGAAGTCCATCCAATAGATCACGCAGTACGACATACTTTCGGTCGAGGATGTCGGCTGTACGAGCCACAGGCAGGAAATGGTGAGGAAATTCGACAACGAGAGCAGCTACCGCCCGCTCGACGTCGCACAGGCCGACGCGTTCAGGACGCTGGACGTAGTTCATGAAAGAAAGTTCGACCTCAGAGGACAAGACCGCCTGGGACAGCCCGACTGACCGATTGAGGTCTGTGCAGAGTGAAGTCCGATGGTCACGGGACTGGAGTGAGGGGCGAACGGGACACTCGCGCTGGTCGCGGGTGGGCGTCCGCCGCGCGCCGGCCTCGGCGTCCGCCTTGCCGGCCGGCGGTGCGAGGCCGGGCTTCGTGCCGTCGGGGTTGTCGAGGGGGAAGCGGCCCGGCCGGGGCCGAGGGCTTCCTCGCGATGCCCTCGCCATCGCCGACGCCGCCCGCTCGCGCCCAGACCAGCGCTCACACTCGCACTGAACGGCCCTACAACCACCCCCGGTCCCGCGCGTACCAGCCAAGCTGGATGCGCGAATCGGTGCCCGCGCGGTCCATCAGCCGCCGGATGCGCCGCTGTACGGTGCGGCGGCCCATGCCGAGGCGGACGGCCGCCGAGTTGTCGGTGTGCCCGGTGAGCAGCAGGGCGAGGAGCTTGCGGTCCTCCTCGACGGGGATGTCCCGGATGGGCATGGGACCGGGGACGGCCCGGCGCCCGAATCCTTCGCGCAACTGGACCGCCTGGGCCCACTGCAGCTCGAACAGGGCGGTCAGGGAGGCCAGCAGCCCGCCCCGGCGCACCACCAGCACGCTGTCCCGGTCGGTCCCCCCGCCGTCGTGCTGCACGACGGCGAGCGCGTCGTCGGCGATGAGCAGCTTGCAGGGCAGCTCGGGCGCCAGCCGGATCTCCTGGCCGCGGTCCATGCCGACCAGCAGCTCCTTCTCCGCTTCGGGTACGTCGAGCACGGCCGGCTCGTACACCAGCCGCTCGCGCACCCCGCGGCGGGCCAGGGCCTGCTCCTCGGAGAGGGTGTCGGTGATGCCGAGGGCGGTGAAGGGCGGTTTGCCGAAGAAGCGGGTCTCCTTGCGTGCCGTGCGCAGCAGATGGGTGACCCATCCGGCGATGCGCTCCGCGCCCCGTACCACCTCGATGCCGAGCACGCTGTCGTGCTCGGTGCGGGCGCGGTGCGCCGCCGTGAGCTCCTCCATAGCGGCGCGGGCCCGCCTTGCCGCGTGTTCCCGGTGCGCGACGAGCTCGCCGAGTGTGAGCTGCGGCGGCAGGGCGGCGAGGGTGGCGCCGCCGTCCACGAGACCCCGGTGCCGCAGGAGCTGCACGCACCGCTCCACCTCCTCCCGGTCGAGGCCGCAGCGGGCGGTGAGCGAGTCGGGGGTGGCCGGGCCGAGCATGACGAGGTCGCGGTAGAGCCGCTCCGCGGTTTCCGGTATGCCGAGCCCGCCGAGAGAGCCGGTCTCCTTGCTCATGGACCGATCGTCTCCCGGCGGGCCCGTTTCAGGCCGCTGTGTCACTTGTAGTTGACATTCAGGACGCAAGGTCCGGACGGTCGGTGACGCGGATGAGGTTCACCAGCGGCTTCTCGTAGCCCGAGCGCCCGACGAACCGCAGGTTGAGCTGCCCGTCGTCGACCGTGACCGTGACGGTCTTGGTCAGCGCCGCGTACGGCCCGGCGAGGAGCGAGATGTCGACCGATGGATACACGGTCTCGCCCTCGGCCATGACGTCGAACACCCGCCGGTCCGGACCGAGTCCGGTCAGCTCCGCGAAGCCGAGCTCCACCGTGTACGTGCCGTCCGGCAGGCCGTCGAAGACGTACTGGTACATGCCCTGCCGTGCGGTCTGGTACAGCGCCGGGTCGGCCGCGCCCGCGATGGGCTTCCGGGTGGACTTGACGCTGCTGGCGCCCTGGTAGCCGTAGCCGCCCGTGTCGTACTCCTGGTCGGGTGTCCAGGTGTCGCCCAGCGCGTCGGTCAGCCGGCCGCTGTCGAGCCCGGCGTCGACGGCCGTCTGGTAGCGCGGCACGACCACCGTCACCGGCACCGTGATCTGCGGTGCGCGGCCGCTCTGCGAAGCGACGACGAGGTCCTCGCGGAGGACGGCGCCCGGCTCCTGCCCGGCGGTATCCACGGCGAGCGACAGCTCCTTGCTCGCCCCGGTGCCCAGGTCGCCCTCGGTTTCGGAGACGGTGAGCCAGGAGGCCTTCTCGCTGACGGTGTACGGCGTCGGGGAACCGTCGTTGGCGAGTTCCAAGGTCCGCTCGCGCTGCTGCTCGTCGGGGACGGCGAGGGTGAAGGACTCGGTACCCACGCGCACCCGGCCGGTGTCGAGGACGGCCGAGTACGCCGCCGCCTTCCCGGCCTCGACCGTGACCTGCCCCGACGCGCCGTGGTACGTGGCCGCCGACACGCTCACCGCCCGCTCGCCCGGCGGCAGCTGGGCGGCGTAGTGGCCGTCGCGCGCCGTCACCGCCTCGGCGGTGGCGTCGCCGGTGAGGGAGACGGTGGCGCCAGGGACGCCGCCGCCGTCGTTGGCGTCGGTGATCCGGCCCAGCACGACGCCGGTCCGGGTGGTACGGAACCGCAGCTCGTCCCCGTCCCCGACGGCGCCGGCCGAGTTGTACCCGTACCGGAAGCCGGTGGTGCCGGTGGCGTTCTCCATGCCGATGGTGGCGGATGAGCCGGACTCCACGGCGGCGTCGCCGATGTCCTTGTAGTCGTAGACCACGGAGCCGTCCTCGCCGATCGTCGCCGAGAACGTCACGGTCACGTCCCGGTTGCCGTCGAACTCGACGTTGCGCCACTCGACGGTGAAGGTGCGGTTCGGGAAGGTGCCGGCCGTCGAGGTGTAGACGCCGCTGTTCTCCGTCACCCAGAAGTCGTCCCAGAACGGGGCGAGGTAGCCCTGCGGGCCGCCGCTGGACGGGAGGTCGGTGTTGAAGTCGGAGATCGTCGTGGTCTCAAAGTTGATCATGCCGTTCACGCCGACCCGCGTCGACGTGTAGGTCTTGCCGTAGAGCGGGAACGGGAAGGGCAGCTCGGTCACGGCGACGGCGGTGTCGCCGGAGAGGTCGAGCTTCTTCTCGCCGCCGGCGAACGTGCCGCTGTCGGCCGCGCAGGCGTAGCCGTAGGAGTCGGTGCGCTCGGGCAGGGCGATGTCGACGGATGTGTCGGCGTCCACCTTCGCGGTGGCCCTGCCCTTGTCGGCGCAGCGGTCGGCGGCCGGGGCGGTGGCGGTCACCTCGTACTCGCCGACGGGCACGGTGACCTCGTAGCCGCCCGCGGCGTCGGTGGTGGTGGTCACCGGGGTGCCGGTCAGGGCGACCGTGGAGCCGGCGGCCGGCCCGGCGCGCGAGGACACGGTGCCGCTGAGCTTCGCGGAGGCGGCCTGCTCGACCGCGAAGTCCAGGGTGGTGGCCTCGCCCTCGGTGATCGTCATCGGCTTCGTCTGCGACACGAAGCCGAACTTGGAGACGGTCACGTCGTAGTCGCCGACCGAGAGGGCGGGCAGCGTGTACGTGCCGTCCGCCGCGGTGGTGAGGGTGCGGTGGAGAGGCCCGTCGATCTTCACCGTCGCCCCGCCGACCGCGCCGCCGCCCGACGTGACGGTGCCCGACAGACTGCCGATGCTGCCCCGCGGGCTGTTCAGCACCGCGGTGTATGCGTTCAGCCGGCCCTCACCGTAGACGTTGTTGTCGTCGACGGTGCCGCCGCAGGTGAGGTCCTCGGTGTCGATGGCGGTCTCGTCGAGGATCGCCTCGGTGCCGGCGATGTCCCCGACCAGCGCGGGCGCGGCGGACCACATGAGCGCCACGGTGGCGGTGGTGTGCGGCGCCGCCATCGAGGTACCGGAGTTCAGGTTGTACCCGCCGCCCGGGATGCTGGAGCGGACGTTCACACCGGGCGCGGCCAGGTTCGGCTTGATCTCACTGCTCCGGCTGCCGCGGGACGAGAAGGACGCGATCTTGTCGCTGGAGTCGGTGGCCCCGCTGGCGTAGCTGACGGGGTAGTCACCGGGGGAGCCGGTGGTGTTGCAGGCGGAGCCGGAGTTGCCGGCCGAGAACGACGGGAAGATCCCCGCCGCCCGCCAGGCATTGACGGACTCCTTGTACCACTCGTCGCTGGCGGACGAGCCCCAGGAGTTGTTCACCACGTCCGGGGCGAGCTCCGGCTTGGGGTTGGCGCCGGTCAGATCGGTCGGCGCCACGATCCACTGGGCGGCGGCGAGCAGCGAGGTACGGGAGCAGCTCCCGGACTCGCAGCCCTTGGCGGCGATCCACTTGGCGCCCGGCGTGACACCGATCTTGTTGTCGCCGCCGTCGTCGCCGACCATCGTGCCCATGGTGTGGGTGCCGTGGCCTTGGTTGTCGCAGGGATCGTCGCCGGCGCAGACGTTCGCCGGGTCGTAGAAATTGTAGTTGTGGTCGAAGGAGCCGTCGCCCTTGTTGCCGCGGTACTGGCCCTTCAGCGCCGGGTGGTCGTACTGCACGCCGGTGTCGATGTTGGCGACGACGATGCCTTCGCCGCGCACCTCCAGGCCGTTCCACACCTGCGGGGCGTTCACCCGGTCGACGTTCCACTCGATGCCGTCGACCTTGGGCTCAGCGCTCGCTTCGAGCGGCTTCTCGATCCGTATCTCGTCGTCGGCCTCGATCGACTTCACGTCGTCGCGCTCGGCGACGGCTTCGAGTAGCTGGGCGTCGCCGGTCACCTTCACCGAGTTGTCGATCCAGAACGAGGTGTGGTCGACGCCCGAGCTCTTCAGGAAGTCGACCAGACCGGCCTGGGTCTGCTCCGCGTAGGCCGACTTCTCCTCCAGGACGGACCTGGCCTTGGCGGTCTTGGTCTTCGCGGCGGCGGCCTCGTCGAGGCTCTCGCCGTTGCCGAGCCGCAGCCAGAAGGTGCGGGGCTTGTTCTCGTCCTCGGCGAAGGCGTCCCGCAGCTCCTGCTCCGTCTTCTCCTCGACGGCGGTGGCCGGCTCCGGCTCCGGCGCCGGCCGGGCTTGGACTTCACCAGCTGTCGTCAACGGCAGCAGGAAGGCGGCCAGCGCGCCGACGGCTGCGTATCTCCAGGCCGGACGCGCGGCACGGCCGCCGCTCCGACTTGATCGGTAAGCCACTTGCAGTCTCCTCGACTCTCATGGCGGACGATCGGCCCGCCAGGGGGGTGGGAAGGATCTTGCGTGGTCTGCTCGCGGCTCTCCGGCGTCGCGGGTGTCCGGTGGGGGCCGTGCCGGGGAGTTGGACCGTTTGTATGCCTGCGCACGGACCGCACAGCGCACACCTGTGCCCCCTGGCGCGATGGCGCCATGTCGCCAACGCGCCTCAGGCGTCCTGCGCGGGCGTGCAGCAGGACATCCTCGACCCGGCTCCGCCGCGTGACGATGTCGGAGAGGCCGTCATGCTTCCCCCTGAGCACCTCGGGATGGAATCGCCCCTCGATGACGAGGCGGCCGGCCTGAATACCCTGGTCAGGGCTGCGACCATCTGTGTGGCTTCCCCCGTTATCTTCTTCACGGTCCTCCATTTCGTCAGGAGTTCTTTAGTGGCCGGGGTTGGGGATTCTGTGGTCGAGCCCGCCGCCTGGTGCGTGCGGCGATGCGCAGCACCCACAGGACGGAGATCGCTCAGAGAGAGCCGAGGAAAGCGATCACTGCTTGGGAGACCTCCTCCGGCCGCTCTTGCTGAGTCCAGTGGCCACAGCCCCCAAGCACGATGGATTTCCGTGCGTGTGGCACGGCTGCCGAGCGGTTCTCGATCAGCTCCGCGGCTCCGGGCAGGGTCCCGGCGAGGTCTCGGTCACCGGTGAGGTAGAGCGCGGGCTGCTGGACGACCGCGTTGTGCCAAGGGCTGGTGAGCTCCCAGTTGCGGTCGAAGTTGCGGAACCAGTTCAGTGCCGGGGTGAAACCGGTGCGCACGAAGTCCGCGGCGACCATGTCGATGTGCTCCCGGGTGAGCCAGCCGGGCAACTCTCGCGGCTCCTGCCAGATGTCCAGCAGGTGGCCTCCCGCGGGGACGACAGGACTCCACGGGTGGCCGTCAGCAGAGGCCCCGTAGAGCGCGCGGCGCACGGAGGCGTGCGGATCCTCATCGAGTTCCTTGTCGGCGACGCCCGCGCGCTGGACGTAGACGGAGTAATAGCGCTCGTAGTCCGCACCCGCCACCGCGCGCACTCCGGCCAGGTGCGGGCCATCTGCATGCGGTTGAAAGGGCGTGCCCAGGGCCACGACCCCGCGCACCACGTCTGGCCGCATCAGCGCCGCTTGCCAGGTGACAGTCCCGCCCCAGTCGTGTCCGGCCAGCACGGCGTGTTCCGCGCCGAGCGCATCGATCAGCCGCATCACGTCGCCGACGGTGTGCAGGATGGTGTAGTCCTCAACGCCGTCCGGCTGGTCGGTTCGCCCGTACCCGCGTTGGTCAGGGGCGACGGCGTGATATCCGGCGGCGGCCAGGGCGAGGAGCTGGTGGCGCCAGGAGTACCAGGTCTCCGGGAAACCGTGGAGCAGCACCACGAGCGGTCCCGAGCCTGCCTCGGCGATGTGCATGCGTAGTTCGCCGGCCTGGACGAAACGGTGGGTTATCTCGGTCATCGGGTCCGTCCTTCTGCGTGTGGGCTTTGCGGTCCCGACGCTATGAGCGTCAAGACAACGAGCCCATGACCAAGGCGCTCACGTTCATGTCCGGTCTGCTCGACCGCCAGGAAGCAGAGAGCCGCTTGATAGCTTGGGTCATGGACGTCATCGCGGACATGTTGTCGGCGCCCCAGGGCGGTGGGGCGGAGGCGGCCACGTTGCGTGCTTCGGCACCGTGGGGCATCAAGCACGGTCGGGCTCCGTCCGTGTCGTTCCACTTGGTGACGCACGGCTTGTGCTGGCTGCGGATCCCGGGCATGGAGCCCATCCGGCTGGGAACCGGCGACCTCGCGCTGCTTCCCAACAGCGCCGGACACGCCTTGGCCAGCGATCGGCAGGGGGCGCTGCTGCTCGTCGACGGTGTCCTGAGGAAGCGGACCGACGGCGCGGGATCCGAGATCGACATCGCGGGCGAAGGTCCGCGGACACGGGCGATCTGCGCCGGCTATCGTGCCCGGCACCCTCTGCCCGCCCCGCTGCGGGCCATGATGCCGCCGGCCCTGCACCTGTCGGCGCAGCAGTTGTCGGCGCGCCGCGATCTGGCCGACGCGCTGCGGATGTTGAGCGACGCGACCACCACGCACCTGCCCGGATCGGCGATTATCGTGGATCGGCTCGTCGACGTCGTTGCTGTACACATGCTGCGCTCATGGCTCCCCGCCGACCTCGCGGCGACCTGGCCGACGCTGCACCGGGATCTCGCCGTGGCCACTGCGGTGACCGCGTTGCACCAAGAGCTCGGCCGTCCGTGGACGCTTGACGAGCTGGCTGAGAAGGCCGGCCTGTCCCGGGCGACACTCACCAGGCGATTCAACGGAACGCTCGGCGAGTCCCCGCTCAGGTATCTGAGGCGGCGGCGGATGGAACTGGCGGCCCGTCGGTTGCGGGAGACCGACGACTCGCTGGCCCGCATCGCTCAACACGTCGGCTATCGCTCAGAGTTCGCGTTTTCCCGCGCCTTCTCCCAGACCATCGGCATGGCGCCAGGCCGTTACCGCATGGACAGCCGACAACAACACGGTCGCGGTCGGAGCGACCCACCCTCACACAGTGGTGTGACATAGCGGGTCGCGGTGACTTCTCGCAGCATCCCCGGCCGCACTGCAACGCCCCCGCGGGGACGGCCTCGGCATGGTCCGGGCGTAGTCGCTCCAGGTCGGGCATCTAGGACCGTACCCGCGCGGGCGCGCCGCGCCCCGCCGGATCTTCGCCGGTCAGCGGCCGGACCAGCGGGGCGGGCGCTTCTCCAGGAAGGCCGCCACGCCCTCCGCGTAGTCCGCCGAGGCGTGCACGGCCTCCGTGGCCTCCTCCGTGGCCCGCCAGCCGAGGTCGTCGGCGGCGCTCAGACAGCGGTCCACGGCGGCCAGGCTCGCCTGGACCGCCGCAGGGGCGTTGCCGCAGATCCGCGCGGCCAGCTCCAGCGCCCCCGCGAGGGCGCCGCCTTCGGGGGTGACGCGGTTGGCCAGGCCGGCGGAGTGGGCGCGCTCGGCGTCGATCGGGTCGCCGGTCAGGACCAGCTCGCGGGCCAGGTTGACGGGCAGGGTCCGCGGGCCGCGGAAGAGGCCGCCGCAGGTGGGGACCACCCCGCGGCGGACCTCCGGCAGGCCGAAGCGGGCGGTGGCCGAGGCCACCACGAGGTCGCAGGCGAGCACCAGCTCCAGGCCGCCGCCGAGCGCCGGCCCCTCGACGGCGGCGATGAGCGGCTTGCGCCGCCTGCGGCGGATCAGCCCGTACGCGCCGCCGCGCTCGGTGACGTAGTCGCCCCCGGCGGTGAGGTCGCTGCCGGCGCTGAACACGCCCCCGGAGCCGGTGAGTACGCCCGCCCACAGCTCCGGGTCGTCCTCCAGGAGATTGAACGCCGCGTCGAGCCCGTCTGCGAGCCGGCGGTCCACGGCGTTGCGCTTGTGCTCCCGGCACATCCGCACCACGAGCACCCGGTCGCGCCGCTCCGTACGCACCGTCCGATCGGCACCACCGGCGGTCACCGGGGGCCGGCCGTCTTGCGGAAGTCCCACCCGGCCGCGTACGCCGGGACGAGGCGCAGCCAGCCGTGCCGGCCGTCCAGGCGCAGCTCGCCGCCGGAGTACTTCTCGCCGAAGAGCCGCTCCGGCACGGCGAGTTCCGGCACGGGCTCGCCCGTCCGCGGCACCTCGCCGACCCGCTCGACCGTGCCGCGCAGCTCGACGCCGCGCAGCTCGCCGTAGTCGTGGCCGTCGTCGACGACCACCGCGACCCGCGGGTCGTCCGCCAGGTCCCGCCAGCGCTTGCTGTCGACCAGGGAGTACAGCCACAGCGCGGTGCCGTCCCACACGTACCACAGCGGGCTGACATGCGGCCCGCGCGGGCCGCCGGTTGCCACCCGGCAGACCCGCACGGCCGCCAGGAAGGCGTCGCGTTCCCCGGGGGTCATGGCGATACGGGACGGGCGGCGCCGGCGCGGCGCGGCGGCGGCGCCGGACGAGAAGTCCTGCTCTGTCATGGCTACCTCAGCGGTGGCGGGTCGAAGGGCTCGGGCGACAGGAAGCGATCCAGGACGTTGCGGGTGATCGTGGAGACGTTGTTGGCGTAGCCGTTGTACGGCAGTGCCCCGCACCAGGCGATCGAGCCGGTGGCGAAGACCGCGCCGCCGCCGGGGGTCTCGAAGAACACCATGTCGGCGCGGAGGTCGGGCCGGTGCGCCTCCTCGGTCGCGGGCATCCAGTGCTGCGCCGGGAACTCCGTGGCGGTTGCCAGCACCAGGGCGTGCGGCGGGGTACCGAGGGCGGGGTCGGCGCGGTCGACCTCGTAGCCCGCGGCGCCGTGCCGGAGCACGTGGTTGGGGAACGCGCCGATCGGCTCGTCCGCGCCGACGCCGGCGAAGACGAACGCCGACCGCGGGTCGGCGGCGCCCGGCGCGCGGCGGTACGGGGCGCCGGTGGCCTGCGGCGTCGTGGCCCAGCAGCCGGCGAAGCCGACGCCGACGTACCGCTGCGGCGCCCGGCCGCGCCAGCGCCACAGGCCGCCGGGCTCGCCGGTGGTGCTGAGGTGCCCCTCGCCCGGCTCGCAGTGCCAGGCGCTGACGGCGGCGCCCTGCCGGCGGACCTCGACGGTGTGGCCCTCCGACGCGTCGAGCCCGGTCACCCAGTACAGCCCGTTGCCGGAGAGGTACATGTACCGGCCGCCGGCGCCGAGGTAGCCCTCCAGCGCGTCCAGCATCGGTCCTGACCAGTACTCGGCGTGCGTGCCCGACAGCACCACCCGGTAGCGGGCGGGCAGTGCGGCGCCCTCGCGGTGCAGGTCGGCGTCGGTGACGACGTCGACGGCGTGCCCGTGGTGGCGCAGCCAGTCGAGCAGTTGCAGGTCGGCGCTGAACTGGTGCGGGGAGCCGAGGAGCGGCAGCCGGAACCCGGGGCGCAGGTTGAGCACCGGGCGGCGCCAGGACGAGTAGCAGACGCCGCTGCCGTCGGTGTGGGTGTCGTAGAGGCTGTTGAGGCCGTGTTCTGTGACGTACCGCCCGGCGGGGTCGCCGGCGCCCGCGTGCGTCTCCAGGGCGCGCACGTTCCCGTACGCGAGCCAGCTGAACAGCGGCGCCACGAAGAGGATCGGGGCGGTGACCCGGCCGCGGGGCGGGCGGACGACGACGGGCAGGTGGTCCACGGCGCCGCTCGCGGTGCCCTGCACGCGGGCGGCGTAGATGCCGCTGGGCAGGTCGGCGTCGACGGTCCAGTCGGCGGTGGCCGGCCAGTCGGCGTCGTCGAGGTCGTCCTCGTGGAAGTGCAGCGCGTCGTAGCGGTCCGGCGCCTCGTCGTACGAGGTCTCGCCGCCCCAGCGCGGCCCGGTGACCCCGCGCGCCGGCATCTGCACGGTGCGGCCGTACGGAGCCTTCCCGGTCACCTCTACGACCTCGCGCGTCCGCGGGACGCGCGCGAAGTCCCAGGCCGCCGCGGGCGCCGGGGCGGCGGTGAGCGACGTGCGGTCCCGCTCGGCGAGCCGCTCGGCGCGGGTCAGGGCGTGCGCGAAGAGCCGTGGCCCGGCGATCTTCCCGTCGAACGTGGCACCCACGTACGCGCCGTGCGCGTCCCGCCGCCAGGAGCCGGCGATCAGCAGCGGCGCGGTGCCGGCCGCCGGCCGCGCAACGGTGGCGCGGGCGACGGCCCCGGCCGGGTCGCTGACCACGGACCGGGACGGCACGGTCCAGTCCCGCGCGGGCGCCACGGTGAGGGCCAGCTCGGCGCCGGGGCCGTCGAAGGCGGCGACGACGCAGTACCATTCCCGCTCGCGCAGCCGGCGCGGGGACTCGACGCGGTCGGTGCCGTCCGCGCCCGCCACGGTGAACCGGACCCGCCCGTCGCCGGTCAGCGACAGCTCCCAGCCCGCACCCGCGGCGTCCCGCTTGCCCAGCAGCGCCTGTTCCCGCCCCGCGAGCCGCGTCGGCAGCGCCCACAGCGCGACGCTGAACGCCTCGCCGCCGTCGAGCACGGGATCGTGCGCGACGCGTACGTGCGAACCGCGCCGCAGCGGCTGCGGCCCGGCCGCGTACACGCCGTTCAGCGCGCTGGCGACCGGCTCGGCCGGCGGCGCACCGCCCGGCTCCGGCCCCGGCAACGGCCCCTCGCCGCACGGCCGTACGAGCGTCACCCGCACCTCCGGGTCCGCGCTGCTCACCCGCAGCGAGATCCGCTCGCCCGGCGCCGCGCAGATCGGGTCGGTGTAGCCGACGACGTCCATGGCGTTCCTCCCTCAGGCGGACGGAAGGCGCGCCCCGCCGTCGGGGTCGAAGTAGTGCAGCGCCCCGGGCCGTACGGCCAGGTCCACGGTGTCCCCGGGCTCGACCGACACGTCCGCCGGCACCCGCGCGCACAGCAGCCGCTCGCCGTCGCCGACAACGGGACCCGCCGGCCGGTCCTCCGCGAATGTGGCCCGCGCGATCACCGCGGCCTCGTCCGGCAGTTGGGGCACGGGGAAGAACAGCAGCTGGTCGGCGCCGAGGTTCTGGCGCACCGCGCACGTCACCCGCAGCGCGCACGCCTCCTTCCCGGCGGCCTGCGGATCCCGCAGCTCCTCCGGCCGGATGCCGACCAGCACGCGCTCCCCCGCGGCGACCGGCGGCCGGTGCTCCGCGGGCAGCCGGAGGTCGAACCCGGCGAGGCCGAGCCCGTCCTTGCGCGCCGTGCCGAGGGCGAAGTTCATCGGCGGGGAGCCGATGAACGCGGCGACGAACGCGTTGGCCGGCCGGGCGTACAGCTCCTGCGGCGCGGCCACCTGCTGGAGTTCACCGGCCCGCAGCACCGCGGCCCGGCTGCCCAGCGTCATCGCCTCCACCTGGTCGTGCGTGACGTAGACGGTGGTGACCCCGAGCCGGCGGTGCAGTTGCTCCAGCTCCGCGCGCATGGACACGCGCAGCTTGGCGTCCAGGTTCGACAGCGGCTCGTCCATCAGGTACGCCCGCGGGCGCCGCGCGATGGCCCGGCCCATCGCGACCCGCTGGAGCTGCCCGCCGGAGAGCGTCGCGGGGCGGCGCTTGAGCAGGTCGCCGAGCCCGAGCAGGTCGGCGACCTCCCGTACCCGGGCGGCCGCCTCGCGCTTGGGTACGCCGCGGACCTTGAGGCCGTAGCCGAGGTTGCCGCCGACGGTCATGTGCGGGTAGATCGCGTAGTTCTGGAACACCATCGCCACGTCGCGCAGCCGCGGGGTGAGTTCCGTGACGTCGGAGCCGTCCATCCGGACGGTGCCGGACGACGGCCGCTCCAGCCCGGCGAGCAGCCGCAGCAGGGTCGACTTGCCGCACCCGGAGGGGCCGACGAGGACGAAGAACTCGCCCTCCTCGATCTCCAGGGACACGTCGTCCACCGCCGCCTGGGTGCCGTCGTACCGCATGACCACGTGGTCGAGGCCGATGGACGTCATCGCGCCTTCCTCTCTCACCCGTGCAGGGTGCTGGTGAAGCCCTTCATGATCGTGCGCTGGGCGAAGCCGAAGAGCACGACGACGGGACCGGCCGCGATGAGCGCGGCGGCGAAGATCAGCGGCCACTCCGCGGCGAACCGGCCGACGAAGGAGTACACGGCGACCGGCAGGGTCACCTTGTCCGTGTCGCCGACGAAGACCAGGGCGACGAAGAAGTCGTTCCAGACGAAGAGCCCGGTCAGCGTCGCGACGACGCCGGTGACGGGACGGACGAGCGGAAAGACGACCCCGGCGAACACCCGCAGCGGGCGGGCGCCGTCGACCCGCGCGGCCTCCTCGTACGCGGTCGGCAGCCCGCGGATGAACCCGGTGTAGAGGAAGACCGCCAGCGGCATCTGGAGGCCCACGTACACGAGGATCAGCCCGGCGCGGGTGCCCGTGAGGCCGGCGTCGACCATGAACCCGTACAGCGGGATGATCCCGAGCTGGATCGGCATGATCAGCGCGAACGCGAACATGCCGAAGACCGCACCGGAGAGCTTCGAGCCGCGCCGGGCCAGCGCGTACCCGGCCGGGGCCGCGACAACGACGAGGATGGCCACCACCGCGGCGGTCGTCAGCACGCTGTTGACCAGCGCCTGGGAGAACGACACGGTGCCGCCGCCGGCCTCCGTCCAGGCCCGCTCCACGTTGCCCAGGGTGGGGTCACCGGGCGGCCGGAGCGCGGACTCGCCGCGCGCCTCCGGGCCGCGCAGCACGGTCGTCAGCACGAGGTAGACGGGCAGCAGCATGGGGATCGCGGCGATCCAGAAGCCCGCCTCGCGGAAGGCCGTCCAGCGGCCGTAGCGGTTCATGAACGCCTCCCGCGCAGCAGGCGCATCTGGGCGAGCGCGGCCAGACAGACGCCGCCGACGAGCAGCAGGGCGACGGCGGAGCCGTAGCCGTAGCGGCCGTTGACGAAGGTCTGCTCGTAGACGTACGTGCCGAGGGTGTCGGTGCCGCCGGAGGGGCCGCCGCCGGTCAGCGCCATCACCTGGTCGAAGAGGAGGAACGCCGTGATCGAGGAGAGCACGGTGCCGATGACGAGGGCGGGGCGCAGCAGCGGCAGCGTGATGTCCGCGAACCGCCGCCAGGGCCCGGCGCCGTCGACCTCGGCCGCCTCCAGCAGTTCGCGCTGCACGCCCTGGAGCCCGGCGAGGTAGATGAGCATGTGGTAGCCGGCGAACTGCCAGACCATGACGATCGCGACGGCCGCGAGCGCGGTGTTCCGCTGGCCGAGCCACGGCTGCGCCGAGGAGCCGAGCCCGACGGCCTCCAGGATCTCGTTCAGCGGCCCGTCCACATCCAGGATGAACGTCCAGATGTACGCGACCACCAGCGGGCTCACCACGGCCGGCACCAGGAAGAGCGCGCGCAGCACGTGCCGGGTGCGCAGCGTGTGCGCCAGCCCGAGGGCGAGGCCGAGGCCGGCGGCGTTGACGCCGACGACGTACAGCGCGGCGAGGATCAGGGTCTGCCCGACGACGTGCGAGCCGTCGTCGAAGAACTCGGTGAAGTTGTCGAGTCCCACCCAGGACGGCGAGGTCAGCCCGTCCCAGTCGGTGAACGCGTAGGCCGCGCCGACGAGGGAGGGGACGAGCAGGATCAGCAGGGTCAGGGCCGCCGCCGGGACGACGAACAGCCAGGGGACCGCTCCGGGTCGTTTCACGGCGGGCTCCTACGGCGCTTCCGAAGTCCACACCGCGTCCATGGACTCCAGGACGTCGGCGGGTTCTGCGCGGCCGGTCAGCATCTCCACCAGGCCGCTGTCGAAGCGGGCGATCAGCTCCGGGTTGGGCCACTGCTGGTCCATGATCGGGGCGGTCCGCCCGTCGCGCAGGTACGGCTCCAGCGCCGCGGCGTAGCCGGGGGCGCGGGGGCCTCCGTCGTCGTCCGGCAGGGCGGGCACGGCGCCGTCGATCTCGGCGTAGCGGGCGCGGTGCTTGGCGTAGAAGTCGATGAACTGCTTGCCGGGTCCGGCGTCGCTCGCCTTGGCGGGTACGACGAGGCCGCTGCTGGCGCCGGCGGGTACGAGCACCCGGCCGGGATCGTCGTCGCCGGGGAACGGCGCCATGACGAACTCCGCGTCGGGGGCCGCCGCCTGCCACATCGGCAGCGTGACGGTCGGGGTGACGGCCATCAGCGCGTCGCCGTCGCCCAGCGCCCGGGCGGCGGCCTCCCGCGTGGTGCCCGCCGCGTTCTCGCCGAAGCAGCCGGCGTCCCGCATCTCGCCGAAGCGCGCCACGGCCTGTTCCCAGCCGTCGCTGCCGGCGAAGGTCACCTCGTCGCGCAGCCGCTTGTCGCCGTAGCCGGGGTCGTCCGCGTACACGGTGGACGCGGCCAGCGCGAAGCCCACGATGTGCGGCATCTTGGAGTTCTCGTGGCCGCCGAGCGCGAACGCGGCTTTGCCGTCGCGCCCGGCGTCCCGGCAGGCCGTCAGCATGTCGGCGTACGTGCCGGGCACCTCGGTGCCCTTCTTGGCGACGATGCCGATCGCCATCGAGTCGACGGGGAAGGCGTAGACCTCCGAGCCGTCCCCGACGGCGCCCGCGACGGTGTCGGGCAGCCGGCCGGCCCAGGGGCTCTCGCCCAGGTCGGCCAGCAGCCCCTTGTCGGCCAGCGCGCGGACCGTGCCGGACTCGCCGTAGCCGACGACGGTCATCGCCACGTCCGGCGCCCGGCCCGCGCCCAACTGCCGGCGCAGCGCCTGGAGATGCTGGTCGAACGGGTTCTTCTGCACCGTCACCGTGAGGTCGGGGTGCGCCTTCTCGAAGTCGCGGGCGGCGACGTCGACGGAGCTTTCCTCGCGCCCGTCGTCCCAGACGGAGACGACGATCTCGCCGTCGCCCCCGGCGTCCGCGCCGCACCCGGCCGCCGTCGCCAGCAGCGCCGCGGCCACCGCGGCGCAGCCGAGCGCCCTGCCGCGTATGTTCATCGGAACCTTCTTTCCGGCCCGCCCCGTGGGGGTCTGGGCTCAGCCGTGCGCCGTGGCCAGCCGGAGGCGGTGCGTGCCGCCCCCCACCTCCATCACGAGGTGCTCGCCGCTGCGCCTGATCTCCCGGACGCCGGGCGCGGGCCCGGCGGCATTGTCGGCGGACTCGCCGGCCCGCCACGCGGTCCGGCCCGCCGCGGTCAGCTCCGCGGCACCGGCGGCCGGCAGCCACACCTCGGCGGCGCTGGTCGCCGGCACCTCCACGGTGAGGTGGAGGGCGCCGTCGGCGACGTGCCACTCGACGGCGGCGTCGCCGCGCGCGGTGCGTACGCGCGCGCTCGCGCGGTCGAGGCGGTGCGTGAGCGCGGGGCGGACGCGGATGCGCCGCCAGCCCGGCTCCGCGGGGGCCAGCCCGGCCACGTCGTTGAAGAGGAACTTCTCGATCATGGCCATGAGCTTCATGTTCCGGCTGTATCCGGCGTCGCCGCCCCAGGTCTCCCAGACCGTCGTGGCGCCCCGCTCAATCTGCGCCCCCCAGCCGGGGTACGTGGTCTTGGTCGCGATGCCGTACATCGCGTCGGCCGCGCCGATCTCCGGCAGCACGTTCTGCAGCGCGGCCGTGCCCATGGTCCCGGTGTCCAGGTGGCCGCCGTCGCGCTCGATGCGCTCGACGAGCACGCGCCCCACCCGCTCGCGGTGTTCGTCCGGTACGAGCCCGGTCCACAGCGGCATCGCCTGGGCGGTCTGCGAACCGGTGGCGTAGCGGCCGGTGGCCGGGTCGAGGAAGCGGTCGTTGAAGGCGGTACGGATCTCCCCGGCCAGCTCGCCGTAGCGGCGGGCGTCGTCGTCCTCGCCGACGACGGCCGCGGCCCGCGCGGTCATCGCGGTCACCGCGTGGAACCAGGCTGTGGAGGTCAGTTCGACGGGGGTGCGCTTCGGGCTGAGCACGGAGGTGCCGTCCGGCTGGGGCTCCATGTGGTCGCCGAGGCCCTCGGCGAGCAGCAGGTCCTTGGCGCGGGTGCGCAGGTACTCCACGCCGCGGCGCATCCCCGGGTAGTGGCGCCGGAGGACCGACTCGTCGCCGTAGAACCGGTACAGGTGCCAGGCGATGCTGGGGTACGAGGTCATGGCGAAGTCGGGCAGCGGCGCGTACGGCCAGTGGACGACGGACGACCACTCGTCGGGCAGGACCTCGCGCTCCTTCTCGTACTCCTCGAAGCCCTGCTCCTCCAGCGCCGTCATGTCGACGGTGCCGCGCCACTGGAGCGGGCAGATCGTCGGGAAGCGGCCGTCGGGGAGCTGGGTGCCGGCGAGGTCGTCGAGCCACTTGAGCCAGAACGCGCGCGCGTCGAAGGCGTAGAGGTAGTCCTCGACGGACCAGCCGGGGTCGCCGACCCAGCCGACGCGCTCGGCGCGGTCGGCGGCGTCCTGGGGGAAGCCCTGGAAGCTGGCGCGGAACGTCCACAGGACGTTGCGGTGGATGCGGTTGAGCAGGTCGTCGGAGCAGGAGAAGGCACCGCCGGGCGCGAGGTCGGAGTGCACGACGCGGGCGGCGAGTTCGTGGACGTGCACCTCGGGTTCGGAGACGCTCACCTCGGCGTACCGGAAGCCGTGCAGGGTGAACCGCGGCTCCCAGACCTCCTCGCCGCCGCCCTTGAGGGTGTAGACGTCGGTCTGCGCCGCGGAGAGCCACGACTGCGCGTTGGCGTCGTCGTCCAGGTTCCCTTCGGCGTCGACCTCGCCCGCGTGCCGCAGCTGGACCTCCGCTCCGGCCGGTCCGGTGACCCGGATCGCGGTCCAGCCGGAGAGGTGCTGGCCGAAGTCGACGATCCGTACGCCGTCGCCCGCGGGCGTCGTCGTCTCGACCGGGGTGAGCGTCTCGATCACCCGCGCGGGTTCGAGGGGTTGGGACCGGACGCGGCCCGCGGGGGCGGCCACGGTGGTGACCGGCGACCAGCCGGGCGCGGCGAACCCGGGGCGGTCCCAGCCGGGGGACTCCTCGCGGGCGTCGTAACGCTCGCCCTGCGCATAGTCGTTGTAGCGGACGGGCCCGGGCGCGGTGAGCCAGCTCTCGTCGCTGACGACGGTGACGCGCTGCCCGTCCTCGGTCTCCACCTCGATGCGCAGCAGGGCCGCGGGCCGGTCGCCCCACGGGGTGCGCGGGAACGGGCCGGGGCCGTTGTCCTCCTCCGCGCTGTACCAGCCGTGGCCGAGCATCAGCCCGACCGCGTTCTCGCCCGCGGTCACGTGGGCGGTGATGTCGTACGTGGACGCCAGCACGCGCGGGTCGGGGATGCGGGCCGGCTCGCCGTCGCCGTCGCGGAGCGCGGGGTCGTGGTCGTAGGTCGTCGTGGCCGGGTCGAGTACGCGGTCGCCGACGCGGTCGCCGTTGAGGCTCAGCTCGTAGAAGCCGAGCGCCGAGACGTACGCGCGGGCGCGTATGACCCGGCCGGGTATCGCGAACCCGGCGCGCAGCAGCGGCGAGGAGACGCCGTCGCCGCCCGCGATCCACGCGGCGCCCCAGTCCTCCGGCGCCAGCAGCCCGGTCTCGAACGAGGCGGCGTCGGCGAACGGCCCCGGAGTGTCGTCGCGTCCCCACAGCCGCACCGTCCACCAGCAGCGCTCGCCGGAGCGCAGCGGACTACCGGCGTAGGCGACGCCGTTGACGATGTCCCCCGCCACCCGCCCGCTGTCCCACCGGTCGGCGGATCCCGGCCGCAGCAGCTCCGGCGCGCTCGCCACCAGCACCTGGTACGCGCGCAGTTCCTCGTCGTCCGCCCCTGCGGGCACCCAGCCGAACACCGGCTCCGGCTCGTCCAGGCCGAGCGGTTCGACGAGGTGCTGGCAGCGCAACTGCGTCGCGCGCAGCTCTCCGGCCTCGGTCATGTGTCTCTCCCAGCTCGCGTGCGTTCGTTACGGGAAGGGGGAACGATCCGGTCGGTCAGGCCCGTGGGCGGGCCGCCGGCGTCGTAGGCGGCGCCCCGCCGGCACGCCGGGCTCCACTCGCCGGGCGCCGTCACCGCGCGTACTCCGGGTTGACGATCGACGCCACGGGGCGCCGGCTCAGGAAGTCCACGACCTGCCGCGCCGTCGTCTCGGCCAGCTCGCGCCGGGACTCGCGGGAGTACCAGGCGGCGTGCGGGCCGAGGAGGACGCCGGGCAGGTCGCGCAACGGGCTGTCGCCGGGCAGCGGTTCGGTCTCGAACACGTCCAGCGCCGCGCCCGCCAGATGCCCGTCCCGCAGGGCGTCGGCGAGCGCTGCCTCGTCGACGAGGCCGCCGCGGCAGGTGTTCACGACCAGCGCGCCGCGCGGCAGCCGGCGCAGCGCCGCGCGGTCCAGCAGGTGGCGGGTGTCCGCCGTCAGCGGGACGTGCAGGCTCAGTACGTCGGCGGCGGCGAGGGTGGCGTCGAGGTCCGCGGGCCGGTGGCCGGCGGCGGTCACGGCGGCGTCCGGCACGTGCGGGTCGTGGACGACGACGCGGAAGCCGAGCGCGGCGGCGTGCGCCGCGGTGCGCGAGCCGATGCGGCCGAACCCGACGATGCCCAGCGTGGTCTCGGACGGCCGTACGGCGCCGGGGGCGTCCTCGGTGACGGACCAGCGGCCGGCGCGTACCGCCCGGTCGAGGGTGGCGAGCCGGCGGCCGGACGCCAGGACGAGCGCGATGGTGTGCGCGGCCACCTCCTCGACGCAGTAGTCGGGAGTGTTGGCGACGGCGATGCCGCGCGCGGTGGCGGCGGCGACGTCGATCATGTCGTAGCCGATGCCGAGCCGGCCGATGTAGCGGCAGCGCGCCAGCCGGCGCAGCACCCGCTCGGTGACCGGCGCCCACTGCACCACCAGCGCGGTGGCGTCGGCGGCCGCCTCGATCACGTCGCGCTCGGTGCGGCAGTCGGCGAGCGCGGCGCGCAGCCCGGCGGCCCGGAGTATCTCCAGCATGCGGTCGGTGCCGGGCAGGTCGGCGTCGGTCACCACGACGAGTTCAGTCATCGGCGTCCCCGTCGGGCTCCGGCAGCGAGGCGCGGATCCGGGTGGCGGCGGCCTCGATGTGGCGGGCCATCTCCGCCCGGCCGGTCTCCGGGTCGTCGTCGAGGAGCGCGTCGAGCAGCACGTCGTGCGAGGCGGCGTGCTGTTCGAGGCGTTCCGGTGGCAGCGCGGCGGTGGCGGCGCGCAGGAAGGCGCCGATACGGCTGCGGAGCTGCGTCACCAGCTCGTTGAGCATCCGGTGGTCGGCCAGCTCCCACAGCCGCTCGTGGAAGCGCTGGTCGAGGTCGAAGACCCGGCGGAAGTTGCCGTCCGCGGCGGCGCGGTGCATGGCCTCGACGATCCTGCGCAGCTCGCGCTCGGTGCGCGGGGTCATCCGCTCCCCCACCCGGGCCACCACGAACTGCTCCAGCACGATGCGCAGCGTGGACAGCTCGTCCAGCTCGCGGGCGGTGAGCGTGGCGACCCGCGAGCCGCGCCGCGGGGTCCGCTCGGTCAGCCCCTCGTCGGCCAGCCGCGACAGCGCCTCGCGCACCGGGATGTGGCTGACTCCCAGCTCGGCGGCGATCGTCCGCTCCACCAGCCGCGTGCCCGGCGGGTAGCGGCCCTCCAGGATCGCGTCGCGGAGAGCGTCGGCCACCTGGTCGGCCAGGCTCCCTGAGGAGAGGGGGTGCAGTGCCATCGCGTACGCCTTCAGTCCTTATCAGCGGGGGAAGTTGCTATAGCGTATAGCAGCAACCCGCTAGATGCTATAGCGTTTTGCAGAACGCAAGGAAGGAGCGGAGCGAGATGCTGATCGCACAGGGACGGACGGCACTCATCACCGGCGGCGGGTCGGGCTTCGGCCTGCTGATCGCCCGCCGGCTGCACGCGGCCGGGGCCTCGGTGACCGTCGTGGACGTGGACGCCGCGCGCGCCCGGGACGCCGCCGCACGGCTGGGCGAGCGCGCCCTCGGCGTGGGCGCCGACGTGCGCTCGGCGACCGAGATGGCGGCGGCCGTACGCGAGACCGAGACCGCGTTCGGCGGCCTGGACACCCTCGTCGTCTCGGCGGGCGTCTTCCACATCGGATCGCTCGCCGACACCACCGAGGAGGAGTGGGACCGCACCCTGGGCGTCAACCTCACGGGCGCCTTCCTCACCGTACGGGCCGCCGCCCCCTCCCTGCGGGCCAGCGGCCGGGGCCGGATCGTGACGATCGGCTCGGACTGCGGCCGGCGCGGCTTCCCGGGCCAGGTCCCGTACGTGGCCTCGAAGTTCGGCCTGGTGGGGCTCACCGAGGCGGTGGCCGCGGAGCTGGCCCCGGACGGCGTGACCGCCAACTGCGTCGCCCCGGTGGGCTGTCCCACCACCGGCATGGGCCGGGAGGTGCTGGACTGGAAGACCGCCAGCACGGGGCTGCCGTCGGCGGAGATCGTGCAGGCCGCGGCCGGGACCAACCCGCTCGGCCGGAACGCCACCGAGGACGACGTCGCCGACGCCGTCCTGTTCTTCCTCTCCGACCAGGCCGGCTTCCTCACCGGCACCACGCTCGACGTGGACGGCGGCGCGCACCTCGGCGCCGTGCCAGGGGTGCGCTGATGGCCGCGCTCCCGTTCGTCGACACGCACGTCCACTTCCACGACCTGACGCACCCGAAGCTGCGTTACTCCTGGCTGGAGCCCGGCGCGCCCGTGGACGAGGTCACCGGGCCCGACGCCGCCATCCGCGCCCAGCGCTACTGGGCCGACGACTTCGTCGCCGAGACCCGCTTCCACCACGTCAGCAAGGTGGTGCACGTGCAGGCGGCGATCGGCAGCGCGGACCCGGTGGAAGAAACCCGCTGGCTCCAGGACTTCGCCGACCGGCTCGGCGTCCCGCACGGGATCGTCGCGTACGCCGACCTCACCCGGCCGGACGCCGCCGACGTGATCGCCCGGCACGCCGCGTACCGCAACCTGCGCGGCATCCGCGACCTGCGCTACGACGGCTACCTCACCGATCCCGCCTGGCACCGCGGCTACGCGGAACTGGCCCGCCACGGGCTGGTGTGCTGCGACGACCCCGCCGTCGAAGAGATGGCCGACGCGCGCCGGCTGGTCGACCGCCACCCGGACGTGACCCTCTGCGTCGACCACGCCGGCTACCCCCGCCGCCGCGACCGCGGCTACTTCGCTCAGTGGCGCGCCGCCATGCGCGATCTCGCCCGCGCGCCGAACGTGGTCGTGAAGATCTCCGGTCTCGGCCAGGCGGACCACCGCTGGACGGTCGACTCGCTGCGCCCCTGGGTGCGCGAGTGCATCGAACTCTTCGGCCCCGAGCGCGCCTTCTTCGGTACGAACTGGCCGGTGGACCGGCTCTACAGTTCGTACGGCGACGTCGTCGACGCGTACGCCGAGATCATCTCGGACCTGCCCGAGGCCGGCCAGCACGCGCTCTTCCACGGCACCGCGGAACGGGTCTTCCGGCTCGACGGGGAGGCGGCATGAGCGCGCGGATCGCCGTGATCGGCTGCGGCTGGTGGTCCACGTACGCGCATCTGCCGGCGCTCGCGAAGCGGCCGGACGCCGAGGTCGTCGCGCTTGCCGACACCGACCCGGCGCGGCTCGCGGCGGCAGCCGGGGCGTTCGGCGTGCCGGCGGCCTTTCCGGGCGCGGCGGAGCTGCTGGACGCGGTCGAGGTCGACGCGATGGTGGTCGCGGTGCCGCACGCGGCGCACCACCCGGTGGCGCGGCTCGCGCTGGAGCGGGGCGTGCACGTGCTGCTGGAGAAGCCCATGACCATCGAACCGGCGCACGCGCACGAGCTGGTGGCGCTGGCCCGCAGCCGCGGGGCCGAGCTGCTGATCGACTACCCGTGGCACTACAACCCGCACGTCCTCGCGCTGCGCGAGCAGATCGCGGCCGGTCGGATCGGCCCGGTCGAGCACGTCTCGGTGCTCTACGCCTCCACGGTGCGCGAGCTGTACCGCGGAGACCCCGAGCCGTACCGCGACGCCTTCGGCTACCCCGTCAACGCCCCCGACGCGCGCACCTACAGCGACCCGGACCTGTCCGGCGGTGGCCAGGGCCAGACGCAGATCACCCACGCCGCCGCGCTGCTGCTCTGGCTGACCGGGCTGCGCCCGCGCGGCGTGGCCGCGTTCCGCGCCGACTTCGAGCTGCCGGTGGACCTCGCCGACGGCATCGCGGTCCGCTTCGAGGGCGGCGCGGTCGGCACCCTCGGCTCGACGGGCGCGGTGCTGGCGGGGCTTGAGGAGATCATGCGGCTGGAGGTCTTCGGCCGGGACGGCCACATCCTGCTCGACGTGAACCAGGGCACCGCCTCCGTCCACGACGCCGGCGGTGTCACGGAGTTGCCGCCGCTGCCGGCGGCGGAGCGCAACCCCGAGCACGCGCCGGTGCAGAACCTGGTGGACCTCGCCCAGGGCCGGGGCGTCAACGGCTCACCGGCGGAGATCGGCCGGGACGCGGTCCGGTTCGTGGCCGCGATGTACCGCTCGGCGCGCGAGGGCTCGATCGTCGACCCGCACACCCTCTGACCGACAGGAGTACGTCATGCTGACTGGCTTTTCCCACGTGGGGTTCACGGTCGCCGACGTCGAGGCGGCCACCGCGTTCTACCGGAAGGTGTTCGACGCCGAGCCGGAGGTGCGGCGGGTGTACGACGCGCCGTACACCTCCGAGCAGATCGGCTACGCGGACGCCCGGCTGGACATCGCCCTCTTCCGCATCCCCGGCTCGGACGCCCTGCTGGAGCTGATCCAGTACCTGAACCCGGTCGGCGTCCCGGTGGACCTGGAGACGAAGAACCCGGGCACCGCCCACGTCTGCCTCACCACCGACGACCTCGACGCCGAGCACGCCCGGCTGACCGGGCTCGGCGCCGCGCCGCGCAGCGCCGGCCCGGTGCGCATCACCTCGGGGCCGAACGAGGGCCGGCGGGTGGCCTACTTCAGAGACCCCCAGGGCCTCACCCTGGAGGTGCTGGAGATCCGCTGACGGCGCGGGGCAGTTGGAGGCTCTTCGTCTGGAGGTACGCCTCCAGCCCCCACCGCCCCAGCTCCCGGCCGTGGCCGGACTGCTTGTAGCCGCCGAACGGCGCGTACGGGTTGAACCCGGCCCCGTTGACCTCGACCTGCCCGGCCCGCAGCCGGCCGGCGACGGCGGTGGCGCGGTCGGTGTCGGCGGACCACACGGCCGCGCACAGCCCGTACCGCGTGCCGTTGGCGAGCGCCACGGCCTCGTCCTCGCCGTCGTATGCCTGGAGGCAGAGCACCGGGCCGAAGATCTCCTCCTGGACGACGGTCATCCCCGGCTCGGTGGCGGAGAACACCGTGGGCCGTACGTAGTGGCCGCGCACGAAGCCGTCCGGCCGCTCGGCGCCGCCGGCCACCAGCTTCGCGCCCTCGCGCTCCCCGGCCCGTACCAGAGCGGTGACGCGCTCGCGCTGGAAGGCGGAGACCAGCGGCCCGAGCGCGAAGGTGAACCCGATGTGCCCGAGCCGGTCGGCGAACGCCGTCGGGCGGACGCCCGCGGTCTCGGCGGCGGGGTCGACCAGCGGGTGGTTGGCGACGGCCGCGGCGGCGATCTCCTCGGCCTCCGCGAGCCGCCCGCGCGGCACGATCAGCCGGGACAGCGCCGTGCAGGTCTGGCCGGTGTTGACGAACGCCTTGGCCACGCAGTCGGCGACGGCCGCCTCCAGGTCGGCGTCCGGCAGCACCACGCTGGGCGACTTGCCGCCCAGCTCCAGGTGCACCTGCTTGACGGTCTCCGCGGCCAGCGCGCCGACGCGCCGCCCGGCCGCGGTCGAGCCGGTGAAGCTGACGACGTCCACGGCGGGGTGGGCCACCAGCGGCTCGCCGACCTCCGCGCCGGTGCCGCAGACCAGGTTGAACACCCCCGGCGGAAAGCCGGCTTCGGCGACGGCCTCGGCGAGCAGGAAGGCGTTCAGCGGCGCCACCTCGCTCGGCTTCAGCACGAGGGTGCAGCCGGCGGCCAGCGCCGGGGCGACCTTCGCGGCGATCTGGTGCAGCGGGTAGTTCCACGGCGTGATCGCCACCACTACGCCCGCGGCCTCGCGCACTACCGCCGAGTGCCCGACCTCCTGCCGCCAGTCGCACTCCCGCAGCAGCTTCGGCTGGTCGGCGAAGGTCGCCAGCGGCAGCCCGACCTGGACGGCGGCGGCGAACGACGCGGGCGAGCCCACCTCGGCGACCACCGCGGCGGCCAACTGCTCCCGGCGCGCGGCCAGCAGCCCCGTCAGGCGTTCCAGCAGCCCGGCGCGCTCCGCGTACGGCAGGGCCGCCCAGCCCGGGAAGGCGCGGGCCGCCGCCGCGACCGCCGCCTCGGCGTCCCGGGCGGAACCGGCCGGGACCTCGCCGGCCGGCTCCTCGGTGGCGGGGTCGAAGACGGTGATCCGCTCAGGGCCGGCTGCGGTCCAGGCGCCGTCGACGTAATGGCTGGTGAAGTCGTACACGGGGGGTCCCTCCGCGGTCCGGGTATCGGGTGTGGTGTGGTGGGGCTCGGTTCGCGTCTACACTGAAATTGTTCACCTGACCAAGACTCGTGGGGGTGCGGTGGCTTACCTTGCTGCGGAGGAGCGCAGGCGGCAGATCGTGGACGCGGCCGTCGAGGTGATGGCCACCGAGGGCATCGAGGGGGCGACCACGCGGAAGATCGCCGAGCGGGCCGGCGCCCCGCTGGGCGCGATCCACTACTGCTTCCGCAACAAGGAAGAGCTGATCCACCTGGTGATGGACCGGGGCGCCGCGATGCTGGAGGAGGCGTTCGCGCGCGTCGACCCGGGCCGGGGCGTCGAGGCGACGCTGCGCGCGGGCGTCGCGGCGCTGTGGGACTGGTACCGGCGGGACATCGGCTTGCAGATGGCGCTCACCGAGGCGGGGATGGCGCGTATCCGCCGCGGCGGCGACCCCGCCGAGGTGTACGCGATCTGGGACCCCTTCGGCCGCACCCTGCTCACCGACAGCCTGCGCCGCGCGGTCGAGGCCGAGGGGCGCGAGCCCGCCGTGCCGGTGGCGGAGATCGTCCGCTTCGTCCTGCACCGCTTCGACGGCATGACGCTGGAGTACGCCGCGACCCGCGACCTGGCCGCCTGCGGGCGCCAGGTGGACCTGCTGGCGGACGCGATGGTCGCGCTCGCGCTGCCGGGGACCGGGCGCTGACCAGGAGGCCGCGGCCGGCACCCGGTTCCCGCACCTCACCGCACGCCGTGCGGAGGCCGCCGGTCCGCCCAGGGCAGCGCGGCCTCCAACTGCGCGCCGACCCGTAGCAGCAGGTCCTCGCGCCCGTACGCGGCGGCGAGCTGTACGCCCTGCGGCATCCCGTCGGACCGCTGGTGCAGCGGCAGCGAGAGCGCGGGCTGGCCCGAGACGTTGAAGAGCACGGTGTTCTGGAGCATCGACATCGCCACCGACTCCGAGGGGTCGTCGGCGGTGGCGCCGAGCTGCCCGATCCCGGGCGTGGGCGCGGGCACGGTCGGGGCCAGCAGCAGGTCCCAGCCGTCCTCCTCCCACCACCGCTCGATCTCGCGGGCCTGGACGCGCAGCGCGTCGATGCCGGCGGCGTAGGTGATCGCGCTGACGGACCGGCCCTGCTCGATGTACGCCCAGGTCGCCGGCTCCACGTCGGCCTCGGTGATGGGCCGGCCGATCTGCCCGCCGAGCCAGTCGAACTCGCGGGCGATGACCACGCCGACGCAGCCGAACCAGTCCAGCGGCCACATTCCGGTACGGAGCGTCTCGGGGTAACCGTCGGCCACGTCGTGCCCCAGCTCGGTCAGCTTGTCGGCGACCGCGCGGGTCGCCGCGACGGACTCGGGGTCGACGGTGATCTGCCCGGTCGGGTCGACGTCGAGCACGCCGATGCGCAGCCGCCCCGGGTCTGCGCCCACCTCGGCGGCGAACGGGCGGTGCGGCGGCGGGGCGTGGTAGCCGTCGCCGGGACGGTGGCCGCTGACCGCGTCGAGCACGCCGGCGGCGTCCCGTACGGAGCGAGTGATCACGCCCTCGGTGGCCATGCCGCAGACCGTGTCCGACTCGACCACCATCGGCCCGGACGACACCCGCCCCCGGGTCGGCTTCAGCCCGACCACGCCGCACTGGCTCGCCGGGCTGCGCACCGAGCCGCCGCCGTCGTTGCCGTGCGCGACGGGCACCATCCCGGCCGCGACCGCCGCCGCCGAGCCGCCGCTCGAACCGCCCGCCGAGCGGCCGGTGTTCCACGGGTTGCGGCACGGCCCCCAGGCCAGGGGTTCGGTGGACTCGTACATGCCCATCTCGGACGTGCTGGCCTTGCCCAGCAGCACGAAGCCGGCCGCGCGCATCCGCTCCACGAAGTGCGAGTCGTGGTCGGAGCGGTACCCGGCCGCCTTCACGCCGGCGCAGCCCGCCGAGTACGGGTCGCCCTTGGAGTGCACGGTGAGGTCCTTCAGGACGTACGGCACGCCGGCGAACGGAGCGTCGCGGGGCACCTCGGCCGCCTCGCGGCGGGCCTTGTCGTACAGCGGCACGATCACGGCGTTGATGTCCGGGTTCACCGCCTCGGTCCGCTCGATCGCCTGCTCGACCAGTTCGCCGGGGGTGGCCTCGCCACTGCGGACGAGTGCGGCCTGGCCGGTCGCGTCCAGATACGCGTCGGACATGACGTTCTCCCAGGGTGGTTGGTGATCGGATCAGAGGCTGACGCCGGCGTCCACGACGTGCTTGGCGCCGGTCACCCCGCGGCCGTCGTCGGACACCAGATAGAGCACGGCGCGGGCGATGTCGTCGGGCTCCAGCGGGCCGTACGGCAGCTTGCTCGCGGCCCTGACCGCCTCGTCGAAGTCGGCGCGGGTGGGTTCGGCCAGGTCGGGGCGGAAGGCGCGGTAGGTGGCGTCGTTGAGGATCATCGGCGTGACGACGGTGCCGGTGTGCAGGGTGTTGACCCGGATCCCCTGTCCGGCAAGCTCCTTGGCCAGCACGCGCATCAGCGGGACGAGCCCGGCCTTGGCCGCGCTGTAGTGCGCCAGGTTCTCCCAGACCCCGTCGGTCGCGCCGGAGCTGGTGAGGACGACGGCGCCGCCGCGCCCGCCGCGTACGACGTGCGGGACGGAGACCTTGAGGGTCTTCCACACCCCGGTCAGGTTGACGTCGATCATCTCCTGCCAGACCTGCTCGCTCATCTCCAGCGTGGGCGCGGGGCTGGAGATCCCGGCGTTGGCGACGACGATGTCGAGCCGGCCCAACTCCCCGACGCCCCGGTCGACCACCCGGGCCAGTGCGTCCAGGTCCCGCACGTCGGCGGTGCCGTGCACCGCGCGCCGCCCCTCGGCCTCGACCAGCCTGGCCGTCTCGGCCAGGTCCTCGGTGGTGCCGAGGGCGTACGGCACGGAGCCCACCGCGTCGCCGACGACGCCCGCGGCGCCCACGTCGGCGGCGATGATGTCCGCCCCCTCCGCGGCGAGGCGCACGGCGTGGGCGCGCCCCTGCCCCCGGGCGGCGCCGGTGATGAAGGCGACTTTGCCGTCGAGTTTGCCGTCGCGTGCGCCGTCGGTTCGTCCCACGTCGGTCGTCCTCTCGCAGGGAGACGAGATCGAGTCAGTAAACCTGGTCACTCGATCAATTTTCGCCAGTCTCACGTTCGCGACCAGGGGTGTCAAGGGTCCCGTAACCCCCTGGCAAAGGTGGTGGTTTCTACGGGTCACGGGAGGGCTGGACACCTTGACGTGCGCCCCGGTGGCGGAATAATGCGTCGCAAGACCGAGTCGCATGACCAAATTGGAGGGCCCATGATCCCGGATCCCCCGGATGTGGATGTCGCCGTCGTCGGCGCCGGGCTGGCGGGGCTCACCGCGGCCCGGGCGCTGCGGGCGGCCGGCCTGGGCGTGGTCGTGTGCGAGGCCCGGGACCGGGTCGGCGGCCGGACCTGGAGCCGCGCGCTGCCCGAAGGCGGCGTCCTGGACCACGGCGGCCAGTGGATCGGCCCCGGCCAGGACCGGGTCGCCGCGCTGGCCGCCGAGCTGGGCGTCGCCACGTTCCCCACCTATGCCGAGGGCGAGACGCGCTACACGATCGCCGGCCGCGGGCGCGACGAGCTGACGGAGGCCGACGAGATCCTCACCGAGCTGGACCGGCTGGCCGCCACGCTGCCCGCCGAGGCGCCCTGGACAGCGCCGGAGGCCGCCGGGTGGGACGCGCAGACGCTCCGTGGCTGGCTGCTCTCCCGCACCGGCGACCCGGCCGTGCTCTCGCTGCTCCGTCTGCTGACGACGGGCCTGTTCACGGTCGAGCCGGACGAGCTGTCCTTGCTGCACGTGCTGATCTACATCCGCTCCGCCAGCTCCCTGAAGGCGCTCCTCCAGGACGCCCAGGAGCAGCGCCTCGTCGGCGGGGCGCAGGGCCTCGCCCTGCGGATCCACGAGGAGCTGGGGCCGGACACCGTACGGCTCGGCACCCCCGTGCGGACCGTCGCGCAGGAGCCCGGCGGCATCCGGGTCGACGGGATCACGGCGCGCCGCGCCATCGTCGCCGTACCGCTCGCGCTCACCGACCGGATCGCCTTCTCGCCGCCGCTGCCGGTGATCCGCGCGCAGCTCCACCAGCGCGCCGTACCCGGCGTGACCATCAAGGCGCACGCGGTCTACGACCGGCCCTTCTGGCGCGCCCAGGGCCTGAACGGGCGTGCGCTGACCGACGCAGGACCCGTCTCCGTCACCTTCGACGACTCGCCGCCGTCCGGTGAGCCCGGCATCCTCGTCGGCTTCGTCGAGGGCGACGCGGCCCGCCGCCTGGGCGGGCTCGGCCCGGACGCGCGCCGCGCCGCCGTCCTCGACTGCTTCGCCGCCTCCTTCGGCGCCGAGGCCGCGAGCCCCCGCCAGTACGCCGAGATGAGCTGGTCGGACGAGGAGTGGACGCGCGGCTGCTACGGCGCCAACCTGCCGCCCGGCACCTGGACCCGCTACGCCGCCGCGCTGCGCGAGCCGTGCGGCCTCGTGCACTGGGCGGGCGCCGAGACCTCGGCGGTCTGGATGAACTACATGGACGGCGCGGTCCGTTCCGGCGAGCGCGCCGCCGCCGAGGTCGTGGCCGCACTGGCGCCGCAGGGGGGTGCGTGATGGGCCGCTTCCTGACATACGCCACCGAGGACGACGGCCGCATCGCCGTCATCTCCCTGAACCGCCCCGAGGTCCGCAACGCGCAGAACCGAGGCATGCTGGTCGAGCTGGACGAGGCGTTCGCCCGTGCCGAGGCCGACGACACCGTACGCGTCGTGATCCTGCGCGGCGAGGGCCGGTCGTTCTCCGCCGGCCACGACCTCGGCACCGCCGAGGACCGTGCCGAGCGCGCCCCGGGACCCGGCCGGCACCCCACGTACGACAGCCACGGCGGCACCCGCGTCGCCGCCGAGCGCCGGATGCTCCAGGAGTGGCACCACTACTTCGAGAACACCAAGCGGTGGCGCAACCTGCGCAAGCTGACGATCGCCTCGGTGCAGGGCCCGGTGATCGCCGGCGGCCTGATGCTCATGTGGGCCTGCGACCTCATCGTCGCCGCGCGGGACACGACGTTCGCGGACGTGGTCGGCGCCCGGCTCGGCATGTGCGGCACGGAGTACTTCGCGCACCCGTGGGAACTCGGCCCGCGCCGGGCCAAGGAGCTGCTGCTGACCGGCGATTCGATCGACGCCGAGGAGGCGTACCGCATCGGCATGGTCAGCAAGGTCTTCGAGCCCGCGCGGCTGGAGGCGGACACCCTCGCCTTCGCCCGCCGGCTGGCGGCCGTGCCCTCGGTGACGGCGCTGCTGATCAAGGAGTCGGTGAACCAGACCGTCGACCAGCAGGGCTTCACCAGCGCGCTCGCCGCCTGCTTCACCCTGCACCAGCTCAACCACGCGCACTGGGCCGAGGTGAATCCCGACGGGCTGCCGCTGGGCACGGAGGCCGCCGGGCTGCCGGCCCCGGGGGCGGGGGCGCCGCGGCCCGCGCGCAAGGACGACGCCGGGGCGGCCGGCTGATGGATCTCGCGAGCACCCCGCGGACGGACGAGTTCCGGGAGGGCGTACGCCGGTTCCTGGCCGCGCAGTTGCCGGCGGGCTGGCGCGGCGTGGGCGCGCTCGGCGCGGCGGAGCGCGCGGCGTTCCTGGAGCGCTGGCGGGAGACCCTGCGCGCGCGGCGCTACCTGGGCGTCGCCTGGCCGGAGGCGTACGGCGGCGCCGGTCTGTCGGTGCTGGAGCAGTGCGCGCTCCAGGAGGAGTTCGTGTCCGCGGGGGTGCCGCTGCTGCCGCTGCCGACGGACCCCTTCGGCCTCTCGCTCATCGGGCCGACGCTGCTGCACTGGGGCACCGAGGCGCAGAAGCGCAGCTTCCTGCCGCGCATCCTGTCCGGCGAGCACCGCTGGGCGCAGGGCTACTCGGAACCGGGCGCGGGCAGCGACCTGTTCGCGCTGCGTACGACGGCCACGCCGGTCGACGGCTCCTGGGTGCTCAACGGCCAGAAGGTCTGGCAGACCGCCGGCACCTTCGCGAACTGGATGTTCGTGCTGGCCAGGACCGAGCAGGACGCCGCAGGCGCGCGCGGTCTTTCGCTGCTGCTGGTCCCCGTCAACCAGCCGGGCGTGGACGTACGGCCGATCCGCACGATGACCGGCGAGGCCGAGTTCTGCGAGGTCTTCTTCACCGACGCGCGCACGGACGCCGCGCACGTCGTCGGACCGGTCGGCGGCGGCGCCAAGGTGACGCTGACGCTGCTGGGTTACGAGCGGGGCGCGGCCTCCGGAGCGCTGTACGCGGGCTACCGGGTCGAGCTGGAGCGGCTCTTCACGCTGGCCCGGGAGCGGGGCCTGGACGCCGACCCGCGGGTGCGGCAGCGGCTGGCCCGGTGCTGGTCGAAGGTGGAGATGCTGCGCATCCTGGGCCTGAAGACGCTGGCCACCGCGGCGTCCGGCGCACCGCCGGGGCCGGATTCTTCGGTGCTCAAGCTCTACTCCGCCGAGTACCACGCCCGGGTCACCGAGCTGGCGATGGACCTGCTCGGGTCCGACGCCCTGGTGCGCTCCGGCGAACCCGGCCCGGCGACGGTCGGCGCGGACCCGCTGGGCACGCCCGGCTCCCCCGCGGCCTGGCAGCACACGTTCCTGACCGCACGGGCCGGGACGATCTACGGCGGCTCCAGTCAGATCCAGCGCACCACGCTCGGCGAGCGGGTGCTCGGACTGCCCCGGGAGCCGCGGCCCGGAGGCGAGCGGACATGAGGTTCGGACCGAGCGACGACCAGGCGGCGCTGCGCGACGCGCTGCGCGGGCTGCTGGCGGAGCACGCCGGCGCGGCCCGGACCGCGTACGAGGGCGGGGAGACCCGGCTGTGGCACCGGATGGTGCACGAGCTGGGGCTGACCGCCGTGGGCGTACCCGAGGAGTACGGCGGCACCGGCGCGAACTTCGCCGACGTGGCCGTCGTCCAGGAGGAGCTGGGCAGGGCGCTGGCCCCGGTGCCGTTCTTCTCCTCCGCCGTGCTCGCGGCCCGCATCCTGCTGGAGTCCGGCGACGCCGGGGCCTGGCTGCCGGCCATGGCCCGCGGCGAAGTCGTCGCCACGGCGGCGCTGGTGGAGGCGGCCGGCGACTGGTCGTTCGCCGCGCCGGCCACCACCGCGCGGCGGCAGGCGGACGGCTGGGTGCTGGACGGCGAGAAGCACTTCGTCACCGACGCGGTGGCGGCGGACGTGCTGCTCGTCCTCGCGGCGGCGCCCGAGGGTCCCACCCTCTTCGCCGTACGCGACGCCGAGCGCGTGCCCCGCGACGCGTTCGACGCCACCCGGCCGCTGGCCACGGTGGTGCTACGGGCCGCGCCCGGGGTGCCGGTGGGCTCCCCCGGCGGCGCGCTGCCCGTGCTCGACCGGGCGCTGCGGGCCGCCGCCGTCGGGCTCGCCCGCGAGCAGGCGGGCGGCACGGCCCGCTGCCTGGACATGGCGGTGGCACACGCCACCGTACGCGAGCAGTTCGGCCGCCCGATCGGGTCGTTCCAGGCCGTCAAGCACCTGCTGGCGGACGTCCTGGTGGACCACGAGTCGGCCGCCGCCGCGGCGGCGTACGCCTCCTGGGCCGTCGACCACGCGCCCGCCGAGGTGCCCGCGCTGGCCAGCGTCTGCAAGTCCGCCTGTTCGGAGGCGTACGCCGCGGCGGCCAAGGCGAACGTCCAGGTGCACGGGGGGATCGGCTTCACCTGGGAGCACGACGCGCACCTCCACCTCAGGCGGGCCGTCGCCACCCGGGTGCTCCTCGGCGACCCGGACGCGCACCGCGAGCGGATCGCCGGCCTCGTCCTCGACTCCAGAAGAGGAGACCCACGATGACCCTGCCCGGTCACGGCATGACCATGAGCGACCTGGTGGCCCGGCACGCACGCCTGCGCCCGGACGCGGCGGCGCTGGTCGACGCCCGCGCGCGGCGCACGTACGGCGAGCTGGACGGGCGCGTGCGGCGGGCGGCGGCTGTCCTCGCCGCGCACGGCGTACGCGCCGGGGACCGGGTGGCCGTCCTCGGCCTGAACGGCATCGAGGTGGTGGAGTGCTGGCTGGCGGCGCTGCGGCTCGGCGCGATCGTGGTGCCGGTCAACTTCCGCCTGGTGGCCCGGGAGATCGCGTACGTGCTCCGGGACAGCGGCGCCCGCGCCGTGATCGCGGACCCGGCGCTGGCCCCTGCGGTGGCCGAGGCGCGCGGCTCCGCGCCGTCCGTGTCGTACGCCCTGACCCTCGGCGGCGACTACGAGGCCGCGCTCGCGGCGGCCCCGGAGGCCGGCCTGGAGCGGGGGGCGCGCGAGGCCCGCGACGAGGACCCCGCGTTCATCATGTACACCTCGGGCACGACGGGCGCCCCGAAGGGCGCGGTGCTCACCCACCGCAACCTGCTGCTGCACGCCTTCAGTTCGATGGCCACGCAGGGCACCACGCAGCCGTACGAGGTGTCGATGTCCACGGCGCCGCTCTTCCACATCGCCGGCCTGTCGACGCTGCTGCCCCCGCTCCTCGTCGGCGGCACGAACGTCATCCCGCCGTCCGGCGGCTTCGACCCGGCCGCGACCGTACGCACCCTGGTCGACGAGGGCGTCACCTCGTGCTTCATGATCCCGGCCCAGTGGCAGGCGGTCTGCGCGCTGCCGGAGCTGGGCGGCCACGACCTGACCCGGCTGCGCCGCATCTCGTGGGGCGCCGCGCCTGCGGCCACGCCGCTGCTGGAGACGATGATCCGCACCTTCCCGCAGGCCGACGTGTGCAGCGCGTTCGGGCAGACGGAGTGCAGCCCGGTCACGACGCTGCTGCGCGGCCCGGACGCGCTGCGCAAGATCGGCTCGGTGGGCACCCCGCTGCTCAACGTCGAGGTGCGGGTCGTGGATGACGAGATGAACGACGTGCCGCGGGGCGAGGTCGGCGAGATCGTCTACCGCAGCCCGATGGTGATGAAGGAGTACTGGAACCGGCCGGAGGAGACCGCGGAAGCCTTCCGCGGCGGCTGGTTCCACTCCGGCGACCTCGTACGGCAGGACGAGGAGGGCTACTTCTACGTCCTCGACCGCAAGAAAGACATGATCATCTCCGGCGGCGAGAACATCTACTGCGCCGAGGTCGAGAACGCCCTGCTCGCCCACCCCAAGGTCGCCGAGGCGGCCGTCGTGGGCGTACCGGACCCGAAGTGGGGCGAGACGCCGCTCGCGGTCATCGTGCCGCGCGACCCGGCCGAGCCGCCGGCGGCGGCCGAGATCGAGACGTTCAGCAGGGCGCACCTCGCCGCGTACAAGCGCCCCCGGCACGTCAGGATCGTCGACGCCCTCCCCCGCAACCCGGGCGGCAAGGTGATGAAGGCACAGCTCAGGGACCGGTACGCGACCTGACCGCGGGGCCGGCGGCCGGGCGCCGTCAGCGGCCCGTCCAGCGCGGCGGCCTCTTCTCCGTGAAGGCCAGCGCGCCCTCCCGGGCGTCGGCCGAGGTGAAGACCGGGTCGGTGATCTCGCGCTGCCGGGCGAAGCGCTCGGCCTCCGGCCAGCCGGCCTGTTCGCGCAGGACGCGCTTGCTCGCCCGTACCGCCAGCGGGCCGTTGGCGGCGACCGCCGCCGCCAGCGCGCGGGCCTCGGCCAGCGCGCCGCCCTCGTCGGTCAGCCGGTTCACCAGCCCGAGCTGGTAGGCGCGCTCGGCGGGCAGCGGGTCGCCGGTCAGCGCGAGTTCCATCGCGACCGGCTCGGGCACGCGGTGCGGCAGCCGCAGCAGCCCGCCGGCCGCGGCCACCAGGCCGCGCTTGACCTCGGGCAGGCCGAAGCGGGCCGTGCGGGACGCCACCACCAGGTCGCAGGCGAGGACGAGTTCGCAGCCGCCCGCGACCGCCGGCCCCTCCACGGCCGCGATCAGCGGCTTGACCGGCGGCCTCTCGGTCAGCCCGGCGAAGCCGCGGCCCTCGATGCGCGGGCGCTCGCCGCGCAGGTACGCCTTGAGGTCCATGCCGGCGCAGAACGAGCCCCCGGCGCCGGTGAGGACCGCGGCGGCCAGCTCCGGGCGCGCGTCCAGCTCGTCCAGGCCCGCCGCGATGCCCTCGGCCACGGCGCGGGTGACGGCGTTGCGGGCGTGCGGGCGGTTGATCGTGAGCACCAGGACGCCGTCGGCCCGGCTCACCAGCACCTCGTCGGTCTGCGCAGTCATGGCACGAGTCCACCACCGGTCCCGCGCGGCGCGCCAAGACCGGGGCGCGACCGGACCGATCGGCGGAACCTATGGGTGGGGGCATTATCGTGACTGCCGTGGACCTGCGGCTGATCGAGTACTTCGTCGCCGTCGTCGACCACGGTGGGGTGACCCGGGCGGCGCGCGAGCTGTACGTCGCGCAGCCCTCGCTCTCGCAGGCGATCCGCACGCTGGAGCGGCAGCTCGGCGTCACGCTGTTCGAGCGTACGGGCCGCGGCCTCACCCTGACCCGGGACGGCGAGGCGTTCACCGGCCCGGCGCGGCGCATCCTCGCCGGCGTCGGGCACGCCCGCGACCGGGTCCGTACGGTACGGGACCTCGGCGGCGGCCGGCTGGAGATCGCGGCACTCGCCGCGCTGGCCGTCGAGCCGCTGCCCGCGCTCGCCGCCGCCCTGCGCCGGCGGCACCCCGCGCTGCTGGTCGGGGTGCTGGACTGTGCGAGCGCGGCGGAGGTGGCGGGGAAGGTGCGTACCGGCGAGGCCGAGGCCGGGCTGGTCGAACTGCCCGGCGGGGACGACGCGCTGCGGTGCGTGGAGCTGTGCACGCAGGAGTACGCGGTCGTGCTGCCGCCCGCGCTCGCCGCCGGGCTGCCGGACCCGGTGCCCGAGGCGGCGCTCGCGGAGCTGCCGTTCGTGGTGGAGCCGGGCGGTGCCGCGGCCGGCCCGGTGGTGGTGGAGTGCGCGCACCGGCAGGCGATCTGGGACCTGGTCAGGCACGGCGCGGGCGCCGCGCTGCTGCCGCGGCGGTTCGCGGAGGAGAGCCTCGACGGCGTCGTCGTCCGCGCTACGGAGCCGCCGACCCGGCGCCGGGTGGGGCTGCTGGTCCGGCCCGGCCCGCTGTCGCCGGCCGCGGCGGCGTTCCTGCGGGCCGCCGGGGGTCAGCCGGCCGACGCGGCGAGCCGGACGAACGCCCGCCCGGCCGGGGAGAGCCCGGCGTCGTCGTAGACGAAGCCGTACGCCCGGCTGATCCGCGGCGCCACGGCCCGTACCACCGCGCCGCGCTCCCGGGCGGCCTCCGCCAGCGACCGCTCCAGGAACGTACCGCCGACCCCGGCGAGGACGAACGGCACGCGCGCCTCCCGGCTCTGCACCACGGCCGCGGCCCGTACCGTACGGCCCGCCTCTTCGAGGGCCTGCCCGATCTCGCCGGCCTGCGAGCCGCCGCGCGGGACGGTGACCAGCGGCAGGTCCGGCAGGGCCGCCAGCGGCAGCGGGTCGTCCGGAGGCACCGGCGCGCCCGGCGGGAAGGCCAGCCACCACTCCTGCACGCCCAGTTCGAGCACGGACAGCCCGGCGGCGTCCGGCAGCGGCAGGTGGCAGACGGCGATCTCGCAGTCCCCGTCCGCCAGCAGCGTCGCGACCGCCGCCTCGTCCCGCAGGTCGCCGATCCGGATGAACACCTCCGGGTACGCGCGCCGGAACTCCCCGATCAGCCGCGCCGCGGGGCCGGCCGAGAACCCGGGGATCGCCACGATGTCGAGCCGCCCGCGGGGCCGCCCGGCCGCGTCCACCAGCGCGCCCTCCGCGGCGACGACGTCCCGCAGGATCCGGCGCGCGGGCCCCACCAGCGCGTACCCCGCGGACGTGAGCACCACCCCGCGGCCGATCCGGTGGAAGAGCGCCGCACCCAGCTCGCGCTCCAGCTTGCGGATGGCCTGCGAGATCGTCGGCTGCGCGACGCCGAGGGCGGAGGCGGCGGCGTTCACGCCCCGGTGGTCGACGACCGCGAGGAAGTACTCGATCTGCGGCAGGTCCATGCGGCCACGCTAGCGGGGCGCCATCCGCAGGGCGCCGTCCAGCCGGATCGTCTCGCCGTTGAGGTACGCGTTCCGCAGGATCTCCCCGGCGAGGGAGGCGAACTCCCCGGGGTGCCCGAGGCGCGCCGGGTGCGGGATGCCGGCGGCCAGCGCGTCCCGTACGTCGGGGCGCAGCCGGGCGAGCAGCCGGGTGTCCATCACGCCGGGCGCGATGGTGCAGACCCGGATCGCGCGGCTCGCCAGGTCGCGGGCGGCGGTGAGCGTCATGCCGGTGATCCCCGCCTTGGCCGCGGTGTACGGGAGTTGGCCGATCTGCCCCTCGTACGCGGCGATGGAGGCCGTCAGCACGATGGCGCCGCGCTCGCCCGCGACCGGCTCGTGCCGGGCCATCCGGGCGGCGCCGAGCCGGAGCGCGTTGAACGTGCCGGTGAGGTTCAGCCGGAGGGTCCAGTCGAAGTCCGCGACGGAGCCGGGCTCGCCGTCGCGGTCCAGCAGGCGGACCTTGCGGGCGGCGCCGGCGCAGTGCACCAAGGCGCGCAGGCCGCCCCGCTCGTCGGCGGCGTCGAGCGCCCCGGCGAACCGGTCGGCGTCGGTGACGTCGGCGGGCGCGAACCGTACGGCGTCGCCCAGCTCCGCGGCGACGGCTTCGCCGCCGCTGTCGGGCAGGTCGATCACCGTCACCAGGCAGCCGGCCGCGGCGAGCATGCGGGTGGTGGCCAGGCCGAGGCCGCGGGCACCGCCGGTGACGGCGGTGGAGATGCCTTCCAAGCGCATGACACGCCTCTCGTGACGGGGGTACGGGACGGGGCTAGAGGCCGAGGGACTTGGCGATGATCGTGTTGAGCACCTCGGTGGTGCCGCCGTAGATGCGGCTGACGCGGGCGTCCGCGTACAGCCGGGCGATCGGGTACTCGCGCATATAGCCGTAGCCGCCGTGCAGTTGCAGGCAGCGGTCGACCACGTCGCCCTGGAGTTCGGTGCAGAAGACCTTCGCCTTGGCGGCGTCGGCCGCCGACAGCTCCCCCGCGTCGTGCGCGGCGAGCGCCCGGTCCACCAGCGCCCGCCCGGCCTCCAGGCCGGTCGCGCAGGCGGCCAGCTCGAACTTGGTGTTCTGGAAGGAGGAGACGCTCTTGCCGAACACCTTCCGGTCCCGGACGTAGTCGAGCGTGCTCGCCACCGCCGCCTCGGCGGCGGCCTGCGCGTACACCGCGATCGCCAGGCGCTCCTGCGGCAGGTTCCCGGTCAGGTACGTGAACGCCCGGCCCTCCTCGCCGAGCAGGTTCCCGGCCGGGACGCGTACGTCCTCGAAGAACAGCTCCGCGGTGTCCTGGGTGCGCAGGCCCAGTTTGTCGAGGTTGCGGCCCCGGGTGAAGCCGGGCATGTCCCGCTCGACGACCAGCAGCGACAGCCCGTCCCGGCGCTCGCCGCCGCGGCCGGTGCGCGCGACGACGACGACCAGGTCGGCGTTGATGCCGCCGGTGATGAACGTCTTGGCGCCGTTGAGCACCCAGTCGCCGCCGTCCCGTACGGCGGTGGTGGCCATGCCCGCGAGGTCGGAGCCGGTGCCGGGCTCGGTCATCGCGATCGACGCCATCAGCGCGCCGCTGCCGAGCCCGGGGAGCCAGCGCCGCGCCTGCTCCTCGCTGGTGTACGCGACGAAGTACGGTACGACGACGTTGAGATGGACGCCGAGACCGCCCAGGTTCACGTGCGCGCGGGCGGTCTCCTCCGCCCAGATCGCCGGGTACAGGAAGCTGGTCTCGCCCGCGCCGCCGTGCCGCTCGGGGATCTGGATGCCGAGCACGCCGAGGGCGCCGACCTCGTGGAAGACCTCCCGCGGAACGATCCCGGCCTCCTCCCAGGCGGGGAACCGGGGCACGATCTGCTTGTCGAGGAAGTCGCGGGCGGTGGCGCGGAACGTCTCGTGTTCGGCGCCGAAGACGGTGCGTCTCATCGCTGCTCCCCGAGGAGTTCGAGTACGGTCGCGTTGGCCATGCCGCCGCCTTCGCACATGGTCTGGAGCCCGTACCGGATGTGCCGGTCGCGCATGTGGTGGACCAGCCGGGTCAGCAGGGCGGCGCCGCTGCCGCCGAGGGGGTGGCCGGTCGCGATGGCGCCGCCCAGCGGGTTGAGCCGGTCGTCGGCCGCGCTGGTCTCGGCCTGCCAGGCGAGCGGGACGGGCGCGAACGCCTCGTTCACCTCGTACGCGCCGATGTCTCCGATGCCGAGACCGGCCCGCTTGAGCGCCTTGGCGGTGGCGGCGATGGGGGCGGTGAGCATCACGACGGGGTCGTCGCCCGCGACCACCGCGGTGTGCACGCGCGCCAACGGCCGCAGGCCCAGGGCTCTGGCGGTCGCGCCGGAGGTGACGAGGAGGGCGGCGGCGCCGTCGGAGATCTGCGAGGAGTTGCCCGCGGTGATCACCCCGTCCTCCCGGAACACGGTCTTCAGCCCGGCCAGCGTGGTCACGGAACTGCCGCGGCGGATGCCCTCGTCGGCGCGGAGACCGCCGACGGGGACGAGCTGCCCCTCGAAGGCGCCGGCGTCCGTGGCCGCCGCGGCGCGGTCGTGCGAGCGGACCGCGTACGCGTCCAGCCGCTCCCGGGTGAGGCCCCACCGCTCGGCGATCAGTTCCGCCCCGGTGCCCTGGCTGAAGCCGGTGACGCCGTAGCGGCCGAGCACGCTCGGCGGGTGCGGCTTGCCGCCCTGCGCCGCCGAGCCCAGCGGCACCCGGCTCATCGACTCCACGCCGCCGGCGACGACCAGGTCGTACTGCCCGGCGATCACCCCGGCGGCGGCGAAGTGCAGCGCCTGCTGACCGGAGCCGCAGCGGCGGTCGACGGTGACGCCGGGCACGGAGTCCGGCCAGCCGGCGGCGAGCACGGCGGTGCGGGCGATGTCCCCGGTCTGGTCGCCGGCCTGGCCGACGCAGCCCCAGACCACGTCGTCGACGTCGCCGGGCGCGAAGCCGTTGCGGTCCGCGAGCGCCGTCAGCACGTGCGCGGACAGGTCGGCGGGATGGATGCCGGCCAGCGCCCCGTCCCGTTTTCCGATCGGCGTACGCACCGCGTCCACGATCACTGCGTCCCGCATGGGCGCCTCCTCGGCTCGGTTCGGCACCAGTGAACGAGGGGCGTACGGAGCAGGTCAAAGCCCGCTTGGTGAATGCAGGGATAGGCAGCACCTATGAGCCGCCCCGTCCCCCAGACGCATAGCCGGCGGCTATGGAAGTGATCGGCGCCGGGTCTTGGTGCGCCGCCCGCCGTCCGTGATGGATTGGAGGCACCTGCGGCGCCGCGGTACGTGACCGCGCAGCCCGTACGACATCGGGAGGGGCCTTGGCAGATCCGGTCCTCGTGGAGCGCTCCGGGCACGTGGTGACCTGGACCCTGAACCTGCCGGAGCGGCGCAATCCGGTCTCGGGCGCGGTGGTCGTGGACGCCCTCGTACGCCTCGCGGACGCGGCGGACGCGGACGGCTCCGTGCGCGCCGTCGTGCTGACCGGGGCCGGGTCCGCCTTCTCCACCGGCGGCGACATCGCGGCGATGGCCGCCGGCGACGACGGCTTCGGCGGGCCGCCGCACCGGCAGCTCGACGGCTACCGGCGCGGCATCCAGCGCCTCACCCGCGCGCTCTACGGCTGCGAGGTGCCGCTGATCGCGGCGGTGAACGGCCCCGCGGTCGGCGCCGGGTGCGACCTGGCGCTCCTGTGCGACCTGCGGCTCGCGGCCACGGACGCGTTCTTCGCGGCGAGCTTCGTACGCCTCGGCCTGGTCCCCGGCGACGGCGGCGCGTGGCTGCTGCCGCGCGCGGTCGGCGCCGCCCGGGCCGCCGAGATGCTGCTGACCGGGGACCGCGTGGACGCGGCGACGGCGCTGGACTGGGGCCTGGTCTCGCGGGTGCTGCCGCCCGGCGAACTGCTCGCGGCGGCCCAGGAGCTGGCCGCCCGCGTCGCCGCCCGGCCGCCGCACGCCGTACGGATGGCGAAGCGGCTGCTGCGCGAGGCCCAGCGGCAGGACCTGGACAGCGTGCTGGAGCTGTCCGCGGCACTCCAGGCCGTGGCCCACCACACCGATGACCACCGCGCGGCCGTCGCCGCCTTCGCCCGGGGGGAACGGTGACGGCCGCGCTGCGCGCCGAGGTCCGCGCGTTCCTGGCGGCGCAGCCGTTCACACCCGCCGTCGACGCCTGGCACGGCGGCTGGGACCAGGAGTTCACGCGGGCGCTGGCGGAGCGCGGCTGGGTCGGCATGACGATCCCGCGCACGTACGGGGGACCCGGCCGGACGTACCCGGAGCGCTACGCCGTCACCGAGGAACTGCTCGCCGCAGGCGCCCCGGTGGCGGCGCACTGGATCGCGGACCGGCAGGTCGCGCCGGCGCTGCTGGCGTACGGCAGCGAGGAGCAGAAGCGGGACTTCCTGCCGCGTATCGCCGCCGGCGGGTGCTCCTTCGCGATCGGCATGAGCGAGCCCGACGCCGGCTCCGACCTCGCGAGCGTACGCACCCGGGGGGAGCCGGCGGACGGCGGCTGGCGGCTCACCGGCACCAAGGTGTGGACGACCGGCGCGCACCTGGCCGACGCCTTCGTCGTGCTGGCCCGCACCTCGCCGCCGGACCCGGACGACCGGCACGCGGGGCTCAGCCAGTTCGTCGTGGACCTGCGCGCGCCCGGGGTGGCGGTGCGGCCGATCGTCTCGATGGGCGGCGACCACCACTTCAACGAGGTGACGCTGACGGACGTGTTCGTGCCCGACGCGCGGGTGCTCGGCCGGATCGGCGACGGCTGGCGGCAGGTGACGGCCGAGCTGGGCTACGAGCGCAGCGGCCCCGAGCGCTTCCTGTCGACGCTCCCGCTGCTCGCCGACACGGCGGCGGCGATGGGCCGCGGCGAGCTGCCCGGCCACCCCGGGCTGGGCCGCCAGGTCGCCCGCGTCGCCGCGCTGCGGCACCTGTCGCACGGGGTCGCCGCCGCGCTCCAGGCCGGCGAGCCGGCGGAGACCGAGGCCGCGCTCGTCAAGCTGCTCGGTACCACCCTGGAGGGCGACATCGTCGAACTGGCCGACCAACTGGGAGTGACCACCCCGCTGCTCACCACGGGCCTGCTGCGCCGCCCCGGGTTCACCCTGCGCGGCGGCAGCAGCGAGATCCTGCGCGGCGTGATCGCGCGGGACCTGGAGGTACGCCGATGACCGCGGACCCGGCGCTGCTGGCCATGATGACCTCGGTGTTCACGGACCGGCCAAGGACGCCGGGCCGGCTGGACCGGTCGCTGTGGGACACCCTCGCGTCGCTGGGCCTGACCCGGCTGACGACGCCCGTACGGCACGGCGGCAGCGGCGCCGGATGGCCGGAGGCCGCCGCCCTGCTGCGTACCGCCGCGGCCCACGGCGTGGCGGCGCCGCTGGCGGAGAACGACCTGCTGGCGGGCTGGCTGCTGGCCCAGGCGGACCTCCCGGGCGACGACGAGCCGCGTACGGCGTGCATCCTCGACCGCAACGGCGCCGCCCGCGCCGTCCCGTGGGCGCGCGAGGCCGCCGGCGTCGTCGCGCTGTGGTGGACGGCGGACGGCTGGCGGGCGGGGGACCTGCCGGCGTCGTCGCTGACGCTGACGCCCGGTACGAACCTGGGGGGCGAGCCCCGCGACGACCTCCGCGCGGACCTGTCCGGGGTCCGCGGCACGCCCGTACTCCCGGATGTGGCCGAGGAGTTCCTGCTCCGCGGCGGCCTGGCCCGCGCCCTGCAGATGACCGGCGCCATGGACGGCATCCTGGACCTCTGCCTCGACCATGTCCGGACCCGCACCCAGTTCGGCCGCCCTCTGGCCCGTTTCCAGGCGGTGCAGTCCCTTATCGCCGACCTGGCCGCGGAAGCCGCCCTGGCGCGAGCCGCCGCCACCGCCTGCACGCGGGGGACGCCGGGCCCGTTCGGCATCGCCGTGGCCCGCTCCTGCGCCGGCCACGCCGCCACGGTGGCGGTCCGCAACGCGCACCAGATCCACGGCGCGATCGGCACCACGGCGGAACACGCCCTGCACACCCTGACGCTGCCGCTCCTGGCCTGGCGCACCGAATACGGCACCCCCCACGACTGGGACGACCACCTCACCACCACAGCCACCACCGCCCCCCTCTGGCCGACCCTCACGGGCGACTGACGGCGCGGCGTCACCTACTCGCCTGGGGGCGGAGGAGGTTCAGGTGGTACTCCTCCACCCGGGGACGTGCTGGGCGGACAGGGCCGTGATCATGACGGTGTGTTGCGGGCAGTGCCCCGTGCAGCTCCGGCGGCAGGGTCGTCAGCGTGTGCAACGCCGGCAGCCCCGTGCCCGGGTGCCGGGTCGTCAGCTCCGCGCAGGCCCACCGCATCCGGGCCTCGGGCAATGCCGCGACGGCTCGACTCGCTTGTGCTCCCACTGCCCGGGGTGTTCCTTGCAGATACAGCGCTTGCCGTATCTGTGGCACCGTAGGGGTTGTGACGCCGTTGGAGGCCGAGTGGACCCGCTGATGACGCCCAAGCAGATGCGGCGCATCGCCAGGCCGTTCCGGCTGACTGCGCGCATGAGGTCGGTCAGCAAGCCGAGAACGACGCCCGGGCTCGCCAGTCCTCGCCCGACCGCTTCGCGGCGTCGGTGTATGGACTACGAGGTCTTCCTGGTCTCACGGATACACGAGGAATGGGAGCGCACGAAGGACCACTCCCTCGCGGTACGGGAAGGACTGGCCTCCACCGGCAAGGTCATCACAGCGGCCGGAGCCATCATGATCGTGGTGTTCGGCGCCTTCGTGCCCGGCCCCGACCGGATGCTCCAGCAATTCGCCTCGGTCTCGCCGTCGCGATCCTGATGGACGCGCTGGTCATCCGCTGCCTGATCGTCCCCGCCGTCATGCAGATATCCGGCAAGTGGGCCTGGTGGATGCCCGCCGCGCTCGCCCGGCGGCTGCCCAAAGTCGCCCTCGAACGCCCAGCGGACAACTGAAAGCCGGCCGCGGCGCTCGGCGGCGGCCGGGCGCCGCCGAGGCAGGTGTTCGAAGTCTCTACCCGTCACGTGCAGGAGCATCGTTGATTCCCTGTCCTGCCGCACTCGATTCGCCCCACGCCCTGGTCGAATGGGGTCACGACGCTCATCGTCACCGGCGAGGATGACCGCCCCTGCAAGCTCCCACCGCACCAGCGTGCCCTGGTCGGTCTGGTCCACCTGCGCAGGCACGACACCCTCGCGCAGATCGCGGCCGGCTTCGGTATCGCCGTCGCCACCCCCGTCGTGGCGCTCTGGTGGACCCCCGGGGGCTGGTGGGCAGCGGACCTGCCCGCCGCAGCCCCGACCCGTTCGACATCGCCATGGCGGCTCCCGCACGGGCCACGCCGCCACCGTGGCCGTCCGCAACGCCCACCAGTTCCACGGGGCGATCGGCACGACGGCAGAGCACGAGTTGCACACCCTCGCCCTCCCGGTCCTCGCGTGGCGCGAGGAGTTCGGCACGCTCCACGGCTGGGACGACCAGGTCACCACGGCGGCCATGACGAGCGGCCCGGCCTGTGGACCGCCATCGCCCGGGACTGACGGCGCGACCCCCGCGGCGCGGACGTCATCCGCCGGGTGCGCCGAGCGCGTCGTGGTCGGCGGCGCGTGCGGCGGGGGCGGCTTCGTTCCCCTGGCCCTGCCAACTGCTCAGCAGCCGCAGGCGCTCCGCGTCCGGTGAGCCCGCCGGGGCGGTGTAGACGGTGAGGAACTGCTCGGGGTCGTCGGGCAGGTGCAGGGTCTCGAAGTTCAGCGTCAGCCGCCCGACGACAGGGTGGTCGATGCGCTTGTAGCCGTGGGACTTGCTCTTGACGGTGTGCGACGCCCAGTGCTTGCGGAACTCCTCGCTCTTCAGCGACAGCTCGCCCACCAGCGCCGCCAGCTTCGGGTCGTCGGGGTTGCGCCCGGCGTCGACGCGCAGATGGCCGACCGTGTCCCGGGCCACGAACTCCCGGTCCGGGTAGAGGCGGACGACGTCCTCGTCCAGCAGGACGAGACGGGCGACGTTGCGGCGCTGCGGCGGCAGCGCGCCGAAGTCGGTGATGAGGGCGCAGGCCAGCCGGTTCCAGGCCAGGATGTCCATGCGCCGGCCGAAGACGAACGCCGGGGTGCTGTCGCCCATGGCGTGCAGCACCTGGAGCATGCCGGGCCGCACGTGCTGGGCCCGCGGGCGGCGCGGCGGGGTCGTCGGGTGGCGGGCGATGCGGTGGAGGTGAGCGCGCTCGTCCGCGTCGAGGCGCAGGACGTCGGCCACGGCGTCGAGCACGTCGGCGGAGACGTTCGGAGTGCGTCCCTGTTCGAGGCGTACGTAGTACTCGGCGCTGATCCCCGCCAGGAAGGCCAGTTCCTCACGGCGCAGTCCGGGCACCCGCCGCAGCCCGCCGCCCGGGGCGAAGCCGACATCCTCGGGGCGCAGCCGGGCGCGGCGGGAGGAAAGGAACTCTCGGAGGTCGGTGCGCCGGGTCATCGGTTCATCATCGCCGAACGATCCGGCACTTGGGTGGTCCTGGCAGTCCCCTGGAACAGCGGGGCGCCGGAACGCAGCGCGCGCCGGGTCACGATGACCGGACATCGCCCGAGCACGACGACGAGTAGGAGCTGTGATGGGACACCAGCCCATGTCCCGGCGGACCGTGCTGGCCGCCACCGCCGTCACCGCCGCGACGGTGGCCACCGCAGGTCGGAGCAGGTCGGCGACCGCCGCTCCGGGCCCCACCGGGCTGCCGGAGACGTACGTGGTCCCCGGAGACCGTGCCTTCCCCACCGGCCACGCCTACGACCCGCGCACCAACCACATTTACGTCGGCAGCGCCGAGGACGGCACGATCTTCCGCGGCCACCTCACGGTGCCCACCCTGCGACCCTGGTCGCCGCACGGCACCGACGGCCGCGCCGGTACCTCCGGCATGACCGTCGATGCCGCCGGCCGCCTCCTCGTCGGCGGCGCGGACACCGGCACGCTGCGCGTGTACGACCCGGCCGACGCCACCCTGCTCGCCCTGCTGCACGGCGTCGAGGGCGGCTTCCTGAACGAGATCGCGGCGGCGCCCGACGGCACCTCCTATGTCACCGATTCCTTCCGGCCGATGATCTACCGGCTCACGCGCACCGGGAGCTCGTGGGGGCTGGAGCGCTGGCTGGACGTCACCACGACACCCATCGACTGGGTCGACGGCCGCCACAACCTCAACGGCATCATCTGCATCGACGACCACCTGCTGACCGTCAACAGCGCCACCGGCCGACTCTGGCGCATCGACCGGCGCACCCGGCAGCCGCACGAAGTCGATCTCGGCGGTGATCTGCTGCCCAACGGCGACGGACTGGCCTTCCGCGACGGCCACCTCTACGTCGTCCAGGGCAACCTCAACGACCTCCCCGGACTCACCCCGCAGGTAACCGTCATCCGGCTCTCCCCCGACCTGGCCCGCGGCCACCTCGCGGGCAGCCTCGTCCCGCCCGGCGGCTTCCTCCACCCCAGCTCGATCACCCTCCCCGGCGACCGGGCCCTGGTGGTCAACAGCCAGTACAACCGCTGGAGCGCCGGACTCCCCCCGGAGTCGCTCCCCTTCACCCTCTCGACCGTGCCGCTGGCCTCGGCGCGAACGGCGGCGTGAAGGACGCCCGTCCCACCGAAATCCCACCTGCGCCGAAGGCGCCCACACCGGCCTGGGCCGGGCCCTGGCAGGTGTGGGCGGAGGTTGCCGAAAACGGTCGAGGGCCCTCCGACGCCTGCCGGTTGCCGAACTCGCCGGTCATCCAGCAGGCGGGAAGCCCTGGGAATGGTCGAGCACCACCGTCGTGCCGCCCTCGCCCTCCCAGCAGGACATGCCACCGACCAGGCCGTCGTCACGGGTGTGGGTGACGTCGCCGCTGTCCATCTCGATCAGGCGCGGACCCCGGTCGTCGTCGAAGTCCTCGACGGCCAGCCACGGGCCGCAGGGGGCGATCGAGGCGTACTTCGAGGTGTCCTCGCTCCACGTGTGCTCGCCGTCGGTCAGTACCGCCCCCAGCAGGCGTATCCCGCCGCCGTCCGGGAAGGACATGCCCGCCAGCTCGTCGCCGGAGCCCGCCATGGCCAGGAATTCCTCCTCCTCCCCGGTGGCCAGGTCGACCATGGTCAGGCCCATCTCGCCCGCGACCCAGGCGTTCTGCCGGTGCAGCGCGACCCGGCGGGTGCCGCACCGGTCCGGTTTCGAGGGAGAAGGCGGCCTCGGTCGCGAACGCCGTGGCGGGGGGCGGCTCCTCGGCTTCGCCGGAGGTATCGGACGACTGCCGGGGGTTGCGGCGCTCGTGGCCGTCCCCGTCGCCACCACCACCGCATCCGGCCGCTATCAGGGACAGCAGCGCGACAGCGGCCAGGGCACGGGAGGAGAGTGCCGTGCGTGTGCTCATGGGGGTTTGTCTCTCCCTCATACGTGCTCGTGCCACGGCGCCGAGATGGCTGGTCGGCCACGGCCAAGACCGGCCAGCGTAGTAACTATCGCCCGACAGAACCTTGATGAAATCCGACATGGCCGGTGAGCGGCCCATCGGCGGTGGTGACCTTCTCATTTCCGGTTGCCGGGGAGCCGCCCCCGGGCGGAATCTGGGGGCACGCAGAGCGAACGAGGAGGTCAGGATCGGGCTCGTACTCTTCCCCGGGGACGGCGACGTGACCAGCCCGGACGTCTCCTGGTCCGCACCTTGACGGACCCTCTGCCCAAACCTTGACCGCTCCCGTGATGGTTCTGGGGTGGCACCGCCGCGGCGTCGTTCTCAGGTCATGAATCCTGCCTCCCGGTAGGCGCGTGCCGCGTCAGGGTGGAGCGGGGCCGGGACGTTGCGCCAGGCGGTGGCGGGGTTGAAGAGGGCCAGCGAGGGGTGTGCCGCGGGGAGGTGGTCGCGGGCGCCGAGGAGCAGGCGGGTGAGGGCGTACGCCGTTCCAGGAGCCAGGTCGGCGGCGACGACGAGAACCGTCTCGGCGAAGCAGGTGGCCACGTCCGCGGTGTGCAGGCCCGGGTAGGTGCCGGCCGGGATGGCGCCCGGGGAGCACCCGTAGCGCCGGGCGAGGTGGTCGACGAGGTCCCCTGGCAGCGGGGCGAGTTCGAGCACGCGGGTGCCCCCGGCCGCGGCGGCGATGCTCGGCGCGGGCAGCGTCGTGGCCCCGAAGACGTAGTCGATCTCGCCCGCGTGCAGCGCGCGGACCAGCGCGTCGTAGCCGTCGAGCAGCACCCGGCCGCCACGGGCCCGGATGGCGTCGTACGTGGCGCCGTAGTGGGCGACGACGTTGCGGAACATCAGCTCGTCCGTGGTGTCCTCCGGCGGCGCGCCGAGCCGCGCCCCGCCCCCGGCGATCGCCTCACCGAGTCCGGCTGCGGCGTCCGCCGCCCGCAGCAGGTTGTACGGCAGCGGCGACCAGCCCGTACCGAGGACCCGCAGGGCGCTCATCGGAGTGTCGAAGGGCGGGCCACCGTTGTACGCCGCGGCCACCACGACGTCGGTACTCATGCCCACATGACCCTCGCCGTCCCGGATCCGGGCCAGGTTCTCCCTGCCGCCGCCGGCGGCCAGGGAGAGACGCAGGGCCGGATCCCGGCCGTCGAGGAGGCCGATCAGCCCCTCGGTCATCTCGTACCAGCCGTCGCCGGGATTACCGCCCAGCCAGGTCAGCTCCACCAAGTCCCGGGCCGCCTCGGTGTGCCGCGTCCGCGCTGCCGGGTGGTGCGTACGGTCAGCCATGTGTGTCCGCCTCTCCTGCGGTGGGGTTGTCCACGGTGAAGTGCACGCCGGAGAACGCCGCGCGCCAGCCCGCCACCTCGGCCGCGACGGCCGCCGGGGCGACGTCCTCGTCGAGCCCGCGCGCGATCAGGTGCGCCAGGGTGGGCATGTCCCGCTCCCCCATCCCGAGCCGCGCGACCTCCGGGGTGCCGAGGCGCAGCCCGTTCGGCTCGCCCCCGGCGGACGGTCCGGCGGGCAACCCGATCCCGCACGCCAGCAGCCCCGCCGCGCGCAGCCGGCGGGCGGCCCGCTGCCCGCCGCCGTAACGGTGCGCCTCCACGGCGAACTGGTGCGAGCGCGTACCGCCCCGCCGAGCCGCGAACACCGGCACGTCCAGGGCCGCCAGCTCACCGGCCAGCCGCCGCGCAGTGGCGGTCATGGCCTCCCCGTACGCACGCCCGGCGGCCTTCCAGTCGAGCAGGGTGACGGCCAGCGCGGCGGTCCTGGCCGCGTCGAAGTTGGCGGTCAGCCCCGGGTGGGCGATGGCGTCGATACGCTCCGCAAGTTCGGCGTCATCGGTGACGATGAGTCCGCCGGCCGGGCCGCCGAGACTCTTGTACGTGCTCATGGACATCAGGTGCGCGCCCTCGGCCAGCGGCTGTGGCCACACCTGCGCGGCGATGGGACCGCACAGGTGCGCGGCGTCGAAGAGCACCCTGGCGCCCACCTCGTCGGCGATCTCCCGCAGCGCGGCGACCGGATGCGGAAACAGGTTCAGGCTGCCGCCTACGGTGATAAGCGCAGGCCGCTCCCGGCGGGCCAGGGCGCGCAGGGCGACGGGGTCGACGGTGCAGCCGCGCGCGTCGACGGGCGCGGGCACGGTGCGCAGCCCGTAGCGGCCGGCGGCGCCCGCGGCGTGGTGGGTGACGTGCCCGCCGACAGCGGCGGGCGGTGCGATGACCGTGTCACCGGGGCGGCAGGTCGCCATGAAGGCATACAGGTTGGCCAGCGCCCCGGAGCCGACGCGGACCTCGGCGTAGCGCGCGGAGAACACCTCCGCGGCAAGTTCCGCGGCGATGACCTCGATCCGCTCGATGGCCTCCAGGCCCGTCTCGTACTTGGCACCGGGGTGGCCCAGCGACGGCCGGGTGCCCAGCCCGGCCGACAGCAACGCCTCGGCCCGCGGGTTCATGACGTTCGAGGCCGGGTCGAGGTTGAGTGTGTCGCGCTCGTGGATGCGCCGGTTCTCCTCCACCAACCGGTCGATCTCGGCGAGCGTGGCGTGCACGGGCCGGCCGGCCACGGCCCCGGCGACCGTGCGCACCAACTGCTCGCCGGGCTCGGGCACCCACGGGCGGGCTGCCAGGGCGTGTCTCATCCGCGGTCTCCTCGCTGAGGTGGGACGGGGCTCCCGGCCCGGGGCCGAGGACCGGACCGGGGGATCACCACGCTAGGCCGGGGCCGGTCGCGGGCACATCGGACAGCGGACGGGACCTGCGGGCCCGCTCTCCTACACTTGTCGGAATCCAGCCGAACCCAGAGGATCCCGACCGGCGTCCAGCGGACCGGTCGCCCGGCACGCGGAGGACGGTCCCGTGGCTTACGCCGGCAGCCTTCAACAAGAACTCGACAGGCTCGCCGACGAGCTCGGGCACAGCCTGTCCGTCGACGCCCCGGACGGCCGGCTCATCGCGTACAGCGCCCAGGGGGCCGATGCCGACCAGGTGCGGATCGCGGCCATCCTGTCCCGGCAGGTGGACCCTGCGGTGCTGGAGTGGGAGCTGCGGCACGGCATCGCGGAAGCGACCGGGCCCGTCCACGTACCGGCCAACCCCGGGCTCGGCATGGCCGCCCGGCTGTGCGTGCCGATCCGGCGAGACCGCGGCTGCCTCGGCTACCTCTGGGTGCTCGACGCGGGTGCGGTGCTGGACGACGCGGCGCAGGCCGCGGCCCTGCGCGCCGCGCGCGCCATGGCCCCGGTGCTCGACCCGCAACCGCCGGAGGCTGCCCCGACGGCGCGCCGGGATGTCGGTGAGCTGATCCGCGCCCTGCTCGGTGAGTCACCGCCCTGGGACGTCCCGGACCGCCTCGTCGCGGCGGCGCCGAGCCTGCTCGGGGCGAGGATCCGAGTCTACGCCGTGGTGCCCACGGCCCCTGGGCGCGGGGGATCGACGCCGTTCGGCGAGGGTGAGTTCCGGCGCCTGGTCGCCGCGCTGCCGGCCGGACTGCGCGCGTACGCGGGCTACGTCGGTTCGTTCGTCGGCGAGAACCACGCGGTGGTACTGGCGCGGCACGGGGCGGACGAGGGCCTCGCCGACGCGCTGGACCAGATCGCCAACGCGGCGGGCGGCCCCGCCGGTTGCGCGGGCCCCTCCGCCTCGGACCGGGGCCGCAACGGTCCTGCGGCCGTCATCGGGGCGGGCGACCCGGCGCCGTTCACCGTCGACGCCGCCCGCACCGCCCACGCCCAGGCGCTGGCCGCCGCGGAACTCGCCGCGCTGGACCCGGCACTGCCCACCCCGCTGGACTGGCGCGACCTCGGCCCGTACCGCCGGCTGCTGCACTCGGGCCCGCCGCCCTCGGACGACGGCCTCACCCCGCTCGACCGGGCCGGCGCCTCCGCGCCGATGCTCCTGCACACCCTGGAGACGTACCTCGACCTCGGCGGCGACGCCGGCCGCACGGCCACCCGCCTGCACCTGCACCGCACCAGCCTGTACTACCGGCTCGGCCGCATCACCGAACTACTCGGCGCCGACCTCACCGACGGGCTCGTCCGGCTGGACCTCCACCTCGCACTCAAGCACCGCCGCCTGGCCCGCCGCACCCTGGGCTGAGACCGCCCCGTGGAGGGCGGCAGACCTTCAGAGCGCCCTCACGCTCCGGTAGCGGCCCCGGAACCGGCTGAGCACGGCCGTGTCGACGGCACTGATCTCCCAAGCCGAGAAGTCGCCAAGGCACACCACCAGTTCCGCAGGCGTCACATAGCGACTCCCCTGCCACGCCGGGAAGGTGATCCCCTTCATCCCTGCCTCCACCCTGCGGGACGCGCTGCAACGCGCTTCGCGCGTGGGTCCGAACCTACCGGCACACGATGCGGTGCGACTGCTCCCCGGATGAGGAACTGCAGGCCACGCACGCCGACCCCTCCTCGGCCACATCGCTGCCCGCCCGCGGGCGGCCGGCTCGACAGCGTTCCGTCACGTGCCGTCCCCGCACACCGGGGCCGGTCTCACCACGGCCCGGGGGGTCAGGGCCAGACGATGGGCCAGCCCAAAGGGGCACTCTGGTGGAAGAACCAGATCTGGGTGGCGGGGTTTCCACGGACCCCTGCCCAAACCTTGACCGGGCCGGTTCCGGTACTAGATGAATGAGTCCGATGTTTGTGCTGGTCGCGACCATCGCGAAGGGCGCCCGTTGGCTCGTGTGTGACTACCAGCCTGGACGCCCTTCTGGCGGCACTGTACGTGTTCATCGACGACCACGTGGCGCCTCGTCGCCGGATCGGGCGACCCCCGAAACTGACGGATGCCGAACTGCTGTGCCTGGCCGTCGCGCAGGTACTGCTCGGCTTCCCCTCGGCCCGGCACTGGATCCGCTTCGCCCACGCCCGGCTCGGGCACCTCTTCCGCTATCTGCCCCAGCAGTCGGCCTACAACAAAAGGCTCAACGCGGCGGGTCCGCTGATCAGCCAGGTGATCGAGGCCCTGGCCAAGCAGGTGCCGACCTGGCAGGACGACCTGCGGCTGATCGACTCCACGCCTCTGCCCTGCGCAGCCTCCCGCGAGACGGTCAAACGCTCCGCACTGGCCGGGCACGCCGGATACGGCTACTGCCGCAGCCACTCCCGCTTCTTCTGGGGGTTCCGGCTCTACCTGCTCACCACCGCCGAAGGCATGCCGGTGTCCTGGTGCCTGGCAAACCCCAAGCTCGGCGAACGCGAAGTGATGACCGCGCTGCTGGAACGCGACCACCACCTCGTCCGCAGCGGGCAGGTGATCCTCGCCGACAAGGGCTTCGCCGGGCGCGAGTTCGAGGCGTTCCTCACCGAACGGCTGGGCATCCACCTGGTGCGGCCGGACCGCAAGGACGAACCCGCCCGGCACGGCCGACTGGCCCGTGTCCGCCAGTGGATCGAGGCGGTGTTCGACACCCTCAAAGGTCAGCTCAGCCTGGAACACCATGGCGGCAGAACCCCCGCCGGGGTCTTCGCCCGCACCGGCCAACGCCTCCTCGCCCTGGCCGCCGGCATCTGGCACAACTGGACCACCGACGCCAAGATCAAACGATCTCTGATCGACTACGACCACTGAGAACATCGGACTCATTCATCTAGGGGTCGCACCGGCCGGCAAGGCACCGGGATCGCCGGGCCGGGTGGGGCGGGACAGGCGTGCGGCACACGGCGCGGGCCGAGTGCACGTAGTGGTCCAGGGCTCTTTGTACGGCGTCCTGGCGGTCGGCTGCGGTGTCGTGCGTGCGGGCCAGTTCGGCGGCGTAGTCGCGCAGCAGGTCGTGCACGCTGAACCAGTCGGGGGCCGGTTCGGTGAGCAGTCCGGCGCGGGTGAGTTCGGACAGCAGCGGTCTGGCCCGCCGGGGGGCCAGGCCCGCCAGACAGGCGGCGGCACCGGTGCTCAGCTCAGGTCCCGGATGCAGCCCGAGGAGGCGGAAGAGCCGGGCGGCCGCGGGGCTGAGGTGACCGTAGGACCAGGTGAACACCGTTCGGATGTCGGCGACATGAGCGCTGCAGGACAGGTGCGGTGCACCCCCTGGTGGGGCGGTGAGATGCGGCGCGACGAGGCGCAGCGCCAGCGGCAGACGCACACCCTTGCCGACGACTTCCGCCACCGCCTGCTCCCGGCTTTCCGTGCGCCCGTCCCCCCTCAGCCGGAAGAGCATGCTCCGCGCCTCCTCAGGGCTGAACGGCGGGAGGACGATCTGGTCCGCGCCGGTGGTGGCGACGAGGTAGGGCATCTGCCGACGGCTGGTGACCACGGTGGCACAGCCGGAAGCTCCGGGCAGCAGCGGTGCCACCTGGTCGGTGTCGCGGGCGTTGTCCAGCACGACGAGGAACCGCCGTCCGGCCAGGAGGCTGCGGAACAGCGCCGTGCGGGCATCTGTGCTCTGCGGTATCCGGTCGTCGGCGACCCCGAGTGCCTGCAGGAAGCCGTGGAGCGCCTCGGCCGGCTCGGTCGGGGAGTCAGCGGCCGCGTAGCCGCGCAGGTTGACGTACAACTGCCCGGCCGGGAAGGCCCCGGCCACCCGGTGTGCCCAGTGCAGGGCCAGGGCTGTCTTGCCCACGCCGGCGCTGCCGGTGATGACGCAGACCGCCGCGTCGCGCGACGGGCCGGCGGCTTGCTCCCCCATCCGGTCCAGGCGTTCCGCGTATGCCCTGCGCCCGATGAACCCGGCGTCATCGGAAGGAAGTTGCGCCGGCCCTCCGGCCACGGGGGCGTCGGGCGAGCCGTCCCGGACGGACGTACGGATGGCGGGGTGAGGCTCTCCGATCCGCTCTCGCCGGTCCACCGACCGGCGCCGGAAGTCTGGGCCCGGCTCCAGCGCGGGGTCTCGGCGCAGCACCTGCTCATGCAGCCGGCGCAGCTCGGGGCCGGGCTCCTCGCCGATCGTCTGGACGAGCACGTGCCGGGTTCGGGAGTACGCCTGCAGCGCGTCGGCCTGCCTTCCGGACCGGTACAGCGCCAGCATCAGCAGCCCGGTCAGCGGCTCCGCCAGCGGATGGTCCACCACCTCGGCCGAGAGCGCCACCACGGACTGTGCATGGCGGCCCAGCCGCAGCTCCAGGTCGTAGCGCTCGGTCAGCAGCGTCACCAGTTCGCGCTGCAGTCCTACGCGCATCTCCTCCGCCCACCGTCCGCGCAACCCGGCCAGCGGGCTACCGCGCCACAGTGCGGCGGCCTCGCCGAGCAGTTCCGACGCCCGCACGGGGTCGCCGGTCTGCTGCTGCCGAGCCTGGCGGACCAGGTTCCGGGCGCGGTGCAGATCCACGTTCGCGTCGTCGAGGGTCAGCACGTAACCGCCGTTGTCCCGGCGGATCTCCGGCGCCGGTGTGCTGCCTTCTTCTGCCTGCCGCAGCGTCCGGCGCAGCCGCGAGACGTAGGTGTAGACGACGTCGCGCATGTCGCTAGTGGGCTCGTCGCGCCACACACGCGCGATCAGTGTCTCCACCGGCACCAGCCACCCCGGGGTCATCGCCAGCACCGCCATGACGCACCGCTGCTGGGGTGGCCCGAGGGAGTAGCGGCGGCCGGCGGCACCGCGCAGCTCGACCGGTCCCAGCAGTCGCAGGTCGGGCATCCCCGGTCAGCCTTCTTCTCGCACACGGGCGTGCGTCCCGCGGTCGTCGGCCGGCGGTCGCTCCGGTTCCCGCTCTTCGGAGTCGGGGTGCCGGCCGGCCGGCGCACGCTCCACACCGCCACACCAGATGCGGCGGATGTTCCGGGTGGCGCGGATGTCGGCCAGCGGATCGCCGTCGATGAGGACCAAGTCGGCCCGTAGCCCCGCCTCGACGGAACCGCGGTCGGTCAGGCCGAACGCCTGAGCCGCCAGTCCCGTCGCCGCGTGGAGTGCCTCGGCGGCACGCAGCCCGGCGTCGACCAGCAGCTCCAGCTCGTGGTGGAGGCTGATGCCGCCCTCGGGCTGGAACGGCACGCACGCGGTGTCGTTGGTGTCGGTGCCGGCGACGACGGGAACCCCGGCCTGCTGGAGGAGAGCGACGCTTCGGGAGGTGCCCGCGAAGGTCTCCGGCCGGCCGATGCCCGCCGCGATGCCTTCCATCATGGTGAGGGTGGGAACCACGACGCAGCCGTCGGCCGCGAGGCGGTCCACGACCGGGCGATCCAGCGGTGTGCCGAGCGGGAGGTGGGTGATGACGTCCGCGTCGGCGTCGAGAGCCTGGAGGACGGCATCCCGGGACGTCGCGTGCACCACGACCCGGACGCTGCGGGCGTGCGCCGCGCCGACGAGCGCCGTGACGGTCCGCTGGTCCGGACCGCCGTCGCCCGGGTCGGCGATGATCTTGATGTAGTCGCTGCCCTCGGCCAGCCGCGCGGCGACGAACGGCTCGGCCTGGCCGGGATGGGTCACCACCGCGTCGGCCGGCATCGTGGGGATACGTGCATGCAGGCCGCCGGGCCCGATGGCCGGGGTGCCGGCGCTGCGCACGTCGGCCCCGCGCGGTACCTCCCGCAGTGCGGCCATCCGCTGCGGGGGGTAGCTCGACATGTCCAGCGCCGTGGTGACGCCGTACGAGCAGAGCCTCTCCGGAGTCTGACGGCCACCGAGGTGGACGTGCGCATCGATCAGGCCCGGCAGCAGCACCCCGCCGTCGGCCGTCACGACGTCGCCTCCGGAACGGCCGGTGTCGTCGTGGCCGGTGCCGATCACACCGTCGGCGATGACGACACTGCGTGGCTCGGACAACCGCCGGCCGTCGAAGACCCGTACGCCGGTGATGGTGACTCGATCCGTCATGGCCTTCTTACCTTCTTCCGCCTCGGCGCTTGCGTGTTCACGGGGGTGGGTGGTCGGAGTGGTACGGAGGGGTGGCGCGTGCGGAACGACCACCACAGGGCGGTCAGCGCCGCCAGTCCGGTGACGAAGGCGGCGTAGCCGATGCCGCTTCGGCCCGCCAGTCCGTAGCCGAGCGAGCCGACGAAGCCGCCGGTGCCGATGCCCAGGTAGATGGTGCTCTGGTGCAGAGCGAGGACGGCGGGGGCCGCCTCCGGCGCGGCGGCGACGACCCGCATCTGCTGCGGAACGTTGACCATCCAGTGCAGCATCGCCCAGGCACCGACGCTCAGCAGCGCCGGCAGCATGCCGACCGCTGCCAGCGGGACCACCAGGACCGCCACGACAAGTACCGGAGCCACCACCGCGATCGTCCGGTCCGGGCCGAAGCGGTCCGCCAGCCGCCCGGCGAGCAGGTTGCCGGCCACGGCACCGGCGCCGAAGACGAGCAACGCCGGGAACTGACGGTCCGGGTCGCCTCCGGTGGCCTCCAGCAGCACCTCGTCGATGAAGTTGTAGACCGTCCAGCTCGCCGTCAGGCACAGCCAGGTCGCCAGCAGCGTGGCCAGCACCTGCCGGTCGCGCAGCGGTGCGATCCGCTGGGCGAGCCGTACCGCGGGGGAACCGCCAAGGGCCGGCAGCAACCGGACAGCGGCCATCGGCAGCACTGCGACCGGGGAGAGGAGGCCGAGCACGAGCCGCCAACTGGTCTCGCCGCCGAGCCACGCGCCGAGCGGAAGGCCGAGCACGATCGCCGTCGTCAGACCGCCCACCACCACGGCCACCGCACGTCCTTGCCGGTCGCCGGGAGCCAGGCGGCGTGCGACCGCGAGCGCGTTGGCGGTGTACACACCGGCGCCTACGCCGGCGAGCACGCGCGCCGCGACCGCACCCGGGAAGTTCGCCGCGACCGCCGTCAGGCCGTTGCCGGCGCCGAACACGGCCAGCGCCACGAACAGCAGTTGCCGTGGCGGCCGATGCCCGGCCAGCGCGGTGAGCACCGGGCCTCCGAGCGCGTAGGCAAGTGCGTACACCACGACGAGCTGCGCGGCGGCTGTCCGGCTGACGTCCAGGTCCGCGCCGATCTGCCCGAGCATGGGGGCGATCACGAACGTCGAGACCCCGACAGCGAAGTTGCCGGAGGCGAGCACCAACAACTTCGCGTTCACAGGACCTCCCTCGCCGGCACAGCCGGTGACCACCGCCCAAGACAGTTGAATTCTTCAACTACCTCGCCAGCCTACCCGACTGGTTGAAATCTTCAACTGTTACTCTTCAGGCCATGAGTGGCACACGGTGGCTGGACGACGATCAGCAGCGCTCCTGGCGCTCCTACGTGGAAGGATCGGCGCTCCTGGTGGACGTGCGCGACCGGCGGCTACGCAGCCGTCACCACCTCTCGCTGGCCGACTTCGAGATCCTGATGCGGCTCTCCGAAGCCCCCGGGGGCCGCATGCGCATGGCCGACCTCGCCGAGCTGTCCTACTATTCGCGCAGCCGGCTCTCGCACACGGTCTCCCGGCTGGAGGCCCGCCGGCTCGTCCGGCGAGGCGACGACGCGGACGACAAGCGCGGCGTGGTCGCGTCGCTGACCCGAACCGGGCAGGCGCTGCTGGTCGAGGCCGCCAAGGACAACGTGGAGACGGTGCGCGAGCACTTCGTCGACTTGCTCAGCCCGGCCGACCTGGAGACGATCGGCCGGGCCTTCCGGACCGTGGCGGCCAAGATCCACGAGGCCGCCGGGGAATGAGCCGGGTCGCGCGACGGCCCGCGGGCGTGCGAGGTTCCGCCCGACGTCGTCACGGGCTCGCTGGGACGGCGCAGCCTCCTTCCTCTCGCAAGGGACGGTCTGACCGAACTCCTGGTCGTTGCACGGGTAGACGGGCGGCACCCGCAGTTGGGTAGCGGCACGTGGCGGCCACGTTTCCGTTTCCTTACTCGAAGTAGGGGGCTGTCGTGCAGTGCCCGCCGCCGGGATTGACGCCGGGACTGTCGAGCAGGTCGATGTCCCAGGGGTTGCCGGCATGCCCGGAGGTGTTCGTGCAGCGGCCGTACGGGGTGTCGCCGCCGAGCGGTTTGCTGAATGCGTAGAAGTCACCGCGCCGGACGGGTGCCGCGGAGTTGGAGGGGCGGCCGTCCATACCTGCCGCGCGGTCGTTGACGTACAGGTACTGGTCGGGCATGTAGCTGGAGCGGAGCAGATCGTCGTCGCCGGGCTTGCGGACGCTGCCGTCGGCGCAGGACCAGAAGTGCAGCTCCTGCCAGATCGGCGGCGAGTGGCTGAACAGTGCGCCGATGGTGTCCTTGAAGAAATAGTTGTTGATGTCGGACGCCACCAGCCAGACCTCCGGTGCCACGTTCGGGTGGAACTGCAGCTCGGAAGCCCAGTTGCCGACCGACTGGTGGAGGAGCGCTTCGTCGCTCACCGCCACCCGGTAGCCGATCGATCCGCCGGAGGTGTACTGCACGGCCACACAGTCCGCCGGCACGGTGTCCGAGGCGGGCTGTCCGGCGTCGGTGATCGGCGTCGGCCCGCTGGCGGCGGGCTCGTACGCGCGGCCGGGGATGACGCCGGTGCGGTTGGTGTCGGTGGGGGTCCTCGTGCCGGTGTGCTCGTTGAGATCGGTGGCGCTGAAGTCGAGATTGGGGGCCTTGATCCCGTAGTCCTCCTCGACGGCGGCGAAGGTGTCCCGGACGAACTGCGGCAGGTGGGTGTCTCCCGTACGGTCGTCGAACTCGGCGCGTTCCGAGCCCTGGAGGATCTCCCCGGACTCCAGCACGATGTAGGACACCGTCACACTGGACCTGACCTTGAACGATCCGTCGTCCAGGTCGAACCAGCCGGGTTTGTCGGCGCTGTCCGGCCGCTGGGTGTAGGGGTTGGAGTAGTTCAGCCAGGCCGGTATGGAAGCGCCCGGTGGATGGTCGATTGGGTCGGTGCCGGCTGCCTCGGCCTGGCTGTGCCAGGCCCGCATGGCCTGCTTCATGGCCGGGCCCACGCAACTGCTGGTGGGCTCGCCGGAGCAGAGGTCGGCGTTGACGGCGTCGCCGCTGCGGTCCATCGCCCAGTCGTGCAGCTCGCCGCGGTCGGCGAAGGGTGTTTCCAGAACCTCGGCGAACGGGTAGGCGTCCAGGTTCTGGTTCTCGTCAAAGTAGGCCGCCGCGTCGACCCGGTTCTCCACGAACTCTCCGTTGACCGGAATCACCATGGCGGCGTCGAAGGCGACGTTGTCCTCGCCCTGGCCACCGGGTACGAGGTTGTCGAGCCGGACGACGGGCTTGTTGTCGAACGGGAACGCACCGAGCAGCACCCAGCGGTTTCCCTCACCGTGCTGCTTGATGATCCGTTCCTCGGTGCCGGTCGCCGTCTCGATCTCGTAGCGTGCGTACTCGGTACGGGCGCCGTGGTCGGGCAGGTGGACGGCGACCAGGCCGGGACCGGTGACCGCCCGGTCGAATGCCCAGGTGCCCTCGACCCGCAGGCGCCAGCCCTTCTCGTCGGGGCCCCGGCCGTGCGCGAAGAAGAAGCCGGCTCCGAAACCTCCGCCGATCTGGTGGAAGTCCGCCTTGGCGGGCCAGACCTGGGTGCCGTTCCGGGTCTCGCCGGGACCGAAGTCGGCGGTGAACTCACCCGCGTTGGTCCACCGTTTCTCACACCCCGGTCTGATCGACGGCATGTTCTCGCCGAGATTGTCGATGAGGAGCGCGTTGGCGGGAACGTCGTCGAGCGCGCAGTTGGGCGGGTACGCGGTTCCGTCCGGCTCCTCGGGATAGGTGGAGTTGAACCGGACGAACTCGTTGCCGCACGTATCGGCGCAGTCGTCCTTCCAGACCACCGACTGATGCCACCAGCACTTGGAGTCCGAGCGCTCGCACGGCCCCGAGGGCGAGGTGACGGCCTGCGGGTCACAGTCGTTGGCGCCGGTGCAGAACAGCGTCATCGGAGGCTTGACGCCTGCCCTGTGGTACTTGGCGGAGCCGGGGGTCAGCGCGTCGCCCTCGGTGCCGTTCCAGGTCGCCTGACGGAAAGCCGGGACCGTGGTGTTCGGCGCCTCCAGCGCCTCCGGCGGCTGTGCGGCGAAGCCCAGGACCTTCTCCTGGTACGGCCAGTCCTGGGGATGGGCGGCGTCCGACTGCTGCGGATTGCCGTAGCGGTCCTCCATGAAGTTGTCCCGGGCCGGGTCCCATTCGGGGTTGGCCGGGTTGTTGAACCAGCCCACGCCCCAGGCTCCGCCGTTGTTCCCGGCGTCGGACTGCGGGTAGAAGCCGGAGTTGTACGCCCACAGCGCGAAGAACCAGTTCTCCAGTTTCGCCGGGTTGCCGTTGTTCACGGTCAGCCCGGCGTTGCGGGTCTGGTTCCATTTCTCGCCCAGGATGGTCAGGCCGGCGGCGACGTTGACGGTGTAGTCCAGGGCCACAGCGCGCTGCTTCTGATAAGGCCAGGCCGCCGGCGCGCCGTCCTCATGTCCGGCGCGGCGCATGTGGTCGGTGATCTGCATGATGCCGTAGCCGCAATCGGCCTCGGACCAGTTGATGTCCCAGTCGTTGGCGGAGTCGCCGTCGTACAGGTCGACGCCGTAGTAATTGCCGATCAGCGGGTTACCGGTGACGCCGGGGACCGTGTAACGGGACGCCTGCCACATGTTGGACTCCTGCATGGCCACTCCGAGCGCGATCTGCGCGGGAATCTGGCCGCCGCCAGCGAGCGTGGGCTTCGGGAACATGTCGGCGGACTGCGGCTGGTAAGCAGGCATGTCCAGGTTCTTCCAGTTGGCCGGGCGCGAGATGTGACTGTTCAGCGTGCCCTTGACCGCCTGGTCGACGGCCCACTCCACCTGCCGTGGCTTGGGCTGCATCGCCTGGTTGCGGGGCGCGTTGCGCGGCACGGAACAGGTCCGCTCGCTCTCGATGATCTCCGTGCGCGAGGCCATGGTCCGCGGTCCGTCGCCCGCCGCCGGCTCCTTGGCGGTCTGGCCGGTAGCCACGGCCTCGGGGGTCACGGTGAACGCGAGGTCCTTCCCGGAAGCCCGCGCGGTCATTTCGATACGTACCGGGCGGGACCCGACCGCGTTGCTTTCCGCGCCGGTTCCCCTGCCGGCCGCCCGGGCGGCCCCCACGTCCGTCACCAGGGCCGCGCCGGTGGTGGAGGCCCGCGCATCACGTGGCGTGCCGGGCAGCACCCGGACGCCGTCCGGCAGATCACCTGCGACCTGCTCGGTTTCGCCGGTCAGCCAGACTCCGCCCGTGGCCACACTGGTCAGGCCGGTGCCGTTCAGCGGCCCTTCGGCGAGCGTCCGCGGCGTGCGGGCACCGGCCGCCTTCGCACCGTCCGCAAGCTGCCCCGCGGTCAGATGTCCGACCCGCGCGCTCTTCTCGCCGTCGGGCGCCATGAAGACCAGCCCGCCATCCGCGTCCGGCGCCAGCCGGTACGGGGTGCCGTCGATGTCAGCGACAGCAGTCGGTTTCCCGGAATCCGAGACGGAGACGACGGCACCACCGCGAGCTGCGTACACCTTGCCGCCGACGGGAACCGCCGAGGTGACCTGTCCGGACACCTCGACCGGCCGGGCAGGGTCTGCTCGCGGCACGTCGACGACCGTCAGCCGGGTGGCGTCATGGTCGCCGCCCGACTGGGTCAGCACCGCCCTGTCGCCCGTCCCGCAGCCGGGGTTGTAGTACGACAGACTCGCCTGGACGGGCAGTCGCCGCACCTCGCCCGAGGCGAGGTTCACCACCGCGGTGAAGGCGCCCCGCGACATGAGCAACGGATCGTTGGTGAAGGTCCGCGGCGCGTACACCACCACCGCCCATTTCCCCGACCCGGTCAGACAGGCATTGCCGATCCACCTGTCCGTCTCGAAGCCGGGCTCGGCCAGCGTGGCTGCCGTGCGCCAGGCGTAGCCGTCGCGGGCGTCGGCCACCAGGAGGCGGAACCCCGTGGCGTCCCCGGTCGTGGTCCAGGCCCGGTCGGCGGAGGACTCCCAGCCCTCGCCCAGCACCTCGGCACGGTCGCCGGGTTCGACCGCGTCGCCCGGCGCGGGCCCGGGCACGGATTCCGCGGCCGGGGTGGCCGGTTGGAGCTGGTCCCACACACCCTGCACAGAGGACGGGGGCGGTTCGTATGCCTGCGAGGCCGGAGTCTGCAGCAGACCGGCGCCGAGAACGAGGGCAAGCACCCCCGCAGGCCAACCGCGGCGGCTGCGTAACCTCTGTCTGGAAATCAAAATGTCGGCCCCTTGATCAACTCAGTTGCCAGGAACTGGCACGGTTGTTCCAGTTGTTTACGGTGGGGCAGTCCCCCTCGCCGCTCCCGTTCAGATTGGAGCAGGAGTTGATCCAGCCGGAGCGGCCACCGTCCACGTTGTTGTTGACCCAGTCGGACAGCCTGATGTCGCACCCGTTGAACGTCTGCACCGAGCTGTACGCGTTGTTCTCGGACACGCCATCCGGATTTCGCATGACGAACTGTTTGCCGTAGAGGGTTTCCCTGGCCCAGTCGATGTCGGCGGTGCTCCCGGAGCAGACTTCGTAATCGGTTGAGGCAACGGCGGTCGTGGGGCCTGAGTCGTTGAAGTTCACCCAGTCATAGACCGTCACAAGGTTGCGAAGCTGCTTGACGGATCGGTAGCGAGTGGACTCCTCTGCCGTTGCGAAGCACACCGTTTCCTCGTCGGACTCGCCGAGGACGAGGACACAGTGCTCGCCGTCAGGGTCGGGCGTCGGCGGTGTCGCGGAGGCCGTCCCCGGTACGGCGAGGGTCAACGCGATGGCGGCGCAGGACACGGGGGCCAGTGCGGTGAGGGAATTCCTTCTGACGCTTGCCACGACATTCTCCTTGATGAGAACCGGTCGGCTGATCGCGGATACGAGAGCTAAGGCTCGTCGCGAACTACTCGAACGCGGTGAACTTCGAACAGTTCACTTTGCAGATCGTTTGAAGGACGCCATTCGCTGGACGGATCTCCTCGTTCACCGTGCAACAGATGGACCGTCGCCAAGACGATAGGAGGCGCACGAGCGATGGAGCAATGTGCACGGCGCTCGATTCTGGGCGCTGATTGTGCACCGTGCTTAAGCGGCCGGGGCGGTGCTGATGTGGAGAGCGTGGACGACGTCGTGGATGCCTGCGCCCGCGGTCAGCAGGTCGCGGCGGAGGTGGGCTTCTGCGGTGCGCAGGTGGGCGCGGACGGTGTTGCGGCTGATGCCGAGGCGGCGGGCGGCTTGCCGGCCGTCGGTGTTGGCGTCGATCCACGCCTGCAGGGTGCGGCGCTGCGGGGCTTGCAGAGGCAGCAGGAACGTTCGGGCCCAGGCGGCAGCGGGTTCGGTGTGTAACAAGTCGTCCAAGCCGGGGGGATGCGGGTCATCGGATTCGCAGGCGGTGCCGCCTTTGGTGAGGGCCAGGGCGAGGTCGACGGTGGCGCGGCAGCGGACATCGGCCAGATCCACGCCGAGAGCTCGTTCCGCACGTCTGATGTGGGCCGTGACGGTGTTGCGGCTGAGATCGAGCAGGCGGGCCACAGCCGTTCGGGGCATGTGCATCAGGAGGCGGGTGATGTCGACGGTGGTCTTCGGAAGGGAGCCGAGCGGGCGCAGGACCGCACAAGCCCAGGCGAGAGCCGGTCCGCGGGGCAGGACACCGTCCAACGTCGTCTGTCCCTCGTAGGAGACCACGCGGCCGGGCATGGTGCGAGCAGCCGCCAGGGCGTGGGCGGCCTGTCCGTAGGCCTCAGCCGTCCCGCCGAGCGGATGCGGAGCGCTGACACCCAGCGCGTAACCGGGGTTGTCCCGCACCAGGCGGCGCAGCGCCTCGCCTCGGCCACCCGTGCGGCCGCCGGAGCGGTTCCCGCCCTGGGCACCGGCGTTGTCGGCGATGAGGCAGATCACATGCTCCTTGAAGACAGGGCAGTGCACCATCAGATCCGGTCCGTGGTAGCCGGAGGGATCCTGATGGGCCCGCACGATCCGGTCGCGGTCGGCCGGCGAACAGTGCAGCAGATATACCCGCAGCCGGTCGGCCTCCAGCAACGGTGGAACGGCACCGGTCGTCATGCGGCGGGCCAGTAACGGCTCTCCGACCAGAAGCGCCGAGAGCACGCCGAACCGCACTTGGCGCGCCTTGGACTGGAAGCCACGCCACGTCCGCTCACCGTCCCTGGCGCGACGCAGCAACGTAAGGACGCTGCCGGTGTGCGAGATCAGCGCACCCGCCTCCCGGCTCAGCACCGGGCGAGCGGCAGCCACCAGCACCGCTCGCGACTCAGACACACCGAGAACCTCGCAGCGCACGTTCCACGCGTCGGCCTGGGTCACGGCAGCGGCCAACTGCCCGCCGGACAATCGCGCAAGCAGCGGAGCCAGCGACGGCAGAATCCCCCGGGGGAAACCCGCGGTGGACGACTCCACCGTGCCGCCGTCCTCGGCGACCAGCGCGAAGTCCGCGCCGGTGTGCCGGTGCAGCCAGTCCAGCACCTCCCGCGCATCCGGCTCGGATTCCCGGGATACCTGACGCCGCACCTCACGCAGCAGCCCTTCGAGCCCTGCCGTGTCCCCACGCACCTCTGCCGCGCCCACCCCGGCCCTCCTGCCCTCTGCCGGCGCCCCGCCTTCCACCTTCACCGACACACCCGGCCTCCGACCCGCTACCCACTGCTGAAAACCGATCTCAGCGGTCTGCGCGGCAATCCAACGGATACAAGATCCTCGATCACCATCGCGACGAGGTGCTCCGGACATACCGAGCCGATACCCCTCGGCCACGCGTTCGGTCGCGCCCCCGCTCTCGCCTCCGGTCCCCCTCCCTTCGGGCTGGGTAGGACCGATAACGGAAGTCTGGCGAAAGCGTCTTGACGAAAACTGGACATAACCTGATCCAGCGCCCTGGACAGCGGAGAAGCCGCCTACGCGGTTTGCAGGCGGGAACGGGGTTCGGCGGCGGCCGGGTGGCGGAGGTCCTCGAGGATGCGCAGGGCCCGGGTCCAGGAGGCCCGGGCGGCGGCGTTGTCGCCGATGTCGGCCTGTGCGTCGCCCAGGGCGGTGTGTGCCTTGGCGGCGTTCAGCAGGTCCGCGGCGTCGGGGGATTCCAGCAGTTCCAGCGCACGCCTGAAGCAGGTGATCGCCTCGTGTGGATCGCCGAGGCGGTGGTGGGCACGGCCCAGGGTGTCCCAGGTGATGCCCATGAAGTACAGGTCGCCCACGCTCTCCTGTATGGCCAGTGCCTGCCGGGAGCGGGTCAGCGACAACTCGGGCTTGCCGAGCAGGCCGTGGATCCAGCCGATGATGTTGAGTTCGCGGCCCTGGCCGCGGCGGTCCCCGGCGGCGCGGTGGAGGGCGAGGGATGTGCGCGCATGCCGGAGGGCCGACAACGGATCGTCCTGTACCTCGTGCAGGTTGGCTATGTAGTGGTGGACCTCCGCCTGACCGGCAAGGTCGTCATGAGCGCGGAAGAGCTCGTAGGCGCTGTCCAGATGCTCGCGGGCCTGATCGTGGCTGCCCAGGCGGAAGCCGGAGCGGGCCTGGTCGCACAGGACGGCGGCCAGCTCGGAGTCGCCGGCGGGGTCGCCGGCCGTCCGGCGGGCCGTCGGAAGGACCGTGTGCAACAACCGGTCCTGCTCGATCCAGCGCCCGTCGCGGTCGAGGTAGTTGCCCAGCCTGCGGCCCAGACGGACGACGTGGCCGTCGAGCCCGGCGCTCGCGGCGAGTCGTACGGCGTCGGTGAGCGTGCGCCGTTCGGTGGCGAACCAGGCAAAGGCCGGGCCCGCCTCGGCGAAGACCTCGGGGGTGCTGCCGGACGGGGCAGGGCCGAGGTCCGTGAGCCGGTCACGGTGTGCCCACAGGGTGCGGCACGCGGCGTGGGCCGAGTGCAGGTAGTAGTCGAGCACGCGCTGCACGGCTGCTCGGCGCTGTTCTTCCTCATCCTCTTCGCGCGCCAGTTCGGCGGCGTAGTCGCGCAGCAGGTCGTGCAGCGCGAATCTGCCCGGCGCACGCTCATCGAGCATGCTGGCCCAGGTCAGCTCGCGCAGCAAGCCGCGGGCCTGCGGCAGTTCGATGCCGGCGAGGGCGGCCGCCGCGCCCGTGCCGAACTCCGGTCCCGGGTGCAGACCGAGCAGACGGAACAGCCGGGCGGTGGCAGGGCTGAGGATGCGGTACGACCAGGAGAACACCGCCCGCATATCCGCCATCAGTTCGCACCCACCGGAATCGGGCGTCCGGTCGGCCAGAGCGGTGAGCGTGAGGCCGGGACGGGCGGCGAGGTGGGCGGCGGCCAGTGCCAGGGCCAGAGGGAGGCGCACACATCCGTTCACGATGTCCGCCACCGCCCCCGGCCGGCCCTCCAACTGCTCGTCCGCCAGGCGCCGGACGAGCAGTTGCCGCGCCTCTTCGGTGCTGAACGGTTCCAGCGCGATCTGGTCCGCACCGGTCGCGGCCATCAGGTCGGGGAGCCGGCGCCGACTGGTGATCAGGGTGGCGCAGCCCGGGGCGCCGGGCAGCAGGGGCAGCACCTGTCCGGCGTCGCGGGCGTTGTCGAGAACCACCAGCATCCGCCGGCCCGTCAGCAGGCTGCGGAACAGGCCGGTGCGTGCGTCGGTGCCCTCGGGGATCTGGCTGTCCGGGATCCGCAACGCCTGCAGGAAGCCACGCAAGGCCTCGGCGGGGTCGGTGGGGCTGTCCGCCGCCGCGAACCCGCGCAGGTTCACGTACAACTGTCCGTCCGGGAAATGCTCCGCGGCGCGGTGGGCCCAGTGCACCGCCAGCGCGGTCTTCCCCACCCCGGCAGTACCGACCACCGCACAGATCGTCGCATCCGGCGAGTCTTCGCCTGCCGTCGGCGACAGCCTCTCCAGGCGGCTCAGATACTCCTCCCGCCCGTTGAACCCGGCCACATCCGGCGGTAGTTGCGCGGGGGGTACTGTCCACAAGTCGTCGGAGGGCCGGGGCGGGTGCAGTCCGCCGGCGGGAAGGCCGGCCGGAGGGACCTGTGGATCCGGGCCCCGGTTCAGGCGGGGACTCTGGCGGAGGATCTGCTCGTGCAGCCCGCGCAGCTCAGGCCCCGGTTCCTCGCCGATCTCCTCGACGAGCGACCGGCGTGTACGGGCGTACACCTGAAGGGCGTCGGACTGCCGCCCGGAGCGGTACAGCGCCAGCATCAACTGCGCCGCCAGTGGTTCCACCAACGGGTTCTCCACGACCTCGGCCGACAAGCCCGCCACCGACTCCGCATGCCGGCCCAGCTCCAGCTCCAGGTCGTACCGCTCTGTCAGCAGCGTGACCCGCTCACGCTCCAACCCGGCGCGTACCTGCTCCGCCCACTGTCCGCGCACCCCGGCCAGCGGCGTGCCGCGCCACAACGCGGTCGCCTCGCCGAGCAGTTCCAGCGCCCGCTCCGGGTCGCCGGACCGTTCCGATCTTCCCCGACCGGCCAGCGCACGAGCCCGTTGCAGATCGACCTTCTCGGGGGCGATGTCCAGCACATACCCGCCGTTGCCCCGGCGCAGTGCCGGAGCGTCCGGGTCCTCCCCCGCCGCATGCCGCAACACCCGGCGCAGCCGGGAGACATAGGTGTACAGCACATCACGCGCGGCGTCGGTCGGCTCGTCGCGCCAGACGTTCCTGATCAGCATCTCCACCATGACCGGCCGCCCCGCAGACATCGCCAGCACGGCCAGCACGCACCGTTGCTGCGGTGGCCCCAGCGCGTACTGCCGGCCGTCTGCCCCACGCAGTTCCACCGGGCCCAGCAGTCGCAGTTCGGTCACTTCGTCGATCCTCCGTTGCTCTGCTACCGCTCGTCGGGCTACGGCAGCGCGCCTGTCCGGCGCTCCCCGTACGAACCACAAGGAGCCACCCCGGCGATGCCGGGGTGAGGCGTCGCCCCTCCGGCGGCGCGACGCCGTCCTCTGCAGGGGTAAGTCCCTTCTGGGACCGTCGGGTGGGCGGGGGCTCCGGTGCCTTCGGCGCCGAGCACGATCGCAGAGGACACGGTCATCTCCTCGAAGGATGTTGATCTCACCGGGCAGGTGTGGGAGGGCAGGGAGTCACCAACGTGGTCGCATGGCAATCAGGCCTCCGGCAGCGGTCCAGTCGCCTGGCCTGGCGTTTCACAGAAAGGGCTGGAGTGTAGCCGGTCACGTGGCGGTCCGGGGCGGCTTCACGGAGGTCACCCCGCTACCGTACGACGGTGCCGCGGCCGGTCTCCCCCGGCGCGTCATTTGGTCCAGTGGATTGCGTCGTCTTTGGCCCTGGAGGGCCTCGCTGCGGCCCGTTCCAGGGTGGGCTCATGAAAGACGGCCTCGAAGGCACGTCGGCGTACTCGGGAAGCCAGGCCCGCTGGACATCGGCACCCGGGCGGGTGCCTGCTGAAGATCGCGCAGATGACCGGGCTCGGCCGGCGCGCCGTGCGGCTCGTTCCTGTCGACGCCGCGGGCCGGATGGACATCGCGCGGCTTCGCGGGCTGTACGACGGGGACGTCGCGGCAGGACGGATACCGTTCCTGCTCGTCGGCACCGCGGGCACCACCGGCGGCGGCGCCGTGGACCCGCTGCCGGAACCGGCACGGCTCGCCGCCGCGTGGGGCCTGCACTTCCATGTGGACGCGGCCTGGGCCGGGGCGGCGGCGCTGTCCGACCGACCGCGTCCGCTTCTCGCCGGCGTAGAGCGGGCCGACAGCGTCACCGTCGACGCGCACAAGTGGCTCTCCGCTCCCATGGGCGCGGGCATCTTCCTCACCGCGCACCCCGGCGCCCTGGCCGACAGCTTCCGGGTGAGCACCGGGTACATGCCCCCGGACAGCGACACGGCGCCGGACCCGTACCTCACCGGTGTGCAGTGGTCGCGCCGGTTCGCAGGGCTGAAGGTTTTCCTTGCACCGGCCGCGGCAGGCCGGGAGGCCTTCGCCCGGCAGGTGGAACGCGACACCGAGCTGGGGATCCTGCTCGCCCGGCGGCTGGCGGAGGACGGCTGGCCGCGGATCAACGACTCCCCGCTGCCGGTGATATGCGTCGCCGATCCCGGCGCCGAGGCACACGGCCCCGACCGCAGCGATGCGTGGCACGCGGCGGTGGTCGCCCACGTCGTACGCGGCGGGCGGGCGTGGATCAGCCGCGTACGACTCGACGGCCGCCCCGCGATCCGGCTGTGCGTCACCAGCCACCGCACGCGCGCCCACGACATCGAGACGGCAGTGGCCGCACTCCGCACGGCCCGCGTGGCCACGCCGTACTAGGCGTGTGGCGAACCCGCCATGAGCAAACCCGGCCACCGGTTCCTGCGGAACCGCTTGCCGCATTGCTGTGGAGTCTCGCCCCGGCTCACCCGCACACCTTCCCGGCGATCAGTCAGAGGGGTCGTGCTTGTGCAGGGCCGCACTGGCACGGAACCGGAGTCTTCCGCAACGGTCCCTGTCCTCATCCGCAGCGCCGTCGCCGCAGCAGCAGTGCCGGGCCAGCCAGCTCAGGTCCTGCGGATCGAGCCAGAGAGGAAGACGACCTCGTGCGGCTTCGGCCTGCGGATCAGTGGGCTCTGGAGCGTTCACGGGACCGACTGTACGTGCCGATTCCGACGAGGGCGCCGGTGTATCAGAGAGAAAACGGTGCTCTGGGAGGTCGGGTGGAACGGCGCCGCCTCTCGGAACTCTCGTCGGAGGCCGCGCGGCCGGCTTTTGCGGCGATGACACGGTCCTCGAAGCCGAGCCGCTTGCTGATCCGGACGTGGCTGGTGGTCGGAGGAGCAGCGGTAGTTCCTTGCCTGCTCCCTGACCGTGAGGTCACGCTTCGGGCCGGACTCAGCCGGGTTCGCTCGCAGTCAGGCGGCGACGGATCCAGTCGGTGACGGAATGGTGTGCGGGCTTCCAGCCCAACTGGTCCCGGGCCCTGGTGCCGCGTACCCGGCTGTTCGAGCCGAGGGCGTATGCCGCCGGTTCGTATCCCCACTCCCGGATCGCCGCGTCGATGTCCCAGGGCTGGGCGGTGCCGAGCCCGAGGGTGTCGGCGATGGCCTGGGCCATCGCCGCGAACGATGCCTCGCCGTTCTCGGCGAAGTAGAACGATCCGGGCGGCGCCGATTCGAGCGCCAAGAGGTACAGGTCGATGACGTCATCGATGTGAACCGTCGACCAGATGTTGCTGCCTGTGCCGATGTACCGGACGACGCCGCTCTTGCGGGCCTGGTCGACCAGACGGGGAAGCTGCACGCTGTCGCGCGCGATCCCGTACCCATGCCCGTAGATCAGGCTGCCGCACAGCACGGTCGAGCGAATGCCGCGCTCCGCCGCGGCCAGGACGAGCCGGTCGATGGCCACACGAGGGGCCTTGTCCGGCGAGGGCCGCCACGGGGCGGTGGGGGAAACAGCGGCCTCGGTGTAGGTCCGTTCCGCTGCCTCACCACGGGCGTCATCTCCGACGATGCTGGAACCGCTGGCGTGCAGGAGGGGCTTCCCGGTTCCGGCGAGCGCATCGGTGAGGGCTTCGACCGCGCCACGGTGGTCGCTGTCGGCGGCGTTGATCACCGCGTCGGCTCCGTGTGCGGCACCGGCCAGTACCTCTTGGTCGTCGAGGGTCCCGAGTACAGGGGTGATCCCGCGTGCCCGGAGCGCCTTCGCGCGGTCCTCGGTCCGTGCCAGTCCGCTCACCTCATGCCGGGCCTGGAGCAGGCGGGCGGAGACGGATCCGCCGATGTATCCGCTCGCTCCGGTGACGAATATGCGCACAGCCACCATCCCTCAACTACTTGTGCGGGCTGTCTACACTTGCACACAATATCCCGCGCCTGCAAGTAGTTTGCGGCTGCTGGGACGCCAAGCCGCGCGACCGTGACGCAGGCACCGGAGCGGGGAGCGCGGCGGGCTCATCCGATCTCGAACACGCCGTAGCCGAAACCCGCCGCTCCGATGTCCCCGCTGTGCGTGATGCTGACACCGGATGCCTCCACTGCGGTGCAGCGGACTCCCGCCGGAAGGGTGGCTGTGGCGGGCGTCCGGCCCGGGTTGACCACGACTATGTAGCGACCGCCGCGGACGTAGACCAGCGGATACCCGGCGTACAACACCTCCACTCCGCCGGAGGCGCCCAGTTCCGGGGCGGCCTTGCGCAGGGCGATCAGGCGCCGCACCAGGTGCAGCAGGGACTTCTCGTCGGCCCGCTGCGCGGCCACGGTGGGACGGTCCGGGTCCGGGTCGAGCGGGAGGTACAGCCGGTCGGCGGGGGCGGTGGAGAAGCCGGCGTTCGAACTGCTGTCCCACTGCATGGGGGTGCGTGAACCGGCCCGGTTGTAGCGCGGGCCCAGGACGCTGCCCTCGTGGTCCGGCAGTCCGGGGAGGTAGCGCATGCCGATCTCGTCGCCGTAGTGGATCGCCGGCAGGGTGGGCCAGGTGAGCTGGAACACGAACGCGGTCGGCAACTGCTCCGCCGTACGCGGGCCGCAGGCCAGCCGGGAGAAGTCGTGGTTGGACGAGGGCAGGACGGCGAACCCGGCATCGCCGATCGCCTCGGTCGCCGCCCGCCAGGCGGTCAGGAAGGTCTGGGGGGTGCCGGCGCCCTCGGCGCCGAAGTAGGGTCTGGCCGGGGCCCATTCCTCGTTGACCGTGCCGGCGTCGTTGTTCCACAGCGAGCGCAGGGGCAGCCCGTCGTCGTCTCCGCCGAACTGCAGGAAGAAGTCGCCGTGGAAGCCGGCCGGGACGGCGGTCCCGGGGTCGCCCCACTCGGACAGCAGCACGGCCTGCGGGTGCGCGCCGTCCAGCCAGCCGCGCAGCTCGGTCCACAGCTTCACCGTCTCGACGTGCCCGGGGTCGTCCTTGACCAGGGAAGCGGCCATGTCGACGCGGAATCCGGCCAGGCCCAGGGCCAGCCAGTGGTCCATGATGTCGCGCAGCGCCTGCCGGTTGGCGCGCGGGCCCTCGGCGTCGACCGGCAGGCGCCACGGCTCGCCGGGGTCGGCGCGCGCGTAGCCGAAGTTGAGCGCCGGCTGGCTGGGGAAGAAGTTCGGTCTGTACCAGCCGGGGCGGCTGCCGGGTGAGGGCTGGTAGCCCGGCGGGCGCAGGTCCTCCGGGGCCCAGATGTAGCGGTGGTCGCCGGGGTCGCCGGCGGAGGCGGTGAACCAGGGGTGCCGGTCGGAGGTGTGACCGGCGACCAGGTCGAGCAGCACCCGGATGCCGCGTCGGCCGGCGCTGTCGACGAGTGCGGCCAGGTCGTCGTTGGTGCCGTAGCGGGGTGCGACGGTGAGGAAGTCGGCCACGTCGTAGCCGGCGTCGTGGAACGGCGAGGTGAAGCACGGGTTGATCCAGACGGTGGTGATGCCCAGCCAGGCCAGGTGGTCCAGCTTCTGCTCGATGCCGGCGAAATCGCCGATGCCGTCGCCGTCGGAGTCGGCGAAGCTCTGGGGGTAGATCTGGTACAGGACGGCGTCGGCCAGCCAGGCCGGCGGGGACGAGGTCATGCGGCCGCTCCTTCGGGTAGGTGCCCGTCCGGGGTGTCGCCGACGTCGCGTTGCAGTGCCGCCAGCCGGTCGGTGAGGTCGCGTACGACATCGGCGCAGCGCGGATCGTCGTAGAGGTTGTGCAGCTCGTGGGGATCCGTCGTGAGGTCGAAGAGTTCCCAGGCGGCGGGGCGCGGGGCGTCCTTGGCGCCGTCGGCGCCGGAGCCGTGGCCGGGGTAGTGGATCAGCTTGTGCGTCGCCGTGCGGATGCCGTAGCTGGCCTGGACGTTGTGGCAGTCGTCCAGATGCATGTAGTAGCGGTAGTAGACGGCGTCCCGCCGGCGCCCGGGTTCCTCGCCCCGCAGCAGCGGCACCAGCGACTCGCCCTGCATCCGCGGGTGCGGGGCCACGCCGGCCAGGTCCAGCAGGGTGGGGGCGAAGTCGACGTTCGCCACCAGCTCCCGCCTGCGCGATCCCGCTGCCGTACGGCCCGGCCAGCGGACCACGAGCGGGATGCGCATGCCCTCCTCGTACATGAAGCGCTTGTCGAACCAGCCGTGTTCACCGAGGAAGAAGCCGTGGTCGGAGGTGTAGGCGACGGCGGTGGAACCGTCCAGGCCGCTGACGTCGAGGTAGTGCAGGACGCGGCCGACGTTCTCGTCGAGGGCCGCGATGACCCGCAGGTAGTCCTTGATGTAGCGCTGGTAGCGCCACTCGCGCTCCGCGTGCGGCGACATGCCCGGCGGCACCGGCACGCCCTTGAGGTCCTCGGCGGTGAGGTCCTCCATGCTCATCGCGGCCTCGCGGGCCGCGGGGGCGCGGCCGGCCAGGTCGTCGTGCAGCGTGGGGGGTGCGGGGACGTCCTCGTGCTCGTACAGGTGGGCGTGCCGCTGTGCGGGCTCGAACGCCCGGTGGGGCGCCTTGTGCTGGATGAGCAGGCAGAACGGCTTGTCCGGGTCCCGCTTGTCCAGCCAGCTCAGGGCAAGGTCGGTGATGATGTCGGTGACGTAGCCGGGATAGGTTCTGCGGCCCTCGGCGGTATGGAACTCGGGGTCGTGGTAGACACCGTGCTCGGGCAGGATCTCCCAGTAGTCGAAGCCCTGCGGGTCGTGGCCCGCGCCGTGGCCCAGGTGCCACTTGCCGACGATGGCCGTCTGGTAGCCGGCGTCCTGGAGCATCCTGGGGAACGACGGCTGGGCCGCGTCGAATCCATGGGTGGGGCTCTCCAGCGATGTCATGCCGTTGACGTGGCTGTAGGTGCCGGTCAGCAGGGTGGCCCGGGCCGGGGAGCAGATGGCGTTGGTGCAGTAGGCGTTCTCGAAGACGGTGCCCTCGGCGGCGAGGCGGTCGACCGCCGGAGTCCTGTTGATGACGCTGCCGTACGCGCTGATGGCCGCGGGCGCGTGGTCGTCGGTCATGAAGAGGATGATGTTCGGCCGCCGGAGCGGGGTCATGCTGGCGAACCTCCGTGGTGCAGGGGCGGACGCGGGTGCCTCAGGCGATCGTGAGCGTGCAGCGCGCTTCGGTCAGGGAGCTGCTGCCGGCGTACACGTCGATCCTGCCCGGCTCGACGACGTACTGTCCGGCCGCGTCGTTGGTCCAGAACCCGAGGTCCTCGGCGCCGAGTGTGAAGCGCACGGTGCGCTTCTCCCCCGGGCCGAGGGTGACACGGGTGAAGCCGCGCAGCCGGCGCACCGGCTGGGCGATGCTCGCCACCGGGTCGTGCACGTAGAGCTGTACCACCTCGTCGCCGGCGCGGTCGCCGGTGTTGGTGACGTCGACCTCGATCCCGATGCGCTCGCCCCGCTCAAGGGCCTCGGCGGTGACCGTGTCCCGGACGGGCCGGGGCTGCCCGGTGCTGAAAGCGGTGTAGCTGAGGCCGTGACCGAAGGGGAACTGCGGCCCGTCGGCCAGGTCGAGGTACTTCGAGGTGTACTTCTCCTCCGGGTCGTACGGACGGCCGGTGCTCTCCCGGTTGTAGTAGAGGGGGATCTGCCCGACGGAGCGGGGGAAGGTCACCGGTAGCTTGCCGCCGGGGTTCACCGCGCCGAAGAGCACGTCGGCGACGGCGTTGCCGGCCTCGATGCCCGGGTGCCATGCCTCCAGCAGGGCCGGGACCTCGCCGGCCCAGTCGCCGATCGTCAGCGGCCGTCCGTTGACCAGGACGACCGCGAACGGCTTGCCGGTGGCCGCGACCGCGGCGATGAGCTCCCGCTGCCCGGCAGGCAGCGAGATGTCGCTGCGCGCGGCGGCCTCACCGCTCAGTTCCGTGGCCTCGCCGACCACGACGACGGTGACGTCGGCGGCGCCGGCCGCGGCAGCGGCCTGCGCGGGGTCCGCCCCGGCGTGGGTGACCTCCGCGCCGGGGGCAGCGGCACGAACGGCCTCGAGGACGCTGACAGAGGGGAACCGCCGGCAGCCGGGGCCGGCCCAGGTGCCGTGCAGGTCGGTGGAGTCCGCGAACGGGCCGACCACGGCGACGGAGCGGAGGCCGCGGTCCAGTGGCAGGACACCGTCGTTCTTCATCAGCACCATGGAGCGGGCGGCGGTCTCGCGCGCCGCGGCGCGTGCCTCGGGTGTCGGCCCGTCGATGGCGGCGTCCTCGTCCGTGTACGGGTCGTCGAAGAGGCCGAGCGTGAACTTCAGGTGCAGCACGCGCGCGACCGCGTCGTCGATCCGGTCCTCCCTGATCCGCCCGGCTGCGAGCAGTTGGGCGCCGTGGGCGGCGATACGGGTGCTGACCATCTCCATGTCGATGCCCGCTGTCAGGGCCAGCCGCCCGGCGTCGGCTCCGTCAGCGGCGTATCCGTGCGCGATCAGCTCCTCGACGCCGGTGTAGTCGCTGACGACGAGCCCGTCGAAGCCCCACTCCTCCTTGAGGATGCCGGTGAGGGTGTGCGAGTTGCCGTGCGCGGGGACGCCGCTGACGGTGTTGAAAGCCGCCATGACGGTGGCCACTCCGGCGTCCACGGCCGCCTTGAACGGCGGCAGGTAGTGGTTGCGCAGCCGTTGTTCGGAGACGTCCACCGTGTTGTAGTCGCGCCCGCCTTCGGCGCCGCCGTACGCCACGAAGTGCTTGGCGCAGGCCGCCAGGCTGTCGTCGGCGGCCAGGTCGTCGCCCTGGTAGCCGCGGACCTTGGCGACCGCGAGCACACCGTTCAGGTACGGGTCCTCGCCGCAGCTCTCGGCGATCCGGCCCCAGCGGGGCTCGTGGGTGACGTCCATCATCGGCGAGAAGGTCCAGCGCACTCCGTTGGAACGGGCCTCCTTCGCCGAAACCCTGGCGTCGCGCTCGACGACCGCGGGATCGAATGCCGCGGCCTGCGCGAGCGGGATGGGAAAGGTGGTCCAGAAGCCGTGGATGATGTCCTGGGCGAACAGCAGCGGGATCCCCAGCCGGGACTCCTCCACGGCCATGCGCTGCAGAGAGTTGGTGTGCCGTGCCCCGTGCAGGTTGAGCACCGAGCCGAGCAGGCCGGCCCGGGCCGCTCGCTCGACCTCCTCCGTCTGACCGCCGCCGGGTCCGGTCGCCCCGGTCCAGGTCAGCTGCTGGAGCTGGCCCAGTTTCTCCTCGACGGTCATCCTGCTGATCAGGTCCTTGACCTTGCCTTCGTGCGGTCCGAGCATGTGAATCCGAAGTCCTCTTGCCTTGGTGACGCGCCCCGGCGGGGTCACCGCGGGGTTGCGAGCGCATACGTACGGAAGTCGTGGCTCCCCCGTGGGCCCGCGCATCCGGATGCCGCGGGCCCACGGGGGACGTCAGCCCCGGTGCACGGTGAACTCCCGCCGTCCGACGCGCAGCAGCGTCCGGCCGCCTTCCACGGAGACCTTCGCCCCCGCACAGCGGGCGGGTCCGTCGACGGCCACGACCGCCTCGTCTCCGAGCGCCCGGAAGGCCACCCGCCCGTCCGCGATCTCGCTGATCTCCGCGGTGGCGTACGCGATCCGCAGGCCGCCCGCACGGACCCCCAGCGGCAACATCGCCGCGCCGCGCCCCGGCAGGTGCAGCCGCTCGCCGCCGAAGAGGGGCTTGCCGCGCTCCGCGGCGGTGACGTCCTGCCCGTATCCGGAGGAGATGTTGAAGGCGTGCAGCAGCCGCCCGCCTTCGCCGTCGGCCGTGGTGAGCAGGAAGACGCCGGGCAGCTTCGCGTCGTGGGTAAAGCGCGGCTCGGCGCCGAGCCGGCGCAGCGCCGCCGTCCAGAATCCGAGGTCGCAGCGGTACGCGCTGGTGACGACGACCGCCCGGCCCGCGCCGACGGGAATGTCGAATCCGCAGCCCTGGCCCGTGGACAGCTCACGCAGCACGATGTCGGCGCGGCTCCCGCGGCTCGCCGTGCACAGTTGCGCCTTGGGCACCCGGATCTCGGCGCGCGGTGCGGCCCAGCCGTGCGCGGTCACCGAGAGGGAGAACCGGTTCGCGTCCGTCAGGGTCTTGCCCGGCGTCAGCCCGAGCGCGTCACGCAGGTCGGTCGACGGGCGGCCGGACATGTCCTTGCCCGGCAGCAGGCCGGAGAGCAGCAGCTTGCCGCCCGCCCGCAGATAGCGGACCAGGCGCCGCTGGACCACGGTGTCCAGGTACTCGCCGGTGGCCAGACCGAGGACGGGTGTGCGGGCCGGGTCGAGATCACCGGCCTGCAGGTCGACGCTGCGGTAGCGGTAGCCGCCCAGCAGCATGCCGCGGGACAGCGCGCCGCGGGGGCCGAAGCCCCGTACCGGTTCGACGTCGCTCAGCACGGCCCGCACGGCGTCGGTGTCGGGGCGGTACTCGGTCAGGTAGTGGTCCGGTACGAAGCCGAGCGCGAGGTCGTCGTACTCCGCCCGCATCGGCGCGAGCACGGCGGCGTTGGCGCGTGCCGCCCGGGCGGTGCGGACCAGGGAGGGATAGCTGAAACCGGGGCGGCCCTCGGGGTCGACCGGGGCGGCGAAGCCGTGGCGTTCCCCGGTGGATCCGATGCGGTCGTTCCCGTCGCCCAGCGGCTCGTCGAGCTTGGGGTTGAACCCGCCGGCGAACAGGTAGTAGTTGATCATCTTGGCGCCCTGGGCCAGGCAGAGCCGGGTCTTCAGGTCGGCCGCCTCGGCGCCGGACTGGTTGTCGAGGTCGTTGCCGTAGTCGGCGTGGCCGGCATCGAACTCCAGGGCGGTGACGGGCTGGTCGCCGTCGTTGGTCGCGTCCATGAAGGAGTTGACCAGGTACAGGTCGGTGACGTTCCGGAACGTCAGGTCGCCGAGGTAGAAGTCGGCGCCGGAGATCAGCCCTGGCCTGCCGGAGTACGTCTCCATCAACTGGCTGATGCCGATGGGGAAGTTCGTGCCCCGGTCGCCTCCGGTGCCGTGGATGTTGATGAGGAACGGAATGCCGCGCACCCCGTTGTCCTCCGCGGCCTCGCGCAGCGCGTCGACGTACCGGGCGAAGCGCCCGCGCATGAAGGTGCCCAAGTCGTGCATGAGGGCGGCGGAGTAGCCGTCGGCCGGTTCACGGACGCCCTTGTCGAACGCGCCGTCGGACTCCCCGGCGAACGGGTAGCGGTCGGCCAGGCCGTCCCCGTACGTCCGCTCCAGCCAGCCCCGGAAGTCCCGCAGCACGTGGTCGGTGAGCGCGGGGGTGTTACTCACCCAGTCGAGCATCCCGATCTCGTTGTCGAGCTGGCAGGCGATGACACCCGGCCGGCCGTCGCCGCGCAGCCGTCGGGCGATGACCGGCATGACGGCGTCGTACCAGCGGCGGGCCTCCTCCAGGAACGCGGGCGCGAGGTAGTCCACGGCGGGCGTGGTGCCGTCAGCGCCGTGCCAGCCCTTGGGGTTGATCTCCGGGTGCTCCCTGCGCACCCGCTCCGGCACTCCCTCGCCCTTCAGCTCGGCCATGGTGAACGGACCGGGCCGGACGACGGTGTCGAAGCCGTTCTCGGTGCACAGGTCGAGGAAGGCCCCGAGGTCGCGCTCCGGCCGGGTGCGTCCGGTGACGTCGATGTGGCCGTCCGGTGTCTCGTGCCACATCCAGGGGATGTACGTGGCGATGGCGTTGAGCCCGGCCGCCTTGGCCTTGTCGAGCCGGGACTGCCAGTCGCCGCGCTTGAGCCGGAAGTAGTGGATCTCCCCGCCCAGGACGAGCGCGGGCTCGCCGTCGATGTGGATCTGCTTGTTCCCGTACGTGACGGGATCGGCCGCACGCCGCGCACCGGCCGCGGAGGCGGGCGCGGGCGCCGAGGCGCCGGCGGCCGACGCCTCCGGGGCCCTGCCGAGGACGCCGGGCGTGGTCACGGCGGCGGCGCCGAGGCCGCCGAGGAGCGTCCTGCGGCTGGGGGTGGTGACCGGCAGGGTGCTCATATCCCGAAGTCCTCCTTGGCCAGCAGCGGCTTGAGGGTGCGGCGGAAACCGCCGGTGCGGAACGGGCGCTGCAGCAGGCCGGGCCTGAGCACCTGGGCGAGTGCGGCGGCGACCATGCCCTGGTCCAGGGAGAGCATCCGGTCGCTGACCTTGCCGGTGCCGACGTTGACGGAGTCGTAGAAGCCGTAGCCGTCCTCGTAGGCGTCGAAGTCGCGGGCGATGCGCCTGAGGTTGTCGAAGGCGTACCGCGGCGCGACCATGAGCGCCATCACGGCGGCGTGCGGGGTGACGACCCCGTTGGTGTAGGCGGAGGGGTCCGGCTTCGGCTCGCCGTACGGCACGTAGGTGCGGTCGGTATTGGAGCAGTAGCCCTCGGGCGAGATGCCGAAGTACTGCACCCCGTACTCCTGGTAGCCGCCCTCGGGCACGCTGGCCGGCGAGAAGCCCCAATAGCCGTATTCGGCGTCGAGCAGACCGTGGTCGCGGTGCCCCTGGACGTGGTGGGTGAGGTTCGTGCGCCATGAGGGAGACCAGTCGGCGGAGGGCACGAACAACTCCGGCATCAGAGCGCCGAACATCGAGCCGCCCCAGCCCGGCGCGTGGCGGCGGCCGCGGTAGGTGTAGTGGCCGTTGAAGTACCGCACTCCGTCGCGCACGACCCAGTCGCCGCCGGGTGGCATCTCCTGTGCCTGGTCCGGGGTGAAGGTGCGCAGCATGTGCCAGTAGTGGTCACCTGGAACGGTGCCGTCGGCGATGCCGAGGTAGCCCGCGATGCGGGTCTCGGAGACGAGGGCGCCGTAGAAGTGGGGGGTGAGCGCGTCGTCGGCGAGCCGGAAGCCGGTGGACATGTGGCCGGGGTGGGCGACGGGGTCGGCCGGGTCGTAGGGGACGTACATGAAGGACCAGTCGATGTCCTTGCGGAGCTTGCGGATACGCCCGCGCAGCAGGGGGTCGGCGTCCTCGGCGATGCGGAGGGCAACGTCCAGCCAGCCGTTGTCGACGGTGGAGAGCAGGTGGTCGACGGGGGCGCCGCTGCCGGGCCACTCGTCGAGCACCTCGCCGGTGAAGGTGTGGTACCAGTTGAACCAGAAGCCGTGGAGCCGCTTCATCCGCTCGATGGTGGCCACCGTGCGCGCCAGGCGGGCGTGCATCTCGCGCTCGCTGATGACGCCGAGGCCGCCCGCGGCCACGGTGGACCAGATCCAGCAGCCGATGTTGGTCACCGAGGTGTTCTCGGTGAGGACGGGCTCGCCGCCGCTCAGGTCGATGTTGTCGGCGGGCAGCCCGTTGTCGGCGACCATCGCCTCAAGCGAGCGGTAGGTGTCCTTGAACCAGCCGGTGAGCACCGGCTCCAGGTCCTGTGGGGAGCGCACGGCGGCGTGTCCGGGAGCAGCGCCGAGACCGGCGGAGCCCGCGGCTCCGGCGGTGACGGCAGTGGCTGCGAGGAACGTGCGGCGGTCCATGAGCGATCCAACTCCCTTGACAGCAGGTGTCTGTGTGCAGGCAGATGCATATGGGTGCGGTGATCGGTGTGTGCTCTGCGGGTGGTGGGCCGTAAGGGACCGCGGGCCGTCAGGCTGTCGGCGGCCCCTTACGGCCCGGGCAGCGGACTACTTCAGCCCCGCGGTGGCGATGCTCTGGGTGAAGAACCGCTGCAGCACGATGAAGACGACGAGCACCGGGAGCACCACCAGGAAGGCGCCGGCCATCAGGACGCCGTTGGAGCCGTCAGCCTTGGTGGGGTCGGTGGCGAAGGTGGCGAGCGCCACGGGCAGGGTGTATTTGTCGGCATCGTTCGTCGCGACCAGGGGCCACAGGAAGTTGTTCCAGGAGCCCAGGAACACGAAGATCGAGAGGGTGGCGAGTGCGGGCTTGACCTGGGGGATCACGATGCGCCAGAAGATGTACCACTCGCGTGCGCCGTCCACCCGGGCAGCTTCCAGCAGCTCGTCGGGGACACTCGACATGAACTGCCGCATCAGGAAGACGCCGAAGGCTCCCGCGGCGAACGGCAGGATGAGCGCCGCGAAGGTGTCGATCAGCCCCAGCTTGCTCATCATCACGAACTTCGGCATGAGCATGAGATTGCCGGGCACCATCAGGGCGGCCATCACGATGCCGAACACCAGCTTCTTGCCGGCGAAGTTGAGTTTGGCCAGCGCGTACCCGAGCATCGAGCAGAAAAGCAGGTTGCACAGGGTCACACAGACCGCGACCACGGCCGAGTTGAAGAAGTACAGCGGCGCGTCCAGCAGATCCAGCAGCGTGCGGAAGTTGTCGAGCGTCCACTCCCGGGGAATCCACCGGGGCGGGCTGGCGGAGAGTTCCCGCTCGGTCTTGAAGGCGGACAGGGCCATCCACAGGAACGGAGCCGCAGTGATCAGCAGGCCGAGGCCGAGGACCACGTAGGTGAGGGCCTTGCGCCGCCGGGCCCGGGCGTCGCGTTTCGCGTAGCCGTTGTGCGATGCGGTCGTGGTGCTCATTTCGTCTTGTCCTTCAGCAGCCTGAGCTGCAGCAGCGTGACGGCCAGAATGATCACGAACAGCGTGTACGCCATCGCGCTGGCGTAACCCATGTGGAAGAAGTTGAAGCCTTCGCGGTACATGTACAGCGAGACGGTCAGGGTGCTGTCCGAGGGACCGCCGTTGGTCATCACGAACGGCTCCTCGAAGACGTTGAGGAAACCGATGCTGGTCATGATGGCGACGTAGAGCATGGTGGGCCGCAGCAGCGGCAGCGTGATCCGGCGGAACTCCTGGAAGGCGCCTGCTCCGTCGATTCGCGCGGCCTCGCGCACCTCGGTCGGGACGGACTGCAGCCCGGCGAGGAAGAGCACCATCGCGGTGCCCATGTTGCGCCAGACCGCCATCATGATCAGCGAGGGCATGGCGAGCGTCTCGGACGCCAGGAAGTCCGGGGCGGTCAGTCCGACCTGGGCCGCCAGCCCGGCGATCAGGCCCTCGGTCGGGTCGAGCACGAAGCGCCAGACGACGGCGACCGCGACGATGGCGGTGACCACGGGGGCGTAGAAGCCGACCCGGAAGAAGGTGCGCAGCCGGTCGATGCCGGAGTTCAGCAGCACCGCGGCCACGAGCCCGCTGCCGATGGTGAGCGGCACACCGAGGACGACGAAGTAGCCGGTGTTGAGCAGCGCCCGCACGAACTTCTCGTCGCCGAAGAGCTTGCTGTAGTTGTCCAGACCCGTGAAGTCGGCGGAGAGCGGGTCGGTGACGTTGGGCAGCCCGAAGTCGGTGAAGCTCATCAGGAGCGTCGCGACGATCGGAAACGCCATGAAGGTGAAGAAGAAGGCCAGGAACGGGGTGGAGAACAGCCAGCCGGAGACGTTGTGCCGGGACAGCCGGTCGCGGCGCAGGGACGCCCGGGGCGGCGCCTGGCCGCCGTCCCCTCCCGGACTGCCCGCCCGGGAGGCCGACCGCTCGGCGATGTCGGGCTTGGCAGTGGCGGAGGTCATGCCTCAGCCCGCCAGACCCTCGGTCTTCTCCTGGAGCTGCTTGGCGAGTTCGGCGGGGTCGCCGCCCTTGCCCAGCTCCTCGAGGGTGAGGTCGATCTCGTGGGCGATCTCCTCCCACTTCGCCAGCGGCGGAATCGTACCGGCGGTGTCCAGGGACTTCTGGAAGACCTCGACGTCGGCGTTCTGGAGCGCCGGCTCGTCCCAGGCGGCCGTGTTGGCCGGCAGCGACTTGGCCATCTCGTACCAGTCGGCCTGCGTCTTCGGGTCGGAGAGGAACGACGTGAACTCCTTCGCCGCCGCCTTGTGCTCGCTGTCGCCGAAGGTGACCAGGGAGGCGCCGCCGATGATGGAGGCGGGCTCGTCGCCGGCCGGCAGTGGTACGACGTCCCACTTGCCCTTCAACTGCGGGGCCTGGTCCGTGATGTTCTGGACCATCCAGGGCCCGGAGGCGAACATCGGCACCCGGTCCGCCCCGAAATCCTTGATCACGTCGTAGCCGGGGGCCTCGGCGGTGCTCTTGGACAGGCCCTTGTCGAAATACTTCCGGTATTCGGTGAAGGACTCGACCGCCTCGGGCGAGTCCAGGGTGAGGTTGCCGTCGTCGTCCATCAACGAGCCGCCCGCCGAGAAGAAGTACGGCATCCAGTTCTGCCAGGAGCCGACGCCGCCGGCCGGGAGGGAGAAGCCCCACTTGGTGCTGTCCAGCCCCTGGTAAGCCCCGGCGAGTGCGAGTTGGTCGGCCCAGGTCTCGGGGGCCTTGTCGACACCGGCCTTCGCGGCCAGATCGGTGCGGTAGTACAGGGCCCGGGTGTCGACGTACCACGGGACGCCGTAGACCTCGCCGTCCCGCTCGTTGCCCTCCCAGGCGGCGGGGAAGAAGTCGTCGGCGGAGAAGGTGCCGGTGTCCACCGGCTCCAGGACGCCGAGGTCGATGAACTCACCCACCCAGGTCGAGCCGAGCTGCGCCATGTCCGGCAGCTTGCCCGCGGCCGCGGCGGAGACCAGCTTCTGATGGGCGACGTCCCAGCCGATGGGGGTCACCTTGATCGTGATGTTCGGGTGGTCCTCGTTGAACTTCTTCGCTATTTCCTGGATGCGCGTGCCTTCCTCCCCCATGGCCCAGACGGTGAGGGTCTGTTCGGCGTCGGCGCCCACCTCGCCGCCCCCGCCGTCGCCGCAAGCGGCCAGTCCCAGCGCTGAGACGACGGCAAGGGCAGTGGCAATCCGGGCTCTGCGGGCCATGAGGGGCTCCTATCGAGTGCACACGCGGGTTTGTAAGCGCATACATGACCCTGGCGGAAACCCGTCGCCCCTCACAAGGGTCGATCCGGTAACGCTTCAGTAACGGTGGTGTAAAACCGGGCCGGGCACGTGCCGCAGGCCCCTCGGGAAGTCAGGCGGGGCAGCCGCAGCTCACCCGGCGGACCAGGACCGTGGGCAGGGTGCGGGCCTCGACGGGCAGCGTGCGGTCCGCCAGCCTGGCGAGCAGCACCTCCACCGCCTCCTCACCCAGGCGTCCCATCGGCTGCCGGACCGTGGTGAGCGAGGGGCTGACCGCCCCGCTCAGCGGGATCCCGTCGAAGCCCGTGACACTCATGTCCCCCGGAACCCCGATCGACCGCTCGGCCAGTGCCTGCAGGGCGCCCACGGCCATCTGGTCGTTGGCGCACACCAGACCCTGCGGGCGGGGCCCGCCCCGGTCCAGCAGTTCCGCCACCGCCTTGCGGCCTGCGGCCAGGGTCAGGTCTCCCCGCGTGCCCGGCCGCTCGGGCACCTCCAGCCCCTCCTCGAGGAGGGCCGCCTGGAAGCCGCGGAACCGGGCCTGCGCGTCCGGGGAGTCCTCGGGGCCGCCGAGGAAGGCGAGCCGGCGGAGCCCGTGATCGGAGAGCAGGTGCCGAGTGAGCGCCAACTGGCCGTCGAAGTTGGCCACTTCGACCCGGTCGAGTCCGGGGTGCCGCTGCCCGGCCAGCACCACCAGGGGCAGCCGGCGCGAGACGACGTCGAGCTCCGCGGCGGGCCACTGCTGGGCGAGCAACGCCAGCCCGTCGACGCGGCCGGCGATCTCCGCCATCGACTCTCCCGCCCGGTCAGCGGGTGACGCCGAGATCAGCAGGGCGTAGCCGCGCCTCCGGGCGGCTCGCTCCATGCCCCGGATCACCTCGTCGCCGTACAGGCTCAACTCCGCGCCCTGGGGGTCGGAGGAGTCGTCGGCCTCGGGCTCGGCGAAGTCGGGGAAGCACAACCCGAGCACGCCGGTGACCCGGCTCGCCAGCCCGCGCGCGCTCGCACTCGGCACGTACCCGAGCTCACGGGCGGCGGACAGGACCCTTTCCCGGGTCTCCGAGCGGACGCTGTCAGGGCTCCGGTACACACGTGACACCGTCGCGATGGACACGCCGACACGCTCGGCGACGTCATACACGGTGGGACCGCCCATGGAGAGCCCATCCTCGGCCTGCGGGACTGACAAATGGAAGCGCATTCAGGGTACCGCAGCCTTCCAGCCGACCAGAGCGGGTCCAGCCGCAGCCGGAACGCGAGGCTGCGACGCACATCGACACGCTGGTCGGCGGGGCCGGAAAGAACATCGCCGAGCGGGAGCAGATCGAGTCTCAGTTCCGGCGCATCAGGAAGTCGGGGAAGGGATCCGCTCGTCAAGCGGGGGTCGCGGCCGGGCGCCCGCGAGGCCGTACGGGGCGGGAGGGCAGCCTTGCCGGCCGATACGGGCGTTACCACCGTAACGGACACAACCGTCGGTCGCCCGATGGCGAAGCGCTCGACGGGCAGCTCGTGTGCGAGATGGAGGCGGGCACCAGGAAGAGCGTCTTGTTACGGACATAACATTTCCAGATGAGCGACGACATGCTGGGCGAGCGGGAGCGGGAGATGTCCGGGGGTGAGGATGCGTGGCTGCTGGTGGCCGTGAGCACGGCCGGCGGCACCGACTCCCTGCGGGTGCACGTGTGGCGCAAGCTGCGGGGGCTCGGGGCGGTGTATGTGCAGCAGTCGGCGTGCCTGCTCCCCGACCGACCGCCCGTCGCCGGCACCGTACGCAAACTCGTGGACAAGGTCCGCGCCGAGGGCGGCACCGCCCGCTGTCTGCATCTGACGCTGACCGATCCTGTCGAGCGCGGCGAACTGATCGGCGAGTTCCGGGCGTCGGTCGCCGCCGAGTACGGCGAAGTCCTCGAACGCCTTCCCGGCTTCTTCGCCGAGATCAAGACCGAGACCGCCAAGGGCCGCGCCGCCTTCGCCGAGGTCGAGGAGTCCGAGGCCGACCTGGCCCGCTTCGAGACCTGGGTCGCCAAGATCGAAGCCCGCGACTACTTCGCCGCCCCGATCGGCGCCGAGGTCCGCGCCGAACTCGACCGTGCCCGCAAGGTGATGAAGAGGTTCGAGGCCGCCGCCCTGGCCGCCGAGACCGAACCCGAAAGCCGCACGGGCCGAGCGGCGGCCCGACTGCGTGCCGTGGAAGGGCACCGCCCGTGAACATCTGGTGGCCGGCAGCCCTGTCCGTCGCCGGCGGCCTGCTGCTGCTCTGGCTGCTCGCCCTCGCGGTCCTGGCCCTCGTCCGTCCGCGGCAACCTGCTGACCGAGGCCGTCCGGTTGCTGCCCGACCTGCTGCGGCTCGTCCCCCGCCTCGCCCGCGACCGGTCCCTCCCCCGCGGAGTGCGCGTGCGGCTGTGGCTGCTGCTGGGAGACCTCGCCATGCCCCATGACGAGTAGTTCCGAATGCTGAGTGCCTGAACGAAAAACTCCCACGGAACCTGGGGAATTTTCCGTCAGGCACTCAGGGCGGGTTCGAGGTCGGGCAGCACCCACTGGGCGGTGTGGAGGCGGTACTCCGGGCGCTGCCCGCGCGGCAGGCCGTCAGGCCATCGCGTCGATGGTGATGATGCCCGTGCGTTCGGGGCCGACCAGCAACAGGCAGCCGTGGAAGCCGTAGTCCTCGTCCGATATCTCGAATGGCAGGCCGATCCCGTATGCCGCCGGCTGGCCGTCGCCGGGGGCGCCCGCTACCTGTGTCGCGGTTGTGTCGAACACGTCCCGGCCGAGGAGGGCCACGAGCCGGTCACCCGGGAAGCAGGGCTGGGGGTCGTCGTCGATGTCATAGTCGTCGATCTCCTCCATGGCCCATGCGCCGCTTCTGGCCATCGAGACGTTGTGTTCCTCGAAGGCGGCCAGGAACTCGGCGAGAGTTTCTTCGTCCAGCCGACGAAGCTGCTCGTCCTCTTCCCACCATTCGTCGTCCACCAGTCGTGCCCAGTGGTCGGATTTTCGCCACCACGCGCGGACCGCCTTGTCAGGGTCGGCGGGGTCGAGCCCGAGGCCGTGCGGCGCGATCTGCACCTCGACCTGCATGCGCTCGTTGTTGTTCAGCCACACGAACTCGCCGAGCAACTCCGCCGCGCACTCGGCGCGGACGGACAACTCCGCCCGCTGGTCCGCGTCCGCGTGCGACCTGCCGAGAGATGCGGCAGAAGGCGCAGCGGCTATCGACAGTCGCAGCGTGTGCCCGAGGTGGGATCGGCCGAGCAGATGCAGTTCATCGTCGAGTGGTGCGCCGCCGGGCTCGGCAGCGACACCGACGCGGACCAGGTCCCTGTGGCCACCGGCCAGTTCCGCTGCCAATACGGTGATCAGCTCCCGGGCCTGTTCGCCCAGCGCCCCCGCATCCGGGCCCGGGGCGAGCGCACCGGTCAGCAGCCGCTCGATCTCCTCGGCGACCTCTTCCGCCGGACGCGCACTCGTCCATGAGTGGCCTAGCCGCTCTGGCACGACACTCGCGTGGTTCACCGTCTCGACAGCCACGGGATACCGGTGCCCCGACGGTCCCTCCTCGGTGGACGTCTCCGGAAATCCACCGTATTGGGCGACCTCCGCCGGCAACGGCGGCACATCCCACAGCCGCTCCGTCGGTGGCGGCGCCTGACCGCTGACCGGCACGCACCGGTACGCGGGCAGATCGGTCCCCGGCCGCGTCGGCCCCCAGTGTTGCAGCAAACGCGTCGCGACAACCGGATCGAGCGATGTCATGCGTATCTCCCTTGCTGGCCTGAAGCCCCACTCCGAACGGGCTCGGCACGACACACGTTAACCAACGAAACTGACAACGAAGGGAGTTGAGCGTGAGCGGCACGAGGCCACAGGCCCCGGACCGCTTCGAAAGACGCCCTCAGCGCCTGGTTTCGACGGAGTAAGTACGTCCAGGAGCACAGAGAGGGCGCAGGCGATGCGGCCGCTGGCGACGGATACCGACTTCTGGTTCGACATCCATTGGATCGTCGACTCCACGCCGGTGCCGTGTGGGACGTCGAGACCGACGGTGAAGCGGTCGGAGCTGGCCGGCTGGGCCGGATACGGGTATTGCGCCTCCCACTCCCGGTTCTTCTGGGGCCCACGTTGTTCCTGGTCTGCACCCCGACCGGCATGCCGATCACCTGGGCCCTGGCCAAGCCGAAGATCGATGAGCGGGAGGTACTGGCCACGATGCTGGACCGCGAACCGCACCTGGCCGCCGACCGGCCCGGCCTGCTGCTGATCGCCGACAAGGGCTTCGCCTCCAAGGAGTTCGAGACCGATCTCGCCTTCCAGGGCGTCGAGTTGCTCCGTCCGTCCTTCAAGCGGGAGAAGCGCCGCACGGGCGAGTTCCTGCTGAAGTCGGTGCGGCAGTTGATCGAGTCGGTCAACGACACCCTCAAGGCCAGCTCGACCTGGAACAGCACGGTGGGCGGACCTTCGAGGGCGTCGCCGTCCGCGTCGCCCGGCGCATCCTCACGATGGCCTCGGCTATCTGGCACAACCGCAAGACCGGCGCACCGGTCCTGCGGTCGCTGACCGCATTCGATCACTGAACACATCGGAACTACTCGTCTAGACCTGGTACCGGACTTCATCCCCGTCCTCGGCTACGCCGACCGTGATACTCCGGTTGTACGCCCAAATCAGCGGCCTTCCATACGCCGCCCGACTCGCCAACCGCCACCACGGTGTGGTGGCCCTGCGCCCCGTTCTGCAGTCCTGGCAGCAATGGGCCGCCTCCTGACCTCCGCCCCCGCGAAGGCAGCCTAAGGGCTGTCCCGTAACTGTCAGGAGGGGTAAGCGTCGGGCTCAGACTCCCTTGTGGTCTGCTGCTGCGGCCCAGCGACGGATGTGCGGGTCGGAATGGACCCGGGCGGATGTTCGTGCCCGCTGGGCTGAGGGTGATAGCCGGTCGGGAACGCCCGGGCCGGGGCGACGGCGTCACCACGCGTGCCGTCGTCGGCGGTCAGCCGGATGCCGGCCGTTGCGTGTCCTGGGCAGCTTCCTGGGTGGCGGACCAGGTGGCGAGGAGGCGTAGTCCCTCTTCGGAAGGTGAGCCAGGCTCGGCGGCGTAGAGGGTGAGGGTGAGGCCGGGAGCAGCGACCATTTCCAGGCCCTCGAAGGCGAGGGTGAGGTCGCCGACGGCGTGGTGGTGGAAGCGCTTGGTGCCGGTGCCGTGGTGCCGGACGTTGTGGGCGCCCCAGCGGGTGCGGAACTCCTCGCTGCGGGTGGACAGCTCGCCGACCAGGTCGTGCAGGTCCTTGTCGTGCGGGTTGCGGCCGGCTTCGGTGCGCAGGATGGCCACGGAAACGTCGGCGAAGGCGTCCCAGTCCGGGTAGAAGCGGCGGGAGGCGGGGTCGAGGAAGGTGAAGCGGGCCAGGTTCTGCTGGTTGCCGGGCGTGGCGTAGACGTCGGCGTAGAGGGCGCGGAAGAGCTGGTTGGCGGCGAGGATGTCCATGCGGCCGTTGCGGACGAACGCGGGCCCGGCGGTGATGGCGTCGAGTGCCCATTGCAGGCTGCGGTGCGGCTTCCACTGGTCCTTGGTACGACGGCGGCGGGGACGGGTGAGCGCATCGGAGCCGTCGGCGGCCTGGGCCAGGTTCACCAGATGGGCACGTTCGGCCTCGTCGAGCTGCAAGGCGCGGGCAAGGGCTTCGAGGACGGCCGGGGACACGCCTGCGAGGTTGCCGCGCTCCAGTTTGGCGTAGTACTCGACGCTCATGTCGGCCAGCGCCGCGACCTCGCTGCGGCGCAGGCCCGGCACACGGCGCCGGGTGCCGGAAGGCAGTCCGGCCCGGTCGGGGGTGATCTTCGCGCGCCGCGAGGTGAGGAACTCGCGGACCTCCTCACGGTTGTCCATGCCTTCGACGGTACGTCCGGCACGCGGCCATAGGGATGTATTGCCGGTACACCCTTTGTCAGTGACTCGCTACGTGCGTGAACTGGGGGTTACCTGGAGGACGTGTTGCTCCTCCTCCCCGCTGCCGACGCGGGACAGGCGGAGCTTCGTACCCGGTTCGGGCGGTCCGCCACCCGTGTTTCGGGTCCGCACCCCGTACCCGGCAACGCAAAGGAACCCGCTCATGCGCGGCGCAGTTATTCACGCTCCCGGTGATGTCCGCTTCGAGACAGTGGACGACGCGAAGATCGTCAAGCCGACCGACGCGATCATCCGTACGGCGGTGACGTGCGTGTGCGGCTCGGATCTGTGGCCGTACCGGGGTGCGGAGCCGACCGGGCAGCCGCACCCGATGGGGCACGAGTACATAGGCTTCGTCGAGGAGGTCGGATCCGGGGTGACCGCGGTCCGGCCGGGCCAGTTCGTCGTCGGCTCGTTCGCCACCTCGGACAACACATGCGCGAACTGCCGCAACGGGTTCCAGTCGAGCTGCCTGAACCGCGAGTTCCTGTCCACCTGCCAGGCCGAGTACGTCCGCATCCCCAACGCCCAGGGCACCCTCGTCGCCACCGATGACGTGCCGGGTGAGGAGTTCTGGCCGGGTCTGCTGGCCGTCTCCGACGTCATGGGCACCGGCTGGTGGGCCGCCGACGCCGCCGGGGTGAAGCCCGGCTCGACGGCTGTGGTCGTCGGCGACGGCGCGGTGGGCCTGTGCGGGGTGATCGCAGCCAAGGAACTCGGCGCGGAGCGGATCATCGCCATGTCGCGGCACGAACCGCGGCAGAAGCTCGCCCTTGAGTTCGGGGCCACCGACATCGTCACCGAGCGCGGTGACGAGGGCATCGCCCGGGTCAAGGACCTCACCGGCGGGATCGGCGCGGACTGCGTCCTGGAGTGCGTGGGCACGGCGCAGTCCATGCGGCAGGCACTGCACTCCACCCGCCCCGGTGGCAACGTCGGCTTCGTCGGCGTCCCGCACGAGGTCGCCGTCGACGGGCAGGAGCTGTTCTTCTCCCACGTCGGACTGCGCGGCGGCCCCGCCCCCGTACGCCGCTACCTCCCCGACCTGATCCACCGGGTCCTCGACGAGCGGATCGACCCGGGCAAGGTCTTCGACCTCACCCTGCCCCTCGACCAGGTCGCCGAGGGCTACAGGGCGATGGACGAGCGCCGTGCCATCAAAACCCTTCTCACTCCCTGACCCACCCCGCATAAGGAACGACGATGCAGATCACCCGAAGCTCCCTCGGCACCGCCAAGGGCCCGGCCGACTGGTTCACCGGCGACGTCTACATCGATCCCGTCGCCGCGGCCCCGGCCCCGTCCCGGGTCAGCGCCGGCCTGGTGCACTTCATGCCCGGCGCGCGCACCCACTGGCACCGTCACCCACTGGGCCAGACCGTCTTCGTCACCGAAGGCGTCGGCCTGTGCCAGCGCCGTGGCGGGCCCGTCGAGGTCATCCGGCCGGGCGACCGCGTCTGGTTCGACGCGGACGAGGAGCACTGGCACGGTGCCGCCCCGAACCGGCTCATGGTCCACCTGGCCATCAACGAAGCCGACGCCGAGCACGCCCTCGTGCACTGGCTGACCCCCGTCACCGACGAGGAATACGCCGCCGCCCCGGCCACCGGCTAGCCCCGGGCCGCCCTCCACGGCCTCCTGACCACGTCGTCCGAAAGGCGCACCGTGACCACTCTCGCCCTCGTCGGCGCCGGCCCCGGTCTGGGGCTGGCGACCGCCCGCCGCTTCGGCCGCGAAGGCTTCCGCATCGCCCTCATCTCCCGCAGCCAGGACCGCCTCGACGCCCTCGCCGCCGACTTGGACCGGGACGGTGTCCACGCCCGCGGCTTCACCGCCGACGTGCGCGACCACCGGACGCTGACCGCGGCCCTCGATGCCGCGACCGCCACGCTCGGCGTGATCGAAGTCCTGCAATACAGCCCCGTACCCCACGCCGATTTCATGAAGCCCGTCCTGGACACCGCGACCACCGACCTGGACGCCCCGCTTGCCTTCTCCGTCAAGGGCCCGGTCGCCTGCGTGCACGCGGTCCTGCCCGGCATGCGTGACCTGGGACGCGGCACGCTGCTCTTCGTCAACGGCGGCACCGCGGTACGCCCCCACCCCGACCGGGCCGGCACCTCGATCGCGTTCGCCGCGGAGAGCGCGTACGCGGCGATGCTCCACGACGCACTCGCCCCGGACAACATCCACGCCGCCCAACTGATCATCCCCGGCGCCATCCGCCCCGACGCCGCGCACTCCAGCCCGACAGCGCTGGCCGAGCGCCTCTACACCATCCACACCGAGCGCGGCGCCTTCCGGCACTACGCCGAGCCCATGCCTGATCCGCAGGACGGCAGCCCGTGACCTTCCCCTCGCGCCGGGCCCTGACCACCACCGCCACCGCCGGTGCGCTGCTGCTGGCGGTGACCGCCTGCTCCGAGGACGCACCCGCGCGGACCACCCCCTCCACACCCGCTTCCTCATCGGCGCCGGCGTCGGAGCAGCCGGGGACCTCGGTGCCGGCCGGCCCTTCCGGCTCAGACAGGAGCACTCCGATGGACATCCGCGTCACCCTCGGCGGGCAGTCGACGCCCGGCGCCGACCAGTTGTCCGGGGCCGAGCGGCTCACCATCGAAGCCGCCTCCTGATCCTGTCCACCGCCCGCATGGAAAGAAGTTCTCGTACGCCCGCCGACGCCGCCGACGAGAGCATCGACCAGTTCGAGAAGGTCCACGCCGTCAACCTGCGCGGTATCTGGGCGTCCATGAAGCACGAGCTACGCCACATGCGCGCCCGGGGCGGCGGCGCAATCGTCAACTGCTCCTCCCTCGGCGGCCTCGTCGGGCTTCCCGGCCGGGCCTCTTACCACTCCTCCAAGCACGGGTGATCGGCCTGACGACGAGCGCCGCCATCGAGTACGCACCGCGCGGCATCCGCATCAACGCCATCTGCCCCGGCACCATCGACACCCCGATGGGCAGCGACATGATCGCCAAGGGCGAACTCGACCGCGCCGGGGCCGAGGCCAACCAGCCCATCAACCGGCTCGGCACCGCCGACGAAATGGCCCAGCCGTCCTGTGGCTGTGCAGCCCCGGAGCCGGTTTCGTGGTCGGCGTCGCGCTGCCCGTCGACGGCGGCTACACCGCTACACCGCTCAGTGACCGGCATCGCGTACCGGGAAGCGGACCGGAGCCCGGCCGGTGGCGGCCCGGGCTCCGGTCGGCGGCCGTCGCCTACGGGCGTTCCCGGATGGCGATCGCGTCGTAGACCAGCCAGGAGCCGGTGGCATTGGTGAGCGTGAGGACGTTCCGGCCGGTGCGCAGCCGGTCGGCGGGGAGCGTGACGTCGAGGGTGCTCGGGCGGATGGCTCCGTCCTTTCCGTCGCCCCAGTGGTAGCCCTGGCCGCCGCCCTTGGGAACGGTGACGTTCGTGGCCGGTCCGTCGTTGAGGGAGAGCTGCAGGGTCGGCGGTCCGGATTCGTGGGTGTCGATGAGCCAGGCGGTGAGGGCCAGATCGGCGGCGGGTGCCTCGTCGAGGTCGAAGCGGAGCGTGAAGGTGTGCGGCTTGGCGCCGGCCCAGCCGTCGCTGGGGCCGGGGTGGATGTAGCTCCACGCGGTGGCGGGGTCGCTGCTGCCGATCGTGAAGTCGACGTCGTCGGGGAACGTCTTGGGGTAGTCGCCGTAGCGGGCCGGCGCCAGCGCGAACTCCCCCGTGGCCAGGTCGATCTTGCCGACCAGGGCCACCTTGCGGCTCACGGTCGCGGACAGCTCACGCTCGACGCCGCCCTCCTCCCATGCGGCGGTGAGCGTCAGGGGCTGCTCGCCGGACGCCTCCGCCGGCGGGGTGAGGGTGAACGTGGCCGTGGCCTTGTCGCCGGCGGGGACGTCGAGCGATCGCTTCGCGGGCTCGGCGGTCCAGCCGTCCGGCGCCTTAAGGCCGACGTCGACGGCGTGTGCCCGGTCGACGTCGTTGCTGTTCACCTGCACCCGGACCGTCGACGGGGTGTCTTGCAGCAGGATCAGCCGCTCCGGGACGGCCTCGATCGCGAGTACCGGTGCGATGTGGACGTACGTGATGGCGTCGGGTAGTTCGGTGCCGTCGGCGGCCTCTCCGGTGATGACGACGCGGTGCAGTCCCGGCGCGGCGTCGGGGCCCACGCGGAGAGTGAGGTCCCGTTCGGCCGTGTCGTCGGCGGGTGCGGTGAGGCTTCCGCTCGCGGGCTGGATCGTGATGCCCGTGGGGGTCTCGGCGCGCCAGGTGGCTTTGACCGGCCGGTTCGTGAGGTTGCGGGCGGCCAGCGTGAGGGTGCCGCTTTCGCCCGCGTCGAGGCGTACGGTGTCGCGCGTGGCGTAGAGCACCGCGGGCGCTTCCGGAGACTTCGACGGCGGGAGTTCCGCTACGCCCCAGTCCTTGTTGGGCTCCGGGCCCATCCACAGCTCCAGCGTGCCGCCCGCGGCGAGCCGGTCGTGGTGGAACCAGGCGTTGTCCTGCCGCCGTCCGTTGAGGGTCGCCCGCTGGATGTACATGTGCTCGGCGGAGTTGTCGTGGGTGACGATCCGGAACCGGCCGCCCGCGTAGTAGTCCGGGTGCAGTTGAATCGTGACCGCGTCGAACACCGGCGACGTGATGTCGTACACCGGCCGGGACAGACTCGCCCCCGTCACCTCGAACAACCCCATCGCCATCAGCGCACTCATCGACCCCATCTGGCCCTGGTCCTCGTCGAAGTGGCCGTAGCCGTCGGTGGTCGATGTCGCGCCGTAGGTCTTCTCCTTCACCTGCCGTACCCAGTACTGGGTCAGCCACGGATGTCCCACGTAGTTGAAGAGGTGGGCCACCTGCAGTCCGGGCTGGTTGCCGTAGCTGACGTGGCCCTTCCCGTACTCGGCGATGAAGTTCGCGTCGGCGGACTGCTCGAAGGCGTAGTTGAGCTTGTCGGCGTACGCCTTCCGTCCGCCGAGCCTGTTGGCCAGAGCGATCACGTCGTGAGAGGTGAACCAGGTCGCCTGCCATGAATTCGCCTCGACGAAGTCCTCGTGCGACAGCGGGTCGAACGGTTCCTGCCAGCGGCCGTTCATGGCACGCGGCCGGATGAATCCGGTGGAGCGGTCGAAGAGGTTGCGCCAGCTCCCCGACCTTTCGATCAGGAAGGCGCCCATGTCGGTGTCGTCCCAGACCTCGAACTCGCCCAGCCCGACGTTCTCACCGGTGCCGCCGGTCGCCTCGAACCTCACCCAGCTCACCCGCCTGGGCCGGAACTCCACCACCTTGTTCCGGCCGTCACCGGGAACGCCGTTCACGTTCACCGACGATCCGTCGCTGAACACCAGCACACCGGAGTTCACCCGCGAATCACCTTCGGTGCGGTCGGCGAGCACCACCTTGTGAACGCGCTTCTTCTCCGCCCAGCTCAGCTTGATCCACGGCTTCTGCTCTCTGGACGCCCACTCCACGTTCACCGGCTCGGTCACGCTGGAACGCGGCGGCCGGCCGTCCACCGCCCGCACGCCCGCCTGCGTCGAGTCGTTCACCTCCGACGACACCGACACCTCGGCGAACTGCGCCACGTTGAGGCCCGACTTGCCCAGCCGCCGCGCCAGCTGACCCAGCGTCCAGTCCTGGAACGCGTACTCCAGCGTCTGCCCCGCACCGCCCTCAAGCGGTCCGCCGCAGATCTCGTTCGGTACGTATCCGAGGTCGAAGTAGTAGCGGGCGCCGCCGCAACTTCCCCAGCGCCCGTACTCGAAGGAGCCCGCCTCGAAGAGGCCGCCGAGCGAGTGGGCGTCGAGCATGGCCTCGTACGCGAGGTCGATGTCGAAGTCCCGGATCCCCTTGTTCCAGGCGCCGCTGATGAACGAGGTCACGGGCGATCCGGTCATCACCCACGAGTAGTCGCCGGCCACCGGGCCTCGCGGCAGCAGCCCCCCGTCCTGGTACATCCGGAGCTGCGACTTCACGATGCTGGAGTAGATCTCCGGATAGGCCAGCCCCAGCACGGTGTTGAGGTTCCACTGCGTCAACCACAGCGCGTCGTAGTTGTACATCGCGTACCGCGGCACACCGCGGGCGTCCGACGGGATCTTCTGGACCTTGCGGTGCTGCCAGGTGTTGTCGAGGTACGTGCCGTCGGCGTCGCTGATCACGCTGCGGCCGCACAGGACGTGGAACAGGTCGGTATAGAACTTCACCTGCTGCTGGTCGCTGCCCCCTTCGACATCGATACGGCCCAGCAGCCGGTTCCAGTGCTCCTGTGAGGCCGTCTTGACCGCATCGAAGTCCCAGCCCGGCAGCTCCGCCTCCAGGTTCTTCCGCGCCCCGGCGACCCCCGTGAAGGACAACGCGACCTTCACCTGCACCTGCTCACCCGCATCGAGACGGCCGTACCGGACATAGAAGCCCGCCCCGTCACCCTCGACCTCGCCGACCGCCGCGCCGCCGTCGACCAGCTCGCCGTCCGCCCACCCGTGCATGGAGTCGAAGGCCCGGTCGAACTGAATGCTGAAGAAGAGCTGGTTGTGGTGATCGGGATAACCGGTGCCGCGCTGGAATACGTAGCCCTCCACCTCGCGGTTGCTACGCCTGGTGATGCGGGCGTTCTTCATGATCGCTTCGCCCAGCGTCCCGCCGAGGTTGACGACGATCTCGCTTCCGCCGGCATCGTCGTACGTGTAGCGGTGCAGACCGACTCGATCGGTGCAGGTCAGCTCGGCGGTGATGCCGTACCGGTCCAAGTGGAGTTTGTGGTAGCCGGGTTCCGCCACCTCACCGACGTCGTGATTCACGTACGACTGCCAGCCGGTGTCACCCTCCAGCTTCGGCACCCCCTCTCCGGTCGTGGGCATCACCTGCACCCCGGAGATCTGCCAGCAGTGCAGGTGACTGAAGCCCTTGACCTGGTTCTCCTTGCGCATGTAGCCCGTCCCCCACGTCGCGTGGGTGCTGGTGTCAGGGCGCAGCTTGACCAGGCCGAACGGGTTGCTGGCCGACTGGAAGAAGAAGAACCGGCCCCGATCCGCCTCCACCCAGGGGTTCACGAGCTTCACGTAGTCCCGGCCCGCCTCCCCCGCGGCTCCCGGCGTTGCCGCCCAGGCGCTCCCCGGGCCGTACGCGCCCACCACACCGGCGCCGAGCATGCCGCCGGTGGACAGGAGGAGGCGGCGGCGAGACATTCCACCGATGGCTTTCCGTGCAGGCATGGGCAATCCCCTGTCGATCGTTTGGACACGGTTGACGAGCTCGTTGCGCGGTCGTGCACGGTGGACTGCGGCTACGACGTCTCGCGGATGGCGAGGGCGTCGTAGACGATCCAGGAGCCGGCTGTGTTGGTGAGCGTGACGGTGTTCCGGCCGGTGCGGAGCCGGGCGGCGGGGAGGGTGACGTCGAGTGTGGCGGGGCGGATGGCTCCGCCGGTGCCGTCACCCCAGTGGAAGCCGTCACCGCCGCCGCCGGGCAGGTTGACGGTGGTGGCCGGTCCGTCGTTGAGGGTGACCTGTAGGGACGGTCCGGACTGCTGGGTGTCGACGAGCCAGGCGGTGAGGGCCAGGTCGGCGGCGGGCGGCTCGTCCAGGTCGAAGCGGAGCGTGAAGGTGTGCGGTTTGGCGCCCGCCCAGGCGTCGCTGGGGCCGGGGTGGATGTAGCTCCAGGCGGTCGCCGGGTCGCTGCTGCCGATGGCGAAGTCGACGTCGTCGGGGAAGACGGCGGGGTAGTCGCCGTAGCGGTTCGGCGCCAGCGCGAACTCCTCGGTGGCCAGGTCGGCGTCGCCGAGACGGGCGACGACCCGGTGGACGGTGGCGGAGGGCTGGTGCTCGGCGGTGCCCCATCCGCCCTCGGCGAGCAGCGTGAGGGTCTGCGGTCCGACGACACCCTGCGGCGGGGTGACGGTGAAGGTGGTGGTGGCGCTCGCGCCGGCGGCGACCTGCACGGTGCGGGTCTCCGGCTCGACGCGCCAGCCCTCGGGGGTCCGCAGGGAGACATCGGCGCCGAGGTCCTGATCACCATGGCCGGTCAGCCGCACCTGGAAGGCGACGGGGGCGGATTCCAGCAAGTGCAGCTCCGCCGGCTCGGTCTCGATCGAGAGCGCGGGTGCGACGTGGATGTACGTGATGGCGTCGGGTAGTTCGGTGCCGTCGGCGGCCCGGCTGGTGATCACGACGCGATGCAGTCCCGGCGCGGTGCTGTCGGCGACTCGCAGGGTGAGGTCGTGTGCGCCGGTGTCGTCGGCGGGTGCGGTGAGGCTTCCGCTCGCGGGCTGGATCGTGATGCCCGTGGGGGTCTCGGCGCGCCAGGTGGCTTTGACCGGCCGGTTCGTGAGGTTGCGGGCGGCCAGCGTGAGGGTGCCGCTTTCGCCCGCGTCGAGGCGTACGGTGTCGCGCGTGGCGTAGAGCACCGCGTGCGCCTCGGGCGACTTCGACGGCGGGAGTTCGGCCACACCCCAGTCCTTGTTGGGCTCCGGGCCCATCCACAGCTCCAGCGTCCCGCCCGCGATGAGGCGGTCGTGGTGGAACCAGGCGTTGTCCTGCCGCCCTCCGTTGAGGGTCGCCCGCTGGATGTACATGTGCTCGGCGGAGTTGTCGTGGGTGACGATCCGGAACCGGCCGCCCGCGTAGTAGTCCGGGTGCAGTTGAATGGTCACCGCGTCGAACACCGGCGACGTGATGTCGTACACCGGCCGGGACAGACTCGCCCCCGTCACCTCGAACAACCCCATCGCCATCAGCGCACTCATCGACCCCATCTGGCCCTGATCCTCGTCGTGCCCCCCGTATCCCTTCGTCGTGGTCGTAGCGCCGTACGTGATCTCCTTGACCTTGCGCACCCAGTACTGGCTCAGCCAGGGATGACCGACATAGTTGAAGAGGTGCGCCATCTGCAGACCGGGCTGGTTGCCGTAGTTGACGTACGCATCCTCGTCGCCGTTCTGCCCCGCCCCCGTGAACTCGGCCTCCTCGGACCGCTCGAAGGCGCCGTTGAGCTTGTCGGCGTAGGCGGTCCTGCCGCCCAGCCTGTTGGCCAGCCCGAGGACGTCGTACGAGGCGTACCAGGTGGCCTGCCAGGAGCTGGCCTCGACGAAGTCGTCGGGGGACAGCGGGTCGAAGGGGTCCTTCCAGCGGCCGTTCGCGTCCCTGGGCCGGACGAATCCGGTGGAGCGGTCGAAGAGGTTACGCCAGCTCCCGGACCTCTCGATGAGAAAGGCACCGGCATCGGTGTCGTCCCACACCTCGAACTCGTCGAGCCCCACGTTCTCGCCGGTGCCGCCGGTCGCCTCGAACCTCACCCAGCTCACCCGCCTGGGCCGGAACTCCACCGCCTTCTTCCGGCCGTCACCGGGAACGCCGTTCACGTTCACCGACGATCCGTCGCTGAACACCAGCACACCGGAGTTCACCCGCGAATCACCTTCGGTGCGGTCGGTGAGCACCACCTTGTGAACGCGCTTCTTCTCCGCCCAGTCCAGCCTGATCCACGGCTTCCGCTCCTTCGAGACCCACCCGGCGTTCCCCGGCTGGGTCACGCTGGACCGCGGCGGCCGCCCGTCGACCGCCCGCACGCCCGCCTGTGTCGAGTCGTTCACCTCCGACGACACCGACACCTCGGCGAACTGCGCCACGTTGAGGCCCGACTTGCCGAGCCGCCGCGCCAACTGACCCAGCGTCCAGTCCTGGAACGCGTACTCGACGGTTTCCCCGGCGCCGCGGCTGCGCCATCCGGCGTGCAGGTCGTGGGGTACGTACCCGAGGTCGAGGTAGGCGCGGCCGCCGCCCTGGTTCTCCCCCCAGGTGGCGTATTCGTACGGGGCCTTGTCGAAGAGGCCGCCGAGGGAGTGGGCGTCGAGCATGGCCTCGTACGCGAGGTCGATGTCGAAGTCCCGGATCCCCTTGTTCCAGGCGCCGCTGATGAACGAGGTGGCCGGGGAACCGGTCATGACGAACGAGTAGTTGCCGGCCACGGGGCCTCGCGGCAGCAGCCCCCCGTCCTGGTACATCTGCAGTTGCGACTTCACGATGCTGGAGTAGATCTCCGGATAGGCCAGCCCCAGCACGGTGTTGAGGTTCCACTGCGTCAACCACAGCGCGTCGTAGTTGTACATCGCGAACCGCGGGTGACCTGACCTGTCGAGCGGCAGCCGGCCGATCCGCCCGCGGCTCCAGGTGTTGTCGAGGTACGTGCCGTCGGCGTCGCTGATCACGCTGCGGCCGCACAGGACGTGGAACAGGTCGGTATAGAACTTCACCTGCTGCTGGTCGCTGCCCCCTTCAACGTCGATACGGCCCAGCAGCCGGTTCCAGTGCTCCTGCGACGCCGCCTTCACCGCATCGAAGTCCCAGCCCGGCAGCTCCGCCTCCAGGTTCTTCCGCGCCCCGGCGACCCCCGTGAAGGACAACGCGACCTTCACCTGCACCTGCTCACCCGCATCGAGACGGCCGTACCGGACATAGAAGCCCGCCCCGTCACCCTCGACCTCGCCGACCGCCGCGCCGCCGTCGACCAGCTCGCCGTCCGCCCACCCGTGCATGGAGTCGAAGGCCCGGTCGAACTGAATGCTGAAGAAGAGCTTCGTGTGCTTGTTGTCGCTCTGCCCGTAGTAGTAGCCGTTGGTGATCGTGCCGACCTGTGCCGCGTATCCCTCGATCACGCGGTCGCTCACCCTGGTGACGTGGGCGTCCTGCATCTCGGCCTCACCGAGCACACCGCCGAGGTTGACGACGATCTCGCCCGGACCCGGCTCGTCGTACGTGTAGCGGTGCAGACCGACTCGATCGGTGCAGGTCAGCTCGGCGGTGATGCCGTACCGGTCCAAGTGGAGTTTGTGATAGCCGGGTTCCGCCGCCTCGCCGACATCGTGGTTCACGTACGACTGCCAGCCGGTGTCACCCTCCAGCTTCGGCACCCCCTCCCCCGACGTGGGCATCATCTGGACTCCGGCGATCTGCCAGCAGTGCAGGTGGCTGAAGCCCTTCACGTGGGACTCGCTCCTGCGGTAGCCGGTGCCCCAGACCGAGTGGGTGCTGGTGTCCGGGCGCAGCTTGACCATGCCGAAGGGGTTACTCGCCGACTGGAAGAAGAAGAACCGGCCGACGTCGGCCTCCACCCACGGGTCGACCAGGCGTACGTAGTCGCGGGCGGGCCCGGCCGAGGGCGCATCCCCCGGCACCGCCGCGGCGGCGGTGCCTCCACGGGCGCCTGCGCCCAGGGTGCTCACGGCGAGCAGCCCGCTGGTGGAGGCCAGGAAGCGGCGGCGGGACGGGGCCGGGGTGGACGGATCGGGCTGCGACATGTCTCTGCCTTGTCTTTGATTGCGGCGCACGGGACCGTCCGGTGCCGTGCGCCTGCGTTGTCGATGACCCTGGTGGTGCCGGTGCTCCAGCGCCGCTGGCAGTCCGGCCGACGGGCTCGGGACCCGGCACGGAGCATCACTGGAGTGCGGGCTGCAAGCACGTTCTGGGGCCGAAGGCCCGGTGCGCCGGTCCTTCAAGTGACGGAAGCTCTGGGCGAGTTATCGTTACCATGCGGCAGTGCGGTTGGAACGTAAAGGCCGGACGCGCCGGCGTCAAGGGGGTGCGTTCCCCCGGGTTGGACCGCACCCTCCTGAGCTGGCACGTAAGAAGATCGATGCGCCGCGTCGGCGAACTCCCCGTCACCGAACGGGTTTTACGGTGCGTAGGCATCGCGCTCAGCGCGAAGATAGCGTTACCATCGCCCTGCCGAACTCAGATCGATACGCTTCCCCACACGTTCCGTGGTCTCGGCGTCGCTCTCCGGCCTCGGTCCATGGGGTTCGGTGCTAGCGTGGTGCTGCTCGGCAGGTCGACGGCAGGGATCGCGGAATCTCCTCGTCCGCCGTCGTGCAGCGGGCCGGGCGCGGGGGCGCCTCGACGTGACACAGCGGGGGAGAAGACGGTGACCGAGGATTCTCCATCTCGTCGCCCTCCGACGATGCGCGACGTCGCCGAGCACGCGTCGGTGAGTCCCATGACGGTGTCCCGCGTGCTGCACGACGACCCCGGGGTGAGCAAGGCGACCCGGGAACGCGTGCTCGCCGCGGTCGACTCCCTCGGCTACCGGCGCAACGAGGTCGCCCGCAACCTCCGGCTGGGGCGGACCAGCGGGCTGATCGGCCTCGTGGTCACGAACCTCGCGAACCCCTTCTACTCCCAGTTCGCCCTGGGCGTGGAGTCGGGCGTCAGCCGGCACGGCCTGAAGGTCGTCCTCACGAACACCGACGAGGACGTCGAACGCGAGCGGCGGCTCGTGGAGGAGCTGACGGCCCGCCGCGTCGACGGCATGATCGTCGTGCCCGCCGGCAACGACCACTCCCACCTCGCCGCGCAGCCGGGCTCGGTGCCCATCGTCCTGGGTGCCCGCCCCCCGTCCGGCGTGCCGCTGGACTGCGTGCTGGTGGACGACTTCGGTGGCGCGCGCGAGGCGACGGCCGGTCTCCTGGCAGCCGGCCACACCCGGCTCGGCTTCCTCGGCCTGCCGCCGTCCGTCTGGACCAGCGCCGAGCGGTTCCGCGGCTTCTGCGTCGCGCTGGAGGAGGCGGGCGTCGCGCTGGACGAGCGGTACGTGCGGCTGCGGCAGCGCACCATCCCGGCCGCCGAGGCCGCCGCCCTGGAGCTGCTCGAACTCCCCCAGCCCCCGACGGCGCTCTTCTGCGCCAACAGCCGCAACACCCTCGGGGCCTTCCGCGCCACGAGCCGGCTCGGGCGCCCCGTCAGCCTGGCGGGTTTCGACGACTTCGAGCTGGCCGACGTGCTCGGCGTGCCGCTGATCGTGGCGTACGACCCGCGCGAACTCGGCCGGCGGGCGGCGGAACTGCTGCTGCGCCGCATGAACGAGTCGGATGCCGATCCGGACAACGCCGCGCCGCTGCGTGTCGTCGTTCCCACGAAGGTCGTGCGCTACGGCGACCCCGGTTCCGGCCCTCACTGAGGGGCTTCGGATTCCACCACGTTTTCCGGCGATGGCCGGACAAACGGCCTCGTGACCTGATCCGGATATCGCGGTCGCACATTGCTTCGCGACGTGCCCCGGAAGCCATAACCGCGGCTGATACCCCTATCGCGGATCTCCGCCTTCCGCCCCCGTGACCACCGTGTTTCCATCTCATGCACTCACACCGTGGTGAGAGGAACTCCCTTGACAGCACTGCATACAGCGATAGCCATCCTCGTGGTCATCCTGCTCATTCTGGTACCGAAGGTGGAACCGGTGATCGCCCTGGTCATCGGCTCCCTCTATCTCGGTATCGCGTCCGGCCTCGGCTTCGAAGGCACCATCCACACGATCGTGGACGGATTCGGCGACATCATGGCGGAAGTCGGTCTGCTGATCGGCTTCGGCGTCCTGCTCGGCTCGCTGCTGAACTCCATGGGATCGCTGCAGAAACTGGTCGAGAAACTGCTGCGCGCCCTCGGCCCCGGAAAGCTCCCCTATGCGCTCGCCGGGGCCCTGAGCGCGGTCTTCCCGTCCATTTACGTGGACGTCCAGCTCGTCCTCGCCGCCCCGCTGGCCAAGTCCGCGGCGCCGCGGATGGGGCGCTACGGGCTGCCGATGATGAGCGGCGCGCTGAGCGCGGGCATCCTGGTCGGCTACGTGTTCGTCGTGCCCGGCCTCGGCACCCTGGCGATCGCCGGGCTGCTGCACGTACCGCTCAGCACGATGCTGGTGTACGGGTTCGTCCTCGGCCCGCTCGCCGCGCTGCTCACCACGTTCCTCTACGGCCGGCTGCTGCGCCACGGCCTGTGGAACGCGGACACCGACGAGGTGCCCGACGCCGAGAACGCGCAGGACGACCGGGACGGCCCGGACCACCAGGACGACCGCGACGCCCCGGCCACCGGCGCGGGCGGCGTGAGGTCCGCACCCCCGCGCGGATCCCGCGGGAACGCCGCGGCGCCCGGCTCCGGCCGCCGCCCGGCAGGCGGACCCGGCCCCGTCACCACCGCCGAGGCCCCCGCCGCGGCCACGTCCGTGGCGGCGGACGCGCCCGAGGCCGACGTGCCCGGAGCCCGCAGGCCGATGCCGCCGCTGTACCTCTCGCTGCTGCCGATCGTCGTCCCGCTGCTGCTCATCGCGACCGGCGCGATCAGCGACGCCGCCGGGGTGAAGTCCGATCTGCTCACCTTCCTCGGCGACCCCGCGTTCGCCCTGTTCGCCGGCCTGGTCGGCGCGTACGCCCTGGCGAAGTGGGTGCTCACCGACGAGCGGGTGGGCGAGGCGATGACCGAGGGCTTCCACAGCACGGGACAGATCCTGCTGGTCACCGGGGTCGGCGGCTCACTCGGCGCGGTGATCGGCGAGACCGGCCTCGACGACGTGCTCGCCGGGATCTTCTCCGCCGACGCGGGCATGTCCACCGTCGTGACGATCCTGCTGGTCTGGCTGGTCGCGGCGCTCCTGCACCTGGCCATCGGCTCCATCGGCGTCGCCGCCATCGCCGCGGCCGGGATCATCGCCCCGATCATGGGCGAACTCGCCGTACCGCCGGCCGTGCTGGCGCTGGCGATCGGCTCGGGATCGCTCTTCGCCCTCCAGGTGAACAGCAACTTCTTCTGGATGTTCCAGCCGCTGCTCGGGGTGACCACCCGGGGCGCGCTCAAGGCGCTCACCTTCGTCACCGCGCTGGCCTCGGTCGTCTCGCTCGCCCTCGTCATCGCCGTGAGCTTCGTGGTCTGAGGTCCGCCGCCGGTCCTCTGCGCAAGCCCGAGAGAAGGAAACGCATGCAACCCCTCCGCGGAATCACCGTCGTCTCGCTCGAACAGGCCGTCGCCGCCCCGTACGCCACCCGCCAGCTCGCCGACCTCGGCGCCCGTGTGATCAAGGTGGAGCGGCCCGGCAGCGGTGACTTCGCCCGCGCGTACGACAGCCGCGTGCGCGGGCTCAGCTCGCACTTCGTCTGGGCCAACCGCAACAAGGAGTCGCTCACCCTCGACATCAAGGATCCGCGCGGCGGCGACGTGCTGCGCCGGCTGCTCGCGCGCGCCGACGTCTTCGTGCAGAACCTGGCACCGGGCGCGGCCGAGCGCGCCGGGCTCGGCTGGGCGGAGCTGCGCGCCGCGCACCCCCGGATGGTCGTCTGCGACATCTCCGGCTACGGCACCCCTGGCCCGTACGCCACCGCGAAGGCCTACGACCTGATGGTGCAGAGCGAGTCCGGGCTGCTGTCGGTGACCGGCACGGCCGCGGAGATGGCGAAGGTGGGCATCTCGGTGTCCGACATCGCGGCGGGGATGTACGCGTACAGCTCGGTCCTCGCCGCCCTGATCGAGCGCGGCAGGACCGGCGAGGGGGCGCACGTAGAGGTGTCGATGCTGGAGGCCACGGTGGAGTGGCTGGGCTTCCCGCTCTATTACGCCTACGACGGCGCCGAGCCGCCGCCGCGGGCGGGCGCGGCGCACGCCACTATCTATCCGTACGGCCCCTTCACCGCCGGGGACGGCAAGGTCGTGATGATGTGCGTCCAGAACGAGCGCGAGTGGGCGGCCTTCTGCGAGCGCTTCCTGCGGCGGCCAGAGCTGGCGGCGCACCCGGACTACGCGGGCAACGCGGCCCGTAACGCGCACCGCGAGACCCTCGGCGCGCTCATCGCGGCGCGCTTCGCCGAGCTGACCGGCGCCGAGGCCGTCGAGCTGCTGGCGGCGGTCCCGGTGGCGTACGCCCGGGTCAACTCGCTCGCCGACGTGTGGCAGCACCCGCAGTTGGCGGCCCGCAACCGCTGGCACGAGGTGCAGACCCCGGCCGGCCCGATACCGGCGCTGGCCCCGCCCGGCCCGGTCGACGACGCCCCGCGGATGGATCCCGTGCCCGGGCTCGGCGAGCACACCCGGGACATCCTCGCCGAGGTGGGTCTCGCGGACGACGAGATCGACGCGCTGGCCGCGGGAGGCACCGTATGACCGGGCAGGCGGTGGCGCTCAGCGCGGCGGTGAGCTGGCTGTTCGTGCCCGCCACCCGGCCCGACCGGTTCGCGAAGGCCGTCGGCAGCGGTGCCGACGCCGTGATCGTCGACCTGGAGGACGCCGTGGCCGCCCGCGACAAGGCGGCCGCCCGGGACAGCCTGTCCGCCGGCTGGCCGCGGGACGCGGCCGTGCCGGTGGCGGTGCGGGTCAACGGTCCCCGGACCGCCGAGTTCGCCGACGACCTCGCCGTCTGCCGGGCGCTGTCCCCCGCGGCCGTCGTGCTGCCCAAGGCGGAGTCCGCGGCACAGGTACGGCAGGCCGCGCGGGCGGGCGGCGCCCCCGTGCTCCCCCTGATCGAGTCGGCGCGCGGGCTGGTCGGACTCGACGGCATCGCCGCGGAGCCCGACTGCCTGCGGCTGCTCTTCGGCAGCGTCGACCTCGCCCTCGATCTGGGCGTACGCGACGACCTGGCGCTCGACTCCGCGCGGGCGGATCTGGTCCGCTGGTCGGCCGCGCACGGCCTGCCCGCGCCCGTCGACGGCGTCACCACGGCGGTACGCGACGCGCCGGCCGTGGCCCGGGCCGCGGGCCGCGGCCGGGACTGGGGCTTCGGCGGCAAGCTGTGCATCCACCCGGTGCAGGTGGAGCAGGTGCACGCCGCCTACGCGCCCGACGAGGACGAGCTGGCCTGGGCCCGGCGGGTGCTGGCCGCGGGTCACGACGGCGCGGCGGCGGTGGCCGGTGAGATGATCGACCGGCCGGTCGTCGAACGCGCCCGCCGCATCGCCGCGCAGGCAGAACGGCACACCTCCGCGTAGGCGCCGGGCGGGACACGTCCCGTCGGCGAGGCATCAGTGGGAAGGCGGTGCGGAGAAACCCGTGGACATCGCTCAACTGCGAGACTTCATCGCCGTCGTCGACGCCGGCAGCCTCTCCCGGGCCACCCGGGCGCTGCACGTCTCGCAGCCCGCGATCAGCCAGCGCATGGCCCACCTCGAAGCGCATCTCGGGGTCAGGCTGCTGGACCGCGGCCCGCGCGGCGTGCGGCCCACGTCCGCGGGCCGGGCGCTGTACCGGGACGCCCAGCAGTTGGTGCGCCAGTTCGACCGGCTCGCGCAGGACATCGCCGTCAGCCGGCCGCCGGTGCACGGCCCGGTCGCGATCGGGCTGCCGACCACGGTGGCCGCGCCGCTCGCGCCCGCCCTGTTCACCTGGGTACGGGCCCACTACCCCGGCATCCACCTGCAGATGTTCGAGTCGATGAGCGGCTACGTGCACGAACTGCTGCTCGCCGGACGGCTGGACCTGGCCGCCGTCTTCCGCGAGGACGCCGCGCCGCGCCCGGCGGAGCTGCCGCTGTACTCGGAGAGCCTGTATCTGATCGGCCAACCGGATCCCGCCCCCGCGGCGCAGGCCGACGTGCCCCTGACCGACCTGCGGCACGTGCCGCTGGTGACGCCGGGCGCGCGCAGCAACCTGCGGACCCTGGTGGACCGCGCGTTCGCCGCGCACGCGATGGTGCCCGTGAACGTCGGCGACGTGGAGTCGCTCGGCACGCTCATCCGCATCGCGGAGAGCGGCGAGGCGTGCACGATCCTGCCGCGCTCGGTGGTCGCGGACCACGACCCGCACCGGCTCGGCGTGCGCCGCATCGTGGCCCCGGCGCTCCGCCGACACGTCGCCGTCCTCACCGCCACGGACCGCTACGAACCGCGGGACAGCGTCGCGGCGGTCCGCCGGGGCATCGTCGAGGTCACCCGGGAGCTGGCCGCCGCGGACCGCTGGCCGGGCATCCGGCTGGCGGAGCGCCCCGCCGCGGCGGACGCGCGGCACGAGGCGCCGTAGCAGAAGAGCGTACGGCGCGCCGCGCCCGGCCGGCGCTCAGGACGCGAAGCGGGCGCGCAGCGCCTTCTTGTCGAACTTGCCGGTGCCGGTGCGGGGCACCGCGTCCACGAGTTCGACGCGGTCCGGCAGTTGCCAGCGCGCGAAACCGCTCCGCTCCAGGTGCGTACGCACCTCGTCCAGGGTCACCGTCGCGCCGTGGCGGAGGACGACGCACACCAGCGGCCGCTCCGACCACCTCTCGTCCGGCACCGCGACCACGGCGGCCTCGGTGACGGCGTCCATCGCCATCACCGCCGACTCCATGTCGACCGAGGAGATCCACTCCCCGCCCGACTTGACGAGGTCCTTGGCGCGGTCGGTGATGACGAAGTAGCCGTCGGGCGAGCCGGTCGCGATGTCGCCGGTGACGAACCAGCCGTCCTCGGTGAACTGCCCGCCGCCCTCCTCCCCGAGGTACGCGTCCGCCACCCAGGGCCCGCGCACCAGCAGTTCGCCCATCGACGCGCCGTCCCAGGGCAGCGGGCGCCCGTCCCCGTCGCGGATCTGCGTCTGCACCCCCGGCAGGGGCAGCCCCGCCATGCCGCGGACGGCGTCCGCGAGCCGTTCCTCGTCCCAGCCGCGCATGCGCTCCTTCGGCCAGGCGAAGCTGGCGAGCGGTGACGTCTCCGTCATGCCCCAGATCTGCACCAGCGGGATGCCGAACTCGGTGCGGTAGCGGTCGATGAGTGCGCGCGCCGGCCGCGCCCCGCCGCACAGCAGGTGCCGTACGTCCGGCAGGCCGCCGCCGCGGGCGGCGAGGGCGTCCGCCACGGCCATCCACACGGTCGGCACGCCGGCGGCGACGGTCACGCGCTCCTCGGCCATCAGCTCCACGAGCGCCGCCTCGTCCAGCGGCCCGCCGTAGAACACCTGCTTGGCGCCGTACGGGGTGGCGGTGTAGGGCAGGCCCCAGGCGTTGGCGTGGAACATCGGCACCACCGGAAGCACGGCGTCGCCCGGGCCGATGGACATCGCGGCCCGGGAGGATCCTGCGAGGGCGTGCAGCATGGTCGAGCGGTGGGTGTAGACCACGCCCTTGGGCCGGCCCGTGGTACCGGAGGTGTAGCAGAGGCCGAGCGGCGACCGCTCGTCGATCTCGCGCGGCTCGTACGTCACGGGCTGCGCGGCGATGAGCTCTTCGTAGGCCAGGGCGCCCGGCAGCGTGGTGCCGGGCGGCACCCGGTCCGCGAGGACCACCACGTGGTCGACGCCCGCGAGGCCGCCGCGCTCCGCGACCTGTTCCAGCAGCGGCAGCAGGTCGGCGTCCACGAGCACGACCCGGTCGTCGGCGTGCTTGACGATGTAGGCGAGTTCGTCCGCGGACAGCCGTACGTTCAGGGTGTGCAGCACCCGTCCGGTGCAGGGCACCGCCCAGTACGCCTCCAGGTGCCGGTAGCCGTTCCAGGCCAGCGTGGCCACCCTGGCGCCGGACGGCAGCGCCAGGGCGTCGAGCGCGTGCATGAGCTGCTGCGCCCGGCGCCCGAAGTCCGCGTAGGTGTAGCGGTGCCGGCTCCCGTCCGGGAAGCGGGTGACGACCTCGGTGTCGTGGAAGTAGCGCGGCCCGTGGTCGAACAGCAGCCAACTGTTGAGCGGGATGTCCATCATCGCCATGGCGGACATGTTGACCGGGGTCCGGGACCCGGACCACGGAGGAAAACCACACTCCGGACCGCCGCCTTGTGGAGACCTTCTCTGTAGTCGCGCGTGCCGTCCGCTTCTACGTTCTCCCCGACGCCGACGCCCTGTCGGCACCCACCCCGCGGCATCCGAGGTCGGCATGACGAGCACGACGAGAACGACGAGCGGTGACACCACCGCACTCCCGCGCGCCATCCTGTCCACCCGTGGCCTGACGAAGGCGTTCCAGGGCTTCCGCGCCGTCGACGACGTGGACCTGGACGTCGCGGAAGGCACGGTCCACGCCCTGGTGGGCCCCAACGGGGCCGGGAAGACGACCCTGTTCAACCTGCTGACCGGCTTCCTGCCGCCGTCGGCGGGGCGGATCGAGCTGGCGGAGCAGGACATCACCGGGCTGCCGCCGGAGCGGGTGGCGCGTCTCGGCGTGGCCCGCTCCTTCCAGGTCACCAGCCTCTTCCCCGGCGTGACGGCACGCGCGCATCTGGAACTCGCGCTGCAGGCGGGCACCGACCTGGGCCGCCGGTTCTGGCGGTCGGACAAGCTGCTGGCGCGGTTCACCGAGCGCGCGCGGGAACTGCTGGACCAGGTGGGCCTGGCGGAGCGGGCCGAGTCGCCGGCGGGCAGCCTGCCGTACGGGCAGAAGCGCGCGCTGGAGCTGGCCCTCGCGCTCGCCCTCGACCCCCGGGTGCTGCTCCTCGACGAACCCACGGCCGGCATGGGATTGGAGGACGTGGACCGCACCGTCGCGCTGGTGGACCGCATCCGCGCCGGCCGCACGGTGGTGCTGGTCGAGCACAACATGAGCGTCGTCGGCTCACTGGCCGACACCGTCACGGTGCTGCAGCGCGGACGGGTGCTCGTCGAGGGTCCGTACCGGACCGTCCGCTCCGACCCGCGGGTCGTCGAGGCGTACCTGGGGGCCGGCGTTGCTTGAGGTGCAGGGCGTGACCGCCCACTACGACGAGGCCGAGGTGCTGCGCGAGGTGTCGCTGACCGTCGGCGCCGGCGAGGTCGTGACGCTCGTGGGCCGCAACGGAGCGGGGAAGACCACGCTCCTGCGCTGTGTGATGGGCCTACACAAGCGCACCACCGGGACCATCCGCCTGGCGGGCCGGGACCTGGGCGCGGTACCGCCGCACCGCAGGGCCCGCCGGGGCCTCGGGTACGTCCCCGACGACCGCGGCATCTACGCGGGTCTCAGCGTCGAGGAGAACCTCACCCTGCCGCCGGCCACAGCGGATTCGGCCTGGCCGCTGGCGCGCGTGTACGAGGAGTTCCCGGCGCTCGCCGAGCGCCGCCGCAGTGCGGGCGGCAAGCTCTCCGGCGGCGAGCAGCAGATGCTCGCCCTCGCCCGGGTGCTCCGCACCGGCGCCGGGGTGCTGCTCTGCGACGAGCCGACCGAGGGACTGGCGCCGATCGTCGTCGAGCGCATCGGCGAGATCCTGCGCGAGGCCAAGCGGCACGGCACCGCGGTGCTGCTGGTGGAGCAGAACCTGCGCTTCGCCGCCACCGTCGCCGACCGCCACTACCTGCTGGACCGCGGCCGGATCGCCGAGTCGCTGGCCAACGACGACGTGCGCGAGCGCGAGCACGAACTCCTGGACTACCTGGGCCTGTAGCCCGGCCATCGCAAGGGCCCTCACGGCAACATCGACCACTTCAAGGAGGAAGCATGGGACACCCATGGTCGAAAGCCGCGGTCGCCACGGCCACGGTGGTGGCGGGATCGCTGCTGGCGGGCTGCGGCGGCGGCGGACCGGGGTCCGGCGGCGGCAAGATCAGCGACGGCGGAATCACCCTGGGCGTGCTCACGGACCTCTCCGGCGTCTACGCGGAGCTGGCCGGCGAGGACGCGGTCACGGCGGTGGAGATGGCCGTGGCGGACTTCGAGAAGAAGCACGGCGGCGACGCGGTCACCGACGACATCGAGGTCATCTCGGCGGACCACCAGAACAAGCCGGACGTCGCCAACACCCAGGCGCGGGACATGTACGACCGCGAGAAGGCCGACGCCGTCTTCGACGTGCCGACCTCCTCCGCGGCGCTCGCCGTGGCGAACGTCGCCGCGCAGTCGAAGAAGCTGTACTTCAACATCGGCGCCGCGACCACGGAGCTGGCCGGCGAGTCCTGCAACCCGTACACGTACGCCTGGGCCTACGACACCTACATGCTGGCCAACGGGACCGGCACCGAGGTGACGAAGCAGGGCGGCGAGAGCTGGTATCTCATCTATCCGGACTACGCCTTCGGCCAGGACATGGAGAAGCAGTTCAGCACCGCCATCGAGGGGGCCGGCGGTGAGGTGGTGGGCAAGGACCCGACCCCGTTCCCCAACGACAACTTCTCCACGTTCCTGCTCAAGGCGTCCGCGAAGAAGCCGGCCCCGGACGTGCTCGGCACGCTCCAGGCGGGCGGCGACCTGGTCAACGTCGTCAAGCAGTACCAGCAGTTCAAACTCAAGGACAAGGACATCCAGCTCGCCATCGGCCTGATGTTCGACACCGACATCAAGGCGATCGGGCAGGACAAGCTCGCCGGGACGATGTTCACCTCCCCCTGGTTCTGGAACGTCGACGAGGAGTCGCGGCAGTGGGCCGAGCGGTTCAGGGAGAAGGCGGGCACGTGGCCGACGTTCGACCACGCCGCCAACTACTCCGCCGCCACGCACTACCTCGAAGCCGTGCAGCGGGCCGGGACCGACGACGCGGAAGAGGTCAACAAGGAGCTGGAGGGCATGAAGTTCGACGACTTCTTCGCCCGCAACGCCGAGGTGCGCGCGGCCGACCACCGCGTCGTGCACGACGCCTACCTGGCCCGGGTCAAGGACCCAGCCGACAGCGAGACCGAGGGCGACTTCACCGAGAAGGTGGAGACCATCCCCGCCACCGAGGCGTTCGGCCCGGTCTCACCCGACTGCTCGATGAACTGACCGGCGCACCCACGGCCGCGGCCCGCGGAACTCCCGCCCCGGGCCGCGGCGGACGGACGGGACCACGATGACCTCCTTCCTGCAACAGGCGTTCAACGGCCTGGTCTCCGGCGGCTTCTACGCGCTGCTCGCCCTCGGCCTCGCCGTCATCTTCGGCATGCTCCACGTCGTCAACTTCGCGCACGGCGCCGTCTACATGCTCGGCGCGTTCGGCGCGGTGGCCCTGCAGGACTCCGCGGGTCTCGGGTTCTGGTGGGCGCTGCTGCTGGTGCCGCTCGCCGCCGCGCTGGCCGGCATGCTGCTGGAGCGGCTGCTCATCCACCGGCTCGCCGCCCTCGACCCGCTCTACAACTTCCTGCTCACCTTCGGCATCGCGCTGGTCTGCCAGGACCTGCTGCGCATGAAGTACGGCGCCCAGTCCACCCCGTACGACGAGGGCCCCTTCCCGGGCACCGTCGACCTCGGGCTCTTCGACTACCCCGCGTACCAGGTCTTCGTCCTCGGCGCCGCGGCCGTCGTCTGCCTCGCCGTCTGGCTGCTGCTGACCCGCACCCGGGTCGGCACGGTGGTGCGCGCGGCCACCGAACGGCCGGAGCTGACCAGGGCGCTGGGCATCGACACCGCCCGCTGGGTCATGCCCGTGTTCGGCTTCGGCGTCGCGCTCGCCGCGCTGGCCGGGGTGCTCGCCGCGCCGATGCGCGCGGTCAACTCGGGCATGGGCGCGGACCTGATCATCGTGGTCTTCGCGGTCGTCGTCATCGGCGGCCTCGGCTCCATCCCCGGCGCGGTGTTCGCCGGCTTCGCCATCGGGATGCTCCAGGCACTCGGCAACCTCTACGTCCCCGTCCTCTCGCAGACGTCGGTCTTCCTGCTGATGGCCGTGGTGCTGCTGGTCCGGCCGGCCGGACTCTTCGGCAAGGAGGAACACGCCCTATGATCCTCGCCCTGCTCGACCGGCTCGGCACCAGGCCCGCCTGGCTGCGCTGGGGGCTGCTGGCCGCCGGCCTCGTGTCCGTCCTCGGACTGCCGTGGGTCCTCTATCCCCCGGTGGCCGCCGACATCCTCTGCTGGGGGCTGTTCGCCGTCGCGTTCGACCTGCTGCTGGGGCACGCCGGGCTGCTGTCCTTCGGGCACGCCGCGTTCTGGGGCACCTCGGCGTACACGACCGGGCTCATCGCCATCCACGCCGGTGTGCCGTTCCCGCTGGCGGTGGCCGGCGGCGCGGTGGCCGCCGCGGTCGTCGCCGTGCCCATCGGGCTGCTCGCGGTCCGCCGCAGCGGCATCTACTTCGCCATGGTGACCCTCGCCTTCGCGCAGATGATCTACTTCATCGCCAACCAGTGGGGTGACCTCACGGGCGGCGAGAACGGGCTTCAGGGCATTCCGCGCGAACTGCCGGGTGTCGACCTGTCGGACTCCTTCGTCTACTACTACGCGGCGCTGCCCCTGGTCCTCGCCGGCCTGGCCGCCGCCTGGCGCATCGTGCACTCGCCGTTCGGCCGCGTCGTCGCCGCGGTACGGGACAACCCGGCCCGCGCCCGGGCGCTCGGCTACTCCGTCGACCGCTACAAGGTGGTCGTCTTCACCGTCTCCGCGTTCCTCTCCGGGCTCGCCGGCGGGCTGTACGCCGTCAACCACGGGTTCGCCTCGCTGCAGGAGGTGTACTGGACGACCTCGGGGAAGGTCGTCGTGATGACGGTGCTCGGCGGCATCGGCACCCTGTGGGGCAGCCTGCTGGGGGCGGCGGCCGTCGTACGGCTGGAGGACTGGCTGTCGACCTCCGGGTTCGACGAGGTCGGGATCGTCACCGGCAGCCTGTTCATCCTCGTCGTCCTCCTGTTCCGCCGCGGCATCTGGGGCACCGTGTCGCATCTGCTCCGGCCGCGCGGCGACACCGCGAGCATGCGGTCCGCCGACTCCGGGAACGGTACGGTGCGTGACCCCGCCGCCGGCGACCGGCCGGAGCGCTCCCTGGTAAGGGAGCCGTGAGGGAGGAGGCCGCGATGGGCACGGACCTGCCCACCACCGCCCACGCCGCAGGCACGGCAGGAATGGCGGCCGAGCGCCTGCTGCGGCTCCTGCGCGACGGCGCGTCCAGGCGGGAGTACGAGGAACTGCTCGCCGGCGCGCAGGGCGAGGCCGCCGTGGCGCTGCGCCCCCTGGTCGACGACGCGCTGGCGGTACGCGCGCAGTTGGAGGAGCGCCGCCGGCGCGAGGCGGAGCTGGCCGCGCTGTACGAGACGGCGGGCGACCTGTCCTCGCTGCGCGACCTGGAGGCCGTGCTGCAGGCGATCGTCCGCCGCGTACGCCAGCTCATCGGCACCGACGCCGCCTACCTCATGCTCAACGACGACGACCGCGGCGACACCTACATGCGCGTCACCGACGGCATCCGCACCGACTCCTTCAAGCAGGTGCGGCTCGCGATGGGCGCGGGGCTCGGCGGCCTCGTCGCCAAGACGGGCGTGCCCTACCACACCCCGGACTACCTCAACGACCCGCGCTTCGACCACACCATCGACGACGCCGTCGGCGGCGAAGGGGTCACGGCGATCCAGGGCGTGCCCCTGTCCCTGGGCGACCGGGTCATCGGCGTGCTCTTCGCCGCCAACCGCAGGGCCCGCCCCTTCTCGCAGGCCGAGGTGGCGCTGCTGGTGTCCCTCGCCAACCACGCGGCCATCGCCATCGAGAACGCCACCCTCTTCCAGGACGTGCGCCGCACGGTCGACGAGCTGACCGAGGCCAACGCGGTCATCCAGGCGCACAGCCGGTCCATCGAGCGGGCCGCGGCCCTGCACGAGCGGCTGACCACCATCGTCCTGGACGGCGGCGGCCTCGCGGACGTGGCCGACACCCTCGCCGAAGTGCTCGGCGGCGGCCTCCTGGTCCTCGACCCGCGCGGCCGCACCATGGCCGCGGCCGGCACCGACCCGGTGGTCGAGCAGGCCCGCGCCGAAGGCGCGCTGCCCGACTCCTGTCCTGCGGCGCGCGCCGTACGCGAGGCGCGCGTGCTGAGCACCGACGCGCGCAGGACGCGCCGGGTAGCGGCCGCGGACGGCGGCGGTGCCGCCTGCGCCACCCCCGTGGTCGCCGGCGGCGAGGTGCAGGGCGTCCTGCTGCTGCTCTGCCGTCGCATCGGTGCCGACGACGTACGGCTGCTGGAGCGGGCGGCGATGGTCACCGCGCTGCTGCTGCTCGGCGAGCGGACGGTGGCAGAGGCGGAGCACCGGCTGCGCGGCGAGTTCCTCGACGACCTGCTTTCGTCCCCCCACCGCGACCCGGAGGGGCTGCACCGCAGGGCCGCGCTGATGGGCATCGCCCACGGCCGTCCGCACACCGTGCTCACCGCCCGCTCCCGGGACGGCGCGTCCCGGCGGCGCATCGCGGACGCCGCGGCCCCCTACGCGGCCCGCCACGGCGGCCTGGCCGGGGAGCACCACGGGGACGTCGTGGTGCTGCTGTCCGGCGACACGGACCCGGGGGCGCAGGCCCGTGCCCTCGCGGAGCACCTGCGGCGCACCCTGGACGCGGCGGTGACCGTCGGTGCCGCGGCCGCGTCCGCCGGGCTTGAGGCCATCGTGGAAGCCCATCCGGACGCGGTGCGCTGCCTGGACGTCCTGCTCGCCCTGGACCGCGACGGCGAGGGCGCGTCACCCGACGAACTCGGTGTCTACGGCCTGCTGTTCCACCAGACCGGCCGCGACGAGCTGCGCCGCTTCGTACGCCGGACGCTCGGCCCGGTGCTCGACTACGACGAGCGCCGCAGCGGCGACCTGGCCCGTACCATGACGACCTACTTCGCCTGCGACGCCAACCTCACCCGCACCGCCGCCGCCCTCTACGTCCACGTCAACACCCTCTACCAGCGCATCGACCGCATCACCTCGCTGCTCGGCCCGCAGTGGCGGCACGGGGACCACAGGCTGCAGACGCACCTGGCGGTGAAGGTGCACGCCATACTCTCCGCCTCGGCGGAACCCGGCTGAGGCGGCCGGCCGGCTCACTCACGACAGCAGCCCGCGGTTCCCGTCGCCCCACAGGGCGGTCATGACGATCCCGTGGATCCGCCAGCCCCCGGCGGTGCGTACGAGGTCGAAGCGGTAGGTGCCGCCCAGCGTCCACAGCGAGCCGCCGTACGCCTCCGCCCTGCGGTGCGTCGCCTGGAAGGACGCGGTGCACACGGCCGAGGCACCGGTGACGGTGACGAGGTGGTTGCCGAGCAGGTGCTGGGTGGTCTCGTACGCGCCGAGCAGTTCCCGCCAGCCGTCGGCGATCTGGCCGGGGGTCATGACGGCGGGCTCGCCGCCGTTGAGGCTGGTGTAGTCGAGGGTGACGTTGTCGGCGAAGACGCCGGCCAGTCGGTTCCAGTCACGCTGGTCGGCGTACCAGGCCATACGGGTGCAGGTGTCGATGACATCCAGTCGGTCCATGCCGACGATCATGTCCGCGCAGCGGCGCCGCGGGCCGCCGGACTCGCTGCGCGGGAGGGTGCAGCATCGTGCATGCCGCGCGAAGCCTACAGCCGGCCGCGCTCCTCGGGGGCCGCCCGGGCGAAAGCCGTCACTCTCTGGTGACGGGTGGGGCACACTGAGGCACATGCCCGACAACGCCGACCGCGAGCCCCAGCGGGTGACCATCCGCCTCCCCGACCCGGACGACCCGGTCGGCCACGTCACCGAAACGGATGCCGCGCAGTACGCGATGCGCTACCCGTACATAGTGGTACGCGGCCCGCTGTTCGGCGTCGCCGAGCAGCGCACCGGCGACGCACGGCGCTGGCGGCTGCGCTCCGACATGGACTCCGGCATGCCGCAGGACGCCCGCGACGCGCTCAACTCGCAGTTGTGGTTCACCGCCCGGGACAAGGTCAGCGATCGCGAGCAGCGCCGCCGGCTGCTGGACGCGGTGGCGGTGCTGGAGCGGGAGCCGGTCGACGAGGTCAGGGTCGGCGACGTCCGCCACCGCATCGTGCGGGCCGACGAGTTCACCCGCACCGACGGCCGGCGCCCCGAGCCGCCGCGCCCGACGGACCCGGACTCGGACGGCTGGGAGGACGACGACACCCCCTCGCGCACCGAGGGCTTCGTCGTCGACCCCGACGCCGCGACCGGCCCGGCGGAAGCGCTCCTGCGGATGGCGCTGAAGGACTACTCGTACTCGTCTCCGCGCTTTCCCCGCCAGGTGCTCGATGACTCCGCGGCGGCCGTCGTCTCCCACCCGGACGTGGTCATGCTCCCCCCGGCGTTCCGGGTGCTGGAGCAGCACGAGAAGACGTGGGAGATGATCGGCTGCCAGCACGCCACGCCGCAGCAGGCGCGGCGCCTGCTGGCCGACTTCCTCACCAACGAGCACGGCTTCCCCCCGCCGATGGGCCCGCCCGAGGCGGACGCGGCGGCCTGCCGGCGGGCCGCGGACGCCTACCGCCGGCGCCGCCGGGGCAACGAAGTCGAGGTGTGCGGGCGGAAGTTCGTGATCGTGCGGGTGGAGCGGACGATGCGTATCGGAGCCGACGGTCCTGAGACACCGCGCCCCTCGGACGTGGACGACTACGGGCCGAGCCAGATCCATCCGACCATGGACGCGGACGGCACCGTCACCCCCAACTGAGGGCAGACGGGCGACCGCCCGCACGCCGTCAGCCCAGCGGTACGAACGGCCGGTTCAGGTGCGCCGTGGCGAGCACCGCGCCGCGCTCGCGGGCCCGTTCCAGCAGCAGGCGCCGGGTGCGGCGGGCCAGGCCGGGGTCTTCCTCGAAGAAGTACCGTACGGCCGGATCGGCGAGCTGCACCGCGTGGACGAGGACGTCGCCGGCGATGACGATCTGCCGGCGGCCGCCGTCCACGACCACCGACTGGTGGCCGGGGGTGTGTCCCGGCGTCGGTACGAGCGTCACGGCGCCGCCGCGGCCGCCGGCCAGCCGGGTGCCGCCGTCGACGACGTGGAGCCGCCCGGCGGCGCGCAGCGGGTCGACGGCGTGCCTGACCGCGGCGTCGCCGGGGGCGAGGGCGGCGAGTTCCGCGGCCTGGACGACGTAGCGGGCGCGAGGGAAGGCGGGCCGGCCGTCGGGGGTGACGGACCAGCCGTAGTGGTCCTCGTGCAGGTGGCTGAGGACGACGGCGTCCACGTCGCCGGGCGCGATGCCGGCGGCGGCCAGCCGCCCGGGGAGCAGTCCCGGCACCGGCGCCCAGCTCGCGGCGGGGCTGCCGGCCGGGCCGATTCCGGAGTCGACGAGCACGACCCGGCCACCGGGCCTCCGTACGGCGAAGCAGCGGAAGTCCAGCTCCCAGGCGTCGCCGGGCCCGAACGCCCGCGGGTCGACGCGCCGCGCGTCCGCCCACGCACCGGCGGAGGCGCCGGGGAAGGCGTCCGTACGGGACAGGGGGAACGTCCCGTGTGCGTCGAGCAGCGCCACCACCTCGAACCGCCCGGCCCGGCACACGGCCACCCCGGCGACCTCCGGCCAGGCGGGCGCCGCTCCGGACGCCTCCGGGCGGGACCAACCCGGGTCGGAGGACGCGAGGTCGGACGACGCGGGGCCGGACGCACCAGAACCGGCGGCCGGACCGTCCGCAGGCACGCGGCGCGACCGGGGCGCGGCAGCGGCGGCAGCGCCTGTCGCCGAGGCGGCGGCCGCCCCCGCGGCCACCGCCCCCACCCCCCGCAGCATCCGCCGGCGCCCCCACACGCCGACGGCGGCCGCTCCTCCCCGCGAGCCCTCCGCCCCGCGGGTCACGTCGCCCGTCGGGTCCCCCGCGCCACCGGCCGCCTCGCCGCCCGGCACGGGCCTCCCCCCACCGGCTCCTGCGCTCCCCCCACCGGCCCCCGCATCCACCCCGGCCCCCGGTCCCGCGCCCCCGTCGTACGTCCGTCCCATCTCCGCTCCCTCCTCCGCCGGCCGCCCCGCGGGCACCGTCTGGCAGCAACCCTTCCGCCCATCGCCCCGCCCGCGCTTGTAAGTTCGTGCGCGATCCCCGACCCCGTGTGCAAGGCTCAGCGCATGGCCGTGATCCGGCACCCGCTCGTCACCGCCGACGACCTCTGCGTCGCCGACGTGCGCTGCGGCGATCCGCCCGCCGGGTGGACGCCCCTGCGCGCCGCGGACGTCTTCGGGCTCGTCCTCGTACGCGACGGTGTCGTACGGGCGCGGGTGGACGGCGTGGAACAGACGATGGACCCGGCGTCGGTGTACGTCGAACGGCTCGGCAGCGAGCAGCAGTTCGCGCATCCGCGCGGCGCCGACCGGTACACCGAGCTGGTCCCGTCGGAGCCGCTACTCGCCTCGCTGCTGGGCGGCGACCCCGCCGTACCCGAGGGGCTGGTGTTCACCACGCCCGCGATGGCGCTGCGGCACCGCCTGCTGTGCGCGTCCGCGGGCCGCGGCCCCGGGGACTCCTTCGGCGCCGCCGAGTCGGCCGTCGCCCTGACCGCGGCGGCGCTCGCGCAACTCGACGCGCGCCGGGTGGCGAGCGGCGCTCCGGCCACGGCCGCGGCCCGGCGGCGGCTCGCCGACGGCGCCCGGGAGGCGCTGGCCGCGGACCCGCGGCTCGGGCTGCTCGCCCTCGCCGCAGAGCTGGGCTGCTCGCCGCACCACCTCAGCCGGGTGTTCCGGGCGGTGACCGGCGCCACGCTGAGCCGCTACCGCAACCGGCTCCGCGCCGCGCGGGCGCTGGAGCGCCTGGCCGCGGGCGAGCGCGACCTCGGCGGCCTCGCGGCCGCACTCGGCTTCGCCGACCAGGCGCACATGACGCACGTCGTACGCGCCGAGTCCGGACTCCCCCCGGGCCGTCTCCGCACTCTCCTCGCACCCGCCGCCGCCCCGCCCCGGGGGGCGTGAACGCCGCGCGGCCGGCGCCGCCGTCCGCACCGCGGTTGCCCGTCGGCCCCACGGTGAGGTGCGGCCGCAAAGGGCAAACCCCTGGTGGCCGCGGCCGATCTATGGGCATGGTCTCGGCATGAACGCAAACCCCTCGCCAGAGTTCCCCCGCCACCTCGCCCGTACCCGCAAGTTCACCCTCGGCCTGCCGCACGGCGTGACCGTCTCCCCGGACGGCGAACGCGTGCTGTTCCTGCGCACCGGGAGCGGCACGGATGCCGTGGCGCGGCTGTGGCTGTACGAGGGGGGTGCGGAGCGGGAGTTGGCGGATCCGGGCGGGCTGGTGCCGGGCGGGACGGAGCCCGTGGCGGAGCGGGTGCGGCGGGAGCGGGCGCGGACGCGGACGTCGGGGGTGACCTCGTACACGACGGACGCCGCCGTGCGGCTCGCGGTGTTCGCGCTGGGCGGCGAGCTGTGGGCGGTACGGACCGACGGCTCGGCGCCGTTCCGGGTGCCGGCCGCCGGGCCCGCCGTCGACCCGCGCCTCTCCCCCGACGGCACGCGCGTCGCGTACGTCACCGGTGGCGCGCTGCACGTCGCCACCGTCGCGGACGGCGCCGGCCGGCAGCTCGCGGCCCCGGAGGGGCCCGACGTGACGTACGGGCTGCCCGAGCACGTCGCCGCCGAGTCGATGCACCGCGACCGCGGCCACTGGTGGGCCCCGGACGGCGCCGCGCTGCTCGTCGCGCGCGTGGACGAGTCGGGGGTGCGTCGCTGGCACCTCGCCGACCCCGCGGACCCGGCGGCCGAGCCGCGGACCGTGCGCTACCCCGTCGCCGGCACGGCCAACGCGGACGTCTCGCTGCACGTGGTCACGCTCGACGGCCGCCGTACGGAGGTGCGGTGGGACCGGGCGGCGTACGAGTATCTGGCCACCGTCCGCTGGGACGCCCACGGCCCGCTCCTCGGCGTGCAGAGCCGCGACCAGCGCACCCTGCTCACGCTCGCCGCCGACCCGGACACGGGCGACACCCGCGTGCTCGCCGAGACGCGCGACGCGCACTGGACCCGGCTGGTGCCGGGGACCCCGGCCAGGACCGCGTCCGGCGCGCTGCTCCGGGTCGCGAACGACACCGCCACGGACACGTACCGCCTCCTGCGCGACGGCGAGCCCGTCTCGCCCGCCGGGCTCCAGGTGCGCGCGGTGCTGGGGGTGGCGGGCGAGCGGGTGCTGTTCACGGCGGCCGAGGACCCGGCGGAGCGGCACGTGTGGTCGTACGAACCGGGGCCGGGCTGCACGCCGCTGACCGAGGAGCGGGGCCACCACACGGCGGCCGCCGGCGGCGGGACGACGGTGCTGGAGAGCGTGACGCCCGCCGGTCCCGCGACGCGGGTGCTGGCCACGGGCCGCCCGGCCGCGGCGCTGGCCTCCCGCGCCGAGGAGCCGGAGATCCGGCCCCGCCCGCAGCGCCTCGACGGTCCTGAGGGGCTGCGCAGCAACCTGTTCCTGCCGTCGTGGCACAGCCCCGGCGACGGCCCGCTGCCGGTGCTGTGCGACCCGTACGGCGGGCCGGGGCTGCGGCTGGCGGTGCCGGCGCGCGGGTGGTGGACGCTGGTCTCGCAGTGGTTCGCGGAGCAGGGCTTCGCGGTGCTGGTCACCGACGGGCGGGCCACGCCCGGCGCGCCGTCGTGGGAGCGGATGAACACCGGGGACAAGCGGGACAAGGCCGTCGCGGACCAGGTGCGGGGGCTGCAGGCGGCGGCGGCCGGCAATCCGGACCTCGACCTGGACCGGGTCGGCATCCGCGGCTGGTCGTTCGGCGGCTTCCTCGCCGCGGCGGCGGTCCTCACCCGGCCCGACGTCTTCCACGCCGCCATCGCGGGCGCGCCCGTCACCGACGCCCGGCTGTACGACACGCACTACCAGGAGCGCTTCCTCGGCCATCCCGAGAAGTACCCCGAGAACTACGACCGTTCGTCGCTCGTGGGGCTCAGCGACCGGCTGCGCCGGCCCCTGCTGTTTGTCCACGGCCTGGCGGACGACAACGTCGTCGCGGCCCACACCCTGCGGCTGTCCGGCGAGCTGCTGGCCGCGGGCAAGCCGCACAGCGTCCTCCCGGTGCCCGGCGCGTCGCACATGGTCTCCGACGACGCGATTGCAGAGAATCTCCTCCGGTTCGAGCTGGCGTTCCTGCGGCGGGAGCTGAACACCGACCCCCCGGCGTACGTATGACGGGCCTGAGGCACACGAACAGCACGCCGGGCCCGCCGGCCCAAGGCGGGCGACCGGCGCACCAGGAAAGGGCCCCACCATGACGCAATCCCCCAACCCGGCCCGGCTCACCGCCCGCCGCACCGTCGTGGCCGCCGTCGGCGCCGGCGGCCTCACCGCTGCGCTCGCCGCCTGCGGCGACAACCCGGGCGACGGCGGCTCCGGCGACTCCGGCAGCACGGAGGTGCGGCCGCAGGAAGGCGGCAAAGAGGACGGCGCGCAGCTCGGCACCACGGGCGAGGTGCCCGAGGGCGGCGGCAAGATCTTCAAGGACCAGAAGGTGGTCGTGACACAGCCGGAGCCGGGCGAGTTCAAGGCGTTCTCGGCGGTCTGTACGCACCTGGGCTGCCTGGTCAGCAGCGTCGAGGACGGCACGATCAACTGCGCGTGTCACGGCAGCAAGTTCGCCATCGCGGACGGCAGCGTCGCGCAGGGTCCGGCCACGCAGCCGCTGCCGGCGGAGGACGTACGGGTGGACGGGGACGTCCTGCGCCAGGGCTGACGGCGCACGGAGCAGAAGGCAGAGCACCGGTGGCGTACGGGGACGGGCGGCCGCGGGTGGGGCGGCCACCGGTCCCGGCGCCCCGGCTCGCGGCGCCCTGCTCACAGCGTCCCGCGGGCGCCGCTCAGAGGGCGCGGCCCGCCGCCTGCAGCGCGCGTACGGCCTCCCTGATGGACGGCCGGCGGTCGGCGTCGGAGCGCCAGATCGCGTAGATGTGCCGCTGCATCGCGCCGCGTACGGGCAGGATGCGCACCCCCGCGGGCACCGCCCCGCGGCCCAGCCGCGGCGCGACGGCCACGCCGAGCCCGGCGGCGATGAGCGCGAGTTGCGTGTGGTGCTCCTCCGCGGTGTGCGCGATGTGCGGTTCGATGCCCTTGGCGCGCAGGGTGAACACCAGCCAGTCGTGGCAGAACTCGCTCTCCGGCCAGGAGATCCAGTCGTCCGCCGCGAAGTCCTCCAAGACCACGTCCGCGCGGTCCGCGAGCGGGTGCCCCTCCGGGACGGCGACGTCCGCGCGGTCGTCGAGCAGCGGCGCCCGGGACAGTCCCGGCGGCAGCGGAAGGGGTTTGTTGTACCAGTCCAGGACGACGCCGAGGTCGTGGTCGCCGCGCATGACGCCGGGCACCGTCTCGTCCGGCTCCTGCTCCCGCATCCGTACCCGCAGCTCGGGATGGTCGCGGCGCAGCGCTGCGAGCGCGGCGGGGAAGAGCCCGCGGGCGGCGGTCGGAAAGGCCGCGAGCCCCAGTTCCCCGACGGGCCGCCCGCGGTGCGCCTCCAGCTCGGACTGCGCGGCCTCCACCTGCGACAGGATCCGGGTGGCGTGCTCGGCGAGCAGCCGTCCTGCGTCGGTGAGGCGGATGCCGCGGCCGTTCTTGGCGAGCAACTGCTGCCCGGTCTCCCGCTCCAGCTTGGCGAGCTGCTGGGAGACGGCGGAGGTGGTGATGTGCAGCCCCCCGGCCGCCGCGCTCACGGAGCCGTGCCGGGCGACGGCGGCCAGGGTACGCAGCCGTTCCAGGTTCAACATGTAAGTGATGCTACGAGATAGGTGCCATAAAGTCTCGCTTGTGCTACGAGGAATGCGTGGCTCACCGTAGCTCCATGACCACGGCACCGGCAGCAGCCACCGACACGGCAACTGACACGCCAACTGACACGGCCACCGGCCCGGCCCGGGCGCCGCGGCGCGCGTTCCTCGACTGGCGCGTCCGCTTCACCGCCCTGTCGGTCGTCTGGGGTTTCAGCTTCCTGCTCATCAAGGTCGGCACCGACGGCTTCGCCCCGCTGCAAGTGACGCTCGGCCGGATGGCCTTCGGCTCCGCCGTCCTCGTCGCCGCGCTCGCGGTACGCCGGGAGCGGCTGCCGCGCGGCGCCCGTACGTGGGGGCACATCGCGGTGGCCGCGTTCTTCGTCAACGCGCTGCCCTTCTCCCTCTTCGCCTACGCCGAGCTGCACATCAGCTCCTCGCTCGCCGGGATCTGCAACGCCACCTCGCCGCTGTGGGCGATGCTGCTCGCCCTCGTCGCGCTGCGGGAGGACCGGCCGACGCGCCGCCGGGTCGCGGGTCTCGGGCTCGGGTTCGCCGGGGTGCTGACCGTCCTCGGCGCGTGGCGGGGCTTCACCGGCCAGGACCCGCTGGGCACCGTGCTCGCGCTGCTCGCCGCCGCCAGCTACGCCGTGGGCTGGATCTACGTCCGCCGCACGCTCGCCGGCCTCGGGCACTCCCACCTGTCGGTCGCCGGCACGCAACTGCTCCTCGGCACCGCCCAGTTGGCCGTGGCCACCGCGCTGTTCACCTCGGCGCCGACCGCGTTCCCGGCCGGGCCGCTGCTGGCGGTCATGACGCTGGGGGTACTGGGCACGGGGCTCGCGGTGCTCGTGCAGCACGGGCTGGTGGCGGACGTGGGGCCGACGACGGCGCACACGGTCACGTACGTCATCCCCGTCATCGCCACCGCCGCGGGGGTGGCGCTGCTCGGCGAGGAACTGACGTGGAACACGCCGGTGGGCGCGGGGGTGGTGCTGGCGGGCGCGGCGCTCTCGCGCAGCCGCCCGCGGGAGGAGCGGAGGTAGCGGCGTCCGTACGGGCGTTGCGTACGCCCGCCGGACGGGCAGCCCGTACGCCCCTCAGACCCACCGCCGTCCGGGCACGGGCCGTACCGCCGCCGCCACCGCGTCCGCCAGCGGCTCCACGTCCTCGCCCGCCAGCGGCGAGACGGTCAGCCGGATGCCGGGCGGCGAGGCGAGGCGGAAGCGGGCCCCGGGTGCCGCCGCCCAGCCGGACCGCAGGAGCTGGGTGACCGCGGAGGTCTCGTCGGGGACGGGCAGCCACACGTTCATACCGCTGCGCCCGGTGGCCTCGACCCCGCGCCGCCGCAGCGCCGTCAGCAGCGCCTCGCGCCGCTCGCCGTACGAGCGGGCGACCCCCGCCGGGTCAAGGATCCCGCTGCGGCGCAGGTGGACGACCGTGTCCTGGAGCAGCCGGCTGACCCAGCCGGGGCCGAGGCGCTGGCGGCCCTCGACGCGGTCCACGGTCACCCGGTCCCCGGTGAGCACCGCGAGCCGCAGGTCGGGACCGTACGCCTTGGCGGCGGAGCGCACCGCGAGCCAGTGCCGCGCGGCGCCGGCCAGCGGCTGGAACGGCAGGTCGACGATCGCGTGGCCGTGGTCGTCCTCGACGAGCAGCACGTCCGGATGCCGGGCGAGGACGGCGCGCAGTTCGGCGGCGCGCGCCGGGGTGAGCGCGGCGCCGGTCGGGTTCTGCGCGCGGGAGGTCACGACGAGGGCGCGCGCGCCGGAGGCCAGCGCCGCCGCGGCCCGCTCCGGCAGTGGCCCTTCGTCGTCCAGCTCGACCGGCACGGGCCGCAGGCCGAGCGCGGGCACGAGGTCGAGCAGGCTGCCCCAGGCGGGGTCCTCGACCGCGACCGCGTCGCCGGGGCGCAGATGGGCGGCGAGCGCGCGCTCGATCGCGTCCAGCGAGCCGGAGGTGACGGCGACGGGTCCCGGCGGCACGCCGTCGGCGTCGAAGTCGGCGCGGGCCAGGCGGGCCAGCTCGGGGGCGACGCCCTCGTCGCCGTAGAGCACGGGGGACGTGGCGTGCCGGGCGGCCGCGGCGGCGAGGGCACCGGCGAGCGGGGGCAGCAGTGCGGGGTCGGGGTTGCCGGTGGACAGGTCACGGGCGCCGGGCGGGACGGCGACGCTGATCTGCTCGCGGGGCGCGGTGGCGGGGCGGGCACGCACGCGGGTGCCGCGCCGGCCCGCGGTCTCGACGACGCCGCGCTCGCGCAGCATCCGGTACGCGGCGGCCACCGTGTTCGGGTTGACCGCCAGCTCCGCCGCCAGCGCGCGCAGCGGCGGCAGCGGGGCGCCGGGCTGCAGCGCACCGGCGCCGATGGCGCGCTCGATGCTGGCGGAGATCTCTGCTGCGCCCCGGCCTTCGATCCGATACTCTCCTAGCACAAAGTATATATTGCACTAGTGCAATAAGGACCGCAACTCGACACCGCCGCCGCACAGCCGGCGGCACGTACCACCGAGCACCGCCGAGCACAGAGGGAGCCGCCCGTGTCCACCACGCCCCCCGCCGCCTACCGCCCCACCGACCGCACCGTGCCGACGCGCTCCCGCGAGCGCGCGTCGTACGACCGCGAAGTGGTGCACTCCGTGCTCGACGCCGGCTACGTCTGCCACCTCGGCTTCGTCCGCGACGGCCGCCCCGTCGTCCTGCCCACGCTCTACGCGCGCGTCGGCGAGCAGGTGTACGTGCACGGCTCCACCGGCTCCCGCCCGCTGCGTACCGCCGGGCGGGCCGAGGACGCCGGGCTGCCGGTCTGCCTGACGGTCACGCACGTGGACGGGCTGGTGCTGGCCCGCTCCGCGTTCCACCACTCGATCAACTACCGCTCCGCGATGCTGCACGGCGACGCTTACGCCGTGACCGACCACGACGAGCGGACCATGGCCCTCGACGCGATCGTCGACCACATCGTCCCCGGCCGGGCTGACGACTCCCGGCGCGCGAACGCCAAGGAACTGGCCAAGACGGCGGTGCTCCGGCTCGCCATCGAGGAGGTCTCGGTCAAGACGCGCACCGGCGGTCCCGGGGACGAGCCGGAGGACCTGGAACTGCCGTACTGGACGGGGGTGGTGCCCGTCGCGCCCGTGTACGGCGCACCCGTACCGGCCGACGACCTCGCGCCGGGCGTCGAGCCGCCCGGCTACCTGCCCGCTGGCTGACCGGGCGGCGGCGCGTCGGCGGTGGATGCCGCGGGCGCGTCGCCGGACGGCTCCCCGCCGGCCTCACGCAGCCGCGGCACATTCCCGGCGACCGGCTCGCCACGCTCGCCGGAACCCGGCGCGGGCGCCGCCAGTTGCGCGGTGAACGCGCCGATCAGCACCAGCGCACCGCCCACGATCTGCGCCGCGCCCAGGTGCTCAGACAGCAGTACCCACGCCAGCACCGACGCGACGACCGCCTCCAGACACGCGACGACCCCCGCCACCGGCGGCGAGAGCCGGCGCACCGCGAGGACGCCGAACAGATACGCCAGCACGGTCGTGACCAGGACGATCCAGACGATCAGCGTCCAGGCCGGCGGCCGCATGCCGCCGAGTTCCGCGCGTTCGCCGAGCAGCGACCACTCCAGGTTCCAGGGCCGGGAGACGAGGGTGAGCACGACGGCGCCGACGATCAGCCCGTACGCGATGACGCCCAGCGGGTCCGGCGCCTTGCCGTCGGCGGAGTCGGTGCCGTGCCCGGCGAGGACGAAGTACGCGCACTGGCAGCAGGCCGCGCCGAAGGCGAGGAGCAGCCCGAGCGCGTCGAAGCCGAGGCCGGCCCAGACCTCGACCACGCAGGCCAGCCCGGTGACCGCGAACAGCACACCGACCGCCGCCTGCCGGGTGACCGGCCGCCGCTGGACGAACCGCACCCAGCCCAGCACCAGCGCGGGACCGAAGAACTCGATGAGCAGCCCCACCCCCACCGGGATCCGGGCGATGGCCGCGAAGTAGAACGCCTGCACGCCGGCGACCGCGAGCACGCCGAACCCGGCGAGCAGCGCAGGACGCTCCCGTACCAGCGCGCGGTGCCGCCAGGCGAGCGGCAGCAGCACCAGCGCGGCCCCGGCGATACGCAGCCACACCACGTGCAGCGAGTCCATGCCCTGCTCGATGAGCGGCTTCGCCGCCACCCCGGAACCGCCGAACGCGAGCGCGGAGGCCAGCGCGAGCCCGAGCCCGGCGCGCCTGTCGAATGACTGCTGCATGCGGGCGATTATGTCAGCGGCCGTACATGAGTGTCATTCTTCATTGCTACTGACATGAGGCGCGCGGGCGCAGACCGCGTATCCTGCCCCCCGCACGCGGGCATCCACTCGGTGGAACCGATCGCTCCCCGCCCGGGTCCAACGACCGACACCCCACGATCTGGTCACTCCGAGCAGCCAGGGGGAAGACATGAGACGACAGCCCGGCCGCGCCCGCACCCGCATCGCCCTCGCCGCCCTCGCGGCGGCGGGGCTGCTGGCCGCAGGCTGCGGCGCGAGCTCCGACGGAGCTGCCGGCGACGCGGACAACGCGGGCAACCCCAAGCCCCTGCCGGCGCAGAGCGCCGACGGGAACGACAGTGCGCGGAACGGGGACGGGGCGGAGCAGGACGCGCCCGCGAAGGACGGCGCAGAACCGGAGAAGACAGCCGGCGAGGCGGCGGACGGAAAGACGGACGAAGACGCGGCCGTGGAGCCGCCGAAGGCGGAGCCGAAGACCGAACCGAAGGCGGCGGCCGGCGATTCGGCGGCGGCCCCGTGGTGCCGTACGGGCGACCTGGCGGCCTCCGTACGCCCGCTCAACTCGGCGGCGGGCAACCGCTACGCGGCGCTCGTCCTCACCAACGACTCGGACGCCACCTGCCGCACCCGCGGCTGGACGGGCCTGCAACTCGTCAGGGCCGACGGCACGAAGGTCCCGACCACGGTGGTACGGGACAGCAGCCGCACCCCGTCGATGCAGACGCTCGCCCCCGGCGCCTCGGCGTGGAGCCGGCTGCACTGGACGGTGGTGGCAAGCGGCTCGGACAACACGACCGGCGCCTGCCGCCCGAAGCCGGCGGAGCTGCAGGTCATCCCGCCGGACACGTACCACCACACGGACACCGCGTGGCCGCTGGGCGAGGTCTGCGACGCGGGCCGCATCGAGTCGCTGCCGCTGGCGAAGGGAGCGGGCCCGGCGCGCTGACGGCTCCTGCGCGGCTGAGCCGCGGCGCCCGGCCGGCCGAACCGGGCGCCGGGGCTCAGTTCTCCTCGGCGAGGATCAGGTAGAGCTTCTTCCGGGCGTCGTTGACGACGGCCAGCGCCTCCTGGCGCTGCTCGGGAGTGCCCGTGGTGTACACCTGCCGAAACGCCTCGGCAAGCGCGAAGCCCGACTGCCGGACCTCCTGCAGCGCCTCCCAGTCGACCCCGCGCCCGGCGTCCTCCCAGGGCGCCTCGGGTCCGGACTCGGCCTCCTCGCGGCCGGCGCCGGTGAGCGAGAACTGCTTCTTCCCGCCCTCCGTGGCGCTGACGATCAGCCCCTCGTCCTCCAGCAGTTGCAGCGTCGGATACACCGAGCCGGGACTGGGTTTCCAGGCCCCGCCACTGCGCTCGGAGATCTCCTGGATCATCTCGTACCCGTGCATGTCCCGGTCCTTGAGCAACGCCAGGATCGACGCCCGCACATCCCCCCGCCGAGCCCGCCCCCGCGGCCCTCCACGCCCCCGCCCGAAGGGCGGCCCGAACGGCGGCCCGAACCCCCCGAAGGCCGAGCGCCGCCCGCCACGCGGGCCGTATCCGTGTCCATGGGATCCCATGGTCATCACCTCTTCCAGATTTCTTCTACGATCGATTGCGACACGTCAACGATATATCGCCAACACTCGCAAAGCAATCCGCCGCCCGGAGCAGGTGAGGGCGTCTCGCCGAATCCGCATGCAACATGCGCTCCCGGTGACGGGTGAGCCGGCGCCGGCCTCGGCGGGCGCCCTGGAAGCGCCGAACCCGACGTCCAGGCTCAGCGGCTCCACCAGCGGCACCCCGGGACACACCGAACCCCCGGGGGCCGGTCGCTCCCCGGGGGTCTACTGCTGCCGTTACGGGCCGCTCGGCGTCAGCGGATGTTGACGTCGATGCAGGCGTAGAAGGCGTTTGAGGTGTCGTACACGTTCCACACGGCCAGGACCTTCTGCCGGCCGGTGATGTTGCCGAAGTTGACCGTGTGGCTGAACTGCGAGGGCGGCTGTGCGCCGCCGTCGTTGAACTCCGCGACCTTCTGACCGCCGACGAAGTACTGCCACGTGCTCGTGCGGTGGTTGGCGGTGATCTGCCAGTTGAACGACTGGGTCCTGCTGATGTCGGTGACCGCCCAGCCCTTGCTGTCGTCGTTGAGCTCGGCGAACCGGCTGTTGCCGCCGTGACAGCTCGTCAGACCCTTGGGGCCCTCGACGCTCTGCGGCTCCCACTGGATCTGACCACACGAGACCGTGCCCGCTTTGCACTGCTGCTGCCGGCTCGGGGGCGAGGTGATCCAGCCGTGTGCGCTCGCCTGCGGGGCCGGGAGGGCGAGGACGACCAACGGGGTCACCGTCGCGGCGACGATCGCTGCACGCTTTTTGAGACTGCGCATCTTGTCTCTCCCTGCATGGGGGGCATTGGTCTAGACTTTATCTATTGTCAGACCACCGTCAAGACTGTGGAGCAGGGAGAATTGGCCGCCGACAACGGCCCACCGGGCCGGAGTCGTTCATTCCGTAGGCAGCCACCCCACCTTCCCCGCCAGCAGCGCGTACCCCACGAACGCCACGATGTCGATGAAGGCGTGCGCCGCCACCAGCGGCCCGACCCGCCCCCACCGCCGGTACAGCAGGACGAACAGCACGCCCATCACCGCATTGCCGATGAAGCCGCCGATCCCCTGGTACAGGTGGTACGTCCCGCGCAGCAGCGAGCTGGCCGCCAGCGACGCCTTCGGGGTCCAGCCCAGCTGGTCCAGCCGGCGCAGCAGATAGCCGACGACGATGACCTCCTCCACCACGGAGTTCTGCACCGCGGAGAGGATCAGCACCGGGATCTTCCACCACACGTCCGGCAGCGACTCCGGTACGACGGTCAGGTTGAACCCCGCCGCCCGCGCGCCCAGGTAGAACGCCAGCCCCGTACCGCCGACCACCGCCGCCACGGCCGCGCCCCAGCCCAGGTCGAAGCCCGGCCGCCGATGGTCGAAGCCCACCGCGCTCAGCCCGCCCGCGCGCTCGCGCACCAGCAGGTACGCCACGAGCGCCACCGGAACCAGCGCGGTCGTGATCCCGAAGAGCTGCCACGCGAGATCCAGCCACGGACGCCCGGGCGCGGCAGAGGAGTTGAGGTTGGCCGACTGCTCCTTCAGCCCGCCGGACCGGGTCACCGAGCCAATGAAGCTGATCAGGGCCGAGACCGCGCTCGCCCCCAGGGACAGCGCCAGCACCAGCAGCGTTTCGCCGCTCAGCATCCGGCGGGACTGGTCCTGCACTCGCTCCTCCAATTGGTCAATCCCTCCCCATGGGCCCCACCGTGTCGCTAGGGTCGCGGAAAAACACGTGACCAATATGCGGCTGTCCGGGGGGACGACCATGGGACGACACAGCTTGCCCGATGCGTACGGAACGGACGAAGCCGTGCTGCGGCGCAGCGTACGGGGCCGCACGGTGGTCATCGCGACCGCCCTCGTCCTGGCGATCGGCGCCGGGGCGGTGGTCGCCGTGCAGGCCGGGCTGCTGCCGCAGGACGACCCGTGCGCGGGTACGGACCTCGAACTCGCCGTCGTCGCCTCGCCCGACATCGCCCCCGTCGTCCGCAAGACCGCCGAGCGCGCCCGCGCCGCGGAGCTGAAGTCGGACGGCCGCTGCCTGGACATCGAGGTGAGCGCGCGGCCCGCCGCCGAGGTCGCCCAGTCGCTGCGCAGCAAGGACACCCGGCCCGACTTCCAGGTCTGGATACCCGACTCCAGCATCTGGACCGGCATGGTCACCGCCGGCGGCGGGGTCGCGAGCATCGACGAGGTGACCCGGCTGGCCAGCTCACCCGTCGGGATGGCCGCTCTCCGGGACGGCGCCCGCAAACTCGGCTGGCCGGAGAAGACGTACGGCTGGGCCGAGCTGACGGACGCCGCGCTGGGCGAGGGCGCCGGCCTGCGTCTCGGCACCGCCGACCCGGCCGTGAGCGCCACCGGCGCGCTCGCGCTGACGGCGATGCACCGCGCCGGCGGCAAGGACGCGGACACCCGTACCGCCGCGACCGCCAAGCTGCTCTCCGAGCGCGTCGAGCCCGGCGACACGGCGGTGCTGGCGTCCCTCCCGGACTCCGGTCTCGACGACCCGAAGGACAACGACGCGCTCTTCCTCTCCGAGCAGGCCGCGTTCCACCACAACGCGGGCGCGAGCACCGGCGGGCGGCTCGACATGTTCTACCCGGAGGGCGGCACGGTCGCGCTCGACTACCCGTACGCGATCGTCGACAACGACGCCATGGCGATGGACCGGGTCCGCGCCGCCAGCCGCTTCCAGCGGCTCCTGACCGATGCCAAGACCACCGACATGCTGCGCCGCGAAGGCTTCCGCTCCCCCGAGGGGCGCCTCGACGCCGACCTCGCGATGGCCGCCGGCGGTGCCGCCCCGCAGCCCTTCGACGCGCCGCCCGCCGAACCGCCGGCCCCCGACGAGATCGCCTCGGTCCTCGGCATGTGGACCGTCACGGTGCAGAGTGCCCGGCTGACGACCGTGGTCGATGTCTCCGGCTCGATGGGCGAGCTGGTCCCCGGCGAGGCCGGGCAGACCCGGATGGACGTCACGAAGAACGCGCTCATCCAGGCGCTCTCCCAGTTCACCGGCGAGGACGAGATCGGCCTGTGGCGGTTCTCCACCCGGCTCGAAGGCGAGCAGGACTACGAGGAGGTCACCGGCACCACGCGGCTGGCCCAGCGCACCGACGACGGCGCCAGCCACCGCGAGCTTCTCGCGAGCGCCTTCGGCGGCCTCCAGCCGGTGCCGGACGGCGCGACGGGCCTGTACGACACGGCGCTTGCGGCGTACGAGCGGCAGGTCAAGGAGTACGCGCCGGGCCGCTTCAACGCGGTCGTGCTGCTCACCGACGGCGCCAACGAGGACCCGGGCAGCATCTCCGCCGCGGACCTCGCCGCGCGGCTGCGCGACGCCGCGGACCCGGAGCGGCCGGTGGGCCTGATCGCGATCGGCATCGGCCCGGACGCGGACATCGAGGCGTGCGGGCGGATCGCGGAGGCCGTCGGGGGCGAGTCGTACCGGGTGACGGACCCGAAGGAGATCCACGCGGTGCTGCTGCGGGCGGTGACGGACGCCGGCGCGAAGGCGGCGCTGTCCTGAGCCGTACGGGCCGGGGCGCGGCCCGTACGGCCCGCGGCGCAGGCCGTACGCGCCGACGCACCGGCCTACGCGCCCGGCCCGCCGCCGCCGCGCCCCGGCCCCGCGTCAGTCCACCGGCCAGCGGTGCACCGGCTCCTCCGTGCGCGTCAGCTCCACATAGCGCCGCGTCATCTCCGCGAGCGCCGCCCCCCGGTCCAGCCCGCGCCCGAGCGCCCGGTGGAACGTCGCCGACTGCCACGACGCCCCGTTGACCCGGCGCCGGCAGCGCTCCTCGATGACGCCGAGGTAGCGGTCCCGGTCGGCCGGGTCGACGCCCCAGGCGTCCAGCCCGGAGGCGGCCATGGGCAGCAGTTCGTCCCGTACGAGCTTGACCACCGGCACCCGCGCCACCCCGCCGAGCCGCCGCCGTCCTGGCCACACGAGCGTGGCGTCGATGCCGTCCCGGCAGGCGGCGGCGAAGTTGGCCGCCGCGCCGTCGAAGGGCAGCCGGCCCCAGACGGGCCGCTGCTCGTCGGCGAGGGTGCGCACGAGGCCGTAGTAGAACGCCGCGTTGGCGACGACGTCGGTGACGGTCGGGCCCGCGGGCAGCACCCGGTTCTCGACCCGCAGGTGCGGGACGCCGCCGGCGATGTCGTACACGGGCCGGTTCCAGCGGTAGACGGTGCCGTTGTGCAGCACCAGTTCCGACAGCTCCGGCACCCCGCCCTCGTCCAGGACGCGCAGCGGGTCCTCCGCGGAGCAGAGCGGCAGCAGCGACGGGAAGTAGCGGAGGTTCTCCTCGAACAGCTCCAGCGGCTCGGTGATCCAGCGCTCGCCGAACCAGACGCGCGGGCGCACGCCCTGGGCGCGGTACTCCGGCGGCCGGGTGTCGGTGGCCTGGAGGAACAGCTCGGGCCGCGACTCGCTCAGCAGCTCCCGGCCGAAGACGAACGGCGCGTTGGCGCCGAGCGCGACCTGCACGGCCGCCGCCGCCTGCGAGGCGTTCCAGACGTCCGCGAACCGGTTGGGGGTGACCTGGAGATGCATCTGGACGGAGGTGCACGCGGCCTCGGAGGCGATGGAGCCGGTGGTGTACGTCAGCTCCTCCACCCCGCGCATGTCGAGGTGGATCTCCTCGCCGCGGGCCGCGAGGATCTGCTCGTTGAGCCGGTGGAAGCGGTCGACCTCGGAGAGGTTGGCGGAGACCAGGTCGGCGGCGGTCAGCGTCGGCAGGATGCCGATCATCACGATCCCGGCGCCCACCTCGCGCGCCTGCCGGTCGGCGTACCACAGGCCGGTGCGCAGCTCCTCCGCGAGCTGGTCGAGCACCCGGCCGGTGAGCCGGTGGGGCGCGATATTGACTTCCAGGTTGAACTGGGCCAGTTCGGTCTGGAAGTCGGGGCTCGCGATGCGCTCCAGCACTTCCGTGTTCATCATCTGCGGCATGCCGTCCGCACCGACGAGATTCAACTCGATCTCCAGCCCCATCAGGTTCTGCGGGCGGTCGAATCTCTTCTCCTCCAGCAGTCGCTCCAGCACCACGAGACACTCGCGGAGCCGCTGCCGATAGCGGCGGCGGTCGGACAGGTCGAACCCGCCGGCCACGACCTTCTCGCCCATCGAGGTTCCTCCTCGGCTCGGCTGCCCGGGATGATGCCCAGACGCGGGTACCCTGACGCCCGCAGCCGCCGTATCGTCGGCTACGCTGACCGCCGCGCCGGACGGCATCGTTCCGACCGCACACCGCCGGTCGCGCGCACCACCGCTCGCCGATGGGTCGCCATCCCCGACGAGATCCGGCCGACCCCGGGTGCCGGCCGTTACCGCGCCCGTCAGGTGATTCTCGCTGATGTTCCGGAAAGACCAGCGGATATTCGACCGAGAATCCTCTTGCGGAATTCACCCGGACGGCTAGGCGGAAGGACCTCCACCGGTAGTCGTATAAAATTCGCGAACGAGGCAGAGAGTTGGCGCCCCCTTGCACGGATGCGGTCCCCTCTGGCCCCGCTTGCAGACAGCGCCGTCCGCATCTTGCCCCCTGCTCTGCTCCACGTCTGTCGAAGGTAGGCGACCCCTATGACGCTCAGCGTCCTTACGCCCCCCTCCCCGGCTCTGCGCAGCGTCAACGCCGCGCTGAAGTCCCCGACGGCGGTGCGCGGGACCCGTGCGCTCGCGCCGGTGTCCGGGAGCGCGGCGGACGCGACGGACGCGCTGCCCGTCCACGTCCTGGCGGGGGTCGGCGCGGCGGACGGCACACCGCACGCGGCGCTCACCGGCTGGCGGTTCCACCTCGCCGCCGAGGGCCGGGTCGTCGCCGCCGCGGAGGCGCGGATCACCCCGGACGGCTGGGCCTTCTCGCACTTCTCCGAGGGCCCGTACGTCGCCTCCACCCAACGCGCCCTGCGCCAGGCCGAGTCGCTGCCCGCCCTGCTGCAGCCGCGACTGCTGTCCGTACCCGAGCTGTACATGGTGACGCTCTGGCTGCGCGCCGACGCCACCGCTCCGGCCGAGTCGGGCACGGTCGACCCGGCGGATCTGCTGGTGCCGCTGGCGCCCGCGCCGCCCGGCATCCGGGCCCACCGCGCGCACCGCGCCAGCGACCTGCTGCCGGCGCTGCGCGACCGGCTGGCGGGCGCGCGGCTGCTCGGCTCGTCCGCCTGATCACGGCGAGGTCACGGTCTGATCACCGCTGTGGACTAGTCCACTCCCTGCCGGTGCACCCCCCGAAAGGATGGTCCGGCACCGAGCAACCGCCCGCGAGGGTGATGCGTCTTCTGCCCCGGAGACCACCTGACGGTAAATCCCTGCGAATTGACGCGCGCGGGGGAACACTGGTTGCGGAACGAGTCGACACGGGGGCGGCGATGACATCTGCAGACCGCAGGACCGAGACCACGAAACGGCGAGAGTACCCAGCCATGTGCCAGCACCAGCCATCCTGTCCCACCGCCCAGTCCACCGACCGGGAGGCGGCGCGCCCGGTGGCGAACCACCCGGAGCAGGGCTGGAGCCTGCTCTGCAACGGCGTTCTGCTGTTCGAGGACACCGGCGAGCTGCTGCCCGACGGCCGGATCATCGCGCCGCACCGGCCGCCGAACGCCGACGACGTGACCGCCGCGGCCTGACCTGCCCGGGCGGCGGTCCCGGCCGCCGCCCGCCGGCCGGTTTCCGCGGCCGCGCACCCGCCCCGCACGCCGCCGGCCCGGCGCGGGGGCGCCGGGCCGGGTGCGGGACACGCGCCGGCGTACGTCAGGCGTCGTATTCGTCCAAGGGGGGGCACGAGCACACCAGGTTGCGGTCGCCGTAGGCGCCGTCGATCCGGCGCACCGGCGGCCAGTACTTGTCCGCGGGCGTCACCCCGGCCGGGAAGACGGCCTCCTCACGCCCGTACGGGTGCTTCCACTTCCCCGCGAGCTGCGCCGCGGTGTGCGGCGCGCCGACCAGCGGGTTGTCGTCCTTGTCCCACTCCCCCGTGCCGACCCGCTCGATCTCCCGCCGGATCGCGATCATCGCCTCGCAGAACCGGTCGAGTTCGCTCAGGTTCTCGCTCTCGGTCGGCTCGATCATCAGCGTTCCCGCCACCGGGAACGACATCGTCGGGGCGTGGAAGCCGTAGTCGATCAGCCGCTTGGCCACGTCGTCGATGGACACGCCGGTCGCCTTGGTCAGCGGCCGTACGTCGACGATGCACTCGTGCGCGACGAGCCCGCCGGGACCCGCGTACAGCACCGGGAAGTGCGGCTCCAGCCGCTTGGCCACGTAGTTGGCGCCGAGCACCGCGACCTGGCTGGCGCGGCGCAGCCCGTCCTCGCCCATGAGCTTCATGTACGCCCACGAGATCGGCAGGATCCCGGCCGAGCCCCACGGCGCCGCCGAGACCGGCCCCACGCCCGTCTCGGGACCCGCGGCGGGCTGCAGCGGGTGGTTCGGCAGGTACGGGGCCAGGTGCTCGCGGACCGCGACCGGGCCGACGCCGGGGCCGCCGCCGCCGTGCGGGATGCAGAACGTCTTGTGCAGGTTCAGGTGCGAGACGTCGCCGCCGAACTTCCCGGGGCCCGCGAGGCCGACGAGCGCGTTGAGGTTGGCGCCGTCCACGTACACCTGGCCGCCGGCGGCGTGCACGGCGTCGCAGATCTCCGTGATGTGCTCCTCGAACACGCCGTGCGTCGAGGGGTAGGTGACCATGAGGACGGCCAGCTCGTCGCCGTACTGCTCGATCTTCGCGCGCAGGTCGTCCGCGTCGACCTCGCCGTTCTCCGCGGTCTTCACCACCACGACCTTCATGCCGGCCATCACCGCGGAGGCGGCGTTGGTGCCGTGCGCGGAGGACGGGATGAGGCAGACGGTGCGGCGCTCGTCGCCGTTGGCGCGGTGGTACGCCCGTACGGCCAGCAGGCCCGCCAGCTCTCCCTGCGATCCCGCGTTGGGCTGCAGGGAGACCTTGTCGTAGCCGGTGACGGCGGCCAGGCCCTCCTCCAGCTCACGGATGAGGGTCAGATAGCCCGCGGCCTGGTCGGCGGGGGCGAAGGGGTGCAGCCCGGCGAACTCGGGCCAGGTGACAGCCTCCATCTCGGCGGTCGCGTTGAGCTTCATCGTGCAGGAGCCGAGCGGGATCATGCCGCGGTCCAGCGCGTAGTCCCGGTCGGCGAGCGTGCGCAGGTAGCGCAGCAGCGCGGTCTCGGAGCGGTGCCGGTGGAACACCGGGTGGGTCAGGTACTCGTCGGTGCGCAGCAGCCCGGCGGGCAGCGCGTCGGCGGTGGCGGCGTCCAGCTCACCGACGTCCCGGCCGGTGACGCCGAAGGCGTCCCAGACGACGGCCAGGTGCTCGCGGACCGTGGTCTCGTCGCAGGAGATGCCGACGTGGTCGGCGTCGGCGAGGCGGAGGTTGACGCCGGCGTTGCGGGCGCGGGCGGTCACCTCGGCGGCCCGGCCGGGGACGCGGACGGTGACGGTGTCGAAGAACGCGCCGTGCACCACGTCGGCGCCGCCGGCCCGCAGGCCCGCGGCGAGGATCGCGGCGAAGCGGTGGGTGCGCCGGGCGATGGCCACCAGGCCCTCGGGGCCGTGGTAGACGGCGTACATCGACGCCATCACCGCGAGCAGCACCTGCGCGGTGCAGATGTTGCTGGTGGCCTTCTCGCGGCGGATGTGCTGCTCGCGCGTCTGGAGGGCCAGCCGGTACGCCTGCGCGCCGTCCGCGTCCTTGGAGACGCCGACGAGCCGCCCGGGCAGGCTGCGCGCGAACTTCTCGCGTACGGACATGTAGCCGGCGTGCGGCCCGCCGAAGCCCATGGGGACCCCGAACCGCTGGCTGGAGCCGACCGCGATGTCGGCGCCGAGCGCCCCGGGCGAGGTCAGCAGGGTGAGCGCCAGGAGGTCGGCGGCGACGGTGACGACGGCGCCCAGCTCGTGCGCCCGCTCGATGACGGGCGCGAGGTCCCGTACGGCACCGGAGGCGCCCGGGTACTGCAGCAGCACGCCGAAGACGCCGCGCTCCGCCGCCTCCGCGGGGATGCCGTCGGCGAGGTCCGCGACGACGACCTCGACGCCGGTCGGCTCCGCCCGGGTGCGCAGCACGGCGACGGACTGCGGCAGGGTGTCGGCGTCGACCAGGAAGACGCCGTCCTTGACCTTGCCGACGCGCCGGGACAGGGCCATCGCCTCGGCGGCGGCCGTGCCCTCGTCGAGCAGCGAGGCGCCGGCGGTGGGCAGCCCGGTGAGGTCGGAGACGACGGTCTGGAAGTTGAGGAGCGCCTCCAGACGGCCCTGGGAGATCTCCGGCTGGTACGGGGTGTACGCCGTGTACCAGGCGGGGTTCTCCATGACGTTGCGCAGGATGACGGGCGGCGTGTGGGTGCCGTGGTAACCGAGGCCGATCATGGAGGTGAGCACCTCGTTGCGCGCCGCCAGGCCGCGCAGCTCGGCCAGCACCTCGGCCTCGGAGCGGGCCGCGGGCAGCGTGAACGCGCCGGTGCCCTTGATCGAGCCGGGTACGGCGGCCTCCGTCAGCTCGTCCAGCGAGCCGTAGCCGACCTGGGCGAGCATCTTGGCCCGGTCGCCCGCGTCCGGTCCTATGTGGCGCTGCTCGAAGGGCGTGCCGCGCTCCAGGGCGGAAAGCGGGATGCGGTGGGCGTTCGTCTCGGACAAAGGGGCCTCCTGGTCGCGCGGACCTTCGCGGATGCCCCTGGGCCGGGCACCCGTACGGCCTCCCCCTCTGTCATCCGGACCTGAGAGCTTCACCGGCACGCCCTGACTGCGGGCGGCCCGGCTTGCACCGTCGGTGAGGAAGGGCCGCGCGGCGGCCCGCCCTGCTTTCCAGAGTGACCTCGTCCGTGCGGTACGGGGGCCTGAGAGATTCCGGGGAGGAGTTGCTCCTTCGGCGCCTCCGGCTGGCGGGCGGAGGACTCTCCCGCACGGGGTCTGCAGCCACGATCAGCGTACCAGCGCACGCCCCCGCGCATCCCGGCGCGGGCGCCGGCTCCCGTGCGCCCGGGCGGCGCCCGCCGAGTGGCCGCGGGGCGGGTTGTGCCGTTACGTGGAGGCAGCGGAGCTGTGACGAGACGTGGGAGGCACCGTGCAGACCGACATCGACCCCCGGAGCCTGATCGGCGTGCGCGCGTACGACAGCAACGGCGACAAGCTCGGGACCGTCGACGAGGTGTACCTCGACGACGCCACCGGCGCCCCGCAGTGGGCGGCGGTGCGCACGGGCCTGTTCCACCGGGACGCGTTCGTGCCGCTGGGGCCGAGCGAGCTGGCGGACGAAGGGCTGCGGGTCCCGTTCGAACGGGAGCTGATCAAGGACGCGCCGGACTTCGGTGTGGGCCGGCACCTCTCCCCCGCGCAGGAGCTCCAGCTCTACCACCACTACGGCATGACGCTGCCGCCTGAGGTCGCCAAGACCCAGCCGCAGCAGCAGCCGCCGCAGGACCGGGACTTCGGCGAGGTCGCCGGCTCCGACGACTGACCGGCAGCCGCCGGACATCAGCGCCGGCGTCAGCCGCCCGGCGCCAGCGGCAGCGGGTCCGCGGGCGTCAGCGCCGGGTCGTCCGCGGCGAACGTACGCACCCGCCCGGGCGCGGAGCCCGGCACCTCGAACCGCACGGTGACCCGGCCGACGCCGCTGCCCTGCACCCAGCCGGGGCCGTGCTCCGCGTGCCGCACGTCCAGCCCCGGCAGCCACTGCGGCGCGGCCGGCTCCGGCTCCGCCGCGGCGGGCCGCGGGGGCGGCTCCGGCGGCGGCAGCGCCACCGGGCCGTCGGCGTCCACCGGCCCGTGCTGCACCTCCGGCGCCTGGCCCGCCTGCGCGAACAGGTCCTCCTGCGTGAAGTCCGCGAGCCCGCTCACGCCGACGCCCAGCAGCCGCACGCCCGCGGTCGTCTCCACGCTGTCCAGCAGCCGCAGCGCCGCCTCGGTGACCACGGCCGGGTCGTCCGTGGGCCCGCGCAGGGTCTCGGAGCGGGTGAGGGTGGAGAAGTCGTACCGCCGGACCTTGAGGACCACCGTGCGGCCGGAGCGCCCCGCGCCGTGCAGCCGCGTCACGCACCGCCGCGCCAGCCGCTCGACCTCGGTGCGGATCCGGACCCGGTCGGTGAGGTCGACGTCGAAGGTGTCCTCGACGGACACGGACTTGGTGTCCCGGTCCGCGACCACCGGCCGCTCGTCCAGACCCAGCGCCATCACGTGAATCCCGGTGCCGTGCGCCTTGCCCAGCAGCCGCACCATCTCGTCCTCGCCGGCGTCCGTGACCTCCCCGACCGTGGTGATCCCGGCCCGGCGCAGCGTGTCCGCCGTCGCCGGGCCGACGCCCGGCAGCGTACGCACGTTCATCGGCCCCAGCAGCGCCCGCTCGCCGCCCGGCGGGACCACGACGAGCCCGTCCGGCTTGGCCAGCTCGGAGGCGACTTTGGCGAGCATCTTGGAGGCGGCGAGCCCGACGGACCCGGTGAGGCCCGTGGCGGCGCGGATGTCGGCGCGCAGCCGGCGCGCCACGCTCCGTAGCGCCGCCTCCTCCGCGGGCGTGCCGCCGGCTTCGAGGTCGACGAACGCCTCGTCCAGGCTCAGCGGCTCCACCAACGGCGACAGCTCCCCGAGCAGCGCCATGACCTGGCCGCTGACCTGCTGGTAGAGCCGGAATCGGGGGATGAGGAACGCGGCGTTCGGGCAGAGCCGGCGGGCCATGCCCATGGCCATGGCCGAGTGCACCCCGAAGACCCGGGCCTCGTACGACGCGGTGGCCACCACGCCGCGGGGGCCGAGACCGCCGACGATCACGGCCTTGCCCCTGAGGCTCGGCTTGGCGGCCTGCTCGACGGCGGCGTAGAACGCGTCCATGTCCAGGTGCAGGACTGACGGGGCGCTTCTCACACGGTGATGGTCCCCCATGGGTACGACATCGGCCCCGCAGCGGCCGTCAGACGGCCGTGACGGCGCCGTGCGGGCCGGGGCGCGGGACGCCACCGGCCGGGCTGCCGGAGGGGCGTCAGCCGGCGCGGCTGCGGCGGCGCGCCAGCTCGTCGGCGGCGTTGTGCCCGACCAGCGTCTCGCCGGTGTCGATGCGCTCCGCGTGCAACTGCGCGAGGGCGGCCTGCACGTCTCTCCAGACCACGCCGACGGCGATGCCGAAGATCCCCTGGCCGCCCTGGAGCAGCTCGACGACCTCGTCGGGTGACGTGCACTCGCAGACCGTGGCGCCGTCGCTGATGAGGGTCATCCGCCGCAGGTCGGCCGGCTCTGCGGCGCGCAGGTGGCGCACGGCCGTCCTGATGCTCTGCAGCGAGACCCCGACGTCCAGCAGCCGCTTGACGATCTTGAGTACGACGACGTCGTGGGAGCCGTAGAGCCGCTGGGCGCCCGAGCCGTTCGCGGGGCGGACGCTCGGCTCGACCAGGCCCGTACGGGCCCAGTAGTCGAGCTGCCGGTACGTGATGCCGGCCGCGGCGCACGCCGCCGGTCCCCGGTAGCCGACCTCGTCCGGGGCCGCAGACGCGGCCTGCGGCCGCCTCGCGGGCTCCGCGCCGTGCCCGTACAGCGGAACAGCTCCGCCCCCACCGGCCGATCTCCCGCCGCCCGTGACCACCACGCCGACCTCCCGCTCCCTGACCTGCCACCCGACGGTAGGCAGTCGCCCCGGGCGCGTCAACGAACGCCACACGGCGCACGCCGGGTGCTCATCACCCTACGGGTGGTTTGCCGACGGCGCCCGTGCGGTAGGCCCGGGCGGGCTACCGGGGGCGGCTCTCACTGGGGGTTCGTACCGAAGTCCTCGGGCGTGATCTGGTCGAGGAACTCGCGGAACTTCTCCACCTCGTCCTCCTGCTCGTCCGGGATCGAGATCCCCGCGTCGTTGAGCACGCCCTCGCTGCCGTAGATCGGCGTGCCGGTGCGCAGCGCGAGCGCGATGGCGTCGGAGGGGCGGGCGCTCACCTCGGCGCCGCCGGAGAAGACCAGCTCGGCGTAGAACACGCCCTCCCGCAGGTCGGTGATCCGGACCTCGGACAGCTCCTGGCCGACCGCGTCCAGCACATTCTTGAACAGGTCATGGGTCAGCGGGCGCGCGGGGGTCATGCCCTGCTGCGCGAAGGCGATCGCCGTCGCCTCCCCAGGACCGATCCAGATGGGGAGGTACCGGTCGCCGCCCACTTCACGCAGGAGAACGATCGGTTGGTTCGAGGGCATTTCCACCCGGACACCCACAACGTCGAGCTCGTTCACACAGCAACCCTAGGCCGACCCCGGCGGTTTTGGGTAGTCGAGCACGGGACCGGTCAGTTGCCGGCGACCCGCAGTGAGGACCGTACGAGGGTCGTGTGCAGCCGCGCGGACAGCTCGATCAGCCGTTCGGCGGTGGATTCCGCGTGGGCCCGCGTCTGCGGGCTGCGGTGCCCCCGGAGCGGGCCGATGACCTGTTCGACGAGGCCGGCCTCGCGGTCCGCGGCGGCCTTGAGGCCGCGCAGGTGGCGCGCCTGCACCCCGTAGCTGCCCAGCTCGGCCACCAGGCGGGCGACGGCGGCCGCGTCCGCGTCGTAGAGCCCGTCGGCGTCCGGGGCGACCAGACCGAATTCTTCCCAGGACGCCAGCTCGTCCTCGCCGACCGCGGCGGTGCGCAGCAGCGTCTCCCGGTCGATACGGGGATCGTGCGGGGCCTCCGCGACGGCGGAGGCCCCGGTCCCGGCGCCGGCCACGGGGTCGGCGTCCAACTGCTCACGGATGACCTTGAGCGGCAGGTAGTGATCCCGCTGCATGCGCAGGATCCGGGCCAGCCGCTCGACGTCCGCGGCGCCGAACTTGCGATAGCCGCCCGGCGAGCGCTGCGGCTCCACCAGGCCCTCCGACTCCAGGAAGCGGATCTTGGAGATGGTGACCTCGGGAAACTCCTCGCGGAGCACGGCGAGGACGCCCCCGATGCTCAACTGCCGGTCGCGCGCCCGGCGTCGGTCCGGCCGGTCCGCTTCCGGAGCGGCGGTGCCGCCCCTCGGGGTGTCGCCCATCGCTTCCGTCCCGTGGTCGTGTGCTCCCCGCCCTCAGGCGGCGCGCCGGCTGGCGAAGAACACCAGCCGGAACTTTCCGATCTGCACCTCGTCCCCGCTGGTCAGCTCGAACTCGTCGATCCGCTCGCGGTTGACGTACGTGCCGTTGAGGCTGCCGACGTCGGCGACCGAGAACCGGCCGTCAGGGGTCCGGCGGAACTCCACGTGCCGCCGGGAGACCGTGACGTCGTCCAGGAAGATGTCGCTCTGCGGGTGGCGCCCGACGGTGGTCAGCTCGCTGTCCAGCAGGAAGCGCGCCCCGGAGTTGGGGCCGCGGCGGACGACGAGCAGCGCGGAGCCGGGCGGCAGCGCGTCGACGGCCGCCTGCGCCTCGGGCGACAGCGGCGGCAGCGTCTGCCCGCCGCTGGCGGCCTCGGCCTCGTATGCCTCGATGCCCGAGATGGAGATCGTGGTGGTGGTCTCCGAGGGACGCTCGGCCACACCGGCCCGCAGCGGGGCGCCGCAGTTGGAGCAGAACCGGCTCGCCTGGGCGTTCCGGGCCCCACACCTGTTGCATACCGGCAGGTCCATGGACTGTGCCTCCTGCTGCGGAGCGCCCGCAGCGGCGTCGGGCGGATGCGAGCCGGGGGCGAACCCTCCACCCGCACTTGAGGTTGATGGTTCCCCGAAACCTATGCGGCCCGACGCGGCAGGGTCAACATAAGACTCGCCCTGACCACCCGAAATGTCGCCGGGCGGCGGAGGCGCCTGATCCCGGTACAAGGCGCGCTCGCCGGCCTCGCCGCCCTGGGACGCGGCGCGGTGCCGGCCCGGCCGATCCGCCGAGCCCCTCCCGAACAACTTAGCGAACAACTTCACGGGCGATTTCCCCTTGACCGTCGGACAGGCCCGTGTACGAGCAGGTCACTCGACACGCGCATCAGCGGCACCGGACATTCACTGAACGTCCACAACCCCCGGACAGTTTCCCTTACGCGACCGCAGCCGATGCGTCGACCCCCCGTAACCATGAGGTCACGACGACGACCGAGCGTAGTCAGGCCGCTTCTCCCGCCGCAAGGCGTCCACGAGGACCGTGTCCCGGGGCTCGATGGACACCGTAGCCTGCTCCTCCTCCATGGTCTGAACCACCCCACCGGGGATGTTCAGCGCGGGCTGCAGATCCTCGGCCCGGCCGATCACGCGGAAGACGTACGGCTGGGAGACCCGGCGCCCGTCGATCGCCACGTCGCTCTCGCCGGCGTCGGCGAAGTGCGTGCCCGCGACCACGCGCACGCCGTTGATCTGGATCGCCTCCGCACCGGCCGCGCGCAGCTCCTGGATCGTGTCCAGCAGCATGTCCGCCTCGACGGCGCCCTCGGGACCACGGACGGTGATCTCGATGCCGGGGCCCTCGGCGGCGACCGTGCCGGCCAGCACGCCGAGCTGGCGCTCCTTGGCCTCGGTCTGGCGGCGCGCCTCCTCCGCCTGGTCGGAGCTGTTCTCCAGCTCCGCCTTCTGGTCCTCCAGCCGCTCCCGCTCGTCCTCCAACCGCTGGGTGCGGTCATCGAGTTCGTCGAGGATCCGTACGAGGTCCTCCTGGCGGGCGCCGCGCAGCGCGCTGGACTCGCCGGTGGAGCGGACCTGGATGGCCAGACCCAGGCCGAGGACGAACAGCAGCAGGGCGACGATCAGTTGCGAGCGGGTCAGCCGGAGCGGCCACACGGCGTCGACCAGGCGGCGCCGGCCGGCGCCGAGCTCCGGCTCGGGCGGGGCAGGCGGCTCGGGAGGCGCGGAGCGCTCGGCGGGCGCGGTGCGCTCGGGCGGCGAGGGAGGGCCGGGGAGCTGCGGCGCGGGAGGCCGCCGCTGCGTGGGCGGACGCTGCTGCGTGGGCGGACGCTGCTGCGTGGGCGGACGCTGCTGCGGCGCCGGGGTGCGCGACTGCCCGGAGGGGCGCTGCTGCCCGGGCGGCTGCTGTTGCCCCCCGGGAGGCTGCTGCCCCGGAGGCTGCTGCGCCGGGGGCTTCCGGGGCGGCTGCTGAGCGGGCGGCCGCTGTGCGGGCGGCTGCGGCCCCTCGGACCGCCGCTGGGGCGGCTCTGGCCGCTGCTGCGGCGGCTTGCGCGGCGGCTGCGGCGGCTGGTCGCGCGAGTGGCGCGGCGGCGAGTGCTCGCGCGAGGCGTGCCGCGGCGGCTGGTGCCGGGGCGCCGGTGGGCGCGGCGGTGCGGGCGGTGTCGGCGGTACGCCCGGCGTGCCCTGCGGGTACGCGGCGGGCGGGTCGCCCGGGCGCGGGGAGTTCGGCGGAGTCTCGTCGGACACGGGCATCACGCCTGGAAGACGTGCCGCCGGATGGCGGCGGCGTTGGAGAAGATCCGGATCCCGAGGACGACCACGACGCCCGTGGAGAGCTGCGCGCCGACGCCCAGCTTGTCGCCGAGGAAGACGATCAGCGCGGCCACGACGACGTTCGACAGGAACGACACCACGAAGACCTTGTCGTCGAAGATCCCGTCGAGCATGGCCCGCAGCGCTCCGAAGACCGCGTCGAGCGCGGCGACGACGGCGATGGGCAGGTACGGCTCCAGGCCCGCCGGCACCACGGGCTGGACCACGAGGCCCATGACGATGCCCGCGACAAGGCCCAGTACGGCGATCACGAGGGGTTGTTCTCCTTCGGTTCTGCGTGGCGTAGGGACAGGCCGGTGGCGGCCGGCAGCCGGAGGTCGTCGCGTGCGGAGATCCCGGCCCTGATGCCGTAGTTGTCCTGGAGCACGTCCAGGTAGTGGCCGTCGGCGTTCTCCCGGAACCGCTCCAGGAGGCGTTCGCCGTCGCCGATGGCGAGCACCGTGTACGGCGGCGCCAGCGGGCGGTTGTCGACGAGGATGGCGTCGCCGGCCGCGCGGATCGCGGACAGGGCGGTGAGCCGGCGGCCGTTGACGGAGACGGCCTCGGCGCCGGCGAGCCAGAGGCCGTTGACGATGCGCTGCAGGTCACGGTCGCGCACCCGGCCGTCGTCGGCGAAGCTCGTGGAGCTGCGCGGGCCGCCGGCCGCGCCGGTGCCCGCATCGGCGGCGTCGTCCACCACGAGGCGTACGCCGGGGCCCCGGGCCTCGGCGGCGCCGGCCAGCAGCGCGAGCAGCGCCGCCTCGTCGCTGCCGTGCTCCTCCAGCGCCTCGCGCTGCCGGTCGGCCACCTCGCCGTGCAGTCGCTCGACCGTGCGGTCGAGGTCGTCCGCCGCGGCGGTCCTGTCCTCGACCCGCTCGATCAGCTCCTCGCGCTCGCGGGCGAGGTCGGGTGCCTCGATCCGCGCCTCGGCGGCGCCGACGGTGAGGACCAGCGCGGTCAGCACCAGGCCGGCGGCGAGCCAGGCCCGCCCGCGCAGGCGCTGCGGAAGCCGCTCGCCGCGCGGGCGGGTGCCGTGGCGCGCGGCGGCCTCGGCGTACCCGTCGTCCAGGCTGTGATCCATCAGCCGGGTCAGCAGCGACATGGAGGCGTCCGGACGGGGGCGTGCCGGTGCGCTGCTCCGTTCGGGGGGCTGCTGCGGCATGCCGGACATCGTTGCACGCCGGGAGCCCTTATGGTGCCGCGACCCCTGGGTTGGGTGAACTCTCGCTCCGCTGTGCCCGGGTCAGTCGCCGCTCCCGTCGACGACCGCCGCCCACTCGTCGAGCAGGGCTTCGGCGGACGCCTGGTCGGGTCCCTCAGCCCACAGGTGCGTGACCGCCTCGGCGCGGTCCGGCAGGACCAGCACCCAGCGGCCGTCGGCCTCCACGACCCGTACGCCGTCGGTGGTGTCGACGTCGCGGGAGCCCGCGGCCTCCACCACCCGGCGCATGACCATCCCCTTGACGGCCCATGGGGTCGCGAGGTCCCGGCAGAGCACGTACGCCTGCGGGATGCGGGCGTCGATCTGGCTGAGGGTGAGCTGGGTGCGGGCGACCAGGCCGGTGAGGCGGGCGAAGGCGGCCGCGCCGTCGAAGACGGAGGAGAACTCCGGGACGATGAAGCCGCCGCGGCCGTCGCCCCCGAAGACGGTGTCGTCCATCCGGGCCACCCGGGCCAGGTCGTCGGGCGAGGTCGTCGTCCACTCCACCTGTGTGCCGTGGTACGCGGCCACCTGCTCGGCGATACGCGTCGTCGTCACCGGCATCGCCACCCGGCCGCTGCGCCGCTCCGCCGCGACCAGGTCGAGCATGACCAGCAGCGCCCGGTCGTCCTCGACGATCCGGCCCTTCTCGTCCACCAGTGAGATGCGCTCGCCGACCGGGTCGAAGCGCACGCCGAAGGCGGCCCGCGCGGAGGACACGATCTCGCCGAGGCGGACGAGGCCGGCACGGCGCGACTGCGGCGTCTCGGTCGGCCGGGACTCGTCCAGGCCCGGGTTGATGGTGAGCGCGTCCACGCCGAGGCGGCCGAGGAGGCTCGGGAGCACCAGGCCGGCGCTGCCGTGCGAGGCGTCCACGACGACCTTGAGGCCGGCCTCGGCGATGCCTCCGGTGTCCACGGCGCGCAGCAGCGAGCCGGTGTAGGAGTCGAAGACGCTGGCGGGGAAGCTCAGGTCGCCGATCTCGCCGGGGAACGCGCGGCGGTACTCCTGGCGGGCGTAGACGCGGTCGAGCTTGCGCTGCGCGGCCTGCGAGAGGTCGGCGCCGCGCTCGTCGAGGAACATGATGTCGACGGAATCCTGTACGCCAGGGGTGGTGCGGATCATGATGCCGCCGGCGCTGCCGCGCGCGGTCTGCTGCCGGGCCACGGGCAGCGGCACATTCTCCAGGTCCCGTACGTCTATGGCGCTGGCCTGGAGCGCGGAGATCACCGCGCGCTTGAGCGCCCGGGCGCCGCGGGAGTGGTCGCGGGCGGTGGTGACGCTGGAGCCCTTCTTCAGCGTCGTCGCGTACGCCCCGGCCAGCCGGACCGCGAGCTCCGGGGTGATCTCGACGTTGAGGATGCCGGAGACGCCGCGGGCGCCGAAGAGGTGGGCCTGACCGCGCGACTCCCAGATCACCGAGGTGTTGACGAAGGCGCCCGCTTCGATGGTCTTGAAGGGGTAGACGCGCACATTGCCCTGGATGATCGATTCTTCGCCGATCAGGCACTCGTCGCCGATGACGGCGCCGTCCTCGATCCGCGCGGCGCGCATGACGTCGGTGTTCTTGCCGATGACACAGCCGCGGAGGTTGGTGTGGCCACCGATGTAGACGTTGTCGTGGATGACGGCGCGGTGCAGGAACGCACCCTGCTTGACGACGACGTTGGAGCCGAGGACCGAGTGTTCGCGGACCTCGGCGCCCTGCTCGACCTTGGCGTAGTCGCCGATGTAGAGCGGGCCGCGCAGGACGGCCTCGGGGTGCACCTCTGCGCCCTCGGCGACCCAGACGCCGGGCGAGATCTCGAAGCCGTCGAGATCGAGGTCGACCTTGCCCTCCAGCACGTCGGCCTGGGCCTTGACGTAGCTCTCGTGGGTGCCGACGTCCTCCCAGTAGCCCTCCGCCACGTAGCCGTAGATGGGCTTGCCGTCCTTCATCAACTGCGGGAAGACGTCGCCCGACCAGTCGACGGAGGTGTCGGCCTCGACGTAGTCGAAGACCTCGGGCTCCATCACGTAGATGCCGGTGTTGACGGTGTCAGAGAAGACCTGGCCCCAGGTGGGCTTCTCCAGGAAGCGCTCGACCTTGCCCTCCTCGTCGACGATGGTGATGCCGAACTCCAGCGGGTTGGGGACCCGGGTGAGGCAGACGGTGACGAGCGCGCCCTTCTCGCGGTGGAACGCGATCAGGTCGGTGAGGTCGAAGTCGGTGAGCGCGTCGCCGGAGATGACCAGGAACGAGTCGTCCTTCAGGGCCTCCTCGGCGTTCTTCACGCTGCCCGCGGTGCCCAGCGGACGGTCCTCGTTGGCGTACGTGAGCTCCATGCCGAGCTCCTCGCCGTCCCCGAAGTAGTTCCGCACCAGGGAGGCGAGGAACTGGACGGTCACCACCGTCTCCGTCAGCCCGTGGCGTTTGAGCAGCCGCAGGACGTGCTCCATGATCGGCCGGTTCACCACCGGCAGCAGGGGCTTGGGCATGCTCGCGGTCATGGGGCGCAGGCGGGTGCCTTCGCCCCCAGCCATCACGACGGCCTTCATATCGGAAGCGTCCTCCTTGGGCGTGAGACGGCGATGCCGGCTGCCGCCTAGTCGGGGGTGGTGTCCGCGCGGGCGTCCCCTCGGATGAGACGGCGCACCTGGATGAGGTAGAGGCCGCCGGCCCACCAGTACAGCGCTGTACCCCAGCCGGCGAACGCCCATCCGAAAATAGCAGAGAGTGACGACACCCATCCACTTGCGTCACTGAGGAGGAGCAACGGGAAGGCGTACATCAGGCAGAAAGTGGCGGACTTGCCCAGGAAGTTCACCTGGGGCGGCGGGTAGCCGTGCCGGCCGAGCAGCCAGACGGCCACCCCGACGATCGCGTCGCGGGAGAGCAGCAGGATGGTGAGCCACAGCGGGAGGATCCCGCGCCAGGTCAGGCCGACGAGGGTGGCCAGGATGTAGAGCCGGTCGGCGGCAGGGTCCAGGATGCGGCCCAGGTTCGAGACCTGGTTCCAGCGCCGGGCCAGCTTGCCGTCGAGGTAGTCGCTGATGCCGCTGAACGCCAGGATCGCCAGCGCCCAGCCGTCGGCGTTCGGGCCGCCGAACTCTGGCCAAAGGATGAGCCACAGGAAGACCGGCACCAGGACGAGCCGGGACATGCTCAGGAGATTGGGGACGGTGAAGATCCGGTCCTTCGATTCAGCCGTCTCCTGGGCCTCCACCCGCCTGCCTCCCCGTCCGTTCCCGCCGGTGCCGTCAGACGCGCCGACGATGCGCTCTGACCTTACCCGTCGGCGGGAACGGGCCCGCGCGCAGGCCGGTTCGGGAGGCTGGGCACGGGGCAGCGTGGGAGGCGGCCCTGCGGGCTGCCCGGAGGGCGGGAGGGGGCCGGGCGCGGCCGGCTTCCCTCGGTTCGGAATGGCAAGTTCCGATTGGTTACGCTTCAGGAGCGGCGCGGCCCCCACGGATGCGGGCGGCGCCGACCCCCCGCTGTTTTCTGGAGGCCCCGGCATGACCCAAGTCTCGTCTCCGCTCACCGGCCGCGCCATCGGGCTCGCCGCCGTACCCGACCCGGTCTTCTCCGGGGCGATGGTCGGTCCCGGCACCGCCGTGGACCCCGAGCGCGGGCCTTCCGAGGCGGTCGCGCCGATCGGCGGCCTGGTGCTCTCCCTGCACCCGCACGCCTTCGTCGTCGTGGACGACGAGGGGCACGGGGTGCTCACCCATCTCGGCATCGACACCGTGCAGCTCAACGGCGAGGGCTTCGAACTGCTCGTCGCCAAGGGCGACCGGGTCGAGCGCGGGCAGCCCGTCATCCGCTGGGACACCGTCGCCGTCGAGGAGGCCGGCAAGTCGCCGATCTCGCCGGTGGTGGCGCTGGAGGCGGCCGAGGGCGCACTGTCCGCGGTGGCGGAGGACGGGGAGATCAAGGCCGGCGAGACGCTGTTCACCTGGAAGTGACGGGCCGGCGGTGACCCATCGGCGGGCACCGGCGCTGCGACCCGTGCGCGTACGACAGCCTCGGCGGGACGCCGCCGCGCACTTGCGGAAGACTGGTGACATGGAGACGACCCTGCAAGGCGTCGGCGTGAGCCACGGGGTGGCGATCGGCGAGGCACGGCACATGGGCACGGCGGTGCTCGAACCGCCGGCGAGGCAGATTCCCGCGGCGGAGGCGCCGCGCGAGCAGGAGCGGGTGCGTAAGGCCGTGGAGGCGGTGGCCGCCGACCTGGTGGCGCGCGGCAACCTGGCCGGCGGCGAGGCGCAGGCCGTGCTGGAAGCGCAGGCCATGATCGCGCAGGACCCGGAGCTGGCGGCGGACGTGGAGCGGCGGATCGCCGTCGGCTCCTCCGCGGAGCGCGCGGCGTACGACGCCTTCGCGGCGTACCGCGAACTGCTCGCCGGGGCCGGCGAGTACATGGCCGGGCGGGTCGCCGACCTGGACGACGTACGCAACCGGATCATCGCCCGGCTGCTGGGCGTCCCGATGCCGGGGGTGCCCGACAGCGACGAGCCGTACGTGCTGATCGCGCGCGACCTCGCGCCCGCCGACACCGCGCTCCTCGACCCCTCGCTCGTCCTCGGCTTCGTCACCGAGGAGGGCGGGCCGACGAGCCACAGCGCGATCCTCGCCCGCGCGCTCGGCGTGCCCGCGGTGGTGGCGCTGCCCGGCGCCGTCGAACTGGCGGAGGGGACGGTCGTGGCCGTCGACGGCTCGACCGGCGAGGTGTTCGTCGCACCCGGGCCGGAGAAGCGCGCGGAGATGGAGCAGATGGCGGCCGAGCGCAAGGCGGCGCTGGCTGCCGCCAACGGCCCCGGGGCGACCTCCGACGGGCACAAGGTGCCGCTGCTGGCGAACGTCGGCGGCCCGGCGGACGTGCCGGCGGCCGTCGCGGCGGGCGCGGAGGGCGTGGGGCTGTTCCGCACGGAGTTCCTGTTCCTGGACGACAGCAGGACGGCGCCGTCGGAGCAGGCGCAGATCAACGCGTACCGCCAGGTGCTGGAGGCGTTCCCGGAGGGGCGCGTCGTCGTACGCGTCCTGGACGCGGGCGCCGACAAGCCGCTGGAGTTCCTCACCCCGGCCGACGAGCCGAACCCGGCGCTCGGCGTCCGCGGACTGCGGTCTCTCCTGGCCCACCCGGACGTGCTGCGCACGCAGCTCACCGCGCTGTCCAAGGCGGCGGCCGGGCTGCCGGTGTACCTCGAAGTGATGGCGCCGATGGTCGCGGACCGGCAGGACGCCGCGGACTTCGCGGCGGCGTGCCGGTCCGCCGGGCTGGCGGCGAAGGCCGGGGCGATGGTGGAGATCCCGGCGGCGGCGCTGCGGGCGCGGGCGATCCTCCAGGAGGTCGAGTTCCTGTCGCTGGGCACGAACGACCTGGCGCAGTACGCCTTTGCCGCCGACCGGGAGGTCGGGGCGGTGTCGCGGCTCCAGGACCCGTGGCAGCCTGCGCTGCTGGACCTGGTGTCCTTCGCGGCGGAGGGCGCCAAGGCGGAGGGCAAGAGCTGCGGGGTGTGCGGCGAGGCGGCGTCGGATCCGCTGCTGGCCTGCGTGCTGACGGGGCTGGGGGTGACGTCGCTGTCGATGGGCGCGGCGGCGATCCCGTACGTCCGGGCGACGCTGGCGCAGCACACGCTGGCACAGTGCGAGCGCGCGGCGTCGGCGGCGCGGGCGGCAGACACGGCGGAGGAGGCCAGGGAGGCGGCGCGGGCGGTCTTGTCGGGCGAGTAGGGGCTGTTCCGGGCCGGGGTGCCGACTCGGGCGGGGCTGCGGAGGGCGCCACGGGGGTTGTGCGCGGGGTTGCGGCGAGGGGGCTGTTCCCCGACCCCGCCCCTTCCCGAAACCGGGGCTGCCGCCCCGGACCCCGCACGGCGCGGCCCTCCGGGCCCGCCGGAGGCGGGTGGCGGTCCCGCCCGCGCACAGATGGGCGGATAGGGACGCCCCTCCCGGATCCGAACCATCCGGCAGGGCCCTTCGGGCCCGCCGGCGCGGCGTTGCGGTGTCGCTTGGCCCTTCGGGCCCCCGGCGCCTCGCCGACAGCCGCCGTCCCCCTCCCGCCGTCATCGGTGGCAGCCCTTCTCCGGGCGGGGCAGCGGGGTGCCGGCGCTGTAGGTGACGTCGGGTTCCGGGGGCAGGGGGGCGCCTGTTCTCGCGTTGGTGCAGTACGCCGCGTAGACCTCCTTTTCCGTCAACGGGGCCAGCCAGCCGTCCCGTAGCCGCCAGCCCCGCACCCGCTCCCTGCCGTCCGCGCCCGTCGTGCGGGCCACCACCCCGCCCGTGCCCGACGTGGCGATGCCCGCCGCCAGCACCAGCCGCAGCGCCTCACCGTCCGGCGGGCGGAGGCGCGGCGGGCCCGGCGGGCCCGGCGGGTCCACGCTGCGGGCCACCGCGACCAGCGGGAAGCCCGCCGAGCGGACCGTGGTCACCACGTGCTGCGCGCCCGGGCCCAGGGCCTCCGTCAGGCGGTCGACCAGCAGGCCCGCGCGGGCCAGTGCCGCGTCGGCCCGGTGCTCGCCGCAGTCCTCGCAGCGGCCCGCCGCCGCCAGCAGCGTCGCCGCGCGCTCGCGGGAGCGGCTGCGGGCTGCCGCGTCGAGGAGTTGGGGCACCAGGCGGTCCATCGGCTGGCCGCCGTACGGCACCGCCGGGCCGCGGGCGGCGGACTCCGCCACGTAGCGGCAGCGGCTCGCCGGGGTGTCCGGTTCCAGGCCCCGTTCCGCGCAGAAGCGGGCGAAGCCCGGTGGGTCGAAGAGCGCCACCGTCGTGTACGCCCCCTGCGTCGCCCGGGCCCGCAGGACGCCCTCGACCTGCCGCAGATACGCTGCGTGATCGTCGAACAGAAAGCTCGCATACCGCCGCATCGCCGCGAAGTCCGCGGCATCCGCCAACAGCCCCACCGCACCCGGCATCTCCCGGCGCAGCAGCCGGGCATCCGTCCTCGTACGCGCCATGACTCCCCCTCTACGGAACGCAACCAATCACTACGCACCGTAATCGAGGGGTCTGACAATCCCCGCGGGGTCAGCTCCGCGACCGCGCCAGCCGCTCGTAGAACCTCAGCAGGTCCACCCGGTCCACCGACCCCGGATTGACCGCCTTCTCCAGCGGCGTGCCCTGCAGCATCCGCTTCACCGGCACCTCCAGCCGCTTGCCGGTCAGCGTGTGCGGCACGCCCTCCACCTCGATCACCTCGTCCGGCACGTGCCGCGGCGACAGTTGCTCGCGGAGCGCGGCGCGGATCCGGTCCCGCAGGCTGTCGTCCAGCCGTGCACCCGTGGTCAGTTGGACGAAGAGCGGCATCCAGTACCCGCCGTCCGGCTGCTCCACGCCGATGACCAGCGACTCCCGCACCTCCGGCAGCCGCTCCACCACCTCGTAGATGTCCGCGGAGCCCATCCGCACGCCCTGCCGGTTCAGCGTCGAGTCGGAGCGCCCGTGGATGACGACCGAGCCGCGCGACGTGAGCGTGATCCAGTCGCCGTGCCGCCACACACCGGGGTATGTGGAGAAGTAGCTGTCCCGGTAGCGCTCGCCGTCCGGGTCGTTCCAGAACCGTACGGGCATCGACGGCATCGGCTGCGTCACCACCAGCTCGCCCACCTCGTCCGTGACCGGCTCGCCCGCCGGGTCCCACGCCTGGAGGTCCGTGGCCAGGCACGCCGCCTGCAGCTCGCCGGTGTGCACCGGCAGCGTGGGCACCGCGCCGGCGAAGCAACTGCACACGTCCGTGCCGCCGCTGACCGACGCGATCCACATGTCCGCGGGACCCGCGGGGCCCGCCCGGTGGAACTCGTCGTGGATCCAGCGGAATCCGTCCGGAGGCAGCGGCGAGCCCGTCGTGGCCACGCACCGCACCCGCGTCAGGTCCAGGTCGAGGCCCGGGTGCACATCCGCCTTGCGGCAGGCCATGACGTACGCCGCGGAGGTGCCGAAGAACGTCGTCTCCGTGCGCTCCGCGACCCGCCACTGCGCCGCGACGTCCGGATGGCCGGGGCTGCCGTCGTACGTGATCACGGTGGCGCCCACCAGGAGGCCGGAGACGAGGAAGTTCCACATCATCCAGCCGGTGGAGGTGTACCAGAAGAAGCGGTCGCCCGGGCCGAGGTCGCAGTGCAGCGCGAGCTGCTTCAGATGCTCCAGCAGGATGCCGCCCTGGGACTGCACGATCGCCTTGGGCAGGCCGGTCGTGCCGGAGGAGTACAGCACCCACAGCGGGTGGTCGAACGGCACCTGCTCGAAGACCGGTTCCGCGCCCGTGGCCACCAGCGCGTCCCACTCCAGCGCGCCCTCGGGCAGTGGGGTGCCGAGCAGCGGGACGTGTACGACGGCGCGCAGGGTGGGCAGTTCGCGGCGCAGTTCCGCGACCGTCTCGCGGCGGTCGTGCTCCTTGCCGCCGTAGCGGTAGCCGTCGACGGTGACGAGCACCACCGGCTCGACCTGGCGGAAGCGGTCCAGGACGCTGCGGGCGCCGAAGTCCGGGGAGCAGGAGGTCCACACGGCGCCGACCGCGGCGGTCGCCAGCAGCGCGACGACGGCCTGCGGGATGTTCGGCAGGTACGCGCCCACGCGGTCCCCGGGCCGTACGCCGAGCCGGCGCAGCTCCGCCGCCAGCGAGCCGGCCTGCGCCCGCAGCTCCGCCCGGCTCACGGGCTGCGGCTCTGCGCCCTCGGCGACGTGCAGCAGCGCGGGTCCCGCTGCGGCGCCGGCGTCGCGCAGCGCGTGCTCCGCGTAGTTGAGCCGGGCGCCGGGGAACCATTGGGCGCCCGGCATCGCGGCGTCCGCGAGGACCGTCTCGTACGGGCTGGAGAACCGGACGTCGAACCACTCGGCCGCCGCCCGCCAGAACCGCTCCAGGCCGCCGTCCGGCGCCACCGACCAGCGGTGCAGCGCCGCGTAGTTCGCCTCCGGGTCGCCGGATACCGGCGCCGGCGCGCCGTGGTGCTCCGCCGCCCAGCGGTGGAAGCGGGTGAGCTGCGCCTTCTCGACGCGCTCCGGACCCGGCCGCCACAGCGCCGCGGGCGGCTCGGACGGCTCGGGCGACGCGGAGCCCGCAGACGGCGCCGACGGCGCGGACTGTTCGGTGGGCGGCTGGCTCGGCATGGCGTGACTCCCGTGGTACGGCATCCGCATGAGGGTCTGCGCCGCCGCCGGCCCGGTGGGGCGGCCGCGGCGCGCACGGAGCGCCCGGCGAGGGTGGCCGGTGCTCCGGTGAGACGATGCCACGTGATCGAAAGCGGCACCAGTACGACCCGTCCGAGCCGTCGGACGACCCGCGCAGGGGGCGCGCGACCGCACTCCCGGTGAACAGCGGTTGAACTCTCTCGCCCGCCGTGGTGTGCGGTGGCAGGCTGATCAGCATGGATCCCTCCGCCCTCACCCGGCGTGCCCGCGCCCTGCGCGCCGCCGTGCGGAACCGGCGGGCCGACGCCGCCGCGCTCCCCCGCCGCCGTGTGGAGCGGGCCCGGGTGCCGGGGCTCGCGGCCGGGGCCGAGCCGGCGCCCGGCGGGGGCGTGATCCGCTTCGCCCGCTCCACGCTGCAACTGCGGGTGACGACGACCGGCGCGGTGTTCTGCGGCTGGGACGGCGCGGAGCCGGAGCCGTCGTACGCGCTCGCCCGCGGGCCGGAGACGGACGCGCGCGTGGAGCTCGAACCGGACGCGGCGGGCGGCGGCTGGCGGGTGGTGTCGGAGCGGGTCACGGTGGCGGTGTCGCGGCGCGGGGCGGTGGAGGTGCGTACGCCGGCGGGCGTGGTGCTGCGCCGGGAGCAGCCGCCGCGCTGGTGGGAGTCGCCGGCCGGCGCCCCGGAGGACGACGCGCGCGAGGAGGTGCGGCGCTGGGTGCAGCGCGCCCACGTCGGCCCCGACGCCCGGTTCTTCGGCCTCGGCGGCCGCTCCGCGGGCCCCTCCCTGCCGGACGGCCGCTACCGCCTGTGGAACAGCGACCCCGGCGGCGCCTTCGCCCCCGGCGACGACCCGCTGTCCCTGACGATGCCCGTGCAGTTCGTCGTCTCCGACGCCGGCTGCCATCTGCTGTTCCACGACAACTCCTGGGACGGCAGCGTCGAGCTGTACCGCGGCGCGGAGGGCGCGGGCTCCGGCCACGACCAACCGGGCCGCGTCGAGGTGCGCATGGCCGGCGGCCCGCTGCGCTACTGGGTGATGGCCGGCACCCCCGCCCGCGTCCTGCAGAGCTGGACGGCGCTCACCGGCGCCCCGGCCGTCCCGCCCGCCTGGGCGCTGGGCTACCAGCACGCGCGCTGGGACTTCGGCGGCGCCGACGGCGTACGCCGCGTGGTGCGCGGCTACCGCGAGCGGGGCCTGCCGCTCGCCGCGGTGCACCTGGACATCGACCACTACGACGGCCACCGCGTCTTCACCGCCGACCCGCACCGCTTCCCCGACCTGCCCCGGCTGGCCCGCGAGCTGGCCGCCGACGGCGTGCGCATGGTCTCGATCGTCGACCCGGGCGTGAAGGCCGAGCCGGGCTATCCGGTGTACGACGCGGGCGTGGCCGCCGACGCCTTCGTACGGGACACGCGCGGCCGCCCCGTACGCGGCGTGGTGTGGCCGGGCGACGCGGTCTTCCCCGACTTCACCGACCCGCGGGCGCGCAAGTGGTGGGGCGGGCTCTACGCGGAGCGGCTCCAGCAGGGCTTCACCGGCTTCTGGCACGACATGAACGAACCCGCGTCCTTCGCCGCCTTCGGCGAGAAGACCCTGCCCCGCTCGGCCCGGCACGCCCTGGAGGGCCGCGGCGGCGACCACCGCGAGGCGCACAACGTCTACGCCCTCCAGATGGCCCGCGCCGCGTACGGGGCGCTGACCGGACTGCAGCCGGACCGCCGCCCGTTCCTCTTCTCCCGCTCGGGCTGGGCGGGCCTCCAGCGCTACGGCGGCACCTGGTCGGGCGACGTGGCCACCGGCTGGCCCGGCCTGTCCGCGTCCCTGGCGCTCGTCGTCGGCCTGGGCCTGTGCGGGGTGCCCTACTCGGGCCCGGACGTCGGCGGGTTCAGCGGGCGGCCGGATCCTGAGCTGTATCTGCGCTGGCTCCAGCTCGGCTCGTACCTGCCGCTCTTCCGCACCCACTGCGCGTTCGACGCCGGCCGGCGCGAGCCGTGGGAGTTCGGGCCCGAGGTGCTGGAGCACGCCGGCGCGGCGCTGCGCGAGCGGGAGCGCCTGCGCCCGTATCTCGCCACGCTCGCCCGGCTCGCGGAACGCACCGGTGCACCTTTCGTCCGTCCTCTGTGGTGGTACGACCCGACGGACCGGGCGCTGCGCGAGACGCAGGACGCCTTTCTGCTCGGCGACGCGCTGCTGGTGGCCCCGGTGCTGGCCGCGGGAGCCCGCCGCCGTGCGGTGCGGCTGCCGTTGGGGCGGTGGTACGACACGGCGACGGGCCGCGCCCTGACGGGCCCGGGCACCGTGGAGCTGGAAGCGCCGCTCGCCCGGGTGCCGGTGCTGGCCCGGGCGGGCGCGGTGCTGCCGGTGGCGGGCGCGGACGGCGGTACGGAGCTGGAGGTCTGGGCGCCGCCGCCCGGCGTCACGGGTGGCGGCGTGGTCGTACGGGACGACGGCGACGGCTGGGAGGCGCCGCGGCTGGAGCGGTACGTGACGCGGTGGACGGGCCGTACGACGGTGCAGCGCGAGGACGGCACGGAGCCGGACCTGCCGGTGCGGGTACGGGGCGAGTAGCAGCCCGTACAGGCGGGCCGCCCCCTTCCGTACACCCGGACAGCCCTGTGCCGTCCCCTTCCCCGCGCGCGCCCGCTGCGATAGTGAAAGGGCCATGCCAATGAACGCCGCCCTCGCGCGCCCCCTTTCCCGGCTCGCCGTCCTGGCCGCCGCCGCGGCCCTCGCCGTCACGGCCACCACGGCACCCCCGGCCGCCGCGAAGCCGGAGCCGAAGGCTCCGAAGGAGTTCGTCGCGCTCTCCGACGTGGACCCGACGATCCTGCACGACATCCGCTACGTCACCCCGCACAACTTCACCGGCGAGCGCATCGACGGCTACCGCAAGCCGATGTGCATCCTCACCGAGGACGCGGCCCGGGCGCTGAAGAAGGCGCAGCGGGCGTTCCTCCGGGACGGCTACACCCTGAAGGTCTACGACTGCTACCGCCCGCAGCGTGCCGTGGACCAGTTCGTCACCTGGGCCGAGGACCTGGGCGACCAGCGGATGAAGGACGAGTTCTACCCGCGCGTCGACAAGTCCCGGCTCTTCGAGGACGGCTACATCGCCGCCCGCTCCGGCCACAGCCGCGGCAGCGTCGTCGACCTCACCCTGGTGAAGCTGCCGGCCGCGAACACGCGCCCGTACGAGCCGGGCGAACCGCTCGTCGACTGCGCGGCCCCGCAGAAGGAACGCTTCCCCGACAACTCGATCGACATGGGCACCGGCTACGACTGCTTCGACACCCTCAGCCACACGCTGGACGAGCGGGTCCAGGGCGAGCAGCGCGCGAACCGGCTGCGGCTCAAGGACGGCCTGGAGGCGGCGGGCTTCGTGAACTACGCGTACGAGTGGTGGCACTTCGCTCTCGCGGGCGAGCCGTTCCCGGACACATACTTCGACTTCCCGGTCCACCGCCGCTCGCTGTCCGGTAACGGACGCTGACGGAGCGCGGCCGGCGGCCTGCCGGCCCAGTCCGCCCTTGTAGACTGGGCCGATTATGTTCGACCACATTCGGCATCGGCCGCCGGCCACGCTCACCAGAGAGCGCGAAATCGTCGTGGCATGTGCTCCTCTTCGCACCCGCGCCAATCTGTCCAGCATCGTGCGCACCGCGGGATGCTGCGGAATCACCAGGGTCATCGCGTGCGGCAATGCGAAAGTCGACCCCGATGTCGCCCGGGACAGCACGGACCACGTCACGATCGAGGTCCGCAGGACCCTTCCGCCGGTGCTGAAGGATCTCCGCGCGGCCGGCTACCGGGTCGTCGGCCTGGAGCAGACGACCAACTCCCACACTCTGCACAGCTTTTCCTTCCCCCGGAAAACGGCCCTCGCCGTCGGAAACGAGCGGCTCGGCCTCACCGAGGAGGAGTTGAAGTTCGTCGACGACTGCGTCGAGATTCCCGTCTGGGGAATGCCGCACAGCTACAATGTCGCGACCGCGACGGCCATGGCGCTGTACGAGTACTGCAAACAGTACCCCGAAGGCTGATCCGGAACACGCCCGAATTCGATGAGAGACATGCTGATGACGGTGCCGAGCTGGCGGGAAATCCGCGACGCGTGCGTACTCATGGAGGACGAGTCGGTCCTGGTGCTGAACAAACCCGCCGGGATTTCCGTGATGGGCGAGCGGCACGGCACCGATCTCGTGGAACTTGCCGCGGAGGCGGGAGAGCAGCTCTATCCGGCCCATCGCGTCGACAAGGTCACCTCCGGCGTCGTTCTCTTCGCCAAGGACCTGGCCACGCACGGCGGCCTGACCCGGCAGTTCAACAAGCGGACCGTCGACAAGGCGTATCTGGTCGTCACCGCGACCACCGGATTGCCCGACCAGGGGACGATCGAGCTGCCGCTCGGAGTCGGGCGGAAGAACAAGGTGCGTATCGCCGCGGCGCGCGAGGCGATCCGGGCCGACGCGGCGGACGGCCGCTGGTGGGTCGCGGAGGAGGACGTACTCGACGGGAAGAACTACCCGTCGACCACGCATGTCCGGACACTCTGGAGCGACGGTGAGCACTCGGTGCTGATCGCCCGCCCGGTCACCGGCAGGCGGCATCAGATCCGCGTCCACCTCGCCTGGATCGGCCACCCGATCCTGGGCGACCCCCTCTTCGACAAGGCCGCCGCGGCGGCGGGCCTGCGGACGCATCTGCACTCCTGGCGGCTGGGCTTCGACGCCTCCTGGCGCGACGGCAGCCGCGTCGACGTGGCCGCAGAACCCGACGACGGCTTCTGGGAGCCGCTGGCCGGAACCCTCTCCGCCGACGCGATCGACCGCCTGCTACGCGACGGCGCGAGGCTCCTCCGCCCGGCGTGACGCGCACGGTCCGGCCCCGGACCAGCGGTGTCGAAAATACATTTGAGGCCGTCGTGTCCAGTGTCTTGACGGCCCATCAGGGCAGGTGAACACTGCCGGATGTCAGTCGGGCATCGCCGCACGACGGCCTCCGCCGCTCTGTCTCCCACCGGCGATACGCCTCGCTGACGCGCGCTCGCAGCGACGCCGGTCGGGGTGTGCACCTCCCTCCCCTGCCGGCGCTCGACGTCATGGCAACAGCCAGGGAAGAACGCACCCTTCGTCTCGGCCGGGACGGCGATCCCGGTGGTTGATCGAGGAGCCGCAGTGGACTATCCCAATGGGGACATCTTCGCCGGTGAAGTGATCGGCACCGCCATTCTGATCCTGTTCGGCGCGGGCGTCTGCGCCGCCGTCACCCTGGAGAAATCGAAGGCCAAAGCGTCCGGCTGGGTCGTCATCGCCTTCGGGTGGGGCTTCGCCGTGCTGGCCGGCGCGTACACCGCCGCGCCGCTGTCCGGCGGGCACATCAACCCGGCCGTGACCCTCGGCGTAGCCGTCGAGAGCAACGAGAACTGGGGGAAGGTGCCTCTGTACATCGTCTCGCAGATGCTCGGCGCGCTCATCGGCGCCGTGCTCGCCTGGCTCGTCTACTACGGCCAGTTCGCCCGCAACGCCAACCGCGAGACGTCCGTCGAGACGCTCGGGATCTTCTCCACCCGCCCGGAGATCTATCAGCCGTGGCAGAACCTCGTCACCGAGATCATCGCCACCGTCGGCCTCGTCCTGCCGATCCTCGCCTTCGGTCTCACCGAGGGGCTGGCCGAGTCCGGCACCCAGGTGCTCATCGTCGCGCTGCTCGTCGTCGGCATCGGCCTGTCACTCGGCGGCCCCACGGGCTACGCCATCAACCCCGCCCGCGACCTGGGTCCCCGTATCGCCCATGCGCTGCTGCCGATACCCAACAAGGGCACCAGCGAGTGGAACTACGCCTGGATACCCGTGGCCGGCCCGCTGATCGGCGGCGTGCTGAGCGCGCTGATCTACAAACTCGCCTTCTAGCAGCAAGGGGACGTCATGACGGACAAGTACGTCGCCGCCATCGACCAGGGCACCACATCGAGCCGCTGCATCGTCTTCGACCAGAACGGCGCCATCGTCGCCGTCGACCAGCGCGAGCACCGCCAGATCTTCCCCAGGCCCGGCTGGGTGGAGCACGACGCCACCGAGATCTGGGCCAAGACCCAGGCCGTGGTCGCCGGGGCGCTGGCCAAGGCGGGGCTGCGGGCCGACGAGCTGAGTGCCGTGGGCATCACCAACCAGCGCGAGACGACCGTGCTGTGGGACCGGGCCACCGGCAAGCCGGTGCACAACGCCATCGTCTGGCAGGACACCCGCACCGCCGCCCTGTGCACGGAACTCGGCGGCGAGGACGGCCAGGACCGCTTCCGCGACCGCACCGGGCTGCCGCTCGCCAGCTACTTCTCAGGACCCAAGGCCGCCTGGCTGCTCGACAACGTGCCCGGTCTGCGCCGCCGCGCAGAGAACGGCGAGATCGCCTTCGGCACCGTCGACTCCTGGCTGATCTACAACCTCACCGGCGGCGTGGACGGCGGCGTCCACGTCACCGACGTCACCAACGCCTCCCGCACCATGCTGATGAACATCGAGACCCATCAGTGGGACGAGTCCATCCTGTCGGCCATGGACCTCCCGGCCGCGATGCTGCCGGAGATCCGCTCCTCCGCCGAGGTCTACGGCACCTGCACGGGACAGCTCGACGGCGTGCCCGTGGCCTCCGCGCTGGGCGACCAGCAGGCGGCGATCTTCGGCCAAACCTGCTACGGCGTCGGCGAGGCCAAGAACACGTACGGCACGGGCAGCTTCCTGCTGCTCAACACCGGCACCCGGCCGGTGGCGTCGAAGAGCGGGCTGCTGACCACCATGGGCTACCAGATCGGCGGCGAGGCGCCCGTCTACTGTCTGGAGGGGTCCATCGCCATCACCGGGGCGCTGGTGCAGTGGTTCCGCGACCAACTCGGCATCATCTCCGCCGCCGAGGAGATCGAGACGCTGGCGGCGAGCGTCGACGACAACGGCGGCGCTTACATCGTCCCGGCGTTCTCCGGGCTGTTCGCCCCGTACTGGCGCGGCGACGCGCGCGGCGTCGTCACCGGCCTGACCCGGTACGTCACCAAGGCGCACCTGGCGCGCGCCGTGCTGGAAGCGACGAGCTGGCAGACGCGCGAGGTCGTCGACGCGATGTACCAGGACTCGGGGGTACGCCTGACGGACCTCAAGGTGGACGGAGGGATGACCGCCAACAATCTGCTGATGCAGCACCAGGCGGACGTCCTCGGCGTGCCCGTGATGCGGCCGGTGATCTCCGAGACCACCTGCCTCGGCGCCGCCTACGCCGCGGGCCTGGCCACGGGCGTGTGGCGGGACCAGGACGAGCTGCGCTCCCACTGGAAGCGCGACACCGAGTGGACGCCGCGCATGGACGAGGGCACGCGGGAGCGCGAGTACCGCAACTGGCGCAAGGCCGTCGAGCGCAGCTTCGGCTGGCAGGACGACCAGGAGGACGGCGCAGGCTGACGCCGCGGCGCCGCGGCGCGGCCGTCCGCCGTCAGGACCTGCTGCCCCGCGGCGCCGCCGCCAGATGCTCGCCGACCCGCTTGACCAGCAGCGTCATCTCGTACGCGATCTGCCCGATGTCGGCGTCCGACGCCGCCATCACCGCGAGGCAACTGCCGTCGCCCGCGGCGGTGACGAAGAGGAACGCGTCGTCCAGCTCCACGAGCGTCTGCCGTACGGAACCCGCCTCGAAGTGCGTGCCCACGCCCTTGGCCAGGCCGTGGATGCCGGAGGCGACCGCCGCCAGATGCTCGGAGTCCTCCCTGCTCACGTCCTCGGAGACGCTCATCGGCAGCCCGTCGGAGGACAGCACCAGCGCCATCCGCACGCTCGCCAGCCGTCCCACCAGATCGTCGAGCAGCCAGTTCAACCGGCCCCCGGCCGGGTGCCGTCTGTTCCCACCCTGCACAACCATGCCCGCGTCCCTTCCCCAGTCGGCGCAGCCTACTACCGTCGCCCCGGCAACTCGTAGCCCCCTTCGAACGTTGACACATCGGAACGTGTGAACATGGGTACCCCGGGCTTTCGTCACCCCGCGTGCGGGGCAGTGACCCTGGGCACCCGGCAGTCGAGCGGGAGAGGAACCTGATGGCTGCGGAGGAGGAGCTACGGCGCCCCGAATCGCCGCTCTGGGTCGAGGAGCCGGTCGGCACACCGAGGCTTCCCGACCCGGTGCGGACGGCGGCCGTACGCGCCGTGATCATCGTGGCCGTGACCCTGAGCCAGGCGATGGCCGCCCTGCTGTTCACCGTCAGCGGGTCGTGGCCGGCCTTTCCGCTGCTGCTGAGCACGGTCGTGAGCACCGTGGTCGCGACCTGGGGCGTGCTGGACGTGTGGGTGACACGGCAGGTGTGGAAGCAGCGGTACGGGGTGGAGTCGCGGCCCAGCAGCGCCGCCCGCCGCGCCCGCAGGGAGCGCCGCGGCGGCCGCCGTACGCAGCGCGGCCGGCCGCCCGGAGCGGTGCCCGCGGGAGTCTGAGAGTCTGACCGGGCCCACCGGCGGCTGCCGCGCCGTCGCGCCCCTGTGCGGTGACCGAACCCGAACGCCCCCCGGCGGTTTCGGCTTGTTGTCGTTGCATCCGCCAACTACGGTTCTACCAGCAGGAGTCGGAACTTATTCATAGGGCGGCCGTTTCGTATGACCACAGGCAGCAGGGGGCTTCACCGCCTTGAGGCCGCACTGTCCGGGTGGGACTCCCCCTGGTCCCTCTGCATGGTCGGCGAGGACCAGTCGCAGAAGTTCTCCCAGATGAGCAGCGCACTGCGGGAGCCGTACTCCGAGACGGGCGACGGGAAGTACATCGCGTCCGGGTTCTCGTACTGGGGCGTCGCGTCGACCATGGCGTGGGTGCACGCCTGTTCCGACCTGTTCTATCCGGTGATGCGGGAGAGCATCGAGTCCTTCGCGCAGCGCTGGCGGCAGATCGCCGGCGACCTCGACGGCGCGCCCCGCCACTACGTGAGCCTGGGCACCGGCACCGGGCAGAAGGACCAGACGATCCTGGAGCGGCTGCGCCGCGGCCGGGAGCCCGGCTCGCTGACGTACGTCCCCGTGGACGTCAGCCCCGAGATGCTGCGGCTGGGGCAGCGGGAGGCGCTGCGCCACCTCGATCTGCCGATGGGCGGCGTCGTACCGGTGCAGCTCGACTTCGCGAACGTGCGCAGCGTGCGCGAACTGCGCCGGCTGGTGGAGCGCCTCGTCGGCGACGAGCCGGTGCTGTACTCGCTGCTGGGCAACACGCTGGCCAACTTCACCGACGACACGGGGCTGCTGACGATGCTCACCGGCAGCCTGCTGCGGCCGCAGGACCGGTTCCTGCTGGAGGTCGCCCGCTCCGCCGCGCTGGACGAGGACGCCGCGCACGAGGCGGCCCGCGAGTACCGGTCGAGCCCGCGCTTCGCCGAGTTCGTCACCAGCGCGGTCATGGAGTACACCGATCTGCACATCGACATGGCCAGCGTCGAGTACGAGCCATCGGTCGAGGACGACCGGGCGCTGAAGGTCAAGGTCGTCTACCGCAACCGCACCGGCGAGCAGGTGCTCCTCACCCTGCCCGACCGCAGCGGCGTCGAGTTCCCCGACGGGGACACGATCCGCCTCCTGACCACCCGCAAGTACTCGGCGGCCGGGCTCGACAAGCTGCTCGCCGACGCCGGGGCCGCGGAGGTGACCCGGACCAGCTCCGGCCTGCACTCCGGGTTCGGCGAGACGGGCTTCGGCATGGACCTGGTGCTGCTGCGCCCCGCGGCGGAGGCGGCCGACGAGGCGCCGGCGGAGGTCCCGGCCCCGAACCCGTTCGGCTGAGCCGGGCGCGCGGGGAATGGTGCGTCCGTCACGGAGCGCGTTCTACGGGGTGTTCACGGCCTCCGCGCTCGTCGTCGCCCTCGGGCTGTGCGTCGCCTGGCTGGTGCGCGCCTCGGACGGCGGGAGGTGGGAGCCGGCGATCCAGGTGCCGGCGATCCTCGCGGCGATGAGCGGGGTGATCGCGGAGCGGCGGGCCGCGGCGCGGGAGCGGGAGAAGCAGACGCTGCGCGCGCTCGCCGAGGAACTGGTGAAGAACACCGCGGTCCTCGACGACCCGCGCTTCGCGCCCCTCGACCCGGCCCGCCCGGTGCACCGGGTCTTCCCGCGGCCGATGCTGTCCGCGACGGACGCGACGCTGGTCTCCGGCGTGCTGGCCGGGCGGGAGCACCAGGAACTGCTGGCGCTGCTGCACAAGTGGCGGGACGCGGTACGGGAGTTCAACCGCCGCCTGGACCTGGCGGAGCTGCGCAGCTTCGTCGTGGAGGCGGACGGCCCGGAGCTGCTGCGCATCGACCGCGACCTGCACCGCGACGGCGGCCACCTGGACGAGACCCGCCGCCTGCGGGACGCGATCGAGGAACTGCTGCGCACCCGGTACCGGGACAAGGCCGAGGTGGTCGAGGCGCTGGCCGCGGACCGGGGGCCGGGGCGGGCGGTGGAGCCGGGCCGCTGAGTGCGGTGCCCCGGCTCCGTAGCCGAAGGGGCCGCCGCTACGTCACCGCGGGCGGGCGGCGGAAGATGCGGGTGGCCGTCACCTCGCCGACCGAGGGCTCCTCACCGTCGCGCTGGGCCGGCAGTCCGGGGCGCAGGTGCTCCTCGACGGTGATGTACTTCAGGCCCGCGCGCAGGTCCGCGTCGTTGCGCAGCCGGATCACCAGGGGGAACTCCGCGAGCGCCGTGGTGTCGAACAGGCCCGTGGTGTAGAGGAGCTGCACGCCGAGGGCGTCGGCGACGGCGCGTTGCAGCTCCAGCAGATACGTGGCGTTGGCACGGCCGATCGGGTTGTCGAGGAAGAGCGTGCCCGCGTGGTGGTGCCGGTCGTCGCCGCGGTCGTTGCCGCGGAGGGCGGCCATCGTGCAGTACAGCGCGATGGCGGCGGTGAGCAGTTGGCCGCCGGAGAACACGTCGCCCATCTGCCCGACCGGCACCCGCTCCGCGCGCAGCACCGCGTCCGGCTTGAGGATCTCCACCGCCACGCCCTTGGGCTCCATCGCGGCGTCCACGCCGCGCAGCAGCAGGGTCGTGCCGTCGCGGCGCAGGTCGCTGTTCTTGCGTACGGCCGCGCGCGTGGCCTCGTCGATGACCTCGCCCAGGCGCTCGGAGAGGGTCGCCTGGTCGGGGTCCTCGAAGCGGATGCGCAGGAACTCCTGCCCGGACCACTCCCCCAGCCCCTCCGGCAGCCGGGACAGCCGCTGCGCGGCGCGCAGCGTGGCGAGGCCGGACTCGACGAGGCCGCGCAGCCGGTCGACGATGCCGTCGCGGTTGCGCTCCAACTGCGCCAGCTCGTCGGTGAGTACGCGCAGCCGGGGCGCGAAGGCCGCGGCCCAGGCGGCGGCGTGCTCGGGGAGGGCGGCGGCGGGCAGTTCGCGGATCTGCTGCCGGGCGGGGGTGCGGACCTGCTCGTAGCGGGTGGAGTTGGCGTGCCGTACGAGGACGTCGCACGCGTCGCGCAGGGCGGACTCGGCGGTGGCCAGGTCCGCGGCGCAGCCGCGCAGCGAGCGGCGGGACTCGGCGGCGGCCTGCCGGGCGCCGTCCAGCCCGCCGGGGAACGGCTCCGCCTCGCCCGCGTCGTCCTGCTCCTCGCCCGCGGCGGGCCCGCGGAGCAGGTCGCGCAGCATGGCGGCGGTCTCGGCGAAGGCGCCGGCGGCGTCCTCGGCGGCGGCGCAGGCGCGGCGCAGCCCGGCGTGCGCCTCGGTGGCGGCGGTGAGTTCGTCGGCGCGCTCGGCGGCGGTGGCGGCGGCGGACCGCAGCAGCGCCTGGGCCTGCTCGGCGCCGTCCGGCACGAGGTCCTCGGGCAGCTCGGTGTGCGCCTCGCCCGCCGCGGGCGCCAGCCGTTCCGCGTCGCCGCGCAGCCGCCCCAGGGTCTCGCTGGCGGCGGCGGAGCGGGACTCCAGCAGGTGCACGACGGACTCGGCGCGGGCGGCGGCGGCCTGCCGCGACGGCGCGTCGGCGCCGTCGGGCCCGGCGAGCAGGGTGGCGGCGCGCGTACGGACCTTGTTGCTGAGCCGGTTCAGCTCCGCCAGCGCGGCGGACTCCTCGCTCTCGGCCCGCGCCTGCTCGGCGCGCAGATCGGCTCCGACGCCGACCTTCTCGTAGACCTGGGAGGCGGCCCGGTACGCCTCCCGCAGCGCGGGCAGCGAGGCGCGGGCCGCGTCCGCGGCGGCAGCCTGGGCGAGCCGGGCCCGGCGCCGGGCGCCGCCCTCGGGGCGATGGGCGGCGTCGGGGTCGGTGCCGCCGTCCGCCGCCGTGGGCTCCGGCTCCTGGAGCGTCCCGGGTGACGGGCTGCCACCGGCCTCCGCCGCCTCGTCCGCCGCCTCGGCCTCCAGTTCCTCGGCCACGCCCGCGATCTCCGCGCGCTCCGCGCGGAGCGCGCGCGACGTGCGGCGGGCGTCGTCCGCGGCGCGCTGGGCGGCGCGGCGGTCCTCGTCGGCGGCGCGGGCGCGGGCGGTGCAGTCGGCGGCCCTGGCTTCGTACTCCAGGGCCTCGTCGGCGAGTTCGCGGAGGCGGGCCTGCCAGCCGGAGCGTTCGCGGAGGCGGTGGGCCAGGCCCGCGAGGGCGTCGGCGCTGCGGCGGGCGCGCTGGGCCTGGTCCTGGCGCTCCTCGCGGGCCCGGGCGGTCTCCTCTGCGGCGGCCGCGGCGTCCTCGGCCTCGGCGCGGGCGCGGGTCAGCGTTTCGTCCGCCGCGGCCGATGCCGTACGGACCGACGCCGCGGCGGCCGCCAGCTCCGCCAGCCGGCCGGCGGGGCAGCCCGTACGCCACGAAGCCAGCCGGGCCGCCAGCGTTCGGTCGGCCGCCAGGCGGGCGGCCAGGTCGCGGATCCGCTCGTCCCGGTCGGCGGCGCGGGCACGCAGGGCGTGGCGTTCGTCGTCGGCGGCGCGCTCGTCGTGCATGGCCGGGTTGGGCGGCACGAGGAACACGCCGCCGTCGCGCTCCCCGGTGGGCGGCGGCGGTGCGAGGAGCGCGGCGGCCGTCCCCACGGCGAGGGCCGAGCGGGGCAGCAGCGCCGCTTCGCGCAGCACCTCGCGGGCGCGGGCGTGGGTGTCCGGGTCGGTGATGACGACGCCGTCGACCAGCTCCGGGCGGGCGTCGAGCACGGCGGCGTGGTCGGCCGGGTCGACGGCCTGCGCGAGGTAACGCCAGCCGGGCAGCGCGGGAATGCCGTGCTCGCCGAGGCAGTCCACGACGGCCAGCACGTCGGGGCCGGGGGGCAGCAGCCCGCCGTCACCGAGCGCGGCGAGGATCCGGGCGTCGTCCCCGGCGGCGGTGCGCAGGTCGAACAGCCGCCGCTCGTCGTCCGTGACCCGCGCGTCGAGCAGCGTCCGCAGCTCGTCGGCCGCCCGGTCGAACTCCACGGCGCTCAGCGCCCGTTGCTCTCTGCCCTCGCCGTCCGCCTCCGGCAGGCCCAGCAGCTCCACCAGCCGCCGCTCCCCCGCCAGCGACTCCGCAGCGCGGCGCTCGGTGCCGTACGCCGCCTCGGCCGCCTCCGCGGCGTCCGTGGCGCGGGCCGCCGCCAGCTCGGCGCGGGCCAGGGCCGCCGCCGTCTCGCGCGCGCGGTCCGTCGCCGTACGGGCCGCTTCGCGGGCCTCGTCCCAGGCGGCGACAGCCGCCTTCTCGGCGTCCCCGGCGACGAGGGCCGCGCGGGCCGGGTCCGTGTCGGGGGCGGCGGGGTCGGTGTCGAGCCAGCCGGCCCGTACCGCTTCCGCCGTCTCCTGCTCGACCTCCGCGAGCCGCTGGCGCAGATGGTCGGTCTCGCTGCGGGCGCGCTGCGCCCGCGTGGCCGCGGCGACCGCATCGGCGTGCGCCGTCTCCGACTCCTGCTGGAGGACGGCCGAGCGCTCCTCCTGCTCCGCCGCCAGCGTCTCGCCGTCGCGGGCGGCGGCGTGCAGCGCGCGTACGAGCCCGGTGGCCGCCGTCGCCCGGGCGGCCAGCGCCGGGGCGGCGTCGCGCTCGGCCTCGCGGATGGCGGCGGAGACGCGCGCCGCCCGGTCGGCGGCGGCGCGGTGCCGCAGCACCGCCTCCGCGGCCTGCCAGGCGGCGTGCAGCGTACGGGCGTCGGTCAGCTCGCGGCGCTTGCCCGCCGCGCTCTTCTCCGCGGCGGCCAGCGCCAGCGACGCGTGCCGGTACGCCAGCTCCGCGGCGATCAGCTCGCTGCCCCGCCGGGACGACTCAGCCGCCGTGACCCGCTCCGCCGCCGTCCGCTCCTGCCCCGCCAGCTCCGCCGCCCGGGCGCGCTCCGCGTCGGCCCGCGCCGTGAGCCGTGCGGCCAGCGCCCGGGCCCGGCGCTCGGCGCCGCCGAGGATGTCGCGGGCGCGGGCGCGCTGCTCCGCGCCCGCGACGATGTGCTCGAGGAGGTCCAGGGAGCCGGCGGTGAAGTCGCGTTCCGCGGTCAGTTCCGCGCGGCGGCCCAGCTTGTGCGCGAAGCCGTGGACGAGGTCGGCGAGGCCGTCGGTGTCGCGGGTGTCGGTGACGGCGCGAAGCAGCAGGTGGGTGAAGTCGGAGTCGTTCTTCACCGCGAACAGCCCGGCGGCCTCGCCCTCGTCAGCGTTCATCTCCCGCTGGTAGCGGAAGAGTTCCGGGTCGAGTCCGAGGCGCGTCAGGTGCTCGTTCCACCGCTCGTGGATCTCCTCCCACGCCACGTCCAGGTGCGGGTACGCCTTGCCGGCCTCGGTCAGTACGTCCCGGAAGCCCTTCATGGTGCGGCGCCGCCCGCGCGCGCCCGAGACGCCCTCGGCGGCGGGGCGCACCGCCGCGGACTCGGCGACCGGCAACGCGTCCAGGCTCATCCCGGGCCCGGGACGGAACGAGTACCACGCCTCGGCGAACTTCCGCGGGTCGCCGGAGACCTGCCGGCCGCGCCACTCGCTCACCTTGCCGACGACGATCTGCTCGCCCGTGACGGTGTGCTGCCACTCCAGCGCGACGTGCCCGGTGTCGTCGGCGAGCAGGAACTTGCGCAGCACGCCGGAGCTGGCACCGCCCAGGGTGTTGCGGTGGCCGGGCAGCATCACGGAGAAGATCAGCTTCAGCAGGACGGACTTGCCGCCGCCGTTCTCCAGGAAGAGCACGCCCGCGGGCGCGGGCCGACGCGGCGGGCCGGTGGGTTCGGCGGCGAAGAAGTCGCCCTGGGCGGGTGCGGGCTGGGGCACCTCGGCGCCGACGCCGCGCAGGTCGAGCACGGTGTCGGCGTACCGCGCACCGGCGGGTCCGATGGAGTAGAGGCGGATGCGGGACAGCTCGTACATGCGATTGCGGCCTTCGCTCGTGACGTCTCGACCGGCCGTCAGGCCCGCTCGTGCTGGCTGGGGAAGAACGGCAGCGCGCCGCCGGCGATCTCGCCGTCGTCGGCGGCGGGCACCAGGGTCGCGCTGCCGTCGGCGACGGGCACGACGCCCAGCTCCAGCAGCTCGGACATGGCCGCGCTGCCCGCCATGTCCCGCACCTGCAACTGGTAGCGGGCGGTGGTCCGGTACGTGCCGCCGGCGTCGTCCGACGTGCGCTGGAGGAAGCCGGAGTCGGTGAGGAACGCCATGGCCTTGCCGATGATGCCGGTGGTGGAGCCGGCGAGCCGGCGGGCGTCCTTCGTGGCGCCGGTGGCGCTGCGGCGCGCGTACACCCGCCAGGCGGCCTCCAGGCCGCGCTCGCCCTCGGCCGGGTCGGTGTTCTCGCCGGCCTCCTCCGCGCGCTCCTCCAGGCGGCGGCACGCCTGGCGGACGAAGGCGTCGACGCCGTTGACGCTGACGCGGCCGATGTAGCCGTCGTCGGCCAGGTCCTCGGGGCGCGGGAACGCCATGGCGGCGACGGCGAGATGGGCCAGGCCGTGCAGGAAGCGGTCGGCGGAGTCGGTGGCGGCGCGGCGGGCGTAGTCGCCCATGCGGACGGCGAAGACGGAGTCCTCGGCGGCGGTCACGGCCATGCCCGTACGGGTCGAGACCTCCAGCACGACGAGGCCGAGGCCGGTGGCGACGGCGTCGGCGAGGCGGGCGAAGGGCGGCTCTTCCCGGTAGCGCCGGAGCAGTTCCGCGTACTCCAGGTCGCGCGCGGGCAGCAGCTTGGGCTGGAGGCCGAAGGAGACCAGGCGGGCGGCGTCGGCGGCGTCGGCCGGGGTGACCGCGGGCGAGTGCCCGTCGGCACTCCCGGCCGAGGCGGCCGCCCCGGGGGCGGTCGCGGGGTCGGGGGTCACGAGGCGGCCTCCGTTCGACCTGCCGCCATCCCGGCGGCGTCCAGCAGTGCCGTGCCGACGATGAGGTCGGCGCCGCCGAACTCGGCGTCCTCCATCTGCGTCCCGTCGTCCACGGCGAACAGCAGCCGCTCGTCGCCCTGCCGGTACGCCGTCCCCACCGCGGGACCCGCGGCGTGCACCGCGAGGAGGGCGACCAGATACGGCAGCTCGGGGTCACGGCGGCGGGCGTCGGCGAGCAGCCCCGACAGCCGGCGCGGCGCGTCCGGCGGCAGGTCCAGCAGTTCGCCCGCGGCGGCGAGCTGCTCCTCGCTGAACCGGCTGTCGTCCGGGGTGGCGACGAGGTCAGGCTCGGGCATCTCGGCGCCCAGGTGGGCCCGTTCCAGCGGGGGCGTCAGCAGCAGCTCCGCGAGGTCGGCGAGGCGCACCGCGTGCGGGGCGCGCAGCCCGGTGCCGCGGGCGAAGAAGGCGTCGGTGACGCGGTGGGCGGCGGAGACGGGCAGCGGCAGCACGGGGGCGAGGAGCTGGCCGTAGAGGTCGACGCCGGTGCGGGCGGCGGGCGGTGCGAACGCCTGCCGGTCCTGCTCGGCGCGGAACAGCGGGCCGGCGTCCAGCAGCCGCGTCTGGAGCTGGGTGTGGCGGCGGATGCAGTCCTTGACGATGTCGACCAGCTCGGCGGCGCGGCGCTTGTGGTCGGGATCCTCTGCCTCGTCGCGGGCGCGGCGGATGTTGGTGAGGATGGCGTTCTCGTGCCGGTACCGGTCGGCGACGTGGTCCAGCGCCTCGTCGATCATCGCCGGCACGGTCTGCAGCCAGTCGACCGCGCGCACGTTGCGCCGGGTGGCCTCCAGGGCGCGGCGCAGCGTCTCGGCGTACTGCACGGTGCGGTAGCGGGCCTGCTCGGCGGCGAGCTGGGCGTCGGCGAGCCGACCGCGGCTGATGAGGACTTCGAGCTTGACCTCGGCGGCGATCTGCGCGCTGGTGACGTCGGTGTCGAGCGCGCCCACCAGCACGTTGACCGCCTCGTCGGTGGTGCGCAGATAGACGGCGCCGCCGGGTCCCGGGACCTCTTCGAGGAGCTTGAAGTCGTACTCCCTGCGCACGTACGCGCCGTCGTGGCCGAAGGTGCCGTACACCGCGCGGAAGCCGCGGTCGACGCTGCCGACGTTGACGAGGCTGTCCAGCACCCAGTGCGCCACCCGCTCGTGCTCGGCGCGGGGGCGCAGCGGTGCCTGGGCGGCGACGCGCGGCAGCAGCCGGGCGATGACCTCGTCGGGCTCGGCGCCGGTGTCGAAGTCCATCTGCAGGGTGACCAGATCGATGGCGGAGAGGGCCACCTCCGCCATCGCGTACACCCCGAACTCGCCGGCGAGCATCGCCTTGCGGGCGTCCAGGTCGTGCAGCGGAGCCGTGCACGCCAGGGCGCGCAGCCGGCGGGCCAGCCCCTCGTCGGCGGCGGGACCCGGAGCGGGCCGCGGCGCGCCGGGCGCGGGCGTCGCGGTGGTCGGAGCAGTCACGACGGACAGATTAGGCGGTGCCACCGACATCGGCCGAAACGGCACGACCGGCTTCCGGCCCGGACGGCGGGGAGGGGCGGCGACCTGAGCCCGGCGACCGGCGAGGGCCCGGCGACGCCGGGCCCCGCGGTCGCCTACTCCGGTCCGCCGTAGCCGCCGCCGCCCGGGGTCTCGACCACCAGCGCGTCCCCCGCGGCCGCCTCCACCGTGTCGCAGCCCTTCAGCGGCTCCACCGTGCCGTCCGCGCGCTCCATGGCGTTGTGGCCGAGTGCGCCCGGCGCGCCGCCCGCCATCCCGTACGGGGCCACCCTGCGGTGGCCGGTCAGCAGCGCCACCGTCATCGGCTCCAGGAACCGGATGCGCCGCACCGCACCGCGGCCGCCCTCCCAGCGGCCCCGGCCGCCGCTGCCGTCCCGTACGGCGAACTCCTCGACGCGCACCGGGTAGCGCCACTCCAGCACCTCGGGGTCGGTGAGGCGGGAGTTGGTCATGTGGGTCTGCACCACGTCCGCGCCGGGGAAGCCGTCGCCCGCGCCGGAGCCGGAGGCGATGGTTTCGTAGTACTGCGCCTTGTCGTTGCCGAAGGTGACGTTGTTCATCGTCCCGGAGCCCTCGGCCTGTACGCCGAGCGCCGCGTACAGCGCGCCCGTCACGGCCTGGGAGGTCTCGACGTTCCCGGCGACGGTGGCCGCGGGGAACTCCGGCGCCAGCATCGAACCGGGCGGGATGCGCACGTCCAGGGGCTTCAGGCAGCCACTGTTGAGGGGGATGTCCTCGGCGACCAGGGTGCGGAAGACGTAGAGCACGGCGGCCATGACGACCGAGCTGGGCGCGTTGGCGTTGCCGGGCTGCTGCGGCGAGGTGCCGGTGAAGTCGACCACCGCGCCGCGCGCGTCGCGGTCGACGCGCACGGCGACCTCGATGACCGCGCCGGCGTCGGTCTCGTAGCGGTACGTGCCGTCCCCCAGGGCGGCGATGACGCGCCGCACGGACTCCTCGGCGTTGTCCTGCACGTGCCCCATGTAGGCCTGCACCACGTCCAGGCCGAACATGCCGATCATGCGGCGCAGTTCGTCGATGCCCTTGTTGTTCGCGGCGATCTGGGCGCGCAGGTCGGCGAGGTTGGCGTCGGGCGCGCGCGAGGGGTACGGGCCGGAGGTCAGCAGCCGGCGCGTCTCGGCCTCGCGCAGCTCGCCGTCGCGGACGAGCAGCCAGTTGTCGAAGAGGACGCCCTCCTCCTGGATCGTGCGGCTGAACGCGGGCATCGATCCGGGCGTGATCCCGCCGATCTCGGCGTGGTGGCCGCGGGAGGCGACGAGGAACAGCAATTGTTGCCCCCCCGCGGCGCCAGCCGCTGATGTCACAGCGTCGAAGACGGGCGTGACGACGGTGACGTCCGGCAGATGGGTGCCGCCGTGGTAGGGGTCGTTGATCGCGTAGACGTCACCCGGCCGCAGCCCGTGGCCGCCGTCCCGGTTGCGCCGCAGCACCTCTTTGATGGACTCCCCCATCGACCCCAGGTGCACGGGCATGTGGGGCGCGTTGGAGATCAGGTTGCCCTCGGCGTCGAACAGGGCGCAGGAGAAGTCGAGCCGTTCCTTGATGTTGACGGAGTGGGCGGTGCTTTCCAGCCGTACGCCCATCTGTTCGGCGATCGCCATGAAGAGGCTGTTGAAGACCTCCAGCATCACGGGATCCACGCCCGTGCCGACCGCCTGTGTCGCGGGCCGCGGCCGGACGCGGGTGAGCGTGAGGTGGCCGCGGTGGTGCACGGCGGCCTGCCAGCCGGGGTCGACGACGGTGGTGGAGCCCTCCTCGGCGATGATCGCGGGTCCGGTGACGGTGTCGTCGGCGCGCAGCTCCGCGCGCTGGAACAGCCCGGCCTCGCGCCACTGCCCGTCGGTGAAGATCCGTAGGCAGTCGGCGGGTTGCGGCGCGCCCCCGGTGCGGGCGGCCTCGCCGACCTCCTCCCGCGTGGTGGGGGCCTGCTCGGCGGCGGCCTCCACGGACGCGGCCTCGGCGACGATCGGCTTGTCCATCGTGAACGCGAACCGCCTGCGGTGCACGGCGGTGAACTCCGCCCGCATCTCCGCCTCCGCCGCCAGCGGCACGGCGATCGCCGAGTCGGTGCCCGCGTACCGCAGGTGCACCCGCGCCCCGGTGTCCACCGCGGCGGCCGGGATGCCCTCGTCGGTGAGGTCGGCCGCGGCCCGCTCCGCCAGCTCCGCGCAGACCTCCCGGATACGCGGCATCGACTCCCCGGTCAGCTCCGCCTCCACGGCCTGCTCCCGCATCGCCGTCGCCGCGGCGACCCCGATGCCGTACGCGGAGAGCACGCCCGGGTGCGGCGGGACGACGACGGTGGAGATGCCGAGCACGTCCGCGACGGCGCAGGCGTGCTGGCCGCCGGCGCCGCCGAAGCTGGTGAGCGCGTAGCGGGTGACGTCGTGGCCGCGCTGCACGGAGATCTTCTTCACCGCGTTGGCCATGTTGAGCACGGCGATGTCGAGGAACCCGGCCGCGACCTCCTCCGGCGAGCGCCGGTCGCCGGTGGCCGCGGCGGTGGTCTCGGCCAGCTCGGTGAACGCCTGCCGCACCGTCTCGCCGTCGAGCGGCTGGTCGCCGCCGGGGCCGAAGACTGCGGGGAAGTGCTGCGGCTGCACGCGGCCGAGCATGACGTTGGCGTCGGTCACGGTCAGCGGGCCGCCGCGGCGGTAGCAGGCGGGCCCGGGGACGGCGCCCGCGGAGTCGGGGCCGACCCGGTAGCGGCGGCCGTCGAAGTGCAGGATGGAGCCGCCGCCGGCGGCGACGGTGTGGATGCTGAGCATCGGCGCGCGCATCCGTACGCCCGCGACCCGGGTGTCGAAGTCGCGCTCGAACTCGCCCGCGTAGTGCGATACGTCGGTGGACGTACCGCCCATGTCGAAGCCGATGACGCGGTCGTGGCCCGCCTCCGCCGAGGAGCGGACCATGCCGACGACCCCGCCCGCGGGCCCGGAGAGCACCGCGTCCTTGCCGCGGAAGTGCGTGGCCTCGCGCAGGCCGCCGTTGGACTGCATGAACTGCAGCCGGATGCCGGGCAGTTCGCCGGCCACGCGGTCGACGTACCGGCGCAGGATCGGCGACAGGTAGGCGTCGACGACGGTCGTGTCGCCGCGCGGCACGAGCTTCATCAGCGGGCTGACCTCGTGCCCGCAACTGATCTGCGTGAAGCCCGCCCGGCGGGCCTCCTCGGCGACGGCCCGCTCGTGATCCGCGTAGCGGTAGCCGTGCACGAGGACGACGGCCGCGCTGCGGTACCCGTCGCGGTACGCGTCCGCCAGCGCCGCCCGCGCGGCATCGAGGTCCAGCGCGCGGACGACCTCGCCGTGGGCGCCGACGCGCTCGGGGACCTCGATCACCCGCTCGTACAGCGCCTCCGGCTTGAGGATGCGGCGCTCGAAGAGCAGCGGCCGGTTCTGGTACGCGATCCGCAGCGCGTCCCGGAACCCCTCGGTGACCACGAGGACCGTCGGCTCGCCCTTCCGTTCGAGGAGCGCGTTGGTGGCGACGGTGGTGCCCATCTTGACCACCTCGACGTGCTCCGCGGGCACCGGCTCGTCGGGCCCGAGCCCGAGCAGCAGTCGCACGCCCGCGACCGCGGCGTCGTCGTGGGTGCCGTAGCGTCCCGGGTCGTGCGAGAGGAGCTTGCGGGCGACGAGGGTGCCGTCCGGTCGTCTGCCCACCACGTCGGTGAACGTGCCGCCGCGGTCGATCCAGAACTGCCAGCGCGCCGTCATGCGCTCATTGTCGCAGGGCGCGACCGTACGCGAAGGACGCGTGACGGGTCAGCCGGCGGCGCCGTCGGGGGTGATGCGGGTGCGCACGGTGCTCTGCACGTCGCCGTCCTCCGCCGGGTCGGCGGCCAGGCTGCGCAGCCGGGCGACGACACGGGCGTCGGCGGTCTCGGCGTGCCGGGCGCCGATCTCGCGTGTGGTGTCCTCGCAGTCCCACAGGCACTCGACGGCGAAGGAGGCGGGGAACGACGGGTCGGTCGCGGCCAGCGCGCGGGCGGTGACTCCGCGGAGCTGCGAGCTGCCCGTCTCGCGGTAGATGTGCCGCAGCACGGGCGCGGCGGAGGTGATCGCCAGCCGGCCCGCGCCGGCGACGAGATCGCACAACTCCGGCGCGCCGGGACCCCCGTCGCGCACACGGCGCAGCAGCACGGCCCGTACGGCACGGGCGTCGCGCGCGGCGCCGCGGCGGGCGAGCATCACCCCGGCGGCGGTGCCGAGCGCGTCCTCGCGGCCCGCCCAGCGGCGGGCGGTGCCGAGGGCGGCGGTGGAGCACATGCGGCCGAAGGTGGCGAGCGCGGCCTCGGCGAGGATCTCGGAAGGACCGCAGGCGGCGGCTTCGATGAGGTCGTACGTCTCGGGGTCGCCGGTCGCCGCGAGGTGCGCGACGGCGGCGGCGCGGGCGCCGTCGCCGCCGGCGCGGGCCGCGGCGAGCAGTTCCGGCCGGTCCTCGGGCCCGGCGACGGCGGCGAGGCAGCGGGCCGCGGCGGCGTGCCGGGGCTGCGCCGGGTACTGCTCCAGGCCGTCCTGCGCCCACTGGAGGATCTCGGCGACGCTCCAGCCGGGCCGCGGGCCGCGGGAGCGTAGCTGGCGCTGCCAGCGGTCGAAACTCTCCTGCTCCTGTGCGGCGCGCACCCGGGCGCCCAGCTCGGGGTCCTCGGCCCACAGCCGCCAGGGCCGGGGCTCGAACGCGCCGCGCATCTCCGCGGCCAGCTCGCGCTCGCCCTCGGGGGTGCGCGGGAAGCGGGCCAGCACGTGCGGGGCGAGGGCGCGCAGCCCGGCGTCGTCGTCACGCAGCGCGAGCTCGTCGAGCGCCCACTGCCAGCAGCCGCCGGCGGCGGCGTAGCGGCGGAGGAGCTTCAGGGCGTCGTCGCGGCCGTACGAGGCGAGGTGGCCGAGGACGGAGAGGGTGAGCCCGGTGCGCTGCTCGTCGGGGCGCAGCACGTCGTCGGGGGCGAAGAGGTGGTCGGCGAGGGCGTCCACGGGGGCGTCCAGCTCCAGGCAGAGCCGGGCGTAATAGAGCGAGCGGTTCTCCACCTGCCAGTCGTGCCTGGGGTCGTCGATCACGCACTCGTAGAGCGCCTGGAGGGCTTCTGCCCTCGGCGCGGCGAGTGCGTGCAGGGTCCCGTCGCCCCGGCCTCGCTGGAGGAGGCCGAGGAGGGTGCCGCTGGGCGCTATGGCTGGCTCGAACATGACGTCAGCATCCGGGGTGGTGGGACCGCTGGCAACGGAATTTTCCGCGGAACGGACAGACCGGGCCACCGACCGGCTGCCGGCTCCATTGCCGCGGCAGCTTACTGGAGTGCGGAGGGCGGGTGAAGTGCGGTGGTGAACCGGCCGGAGGGCATATGCCACAAGCATCTGCTCGGTCTCGCGAAACGCCTTACGCAGCGTCGTCGCCTGTGCCACAGTCGTAACGGCGAACCGCAGGCCGGCAACGACGCCGGAGCTCGGGCCGGAAGGTATCGGAGATCACGCCATGGCCGCCGCCTCACGACTCCCCCGCGCCGCGGGCCCGCACGCTCCGCAGCAGCCCGAGCGCAGCGCCGTGGCCACGCTCCTCGCCCAGATCGCCCGGCTGCGCGGCAGCCTGGAGGCGGTACGGCGGGAGACGATCGCCGCCGCGGGGGACGCCGAGGAGGCCGAGCTGCGCTGGCAGCGCGCGCTGTGCGACCTCGCCGCGCGGCAGCTCGACTCGCTGACGATCCAGCTCGGGCAGTTGCGCGCGGGTCACCCGGTCGACGCGGACCGCGACGAGGTCGATGGACCGGAAGGGGAGTTCCCCGCGGACCCGCTGGACCGCCCGCAGCCCCGGGTGGGCAGCGCGGAGTGGCATCTGCTTTCGGACATCGTCGACTGGTCGGACGACCTCTTCGACATCTTCGGCAGGGACCCCGGCGACGGCCCGCTGTCACTGGACGACCTGCCGTCCTGGTTCGACCCCGCCGACCAGCCGCGGCTGACCGCGATGGTCACGGACTGCCTGGTCGACGGCAAGCCGATCGACGGCGAGTTCCGCATCCGCCGCCCGGACGGGGCGCCGCGTACCCTGCACGTCGTCGGCGAGCCAGTCCTGGACGCCGGGGGCGCGACGGAGTCGATGTGGACGGTCGTACGGGACGTCACCGAGCTGCGCCGCAGCCGCCAGGCGGTGCGGGAGTCGGAGTCCACGCTCCAGCGCGAGCGGCACTTCGCGGCCGCCGACCGGCGCATCGCCCAGGAGCTGCACGAGTCGGTGCTGCCGCCGTGGCGCGGCGCCCTCCACCTGCCGGCCGGCGACCCGGCCTCGTTGACCGTGGCCGGACATCACTTTCCGGCCGCCGCCGACACCCCTGTCAGGGGCGTCTGGTACGACGCGCTGCCGCTGCCCGGCGGCCACACCCTCCTCGGCGTCGGCGACGTCGCCGGCCGCGGCGTCCCGGCCGCCGCCGGGATGACGATGCTCCTCGGCGCCCTGCGCGGCATGGCCCTCGGCGGTACGGATCCCGCCGCGCTCCTCGGCCGGGCCAACAAGCTGCTGGAGGTGTCGGCGCAGCCGGTGCTCGTCGGCACGGTCTGCTGCCGCTACGACCCGGCGACGCGCACCCTGCGCTGGGCCCGCGCCGCGCACGTCTCGCCGCTGCTCTTCCGCGACGGCGCGGGCCGCCCCCTGACCGCCCCCGAGGGCATGCTGCTCGGCGCCACCGCGGACACGTCGTACGCGCAGGTCAGCGAGCCATTGCAGCCCGGCGACCTGCTCCTGCTGCACACCCCGGGCCTCGGTGCCCGCAGCCCGGAGCCGGCCCGCGAGCGGCTGCTCGCGCTCGCCCCCCGGTTCGCCGCCGCACCCGGCGCGCAGGACTGCCTGCGCGCCGTCGTCGAGGAGTTCGGCGGCGGACGCCGCGGGGACGACGCCTGCGTGCTCGTGGCCAAGGTGACGGGCTGAGCCACCGCGCCCCGGCGGCCCGGCCCGTCACCCCCACCCGTCCCCGTACGGCAGCCTCCGGCAGCGCCGGAGCCGCCGTCAGATGGGGCTCGTGCGCCCCTTCGGCGCCCTGGCCAGCGTGTCCTTCATCTCCTCGCGCAGCGCCTTGACCACCGGATCGTCCGAGAACGGCGCGGTCAGCCGGTACGTCTCCCGTAACCGGTCCCAGGTGCGGTGCGAGGAGTTCTCGCCGATGCGCTCCAGCGCGAGCCGGGCGTAGTCCTCGCCCCGGTCCGGGTCGTCGGCGAGGAAGCCCGCCGCGGCCAGGGACACGTAGTCGAGGATCTGGGAGCGCTGACGCCCGTCCGGCCGCTTGGCGAGGGCCAGTTCGCCGTGCTCGCGGGCGCGGAGCGCCGCGGACGGGCCGTGCTCTGCGAGCGTGCGGTAGGCCAGGGCCTGCATGCCGTGCAGGTCGGCCTCGTCGAAGAGCTGCATCCAGGTGGGCGCCGCCGCGTCACCGCCGTCCGCGGCGAACAGGTCCTCCGCCTCGCCCAGCGTGCGCTGCACCGCCCCCGTGCGGCCCTTCGCCGCCTGCGCCCACGCCTCGATGGTGTGGAGCATGGAGCGCGTACGCGGGTGAGTCCCGGGCCCCGTCCCGGACTTGGCCAGTCCGATCAGCTCCAGCGCGTCGTCCGGCCGGCCCAGGTGGATCATCTGGCGGGCGGCGCGCGACAGCGCCTCCGCGGCGCGCGGCCGGTCGCCGCCCTCGCGCGCGGCGTGCGCGGCGATGACGAAGTACCGCTGGGCGGTGGGCTCCAGGCCCACGTCGTGCGACATCCAGCCGGCCAGCACGGCGAGGTTGGCGGCGACGCCCCACAGCCGGCTCTGCAGCGGCTCCGGGTGCCGGTACGCGAGCATGCCGCCGACCTCGTTGAGCTGGCCGACGACGGCCTTGCGCTGCAGTCCGCCGCCGCGCTCGGCGTCCCAGGCGCGGAACACCTCGACGGAACGTTCCAGCGCGTCGACCTCCTGAGCGCCGACCGGCGTCGCCTCGTATCTGCCGTAGCGTGCCGGTTCGACGGTGAACGGGCCGCTCCCGGCGGCGGTGCCCGGGGCGGCGGGATCGGAGTGCAGCCACTCGTGCAGGGAACTGGTCAGGGCGGAGCCGGCCGCGAGCGCCGTTCCCGCGCCCACCAGGCCGCGTCGATTGAGCATGAGGTCCATTCCCGTGAATTCGGTGAGGACCTCGGCCGTCTGCTCGGGTGCCCAGGGCAGTGCGTCATCGGACTGCCGCCTGACCCGCCCGGGCCCTCCGGCCCGTTCGAAACCGAGATCCTCGGTGGTCACGACACGGCCGAGTCGATCGGTGAACAGGACCGCCAGCACCTTGGGCACCGGCTCGCGCGGGATCTCGCCCGTCTCGATCCAGCGCCGCACCCGCGAGGTGTCGGTCGAGAGCTGGGGGTGGCCGGTGGCCGCCGCCTGCCGATTGACCAGCCTCGCCAGCTCGCCCTTCGACCAGCCGGTCATCCCGAACAGGTCGGCGAGCCTGGTGTTGGGTCCCTTGCTCACGTCAAGCCCCCAGGGTCTCGGCTCACTTGACAGTACCGACGCGCCCAAGGCCCGGCGAGCATTCGCCAGGGTTCGCCAGGGTTCGCCAGATGGTGTGCCACCCGTATAGCGGTGTGGGCTATGACTGCGCCAACCGGCCCCGGAGATCGGGGCACATGCCAGCCGCACCGTCCATCCGCATAACCCGGGCCCCACGGCCGGGGACCGGACCCCAGCCGGCCACCCGGACGAGTGACCAGGGAGGGTACGGCAGCGGACGGTGGCCCGCGGCGCGCAACCGGCCCGTGCCTGAAGGGATCTGTCTCGCCCATGTATGCAGCATCGGCATCCGTGTCCGCACCCGTCCGTACGGTACGCCCCCCGGCCCCGCACCGGACCGCGGCCGGCGGCGCGCCGTTCCTCGACCCGGGCCGCGCGCCGGCCGCCGGCGCACGCCTGCGACAGCTTCCCGCCACCGCACGCCGTCCCGTCAGCGGCCGGCTCGACCTGACCGGCCCGCACGGCGCGCTCCTGCGCGCCGCCGTCGACTCCGTGCACCGCGTCGTCCCCGACTTCCACCCCGTGCAGGTGCTGCGCCGCAGCAGCCGCACGGTGCTGCTGGTCGGCTCCACGGGACGGACCACGGCGGTGGCGAAGTGCCTGGTCGACCAATCGGCCGCGCGGGTGGAGAAGCTGCAGCAGGAAATAGCTGCCTACCGTACGTTCGTCCGGGCCCGGCCGCCCGTGCGGGTGCCGCGGCTCATCGCCGCCGACCCGGAGAGCTGCACGCTCGTCATCGAGCGCACCCCCGGCCGCGCCGCCGCCCTCCAGCGGCACCCGCTGGAGGTCCCGCCGCACGCCGACGTGCGCGCGACGCTCGCCGCGCTGGTACGGATCGGGATGTGGCGGCCCCCCGCCGGGGCGTTCGGCGCGCCGCTGGACTACGGCACGCAGCTCGGCCGGTTCCACGAGCTGGGCCTGCTGACCGACCGCGACATGGGCGACCTGCAGACGCTGCTGCACGGCATCGGCCCGGGGCACCTGCAGTTCTGCCACGGCGACGCCCTGCTGTCGAACGTGCTGCTGTCGCCCGCGGGCCCGGTCCTCGTGGACTGGGAGCAGGCCGGCTGGTACCTCCCGGGGTACGACCTGGCGACGCTCTGGGCCGTGCTGGGCGAGGGTTCGCCCGCGCGCAGGCAGATCAGCCAGCTCGCCCAGGCAGGCGGAACGGTTCACCGGGACGGGTTCCTGGTCAACCTGATGCTGGTGCTGGTACGGGAGGTCCGTGCGTACGAGGCCGCCGTGCAGCGCACGATGAAGGACCCGGCGCCGCCGGTCGGCGTGCACAGCGGGATGAGCGCCGGGGAGGAGCACCGGCTGCTGCTGCGCCGGCTCCACGACGACGTGCAGATGGCGCGCCGCGCGGTGCGGGCGGCGGTCGGAACACGGTGAGCCCGGCGGGGTGGCGCGCCGTGACAGCGCCACCCCGCCCTCTCGCCCCGCGGTAGCACGGTTCCGCGGTTCCGCGGTTCCGCGGTTCCGCGCATCGGCCTGACGTGCGGCGACTCGCCATTCAAATGATTGACGGTCTGTCAGTCTGCCGATAGTGCTGGGTGATCGTTCGCCCACGCACCTCGGAGGACCCCGTGCCAGGACGCCTCGCGCGCTGCGCCGCCGCCACCGCCGTTCTCCTGCCGCTGCTCGCCGCGGGCTCGCCCGCCGCGGGCAGTGCGCGTTCCGGAGCCGGTGCGCTCCAGGAGTCGTTCGCGGCGGCCGCGCGGCAGTACGGGGTGCCGGAGAGCGTGCTGCTGGGGGTGGCGTACCTGGAGTCGCGCTGGGACGCGCACGAGGGGGCGCCGAGCGTGGCGGGCGGCTACGGGCCGATGCATCTGACGGACCTGCGCGCGGCGACGGGCGAGAGCGGCGGGCGGGGTACGCAGACGGTGCGGCGGGCGGCGCGGCTGTCGGGGATCCCGGCGGCCCGGCTGCGGAGCGACCCGACCGCCAACGTGCGCGGCGGCGCGGCGCTCCTCGCCGACCACGGCCGCCGGCTGGGCGCGGCGCGCGCCGGCGGGGCGGCCGGGTGGTACCCGGCGGTGGCGGCGTACGCGCAGGCCAGGGACGCGGCGACGGCGCGGGTGTTCGCGGACGAGGTGTACGCGGTGCTGCGTGCGGGCGTGCGCCGTACGACCGACTCGGGCGAGACCGTCACGCTCCCGGCGGACGCCGCGGCCCGTACCGCCGCCCGTACCGCGGCCGCCCCCGCCGCCCACCGGGCCGCCCCCGCCGCGGCCGAGTGCCCCCGCGAGCTGGCCTGCGAGTGGCTGCCCGCGCCGTACGAGGTCTACGGCGGCAAGGACGGCAAGCCCGACTACGGCAACCACGACAAGGCCCGCCGCCCCCACGACCAGCGCGTCCGGTACATCGTCGTGCACGACACGGAGGGCGGTTACGACGGTTCCGTCCGGGCCGTGCAGGACCCCGAGTTCGTCTCCTGGCACTACACCCTGCGCTCCTCCGACGGCCATGTCGCCCAGCACGTACGCACCGGGGACGTCGCCTGGCACGCGGGCAACTGGCAGGTCAACTCCCAGTCCATCGGCCTGGAGCACGAGGCGCGGCTGACCGACCCGGACGCCTGGTTCACGGAGGCGATGTACCGCTCGTCGGCGCGGCTGGTGCGTTATCTGGCCCGGGAGTACGACGTGCCGCTGAACCGGCACCACATCATCGGCCACGACAACGTCCCCGCCCCCGACCCGGAGCACGTCCCGGACATGCACACCGACCCGGGCCCCTACTGGGACTGGGCGCACTACTTCGACCTGCTCGGTGCCCCGCTGGAGCCGGCCGCACGGACCGACGGCGGCATCGTGACGATCCGCCCCGACTACGCCGCCCACCGCCCCGCTTACACCGCCTGCGCGAAGGACGCCGCCGCTCCCTGCCCGCCCCACGGCTCCGGCGCCGTCCGCCTCCGCACCCGCCCCGCGCCCGACGCCCCGCTGGCCGGCGACCCCGGGCTGCACGGTGACGCCCCCGCGTCCACGGGCGTCAACGACACCGGAGCCCGCGCCTCGACGGGCCAGCAGTTCGCCGTCGCCGGCCGCCGCGGGGACTGGACGGCGATCTGGTACCTGGGCCGCAAGGCGTGGTTCCACAACCCCGCCGCCGCCCCCACGGCCATCCCGGACGAGGGCACCACCCTCACCCCGCGCCCCGGCGCAGGCCCCGTCCGGGTCTACGGCCGCGCGCTGCCCGAGGCGTCCGCGTACCCCGAGGGCGTCGAGCCCCAGGAGCCCCGGCCGCTGCCGTACGAACTGCGCCCAGGCCAGCGCTACGTCGTCGGCGACACCATGCCCGGCGAGTACTTCCACGCCCCCGGCCTCACCGACGAGACCGGCGCCGCGAGCCGCGTGATCCGGGGCCGCACCCTGTGGCACCAGATCCAGGTGGGCCACCGGATCGGGTACGTGAAGGCGGCGGACGTGACCGTGGTGCGGCCCCGGAGCGGCGGTCAGCCGAACGTGTAGCTGCGCCCCGCACGCGCGTTGACGATCTCCTCCCCGCCGGGGAGCAGGTCGCTGCGCAGGGTGAGCCGCCGCGTCCGGCCGGCGTGCAGGGCGATGCGGGTGGCCCGGCCTTCGTCCCAGGTGATGTCGAGCGTGGCGCCGCCGCGGGCGCGCAGGCCGCGTACCGAGCCCGAGGGCCAGGCGTCCGGGAGGGCGGGGAGCACCTCGATGGGGCCGTGCTGGCTCTGCAGCAGCATTTCGGCGATGCCGGAGGTGGCGCCGAAGTTGCCGTCGATCTGGAACGGCGGGTGGGTGTCCCACAGGTTCGGCAGGGTGGAGGACTTCAACTGCTCGCTCAGCATCTTGTGCGCGTGGTCGCCGTCCGTCAGCCGCGCCCAGAAGTTGATTTTCCAAGCCTTGCTCCAGCCCGTACCCCCGTCACCGCGCGCCGTCAGCGACACCTTCGCCGCCTCCGCCCACTCGCTGCCCACCTCGATCTGCCGCCCGGGATGCAGCGCGAAGAGGTGGGAGACGTGCCGGTGGTCGTTGTTCTGGTCGTCCAGGTCCGCCTTCCACTCCTGCAACTGCCCCCAGGACCCGATCCGCAGCCCCGGGTCCAGGTCCCGCAGCGCCCGCTCCAGCCGCCCGCGGAACGCCCGGTCGTCGCCCAGGGTGCGGGCGGCTTCGAGCGTGGACGTGAACAGGTCGTACACGATCTGCTGCGACATCGACGCGCCGGCGGTGAAGTCGCCCTGCTCGGGCGAGTAGCTGGGGGTGACCACCAGCTTGCCGTCGCGCGGGTCGGTGCGCAGGTTCGCGAGCCAGAACTGGGCCGCTTCCTTCATCACCGGGTACGCGGTCTTGCGGAGGTAGTCCGTCGAGCCGTCGAAGCGGTAGTGCTCGTACATCTGCTGCGTCAGCCAGGCCGCCGCCTCCGGGAACCAGAAGGCGGTAGCCCAGTCGTGCACGCCGGTGAAGCCGTACGGGTTGGTCTCGTTGTGCACCACCCACCCGTCGGTGCCGAACAGTTCCTTCGCGCTGACCCGGCCGGGGGCGCGCAGGGCCTCCACGAACTCGTCGTACGGGATCGTGGTCTCGGCGAGGTTGGTGATCTCCGCGGGCCAGTAGTTCATCTGCAGGTTGATGTTGACGTGGTAGTCGGCGCTCCACGGCGGGTTGGTGACGTTGTTCCACACGCCCTGCAGATTCGCCGGCGTCGACCCGGGCCGCGACGAGGCGATCAGCAGGTAGCGCCCGTACTGGAAGAACAGCGCCTCCAGCGCCCGGTCGGCCGCCGAGCCGCTGCCGTACCCCGCCAGCAGCGCGTTCGTCGGTACGTCCGGCACCTGCCCGCCGACGTCGAGCGCGACGCGGTCGAACAGCTCGCCGTGGTCGGCGACATGGCGTCGCACCAGCTCGGCGTACGGGGAGCGGGCCGCCCCGTCGACGGCGCGCGTGACCCGCTCGTGCGGGTCGGCGGCGCGGTAGTCGGGGTAGGTGTCGGCGTAGTCGGTCCCCGCGGCCAGCACGAACCAGGCCGCGTCGGCGCCGGTCACGGTCAGCGTGCCGTCCCCGGCCGTGACCTTGCCGCCCTCGGTGACCAGGCGGATCTGCGTCTCGAAGACCAGCCCGTTGTCCTGGAGCGCGCCGCGGATCGTGAGCCGGTCGCCGCTCGCGGTGGCGGTGTAGTCGTTGCGCGGCGAGGTGTAGCGCAGGGTGAACGCCACCCGCCCGGGGCGGTCCGCGCTCAGCCGGCCCACGGCCACCCCGTCCGGGTAGGAGACGAAGAACTCCCGCAGGTGCCGGGCGCCCTCGTGCTCGTACGCGACGGTGGCCACCGCCCGCCGCAGGTCGAGCCCGCGGCGGTACGAGGCGTCCGGGGCGCCGGGGGCGGCGGCCAGGTCGAGCCGGAGGTGGCCGAGCACCTGGTACGCGCCGAAGCCGTGCTTGGGCTGGCCCAGCTCCGCGGCGACGGTCTCGGGGCTGAGCCGCCCCTCGGCGTCGATCCTGTCCTGCACCGCCTCCAGCACGCCCGGCCGCGGCTCCGTCCAGTTGCCGAAGTCGTAGCCGGGGGAGCCGGGGCCGCCGGTCCACAGGGTCTTCTCGTTGAGGCTGAGTTGCTCGGAGCCGAGCGTGCCGAACACGCCGACGCCCAGGGCCCCGTTGCCCAGCGGCAGCGATTCGCGCTCCCAGTCGGCGACGGGCTTGTCGTACCAGAGGCTCAATTCATCGGAGGAATCAACGGACTCGGAAGCGAACGCCTCCCCGGAGAAGACGGCCGGTCCCATGGCTATCGCGCCTGCGGCACCGATAGCGGACTTGACAGTGGTTCTTCGCGAGATCCCCTCAGTCATGACGCGTCACGCTAGAGGTCCGATGACTGCATGACAAGACATCGCGCAGTGCCGGACGTTGCCGGTGGGAGGGGTGAGGCGGGGGCGGGGCGGATTTCAGCCCTGCTGGAACAGCTCCGCGGGCAGCGGCTTGAGCAGCGCGTACAGGTCCTCGGAGATCGGCCGGTCCCACGCGGCGATGGTGACGAGCACGTGGTCACTGCGGTCGAACTGCACGCACGAGACGCGGCTCTCGGAGAGCTTCAGCCGGCGCACGATCAGCAGATTGTCGCCCTGCATCACGGGCGCGTCCTCGACCTCCGTGACGGTGACCGGCTCCTCGTGCTCCAGCGCCAGCAGCAGTTGCGCCACCTCGAAGGGCGGCTGGCCCTCCGGCACGTCGCGCGCGGGCGAGCCCTCGGGCAGGTTCCCGATGATCATCGCGGGGCCGCGGCCGCCGAACAGGTCGTACCGCAGGAAGACGCCCTGGCAGCTCCCGTCGGGCCCGGGCAGCAGGCCGGCGCCGAGGTCACCGGGCCAGTCGCCCGGGTCCATGGCCAGGACGTCGAAGTCCGGGCCCGCGGGCTTGGCGGCGCTGCTGCGGCGGCGGAGAAATGCCATGCACCAATCGTACGGGTCCCGCGGCACCGCCGGCCGCCTGGGGCGGCCTCCACCCCATTGCCGATCCGGCATTGCCGGAAGAGGCGTACGCCTGCTGCTACGCGAGTAGTGTCTCCCCGTCGACGACAGAGGAGGGGTCGGATGGCGGCTGCCGGGGGCTTGCTGCGGGGACCGGAGGTGTGGGCGTACGTGCTGGACGGGCACGAACGGCTGCGCATCGCGCTGGCAGAGCTCACCGAAGGAAAGGAGCGCGGATCGTCCAGACTGCCGGGCTGGACACGCGCGCACGTGCTGTCGCACATCGAAGGCGTCTGCCGGGCGCAGACGCGCCAGGCGCGGTACGCCCTGAAGGGCGAGCTGATCGAGGTGTACGACGGCGGCCGGCCGGCCCGCGACGCGGGCATCGAGGCCGGTGCGGTACGGACCGCCGCGGAGTTGACCGCGGCGGTCACGGCCACCCTGGCGGAGGCGGAGGCCGTCTGGGGGTCGGTGGGAGACGCGGACTGGGACCGCCCGGTGCGCTATCGCGAGGGCGACCTGCTGGGCGCGCTGCACTGCTGGTGGCGCGAGCTGGAGGTGCACACCGCGGACGTGAATCTGGCGACCTGCTCGGCGGCCTGGCCGCGCGAGCTGTGCCTGCACCTCTTCGACTTCCTTGCACCGCGCGCACCCGCGGGGCTCACGCTGGTCGAATCGGACGGGTCCCTACGGCACACGTTCAGCGTGGGAGGCGCGGGCAGTTACGGCACTGTCGCCGGTGACGACTCCGTCGGCCGCGCCGCGGTGGTCAGGGGCCGGCTCACGGACCTCGCCTCGTGGCTCGCGGGCCGCCAGCCGCACCAGCAGCTCGACGGCCGCCTGCCCGAGCTGGGTCCCTGGCCGTGACCCGTGTCGTGAACCTGTGGCGGGCCGGCCTCAGCGCCGTACCGCCGCAGGTGTGGCAGGAGACGGACGCCGAAGTGCTCGTCCTGGCCGAGAACGCGCTGACGCATGTCCCGGACGACATCGCCGCCCTGACCCGGCTGCACACCCTGGACCTCGGGCACAACGCACTCGTCTCGGTGCCCGAGGCCATCGGGGAGCTGCCGGACCTCAGCGGCTGCCTGTACCTGCACCACAACCACCTGACCGTGCTCCCCGCCGCGCTCGGCAAGCTCCACGCGCTCACTTACCTGAACGTCGGCTCGAACCCGCTGCACGCCCTGCCCGAGGAGGTGGGCGACATGACGGGCCTGGTGGAGCTGCGCGCGCAGGAGTGCGGGACGAGCGGGCCGGCCTTCCTGCCGGAGTCGATCGGGCGGCTGCCGGCCCTGCGCGAGCTGTGGCTGCGCGGCAACGCGCTCGGTTGGCTGCCCGACTCGGTGGCGGGGCTCGTCGAGCTGCGCGAGCTGGAGTTGCGCGAGAACGCGCTGCCGGAGGTGCCCGACGTGCTGGCGGAGTTGCCGATGCTGCGCCGCCTGGATCTACGGGCCAACAAGATCCGCGACGTCCCGCCGTGGGTGGCGCACATGCCCGCGCTGGAAAAGCTGGATCTGCGCTGGAACGAGGTCGAAGGCACCGAAGCCCCGCTCGTCGCGCTGCGCGAGCGGGGCTGCGTCGTGCTGGTGTGACGGGACGGGACCGCCGGCGTGACGGACGGGTCGGGTCACGCCGGCGGTCCCGGATCCGGCATGCGGGGGCGGGCGTCAGGTCAGGTCGAACTCGCCGTCACGGGCGCCGAGGACGAAGGCACGCCACTCCCCCGGGGTGAAGATCAGCGCCGGTCCTTCCGGGTTCCGCCCGTCGCGCATGGCGATGTATCCCTCCACGAACGCGATCTCGACGTCCCCCGCCCCCTGGCTGCTCGACTGCCACGTGGCGCCTGTCAGATCGAGCTGCGGTTTCCCGCTGCCCGCCGCCGGCTGCTGAGTGGTGCTGTTGGCCACGTCCTGCTCCTCCCGGTGAGCGTCGTCCGCAGCCAGGGTATCCACGACGACGGGCGACGGAACAGGCCACGATAGAGGGACCGGGAAAGGTGGTAAGGGCCGCCGGATCGCGCGGTTCAGCCGACGGGTCCTTCGGCCTCCGTGGCCAGGTCCGCGACGACCGCGCAGTGGTCCGAGGGCCACACCCCGTCGACGGGCCCGTCCCCCGCCCGCCGCACCTCCCGTACGTGCCCCTCCCCCACCGGTCCCGGCGGCCCCACCAGCACGTAGTCGATCCGCGTGTGCCACTCCAGGGTCCGCGCCGCGTACGGGTTGGCCAGGTCCCAGGTCGCGCCGACCGCGGTCGGATGGGCGTAGCGCCACGCGTCGAGGAGGACCTGCCCCCGGACGGCGGGCGCGGTCTTGGTGCCGCAGAGCAGCCGCATCTCGTCGGAGTCGGGCTCGGCGTTGAAGTCGCCGGTCACCACGGGCGGGAAGTCACCGTCCCCGCGCCGCTCGTGCACGAACCGGGCCAGCGCCGACACCTGCGCGCAGCGGGTGGCGGAGGCGTAGGGATAGGAGATCAGGTGGGTGGTGAAGAACGGCACCGTCACGCCCCCGGGCGCGGCCACGCGCGCGTACAGCGCCTGCTGCCCGTCCGGCTCCTCCTCGCCCGCGGGCAGCACGGCGGTCTCCTGCTCGGTGATCGGCCAGCGGGAGAGCACGGCGTTGCCGACGTCGACCGTGGGATCGTCGATACGCCGCTGCCAGCGGCCGGGTTCGGGTGACGGCGCCCAGGCCCAGTACATGCCCAGCTCGTTGGCGAGCCACCCGGCCTGGTTGTCGCCGCCCCGGCCCCAGACCTCCTGCAGCCCGACGACGTCGGGGCGTTCGTCGCGGAGGGTCTCGAGGATGGCCTTGCTCCGCTCCTGCCACGGCCCGAAGCGCCACCAGAGATTCCAGGTCATGACGCGGATCATGCGTTCGTATCCCAACCACGGGCCGGCTTTGCGATCAGAGGCTATCTCTACGAGCCCGGAATGATGTGCGAGAGTCACGCGGATGGAGCTGATCGGGCGGGGACGAGACGCGGACGTGTACGCGCTGGCCGAGGGCCGGGTGCTGAGGCGCTACCGCGCGGGCGGCCCGCGGAAGGCGGCCGCGGAGGCCCGGCTGATGACGCACCTCGGCGAGCGGGGCTTCCCCGTGCCGCAGGTGTACGACGCGGACGCCACGGACCTCGTGATGGAACGCCTCGAAGGCCCGACCATGGCCACCGCGCTGCGCCGCCGCCCCTGGCGCTGCGCCGCCTACGGCCGGATGCTCGCCCGGCTCCACGACCGGCTGCACACCGTGCCCGCCCCGGAGTTCCTGCCGCCCTCCGCCGCGTCCGGGAGCGGCGACCGGGTGCTCCACCTTGATCTGCATCCGGAGAACGTGATCCTCACCGCGCGCGGCCCGTACGTCATCGACTGGCCCAACGCGGCCGCGGGCGCCCCGGCGTGCGACGTGGCGATGACGGTGTGCATCCTGCGCGGCGTCGAACTCAACCCGCCGGAAACCCTCTGCCTGCGCGTCCTGCTGCGCACCCTCCTCCGCACGACCTCCGCGGACCCCACCCCCGGCTACCCCCACGCCCTCCCCGCCCGCCTGGCCGACCCCAACCTCATTCCGAGCGAGGCCCGCCGCCTGCGGCGGGCGCTGGGCGGGTGAGAGCGCGCAACACGATCTCTGTGATTCGCCGCTGATGTGGTCCCGGTGCAGATCGTGTGACGAGCGCTGAAAGCGAAACACTCCCGGACGGAAAGCCGTCCGAGAGTGTTCACCGCAATCCGCGTTCACGCGGGCTCAAGAGGCCGCGCAGATAGGCATGGGGTCATGGTCGCCGGGTGGGGCGATCGTCCCAGCAGCGGGTGGTCCAAGCACGACGGATGAGGATGCGCAGGGAGATCAGAGGGTCGCAACAGTGTGATCACTAGATCCTCTGGCTGTTCTGCTTTTGGGGTGCTCCCTCGCGTCTATCCGCGTGTGGTTCTTAGTTGGGGAACAGGACGACCACGCTGTTGGGGCTGTTCTCCAGGGTGACCACCGGGCACGACGTCTCCTGCGCGGTCTCCTTGGTCTTGATCTGGAACCCGCAGAAGGGCGAGTTTTCCCAGTCGAACTCGTCGATGTTGCTGAGCACGGGGATGTTGTTCGCCTCGGTCCCCTTACCGTTGCTGGCACCGGCCACGCCGACCGTGGCGAAGAGGATTCCGCAGGTGGCCATGGCCACCCCTGCGATCTTCCTGACGTTCCGCATGTTCTCTCCTTCGCTGTTCTGCCCTCGGAATGGGCAGATACGGTAGGGAACCACGCGCAAGATCGACGCGTAAGGAAATCCAGCCTTTGATCACTCGCCCGGCCTACGAATCAGGAAGTTCCGCCCGGGGATTGGGGGGCATTGCGTAGTCGGGCGAACGGCAAGGCGACTGTGCTGAGCACGAGAAACCAGATATCCGCGACTCTCCGGCGATGACATTCGCGATCCCGAACACCGCTGTGGCGAAGCCGGCTTCTGTGTACGAACCCGTACTTTGCCGGACGGCAAGGAGAAGGGCGAGACCGCTCATCGACAGAGCGGTATGAGGGCCGTGAGGCCGGGGTGCACGACTTGTATCGGCACTGCCAGCAAGTACGACAAGCTTACCGTCCGCTATAACGCAACCGTGCTGGTCGCGGCGATCAAGAAGTGGCTATGACAGGGCTGACGGTGTGCCTGCCTGGCGGCGCCAGCAAGGCGACCAGAGCGTTCGACCTCGGCGGGGCGGCATGCGCGGCCGAGGAAGTGTGCCAGAACCAGCTCCGTGTGGCCGACATGCCAGCCGGCGACCACGTCATCCGGCGTCACCGGCAGGCCGCCGAGCGATTGAATCGCGTCGGCGTATGCCCGGGACACCGTGGGGACGCTCGCCAAGAGCGTCCCGTCCATATCGAAGACAACCGCACGCATGGCTCAAGATCCTGACCCCCTGGTCCCGTTCGACGCCAGGGCTTTCGCGGACACTGGCTGCGCTCGACCGGTGCTGGACCGCCTTGAGGGTGGGACTACGCCCACCGAGCTGTCTCGGCTGGACATTCGAGGCCACTGTGTGAGCGGACAAGGGTGGTGCTAGACAGGGACACCGTGAGAGAGGCAGCTAAGGGCCAAGGCGCCCGGGGCGAGTTCATCAGTCGGCTGGGCGAGGCGATCAGGTCCGTCGCGATCGCGCATCCGCTGAGGGTTGCCATCGACGGGTCGCCCGCCGCCGGGAAGACCACACTGGCCGACGAGCTTGCCGTCGTCCTGCGCGCGGAGGGCCGCGACGTCGTCCGCGCGTCCGTCGACGACTTCCTGGTCCCCCGTGCACAGCGCTACCGGCGCGGCCGGTACTCGGCCGAAGGCTGCTACCTCGACGCCCACGACCACGCCGCGCTGTGCCGGGTCCTGCTCGATCCGCTGGGTCCAGCCGGAGACCGAAGGTTCCAGCACGCGGTCTACGACAGGGACACCGACTCCCCTTCGTCCCCACCGGCCACGACCGCCCCCGCAGACGCCGTCCTGCTCTTCGACGGCGTCTTCCTCCTGCGCCCGGAACTCATCGACCGGTGGGACCTGCGCATCTTCGTGTCCGTCCCCTTCGAGCAGACGGTAGAGCGCGCCCGGGACCGGGAATCCACCGTCGACGCAGCGGACATCGAACGGTCCTGGAACGACCGCTATATCCCCGCCCAGCAGCTCTACTTCGCCACAGCCCGCCCGACCGACCACGCCGACATCATCGTGTACAACGATCACATCCACCGGCCGACCTGGGAAGTCCGACCGCACTCACCGATACACCGCTCCGCGTTCCTGAGGGCCGATCAAGGAGACTCGGACTTATAGAGTCGGGGGATGACGCGCAGTTTGCAGTGCACCGTGCTGGACTGTCCGCGGCCCCGGGAACTCGCCGCGTTCTACCAAGCCCTTCTCGGCGGGGAAGTCGACCGGGCCGACCCGCGATGGTCCCTCGATGACGACTGGTCGACATTGCACCTGCCGGACGGCGGGGTGCTGGGCTTCCAGCGGGCCCACGACTACCGGCCGCCCCGCTGGCCGGACCCGGCCCACCCGCAGCAGTTCCACCTCGACATCGCCGTTGACGACGTTGCGGCGGCCGAGCGCGACGCGCTGGCCAACGGCGCGAAGGTCCTGCGGGACGAGGGCGATTGGGGCGTCTACGAGGATCCGGCGGGCCATCCGTTCTGCCTCGTACCGGAGTGAAAAGACGCCGGGCGGGCGGCCGGACAGCCACCCGCCTCGGTCTCAGACGTCGCCGAACTCGCCGCTCTTGACGGCGGACACGAACGCGGTCCAGCCGTCGGAGGTGAAGGCGAGCTGTGGGCCCAGGGGGTCCTTGCTGTCGCGAACGCGCAGACGGTCGGGGTGGCCGTCGTGCACCTCTACGCAGTTACCGCCGTGCCCGTCGCTGTAACTACTCTTGCGCCAGCTCTGGGTAGTCATCCAGCTCCTTCGCCGCGGATTCGATCCGCTCCAGGGAGGCTTGACACGGCCAGGCTTCCGCCATTAGCCGCGCATACAACTCCTCATGGTGAGCCACCATGACCGGCTCGTCCAGGAGCTTTCCGACGGCGAGACCTTCCACGTACGCCATGGGTGGCTCATCAGCGCAGGTGAAGAGCTGCAAGGGACCTCCCAGGGCCGCATGGGCGCCGATGATGTACGGCAATACATGTACACGTACGCGATGGTTACGGATGAGCCTTGCGAGATGGCGGAGCTGGGTCGCCATCACCTGCCTGCCTCCGACAGGCCGGTGGAGTACGGCCTCGTCGAGCACCACCGTGTATTCGGGTGCCCTGGGATCGTCCAGAATGCCGCCTCGGGCGGTCCTCGCCCGCACCAACTCCTCCAGTTCGTCGTGCGGCATCGTGGGGAACACGGCCCGGAAGACCGCCCGTGCGTACGCCTCCGTCTGCAGTAACCCCGGAACCAAAGTGCCTGCGAACTCCCTGATCCGTACCGCCCGCTGCTCCGCGTCGTACGCCTCCGCGAAATGGTTCGCGATGCCCGCCGGCCTCGCGTCGTTGCATCGCCGGGCGAAGAACCCGTTCGTCTCCAGCACCCGGTCCGCCAGTTCGGCGATCTCCGGCTGCATCCGCCGCCTACCCGTCTCCATGTGACCCACCATGGAGGTGCTGACGAAGAGCATGTCGGCGAGTTGCTTCGTGCTGAGCCCTGCGGCCTCGCGGTGATACCTGAGTTCGTCGCCGAAGAATGCGCGCGTGGAGTGGGACGGATCCTGCCGTACCCACTGTTCGTCGGAGTTCGCCACCACCAGTACCTCCTGTGTCATCGGTCGACAACCGACAGTAGTCAGTACAGGTGACCCGGTACTCCCCCTAGTCCATGTGCGGTGCCTACAACCGTCGTTGTGCGCCGGTCTTGACAGGCCGAACCCCCTGGAAGAAAGTTTCACCGTTCCCGCGCGTTCGGAAGGATTCTTTCAGGAGGGGTTGGGATCATGACGGGTCAGTTGGGCCGGCGGCGCTTCGCCGCCGGTGTTGTTGCTACTGGAGGTGCGCTCTTCGTGGTCCCCGGTTCCACCGGACTCCCCGCTCACGCCGCAGAGGCACCGTCCGGCGCGCCCGTGCTGCGGCGCGGGAGCGGCGCGCGGGCCGGCTTGCTGGAGCCGCATTTGCGGCAACTGGTGGCCGACGCGGAGACGTTCCTCGGCCCTTCGCCGAAGTATCCGTGGTACGCGGGGGCCGTCATTCTCGCCGGGCGTGGGCGGACGGTCGCGTTGGAGCGGGCGATCGGGAAGGCCGTGCGCTACGAGCGGTACGACGAGGCGACCGACACGGGTGTCGAGTTGCCGCCCGAGCAGCAGGTCGACATGTCGATGGAAACCGTCTTCGACCTCGCTTCCGTCTCCAAGCTTTTCACCTCTCTCCTCGCCGTGCAGCAGATCGAGCGCGGTGCTCTCACCCTCGAAGCACCCGTGGCTTCCTACCTCCCGGAGTTCGGCGCCGCGGGCAAGCAGGACATCACCATCCTTCAACTACTGACGCACACCTCCGGTTTCGCCTCCTGGATCCCGCTGTACGCCGAGCCGACGTGGGAGGCCAAGCTCGCGCGGCTGTGGCGGGAGGCGCCGGTCAATCCGCCGGGGACCAAGTACCTCTACTCCGACCTCAACCTGATCAGCCTCCAGCTCGTACTGGAGAAGATCACGGGGAAGTCCCTGGACCGCCTCCTCGCCGACGACATCACCGGACCCCTCGGTCTGGACCACACGCGCTACAACCCGCCCGCCGCCTGGCTTCCCCGCATCGCCGCCACCGAGGACGCGCGCAAGCCGTGGTCGGGGCTGGACCGGGGGATGGTGCGGGGGGAGGTGCACGACGAGAACGCGTACTCCTTCGGCGGGGTCGCCGGGCACGCCGGGCTGTTCTCCACCGCGTGGGACCTGGCGATCCTCTGCCGGACCCTGCTCAACGGCGGGGCGTACGGGCGGACGCGGATCCTGGAGCGGGAGTCGGTGGAGCTGATGTTCACCGACTTCAACACCGACTTCGGGGGTGATGAGCACGGGCTCGGCTTCGAGCTGTACCAGCACTGGTTCATGGGCGCCATGGCCACGCCGGAGTCCGCCGGGCACACGGGCTTCACCGGCACGGCGCTGGTCATCGACCCGACGACCGACACCTTCCTCGTTCTTCTCGGCAACTCCGTCCATCCGGTGCGCAGCTGGCGCAGCGGCAGCGCACCGCGGGTGGCGGCGGGGAAGAACCTGGCGCGTGCGGTGGCGGTGCGGCCGGAGGACGGGCGTACGGCGTGGTTCAGCGGGATGGCGAATCAGCAGACGTCGACCCTCACGCTGCCCGAGGTGACGGTGCGGGACGCGCGTGCGGCGCTGGAGTTCGCACTGTGGTGGGACACCGAGCCGCAGTGGGACAAGGTCTACCTGGAGGCGTCGGCGGACGACGGCGGGACGTGGGAGCCGGTGCCGTTCACGAGCCGCCGCCTGCGCGGCGGGGGCGTGCAGGAGCACGCGGAGGGCACGGCGGACGGGTGGTCCGGGCGGGTGTGGCACCGGGCGTCTGCGGAGCTGGGCGCGTGGCGCGGGCGGCCGCTGCGGGTGCGGTGGCGGTATGTGACGGACCGGCAGTACGTGGGTCGCGGGGTGTACGTGGACGACGTACGGGTGACGGACGGGCGCCGGGTGCTCTTCGACGACGGGCGGCGGGGCGACGCGGAGCGGGTGGAGCTGGACGGCTGGACGGCGTCGGCGGACTGAGCCCGCGGGCGCGGGGGGCGCTTCACGGCGGCCCCCGCGCCGGGTTCGTACGGGACGGGGTGGCGGGCGCGCGCCCCGACCTACTGTCCCAGCGCCGCCATCGCCGCGTTGTGGCCCGGGATCCCGCTCACTCCCCCGCCTCGTACCGCGCCCGCCCCGCACAGCAGCACGTTCGCGTGCTGCGTCTCCACGCCCCAGCGGCCCGTCTCCTCCGTCGCGTACGGGAACGCCAGCTCGCGGTGGAAGATGCTGCCGCCCGGGAGCCGCAGGTCCCGCTCCAGGTCGAGCGGGGTCTTCGCCTCGATGCAGGGGCGGCCTTCGGCGTCGGTGGCGAGGCAGTCGGCCAGCGGCTCGGCGAGGTGGGCGTCGAGCTGGGCGAGGGTGGCGCGCAGCAGCTCGTCCCGGGTGGCGTCGTTGTCGGCGGCGAAGAGGCGGGCGGGCGTGTGGAGGCCGAAGAGGGTGAGGGTCTGGTAGCCGTCGCGGACCAGGTCGTCGGCGAGGATCGACGGGTCGGTCAGGGAGTGGCAGTAGATCTCGGACGGCGGCGCCTGCGGGAGCCCGCCGGCGGCGGCCTCCCGATAGGCGGTCTCCAGGTCCGCGTAGCCCTCGGCGATGTGGAACGTACCGGCGAATGCCTGCCGGGGGTCCATGCGCTCGTCGCGCAGCCGCGGGAGGCGCCGCAGCAGCATGTTCACCTTGAGCTGCGCGCCCTCGGGGGCGGGGCGCGGCGGGTCCTCGCCGAGGAGTTCGGCGAGGGCGGCGGGTGAGGCGCCGACGAGCACGGTGCGCGCGGCGACGGTCCCTTCGCCCTCCGCGTTCCGGTACGTGACCTCCGCCTGCTCGCCGTCCGTGTCCAGGGCGACGGCCTCGTGCCCGGTGGCGATCTCCGCGCCCGCCGCGCGGACGGCGGTCGCCAGAGCGTCGGTGAAGGCGCCCATGCCGCCGACGGGGACGTCCCAGTCGCCGGTGCCGCCGCCGATGACGTGGTAGAGGAAGCAGCGGTTCTGGGCGAGGGACGGGTCGTGGGCGGAGGCGAAGGTGCCGATGAGTCCATCGGTGAGCACGACGCCGCGCACCAGGTCGTCGGCGAAGGTCTCCTCCACGGTCTCGCCCAGGGGCCGTTCGAAGAGCGCGCGCCAGGCGTCGTCGTCGCCGATACGGGCGCGCAGCTCGCCGCGGGTGGGCAGGGGCTCGGTGAGGGTGGGGAAGACGCGCCGGGCGACGTCCTGCGTCATGCCGTAGAACCGCTGCCAGGCGTCGAACTCGTGGTCACCGCCGGTCAGGGCGGCGAAGGACTCCCGGGTGACCGAGCCGGGGTCGGTCTCGACGAGGAGCCCGGTGGGCCGGCCGGCGCGGACGGCGGGGGTGTAGGAGGAGACGGCGCGCTTGCGCACGGCGAAGGCGAGCCCGAGGTCGTCGACGATGGTGCGGGGCAGGAGGCTGACGAGGTACGAGTAGCGCGACAGCCGGGCGTCGACACCCGGGAACGTACGGGCGGAGACGGCGGCACCGCCGGTGTGGTCCAGACGCTCCAGCACGAGCACGGACCGCCCGGCACGGGCGAGGTAGGCGGCGGCGACGAGCCCGTTGTGACCGCCGCCGACGACGACGGCGTCGTAGCTGCTACGGAGGGACATGGCTCTTGGTAACACGGAAGATCGCGGCGGGCCAGAGGGACACGGGGCGCCTGCGGGCGGCGACCGGGGGCGGGTGCCGGCGGGCGGGGTGCCGGGAGCGTGCCGTGGAGAGAGTTTCGAGGTCAGGGGCTCGTCGGATCGGTCCGCGTGGGGACGTAAGCGGGCGGCGGTGCGAGGGGGCGGGGCCGGGTGTGCGTCGGCCGGGCCGCATACGGCCCGTGCGTGACGCGGCGGCGCCACGGGCGCCGGGGCCGCCTCAGCCCGAGGCGCGGCGGGAGGCCGCCAGGCGGTAGACCTCCGCCGCTTCTGCCGTGCGGCCCAGTTGCTCCAGGCAGTGGGCTTCGTCGTGGCGGCTCGACAGGGTCTCCGAGTGGGCCGCGCCCAGGGTGCGTTCGCGGGCGCGGGCGACCTCGCGGTGGACCGTCAGCGCCTCCGCCCAGCGGTTCAGCCAGCCCAGCGCGACCGCGATCTCGCGGCGGCCCGCGAGCGTGTCGGCGTGTTCGGGGCCGAGGGCCCGTTCGCGTACCGCCGTGACCTCGCGGGCCTCCGTCAGCGCCTCCTGCCAGCGGCCGAGGCGGCCGAGGGTGACACAGCGGATGTGGCGGGCGCGGAGCGTTTCGGGGTGGCGGGTGCCGAGGGTCTGGGTGCGGTCGGCGATGAGGGTCTCGTAGTGGCCGAGGGCCTCCTCGTGCCGGCCGAGGCGGCCCAGGCAGATGCCCGCCTCGTAGCGCGCGGCCTGGGTGTCGGGGTGGTCGCGGCCGAGGGTGGCGGCGCGGGCGGCGGCGACCTCGCGGTACGTCGCGAGGGCCTGCTCCCAGTGGCCGAGGCTGCCGAGCGCGTGGCCGACCTCGTAGCGGGTGACGAGGGTGTCGGGGTGGTCGGCGCCGAGCACGCGGGTGCGGACGGCGGTGACCTCGCTCGCGACGCGGTAGGACTCCTCGTAGCGGCCGAGGCGGCTGAGGGTGTACGCGAGGTTGTGGCGGCAGCGCAGGGTGTCGGGGTGTTCGTAGCCCATGGTCCGCTCGCGGTCCGCGAGCACGCCGCCGTAGACCTCCAGCGCCTCGGCGTGCCGGTTGAGTTGCCCGAGGGCGTACGCGGTCTCCTGCCGGACGGCGAGCGTGTCGACGTGCTCCCGGCCGAGCCGCCGCTCCCTGCCTGCGGCGGCGGTCCTGAACTCCTCCAGCGCCTCGGCGGTGCGGCCCAGCCGGGCGAGGCACAGGCCGGTCTGGTGGCGGGAGGAGAGGGTGTCGGGGTGGTCGCCGCCGAGCGCGGCCCCGCGTTCGGCGCCGAGGGCGCGGTGGGCGGCGGCGGCTTCCTCCCACCGGCCGAGGCGGGCGAGGCTGACGGCCGCGTCGTGTCGCCCGGCGAAGGCGTCGAGGACGTGCTGGGGGGTGGAGGGCCGGCCGGGCTGGGTGGTGGGGGGCGCGTAGGGGTGCGGCGGGTGGGTGGAGTGGGGCGGGGTGTGGAAGGAGGGGGGCGCGTGGGAGAAGGGGTGGTGCCCGGTGGGGGCACCGGAGTTGTCGGGGAGGGGCCCGTACACGCTTGGGGCGCCGCCAGAGCCGTGGGCGGGGTCTCGGGAAGGGTCGGCACCAGCCGCGGGCCCACCCACGCCATACGCCACGTCGGGACCCGGGCCGTACGGCGGGGGTGGGCCTGCGGCGTAGGCGGTGGCCGGGCTCGGCGTGCCGCCCGGGCCGTAGGTACCGTTCGTGGGGATGCCCGGGCCCGTGCCCCGCTCCGGCCACGTGGGCGGGGGCGTGCCGTTCGTCGGGGGCCAGGTGCGTAGCAGCGCGTCCTCCGGGCGGCCGTGCTCCGGGGTCGCGCGGGGCGCGCGTACGGAGCGGGCGCCCGCCGTGAGGCCGACCGTCCACGCCGGCAACCCGGCCTCACCGCTCCCGCGGCTCTCCCTCGGGGTCGCTCCCTCCTCCCGCGCCTGCCCGTCCTCCCCGCTCTCCCGGCCTCCTCCGCTCCCCTGCCCCGTCCCGTTACCCCGGCCCGCGGCCTCCGCCGCCGCGCGGCTCCCGCGCAGCCGCGTCGACAAGTCGCCCGCGTCCGCCGGCCTGTCCTCCGGGGCCTTCGCCAGCAGGTCGAGCACCACCCGTTCCAGCGGCTCCGGGATCTCCGGGCGGTGCGTGCGCAGCGGTTCCGGCGGGGTGTCGCGGTGGCCGACGAGGATCGCCCAGGCGTCGTCCATGTCGAACGGGGGGACGCCGGTGGCGAGTTCGTACAGCACGCAGCCCAGCGAGTACAGGTCGCTGCGGTGGTCAATGCCCCCGCCGCCGGAGATCTGCTCCGGCGACATGTAGTGCGGCGTGCCCATGGCCATGCCCCCCGCGCCGGTGAGGCGCGAGGTGAAGCCGATGTCGTGCGCGAGGCGCGCGATGCCGAAGTCGAGGATCTTCACCGTGCCGTCGCCGAGGCGCATGATGTTCGCGGGCTTCAGGTCCCGGTGCACGACGCCCTGGTCATGGGTGTACGCGAGCGCCGCCGCGACCTGCTCCGCGATGTCGATGATCTCCTCGACCGGCAAGGGCCGGTGGCCGCCCGCCTCCAGCAACTGGCTGAGGTTGCGGCCCTGCAGCAGCTCCATGACGAGATACAGCACGCCCTCGTCCTCGCCGAAGTCGTGCACGACGGTGACGCCGCGGTGCTGGAGCAGCGCCGCGACACGGGCCTCGCGGCGGAAGCGTTCCTGTATCGCCGTGGACAGCGGGTGTCCCTGGCGGTGCTGGCCCGCGGGCTTCAGGCACTTGACGGCCACGCGGCGGCCCAGGGACTCGTCGCGGGCCTGCCAGACCTCGCCCATGCCGCCGCGGCCGAGGAGTTCGAGCAGCCGGTAGCGGCCCTGGATCAGCCTGGTCTCCGCCATCTCCCCCTGCCGCCCCCGCTGTCGCTGCCGCCGCCTCGTCGTCACTCGTGGCTGTTACCCGTGGCCTTATCCCCCGACTCGTCCAGTATGGCTGCCGTTCGTACGAGGGTGGAAGGCGAGGGCCGCGATGTGGGACCGAGGCGGTCCACGGCTTTCAGGATGTTTCGCGGCGGCAGCCGCCAGCGCAGCCCGGCGGGTACGGCGCGCAGCAGCGCGGCCGTCGCGCGCAGCCTGCGGTCGACCACGGCGGGCGGGGGCGCGGGGCGGCCGTAGAGTTCGTGCGCGATCGGCGGCAGCGTGGCGTACGCGAGGCCGGCGACCCGGCGCCAGAGCAGGCGGCGGGCGGGGACGAGGAGCGCGTTGACGGGCGGGCGGCGCAGGAAGGCGTCGACGTCGGCGGCCTCGGGTGTCGCGGCCAGCTCGGGGGCCACATCGGAGAAGTACGCGGCGAGGTCGGCGGTGTCGCCGGGGACGGCGGCCGGGTCGAGGCCGACGAGGCGGGCGGCGGTGCGCTGTTCGCGTAGGTAGGCGTCGGCGTACGCGTCGGGGATCGTCAGGCCGGAGCGGCGGGCGACGTCGAGGTAGGAGCCGACCTCGGCGCAGTGCACCCAGAGCAGCAGCGCGGGCTCGTCCACGCGGTACTGCTCGCGGGTGTCGGGGTCGACGGCGCGCAGCCGGCGGTGGATGCCGCGGACGCGCGCGCCGGCGCGTTCCGCGGCGGGGGCGGCGGCGTAGGTGACGGTGCCGACGAAGGCGGCCGTGCGCATGAGCCGGCCCCAGGCGTCGGCGCGGAAGTCGGAGTTCTGCATGACGCCGCGGACGGCGCGCGGGTGCAGCGCCTGGAGGTAGAGCGCGCGGACCCCGCCGATCCACATCACCGGGTCGCTGTGCAACTGCCAGGTCACGGACGCCGGCCCGAACAGCCCCGGATCCGGCTCCCCCTCGGGCACGCCCATACGGACCCCTCCCCAACGGCGCGCGGGCGCCCGCCGTGCGCCGGGTCCATTGTCACCCGCCGGGCGCGCACGCCGGAGCCCGGGTTCCGGCCCGGTTCGTACGGGCGAAGGGGGCGTCCGGGGTCAGGTGGCGGCCGGGGTCAGGTGGCGGCCGGGGGGCGTACGCGGATCTTGGACTGGCCGTGCGGCAGCTTCTCCCAGTCCGCCATGAACTCCGCCCGCAGCCCGTGCTTCTGCGCCAAGCCCACCAGCGTCTCGGTGCGGTAGTAGAAGTCCTCCCGCAGCACGTGGTGTTCCTCGGTCTCCGTACGGTCGAAGGTGAAGTCGAACCACCCGTCGGGCCGCAGCACGCGGCCGACGTGCGCGAGGCACTCGTCGATGACGTGCGGCGGGGAGTGCGAGAAGACGCTGTGCGCGTGGACGACGCGGAAGTGCGCGGCCGGGAGGAAGGCGAAGGTCAGGTCGCGTACGGGCGTCAGGCGCGGCAGCTTGTCCTGCAGTTCGTGCCGCACGATGGTGTCCTGGGCGGCGAAGAGGATGTCAGGGGAGATGTCGAGGCCGTAGTAGCGGCCGCGCTCCAGGTAGTCGATGAAGCGCCAGCCGGCCCGCAGGTTGCCGCAGCCGATCTCCAGCATGCGGTCGCCCGGCCGCAGCCCGTGCTCCACGAGGTAGTCGAACTGCATCTTGCCCAGCGCCAGCCAGCGGTCGTGCGACTTGCTGCCCACGGCCGCCTCCGGGTCGGCGGAGTCGGACCGCATCACGGCGCGGTAGTACGCGACGTGGTCGCGGGGGTGGCGCAGCCGCAGCCAGGCGTCGCGGCCGGCGCGGGCGAGGTAGCGGGGGACGCGGCCAGGGTGGCGGGCGGCGTAGCGGACGCGGTGGGTGAGGGTTGTCCGGTTTGCTGTCAGGTTCTTCCGCGGCAAGGTGCACCCCTGGTGAATTGCGGTGGAACGAGCGTGGGAGGGATGGGGGACGTCAGTCGTACGGGCCGGACGGTGGCCGCAGAGTCTAGGTGCCGAACACGCATACGCAAGCGGGCCGCACCGACGAGCGTCCGTTCGGGCGACGGTTGCCCGACTTCCCGTACGGGTGTACCTCCGACGCCTGCCCAGGGAGTGACCGGGACCGCCGCTGCCGTGATACTGGGCAAGCCAGAGCCGATCGTCACCGGGCACGAACGCCACCGGAGGTACCCATGCGAATGCTCATCAACGTGCCGGAGACCGTCGTGCCGGACGCCCTGCGCGGCATGGCCGCCGCCCACCCCGACCTGACGGTCGACGTCGAGAACCGGGTGGTGGTCCGGCGGGACGCGCCCGTCACCGACAAGGTCGGCCTGGTCTCCGGCGGCGGCTCGGGGCACGAGCCGCTGCACGCCGGCTTCGTCGGCCCCGGGATGCTGGACGCCGCGTGCGCCGGCGAGATCTTCACCTCGCCCGTCCCCGACCAGATGACGCGCGCCGCGGCGGCCGTGGATGCCGGCCGGGGCGTGCTGTTCATCGTGAAGAACTACACCGGCGACGTGCTGAACTTCGACATGGCCGCCGACCTCGCCCAGGACGAGGGCATCCAGGTCGCCAAGGTGCTCGTGGACGACGACGTGGCGGTGACCGACAGCCTCTACACGGCGGGCCGGCGCGGCGTCGGCGCCACGCTGTTCGTCGAGAAGATTGCCGGGGCGGCGGCCGACGAGGGCGCGCCGCTGGAGCGGGTGGAGGCGCTGGCCCGCAAGGTCGTGGAGTCCTCGCGCAGCTTCGGCATCGCGCTGAGCGCGGTCACGACGCCGGCCAAGGGCAGCCCCACGTTCGACCTGCCGGACGGCGAGCTGGAGCTGGGCATCGGCATCCACGGCGAACCTGGCCGCGAGCGGCGGCCGATGATGACGTCACACGAGATCGCGGACGTGACCGTGGACGCCGTGCTGGAGGACCTGCGGCCCTCGGGCCCGGTGCTGGCGCTGGTCAACGGCATGGGCGCGACCCCGCTGATCGAGCTGTACGGCTTCAATGCGGAGGTGCAGCGGGTGCTGACGGAGCGGGGCGTGTCGGTGGCCCGTACGCTCGTCGGGAACTATGTGACGTCGCTGGACATGGCGGGGGTCTCGCTGACGCTGTGCCAGGCGGAGGAGGAGCTGCTGCGGCTCTGGGACGCGCCGGTGCGGACGCCGGGGCTGCGCTGGGGGATGTGAGGTCCCGCGGTACGGGGCCCGCACACCGGTCCCGTAGCGGCAGGTCCGACGGAGTGTGCAGAAGCAGGTACGAGAAGGGATGCGGCACGTGCTCGACGCGGAATTCTTCCGCCGCTGGATGCTCACCACCGCGGCGGCCGTCGACCAGGAGGCCGACCGCCTCACCGAGCTCGACTCGGCGATCGGCGACGCTGACCACGGCGCCAACCTGAAGCGCGGCTTCACCGCCGTGCGCGCGGCGCTGGAGGACGAGCCACCGCAGACGCCGGGTGCGGTGCTGGTGCTCTCCGGGCGGCAGTTGATCTCGAAGGTCGGCGGCGCCTCGGGGCCGCTGTACGGGACGCTGCTGCGCGCCACCGGCAAGGCCCTCGGCGACGACACGGAGGTCACGGACGCGGCGCTGCGCGCGGCGCTCGACGAGGGGGTGGGCGCGGTCGCCAAGCTCGGCGGTGCGGCGCCCGGTGACAAGACGATGCTCGACGCACTGACCCCGGCCGTGGCGGCGCTCGGCGACGGCTACGGCGCGGCGCGCGCGGCGGCCGACAAGGGCGCGGAGGACACCATTCCGCTGCGGGCCCGCAAGGGCCGGGCCTCGTACCTCGGCGAGCGCAGCATCGGCCACCAGGACCCGGGCGCGACGTCGTCGGCGCTGCTGGTCGGCGCGCTGGCCGACGCGGTGGAGGCGGTGTCCGGTGACTGAGGGCCCGCTGGTCGGCCTCGTGCTGGTCTCGCACAGCGCCGCGGTCGCCGAGTCGGTGGCCGGGATGGCGGTCGCGCTGGCGGGCGTGGACACGGTGGCCGTCGAGCACGCGGGCGGCACGGCGGACGGCGGCTTCGGCACGGACGCGGACCGCATCGCGGCGGTGGCGCGGGCGGCGGACCGGGGCGCGGGCGTCGGGCTGCTGGTGGACCTGGGCAGCGCGGTGCTGACGGTGAAGTCGCTGGTGGAGGACGAGGAGTTGCCGGCGGGAGCGCGGCTGCTGGACGCGCCGTTCGTGGAGGGCGCGGTGGCGGCCGTGGTCACCGCGTCGACGGGGGCGGACCTGGACGCGGTGGAGGCGGCGGCGCAGGAGGCGTACGGGTACCGCAAGGTCTGAGCGGGCCCGCGGCGTCCTAGGGGCGGCCGGGGCAGACGTGCGCCGGGGGATCCCGTCGGTGGTGGTCCGGATGGGAGCGCTCGCGGCGGGGAAGGCAGTCGAAGGTATGAGCGGCGCCGGCGTGCGCCGCCGGAGTCGGCGTGCGCGCGGAGGCGCCGCCGGGAACGAAGGGGCGGGACCGTGAAGATAGCCGTGTTCGGTGCGGGCAGCATCGGCTGCCATCTCGGCGGCATGCTGGCGGAGGTGGCCGACGTGACCTTAGTCGGCCGGCCGGCGGCGATGGACGTACTGCGCTCCCGCGGCCTGCTGCTGACCGGCGGCGGGCGGGCGGACCGCCGCGTCGCACCGGCCGAGATACGCCTGGCGACCGGGGCACAGGCCGCCGCGGGGGCGGACTACGTACTGGTCACCGTGAAGTCCGCGGCCACCGCGCAGGCCGCCCGCGAGCTGGCCGGGCACCTGGCCCCCGGCGCGACGGTCGTCAGCTTCCAGAACGGGCTGCGTAACCCGGCGGTGCTGAGCCAGGGGCTGCCGGGGCGGGCGGTGGTCACGGGGATGGTCCCGTACAACGTGGTGCAGGCGGCCCCCGGCGTGTTCCACCAGGGGACGGCGGGCGTGCTGATGGTCGACGGGGGCGAGCGCTCGGCACCGCTGGTGGTGGCGATGACGCAGGCGGGGCTGGAGATCGAGCAGCGCGAGGACATGCCCGACGTACAGCACGCGAAGCTGCTGATGAACCTCAACAACGCGATCAACGCGCTGTCCGGGCTGCCGCTGCGGGAGCAGTTGGGGCAGCGCGCGTACCGCGCCTGCCTGGCGCTCTGCCAGCGCGAGGCGCTGGCCGCCTTCCGCGCGGCGAACCTGGCCCCCGCCCGCCTGGGGCCGGTGCCGCCGGGCCTCATGCCGCTGGTGCTGCGCCTGCCCGACTGGCTCTTCCGCCGCCTGGCGGCGGCGACGCTGCGCGTGGACGAGCAGGCCCGCTCGTCGATGTGGGACGACCTCCAGCAGGGCCGCCCCACCGAGATCGACACGCTGCAGGGCGAGGTGACGGGGCTGGCGGCGCGCCACGGCCTGCGGGCACCGGCGAACGCGCGGCTGGCGGAGCTGGTCCTGGAGGCGGAGTCCAGCAAGCCGGGCGAGCGGCGCCACTGGGGCGGCGCGGAACTGCTCGCGGAGCTGACGGCGGTGACGGGCGGCGCGGGGGGCTGAGGGAGCGGCCGAGGGCTGGGGGGCGCGGAGGGCTGAGATAACGGCTGAGAGGGGCGCGGAGGGCCGGCAGAGCGGCTGAGGGGGCGTGGGCAGCGTTCTACGCGCCCGGTGTCGCCGCCGCCTCCGCGAACCACGTCGGGCCGTCCGCGAGCGCCAGCCGGATCCGGTGGCGGGCGAAGTCCTCCAGGCCGGCCGGCAGCGCGTCCGGGGCGAACCAGCCGACCTCCAGCCCCTCGTCGTCGTTGACCCGGGCCTCACCGCCCGTCGCGTGGCAACGCAGCGTGATGTCCATGAACTGGCACTTGTCCCCGTTCGGGTACTCGATCGGGTCCAGCCCCTCCACCCCCACGACCCGCTCCACCGTGCACACGACGCCCGTCTCCTCGCGCACCTCGCGGACCGCCGCCTGCGCCGGCTGCTCGCCCGGCTCAGGGATGCCGCCGACGATGCTCCACCGGCCCGTGTCGGCGCGCCGGTGGAGCAGCACCCGGCCGTCGTCGACGACGACGGCGCTGATGCCGGGGAGGAAGAGCAGTTGCTGGCCGGCGGTCGCGCGCAGCTCGCGGATGAAGTCGGGTGTCGCCATGGTCGTAAGCGTAAACGAGCCCGGCGGGCGGCCGGGAAACGCCGTGTGACCGGCAGACTACGCCTCGGCCGTGCCGCCGGTGAGGGGGTGGCGCAGGCGGTCGCGGATGGCGCGCACGGCCTCTTCCGCGTTGTCGACGGTGATCGTGAAGTCGTGGTCGTTCGCGAGCCGCAGCACCAGGCCCTCGCCGCGGCGCACGACCACGGCGGTGCCCTTGCCGGGGCGCCAGCGGTAGCCCCAGCCGCCCCAGTGGCGGGGCGTGACGCGGGGCTCGAAGTCGGCGGCGAGCACCTCGGTCAGGGGGATGCGGCGGCGCGGCAGGCCGAAGTGGCCGCAGCGGATCTCCAGCGCGTGGTCGTCGACACTGACCGCCACGTGCACGAAGGCCAGGGTGCCGGCCAGAACCAGCAGTCCCGCGGCGATGCAGCCGACGACGGACATGACCAGCGGGGCGAGCCCGCCGGTCCAGGGCGCCTCGATGGCCAGCTCGATGCCGAGGGCCATACAGGCAGCGCCGACCAGGGCGAGCAGCCACTGCACACGGCTCGTGGCCCGCCCGGTCCAGACAAAGGGGCGGTCGTCCTTCATACCCCCGAGGGTACGCCAGCCGGGCGGCGGCGGCAGTGCGGCCGGCGGCTATCCGGGTACGGCCCCGGAGCGGGCCGGGGCACCGGCCAGCAGCCGCCCCTCCGCGTACCCGAGGGCGGCGGGCGGCAGGGCGCCGGGGCGGCCGGAGAGGAGGACGGTGAGACCGCCGGAGGGCGCCGCGGCGGGGTCGGGGGCGGCGCCGATACGGCGCAGTACCTGCCCGGCGACGGCGCCGGCGGAGCCGTAGAGCGCCGGGGCCGGGGCGGCGGGCTGCCGGACGGCCGCGCGAATGCGTTCGCCGACCAGCTCGTAGTGGGTGCAGCCGAGGACCACGGCGGTGACGTCGCGGGGGGTGCGGGCGGCGGCCGCGGCGATGGCGGCGTCGACGGCCGCCTCGTCGCCGTGCTCGACGGCGTCGGCGAGGCCGGGGCAGGGCACCTCGGTGGCGGCGACACCGCCGGCGAAGTCGCGGATCAGCCGGCGCTGGTAGTCGCTGCCGGTGGTGGCGGGCGTCGCCCAGACGGCCAGCGGGCCGCCGCCGGCGGCGGCGGGCTTCACGGCGGGCACGGTGCCGACGACGGGCAGCGCGGGCTCCAGCTCGGCGCGGAGCGCGGGCAGGGCGTGTACGGAGGCGGTGTTGCAGGCGACGACGAGCGCGTCGGGCCCGTACGCGACGGCGGCCCGCGCACACGCGAGCACCCGCTCCCCCAGGTCCCCGGGCTCCCGGGGCCCCCAGGGCATGCCGTCGGGGTCGGAGGACAGCACGAGCTCGACATCGGGCCGCAACCGCCGCACGGCGGCGGCGGCGGGCAGAAGCCCGAGCCCGGAATCCACAAGCGCGATCTTCACGCCGGTCACTGTAGTGCCTCCGGCAGGGCGACGGAGCCGGCCGATCCGCGACCCACCGGCAGCTCGCCGCCCCGGCACGGACCAGGGACGCAGCGCCCCGGGGCGGGCAGCGTACGCGGGCTGCGCACGATTCGCCGCGGCGTGAGCCGGGCGGCGGGTGGCCGCGCGCAGGGACCGGCATGAGGGTCGGCCGGCTCCCGCACCGGCGTCCGCCGCGACCCGCCCCGTGGTGCTCGCCCCGGCGGCGGCGGCGCGGGAGACTTGGCGCGTGACTCTTCTGGCGTGGATCGTCCTGTTTTCGCTTGCCGCCTGGGGCTGGTTGCTGCTCGGGCAGGGGCTCTTCTGGCGGACCGACGTGCGGTTGCCGCTGCGGCCGCCCCCCGCGCAGTGGCCCTCCGTGGCGGTCGTCGTGCCCGCGCGGGACGAGGCCGCCGTGCTGCCCGACAGCCTGCCGTCCCTGCTGGCGCAGGCGTATCCGGGGGAGGCCCGGGTGTTCCTCGTCGACGACGGCAGCACCGACGGCACCGCCGAGACCGCCCGTGCGCTCGCGGAGAAAGCCGGGGACCGCGCCCTTCCGCTCACCGTCTCCTCCCCCGGTGAGCCTCCCGAGGGGTGGACCGGGAAGCTCTGGGCGCTGCGGCACGGCATCGAGCAGGCGTACCGGGCCGACGCCGAGTATCTGCTGCTCACCGACGCCGACATCGCCCACCGGCCCGAGAGCCTGCGGGAGTTGGTCGCCGCCGCCGAGGCCGGCGGGTACGACCTCGTGTCGCAGATGGCCCGGCTGCGTACCGCCACCGGCTGGGAGCGGCTGGTCGTGCCGGCGTTCGTGTACTTCTTCGCCCAGCTCTACCCGTTCCGCTGGGTCAACCGCGCCGGCGGCAGGACAGCCGCCGCGGCCGGCGGCTGCGTGCTGCTCAAGGCCGACGCCGCCCGCCGGGCGGGGATCCCCGAGGCGGTGCGCGGGGCGCTCATCGACGACGTGTCCGTCGCGCGGGAGGTCAAGCGCACCGGCGGACGGATCTGGCTGGGGCTCGCCGAGCGGGTCGACAGCGTGCGTCCTTACCCGCGCCTCGCCGAGCTGTGGGGGATGGTCTCGCGCAGCGCGTACGCCCAACTCCGGCACAATCCGCTGCTGCTGGCCGCCGCCGTGGGCGGGCTCGCGCTGGTGTACCTCGTGCCGCCGCTGGCGGTGGCCGCCGGGCTGCTGGGCGGCGCGCCCGCCGTCGCCGTCGCGGGCGCGCTCGCGTGGGCGGTGATGGCGGGGACGTACCTGCCCGTGCTGCGGTACTACGGACAGCCGCCGTGGGCCGCCGCGCTGCTGCCGTTCACGGCCGGGCTGTATCTGCTCATGACGGTGGATTCGGCCGTACGGCACCACCGCGGCAAGGGCGCCGCGTGGAAGGGGCGTACGTACGCGTGAACGCACGCGTACGTACGCACGAGTAGCTCAACTCCCCCCGTCCACCTGCTCTTTACAGAATCTCAACACGTCGAGAAGCCTGATTTACCCTTGTTGACACGCATTGATAAGGGTCGGTCACTTGGAACCCGCAAAACAACCCTCTTATCGGTCTCCCCAACGACCACATCGTGGGCTTAACTTATGGGGTATGACCTCCCCCCGCCCGTACGGCAGTGGCTACTATGCCGCGCCTGCTTTCCCCGACACCCCGATCTACGACAGTCTGGTCGAAGAGCGGGGTACCCCCCAGATCGCCCCGATCCGGGTGCCTTCGTACGACTCCGGCCCCCACCTGCCGGCCCTGCCCGCGCCCCGCGCCGCCCTGCCGCCCGCCCCGGTACCGGCGCCGGCGCCCGCTCCCGCGCCGCACCCCCACCAGCCGCACGGGACGCACATCGCGCACACCCCGCAGCCGACGGTCTACGGCCACCAGCCCGCCCCCCAGCCGGCCCCGCCGCAGCCGTTCATACCGCAGCAGCCTCAGCCCGCCCGCTGGGACCAGGGGTACGAGCAGCAGCGCCCCCAGCCGCAACAGCCGCGCCCGCAGCAGCAGTCGGCGCCCCCGGGATACGAGGCGATGCGCCCCGTCGCCCCGCGGCCCGCGCCGCCGCAGCCGGCCCAGCCCGCCCGTCCTGCGTCCCCGCAGACGTACGCGGATCAGTACGCCAGGCCGTACTACCAGGACGGACAGCGCTACTGAGCACCGGCCGGCCCTGAACAGTGGCCGGCCGACCTCGCCGCGCGCGCTACGGTGGTGCCTCAGCCAAGCCGACGCACGAGGTGGGGGCAGAGCAGGACATGGCACAGGGCTCCGTCCAGGTCACGCACACCGGCTCCGTAAGGACCGGGCGATGGCGCCGGCGCACCGGGGAGTACGGGTCGCTCGCGGCGGCCCTGGAGGCCGCGGGCGACGGTGACGTGCTGTCGCTGGCCCCGGGCACGTACCGGGAAAACGTCGTGCTGGAGCGGGCGGTGACGCTGCGCGGCCCGGGCGGCGCGGTCGGCTCCGTCCGCATCGCGCCGGCCGACGGCGTGGCGCTGACCGTCCGGGCGTCCGCGGTGGTCGAGGGGCTGCACGTCGAGGGGGAGGACGCGGCGGTCCCGGCGGTGCTCGTCGAGTCGGGCCGGCCGGAGCTGACCGGGCTGCGGGTCGTCACCCGCTCCGCCGCGGGCATAGAGGTCCGCGGCGACGCCCGGCCCACGGTCCGCCGCTGCGCCGTCGACAACCCGGCCGGTACGGGGGTCACGTTCGCCGACGGGTCCGGCGGCGCGCTGGAGGGCTGCGAGGTGCTGGCCGCCGGGCGCAGCGGCGTCGCGGTGCGCGGCGGTTCGAGCGCCCACCTGTCGCAGTGCCGCATCCACCACGCGGGCGGCGCCGGGCTGCTGCTCACCGGCGAGGGCAGCACGGTCGAGGCGGTGGGCTGCGAGGTCTACGAGATCAAGGGCGCCGGTGTGCAGTTGACGTCCCGCGCCACCGGGGAGCTGACGGACTGCACGGTGCACCGCACCTCAGGGGACGGCATCTCGCTCGACACCGAGGCGGTCGTCACGCTCACCGACTGCGAGGTCCACGACGTCCCGGAGAACGCCGTGGACCTGCGCTCGCGCGCGCAGGCGAAGCTGGCGCGGGTCACCGTGCGCCGGTTCGGGCGCAACGGCCTGTCGGTGTGGGACGCGGGCACGCGCGCCGAGGCGGCGCAGTGCGAGATCCACGACAGCACCGGCGACTATCCCGCGGTGTGGGTGAGCGACGGCGCCGCCGCGTCGTTCACGTCCTGCCGGGTGCACGACGTGCCCGACGCGCTCGTGGTCCTCGACCGCGGCTCGGCGGTCGAGGCGACGGACACCGACCTCGCGCAGATCCGCGGCACGGCGGTGTCGGTGAGCGACGGCGCCACGGTCGCGCTGGAGCAGTGCCGGATCCGGGACGCGGCGACCGGCGCCTGGTTCCGCGACCACGGCAGCGGCGGCACGGTGCGGGACACCACGGTCGACTCGGTCGCCTCGGGGATCATCGTCACCAAAGGCGCGGACCCGGCGGTGGAGGGCTGCACGATCACCTCGCCCACGGAGGCCGGAGTGTTCGTCTCCGCGGCGGGGCGCGGCTCGTTCACCGGCTGCCGCGTCACCGGGAGCCTCGGGTACGGCTTCCACGTCATCGACGGCTGCCGTTCGACCCTGACCCGCTGCCGTACGGAGCGCTGCGCGCGCGGCGGCTACGAGTTCGCGGACGCGGGCCCGTCCGCGCCCGAGGGCTCAGGCGGCGGCCCCGTCGTGGAGGACTGCACGAGCGACGAGAGCGCGGAGACGGCGAGCGCCCGCCCCACCGTGCCCGCCGCCCGCACCGAGCCGGAACCTGACGGCCTGCTGGGCGCGTTCGCGCCGCAGCAGGCGGGTGCGGCGGGTGCCGTACGGCAGGCGGTCGAGGCGCAGCCCGCGGCCCGGCCCGCCCGGGAGGTGCTGGCGGAACTGGACGCGCTCGTCGGGCTGGAGAACGTCAAGCGCGAGGTGCGGGCGCTGACCGACATGATCGAGGTCGGCCGGCGGCGCCGGCAGGCGGGTCTGAAGGCCGCCTCGGTCCGCCGCCACCTGGTCTTCACCGGCTCCCCCGGCACCGGCAAGACGACCGTGGCGCGGATGTACGGCGAGATCCTGTCGTCGCTGGGCGTGCTGGAGCGCGGGCACCTGGTGGAGGTCTCCCGGGTCGACCTGGTCGGCGAGCACATCGGCTCGACGGCGATCCGTACCCAGCAGGCGTTCGAACGCGCCCACGGCGGCGTGCTGTTCATCGACGAGGCGTACGCGCTGGCGCCCGAGGACTCGGGCCGCGACTTCGGCCGCGAGGCCATCGACACGCTCGTGAAGCTGATGGAGGACCACCGCGAGTCGGTCGTGGTGATCGCCGCCGGCTACACCACGGAGATGGAGCGGTTCCTCGCCGTCAACCCCGGGGTGGCCTCGCGCTTCTCCCGGACCATCACCTTCGGCGACTACACCGCGGAGGAACTGCTGCGGATAGTCACGCAGCAGGCCGAGGAGCACGAGTACCGGCTCGGTGACGGTACGGACGAGGCGCTGCTGAAGTACTTCACCGTGATCCCCAAGGGCGCCGGCTTCGGCAACGGCCGTACCGCGCGGCAGACGTTCGAGGCGATGGTGGAGCGGCACGCCGGTCGCGTGGCCCAGCTTCCGGACCCCACGACCGACGAACTGACGCTCCTCTACGCGGACGACATCCCGGTTCTGCCCTGAGCCGCCACGCCGTCCGCGGTCTCCGCGTCCGGCTCCCCCGCGGGCCGCGGCACCTGCCGCGGCCACTCCTCCGCGGGTGCGGCGGGGGCGACGGAGATGCGGGCGATCAGCTCGGCGCGCTCGACGGCGAAGGCCGGGTCGGCCTGGTAGTCGGAGTGCGCGTTGATCGCGGCGGGCAGCGGGTGTTCCGGCGTGCGCTCGAAGGCGAGCGGGTCCTTGAGCGGCTTGCGGTCGACGTCGCTGGGCCGCCCGTCCGGAGGCGTGGGCCGCACCGGGCCGCCGATGGGGTCGGTCAGCCGCCACAGGTTGCGCCAGGCGTGCGTCTGGTCGTCGAGTTCCGCCAGCGCCCGGTCGCCGAAGTACGCAGGGAACCAGCGCCCGTAGAGCCGGCGCAGCGGTGACCCGTACGTCAGCAGCGCGACCCGGCCGCGGATGTCCGGGTCGAGCTGCCAGACCGCGGCGGCGGCGAGCACGCTGCCCTGGGAGTGCCCGGAGATGACCAGGCAGCCGCCGGTGCGGGTGGTCCAGGTGCTGGTCCGCCAGGCGAGGTCGGGCACGGCGCGCTCGGCGTAGCAGGGGGGCGCGAAGGGGTGGGCGGCGCGCGGCCAGAAGGTGCCGACGTCCCAGAGGATCCCGACGGTGCGGCGCGACTTGGGATCCCGGTACGCCTGCCGGCCCATGGCCAGCAGCAGGATGACCCCGGCGCCCATCATCCAGGAGCCGAGCGCCTGCCCGGTCTGGGCCAGCCCCGGCAGCGGTCCCGGGGCGCCGCGGGCGGCCCTGCCGGGGACCTCGTCGGTGAGCCAGGCGCCGAGGACGGCGCCCGCGCCGAGGACCAGGGTGGCGAGCGCGGCGGCGCCGAGCGCGGGCGGCGCGTCGTCGGTGAGCCGGGCGCGGGCGATGGCGCCGGCGATGCGTCCGGTGCGCGGGTCGTTGTCCTCGGTGTAGCGGTGCTCGGTGGGGTAGAGCCCGGCGACCTCGGTGGCGATCCGGCGGCGCAGCACCCACATCCGCCAGCCGCCGGCCAGCGCCAGCAGCAGCACGAGCAGGGCGATCACCGGTATCGCCGTGGCCTGCCAGGAGAGCACCACGGGCGGCCCTGCGAGCGGGCCGTTCTCGCCGGGGGTGGCGCCGCGGTCCAGCCAGTCGGCGACGCGCTGGGCGATGCCGCCGGAGAAGACCCCGGCCACGGCGCTGGCCAGCAGTGCCACGCAGGCGCCGCCGAGGCCGCGCAGCGCGGGCGGCTCGCCGGTGGCGCGGCGCTGGAGCAGCAAGCCGGTGACCGCGAGCCCGGCGGCGAGCACGCCCTGCGCCACGGCGAGGCCGCCGAAGACCGACGTGCCGGGCAGCCGGCCGGTGGAGACCCAGTCGGGCCGGGACCAGGCGGTGTGCACGAGCACCGCCGCCAGCAGCGCGAGCGCGGCGAGGGGCAGGGCCCGTACGGCGCGGCGGTCCTCGCCCATGTCCGGCTCCGCCTCCGTACGGCCCGAGCGGCACACCAGGGCGACGACGGCGATCCAGCCGGCGGCGGTCAGGGCGCCGAGGACCCAGCCGGTGGCCCGGAGCCCGCCGCCGGTGTCGTCGTCGGCCGCGACGGTGACGGCGATGAGCGCGGAGGCGACGGCGAGGAGTCCGGTGGCGGTGTGCGCGGCGCGCAGCCGGGCCACCAGGCGGCGCCCGTACCAGAAGCCGGGCAGGGACAGCGCGGGCTGCTCACCGGCCGCGCCGGGAGCGCCCGCGCGCGGCGAGGGCTTGGCCGACTCGTAGATGCTCCAGGTGCGCCGCGACAGCCACCACAGCAGCGCCGTCAGCAGCACGGGCACCAGCGCGGCCAGCGCGAGCCGCCGGCCGGGCCCGCCGAACCAGCCGCCGGACTCGGCGGACATGAAGCCGAGCCACGACTTGCCGGCGACGCAGTGGGTGCTGCCCGCGCACTGCCAGGCGAGCAGGTCGAGTGTCACCTCGCCGGCGGCCAGCACGAACTGCACGGTGAGCGTGAGCGCGAAGATCCGCACGAGGACGTCGTACGCCCGGTGCGCGCCGTGGTGCGACGGGGCGGCGGGGCGCATCCAGTGGGCGAGGTTGGCGATCATGAAAGGGAGGAGGACCAGCCACAGCGCGCGGGCGCCGTTACCCGAGGTCAGGTTCGACCAGCAGTACGCCTCCTGCACCGGCTCGGTACGGGATCCGCCGCCTTCGCCGCGCTGCTCCCCCGCTGCTCCCCCCGCGGACTCCTCCGCCCGCACGTCGTCCGTACGGCGGTGGATGCCGGCCGTGCGGTCGCCGGTGACCAGTTCCGTGCGTGGGTCCCCCAGCATCTCCTGCGGGGTGGCCCCGCCGACGCCGTGGACCAGCAACTCCAGCGCCGGCTGCGGCGCGGTGCCTTCGGTTCCGTCCGTCCCGCCCGGCGGTGTACGCCCCTTGGCGCTCAGCGCTTCCGGCTGCATGCCTCTCGCCCCCCCGTACCGTCCTGCGGTCACTACCGGTGTCCAGCATCCCGGGATCGGCCGTCCGGTGCAGCTTCCCGCGCGGGAGGCGAAGCAGAATCGTGACGCTGGGTTCCCCGGTGGCCGAACACCCGCCGCCACGTGTCGTCATCGCGTGGGAGGATGACCCGGACAAGCGACCCCGGGACGAAGGGCGGACGGCGTGAGCGACAACCAGAACCTGCTCGCGGAGCAGCGCCGGGCCCTCATCCTGGACGAGGTCCGGCGCCGCGGCGGGGTGCGGGTGAACGAGCTGACGCGCCGGCTGAACGTCTCGGACATGACCATCAGGCGCGACCTCGACGCGCTCGCGCGCCAGGGGGTCGTGGAGAAGGTGCACGGCGGCGCGGTGCCGCTGGCCGAGGCGAGCACGCACGAGCCGGGCTTCGAGGCCAAGTCCTCCCGGGAGACGGGCGCGAAGGAGGAGATCGCCCGCGCGGCGGCGCAGATGGTGGCGCCGGGCGCGGCCATCGCGCTCTCCGGCGGGACGACGACGTTCGCGCTGGCGCGGCATCTGGTGGAGGTCCCGGACCTGACGGTGGTGACCAACTCGGTGCGCGTGGCCGACGTGTTCTACGCGGCGCAGCAGCCGGGGGCGCGCGGCGCGACGGTGGTGCTGACGGGCGGGGTGCGGACGCCGTCGGACTCGCTGGTCGGCCCGGTCACGGACCAGGCGATCCGCACGCTCCACTTCGACGTGCTGTTCATCGGTGTGCACGGGATATCGGTGCAGGCGGGCCTCTCGACGCCGAACCTGGCGGAGGCGGAGACGAACCGGCATCTGGTGCGGGCGGCGCGGCGCGTCGTGGTGGTCGCGGACCACACCAAGTGGGGCACGGTGGGCCTGAGTTCGTTCGCCTCGCTGGACGCGGTGGACGCGCTGGTGACGGACCCGGGGGTGCGTCCCGAGGCGCGGGCGGAGATGGCGGAGCACCTGCCGGAGGTCGTGGTCGCGGGCGAGCCGCAGGAGCAGGCGGAGGACTGAGCGGGCGGGGCGTCGCGCGTTCCTCAGCAGGTCCAGCGGCCGGTGGCGAGGAAGGCGTCGAGGTGCGCGGCGTACGGGCCGATGTCGAGGCCCTGCTCGGCGAGCCAGTCGTCGGAGTAGTACTTGTCGAGGTAGCGGTCGCCCGGGTCGCAGATCAGGGTGACGACGCTGCCCTTGCCGCCCTCCGCGACCATCTCCCCGACGATCCGCAGCGCGCTCCACAGCCCGGTGCCCGTCGAGCCGCCCGCGCGGCGGCCGATGGCCCGCTCCAGGGCGCGTACGGCGGCGACGGTGGCCGCGTCGGGGACCTTCATCATCCGGTCGATGGCCGCGGGCAGGAAGCTGGGCTCCATGCGGGGGCGGCCGATGCCCTCGATGCGTGAGCCGCGGTCGACGGTGACGTCGGGGTCGCCGCTCTCCCAGCCGGCGAAGAAGCAGGAGTTCTCCGGGTCGGCGACGCAGACGCGGGTGTCGTACTGGAGGTAGCGCACGTAGCGGGCGATGGTGGCCGACGTTCCGCCGGTGCCCGCGGTGGCGACGATCCAGGCGGGCTCGGGGAAGCGCTCCAGCCGGAGCTGGGTGTAGATCGACTCGGCGATGTTGTTGTTGCCGCGCCAGTCCGTCGCCCGCTCGGCGTAGGTGAACTGGTCCATGTAGTGGCCGCCGGTCTCCTCAGCGAGCCGGGCGGACACCTCGTACACCGTCCGCGGGTCGTCCACCAGATGGCAGGTGCCGCCGTGGAACTCGATGAGGCGGGTCTTCTCGCTGCTGGTGCTGCGCGGCATCACGGCGATGAAGGGGACGCCGATGAGGTCGGCGAAGTACGCCTCGGAGACGGCGGTGGAACCGGAGGACGCCTCGATGACGGGCTTGCCGGGGCGGATCCAGCCGTTGCAGAGGCCGTAGAGGAAGAGGGAGCGCGCGAGGCGGTGCTTGAGACTGCCGGTGGGATGGGTGGACTCGTCCTTGAGATACAGGTCGATGCCCCAGCGCTCGGGCAGCGGGAAGCGGAGCAGATGGGTGTCGGCGGTGCGGTTGGCGTCGGCCTGCACCTTGCGCACGGCCTCCTTGAGCCAGGCGCGGGCGGCGGGGTCGCTGCGGTCGACGTCGAGGGTGGGGAGGGCGCCGCCGGGCGCGGCGGCCGGGGGCTGTGCGCTGGCGGTCACCACCCGATCATATGCGGGGCCTCTGGCCACCTCGGCCGGTCGTGGGCACACTGGCAGGAGTGCTGGTGCCGCCTCCTTGTCGCGGGGCGGTGCCGCCCATGCGCGCTCATCGCTCCAGGGGGAGCGCTGTGGGGGAGCCGAGGAGGGTCGGCGTGGCGGAGACGGAGTACACGGCCCGCGGGGTACGGATAGGGCGCTGGTTGCGCTCGCTGACCCGGGCGGGACAGGTGCATATCAAGGACGGCCGGCTGGAGTTGCTGACCAGCTACGGCACCCAGATCGACAGCGCCCCGGTCGAGGAGGTGCGCGCGGCCCGCCCGTGGTTCGGCCGCGGCGACCGGGCGGTGGCGTCGGTCAACGGCAGGCAGTACGTCCTGACGCTGACGGGCGAGCGGGGCAGGCACGAGGAGTCGGGCGAGAAGGCGGCGGGCCGCTTCCTCGAAGCGGTACGCACCGCCCGCGGCACGGCGGACCACTTCGGCTGACGTGGCGGACGGCCCGTCCCGCTCCCCGAGGAGCCGGACGGGCCGGTCGCCGCGTGCCTGCGCCGGTCACTCCGTGGCTATCGCGCCCAGGACGTCCAGCTTGGCTGCCCGGCGGGACGGGCGCCAGGCTGCGAGCGCGCCTGCGGTGAGGCCGACCAGGGCGACGATCGCCAGCTGCAGTGGCGGCACCGTGAACACCCCGTCGCCGGAGGAGTCCGTGGCCTTCGTCATGGCCCAGCCGAGGAACGCGCCGAGCGTCAGGCCGCCCGCCGTGCCGAAGGCGGCGACGAGTACCGACTCCCAGCGGACCATCGCGCGGAGCTGCGCCCTGGTCTGGCCGACCGCGCGGAGCAGGCCCAGTTCGCGGGTCCGCTCGTGCACGGCGAGGGTCAGGGTGTTGGCGATGCCCAGCAGCGCGATGAGCACGGCGAGCGCCAGCAGCGCGTACACCAGCGTCAGCATCATGTCGACGCCCGCCGCCGAGGACTCGGCGAACTCGTCGCGCGTCTGCACCTCCGGGTTGCCGTACCGCTCGGCGACTTTCTCCACCGCCGCCTTGCCGTCCGCCTCGGCCACCCCGTCCCTGAAGGCGACCGCGACCAGCGAGTCGGAGTCCTGCATCCGGTGCGGCTCCCACGCCTCGCGGGTGAGGACGTAGTCCCCGGCCAGGTCCGCCTGGTCGTAGACGGCCCGGACGGTGAACGGCTGCTTCTCGCCGTCGGTGAAGGTGAACCGCGCGGTGCTGCCGACCTGCCAGCCGTGGTCGTCCGCCTCGCTCCTGGAGACCGCGACCCCGTCCGCGCCCAGGCCCGTCAGGCTGCCCTGGACCGTGCCGAGGTCCAGCACGTCGCCCATCCGCCCGGGATCCGTGACCGTCAGCGCCCGGCCCCCACCGTCGACCCGGGCCACTCCGCTGCCCAGGCCGAGCGCGTGCTCCACCTCCGGCAGCTCCGCCACCGCCGGGGCGACCTTCGGGCTCAGCGCGCCGCTCTCCGGCCCGAACGCCGGTACCCGCACCGCCACGTCGCCGGCGAAGGCGCGTGAGACGGTCTGGTCCATCGTCGACTTCAGCGAGGCGCCGAAGACCGTGAACAGCGACACCACGGCGACGCCGATCATCAGCGCGGTCGCCGTCGCCGCGGTGCGCTTCGGGCTGCGCAGCGCGTTGCGGCGGGCCAGGCGGCCGTTCATGCGGCGCAGCGGGGCGCCGAGGATCCGTACGGCGTACGAGGACGCCACCGGACCCAGCACCACGAACGCGGCGAGCGTGACGACCGCGCCGAGGACCGTCAGCATCACCGACGGGCCGGAGGACGCCCCGTACACCGTCAGCACGGCGCCCGCGGCGGTGAGCACGCCGCCGACGAGGGCACGTACCCGGGAGGAGCCCGAGTCGTCCACGGCCGTCTCGCGCAGCGCCGCCAGCGGCGACGTGCGGCCGGCGCGGACGGCGGGCGCCAGAGCCGAGGCCAGGCAGACCACGACGCCGGTGGCGAACGGCAGCGCGAGCGACATCCCGCTGATCACCAGGTCGCCGTCGGGGAACGGGAATCCGACCGCCGGGAAGAGCGCCTGGAGCCCGGCCGCGATCCCCACGCCGCCGGCGAGCCCGACGAGCGAGGCGAGCACGGCGACGACCAGGGCCTCGGCCATGGTCTGGCCGACGACCTGGCGCCGGGTGGCGCCGAGCGCCCGCAGCAGGGCGTTGTCGCGGGTGCGCTGGGCGACGACGATCGCGAAGGTGTTGTAGATGCTGAACGTCGCGACCAGCATGGCCACGCCCGCGAAGCCGAGGAGTCCCGCGGTGAAGCCGCTGAGGAACTGGCCCGCGATCTGGTCCTGGTTCTCCTCGGTGACCTCCTGCCCGGTGACGGCCTCGATGCCGTCGGGCAGCGCCGGGGACAGGGCCTCGACCAGCCCGGCCTGGCTCTCCCCCGCATCCGCGCGGACCTGGATGCTGGTGGCCCTGCCGGGCTCGGCGGTCAGGTACTTCTCCGCGTCGGCCCGGGTCAGCGCCGTGAAGCTGGTCTGGCCCATGCCGTCCTCGCCGCCGAAGGCGGAGATGCCGACGATCGTCACCTTGAGCGGGTCGGGGGTGCGCACGGTCGTGGTGTCGCCGATGCCCAGACCGGCGTCCTTCGCGGCACCCCGGTTGATCACCGCCTCACCGGAGCGCTCGGGCGCGCGGCCCTCGTCGATCTGGTACGAGTTCAGCTCCTCGTCGGCGATCCAGTTGCCGGCCAGGGTCGGAGGGCCCCCGCCGCCCACCGGCTCGCCGTCCTTGTCGAGGAGTTGCCCGGGGCCCTCGATGCGGGGCTCGGCCGCGGCGACGCCCGGCATCCGCGCGATCTCGTCCGCCAGTTCCGTGGGGACGGTCCTGCGGGTGCCGAACGACTCGCCGGGGGTGGTGACCATGTCGTCGCCGCGCACCACCGCGTCCGTACCGCTGGTGGCGCGGCCGAACATGGCGTCGAAGCTGGACCTGAGGGTGTCCCCCATGACGAGGGTGCCCCCGAGGAACGCGACGCCGAGGAGCACGGCGAAGAACGTGCCGGCGAACCGCCGCTTGTGCGTGCGCAGTCCGGCCATGCTCAGCCGCAGCGACGCGCGGGTGCCGCTCATGACGGGCTCTTCCTCTCCGCGGTGGTGTCCAGGGAACGTGCCGTACGGGGGGTCTCGCCCACGAAGCGCTGCATGCGGTCCAGTACGCGGTCCGCGGTGGGCGCGGCCATGCGGTCGACGAGCCGGCCGTCGGCGAGGAAGACCACCTCGTCGGCGTAGGCCGCGGCGACCGGGTCGTGGGTGACCATGACGACGGTGCGGCCCAGCTCGCGCACGGTGTCGGCGAGCAGGCCCAGGACCTCGGCGCCGGAGCGCGAGTCGAGGTTGCCGGTGGGCTCGTCGGCGAAGACGACGTCGGGGCGCCCGGCGAAGGCGCGGGCCACGGCGACGCGCTGCTGCTGGCCGCCGGACAACTCGGCGGGCCGGTGGTGCAGCCGGTCGCGCAGGCCGACCACGTCGATGAGCGAGTCGATCCACGCGGGGTCGCCGCGGCGGCCCGCGAGGTCCATCGGCAGCGTGATGTTCTCCGCGACGGTCAGCGTCGGCAGCAGGTTGAACGCCTGGAAGACGAAGCCGATCCGGTCGCGGCGCAGCATCGTCAGCCGCTTGTCGTCGAGCGCGCCCAGCTCGGTGTCGCCGATGAAGGCGGCCCCGGCGGTGAGCGTGTCGAGGCCGGCCGCGCAGTGCATCAGCGTGGACTTCCCGGACCCCGAGGGGCCCATGATGGCCGTGAACCGACCGGCCGGGAAGGCGACACCGACGCCGTCGAGCGCCCGGACCTCGGTGTCGCCACTGCCGTAGACCTTGACCGCGTCGACGACGCGGGCGGCCGCGCCGGTGCGTACGGGGGTGGTGGTCGCGGATGTCATGCCGCACCGCCCTTGCCCTCGCCGCGGCGGCCGAACTCCTCGTTCAGCACGGACAGCCGGCGCCAGTACTCGTCCTCGTCGATCTCACCGGCCGCGAAGCGCCGGCCGAGGACCGCGATCGGCGACTGCTCGCCGTAGCCGGGGCCGCCGGGACCGCCCGGTCCGACGGGGCCGCCGCGGAACCGCTGCCAGGGGGCGCCGCGGCCGCGCCAGACGACGCGGCGGACGAAGAAGAACAGGCCGCCCAGGACCAGTGCCCACATGAGCGGGAAGAGCAGGATCCAGGGGCCGGGTCCGCCGTCGTTCCAGTGCGCCAGGGTGTTCATCGTTCTCAACTCCTCAATGGTTTCTGTGGTGCCGACACCATCGAGACTCCCGCCGGGAGGGGGTCCGGGTCGTCGTACGGCCAGCGGCACCTGGCCTGCTCCCGGCGGAGTATTCGGGCGGTCTCCGGCTGCTTCCGGCCGCCGTTGGCGGGGGGCGTGAGCTGGTTCGTACGCCGGCGGCCGTCACCGTGCGTGACTTATTCACACGGGGCGCGCCCGGAGCACGTGCATATGCACCCTCCACACGCTGCCGCGCGCCCCCCTGGTAGCGCTTCCATGGAACGGACACGGGGCACGGACGGAACAAAGGAGAGCAGACCGTGGCCACCGAAACCGACACGAGTGCGGTCGTGTCCGAGCTCGCCGAGATCCGGCGCTCCCTCGACGTGGGCCTGGCCCGCATCGACGGACGGCTCGCACTGCTGTCGCAGCGCAGTCAGCAGATGGAGCGTGAGATCGACGAGCTGACGGCACGCGTCACCTCGCTGGAGCACTCGCGCTGGCCACTGCCGTCGATCGCCGCGCTGACCGGCGCGGCGGCGATGGTACTGGCGTTATGGCAGGCCCTGGGCCGCTGAGCGGCGTACACGGCCGGCGAGCACCGGCCGCCGGTCCCCGCAGTGGCGGGGCCGGCGGGCGGGTGCGCGCGGGTCGCCCGACCCGCGCGGTCGGGGCTCGGGGATCAGGCGCCGAGGCGGAGGTGATGGAGCATCAGCAGCGCCGCGGCCATGTTCGCGGCGGGCACCTCCCCGCGGCCGACCATGTCGGGGACCCCCTTCAGGGGCACCCACTCGCGTCTGTCGGACTCGAAGTCGTCCTCGGGGTCGCCGATCTGCACCGCCTCCGTGGCGTAGTACATGAGGTGCCGGGCGTCCGTCAGGCCGTTGGACGGCTCGACGGTCATCAGGTGCGTGAGCGGGCCGGGCCGCCAGCCGGTCTCCTCCTCCATCTCGCGGGCGGCGGCGGTCTCGGGGTCCTCCCCGTCCTCCACCACCCCGGCGGCCAGCTCCCATCCGTAGACGTCGGTGATGAAACGGTGCCGCCAGAGCAGCAGCACCTCGTTCGCCTCGTTGACCGCGGTCGCCACGGCGACGGGTCGCAGGCGGATCAGGTAGTGATCAAGGTGGCGCCCGTCCGGGAGTTCCACGTCGGCCAGGTTGACGCGGAACCAGCGGTTTTCGTACACGGTGTGCTCCCTGAGATTCCTCCATCGCACGTAGTCCCCCTTGTCGCCGTCCAGTGGCGGTGGCGGCCCCCGCCTCAGAGCGGAACGCGCAACGCTGCGTCGATCAGCTCCGCCGCCTCGGCGGTCCCCCCTCCGCCGGTCTCGGTCAGATGGCGACGGACCGCGCGCAACCTGTCCCGCAGCCGCTGCGACTCCATCCCTCTGGCCGCTCTTGCCATTTCCAGCGCCGCCTGCGCCGCCTCCTCGGCGTCCCCCTGACGCAGTTCGACGTGGCTCAGAATCGCCAGCCGGTGCACCCGGCCCCGGTCGTGGGCCGGCCGGTGCACGGCGGTCGCCGCCTGTTCGCGGGCGGCGCGCAGGTCCCCGATGCGTAAGAGCGCCTCGGCGACCTGCACGTTGACCAGACCCGGCTGGACGTAGTCCGTCTCGGCCGGCTCCTGGCGTGCGCTGATCCGCCCGGCGGCGGACTCGGCGCGACGGATGCAGTCCAGGGTGCCCGAGCGGTCGCCGAGGAAGGCGTACGCCTTGGCCTGCATCGCGTACAGATCGGCCGCCAGGGCGGGGCTGACGTCCTGGTCGGCGGCCCGCAGCGCGGCCTCCGCGAACGCGACCGCCTGGCGGTACTCCCTGAGGAACAGCGACTGGTTGACGAGCATGGCGATGACGTACGCGCCGAAGCCCCGGTCCCCGCTGGCCTTGGCCAGCCGCAGCGCCTGGTGGAAGTAGCGCTGGGAGAGGCCGAGGGCGTCCGAGTCGTACGCGCAGATGCCCGCGACGGCGACGAGGCCCCCGGTGGCCCGGTGCAGCCGGCGGCCGACATCGTCGCCGTACGACCCGCGGAGCAGCGGCGCCGCCTCGGAGTTGAGGAAGCGCACGACGCGGGCGCGGGTCGCCATGCCGCCGGCCTTGCGGTACATCTGCTCGTAGTGGGCGCGGGCGGCCTGGAGGGTGGTGACGTCGGCCTCGCTGACGTGCACGGGTCCGGTGCGGGAGACGTCGCCGTCCTCGGGCGGGTTCTCCCACTCCCACACCGGGATGACGGCGGGGGTGCCGGTGAGCGCGCGGGCGCTGACGACGTGCGGCTGCTGCTGCTCGTCGGAGCGCCACAGTGCGGTGGCGCGCTCGACGAAGCGGGCGAGCGGTGCGGCGGCCGAGGGGCCGCCGGCGGCGCCGAAGCCGATGTCGTCCAACGTGACCGGGCGGTCGAGCCGTTCGGCCAGCACTTCGCAGATGACGTCGGGCACCTGGCCGCGTGGTCGCTGGCCCTTGAGCCAGCGGGCCACGGCGGTGTGCTCGTAGCGCAGCCGCAGTCCGCGGGCCGCGCCGGCCCGGTTGACGTGCGCGGCAAGCCCGGCGTGGGAGATCCCGGCTTCGTCGAGTGCCGCGTCGAGCAGGGTGTTGGGCTCCATGTGCCCTCCTGCGAGCAGGGTGTTCGCCAGCGTAACCGAGGGACTTTCACACGGGGTGTGAAGTGCGCGCCCGCAGTCGTGGCCTGTGCGCCCTCCCGGTGGCCACGGGTGGCGAGTTGACTGTGCGGCATCGGGTCCGCTCGCTTCCCCGCAGCCTGGCGGCGGTTCCGTAGCCGCCCCGCCCGGCCGTGCCGGACCCGGCACCCGGCCGGCCGGGCGGGCGGCAACCCCCCACCGGCGCGGGCGCCGGGGACCGGACGGCGGTCCGGCCCGCGGCAGCCCGCGACCGGGGTGGCGGGTCCGTACGGCCGCTCAGCCGACGACGCGCAGCCAGATCCCCGTGCAGTGCCGCAGGGCGGACACCTGTACCTGCTCCAGCAGGACCCGGGTGCCGCCGGGGCGGTCGAAGAGCCGGACGCCGTCGCCGAGGAACACCGGCGCGGTGAAGACCAGGACCTCGTCCAGCAGGCCCGCCTCGATGCACTGGCGGGCGACGTCGGCGCCGATGACGTTCACATAGCCGTCGCCGGCGGCGGCCTTGGCGGCGGTGACGGCGGTGTCGAGGTCCGCGCCGAAGGTGACGCCCGGGACGGGCTCGGCCGGCGGGTGGTGGGTGAGCACGAACTGCTGCCCCTCCCAGCCGCCGCCGAACGCCTCGCCCTCGTTCTCCGTGCCGCGGTGCGGGTCGTCGCCGGAGAAGCTGCGCGCGCCCGAGAGGATCGAGCCGACCCGCGGGACGAGCCCGTCGACCGTGGGGTTGTCCCCGAGGTGGTCGGCGAGCCAGGACATGTCGCCGCCCGGTCCCGCGATGAATCCGTCGAGCGACATGGTCGCCGAGTACAGCAGCTTCGCCATGGGGCGCCTTTCCTTCGTTCTCCTGGGGTGGCCCGCAGACCTTGGCCTCTGGAAGGTGTGACCGGGGGCGGGCCCGGAAGTCATCGGTCCGCGGCCGTGGATCCGGAACACCGTCTGCCGGGGGGCGGCCCGGGGGTGCCCGGTGCCGCCGGGTAGGGTCGGAGCGTATGACGGCGGAGATGCCCACTGAACCATCGGCCGTGGCCGGTGACCTGACCATTCGTCTGCGTCCCGTGCGTGAGGACGATCTGGCGATGTTTCGCCGGTTCGCCGTCGAGCCGGGTCTCGTCGGCCTGGACTGGGCCGGGTTCCGCGACGCGGCCGCCCCGGCCAGGCGGTTCGCCGCGGACGGCTTTCTCGGCGAGGACGACAGCCGGCTGATGGTAGACGCCGGCGCCGCCGAGGGGGCCGCCGGATTCGTCGGTTACCGCAGTGGCACGTTCGGCGGACTCGGGAAGTACTGGGAGATCGGCATCGCGCTCCTGCCGGAGTGGCGCGGTCAGGGCATCGGCTGGCGGGCGCAGGCCATGTTGTGTGACTACCTGTTCCGGCACACTCCCGCGCAGCGTGTCCAAGCCGCCACGCACGCGGAGAACCTCGCCGAGCAGGCGTCGCTGAAGCGGGCAGGGTTCACCCTGGAGGGCGTCATCCGCGCCGCGGAGTTCCGGGACGGGCAGTGGCGCGACGGCCAGTTGTTCAGCCGGCTGCGCGACGACCGGTCCCCGCTCTGACCTCCCCGTGTGCCCCCGGCACGGCCGGGGATGCCGGGAGCCGGCCTACGGCTCCAGTACGCCGAGGGGGTCGTCGAGCACCGGCTGCCAGGCGAGTTCGGCGGCCCCGACCAGGCTGTTGTGGTCGAGCGTGCACTCCAGCACCGGGACGCCGCCGCTGCGCCCCCACAGGCTGCGGTCCGCCACCCGTGCGCGCAGCCGCTCGGGCGCGGCGGCCAGCAGCACCTGGTGCAGGCCGCCGAGGATGATGCGGTCGGGGTTGAGGATGTTGACGAGGCCGGCGAGGCCGAGGCCGAGGCGGTCCACGACCAGGTCGACGGCGGCGGCGACCGCCGGGTCCGCGTGCTCGTCGCGTACCAGCTCGCGGGCCTGCTGGAGCAGCGAGACCTCGGGGCCCGGCGCGCGGCCGGCGGCCGTCAGCAGCGCCAGCGGATCGGTCTCGACGTCCAGGCAGCCGCGGCTGCCGCAGTGGCAGGGCAGGCCCTCGTCGGGGTTGACGGTCAGGTGACCGACCTCCAGCGCGAGTCCGGCGCTGCCGGTGTGCAGCCGCCCGTCGAGGACGAGCGCCCCGCCGACGCCGCGGTGGCCGGTGGCGACGCACAGCAGGTGCGCGGAGCCGCGCCCCGCGCCGTGGCGGTGTTCCGCCAGGGCGGCGAGGTTGACGTCGTTGCCGGTGAACGCCCGCGGGGCGGCGGCGAACTCGATGCCGGAGGCGGTCAGGCAGTCGTGGAAGATGCGGCGTACGGGCGCGCCCGCGGGCCAGGCGAGGTGCAGCGGGTTGAGCGCTTCGCCGTCCGGTTCCGCGACCGCGGACGGCACGGCCAGGCCGGCGCCCACGCAGGTCCGCCCGGTGGCGCGCAGCAGCTTGGCGCCCTCCTCGACCACGGCGGCGAGTACGTGCGCGGGGTCGGCCGGGACCGTACCGCAGCCGGGGGCGGTGGCGACGATGCGGCCGCCGAGCCCGACGAGGGCGGCGCGGAAGCCGTCCGCGTGCACCTGCGCGGCGAGCACGACGGGGCCCCCGGGGTTGACGGACAGGCCGTGCGAGGGCCGGCCCTGGTGTCCGGCGGCGGCGGGCCGGGAGTCCACGGTGATCAGGCCCAGCGCCGCCAGCTCCGCCGCGACGGCGCCCGCGGTGGCGCGGGTCACGCCCAGTTCCGCGGTGAGCACGGCGCGGGTGGGCGCCCGGCCGGTGTGGACGAGCTCCAGCGCGGGCCCCAGCGCGCTCCGGCCTCTCTCGGGTCGCGCGGGCCTTGTACGAGTCGGCGTCACGCTTCTATTCTGTCTTTGTGCCGACGCTAAACAAAATACGGGCGGCGCTCCCCCGGTCACTGCGCGGCACCGCCGTGCCCCGCGGCCCCGCCGGAGCCCAGCTCGCCCGTCTCCGTACCGTCCTGACCGTCTTCTTCGCCCTCGACGGCTTCGTCTTCGCCGGCTGGGTCGTCCGGATCCCGGACATCAAGGACCAGACCGGCGCCTCGCCCAGCGCGCTGGGCCTTGCGCTGCTCGGCGTGTCCGCGGGCGGGGTGGCGACCATGGTGCTCACCGGCGGTCTCATCCGCCGCTACGGCGCGCACGCCGTGACCGTGGGCACGGCCGCGCTGCTGTCGGCCGGCGTGGTGCTGCCGCCGCTGACCCGCTCCGCGCTCGCGCTCGGCCTCGTCCTGGTGGTCTTCGGCGCCGCGTTCGGCTCCATCAGCGTCGCCATGAACAGCGCGGCCGTCGACCTGGTGGCCGCCCTGCGGCGGCCCGTGATGCCCAGCTTCCACGCGGCGTTCAGCCTCGGGGGGATGCTCGGCGCCGGGCTCGGCGCGCTCGTCGCGGGGCACCTCTCCCCCACCCGGCACCTGCTGCTCCTCGCGCTGCTCGGGCTCGCGGTCACCGCCTTCGCCGGGCCCGCGCTCCTCGCCCTCCCGGCCCCGAAGCGGCCGCCCGCGCCGGATGTCGCGGACAGGGCGGACGGACCGGACGCGGACGCGTCGGACGCCGAGGCGGGCCGCGGGCCGGCCCCGGCGGAGCGGCCAGCCGGGCGCACCCGGCTGCTCGTCGCCGTGCTCGGGCTGGTCGCCCTGTGCACCGCGTACGGCGAGGGGGCCATGGCCGACTGGAGCGCGCTGCACCTCAAGGAGTCCCTGGACACGGGCCCGGGACTGGCCGCCGCCGGCTACTCCGTCTTCGCCCTCGCCATGACCGCGGGGCGGCTCTCCGGCACCGCGCTGCTGCTGCGGCTCGGCCAGAACCGCGCCCTCGTCGCCGGCGGCGCCACCGCCTGCGTCGGCATGCTGCTCGGCTCCTTCTCCCCGTACGTCTGGGGCGCCCTGGCCGGCTTCGCCCTCACCGGGCTCGGCCTGGCCAACATATTCCCCATAGCCATCGGCCGCGCCGGCGAACTGGCCGGCCCGAACGGCGTCGCCGCCGCGTCCACGCTCGGCTACGGCGGCATGCTCCTCGGGCCGCCGGCGATCGGCTTCCTCGCCGACTGGTTCTCGCTGCGCGCCGCGCTGAGCACGGTGGCGCTGCTCGCCGGGGCGGCAGCGCTCATCGCGTACGCGATGCAGGCCGTGCAGAACGGCGGGCGCCCCCGCGGGACGTGAGGAGCCGGGCCCGGGAGCCGGGCCGGCCGGTCATCTGATGCCGACCGTGCGGGCGAGCACCGCCCGCTGCACCGGCAGCGCCTCGGCGTGCAGCGTGCGGCCCGCGTCGGTGACGCACACCTGCACCCCTCTGCGGTCCTCCGGGCACATGCCGCGGGTCACCAGACCGTGCTTCTCCAGCCTGCCGACGAGGCGGGACAGCGCGCTCTGGCTCAGGTGCACCCGGTCCGCCAGCTCCTGCACCCGCAGGCTCGCCCTGTCACCCGAGTTCGCCATGCCGAGGAGCACGTCCAGCACCTCGAAGTCGCTGGCCCCGATGCCGTATCGATGCAGCTCACGGTCCAACTCGCCCACCGCCCGCGCGTGCACCGCGCGGATCTCCCGCCATTGAGAAACGACCGCGCCTTCGGCGCTCCCCGTTGCCATGGCATGGCACCGTACCAGCCCGTGAGCGGGATGTGACGGCCGGTGTGCAACGGATTGAACACGGCGCTTCGGGGATAGAGTTCGGGGCATGAGGGGGCTGGAAATGCGGGGACCGAGGACGCAGAGCCAACGGGACGCCCTGACCGTCGAGATCGTGTACGCGGCCGTCACGGCGGCACTGCTGGCGGGTGCGGTGTTCCTCGCGGTCGCCGCGCCCGCGCTGTTCTTCGACGCGGTGCGCGGCGACGCAAGGGTGGGGGTGCTGACGGCCGCGAAGGCGGCCGGGGCTACGGCGTTCGTGATCCGCGTCGCGCTCGTCCTGCGCCGCTGGTGAGCAGCAGCCTGACCAGGGGCCAGAGCAGGATCAGCGCGATGACGGCGTAGAGCGTGACCGCGAACGGGGTGTTGACGAGGCCGCTCAGGCTGCCGTCGCTGAGCTGGAGCGCCCGGCGCATCTGCTGCTCGGCCGCCGGGCCGAGGATGACGCCGATGATCGCCGGCAGCACCGGCAGCCCGTAGCGCCGCATGCCGAGCCCGATCAGGCCGATCACCAGCAGGATGACCAGGTCGGCCGCCTCGCCGCTGACGGCGTACGCGCCGACCGCCGCGAAGAACAGGATGCCCGCGTAGAGGTACGGCCGCGGGATGCGCAGCAGCTTGGCCCAGACCGGCGCCAGCGGCAGGTTGATGAGCAGCAGCAGGAACATCCCGACGAACAGCGACGCGATCAGGCCCCACACGAGGTCGGGTTCGCGGTCGAAGAGCAGCGGGCCCGGCTGGATGCCGTACTGCTGGAACGCGGCCAGCATCACGGCGGCGGTCGCGGTCGTCGGCAGGCCGAGCGTGAGCATCGACACCAGCGTCCCGGCTGCGGAGGCGGACGCCGCCGACTCCGGCCCCGCGACGCCCTCGATGGCGCCCTTGCCGAACTCGTCCTTGTGCTTCGACAGCCGCTTCTCCGTCACGTACGACAGGAAGGTGGGGATCTCCGCGCCACCCGCCGGGATCGCCCCGAACGGGAACCCGATCACCGGCCCGCGCAGCCACGGCCGCCAGGTGCGCCGCACGTCGGAACGGGCCAGCCACGGCCGGCCGACGGGTATCGGGCCCTGGTTGCCCGAGCGCAGCCGGGCGGCCACCCACAGCGCCTCGCCGACCGCGAAGAGGCCGACCGCGACGATGATGACGTCGATGCCGTCGGCGAGCTGCAGCGAGCCGAACGTCAGCCGCTCCTGGCCGGTCATCTGGTCGAGTCCGACCAGGCCGATGGTCAGCCCGATGAGCAGCGAGGCGAAGCCGCGGATGCGGGAGCGGCCCAGTACGGAGGTCACCGCGATGAACGCGAGGACCATGAGGGCGAAGTAGTCCGGCGCGCCGATGTCGACCGCCAGGTCGGCGATCACCGGGGCCAGCGCGACCAGCAGGATCGTGCCGATCATGCCGCCCGCGAAGTGCCCGATCGCCGCGGCGGCCAGGGCCTGCGGGCCGCGGCCCGACTTGGCCATCGGATTGCCCTCGATGGCCGCGACCACGGCGGCGCTCTCCCCCGGTGTGTTGAGCAGGATCGAGGTGGTCGAGCCGCCGAACATGCCGCCGTAGTAGATGCCGGCGAACATGATGAGCGCGGCGGTGGGCTCGAGACCGTACGTCACGGGGAGCAGCAGGGCCACGGCCATCGCCGGGCCGATGCCGGGCAGGACGCCGATCGCGGTGCCGAGGAGGACGCCGACGGCGGCCCAGAGGAGGTGGGCGGGCGTCAGCGCGGTGCCGAAGCCGTCGATGAGAGAGGTGAAGGAGTCCATCTCACAGCACCTCCATGAGCGGTCCGCCGGGCAGCGGGACGCCCAGCAGGTTGTTGAAGACGGTGTACGTGATCACCGACAGCACGGCGGCCACGAGCGGGTCGGTGGCGAACGCCCGGCTGCCGAGCGCGTAGGCCGCGCCCCAGAACAGCAGGGCGCCGGCGATGGGGAAGCCGACCTCACCGATGAGGAAGGCGGAGGCGAGGAAGACTCCGGCGAGCAGCAGCACGGTGCGCCACTCGGAGGGCGCGTCGAGGTCGATGTCCTCGCCGCCCTCGGCCTCGCCCTTGCCGCCGCGCAGCACGTCGACGGCGAGGAGGGCGGCGACGACGAGGAGGGCGATGCCGATGACGGTGGGGACGGCCTCGGGGCCGACCGGGCCGCGCTGGGCGTAGTCGGTGTCCATGGTCAGCGCGTCGATCAGCACCAGTACGCCGAGGGCCAGCAACAGGACGCAGACGCCGAGTTCGGACTTGCCGCGCAGCAGGGCGAGCGGGCCGCCGGGAGCGGGCGTGCCGTCCGGGGCGTCCTTGCGGTCCGGCGGTTCCGTGGGAGTACGCGTCCCGTCCGCCGTCGGCTCGTTCGTCTTCGGCTCGTTCGTCTTCGGCTCGTTCGTCACAGGCCCAGCTCCTTCAGCACCGACACCACGCGCCGGTCCTGCGCGTCGAGGTAGTCGCCGAACTTCTCGCCGGTGAGGAAGGCGTCGGTCCAGCCGTTCGTCTTCAGCGACTGCCGCCACTCGTCGGTGTCGTGCAGCTTCTCGAAGAGGTGGATGAGGTTCTTGCGTTCGGTGTCGGACAGCCCGGGCGGGGCGACGAAGCCGCGCCAGTTGGTGAACGCCACGTCGATGCCCGTCTCGCGCAGCGTCGGCGCGTCCAGACCCGGGTGCCGCTCGCCGCCGGTGACCGCGAGCACCCGCAGGTCGCCCGCCTCGATCTGGTCGAGGTACTCGCCGACGCCGGAGACGCCGAAGGCGACCTTGCCGCCGAGGATCGACGCGAGCAGCTCGCCACCGCCGTCGTACGGGACGTAGTTGACCTCCTTGGGCACGATCCCGGCGGCCCGGGCCATCAGCATCGGCGCCAGGTGGTCCGGACCGCCGGGGGACGAGCCGCCGCCGACCGGGGTCTTGCCCGGGGAGGCCTTCCAGTCGGCCAGCAGGTCCTCGAAGGTCTTGTACGGGGAGTCCGCGGGGACCACGACGATGTCGGGCTCCTCGGTCACCCGCGCGATGGGGGTGGTGTCGGCGAGCGTGTGGCCGGTGGTGTTGGTACGCACCGCACCGCTGACCCCGAGCCCCATGGACATCGCGAGCTTGCCGTTGCCGTGCTCGTTGACCAGCCGGGACAGGCCCACGGTGCCGCCGGCGCCGGGGAGGTTGAAGACCTCGACGTTGCTGCCGAGGTCGGCCTCCTCGATGTTCCTGGCGATGGTCCTGGCGGTGATGTCGTAGCCGCCGCCGGGGGTGTTGGGCACCATCAGCTCCAGGCCGGGGATCCGGCTGCCGCCCGCCGCGCCGTCCCCCTCCGTGATGAGCGGCGGGCCGAGGAGCACCAGCAGCGCCGCTGCCGCGAGCGCGAACGGGGTGCGTAGAGTGGTCGGCAGACGCACGGTACGGGTCACCGCCTCTTCGTCGAGGAGCCGGCTCCGCGGAGCCGTGGATGATCACTGGGGTCCGGATGTCGCCACATGCTCCCGCCGCGGTCCCCAGGTGTCGCGCTTGTGAACGCAAGGAAACTTCTGGTCGTTCTGGTCCCGGCGCGGACCGCCCCGGAGCGCTAGCCTGACCGCCGTGATCCGGGTACTGGTGGTCGACGACGACTTCATGGTGGCCAAGCTGCACAGCCGCTACGTCGCGGCGACCGAGGGCTTCGAGGTGGCCGGCGTCGCGCACAGCGGCGCGGAGGCGCTGCGCGCCGTGGCGCGGCTGCGCCCCGACCTGGTGCTGCTCGACGTCTATCTGCCGGACATGGACGGCATCGGGGTGCTGCGGCGGCTGCGCGCGGGTGAGCACGCGGACACCGACGTCCTCGTGATCACCGCCTCCCGGGACGCCGAAACCATCCGCGGCGCGCTGCACGGCGGCGCGCTGCACTACGTGATCAAGCCGTTCAGCCAGGCCGCGCTGCAGGAGCAGTTGCGCCACTTCGCCGCCACCCGGGCCCGGCTCGACGCGCTCGACGACACCGGCGGGGTCCAGCAGGCGCACGTCGACCGGCTCTTCAGCACCCGCCCCACGGTCTCCGGCGCGCTGCCCAAGGGGCTCAACGTGCGCACCGCCGAGCTGGTGGAGCGGGTGTTGCGCGAGCACCCCGGAGGGCTCTCGGCCAGCGAGTGCGCGGAGGCGGCGGCCATCTCCCGGGTGGCCGCCCGGCGTTACCTGGAGCACTTCGCCGACTCCGGGCGGGCCGAGCTGTCGCTGAAGTACGGCGGCACGGGGCGGCCCGAGCACCGCTACCGCTGGGCCGGCTGAAGCGTACGCATACGGCCGCGCGCCGGCGCCGGAGCGCGCACGCCCGGCCCGTACGCCCGCGGGCGGCGCTGTATACGACCCGTACCCGACCCGCACGCGCGCCCCACGCGTCACTCCTTCGGGTGCTTCCCCGGGTGCCAGGGCGACGCCGGGGGTAGTGCTGACCCGGGCGCTGGACGCGAACGAACCCGGGGAGGGGCGGATGCCGCCTAAGCAGCCGTTCGAACTGCCGACCTTCTATCTGCCGTGGCCCGCGCGGCTCAACCCGCACGTCGAGCAGGCGCGGGGGCACTCGCGGGCGTGGGCGCGCGGGATGGGGATGCTGGAGGGCTCGGGCATCTGGGACACCGCCGACCTCGACGCGCACGACTACGCGCTGCTGTGCGCGTACACCCATCCCGAGTGCTCGGCGGACGTGCTGTCGCTGGTCACCGACTGGTACGTGTGGGTGTTCTTCTTCGACGACCACTTCGTGGAGGCGTTCAAGCGCGACCGCGACCGGGCCGGCGCCAAGGCGTACCTCGACCGGCTGCCCGCGTTCATGCCGCTGGAGCCTTCGGGCGCGGACGTGCCGGAGCCGCGCAACCCGGTGGAGGCGGGGCTCGCGGACCTCTGGGCGCGGACCGTGCCCGCGATGTCGGCGGGGTGGCGGCGGCGGTTCGCGCAGAGCACGGTCAACCTGCTCGACGAGTCGCTCTGGGAGCTGGCCAACATCGACGAGGGGCGGGTGGCCAACCCCGTCGAGTACGTCGAGATGCGCCGCAAGGTCGGCGGGGCGCCGTGGTCCGCGGGGCTGGTGGAGTACGCGGCGGCGGCGGAGGTGCCGGACCGGGTGGCCGCGTCCCGGCCGCTGCTGGTGCTGCGCGACACCTTCTCCGACGCCGTGCACCTGCGCAACGACCTCTTCTCGTACCAGCGCGAGGTCGAGGAGGAGGGTGAGCTGAGCAACGGCGTGCTGGTGCTGGAGACGTTCCTCGGCTGCGGTACGCAGGAGGCCGCCGAGCGCGTCAACGACCTGCTGACGTCCCGGATGCAGCAGTTCGAGCACACCGCGCTCACCGAACTGCCCCTGCTCTTCGCCGAGGAGGAGCTGACGCCGGCGGAGTGCGCGCGGGTGGTGGCGTACGCGAAGGGGATGCAGGACTGGCAGTCGGGCGGGCACGAGTGGCACCTGCGCTCCAGCCGGTACATGAACGAGGGCGCCGCCGGCCCGCCCGCCCTGCCGTACGCGCCCGCGGGGGCCGGGGTGGACGTGCGCGGGCTGCTGACGGCGACCGGGGCGACGCGGCTGCGCTCGTACGCGCACGTACCACACCGGCGGGTCGGCCCGTCGCTCGTGCCGGAGCTGCCCATGCCGTACGGGCTGCGCCTCTCGCCGCACCTCGACGGGGCCCGGCCCCGGACGGTCGACTGGGCCCGCCGGATGGGGCTGCTCGAACCGCAGCCTGGGGTGCCGGGGTCGTACATCTGGGACGCCCGGCGGCTGCGCGGCTTCGACTTCCCGCTCTGCGCCGCAGGGCTGCACCCCGACGCCGACGAGGAGGAGCTGGACCTGGCCTCGCAGTGGCTGGCCTGGGGCACGTACGGGGACGACTACTACCCGGCCGTCTTCGGCCGCTCCCGCGACCTGACCGGCGCGCGGGCCGCGAACGACCGGCTGAAGCTGTGCATGCCGCTGGGCGACGGCACCCCGGCACCGCCGCCGGCGAACCCGCTGGAACGCGGGCTGGGTGACCTGTGGCGGCGGACGTCCGGGCCGATGTCGCCGGAGCAGCGTGCGCACTTCCGGGCGGCCGTGGACGTGATGCTCGACGCCTGGCTGTGGGAGCTGTCCAACCAGGCGCAGAACCGCGTCCCCGACCCGGTCGACTACATCGAGATGCGCCGGGCGACGTTCGGCTCCGACATGACGATGTACCTGTGCCGGCTGCGCCGCGGAGACACCGTGCCGACCGAGGTGTACGCGAGCGGGCCGGTCCGCGCGCTGGAGAACTCCGCCGTCGACTACGCCTGTCTGCTCAACGACCTGTTCTCCTACCAGAAGGAGATCGAGTACGACGGCGACTTCCACAACGGCGTTCTGGTGGTGCAGAACTTCTTCGGCGTCGGCTACCCGGCGGCGGTGCGGATCGTGCACGACCTCACGGCGGGGCGGATGCGGCAGTTCGAGCACGTCCTCGAAGCCGGGCTGCCGGTGCTGTACGCGGATCTCGGGGCATCGGAGGAGGTGCGCGCGGCGGTGGCGGGGTACGTACGCGACCTGCAGAACTGGATGGCCGGCATCCTCAACTGGCACCTGCACGTGCGGCGGTACGGGGCCACGGAGCTGGCGGAGGACGCGGGCGGTCCCGGGCTGCCGGGCGGGCCGCCGGCGGGGCTCGGCACGGCGGCGGCGCGGCCGGCGGCGTGGGCCGGGGCGTGAGGGTCAGCCGAGCCAGCCGGGGCGTACCAGCCCCGACTCGTACGCCTGCACCACCAGTTGCGCCCGGTCCCGGACGCCGAGCTTGACCATGGTCCGGCTCACGTGCGTCTTGGCCGTCAGCGGGCTGACCACCAGCCGGCGGGCGATCTCCTCGTTCGACAGGCCCATGCCCACCAGCGCCATGACCTCCCGCTCGCGCTCGGTCAGCTCGTCCAGCGCCGCGGCCGCCGCGGGCTCCTTGGAGCGGGCGGCGAACTCGGAGATCAGCCGGCGGGTGACGCCCGGGGAGAGCAGCGCGTCGCCCTCGACCACGGCCCGTACCGCGCGCACCAGTTCCTCTGGCTCGGTGTCCTTGACCAGGAAGCCGGAGGCGCCGGAGCGGATCGCCTCGAAGACGTACTCGTCCAGCTCGAAGGTGGTGAGCATGACGACCTTCACGCCCGCCAGGTCCGGGTCGCCGGTGATCCGGCGGGTGGCCTCCAGGCCGTCGAGGACCGGCATGCGGAGGTCCATGAGGACGACGTCCGGGCGCTGTTCACGGACGAGGGCCACGGCCTGCTCGCCGTCTGCCGCCTCGCCGCACACCTCCACGTCCTGCTGGGCGTCGAGGAGGGCGCTGAAGCCGGCCCGTACGAGCACCTGGTCGTCGGCGAGCATCACGCGGATCACTGGCGCTCCTCTGGGGTGTGGCGACTGGGGGTCTCGCGGCCGGCGTTCACGCTATCCGCAGGGAGCGGGATGCGGGCCCGCACCCGGAAGCCGCCGTCGGCGCGGGTGGCGGCCTCGATGGTGCCGCCGAGCGCGGAGGCGCGCTCGCGCATGCCGACCAGGCCGTTGCCGCCGCCGGTGAGGCCGCTCGCGGTGGCGGGGCCGTCGTCGTCGATCCGCAGCTCCAGCTCGCCGGGGGCGTGGCGGACCAGGACGCGGGCGGTGCGCGAGCCGGAGTGGCGGACGACGTTGGTCAGCGCCTCCTGGACGATGCGGAACGCGGCCAGCTCCGTACCCGGCGGCAGCGCGGCCCGCGCACCCTCGACGGTGATGTCCACGGTGAGGCCGGCCGCGGCGGCCTGCTCCTTCAGCTCGCCGAGCCGGTCGAGGCCGGGGGCGGGCGAGCGCGGGGCGCCGCCGGGGGTGCGCAGCGCGTCGAGCACCTGGCGTACCTCGCCGAGCGCTTCCTTGCTGGCGGACTTGATGGTGGTCAGCGCCTCGCGGGCCTTCTCGGGCTGCTGGTCGAGGAGCGCGAGGCCCACGCCCGCCTGGATGTTGATGACGGAGATGCTGTGCGCCAGCACGTCGTGCAGCTCGCGGGCGATGCGCAGCCGCTCCTCGTCGGCGCGGCGGCGCTTGGCCTCCTCGCGCTCGGCCCGGGCGGCGGCCCACTGCTCGCGGCGCGTACGCATCAACTCGCCGCCCGCGACCACCGCCAGCACCCAGGCGATGACGAACAGCACCTGGCCCCAGTGGCCGCCGCCGTCGTCGCTCGGCGGCAGCCAGCGGTAGAGGACGGAGGTGTACGCGATGTGGCCGGCGAAGAGCAGCGCGAGCGCCCCCCAGACGGCGTGCCGCTCCCCCACCGAGATGGCGGCGAAGCAGGCGACGGCGGCGCTGAGGAAGATCGGCCCGTACGGGAAGCCCGTGGCCAGATAGCCGAGGCAGACGGCGACGGTTCCGAAGGCGGCGGTGCGCGGGTAGCGGTGGCGCAGCAGGAGGAGGACGGCGGCGGCGAGGAGGAAGCCGATGGCGCCGGGGAAGGGGTCGACGCGGTCGGTGGCCTGGGCGGCGCCGCGGGTGCCGATGACCATGAAGAAGGTCAGGAAGAGGGTGGAGCGCCAGGGGAGGCGGTCGCGGCTGGGCAGCCAGCGGAGCATGCCGGGCAGCGGGCGGCCGTCGTTGTCGTCGGGGCCGCCGGGGGCGTAGGGCCCGCCGAACGGGGGCCCCGGCCACCGCCGGCCGCCGGCCTCGTCGTCCCGCCCCCACCACGGGGGTCCTCCGCGTCGCATGGCTGAAACGCTAACCGGCGGCGGCGCCTGCGGGCGTCAGCCGTACGCGGACACCCGGCGTACTCCCGGTGGAGTACCTGCTCAGCGGGGGTGAGGCCGGTGGTTGCGGGGGGGGTGAGGGCCGGGGGTGCCCGGGCATGGAGCTGGCGGGGCCGGTCCTGGGGCGCTGCTGCGGGGGCTACGCGGCGGGGGTGCGCAGCCCGATACCGCGGCCCAGGTCCGCCGCGGCCCGCTCGAAGAACTCCTCGCGGGCGTGGACGACCTCGTGGAACTGGCCGAACACCTCGAAGCCGACGAGGCCGAAGAGCTGCGACCAGGCGGCGACCAGCCGCGCCATCGCCGCCGGGTGCAGCCGTACGCCCAGGCGGCGCACCAGTTGCTCGGCGTCCCGGAGCACGTCGGCGGACTCGACGGTCACGGGGTCGAGCAGCCCGGCGTCGTCGGCGTCCTCTGCGACGCCGATGAGCGCGCGGGCGACGCGGGAGGCGGGGGCGGTGGTGGTCTCGGGGGCGGCGTAGCCGGGGACCGGGGAGCCGTAGAGGAGGGCGTACTCGTGCGGGTTTGCCAGCGCCCAGCCGCGTACGGCCCGGCAGCCGGCGGTCCAGCGGGCGACGGGGTCGGCGGCGGGCGCGGCGGCGACGGCGCGCTCCGCGGCGGCGCCGACGGCGTCGTAGGCGTCGATGATCAGCGCGGTGAGGAGGTCGTCACGGCTGGGGTAGTAGCGGTAGAGCGCCGAGGAGACCATGCCCAGCTCGCGGGCGACGGCGCGCAGCGAGAGGCGGGCGGCGCCCGCGTCGGCGAGCTGGCGTCTGGCCTCGGCCTTGATGCTCTCGGCGATCTCGGTGCGGGCGCGCTCCCTGGCTCCTGTGGCCCTCGTCATGGGGGTCAGTCTGCCACCGGGAGAGCAGTGCACACAAATGAGATCGGTGCACAGAAACGAGAGCAGTGCTCTTGCTTTGGACCACCGTTCTGGTGCACACTGCTCTCCAGCGAGAGCAGTGCTCTCGATTCAGATCACCGCTCACCCCAGGAGGTCACGATGACCACGCAGCCCTACTATCTCAAGTCCGGCCCGCTGGCCGCGCGGCTCAACAAGGTGGTGGGCTGGCTCGCGCGCCACGGCCTCAGCATCATGGGCACCACGGAGCTGTCCGTACGCGGCCGCAAGTCCGGCAAAATGCTGCGCCTGCCCGTCAACCTGCACGAGCACGACGGCGAGCAGTACCTCGTCTCCGCCCGCGGCCACTCCCAGTGGGTCCGCAACATGCGCGCGGCCGGCGGCGGAGAGCTGCGCGTCGGCCGCAAGGTGCGCACGTTCACCGTCGAGGAGCTGCCGCCCGCCACCGCCGCGCCCGTGCTGCGCAGTTACCTCAAGCGCTGGGGCTGGGAGGTCAATCAGTACTTCAAGGGCGTGACGGCGAAGTCCTCCAACGAGGAGCTGCTCGCCGCCGCCCCCGACCACCCGGTCTTCCGCATCACCGAGACCCGTTGAGCGCGCTCTTCCGGTCCAGCAGCCACAGCGCCCGGTGGGCCACCGGGTGGGTGCGGACGATCTCGCCGAGCGTCGTCGACCCCTGCGTGACCTTCGTGAACATGTGCCACGCCGGCCGGAATCCGGTCAGCGCCGCGTGGAACACCCCGGGGTGCCGCTCGAAGGCCGCCAGCATCCGCCGCCCGACCGCCATCTCCACGCCGAGGCCCGCCTTCACGGCGAACGCGTAGTTGAGCGCCTGGCGCCGCGCGTCCACCGCGTCCTGGGCCTCGGCGATCCGCACCGCCCACTCCCCCGCGAGCCGGCCGGAGCGCAGCGCGTACGAGATGCCCTCCCGGGTCCACGGCTCCAGCAGTCCCGCGGCGTCGCCGCAGACGACGACCCGGCCGCGGGACAGCGGCGAGTTGTGCGCGCGGCAGCGCGTGAGGTGCCCCGACGACAGCCTCGGCTCGAAGCCCGCAAGACCGAGCCGGGCGGTGAACTCCTCCAGATAGCGCTTCGTCGCGGCGCCGTCGCCGCGGGCGGAGATCACGCCGACCGTCAGCGTGTCGCCCTTGGGGAAGACCCAGCCGTAACTCCCGGGCAGCGGGCCCCAGTCGATGAGCACCCGGCCGCGCCAGTCGTCGGCGACCTCCGGCGGCACCGGGATCTCCGCCTCCAGACCCAGGTCCACCTGCTCCAGCTCCACCCCGACATGGCTGCTGGTCCGCCCCGCGCTGCCGTCCGCGCCGACCACGGCGCGGGCCAGCACCTTCTCGCCGCCCGACAGGTGCACGGCCACCGTGCGCCGGTCCGGCACGTCGGGCCCGTGCTGCTCGACCCGCGCGACGGTCACGCCGGTACGCAGCCGCGCCCCCGCGCCCTGCGCGGCCTCGGCGAGCCGGGCGTCCAGCTCGGCGCGGTTGACGAGCCCGAACAGGGTGCGGCGGGAGCGGCGCGTGCGGCCGAGCCGGCCTCGCATGGTGAACGTCACGGCGTTGACGCGGTCGCGCAGCGGCAGTTCGACTCCGTCGGGGAGCGCCTCGCGGGACAGCCCGATGATGCCGCCGCCGCAGGTCTTGTAGCGGGGCAGTTCCGAGCGTTCCAGGAGCAGGACGCTGCGGCCCTGTCGGGCGGCGGCGTACGCCGCGGAGGCACCGGCGGGACCGGCGCCGATCACCACGACGTCCCAGACCTTCGGCTCCCCGCCGGCTTCCCCGCCGGCCTCGGCATCGGCCGCCGCCCCGGGCGCCACCGGCGGCGTCTTCGCGGGCCCTTCGTCCGGCGCCGCCTCCCCGGCCGCGTCCCGTGCGTCGCCCGGCGAGCGGCCGTCCGCCGCTTCGCCCGCTTCGTTGCCCGCCTCGTTCTCGCTGGTCACGTTCGCTCTCTGCTCCTGTTTCCGGCCTCCCCCACCCGGGGGCGCCCACCTGCCGCATCCTAGAACGACGCACCGCTGTGCGATGATCGTCACCGCTCGCCCCGATTCCGGGACCCGACACCGCAGGACACAACGCAGTTCGCCCGAGGAGCGTTCCCATGGACACCGATCGGCTCGCCGGCACCGTCGCCGGTCTGCTGCCGCGCGCCCGTACCGAACTGGCCGAGTTGGTCTCCTTCCGCTCGGTCGCGCTCATCGACCCGGAGCGCTTCCCGGCGACCGAGTCCGACGCCGCCGCCCACTGGATCACCGACGCGCTGACCGCCGAGGGCTTCGAGGACGTGCGGCTGCTCGACACCCCGGACGGCACCCGTTCGGTGTACGGGTACCTGCCAGGACCGGCCGGCGCCCCCACGGTGCTGCTCTACGCCCACTACGACGTACAGCCGCCGCTCGACGAATCGGCGTGGCTCAGCCCGCCGTTCGAGCTGACCGAGCGCGACGGCCGGTGGTACGGGCGCGGCGCCGCGGACTGCAAGGGCGGCGTCCTCATGCATCTGACCGCGCTCCGCGCGCTGCGCGAGAACGGCGGCGTACCGGTCTCGGTCAAGGTCATCGTGGAGGGCTCGGAGGAGCAGGGCACCGGCGGTCTGCAGCAGTACGCCGAGCAGCACCCGGAGTTGCTGGCGGCCGACACGATCGTCATCGGCGACGTCGGCAACTTCCGTGTCGGGCTGCCCACGGTCACGGCCACGCTGCGCGGCATGACGATGCTGCGCGTACAGGTGGACGCGCTGGCGGGGAACCTGCACTCGGGCCAGTTCGGCGGCGCCGCCCCCGACGCCCTCGCCGCGCTCATCCGGATCCTCGACTCGCTGCGCGGCCCCGACGGCTCGACCACGGTCGACGGCCTGGCGCCCGGCTCCCGGTGGGACGGCCTGGCCTACCCGGAGGACGCCTTCCGCCGTGACGCCAAGGTGCTGGACGGCGTGGAGCTGATCGGCACGGGCAGCGTCGCGGACCGCATCTGGGCGAGCCCCGCGGTGACGGTCGTCGGCATGGACGTCCCCTCGGTGGCCGGGGCCACGCCCTCCGTACAGGCCACCGCCGCGGCGCTGGTGAGCCTGCGGCTGCCGCCGGGCCACGACTCGGCGGAGGCGACGGAGCGCCTGAGGGCGCACTTCGAGGCGCACGCGCCCTGGGGCGTACGGGTGACCACCGAGTCGTACGGCTCGGGCGAGCCGTTCCGCGCCGACGTCACCAGCCCCGCGTACCGCGCGATGGCCGAGGCGCTGCGTGCCGCGTACCCGGGCGAGGAGATGCAGGTCGCCGGGCAGGGCGGCACGATCCCGCTGTGCAACACCCTGGCCGAGCTGTACCCGCGGGCGGAGATCCTGCTGATCGGGCTCTCCGAGCCGGAGGCGCAGATCCACGCGGTGAACGAGAGCGTGTCGCCGGAGGAGTTGGAGCGGCTGTCGTTCGCGGAGGCGCTCTTCCTGCACCGGTACGCGGCCGGGCGCGCGGACTGAGTCCGCGGGCCGGCAGCGGCCGTCAGGCGACGTCCGTGAGCCGGGCGAAGACGACGACGTTGCCCTCGTAGCCGGGGGCGTCCCCCTCGCGGTAGCGGCCGCCGCAGGTGAGCACGCGCAGTTCGGCCCGGTCGGTGTCGCCGTAGACGCGCCGGCTGGGGAAGTCGGCGGCGTCGAAGACCTCGACGGCGTAGACGGTGAACTCCGCCGTGCGGCCGTCCTCCCGGTCGACCTTGACGACGTCGCCGCGCTTCAGGCCGCCGAGGCGGTAGAAGACGGCGGGCCCGGCGGCGTCGTCGACGTGCCCGGTGACGACGGCGGTGCCGGTGGCGCCGGGGGTGGCGGCGTCCCGGTACCAGCCGGCGAGGTTGCGTACGCCGGGAGGCGGCGCGGCGAGCCAGCCGTCGGGGTCGAGACCGACGTCGGTCAGCGGCGCGTCGACGCCGATGGCGGGGATCCGGATCGTGGCCGGCCGCGAGGTGGCCAGCGGCGGGTGCGCGGGCGGGCCGTCGTCGGTGAGCGCGCTCTCCGCGGAGGGCTGCGGTGGGCCGAAGCCGCCGGTGAGCGCGGTGTGGATCATGCCGATGCCCAGGAGCATGACGCAGATGACGACGCCCGCGGCGAACTTGTCGCGCGGCGCGCCGGCCACGCTCCCGCCGCCCCCGCCGTCGCCGCCGGGGTCCGGGGGCGGGCCGCCGGACGCGGTGCCGTTCGGTGCGGGACCGTACCCGGTCGGGTCGTGGGGCAGCGTGCCGTGGGGGGTCATGCCGTAGGGCATCGCGGCGTAGGGGTCGATGGTGCGTTGCTCGTGCATGGTGCGGACCGTTTCTGCCCGGGGGGAGCCACGCGGGAAGGTGCGCGGGGAGCGGTGCGGGGAGCGGTGCGGGGAGCGGTGCGGGGAGCGGTGCGGGGAGCGGTGCGGGGAGCGGTGCGGGGAGGTGTACGGGACGTCGGGTACGGCCCGCGTCGTGCGCCCCGCGGCCCGGAGGCCGCGGGGCGGCACGCGCGATGCGGACCGGGCCTGCGCCGCGGGGTCAGTCGCGGCCGGGCGTATCCCGGCGCCGTAGCAGCAGGGCCCCGCCGAACGCGCCGGCGGCGGTCAGCCCGGCGCCGCCGGAGAGCATCACGGTGCGGTCCTCCTGGGAGCCGCCGAGGCCGCCGCGTGCCGGATGCGCCGGCTTCACCGGATGCGCCGGCTCGGCCTGGCTGACCGCTTCCTTTTCCTTGCCCGGCTCGGCGGGCTCCGCGCCCTCCTTGCCCGGCTGCGACGGCAGCGCCGACTGGGTCGCCTCCTTGCCCTGTTCCTGGCGCGGCCTGGACGTGGAGCCGGTCTCCGACTTGCCGCCACCGGCGGCGGCGATGGTCAGCGGCGCGGTGCCGGACTCGGCGCCGCAGGTGAACGTCACGTCGAAGGAGGCGCCCGGCTTGGCGTCGAGGTCGACCATCACCTGGGCGCTCTGGGTACCGCCGCCCGTGCCGAGGGTCGTCTTGTCGAAGACCGCCGACGCGGCCGTGGCTTCCTTGTCGCACTCGGTCACGGTCAGCTCGACCCTGCCGCCCGGCTTGACGGTCTTGGGGGTGACCGTGAAGCCGAAGGAGGTGATGTCGTCGTCGTTGCCCTGCGCCGTCGCCACCGTGGCCGTGAAGCCGGCGGCGACGGCACCGACGGCCGCGGCTGCCAGCGCCGTGGATATGATCCGCATCGGTCGTTCGCTCCTGAAGTGGGGGGAACGCGACGACGTGGGCCGCCGCTACCGGAGACGCTATGCAGCCGGAGCCGGTGACACGCACTCAAAAACTGCTGAACGGGGCAATAGCAGGGCCAATAGGGTTGCCACGGCCACCCCGCCGTTCCGCCACGTCTCTCGCGCCCCTCGCGAGCCCATCGCGCCCTCGTGTCCCCCTCGGGCTACGCCCCGTCCGCGACCGGCGCCCCGCCCTCCAGGTAGACCGCCGCCCCCTGCCGCCGCGCCCGCAGCGCCCAGCGCAGCCGGCTGAACCGCACCGACGGCAGCAGCACGCCCGCCTCGTCCTCCGTGACGAACCGCCAGGCGCGCAGCTCGGGGCCCGGCAGCAGCACACCGGCCGCCTCCGCGGGGCCCAGCCGCCCGCCGTCGTAGAGGAGCCGCAGCCCGCCGTACTCGGGCGGCCGGGGCGGCTCCCAGTCCACCACCAGCAGCCGCGGCGCCCGCCGCAGGCTCAGCCCCAGCTCCTCCGCCACCTCCCGGACGCCGCCGCGCGCCGGCGCCTCGCCGGCCTCGACGACGCCGCCGGGGAACTCCCAGCCCGGCTTGTACGTGGGATCGACGAGGAGCACCCGGTCGTCCTCGTCGAAGAGCAGCACGCCGGCGGCGAGCGTCTCGCCGGTGGGCTCGGAGTTCTGCACGATGTCGCAGTATCCGGCCCCGGCGCGCAGGCGCGAGGCGATCTCCTCGGCGGCCTCGCGTGCGCTCTGACCTGCGGCGTCGACGAGGTGGGCGTCGCCGGTGAGCCAATGCGGGAAGGACCCGGCGTGCAGGATCGTTTCGTCAAACGAGACCAGCAGATGGCGTACTTCGAAGCCGCGCGAGGCCAGCCTGCCGAAGATCTCGTCGCGGTGCTCCTCGCGCCACAGCGCCGCCGGCACCACGAGCGGACCGTCCGCCTCCGCCAGCAGCGCCGCCGCCGTCTCGATCACCAGCCGGCGCCACGACGGCAGCTCCCGCTCGTCGCCGACCTCGTCCAGGCGCTTCTGCGGCAGCAGTGCGCGCAGTTGTCCGCCCGTCAGCTCCGGGTCGTAGAGAATGCTCCCCGGCGTCAGCTCCACCAGTTCGTGCGCGACGCGGCGCAGACCCGTATCCCATGCACCGTTCAACCAGACGATCACATGTTCCCCCTCTCAGCCGCCCCCAGAGAGTTGCCCGCTACCCGCTCCCGGGGAAACTCCGTGCGAAGAGTTTGGCCGCAGGGCTACGTCACACCGCCGTAACCCGGCGCAATGACGCCGGGTCGCGGACGAAGCCGGGCGGCCGCGTGGCCCGTGCGCGGTCGAGCCCGGCCCAACCGTGCCGGACGGGGTCCGGCTGGGGGCCGTTCGGCCCCTCCATCGCACCCCGCCCACCAGGCAGGATGGCGCCCACCTGCCCGCTTCGTGCGGGCCGGGTTCGGCGGCCCGGTCCGGAGGTCAGATGGGCTGACCGACGGCTCCCCCCGGGCCGCCGTAGCCCCTCTCCTGCGGGCCGCCGTCGCTTTCCCAGCCGCCTCACCCCTTGGTCGAGCCGAGCGTGAGACCGGCGATGAAGTGCCGCTGCAGCAGCAGGAAGACGATGATCGTCGGGAGCGCGACCAGCACGGATCCGGCCGCGAGCAAGTTGTAGTCCGTGAAGAATTGCCCGCGCAGGTTGTTGAGCGCCGAGGTGATCGGGAGCTTGTCGCCGTCGGAGATGAAGACCAGCGCCCACAGGAAGTCGTTGTACATCCAGGTGAACTGCAGCGTCCCCAGGGCCGCCAGCGCCGGGCGGCACAGGGGCAGGGTGATCCGCCAGTACTGGGTCCACACCCCGGCGCCGTCGACGACCGCCGCCTCCAGGATCTCGGTGGGCAGCGCGCGCATGAAGTTCGCCAGCACGAAGACGCAGAAGCCGAGCTGGAAGCCGACGTTGACGGAGATGACGGCCCAGTACGAGTCGTACATCGTCATCGACTCGGACATCCAGTACGGCAGCTCGATGCGGTTGAACATCACGTACAGCGGGGTGACGATGACCTGCTGCGGCAGCAGGTTGCCCGCGGTGAAGAGGATGAGCAGGAAGAAGCCGCCGCGGATGCGCAGCCGGGCCAGCACGAAGGCGGCGAACGACGCCAGGAACAGCACGATCAGCACGCCGGGCACGGCGATGATGAGCGAGTTGACGAAGTACTTGCTCATCTCCGAGTCGGAGAACGCCTGCCGGTAGTAGTCGAAGGACAGCTTGCGGGGGAAGGAGAAGTAGCCGTGCTCGGCGGTCTCCTCGTACGGGCGCAGCGAGGCGTACACGGCGAGAAGCAGCGGGGCCAGGAAGGCCAGCGAGACCCCGCCGAGGAAGATGTGCACGCCGAACCGGCCGCGGCGCGGCCGCTTCCCTGCCTCCCGGTCCGGCTTCCCGGCCGGCGCCGCGGCGGGGCGCGGCGTGGTCGCGGTGGGTATGTCGGCGGTCATCGGTGCTCCTCCCCGCGCATCTCCTGCACCAGGTACGTCACGATGAACCCCAGGGAGACGGTGAGCAGCACCACGGCGATGGCGGAGCCGAAGCCGATGCGGCTGGCCTCGCCGATGATGTTGTCGGTGACGAGCACGGAGAGCAGTTCCAGGCCGTTTCTGCCCTTGTTGATGGCGTAGACGATGTCGAAGGCGCGTAGCGCCTCGATGACGGTGATGACGAGGACGACGACGTTGACCGGCCGCATCGTGGGGAAGACCACGCGCAGGAAGGTCTGCCGCTCGTTCGCGCCGTCGATGGCGGCGGCCTCCTTCAGCTCGGGCGCCACCGCCTTGAGTCCGGCCAGATAGAGGATCATCACGTAGCCGGTATGCCGCCAGCCGGCGGCCAGCAGCACCATCCAGATGTTGAGGTCGCGGTCGCCGAGCCAGTCGGTGGGGTTGTTCTCGTTGCCCAGGATGGCGTTCAGCGCGCCCTGGTCGCGGGAGAAGATCAGCTGGGCGATGAAGCCGACGACGGCGAGGGAGAGCACCACCGGCAGGTAGATCGTGGACTGGTAGAAGCGCGAGAAGCGCACGCCGCGGTCGATGACGACCGCGAGCAGCAGCCCGAAGGGCGTGGCGACCAGCCCCAGGAACGCGATCCACAGCAGGTTGTTGCGCACCGCCGGCCAGAAGGGCGGGTAGTCGCCGCCGGCGAGCGTGTCGTAGTTGTCGCCGCCGACCCAGCTCAGGTCGGACAGACCGTCCCAGGAGGAGAAAGAGAGGGTGATGGAGGCGACGGTCGGCCCCCAGATGATGAACAGGTCCAGCAGGATGGCGAAGCCCAGCAGCACGCCGATGACGGCGAGGTCGCGGGCGGTGAACCGCCGCGGACCCCGCCGTCGGGTGCGCCGCGCGTGGTTGACGAGCGGCACGGCGGGCTACTCCTGGCCCTCGGCGAAGATGGTCTTCTTCTGGCTCTCGATGCCGTTGAGCAGGCCGTCGATGTCGCCCGGGTCGTCGATGAAGTCCTGGAGCGCCTTGATCATGACCGTCGAGGCGAAGTCGGGGCGGGTGTCCCGGTCGAGGAACTGGGATATCTGCTTGGCGTTCGAGACCATCTCCGCCGCCTTCTTCTGCAGCGTCGAGTAGGCGGAGGTGTCGGCGCCCGAGTGCACGGCGACGTTGTTGGGGTCGGTCTTCAGATACGCGTCCTCGGCGGCCGGGGTGGCGAGGAACTTCAGCAGTTCCTGGGCACCTTCCTCGTTCTTGACCTTGGACGACATCAGGAAGCCGTCGATGGGCGCCTCGACCGCGTCCTGCCCGTGCTCGGGGGATATCTCGGGGAACGGGAAGAAGTCGAGGTCATCGCGGTCAGCCTCGGCGAACTGCTGGCCGGGGTGCGGCAGGCCGAGGACGGCCATGCCGGTCTTCTTCTGCGCCAGCGACTGCGCGGCCTCCTGCCAGGTGCGGCCGTTGGCGCCCTTGTCGTGGTACGGCATGAGGCCGCGCCACAGGTCGAAGACCTCGCGCACCCGGGGGTCGGTCCAGGACTCCTCGCCGGCCATCAGCGACTTGTGGAACTCGTACCCGTTGGCGCGCATGTTGAGATAGTCGAACGTGCCCATGGCCGGCCAGCCGTCCTTGTCGCCGAAGGCGAACGGGACCAGGCCGTCCTTCTGCATCTGCTTGGCCAGGGCGGTGTACTGGTCGAAGGTCGTCGGTATCTCGTAGCCGCCCTGCTCGAAGACGCTCTTCCGGTAGAAGACCGCCCACGGGTAGTAGTAGAACGGCACGAAGTACTGTTTGCCGTCGGCGCCCGTGGACTGGTCCTTCAGCGCGCCGGAGAACCCGTCGAAGCCCTTCCACAGGTCGCTGATCTCCGTGAGCAGCCCGCGCTCGGCGAAGAACTGCATGCGGTAGCCGGCGAACCACATGAACACGTCATCCGGCTGGCCCTGCAGATAGCGGTTGATGTTCTCCTGGAACGTGTTGTGGTCGACGGTGTTGACCTCGACCTTCTTCTTCGATTTCTTCTCAAACAGGTCGAACGCGTCCTGGAACGCCTTGCGGGGCACCTCGTCGGAGGCGTTCGACCCCAGCGTCACGGTCTTGCCGTCCCCGCCCGGGCCGCTTCCGCAGGCGGCGAGCAGGGTCGGGAGGGTGACGGCGCCGGCGCCGAGAGCGGCTCCTCGCAGCAGACTCCGGCGCGTCATCGGTGGTGCGGTGGTGGGGCGGCCTACAGTCCTGCTGGCAGAAGATGAGGCGCTCATCGCTCCCCTTCCGTGGAGTGTTAACCAAACACAACCGAACGAAGATTGTGGGATCACACCTCCACCCACGGGCACTGTCAAGGGTTTTGACCGAGTGTCAGCCAACTGTTACCGCATCTCTTCCGACAGAAGCGAACAAGCTCTACCGTAAACGCTCGTGTGACGCGTCCATGACCCGTCCTGTTCGCAGCACCCCCACCCAGAGGAGTGGATCCGATGCGGAAACTGCCCTCCGCACGAAGAGCCGCCAGACCGTACGCGCGCGCGGTGGTCGGCGCCGCGGGAGCGGTCGCGCTGTGCGCGGTCCTCACCGCGCCGGCCGCGGCGGCGCCCAGGGGAGCCCAGACGCAGAGCGCGACCGCCGCCGCGAAGCCCGCGGCCCAGCCCGCGGCCCAGCCCGCGGCCCAGCCCGCGGCCCAGCCGGCGGTGCGGCTGCCCGACGGGCTGGCGAAGACCCCGCCCATGGGCTTCAACAACTGGAACTCCACCCACTGCCGGGCGGAGTTCGACCACGAGATGGTCAAGGGCATCGCCGACATCTTCGTCGAGCGCGGTCTGAAGGACGCCGGCTACGAGTACGTCAACCTCGACGACTGCTGGGCCCTCCCCCAGCGCGACGCGAACGGCAAGCTCGTCCCCGACCCCGTGCGCTTCCCCGACGGGATCAAGGCCGTGGCCGACTACGTCCACTCCAAGGGTCTGAAGATCGGCATCTACACCAGCGCCGGCACCAAGACCTGCAACTCCGCCGGCTTCCCCGGTGCCCTCGGGCACGAGGAGAGCGACGCGATGCAGTTCGCGGAGTGGGGCATCGACTACCTCAAGTACGACAACTGCAACAACCAGGGCGTCGACGCCATCCAGCGGTACACCAAGATGCGCGACGCGCTGAAGGCCGCCTCCGAGACCACCGGCCGGCCCATCGTCTACAGCATCTGCGAGTGGGGCCAGAACAAGCCGTGGGAGTGGGCCGCGGACGTCGGGCATCTGTGGCGTACGACCGGTGACATCAGCGACAACTGGTCCAGCATGCTCGGCATCATGAAGCAGAACCTGCCGCTCGCCGAGTACGCGGGCCCGGGCCACTGGAACGACCCGGACATGCTGGAGGTCGGCAACGGCGGCATGACCGACACCGAGTACCGCACGCACTTCTCGATGTGGTCCATCATGGCGGCGCCGCTGCTCATCGGCTCCGACCTGCGCACCGCGGACGAGGCGACGTTCGAGATCCTGGAGAACAGGGACGTCATCGCCGTCGACCAGGACCCGCTGGGCAAGCAGGGCGCCGTGGTCACCTCCGAGGGCGGCCGGTGGGTCGTCGCCAAGGAGATGGCGGACGGCAGCCGCGCCGTGGCGCTCTTCAACGAGTCGGGCGCTCCGCAGCGCATCTCCACCACCGCCGAGGCCGTGGGACTGCCGGCCGCGGAGGGCTACCGGATGCGCGACCTGTGGCAGCACGCGGACTACAACACCGGCGGCGAGATCTCCGCGTCGGTGCCCGCGCACGGGACCGTGATGTACCGCGTCTGGCCCAGCGAGGACGCCGGCTCCTACCCGCCGGCCGCCGAGTTCGGCACCGACGCGACCCCGTACGTCGAGGCGGGCGGCGAGGCCGGGGTGACGACGACGTTCCGCAACACCGGCGTCACCCCGGCGAAGAACGTCACCGTCGCCTTCGACGCCCCGGCGGGCTGGCAGGTGGAGACCGACTCCCCCACCACGGCGAAGCAGCTCAAGCCGGGCGGCAAGCTGACCACCACGTGGCGGGTCACCGCCCCCGCGGGCGCCGGCACCGGCCGTCAGGAGTTCCCGCTCTCCGCCGGCTACGCGGCACCGTCCGGCCAGACGGTGTCGCTGACCTCGGCGGGCGCGGCGTACGTGGTCGCGAGCCCACCGGCGGGGACGACGTACGCGAGCGACTGGGAGTGGCTGGAGGCCGGCAACGGCTGGGGTCCGGTGGAGCGGGACACCAGCGTCGGCGAGCAGCCGGCGGGCGACGGCAAGCCCCTCACCCTCGGCGGCCAGACGTATGCCAAGGGCCTGGGCGTGCACGCCGCCAGCGACATCGGCTTCTACACCGGCGAGGAGTGCGAGACGTTCAGCGCCCGGGTCGGGGTGGACGACGAGACCGGGACCAACGGCTCGGTGTCCTTCGAGGTCTGGGCGGACGGCGCCAAGGTCGCGGACTCCGGCGTGCTGACAGGCGACAAGGCGGCGCAGCCGCTGTCCGCGGACATCGGCGGCGCGCAGACCGTACGGCTGGTCGTCACCGACGGCGGCGACGGCGTGGACCACGACCACGGCGACTGGGCGGACGCGCAGTTCACCTGCTGATGCCCCGTCGCGTACGGCCGTGAAGGAGGGCGGGTGCGCCGCCGCGCCTGACGCACGCGGCGCCGCACCCGCCCGCGGGGCACCGGCCCGGCAGCACCCGCTGCCGTACGCGCCGGGCCGCTGCCCCGCACCGCAACCGGCCGTCAGCCGGACGCGGTGAACCGCCGCAGGCCCAGCTTCTGCGCCGCCGCCGCGGCGGCGCCGATCAGACCCGCGTCCGTACCGAGATGCGCTGGGACCACCGCCACCTCGGCGGCGTACGACAGCGCGGCGTACGCCTTCAGGTGCTGCCGCACCGGCGCGAACAGCAGCTCCCCGGCCGCCGCCACGCCGCCGCCGATCACCGCGGCCTCGATCTCGACCAGCGTCGCGGTGGCGGCGATGCCCGCGGCCAGGGCCTTGGCGGCCCGGTCGAAGGAGGCCAGCGCCACGGGATCGCCGGCGCGGGCCGCGGCGGCGACGCCGGCGGCGGTGTCGTCGCCGTCCGGGCCCGGGGTCCAGCCGGCGGCGAGGGCACGGCGGGCGATGTTCGGCCCCGAGGCGATCCGCTCCACACAGCCGCGGCCGCCGCAGGGGCACGGGTCTCCGTCGAGGTCGACGGAGATGTGGCCGATGTGCCCCGAGTTGCCGGTGGGTCCCGGGTACGGGCGCCCGTCGAGGACGAGCCCGCCGCCGACGCCGGTGGAGACGACCATGCACAGCGCCGCGGACCGGCCGCGGGCGGCACCCTGCCAGTGCTCGGCGGCGGCCATGGCGACGCCGTCGCCGACGAGCACCACGGGCAGCCCGCCGGCGGCCTCGCCCACGGCGGCCACCAGCGGGTAGTCGCGCCAGCCGGGGATGTTGACGGGGCTGACGGTGCCCACGGAGGCGTCCACGGGTCCGGCGCTGCCGATGCCCACGGCGGTCGCGCGGGCCCATCCTGCGGGGTCGGCGGCGGCCAGGTCGCGCAGCACGCCGGTGACGGCGGCGGCGATGGTCGCGCCGTCCGCGGCGGCGGGCGTGGGCCGCTGGGCCCGGGCGAGGAGCCGGCCGCCGACGTCGACGAGGGCCGCGGCCGTCTTCGTACCGCCGATGTCGAGCGCGGCGACGAGCTCGGTCGGCTGGGCGGCGACCATCGTGGCGTCTCCTGGGGGCCGGGGCGGGCGGCGGATGCGGTGCGCGGACAGTCTGCCGGTAGCGTGACAACGTTGTCCAGCCCCTATCATCAGGCGCGTGTCCGATCACCTCACCGGCCCGCAGCGGCCCCGCTACGGCAGCCGTCCGACGATGAAGGACGTCGCCGCCCGCGCGGGTGTCGGCCTCAAGACCGTCTCGCGGGTGGTCAACGGCGAGCCCGGCGTCACGCAGGAGACCGAGCGGCGGGTGCGGGAGGCCATCGACGCGCTCGGCTTCCGCCGCAACGACAGCGCCCGCATCCTGCGCAAGGGCCGCACCGCCACCGTCGGGCTGGTGCTGGAGGACCTGGCCGACCCGTTCTACGCGCCTCTCAGCGGGGCCGTCGAGGAGGTCGCCCGCGCGCACGGCTCGCTGCTCATCCACGGCTCCAGCGGCGAGGACCCCGCGCGCGAGGAGGAGTTGGTGCTCGCGCTGTGCGCACGGCGCGTGGACGGGCTGGTGGTCGTGCCGGCCAGCACCGACCACCGCTATCTGGAGCCGGAGCTGGCCGCGGGCGTGGCCGCCGTCTTCGTCGACAGGCCGCCCGGGCGGATCAGCGCCGACACCGTGCTGTCCGACAACCACGGCGGCGCCCGCCGGGCGGTCGAGCACCTCGTCGGCCACGGGCACCGCAGGATCGGCTTCATCGGCGACCACCCCCGCATCCACACCGCCGCCGAGCGGCTGCGCGGCTACCGGGCGGCGATGGCGGACGCCGGGCTGCCGGTGGCCGCGGGGTGGACCTCGCTGGGCAGCACGGAGCCGGCGCGGGTGGCGGCGGAGTGCGTACGGATGACGTCAGGGCCTGATCCGGTGACGGCCCTGTTCACGGGCAACAACCGGGTCACCGTCACGGCCGTACGGACGCTGACGGCCGGCGGCCGGACGGCGGCGCTGGTCGGCTTCGACGACTTCGAGATGGCCGACCTGCTCTCCCCCGGGGTCACCGTCGTCGCCCAGGACCCGGCGGAACTGGGCCGCCGCGCGGCGGCCCGGCTCTTCCAGCGCCTGGACGGCGCGGTGGGCGACCCGGACCGGCTGGTCTTGCCGACCCGCCTGATCACCCGCGGCTCGGGCGAACAGCCGCCGGTCTTCTGACGCGCGGCTGCCGGCGGCGTCGGATACGGGCCGAGCTTCTGCACGGTGACCGGTGACGAGATCGCCGCCGGGGGCTCCCCCTTTCCCGGGTGGGTGTGTTCCGATCATCATGCGAAGTCCGTACGAGCACCGCCGCCACGCGCACAGAAAGGCCGGAACCCCATGGCCTCCCGTGAGATCCCCTCCGCCCCCGCCGACGTCCTGCCCGCAGACGCGGACGCCGCCCTGCTGGTCGGCCGCCTGCTCGACCCCGCCGACGGCGGCCCGAGTCAGGTCACCGTCCGCGGCGACGTCCTCGTCGACATCACCCCCCTCGGGCCGACCGTCTCGGATCTGCTGGAGCACCCCGACGCCGCCGCGCGCGTCCGCGGGGCGGCGGGTGGGCGGAGCTGGCCGCTGGGCGAGGTGCTGGCGGCCACCGCCGCCGGGGACGCGGGCCGGGCGCGGCTGCTGGCGCCGGTGGATCTGCAGGTGCTCAAGGCGGCCGGGGTGACGTTCGCGGACAGCATGATGGAGCGGGTCATCGAGGAGCGCGCGGGCGGCGTCGCCGCCGCGGCGGACGAGATCCGGGCGCGGATCGGCGCGCGGCTCGGCACCCGGCTGGAGACGGTACGGGCCGGCAGCCCGGAGGCCGTCGAACTGCTGGCGTGGCTGCGGGAGCAGGGGCTCTGGTCGCAGTACCTGGAGGTCGGCCTCGGGCCGGACGCAGAGATCTTCACCAAGGGCCCGGTGCTGTCGGCGGTGGGGTACGGGGCGCGGATAGGCGTGGCCGAGGTCTCCGAATGGAACAACCCCGAGCCCGAGTTGGTCCTCGTCGTCGCCTCGGACGGCCGCGTCGCGGGCGTCACCCTCGGCAACGACGTGAACCTCCGCGACATCGAGGGCCGCAGTGCCCTGCTGTTGCCCCAGGCGAAGGACAACAACGCCTCCACCGCCCTCGGCCCGTTCGTCCGCCTCACCGACGACGCCTTCACCGTCGACTCCGTACGCGACGCGACGATCGCCCTGTCCGTGCGGGGAGAGGACGGCTTCGTGCTGCGCGACTCGTCCGACATGGCGCGCATCAGCCGCCCGCTGGAGACGCTGGTCGCCCAGGCCGTGAACCGCCGCCATCAATACCCGGATGGCGTCGTGCTGTTCACCGGCACGCTCTTCGCACCCACCGCCGACCGCGGCGCTCCGGGCAGCGGCTTCACCCACCGCGAGGGTGACCTGGTGGAGATCTCGACGCCCCTCCTCGGCACCCTGCGCAACACCGTCACCACCAGCGAGCAGGCACCGCCGTGGGAGGCGGGCATCCGCGCCCTGTACGCCAACCTCGCCCACCGCGGCCTGCTCGGGGCGGCGACGCGTTGACGCCGTACGCGTATGCGCCCCGACGCCTGGCCGCCCTGACGCCCTGACGTCTCCCCGCACGCCCGCCCCAGGGTAGGCCGCTCCGCTGACACGCACGCCCCGCCCACGGCGGGCCAGCCAGCCGGGCCCCTGTCCCCCCGCTCCCGGCCGAGCCCCGCCCTCACCCCCGCGGCGGACGGCCCGCCAGCGCGTCGAGTTCCGTACGCCCCAGGCCCGTTCGGTCCGTGACCTCCGCCTCGTCCACCGCCCCGCAGTCCAGGCCCCGCAGCAGATAGCCGCTCAGCGCCCGCGCCGTCGCGGGCTCGTCCAGTACGGCACCGGCGCCGCCCCCCGCCCCGCCCAAGCGCCCCGCGTACGCCGTCAGCCTGGCGCACGCCGCGTCCAGGCCCTCGCGGTAGAACGCGTACACCGCCGCGTACCGCGTCGGCAGATGCCCCGGATGCATGTCCCAGCCCTGGTAGTACGCCCGCGCCAACGACCGCCGCACCAGGCCGTAGTGCAGCCGCCAGGCCGCGTGTACCTGCGCCGTGCCGCCCACCGGCAGCACGTTCGTCGAGCCGTCGGAGAGCCGTACGCCCGTACCCGCCGCGGCCACCTGCATCACGGCCTTCGCGTGGTCCGCCACCGGGTGGTCCATCGACTGGTGCGCCGCGCTCACCCCGCACGCCGCGCTGTAGTCGAACGTGCCGTAGTGCAGCCCCGTCGCCCGCCCGCCCGCCGCGTCGATCATCCGCGCAACCGTGGCGCGGCCGTCCGCGCCGAGGATCGCCTGCGTCGTCTCGATCTGGATCTCGAAGCCGAGCCGCCCCGCCGGGAGGCCGTGCACCCGCTCGAACTCCCCCAGCAGCGCCGCCATCGCGCTCACCTGCTCCGGGTACGTGACCTTCGGCAGCGTCAGCACCAGCCCGTCCGGCAGCGCGCCGCCGCCCGCCCGCAGCAGCGCGGTGAGGAAGAGGTCGAGCGTGCGGATGGCGCGGTCGCGGACGGGGGCCTCCAGGCACTTGGCACGGATGCCGGCGTACGGCGGCGCCCCGCCGTCGGCGACGGCCTCCGCGACGAGCCGGGCGGCGGCCACCGCCGCGGCGTCCTCCTCGTCGTCGGGGCGCGGCCCGTAGCCGTCCTCGAAGTCGACGCGCAGGTCCTCGACCGGCTCGCGCGCGAGCTTGGCGCGCACCCGGTCGTACACCTCCGACGCCGCCCCCGCCGGCAGCCCGAGCGCGGCGGCCAGCACGCCGGCGTCCGGCGCGTGCGCGTCGAGGGCGTCGAGGGCCTGGCGGCCCCACTCCCGTACGGTACGGGCCCCGAAGGCGTCGGCGGGGACGTAGACGGTGTGCACGGGCTGGCGGGTGCCGGGGTCGCCGGGGTACCGGCGGGCGAGTTCGGCGTCGACGGGGGCAAGGGCGGCGGCGATCCGGGCCCGTACGGGGGCGCCGATCGACGTCGCGGCCGAATCGTCCTGCGCCACCATGCACCCTCCCGGTGTTCAACAAAACGTTGAAACCGAACGTATCCGGGCGTCCGCGAACCGTCAACGGGCAGCGCTCACACCCCGCGAGCCACCGCCGCGCCGCGCCGGGTCGCCACCCACAGGACAAACCCCAGCCCGCTGAACCCGGCACCCAGCGCGCAGACGGCACCCCATCCGGCCACCGCGTAGAGCGAGGTCGCGGCGATGGCGCCGATGGCGCTGCCGACCGAGTAGAAGACCATGTAGCCGCCGATGAGGCGGCTGCCGGCGTCGGGGCGCAGCGCGTAGATCAGGGTCTGGTTGGTGACGTGGACCGCCTGCACGGCGAGGTCGAGCAGGATCACCCCGGCGACCAGCGCCCACAGCGAGCCGCGCGTGAAGGCAAGCGGGAGCCAGGAGGCAGCGAGCAGCGCCAGGGCGGCGCCTGTGGTCCGCCCGGAGAGCCCGCGGTCGTTCAGGCGGCCCGCCGCGGACGCGGCCAGGGCGCCGACGACGCCGATCAGGCCCAGCATCCCGATGGCGCTGTGCGACAGGGAGTACGGCTCCTCGCTGAGCGGCAGCGCGACGCTGCTCCACAGGGTGCTGAACGCGGCGAAGACGAGAAGCCCGAAGAGCGCCCGGAGCCGCAGCAGCGGTTCCCGTACGAACAAGGTCACGGTGGAGCGCAGGAGTTGCCCGTAGCGCAGGCTCGTCGGCGGCGTGCCGCCGTGCCGCGGCAGCGCGCGGTGCAGGACCAGGGCGAGCAGGGCGGTGAGCGAGGCGGAGGCGAGGTAGACGGAGCGCCAGCCCGCGAGGTCGGCCAGGACGCCGGAGACGGTACGGGCGAGCAGGATGCCGATGACCACGCCGCCGGTGACCAGCCCGACGACCCGGCCGCGCGCGGCGGGCGGGGCCAGCGACGCGGCGAAGGCCACCAGCGTCTGCGTGACGACCGCGAGCAGCCCCATCGCGGCCATCCCCGCGAGCAGCACCGCCGCCGTGGGGGCGGCGGCCACCACGGTCAGCGCCGCCACCAGCAGCAGCAGTTGGGCCACGACGAGCCGTCTGCGGTCGGCCATGTCGCCCAGCGGCACGAGGAGGAAGAGCCCGAGCCCGTACCCGACGTGCGTGAGGGTGACGATGACGCCGACGAGCGCCGGGCTCATGGCGAGGTCGTCGCCCATGGCCACCAGGAGCGGCTGGGAGAAGTAGACGTTGGCCACCGCGGCGCCGCAGGCGACGGCGAACAGCATGACGACACCGCGGGACAGGCCGGGTTTTTCTCCGCTGCGGGCCTCGACCCGCCGGGTCGCGGCGTCGGCACTTCCGGGCATGGGCGTCCCTCCCCGATCTGGTTTCATCTTGCTACCAGCGAGACGGTAGCCCGGCTTGGTAGCATGTTGCAACCGACTTCGAGAGGGGACCGCCATGGTGGCCAGGACGCGCTTCGACGACAGCGAATGCCCCGTCGCCCGGTCGGTGGACGCGATCGGCGACTGGTGGTCGCTGCTCATCGTGCGGGACGCCTTCGACGGCAGCAGGCGGTTCGGGGAGTTCCAGCGCAGCCTCGGGGTGGCGAAGAACATCCTCACCGCGCGGCTGCGCACCCTCGTCGACGGCGGCGTCCTCGCCTCCGTCCCCGCCTCGGACGGCACCGCCTACCGCGAGTACGTGCTGACGCCGAAGGGCGAGGCGCTCTTCCCCGTCATCGTGGCGCTGCGGCAGTGGGGCGAGGAGAACGCATTCGCGCCCGGCGAACCGCACTCGGAGCTGCTCGACCGGCGGGAGGGGCGGCGCCTGCGCGGGCTGGAGGTGCTGTCCGCGGACGGGCGCCGGCTGCGTCCCGGCGAGACCGAGGTACGCAAGGTCTCCGCCGGGTGATGCGCGGGTGACACCGTTCCGGGTGCCTCAGGACCAGGCACCCGCGAGCCAGGCGAGCCACAGCGCGACCGGCACCGCGAACGTCAGCAGGCGCAGCGCGCTGTCCGCCGTCGCGGCGGCGGCGCGGTGCGGCGGCCAGGGCAGGGGGCGTACGTCGGGATCCGTGCCCGGCAGCGGGGTTCCGGCGGCCGCGGCGGCCGTCGCGGCCAGGGACGCGGCGGCGCGCCCGGCCGGAGTCAGCTCGTCCGGTACGTCACCGGGGCCGCCCGCGCCGCTCACACCACCCGGACTGCCCGCGCCGTTCACACCACCGGTGCCGCCCGAGCCGTCACCCGGCGGCACCTCCGCGCCCAACTCCCCGGCCACGTCCGCGAGGAGCGCCCGCTGCCGGGCGCCGGTGCCCCGGTCCGGCTTCCCGCCCGGCCGGCCCGCGCGGGATGCGCCGGGGCCACCGGCCCGTAGCACGAACGCGGACGCCTCGTCGTACACGACGTACTGCGCCCCGCCGTCCCGCTCGGGACCGGACACGACAGCCGTCAGCAGCGCCGCGTCCCGGTCCGCCGCGCGCAGCAGCGCCGCCGCCCCGCGCAGCGCGGCCGCCGCCTCCGCCCCGCCCAGGACCCGGCCCCCGCCCGCGACCGTCGTACGCACCGCAGCCCACGCCGCACCGCCCGGCACCACCAGCGACGCCGCATCCGGCCCGGCCACCACCCAACTGCCGCCCCGCGGCCGGAACCCGCGCCGCCGCAGCGAGTACCCCGCCACGCTCGCCGCGCCCACGACCGCCGCCGCTCCGAGCAGCCACGGCACCGGCACCTCCCCGGTGATCCGCAGCAGCACCAGCAGGGCGTACGCCGCCGTGAACCGCGGCCAGGTGCCCGGCAGCCCGCCGTACGGCGGGCTCCACTCCCGCGCGCCCCGCGGCAGCCAGGCGTACGGGCTCGTGCCACCGCTCCCGCTCATGCGCCGCATCCTCCCACGCGCCGCACGCGCCCGACCACGGCGCCACAGCGGCGCCCCCGCGGCCACTCCGCGGCGCCTCCGGGCACGCGTAAGGACCCGCGGCGCACACCGCGGGCCCTTACGAACGGCGGCAAGCACCGCGGGCGCGGCGAACCGCGCCCGCCGCGCTCAGCCCTTGCGGGCCTTGACCTCACCGGTGAGCTGCGGGACGACCGCGAACAGGTCGCCGACGACGCCGTAGTCGACGAGGTCGAAGATCGGCGCCTCGTTGTCCTTGTTCACGGCCACGATCGTCTTCGACGTCTGCATGCCGGCCCGGTGCTGGATCGCGCCGGAGATGCCGGCCGCGATGTAGAGCTGCGGCGAGACCGTCTTGCCGGTCTGGCCGACCTGGTGCGAGTGCGGGTACCAGCCCGCGTCCACCGCCGCCCGGGAGGCGCCGACGGCCGCGCCGAGGGAGTCGGCCAGCTCCTCGATGATGCGGAAGTTCTCCGCGCCGTTGACGCCACGGCCGCCGGAGACGACGATCGCCGCCTCGGTCAGCTCGGGGCGGCCCGTCGACTCGCGCGGGGTCCGGCCCACGACCTTCGTACCGGCCGCGGACTCGCCGAAGCCGAACGTCAACTGCTCCACGGCGCTCTCGACCGGAGCGGCCTCAGGGGCGGCGGAGTTGGGCTTGACGGTGATGACGGGGGTGCCGCGCGAGACGCGCGACCGGGTGGTGAACGCCGCGGCGAACACGGCCTGCGTGGTGACCGGGCCGTCGTCGCCGGCCTCGACGTCCACGGCGTCGGTGATGATGCCGGAGCCGATCCGCACCGCGAGGCGGGCGCCGATCTCCTTGCACTCCACCGACGACGGCAGCAGCACGGCGGCCGGCTGCACGGCGTCGTACGCGGCCTTCAGCGCGTCGACCTTCGGTACGACGAGGTAGTCGGCGAACTCGGCGGCGTCGGCCGTCAGCACGCGCACCGCGCCGTGCTCGGCGAGCACGGGCGCCGCGGCGTCGACGCCGGGGCCCAGGTGGACGGCGACCGGGTCGCCGATGCGGCGGGCGAGGGCCAGCAGCTCCAGCGTCGGCTTGCGCACGGCGCCGTCGACGTGGTCGACGTAGACGAGGACTTCAGTCATGGATCTCGTTCTCCTGCGATACGAGGGCGGAAGGCGGAACGGCGAAGGGGGCGCGGGGACTCAGATGAACTTCTGGCCCGCGAGGAACTCGGCGAGCTGCTTGCCGCCCTCGCCCTCGTCCTTGACGATCGTGCCGGCGGTGCGCGCCGGGCGCTTCGTGGCGTCCTCGACCTTCGTCCAGGCGCCCGCCAGGCCGACCTCCTCGGCGTCGATGCCCAGGTCGTCCAGGTCCAGGGTCTCCACCGGCTTCTTCTTCGCCGCCATGATGCCCTTGAACGAGGGGTAACGGGCCTCCCCCGACTGGTCGGTCACGGACACGACGGCCGGCAGCGCCGCCTCCAACTGCTCGCTGGCGGCGTCGCCGTCGCGGCGGCCGGTGACCTTGCCGTCGGCGACGGCGACGGCGGATAGCTGGGTCACCTGGGGCACGCCCAGGCGCTCGGCGAGGATCGCGGGCAGCACGCCCATGGTGCCGTCGGTGGACGCCATGCCGCAGACGACGAGGTCGTATCCGACGTGCTCGACCGCCTTGGCGAGGACCAGCGAGGTGCCCATGACGTCGGTGCCGTGCAGGTCGTCGTCCTCGACGTGCACGGCCTTGTCGGCGCCCATGGACAGACCCTTGCGCAGCGCGTCGCGCGCGTCCTCGGGGCCCACGGTCAGCACCGTGATCTCCGCGTCGTCGGCGGCCTCGGAGATCTGCAGGGCCTGTTCGACCGCGTACTCGTCCAGCTCCGACAGCAGGCCGTCGACGGCCTCGCGGTCGGTGGTCAGGTCATCGGAGAAGTGCCGGTCGCCGGTGGCGTCGGGCACGTACTTCACACAGACAACGATCCTCAAGCTCACGCCGGCTCTCCTACCGCTTCGTATCGAGACACTGCCGTGCTGGCAGCATAGGCGCCATCGACGGCTGCCACCGGGCGGATCCGGTGGTCGCCGTCCAGTTTATTACTCGCCAGTAAACCCGTGCGGGCGCCCTTCGCTCAAGGTCGCCCGGCTGTGATATTTCCAACCCGTTCCGCCCGCCCCGGCTCCTCCGTCATCGCCGCTCCCAGCGCGGCGATGACGTCGGCCTTGCGCGGCAGGCCCGCCGCGCGGCGTACCACCCGGCCGTCCGCGTCCAGCACCAGCACCGTCGGCGTCCGCGTCACCTCCAGCCTGCGGACGAGCCCGAGGTGGCTCTCGGCGTCCACGTCCACGTACGCCACGCCCGCGACCATGCCCGCCACGTCCGCGAGGATCCGCCGCGTGGCCGCGCAGGGGCGGCAGAAGGCGCTGGAGAACTGCACGAGCGTGGCCCGCTCCCCCAGCGCCCGCGCGTCGAGGTCCGCCGCGGTCAGCCGCTCCACCGGCTGCTCCACCGGCCGCTTCGCCGCTGCCCGTTCCACCGCCGCCCGTTCCGTCGTGCCGTCCGCCATGCATTCCAGCATGCAGCACCGCCGCGGGGTCAATGACAAGATCCCGTCACGCTGAAGGGGGGGTCTGGCGCGGGGCGCACACGTCGTGCACGATCAGGGAGAACGTAGCTACGCACGCGTAACTTCCGCCGGGAGCTCCTGACCCTCCGGGCCGGAGAAGGGACCAGCCCGGCATGGCAGACCTCGTCTACCCGCCCGTCGTCGGCATCTGCAAGACCGCCTTCAAGGCGATGGACCTGCGGATCGACCTGAAGGGCCAGGAGCACGTGCCGCGCCGCGGCGGCGCCGTCCTGGTGAGCAACCACATCAGTTACCTGGACTTCGTCTTCTGCGGCTACGCGGCCCGGCCGGCGAAGCGCTTCGTGCGCTTCATGACCAAGGAGTCGGTCTTCCGCCACCGCGCCTCCGGTCCGCTGCTGCGCGCGATGAAGCACATCCCGGTCGACCGCGCGCAGGGCGGGCAGGCGTTCGCGCACGCGCTGCGGGCGCTGCGCTCCGGCGAGGTCGTCGGGGTCTTCCCCGAGGCGACGATCTCGCAGTCGTTCACCCTGAAGTCGTTCAAGTCGGGCGCCGCGCGGCTCGCGCAGCAGGCGGGAGTGCCGCTGCTGCCGATGGCGGTGTGGGGGACGCAGCGGATCTGGACCAAGGGCCGGACGCGCGACTTCGGGCGGAACCACCTGCCGATCACGCTGCGCCTGGGCGCGCCGGTGCCGACCGGGGACGGGGTGGCGGACGCGCCGGCCGGGGCGGATCACGAGGACGCGGAGAAGCTGACGGAGCGGCTCAAGGGCCGGATCCAGGAGCTGCTGGAGGCGGCGCAGGGCGCGTACCCGGACCGCCCGCGGGGGCCGGGGGACGACTGGTGGCAGCCGGCACACCTGGGCGGCAGCGCACCGGCGCCGGGGGTCTGAGCGGCCGGAGACTGAGCGGCGGCGGGAGACTGAGCGGCGGCCGGAGTCTGAGCGGCGGCGGTTGAGGGCTGCGCGGCGGGGTCCGGGCGTACCGCCGGACCTGCGTCGACCGGCCGCACCCTCACCCTCGATCTCGACGTCAGGTCGAGGGTGAGGTTCAGGGTGGCGGCGGGCCTCAGGCCGGGTCGCGGATCTCGATCTCGGCGCCGGGCGAACTCTTCTGCAGCGCCTCGGCCAGTTCCTCGGCCGCGGCGGTCAGCTCCTCGTACGTCATCGGCTCCTGCCGCTCCAGCAGGAACAGCGCGTTCGTGGAGTCCTCGGTGAGCCGGGTGCGCACGCCCTGGCGCCAGTTCCAGCGGCGGCAGGTGACGCCCGTACCGTCGCGCCAGACGACCTCGCCGGGGTCGGGGTGCTCGTCGTCGAAGCGCTCCTCGCCGGTGGCGCGGATGAGGTGCATGTCGCCGTCGATGTGGTCGGTGTCCTCGCCGCCGACGGGGACGAGGTGGGCGACGCTGACGGCGTTGTAGATGTCGACCAGCCGGTTGATACGCGGCAGGCCGGCGTCGGCGAGGGCGCGGCGGGCGAGCGCCTCGGCGGAGTTGCGGAACTTGGACGGCTTGGCGCCGAAGGCGGCGTACGCGGCCCGCCACGCCTGCATGTGCGGGTCCTGCTGCGGCGGGGTGTCGCCGAGGCGCGCGGCGAGGCGGCGGGCGGCGTCATCGAGGAGCGCGGCGCCGGCGGCGTCGCTGGGGCCGCTGACGAGGCCACGGGCGACGACGGCGACGTGGGCGAAGCCGGGGGCGAGGGCGCGTACGTCGTCGGCGACGTGGGTGCGGAGGGTCATGCGGTCCTTCTGCGGGTCGGGGCGGGGCCGGGGTCGGTGGGCCGCGGTGGTGCCGGGGCGTACGCAGGGTACGGGAGGCGGGCCCGCGGGGGTGCGGCGGGCGGCGGCTTTGTCAGTGGGGCGGCCTACCCTTGGGCGGGTGTGCGGGGGTTACAGGGCGGTGGGAAGGATGCGGTCCAGGTGGCGGCGGTCGGTGGCCGCGTGGAGCGCTTCGAGGGTAGCCGGGTGGGGCGTCGCGCGGACCAGCAGGTCGTCGTGCTCACCCGCGGACGGGTCCGGGGCGAAGGCCAGTTGCTCGCGGTCGAGGCGGAACTGCGCGTCCACACCTGGCTTGTTGCCGCGCGGGTCCTGGCGGATCCAGTCGCGTCCGGGCAGCCGCAGCGCGACCAGGCCGTGCAGCACGCCGAGGTGCTGGTAGCAGAAGCCGGCCGGTATGCCCTGGGCGCGCAGCAGGGCGACGAGGGCGTGGGCCTTGGCGTAGCAGATCCCGGTACGGGCCTTCAGCACGTCCGAGGCGCGGCAGGTGACGCGCAGGTCCCCGGCGTCGTTGGAGTGCGGGATCGTGTCCCGTATGAACTCGTAGGCCCCCTTGGCGTACGCCTCCGGCGCCTCCGCGACCTCGCGCAGCCGGTACGCGGTCCCGGCCACCAGCGGGTGCTCGTGGTCGACGACCGCGTCGGCGGCGAGGTACGCGGACAGGTCGGGCCGCTCCTGCTGGAGTTCCATGCAGGAGAGCGTATAGGCATGCGACGGTTACGTCCTCCGCATTTCCTCCGCGATCGCGGCGACGAAGGTGTCGACGTCCTCCTCCGTGGTGTCGAAGGAGCACATCCAGCGCACCACGCCGTCCGCCTCGTCCCAGAAGTAGAAGCGGAAGTCCTTCTGCAGCGCCAGCGACACGTCGTGCGGCAGCCTGGCGAAGACGCCGTTGGCCTGCACGGGGTGCAGCACCTCGACGCCGTCGATGCCGCGTACGCCGTCGGCGAGGCGGGCGGCCATCGCGTTGGCGTGGCGGGCGTTGCGCAGCCACAGGTCCTTGGCGAGCAGCGCCTCGAACTGGGCCGAGACGAAGCGCATCTTGGAGGCGAGCTGCATCGAGAGCTTGCGCAGGTGCTTCATCGCGCGTACGGCGCCGGGGTCGAGCACGACGACGGCCTCGCCGAGGAGCATGCCGTTCTTCGTGCCCCCGAAGGAGAGGATGTCGACGCCGACGACGTTCGTGAACGCGCGCATCGGCACGTCCAGGCTCGCCGCCGCGTTGGCTATCCGGGCGCCGTCCAGGTGGACGCGCATACCGCGATGGTGCGCGTGGTCGCAGATGGCGCGGATCTCGTCGGGGGTGTAGACCGTGCCGTACTCGGTGGCCTGGGTGATCGAGACGACCTGCGGCATGGCGCGGTGCTCGTCGTCCCAGCCGCGCGCCTCGCGGTCGATCAGCTCGGGGGTGAGCTTGCCGTCCGGCGTCGGTACGGTCAGCAGCTTCAGCCCGCCGACGCGCTCGGGGGCGCCGCACTCGTCGACGTGGATGTGCGCGGTGTCCCCGCAGATCACCGCGCCCCAGCGGTCGGTGACGGCCTGGAGCGCGACGACGTTGGCGCCGGTGCCGTTGAAGACCGGGTAGACGTCGGCGTCCATGCCGAAGTGGCCGCGGAAGACGTGCTGCAGGTGGGCGGTGTAGTCGTCCTCGCCGTAGCTGACCTGGTGGCCGCCGTTGGCGAGGGCGAGCGCGGCGAGGATCTCCGGGTGCGCGCCGGCGTAGTTGTCACTGGCGAAGCCGCGCGCCGCCGGGTCGTGGCGGCGCTTGGCGTCGGTACGCGGAGCCTGTCCTGCGGCTCCCGTGGTCGTCGTGGTCATGGCTGGGCGGTGAGCCACAGGCGGGTCCCGTTCAGTTCCTGCGCGGGCCGGTCCCAGACCTCCGCGATGTTGTCGGCAAGGTCGTCCACGTCGGTGAAGCCGGCGAACTTGGCGTTCGGCTTGGCTTTGCGCATCGCGTCGTTCACCAGCGCCTTGACCACCAGGATGACGGCCGCTGCGGCGGGCCCGTCAAGACCCTCGGCCTCCCCGGCCTTGCGGAAGCCGTCGGCCATGGCCAGCGTCCACGCCTCGGCGCCGGCCTTGGCGGCGGCGTACGCGGCGTTGCCCGCGGTGGGCTGGCTCGCGCCGGCGGCGCTGACGAGCACGTAGCGACCGCGGTCGCTGCGGCGCAGCGGCTCGTCGAAGGCGAGCGACGTGTGCTGCACGGTACGCAGGAGCAGGTCGTGCAGCACGGTCCAGTCGGCAAGGTCGGTAGTGGCGAAGGAGCGCGAGCCGCGCCAGCCGCCGACGAGGTGGACCAGGCCGTCGACGCGGCCGTAGTCCTTGTCGATGCGCTCGGCCCACGCCTGGGCGGCGTGCAGGTCGAGCAGGTCGACCGTGTCGCCGGTGACCTGCGCCGCGCCGCCGCCGGCGGCCCGCGCCACGCTGACGGACTCGGCCAGCCGCTCGGCGTCCGCGTCGCAGCCGATGAGGACGGCGCCGGCCTTGGCGAGCCGGCACAGCGCCGCCCGGCCCGCGGGTCCGCCCGCTCCCGCCACGGCCACGACGGCGCCGGTCAGCGGCCCGCTCTTTCCGTTCCTGCCGTTTGCCCCGGGGCTCATGACGATCTCCTCCTCCGCTGCCCTGCCGACCGCGGGGTCCGTCACGCGGCGTCCGCCAGTTCTGCGGTCTCGGCCGTGATGCCCCGCGTCGACTCGATCACCTTGCGCAGCTTCCTGGCAAGGGCCTCATAGAACATGCTGAGGGGAAACTCGTCGGGCAGCACGTCGTCCACGAGTTTCCGCGGCGGCTTGGCCAGGTCGAGGGCGTCGGGGCCCTTGGCCCAGGTGGAGCCGGGGTGCGGGGCCAGGTAGGTGGACACCAGGTCGTACGCCTTGAACCAGTGGACCAGCTTCGGGCGGTCGATGCCCTCGCGGTACAGCGTCTCGATCTCGTTGCGCAGCCGGCCCGTGACCTCGCGGGCCAGGTCCCAGTCGACGGACAGCCGGTTGTCGGTCCAGCGCAGCGCGTCGTGCTTGTGCAGGTACGCGAAGAGGAGCTGGCCGCCGAGGCCGTCGTAGTTCCGGTTGCGCTCGCCGGTGACGGGGAAGCGGAACAGCCGGTCCATGAGCACCGTGTACTGCACGTCGCGGCCCTGCGGGAAGCCGTCGGCGGCGAGCTTGCCGGCCTCGTGGAAGGCGGTGAGGTCGCAGCGCAGCTCCTCTATGCCGTACATCCAGAACGGCTGGCGCTGCTTGATCATGAAGGGGTCGAACGGCAGGTCGCCGTGGCTGTGCGTGCGGTCGTGGACCATGTCCCACAGCACGAACGTCTGCTGGGCGCGCTCCTGGTCGGTGAGCAGGCCGCGGGCCTCCTCGGGCAGTTCCAGACCCGTGGCCTCGATGGCGGCGGCGCTGACGCGGCGGAAGCGGGCGGCCTCGCGATCGCAGAAGATGGCGCCCCAGGTGAAGCGCGGGGGGACCTCGCGCATGGCGATGGTCTCGGGGAAGAGGACGGCGGAGTTCGTGTCGTACCCGGCGGTGAAGTCCTCGAAGGTGATGCCGAGGAACATGGGGTTGTCGTAGCGGGTGCGCTCCAGCTCGGCGAGCCAGCCGGGCCAGACGACGCGGATGACGACGGCCTCGACGTTGCGGTCCGGGTTGCCGTTCTGGGTGTACATGGGGAAGACCACGAGGTGCTGCAGCCCGTCGGCGCGGTGGTCCGCGGGGTGGAAGGCGAGCACCGAGTCCAGGAAGTCGGGCACGCCGAACCCGTCGGCGGCCCACCGGCGCAGGTCGGCGACGACGGCGTCGTGGTACGCGGCGTCGTGCGGCACCAGCGGGGACAGCTCCCGTACCGCGGCGGCGGCGCGCCCGACCGCGCCCTCCGCGGCGGGACGCGCCGGGGCGCCCTCGGCCTCGAAGTCGATCGAACCGTCCTTGGCCTGCCAGGGGCGGATCTCCTCGACGGCCGCCTTGAGCCGCGCCCAGGCGGGGTGCTCGACTACGCGCGGGGCGTCCGCGGCGGACAGAACGTCACCTTCCGCGGCTGCGGAAGCAAGAATTTCCGTCATGGACCACTCCTACGTTAAGAACTTCCTGTTTCCCCACCGTATCCCTGCACCATGACCTCCCTCAAGCGGGCCTCCGGGAAACCTTGCGCAGACCACGGGCACGGAACGTAAATCTTCCGGCGAACCGAGGTTTACCCCCTGCCCCTTCCCGTCCCCCACGCCCTACGGGTGCCCGAGCGGCCGCACGAGGCGGCTCTCCCACGCCCGGGTGCCCCCGCCCGCGGCTCCGCCGCGACCCGCCGTGCCGACCCGCGCACGACCGGTGTCGATCTCCCCGAATTGGCCTAGGCTTTGCGCCAGTCTGTGACGGACCGCCGACGGAGGGCGAGAGCGCAGTGTCATTTCTGACCATCGGTCACCGCGGGTTGATGGGCGTCGAGCCGGAGAACACGATCCGCTCCTTCGTTCGGGCGGATCGCGAGGGCATGGACGCCATCGAGCTCGACGTACATCTGAGCAAGGACGGCCATCTGGTCGTCATGCACGACCCCGACGTGGACCGCACGACGGACGGCAAGGGCCCCATCGCCGACTTCACGCTCGCCGAGCTGCGCGAGCTGGACGCCGGCCAGGGCGAGCGCATCCCGACCTTCGACGAGGTGGTCGAGGCGGTGAAGGGGCGGCTGCAGGTCGAGATCAAGGACGTCGCCGCGGCGAACGCCCTCGCCGGGGCCATGACCGCGCACGACCTCGTCGGCCGCGTCGAGGTGCTGTCGTTCCACGACGAGGCGCTGGCGGAGATGCGGCAACTGCTGCCCGACGTGCCGCGGGTGCTGGTCGCCAGCCACTACGGGCTCGGGGTGGTCGACCGCGCCCGGGAGGTCGGCGCGGTGATGCTGTCGCTGAACATCCGCCGGCTGACGCTGGAGCTGGCCGACCGCGCGCAGGACGCGGGGCTGAAGGTCATCGCCTGGACCGTCAACACCCCCGAGGAACTGAAGCTCGCCCGCGGCCTCCGGCTGCAAGGCGTCGTGACGGACTTCCCCGGGATGAAGCACTCGGTGCGCTTCACCGCCTGAGCCGTATCGCGCTCCCCCTGCGCCCGCTCCTTGCGCCTGTGCGCTCGCGTGCGGGCGCAGTCGCGCGGACAGCCTTCCGTCAAAGCGCCCTGCGTCCCGGGCCGGCACCGGCCGGCCCCGCAGTCGTGCCGCGGGGCCGCCGCCGTCGTCCGAGGGAGCCCTGGTGCACGGACCGCCGCTCGCCGGCCTGCTGCTGACCGCGCTGTGCGCGGGCGTCGCCGGGCTGTGTCTGCTACGGATGCGGGCCGTCGCCGCCGAGGAGCGGCGCGGTGCCGCCGGGGACGCGCTCATGGGTCTGGGCATGGCGGCGATGGCGCTGCCCGCGGGGCTGCCGGGGCCCGCGGCATGGACGGCGGGCGCGTTCGCGGTGGTCTTCGGGGCCGCGTTCGTACGGGCCGTGCTGCCGCTGCGCGCCGCGGGGCACCATCTGCACCACGCGATCGGGGCGCTGGCGATGGTGTACATGGCGGTGGCCATGGGCGCGGCGGACCACGGCGGGCACGGCGCCGCCGCCGGGCTGCCTGCCGTCACCGCGGCGCTGCTGGCGTACTACGTGCTGTATGTGCTGTACGGGGGCCTGAGGCCGGTCGCCGCGGGAGCAGGGGGTCCGCGGGGGCCGGCCGGGGCCTGGGCCGGCGGGGGGTGGGCGGTGCGGCCCGAGCTGGCCGGTGCGTGCCGGGTCTGCATGGGCGTGGGCATGGTCGCGATGCTCCTCGCCCTCTGACTCCCCGGTGTCGTCCGTCACTTCACGGGCACACACGTACCGGCCGGCGCCCCGGCTCCGTACGCTGATCACATGGTGATCCCGCTCACGCTGCTCGCCTTCGCCGTCCTCGTCGCCGCGGTCGCGCCCCGCCTGCTGACCCGCGCCGCGTGGGCGGACCGCGAGCCGGTGCTCGCGCTCTGGGTGTGGCAGTGCGTCGTGGCCGCCGTGCTGCTGTGCTGCGGGCTGGCCATGTCGCTGAGCGCCGCCGTGGCCTGGGCGCAGGTGCACAGCGGGGTCTTCGCCCCGGCGCCCGCCGCGGTGCGGGACGCGTACGGCGACGCCACCGGCGCCACCTGGGCCGCGGTGCTCGCCGTGGCGCTGGCGGCGGGCGGGCTGTGGACGGCCGTGATGTTCGTACGCGAGGTCCGTACCGCCCGGGTGCAGCGCAGCCGGCGCCGCGAGGAGCTGCGCCGCAGGGCGCCGCTGCTGCCCGGCGAGGACACCGGCGCCGAACGGCTGGTGGTGCTGGAGGGCGAGCGCCCCGACGCCTGGTGGCTGCCCGGCGGGCAGGCCGCCCAGCTCATCATCACCACGGCCGCGCTGCGCCGGCTGAAGAAGCGCCAGCTCGACGCGGTGCTCGCGCACGAGCAGGGGCACAGCCGGGCCCGGCATCACTGGCTGCAGCACTGCGCGGGCGCGCTCGCGGGCGTACCGAGCTTCCCGGTCTTCCGGGCGTTCCGCGACGAGGTGCACCGGCTGTGCGAGCTGGCCGCCGACGACGTCGCCTCGCAGCGCTTCGGGCGGATGACGTTCGCCACCGCGCTGGTCGAACTCAACGAGGAGCGCGGCGTGTTCGGTCCCGGCCCCGGTCACGGCCACCACGCCCACCTCCCGCAGCGCGTCGACCGACTGCTCGCGGCGGCCCCGCGGTTCACCCCGGCCCGCCGGCTGCGGCTGACCGTCGCCGCGCTGGCGGCGCCCGCCGTACCGCTGCTGGTGGCTTTCGGCCCCGGGCTCAGCGCGCTCGCGTAGGGTCGGCCGCGTGACAGCCGCCGCGCCTCGCCACACCTCCCCCGCCCTGCGCCTCACCGCCGCCGTCCTCACGCTGCTGAGCGTCCTGCTCACGGTGCTGGTGGCCGCCACCTGGCAGCCGCTGATGGACGCCGACCGCAGCGTCGCCCGGCGGCTGCACTCCGCCGCCCTGTCGGAACCGGGTTGGACCAGGGCGAACCGGATCATGACCGACTGGGTCTGGGACCCCGCGACCATGCGGCTGCTGATCCTGGCCGTGATCTTCTGGCTGCTGTGGCGCGGCGCGCGGCTGCTGCCGCTGTGGCTGGCCGGCGCCGTCGCAGTGGGCTGGGTGCTGCAGTACGCCCTGAAGGCGGGGGTCGGCCGGGACCGGCCGAAGTGGGCCCACCCGGTGGACTCCGCCTCGCACGCCGCGTTCCCCTCCGGCCACGCGATGACCGTCGCGCTGGTCTGCGGCCTGCTGCTGTGGGTGCTGAGCCGCGCGCCCGGCGTGCCGGCGGGCCTGCGGTACGCCGCGTGGACGGCGGCGGGCGTGTCGGTGGCGGGCGTGTGCTTCACCCGGGTGTGGCTCGGGGTGCACTGGATGAGCGACGTGATCGGCGGCGCCCTGATGGGCGCGGCCATCGCGGCGATCGCGGCGGTGGCGTACGGCACGGTGGAGCGGTCCCCGCGCAACGAGCGGTCGGAGGTACGCGGATGAGCCCCAAGGCCGTGCTCTTCGACTTCTCCGGGACGCTGTTCCGCATCGAGCCCGCGGTGCGCTGGCTGCGCTCGGCGCTCGACGCCTCGGGGGTGACCGCCGACGACGCCGCGCTCGCGCGGTACGCCGCCGCGCTGGAGCGCGCGGGGGCGCTGCCGGGCGGCAGTTTCCCCGAGCGCGTACCGGAGTCGCTGGCGGAGCTGTGGCGGACCCGGGACCGGAGCATGGAGCGGCACCGGGCCGCGTACACGGGCCTGGCCCGGCTGGTCCCGCTGCCGTGGCCCGGCGGGGTCTACGAGGCGCTGTACGAGCGGCACATGGCGCCGGCGGCGTGGGACCCGTACCCCGACGCGGCGGCCGTGCTGCGCGGGCTGCAGGAGCGCCGGGTGCGGACGGGGGTGGTGAGCAACATCGGCTGGGACCTGCGGCCGGTGTTCCGCGCGCACGGGCTCGACGCGTACGTGGACGCGTACACGCTGTCGTACGAGCACGGGGTGCAGAAGCCGGACGCGCGGCTGTTCCGGGTCGCGTGCGAGGCGGTCGGGCGGGCGCCGGAGGATGTGCTGATGGTCGGCGACGACCGCCGCGCCGACGGCGGCGCCACGGCGCTGGGGTGCGGCTACTTCCCGGTGGACCACCTGCCGGCCGCCGAACGCCCGGACGGGCTGCGGCCGGTGCTGGGGCTCGTCGGCTGAGGGCCCGCGTACGGCCGCCGCCCGCGCGGGGGTTCAGCTTCCGGCGGCCGGCATCTCGGCAGCCGGGTGGATGGCCAGCTTGAACTGCGCGTGGGTGATGCGCGCGCTCCTGCCGCCGTTGTGGCGGACGAGGAACGCCAGCGGGGTGCGCGGCCGGACGAAGATCTCGTGGTGCTTGTGGCGGTACTCGCCGCCGGGGGTGCCGGCGTGGTCCTCGGTCGCGGTGGCGTCATAGCCGCCGGCGAGGCCGAGGGGGTCGCGGGCGAACCGGTCCCGGACCTCGGTGTAGTCGCCCTTCTCCCAGTACACCATCGCGGTCAGCGACCCCCAGCCCTCCCGGCTCGGCCAGATCAGGCCGGAGCGGCGGTCCGGGTAGGAGGACCGCTTGCCGTCGGGCTGGGCCGCCTGGTGCATGCCGTGGGCGTCGAACGACTCGCGGGCGCCGTAGGGGAAGCGGACGATGTGGTACTCGCCGTCGGCGGGTATGACCTGCGGTTCGTCGACGATGAGCGAGCAGATGTAGACAGCCATGCGACTCCCGTTCGGGGTGGGGAAATGCACGGAACAGTGGACTCCGTACACCGTCCTGTCAAGGAGCGGTGCCGGGGTCCGCGAGGGTGACGGGGATGCGGGAGCGGACGTAGTCGCGGGCCAGGGTGGCGCGGCGCAGCCGCCAGAGCGGAGCGGTGCGGGCCGGATGTTCCGCGTACCGGCGGTCGCGGATGTCGTCGACCAGGGCCGCGGGGGCGCCGGTGGCGGCGAGCACGTCGAGGGCCTCGCCCTTGGTGATCAGACGGCCCTCGCGCAGGGTGACGCCGGCCCGGGCGACGGTGATCGGGCCGAGGTCGACCCAGACGTCGCGCAGCCACCGCCGCCGCGAGGCGGTGGTGGGCAGCCAGTACTCCCCGAGGTCCTTGCGGATGAACGCCGTCAACTCCGCGTCCGGCAGCGGCGGGAGCAGCCCGGAAGGGCCGGGGCCGTGCAGCACCAGCGCGCCGGTGTGCAGCTCGCGCCGGGTGACCGGGGTGACGGGGCGGCTGAACAACTCGGCGTGGGCCCAGGTGAGGTGGTCGAGGCCGGCGCCGGCGAGGCGGTCCACGGCGACGTACGAGCAGTGCAGCTTGGCGGCGAGCGGCACCTCGCGGTGGAGCCTGCGGTGCAGCGCCTTCAGCCGCCCGCGGGCCGCGGGGTCGGCGCCGACGTCATGGCGGACGACGGCGATGAGGTCGAGGTCGCTGCGGTACGGGCGGTAGTCGCCGAGGGCGAGCGAGCCGTGGGCCCACAGCGCCTCCAGCGGCACGGCGGCGCGCAGGGCGGCGAGGAAGCGGTCGAGGAGCGGCCGGGCGGCGTCGCGCGACGTCACGTCAGGCGGCCAGCAGCGCGTCGAGGCCGGCGCGGGCCAGTTCCTCCAGCTCGTCGAGCGCGGCGCGGGCGCGGGCGGCGGTGCCGGGGTCGCGCTCGGGCAGGCCGCTGGCGACGAACTCGTCCTCGTCCAGCCGGAGAAGGGTCTGCCGGTCGCCGGAGAGCCAGAGGTCGAGCTCCAGGTCGTGCACGGTGACCCGGTCCTCCTCGACGCGGGCGGGCCTGGCCACGTCGCAGTACCAGCCCTTGATGCGGCCGTCGGCGGCCTGGATCTCCTTGACCGAATACCAGCGGTCGCGCCAGAAGTGCTCGGTCCACACGTCGCCCTGCTCGAACCGCACGTACCCCGCGTCGCGCTCCTTCGGGCCGGCCCAGGGGGCCCGTACCACCGCGTGGTTGCCGTCGTCGCGGACGACGACCGCCGGGTAGCTCAGGCCCGGCCTGAGCTGCTTGACCAGCGTGACCTCGACCTCGCGGCCCGGTGTCAGCATGTCCTTCCTCCCGTACGCGTCCCCCGGGCACGGCGCCGGGGCGGGCCGGCCGACCCACGGCAATTGGTGAGGCCCCGCGACGGGGGAGCGCGGGGCCTCACACCGTCAAACGGCCGACTGAGGCTCCGGGTTCCCGGCAGGACGGAAAAATTCTGCGCCGAGGCATGGTGGGCTCAGGCGATCCCCCGCATCGCCCGAGCCCACCGCTCTTCCCGGCACCGGGGCGCTCGCCTCAGTACCGGAAGCCTTGCTGAGTATACTGGCTCTCAGCCAGTGAAGGCAGGAGTTACAGGATGTCCCCCCGCAGGCCCGCAGTCAATGAAGAACTCCGACGCCGTTCCCGGGAGCGTCTGCTGCAAGCCACGGTGGAGCTGGTCGACGAACGGGGCTTCGAGGGCACGACCTTGGGAGACATCGCCGAACGCGCGGGTTCTGCGCGCGGTCTGGTCTCGTACTACTTCCCCGGCAAACGCCAGTTGGTGCAGTCGGCGGTCCACCGGCTGATGCATCTTACGCTGGGGGCCGCCCTGGAGCGCCCGTCCCACACCGAGGACGGGCAGGAGCGGATGGCCCGCGCCATCGACGCGATCCTGGGCCTCTCGCAGGACCACCCGGTGCTCATGCGCCACCACATGGCGGGCATTCTGCAGGCGGACGGCTTCATCCAGTGCGCGGAGCAGCAGCAGCTCGCGGTCCTGCTGCGCGACACCGTGGCGTGCTGGGGCTCGCCCCACCCGGACGCCGAATACCCGATGCTGCGCGCCCAGCTCATGGGCGCGGTCTTCGCGCTGCTGCTGCCGGGGGTGCCGATGCCGCTCGACCGGCTGCGCGGCGAGCTGTTCCGGCGCTACGGGCTGGACTGGCACCTCGGCGTCCCGCCGGAGGGCGTGCAGCCCTTCGACGGGACGCCGGTGCGGGCCGCGCACCGGCGGTAGCCGCGGGAAGCGGCCACCGCCGGGTACGCGGACCGGACGGAACACGGACCGGTCCGTACGCGGACCGGAGCCGGCCGGCGACGTGCCGGTCAGCGGTGCCCGCGGATCAGCGGTAGTCCGGCTGCGTCTGCGTGTTCAGCTCGGGCAGCCGCACAGAGCCCGCGCTGTCCGTGCGCCGGTCGTTGATCTTCAGGACGTCCAGGCCCTTGGCGATGTCGTTGGAGTAGACATAGCCGTTGTAGTAGTACGCGGACCAGGAACCGCCGGTGACAAGGGAGGTGTCCGAAAGCGGGCCGCGCTCGAAGTAACCGATCTCCTTGGGGTTGCGGGAGTCGGTGAAGTCCCAGACGGAGACGCCGCCCTGGTACCAGGCCTGCACCATGATGTCGCGGCCGCCGGCCACCGGGACCAGCGAGCCGTTGTGCGCGACGCAGTTCTCGGTGTCCGCCTGGTGCCGCGGGATCTTGTAGTAGCTGCGGAAGATGAGCTCGGACTTGTCGCCGCGCTGCTTGAGGTCGTAGATCCCGTTGGCGCCCTGCTTCGGGCCGATCTCCTCGTTGCAGGTCGCGGCGCCGCCGCCGCCCAGCTCGTCGGTGAAGACGACCTTCTCGCCGTCCTTGCTGAACGTCGCCGAGTGCCAGAAGGCGAAGTTCTCGTAGTCACTCACCTGATCGATGACTTCCGGCGCTTCCGGGTCGGAGATGTCCATCAGGATGCCGTCGCCCATGCAGGCGCCCGCCGCGAGGTCGAGCTTGGGGAAGGCGGTGATGTCGTGGCAGCCGGTGGTGGCCGACTTGCCGGGGCTGCCCGGGTTGCCGCCGTCGGGGAACAGCACCGGGAAGTCGATGACCTCCGAGCGCTCAGGCGCGGACCGCGGCACCTTGACTATCGAGATGCCGTCGTGCGGCGGCTGGCAGTCGGGGAAGGTGGCGCTGGGCGAGTACGAGGAGACGTAGATGTAGACGTTCTTGCGCTCGGGCACCAGGGTGTGGGTGTGCGAGCCGCAGGCGGTCTCGACGGCGGCGACGTACTCGGGGTTGCGCTTGTCGCTGATGTCGAAGACCTTCATGCCCTCCCAGGAGTCCTTCTCCGTGGCGGGCTGGGTGGTGCTGTTGCAGGAGTCGTCGCTGCGCGACGAGTCGGTGGACAGGAACAGCAGGTCGCCGGAGACCGACACGTCGTTCTGCGAGCCGGGGCAGAGCACCTCGCTGACGACCTCGGGGCTCTTGGGGTCGGCGATGTCGTAGATGACGAAGCCGTCGTAGTTGCCCGCGAAGGCGTAACGGCCCTGGAAGGCGATGTCGGAGTTGGTGCCCTGCAGGGCGCCCTTGTCGAGGTGGGCGACGTGCTCGATGTTGTCGCTCTTGTCGATCTCGTCCACGCCCGGCACGTCACCGCGCTCGATGGCTTCCTGCGCCTGCGAACGTTCACTGCTGCTGAGCTTCTTGGGGGCGTTCGGCCCGTCGCCCGGGTCCGGCACCGCCGCCGCGGTGCCGGCGGTGAGCAGCGAGCCCACGAGCCCGATCAGGGCCGCGGCCGCGGCCAGACCTCTGCGCCGCGTACGTGATCTGTGCAACGACGTCACGTGATTCCCTCCCAGTGGTGCGCCTACGGCTGTTGAAATCAAGGCAGTATCTCGCCAAGCATGTACAGAACAACAGACGGAAACACAGTTGTAATGGAAAGTTTTGGTCCTGTCAGCACCCGCTCGTGCTAGACCTACCTGGCAACTCGCCGGAACCACCTGTACGGAGGTCACCCTTGCGGCACCGTCGCGCGCTCGCCTCAGTCGTTCCGCTCACCGCCGCCCTGCTGCTGGCCGGCTGCACCGGGGGCGACTCGTCCGAAAACGCCGGGGACGGCGGCAAGGCATCCGTCATCGCGCCCGGGAAGCCGGGCGAACAGGCAGCCACGATCCCCGCGGACGAGGTCGAGGAGGCGCGCGGCGACGACCGGCCCAACTCGGCGGACACCACGTACATGCGCGACATGATCGAGCACCACGGGCAGGCGATCGTGATGACCGGCCTCGCCGAGAAGCGCGCGGGCGCCAAGGGCGTGCGCAGCATCGCCGAGCGGATCGCCGCCGGGCAGCAGCCGGAGATCGCGGTGATGGAGGCGTGGCTGGAGGAGAATCCGGGCGGCGGCGGCGAGGAAGGCCACGACGGCGGGCACGCGGGCGGGCACGAGGCGATGCCCGGGATGGCGAGCGAGGCGGACCTCGACCGGCTGCGGGCGGCGCGCGGCGAGGAGTTCGACGCGCTGTTCCTCAAGCTGATGATCGCCCACCACGAGGGCGCGGTGAAGATGGCCGAGAAGGTGCTCGGCAAGGGCAACAACGAGTACGTCGAGCAGTTGGCGACCGGCGTGATCGCGCAGCAGCTCAGCGAGATCGGCCGGATGGAGAAGCTGGCGTAGCTCCCCGGCCCGCGGTTCCGCGCGTCCCGGGGGCGTTGTCAGTGGCCGGGTGCAGACTGACCCGTAGTCGACGACGAGGTCGCACGGAGGTGGACCCTATGCAGGACGTGGTGCTGGCGGTCGGCACGCGCAAGGGGCTGTTCCTGGGACGGCGCAGGGGCGGCGCGTGGGAGCTGGACGGGCCTCATTTCAAGGCCCAGGCGATCTATTCGGTGGGCATCGACACCCGCGGCGCGGCGCCCCGGGTGCTCGCCGGGGGCGACAGCGCCCACTGGGGCCCGTCGGTCTTCCACTCCGACGACCTCGGCGCGACGTGGGAGGAGCCCACGCAGCAGCCGGTGAAGTACCCGAAGGACACCGGCACTTCGCTGGAGCGGGTCTGGCAGTTGCAGCCCGCGGGGGCCGAGGCCCCCGGTGTGGTGTACGCGGGCACGGAGCCCGGCGGCCTGTTCCGGTCCACGGACGGCGGCGAGACGTTCGAGCTGATGCGGTCGCTGTGGGACCACCCGACGCGGGAGAAGTGGGAGCCGGGCGGCGGCGGGCTCGCGGTGCACACGGTGGTCACCGACCCGCGGGACGCGGAGTCCGTGACGGTCGCCGTGTCCGCCGGCGGGGTGTACCGCACGGTGGACGGCGGGGCGAGCTGGGCCCCGTCGAACTCCGGGGTGCAGGTCGTCTTCCAGCCGGAGAAGTTCCCGGAGTTCGGCCAGTGCGTGCACAAGGTCGCGCGGGACGCCGTCGACCCGGACCGCCTCTACCTGCAGAACCACTGGGGCGTCTACCGCAGCGACGACGCCGGGGCCACCTGGACCGACATCGGCGCAGGACTGCCCTCGGACTTCGGCTTCGCCGTCGCCGCGCACCCCTCGCGCGGCGACACCGCGTACCTCTTCCCCATCACCGCCGACGCCGACCGGGTGCCCGCGGAGAACCGCTGCCGGGTCTACCGCACGTCGGACGCCGGGGCGACCTGGGAGCCGCTGTCGGCGGGGCTGCCGGCGGAGGACCACTACGGCACGGTGCTGCGGGACGCGCTGTGCACCGACGACGCCGACCCCGCGGGGGTGTACTTCGGCAACCGCAACGGGGAGGTCTTCGCCAGCGCCGACGAAGGGGAGAGCTGGACGCAGCTCGCCGCGCACCTGCCGGACGTGCTGTGCGTACGGGCGGCGGCTGTCTGAGACGTGGCGGGTGGGGGCCCGTGGAGCCAGTAGAGTGACCGGCCATGGCTGGACGTCCTCTCCCCGACATCGTCGAAGCCGGCTGGGCCAAGGCCCTGGAACCGGTCGCCCAACAGATCGCCGCCATGGGCGACTTCCTCCGCGCGGAGGTCGCGGCGGGGCGAACATACCTGCCCGCAGGGCCGAACGTGCTACGGGCCTTCCAGCAGCCGTTCGACGACGTGCGGGTGCTCATCGTCGGCCAGGATCCGTACCCCACCCCGGGCCACGCCGTGGGCCTCAGCTTCTCCGTCGCCCCCGACGTGCGCCCGCTGCCCGGCAGCCTGGAGAACATCTTCCGCGAGCTGCACAACGACCTGGGCCACCCCCGCCCCGCCAACGGCGACCTCACTCCCTGGACCGCGCAGGGCGTGCTCCTGCTCAACAGGGCGCTCACCACCGCGCCCAGGAGCCCCGCCGCGCACCGCGGCAAGGGCTGGGAGCAGGTCACCGAGCAGGCCATCCGGGCGCTCGCCGCCCGCGGCCGGCCGCTGGTGGCGATCCTGTGGGGCCGCGACGCGCGCAACCTGCGCCCCATGCTCAGCGACTACCCCGCCATCGAGTCCGCCCACCCCTCCCCCATGTCCGCCGACCGCGGCTTCTTCGGCTCCCGCCCCTTCAGCCGGGCCAACGAGCTGCTGCAGAAGCAGGGCGCGGAGCCGGTGGACTGGACGCTGCCGACGAACGGATAGCCGCCATGACCAGCGCTACGGCCCGATGGGTGCTCGGCATCGACTCCGGCGGCTCGGGGCTGCGCATCGCCGCGGTGGCCGTCCCCGCGGACGGCGGCGACCCGGCGGAGAGCGACGCCGCCGTGGAGACCGCGGGCCCCGTCGCCACCGGGGACAACGGGATCGACGCCGACGACCTCCTCGGCAAGCTGCTGCCCGCCGCGCACCGGCTGCTGGGCGCCGCAGGCGCCGAGTCGTTCGCCGCCGTGTGCGTCGGCGCCGCCGGCATGGCCACCCTCGGCGCCGATCTGCGCGCCCGGCTGCCGCACGCCCTGACGGACGCCCTCGGCGTACGGCACCTGGCGCTCGCCGCCGACGGGGTCACCGCGTACGCGGGCGGCATCGGGCAGCACCCCGGCGCCGTCGTCGCCGCCGGCACCGGCATGATCGCGGTCGGCACCGGGCTCGACGCCGCGGGGTGGCGGCGGGCCGACGGCTGGGGGCATCTGCTCGGCGACTGCGGGGGCGGCGCGTGGATCGGGCGGGCCGGTCTGGAGGCGGCGATGCGGGCGTTCGACGGCCGCCGCGGGGGCTCCGCGGCGCTGCTGGCCCGGATGGAGACGGTCTTCGGCACCGGTACGCAGATGCCCGGCCTGCTCTACCCGCGGCCCGACCGCCCGGCGGTGCTGGCCTCGTTCGCCCCGGAGGTCGCCCGCTGCGCGCCGCACGACCCGGTCGCCGCCGGGATCCTCACCGAGGCGGGCGAGCACATCGCCGCCGCGGCCGTCGCGGTCTGCCCCGCGGACCCCGGCAGCACGGTCGCGCTCACGGGCGGGCTCTTCGGCATCGGGGAGCCGCTGCTCGCGCCGCTGCGCGCGGAGCTTGCGGTACGGCTGCCGCGCGCCCGGGTGTCGACCGCGACGGCGACGCCGCTGGCGGGGTCGCTCCGGATCGCCGCCGCGCTGGCGTCCGATGAGCTGCTGCTGCCGGTGGAGCGGGGCATGCTCGACGTCTGGTAGACCGCTTTCCCGGGCCGCGGGCGGCGCGGGCGCGGGGACCGCGCGTAACGGCGCGGGGACGGTCCGTACGAGAGCGGTCACCGCCTGTCCGCCGGTGTGCTCCCGCGGTCACGCCCGCGGGCGAATGGCGACCCCGGGCATGTGGCGGACCGCGGTGAGGCGTTAGCATGCGGCGCCATGAGCTCTGCCGATGGACACGCAGCCGGTCTGCCCGTACGTATGCCCCGCCGTCAGCCGGGGCGGCACCGCAAGCCGGAGCGGCCGAGCGCGCCCGAGGGCGCGCCGGCGCTGGTCCTGGCCGTGCCCGGGGCGCCGTCCGCGGAGATTCGTGGCATGGCGGAGGAGGTGCTCAGCATCGCCCGCTCCGACCTTCCGGGGCTCGACGGCCGGGTGGCCTACGTCGAGGGCGAGAACGAGGAGTTCCCGCCGCTGACGGCGGTCCTCGCGCAGGCCGCGGCGCAGCGCGCGGCGCTCGCCGAGGCCGGGACGCTGGAGGTGGCGGAGGACGTGCCGGTGGCCGTCGTGGTGCCGCTGCTCGCGGGCCCCGACCCGGTGCTGCTGGACCGGCTGCGCGACACGATCGCCGCGAGCGGGACGGCGGTCGAGCTCACCGGCGTCCTCGGGCCGCACCCGCTGCTCGCCGAGGCGCTGCACGTGCGTCTTTCCGAGGCGGGCCTCGCCCGCGCGGACCGTGCGCGGCTGTTCACGGTCGCGACCGCCGCGGACGGCATCATCCTCGGCGCCGTGGGCGGCGAGGAGGCCGTGCAGGCGGCGGGCGTGACGGGCATGCTGCTCTCGGCGCGGCTGGCGGTGCCGGTGATGGCGGCGGCGCTGGACCGGCCGGGTGCGGTGGCCAAGGTCGCTGAGTCGCTGCGGAGTTCGGGTTCCGCGCGGCTCGCGCTCGCGCCGTACGCGCTGGGCCCGGAGCTGCCCGCGGGGATGCTGGCCGCCGCGGCTGAGGAGGCGGCGTGCGAGGCGGCGGAGCCGCTGGGCCCGTACCCGTCGGTGGGGCAACTGGCGCTGACACAGTACACGACGACGCTGGGCATCGCGCCGCAGCCCGCCGGGTCGCCGCTGCGCTGACGTACCCGCAGGACATCTTCCGGAGCCGCCGGCACATGCCGGCGGCTCCGCTGCTTCAGGACCGGCTCTGCGCGCCCGGGGTACGGGCCGGCCGGTGTGCCCGGGTCAGGCGAACACGACGCACGACGCCGCCGGCAGCACGGCCGAGCCGGAGCGCCGCGGGGTGCCGCTCTCAGGGTCGATGTCGAACCATGTGACGTCCCCGGAGCGCTCGTTGGCCGCGTAGAGGTGCCGGCCGCCCGGGTCGATCGCGAGGTCCCGCGGCCAGGTGCCGCCGCAGGGGACGTTCGAGACGAGGTCCCTGACGCCGCCGTCGGCGCCGAGCGCGAGGGTGGCGACGACGTCGGGGCCGCGGACGGCGGTCCAGCAGAAGCGGCCGTCCGGGGAGACGGCGATGCCGGAGGCGTACGGGGTCTCGTCCGCCGCGGCCGTCTCGTCCGTCAGCAGCGGGGCCTCGGCGAGCGGTTCGAGGGTGCCGGTGGCGGCGTCCCAGGAGCAGACGGTGACGACCGGCTCCAGCTCGCAGGCGACGTAGACGCGGTGTCCTTCCGGGTGGAAGGCCAGGTGACGCGGGCCGGTACCGGGGCGCAGCGGCACCTCGTGGTTCAGCCGCAGGGCGCCGCGGTCGGCGTCGAGGGCGCAGACGAGCACGGAGTCGGTGCCGAGGTCGACGCCGAGGACCCAGCGGCCGGTCGGGTCCGGGACCACCTGGTGGGCGTGCGGGCCCTCCTGCCGCTCGGCGACCGGGCCGTTGCCCTCGTGCTGCAGCAGCGCGGCGGGTCCCACGAGAGTGCCGTCGCGGTTGACGGTCACCGTGCTGAAGCTGCCGGAGGTGTAGTTGGCGGTGAGGACGTGGCCGCCGGCGAGCGCGAGGTGGGTGGGGTGGTCACCGCTGACGGGTACGGGGTCGCCGGCGGGCTCGGGCTTGTCGTCGGCGAGCCGGAACGCGGCCACGCTGCCGCCCTCGGTCTCGCTCACGGCGTACAGCAGGCCGCCGTCGGCCACGGCGAGGAACGAGGGGTCGCGCAGCGCGTCGGTCGAGTGCCGCGGAGTGAGGGCGCCTGTGCCGGGGTCGACGTCGGCGACGGTGATCCCGGCACCGCCGCCACTGGAGAACGAGCCGACACAAGCCCGCAGAACCGATTCACCCATGCGCTTTCCCCTTCCAGCAGGTCCGGAGCCGGTCCGGGCGACCCTACCCGACGATCTCCCGGCCGTCCGGCGGTCTCCCTCACCCCTGGCTCCCCACCCGGTCCGGCCTGCCGGGCCCGTACCGCATCGGGTGGATGTGCAGCACAATGTGGTCCGCGCAGGGGCCGCGCACCGTGAGATCCCCCCATATGAGGAGACCCGGCATGCACGGAGCGCACAGCACCCGTATCGCGGCCGCCCTGGTGTCCGCCGCCGCCCTGCTGGGCGGCTTCCAGGCGGCTGCCGCCGCCCGGCCCGCGGACGCCGCCGAGGTGATCGACGTGTCCACGGCCGACGAGTTGGAGGCGGCCCTCGCCGCCGCGGGACCGGGAGACACCATCCGTATGGCGGACGGCACGTACCGCGGCAACTTCGACATCGCCGCCTCCGGCAGCGGCTCCGCGCCCGCCACCCTCACGGGCTCCGCCGGCGCCGTGCTGGTCGCCGGCGGCGGCTACGGGCTGCACCTGGACGGCGCCTCGTACTGGAATCTGACCGGATTCACGGTCACCGGCGGCCAGAAGGGCATCGTGATGGACGCCGCCGACCACGTGGACATCACCTCCGTCACCGTGCACGACCTGGACATGGAGGCCGTGCACTTCCGCGACTCCAGCTCCGACGGCTCGATCACCGCCTCCCGGATCCACGACACCGGCCGGAACGGCCGCGGCATGGGCGAGGGCGTCTACGTCGGCAGCGCGGGCGGCACCGGAGACCGCAGCGACCGCATCCTGATCGAGGGCAACACGATCGGACCCGGCGTCGGCGGCGAGAACGTCGACATCAAGGAAGGCACCACCGGCGCCCGGATCATCGGCAACACCTTCGACGGCAGCGGCCTGACGGGCGCGAACTACGACGACTCGTGGGTCGACATCAAGGGCAACGACGTGCTGGTGGCGGAGAACACCGGCCGCGGCACGACCAACGACGGCTACCAGACCCACGAGGTGCAGGACGGCTGGGGCTGCAACGCCACGTTCCGCGGCAACAGGTCCGACCTCGGCGGCGCGACGGGCCCCGACCGGTACGCCATCAACGTCACCAACTACGACGCGCGGAACTGCCCCGTGACCGTCTCCGGCAGCAACACCGTCAGCGGCGGCCGCGGCCTGGTCAACCCCGGCATCCCGGTCACCGGCTGACCGCTGCCCCGGCCGACGGACCCGGGGCGTCCGCTTCGTGCCGGGCTTGGCATGCTTGCCGTATGAGCGCCACCGGTACCACCGCCGTCGTCTTCGACCTCGACGGCACCCTCGTCGACAGCGAACCGAACTACTACGAGGCCGGGCGCCGTGTTCTCGAACAGCACGGCATCACCGGCTTCACCTGGGAGGAGCACGCCGGTTTCCTGGGCGTCGGCACCCTGGAGACGATGCGCACGCTGCGCGAACGGTACGCGCTGGCGGCGCCGGTGGCGGAGCTGATGGCGGAGAAGAACGCCGCGTACCTGCAACTGGCGCGGGCGTCGACCCAGGCGTATCCGCAGATGCGGATGCTCGCCGAGATGCTGCGTGCGGCCGGGAGCCCGATCGCCGTCGCGTCCGGCTCCTCGCGCACCGCCATCGAGGCGGTGCTGCCGGCGGCGGGGCTCGACGGGCTGTTCCCCACGCTGGTCTCGGCGGAGGAGGTCGAGCGGGGCAAGCCGGAGCCGGACGTGTTCCTGGAGGCGGCCCGGCGGCTGGGCGTACGGCCTGAGGACTGCGCGGTGGTGGAGGACGCGCCGCCGGGGTGGGAGGCCGCGCGCCGGGCGGGGATGCGGTGCGTGGCGGTGCCGTATCTGCCGGAGCAGGCGGACGAGGCGGTCGAGTCGGGTGCGGGGCTGGTGTTCCGGGGCGGGCAGCGGGAGTTCTCGGCGGAGCGGGCGTTCGCGTGGGTGACGGGCGGGGCGTGACCCGCGGCCGCGCACCGGGGCGTACGGGCCGGGCGTGCCGCGCGGACGCGGGACCGCCCGGCAGCCGGGCACGGGGCGGTGCCGTGGTTCCGCACCGCCCCGCGCTCCCCGCGTCCCGGTGGCCGGGTCAGTCCTCCGCGACCTCGCCCCTGACGTGCCGCTGCACGAACTCGTAGGCCAGATCCCCGAACTGCTCGCCGAACGGGATGGACCGCTCCGCCGTCTTCGAGAAGTGCACGCCGCCCCAGAGCCGGCTGTACGCGCAGTCCCTGACGAACTCCGTCCAGGTGTCCCAGTGCACCGCGAGGTCGGCGCCCGGGGTGACCCCCGGCTCGACCATCGTCGACCCGGCCGGCGCCCGGAACGTCCAGTCCAGCACGTCGTCGTCGAAGAACCGCCGCGTCGCCTGCGCCTGGGCCGCGCAGACGCCCCCGGAGCCGGAGGGGTACTCGGGGTGGTCGCCGACGTTGAGGTAGCTCGTCCACTCGTCGGCGGGCATGTCGCGCACCGTGCCCTTGCCCACGCCACCCCAGGAGGTGACCCGGCGGCTGCCGTAGACGTGCCGGACCACGCTGAACGGCCGGACGGCGTCGTACTTGGCCTTGTAGTGCCAGATCGCCACGAGCGAGTCGTAGATCGCGACCGTGCTGCCGAAGAGCAGGTGGACGAGGTCGTCCAGGTCCAGCTCGCCGTGCGCCTGCGCCGCGGCGCCCACGGAGATGCCGACGCCGAGGAACTTGTTGTCGAAGATCTCCGCCTTCACCTTCTGCTCGTCGGTCAGCGCGGCCGACGCCTCCAGGATCTGGTCCACGGAGCGCTTGTACTCCCCCGGCCTGGTGTGGTCGCTGAACTCGGGCGGCGCGAGCCCGAAGGCGCCCGGGTCGCGGAAGGTGTGGGCCCTGACCAGACGCTGCTGCGGGGTGACGAACGCCTGGACGGTGAAGATCCCCTTGTCGCCCGCGTTCCCGGCGAGGCGGCGGTTGTGGGTGCCGTGCTTCGGCTGCCAGCGGGAGGGGTTCGTCAGCTCGTACGCGGAGTTGACCGGGCGGTAGCCGGTGTAGTCCTGGTACGGGCGGCCGTTGTAGGTGCGGCCCGCGTCGCCGAGCTGGTTCATGCCGTCGTGTGCCGTACGGGCCAGGACGGCCTTGCCCGCCAGGTTGCCGATGCCGATGGGGCTGGTCGGGTTCTCCGACTCGTCGTCGGGGTCAAGACCGATCGCGGTCATGAGGTCGCGGAAGGCCGTGCCGCGGCCCGGCTCCACACCCTTGATCACCCGGTAATTGGCGTACAGCGCGGCGATGTTCTTGTTCCGGTTGGTGGTGGACTCGCTCGAAGGGCGGCGGCCGATACGGGAGTAAACGCCCACGGCCGTCGGGTGATAGGGCGCCAAGGCGTCGAACCAGGCGGCCGTCGACAAATGGATGAACCGGTGGAGCACGGTCACGTCCATGGGGCCGTAGACGTCCTCCGCGGGACGGAAGGTGGCGATCAGATCACTGACGAAGTTGCCTGTGTCGAAGTCGAAGTCGGCGGCCGCCGCCGGCACCTGACCGGCCGACTCGGCGGCGGTTGCGGAACCGCTGTGGCCCAGCGCGGCCAGGGCCGCGGTCGAGGCGCCGCCGATCCCGCCGAGCAGCACCGACCTGCGCCGGGGCGCGGATCCGGCGGCATGAGGGCGTCTTCGGATCGTCATGCTGCGCATCCTCCCTCTCTCAAGTTTCTTTAAAGCTTCTGTCAATTCGAGGGAAAATGCGAAGCGCGTACGGGCCGCGCGAATCCCCGTGAAAAGGCTACTGAGTTCGGCCGCCCGGTCCACCGCGCGACCGAGTAGTCCGCACTACTCGGATTGGAGCCTTCAGGGGAGTTGACCGGAGTCTTTTCCCCGGCATTCAGCGAAGGAAAAGGGGGGAACCGGCGGGTGGTTTCCTGAAATTACCCGCGCGTATTCAGCCGCCGACTTGGCCGTCGCCCAGAACCTTCGCCGTCGTGCGCTCGGCGGTGGCGTCGTCCAGGCAGCCGCGCAGCCGCATGCGGTCGTGGTCGCCGAGCGTCGGGCGCACGCTGCCCACCCAGAGGTCGCCCTCCAGCCGGCTCAGCGGGGCGTGGTGCGCGGGTACGCGGGTCGCGCGGCGGCAGCTCTCCCACAGGTCGTGCGCGGCCATCCGGCCGCAGCCGCGTCGGCGGAGCCGCGCACCGCGATCTCGAAGACGACCGTCGTCGCCGCCGCGGTGGGGCGCTCGTGGGGCCGGGTCTGGGTGGCGTCCGCGAGCCGGCCGAGACCGAACACCAGGGCGGCCAGGGCCAGTACGGCGACGACGAGCGTACGGATCCGGGGCGGGGGCCGTACCGCGGGGCGGGACTCCAGCGGCTCCGCGCGCCCCGACCGGCCGCCCGCCGGCCAGCCGGAACGCCGCGGGCAGCCCCAGCCGCTCCGGCCGCGGCAGCCGCTCCGCGAAGTCCCGCGGCAGCCCCCTGCCGTCCGCCCGCGGTGCCCCGGCCGGCAGGACCGCGCTCAGCCGAGGAACGACAGCCGCACGCTGCGCTGCGGGTTGTCGCGGTTGGTGTCGACCAGCACCACCGACTGCCAGGTGCCCAGCTCCAGCCGGCCGCCGATCACCGGCAGCGTGGCGTGCGGCGGCACCAGCGCGGGCAGCACGTGGTCGCGGCCGTGTCCCGGGCTGCCGTGCCGGTGGTTCCAGCGGTCGTCGGCGGGCAGCAGGTCGTGCAGCGCGGCGAGGAGGTCGTCGTCGCTGCCCGCGCCCGTCTCGATGAGCGCGATGCCCGCGGTGGCGTGCGGGACGAAGACGTTGAGCAGCCCGTCGCGGCCGTCGGCAGCCTCGCGCAGGAAGGCGTCGCACTCTGCGGTGAGGTCGTGCACGGTCTCGCCGGACCCGGTGGTGATCCGGAGCGCGTGGGTGGTGAAGACGTCGGTCATGGGGCCAGCATCGCGCATGGGGAAGATCCGTGCCGCCACGGGCGTTGGCGCACACATGAGCGGCATCGTACGGACGCAGGTGGTGGTGATCGGCTCGGGACAGGCCGGGCTGTCGGCGGCGTACTTCCTGCGCCGCGCGGGCCTGGACTTCGTCGTCCTGGACCACTCCCCCGGGCCGGGCGGCGCGTGGCAGTTCCGGTGGCCGACGCTGACGTACGGCAGGGCGCACCGCGTACACGACCTGCCCGGCATGCCGCTGGCCGCCGCGGAGGCGGACGGCACCCGGCCGGCCGCGGAGGTCGTCGCCGAGTACTTCGGCGCATACGAACGCACCTTCGAGCTGCCCGTGCGCCGGCCGGTGAACGTCACCGAGGTGCGCGAGGGCGCCGGGGCGGAGGCCGGGCGGCTCCAGGTGGTCACGGACGCGGGCACGTGGTCGGCGCAGGCGCTGGTCAACGCCACGGGCACCTGGGACAGGCCGTTCTGGCCGCGCTACCCGGGCCAGGAGACGTTCCGCGGCCGGCAGCTCCACACGGCGCAGTACCGCGGCCCGCAGGACTTCGCCGGGCAGCGCGTCGTGGTCGTCGGCGGCGGCGCCTCCGGCACGCAGCACCTGCTGGAGCTGGCGGGGACCGCGGCGGAGACCGCCTGGGTGACACGCCGGCCGCCGGTGTGGCGGGAGGGCCCGTTCACCGAGGACTGGGGCCGCGCGGTGGTCGCCAGGGTCGACGAGCGGGTACGGGCCGGACTGCCGCCGAAGAGCGTGGTCGGCGAGACCGGTCTGGCGCTGACGGACGAGGTACGCGCCGCGCAGTCGGCCGGCGTGCTGGTGCGGCGGCCGATGTTCGAGCGGATCACGCCGGACGGCGTGGCCTGGGCGGACGGGACGGTCTTCCGCGCCGACGCGATCCTGTGGGCCACGGGCTTCCGCGCGGCCGTCGACCACCTGGCGCCGCTGCGGCTCCGCGAGCCGGGCGGCGGCATCCGCATGGACGGCACTCGCGCGGCCCGCGACCCGCGGATCCACCTCGTGGGCTACGGCCCGTCCGCGAGCACCATCGGCGCCAACCGCGCCGGCCGCACGGCGGTCCGCGAGCTGACCCGGCTCCTGGCCGGCACGCCCGGCCAGGGCCCCGGCCCCAGGCCCGTACCCGCGGAGCCCGGCGCCGTCAGCGCTGCTGTCTGAGGCTGGAGCTGCGGACCACCAGCTCGGGCTGGAGCACGATCCGCTGGTGGTCGTGGTTCTCCACGCCCCGTTCCGTCTCCTCGATCAGCAGCTCCGCGGCCTCCCGGCCCATCCGGTGCGCCGGCTGGCGCACCGAGGTCAGGGGCACCGCCGCCGCGGCGGCGAACTCGATGTCGTCGTAGCCGACGAGCGCGATGTCGCCCGGCACCGAGACCCCCGCCGCGAAGAGGGTCTGGAGCACGCCGAGCGCGAGGAGGTCGTTGGCGCAGAAGACCGCCGACGGGCGCGGCGACATGCCCAGCAGCCGGGCCCCGGCGTCGCGGCCCGCGGCGACGTCCATCTGCTCGGTCTCGACGTGCACCAGCGCCTCCGGCCCGAGCCCCTCCTCTGCGAGGGCGGCCAGGGCGCCGGTGTGGCGGTCCTGGCACTGCGGGAGCTGCATGGGGCCGCTGACGTAGACCAGGGAGCCGTGGCCTGCGCCGATCAGGTGACGGGCGGCGAGCACGCCGCCCTGGACGTCGTCCAGCGAGACCGAGCAGGCGTCGGCGCTGGCGACGGTGCGGTCCACGAAGACGTACGGGATGCCGTGCCGGCCGAAGGACTCCAGGGTGCGCCCGCTGGTGTCGGCGGGGGTGACGAGCACGCCGCGCACCCGCTGCTCGGCGAAGAGACCCAGGTACTCGGCCTCCTCCGCGGGGCTCTGCGCGCTGTTGCACAGCATCACGCCGAGTCCCGCCTCGCGCGCGGCGCGCTCGGCGCCGGTGGCGACGTCGACGAAGAACGGGTTGGTCATGTCGAGGACGAGCAGCGCGATGATGCGGCTGCGCCCGGCGCGCAGTTGCCGCGCCGACTCGCTGCGTACGTAGCCGAGCCGGTCGATGGCCGCCTGCACCCGCTCGCGGGTGGCGGCGGCCACGCTGTCGGGCCGGTTGATGACGTTCGACACGGTGCCGACGGAGACGCCCGCGTGCCGTGCGACGTCCTTGATGCCCACCATGCGCCCCACGCGCGTTCCCCTTCAGCCGTCCAGCCGGTCGTACGCGGCGCGCCCCGGCCGCGGCCCGCCGCTCATGCTACGCATCACCTTCGCCACTCCCCGCAACCTCCACCAGGTCGAGCTCGGCGAGGTCGGCGAGCGCCCGCAGCTCGGGCAGCAGGTGGCCGGTGGCCAGCGCCCAGTGGTGGCCGACGCCGCTCGCGCTCCACTCGTCGCACCACTCGCCCGGATCCCGGCCGAAGTCGACCCGGGATGTGGTGTTGCCGATGGCCAGCAGCGGTCCCGGGGTGACGGTGCCGGTGGAGGCGATGAGCCGGTAGCGCCCGTCGCGGGTCTGGCCGAGGCCGACGGCGGTGACCGGCCCGTGCCGTACGTCGAACTCCACGGACACCCCCCAGCCGCGCTTGCCGTGGTAGACGCCGAGGCCGCGCAGCAGCGGCTGGCCCTCGCTGATCGCCAGGTGTCCGGGACCGTCGTGGCCCATCTCCACCACGCCGTCGCGGAAGTTGAGCGCCTGCATCTCGGTGAAGGAGCCGCCGGCGCCGAACCGGTCGGCGACGAGCATGGCGAGCGAGGTGCGCAGCTCGTACTCGCCGGCGGCGGGGATGCCGCGGGCGGTGAGCAGCGAGGCGCCGAGGATCATGCCGGCGCCCAGCCGCTCATGCGTCTCGCCGTCGAGGCCGCGGTGGTAGTACGCGAGGGAGTCGAGGTCGAAGTCGGCGGCGAGCCGGTCGAGGCCGACCGACACCCGCGCCGCCCAGGCCAGGTCGTCGGGGTCGACGGTCGCGTCGAGGTCGAAGACCTCGCGGGTCTCGGCGAGCTTCGCCGCCACCTCCGCGTCGCCGGCCTTCTCGGCCCGTACCCGCAGATCGTCGAACTCCAGCACCTCGACGTGGCCGCCGAGGTTCGCGGTGACCATGGTGAGGTCGGTGGAGACGTCGTACATGCCCGGGTAGAGGTGGCCCATCAGCCCGTGCCGGCCGCCGCGCAGCACGGCGCGCACCCCCGCCGCCCGGATCCAGCGGCCGATCCGGGCCCACGCCCGCTCGTCCTCCAGATGGCCGGAGACCGAGCGGAAGGGGACGCCGCAGCGCTCGAAGGCGTTGGCCATCTCGGGCAGCGGGCAGGCGCCGCAGTAGGCGAGCCACTGGCCGGTGTCGAAGCTCGCGTGGTCCATCGCCTCGGTGGGCTGGAGGTTGATCAGCAGCACGGGCGCGCCGCTGCGCTGGGCGACGGGGACGAGCATCGTCGCGGTCATGTACGTGGTGAGGAAGCCGACGATCAGGTCGCAGTCTGCGGCGCGCAGCTTCTCCGCGGCGGCGGCGCCCTCGGAGGCGTCGGAGATGAAGCCGACGTCGACGACCTCGGCGTCGAACCCCGCCATCCGCTCGGCCACCCGGGCGGCGGAGCGCTTGAGCTGCGGCAGCAGGTCGGGGAACTGCGGCCAGTACGCCCCGAGGCCGCCGGCGACCAGGCCGACGCGGGGGCGGCGGGCGGTGGCGGGGGTGCGTGCGGTCGTCATGGTGGCTCCTTGCGGTCGCGCCTAGCGGGGCAGGGCGAAGTCCACGGTGCGCAGCGGCGAGGGCGTGGTGCCGGTGGACTTCTGCTGGTACATGAAGGACAGGACGCCGTCCTGGGCGAGCCGGGTCTCGTCGAGGTTCACCTCGCCGAAGGCGTCGAGGTCCGCGCCGTCGAAGAGGACCTTCCAGTCGGTCCATCCGGAGGCGGCGGAGGCGGCGGCGATCCGGCCGTAGGGCAGCACGGCGTAGGCGTTGTCGTAGCGGTCGAAGGCCAGCTTGGAGCGCTGGCTGGACGCCAGGGGCACGGGGAGCTCCGTCTTGTGCCAGCGGCCCGCGTCGTCGCGGTGGAGGTGGAAGGTGCGGGCGTTCGCCTTGCGGTCGGCGACGTAGTCCGTGGAGCACTGGCCGAAGCGTCCGGGGACGTAGCTGATGAGGGCGTGCGGGCGGCCGGCGGAGTCGGTGGCCTGGTGCTCCTGGTTCATCAGCGCGTGGTCTGCGTTCAGCGGGTCGGCGACGGTGCCGGGGTCGTCGAAGGCGACGAGGTCGGGGCCGCCGGTGGTGCCGACGGCCTCGCCCGCGGCATTGGTCCAGGTGCGGCCGTCGTCGGTGGAGCGGACGTAGCCGGTGTCGTGGTTGCTGAGGCCGCCGGGGGCGCACATGACGGCGGTGTTCTGCTCGCGCCAGGTGTAGAAGGCGTGCAGGGTGCCGTCGGGGCCGTAGTCGATGCCGTGCAGGTACATGTTGCGGGCGGAGCTGCTGCCGTGTTCCGTGGTGTACGTGCCGGTGGAGCCCGACCACTGGCCGAGCGCCCGCCACCGCTTCCCGTCGTACGCGGCCAGCGCGTTGCGGCCGTTGCCGGAGACGCCGTCGCGGTAGCTGAGCAGCAGCCCGCCGGCGGGGGTGGCGACGAACTGGGGGTAGGTGAACCGGTCGGTGAGCGGGAGCCCGTCGAGCGAGGTCTGTACGGGCCCGAAGGCGTCCGCCGTCCAGTCGTGCGCCTTCGGCCGGTTCATCAGCCCGGGCGCGGACTTGAGGTAGAAGAACCCGTCGGCGTGCGAGTCCATGTTGACGTGCAGCCGGCCGTCGGCGGCGGAGACGCCGAGGGAGATGACGTTGTGGGAGTCGTCGTACTTCAGCCGGTGGTCCAGGGTGACGGTCTCCCACTCCCGTTCGCCGAGCGACCGGCGGGCGACGACGGCGCTGCGGTCGGCGGTGTACCAGGCCGCGTACTGGTGCCCCTTGTGGGTGAGGATGCCGTTCTTCGTGAACGAGCTGTTGTTGACCAGGCCGTCGAACGAGACGAAGTAGACGGCCTCCGGGTCGAGTTCGGTGTCGGCGATCCGGGTCAGCGACGGGCCGGGCGCCGGGGGCGGCCCCGGCGCCGCGGCGGGTCCCGCGCCCGCCGCGGCGGCCGGGAGGGCGGTCGCCGTCAGCAGCAGCGCGGCGGCGAGGAGCGCGGGCTTCACGAACGTACGGGAGAGCAGTCTCATGTGGGGGTCCTCAGTCGAGGTGGAAGACCTCTGTCAGCGGGCGTACGGCCGCGTCCGGCGCGGCGCCGTCGAGCGCCTCGAAGAACGGGGCCATCTCGGCCTGCCAGCGCGCGTTGACCTCGCTCGCGGCCATCGCCGCCTGCGCGGCGGCGAAGTCCGGGGTCTCCAGATAGCCGACGAGGAGGCCGTCGTCGCGCAGGAAGAGCGAGTAGTTGCGCCAGCCGGCGGCGGAGAGCGCGGCGAGCATGTCCGGCCAGACGGCCGCGTGCCGCTCACGGTACTCCGCCAGCCGGTCGGCGCGCACCTTCAGCAGGAAGCAGACGCGGCGCGGTGCTGCGCCGGCCATCAGAAGTCGTACTCGTCGATGTTCTTCTCGTCGAACACGGTCGGCGGGCCGAGGATGACCTCGCCGTCCTTGCCGACGGTGTACTCGCCGAGCCGGCCGGCCTCGAACGTCTCGCCCTCCTTGCCGGTGATCTGCCCCGAGGCCAGCGCGGCGGCGGCGTAGGCGCCGAGGTAGCCGAGGTCCTTCGGGTCCCAGAGGGAGAACTCCTCGACGGTGCCGTCCTTGATGAACTTGCGCATCTGGTTCGGTGTGCCGAGGCCGTTGAGCACGACCTCGCCCTTGTAGTCGGAGGTGCTGATGTAGCGGGCGGCGGCGGCGATGCCGACGGTGGTGGGCGAGATGATTCCCTTCAGGTCGGGGTACGCCTTGAGCAGGCCCTGGGTCTCCTGGAAGGACTTCTGGTCGTCGTCGTCTCCGTAGGCGACCTTGACCAGCTTCATGTCCTTGTACTCGGGCTTCTTCAGCTCGTCCTTCATGAAGTCGATCCAGGTGTTCTGGTTCGTGGCGTTCTGCGTCGCCGACAGGATGGCGATCTCGCCCTTGTAGTCGAGCTGTTCCGCGATGCGCTGCACCTGGCTGCGGCCGATCTCCTCGGAGCTGGCCTGGTTGATGAAGAGCTGGCGGCAGTCCTTGGCGGTGTCGGAGTCGTAGGCGACGACCTTGATGTCCTGCTGCATGGCCGTCTTCAGCGGGCCGCAGACCGCGTTGGGGTCGTTGGCGGCGATGAGGATGGCGTCCTGGCGCTGCTGGACGAGGGTGTTGATGTACGAAACCTGCGAGGACGCCTTGGCGTCCGAGGGCCCGACCTCCTTGGCCTCGGCGTCGAACTCGGCGCTCGCCTCGATGCCCGCCTCGTCGACGATCTGCTCGTACGGGTTGTTGATCTGCTTGGGCAGGAACGCGATCTTCAGCCCCTTCTCCAGGGGCGCGTCCGGGTTCGCGGTGGCGTCGGACGCCCGCTCCTTGGCGTCGTTCTCCGCGTCGTCCTTCGTGGTGCCCGAGCAGGCGCCGACCGCCAGGGTGAGGGCGCACAGCGCGGCTGTCGCGGCGAGGGTGCGGCTCTTGTTACGCATGCGGGTGAACCTTTCGCGTTCGGTTCCGCGAATCCGCGGAGCAGAGGCAGATCGGGGGGGACGGGGGCCGGGGGGACCGGGGTCGGGGACGAGGTCAGGGGGCCGCCGCGAGGCGGCGGTTGCGGCGCTCCGCGAGCGCGGAGACGGCGCGCGGGGCGAGTACGGAGGCGATGAGCAGCAGCCCGGTGACGATCACGCGGATCTCGTTGGCCACGTCGTTGAGGGTGAGGACGTTGTTGAGCAGGCCGATGAGGAGCACGCCGGCCACGGCGCCGCCGAGGGTGCCCTTGCCGCCGTTGAAGTCGACGCCGCCGAGGAGCACGGAGGCGATGACGACGAGTTCGAGGCCGAGGCCGTTGTCGGCGCGGGCGCTGCCGTAGCGCAGCGTGTAGACGATGCCGGCGAAGGACGCCATCAGGCCGGAGACGACGAACAGCGCGAGCTTGACGCGCTTGACGCGGATGCCGGCGAACCAGGCGGCGTCCTCCTGGGCGCCGATGGCGTACAGCGAGCGGCCGAAGCCGGTCATGTGCAGCAGCACGGCGGCGAGCACCGCGAGCACCGCGAAGAGCGCGATGGGGTACGGCACGAAGGTGCCCGGCACGGTCTCGGTGGAGGAGGCCCACTGGGAGTAGGTGTCGGGGAAGCCCGCGACGGCCTTGTCGCCGAGGACCACCGAGGCCAGGCCCCGGTAGAGCGTGAGCGTGCCGATGGTGACGGCCAGCGGCGGCAGCCCGACGCGGGTGACGAGCCAGCCGTTGAGCAGCCCGCCGGCCGCGCCGGCGAGCAGGCAGACGGGCACGATCAGCTCGAAGGCGTACCCCGCGTCCCACAGGGAGCCCGCGAGCGCGCTGGACAGGCCGAGCATGGAGGCGACCGACAGGTCGACCTGGCCCGCGACGACGAGGAGCGTCATCGGCAGCGCGATGAGGGCGATCTCGGCGGTGTCGTTCAGTGCGGCGGACATGTTGCCGGTGGAGGCGAAGCCGTCGGTGGACGAGGTGCCGGCCAGGAACACCGCGATCAGCAGGATGCCGACGGCGGTGTCCCACCGCAGGTAGGTGCCGAGCGACTTCACTGCCGCCTCCTCTTCCGCAGCGCGCTGGTGGTGCGCCGCTGCACGATGCGGTCGGTGGTGATGGCGGCGAGCAGCAGCACGCCGGTGATGGCCTGCTGCCAGAAGGAGCTGACCTTGAGCACGACCAGCGCGCTGCCGATGGTGGTGAGCAGCGCGGCGCCGAGCGCGGCGCCCCATACGGAGCCGACGCCGCCGGTGATGGCGACCCCGCCGACGACGACGGCGCTGACGACGGTCAGCTCCCAGCCGTTGGCGGCGTCGGCGACGACGGTGCCGAAGCGGGCGAGCCAGAGCGCGCCGGCGAAGCCGGCGATGGCGCCGGAGAAGGCGTACGCGCCGAGTACGCGGCGGCGGATGGGGATGCCGGCGAGGCGGGCGGCCTCGGGGTTGGAGCCGATGGCGTACAGCTCCCGGCCGCCGGTGTAGGCGCGCAGGTAGTACGCGGTGCCGGCGAGGACGGCGGCGGTGATCAGCGGCAGGTACGGGATGCCGAGGACGCTGCCGGTGCCGAGGGAGAGGACGTCGTCGGGGAGGTTGGCGGCGTTGATCTGCTCGCCGCCCGCCCACCAGTAGTCCAGGCCCTGGATGACGTAGAGCATGCCGAGGGTCACGACCAGCGCGGGCACCTTGCCGAAGCTCACCAGCAGCCCGCTGACCAGGCCGCACGCGGTGCCCAGCGCGATGCCGAGGAGGACGACGACGAACGCGCTGTGGTCGGTGCCGGAGACGAAGTCGCCGCAGGCGAAGGCGGTGAGGCCGACGACGGAGCCGACCGAGAGGTCGATGTTGCGGGTGATGACGACGACGGACTGGCCGACGGCGAGCAGCACCAGGATGGAGGAGTTGAGCAGCAGGTCCTTGACGCCCTGGTCGTCCAGGAAGCTGGGGTTGGCGATCCAGGTGCAGAGGATCAGCAGGACGAGGGCGCCGCCGATGGAGAGTTCGCGGGCGCGGAAGACCATGTCGGTCAGCGAGCGCGCGGAGCGCTCGTCGCCGCCGGCGGGGGCGGGTTGCGTCTTCTGTACGGTCGCGCTCATGCCGCCGCCTCCCCGGTGCCGCGGCCGGTCGCGGCGGTCATCACCGACTCCTCGGTGGCCTCGGCCCGCGGGATCTCGGCGACGAGGCGGCCCTCGTGCATGACGAGCACGCGGTCGGCCATGCCGAGGACTTCCGGCAGGTCGGAGGAGACCATGAGGACGGCCAGGCCGCCGGCGGCCAGTTCGGAGAGCAGCCGGTGCACCTCGGCCTTGGTGCCGACGTCGATGCCGCGGGTGGGCTCGTCGACGATGAGCACCGAGGGCTCGGTGGCGAGCCACTTGGCGAGGACGACCTTCTGCTGGTTGCCGCCGGAGAGCACGCCGACGTCGTCGGAGAGCCGGCCGTACTTCAGCCGCAGCTTCGCCGCCCAGTCGGCGGCCCGGGCGCGCTCCAGCGTCCGCTTGACGAGCCCGGCGGAGCCGAGGCGGCCGAGTCCGGTGAGGCCGATGTTGCGTTCGATGGACATCTCCATGACCAGGCCGCGCTGCCGCCGGTCCTCGGGGACGAGGGCGACGCCCGCGTCCATGGCGGCGGTCGGCGAGCCGCGGCGCAGCGGGCGGCCCGCCACGTGCACCTCGCCTGCGTCGGGGGTGTCGACGCCGAACGCGGCCTGGACGACCTCGCTGCGGCCGGCGCCGACGAGTCCGGCGAGCGCGACGATCTCGCCGCGGCGGACGTCGAAGGAGACGTCGTGGAAGACGCCTTCGCGCGTGAGCCGCCGTACGGACAGCGCGGTCTCGCCCAGTTCCGCGTCCTGCTTGGGGTACAGCTCGTCCAGGTCGCGGCCGACCATGCGGCGTACCAGGTCGTCCTCGGTGAGCGCGGCGACCTCGTCGGTGGCGATCCAGCGGCCGTCGCGCAGCGTGGTGACGCGGCGGCAGAGCCGGAAGATCTCCTCCAGCCGGTGGGAGATGAACAGCACCGCGGCGCCCTCGGTGCGCAGCGCCTCGACGACGGCGAAGAGGCGGGCGGTCTCGCTGCCGGTGAGGGCGGCGGTCGGCTCGTCCATGATCAGGACGCGGGCGTCGAACGACAGCGCCTTGGCGATCTCCACGATCTGCTGGTCGGCGATGGACAGGCCGCGCGCCGGGCGGTCCGGGTCGAGGTCGACGCCGAGGCGGCGCATGAGCGCGGCGGTGGCGTCGTGGACCGAGGCGCGGTCGATGCGGCGCAGGGTGCGGCGGGGCTGGCGGCCCATGAAGATGTTCTCGGCGATGGACAGGTCGGGGAAGAGCGTGGGTTCCTGGTAGATCACGGCGATGCCCGCGTCGCGGGCGTCGGCCGGGCCGTGGAAGGCCACCGGGGCGTCGTCGAGGAGCAGTTGACCGGCGTCGGGGCGGTGCACGCCGGCGAGGGTCTTGATGAGGGTGGACTTCCCCGCGCCGTTCTCGCCGGCGAGGGCGTGCGCCTCGCCGGCGTGCAGCGTGAGGGAGACATCCTGCAGGGCGCGTACGGCCCCGAAGGACTTGCTCAGGCCGCGCGCGGCCAGGACGGGCACTTCTGTCATGGTCAGCACCGTTGCGGTCGGCAGTTCATGAAAGGTTTCAATGAGTTTTCACGGAAGCTAGACCTCCCCCAACAGGCACGTCAATGGGTCGGACATGGAAACTTTCCGGGCAATATCAAGTTCCCCGCGGCCCCTTGACACCTCCCTCACCGCCTCCCTAACTTCATGGTCTGAAACGATTCATGCTCGCGTCGTCCCCCGGAGGACCCCGTGATCAGCAGACGTCGACTCCTCGGCACCGCCACCGCCCTGGGCACCGCCGCCGCCACCGGCGCCGCCCCCGCCGCCCGCGCTGCCACGGTCGCCGGGAGTGATGCGGTCCGGGGGGCGGAGGTGACCCGGCCGACCGTCGAGTACGCCGGCCGGCCCCTCGGTCTCGACGTCGACCGCCCGCGGCTGAGCTGGCCCGTGGAGTCCGGCGCGCCGGGCGGGGCGCAGAGCGCGTACCGGATCAGGGTGGCCACCGCGCAGAACAAGCTGAGCGACCCCGACGTGTGGGACAGCGGCAAGGTCGCCTCCGGCGATTCCGTCCTCGTGCCGTACGGCGGGCCGGAGTTGCGGCCCCGTACCCGCTACCACTGGACGGTCTGCGTCTGGGACCAGGACGGCACCGCCTCCGACTGGAGCGAGCCCGCCTGGTGGGAGACCGGGCTGCGCGGCGAGGAGTGGGACGCGAGCTGGATCGCCGCGCCCGACCTGCCGGCCGACGCGCCCGGCATCACCGGCTCCTCGTGGATCTGGTTCCCCGAGGGCGACCCGGCCAGCAGTGCCCCCGCCGAGACCCGCTGGTTCCGCGCCCGGCTCGCCATCCCCGAGGGCGTCACCCGGGCCCGGCTCGCCGTGGCCGCGGACGACCGCCACACCACGTACGTCGACGGCACCGAGGTCTCCTCCGGCACCACCTGGAACCGCCCCGACGTCGTGGACGTGACCGGGCTGCTCACCGCCGGCACCGCGGTGATCGCGGTCTCCGCCACCAACGGCGCCGTCGGCCCCGCCGGGCTGCTCGGCGCGCTCGAACTCACCACCGCCGACGGCGTGACCACCCTGGTCACCGACGGCGCCTGGAAGTCCGCCGACGCCGAGCCGGCCGCCGGCTGGACCGCGCCGGACTTCGACGACTCCGGCTGGGAGGCCGCCAAGGTCCTCGCCCCCTGGGGCGCGGGCCCGTGGGGCGAGGTCACCGTCCCCGTCTCGCTGCCCGCCGCCCGACTGCGGCACGAGTTCCGGCTGCCCACGCGGCGCATCGTCCGCGCCCGGCTGTACGCCACGGCCCTCGGGCTGTACGAGGCGCACCTCAACGGCCGCCGGGTGGGCGAGGACGTGCTCGCGCCCGGCTGGACCGACTACCACAAGCGGGTGCAGTACCAGACATACGACGTCACGAGCCTGCTGCGGTCCGGCGCCAACGCCATCGGCGTCGACCTGGCGGCCGGCTGGTACGCGGGCAACCTCGGCTGGTTCGGCCCGCACCACTACGGCGAACGCCCCGCGCTGCTGGCGCAGTTGGAGGTCACGTACGCCGACGGCAGCGTCGAGCGGATCCTGTCGGACACCGGCTGGCGCGGCACCGGCGGCCCCGTCACCGCCGCGGACCTGATGGCCGGCGAGGACCACGACGCCCGGCTGGAGACCCCCGGCTGGACCTCGCCCGGCTTCGACGACTCCGGCTGGCGGCCCGCCGAGGCCGCCGACGGAGGCGGCACGGCGATCGTCGCGCAGGTCGACGCGCCGACCCGGGTGGAGAGCGAGCTGCCCGCGCGGACGGTCACCGAACCCGCGCCCGGGGTGTTCGTCTTCGACCTCGGCCAGAACATGGTCGGCGCCGTGCGGCTGCGGGTGAAGGGCAAGGCCGGCACGGTCGTCACGCTGCGCCACGCCGAAGTCCTCAACCCCGACGGCACCCTGTACACCGCCAACCTGCGCACCGCCCGCGCCACCGACACGTACACCCTGCGCGGCGCGGACGGCGGCGAGGTCTACGAGCCGAAGTTCACCTTCCACGGCTTCCGCTACGTCGAGGTCACCGGCTACCCGGGACGGCCGCCGAAGGACGCGGTCACCGGCCGGGTCATGCACACCGCCGCGCCGTTCACGATGGACTTCGAGACCGACGTGCCGACGCTGAACCAACTGCACTCCAACATCACCTGGGGCCAGCGCGGCAACTTCCTGTCCGTGCCCACCGACACCCCCGCCCGCGACGAACGCCTCGGCTGGACCGGCGACATCAACGTCTTCGCGCCCACCGCGGCGTACACGATGGAGTCCGCCCGCTTCCTCACCAAGTGGCTGTACGACCTGCGCGACGACCAGGACGACGACGGCGCGTACCCCGACGTCGCCCCGTGGGTCGGGCCCGTCGGCAAGGGCGTCGCCGGCTGGGGCGACGCCGGCACCACCGTGCCGTGGGCGCTCTACCAGGCGTACGGCGACACCCGGGTGCTGGAGCAGTCGTGGGACTCGATGCTGGAGTGGCTGGAGTACCTGAAGCGCAACAGCAACGGCTACCTGCGCCCCGCCGCGGGCTACGGCGACTGGCTCAACACGCAGGACGAGACTCCCAAGGACGTCATCGGCACCGCGTACTTCGCGCACAGCGCCGACCTCGTCGCCCGGATCGCCCGCGTCCTCGGCCGCGACCCGGCCCCGTACGACACGCTCTTCCGCGCCGTACGCGAGGCGTTCACGGCCGCGTACGTCTCCGAAGGCGGCGCCCGGGTCAAGGGCGACACGCAGACCGCGTACGTGCTGGCGCTCTCCATGGACCTGCTGCCCGAGGACGCCCGCAAGCCCGCCGCCGACCGGCTCGTCGCGCTCGTCGAGGCGCGCGACTGGCACCTGTCCACCGGCTTCCTCGGCACCCCCCGGCTGCTGCCCGTGCTGACCGCCACCGGCCACACCGACGTCGCGTACCGGCTGCTGCACCAGGACACGTTCCCCGGCTGGGGCTACCAGATCGCCAACGGCGCCACCACCATGTGGGAGCGCTGGGACTCCATCAAGCCCGACGGCTCGTTCCAGGACGCGGGCATGAACTCCTTCAACCACTACGCCTACGGCTGCGTCGGCGAGTGGATGTACCGCCACATCACCGGGATCGCCCCCGCAGAGCCGGGCTTCCGCAAGCTGCTGATCCGGCCCCGCCCCGGCGGCGAGGTCGACCGGGCGCGCGGCCGGCTCAGCACGCTCTACGGCCCCGTCACCACCGACTGGCAGGTGAGCGACGGCCGGCTGCGGCTGGACGTGACGCTCCCCTTCAACACCACCGCCGAGGTCTGGGTCCCGGCCCGGGCCGCGGCGGAGGTCTCCCACGGCCGCGCCCGCTTCCTGCGGATGGAGGACGGCTGCGCCGTCTTCGCCGCGGACGCGGGCACGCACCGCTTCGCCAACTGACCACACCCCACTCGACAGCGACACCCCGCGCGGAAAGGCTTCGCGATGACCGTGAAAGCGGCACTCAAGTCCCAGGCAGTAGAGACACCCTCCTGGGCGTACGGCAACTCAGGCACACGCTTCAAGGTCTTCGCGCAGCCGGGGGTGCCGCGCACGCCCCAGGAGAAGCTGGACGACGCCGCCCGGGTGCACGAGCACACCGGGGTGGCGCCGTCCGTGGCGCTGCACATCCCGTGGGACCGGGTGGAGGGCGCCGACGGCTACGCGGCGCTCGCGGCGTACGCGAAGGAGCGCGGGCTCCGGCTCGGCGCCATCAACGCCAACGTCTTCCAGGACGACGACTACAAGCTGGGCTCGGTCACCCACCCGGACCCGGCGGTGCGGCGCAAGGCGCTGGCGCACCTGATGGAGTGCGTCGACATCATGGACGCCACCGGCTCGCGGGACCTGAAGCTGTGGTTCTCCGACGGCACCAACTACCCCGGCCAGGACGACGTGCGCGAGCGCCAGGACCGGCTCGCCGAGGCGCTGGCCGCGGTGTACGAGCGGCTGGGCGAGGGGCAGCGGATGCTGCTGGAGTACAAGCTCTTCGAGCCGGCGTTCTACCACATGGACGTGCCGGACTGGGGCACGGCGTACGCGCACTGCCTGCGCCTGGGCGACCGGGCGCAGGTGGTCGTGGACACGGGGCACCATGCGCCGGGCACCAACATCGAGTTCATCGTCGCGGTGCTGCTGCGGGAGGGGAAGCTCGGCGGCTTCGACTTCAACTCCCGCTTCTACGCCGACGACGACCTGATGGTCGGCGCGGCCGACCCGTTCCAGTTGTTCCGCCTCATGTACGAGGTGGTACGCGGCGGAGGGCTCGGCCCCGGCGTCGCCTTCATGCTCGACCAGTGCCACAACATCGAGCCGAAGATCCCCGCGATCATCCGCTCGGTGATGAACGTCCAGGAGGCCACCGCCAAGGCGCTGCTCGTCGACCGCGAGGCGCTGGGCGCCGCGCAGCGCGAGGGCGACGTGCTGGCCGCCAACGCCGTGCTGATGGACGCCTACAACACCGACGTGCGGCCGCTGCTGGCCGAGGTGCGCGAGGAGATGGGGCTCGACCCGGACCCGATGGCCGCGTACCGGCGCTCGGGGTGGGCCGAGCGGATCGTCGCGGAGCGGGTCGGCGGCACGCAGGCGGGGTGGGGCGCGTGAGCGGGGGGCCCGGCGCGTACGACCCGGTGGCGGACCTGCTGGCGCGGGCGCACAAGCTGGGGGCGGACCCGCGCAACACCAACTACGCCGGCGGCAACGCCTCCGCGAAGGGCACCGCGAAGGACCCGGTGACCGGGGGCGACGTGGAGCTGATGTGGGTCAAGGGCTCCGGCGGCGACCTCGGCACGCTGACGGCCGCGGGCCTGGCGGTGCTGCGTCTCGACCGGCTGCGGGCGCTGACCGGCACGTACCCGGGGGTGGACCGCGAGGACGAGATGGTGGGCGCGTTCGACTACTGCCTGCACGGCAGGGGATGGCTCCCGGGGGGAGAAGGCACAGCGCCCTCGATCGACACCGCCATGCACGCCCTGGTCGGCGCCCCGCACGTCGACCACCTCCACCCCGACTCGGGTATCGCCCTGGCCTGCGCCGCGGACGGCGAGGAGCTGACCCGGCGGTGCTTCGGCGAGCGGGTGGTGTGGGTGCCGTGGCGGCGGCCCGGCTTCCAACTGGGCCTGGACATCGCCGCGGTGCACGAGGCGCACCCCGAGGCGATCGGCGTGGTCCTCGGCGGCCACGGCATCACGGCGTGGGGCGCGGACTCCGCGGAGTGCGAGCGCAACTCGCTGGAGATCATCCGCACCGCCGAGCGGTTCCTCGCCGAGCAGGGGCGGCCGGAGCCCTTCGGCCCGCTCCTGGAGGGCTACGGGCCGCTGCCGGACGCCGACCGCCGGGCGCGGGCCGCCGCGCTGGCGCCGGTCGTCCGCGGGCTGGCCTCCGCCGACCGGCCGCAGGTGGGGCACTTCACCGACACCGATGCCGTGCTGGACTTCCTGGCCCGTGAGGCGCACCCGCGGCTGGCCGCCCTCGGCACCTCCTGCCCGGACCACTTCCTGCGCACCAAGGTCCGGCCGCTGGTCCTCGACCTGCCACCGGACGCGCCGCTGGAGGAGGCGGTCGCCCGGCTCCGGGAGCTGCACGCGGCGTACCGCGAGGACTACCGCGCCTACTACGAGCGCCACGCCGCCCCCGGCTCGCCGGCCATGCGCGGCGCCGACCCGGCGATCGTCCTGGTGCCAGGCGTGGGGATGTTCAGCTTCGGCAAGGACAAGCAGACCGCCCGGGTGGCGGGCGAGTTCTACCTCAACGCGATCAACGTGATGCGCGGCGCCGAGGCGGTCTCTTCGTACGCCCCCATCGCCGAGGCGGAGAAGTTCCGTATCGAGTACTGGGAGCTGGAGGAGGCCAAGCTGCGCCGCATGCCGCCGCCGAAGCCGCTGGCGACCCGGGTGGCGCTGATCACGGGCGCGGGCTCGGGCATCGGGCGGGCCATCGCCCGGCGGCTGGCGGCGGAGGGCGCGTGCGTCGTCGTCGCCGACCGGGACGCGGCGGGCGCGGAGGCGGTCGCCGCAGAACTGGGCGGTCCCGACAAGGCGGTCGCGGTGCCGGTGGACGTCACGGACGAGGGGCGGATCGCGGCGGCGTTCCGGGCCGCGGTGCTCGCGTTCGGCGGCGTGGACCTCGTCGTCAACAACGCCGGGATCTCGGTCTCCAAGCCGCTGGCGGAGACCACCGCGGCGGACTGGGACACCCAGCACGCCATCATGGCGCGCGGCTCGTTCCTCGTCTCCCGCGAGGCGGCGCGGGTGCTGGCCGCCCAGGGCATGGGCGGCGACATCGTCTACATCGCCTCCAAGAACGGCGTGTTCGCCGGGCCGAACAACATCGCGTACGGGGCCGCCAAGGCCGACCAGGCGCACCAGGTGCGGCTGCTCGCCGCGGAGCTGGGCGAGCTGGGCGTACGCGTCAACGGCATCAACCCCGACGGCGTCGTGCGCGGCTCCGGCATCTTCGCCGGCGGCTGGGGCGCCAAGCGGGCGGCGGTGTACGGGGTGCCAGAGGAGAAGCTCGGCGAGTTCTACGCGCAGCGGACGCTGCTGAAGCGGGAGGTGCTGCCGGAGCACGTGGCGAACGCGGTGTTCGCGCTGACGGCGGGCGAGCTGAGCCACACGACCGGGCTGCACATCCCCGTGGACGCGGGCGTCGCCGCCGCGTTCCTGCGGTGAGCGGGGCGTACGGGCCGAGCGGGGGCGGCCGCGGGGCCGACGGGAACTCGCTGCCGTTCGCAGCCGTCGACCTCGGCGCCGCCAGCGGGCGCGTGATGCTCGGCCGGGCCGGCGGCGGCGAGCTGCACATCGAGGAGGTGCACCGGTTCCCCAACCGCCCGGTCCGGCTGGCCGGCACGCTCCACTGGGACGTCCTGGCGCTCTACGCGGGCGTGCTGGAAGGACTGCGCGCGGCCGGCCGGCGTTCCGGGGGCCGGCTCGCCGGCGTGGGCGTCGACTCCTGGGCCGTCGACTACGGCCTGCTCGACGCCTCGGGCGCGCTGATCGGCAACCCCGTGCACTACCGCGACGCCCGCACCGAGGGGATGGCGGCGAAGCTGGCCGCGGTGCTGCCCGCGGCGGAGCTGTACCGGGCGACGGGCCTGCAGCACCTGCCGTTCAACACCGTCTACCAGCTCCTCGCCGCCCGCGGCACCCCCGCGCTGGCCGCGGCCCGGCAACTGCTGCTCATTCCCGACCTCGTCGCGTACTGGCTGACCGGCGAGGCGGGCACCGAGCTGACCAACGCCTCCACCACGGCGCTGGTCGACCCGCGCACCGGCGCGTTCTCCCGCCGCGTCGCCGAGGCCGCGGGCGTCGATCTCGGGCTCTTCCCCCCGCTGCGCCGCCCCGGCGACCCGGCGGGCGAGCTGCTGCCCGCGGTGCTGGAGGAGACGGGCCTGACCGGTCCGGTGCCGGTGACCGCGGTCGGCTCGCACGACACCGCCTCGGCGGTCGTCGGCGTGCCGGCGCGGGACACGGACTTCGCGTACATCGCCACCGGCACCTGGTCGCTGGCGGGCGTCGAACTGCCCGCGCCCGTACTCACCGAGGAGAGCCGCGCCGCCAACTTCACCAACGAGCTGGGCGTGGACGGCACCGTCCGCTACCTGCGCAACATCATGGGACTGTGGCTGCTCCAGGAGTGCCTGCGGGCCTGGGACGCCGAGGGGCACACCTACGAGCTGGACGCCCTGCTCGCCGGGGCCGCCGCGGCGCCGCCGCTGCGCTCGTACGTGGACGCCGGCGACCCGGCGTTCCTCGCCCCGGGCCGGATGCCGGAGCGGATCGCGGCGGCGTGCCGGCGGGCGGGGCGGCCGGAGCCGCGGTCCGCGGCGGAGACGGTGCGCTGCGTGCTGGACTCCCTCGCCCTGGCGCACCGCCGCGCGGTGGCCGACGCGCAGCGGCTCTCGGGCCGTACGGTACGGGTGGTGCACGTCGTCGGCGGCGGCGCGCGCAACGGCCTGCTGTGCCGGCTGACGGCGGACGCCTGCGGCCTGCCGGTGGTCGCGGGACCGGTGGAGGCGGCGGCCCTCGGCAACGTCCTCGTCCAGGCGCGGGCGGCCGGGGTGATCGACGGCACCCTGTCAGACCTCCGATCTCTGCTTCACAGAACGCAGCCGCTGCGGGAGTATGAACCCGGCGACGGCGGATTGGCCTGGGAGGAAGCGGAATGCGCGTTGCGCTCTTCGTGACATGTGTCAACGACACGCTCTACCCGCGCACCGGGCGCGCGGTCGTGGCCCTGCTGGAGCGGCTGGGGGTGACGGTCGACTTCCCGCTCGCGCAGTCCTGCTGCGGGCAGGCCCAGTTCAACACCGGTTACCTGCATGAGACCCGGCCGCTCGCCCGCCGCTACGCGGACGTGTTCGCGGACTACGAGTACGTGGTCTCGCCGTCCGGCTCGTGCGCGGCGATGGTCCGCGACAACTACCCGCGGATCGGCGAGCCCGCCGCGGCGGCCGTCGCCCCGCGCACGTACGAGCTGACCGAGTTCCTCACCGACGTCCTCAAAGTGACCGATGTCGGTGCGTACTACCCACACGCGGTCACCTATCATCCGACCTGTCACGGGCTGCGCGTGCTTCGCCTCGGCGACCGGCCGCGGCAACTGCTGGAGCAGGTGAAGGGGCTGACGCTGCACGAGCTGGAGGGCGCGGACGAGTGCTGCGGGTTCGGCGGTACGTTCGCGCTGAAGAACCCGGCGGTCTCGGCGGCGATGGGCGCCGACAAGGCGCGGCACGTGGAGGAGTCGGGCGCCCAGGCGGTGTGCGCGGCGGACAACTCCTGCCTGATGCACATCGGCGGCACGCTGGCGCGCCGCGGCTCGCCGGTACGGCCGGTGCACCTCGCGGAGATCCTGGCGAGCACGGAAGGGAACGTCTGGTGAGCGAGACCCGAGCGGCCCGTACGTTCCTGGGCATGCCCCGTACCCGCCCGGCGGCCTTCCCGCAGTCCGCCGCCGCGGCCACCGCCGACGCCACCCTGCGCGCCAACCTCACCCACGCGACGCGCACCATCCGCGGCAAGCGCGCGGCGGCCGTCGCCGAACTCGCCGACTGGGACCGGCTGCGCGCCGCGGGCGCCGCCATCAAGGACGACACGCTGCGCCACCTGGACCGCTATCTGGAGCAGTTGGAGGCGGCGGTGACCGCCGCGGGCGGGCACGTGCACTGGGCCGTCGACGCCGCGGAGGCCAACGCGATCGTCACCCGGCTGGTCCGGGAGACCGGCGCCGACGAGGTCGTCAAGGTCAAGTCGATGGCCACGCAGGAGATCGGGCTGACCGAGGCGCTGGCAAAGGCCGGCATCCGCGCGTACGAGACCGACCTCGCCGAGCTGATCGTGCAGCTCGGCGAGGACCTGCCGTCGCACATCCTGGTCCCCGCCATCCACAAGAACCGCGGCGAGATCCGCGACATCTTCCGCGACCGGATGGCCGACTGGGGCCGCCCCGCGCCCGCCGGGCTCGGCGACCGGCCCGCGGAGCTGGCCGAGGCGGCGCGGCTGCACCTGCGGGAGAAGTTCCTCGACGCCAGGGTCGCCGTCTCCGGCGCGAACTTCATGGTCGCCGAGACCGGCACGATGGTGGTGCTGGAGTCCGAGGGCAACGGCAGGATGTGCCTGACGCTGCCGGAGACGCTGATCTCCGTCGTCGGCATCGAGAAGATCGTGCCGAGCTGGCGGGACCTGGAGGTCTTCCTCCAGCTGCTGCCGCGCTCCTCGACCGCCGAGCGGATGAACCCGTACACGAGCACCTGGACAGGGCCTGCCGAGGGAGACGGACCGCGCGACTTCCACCTCGTGCTGCTGGACAACGGACGCACCGACACGCTGTCCGACCAGGTGGGACGCCAGGCGCTGCGGTGCATCAGATGCTCGGCGTGTCTCAACGTCTGCCCGGTCTACGAGCGCGCCGGCGGGCACGCGTACGGCTCCGCCTACCCGGGCCCGATCGGGGCGATCCTCACCCCCCAGCTCCGCGGCACGGCAAGCGCGCTGGACGCCTCGCTGCCGTACGCCTCGACGCTGTGCGGCGCGTGCTACGAGGTGTGCCCGGTCGCCATCGACATCCCCGAGGTGCTCGTGCACCTGCGCTCGCGGGTCGCCGAGGGCGGCGCGTACACGGTGCGCGGCACGAAGGCCGTGATCAAGCCGGCGAAGGGACACGCCGCGGAGCGGGCGGCGATGCGCGCGGCGCGCTGGACGCTGGACCACCCGCGCGTCTACGGCGCCGCGCTGCGCGCCACGACCGGCACCCGGCGGCTGCACCCGCGCCGGCTGCCGGGTCCCGGGAAGGCGTGGTCCGCGACGCGGGACCTGCCGCCGGTGCCGAAGGAGTCGTTCCGGGCGTGGTGGCAGCGCACCCGCGGAGCGGGATCGTGAAGGGCCGTACCGTACGGGCCGGTCGTGGGACGCGGAGCGGGAGGGGTACGCGGTGAGCAGCAGGGAGACCATCCTCGCGCGGGTACGGGCCGCCACCCGCGACGCCGCGGGCACACCGGAGCCGGAGGTGCCGCGCGACTACCTGCGCGTGCACGGCGACCGCTCCCCCGCCGAGTCCGCGGACCTGCTCGCGGAGAACCTCGCCGACTACCGCGCCCTCGTGCACCGTACGGACGCCGGAGGGCTGCCGGCGCTGCTGGCGCGGCTGTTCGCCGAGCGCGGCACCCGCACCCTGCTCGTACCGGACGGGCTGCCGCCCGAGTGGACCGCGGCGGTCGACGCCACCCGCGTCCCCGACGTGGCCGCGAGCACCGCCCGGGACCTGGACGCGGTCGACAGCGTGCTGACGGGCTGCGCGCTGGCCGTCGCGGAGACCGGCACGATCGTGCTGGACGCCGGCGCCGGGCAGGGCAGGCGGCGGATCACGCTGATCCCCGACCACCACGTGTGCGTGGTGCGGGTCCCGGAGCAGGTGGTGGACTCGCTGCCGCAGGCCATGGAGCGGCTGGACCCGGCCCGGCCGCAGACCTGGATCTCGGGCCCCTCGGCGACCAGCGACATCGAGCTGGACCGGGTGGAGGGCGTGCACGGGCCGCGGACGCTGGAGGTCGTGCTCATGGCGGGCTGATGGCCGCTCCCGCCACCAGAGTTGTACACCACTGGCAACCGGCCGGGCCCCTGTTCCCCTCCCCCGCGGTCGGTTAGCTTCTGCGCCATGCCGAGACCTTCCGCACCGTCCCGCCGTACGCTCCTGACGGGCACCGCCGCCGGCGCGGCCGTCCCCCTGCTCGCCGGCGCCGCACCGGCCGCCGCGCGCGCCCGCGCGGGCGGGCGCCCCGCCGCGCTGCAGACCGGCGCCGACGCCGCCGCCGCACAGGACTGGTCCGTGCTGCGCGGCCGCCGGCTGGGCATCGTCAGCAACCCGACCGGCATCCTGCGCGACACCCGCCACGTCGTCGACTCCATGCACGCCTCCGGCACCCTCGACATCGCCGGCGTCTTCGGCCCGGAACACGGCTTCCGCGGCAGCGCGCAGGCCGGGGAGGCCGAGCCGGAGACCATCGACCCGCGCACCGGGCTGACGGTCTACGACGCGTACGGCGCGAACGCCGCGAAGATGGCCGAGCTGTTCGCCAAGGCGGGCGCGGACACCATCGTGTTCGACATCCAGGACGTCGGCGCGCGCTTCTACACGTACATCTGGACCATGTACAACGCGATGGTCGCCGCCCGCGACACCGGCGCCGCCTTCGTCGTCCTCGACCGCCCCAACCCGATCGGCCGCCGCGCCGACGGCGCGATGATGACCCCGGGCTTCACCTCGGGCGTGGGCCTCAAGCCCATCGTCCAGCAGCACGGCATGACCGTCGGCGAGCTGGCCCGCTACTTCAACGGCGAACTGCTGCCCGACGAGGGTGCGGGCGGCCCGGTGGAGCTGGAGGTCGTACGGGTACGGGGCTGGGACCCCGAGTCGTACGCGCAGGACGGCGACCTGCCCTGGGTGCCGCCCTCCCCGAACATGCCGACAGCCGACACGGCGCTGGCGTACGCGGGCACCTGCTTCTTCGAGGGCACCAACCTCTCCGAGGGCCGCGGCACCACGCGCCCGTTCGAGTGGATCGGCGCGCCCTACCTGGACTACCACTACAGCGACCGGCTCAACGCCCGCGGGCTGCCGGGCGTGGAGTTCCGCGAGGCGTACTTCGTGCCGACGTTCGGCAAGCACGTGGGCGCGACGTGCGCGGGCGTGCAGGTGCACGTCGCCGACCGGCGCCGCTACGAGCCGGTGACGGCCGCGGTGGCGATGCTCGTCGAGGCCGCCCGCTACCCCGAGTTCGCCTGGCGGCAGGACAGTTGGGACCCGCAGCGGCCCTTCTGGATCGACAAGCTGTCGGGCTCGACGCGGATGCGCACGATGATCGACGAGGGCCGGGACGTCGCCGCGGTCGTGGCCGCCTGGAAGGACGAACTGGCGGACTTCACCCGCCGCCGCCGACGCTACCTGCTCTACCGCTGACACGCGCCGGGTCCCGGGAGCCCGCGCCGCGGCGGGCCCCGGCGGCCCGCGGGACCCGGTTAGGATCGCCCCTATGCCCGCACGCTTCAAGGATCTCGCGCTGGACGCCCGGGACCACCAGGCGCTCGCCGACTGGTGGTGCACCGCCCTGGGCTACACCCGCCGGCAGGACACCGGCGAGGAGTGGCCCGCCGAGTGGCCGGTGCCCATCCACGACCTGGCCGGGCGGGGCCCGCTGATCTGGATCAACCCCGTCCCGGAGGCGAAGACGGTCAAGAACCGCATGCACTTCGACGTCTGGGGTGTGCCGGAGGAGATGGAGGCACTGGGCGCGACGCTGGTCCGCGGGCGTGACGACGAGATCGACTGGTCCGTCATGGCCGACCCCGAGGGCAACGAGTTCTGCGTCTTCGAAGAGGAGCGGTGACGGCCGAACTGCGGGCCCGCTATTCGGCGTACGACTGGCAGCCGGTGACCGACGGCATGTCGGGCGCGGGCGTGTGGCGGCTCAGCGGGCCCGGCGAACTCTTCGTGAAGACCGCGGCGGCCGGGGACGGGCACCCCGAGCCCGGGGCCGATCTGCGGCACGAGGCGGCGTGCACCCGCTGGCTGCGTGCCCAGGGGCTGCCCGCGCCCGAGGTGGTCGACGTCGGGGCGGCGGACGGGACCGCGTGGCTGGTGACGCGGGCGCGGCCCGGGCGGTCGCTGGCCGAGCCGTGGCCGGCGGAGCTGCGGGCGGGGGCCGTCGAGGCGCTGGCCCGGTTCACCCGGCGGCTGCACGAACTGCCCGTCGCCGGCTGCCCGTACGCCCGGGACCTGTCGGTGACGGTGCCGCTGGCGGGGGCGGCGGTCTCCGCCGGGCTGGTGGACGAGGAGGACTTCGACGACGACCGGCGGGGCCTGAGCGCCGCCGGCCTCTTCGCCGAGCTGGAGCGCACCCGACCCGCCGTCGAGGACCTCGTGGTCTGCCACGGCGACCTGTGCGCGCCGAACGTGCTGGTCGACCCGGCGACGCTGGAGGTCTCCGGCGTCATCGACCTGGGCCGCCTGGGCGTCGCCGACCGGCACCTGGACCTCGCCCTGGCGGTCCGCAGCTTCACCGACGAGGACCTCAACCCGCAGCACGGCCCGGCGGCCGCCGAGCTGTTCCTGCGCACGTACCGCGCGGCCGGCGAGGGGGACGTGTGCGTCGACCCGGCCCGGACGGAGTTCTACACCCTGCTGGACGAGTTCTTCTGACGCCCCATACGCGTCACGGCGCCGCCGGCGCCCCGGTGGGTCCCGGCGGGTCCGGCGGCCCGCCGGCCAGCTCGACGTCGTGCGGCGCCCACTCCCGCGGGACCGCGAAGACGGCGAGCGCGTCGAAGGGCTCCGCGCACTTCCGGTACGCCGTGGTGCCGGCGGGCTCCGCGAACAGCCCCTGCTCCTTGGAGCTGCGCAGGTCGGCGGAGCCGGCGCGGGTGCACCCGGTGCTCCAGGCGAAGGCGACCAGCGCGTCGGTCCCGAAGTCCCGGCGGGCCTGCCCGCCGGGGCCCTCGGCGCTCCTCGCCGCCGCCGGGTACCGCTGCGCGAAGTCGGCGACGTCCGCGCGCGAGCGCAGCACCGTACGCACCGGCTCGTACCCGTGACCGGACTCGAAGTACACGAGATCCGCGCCCGGCACCGGCACGCCCAAGCTCCGCTGCGAGTCCCCCAGCACCGCCCACACCCCGCTGACCAGCAGCAGCCCGGACACGACCGCGCCGGCGAGGATCAGCCGCGAACCCCGCGGGCCGCGCGGCGTCTGCTCGCGCGGGGCCCCGTCGCCCGCTGCGCGGTCGTGCGCGTGACTATCGGCCCGTCCTCGTCGCCGCTGGAGAACCACAGCCCCGTCAGCTCCTCGATCGCGGTTCGCGTCTCACCCATACCGCCCAGTGTGCCGCCCGCCGCCGGCAACGGACCCTGCCCTTTCCGCCGGGGGCGGGGACGGCACTGGTCAGTAGACTGGCCGGCAGGCAGAGGAGGCGAGCGGAGTGGCCGGTACGCGGGTGGACGGGCGGATCGAGCGCGGGAATCAGACGCGCCGGCTCGTGCTGCGGCGGACGATGGACATCGCCTCGGTGGAGGGCCTGGAGGGCCTGTCGCTGGGCCGGATCGCGAGCGAGCTCGGGCTGAGCAAGAGCGGCGTCTTCGCGCTCTTCGGCTCCAAGGAGGAGTTGCAGCTCGCGACGGTGCGGGCCGCGGGCGCGGTGTTCGCCAAGACCGTGGTCGGGCCCGTACAGGACCAGCCGCCGGGGGTCGGCAGGCTGCTGTCGCTCTGCTCCCACTGGCTGCGCTACTCGCGCGAGCGCGTCTTCCCCGGCGGCTGCTTCTTCTACGGCGCGGCGGCCGAGTTCGCCTCCCGCAGCGGCCCCGTGCACGACGCGGTGGCGGCGGCGCACCGCGACTGGGCGGCGTACGTGGAGCGGACCGTCGAGGAGGCCCGCGCCGCCGGCGAGCTGCGGCCGGACACCGGCGCCGGCCGGCTCGCGTTCGAACTGATCGCGCTGCTGGAGCACGCCAACCTGCTGTCGCTGCTGCACGGCGCGCAGGACGCGTACGACCTGGCCGCCTCCGCGGTCGTGGCCCGGCTGCGCGCGGTGGCCGCGGAGCCGGACTCAGTCCCGGACGCGCTCCCCTGCTGAGACGAACTCCAGCGCCGTGCGCACCACGCCGGGATCCGCGAGGATCCGCCGGTGCCCGAGGCCGCTGGTGCGGTGCTGTCTGACCTGCCCGCCGTAGGCCGCGGCGGTCTTGTCCGCCTGCGCGGCCGCGACCATGCGGTCCTTCTCGTCGTGGACGAGCAGGATCGGGAGGGTGATCTCGGCTGGCCGGTACGTGACGTCGAAGCGCCGCCACAGGTCGTGCTCGCCGGGGAACATGTCGATCTCGATGCGCCGCCGCAGCCCGGTCTTCACCCGGGGCCCGAGGCCGAGGCCGGCGCAGAACACGTCGACGACGTGGTCGAAGTCGGCCACGCCGGAGATCACCACAAGACGGTCCGCGGCGGCGGCGCCGCGCAGCGCGAGGAAGGCGGCGGAGCCGCCGAGGGAGTGCGCGACGACGGCCTCGAACCTGCCGTGCTCCTCGTACAGCCTGGCGATGATCTCGCGGTACTCCAGCACGGTGGTGCGGCGCCCTTCCGAGGCTCCGTGGGCGGGGGCGTCGAACGCGACGGGCGTGTAGCCGGCGGCGCGCAGCGCGGCGATGTACGGGGCGAAGTGCGCGGCCCGGGAGCGCCAGCCGTGCACGAGCAGCACGGGCCGCTCGCCGTCGCCCCAGCAGTACGTGACCACGTTCTTGCCGGCGACGGTGAGGCTGCCGGTGAACGCGCCGGCGAGCAGCCGGCGTTCGGCGTCGTCGAAGGCGCGGTCGGAGCGCGGGTGACGGTAGAGGACGAGGGCGCCGCGGCCCGCGAGGCCCGGGGAGACGGCGGCGGTGGCGTTGAGGACCTTGCCTATGAGCGCGGTGACGACAGGCTTCATGGGCAGAAGATAGCACGATCGTTCGCTCAGTTTCGGAACGGAGGTGCGGGCGATCGGCGGGCGGCGTGCGCGCGCCGGCCCCGGCGGTCCGCCGGGGCCGGCGCGGCGGCTCAGCCGGCGCGGTAGGCGTCGGTGATCGTCTGCTCGATCGCCCGGCCCTCGGCGGCCGTGCCGCGTACCCGTACGGACACCTCCTGACCCGGGCGCGGCCACACCCCCGGGACCAGCGCGGTCAGTTCACCGCCCCGCCCCGCGGCCACCAGCGCCTCGTGCCAGCGCTCGCCGCCGTCGGTGGAGGCCCAGAACCGCACGCTGCCGCGCTCGGTCCTGATCGCGTCCTCCGGGCCCGCGGTGGACGTCAGCCGCAGGCCGACGGTGAGCGGCCGGTACGCGGGGACGGCACCGTCGCGGTCGGTGCGGGGCGCGTAGTCGACGCCCAGCAGCCGCACCCGTTCCTGCCCCACCAGCGGATCCGCGGGACCGCGGGCCGGGAAGGTCCAGCTCGTGCGCGTCTCACTGCCGATGGGCAGCGCCTCGCGGTCGGGGCGCGAGGTGTGCTCCAGCCGGTATGTGGCGGGTTCCGGCGTGACGGGGAAGTAGCTGGTGCCGGGGCGGACCGGGACCTCGGCGCCGTCGCGGAAGAGCCGCAGGCTCTCGTTCCCCGCGGACGCGCTGTTCCATATCGAGCCCTGGTGTTCGCCGTCGCTCAGCGACACAGGCAGATCGAGCTGGTCGCCGTAGTGCAGTCCGGCGATAACCGCCGGGGCAGGGGCGCCGTACCAGACCGGCTCCGCGCTCTCCCCCGGCTCGTACGGCAGCGTGGGCGCGCACAGCCGCGGGAGCGCCGGCTCGGGGCCGAGGACGCAGTGGCGCCACGAGACGTCCGGCCGCGCGGTCACCATCTCGACCCGGCGCTGCGGCACCGCGAGCGGGTACTCGTAGGCGAAGGCCGTCTGGATGCCGTCGGTTCTCGCCTCGCGGGTCTCGGTGTACGTGTCGTCGCGGCCGAGCAGCGAGCGGTAGTCGGCCTCGACGCGCGCCAGCCGGCGGGCCTCGGCCCGGGTGACGCGGTAGCTCGGCGGGTCGGGGATCGTCTCGCCGCGGCCGAGCACCAGCTCGTACACGTCGGCATTCCGCCCCTGCGGCTTGCCGTCCCCCTCCAGCCGCCAGCGGGTGACGAACGCCGCGCTGCCGTGCCGTACCGGCTCGGTCGGCTGGAGGAAGACGCGGCCCTGCTCGATCTCCTCGCCGGTGGCGTAGATGCCTTCGTCGAGGCCGTCGGTGCCGCCCTCGTCGTGGCGGGCGTAGTGGACGGAGGCGTGCCGCACCCTGGTGTCCGCGCCCTCGACGGTCGCGGGGCGCAGCGGCAGGGCCTTGCGGGCGTCGATGGTGTACGCCATGTCGCCGTCGAGCATGACCTCGGGCGAGCCGGCGAACGCGACGGTGGCGGGATCGCCGTCCGCGGCGGGCGTCTCCACCTTGGCCAGCATCGACAGCGGGCCGGGCAGCATGCGGGCGGTGGCACGGCCGTTCTCGTCCAGGTGGACGGTGCGGAAGCCGCCCCCGGTCTCGGGGTACGTCTCCCGCATGTTGAGCAGCCACAGGCTGCCGCCCGCCCAGGGCCGGCCGTTCCGGTCCAGGACGGTCAGGTCCACGTCGTGGCGGGGCGGTTCGAGGTAGAAGCTGAGCGGCAGGGTGACGGTGTCGTGCCCGTTCTCGGTGAGGACGACGGCGCCGGAGTAGACGCCGGGCGCGACGCCCCCGGGCGTCAGCGTGACCGTCACCCGCTCGGTGGCGCCGGGGGCGACGGTCACGGCGGCGGGCGTCACGGTCACGGCGTCGTCGGCGAGGGGGGCGCCGGCGCGCTCGGTGGCGAGGTCGGTGAGGGAGATCGCGCGGGGCTCGGTGCCGTCGTTGGTCAGGGTCAGCTCGATCGACGCGGGGCGCTCACCCTCGGGGTAGCGCAGGTAGCCGAAGTCGACGTTGCCGCGGTCGAGTTGCAGGGTCTCGTTCGCGGCGCCCGGCAGGTCGAGGACGCCGGCGCCGGCCGCGTGCGGCCGGGGTGCCGCGGCGTCGCCGTCCGCGGTGGTCATGAGGGCGGTCTTCAGCCGCCGCCAGTCCCAGTCGGGGTGCTTCTGCAGCAGCAGCGCGGCGGCGCCGGCGACGTGCGGCGTGGCCTGCGAGGTGCCGCTCATCTCCGTGTACGGATCGGCCGTGCCGCCGCCTGCGCGGGCGCCGGTGACGGCGACGCCCGGGGCGGTCAGGTCGGGCTTGGAGAGGAACGCGCCGGTCGTCGGGCCGATGCTGGTGAACCGGGGCGTACCGCCGTCGGCGTCCGCGGCCCCCACGGTCAGCGCGCTCTCCGCGACGCCCGGGGTGCCGATGGTGCCGGAGTACGGTCCCGAGTTTCCCGCGGCGACGACGAAGAGGGTGCCGGTGTCGGCGGCCAGGGTGTCGAGCGCGCGGGCGACGGGGTCGTTCTCGGGGTACTCGGGCGCGGTGCCGCCGAGGCTGAGGTTGACCACGTCGGCACCCTGCTCGGTGGCCCACTGCATGCCGGCGATGACCCAGGACGCCCGGCCCTCGCCCTCGCCGTTCAGGACCCGGCCGGACAGCAGCCGGGCGCCGTACGCGACGCCCTTGCGGGCGCCGCCGGACGCGGCGCCGCTGCCCGCGACGAGGGAGGCGACGTGGGTGCCGTGGCCGTTGCGGTCCTCGGTGGTGCCCTCGCCGGTGAAGTCGGCGGCGCCGGCGACCCTGCCACGCAGGTCGGGGTGGTCGGCGTCGACGCCGGAGTCGAGCACGGCGACGTCCACGCCGGCACCGCTCAGCCCGGCGTCCCACACCTCGGGGGCACCGATCTGGCTGAGGTTGCCGTCGAGTTCCGCGGCCTCCAGGCTGCGGTCCAGCCACACCCGGCGCACCCCGGCCGCCGCCGGGCCCGCGGGCCGGGCGAGGGTCGCGGCGAAGGTGCCGGCGCTCTTCTTGGGCAGCTCGACGGCGACGGCGTCGAGGGCGGGCAGCGGCAAAGCGTCCTCGCGGGCCGCCTCGCCGGCCGCGGCCAGCGGCCGGGGACCCTGCACGATCAGGGGGAGTGCCCGGGTGGAGGCGTCGTCGTAGCCCATCTCGACGAGGGCGGTGACGTTGAAGAGTTCGAGGTCGAGCACCTCGGGGACGAGCCCGGCGGCGTCGTCCGGGACGACGTAGACGTCGTCGCCGTCGCGCAGGGTGGTGAAGGAGCGGGTGCCGGACCCGGACCGCGGGGTGACGGAGACGGCGGCGGGACCGTCCGCGGCGGGGGCGTCGACGGTGACCTCGTCGCCGGTGACGAGGGTGACCGTGGCGGAGGCGGAGGCGCCGCCCGCGGGCGGTGCGGCGAGGGGCGGGGGGCCGGCCGCGGCCGGCGTGGCCGACAGGGCCGGGAGCGTCAGCCCGCCGAGGAGAAGGGCTGTCACGGCAGCGCGGACGTGCTGAGGGAGCCGTCTGGAGGACATGATCCCGGTCTTACCCCGGCGGGCCTGCGCGGCGGAACGAATCTTTGTGGCGTCTTGTCGCCACGTCCACAAGTAGCCACCATGGCCGGATGCTTGAGGCCCTGGGGATACCGCCGTACGCCGAGTCCGTCTACCGCGCGCTGCTCGCGGCGCCCGGCCGCACCGTCGCCCAGCTCGCCGGGGAGCTGAGGCGCTCCGAGCGCGCCACCCGGCGCAGCGTCACGGAGCTGGAGGAGGTGGGCCTGGTCAGCCGGCTGCCCGGGCGCCCGGTGCGGCTGCTGGCCACCCGCCCGGACACCGCCGTCGACCTGCTCGTCGCGCGGCGCCGCCGGGAGCTGGGCGAGCTGCAGCGCAACGCGCGGACGCTGGCGGCGACGCTGAGCGCGGGCCGGCAGCCGGACGAGCTGCTGGAGGTCCTCACCGGCCGGCAGGCCATCGCGGAGCGCTTCGGCCAGCTCGTCCGCGGCTGCGAGCGGGAGTTGCTGGTCTTCGACCGGCCGCCGTACGCGGCGGACGTGACGCCCTCGGAGGAGGGCGTGACGGCGCGGCTGCACGAGCAAGTGGTGGTACGCGGCATCTACGCCCCCGAGTCGCTGGAGTACCCCGGCGCACTGGCCGCGGCGCGGCGGGCGGCGGCCAACGGCGAGCAGTCGCGGGTCCATCCGCAGGTGCCGATGAAGCTGGCGCTGGCGGACCGCGCGGTGGCGCTGCTGCCGATCGTGCTCGACGACCAGGTGGACAGCGCGCTGGTGATCCGCCCGTGCGCGCTGCTGGACGCGCTGGTGAGCCTCTTCGAGCTGCTGTGGCAGCAGGCCGCGCCGCTGCTGCCGCGGCCCGCGCAGGACCGTCCTTCGTGCTCGGACCTGGGGCTGCTGACGCTGCTGGCGGCGGGGGTCAAGGACGAGGCGATCGCCCGGCAGTTGGGCGTGAGCCCGCGGACGGTCACCCGGCGGGTGGCGGAGCTGCTGGACGAACTGGGCGCCCGTACCCGCTTCCAGGCGGGAATCCTGGCGCAGCGCCGCGGCTGGCTTCCGGACCCGGAACCACACGGCCATCCGGAGTAATTCCCGCCGCTCTCCAGCGCCTTGCATTGTTCCATGGCCATATCGCCGCGTTATGTAAGCGATTTCTGCAACCGACCCCCAGAACCGCGATTCCTGGATGGCGAACTCCCAGCTCAGCGCCGAAATTTCAGGACACGCGAATTCCCGTTTCGCCCGGCGCCCTGTTTACCTCCCGCTGAACTCGTGTTCACGCTCCGGCGATTCCCCTTCGACGTACACGCGCCGAAGTCCCCATAGGAGGAAACCGCGAATGAACAAACGAGTGCGCACCATCATGCGGCTCGGCGGGTTAACGACCGCCGTCGTGGCCGTTCTGTCGATGTCGGGCGCGGCCACGGCCGCCGGCGGCCCGGAGCCCACGCCCCCGCCGACGACGCGGATCGTCGGCGGCCAGCCCGCCTCCGAGACGTACTCCTTCATGGCCTCGCTGCAGAGTGCGCCGGGCAGCCACACCTGCGGCGGCAACCTGGTCGACCCGAGCTGGATCGGCCGTCACGGACCGGCCGGTTACGCGGCGCGCAGCGGGCGGCCGAGGCGTACCGGGACGCCCGGCGAGTACAGGACGCTGACCGGGTCGCCGGAGGGCGCGGGCAGGCCCGCCGCCGCGACCAGGTTCTCCTCGCACCGCACCAGCTCCGCGCGGTGCAGCGGCCAGCGGGGATGCTCGTTGGGCAGGTAGGCCGTCCTGCCGAAGAAGGCGGTGTGCAGCCCCCAGCGCGCGGTGAGGAAGTGCTCCAGCGCGCTCGGCTCGCCGACCCGTGCGCCCGGACGCACGGTCAGGCGGCTGTACGCGCCCCGCGGGCCCGGCCGGCGGCGCGAGCTGGTGTAGACGAGCGTGTCACCGGCCCGGCGGACGGCAATCCGCGACCACACGTACGGGAGCCCGAAGCCGAGCCGGCCCAGCACCACGGGGACCAGCCGGGCGGCGTCCAGCGAGCGGAAGACGACACCGCGCCGCCCGCGGCCGTCGACCGAGTACAGGCGCACGTTGGTCTCGGGGAAGGAGCCGAGGTACGGCACCGCGGGCAGCCGCAGCCCTCCGACGCGGTGCATCCGGAACGCGATGAGCCCCGCGTACGCGACCCCGTCGTGCGTGTCCGGTACGGTCCCGCGGGGCAGCAGCCGCGCCACTGCGTCCGGCTCGAAGGCCCAGTGGACGAACGTCAGGTCCAGCCACTGCTGGGTGAGCAGCGGGAACCGTACGGCGTGCGGGGCGTCGGGGGTGACGGGCTCGGGCTTCTGCACGGTGCCAGCATCGCAGTGCCGGCGCGGCGCGGCCCGGCGGGGCGCGCCGCCGCCGCGTCAGCCGAGGTGCCGGGCGAACGCCTCGTGGGCCCGGGTGTCGAAGAGGACGAAGCGGACCTCGTCGAAGGCCCGCTTGTCGACGGCCTCCTGGACGGCGGCCACCGCGATCCGGGCCGCGTCGTCCAGCGGCCAGCCGAACGCACCGGTGGACACGGCGGGGAACGCGACGGTGCGGGCGCCCAGTTCGCGGGCGACCGCCAGCGACTCGCGGTAGCAGGAGGCCAGTTGCGCCGAGCGGTCCTCGCTCCGCGTCCACACCGGGCCGACCGTGTGGATCACCCAGCGGGCCGGCAGCAGCCCGGCGGCGGTGGCCACCGCGCGGCCCGCCGGCAGGCCGTCCGGGTAGACGGAGGCGCGCAGTTCGCGGCACTCCTCGGCGATGCTCTTGCCTCCCCTGCGGTGGATGGCGCCGTCGACGCCCCCGCCGCCCAGCAGCGAGGAGTTGGCGGCGTTGACCACCGCGTCGACCCGCTGCTCGGTGATGTCGCCGCGCACGGCCGTGAGCACACCCATGGCGCCACCGTAGTACGGGCCCGGGGGCGGCGCCGGGCGCGCCCGCCCCGTACGGCGGCTCAGACGGTGACCGACGCGCCCTCCGCCACCGGCTCGCCCGCGGCCACCGCGCTCGCGTCCGCGTCGAGGTCGCGGTGGACCAGCGCCGCGTACCGGCCGCCGGCGGCCATCAGTTTCTCGTGCGTGCCGAGTTCCGCGATCCGGCCGTCGTGCAGGACCGCGATCTGGTCGGCGTCGCGGATCGTGGAGAGCCGGTGCGCGATGGTGATCGTCGTACGGCCCGCGGCCAGCGCGTCGACCGCCTCCTGCACCGCGCGCTCGGTGCGGGTGTCCAGGGCGCTGGTGGCCTCGTCGAGGAGGAGCACCGGCGGGTCGCGCAGGATGGTGCGGGCGAGGGCCAGGCGCTGCTTCTCGCCGCCGGAGAAGCGGTAGCCGCGCTCGCCGACGAGGGTGTCGTAGCCGTCGGGCAGGGCGGCGATGTGGTCGTGGATCTGCGCGGCGCGGGCGGCGGCCTCGATCTCGGCGTCGGTCGCGTCCGGGCGGGCGAAGCGCAGGTTGTCGGCGACGGAGGCGTGGAAGAGGTACGTCTCCTGGGCGACGACGCCGACCGCGCGGGCGAGCGAGTCGAAGTCGAGGTCGCGCACGTCGGTGCCGTCGAGGGTGACCCGGCCGCCGGTGACGTCGTACAGCCGCGGCACCAGGTAGCCCAGGGTGGACTTGCCGGCGCCGGTGGGGCCGACGATCGCCAGGCTGCTGCCGGCCGGAACGGTGAGGTCGACGTCGCGCAGCGTCGGCTGACCCGCCTCGTACGCGAAGTCGACGTGCTCGAAGCGCACCTCGCCGCGGGGCTTCGCCAGCCGCACCGGGTGCTCGGGCTCGGAGATGTCGACGGGCAGGTCGAGGTACTCGAAGATGCGCTGGAAGAGGGCGAGCGAGGTCTGCATCTGCACGCCGGTGGAGAGCAGGCTGACGGTGGGCCGGAAGAGGCCCTGCTGGAGCGAGACGAAGGCGACGACGGTGCCGATGGACACGGCCTGCCCTGCGGTGCCGGAGGCCAGGCCCGCGGTCCAGTAGATGACGGCCGGCATGGCGGCCATGACGACGCCGATGGTGGCCATCCGCCAGCGGCCCGCCATGTTGGCCCGTACCTCCAGGTCCACCAGGCTCTCGGACTCGTCGGCGAAGCCGCGGGTGAGGCTGTCGGAGCGGCCCATGGTGCGGCCGAGCAGGATGCCGCTGACCGACAGCGACTCGGTCACGCCCGCGGCCATGGCGGCCATCTGCTTCTGCCGCTGCGAGGTGATCTTCTTGCGCTCGCGGCCGACGCGGCGGGCGATCCAGACGAAGAGCGGCAGCAGGAGCAGCGAGACGACGGTCAGCCGCCAGTCGAGCGCGAGCATGGCGACGACGGTGGCGATCACGCTGGTGAGGTTGGAGACCAGCGAGGTGGCGGTGGTGGTGACGGTGGCCTGCATGCCGCCGATGTCGTTGGCGATGCGGGACTGCACCTCGCCGGTGCGGGTGCGGGTGAAGAACGCCAGCGGCATGCGCTGCAACTGGGCGTAGACGGCGGTGCGCAGGTCGTGCATGACGCGCTGGCCGACGGTGGTGGAGATGAGGGTCTGGAGCACGCCGAAGACGCCGCTGAGCACGGCGACGCCGACCATGCCGAGCGCGAGCAGGCTGAGCAGCCCGGTGCGGCCCTCGGGCAGGGCGGTGTCGACGACCTCGCGGAGCAGGAACGGCGAGGCGACCGAGACCAGCGAGGACGCGGCCACCAGCAGCCCGACCACGGCGAGGCGGCCGCGGTAGGGGCGGAAGAGCGCGAGGATCCGGCGCACCTGGGCGGGCTGCTCCGGATCGGAGGGCGGGGGTGACCACCCGTCGAGTGGATCGTGCGGCATGGGCCTCCTAGAAGAGTGTGACGACCTTATGGGAGGGTAGCTCATTGTTACCTATATGCACAATGAACATGCTCCTGCTACCCTCGGAGCGTGTCCCAGTCGCCCCCGCCCCCCGCAGACGTGACCGGCCAGTTGGCGGAGCAGCTCCTGCTGCTCACCCGCCGGATCCACTACGCGCAGAAGCACCACTTCAAGCCGCTGGGCATCACGCCCGCCCAGTCCCGGCTGCTGCGCACCCTGGAGCGCCACGAGGAGCCGCCGCGGATGGCCGACCTCGCCGAGCACCTCGGCGTCGTCCCCCGCGCGGTCACCACGCACGTCGACGCGCTGGAGGCGGGCGGCCTGGTCCGGCGCGTGCCCGACCCGGCCAACCGGCGGGTGATCCGGATCGAGACCACCGCGGCCGGGCGCACGGCGCTCGCCGAGCTGCACCGGGCCCGCCTCGCCGCCGCCGCGGACGTGCTGGAGCCGCTGTCGGAACAGCAGCGTGAAAAACTGCTCGGGCTCATCGCCCCCCTGGTCGACACGCACGGCCACGCCTGCTGAGGAGTCCGTTCCATGCCGCTGCTCCAGCCCAAGCCCTCGGCCCTGCGCCCCGGCCGCGGAGCGGCGGCGCCCGCGCCCGACCGGGTCGCCGACGACCTCGCCGCGGGCACGCCGGAGCCGCTGCGCGGGGAGCTGACGGCGCTGCTGGGCGCGGAGAAGGTGCTGACGGGCGCCTCGGACCTGGTGCGGTACGCCTCGGACGCCAGCCCGTACCGGTTCGTGCCGCAGGCGGTGGCCGTCGCCGAGACGGTCGCGGACGTCTCGGCGCTCTTCCGGTTCGCCCACGAGCGCGGCCGGAAGCTGGTCTTCCGGGCGGCGGGCACGTCGCTGAACGGCCAGGCGCAGGGCGAGGACATCCTCGTCGACGTACGCCGCCACTGGGCGGGCGTCGAGGTGCTCGGCGACGACGCGGCGCGCGCCCGCGTCGGCCCCGGCACCACCGTCGTACGGGCCAACGCCACCCTCGCCCGGCACGGCCGCGTCCTCGGTCCCGACCCGGCCAGCGCCATCGCCTGCACCCTCGGCGGGGTCGTCGCCAACAACGCCTCGGGCATGACGGCGGGTACCACGCGCAACTCGTACCGCACGCTCGCCTCGCTGACCTTCGTCCTGCCCTCCGGCACCGTCGTGGACACCGCCGCGCCGGACGCCGACGAGCGGCTGGCCGCCGCCGAGCCGGAGCTGTGCCGCGGGCTGCTCGCGCTCAAGGCGGAGATCGAGGCGGACGCGGAGCTGACGGCCCGGATCCGCGCCAAGTACGAGATCAAGAACACCAACGGCTACCGGCTCGACGCCTTCCTCGACGGCGCCACCCCCGTGCAGATACTGCGCGGGCTGATGGTCGGCTCCGAGGGCACGCTCGGCTTCATCGCCGACACCGTCTTCGACACGCTGCCGCTGGACCGGCACACCTCCACCGCGCTGCTGTTCTTCCCCACCCTCCAGGCCGCCGCGGCCGCGGTGCCGGCGTTCAACGCCGCCGGGGCGCGGGCCGTGGAGCTGATGGACGGCAACACGCTGCGCGCCTCGGTGAGCGTCGCCGGTGTGCCCGCCGACTGGGCGGAGCTGCCGAAGGAGACGGCGGCGCTGCTGGTGGAGTTCCGGGCGCCGGACGAGGCGGCGCGGGAGGCGTACGAGGAGGCGGCGGCCGGGGTGCTGGCGGGGCTCGGCCTCGTGGCGCCGGTCGGGTCCGTCGCCGCCGAGGGCAACGCGTTCACCCGCGACCCGGGCCGCATCGGCGGCTACTGGAAGGCGCGCAAGGCGTTCGTCACCGCCGTCGGCGGCTCCCGCCCGGCCGGTACGACCCTCATCACCGAGGACTTCGCCGTCCCGCCCGGCCGGCTCGCCGAAGCCTGCGAGGCGCTGCTCGAACTCCAGGCGCGGCACGGCTTCGACGCCGCCGTCGCCGGCCACGCCGCCCACGGCAACCTGCACTTCCTGCTCGCCTTCGACGCCGCCGAGCCCGCAGACGTCGAGCGGTACGCGGCCTTCATGGACGACTTCTGCCGGCTGACCGTCGAGCGCTTCGACGGCTCGCTGAAGGCCGAGCACGCCACCGGCCGCAACATCGCCCCGTTCCTCGCGCTGGAGTGGGGCGAGCGGGCCACCGGGCTGATGTGGCGGATCAAGGAGCTGATCGACCCGCGCGGCATCCTCGCCCCGCGGGTGCTGCTCGACCGCGACCCGCAGGCGCACCTGCGCGGGCTCAAGACCATCCCGCGGATCGAGGACGTCGCCGACCCGTGCATCGAGTGCGGCTTCTGCGAACCCACCTGCCCCAGCGGCGATCTGACCACCACCCCGCGGCAACGCATCGTGCTGCGCCGGGAGATGCTGCGCCAGCCGCCGGACGCGCCGGTCACCGGCAGCCTTCTCCGGGCGTACGGGTACGACGCCGTCGACACCTGCGCCGGCGACTCGACGTGCGCCCTGGACTGCCCCGTCGGCATCGACACCGGGCAGCTGATGAAGGACTTCCGGCACGCCCGGCACTCCGCCCGCGAGGAGCGCGCCGCCGCCGGCACCGCCCGCCGCTTCCGCCAGGTCGAACGGGCCGCCCGGCTGGCCGTCGCCGTCGCGCACCGGCTCGGCGACCGGGTGCCGGGCGCGGCGACCCGGCTCGCGCGCCGCGCGGTGCGCCCCGACCTCGTACCCGAGTGGCTGCCGGAGATCCCCGCGCCGGCCGCGCGCCGGCTGCCCGGCACCGTCCGCGAGGGCGCCGCCGCCGTCTACTTCCCGGCGTGCGTCAACCGCATCTTCGGCGGCCCGGACGACGCGCGCGGACCGAACCTCGCGGAGGCCGTCGTCGCCGTCTCCGCCCGCGCCGGGCGGCCCGTGTGGATCCCAGACGACGTCACCGGCACCTGCTGCGCCACCATCTGGCACTCCAAGGGCTACGACGACGGCACCCGGCTGATGGCCAACCGCGTCGTCGAGGCCGCCTGGCGGTGGACCGACGGCGCCCGGCTGCCGGTCGTCGTCGACGCCTCGTCCTGCACCCTGGGCCTCGCGCACGAGGTGGTGCCGTATCTGACGGAGGCGAGCCGCAAGCTGCACGCGCAGCTCACCGTCGTGGACTCGCTCGACTGGGCCGCCGACGAGCTGCTGCCCCGCCTGACGGTCGAGCGCAGGACGTCCTCCGCCGTGGTCCACCCGACCTGCTCGATGCGCCACCTGGGCAACACCGGCCGGCTCACCGCGCTGGCCGAGGCGGTCGCGGAGGAGGTCGTCGTGCCGGACGACGCGGCCTGCTGCGCCTTCGCCGGCGACCGCGGCATGCTGCACAAGGAGCTGACCGCGTCCGCGACCGCGCGCGAGGCCGCGGAGGTCACCGCCCGCGACTACGACGCGCACCTGTCGGCGAACCGGATGTGCGAGATCGGCATGGACCGGGCCACCGGCCGCTCGTACCGCTCCGTACTGCTGGAGCTGGAGCGCGCCACCCGCCCGGCGGGTGCCCGGGGCGCCGCGGATAAGTCCATCCGGCCCGGGCGGTAAGTCCAACTCCTCAGTGGTGCAGACCTCTTGTCGGCGCGCCCGGGTCCGGCGAGGGTGGCGGCGAACCTTCCGCACACTTTCCGGAGGACGCATGCGCGAGGAGAACGCCACCCCGAGACCCGGCGATTCCGACGACGGCTACTCCCGCCGTTCGGTTCTGCGCTCGGCGGGCATCGCCGGTGCAGGGCTCGGCCTGGGGGCCTTCGGCGCCTCCCAGGCCCAGGCGGCGGAGGCGGGGGCAGCCGGTGAAGCCGCCGCACCGGCCGTGCCGCCGCGGCTCGGCAGGACGATGATCGGCGTGCCCTTCGAGACCCACACCACCGTACGGGTCGGGATCGTGGGCCTCGGCAACCGCGGCGGCGGCATGATCGACCTGTTCCTGGCCCAGCCGGGCGTCCAGGTGACGGCGCTGTGCGACCCGGTCGTGGACAAGGTGGAGCGGGCCGCGAAGAAGGTCGTCGCCGCCGGCCAGCCGGCGCCCGCCACGTACACCAAGGGCGATCACGACTTCGAGCAGCTCTGTGCCCGCAGCGACATCGACTTCGTCTACGTCGCCACCCCCTGGGACTGGCACTTCGAGATGGCCAGGGCGGCCATGACGAACGGCAAGCACGTCGGTGTCGAGTGCCCCATCGCGATGACCGTGAAGGAGCTGTGGGACCTCGTCGACCTGTCCGAGCGCACCCGCAGGCACTGCATGCAGTTGGAGAACTGCGCGTACGGCAAGAACGAGATGCGGGTGCTGCGCATGGCGCACGCCGGGCTCTTCGGCGAGCTGCTGCACGCCGCCGGCGCGTACAACCACGACCTGCGCGGGCTGATGTTCGACCCCGACTACTACGAGGGCCCGTGGCGCCGGCTGTGGCACACCCGGCTGCGCGGCGACCTCTACCCCAACCACGGCTTCGGCCCGACGGCCAACTACATGGACGTCAACCGCGGCGACCGCGTCACGCAGATCTCCAGCTTCGGCACCCCGGCCCTGGGCCTCGCGGAGTACCGCGAGGAGCACATGCCCGCCGGTGACCCGAGCTGGAAGGAGACGTACATCGGCAGTGACCGCACCTTCAGCGTGCTGCAGACGGCCAAGGGCCGCGTCATCCGGCTGGAGCACGACGTCTCCACCCCGCACCCGTACAGCCGGATCAACTCCCTCGGCGGCACGAAGGGCGTCTTCGAGGACTACGAGCCGCGCATCTACCTGGAGCCGATGCACACCGACGACCGGTGGCACAGCTTCGGCGACTTCGCGGAGTACGACCACTGGCTGTGGAAGGAGCACTCCAACCCGCCCGGCGGCCACGGCGGCATGGACTACATCATGATCTTCCGGCTGATGCAGTGCATGCGCCTCGGCCTGGTCCCGGACTTCGACGTCTACGACGCCGTGACCTGGACCGCGCCGGTGCCGCTCAGCCACGAGTCGATCAAGGCGGGCGGCAAGCCGCAGCAGATCCCGGACTTCACCCGCGGCGGGTGGAAGGACAAGCGCTCCGGCGTCGACTCGGAGAAGCCCGACGAGGCATGAGCGCCGGCTTACGGCCGCGTCGCCGCGCTGACGGCGCGCGGCCCCGGCGGAGACCGGCGCGCGGCGCCGTTAGCCGGCAAGGGAGGCCCGGTCGCCCATCACGGCGACCGGGTCCTTCCGCGGGTCCAGGGTGCGCAGCAGCTCCGTCATCCCGGACTTGGAGATGCTGATGCAGCCGGACGTTCCGCTGCCGTGGTCCATGTGGAACCAGATCGAGCCGCCCTTCCCCTGCCCCTGCGGGCGGGTCGGGTCGAGCGGCGAGGTGCCCCGCACGCGGTTGTAGTCGATGGCGATGACGAGGTCGAAGTCGTTCCAGTGCGTCTCGGGCCAGTAGTGGGGCGCGGCGAAGGCGGGACTCTGGAGGTACGGGAGCTTCGCGCCCGGGTCGGCGAGCACGCCGCCGGCGTCGGAGAGCGTGAACACCCCCACGGGGCTGCGCTTGTCGCCCTCGCGGTGGTCGGGGGTCCAGCCCTTCTTGCCGTTGTGCGCGGGCCAGCTCTCCCGGCGCTGCCAGTTCCCGCCGTGCTTCTCGTAGAGGACGACGGTGGCGTCGGCGGAGTCGGGGCCCTTGCCGTAGACGGCGACGGCCTGGCGGGAGTCCGCGGGCACCTTCCCGTTCATTCGGGCGCCGACGCCGGGGATGTCGCCGGGCGGGGTGCTGGGCGACGCGCTCGCGCCACCGGTGGCCGCGCCCTTGCCCGTACCGCTCGTGCCCCCGCTGTCACCGTCGCCGCCGCCCGAACCGCCGCAGCCCGCCAGCAGAATCAGCCCCACCGCCGCGGCGGCCGTCCGGCGCGGCAGCCGCCCGCTCGTCCCGTACGCACGCATACACCCATCGTCACACGCCGCGTCCCGCGCCCTGCCGGGCGGTCCCCCGCGGGCCGTGGCGCAATGGCCACGGCGCGGGGGAAAACCGGTTGAAATCCCGCCCGCGAACCGCCAGCCTTGCACGGCTCACCCCACACCCGAGACGACCATTTTGGGATGCCATGCAGTTGCGCGACCTGCCGCATACGGACCCCGGTGAACCCGACGTCCGATCCGGCCGCCACTTCCTCGTCTGGCTCGGCCGCATGCAGCTCGGCGGCCAGGTGGCCGCGCTGCTCTGGGGCCTGGTGTGGATGCTGCCCCTCGGCGCGATGCCGCTGGCCGTGGGCATGGCCGTGCAGGCGGTCGTGGACCGGAACGGCGGGCGGCTCGCGGTCGCCGGCGCGCTGCTGATCGCCTTCGGCGCGCTGATGGCGCTCGGCGACAGCATGCTGCACCGCGCGGCCGTCACCAACTGGATCACCGCCGCCTCCCGGGTCCAGCAGTTGCTGGCCCGCAAGGCGGCCGACCTGGGCTCGATCCTCACCCGGCGGGTGGCGGCCGGCGAGGTGGTCGCGGTGAGCACGGGCGACGTGGAGAAGATCGGCTGGTTCGTCGAGTCGTTCTCGCGGTTCACCGCCGCGTTGTTCACCGCGCTCGCCGTCACCGCGGGCCTCGTCGTCTACGCGCCCGAGCTGGGCCTCCTCGTCGCCGTCGCGCTGCCCGTGCTGGCGCTCGCGCCGCTGCCGCTGCTGCCGTACGCCACCCGCCGCGCCGACGACCAGCGGGCCAAGGCGGGCCGGGCGACCGAGCTGGCGGCGGACACCGTGGCGGGCCTGCGGGTGCTGCGCGGCATCGGCGGCGAGGAGCTGTTCCTCGACCGGTACCGGGAGGCGTCGCAGAAGGTGCGGACCGCGGCGGTGCGCAGCGCGCGGATGTGGGCGCTGATCCACGCCGTGCAGGTGGCGCTGCCGGGGGTGCTGCTGGTGGTCGTCGTCGGGCACGGGGTGGGGCTCGCGCGGAACGGGACGATCACGGTCGGCGAGCTGGTCACGGTCTACGGGGCGGTGACGTTCCTGCTCTTCCCGATGCACCACTTCGCCGAGCTGGCGATGGCGTACTCCTTCTCCCGGCCGTCCGCCAAGCGCGCCGCCCGCGTCCTCGGGCTCGCCCGCACCACGACCGGCGGCACCGGCACCGACCACGGCCCGCTCGGCGGCGAGCTGCACGACCCGGCGACCGGGCTGCGTGCCGCTGCCGGCCGGCTGACCGCCGTGGTGTGCGGCGACCCCGACGCCGCGGGGCGGCTCGCCGACCGGCTCGGCGGGCACCCGGCGGAGCCGGGCGAGCTGCCGTCGGTGCGGCTCGGCGGCATGGAGCTGGACGACGTGCCGCTGGCGGGGGCGCGGACGGCGGTGCTGGTGCAGGACAAGGACCCGATGCTGCTGTCCGGGACGCTGGCCGACCTGCTGGACGTACCCGCGTCCGGCTCGGTCAAGCCCGCCGCCGCGCTGGCCGCCGCGCAGTGCGGCGACGTGCTGACCGCGCTGGCGCAGGCGGCGGCCGCGGTGCCGGACGGCGACGGGGCACCGATGGGCGCGCCGATCACCGAGCGCGGCCGGTCGCTCTCCGGCGGCCAGCGCCAGCGGCTGGCGCTGGCGCGGTCGCTGGTGGCCGACCCGGAGGTGCTGGTGCTGGACGAGCCGACGTCGGCGGTCGACTCGCACACCGAGGCGCGTATCGCCGAGGGGCTGCGGGAGATCCGCGCGGGCCGTACGACGGTGGTGTTCACCTCCAGCCCGCTGCTGCTGGACCGGGCGGACACGGTGGTGTTCGTGCAGGACGGCGCGGTGGTCTCCGAGGGGCCGCACCGCGAACTGCTGCACGGCGACGTCGCGTACCGCGCCGTGGTCACCCGGGAGACGGACGACGAGAAGCAGGCGCCCGGCCGCGTACCGGAAGGCGAACCTGCCGTACGCGACGAGGGCGGCGTGCCGCAGATGATGGAGGAGACCGCATGATCGGCGTGCGACCGCCGGAGTACGACCCGGCCGCGCCGCGCACCGCGACCACCCTGCCGGTGGGCGCGCCCGCGACCGTGCGCGGCTACGTGGCGGAGCTGCTGCGCCGGCACCGGACGGCGTTCCTGCTGCTGATCGCCGTCAACGCGATCGCCGTCATCGCCTCCATGGCCGGCCCGTACCTGCTGGGCGGCCTGGTCGAGGACCTGTCCGCGGGGGTCGAGGACCTCCATCTGACGCGCGCGGTGGTGCTGTTCTCGATCGCGCTGGCGGTGCAGGCGGTCTTCATCCGGCTGGTGCGGCTGCGCGGCGCGATGCTGGGCGAGCGGATGCTCGCGGACCTGCGCGAGGACTTCCTCGTGCGGTCCGTGGGCCTGCCCCCGGGCGTGCTGGAGCGGGCCGGGACCGGCGATCTGCTGTCCCGTATCACCACGGACATCGACCGGCTGGCGAACGCGATGCGCGAGGCCGTGCCGCAGTTGACGATCGCGGTGGTGTGGGTCGGGCTGGTGCTCGGCGGCATGGTGGTGATGGCGCCGCCGCTGGCGGTGGCGGTGGTGCTGGCCGCGCCGGTGCTGCTCGCGGGCTGCCGCTGGTACTTCAAGCGGGCGCCGAGCGCGTACCGCTCGGAGGCCGCGGGGTACGCCGCCGTGGCCGCGGCGCTCTCCGAGACGGTGGACGCGGGGCGCACGGTGGAGGCGCACCGGCTGGGCGCGCGCCGGGTCGCGTTGTCCGACCGGCGGGTCAAGGAATGGGTGGCGTGGGAGCGTTACACGCTCTACCTGCGCTGCATGTTCTTCCCCGTCTTCAACGCCACGCACGTCGTCGTGGTCGGCTCGGTGCTGCTGATCGGCGGCGCGTTCGTCTTCCAGGGCTGGATGAGCGTCGGCGAGCTGACGACGGGCGCGCTGCTGGCGCAGATGCTCACCGAGCCGGTGGGCATGATCCTGCGCTGGTACGACGAACTCCAGGTGGCCCAGGTGTCGCTGGCCCGGCTGGTGGGCGTACGGGACATCGAGGAGGAGGACGGCGACGCGGCCGTGCGGCCGGGCGGCCGGGACGTCCACGCCGACGAGGTCCGCTTCGGCTACCGCGCGGGGGCGGACGTGCTGCACGGCGTCTCGCTGCGGTTGCAGCCGGGCAGCCGGCTGGCGCTGGTCGGGCCCTCGGGCGCGGGCAAGTCGACGCTGGGGCGGCTGCTGGCCGGGATCTACTCGCCGCGGCGCGGCGAGATCCGGCTCGGCGGCGCGGAGCTGGCGCGGATGCCGGCCGAGCGGGTACGCGAGCACGTGGCGCTGGTCAACCAGGAGCACCACGTCTTCGTCGGCTCGCTGCGCGACAACCTGCGCCTGGCGCGTACCGAGGCGAGCGACGCGGAGCTGTGGGCGGCGCTGGGCGCGGTCGACGCGGGCGAGTGGTCCCGGGCGCTGGACGACGGCCTGGACACGGAGGTCGGCTCGGGCGGCACGGCCCTCACCCCGGCCCAGGCGCAGCAGATCGCGCTCGCCCGGCTGGTGCTGGCCGACCCGCACACGCTGGTCCTCGACGAGGCGACGTCGCTGCTCGACCCGCGGGCGGCGCGGCACCTGGAGCGGTCGCTGGCGAAGGTCCTGGACGGCCGCACGGTCGTGGCCATCGCCCACCGCCTGCACACCGCGCACGACGCGGACGTCATCGCGGTGGTCGAGGAGGGCCGCATCAGCGAACTCGGCAGCCACGACGAACTGGTCGCGGCAGACGGCGCCTACGCCGCCCTCTGGCGCTCCTGGCACGGCTGACCGGCCCCGGCCGCGTGCGGTCCACGCGCCCGGGGCGGGTCTCCGCGCCGCCCGGCGTGAGGTACTCCCTCGCGTGCCGTCGATGCCCGATCGGATCCGCGATGCGGTGGCGTTGCTCCTGGATGTGCCTGGTGGGAGACGCGGCCTCAGCCGATGACGCCCATCGCGGTGAGGCCGCCCGCGGTGCCGGCGAGCATGAAGACCGGCATCAGTATTTTCAGCTCGATCCAGCTTCCGGCGCGGAAGCGCATGAAGTCCGGCGGGCCGATCGGGTACCAGCGCCGGCGGCCCACCGGGATCGGCCACAGGACCGGACAGCCGGAGACGGTGAGGGCGTCGCCGAGGTCGTGGACGAGGGCGCCGAGGACGATGGGCAGGCCCAGCCACAGGTACTCCTGGCCGGGTTCGGTGAAGAGCCAGTCGGAGCCGTTGCCGGGCTGGTCGAGGACGGCGGCGAGGATCCAGGCGCTGGTGGCGCCGAGGAGCCACACGAGGACGTCGCTGGAGACCCGGGCGGCCCGCCACAGCAGGCCCTCGATGGCCAGCACCATGTGGACGAAGAGGATCCCGAGGACCGCCCACCGGCCGCCGAGGACGGCGAGCGCGGAGAAGCCGGCGCCGACCAGGACCGCCCACAGCCAGGTGTGCGTCAGGGTGCGGTGGCCGCCGGAGCGGCGGGGGTCGCCGCGTTTCTTCGTCGCCTTGTAGACACTGGCGGAGAGCTTGTCGATGACCTCGCAGAGGATGCGGGACAGCGGGCCGAAGGCGCGGGAGATGGTCGCGGACTTGTGGTCCAGGTCGGGGGCGAGGGCCGCGCCGGCGCAGATGAGGGCGCCGACGACGAGCACCGGCCAGGGCATCTCGTGGCCCGTCGCGGTGGCCGCCGCGCCCACCCCCAGCCACGCCGCCGCCCCCGAAAGCGAGTGCGCTGGACCCATCATGAAAAGCTCCCCCACCCCTCGTCCGCCCGTGTGGCGAACGGCCGTTGGCCCCACAGGCTCCGCCCGTCGGCGGCACAGCCTAGCGCGGGTGATCTTCACACGTACCGGGGGTTCACACTTCCGGGGCGGCGGAGGGCAGTATGGTCGGGTGACCCTTATCGATCAGATGCCGCCCACCGCCGACCCCGACGACCTCTTCGAGGCGTTCTCCTCCTGGACCGAGGAGCGGGGCATCTCCCTCTATCCGGCGCAGGAAGAGGCTCTGATCGAAGTCGTCTCCGGCTCGAACCTGATTCTGTCCACCCCCACCGGCTCCGGAAAGTCGCTGGTCGCGGCCGGTGCGCACTTCGCGGCGCTGGCCCGGGACGAGGTCTCGTTCTACACCGCGCCGATCAAGGCGCTGGTGTCGGAGAAGTTCTTCGACCTGTGCAAGATCTTCGGCACGGAGAACGTCGGCATGCTCACCGGCGACGCCTCCGTCAACGCCGACGCGCCCGTCATCTGCTGCACCGCCGAGGTGCTGGCGTCCATCGCGCTGCGCGACGGCAAGGACGCCGACATCGGCCAGGTGGTGATGGACGAGTTCCACTTCTACGCGGAGCCGGACCGCGGCTGGGCGTGGCAGATCCCGCTGCTGGAGCTGCCGCAGGCGCAGTTCGTGCTGATGTCCGCGACGCTGGGCGACGTCTCCCGCTTCGAGGAGGACCTGACCCGGCGCACCGGCCGGTCCACCTCGGTGGTCCGCTCGGCGACCCGGCCCGTCCCGCTGTCGTACGAGTACCGCACCACCCCGCTCACCGAGACCCTGACCGAGCTGCTGGAGAACCGGCAGGCGCCCGTCTACATCGTGCACTTCACCCAGGCGCAGGCGGTGGAGCGGGCACAGGCGCTGATGAGCATCAACATGTCCACCCGCGCCGAGAAGGACGAGATCGCCGCCCTCATCGGCAACTTCCGCTTCACCACCCGGTTCGGCAAGCAGCTCTCCCGCTACGTCCGGCACGGCATCGGCGTCCACCACGCCGGGATGCTGCCCAAGTACCGGCGGCTGGTGGAGAAGCTGGCGCAGGCCGGGCTGCTGAAGGTCATCTGCGGCACCGACACCCTCGGCGTCGGCGTCAACGTGCCCATCCGCACGGTGCTGTTCACCGCACTGACCAAGTACGACGGCAGCCGGGTGCGCACCCTGCGGGCCCGCGAGTTCCACCAGATCGCCGGCCGGGCCGGGCGGGCCGGCTTCGACACCTCCGGGCTGGTGGTGGCGCAGGCGCCGGAGCACGTCGTGGAGAACGAGAAGGCGCTCGCCAAGGCCGGCGACGATCCGAAGAAGCGCCGCAAGGTGGTACGCAAGAAGCCGCCCGAGGGCTTCGTCAACTGGTCGCAGAACACCTTCGAGAAGCTCATCGCCGCCGATCCAGAACCGCTCACCTCCCGCTTCCGCGTCACGCACGCCATGCTGCTGTCCATCATCGCCCGCCCGGGCAACGCCTTCACCGCCATGCGCCGGCTGCTGGAGGACAACCACGAGCCGCGCAAGAAGCAGCTCCGGCACATCCGCCGCGCCATCGCGATCTACCGCTCCCTCCTCGACGGTGGTGTGGTCGAGCAGCTCGACGAGCCGGACGCGCAGGGCCGCATCGTGCGGCTGACCGTCGACCTCCAGCAGGACTTCGCCCTCCAGCAGCCGCTGTCGACCTTCGCGCTGGCCTCGTTCGACCTCCTCGACCCCGAGTCCCCCTCCTACGCGCTCGACATGGTCTCCGTCGTGGAGTCCACCCTCGACGACCCCCGGCAGATCCTCGCGGCCCAGCAGAACAAGGCGCGCGGCGAGGCGGTCGCGGAGATGAAGGCGGACGGCGTCGAGTACGAGGAGCGGATGGAGCGGCTGATGGACGTCAGCTACCCCAAGCCGCTGGAGGAGCTGCTGTCCCACGCCTACGGGCTGTACCGCAAGAGCCACCCGTGGGTCGGCGACCACCCCCTCTCCCCCAAGTCGGTCATCCGTGACATGTACGAACGGGCCATGACCTTCGGCGAGTTCGTCTCCTTTTACGAACTGGCCCGCACCGAAGGCATCGTGCTGCGCTACCTGGCCAGCGCGTACAAGGCCCTGGACCACACCGTGCCGGACGAGCGGAAGTCCGAGGACTTCGAGGACATCGTCGCCTGGCTCGGCGAGATGGTCCGCCAGGTCGACTCCAGCCTGCTGGACGAGTGGGAACAACTGGCCAACCCGGCTGAGGAGACCGCCGAGCAGGCCATGGAGCACGCCGACCAGGTGCGTCCGGTGACGGCCAACGCGCGCGCCTTCCGGGTCCTCGTTCGCAACGCGCTGTTCCGCCGGGTGGAGCTTGCGGCGCTCGACGACGCGGACGAGCTGGGCACGCTGGACGAGGAGTCCGGCTGGGACGCGGAGCGCTGGGGCGAGGCACTGGACGCGTACTGGGAGGAGTACGAGGACATCGGCACCGGTCCTGACGCCCGCGGGCCGCGGCTGCTGCGGATCGAGGAGGACCCTGAGCACGCTCTCTGGCGCGTCCGCCAGACCTTCGCCGACCCGGAGGGCGACCACGACTGGGGCATCTCCGCGGAGGTGGATCTCACCGCCTCCGACGCCGAGGCCCGCGCCGTCCTCCGCGTCACCGACGTCGGCCCGCTGAGCCAGGCGGCCGGCTGACCTGCCGTCAGCGCGGCAGGCCCGTGCGGCGCCTGCGGCCCCGTCGCAGCCAGTTGAGGCTGCCGCGGCGTGGTCGGATGCCTCCCGCCGGCCGCGCGGGCGGGGCGCCGCCCGGGGGCGCAGGCGGAGCCGGGAGCGGGGCGGGAAGCGGTGCCGGGGACGTGGACGCTTCCGGGGACAAGGACGGGGGCGGGGTGGCGTAGTCAACCCGCGCGGCCTGGAGCTCCACCGCCAGGCCCAGCCGGTACCCCAGGGCCTCCGCGTCGGACTCCGCCAGCAGCACGTCCTCCGCCGCCCGGCGGGCCGTCTCGCTGCCGCCGCGCGCCGGGGCGACCAGCTCCGCCCGGTGCTCCACGACGCGCGCCCGCTCCCCGGCGTCGGGCACCTCCTCCGCCAGCTCCGCGTCGCTCAGCACCGCCGCATACGCGCCTGCCCGCTCCCACGGGTCCACCCGCTCCGACAACAACTGCTCCACCCGCCGCTGCCGCCAGCCGCGGGCCCGTACGTCCGCGCCCTCGGCCAGCTCCGCCCGCATCGCCGGCGGCAGCGGTCCGCGCAGCAGCCCGGGCTCCCGCTCCCCGAACCGCTCCACTTCCGTCGCGAGATACAGCCAGACCACGACCCGGTACCGGTTCACATAGAACCGCGCGGGCGCGAAGCACCCCGCCCGCGCCAGCCGCGTGAAGCGCACGGACGAGATGCCCAGCTCCTCCGCCCCCGCGGCCGTCCCCACCAGCCGCAGCCGCTCACGCAGCGCAGCCGCCGGCCCGGCGCCCCCGGCGCCGTCCTCCGCCCGCAGCCGCGCCACCTCGGCCCGTGCCACCCGGCGCCGGCCGCCGGCCCGCTGCGGCGGCTCCGTCGGCACCAGCCCGAGCTGCGCCGCCAACTCCAACTCCCGCGGCAGCAGCCCCAGCTCCGCAGCCGCGCGGCCGAACGTCAGCGGCTCCGCCCGCTCGCCCGCCGCGCCAGCCGTCCGCGCACCCGTGCCCGCCCCGGTCCGTACCACCATGACCATCTCCCCCGTCGTCGCTCGAAAAGCGCCATCTCGATTACTCTCAGTGACGACTCTAGCGCGTCGCTCCCCGCCCCGCCTCCCCTGTGGATAACGTGCTCGCATGGGCGAGAAGATGACCGACGAAGAGTGGCGCACCTTCGTCTCCTCAGGCACCCGCACCGGCAAGCTGGCCACCGTCCGCGCCGACGGCAGCCCCCACGTGGCCCCGGTCTGGTTCGTACTCGACGGCGACGACTTCGTCTTCAACACCGGCGCCGGCACCGTCAAGGGCCGCAACCTCGCGCGCGACGGCCGGGCCACCCTCTGCGTCGACGACGAAAGCTATCCGTACTCGTTCGCCGTGCTCTCCGGCCGCGCGAGGCTCAGCGACGACCTGGACGAGATGCGCCACTGGGCCACCGTCATCGCCGCCCGCTACGTGGACAGGGAACTCGCCGAGACCTACGGCGCGCGCAACGCCGTCGCCGGCGAACTCCTCGTCCGGGTCGCCATCGACAGGGTGGTCTCCGAGGCCCGCGTCGCCGAGTGACCCCCGGTACCCCGGGCCCCGCTCACCCCACGGGCTCCGTGCCGACCGTGTCGAGCAGCCGGGCGGTGTGCACCCGCCCGGCGTACTCGACCAGCCTGATCAGCACCTCCTTCCCCGAGTCGCGGTCGCGGGCGTCGCACAGCACGACCGGAGTGCCCTGGTCGAGGTCGAGGGCACGGGCGACCTCGTGGGCGCCGTAACTGCGCGACTCGGGGAAGCAGTTCACCGCGACGATGAACGGGATGCTGCGGTGCTCGAAGTAGTCCACCGCCGGGAAGCAGTCCTGCAGCCTGCGGGTGTCGGCCAGCACCACCGCGCCCAGCGCGCCGGTGGCCAGCTCGTCCCAGAGGAACCAGAAACGGTCCTGCCCCGGCGTGCCGAACAGATAGACCGCGAGCCCGGCGCGGATGGTGATCCTGCCGAAGTCCATCGCCACGGTCGTCGTGGTCTTCTCGTCCACGCCGCCGGTGTCGTCGACTGCGGTGCCGACCTCGCTCAACTGCTCCTCGGTGCGCAGCGGACGGATCTCGCTGACAGAACCGACCAGGGTGGTCTTGCCCACCCCGAAGCCGCCGGCGATGAGGATCTTCAGCGCCAGCGCGTCGTCGACCCTGCGGTCAGAGGGCGCGGAGTCCATCGATCACTTCTCTCAGGATCATCTCGTCGGGAAGCTGCGCCGGCGGTACGGGCCTGCTGACCCGTACGCAGCCGAGTTCGACCAGATCGCCGAGGAGTACCCGTACCACCCCGACCGGCAGATCGGTCTCCGCCGCCAGCTCGGCGACGGACTGGGTCTCGATCCGGCAGAGGTCGATGAGCGCCCGGTGCTCGGGCCCGAACGTCTCGGCCTCCTTCCCCGCGGCCTCCAGCGCCTCTTCCTCCAGGTCGATCAGCGCGATGAGGTCGAACCGCACCGTGGTGGTCACCGGCCGGGTCCGGCCGCCGGTCATCGCGTACGGGCGGACCAGCGGACCGGCCTCGGCGTCGTACCAGTGACTGCCGTGGTGCGGAGGGGTGCCACTCATATCTTCAGTCATAACGTGTCACCGCCGTGCTCAGCCCGGATTCCGCGGCTTCGCTGCGGCCGTTCGCGGGGCGGTGTATAGATGTTCGCCCACCCGTGCGACCAGGCGGGCCATTTCGTACGCGACGAGGCCCATGTCCGCCGTCGCGGCGCTGAGTACGGCAAGACAGGAGCCGTCCCCGGCCGCGGCCACGAAGAGGAAGCCGTCGTCCATCTCGACCATCGTCTGCCGTACGCCGCCCGCGCGGAAGTGCCGCCCGGCGCCCTTGGCGAGACTGTGGAAGCCCGACGCGACCGCCGCCAGGTGCTCGGCGTCCTCGCGGGAGAGGGTTCTGGAGTTGCCGACCGCGAGGCCGTCGCCGGAGAGCACCACGGCGTGGTGCACGTCGGCGACGCGCCTGACGAGGTCGTCCAGCAGCCAGTCGAGTCCCCCGGATCTCTGCGTGTGCACCGTGTCCGGCTCGATCATGGGCTTTCCCCTTCCCTCGACGTGTGCGCGGTCTCGTCCGGCTCCGGGCGTCCGCCGCCCGGTTCACCGCCATACGTGCGGCCGGCGGGCAGGCCGCCGCCGCGTAACCAGCCGCTGCGGTACGCGGCCATGCGGGCGCGCGCCTCTTCCGGCGTGCGCTCCCGCGGTGCGGAGCGGTCCGCGGCGCCGGGCTCCCCGCGCGCTCCGGCGGCCCCGTCGCCGGTGTCCGTGGCGTCGTCCGCGCCGTCCGCACGCTCCCCGGTGTGCGTGCCGCCGTCGCCGGAGCCGGGCTCCAGCCGCAACTGCGGGGCCATGCTGGCCTGCCGTACGCGCCTGGGCAGCTCCGTGACGTCCCCGGGAGCCTGGACGGCAGCCGCCTCCTGCCCGGCCTGCCCCGCGTACATCCCGGGCCCGCCGAAGGCTTCCCCGTCCACAGCCGCCACCCCCGCGCCGTCACCGCCTTCCGCGCCGCCGTCCACCACGTCCGCCGTACCACCCGCCGGATCCACGCCGAGCCGGGCCCGCAGCAGCACCACGTCCTCCCGCGACGCCAGCACCGGCCGCTCACCCACCGGCCCGACGGCCGGCCCTCCGGGCCCGGGCCCCGTGCTCCACGGCCCCGGCAGCGCCCGCCCGGCCCACCGCTCCGGCAGCCCGTTCTCCGTGACCCGCGCCCCTTTCTCCGCCCCGTGCGCGCCGGAGCCGCCCCCGTCCACCCGGTTCCGCACCGGCACCCCGGGCAACCCCGGAGCCGCCGAACCACCCGCCAGCCCCGCCACCCCGGAACCGCCAGGCCCACCGGGCACCCCGGGCACCAGCCCCCCCGAGAACGGCCGCGCCGCCGCGCCCCGCGCCCCCGCCCTCGCCCCCGGGTCCACCGCCCCCTCGACCGCCGCCTCCAGCAGCGCCGTCGGCAGCAGCACCACCACCGTCGTCCCCCCGTAGACCGACTCCCGCAGGCTGACCTGGATCCCGTGCCGCGCCGCCAGCCGGCTCACCACGAACAGCCCCAGCCGGTCGCTGTCGAACAGATCCAGCGCCTCCGACTGCCGGATCCGCCGGTTCACCGCGGCCAGCGCCTCCTTGCCCATGCCCAGGCCGCGGTCCTCGACCTCGATCGCGTAGCCCTTGCCGACCTGCTCGCCGTACACCCGCACCTTGGTGTGCGGCGGCGAGAACTGCGCGGCGTTCTCCACCAGCTCCGCCAGCAGATGCGTCAGGTCGGCCACCGCCGCGCCCACCACGGCCACGTCCGACAGCGCCCGCACCTCCACGCGCGCGTAGTCCTCCACCTCCGAGACCGCGGCCCGCACCACGCTCTGCAGCGGCACCGGCATCCGCCACGCGCGGCCGGGGGCCGCGCCGGAGAGGATGATCAGGCTCTCGGCGTGCCGCCGCATGCGGGTCGTGAGGTGGTCGAGCCGGAAGAGGTCGTCCAGTTCCTCGGGGTCCTCGGCGCGCCGCTCCATGCTGTCCAGCAGCGCGAGCTGGCGGTGGACGAGCACCTGGCTGCGGCGGGCGAGGTTGACGAACACCCCGGAGATGCCGCTCGCCAGCTCGGCCCGCTCGACGGCGGCGCGCAGCGCCGCCCGGTGCACGGTGGTCAGCGCCTCGCCGACCTGGGCGATCTCCTCGTCGCCCGGGTCGCCCCTGGGGGCCTCGCCGGCGATGTCGATCTCCTGTCCAGCGCGCAGCCTGTGCATCGCGTGCGGCAGCTTGCGGCGGGCGAGTTCGAGGGCGGAGTTGCGCAGGCCGACGAGTTCGACGATCAGCCCGCGGCCTATCCGTACGGAGATGAGGAGAGCCGCGGCCACGGCGGCGAGGCCCAAGAGGGCCGCGGCGCCCGAGGGGGTGAGCACGCCGTCGGTGAAGGGGTCGGTGCGGTCGGCCTCCGCGGCGTGCTCCCGTCCGACGGCGCGGACGGCGCCGGCCACGTCCGCGTACGGGCCCTGCCAGTCCCGCGCGGGGGCGGCCTCGACGGCGGCGGTGCCGGAGTCCGCGGCGGCCACGGCGTCCTCCAGCTCGCCGAGGGTGCGGTACGCCTTGCTCTCGCGGGCCTGCCGCCACACCTCCGCCTCACCGCCGCCGAGGTCGGCGGCCGAGCCCTCCTCCAGGGCGGCGCGGGCGGACGCGGCGTCGGCGAAGGCGCGGTGGTGGGCGGCGCTGAGCGACCCGCGCAACTGCCCGGCGGCCAGGAGCGCGTCCTCGCGCGCGAGCATCTCGCCGGCCCGGCCGAACTCCAGCAGCACCCGGGCCTCGGACGCCGCCTCGGCGCCCTGGATGCCGGTGAGCGCGCCGGAGACGCCGAAGGCGCGGTCGACGGCGGCGGTGTACTTCTCGTACGTCCGCGACCAGTCGGTCGTACGGGCCTCCACCTGGGTACGCAGCCGCCCCAGCGACTCCGTGCCCGTGACGAAGCCGTCGAGCCGCCGGGTGACGTCCCGGGGCAGGTCGGCGCCCTCCGCGACGGTGTGGCTGCCGTCGAGCCGCAGCCGGTCGACGGCCCGGTCGGTGCGGACGGTCGCCGCGCCGTAGGCGCCACCGTGGTCGCCGCCGGGGCCGGCGAGATGGCTTGCGGCGGCCCGCCGTTCGTCCTGGAGCGCCGCGACGGCGGCGGCAAGGGGCTGCCGTACCTCGGTCTCGACCTGTTCGAGCTGGCGCAGCCGGGAGACGTCCTGCGCGGTGCCGACGGTGGCGTAGCCCCAGAGCGCTATCAGGGAGACGACCGGCACGGTCAGCAGGCAGATGACGCGCGCGCGTACGGTACGGGGCCCGAACCGCCGGCGCCGCCCGCGGTGCCCGTACGCCGGCGTCTTCTGTGCACCCCCCGCGTTCAAACCTCCGGAGCCCGCCGATTCCCCGGCGCTCTCCGCGCCCGTTCCGTCCGGCAGATACGCCCGCTCCCAGGCGCTCGGCCCCGGCGGCGGCTCGGGCTCGTCGGCGGGCGGTCCCGCGTGCGCCCTCCGGCCGCGCACCGGCGCGGGCACCGGTGGCGCCGCCCCGCCCGCCCCGCGCCCGGCGGGCCGCTCGGCCGGGGGTGCGGACGGCGTACCGGACGGGCCGCTCGGCGAGTTGCTGTCCGGGGTTCGCATGTCCACCTCATATCGGTTGGCGGGGCCCACCCCGCGGGGTCCGTCCGGCCGGGGTGCGGGCGCGGCGCGGCCGGCTAGACGGCGCCGGGCGTTCGGGTCAGGCGCTGGGCGGACACGGTGGCGGCACGCTCCGCGGCGGTCGGCGTGAGCGCGACGAACGCCGAGGTGAGGAAGAGGTACGAGCCGAGTCCTACGGTCAGGGGAAAGACGAACTGGGTGGCGGTGGCCCCGGCCAGGGCCTCGGGCGAGGGCGTCACGGACACGGACAAGGCGGCCATCCCGGTGTAGTGCATGCTCGTCACCGCCGCCCCCATGACGAGGGAGGCGAGGGTCACGGCAAGCGGGGAGCGGATGGTGAGCGCGGTCCACAGCGCGGCGGTGGCCGTGGCGACCGCGATGAGGATGGAGAGCGCCACGGCCGGGAGGTCGTAGGCGATCGAGCCGTGCAGGCGGACGGCGGCCATCCCGATGTAGTGCATGGCGGCCACGCCGAGCCCGGTGGCGAGCCCGGCGACCAGCAGGGCGGGGCCCCGGGCGCGGAGGCGGCCGAGGGCGAAGACGCCGGCTCCGGCGACGGCCATGGCGACCACGAGGCTGAGGACCGTGCGCGGGATGTCGTAGCGGATCTCGGTGCCGCTGACGGTGAACCCCAGCATGGCGATGAAGTGCATCGTCCAGATGCCGGTCCCGGTGGCGGACGCGGCGGTGAGCAGCCAGTTGCGCCGGGAGCGGGCGGTGGGGGCCGCCAGCGCCTGGACGGTGCAGCGCAGCCCGAGCGCGGCGCCGATGCACGCCATCGCGTACGAGAGAACGGGTGTCAGCCACCCGTAGGCTGCGTGGTCGAGGTGTCCCATGTCTCAGGGACGCTAGTCCCGTTGGGGGCGCACGACCGGGGCGCATGCCAAACCTGACTGAATTTGACAGAGTCAATGCCTCGATCGACCAGACAACGCCTGAAGAGGCACGCCGCTGGCACATTTCTTATGGCATAAGCCTCATCGGCCGTATGCCTCCGTAAGAGGGGCGCACGGTCAGCGGCCGAGCTCCTTGCGTGTCACCCTCTTGAGCCTGCGGCGCTGCCCGGGGTCGAGCGCCAGATAGGCGGCCACCGGCACACCGACGATCACCAGCACGGCGATCCAGAACGAGGTCAACCACCACAGCAGCAATCCGACCGCCACCCCGCCGGCCGCGACCTTCCCTCGATTCGACATCTTCCTGCCTCCTACAGCGGCGGCACACCGCCCTCGACTGGGGAACGGCCACACCGCTCCCCCGGTTCCTTTATCCCATGACCGGCGCCGGAGGGCGTCATACATGTGGATGAGGGACCCATTACGGGACGGGTTCCCCGTTACGGGCGGGAGGTGCGCCGTCACGGGGCGGGAGGTGGGCCCGCCCCGTGACGGCAGAAGGAGAGCGTGCGCCCTCTTAGGGGGTGGCGGGGGCGCGCAGCGGCTCGCCGACTTCGTGCATGTGCTCCAGGGCCTGGCGGTACGACTCGAAGGCGCTGGTCTCCACGTACGGCAGCCCGAGTGCCGCGCAGTGCGCGCGGACCATGGGCTGGACGCGGCGGAGGTGGGGGCGGGGCATGCTGGGGAAGAGGTGGTGCTCGATCTGGTAGTTCAGGCCCCCCATGAGCCAGTCGGTGACCATGCCGCCGCGCACGTTGCGCGAGGTCAGCACCTGCTTGCGCAGATGGCCCCAGTCGTCGCCGGAGTCCATCATCTCCATGCCCTTGTGGTTGGGCGCGAAGCACATCCCCAGGTGCAGGCCGAACACGGCGTGCTGCACCAGCGCGAAGACCACCGCCTTGCCGGGGGACATCGCGGTCAGCAGCAGGGCGGCGTATCCCGCGAGGTGGGCGCCCAGCAGCAGACCCTCGACCCAGCGCTCGCCCGGCTTCTGCCGGCGCAGGTCGCGCCAGCTCGACACCTTCAGGTTGATGCCTTCGAGGAGCAGCAGCGGGAAGAACAGGCGCGCCTGGTTGCGGGTGAGCCAGCGGGCGAAGCCCTCGCGCACCGCGGCCTGGCCCTGGGTCCACACCAGGACGCCGACGCCGACGTCCGGGTCCTTCTCGATGTGGTTGGGGTTGGCGTGGTGGCGGTTGTGCTTGTCGTTCCACCAGTTGCGGCTCATGCCGATCAGCAGGTTGCCGCCGAGCAGGCCCATCAGCCCGTTCGCCCGCCGGGTCGACGCTATCTGCGAGTGGCCCGCGTCATGGCCGAGGAAGCAGGCGCGGGTGGAGAAGACCGCGGCCGGCACCGCGAGGAAGAGGACCCACCAGGTGTTTCCGACGAGATGGATGCCGACGCCGGTCGCGGCGAGCGCCAGCAGCGTCATCACCGTGTTGCGGGCGTACCAGCCGCGGCGCCGCCGCAGCAGCCCGGCGGCCTTGACCTCCCGCAGGAGCGGGGTGAACTCCGAACCCCTGGTGGTCGGCGACCCCTTGGCGGTCGGTGTGGCAGTGGCCTGCGGCATGGCGCCTCCGGTCTCTCGCGTTGAGGACCTCGACGCTACGGAACCGGAAAGCTCGGCGCGGTGACGTCAGCACCCGGAACGCCCGGGTGCAATCCACCCGGCACAAGGTAGTGCCAGATACACCCCCCGCGGCACCACGTGCGCAAAAGTGAAGTTGATCACGCCTCGGCGGCGTCCGGTGCCGCGATGCCTGGGGTACTCTCGACCGCCCGGTAGTCAAACTTGAGGAGTGCGTCCGTACGTGACCGCCCTTCCCCCGCTCTCCCGCTGCGCCGCCCTTTTCCTCCCCGCCGACCCCGCCCGCACGGGCCGCATGGCCTTCTGGCTCCCGGATCCGGACGACGCCCTGGCGACCGGCCAGGACGCCGGCCAGGCAGCCTCCGCCGCCGGCCCGCCCGACCACCCCCGCGGCACCCGCGCCGCGCTGACCGTCGCCGATCCCGGCGGCGGCACCCGCGAGGTGCCGGCGCTGCTGCTGCCGGCCGCGGACGCGGTGCCCGTGCTCACCCGCGCCCGGGCGGCGCACGCCGCCGGCGCGGACGGCGTGCACCCGGCCGCCGTCTTCTGGGGCACCGCCGCGCTGCTGGCGCTGCGCCTCGCCGCCCGCGGCAAGCTGCTGCCGGGGCTGAGCGAGGGCGCGTACGACGCCTGGCGCTGCGGGCCGCTGGGCGAGGACGACGTACGGCACCTGCGGGAGCTGGCGGCCGCGATGCCGCCGGAGGCGCACGCGGCACCGCAGCCGCGGGACGGCGCCCCGGGCGCGGGCCCCGTGCTCCTTCCCGCCCCCGAGCATCTGCTCCGCGCCTTCCTCGACGCCGTCGCCGACGGCCTCCCCCGCTCCCCGGCCGCCGTACTGGCCGCCGGCGGCCGGGCCTTCGCCGCGCCCGAGCCCCGGCACGTCCCCGAGCAGCGCGCCTGGGCCGACGACGTCGCCGCCGGGCACGACGCCGGGGTACGGGTCTCGCTCCGCGTCGACATGGGCACCACCGGCGACCGCCCCGCCTTCCGGGCCGTCGTCCAACTGCACGGCACCGCCGACCCCACCCTCCTCGCCGACGCCGCCGACGTGTGGGCCGGCACCGCGGCCCATTTCGGCCCCGGCGCCCGCATGCTGGCCCTGCTCACCCTGCGCCGCGCCGCCCACGCCTGGGACGCGCTCACCCCGCTGCTCTCGGCCGCGGTGCCCGACGCCGTCGACCTCGGCGACGACGACCTCGCCGCCCTCCTCGGCCCCGGCGCCCGCGGCCTGGCCGCCGCAGGCGTCGAGATCCACTGGCCCCGTGACCTGACCCGGCACCTCACCGCCCGCGCCGTCGTCGGCCCCGCCGACGACCCGGACGGCCGCCGTCCTGGCCCGTCCTACCTCTCCGCCGACGCCCTCGTCGCGTTCGGCTGGCGCTACGCGGTCGGCGACGTGGAGCTGACCCGCGCCGAGCTGGACCGGCTCGCCGAGGCCGCCCGCCCGGTGGTGCGGCTGCGCGACCGCTGGGTGCTGGTCGACCCCGAGTCCGTACGCCGCGCGCTCGACCGCAAGGACGCCGACCTGACCCCCGTCGACGCCCTCGGCGCGGCGCTCACCGGCGAGATCGACGACCCTGCCGTGCCCGGCGGGCGGGTCGAGGTCGCCGCGAGCGGCTGGCTCGACACTTTGCGCAAGCGCATCGCCGACCCCGAGGAGCAGGACGAGCCGACCGCCCCGCCCGCGGCCCTCGCCGCGACCCTGCGCGACTACCAGTTGCGCGGGCTCGGCTGGCTGCGCCGCATGACCTCGCTCGGCCTCGGCGGTTGCCTCGCCGACGACATGGGCCTGGGCAAGACCATCACGCTCATCTCCCTGCACCTCGACCGGCAGCAGCAGGACGAGACCGCGGGCCCGACGCTGGTGGTCTGCCCGGCGTCGCTGCTCGGCAACTGGCAGCGCGAGATCGAGCGCTTCGCCCCCGGCACGCCCGTGCGCCGCTTCCACGGCGGCGGGCGGTCGCTGGAGGCGCTGGCGGACGGCGAGTTCGTGCTCACGACGTACGGGACGATGCGGCTCGACGCCGGGCGGCTGGCGGAGGCGGGCTGGTCGCTCGTCGTCGCCGACGAGGCGCAGCACGTCAAGAACCCCTTCTCCGCGACCGCGAAGGCGCTGCGCACCATCCCGTCCCGGGCGCGGGTCGCGCTGACCGGCACGCCGGTGGAGAACAACCTCTCCGAGCTGTGGGCGATCCTCGACTGGACGACGCCCGGACTGCTGGGCCCGCTGCGGAGGTTCCGTACCCGCTACGCGGACGCCGCCGAATCCGGCGCAGGGTGGTCGGGCGGGAGCGAAGGGGACGCCGACGCCGCCGAGCGGCTCGCCCGGCTCGTACGCCCCTTCCTGCTGCGCCGCCGCAAGTCCGACCCGGGCATCGCGCCGGAGCTGCCGCGCAAGACCGAGACCGACCGGGCGGTGGCGCTGACGGCGGAACAGGCCGGGTTGTACGAGGCGGTGGTGCGCGAGACGCTCGCGGCGATCGCCGAGGCGGACGCGATGGCCAGACGCGGGCTGATCCTGAAGCTGATGACGGCGCTGAAGCAGATCTGCAACCACCCCGCGCAGTATCTGAAGGAGGACGCCCCGCGCATCCCCGGCCGCTCGGGGAAGCTCGAACTCCTCGACGAGCTGCTGGACGTGATCCTCGCCGAGGGCGGCAGCGCGCTGGTCTTCACCCAGTACGTGCAGATGGCCCGGCTGCTCGGGACCCATCTCGCGGCGCGCGGCGTCCCCGCCCAACTGCTGCACGGCGGCACGCCGGTGCCCGAGCGCGAGGAACTGGTGCGGCGCTTCCAGGACGGCGAGGTGCCGGTCTTCCTGCTTTCGCTGAAGGCCGCCGGCACGGGCCTCAACCTCACCCGCGCGGGACACGTCGTGCACTACGACCGCTGGTGGAACCCCGCCGTCGAGGCGCAGGCCACCGACCGCGCGTACCGCATCGGGCAGACGCAGCCCGTGCAGGTCCACCGGCTGGTCGCCGAGGGCACGATCGAGGACCGCATCGCGCAGATGCTGCAGCACAAGCAGGGCCTGGCGGACGCCGTCCTCGGCGGTGGCGGCGAGGCGGCGATCACCGAACTGTCCGACGAGCAACTGGCGGAGCTGGTCCGGCTGGCCGGGCCGCGAGGGGGCGAGTGATGACGGAGCAGGAGGAGCTGACCTTCGAGGCGCTGCCGCCGAGCCAGGGGCGCGGGTTCGCCCACACGTGGTGGGGGCGGGCCTGGCAGAAGGCGCTGGAGGACACGGTGCTGGACGGCACGCTGCTGCGCCGCGGGCGCAAGCACGCGCGCGCGGGCGCGGTGGGCGCGGTCGCGGTGCGGCCGGGGCGGCTCACGGCGCGGGTGCTGGGCGCGGACCGTACGCCGTACCGCACCGACGTGCTGGTGCAGCAGCTCGACGACGCCGACTGGGAGCGGCTGCTGGACACGATCGCCGACCGCGCGGGACACATCGCGGCGCTGCTGGACCGGGACATGCCGCCGGAGCTGGACGAGGACGCGGCGGCGGCCGGGGTGTCGCTGCTGCCGGGGATCGGCGACCTGCAGCCGGAGTGCGGGTGCGGGGAGTGGGACCACTGCGAGCACACGGCGGCGCTGAGCTACCTGGTGGCGCGGCTGCTGGACGCGGACCCGTTCGTGCTGCTGCTGATGCGGGGGCGGGGCGAGGCACGGCTGCTTGCGGACCTCCAGGAGCGGAGCGCGGCGCGGGCGGAGCAGGAGGCGGGTCCCGCGGTCCCGGCGGTCGCCGCGGGGGTGCGGGCGGATGAGGCGTACGCGGCGTCGCCGCCCCCCTTGCCGCCTGCCGTGGGCCCGGTCGCGGAGGCGGGGACGCCCCCGGTGCTGACCGGCGGCGCGGAGCCGGCGGCGGGACTGGACGTGGCGGCGCTGGAGTTCCTGGTCGCGGACACGGCGGTACGGGCCCGCCGGCTGCTGGCCGACGCCCTGGCGCCGGACCACGCGGGGGCGCCGCTGCCGCGGGAGCTGACGGAGTCGCAGGATGCGGTACGGATGGCGGCGACGGCGAAGTCCCCGGACCCGGGAGGCGGTACGGACGCCGACGCGGGCGGCGCGGCGGCGCGGATCGCCGTACGGCTGGCGCGGGGCAGCGGGCGGGACCGGGCCGGGATGGAGCGTGCGGTACGGGCCTGGCGCCACGGCGGCGCCGCGGGCCTCGCGGTACTGGAGGACGACTGGACCCCGGACCCGGCGGCCCTGGCCCGCGCCGCGGACCAGTTGGCCGCCGCCTGGGACCCGGACACCCGCCCCGAACTCCGCGCCACGGGCACCCGCTGGACGGCGGTGGGCCGCGGCGCCCAGCTCCGCTACGGCCCCGACGGCCGCTGGTGGCCGTACCGCAAGGAGGGCACCACCTGGACCCCCGCGGGCCCCCCGGCCCCGGACCCGGCGGCAGCCCTGGCCACGGTCCTGGAAGACGCCTGACCCCAGGCGGGCCTCGCCGCAGGCGGGCCTCGCCGGCGCCTGCGGTGGGCGGCGAGGGCCGATACGCCGCCCGTCCCGCAGGGCCTCACGCGCCGCGACTCCCGCCCGCGGCTGCCAGGGTCTCCACCACCGGCCCCCGCGCGGGGCTGGAGCAGGACTCCGGCCAGGCCGCGACCAGATCCAGGAGCGGGGCCGCCACCAGGCGGCGGAACGCCACCCCCGGGCGGGCCAGCGTGCGCTGGGAGGCGGGCACCAGCGCGATGCCCGTGCCCGCCGCCACCAGCGCCGTGATCGTCTGCATCATCACCGCCTCCTGCGCCACCTCCGGCGGTGGGCCGCCGTCGCCGCGGCAGTAGTCGGTGATGAGGTCGTACATCCACGCGCCCTCGGCCCTCGGGAAGCGGACGAGCGGCTCGCCTCGCAGGTCCGCCGCCGTGAGGCGGGGCAGCCGGGTGAGGCGGTGGCCCACGGGGAGCGCGGCGACCAGCCGCTCCCGCGTGAGCAGCCTCGTACGCAGGCCCGCCGGGAGCGGCGACGGCGGACGGAGGAGGCCGAGGTCCAGTTCACCGCGCGCGAGGGCCGCCACCTGCTCGGCGCTCGTCGACTCGCGCAGCGTGACCTCCAGGTCCGGGTACCGCGCCCGCAGCACCGGCATCGCACGCGGCAGCAGCTCGTCGGTCGCCGAGCCGACGAACCCCAGCGCGAGCCGCCCGAGTTCGCCAGCCGCCGTGCGCCGCGCCACGCGCGCCGCCCGCGCGGCCCGGGCGACCGTCTCCCGCGCCTCCGGCAGGAACGCCGCCCCCGCCGGGCTCAGCGCGACCCGGCGGCGGTTGCGGGTGAGCAGCTCCACGCCCAGGTCGGTCTCCAGTTTCCGGATCTGCTGGGAGAGCGCGGGCTGGGCGATGCCCAGCCGACCCGCCGCCCGCCCGAAGTGCAACTCCTCGGCGACGGCGACGAAATACCGCAGTTGGCGCAGCTCCATGGCCTCAAGTTATAAGCATCGACGATCAGTTGATAGACAGAGATAGATTGTTCGTCTCACGGGCCCCGCCTACGGTCACCGGCATGCGGAGACGACACTTCCTCAGCACCGGCGCCGCCGCCGGCATCGCCGGCCTCACCGCCACGGCCGCGCCCCGCCCCACCGCCGCGGCAAGCACCCGTACCACCGCCACGGACCCGACCGCAGCGGACCGGACCGCAGCCGTCCGCGGATACGACGACGGCCTCGCCCGCCGGGACCTCACGACCCGCGGCGCCGACGGCGTCCGTATCTCCGTCCGCGAGGTCACCACCCCCGGCCGCCCCCCGCGCGGCGCGCCGCTGCTCCTCGTGCACGGCGCCCGCCCGGACGGGACGTCCGCGTTCGACCTCCCCGTGCCCGGCGGCTCCCTCGCCGCCGACCTCGTACGGGCCACCGGCCGCCCCGTCTACGCCATGGACCTGCGCGGCTTCGGCCGCTCCGACCTCCCGCCCGGCATGCGCACCCCCGCCGCCGGCGCCGAGCCGCAGGTCCGTTCCGACGCCGCTGTCGCCGACATCGGCGCCGTCGTCGCCCTCCTCCGCCGCCGCCACCGCTCCCGGCGGCTCGCCGCCCTCGGCTGGGCGACCGGCGGCCACTGGCTGGGGATGTACGCCGCGCTGGACACCGACCACATCACCGACCTCGTCGTGCTCAACACCCTCTACTCGGGCGCGAGCGACTGGCCGCTGCAGGGCGAGCTGGCGGACCCCGACCGGCCGGGCGAGCCGCTGCCCCAGCCCGGCTGGCGCGCGGTCACCGCCGATTCGCTGACCGCCCGCTGGGACGCCGGGCTGCCCGCCGGCCAGGATCCCGACGCACGCCGTGACCCGGCGGTACGCGCCGCGTACCGCGAGGCCGCCCTGCGTCACGGCCCTCCGGGCGAGACCCCGGCCCCGCCGGGCGCCCCACCCGCCCCGCCGACCTTCCGCAACCCGACCGGGCCACTCGTCGACGCCTTCTACCTCGCGCAGGGGCGGCAGTTCTACGACGCCGGCCTCATCCGCGCCCGGACCCTCGTGCTCCGCGGCGAGGACGACTTCTGGTCCCGGCCCGAGGACGCCGAACTGCTCGGCCGCCACCTCACCCGCACCGCGGAGGCCCGGGTGCGTACGCTGCCCGGCGCGTCCCACTACCTCCACCTGGAGCGGCCCGGCTTCGGCCGCGACCGGCTCCTGGCGGAGGTACGGGACTTCCTCTCCGGCTGACAACCGCCGCGAGGGGCATCCGCGGCGGCCGCCATCCGCGGCGACCGCGACCGCGCGGGGGGCGCGCGGCGCTCAGGCCGCCCGCGGGATCGGCTGCGGTGGCGGGGGGCCCACGTAGCGGGCGGCCGGGCGGATGATCTTGGGGTCCTCCGCCTGTTCCAGGACGTTCGCGCTCCAGCCCACCACCCGCGCCGCCGCGAACGTCGGCGTGAACATGTCCCGCGGCAGCCCGCACTGCTCCATGACCACGCCCGCGTAGAACTCCACGTTCGTGTGCAGCTCCCGCCCCGGCTTCAGCTCCGCGAGTATCTCCACCACCCGCCGCTCGACCTCGACCGCGAACTCCGCCAGCGGCCCGCCGAACGACTCCGCGAACCCCCGCAGCAGCCGTGAGCGCGGGTCCTCGGTGCGGTAGACCGCGTGCCCGAAGCCCATGATCCGCTCGCCCGCCAGCACCCGTTCGCGGATCCACGGGTCGATGCGGTCCGGCGTGCCGATGGCGTCGAGCGCGTCCAGCGCGCGGCTCGGCGCGCCGCCGTGCAGCGGCCCGGAGAGCGCGCCGATCGCGCCGACGAGGCACGCCGCCAGGTCCGCGCCGGTGGACGCGATCGTACGGGCGGTGAAGGTCGAGGCGTTGAAGCCGTGGTCGACGGTGGAGATCAGGTACGCCTCGATCGCCCGCGCGCGGGCGGGTTCCGGCTCCTCGCCGGTGAGCATGTACAGGTAGTTGGCCGCGTACGGCAGGTCGTCGCGCGGCTCGACGGGCTCCTGCCCCTGCCCGATGCGGTGCAGCGCGGTCAGCAGCGTGGGCACCATCGCGCACGCGGCGAGCGCGTTCTCGCGGCGCTGCGCCGGCGTCAGGTCGTACAGCGGCCGGAAGTCCGCCGCCGCGCCGGCCTGGGAGAGCGCGGTGCGCAGCCCCGCGAGCGGGCCCGCGAGCACGCTGGAGCGGGCGATACCCGGCAGCGCGTCGCGCAGGTCGGCCGGCAGGTGGCGCAGTGCGGCGGTGCGTGCGGTGAACGCGGCGCGCTGCGCGGCGTCCGGCAGTTCGCCCTCGAACATCAGGTGCCAGACGTCCTCGAAGGTGCGCTCGCGGGCAAGGTCCACCGCGGAGTACTGGCGGTAGTGGTAGAAGCCCTCGCGTCCGCGTACGTCGCCCAGCCGGGTCTCGGTGACGACGACGCCGCTGAGCCCCCGCGGGGCGGGGGCCGGGGCGTCGGCCCTGGTTGTGGCCATGCCGGTCTTCCTCTCTCCTCTATTGATTTCGACTGTCCACCCTTGATTCAATATCTGTCAATCTTGATTGGATCAATATGGGAGCACGAGGAGAAGATGGCCGAGGAGACGAGGGACGAGCTGACCACGCGCGAGGCCGCCGAGCGGCTGGGCGTGAAGCCCGAGACCGTCTACGCCTACGTCAGCCGCGGCCTGCTGAGCAGCCGCAAGGCGCCCGGTGGCCGCGGCAGCCTGTTCGACGCCCGCGAGGTCGCCGTGCTGGCGCGCCGCCACCGCCGCCCGCACGCCGCCGCCGTCGCCACCGCCCCCTCCGCCGCCGGGGAGGACGGCGAGACGCCTGGCGGCACCCCGGTCCGTACGGGCATCACGCTCATCGAGCACGACCGCTACTTCTTCCGCGGCGTCGACGCCACCGCCCTGGCCGCCGCGTACGGCTACGAGGAGGTCGCCGACTGGCTGTGGACCGGCCGGCTCACCCCCGGCATCCGCTTCACCGCGCCGCCCGAGCTGCTGGCCGCCGCCACCGCCGCCGTCGCCGCGCTCCCCGCCCACGCCGGCCCCGTCGACCGGCTGCGCGCCGCCGTGGTCGCCGCCGCGGCGGCCGACCCGCTGCGCTTCGACCTCGCCGACGACGCCGTCCGCGCCACCGCCCGCGGCCTGGTCGCCACCATGGCCACCGCGCTCCCCCTGGCCGGCCCCGCGCACGCCCCGGACGCCCCCGTGGCCCGCCGGCTGTGGGCGCGGCTGACGGCGCTGCGGCCCGACGCCGGCTCCGTACGCTGCCTGGACACCGCGCTCACCCTGCTCATCGACCACGACCTGGCGGCCTCCACCCTCGCCACCCGCGTCGCCGCCTCCGCCCGCGCGCACCCGTACGCCGTCGTCACCACCGGGCTCGGTGCCCTCGACGGCCCGCTGCACGGCGCCGCGAGCGGCCTCGCGCACCGCATGCTCGCCGAGGCGCTGGCGCGCGGCAGCGCCGCCGCCGTGGTCTCCGACCACCTGCGCGCGGGGCGGCGCGTCCCGGGCCTGGGGCACCGGCTGTACGCGGGCGAAGACCCGCGCGCCGAGGTACTGTTCGCGCTGCTGGACGGGATCCCGCGGGCCGCCGCGGCGCTCGCCGCTGCCCGGGAGGTCGCCGAGATCACCGCGCGGCACGTGTCCGTACGGCCGAACGTCGATCTGGCGCTGGCCGTGCTGTCGGTGTCGGCCGATATGCCGGCGGAGGCGGGCGAGACGGTGTTCGCGGTGGCGCGTACGGCCGGGTGGGTCGCGCATGCGCTGGAGGAGTACGCCGAGCGCCCCCTGCGCATGCGTCCGAGCGGCCGCTACACCGGTCCGCCCCCCGAACAACCCCTCCCATAGGGAGCGTTACGGATCATGTGAACGGCTCCGTTACATGCTCGCAATGACCGGGGCGGCGACACGCGCGTAGACCGGTGGCAGGATGCGCAGTCCCAGCAGCACATCACTTGCGCCGACCTGCCCAGGAGGCATCGTGTCGTACCGCCCCCCGCTGCCGCTCATAGCCATCGGCGCGGCGGCCGTGCTCCTCGCCGGGTGCAGCAGCACCGAGAAGTCCGGGCAGAGCGGTGACGTATCGCTCGTCGAGAACGGGAAGTTGCTCAACTGCACCGGCCTGCCCTACGAGCCCTTCGAGTACCAGGACAAGAAGAGCGGCGACATCGTCGGCTTCGACATCGAGCTGATCGACCTCGTCGCGAAAGAGCTGGACGTCAAGCAGGAAGTCATCGACACGCCCTTCGAAGGCATCGAGTCCGGCGCGGTGTTCGCCTCCAACAAGTGCGACCTGTCCGCGGCCGGCATGACCATCACGGACGAGCGGAAGAAGAAGTTCGCCTTCTCCGACCCGTACTTCGACGCCACCCAGGCGCTCGCGACGAAGAAGGGCTCGGGACTCGACTCGCTGGAGGCGCTGAAGGGCAAGCGGCTCGGCGTGCAGATGGACACCACGGGCCAGATGTACGCGCAGGACAACGCCGAGGGCGTCGAGGTCAAGGACTACGAGGACCTCGGGCTGCAGTTGCAGGCCCTGGAGGGCGGCCAGATCCCGGCCGCGATCAACGACAACGGCGTGCTCTACGACTGGGTGAAGGACCGGCCGGACTTCGAGGTCTCCACCGAGTTCGACACCGGTGAGCAGTACGGCATCGGCGTCGGCAAGGACAACGAGGAACTGCTGAAGGTGATCAACGACGTTCTCGCGAAGGCGAAGGACGACGGCACGTACGACAAGATCTACCAGAAGTGGTTCGGCGAGGCGCCCCAGTGAAAGAGCCCGACAATAAGGCCGCGGGGCGCCGTTCGCTGACGCGGCGTCAGCGGGTGAGGCTGGTGCGCGGCGTGCAGTACGGGGTGCTGCTCGCCGCGGCCGTCGCGATCGGTCTGCTCGCCGACTGGGGCGAGGTCAAGGACGCGTTCTTCAACCTCGACGTCGCGGAGAACCAGTTCCCCGACGTCATCACCACCGCGCTCGTCAACACGGTCACGTACACGGCGCTCGGCTTCGTCTTCGGGCTGGCGCTCGGGCTGCTGCTGGCGCTGATGAAGCTGTCCTCGGTGCCGCCGAACCGGTGGCTGGCGACCGCGTACATCGAACTCTTCCGCGGCGTGCCCGCGCTCCTGGTGTTCATCGCCCTCGGCTACGGCGTGCCGCTGGCCTTCAAGGTGAACATCAACCTGCTGCTCACCACGATGCTCGCGCTCGGCCTGGTCGGCGCCGCGTACATGGCGGAGACCATCCGCGCGGGCATCCAGGCGGTGCCGAAGGGGCAGGTGGAGGCGGCCAGGTCGCTGGGCATGTCGCAGACGCGGGCGATGATCACGATCGTGATCCCGCAGGCGTTCCGCATCGTGCTGCCGCCGCTGACGAACGAGCTGATCCTGCTCACCAAGGACTCCTCGCTCGTCTACGTGCTGGGGCTGACCGTGGACGAGCAGGAGCTGACGAAGTTCGGTCGCGACGCGCTCAACGACAATCTGAGCCTGACGCCGATCCTCGTCGCGGGGCTGTGCTACCTCATCATCACCATCCCCCTCGGGCACCTCGTCCGGCGGCTAGAGGCGAAGGCGGCGAAGGCTCGGTGACCACGTTGGACAAGGCGGGGGACAAGGCCGCCCCGGGGGCGCCGGCCATCAGCGTCGAAGGGCTGCACAAGTCCTTCGGCGACCTGGAGGTGCTCGGCGGCATCGACCTGACGGTCGCGCGCGGCGAGGTGGTGTGCGTCATCGGCCCCTCGGGCTCCGGCAAGTCGACGCTGCTGCGCTGCGTGAACATGCTGGAGGAGCCGAGCGCGGGGCGGATCACCGTGGCCGGCGCCGAAGTCACCGACCCGGACGTCGACATCGACCGGGTGCGGCGCCGGATCGGCATGGTCTTCCAGTCGTTCAACCTCTTCCCGCATCTGACGGCGCTGGACAACCTGACCATCGCGCAGCGGCGGGTGCTCGGGCGCAGCCGGTCGGACGCGGAGGAGGTCGCGCGGGCCAACCTGGTGCGGGTCGGGCTGACGGACAAGGAGAAGTCGTACCCGGCGCAGTTGTCCGGCGGGCAGCAGCAGCGGGTGGCGATCGCGCGGGCGCTGTCGATGGAGCCGGAGCTGATGCTCTTCGACGAGCCGACGTCTGCCCTCGACCCGGAGCTGGTCGGCGACGTGCTCGCCGTGATGCGGCACCTCGCGGACGAGGGCATGACGATGCTGGTGGTCACGCACGAGATGAGCTTCGCGCGGGAGGTGGCGGACCGGGTGGTGTTCATGGACGAGGGCGCCATCGTGGAGCAGGGGGTGCCGGAGCAGGTGATCGGCAACCCGCAGCACCGGCGGACGCGGACGTTCCTGGCGCGGGTGCTCGACCCGGCGGCGGCGGAGGTCGCGGAGCTGTAGGGCGTACGGGCTCAGGCGGCCCGTACGCCGCCGAACTCGTCGAAGAAGCTCCGTACGGCCGCCGAGGCGTCGTACGCGTCGCTGCCCGCGCCGCCGGCGTGCCCGCCGAGCAGCGGGTCGGGGGTGCCCGGCCAGGCGTGGCCCAGGGACGCGACGGAGACGAGGCGTACGGGCTCGCGGCCCGCGGCGTCGCGGTGGCGGAACTCCGTGACGCCGGGCGCGGGTTCGGTCCGTACCGGCTCCGCCGCACAGCCCGCGGCCCCGGCCCAGCGGGCGACGGCGTCGGGCACGGGCTCGTCCCAGCGGGGGCCGGCCGCGCCACGGTACGGGTTGGTGTCGTCCCGCAGCCCGTGGACGGCCAGCAGCGGCGGTGCGGTGTCGCCGGGGCCGCCCGGGCGGCGTACGCCCCCGACGCAGGCGACCGACGCGAGGCGGTCGCCGAAGGCGACGGCGGCGTGGCTCGCGAGCCGGGCGCCGCCGGAGAAACCGGAGAGGTGACGGCGGGCGGGGTCGAGCGGGAGCATGCCGTCGAGGGTGTCGAGCAGCGCGGCGAGGAAGGCGACGTCGTCGACGTCGGCGGCCTCGTCCCGTATCCGCTCCTCCCCCGCCAGCGGCACCCCGGGCAGGGACCAGGCCCAGCCGCCCTGGTAGGGCAGCGCTCCCTGCGGCGCCGCGACGGCGTATCCGCGCGCGGTCAGCTCGCCGAGGCCGCTGCCGCGGAGTTGGGCGGCGGGGCCGAGGCCGCTGGGGTGCAGGTCGACGACGAGCGGCGCGGGGCGGTGACGCGGGCCGGGGTCCGGCCGTAGGAGAAGGAAGCGCCGGCGGCGCCCGCCATACGTCAACTCGTGCCGCTCGGCTCGCCGTACGGTCTCCGCCCGGGTCGTCATGATGATCGATCCTACGGCGGCCGGCGGCGCGACCCTCCGGCGGACCGCGGCGGCCTAGGAGACCCCCTCCGGCAGCAGCTCCGTGGGGATGTCCTCGGGGCTCAGGCCGCTGGGCAGGTCGTCGAGGTCGAGGCCGCTGGGCAGCAACTCGGTGGGGATGTCCTCCGGGTTCAGGCCGCTGGGCAGGTCCTCGGGGTCCAGGCCGCTGGGCAGCAGCTCGGTCGGGATGTCGTCGGGGAGCTTGGGGTCGTCGGGAGCGGCGGACGGGCTCTCGCTGGGCGGAGGCTTGCAGGCGCACGTCCCCTCGTCGTCGTCACCGCCGCTGACGAGCGCGTACGTCAGGCCGACGCCGCCGGCGAGCACCACGACCGCCGCGGCCGCCGCGAGCCACCGCTTCTTGTTGCCGCCGTCGGGCGGCGGGGGCGGGGCGGGCCAGTGCTGGGTGCTGCTGCCGAGCGGGGGCGTGTGGTCCGGCGGCGGGGCGTCTGCGGGCGGCGGGTAACTCATGGCCCCAGCTTCGCCCGCGGTGGCGGCGGAAGGGATGGCTCCGCCGGGCTCGTGACAGGGTTGCGACACTCCGCCGCCGGTCAGAGGGCCGCGGCCGGCTTACGGGCGGCGTCAGGGCCCGTACCCGGCCGATGCCACCCGGAGGGTTGGCCGCCTGCCGCCCGCGGGCGTGCACCCGGCGTTGTCGGAGGGGCGGCCTACCCTGGGGCGGGTGCGCGGGGGGACGTGCGGTGACTTACAGGGATTCCCGGGGCGTACGGGCCGTGCAGGGGTGGTCCGGGGCATCGGGCCGTGCAGGGGTCTCTGGGGGGGCGTACGGGCCGGTCGCCGGGGTTCGATGGGGTACCCGGCGGCGGCCCGTACGCCGTCCTACGGAGTCAGACGCCCAGGAGGTGGTCCATCGCCAACTGGTCCAGGTGCTCGAAGGCCATCCCGCGCCGCGCCGCCGCCTCCGGGTCGAAGTCCTCGTACGCGCTCCGGTCCGCGAGCAGCCCCGCGAGGCCGGAGTCGTCCGCGGTGGGCTGCGTCAGCTCGTCCAGGCGCGAGGCGCGCAGCGCCTCCTGCACCGCGGGGTCGGCGCGGAAGGCCGCGGCACGCTCCTTGAGGATGAGGTAGTTGCGCATGCAGCCTGCGGCCGACGCCCACACCCCCTCCTTGTCCTCGGTGCGCGGCGGCTTGAAGTCGAAGTGCCGCGGGCCGGTGTAGCCGCCGGTCTCCAGCAGGTCCACGAGCCAGAACGCCGCGCGGAGGTCGCCGGCGCCGAAGCGCAGGTCCTGGTCGTACTTGATGCCGTTCTGGCCGTTGAGGTCCAGGTGGAACAGCTTGCCTGACCACAGCGCCTGGGCGATGGCGTGCGGGTAGTTGAGCCCGGCCATCTGCTCGTGGCCGACCTCGGGGTTGACGCCGTACAGCTCGGGGCGCTCCAGCCGCTCGATGAAGGCCAGCGCGTGCCCGACGGTGGGCAGCAGGATGTCGCCGCGCGGCTCGTTGGGCTTCGGCTCGATGGCGAACTTCAGGTCGTAGCCCTGGCCGGTGATGTACTCGCCGAGGAGGTCGAACGCCTCCTTCATCCGGTCGAGCGCGGCGCGCACGTCCTTGGCCGCGCCGGACTCCGCGCCCTCGCGCCCGCCCCACGCGACGTAGATCCGCGCGCCCAGCTCCACCGCGAGGTCGATGTTGCGGATGGTCTTGCGCAGCGCGTAGCGGCGCACGTCGCGGTCGTTGGCGGTGAAGCCGCCGTCCTTGAAGACGGGGTGGGTGAAGAGGTTGGTGGTGGCCATCGGGACGGCCATGCCGGTGGCGTCGAGCGCCTGCCGGAAGCGCTTGACGTGCGACTCGCGCTCCGTCTCCGAGGCACCGAACGGGATGAGGTCGTCGTCGTGGAACGTGACACCGTACGCCCCGAGATCCGCCAGTCGGCGGACGCTCTCGACCGGGTCGAGCGGCTCTCGGGTCGCCTCGCCGAAGGGGTCGCGGCCCTGCCAGCCGACGGTCCACAGGCCGAAGCTGAACTTGTCCTCGGGGGTCGGGGTATACGACATGACGGCTCCTTCGGCGGATCTATTTCGTAAGGCCGCTTTACAAAATAGGATGCCGACCGGGTCGGAGGGAAGAGCCGGCCCACGAGTCGCGGAGGACACAGCATGGGGCCCCTCGTCATCGGCGTCGACAGCTCGACGCAGTCCACCAAGGCGCTGGTCGTCGACAGCGAGACCGGGCAGGTGGTGGCGCACGGCCAGGCCGCGCACGTCGTCAGCACCGGCGGCCGGCGGGAGAGCGATCCGGAGCAGTGGTGGGACGCGCTCGGCGCCGCACTGACCGCCTGCGGCCCGCCGGCCCGCGAGGCGGCGGCCATCGCGGTGGGCGCGCAGCAGCACGGACTGGTGACGCTGGACGCCGGCGGGCGTCCGGTACGTCCCGCTCTGCTCTGGAACGACGTGCGCTCCGCCGCGCAGCGCGACCGGCTGGTCACGGAGCTGGGCGGGCCGAAGGGCTGGGCGGAGCGCACCGGCAGCGTGCCGGTCGCCTCCTTCACCGTCACCAAATGGGCCTGGCTCACCGAGCAGGAGCCGGACTCCGCCGCCGCCACCGCGGCCGTCCGGCTGCCGCACGACTACCTCACCGAGCGGCTCACCGGCGAGGCCGTCACCGACCGCGGCGACGCCTCGGGCACCGGCTGGTGGGACGCCGCGACGGAGACGTACGACACCGCGACGCTGGAGCACGTCGGCCTCTCCCCCGACCGGCTGCCGCGCGTGCTGCGGCCGGGCGAGGCGGCCGGCACCGTACGCGCCGAAGGACTGCCCGTACCCCGCGGCGCCCTCGTCGCCCCCGGCACCGGCGACAACATGGCCGCGGCCCTGGGCCTGGGCCTCGCCGCCGGACAGCCGGTACTCAGCCTCGGCACCTCCGGCACCGTCTACGCCGTCTCCCGGCACCGCCCCGCCGACCCCACCGGCACCGTCGCGGGATTCGCCGATGCGCGCGGCGACTGGCTGCCGCTGGCCTGCACGCTCAACTGCACGCAGGCCGTGGACCGGATCGCCGCGCTGCTCGGCCGCTACCGCGAGGAGGTGCGGCCCGGCGGCACGGCTGTCGTGCTGCCCTTCCTCGACGGCGAGCGCACCCCCGACCTGCCGCATGCCTCCGGCCTCGTCCACGGGCTGCGCCACGACACCACCCCGGAGCAGGTGCTCCAGGCCGCGTACGACGGCGCGGTGCACGCGCTGCTGACGGCGCTGGCGGAGGTCTCGGGGCCCGACGCCGACCCCGACGCGCCGCTGCTGCTCATCGGCGGCGGGGCGCAGGGCGCGGCGTGGCGGGAGACGGTGCGGCGGCTGTCGGGGCGGGCGGTGCAGGTGCCGCGGGCGCAGGAGCTGGTCGCCCTCGGCGCCGCGGCGCAGGCGGCGGGGCTGCTGCTGGACGAGGACCCGGCGGCGGTGGCCAGGCGCTGGTCCACGGCGGAGGGGCGCACGTACGAGCCGCTGGAGCGGGACGACGCGACGCTGGAGCGGATCGGCGGGGTGCTCGCGGACGCGGGCGCGCTGCTGCGCCGGGCGGGCTGAGGGCGTACGGACCGGAGGGGCGGGGCGGCGGAGCGGGCCGGACGGTGCCCGCGCACGGGCCGGCGCCGCGTACGCGGGGACGGCGGCCGCGTACCGGCGCGGCGGATCAGCCCGCGCGGACGAGCGTCACGCCCGCCGCCGCGCAGCGTTCCGCCAGGTCCTCCGGCGCCTCCGCGTCGGTCACCAGCGTCCAGCCCCGGGGCAGCCGGGTCCAGGCCGGGGCGTCGTCGACGGCCAGCTTCGTCGCGTCGGCCAGGACCACGACCCGGTGCGCCCGGGCGGCGACGCGCTCCTTGACCGCCGTCTCCTCCAGCGTCGGCTCGCCGACGCCGCGTTCGGGGTCGACCGCGTCGGCGCCGAGGAACGCCACCGAGAACGACAGCCGGTCCAGCGCCAGGTCGGTGAGCGGGCCGACCAGCCCGTGGCTCAGCGGGCGCACGCTGCCGCCGAGCATCACCACGTCGATGTCGGGCGCCCCGGCGAGCAGTTGCGCGGTCTCCAGGCCGCGGGTGACGACGACGCTGCCGCCCGCGTGCACGTCGGCGTCGAGCAACTGGCGGGCCAGCGCCGCGCACGTGGTGCCCGCGTCGACGAACACCGCGCCGCTCTCCGGCACCAGCGCGAGCGCGGCCTCCGCGATCGCGGCCTTCGCGTGCAGCCGGACGAGCGCGCTCTCCCCCACCGGCCGCTCGGGGAACGCCTCGGGCACCACCGCGCCGCCGTAGGTGCGCGTCACCCGGCCGCCCTCGGTGAGCCGGCCCAGGTCGCGCCGTACGGTCGACGGCGACACCGCGAGCGCCGCGGCCAGCTCCTCCACCTGCGTGGTGCCTTCGCGGAGCAGCCGCAGCAGGGCTTCGTGCCGCTCGCGCGTGCCGCGTCGCGCCGTCGGGTGGGCCACACGTGCCTCCGTCTGTCGTGTCCGCCCGCCGCGGCGGGCCCCGCGGCGGGCGGGGTGGGTCAGCCGTACGTCCGGCGGATCCGGTCCGCGAACGGGCTGTAGTCCACGCCCGCGAGATACGCCGAGAGCATTGTGCCGTGATCGGCTCGGCCGGTGCCCGCAATATCGAAGGCCGTGCCGTGGTCGACGGACGTGCGCAGGATCGGCAGCCCGACGGTGACGGAGATGGTGCCGTCGAAGTCGTAGGTCTTGGCGGGGATGTGGCCCTGGTCGTGGAAGTGGGACAGCACGCCGTCGTAGCGGCCGACGAGGCCCTGGTGGAAGACGGAGTCCGCGGGGACGGGCCCGCTGACGTCCAGGCCCTCGGCGCGCGCCGCCTCCACGGCGGGGGCGATGTGCACGATCTCCTCGTCGCCGAACGCGCCGTTCTCGCCGCCGTGCGGGTTGATCGCGGCAACGGCCAGCCGGGGCGCCTCGGTGCCGAAGACCTGGAGCGCGGTGACGGCCTCGCGGATCGACTTGCCGACGCGCTCCGCGGTGATCTGGTCGAGCGCGGTGCGCAGCGCGACGTGCCGGGTGGTGAAGAAGATGCGCAGGTGGTGGCCTTCGGCCGCGGTGTTGCGCACGACGAACATGGTGTCCTGGCGGGTCACGCCGGTCAGCTCGCCGAGCATCTCGGTGTGGCCGAGGTGCTTCGAGCCGGCCTTCCAGATGGCCTCCTTGTTGATGGGGCCTGTGACGATCCCGGAGACCTTGCCGTCGAGCGCGGCGCGGGTGGCGACCTCGATGGCGGTGACGGCGGCGCGGCCCGCGCGGGCGTCGACCTTGCCCCACTCCGGTACGTCCGCGCCGAGTTCACCGGTGTCGAAGACGTCGATGACGCCGGGGCCCGCGGGCTCGGCGTCGAAGCCGCTCACCGCGCGCACCTCGGTGTCCAGCCCGGCGGCGCGGGCGCCGCGGCGCAGCGCCTCGGCGTCGCCGACGGCGATGCCGTGGTGCCCGGGCTGCCCGGCGACCTCGGCGAGGGTGCGCGCCGTGATCTCCGGGCCGATCCCGACGGGGTCGCCCAGGGTGACGGCGAGGACGGGGCGGGTCATCGGTGGTTCCTCCTCGTGGTGCGGCGGCGCGGTGCGCTCGCCGTCCGGTGGGGTGCGGTCGGCCCGAACTCCTCGGGCCGGTCGGTGTGCAGGGGGTTCACGGGTTCACAGTGTGCTCGGGACGGCCTGGTTCACGGGGTCAACGTCTTCCGGCGGCCGGAACGTGCCGCCGGGCGGCGGCCGCGGCGCGGCGCAGACGGGCGACGCAGGCGACGGTGGTGTCGGCGCCGCCGATCAGGCCGCCCTTGGTGACGACCGGCAGTCCGGCCCAGTCGCCGCCGACGAAGCTGCCGGCGACCGCCAGCGGTTCCAGCTCCTCCTCGACGTCGAGCCCGGCCGCACCGAGCGCGGCGAAGAGGGCGGCGGAGACGTCGCCGCCGGTGGCGAAGAGGCCGTCGACGGGCTGCCGTTCCAGGGCGGTACGGACCGTGCGGGCCAGCTCCGCCGCGAGCCGGGCCGCGTCCGCGGGGTCGAGGGCGACGACGTCGGCGTCCTCCAGCACGGTCGCGAGCAGCACGACCTCGCCGGGGCCCGCCGCGGCCAGCTCCGCCGCCAGCGCCTCGGCGGTGGCGGCGGGCTCGGGGACGGGCGAGCCGGGAACGGTGACGGGGCGGACCACGCGCACCGGCTCGACGGCCCGCAGCCGGGCGAGCTGGGTGCGGGTCAGCGCGGTGGCGGAGCCGGAGACGGCGAGCACCGGGGCGCCCGCGGCGCGGCCGGTGATGCCGAGCGCGCGGGCCAGCGCCACGGAGCCGGGCCCGGAGTCGACGCCGGTCCACACGATCCCGTCGCCGCCGGCGGCGACGGCCGCCGCGGCCGTGCGCTCCAGGTGCTCGACGGTCAGCGCGTCGGCGACGACCACCTCGGCGCCCTCGGCGACGACCTTGTCCAGATGGGCCTGGAGCGTCCCGGCCTCGGCGGTGACCACCGACAGCGGCACGCGGGCGATCCGCAGGTCCGCCTGGCGGCGTAGCAGTTCCGCGATGTCCGAGGTGGGCACGGGCGAACGTGGGTCGCGCGCCAGTTCGGTCTCCTCCAGCCGGACGCCGTCGAGGAGTTGGGTGCCCTGCACGGTGTGCCGGCCCGCCTCGGGGTGGGCCGGTGCGCACAGGGCCACGGCCCGCCGGCCGGAGGCCGCGTGCACGGCCGCCAGCAGGGCTTCGGTGGAGGCGCCGACATTGCCGCGGAGGGTGGAGTCGACGCGGTTGCTGACCAGTTCGGCCGGCCAGCCGGCCCGTACGGCGTCGGTCACCCGGCGCGCCGCCTCGGCGGGCGCACAGTGCCGGCTGTCGGTGCTGACCACCACGGCGTCGAACCGCTCCGCGAGCCCGGCGAGGACGTCGGGACCCTGGTCGGCGCCGACGGTCACGGCACGCAGCCCGGCCCGGGCGAAGCCCGCCGCCGTGGCGTTCGCGCCCGTCAGGTCGTCCGCGGCCACCAGCACGGCCGCTCGCCGGCCGACCGGACGTCCACTCACCGGCCCACTCATATGAACGTGCTTGCGACCAGCAGCAGCGGCAGGGAGCCGAGCCACACGGCGGTGGTGATGCCCGACCAGCCACGGATGGCCGCGATCCCGTCGAGACCGGTGAAGCGGGTGACGACCCAGAAGTAGGAGTCGTTGAAGTAGCTGAAGACCATCGAGCCGGCACAGCAGGCCAGTGCGGCCAGCAGCGCGGATATCCCGAGGCCGTCGATGAGTGGTGCGGTGACGGACGCGGCGGTGATCATCGCCACCGTGCCGGAGCCCTGGGCGACCCGCACCAGCGAGGCTATGAGGAACGGCACCAGCACACCCGGCAGGCTCCAGGACGAGATGGCCTCGGCCAACTCGTCGCCCACGCCGGTGTCGCGCAGGACCTGGCCGAGCGCACCGCCCGCGCCGGTGATGAGGATGATGAGTCCGGCGGAAGCGGCCGCCTCGGAGAGCCAGCCGCCGACCTGGGAACGGGTCGTCCAGCGGGGCAGCAGCACGTAGACCGCGAGCACGATGCCGATCAGGAGCGCCACGACGGGGCTGCCGATGAAGGCCAGGGCCTTCGGCAGGGCCGAGGGCTCGTAGTCGTCGGAGCCGACCGCGCCCTGGCGGTTCTGGTCGATGGCGGAGGCCACGGTGTTGGCGATGATGAGCAGCAGCGGCACCAGCAGCGGCAGCGTGGCGAGTCCGGGGCTCATCCGGTGCGGCTTGGCGCCGGGCGGCGGGGTGCCGAGGGCGGCCGCCGGGTCGCGCTCCGGCTCCGGCTCGTCCGCGAACTCGCTCTCGGACAGGTCGGCCGGCGCACCCGCGGAGCCCGAACCGGCGCCGGCGGCGACCGCGGCCTTGCCATACACGGCCTCGCGGACCTCGTCCGAGACCTCGCTCTCCAGCTTCGGCCCCATCCAGCGGGCGTACGCGATCACGATGGGCAGCAGCACGACGGAGAAGGCCAGGCCCGCCAGCACCAGCGCGCCCAGCTCTGCGTCGAGGATGCCGGCCACGCCCAGCGGTCCCGGCGTCGGCGGCACCAGGTGGTGGGTGAGCGTCATGCCGCAGCCCAGCGCTAGCGCGAGCGTCACATAACCTGCGCGTTTCACGCGGGCTATGGAGCGGGCCAGCGGGTTCATGATCACGTAGCCGGAGTCGCAGAACACCGGGATCGAGACGACCGCGCCGGTCGTGCCCATCGCCCACGGCTCCCGGCCCTTGCCGAAGGCCCGGACGAACGCCCTCGCCAGCGCGTCCGCGGCGCCGGAGACCTCCAGGATCTTGCCCAGGCCCACGCCCAGGCCGATCACGATGCCGATCGATCCCAGCGTCGTGCCGAAGCCCGCGGTGATCGAATCGAGGGTTTCCGTAGCAGGCGCGCCCGCGACGAAGCCCGTCACCAACGAGGCGACGAGCAGTGCGACGAAGGCGTCGAGCCTGGTGCGCAGCACGATGACGATGATCGTGGCGATACCGAGCACGAGCGCCGCCAAGAGCTGAAGATCCACGCCGATCCTCCTCCGACTTTGCTGTGGACGTCCGTTCGGACAGGCACATCATGCATGCGTAACCTGCACGAAACAAGCAGTACGACCAAGATTTTCTGCGCAGTTCGTGCAACTAGACGTGTTGAGCCTGTCCGCCATGCTCGGTTACCGCGCCGCGAGGCCGTAGGGTCGTCGTGCCCGAGCCCGACGTGACGGTCGTCACCGCCGTTCACCGCCCGTTCACCGCCCGAAGGAGTCGCCCGTGTCGGCGCCCTCTCCCCGTACGCAGCAGGCGCTGCGGCAGCGGAACCTGTCCCTGGCCCTGCGCGCCGTGGCCGCCGGGGGCCCGCTGTCGCGCGCGGCCGTGGCGGCGCGGATCGGGATGACGCGGGCGGGGGTCGCGGCCGTCGTGGACGAACTGCTGCGGGCGGGGCTGCTGGTGGAGCTGGGTCCCGGCCGCCCGGGCACGGTGGGCAGGCCCGGCAGCGCGCTCGCGCTCAACGACCGCGGGCCGTGCGGCCTCGGCGCCGAGATCGGGGTGGACCACCTCGCGGTCTGCGCGGTGGACCTGCGCGGCCGGGTACGGGCCCGGGTCGCCGCCGACGCCGCGAACCGGGACCACCCGCCGGGGCCGGTGCTGGCGCGGCTCGCCGGGCTGATGGAGGAGGTCGTGGCGGAGGTACGGGGCAAGGGCCTGACGCCGACCGGGCTGACGGTCGCCGTCCCCGGTCTCATCGCGCGCGACGAGTCGACCGTCGTACGGGCCCCCAACCTCGGCTGGCAGGGCGTCGACCTCGGCCCGCTCCTTCCGGCCGCTCCACCCGCCCGCGTCGGCAACGAGGCCAACCTCGGCGCGCTGGCGGAACAGCGCCTGGAGCACACCGCGGCGGAGCCGCCCGGCGCCGGCGAGGACGGGGACCCCGGCGCAGGTCCCGCTCTCGGTCCCGAGGGCCAGCCGGCCGCAGCGCTCCAGGCGGCGGACCGCAGCTCCCCCGGGCCCGGGCGGAACTTCCTCTTCGTCTCCGCCGAGATCGGCATCGGCGCCGCCGTCGTCATGGACGGCGAACTGCTGCGCGGGGCACACGGGTTCGCCGGGGAGCTGGGCCATGTGCCCGTACGCCCCCAGGGCCGGCCGTGCGCCTGCGGCGGGCGCGGGTGCCTTGAGCAGTACGCCGGCGAGGAGGCCGTGCTGCGGGCGTCCGGCATCGACCCGGCGCGGGCCCGCGCAGAACACCCGGGCCCCGGCGGGCGGATCGCCATGCTCGCCGCCCGCGCCGCCGACGGCGACGCCCTGGTGCGGACGGCACTGCGCGAGGCGGGCGGCGCGCTGGGCATCGCGCTCGCCGGCGCCGTGAACCTCCTCGACCCGGAGACCGTCGTGCTGGGCGGCGCGCTCGCCGGCCTCGGCCCCTGGGTGGTGCCCGCGGTCGAACGCGAGCTGGGCCGCCGGCTCGCCGACCCGGCCCGTACCGTACGGCTGACCGTCTCGGCGCTCGGCGGCGAGGGGCCGCTGCTCGGAGCCGCGCTGAGCGAGGTCGACGCCGTCATGGAGGCGCCGGGCGCGGTCGCCGCCGGCTGACCCGCGCGCACCGGGCGCCTCCCTCGTACCGCCGCCCCCGACCACCGCCTTTGGTACGCCCATTGGCATATCCGGCCATGTCTTGGCAGCGGGCCTGACGTGTCCTCATGATGGATTCCGGACTGTCATGTACGCGCAAATGTCCCTCCGCTGTCAGGAGCCCCATGGACTTCGCGAACCTCCCCCGCAGGCGGCTCATCCAGGGCGCCGCCGCCACCGCCGCCGCGGCCGGCCTCGGCGGCCTCGCCGCCACGCCCGCGCAGGCGGCGCAGTACCCCACGACGCACTGGATCCCGGCGGATCCGTCCAACTACACGGTCTCCAGCCGCCCGACCTCGTACCCGCTGGACTTCGTGGTCGTGCACGTGACCCAGGAGTACTTCCAGGACGCCGTGGACATCTTCCAGAACCCCAGCCGCGACGTCTCCTCGCACTACCTCATCGCCTCGGCCGACGGCTACATCGCCCAGCTCGTCCGGGAGAAGGACATCGCCTGGCACGCCGGCAACTGGAACTACAACACCCGCAGCATCGACATCGAGCACGAGGGCTGGGTGGACAAGCCCGCCTGGTTCACGGACGTGATGTACCAGCGGTCGGCGCAACTGACCGCCGCGATCTGCACCCGCTACGGCATCCCGCGCACCCGCGACCACATCATCGGCCACAACGAGGTCCCCGGCGCCACCCACACCGACCCCGGCCCCAACTGGAACTGGACGAAGTACATGGGGCTGGTACGGGCCGCCTGACGCACGGCGCAGGACCCACGAGCACCCGGTGGGCGGCTCAGGGGTGTTGCCGCTCACCGGGTCCCCTATTCCGTAAAGGCCAATGCACTTCTTGCATATCGCTTGCATGATGTGGGAATCTGCCATCGCCTGAGCCCGTTGCCGAAGCAGGGATGGTGAGCATGGCCCGCATCGCCGATGTCCGCGTCTACGCGCTCAAGTTGCCGCACGACGAGGCGTATCTGGGCCGGCTCGACGACGGCAGCGACCTCACCGAGGACCGCGGGTACGTGGTGCGCGAGCCCTGGCGCAGCCTGTACTCCGCCCGCTTCGAGACCCTGCTCGTCCGCGTCGTCGCCGACGACGGCGCCGAGGGCTGGGGCGAGGCGCTCGCGCCGGTCGGCCCCGAGGTGCCCGGACAGGCCGTCGCCAGGCTCCTGCGCCCCGTGCTGCTCGGCGCCCCCGCCGGTGCCGTACGCCCCGCCTGGCACCGGCTGCGCGACCTGATGCGCGAGCGCGGCCACCTGACCGGCCATCAGGCCGACGCGCTCGCCGCCGTCGACATCGCCCTGTGGGACCTCGCCGGACGCCGCGCAGGACTGCCCGTCGCCGAGCTGCTGGGCGGCGCCTTCCGCACCGTGCAGCCCGCCTACGTCTCCGGGCTGCCCCGCGACACCGACGCCGAGCGCGCGAAGCTCGCCGCCGAGTGGGCCGGGCGCGGCGCGTACCGGATCAAGCTGCACCTCGGCCGCGGCGTCGAGGCCGACCTCGCCACCGTCGATGCCGTGCTCGCCGCCGACGAGCGGCTGCGCGTCGCCGTCGACGCGCACTGGGCGTACGGACCCGCGGAAGCCGCCCGCCTCGGCCGGGAGTTGCAGCGGCGCCGCCGGGTGCTGTTCCTGGAGGCGCCGCTGGCCCCCGAGGACGTCGAGGGCCACCGCGACCTGCAGCGTCGCCTCGACCTCCCGGTCGCGGTCGGCGAAGCCCTGCGCAACCGCTACGAGTTCGCCCACTGGCTCGGCCGCCGCGCCCTGGCCCTGGCCCAGCCCGACGCCGGGCGCACGGGCCTGACCGAGGCGATGGCCATCGCCGAGCTGGCCGCCGCCCACCACGTCCCCGTCGCCCCGCACCACTCCACGGGCCTCGGCGTCGCCACCGCCGCGGGGCTGCACTTCGCCGCCGCGGTCGCCGCCATGCCGTACTTCGAGTACCAGCCCACCACCTGGCAGGTCGCGAGCCGCATCCTGCGCACCCCGCTCGCCGGCGGCCCGGACACCGGCATCCCGCTCCCCGCGGGGCCGGGGCTGGGCGTGGAGGTGGACGCGGAGTTCGTCGTACGGCACGCGCAGGAGATCACCGGGTGAGGGACGCCGGGACCGGCCCGCCCGGCCGCCGCCCGGCAGTCCCCGCCCCGCACACCCCACCCCGGCCCGGCCCGCCCCGGCAAGGCGGCACCACCGCCCCACCGCGCGGCGCGGCCGGCCGGGCGAACGAAAGGACCCCAGCATGAGCCGGCCCGTACGAGGTCTCGTCCCCGTCCTCGCGACCCCCTTCCACCCGGACGGCAGCCTCGACCGCCCCTCGCTGCGCCGGCTCACCGCGTTCCAACTGCTCGCCGGCGCGGACGGGGTGGCGGTCTTCGGCATGGCCAGCGAGGGCTTCGCGCTCACCGCCGCCGACCGGGACGCGGTCCTCGCGGACGTACGGGACGTGGTCGCCGGCGCCGTGCCGGTGGTGGCCGGGGTCAGCCCGACGAGCCTGGCGACGGCGCTGGAGCAGTGCGGGCAGGCCGTCGCGGGCGGCGCGGACGCGCTGATGGTGCTGCCGCCGTACCTCGCGAAGCCAGGCCCGCAGCAGCTCGTCGACTTCTACGGCGCGCTGGGCGAGCGCGCCGGGGCGCCGGTCATGGTCCAGGACGCCGCCGCGACGACGGGGGTGGCCATGCCGGTGCCGCTGATCACGGAGTTCGGCAAGCTCGAAGGGGTCGACTCGGTGAAGGTCGAGTCGGCGCCGACCGTGCCGAAGATCGCGGAGACGGTGGCGGCTTCCTCGGCCGGGTTCGACGTGCTCGGCGGGCAGAACGCCTTCTTCCTGCTGGAGGAGCTGGCCGCGGGCGCGGTGGGGACGATGCCGGCGTGCGAGTTCACCGACGCGCTGCGGCCGGTGCTGGACGCCTGGGCCGCGGGGCGGACGGACCAGGCGCACGGGGCGTACGAGCGGCTGCTGCCGCTGATCCGGTTCGGCATGCAGGCGGGGTTCGCCTGGGCGGTGCACAAGGAGGTGCTGGTACGGCGCGGGGTGATCGACTCCGCGGCGGTGCGGCTGCCGGCGAAGGGGCTGACGGAGGCGCTGCGCGGGCAGTTGGACGGGATCCTGGAGCGGCTGGCGCTGCCGCCGGTGGCCCCGGGCGGGGCGCGGTGAGCGGGGGCCCGGCCGTGGGCGCGGGCGGGGGCGCGGCGGCGCCGGACGGGAGCGGGCGGGCGTGCGGCGTGCTCGTCGTCGGGGGCGACTCCGCGATCGGGCGCGCGGTGGCCGACGCGTTCGCGGCGGGCGGCGACCGGGTCGCGGGCTGCGGGCTGGCGGACTGCGCGCACCCGTCGTACACCGCGTACGTCGCCGCCGACTGCGCGGAACCCGCCGAGGCCGCCCGGTGCGTGACCTCGGCGGCGGAGGCGCTGGGGCGGCTGGACGTCGTGGTGCTGGCCGCGGCGGCGCAGCCGGTGGCGCGGGCCGCCGAGACCACCGACGCGCAGTGGCGGCTGGCCCAGTCCGCCACCCTGGACACGGCGTTCTACGTCGCCCGCGCGGCACTCCCCCGGCTCCGGTCCGGCTCCGCCATCGTCGCCGTCACCTCGGTGAACGCCTTCCTCGCCGCCCCCGGACTGCCCGGCTACGCGGCGGCGAAGGCGGGCGTCGAAGGTCTGGTGCGCCAACTCGCCCTCGACTACGGCCCGCGCGGCGTCCGTGTCAACGCGGTGGCGCCCGGCACGATCGGCACCCCGCCGCTGGCGCACGTCGCCGAGGGCTACCCCCTGGGCCGTACCGGCACCCCGCCGGAGGTCGCGGCGGCCGTGCACTTCCTGGCCTCCCCCGCGGCCTCGTTCATCACGGGCGCGGTGCTGCCGGTGGACGGCGGCCTCAGCATCTCCTCCCCCGCCGCCTGGCTCCGCCCTGATCTCCGGGAGCGCTTCCTGTAACGCTCGCGCCGAATATCCGTATACCGGTTGCCGGTCCCGTATGACGGGACCGGCAACCGGTATACGACGCTACGGGCCGGCCGCTACCGCCGGACGAACTTCACCGCGTCGGCATGCGCGCACCCCGTGCCGCTCGCGGTGAGCGACACCGACGCGCTCTCGCCTGCCTGGTACGGCTGCGTGCCCAGCGAGACCCAGCCGGGGCTGCCGGAGCGCTCGTCGAGCGTGCGGGTGGTGACGGCGCCGGCGTTGTTCAGGGTCACCTTCGCCGCCGGGTCGCCGCCGGTGGCGGAGACGGACTTGCGGATGAACACCTCGTACGAGCCGGCCGCCCGCAGCCGGGGCCGCCACGTCGCCTCGGCGCCCGCCGCACAGCCGTAGGAGACGGGCGAGTCCTTCGTCCAGCCGGTGAGCGCGCTGGGCTGCCAGGTGCCGGTGGTGGAGTAGCCGTAGGCGGCGGCGCCGTCGTTGTCGACGTAGTAGTCGCGCTGCCAGTAGCGGACGTAGTCGAAGGAGGCGGCCGAGGGCAGTTTGCCCGCGTCGGGCAGCGCGCCGGTGGCGATGCTCGTGAGCCAGACGGCGGTGTAGTCGTGCATCCACTGGCCGGGGGTGTACGGAGCCGTGTACTTCAGTGCGCCGTCGATGAAGAACTTCGCGCCGCTCTCTGACCAGTCGATGCCGTAGGTGTGCCACTGCCTGAGGTCGAGACCGGTGTCGTACGTCCCGGAGCCGTAGGTGACCGGGCCGTGGACGCCGCTGCCCACCCAGCCGTGGACGTTGTGCGAGGTCCTGGTCGGGTTGACCGAGTCGGTCTCGAAGCCGTCGATCTCGGTGCGCTGTTCGGCCGGGAAGGTGGTGCTGCCGTCGCCGGCCTGGAGCCAGAAGGCGGTGTGCCAGCCGGCGCCGTCGTTGATCCTGGCGCGGGTCTCGTAGTAGCCGTAGCGCAGGTGCTTCTTGGAGATGACGCCGCCGCCGGTGAACTGCTTGCCCGCGTGGTCCTCCTTCTTCAGCGCGATGTGCAGGGCGCCGCCGGACTGGGTGACGTTCTGCGGGCGCTGGGCGCTGTTGGCCTTGACGTCGGTGCGGAAGTTCCACTTGGCGGTGTCGACGCCGGCGGCGTCGAACTCGTCGCCGAAGAACTGGGTCCAGCCGGTCCCGGGCGGCCCCGCGACGGGCGCCGCGGCGCGCTCCGCGGCGGCGGCCGGGGCCGCCGGGACCGCGGCGGCGGGCGGGGAGAGCGCGAGCAGGGGCAGGGCGGTGGCGGCGGCGAGCGCCGCGGCGAGGGGGGTGGCACGGGGCATGTGACGTCCTTCCGGTCGCGTCGGCGTACGGGCTACTCGGCGAGGTCGAGCGCGACGACCGCCATGCCGTGGGGCTTCAGCGCCACGGTGAAGCGCGGCGCGTCGGCGGCGGTGAGGCGGCCGGAGACGGCGCGGATGCCGGTGACGGTGCGCGGCCCGTCCGGGTGCGCCAGCGCCGGGTCGACGGTCACGGTGGCGGTCAGCGGCCGGGCGCTGCTGTTCAGCACCAGCGCGAAGAGCCGGCCGCCGTCGGTGGCCAGCGCGCCGAGTGTCTCGGCGTGCGGGGTGTCGGCGGTCAGCAGCCGCGGCGGGATGCGCAGGGTCGCGGGGGTGCCGTGGACGCGGCCGGGGGCGAAGCCGTAGGTGAGCTGGCCGCCGACCTTGGGCGTGAAGTAGCCGCGGGGGAAGCTGATGCGGTCGCCGGTGCGGGTACGCACCTCCTCCAGCAGGTAGTCGAGGATCCAGCCGACCTGCCACCACGCGTGGTGCGGGAAGGCACCGATGCCGTTGGTGAAGCGCACCCAGTAGTACGAGTGCACGCCCGGCTCCTCGGCGACGAAGGCGTCGCGGCCGAGGGCGGCGGCGCGGGCCATGTCGCGGAAGAGGGGGTCGCCGGTCAGGCGGTGTACGCGCAGATAGGTGCCGGCGAAGCTGGAGAGCAGGATGGGGCCGTTGCCGGGCGCGCTGTCGTTCTGCTCCTTCTGCAGGCCGAGTTGGGTGAGCTGCCACGCCTCGTAGGTGACACCGTCCCGGGTGCGCGGCTCGGTGGACGGGGCGGGGTGGGTGTAGATCCAGGTGGTGTGGAGGCGGGCGACCTCGATGGCGGCGTCGCGGTAGCGGCGCTCGCCGGTGGCGTCCGCGAGGTCGAGCAGGCCCTGGATGCCCTGGGAGAGGGACAGGTCCATGCGGAAGCCGGAGTCGCCGGTGGAACCGAGGTAGCGGGCGCGCTCGACGGCGTGGGTGACGTACCAGTCGGCGCCGCGCACGGCGCCGTCGAGGTAGCGCCGGTCGCCGAGGGCGTGGTGGGCGACGAGCAGCCCGTACCAGGTGGGCCGCAGATCCTCGGTCAGATGCGGGTACGTGACCGCGTACGGGGGTTCCTTGTCGGTGGCCACCTCCCAGGAGCCGTCGGGCTTCTGGGCGTCGGCGAGGTGGTCGGCGGCGAGCCGGATGCGGCCCTTCAGCTCGGCGTCGCCGGGCTGGAAGAGCAGGATGTGCGCGAGGTCGGTGATGACGTAGTACGCGGTGGCCAGCGGCTCGACGTAGTCGGCGATGTCGGCGTCGGGGTTGCCCTCCTCGACGAAGCGGTCCGACTTGAAGAGGTAGTACTGGCCCTTGAGCGCGCCGCGGTAGTGGCCGGCGGCGGTCTGCTGCTGCGCGAGCTTGAAGTCGCGCACGTACGGCAGCCGGTCGCGTTCCAGCAGCGCGTCGGAGGTGGCGGCGGCGAGGCCCCACATGGCGCCGATGTCGGAGTTCTTCATGGCGTCGTTCTCGGCGCCCTGGACGAAGCCGTTGTACTTCTGGGCGCCGATGGTGGTGCCCTCGTACTCGTCGGTGAGCCACTGCGACAGCACCGGGTCGGCGATGTACGTGGCCTGGATGCGGGCCAGGCGCTCGGTCAGGGCGTGCTTGTTGGCGGCGAGTTCGAGGTACCGGCCGAAGCCGTAGACGTCGGTGGCGGCGTGCCGTAGCGCCTCGAACCAGTCGGCGTCGGTGAGGGTGAAGCGGAAGTCGAGGACTCGGCGGTCGCCCGCGGTGCAGCGGGAGTCGGCGCGGCCGAGGATGGGCCGGGCGAGGTGCGGGGTGAGGCGGCCGGCGCGGTCGCGGGTGGACAGGGCCAGGCGTACGTCGCGGTGGGTGACGCGGTCGGCGGCGTACGGGTCGCGGGCCATGCCCGGTTCGGCGACGGCGGCGAGGGTGAGCCCTTCGGTGGTGCTGAGGACCGGGGCGAGGGTGGTGGCGAGGTCGTCGTAGAAGAGGTGCGGCACGGCGGGCAGGCCGTGGCCGTACTCGGCGGCCATGCGCAGGTCGGGGTTGGCCTCGTGGCCGTACCAGCCGCCGGGAACGCAGCCGAAGGCGAGGTCCTGCTCGGGCAGGGCGCACAGGGTGGGGGTCCGCAGGCTGATCCAGCCGTCCTGGGCGGCGGTCCAGGTGAGGGTGACGCGGACGTCGTGGGGGTGGCGGCCGTCGATGCGCCAGCGGGCTTCGAGGGTGCCGAGGGGGTGGGTGTGGCGGAAGACGACCGCCTTGCTCTGGGAGGTGCCCTCGGCGGCGCCTTCGGCGGGGAGGAAGGCGTGGTGGGTGCCGGCCTCCTCGCGGCGGACCTGCTGGGCGTCGGGCGGTTCCGCGCCGGCGTGGTGGGTGAGGCCGTACTCGCCGAGGGCGCCGGGGAGTTCACGCCAGCCGCTGCGGGTGCGGGTGTGTACCCGGACGGCGCGCCAGCCGGCGTCGGTGCGGCCCCAGGTGAGGCGGACGCGGTCGCCGTCGAGGTGCAGGATGTCCGGGCCCGCGTCCCGGTCCGCGGCGGCGGCAACCGCGCCTGCCTGGGCTGACGTTGCCACGGCGGTGACTCCCGCGGCCTTGACGAAGCTCCGGCGGCTGGGCATCGATGACACGCTCCCCACTGGTGCATGGTGCAACTAGCATCCGTAATGCAGGAAGCGTGTCCACATGCTGCACGACCGTCAACCCCTGCCGCACGAGAAAACCGGTCGTCATCGTCGGCCGGGATCGGGGCCGTTGCTGCAGAAGCACCACCACAAGGGTTGACGCCGTCGCAATATGTGGGCAACGATCCCGCATGTTGCAAAGCAGATTCACTGGAGTCGCGGATGGCATCGGATCAGGGCAACAACCAGAGCGTGGAGCGCGCGGTGGCCGTGCTCGCGGTCTTCCAGAACGGCCACCCGGAGCTGCGGGTCTCCGACGTCGTACGCATCACCGGCCTCGGCACCTCGACCACCTCCCGGCTGCTGGCCACCCTGGAGTCGCTGGACTACGTCGAACGTGACGCCGTCAGCGGCCTGTACCGCCTCGGCACCGCCCCCATCACCCTGGGCGGCGTCGCCGTCAACCACCACCCCGTCCACCGCGAGGCGCGCCAGCTCGCGCAGGAGCTCGCCGCCCGCCTCGGCCTCGGCGCCAACGTCGCCATCCGGCACGGCACCGCCCTCTTCTACCTGCTCAACTTCGAGGGCAGGCTGGCCCCGAGGTCCACCGTGCTCACCGGCCAGCGCAAGCCGCTGCACGCCACCGGGCTCGGCAAGTGCCTGCTGCTGGGCCTGGCCCCGCAGCGCCGCCGCGAGCTGCTCCCCGAGGACGCGCTGCCGGGCTACACGCAGGCGACCCTCACCTCGCACGCCGCGCTCGACGCCGAACTGGAGGCCGTCGCCCGCCGCGGCTACGCCACCGAGGTCGAGGAGCTGGCGCACGGCCGCTCCTGCGTGGCCGCGCCGATCCGCGACCGCTCCGGCGACATCGTCGCCGCCATCTCCATCTCCGGGCCGCTGTCCACCGTGGCGCTCGACCGGCGCGAGGAGGAGCTGTCCCGCGCCGCGGTCGAGGCCGCCGACTCCGTGAGCGTCGGCCTCGGTTACGTCGGCCCGCGCGCCGCGCCGCCGCCCGCCAGGACCGGCGACGCACGCGGCCACGGACCCGGGGCCGGGCCCGGAAACGGCCCCGGACCCGGGAACGGAAACGGAAACGGGCAAGGCCACCCGCGCGAGCCCGAGAGGAGCCGGCCGTGACGCCCCCGTCCGCCTCACCGAAGCAGGCGGCCCCCGCGCCGCCCGCCGCCTCCCCCGCGCCGGCTCGCGCCCCCGGGCCGGCCAAGCGCGAGGGGCAGCGGCTGTCGAACGGCGCCTTCGCCTTCCTGCTCACCGTGCCGGGCCTGGCGCTCTTCGCGGCGATCGTGTTCTACCCGCTCGTCGCCTCCCTCGTCACCGGCTTCTTCGACCAGGATCTGCGGCTGCCGGGGCGTACGTTCGTCGGCCTCGACAACTACGCCGACGTACTCGACCGCGACTTCTGGCCGGTGCTCGAGAACACCCTCGTCTTCACCGTCGGCGCCACCCTCGCACCGTTCGCCGTCGGGTTCGCGCTCGCGCTGGCGCTGAACACCGGGCTGAAGGGCAGCGGGTTCCTGCGCGGGCTCTTCCTCTTCCCCTGGGTGATCCCCGGCGTCGTGGTGTCATTCCTCTGGATGTGGATCTTCAATGCGAACTACGGGGTCCTCAACGGCGCGTTGCTGGAGCTGGGCTTCATCGACGAGAGCGTGTCATGGCTCGGCGAGCCGACCACGGCGATGGTCGCGGTGATCGTCACCAAGACGTGGGCGAGCTTCCCGTGGATGATGGTCATGATGCTGGCCGGTCTGCAGACCGTGCCGCGCGAACTGCACGAGGCGGCGGCCGTGGACGGGGCGGGGGCCGTGCGCCGGTTCCGCGCCGTCACCTGGCCGGGAGTACGGGGCGTCGCCGCGATCGTGCTCCTGCTCGAGTTCATCTGGAACTTCCAGCACTTCGACACCATCTACGTCCTCACCGGCGGCGGCCCCGCCGGGGCCACGGAGACCTTCGCGGTCGCCGTCTACCAGGACGCCTTCAAGGGCTTCGACCTCGGCCACGCGGCCGCGCTCGGCGGGTTGTGGATGCTGCTGCTCCTGGCCCTCGTCGGGGTGTACCTCAGGACCTCCGAGCGGGAGGACAAGGACTCGTGACCACCGCCCGGTTCACCACCGCCGACGGCGCCTCCCCCAAGGCGCCGCCGCCCGGCCCGCCCGGGACCCCCGCCGGGCGCCGCCCGGCCCTCCGGAGGCCCCGCCGCCGCCCCGACCAGGTCCGCTCCTCCGTCGCCGCGTGGGCCGCGGTCGGCGTCATCGGGCTGTTCGGCCTGCTGCCGATGTACTGGATGCTGGTCACCGCCCTCAGCCCGCCGGGCCAGGCGTTCCGCTTCCCGCCGCGGTTCTTCCCCACCGAGATCACGTTCGCGCACTTCCGGGCGTTCGCCGAGAACGACAAGCTCTTCGACTACATGGTCAACAGCGTGATCGTGGCCGGGGTCACCGCGGTGCTGAGCGTGGTGGTCTCCACGTACATGGGCTACTCGTTCTCCAAGTTCCGCTACCGCGGCCGCAGGTCGCTGATGAACTTCGTGCTCGCCTCGCAGATGTTCCCGCAGGCGCTGCTGCTGATCACGCTGTACGCGGTGTTCCGCCAGTTCGACCTGCTCGGCACGTACACGGCGCTGATCCTGTCCTTCACCACGTTCACCATGCCGCTGTGCGTGTGGATGCTGAAGGGCATCTTCGACACGGTGCCCGACGCGCTGCTGGAGGCGGCGGCCATCGACGGCGCGTCCCGCTGGCGCACCTTGCACAGCATCGTCGCGCCGCTGGCCGCGCCCGGGATGGTCGCGGCCGGTCTGTTCGCGTTCGTCCGCGGCTGGAACGACTTCATCTTCGCGCTGACGCTGTCGGGCGACGACACGATGACGCTGCCGCCGGGCCTGGTGAACACCTACATCGGCGAGTTCCAGACGGCCTGGCCGGCGCTGATGGCGGCGTCGCTGATCGTCTCGGTGCCGGTGGTCGTCGCGTTCATGTTCCTGCAGCGGTACCTCGTCGGCGGGCTGACCGCCGGAGCCGTCAAGAGCTGACCGGCGCCGCCGCGCCCGGTCCCGTACCGCACCACGCTTCCCAACCTCCAAGGAGTCGGCATGTCCCGCCACGCACTTCCACGCCGCGACACCCTCAGACTGCTGGGCCTGGGCACGCTCGGGCTCGCCGTGCCCGGCGCCCTCGCCGCCTGCGCGCCCTCCGGGGGCGGCTCGGGCGACGGCGGCGACGCCGACGCCAAGAAGTTCGGCTTCACCTCCTGGGCCCTCAACGAGGAGGCCAGCAAGCCCGTCGTGGAGGGGATCATCACCGCCTGGGAGAAGGCCGGGAAGGTGGAGGTCTCCACGACGGAGTATCCGTACAACGAGTATCTGAAGCAGTTGACGCTGAAGCTGAGCAGCGGGGAGATCAGCGGCGCGGTGCAGTTGGACATCGCGTGGCTGGCGGCGGTGGCACAGATGGGCACGCTGCTGGACCTGGGGGACGCGGCGGCCGGGGCGGGCTACACGGACGTGGCGCTGAAGAGCGGGCAGTACGAGGGGGTGCAGTACGGGCTGCCGTGGACGACGGGCTCCATCGGGCTGATCGGCAACCGGAAGTTGCTGGACGAGGCCGGGATCCGCCGGCTGCCGGGCACGATCGCGGAGTTCGAGGACGCGCTGCGGGCGCTGAAGGACCTGGGCGGCGGGGTGACGCCGTACGCCGCGGCGACGAAGGTGGAGCAGCTCAAGGACATCTTCCCGTGGATGCAGACCTTCGGCTGCCCGATCATGGCGGACGGCGAGGTGGCGATCGGCGACGACGCGTCGGTCGACGCCGTGGAGTGGTTCAAGAAGCTCTACGACGAGAAGCTCATCGCCAAGGCGGTGGACCGCTTCGACGCCCGCGCGCTGTTCGCGCAGGGCAAGGTCGGCTTCTACGACGACGCGCTGGTCGGCAAGGGCGCGACGCTCGCGGAGGCCGCGGACGAGTCGCTGGCGGAGGCGATGGTCGCGGTGCCGCGGCCGGTGCTGAAGAAGGGGGACGACCCGCAGGCGCTGCTGTGGGGCCACGTCATCGTGGTGACGAAGGGCGAGGGTTCCGCGGCGGCCACGGACTTCGCCGTGCACACCACCTCCGACCAGGCCACGGTCGTCGACTACTTCGGGAAGCTGGCGCTGCCGCCGACGACGGAGGAGGGCCTCGCGGCGCAGGAGGTGGCGTCGGACACGTTCACCACGGAGTGGACGGAGAAGATCACCGCGACGGCGACGCCAGGACCGTTCTGGACGTACGCGAACAACGCGCAGATCGAGGACGCGGTCGCCAAGCAGGTGCAGGCGGTGCTGGTGGGCGACTCCTCGGCGAAGGACGCGATGCGGACGGCCGGCGAGGACGTCGCCCGCCTGATCGAGGAGTGAGCGTGCGCGGAGGTGTCAGAGCGCGCGCCGTGCGCCGTACGCTGCTGCCGGCGCTGCCGCTCGCGCTGCTCCCGGCGCTGCTGCCGCCCGCGCAGGCCGCGCAGCCGGCGGACGCGGGGCGGGGCGCCGGGGTCCCGGGGGTGGCGGGTTCCGCGGGGAGCCCGACCGGATGCCGGTGAACCTGCTGAACCTCGCGGCCAGCGGTTACGGCAACCTCTACCCGGACTTCGTCGGCGGCACCCCCGGCAAGGCGGAGCCGACCGACCCGGCGTACCGCGCGTACTTCGCCCGCAACGTGCAGTTCAACGCGCTCACCCCGGTGCTCGGCTTCGGCCAGGGGCCGTGGCGGTTCGGCGACGACGTGGCCGCGGACGCCCGGAAGCTGGCGCTGTGGCACGACTCGCTGCATCCGTACATCTACGACGCGGTCCTCGACGGGCACGCCTCCGGCTTCCCGTACGCGATGACGCCGCTGCACCTGGCGTATCCGGCGGACGAGCGGACGTACGGGCTGGTCGACGAGTCGACCCGGCGGTACGAGTGGATGCTCGGTGAGTCGCTGCTGGCCGCCCCGGTGTGGGGGGCGGACTTCGCGACGGCGACCGGGCAGGACGTGTACCTGCCGGCGGGGACGTGGATCGACGTCAACACCGGTGAGCGGCACGAGGGCCCGGTGACGCTCACGGACCACGAGGTGGCGCGGGGCGACGTGCCGGCGTTCGTGGGCGGGAAGGGCGTGCTGGTGCGCCGGGTGGAGGCGGGTTCCTCGGACCGGCTTCTGGCTCAGGTATTCCCGGTGACGCGGGATTCGGTGTACAGCTACGGTGACGGGAAGCGCACGTCGCGGATCGTGAACGCGAACGCCGGCTGGCACGCGGAGTCGCTGAAGGTGCTGGACACGACCACAGGACGCGCGGTCGACTTCTCCGTGGACCCCGTCACCGGCGCGGTCGGGTTCCCGCTGCGCGCGGGGCACGACTACCGGCTGGTGGGCGGGAGGTCCTGAGCGTTCGCGGGTGAAGCGGGCGGTCGTCGCCGTCGAGGGTTCGGCCGACGCCCGCCGGAGCCCGGTCCCGAGGCCCGCACCCCGGGACCGGGCTCACCTGTGTCCGGGGGGTACGGAACGGACGTACGGCGTGCCGGGGGGCGGGTTCAGAGCGCGGCGGGTCGGGCGTGGGCGAGGTAGCCGAGGCCGGTGGAGATCTGGTCGGCGTACTCGACGGTCCTGGCGGCGAGCGTGTCCTGGCGGGCGGTCAGGTCCATGGCAGACAGCGAGCCGGAGACGGACAGCGCGGCGACGACCGCGCCGGAGCGGTCGCGTACGGGCGCGGCGAGGCAGGCGCGGCCGAAGGCCAGCTCCTCGACCTCGGTGGCGTAGCCGCGGGCGCGGGTCTCGGCCAGGGCGTCGAGCAGCCCGGGGAGGCCGGTGATGGTTCTGCGGGTGTACGCGGGGTAGTCGGGGCCCATGAGGTCGCGGACCTCGTCCTCGGCGAGCCCGGAGAGCAGCGCCTTGCCCATGGCGGTGGCGTGCAGCGGAGCGGAGCGGCCGGTGAGGGTGAAGGTCCGCGGCGCGAGGGGGCCTTCGAAGTGGCAGAGGTAGAACATGCGGTCGCCGTGGCGTTCGGCGACGTTGGCGCCGAGGCCGAGTTCGTGGGCGAGGTTCTGGGCGACCTGGCGGGCGGCGCGGTGGACGGTGGACTGGTTGAGCGCGACGCCGGCGAGTTCGACGACCTTGGGGCCGATGCGGTGCAGGCCGCTGCGCTCGTCCCGGACGAGATAGCCGAGCGACTCCAGGGCGGCCACGAGCCGGGAGACGGTGGACTGGCCGAGGCCGCTGAGTTCGACCAGCTCGGCGATGCGGCGCTCCGGCTGCTCGTCGGTGAAGTACGACAGCAGTGACAGGGCGCGCTCCACGCTCTGCGTGCCCGACGCGGTGCCTCCCGTTGCCGCCATCGCGACCTCCGTTCCCGGTCCCGGCCCCCGTTCCCCTGGCGGGAAGATGGCTCATCCAGATAGCGGATGTTACATGGACGGAAGGGCCCGGGTGCGCGGAACCCGTTACGGGTCGGGGGTGCCGTAGGAGACGAGGGTGGTCGGGACCATGGTCCGGCGCTCCGGCGGGGCGGGGGCGGTGTCCACGCGAGGGCCGGCGCCGGCGGCGGCGGTGCGTTCGCCGAGGCGGGCGAGGAGCAGGCGGCCGGCCTCGCGGCCGAGTTCGTCGGTGTCGTACGCGACGAGGGTGAGCGGCAGTCCGAGGGTGTCGGCCATCTCGAAGTCGTCGAACCCGGCGAGGGCGGTGGCGGTTCCTGCCTCGCGGATGGCGCGGAAGGCGCCGATGGTGTTGCGGTTGTTGGAGCAGAACAGCGCGGTCGGCGGCTCGGGCAGGGCGAGCAGCGCGGCGGCGGCACGGGCGGCTTCGGCGGTCTGCTGCTGCCCCTGCCGTATGTACGTGTCGTCGGCGGGCAGCCCGGCGGCGGCGAGGGCGGCGGCGTAGCCGCGGAGTCGTTCGGTGCCGGTGTAGACGGCGGGCGGGGAGCCGAGGAAGCCGATGCGGCGGTGCCCGGCGGCCAGCAGCCGCTCGGTCGCCGCGCGGGCGCCGCCGTAGTCGTCGACGAGGACGTGGTCGGCGGCGAACCCGACGGGCGGGCGGCTCGCCAGCACCACGGGCACGCCCTCGGCCGCGGCGGCTGCCAGGTGCCGCTGGTCGCCGCCGGCGGGGACGGCGACGATGCCGTCGACGCGGCGGGCGACGAGGTCCTCGACGAGGCTGCGTTCGGTGTCGGGGTCCTGGCCGGTGTTGCCGATGACGGCTTTGAGGCCGTGCTGGGCGACGACGGCGTCGACGCCGAGGGCGAGGCGGGAGTAGAAGGGGTTGGCGAGGTTGGTGACGACGAGGCCGACGAGCCCGGTGCCGCTGCCGAGGCGGAGGCTGCGGGCGACCTCGTTGCGCCGGTAGCCGAGTTCGGCGACGGCGGCGCGGACGCGGGCGGCGGTGGCGGGCAGCACCTTGGGGTCGTCGCGCAGCACGCGCGAGACGGTCATGGCGCTGACCGCGGCGCGTTCCGCGACGTCCCGCAGCGTGGGCTGCGCGTCCCGCGGAGCGGGCCCGCCGGCGGGCCCGGGCGTCACCCGGCACCCCCGACGGCGGCGGCCCCGATCAGCCCGGCGTCCTCGCCGAGCAGGGCCCGTACCAACCGCCGGGAACCCGGGGGCGGTTCCGCGGGGCTCTGGGGACGGGTCTTCGCCGGCGTACGGCCCGGCTCCCCGGCGCCGTCGGGCTCGCCGGGACGCAGCCGGCCTCCCGCCGGGCCGCCGGACAGCGACGAGCGGGCGGGTTCCGGCCGGCCGGGGTCCGCTCCGGCGCGTACCCCGGGCACCGCGGCCCCGGCGGCCGGTTGCCAGCCTCCGGCCGTCAGGGCGGTGGTCAGGGGTGGGGCGACCAGGTCCCACGACTCCGCCATGGAACCGCCGACGACCAGCGCCGTGGCGCCGAACGCCGCCAGCCGCGGGCCCAGTTCCGCGCCGAGCGCGCCGAACGCCGCGTCGAGCACCCGGCGCGCCCGCTCCTCCCCCGCCCGGGCGCGCTCCGCGATCTCGCGGACGTCGACACCCGCGCCCGCCCGGTCCCCTGACCCCGGTCCGTCCCCGGAACCCGGTCCGGCCCCGCCGTCCGCGGCGGTCCCGTACCTGGCGAGGATCGCCCGGCGGGAGACCACCTCCTCCAGCGGTCTGCCGTCGATCCTGGCCAGGTCCATCCGGCCCTCCGGCGGCAGCCCCGGGCCCGTCGTGTGCAGCGTGCCGTCCGCGAGGAACGCCGAGCCGACGCCCGTGCCCAGGGTGATGCCCACCGCGCGGGTGTGGCCGCGGGCGGCGCCCGCGGCCCACTCGCCGGCGAGGAAGGCGTGCGCGTCGTTGCGGAAGGCGACGCCCGACGGGCTCCCCGGCAACCCGTCGAGCAGCGCCGCCCGCACGTCCACCCCGTACAGCGACTCGAACTTGCCGACGTCCGCGAAGAGCGCGACGCCCGTCGCGTAGTCGAAGGGACCCGGCACCGCCACCCCCCACCGCGCGCCCGCCGGCGCCGTCGGCAGGGCGCGGGCGCAGCGCAGGACCGCGCCGAGGATGTCCTCGGCGCGGGCCCGCGCGTCCAGCGGACGCCGCACGCGGGTGGCGACGGCGGTCCGCGGGGAGACCAGCGCGGCGGTGACGTGCGTGCCGCCGATCTCCAGGACGGGGATCAACGCTCGGCGGCCTTCCTGACGAGGGCCTTGACGACCCGCACCGGCCCGCCGCCCGCGGTGGCCACGAGCCGGTAGCCGCCGACCGCCGCGGGCACGGTCAGCGTCTCGGCGTACGACAGCCCGTGGATGTCGCCGGCCGCGGTGTGCACGGTGACGCCGGCGCCCTCGGCCACGTTGAGGACGTGGAAGCGGCCCTCGGTGTCGTCGCCTGCCTCGGCTCCTTCGTCCAGGGTGTACCTCCTGACTTCGTAGAACATCTCGTCGAGCGCGCCGAGCAGTTCCTCGCGCCAGCCGGGGCCGGAGCGCAGTTCGCGCGGGTCCTGCACCAGCTCCCGGGACACCTCCTCGCCGCGCCGCGCGGTGTCGAGGTTCGCCAGCCCGTGCTCGTACGGCATGGGCCGCGGCTTGCCGTCGGCGCCGGGCCGCAGCCAGTCGTAGAAGCGGAGGCTGTAGAGGTACGGCGTGGCGCTGATCTCCAGGACGAGGTTGCCGGCGCCGCTGGCGTGCGGCGTACCGGCGGGGATCATGAACAACTGCCCCTTCTCGCCCGGGAAGGCCAGCACGTGGTCCTCCGGGTCCATGGGCACCGCGTCGGTGATCGCCTTCTCGATCTCCTTGCGGAACTGCCCGGTGTCTGCGTCCTCGCGCAGCCCGAGGTACACCTTGGTCTCGGCGCTGCCGAGGGTCATGTAGTACGTCTCGTGCTGGGTGTACGGCCAGCCGAACCGCTCGCGCATGTACGCCTCGCGCGGGTGGCAGTGCAGCGACAGGCTGCCGCCGTCGACGGTGTCGAGGTAGTCGAAGCGGATCGGGAACGAGGTGCCGAAGCGCGCGTGCACCTCGGCGCCGAGCACGTCCTCGGGGGCGAGGACGCACATGAGCTGGAACGGCACCTCGGCCTGCGCGTCCGGCCCGGTGCCGATCAGGATGCCGGCCTCGGGGGCGATCAGCTCGTAGCCGAGGGCGGTGTTGGGCGCGTCGGGGGCGAAGCCCAGCTCGCGCTGGGCCCAGTGGCCGCCCCAGGGCGTGGAGTTGAAGTAGGGCCGGGTGCGTACGGGCCGGCGGGCGAGCGCGGCGAGGGTGCCGCGCAGCCCGTCGCCGTCGAGGTGGACGGGGTGGGCGGGGTCCTGGACGTCGAGCCAGCCGTCGATGCGGCGGGCCAGCGCGTCGCGGTGGCGGTCGAGCATGGGCCAGTCGACGTAGAACAGCCGCCGGTGTGCGGGGGCTTCGCCGGGCAGGCCCAGGTTGGCGCCGGTGGTACCGGCGGTGACGGCGGCCTCGGCGTAGCGCTTGGGCACGTCGGCGTACCAGAGCAGGTCGTGCGGTACGACGGCGGCGCCGGGGCCGTAGACGAGCAGCAGCCCGGCGTCGGGGCGGCGCGCCGCGGGCGGGGTGTCGAAGAGGTCGTCGAGGGGGTTCTCGGCGAGCTTGCAGTAGTGCGGGTCGGCGGCGTCCTCGGGCCGCTCGGTGCGGCGCCTGACCTCGTCGGCCGGCGCGTAGTGGCGCCGTACGTCGAGAAGTGCCACGGGGGTGCCGCGGGCGGTGAGCTCGCGCCGGAGCCGGCCGGCGAGGGCGTCCCAGTCCGCGGACGGGGGTCCCTCGACGGCCACTACCGCCGGGCCGTGGGGGAGTTCCGCCGCCACCGCCCGCCAGCCGGTGGTGAGGACGGCCGGCGGGGCGGGTGCGTAGCGCGGGTCGAGCCGGTACACGCAGTCTCCTTCGGATGTGGTTCAGCGGCGCCGGAAGAGCACCGCGGTCGTGCCGAGGGCGGGGAGGTCGACGGTGACCTCTCCGTCCGTTACCGGCAGGTCGTCTCCCGGGCGGCCGAGGTAGTCGGCGAGCCCGGCCCCGGTGACGGGGAAGAGGGCGCGTACGGGACAGGCCACGGGCTCCTCGGCGAAGGACTGCAGCCGCAGCAGCACGGCGCCTTCGCCGGCTTCGCCACCGGGGGTGGTGGCGCCGACGAGCCGCACCCGCGAGTCGCCGACCTCGGCGAACGCCAGCCCGTCGGTGACCTCGGGGCCCTCGGCGTGCGGGGCGCGGGCCCGTACGGCGTGCAGCGGGCGGCTGAGTCCCGCGGCGGTGCGGGCGCCGAGGGAGCCGTGCGGGGTGGCGTCGTCCGTACCGCAGGCCAGGCTGTAGCGGAAGGTGAACTCGAAGCCCTGCTCGCTGGGGAAGTTGGTGTCCCACAGGTTGTTGTGGATCCAGGAGAAGACGGTGGCGGGCTCGTCCTGGCCCATCGTCTTGGGGAACGGCGCATACGGCAGCGCGATGTTCCCGAACTGCACCAGCGGCGCGTCCTGGGTGGCCCAGGCGACCGCGAGGCCGTCCTCGGCGAGCGTCACCCAGCGGCGTACGGCCCGCATGTGCTGCGCGGAGCCGGGGATGACGGACAGGCCGGTGCCGGTGGCGCCGCCGGTGGCCTCCATCCGCACGGTGGGCGACTCGAAGGCGAAGGGGAACGCGAAGTAGGCGCTCTCCTTACCCAGGGTGGCGTCCTTGTCGACGCGGTTCTCGATGTCGAGGCGGGCGGCGCCGTGCGGCAGCGTGAGCGTCGTACGCACCCGGTTGGCGCCGGCGGGGCGGGTCTCGTAGGTGAGGGTCTCGCCGGTGGCGGTGGACTTGCGCGCGATGAGCGCGGCGGGCGGCGCGACGGAGCGGTTGCCGAGGTGCTCCAGGCGGTCGGAGCCGGTGGTGCGGCTGGAGTTGTGGTTGAAGCCGCCGGCGGTGGTGTAGCTGTCGTGGATGTAGGCGTTGAAGCCGGCGACGGCGTCTGCGCGGACGAGTTCGCGTCCCGTGGCCTTGTCGACGACGGAGGCGATGCAGGCGCGGGCGAGGTCGACGCGGACCGCGAGGTGCTCGTTCTGAAGCAGCGTGGGGTCGGCCTGGGCGTGCGCGGCGGCGGCGGTCTCGGCGGGGTCCTCCTGTTCGGTGCCGCCGGTGGGGTTCCAGCCGGTGGCGGCCTTCAGGACGGTGCCCTCGCCGTCGGCGGTCCCGTCGTCGGCGCCTTCTGCGACGACGTCGAGGCGTACGGATCCGGCGGGCGGCACGTCGGCAACGCACACCAGGAGGAACCGGCCCGCGTCCCGGTGGTCGTCGTTGACCTGCGCCTGCTCCTCGTGCCGCAGCTTCCCGCCGGTGCGGGCGTCGCGGACGGCGACGCGCTGCTCCAGCGGCACGCTGCTCTCCGGCAGGAAGATCCGTACGACGTCGGTGCGGGCCCAGGAGCAGGTGTTGACGACGTGGTACGACACGGCGTCGGGCGCGCCGGCGAGCCGCTGGCCGAGGCGGGCGCGGGCCCGGTCGAGCAGCGAGTTGCCGTCGTCGTACGCGCGCAGCGCCTGCCCGTACTTCCAGTGCCACTGCTCCTCGCCGCTGTGGCCGCCGTGGTCGCCGTGGGTCCAGGGGTCACCGGCGCCCCAGGTGTGCTCGTCGAAGAGGGACACGGCCTCGTAGACCGGGGCCGCGTCCCGGCTGTCGTCGGCGGCGCCCGAGGCGCCCAGGATGCCGGCGAAGGTGCCGAGGGTCTGCGCGTCGGCGACGGTGGCCTGCGCGGTGCGGGCCAGGGACAGCGGGCGGGCGCCGGAGCCGACGCCGTCGACCCACCAGTCGGTCCAGTCGCCCTCGAAGGTGCGGATCTCGTCGCCGAGGCGGGCCTCGGCGTCGGTGAAGAAGTCCTCGTTGCGGGAGAGCCGGAGCTGCGGGTAGGCCCAGGTCTCGTTCCAGCGGCGGACGGTGTCGGCGATGATCCGCCGCGGCGGCGCGTTGTCGCCGAACTTGCCCTGCACGCGCAGGTGCAGGATGTCCCACGGGTACGGCTCGCGCTTGACGTCGGCCTGGTCCATGGCCCAGCCGAAGATGCCGCCGCGGTACGGGTACGGGTTGCTGGCCAGCGACGTCAGATAGGCGGGCAGCAGGTCGTCGACGCTGTCGTAGTCGGTGTCGAAGCCGAGCAGCGGGCCCTCCATGTAGGCCAGGCCGTGCGGGGTGTCGGTGACCCAGACGAGGATGCTGTTGCCGCTGGGCGCGCGCCACCGGAAGAGCCGGGGCAGCTTCTCGCCGCCGACGAGGTGGGGCACGGACCGGCCGGCCCAGTTGTGCGCCACGGACAGGTACGTGACGCCCGCGGCGGCGAGCGCGTCCACGAGGCCGACGACGGCGCCGGGCACGTCGGTCTGCATCGCGGAGGTGAACTCGACGCCGTGCTCGTCGCGCACCTCGTCGGCGAGCCGCAGCAGTTCGTGCAGCTCGTCGGTGGAGCAGGTCTCGGTGTGCAGGTTGAACGGCATGGCGGTCAGCTCGATGCGGCCCTCGCGGACGCGCCGTACGAACTCCTCGACCTGCTCGGCGGGGCGGGCGTCGGCCCACTGCCGGAAGGACCACAGGGACTCCACGCACCAGCGGAACCGGGACTCGGCGGGCCAGTCGTCGGTGGCGCGGGTCAGCTCCAGGCAGGAGTCGAGGAACGACAGGTGCTCGGCGAGGACGCGGCCCTGGGGGTCGGTGTAGCCGATGTCGAGGTGGGAGTGGTGGACGAGGTGCAGGGTCCACTGCCGCTGCGGGGTGAGGGTCAGCGCGATGCCGGCGTCGGCCCCGGCACCGCCACCGCCACCGGCATCGGCATCGGCATCGGCATCGGCAGCCAGGCCGACGGTGACGCGGGTGGCGGTGTCGACGGCGGGCAGCAGCAGCCGTACGGACCCACCGGGGCCCGGTTCCGGCGCGGCGGGCAGCGCCGTGCCGGATTCGGTGCGTACGACGAAGGCGTCGGCCAGATCGGCGGGCAGGGCGCCGCCGGTGGCCTCGACGCGCAGGCTCTGCAGCAGCCCGCCGCCCTCGGCGTGCTTGAGCAGCGGCTCCTGGGTCAGGCGCAGGGCGGTACCCGCGAGGCTGCCCTCGGCGGTGACGACGCTGCTGCGCAGGCTGTCGCGGATGCGGTCGTTGTCCCAGTCGGTGGTCTTGACGAGGGCCCGAGTGGTCATGCGGTGGTCTCCGTACTCTCCCGCGGCGGCGCGGGCGGTGATGCGGGCGGGTTCGTGGGCCGGGCAGGGGTCGGCGGGCGGACGGGTCGGTGGGCGGGCGGTCGGCGGTCGGGCGGGTCAGCGGGCGGATGCGGTGATGCCGCGCAGGAACAGGCCGCGGAACACCAGGAACACCAGCAGCGTGGGCAGCGAGACGATGAACGCGCCGGCGAGGATCACCGGCGGCCCGGCCGAGCTGTACGCCTGGTTGAGGGAGTTGAGGGCCGCCATCACCGGCTGGATCTCGGGGCTGCGGGTGAGCGTGATGCCGAACAGCAGGTCGTTCCAGACGGCGGTGAACTGGAAGATGAACGCGGCGCCCAGCCCGGAGCGCATCAGCGGCACGTGGATGCGCCAGAAGATGCGGCGCATGGACGCACCGTCGAGCATCGCGGCCTCGGTGATCTCCGGCGGCATCGTCGTCATCTGGTTGCGGATGAGGAAGAACGCGAAGGGGATGGCCCAGGCCGCGTAGACGAGCATCAGGCCCAGGCGGGTGTCGTAGAGGTTGGCGTCGGCGTACATGCCGAACAGCGGGGCCAGGAACATCTGCAGCGGGAACAGCGTCCCGGAGAAGATCACCCAGAACCACAGGGCGGGCCTGGGTATCGGCAGCACGATGACGGCGAACGCGGCCATCGCCGCGACCACCACGGCCACCCCGCCGCAGACGACGGCGTACAGCATCGAGCTGGCGAAGCCGTCGCCGATGCCGGCGTCGCTCCAGGCGGTCTTCAGGTTGTCGAAGATCGCGAAGCCCTGCGGGGTCCAGTCGACGGACCCCGTGTACTCCGCGGCGGGGGTGAGGGCGTTGACGATCAGCAGGTAGAGCGGCAGCAGCCAGAGCAGCACGCAGCCGGCGACGAAGAGGTTGCGCATGTGGCGTCCCATGTCGGTGTCTCCTCTCAGTCCTTGGCACCGGGCATCTGGCGGCGGAGATACAGCCACGAGGAAGCGACGACGATCACGGAGAGCACGAGCGCGATGGCGGATCCGTACCCGACGTGGAAGAGGCGGAATGCCTCGCGGTACATGGTCAGCGCCAGCGTCTCGGAGCTGCGCGAGGGACCGCCCTGGGTGAGGACCCAGATCATGTCGAACGCCTTGAGGCTGTTGACGATGGCCATGCCGACGACCACGACCGTCACGGCGCGCAACTGCGGCAGCGTGATGTGGCGGAACATCCGCCAGCCGGTGGCGCCGTCCAGCTCGGCGGCCTCGATCGTCTCGCGCGGGATGGCGCGCAGGCCGATGGCGAAGAGGATGACGTTCAGTCCGGTGGCCTGCCAGGTACTGGCGACGATCATCGAGATGGTGTTCTGCGGCCACTCCAGCAGCCAGCTCTGCGCCCAGGAGTCGAGGCCGACGCCGCGCAGGATCTGGTTGACCGCGCCGTCGGTGGTGAGCATGAAGCGCCACAGTGCGGCGGTGGCGGCGCCGGAGATCGCGAACGGGAGCACGATGACGAGCTGGGCGAGTCCGCCGAAGCGGCGCATCCGGTGGGTGGCCACCGCGATGGCGAGGCCGGCGACGACGGGCAGCAGCAGGGTGCCGGCGACCCACATGAAGGTGTTGAGCAGCGAGCGGCCGAAGATCGGGTCCTCGGCGAGCCGCGTGTAGTTGTCGATACCGGTGAAGCTGCTGGTGAAGCCGTTGTCCTCGAAGAAGCTGCCGTAGATGCTGCGGAGGAAGGGATAGACGAGCAGCACGCCGACGAGGGCGAGCGCGGGCAGCGCCCAGGGGACGCCGGCGAACGGGCCTCCTATGCGGCGGGTGGACGTGTTCTTCGCGGCCTGGTGCGGGCTGCGGACGGGTATGCGGCGGCGGAGGCGTACGGGCTTGGCGGCTTCCGCCGTGCCCACGGTGTCGGTCATGACTTCTCCGCCTCCCGCCACACCTTCCACGCCTCGTCGGCGCGCTCCTGCATGGTCCGCAGTCCGCTGCGGTACGAGTGCGGTTCGATGAGCATGCCCGCGAGGTCGTCCACGGTGGACTCGACGAGTTCCGGCGGGCCCTGTTCCCAGAACCGGTTGAGCAGCCAGAGGTTTTTCGACTGCCGCGTCACGCCCTCGATGACCGCGTTGGCGGGCGTGACCTTCGGGTTGGGGCTGCTGTCGGAGAGGCCGTGCGCGAAGGCGGTGGCGACCTCGGGGTGCAGCCAGCCGCCGGCGGCCTTCAGCGCCTCCTCCTTGTCCGGGCCCTTGACCGTGACGGCGAAGGCGCTGGACTCGAAGATCACGCAGGGGCGCGCGGCCGGGTCGGCCATGGGCAGGACGAAGGCGTCGAGGGTCTTGCCGGGCTTGGCGCCGGCGCCGGCGAAGACGGCGCCCAGCCAGGTGCCGCAGGCCACCATGCCGATGTCGCCGTGGAGGACGGACGCGGCGGCGTTGTTGTGGTCCACGTCCATGCTGGTGAACCAGTCCTTGTCGAAGAAGCCGGCGATCGTGCGCAGCGCCTGTTCGGCGCGCGGGTCGGTGTAGCGCTCGCGCCCGTTCATCAGGTCGTCGTAGAACTGCGGGTCCTGACGGCTCAGGATCTCCTGGAACCAGATGAACGCGGGCCAGCGGCCGGCCGTGGTGCCGTGCAGCGGGGTGATGCCGTTGTCCTTCAGCCGGGAGCAGGCGGTGAGGAAGTCGTCCCAGGTCTCGGGCTTCTTGAGGCGGTGCTCCGCGAAGACCTCGGGGTTGTAGAAGATCACCCAGTACGCGAGGTTCATCGGCAGCCCGTAGACGCGGCCGCCGTAGGTGAACGCCTCGCGCAGCGAGGGCTCGACCCAGCCGCGGGACTCGGCGTCCTCCCACTGCTGCGACAGGTCCTCGATGCCGCCGGTGCGCGCGAGGTCGCGCAGCCGGTAGCCGGACCAGTACTTGAGCAGGTCGGGGGTCTTCCGGGTACGGAGCGAGGACTTCACGACCTGCTCGAAGGACTCGAGGGACGGGATCACCTCGGGTACGAGCTGCAGGCCGGCGGTGGACTGGAGCGCCTGGCCGGCGGCCTGCAGCGGCGCCTCCCAGGCGGGGTTGTCGCCGTGGATGGCGACCTCGCCGGGTCCCTTCCCGGACGCGCTGCCGCAGGCGGCGGCCAGTCCGCCGGTGGCGGTGACGGCCGCGCCGGCCGCGGAGACCCGGAGCAGGGTACGGCGGTCGAAGCGGCCGGGGCCGGGGGTGGTCGTGCGGGGGGTGGTCGTGCGGGGGTCGGCGGGTGGCGGGGGGATCGGCGGATGACGACCTGACATCGGGCGGCTCCCTTGGTCGCTCTCGTGTTATCGTTAACACGCAGTGGAGAGAGCTTGACGGCCGACTACGGCCGACGTCAATGGGCTTGCAGTGACATTTCAGCGGACGGCCTGACAAGTCAGGCCGCGCTTCCCCTTGTGACGGAATGCCCGAAATGTATAGTTCTGGCCCAGCGGGGTCGCAGGCCCGTCGCCGCGCCTCTGCGCAAGGACGGCACCCGGCCGCCGGGCCTGCGACCTCCACGCCGCCGCCGTACGCCGCCCGCACCCCCGCGAACGCGCCGACGACAATGGCCCGATGACCCACCCGCACCCCGCCCCCGCGCTCACCGTCGTCGGCCTGCTCAGCGGCACCTCCTACGACGCCGTGGACGCCGCCGTCTGCGACCTGCGCCTGGCCGGCGACGAACTGCTCCTGCACCCCCGCGGCCTGCACAGCGCCCCGTTCCCTGGCGAACTGCGCCGCGCCGTCGCCGCCTCCCTGCCCCCGGCCGCGACGACGATGGCGGAGGTCTGCCGGCTCGACACCGAACTGGGCCGGTTCTTCGGCCGGGTGGCCGCCGAGGCGGTCGACGCGGTGGCGGGCGGGCGCGCGGACCTCGTGGTCTCGCACGGCCAGACCCTCTACCACTGGGTCGAGGGCCGGCGCGCCCGCGGCACCCTCCAGCTCGGCAACGCCGCCTGGATCGCCGAGGCCACCGGGCTGCCGGTGGTCTCCGACGTCCGCACCCGCGACATCGCCCGCGGCGGCCAGGGCGCCCCGCTCGCCTCCACCCTCGACGCGCTGCTCCTCCTCGGCGAAGGTCCTGGACCGCGGCGCGGGGCGCTGAACCTCGGCGGCATCGCCAACATCACGGTCCGCGGCGGCGCCGGCGAGGTCGTCGCGTACGACCTGGGCCCCGCCAACGCACTCATCGACGCGGCCGTGGCCGACGGCACCGGCGGCGCGGAGACGATGGACACCGACGGCGCGCGAGCGCGGCGCGGCACGGTGGACCGGGAGCTGCTGCGCCGGCTGCTGGCCGAGCCGTACTACGCGCTGGCGGCGCCCAAGTCGACGGGCAAGGAGCTGTTCCACGGGGCGTACCTGCGCGAGCAGGTGGCCGAGACGGGCGCCAGGACCGCGCTGGACGACCTGGTGGCCACCGTCACGGAGCTGACCGCGGAGCTGGTCGCGGCGGCGTGCCGGGAGTACGGGGTCGAGGAGCTGGTCGTCTCCGGCGGCGGGGTGCGCAACCCGGCGCTGATGGCGCGGCTGGCGGAGCTGTGCGCGCCGGCGCTGGTGTCGCGGATGGAGGACCACGGGCTGTCGTCGCAGGGCAAGGAGGGGTATCTCTTCGCGCTGCTCGGCTTTCTGACGGTGTGCGGCCTGCCGGCGTCGGTCCCCTCGGCGACGGGCGCGCGCGAGGCGGCGCTGCTGGGCTCGATCACCCCCGGCGCCCGGCCGCTACGGCTGCCGGAGCCGGCGGCGCAGGCGCCGGTGCGGCTGCGGGTGGTGTGAGGCCGGGGGGCCGGTCAGCGCCGGGCGCTCAGCGCCGCCGCCAGTGCCGCCGTCACCGCCGCCGCGAGGGCGGCGCCCGTCAGGGGCAGCAACGGCAGCGGTACCTCCGCCGCGCGGGAGCCGCTGACCAGGCCGGTCACCGCGGCGTTCGCCGGGGAGCCGGCCGCCACCAGCACCGCCCCCGCGCCGACGAGCGTCGCAGGCACGGTCCACGCCCGGCTGCGCAGCAGCGGCCGGTTGCACAGCGCACCCACCGCCGTCCCCAGCAGCGTGCAGGTCAGCGTCGCCAGCAGCCCCGCGCCCGCGGCCGCCGCGACGGGGACGGCGGTCTCCGAGGCCCGGTCAGAGCCGTGCGCGTCGCTGACGAGCACGACGAAGGCCACGCCCGCCGCACCCAGCGCGCACGCCGCCGCGAACGCCGCGGCCAGGCTTGCCAGATGGGCCCGCGCCGGGCCCGCGGCCGCGGCCAGGCAGGCCCGTGCGGCGGGCGGCTCCACGCCGGTGCAGACCCGCACGAGCCACGCGGCGACCGGCAGCACCGCCGCCGCGGCCACCCCGAGCGAGTCCAGCACCGCCTGCCCGGGCTGGACGCCGACGGCCACGGCCGCCGCGTACACCAGCAGCGGCGGCAGCCAGCGGTGCGACCTGGCGAGCAGGGCGAGTTGGTAGCGCACGAGCGCGGTCACGGCGCCGGGTCCTCCTCCCGCGCGTACGGCAGGGGGTGCACGCCGCGGATGTGCCAGCCGGGGCGTGCGCCGAGCAGCGCCCGCAGCAGGGCGTCGGAGTGCGCGGCGGGCACCGTCAGCCGGCAGCCGCCGCCGGGCAGTTCCTCGCACAGCGGCGCCCCCGGCAGGTCGCCGGGCACGCGCGCGCCCGGCGGCCCGACCGCCTCGACCACCACCGCCGGGGCTCCGCCCGCGGGACGGGCGACGACCCGCCCGCCGCCGGCGCGGTAGGCGGCGTACGGCACGTCCGCCAGCCGCCGCGGGTCGTGGTCGACGAACACCACCGCCCCGCCCGCCGCCAGCCGTTCGGCCACCGCCGCGTCCAGCTCCGCCCGCGCGCCCGCGTCCAGCCCGGTCCACGCCTCGTCGAGCACCAGCAGCTCCGGCTCCGCGAGCAGCGCCTGCGCCACCGCGACCTTCTGGCTGCCGCCCTTCGACAGCTCGTCCAGCGGCGTACGCGCCGACTCCCCCGCCCCGAACCGCGCCAGCCACTCCCCCGCCCGCCGCCGCGCCTCGGCACCGCGCAGCCCCTGCACCCGGCCCAGGTGCGTCAGGTAGCCGAGCGCCGTCAGCGGCAGGGCGGCGGGGAAGCGCTCCGGCACGTACGCCGTGCGCGCGGGGCGGTCGGCGACGCGCCCGGCGCTGGGCAGGTCGATGCCGGCCAGCAGCCGCAGCAGCGTCGACTTGCCGCCGCCGTTGGCCCCTTCGACGCGTACGAGCGCACCCGGCGGCACCCGCAGGTCGACCCCGCGCAGCACCCAGGGGCCGCGTCTGCCGTAGCGCCGCCCGACGCCGTCCAGCCTCATGGACCCGGATGATCCCACGGTGGCCGCACCCGCGGCGACCGCACTGGCGTGCGCCCGGGTGGCCGGATCGCTTACGGTGCACAGGCCGTTGGACTACTTTGTGGGGCTTCAAGCGCGACTGGTGGTGGGAGAGTGCTGATGGGGGACGCAGATGGCGGCGGAAGAGCGCCGGTGATAGACACCACCGTGCCGCAGTCGGCGCGTATCTGGAACTACTGGCTCGGCGGCAGCGACAACTACCGCGTCGACCGGCTCGCGGGTGAGGCGTACGTACGGGCCTCACCCGCCATCGTCGACGTCGCCCGCGCCTCCCGGGCCTTCCTCGCCCGCACCCTGCGCTACCTGGCGGCCGAGGCAGGGACACGCCAGTTCCTCGACATCGGCACCGGGCTGCCGACGGCCCAGAACACGCACGAGGTGGCGCAGGCGGTGCACCCGTCGGCGCGGGTCGTCTACGTCGACAACGACCCGATGGTCCTCGCGCACGCGCGCGCCCTGCTGGTCTCCCGGCCGACCGGGGTGTGCGACTACGTGAACGCCGACGTGCACGACCCGGACGCGGTGCTGGCGAGCGCGGCGAAGACGCTGGACTTCGACGAGCCGGTGGGGCTGGTCCTCAGCGGGATCCTGGGGCACGTCGCGGACTACGACGAGGCGCGCCGGATCGTGATGCGGCTGGTCGGCGCGCTCCCCGCGGGCAGCCATCTGGCGCTCAACGACGGGACGGGCGTGGTGCACCCGGAAGCCAGGCGGGCGCAGGACGCGTACAACAGGAGCGGCGCGGTGCCGTACGTGCTGCGCACGCCGGAGGAGATCGAAGGTTTCTTCACCGGCCTGGAACTGCTGCCGCCCGGTGTCGTGTCGTGCCCGCGGTGGCGGCCGGACGGCGGCGGAGAGCCGGAGCCGCTCGACCTGTTCGGCGGCGTGGGACGGAAGGCGGGAAGCGCATGACGGGAGCGGAGTTCGATCCGGGGTCGGTACGGGCCGTCGCGTTCGACATCTTCGGCACCACCGTCGACTGGCGCACGGGCGTCGCGGAGCAGGTGGCGCACCTGGCGCGGCGGCGCGGCGTGGAGCTGGACGGCGCCGGCTTCGCCGACGAGTGGCGGGAGATGTACCTGCCGTCGATGGGCCGGGTCAACGGCGGCGAGCGGGCGTGGGCGTATCTCGACGTGCTGCACCGCGAGTCGCTGGACGAGCTGCTCGAACGCCACGGCGTCGGCGCCGCCTTCGACGACGCCGACCGCGCCGAGCTGGTACGCGCCTGGCACCGGCTGCCCGCCTGGGAGGACGCGGCCGCGGGCCTTGCGCGGCTGCGCGGCCGGTACGTGGTGGCGGCGCTGTCCAACGGCGGCTTCGCGCTGCTGACCCACCTGGTGAAGGCGGCGGGGCTGCCGTTCGACTGCATCCTCTCCGCCGAGCTGGCGCAGCGCTACAAGCCGGACCCGGCGCCGTATCTGACCGCCGCGCGGCTGCTGGACGTGGCGCCGGGCGAGCTGCTGATGGTGGCGTGCCACGGCTGGGACCTGGCGGGCGCGCGCGGCGCGGGGCTCAGGACGGCGTTCGTCTCCCGCCCGCTGGAGAAGGGCCCGGCGGGCGGGGCGGACGCGGACGTGCCGGGCGATGTCGCGGCGCGGGACTTCACCGGCCTGGCCGACGCGTTGGGCTGTCCGTAACGGCTCCTTCACGCACCGTCCGTCCGTACGAAAGCAATCAGCCACTCGGCGCGGGCTTCGCCTCCGGGGCCAGTTCCTCCCAGGCGACCGTGCGGTCGCACCAGCGCTCCAGCAGCGTCCGGTCGTGCCCCACGGCCAGCAGCGCGGCGCCCGAGGTGCGGCGGTAGTCCTCGACCGCCGCGACCAGCGCCGCGGTGGTGGAGGCGTCGAGCATCGCCGTCATCTCGTCGCACACCAGGATCCGGGGGCGCAACGCCAGCGCGCGGGCGAGGCAGGCGCGTTGGAGCTGGCCGTCGCTGACCTCGTGCGGCCGGCGGGCCAGCAGGTCGGGGGTGAGGCCGACGAGTGCGGCGAGTTCCCCGGTACGGGACGGTGCCTCCGCGCGGCGGCCGGTGGCACGCAGCGGCTCGCCGATCAGGGCGGCCAGCGTCAGCCGCGGGTCGGCGGCGAGGCGGGGCTGCTGGAAGACGACGCCGAAGGCGGTGCGCTGCGCGCGGGGGGCGCGGTGGCGCCAGCCGCGTACGGGCGCGCCGTCGAGCAGCACCTCGCCGGCGTCCGGGCGGTGCAGCAGGGCGGCGACGCGGGCGAGGGTGGACTTGCCGCAGCCGCTGGGGCCGAGGAGCCCGGCGGCCTCGCCGGGGGCGAGGGTGAAGGAGACGTCGCGGACGACGGGGGCGCGGCGGTCGTATCCGGCGGTGACGGCGCGGAGTTGCAGCGGGGGCGGGGCTTCAGCGGGCATCGACGGCCTCCGGCTGCGGGGATCCCGGCTCGTCGCTCCGCGGCGCCGGCACCTGCTGCGCCCCGGCGCTCGCAGGCTTCTCCGGCGGTACGGTCGCGGCGGACAGCGGGTGGTGGCAGGCGACGCCCGCCGTCAGGGCAGGCAGCGCCGCGCAGGCGGCCGTCGTGTACGCGCACCGCGGCGCGAACGCGCAGCCCGGCGGCAGCGCGCCCAGCTCCGGCGGCAGCCCGGGGATCGGCGTGAAGGCGCGCTCCGGGAGGGCGTCGAGGAGGCCGCGGGCGTACGGGTGCCGGGGCCCGGGGGCGCCGAAGAAGGCGGCGGCGTCGGCGAGTTCGACGATCCGCCCGGCGTACATCACCGCCACCCGGTCCGCGATCCGCTCCGCGGCGGCCAGGTCGTGGGTGATCATCAGCAGCCCGTGCCCGTCGTCGACCTGGCGGCGCAGCTCGTCGACGGTGCGCTCGACGAGGTCGCGGTCGAGCCCGGTGGTCGGCTCGTCGGCGAGGAGCAGCGGCGGGCGGCTGACGAGGGCGAGGGCGGTGGCGGCGCGCTGGGCGAGGCCGCCGGAGAGTTCGTGCGGGTAGCGGTCGAGGTGGTCGGCGGGGAACGCGGCCCGCTCCGCGGCCTCTTCCGCGGCCGCGCGCAGCCCCGCCTTGCGGGTGTCCGTCAGCTCGTGGACGACCTCCTGGAGCTGGGAGCGCACGGTCCGTACGGGCGTGAGGTGCGCGGCCGGGGACTGCGGGATGAGGCCGACGCGGCGGCCCCGTACCCGGCGGGCCAGCTCCGCCTCCTCGGCGCCCAGCAGCTCCAGTTCGCCGAGGTGCGCGGTGCCGGCGGTCTCGGCGTTCTCGGGCAGCAGCCCGAGGAGCGCCGAGGCGAGGACGGACTTGCCGCAGCCGCTCTCGCCGACGAGCGCGACGCACTCGCCGGGGGCGAGGGCGAGGGAGACGTCGGTGACGGCCGCGACGTACCGGCCGCGGGGCATCCGGAAGCGGACCGACATCCGGTCGAGGGCCAGCAGCGGCGCGGCGGCGGCGCGGTCCCTGTGGTCGTCGTGTTCGGCGTGGCTGTCGTGGAGTTGGCGATCCGTACGGTCCGTCACAGCGTCAGCTCCGATCGGCGGCGCGGGTTCAGCCGCTCCCGCCACGCGCCGGCCAGGCCGGCGACGGCGAGGGTCGGGATGATGATGAACAGGCCGGGGAAGAGCGTGGGCCACCAGTCCCCCGCCAGCAGCGAGCCGCGCGCGCCCTGGACCATCGCGCCCAGGCTCGCCTGGTGCGGCGGCAGCCCGAGGCCGAGGAACGACAGCGCCGACTCGTGCCAGACGGCGTGCGGCACCATCAGCACCGCCGCGAGCCCCGCCTGCGGCAGCACCCCGGGCACGAGGTGGCGGATCGCGACCCGGGTGCGCGAGGCGCCGCCGGAGACGGCCGCGTCCACGAACGGCCGGCCGCGCAGCGACAGCACCTCGGCACGCACGATGCGGCAGGTCGACACCCAGTGCGTCAGCCCCACGGAGGCGACGACCGGCCACACCCCGGGCTGGAAGAGGGCGACGATGAAGATGCCGAGCAGCAGGTGCGGTACGGAGGCGAAGACGTCCACGAGCCGCATCACGGCCCGGTCGACGTGCCCGCCGAGCGCGCCGGCCAGTGCCCCGACGGCGGTGCCGACGACGGTGGCGACGAGCGCGGCGACCACTCCGACGAGCAGCGAGACGCGCAGCCCGTAGACACAGCGCAGCAGCACGTCGCGGCCGACGTCATCGGTGCCGAAGAGGTGGGAGAGGGACGGGGCGGCGAGCTTGTTGCCGATGTCGACGGCCTGCTGGTCGAGTTGGACCAGCGGCGGTACGACGAGCACCGCCAGCACGGCGAGCGCGACGACCGCGGCGGAGGTGCGGACGCGCAGCGTACGCACCGACTTGCGGCCGGTGCCGCGGGTGCGCCAGCGGGTCGCGTCCGGCGGCCCGGGGGGCGCGCCCGGCTTCCGTACGGCCTCTGGTGCCTCTGGTGCCTCAGCCATCGAAGCCCACTCTCGGGTCGGCGAGTCCGTACAACAGGTCGGACAGCAGGTTGCCGAGGAGCACCGCCGCCGTCGCCAGCACGGTCAGCGCGGCGAGCAGCGGGAAGTCGACGGACGTGGCGGCCTCGACGGTGGCCGCGGCGATCCCCGGCCAGCTGAAGACGGTCTCGATGAGCAGCGCGCCGGTGATCAGCTCCGGCACCCGGGTGCCGATCAGGGTGAGCACGGGCAGCAGCCCGGAGCGCAGCGCGTGCCCCAGCAGCACGGTGCGCTCGGCGAGCCCGCGGGAGCGGGCGCCGCGCACGGGGTCCTCGTCCAGCGCGTCGCCGACGCCCTGGCGGACGTAGAGGACGAACCACGGCATCTGCGAGACGGCGAGCACCGACGCGGGCAGCAGCACGTGCTCGGCGACCTGCCCGAAGGTGACGACGTCCGTGCCGGTGTCGGTGAGTCCGCCGGCCGGCAGCGCGTCGAGCTGGAGCGCGAAAAGCCAGACGGCGAGCAGCCCGAGCCAGAACGGCGGCGCCGCCTCCAGCGCGTACGCGACGGAGGTGACGGCCCGGTCGAGCAGCCCGCCGCGGCGGCGGGCGGCGAGCACGCCGAGCAGCGTGCCGACGACGATGGCGACGGCGAACGCGACCGCGCAGAGCAGCACCGTCCAGCCGATGCGCTCGCCGATGACGTCGGCGACCGGCTGGCGCATGCTGGTCGACTGGCCGAGGTCGCCGGTGACGACGGCGGACAGCCAGTCCCACCAGCGGGTGACGAACGGATCGTCGGCGCCGAGGCTGTCGCGGAGCTGGTCCAGTGCCTCCTCGGAGGCGCTGAACCCGGCGGTGCCCGCGTACGCCTTCACCGGGTCGAACGGCGAGGCGGCGGCGATGGCGAACACCCCGAAGGTGACGGCCAGCAGGACGGGGACGGCGTACAGCAGCCGCCGCCCGGCCATCCGCGTCATCGGGGCCAGCGGCAGCCCGGTCACGACGCGGGCTGCCAGCTCTCGACGTTCCACCAGGGACCGCTGCCGAAGCCGTGCTCGTGCGGCTCGACCTGGGTGGTCAGGCCGCGCCAGGTGTCGGCGATGACGTAGATGTGGTCGATGTGGGTGAGGAAGATGTAGCCCGGGTTCTCGGTGAGTTCCTGCTGCACCTTGTCGTACGCCCGCTTGCGCTCGGCCTTGTCGCCGCTCTCCCTGCCCTCGACGAGGGCGGTGTCGACGTCCTGGTTCTCGTACGAGGCCATGTTGTTGAAGCCCTGGCCGGCCAGCTCGGAGTAGAGCATCGGGTAGAGGTCGAAGTCGGGGTCGGCGGGGCTGCCGCCCCCGGCGAGCACGGCGTCCTCGCCCATCCGCGGCTCGATGACCTCCCACGTGCCGCTCTCCACCCTGGCCTCGATGCCGACCTTCTTGGCGTCGCCGGCGAAGGCGAGGGCGTGCTCCTGGCGGAGCTTGTCGCCGGAGGGGTAGTAGAGGGTGAACGAGGCGCGCTGCCCGTCCTTCTCGCGGATGCCGCCGTCTTCCGCGCGCCAGCCGGCGTCGTCGAGGATCTTCTCGGCCAGCTCGGTGTCGTAGGGGCGCTCGGTGCCCTTGGCGAACCACTCGCTGTCGGTGGGCACAGGACCGTACGCCGCCTTGCCCCGGCCCTCCAGCAGCTTGTCGACCATCGCCCCCCGGTCGACGGCCACGTCGAGCGCGCGGCGGATGGCGATGTCGCCGGTGACGGGGTTGGCCGTGGGCAGCGTGACGGCGCGGTGGTCGGTGGTGGTGGCGGCCAGCGTCTGCTTGCCGTCGTCCTCGGCGAAGGTCTTGGCGAGGTTCGGCGGCAGGATGGCGCCGTCGAGGTCGCCGGAGCGCAGCCGGGTGGCGCGGATGTCGTCGTCGGCGATGATCGCCATGGTCAGCTTCTTCACCTTCGGCTTGCCGCCCCAGTAGCCGGGGTTGGCGGAGAAGGTGAGCTTCTCGCCCCTGCGCCAGTTGTCCAGGACGTACGGTCCTGTGCCGATGGGCTCGGTGTTGAACGCACCGGTGTTGACGTCGCCCTTGCCGGCGACGTGCTCGGGCGCGATGGGCAGCACGGTGCGCTCGGCGAAGGGCGCGTAGGGGTACTTCAGGGTGAAGACGACGGTGTCGTCCCCCTCGGCCTCGACGCTCTCGACGGCTTCCAGGTCGCCCTTGGAGGCGTTGTTGGTGCCGGGGTCGAGGATGGTCTCGTAGGTGAAGACGACGTCGGCGGCGGTGAAGGGCTCGCCGTCGCTGAACGTCACGTCGTCGCGCAGCTCGTACGTGTACGTGGTGCCGCCGTCGGTGATCTCGGGCAGCGCGCGGGCGAGGGCGGGCTTCAGCTCCATGTCGCCGTCGCGGGCGAGGAGGCCGTCGAAGAGCTTGGAGTTGCCGTCCTTGCCGTAGCCGAGGAGCGGGCTGAGGGTGTCGGGCTCGTTGGCGACGCCGATGACGGCGGTGGTGCCGTTCCCGCCGGAGCCGCCGGAGTCGTCGTCGGCGTCCGGGTTCGAGCAGGCGGCGGCCCCCGCGAGCACCGCCGCTGCCGCCGTGACCGAGACCGCTGCGCGTATGCCGCGGACTGACATGCCCACTCCCCTGTTGAAGGCAGACTGTTATTGCGAACAGTTTGCAATTAGAACCCATGATCGGTGTACGGCGCAATGAGGAGTCCACTCCGCGGGCACCCGACGTGCGCACGGTCCGCCAAGGTCAGCGGCCGGTGCCGGACCGAGCGGCCCCGCTCCTTGCGTCGACCGGGTGGCCCGGGGCGGGACACGGCGGGTTTTACGGATATTGCGGGGCATTATGCCCCGTAGCATCCGGTGTCCCGTACCTCACCGGGAAGGACCCCTATGGCGCTCCCCCCGCTGTCCCGCACCCTCGCCGGCGGCGCCTGCCTGGCCGTGCTCGCCGGCTCCGGCTACGGCTGGGCGCTCGCCGCCGCGCCCGCGTCGGGCGCCACGGGCACCAACGTCCTCGTCGTCGGCAGCGACTCGCGCGCCGGGCTGACCGAGGAGGAGAAGAGCCGTTGGCACGCGGGCGGCGCGGCCTGCCGCTGCGCCGACGTCGTCATGGTCGTGCACCTGTCGGCCCACGGCCTGCGCGCGAGCGTCGTCAGTCTCCCCCGCGACTCCTATGTCCCGTTCGCGCCGCACGACGACGGCGCGGGACCCACCGCCCACTCTGGCAAGATCAACACCGTCCTGCAGCACGGCGGTCCTGACCTGCTGACGCGCACCGTGGAGCGCGCCACCGGGCTGGACATCGACCACTATCTGCAGGCGCGCTTCAAGGGCTTCGTCCAGGCGGTCGACGCACTCGGCGGCGCACCGGTATGTACGAAGGAGCCGATGCGCGACAAGAACTCGGGCATCGACCTCAAGCCCGGGAAGCACCACCTCGACGGCGTCGGGGCGCTGCAGTACGTCCGCACCCGGCACCGCGGGCATGGCGACATCGACCGCGTACGCCGCCAGCAGCGGCTGGTCGCCGGCATCGCCGGGCGGCATCTGGCCGCGGGCACGCCGGCGGATCCGCCGAGGCTGGGCGCGCTCGTCGGCGAGGTCGCCCGCGGGCTCCGCCCGGGCCCCCGCACCAGCGTGGCCGACATGCTGGCGCTGGGCTGGAAGGCGCGGGATCTGCGCCTGCGGAACGTGGAGTTCGCGACCGTGCCGCTGGCGAGCATCAGCCACCCGGCGGGCGAGTGGGGCTCGGCGGTGAAGTGGAACGAGGAGCGGGCCCGCGCCATGTTCCGGCGGCTGGCCGCCGACCGCAGGCTGGCACCGGGCGACGAGCGGGGACCGCGCGGCGGCTTCGACTGGACGGGCCGGGTCGCCCCCGGCGACCGTATGGACTGCGACTGACGCACGGGGCGCGCACAACGGGCGGGACAGGGGCGCGCACGCGAGCGGCGCCGCCGGGCATGGGACCGGCGGCGCCGCGGTGCGCGACGGGTCAGAGGACCCGGCGCACGGTCACGTCATCGGCGTTGACGAAGCCGATGCGGTGCCCGATCTGGATGATGTGGTACTTCGTCTTGCCGCGGACCACCGTGCGGTCCCCGGGTGCGGAGCCGTCGAAGGACACGGCGCGGTAGTACTCGCCGGGAACCGTGCCGCCGTAGGAGTACGCCTGGCCGGCCTTGAACTCGTACGGGTGCGCCGAGATCGGCTGGTAGGGGATCTCCGGCGGGTACGCCGCCTGTTCCGGGTACGCCCGGCCGTAGACCGGCACCGACTCCTTGCCCGGCTTGGGCGTGACGATCTTCCCGGCGGTGTAGTCGGCGACCCGCGCGCCCGCCGGGTTGTGGAACCAGCCCTTCAGGCCGTGGTACCAGATCGCCACCCAGTCGCCCTTGCGCCCGGCCACCGCGTACGACTGCCCGGCCGAGGCCCTGCTGCCGACGTCCGAGACGTGCATGTCGGACGCCCGGCCGTCGGGGTGCAGACCGACGTCCGCCAGCAGCGGGGAGTCCGCGTCGGGCTGCGAGTGCAGGATCACCGACGACGAGGGCGCGAGCGGGCACGGCTCCTTCGGGTCGGAGCCCTCCTCGTAGCTGCAGCCGGTGAACTGCGGCTTGTTCTCCGCGAAGTCCGGCTTGATCATCACCATCGACTTCGAGAACCCGCCCGGGCTGCGCAGCGGGGCCTTCAGCAGCTCGAAGTAGCGCTCCCAGTCCCAGTACGGGCCCGGGTCCCAGTGCATGCCGGCGATGTTCGGCGTGGTGGTGCCGGGCACGTTGTCGTGGCCGATGATGTGCGTGCGGTCCAGCGGGATGTCGTACTCGGCCGCCAGGTAGCGCACCAGCGTCGCCGAACTGCGCATCATCGCCTCGGTGTACCAGGTGCCCTGGTCCTTGGCGAAGCCCTCGTGCTCCAGGCCGATGGACTTGGCGTTGATGTTCCAGTTGCCCGCCTGCCAGGCGACGTCCTTGTGCTTGACGTGCTGGGCGATGTGGCCGTCGGAGCTGCGCAGCGTGTACTGCCAGCTCGCCGCGCGCTTGGGGTCCTGGACCAGGTTGATGACACCCGGGTAGCGGCCCTCGGTGTCGTGGATGACGATGTACTCGATCTTCTGGTCGCGCGGCCGGTCGGCTTTGTCGTGGTTGACGTACGCCTGGATGTTGTCCGGGTTGGTCTGGCGGTACGTCGCCGGGATCCACTCGCAGCCGAGCCGGTCCGGGCACTCCACTTCCTCGTCCGCCAGCCGCGGCAGGCCGAGTTCGCCGAGCCACCGCTGCTGCGGCGCCACGGACGGGTCGCCCGCGAGCCGGACGGCGTGGCCGTCGTCGGTGGTGCGGGCGGCGCCGTCGCGGATGGTCGCGTACACCTCGTCGGCGAACGTCGCGGCGTCCTGCTCGTACGCGGCGCCCGCGTACTTCGCCACCGCGCCGTACCAGTCGGCCGGGTCGGCCGAGGCCGGCGCGCCCAGGTCCTCCTGGTACGCGGCCAGCAGCGCGGCGCCGCCGGCGATGTTCTCCGCGGGCTTCGCGCGCAGCGTCGCCGCGTCGGTGCCGGTCAGCTCGGCGGCCGCGTACAGCGTGGTGAGCGCGGGGCCGAACGTCTCGTCGCCGACGGGCCTTTCGGTGTCGCCGCGGGGGTCCTCGGCGGTGCCGCCGTGGTGGTCCTCGGCGAGCACGGTGGGCGCGTCGGTCAGGTGCATGGGGCCGTAGCCGGCGTCGGTGCTCGGCTCGCCGGCGTGGGTGTCCCAGCGGGACTCCAGGTACGACACGCCGAGCAGCACGCTCTCCGGCACGCCGTACTCGTCGGCCGCCGCGGCGTACGCCGCCTGCCGGGTCGCGGGCGCCGCCGCGTCCTCGCCGCCGCCGGCGGCGGCCGGGAGGGACGCCGAGGTCAGCGGCAGCAGCAGGCCGGCGGCGACGGCGGCGGTCGCCCAGGGTCGTCTTCGCAGGTTCACACGCAGGCGGGTGGCTGGGGTGGGAGGCAACGGGACTCCTCAGGGGGTCGGGACGAGGTCGTGCGCGTGCGGTGCGTATCAGGGGTACCGAGTCGGTCACGCGCCCGTCAATCCCTCCCAGGGGCACGAAAGTTGCACGTCAGCCCGGCTGCCGCCCAACTGCGCGGCGGCACTGGTCCAGACCGATGTCGACGGCCGGCCGCGGCTCGGGGCCGCGACCGGCCGCCGTACGACCGCCGGGCCAACCCGCCCGGTCGCCCGGCGGCCGGTCAGGGGGCCCGGCGGCGCCGGGCGAGCCAGGTCTGCGCGATGACGACGACCACCAGGAAGCCGCCGCTGACGACCTGCTGGTAGGCGGAGTCGAGCGAGCCGATCTGGTTGATGACGTTCTGGATCACCTTCAGCAGCAGCACGCCGACCAGCGAGCCGCCGACGAAGCCCATACCGCCGGAGAGCAGCGTGCCGCCGATGACGACCGCGGCGATCGCCTCCAGCTCCATGCCGTAGCCGAGGATGGTCACGCCGGAGTCGAGCCAGGCGGCGTTGAGCGCGCCGGCGAAGCCGGCGAGCAGCCCGTTGAGGGTGTAGACCAGCGTCTTGGTACGGGCCACGGGCGCGCCCATCAGCGCGGCGGCGTCCTCGTTGCCGCCGACGGCGTAGACGTGCTGGCCGAAGCGGGTGCGGCGGAGCAGGACGCCGCCGGCGGCGAAGAGCGCCGCGGTGATCCACACCGGGACGCCGATGCCGAGCAGCTTGCCCTGGCCGAGGTCGGCGAAGAACGAGCCCTCGGCGACGAGGTAGGTGTCGGCGCCCTCGTCGGTGATCGACAGCATCACGCCGCGGGCGCCGAGCATGGCGGCGAGCGTGACGATGAAAGGCGCGAGCCGGAGCCGGGCGATGAGCAACCCGTTGACCAGGCCGAAGAGTCCGCAGACGGCGAGTGGCAGCAGCAGCGCGACCAGGGTGCCGTGGCGTGAGCCCCAGGCGGCGAGCACGCCGCCGAGCACGAACACCGAGCCGACGGACAGGTCGATGCCGCCGGTGATGATGACGAAGGTCATCCCGAGGGCGACGACGGCGAGGAAGGCGGAGGAGACCGCCATGTTCTCGATGTTGCCGGTGGTGGCGAAGGAGTCGAAGGACAGCGAGGCGACGGCGGCGATGGCGATGAGCGCGACCAGCGCGCCGTGCTGCTGCGCGAGGGCGCTCAGCCGCTCGCCCCGCCCGGAGCCCGCGGGCTCCTCCGGGCCGTACGCCACGGCGACGGGTTCGTCTTTCACGACGGTCACCGCTTCCCCCTCTCCCTGGCGGCGTAGACGGCGAGGATGATCACCACGGCCTGGGCGATCTGCGTCCACGACGGCTCCAGGTCGTGCTTGATCAGGGTGGCCGTCAGCAACTGGATGAGCACCGCTCCTGCCACCGTGCCGCCGATGCGGACCCGGCCGCCGGTCAGCGGGGTGCCGCCGACGACGACGGCGGTGATGGCCGACAGCTCCATCAGGTTGCCGAGCGACGTGGGGTCGCTGGCGGACAGCCGGGCGGTGGCCAGGAAGCCGGCGACGGCGGCGAGAACGCCGCAGACGACGTACACCACGATCAGCACCCGGCGCACCGGCAGCCCGGCGAGCTTGGCGGCGGGGCGGCTGTCGCCGATGGCGAGCAACTGGCGGCCGAAGGTGGTGCGGCGGACGACGAAGGCGACGACGAGCGCGAGCGCCACCGCGATCAGCACCACGTACGGCACGCCGGCGAACTCGCCGGAGCCGAGAGTCGCCATGCCCGGGTCGCGGATGTCCTCCAACTGCGGCAGCAGCACCAGCGCGAGCCCCCGGGCGCCGACCATCAGCGCGAGCGTGGCGACGATGGGCTGGACCCCGACGAACGCGATCAGCGAGCCGTTGGCCAGACCGACCGCGGCACCGCCGACGATCGCGACGATCAGCGCGATCCACGGCCCGTACCCCATGTAGAGCGCGACCAGCGAGGTGGACAGGGCCATGACGGAGCCGACGGACAGGTCGACGCCCTCGCTGCCGATGGCCAGCGCCATGCCGAGCGCGACGATGACGACGGGGGCGACCTGGACGGCCTGGGTGCGGAAGTTCTCGGCGGACAGGAAGTGGGGGGTGAAGGCGATGTTGACGAGCAGCAGGAGCGCGACGCCCGCGTAGACGCCGTACTCCTGGAGCCAGCGCAGCACCCGCTCGCGGTCGGCGGGCAGCGCGCGGCGCAGCGTGAGGTCAGCCATGGCCGGCCGCCTCCGCACCGGGCCCGCGGGGCGCCGGGTCCGGTTCTCCACCGGGCTCTGCGGCGGCCGCGATGGCCTCCATGAGTCTGTCCTCGGTGACGTCGTCGCCGGTCAGCTCGCCGACGACGGCGCCGTCCCTGAGCACCACCACGCGGTCGGACCCCTCGATCAGCTCCTCCACGTCGGAGGAGATCAGCAGCACGCCGAGGCCGTCCTCGGCGAGTTCGTCGACGAGCTTCTGCACCTCGGCCTTGGCGCCGACGTCGATGCCGCGCGTCGGCTCGTCCAGCAGCAGCACCTTGGGCTGCATGGCGAGCCAGCGGGCCAGCAGCACCTTCTGCTGGTTGCCGCCGGACAGCTCGCCGACCTTCTGGTGCGGGCTCGCCGCCTTGATGCGCAGCCTGCTGACGAACGTCTCCACGACGGCGTCGATACGGGCCTCGGAGACCAGCCCGTAGCGCGACATGCGCGGCAGCGCGGCCAGCGCGATGTTCTCGCGGACCGAGAGCCCCGGCACGATGCCCTCGGACTTGCGGTCCTCCGGCAGCAGGCTGATGCCGGCGCGGATCGCGGCGGGCGTGGAGCCGGTGCGTACGGGCGCGCCCGCGACGGTGACGCGGCCGGCGCCGAGCGGGAGGGCGCCGGCGATGGCCTTGGCGGTCTCGGTACGTCCCGAGCCCAGGAGTCCGCCGAGGCCGACGACCTCGCCGGGGCGGACGGAGAGCGAGACGTCGTGCAGCTCGTGCCGGCGGGTCAGGCCCTCGGCGCGCAGCACCGGTTCGGCACCGGTGCCGTGATCACCGGTGAACTTGGTCAGGCCCTCGGCGCGCACCTCGCCCATCTCCCGGCCGAGCATGAGGGAGACCAGCCGGAGCCGGTCGAGCCCGGCGAGCGGCCCGGTGTGCACGACGCGGCCGTCGCGGAGCACGGTGACGGTGTCGCAGACGGCGTACAGCTCGTCGAGGCGGTGGCTGACGTAGACGACGGCGACGCCGTCGGCGCGCAGCCGGCCGATGACGCCGAAGAGGGTCTCGACCTCGCGGGGTTCGAGGGAGGAGGTGGGCTCGTCCATGACGACGACGTCGGTGCGGCCGGCCGCGGAGACGGCGCGGGCGAGGGCGACCATCTGCTGGGCGCCGACGCCGAGTTCGGCCAGCGGGCGGCGGACGTCGACGCGGACGCCGTAGTCGAGGAGCATGCGCTCGGACTCGCGGTGCATGCGGCCGAAGTCGATGAGGCCGCCGCGGCGGCGCGGTTCGCGGCCGAGGAGGAGGTTGCGGGCCACGCTCATCAGCGGGATGAGGTTGACCTCTTGGTAGATGGTCGAGATGCCGGCCTGCTGGGCGGCGAGCGGGGTGGCGAAGGACGCCCGCTCGCCGCGGTAGGTCAGCTCGCCCTCGTCGGGCTGGTAGACGCCGGTGAGGACCTTGATGAGGGTGGACTTCCCGGCGCCGTTCTCGCCGACGAGGGCGTGCACCTCGCCGGCGCGGGCGGTGAAGTCGACGCCGTCGAGGGCGAGGACGCCGGGGAAGCGCTTGGTCAGGTCGCGTACGGCCAGGACGGCGGGGCGTTCCGCCGTGCCGTCCCGGGGGGCACGGCCGGCGTCCTCGACGTCCGTGACCTCCTGGGACTCTGCCGGGTGCGGCCCGGCGGACCGGGCGGGCCCGGTGGGCCCGCCCGGCTCGTGCCGCTCGGGCGGCTCGTTCGCTGCGGCCATCGGCGTCAGAACGCCTTGCCGAGGTCGGCCTCGGCGTTGTCGGCGGTGTACTCGCTGTCCTCGATCACGATGTCCTGGCCGACCTCCTCGCCCTTGGTGAAGGCGTCGAGGGTCTCGAAGGCCAGCGGGCCGAAGCGCGGGTTGGACTCGATGACGGAGTCGATCCAGCCGTCGACGATGCCCTGGACGGCGTTGCGGGTGCCGTCGATGGTGACGATCTTGACCGCGCCGGGCTCCTTGCCCGCGCCCTTGAGCGCGTTGACGGCGCCGAGGCCCATCTCGTCGTTCTCGGCGTAGATCCCGGTGATCTCCGGGTTGGACTGGATGAGCTGCTCGGTGACCTGCTGGCCCTTCTCGCGGGCGAACTCGCCGGTCTGCTCGAAGACGACCTCCAGGTCCGGGGCCTTCTCGGCGATCCGGTCCTTGAAGCCCTTGGTGCGCTCGGTGGTGACGTTGTTGCCGGGGGTGCCGAGCAGGATGGCGATCTCACCCTTGCCGCCGGTGGCCTCGATCATCTTGTCCGCGGCCCGCTTGCCCTGCTCGGTGAAGTCGGAGCCGATGAAGCTCACGTAGTCCTTGCAGGGCTCGGCGTTGATCTTCCGGTCGATGGTGACGATGGGGATCTTCTTGTTCGCCGCGGACTTCAGCACCGGGTCCCAGCCGTCGGAGTTCAGCGGGGCGATGACCAGCAGGTCGGCGCCCTTGGCGATGAGGTCCTGGACGTCGCTGATCTGCTTGGAGAACTGCGACTGGGCGTTGGCGGTGAGCAGTTCGATGCCGCGCTCGTCGGCCTCGGCCTTGATCGAGGCGGTCTCGGCGATACGGAACGGGTTGGCTTCCTTCTCGGACTGCGAGAAGCCGACGGTGGCGCCGGCGAGGTCGGTCTCCTCGGCGCCGTAGTCGCCGATCACACAGGTCGGGCCCGAGCCCCCGGAGACCTTCTGCTCGCTGCCCTTGGCCTCCTCGGAGCCGGCGGCGGCGCCGGTGCTCCCCTCGTCGTCGTCCTCGGACTTGGCGCAGCCGGCCGCGAGCGCGAGGCTCGCGCTGAGCGCGACGGCGAGGAGTGTTCTGGCGGCGGTACGGGCGTGCGGCTTCATGGTGATACCCCAATTCGGGCGGTGGAGTACGAGGGCCGGGCCGCTGCGCGGGACCGGAAGAATTCAGGGGATGTTTTACATCGTTGGAAGGGCGCTGTAAACACCTCCCGCAGCACGGATTTGTCCGGCGAAGATCGCCAAGCACCCTGCCCCGTAAGGGACTTGACGCCCCGTCAGGACGGCGGGAGGCAGGCCGGGGCACCCGCCCGGGGGCCGGCCCGGGCGGGGCGTTCCGCGGGGGTCAGCCGCTCACGCGGCCGCGCGTGCTCTCCCGCTCCACCAGCGAGAACGCGGGGTGCATCTCCTGCGACTCGGGCACGCTGCCGTCGCCGTGGGCGGCGTCGAGACGCTTGACGAGGGACTCCACCGCGAGCCTGGCGATAGCCTGCTTGTCGGGCGCGATGGTGGTCAGCGTGACGGCCCCGTAGCGGCTCTCGGTGATGTCGTCGAAGCCGACCACCGCCACGTCCTCCGGCACCCGCAGCCCGCGCTCCGACATCACCCGCATCGCGCCGATGGCGATCAGGTCGTTGTACGCGAAGACCGCGTCCGGCCGCTGCCCGGAGTCCAGCAGCGCCGCCATGGTGACCGCGCCGTCCGCCCGCTCCCAGCCCTCGGTGTACGCCACCAGCGCCTCGTCGACCGGCACGCCGCGGTCCGCCAACTCCGCCCGCCAGCCGAGAAGTCGCAGGTGAGCAGGTTGGTGGGCGCGGTCCTCGCGGGCGCCGAGGAACGCGATGCGGCGCCGGCCGAGGTCCAGCAGATGGCCGACCGCCTGCCGGGCCGCGGCGATGTTGTCGATCGCGATGTGGTCGTACGGCAGGTCGTAGCGCCGCTCGCCGAGCAGCACCAGCGGGCTCTCCTCGGCCCGGCCGCGCAGATCCTCGGTGTCCAGCTCCAGCGGGCTGAGGATCAACCCGTCCATCACCCGGGCCCGGAAGCCCTGGGTAACGAGCAGCTCCAGCTCGCGCCGGCCCTGGGTGTGGTCGAGCAGGACGGTGAAGTCGTGCCGGGCGGCCTCGTCGATGACGTGCCCCGCCAGCTCGGCGAAGTAGGGGTTGCCCAGCTCGGGCACGGCGAGCGCGATGATGCCCGTACGGCCTTTGCGCAGGTGGCGGGCGGTGAGGTTGGGGCGGTAACCCAGCTCGTCGATCGCCTGCTGCACCCGCGCCCGCATCGCCGGCGTGACGTGCGGATAGTTGTTGACCACGTTCGAGACGGTCTTCACCGACACGCCCGCCCGCTCGGCCACATCCTTCAGGCTGACTCTCAACGCGTTCCTCCTACGCCGTTTGGTCATGCACTGGACACAACGCAGGAGGCGTGCTGTCATGCCAACTGCCCTTGTTTCCAACGTTATACAAGACGCCCGGGGGCAAAGGGCAGCCCCAGCACCCGCATTCTCCGACTTCCGGAGGTACCCGTGCACCCCTCGCTCAGACGCGTACGGCGGCGACTACTCCGCTGGCCGACGCCCATCCTCGCGGCCCTCGCCCTGACCCTGGTCCCCGCCGGTCCCGGCTTCTCGGCCACGAGCGACGACCGCCCGGCCGCCGCCGAGGCCGCCGACTCCCGCGCAGCCGCGGAGGTCCACGGCCTCAAAGGCGAGTACTACACCCACAGCGCCCCCGGCACGTTCGACTTCGACCAGTTGAAGGCCACCGCCTTCGACCCGTCGCTCGACTTCGACAACCTGGAGCCGCGCCTCGCGGCCCGCGCCGGCCAGGCCGACAACGTCAGCGTCCGCTGGACCGGCGGGATCACCCCCGAGGTCTCCGGCGCGCACACCTTCCACGTCAGCGCGGACAACGGTTTCCGGCTGTGGGTGGACGGCGAGATCGTCATCGACCACTGGATCGACGACTGGGACAAGGAACAGACCTCGCAGCCCGTGACCCTGGAGGCGGGCCGCACGTACGACATCAAGGTGGAGTACTTCGAGCACCACGGCGGCTCGAACTTCCACCTGCGCTGGACCAAGCCCGCCGCCCAGAAGGAGGCCGTGCCGCAGTCCGCGTTCACGCTCCCCGGGGACTTCGACTACACCGGCCCCACCGACGTCGCCGTGCAGCCCGACGGCCGCACGCTGACCATGGACTTCGCCCAGCCGCTCGCCGCGCCCCCGGCGACGTTCGACGAGCATCTGGAGACCGTCATCGGCGGCGCCGACTGGCCGCGGGCCGCGGCCGAGCTGGACCCCGACGACCCCTCGCGGCTGATCGTCCCGCTCGACGAGCCGGTGGTCGGCCAGGGCGGCTCCGCCGACGTGCGCTACGACGGCGAGGGCGGACTGACCGGCGCCGACGGCTCCGACATCGGCGAGTTCTGGACCTCGGGGGCGAACGACTCCGAGTACCAGTTGCGGACGAAGTGGGCCGACGACGTCGACGAGGACGCCCCGCTCCCGGAGTACCCGCGCCCGCAGCTCACCCGCGAGGACTGGCAGAGCCTCAACGGCACCTGGCAGTTCGCCGGCGCCACGGAGGGCGAGAGCCCGCCGTTCGGCCGCACGCTGGACGAGAAGATCGTCGTGCCCTATCCGGTCGAGTCCGAGCTGTCCGGGGTCCAGCGGCACGAGGAGCGCATGTGGTACAAGCGCACCTTCACCGTGCCGCATGACTGGCGCGTCGGCCAGGGCGGCGAGCGGCTCCAGCTCAACTTCGACGCTGTCGACTGGAAGGCCGACGTCTGGCTCAACGGCAAGCAGGTCGCGTCCCACAAGGGCGGCTACGACCGGTTCAGCGCCGACGTCACCCGGGCCCTGCGCAGCGGCGGCAAGCAGGAGCTGATCGTCGGGGTCTACGATCCGACCGACTCCGCCGACGGCGAGAACCCGCCGATGGGCAAGCAGCGGCTGTCGCCCAGCGGCATCTGGTACACCTCCTCCTCCGGCATCTGGCAGTCCGTGTGGATGGAGCCGGTGCCCACCGACCGCGCCGAGGACCTGAAGATCACCCCCGACGTGGCCGGCGAGCAGGCCGCCGTCCAGGTACGCGGCGTCCGCGACGGCGTGCCGGTCACCGCCACCGCGTACGACGGCCGCCGCGAGGTCGGCACCGCCACCGGGAAGACCGGCGAGCCCCTGACCGTGCCCGTGCCCGACCCGAAGCTGTGGTCCCCCGACGACCCGCACCTGTACGACCTGAAGGTGACGGTCGGCGCCGGTGCCTCCGCCGACCAGGTGCGCGGCTACTTCGGCATGCGGACCGTGGGCGTCGAGACGATCGACGGTCAGCAACGGATGACGCTCAACGGCGAGCCGGTGTTCGCCATGGCCACCCTCGACCAGGGCTTCTGGCCCGAGGGCATCCACACCGCGCCCACCGACAAGGCGCTGAAGTACGACCTCGACATGCACAAGGAGATGGGCTTCAACTCCGTGCGCAAGCACATCAAGGTCGAGCCGGACCGGTGGTTCTACCACGCCGACAAGCTGGGCCTGCTGGTGTGGCAGGACATGCCGTCGATGAACACCAAGACGCCCTCGCAGAGCTCCCGCACCCAGTTCGAGCACGAGCTGAAGGAGATGATCGAGCAGCACGACAGCCACCCGTCGGTGGTCATGTGGGTGACGTTCAACGAGGGCTGGGGCCAGTACGACCAGGCCCGTATCGCCGACTACGCCAAGGAGCTGGACCCGACGCGGCTGGTCAACAACATGAGTGGCCACAACTGCTGCGGAGCGGTCGACGGCGGCAACGGCGACATCTCCGACGCGCACGGTTATCCGAGCGCGCAACTGCCCAAGCCCGACGGCACGCGCGCGCTCGTCAGCGGCGAGTACGGCGGCCTCGGGCTGGCCATCCCCGGCAACGCCTGGCCGGTGCGGCACACCTACGTGGGCGTCGACCGCGAGGCGTACACCGAGGAGTACCTGATCAAGCTGGCCGAAGTCGAGCGGTTCGCCGCCTGCAACGGGAGCAGCGGCGCCGTCTACACCCAGATCACGGATGTGGAGGGCGAGCTGAACGGACTGCTCACCTACGACCGCAAGGTCCTCAAGCCCGATGTGGAACGCATCAGGGCCGCCCATGAGGCGCTGATCGAGGGGGCCGCAGACGGCACCCTCACCTGCGACGCCTCCTGACGCACCGCCCGTTCCCCGCACCCCCGGCCGCGGCGCCCGCCGCGGCCGGGGCCGGGGGGCGGGCCCGCCGCCCGGCCCCGCCGGGCGTTCCCGAGCACCAAGCGCCAGGCACCGACATGCCTCCTCCGGTCAACTACCCGGCCGTGAAGGGCCGGGCTTGCGGGTGGGGTCCCACTGGCTGTGGGGTGACCTCCCGCGTCTGAGCCATTCAGCCGGTTGGCCGGGCGGCTGGGGCGCGTGACTCACGCCCCGCAGTCCACACGCTCTCGCCCCTACGGGCAAGGACGTGGGAGGCGTTCCGGTCGGCGTGCGCAACGACGCCGCACGACCGGCATGCGAATCGGGCCTGGGAGATACGGTTTCGCCGGTCGACATGCCCGCACTGGGCGCATTCCGTCGAGGAGCAGGCGGGATCGACCCACGCGAGCGGCGACTTCCCGCACTTCGCCGTGCACGCCACCACCCCGTGGAACTACGCCCTGGCCCCCGACGCCCCGGCGGGCCTCGCGTTCCACCGCGACGACGGGCCGGTGACCGGCGACCCGTTCACCCACGAACACACCCCGGTGCGCATCACCGCGCCCGCGCGCCGGCTGCCGGAGTGGGTCGCCGACCGGCAGCGCGTCGTCGCGCCGCTGCAGCAGAGCCCGGCCCGTAGTACGGAGGCGCCGGAGACGGTGACGCTGATCCCGATGGGCGCGGCCCGGCTGCGGATCACGGCGTTCCCGACCGCCGGCCCGGACGGCACGCCGTGGACACCGGAGCCCCCGTACCACCGGGTGCAGAACAAGCACAGCGGCAAGGTGCTGGCGGTCGACCGGATGTCGCTGTCGGACGGCGCGCGGGTCCACCAGTTCGACAACTCGGGCACGTCCGACCACTCCTGGCAGTTGCGGGAGCGGGGCGACGGGCTGCTGGTGATCCGCAACGGGCACAGCGGCAAGGTGCTCGCCGTCGACGGCGGCTCGACGGCGAACAGCGCGCCCGTCGTGCAGTACGAGGACGACGGCGCGCCGGACCACCTGTGGCGGATCGTGCCCGACGCGGACGGCTGGTTCCGCATCCGCAACGAGCACAGCGGCAAGGTGCTCGGCGTGGACGGCATGTCGACGGCGAACAGCGCGCAGGTGGTGCAGTACGACGACAACGGCACCGCGGACCACCTGTGGCGGCTGGTCGCGGCGCCGGCCTGACGCGCGCCGGGTGACGCGCGGGCGGCCGGGCCGGCATGCGGATTCCGGCCGTCCGCGCGCGTAGCGTGGGCCCATGAGCAATCTGGACATGAAGCCCCCGGTCGCCGCCTGCGGCGGCCGGGCGGACGTGACGGCGGAGCCGGTGCGCGAGGTGCTGGAGGCGCGCCACATGCCGCTGGGCGAGAGCACGGTGGTGCGGCGGCTGCTGCCGAACCTCGGCCGGCGGATGGTCGGCGCCTGGTGCTTCGTCGACCACTACGGCCCCGACGACATCGCGGGCGAGCCGGGGATGCAGGTGCCGCCGCACCCGCACACCGGGCTGCAGACCGTGAGCTGGCTGCACGACGGCGAGGTCCTGCACCGCGACAGCCTGGGCAGCCTGCAGACAGTGCGGCCGCGGGAGCTGGGGCTGATGACCGCGGGGCGGGCCATCGCCCACTCGGAGGAGTCGCCGCGCGACCACTCGCGGCTGCTCCACGGCGCTCAGCTGTGGGTCGCGCTCCCCGACGCCCACCGCGCCACCGCGCCCGCCTTCGAGCACCACGCGGAGCTGCCGCACGTGGCCGGCGGCGGCCTGTCGGCGACGGTCATCCTCGGCGAGCTGGCCGGCGCGGCGTCCCCGGGGACGACGTACACGCCGATCGTCGGCGCCGACGTCACCCTGGCGGCGGGCACGGAGGCGCGGCTGCCGGTGGAGCCCGACTACGAGTACGCGGCGCTGACGATGTCCGGCGAGGCGGAGGTCGACGGGCTGCGGCTCGCCCCGGAGTCCATGGTCTACCTGGGCTGCGGCCGTACGGAGCTGCCGCTGCGGGCCGATGTGGACAGCTCGCTGATGCTGCTGGGCGGCGAGCCGTTCGCGGAGCGGATCGTGATGTGGTGGAACTTCGTGGGCCGCCACCACGACGAGATCGACCGGGCCCGTACGGAGTGGATGAGCGGCACCGGCTTCGGCGAGGTCCACGGCTACGAAGGCCCCCGGCTGGAGGCGCCGCCGCTGCCGCCGACCCCCCTCAAGCCGCGCTGAGCGCCCGGCCGTTCACCCGCCGCCGTGCCCGTACGGGCACGGCGGCGGGGCACGTTATGGGCCCCGCTGCCGGGGGAACAACGGGGCCCGAACAGAAGACTACGCGTCAGTAGCGCTGTTGCGAAGCGGTTCCCCCGCGCCTGGGCATAATCCGGCCACCTGCGTCGATGGCCGTTCAGGCATACGGGACCCGCCGCGCGCCGGGACACGGGCACGGACCCCATGGCGAACCGGGATCAAGACGCCCAATGCACAGAAGTGCCGCTTCCCGGAACCTTCTGCCCACCGCCGCGGAGGACCGACAGCCCGTGAGCACCCACGACGCGGAGAACATCGGAGGCCCCGGCGGCGAGCCGCGGTCCCGCCCCGGGGCGCCGTGCGCGGCGTGGCCGAGGTCCTGCTGCGGCAGCGCTCGGCGGTGGAGGGGGTGCGGGCGGTCAGGCCGATGAACCGCGAGAACGGCGGATTCGACTGCCCAGGCCGCGCCTGGCCGCCCTTGGGCTCCCGGGCGCTCGCCGTACGTGCCGACGACGGCGCCCCGGCCGGGCATCGAACTCCGGCCGGGGCGCCTGCCCGCGAGGGGTCGCGGATCAGGGCTGGATGTCGATGGTGAAGGTGGACGTGGTGTTCTTGATGTCCTGCGCGTTGTTCCTCAGGGTCAGGTTGCGGAACGTGGCCTGACCGACGGCCGGGCCCTGCCCCGCCTCGGGCATCTCGTTCGCCCACAGACCGAAGCCGGACTTGGCGTCGAAGGCGTCACCGCTCTTGCGGGCGCCGGAGACGGTGATGTCGGTGAGGATCGTGTCCTTGATCGGGAACTGCGGCTGGCCTCCCACGTAGTTGGTCTGGAACATGATCCCGGAGTACGTCGGGTCGACGATGTCGACGTTGTCGATCCTGATGCCCTGGAAGACCTTCGAGGCGGAGAAGAGCCAGATGCCCGGGAAGGTCTGCGCGCCCCAGAAGTGCCCGCCGCAGCGCTCGATGGTGATGTTCTCCAGGGTCGTCGGCTGGGTGCCGAAGCCGTTCATCGGATAGCCGAAGTCCAGCGAGCTGACGGTGACTCCGGAGTAGACGAGGGTGTCGGCGATGCGGATGTTGCGGAAGGTGTTGTTGTAGCCGCCGTAGACGGCGATGCCCGCGGCCCGCCAGGTGAGCAGCGAGGTCAGGTTCTCGTAGACGTTGCTGTGCATGTCGGAGCCGCCCGCGTCGATCGCGGAGAAGAGCGCGAAGCTGTCGTCGCCGGTGGCGCGGGACTCGTTGTTGACGACGTGGGCGCCGGTGCTGCCGTTGGTCATGTTGATCGCGTCCGCGAAGGAGTTGCGGATGCGGGAGTTCCCGATGGTGATGTCGTCGGTGTTCGCGCCCCAGTAGAGGCACACCATGTGCTCGTTCCAGATGTCGTCGATCGTGATGTCCGAGAGGTTCTGGAAGTCGAAGACCTTGCCGGGGCCGTCGATGCGGCTGGTGTAGTTGCCGAAGTAGGCGAAGCCGCGGAAGGAGGATCCTGCCGCGGCCTGCTCGGCGCGGAAGCCGACGTCGGTGTTCTGCTCGCCCGCGGGCGCGTGGAAGCGGGTGTACCAGGGGCCGGCGCCGACGACCTGCACCGGCTTGCCGTACACCTGGAACTTGCTCGACGTCTGGTACTCGCCGGGCGGCAGGTAGACGCCCTTGAGCTGACCGGTCGTGTCCATGCGCACGCGATCCAGGGCGTTCTGCACGTCCTGGTGGGTGACCCCGGCGGGCACGGTGTACGCGGCCGGGTCCGGGTTGGCCTTCGGCGCGACCTGCTCCAGGCTGACGAAGTCGATCGCGTAGCTGGTGGTGTTGGCCGCGTCCTTCTGGAGCCGGATCCTGCTGCCGGCGGGCACGGTCCTGTCCAGCATCAGGTTCGCCTCGTCGTAGATATGCCGCGCGGGGCCTGCGCCGGGGCTGTTGCCCGGGGCGGCTTCCGCCCCGTACAGCCAGGCGTACTTCGAGGTGAGGCCGACGGCCTTGTGGAAGGTGCCGTCGACGTAGACGTTCAAGGTGGCGTCGATGCCGCCGCCGCCCGGGGCGTCGGGGATGGAGAACCGGGTGACCAGGGTGTTCGTGCTGGCCCTGGCGGTGAACTCGACGGACTCGCCGGTCTGGTCGAGGGTCACCGCGCGCCGCCCGGACGCCTCGCCCGCGACGTCGCCGATGGTGCGGTTCGGGCCGACGACCTGCGCGCCGCCGGCGACGGCGCCGTCCTCGGCCTCGTACGTGTCGTACGGCATGTCGGCGCCGCGGCCGACGAACAGCGACTCGGTGCTGGTGTTGTTCTCCCGCTTGACCGGCACCTCGTTGGCGTCTGCGGCGACCGTCACCTCGACGGTGTACGAGCCGTTGGCCGCCGTCCAACTGCCCAGGCCGACCGGGGCGGTGGCGGCGCCGGCGGCGACGGTGCCGTTGTGAGCGCCGTTCAGCGTGGTGACCGTACCGCCGGAGGCGTTGCGCAGCGTGAGGGTGATCGGGTGGCTGCCGCTCGCCGACGCCTGGGTGCCCTGGTTCTTCAGCGCGACGGAGAAGTCGACTCTCTCCCCGCCGGTCGCGGAGCTGGGCGTCCAGTCCACCGAGGCGGCGACGAGGTCGCTGCTCTGCACGGGCGAGACCCGGAGCGGGGTGGGAGCGGTGTACTCGTTGTTGCCCTCGTCCTGTTCGACGACGGTGTCGTCGGGGTCGACGACGGCGGCGACGGCGTACTCGCCGGAGTCGTGCGCGCCGGTGTTCGCGGTCACGGTCCGCGTGGCGCCCGGGGCCAGCGTGCCGACGTCGGCGGTGCCGGCCGGCTCGCCGCCGAGCAGGAAGCCGACGCCGGTGGCCGCCGCGGGCTCCTCGCCGGCGTTGTGCACGGTCGCGGCGAGGGTGACGGACTGGGTCTCGTCGGGGTTCGCGGGGGTGTGGGTGAGGCCGGTGACCTCCAGGTCGGGGTTGGGGGCGGCGGTGCCGAGGACCTGGAGTTCGCCGACCTGGCCCGCCGGGGCGCCGGTGTTGGCGGTGAACGACAGCCGCAGGTCGGCGACGCGGCCGGTCACGGGGACGGTGACGCTGTTGCCGGTGGCGGGGTCGAAGGCGTACTGGGCGCCGGCCTTGAGGGTGGTGAAGGAGGTGGCGCCCTGCTCCCGCCCGAGGACCGAGAAGGTCTGGGTGCGCGGGCCCCAGACGGGGTCGGGGCTGAGCTGGACGACGACGGCGCTGACGTCGGCGTTGGCGCCGAGTTCGACGGTGAGGGTGCCGGGGTAGGCGCCGCCGGCGCCTTCCCAGTAGGTGCCGCGGTTGCCGTCGTTGGCGTTGGTGGCGACGAAGTTGTGCACGTGGGAGGAGGCGGTGATCGGCTTGCCCCCGGCCAGGTCGGGATCGGCGGCGGCCGCGGCGGCGGTGCCTGGATCCGGTGCGGCGGGCTCCGCGGCGGCGGCCGGGCCGCCCCGGGCGGTCACCCTGGCGCTGTCGGGCGACTGGTTGCCGGCGCCGTCCCGGGCGCGTACGCGGTACGTGACGGACTCGCCGGGCGCCGGGGTGTCGACGTACGTCGTCACGTCGGCGGCGACGCCGGTGCGCAGCCGGCCGTTTGCGTAGACGTCGTAGCCGTCGAGGTCGTCGGCGCCCTCGGCCGGGGGCCGCCAGTCGAGCTGGACGCGGCCGTCGGGGAGCGCGGTGCGGGTGAGGTCGCGGGGGGCGCCGGGCGGCCGGGTGTCGCCCTCGGCCGGACCGTAGACCTCCAGCTCGGCCAGCCGGGCGCTGCCGGTGCCGGCGGTGAAGACGACGCGTACGTGGCGGGTGACGGCGGTGTCGAAGGAGAGGGTCGCGCTGTGGCCGCCGGCGGCGCCGAAGGCGATGTCGCGGGCGGCGGTCAGGTCGGTGAACTCCCGGCCGTCCGTGCTGCCCTGGAGCTTGAGGTTCTGCACCCGGGCGGCGCCGCCCTCGGGGAGCTTGAGCACGGCGCGGTCGATGCCGACGGTGGCGCCGAGGTCGGTCCGCAGCCACTGCTCGCGCTTGCTCTTCCCGCTCTGCCAGAAGCTGTCACGGTCGCCGTCGCCTGCCCGGTCGGCGGTCTTGTCGCCGGTGTGGCTGCTGGCCCTGAGGGGGCGGCCCGCGGCGAGGTCGGCGGCGCCGTCCGCGGCGGTGTGCACGGTGAGTTCGGCGAGGCGGGCGGGGCGTTCCGCGGTGGCGCCGGCGAACTGCACGCGCACGTAGCGGGTGAGAGAGGCGGGGAAGCGCACGGTCACGGTGTTGTCCGCGGCGGGGCGGAAGGCGCGGGCGTCCTCGGCGGACAGGGTGTGGAAGGTGGTGCCGTCGGCGCTGCCCTGCACGGCGAGCCTCTGCTTGCGCGCGGCGGCGTCCGCGGGCAGTCGGAGCACGACCTCGTCGACGCGCGCCTGCCGGCCGAGGTCAGTCTGCACCCACTGCGGGCCCGTGCCCCGGCTCTGCCAGTACGTGTCCTGGTCGCCGTCCGTCACCTCCGCCGCGGCGTGCCGCGGGGCGGCGCTGCTCGCGGCGGGGCGGCCGGCGGCGTCGTCGTAGCCGGCCGCGGCGACGGCGGGGAGGGCGGGGAGGGCGGGCAGGCCGAACAGGAGCAGTCCGGTGGCGAGGGCGGCGACGGTGGGCCGATGTCTCGAGCGGTGCTTTCTCATGGGGTCGTCCAACCTGTGAGTTAGCTAATTACGCTGAGATATCGAAGAATTGCAGAACGATCATGGTAGGTCTACGGTCACGGCATCGACTCCGTTCCCGTGCGCGGCCACACCGAACCGGCTTGCGTGCACATGACAGCACGCCATCAAGGGCGGTGCACGCGCGAGTTGGCAGCGTGCAGAGCTGGGGACATCCGCACCGCGCCGGCCGACCCGCGCACCACCCGCCCGAGGAACGCAACTCACTTACATTTCTTGGCTGTTTCTTGCGTCACGCCGGCTTCACCGTCGACGGGCGCCGGCGACGCGGCCGGGTGAGCCTGGCGCCCGGCGGGGCGGTGACGCCGCGGGACTTCTGGCGCCACCGCCCGGCCGGGCCCCGTACAGGATGCGGTGCCGTACGGGAGGGGGTCAGGGCCCCAGGCGCACCGTCGCCGTGGGCAGCACGACCTGGCCGGTGACGAACTCGCTCCACAGCCCGAACCGCAGCTTGTCGCCGGGCCGCGCCGTCGTCTCGACGAAGCCGACGGTGCGGCCGCCGTCCTCGCGGGTCGCGCCGAACGACAACTGGAAGCGCGTGGTGCCCGCGCGCTCCCCCGGCGGCACCGGGCTGGGCGGCAGGATCTCGTCGGCCGCCCAGCCGTAGTCGCCGTAGTACGGGTCCCGAATCCGCTCGAAGGTCTGCTCCAGGATCGAGCCGACGCCGGGGATGACCACCAGCACCCCGGGCGTGCCGTCGACGCGCGTGTTGACGACCGACACGTCGTGCTCCGAGCCGTCCGGCCAGGTGCCGAGGCCCTCGCCGACGAGGGAGCCGGGCGGGCAGGCGGCCACGCCGTCCGCCTCGACCACGGCGCGGGCGCAGGTCGGGAAGGAGTCGGGACGGAAGCTGACGGAGCGGTCGAAGAGGAAGACGAAGCGGCGGGCCCCGGCGGGCGTCGTCCCCTCGGCGGCGCGGCTGCGCCGGTCGAAGGCGACTGTCACGCTCCGCCCGGGCCCGCGGGTCGCGGTGACGTCCAGGGTGTCGATGTTGTCGGTGCCCTCCACATCCGGTTCGTACGGGCGCTGCGGCCCGCCGGGCGCGGGGTCGGGCGGTGACGCCGCGGGCGCTGCGGCCTGGGCGAGCGGGGTCAGCGCGGCCGCGCCGGCGAGGACGGCGGCCAGGGCCGTGGCGAGACGTCTCAAGGGGGTCCCCCTCAGGGAGTTCGGTGGGTCGTTCGCGGCCTGCATCGAAGCACCGGGCCGCGAAAGCGGATATAAAAGCCCTGCTCCGGCGGGGGTGCGCCCGGCCATGGGCAACGCCCGTACGCCGCACGGAGCTTCGCGGCGGCGGAGGTGAGCCGGGGCGACCGGCGGGCGCTCGTCCCGCCGGCCGCCGCCGGGCCGTTGTCGGTGGCGCGTGCCAGACTGCACGGCGGGAGCGCGCCCGTGCGGGGCGCCGGTTGTCGCGAGGGGGCGCGATGGGGCTGGAGATCGAGGGGCGGGCGTCGGACTCGCCGTACGTGTCGTACGTCTGGCGCAGCCGCAGCGAGGGCGTCGACCGGATGACGGCGGTCGCGTCGGCCTGCTGGGACCTGGTGTTCTGGGAGTCGCGCGCGGGGTTCCAGGCCGCGGTGGCGGGCCCCGAGTCGCGGACGAGCACGGCGCCGGTGCCCGAGGAGGCGGCGTTCTTCGGCATCACCTTCGCGCTGGGCACCTCGCTGACGCATCTGCCGGCGCCCCTGCTGGTCGACGGCGGGGTGGACATACCCGACGCGACGCGCAGGTCGTTCTGGCTGAAGGACTCCCACTGGCCGGTGCCGGGGCCCGACGACGCCGAGGCGTTCGCGGACCGGCTGGTGCGCGCCGGCGTGCTCGTCCGCGACCCGCTCGTCACCGACCTGATGCGCGGCGGCACACCGGACGTCTCCGCGCGCACCGCGCAGCGGCGCTTCCAGGCCGCGACCGGCTTCACCCACGGCGCGGTCCGGCAGATAGAACGGGCGCGGCACGCCGCGGTGCTGCTCCGCGAGGGCGCGGCGGCCGACGACGTCGTGCACCGCCTGGGCTACTACGACGAGCCGCATCTGGCCCACGCGCTCAGCCGCTTCATCGGCCGGACCGCGGGACAGTTGCGGAACGACCCGCGGCCCGCGCAGCCGCTGGCGCTTCTGTACAAGACCTGACGCCCCGGCGGCCGCTAACGTCCCGACGGACTGCACGTCCGCCGACCCCCCGCCTTCTGGAGCCTCCCGTGAGAAAGATCGTCGCCAGCCTGTTCATCTCCCTCGACGGCGTCGTGGAGGCGCCCGACCAGTGGCACATGTCCTACTTCGACGACGAGATGGGCGAGGCGGTCGGCGGGCTGATGTCCGACACCATGCTCTACGGCCGCAAGACCTACGACGGCTTCGCGGAGGCGTGGCCGCAGCGGGAGGGGACCGACGACGAGGACGCCGGGTTCGCGAAGATCCTCGGCGACGCCCGCAAGATCGTCGTCAGCCGCGGCGAGGTCGACCTGAGCTGGCGCAACTCCGAGAAGCTCCAGGGCGACCTGGTCACCGGCGTGACCGCGCTCAAGAAGGAGTCCGGCGGAAACGTCTCCATCGGCGGCTCGGTCTCCGTGATCCGCGAGCTGCTCGCGCACGGCCTGCTGGACGAGCTGCACCTGCTGGTCCACCCCGTCGCGGTGCGCCAGGGCGAGCGGCTCTTCGACGAGGGCGACACCAGGATCCCGCTGAAGCTGCTCGACTCGAAGGCGTTCGCCTCCGGCGTGCTGCACCTGGTCTACGGGCCGGCGGACTAGGGGCGTTCCGGCTCCTCGGGGTCGTCGGCGGCCGGGTCCTCGACCAGCGACTGCAGCGGCGGGCCCGCCACCGCGCAGTGCACGTGGCACGGCGGTTCCGGCGGCCCCGCCGGCTCCTTCGGCGAGCGGATCGTCAGCCACGACAGCAGGGCCCCGCCGGCGAGCAGCACGGCGCAGATGAGCAGGGCGACGCGGAAGCCGTCGCCGAACGCCCCGGGGTTGCGGTAGTCGTTGCCGGAGAGCCCGGCGGCCAGCGGCAGCGCGGCGACGGCGAGCAGGCCCGCGGCGCGGGCCACCGCGTTGTTGACGCCGGAGGCGATGCCGGAGTGCCGGTCCTCCACGGCGCCGAGGACGGTGGCGGTGAGCGGGGCGACCGTCGTCGCCAGGCCGAAGCCGAAGAGCACCACGCCGGGCAGCACCTCCCGTACGTACGGCACGTTGTCGCCGGGGCCGCCGATGCGCAGCATCAGCAGCAGCCCGCCGGCGCAGATCGCCGGGCCGACCGTCATCGGGATGCGCGGCCCGATGCGCTCGGACAGCTTTCCCGACCGCTCCGAGAGCGCCAGCATGATGAGCGTCACCGGCAGCAGCGCGGAGCCCGCGGCGATCGGCGAGTAGCCGGCGGCGATCTGCAGGTCCAGCACGAGGAAGAAGGTCACCCCGCCGAGGGCGGCGTAGACGACGAACGTGACCAGGTTCGCCGCGGTGAACTGGCGGGAGCCGAAGATCCCGGTGGTGAGCATCGGGTGGCTGCTGCGCCGCTGGACGAACACGAACGCCGCGAGGCTCGCCACCCCCACGCCGCTGCTCGCGGCCAGCAGCAGCGCCGAGACGCCCTTCTCGGGCGCGGCGATCAGGGCGTACGTCACGCCCGCCAGGCCGAGCGCGCCGAGCGCGGCGCCGGTCCAGTCGAAGCGTCCCGTGGCCGTCTCGTCGCGGCTCTCGGGTACGTGCCGGGCGGCGACGGCCACGACGACAACGGCCAGCGGCACGTTGATGGCGAACACCCACCGCCAGCTCGCCGCCTCCACCAGCCAGCCGCCGAGCAGCGGGCCGAGGGCGCTCGCGATGCCGGCGAGCCCCGACCAGACGCCGATCGCGCGGGCGCGGTCCTCGGGGGCGAAGGAGGCCTGGATGAGGGCGAGGGAGCCGGGGGTCAGCAGCGCGCCGCCGATGCCCTGAAGGGTGCGGGCGGCGATGAGGATGCCGACGTTGGGCGCCAGCGCGCACAGCAGCGAGGCCACCGCGAACCACACGGTGCCGAAGATGAAGATCCGGCGGCGGCCGTAGCGGTCGCCGAGGGCGCCGCCGAGGAGGATGAGCGCGGCGAGGGTGAGGGTGTAGCCGTTGACGGTCCACTGCAGACCGCCGAGGGAGGCGCCTAGTTCGTCGCCGATGGTGGGCAGCGCGACGTTGACGACGGTGGCGTCGAGGAAGGTGATGCCCGAGCCGATCACCACCGCGGTCAGCAGCCAGCGCCCGGCCGGCTGCGCGAGCCGTAGATCCGCGGGTGCGCCGGCGGGCGGATGGGATTGCGTCATGCCCGCAGTCAACCGCACCGTCCGGGCGCGCGCACCGTACCGTGCACGCCGTGCGGCGCGTCGGGTACCGTCCGGGTTGTGAGCGAAGCCGGCACCGGGGGCAACCTCGAAGACAGGTCAGAGAACGGGTCAGCGGGCAGGTCAGGGGACGGGACCGGGGAGCGCCCGGACGACCGCCCCGGTGACCGCCCGGAGGCCACGGCCCGTTTCGAGCGCGGCACCGACGGCCCCAAGGTGATCCTCGTCGGCGTCGACGGCTCCGACACCTCCTGGCGCGCCGCCGCCTACGCCGCGGGGCTGGCCCGGCGGCAGGGCTCGCTGCTCGCGGTGGTGTACGTGCAGCCGACGCTGGCCGCCGCGGCGGCGCTCGGCGCGCCGGTGGCGGGCGCGACGGCGGAGGTGGCCGAGGAGCTGGTGGCGGAGATCCGGCGGACGGCGGCGCAGTTGCGCGGGCTGTTCGACGTGCGCTGGGAGTTCCACACCCTGCACGGCGACGCCTACACGGGGCTGGTGCAGGCGGCACAGGACCTCAAGGCGGACGCGGTGATCGTAGGCGCGTCGGAGCAGGCGGGGCACCGGCTCGTCGGCTCGGTGGCGGTACGCCTGGTCAAGGCGGGCCGCTGGCCGGTCACCGTGGTGCCGTAACCCCTGCCGCCGGCCGGGTGCCGCCCGTGTCGCGAGCCCGGCGGGTCTGCGGCACGGTGGGTTCATGAGCGATCACACGTACCGCATCACCGAGATCGTCGGCTCCTCCCACGCCGGTGTCGACGACGCCGTCCGCAACGGCGTCGCGCGCGCCTCGCAGACGCTGCGCAACCTCGACTGGTTCGAGGTCACCCAGGTGCGCGGGCAACTGGAGAACGGCGCCGTGGCGCACTGGCAGGTGTGCCTGAAGGTGGGCTTCCGGCTGGAGGACGCCGGCGGCTCCTGACAGCCCTCCGCGGCCGCGGTCACTTCAGCAGCCGGGACATCCTCCGGTCGGCCAGCGGCTTGCCGCCGGTCTGGCAGGTGGGGCAGTACTGCAGCGCCGAGTCGGCGAACGACACCTCGCGGATCGTGTCGCCGCAGGCGGGGCACTTCTCCCCGGCCCGCCCGTGCACCCGCAGCCCGCTCTTCTTCTCCGCCTTCAGCCGCCCCGCGGCCACCCCTCGGGAGCGCTCGACGGCGCCGCGCAGGGTGTCGCCGATCGCCGTGTAGAGCACGGCGGTCTCCTCGTCGGTGAGGTTCGCGGCGAGCTTGTACGGGGAGAGCTTCGCGACGTGCAGGATCTCGTCGGAGTACGCATTGCCGATGCCGGCGATCGTCGACTGGTCGCGCAGCACGCCCTTGATCTGCCGCCGCTCGCCCGCCAGCAGCCCGGCGAACGCCTCCGCCGTGAACGCCGCGGCCAGCGGGTCGGGCCCCAGCCGGGCGACGCCGGGCACGTCCTGCGGATCCCGTACGCAGTAGACCGCGAGGCGCTTCTGGGTGCCCGCCTCGGTGAGGTCGAAGCCCGCGCCCTCCGGCTCGGCCAGCCGCACCCGCAGCGCCAGCGGCCCCTTGCCGGGACGCGGCGGCGCGGCCGGCAGCTTGTCCTTCCACTGCAGCCAGCCGGCCCGGGCCAGATGGATCACCAGGTGCAACTCGTCGGCGACCGTGAGGTCCAGGAACTTGCCGTGCCGTCCGACGGCCGTGACCTCGGCGCCCTCCAGCGCGGTGAGCGGCGGGTCGTACGTCTTGAGAACGCTGATCGCGACCGGCTGCACCCGGGCGACGTACCGCCCCACCAGGTGCTCGGTCAGGAATCCGCTGAGCGCTTCGACTTCGGGAAGCTCGGGCATGCCTCCCAGTCTGCGGCATCCTGGAGTGATGTACGAGGAGAGGCCGGCGCTGCTCGGCGGCGCGGTCGTCTGGCGCCGCCGGGACGTCCGCCCTGGCCCGTACCGGGTGCTCCCGGACGGCGGCACCGACCTGATCCTCACGCCCGGCGGGCTGCTCGTCGCGGGCCCCGACACCCGGGCGCACGTCGGCACCGGGGCGGCGGGCGACACGTACACCGGGCTGCGCTTCGCCCCCGGGCAGGGCCCGGCGGTGCTGGGCGCGCCCGCGCACGAGCTGCGGAACCTGCGGGTGCCGCTGGCGGATCTGTGGGGCGAGCGGCGGGCCCGGCTGGCGGCCGAGCAGGTCGCCGGGGCGGTGGACCCGGGTGCGGCGCTGGAGGCGCTGGCGCGGGCCCGCCTGGCGGACACGGAGCCGCCGGAGCCGTACGTGCCGGCGGTCGTCGCGGCGCTGGCGGCGGGCCGGCCGGTGGCCGAGATCGCGGGGGCGGTGGGGCTCGGCGAGCGGCAGTTGCACCGGCGCAGCCTGGCGGCCTTCGGGTACGGGCCGAAGACGCTGGCCCGGGTGCTGCGGATGAACCGCGCGCTGGCGCTCGCCCGGGCGGGCACGCCGCCGGCCGGGGCGGCGGCGCTGGCGGGGTACGCGGACCAGGCGCACCTGGCGCGCGAGATGCGGGCACTGGCCGGGGTGCCGCTGACGGCGCTGCTCTGAGCGGCACCCCGGTCCGCCCCTCCGCGGGCCCGGCGGTCAGCCGAACGGGGCGAAGAGGTCGACGCCGTTGCCGTCGGGGTCGTGCACCTGCGCGTAGCGCTGGCCCCACTCGGCGTCCCAGGGCGCCATGGCCCCCTTGTACCCCGCCTCGGTGAGCATCGCGTACGTCGCGTCCACGTCGGCGGGGCCCTCGCAGCGGAAGGCGAGGCCGATACGCCCCTCCCCGGTCGGCGGCTCGAAGTCGGGCGCGAAGGACTTGATCGCCTCCTCCGCGTCCCACATCAGGCGCAGCCCGCCGGGCAGTGCCGCCTCGACGTGCGGCTGCCCGTCGGCGTCGGCGGGGATGTCCAGGCCGAGCAGGCGGTAGAAGGCGAGGGTGGCGGCCATGTCGGCGGTCACCATTCCGATGGCGTCGAATCGTGCGGTCATGGCCCCGACCCTAGGAACGGGCCGGCATACGCGTCTTGAACGAATCGGACGTCCTCACCCGCCCGGCGCGGTTCGGCCGGCGTGGTGCCCGCGACGATCACGTCGTACCCGGGCCCCCACCCTTGACTCCGCGCCCACTCTGCAAGTTAATGTCAACATGAAGTCGGGCGAGTCCATGACCATCGGCGAGCTGGCCGGGCGCTTCGGCCTCGCCGCCCACGTGCTGCGGCACTGGGAGGCCATGGGCCTGCTCACCCCGGCGGAGCGCGTGAACGGCCGCCGGCGCTACACCTCCGACCACGTCTCCCGGGTCGCCATGATCATCGGCGGCAAGCGCGGCGGGCTCAGCCTGGAGCAACTGCGCGAGCTGTTCGCCGCGCAGGGCCCCGGCGACCGGCACGCGCTGCTGGCACGGCACCGGGAGGAGCTTCAGGAGCGGATGCGGGAGATCGAGCGGTCGAAGGCGATGATCGACCACGCGCTGGAGTGCGAGGCGCACGACTTCACCCGCTGCCCCACTTTCCAGGCCCTCGTGCGCCGGCTCGCGGCCGGCGAGAGCCTGGCTCACCTCCCGGTCGGCACCGGCCCGTCCGCCGGTCGCGATCCGCAGGAACCGCACGTCCGGGGCGGTCCGAACGGAACGGTTATCCGATAGCGTGCCCGTCCCGGCACCACCACCGCACACCGCGCCACCACCGCACCGCCAACGCACACCCGCATCACCGCTGCCCGAGGTGTCCCCACCGCGCACCGAGGGCAGCACCCTGACGTCGCCCGCAATTCGCCCAAGAGGGAGCGAGAAGCATGGGAGCCCAAGCCGTCACCGCGGGGGTCCTGAGGGAGCGCGCGCCGGACGAGCGCCGCGTCGCCCTCACCCCCGAAGTCGTCACCCGTGTGCGCCGGTCGGGTGTCGACGTCCTCGTCGAGACCGGCGCGGGCACGAGCGCCTGGTTCACCGACGCCGACTACACGGCCGCGGAGGCCGAGATCGTCGGCGCGGACGAGTTGATCCGCCGGGCCGACGTCGTGCTCTGCGTCGCACCGCCCGACCGCGAGACCGCCGCCGCCCTGCGCTCCGGGCAGACGCTCATCGGCATGCTCGACCCGCTCCGCCAGGCCACCCTGATCGGCGAGCTGGCCGCCCGGGGGGTGACCGTCGTCAGCCTCGACCTGCTGCCCCGTACGCTCAGCCGGGCCCAGACGATGGACGCGCTGACCTCCCAGGCCAACGTCGCGGGATACAAGGCGGTGCTGCTCGCCGCCGACAGCTACGACCGGTACTTTCCGATGCTGACCACGGCGGCGGGCACCTCGAAGCCCGCCGCCGTCCTCGTGCTCGGCGCGGGCGTCGCCGGGCTGCAGGCCATCGCCACCGCCCGCCGGCTCGGCGCGATCGTCACCGCGTACGACGTCCGGCCCGCGGCGCAGGGCGAGATCGAGTCGCTGGGCGCGAAGTTCCTGGAGCTGGAGGGCGTGGCCTCGGCGGCGGGCGAGGGCGGCTACGCGCGCGTGCTCACCGACGAGGAGCAGCGGGCGCAGCTCGCCGCGCTGACGGCGGCGGTGCCCCGCTTCGACGTGGTGATCACCACCGCCCGGGTGCCGGGCCGCAAGCCGCCCCTGATGGTCACGGCCGAGGCGCTGGAGCAGATGCGGCCGGGCTCGGTGGTGGTGGACATGGCCGCCAGCGAACTCGGCGGCAACGTGGAGCTGTCCGAGCCGGACAAGACCGCGGTGCTCGCCGGCGGCGTGACGCTGATCGGCGCCGGGAACCTGCCGTCGGTGATGGCGACGGCCGCCTCCACCGCGTACGCCCGCAACATCAGCGCGCTGCTGGCGCACCTGGTCGCCGACGAGGCGGTGCGCATCGACCTCGACGACGACATCCAGGCCGGCGTGGTCGTCGCCCACGGCGGCGAGGTCGTCAGCGACGCGGTCGCTCCGCAGAACGGAGGGAACCGGTGAACCTCGATCTGCTCACCGCCGTCACGATCTTCGTGCTCAGCGTGCTGGTCGGCTTCGAAGTGATCAGCAAGGTGCCGGCGACGCTGCACACGCCGCTGATGTCCGGCGCCAACTCGATCCACGGGATCGTGCTGATCGGCGCGATGCTGGTGACGTCCCTGGCCGACGAGCCGCTGGAGTACGCGCTGGCCTTCGTGGCCGTCGCGTTCGGCGCGATGAACGTCGTCGGCGGGTACGTCGTCACGGACCGGATGCTCCACATGTTCCGCGCCCGGCCGACGCCGGGCGGCGCCAAGGGAGGTGCGGCGAAGTGAGCGATCTGGAGACCGCCGTCCGGTACGTGCTGCTGGCCGCCGCCGCCTGCTTCGTGCTCGGCCTGCGGCTGATGAACTCCCCCGCCACCGCCCGCCGCGGCAACACCCTCTCGGCCGGTGCCATGGCGGTGGCGATCGTGGCGACCGCGGTGCTGCTGGCGGAGCGCGGCGACATCACCGCCACCGGCTGGCTGGTGCTGCTCTCCGCGACCGTCGTCGGCTCCGGCGCCGGGCTGTATCTGGCCCGTACCGTCGAGATGACCGCGATGCCGCAGTTGGTGAGCCTGTTCAACGCGGTCGGCGGCGGCGCCGCCGCGCTGCTGGCCATCGTCGAGGTGCTCCAGCACGCGCACCCGGAGGACCTCGGCGCGCGCACCACCGTGCCGGGCGGCATCGACATCCTCATCGGCGCCATCACCTTCTCCGGCTCGCTCATCGCCGCCGGGAAGCTGCAGGGCGTGATCCCGGGCAAGCCGATCGTCCTGCCGGGCAGCCAGGCGCTGAACGCCGGGCTCGCCCTGGTCTTCGCCGGGGCCGGCGTCTGGCTGGTGGTGGACCCGGGCAGCGTCGCGGCGCTGACGCTGCTGACGCTCGCGGGGCTGGCGTTCGGCGTCACGATGGTGCTGCCGATCGGCGGCGCGGACATGCCCGTGGTGATCTCGCTGCTCAACGCCTTCACCGGCACGGCGGTCGGCATGGCCGGTTTCGTGCTCAACGAGCCGGCGCTGATCATCGCCGGCGCGCTCGTCGGCGCCTCGGGCACGATCCTGACCAAGCTGATGGCGGACGCCATGAACCGTTCGATTCCGGCCATCATCGTCGGCGGCTTCGGCACCGGCGACGAGGCGGCGGCCGTGGGCACGGACGGGGACGTGCCGGTGCGGCCGGTCTCGGTCGACGACGTGGCGATCCAGCTCGCGTACGCCGGCAAGGTCGTCATCGTGCCGGGGTACGGACTGGCGGCCGCGCAGGCGCAGCACGAGCTGGGCGACCTGGCGGACCTGCTGGAGGAGCACGGCGTGGAGGTCACGTACGCGATCCACCCGGTGGCCGGCCGGATGCCGGGGCACATGAACGTGCTGCTGGCCGAGGCCAACGTGCCGTATCCGCAGCTCAAGGAGATGGAGGAGGCGAACCCGGAGTTCCCGCAGGCGGACGTGGCGCTGGTAATCGGCGCCAACGACGTCACCAACCCGGCCGCGCGGCGGCCGGGCAACGCGATCTCGGGCATGCCGATCCTGGACGTGGACCGGGCCAAGAGCGTGGTGGTGATCAAGCGGTCGATGGGCCACGGGTACGCGGGCATCGACAACGAGCTGTACACCGCGGAGAACACCGGGATGTTCTTCACCGACGCCAAGAAGGGGCTCGCCGATCTGAAGGCGGCGGTCCGCACGTTCGTCGGCTAGCGCACGCGGAAGTACGGGCGCAGGCGGCCCGGCCGGATCAGTCGATGCCGCGCAGGATGTGCAGCTCGGCGGTGTCGGCCGGGTCGTCCTCGTATCCGGCGAGCCGGATGGGGGCCGAGCGCGCCCACACGTCCAGGCTGCTCACGGACTCCTCGGCCACTCGCGGGCGCGGATGCGGCCGGGGGGCGGGCTGGGGATGCCGTTCCGGTGCGGCTTCGGCGGTCAAGGTGCACTCCTCCGGGTCATGTGAACTGGTCAGCCCGCCGTGGCCGGGCGGCGGGTGTCGGCGGCGGACACCCCGGGCTGTTCGGGTGGGCAGTTCGGACGCGGTGGCGCCGGCTGGGCTCACGGACGGTCCGAGGTGTCGGGCCCTTCCCCGCGGGCGGGGCTGTCCGTTTCCACAGAGTAACGACTCGGGGCCGGGGACGCCCGGCGTTATCCGGTCCGGCCGATCGATTCTAGAATCAGGCCATAGTCAGACATACGAATCATTTCATCCGGGAAGGGACGTCAATGGGCACCAGCCGCATAGCCCGCCTTCTGCGTACGCCCGCGGCCCTGCCGGCCGTGCTCCTGCTGCTCCCGCTGCTGCTCGCGGGCGGGTGCACCAAGGAGGAGACGCAGAAGCCCGGGAAACCCCGGGAAGAGCTGGGAAGCGGCTCGCCGTTCACCGGACTGGCGGGACGCGGCGGACCGGTGCTGGGCGTGAAGGTCGACAACGCCGAGCCCGCCCGCCCCCAGACGGGCCTGGAGCGAGCGGACATCGTCTACGTCGAACGGGTGGAAGCCGGCCTCAGCCGGCTGCTCGCGGTCTACGCCTCGCACCCGCCGGAGCGGGTCGGCCCGGTGCGCAGCGCCCGCGAGTCCGACCTCGAACTCCTGGAGCAGTTCGGCAGGCCCGCGCTCGCCTTCTCCGGGGCGCAGTCCAAGCTGCTCCCGGTCATCGACGAGGCACCCCTGTTCCCCGTGCCGCCGGGTACGGCCGCCGACGCGTACCTGCGCGACCCGGCGAAGCCCGTACCGCACAACCTCTTCGTCCGGCCGGAGCGGGCGCTGGCCGCGGCGCCGGACGCGGACCGGGCACGGGACATCGGCTTCCGCTTCGGCCCGGCACCGAAGGGCGGGAAGGCCACCGCCGAGCGCACCGTGCGCTACCCGGCCGCGAGCTTCGGCTTCACCTGGGACGCGGGCGAGAAGCGCTGGCTGATCTCCTTCGACGGCACCCCGGCCGCCACCACGGCGGGCGGGCGGCTGTCGGCGGCGACGGTCGTCGTCCAGCATGTGAAGATCCACGACTCCGGCTTCGGCGACCGCTCGGGGAACGTCTCCCCCTTCACCGAGACCGTCGGCACCGGGAAGGCGGAGGTGCTGCGCGGCGGCAGGTCGTACGAGGCGCGATGGGAGCGCGGATCGGCAGGCGGCGGCACGGAGTTCACCGGCGCGGACGGCGAGCGGCTGCACTTCGCGCGCGGCCCGGTCTGGGTCGTCTTCACAGAGTGACGCAAACCACACCCTTATTGGCACGAACCTCTTCTGACAGCCGCTAGCATTTTTTGGGTACGAAACCGTTTCGTTCCGCTGACTGGGGAGGGGGCCCGATGGTCGTGCAGGACACCAGTACCACCGGGCGCCGGAGCCGGCTGAGCGCCGAGCGCGAGCAGGAACTCTTCGAGGCCGTGCTCGACCATCTGCGCGAAGTCGGCTACGAGGCCCTCACCATGGACGCGGTCGCGGCTCGTACGCGGTCGAGCAAGGCCACCCTCTACCGCCAGTGGCACTCCAAGCCGCACTTGGTCGCCACGGCGCTCCGGCACGGCAAGCCGGTGAGGTCGGCCGGGATCGACACCGGCACGCTGCGCGGAGACCTCGTGCAGTTCGCCGACGGTGTGTGCCAGAGCGCGGAGAAGGACTCGGCCCTCCTGCGCGCGGTCGCCTTCGCCCAGCAGTCCAACGAGGAACTGCAGCAGGCCATGCGGCAGCTCTTGATCGAGCCGGAGCTGGCCGCCTTCCAGGAGCTGATCGATCGCGCCGTCGCGCGCGGCGAGCTGCCCGCGGACATCCCCGCCGCGAAGTTCGTCCCGCACATGATGCTGGGGGCCATGCTGGCCCGGCCCCTCATCGAGAACGCGCCGGTCACCAGCGACTATCTCGTCCGTTATGTCGACGCAGTGATTCTCCCCGCCCTGCATATGAACTGACCTATCGTTCGCCAACCACAACAGAACACGGCTCCACCTGGCGTACGCCGCTCTCGTCGTCGGGCTGGTTCAACACAACCCACCGTCGAGATCAGGAGAAACCTGCTCGTGGCCACCTACCTATACAAACTCGGCCGGCTAGCCTTCCGGCGGCGCGGTATCACGGCGCTGATATGGCTGCTGCTCTTCGTCCTCGCCGGGTTCGGCGCGTCGTCGGCGGGCACCGCGCCCGAGGACGACTTCGCGCTGCCCGGCACCGAGGCACAGCAGGCGTTCGACCTTCTTGAGGAGCGCTTCCCCGGGCAGTCCGCCGACGGCGCGACGGCCCGTATCGTCTTCGAGGCACCCGACGGCCAGAAGATCACCGCCGCCGACTCCCGCGAGGCCGTCGACGGCGTGCTCGACGGCATCGCCGGCAACCAGGTGGAGCAGGTCAGCGACCCGTTCGCAGACAACGCGGGGGTCAGCAAGGACGGCTCCACGGCATACGCGGTCGTCGACTACAAGGTCACGTCCATGGAACTGGACGACTCGACCCGCGACGCCATCACCGACGTGGTCGACGAGGAGCGCGACGACGGTCTGAACATCCAGGCCGGCGGTGACGCGCTGATGGTCGAGCCCGACATGGGCAACGGCGAGATCATCGGTGTCGGCATCGCGCTGGTCGTGCTCGTGATCACCTTCGGCTCGCTGGTCGCGGCCGGGCTGCCGATCATCACCGCGCTCATCGGCGTCGGCATCGGCATCTCCTCGATCACGGCGCTGGCGACCGTGCTCGACCTGTCCGCCACGACCTCCACGCTGGCGATGATGATCGGCCTCGCGGTCGGCATCGACTACGCCCTGTTCATCGCCTCCCGCTACCGGGCGGAGCTGACGGACGGCCACTCCCGCGAAGAGGCGGCGGGCCGCGCCGTGGGCACGGCCGGCTCGGCGGTGGTCTTCGCCGGCCTCACCGTGATCATCGCGCTGGCGGGCCTGGCGGTCGTCAACATCCCGATCCTGACGAAGATGGGCTTCGCGGCGGCCGGTACGGTCGCGCTGGCGGTGCTCATCGCGCTCACGCTGGTCCCGGCCGCGCTGGGCATCGTGGGCAAGCGGATCTACGGCCGCAAGGTGCGCAAGGCCAACCCGGAGACCGGCGCCCCGAAGGCGTCCGACCACGACACCAAGCCGAACATGGGCACCCGGTGGGCCCGCGGGGTGCTCAAGCGCCCGGTCCTGGTGCTGGCCGCCGCCATCATCGGGCTCGGCGCGCTGGCCGCGCCGGTGGCGAGCATGGAACTGGGCCTGCCCGACGAGGGCAGCCAGCCGACGGACACCACGCAGCGCAAGGCGTACGACATGCTGTCCGAGGCGTTCGGTCCGGGCTTCAACGGCCCGGTCACCGGCGTCATCGACGCCACCGAGGCGGCGAACCCGCAGGACGCGGCCGACGAGGTCGTCGCGCGGATCTCCGACGTGGACGGCGTCGTCTCCGTCACCCCCGCCGGGTTCAACGAGGCCGGGGACACCGCGACCGTCATGGTCACCCCGTCCACCGGACCGAGCGACACCGACACCGAGAAGGTCGTCCGCGAGATCCGCGACCTGTCGTCCTCGCTCCAGGACGAGACCGGCGCGGAGCTGTACCTCACCGGCAGCACCGCGGTGAACATCGACTTCTCGAAGGTGCTCGACGACGCGCTGGTGCCGTACCTGGCGCTGGTGGTCGGCCTGGCGTTCGTCCTGCTGATGCTGGTGTTCCGCTCCGTGCTGGTGCCGCTGAAGGCCGCGCTCGGCTTCCTCTTCTCCGTGCTCGCCGCGCTCGGCGCCGTCGTCGCGGTGTTCCAGTGGGGCTGGCTGGCCGGGGCCTTCGGGGTCGAGGAGACCGGTCCGATCATGTCGATGATGCCGATCTTCCTGATCGGCGTGGTCTTCGGCCTGGCGATGGACTACGAGGTCTTCCTGGTCAGCCGGATGCGCGAGGCGTACGTCCACGGCGAGTCCGCCGGCGAGGCAGTGGTCACCGGCTTCCGGTACGGCGCCCGGGTGGTCACCGCGGCCGCGGTCATCATGATCAGCGTCTTCGCCGGCTTCATCGGCGCGGGCGACGACATGGTGAAGATGATGGGCTTCGGCCTGGCGGTGGCGGTCCTCTTCGACGCCTTCCTGGTCCGCATGACCATCGTCCCCGCGGTGCTCGCGCTGATCGGCAAATCCGCCTGGTGGCTGCCGAAGTGGCTGGACCGGATCCTGCCGAACGTCGACGTGGAGGGCGAGAAGCTGTACCGGCAGCTCGCCGCGGCCCCCGCGCCGCCGCCGACCGCCGGCGAGGAGCGGGAGCCCGAGCCCACCGGCGTGCGCTGAGGCACGACCCGCGGTGCCCGGCACCGCGGGACCACACCAACCCGACCGGGGCCCGGTGGCGTTCGCGCCACCGGGCCCCGGCGCGTTGCCACCCGCTGCCGCTCGGTGCCGCCCGTTGCCCCCCGCTGCGCCGAGCCTTGACGTTCATCCGATGAATCTCTACGTTCCCTCCCCAGCAAGCGCTTGAATCTGACACAACTCCCATAGACATCGGATGGATCAAGGTCCTTGAGGGAGAACGGGATGAACGGGTTTGCACGACGGCACGTGCTGGCGATCGGCGCCGGAACCGCGGCGGGCTCCGCGCTGGGCCTCGCGCCCACCGCCGCAGGCGCCGCACCACAGGGCCCGGCCGGGGCCGCGGACGAGAACGCGACCGCCGACGACTGGGGCCGGGTCCCCGACCCCGTACCGGTGCCGCTGACCGCCCACTTCGACAACGACGGCGTCGACACCGCCGACGCCCGCGGCGGCAACTTCGACGGCAGCGGCTACACCTACCCGGGCGAGGAGCTGCCCGCGGGGCCGATCGAGGTCGACGGCTTCCCCTTCGACTTCCCCGGCGCGGACGCCGGCGCCCCCAACAACATCGTCGCCATGGGCCAGCGGGTCGAACTGCCCCCGGGCCACTACCTGAGCGTGCTGTTCCTGGCCTCCTCCTCGTACGGCACCGCCTCCGGCGAGGCGACCGTGCACTACGCCGACGGCAGCACCGCCACCGCGGGACTGTCCGCCCCCGACTGGTACTCCGGCGGCGGCTCGCTCAGGGCCCCGTACCGCTACGCCCCCAACGGCACCAAGGACCCGCACCAGGTGTCCATCGCCGTCGTCGAACTGGGCCTGGACCCGGTCCGCGAGGCGGTCGCGCTCACCCTGCCGGTCATCAACCGGGCCGAACCCGACAAGCCGGCGCTGCACATCTTCGCGCTCTCCCTGCAGCCCGTCGCCGAGGGGCGCGCCGTCGCGCTGCGCAACGTCCGCTCCACCACCGCCTCGCTGGAGCGCTCCGGCGCGCAGTCCGTCGAGGCCACGCTGATCAACGCCGGCGCCGTGTGGATCGCCGCCCGCGACGGCCTGTCGGTCACCGTCGACACCGAGGGCGCCCGTACCGTCGCGCCGGTCCCGGTGCCGCGGCTCGGCCCCGGCGAACAGGCCCGGGTCACGGTCGGCATCCGCAACCGCACGGGCGTGGCGCCGGGCACCGTGCAGGAGGGCCGCGTCCTCGCCACCGGGCGGGGCGGCACGGCCGCCGAGGTCACCCGCCCGCTGACCCTCGGGGTGCCCGACTTCGAGCCGACCGACGCGTCGCTGAGCAGCCATCAGGCGCCGTACTGGTTCAACGACGCCAAGTTCGGCATCTTCATCCACTGGGGCGTGTACTCGGTGCCCGCCTGGGCGCCGGTCGGCAAGCAGTACGCGGAGTGGTACTGGCAGCAGATGAACCAGCCGGACAACCCGACGCACGCGCACCACCGGGAGGTGTACGGCGAGGACTTCGCGTACGACGACTTCATCCCGATGTTCCGCGCCGAGCGCTTCAACCCGCGCTCCTGGGTCGAGCTGTTCCGGGACGCGGGCGCGCAGTACCACGTGCTCACCTCCAAGCACCACGAGGGCTTCGCGCTCTGGGACACCAAGCTCTCCACCCGCAACTCCGTCGCGATGGGCCCGCGCCGCGACCTGATCAGGGAGCTGTTCGACGCGTCCCGCAGGTACACCCCCGACCTGCACTGCGGGCTGTACTTCTCGATGCCGGAGTGGTTCAACCCGGACAACCCCTGGTACGGCCACGCCCCGCGCAACCCGTACACGCTGGAGCCCGTGCCGTACACCGGCTACACCTCGGGCCAGGACTACGTCCGCGACTACCAGGCCGGGCAGATGCTGGAGCTGATCCGCGAGTACGACACCGAGATCATGTGGTGCGACATCGGCGGCGACAACGACAGCCACCGGGTGCTCGCCGAGTACTTCAACCACGCCAAGAACCGCCCGCGGCCGATCGAGGTGACGGTCAACAACCGCTCCGGCATCGGCCCGCACGACTTCTCCACGCCCGAGTACGAGGTGTACGAGAACACCGTCGTCGCCAAGTGGGAGGCCAGCCGCGGCCTCGACCCGCGGTCCTACGGCTACAACGCCGAGACGCCCGACGATGCGTACATGACGACCGAGGAGGTCGTGCACAGCCTCGTCGACATCGTCAGCAAGAACGGCAACTTCCTCCTCGACATCGGCCCGCGCGCCGACGGCACCATCCCCGAGATCATGGAGCGGCGGCTGCGCGAGACCGGCGAGTGGCTGCGCGTCAACGGCGAAGCGATCTACGGCACCACCTACTGGTCGCGCATGGCGCAGCTCGGCGAGGACCTGCGGTTCACCATGAAGCGCGACGCCTTCTACATTCACTCGCTCGCCGCGCCCTCGTCCCGGCTCGTCGTCGAGGCCCCGGTGCCCCTCAGGGCCGGCGACGAGATCACCATGCTCGGCTACGGCGGCCGCCCGCTGAACTGGGACGTCGACGGCGGCGCGCTGGTCGTCGAGGTGCCGGCGGCGGCCCGCAGGGCGGGGAAGCACGCCTGGGTTTTCAAGGTGAGCACCCGCCCCTCTTCCTGAAAGGCACCTCATCCGTCATCGTGCTGCACTGTCATCGAACGGCCTCGACGGAGAGGACGCACCATGGCAGGGCTCTGGAGCACGGACGGCGTACTGCGCCGCAAGCCCATCGAGCACATCGAGACCGCCGAGGGCGAGAGCGGCGAACAGCTCACCCGGGTCCTCGGGCTGTGGCAGCTCACGGCGATCGGCGTCGGCGGCATCATCGGCGCGGGCATCTTCGCGCTCGCCGGCGCGGTCGCCAACGGCACGGCGGGCCCCGCCGTGCTCGTCTCCTTCCTGATCGCGGGGGTGGCGAGCGCGGCGGCGGCCCTGTCGTACGCGGAGTTCGCCGGCCTGATCCCCAAGGCGGGCTCGGCGTACACGTACGGCTACGCGGTCCTCGGCGAACTCGCCGGGTGGTTCATCGGCTGGGATCTGCTGCTGGAGTACACCGCGATCGTCGCGGTGGTGGCCATCGGCATCTCCGGCTACTTCTCCTTCCTCATGGAGAACATGGGCGCCGACCTGCCGGCGTGGATGCTCGGCGCCCCGGGCACCGGCGAGGGGCACAAGGTCGACCTGTTCGCGGTCGTGCTGTGCCTGCTGGTCGCGTACCTGCTGACCCTCGGAATCAAGAACGCGGCGCGCTTCGAGACCGTCGTGGTGGTGCTGAAGGTCCTGGTCGTGCTCGTCGTCATCCTGGTCGGCGTCTTCCACATCGACACCGCCAACTACAACCCCTTCTTCCCCTACGGCGTCGGCGGTGCGTTCACCGGCGCGGCGACCGTGTTCTTCGCGGTCTTCGGCTACGACGCGATGTCGACGGCGGCCGAGGAGTCGAAGGAGTCGCAGCGGCACATGCCGAAGGCGATCCTCTACTCGCTGGCGATCTCCATGCTGCTGTACGTGGCCGCGACGCTGGTGCTGACGGGGATGCAGAACTACAAGGGCATCGACCCGGAGAGCGGCTTCTCCACGGCGTTCGAGTCGGTGGGTCTCGGCTGGCTGGCGAACCTGATCGCGGTGGGGGCGATCATCGGCATCCTCACGGTGATGTTCACCTTCATGCTGGGCGTCACGCGCGTGTGGTTCTCGATGAGCCGCGACGGGCTGCTGCCGAAGTGGTTCGCCAAGACGCACCGGACGCGGCACGTGCCGACGCGGGTGACGTGGATCGTGGGCGTCGGCTCGGCGCTGATCGCGGGCTTCCTGAAGATCGGGGAGGCCGCGGAGCTGACGAACATCGGGATCCTGCTGGCGTTCGTGGTGGTGTGCGTCGCGGTGATCGTGCTGCGCTACCGGCAGCCGGACCTCCCGCGGACGTTCCGCTGCCCGGGGATGCCGATAGTGCCGCTGATAGGCGTCGGCTTCTCGATCTGGCTGGTGACGTTCCTGAAGTGGGAGACGTGGCTGCGGTTCGGCGTGTGGTTTGCGGTCGGGATGTTCGTGTACTTCACGTACTCCTACCGCCGCAGTGAGCTGGGCCGCGCCGAGCGGGCGGCGGCGGAGGGGCCCGATCTCCACAAGCGCGACGAGCCGCGCGGCTGACGCGGGGCGGGCCCGTACCGGCCGCGGACGGTGCGCCGGTACGGGTCCTGCCGCCCGCGGGCGCTGAGACGGGACTGTGACCGCGCACGGACCGGGGCTCAACCCGGCGGTGGTTTCCTGAGGATGGGCGATGAGTTTCCGGCGCCGGCCAGGTCTCACCTTCCAGACGGAACCACACCGCCACCGGCGGCCCGGCAGGGCCGCCGCCTCCCGACCGAGAGGTGTCCGATGTGCTCCCACCGGCCCGAGTGTCCCGCCGCCGACCGCCCCGACCGCGACGCCGCGCAGACCGTGGCCTTCCACCCCGAGCAGGGCTGGAGCCTGCTGTGCAACGGCACGATCGTCTTCGACGACACCGGTGAACTGCTGCCGACCGGCGCCGTCGTCGCGCCGCGGCGCGAGGTGCGCCCCGGGCTGCTGACGACCGCGGCGTGAGGCCCGTCGGCGTACGCCCCTCTTGATTCTTCCGCCGGGCCCGGCCCCTCAGGTCCGCCCGCCCGGCGAGCCGCCGACCGCGGTCGGCAGGCTGCTCAGCGACACCGCGCCCGGCGGCGGCAGCGGCTCACCCGCCGCCTCCGCGCGGAACGACTGGAGCAGATACGCCACGAGCCGCCGCGACGCCGCCCGGTCGTCCGGCAGCGCGCCGACGAGACCGCAGTGCGCCAGCAGCGCCACGGCGAGGTCGGTGGGGTGGAAGTCGGCCCGCAGCGCGCCCGCCGCCTGCGCCCGGCGGACCAGCACCGCGAAGTCCCGCTCCGCCCGCTCCCGCACGGCCGCGTCGGCGCGGGTGCCGTCCGGGAAGGCCGCGAGGAACGCGGCCGGGAAGCCCCGCTCCTCCCGCTGCAGTTCGCAGACCGTCTCGACCAGCCGCCGGAACCCCCGCCACGGATCGGGGTCCGCCAGTGCGTCGGTGAGCGCCTGGCCGCAGGTGGCCATCTGCTCCGCGTACGCGGCCCGCACCAGCGCGTCCCGGGTCGGGAACCGCCGGTAGAGCGTGGCCACGCCGACCCCCGCGCGCCGGGCGACGGTCGCCATGGGCGCGTCGATGCCGTGCTCGGCGAAGACCGCGCGGACGGCGGCCAGGATGCGCCGCCGGTTGCGCCGGGCGTCGGCGCGCAGCCCGTCCGGGCCCGCGATCCGAGAGGATTCCGCCGCCAATGTCTCTCACCTCCGGCTCAACCGGACGATCTCGTCCACTTGTCAGCCTACGCTCGGCCCCCGGATACCCGGCCGCCGCGAAGGTGAGGACGATGGCAGTGCGCACGATGAGAGCCGTACTGTTCGACCGCTTCGGCGGGCCCGAGGTGCTGTATGTGGGCCGGGTGCCGCGCCCGGAGCCCGGCCCGGGCGAGGTTCTCGTACGGGTGCACGCGTTCAGCGTGAACGGCGGCGACCTGGCGGTACGTTCCGGCCGGGCCCGCGCCCTCAGCGGGCGGAGGTTCCCGCAGCGGGTCGGGCAGGACTTCAGCGGCGAGGTCGCCGCGCTCGGTCCCGGCGCCGCCGGGGTCGCGGTCGGCGACCGGGTGTGGGGCTTCGTGGGGCGCACCGCGAGGGCGCGCAGCGCCGCCGAGTACGTGGCGGTACGGGCCGGGCGCCTCGGCCGGGTGCCGGACGGTCCGAACGCGCCGGACCTGGTGGCCGCCGCCGCACTGGTGGTGACGGGCACCACGGCGGTCACCGCCCTGCGCGACAAGGCGGCGCTGCGCCCCGGCGAGCGGCTGCTGGTCAGGGGCGCGGCCGGCGGCGTCGGCAGCGCCGCCGTCCAGCTCGGCCGGGCGTACGGCGCCGAGGTCACGGCCCTGGCCCGGGCCGCCAACCTGGACTTCGTCCGTACGCTCGGCGCCCACCGCGCCCTCGACCACCGGGAGACGTCACCGGCCGAGCTGGGCCTGTTCGACGTCGTCCTCGACACGGCGGACGCCGATCTGCGGACGTTCCGACGGCTGCTGAAGCCGGGCGGCCGCATGGTCGGCGTCGCCCTCGACCCGGCGCGGCCGCTCGGCTCGCTGAGCGCCATCGCGGCCAGCGCGGTGCACGGACGCGGGCGGGTGCGCTTCTTCAGCGGCAACCCCGCGGCCGCGCACGTCGACGATCTCGCCCGCCGGGTGGCGGGGGGGCACCTGGTGCCCGCGGTGGACACGGTCTTCCCGCTGGCCGAGACGGCGGCGGCGCACCGGGCTCTGGAGGCGGGCGGGGTACGGGGCAAGTACGTGGTCCGGGTCGACTGAGCGCGGCGGCGGGCGCCGGCGGGTGAGCGGGGCAGGTGACGGGCGCGGGGCCTACTCGCCGCGGACCGCGACCAGCACGCACCTGTCGCCGCACTGCCAGACCGTGCCGACCGCCGCGAAGCCCGCCTTCTGCAGCAGGTCCACGTGGCGCGCCAGGCTCAGCCCGTTGTCCCCCGCGGGGGCCGCGCCGCGGCGGCGCCGCTCGGCGAAGAGCCGGGCCAGCTCGGGCGCCTCGGCCGCCGCGTCCCACCATGAGGACCAGTCCTCGCCGCCCGGCATCCGCCGCCGCTCGGCCAGCCGGCTGCCGACCTCGCCCGCCAGCTCGGCGACGGCCGCGTCCTCCTGGGGCAGCCGGCCGGCGTTGACGAGCAGCCCGCCGGGGCGGAGCAGGGTGTGCAGCCTGCCGTAGACCTCCAGGAGCACGCGCTCGGGGAGGCGGTGCAGCATGGTCGCGGAGACCGCGGCATCCAGCGGGCGGTCGAGCTCCAGCTCGTCCTGCCAGCCGATGCCGCCGATCACCGTGTCGACGAAGCGGACCCGCGTGCCGTGCATCCGGCGGCCGAGGCCGAGCAGCACGGGGTCGGCGTCGGCGGCGACGACGTCGAGCGAGGGCATCCGGCGCTTGAGCCGGGCGGCCAGCGAGCCCGTACCGCAGCCGAGGTCGAGGACGGCGGGGCGGTCGCGGCCCGCGGTGATCAGCTCCACGAGGTCACCGACGACGGTGAACCGCTCCTCGCGACCGGCCTCCCGCTGCTCCCGCTGCAGTTCCCAGCGCACCGCCCAGCCCTTGGCCGCCGCCGCGCTCAGGTCCTCGCCCATTCCGTGAGGATACCCGGCTACGAGATCTTGAACTCGCGGTGACGCCGCGGGCGGGATGGTGCGCCCGGCGCGACCGGACGTCCCGGCGCGCCGCCCCGCGGGGGTTTCCGCCCCTGCCCGTACGCCCGGAAGGCGGCCGGTTCCCGGTCCGCGCACGACCGTTGACCACCTGTGGGTAAGGGCTTACTTTGACAGAGCACCGTCAGCAAGCGCTTTCTACGCCACCACGAAACGGGCCCGCCCTCCGACGCGCCCGCGTTCCGGCACGACTGGGAGCACTATGAGACGCCTAGCCAGACCACCCCTGTCACCCATCGCCGTCCTGGCCGCGCTGCTGGCGCTGCTCCTGGGCACGGCCTCGGCGACGGCCGCCCCGCAGGACGAGGAGGCCGACTTCCGGGTCCTGGTCTTCTCCAAGGTCACGAACTTCTACCACGACTCCATCCCGGCGGGCATCGAGGCCGTCGAGAAGCTCGGCGAGGAGTACGGGTTCGAGGTCGACTCGACCGACGACGCCGCCGCGTTCACCGAGGAGAACCTCGCGAACTACGAGGCGGTCGTCTTCAACAACACCAACTCCACGCCGGAGAGCGGCGACCTGCTCGACGCGGACCAGCGGGCCGCGCTGCAGTCGTACATCCAGGCGGGCGGGGGGTGGCTCGGCCTGCACGCTGCCTCGGCCAGCGAGCGCGACTGGGACTGGTACGAGGGCCTGGTCGGCGCGATCTTCGACAAGCACCCCGTGCCGCAGACCGGCCGGATCAAGGTGCTGGACAACACCCACCCCTCCACCAAGGGCCTGCCCCAGCTCTGGGAGCGCAACGAGGAGTGGTACAACTGGCGCGCCAACCCGACCGGCAAGGTGCACACCCTCGCGCAGATCAAGGTGCGCGACGGCATCACCGGGCTGGACGAGGGCGTCGACCACGCGTTCTCGTGGTGCCAGAAGTACGACGGCGGCCGGTCGTGGTTCACCGCCGGCGGCCACGACGCGTCGTCCTTCGACGAGCCGCTCTTCCTCAAGCACCTGCTCGGCGGGATCCGGTGGGCCGCGGGTGACGCGCCCGGCGACTGCTCGGCCACCCAGACCGGCAACTTCCAGCGCACCCCGCTGGTCACCGACGACCTGGCCGACCCGTTCGAGCTGGCCGTCGCCCCCGACCGGCGGGTGTTCTACGCCCAGCGCACCGGTGAGCTGAAGGTCGTCGACCAGGAGACGCTGAACGTCACCACCGCCCTGGACTTCGACTACACCCCCGAGATGACCAGCCAGTCCGACGGCCTCCTCGGGCTCACCCTGGATCCGAACTTCGCACGCAACAACTGGCTCTATCTCCTGCACTCCGACAAGGAGAAGAACCTCATCAACCTGTCCCGCTTCACCATGAAGGGGAACACCGCGGACCCGGCGTCGCAGAAGGTGCTGCTGACGGTCCCGACGTGGCGCGGCGAGGGCCGGGCCAACGTGCACATGGCCGGCTCGCTGACGTTCGACACCGAGGGCAACCTGTACGTCGCCACCGGCGACAACACCGACCCGTTCGAGTCCAGCGGCTTCACGCCCATCGACGAGCGCGAGGGGCGGCGCGCCTGGGACGCCCAGGGCACCGCGGGCAACACCAACGACCTGCGCGGCAAGGTGCTGCGGGTGAAGCCCACGACCGGCGGCGGCTACACCATCCCGAAGGGCAACCTCTTCCAGCAGGGCGAGTCGAAGACCCGTCCCGAGATCTACGCGATGGGCTTCCGCAACCCGTTCCGCATCACCACCGACCCGATCTCCGGCGCCCTGCTGGTCGCGGACTACGGCCCCGACGCGCGCAGCGCCGACCCGAACCGCGGGCCCGAGGGGACCGTGGAGTACAACCGGCTCACCAAGGCGGGCAACCAGGGCTGGCCGTACTGCATCGGCAACAACACGCCGTTCAACGACTACGACTTCGCGGCCGGCAAGGCCGGGGAGAAGTTCGACTGCTCCGCCCCCGTGAACGACTCGCCGAACAACACCGGCAAGACGCAGCTGCCGCCCGCGCAGCCCGCCACGGTCTGGTACGCGTACTCGGCCTCGCAGGAGTTCCCCGAGCTGGGCACCGGCGGCGGCGGCCCGATGAGCGGCCCGGTCTACGACTACGACCCGAAGAACGACAGCCCGTACAAGTTCCCCGAGTACTTCGAGGGGAAGTGGATCACCTACGAGCTGACCCGCAAGTGGTTCAAGACCTTCTCGTTCCAGGAGAAGGACCAGCAGTTCGAGGACCCGCGGTTCGCGCCCGCCAAGAAGGGCGACCTGCAGTCGATCAACGGGATCTTCGGCGACATGAGCTGGGTGCAGCCCTTCGAGGCGGACTTCGGCCCCGACGGCTCGCTGTACGTCATCGACTTCGGCGAGGGCAGCGGCACCGGCCGCGGCGGCAGCAACGAGAACGCCGGCATCTACCGCATCGACTACGTGGCCGAGGGCCGGCCGCCGGTGGCGAAGCTGTCGGCGTCGGCGGACTCCGGGCCCGCGCCGCTGACGGTGGAGTTCTCCTCGGAGGGTTCGCACTCGCCGGGCGACGACCCGATCACGTACGCCTGGGACTTCGACGGCGACGGCACGACCGACTCCACGGACCCCAACCCGACGCACACCTACACCGAGAAGGGCCGGTTCACCGCCCGGCTGACGGTGGAGGGGCCGCCGGAGCGTACGGCGATGGCGGTGCACGAGGTCACCGTCGGCAACACCCGTCCCGAGGTCACGGTCACCACGCCGGCCGACGGCACCGCGTTCGACTTCGGCGACACCGTTCCGTACAAGGTGGAGGTCAAGGACGCGGAGGACGGTGACATCGACTGCTCGCGCGTGGTGGTGCAGACGCAGCTCGGGCACGACGACCACCTGCACCCGCTGGACAACCTGACCGGCTGCGAGGGCGAGTTCAAGACCGACCCGGGCGACAGCCACGGCCCGGGGCAGAACCTCTACTACGGCATCAGCGCGCAGTACGAGGACGACGGCGCCGAGGGCGTGCCGAGCCTGGTCGGCTCCGACTCGCTGAGCCTGCGGCAGAAGTTCCGCGAGGCCGAGCACCACAACGGCACCGGCGGGGCGAACGGCGGCGTGGAGACGCTGGCCCGGGAGGACTCCTCCGGGGGCAAGCGGCTGGGCGAGATCGAGCACGGCGACTGGATCGTGCTGGACCCGGGGACCCCGAGCGGGATCGACTCGGTGACGGTCGGCGCCTCCTCGGCCGGGCTCGGCGGCGACGTCGAGTTCCGCGCGAACGCGCCGGACGGCGAGCTGCTGGGCAAGGCGACGATCCCGAACACCGGGGACTTCGCCAAGGTGGTCTCGCCCACGGTGCCGCTGACCGACCCCGGCGGGGTGGAGAAGGTCTACGTGGTCTTCACCAACCCGGCGTGGACCCCGTCGAGCCCGGACCTGCTGGCGCTGGACTGGCTGCACTTCAACGGCCGCGGCGCGGAGAAGGAGTCGGCGGCGAAGGTGACGGCGACGGCCTCGCCGGAGAGCGCGACGGCACCGGCGGAGTTCTCCTTCGAGGGCGCGGTGACGCTGCCGGAGGGGCGTACGGCCAAGTCGTACCACTGGACCTTCGGGGACAACGCGACGGGCGACGGCGCGGCGACGGCGACGCACACGTACACCAGGAAGGGGACGTACACCGCCCATCTGACCGTCACGGACGACACCGGGAATCTGACGACCGGTGCGGTGCAGGTCACGGTGAACTGACCACCGGCTCACGCACCACGCGGCGGCGGCCGGCCGGGGATGCCCCGGTCGGCCGCCGTTCGCCTGCCGCGGGCGCCGCGGGAGGGCGGGGCCGGGGCAGGCCGCACGCCGCGCGGCGGCCCGTACCGGGCATCGCCCACCCGGCGCCTGGCGCCCGGTACCCGGCACTTCGTACCCGTCGTCCCGCGCCCGGCGCCCGCCATCCGGCGCCCGTGGCGGTTCGTTCCGCGGGCGGGCGGCCGGATGGGGGTCTTCTCGCGCGCGATCCGGTGGCCGCGCCGCGGCGCTCCGTGCCCCGGCCCGGCCCCGTGCGGGTCAGCGTGCCGGGGCTGCCGTGGCCCCGGCATTCCGCACCCGGCATCCAGCACCTCGGCTACCGGCGCCCAGCACCCGGCACCCCGGCACCCCGGCACCCCGGCACCCGGTGGATCGCTCCGCGCTGGGCGACCGGGTGGGGGGTCTGCTCGCGCCCGGTCATGGGTGGGCCGCGGTGCGCCGCGTCCCGGTTCCCGCGCCGGAAAGCGTCACCGTGCCGGGGTTGCCGTGGTGTCGCGGTGCGACGTGCCGCCTGCGTCGAGGAAGTGGCTCAGCGGGAGCGTCGCGGCGCCGACGGTGACGGCGTCGGTGCCGAGTTCGCCCATCTCGATCGCCGCGCGCGCCGCCGGGTAGCGCAGCGCGTACATGGCCGTGGCCCCGCGTACGGCCGGCAGCAGCCGGGGGCCCGCGAGCAGCCCGGCCCAGCCGGACAGCACGATGCGCTCCGGGTTGAAGAGGTTGACGAGGTCCGCGATGCCGGCGCCGAGGTACTCGGCGGTCTCGTCCAGCACGGCGCGGGCCGCGGGGTCGTCGGCGGCGATCAGCTCCGCGAGCGCCGACTCCTCGTCCGTGGCGACCGGTTCGCCGCCCGCCTCCCGCCAGCGCCGCAGCATCCCCTCCGCGCCGACGTACGCCTCCAGGCAGCCGCGGGCGCCGCACCGGCAGCGCCGTCCGCGTATCCGCATCGTGGTGTGCCCCCACTCCCCCGCGCCGCTGGACGAGCCGCCGTAGGCGGTGCCGTCGGTGACGACGCAGGCGCCGACGCCGGAGCCGATGAGCGCGATGACGGCGTTGCGCGCGCCGCGGCCCGCGCCGAACCACATCTCGGCCTGGCCCAGCGTCTTGGCGCCGTTGGCCACGGTGTACGGCACGTCCGCGAGGCCCGGCGCGCCGGTCGCGGCGGTGCGCAGCATGGCCTCCAGGGGTACGCCGTCCCAGCCGATGGTCTGCGCGTGCACCACCGCGCCGCCGCGGGCCGGTTCGCGGTCGACGATGCCGGGGACGCCGAGGCCGACGCCGAGCAGCTCACCGGCGGCGACGCCCGCGTCGGCGAGCACGGCGGCCAGCCCCTCGGCGATGTGCGCGACGACCCGCCCGGCGTCCCGGCCGCCGTCGGCCAGCGGGCGCTCGGCGCGGGCGAGTTCGGTACGGGCGAGGTCGAACAGCTCCACCCGCACCCGGGTCTCGCCGACGTCGACGCCGGCGATGTGCCCGCAGCGCGGCGCCACCCGCAGCAGGGTGCGGGGCCGGCCGCCGTCGGAGTCGACCGCGCCCGCCTCCTCCAGCACCCCCTCCGCGATCAGCTCCGCGGCGACGTTGCTGATCGACCCGGAGCTGAGCCCGGTGACCGGGCCCAACTCCTGGCGGCTCAGCGGCCCTTCGAAGTACAGGTGGCGCAGTACCGCGGAGCGGTTGCTACGGCGCAGGTCGCGCACGGTACGGCCGTTGTTTCTCGCCATGTGGCTCCTTCCCGGAGGAAAGATACGTGCCGGGAAACGCGTGTGAGAAGGGTTGACGAGGACTTCCTTCACCACTTAACTCACGCCCTGAATTAAGCGCGGGCCGCGTTCACAGCCTTAAGCCATGTGCCCGGAGAGGGGCCCCACCCATGCGCAGAATCCGCCTGGCGGCGACCGCCGCACTCGCCACCGCCCTCAGCGTGACCGCCGCCGCCTGCGGCGGCGGCAGCTCGACGGGTTCGGGGGGCAGCAACGACAAGCCCGACGAGCTGACGTACTGGGCGAGCAACCAGGGCACCAGCCTGGAGCACGACAAGAAGGTGCTGACCCCGGAGATCGAGAAGTTCGAGGAGAAGACGGGCATCGACGTCAAGCTCGAAGTCATCCCCTGGGACAGCCTTCTGGACCGGATCCTCGCGGCCACCTCCTCCGGGCAGGGCCCCGACGTGCTCAACATAGGCAACACCTGGTCCGCCTCGCTGCAGGCGAGCGACGGGCTGCTGGCGTGGGACGACAAGACGCTGGACCGGATCGGCGGCAAGGACCGGTTCGTCCCCTCGGCGCTGGCCGCCGCAGGTGCCGAGGGCCAGGACCCCGCGGCGGTGCCGCTGTACTCCCTCTCGTACGCGCTCTACTACAACAAGCAGATGTTCGCCGACGCCGGCATCGAGGAACCCCCGGCCACCTGGGACGACTTCGTCGCCGTCGGCAAGAAGCTGACCAAGGACGGCAAGTACGGCGTCGCCGTCGAGGGCGGCAACCCGGTGGAGAACTCGCACCACGCCTTCGTCTTCGGCAAGCAGCACGGCGCGGACTTCTTCGACGCCGAGGGCAACCCGACGTTCGACACCCCCGAGGCGGTCGCGGCGGTCAAGCAGTACGTCGACTTCCTCGCCAACGACAAGATCGCCGCGGTCGGCAACGCCGAGTACGCGCAGAACCAGTCGATCAAGGACCTCGCCACCGGCAAGGCCGGCATGCTCCTGTGGCAGGCCGCCGGCAGCTCGCTCAAGGCGCACGGCATGAAGCCCGAGGAGTACGGCGTCGCGCCCGTACCGATGCAGAGCGAGAACCCGCCGGAGGGCCAGAACGTCAACTCCATGGTCGCCGGCATCAACATCGCCGTCTTCAAGAACACCGACAACCTCGACGGCGCCCTGGACTTCGTGAAGTTCATGACCTCCACCGAGGAGCAGCAGATCCTCAACGAGACCTACGGCTCCATCCCGCCGGTCAAGGAGGCGCAGGAGGACGAGGCGTTCAGCACCACCGACCTGACCGTGCTGCGCGAGGTGCTGTCCACCAGCTCCGCGCCGCTGCCGCAGGTACCGGACGAGGCGCAGTTCGAGACCCTCGTCGGCGACGCGATGAAGGAGCTGTTCGCGGACGCCGCCGCCGGCGACGAGGTGACCACGGAGTCGGTCCAGAAGCGGCTGACCGAGGCCCAGCAGCAGATGCAGAAGTGAGCGGCGCCGGATGACCGCGACCGCTCTCGACACGCCCCCGGCCGGCCCCGGCGACAAGCCGCCCGCCGGCCGGGGCGCCGCCCGCAAGCGCCGCCGCACCGGCCGCGGCCGCGTGCGGCGCGGCGCCCTGCCGTACCTCCTGCTGCTGCCCGCGCTGCTGCTTGAGCTGCTGATCCACCTGGTGCCGATGGCCGTCGGCGTGGTGATGAGCTTCAAGGAGCTGACCCAGCACTACATCCGCGACTGGGGCGCCGCGCCCTGGACGGGCCTGGACAACTTCCGCATCGCCGTCGACTTCGACGCCCCCGTGGGCGAGGCGCTGCTGCGCTCGTTCTTCATCACCTGCGCGTTCACGGTGCTGGCGGTCGGGCTCTCGTGGCTGCTCGGCGTCACCGCGGCGATCCTGATGCAGGACGCCTTCCGCGGCCGCGGGCTGCTGCGCGCGCTCTTCCTCACCCCGTACGCGCTGCCCGTCTACACCGCCGTCATCACCTGGTCGTTCATGCTCCAGCGGGACAACGGCCTGGTGAACCACGTGCTCCACGACCAGTTGGGGCTGACCGACCAGCCCACGTTCTGGCTGATCGGCGACAACGCGTTCGTCTCGCTGGTCGTCGTCTCGGTCTGGCGCACCTGGCCGTTCGCCTTCCTGGTGCTCACCGCCGCGCTGCAGAACATCCCGCGCGAGGTGTACGAGGCGTCCGCGATCGACGGCGCCGGGATCTGGCAGCAGATCCGCCGGATCACGCTGCCGTCGCTGCGGCCGGTCAACCAGGTGCTGGTCCTGGTGCTGTTCCTGTGGACCTTCAACGACTTCAACGTGCCGTACATCCTCTTCGGCAAGTCGGCGCCGGAGTCGGCGGACATCATCTCCATCCACATCTACCAGTCGTCCTTCGTCACCTGGAACTTCGGCGCCGGCTCGGCCATGTCCGTGCTGTTGCTGCTCTTCCTGCTGGTCGTCACGGCCGGCTATCTGCTGCTCACCTCCCGGGGAAGGAAGGCGGCCCGTGCATAGCTCCCCCACCGCGCCGCCGCGGTCGTTCGTCTGGACCCGGCGGATCGTGCTCACGCTGCTGACGGTCTTCGCGGTCACGCCCGTGTACGTGATGCTCAGCAGCTCGCTGAAGCCGCTGGAAGACGTCACCGGGGCGTTCCGCTGGATCCCCAGCGGGCTGACCATCCGGCCGTACCTCGACATCTGGGACACGGTGCCGCTGGCCCGCTACTTCCTGAACTCGCTGATCGTGGCGGGCGCCGCGACCGGCTGCTCGGTCGTGATCGCGGTCTTCGCCGCGTACGCCGTCAGCCGCTACCGCTTCCGCGGCAAGCGGCTCTTCACGGTCACGGTGCTGTCCACCCAGATGTTCCCCGGCATCCTGTTCCTGCTGCCGCTCTTCCTGATCTTCGTCAACATCGGGAACACCACCGGGATCGCCCTCTACGGCTCCCGCGGCGGCCTGATCCTCACGTACATGACCTTCACCCTGCCCTTCTCGATCTGGATGCTGGTCGGCTATCTCGACTCCATCCCCCGCGACCTGGACGAGGCGGCGCTCGTCGACGGCTGCGGGCCGCTGAAGGCGCTGTTCCGTGTCGTGGTGCCGGCGGCGGTCCCCGGGATCGTCGCCGTCGCCATCTACTCCTTCATGACCGCCTGGGGCGAGGTGCTCTTCGCCTCGGTCATGACCAACGACGTCACCCGGACGCTCTCCGTCGGGCTGCAGGGGTACGCGACCCAGACCGAGGTGTACTGGAACCAGGTCATGGCCGCCTCCCTCGTCGTCAGCCTCCCCGTCGTCGCCGGCTTCCTGCTGCTCCAGCGCTATCTCGTCGCCGGGCTGACCGCCGGAGCCGTCAAGTGACCCCGCCCGAAAGGAACTCCGTGACCGACCTGCACCTCGACCGCCTCCCGTCCGACTTCGTGTGGGGCACGGCCACCGCCGCGTACCAGATCGAGGGCGCCGTACGCGAGGACGGGCGCTCGCCGTCGATCTGGGACACCTTCTCCCACACACCCGGCATGGTCGACGGCGGCGACACCGGCGACACCGCCTGCGACCACTACCACCGCTGGCCCGAGGACATCGCGCTGATGCGCCGGCTGGGCGCCGGGGCGTACCGCTTCTCGATCGCCTGGCCGCGCGTCGTCCCGGGCGGCGACGGGCCCGTCAACGAGCCGGGGCTCGCCTTCTACGACCGGCTCACCGACGCGCTCCTCGAAGCCGGCATCACGCCCTTCCCCACGCTCTACCACTGGGACCTGCCGCAGGCGCTCCAGGACCGCGGCGGCTGGGCGGAGCGCGCCACCGCCGAGGCGTTCGCGGCGTACGCGGACGCGGTGGCCCGCCGGCTCGGCGACCGGATCACCGACTGGGCCACGCTCAACGAGCCGCTCTGCTCGGCCTGGATCGGGCACCTGGAGGGCCGGATGGCCCCGGGGCTCACCGATCTCACGGCGGCGGTACGGGCCTCGTACCACCTGCACCTCGGCCACGGCCTGGCGGTCCAGGCGCTGCGCGCCGCGGTGCCCGGGGCCTGCATCGGGCTGGTCAACAATCTCACGCACTGCGAGCCTGCCTCCGACCGCGACGAGGACATCGCCGCCGCCGCACGCGCCGACGGGCACACCAACCGCTGGTGGATGGACCCGGTCCACGGCCGCGGCTACCCGGAGGACATGCGCCGGCTCTACGGCGTGGACCTGCCCGAGCGCCCCGGGGACCTGGAGACCATCGCCGCGCCGCTGGACTGGCTGGGCCTGAACTACTACTTCCGCCAGGTCGTCGCCGACGACCCGGACGGGCCGCTGCCGTACGCGCGCCAGGTCGACCTGCCCGGCGTGCGGCGCACCGCGATGGGCTGGGAGGTGCACGCCGAGGGGCTGACGAAGACGCTGGAGCGGATGGCCGACGACTACCGCGCCCGCTGCCTGTACGTCACGGAGAACGGCGCCGCCTACCCGGACGCCGTCGGTCCCGACGGCCAGATCGACGACCCGGAGCGCACCCGCTATCTGGAGGAGCACCTCGCCGCCTGCGCGGAGGCGGTGCGCCGCGGCGTGCCGCTGGCGGGGTACTTCGCCTGGTCGCTGCTGGACAACTTCGAGTGGGCGTACGGCTACGACAAGCGCTTCGGGCTCGTCCACGTCGACTACGCCACCCAGCGGCGCACCGTGAAGGGCAGCGGCCGGCGCTACGCCGAGCTGATCCGCGGCCACCGCGCGGCGGCGCGGCGCGCGGCCTAGCGCGTACGGCACACGCTCCGCCCGGGTCCGCCGCCGCGTGCCCCGCACGGCATCCCCCCACCACGACGGCGTGCCCGGGCAGTCACGCGCGGGGTGCTCGCGGACCGACCCCGGACTCCCGGTCCCGCGTCCCGCCCCCGCCACCGGGCGGACGCGAGGCCGGGTCCTGCGCCGGGGCGGTGACCGCCTGCCCCGCCGCACCCGCGCCACCCGCCGCACTCGCCGCACTCGCCGCACCCGCCGCGCGCAGGCCCGGGGCCAGGGCCAGCGTGACGGCGATCGACAGCGCCGCCATCGCGGCCATCGCCGTCGCCGGCGAGGTCAGCTCCGCGATGCCGCCGGCGAGGGCGGCGGCCACGCCCTGCATGGTGAGCATCCCCGAGGTGTGCAACCCGAGGGCCTGGCCGCTGAGTTCGTCCGGCGTCAGCGCCATCAGCCGCTCCTGCTGGACGAGGCTCGCGGCGAACCCGGCCGAGGCGAGGGTGACCGCCACCGCCGCCACCGCCAGCGGCGGGCGCAGCGCGAAGACCAGGTACGGGACGGCCAGCAGCAACAGCAGCGGCACCCCGAGCCGGGGCCGCCACCGGGCGGGCAGCACCCGTCCGGCGAGGACGTCGCCGGTGAGCATGCCCAGCGCGGTGAGGGCCAGCAGGACGCCGGCGCGGTCCGGTTCGTACGGCACGAACTGCGACTCGGCGCCGACGACGAGGCCGTTGGGCAGCCAGAGCGCGAGATACAGGGTGCGGCGGTGCCGCGAGGACCAGAGCAGCGCGTTGACCCGCCAGGTCTCCGCGACCGAGGGCCGCCCCGCCGCGCGCGGCGCCCGGCGGCCGAGCCCGGCGCGGGCGACGGCGGCACCGGTGAGGAACGCCGCGGCGGCGACAAGGAGCGTGCCGCGCGGGGACAGCGCGGTCACGAGCACGCCGCCGACCGCGAAGCCGGTGATCTGCATGGCGCCGGCGGACATGTTGACCACCGACCTGCCGAGCAGGTAGCCGTCGCGCGGCAGGATCTCGTTGAGCAGCCCGTAGCGCGCACGCCGCCGCCCACCGAGGCGAGCAGCCCGAGGCAGACCAGGATCGCGAACGCGCCCCACACCGGCAGCCCCGGTGCGGCCTGCGCGGTGGTGGCGGCGGCGTAGACGAGGGCGAGCGCGGTCATCGCGCCGCGCGGCGGCAGCCGGTCCGCGGCGGACAGCAGCAGGGTCGCGCCCAGCACCTGGGCGAGCGAGGGGCCGAACATCGCGAGGGCCGACAGCAGCGGGGAGCCGGTCTGCTCGTAGATGTGCGTGCCGAGCGCCAGGCCGCTGATCGTCAGCCCGGCGACCTGGAGGGAGGAAGCGGCGAAGAGGGGTGTGAACTCCGGGGCGCGGAACAACTCGCGATAGGTGCGCATGCCGGGCAGCCTCGGGGAGATCGCGGCCCGGGGGTTAGAGTTTCGCCGGGAGGCGAAAGCAATGGGGTGGTGGCAGGTCGACGCGGACACGCTGGCGGGCAGCCGGTTCGTGGTCTCGCCGCTCGCCGAGACCCTCGCGTGCCTGAAGATGCTCGCCCGCGGCACCCCCTCGCACCCCGGGGAGCGCGCCTGGCTCGACGCCCACCTGCCCGCGTACCGCGCGCGGCAGGCCGCGGACCCGGTGGCCGACGAGCTGGTCCGGGCGGGGCTGCTGCGGCCGTGGAATGCGGACTTCCTCACCCCGACGCCCACGGGCGCGGCGGGGGTGTCCTTCGAGGAGGAGCTCGCGGCGGTATGGGCCACGCCCCCGGACGCCGCCCGCGCCGACGTCGCCGTCTCCCTCGACGGCAGGCTGCCGGAGCGGCTGCGCCGCGACGACCTGCCGCGGCGGGCGGCGGAGGTGATGGAGTGGGTCTGGCGGGAGACGGTGCTGCCGGACTGGCCGCGGCGCCGGCGGATCATCGAGGCGGACATCGTCGCGCGCACCGCGCAGGTGGGGCACGGCGGCTGGGCGGCGGCGCTGGACGCGCTGCGGCCGGGCACGCGGTGGCTGGGCGCGAGCCGGCTGCAGATAAACGTGCGCGACTACCCGCCGCGGGACGTCTCCGGAGCGCAACTGCTGTTCGTGCCCGTGGTGCCGCGCACCGGCTGGGTCTGCTGGGAGGCGCCGCACCGCTACGCCCTCGTCTACCCCTGCGCCGGGGCCCTGGCCGACACCGGGGCCGCCGCGCCGGCGGAGTCGCTGGGCCGGCTCCTCGGCCCGGGGCGGGCGACGGTGCTGGCGCTGCTGGACACCCCGAAGAGCACCACGCAGTTGGTGGCGCTCACCGGGCAGGGACTCGGCTCGGTGGGGCGGCACCTGCGGGTGCTGCACGACGCCCGGCTGGTGGGACGGCGGCGCGCGGGGCGGTCGGTGCTGTACTACCGCACGGCGGCCGGCGAGGTGCTGGTCGCGGCGCAGCGGGACGGCTGAGGCCGCGGCGTACGCGCGCGGCTCGACGGCCTACGGGCGCGGCCCGGTGGCGTACGGGCTGCCGCGAGACGGGCGTACGCGGCCGGGGCGGCGGGCCCGCCCGTCCCGGGCCCGCGACGGGGCGGCGGGCCCGCCCGTCCCGGGCCCGCGGCGCGGTCCGGGGAGGGACGGGTGCGTGCGTACCGCCGGGAGTGCTCAGCCGGCCGAACGGTCGCGCTGGTAGCCGCCGTCGATGTCCCAGACGGCGCCCGTGACGTACCCGCTCTCCGCGCTGTCCAGCAGGGTCAGGGCCGGCCGGGCGATCTCCTCCGGGGTGGCCATCCGCTTGACGAGGTTGGTGGCGATCGTGGCCTCCTCCAGCCCCGGAATGGCCTTCGCCGCCTCGTACATCGACGGCGTGTACGTGCCGCCGGGGCAGAGGGCGTTGACCCGGATCCCGCTGGGCGCCAGCTCGATGGCCCAGGTGGACACCAGGTAGTGCAGCGCCGCCTTGGTGGCGCCGTACACGCCGAGGCCCGGGACGGGCAGCCGGCCGGTGGCCGACGACGTGAGGGTCACCGCCGCGCCGGGGCGCTTCGCCAGCTCCGGCGCCGCCGCGCGGACGAAGGTGATGGGGCCGCGCAGGTTGACCGCGAGCATGCGGTCGACGTGGTCGAGCGGCTGTCCTGCGATGTCGCCGGGCAGCAGCGTGCCGGCGTTGAAGTGGAGGAGGTCCAGGCCGCCGTGGGTGTCGACGGCGTGGGCGACCGCGCGGGCGGCGGTCGTCTCGTCGGCGACGTCGCCGGCGATGCCGGAGGCGGCCGGGCCGAGCTTGGCGGTGGCCTCGGCGAGCACGTCCTCGCGCCTGGCCACCAGCACGACGTTGGCGCCGCCGGCCACGAGCCCGGCGGCGACCGCCAAGCCGATGCCCTCGCTGGCGCCGGCGACGACGGCGGTCCTGCCCGCGAACCGCCCGCCGGGGTCCTCCCCGGTCTGCGCGGTCACGCGTCACCCGCCATCAGGTGGGCCAGGAGCGCGGAGTCGTAGTAGTCGCGCCAGGACGTGATCTTGCCGTCGGCGACCTCGAAGGTGCCCATCACGGGCAGCGACTCGACCAGGACGGCGCCGTCCTTGCCGGTCCAGTGCTCGTGGCGCTGGGTGAGCACGGTGCCGCCCCGGCTCGCGATCCGCAGCACCTCTCCCCCCACGCTCTCCAGTCCGGTCTGGTCGACGAGCTGCTGGAGGAAGCCCAGGATCTGCTCCGTGCCGCGGACCTCGGGCAGCCCCTGGTTGTCCCAGACGCAGTCGTCGGCCAGATGGCGGCGGAAGGCGGGCACCATCTCGGCGTAGGTGCTGCCCATGTCGGCGAAGAACTGCACGACGAGGGCTTCTTCTTCGGTGGCGGGTTCGTTCGGGGCTGGCATGCCCCGGAACGCTATTGAGCGCCCGCGCCGCCCGTCAAGGCGAACCCGTACTTCTCGCCATCCCCAATCGCCCCATGGCTCAAGGTCGTTGGCCCATGGTGCGGCGCCCGGTGGCAGCGGCTAGGCTCGTCCCCCACGTCACCAGGCGGGCAGAAAGGGACTGTTGTGCAGGACGAGGGCAAGGGGCGGGCGGCCAAACCGGGCCCCGGCGACATCGACACCACCAAGCCCAGCATCGCCCGGGCCTACGACGTGGTGCTCGGCGGCAAGGACAACTACAAGGTCGACCGCGCCGTCGCCGACCAGTTGCGGCAGACCATGCCGCACATCGACGACCTGGCGTGGCTCAACCGCGAGGCGCTGGGCCGCACGGTGCGCTACCTGACCGCCGAGGCGGGCATCGACCAGCTCATCGACCTCGGCGCCGGACTGCCGACCATGGAGAACACCCACCAGGTCGCCCAGCGCCACCTGCCGGGCGCCCGCGTGGTCTACGTCGACAACGACCCCATCGTCCTCGCCCACGGCCGCGCCCTGCTGCAGGAGAACGACGACACGTTCGTCATCACCGCCGACCTGCGGCGCCCGCAGGAGATCCTGGAGCACCCCGACGTGCGCCGGCTGATCGACTTCTCCCGTCCGGTGGCGATCCTGCTCGTCGGCATCCTCCACCACCTCCACGACGACGAGGACCCGCAGGGCATCGTGGACGCGTACATGGACGCGGTCCCGTCGGGCAGCCACCTGGTGATCACCGCTTTCTGCGACGTCGGCGAGGAGGCCCGGGCGCTGCAGGACACCTTCCTGTCCTTCCTCGGCACCGGCCGCTTCCGCACCGCCGCCGAGATCGAGAGCTACTTCACCGGTCTCGAACTGCTGGAACCGGGCGTGGTCTCGCTGCCGCACTGGCGTCCCGACAAGCCGGTCCGCACGGATCTGAAGCTCTACGAGCGCCTGATGGCCGGAGGCGTCGGCCGCAAGCCGTGACGCGGCGGACCCGCCGAAGCGCCGCCGGAGCGCCCGCGGCTCAGGCTCCGCCGGTCCCGCGGGCGGCGAAGCGGTAGCGGGTCTGGCCGAACGGCTCGCCCTTGGCGAAGGCGAAGGCGACCCGCGGGACCACCTCGAAGACCAGCGGGCCCTCGCCGCTGCGCACGGCCTCGGGGAGCCCGTGGAAGGTGCCCGCGGGCGAGGTGACGGTACGGCCGTACTTCTCGATGTACGCGTCCGCGACCCGGCCGAGCAGGGCGCGGTCGCGGACCTGTGCGGCGTCGCCCTCGACGACCACGTCGAGCCCTTCGTCCAGGGCGTTGGCGCCGGTGACGACGGTGCAGTGCGGGTTGGCGACGAGGTTGCGGGCCTTGCGCTCCCCGGCGCCGGTGCAGAAGTACACGGCGCCGTCCAGCCAGACGCCGATCAGCGGGGTGACGTGGGGGCGGCCCTCGGGGCGTACGGAGGTCAGCCAGAAGACCCCGGCGGTCTCCAGTTCGCGGCGGGCGTCCGGCCAGGGGGTGGCGGTGGCGTCGGGGCCGCTGTAGTCGGGGTGGAGCGCCGGCTCGGGCTCGCGGGGTGTCTTTTCGGCCATGCGGACTCCTCGTGGTGCGCGTTCTTTTGCGGTCTTTTGTGTGCCGTGTTTCCTCGGAGGTGTCGACCAGCCTGGCGGCCGGAACTCATCGCGCGCGGCTGCGCGGGGGCGTGTCGGCGTTGTTGACGGTGCGGGAACGCGATGGGAGGCTCTGTTGCCGAGTTCGTGAAATCGATTTCTCGGGACCTTCGGGAGGGCCCATGGGCAGTCATCGCGAAGTCGGAGCCGGCCGCGGCACACCCATGAGCAGGGCGCGGTTCCTGAGAACGGCGGCCGGCGCCGCCGTCGGCGGCGGGGTGCTGCTGGGGACCGGGAAGGCGGCGGCGGAGGCGGGTACCGGGCGCGGGGCCGCCCCGGATGCAGGGCGCCGCGCGGCGGCCCTGGAGGTGACCAAGATCCGGGACCTCACCGGGCCCGGGATCACCACCGCGTACCGGATGGAGGCCACCGACCTGGGCATCCCCGTCCGTACGCCGGACGGCAGGATGCTCTTCGTCTTCGGCGACACCTTCGAGGAGGCGCGCGTCGGCGGCGGCTGGTGGCGCTCGCCCGTCGCGCTGTACTCGCGGACGACGGACCTCGACGCCGGCGTCACCTGGTCCGGCGCGGTGGGCGGTGCGGCGGCGCAGCAACTGTGGGTGTACGAGCACGACAACCCCGTCTTCTCCACCGTCCTGCCGTCCGACGTCATCACCATCGGCTCGACGATGTATCTGCACGCCATGGTCAACAAGGGCCTCGGCAACGTCGTCTGGACGGAGATCTGGCGCTCCGACGACAACGGCGCCACCTGGGTGCACACCGGCGCGAAGTTCGCCCCCGACCTGCACGGCGGGCTCTTCCAGTTGCTGACCTGGGCGGAGGGCAACGACGGCTTCGTGTACGTGTTCTCCACGGAGTTCACCCGCAGCAAGCCGATGATCCTCCAGCGGGTGCCGGCGGCAAGGATCACCGACCCCGGCGCGTACGAGCCGTGGGGCTACCGCAACGGCGCCTGGGCGTGGGGCAATCCGCCGACGCCGGTGCTGGAGGGGCGCTTCGGCGAGATGTGCCTGCGGCCGATGGCGGGCAAGTGGATCCTCACGTGGTTCAACGAGGCCGACTACCGCATCGACGGCATCCTCATGGACACACCCACGTCCAACCTGTACGAGGCGCACCGGCGGACGCTGGTGTGGGGCGGGCAGTGGGGCAACGAGGACGACTCACACGTGGCGCAGTTGTACGGCGGCTACGTGATCCCCGGGTCGACGCCGGACAACCTGCATCTGGCGGTGAGCCAGTGGAACACCGCCGAGGGCTGGCCGTACCGGGTCATGCAGCACCGGGTGCGCGGGTTCGTGTAGGCGGCCCCGCGCCGGGCCGCGCATCGCCCGTCCGCGGCGCGCGGCCGGTGACGACCGTCGCCGCCAGGTCCGCGCACACCGCCGTATGCGCCGTCAGCCCGGCGGCGGCGACGGCCGCGCGGGTACGGGGCTCCTGCCGCTCGCTCGTCTCCACGAGCAGCAGCCCCCCGGGCGCCAGCCACTCCGGGGCCGCCGCGATCACGCGGCGCTGCACGTCGAGCCCGTCGGCGCCGCCGTCCAGCGCGGTCAGCGGCTCGTGGTCGCGGGCCTCGGGCGGCAGGAACGGGACCTCGGCGGTGGGCACGTACGGGGCGTTGACGACGAGCACGTCGACGCGGCCGCGGAGGCGTCCGGGCAGCGGCGCGTACAGGTCGCCCTCGTAGACGGTGCCGCCGGGCCCGACGTTGCGCCGGGCGCAGCGGACCGCGGCGGGGTCGACGTCGGCGGCGTGCACCTCGGCGCCGGGCACGGCGGCGGCGACGGCGGCGCCGATGGCGCCGGAGCCGCAGCACAGGTCGAGCACGACGGGGCGGGGGGCGGCCGCCGCCGCTTCTGCGGCGTGGCGGACCAGGAACTCGCTGCGCCTGCGGGGTACGAACACGCCGGGCTCGACGGCGATGTGCAGCCCGCAGAACTCGGCCCGGCCCAGCACCTGTTCCAGCGGCCACCCGGCGACGCGGCGGGCGACGAGGGCGTCCAGCTCGACGGGGGTGCGGGCGGCGTCCTGGAGGAGGCGGGCCTCGTCCTCGGCGAAGACGCAGCCGGCGGCGCGGAGGCGGGCCACCAGGGGGGCCTGGGGGTCGGGCTGGTGGGGCGGGGGTCGGGGTGGTGCGGGGTCTTGTGGTTGTCGTTCGTGCCGTGTGGGTTCGTGCTGCGGGGCGTTCTGCGGCGGGGTCTCTGGCACGTACCCGTTCTACCTTGTGGTCCGTACGCTCCGCCCCTCCTTATTTCGCGTCCGCATAGCACTCCACCACCGCCGTCGTGAACGAGAACACCACCGGTGTCTCCCCGAACATCGCCTCCCCCGCCCGCGCCGACGCCGCCGCCAGCGCCTTCTCCACCGCCGGCGCCTCCGCCTCCGGGCAGTGCACGATCACCTCGTCGTGCTGGAAGAACACCAGCTCCGCGCGCATCCCCGCCAGCTCCTGACGGAGCGCCGCCAGCAGGCACAGCGCCCACTCCGCCGCGCTCGCCTGCACCACGAAGTTGCGCGTGAAGCGGCCCCGCGCCCGCGCCGCGGCGCCCCCGCGGGCCGTCGCCCCGCCCCCGTCGTCCTCCTGCGGCAACCCCGCCTCGCCGTCGTCCGCCGCGTCCGACGGCGCGCACGTACGGCCCAGATGGCTGCGGACGAGCCGGCCCTCCTCGCCGGCGCGGGCGGCCTCGTCCACGTACGCCACCGCGGCGGGGAAGCGGCGGCGCAGATCCGCCAGGTACTTCAGCGCGTCGCCGGAGGTCTGGCCGTAGATCGCGCCCAGCAGCGCCAGCTTCGCCTCCGCGCGCCCGCCCACGAACGCGCGGGCCGCCAGCGCCTCGTACAGATCCCTCGTGCCGTCCGCCGCCGCCATCAGCCCCGCGTCGCCGGAGACGGCCGCCAGCACCCGCGGCTCCATCTGGTCGGCATCGGCGACCACCAGCCGCCAGCCCTCGTCCGCGATCACCGCGCGGCGCACCACCCGCGGGATCTGCAGCGCGCCGCCGCCGTGCGTGGTCCAGCGGCCCGACATGGCGCCGCCCGGCAGGTACTCGGGGCGGAACCGGCCGTCGTGCACCCAGGTCTGCAGCCAGGACCAGCCGTGGGCGGTGTGCAGCCGGTACAGCTTCTTGTACTCCAGCAGCGGGGCGACGGCGGGGTGGTCGATGTCCTGGAGCTCCCACTTGCGGGTGGAGGTGATCCTGACGCCCGCCTTGCGGAACGCGCGGACGACCTCCGCGGGCAGGTCGGGGCGGACCCGCTCGCCGAACGCGCGGGACACGTCGTCGGCGAGCGCGGCGAGGCGGGGCGGCTCCAGGCCGCCGGGGTAGCGGCCGCCGAGCAGTTCGGTGAGCAGGGCGTCGTGCACGTCTGCGCGCCAGGGCAGGCCGGCGTGGTGCATCTCGGCGGCGACGAGCATGCCGGCGGACTCGGCGGCGAGGAGGAGGCGCAGGCGGCGCGGGTGACCGGAGGCGGCGACGCGGTCCTGCTGCGCGGCGTGGACGGCGAGGAGGGCGGGCAGGTCGTCGGTGCCGTGGGGACGGGCGGGGGCGGCGTCGAAGAGAGTGGGCTCGGGCTCGCCGGCGAACGAGCGGGGCGGCGGGTCTTTCGGCACGGGGAGTCCGCGGAGTCGCGCCCAGGCGGCGGCGAGGGAGCGGGGCAGGCCCCACATCCCCTCGTGGCCGAGGAGGATGGCTTCGGCGGCTTCGACGTCGTGACAGCGCGGGACGGTTTCGCCGGCGTCGAGGAGGCGGGGGTAGAACGCGGCGGTGGAGGACCAGATCCAGCGGTCGGCGGTGGGGTGGTGGCGGAGGGCGTGGGCGGGGTGGGGGTAGGTGTGTTCGGGGCCCTGGGGGTTGCCTGCGGCGTCGACGGGGCAGACGATGACCCCGCCGCGGGGTCCGTCGGCCATGGCCCAGCGCATGCGCCCGAGTCTGCCACCGCCCACTGACACCGGGGTCGGGTCGGCGGGGTGTGTTCCCCGACCCCGCCCCTCCCCGAAACCGGGGCTGCGCCCCGGACCCCGCAGCCGCGCCTGCGGCGCGGCACGCAAGACTCAGGGGCTCCGCCCCTGCGACCCCTCGGGGCTGCCGCCCCAGATCCCGCCACGGCCCCTGCGCCGACAGAATTCGGGGACTCCGACCCCACCCCCCACCGGGCTCCGCCCGGATCCAACTGCCCGCGCGGGCGGCGCGGGCGAGCCGGGGAGTGTCCCCGACCCCGCCCCTTCCCGGAACCGGGGCTCCGCCCCGGACCCCGCCGACAGAGCGGCCACCGGTCACACGCTTCCGCTCAGGGCGACACCAGGGCTACCCCCCGGACCCGTGAAGCCCACGGCGCCGAACGGCCCTCAGTCGTCCCGCCATACCTTCCGGCGGCCGTCCCCCAGCGACGGTCTCGTCGCCTCCCAGACTCTCCGCCACTCCGCCACCGGCTTCCCCTGCTCCACCGGCGTCGACGTCAGCGGCAGCGCCGTCGTGCGGCCCTCCGGGAGGGTCAGGCGGCCCTCTTCCGCCGCGCGGAGCGACTGGTACCAGCCCAGGTCCTCCTCCGCCCACAGGGCGGCGATGTGGCGCAGCATGCGGGCGCGGAAGTCCGTGACCGACTCGCCCGTCTGCGGGGGCAGGGGGCGGCCGAAGCGGACCACCAGGCGCGTGCCCGTGCGGGTGGGGAGGGCCTTGCCGCGGGGCATCGCCGCGAACGTGCCGCGGACCGCCACCGGGACGACCGGGATGCCCATGTTCACACACAGGCGCGACGCGCCCATCTTGAACGAGCTCATCCAGCCGTCGTGCGACCGGGTGCCCTCCGGGTACAGCAGCAGGCTCCAGCCGTCGTCGATCAGCTCCGCGGGCAGCGACACCCCGCCGCGGCGCGAGCCGTAGCGGTCCACCGGGAAGGCGTTGAACATCAGGGCGGTGGTGATGCTGACCGCCGTGGAGGTGAAGAAGTAGTCCGCCGCCGCGCCGACCGCCGTGCGGTCGGCGATGCGGCGGGGCAGGGAGCCGAGGATCAGCGGGGTGTCGAGGTGGCTGGAGTGGTTGGCGACGAAGATCGCCGGGCCGCGCAGCGACTCCAGCAGGTCCAGGCCCTCGATCTGCGGCCGGGTCTTGGCCCACGCGTACTGCTTGAGCACCCCGCGCTGCAGGACGTTGCGCACCGCCCGGGCCGCGGGCGTCCGCGCCCACGCGGTGGGGAACGTCTTCTGCTCCGCCTTCCCCGCCCCGAAGCCCGCCGCGCTGCCGCCCGGGGTGCGGTAGCCGCGCGGGGCCAGGGCCCGGCCGCGCCAGTCGCGGCCGGACCGCACCATCGCCAGGTCGCCGCGCAGGCTCCCCCTTCCTGGCTTGCCGCCCTTGCGCGGGCCCTTCGCGCCGTTCATCGGACGGACGCCAGGGTCAGCGGCGGCATGTGCTGGTACGTGATCGAAGGGCTGGTGCCCACCGTCTGCGAAGCCAGTTGCAGCGCGTCGTTCAGCGTCGACGCCGACTGCACGCCGAGCCGGGAGGCCGCGCTGCGGTCAGCGCCGACGAAGATGACCTGGCCCAGGTGCTGCATCGCGTGCGCGCCCCAGTACCACATGTAGAAGGGGTGCACGCCGTGGTAGGCGTAGCTCTTGCGGTAGAGGTGCACGTACCACGGGTCGGTGGCGAACTGCTTCTCGAACTTGGCCTCGATGACCGCCGGATCGGTGGTCTCGGCCAGCACCTCTTCGTAGAAGTCGATATAGCTGGGGTGGTGCACGGGGTGGAACTCGTTCGGCATCGGGTGGTAGAAGATCCCGACGCCGCCCTCGCGCACGATCGGCTTGTTCAGATACAGGTTGAAGAAATAGCCGAGGCCCAGGCACATCGTCAGGATCGGGTTCATCACCGAGTTGACGTTGTACGGGCAGATGTACGGCAGCCCGTACACCGCGACGTCCGCCTGCCCCTGCACCTCGGTGAGCTGCTGGCGGTGGACGTTGCGCAGGGTGATCGGGTGCACCTCGCTCGGCGCGCCCGCGTTCACGCCCGTGACCCCGTACGGCGCCTCCGTCTTGTGCCACAGCCGCCGCCGCATCGACGGCGTCATCAGCGCGTTGCCGCGCCGCGAGGCGAGGTAGGCGGCCTGGTCGCCGTAGTTCCACTCCCACTCGCGCTTGTTGAGGAAGCGGGTGGCGGACGGGAAGGTGTCGTTGTTCAGCGTCGTCTCGACGGTGAACACCTTGACCTGGCCGCCGATCAGGTCGTGCATGCGGTTGTACGAGTGGTGCATGGCCGACTTCGGCGGGTCGTTGAACGACCGGGAGTGCCGCAGCGTGTGCACGTTGTGGTGGTGGCGGATGCTGCGGTAGCTGGCCAGGCCCACCGACACCGACTTGGGGCCGCCGCTCATCGCCGTCGAGGTGATGTTGACGTAGACGACGAGGTCGCTCTCGGCCGCCCGCCGGTTGATCTCGACCTCCTCGCCCTCCGCGGTGTCGCCGAGGTGCACGAGGTTGTCGCGGTCCTCGGCGTCGTGGTTGGTGAGGTGCTGCGGGAAGAACGACCGGAACACCCGGTCGCCCACGACGTGCTGCAGCTCCGCCGGGGTCATGCGCCGGTGCAGGGCGTTGGCGGCGATCAGCTCGACGTCGTCGACGCCCTTGGCCGCCGCCATCTCCAGCACCTGCTCGATGATGCGCTGGCGTACGTCGGGCCTGCGCATCGGGGGCAGCGGGAGGGACAGGTCGTCGAAGACGATCGTCAGCCGCATACCGGCGAACAGCAGCTCGGGCAGGGGCTCGCTGCCGTGCGGTTCGAGCAGCGCGCGGCGGATGACCCCGTCGAGGTCGCGGATGCCGGGCAGCGAGTCGGGCGGGTAGATCACCCGGGTGCCGTGGGGCAGCCGCTCCAGCCGGAAATTCTCGCCCTCGTGCACCAGCAGGGGCGGGGTTCGTTCGTCGACTTCCAGCACGAAGCCTGGTCTGCTCACGCTCTCTCCTCAGTGTGGTCGCCGGCGCCTGCAGCGGGCGGCGGTGCGGGCGTCGGGTGCCCGGCGGCTGCGTACGGCGGTGGGGGGCGGCCGACTACGGTACCGGCCCCCACCCTGCCATTCGTCCCCGGTCAGCCGTCCAGGGTCGGATCAAAGGCGATCTTGACGGAGCCCGCCGAGCCGGCCGCGAACGCGTGCTCCAGCGCAGGGCGCCACTGCTGGAGCGCGTAGCGTTCGACGTAGCCGTCCAGCGGCGCGGTGGCGGCGAGCTGCACCGCCTTGTCGAAGTCCGTGCCGGCGCGGCCGTCCGGGCCCGCGTCGGGGTCGTCCGGGGTGATGTCCTCGCGGCGTCTGGTCGTGTACGCCCCGACGAGGCTCAGCTCCCGGTACCACAGCGGGGTCAGGTCGGCGCCCCCCGGAATGCCGGACACGACGACCGTGCCCCCGGCCCGTACGGTACGCAGCGCGGTGTCGAGGCCGGCGCCGCCGCCGGTGCACTCGAACGCGATGTCCGCCCCGCCGAGCAGGAACTCCGAACCCATCTCGGGACGCTGGGCGAGCGCCGACGTCATCCGGCGGACGGCGCGCAGCGCGCGGTCCGGCTCGACGGCCTCGTCCGCGCCCAGCGCCAGCGCCCGTTCGCGCTGGTGGCCGTGCTTGGCGACGACGTGGATGGTGCCCGCCTCGGTGAGCTGCCGCAGCGCGAGCACGGTGAAAAGACCCACCGTGCCGGCCCCGATGACCAGCACCGAGGCGCCCGGCTCGATCGGCACCCGGCGCACCGAGTGGATCGCGCACGCCAGCGGCTCGACGAGCACCGCGCGCTCGTCGGGCAGGTCGTCGGGCACCGGGCGGAGCTGGTGCTCGTGGGCGACCATGCGCTGCGCCCAGCCGCCGCCGGTGTCGGCGCAGTAGCCGGTCTGCATGCCGGGCGACAGGTGCCCGGAGGTGATGTGGTCACAGCGGTTGGTGTGTCCGGCGCGGCAGGCGTCGCACTCGGGCAGGCCGCGCACCGCGCAGGACAGCACCGGGTCGAGCACGACGCGGGTGCCGCGCGGGATGGTCGGCAGGTCGTCGACGGTGGTGCCGACGACCTCGTGTCCCGGCACGAACGGCGTGGACGTCAGCGCCGCCAGATACGGCGACACGGTGCCGTTGAGCATCCCGAGGTCCGAGCCGCAGATGCCGGACAGGCTGGGCGCCAGCCGGGTCCAGCCGTCGCCCTTGGGCAGTTCGCGCCGGTCGCGGGTGAGCCGCAGCGGCGCGAGCGAGCCGGCCAGCGAGCCGGCGGCGCGGCTGCGGGTGCGGCTGAGCCCGCGGGCGGCCAGGAAGCGCGCGGGCGAACGGTGGTACTGAAGCGCCAGGCTCATCGGGCCTCTCCGTCGGATGCGGTGCGGCCGGCCGCGGGCAGGGCCCGTACGGGACGCGGCCGGGTGTGGCTGATCACGGTGCCCGCGAGCGCGTCCCAGCGGCTCGCGGTGTGCGTCCCCCAGCGGGCGATCTCCCAGCGGTGGCGCTTGGCGTGCCGGAACAGCCGGGTGTCGGGGTTGACCGCGTGCGGCTTGCCCACGACCTCAAGCAGCGGCCGGTCCGAGTAGCTGTCGGCGTAGCCGAAGCTGGCGCCGAGGTCGAGTTCCCGCTCGCGGGCGTGGCTCTGCAGCCACGCCGCGCGGCCCTCGCCGACGATCGGCGGGGTGCGCAGGAAGCCGGTCAGGACGCCGTCGTGCTCGGCGAGGTGGGTCGCCTCGATGTCGTCGAAGAGCGGCCGCAGCGGCTCCACGAGCAGGTCGAGGCTGCCGGTGATGAGCACCGTGCGGTGGCCCGCGGCGCGGTGCGCGCGGATGCGGCGTACGGCCTCGGGCATCACGCGGTGCAGCAGCGCGTCGCCGACCTGCTCCGCGACCAGGGCGCGGAGTTCCTCCGCGCGTGCGCCCTCGTAGCGGCGGAAGAAGGAGCGCATCACGTCGCCGCGGTCGCGCCGCTCCGCGAGCAGGTAGCGCGGCGCGTTGCGGGCGAGGTCGAACAACTCGGGGGCCCAGCGCCCGCGCGGCAGCGACGCCAGCCGGGTCCAGACGTAGGACTCGACGATGTCGGAGGCGATGATCGTGCCGTCCAGGTCGAAGACGGCGGCCGTGCTGCCGGCGGCGGTGTCGCCGCCGGGCGGGAGCGCGGCGGGGTTGGGCTTGCGGGTCTTGCGGCCGCCGCCGGTTCTGGCCCGCAGCGGCGCGGTGACCTTGGGGCAGTGGACCTCTTCGAGGTACGTGTACCAGTCGATCTCGGCGGGGTCGAAGCCGTGCTCGGCGGCGCGGTCGGCGGGCAGCGCCTCGTTCAGTGCGCGCAGTTCGCGGTCGTCGTAGACGACGGCGGTACGGGTGTAGACGCCGTACAGGTCGGAGTAGCGGCGCAGGGTCTCCAGCGAGCGCTTCTCCTTGTGCAGCCTGCTCGCCCACTCCTGGGTGCGCTCGGTGCCGGGCAGTTGGCCGAGGACCTTGTCGGCGAAGTTCGCGGCGCGCTCGCCGGCGCCGAGCGCGAACTCCACCCGGGCGGCGCCGGGGAAGGTCCACGACGGCGGCCGGACGTGGCCGCGGCCGCTGCTCTCCGGCAGCGGGTCGCGGCGGAAGTAGGAGTGCACGTGCTTGTACAGGTCGCGCAGCGTGAGGGGGTTGGTGGCGCCGGAGCCGACGTGGAAGTAGTGCGGCCCCGCGCCCTCCTCGGGCGGCGCCGCGGCGGCGGCGAGGGTGGCGTTGACGACGAGGTCGACGGGGACGACGTCCATCACGGTGTCCGGCTGCCCCGGCATGTCACGCAGCAGCCCGCTGCCGTACGCGATGATCAGCGGGTCGGCCATCTTGAAGCCGTCGATCCAGCCGGGGTACGGGTGGCGCAGCGCGCTCTCCACGATCGCGGGCCGCACGATCGACAGCGGCCGGCCCGCCCACAGTTCCTCGACGGCGCGCTCGGACATCGCCTTGGTGAAGGTGTAGACGTCGGAGAAGCCGAGGATCTCGGCGCGGGTGGCGCCGTGTTCGACGAGCCGCTCCTCGACCCACGCGCGGCGGGCGTCCTCGGCGTCCTTGGCGGCGATCTGCGGTCCCGCCTTGCCGTGGTCGCGGCCGGCCTTCTCCAGCGCCTTGCGCAGCACCTCGGGGCGGCGGGAGGCGCGCTCGACGTCGTCGCGCGCGGCCAGGCCCTGGGCCAGCTCGCCGCGCCAGTCGACGTCGTGGGTGAGCCGGCCCTCCCGGACGAGGCCCTGGCCGCCGCTGGAGACGTACGCGGTGGAGATGTGCACGATGTGCGGCGGGCGCTCCTGCCTGCCCAGCTTCTCGTACAGCGCGACGGCGCCGGACACGTTGCTGCGGAACGCCTCGTCGATGGGCGGGTCGAAGGAGACGGACGAGGCGCAGTGGATGGCGACGTCGATGTCCGCGGGGAACTCGACGTCCTCCAGCTTGTCGAGGGCGCCCTCGATGACGGTGACGCGCCGCTCCGCCTCGGCGAACGCGGCCTCGTCGCCGACCCGTTCGCGCCAGGTGCGGAAGACGTCCTTGCGCAGCAGGCGGCGGAAGCGGTCGGCGGCACCGCCGTTGCCCCGCGGGCGGACGACGATCGAGACGCGGGTGCCGGGATGGCCGGACAGCAGCCGCTCCAGCAGCGCCTGCCCGATGAAGCCGGTGGCCCCGGTCAGCAGGACGTGCGCGTCGTCGAGTCGCCCGATGCGGTAAGTCCCCGTCACTCGTGCCCTCCCCTGGTCTGGTCTTGCATATGCCGGTCTCTGTTTCTGTTGCGGACCGGCGGTCAACCGGTGGCGGGCCGCGGCACCGCCAGGTCGCCCCGGTAGCGGACTGCGGCAGCTTCGCACACCGCGCGTACGGGCCAGCCCAGCGCGGCCGCGGCGGCCTCCGCTTCGGCCAGCTCCGGCTGTACGGTGAGCGCGCCGCCGGGCCCGTCCGCGACCTTGACGGTGACCTGCTGCTCGGCGCCGGGCGGGCCCACGGCGACCACGGCGCTCTGCCGGGGCAGCATCAGGCGACGGTGGGCGGACCAGCGGACGCCGAGCGTGGTGGTGTGCCGGAACAGCACGTCGGCCACGGCGGGCCGTACCTCCGCCGCGCACAGCGCGGTGACGACGCGGCCGGGGCGGCCGTGCCTGCCGACGGTCTCGGTGGTCCAGCAGTCCCACGCGCCGGCGGCGCGCAGGGCGGCGAGGACCGAGGGCCACAGCCGCGGGTCGAGGTCGTCGACGGTGCTCTCCACGACGGTGACCTCGCCCTCGGCGGGCCCGCCGGCCGCGGGGGCGGTGCGGGTGCCGACGACGACGCGGGTGATGTTGGGACGGTCGGGGGTGTCGCGGCGGCCGCCGCCGGTGCCCACGGCCCGTATCGCCATGTCCGGCAGCGGTCCGGGCGCGGCGAGGGCGGCGACGAGCGCGGCGCCGGTGGGGGTGGTGCGCTCGCCGGCGAGGCCGCCGCCGGTCAGCACGAGGCCGCCGGCGGCGGCCAGGTGCAGCACGGCGGGTACGGGGACGGGCATCCGGCCGTGCGCGCAGTCGACTTCCCCGCTGCCGGCGGCGAGCGGGGAGGTGGTGACGGCGGCGCCGGGGGCGAGCAGGCCCAGGTCGGCGAGGGCGGCGGCGCAGCCGACCACGTCGGCGAGCGCGTCGAAGGCGCCGACCTCGTGGAAGTGGACCTCCTCGGCGGTGGTGCCGTGCGCCTTGCCCTCGGCCTCGGCGAGCAGCCGGAAGACGCGGGCGGCGAAGTCCGCGGCGAGCGCGGCGAGTCCGGCGCCGGTGGCGCGGTCGAGGTCGGCGAGGACGTCGGCGAGGTGCCGGTGGTGGTCGGGGACGGCAGGGCGGTGGACGGTGACGCGGTTGCATCCGAAGCCGCCGCGGCGGTCGCGCGCCACGGACACGTCGAGCCCGTCGATCTTGAGTGCGGCGACCGCGTCGCGTGCGGCGGCGAGGCGCGCGCCGGCGTCGAGCAGCGCGCCGAGCAGCATGTCGCCGGCCACCCCTGCGGTGCAGTCGAGATGGGCCGCGGCCGTCCCCTCAGCCACCGTGCGTCACCCCCGGCGAGTCCCGTTCATGATCGGTGGGAGAGCCCTTCCCGTACGTCTCCGCCGCCACACCGGCGCGCGGGGCGGCCTCCCCCGTGTGAGCGACGTCGTACGCGAAGGCGGGGCGGGCGCTGCGCTGTTCAGTCACCGGCGCGTACCCCCACGATCTTGGCGGCGTGCACGGCGGCGCCGAAGCCGTTGTCGATGTTGACGACCGTGAGCCCGGGTGCGCACGAGGCGAGCATCGCGCCCGCGGCGGCGCGGCCGGCGTCGGCGAAGCCGTAGCCGACGCTGGTGGGGACGCCGACGACGGGGGCGGTGAGCAGTCCGGTGACGACGCTCGGGAGGGCGCCGTCCATGCCCGCGACGACGATCGCGCAGTCCGCGGCGCGCACTTCGGCGAGCACCGAGAGCAGCCGGGACAGCCCGGCGACGCCGACGTCGGCGTAGAGCCGCGAGCCGGTGCCCAGCGCGTCGAGGGTGGCGACGGCCTCGCGGGCGACGGGCAGGTCGCTGGTGCCGGCGGTGAGCACGGCGACGGTGCCGCGCGGAGCCGGCAGCGGGCCCACGGTGACGGTGCGGGCGCGGGTGTCGACGCGTACCGGCTCGTCGGCGAACGTGTCGGGCGCGTCCCGCAGCACCTCCTCGGGGCAGCGGGTGGCCAGCGCCGGGGAGTCCGGTGTGCGGCCGCGCAGTTCGGCGAGGAGCTGGAGGGTCTGCTGCGGGGTCTTGCCGTCCGCGTAGACGACTTCGGGCACGCCGGTGCGGCGCCGCCGGCCCACGTCGAGGCGGGCGAAGTCGCCGACCTCCGCGATGCCGCCGGCCAGCAGCCCGGCGAGGCCGGTGGCGTCGAGGGCGCTGCCGCGCGGCTCGCTCATCGCGTCGGCGCTCCATCGGAAGAGACGGTGCGGGAGGCCGCGCGGGCGGCGGTGCTCACCGCGCCCGTACGGTACGGGGCGAGACTGCCCTCGCCGAGCGGGCCGACGGCGGCGACCTCGCGCAGCAGCGTGTCGCCGAGGCCGTGGGCGGCGGCGACCTGGCGGTGCGCGGGCGCGTCCAGCTCGATCCGGAATCCTTGCTTCAGCAGCCGTACGCGGACGTCGCGGGCGCCCACCCGGTGCTCGTCCAGCGTTTCGCGGACCCTCTCCTCGGCCCGTTCGACCAGGTGCAGCCGGTCCTTGGAGACCGTGATGCCCACCGCGATCCTGGACGCCAGGCACGGCATGCCGGGCTTCTCCGCGACCGGAAGCCCCCACGCCCGCGCGACCGCGCGCACCGCGGCCTTGCCGAGGCCGGCGGCGGCCAGCGGCTCGGCGGCGGCGAGTTCCTTGGCGGCGCGCAGCCCGGGGCGGTGGGCGGCGCGGCGGTCGTCGAGGTGGGTGCCGGTGGCGACGTGCGCGAAGCCGTGCTCCGCGGCGTAGCCGGAGACCCGGCCGAGCACGGTCTGCTTGCAGAAGTAGCAGCGGTCGCCGGCGTTGGCGCGATAGCCCGCGACGGACAGCTCGTCGGTGTCCAGCACGACGAGTTCGGCGCCGAGGTCCGCCGCCGTGTCGCGGGCGAGGGCCAGCTCGCCGCGGGCCAGGGCGGGCGAGTCGGCGATGACGGCGACGGCCCGGCCGGGGCCGAGGGCGCGTACGGCCGCGGCGAGGACGACCGTGGAATCCACGCCACCGGAGTATGCCACCGCGACGCTGCCGAGTCGTTTGACTTCCGCCAGCAGCGCGGCGGCGGCCGCGCCCGCGTCCGGCTCGCCGGAGTCCGCGGCGGCCGGCCCCGGCGCGGGGGCGGCCGCGGGGTCACCGGCGGCGGTTGCGGTGGGCCCGCGCCGGTCGGCGGCGGGGCCGTGGTGCGCGGCGGGGCCGGCGTCCGTCATGCGTGTGAGCCCGCCGATCGACGTCGTACGGCGGCGATCCCGGCCGCGCCCGCGACCACCGCGGCGCCGGCGACCAGCCGCTTGCGGGAGCTGCGCCTGGCGGCACTCAGGCCGCCGACGGGCACGCCGGCGCCGAAGCCCGCGACGCCGCGCTGGACCAGGTTGAGCCCGGCCATGCCGGGAAGCTTGTGCACCTTCTCGTCGATCTTGCGCACGGCGGCGGCGCCCGCGTCGTCACCCAGCAGGTGCCGCAGCACGAACCGGGTCTCCTCCACGGGCTGGATGGTGGAGCCGACGGGCTGCCAGAAGCGCTCGGTCACCCAGCGCGCCAGTGAACGGGCGCGCTGGGAGCGCTCCAGGCGCTCCTTGGCCTGGCTGGCGTAGAACGCGAGATGACGGGACTCCTGACGCTGTATGCGGCCGAGCAGCTTGGTCAGCTCGGGGTGCTGCTCCTTCTCGATGAGGCTGCCGTACGCGGCGTGCGCGGACCACTCGTTTATGGCACCCCACGTCATGTGCACGGCCACGAAGTCGTCGCCGATGGCGTTGGCCGCGATGGACTGGTAGATCGGCGCCAGCCGGTCCTTGATGCCCTGCGCCTCGCGCACCTCGCGGATGTGGTCGTAGTCGGCCTTCTGCCCGTGGGCCCGCAGCACCGAGTCGATCGCCTCGCCGTGCCAGAACTCCTCGAAGGCCCACATCGACATGAACGCCGTGACGTCCGGGTCCCGGTGCGAGGGGGTGACCAGCACGTCCCGCAGGTAGCAGACCGTGTGGCTCTCCACGTCCGACATGTACCGCAGACAGCGCAGTGCCTCCGCGGACAGCGGGCGCTCGGCGAACGCGTCGAGATCCAGATCGTCGACCTGGACGCGTCCGGCCGTGTTGATGTAGCCCGGTATGTCGAAGGCCATTGCTCTCCCTCCGGCAGATGCGCCGATTACGCCGAGTCCATCACGGCACGAAGCCCTTTATCAACATCTGTTGAGTTAGCTCGCGATTCTAGATCGCGGCCGGACCCGCACGCCACTGCCCCCACCCGTGACGCAGCAGACACTCCTGAGGTTGACTCGGCGCGCTAACTCTGTGCGGCGGGAAGCGGTCCGAAGAGATAGCCGTCGATGGTACGGCCCACGATCTCGGCCAACTCCGGCCGAGGCAACTCGGCGAGCGGGCCGAAGCGCACCACGTAGCGCACCAGCGCGGTGCCCACGAGGTGGGATCCTGCGAGGCCGGCGCGCAGCTCCGCGCGGTCCTTGACGGCGCGGGAAGCGATGCGGGCGACCAGTTCGCGGGTGATGAAGTCGCGCAGGATGGCGGCGGCCGGCTGGTACGAGGCGGCGGAGAGCAGGATCGCCTGAAAGGGCCACCTGGTCTCGGCGTCGTCCCACAGATCGAAGTAATAGGCGGCGAGCCGGCCGCCCAGACCGTCGGAGGCGTCGCCGATGATCCGCCCGAGCACGTCGTCGGGGCGCATCACGTCGGCGATGGCGGCCAGGTACAGCCCCTCCTTGCTGCCGAAGAACTGGACGAGGAGGGACGGGTCGACGCCCGCCTCGCGCGCGACCGCGCGCAGGCTGCAGGCGCCGTAGCCGCGGGCGAACATGCGCTTGGCGGCCCGGATGATGTCCGCCCTGGTGTCGGGACGGCCGGGGCGGGGCCCGAGCGGCCGCACCCGAGGGCCCAGCGTTCTCTTCCCGGTCACGGTGGTCGCTCACGCTCCAACGCAGGTGTGCATTTTGCTCATTGCGTCAAGTCTTCGGTGAACGCCCGGCCGGGACAAGAGGGGCGGGCCAAAGCTCCGGTCAAGAGGGCACGTCGGCGAGGCGGCGCGCGGGAGGGCCGCGCGGGCGTCGGGGGCCGGCAGGCGCAGGGGGCGCACCCCGCCGGCCGGCCCCGCGCCCGCGCACGCGACGGGGCCGATCAGACGCCCGCGACCGTACGGTGCGGGGCGATGCGGTGTTCGCCTGCGTACACGTTCATGGTGTCGCCGCGCAGGAAGCCGACCAGCGTCATGCCGGTCTCGGCGGCGAGGTCGACGGCCAGGGACGACGGCGCGGAGACCGCGGCCAGCACCGGGATGCCGGCCATCGCGGCCTTCTGGGCCAGTTCGAAGGAGGCGCGCCCCGAGACCATCAGCACGGTGCCGGAGAGCGGGAGGCGGTCCTGCTGCAACGCCCGGCCGATCAGCTTGTCGACGGCGTTGTGGCGGCCCACGTCCTCGCGCAGGTCGATCAGCTCTCCCTCCGGAGTGAACAGCGCGGCGGCGTGCAGTCCCCCGGTGCGGTCGAAGACCCGCTGCCCGGCCCGCAGCCGGTCGGGCAGCGCGGCCAGGACCCCGGGCGTGAGGCGCATGTCGCCGTCGGCGAGAGGCCAGCGGGTGGTCGTACGGACCGCGTCCAGGCTCGCCTTCCCGCACAAGCCGCACGACGACGTCGTATAGACGTTGCGCTCCAGCGAGACGTCCGGCACGGGCACCCCCGCGGCCAGGCGCACGTCCACCACGTTGTACGTGTTCCCGCCCTCCGCACCGTCCACCGCCCCCGCGCAGTACGTGATCCCGGCCAGTTCCCCGCCCTCGGCCACCACCCCCTCGCTGACCAGGAACCCCGCCGCCAGTGCGAAGTCGTCACCCGGCGTCCGCATCGTGATCGCCAACGCCCGGCCCCCCAGCCGGATCTCCAGCGGCTCCTCCGCCACCAGCGTGTCCGCCCGCCGGTCCACCCGCCCCCCGCGCACCCGCACCACCGGACGCCGCACCGTCACCCGACCCATCGCCGATCACTCCGTACCCTGGACGTTCTGGACGTGCTGGTAGCCGAACCGGCCCTTGATGCACAGGTTGCCCCGCGTGATGGGGTTGTCGTGCGGCGAGCCGACCTTGACGATCCGGTTGTCCTGCACGTGCAGCGTGAGGTTGCAGCCCACCCCGCAGTACGCGCACACCGTCGTCGTCTCCGTCTGCGCGTCCTCGTCCCACGTGCCGGCCGCGCGCATCTCGTACTCGGTCCTGAAGCTCAGCGCCCCGGTGGGACAGACCTCGATGCAGTTGCCGCAGTAGACACAGGCCGAATCGGGCAGCGGCCCGTCGTGCTCCACGGCGATCGTCGTGTCGAAACCCCGGCCGGCCACCGCGATGGCGAAGGTGTTCTGCCACTGGTCGCCGCAGGCGTCGACGCACTTGTAACACATGATGCACTTGCCGTACTCGCGCACATAGAGGTCGTTGTCGACCTTCGCGCCGCGGTCCCCCACCGTCGCCGCGTCAGGACCGAACCGGCCGGGCTCCGCGCCGTACTCCTCGATCCACCCGGCGACATGCGGCGTCGTCGACAAGTCGGTGGAGGAGGCGAGGAGTTCGAGGACCAGCTTGCGGCTGTGCCGGGCCCGCTCGCTGCCCGTACGGACCTTCATGCCCGGCTCCGCGCGGCGCGAGCACGCGGGCGCGAGCGCGCGGGCGCCCTCCACCTCCACCACGCAGACCCGGCAGGCGTTCTTGGGCGTGAGCGTGTCGCCGTAGCAGAGGGTCGGGATGTCCTTGCCCGCGGCGGTGCAGGCGTCGAGGATCGTGTCGCCCTCCAGGGCGTGGACGGTCTCGCCGTCGAGTTCGAACTCGACGCGGCGGCGCGGCAGGCCGAGCGGGACGCTGCTCATTCGTAGGCTCCCAGGCGGTCGATGGCGGACTCCACGGCGTTCCACGCGGTCTGGCCGAGACCGCAGATGGAGGCGTCGCGCATGACCTGGCCCACCTCGCGCAGCAGCGCGACGTCGGCCGCGGCTTCGGCGCCGCGGAGGTCCGCGATGCGGTGCAGGGCCTCCTCCTGCCGCACGGTGCCGACGCGGCACGGTACGCACTGGCCGCAGGACTCGTCGCGGAAGAACTCCGCGACGCGGATGAGGATGCGGGGCAGGTCGACGGTGTCGTCCAGGACGAGGACGACGCCCGAGCCGAGGGTGGCGCCTGCGGCGCGGGCACCCTCGAAGGTCAGCGGCACGTCCAGCTCGTCGGGCCGCACGAAGCCGCCGGCGGCACCGCCGAGCAGCACGGCGCGGAGGCCGGGCGGGGGACCGCCGGCGAGGTCGAGGAGGTCGCGGAGGGTCGCGCCGAAGGGGACCTCGAACACGCCGGGGCGGTCGACGGTGCCGGCGACGCAGAAGAGCTTGGTGCCGGTGGAGGACTCGGTGCCGGTCGCGGCGAAGGCGGCGGCGCCGTGGGTGAGGATCGGCAGGACGTTGACCAGGGTCTCGACGTTGTTGACGGCGGTGGGTTTGCCGAAGAGGCCCCGTTCGGTGGGGAACGGGGGCTTGGTGCGCGGCTCGCCGCGGTGGCCCTCGATGGAGTTGAAGATCGCGGTCTCCTCGCCGCAGATGTACGCGCCGGCGCCGCGGCGGATCTCGATGTCGAAGGCGTAGCCCTGGCCGAGGACGTCGTCGCCGAGGAGTCCGCGGGCGCGGGCCCGGTCCGCGGCGTGGGTGAGGCGGTCGAGGGCGCGGGGGTATTCGCCGCGGAGGTAGAGGTAGCCGCGGTGGGCGCCGACGGCGTAGCCGGCGATGGTCATGGCCTCGATGAGGGCGTAGGGGTCGCCTTCCATGAGCACGCGGTCCTTGAAGGTGCCGGGCTCGGACTCGTCGGCGTTGCAGACGAGATAGCGGGTGCGGACGGGCTGGGAGGCGGTGGCCTGCCACTTGCGCCCGGTGGGGAAGGCGGCGCCGCCGCGGCCGAGGAGACCGGCGTCGGTGACCTCGCGGATGACGCCGGCGGGGCCGAGGGCGAAGGCGTTGCGCAGGGCGGTGTAGCCGCCGTGGGCGCGGTAGTCGTCGAGGTCGGCGGGGTCGGTGGTGCCGACGCGGCGAAGGAGGACGAGGCCGGGGTCGCCGGTCTGGGGGACCGCGGCGGCGGGTGGTGGTTCCTGGTCGGCGCGGGCGGGGTCGTGGGCGGCGAGGATGAGGCCGTCGGTGGTGGCGGGGGCGACGACGGCGGTGGTGGGGGTTCCCCGATCCCGCCCCTTCCCGAAACCGGGGGGTGCGCCGCCGGCCCCCGCCCCCCGCGCCTCCGGTACCTCCCCCGCCCGTATCACCAGCGCCGCCGGGGCCCGTTCGCACAGGCCCAGGCATGGGCTCTCCTGCCATATCGCGCGGCCCGCGGGGGTGCCCGGCGGGCCCAGGCGTGACGTCAGGGACTCCGTCACGCGCTTCGATCCCCTCGCCGCACACGCGATGTCCGTGCAGACGTGGAGCACCGTCGCCGGGCGCGGACGCAGGGAGAACATCGCGTAGAAGGTGGCGACCCCGTACGCCTCCGCCGGGGGGACCGTCAGGCGGCGGCAGATGTAGTCCAGGGCGCCCTCGCTGATCCAGCCCACCCGGTCGTTGACCGCGTGCAGGGCCGGGAGCAGGAGGTCGCGGCGGTCGCGGGCCTCGTGGCCGCCCTTCGCCCAGCGCAGGTCCGCCGCGTCGCGTTCGCCGCCCTCCCAGCCCGTAGGCGCGGGGCCCAGCAGCTCGTCGACGGCGCCGCGTTCGGCGTCGGAGGGCTTGGCGTCGGTGTACTTCAGGTCCACGACGGCACCGCCTGCCGGGCGGCGAGCTTGTCGATGCGTACGGCCGCGGCCTTGTACTCCGCCGTGCCCGCGATCGGGCACGTGGCCTCGATCGTCAACTGGTTGGTGTCGACCTCGTCCGGGAAGTGCAGCGTCATGAACGCCAGCCCGGGCCGCAGCCCTTCGTCGATCCACACCGGGGCGACGACCGAGCCGCGGCGCGAGGTGACGCGGACCTCCTCGCCGTGGGCGACGCCGTAGGCCGCCGCGTCCTCCGGGGACAGCTCGATGTTCTCGCCGCGGCGCAGCGGCGAGGCGAAGCCGCTGGACTGCACGCCCGTGTTGTACGAGTCGAGCCTCCGGCCGGTGGTGAGCCGCAGCGGGTAGTCGTCGTCCAGGAGGTCCACCGGCGGGGAGTGCAGCACCGGGCCGAAGGCCGCGCGCGGGCCGCGGCGTTCTGGGCCGGCCTCCCAGAGGCGGCCGTGGAGGTACGTCGGCTCCAGCCGGTCCTCGCTGGGGCAGGGCCACTGGATGCCCTGGTGCTGCTCCAGGCGCGCGTACGTCATGCCGCGGTGGTCGGGCGAGACCGCGCGCAGTTCGTCCCAGACCGCCTCGGCCTCGCCGTACTTCCAGTCGTGGCCAAGCCGGCGGGCCAGCTCGCAGAGGATGTCGATGTCGTCGCGCGCCTCGCCGGGCGGACGGACGGCCTTGCGGACGCGCTGGACGCGCCGTTCGCTGTTGGTCGTGGTGCCCTCGGTCTCGCACCAGGCGGCGGAGGCGGGCAGCACGACGTCGGCGAGCAGCGCGGTCTTCGTCAGGAAGATGTCCTGGACGACGAGGTGGTCGAGGGCGCGCAGCCGCTGGACGGTGTGCTCGTTGTCGGCCTCGGACTGGGCAGGGTTCTCGCCGATGCAGTAGACGGCCTTCAGCGTGCCGCGTTCGATGCCGTCGAGCATCTCGGTGAGGTTGAGGCCGTAGCGGGGCTGGATGACGGCGTCCCAGGCCGTCTCGAAGCGCTCCCGCACCGCCGGCTCCAGGATGTCCTGGAAGCCGGGCAGCCGGTTGGGGATGGCGCCCATGTCGCCGCCGCCCTGGACGTTGTTCTGGCCGCGCAGGGGCTGGAGCCCGCTGCCGTGGCGGCCGACGTGGCCGGTGAGGAGGGCGAGGTTGATCAGGGCGCGGACGTTGTCGGTGGCGTTGTGGTGCTCGGTGATGCCGAGGGTCCAGCACAACTGGGCGCGCTCCGCCGTGGCGTACGCGTGCGCCAGCTCGCGGATCGCCGCGGCGGGGACGCCGGTGACCTGCTCGGCGGCGGCCAGGGTCCAGGGCTCGACGGCGGCGGCGTACTCCTCGTAGCCGCTGGTGGCCCGTTCGATGAACGCGGTGTTGGCGAGCCCGGCGTGGATGATCTCGCGGCCCACTGCGTGGGCGAGCGGGATGTCGGTGCCGACGTCGAGGCCGAGCCAGCGGTCGGCCCACTCGGCGGTCCCCGTACGGCGCGGGTCGACGGCGAACATCCGGGCGCCGTTGCGGATGCCCTTCAGCACGTGCTGGAAGAAGATCGGGTGCGCGAAGCGGGCGTTGGAGCCCCACATCACGATCAGGTCGGTCTCCTCGACCTCCGCGTACGAGGAGGTGCCGCCGCCGGAGCCGAAGACGGCGGACAGGCCCGCGACGCTGGGGGCGTGGCAGGTGCGGTTGCAGGAGTCGACGTTGTTGGTGCCGATGACGACGCGGGTGAACTTCTGCGCGACGTAGTTCATCTCGTTCGTGGAGCGGGCGCAGGAGAACATGCCGAACGCGTCGGGGCCGTGCGCGTCGGTGGCCGCGGCGAAGCCGCGCGCGGCGGCGTCCAGCGCCTCCTCCCAGGTCGCCCGGTGCAGCTCGCCGTCCGCGCCGCGGACGAGCGGGTGGGTGAGCCGCGGGTACTGCTTCGGGGTCCTGTTGCGGTCCTTCATGAGGCGCTCCTGGCGGTGTCCTGGCTGCTGGGGTTGCTCGGGTTGCTCCGGTCGGCCGCGGCGGGGGTACGGGCCGTCGTCTCGGCGAGCAGTCCCGCGACCGCGGCGATGGCACGCACGGTGGGCACGGGGACGCCGGTCAGGCCGGCCAGCTCGACCACGGCGGCGAGCAGCACGTCGAGTTCGAGCGGCTTGCCCCGCTCCAGGTCCTGGAGGGTGGAGGTCTTGTGGTCGCCGACGCGCGCGGCGCCGTCGAGCCGCCGTTCGATGGAGATCCCGGGCCGGCTGCCGAGCCGCGCGGCGACCTCCAGGGTCTCCCGCATCATGGCGGTGACCAGCTCGCGGGTGCCGTCGTGCCCGGCGATCTCGCCCATGGTGGCGCGGGTGAGCGCGCTGATGGGGTTGAACGAGATGTTGCCGAGCAGCTTGATCCAGATGTCGTTGCGCAGGTCGGGCTCGACCGGGCACTTGAGCCCTCCGGCCACCATGGCGGCGCTGAAGTCGAGGCAGCGCGGGCTGACGGCGCCGTCCGGTTCGCCGATGGAGAAGCGGGTGCCCTCCAGGTGGCGTACGACGCCGGGCGCGGCGAGTTCGGTGGCGGCGTAGACGACGCAGCCGATGGCGCGCTCGGGCGGCAGGGTACGGGTGACGGCGCCGCCGGGGTCGACGCTCTCGATGCGCTGTCCGGTGTACGGGCCCGGCAGTCCGTGGAAGTACCACCAGGGGATGCCGTTCTGGGCGGCGATGACCGCCGTCCTGTCGTGCAGCAGCGGGTGGACGAGCGGGCCGCTGGTGGCGTACGAGTTCGCCTTCAGCCCGAGGAAGACGTAGTCGACGGGGCCTACGGCCGCCGGGTCGTCCGTCGCCTCGGGGCGGGCGGTGAAGTCGCCGCGCGGGCTGAGCACGCTGACGCCTGCACGGCGCATGGCGGCCAGATGGGGTCCGCGGGCGATGAGATGGACGTCGGCACCGGCGCGGTGGAGCGCTGCTCCGACGTAGGCACCGATCGCGCCGGCACCGACAACTGCGACTTTCACTGGCGGGCTCCCTTGCGTGCGATGCGATCGCGGGGGCTCTTTCCTAGTCGACAGAATATTGTCTACAGTATGCCTTTCATGGGGGTCAAGGGTCGTGCACCCCTTCTACGGCGGCCCGTTGGGCCGCGCCGCAACCCGCGGGAGGCCGCTGATGACGACGCTCGGAACAACTCCCCCGCCCCGCACCGCGCCCGCCGCCGCACGGGGCTGGCCGGAGGCGCGCGCCGCCGCCGCGGCCGCGGCGGGCCCGCTCGCCGTCCGCGACACCCCGCTGCGCCGGGCCCACGGGCGGGCGCTCGCCGAGCCGTTGACGGCCCGCGCGCCGCTGCCGGCGTTCGACACCGCCGCGATGGACGGCTACGCCGTGGCCGGGCCCGGGCCGTGGACCGTCGCCGGGCGGGTGCTGGCGGGACAGGAGCCGCCGGTGGCGCGGCTCGCGGCCGGGCGGGCGCTGGAGGTCGCCACCGGCGCCCGGGTGCCCGAGGGCGCCGAGGCGGTGCTGCCGTACGAAGACGCCCTGCGCACCGGCCCGTCGGTGGCCGGCGCCGTGCGGCCGGGACGGCACGTGCGGCGGCGCGGCGAGGAGTGCCCGGCCGGTGCCGAGGTGCTGCCGCCAGGCGCCGTGCTGACCCCGGCGGCGCTGGGGCTCGCCGCGAGCCTCGGGTACGACCGGGTCGCCGTGCACCGCCGCCCCCGCGTCGCGCTCCTCGTCACCGGCGACGAGTTGGTACGCCGCGGCACCCCGCCGGCCGGCCGGGTCCGCGACGCGGTGGGCCCGCTGCTGCCCGGCGTCGTGACCTGGGCAGGCGGCGCGCCGCAGCCCGTGACGTACCTGCCGGACGGCCGCCCGCCGCTGACCGCCGCGCTGACCCGGGCGGCGGCCGGGGCCGACGCCGTCGCAGTATGCGGCGCCTCGTCCCGCGGTCCCGCCGACCATCTGCGCCCGGCGCTGGCCGACTTGGGCGCGGATGTGCTCGTCGACGGGGTGGCCTGCCGGCCCGGGCATCCGCAACTGCTGGCCCGGCTCCCCGGCGGCGGGCCGCCGGTCGTCGGCCTGCCGGGAAACCCGTACGCCGCCTTCGCCGCCTGCCTGACGCTGCTCGTACCGCTCCTGGAACGGCTGGCGGGCCGCACTCCCCCGCCGCCCTGGCGCGCCCGGCTCGCCCCGGCCCCCGCCGCGGGCTCCCGCGCGCCCGCCCCGCACCCGCGCGACACCCGGCTCGTCCCGGTGACGCTCGACGGCACCCGCGCCGTCCCGGTCGGCCACGACCGCCCCGGGCTGCTCTGGGGCGCGGCGGCGGCGGACGCGGTGGCGGTGCTGCCGCCGGGCGGGGCGGACGAGGTGGAGTTGCTGCGGCTGCCGCGCTGACACCGCACCACAAATGGTGTGAACTTCCTCACCACGGGGGGCACTCATCCTTCATCCACGCTCTCGGTAGACTGTAGACAAAAGCCAATTCACCTGTCGCCGGGGGCGACAGAGGGTGGGGAGATCGATGCTGTCCCAGGGACTACCCCAGGGGGCGATGCCGCGGCTGGAGCGGCCGGGCCCGCTCCGCGAGCGGGTGTACGAGGCCCTTCTCGAGCTGATCATCACGCGCACCCTCCCGCCGGGACAGCACTTGGTCGAGACCGAGTTGGCCGGCCACCTCGGCGTCTCCCGCCAGCCCGTGCGCGAGGCGCTGCAGCGGCTCAACACCGAGGGCTGGGTCGATCTGCGCCCCGCCCAGGGCGCGTACGTGCACGAGCCGACCGACGCCGAGGCCGACCAGCTCCTCGTCGTCCGCGCGCTGCTGGAGACCGAGGCCGCCAGGCTCGCCGCCGCCAACGCCTCCGGCCAGGGCATCGCCCGGCTGGAGGAGCTGTGCGCGACGGGCGAACGGGCCGTGGCGGCCGACGACCTGGAAGCCGTCGTCGCCGCGAACCTCGCCTTCCACGCGTACGTCATGGAGCTGGCCGGTAACGCCGTGCTGGCCGAGCTCGCCGCCCAGGTCGAGCGCCGCGTCCGCTGGTACTACACACCGGTGGCCCGGCAGCGCGGCGCCCAGTCCTGGATCGAGCACCGCGAGCTGATCGCCGCCGTGCACGACCGCGACGAGGCCCGTGCCCAGGAGGTCATGCGCGCGCACACCGAGCACACCCGCCGCTCGTACCACCAGCGCCAGCACGACGACCACCCCCGCTAGGGCCCCGGCCGGGTAGCGGTCGGCCGGGGCCTCTCCTGTGCGTTCCGCCCTCGCCGGGGCGGAGTCGCCGGGTCGGGGACCTGGACCCGGGGCTAGTCCGTCTCTCTGCTGATCGGCCGCGGGTTGGGCTCGATGTCCTTCAGCCGCTGCCGTCCCGGTGGGGTCAGGAACAGCGCCATGAAGCCGGCGAAGAGCGAGATGGAGCCGGCCAGCAGGAAGGCGCCGGAGTGCCCCCAGGCGCCGACGACCACGGAGCCCATGCCCGCGCCGAGGCCGGAGACGAGCTTGGCGCTGTAGACCATGCCGTAGTTCGAGGCGTTGTTGTTCTCGCCGAAGTAGTCGGCCGTCAGCGCCGCGAACATGGGGAAGATCGCGCCGCCGCCGAAGCCGGAGATCGAGGAGAAGACCAGGAACAGAGGCAGGTTCTTCATGTCGGCCGACCACAGGATGCCGTACTGGGACAGGCCGAGCACGATGCACACCACGATCAGGCAGCGCTTGCGGCCGTAGAGGTCGGACAGCCAGCCGATGACGCCGCGTCCGGTGCCGTTGACGACGGCCTTGAGGGACATGGCCGTGGCCACGATCCCGCCGGCGAAGCCGGCCTCCTCACCGATGTCCACCTGGAAGGCGATGCCGAAGATGTTCACGCCCGACGTACACGCCAGGCAGAACCACATCAGCGTCACGCGGCCCGTCGCCCACGCCTCCCGGGGGGTGTACTGCTTGACCGCGGGCGGGTTCATCTTCAGCGAGCGGGCCGCCCGCGGGTCCTTCGGCGGGTTGAGCGGGTCGACCTCGGCGGGCCACCAGTTCTTCGGCGGGTCCTTGAAGAAGAACCCGGCCGTGCCCACCATCAGCGCGAGGAAGAGCCCGACCGAGACCAGCACCCAGCGGAAGTTGGTCAGGTCCATGTAGCCGGTGAAGAGGAACACGAAGGGCACCGAGCCGTAGGCGAAACCGCCGTTCACGAAGCCGGTCTTGCCGCCCTTACGCTCCGGGTACCACTTGCCGACCATGTTGACGCAGGTCGCGTAGACCATGCCGGCGCCCATGCCGCTGAACATGCTGAAGCCGATGTACGCGACGACGACGTGCGGCGCGTACGCCAGGGACAGATAGCCGAGCAGCGTGCCGGTGGCGCCCAGCATCATCGCGAAGCGGGCCGGCAGCTTCCCGGTCTCGCGCAGCTTCCCGGCCGGGAAGGCGACCGCGGCCTGGAAGAACACCCACACGGTCATCATCCAGAAGATGTGCCCGCTGGCCCAGTGGTGCGCGGTATGGAGCGTGTCCTCGGCGGAGGCGAACGCGTACTCCGCCGAGCTGATGCCCATCATGCCCACCCACGGAAGGATGACCATCCACTTCCGCTTGCGGCCCATGATGTCGACGTCGGACTCGCCTATCCGATAGGTCCTGCCGTTTCTGTCGGTCACCTCCCGGTAGGGGAGGACCGACCGGTCTTCGGTTGTCGTCATGGGTTGCACCCCTTGTATCGAGAATCCGGTCAGCGCCCCCTGTCCTGATCTCTGCGGTGGTGCGGGTGGTTCAGGCGAGCAGCCCCGCCGCTCTCGCCCAGCGGTACTTCGCGCCCAGTACGGCGACCGGCTTCTCGGTCGTGTACGGGTACGCGACGACCCCGCGCTCGAAGAGGTACGCGCTCGCCTCCTCGACCTCCGTGTCGCCCGCGAGGGACGCCACGACAGGCTTGACGTTGCCCTTGGCCCGCTCCTCTGCCACCACCCGGGCGGCGAGTTCGGCGAAGACCATGGGCGGGGTGACGATCGTGTGCCAGTAGCCGAGGACCAGCGCGTGGATGCGCGGGTCGGTCAGGCCCAGCCGGATCGTCGCCTCGTACGTGGCCGGCGGCTCGCCGCCGGTGATGTCGATCGGGTTGCCCGCCGCCCCGAACGGCGGGATGAACCGCATGAACGCCTCGTCCAGGTCGGCCGGGATCTCCATCAGCCGCAGCCCGTTGTCGACCACGGCGTCGGAGAGCAGCACCCCCGAGCCGCCGGCGCCGGTGATGACGACGATGTCGTCGCCCCGCGGCGTGGGCAGCACGGGCAGCGCGCGGGCGTACTCCAGCATGTCGTTCAGCCCCGGCGCGCGGATCACGCCGGCCTGGCGCAGCACGTCGTCGTAGACCGCGTCGTCGCCGGCCAGCGCCCCGGTGTGGGAGCCCGCGGCCTTCGCACCGGCGCTGGTGCGGCCGGCCTTGAGGACGACGACGGGCTTCTTCGGCACGGTCTCGCGGGCGGCCTCGACGAAGGCGCGGCCGTCCTTCAGATCCTCCAGGTGCATCGCGATGCAGGTGGTGTTCTCGTCCTCGCCGAAGTAGGTGAGGAGGTCGTCCTCGTCCACGTCGGACTTGTTGCCGAGGCCGACGATCGCGGAGACGCCGGTCTTCGTGGTCCTGGCGAAGCCGAGGATGGCCATGCCGATGCCGCCGGACTGGGAGGTCAGCGCCACGCCGCCCTTCACGTCGTACGGCGTGCAGAAGGTGGCGCAGAGGTCCTGCCAGGTGGAGTAGTAGCCGTAGATGTTGGGGCCGAGGATCCGGACGCCGTGCTCGGCGGCGATGTCCACGATCCGGCGCTGGAGTTCGTGCTCGCCGGTCTCGGCGAAGCCCGAGGGGATGAGCACGGCGTTGGGGACGCCCTTGCGGCCCACCTCCTCCAGGGCGGCCGGGACGTACGCCGCGGGGATGGCGAAGACGGCGACGTCGACGTCGCCGGGCACGTCGGCGATGGTCTTGTACGCCTTGCGCCCCAGGATGTCGTCGGCCTTGGGGTTGACGGGGTGGATGTCGCCGGGGAAGCCGCCGTCGACGAGGTTGCGCATCACCGAGTTGCCGATCTTTCCGGTCTCGTTGGAGGCGCCGATGACGGCCACGGAGCGCGGCTTCATCAGCCGGTTCATCGCCGTCAGGATCTCCTCGCGGCTGAACCGGCGGCGTGCCTCGGGCTCCCCCTCGCCGAGCAGGATCCGCACGTCGGCGGCGAGCGCGCCGTCGGGGGTGGCGATCACGGGGTTGAGGTCGACCTCCGCGATCTCGGGGAAGTCCGCGGCGAGCTGGGAGACCCGGCGGATCTGGTCGGCCAGCGCCCGCCGGTCGACGGCCTGCTCGCCGCGCACCCCGCGCAGCACCTCGGCGGCGCGGATGGAGTCGAGCATGCCGGCGGCCTCGTCCCCGGTCACCGGCGCGAGCCGGAAGGTGATGTCCTTCAGCACCTCGACCAGCACCCCGCCGAGGCCGAACGCGACGACCTTGCCGAAGGTGGGGTCGGTCACGGCCCCGACGATGACCTCCCGGCCCGCCGGCAGTTGCTGCTGGACCTGGACGCCGTCGATCCGGGCGGCCGGGTCGTACGCGCGGGCGTTGGCGACGATCCGCGTGAACGCCGCGCGTACGGCGGCGGCGTCGGCGAGGCCGACCTCCACTCCCCCGGCGTCGGTCTTGTGCACGATGTCCGGCGAGACGATCTTCAGCACGACCGGCCCGTCGAAGCCGTCGGCCAGCGCCACCGCCTCCTCCACGTCCCCGGCCAGGCCCTCGCCGGGCACGGCGATGCCGTACGCGTCCGCGATCTGCTTCGCCTCGGGGGCGGTGAGCGCGGTGCGGCCCTCGGCGCGTACCTCCGCGAGCACCTCGCGGACCGCCGCGGTGTCCTTGGCGCCGTCCATCTCTCAGATCACTCCGTCCGTCTTGAGGGCGGCCATGTCCGCTGCGGTCAGGCCCAGTTCGCTGCCGTAGATGTCGTGGTTGTGCTCGCCGAGGAGCGGGGAGCGGCGGATGGCCGCGGGCGAGTCGGAGAGCCGGAGCGGGCTGCCGACGGTGACGTACGTGCCGCGCTCGGGGTGCTCGACCTCGACGACGATCCCGTTGTCCCGCAGGCTGGCGTCCTCGATGATCTCCTTGGTGGAGAGGATCGGGCCGCAGGGGATGTTGTGCGCGTTGAGCTTCTCCAGCACCTCCCACTTGGGCAGGGTGCTCGACCACTCCTCGATGAGCTGGAACATCTTGCCGAGCTTCGGCAGCCGCGCCTCGGGCGTGGCCCACTCGGGGTCCCCGGCCAGCTCGGGGCGGCCGATCAGCTCGGTGAGCGGCTGCCAGCCGACGGGCTGGACGATGACGTACACGTAGTCGTTGGGGCCGCCGGGCGCGCAGCGGACCGCCCAGCCGGGCTGGCCGCCGCCGGAGGCGTTGCCGGAGCGCGGCACCTCGTCGCCGAAGTCCTCGTTGGGGTACTCGGCGAGCGGGCCGTGCGCCAGCCGCTGCTGGTCGCGGAGCTTGACCCGGCAGAGGTTGAGCACGGCGTGCTGCATGGCGACGTTGACGCGCTGGCCGCGGCCGGTGCGGGTGCGCTGGTAGAGCGCGGCGAGGATGCCGGCGACGGTGTGCACGCCGGTGCCGGAGTCGCCGATCTGCGCGCCGGTGGCGAGCGGCGGGCCCTCCTCGAAGCCGGTCGTGGCCATGGAGCCGCCCATGGCCTGGGCGACGACCTCGTACGCCTTGAAGTCGGTGTACGGGCCCTCGCCGAAGCCCTTGATCGAGGCGTAGACGATGCGCGGGTTGATCTCCTGGATCCGCTCCCAGGTGAAGCCCATGCGGTCGACGGCGCCGGGGCCGAAGTTCTCCACCAGCACGTCGCTGCGGCGCACCAGTTCGGTGAGCAGCTCCTTGCCGCGCGGGGTCTTGGTGTTGAGGGTGATGCTGCGCTTGTTGCCGTTGAGCATCGTGAAGTAGAGGCTGTCGACGTCCGGGAGGTCGCGCAGTTGCTTGCGGGTGATGTCGCCCGCGGGCGCCTCCAGCTTGATCACGTCGGCGCCGAGCCAGGCGAGCAACTGCGTGGCGGAGGGCCCGGACTGGACGTGGGTCATATCGAGGACGCGAACGCCCTCAAGGGCCTTCGTCATGGGGTCACCTCACTTGTACATGGTCTGGTTCATGGTTCCGGGGGCGTACGCGTCCGGGTCGACCCAGACGTTGACGAGCGACGGCTTGCCGGACTCGCGGGCGCGGCGCAGCGCGGGGCCGATCTCGGCGGGGTCGCGGACCTCTTCGCCGTGGCCGCCGAGCATGCGGGCGAACTCGTCGTACGGGACGTCGCCCAGGGTGTTGCCGACGCGCTCGCGCTCGACGCCGTACTTGGCGGCCTGGCCGTAGCGGATCTGGTTCATCGAGGAGTTGTTGCCGACGATGCCGACGAACGGCAGGTCGTAGCGGACGAGGGTCTCGAAGTCCCAGCCGGTGAGCGAGAAGGCGCCGTCGCCGAAGAGGGTGACGACCTCCTTGTCGGGCCTGGCCTGCTTGGCGGCGAGCACGAACGGCACGCCGACGCCGAGGGTGCCGAGCGGCCCGGGGTCCATCCAGTGGCCGGGGCTGCGGGGCTGGACGACCTGTCCTGAGAAGGTGACGATGTCGCCGCCGTCGCCGATGTAGATGGAGTCCTCGGTGAGGAAGTCGTTGATCTCGCTGACCAGGCGGTACGGGTGGATGGGCGAGGCGTCGGAGGTGAGTTGCGGCAGCCGCTTGGCGCGCGCCTTCTCCTCCACCGTGCGCAGCTCCTCCAGCCACTCCTTGCGCTTGGCGGCGCTGCCGTTGAGGCGGCCGGACGCGGCCTGCGCGGCGGCGGCGAGGACGAGTCCTGCGTCGCCGACGATGCCGAGGTCGACGTCGCGGTTCTTGCCGACGGTGCGGTAGTCGAGGTCGATCTGCACGACGGTCGCGGTCGGCGAGAGCCGCCTGCCGTAGCCCATCCGGAAGTCGAAGGGCGTGCCGACGATGACGATGAGGTCGGCCTCGGTGAAGGCGTACCTGCGGGAGAGCTGGTAATGGTGCGGGTCGCCGGGCGGCAGGGTGCCGCGGCCGGCGCCGTTCATGTACGCGGGCACGTTCAGGGCGCGTACGAAGTCGATGGCGGCGGCGGTGCCGCGGGTCGTCCAGACCTGGCTGCCGAGCAGCACGGCCGGCTTCTCGGCGTGCACGAGGAGGTCGGCGAGCTTCTCGATGGCCTCGGGGTCGCCGGCGCTGCGGGTGGAGGCGCGGTAGTGGCCGGCGCGGGGTATGCGGGCCTGGTCCACCGGGACCTTGGCGTCGAGCACGTCACGCGGGATCTCCAGGAAGGACGGCCCGGGGGCGCCGTGGTAGCACTCCCGGAAGGCCATGGAGACCATGTCCGCGACCCGCGCGGTGTGCGGCACGGTGGCGGCGAACTTGGTGATCGGCGCCATCATGTCGACGTGCGGGAGGTCCTGGAGCGAGCCCATCTTGTGCTGGGTCAGGGCCCCTTGGCCGCCGATGAGCACCATGGGGCTCTCGGCGCGCAGGGCGTTGGCCACGCCGGTGACCGCGTCGGTGGTGCCGGGGCCCGCGGTGACGACCGCGCAGCCGGGCTTGCCGGTCAGCCGGGCGTATCCGTCGGCGGCGTGCGCGGCCACCTGTTCGTGCCGTACGTCGACGACCTCGATGCCCTCGTCGACGCAGCCGTCGTAGATGTCGATGATGTGGCCGCCGCAGAGCGTGTAGATGACCTCGACGCCCTCTGACTTGAGCGCCTTGGCGACGAGGTGGCCGCCGGAGATGTGGCCGGGGTCTCCGGGGGTGCCGGGGTTGCCGGATGTGCCGTCGGACATGGGGAGTTCAGTCCCTTCACCGGTGCGTTCGCTGTCACTCTGTACATTGCATACAGGACACGAATACTGTATGCAGACGGTTATCCCGCATCGGTGAGTCGATGTCCAGGGGGCGTGCACCGGAAATCTCCAAGTCGGACGCGACCAACGGAAGGTGCCCTTGAGATGGATCTGTTCGAGTACCAGGCGCGGGAGTTGTTCCGCAGGCACGGCGTTCCCGTGCCCGACGCGGCGGTGGCGTCCGACCCGGCGGGGGTCCGGGCGGCCGCCCGGGTGCTGGGGGGCGGGACGGTGGTCAAGGCCCAGGTGAAGACGGGCGGCCGGGGCAAGGCCGGCGGGGTGCGGCTCGCCCCGGACGCGGCGGCGGCCGAGGCCGCGGCGCGCGACATCCTCGGCATGGACATCAAGGGCCACCGGGTGGACAAGGTGATGGTCGCGAGGACCGCGGACGTCGCCGGCGAGTTCTACGTCGCGTACCTGCTGGACCGCGCCGCGGGCACGTTCCTGGCGATGGCCTCGGCGGAGGGCGGCATGGACGTCGAGGAGGTCGCGGCGGCCCGTCCCGAGGCGCTGGCGCGGATCCCGGTGGACCCGGCGGAGGGCGTCACCGAGGCCGTGGCGCGGCGGATCGCCACGGCCGGGGGGCTGCCCGCGGCGGCCGTGCCCGTGCTGGTGGCGCTCTGGGAGGTGTGCACGGCGGAGGACGCGCTGCTGGTCGAGGTCAACCCGCTGGTCACCACCGCCGACGGCGCCGTCCTGGCGCTGGACGGCAAGGTGACGCTGGACGACAGCGCCGGCTTCCGGCACCCGGAGCACGCGGCGTACGACGTGCCGGACGAGGCCGGTTCGCTGGAGGCGACGGCGCGCGCGAAGGGGCTCAACTACGTCAAGCTCGACGGCCGGGTGGGCATCGTCGGCAACGGCGCGGGGCTCGTCATGTCGACGCTCGACGTGGTCGCCAGGAACGGCGCCGCACCCGCCAACTTCCTCGACATCGGCGGCGGCGCCTCCGCGGACGTCATGGCCGACGGGCTCGGCGTGATCCTCGCCGACCCGGACGTGGAGTCCGTCTTCGTCAACGTCTTCGGCGGCATCACCGCCTGCGACGCGGTCGCCGACGGCATCGTGCGCGCGCTGGAGCGGATCGAGCTGACCCGCCCGCTGGTGGTCCGCCTCGACGGCAACAGCGCCGAGCGCGGCCGGCAGATCCTCGCCGCCGCCCGGCACCCCCAGGTCACCCAAGTGGACACGATGGACGGCGCCGCCGCGCGGGCGGCCGCCGTACCGGCAAGGAGCTGATCCCCATGGCAGTCTTCCTCACCGCGGCGAGCAAGGTGGTCGTCCAGGGCATGACCGGCGCCGAGGGCCGCAGGCACACCCGGCGGATGCTGGCGTCCGGCACCGCCGTCGTCGGCGGCGTCAACCCGCGCAAGGCGGGCACCAGCGTGGCGTTCGACGACCGGGAGGTCCCGGTCCACGGCACCGTCAAGGAGGCCGTCGCCGCCACCGGCGCGGACGTGTCCGTCGTCTTCGTGCCGCCGCCGTACGTCAAGGACGCCGTCGACGAGGCGGTCGACGCCGGGGTCGGGCTCGTCGTCGTCATCACCGAGGGCGTCCCCGTCCACGACACCGTCGCCTTCCGGGCCCGCGCGGAGGCCGCGGGCGTACGGCTCGTCGGCCCCAACTGCCCCGGGCTGATCTCCCCCGGCCTGTCCAACGCGGGCATCATCCCCGCGGACATCACCGGCCCCGGCCGCATCGGCCTGGTGTCGAAGTCCGGCACCCTCACCTACCAGTTGATGTACGAGCTGCGCGACCTCGGCTTCTCCACCTGCGTCGGCATCGGCGGCGACCCGGTCGTCGGCACCACCCACATCGACTGCCTGCGCGCCTTCGAGGCCGACCCGGACACCGAACTCGTCGTGATGATCGGCGAGATCGGCGGCGACGCCGAGGAGCGGGCCGCGGCGCACATCAGGGCCCACGTGACCAAGCCGGTCGTCGGCTACGTCGCCGGCTTCACCGCCCCCGAGGGCAGGACCATGGGCCACGCCGGCGCCATCGTCTCCGGCTCCTCGGGCACGGCCCAGGCGAAGAAGGAGGCCCTGGAGGCCGCCGGCGTACGGGTCGGCACCACCCCGTCGGAGACGGCGCGGCTGGCCCGCGAGGCACTGGGATGACCGGCACCGAGGACCTGCTCGCCCGGCGCCGGGGCGGCGCGGCCCTCGCCCCGCTCGATCCGGCCGCCCGGGCGCCGGCCAGCAAGGTCGCCGTACTCGCCTGCATGGACGCCCGGCTGGGCGTGGAGGCCATGTTCGCGCTGCGGCCGGGCGACGCCCACGTCATCCGCAACGCGGGCGGGTGCGTCACCCCCGACGCGCTCGACTCGCTGCGGCTGAGCCAACTGCGCGGCGGCACGCGCGAGATCGTGCTCGTCCACCACGAGGACTGCGCGGCCCTCGACGAACCGGCGGCCGACCTCGTGCGCTGCCTCGACCGGCTCGCGGCCAGCCCCCGGCTGCCCCACAGGGACGTGGTGCGCGGCTTCCTCTACACGCGCGGCGGCGAGCTGCGCGAGATCGGCCCCGGACGAGCGGAGACACCCTCGTGACCCTCATCCTCAAGCCCGGCACGGCGTGGCCTGACGCCTGGGCGCGCTGCCTCGCGGCGGCGCCCGAGGCGTTTCGCGACGAGCGCGTGCTGAACCACTGGAACGGCGTCTGGAGGGCCGACGGCCGCCCGCTGCCGACTACTTCGCCGGTGGACGGCACGCCGATCGCGGGGCCGCCCCGGCTGGACGCGGACACCGCGCACGCCGCGGTACGCACCGCACTCGACGCCCACCGGAGCTGGCGCCACCTGCGGCTGGCGGAGCGCAAGGCGCGGGTGTCGACGGCCCTCGACGCCATCGAGGAGCACCGCGACCTGCTCGCGCTGCTCCTCGTCTGGGAGATCGGCAAGCCCTGGCGGCAGGCCACGGCCGACGTGGACCGCGCCGTGGACGGCGTGCGCTGGTACGTCGAGGAGATCGAGGGCATGCTCGCGGGCCGGACCCCGCTGCCGGGACCGGTCAGCAACATCGCGAGCTGGAACTACCCGATGAGCGTGCTCGTGCACGCCATGCTCGTCTGCGCGCTGGCCGGCAACGCGGCCATCGCCAAGACCCCGACCGACGGCGGCCTGGCGTGCCTGACCCTGGCCTGCGCGCTGGCCGTGCGCGCCGGCGTGCCGCTGACGCTGGTCTCCGGCAGCGGCGGCGAGCTGTCCGAGGCGCTGGTACGGGCGCCGGAGCTGGGCTGCGTGTCCTTCGTCGGCGGGCGCGACACCGGCGGACGGGTGGCCGCCGCGCTGGCCGACCTGGACAAGCCGCACGTGCTGGAGCAGGAGGGGCTGAACTGCTGGGGGGTGTGGAACTACTCGGGCTGGGCCACGCTCACCCCGCAGGTGCGCGCGACCTTCGACTACGCCAAGCAGCGCTGCACCGCCTACCCCCGGTTCGTCGTCCAGCGCGCCTCCTTCGCCGACTTCCTGGCGGCGTACCTGCCGGCGGTCGGCTCCGTGCGCGTCGGGCACCCGCTGGCGGTGGCGCGTCCCGAAGACCCGCTGCCGGACCTGGACTTCGGGCCGCTGATCAGCGCCGCCAAGACCAAGGAGCTGGCGGACCTGGTGGCGCACGCGGTGGACCGGGGCGCGGTGCCGCTGTACCGGGGGCGGCTCGCGGACGCGCGGCTGCTGCCGGGCCAGGACACCTCCGCGTACGCCGCGCCGGTGACGCTGCTGGACCCGCCGGCGGCCTCGCCGCTGCACCACGCGGAGCCGTTCGGCCCGGTCGACTCGATCGTGCTGGTCGACACCGAGGCGGAGCTGCTGGCGGCGATGAACGCCTCCAACGGCGCCCTGGTGGCCACCCTCTCCTGCGACGACCAGGAGTTCTACGACCGGGTGGCGCCGCAGGTACGGGCGTTCAAGAAGGGCCGCAACGCGCCGCGTTCGCGCGGGGACCGGGCCGAGCTGTTCGGCGGCTTCGGCGCCTCGTGGCGCGGCGCGTTCGTCGGCGGGCACCTGCTGGTGCACGCCTTCACCGAGGGGCCGGCGGGCGAACGCCCGCCGGGCAACTTCCCCGATTATCAGCTCATGCCCTGATGAACTCCTGTAACAGGGGTTGAACGGCGCATCACGGGCGCACAGTTGCGACTTGGCATGGACATGGGTTTCAGGGGGCAGGGTGTGGTTACCACTCGGTACAACCTCACCCCCAGGGGGTTCCATGAGAACTGCCCGGCCCTTGCGGCTGCTGCTGGGCTTCCTCGTCGCCACCACAGTGGCGCTGCTCGGCAGCGTACCCGCGCAGGCTGCCGAGAGCGCGGCCGGCGCGAGCGCCTACGCCGAGAGTACCTACGCCGAAAACTACGTCGCGCTCGGCGACTCCTACGCCTCCGGCGTGGGCGCCGGTTCGTACGATTCGGCGAGCGGCGACTGCAAACGCAGCAACAACGCCTACCCGGTGCTGTGGAAGAACGCGCACGCCCCGGCGTCCTTCTCCTTCACCGCCTGTTCCGGCGCCCGTACCGGCGATGTCATCAACAACCAGCTCGGCCCGCTCAACTCCGGCACCTCCCTCGTCTCCATCAGCATCGGCGGCAACGACGCGGGCTTCGCCGATGCCATGACCACCTGTGTGCTCCAGGGCGAGTCGGCCTGTATCAACCGCATCAACCAGGCGCGCACCTATATCGAAGGCACCCTTCCCGGGCGGCTGGACGCGGCGTACAACGCGATCACCGCCCGCGCCCCCAACGCGCAGGTCGTCGTGCTCGGCTACCCGCGGATGTACAAGCTCAACGGCGGCTGCATCTTCGGCATCAGCGAGCGCTCCCGGGCCGCCATCAACGGCGCCTCGGACCTGCTGAGCGACGTCACCGCCAAGCGCGCGGCCGACCACGGCTTCGCGTACGGCGACGTCCGGCCGACGTTCTCCGGGCACGAGATCTGCTCGGACAGCGAATGGCTGCACAGCGTCACCTTCCCCATCGGTGACTCGTACCACCCCACGGCGGCCGGGCAGTCCGGCGGCTACTACCCCGTGTTCAACGCCCTGGCCTGACCGCCACGGGCACCGCGGACAGCACCTCGCGGGCGGCCGCCACCGCGGCCGCCCGCTCCGCCGCCACCAGCCCCACCCGGGTGCGCCGGTCCAGCAGATCGGCCTCGTCGAGCGCGCCCTCGTGGCGTACGGCCCACACCAGCTCGGCGCCGGTGACCGGGTACCCCGGGACGACCGGCGCGGCGAGCGCCGGCTCGGCGGCGGCCAGCGCCTGCACCGCGGGCGCCTCCGTCCCGTAGCGCTGCACCAGCCGGCGCGGTGCGTCGAGCCCGGCCAGCTCCGCCGCGGGCGCGGCGCCGACGAGCGGCAGCCGGGCGGTGCGGCACGGGCCCGCGGTGAGTCCCGCGCAGGACACGGCCGCGTCCACCGCGTCCTCGGCCATCCGCCGGTACGTCGTCAGCTTGCCGCCGACGACGGTGACCACGCCGTCCGGGGAGGTGAGGATCGCGTGCCGGCGGGAGAGGTCGGCGGTGCTGCCGTCGCTCTCCAGCAGCGGGCGCAGCCCGGCGAAGGCGCCGACGACGTCCGACCGGCGCACCGGCACGTCCAGCGCGGAGTCCAGCACGTCCAGCAGGAAGCCGACGTCCGTCTCCGGCGCCGCCGGCACGTCCGGCACCTCGCCGTCGACCGGCTCGTCGGTCAGCCCCACGTACACCCGGCCGTCGTCCTGCGGCAGCACCAGCGCGAACCGTCCCGTCGCCCCCGGGATCGGGATGTGCACCCCGGCCCCGCCGGGCTGGCGCCCCATCCCCAGCGCCTCGGCGCGCAGCACCAGATGCGTGCCGCGCGAGGGGCGCAGCCGCACCCCCGGCACCAGCGAACCGGCCCACACCCCGGCCGCGTTGACCACCGCGCGGGCCCGGATGCGGAGCCGCTCCCCCGTCGTCTCGTCGCGGACCACCGCGCCGGTGCCGGTCAGCTCCACCGCACGGACCCGGGTCAGCACCCGGGCCCCGTGTCCCGCGGCCGTCCGCGCGACGGCCGTCACCAGCCGGGCGTCGTCGGTCAGTTGCCCGTCCCAGGACAGCAGTCCGCCGCGCAGCCCGTACTGCCGCAGTCCGGGCACGAGCTGCCCGGTCTCCACCGCGGAGAGCCGGCGGGGCGGCGGCAGCGCTGCGCGGGAGGTGCGCGCCGCGGCGCGCAGCAGGTCGCCCGAGCGCAACCCGGCCCAGGCGACGGCGGCCTGCGCGCGGGTGGTGAGCGGGGTGAGCGGGATGACGAACGGCTGGGCGTGCACGAGGTGCGGCGCGATGTGCTCCAGCAGCGCGCCGCGCTCCACCGCGCACTCGCGGGCGATGCCGACCTGCCCCGAGGCGAGGTAGCGCAGCCCGCCGTGGATGAGCTTGCTGCTCCAGCGCGACGTGCCGAACGCCAGGTCGTGCGCGTCGATCGCGGCGACGGAAAGACCGCGCGCGGCGGCGTCCAGGGCGACGCCGGCGCCGGTGGCGCCGAGCCCGACGACCAGCAGGTCGACGCGCTCGCCGGCCGCCAGCCCGGCCAGCTCACGGGTGCGGCGGCGGGAGTTGAGGGAGAAGTTCCGGGGGGCGTCGGCCGCGCTCGCGGCACTCGGGTCGGCGGGCTGCCCGGCGGGCTGCACGGTCATGGCGAGAGCATCCTCTCCAGCACCCCGCGCAGCTCGTGCTCGAACGCGGCGGTGCCGAGGTCGGGGTCGTCCTCGTCGGTCATGGTGCGCATGGAGAAGGTGAAGGACTGCACGACGAGCAGCGCGGCCCTGGCCTGCCGCACCGCGTGCCCCTCGCGTACGGAGCCGTCGGCGTGGCCCTTGCGGACGTCCTCGGCGATCAGGTCGAGCAGGACGTCCTGGCTGGCGCCGCGGCGGTCGAGCATGTACGGCAGCAGCAGTTCGGGGTCGACGTCGAGGATTTTGCGGAACAACGGGTGCGCGCGCAGCGCGCGCGAGCCCTCCGTGAGCCCCGCCACCAGGACCTCGCGCGCGTTCGCCGCGCCGTCCGCGGCGGGGAGCGCCCCACGTGCGACGTCGATCCACTCGCGGGTCATGAGATCGCCCACCAGGGACTGCACGTCGGGCCAGCGCCGGTACAGCGTCATCCGCGACACGCCCGCGCGGCGGGCCACGTCCGTGAGCGTGGTGCGGCGCACGCCCACGGCCAGGACGCAGTCCCGCAGCGCGTCGAGCGCGAGGTCGTCCAGCGAGGGCTTGTGACGTTTCGACTTCACCTGTCACAGTGTAACGAGGATGGCGGTGGAGGAAACCCCTCCGGCCGGGGTGCCGGGCCCGTACGGGAGGTTCGCGTTGGACATGCTGTGGAACGGGTGGGGCGACCCCGGGCAGGCGGCGCCGCTCCCCGACGGCGTCCGCGACCTGCTGCGCGACCTGCTGGGGGTGCGGCCCGCGGACACCCCGCCGGTGGCCCTCGCGGACCTCGACGTGCCGCCGCCGCGGCTCGGCGCGGACGTCCTCGACGCGCTCGCGGGCGCGGCGGGCGGCGCGGCGCACGTACGCACCGACGCGACGAGCCGGGTGCGGCACACCCGCGGCAAGTCCACGCCCGACCTGCTGCGCATCCGCGCCGGGGAGGTCGCGGACGCGCCGGACGCGGTGGTGCTGCCCGGCGGCCACGACGAGGTGCTGGCGGTGCTGCGCGTGTGCGCGGAGCGGCGGGTGGCGGTGGTGCCGTTCGGCGGCGGCACATCGGTGACCGGTGGGCTCGCGCCGTACGCGAAGGGGAGCGGCTTCTCCGGTGTCGTCGCCCTCGACCTGCGCCGGCTGGACCGGCTGGCGGCGCTCGACGAGGTCGCGCGCACCGCGGAGCTCGACGCGGGCCTGCGCGCGCCGGAGGCGGAACGGCTGCTCGGCGAGCGGGGGTTCACCCTCGGCCACTTCCCGCAGTCCTTCGAGTGGGCGACCGTCGGCGGCTTCGCCGCGACCCGCGGCAGCGGCCAGGCGTCCGCGGGCTACGGGCGGTTCGACGAGATGGTGGTGGGCCTGACGGTGGCGACGCCGGAGGGCACGCTGCGGCTGGGCCGCGCGCCGCGCTCCGCGGCGGGGCCGGACCTGCGGCAGTTGGTGCTGGGTTCCGAGGGCGCGTTCGGGGTGATCACCTCGGTGACCGTACGGGTGCGGCCGCTGCCGCGGGTACGGGCGTACGAGGGCTGGCGGTTCGGCTCCTTCGACGCGGGCGCGGCGGCACTGCGCGCGCTCGCGCAGGACGGGCCGCTGCCGACGGTGCTGCGGCTGTCCGACGAGACCGAGACGATGGTGGGCCTGGCGCGCCCGGAGGACCTCGGCGCGCCGGGTGGTTCCCCGCCGGGCGGCTGCCTGGTCGTCACCGGGTACGAGGGCGCGGCGGGCGAGGCGGCGGACCGCCGCGCGGCGGCGCGGGTCGTGCTGCGGGCGGCGGGCGGGGAGTTGCTGGGCGCGGAGCCGGGCGAGTCCTGGGCCGCGGGCCGCTACCGGGCCCCGTACCTGCGCGACGCGCTGCTGGACGCCGGGGCGTTCGCGGAGACGCTGGAGACGGCGGCCTTCTGGCCGGCGCTGCCCCGGCTGTACGAGGCGGTCCGCGGGGCGCTCACCGAGACGCTGACGGCGGCGGGGACGCCGCCGCTGGTGATGTGCCACATCTCGCACGTGTACGAGACGGGCGCGTCGCTGTACTTCACGGTGGTCGGCGCCCGCGGCAGCGACCCGCTGGGCGCGTGGGAGCGCGCCAAGGGCGCGGCGAGCGACGCGATCCTGGAGTGCGGCGGCACGATCACCCACCACCACGGCGTGGGCACGGACCACCGCCCGTGGTACGCGCGGGAGATCGGCCCCCTGGCCGTGGCGGCGCTCCGGGCGGTCAAGTCGACGCTGGACCCGGCGGGCATCCTCAACCCGGGGGTGCTGCTGCCGAGGGCGGACGAGTGAGCGGGCGGCGGCGCCCGCGGGCCCCGTTCGGTACGGGAAACGGCCGTCCGGCCGGCGCGCGGGCCGCCCTCCCCCGACTCGCAGGTGACCTCCTGACCGCCGTACGCACCACCGAACCGGAGCCCGCCATGCGCCGCTTCACCGCCATCGTCAATCCCGCCGCCGGCCGGGCCGCCGGGGCCGCGGCGCTCATTCCGCTGGCCCGGGCGCTGCGGGGCGCGGGCGCGCAGGTCGAGGCGGAGTACAGCCGGGGGTTCGGGCACGCCGCCGAGCTGGCCGAACGCGCCGCAGGGGCGGGGCGTACCGTGCTCGCGGTCGGCGGCGACGGCATGGCCGGGACCGTGGCCGGGGCGCTGGTGGAGACCGACGCGGTGTGCGGGCTGGTGCCCGGGGCGGTCGGGCGCAACGCGGTCGCGCGGGCGCTGGGGCTGCCGCGGGCGTCGGAGGAGCTGGCGGAGCTGCTGCTGCACGGCGAGCCGCGGCCGGTGGACGTGCTGCGGGTCGACGGCGAGACGCCGTCCTTCGCGCTCGGTGCGGTGTGGATCGGCGCGGGCGCGGCCCGTACGGCACCCGGCCGGGCGCTGGCGTCGCGGCGGTCGGCGCTTTTCCGGATCACCGTGGACGGCACGCCGTACGAGATGCGCGGCCACACCGCCGTCCTCGCCAACGCCCCCTGCCCCGGCGCCCCGGTCGCGCCCGAGTCCGCCCCCGGCGTCCGGCTCGACGACGGCGCACTGGAGGTCGCCGTCCTCGGCGGCGGCCCGGGGCGGCCGACGCGGACGCGCGGCGAGACGCTGCGCGGACAGCGCGTGGAGGTCGAGGCGGACCGGCCGATGCCGTACGCCGCCGACGGCATCCCCGCGCCCGGACTGCCGCTGACGGCGCGGGTCCTGCCGGGGGCGCTGCGGGTGCTGCGCTGACGGCCGGGCCCCCGGCACCGTGCGGGACGCTGTTGGTTTATTCGGGGGCTGGTCCTACTTCGCCCCGTCGAGCATGGGCTCGGCGGGGCGAAGTGCTGCGAAGTGGCTGGTGCGGGTGCGGGCCCGGGGTGTGTCGGTCAGGTGGGCGTCGATGCGGGCAAGGTTGATGGCGGCGCCGGTGAGCTGGTGCTGGAGGCTGGTCTTCGCGAGACCCTGGTAGCGGGATCTGCGCAGGCCGCAGCGTCCGACGGCTTGGGAGATGGTGCCTTCGACTCCTGCGCGGATCTTGTAGTGGTCCTTCCAGGTGTCGGTGTCCTGGTCGGCGCGGGCCTGGCGGAGCGCTTCGTGTTCTTCGCGGGGCCGCAGGGTCAGGCGCCGGCCGATGCTGGAGGTGGTGCACTGCTCGTGGACCGGGCAGGGACGGCACTGGCTGGCGTTGAAGCGGACCCGGATCACCGGGGTGCCTTCGGGCGAGCGGTCGGGGTTCCAGCGGCGGGTGGTCTGGCCGCCGGGGCAGGTGACCTGCTCGCCCGCCCAGTCGATGGTGAAGTCGTCGCCGGTGAAACCGCTGTTCGCGGTGGACTGGTGGCTGATGACGCCGGCGACCGGCCCGGTGAGCGTGACGCCGTACTCGCGGCGGGCGTGGACCAGCAGGTGTGCGTCGACGTATCCGGCGTCGACCAGATGCTCGCCGGGCAGGCGGCCCGCTTCGGCAAGCTGGGCGTGCACCGTGTCGGTCATCGAAATGTCGGGGACGGTGGCGACGGTGGTGGCCACGTTCGTGATCAAGTTCGGGACGTCCGGCTCGCAGGTCTCGGTGAGGTGGACCTTGTATCCGTCCCACAGGGTGTCGCGTTTGACGCTGCCGCGTGCCTCGGTGTCATAGGGTGTGACCAGGCGGTTTGCGCCCGGCGGCCGGTCTTTTGGGTCCCGTCGCCTCACCTCGCCCTCCACCTGGTGGAAGTGCTGGACCCAGACCTGGCGCAGGGTTTCCACCCGCTCCAGCGTGCGCAGTCCGTCGGGTGCCCGGGGGCCGAAGACGGCTTCGAGCAGTCGTGTCCCGTCCGTCCCGATCCGCAGGCCCATCTCGTCCCGCCTGGCACGGGACTTGGGGAAACGGGAGTCCTCGGCCCTGGTGGCGTAGTGCTTGAACCAGTCCGGTTCCGCGACTTCGCGCAGCCAGCCGGGGGCGGCCTGGGCGATCTCGTTGAGCGCCGATCGCAGGGTCTCGGTGACCAGCTCCAGCCAGCACAGTTGCCGGGCCGCGGCCTGCACATGCGTGGAGTCGGTCCGTGCCCGGCCTGTGGTCTTCAGCAGCCCGCTTTCCCCAGCCGCGGCCAGGATGCCGTCCAGCACCCGCCGCCCGGCTTCCGCCCCGACCAGACGGTCCCGGAACTCCGAGAGCACCGAGAAGTCGAACCCGGGATCACCGAGGTCCAGTCCGAGGGCGTACTTGAAATCGATCCGCGCCCGCACCGCCTCCGCCGCCTGCCGGTCGGTGAGCCCTTCCACGAACTGCAACACCAGCACGAGCGCCAGCCTGCCCGGTGACCAGGCAGGCTTCCCCCGCGCCGGGAACAGGTCCGCGAACTCCTCATCACCAAACAGCGGTCCCAGCTCGTCCCGGACCCGGATCGCCAGACTGCCCTTCGGAAACGCGGCTCGCGCCACCCGCACCGTCTCCGCCGGAATCTCCTCAGACCCCTTCGGCTGCATCGACATGCGCACCCACCCCATACGACAACGTCGGCCTTCAAGACCACAACCGGGTCCTGAAGGCCGACGTCACGCGAGCCCCCGAATAAACCAACAGCGTCCCGTGCGGTGCCGGGGGCCCGGGTCGTACGTGCTGCGTCGGTGCGTGGAGCGCTCCGGTTACGGGATGGTGGCCCCGTACTCGTCGAGGGCTGCGACCACCGGCTCGAAGAACGTCTCGCCGCCGTTGGTGCAGTCGCCGCTGCCGCCCGAGGTCAGGCCGATCGCGTCGCTGCCCGCGAAGAGCGAGCCGCCGCTGTCGCCGGGCTCGGCGCACACGTCGGTCTGGATCAGACCGTCGACCGTGCCCTCGGGGTAGGTCACCGACACGTCGAGCGCGACGACACTGCCGTCGTGGAGCTGCGTGGTGCTGCCGCTGCGCTGCACGGTCTCGCCGACCGTGGCCTCACGCGCGCCGGTGATCTCCTGGACGCTGCCGTCGTAGGTGTCGACCTCGCTCGGGTGCTCGACGTCCGCCGTGTACTTGACGAGCGCCCGGTCGTTGCCCGGGAAGGTCGCGCCCTCGGCCTCGCCGATGACGGGCCCGCCCGAGGACTCGGACCAGGAGCTGCCGCCGAGCTCGACGCAGTGACCGGCGGTCAGGAAGTAGGGCTCCCCGTCCTTGGTCACGTTGAAGCCGAGCGAGCAGCGGGAGCCGCCGGTGTAGATGGCGTCGCCGCCGGAGATGTACGGCTTGAACGTGCCCGCGGTGCGCTTGAGCACGGCCTTGCCGTCCTGCGCCGCGACCTCCTTCTTCAGCTGGGCCAGTTCGGCGCCCTTGACCGTGCTGTCGGCGGTGACGACGACCTGGTTGGTGACCGGGTCGAGCGCGCGCGACGTGCCGGCGGTGGCGCCCTGCGTGAGGTCCCCCTTCGCGGCCTTGAGCTCCTTCGTGGTGTGGTCGACGGTACGCGCACGGGCGCCCGCCGCCTCGGCCTTCTCGGCTGCCTCGTCGTTCACGACGTTGACGACGAGTTCTTTCGCCTGGGCGTCGTAGTACGCCCCTGCTGCCCCGCCCTTGAGGTCCTGGACGAGGGTGCCGGCGAGGTCGCCCGCGGCGGCCGACGACAGCGTGTCGGCGACGGGCTCACTCGGGCTGGCGTTGGCGGTGGCGAGCGTCAGACTGCCGGCGATCAGCGCGGCGGCGCCGACGCCCGCGATGGCGTACCGGCTCTTGGATATGGCTCGATACCTCAACGTGCTGCCTCCTATGGGGGGTTGGATCCACCCGGCGACGGGCGGACTCTGGAGGATTTAGTTGGACATGCGCATGCCAAGCAGCGAACAGATTTATCACTGCCAGACAACTCGCCGAGTATGACTAACTCGTGAGTAGCACACAAGGCCACGCTCCTTGTGTGCCAGATCACTTGAGGCGGGGCAACAGAACGCGTCCAAGTGCGCAGCCGTACGGACCCCCTTCGCGGGCGCGCCGGGAGGCGCCTCGGACCGGCCCGGGCGCGGGCGGTGTTGCCCGGCGCACACGGGGCGCGCGGCCCGCGCCGTGCTCCCCCGCGACCCCCGAAGCACCGGCGGCGACGGCGACAGAGGACGCCCGCGGGGCGCGCCCCAGCCGTCAAGAGGAAGTGCGCCCCCTCGCCCGCGCCGGGCGCGATGTGCAAGCCTCGTGGTCATGAGAAAGCTGGTGGCAGGGGTGGACGGCTCGGACGCGAGCCTCGCGGCGCTCGACTGGGCGGTGGCCGAGTCGGTCAGGCGCGGGGCGGAGTTGCGGATCGTGTACGCGCCGCTGTGGGAGCCGTACGAGCGCACGTGGCCGGAGTTCACCGTCGCCCGGCCGCGCGGCCGGAGCGTGGCGGAGCACGTCCTCGTGACCGCGGCCGACCGTGCCCGCGAACAGGGGCGGGGCATCGAGGTGGAGGCGGAGCTGCTCTCCGGCGACCCGGTGCCGGCGCTGCTGCGCGAGGCCGAGAAGGGCACGGTGCTGGTCGTCGGCGACCGGGGCCGCGGCGGCCACGACGCGCTGCCGCTGGGCTCGGTGGCGCTGACCGTGGCGGCGCGGGCGGCCTGCCCGGTGGTGGTGGTACGGGGCGAAGAGGCGGCGCGGCGCGGCGAGTTCGGCCGGGTCGTGCTGGGCACCGGGAACGACGGGGCGGAGCCGGCGGCCGTGGACTTCGCGTTCCGGGCGGCGCAGGCGCGCGGCTGCGCGGTGACGGCGGTGCACTCGTGGCGCTCGCCGGAGCGCGGCGTGGCGACGCACGCGCACACCCTGGGCGGGGCGCCCGACCCTCGGATGCGGGAGGCGGAGTGGGCGCTGGGCCGCGCGGTGCGCGCGGCGGTGGAGCGCCATCCGGACGTACCGCTGGAGCGGCAGTCGCCGGAGGGCCTGCCGCGCGACACGCTGCTGACGGCGGCGGCCGAGGCGGACCTGGTGGTCCTCGGCGCCCGCCGCACCCCGCTCGCGGACGCGACGGCGGGCGCGGGGGCGACGGGCATACAACTGGGCCCGGTCAGCCACGGGGTGCTGCACCTGGCCCCGTGCCCGGTGGCGGTGGTCCGGGAGGACTAGAAGGACCGGGAAGGCCGGAGGAACAAGAAGAAGGGACGGCCCGGCTGCCCCGCCGGTACCGGCGGCGCAGCTGCCTCCCGGGCACCCGGCGAGGGCGGTCGGCGCACCGCGCCGGCCGGCGCCCGCCGTCGCGTACGGGCCGGTGTCAGACCCTCTCCGTAGGGTGGCGGCATGGTGATCACCACCGCGCAGCGCCGCGCCCGGCTCGCGCACCGCCAGTTGCTGGTCGGCCCGGCCCGCGCCACGTCGCCCGAGGAGGTGGCGGAGGCGCTCGCGGGGCTGCACGCGACCGACTCGCCGACCGTCGCGCTGTCCGCCCGCGCCCGGCTGCGCGACCCGTCGCTCGCCGCGCTGGACCGCGCGCTGTACGAGGAGGGGTCGCTGCAGCGCATGCACGCCATGCGGCGCACCTTGTGGGTGGTGCCCACGGAGCTGGTGCCCGTGTTCCGTTTCGCCGTCGGCGAGACCGTCGCCGCGCGCGAGCGCGCGCTGCTGGTGAAGCAGCTCGGCACCGCGGGGCCGCAGTACGACGAGGCGTGGCTGGCCGCCGCGCAGGAGCGGGCGCTGGCCGCGCTGGCGGAGCTGGGCGAGGCGAGCGCCGCCGAGGTCACGGCGGCGGTGCCGGAGCTGGCCCTGACGTACACCCTCTATCCGGGGAAGCCGTACGAGTCGCGCCCCCGGGCCGGCGGCGGGGTCATGCGGGTGCTGGGCATGGAGGGCCGGATCCGGCGCACCCGGCCGCTGGGCGGCTGGACGTCGGGGCAGTTCCGCTTCGCGGTGGCGCCGCCGGTTCCGCCGATGGATCCGGCGCGGGCGCGCGCCGAGCTGGTGCGGCGCTGGCTGGCGGCGTTCGGACCGGGGACGCTCGCGGACGTGAAGTGGTGGACCGGGCTGCCGCTGGGCCAGGTCCGGGCCGCGCTGGCGGAGCTGGGGGCGGAGGAAGTGGCGCTCGACGAGGGCGTGGGATACGTACTGCCGGGCGATCTCGGCGAGGATCCGGACCCCGGCCCGTGGGCGGCGCTGCTGCCCGGCCTCGACCCGGCCACGATGGGCTGGCGCGACCGCGACTGGTATACGGACCCGGCCCACCGCACGAGCCTCTTCGACAGCGCCGGTAACGCCGGGCCCACGGTCTGGTGGCGCGGCGAGATCGTCGGCGCCTGGGCGCAGCGCCGGGACGGCGCCGTCGTGCACCGGCTGCTCGCCGACCGCGGCGCCGAGGCCCGCAGGGCCGTGGCAGCGGAGGCGGAGCGGCTGGAGGGCTGGCTCGCGGAGCAGGGGCTCGTGGTCAGCTTCCCGGCGCCGATGACCAAGGAGCTGACCGGCTGACGCGCCGCTCCCGGTACCCGTGGGCCCGGCCGGTTGCAGACAAAGAGACGGACATGTCCGTTTTAGCGGTTAGCGCCCGCTTTCATTTGTGACCTCGCCCACATGGGCTGCGTCACATACGAAGCGCGGTCGTACTCCGCCCCCCGGCACGGGGGCGCCCGGCGCCTCATCGAAGGGGCATCCGTTCCGGCTTGTCGCACTACGGGCGGTAGTAACAGGGGTGCGTGACATTCCCGGTTTGTGTCCGTTAGAACTTCCCGAGTCGCCCGTTTTGCCGACTCCGGGCGGCCGTCCCCCCACGTAGGCACACGGAAAGAGACCCGCTCACATGTCTGCTCCCACCCTTCTGCGCCCCGCCGCCGCCCGCCGACGACTCCTGGCCGCAGGCGGCTGGGCCGCCGCGGCCGTAGCCCTCACCGGCGCGGTCGCGCCGCAGGCCGTCGCCGCCGCGCCGCAGAGCGCCGCCCCTGCCTCCGCACACGCCGCCGCACCCTCCAAGCCCTCCGCACCCTCCAAGCCCGCCGCACCCTCCAAGCCCGCCGCACCCTCCAAGCCCTCCAAGCCCTCCACGCCGTCCAAGCCCTCCGCGCCGTCCTCGCAGTCCTCGCCGTCCGCCGTGCACGCGACGAAGGGCACGAACCTGGACGAGTGGATCAAGCAGGCAATGGACGTCATGGAGCGCCACGACATACCCGGCACGTACGAGGGGATCCACCGCAACATCATCCGGGAGTCCAGCGGCGACCCGCACGCGATCAACAACTGGGACATCAACGCCGTCAACGGCGTCCCCTCGCGGGGCCTGCTGCAGGTGATCCCGCCCACGTTCGACGCCTACCACGTGGCCGGCACCACCAAGAACATCGTCGACCCGGTCGCCAACATCGTCGCCGCGTGCAACTACGCCGCCGACCGCTACGGCTCGATCGACAACGTCTGGGGCGCCTACTGAGCCCGCCGCGCACCGTCCCCCCAGCGGCACGCCCCGCGCGTACGTGATCCCCGGGACCCCGCCGTCCGGCACTCTCTCTCCCCCCGCCGGACGACGGGGTCCCGGCTTCCCGTACGCCCGTCACACCGACTACCGGAATTCACCCTTCCGGCACTCCCCACCGCCTTCCCCGGGGTCCCGCCCCAGGTCAGACGGCCCGCCAGGGCCGGCGCCCGGCTCGCTCGCGGCGACATCCACCCCTCCGGATGGCTTAGCGTTGGCCCGTGCACTCCCGGGAACCGACGCAGGTCATGCGCTGCTGGACGGTGGCGGCCGCGCTGGCCGCCGTCGTCTCCGGCGGCGTCGGCGCCTGGGCGTACGCCGGGACCGGCGCCTCCACCGCCGACCTCCTGCGCGACCTCGCCGTCGGCTGGGCCTACGCGGGCGCCGGCCTCGCCGCCTGGTGGCGGCGCCCGGCCAACGCCACCGGACCGCTGATGACCGCGGTGGGCGTCACCTGGTTCCTCGGCAACCTCCAGGGCACCACGATCCCGCCGCTCTTCGCCCTCGGCGCCTGGTGGGAGGGCCTGAACGTGGCCGTCCTCGCCCACCTCGTCCTCGCCTACCCCGACGGCCGCACCGGCTCGCCCGCCACCCGCCGGATAGTGCTGCTCGGCTACGGCCTGGTGGCCACCGGCGGCCTGCTGCGCACCCTGGCCTTCGACCCGGCGGCCCACCCCGGCGGCTCCTACCTCGCCTGCCGCGACTGCGGCCCCAACCCGCTCTTCACCCCCTCGCTCGGCGACCTCTTCCCCACGTTCGACGCCGGCTTCCGCGCCATCGGCTGGGCCGTCTCCTTCGCCGTGGTGGTGGCGGTCGTTCGGCGCTGGCAGCGCGCCTCCGTCGCCCGCCGCCGCGCGCTGCTGCCGGCCTGGCTCGCCGTCCTGGTCGCCACCTCCTTCCTGCTGTGGGACGTGCTCGTGGTGCTCGTGCCCGCGGGCGAGCCGGTCGAGGGCGCCGTGGGCGTGTTCTCGGACGTGGCGCAGACCGCTGTGCCGCTCGCCTTCCTCGTCGGGCTGCTGCGCATGCGCTTGCAGCGCGCGGAGGTCGGCGGCCTGGTGATGGAGGTCGGCGGCGACCCGGACCCCGGGCGGCTGCGCGAGGCGCTGGTGCCGGTGCTCGGCGACCCGGGGCTGCGGCTGGGCGTGTGGCGGCCAGCGGCCGGCGCGTACGTGGACGCCGCGGGCGAGCCGGTCGAGGAGGCCGCGACCGGCAGCACCCGGATCGACGCGGCCGGCGGCGCCCCGCTGGCGCTGCTGCGCCACGATCCGGCGGTCGCGGAGGACGAGGAGCTGCTGCGCTCGGCGGTCGCCGCGCTGCGGCTCGCGCTGGAGAACGTCTGGCTGCAGGCCGAGGCGCGGGCGGCGGGCGCCCGCGTCGTCGAGGCCGCGGACAGCGAGCGCCGGCGGCTGGAGCGCGACCTGCACGACGGGGCGCAGGCCCGGCTGGTCTTCGCGCTGATGACGCTGCGCCGGGTGGAGAAGGGCCTGGCGGACCACCCCGACGAGGAGCTGCGCCGCGCGGTCGGGGACGTGGAGCGGAGCCTGCGGCTGGCCGTCGAGGAGCTGCGCGGCCTCGCGCACGGCATCCACCCGGCGGTGCTGACCCGCGACGGGCTGGCGTCCGCGCTGCGGGAGCTGGCCGGGCGGGCGGAGCTGCCGGTGGTGGTGGCCGCGGAGGACCGGCGCTTCGCGCCGCACGTCGAGGCCACCGCGTACTTCACCGTCAGCGAGGCGCTGGCGAACTCCGCCAAGCACGCCCGCGCCCGGGCGGTCAGCGTCAGCGCCCGCCACCGCGACGGCCGGCTGGTCGTCGAGGCGGTGGACGACGGCATCGGCGGCGCCCGGCACGACCACCTCGGCGGCGGGCTGCGCGGGCTGGCCGACCGGGTCTCGGCGGTCGGCGGCGTACTCACGGTGCACAGCCCGCCCGGCGGCGGCACGCGGGTGGTCGCGGAGCTGCCGTGCGAGTGATCGTCGCCGAGGACTCCGCGATCCTGCGCGAGGGCATCGTCCGGCTGCTGGGCGACGCGGGCGTCGCGGTCCCCGCGCAGTGCGGCGACGCGGGCCCGCTGCTCGCCCTGGTCGAGCGGCACCGCCCGGACGCTGTGCTGCTCGACATCCGGATGCCGCCGACGCACACCGACGAGGGGCTGCGGGCCGCGGCCGCGATCCGCGCCCGGCATCCGGGCACGGGCGTGCTGCTGCTGTCGCAGTACGTCGAGACCGGCACGGTCGTACGGGCGCTCACCGAGGACCCGCGCGGCTTCGGCTATCTGCTGAAGGAGCGGGTCGCCGACGCGGACGAGCTGGCCGGCGCGCTGCGCCGGGTGGCGGCGGGCCAGAGCGTCGTGGACCCGCGGGTGGTCACGCACCTGATGCGCTCGCCGCGCGCGGCCGAGCCGCTGGCCGGGCTGACGGCGCGGGAGCGGGACGTACTGGCGCTGATGGCGGAGGGGCACTCCAACGAGGCCATCGCGCGCGACCTGGTGATCGGCGGCAAGACCGTCGAGACGCACGTGCGGAACGTCTTCGCCAAGCTCGGCCTGGAGTCGGACGACTCGGGCCACCGGCGGGTGCTTGCCGTGCTCAGGTATCTGCGCGGCTGAACGCCCCCGCCGGGGCAGGCCGCACCCCCGCGGCGGCAGCCCCGGACCGGCGGCGCGCGCGGCCGGTCGCGGGCGCGTCGGCGCTCCGCGCCGGGACCGCGGTGCCGGCCGCCGCTCCGCGGCGTTCCCTCACGCGCGCCCCCGTTCGTCCCCCGCGCATCCGCGCGTGCCCGCCGCGGAGCGGAGCCGGTGCCGACCACCGTAGCCGCGGGGTGCGCACCGCACCTCAGGGCTGACCCTGAACTTCCGCCTCCGCAACGGCGCGGCCCACACGCATGCAAACGGGACCGGACCGTCCGGTTCCTACGGCCGCGGGGCCAACTGCCCCGCCGGATACGGCAGGATGGCGAGCGCGCCGGATCGCACAGGCGTCCGGGCGTCCCCCGTCCCCGAACGAAGACAGGTATCAAGGTGAACCGAGCCCTCACTCTGCACGATCTGGTCGTCGCCGGCTCCGCGATACTCGGCGGCATCGGCGCCGGCCTGCTCCTGCGCGTGCTGCTGGGCTGGCTGGGCAAGGGCGCGACCCGGACGAGCTGGGCCGGCGACGACATCCTCGTCGGCGCGCTGCGCACCATGGCCCCCTGGGGCGCGCTGGCCGGCGGCGTCTCGATCGCCGCCGCCGCGCTGCCGCTGAAGCGCCCGGTCGAGCACACGGTGGAGCAGATCGTCGTCGCCGTGCTCATCCTGACGGTCACCGTCGCCGCGGCCCGGGTGGTCGCACAGCTCATGGGCGCCCGCTCGCAGGGGGTGGGCTCGGCCACCATCCTGGTCAACATCACCCGCATCGCGGTGCTGGCGATCGGGCTGCTGATCCTGCTGGAGACCCTGGGCATCTCGATCGCCCCGCTGCTCACCGCGCTCGGCGTCGGCGGCCTCGCGGTGGCGCTGGCGCTACAGGACACGCTCGCCAACCTCTTCGCCGGGGTGCACATCCTGGCCTCCAAGACGGTGCAGGTCGGCGACTACATCCGGCTCAGCAGCGGCGAGGAGGGCTACGTCACCGACATCAACTGGCGCAACACCGTGATCCGCACCCAGTCGGACAACCTCGTCGTCATCCCCAACGACCAGCTCGCCAGTACCATCATGACCAACTACCACCGTCCCGAGCAGGAGTTGTCCATCGTCGTACAGGCGGGTGTGGCGCTCTCCAGCGACCTCGACCTGGTCGAGCGGGTGACGGTGGAGGTGGCGCACGAGGTCATGGGGGCGGTCGAGGGCGGTGTGCCGGACCACGACCCCGTGGTCCGCTTCCACACCTTCGGCGACTCGCGCGCCGGCTTCTCCGTGGTGCTGCGCGCGGTCGAGTTCAGCGACCAGTTCCGGATCAAGCACGAGTTCATCAAGCGGCTGCAACTGCGCTACCGGGAAGAGGGCATCGAGATCGCCCACCCCGTGCGCAACGTCGTCCTGCACCACCAGGACACCCCGGTGCTGCTGCCGCGGCAGCGCGAGGCGTCCGAGGTGCCCGCCGGCGGCCCGTCCGCGGGCTGAACCCGCGGCGCCCGCCCACCTGACTCCCGTACGGCCCCGCCAGGCGATCCCGCCCCGCCCGGCGGGGCGGAACCGTCCGTGACCACACCCTAGTTTGCTCTTTCCAAAGACAAAGTCGTGCCCATTCTGGTCGTAGGCATTGGCGTTGCGTCGAAAGAGGTCTAATCTCCAACCGGCCGCCGTCACATGTCGGGACGTGGACGGCGGGGGGACGTAAAGCCGCGCACGAGCCGCAGCGCGCGGGCCGATCAAGGACGGCGCGAACGGGCCGACCACCCAGGAGCGTGTCCAGCCGCCTTGTCGTCCAGCCCCTGGGAGGGGAAATGCTACGAAGACTGGCCCTTTTGGCCTCCGGCGCGGTCAGCGCCGCGCTGCTGGTCGCGCCCGGCGCGACCGCGGTGGCACCGCAAGCCGCCGAGCAGCCGCCACCGGATACCGCCTTTGAGAAGATCACGCTCAACGACCGCCCCGGCGAGCCGCTCGACCTCGCCGTCCTGCCGGACAAGCGGGTCCTGCACGTCACCCGCGCCGGCAAGGTCTGGCTCAACGACCCGGACACCGGCGTGAACAAGCTCGCCGCCGAACTCGACGTGTACCAGCACGACGAGGAGGGCCTGCAGAACGTCGCCATCGATCCGGACTTCCGCAAGAACAAGTGGGTCTACCTCTACTACTCGCCCCCGCTGGACACCCCCGTCGACGACCCCGACACCCCCGTCAACGAGGGGGACGCGCCCTTCGAGGGCACACAGGCGGACTGGGATCGCTACAAGGGCCACCTGCAGCTCTCCCGGTACAAGCTCAAGGGCGACACCCTCGACCTCACCACCGAGCAGAAGATCCTCCAGGTCCCGGTGGACCGCGGCATCTGCTGTCACGTCGGCGGCGACATCGCCTTCGACTCCGACGACAACCTGTATCTGACCACCGGTGACGACACCAACCCGTTCGAGTCCGACGGCTTCACGCCGATCGACGAACGGGACAGCCGCAACCCGGCGTTCGACGCCCAGCGGACCTCCGGGAACACCAACGACCTGCGCGGCAAGGTGCTGCGCATCAAGGTCCGCGACAACGGCTCGTACGCGATACCCGACGGCAACCTCTTCAAGCCGGGAACGGAGAAGACCCGGCCGGAGATCTACGCCATGGGCCTGCGCAACCCGTACCGGATGGAGATCGACCCGCAGACAGACGCCGTCTACGTCGCCGACTACTCCCCCGACGCCCGCGCGGCCAGCGACACCCGCGGTCCCGCCGGGCAGGGCAAGTGGCTGGTGCTCGACAAGCCCGCCAACTACGGCTGGCCGTACTGCGCCACCGCGAAGATGCCGTACAACGACTACGACTTCGCCACCAAGACCTCCGGCGAGCGGTTCGACTGCGCCAAGCCGGTGAACACCTCGCCGCACAACACCGGCCGCACCGAGCTGCCCGGGGTGGAGCAGCCGGAAGTCTGGTACTCCTACGGCCAGTCCGCGGAGTTCCCGGGCCTGGGCACCGGCGGCATCGCCCCGATGGCCGGACCGGCGTACGAGTACAAGCCGGCGACCGAGTTGCTGAACCGGGCCGTGGCCTGGCCGAGGTACTACGACGGAACGCCGCTGTTCGCCGAGTGGGGCCGGGACTACATCAAGGAGTTCAGGCTCGACCGCTCCGGCACCGTGGAAGCGATCAACCCGGTCGCCCAGGGGGTCGGGAAGCCGCCCGTCGACAACCCCATGGACCTGGAGTTCGGCCCGGACGGCGCCCTCTACGTCCTGGAGTACGGCGACGGCTACTTCTCCGAGAACCCGGACGCGCAGCTCTCGCGGATCGACTACATCGGCCGCACCGGCAACCACGCGCCGAAGCCCGAGCTGACCGCCACCCCGGTCAAGGGCCTCGCGCCGCTGACCGTCGGATTCTCCGCGGCCGGTACCACCGACCCGGACGGCGACCGGGTGCGCTACGCCTGGGACTTCGACGGTGACGGCAGGACCGACTCCACCGACGTCAGCCCCTCGCACACGTACACCGAGGACGGCACCTACAAGGCGGCCCTGAAGGTCACCGACAGCAAGGGCCGGGCGGCGTACAAGGACGTCGACATCACCGTGGGCAACCAGGCCCCGGTCGTGACCCTCGTCAAGCCCGTCGACCAGCAGGAGTTCCACTTCGGCGACGCGGTGCAGTTCGAGGTCACGGTTTCCGACGAGGCCGAGGTGGACTGCAGCAAGGTCCAGGTGCACTACATCGTGGGCCATGACGCGCACGGCCACCCGCAGAGCACCACCGCGGGCTGCAGCGGCACGATCCAGACCGAGCCCGTGGCGGGTCACGACCCGTCCGAGGGCAACGTCACCGGCGTGTTCGTCGCCGAGTACACCGACCCGGGCGGCCTCACCGGCAGCGACCGGGCGGTCATGAAGATCGTCGGCTGACCTTCCGGTACGGCGCGGGGTGGCGTGCGCACGTACGCCACCCCGCGGTTCCCACCCCGTCCACACCCGAACTTCGCAGGAGAGATCCGACATGAGCAAGCCCAGCCTGCACCGCCGTGGATTCCTCAGGGCCGCCGCCGGCACCGCCGCCGTGGCCGCGGGCGCCGGGGCCTTCGCGGCCCCCGCCGCCGCCGCCCAGACCGACGGCCACGGCGGCCTGATCCCCCGGGGCCGTATCGGCCTGCAGCTCTACAGCGTCCGCGACCAGATCCAGCAGCGCGGCTTCACGCCCGTGCTGACCGAGCTGGCCGCGATCGGCTACAAGCACATCGAGTTCGCCGGCTACACCTCGCCGGCCGAGCCGGACATGACCGTCCCCAAGCTCCGCAAGCTGCTCGACGACAACGGGCTGGTCGCCGGCGGCGCCCACCTCGGGCTCGACGCGCTGCTCAACGCGAGCACCCGCGAGCGGGAGTTCGAGAACGCCGCCGCGCTCGGCATGGACTACGTCGGCACCGCCAGCGACTTCCCCGGCCGTACGGCGGCGGAGATCCAGGCCGGCGCCGACCGCTTCAACGAGTCCGGCGAGGTGGCCCGCGGCTACGGGCTCAAGGTCTACCAGCACAACCACACCAACGAGTTCGGCCCGGTCACCGACCGGCCGGGCAAGCGGCGCCACGACCTCTTCCTGAGCGGCACCGACCCGCGGTACGTCTTCCTGGAGCTGGACATCCTCTGGGCGTTCGGCGCCTCGGTCCGGTTCCGCGACCAGCTCGGCGAGTTCGACCCGCTGGACTACGTCAACGCCGCCCCGCAGCGCTACATCGCCTTCCACGTCAAGGACGGCGTGCGGGACCCGGCACTGACGAACCAGTACCGCGACGTCGTCTTCGGCCAGGGCGAGCTGGACTTCCGCCGCTTCTTCAGCGGGCTGCGGGCGCCGGGGCTGCCGCTGTACTTCTGGGAGCAGGACCGCGCTCCGCAGGAGCCCCAGGGCTCGATCTGGGCGGCCGAGACCAGCTACGACGCGATGGTGGCGCTGCAGGGCCGGGACTACTGAACCCCGGCACCGCGCGCTAGGCACCGCACGCACGAAGGACACGATCCGCGGGACCCGCGCCGCCGCCGACGGCGGCGCGGCCCGCGGTTTCGTCATTCCCGCGGCGGGCCGGCCCCGGGCTCCTCCCCCGCAACCGAAACAAGGAGGTGCCCGCCGGCCGGTCCGCCGCGGGTGCTCAGGCGGCGTCGCTGCGGCCCGCGGCCGCCCGGGCGACGTCGCAGGACCAGGCGGGCTCGACGCCGGTGCGCCGGCAGATGCGCAGGAAGAGCGGGATCGGCGGCGTGTACGGAACCCCGTCGGCCGGCCGGTGCACCAGCCGGGGTACGGCCGCCGGCCCGCCGGTGCCGGCGGCCGCCCCCGAGATATCGGCGCCCGGAGCGTAGTGCACGCTCCGCGGCCACTGCAGGCCGAGGCCGGAGCCGGCCGGCACGATCCACCACCACCGGCTGCCGTCGGCGAAGACGCAGCCCACGCGGGGAAGCCGGGCCATCACGTCGTAGCCGATCCGCTGCGGTACGCCCACCGCGTCGCAGCCGAGGGCCGCGGCGCCCGCCCCCGGTACGGCCAGCCGGAGCCGGCCGCCGGGCTCGGTGCGCATCATCCGGCCGCCCGCTCGCCGACCGCTGGGCCGGCCCCGGTACGGGTACCGGAAGCGCGCGGCGCGGCGGCCCCCCCGGCCGCCGACACCCCGCGCTGCAGCTCCGCCCAGACCACCAGACCCGGGCCGGGCCGCGCGTCGTATGCCCCCCAGCTACTGCTGACCGCGGTGACGAGCAGGAGCCCCCGACCCTGCTCGTCCGCGGACGACCGCTGCACCCGCAGGCTTCCCGGCTCGACACCCTGATCGGTGACGGCCAGCCGCAGGCGGTCGGCGCTGCAGCGCAGTTCGCACCCTATGCGCCGACTCCCCGTATGCAGCAGTGCGTTGGTCACCAGTTCCGAGAGGACGAGGGTGGCACTGTCACCCACCTCGCCCTCCACCCCCCAGCGGCGCATCTGCTCGCGGGCCAGCCGGCGGGCGACCGTAACGGCGTCCGCCTGACCTGGCACCTCGAAACCGCACCGCACCGCATCGACCCCCGAACGGAATCCCGGCAAGCCGGGACCCTGTGTCACGACCCCCGTGTGATGCGGCTGTGTGGACTGGCTCACATCCCAAACTATGGCCCCGCCGCGGCCACTTGGCAACCCCCACTGTGAATTTTTCAGAGTTGCCGTTGCACTGTGTTCGCCAAGCCCGAGGCGTGGCACACTGCTTGAGGCAGTTCCGACAGGGAGGTATGGCGTGAGCGAACCGCGGTCTGCGCCGACCGTGGGGCAGGTCGTGCTCGGCAAGCGACTCCAGGAGCTGCGCGAGCGGGCCGGGCTCAAGCGCGAGGAAGCCGCGAAGACCCTGCGCGTCGCCCCCGCCACCGTGCGCCGGATGGAGACCGCCGAGGTCGCGCTGAAGGTCCCGTACGTGCAACTGCTGTTGCAGGCGTACGGCATCGACCAGGAGGAGATCGACACCTTCGTCGCGCTGACCGAGGAGGCCAACGCGCCCGGCTGGTGGCAGCGCTTCCACGACATCCTGCCCGACTGGTTCAGCATGTACGTGAGCCTGGAGGGCGCGGCGTCGCTCATCAGGTCGTACGAGCCGCACTTCGTGCCCGGTCTGATGCAGACCGAGGACTACGCGCGGCACGTGCTGAAGGTCGGCTCCCTCGGCCGGGTCGCGCCCGCGGAGATCGAGCGGCACGTCGCGCTCCGCATGGAGCGCCAGGACCTGCTCACCCGCGAGGACGCGCCGCGGTTCTGGGTCATCGTGGACGAAACGGTCCTGCGCCGCCCGGTGGGCGACGGCGCGGTGATGCGCGCGCAGGTCGACCGGCTCCTCGACATCGCGTCGCTGCCCAACGTCACGCTCCAGATGGCGGAGTTCCGCACCGGCCACCATCCGGGCACGTACAGCCCCTTCGTCCTCTTCCGGTTCGCCATGCCCGAGCTGCCGGACATGATCTACACCGAGTACCTCACCGGCGCCGTCTACCTCGACGGCCGGCACGAGGTGGCCACACACCTCGCCGCCCTGGACCACATGGCGGCCCAGGCGGCGACGGCAAAACGCACGAAGGAAATCCTCCGGGACTTCCGCAAGGAGCTGTGAATGGAACGCATTTACAACGGCATGCCGGCGGCGGACCTCGGCACCGAGGGCTGGCACAAGCCGTGGAGCGGCGGCAACGGCGGCAACTGCGTCGAGGCCATGAAGCTGCGGGACGGCCGGATAGCGGTACGGCACTCGGCGCACCCCGACGGTCCCGCCCTCATCTACACCCCCGGTGAAATGGACGCGTTCATCGAGGGTGCCAAGGCCGGCGAAGCCGACTTCCTGCTGTCGCGGAGCCCGGCGTGACCGCGTCAGGCGCGGTGCCCGCGCACCGGCTGCCGCGCCGCCCGGTCCACTCGCCGTCCCAGCCGGACGGCGAGCCCATCCCGGCGAACGGGGGTGTGGCCCAACCGCACTGACGTGGGCCACCGGCCGGGAGCACAGAGAGGGAGGGGACACCCCGGGGGGGTCCCCTCCCTCGGCGTTTGCCGGGGTACGGGCGCGCAACGCCGCCCGGGGGCACGGCAGATGAAATTCCAGAAATCATGAACCGTGGGTGTCCGCACCGCTGCCTTCCGCAGGGTATCGGCGTACGGTATGCCCCCGATGGCCCTCGTCAGCCCCCGGGGAGGCCCGCGATGAGCGCATCTCCACCCCCGTCCACCGGCGCGGAACCGCCGGCGGTCCGCGTCGGGGTGCTGCTCCCCCGGCTGCCCGAGGAGCCCGCGGCCTGGCTGGCGGAGTGCGCGGCGTACGACTCGGCGGGCGCCGACGCGCTGTGGCTGGACGGCGGTCCTGACCCGGCGCACGACGTGCTGGCGCTCGCCGCCGCCCTGGCCGCCGCCACCGGCCGGGCGAGGCTCGTCGTCGCGCTGCCCGACAGCGTCCCGCAGGCCGCGCTGCTGGCCCGGGCGCTGGCCACCGTGGTGCTGCTCAGCGGCGGCCGGCTCGCGCTCGCCGCCGACTCCCGGCGGTGCGCCGAACTCGGCGCCGTAGCACCGACGGTGCCCGCCTTCCGCCGGCTCGCGCCCGCGGGACCCGGCTACGAGGAGCCGGGCGCCGGGCGCTGGACCCCGGCGGCGGCGCCCGCAGGCCCCGACGCCTGGCGGACCGCGCTCGCCGGCGCCGCGGAGCGCGGGGTGCACGGTCTCGTCGTACCGGCCGGACAGCCCCTGTTGGAGGCGCTGCACCTCAGCGTGAGTGCCGAACGTCACACGCGCCCCAACCGCCCCACGCGTGCGCGCGTCACCACGGAGCGTCAGACTACGTGTGGATCCTCGTGATCCTCTTGTGATCTGCCGTTCGATCTCCTAGTGTCCGAGACGTTCGCAGACGCGAGCGCCGCGCTCCGGTACGCCGAATCCTGCCCGTCGGAGCCCGGATCCGTCGTCCCCACAGCCGTTCGGGCAGGAGCGGGGGAACCACTTCTCCGTCGGCAGGAGCACGGTGGCAGAACCGCACCGCACTCCCCGACTCGGGGTGAAGCCGCACAGCACGACGCGGCCGGGCAACTCCAGCCCGAACCCGACAGCTCACCTCGCAGGCGTCGGAGAAAGAGCGAGCCAACCATGGCCGGAACCGGCACCCGGCGCGCGCCCAAGTCGCGCTCCACCCGCCGCTATGCCGCCGCCGCGGGGGTGGGCATAGCCCTGCCCGTCGCCGGCGGAATCGCGGCGACCGCCGCGCACGCCTATACGGTCGAGAAGGGCGACACCCTCTCGGAGATCGCCGAGGACAACGGATTCGGTCCCGACTGGCAGCGGCTGTACGAGGCCAACAAGGAAGCCGTCGGCGACAACCCCCACCTGATCCTGCCGGGCCAGGAGCTGGACCTGGGGGACAAGAAGGCCGAGAGCAAGCCTGCCGAGGCCGACCAGACCGCCGCCAAGACCGAGCAGAAGCAGCAGCGTTACGTCGAGCACACCGTCGGCGCCGGCGAGACGCTGGCCAAGATCGCCGCGAAGTACGACGTGCCCGGCGGCTGGCAGCGGGTGTACGTCGACAACGAGAAGGCGATCGGCGACAACCCGGCCGCGCTGAAGGTCGGCACCGAGCTGCGCATCGACACCGAGGGCGGCAAGGTCGACAAGTCGATCGACCCGAACGGCTCGTCGTCCTCGGGGAGCTCCGGCGGCTCCGGCGGCGCCACCGAGGCGTCGCAGGCGAGCGTCCCGACCACCGAGTCCGGCATCCAGGCGGCGGCCAGGGAGATCGTGCCCGCCGACCAGTTCACCTGCTTCAGCAGCATCGTGGAGCGCGAGAGCGGCTGGGACCACACCGCGACGAACCCCAGCTCCGGCGCGTACGGCCTGATGCAGGCGCTGCCGGGCGACAAGATGGCCTCGGCCGGCGCCGACTGGCGGACCAACCCGGTCACGCAGATCAAGTGGGGCCTGGACTACATGAACGACCGCTACGGCAGCCCGTGCGGCGCCTGGGAGTTCTGGCAGGCGAACAACTGGTACTGATTCCGGGGGCGATGGCCCGCGGGAGTCTTTTTCGCCCCGTCGCGCGGATCCGTCCGCGCGGCGGGGCGCGTTCGTCGTACGGGCTACGCCCCGGCCGCCCGTTCCGCCGCGGACTCACCGGCGGACCCATCGGCGGACCCATCGGCGGACTCACCGGCGGACAACTCGGCCAGATCCCGGGCCGCCTGGGCGAGGAGCCGGTGCATCGCCGCCTCCGCGGCGTCCGGGTCCTGCGCCCGAATCGCCGCCAGCACGGCGCGGTGGCCCGGCACGGGGTCCTGCGGGTGGTGTCCGGGGCCGTGCACCAGGCGGTCGCGCGCGGCCAGGCCGCTGGCGAGGACCTGATCCATGCGCTCCAGCAGCTCGTTGTGCGAGGCTGCCAGCAGGGCGCGGTGGAACGCGAGGTCCGCGGCGACGGCCTCGGCCGCGCCGTCCCGCGCCCCGGCCATCGCCGTGAGCGCCGCCTCCAGCGCCGCCAGGTCCGCGTCGGTGCGCCGCACCGCGGCCAGCCGGACCGCCGCGGGCTCGACGATGCCGCGCACCTCGTCCAGGTCGCGCAGCAGCGGGGAGGCGGCCCGCGCGGCGGCGCCCTCGCCCTGCTGCCGGCCCGCGGTCTCGAAGCGCCAGCGCAGCACGTCGGCGTCGAGGAGGTGCCAGTCGGCGCGCGGCCGGACGAACGTGCCGCGCTTCTGCCGGGCGTCGACCATGCCCTTGGCCGCCAGCACCTTCAGCGACTCGCGCAGCGCGGTGAGGCTGACCCCCAGCTCGGCCTGGAGGGCGGCGAGGTCGAGCGTGGCGCCCTCGGCGATCTCACCGCCGAGTACCCGGTGCGCGAGGGTCTCCACCGTCTGCCCGTGCACCCCGCGGCGCGCGTAACCCGCCATGGCCGCTCGCTCCTCCCTCACGTCACCGCTCCCGGTGCTCCCGCCACCCCCGCGGCGCCCCCGCTCAGGCCGATGACTTTACGACGCTCCAGCCGCCGTCCACGACCAGGCTCGTGCCGGTCACGTAGGACGCCTCGGGCGCGGCGAGGAAGGCGACGGCGGCGGCCACCTCCTCCGGCGCGCCCAGCCGCCCCGCGGCGGTCTGCCCGGCGCTGGCCCTGCGGTCCTCCTCGGGGACACGGTCCCAGAGCCGGGTGAGCACCGGTCCCGGCAGCACGGTGTTCACCCGCACCGACGGGCCGTACTCGACGGCCAGTTGGCCGGCCAGCGACAGCAGCCCGCCCTTGGCGGCGGCGTACGCGGGGTGTCCCGGGATGCCGTGCCTGGCGTGCACGGACGAGACCAGCACCGCGGCGCCCGGGGCGCCCTGCTGCGCGCGCAGCCCGGGCAGGCAGGCGCGGAAGCCGAGGAACGCGGCCGTCAGCCCGACGTCGACCTGGCGCCGCCAGGAGGCGGGCGACGTCTCGTGCGCGGGGGCGACGTCGACGGCGACGGCGTTGGAGACGAGGACGCCGACGGGCCCGAAGTCCCCTGCCGCGGACAGGATCCGGGCCCAGCCGTCCTCCTCGGCCACGTCCGCGACGGCCGCCGCCGCCGTGCCGCCCGCGGCGCGGATCTCCTCGGCCGTGGCCTCCGCCCGGTCGCCGTCGATGTCGGCGACGACGACCGCGGCGCCCTCGGCGGCGAGCCGGCGGGCGATGGCCGCGCCGATGCCGGCGGCGGCCCCGGTGACGACGGCGGTGCGGCCGTCGAAGCGTGCGGTGTACGGGAGTTGCGTGGCTCCGGCTGCTGTCACGAGTTCGCGCTCCGGGTGTTGACGGATCTGCCGCGGCACTTCTACGTTTCCCCAAGGTTAATTCGTAATTTAAGAATTGAGCAAGAGGGGCGGAGACAGCGTGGGACGCATCCACTTCGGCGGCGACTACAACCCCGAGCACTGGCCGGAGGAGGTCAGGGCCGAGGACATCCGGCTGATGAAGGAGGCCGGGGTCTCCATGGTCACGGCCGGGATCTTCTCCTGGGCGCTGGTCGAACCGCGGCCCGGCGCGTACGACTTCGACTGGTTCGGCCGGGTGCTGGACGACCTGCACGGCGCCGGCATCCGCGTCTGCCTGGCGACGATGACCGCCTCCCCGCCGCCGTGGCTGTCCGAGCGGCATCCCGAGGTGCTGCCGCAGGACGCCGACGGCGTCCGCAGGTGGCCCGGCTCGCGCCAGCACTTCTGCCCCTCCAGCCCGGTCTACCGCGAGCACGCGGTGCGCCTGGTCACCGAGCTGGCCACCCGCTACGGCACCCACCCCGCCCTGGAGAGCTGGCACATCGGCAACGAGTACGGCTGCTCCAACCCCCGCTGCTACTGCGACGTCTCCGCCGCCGACTTCCGCCGCTGGCTGCGCGAGCGCTACGGCACCGTCGAGGCGCTGAACACCGCCTGGGCCACCACCTTCTGGTCGCAGCGCTACGACACCTTCGAGCAGGTGCTCCCGCCGCGCACCACCCCCACGCACCCCAACCCGGCACAGGTGCTGGACTACGCGCGCTTCTGCGACGACGCGCTGCTGCAGTGCTACCTCGCCGAGAAGGAGGCGCTGCGCCGGATCACCCCCGGCGTGCCCGTCACCACCAACCACCTGCCGCTGCACAAGGCCGTCGACGCGTTCGCCTGGGCGGCGCACGAGGACGTCCAGGCCCTGGACTACTACCAGGACCCGTACGACCCGGAGACCCACATCGGGGCGGGCCTGGCTTTCGACGTGACCCGCTCGGCGGGCGGCGGCCGCCCGTGGATGCTGATGGAGCAGGCGCCCAGCGCCGTCAACTGGCGGGCGCGCAACAGCCCCAAGCCGTTCGGCTCGATGCGGCTGTGGAGCTGGCAGGCCGTCGCGCAGGGCGCGGACGCGGTGCTGTACTTCCAGTGGCGGGCGACCCCCGGCGGCGCCGAGAAGTTCCACTCGGCGATGGTGCCGCACGCCGGCACCGGCACCCGGATCTTCCGCGAGGTGCGCGCGCTGGGCCGGGAGCTGGCCGCCGTGCCGCAGCTCGCGGGGGCGCGCTCGCGCCCGGAGGTGGCGCTGCTCGCGGACTGGCACAGTTGGTGGGCGCTGGAGCAGGGCTCGCACCCCTCCGCGGACCTGGACTTCACCGAGACGCTGCGCCGGCACTACCGGCCGTTCTTCGACGCGGGCGTGGAGTGCGACGTGGTGCCGCCGGACCGCGACCTGTCCGCGTACCGGCTGGTGGTGGTGCCGAACCTGTACCTGATGAGCGCGGAGACGGGCGCCCGGCTGACGGAGTTCGTACGCGCCGGGGGCCACCTGCTCGTCTCGTACTTCACCGGCATCTCCGACGACTGCGACCGCGTCCACCTCGGCGGCTACCCGGCGCCGCTGCGCGAGGTGCTGGGGCTGCGCGTCGAGGAGTTCTGGCCGCTGGCCGAGGGGCAGCACCTGCCGCTGACCGGGACGCTGGCCGGCAGCGGCGACCTGTGGTCCGAGGCGATCGACCTCGAAGGCGCGGAGGCGGTGGCGGCCTTCGGCGCGGGCGAGCTGGCCGGGCGGCCCGCGGTCACCAGGCACGCGTACGGGGACGGAGTCGCCTGGTACGCGGGCACCCGGCTGCCGGTGGCGGCGATGCGCACCCTGGTGGACCGGGTGCGCGCCGGTGCGGGGGTGGCGCCGGTGCTGCCGGGGCTGCCGGCGGGCGTCCAGGCCACCGTGCGGGAGGGCGCGGAGGGACGCTTCCTCTTCCTGCTCAACCACGGTGCCGGTACCGCGACCGTCACCCTGCCCGAGCCGATGCCCGCGGTCGCCGGCGACGGCGCGGACCCCGCGGCGGGCCCGGTCGCCTCCGTCGACCTGCCCGCCCGCGGCGTCGTCGTCCTGCAGTCCTGAGGAGCACTCTGACAAGGAGGTCGGATGCCCACCCGAAGGAAGATCCTGGCGTGGGGCGCGGCGGCGGCCGCCGCGCCCGCACTGGCCGGCTGCGGCGAGGAGGTCGGCGCGGCCCGTACGACCACGGCGGCCAGGCGCAGGCCGGGGCAGAAGGTCACGCTGACCTTCTGGACCTGGGTGCCCCTGCAGAAGGCCGTGGCCCTGTGGAACGAGCAGAACCCGGACGTGCGGGTCGACGTGCAGATGGTGCCCGCCAACACCTCGGGCGGCTACCAGAAGATGCACTCCTCCCTCACCGCGGGCGACCCGCCCGACCTGGCGCAGGTGGAGTACTACGCGCTGCCCGAGTTCATGCTCGTGAACGGCCTCACGGACCTGAGCGAGTACGGTGCCGACGAGCTGAAGGACTCCTACGTCGACTGGCAGTGGCAGCAGGGGGTGTTCGCCGGGAAGACCTACGCGATCCCCCAGGCGTCAGGACCGATGGGCCTGTTCTACCGCAAGGACCTCTTCGACAAGTGGGACATCGAGGTCCCGGCGACGTGGGACGAGTACCGGGCCGCCGCGGTGGAGATCAAGAAGCGCGGCTCCCTCATCACCGCCTTCCCGCCCGCCAACGCGCAGTGGTTCGCCGCCTTCCCCTGGCAGCGCGGCGCCCACTGGGTGACCACCGAGGGCGACACCTGGGTGGTCGACCTCGCGGGCCCGGAGTCGCTTCAGATCGCCGGCTTCTGGGACGGGATGCTCTCCGACGGGCTCGTGGCGCCCGTCCAGGACGCGCAGTCCGCGTTCTACAAGGGCCTGCAGACGGGCCAACTCGTCACCTGGCCGGGCGCGCAGTGGTACGACGCCCTGATCCGCGGCAACGCGCCGCGCACCGAGGGCCGGTGGCGGGTCGCCGAACTGCCGCAGTGGGAGCGCGGCGGGCACGCCTCGTCCAACTGGGGCGGTTCGTCCACCGCGATCCTCCAGGGCAGCCGGCACCCGGTGGAGGCGCTGGAGTTCGCGCACTGGCTCAACACCGACCCCGCGGCGATCGACCTGCTGATCGCCGCCGGCTACGGCTGGCCCGCGGCGAAGATCGAGCTGGCGGACTCCGCGCTCGGCAAGCCCGACCCGTTCTTCGGCGGCCAGCGCTACAACGAGGTCTTCCAGCTCGCCGACCGCAACGTCGACACCTCCTGGCGGTTCGCGCCGACGACGACACAGTCGTACGCGCACATCCAGGACGCCTTCGGCCGCGTCCTGGCCGGCCACGGCTCGCTCGCGGACGCCCTCAAGGACGCCGAGGGCATGTTCGTGGACGACCTGAAGGCCAAGGGGCTCAAGGCGAGGAGCGCGCGATGAGCACATCGGTGAAACCCGGCCTGGCGCGCTCCGGCGCGGACGCTCGCGGCCGGCGCCGCGGCCGCCCCGACCGCAAGGCGTGGGCGTTCCTCGGCCCGTTCCTCGCGCTGTACCTGTTCGCGATGGTGCTGCCGGTCCTCTACGCCGTCTACCAGAGCATGCTGAAGGTCGAGCGCAGCGGCCCCATGGGCCTGGGCGAGCCGTCCGTCGGCTTCGCCGGCTTCGAGAACTACTCCCTGGCCCTGCAGCAGGAGACGTTCGTCGACGGCTTCGGCCGGGTGCTGCTCTTCGGCATCGTGCAGGTGCCGGTGATGCTGCTGCTCGCGCTGGTGCTGGCGCTGCTGCTGGACCAGGTCTCCCACCGCTGGGCGGGACTGCTGCGGGCCACGTACTTCCTGCCCTACGGCATCCCCGGCGTGATCGCCACCATCCTGTGGGGCTTCCTGTACGTGCCCGGGGTCAGCCCGATCACCTCCGTGCTCGGCGACCTCGGCTTCCAGCCGGACTTCCTCGGCTACGACAACGTGCTGTGGTCGATCGCCAACATCGTGGTCTGGCAGTTCGCCGGCTACAACATGCTGATCATCATCGCCCAGCTCAAGGCCGTGCCGCAGGAACTGTACGAAGCGGCCAGGATCGACGGCGCGGGGCCGTGGCAGACGGCGCTGCGCATCAAGATCCCACTGGTACGGCCGGCCCTCGTGCTGACCACCGTGTTCTCCATCATCGGCACGATGCAGCTCTTCGCCGAACCGCTGGTGCTGAAGAAGGTCGCCCCGGCCGTCACCACCGACTACACCCCCAACCTCAGCGCGTACTTCGACGCCTTCGCGAACGCCAACCTGTATCTGGCGGCGGCCAAGTCGGTCATCCTCGCCGTCGTCGCCATGGTGCTGTCGTTCGGATTCCTCAGCCTCGTCACCCGCAAGCAAAGGAGCGAGCGGTGAGCGCCACCGGCACCCGGACCACGACCGTCACCGCGGTGGCCGGGTCTCCGCCCGCCGCCCCCGCACCGCGCCCGCGCCGGGCACCGCGCCCCGGCCGCATCGTCCTGGTGGCCGTGCTCACGGCCGCCGCGCTGTACTTCCTGCTGCCGGTCTACTGGCTGGTGGTCGCGGCCACCAAGTCGAACGACAGCCTCTACGGCTCCTTCGGCCTGTGGTTCGACGACCCGCGGCTGTGGGACAACCTCAGCCGGGTCTTCAGCTACGACGGGCACGTCTACCTGCGCTGGATGCTGAACTCCCTGCTGTACGCGGGCGTCGGCGCGGTGCTGGCGACGCTGCTGTCCGCCGCGGCCGGCTTCGCGCTCGCCAAGTACCGCTTCGCGGGCCGGGAGGCGGTGTTCAAGTTCGTCCTCGCCGGTGTGCTGCTGCCCTCGACGGCGCTGGCGCTGCCGCTTTACCTGATGTTCAGCAAGCTGGAGCTGACCAACACCTACTGGGGCGTCCTGATCCCCAGCATCGTCAGCCCGTTCGGGGTCTACCTGTGCCGCATCTACGCGGAGGCGGCGGTGCCCGACACGCTGCTGGAGGCGGCCCGGGTGGACGGCGCGGGCGAAGGGCGGATCTTCTTCTCGCTGGTGCTGCGGATCATGACCCCGGCGCTGGTGACCGTCTTCCTCTTCCAGTTCGTGCACATCTGGAACAACTACTTCCTGCCGTTGGTGATGCTCTCCGACGACCGGAAGTACCCGATCACGCTCGGGCTGGTCACCTGGCAGCAGGCCGCGGACCGGGTGCCGGAACTCACGCAGTACACCATCGGCGGAGCCTTCGTCTCCGTCATCCCCCTGGCCGTCGCGATGCTCGTCCTCCAGCGCTTCTGGCAGACCGGGCTGACCGAGGGCAGCGTCAAGGAGTAGCAAGTTGAAGATCACCCGGGTCGAGACCTTCGCCGTGCCGCCGCGCTGGCTGTTCTGCCGCGTCGAGACCGACGACGGCCTCGTGGGCTGGGGCGAGCCGGTCGTGGAGGGCCGGGCGGCGACCGTCCGCACCGCCGTCCACGAACTCGCCGAGCAGTTCCTCCTCGGCGCCGACCCGCTGCGGATCGAGGACCACTGGCAGCTCATGGCCAAGGGCTCCTTCTACCGCGGCGGTCCGGTGCTCTCCTCCGCTGTCGCGGGTCTCGACCAGGCGCTGTGGGACCTCGCGGGCAAGGCGTTCGGCGCGCCCGTGCACCAGTTGCTCGGCGGCCCGGTGCGCGAACGCGCCCGCGCGTACTGCTGGGTCGGCGGCGACGAGCCCGGCGAGGTCCGCGACCAGGTCGCCGCGCAGGTGGAGGCGGGCTTCACGGCGGTGAAGATGAACGGCTCCGGACGGATGGACCGGCTGCCGAACGTCGCGGAGCTGCGCCGGGTCGCCGCGCGCGCGGAGGCCGCGCGCGACGCGCTCGGCCCGGAGCGGGACTTCGCCGTCGACTTCCACGGCCGGTTCTCCGCGGCCGGCGCGATCAAGGCGATCGGGGTGCTGGAGCCGTACGCGCCGATGTTCGTGGAGGAGCCGGTGCTGCCCGAGCACACGCATCTGCTGGAGCGGGTCACCGGCTCGACGGCGCTGCCGGTGGCGACGGGCGAGCGGCTGTTCTCGCGGACGGAGATGCTGCCGGCGCTGCGGGCGGGCGTCGCGGTGCTCCAGCCGGACCTCTCGCACGCCGGGGGCATCTCGGAGTGCCGGCGGATCGCCTCGCTGGCCGAGACGTTCGACGTGGCGATCGCGCCGCACTGCCCGCTGGGGCCGCTGGCGCTGGCCGCGAGCCTGCAACTCGCGTTCTGCACGCCGAACTTCCTCATCCAGGAGCAGTCGATCGGCATCCACTACAACACCGGCGCGGAACTGCTCGACTACGTCGCAGACCCGGAGGTCTTCCGGTTCCACGACGGGCACCTGCTGCGGCCGGCCGGGCCCGGTCTCGGCGTGGAGATCGACGAGCGGGCGGTACGGGCCGCGGACGGGACGGCGGAGTCCTGGCACAACCCGGTGTGGCGGCACCCGGACGGGTCGTACGCGGAGTGGTGACGCCGCGTGGGTGACGCGGAGTGGGCGGCGGCTCAGCGCCGGGTCGCCGCCACCGCGCCGGCCGTCACCAGCACCGCGACCGCGATGCCGAACGCCGTGGTGCCCGCCGTCAGCCCCACCGCGTCGCTGAGGTACCCGGCGGCGACCGGCAGCACCCCGGCCATCAGGTAACCGCCGCCGGTGAGCGCCGCGTTGGCCTCGGCGAGCCGGGTGGCCGGTATCCGGGCGCTGAGCGTGCTGAGCCCGCCGAGCTGCGCGCTGCCCTGGCCGAGCCCGGCCAGCACCGCGGCGGCCAGCAGCAGTGGCACCGAGGTGGCGGCGGTCGCGAGCACCAGCGCCGCCATGCCGGCGGTGGTCAGTACGGCGCCGAGGATGAAGAGGACGCGTACCCGCAGGGCGCGCACCGCGAACTGCACGCCGGTCGCCGCCGCGAAGAGCAGGAAGATCATGCCTCCGGCGAGCGCGCGGTTGTCGCTGTCCAGCAAGTCGGCCAGCAGAGCAGGACCGAGGGAGAGCACGAAGCCGGTGGCGGTCATGCCCGGGGCGAGGACGGCGAGGCTCAGCAGCAAGGTGCGGCGGTGCGGGCGGGGCACGGACGGGATGCGTACGAGCCGGCGTGCGCGCCGGGGCGCCGTATCCGCCGCGCTCCCGGCTCCGGCTTCGGCCTCCGCCCCCCCGCCCGGCCGCTCGCCACGCCGCTCCCCCGGCCGGGACAGCGGCATCCGCAGCACCACCGCGAGCGCGACGAGCAACAGCCCCGTCTGCACCACGAAGACCAGTCTCGTGGGGTGCGGCAGGGTCTCCGACAGCACCCCGGCGAGCATCGGCCCCAGCGCCGCCCCGCCGACCATCGACGCGGACCCGACCAGCCCGCCGAACTGCTTCTGCCCCGGCGGCGCCAGGTCCGCCACCGCCGCCATCCCCGCGGCCAGCACCGCGCCCACCGCGAACCCGCTGAGCAGCCGCGCCACGCCCAGCACGGCGACCGACTCCGCGGTGGCGAAGAGCACCGCGGCGGTGAGCGACAGCGCCAGCCCCGGCAGCAGCACCGGCCTGCGGCCGTACCGGTCGGCGAGGGTGCCGGCGAACGTCAGGGTGACGAGCAGGCCGGCGATGTAGGCGGCGTAGATCAGCGTGATCGTGGCGGCGGAGAAGCCGAACCGGCCCTGCCACAGCACGTACAGCGGCGCGGGCTCGTTGGACAGGGCGAGCGCGGCGACGACGGGCCAGGCGGCCAGCCACATCCACCGCCGCGAGCCGCCCGGCGGGCCGCCGGGAACGGGTGCGGGGGCGCCGAGGGCGGGGTCCGTGCGGCGGGCGTCGGCCGTCATGCGCGCTCCTCGGCAGGGTCGGCCGACACTGTACGAGATCGTCGGCGCGCCCTGAAGTGCGGGTGGCGGCCGGGGAGTCCGGGAGCGCGCGGCGCCCGGCCGCGGCAGTTTCCCTATTATTCCCATCGGCATGATAGGGAAGAGCGGTGAGCGGCAACGACAGGGACAGCCCCGGCACCCCCCGGGACCCGTACTTCGACAACGCCAAGTTCCTGGCGGTGGTCCTCGTCGCGTGCGGGCACGCCTGGGAGCCGCTGGTCGACGGCAGCCGGGCGGTCGCCGCGGCGTACGAGACCGTCTACGCGTTCCACATGCCCCTGTTCGTACTCGTCTCCGGCTACTTCTCCCGCGGCCAGGACGGCTCGCCCCGCCGGGCCCGGGGCCTGATCACCGGGCTGGTCGTGCCGTACCTGGTCTTCGAAACGGCGTACACCCTCTTCGGCCGCCACGCCGGCGACAACGCGAGCCCCTTCAGCCTGCTCGACCCCTGGGGCGTGACGTGGTTCCTGCTCGCGCTCTTCGTCTGGCGGCTGTCCGTGCCGCTGTGGACCGCGCTGCGCCACCCGCTGCCGGTGGCGCTGGCCGTCGCGGCGCTGGCCACCGCCACCCCCGACATCGGCAACGACCTGGAGCTGCAACGGGTGCTGCAGCTTCTGCCGTTCTTCGTCCTCGGCCTGACCTGCGCACCGGACCGGCTGCGGCTGCTGCGGCGGCGCGAGGCGCGGATCCTGGCCGCCCCGGTGCTCCTCGCCGCACCGGTGGCCGCGTACCTCCTCGGCCCGCACACCGACCGGCGCTGGCTCTACCGCAGCACCGCCGCCCAGGAGATCGGTTACTCCGGGACGACCGGGCTGCTCGCCGCGCCGGTGCTCTTCTGCTGCTCGCTGCTGCTGGCCGCGGCCTTCCTCGCCTGGGTGCCCCAGCGCCGGACGTGGTGGACCGCACTGGGCGCCGGCACGCTCTACGGCTATCTGCTGCACGCCTTCGCCACCCAGGGGGCCCGCTACGGCGGCTGGTACGAGCCGGCGTGGCTCTCGACACCCGCGGGACCCGTGGCCGTCACCCTCGCCGCCGCCGCGGGCATGGCACTGCTGTGCACCCCGCCGGTGCGCCGGGTGCTGCGCTGGGCGGTCGAGCCACGGCTCGCGCCTCTGTTCCCCCCGGCGGGCATGGTGCCCTCTCGCGCCCCCCATTCGGTTGAATCCCTCGGACTCGCTCCGACGCCCGCCCGCGCGCCCCTTACCGTCGTCGGTTGTACGACCGCCGGTCGTACGTCGCCAGCCGGTCACCGACCTCCGGGGGACCACGATGAGGAACCGCAGCGCCGGTGAGCTGCCCGCCGAAGCCACCAGCTTCGTCGGCCGCCGGCAGGAGCTCGCGCTGCTCGACGCCTGTCTGCGGCAGGCCCGTCTGGTCACGCTCACGGGACCCGGCGGGGTCGGCAAGACCCGTACCGCCGTGCGCGGCGCGCACCGGCTGCACTCCCGCTTCCCCGACGGCGTCACCCTCGTCCCGCTGTCCGCCCTCGCCGACCCGCGGCTGCTGCCCAACACCGTCGCCGCCGCGCTGGACCTGCCGGAGCAGACCGCGCTGCCGGCGCAGGACGCGCTCGCCGCGTACCTCAGGGACAAGACGACGCTGCTCATCCTCGACACCTGCGAGCACCTGGTCGACGCCTGCGCCGTGCTCACCGAGGAACTGCTGCGCGCCGCACCGCAGTTGCACGTCGTCGCCACCAGCAGGCAGCCCCTGGACGTGGCGGGCGAGCACATCCTGCCGATCCCGCCGCTGGCCGTCCCGGACACCGGCCCCGCGGACGACGCGCTGCAGTTGTTCACCGACCGGGCCGCCGCCGCCGTGCCCGGCTTCACCGTCGACGACGACAACCGCGCCGACGTCCTCGCCCTCTGCCGCCGCCTCGACGGCATCCCGCTCGCCATCGAACTGGCCGTCAGCCGGCTGCGGGTGCTCTCCCCCGAGGAGATGCTGAACCGGCTCGACCACCGCTTCCAACTGCTCACCGGCGGCCGCCGCACCGCCGTGCCGCGGCACCAGACGCTGCGTACCACCATCGGCTGGAGCTACGAGCTGTCCACCGAGCCGGAGCGGCTGCTGTGGTCCCGGCTCGCGGTGTGCGCCGGGGAGTTCAGCCTCGACGTCGCCGAGGCGGTCGGCGCGGAGGGGGCGCTGCCCGTCGAGGGGGTGCTCGACGCGCTGATCGGGCTGGTGGAGAAGTCCGTGGTGCTGCGGGTGGAGTCCGAGCACGGCACCCGCTACCGGATGCTCGACACCATCAGGGAGTTCGGCCTGGAACAGCTCGGCCCCGACGCGGAGGCGGAGCGCACCCGGCGCCGGCACCGCGACCACTTCCTGCGCCGGGCCCGGTTCTTCGACGCCGAGTGGACCGGCGACCGGCAGGCGGTGCTGCTGCGGCAGATGGTGCGCGACCAGGCGGACGTACGGGTCGCGCTGGAGTTCTGCGTCACCGACCCGGACGACGCCTCCGCGGGCCTGCGGATGGCCACCATGCTGTGGGGCTACTGGCACTGCACCGGGCTGCTCACCGAGGGCCGCTACTGGCTGCGCCGCGCCCTCGGCCGCTGCCCGGAGGACCGCCAGGAGCGGGTCAAGGCCCTCTGGCTGACCTGCTGGTTCATGGACATGCAGGGCGAGCGCGGCGACACCTTCGCGCTGCTGGACGAGGCCGAGGCCGTCGCGCTGCGCATCGACGACCGTACGGGCCTCGCCTGGACCCGTACCTTCCGCCAGCACTCCCGCTACTTCCACGGCCGGGCCGACGGCGTCGCCGAGGGCTTCGAGGCCGCCCGGCGGGAGCTGGCGGAGCAGGGTGACGAGACCGGGCTGCTGATGAGCGGCTTCATCGCGGGCTTCTTCCACGTCCTCAACGGCGGTACGGGCGAGGGCATCGCGCTCAGCGAGGACTCCCTCCGGCGCAACGCGGCCACCCCCGCCGAGCTGTGGTCGCGCGGCTGGGCGCTGTGGGTCAAGAGCATCGGCCTGTGGCTCAAGGGCGAGCACCTGGAGAGCATCGAGTGCGCCCGGCAGGGCATCCGCGCCAAGGCGGTGCTGCACGACCTGATGGGCGTCGCGCACTTCCTGGAGGGCTTCGCCTGGCGGGCGGCGGAGCTGCGGCACTTCGAGCGGGTGGCCGTGCTGCAGGGCGCGGCGGACGCGCTGTGGCGCCGGGCGGTGAAGGAGGCCAGGTTCGGCATCCCCGTCCTGCACGACCTGCACGGCGGCGCGGCGGACGCGGCCCGCGAGGCGCTGGGCAGCGACGGCTACGACACCGCGTTCCGCGAAGGCGGCCGGCTGCCCACCAACGCCGCGGTGGCGCTGGCGCTCGCCGACGAGGCGGTGCCCCCCGCGCCGGCGGTCCCGGCGCAGCCGCCGGGCGCGGGCGACGGGCTCACGCCGCGGCAGCGGCAGGTGGCGGGGCTGGTGGCCAGAGGGCTGACGAACCGGGAGATCGCCGAGAAGCTGGTGATCTCCAAGCGCACGGTGGACGCGCACGTGGAGCACATCCTGGCGAAGTTCGGCTTCACCTCGCGCTCGCAGATCCCCGGGGTGCTCTCCGGCCCGCTGCACGCGCCCGCGGACTGAGCCCCGCGGCCCGGTTCGTACGGGGAGGGGGTGCCGGACGTACGGAACGTCCCCTACGGCGCGGGGCCCTGTGGCGCTACAACTCGTCCGGGTCTGCGCGGTCCAGCGCGGGGCGCGGGCCCGGCGCCACCTCGTCCAGCAGGTAGTCCGCGGCCACGGTGTCCGTGACCAGGCTGGTCACCAGCCCCGAGCGCAGCACCGCCACGATTGCCTCGCGCTTGCGCGCACCGCCCGCGATGGCGACCACCTCGGGGATCCGGCGCAGCCGGTCCGCCTCGACGGTGATGCACCGCTCCCCCAGGTCGCGGCCGATGCGCCGGCCCTCGGCGTCGAAGAGGTGCGCCGACATCTCAGCGGCGGCGCCCAGCGAGGCGTAGTGCGCGCGCTCCTCCTCGGAGAGCATGTCGTGCATGGCGGAGATGCCCTCCTCCCAGGAGCCGATGGAGACGGCGGCGACGGTCACCTTGTCGAAGTACTCGAAGGCGCGGGCCACCCCGGTCTGGCTGCGCAGCGCGGTGGCGGTGGCGGCGTCGGGCAGCAGCATCGGCGCGTAGATCGGGTGGGCCTCGCCGCCGGCGACCTCCGCGGCGCGGCGCACGGCCTCCACGGAGCCGCGCTCCGCGGTGCCCGCGTCGTAGACGCCGGTGAGCTGGACGACGGTGCACGGGGGCAGCCGGTGCAGCGCCTGCGCCATGTTGATCGTGGACCGGCCCCAGGCCAGGCCAAGCACGTCACCCTCGGTGACCAGCTCCGCGAGCAGGTCGGCGGCGACGCTGCCGAGGTTCTCCGGGTCACGGGTGTCGGGCACGGCGTCGGCCGGCGCCTCCACGACGACGGCGTGCCTGAGGCCGAAGCGGGCGCGCAGGGCGTCGGAGCGCTCGGCGTCGAGCTCGGCGGGGACGCGGATCTCGATCCGTACGAGGTCGCGCTCGAGCGCGGTCTCCAGCACCCGGGCGACCTTGAAGCGGCTGACGCCGAACTCGTCGGCGATCTGGATCTTGGACTTGCCCTCCAGGTAGAAGCGGCGGGCCATCGCCGCCGCCTGTACCAGCTCCGCGGGTCCCATCCGCGCAGCCGTCCGGCCCGTCGACACGAGATCTCCTTTGCTCTCCCCGGCGGAGCTGCTCGAAGGCGCTGCTCCGTCTTCAATACTTTCACGATCCGGGCCCGGAGGCGTCGGCTCCGAGAGGCCGCGGGCCGCGGGCGCGGGGCTGTGCCGGTGGTACGCGGACGCTAGTGGCAGCCCGTCGCCCAGGGTGCCCCCTCGCTGGCCGCCGCCGCCTGGGCGCGCAGCGCCCGCACCGCGGCGGCCGGGTCCTCGGCCCCGTACACCGCGGAACCGGCGACGAACACGTCCGCGCCCGCCTCCGCGCAGCGCTCGATGGTCTCCGCGGAGACCCCGCCGTCGACCTGCAGCCACATCTCCAGGCCGTGCTTGGCGATCAGCTCCCGGGTGCGGCGCACCTTGGGCAGCATGATGTCCAGGAACGCCTGGCCGCCGAAGCCCGGCTCGACGGTCATGACCAGCAGCATGTCCAGCTCGGGCAGCAGGTCCTCGTACGGCTCGATGGGGGTGGCGGGCTTGAGCGCCATCGAGGCCCGCGCCCCGTTGGCGCGCAGCTCGCGCGCCAGGCGCACCGGCGCCGCGGCCGCCTCGGCGTGGAAGGTCACGGAGCCGGCGCCCGCGTCCACGAACGCGGGGGCCCAGCGGTCCGGCTCGTCGATCATCAGGTGGCAGTCCAGCGGGGTGTCGGTGGCCCGGCGCAGCGACTCGACCACCGGGACGCCGAGCGTCAGGTTGGGCACGAAGTGGTTGTCCATGACGTCGACGTGAAGCCAGTCGGCGCCCGACACCGCGTCCGCCTCCTCGGCGAGGCGGGCGAAGTCGGCGGACAGGATGCTGGGGTTGATCTGGACTGCCATGCCCCCCAGCCTGCCATGCCCGCGCCGGAGCAGAGGCCGCGGTACCCGTGCTGCCACTCCCTGTTCACCGCACGCGGGCCGGAATGTCGGGTTCGGCGCCGGTCCCTCCGCCCGGGGGCCGAGGGCCGAGCGCGGGCAGGGGCCTCAGCCGGTGCGGCGCAGCAGCGCGAGGTACATCGCGTCGGTGCCGTGGCGGTGCGGCCAGAGCTGGATGTCGGGTCCTTCGCCGAGCTCCGGCACGCCGGGCAGCAGCGGGCGGGCGTCGACCAGCTCGGCGGCGGGGGCGCCGGCCGCCTTCAGCACGTCGTCGACGACGGCGCGGGTCTCGGCGGGGTGCGGGGAGCAGGTGACGTAGCCGACGACGCCCCCGGTGCGTACCGCCCGCAGCGCGTCCTCCAGCAGCGCCCGCTGGAGCGGCGCGAAGCCTTCCAGGTCCTCGGGGCGGCGGCGCCAGCGGGCCTCGGGGCGGCGGCGCAGGGCGCCCAGGCCCGTACAGGGGACGTCCACGAGGACGCGGTCGAAGCCGCCGGGGCGCCAGGCCGGGCGGGTGCCGTCGGCGACGACGACCTGGTACGGGCCCGGGTTGCCGGCCAGCGCGCGGGCGACCAGCCGGGCCCGGTGCGGCTGCTTCTCGGCCGCCACCAGCGCCGCGCCGCGCTCCGCGGCCAGCGCCCCGAGCAGCGCCGCCTTGCCGCCGGGGCCGGCGCAGCCGTCGAGCCAGCGGGTGTCGGGGCCCTCCAGCGGGGCGTTCGCGAGCGCCAGCGCGACGAGCTGGCTCCCCTCGTCCTGCACGCCCGCCCGGCCGTCGCGCACCTCGTCAAGCGCGCCCGGGTCGCCGCCCTCGGCCAGCCGCACCGCGTACGGGGACCAGCGCCCCGGCAGCGTGTCCGGACCGCTCAGCTCCGTCGGTGTGACCCGGCCGGGGCGGGCGACGAGGGTGACCTCGGGACGCTCGTTGTCGGCGGCCAGCAGCTCCTCCATCCCGGCCCGGCCGCCGCCGAGCGCGTCCCAGAGCGCGGAGACGATCCAGCGGGGGTGGGAGTGGACGACGGCGAGGTGCTCCTCGGGGTCGTCGGCGTAGGGGGGCGCCACCTCGGCCAGCCAGGCGTCCAGGTCGCGGGCGGCGATCTTGCGCAGCACGGCGTTGACGAACCGCGCCCGCCCGTCGCCCAGGACGACGCGCGCCAGCTCCACCGTCGCCGAGACGGCGGCGTGCGGCGGGATGCGGGTACCGAGGAGCTGGTGGGCGCCGAGGCTGAGGACGTCGAGCACCTCGGGGTCGACCTCGCGCAGCGGGCGGTCGATGCAGGCGGCGATGATCCGGTCGTACGTGCCCTGGCGGCGCAGGGTGCCGTAGACCAGCTCGGTCGCCAGCGCCGCGTCCCTGGCGTCGAAGCCGTCGCGCTGCCGGGCCTGCCTGAGCATGGGCGGCAGCACGAGGTTGGCGTAGGCGTCGCGCTCGTCGACCGCGCGGAGCGCGTCGTAGGCGAGGATCCGTACGGGATCCTTCTGCGGCCTGCGGTAGGGCTTGGCGGGCCGGCGACGGCGCGGCTGGTCGCTCACGTGAAATGTGCTCCGGGGCTGGCAGTTGCGTACACCGGAAGCCTACGCCCCGGCCGGCTCCGGCCCGTCGCCGAGGCGTTCGCCCGAGGCGATGCGCACCCCGCGCGCCCAGTCCGCCGCCGCCATCGGCCGCTTGCCCTGGGCCTGCACCCACTGCAGCTCCACGGCGTACGAACCGGTGCCGACGTGCACCGCGGACTTCTCCACGGCCAGTTCGCCGGGCGCCAGGTCCGTGCGCTCCGGGCGAGGGGTGACCGAGCGGACCTTCAGCCGCTCGCCGCGGAACGTCGTCCAGGCCCCGGGCGCGGGGGCGCAGCCGCGGACCACGCGGTCGACGCGCAGCGCGGGGGCGGCGAAGTCCAGCCGCGCGTCCGCCACCTGGATCTTCGGCGCCGACGTCACGCCCTCGGCGGGCTGCGGCACGGCCTTGAGGCTGCCGTCCTCGATCCCGTCCATGGTGGCGGCGAGCAGCCCCGAGCCGGCCATGGCCAACCGGGTCAGCAGGTCGCCGCTGGTGTCGGTGGGCCGCACCTGCTCGGTGACGACCCCGAACACCGGCCCGGAGTCGAGCCCTTCCTCGATCCGGAACGTGGTCGCGCCGGTCACCTCGTCGCCGGCGAGGATCGCGTGCTGCACGGGCGCGGCGCCGCGCCAGGCGGGGAGCAGCGAGAAGTGCAGGTTGACCCAGCCGTGCACGGGGATGTCGAGCGCGGGCTTGGGCAGCAGGGCGCCGTACGCGACGACGGGGCAGCAGTCGGGGCCGATGGCGCGCAGCCGGTCGAGGAACTCCGGCTCCTTGGGCCGCCCGGGCTTCAGCACCTCGATGCCGGCCTCCTCGGCGCGCTGCGCGACGGGGCTCGCCACGAGCCGCCGGCCCCGCCCGGCCGGCGCGTCGGGCCGGGTGACGACGGCGACGACCTCGTGCCGGTCCGACGCGAGCAGGGCGTCGAGGGCGGGTACGGCGACTTCCGGCGTACCGGCGAAAACGAGCCTCATGGGCGGTGCGGGTCCTCTCGGCGGCGCTGGTGGCGCGGGCGTGGGCGTACGGGACGGGCGGTCGTGGCGGCGAGGGGGGCGGGCCAAGTCTAGGACCCGCGCAGGCGGGGCCGGGGGCGGGCGCGGGCGGAACGCCGTGGTCCGGATACGCCAGGGGCGTGCGATCGGCCGCACGCTCCCGGGCACGGAGCGCGCGCCCCCGACCCGTGACCGCCGAGTAAGTGTCGCGTTGCTCAGTCAGGAAAGTGAAAAACGACCGAAACGGGCCGCTCCGCGGCCCGATCCGAACGACGCCGGTTCGAGAGGCTTCTCCATGGCCGACCACGCAAGCCACGACGCCCAGGCGCGGGCGAGCCTGCAGCTCCTGGTGCGGGACATCGAAAGGGTGCGCAGGCAGGTCGACGCGCTGCGCACCCTCACCGCCCAGCTTGGCAACGTCTACCGCCCCCGGCGGACGGGCCCGTCCGCGGGCTTCGTCGTGTACGGGCGGGCCCCGGCGCCCACGGTGCGGCTCGCCCAGGAGCTGCGGGACAGTGTCGAGACGCTGGTGACCGCGGCCGTCGACTTCGACCGCTCGCTCGGCTTCTCCTGGGACGCGGTGGGCTCGGCGCTGGGCGTCACCAAGCAGGCGGTCCACCGCCGCTACGGCACCCGCCGCGCCCAGCAACCCCGCGAGGCCGGCTCCGCCGAGGCCGCGGGCTCCCCCGCCGGCGAGTCCCGGCTGCCGTCGGGAACGCTCCCGGTCGTCCCGGCCGCCCGCCCGGCCCCTGGCACGGCCGCCCCGGCCCAGCAGACGGACGCGGTCGCGATCACGCAGTCCTGACAGCGGCCGCCCGGGGCCCGGGATCCGTCCGCGCAAGCCCGTCCCCTGCCGTCCTGCGCCCCGCCCCGGCGCTCAGCCGATGTCCGGGGGGTCGATGCGGATGCGCAGGGGTGGGCCCGTGCGGCGGGCCATGCGGGACGCCTGCGCCGCCTTCAGGGCCGCCGCCAGGGCGGCTCCGTGACCCGGCGGAACCCGTAGCAGCACCCGCTCCCACGACTCCCCCGGCGCCGGGCCGCCCCCCGCGGCACCCCGCCCGCCCGGCGACTCCGGCACCGGCACCGGCACCGGGCCCAGCACCTCCGTCGACGGCGGCAGCCCTGCGTCGCCGACGAACGCCGTGACCGCCTCCCCCGGTCCCCAGACCGCCGCCATCCGGGACACCGGCGGGAAGCCCAGCTCCGCGCGCTCCGCCAGCTCCGTGCCGGCGAAGCCCGCCGGGTCCCAGCGCACCAGGGCCTGCACCGGACGCTGCGCCGGGTCCGCGACGACCGCCGCCACCCCGCCCGCCGCCGAGCCGCGGACCAGCGCCGCGGCGGTCAGCCAGCGCCGCAGCGCCTCCTCCCCCGCCCGCAGGTCCGGGCGGTTCAGCAGCGCCCAGCCGTCGAGCAGCAGCGCCGCCGCGTACCCGCCCTCCGCGACGGGCTCCGCGCCCGGCGTGCTGACGACCAGCGCCGGGGCGTCCGGCACCCGCGCCAGCACATGGTCGCGCCCCGACGTGCGCACCGGCACCGACGGGAACGCCCGCCCCAGCTCCTCCGCCGTCCGCCGGGCGCCGACGACCTGCGCGCGCAGCCGCGTACCGCCGCACTCGGGGCAGCGCCAGGCGTGCTCCCGCGTCGCGCACCAGCCGCACACCAGCGCCTCCCGGCGGCCCTCGCCGACCAGCGGCCCGGCGCAGCGGGCGCAGCGCGCGGGCGCGCGGCAGCGGGCGCAGGCCAGCCGGGGCGCGTACCCGCGGCGGGGCACCTGCACCAGCACGGGACCGGCCCGCAGCCCCTCCCGCGCGACCTGCCACGCGAGCGTCGGCAGCCGGGCGGCGCGGGCCGCCGCGTCGCGGGCCTGCTCGCTGTCGCCGACCGTGCGGACGAGCGGCGCGGCGGCCCGTACCGTCTCGCGGGGGGCGGCGACGGGCTGGGCCCAGCCGCTCTCCACGTAGCGGGCGGCCTCGACGCTGCACGCGTGGCCGCCGACGAGGAGCCCGGTGTGCTCGCGGGCAGCGCGCAGGGCCAGGATCTCCCGGGCGTGCGGCTGCGGGGCGCGGTCGTCGGCGTGAGAGGTGTCGGCGTCGTCCCAGATGGCGGCGAGCCCGAGGTCCCGTACGGGCGCGAAGGCGGCGGCCCGGGTGCCGACGACGCCGCGGACGGCGCCGCGGCTGACCGCGAGCCAGCGGCGGTAGCGGGCCTCGGGCCCGGCGTCGGCGGTGAGCAGCACGTGCCGGCCGCGGCCGACGAGGGCGGTCAGCGCCTCGTCGACGCGGGCGGCGGCACGGCCGTCGGGCAGCACGGCGAGGGCGCCGCGGCCGGCGGCGAGGGCGGCGGCCAGCGCGCGGGCCAGCTCGTCGGGCCAGTCGGGCCCCGGCAGCGCCGTCCACACCGCCCGCGGGGCGCCGCCGCCGGCCAGCGCGGTGAGCAGCCCGGGCCCGTTGGCGTAGCGCGCCCAGCTCCCGGCCTCGGGCGCGGAGGGTGGCGGGAGCGGTTCCGGCGAGGGCTTCTTCTCGGCGCGGGCCATCCGCGGCGGCAGCGCGAGCTGGACGACGTCGGCGAGGGCGCCGGCGTACCGGTCGGCGACGGCCTGGCACAGGTCCAGGAGCTGGGCCCCCAGGACGGGCTCGGGCGAGAGGACCTGGGCGAGGGGCGCGAGCGTGCCGGGGAAGTCGCTGTCGGCACGGCGCTCGACCACGTACCCGTTGATCAGCCCGCCGCCCTCCCGGCGCCCCTCGCGCTCGCCGGCGCCGAAGCGGACGCGCACGCGCACGCCGGGGCGCGCCTCGGCGTCCATCGCGGCGGGCACGGCGTAGTCGAAGAGGCGGTCGAGGTGGAGCAGGCCCTTGTCGACCAGGACGCGGGCGACGGGCAACTCCTCGGCCAGCGCGGCGCCGCGCCAGGTGCGCGGGCGGGCGCGGGGGCCCTTGGCCTTGCGCACGGTCTCCCGGATGAGGGCGAGCTGCTCCGCTCCCTCGGGTGCCGCCTCCCGGCCGTCGTCGCTGCTCACCCCTCCGTCCTACCAGACGCTGCGGACACCGCGCCGGACGCCCGGGGGCCCCGGACCGCGGTCCGGGGCCCCGGGAATGTCCGGCGGATCACCTACGGGCCCTCGGCGCGCGGCACGGGACCTCGGTGCGTCGTCGCGCCGTCCGCACCCGACCCGGTGTGCGGACGGCGATCCGCGGGGAAGCGGGGTGGCCGCTCAGATGCCGGCGGCCTTGCGCAGCGCGTCGACGCGGTCGGTCCGCTCCCAGGTGAAGTCGGCCAGCGGGCGGCCGAAGTGGCCGTACGCGGCGGTCTGGGAGTAGATCGGGCGCAGCAGGTCCAGGTCGCGGATGAGCGCCGCCGGGCGGAGGTCGAAGACCTCGGAGATGGCGTTCTCGATCTTCTCGACGTCGACCGTCGCGGTGCCGAAGGTCTCGACGAAGAGCCCGACCGGCTCGGCCTTGCCGATCGCGTACGCCACCTGCACCTCGCAGCGCGAGGCCAGGCCGGCGGCCACGACGTTCTTGGCGACCCAGCGCATGGCGTACGCGGCGGAGCGGTCGACCTTGGAGGGGTCCTTGCCGGAGAAGGCGCCGCCGCCGTGCCGGGCCATGCCGCCGTAGGTGTCGATGATGATCTTGCGCCCGGTGAGCCCGGCGTCGCCCATCGGGCCGCCGATCTCGAACCGGCCGGTGGGGTTGACCAGCAGGCGGTAGCCCTCGGTGTCCAGCTTGATGCCGTCGTCGAGGAGCGCCTTCAGCTCCGGCTCCACGACGAACTCGCGGATGTCGGGCGTCAGCAGCGAGTCCAGGTCGATGTCGGAGGCGTGCTGCGAGGAGACGACGACGGTGTCGAGCCGGGCCGCCTTGTCGCCGTTGTACTCGATGGTGACCTGCGTCTTGCCGTCGGGGCGCAGGTAGGGGATGGTCCCGTTCTTGCGGACCTCGCTGAGCCGGGCGGAGAGCCGGTGCGCCAGGTGGATGGGCAGCGGCATCAGCTCGGGCGTCTCGTCGCAGGCGTAGCCGAACATCAGGCCCTGGTCGCCGGCGCCCTGGAGGTCGAGGTCGTCGCCGCCGGATCCCTCGACCCGGCTCTCGTACGCGGTGTCCACGCCCTGGGCGATGTCCGGCGACTGGGCGCCGATGGACACGGAGACGCCGCAGGAGGCGCCGTCGAAGCCCTTCTTCGACGAGTCGTACCCGATCTCCAGGATCTTGTTCCGTACGAGGGTCGCGATGTCCGCGTAACCGGAGGTGGTCACCTCGCCGGCCACGTGCACCTGGCCGGTGGTGATCAGCGTCTCGACCGCGACGCGGGAGTGCGGGTCGTCCTTGAGAAGGGCGTCGAGGATGGCGTCGCTGATCTGGTCAGCGATCTTGTCGGGGTGGCCCTCGGTAACGGACTCCGAGGTGAAAAGACGGCGGGACACATCGCTCCCCATGGTTGCAGCGGCTGCTGGCTGATCGGTTGCGGACCCGGGCCGGGCGCTTCCGGGACGGGCCCGCGGGCCATTTTATCCGGGAGTCTCGCTCAAGGGACAACCCGTCTCGGTCCCTGGATGCCCGTTGACCTGGGGAACAGCAGGTTCCCGCAGGAGTTCCCCCGGAAAGCAGCAATAATCTGCCGGAGTGTCGGCAGCGGACGGCTCAGCCGAACCGTTCCGCCACGAGGTCCCACACCACGTCGGCCAGCGCTTCCTTGGGCCCGAACGGCACGGGCACCTCGTGCCCGTCGGCGGTGAGCACCACGGCCTCGTTGCCGTCGGAGCCGAACGCCTTGGTCTCCCCCACCTCGTTGACGACGAGCAGGTCGCAGCCCTTGCGGGCGAGCTTGGCGCGGCCGTTGGCGAGCACGTCGTCGGTCTCGGCGGCGAAGCCGGCGACGACCTGCCCGGGGCGCGGCCGGGCGGCGGAGATCCCGGCGAGGATGTCGGGGTTGCGGGTGAGCGTGATCGGGTCCGGCTCGCGGTCGTCCTTCTTCTTGATCTTGCCGCTGGCGTACGTCACCGGGCGGAAGTCGGCGACGGCCGCGGCCATGACGACGGCGTCGGCGTCGGCCGCGGCCTTCACCACGGCCTCCTGGAGCTCCACGGCGGTGCCCACGCGCACGATGTCGGCGCCCGCGGGATCGGGCAGCGCGGTGTTCGCGGCCAGCAGCGTGACCCGGGCGCCGCGGGCCACGGCGGTACGGGCCAGGGCGTACCCCTGGAGGCCGGACGAGCGGTTGCCCAGGAAGCGCACGGGGTCCAGCGGCTCGCGGGTGCCGCCCGCGCTGACGACGACGTGCCGGCCGGCGAGGTCGGGGGCCAGTCCCCCGGCGCCGCGGGCGAGCGCGCGGCGGCAGACCTCGAAGATCTCCGCCGGCTCCGGCAGCCGGCCCTTGCCGGTGTCGGTGCCGGTGAGCCGGCCGACGGCGGGCTCGATGACGACGGCGCCGCGGGCCCGCAGCGTGGCCACGTTGGCCTGGGTCGCGGGGTGCTCCCACATCTCGGTGTGCATGGCGGGCGCGAAGACGACCGGGCAGGAGGCGGTGAGCAGGGTGTTCGTCAGGAGGTCGTCGGCCAGGCCGTGGGCCGCCCTGGCGAGCACGTCGGCCGTGGCGGGGGCGACGACCACGAGGTCGGCCCGCCGGCCGATCCGCACGTGCGGGACCTCGTGCACGTCCGCCCAGGTCTCGGTGGCGGCGGGGCGTCCGGAGAGCGCCGCCCAGGTGGCCTCGCCGACGAAGTGCAGCGCGGCGGCCGTGGGCACGGCCCGTACCGCGTGGCCCGACTCGGTGAAGAGCCGCAGCAGCTCACACGCCTTGTACGCCGCGATGCCGCCGCTGACGCCCAGCACCACCTCGGCCGGTGCCGCTTCCTCCGCCGCTTCCGCCATGCTCCGCTCCCCACCGCTCGTCGTCTCCACCCCCCATGACACACCACGGGCCCGGCAGCCGCGCTGCCGGGCCCGGTGGATGAGGGATGCCTACTGCGCGGGACCCTCGGTGGCCTCGGAGGTCAGCAGACCCGCGTTGATCTCGCGGAGCGCGATGGACAGCGGCTTCTCGTGCACGTGGGTGTCCACCAGCGGGCCGACGTACTCCAGCAGGCCCTCGCCGAGCTGGGAGTAGTACGCATTGATCTGCCGCGCGCGCTTCGCCGCGTAGATCACGAGGCTGTACTTGGAGTCGGTCGCCTCAAGCAGCTCGTCGATCGGCGGGTTGATGATGCCCTCGGGCGCGGTGATGGGAGAGGACAACCTATCCAGCCTTCCAGTGGAACTTCACGAATCAAACCTGCATCAAGGCTAGCAGCTCGGCGGAGACATCCTCGACGGAGGTGTTGACAAGGGTCGCGTCGAACTCCTCCTCGGCCGCCAGCTCGGTCCGCGCCGCGGCCAGCCGGCGCTCGATGACCTCCGGCGGCTCCGTGCCGCGCCCGGTGAGCCGGCGGACCAGCTCGTCCCAGCTCGGCGGGGCGAGGAAGACCAGCATCGCGTCGGGCATGCTCTCCCGGACCAGCCGCGCCCCCTGGAGGTCGATCTCCAGCAGCACGGGCTCGCCGGCGTCCAGCCGCTCCAGCACGGGCCCGCGCGGGGTGCCGTACCGGTTACCGGAGAACTCCGCCCACTCCAGCAGCTCGCCGTTGGCGACGAGCTTGTCGAACTCGTCGTCGCTGACGAAGAAGTACTGGACGCCGTGCCGCTCGCCGGGGCGCGGCCTGCGGGTCGTCGCGGAGACCGAGAGCCACACCTCGGGATGGACCTTGCGCAGATGCGCGACGACCGTGCTCTTGCCGACCCCCGAGGGGCCGGAGAGCACGGTCAGCCGCAGACGATCTGCCGGCGGGACGGGGGCCGCCCCCCGGGAGAAGGCTGTACTCATGCAGCGATTATCCCGGTTTCCGGGAGTGCCTCGGAACGTCAGGAACCGGTGCTGCCGAACTCGCGCTCCAGCGAGGCGATCTGGTTGGAGCCCAGACCGCGCACCCGACGGCTCTCTGAGATGCCGAGACGCTCCATGATCTGCTTGGCGCGCACCTTGCCCACGCCGGGCATGGACTCAAGCAGGGCGGAGACCTTCATCTTGCCGATGACGTCGTTCTCCTGGCCCTGCTTGATGACGTCGTGCAGGGAAGCGCCGGAGTGCTTCAGCCGATTCTTGACCTCGGCGCGCTCCCGGCGAGCCGCTGCGGCCTTCTCGAGCGCGGCTGCGCGCTGTTCAGGGGTAAGGGGCGGAAGAGCCACGCCTACGTCACCTCGGATGTCGAACTAATCGGATATGGAACGGTGTGGAACCTAGTGGCCCCGCACCTGCGGAGCAACGAGCAACGCGCTGGCGCCCGCGCTCTGATGACGGAGACTAGCGGCCGAGAACGCGCCAGTCAGCGAGAACAGACGAAAAGTCCTGGTCAGACTCAAGTTCCGCGGCAAGTTCTGGGTATATGACCCGGTTTATTGGCATACGTTCCGTACGTCATCGGCCAATTGTTCGGCCGCTACCCGCAGCCTCGCGATATCCGGTCCGTGCGCCAGCACCGACCGGCTTGCGCTGGGCAGGACTTGGGGCAGGGCGGCGCCGAAGACCCGCGGGAGGTCGGCGGGCGCGGCGCCCTGGGCGCCGATGCCGGGGGCCAGCAGCGGGCCGTTGACGGCCAGGTCCGCGCCGGCTTCGGCGAGGGTGGCGCCGACGACGGCGCCGACCGAACCGAGCGGCTCCGCACCGCGGTTCTCGGCGGCGATGTGGTCCAGCATCGTCTGCGCGACGGTTCGTGCGCCGTGCGCGCCGTGCACGGCGGCGCGCTGTACCTCGGCGCCCTCCGGGTTGGAGGTGAGCGTGACGACGAAGAGGCCGGCGCCGGCGGCGTGGGCGGCGTCCAGCGCCGGGCGCAGCGACTCGTACCCGAGATAGGGGGTGACGGTCAGCGCGTCGGAGCGCAGCGGAGCGTCCTTGTCGAGGTACGCGGCGGCGTAGCCGCCCATCGTCGAGCCGATGTCGCCGCGCTTGGCGTCCATGAGGACCAGCGCCCCGGCCGCCCGCGCCGCCGCGACGGCCTTCTCCAGCACGGCGACGCCGCGGGAGCCGAAGCGCTCGAAGAACGCGGACTGCGGCTTGAGCACCGCGACGCGGTCGGCCAGCGCCTCGACGGCGGTCATCGCGAACCGCTCCAGACCCGCCGGGTCGTCCGGCAGCTCCCAGCGGGCCAGCAGCGCGGCGTGCGGGTCGATGCCGACGCACAGCGGGCCGCGGGCGGCCGTCGCCCGGTGCAGCCGGCGGCCGAAGGGCTCGGCGGGCTCGGGGGTCATGCGGTCGCCTTCCTGGCGTCGGCGCCGACGGCGTCGGCGAGGGTGGCGTACGGGGACGCGGCCAGCAGCTCCGCGAGGCCGCGGTGGATCCTGCGGGGCCACAGCGGGCCCTCGTAGACGAAGGCGCTGTAGCCCTGGACGAGCGTGGCGCCGGCGAGGATCCGCTCCCAGGCGTGCGCGGCGGTCTCGATGCCGCCGGCGCCGACGAGCACGATCCCGTTCCCGGCTGGCGCGCCCACGCGCGCGTAGAGGCGGCGCAGCACCTCCAGGGAGCGCTGCCGCAGCGGCGCCCCTGACAGGCCGCCGGCGCCGATGGACTCGACCCGGGAACGCGCGGTGACCAGGCCCTCGCGGGCGATGGTGGTGTTGGTGGCGATGATGCCGTCGAGGCCCAGCTCCAGGGCCAGGTCGGCGACCGCGTCGACGTCCTCGTCCGCGAGGTCGGGAGCGATCTTGACCAGCAGCGGTACGCGCCCGGGGGTGCCCGGCGCGGCGGCCCTGGCGGTGCCGCCCGCGACGCGGTCCGCAGCGGCGCGGACCGCTTCGAGCAGCGGGCGCAGGTGGGCGACGGCCTGGAGGTCGCGCAGTCCCGGGGTGTTGGGCGAGGAGACGTTGACGACGAGGTAGTCGGCGTGTCCCGCGAGCCGTTCCGCGGAGGTGACGTAGTCGGCGATGGCACCCGATTCGGGGACGGCCTTGGTCTTGCCGATGTTGACGCCGACGACGGCGTTGGGCCGGTACGGGGTGCGCTGCCCGTACCGGCGGCGGGCCAGCCGGGCGGCGACGGCGGCGGAGCCGTCGTTGTTGAAGCCCATCCGGTTGACCAGGGCCCGGTCCGGGATCAGCCGGAAGAGCCGGGTCGGCTCGTTGCCCGGCTGGGCGCGTGCGGTGACGGTGCCGACCTCGACGAAGTCGAAGCCGAGCATGGTCAGTCCGTCGATGCCGACGGCGTTCTTGTCGAAGCCCGCGGCGAGCCCGAAGGGGCCGGGGAAGTCGATGCCGAGCGCGTGGACGCGGAGTTCGGGGTGGCGGGGGGCCGCGGTGACGCGGACCGCGCTGCGCACGCCGGGTGCGGCGGCGGCGGAGCGGATGGCCGCGAACGCCAGGCGGTGGGCCCGCTCGGAGTCCAGCCGGGAGAGGACGCTGTGGAAGAGCAAGGGATACATGAGGGACCTTCGGCTGCTTCGGGTGCCGTGCCCCCGCAGGACCGGTGGCGGACCGGCGGGGGCACGGGACGACTCGGGGGCGGCGGCTAGCGGGCGCGGGCCTCGGTGAGGTGCCCGGCGTGCTCCTGGAGGGAGCGCACCCCCACCTCGCCGCGGGTCAGCGCCTCGATGCCCTGGACGGCGGCGGCCAGCGCCTGGACGGTCGTCAGGCACGGCACGCCGCGGGCGACGGCGGCGGTACGGATGTCGTACCCGTCGAGCCGGCCGCCGGTGCCGTACGGCGTGTTGACGATGAGGTCGACGGCGCCGTCGTGGATCAACTGCACGATCGTGCGCTCGCCGTCGGGCCCCGGGCCCTGCGAGTGCTTGCGTACGACGGTCGCGGCGATGCCGTTGCGCCTGAGCACCTCCGCGGTGCCGGAGGTGGCCAGCAGCTCGAAGCCGTGCTGGACCAGCTCGCGGGCCGGGAAGACCATCGAGCGCTTGTCCCGGTTGGCGACCGAGACGAACGCGCGGCCCCGGGTGGGCAGCGCGCCGTACGCGGCGGCCTGCGACTTGGCGTACGCCGTGCCGAAGACGCTGTCGATGCCCATGACCTCGCCGGTGGAGCGCATCTCCGGGCCGAGCACGGTGTCGACGCCCCGGCCGCGGATGTCGCGGAAGCGCGTCCACGGCAGCACGGCCTCCTTCACCGAGATCGGCGCGTCCAGCGGCAGCGTGCCGCCGTCGCCCGTGGCCGGCAGCATGCCCTCCGCGCGCAGCTCGGCGACGGTGGCGCCGAGCGAGATGCGGGCGGCGGCCTTGGCCAGCGGGACGGCGGTGGCCTTGGAGGTGAAGGGGACGGTGCGCGAGGCGCGCGGGTTGGCCTCCAGGACGTAGAGGATGTCCCCGGCCAGCGCGAACTGGATGTTGATCAGCCCGCGGACGCCGACGCCGTGCGCGATGGCCTCGGTGGAGGCGCGCAGCCGCTTGATGTCGTGCCCGCCGAGGGTGATGGGGGGCAGCGCGCAGGCGGAGTCGCCGGAGTGGATGCCGGCTTCCTCGATGTGCTCCATGACGCCGCCGAGGTACAGCTCGTGGCCGTCGTAGAGCGCGTCGACGTCGATCTCGATGGTGTCGTCGAGGAACCGGTCGACGAGGACCGGGTGTTCGGAGATGAGCCCCGCGTGCCGCTCCAGATACGCGGCCAGCGACGGCTCGTCGTAGACGATCTCCATGCCGCGCCCGCCGAGCACGTACGACGGCCGCACCATGACCGGGTAGCCGATCCCGGCGGCGATCTTCTTGGCCTCGGCGAAGGAGAACGCGGTGCCGTACTTGGGGGCCGGCAGCCCCGCCTCGGCGAGCACGCGGCCGAACGCGCCGCGGTCCTCGGCGGCGTGGATCGCCTCCGGCGACGTGCCCACGACGGGCACGCCGTTGTCCTTCAGCGCCTGCGCGAGCCCCAGCGGGGTCTGCCCGCCCAACTGCACGAGGACGCCCGCGACCGGGCCCGCCTGGGTCTCGGCGTGCACGACCTCCAGCACGTCCTCGAGCGTCAGCGGCTCGAAGTACAGCCGGTCGGAGGTGTCGTAGTCGGTGGAGACGGTCTCCGGGTTGCAGTTGACCATCACGGTCTCGTAGCCCGCCTCGCCGAGGGCGAAGGAGGCGTGGACGCAGGAGTAGTCGAACTCGATGCCCTGGCCGATGCGGTTGGGCCCGGAGCCGAGGATGATCACCGCGGGCCGCTCGCGCGGGGCGACCTCGGTCTCCTCGTCGTACGAGGAGTAGAGGTACGGGGTACGGGCCGCGAACTCGGCGGCGCAGGTGTCGACGGTCTTGTAGACCGGGCGTACGCCCAGCGCGTGGCGCACCTCGCGCACGACGTCCTCGCGCAGCCCCCGTACGCCGGCGATCTGGGCGTCGGAGAAGCCGTGGCGCTTGGCGTACGCGAGGAGGTCCGGGTCGAGGTGGTCGGCGGCGGCCAGCTCGTCGGCGACCTCCTTGATCAGGAAGAGCTGGTCGACGAACCACGGGTCGATCCGCGTCGCCTCGTGCACCTCCGCCTCGGTGGCGCCGGCCCGGATCGCGGCCATCACGGTGTTCAGCCGGCCGTCGGTGGGCACGGCGGCCTTCTCCAGCAGCGCGGCCTTCTCCCCGGGGCCCGCCGGCGGGCCGGCGAAGTCGAAGGGGGCGTCCTTCTTCTCGACCGAGCGCAGCGCCTTGTTCAGCGCCTCGGTGAAGTTGCGGCCGATGGCCATGGCCTCGCCGACCGACTTCATCGTGGTGGTGAGCGTCGCGTCGGCAGCGGGGAACTTCTCGAAGGCGAAGCGGGGGACCTTCACCACCACGTAGTCGAGCGTGGGCTCGAAGGACGCGGGGGTCTCGCGGGTGATGTCGTTGGGGATCTCGTCCAGGGTGTAGCCCACGGCCAGCTTCGCGGCGATCTTGGCGATCGGGAAGCCGGTGGCCTTGGAGGCGAGCGCCGAGGAGCGGGAGACGCGCGGGTTCATCTCGATGACGACGACCCGGCCGTCCGCCGGGTCGACCGCGAACTGGATGTTGCAGCCGCCGGTGTCGACGCCGACCTCGCGGATGACGGCGATGCCGATGTCGCGCAGAATCTGGTACTCACGGTCGGTGAGCGTCATCGACGGGGCGACGGTCACGGAGTCGCCGGTGTGCACGCCCATGGGGTCGAGGTTCTCGATGGAGCAGACGACCACGACGTTGTCGTGCTTGTCGCGCATCAGCTCCAGCTCGTACTCCTTCCACCCGAGGATGGACTCCTCCAGCAGCACCTCGGTCGTCGGCGAGAGCGCGAGCCCCTGTCCTGCGATGCGGCGCAGCTCCTCCTCGTCGTGCGCGAAGCCGGAGCCGGCGCCGCCCATGGTGAAGGAGGGCCGGACGACCACGGGGTAGCCGCCGAGGCCGTCGACGCCCGCCAGCACCTCGTCCATCGTGTGGCAGATCACCGAGCGCGCGGACTCGCCGTGCCCGGTCTTGCGGCGGACCTCGGCGACGACCTCCTTGAACTGGTCGCGGTCCTCGCCCTTCTGGATGGCCTCGACGTTGGCGCCGATCAGCTCCACGCCGTACTTCTCCAGCACCCCCGAATCGTGCAGCGAGACCGCGGTGTTGAGCGCGGTCTGCCCGCCGAGGGTGGGCAGCAGGGCGTCGGGGCGCTCGCGGGCGATGATCTTCTCGACGAACTCGGGGGTGATCGGCTCGACGTACGTGGCGTCGGCGATCTCCGGGTCGGTCATGATCGTCGCCGGGTTGGAGTTGACGAGGATGACGCGCAGGCCCTCGGCCCTGAGCACGCGGCACGCCTGGGTGCCGGAGTAGTCGAACTCGGCGGCCTGGCCGATGACGATCGGGCCCGAGCCGATGACCAGGACGGACCGGATATCGGTGCGCTTAGGCACGCTGGGCTCCCTGTGCTGGCGGTGCTGTCTGTGCCGTCTGAGCGGCCATGAGCTGGACGAAGCGGTCGAAGAGGTACGCGGCGTCGTGCGGCCCGGCGGCCGCCTCGGGGTGGTACTGGACGGAGAACGCCGGCCGGTCCAGCAGCCGCAGGCCCTCGACCACCCGGTCGTTGAGGCACACGTGGCTGACCTCGGCGCGCCCGTAGGGGGTACCGGTGATCTCGTCCAGGGGGGCGTCCACGGCGAAGCCGTGGTTGTGCGCGGTGACCTCGACCCGGCCCGTGGTGCGGTCCTGGACGGGCTGGTTGATGCCGCGGTGGCCGTACTTCAGCTTGTACGTGCCGAAGCCCAGGGCGCGGCCGAGGAGCTGGTTGCCGAAGCAGATGCCGAACAGCGGCGTGCCGCGCTCCAGCACCGCGCGGACCACGGTGAGGTCGGCGGCGGCCGGGTCGCCGGGCCCGTTGGAGAGGAACACGCCGTCGGGCCGGACCGCGTAGACCTCCTCGACCGTGGCGGTGGCCGGCAGCACGTGCACCTCGATGCCGCGCTCGGCCATGCGCCGCGGCGTCATGCCCTTGATGCCGAGGTCGAGCGCGGCGACGGTGAAGCGCTTCGCGCCGATCGCGGGGACGACGTACGGCTCGTCGGTGGCGACCTCGGGCGCGAGGTCCGCGCCCTTCATCTGCTCCTGCACCCGCACCTTGGCGAGCATCGCGTCCGGGTCGGCGACCCGGTCGCCGGAGAAGATCCCGACGCGCATGGCGCCGCGCTCGCGCAGGTGCCGGGTGATCGCCCGGGTGTCGACGCCGGAGATCCCGACGACGCCCTGGCGGCGCAGCTCCTCGTCGAGGGAGCGGGTGGCGCGCCAACTGGAGGGGACGCGTGCGGGGTCGCGCACGACGTAGCCGGAGACCCAGATGCGGGCGGACTCGGCGTCCTCGTCGTTGACGCCGGTGTTGCCGACGTGCGGGGCGGTCATGACGACGACCTGGCGGTGGTACGAGGGGTCGGTCAGGGTCTCCTGGTAGCCGGTCATGCCGGTGGAGAACACGGCTTCGCCGAAGGTCTCCCCCGTCGCTCCGTAGGCGCGGCCGCGGAAGCTGCGGCCGTCTTCGAGGACGAGTACGGCGGGGCTGTCCTGGCCGCGGTGGGCTGCGGTCATCGTGTGCCTTCCGTGGTGGTGCTGTCTGCGGTGCTCGCGGCGGCGTCGGCGGGAGCCTTCTCTGTCGTCCGGGCGCCGAGCGCCGCCACCCAGGCGGCGTGCTCGGCGGCGTGGTCTGAGCGGAACCCGGAGTCGTACTCCGCGCCGCCGTGGGCCCAGGTGACCACCAGCAGCCCGCCCTCGGTGAGGACCTTGCCTGCGATGGCCTTGTCGAGCCGGGCGCCGCGCAGGTGCGCGGTGGGGATGAAGAAGTCCGTGGCCCCCGGGCGTACGACCGCCAGGCCCTGCTCGGTGAGGGTCAGCTCGACGCGGCTGCGTACGCCCAGGCCGTGGGCGACGATGCGGTCGAGCCACTGCCCGGCGGCGGTCGTGCCGTGGTAGCGGCCGGTCAGCTCCAGCCGTACCTCCCCGGTCTCCCCGGGGATCGCGGGCAGGTCCGGAATGCCGGACTGGAGCTGGCCGCGCCACTTCCAGCCCTCGCGCATCAGCCAGTAGACGAGCGCGATGAAGAGGATCAGGCCGACGACCCAGCCGGTGCGTGCGGCCCAGTCGGTCACCGGCTGCGACCGCGGCTCCTCGGCGAGCAGGGTGGCGAGCGTCATACGGGCTCACCTCCGGCGAGCGTGGCCCGGCCGCGCAGGAAGGTGTGCGTGACCCGGCCGGGCAGCTCGCGGCCCGCGTACGGGGTGTTGCGGCTGCGGGAGACGAAGCTGTGCGGATCCACCCGACCACGGTAGGCCGGATCGAGCAGGGTGAGGTTGGCGGGCTCGCCGGGGGCGACGGGGCGGCCGTGGCCGTCGAGGCGGCCGATGGCGGCGGGGCGGAAGGACATCCGGTCGGCGACGCCCGACCAGTCGAGCAGCCCGGTGTCGACCATCGTCTGCTGCACGACGGACAGCGCCGTCTCCAGGCCGACCATGCCCATGGCGGCGGCGGCCCACTCGCAGTCCTTGTCCTCCTGCGGGTGCGGGGCGTGGTCGGTGGCGACGCAGTCGATGGTGCCGTCGGCCAGCGCCTCGCGCAGCGCGCGTACGTCGGTCTCGGTGCGCAGCGGCGGGTTGACCTTGTAGACGGGGTCGTAGGAGCGGACCAGCTCGTCGGTGAGCAGCAGGTGGTGCGGCGTGACCTCGGCGGTGACCCGCCAGCCCTTGGACTTCGCCCAGCGCACGATCTCCACCGAGCCGGCGGTGGACAGGTGGCAGATGTGCACCCGGGAGTCGACGTGGGCGGCGAGCAGCACGTCCCGGGCGATGACCGACTCCTCGGCGGCGGCGGGCCAGCCGCCGAGGCCCAGCTCGGCGGAGACGACGCCCTCGTTCATCTGGGCGCCCTCGGTCAGCCGCGGCTCCTGCGCATGCTGCGCGACGACGCCGTCGAACGCCTTCACGTACTCCAGCGCCCTGCGCATGATCACGGCGTCGTCCACGCACTTGCCGTCGTCGGAGAAGACCACGACCCCGGCCGCGGACTCGTGCATGGCGCCCAGCTCGGCGAGCTGCTTGCCCTCCAGGCTCACGGTGACGGCGCCGACCGGCTGCACGTCGCAGTAGCCGGACTCGCGGCCCAGCCGCCAGACCTGCTCCACGACGCCGGCGGTGTCGGCGACGGGGAAGGTGTTGGCCATCGCGTGGACGGCGGTGAAGCCGCCCTTCGCGGCGGCGCGGGTGCCGGTCAGGACGGTCTCGGAGTCCTCGCGGCCGGGCTCGCGCAGGTGGGTGTGGAGGTCGACCAGGCCGGGCAGCAGGATGTGGCCCGCGGCCTCGACCACCTCGGCGCCTTCGGCCGGCAGCGCCACGCCGTGCTCGGCGACCTCGGCGACGGTCTCGCCGTCGATCAGGACGTCCCGGGCCTCGCCGCCGAGGAGCTTCGCGCCGCGGATCAGGGTCTTGCTCATCGGTCGGTCTCCTCGGTGCGTGCGGCGGTCGGGGCGGGGGTGGCGGTCGGGGCGGCGGCGGGGGCCTCGCCCGGTGCGCCGCCGAGCAGCAGGTAGAGCACGGCCATGCGGATGGAGACGCCGTTGGCGACCTGCTCGACGGCGGTGCAGCGGGGCGAGTCGGCGACCTCGGCGGTGATCTCCATGCCGCGGTTCATCGGGCCCGGGTGCATGACGAGGGCGTGCTCGGGCATGCGCGCCATCCGTTCGCCGTCGAGGCCGTAGCGGCGGGCGTACTCGCGCTCGGTGGGGAAGAACGCGGCGTTCATCCGCTCCCGCTGCACCCGCAGCATCATCACGCCGTCGGACTTCGGCAGCACGGCGTCCAGGTCGTACGAGACCTCGCACGGCCAGCTCTCCACGCCGACCGGCACCAGCGTGGGCGGCGCGACGAGGGTGACCTCGGCGCCGAGGGTGTGCAGCAGCAGCACGTTCGAGCGGGCGACCCGGCTGTGCAGGATGTCCCCGACGACCGTGATCCGGCGGCCGTCGAGCCCGCCGCCGGTGCCGGGCGCCAGGTGGCGGCGCATGGTGAAGGCGTCGAGGAGCGCCTGCGTGGGGTGCTCGTGGGTGCCGTCGCCGGCGTTGACGACGGAGCCGTTGATCCAGCCGGAGGTGGCCAGCCGGTGCGGGGCGCCGGAGTCGTGGTGGCGGATGACGACGGCGTCGGCGCCCATCGCCTCCAGGGTCAGGGCGGTGTCCTTCAGGGACTCGCCCTTGGAGACCGACGAGCCCTTGGCGGAGAAGTTGATGACGTCGGCGGAGAGCCGCTTGGCGGCGGCTTCGAAGGAGATGCGGGTCCGGGTGGAGTCCTCGTAGAAGAGGTTGACCACGGTGCGGCCGCGCAGGGTGGGCAGCTTCTTGATGGGCCGGTCCGCGATCCGGGCCAGCTCCTCGGCGGTGTCGAGGATCAGCACGGCGTCGTCGCGGGACAGGTCGGCGGCCGAGATGAGATGGCGCTTCACTGGGTGCTCCGGGGTGTCGTGGGTACGGCGGGTCGCGCGCCGCGGCTCACGGGGGCGTACGCCCCCGGCGGCCGGCGGGCGGGGCGGGCGTCCTACTTGGAGCCGAGCAGCACGGCGTCGCGGCCGTCCTGTTCGGTGAGCTGGACGCGGACCGTCTCCCGCAGCGACGTGGGGAGGTTCTTGCCGACGTAGTCGGCGCGGATGGGCAGCTCGCGGTGGCCGCGGTCGACGAGGACGGCGAGCTGCACCGCCCGCGGCCTGCCGATGTCGTTCAGCGCGTCGAGCGCCGCGCGGATCGTGCGTCCGGAGAAGAGCACGTCGTCCACGAGCACCACCAGCCGGCCGTCGATCCCCTCCGCGGGGATGTCCGTGCGGGCGAGCGCGCGGGGCGGGCCCATGCGCAGATCGTCGCGGTACATCGTGATGTCGAGCGAGCCGACCCCCGACTGGCCGAACTTGCTGCCGGTGATCTCTTCGAGCTTCGCGGCGAGCCGGTGGCCGAGCCACACGCCGCGGGTCGGGATGCCCAGGAGCACCACGTCGTGGGCGCCTTTGGTGCGCTCCACGATCTCGTGCGCGATGCGGGTCAGCACCCGCTGGATGTCCGGCGCCTCCAGTACGGGCCGCGCCGGTTCAGGGCTGTGCGTGTCCATACGAAAAGGACCCCCTTCCCCGCCTCACAGGACGGGTGTTAAAGGACGTCAGGTCCCCTCTACCGTAACAGCGCGGCCGGACACCACCGCCGCCGGGGCTCCGCCGCTCCACCGCCGCGCGCGCACCACCCTGATGGGTGGCGACCGGATGAATCTTCCGCTTGACGAAGCCAAGTTACGCTGCGTAACCTCACAGTGAGTTACCAGACTGTCGTCCGGGGAGCCATATGTCCAGCGAATACGCCAAACAGCTCGGGGCCAAGCTCCGGGGCATCCGTACCCAGCAGGGCCTCTCACTGCACGGCGTGGAGGAGAAGTCCCAGGGGCGCTGGAAGGCCGTCGTCGTCGGGTCGTACGAGCGCGGGGACCGTGCGGTCACCGTGCAGCGCCTGGCCGAGCTGGCGGACTTCTACGGGGTGCCGGTGCAGGAGCTTCTCCCGGGTTCGGCGCCCGGCGGGGCCGCGGAGCCGCCGCCGAAGCTCGTGCTGGACCTGGAGCGCCTGGCCCAGATCCCCGCGGAGAAGGCGGGCCCGCTGCAGCGCTATGCGGCGACGATCCAGAGCCAGCGCGGGGACTACAACGGCAAGGTCCTCTCCATCCGCCAGGACGACCTGCGCACGCTCGCCGTGATCTACGACCAGTCGCCCTCGGTGCTGACCGAGCAGCTCATCGGCTGGGGCGTCCTGGACGCCGACGCCCGCCGCGCCGTCGTGGTCCACGAAGACGCCTGACCCGCGCCTCACCTGCAGAAACGTGCCGCCGTCTGCGGACCGGGCCCGTCCGGGTCCGGTCCGCAGACGGCGGCCGTCAACGTGAGAGACGCGCGTGGCGCTAGCCGGCGTCGGACCGCGCGCCGTCCGGCACGTCCTCCGCCGGGGCGGCGCCGGGCACGGCCTCCGCCGCGCCGGCCCCGGAGTCCCCGGTGGCCGCCGCGTCGCCGCCCTCGTCCCGCGGCGCCGACGCGCCGTCCGCGTCCGCTCCCGGCTCCGGGATCGCCTCCGCTTCCGCCGCCGCCTCCGGGCCCGCCTCCGCGTCCCGGCGCAGCCGCGGCTTCAGCTCCTGGAGCCGGCCCAGCAGGCCGTTGACGAAGCCCGGGGAGTCGTCCGTGGAGAACTCCTTGGTGAGCTGCACCGCCTCGTCGATCGCCACCGCGTCCGGCGTCTCGTCCTCCCAGATCAGCTCGTACGCCCCCAGACGCAGGATGCTGCGGTCCACGACCGGCATCCGGTCCAGGGTCCAGCCGACCGAGTACGAGCTCAGCAGCTCGTCGATCCGGGCGGCGTGCTCCGCGTACCCCTCGACCAGCCGCCGGGTGAAGTCGCCGACCGGCGGCTGCCGGGGGTCGGTCCGCCCCAGCCGGATCCAGTCCTCCAGCACCTGCCCCGCGGGCGCGCCGCGCTGGTCGGACTCGAAGATGATCTGGAACGCGCGCTTGCGCGCCGTGTTCCGTGCGGCCACGTCAGCCGCTCACGCGGCCGAGGTACTCGCCGGAGCGGGTGTCGACCTTGATCTTCTCGCCGGTGGAGATGAACAGCGGGACCTGGATGGAGAACCCGGTCTCCAGCTCGGCCGGCTTGGTGCCGCCGGTGGAGCGGTCGCCCTGCACACCCGGGTCGGTCTGCGCGATGGTCAGCTCGACGGCCGCGGGCAGCTCGACGTACAGCGGCGTGCCCTCGTGCAGCGCCACGGTGGTGTCGAAGCCCTCCAGCAGGTAGTTGGCGGTGTCCCCGACGGTCTTGGGGTCGATGTGGACCTGGTCGTACGTCTCCATGTCCATGAAGACGAAGTACTCGCCGTCCTTGTACGAGAACTGCATGTCCCTGCGGTCGACGTTGGCCGTCTCGACCTTCACGCCGGCGTTGAACGTCTTGTCGACGGTCTTGCCGGAGAGCACGTTCTTCAGCTTCGTACGGACGAAGGCAGGGCCTTTGCCGGGCTTCACGTGCTGGAACTCGACGACGGACCAGAGCTGGTCGCCGTCGAGCTTGAGCACCAAGCCGTTCTTGAGGTCGTTCGTGGTGGCCACGTCGCGAAATCTCCTGGACTGCGTGGACGACGAAGGAGGCCCGGATTCGCCAGGACCCGGCCGGGGTCAGAGCGCGAGCAGTTCCTTCGTCGTGATGGTGAGTAGCTCGGGACCGCCGTCCGCCGGCGAGCGGACGACGAGCGTGTCGTCGATCCGGACCCCGCCCCGGCCGGGGAGATGGACTCCCGGCTCGACGGTGACCGGCACACGAGCGTCCAGTTTACCCATCGCCCCCGGGGCCAGCCGCGGGTCCTCGTCGATTTCGAGTCCCACCCCGTGGCCGGTGAAGGGACCGACGCCGTCGCCGTGTCCGGCCGCGGTCAGCACCTGGCGCGCCGCCCGGTCCACCTCGCGGTACTCCGCGCCCGGCGTCAGTGCCTCCCGGCCGGCCCGCTGCGCGGCGAAGACCAGGTCGTACAGCTCGATCTGCCAGTCGTCGGGGGCGGTGCCGACGACGAAGGTGCGGCCGATCTCGCAGCGGTAGCCGCGGTAGCGCGCGCCCAGGCAGACGGTGAGGAAGTCGCCCTCCTCCACCCGCCGGTCGGTCGGTACGTGCCCGGCGCGGCCGGCGTGCGGCCCGGTGCCGACGGCGGTGGGGAACGCCGGGCCCTCGGCGCCGTGGTCGACGAGCCGCCGCTCCAGCTCCAGCGCCAGGTGCCGTTCCGTACGGCCGACGAGGATGGACTCCAGCAGCTCGCCCAGCGCCTGGTCGCCGATCTCGGCGGCGATCCGCAGGCAGGCGATCTCCTCGTCGTCCTTGACGAGGCGCTGCTGCTCCACGGCGCGGGAGAGGTCCATCAGCACGAGCCGGGGCGCGACGGAGGCCAGGGCGCGGTGCCGGGCCACGGTCAGGTGGTGCTCCTCGACGGCCAGCGCGGTGGCCCCGCCCGCGGCGGCGAGCCCGGTGGCCGCGACGGCGGCGTCCCCTTCGGGGCCGCCGAGGGCGTGGACCCGCAGGTCGTCGGGCTGCGGGGCGCCCACCGGGTCCAGTGCGGGATCGCCGGGCCGTACGAGCATGTCGTCGCCGGCGCCGAGCAGCAGGACGGCCCCCGGCGGGGCGCAGCCGGTGAGGTAGGTGATGTTCGCCGGCCGGGAGACGAGCACGGCGTCGCTGCCGGCCGCCTCGCAGTGGGAGCGCAGCCGGGTACGGCGGGCAGCGTGCACCTCGGGCATGATCCGAGCCTAGGGCGGCCCGGGGTCCCGGGCCGCCGGAGCGCGTCCGTACGGGCACGGGCCCCGCCCCGCACGGCACGCCGCGGGCACGGAATCCGCCGTACCCGGCGGGCCCCGCGCTGGCCTGCCCCGGCTACCAGGCCGGAGGGCTCGCCAGGCTGCGCCCGACGACGTCGTCGAGCATCCGGACGGTCGCGGGCACGTCGTGGTGCGAGTTGTCGATGATCGGCAGGCCGGACCCGTACCAGCCGGCCATCCGGCCGTGGATGCGGGCCACCTCCTCGTCCGCGAGCCGCCGGTTGCCGGTGCGCGCGGCGTTGCGGGCGAGGACGGACTCCAGGCCCGGCAGCAGCACCACGGGCAGCAGCCCGGGGCCGACGTGCCGCTTCCAGCCGCCCAGGCCGACCACGGGGCGGTCGGGGAAGACCGCGTCGTCGAGGATGCAGGAGATGCCGTTGGCCAGGTAGTTGCGGGCGGCGAAGCCGCAGGTGCGGCGGGCGAGACGGTACTGCGCCTCGGAGTGGTCGGTCCAGCCGGCCTGCGGGTCGGCGAAGCCGGCGCGCACCCACTCGCGTACGTCGTCGAGGCTGATGTGGGCAGTGGGCGCCCTGCGGGTGTCCGCCCAGTAGCGCGCGACGGTGGTCTTGCCGGCCCCGGCCGGGCCGATGAGCAGCACCGCCACCGTGGGTGGCGGTGCGCCGTGCGGCATGGGTGCGGGCGGCGGGCTGGGCAGGGCCACGGGGCCGCCGACCGGGAGCTTGATGTGGCCGGTCGTCTCCACCGCGTCATGCGGCCCGGCCGCCGCCGGCAGCGGCGGACCGGCAGGGCCAGGTCTGCCCTGGGGCGGCTGCGGAACCCCCACTGCGTGCTGCATCCCGTGCACCCTCTGCTCTGTGACCCGTCACGTACCGACGCCCGGCTGGTCATGGCCGTACCGCGGTCCGGGGCTGCCTTAGCCCCGCACGGTACCCGCACGACCCGCCACGGTGGGAACGATCCTGCCAGGAGCGCCGCGCGGGCCTAGTCCCAGGTGTGGTTTCCGCCGAGCAGGAGGAAGTGCTCCAGTACGTCCTCCATCGGGTCGTCGATCTGCCCCGTGCGGAGGAGGGCGAAGCTCGACCCGTTCGAGACGCTGCCGCCGTTGTAGTGCTCGTCGGCGTTCGCGACCCCGGCCTGCAGTCCCACTCCCGCCGGCGCCGCGACCATCGCGACCGCCACCCGCGCCCATACGCGCATCCGTGTTTCTCCTCGTCGTCGGTGTGTGCGAGTGTTTCTGACGGGGACTCAGATGTCCCGGACTTCCTATCCGCGGCGGGCGCCGTGAGGTTACGCCTTCGTGGCGAAAAGAAGATCCGGAACTCCAATGGCGGTACGGGGCGTCTCTAGTCATCCGAACGGCGGGAGACTCGGGACCGGCGAGGGGGGCGGCGCATGGGTACTGGGCAGGAGGCGGACGGCGGGCGGCGGTTCGGCCCGTACCGCGTGGTGCGACCGCTGGGCCGCGGCGGCATGGGGCAGGTGTTCCTCGCCCGCGACGCCGCCGGGCGGCCCGCCGCCGTGAAGGTCGTGCACTCCTTCCTCGCCCGCGACCCCGAGTTCCGCGTCCGGTTCGCCCGTGAGGTGGCCGCGGCGGGGGCGGTGGCGAGCCCCTGCACGGCGGCGCTGCTGGCGGCGGACCCGGACGCGGCGCGGCCGTGGCTGGCCTCCGCGTACGTCGAGGGGCCGACGCTGGCCGCGCTGCTGCGGGCGCACGGACCGCTGACCGAGGGGCGGTTGCGGGCCCTGGCCGCGGCGCTGGCGACGGCGCTGGAGGCGATCCACGCGGCGGGGATCGTGCACCGGGACCTCAAGCCGGCGAACGTGATCGTGGGCGCGGCCGGGCCGTGCGTCATCGACTTCGGCGTGGCCCGGGCGGCGGACGCCACCCGGCTGACGGGGACCGGCGTGCTGATGGGCACGGCCGGGTACGCGGCGCCCGAGCACCTGACGGAGGGCGTCTCGACGCCGGCCTGCGACGTGTTCGCGCTGGGCGCGGTGCTGGCGACGGCGGCGACGGGACGGCGGCCGTTCGGCGACGGGCCGGCGCATGCGGTGGCGTACCGGACGGTGCACGGGGAGCCGGATCTCGCCGGAGTGCCGGAGGGGCTGCGGGAGTTGGTGGCCGGGTGCCTGGCGAAGGACCCGGGCGGGCGGCCGGGGGTGGCGGCCGTCGCGGCGGCGGCGGGGCCGGCGGGCGGGGTGTCGTGGGCGTTCGCGGCGGGGGCGGTACGGGACCGGGGGGCGGTGCCCGTACGGGAGGAGGCCGCCGCGGGGGGCGGCCGCGGGGACCCGCCGCCGCCGGACGGCGGTGCGGGCGGGGCCGGGACCGTACGGGATGCCGCAGGGCCGGGCGGCGACGGCGCAGGGACGCCCGCGGACCGCCCCCGTGACGTGCCCGCGCCGCCGGACGCCCCCGAGCCCGCGGGGGTCTTCGGGCCGCCGCCCGACCTCGGCAGCCGGAGCCGCGCCCTGCCAGGACCGCCCGTCACCGCCGACGCGCTCCGGTACGGCCGCCGCCCCCGGCGGCGACGGGTGGTGCTCGCCGCCGCCGCGGTACTCGCGGCCACCGCCGTGCTCGCCGCCACCCTGCTGCGCGGCGGCGACGGCGACGACCCGGGCGGCGGACCGCCGCCCGGCGCCGACGGCCGCGGCCGCCCCGCGGCGTCCGGGTCGCCCGTGACCAACCCCGCCGAGCCCGGCGGCGACCGCGCCCTGCCCGCGCCCGCCAGCCCCGTCGACGGCGTCTCCCTCGCCACCGGCGAGTGGTCCGTGGCCTGGGACAACCGACCGGAAGAGCCCGCGGCGGGCGAGGACGTCAACGAGACCAGGAGCCGCGGCCTGCTCGGCGTCTGGCTCGCCGGCGACACCGTCGTGCGGGCCGACGAGCACGACGTCCGCGGCTACGACCGCGCCGACGGCGACCTGCGGTGGACCGCGACGCCGCCGGCCGAGGGGCTGGTGCCGTGCGCCATGTCGCCGGCCACGAGCGGCGGCCGGGGCGCCGTGGCGTACGGGACCTCCGCCGAGGCCGGCGAGGGCTGCGACCGGCTCGCCGTCCTCGACACCGGCACCGGCGCGACCGTCTGGCGCACCGGGCTGCGGCCCCCGAAGGGCGGCGACGACGCGGTGAGCACGACGGTCGGCATCGTGGGCGAACGGGTCGTCGTCCGCTCGTACTCAGGACTCGTCGGCTACGCCCTCGGCGACGGCCGGGCCGTGTGGCTGCGTACTCCGGAGGACGGCGACGGATGTGCGCTCGGCGACGCCGCCGCCGGGCGGACGAGCGTCGCCATGATCACCGTCTGCGACGGCGGCGACGACCGGCGGCGCGCCGACCAGCCGAGCGCCGGCCGGGTGCGCGTCGCGCAGCTCAATGCGGCGGACGGCACCGTGCGCTGGTCGACCGAGCTGGGCGCGGGCGTCACCGGGGGCAACATCGAGACGGTCGAGCCCGTCGCCGTACGGACCTACCTGGAGGACTCCGACAAGCTGCCGCTCCAGGTCTTCGCCCCGGACGGGACCGCGCACGAACCGCTGGCGGGCAAGCAGCCGTTCGGCGTCGTCACCACGAGCAACTACGGCGAGACGCTCGCCCCGGAACTGCTCGGCTGGCGCGACACCCTCGTCACCGCCTACTCCGCGGGACCCGAGACGCGGCCCGTCTTCGGCCTCGCGGCGTACGACGCGCGCACGGGCGCGTGGCGCTGGCACCGTACCCTGCCCGACGACGCCCTCGGCGCGGTCTACGGCGTGGGCGACGACGGCGTGCTCCTGGGCAGCTCGGAGAAGGTCCTCGGCGGCATCCCGCTGCTGCGGCTGGCCCTGGCGGACGGGGACGCGCACACCGGCGGCACCCTCCCCCTGCAGATCCCCCACGTCGACGCCCTGCTGGCGCGAGAGGACACCGTGATCATCTTCGACTCGCCGACCGACACCGAGGGCATGGCGCTGCTGTCCGCGCCGGGCGCATGAGCACGCCGCGGGGGGCGGAGCCGGGCGCGCGGGACGCGGGCGCGCGCGTCGGCCCGTACCGGCTGGTGCGGCTGCTCGGCGCGGGCGGCATGGGCGAGGTGCACCTCGCACGCGCCGACGACGGCAGGCACGTGGCGCTCAAGCTGGTGCACGAGGAGCTGGCGGCCGACCCGGAGTTCCGGGCGCGCTTCCGCCAGGAGGCCGACGCCGCGCGCCGGGTGCTGAGCTTCTTCACCGTGCCGCTCGTCGCGGCCGGGCCCGACGACCCGACGCCCTGGCTGGCCACGCAGTACGTCCCGGGCCCCTCGCTGGCGCAGGCGGTGGCGGCGGACGGGCCGCTGCCGCCGCGCCGGCTCTGCTCGCTGGCGGCGGCGCTGGGCGAGGCTCTCGTCGTGGTCCACGCCGCCGGGATCGTGCACCGCGACCTGAAGCCGTCGAACGTCCTGCTCGCCGACGACGGGCCGCGCGTCATCGACTTCGGCATCGCCCGCGCCGCCGACGCCACCGGCCTCACCGGCACCGGCATGGCCATCGGCACCCTCGGCTACGCCTCGCCGGAACAGCTCGTCGGCGACGCCCCGGTGGGCCCGGCAGGCGACGTGTACTCGCTGGGCGCGGTGCTGCTGTACGCCGCCACCGGGCGGCCGCCGTACGGCGACGCGCCCGCGGCGACGCTGGCGTACTGGACGGTGCACGGCACGCCTGATCTGACGGGGGTGCCGGCCGAGCTGGCGGATCTCGTACGGGCCTGCCTGGCCCGCGAGCCGGCGGACCGGCCGACTCCGGCGCAGGTGATCGCGGCGGCGCGGGCGGCGGAGTCGCCGGACCCGGCGGCGGATCGGGCGGCGCCGGAGCAGTCGCCGGCGGTCAGCGGTGCCACCACGTCGTACCCGCTGGCGCCGCCCCGGTCCCCCGCGTCCGCGACCGCGCCCCCGGCCAGGGGCGCGGGCATGGCAGGCAGGCTCCGCCGGCTGGCGTCCCGGCCCGCGGCCCTCGCCGCGACGGCGGCGGTGACGGCGGCCGCGCTGCTGGCCGCCGGGTTCCTCCTGTTCCCGGACGACGACGGCGAGCCGGGCGCCGCCGAGCAGGGCTCCTCCTCATCCCGTACCCCGGGCGGCGACGGGGACAAGGGTGACGGCCGTACCGCCGCGCCCGAGCCCTCCGGTCCCGCCGCCGACTCCGCCGCCGACGTCACCGCCGCGGGCGACCGGGTCCGCGACTGGCGCGCCCCGGTCTCCGGCACCGGCAACCGGACCGCCCTCGTCGGCGGCTGGCTCACCGAGCACGCCGCCGCCCGCACCGACGCCCGCGGCACCGTCGGACTCGACCCCGGCAGCGGCGACAGGCTCTGGTCCGTAGCGCCGCCGCGGGGCTCGGCGGTGGCGTGCCAGACGTCCCGGGGCCGCACCGCCACGTACGACGGGATCGGCGCGGTCGTCTACGGCGACGAGGACGACGGCCTGGACGACTGCGGCGTGGTCGGCGCCGTCGACACCGCCACCGGCCGGCTGCTGTGGCACCGCGAGACCGGCGGCTCCTCGACCCGCAGCCCGGCGCTCGGCATGTCCGGCGGGCGGCTGGTGGTCGCCGCCGAGGAGGGGGTGCTGGGCTTCGATGCGCGCACGGGGGACGAGCGTTGGCAGCGCACCGACGGCATCGACGGCTGCCGGCTGTCCGACGCGCTGACCGGGCCGCGCACCACGGTGCTGATGGAGACGTGCGGCCGGGCCGACAACCCCAACACGGTCGTGGAGCTGGACTCGGCCACCGGCGAGGAGCGCTGGCGCTTCGAACTGCCCCGCAACGCCACGGAGTCGTGGCCGCTGACCGCGGAGCCGGTCTCGGTCGAGCTGGGGCGCGGCGGCGACGGCAGCGAGAACGCGCTGCTGGTCTTCGACCGGACCGGCAGGAACCACCACGAGATCCCGGAGGCCGCGCCGTTCGGCGAGCTGAGCCTCAGCGGCGACGAGAACACCGACATCCCGTGGATCGGCGCGCACGGCGACACCGTGGTCGTCGCCGCAGAAGCGCCGAGCGTGGTCGCGCCCTACCGGCTGGCGGCCGTGGACGCCGTCACCGGCGAGGTCCGGTGGGACGAAGGGGTGGCCTTCGGCGCGCCGGCGATCCTGGCGATGGACGACGAAACGGTCACCGTGCGGGCCGAGTTCGGCGACGAGGACGAGGTGCACCTCGTGGAGTACGCGCTGGCCGACGGCGAGGTCGTCGGCGACGGCACGCTGCCCGCCGCGTTCGAGGACCCGACGGACCGGCGGGTGGCCGCGGCGGGCGACCGCGTGGTGTCGTTCGTCGGCCGGCGCGCGACGGGCGCGGAGGGTTACGCCGTCCCGGACGGCGGCTGACGGCCCGTACGGAGCGCCGGGGCGGGCCGTACGGACCGCCGGGGGTCAGGACGCGGCCAGGTCCTCCGCCAGCGCGCGCAGCGCCAGCCGGTACGAGCCGATGCCGAAGCCCGCGATCGTGCCGGAGGCCACCGCGGCGATCACCGAGGTGTGCCGGAACTCCTCGCGGGCGTGCGGGTTGGAGATGTGCACCTCGATCAGCGGCGCCGTGCGCTGCGCCGCCGCGTCGCGCATCCCGTACGAATAGTGCGTGAAGGCGCCCGGGTTGATCACCACGGGCAGCCGGCCGTCCGCGGCCTCGTGCAGCCAGCGGATCATCTCGGCCTCGTCGTTGGTCTCCCGCACCTCGACCTCGAAGCCCAGCTCCTTGCCCAGGGCGGTGCACTGCTCGACGAGCCCGGCGTAGGAGGTGGCGCCGTAGACGTCGGGCTCGCGGGAGCCGAGGCGGCCGAGGTTCGGCCCGTTGAGCACCAGCACGCGCGTCATCGGACCGCCTCCTCCGCGCCCGCCGCGATCTCGGCGTGCGCGGCGAGCAGCATCGCCGGGTCGGGGCCCTCCAGCACGGCGGGCTTCGCCAGCCCGTCGAGGACGATGAAGCGCAGCAGGTCGCCGCGGGTCTTCTTGTCCACCTTCATCGTCTGCAGCAGCTTGGGCCACTGGTCGCCGCGGTACGTCACGGGCAGCCCGACGGCGCTCAGCACCGCGCGGTGCCGGTCGGCGGTGGCGTCGTCGAGGCGGCCGGCGATCCGGCCCAGCTCGGCGGCGAAGACCATGCCGACGGAGACGGCGGCGCCGTGCCGCCACTTGTAGCGCTCGTTCTTCTCGATGGCGTGGCCGAGGGTGTGCCCGTAGTTGAGGATCTCGCGCAGGCCCGACTCCTTCAGATCCGTCGAGACCACCTCGGCCTTGACCCGGATCGCGCGCTCGACCAGCTCGGCGGTGTGCGGTCCCGCGGGGCTGCGGGCGCCCTCCGGGTCGGCCTCGACCAGCTCCAGGATCGCCGGGTCGGCGATGAAGCCGGCCTTGATGACCTCGGCGAGGCCGGAGACGTAGTCGTGGACGCCGAGGGAGTCCAGCGCGGCGAGGTCGCACAGCACCCCGGCCGGCGGGTGGAACGCGCCGACGAGGTTCTTGCCCTCCGCGGTGTTGATGCCGGTCTTGCCGCCGACCGCCGCGTCCACCATGCCCAGCACGGTCGTCGGCACCGCGACCCAGCGCACGCCGCGCAGCCAGGTCGCGGCCACGAACCCGGCGAGGTCCGTGGTGGCGCCGCCGCCGACGCCGACGACGGCGTCGCTGCGGGTGAAGCCGGACTGGCCCAGGGCCCGCCAGCAGTACGCGGCGACCTCGGCGGTCTTGGCCTCCTCCGCGTTCGGCACCTGGATGACGACGGCCTCGTACCCCTGCTCCGCCAGGTCTGCGCGCAGTGCCTCGCCGGTCTCGGCCAGCGCCTCCGGCACGAGGACGGCGACGCGCTTGGCCCGCTCGCCGATCAGCCGCGGCAGCTCGCCGAGCAACTGCCGGCCGACGACGGCCTCGTACGGATCCGTGCCCGCGGTGCCGCCGATGTGGATGCGGGTGACCTCGGCCCCTTCGGCGCTCGGTGTCATGCGGGGTGGCTCTCCAATGCTGCGAGTACGAGTTCGGCGACCTCGTCCGGCGTGCGGCCGGCGGTGGTGACGGTCGCGCGGGCGACCTCGGTGTAGTGCGGGCGGCGCTGTTCCATCAGGGTGCGCCACTGCTGGCGCGGGTTGACGGCGAGCAGCGGGCGGGGGGCGTCGAGGCCGACGCGCTTGACGGCGTCGGCCATCTCGACGTCGAGGAAGACGACGCGGTGCGCGGCGAGCAGCTCGCGGGTGCCGGGGTCCATGACGGCGCCGCCGCCGAGGGCCAGCACGCCGGGGTGCTCGGCGAGCGCGGCGCGCACGGCGGCGCGCTCCAGGGCGCGGAAGGCGGGCTCGCCGTCGTCGTAGAAGATGTCGGGGATCGGCTTGCCCGCGGCCTTCTCGATGTCCTCGTCGGTGTCGCGGACGGTGGTGCCGAGGCGGGCGGCGAGCACGGCACCGACGGAGGACTTGCCGGCGCCGGGCGGGCCGACGAGCACGACGGCGGGGCCGTCCGTACCGCCCGCGGCGGCCGGCTCGGATGCGGTGTCGGGGCGCTCACGGCCCTCGGTGCTGCTGGTCATCGGATCGCCAGATTCTCCAGGTAGCCGCGGACGTTGCGGGCGGTCTCCGTGACGCTGTCGCCGCCGAACTTCTCCGCCACCGCGTCGGCCAGCACCAGCGCCACCATCGCCTCCGCCACGATGCCCGCGGCGGGTACGGCACAGACATCGGAGCGCTGGTGGTGCGCCTGGGTGGCCTCGCCGGTGGCGACGTCCACCGTCGCCAGCGCCCGCGGCACGGTCGCGATGGGCTTCATCGCGGCGCGCACCCGCAGCAGCTCGCCGGTGCTCAGCCCGCCCTCGGTGCCGCCGGAGCGGCCGGAGGAGCGGCGGATGCCGTCGTCGGTGCCGACGATCTCGTCGTGCGCCTGCGATCCCGGCACGCGGGCCAGCGCGAACCCGTCGCCCAGCTCGACGCCCTTGATGGCCTGGATGCCCATGAGCGCCCCGGCCAGCCGGGAGTCAAGACGGCGGTCCCAGTGCACGTGCGAGCCGAGGCCGACCGGCACGTCGTACGCGACGACCTCGACGACGCCGCCGAGGGTGTCGCCGTCCTTGTGTGCCTGGTCGATCACCTCGACCATCGCCTTGCTCGCGTCCGCGTCCAGGCAGCGCACCGGGTCGGCGTCGAGCCGCGCCACGTCGGCCGGGGCGGGGATGCTGCCGTACGGGGCCTTCGCGCCGCCCAGCTCCACGACGTGCGAGACGACCTCGATGCCGGCGGTCGCCTTCAGGTACGAGCGGGCCACGGCCCCCAGCGCCACCCGGGCCGCGGTCTCGCGGGCGGAGGCGCGCTCCAGCACCGGCCGGGCCTCGTCGAAGCCGTATTTCTGCATCCCGGCGAGGTCGGCGTGGCCGGGGCGCGGTCGGGTCAGCGGGGCGTTGCGGGCGATGCCCTCCAGCTCGGCCGGGTCCACCGGGTCGGCGGCCATGACCTTCTCCCACTTGGGCCACTCGGTGTTCCCGATCATGACCGCGACCGGGGAGCCGAGGGTGAGCCCGTGGCGTACGCCGCCGATGAAGGTGACCTCGTCGCGCTCGAACTTCATCCGCGCCCCGCGGCCGTACCCCAGCCGGCGGCGGGCAAGGTGGTCGGCGACCAGGTCGGTGGTGACGGGCACCCCCGCGGGCAGGCCCTCCAGTGTCGCCACGAGTGCCGGGCCGTGCGATTCCCCTGCGGTGAGCCAGCGCAACCTGCTCAACGGTGCTCCCTTACGAGTGCGAAGTCCTCGCCCCGATCCTCGCACGCTCCGGGCCCCGCACTTGTCCAGGTCCACGGAATGGACGGCCGGACAGGCAAACACTTGCACCCCCGGCAGCTCGTCCGCCGGGGGTGCCGGGCCTCAGAGCGTACGGGCGCGCAGCGCGGCCTCGCCGGCCTCGCGCATGGCTGCCAGCGGGGCCCGGGCGGCGCCCGTCATCTGCTCCACCTGCAGCACCGCCTGGTGCACCAGCAGGTCGAGACCTCCGACGACTGTCCCGCCGCGCGCGGCCCACGCCCCGGCGAGCGGGGTGGGCCACGGCTCGTACAGCACGTCGAAGAGCGCGCCCGGGCGCTCCGGGACCGCGGCCGCGAGGGCGTCGGTGGCCCCGGCCGGGGTGGTGGCGACGACCAGCGGGGCGCCGAAGGCGGCGGCGGCCTCGGACCAGTCCGTACAGCGCACCGAGACGCCGAGGCGCTCGCCCCACTGCTCCATCTCCGTCGCGCGGGCGGCGGAGCGTACGTACGCGGTGACCTCCCCGGTGCAGACGGAGGCGAGGGCGGCGAGCGCGGACGAGGCGGTGGCGCCGGCGCCGAGGACGGCGGCGCGCTCGACCTTCTCGATGCCGCGCTCGCGCAGCGCCGCGGTGATGCCGGGGATGTCGGTGTTGTCACCGAAGCGGCGGCCGTCGTCGTGCAGCACGACGGTGTTGACCGCCTCGACCGACCGGGCGGTGGCGCTGACCTCGTCGAGCAGCGGGATCGCCGCGCGCTTGAGCGGCATGGTCAGCGAGAGCCCGGCCCACTCACCCGGCTCCAGGGTGTCGAGGAAGCCGGCGAGCCGCCGCTCGTCCACCTCGTAGCGGCCGTACGTCCAGCCGGTCAGGCCCAGTTCGCCGTACGCGGCGCGGTGCAGCACCGGCGAGAGGGAGTGGGTGATGGGCGAGCCGAGGACGGCCGCGCGCCGGGTCTGCGCGATCACTCGTCCTCCTTCTTGCGCTGGTTCTCGTTGAACTCCTCGACGTTGCGGTCGTGCTCCTCCTTGCTGGCGGTGAAGCGCGTGTCGCCGGGCTTGACGGTGACGAAGTACAGCCAGTCGCCGGGCGTCGGCTCGAGGGCCGCCACGATGGCCCGCTCGCTGGGGTTGTCGATGGGCCCGGGCGGCAGGCCGGCGTGGAGGTAGGTGTTGTACGGGGAGTCGAACTGCGTGTCCTGGTTGGAGATGTCGAGGTTCGACTCGCCCTTGGCGTAGTTGATGGTGGAGTCGAACTGCAGCATGCCGTTGGTGGCGGTGTTGTCCGGCTTCATACGGTTGTAGATGACCCGCGAGACCTTGCCGAACTCCTCCTTCGACTGCCCCTCCGCCTCGATGAGGCTGGCGATGGTGACGATCTCGTACGGGGTCTGCCCCACCTTCGCCGCCTTGTCCTCCAGGCCCAGCTCGGTGTACTTGGCGTTGGCCCGCTTGACCATCTCGCGCAGCAGCTTCTTGGGGTCCGTGCCCTCGGCGGCGGAGTAGCTCGACGGCCACAGGAAACCCTCGGGGTTGCCGTCCGCCCAGTCGGGCAGGCCGAGGTCGCCCTTCTCGGCGATCTTGGCGGTGGTGTCCTCCTTGAGCCCGAGGTGCTCGTCGATCATCGCGTAGACGGCGGTGGCGCGCCGGCCCTCGGGGATGACGAGCTGGTTGGCGGCCTCCGGGTTCAGCATCATCTTGACCGCGGCCTCGCCCGACATGCCCTTGTGCAGCGTGTACGAGCCGGGGTGGAGCATCTCGTCGCCGGCGGCGTCGACGAACGCCTGGACGCTCTTGACCACGCCCTTGTCCTTGAGGATGTTCCCCATCTGCGTGATGCTCGCGCCCTCGGGGATCTCCACGTTCACGCTGCCCGCGCCCTCGCCCGAGTAGTCGGGGGCGGCGCCGAAGCGGTCGTTCCAGAAGTTGTAGCCGAGGTAGCCGAGGCCGCCGAGGCCCGCGGCCAGCACGAGGGCGATGACGAGGCACGCGCAGCCGTTGCGGCGCTTGGCGCCGCGGCGGTCGCGGCCCGTACCGCGGCCGGCGCTCCGGCCACCGCCGCGGCCCTCGCGGGGGCCGTCGTCGAAATCGCCGTCGCCGTCGCCGTCGAAGAAGGGGTGGTCGTCGCGCGCGGGCGGGCGGGTGGCGGGGTCCCAGTCCTCGCGGCCGCCGTTGCGCCGGGCGCCCTGGCCCGGGTGCGGGGGCCGCTGCTGGTGCGGCGGGGGCTGGTGGTGCCCGGGCTGCGGGGGGCCCGGCTGCTGCTGCGGGTGCGGGTTCGGCGGCGGGTAGGCGTCCGGTGTGCCGTAGTAGTCGGGCTGCGGCGCGGGGGCGGCGTAGGGGTCGGCCAGCGGCATCCCGCCGCCGCCGGTGGTGTCCCAGCCGCCGGGGTACTGCTGTTGCTGGCCCGAGTCCCAGGAGGACTGCTGCTGGTGCGGGTAGTGCTGCTGCGGCTGCTGTCCCCCGTAGTGGTGGTGCCCGGCGCCGGGCTGCCCGCCCGACCAGTCCTGCTGCCCGCCGTGAAGGCTGTCGTCGGGCTGCCAGGGTTGGGAGCCGGGGTTTTGGCCGTAGTCAGTCATCAGTCCCCTATGCCGCGTGGCCGCCGGTGCTTTTATACGACGGGTGCCGTGTCCGCGCGGAACGTTACCGTATCGCGATCACAGGGCCGCCTCGACGCTCTCACCCGGCGCCGCCCCTGACGCCCGTTCGGCTTCCAGCGCACTCTGGAGGATGACGACGGCCGCCACCTGGTCGACCACCGATCGGCCCTTGCGGCTCGATCTCCCGGCCGCACGCAGATTCTGAGCGGCCGTCACCGTGGACATGCGTTCGTCGACGAGCCGCACGGGCACGGGGTGGACGCGGCGGGCCAGCTTCTCCGCGAAGCCGCGGACCTTGGCGGCCGCCGGGCCCTCGCCGCCGTGCAGCGAGCGCGGCAGGCCGACGAGCACCTCCAGCGGCTCGTACTCCTCGGTGAGCGCGGCCAGCCTGCGGAACGCCGCCGGCAGGTCCCGGCCCGGCACGGTCTCCACGGGCGTGGCGAGGATCCCGTCGGGGTCGCACGACGCGACCCCGATCCGGGCGTCGCCGACGTCCACCGCGAGCCTGCGCCCGCGGCGGATCATCCGGCCCTCCTGCGGCGGTTCCATATCAGGCGGCGGCCTCCGCGACGCCCCGCTCCACCGCGGCCACGGCCTCGCCGACGGCTTGCGGGTCCTGCCCGCCGCCCTGGGCGATGTCGGGCTTGCCACCGCCGCCGCCGCCGAGCGTCTTGGCGGCCGTACGCACCAGGTCGCCGGCCTTCAGACCGCGCTCGCGGGCGGCCTCGTTGGTGGCGATCACGGTGATGGGACGACCAGCCGCGACGGAGAAGAGCGCCACGACGGCCGGCCGGTCGCCGGGGATCCGGCCCCGTACGTCCAGGACGAGCTTGCGCAGGTCCTCGGCGGCCGTGCCGTCCGGCACCCGGGCGGCGACCAGCGCGACGCCGCCGACGTCCCTGGCGCCCTCGGCGAGCCCGGCGGCGGCCTGCAGCACCTTCTCGGCGCGGAACTTCTCGATCTCCTTCTCCGCGTCCTTCAGCCGGGCCAGCATGCCGGAGATCCGCTCGGGCAGCTCCTCGGGGCGGCCCTTCAGCAGCTCGGTGAGCTGGTGGACCACGGTGTGCTCGCGGGCCAGGAAGTTGTACGCGTCCACGCCGACCAGGGCCTCCACCCGGCGCACGCCGGCGCCGATGGAGGACTCGCCGAGCAGCTTGACCAGGCCGAGCTGGGCGGTGTTGTGCACGTGGGTGCCGCCGCACAGCTCCTTGGAGAAGTCGCCGATGGTGACGACGCGCACCCGGTCGCCGTACTTCTCGCCGAACTCGGCCAGCGCGCCCTGCTTCTTGGCGTCCTCCATCGACATGACCTCGGCGTGCACGTCGAGTTCGCGGGCGAGCACCTCGTTGATCTTCTGCTCGACGTCGCCGAGGACGCCGCCCGGTACGGCGGCGGGCGCGCCGAAGTCGAAGCGGAAGCGGCCCGGGGCGTTCTCGGAGCCCGCCTGCGCGGCGGTGGGGCCGAGGGCATCGCGCAGCGCCTGGTGGGTCAGGTGGGTGGCGCTGTGGGCGCGGGCGATGGCGCGGCGGCGGCTCACGTCGATGGCGGCCTGGGCGGGCTCGCCGACGGTGACTTCGCCGACCTGGACGACGCCCTTGTGCACGCTGACGCCGGGCACCGGCTGCTGCACGTCGCGCACCTCGACCACGGCGCCGGAGCCGAGCCGGATCCGGCCGGTGTCGGCGAGCTGGCCGCCGCCCTCCGCGTAGAAGGGGGTGCGGTCGAGGACGACCTCGACCTCGTCGCCCTCGGTGGCGGCGGGCGAGGCCACGCCGCCGACCAGCAGGCCGACGACGGTGGACTCGGCGGCGGTGGCCGTGTAGCCCGTGAACTCGGTGGCGCCGGCGGAGTCGGCGACCTCGCGGTACGCGGACAGGTCGGCGTGGCCCGTCTTCTTGGCGGCGGCGTCGGCCTTGGCCCGGTCCCGCTGCTCCTTCATCAGCCGGCGGAAGCCGTCCTCGTCGACCGTCAGGCCCTGCTCGCCGGCCATCTCCAGCGTGAGGTCGATCGGGAAGCCCCAGGTGTCGTGGAGCAGGAACGCCTTGTCGCCGGGGAGCACGCCGGAGCCGGCGGACTTCGCCTCGGTGACGGCGGTGTCCAGCACGTTGGTGCCGGCCTTGAGGGTCTTGAGGAAGCGGGCCTCCTCGGCGAGCGCGACGGACTCGATGCGCTTGCGGTCGGCGACCAGCTCCGGGTACTGCTCGCCCATGGTGCTGATGACGACGTCGACCAGCTCGCCGACGACGGGGCGGTCGGCGCCGAGGAGCTTCATGTTGCGCACGGCGCGGCGCATGATGCGCCGCAGCACGTAGCCCCGGCCCTCGTTGCCGGGGGTGACGCCGTCGCCGATGAGCATGACCGAGGCGCGCATGTGGTCGGAGACGACCCGCAGCGAGACGTCCGAGTGGTCGGCGGCGCCGTAGCGCACGCCGGTCAGCTCCTCGGCCTTGTCGATGACGGCGCGCGAGGTGTCGATCTCGTACATGTTGTGCACGTCTTGCAGGATCATCGCCAGGCGTTCGAGGCCGAGGCCGGTGTCGATGTTCTGCTGGGGCAGGTCGCCGAGGATCGGGTAGTCCTTGCCCTTGCCGGGGCCGCGCACGTACTGCATGAAGACCAGGTTCCAGATCTCCACGTAGCGCTCGCCGTTGACGGCGGGGCCGCCGGCCTCGCCGAACTCGGGGCCGCGGTCGTAGTTGACCTCGGAGCACGGGCCGCAGGGACCGGGCACGCCCATGTCCCAGTAGTTCTCCTCCTTGCCCAGGCGCTGGATGCGCTCCGGGGGCACGCCGACGACGTCGCGCCAGATGCGCTCGGCCTCGTCGTCGTCCTCGTAGACCGTGATCCACAGGCGCTCGGGGTCGAGACCGTAACCCCCCGCGTCCTGCGAGCTGGTGAGCAGCTCCCAGGCGAGGGTGGCGGCGCCCTCCTTGAAGTAGTCGCCGAAGGAGAAGTTGCCGCACATCTGGAAGAACGTGCCGTGCCGGGTGGTCTTGCCGACCTCGTCGATGTCCGGGGTGCGGATGCACTTCTGCACGCTCGTGGCGCGCTTGTACGGAGGGGTGGCCTCGCCGAGGAAGTACGGCTTGAAGGGGACCATGCCCGCGTTGATGAGGAGCAGCGTGGGGTCGTCGGCGATCAGCGACGCCGACGGCACGACGGTGTGCCCACGCTCTTCGAAGAAGCGCAGCCAGCGGCGGCGGATTTCGGCCGACTCCATCAGTGGTCCTCTTTCAGGTTGCGATTGCGGTGGTACGGGCTGCGGTCGCCGGAGCGGCGCCGCGCGGCCTTCCGTTCGAGCTGTGCCTTGGCGCGCTGTCCCGGCAGCTCCGCGGGGCGGCTGCGGGGGCTGAGCCCGAGGGCGTCGTTGAGCTGGTCCTCGCGCTCGGCCATCGCGGCGCGCACGTCCTGGGCGAAGAGCAGGGCGCGGCGGCCGGTGTCGACGGCGCGGTTGGCAGCCGTGGCGGCGATGCCCTCCGGCGAGACGCGGCGCATCGCGCGCTGCGCCCTGACGGTGGCCCAGACTCCGGTGGCCGCACCGGTCGTGAACCAGAAGGTCCGACGGAACATGCTGCTCAGCCCTTTCTGCGCCTGACGGAAAAGCCCCGGCGGGCGGCGGGCACCCGGGCCCCGCCGACCGGGCCGCCGACGATCACGTCGCCGTCGTCTCCGGCCGGGCCGCGGTTCCGGCCGAGCGCACGGCGCACCCCGTACCCGAACGCGGCCACCTTCACCAGGGGGCCGCCGAAGGCAGTGGAGACGGTGGAGGACAGGGCCGAGGCGTTGGCCGTGACCTCCTGCACGTCGGAGGCGATGGCGTCGACCCGGGCGAGCTGCGTGTTGGCCGAGCGGACCGTGGCGCCGGCCTCCGCGAGCAGCGGGACGGCCTCCTCGGTCACGCGCGTGACCAACTCGCCTGCCGCGCGAAGGGTCCGGGCGAGCCGGAAGAGGGCCACGGCCAGGAACGAGACCAGGATGGCCCAGAAGACGGCCACGAGGATGCCGGCCACCTCTCCACCGGACACGATGCACCGCTCCTTCAGGGCTGCTCGCCGGGCGAGTCGACGGGGTGTTGCGCTGCCAGGGCAGGCTCCGACCCTATCGCGCCGGACCGACAGCCCCGTACCGGATTGACCCCCGTGCACTGGGGAGTTGCGCGAGCGGATTGTACGTTGCGCATACTTCCGCGCACGTTCCGTGCGCCCGCGGCGGGCGGGGCCGTCAGCGGGCGTAGTACTCCACGACGAGCTGCTCGTCGCAGAGGACGGGAATCTCGCGGCGGTTGGGCTCCCGGTCGAGCCGGAAAGCGAGCGCCGGCAGGTTGACCTCGAGGTAGCGGGGGGTCTCACCGTCCGTCGCGTAGCCGCCTTCGCGTGCGACCTGGAACGGGTACTTCTGGCGGCTGCGCTCGCGGACCGTCACCACGTCGTCGGGGCGGACCCGGAAGGACGGCTTGTCGACCTTGCGGCCGTTGACCTCGATGTGGCCGTGGACGACCATCTGCCGGGACTGGTAGACGGTCCTGGCCAGGCCCGCGCGGAGGACCAAGGCGTCCAGCCGGCGCTCCAGCTCGACGATCAGCGCCTCACCGGTCTTGCCCTGCACCTTGCTGGCGCGGTCGTACGCCCGGACGAGCTGGCGCTCGCTGATGTCGTACTGCGCGCGCAGGCGCTGCTTTTCGAGCAGGCGCACCTTGTAGTCGCTCGTCTGCTTCCGGCCGCGGCCGTGCATGCCGGGCGGGTACGGGCGGCTCTCGAAGTACTTGGCAGCCTTCGGGGTGAGCGGGATCCCGAGGGCCCGCGACTTGCGGACCTTGGGGCGCGGCTGGTTCACGTGCTTCCATCCTCCTCTGGAAAGTTAGGCAAGGCTTACTTTAAGCGATGCCAGCGCTCTCGCGCTCTTACCTAGAAAAACGCACCCGCGATTTCGGGCATTCCCGGCGGCAAGGCGCCGTGATCCGCATCACCAGGCGCCCGGCCGGCCGCGCGCGGCGGGTCAGTCGCGCTCGTCGCCCCGGCCGGGGCCGTCCTGGCCCCCGCCCGCCAGCCGCTCCCGCACCCGCTCGACCACCTCGGCGTACCGCGCCTCCGCGCCGTACCGCGTCGGCTCGTAGTACCTGCGGCCGGCGAGGGCGTCCGGGGCGTACTGCTGGGCGGCGATGGCGCCCGGTATGTCATGCGGATACACGTACCCCTGCGCGTGCCCCAGCTTCTCCGCGCCCTTGTAGTGCCCGTCCCGCAGATGCGCCGGCACCGGGCCCGCCTTCCCGGCCCGTACGTCGTCCATGGCCGCGCCGATGGCCTTCGTCACCGCGTTGGACTTCGGGGCCAGCGCGAGCGCCACCGTGGCGTGCGCCAGCGTCAGCGCCGCCTCCGGGAAGCCGATCATCGCCACCGCCTGCGCCGCCGCGACCGCCGTCTGCAGGGCGGAGGAGTCGGCGAGGCCGATGTCCTCGCTGGCGGAGATCATCAGCCGGCGGGCGATGAACCGCGGGTCCTCGCCCGCCTCGATCATGCGCGCCAGATAGTGCAGCGCCGCGTCCACGTCCGAGCCGCGCACGGACTTGATCAGGGCGCTCGCCACGTCGTAGTGCTGGTCGCCGTCCCGGTCGTACGCCACGGCGGCGCGGTCCACCGCCGCCTCCAGCGTCGGCAGCGACACCTCCGCCTCGCCCTGCGCCAGCGCCGCCCCGGCCGCCGCCTCCAGCGCCGTGAGCGCCCGGCGCGCGTCGCCGCCGGCGATGCGCAGGAGGTGCTCCTCGGACTCCTCGGGCAGCGTCACCGCGCCGCCGAGGCCGCGCTCGGCGGCGACCGCCCGGCGCAGCAGCCCGCGCACGTCGTCGTCGGTGAGGGGCTCCAGCGTCAGCAGCAGCGAGCGGGAGAGCAGCGGGGAGATCACCGAGAAGTACGGGTTCTCGGTGGTGGCCGCGATCAGCGTCACCCAGCGGTTCTCCACCGCGGGCAGCAGCGAGTCCTGCTGGGCCTTGCTGAAGCGGTGGATCTCGTCGAGGAAGAGGACGGTCTCCTTGCCGTACCCCCCGGCGGCGCGGCGGGCGCCCTCGATGACCGCGCGGACCTCCTTGACGCCCGCGGTGATCGCGGACAGCTCCACGAAGCGCTTCTGGGTGGCCTGGCTGACCACGTACGCCAGGGTCGTCTTGCCGGTGCCCGGCGGGCCCCAGAGCAGCACGGACGCCGGACCCGCCGGGCCTCCCCCACTACGCGCTGCGCGCGTGTGGGCGGTACCCCCAGCACCCTCGCCGACGAGGATGCGCAGCGGCGCGCCGGGCTTGAGCAGGTGCTGCTGGCCCACGACCTCGTCGAGGCTGCGGGGGCGCATCCGGACGGCCAGCGGGGAGCTGCCGGGATCCTTCTCCTGGCGCTCCTCGGCCGCTGCGGTGAACAGGTCGGGCTCCACGGTTCCGACCCTATGCCACGGGACTGACAGCGCTCAGAGGAGCGTCTTCCAGTACGACCACCAGCGGATGCCGATCAGGATGAGCAGGATCCCGTACCACAGGACGGGCACCACCCAGTTGAACTCCAGCACCGTCTCGCGCACCCGCGCCGAGACCGGGAAGACGCCGGTCTTGACGTTGTGCACGGTGGTGTACCAGAAGATCAGGATCGTCACCGCCCATACCAGCGAGCACCACAGGCACAGCGAGCCGATCTTGTAGAGCGACGAGTACTGGAGGAAGGTGACGAAGCCGACCCCGAAGAGGGAGCCCGCCCACAGCCCGGTCCACCACCAGCGGCGGTGCGTGGCGCCGGACAGCAGGCCGACGCCGATCACCACGAGCATCGGGAAGGCGATCCAGCCGACGAACGGGTTCGGGAACCCGAACACCGACGCCTGCCAGCTCTTCATGATGTTGTTGCACGACAGGACGGGGTTCAGGCTGCAGGCCGAGACGTAGTTCGGGTCCTCCAGCAGCTTCATCTTGTCGTGCGTGATCACCGCGGACGCGACCAGACCCAGCACGCCGCCGATCACCAGCAGCCAGGCGAACGGTCGGCCCGATCCGATCAGTCCGGAATCGGGCGGGTCCTCGTGCTGGGACGGGGCCGTTCTCGTTGCGGTCGTGGTCATCTCTGCTTCCGTGGGCTCGGCTCGGTGGCGGCACCTCATTGTGCCGCAACGCAGGGCGATCGGGCACCGGTGCACCGGTGATCGGCCGGTGACCCTCCGGCCATCCACCGCCAGGGGTCAACGATGCCCGACCGCACATTCGACCGGCGTAAATCCACCCGTCACCGCGCCACCCGCAGGGGTCAGGCCAGCAGCTTCCGCAGCTCGCCGACGACCTCCGCCAGCCCGACCGCCCGCTGCTCGCCGCTGCCGAGGTCCTTGAGCTGCACCACGCCCTCGCCGAGGTCCCGCTCCCCCGCCACCAGCGCGAAGCGCGCGCCGGAGCGGTCGGCGGACTTCATCGCGTTCTTCAGCCCCTTGCCGCCGAACGCGAAGTCCGCCGCCACCCCGGCCCTGCGCAGCTCGGTGACCACCCCGAAGAGCGTCCTGCGGGCCTGCTCGCCGAGCGCCGCCGCGTACACGTCGGTGGTCGCGGGCAGGTCCAGCGCCACGCCCTCGGCCTCCAGCGCCAGCACCGTGCGGTCCACGCCCAGCGCCCAGCCCACCGAGGGCAGCGCGGGGCCGCCGATCATCTCCGACAGCCCGTCGTAGCGGCCGCCGCCGCCGATGGCGGACTGCGAGCCGAGGCCGTCGTGGACGAACTCGAAGGTGGTGCGGGTGTAGTAGTCGAGGCCGCGGACCAGCCGGGGGTCGTCCTCGTACGCGACGCCCGCGGCGGTCAGCAGCTCGCGGACCTGCTCGTGGTACGCCTTGCACGCCTCGCACAGGTGGTCGCGCATCAGCGGCGCGGCGTCGAGCTGGGCCCTGACCTCCGGGCGCTTGTCGTCGAGCACCCGCAGCGGGTTGATCTCGATCCGCTCGCGGGTGGGCTCGTCGAGGTCGAGGCCGCGCAGGAAGTCCTGGAGCGCGGTGCGGTACGCGGGCCGGCACTCCTGGTCGCCGAGCGAGTTGAGCAGCAGCCGGAATCCGGTCAGCCCCAGCGCGCGGTAGCCGTCGACGGCCAGGACGATCAACTCGGCGTCGAGCGCCGGGTCCTCGGCGCCGATCGCCTCGGCGCCGACCTGGGAGAAGTGCCGGTAACGGCCCTTCTGCGGGCGCTCGTAGCGGTAGTAGGAACCGGAGTACCAGAGCTTGACCGGGAGGTTGCCCTGCTTGTGCAGGTTGCTCTCCAGCGCCGCGCGCAGCACGGAGGCGGTGCCCTCGGGGCGCAGCGCCAGCTCGTCGCCGCCCTTGGTGGTGAGGGTGTACATCTCCTTGGTCACGATGTCGGTGGACTCGCCGACGCCGCGGGCGAAGAGCCGCACGTCCTCGAAGCCGGGGGTCTCGACGTAGCCGTAGCCGGCGCGGCGTACGGGCGCGGCGAACGCCTCGCGGACGGCGAGGTAGGCCGCGGAGCGCGGCGGGATCAGGTCGTAGGTGCCCTTGGGGGCCTTGAAAGCCGGTGAAGTGCTCACGGAGGGTGTCGTCACATTCGTCGTTGGTGGCGGAGCGGGGCGGCCGGGCCGCCCGCCCGGCCGGCGGCCGGCTCCTGCAGGAACGGGTTGCCGGCGCGCTCGCGGCCGATGGTCGTCTGGGGGCCGTGCCCGGGGAGCACCACGGTCGCGTCGTCGAGCGGCAGGCACACGCGGGCCAGCGACTGAAGGATCTCGGCGCTGTCGCCGCCGGGCAGGTCGGTGCGTCCGATGGAGCCGGCGAAGAGCAGGTCGCCCGAGAAGAGGACCTGCGGCACATCCTGCTGCTCGGGCAGCCGGAAGGTCACCGACCCCTTGGTATGGCCCGGCGCGTGCGCGACCGTGAGGTTCAGCCCGGCCAGCTCCAGCTCGGCGCCGTCGGCGAGCTCGGCCACGTCGTCCGGCTCGCCCACGGTCAGGTCGCCGAGCAGCGGCGCCCCGACGGCCATGCCGAACGCCTTCTCCGGATCGGCGAGCATGTACCGGTCGGCGGGGTGGATCCAGGCGGGCACGTCGTGGGCGCCGCAGACGGGGATCACCGAGGCCACGTGGTCGAGGTGCCCGTGGGTGAGCACCACCGCGACCGGCTTCAGCCGGTGCTTGGCGACGGCCTCCGCGACGCCGTCCGCCGCCCGGTGCCCGGGGTCGACGATCACGCACTCCTCCCCGGCGGCCGGGGCGAGGAGATAACAGTTGGTGCCCCATGCGCCCGCGGGGAACCCGGCAATGAGCACGATCGTCCTTCACCTGTCGGATCTCGTCGGATGTGTGCCGCCGCCGGGATCCGCGCGGCCGGCGGCGGCCCCGGAATTGCGGCCGTACCGAGACTACCGGCGCTCCTCATCCGGCAGCGAATCGATATACGGTACGGCACACGGAATTCCGGATCCACGAACGCGTGTGGCAGCGACTCGAGGGAGAAGACGCGGTGGTCAGCAGGGACCAGCGGAGGCGGCAGCTCGCCCGGGACAAGTACGAGCGGCAGCAGCGCAGGCGCGCCGACCGCAGAAAGCACAACCGGAAGCTCGCGGCGATCATCGCCGCCCCGCTCGTGGTGGTGATCACCGTCGTCACGGTCGCGGCGGCCACGGGCTTCGGGTCGGACGACGACAAGAAGAAGGACGACGCCGCGGCGCCCAGCGCGAGCCCGGAGAAGGCGCACGACCCCTGCGGCAAGCCGGAGAAGGGCAAGCCGTCGGACAAGACGTGGAAGAAGGAGCCGAAGCTCGACATCGACGACTCGGCGACGTACACGATGACGCTGTCGACCACCTGTGGCGACATCGGCATCGAGATGGACGCGGGCAAGGCACCGCACACCGTGAACAACATGCGGTTCCTCGCCGACGAGGGCTACTTCGACCACAGCCCGTGCCACCGGCTGACCGGTCAGGAGTCCGGCATCTTCGTGCTGCAGTGCGGCGACCCGGCGGGCACCGGCCAGGGCGGCCCCGGTTACACGATCCCGGACGAGAACCTCAAGGACAAGGCGGTCAAGGGCGGGACGTACCCCGCGGGCACCGTGGCGATGGCCAACACCGGTCAGAAGGACTCCGGCGGCAGCCAGTTCTTCCTCGTGTACCAGGACAGCCCGCTGCCCCCGAACTACACGCCGTTCGGTCAGCTCACCGACGAGGGCACGGCCACGGTCAAGACCATCGCCGAGGCCGGCGCGCAGCCGCAGGACCCGCAGACGGGCAACACCGCCCCGAACGCGACGGTGGTCATCGACAAGGCGACCGTCACCAAGGGCACCAAGGAGCAGGAGACCGACCGCTGAGCCACGGCCGGCCCCGTGTCGTTACGGGATTGGTCTCGCGCGGGATGCGGACAGCCGGCCCGCCGTTCGCCTATGTTGGCGTTGTGCAGGTGCGGGGGTGCCGGCGGCAGTCGCTTTCGCCCGCCGCCGGATCGGCCGGATCCGGTACCCCATCCCCTTTCCGGCCGCAGACAACTGTGGAAGACGCCGCCGGGCTGCCGGGCCCGCGGGGCGTCATGTGAGGAGGCGCTGTGAGCAGCGACCCATGGGGCCGGGTCGACGAGACGGGCACCGTGTACGTGCGTACCGCCGACGGCGAGCGAGTCGTCGGCTCCTGGCAGGCGGGCTCGGCCGAGGAGGCACTCGCCTACTTCAAGCGCAAGTACGAGGGCCTGGTCGTGGAGATCGGCCTCCTCGAGCGCCGGGTGCAGACCACCGACCTGTCCACCAAGGACGCCACCACCGCCATCGATCACCTGCGTGCGCAGGTCTCGGAGGCGCACGCGGTCGGTGACCTGGACGCACTGACGGCGCGGCTCGACCGGCTGGTGGAGGCCGTGGGCGCCCGTCAGGAGGAGCGCAAGGCGGCCAAGGTCAAGCACCAGCAGGAGGTGCGCGAGTCCAAGGAGGCGGTGGTCGCCGAGGCGGAGGAGCTGGCGCAGAGCGAGCAGTGGCGCGCGGCGGGCGAGCGGCTGCGGGAGCTGGTGGAGACCTGGAAGGGTCTGCCGCGGCTGGACCGCAGGAGCGACGACGAGCTGTGGCACCGCTTCAGCCACGCACGCTCGGCGTTCTCCAAGCGCCGCAAGGCGCACTTCGCATCGCTCGACGCCCAGCGCGAGGAGGCCAGGCGGCGCAAGGAGAAGCTGGTGGAGGAGGCGGAGGCGCTCTCCGGCTCCCGCGAGTGGGGGCCGACGGCCGCCCGCTACCGCGAGCTGATGGCCGACTGGAAGGCCGCGGGCCGCGCGCAGCGCGACCAGGAGGAGGACCTGTGGTCCCGCTTCCGCGGTGCGCAGGACGTCTTCTTCCAGGCCCGCAGCGAGGTCTTCGCCGAGCGCGACCACGAGCAGCGCGAGAACCTGACGCGCAAGGAGGAGCTGGTCGCGGAGGCGGAGAAGCTGCTGCCGGTCACCGACCTCAAGGCCGCCAGGGGCGCCTTCCGCTCGATCAACGAGCGGTGGGAGGCCATCGGGCACGTACCGCGGGACGCCCGGACGAAGATCGAGGCCCGGATGCACGCCGTGGAGCGGTCCATCGGCGAGGCGGAGGAGGCCGAGTGGCGCCGGACGAACCCGGAGGCGCGGGCGCGCGCCGAGGGCCTGACGGGGCAGTTGCAGGACGCCGTCGACAAGCTGCACCGGCAGATCGAGCAGGCGCGGGCGCAGGGCAACGCGGCGAAGGCCGACAAGCTGGCCCGTGAGCTTGAGGGCCGGCAGGCGCTGCTCGACCAAGCGCTCAAGGGCCTGCGGGAGTTCGGCGGCTGAGACGAGCCGCTGGACGACTGGGCCCCGCCGTACGGCGGGGCCCCAGTCGTGTACGGGGACGGTGGCGGCGGGTGCGCTCAGTTGTTCCGGGCGGAGGTGACGCGGTACACGTCGTAGACGCCCTCCACCTTCCGTACCGCCTTCAGTACGTGCCCCAGGTGCTTCGGGTCGCCCATCTCGAACGTGAAGCGCGAGGTGGCCACCCGGTCGCGGGAGGTCTGCACGGCGGCGGACAGGATGTTCACGTGCTGGTCGGACAGCACCCTGGTGACGTCCGAGAGCAGCCGGGAGCGGTCCAGCGCCTCCACCTGGATGGCGACGAGGAAGACCGACGACTGCGTCGGCGCCCACTCCACCTCGATGATCCGCTCGGGCTGCTGCGACAGCGACTCGACGTTGACGCAGTCAGCACGGTGCACGGAGACGCCCTTGCCGCGGGTGACGAAGCCGATGATCGGGTCTCCGGGCACCGGCGTACAGCAGCGGGAGAGCTTGACCCACACGTCGTCGACGCCCTTGACGATCACGCCGGGGTCGTTGACCGCCCGGCGCTTGCGGGTGCCGGGCAGCGGCGGGGCGCTCTCCTCGATGTCCTCGGTGGCCGCCTCCTCGCCGCCGAGCGCCTGGACCAGCTTCTGCACCACGTTCTGCGCGGAGATGTGGCCCTCGCCGATCGCCGCGTAGAGCGCGGAGATGTCGGGGTAGCGCATCTCGTGCGCGATGGTGACCAGCGAGTCGCCGGTGAGGATGCGCTGGATCGGCAGGTTCTGCTTGCGCATCGCCCGTGCGATGGCGTCCTTGCCCTGCTCGATGGCCTCGTCCCGGCGCTCCTTGGAGAACCAGGCGCGGATCTTGTTGCGCGCGCGGGGCGACTTGACGAAGTTCAGCCAGTCCCGGGAGGGGGCCGCGCCGGCCGCCTTGGAGGTGAAGATCTCGACGGTGTCGCCGTTGTCGAGCGCGGACTCCAGCGGTACGAGCCGGCCGCCGACCCGCGCTCCTATGGTCTTGTGCCCGACCTCGGTGTGCACCGCGTACGCGAAGTCGACGGGCGTGGCGCCGGCGGGCAGGGCGATCACGTCGCCCTTGGGCGTGAAGACGAAGACCTCGTTGCGGGACAGGTCGAAGCGCAGCGCGTCCAGGAACTCGCCGGGGTCCTCGGTCTCCTTCTGCCAGTCGATCAACTGGCGCAGCCAGGCCATGTCGTTGACCTGCTCGGACTTGCTGCCCCTGCGGGTGCCGGCACCCTGCTGGCGAGCGGCGGCGCCGGTCGCCTCCTGCTTGTACTTCCAGTGCGCGGCGATGCCGTACTCGGCGCGGCGGTGCATGTCGAACGTGCGGATCTGCAGCTCGACGGGCTTGCCCTCGGGTCCGATGACCGTCGTGTGCAGCGACTGGTACATGTTGAACTTGGGCATCGCGATGTAGTCCTTGAACCGTCCGGGGACGGGGTTCCACCGCGCGTGGATGGTGCCCAGCGCCGCGTAGCAGTCGCGGACCGAGTCGACGAGGACGCGGATGCCCACCAGGTCGTAGATCTCGGCGAAGTCGCGGCCGCGCACGATCATCTTCTGGTAGACGCTGTAGTAGTGCTTCGGGCGGCCGGTGACGGTCGCCTTGATCCGGGCGCTGCGCAGGTCCTGCTGCACCTCGTCGATGACGACGGCCAGGTACTCGTCCCGCTTCGGGGCGCGCTCGGCGACCAGGCGGACGATCTCGTCGTACATCTTCGGGTAGAGGATCGCGAAGGCGAGGTCCTCCAGCTCCCACTTGATGGTGTTCATGCCCAGCCGGTGGGCCAGCGGCGCGTAGATCTCCAGCGTCTCGCGCGCCTTCTGCTCCTGCTTCTCGCGGCGCAGGTAGCGCATCGTGCGCATGTTGTGCAGCCGGTCGGCGAGCTTGATCACCAGGACCCGGGGATCCTTGGCCATGGCGACGACCATCTTGCGCACGGTCTCCGCCTGCGCGGCCTCGCCGAACTTGACCTTGTCCAGCTTGGTGACGCCGTCCACCAGCAGGGTCACCTGGTCGCCGAAGTCACGGCGCAGGTCTTCAAGCCCGTACTCGGTGTCCTCCACCGTGTCGTGCAGCAGGCCGGCCATCAGCGTGGCCGGGTCCATGCCCAGCTCGGCCAGGATCGTGGTGACGGCCAGAGGGTGGGTGATGTACGGGTCGCCGCTCTTGCGCTTCTGGCCGCGGTGCCAGCGCTCCGCGACCTGGTAGGCGCGCTCTATCTGGCGCAGCGTCGAGGTGTCGGCCTTCGGGTCGTTCCCGCGCACTATCCGCAGCAGCGGCTCCAGCACCGGGTTGTACGGGCTCTGCCGCTGCACTCCGAGGCGCGCCAGCCGGGCCCGCACGCGGCTCGGGGAGCCGCCGCGGCCGGCCTGCCCGCCGCCGTGCCCCGAGGCCGGCTCGACGCGCGCCGGCGTAGCCGGCTGCGTCCGCCCTTCCGGCGGCGCGGTCCGGCGTCCCGAGCCGTTCTCGGCGGCCCGTGCGGGCAGCGGGCGGTCCGCCGCGCCGGGCTGCCGCTGCTTCTCGGGCGGCGCGGCGGTGGACCGATGAGCCTCGTCTGGCAAGAGCACTCCTTGACGGTGGACGGCCCACGGGGGAGATCCCCGGAACTGCCATGGTATCTGCCGTCGCGCCCGCACCACCCGGCAACCGCCTGACCAGGCCCCCGACCGGGCAGAACGCCGGCCGGCCGGGCTCTACGGACGTGCCGGGGGCCCAGGCGGCTCAGACGGTGACGAGCGCGTCCAGCGGAGCCCCGGCGAGCGCCTGCTCGACCCGCGCCCGGCCGGCCAGGAAGCCCAGCTCCAGCAGCACGGCCACGCCGGTGACGGTGCCGCCCGCCCGCCGGATGAGCTGCACCGACGCCTCCGCGGTACCGCCGGTGGCCAGCACGTCGTCGATGACGAGCACGCGGTCGCCGGGCTGCACGGCGTCGGCGTGTATCTCGATCTCCGCCGTGCCGTACTCAAGGTCGTACGCCTGCCCGAGGGTGGCGCCCGGGAGCTTGCCCGCCTTGCGTACGGGCACGAAGCCGATCCCCGCGCGCACCGCGACCGGCGCGCCCAGGATGAAGCCGCGCGCCTCCAGGCCGACGACCTTCTGCGCACCCTGCTCCCGGCAGACCTCCGTCAGCGCGTCCGTGAGCACGGCGAACGCCTTCGCGTCGGCCAGCAGCGGGGTGATGTCCTTGAACATCACGCCCGGCTGCGGGTAGTCCGGCACGTCCTGGATCCGGCTGAGCAGCAGCTCCCTGGTCCCCTCGGGCACGCTCACCGGCGCTTGCCTCCCGACCGGCCGCCGCGGCTGCCGGAGGGGCGCCCCCGGCCGCGCTGCCGGGACACCGGCTGCTGCCGGCGGCCCTCGGCGCGCGGAGGCCCGACGACGCCCTGGCCCGCGGGCTCGGGAGCACGGGGGTCGTCCTCGGGCTCGTCGTCCTCGACGGCCACCGCGCCCGCGTCGTCCTCGCGCCCGGCCGTCCCCTTCTCGCCGCGGGCGGCGGAACGGGCGTCGGAGGCGCGCCGGGCGGCGACCCGCTTGTTGTGGGCCTGTATGGCGGGGTCGCGCTCCTTGAAGTCGACCACCAGCGGGGTGGCGATGAAGATCGAGGAGTACGCGCCGGCCGCCAGGCCGACGAACAGAGACAGCGCGATGTCGTTGAGCATGCCGCCGCCGAGCACGCCGCCGCCGATGAAGAGCAGGCCGGCGACCGGCAGCAGGGCCACGACGGAAGTGTTGATGGAGCGGACGAGCGTGCCGTTGAGGCTGCGGTTGGCCGCCTCGCGGTAGGTGAAGCCCGTCTGCTTGGTGATGTCCTTCGTGCTCTCCTTGAGCCCGTCGAAGACCACCACCGTGTCGTACAGCGAGTAACCGAGGATGGTCAGCAGGCCGATGACCGTGCCCGGGGTGACTTCGAAGCCGACGATGGTGTAGACGCCGACCGTGATCGTCAAGTCGTGGATCAGCGCGACGAGCGCCGCGAGCGCCATGCGCCACTCGAAGGCGATGGCGAGGTAGATCACCACCAGGACCATGAAGATCGCCAGGCCCTGCCACGCCTTGTTCGCGATCTGCTCGCCCCAACTGGGCCCGACGAGCTGGTCGTTGATGGCCCCGGCGTCGACGTTCAGCTCTTCGGCGAGCGCCGTCTTGACCTTGTCGGACTGCTGCGTCTCGATGCTGCTGACCTGGATACGGAGCTTCCCGCTGCCCAGCTCCTGGACGATCGCCTGGTGCCCCGAGGCCTCCTCGGCGACCTCCTGGGCCTGCGAGACCGAGGTCTCGGTCTTCGGGGTGGTGAAGACCGCACCGCCCTCGAACTCGATGCCCATGTTCAGGCCGCGGATGAAGAAGCCCGCGATCGCGATGATCGTGATGAGGACGGAGACGCCGTACCAGAGGAACCTCTTGGCGACGAAGTCGTAGCCGGCCTCACCGCGGTAGAGGCGGGCGCCGAGGGTGCCGAGCCGCGACATCTCAGACCTCCTTCGGGTTGACGGGACCGGCGGTGCGCGGGCGGCCGCGCAGCGGTGGCCTGGCTCCCAGCCGTTTGGGATCGAGCCCGGACCAGGGGTGACCGCTGGCGAAGAACCGCTTGCGGGCCAGGATGGTCATGACCGGCTTGGTGAAGAGGAAGACGACGACGACGTCGAGGAGCGTGGTGAGGCCCAGGGTGAAGGCGAAGCCCTGCACCTTGCCCACGGTGACCGCGAAGAGCACGGCCGCCGCCAGGAAGGACACGAAGTCGGAGACCAGGATGGTGCGCCGGGCCCGCGGCCAGCCGCGGGCCACCGCGGGGCGCAGCGTGCGCCCCTCGCGGATCTCGTCGCGGATGCGCTCGAAGTAGACGATGAACGAGTCCGCCGTGATGCCGATCGCCACGATCGCGCCGCAGACCGCCGGGAGGTTCAGCGCGAAGCCGATACCGGGGCCGAGCAGGGCCATGATCGTGTACGTGAGGGCGGCGGAGACCATGAGGCTGACTACGGCCACGAGGGCCAGCCCGCGGTAGTACGCGACGAGGTAGATGATCACCAGCGCCAGGCCGACGGCGCCGGCGATGAGGCCCGCCTGGAGCTGTTCGTTGCCGAGGGCCGGCGAGACGGTGGTGACCTCGGACTCCTCGAAGGACAGCGGCAGGGCACCGTACGACAGGACGTTGGCCAGCTCCTCGGCCGACTCCTGGTTGAAGCTGCCGGAGATCTGCGCCCGGCCGCCGGTGATCGACTCGTCGACGGAGGGTGCGGAGACGACCTCGCCGTCGAGCTCGATGGCGAACTGGTTGTTCGGCGGGGCCTGGCCGGCGAGGGTGCCGGTGACGTCGGCGAACTTGTCGGAGCCCTTGCCGTTGAACTCGAGCTGCACGATCCAGCCGGAGCCCTGCTGGGCGTCGTACGTGGCGGAAGCGTCGTCGACGTCGGTGCCCTCGACCTCGGCCGGGCCGAGCGCGTACTTGTACGCGCCCTCGCTGTCGCACGCGACGACGGTGTCGGTCGGCTTGGCGTTCTCGCCGATCTTGGTGCGCTCCTCGGCGTTGGAGCAGTCCAGCGCGTCCAGCTTCTTCTGCACGTCGGCGGAGACCTGGCCGGTGGGCGCCTGCTCGGCCGGGGGTGTCTCGGCGGGCGGCGCCTGCGACTCGGTCGGGCTGGGCGAGTCGTCGGCCTGGGCGAGGCCCTCGGACAGGGCGCGGCCCTGCTCGGTCGCGCCGTCGCTCGGACTGGCGTCGTCGCTCGCCTTGTCGGAGGCGGTCTCGGACGGGGACGGCGAGGAGGAGGCGTCCTTGTCCTTGTCCTTGTCCTTCTCCTTGCCCCCGGACTCCGAGGCGCTGGGCGACGGCTTCGGGGCCTCGTTCACCTCGTACGAGAGCACGGGGCGGAAGAAGAGCCGCGCGGTGGTGCCCACCTGCTCGCGCGCCGTCTTCTGGTCGGTGCCCTTGGGGATGTTGACGATGATGTGCCGGTCGCCCTGGGTCTGGACCTCCGCCTCCTGCACCCCGAGGCCGTTGACGCGGCGCTCGATGATGTTGACGGCGGTATCCATGTTGGTGGAGTTGATCGCGTTCTCGCCGCCCGGCTGGGGCTTGGCCTCCAGCGTGATGCTGGTGCCGCCGGCCAGGTCGATGCCGAGGCGCGGGGCGGTGTGCCCGGAGAGGAACATCCCACCGGTGAGCGCGGCGATCGCGGTCAGGATCAGCAGCAGGGGGCGCCAGGGCCTGCCGTGAGATCCCTGGGACCTGCGGCCCGTTTTGGGTGCTGCCACCTTCTCGATTCTCCTGTCCAGACACCGCGCGGCGGGGCTCGTCGCGCGGTCACGAAGTGTAGCCCCGCGGTGCCGCGAGGCGAAAAGTGACCGGTCCCCCGTTCACCGCGGCCGGCGGCGCCTCCGCACTACGTGCGGGGCCGCCGCCGAAGGGCCGCGGTCACTTCGCGGCGGAGCCGCCGTTCTTCTTTTCGTCCTCGTCCTTGGTGTCCGCGGCCCCGGCGTCGCTTTCGGCGTCGTCGGCCGCGTCCTTCTTGTCGAGGTCGATGCGGTCCGAGGCCTCCTTGCGGTCCTCGGCGTCCTCGTCACCGGTATCGCCGTCGGCGGATCCGGTCAGCGAGGAGGCGTCGTCGGGCGCCGTGATGTCCTCGTCGCCGAACTCCGGAGCGCCGTGCACGATGCGGTTGTATTCGGCGTCGTCCAGGACGGCGCCGATGGAGTTCTTCGCGTAGATCGCGTGTACTCCGGGGGCCACCTCCAGAAGGATGGTGTCCTCGTGGACCTCCTTGACCGTGGCGTACATGCCGCCGATGGTCCGCACGCCGCTGCCCGGCTGCAATTGGTCCCGCATGTTCATCATCTGGCGCTGCTTGTTCTTTGCCGAGCGGGTCATCAGGAACATCGCCCCGATGAGCACGATGAACGGCAAGAGAATCGTGATATCCACGGTGTCCGGGTTTCCTTCGTAGGACCGCGTTCGCCACGGCCTCGTTCTGGGGGGCGGGGGTACCCTCCGATTCCGGAAGGCGTCGGCGGAGTCTAAGCGAGTTCCGCCGTGTGAACAACGCCCAGCATGTCACCCGGGTTCCGTAACAGGCGACTCCCCGCGCCGCCGCGGGTACCCGCCGGGGCACCCGCGCCGCCGGCCCCCGCAGAGCCCCGCCGGGCGCGGCGGGGCGCTCAGAACACGGTCTGCTGCATGCCGCCGCCGGGCTGCGGGGGCGGGATGCCCAGGTGGGCCCAGGCGGCCGGGGTGGCGACGCGGCCGCGGGGCGTACGGGCCAGCAGCCCTTCGCGTACGAGGAACGGCTCGGCGACCTCCTCGACGGTCTCCCGCTCCTCCCCCACCGCCACGGCCAGCGTGGACAGCCCGACGGGGCCGCCGGAGAAGAGCTTGAGCAGGGCGCCGAGGACGGCCCGGTCGAGGCGGTCGAGGCCGCGGTCGTCGACCTCGTAGACCTCCAGGCCGCGGGCGGCGATCTCGCGCGTGATCACGCCGTCGGCCTTGACCTGGGCATAGTCCCGCACCCGGCGCAGCAGGCGGTTCGCGATGCGGGGGGTTCCGCGGGAGCGGCCGGCGATCTCGGCGGCGCCGGCTGCGTCCACGGCGACGTCGAGGAGGTGGGCGGAGCGGTGCAGGACGCGCTCCAGCTCGGCCGGCGAGTAGAACTCCATGTGCCCGGTGAAGCCGAAGCGGTCGCGCAGCGGCGGGGGCAGCAGCCCCGCCCGGGTGGTGGCGCCGACCAGGGTGAAGGGGGGCAGCTCCAGCGGGATGGCGGTGGCGCCGGGGCCCTTGCCGACGATGACGTCGACGCGCAGGTCCTCCATCGCCATGTAGAGCATCTCCTCGGCGGGGCGGGACATGCGGTGCAGCTCGTCGAGGAAGAGCACCTCGCCCTCCTGGAGGGAGGAGAGGATCGCGGCGAGGTCGCCGGCGTGCTGGATGGCGGGGCCCGAGGTGATGCGGATCGGGGCGGCCATCTCGGCGGCGACGATCATCGCGAGGGTGGTCTTGCCGAGGCCGGGGGCGCCGGAGAGCAGCACGTGGTCGGCGGCGCCGCCGCGCTGGCGGGCGGCGCGCAGCACCAGGTCGAGCTGCTCGCGCACCCGCTCCTGGCCGACGAACTCGGCCAGGTCCTTCGGGCGCAGCGCCGTCTCCACCGCCCGGTCGTCGGCGTCGGCGGCCGAGTCCACCAGCCGCGGGTCGGCGTCCTCCCAGGTCATCGTGGATCCGTCCGTCGTGGTTCGGTTGCTGTCGCGATGCGTCGTACGCGCCGGGGGCCGGGCGCCGTCATCGGGCGCGGTTCAGGGTCTGCAGGGCGGCCCGCAGCAACTGCGGCAGCGGCGGGGGCGCGGCGCCGTTCTCCTCCGCCTGCGGGGCGACGGCGGTGACGGCCTCGTCGGCCTCGCGCGGCGCGTACCCCAGGCCGGTGAGCGCGGCGTGCAACTGCTCGCGCCAGCCGGCGGCCGCGGCGGCGCCGGCCTGCCTGCCGACGAGGCCGCTGCTGCCCAGCGGCTCGCCGAGCCGGTCCTTCAGCTCCAGCAGCAGCTTCTGCGCGCCCTTCTTGCCGATGCCGGGAACGGCGGTCAGCGCCTTCTCGTCGCCGGTGGAGACGGCGAGGCGGAGGGCGTCGGGGCGGTGCACGGCGAGCATGGCCTGGGCCAGCCGCGGGCCGACGCCGCTGGCGGTCTGCAGCAGCTCGAAGACCTGGCGCTCGTCGTCGTCGGCGAAACCGTAGAGGGTGAGGGAGTCCTCCCGGACGACGAGGGAGGTGGCCAGCCGGGCGTCCTTGCCGACGCGCAGCGTGGACAGGGTGTCGGGCGTGCACTGCACGGCCATGCCGATGCCGCCGACCTCGATGACCGCGGCGTCGGGGGCGAGGGCGGCGACGGGGCCGCTGACGAAGGCGATCATGCGGGGTCTCTCCGGATCTCGCGGTCCCGGGGCTCCGGGCGGTCCTGGCCCGCGCGGCCGGCGCGCGGGGCGCTCTGGCCGGCCGGGCGGGCGGTGCGCCGTACGCCGGGGGCGGCGGCACGGGCGGCCGTCCCGGCGCGCGCGGGTGCGCCGGCGGCACGCGCGCGCAGCAGGCGGTCCTGGACGGGGGCGCGCCACAGGTGGCAGATGGCCAGCGCCAGCGCGTCGGCGGCGTCGGCCGGCTTGGGCGGGGCGTCGAGCCGCAGCAGCCGGGTGACCATGGCGCCGACCTGCGCCTTGTCGGCGCGGCCCGAGCCGGTGACGGCGGCCTTGACCTCGCTGGGGGTGTGCAGCGCAACGGGCAGGCCGCGGCGGGCGGCGCAGAGGATGGCGACGGCGCTGGCCTGGGCGGTGCCCATCACCGTGCGTACGTTGTGCTGGCTGAAGACCCGCTCGACGGCGACGGCCTCGGGCCGCTGCGCGTCCAGCCACTCCTCGATGCCGCGCTCGATGAGCAGCAGCCGCTCGGGAGTCGGGGCGTCGGACGGGGTGCGTACGACCCCGACGGCGACCAACCGCAGCGCCCGGCCGGCCGCTCCGTCCACGACGCCCACACCGCACCGCGTGAGCCCCGGGTCCACTCCGAGCACCCGCACCGGCCGCCCCCTCTCGTCTGCCCGCGTACGTGTGTGCAGGCTACCGGCCGGCACCGACAGCGCAGCCGAAGGGCCCGCCGGATGTCGCCATCCTGCGGGCCCCTCACGGCATGCGCGTACGGCTCAGGCGGAGGCCTTCTCCATGACCTCGTCGGAGACGTCGAAGTTGGCGAAGACGTTCTGGACGTCGTCGCTGTCCTCCAGGGCGTCGATGAGCCGGAAGATCTTGCGGGCGCCCTCCTCGTCCAGCTCCACCTGCATGGTGGGGACGAAGTTGGCCTCGGCCGAGTCGTAGTCGATCCCGGCGTCCTGCAGCGCGGTGCGGACCGCGACCATGTCGCCGGCCTCGCTGAGCACCTCGAAGGACCCGCCCAGGTCGTTGACCTCCTCGGCGCCGGCGTCCAGCACCGCGGCCAGCACGTCGTCCTCGCCCAGCTCGCCCTTGGGGACGATCACCACGCCCTTGCGGTTGAACAGGTACGACACGGAGCCGGGGTCGGCCATGGAGCCGCCGTTGCGCGTCATGGCGACGCGGACGTCGGAGGCGGCGCGGTTGCGGTTGTCCGTCAGGCACTCGATGAGCACGGCCACGCCGTTGGGGCCGTAGCCCTCGTACATGATCGTCTCGTACTCGGCGCCGCCCGCTTCGAGACCGGCGCCGCGCTTGACGGCGCTGTCGATGTTCTTGTTCGGGACGGACTGCTTCTTGGCCTTCTGGATCGCGTCGTACAGCGTGGGATTTCCGTCGGGGTCGGCTCCCCCCTGCCGCGCCGCGACCTCGACGTTCTTGATCAGCTTGGCGAAGAGCTTTCCTCGCTTGGCATCGATCACGGCCTTCTTGTGCTTGGTGGTTGCCCACTTAGAGTGGCCGGACACAGCCCCGCTCCATTCCGCGTTCCGCGCATTCGACTAACCGGCAACGAACTCGTCGATCCTACCGGTGCCGGTCAGGCCGCCCGGCGCACCATATCCGCGAAGAGGGCGTGCACGCGGTGGTCGCCGGTGAGTTCGGGATGGAACGAGGTCGCCAGCAGCGGACCCTGCCGGACGGCGACGGGATGCCCGCCGACCTCCGCCAGCCGCTCCACCCGGGCGCCGGTGGACTCCACCCACGGCGCCCGGATGAAGACGCCGTGCACGGGGCCGCCGGGGACGCCGGCCACCTCCAGCGGCACCTCGAACGACTCGTTCTGCCGGCCGAAGGCGTTGCGGCGCACGATCATGTCGATGCCGCCGACGGTCTCCTGCCCGGAGCGCGGGTCGAGGATCTTGTCGGCCAGCATGATCATGCCGGCGCAGGAGCCGTACGCGGGCATCCCCGCCCGCACCCGCTCGCGCAGCGGCTCCAGCAGCCCGAAGGCCACGGCGAGCTTGGACATCGTGGTGGACTCGCCACCGGGGATGACCAGGCCCGAGACCTCCGCCAGCTCCGCCGGCCTGCGGACCGGCACGGCGCTCGCGCCGGCCGCTTCGAGGGCGGCCAGGTGCTCGCGTACGTCGCCCTGGAGGGCGAGGACGCCGATGGCGGGGGCGGTGCCCATGGCTGCCGACCTCACCAGCCCCGGCCGGCGTAGCGCTCGGCGTCGTCCAGGGTGTCGAGGTTGATGCCGACCATGGCCTCGCCGAGGTTGCGGGAGGCGTCCGCGACGACCTTCGGGTCGTCGTAGAAGGTGGTGGCCTTGACGATGGCGGCGGCGCGCTTGGCGGGGTCGCCGGACTTGAAGATGCCGGAGCCGACGAAGACGCCCTCGGCGCCGAGCTGGCGCATCAGCGCCGCGTCGGCGGGGGTGGCGACGCCGCCCGCGGAGAAGAGCACGACGGGCAGCTTGCCGAGCTTCGCGACCTCGGCGACCACCTCGTACGGGGCCCGCAGCTCCTTGGCGGCGGCGTACAGCTCGTGGCTGTCCAGGCCGCGCAGGGCGCCGATCTCGTTCTTGATCTGGCGCAGGTGGCGGACGGCCTCGACGACGTTCCCGGTGCCGGCCTCGCCCTTGGAGCGGATCATGGCGGCACCCTCGGCGATCCGGCGCAGGGCCTCGCCGAGGTTGGTGGCGCCGCAGACGAAGGGGGTGGTGAAGGCCCACTTGTCGGAGTGGTTGACCTCGTCGGCGGGGGTGAGCACCTCGGACTCGTCGATGTAGTCGACGCCGAGCGCCTGGAGGATCTGGGCCTCCACGAAGTGGCCGATGCGGGACTTGGCCATCACGGGGATGGAGACGGCCTCGATGATGCCCTCGATCATGTCGGGGTCCGACATGCGCGCCACGCCACCGTCCTTGCGGATGTCGGCGGGCACCCGCTCCAGGGCCATCACCGCGACGGCACCCGCGTCCTCGGCGATCTTCGCCTGCTCGGGGGTGACGACGTCCATGATCACGCCGCCCTTGAGCTGCTCGGCCATGCCGCGCTTGACGCGTGCGGTGCCGGTCTCGGGAGCCGACGGCTGGGGGGCGGAGCTGGGCGTGCTGGACACGGTGGAACCTCGCTCGGTGAGGGATGCGGTGTGGATGTATGGGTGGCGTACGGTGCGCTGCTTCCATCGTAAACACGTTCGGACACCGGGCCCGAACGCGCGCCACCATCAAGGAAACCCCAGGCGGGAGGGGTCGGGAAAGAGCCAATCGGCAAGCTGTGGCCGCCCGGCCGGCGGCGCGGGTCAGCCCGCGGGGGCGCGGTCGGTCAGCGCCGGCGGCGGCTCGTCGTCCATCTCGACCGCCAGCGGGAACGGCGCGTGCCCGGCCAGCCGGAACCAGCGCACCTTGCGGTGCCGGCGCAGCGCCCGCGCCGCCCGCACCGCGTCGTTGTGGAAGCGCCGCGCCATCGGCACCCGCCGCGCGGCCTCCGCCAGCTCGTGTACGGCCTCCTCGCCGCCCGGCGCCCCGCGTACCGCCTCCACCTGCTCCGGCGCCTCGAAGACCGCCCGCAGCGCCTGGCTCAGCTCGCTCTCGGCGACCTCGCGCTGGTCCTCCTCCGCTTGCCGGGCGGCGTGCGCGGCCTCGTAGAGCACGATCGAGGCGGCCGGGTCGAGCACGCCGCTGGTGGCCAGCTCCTGCGCCACCGAGGCGCGGCGCAGCAGTTGGGCGTCGAGGGCCGCCTTGGCGGCGTCGATGCGGGTGTGCAGCCGGTCGAGCCGGCCGGCGGTCCAGCTCAGGTAGACGCCGATCAGGCAGAGCCCGACGGCGACGAGCAGCAGGGTCAGGGCGGTCGACACGTCATGCCTCCCGGTCGCGGGCGGGGCCGAAGCGGGCCGCCCAGCGGCCGGCGCGCTCGTCCTCCGCCACCGACGCGGCGCCCTGGGTCACCGTCTCGTACACCGCCAGGATGTCCGCGCCGACGGTCGACCAGTCGAAGCGCTGTACGTGCCTGCTGCCGCGCTCGCGCAGCTCGGCCCGGCGGGCGTCGTCCAGCAGCAGCCCGGCCGCCCGCCCGGCCAGGTCCCCGGCGTCCCCGCGGGCGAACACCTCGCCCGCCGTGCCGCCGTCCAGCACCTGCACGAAGGCGTCGAGGTCGGCGGCGAGCACCGGTGCGCCCGCGGACATCGCCTCGACGAGGATGATGCCGAACGACTCGCCCCCGGTGTTCGGCGCGACGTACAGGTCGACGCTGCGCAGCAGCCGCGCCTTGTCCTCGTCGCTGACCATGCCGAGGAACTCCACCCGCTCGCGCACCTCGGGCGCCAGGTGCCCGGCGACCTCGGCCGGGTCGCCGCGCCCGGCGACCAGCAGGCGGGCGTCCGGCACCCGCTCCAGGATCCGCGGGAACGCCTCCATCAGTACCGGCAGTCCCTTGCGCGGCTCGTCGATCCGGCCGATGAAGCCCAGCGTGCGGCCCTGCCACGCGGCCTTGGGGCCGGCCCCGGCGAAGAAGGAGACGTCGACGCCGTTGGGGATGACGACGGCGTCGCCGCCCAGGTGCTCCACCAGGGTGCGGCGCGCGTACTCGCTGACCGCGATGCGCGCGCTGATCTTCTCCAGGGCCGACTGCAGGATCGGGTACGCGGCGATCATGCCGCGGGAGCGCGGGCTCGACATGTGGAACGTGGCCACGATCGGCCCCTTCGCCGCCCAGCAGGCCAGCAGGGCGAGCGACGGCGCGGCCGGCTCGTGGATGTGCAGCACGTCGAAGTCGCCGTCGCGCACCCAGCGGCGCACCCGGGCGGCGGACAGGAAGCCGAAGTTGATGCGCGCCACGGATCCGTTGTACGGCACCGGGACGGCGCGGCCGGCCCAGACGACGTACTCGGGCAGCGGGGTGTCGTCGTCCGCGGGCGCGAGGACGGAGACCTCGTGGCCGGCGGCGCGCAGGTGCTCCGCCAGGTCCCGGACGTGGAACTGCACTCCGCCGGGCGCCTCCCAGGAGTACGGGCAGACGATCCCGACCCTCACCGCGACTCCAGGTCCGCCAGCCAGAAGCGCTGGAGCATGTGCCAGTCCTCCGGGTGCTCGGCGATCCCGGCGGCGAAGTCGTCGGCCATCGCCTGCGTCATCGCGGCGGTCTTCTCGGCACGGGTGCCGGTCGCCGGCGCCTCGACGGGCGCGTGCACCTTCCCTTGCAGGACGGGAGAGTCGTCGTACCAGAGCGTGACGGGCAGCAGCAGCGCGCCGGTCTGCTGGGCGAGCAGCGCGGGTCCCGCGGGCATCCGGGCGGCGGAGCCGAAGAAGTCCACCTCGACGCCGGTGGTGGACAGGTCGCGGTCGGCGACCAGGCACACGAGACCGCCGCCGCGCAGCCGCCGGGCGAGGGTGCCGAAGGCGCTCGCGCCGCCGTGCGCCAGCACCTCCATGCCCAGGCTCTCGCGGTATGCGACGAAGCGGTCGTACAGCGACTCCGGCTTCAGCCGCTCCTGCACGGTGGTGAAGGGGACCCCCAGCTTGGTGGTGACCCAGGCGCCCGCCAGATCCCAGTTGCCCATGTGCGGCAGCGCGAGGATCACGCCGGTGTCACCGGCGAGACCGTCCTCGAGCCAGTGCACGTCCCGGGGGTCGAAGCCGTCGCGGACGCGCTGTTTGCTCCAGGCCGGCAGCCGGAAGGACTCCATCCAGTAGCGCATGTACGAGCGCATGCCGGCCCGGCTGAGTTCCGCCAGCCGCTCGGGCCCGGCGTCCGGGACGACGCGGGCGAGGTTCGACGTCAGCCGCCGTACGCCCTTGCCGTCACGGCGCCAGGCGGTGTCGGCGATGCGCCTGCCGAGGGCGGCGGCGGCGGGCTCGGGCAGCCGTTTCACGGCGCCCCAGCCCAGGCCGTACATCCCGTCGGTCAGGCGCTCCCTCACGCGCTCTCCTGGTCCGCCGGCGCGGACTCGGACTCGGACTCGGACTCGGGGCGCGGGCCGCCGCGCGGCGCGGGCGGCGGCAGCGGGTCGGCGGCGTCCTTCTCCGCCGCCTCCCGGTGCACGGTCACCATCCGCTGGAAGAGCGTGACGGCGCTGCCCGCGGCGACCGCCCACAGTGCGATGGGCAGCAGGAGGTCGATGTGCGGGATGCCGAAGGTGCGCTCCATGCCCGCGAAGCCGGCGAGCACCAGGGTGATCACCAGCCGGTCGGCGCGCTCCATCAGGCCGTTGACCTTCACCGGCAGCCCGATGCTCTCGCCGCGGGCCTTCGTGTACGAGACGACCTGGCCGCCGGCGAGGCAGAAGATCGCCACCGCGCACATCACGAGGTCGTCGCCGTCGCCCGCGTACCAGAGCGCGATGCCGCCGAAGACGGCGGAGTCCGCGGCCCGGTCGAGCGTCGAGTCCAGGAACGCGCCCCAGCGGCTGGAGCGGCCGGACTGGCGGGCCATGGTGCCGTCGATCAGGTCGGAGAAGACGAAGAGGGTGATGATCACCGTGCCCCAGAAGAACTCCCCGCGCGGGTAGAAGGCCAAGGCGCCCGCCATCACCCCGAGGGTGCCCACGAAGGTGACGGTGTCGGGGCTCACGCCACGACGCAGCAGCATCGCGGCGATCGGTGCGAAGACACGCGTGAAGATCGCACGCGCGTACTTGTTCAGCATGGCCGTCCCAGGGTCGCCGGTCGGCGGGCCCCCGCGGCTGGCCGGGGGGGCTCGTCGGTGGAAGTCGCTCAACGTAGCGCAGCCATCGTAGCCAGCGCCCCGGCGGGGCCGCGCGGGCCGTACGCCCCTGACCGGCCGGGCCGTACGCACGTCCGGCCGGTCGCCGTTTCCGAAGCCGTCCGTGCTATGGACGGGGTCTGACCGCGGTGCAAAGCTCGAATGCACCGCACGTGTCAGACGGAGGCGAGACACATGGGTGACAAGGCAAACGCACACCCCGGAGCCGCCGGCAGGGCAGCGGCGGCCGCCCGGCCCTCCGACATTCGGAACGTGGCGCTGGTCGGCCATAGCGGATCCGGTAAGACGACGCTGGTGGAGGCGCTGGCGCTGACCACGAAGGCGCTCACCCGGGCCGGCCGGGTCGAGGACGGCGGCTGCGTATCCGACTACGACGAGATCGAACAGCGCCAGCAACGCTCGGTGCAGCTCTCGCTGGTCCCGGTGGAATGGGACGGCATCAAGATCAATCTGTTGGACACCCCCGGCTACGCGGACTTCGTCGGGGAGCTACGGGCCGGTCTGCGCGCCGCGGACGCGGCCCTCTTCGTCGTCTCGGCCGCGGACGGCGTGGACGGAGCGACCCGGATGCTGTGGGACGAGTGCGCGGCGGTCGGGATGCCGCGGGCGATCGTCGTCACGCATCTGGACGCCGCCAGAGCCGACTTCGACCAGATGACGGAGACCTGCAGGGAGGCGTTCGGCGGCGACGACCCCGACGCCGTGCTGCCGCTGTACCTGCCGCTGCTCGGCGAGCAGGCGGCGGACGGCCATGCGCCCGTCCACGGGCTGATCGGCCTGCTCACGCAGCGCGTCTTCGACTACACCTCCGGCGCCCGCGAGGAGAGACCGCCTCGCGAGGAGGAGCTGCCGCTGATCGAGGAGGCGCGCAACCGGCTCATCGAGGGCATCATCTCCGAGAGCGAGGACGAGTCCCTCATGGAGCGCTACCTCGGCGGCGAGGACGTCGAGGTCAAGACGCTCGTGCAGGACCTGGAGAAGGCCGTCGCGCGCGGGGTGTTCCACCCGGTGCTGGCCGCCGCGCCCGCCGCAGACGGCGGCACGCAGGGTCTCGGCACGGTCGAGTTGCTTGAGCTGATCACCGGCGGCTTCCCCACCCCGCCGGAGCGCCGGATCCCCGACGTGACCACCGTGCGCGGCGAGGAGCGCGCGGGGCTGGCCTGCGACCCCGCCGGGCCGCTGGCCGCCGAGGTGGTCAGGACGTCCTCGGACCCGTACATCGGCAGGCTGTCACTGCTGCGCGTCTTCTCCGGCACGCTGCGCCCCGACCAGACGGTGCACGTCTCGGGGCACGGCATGGAGGACCGTGGCCACGAGGACCACGACACCGACGAGCGGATCGGCTCGCTGACCGCCCCGTTCGGCAAGCTCCAGCGCCCGCTGGACGCGGCGATCGCCGGCGACATCGCCTGCGTCGGCAAGCTGAACGGCGCGGAGACCGGCGACACGGTGTCGGCCAAGGAAGAGCCGCTGCTGATGGCGCCGTGGGTGATGCCCGACCCGCTGCTGCCGGTGGCCATCGAGGCGCACACCAAGCAGGACGAGGACAAGCTGTCGCAGGGCCTGGCGCGGCTGTGCGCCGAGGATCCGACGATGCGGCTGGAACAGAACGCCTCGACCCGGCAGCTGGTGCTCTGGTGCCTGGGCGAGGCGCACCGCGACGTGGCGCTGGAGCGGCTGCGCACGCGGTACGGCGTGCAGGTCGACTCGGTGGACCACAAGGTGTCGCTGCGCGAGACGTTCTCCGGCCGGTCGGCGGCGCGCGGGCGGCACGTCAAGCAGTCCGGCGGCCACGGGCAGTACGCCATCTGCGAGATCGAGGTCGAGCCGCTGCCGGAGGGCTCGGGCATCGAGTTCGTGGACAAGGTGGTGGGCGGCGCGGTGCCGCGGCAGTTCATCCCGTCGGTGGAGAAGGGCGTACGCGGCCAGGCGGTCAAGGGCGTGGCCACCGGCTATCCGCTGGTCGACGTGCGGATCACGCTCGTCGACGGCAAGGCGCACTCGGTGGACTCGTCCGACGCCGCGTTCCAGACGGCGGGCGCGCTGGCGCTGCGGGAGGCCGCGGCGCAGGTGCAGATCCATCTGCTGGAGCCGGTCGCCGAGATCGGCGTACTGGTCGCCGACGAGTACGTGGGCCCGGTGATGAGCGACCTGTCCGGGCGGCGCGGCCGGGTGGTCGGCACCGAGCAGGCGGGCGGCGGCCGGACGCTGGTGCGCGCGGAGGTGCCGGAGTTCGAGATCGGCAGGTACGCGGTGGATCTGCGCTCCCTGTCGCACGGCACCGGCCGGTTCGACCGCTCGTACGCCAGACACGAGCCGATGCCGCAGCAGTTGGCGGCGAAGATCCGTGATCGGCAGGCCCGCGACGGTTGACCGCGGCTAGGCTGGGGCACATTGGTGGTCGGGCCCGCTTGCCCGCGGGCCCGGCCCCACCACCGGGGCGGACGCGCGGCGTTGGGGGCGGCAGTGGCAGGTTCTGAGGGGCTGGAGTTCGACTTCGCCCCGCGCGCACAGGTGCCGCTCTCGGGCGCCCAGGGTCAGACGGCGGCGACGCACGCGCTCGCCTCCACGGCGTACCGCGACAGCGCCGTCACCAAACTCCTCGACGCCAACAACGACTGGAGCAAGTCGGACTTCAAGAAGGGCCGGCTCTCGCTCTTCGAGCCGAACCTGGGCGAGGCGTTCGCGCGCGCCGTCACGGTGCGCATGCTCGCCGACGGCCGCAAGCCGCTCATCCAGTCGTTCGGCACGGAGCCGCAGGCGGTGCTGGAGCACTGCCTGGCGGCCAACCGCTATCGCAAGGAGCGCGACACCAGGCTGACCGTGGTGATGGGCGTCTTCGGGCTGCTGTTCCTGCCCGGGGTGCTGCTCTGGCTCGGCGTCTTCCAGCTCCGCCGCACCCTGGCAGGCGCGTCGGACAAGCGCGTCGGCGCGGTGGGGTACGTGCTGCTGGGCCTCATCGGCGTCGCCGCCATCTACCTCTTCATCACGATGCCGCTCGACGGCCTGCTCTACATCTATCTGCGCGGCCTGCTGGTCGCGCCGATCATAGGCTGGTTCTGGGCGAACCGGATCTGCGAGAAGTACGCCAAGGGCCTGCGCGAGCACTGGACGGCGCTGCTGTCCGGCGGCGGCCTCGGCGCCAAGATCCCCGAGGCGGTGCCGAGCAACCCCGGCGAGGCCAGCGCGGAGCGGCTGCGGCTGGGCCTGGCGAAGCTGTCGGCGGAGCAGCACAGCAACGTCGTCTTCTACGCGGGCCCCAAGGGGATACTCGGCATGGGCACCCGCTGGGGCGCCTGGCACCTGGCGGAGGACCTCAAGCCGAAGGAGTCCGGCGGCGAGATCAACCCCTTCCGCAGTTGGGACGTCGTCAAGGCGGTGCACGACCAGTTGCGCATGCTGGAGCGCACCCCGCTGCACACCGGCGGCTTCCCCGCACCCGCGATAAAGCACTGGATCGTCGCGCCGATAGGCGAGGGCGCGGGCGAGGTCGCCCGGCCCGGCGGCGCGATCGTCGACGGCTATTCCGTACGGGACTTCGAGGTCCAGCGGATCTGCAACGAGCAGCAGTTCGGCGCGGGCAACCGGCACTATCTGGGCGTGCAGTTCACGCTCTGGGACGGCCAGTTGGTCATCACGCTGCTGGTCTCGGTGACCGTGCTGCACCAGACGCTGCGCATCGAGGTCACGGGGCACGCGCTGGGCCCGGTGCACCCGCTGTTCACCAGCAAGCCCAGCCGCGAGACGAAGACCGTGAGCGGCATGAAGTTCTGGGAGACCAAGGAGAAGCCGCTGCCGCTGGTCCGCACCCGCGAGGTGGTGCGACTGGCCGCGCGGGCGCCGTTCACCTGGTATCCGCCGCTGCTCGACTACCTCGGCGGCAAGCTGAAGCTCCCCGAGCCCTTCGGGCTGCGGCACGTGTGGGCGGACAAGCCGTGGCGGCACCGCTTCATGGCGGACGACGCGCTGCGCACGGCGACGCCGGTGCTGCGGGTGGTCCACCAGGCCGCGCTGCGGGTGCTGGAGGAGAACAACGTGGACACGACGAACTTCGCCGGCCGGTCGATGGCGCTCAGCGGGATGGTGCAGGGCGCGGAGCCGCAGCGGGCGGACGTGTACGACGCCTGACGGCGCGCACGGCACACGCGGGCGGGGGTTCCGCCCCGGTCACACCGTCACGCCGCCGAGGGCCGCGGGCGTCGCCGGGCGGGAGCTCCCGTCGTACGCCGTCCAGGCCGCGGCCAGCCGCTCGACGGCCTCGGTGAGCACGTCCCGCGGGAAGCAGAAGTGCAGCCGCAGATACGGGCCGCTGCCCCCGGCGGCGTCCACGCAGGCGCCGGGCAGGACGGCGACCCCGTGCCGGAGCGCGACCTGCGCGAAGGACACCCCGTCCCCGTACGGCAGCCGCAGCCACACCGTCTGCCCGCCGGGGACCGGCGGGCAGTCCCAGGAGGGCAGCAGCCGCGCCAGCTCGGCGCGCAAGTGGTCGTGGGCCGCGCGCAGTTCGGCGCGGCGGCGGGCGAGCAGGGGTTCGTACGCGGCCAGCAGGGAGACGGCGACGAGCTGCGCCGGCACGTCGGTGCCGAGGTCGTGGACGGCCTTCAGCCGGGCGAGCCGGGTGACGACGCCTGCGGGCGCGCGCACCCAGCCGATGCGCAGGCCGCCCCAGACCACCTTGCTCAGCGACCCGACGCTGATGACCTCGGCGCCGTCCGCGCACGCGGCGAGCGCCGGCGGCGCGGCGCCCTCGAACGCGAGGTCCGCCACCACCTCGTCGTCCACCAGCGGTACGCCGAAGTGGCCCGCCGCCTCCGCGAGCCGCCGCCCGCGCAGCGGGGGCAGCACGGCGGCGGTCGGGTTCTGGTGCACCGAACCGACGTACGCGAGCGCCGGCCTGTGCTCCGCCAGCGTCCGCACGGCGGCGTCCACGTCGATCCCGTACGGCCCCACCGCCACGGGCCGCAGCACGGCGCCCGCCTCCCGGAACAGGTCCAGCGCGCCGGGGTACGCGGGCGCCTCGACCAGCACCGGGTCGCCGGGGGCGATGAACAACCGGGTCAGCAGCGCCAGCGCCTGCTGGCCGCCGGTGGTGACGAGGATCTGCGCCGGGTCGGTGGGGATGCCGCGGGCGGCGTAGCGGGCGGCGACGGCGGCGCGCAGGGCGGGCAGCCCGGCGGGGTGGTAGCCGAGGCCGGTCGCGGGCAGGGCCAGGTCGCGGTAGGCGCGGGCCAGTTCGGGCGGCGGGCCGTCGGGGGCGGCGCAGCTCAGCAGGATCACGCCGTCGGCCGGCTCCAGCAGGTTGAGGAAGAGCGGGTTAGCTGTCTCCGCCGTGCGCCCCGGCACGAGCGCCGCCTCGGCGACGCGGGTGCCGCTCCCCTGCCGCCGTATGACGCGGCCCTCCTGCCGCAGCACGCCGTACGCCGCGACGACCGTCGTGCGCCCCACGGCCAGCGCCGCCGCGAGCGCCCGCTCCGGCGGCAGCGCGGCGCCCGGGCGCAGCCGGCCCTCGTCGACCAGCCGCCGGAGCCGGGCGGCGAGCAGCACGTACAGCGGGCCGCGCCCGGCCGACCAGCGGCCCAGGGCGGCCACCAGGTCGGAGGCCCGCACGTCGTCGGTGTCCATGGCGGACCAATCTCCCGGAATTGGCCCTGTTCCGGCAACCCATTCGCCGCGGAGACTTTCGCCATGAGCGCCGACCTGCACCCCTCGACCCGTACCGCCCACCCGCCCGTGCCGGTCCCCGAGGGCAGCCGCCCCGTGACCGTGCCGATCCACCAGGGGCACGTCTTCTCGTTCGACTCCGCCGACGCGATGGCCGCCGCGTTCCACGACCCGGACGGCGCGTACCTCTACAGCCGCTTCGGCAACCCGACCGTCCGCGCGCTGGAGGAGGCCGTCAGCGACCTCGAAGGGGGTGCGGGCGGGCTGGCGTTCGCGTCCGGCATGGGCGCGATCAACGCCGTGCTGCTCAGCCTGCTCTCCGCGGGCGACCACGTCATCGCGCAGCGCTCCCTGTACGGCGGCACGTACGCGACGCTGACCGATCTGGCGAAGCGCTGGGGGGTGTCGGTCACGTACGTCTCCGGCCGGGACGCCGACGAGGTACGGGCCGCGTGCACGCCCCGCACCCGGGTCCTCTACCTGGAGACCATCGCCAACCCCACCACCGCCGTCACCGACCTGCCCGCGCTCCTGGCCGCCGCCGCGGAGGCCGGGGTCGCCGGCGTCGTCGACAACACGTTCGCCACCCCGCTGCTCTGCCGCCCGGTCGAGCACGGCGCCGCCGTCGTCGTGCACTCGGCGACCAAGTACCTCGGCGGCCACGCCGATGTCCTGGGCGGCGTCGCCGTCTTCCGCGACGCGGAGCTGCGCCGCCGGGTCTGGACGCACGCCGTCGAACAGGGCGCGGTGGCCGACCCGTTCGCGGCGTGGCTGACGCTGCGGGGCATGGCGACCCTGGCGCTACGCGTCGAGCGGCAGTCCGCGACGGCGCTGACGCTGGCCGAACGGCTCGCCTCCCACCCGGCGGTCGCCCGGGTCCGCCACCCGGGGCTGCCGGACCACCCGGACCGCGCGACGGCCGCCCGGCTGCTGGCCGCGGGCGGCGGGGTGCTGGCGTTCGACCTGGCGGGCGGCCGGGACGCGGGGCGCAGGTGCGTCGAGTCGCTGCGGCTGGCGCTGCTGAGCCCGTCGCTCGGCGACGTCAAGACGCTCGTCATGCACCCGGCGAGCACATCGCACCGGCAGCTCGACGCGGCGGCGCTGGCGGCGATGGACATCGGCGAGGGCACGGTCCGGGTCTCGGTGGGCATCGAGCACCCGGACGACCTGTGGGCGGACCTGGCGCAGGCACTGGCCAAGGCGGCGGACCCCGCATAGGGCGGAGCGGGCGGGCCCGGCTGTCCGGTCCCGAGGGCCGCGCCGGGCTCAGCCGTCACCGCCTCCCCCGCCACCGCCCCCACCGCCGCCGTCGGAGCCGCCGCCACCGCCGTCGAAGCCGCCACCACCGTCCGCACCGCCGGAGCCGCTGCCGGCGGGCTCGTAACCGAGGCCGGTGGTCCACGGTGCGTCCCACATGGCCCATCCCACGCCCCCCGTGTCGTCCGCCCCGGCGTTCCCGTACGGGTCGAACACCCGGTGCACCGTGCCGAAGCGGATCAGCGCGTTCTGGTCGCCCGCACCGCACACGACGCCGAAGAAGTGGGCCACCACGGCGTCCATCGGGTCGTCCGACTCGTACCGCACGTCCATCAGCGGCACCACCCGCGCGTACCGCACCCTCCACTCCCGGCGCCGCGTCAGCAGCGCCACCGGCCGCCCGTCCCGCAGCAGCCGGGACGACTCCACGTCCCGGCCCTCCAGCTCCCACCGCTCCCCCGCCGAACGGAGCACGGCGAACAGCCCCCGTAACGAGGAGTCGACGATGGTGAGCCCGGCCGGCCGGCCCGCCACGGTGACCGTCAGCGGCGGCTTCCGCACCCGCATCTGCTCCAGCGTCAGACCGGCCTTCCCGCGCAGCCGCACCGCGGGCGTCCCGGGCACCCCGTCGGCCCAGACGTCCGCGCGCACCAGCCGCCGGTCGACGGCCACCGTCACCGTGCCGCTCCGCGGTCCCGCGGCGGAGCGCCGCGCCATCCACAGCGGCACGCCCTCCTCCTCGGCCCGCCGCCCGGCCGCGGCCACCTCCGCGGGCCCGCCGCTCAGCGGCACCGCCAGCTCGCCGAGCGCCCGGGCGAACTCCGCCGCCCGCCGCACCCAGATCACCTGGGCGGAGCCGGTCACGCGGATCACCGGCACGGGGCCGCGCCCCTGCCCGATCCGCGAAAGCTCGCGCTCCGCCCCGCCGCCGCCGACCCACTGCCCCCGCAGATACGCCTCGGCCATGGCCAGCAGGTTCAAGTCGCGGGTCCGCACCTGCGGATCCCGCCCCGGAGACAACCCGCCGGTCGTCAGCCGCACCTTCGCCGCCAGCGGGTTCCACGATCTCTCCGCATAGACGACCGTCTCGTCACCCGACATCTGTGCCCCCCTGCACACCGCCGCGCAAACGGGGGCCGAACCCCCCGCTTTCGGCCCAGTGTGCACGTAACCCCGGAAAACTCACCCCGGTCGGAAGGCACCGCCAGGCGGAGGGACCGGCTAGTCCGCGGGCCAGGCGGCGGCGAGCATCGCGCGGGTGTCCGCCAGGAGTTGGGGCAGCACCTTCGTGTGGCTGACGACCGGCATGAAGTTCGTGTCCCCGCCCCACCGCGGCACCACGTGCTGGTGCAGGTGCGCGGCGATGCCCGCGCCCGCGACCGGGCCCTGGTTCATGCCGAGGTTGAACCCCTGGGCCCCGGACGCGGTGCGCAGGGCGGTCATCGCGCGCTTGGTGAAGACAGCCAGCTCCGCGGTCTCCTCGTCGGTCAGCTCGGTGTAGTCCGCGACGTGCCGGTACGGGACGACCATCAGGTGCCCGCCGTTGTACGGGTACAGGTTCAGCACCGCGTAGACCTGTGCGCCGCGGGCGAGGATCAGCCCGTCCTCGTCGGACTTCTCCGGGATCGCGCAGAACGGGCAACCGTCGCCGGCGGCGGTGCCGGTGGGCTTGTTCTCCCCCTGGATGTACGCCATGCGGTGCGGCGTCCACAGCCGCTGGAACTGATCCGGGGTGCCGACCCCGAGCTGCTGCTCCGGCTCACTGGTCATGCTCAGCAGCATATGGCGTACGGCCCCGCCGACCGGGCGCCGGGCCCGGCCCGGCGCCCCGGCCGCGCCGGATCACGACCCGGCGCGCTCCGCGACCGCGCGGGCCACCTCGTCGATCGCGTCGTCGATCGGCACGCCGTTGTTCTGCTCGCCGCTGCGGTAGCGGAAGGAGACGGCGCCCTTGGCCATGTCGTCGTCGCCCGCGATCAGCATGTACGGGACCTTGGCCTTCTGGGCGTTGCGGATCTTCTTCTGCATCCGGTCGGAGGAGGAGTCGACCTCGACCCGCAGCCCGCGGGCCCGCATCTTCGCCGCGACCTCCTGGAGGTACGGCACGTGGTCGTCGCCGATCGGGATGCCGACGACCTGTACCGGCGCCAGCCACGCCGGGAAGGCGCCCGCGTAGTGCTCCAGCAGGACGGCGAAGAACCGCTCGATGGAGCCGAAGAGGGCGCGGTGGATCATCACCGGCCGCTGCCGCGAGCCGTCCGCCGCGGTGTACTCCAGGTCGAAGCGTTCGGGGAGGTTGAAGTCCACCTGGATCGTGGACATCTGCCACGTCCTGCCGATGGCGTCCTTGGCCTGCACCGAGATCTTCGGCCCGTAGAACGCCGCCCCGCCCGGGTCCATGACCAGTTGCAGGCCCTGCTTCTCCGCGGCCCGGCGCAGGATCTCGGTGGCCTCCGCCCAGACCTCGTCGGAGCCGATGGACTTCTCCGGGTCCTTGGTGGACAGCTCCAGGTAGAAGTCCTCCAGGCCGTAGTCGCGCAGCAGGTTCAGCACGAAGGTCAGCAGCGAGTCCAGCTCGCCGGCCATCTGCTCCTTGGTGCAGTAGATGTGCGCGTCGTCCTGGGTGAAGCCCCGGGCCCGGGTGAGGCCGTGCACGACGCCGGACTTCTCGTACCGGTAGACGGTCCCGAACTCGAAGAGGCGCAGCGGCAGCTCGCGGTACGAGCGGCCGCGGGCGTCGAAGATCAGGTTGTGCATCGGGCAGTTCATGGGCTTGAGGTAGTAGTCCTGGCCCTCGTCGAGCTGCATGGGCGGGTACATGCCGTCGGCGTACCAGTCCAGGTGGCCCGACTTCTCGAAGAGCTTCCCCTTCGTCGCGTGCGGGGTGTAGACGAACTCGTAGCCCGACTCCTCGTGCCGCCGGCGCGAGTAGTCCTCCATCACGCGGCGCACGACGCCGCCCTTGGGGTGGAAGACCGCCAGGCCGGAGCCGATGTCCTCGGGGATGGAGAAGAGGTCCAGCTCGGTGCCGAGCTTGCGGTGGTCGCGCTTCTCGGCCTCGGCCAGGAACTCCAGATGCGCCTTCAGCTCGTCCCGCGACGGCCAGGCCGTGCCGTAGATCCGCTGGAGCTGCGGGTTCTTCTCACTGCCGCGCCAGTACGCGGCGGCGGAGCGCATCAGCTTGAAGGCGGGGATGAGCCGCGTCGTCGGCAGGTGGGGGCCGCGGCAGAGGTCCTTCCAGCACAGCTCGCCGGTCTTGGCGTCGAGGTTGTCGTAGATCGTCAGCTCGCCGGCGCCGACCTCCGCGGACGCGCCCTCCGCGGCGTCTGCGGCGTTGCCCTTGAGGCCGATCAGCTCCAGCTTGTACGGCTCGGCGGCCAGCTCCTCTCGGGCGTCGGCGTCGGTGGTGACGCGGCGGGAGAAGCGCTGGCCGCGCTTGACGATCTCCTGCATCTTCTTCTCGACGCGCTTGAGGTCGTCGGGGTGGAAGGGCTCGGGGACGTCGAAGTCGTAGTAGAAGCCGTCCTTGACGGGCGGGCCGATGCCGAGCTTGGCCTCGGGGAACAGCTCCTGCACGGCCTGGGCCATGACGTGGGCCGTGGAGTGCCGCAGGATGTCCAGCCCGTCGGGGCTGTCGATCTCCACCGGCTCGACCTCGTCGCCGTCGGCGACCTCGTACGCGAGGTCCTTCAGCGCGCCGGCGACGCGGGCGGCGATCACGGTGCGCTCGCCGGGGAAGAGGTCGCCGGCCGTCGTGCCCGTCGTGACCACGCGCTCTTCCCGCTCGGCGGCATCGCGGCTGATGATCACACGGACGTCGGACACGGGGTCTCCTTCACGGGGAACGGGGTGCCGCACGCGGCGGCGGCACGGCGTGAATCGTACCGAGCCGGGGGGGCGCACGGCGAAATCGGGCGTCGCGTGCGCGGACCGGTGCTCTCAGCCGTCGCCGTACGCCTCGTCGAGGAAGTCCAGGTGCTCGTGGGCCTTCGGCAGCCGGTTCCCCTCGGCGTCCGCCACCGGTACGGGCCGCACCCCCGACGCCCCGGTCAGCCGCCGGAAGCCGCCGCGGCTCTCCAGCATGCCGCTGAGCCGCACCGGGACGCCGGCCAGGTGCGCCTGGCCGGCGACCCGGTACGCCTCCTCGTCGAGCGACGTGCGCACCTCGGTGACGTCCGCGCCCGCGAGTACCCGCAGCCGCACCCGGCCGGGGCCGGTGGCTGCCGTCCGGCTGAGCCGGGTGACGGCTGCGGTGAGCCGGACCGGGAGGGAGGGCTCCCGGTGCCGGTAGCGCACGGCGGCCCGCTGCAGGGCCGGGATGTCGCCGGGGGTGAACTCCACCGGCTCGGGGACGGGGGCGAAGCCCTGCGGCGGCGGGTACGCGGGCGCCCAGGCCAGGGTGATGCGCACGCCGTCCGTGCCGCGTACGAGGGCGGTCAGGGCCTCGGCCAGCTCGTGGCACACGCCGAGTTCGACGGCGTGGTCGAAGGCGTCCATCGCCCCGGTGGTGTGGTGCCGGTCCACCGCGTCGCGGGTGCCGCGCAGGGCGCGGAGCAGCATGGTGGTGACCGCGCGGCTCTCCGGCGCGGGTACGAACGCGGTGAGCCGGGCGGCGTGGGCGCCGGGGCCGAGCAGGGTCTGCTCGACGTCCCGCGCGGCGTGCGGGCGCAGCCGGGCACCGTGGAAGCCCGCGGGGCGGCGGGCGGCGAGCGCGCCGGCCAGCAGCATGGCGCGGGCGGCGGCGGAGAGCCGCTCGGCGTCGGCCCACCGGGCGGGCCCGGCGCGCCGCTCGGCCCCGTACTCCCAGCTCACCTCGTCGCTGGGCACGGCCACTGCGGTGAGCACGAGCGGGGCGGACGGCTCGGGGCTGCGGGCCAGCGCGGTGAGCGCTTCGGCGAGCAGGTCGGTGCAGTCGGGGAAGGCGCGGTCGGCCGGTACGAGGACGCCGGCGCCGCCCGGTGCGTCGCCGGGCGGGGTGAAGCGCGCGTACCTGCCGGTGGAACCGCCGTGCCGGCGCCAGCCATGGCGGGCGAGGAGGGCGCCGAGCACGGCGGGGTCCGTATGGGCGGGGTCGGGCTCCGGAGGCTGCCGGTACATCAGGGTCTCCCTCCCCTGCCGGCCCTCGCGGTGAGCGCGTGGCGCGCGCGGCCGGCGAAGACACGGATCAGTGCGTGGCCGGCCGGGCGGCGCGCGGCCCGTACCGGGACGTGCCGGTCGATGCCGCTGCCGGGGAAGGGCTGCACCGGGGTGCAGCGGGCAGCGGCAACGACCGCGTGCAGACAGGCGGTCTGCAGCGTCTCCGTGCACGCCGTCGCGGCGAGAGCACCGCGCCGCGGTGCGGTCCGCTCGGGGAACGGGCCGCGCGGTTCCGGCCGGGTGAGGGCCATGGCCCAACTGCCTTCCACGCGCTGTGGGTAGCTGACGGGGGCCGGCCCCGCCACGGGCGGCCGAGGCGCGCCCGGCCCTCACTCTCTGTTGTCACCGCACGGGCTCTCCGCCAAACAACCATTGTTCGAACGAGGGGTGTTGGGGGTATCACCCGGTCGGGTGGGAACCACCCCACCGACCGTAAAACTCCAGGGAGTTGGGCTGATGACGCTCTGGTACGAGGGGCCACTGGCCGCCTTCGACACCGAGACGACCGGCGTGGACGTGGAACGCGACCGGATACTCTCCGCAGCCGTCGTCGTCCAGCCCCACATCACCTCGCCGCCCCGCTGTACGTCGTGGCTCGTCTCTCCCGACGTGGAGATCCCGGCCGCGGCCACGGCGGTGCACGGGCTGACGCGGGCGCATCTGCAGCGTCTGGGCCGCTGGCCGGCGCCGGTGATGGAGGAGGTCGGCAAGGCGCTGGCGGCGCAGTGCGCGAGCCACGTACCGCTGGTGGTGATGAACGCACCGTTCGATCTGACGCTGCTGGACCGCGAGTTACGCCGGCACCGCGCCTCCTCGCTGCCGAAGTACCTCGGCGGCGCGCCGCTGTGCGTGCTGGACCCGCTGGTGCTGGACCGGCACCTCGACCGCTACCGCAAGGGCAGCCGCACGCTCACGGCGCTGTGCGAGCACTACGGCGTGGAGCTGGCCGGCGCCCACGAGGCCGGCGCGGACGCGACGGCGGCGCTGCGCCTCGTACGGGCCATCGGACAGCGTTACGCGGACCGGCTGGGCGAGTTGACCGCGCCGGAGCTGCACACTCGGCAGACGGCCTGGCACGGCGCGCAGGCGCGCGGCCTGACGGCGTGGTTCGCGCGCACGGGCTCGGACGAACGCTGCGACCCGGCCTGGCCGTTGCGCGCGACCGGTCTGGCGACGGTGGCCTGACTCGATTGACGTTGTGGCGTACCCCGTTGCCGGGAAGCGGGGGTGCGCAGTAACGACGAAGGCGATCTGCGTCCGTGCTTCTTGCGGACGCAGATCGCCTTCGTCTTGGTGGGCGATACTGGGATCGAACCAGTGACCTCTTCGGTGTGAACGAAGCGCTCTCCCCCTGAGCTAATCGCCCCGGAGCGCCTTGGTGGCGCGGTCAGAACCATACAGGGCGGCGGGGTCGCCGTTCAAACCGGTTGCCGCGGCGGGGCCGCAGAGGGCCCCGTCCGCGCGACGCAGCCGCGCGGTGACGACGGCGGCGGCGTTACCCGGCGTGAGCATCCCCGTATGCCCCTTACCGGCCATCGCCGACGCACCCTCCGCGCGCCTCCGTCACACTGCGCCCGATTCTCGTTACTCTCCGCATCCAGAGAGCCCAAACTATGCGTGCCGGAGAGTTCACCGGAACGGCCCTGCTCCGAGAACCCTCACTAGGCCGTACGAACTACGAAAAACATCGCAAAACAGTCAGAGGGGTTTACAACGCCCCGGTAGGTGGCATGTCGACTTCGCCGACGTGCGAATCCCCGAGCGCACACTGAGCGAAAGGCCCTGGCGCTTATGAACCACACGGTCAGCTGCGAGCTGCACCTGCGCCTCGTTGTGTCGAGCGAGTCTTCCCTGCCTGTCCCCGCAGGTCTGCGGTACGACACCGCGGATCCTTACGCCGTGCACGCCACCTTCCACACGGGCGCAGAAGAGACGGTCGAATGGGTGTTCGCCCGCGATCTGCTCGCCGAAGGGCTCCACCGCCCGACCGGCACCGGCGACGTCCGCGTCTGGCCATCCAGAAGCCACGGCCAGGGCGTCGTCTGCATCGCCCTCAGCTCGCCCGAGGGCGAGGCGCTGCTCGAAGCACCCGCGAGGGCGCTGGAGTCCTTCCTGAAGCGCACGGACGCCGCCGTGCCGCCCGGGACGGAGCCACGCCACTTCGACCTCGACACCGAGCTCTCGCACATCCTCGCGGAGAGCTGAGCCCCTACGACCTCACCGTCCGTAGCCGTCAGCCTCGGGGAGACGGCCGGACCCCCCACCGGACAACCGCATCACGGCACCGCCGTCGTTCCACCGTGGGCGACGGCGGTGTCACGTTTTGGCTAGAGTCGGCGTCAGACCGACCAGGGGAACGCGCGGCCCGACCAGGGGAGCGGAACGGTGCTGATCAATCACGACACCCGGTGCGCGCTCGACATCGTCGTGGCGCTTCTGAACACCGACGCCGGGGACGGGGGCAAGGAAGCGGACGTGCTCGTGGACGTGGGGGCGCTCCAGGGGTTCGTCGACGAGCACGAGATCAGCGGCCTGGAAGCCCTCTGCCGCTCCGACCTGGACGCGGTCCGGGCCGTACGGAGGGACCTCTCGGCCGTCTTCGCCGCCCCGGACGACCGGGCGGCGGCGGAGCGGCTCAACGCGATCGTGGCCGCGGCCGGCACCACGCCGCAGCTCACGGACCACGACGGGTACGAGTGGCACGTGCACTACTTCGCGCCCGGCGCCTCCGTCGCCGAACACCTGGCCGCGGACGGCGGGATGGCACTGGCGTTCCTCGTCGTCGCCGGCGAGCGCGAACGGCTGCGCCGCTGCGAGGCGCCGGACTGCGGCCGGGCCTTCGTCGACTACTCGCGCAACCGCTCCCGCCGCTACTGCTCCAGCCGCACCTGCGGCAACCGGCTGCACGTGGCGGCGTACCGCGCCCGGCAGCGCGAGGCGGCGGCGGAGAACGGGGCTGGGAACGGGACGGGGAACGGGACGAAGGACGGCGCGGGGAACGGGGCTGGGGACATGGCCGGAACCGGGGACGGGAAGGCGGCGGCCGGGGCCGCCGGCGGGGCGGCGCTCACCAGCCGATGAGGTCGTAGACCGAGGTGCCGAAGATCAGCACGCCCACGACGGTGAGGAAGAGCATCAACGGCGGCTGGGACAGGGCGAAGAGGCAGCCGCGGGGCTCGGCGGGGGCGGGAGGCCGCGGTGCGGGCGTGTGGTCGTTCATCTCGCGCAGATAATTGCGCAGGCACGCATGCCCAAGTGGGCAACACGCCAGGAAAACCCGGCCTGTTCACGAAGATCGGCCGCGCATGATCAGTTCTTGTCGACAGAGATCGACTTCGCGGCTGCGCAGGGTAGTTCGGTGCGCCCGTAGCGTCAGATTCCGTGCTTCTTCAGGATCGCCTCGATGTCCGAGAAGTCCTCGTCCCCGGAGCCGGAGCCGGAGCCGGAGCCCCGCCGCCCCGTCGTCGCCGGCGCGGAGCCGCGCGACTTGCCGGCCCGGCCGGCGCCCAGCGCGGGCTGCGACGCCGCGGGCGCTGCCGCAGGGGCGGCCGCGGCGCCCCCGCCGGCCTTGCGCTTGGCGCGCTCGCCGGCGAAACGCTGGGCGACCCACAGCACGACGGCGACCGCGAGCACGCCGAAGCCGCCCCAGACCGAGGGCTTGAAGACGAGATCCGTGGCCCAGTCCCCGGTGGCCTTGCCTACCTTGCCGCCGAGCTTGACCAGCCCCGCCATGGCCAGGCCGACCGGCACCAGCGACAGGGCAGCGATCTTCGTCGCCCGCCGGAACCTACGCCGGTATGCGGTCAACAGCGCGATCGCGAGCCCCGCCGCGGAGAGCGCGGCGCAGACCGTGGTGGTGAACATGCATCCATCGTGCACCGGAACGCGCCACGATTGCCATGGTGCGGCACGGCATGGGGGACATCTCCGGGTCCGGGTCGTCCGCAGGACCGAGACGGCGCCGCCCCTCGGGGCCTGGAAGACTGACATCCATGGAGAACGATGTGAACGGTGCGCCCGTCCTCGACGTGTGGTGCGAGCTGCAGTGCCCGGACTGCCGGACGGCGCTCGCCGACCTGCGCGCGCTGCGGGAGCGCTACGGGGACCGGCTCGACATCCGGCTGCGCCACTTCCCGCTGGACAAGCACCAGCACGCGATGGCGGGCGCCCAGGCCGCCGAGGAGGCGTTCGCGCAGGGGAAGGGCTGGGAGTACGTCGAGGCCGTGCTGGCCAGGGCGGAGAAGTTCGGCAAGCAGGGCGAGTCGCTGCTGGTCGAGACGGCGCGCGAGCTGGACCTGAACGCCGCGGAGGTGGAGACGGCCCTCGTGGACGGGCGGCACTTCCTGATCGTGGACGCGGACGTCGCGGAGGGCAAGGCGATCGGCGTGACGGGGACGCCGACGTACGTCATCGGGGACGAGCGCCTGGACGGCGGCAAGAGCCAGGAGGGACTGCGCGAGCGGATCGAGGAGATCGCGGACCGGCTGCTGGCCGCGGCGGGCTGAGGCGGGGCCGGGCCGGCGAGCCCTCGCGCAGGGGCCGGAGGCGGGGGCTGCGGGCCGGGCGGCGCCCCGGTCCCGCGGCCGTGCCCCCGGCCGGGGCGCCGCGGGCCGCCGCCGCCGTCTTCAGATCAGCGGCTTGCGCAGGTGGTACGCCGTGGGCGCGTAGTCCAGGGACTCGTACAGCCGCCGCGCCACCTCGTTCCACGCGAAGACGTGCAGCCCCAGCGTGGGCAGCCCCGCCGCCAGGCACTCGCGCTCCGCGGCGAGCATCAGCGTCCGGCCGTGGCCCCTCCCCCGGTGCTCGGGAGCGACGGTCACGGCGTAGACGTACCCCCCGGTGGCGATCTGCGGCTTCAGGGCGATCCAGATCGTGCCCACCCCCGCCCCCTCGTGCTCCAGCACGCGCAGCGCCACGTCCGGGGTGGCGGCGCCCGCCGGCAGCAGCGCGTCGTGGGCGGCACCGGCCCGGCTCCGCGCCTCGTCGGGCGGCGTCCCCTGGTCCAGCCAGCGGTGCGCGTACGCCTCCACCTCCGCCGTCCGCCAGCCCGGGTACTCGCCCGCCGCCATCGGCCGCACCGCGGAGCCGGGCGGCAGCTCGGGCACCGCGGCCAGCTCCTTGGCCATCGTCCGGCCCGTCTCGGTGTAGCCGAGCGCCGCGGCCAGCCGCAGGCCGACCTCCGCGCGCGGGTCCAGGCTGAGCAGGATCTCCCGGCAGCCCCAGCCGCGCAGCACCTCCTCGGCCGCCAGCGCCGCCACCGTGCCCCGGCCGCGGCCACGCTCGGACCGCTGGATCCGAAGCGTCCGTACGCGCCCGGTGGCGGGGCCGAGGCGCGGGTCGGTGGCCAGCTCGACCTCGCCGATCGGGCGGCCGTTGACGCACACGGCGAACGCACGCGTACGGCCGCCGCCCGGCTCACGCCGCTCGGCTCCGGCCGGGCGCAGATGGGTCGTCATCGCTTCCCCTTCGTCCTCGGACGCGCGGAGTCTGCCGGTGCCCTCCGCCTCTACGGGTCGACGTCCCCCGCCGACCGCTCCGCGAACACCTGCATGGCCTTCGCCGTGACCGGACCGAGGGCACCCGGCAGTTCGCTGCCGTCGAGGTGCCGTACGGCCTGGACGTCGCGCAGCGAGGACGTCAGGAAGACCTCCTCCACCTCGCTGCCCTCGGCGAGCACCGAGAACGGCAGGTCCGTCTCCCGGGCGCCGGTCCATTCCAGCACCAACTGCCGGGTGATCCCGGCCAGGCAGCCGGAGGCGAGCGGCGGGGTGTGCAGCTCGCCGCCGAGGACGACGAAGACGTTGGAGCCGGTGCCCTCGCAGAGCCGGTCCCGGGTGTTGGCGAAGAGCGCTTCGCTCGCGCCGCCGTCGTGCGCGCGGGCGAGCGCGACGACGTTCTCCGCGTACGAGGTGGTCTTCAGCCCCGCGACGGCCCCGCGCTCGTTGCGCGTCCAGGGCACGGTGACGGCGTCCGTCTCGTCCGGCCGCGGCTCGGCGGCGGCCAGGGCGACGACCAGGGTGGGACGGCTGTCGTCCGGGTCGCTGCGGTGGGAGGACAGCGGCGCGGCACCGCCGGTGTACGTGATGCGCAGCCGGCCGTGCGGCACGGGCTCCGCGGCCAGCACCTCGGCACAGGCCCGGCGCACCTCGTCGAGGTCGGGCTCGGGCAGGCCGAGGCCGCGGGCGGAGCGGGCCAGCCGCTCCAGGTGCCGGGTGAGGGCGAAGGCGGCGCCACCGGTGGCCTTCAACGTCTCGAAGACGCCGTCGCCCACGGTGATGCCGTGGTCGAACACGGAGACCCGGGCGTCGGCCACCTCGCGCAGCCCGCCGTCGAGCCAGACCTTCATGGGCGTACGGTCCCTTCACTCGTGACTTCCGCTTCCGACGCTACCGCGAGCAGCCGGGATGCCTTCAATTCTGTCTCCCGCCACTCGCGCTCCGGGTCGGAGCCCCAGGTGATGCCCGCACCGGTGCCGAAGCGCAGCGCGGGGCCGCAGGACGCGGCCCGGTCGATCCAGAACGTGCGGATGCCGACGGCCAGTTCGCCGGTGCCGCGGTCGGCGTCGACCCAGCCGACGCCGCCGCAGTACGGGCCGCGGGGGGCGGTCTCCAGCTCGTCGATGATCCGCAGCGCGCTGCTCTTCGGCGCGCCGGTGACGGATCCGGCCGGGAAGGTCGCGCCGATCAGCTCCGCCCAGCCGGCGCCCGGGGCCAGCTCGCCGCGGACGGTGGAGACGAGGTGGACGAGGCCGGGGTGCTCCTCGACGGCGCAGAGGGCGGGCACGGTGACGGAGCCGGTGGTGCAGACGCGGCCGAGGTCGTTGCGCACGAGGTCGACGATCATGACGTTCTCGGCGCGGTCCTTTGCGGTGAGGTCGGCGGCGGTGCGGCCGGTGCCCTTGATCGGGCCGGACTCGACGGCGCGGCCGGCCCGGCGCAGGTACAGCTCGGGCGAGGCGGTGGCGACCTCGACGCCGTGCGCGGGCAGCCGGACGACGCCGGCGTACGGAGCGGGGTTGCCGCGGGCGAGGACGGCGGCGAGGGCGTCGATGTCGGCGGCGTCCGGGTCCGGCCCCGGGAGCGGGGCGGTGAGGACGCGGCACAGGTTGACCTGGTAGACGTCGCCGGCGGCGATGCGCTCCCTTATGCGGTGCACCCCGGCCACGTAGCCGCCGCGGTCGAGGGAGGTCGTCCAGCGCGCGGCGCCTGGGCCGCGCCAGCGGTGCGCGCGGGCGGCGGGCGGGTGCGGATCGGGGCGTACGTCGCCGAAGCGGGCGCACACCGTCCGGCCCTCGTACCCGGCGACGACGGCCCACCAGCCCGCGGAGTCGAGCGCGGCCGGGTCGTCGGTCACGTCGCGCAGGTCGGAGGCGACGAGACCGCCGAAGCGGGCGAGCGGGGCGAGGCGGGGCACGCCGCGAGTCTATGGCGGCCGGCGGACACCGGGCCCGGGACGGGTGCGGCCCTGGCACGGGCGCGTCCGCGGGCCAGGAGGCGGGCCGGGAGGCGGGCCGGGCGCCTGCGGGAAACCGAATTTGAGCTGGCCCCGGAATCCGCTAAGGTTCATGACTACCGGAAGCGCCTCACCGGCGCCTTCGGAGCACGACCGGCGGACGTAGCTCAGTTGGTAGAGCATCACCTTGCCAAGGTGAGGGTCGCGAGTTCGAATCTCGTCGTCCGCTCGATGGGGGTCTCACGGGCCCCCGCTGGTGGAGTGGCCGAGAGGCGAGGCAACGGCCTGCAAAGCCGTCTACACGGGTTCAAATCCCGTCTCCACCTCGGACGATTAGCTCAGCGGGAGAGCGCTTCCCTGACACGGAAGAGGTCACTGGTTCAATCCCAGTATCGTCCACCACCCGAAGGCGACCCATGCCCGCGCCCGCCGCGCGCATGGGTCGCCTTCGTCGTTGGCCCCCGGCCGCGGCGCACCCGTCCGGGACCTGGCACGAAGCGATGTGCAGGCATCGGTCATGACAGATAGTGTCAGAATATGAACGACCGTGCTGCCATTGTGTTCCGTGAAATACCCGAAAGTGACATTGACCGGGCTCAGGAGCTGGCCTATCTGGTCTTCCACGAAAAGCCCGAGGACGAACTTCGCAAACGCCATCACGAACTCCTTGCGGGCTGCCTGCGCATCGGCGCGTACGACGCGGAGACGCTGGTCGGCATGGTCGCCGCGCTGCCGTTCACCATGGCCGTCCCCGGTGCCGAACTCCCCTGCCCCAGCCTGACGTTCGTCTCCGTCGCGCCGACGCACCGGCGCCGCGGAGTGCTCTCCGGGATGATCGCCGAGCTGTTTGCGCGCTGCCCGGCCGAGGGCTGGCCGATGGCGGCGCTGTGGGCGTCGGAGACCGCCATCTACGGGCGGTTCGGCTTCGGCCCCGGCACGTACGGCGCGACCGTCGAGATCGACTCCCGGGAGGCGCTGCGGCTGCGGATCGCCCCCGACGAGCGGCCCCTGCGGCTGGTCGACCCGGCCGCGGCGCCCGCGCTGCTCGGCCCGTACTACGACCGCACCCGCTCCGGGCGCGCCGGCCGGCCCGAGCGCAGCGAGGAGTGGTGGGCCAAGGAGTGGATGGTCGAACAGGACCCGGACGACGAGGACTTCTCCCGGCCGCGCGTCGTCGCCCTCGGTGCGCCCCTCGCCGGCTACGCCGTCTACCGCACGAAGGACGGCGACAGCGACCGCCCGGAGACCTCGGGCCTGGTGCGGCTGGACGAGCTGGAGGCGGACACCCCTGCCGTGGCCGCGGCCCTGTGGCGCTATCTCACCTCCCTGGACCTGACCGGCACGGTACGCGCCTGGGGCCGCCCGCTCGACGACCCGCTGCTGCTCTTCGCCGCCGACCGCGACCAGGTACGGGTCACGAGCACGTTCCCCGCGCTGTGGGTGCGGCTGCTCGACGTCGGCACGGCCCTGCGGCGCCGCTCCTGGGCCGCCGCGGCGGACGTCGTGCTGGCGGTGACCGACGCGGCGGTGCCGGCCAACGAGGGCACGTACCGGCTCACCGTCGCGCCCGGCGCCCCGGCCGCGTACGAGAGCGTCGACGCGGCGCCGGACCTCACCGTCGACGTCCGCGACCTGTCCGCCGCCTACCTCGGCGGCACCACCCTCGCCGCCGCCGTCCGCGCGGGCCTGGCGACCGAGCACACCGCGGGCGCCACCGACGCGCTCGACGCCGCGCTGCGCACGCCGCTGCTGCCGCACACGGTCGAGGAGTTCTAGGCCCTGTCCGGCCGGCGCGCCCGAAGAGGCGTACGCCGCAAGGCGGTTGCACAGCGGTCGCCCGGCCCCCCCGCGGGGCCGGGCGGCCGCTTTTCGCGCCTGCGAAAGGTCTGGACAAACATGCGGGCCCGTGCTGTGGTGACAGCGCGCCGATTGAGAGCGCTCTCAACCATCTGTGTTCCACCCCCACTCGACATGAGGGAACAGCAGAAAGGTCACCATCGTGAGACGCACCTTCGGATTAAGGCTCGGCCTGTCCGCACTCCTGCTCCTCAGCACCTGGGGCGGCGCCGCCGCCCTCGCCCCCGCCGCCGGCGCGGACTCCGCGCAGGAGCTCTCGCCGGGTCTGGCCCGCGCGCTGCAGCGGGACCTGGGCCTCACGGCCGACCAGGCCCGGGAGCGGCTGGCCGACGAACGCCGGGCGGGCGAGACCGAGAAGAAGGCCGAGCGCGCGGCCGGTGCCGCCTACGGCGGCTCGTGGTTCGACGCGGACAGCGGCCGGCTCACCGTCGCCGTCACCGGCACCCAGCGCGCGGACGCGGTAAGGGCGACGGGCGCCGACGTGCGCGTCGTCGAGCACAGCGCCGCGCGGCTGGACGCGACGATGAAGCGCCTGGACGCGCTGTCCGCCCCCGCGGGGGTGGCCAGTTGGCGCGTGGACGCGCGCGCCAACAGCGTCCGGGTGGACGTCGTCGCCGGCCACCGCGGCGACGCCGCGGTCCGCACCTTCCTCGAACGGGCCCGCGCCGCCGGCCCCGTCGAGGTCGGGACGGTCGCCGGGGCGCCGAGCACCTTCGCCGCCGGCACCGTCGGCGGGGACCCGTACTACACGGGCAACGTCCGCTGCTCCATCGGCTTCTCGGTGCACGGCGGCTTCGTCACCGCGGGCCACTGCGGCGGCGCGGGCCAGGCGGTCAGCGGCTGGGACCGCTCGTACATCGGCAACTTCCAGGGCTCGTCCTTCCCCGACAACGACTACGCCTGGGTCAGCGTCGGCAGCGGCTGGTGGACCGTCCCCGTGGTCCTCGGCTGGGGCACCGTGCCCGACCAGCTCGTCCGCGGTTCCGCGGAGGCCCCGGTGGGCGCCTCCATCTGCCGCTCCGGCTCCACCACGCGCTGGCACTGCGGCACGCTGCTGGCCAAGAACGAGACGGTCAACTACAGCGGCGGCGCCGTCGTGCGCCAGCTCACCAAGACGAGCGTCTGCGCGGAACCCGGCGACTCGGGCGGCTCGTTCATCAGCGGCGACCAGGCGCAGGGCGTCACGTCCGGCGGCTGGGGCAACTGCAGCGGCGGCGGCGAGACCTGGTACCAGCCGGTCAACGAGATCCTCGGCCGCTACGGGCTGAGGCTGCACACCGCGTAGGGCCCGCCGGCGATCCCGCGGCGTCGGCAAGGGAGATCGACGGCAGGTCCGCGGGCGACCGCGTCCCCGTGGCACCGGCCCCTCGCCGGTGACCGCAGGCCCGTGCCACCCGCCGCCGGCGGGTGGCACGGGCCGTACGGCCACGCGATGATCATGGACTTGCGATGGCGGTCGGCGCGTGGAAGTATCTAGCCGCAGAAAGCCCGCGCGGTTAGCTCAGCGGGAGAGCGCTTCCCTGACACGGAAGAGGTCACTGGTTCAATCCCAGTACCGCGCACAGCAGAAGGGCCGGAGCCGACGCTCCGGCCCTTCGCCGTGTGGTCGCGCGTACGGCCCCCGCGGGCGGGGGCCGTACGGACGCTGTCCGACCGTGGGTCAGGACGAGAACAGCATGCGGGAGAAGCCGCCCTTGCGGTGGCCGTAGTGACCGTGGCCGCCGCCGTGGTGGCCACCGCCCCAGCCCGGGGCCTGCTGCGGGTAGCCGCCCTGGGCGGGCGGCGGCGGAGGCGGCGGGGCCTGCTGTGCCCACTGGGCCTCGAGCCGGGTCAGGGTCTCCAGCTCGCCGTAGTCGAGAAAGATCCCCCGGCACCCGCTGCACTGCTCGATCTGCACGCCGTTGCGGTTGTACGTCTGCATCGGCGCACGGCACTTGGGACACTGCATGGTCGCCCTCAACTCCTCGAACTCTTCCGCCGCCACGGATGACGGACGGCGGCCATGGCTGCACAGCCTACGATGCGCCGCCCGGCTCCGTCCCGTCCTCCATCGCGCCGATACGCGCGCAGGCGGCGAGCAGGTCGTGGTCGGTGTCGTCCAGGGGCCGTACGCCCGTCGCGGCGTCCACGAGGGCGCGGGCGGCGAGCTGGACGGTGAGGGTGCGGGCCGGCACGTCGACCTCGGGCGGCCAGAGGCCGTCGCCGGGGGCGACGGCGGGGCCGCGGGCGGCGCGGTAGCCGGCGAGGAAGGCGGCCCAGTCGGCGGCGGGGATGAGGCCGGTGGCGTAGCCGGCGGCGGGGCGGGCGAGGTCCCAGGCGGGCTCGCCGAGGCCGAGGTCGTCGACGTCGATGAGGTGCCAGGGGCCGTCGGGGGCGGGATGGCGCACGAGTTGGCCGAGGTGGAGGTCGCCGTGGCAGAGGAGCGAGCGGGGCTGTGCGCGGGGCTCGTCGTCCCGGGCCCAGGCGGGCAGCCGCGCCCAGGCCCGGAGCACGATCGCGGCGGCGGTACGGTCCGGCGCGTGGGCGGGGCAGGGGCCGGTGGCGGCAGGGGCCGTTGCGAGGGTGCCGTCCGGTGCGGGCGGTGCCGGCGCGGTCGCGCGGGTACGGTCCTGCGGCGGGCCGGAGTCCGCGGGTGCGCGGGGCGCGGGGGTGGTCAGTGTCGCGCGCAGCGCCGCTATGGCGCGGGCCGCGTTCGCCGGTCCCGACATCGGCGGCAGGGGGCCCGGCAGCCGGTCCGCCGGTACCGCGTGCAGCCGGGCGATCAGGTGCCCCGCCTCCCGCCACGGCGCCGCCTCCGGGGCGTCGGGCGCCACCGCGGCCCCGTACGGCCAGCGGCTCACGTACCGGCCCTCGACGGGTCCTGCCAGCCCGCCGAGCGGCGCCAGCAGGGTGCCCGCGAGCAGCGGGTGCGCGGCCACCCGCAGCCGGACGGCGAGGGCGGCGGGGTCGAGCCGCGGGGCGTGCGCCTTGAGTACGGTGCCCCCGCTGCGTACGACGGTCACGTCCGCGCGGTCGACGATCACCGCGGGCTCGCCGGCCCCCCGGCTCAGCTCCGCCAGCCGGTCGACGAGGCGTGCGCGCACCGGCTCATCCTAGGCCCCGTACCTCGACGGCCTGCATGAACGTGACAGGACCGGCAGGCGGGGGTCCCCGCAGGCGTGCCCTGCCGCGTACGGCCCCGGAAAACGCGTAGCCCGGGCGTCTCCCCAGACGCCCGGGCGTACACGTCCGTCCGCCGCACCCCCGTCCCCACGGGGCTGAGCCGGCTGTCCCCGGCCCGGGCCGCTCTCCCGGGCCTGACGGGGCTAGTGCCCCATCATTCCGGCCACGGACGACGCATGTGTGATGACCGCTTCCCACCCGCCGAAGAGGACGGTGAGCACGATCGCCAGGGGCAGCACCATCGCGAGAGCGACCAGCGGGTGCCTGCGCTCCGACGGCTGTGCGCCGAACGCGGCGAGCGCCCCTGCGACGGCCTTGGGCCGTGCGGTGTGCTCCGCTGTTCTCTCCATGGCTGCCACTCCTGTGTTGGGGCGGCGGGCGTCCGACCTCGGGGGACGAGTGCTGCGCCCGCCGCTTGACGACAACATTAGGGAAATGATCGGCACGGGTCGTCATGCCCGCGTATCGATTGCCTGGCCTCCCGGAGGATGACTGCGGCGCGAACTCGCTACTCCCATGGGTGGAGACCGCGTACTACGTCCCAGGGTCTTCCCCGAGAGGGACCTCGCCGTCCGTACGCGGCACGGGATGCTCCACCAGGGCGAGCACCCTGGTGGCCATGAACCGCGCCGTGCGCACCACCGAGCCGCTGCGCGTCACCTCGCTCACCTCGACCACGCCCCGGCGCACCGACGTCTCGACCCTCCGGCCGGCGCGCGAGGCCACCACCTGGTACGTCCGCGTCGTGTCCCCCGCGTCCACGACTATCTCCACTCGATCGCCCTTCACCTGTCCCGCATCCCCCTTCGTAGGGGCCGCACTTGGGCCCGGCCATATCTCCAGGATCCCACCTGGGACTGACAATTCGGCCCGCCGCACGGCGCCCTGCCAGCGCGAGCGGCGGTCAAGTCCGTAAGCTGTGCACGGCAGACAGACCGGGCAGCGGGGATGGTTACGGCATGGCGATGATGCGGCTCCGTCGGGAGGATCCGCGTGTCGTCGGCTCGTTCCGGATCCACCGGCGGCTCGGCGCGGGCGGCATGGGCGTGGTCTACCTGGGCTCGGACCGGCGCGGCCAGCGGGTCGCGCTCAAGGTGATCCGGCCGGATCTGGCGGAGGATCAGGAGTTCCGGTCGCGGTTCGCCCGCGAGGTCTCCGCCGCCCGGCGGATCCGCGGCGGCTGTACGGCGCGGCTGGTGGCGGCCGATCTGGACGCGGACCGGCCGTGGTTCGCCACGCAGTACGTACCGGGGCCCTCGCTGCACGACAAGGTCGGCGACGAGGGGCCGCTGATCGCGGCCCGGGTCGCGGCGATCGGCGCGGCGCTCTCCGAGGGCCTGGTCGCCGTGCACGAGGCGGGTGTGGTGCACCGCGACCTGAAGCCGTCGAACATCCTGCTCTCCCCCAAGGGCCCGCGGATCATCGACTTCGGCATCGCCTGGGCGACCGGCGCCTCCACGCTGACGCACGTGGGCACGGCGGTCGGCTCGCCCGGGTTCCTTGCGCCCGAGCAGGTGCGCGGGCAGCCGGTGACGCCGGCGAGCGACGTGTTCTCGCTGGGCGCCACGCTCGCGTACGCGACGACGGGCGACTCGCCGTTCGGGCAGGGCAGTTCCGAGGTGATGCTCTACCGGGTGGTGCACGAGGAGCCGCTGCTCGACGGGGTGCCGGACGCGCTGGCGCCGCTGCTGCGCACGTGCCTGGCGAAGACCCCGGACGACCGTCCTTCGACGCTGCAGTTGTCGCTGCGGCTGAAGGAGATCGCGGCCCGCGAGGCGCACGGCGCGGGGCCGGAGGCCGCCTCACCGCGCAGGATCGCCGCGGAGCGTACGGCCCCGGGCCCCACGGCCGCGCACCGGCCGCCGGCGCCGCGGACGACGGGCGCGGGCCGGCCGGGTCACGGTACGGGCGCCGCGCAGCGCCCGGGACCGCACGGCACCGGGCGGCCGGGTGCCCCGCAGCGGCCGGGGCCCGCCCAGCGGCCCGGGGCGGCGCAGCGGCCGGGGCAGCGCGCGGGCGGCGGTGCGCCGCGCAAGCAGGCACCGGCTCCGGCGCCGGAGCGCGGACGGCAGGGCGCGGACCGCGGTCGGCAGACGGAGCAGCGTGCGCAGGTGCCGCGGAGCGGGCCACGCGACGGTGCCGCGTCGGCGCCGCGCAAGCCCGCGCCACAGCGGAGGCCCGCGCCGGACCGGGCGCGGCTGATGCGGCAGCGGCTGATCGTGTTCGTGACGGTGACGCTGCTGGTCGCGCTCGGTATCGCGGCGGCCCAAGGCTGCCAGGGCCCGCTCTAGTACAACCAGTGGATCACTCGGGGCCCGCTGCCCCGGGGTGATCCGCCGCGCCCGCGGCGGTTTTCGGCCACGCCCCCGTGCGCCGGGCCCCGGGGCGGGTTCAGTCCTCGGCGAGGGCCGTCGCCACGGCGTAGAACGCGACCGCCGCGGCGGCGCCGACGTTGAGCGAGTCGACGCCGTTCGACATGGGGATGCGTACCCGCTGGTCCGCCGCCCGCAGCGCCCGCGCCGACAGCCCCGCGCCCTCCGTGCCCAGCATCAGCGCGGCCCGCGGCAGCCGCCCCGGTGCCGCCTCGGTGATCGGCACCGCCTGCGGGTCCGGGGTGAGGGCGACGAGGGTGAAGCCCGCCTCGCGGACCGTCTCCAGGTCGTGCGGCCAGGAGGCCAGCCGCGCGTACGGGACGTGGAAGACGGCGCCCATGGAGACCTTCACCGACCGCCGGTACAGCGGGTCCGCGCAGTCGGGCGAGAGCAGCACGGCGTCCATGCCGAGGGCGGCGGCGCTGCGGAAGACGGCGCCGATGTTGGTGTGGTCGTTGACGGTCTCCAGCACCGCCACGCGGCGGGCGCGCGCCAGCAGCGCGGCGGCGTCGGGCAGCGGCTTGCGGCGCATGGCGGCGAGCGCCCCGCGGTGCACGTGGTAGCCGGTGACCTGCTCGGCCAGCCCGGGGTCGACGACGTACACCGGGGCCGGCAGCGCGTCGATGACGTCCCGCATCGCGTCGACCCACTTGGCGGAGAGCATCATGGAGCGCGTCTCGTAGCCGGTCTCGATCGCGCGCCTGATGACCTTCTCGCCCTCGGCGATGAACAACCCCTCCGCCGGCTCGCGGCGCCGGCGCAGCTCGACGTCGGTGAGGCTCGCGTAGTCGGACAGGCGCGGGTCGGCGGGGTCGTCGACGGTGAGAAGTTCTGCCACGGAACGATCCTGCCGTGCCGCGGGCCGGATTCCGACGCCGGGGTACGTGACGTGCGTCGCCCCGCGCCGCCCGCGGCCCTCCGTCAGCCGAGCGACCTGGCCGCCACCTCGCCGACGACGATCACCGCCGGCGGCCGCACCCCTTCGCGCGCCACCGCCGCCGCGGCCGTGGCGAGCGTGGCGTCCACCCGCCGCTGCGCCGCCGTCGTGCCCTCCTGCACGATCGCCACCGGCGTCGCGGGGTCGCGCCCCTCGCGTACGAGCGTCTCCGCGATGGCGCCGATGCGCTCCACGGCCATGAGCAGGACCAGCGTGCCGCGCAGCCGGGCGAGCGCGGGCCAGTCCACGAGCGAGCGCTCGTCGTCGGGCGCGACGTGGCCGCTGACCACGGTGAACTCGTGCGCCACCCCGCGGTGCGTCACCGGGATGCCGGCGACCGCGGGGACGCTGATCGCGCTGGTGACGCCCGGCACCACGGTGCACGGCACGCCCGCCTGGGCCAGCGCCTCCGCCTCCTCCATGCCGCGGCCGAAGACGAACGGGTCGCCGCCCTTCAGCCGGACGACCGCCTTGCCCGCCCTGGCGTGCCGGATCAGCGCGTCGTTGATCGCCTGCTGGGCCATGGCCCGGCCGTACGGGATCTTCGCGGCGTCGATCACCTCGACGTGCGGCGGCAGTTCGTCGAGGAGGTCGCGGGGGCCGAGGCGGTCGGCGATGACGACGTCGGCCTCGGCGAGCAGCCGCCGGCCGCGGACGGTGATGAGGTCCGGGTCGCCGGGGCCGCCGCCGACGAGGGCGACGCGCGGGATGGGGGTACCCCCTGGACCGGAGCTTGTCGGAGGTCCTTGGGGGAGGGTGCGGTGGTGGGGGGCGCTGAGGGTGCCGTCGCGCAGGCCCTCCACGACGGCGTCCCGGACGGCGGCGGAGCGGCGCGGGTCGCTGCCGGTGAGCACGGCGACGGTGACGCCCTCGCTGCGCCCGGTGGCGGGGGTCCAGGCGGTCGCGGCGGAGGCGTCGTCGCTGCGGACGCACCAGACGCGGCGGCGCTCGGCCTCGGCGGAGGCGGCGGCGTTGGCGGCGGGGTCGCGGGTGGCCACGACCGCGTACCAGGCGCCCTCCAGATCCCCGTCCGCGTACGGCCGCCGCTCCCACGTCAGCTCCCCCGCGTCGGCCATCGCCTCCACGGAGGGGGTGGCGGACGGCGAGACGAGCGTGACCCGGGCGCCGGCGGCGAGCAGCGCGGGCAGCCGGCGCTGGGCGACCTGGCCGCCGCCGAGGACGACGACGCGCCGGCCCGCGAGACGCAGTCCGACGGGGTACGCGAACGCGTCGGAACCGGGGGCGGAGTGGGCGGGGGGACGGGACATGGCGGAGCGGCTCCTCGTACGGTGTGCCGGCCGCTGCGGCGCTGGAGCGGCGGTTCTTCGCGGACTGCGGTCGGGGCGGGCGTGGCGCGTGGGGGCCCGCGACGCCAACCCTATGGCCTGCGCGGACACCCCGCCGCGGCGGACGGCTGCGCTACGGCCCCGGGGCCCTCCCGCGACGTACGCGGAAAGCCGCCCCGGCCGGGACCGCGGGTGTACCCGAGGCGTACGCGGCACGCCGACGCGCGCGTGCGGACACCCGGGTGCGGCGGACTCAGCCCTTCTCCGTCACGCCCGCAGCGTCGAACGTCGCCACCTCGTGCATCGCCCGCGCCGCGCTCTGCACCAGCGGCAGCGCCAGCAGCGCCCCGGTGCCCTCGCCGAGGCGCAGGTCGAGGTCGATCAGCGGGCGCAGCCCCAGCTTCGTCAGCGCCGCCGCGTGCCCCGGCTCGGGGCTGCGGTGGCCCGCGATGCACGCGGCCAGCGCCTCAGGCGCCACCGCGCGGGCGACCAGCGCCGCCGCGCCCGCGCTCACCCCGTCCAGCACGACGGGCGTGCGCAGCGAGGCGCCGGCGAGGATGTAGCCGACGAGCGCGGCGTGCTCCAGGCCGCCGACCGCGGCCAGCACGCCGATCGGGTCGGACGGGTCGGGGCGGTTGACCTCGATCGCCCGGCGGACGGCATCGACCTTGCGGTCGTACGTCTCGTCGTCGATGCCGGTGCCGCGGCCGGTCACGTCGGCGGGCTCGGAGTCGGTGAAGACGGCGATGATCGCGGCGGACGCGGTCGTGTTCGCGATGCCCATCTCACCGGTCAGCAGCGCCTTGTTGCCTGCCGCGACCAGGTCCCGGGCGGTCTCGATGCCGACCTCGACGGCCCGAAGCGCCTCCTCGCGGGTCATCGCGGGGCCCGCGGTCATGTCCGCGGTCCCCTTGCGCACCTTCCGCGGTACGAGGCCCGCGGCGGCGGGCAGTTCGGCCGCCGCCCCGGCGTCCACGACGCACACCTCGGCGCCGACCTGGGTGGCGAAGGCGTTGCAGACGGCGCCGCCGCCGAGGAAGTTGGCGACCATCTGGCCGGTGACCTCCTGCGGCCAGGGCGTGACGCCCTGCGCGTGCACGCCGTGGTCGCCGGCGAAGACCGCGACGGCCGCGGGCTCAGGCACGGGCGGCGGGCACTTGCGGGACAGGCCGCAGAGCTGCGCCGAGATGATCTCCAGCATGCCGAGCGAGCCGGCCGGCTTCGTCATCCGCTTCTGCCGCTCCCACGCCTCGCCGAGCGCCTTGGCGTCCAGCGGGCGGATGCCCTGGAGGGTCTCGGCGAGCAGGTCGTGCGGGTCGGCGCCGGGCAGCGCGCGGCGGCCGTAGCTCTCCTCGTGGACGACCCAGGACAGCGGGCGGCGCTTGGACCAGCCGGCCTGCACCAGCTCCGGCTCGTCGGGGAACTCGTCGACGTAGCCGATGCAGAGGTACGCCACGACGTCCAGATGCTCCGGCAGGTCCAGCTCGCGGACCAGCTCGCGCTCGTCGAAGAAGCTGACCCAGCCGACGCCGAGTCCCTCGGCGCGGGCGGCGAGCCAGAGGTTCTCGACGGCGAGCGCGGACGAGTACGGGGCCATCTGCGGCTGCGTGTGCCGGCCGAGGGTGTGCCGGCCGCCGCGGGTGGGGTCGGCGGTGACGACGATGTTCACCGGAGTGTCCCGGATGGCCTCGACCTTCAGCTCCTTGAACTGCTTTGCGCGGCCCTTGGGCAGGCTCTTCGCGTACGCCTCGCGCTGGCGGGCGGCCAGCTCGTGCATCCGGTGCCGGGTCTCCTCGGAGCGGATGACGACGAAGTCCCAGGGCTGGGAGTGGCCGACGCTGGGGGCGGTGTGGGCGGCCTCCAGGACGCGGAGCAGCACCTCGTGCGGTACGGGGTCGGAGCGGAAGCCGTTGCGGATGTCGCGGCGTTCACGCATGACGCGGTGGACGGCGGCCCGCTCGGCGTCGGCGAAGCCGGGGGCGGCGGGCTCGTCCGCGGGAGCGGCGGGCACGTCGGCCGCGGCGGCATCCGGTGCGGCGGCGGGGGGCGTTGCGTCGACGCCGGCAGCCGGTGCGTCGGCCGCGGGTGCGGCGTCGGCGGAGGCCGGCGTCGGGGTGGCCGACGCCTCCTCCGCGGGGGCGGGTTGGGGCGGGGCGGCCTGCGCCGGTACGGAGGCGCCGGGCGCCGCCGCGTTGCCCGGGGCCGCCTGCGCGGCGCCGGCCGGGGGCGCGGCGGGGGTGACCGGCGCGTTCACGGCGGTGCCACGCCGCCGCCGGCCGCGGATCTGCGTCACGGGGGCACCGGTGCGCTGTGCGCCGTCGCCCGCGGGCTGGGCCTCGGACGGCGCATCGGCCGCGGCTTCCCCCGCGGTGCCGGAGGCGGCGGCCTGGGCGCCGTTCTGGACCCCCAGCGAAACGCCGCGCCGCCCACCGGCAGCGGCGTGTACGGCGCCGGCCGTGGCGGGTTCGTCGCTCGCGGCACGCGCGGCGGGGACGGCAGGCTGCCCACCGGGCACCGCCTGACCGTTCGCCACCCGCGCCTTGGCACCGTTGACGGGCTGCCCGTTGGCCACGGCGTGGAGCGCGGCCGCGTCCGCGGGCTGCTGCCCGGCGGTGTCGCCCTGACGGTCCTGCCGGGCGGCGGAGTCGCCGCCGGTCTGCGCGTTCGCCTGCGCGGCTGCGACCGGCTGGTCCGCGGTCGCCTGCTCGGCGGTACGGACCGCGCCGCTGTCCGCGGCCTGGGCCGCGGTGTCGTTGCCGGGTACGGCGTGGAGGACCACCCCGTCCGCGGTGGCGGAGTCGTCCTGACCGCCGGCCGGGGCCTGGGAGTTGCCGCCGGCCTCCGGCACGGTCCCGGGTCCTTCCGAGGCGGCGTCAGCGCCGGTCTGTGCCGCGGCACCGTTGCGGGACTCGACTGCGGGGTCGGCGTGCGGCGCCGTGCCGTTCGCGGGTTGCGCCTCCTGCGCCTGGCCCGCGGCGGGGCCCTCCGCCACCGCCTGCGGCGCGGACCCGTTCACCGCGTGACCGTCCGGCGCCTGGGCCGCGGCGGCGCCCCCCGGTCCGCTCGACACGGCGGTGCCGGCGGCCGGTTGGCCGTTCTGCCCGGCGGGCACCGCGGGCGCCTCCGCCTCGCTCGCCGCCGCAGCGTCGGCGTGCACCGCCGGCCCGTCGGCGGCGTGACCGGCGGGCGCCTGGCCCGCGACCCCGCGGGCGGGCTGGGCAGCGCCGTCCGCGGGGTCACTGCCTTCGGTCTGCGGGTCACCGCCGGTCGCCACCGCCGCGTCGGGCTGCCCACCCGGGGCGGCCTGGTTCGCCTCCGCCGCAGCGGCGGCCGCGTCCGCGGTGCCGTTGGCGGGCTGCCGCACGTGGGTCGCGTCCGCGTCCGCGGGCTGCGCCCCGGTGGCATCGTTACCGCCGTTCGTGACGGCGCTGTTGGTGGAGATGCCGCGGCCCAGCGACGCGCCCGCGGAAGCAGCCGCCCTGCGGACGGCGGCCTGCGCCGCGTCCACCGGGGCCGGTGCGGGCGCACCGCCCTCGGTCTGCGCCGCCGCGGCCGGTTCGCCGTTCGCGGCCGGCGCGTTCTGCGCGGGCGTCGCACCGGACGGGGCCGCCGTCGCGGCGCCGTCGTGCGCGGGGGCTGCCTCCGCGCCGGGGGCCGGGGCCTCTCCGCCGACCTCCCGGGGCTGGGCCTGGGCGAGCGTCTCGCCGTTCGCCTGCGACACCGTCGTCCAGCCCGCCGGTGCGGGCGGGATCTCGCCGAGCTGCGGGCCCGGCAGGTGAGTTGCGCCGACCCGGGTGACGTCCAGGTACTCCGGGCCGACCGTCGGCGGCCCCGGCGTACGTACCGGCGGCTGCGGCGCCTGCCCGCCTGCCTGCGCCACCTGCGGCGGTACGGAACCCGCCGCGGTCGGCACCGACTGCCCCGACGCGGCCGCGGCCTGGTCGGCGGCGAGCCCGCCCGGCGCGCTCCCGCCCTGCTCGGCAGCCTGGTCAACGGCCTGCTGCCCACCGGCCGTCGTCTCCTGGCCCGCGCGGCCCGGCGCCTGAGCACCCTGGTCCGCCACGGCACCCGGTGCCGCCGACGTTCCGGCCGGCGCACCCTGCTCGGCGCCCGCGGCGATGCCCGGTCCCGCGGCAGCGTTCTGTGCGGGCTGTGCTGGCTGTCCGGTCTGGTTCGTCTGCTCGGCCCGCGCGGAGTTCGCCGCCGCGGCCGCGGCCGGCTGCGGCGTCTCGCCTGCGCCCTGCGCCGGCGAACCGGCGCCCGTACCGCCCGCGTTAGCGGCCGCGACCGCCTCCCGGGTGTCCGCGGAACCGCTCGCCGGACCCCGGTCCGCGAGCGACCGCACCACTCCCCCGGCCTGCTCCGGCACCGGCGGGCCCATGTGCAGCGGACGCCGCTGCGCGCCCGTGGCCGGCTCCGCGCCGCCCGCCGCGGCCGCGGCGGGCGCGCCCGCGGGGGCCGGGACCCTCGGATCCGTCCACGCGCCCTGCGCGCCGGGCAGGAACAGGAAGTCGTCGTCGTCCGCCGCGCCCTCGGCCGCCGGGGCGGTGTCGGGGGTCGCGGCGCGGGCGGGGTGGTGGCCTCCGGCGGCGTCGTCCGGCCCCGGCTGGTGCCCTTCCGGGAGCTTGCCGGTGTCAGTCATGCTTCCGTACCCCTCGCCCATCGCTCCAGCTCCTTCTCCGACCGTCCGTCCGGCAGCAGCCCCCCGCGGGACAGACCGGCCGCCCATAGCTAGAACGAGCACACCCCGCCCGGCGGCACGACCACCCGCAGGGTTTACGTTCCCGACAACTGCGACAAGACCCCCGGACATTACCGGCATTCGGCCACGCTGCAACGAACGCCAAGTCACGGCACAACAGTCGGCCAGCCTACCCGTAATCCGCACGCGAGTCCGGCTGGGGTCGAGCCCCGCGGGTGCCGTCCGGTGCACCGCGGGGAGCATCCGGCGCACGCCTCCCGCGCGCCCGGAGCGCGTCGTACGCACCGCGCGCACCCCGTGGCGCACCCGCGGCTCAGCCCGCGCGGCTCCCCGCGATCAGGAACACGACCGTGCGCTCCCGCTCCCGCCACCCCCCGCCGGAACCCGCGTCCGCGGGGCCCTGCGGGTCGAGGTCGACGGACTGCAGCAGCGAGCACTCCACGGCGTATCCGGCGTCCGTGAGGGCCCGTACGACCTCCTCCGCGCCGTCCCGGGTACGGGCGTGGGCGACGATCCGCACCGGCCGCCGGGCCGCGCACTCCGCGACGACCGCCGCGCCCCCGCCGCCGACCCGGACGACGTCCGGCTCCGGCAGGTCGTTGAGGACCCCGGGGGCGGTGCCGTGGACGGTCTGCAGCAGCACCCCGAAGCGGCGGGCCGCGGCCGAGGCGCGGGCACAGGCGTCGGGGTCGCGGTCCACGGCGATGACCGCGGCGCCGAAGCGGGCGGCCTCGACCGCGGCCGCGCCGCTGCCGGCACCGATGTCCCACACCAGGTCGCCCTGCCGGGGCCCGAGCCGGGCGAGTTGGACGGCGCGCAGTTGCGGCGCCTCGCCCTCGTCGGGGGCGGCGCCGTACTCCGCGGGGGCCAGGCTCCAGCCGCGCACCGGGGGCGGGTAGCCCGCGTCGTGGCCGGCGAGCCAGCCGCCGGCCGCGGGCGCGGCGGCGCCCCCCGCAGTCGTCGGCCCGGCGCCGGCCCCGATGCCGCCGCCGATGCCGCCGCCGATGCCGCCGCCGATGACGAGCGTCACGTTCGGGTCGCGCCACACGTGCTCGGCCACCTTGTCGGACGTGAGCACCGTCACACGCTCGTGCGCCCCGCCCAGCTCCTCGCAGATGACGAAGGTCCGGTGGACGTCCCGCAGCAGCAGGGCGAGTTCTGCGGGTCCCGCGCCCGGCGAGGTGAGGACGGCGACCTTGGGGTGCGCCCGGCAGACGTTCACGGCCCGGCGCAGGTTGCGCTCGTGCGCGACGACGACCTGCGCGTCGTCCCACGGCATCCCGGCGCGGGCGAAGGCGGCGGCGACGGACGAGACCGCCGGCAGCACCTCGACCTCCAGGCCGTGTTCAGGGGCGCGCAGGGTGCGTACGACGCCGAAGAAGCCCGGGTCGCCGTCGGCGATGACCACCGCCGTGCCGCGGTGCCGGGCGATCCTGCGGGCCGCGAGGCCCACGCTGCCCAGCCGGATCCGCTCGGCGCCCGGCGGCACCTCGGGCAGGGCGAGGTGGTGCGCCGCCCCGGCCACGAGGCTGGCCGCGCCGAGCGCGCCGAGGGCCGCCTCGGTCAGCGGTGAACCGTCCCACCCGATCACGGTGACCCGGTCCGCCATCGCTCACTCTTCTCCTGGTCGTCGACTGCGGGGTGCGCCGGCCCGCCGGCGGCCGCTCCCGGCCCCGCGAAGGGCACGCCCGTAGCGTACGTGCCGTCCACGCGAAGGCGCGCCGGAGGTCGGGGCCGGAGGTAAGGGAGCGTCAGAGCACACCACTCCCGCCATCCGGATCCAGGTCTTCCGGCAGCAGGCTCCAGACGATGAGGTCGGTGCGGATGTCCGTCCAGCCGCCGTCCTCGGTGCGGGTGCGCGCTATCCAGGCGTTGCGCAGGACGCCCTCGCTGATGCCGCCGAGCTTCTGCGCGACCTGCTGCGCCGCGGTGTTGTCCGCGGCGGTGCGCAGTTCGAGGCGCTCGAACTTCTGCACGTCGAAGAGCCAGCGCGCGACGGCGAGCACCGACTCCGCGGCGTACCCCTCGCCGCGCGCCCAGGGGGCGACGACGTACGAGACCTCCGCGGCCAGCGTGCGCCAGTCGGTCCGTCTGAGGTGGACGACGCCGACGAGCCGCTGGGTGAGGAACTCCGAGACCGCGAAGACGATGCCCCGGCCGCCGGTGCGCTCGGCCGGGGCTACGCGCGTCACCCAGTCGTAGGCGTCGTCCCGGGTGTACGGGTGCGGCGCCTGCGTCCACGCGGTGACGGCCTCGTCGTTCATCATCTCCGTCAGCGCCGGCACGTCCTCCTCGTCGAACGGGCGGAGCACCAGCCGGTCCGTGCTGAGGGAGACGTCCGGGAAGGTGGATGACATGCGCTTCTCCGAGTGCGTGGACCGATGACGAGCTGACTCGGACAGCATGCAGCATCCGGCGGCGGATATGCCACGGCTCAGCCCACGGGGCCGAACACCGGTACGGAGGAGGGGAACTCCTTCTCCATGAACGCCTTGGTCTCCGGGGAGTTGAGCAGCTCGCCGAGCTTCTCGATCTCCGGGTCGTCCGCGTCGCCGGCCTGTACGGCCAGGATGTTGACGTACGGGTTGCCCTCGGCCTCCTCCAGCGCGATGGCGTCGGACCGGGGGTCGAGGCCGGAGTCGATGGCGTAGTTGCCGTTGATCACGGCGGCGTCGACGTCCTGGAGCGCCCGCGGCGTCTGGGCCGCTTCGAGCTCCCGGATGTCCAGGCCGCGGTCGTCGGCGATGTCGGCGAGGGTGGCGTTGAGCCCCGTGCCGTCCTTCAGCTCGACGAGGCCTTCGGCGTCGAGGAGATGGAGGGCGCGGCCCATGTTGGTGGTGTCGTTCGGTACGGCGACGGTGTCGCCGCTGCCGATCCCCGAGACGTCGTCCGCCTCCTCGGAGTAGAGGCCGAGCGGTTCGACCAGCACGCCGACGGTCGGGACGATGTCGGTGCCGTTCTTGTCGTTGTAGTCGTCCAGGAACGGGGTGTGCTGGAAGAAGTTGGCGTCGACCTCGCCGTTGGCGACGGCCTCGTTGGGCTTGACGTAGTCGGTGAACTCGCGGATGCGCAGGTCGATCCCGGCGTCCGCGGCGAGGTTGTCCTTGACGAAGGTCAGGATCTCGCCGTGCGGCGCGGGCGTCGCGGCCACGGTGACGGTGTTCGCGCCGCCGTCGCCGCCCTCGGAGGTGAGGTTGACGGTGCCCACCGTGAGCGAGCCGACGAGCGCGACGCCGGCGACCGCGGTCACCCCGGCCCGCGCGGGGCGGGAGATGCGCAGGTAGGCGGCGCTGCGGGTGCTGCGGTCGCTGAGGCTGCGGACGAAGAAGTCGCCGATCAACTGGACGGCGTTGACGAGGACGACGAGCAGCACGACGGTGGCGAGCATGACGTCGCCCTCGTAGCGCTGGTAGCCGTAGCGGATGGCGACGTCGCCGAGGCCGCCGCCGCCGACGGCGCCGGCCATGGCGGAGTAGCCGACGAGGGCGATGACGGTGGTGGTCAGGCCCGCGACCAGGGACGGCAGCGCCTGCGGCAGCAGCGCCTTGACGACCACGGTCCAGGTGCTGCCGCCCATCGACTCCACGGCCTCGGCGAGACCGGCGTCGACCTCCCGTACCGCCGTCTCGACCAGCCGGGCGAAGAACGGGATGGCGCTGATCGCCAGGGGCACGATGGCGCCCTTGAGGCCGATGGACGTACCGACCAGCGCGCGGGTGAACGCGGTCAGCGCCAGCAGCAGGATGATGAACGGCAGCGAGCGGCCGACGTTCACGACGAGCCCGATGACCCGGTTGGCGAGGACGTTCTGCAGCGGTCGGCCGCGGTCGGTGAGGACCAGCAGCACGCCCAGCGGGGTGCCGACGACGACGGCGACGAGCGCCGCCCAGCCGACCATGGCCAGCGTCTCCCAGAGCCCGGTCAGCAGCTCGGGGCGTATCTCGGTCCAGCTCACTTGGCACTCTCCAGGGCGGGCAGGTCGGCGGCGTCGACGCCGACCGGGTCGATCTCCAGGCCCTGCTCGCGCAGGAAGCCCAGGGGGACGACGTTCTCCTCGTACGGTCCGGGCAGCTCGATGCGCATCCGGCCGACCTGCCGGCCGCCGACGGTGTCCATGGCGGCGCCGAGGATCGAGACGTCGAGGTTGTAGGTGCGGGACAGGTGGGAGATCACCGGGCGGCTCGCGGTGTCGCCGTGGAAGGTGATGTCCACGATGGTGCTCTCGTTGCCGTACGCCTCGCCGCCGACGGGGAAGAGCTGGGCGGCGATCTCGGAGCCGGGGGTGGCCAGCAGCTCGTCGAGGGTGCCGGACTCGGTGATGCGGCCGGAGCGCATCAGCGCGGCGGAGTCGCAGACGGCCTTGACGACGTCCATCTCGTGGGTGATGAGCAGGACGGTCAGACCGAGTTCGCGGTTGAGTTCGCGCAGCAGCTCCAGGACGGAGCGGGTGGTCTCGGGGTCGAGCGCGGAGGTGGCCTCGTCGGAGAGGAGCACCTGCGGGTCGCCGGCGAGGGCGCGGGCGATGCCGACGCGCTGCTTCTGGCCGCCGGACAACTGCGCGGGGTACGCCTTGGCGCGGTCGGCGAGGCCGACGAGGTCGAGGAGTTCGAGCGCCTTGCGGGCGCGCTCCTGCCCCGACAGGCCCAGGATCTCCAGCGGCAGTTCGACGTTGTCCTGCACGGTGCGGGCGCTCAGCAGGTTGAAGTGCTGGAAGATCATGCCGATACGGGTACGGGCGGCGCGCAGCTCGCGGCCGGAGAGGGCCGTGAGGTCCTGGCCCGCGACCGTGACGGTGCCGGAGTCGGGGCGCTCCAGGAGGTTGATGCAGCGGATGAGGGTGGACTTGCCGGCGCCGCTGCGGCCGACGACGCCGAAGACCTCGCCCTCGCGTACGCGCAGGTCGACGCCGTCGAGCGCGGCGGTCTCGCGGCCGCGGGAGCGGTAGACCTTCTTCAGGTCCTGGACTGTGATCACGTGGGTTCCATCGCTCTCGGGTGCCCGGCCGCGGGCGCGGGCGGGCACGGCGCGCCCACGGCGGGGCGCGCTACTCGGGTCTCGGGGGGTGGCTCCGGGGCAGCGGTGCGCGGGGGCGCGGCGCTGCCCCGGGACACGCGGGCTCGGCTCGGGGCACGGCCGTGCGGGGCACGGCGGCGGAGCGGCCCGCGGACTCGCTTCGGGGCGCGAGTCTCGTGGCGGGGGCCCTCAGCGGTGCATTCGACACATACAACGAGCACCGGGCGTCATGCTGCTCGCCTCGGTCGCACAGGTGCGGCTGCTCGTCGTGGTCATGCGGATCAGTAAAACAGATGGGCGCCACGGACCGGGACGGCTGTCCGCATTGCGGACAGCCCGGGGCGGAGCGGCGCCGGAGTCCCCGTACACCGTTGTGACCTGCGCGGATACGGTGCCGGGCGGGCAAGCGGAAGGGGCGCGGAGGGGTGGGCGCTGTGGTCAACGCCACGGCGGCGGGCGCGTGGCCGGAAGCGTACGGACCGTGCCGGGACCCGGCTCTGCGGGCCCGGGACGACGCAGTAAGGTCGAGTCATGTTCCTCCCCTTGACGATCGCGGTCGCGGTTGCCGCGCTCGCCCTCGCGGCCTGGTGCGGGTACGCCGCGGTCAAGGATGAGCCCACGAAGGACTGGCACTTCGCCGGCATGGCCGTGGTGACGGTCCTCGCGCTGGCCCAGGTCGTCGTCGGCCTGGTGCAGCTCGGCCGCGGCGAGAAGGCGGACGAGGGCACGGCGGTGTTCGTCGCCTATCTGCTCGCCGCGGGCTTCGCCGTTCCCGCCACCGGCCTGCTGTCGCTGTCGGAGCGCAGCCGCTGGGGCTCGGCGACGGTGGCCGTCGGGGGTTTCGTCCTGGCCGTGCTCCAGGTGCGGCTGCACGACATCTGGGCGGGCTCCGGTGGCTGAGCAGCGGCAGGCGGCCGGGGAGCCGCGCGGGGGCGGGCGCGCCGGGCTGTCCAGCGGGCCCGGGCGGCTGATCCTCACGCTGTACGGCGTCTTCGCCGTCGGCGCCACCTCGCGGGCGGTCTACCAGCTCAGCACGCAGTTCGACGAGGCGCCGCTCGCGTACGTGCTCTCCGCGCTGGCCGCCGTCGTCTACGTCTTCATCACCGTCGCCCTCGCGCGCGGCGGTGAGACGGCGCGGCGGCTCGCGCTGGTGTGCATCACCGCCGAGCTGATCGGCGTGCTGGCGATCGGCACCTGGACGGAGGTGCAGCCGTCCGAGTTCCCGGACCAGACCGTGTGGTCCGACTACGGCCGCGGCTACCTCTTCCTGCCCGTGATCCTGCCGGTCATCGGGCTGTGGTGGCTGAGGAAGCAGTCGTCGCGGACGCGCCCTGCGGGGCCTTCTCCAGAGTGACCAGGCTCAGCCGCGGGCTGACCTTCTCCGTGCCCACCGGCTCGTAGCCGAGACGCCGGTACAGCCGCAGGTTCGCCTCGTTGCGGTGCCCAGTGAGGAGCTGGAACCGCTCGACGGGCGCGCCGCCCTCGGCGAGCCTGACCTCCATGGCGAGCAGCAGCCGGGCGCCGAGGCCGTGGCCCTGCATCCGGGGGTGCACGATGAGCCGCCCGATGACGGCGGTGCCGTCGACCTCGACCGTGCCGCGGACGGCGCCGACCACCTCGTCGCCGAGGCGGGCGACGACGGCGGCACCGCGGTCGAACTCCGCGCGCAGCTCGTCGAGGGTCTCGGTGAGCGGGGGTATGCGGTAGTCCCCGTACAGCGCAGCCTCGGCCTGGTAGCAGAGGTACTGGAGTTTCAGGACTTGCTCGGCGTCGTCGTTCGTCGCCGGCGTGATCGTCACACTCTTGCCCATGCCGCGCCCGCCTCCTCTGTGCACCCGTAGACAGGCCGCAAAACCTGCGGCCTACCGCGTGTTTCCCCGCACTTCACCCGGCGCAACCTCCGCCGTGAGCATTCTGCGCGGCGCGGTCGTGCCGTGGCTACGGACGAGGCCCGGGCATCCCTGTGATATTGCCAACTCGCCTGAGATGTCCGGGTACGCGACGCGGGTGCGCCCGCTGCCCGCCGCCGGGACGGACCGGGCGGCAGGCAACGGGCGGACGGGGCCTGCCGGTTGCCCGGCGGCCCCCGGGGTCAGCCCTGCGCGAGGAAGGCGTCCCGGGCGAGCAGCCCGGTGTCGGGGTTGTCGGTGAAGATCCCGTCGATGCCCGTCTCGAAGTAGGCCTGGAAGGCGCCGAACGCGTCGCCGTAGTGCGTCGTGTCCGTGCCCCTGCGGAAGTCCGCCGGCAGGAAGGTGTTCTCGTTGCGCATCGTGTACGGATGCAGCACCAGCCCGGCGTCGTGCGCGTCGCGGACGAGGGTCGTGGGCTCCAGCAGCTTGCCGGTGGAGTCCTTCGGGATGATCAGGTCGAGCGTCGGGCCGAGGCCCTTGGCGAAGCCCGCGATCCACGCCAGCCCCTCGGGCGTGACCAGGTCGGCGACGGTGCGCGGGTCCCCGGCCTCGACGAAGTCCCACGGCCGCGAGGACGCCCCGCCGAGGAGCACGACGCCCGGCGAGTCGACGAGCCCGGCGAGCCGCTCGACGCTGGTGGGCTCGAACGACTGCAGGAAGATGGGCGAGTTGCGCATGTCCCGGCCGTAGCGGCGCAGCAGCCGCGCCAGCGGCTTCTCCAGCTCAAGGCCGATGGAGCGGAAGTACGTGGGGTGTTTCGTCTCGACATGCAGATACACCGACCGGCCGGTGCCGCGCCGCTGCCGCTCCGCCCACTGCAGCACCTCTTCGAAGGTGGGCACCTCCCAGCGGCCGTTGTAGAGGGTATTGCGCTGCCGGACGGCCGGAATGCGCTCCGTGGCACGCAGCGTCTTCAGCTCGGCGAGCGTGAAGTCCTCGGTGAACCAGCCGGTGATCTTCGCGCCGTCGACCGTCTTGGTGGTCTTGCGGTCGGCGAACTCCGGGTGGTCCGCGACGTCGGTGGTGCCGCCGATCTCGTTCTCGTGCCGGCAGACGAGATGGCCGTCCTTGGTCGGCACGAGGTCCTGCTCGATGACGTCCGCGCCCATGTCGAGGGCGAACTGATACGCGCCGAGGGTGTGCTCGGGCCGGTAGCCGCTGGCCCCGCGGTGCGCGATCACCGCCGGGTTCGGCAGCCGCCCGCCAGGGCCGGAACCGCCGCTGCCGCCGGACCCGCCCGCGGCGCGCGCCGTACCCGGCAGGCCCACCGCTGCCACCGCACCGCCCAGCGCCGCCGCGCCGAGCACCGCCCGTCTGCCGGGCTGCTGCCGCTCCGTACCGCCGTCGCTCATGTCAGCTACCTCTCCGCCGTACCCGCGCCATTGACGGCGCCTCGACAAAAGACGGCCCGATGTTAGGCGGCACCGGCGCGGGTGCGGGAGACTTGCGGCGGCGTGCTCGTGAAATCGGCGGCAACACTGCGTCTCGGCCGGTTGAAGCCGGAGTGGGAACCGTGCGGTCAGGCGAGTATGGTCGCAGGCGTCACCGTCCCGACCGGAGGATCCTTCCTTGTTCCGCATTCTGATCAAGGCGTTTCTCGGCTTGCTCATGCGTGTCCTGTACCGCCCCCGGGTGGAGGGCCACGAGCACATCCCCGGCACGGGCCCGGTCGTCCTCGCAGGCAACCACCTCACGTTCGTCGACTCGATGTTCCTCGGCCTGGTCGTGAAGCGGCCGGTGTTCTTCATCGGCAAGGACGAGTACGTCACGGGCAAGGGCGTCAAGGGCCGCCTGATGGCCTGGTTCTTCACCTCGGTCGGGATGATCCCGGTGGACCGGGACGGCGGCCGCGGCGGCGTCGCGGCGCTGATGACGGGGCGCCGGATCCTGGAGGAGGGCCGGGTCTTCGCCATCTACCCGGAGGGCACCCGCTCCCCCGACGGCCGGCTGTACCGGGCGCGTACGGGCGTGGCGCGGCTGACGCTGATGACCGGCGCGCCGGTGGTGCCGTTCGCGATGGTCGGCACGGAGAAGATCCAGCCGGGCGGCGCGGGCCGGCCGCGGATCGCCCGGTTCACGGTGCGCTTCGCGGAGCCGCTGGACTTCTCCCGCTACGAGGGCATGGACCGCGACCGGTACGTGCTGCGGGCGGTGGCCGACGAGGTGATGAGCGAGGTCATGCGGCTGTCCGGGCAGGAGTACGTCGACGTGTACGCCACGAAGGTGAAGTCGGCGGCCTGAGCCGTACGGTACGAACCGCCCGCCCGCGGCGGCTACTTCTCCAGCAGCTCCGCCGGCCCGACGTCCTCCCCGCCGCGCATCTCCGCGGGCAGCTCGTCCGGCAGCTCGTCCGGCGGCCCGCCCGCACCGCGGGCCCCGGCCGCCGCGCCCACGTCGGGCAGCCACAGCACGAACGTGCTGCCCGCGCCCACCCGGGAGAACAGCCGCGGCTGCCCGCCGTGCGACTCCACGATCTGCCGCACGATCGCCAGCCCGAGACCCGCGTGCCGGTCCCTGGGCCGCCCCTCCTGGCCCGCCTCGCCGCGCCAGAACCGGTCGAAGACCCGGGCCTGCTCGCCCTCGCCGATGCCGGGGCCCGCGTCCTGCACGGCGATCCACAGCCAGCCCTCCGCGCGGCCGGCCGCGACCGTGATGCGGGTGCCGGCGGGCGCGAGACGTACCGCGTTGGAGAGCAGGTTGCCGACGGCCCGGCGCAGCGCGTACGGGTCGCCGATCAGCACCAGGCCCTCGTCCAGCCGGCGCCGGATCACCAGGCCGCGTTCCGTCGCCAGCGGCGCGAACTCCTCGCACGCCTCGTCCGCCACGGCCGCCAGGTCCACGTCCGCGTCGGCGAACGCGGCGGCGGACCGCCGCGCGGTGGCGAGCAGGTCCTCCACCAGCCGCGTCATCCGCGTGGTGGCCCGGTCGACCACGGCGACGGCCCGCCGCCGCTCCTCCGGCTCCGACTCCTCGACGGAGAGCACCGCGTCGAGGTTGGCCCGGATGATGGCCAGGGGGGTGCGCAGCTCGTGCGAGGCGTCGTCCACGAGCTGGCGCTGCGCGGCGAAGGCGCCGTCGAGCCGGTCGAGCATCGAGTCGACGGTGTCGGCGACCATGCGCAGCTCGTCGCGCGGTCCTTCGAGCCGGATCCGGCGGGAGAGGTCGCTGCCGGCCTGGATCTCCTCGGCGGTGCGGGCGATGGCGCGTACGGGGCGCAGCGCCCGGCCGGAGAGCACCCAGCCGGTGCCGAGGCTGGCGACGGCCACGCCGCCGAGGACGGCGAAGGAGAAGGTGCGCAGGTTGCCCAGCGTCTCGTAGTTGACGGCGGCCTCGACGTCCTCGGCCTTGACGACGTCGATGTCCCCGACCCGTACGCCGTCGACCCGCTTCTCCGCCCGCAGCTCCTTGCTGACCGGCTGGGCGTGGCCGCTGCGCTGCACCGCGACGTACGCGCCGCCGAGCACGAGCGCGGTCAGGCAGAACACGAGCACCGAGTAGAGCACGGTGAGCCGGAAGCGGATGGTGTGGACGAAGGCCGGGAGCGGCACCCGGGGCCGCCTCACGACGTCTCCTCCCTCAGCCGGTAGCCGTGCCGGATGACGGTCTCGATCAGCGGCTCCTCCTCGCCGGTGACCTTGCGGCGCAGCGAGCCGACGGTGACGCGCACGGTGTTGGTGAACGGGTCGGCGTTCTCGTCCCAGACGTGCTCCAGGAGTTCCTCCGCGGAGACGACGCGCCCCGGCCGGGTCATCAGGTAGTGCAGCACGCCGAACTCCTTGGGGGTGAGCCGCAGCGGGCGGCTGCCGCGGTACGCCTCGAACCTGGCCGTGTCCAGCCGCAGTTCGCCGACTTCCACGACGGACGTGCCGCCCTCGTCGCGGCGCAGCAGGGCCCGTATCCGCGCCAGCAGCTCCGGCAGCGCGAACGGCTTGACGAGATAGTCGTCGGCGCCCGCGTCGAGGCCGCGCACCCGGTCGGCGAGGCGGTCGCGCGCGGTGAGCATCAGGATCCGCGGCCCGCCGGGGGCCGCGCGTATCTCCCGGCAGACGGCGAGGCCGTCGCCGTCGGGCAGGGTGAGGTCCAGCAGCACGAGGTCGTACTCGTTGACCCCGAGCTTCTCCAGCGCGCCGTCCACGTCGGCGGCGGTGTCGACCGCGTACCCGGAGCGCACCAGCCCGACCCGGAGCGCGCCCACCAGGTCCTCTTCGTCCTCGACCACGAGTATCCGCATGGCATGAACCTAATCGCCTTCGATGATCGAGTCCGCCGCCCGGACCGCGTCCTCCACGGGTACGGCGAAGCCGATGCCGATCGAGCCGCCGCTGCCCCGGTCCAGCGAGGCGATGGCGGTGTTGATGCCGACGACCCGGCCCGCGGCGTCGACCAGCGGGCCGCCGGAGTTGCCGGGGTTGATGGAGGCGTCCGTCTGCACCGCCCGCTGCTGCGCGCCGCCGCCGAGCGAGACCTCGCGGTCGACGGCGCTGACGATGCCGGAGGTGACGGTGCCGGACAGGCCCAGCGGCGAGCCGATGGCCAGCACTGAGTCGGCGACGGACAGGTCCGCGGCGCGGCCCATCGGCAGCGCGCGCGGGACGTACGAGCCCGCCACCTCCAGCACGGCCACGTCCCGGCCGGTGTCGCGGCCCAGCACCTCGGCGTCCACCCGGCGGCCGCTGTGCAGCACCACGGTGGCGTCGGTGGCGGTGCCGACGACGTGGGCGTTGGTGAGGATGCGGCCGCGGTCGTCGAAGACGAAGCCGGAGCCCTGCCGTTCGCCGGCCTGTACGGACACCACGCTGGGCAGCACCCGGGCAGCGACGCTGTCGAGTTCGCCGGGGTTCCGCCCGGCGGCGGCCGGTGGGGGCGCGCCGGCCGCCGCCTCCTCACCGCCCCCGGGGCCGCGTATCTCGCCGGCGGCGAACCCGGCCGCGCCGCCGGCGAGGACTGCGGCGACGACGGCGGCGGCCAGGACTCGGTTCGCCGCGCGGCGGGGCGCCGGGGGCGGGGTCTGGATGGGCGCCGGGGGGACGCGGTACGGGGACACCGGCGGCACGGGCCCGCCCTGCGGGGGACCGCCCTGCGGGGGACCGCCCGCGGGGCGCGGGGCGGCGGCGCCGGGGCGGTCGCCTGCGGTGAACGCGGGGCCGCGGGGCTCGCCGAGGCCGGGACGGGCGTGGGTCACGGTCGTTCTCCTCATGGTAGGCGCGAGAACCACAGCAGGGACGTGGCCGCGGCCAGCAGCGCGGCGATCAGCGCGGCGGCGACGAACCACTGCCAGATCTCGCGCTCCTCGGTGCGGTAGCCGACGGAGCTGCCGATGTCCTCGTACACGGCCTGCAACTCCTCGCCGGAGGCGGCCTCGTGGAACGCGCCGCCGGTGGCGGTCGCCAGCTCCTCCAGCGCGGGCGCGTCGACCGGCACCGGCACGCTCTGCCCACTGGCCAGATCGATGGTGCCGCCCTCGGTGCCGTAGGCGATCGTGGACACCGGGATCCCGGCCGCGGCCGCCTCCTCGGCGGCGGCGGGCGTGGCCCGGCCCGTGGTGTTCTGCCCGTCGGAGAGCAGCACGACGTGCGCGGGCGGCGGTTCGCGCTCGGCCTGTTCGTCGAGCGTGCGGATCGCCTCGGCGGAGGAGAACACCGCTTCACCGATCGCCGTGCCCTGCCGGGTGTCCAGCCGGTCGAGCGCGCGGCGCATGGCCTCGCGGTCGGTGGTCGGCGGCAGCGCGACGGTGGAGGTGCCGCTGAAGGTGACGAGCCCGACGTTGAACCGCTCGGGCAGTTCGGTCACGAACGTCTGGGCGGCGTCCTGCGCGGCGGTGAACCGCGACGGCTGCACGTCGGTGGCCCGCATCGAGGCGGACACGTCCAGCGCGACCATGATGGTCGCCCGCTCCCGCGGCACCTCGGTCTCGGCGGTGGGCCGGGCGAAGCCGACGATGAGCAGCCCGGCCATGGCGCAGAACGCGGTGGCAGGCACGTGCCGGCGCCAGCCGGGGCGGCGGGGCATGACCTTGTCGAGCAGATCGACGTTGGTGAACCGCACGGCGTAGCGGCCGCGCCGGGCCTGCATGACGACGTACGCGACGACGAGGGCGGCGAGCGGCACGAGCAGCACGAGCCACCCGGGCGAGGCGAGACTCATGCGCGACCCTCCGGGAGTCGACGGGGTGTGCGGACGCGCGTACGGGACCGGGGCGGACGGGTGCGGCCGCGGGAGTCCGCACCGCGGGCGAAGCCGCGGAGGCGGTACGCCCCGGGCGCGGGAGCGGCGCCCACGGGTGCTCCGGTGTGCGGCAGCGGGCGGGTACTCCTCCCCTGCGCGCCCATGCCGTACGGGCCTGGCAGGCGAACCCGGCGCGCGGGCGCGGCGGTTGCCGTGCCGGCACGGCCGTGACCCGCCGGGTGCCTGCTGTCCTCGCGGCCCGGCGGGCGGCGGGGGTACGGTCCCCGCCCCGCCCGGGACGACCGGGCCGCCGGGGCCGCCCGGGGACCGGGGAGCGGACCGGAGGTCATGCCGCACCGCCTGTGCCGCGGCGCTGTGCCGCCGCGTAACGCGCGATGTCCCGGACCCAGTCGCGGTCCGTGCGCAGCGGCAGCCGTGCCGCGCCCGCGGCCCGCAGCGCCCGGGCGATCGCCGCGCGCTGCTCCGCCGCGGCGGCGGCGTACCGCTCCCGCAGCCGCTTCGAGTACGTGGGGATCTCCCGGCGCCGGCCCGACTCCGGGTCCACGACGGTCAGCAGCCCTACCGGGGGCAGCTCCAGCTCCCGGGGGTCGACGATTTCGACGGCCAGGACATGGTGCCGCCGGGCCAGGGCCCGCAGCGGCTGCTCCCAGCCCGGTTCGAGGAAGTCGGAGACGACGGCGACCAGTCCGCGGCGGCGCTCCGCGCGCTGCAGCGCGGCCACCGCCTCGGCGAGGGTGTGGGTCTGCGGGCCCGCGGGCACGCGGGGGCGTTCCAGCGCGGTGCGCAGCACCCGCATCAGGTGCCGCCGCCCGCTGCGGGCGGGGATGCGCTGGATGCCGTCGGGGCGGACGAGCTGGGCGCCGAGGCGGTTGCCTGCGCGCTCGGTGAGGAACGCGACGGCCGCGGCGGCGCCGACGGCGAGGTCCCGCTTCTCCATCCGGCCGGTGCCGAAGTCCATGCTGGCGCTGGCGTCGAGGACGATCCAGGTGGTCAGTTCGCGGTCCGCGAGGGTCATCCGCACGTGCGGCACGGTGGTGCGGGCGGTGGCGTTCCAGTCCATGCGGCGTACGTCGTCGACGCCCGGGTTGTACGGGCGGCTCTCGTCCGGCTCGCCGCCGGGGCCGGGGACGAGGGCGGTGTGGTCGCCCTGGAGGAGGCCGTCGGGGCGGCGGGTGAAGATGAGCCGCAGGTGCTGGAGCGCCTGTTCCGGGGTGAGTTCGCCCAGCGACGGCGAGCCGGGCACCCCCCGGGCCGTAGCACCCGCTGCTCTGCCGGTCGCGCTCATGCCGCCCTCCCGGCCTTCCGGCCGCTCGCGGCGCTCCCGGCGCTCCCGGCCCCGGCGAGGCCGCCGGCCGCGGCATCCTCCGCCTGGTGCGGCGTGACCCGGGGCTGCGGCACGGCGGCCAGCACCTCGTCGACGACCGACTCGGGCGTGATGCCGTCGGCCAGGGCGTCGAAGGAGAGCACCAGCCGGTGGGCGATGACCTCGTGGGCGAGCGCCGCCATGTCGGCGGGCAGCACGTACTCGCGCCCGCGCAGCAGCGCCAGTGCCCGCGCCGCCGCCACCAGGCCGAGCGTGGCCCGCGGCCCCGCGCCGTACGCGAGCCGGCCGCCACCGGCCGCGTCGCCACGGGCGGCGAGTTCGCGGGTGGCGAGGACGAGGCGTACCGCGTACTGCGCGAGGGCATGGTGGACGAACACCTCGTCGGCGCGGCGCTGGAGGGCCGCGAGGGTGTGCGGCGCGAGCACCCGGCGGGCGGCGGGCGGGTCGACGCTCATCCGGTAGAGGATCGCCAGCTCCTCGTCCTCGGTGGGCGCGGAGACGTCGACCTTGAGCAGGAAGCGGTCGCGCTGGGCCTCGGGCAACTGGTAGACGCCCTCGGACTCGATGGGGTTCTGGGTGGCCAGGACGAGGAACGGCTCGGGCATGGGGATGGTCCGGCCGCCGATGCTGACCTGCCGCTCGGCCATGACTTCGAGCAGCGCGGACTGGACCTTGGCGGGGGCGCGGTTGATCTCGTCGGCGAGCACGAAGTTGGCGGCGACCGGCCCGGGTTCGACGCTGAACGTCTCGCTGGAGGGCCGGTAGATGCGGGTGCCCGTGATGTCGGACGGCACCAGGTCCGGGGTGAACTGGATGCGGTGGAACGTGCCGCCCGACACGGTCGCCAGGGTGGCCGCCGCGAGCGTCTTGGCGACGCCCGGCACGCCCTGGAGCAGGCAGTGCCCGCGGGCGAGCACGGCGGTCAGCAGCCGCTCGACCATCCGGTCCTGGCCGACGATCACCCGCTTGACCTCGAAGAGCGCCTGTTCCAGGAGCGCCGTCCCGGGGCCCGGCGCGGCGCCGGGGCCCGGTCCGGCGGGGGTGGTGGTGGTCACAGGTCGCCCGCGTTCTCGGCGGCGCCCGAGGGCGCCCCGGAACCGCCCTTGTCCGGGCAGTCCTCGTGGGCGGCGCTCTGGGCGCCGGTCTGCTCGCGGTCCTCGTTGACCACCAGCCGGACCTCGGGCTTGTCGTCGCCGCGGTCGAGCGCGGCGGACGCGCCGGTGGCCAGGCCGGCCACGGCGAACACGGCGGCACCGGCGACCGAGAGCCTGCGTATACGACGGGACATCGGGGTCTCCTCCGTCAGACGACTGCGTTACCGCATGTCATCACCGGAGGGCGAAAATCCCCTTAAAGCCCGCAGCGCGCGGGGCTCGTCGGACGGGCCGCGTCGATCCCGGCGGCAGCCACGTGACATGTGCCGGCAGGGGGTACGGCTCAGGCGGGGTTCGGCGACGGGCCTACGACCAGGGGGTGGCCGCGCGGCGCTGCCAGTAGTCGGCGGCGGGCTCGGCGAGGGCCGCGAGGCGGTCGTACTGCGCGGGGCCGAGGTCGACCGCCGCGGCGGCGAGGTTGGAGTGCAGTTGCGCGGCGGTGGCGGCGCCGGAGAGCACGACGCCGGCCCACGGCTGGCGCAGCACGGCGGCGAGCGCCACGGCGTCGGGCTCCGCGCCGCACTCGGCGGCGACGGCGAGCAGTTCTGCGGGCGCGTCGGCGCCGGCCAGCCGGCCGTTCGCCAGGCCCTCCTTGACGATCACCGTCAGCCCGGCGTCGTGCGCCTCGGCCAGCGCCTCGCCGACCGCCGGCTCCAGCACGTTGTACGTGCTCTGCACGGTGTCGAAGAGCCGCTCGCCCTCGACGGTGACCTCCAGCGCGGCCCGTACCGCCGCGGCCTGCTCCGGGCCGCTGGTGGAGAAGCCGACCGTGACGCCGTTCGCGGCCAGGGCGGCGAGGCGCCGGTGGAGGTCGGTGTCGGTGAGCGCCGGGCTGTCGGGGGTGAGGGAGTGGATCTGGTAGAGGTCGAGGCGGTCGCCGAGGAGTTCCGCGGACTCCTCGCGCTGCCGGTCGTAGGCGTCGACGCCATGGTCCTTGACCTCGTGCACCTCGGCGTCCGCGCGCCAGTCGCCGACGTACGCGTAGCCCCACTTGCTGCCGACGACCGCGTCCCGGGCGTCCGGGTGCTGCTTCAGCCAGTCGGCGAGGAACTCCTCGGCCCGGCCGTAGGAGCGCGCGGCGTCGAAGTACCGCACGCCCTGGGCGTAGGCGGCGTCCAGCAGTTCGTGGGTGCGGGCGCGCATCTCCTCGACCCCCCGGCCGGCGGGGAGGTCGTCGGCACGTCCCGTGGTGATGTACGCGGGGCGGCCCACGGCGGCGAGCCCGAAGCCGATGTGGGCGGCGGGCGTCGTCACTTCGGTCAGTCGGTCGAACGCCATCGCGGGCTCCTACGTCCTCGGTGCGGCTGTCAGGCCCGTCCACCGTAGAAGACGGGCCCCGCCCCCGGCAGCGCCCGACACGGCTTTGTGCCGCACCGCCACACCGCCGCTTCCGCTGTGCTACGCGGCGGGGCCCGCCTGCCGGGTCGCCGCCGCCCAGCGCACCTGGGCCGCCACGTCCTCCTTGACCTCCGCGAGCTGCACCGCGACCGCCGCCGGTGCGGTGCCGCCGCGGGCGTCGCGCGCGGCGAGCGCGCCGGGGACGGTCAGCACGGTCCGTACCTCGGGCGTCAGATGCGGGGAGACCTTCGCGAACTGCTCGTCCGTGAGCTGGTCGAGCTCGATGCCCTCGGCCTCGCAGACCTTGACGCACTCACCCGCGCTCTCGTGCGCGACGCGGAACGGCACGCCCTGCTTGACCAGCCACTCGGCGATGTCGGTGGCCAGCGAGAAGCCGGCCGGGGCCAGCTCCTCCAGCCGCTCCCGGTTGACCGTGAGCGTGGCCATCATGCCGGTGAACGCGGGCAGCAGGACCTCCAGGGTGTCGATCGAGTCGAAGACCGGCTCCTTGTCCTCCTGCAGATCGCGGTTGTACGCGAGCGGGAGCGCCTTCAGCGTCGCCATCAGCCCGGTGAGGTTGCCGATCAGCCGGCCCGCCTTGCCCCGCGCCAGCTCGGCGATGTCCGGGTTCTTCTTCTGCGGCATGATCGAGCTGCCGGTCGAGAAGGAGTCGTGCAGGGTGACGAAGGAGAATTCCTTCGTGGCCCACAGGATGACCTCTTCCGCGATGCGGGAGACGTCGACGCCGATCATCGCGGTGACGAACGCGAACTCCGCGGCGAAGTCCCGCGCGGCCGTGCCGTCGATGGAGTTGCCGGACGAGCCGCGCTCGAAGCCCAGCTCGGCGGCGACCGCCTCGGGGTCCAGGCCCAGTGAGGAGCCCGCGAGCGCCCCTGACCCGTACGGCGAGACGGCCGTGCGCTCGTCCCACTGCCGCAGCCGCTCGGCGTCCCGGGAGAGCGCCTGGGCATGCGCGAGCACGTGGTGGGCGAAGAGCACGGGCTGCGCGTGCTGCAGGTGCGTACGGCCCGGCATGGCGACGTCCGGGTGCGCCTCGGCGAGGCCGACGAGGGCCTCCTGCAGCTCGGCGAGGAGGCCGCCGAGGGTGCGGGCGTGGTCGCGCAGGTACATCCGGAAGAGGGTGGCGACCTGGTCGTTGCGGGACCGGCCGGCGCGCAGCTTGCCGCCGAGCTCGGGGCCGAGCCGCTCCAGCAGGCCGCGTTCGAGCGCGGTGTGCACGTCCTCGTCGGCGATCGTGGCGGTGAACACCCCGGTCGCGACGTCCGTCTCCAGGTGGTCGAGCCCGGCGAGCATCCGGTTCAGCTCGTCGGCCGTCAGCAGCCCGGCCCTGGCCAGCACCCGCGCGTGCGCGCGGGAGCCGGCGATGTCGTACGGGGCGAGCCGCATGTCGAAGTGGACGGACGCGGACAGCCGCTCCAGCGCCGCGGCGGGGCCGTCGGCGAACCGGCCGCCCCAGAGCTTCATGTCCTGGGGCGCCGCGCCCTCGGTGCCGTCGCTCACTGGGCGAGGTCCCGCCCGGCCGCGATCTTCGAGGAGAGGCCGAAGATCTCGATGAAGCCCTTGGACATCGACTGGTCGAAGGTGTCGCCCGTGTCGTACGTCGCGAGGTTGAAGTCGTACAGCGAGGCGGGCGAGCGCCGGCCGGTGACGACGGCCCTGCCGCCGTGCAGCGTCATCCGGATCTCGCCGGTGACGTGCTCGTTCGCCTCCTGGATGAAGCCGTCCAGGGCCCGCTTGAGCGGCGAGAACCACAGGCCGTCGTAGACCAGCTCGCCCCAGCGCTGCTCGACCTGCCGCTTGTAGCGCGCCAGCTCCCGCTCGACGGTGACGTTCTCCAGCTCCTGGTGGGCGGTGATCAGCGCGATGGCGCCGGGGGCCTCGTAGACCTCCCGGGACTTGATGCCCACGAGCCGGTCCTCGACCATGTCGATCCGGCCCACGCCCTGCGCCCCGGCCCGCTCGTTGAGCTGCTGGACGGCCTGCAGCACGGTGACGGGGCGGCCGTCGAGGGCCACGGGCACGCCGCGCTCGAAGGTGACGACGACCTCGTCGGCCTCGCGGGCCACGGCGGGGTTCTGGGTGTACTCGTAGACGTCCTCGATCGGGGCGTTCCAGATGTCCTCCAGGAAGCCGGTCTCGACGGCCCGGCCGAAGACGTTCTGGTCGATGGAGTACGGCGACTTCTTGGTGGTCGCGATGGGCAGGCCCTTCTCCTCGCAGAAGGCGATGGCCTTGTCCCGGGTCATGGCGTAGTCCCGGACGGGGGCGATGCACTTCAGGCCCGGGGCCAGGGAGGAGATGCCGGCCTCGAAGCGGACCTGGTCGTTGCCCTTGCCGGTGCAGCCGTGGGCGACGGTGCCGGCGCCGTGCTTCTGGGCGGCGGCGACGAGGTGCTTGACGATGGTGGGCCGGGAGAGCGCGGAGACCAGCGGGTAGCGGTCCATGTACAGGGCGTTGGCCTTGATCGCCGGGAGGCAGTACTCGTCGGCGAACTCGTCCTTGGCGTCGGCGACCTCGGCCTCCACGGCGCCGCAGGCCAGCGCGCGCTTGCGGATCACGTCGAGGTCCTCGCCGCCCTGGCCGACGTCCACGGCGACGGCGATGACCTCGGCACCGGTCTCCGCGGCGATCCAGCCGATGGCGACGGAGGTGTCCAGGCCGCCCGAGTAGGCGAGTACGACGCGCTCGGTCACGGGAGTCTCCTTAGGATGCATACGCTGACCAGAATAAGTATGCAGCACTCCGTATGGTTCGTCAAAACGCCGCGCGCGCGGCGGGCCGCCCGGCCGGAGCAGCGCGCCCCCGGCCGGGCGGTACGGGCCTGAGGAGGCCCGCTAGCCGATGCCGGTGACCTCGACCATCAGCGGCAGCCCCAGGATGATCAGGATGACGCCGAGGACGTCGAAGCCCGCGCCGGAGCGGATCATCGTGGTGATCGGCACGACGCCTGAGCCGTAGGCGATGGCGTTCTGCGGCGTCGAGACCGGCAGCATGAAGCCGAAGGACGCGGCGAAGGTCGCCGCCAGCGCCGGGACGAACGGATCGACGTCGGCGGCCATGGCGATCGGGATGATGATGGGCACCACCACCGCCGCGGAGGCCGTGTTGCTCGTCGTCTCGGAGACGATCACCGCCAGCACGGCCGCGAAGATCGTGATGGTGAAGACGCTGGAGAAGCCGAGCAGGTCGTTGGACTCCTTGCCGATGGTCTCGGCCAGCCCGGTGTCGGCGAGCAGGGAGCCGAAGATGATGCCGGTGCCGAAGAGCAGGATCGTGCCCCAGTCGATACGGGCCGCGTCGCTCCAGTTGAGGGTGGCCTCGCGGCGCGCCCAGTTCGTCGGCAGGATGAACAGCAGCGCGGCGCCGAGCACGGCCACGATGCCCTCGTCGAGCCGGTCGCTGACGGTGGTGTACGCGGACGCCTCGGTGCCCACGGCGAGCGCGACGATGCCCGGGGTGATCCACAGCGCCACGGTGATGCCGAAGGCGATCAGGGTGTTCCACTCGGCGCGGGAGAACTTGCCGAGCGCGGCGCGCTGTTCGCGCACGTACTCCTCCACGCCCTCGATCCGCCGGATCTCCGGCTTGTTGAGCAGCAGCAGGACGATGACGAGGACGACGAACATGCAGGCACACAGCGGCAGCGCGGTGGCCGTCCACTCGGCGAAGGAGATCTTCTCGCCGGTGGCCTCCTCGATGAGGCCGCGGCCGATGAGGTTCGGCGGGCTGCCGACCGGGGTGAGCAGGCCGCCGACGCTGGCGCCGTACGCGAGCATGAGCACCAGCGCGGCGCCGACGCGCAGCCGCGTCGGGTCGAAGTCCTGCTCCACCAGGCCGCGGTCCTGGAGCATCTTGGCGATCACGGTGAGGATGCCCAGCGCGGTGGGCAGCAGCATCGCCACCGTCGCGGTGTTGGAGACGAACGCCGACAGCAGGCAGGTGATCACGCCGAAGGCGGCGATCAGCCGGAACGTCGAACGGCCGACTCCCGGCAACCCCAGGATCCAGAACGCGAACCGGCGGGCCACGCCGTGTTTGAGCATGGCCTGGGCGAGGATGAACGCGCCGATGAAGGTGAAGATCGTGGAGGAGCCGAAGGGCGCCAGCGCGTCGTCCGGCGGCACCACGCCGAGGACGACGATCGCGCCCACACCTATGAGCCCGCCCACCGGGATCGGCACCGGCTCGGTGACCCACAGCACGATGACGCCGAGCAGGATGCCGGCCAGCGTCTGCTGGCTCGGCGCCATGTCCAGCGGGAGCGCGAGAAAGATGATGGCGACCAGCGGGGCCAGCCAGAACCCGGTGGTCCGCCGCCCCCGTTCGAACTTCTCCTCCTGCGGCGAGAGTTTCTGCTCACCGAGGCTGCGGTATGTCGCATGGCCGAGCAGTGCCTGCTCGACGTCGGTCTTGGCACGTGGCGCCGTGGCGTCGGGCTTCATCGTCCCCTCCGGATAACCGTGCGGCCTGGCTTACATTCAGGACTGCTCCGTAAGGTGGGGCACAACTCGGCTGAGGGGAAGGGTCATGACAACACATCGGATCGCGATCATCCCCGGAGACGGCATCGGGCAGGAGGTCACGCCCGCCGCACTGGAGGTGCTGGACGCCGTCGGCCGGCGGCACGGGGTGGAGTTCGCGTACACGCACCTCGACTGGTCCTGCGCCCGCTACCAGCGCGAGGGCGCGATGATGCCGGAGGACGGCATCGAGCGGCTGCGCGCGTACGACGCGGTGTTCCTGGGCGCTGTGGGCGCGCCGGGCGTGCCGGACCACATCTCGCTGTGGGGACTGCTCATCCCCATCCGCCGGGCCTTCCGGCAGTACGTGAACCTCCGGCCCGTGCGCGTCTTCGAGGGCATGGAGAGCCCGCTGCGGGCCGCGGGCCCCGGCGACGTCGACCTGGTGGTGGTGCGCGAGAACACCGAGGGCGAGTACAGCGAGATCGGCGGCCGGCTGCACCGCGGCTTCCCGGAGGAGATGGCGGTGCAGGAGGCGGTCTTCACCCGGGCCGGCGTCACGCGCGTCCTCGACTACGCCTTCGGCCTCGCCGGCCGCCGCACCGGCCGGCTCACCTCGGCGACCAAGTCCAACGGCATCGTGCACACCATGCCGTTCTGGGACGAGCTGGTACGCGAACGGGCCGCGGACCACCCGAAGGTGGCGTGGGACCAGGAGCACATCGACGCGTTGTGCGCCAAGGTCGTCCTCGACCCCGGGCGGTTCGACGTGATCGTCGCCTCCAACCTCTTCGGCGACATCCTCAGCGACCTCACCGCCGCCGTCGCCGGCTCCATCGGCATCGCGCCGTCGGCGAACCTCAATCCCGAGGGCACGTACCCCTCGATGTTCGAGCCGGTGCACGGCTCCGCGCCGGACATCGCGGGCCGCGGGATCGCCGACCCGATCGGCGCCATCTGGTCGGCGGCGCTGATGCTCGACCACCTCGGCCACGAGCGGGCCGGCGCGGAGGTGGTCGACGCCATCGCCGCGACGCTCGCCGCCACCGACGTCCGCACCCCGGACCTGGGGGGCTCGGCGAGCACGGAGGAGTTCACCCGTACCGTGATCACCCGGCTGTGACGGCGCGCGGCACCGTGGCACGGTGACGCCGCGGGGCGCGGTACGCGGTCTCGCACTGCGAAACTCCGCGCGCCGCGGCCGTACCGCGCCGCACACTCGGCGCATGGGGAAAACGTACGAACGCATCGACGGCCGGCTGCGCGCCTTCATCGAGGCGCAGCACATGTTCTTCACGGCGACCGCGCCGCTGGCGGCGGACGGCACGGTGAACCTCTCGCCGAAGGGGCTGACGGGCTCGTTCGCCGTCCTCGACGAGCGCACCGTGGCGTACCTCGACTTCGCCGGCAGCAACGCCGAGACCATCGCGCACCTGCGGGAGAACGGCAGGATCACGCTGATGTGGTGCGCCTTCGAGGGCCCGCCGAACATCGTGCGGGTGCACGGCAGCGGTGAGGCCGTCTTCCGCGACGACCCCCGCTTCCCCGCCCTGCTCGGGCACTTCCCCGCCGTCGACCCGTCCCGGCACGGACTGCGGGCGGTCGTCGTCGTGACCGCCGAACTGATCCGCGACACCTGCGGTTACGCTGTGCCTTTCATGACCTACGAAGCCGACCGCGACCTGCACGGCCGGCGCTTCGCGCGGGAGGACGACGCCGGGCTGGACGCGTACTTCCGCAAGAAGGAGCACATCGCGGCCAGCATCGACGGGCTGCCCGGGCTTCCGCTGCCGCTGCCACCCACCCAGTGACCGAGAAAAGAGCCGCACCGATGCTGAGCACACCCCTGGCCGAAGGCGCGGAACTGACCACGCTGGAGCCGTGGCAGGCCGCGGAGCTCACCGCGTTCACCGACCGGAACCGGGCGCACCTGGAGCCGTGGCTGCCCTGGGCGCACGACGTCACCGACGAAGCTGGCGCCCGCCGCTTCCTCCAGGCGTACGCCGACAAGCAGGCCCGCGACGCCGGCCGGATGTTCGCCATCCGGCTGCACGGCGAACTGGTCGGCGGCATGATCTACCGGCTCTTCGACACCGCGGAGGGCTCCTGCGAGCTGGGCGCCTGGCTGGCGCCCGAGGCGCAGGGGCGCGGACTGGTCACCGAGGCGTCCCGGCGGATGATCGAGTGGGCGGTGGACGTACGCGGCCTGTCCCGGGTGGAGTGGCTGGTCGACCCGGCGAACAAGGCCAGCATCGCGGTCGCCAGGCGCCTGGGCATGAGCCACGAGGGCACGCTGCGCAGCCGGTTCGAGATGGCGGGCAAGCGGCGCGACCTGGAGGTCTGGTCGCTGCTGAGCCACGAGTGGCGGGAGGCACGGGGCAGTTGAGCCCGGCCGGCACCGCCGTGGTTCAGCGGCGGTGCAGGACGTGGTCGACGACCTGCTGGATCTCGGCGGCGGTCAGCGGCTCGTCCCGTAGGAGCGACTGCAGGCTGAGCCCGTCGAGCGCGGCCGCGAACGCGGTGATGGCGACCGGATCGCTGGTGAACCGGCCGGCGATCCCGGCCAGCAGGTCGTGCCAGCGGCCCAGGACGGGGCGCAGCTCGGGGTGGCGGGCGGCGTAGAGGTACAGGTCGAACTCCGCCGCGCAGCGCGCGCCGTGCTCGTCCAGATACGCGGCCAGATGCCGGCCCAGATCGGCGGTGTCGTACGACTCGGGCAGCGCGCCGGCCAGCGCGGTCGCGTAGGCGTCGACGCTGTCGCTGAGCGCCGCGGCGAGCAGGTCGGCGACGGCCGGGAAGTGGTACGTGGCCACCGACTTGGGCACGCCCGCCTCGGCGGCGACGGCCCGGTGCGTCACGGCGGCGACGCCGCCGCGGCCGATGACGCGGACGGTGGCGGCGAGCAGCAGCCGCCGCCGCTCCTGCCCGCGCTGCACGCGCCCGTCGGCGGCGCCGGTCTCAGTGCGCACCGCCGACCTCCAGCGCGACGACGCCTGCGGCGACGAGTACGAGCCCGCCGATCTGGACGCCGGTGAGGCCGTCGCCGAGGAAGGCGGCGCCGATGAGCGCCACGAGCGCGACGCCGGCGGCGGCCCAGATTCCGTACGCGATGCCCATGGACATGCCGCGTTTGAGCACCAGGCTGAGGAGGGTGAAGGCGGTGATGTAGCCGACGACCACGACGATCGACGGGAGGATCTTCGAGAAGCCCTCGGAGAGCCGCAGCGCGACGGTTGCCGTCACCTCGCTGAGGATGGCACCGATCAGCAGCACGTAGGTCATCGTCCGCCCTTCTGCATGCGGGGGAAACTAGCTGGACATCTGTCCAGGTTTTCGAGTGTACGGGAGCGGTCCGACGACCGGCTGCGCCCCGGATCCGCTGCCCACGCCTCCGACGCGGACGACCTCGGGCTCCGCGCCTACTCGCCGGTACCCGCGCCCCCACGCCGCACTACCCGCGGCACCGCCCGGCCAGAGCCGCGTACCCACGGAGAACCCGGGGCTCCGCACCCGTACCCCCGCGGGGCTGCGCCCCACACCCCGCTACCGTCGCCACCCGGCGCGGACAGCCTCGAAAGCCCCACCCCCGCGCCCCTTCCAGGCCGCGCGCCCGGCACCCCGCCGCCCACACCACCGGTACAGACAGCCCGAAGGCTCCGCCCCGCCGCCCGCAGGGGGTCAGCGTTCGCGTTCGGCGAGTTTCAGGAGGTGGTCGGCCAGGGACTGGCCGCCCGAGGGGTCGCGGCTGATCACCATCAGGGTGTCGTCCCCCGCGATCGTGCCGAGGATCGGCGTCAGCTCCGCCGCGTCGATCGCCGACGCGAGGAACTGCGCCGCGCCCGGCGGCGTGCGGAGCACGACGATGTTCGCCGACGCCTCCGCCGAGATGAGCAGTTCGCCGGCGAGCCGCGCCATGCGCTCCTCCTTCGCCGACTCGCCCAGCGGCACCTGCGGGGTGCGGAAGCCGCCCTCCGAGGGGACGGCGTAGATCAGTTCGCCGCCCGTGTTGCGGATCTTGACCGCGCCCAGCTCGTCGAGGTCCCGGGAGAGCGTCGCCTGCGTCACCGTCAGGCCGTCGTCGGCGAGGAGTTTGGCCAGTTGGCTCTGCGAGCGGACCGGCTGCCGGTTCAGGATGTCGACGATCCTGCGGTGGCGCGCCGTGCGCGTGTGCGGCACGGCGGGACCGTTGTGCTCCTCGGACATGTCACTCTCCGGCTCGTCGGGGCTAGGCTGCGGGACCCGCCGCGTCGAGCACGGCCGGCAGTGCGGCAAGCAGGGCGTCCGCCTCCGCCTCGCCGAGGATCAGCGGCGGGGCGAGCCGGATCACGTCCGGCGCCACCGCGTTGACCAGGAATCCCGCTGCCTGGGCCGTCTGTTGCACCTGCGGCGCGGCGGCCTCGGTGAGCACCATACCGAGCAGCAGACCCGCGCCTCGCACATGGTCGACCAGCGGGTGCCCGAGTCGGCCGATTCCGTCCCGCAGCCGCTCCCCCACCCGCTTGACCTGCGCCAGCAGCCCGTCGGCCGCGATCACGTCCAGCACCGCCAGCGCGGCGGCGCAGGCGACCGGGTTGCCGCCGAAGGTGGAGCCGTGCCTTCCGGGGGTGAAGAGGTCGGCGGCGGGCCCGAAGGCCAGCGTGGCGCCGATCGGCAGGCCGCCGCCGAGGCCCTTGGCGAGGGTGACGACGTCCGCCTCCACACCCTGCGCCTGCGCGGCGAACCAGTGGCCCGTACGCCCGATGCCCGTCTGCACCTCGTCCAGCACCAGCAGCGCGCCGGCGGCCCTGGTGATCTCGCGGGCCGCGGCCAGATAGCCGTCCGGCGGTACGACGACGCCGTTCTCGCCCTGCACCGGCTCGATGATCACCAGCGCGGTCTCCTCGGTCACCGCGGCGCGCAGCGCCTCCGCGTCCCCGTACGGGACGTGCGTGACCTCGCCCGGCAGCGGGCCGAAGCCCTCCTGCTTGCCGGGCTGCCCGGTCAGCGCCAGGGCGCCCATGGTGCGGCCGTGGAAGCCGCCCTCGGTCCCCACCATGTGCGTACGGCCCGTCAGCCGGCCGATCTTGAACGCGGCCTCCACCGCCTCCGCGCCGGAGTTGGCGAAGAACGCCCGGCCGGGCCGGCCGGCGAGTTCGAGGAGCCGCTCGGCGAGCGCCACCGGGGGCTCGGCGACGTACAGGTTGGAGACGTGGCCGAGCGTGGCGATCTGCCTGGAGACGGCCTCGACGACCGCCGGGTGGGCGGTGCCGAGGGAGGTGACGGCGATGCCGCCGACGAAGTCCAGGTACTCGTTGCCGTCGGCGTCCCACAGCTTCGCGCCCGCGCCGCGGACGAGGGGCAGGCGCGGGGTGCCGTAGTTGTCCATCAGCGCGCCCTGCCAGCGCTCCGTCAGCTCCGCGTTGCCGCTCACGCCACCGCCGCCCGTGCCGCCGCCCGTGCCGCTCATGTCGCAGACCCTTCCGCGTCCGGCACGACCATCGTGCCGATGCCCTCGTCCGTGAAGATCTCCAGCAGGATGGAGTGCGGCACCCGGCCGTCGATGACCCGCGCGGTGTGCACGCCGTGGCGCACCGCGTACAGGCAGCCCTCCATCTTCGGGACCATGCCGCTGGCCAGGTCGGGCAGCAGCCGCTCCAGCTCGCCGGCGGTGAGCCGGCTGATGACCTCGTCGCTGTCCGGCCAGTTCTCGTACAGGCCCTCGACGTCGGTGAGGACCATCAGGGTCTCCGCGCCGAGCGCGGCGGCCAGCGCGGCGGCGGCGGTGTCGGCGTTGACGTTGAAGACCTCGCCGGCCGCGTCGGACTCGTCGGCGGAGCGGGCGACGGAGGAGACGACCGGGATACGGCCGTCCGCGAGCAGCGCCTCTATCGCGCCGGTGTCGATGTCGGTGACCTCGCCGACCCGGCCGATGTCGACCGGCTCGCCGTCGACCAGCGGGCGGTGCCGGGTGGCGGTGATGGTGTGCGCGTCCTCGCCGGTCAGGCCGACGGCGAAGGGGCCGTGCTCGTTGAGCAGGCCGACCAGCTCGCGCTGCACCTGCCCGGCGAGCACCATCCGTACGACGGCCATCGCCTCCGGCGTCGTCACCCGCAGCCCGGCGCGGAACTCGCTGGCCAGGCCGTGCCGGTCGAGCTGCGCGCTGATCTGCGGGCCGCCGCCGTGCACGACGACGGGCCGCAGCCCCGCGTGCCGCAGGAAGACGACGTCCTGGGCGAAGGCGCGCTTCAGGTCGTCGTCGACCATGGCGTTGCCGCCGAACTTGACCACGACGACCTTGCCGTGGTGGCGGGTGAGCCAGGGCAGCGCCTCGATGAGCGTGCGGGCCTTGGGCAGGGCGGTGTGCTTGCGGGTGGGGGTGGCCGGTGCCGCGGCGGGCGCGGAGGTGGTCGTCATGAGCTGTACGCGCTGTTCTCGTGGACGTAGTCGGCCGTCAGGTCGTTGGTCCAGATCACCGCTTCGGCATCGCCTGCCGCGAGGTCCGCCACGATGTGGACCTCGCGGTAGCGCATGTCGACCAGGTCGCGGTCCTCGCCGAACGAGCCGTTCTTGCACACCCACACGCCGTTGATCGCGACGTTCAGCCGGTCCGGCTCGAAGGCGGCGGAGGTGGTGCCGATCGAGGCCAGCACCCGGCCCCAGTTGGGGTCCTCGCCGTGGATGGCGCACTTGAGGAGGTTGTTGCGGGCGATGGAGCGGCCGACCTCCACGGCGTCGTTCTCGCCGGCCGCGCCCACGACCTCGACCTTGATCTCCTTGCTGGCGCCCTCGGCGTCGGCGATCAGCTGCCGGCCGAGGCTGTCGCAGACGGCCCGTACCGCCTCGGCGAACTCCGGCTGCGGCGGCCGGACCCCGCTGGCGCCGGAGGCCAGCAGCAGCACGGTGTCGTTGGTGGACATGGCGCCGTCGGAGTCGACGCGGTCGAAGGTGGTGCGGGTCGCGGCGCGCAGCGCGGCGTCGAGATCGGCGGCGGGCACGTCGGCGTCGGTGGTGAGGACGACGAGCATGGTCGCCAGCCCGGGCGCGAGCATGCCCGCGCCCTTGGCCATGCCGCCCACGGTCCAGGCCGCGCCGTCGCCGCCGGCGGTGACGACGGCGGTCTTGTGCACGCTGTCCGTGGTCTTGATGGCGATGGCGGCCTTCTCGCCGCCGTGCGCGGACAGCTCCGCCGCGGCCAGGCCGACGCCGGGCAGCAGCTTGTCCATCGGCAGCAGCATGCCGATCAGCCCGGTGGAGGCCACGGCGACCTCCGCGGCACTGTGGCCGAGCACCTCGGCGACGCGCTCGGCGGTGGCGTGGGTGTCCTGGAAGCCGCGGGGTCCGGTGCAGGCGTTGGCGCCGCCGGAGTTGAGGATCACCGCGGACACCTCGCCGCCCTTGACCACCTGCTCGGACCAGACGACCGGGGCGGCCTTGACGCGGTTGGCGGTGAAGACCCCGGCGGCGGCGCGGCGGGGCCCCTCGTTGACCACGAGGGCCAGGTCCGGGTTGCCGTTCTCCTTGATCCCGGCGGCGATGCCCGCCGCCGTGAACCCTTTGGCTGCCGTGACGCTCAAGGTGCCACTCCTGTCGTAGAAAGCCCCAGCTCCTCGGGGAGTCCGAGGGCGATGTTCATGCTCTGCACCGCGCCGCCGGCGGTGCCCTTGGTGAGGTTGTCGATGGCGCTGACGGCGATGATGCGCCGGGCGCTCTCGTCGTACGCGACCTGTAGCAGCGCGGTGTTGGAGCCGGTGACCGCGCCGGTGGCGGGCCACTGCCCGGGCGGCAGCAGCCGGACGAACGGCTCGCCCTGGTACGCCTTCTCGTACGCGGCGCGCACCGCCTCCGCCGTGGTGCCGGGGCGGGCCCGCGCCGTGCTGGTGGCGAGGATGCCGCGGGGCATCGGGGCGAGGGTCGGGGTGAAGGAGACCGTGACCGGCTCCCCCGCGACGGCGCTGAGGTTCTGGCCGATCTCCGGCGTGTGCCGGTGCCCGCCGCCGACGCCGTACGGGCTCATGGAGCCCATCACCTCGCTGGCCAGCAGGTGCGGCTTGAGCGCCTTGCCGGCGCCGGAGGTGCCGGAGGCGGCGACGACGACGGCCTCCGGCTCGGCGAGCCCGGCGGCGTACGCGGGGAAGAGGCCGAGGGAGACGGCGGTCGGGTAGCACCCGGGAACCGCGATGCGCCGGACCCCGTGGAGGGCGTCGCGGTGCCCGGGCAGCTCGGGCAGCCCGTACGGCCAGGTGCCGGCGTGCGGCGTGCCGTAGAACCGCTCCCAGTCGGCGGCGTCGGCGAGCCGGTGGTCGGCGCCGCAGTCGACGACGAGCACGCCCTCGCCGAGCTCCGCCGCCACGGCGGCGGACTGCCCGTGCGGCAGCGCGAGGAACACGACGTCGTGCCCGGCGAGCACGCCGGGCGCGGTCTCGGCCAGCTCCCGCTCGGCGAGGGGCGCGAGGTGCGGCTGTATGTCGCCGAGGGGCCGCCCGGCGTTGGCGTGGGCGGTGAGAGCCCCGATCTCGACCCCGGGATGCCCCAGCAGCACCCGAAGCAGCTCCCCGCCCACATACCCGCTCGCCCCGGCCACTGCCACCTGCACGGTCATCCGCTCCTCCTCGTCTCAGCATGACTATACGGATGACAGCAGAGCTATGCAAAGAATATTCGACGGTACCGGTCCCGCCGGATGGAGACCGGATCCCGGTCTTCCCCTTCGATGCGCTTCCGACTGCCCGGCCGGCCACGGCGAGAGCCGGGGGAACGTAACCTGCGTGGGGGCGCCGGACGTGGGCGCCGGGCCGTGGGTGCCGGGGTGGGGAGGGGGGCCGGGGTGGAGCCGCTGAGGGCCGGGGACCCGGAGAGGGGGGCGGTTCGGGCTGCGGGGCCGGCTGGGTGCCGGCGGGATGGGCGAGGTGTTCCTGGGCCGGTCGCCGGGTGGGCGGGCGGTGGCGGTGAAGGTCCTGCATCCGCATCTGGCGCGGCAGGGGGAGTTCCGGCGGCGGTTCGCACGGGAGCTGGCGGCGGCGCGGGCGGTGGGCGGGGCGTTCACGGCTCCGGTGCTGGCCGCCGGGCCGGAGGACGACCTGCCGTGGATCGCGACCGCCTACATTCCGCGGCCCGATCTGGCGGAAGCGGTCGGTGCGGCGGGGCCGTTACGGGGGTCGAGGAACATCGGAACGTAAACCGGCGCTAAGCCCTCGTCGTTCCTGATCGGCGGCTGACGGGACGTCGGTCGCGGGACGGGTGTGATGTTGTTCCACGGATAACGCCCTATTATCTGCGGGAGTTTGATCCGTCACCTGCGGTGACGTTCTCCGGGCCGTACGTGAAGCGGCCCTGTTATCCGCGGCAAGGGGGGAAGCGGCGCCCACCGTCGTGCAACTGCTGGCCGGGAAGGCGCTGACCGTCCGTACCGCCACTCCGGCCTGACCCACTTTCGGCGAGCAGGGCGCCTCCGAGCTGATGCTGATGGCCCAGTCCCGGCACAAGAAGGCCGAGAACGTCCGCCGCTACTTCAAGCCCTCGCCGGAGGCCATCGCGGGCGTCACCAGTCTGCTGGCCCCAGGCGACGCCCGGCGCTGATCGGCCGCGGCTCGCCTTGAACCACCGCCACCTCGCCCGGTCGCTGATGTGCGGGCGCCGCGGACGAGGTGGAACAGTGGTGTGACGGGCCAGGACGCGCGCGGGCGCCCTCCAGGGCGCCGCTACCAGTGGCGGGCAGTGGATGCAGCCGTGGTCCACGTTGCGACTTTGCGCAGTGGACAGAGACCGGCGTAGCGGGTGTGGGCGGCACGGGCGCCGGGCCTGTTGTCATGCCGTGTTGCGACATCCGGTGAGGAGGAGGGCGATCATGCGCTTGGCGTCGGCCTGATCGTAGTCGGGGCCGGTGATGCAGAGGTTTCCGATGGCGCGCATGAGCGTGTAGGCGGTGACACCGGGGCGTAGTTCGTCGTCGGCGGCGCAGGCGTCCAGCAGCGTCGTGCAGGCCGGGACCAGGGTGTCGAGCATGAGGGCGTGGAGGTTCTCCAGTCCCGGATCTCCGGACCCCAGTGCCGCGCCGAGGCCGTGCTTGGTCACCAGGAAGTCCACGAACACGTCCGTCCACAGGGTCAGGGCGGTGAACGGCGAGGCGGACTCCTCAAGGAGTCGGGGCGCGAGAGCGGCGCAGGCGTCGATCTGGTGCCGATAGACGGCGGTGACGAGGTCCGCGCGGGTCGGGAAGTTCCGGTAGACCGTGCCGACACCGACGCCGGCGCGTTCGGCGATGTCACGGACAGGCGCCTGGACGCCCTGCTCGACGAAGACCGCCGCAGCAGCCTCCAGTACGCCGCTGCGGGTGCGCTGCGCCTGTGCTTGGCGTACCCCGACCGACTCTGGCACGGATGGCTCCCTTTGCTCGCGGAACAATGTTCCGCTAAATTTGGCGGAACAGCGCTCCGCCAAAGTATGGCAGAGCCGCTCCGCAGAGAAAGCACAGGTCCCCCATGTCCTCCCGCCCCCTCGGTCACCAGATCGTCTCGGTCAAGCCCATCCCCGTTCCCGCACCTGGCCGCGGCATCGACCTGCAGGTGAAGGTCACCGCCCCCCGGTCGGGCCAGAACCTGCCCGTGATCGTCTTCTCCCACGGCAACGCGTGGTCCCTGGACGGGTACGAGCCCCTCGTCGACCGGTGGGCCGCCGCCGGATTCGTCGTGGTGCAGCCCACCCATCTGGACTCCCGCCGCAACGCCATCGGCTGGGACGACCCGCGCTTCGCCACCATCTGGCGCGTGCGGATAGCCGATCTCCACGCGATCCTCGACAACCTCGGCGACATCCTGGCCCAGGCCGGCCTGGAGACCCGCGTCGACCGTGAACGCACCGCCGTGGTCGGCCACTCCTGGGGCGCCCAGACCGCGGGCGCCCTCCTCGGTGCCCGCGTACTCGACGCCGACAACGTTCCCGGCGAGGACTTCTCCCACTCCGCGGTGTCGGCGGGCGCGCTGATCGCCGCGACCGGAACCGGCGACAGCCTTACCCCGTTCGCCGCCGAGAACCTCCCGTTCATGAAGCCGGACTTCTCCACCATGGTCACCCCGGCCCTGGTCATCGCGGGCGGAAAGGACCAGTCGCAGCTCTCCACCCGGGGGCCGGAGTGGTTCACCGACGCCTACCACCTCAGCCCGGCCCCCAAGAGCCTGCTCACCATCGCCGAGGCCGAGCACACCATGGGCGGCATCGCCGGCGAAAGGGTCGCCGAGACCACCGACGAGGACCCCGCCCGCGTCGTCCTCCTCGCCGACGCGATCTCCGCCTACCTCCGCGCGGCCCTCGGCCTCGACGACGCCGAGTGGACCGCCCTTGGCAGCAACGCCGAGGACGGCGACGGTACGTGGAGCATCGCCGGCAAGTAAGCCCAGCCCGACAGCCGGGGGATGCCCGGCGCCGAACGGTCGAGCAGAAGAACGCCCCGGTCTGACCGGCGAGGGGGCGGCAGTGCTCGGAGCCGCTCCCTCGCCTCTGCTCACACCTCGGCCCGCTCCGGGTCGCGCAGCGGCCGCAGTCCGCCGGGCATCTCGGGCAGTAGGAACGAGCACCGGCCGAGCATGTTGATGTGGTGCCGCACGAACGGCGAGAGACGGGCTACATCCTCGTCACGGACATCGAAGCCGTCCGCGCGCAACTGGTTCACCGCTGCGTCCATGTACCTGGTGTTGAACAGTACGAGCGCGTTGAGAACCAGGGCCCAGGGCGCCGATCTGGTCCTCCATGCCGTCCTGGTAGCGCTGGTAGAGCTGGCCCTGCTTCCCGTGGAAGATCTTCCGGGTCAGCGCGTGGCGGCCCTCCTGGCGGTTGGCCTGCACCTTGATCTGCCGACGGTAGCCAGGCTCGTCGGCCAGGCGCAGGATGTGCAGGGGTCTTCGCGATCCGCCCGTAGTGCGCGATCGCGTCGCCGAGCGGGGCGCCGTAGTCGGCGGTGCGGTCGATGCGCCACATCTTCTGGGCCGGATCCTCTCATCGCCGGGCGCGTTCACAGACCTGGCAGCGCAGGAGTTCGTGGATGACCTGGTCAGTCCCGTCGTCCCACCAGGCGGCGAAGTAGGAGTAGGCCGCGCTCTTCTGGGGCAGGTCGTGCGGGAGACAGGCCCACCGGCAGCCGGTCCGCCCCTGGTAGAGGATCGCGTTCACGATCTCCCGCATGGCGTAGGCGTCCTGGTGGCCACTGACCGAGCGGTGCCGGTCCTTCCACGCGGTCATCACCGGCTCGATCAACGCCCACTGCGCATCCGATAAGTCACTCGGTACGGCACGCACTCACTCACCCGGACACATCACCGGATCACCACCCGCGGACCGGCAGATGCGGCCCCGGCGCCACACCATCAGGCGACAGCAGATCCACTCAAAGACTCACGAACCACCCACAAAGACAGCCACCGCCGAACAGTCGTGTGCGGAACCGGGCCTGTGTGACCCGGTTCCGCGGGCGGGCTCGCAGGCTCAGCGCCCATTCGGCCGGCTCAGCCGGGGGTGACGGTGTAGGTGAATGACTGCGAGGAGTCGCTGCCCCCCGCGCTGGTGAGGGTGACTGTGACTATGCCCGTGCCGCCCGGGGAGTAGGCGACGATGGTGCTGTCGTCGATGATGTTGTAGGCGGTCGGGTCGGGGCCGTACGACACGTCCACGACTTCGCTGAAGTTGGTGCCGATGATGGTGGACGCCGTGCCGCCGTAGTCCGGTCCGGTGACGGGGTTCATGCTGGTCACCGTCGGAGCGCCCAGATAGGTGAAGGTGAGCCCGTTGGTCGTGCCGCCCTTGGTCGTGACGCTGACCGGGACGGTCTGGGGGGTGGTCACGGCCGGCACCTGGACGTTCAGCCTAGTGTCGTTCACCACGGTGGGAATGGCGGTGTTGGAGCCGAAGGACATCGACGTGGCGGTCTGCAGGCTCGAACCGTTGAGGGTGACGGGGATGCCGTCGAGCGGCCCGGTGGTCGCACTGAGGCTCGATTTGGCCGGTGCCGTGATGTAGTAGTACCAGCCCGGGGCCGTTCCGCCCGGCGTGGTGACGACGACCTGGACCGCAGCGTTGTTCGAGGGCGCCACAGCGGTGATACGGGTGTCGCTGTCGACCGTGAAGGTGGCCGACTTGGAGCCGAACTTCACGCTGGTGGCGCCCGCGAGATTCGTCCCGGTGATGACGACCTGGTTACCACCCGAGGTGGGTCCCTGATTCGGGTTCAGAGTGACCATGGGCCTTCTCCTTCGCGCTGGGTGTCTGCTTCTCCGGGATGGCGGCCCTGCTTGCGGGGGTACGAATGGCCGTGATGTCGGCGCCATTTCAGTGGGATGGGATTCCTCACGCAGGGCGTCCTTGTACACACAACTGAAGCGGAGATTCCACGAATGTGCTAGAGCGCACATGATGTAATGAGTGGTAAATACTACAAGATGAATTGCTTCCCTCTGCCAAAATATGCACCCGGGCGCTTCGGTTGACCACTTATGCAGGGTCGCGACGGATGGGAGGGTCAGGGGAACACACGGAATCGACCCCTGAGTTCAGGGGCCCCAGGTTACCGGGACTGCAGGGCGTGAAATCCTCAACTCGCTCTGAACTCACCGAATTCGGGAGTCCGGTCGAGAGGAGTCGGCAATGTCAGTCGGTCAAGCACCGCCAGAAACCGGGAAGTCCGGGAGTTCCTCGTCCGCCGCCCTGCCCCTGGTGGACGGCGTCAGCGCGATCCCGGTGGGATCGGCGCCCCACTCCGTGGCCATGCGGCCCGACGGGCTGCGCGCCTATGTGACCAACTCGGGCAGCAACACGTTGAGCGTGATCGACACCGCCACGGACGCCGTCGTCACCACCATCGGTGTGGGGGCCGGCCCGTGGGCCGCGGCGGTCACCCCCGACGGCCGGTACGTCTACGTGACCATGCCCGGCTCGGGAACCGTCGCCGTCGTCAACACGGCCACCGGCGCTCTCGCCGGTACCGTCAGCGGCCTCAACGCTCCGCGCGGGCTGGCCGTCACCCCCGACGGGACCCGTGTATACGTGGCGAACTCGGGTGCCGGCACCGTGAGTGTCATCAGCACGGCCACCAACACCGTCACCGGCACCATCACCGTGGGAAACGGCCCCCAGGCCATCACCGTCAGGCCCGACGGGCTGCGGGCCTACGTCAGCAACTCCACCGACGGCACCGTGAGCGTGATCGGCACGGTGGGCAACACCGTGGTGGCCACCGTGACCGGCTTCCAAGCGCCCCTGGGCGTGGCCGCCACGCCCAACGGGACCCGTGTGTACGTGGCGAACTCCGGTTCCCGCAAGGTGAGTGTCATCAGCACGGCCACCAACGCCGTCATCGACACCATCACCGTCGCGAGCATCCCCGCCTATCTGACCGCCTCCCCGGACGGGACGCTCATCTACGCGTCCATGACCGGCGCGGGCTCGCTGACGGTGATCAACCCGAGCAGCAACAGCGTCAGCGAAACCATCCCGGGATTCGCCGGACCCCACAAGGTGGCAACCACACCGGACGGCGGATATCTGTATGTCGTCGACCACGGCGGCAACACGGTCGGCGTCCTGAGAAGGCCCGCCAGCATCTCCCCCAACACCGGCCCCCGGGGCGGCGGAACGACCTTGATCATCGAAGGCCGGGGCTTCCTCGGGACGACCTCCGTCCGCTTCGGGGCCCGGCAGGCCACGGACTTCGCCGTGATCAGCGACACCACGCTGACCGCGACCGCCCCTTCCACCATCCGATCAGCCGTACCGGTCATCGTGACCGCCAGCGGCGGAACGGCGATCGTCGGCTACTACTACTACCGCCAGCGGCCCGTCGTGAACCAGCTCTCGGCCACCTCCGGGTCGATGAGCGGGGGAAACACCATCACCCTCACCGGGTTACGGTTCGTCGGGCTCAAGACCGTACGGTTCGGCACCGCCGAGGTGCCCACCACCGTCCTGTCGGACACCCAGCTCACCGTGACCGTCCCGCCGTCGACCCTTGCCCACACCGTCCCCGTCTACATGGTCAGCCCGGGAGGCACCTCCAACAGCCTTTCCTACACCTACCTCGGCGGTCCCACCATCACCAGCATCAGCCCCACCTCCGGGCCGCGCACGGGAGGCCGCGTCGTGAACCTCAACGGCACGTTCCTGTCCCAGGTCACCAGCGTCACCTTCGGCGGCGTCCCGGCCCTCTTGGTCAAGGTCATGTCCGACATCAAGGTGCAGGCGGTCACCCCTGCGACGTCCACGCCCGGCCCCGTGACGGTGGTCGCGACGACCTCCACCGGAGCCACGGCCACGTCCCCCACTCGGTACACCTACACCTGACTGCGGGGCGCCGCATGGCATCGGCTCGCTGGGCTACTCGGACACCGAGGCAGGCCGCCCGCGGGCGGGAGGAGCGTCGACAGGACCCACTCACGCGTGACACTGAACCACTGCAGGGAACTGCTTGTCATTTCGTGGCGGCTTCGGGAGCAGAGGGCCTACGCAGCCTGCCCGCCACCGCCGCGCCGACCAGGGCCGCCCCCGCCATCGGCAGCAGCACCGCCACGAACGCCCCCACCTGGCGCGCGGCGAACGCGGTGGCAGCGTGAACATCCAGCCCCTGCTCGATGCCCTGGACCTCCAGGAGGACGCCGCCCGGACCCTGGCCAACGACCTCCGCGCACAGATCGACGGCCTGCAGACCCGGTCACGGGAAGCCGAGATACAACTGGAGCACCTCGCGATCACCCGCAAGACCGTCACCGGCCTCGCCGACCGGCTCCCCGCCTCCCCGCCGGACCTGCCCGAGCACCCGGACTACCCCCGCATCCTCGCCGCCTTCAACCACGCGACCGGACCGCTACGGGCCAAGGACGTCTGCGAAGCTCCCGGCCACGAACTGCTGCCGAAGAAACATCGAAGGCACCCGCGCCAGGCTGAAACGCCCGGTCAAACTCGACATCCTCACCGAGGCCGACACCGGCAACTTCGCCAGGAAGCAACAGCCGACACAGCTCCACCAGCGAACCTGCCCCAACCCCAACCGGAAACGGACATCACCTCGCGACCCGCCCACTCAGAGCGTGTCCTGCGTGGCACATGTGGCCGGTCAGCTCTTCGGCGGGACCTCCGGGATCGGGAGGAGCAGGGCGCCGAACGCGCCCGCCGGCACCGCCTGCTGCCGCGGGGGCACCGGGCGGAGGCGGGTGTAGGGGTCGTTCTGCGCGGGGCGGGGGTCCTTCTCGCCCTTGTTGGGCCACAGCGCCATCGCCCGCTCCGCCTGCGCCGTGATCGTCAGCGACGGGTTCACGCCGAGGTTCGCGGAGACCGCCGAGCCGTCCACCACCGAGATCCCCGGGTGGCCGTACAGCCGGTGGTACGGGTCGATGACGCCGTGCTCCGCGTCCTCGCCGATGGGGCAGCCGCCCAGGAAGTGCGCCGTCAGCGGCTTGCCCATCAGCTCGCCGAGGTTCGTGCCCGGCTGGCCGCCGATCTGCTCGGCGAGCTGCCGCGCCGCCTCCGCCCCCTCGGGGAGGTGCACCGGGTTCGGTGCCCCGTGGCCCTGCCGGGCCGTGAGCAGGCCCTTGCCGAGGCCCTTGTCCTTCAGGTACGTGGTCAGCGAGTTGTCGTGGGTCTGCATGACGAGCCCGATGATCGTCCGCTCGGACCACCGGTACGTCGTGGCCGTCCGCGCCACCAGCACCGGGTGCCGCAGATACGCGCCCAGCACCCGCAGCGCCTTGGGCAGCTTCCCGGCGGGCTTGAACTGCGGGACGCACAGCAGCGCCATCGCGTTGGAGCCCTTGCCGTAGCGCACGTTCTCGATGTGCGTGGTGTCGTTGGGGTGGATCGAGGAGGTGATGGCCACTCCCTTGGTGAAGTCCGGCTCGCCCGCGCCGCGCTTCTTGCGGTACGTGCGCGGGAAGGTCACCGCGCCGACCAGCGCCTCGGAGTTGGTGCGGGTCAGCTCGCCGAGGCGCGGGGAGAGTCCGGGCAGCCGGCCGCTGGACTTCATGCGGTGCAGCAGGGTCTGGGTGCCGTACGTGCCCGCCGCGACCACCACGTGGTCGCAGCGCAGCACCTCCCGCTTGCCGCGGCGGCGCTTGTTCGTCGCCACCGTGGTCACCTCGTAGCCACCGCCGGCGGCCTCGTGCACGTCGACGACGGTGGTCAGCGGGTGGATGACGGCGCCGCGCCGCTCGGCGAGATAGAGGTAGTTCTCCGTCAGGGTGTTCTTCGCGCCGTAGCGGCAGCCGGTCATGCACGAGCCGCACTCCAGGCACGCGGCACGCTCCGGGCCCGCGCCGCCGAAGTACGGGTCGGGCACGGTCTCGCCGGGAGCCGCCGTGGTCCCGCCGCCGGCGTCGCGCCCGTCGCCGTAGAAGACGCCGACAGGGGTGAGCCGGAAGGAGTCGCCGGCACCCATGCGCTCGGCGGTGGTCTTGAGGTACGTGTCCGCCTCGGTGGTCGTGGGGTTCTCCCGGACGCCGAGCATCCGCTTCGCCTGGTCGTAGTAGGGGGCCAACTCCTCCTGCCAGTCGGTGATGTGGCCCCACTGCCGGTCCCGGAAGAAGGCGGGCGGCGGCACGTAGAGGGTGTTGGCGTAGTTGAGGGAGCCGCCGCCCACGCCGGCGCCGGCGAGCACCATCACGTTGCTGAGGAGGTGGATGCGCTGGATGCCGTAGAGGCCGAGGGCGGGGGCCCACAGGTAGTCGCGCAGCCGCCAGGAGTTCTTGGGCAGTTGCTCGCGGGCGAATCTGCGCCCGGCCTCCAGCACGCCGACCTTGTAGCCCTTCTCGGTCAGGCGCAGGGCGGCCACCGAGCCGCCGAAGCCGGAACCGATCACGATCACGTCGTACGAGCTCATCGCGTCTCGCTCCTCGCACCCGGTGCTGCGGCTACCTACCAGGCAGTAGATTTACCTACCCGTAGGGAGTTGGCAATGGCCCCGACATCATCCGCCCGCCGCGCCCCGCAGTCCACTCGCCCCGGCGCTCACGCCCAACTGTCGACGTGCAGGCTCCACCGCCCGGGGCGGCCCGTCAGGCTGATCGCCGACAGCGGCATCACGTCGATGTGCCAGTACGAGACGGGCGGCGCCTTCAGCGCGTAGACCAGCGCGGCGCGGATGATCGAGGGCTCGGTGACGGCGAGCACGTGGGTGCCGTCGTCCACCGGACGGGTGTCCAGCCAGCCGCCTATCCGCTGGATGAAGGCGATCAGCGGCTCGCCCCCGTGCGGGGCGGCGTGCGGATCCGCGAGCCAGGCGTCCACGTCGCGCGGCTCGGTCATCATCACCTCCTCCAGCGTGCGCCCCCGCCACCGGCCCATGTCGCAGTCGCGCAGCGCGAGTTGGGCCAGCGGCGCGAGGCCGAGCACCCGGCCCGTCTCGCGGGAGCGCTGCGTGGGCGAGCAGTACCGCAACTCGGCTGCGGCCAGCGGGGAGAACACCGGAACGGCGCGCTCGGCCGCCACCCAGCCGTCCGCGTCCAGCGGCCGGTCGTCGTCGAAGCGCTCCGCGAGCCGCGAGGAGTTGCGGGCCGCGGCGAGCAGCGTGAGACGAACGTTCATGCGGTGATGGTAAGAGCCCCGTCAGGCTCTGCCCAGAGCCATCCACTGGGTCGGATCCGCCAGCGGCTCGAAGCCGAGCCTCGCGTAGACCTCGTGGGCGTCGCCGGTCGCCAGCAGGACACGGCGCAGCCGGTACGGCGCGAGGTGGTCGCGGACGGCGGCGACGAGGCCGCTGCCCACGCCTGCGCCGCGGGCTTCGCGGGCCACGTAGACGTCGCAGAGCCAGGCGAAGGTGGCGCGGTCGGTGACGACGCGGGCGTACGCGACCTGCCCGCCCGCGCCGCGGGGGCCGCCGCCGGCGGCGGCTGCCTCCGGGGCGTAGACGCCGAAGTTCAGGGAGTGGTCGATCGCGGTGTCCTGCTGCGCGCGGCTGCGGCCGAGCGCCCAGTACGCGTCGGTGGACAGCCAGCGGTGGACGAGCGCGCGGTCGAGGCGGGCGGGGTCGGTGGAGACCTCGTACGGGGCGGGTACGTGAGCCATGGGCAGAGCCTGGCACGCGGTGCATGGCCCGTACACCGGAATTCTCCGGGAGCCAAGCGCGGCACCCGCCCCTAAACTGGCGTCACGGACCCCATCATCTGGGGACGAGCCGGACAGGAGGTCGACCCGATGCAGGCTGAAGTGGGCGACAAGCTGTGTGTGCACGGCCGTGTCGTTGGTCAGGAGGACCGGACGGCGGAGATCCTCGAAGTCATGGGCGCAGCCGGCGCACCGCCCTACCGGGTGCGGTTCGACGACGGCCACGAGGCGCTGGTGTCACCCGGCCCGGACTCCGTGGTCCGGCATCGGGACCGGGAGTCCGGGCAGGGCTGACGTCCGCGGCCGCGGGTGGCGGTGCGGCCGGGACGGCGGGGGCCGGCGGGCGCGCCGTCAGCAGCGCGGCGGCCTGGCCGGCTCGCGGTAGTGGTCGGCGACGAGCCTGCTGACCGCGCCCAGCGGGTCCTGGGGCAGCAGTTTCGCAGAGAAGTACATGTTGCCCTGGACCTCCGGGTAGCCCTGGCAGAACGTCAGGTGACGGGAGAGTTCCGCCGGGTCGAACCAGGCCGCGGGCTGGCCGGCGGTGCCGACCTTGTAGAGCGCCTCGCCGATGTAGAGGTTGACGCCGGTGCCCGCGACCACGTCGTTCCACCAGGGCACGATCTTGGCGTAGTCGGCGACCGCGAAGCCGATGTTCCAGTACACCTGCGGGACGATGTAGTCGATCCAGCCTTCGCGCACCCATTTACGGGTGTCGGCGTAGAGGTTGTCGTACGTCTGCGTGCCCGCCTGGGTGTCGGAGCCCTCGGGGTCGGTGGCCGCGTTCCGCCAGACCGCGAACGGGCTGACGCCGAACTGCACGTTGGGCTTCGTCCGCTTGATGGCCCGGCCCAGCTCCGCGACCAGCAGGTCGACGTTGTTGCGCCGCCAGTCGGCCTTGTCCGCGAAGGCGCCGCCGTACTTCCGGTACGTCTCCTCGTCGGCGAACTCCTGGCCCGCGACCGGGTACGGGTAGAAGTAGTCGTCGAAGTGCACGGCGTCGATGTCGTAGCGGCGTACGGCGTCGAGGATGCAGCGCTGGACGAAGCGGCGGACCTCCGGCACCCCCGGGTCGTAGTAGATCTTGCCGCCGTACGGGACGACCCAGTCGGGGTGCCGGTTCGCCGGGTGTTCGGGCACCAGCTTCTCCGCGCGCGCGTCGTTGCGCACCCGGTAGGGGTTGAACCAGGCGTGCAGTTCGAGACCGCGCCGGTGGGCCTCGCGGACGGCGAAGCCGAGCGGGTCCCAGCCCGGGTCGGCGCCCTGGGTCCCGGAGAGCCACTCCGACCACGGCTCGTGCGGCGACGGCCACATCGCGTCCGCCGTCGGCCGGGCCTGGAAGACGACGGTGTTCATCCGCCGGTCCGCCGCCTCGTCGAGCCGGGCCAGCAACTGACGCTGCTGCTCGGCCGCGCTCAGGCCCTGCTGGACCGGCCAGTCGATGTTCGCCACCGTCGCCACCCACGAGCCGCGCATCTGCCCGGCCGGGCGGCTGTGGCCGCGCCCCGCCGCGCCGGCCGTGGCCGCGATCGCGTCGCCCGCCACGGTCACCGCGGACAGGGCACCCACCGCCGCGGCGCCGAACCGGCGTCTGCTGAGGTGGTGCGGTCTGCCGGGAGTGCTGCTCCCCATCTGGACCCTCCGAATCGCCGAGAACAAGAATCCGACTGAGCCAAGTGGTCTGAACCACTCGTCAGTTGCGGCACATCCTCGCGTCCCGCCTCACCCGGGGACAAGAGCCATGCGCTACGCGGGTAACGTCAGGGGTCCGAAAGGGTTGCCCACACGGCAGGACGAGGGACGAGGAGAGACATTGACCGACATCGAACGCGTCGGAGTGGTCGGATCCGGCCAGATGGGTTCCGGCATCGCCGAGGTGTGTGCCCGCTCCGGCCTTCAGGTCGTCGTCGCCGAGACCACCGGCGACGCCCTCGAACTGGGCCGTACCCGCGTCACCAACTCGCTCGCCAAGGCCGCGGAGCGCGGCAAGATCACCGAGGTGGAACGGGACGAGGCGCTGGACGCGCTGAGCTTCACCACCGATCTCGGAGAGCTTGCGGACAGCGATCTTGTGATCGAGGCGGTGGTGGAAAACGAACAGGTCAAGATCGAAATCTTCCAGATCCTTGATCAGGTCGTCACCCGCCAGGACGCCGTCCTTGCCTCCAACACCTCCTCCATCCCGCTGGTCAAGCTCGCCATCGCCACCACGCGGCCGGAGCAGGTCATCGGGATGCACTTCTTCAACCCCGCGCCCGTACAGCGCCTCGTCGAGCTGATCCCGGCCCTGACGACCAGCGACGACACGCTCAAGCGGACCGAGGCGCTGGCCCGCGACGTGCTCGGCAAGCACTCCATCCGGGCCCAGGACCGCTCCGGGTTCGTCGTCAACGCGCTGCTGATCCCGTATCTGCTCGCCGCGGTCCGGATGTTCGAGTCCGGCATCGCGACGCGCGAGGACATCGACAACGGGATGGAGCTGGGCTGCGCCCACCCGATGGGCCCGCTGAAGCTCTCGGACCTCATCGGCCTCGACGTCATCGCCTCGGTGGCCGACTCGATGTACGCCGAGTACAAGGAGCCGTCGTACGCGACGCCGCCGCTGCTGGCGCGGATGGTCGAGGCGGGGCGGCTGGGCCGGAAGTCGGGCGCCGGGTTCTACGCCTACTAGTTGGTTTGCACTACAGGACTACCTACGGAGTCACTGCAGACGGCGGCCGGCTCACGGGTTGCCAGTCTTCGATCGGATCGATCCGGCCCTGGAGCACCAGGGGGCAATCCCAGACTCTATCCCCGCATGCGCGGGGAGCAGCACGACGCGGTCCGCCGGCGTCGGCTCCGTGGTGGGGCCATCCCCGCATGCGCGGGGAGCAGTGGGCGAACCCGGCATCGGCAAGTCCAGCTTCGGGTCCATCCCCGCGTGCACGGGGAGCAGCACCGGCTCACCGGCTTGGAGATGCACATCGCGGGTCCATCCCCGCGTGCGCGGGGAGCAGCGCGGCGTACCTGCTGGCTGGCCTGCACCACCCGGGTCCATCCCCGCGTGCGCGGGGAGCAGTCTGCTGACGTCCTGGCACACGATGTGCAGTCGGGTCCATCCCCGCGTGTGCGGGGAGCAGTCTCACTGACCTGGGTGTTTTATCGAGCGGTGAGGCCGTTCTGAGCAACAAACGGAGATTCGGGCATTTCCACCAGTCGGTCCAACGGGGCCGCATGCATCGCCTCAGGTACAGCTCAGCGTACGTCCATCGGGGGCTCCTGCCCGGGTAAGCCGGAAGAGTGAGTGGCCGGCGGGCGATTGGAGGGGGGCCAACAGTTGCGAAGAAGCAAACTACAAGACGTCAATCACTAGCGTGAATTATCAGACAGAATTACTCATCAGCGTTATACATCACCTTGTCCCGGGGTCTAATGCAGGGCATGAACGGCAGGCCGCCGGATGCGGCACGTATCGGTGAGCGATTGTCCTCGCCCGCCCGCACGGTGTGGGCGAAGTCCGACCAGCGCGAGGGCGGCAGGAGCGGCGCGTGGCTGCCGCTGTGGCGGCATATGGCGGACAGCGGTGCCGTGGCCGGGCGACTCTGGGACGACTGGTTACCGCGTCAGGTAAGGCGGTCTCCGCACTTCCTGCCGTTTCTCGGCCGGCGCGCCTGCCCACCCGGGCGCCGGCTCGACCTGGGCGTCCGGCACGACACGGGGCTGGAGACGGCGTTGCTGGAGCATCCGTGGCTCGCCTCGGCCTGGTATCGGGAGCAGACCGCCCGTACCGCCCCGGACCGGCTTCCCGTGCGGCTGGACTCCGCGCCCGACGACCCGCCCGGTGACGTCGTGGCCGACCAGCCGCTCAGCTTCGATCCGCGCCACCGCCGGTACGCCCGCCGGTCGGTGCGGCACGACGCCGTACCGCGGCCGGCCGAGGTGCCGGAGGTCCCGGAGCACGATCCGATGCCCCTGCTGGAGAGCGACTGATGTACCTCACCCGCTTCCGTATCAACACCGCGCGCGCGGGAGCCCGCTTCCTGCTGTCCTCACCGCAGCGCCTGCACGCGGCGCTGCTCGCCGGCTTCCCCGGCCTGTCCACCGACCCCGAAGCCCGGCCCCGCATCCTCTGGCGCCTGGACCACGGGGACCGTGCCGACGTGCAGGTCTACCTCGTCGGGCCCGACCGCCCCGACCTCACCGGGCTGGTGGAGCAGGCCGGCTGGCCCACGCTGGCCAACCCCGAGGCCCCCGGCTGGGAGACCCGGCACTACCTGCCGTTCCTGCGCCGCCTGGCCAAGGGCGACCGCTGGGCGTTCCGGCTGACGGCCAACCCGGTGCACTCCGTCCGCCGCAAGGACGGTGAGCCGACCAAACGCACGGCGCACGTCTCCCCGCGCCACCAGCTCGGCTGGTTGCTGAAGCAGCAGGAAAGGCACGGCTTCGAGCTGCTGCCGGGAGCGGCGCCGGACGCGGACGACCCGCTGCACCGCTACGCGATGGTCGTCCACGGCCGCCGTGACCTCTCCTTCCGTAAACGCCCCGGCGACCAGGCGCCGCCCGGGGCTCGGAAGGGGAACGGCTCGCGCGGCGCCCCCGTCAGCCTGGTCACCGCCGTCTTCAGCGGCCGACTGGAGGTCACCGACCCCGAGGCCCTGCGGAACGCCCTCACCCAGGGCATCGGCCGGGGCAAGGCGTACGGCTGCGGACTGCTCACCCTGGCACCGCGGGAATAGCGGATGACCACCGTCAGCAGGCGCGGCGCCCCCTCACCACGCGAACTCACCCGGATCGGCGACCGGTTGTCCTTCGTCTACCTGGAGCGCGCCGTCATCCACTGCGCCGACAACGCGATCACCGCCGCCGACGGCGACGGCGTACGCCACCTCCCGTCCGCGACCATCGGCACGCTGCTACTCGGACCGGGCACGAAGATCTCCCAGCAGGCGGTCCGGCTGCTGGGCGAGAGCGGCGTCGGCATCGTGTGGGTCGGAGAGCACGGCGTGCGCTACTACGCCAGCGGCCGGGCGCTCTCCCGCTCCGCGGCTCTGGCCGAGGCCCAGGCACGACTGTGGGCCAACCCGCGGACGCGGCTGGAGGTCGCCCGCTCGATGTACGCGCTCCGCTTCCCCGACGACGACCCGGCCGGCCGCAGCCGCCGCGAGCTGCTCGGCAGGGAGGGTGACCGCGTCAAGGCGTGCTACCGCGCCGAGGCGGCCCGCACCGGCATCCGCTGGCGAGGACGCCGCTACGCCCAGGGCGACTTCGCCTCCGGCGACGCCCCGAACCAGGCCGTCACCGCCGCCGGGCAGTGCATGTAGGCATCGCCCAGAGCGTGGTCGCGGCGCTGGGCTGCATCCCCGGGCTGGGCTTCGTGCACTCCGGACAGGAGCTGTCGTTCGCCCTGGACATCGCGGACCTCTACAAGACGGAGATCGGCATCCCGGTCGCCTTCGAGGTCGCCGCGGAGAGCGAGGAGGACATCGGCTCGCGCGTGCGCCGCGCGCTACGCGACCGCGTGCACGCCACCGGACTGCTGGAGCGCTGCGTCCACGACGTGAAGACCCTGCTCGCCCCTGGGACGACGGCGGACTCCGCCGAGGAGGGCGACGCCCCGCAGCGCGACCGGGTTACGCTCCAGTCCGACCGCGGCGAAGAAGTGGAGTCCGGCAGCAACCTCGGCGAGGGGCTGATCTGGTGACCGTGATCGTCCTCTCCAACTGCCCCGTCGGGCTGCGGGGCTTCCTCACCCGCTGGCTGCTCGAAGTCTCCCCCGGCGTCTTCGTCGGCAGTCCTTCGGCCCGTATCCGGAGCGCGCTCTGGGCAGCGGTGGAGGAGCACGCGCACGAGGGCCGCGCCCTGCTGACGTACACCACCGACACCGAGCAGGGCTACACCTTCGAGACCCGCGACCACCAGTGGCTGCCCGAGGACCACGAGGGCGTCACGCTCATCCGCCGCCCCACCGCACAGCCCACCGGCCCCACCGCCGCCACCCGCCCACCCCGCCAGGGTTGGAGCACCACCGCGAAACGCCGCCGCTACGCCCGCTGAGCGAACGAGCCGGGGGCGGAAGATGCCCCGGGTCTTCCTCGCCCTTAGCCTGTGGCCGGCAGAGAAGCTCTGTTGACAGCCCTGCTCCCCGCGCAGGCGGGGAGCAGTTCGCCGCGGTGGTCGCCGGCTGGAGCTGGATGGGTCCTCCCCCGCGTGCGCGGGGAGCACGTCCACCTGTCTCTAAACAAGAATCGAAGAGAGGGTCCATCCCCGCGTGCATGGGGAGCACAGACACGGCCACTGCATCATGCGCGACCGACGGGGTCCATCCCCGCGTGCGCGGGGAGCACTGCCCCCATCTGGCGGACGCCTACTCCGCGGCGGGTCCATCCCCGCGTGCGCGGGGAGCACTATTGCCGACTAGTACTACAGGGCTAGATCTTGATCATGGGGTTGGGAGAGACTTCGTCCATGGCAGCGACGCAAGCCCGTGATCAAGATCTCCCGCAAGGCGCGGTAACCCGTGCTGAATTAGCCGTGTGGAAGCGCGAGTTCACTGCGCTGCGCGAGCGGATCAGTCCGCTGTTCTACCGCCCTGAATCCCGCGAGCACGCCCACCAGTACCTGCGTGGGCTCCTTTCGCCGCTCCAGCGGAAGAACGGCTGGACCATTGCCGAGTTCGCTGGCGCCAAGGAACCCAAGGCGCTCCAGCGGTTCTTGAATCTCACCCCCTGGAGCGCGGACCTGCTGCGGGACCTGACCCGCGACTACGCCATGGAACATTTCGCGGACCCCCGGGGCGTGCTCATCGCCGATCCCACCGGATTCGCCAAGAAAGGGAGGAAGTCGGCCGGGGTCCAGCGCCAGTACTCCGGCTCCCTCGGGCGTATCGATAACTGCCAGATCGGGACATTCCTGGCCTACGCAAACCGCAGCGGCGACCGCGTCCTGATCGATCGGGAGCTGTATTTGCCGCAGGAGTCCTGGTGCGCTGACTTCGAGCGCCGCCGCGAGGCGGGAATCGATGACGAGGTGGTCTTCCGTACCCGTCCGCAGCAGGTCCAGGCCATGATCGAGCGCGCGGTGGCGGCTGGGGTGCCGTTCTCGTGGTTCACGGCGGACGAGGAGTTCGGTCAGAACCGCGGGCTGCGCAGATTCCTGGAAGAAGGCGGCACCGCGTACTGCATGGCCGTTCCGAAGTCCACCGACATCAACACCGGGGGCGTCACCACCAACCCTGATTGCCCGACCCGCTTGGACGTCCTGGCGGCCGGCTTGCGGCCGGGGGACTTCACGCGCCGCGCCTGCGGTATCGGCGCGAAGGGGTTTCGGACCTACGACTGGGCCGTGATCGCCGGGCGCGAGAGACACCTGTATGTGATCCGGCGCAACATCGACAACGGAGAGATCTCCTACTTCCACTGCCACAACCCGCGCCAGGAATCGCTGTCGGAATTGGTCGCGGTCATCGGACTGCGCTGGCCGGTCGAGGAGTGCTTTGAGGCCGCGAAACAGCAGGCCGGGCTGGACAACTACCAGGTGCGCAAGTACGACGCCTGGTATCGCCACATCACCATGTCCATGCTGGCGTTGGCATTCTTGGCGGCGATGGCGCGGGTCGCGAAAAAAAGGGCTCCGCAAGACCGGACGAGCCCAGGAGGCCACGAGTGCACGCACGCCGACTCGCAGCCTTGACCATCGCCGAGGTTCGACGGTTGTTCAACTTGATCGGTTCCGCTCGCACCCTGGTTGACCTCGGGCTTCGCTGGTCGATCTGGCGTCGTGAGCATCAGGCCGAAGCTCGTCGCCATCATTTTCGGAGGCGATTGCCACTCCAGATGATCAAAATCTAGCCCTGTAGTACTAGGACGCGTATTTGGTTGTGATCAACGGGTGGTCCGGGTGAGGTCCTTGAGCCAGATCACCGAGGCGCGCAGGTGGAGTCCGGCGAGGTAGCTTGCGGGTGACTTGTCGTATCGAGTGGCGATGCCTCGCCATGCCTTGAGCTTGTTGATCAGGCGTTCGACGGTGTTCCGCTCCTTGTAGAGGTCGGCGTCGTGGCTGAGGGGCCGGCCTCCTGCGGAGCCCTTCTTCTTCCGGTTGGCGGCCTGGTCCTTCTTCTCCGGGATGACCGCCTTGATGCGGCGTTTGCGCAGGTGGGCGCGGTTTCCACGGGACGAGTACGCCTTGTCCGCGGCGACTGCGCCGGGCCGGGTACGGGGACGGCCGACGGGCCCGCGGACCCGTACCTTCTTGAGCACGGGGATGAACTGCGGGCTGTCGGCGGCCTGTCCCGCGGTCAGGATGAACGCCAGTGGGCGGCACTTCCGGTCGCCGGCAACATGGATCTTGCTGGTCTGTCCGCCCCTGGAGCGTCCGAGCAGAGCGGCCTTCAGCCGGAGTCTGCGTCGGCGCCGGATGCGCCGTCGTTCTTCCCGCTCGGGACCGCCTCCGGCCTCCTGCCCGGTTTGTTCGCCGCAGCCGCCCCCCTTGACCTGGCCTTCTCCGCCTCGGTGGCAGCCTTCTCCAAAGCGGTGAGGACGCCCTCGTCCAGGTGCATCCCGGCAGCGTCGTGGTGGGCCCGCGCCGTGGTGGAGTCGATGCTGACCAGGGACAGGTCTACCTCACCCCGCTTCGCGGCTTCCGCGATCAGGCCCTCCAGCAGGGCATCGAAGACCCCGGCGTCACGCCACTGCCGGAAGCGGTTGTGGACGGTCGACCAGGCGCCGAACTCCACCGGCATCTCCCGCCACTGCCCGCCCGTCTTGAACCGCCAGATCACGCCCTCGAACTGCTGCCGCAGCCGCTCGGGGTACGGGCCGTACTCGCCGATCGGCAGATACGGCGCGATGAACTCCCACTCCGCATCCGTCAGTTGCACTCGCGTCACCCAGGAAGGTCTACCGGTCCAGGCCCTGCCGCGAAGGCAAACCCCGCAGATTGATCACGACGCAATACGCGCCCTAGGGCACTTATCTTGTGGTTCCTCTGGAACTTACCACTTCCGCAAATTCCGGCATATTCCCAAGAACAGGAAAAGACTCATGTTCTTCCCCGCTCGCTCAGGTGCAGCCGGTGCGGTACCAGCGTGACGTCCTCCCGGGCCATCAGCCAGCCGAGGGCGAGGACTATCGGCAGCGGGGCGCTGATGAACAGCCGGGTGGTGATGCCGGGTTGGCCCGTCTCCTCGGCCCAAGTGGCGCGGGCGGTCTGCCAGGACTGGCGGATGTGGGCGGTGACGGCCTCGAAGACCTCGCGGGACTCCGTAAGCGGGCCTGCGGCCTCGACGACGGCGTGGGCGCCGCAGGGGTGGTTGTCGGGTGGGACGTACCCGGTGTGGGAGTGGTCTGTGGATCGCTGGACCTCGCCGGTGGTGGCGACGAAAGTGGCGTCGGCGACCATCGACGTCGACGGGCTGATCCGGACGATCAGCGCCAGCCGGTGCCGGTACCGGGCCGGGCAGTCGGGGTTGGGGACAGGTGCCGGTGCTGCGGCGGCGGTCCCGGCGGGCGTGACCATGTGGCGGGTGATGAGCCGGCATTGGGCTTCGGTGAGCGGATCTTCTAGGTGCAGGCCGAGGGTGATGGTGTGGACGGCCTTCTCGGAGCCGACTGAGGGCACGTGCATGACGTGGAGCGCATGGAACCGGGTGCCGCGCAGGCGTCGGCCCAGCAGGTAGCCGTCGTCCAGGGGCGCCAAGGGATAGAGGGTGACGGAGCCGTCGGGGTCGTTTGCCTGGTGTTCCGCGATCCGGGCGCTGATGAGCTTGGCTGCCAGGTCGACACGGGCGGCGGGATCGAGCGTCACACCGCCCAGGGAGAGCAAGTCGGGGTGAAGCCTCTGCGAGCTGCTGTGATTTCCGTCCGAGGCGTCCTCCAGCCGCCTCAGACGGTCCCGGTCCGGTTGGGGATAGAGGCAGGCCACCACGCCGACGCCGCGGGGACGGCCTAGCGCCCAGCCGCCCACGACGGCGGCGACGGCTGCCACGAAGACGGCGACGAAGACCCACAGGTCACCGGAGAGTTCCTGGAGGATGCTCGGTACGACGCCGACGGCGACGCCGAACGAGGTGGCGACGGTGATCGCCCCGCACCCTTCACGGCTGGTGACGAAGTGCCACAGCTGCCGGTACCAGGGGATCATCCCCGGCCTCCCCTCATATCGGCGTGACGGCGCGGACGAAGGTCGCCGGTGTGGGCCCGGTCAGCTCCAGCAGCTCGAAGTTCAGCCGGTACGCCTCGGGCCGCAGCGGGCCGACCCGGTGGTCGTGCTCGTCCCAGGGGCGGCCGGGCCGTACCCGGACCTCAAGCCCACCGTCGGTGTCGCCGACGTGCAGGACGGCGACGAGCACCTGCGCGCCGTCGAAGCGCAGCCGGGGACAGCGCGAACCGCCGTCGTCCCAGGCCCACAGGTGGGTGGCCAGAGGGGCAGACCCGGGCAGGTCGGCGGCGGTGGCGACGTGGAAGCCGTCCAGATCCGCCCAGGCGCAGGTGGTACCGCCCAGCAGGGCGCGGGCGTCGGCCCAGGGCAGCCGGCCGCGGCGCTCCAGCCGGGCCGGGGTGGGCGTCACGACGTTCGCGGTGGTGGTGTTCACGTGGCGGGCACCTCCTGGGGGACGTGGGCGCTCAGTGCGGCCATGGCGGCGGTACGTTCGGTCTCCAGCCAGCGGGCGGTGTCCTCGGTGGCGGTCAGGGTCCCGAGGCCGCGGGTGGTGCCGCCGCCGATGCCGGTCCGGCCGTCGTGGATGTCGTGGAGCGCGAGTACGAGAGCGGCGCGTACGGGGTCGGGCAGGTCGCCCGCTCGCTGGACGCGCAGGGTGAGGGTGCCGTCTTCGACGACTTCCTCGGTGAACAGCAGGTTGTCGCGGGCGCCGCCGAAGACGCGGTCGAGGGCGACGTGGTTGCGCCGGGGGCAGCGGCCGTTGCGGATGGCGGAGTCGTTGAAGATCAGCGTTCCACGGGCGCCGACGCTGCCGGCTTCACCGGCCGGTTCGCCGCCGTGCTTCCGCCTGCCGGAGAACCCGAACTCGGCGCAGGTGGCGCACTCGCCGCAAGTCCCGTCACCCGCACCACCCCCGGCCGACGCGCAGGTGTCGATGCCCACAGAACGGAAGATGAACTCCACGCGGGCCCGCAGCAGCCCCTTCCAGCTGGTGCCGGGGATCACGGGGGCGTCGTCGTGGTTGAGCAGGACCGGGGCGTAGCCGGTTCTGCCGTGTCCGCGTTGGCGGCGTTCGCCGGTGCCGAGGTGGATCGCGTCGACGATGCGGAAGTGCAGTTCGCGGCCGAAGACCAGCGGGATCTCCGGCGCGCCGCGGGCGTCGCCGGGACGGCCGGCGTCGTAGAGCAGTTCGGCCCGGTCGTCGACGAGGCCGGGCCCGCCGCCCAGCAGCCAGTGCCGTAGTCCTTCGGGGGTGTTCAGGTCGATGGGGCGGTGGTGGATGCTCAGCAGCCGGGCCTGGCCGAGACCGGTGGTACGCCCGCCGCCGAAGCAAGGGCGCCAGGTGCGCAGGAGTGCCAGCAACTCGTCCAGCCGGTCGCTGTCCCCCGCGGCGGCGTCCAGCCGGAGCCAGACGGTGAGCCGGGTGCCGGGTGGGACGACCTCCCGTTCGTGGAGGGTGTTCGCCTCGGCCGCGGCGCGGTGCCTGTCGATGGCGGTGCGGCGGCGCACGGCAGGTTCCAGCGGCCCGTCTTCGTGCGGCACCAGACGGGTTCCCAGCACGCGAACAGGGGACGCGACGGCCGTGGTCCGGTCGCTGCCGTCGTCCGACTGCTCTTTCCGCACCTCGCCGAAGAGCCGGACCTTGCCCGCCTCTTCGGCGACGGCGCCGCGCAGGGCGCCCGCCACGGAGCTTCCCGGTACGTACGGCAAGCCGTCGCCGTCACGGGCGACGGGCAGGTCCGGGGTGAGGACCGACCCGGCGGTCAGCGACTCGGGCGCGGCCACGCCGCCGGGCGAGGTGAACTCCAGTTCCGCCCGCAGAAGATGGATGACGACGGTCATGGCTGCCGCTTCTCCTCGTCCAGCATGTTCAGGAAGCGCAGTGCCGCGAGGGTGCGGTCGAGGACCTGCGGCGACGCGTCCAGCAGCATGCGCTCGATGTCGTCCCGGTCGCCGTCGGGGAGGTCACGCAGCCGAAAGCGGTCGAGTAGGGCTGTGCTCGGCGGCTCGCCCGCCATGCGGCCGGCGGCGTAGGGGCGGAGCTGGTCGGCGAACCACCTGCCGTGGCCCGTACGGTGCAGGGTGCGGGCGTGGCTTTCGACTTCGTCGGGCGCCGCTGCCTGCCCACCGGAGGCGGTGTCCCCCGTGTCCCCCGCGTCCCCGGGGCCGGCGGTGGCAGGTGCCCGCCAGCCTGAGACGGCGGCCTCCACGGCGCCGAAGCCTTCGTTGCGGCGCAGGCCGATCCCGCGTGCGGTCAGCGCCTGCAGCGCTTCCGGCGAGGGCGGCTCGGCGAAGGCCAGGCGCAGCACCGAGCCGGGGCTCAGCGCCAGCTCCGCCGCCTTGGGCAGGCCGGAGGCGGCGTGCCAGCCCCCGACGTGCTCGCGCCTTGCCCACAGTCGGCTCACCTCGGTGATCGGCGTGCCGAGCACGTCGGCAAGCTCGTCGTTGAGGGCGTCACGCACCGCGTCCCGGTCGCCGAGGTCCAGCGGCAGGCCGCTGGGGCAGGTCAGCGCCGCGGGCGAGAGCAGCCTGAGCACGACGGTCGTCGCGGTCTCCGGCGACTCCGGGTGCGCGGGGGCCGCGGCGAAGGAAACCCCACCGCCGGTGCTCCGGCCTCCGCCCATCCGCAGCTTCCTCGGCCGTACGAGCCAGTCCGCCGCCGCCTCTGGCAGGCCGCGGGGCACGATCCGGCCGTGGAACGTGCGGTGTGTCCCGTCGGATTCGCGGTGGGACAGAGCGCGGCGGGTGAACAACTCCTTGTCCTTGGCGACCTGGCTGTCGTCGTCGATCTCCAGGTGGGTGCGCTCTACGTGCAGTTTGCCGGCCCGGCTGCCGAAGAACTCCACCTCGCCCCGCCCGCCGGTCAGCGGTGCGGCCTCGTCGCACAGGCCGCAGTGCGACGGCTCGTCGTCGTCGGCGAACGCCGTGTCGACGTAGGCGTCGGGGGAGCAGCGGTACTTGCAACGTTTGACCGACAGCGGCACGATCCCGGATCCGGCGCCGAACAGCGGACCGTAGCGTACGTCCCCCTCGAACAGGGCGACGAACTCCTCCCGTAGCCGGGGGGAGACCTCCATCGGAAGCCCGTGGTCGCGGATCCACACCGTCGCCAGGGCGCCGCGCAGCACCGAGCCGGGGATGTGGGACCGGGTCTGTGTCGGCGCGGTGCCGGCCGGGCGCACCCCGAGGGCCAGCGGCTGGTGCGCGGTGACGGTCACGTCCAGCATGCCGGACGCGGCGGGTGTGGCGGGCACCTCAGGCATGTTCCCTCCAGCGCGCGGCGAGGAGGCGGAAGCGGTCGATCAGCTCCGGGTCCACCGCGGGTTCCCGCGGCGTGCAGGTCACCCAGCCGAGGCCACGCCGCCGGCCTCCGCCCAACGCGTGTACGCCGGCGGCGGCGCAGGCCAGCACCGTCAGGTGGTCCGACTCACCCAGCTCGGGCCCGGCCACCCGCGGCAGGCGGGTGTGACGGTAGACGGTGAACTCCGCGGCACGGGCCCAGACCTCCTCCCCGTACAGCAGATGGCCGTGCTTTGCCGCGCCGGTCTCCTCGTCCAGCGACACCTGCGCGCGCACGCGGATGCGCGGCGGGGGGTCAGGGAAGGAGGCGCCTTCCCAGGCCCAGGCCGACGGATGCCGGGCGGTGCCGAAGACGGCGTCGGCGATACCCTTCGCGCCCGGCAGCAGCCGTTCGGCGGAGTCGCGCATCAGGCCCTTCAGGGAGGAGGCGGGGAGCAGTTCGTCCGGGTCGACGGCGGCGTCGATACCGGGGCGGCTCCTGCCGGTGGCCACGCGAAAGGGCCCGTGGAAGGTGATCGTCACGCGCACGGCCACCACCTCGCCATCCCCAGCGCGGCCCCCAGCCCTATCCCGCAGGGCGGATCGCCGTCCGGCGGGCCGTCGAGCGGCGGCAGAAAGGGGCGGACGGCCTCCCAGTGCCCGACACGGCGGCTCTCCACCGCGGCGGCGGTGAGGGGACCCCGGTCGCGCAGGACGCCGGCGAGGCGGGCCCGGTGGGCGGGCGGAACCCCGGCCAGCCGGGACAGCGCACGGTCGGCGTCGGCCGGCTCGCCCGCCGGGGTGCGTAGCTGCGCCAGCAGCACCGGACGGTGGCGCGGGGCGTCGGGCCCGTCGGCCGTGAGGTCCAGCCACTGAATGGACGACTGCCGCCCCTTCGCCTCCCGCTTGGCCTCCGCCATCCGGTCGTACGCCGACTCGCGCAGCAGGTTCAGCGGCTCCTTGTGGTGCGAGAAGACCACCCCGGCCGATGCGGTGGGCGGTACGAGCCCGGGACGGCCGGTGCGGGTGCGGTTGCCGTTCAGCCTGTCGACGAGGTCCGCAGTCGCCTCGCGCACCGACGCGTGGAACCGCTGCAGGAAGGTGATCGTGAACTTCCACGCCCAGTCGGCGGGCATGCTCAGCAGTACGTCGTCACCGCCGACGACGTGCGGGATCACGCACAACTGCGCGTAGTCGTATTCGATGTGCAGGTCGTACACCGTCTCCTGCAGCGCATCGCGCGTCGCCTGCGACAGCTTGGCGGACAGCTCCTCCTTGGCCTGCCGGAGCCCGGGGTCCAGGCTCCCCTGCCTGGCGAGTTCGCCGAAGAACTCGCCGAAGGCGTTGCCGTCGGCGGCGACGGTCGCCAGGTGGTTGCCCTCCCCGCCGCCGAGGGCGGCGAGTGCCGGGAACATCTCGGGCGGCCGGTCCAGCCCCAGGTCACGTACGAGGCGGCCCTCGGGGGTTCCGCCGTCGTCGAGCATCGTGTCGCGCGGGATGTTGCGATGCAGACAGTCCGGGCACATCTGCCGCCGGCTGCCGGTGACCGCTGCCTCCCCGGCGGCCGGGCCGACGTGGCACGTACGGCACGGTGCAGCCAGCGGGAACTCCGCCGGCGGAGGCAGGTCGTACCGCACCTCGCCCCGTCCGACACGCGGCTTCATCTGCCGCTGGTAAACCTCCACGTACGACGTGCCCCTGCCCCACACCGAGGTGAACTCCGCGCCCGGAAGGGCTTGGCGCAGGCGGGCGAGGACAGCGTCCTGCACAAGCCGCACCCGGGGCGCGGGATCCTCGTCCGGCGCCACGTCGAACCGCAGGCTGACCACACCGTCCACCTCGCCGGCCTCCGCGTTGACCTCGGCCAGCCCGTCGACCGCGCGCTCCACGGCCTCACGTGCGGTGGCCGCGGCCAGCGTGTGCGAGGCGGCGCGGTGGCCGCGCAGGCTGGACGTGCGGGAGAGGTAGGACTGGACACGGACGACGCCGATGTCGACGTAGACGTGCTCGGGTACGTGCCCGAGCACGTGCCCGGGTTCTGTGGCGGCGGTCATGCGTCACCGCCGTTGCCGTTGAGGGCCTTTGAGTCCTCGACGACCTTCATGCCGAGTTTGGGTGAGTTGGGGGCCGGGAGCTGCTTGTAAGGGGTGCCGCCCTTCCTCCCGTAGGCGCCGGCGGAATCTTTCCAGAAGGCGAAACTCGCCTTGAGCACCCTGGGGTTGCCGAAGTGTTCCTGCGGCCCGGGCAGCCATCCTGCGGGCGGATACCACACGCGGTCGGCCGGTGCCCAGTCCAGCCGCAACACCGGGGCGAGCCGCTTCCACACCTCGCCCAGTTCCTTGGACACCGATCGGCGGAAGGCACCCACCAGGGCGACGGCATCCGCCTCCTCCGGCGGATCGGCCCCCAGATAGCGGCTCTCCGCGCTGTCGAGCGACGCGATCGTGACCCGGGCGGTGCACGTTCCGAACCCCAACGGGCGGCCACCGCCGACCGCCCAGCCGTAGTGAACCGGCCCGGGCCCGTCCGTGCCGTCGTCGGTGCCCAGCAACAAGGACGGGGCCAGCGCGCTGAGCAGGCCGCCCAGCTCGGCCGGGGTGAGGTTCTCGAAGAACACCCGCGATGTGAACACCGAGCCCTGCGGAACGGACTCGGCGGTGGAGACCAGCTTGTTGTCCGCACCGTACAGCTTTCGAAAGGTCCTTTCCCGCTCGCGCTCGGCGTGGAAGTACGGGCGATCCTCCGAGCGGCCGGTCAGCCAGTAGTGCTTACGTCCGCGAAGCTGCCGCCGGCCGTTCTCGTCCCGCGCGCCCCATTCGCGTAGCGGCGGGTCGTTCTCCGTCTCCGCGGTCCTGTTCTCCAGCTTCGTCTCGTTGCGCGCAAGATAGAACTGCCCGGCACCCGGCCGCGGCGAACCCATCGGGGGCAGGTGACGGACCTCCGGCCTCAGGGCCGACCGCGGGACGGCGTCGGAGAACCGGACATGACCGCGATAAGCGTCCTGACGCGCTGCGCCCTGGCCGTCCTTGTCGTTCCGGCCGCCGGAGTCCACCGATCCGAAGAGGCGGCAACTGGGGCACAGCGCCCGGGAGTCGGAGCAGGCGTCCCGCAGGTGTTCCGGCACCCGCTCCCGGGCCTCGCCTGTGCCCTGGTGCCGCCAGACGGCCGCCAGTGAGACCTCCTTGAGGAGGACTTTCTCGCCGGTGAGTTCCGCCCGTACCCACACCACCTGGCCTTCGCGGAGTTCTTGCGCCGCCCGGTCGCGGTGGCCGAGTAGGGCGTCATCATCGTGTGGGTGGGTGACCGGGACCTGACCCTTCCCGGCGCTCCCGGGGTTCTGCCGCGCTTCCTGGACGTCGCGGGTGCCGTTGACGGCAGCCAGGTAGTTGTGCCAGGTCTCGTCGTCGACGACCGCGTCGCGGACCGGTCCCACCAACTCCCCTGTAGCGCAGAAGTAGCGCCCCCGGATCTTTCCCGGGCCATCGGCGTCGGGGTTCTTGCGCGTCTTCTTCCGGGTGCCGGCATGGGTGACCAGCACCACCACGTCACCGTCCGCCGCCTGCCGCACCGCGGCACCCCGGCTGCGGAGCTCCCACCGCCCCAGACCCGACTTCTCCACTACCCCGGCCAGCTCCACCCGTAGTCCGGAGCGGAGTTCGTCCGGGCCGCCGAGTCCCCGGTGCAGGATCTCGGAGTCGACCCACACCGTCCTCTCCCGGCAGAGGCGCAGCCGCGCGGGAGCGCCCTTCTCGTCGACCTCGGTGATCAACGCCAGTCGCCATCCGGCGTCCTGCTTCGTGACGTGATTCCGGTAGCCGGGCCGGAAGGAACCGTTGAACACCCGCAGGCAGCCACCGGCGATCGTTTCGTGCAGCGACCGGATCGTGCCCGCCAGCGACGAACCGGGGATATACGGCTGCGGCTCCTCGTACCCGGGAACGTGACGTCGCGGGAACGTGCCGTCGCCGTCGCCGTCATCGTCGTAGACGTTCCGCAGCAGCAGCGGACTACGCGCGGTGATCTCCACATCGAGGGCGCCGCTCAGTCGGCCGCGCGCCAGTTGACCGTGCCCGGCGGGCCTGCTCCGCCATGCGGCGCCGGGCTCGCCCTTGGGTAACGGGACGAACGTGTACGGGTTGACAAACTCGTCCCGCCCGACCGATGCCGCTGCCACAGGCCCCCCTGCTGGATGGATGGTGGGTAACGCGGGGACCAATCAAGCCGGTTGAGTACGGCGACCGCAAGTCGGCCGGGGCAAGGCCAGCCAATTTGGTGATGGAGGAGCAGCCCCGGGCTGGCGTTGCTCCGCCGGCAAGCCGCCTTGGGCGATCCCCGCGTATGCGGGGAGCACAGTCGCGGTCGACAAAACGCTCGCGCCACTCCAGATTCCAACCCCGCCGTGCGCGGGGAGCAGGTCAGGACCTCGTAGGAGTCGTAATCCACGCCGGATCCATCCCCACGTGCGCGGGGAGCAGAAGGCGATGGTCCCCGACGTAATGCGCCACCGGGGCCCATCCCCGCATGCGCGGGGAGCAGCCACCCTGTACCGGATGACAGGCGATCGACATGGCATCCATCCCCGCGTGAGCGGGGAGCAGGAGACCAGCCATCTCCAGAGCTCATCCGACGAGAGTCCATCCCCGCATGCGCGGGGAGCAGTGTACGGACCGGCAGACGCTGCTGCTGCTGGTGGGTCCATCCCCGCGTGCGCAGGAGCAGCTAAGCGACCTCCGTCGCCGCCTTCCTAGCGAGGGCCGGTCGTTCGGGTCTGTATCAGTGGCTCAGGCGGTGAACTCCCCGCCCTTGACGGCGGCGACGAAAGAGGCCCAGCCGTCCGCCGAGAAGACGAGCGCCGGACCGTCCGGGTCCTTCGAGTCCCGTACCGGCCTGATGCCGGGGAAGTCGTCGGAGACCTCGACACAGTTCGCGTCTCCCCCGTTGCTGTAGCTGCTCTTGCGCCACCGCGCGGCGCTCAGGTCGGTGTTACTCATGATCCAGCATCCTCCATGATGGTCCTGATGAAGTCGTGTGAGGCTGACGGCGGAAGGGCCACGTCTCGTAGCTGATCGTATGACAGCCGGTACTGGGCCACCTCTTTCGCGTCCTCCACCAGGTCCCCCGACTTGCTGCCCTCCAGGTAGGCAACGCCCATCCCGTCCGCCTGCCACAGCAGCGAAAGGGAACCGCCCAAGAGGTCGTGGACGCCGGCGGTGAAGGGGAGGACCTGGATCACGGTGGAAGGCCGCTCGGCGGACTCCAAGAGGTGGGCAAGCTGTCCAGCCCATACCTTCGCGTCCGCGGTGGGCCTCCTGAGCGCGGCTTCGTCCAGGATCACGCGAAGGCTCGGGGGCGGCTCCCGCTGCAGCAGTTCTTGGCGGCTGAGTCGCAAGGTCACCTGCTCCTCCAGCCAGTCTGTCTCCCCGTGGTTTGGAGAGGACGACAGAACGGCGCGCGCGTAGTCCTCGGTCTGGAGAAGCCCGGGGATCGCGGTCATGTACTTGTGCATGATCACCGCCCCCTCCTCGTACCGGATGAACAGCTTGTACCTGTTCACGATGACGCTGTTCCGCGCGGACTTCCAGAGCTTCACCAGCAATCTGTCTGTGCCGTAGTAGCTGTCCAGGTCTTCCATGACCGGGCGCTTTGAAATGCGTTCGCCGTTTTCGAGTCGATTTAGGTAGCTTCGCTCGTATCCCGTGTCTTCCGCGAGTTGTGAGAGAGACTTGCCCGCTTTCTTCCTCAGCGTGACTAGCGCGTGAGCCAAGGTCTCGCGTGCGTCTTGCTTCTCCTGGTCTGCGCCATCGCCTGCCTGTTCGGACATGCCGTCTCCCGTTGTTGCCTGCCGCTGCGGCAACGCCCGACGGGCGTCAAGTCGCCACTTCACGGTGATGGTTGGGATACGCAGAGTAGTACCCGGCAGGAAGCCGGGGACACACGAGAGACCCCCCGCGGAGATTCGGTATGACGACGGCAGGCAGCCAGGCAGCGGATGGGCAGTCCCCCGCCCCGTCCCCTTGCGCCCCAGTGACAGACGGGGAACCGTCTGAGCCCTCAACGACGACCTCCCGGCGGCAACCGAGGAGGGAGTCACGGGTTTACCGCGGCGGACCGGGAGGTTCGGCGTCTGCCGCTACACCCGCAGACCCGCACGGTTCCGGGCGGGAGGAGGCACCGAGGGAGACGAAGACGGACCTCGACACGGCTCCCACCCAGCACGGGGCAGCTACCAGGGCCACGCATGCGCGCATGTTCGCCCGCAGTGCCGCGTCGGTCTACAAGGCGCGCGACTTCGCCGCCACCGTGGTCGGCATGGGCGACCGCACCGACGACATCCGCGTGTGCGTCTCGGAACTCGCGACGAACGCGCTCCAGCACACACCCGTCGGCCGCCGTTTCCTCGTACGGATCATCTTCAACGAGGGCGTCGTACGTATCGAGGTACACGACGCCGGTGACGGCACCCCGCGCCTGTGTACGCCCGCGGATACCGACGACCGCGGGCGCGGCCTGATGCTCGTCTCCGCGTTCGCGGACGATTGGGGGGTGTCTGACCGCTCCGGCCCCGGCAAGTTGGTTTGGGCGGAGTTCAAGATCCAGACCGCCGCGGAGACGTCGTATTGACGGCCCGTGCGGGGGTGTCAACGGTCCCTGAAAGCTGACCCTCTACGGGAACCCAAGACACCCGGGTCCGTCTTCAGGGAACCGGGACACGATGTGCCGGAGGCCATCCCCGCGTGCGCGGGGAGCAGCGGCGGGCGGCGTTCTTCCGGGCCTGGTTCGGGGGTCCATCCCCGCGTGCGCGGGGAGCAGTTCTTCATGGGCCTGACGATGGCCGCGCTGCTGGGTCCGTCCCCGCGTGCGCGGGGAGCAGGGGAATCCGGCAGTTCCTGGACATCGGTACGGGGGTCCATCCCCGCGTGCGCGGGGAGCAGGGAGTTCGGAGGTGGGCGATGAGCCTGGAGCCGGGTCCATCCCCGCGTGCGCGGGGAGCAGGTGCCGGGAGATCCATTTCAGGCGCTTCGGCCAGGGTCCATCCCCGCGTGCGCGGGGAGCAGGATCTGCGGGAGTTGGTCGGCGGCGACACCAGGGGGTCCATCCCCGCGTGCGCGGGGAGCAGTCCGCTCGCGTCTCGGCCACGTTCGCGGCATCGGGTCCATCCCCGCGTGCGCGGGGAGCAGCGTGCCGCTGACCGGACACTCCGCACGGGCCGGGGGTCCATCCCCGCGTGCGCGGGGAGCAGCCCCCGCCGCTGCCGCCGCCGGGGTCGCACTGGGGTCCATCCCCGCGTGCGCGGGGAGCAGCCTCCAGAACCTCCCCGACGCCGGATGAGATTGGGTCCATCCCCGCGTGCGCGGGGAGCAGATGCTGGAGCGGGCCACCGATTGGCGCGGCGCGGGTCCATCCCCGCGTGCGCGGGGAGCAGTCGTAGAGATGGAGTTGGTAGAAGAGGCTAGTGGGTCCATCCCCGCGTGCGCGGGGAGCAGTCTTGCTGACCTGGGTGTTTACCGGGCGGGGAGACCGTCCTGAGCAACAAATGAAGATTCGGACATTTCCACCATCTGTCGAGCGAGGAGTGTGCGCACGGTTCAACTCTTTACGCCATGCTACGAACTCAGCTTCAACCGAGTGGGCGGGACCGCACGCCGAACTCAAGCGCCCGGCCCGGTGACCACCGGGCCGCACGACGGTACGGGGCCCGTACCGTCGCGCGGCTGCCCCGGTCACGCCCCGCGCAGCACCGCGCCCGCCTCCTCGGCGGCCCTGGCCACCGCGGCGTCCCGGGCGGCGCCCGCCTCCTCGGCGGTCAGCGTGCGGTCGGCGGCGCGGAAGCGCAGCGCGTAGGCGAGCGACTTGCGGCCCTCGCCCACCTGCTCGCCGGTGAAGACGTCGAACAACCGCACCGACTCCAGCAGCTCCCCGGCCCCCGCGCGCAGCGCCTCCGCGACCTTCGCCGCCGGCATGTCCGCGGCCACGACCAGCGCCACGTCCTGCGTCGCCACCGGGTACGTGGAGATCCGCGGCGCCTGCAGCGGTCCGCCGCCGGCGATCTCCAGCAGGTCGAGCGAGACCTCCATCGCGCAGGTGCGCTCCGGCAACTGCAGCGCCTTGACCACCCGCGGGTGCAGCTCGCCGGCGTGGCCGACGACCCGCCGCTCGCCGTCCACGACCGCGACCAGCGCGGCGCACCGGCCGGGGTGCCACGGCGCGTGCCGGTCGGGCTCCGCCGCCAGCTCCGCACCCGCCTCCCGGGCCACGGTCCGGGCCGCCTCCACCGCGTCCGCCCAGTCCGCCGGGCGGCCCTGGCCCCACCAGCCGGCCCGCTCGCGGGCGCCGGCGAGGACGACGGCGGCGCGGCGCGGCTGCTTGGGCAGGGCGGTGTCGAGCCGGGCGATCTCCTCGTCGGTGGGCCGCCGGTCGACGGGCAGCCGCACCGGCGCGGTCTCGTAGCCGGAGGGCCGGAAGACCAGGCCGGTCTCGAAGAGCGCCAGGTCCGCGGCGCCCCGGCCGTGGTTGCGGCGCAGGGCGGTGAGCAGCCCGGGCAGCAGCGTGGTGCGCAGCGCCGGCTCCTCGTCGCTCAGCGGGTTGACGAGGGTGACCGTACGGCGGCGGGCGTCGTCCGGCTCCAGGCCGAGGGCGTCGAGCGCCGCCTCGCTCAGGAACGGGTAGTTCAGCACCTCGACGTAGCCGGCACCGGCCAGCGCCCGGCCGGCCCTGCGGTGCAGTCGCTGCCGGCCGGTCAGACCGCGGCCGGCGGGCGGCCGGGGCAGCGTGGACGGCAGGTTCTCGTAGCCTTCGAGCCGGATGACCTCCTCGGCGAGGTCGTTCGGCAAGCTCAGGTCGGGGCGCCAGGACGGCACGGTGACGGTCAGCTCGTCGGCACCGTAGACGTCGCAGCCGACCTCCTGGAGCCTGCGCACCACGGTCTCGCGCCCGTACGTCACGCCCGCCACCAGGTCCGGGTGGTCGGCCTTCATCCGCACGGTACGCGGCCCGCGGGGCGCGGTGACCCCGGTCACGCCCGCCTCGGCGGAGCCGCCGGCGAGCAGCACCAGCAGGTCCACGGTGCGCTGCGCCGCGGCCGGTCCTGCCTCCGGGTCGACGCCGCGCTCGAAGCGGCGCGACGCCTCGGAGGTGAGGCGGTGGCGGCGCGAGGTGCGGGCGATGGAGACCGGATCGAAGTGCGCGGCCTCGATGACGATGTCGGTGGTGCCCGCCACGGAGCCGAGCAGGTGGTCGCGTACCTCGGCCTCGGCGATCTCGGTGTCGGCGCCGCCCATCACCCCGGCCAGCCCGATCGGACCGCGGTTGTCGGTGATCAGCAGGTCCTCGGGGTCGAGGGTGCGCTCGACGCCGTCGAGGGTGGTGAGCTTCTCGCCGGGGGCCGCGCGGCGGACGCCGAGGGGGCCGTCGAGCCGGTCGCGGTCGTAGGCGTGCAGCGGCTGGCCGATCTCCAGCATCACGTAGTTGGTGACGTCCACGGCGAGCGAGATCGGGCGCATGCCGGCCTTCTGCAGCCGGCGCTGGAGCCAGATCGGCGAGCGGGCCTCGGGGTCGACGCCGGTGACGACGCGGGCGGTGAACCGGTCGCAGCCGCGCAGGTCGTCGACCTTGACCTCGTAGCCGTAGTCGTTCGGCGGGCGCACGTCGAGCAGCGCCGGGTCGCGCAGCGGCAGGCCGTAGGCGATGGCGGTCTCGCGGGCGACGCCGCGCAGGGACAGCGCGTAGCCGCGGTCGGGGTTGACGGCGATGTCCAGGACCTCGTCGTTCAGCTCCAGCAGCGCGATCGCGTCGGTGCCCGGCTCGTACTCGGGCGGCAGCACGAGGATGCCGTCGTGGTCGTCGCCGATGCCCAGCTCACGCACCGAGCAGATCATGCCCTCGGAGACCTTGCCGTACGTCTTGCGGGAGCCGATCTTGAAGCCGCCGGGCAGCTCGCCGCCGGGCAGGATGACCACGACCTTGTCGCCGACGGCGAAGTTGCTCGCGCCGCAGATGATGTTCTGCGGCTCCCCCGTGCCGTTGGCGCTGCCGACGTCGACCTGGCAGTAGCGGATCGGCTTCTTGAACTCCGTCAGCTCCTCGATCGCCAGCACCCGGCCGACGACCAGCGGGCCCGTCAGGCCCGCGCCGAGCCGCTCGACGGTCTCGACCTCCAGGCCGGCGCTGATCAGCCGGGCCTGGACGGCGCGGCCGGTCTCGCCGGCCGGCAGGTCGACGTACTCCCGCAGCCACGAAAGCGGGACTCGCATCAGATCTCCATCCCGAACGGCCTGGTGAAGCGCACGTCACCCTCGACCATGTCTCGCATGTCCTCGACGTTGTGGCGGAACATCAGCATCCGCTCGATCCCGAACCCGAACGCGAACCCGCTGTAGCGCTCCGGGTCGATGCCGCAGGCGACCAGCACCTTCGGGTTGACCATGCCGCAGCCGCCCAGCTCGATCCAGCCCTCGGAGCCGCAGGTGCGGCAGGGCCGGTCCGGGTTGCCGACGGACTCGCCGCGGCAGACGAAGCAGACCATGTCCATCTCGGCGGACGGCTCGGTGAACGGGAAGTGGTCCGGGCGCAGCCGGGTCCGCATGCCCTCGCCGAAGAGCGAGGAGACCATGTGGTCGAGGGTGCCCTTGAGGTCGGCCATCGTCAGGCCCTCGTCCACGGCCAGCCCTTCGACCTGCATGAAGACGGGGGTGTGGGTGGCGTCCAGCTCGTCGGTGCGGTAGACGCGGCCGGGACAGATCACGTAGACCGGCGGCTCGCGGTCGAGCATGGTGCGGATCTGCACGGGCGAGGTGTGGGTACGCAGCACGACGCCGGACTCGTCGTCGCCCTGCCGCTCCCCCGCGCCGTCGCCCTGCGGGCTCCGTACGAAGAAGGTGTCCTGCTCGCTGCGCGCGGGGTGGTCGGGCGCGATGTTGAGGGCGTCGAAGTTGAACCACTCCGCCTCGACCTCGGGGCCCTCGGCCACCTCCCAGCTCATCGCCGTGAAGATGTCCTCGATGCGCTCGGAGAGCGTGGTCAGCGGGTGCCGGGCGCCGGCGGGCGAGCGGTCGTACGGCAGCGTGACGTCCACCGCCTCCTCGACCAGCACGCGGGCGTCGCGCTCCGCCTCCAGTTCCTCCTGCCGCCGCTTGAGCGCCTGGCCCACCTCGCCGCGGGCCCGGCCCACGCGCTTGCCCGCGTCCGCCTTGGCGTGCGGCGGCAGGGCGCCGATCTCGCGGTTGGCCAGCGCCAGCGGCGAGCGGTCGCCGGCGTGGGCGATCTTCACCTCGCGGAGCTCTGCGAGGTCACCGGCCGCGGCGATGGCGGCCAGCGCCCCGTCGCGCACCCGGTCGATCTCTTCCGGTTTCAGTGCCTCGACCTCGACAGGGTCGTACGACTTGTTCGGTGCCGACATCTCTTCCCGTACTTCCGATTGGCTGGCTGCGCCCCGACCCGGCGGCCGCGGCGGTGTCGGCGAACGAGGTCGCCGAAGGGCCGGGGGTCGAGTCTACGGGCGCGTGGACATGGGTGAAGCCCGTGGGCGGGCGGCCGCTGCTCAGGCGAGGTGGGCCGGGGCGCCGACGGGCAGGGTAAATCGGAAGCGGGCGCCGCCGCCGGGGGCGCGGCCGACCGTGATGATCCCGCCGTGGGCCTCCACGATGCCCTTGACGATGTACAGCCCCAGGCCCGTGCCGCCGCGCTTGCTGCCCCGCCAGAAGCGGGTGAAGACGCGGCTCATCGACTCCTCCGGGATGCCGGGGCCTTCGTCGCTCACGGTGACCTGGGTGCCTTCCCTGCCGTGGTTGAGGGTGGCGGGTGCCACCTCGATGGTGACAAGTCCCTCGCCGTGCCGCACGGCATTTTCCAGCAGGTTGCCCAGCACCTGGTCGACCTTGTCCGGGTCGGCCCACAGCTCGGGCAGCTCCCCCGGCACCAGCGTGCGGAACCGCGCCGGGTCCTGGCCCGCGGTGGTCTGCGCCTCCACGTGCCGGTGCACCGCGGCGACCACGTCGACGCGCTGCTTGCGCACCTCGAGCCGGCCGGAGTCGATACGGGAGATGTCCAGCAGCTCGGCGATGAGCCGGGTGACGCGGTTGGCGTCGGCGTGCACGGTCTCCAGCATCAGCCGCTTCTGGTCGTCGGTGAACCGCTCCCACTTCGCCAGCAGCGTGGCGGTGAAGCCCTTCACGGAGGTCAGCGGCGAGCGCAGCTCGTGCGCGACGGTGGCGATCAGCTCCGCGTGGCTGCGCTCGCTGCGCCGCCGGGCCTCCGTACCGCGCAGGGTGACGACGAGCTTGCGCACCGGGCCCGTGCGCCCGTCGCGCACGTAGCGGGCGGCGACCAGCACCTCGCGGTTGCCGGGCAGCAGCAGGTTGCGCTCCGGGTGCCCGGTGCGGATGGCCAGGCCGCCGTACGGGTCCGTCAGCCGCCACCAGCGGCGGCCCTTCAGGTCCTCCAGGGGCAGCGCCTCGGCCAGCGGGCGGCCGAGGACGGCGGCCGGCTCCAGGGCGGTGATCCGCGCGGCGGCGGCGTTGAAGCGCACCACGACGCCGCGCTCGTCGGCCACGACGAGGCCGTCCGGCAGATCGTCGGGCGCACAGCCGAGGTCCTTGGCCTCGGGCCCGTCATCTGCACTCTCCACCCCATGAACCCCCTCCCGCAGACCGGGCGTTGGCCTGCCCGTACGGTCGACTCGCGGACCTAGAGCGGTCACCTTACCGGGCGGAGCTGACGGGACGGCACCCGCCGATCGGGCGGTGCGCCCGGGCCGAGGCGTAGAGGCACACGGCGGCGGCGGTGGCGAGGTTCAGGCTCTCGGCGCGGCCGTGGATCGGCACCCGCACGACGGCGTCGGCGAGCGCCCTGGTCTCCGCGGGCAGCCCCCACGCCTCGTTGCCGAAGATCCAGCCGGTGGGGGCGGCGAGGCCGCCGTCGTCCAGCTCGTCGTCGAGGTCCCGCTCCCCCGCCCCGTCCGCGGCCAGCAGCCGCACCCCGGCGGCGCGCAGCTCGGCGGCGGCGCGCTCGGCGGGCACGCCGGTGACGACGGGCAGGTGGAAGAGGCTGCCTGCGGAGGCCCGTACGGCCTTGGGGTTGTACGGATCCACGGAGGCGTCGGTCAGCACCACGGCGTCGGCCCCCGCGGCGTCGGCGCAGCGCAGCACGGTGCCCGCGTTGCCGGGGTCGCGGACGTGCGCCAGGACGGCCACCAGCCGGGGGCGGGCGGCGACGACGCCGGCGAGGGGCACGTCGAGGAACCGGCAGACGCCCACCAGCCCCTGCGGCGTCACGGTCTGCGAGAGCCCGGCGACGACCTCCTCGGCGGCGGCGTGGACGCGCACCCCCGCGCTCCGGGCCGCCCCGACGATCTCCGCGTGCCGCTCGGCGGCCTCCGCGGTGACGAACAGCTCGACCAGCGCAGGGCCGGCGCCGCCGGCCGCTCCGGCCCCGTACGCCACCGCCTCCCGCACGGCCTGCGGACCCTCGGCGAGGAACCTGCGCTCCTTGGCCCGCCCGGCACGCCTGAGCAGCTTGCGGGCGGCGGTGACGCGGGCGGAGCGCGGCGAGATCGGCTCGGGGGTGCCCATGGGCGGCGGGGAGACCTTTCGTGCAGCAGGTGCGGACGGCGGGAAGACCCGCGCTGAAGACAGAACCCGCAGGCCGGCGGCCTGCGGGTCCTTGGTACGTACCGTGCGAGCGCGGTGGCTCAGGCGACGGACTTCGGCGCGTTGACGTCGCTGGGCAGCGCCTTCTGCGCCACCTCGACGAGCGCGGCGAACGCGCCGGCGTCGTTCACGGCCAGCTCGGCCAGCATCTTGCGGTCCACCTCGACGCCCGCGGCCTTCAGGCCCTGGATGAAGCGGTTGTAGGTGATGCCGTTGGCGCGGGCAGCGGCGTTGATCCGCTGGATCCAGAGCTGCCGGAAGTCGCCCTTGCGCTTCTTGCGGTCGTTGTAGTTGTAGACGAGGGAGTGGGTGACCTGCTCCTTCGCCTTGCGGTAGAGGCGGGAGCGCTGGCCGCGGTAACCGCTGGCCTGGTCGAGGATCGCCCGGCGCTTCTTCTGGGCGTTGATTGCCCGCTTGACGCGTGCCACTTGTTCACTCCTTGGGGCTGGGTCGCGTCGGCTGCGCGACCCGGAACGGCTGGGTCCCGGTCTCTTGAGTCCTGCGCCCTGCCGGTGCAGGGCGGCGACTCACCTGCCGAGAAGCTTCTTGACCTTCTTGGCGTCGGCCTTGGACAGTTCGACCGTGCCGGCGAGGCGCCGGGTCAGAGTCGACGGCTTGTGCTCCAGGTAGTGGCGCCGGTTGGCACGCTGACGCAGCACCTTGCCGGAGCCGGTCACGCGGAAGCGCTTCTTGGAACCACTGTGGGTCTTGTTCTTCGGCATCTCGCCGTTCACTCCTCGTCTTCGGCGCCTCCCACCACCCCGTAAAAGGGCATGCAAAAGCGTCAGACTGACTTCGTCCTACGTCTCCGGACCCGGGGCCGGGTCCGCGATCAGGCCTCGGCGCGCTCCGCCGGAGCGGTGTCGTCGCCCCTGCGCTCCGCCTTGCGGGCGGCCTGGGCCTCCCGGGCTTCGGCCATCGCCTCGGTCTTCTTCTTGTGCGGACCGAGGACCATGATCATGTTGCGGCCGTCCTGCTTGGGGTTGGACTCCACGAAGCCCAGCTCCTGCACGTCCTCCGCGAGCCGCTGCAGCAGCCGTCGGCCCAGCTCGGGACGGGACTGCTCACGACCGCGGAACATGATCGTGATCTTGACCTTGTCACCCTGCTTGAGAAACCGCTCGACGTGACCCTTCTTGGTGTCGTAGTCGTGCGGGTCGATCTTCGGCCGGAGCTTCATCTCCTTGATGACCGTGTGCGCCTGGTTCTTGCGCGCCTCACGGGCCTTCATGGCCGACTCGTACTTGAACTTCCCGTAGTCCATCAGCTTGCACACCGGAGGACGGGCGTTGGCCGCCACCTCGACCAGGTCGAGGTCGTACTCCTGGGCAAGCTCCAGAGCCTTGGCGAGCGGGACGATGCCCACCTGCTCGCCGCTGGGGCCGACAAGTCGCACCTCGGGGACGCGAATCCGGTCGTTGATGCGGGGCTCGGCGCTGATGTGGCCTCCTCATTTCCACCACGCGACTGCCTGGCGGGCAACCGCGTCACGTTCTGTCTGCCGACCATCCGACGCGGGCACGAAAAAACCCCGGACGGGACGCAAATGCGGGCTCCTGCCGGGGAGCACCGCCGCAGAGCCAGCCGCGGGGCGCTTGGGACCGGTGACCCGCCGACCGGGGGCCGGAAGGTGGGAGATCGGAGCCTCCACTTGCGGGCCGGTCGCTCCTCTTTCCTGCATGGCGCGTCCGGCCGGTCGCTGTCAAGCATACCAGTGCGCGGAGAGACCCTGCACATCCGTGCCGCGCCCGCGGCGGGAGTCAGCCGAAGACGGGGCCCGTGTACGCCTCGCCGGGGCCCTGGCCCGGCTCGTCCGGGTGCTCGGACGCCTCGCGGAAGGCGAGCTGGAGCGACTTCAGCCCGTCGCGCAGCGGGGCCGCGTGGTACGAGCCGACCTCCGCGGCACCCGCGGTGACCAGCCCGGCCAGCGCGGTGATCAGCTTGCGGGCCTCGTCGAGGTCCTTGTGCGCGGCGCCGTCCTCGGCGAGCCCGAGCTTGACCGCGGCAGCGCTCATCAGGTGCACCGCCACCGTCGTGATCACCTCCACGGCGGGGACCTCGGCGATGTCGCGGGTCATCGCGTCGAAGTCGGGTCCTGCGTCGGCGCCGGGGCCGGTGTCGCTCATGGGGGCTCACTTCCTCGTACGGGACCGGAGGCCACCCTAACCAGCGCCGGGGCCGCGGCCCGGGGCCGGGTACGGGCGCTACCCGGCGGGGCGCAGCGGCAGCGGTGCGCCGGGGAGCGGGGTGTCCGGCGGCAGCAGGGCCAGGTCCAGACCGCGCACCAGCCGGGCCCGCAGGGCAGCGTCGGCGGCCAGCGCCTCGGCGACGGCGCGGGCGACGGCGGCGGGGGCGGTGCCGGCGGCGGGGACGAGGGCCAGGGTGCCGTCCGCCTCGCCGGCGCGGGCCAGGGACGCGGCACGTACCCCGGGGACACCTGAGACCACGGCGGTCACGGCCGCGACGACGCCGGGATCGGCCAGCGGGTCGGTGCTGCCGCGGCCCTCGGCGGCGGCGAGCAGGGCAGGACCTGTCAGCTCGTACGGCACGGGGCCCGCGACGTCCAGGACGACGGTGTCGGCGCGCTCGGCTACGGCGGCCCGTACGGCCTGCGGCAGCGCTACGGCCACGGGGCGGGCGGCGGGGTCCCAGCGGGCGAGGGCGGCGGTGGAGGTGAAGGCGGGCAGGGCACGCCGGCCGCCGGGGACTTCGAGGGTGGGCACCGCCATGTCGCTGGTCTTGTCGCGGCGCAGTCCGTCGGGCCCCTCCTCCACTTCGCCGAGGAGCGCGACGACGGGGACCAGCACCCGCGTGCCGGCGAGGGCGGCGAGCACCCGGGGCCCGGCCGCGGGGTCGTCGGGGGCCTCCGCGTAGGCGGTGAGGGCGGCGGCGAGGCCGGGGTCCGCCGAGCCGTCGTCGGCGGCGAAGCCGGGGTCAGGGATGTTCTTCAGTGACACCCGACGAGCCTAGCGGTGGCCCGTCGTCCCCCTGCGGGCGCGGTCCTGCGGCGCCGGGCGGGGGCGCCGACCGCGGCGGCCCGGCCGGCGGCGGCGCGAAGGGCGGGGGCTCGGGGCCGCGCCAGACGCCGGCCGCGCGCGACCGCGGACCGCGCCACAGGAACCACGCGCCCGCGATCAGCCCCACGCCTATGACGCCCGCGGCGAGCGCCAGGCCGTTGGGCCCGTCTTCCTCGGTGGCGACGAGCGCGGGCGCCGAGCCGAAGCGCTTCTCGTCGTACGCGGCCGACTTCGGCTCCTGCGGCGCGGCCTTCAGCTCCCGGGCCGCGGCGACCGCCGCCGCCGCGTCCACCCGGCCGGCGCCCAGCTCGTCGTCGCGGCCGCCCTCCGGCGGGTCCTGCGCGGTGTCGCGCAGCAGGTCGCGGATCTGCCAGGGGGTCAGGTCCGGGTTGGCGGCGCGGACCAGGGCGGTGACGCCGGAGACGAACGCGGCGGCGGCGCTGGTGCCCCAGCCCTCGTAGTAGGTGCGGTCGGGGTCGGCGATGGCCACGTCGACGCCGGGGGCGGCGACGGTGGCGTACCAGTGCCTGGTGGAGAACTCGGCGCGCGCCCCCGTCCGGTCGACGGCGGTGACGGCGATGACGCCGGGGTAGGCCGCGGGGTACGAGATGCGGTCGCCCTTCTCGCCGCTGTTGCCCGCGGACGACACCACGGTCACGCCCTTGCGCAGCGCGTACTGCACGGCGGCGTCCTCGCCGGGCTCGGGGTGGGCGGACTTGCTGTCGTCGCCGAGGGAGAGGTTGATGACGTCGGCGCCGTTGTCGACGGCCCAGCGGATGCCGTCCGCGAGCGCGCTGCCGCGGGTCTCGCGGGCCTTGCCGCGCTGCGCGTCGCCGTCCTCCAGGATGACCCGTACCGGCAGGATCTTCGCGTCCGGCGCGACGCCCGTGACGCCCTCTGCGGCGCCGGGGCCGTGGCCGTGCGCGGCGATGATGCCGGCCATGGCGGTGCCGTGCCGGGCCCAGGAGTCGTCGCCGCGGCGGGCGCCGAAGCCGACCAAGTCCTTGCCGTCCAGCACCTGTCCGGTGAGGTCGGGGTGGCCGGCGTCGACGCCGGTGTCGAGTACGGCGACGGTGACGCCCTCGCCGCGCGTGGTGTTCCACGCCTCGGGGGCGCGGACGTCGTCCAGGCCCCACTGCAGCTCCTGGAGGCCGTCCGCGTGCGCGGGGGCGGCGGTGGCGCCGAGCAGGGCGGCGGCGGCCAGCGCGGCGAGGAGCGCGGCGGCGCGGCGGCGTACGCGGAACGGGCGGGTCACCGCGGGGACTCCGTGGCCTTGGCGGAGGTCTTGCGCAGGCCGCGCTCGACGCGGTCGGCGATGCCCTCGGCGTCGTGGCCGAGGCCGGCCTGGGCGGGCGCGGTGGTGGTGTCGGGGTGGACGGCCTCGTTGGCGGGCTGCGGTTCCGTCACGGCGCGGCCGTCGGCGAAGCCGGTGACGGCGTAGAGGACGACGGGGGCGTCGGAGAGCACGCGTACGGTCCAGGTCGCGCGCTGCCCGGCGCCGAAGCCGGCGGCGGGTCCCGTCTCCGTGCCGTACGCGCGCGGCAGCATGTCCGTCCGCGCGGCCAGCTCCCGCTCCTCGAAGCGGTCCTCGAACCGGCCCATCTTCGCGGCGCCCGCCGCGGTGAAGACCATGCCGACGGTGGTGACGCTGCTGCGGGTGACGTCGGTGTACGTGGCGCGCAGCAGCTTCTCGCAGCCCACGCGGCGCAACTCCCGTGCCAGCGCGGCGTCGAGGCCCTCCTTGCAGTCGGCGGGCGGGGCGACGGCGACGCGCACCCAGACGCGGTCGGCGCCGCCGGGGCCCGCGCCGTCGCCTTCGAGCCGGGGCGGGAAGAGGGTGTCGACCGGGGTGGCGTGCCAGAGGCCGCGGGCCACCTCGTACGCCCCGGGCCTGGCCTGCGCGCTCGGCCCGTCGCTGAGCAGGCTGCCGGTGGCGGCGCCCACGACGAGGCCGACGCCGGTGACGAGGGCGACGGCGGCGGCCACGGTGCGCGCGACGCTGCGCCGTTCCGCGGGCGGCTCCGGCTCGGGGCGGGGGATGTCGGAGGGGAGCACGGATGCCATGTGCAGCGGGGCGCCTACGGGCTTGGGAGGGACGGCGGGCACGGGCGGGGCGTACGGCCGCGGCGGGTGCCGCGGCGGCCTGGACCCTGACGACGAGGTGGCCGGGGACGGCGAAGAGGGCGGGGCATCGGCGGACTCGGCCGCGAGCGGCGGGGGTTCGGCCGCCGGCTGGGGGCGCTCCGGCCGTACGGGACCGTCGGCCGGCGCGGGCCCGGCGGCCCGTACCGCGGTGCCGGAGCCGCCCGGGGGACCGGCCGGCCGCGGGGGCTCCGCGTCCGCCCGCGGCGACACGGGCCGTACGGGCTCCGCGCTCAGCGGCGGCTTCGTGCTCTCGCGCGGCTTCGCCGCGGGCGGGGAAGCCGGCGACGGCGGGGCCGCGGGAGTCTGCTCTGCGTCAGTGCTCAACAGCCCCCTCACTCCCCTCCTGTGAGTAGCCCCCGGATGACCTGCTGGACAGGCGCTCGCGACACTCTACTGGGCTCCCGCGACGGACGGTGCGCCGCCCGAATGCCTCATCCTGTCCGTACCCACTACCGCCTCCCGGGCACGCGGTGGCAGGCTTCCCCCATGCCGGCCCACACCGCCCATGTCCCGGACCACGCGGCCCTGCGCGCCCGCTACGACCGCGCCACCGCCCACCTCGACGCCCCCTTCGCCGCCGTCGACACCGAGGCGCTCGACGCCAACGCCGCGGATCTGGTGCGCCGGGCCGCGGGCAAGCCGGTGCGGGTGGCGAGCAAGTCGGTGCGCTGCCGGGCGCTGCTGGAGCGGGTGCTCGCCGAGCCGGGGTTCGCCGGGGTCATGTCCTTCACGCTCCCCGAGTCGCTGTGGCTGGCGCGCTCCGGCTTCGCGGACGTGCTGCTGGCGTACCCGTCCGCGGACCGCGCCGGCTTCGCCGAGCTGACCGGCGACCCGAAGCTCACCGCCGCGGTGACGGTGACGGTGGACGACCCGGCGCAGTTGGACCTCGTCGACGCGGCCCGGGGGCGCGGGCGCGAGGAGGTGCGCGTCTGCCTGGAACTGGACACCTCGCTGCGGCTGCTGGGCGGCCGGCTGCGCGTCGGCGCCCGCCGCTCGCCGCTGTCCGACGCGGCGGCGCTGGCGGCGGTGGCCCGCGAGGTGGTGCGGCGACCGGGCTTCCGGCTGGTGGGGCTGATGGCGTACGAGGGGCACGTGGCCGGCATCGGGGACGACGTCCCCGGGTGGCCGCTGACGTCGCGCGGGATACGGCTGATGCAGGCGGTGGCCAGGCGGCAGCTCGCCGAGCGCCGGGCGGAGGCGGTGGCGGCGGTGCGGCGGCTGGCGGATCTGGAGTTCGTCAACGGCGGCGGTACGGGCAGCGTGCAGCACACCGCCGCCGAGGACGCGGTCACCGAGGTCGCCGCCGGCTCGGGGCTCTACCAGCCGCGGCTGTTCGACAACTACACCGCGTTCACCGGCCGCCCCGCCGCCGTCTTCGCGCTGCCCGTCGTCCGCCGCCCCGGCGTCGGCGTCGTCACCGTCCTCGGCGGCGGCTACCCCGCATCCGGACCCGCCGGCTCCGACCGGCCGCCCGTGCCGTACCTGCCGGAGGGCCTGCGCTACGACAAGCAGGAGGGCGCGGGCGAGGTGCAGACCCCGCTGCTCGGCGCGCCCGCCGACGACCTGCTGGTCGGCGACCGGGTGTGGTTCCGGCACGCCAAGGCGGGCGAGCTGTGCGAGCGGTTCGACGCGCTGCACCTGATCGAGGGCGAGCGCGTCACGGAGACGGTCCCGACGTACCGCGGCGAGGGCCGTACGTTCCTCTAGGCAGGCCCGCCCGGACGGCGCGCTGAGCGGGCCGCCCGGGCGGACGCGGCTACAGCGGCGTGACGTACGCGCCCGCGATGCCGCCGTCGACCAGGAACTCCGCGGCGTTGACGAAAGACGCGTCGTCGCTCGCCAGGAACGCGACCGCGGCGGCGATCTCCTCCGCCTCCGCGAAGCGGCCCGCCGGGATGTGCACCAGCCGCCGGGCCGCGCGCTCCGGGTCCTTGGCGAACAGCTCCTGGAGCAGCGGTGTGTTGACCGGCCCGGGGCACAGCGCGTTGACCCGGATGCCCTCCCGGGCGAACTGCACGCCCAGCTCGCGGGACATCGCCAGCACCCCGCCCTTGGAGGCGGTGTAGCTGATCTGGGAGGTGGCGGCGCCCATCACGGCCACGAACGAGGCGGTGTTGACGATCGAGCCGCGGCGCTGGCGCTGCATGTACGGGAGGGCGGCCTTGCAGCACAGGTAGACGGAGGTCAGGTTGACCTCCTGCACCCGGCGCCAGGCGTCGATGCCGGTGAGGAGGATGGAGTCGTCCTCGGGCGGCGAGATGCCGGCGTTGTTGAACGCGACGTCGACCGAGCCGTACGTGTCGTACGCGGCCTTGAACAGCGCCTCGACGTCGTCCTGGACGGTGACGTCGGTGCGGACGAACAGCCCGCCGGTGGCCTCGGCCGCCGCCTTGCCCGCGGTCTCGTCGACGTCGGCGCAGACGACGTGCGCGCCCTCCGCCGCGAGCCTGCGGGCGGTGGCCAGGCCGATGCCGCTGCCGGCTCCGGTGACGACGGCGGTGCGGCCGGGCAGCCGGCGGCAGACGGGGGTCTGGTCGGTCAACGTGCTCACTCCTCGGTACTGATGAAGACGTTCTTGGTCTCGGTGAACGACGCGAGCGCGTCCGGGCCCAGCTCGCGGCCGAGGCCGGACTGCTTGAAGCCGCCGAAGGGGGTCCAGTAGCGCACGCTGCTGTGCGAGTTGACCGAGAGGTTCCCGGCGGCGACGGCCCGCGAGACGCGGACGGCGCGGCCGGTGTCGCGGGTCCACAGCGAGCCGGACAGCCCGTACGGGCCGGCGTTGGCGAGGCGTACGGCGTCGGCCTCGTCGTCGAAGGGCTGGACGACGGCGACGGGGCCGAAGACCTCCTCGCGGCTGACCGGGTCGTCGGGCGGCGCGTCGGTGAGGACGGTGGCCGGGTACCAGTACCCGGGGCCCTCGGGGACGGTGCCGCGGATGGCGGCCGGGCGGGACTCGGGGACGTGGCCGCGGACCCGCTCGCGGTGGGCGGCGGAGATCAGCGGGCCCATCTGCGTACCGGGGTCGGCCGGGTCGCCGGCGGTGAAGGCGAGGACGGCGGGCTCCAGCAGGGCGAGGAAGCGGTCGTACACGCTGCGCTGGACGAGGATGCGGCTGCGGGCACAGCAATCCTGGCCGGTGTTGTCGAGGAACGAGGCGGGGGCGGCGGCCGCGGCGCGCTCCAGGTCGGCGTCGGCGAAGACGATGTTCGGGCTCTTGCCGCCGAGTTCGAGGGTGACGCGCTTGACCTGCTCCGCGCAGCGCGCCGCGATGCGCTTGCCGACGGCGGTGGAGCCGGTGAACACGACCTTCGCCACGTCCGGGTGGTCGACGAGCGCGGCGCCGGCGACCGGTCCTGCGCCCGGCACGACCTGGAACAGCCCCTCCGGCAGGCCCGCTTCGAGCGCCAGCTCGGCGAGCCGCAGCGCGGTCAGCGGGGTGGTCTCGGCCGGCTTGAGCACGACGGCGTTGCCGGCCGCGAGCGCGGGGGCGGTGCCCCAGGCGGCGATGGGCATGGGGAAGTTCCACGGGGCGATGACGCCGACGACGCCGAGCGGCTCGGCGAAGGTGACGTTGAGCCCGCCGGCGACCGGGATCTGGCTGCCGGTGAGGCGTTCCACTCCCCCGGCGGCGTAGTCGAGAAGGTCGCGTACGTTGCCGGCCTCCCAGCGGGCGGCGGCCACCGGGTGCCCGGCCTCGGTGACCTCCAGCCGGGCCAGTTCCTCGATCCGGTCGTCGACCTCGGCGGCGAAGCGGCGCAGCAGCCGGGCGCGGTCGCCGGGGGCGAGGGCGGCCCAGCCCCGCTGGGCCTCGGCGGCGCGGGCGACGGCGGCGGCGACCTCTTCGGGGCCCGCTGCCGGGACGGTGGCGACGGGCTCCTCGGTGGCGGGGTTGACGACGGTGTGCTCGTGCGGCGTGGCGGGTGGTGCCTGTGCTGCGGGTGCTGATGCTGCCAAGGGTGTCGACCTCACATGCGCTCGAAGGACCGGAAGCGTTCCCAGTCGGTGACGGCGGTGTCGTACGCCTCCTGCTCGACCCGCGCCATGTTGCGGTAGTGGCGTACGACGTCCTCGCCGAACGCCTCCCGGGCCAGCGCGCTGCCGCTCCACAGCTCGGCGGCGTCCCGGAGGGTGGCGGGGACGTGCGCGGCGTCGCCGGTGTAGGCGTTGCCGGTGCAGGCTTCGGGGAGTTCGAGCTTCCGCTCGACGCCGTGCAGCCCGGCGGCGATCATCCCGGCGACGGCGAGGTACGGGTTGACGTCGCCGCCCGGCAGCCGGTTCTCCAGCCGCAGTGAGCCGCCGTGGCCGACGACGCGGATGGCGCAGGTGCGGTTGTCGGGGCCCCAGGCGACGGCGGTGGGGGCGAAGGAGCCGGGGCGGAAGCGCTTGTAGGAGTTGATGTTCGGGGCGTAGAGGAGGGTCAGTTCCGGCAGGCAGGCGAGCTGTCCCGCGACGAAGTGCCGCATGGTCTCGGACATGCCGTACGGGGCGTCCCCGTCGTCCGGCCCGTCGGGGGCGGCGAAGACGGGGGCGCCGTCGGCGTCGCGTACCGACAGGTGGATGTGGCAGGAGTTGCCCTCGCGCTCGTCGTACTTCGCCATGAAGGTCAGCGCCGTGCCCTCCTGGGCGGCGATCTCCTTGGCGCCGGTCTTGTAGATGCTGTGCTGGTCGCAGGTGGTCAGCGCGTCGTCGTAGCGGAAGGCGATCTCGTGCTGGCCGAGGTTGCACTCGCCCTTGGCGGACTCGACGGTCATGCCGGCGGCGGCCATCTCGTTGCGGATGCGGCGCAGCAGGGGCTCGACGCGGCCGGTGCCGAGGACGGAGTAGTCGACGTTGTACTGGTTGGCGGGGGTCAGGTCCCGGTACGCGCTGTTCCACGCCTGCTCGTAGGTGTCCTTGAAGACCATGAACTCCAGCTCCGTGCCCGCGTACGCGGTCCAGCCGCGCTCGGCGAGCCGGTCGAGCTGGCGCCGCAGCACCTGCCGCGGCGAGGCGGTGACGGGCGCGCCGTCGTGCCAGGCGAGGTCGGCGGTGACCATGGCGGTGCCGGGGTGCCAGGGGATGCGGCGCAGGGTGGCGAGATCGGGGTGCATGGCGAAGTCGCCGTAGCCGCGCTCCCAGGACGACATCTCGTAGCCCTCGACGGTGTTCATGTCGGCGTCCACGGCGAGCAGGTAGTTGCAGCCCTCGGTGCCGTGTGCCAGCACCTCGTCGAGGAAGAAGGGGGCGGCGAAGCGCTTGCCCTGAAGCCTGCCCTGCATGTCCGTGAAGGCCAGGACTACGGTGTCGAGCTCACCGGCCTCGACGAGCCGGCGCAGCTCGGGCACGGGCAGCGCGGGGGTGCGTGCGGAGTCGGTCACGGAGGGTCTCCTCTTTTGCGGACGTCTTAAGGTATGCATGGATACCTTTGGTTGGGAAGTAGGAAGAGGCAGCGGGTCGGGAGAGCGGGGCGGGATGAGGGCGTTCAGCAACGCGGCGGCCGGCGACGGGCTGCGGACCGTACTGCGCCCGGTGCGCGCGGGCAACGGCTTCGAGGAGGCGCTGGAGCAGATACTGCAGGTCCTGCGCCTGGGCCTGGTGCCGCCGGGCGAGCGGCTGCCCGCGGAGCGGGAGTTGGCCGAGCGGCTGCGGATCAGCCGGGTGACGCTGCGGGACGTGCTGAAGGTGCTGGCGGACGAGGGGCTGGTGGAGAGCCGCCGGGGGCGCTACGGAGGCACGTTCGTACGGGAGCGCACCCCCGCGCGCCGGGACGCGCAGGAGGAGCTGCGCCGGCGCACGGAGCGTACGGACCTGGAGGACGTGCTGCGCTTCCGCGAGGTGCTGGAGACGGGCGCCGCCGAGCTGTGCGCCGGCACCGAGATGGCGCCCGGGCAGCGGGCGCGGCTGCGCGCCGCCCTGGAGGCCACCCAGGACGCGCCGCTGGGCGACTACCGGCGGTTGGACACCCTGCTGCACCTGACCCTCGCGGAACTCGCGGGCTCGCCGCGGCTCGCGGCGCAGTACGCCGCCGTCCGGGCCACCGTCAACGACCTGCTGGACTGCATCCCGCTGCTGGTGCGGAACCTGGAGCACAGCCAGGCGCAGCACGCCGCGCTCGTCGGCGCGGTGCTCGACGGCGATCCGGACGCCGCCCGCGAGATGATGCGCGAGCACTGCGCCGGCACGGCGGCGCTGCTGCGCGGCTTCCTGGGCTAGGCCCTGTCGGGCACACCGCCGCGGACCGGCCGCGTAACAGGACCTTCATGCACGGGGCTTGCGCTCGTGACGTCGGCGCCGCAAAGGTATGGGACCACACCATTACTGGGTCCCACCGTCCGTTGAGGCAGGAGCGGCACCATGAGCGAAGGCACCGAGTCCCGCACCGCACCGCCCGGCCCACGCGCGGCCCCCGACGGCGCTCCCGGCGCCCCCGCCGGCCCCGGCTCCGGCTCGGGCCCCGTCGCGCACGACGCCGCGGACGACGCGTATCTCCAGCGCCGCGCGCTGCGCGCCGGCAGCGCCGGGCCGCTGCTGCTCACCGGCCTGGGCGTGGCGTACGTCGTCTCCGGCGACTTCTCCGGCTGGAACTTCGGCCTGGCGGAGGGCGGTTTCGGCGGCCTGGCCATCGCCGCGCTGCTCATGGGCGTGATGTACACCTGCCTGGTCTTCGCCCTCGCCGAGCTGGCCGCCGTGCTGCCCACGGCCGGCGGCGGCTACGGCTTCGCGCGGAAGGCGCTGGGCCCCTGGGGCGGGTTCATGACCGGCACGGCGATCCTCATCGAGTACGTCCTGGCGCCGGCCGCGATCGTCATCTTCATCGGCGACTACGTCGAGTCGCTGGAGCTGTTCGGGCTCACCTCCGGCTGGCCCGTCTACCTCGCCTGCTTCGCCATCTTCCTCGGCATCCACCTGTGGGGCGTCGGCGAGGCGCTGCGCTTCAGCCTCGTCGTGACCGCCGTAGCGGTCGCCGCGCTGCTGATCTTCGCCATCGGTGCCCTCACCGAGTTCAGCGCCGGCTCGCTGAACGACATCCCGGTCGACGACGGCGCGCTCGGCGCCAACTCCTGGCTGCCGTTCGGGATCCTGGGCATCTGGGCGGCGTTCCCGTTCGGGATGTGGTTCTTCCTGGGCGTCGAGGGCGTGCCGCTGGCCGCGGAGGAGACCAAGGACCCGTCCCGTACGCTGCCGCGCGCGATGGCCTGGGCGATGGGCGTGCTGCTGCTGCTCGCCGTCGTCACCTTCATCGCCGCGGCCGGCGCCCGCGGCTCCGCCGCCGTACAGGACGCGGGCAACCCGCTGGTGGAGGCGCTGCAACCGGACGGCGAGGCGACCGCGCTCAGCCGGTTCGTCAACTACGCGGGCCTCACCGGGCTCGTCGCGTCGTTCTTCTCCCTCATCTACGCCGGCTCGCGCCAGCTCTTCGCGCTCTCCCGGGCCGGCTACCTGCCCCGCGTCCTCTCCCTCACCTCCCGCCGCAAGGCCCCGTTCCTGGGCCTGCTGGTGCCCGGCGCGATCGGCTTCGCCCTGGCGGCCGGGAGCGGGAACGGGGCGCGGATGCTCAACGTCGCGGTGTTCGGTGCCACCATCTCGTACGCGCTGATGGCGCTCTCCCACATCGTGCTCCGCCGCCGCGAACCGGGGCTGCACCGCCCGTACCGCACGCCTGGCGGGGCGGTGACGTCCTCGGTGGCGTTCGTGCTCGCGCTGTCGGCGCTGGTGGCGACGTTCCTGGTGGACAAGTGGGCGGCGATGATCGCGGGCTGCGTGTACGCGGTGGCCCTGGGATATTTCGCACTCTACAGTCGGCACCGTCTGGTCGCGGCGGCCCCGGAGGAGGAGTTCGCGGCGCTGGCGGAGGCGGAAGCGGAACTCGAACGCCCCACGACGAGGGAGAAGTGATGAGCAGGACCCGGCCCCTGATCGGCATTTCCACCTACCTCGTCGACGAGGCCAGGTGGGGCCAGTGGCACCTGCCCGCCGCCCTGCTGCCCGCCGGCTACCACCGCCTCACCCAGCGCGCCGGCGGCCTCGCCGCGCTGCTCCCCCCGGACGCCCCGGCCCGGGCGGCGGAAACCCTGCGCCGCCTGGACGGCCTGATCATCGCGGGCGGCCCTGACCTGGACCCGGCCCGCTACGGCGCCGAGGCGGACGCCCGCACGGACCCCGTCACTCCGACGTCACGGGAGCGGGACGAGTGGGAACTGGCCCTGATCGACGCGGCCCTGGCGGCGGAGCTGCCGCTGCTGGGGGTCTGCCGCGGGGCGCAGTTGCTGAACGTCGCCCGCGGCGGCACGCTGCGCCAGCACATGGAGGGCCACCGCGAGCGCCCGGGCGTCTTCGGCGCCCACGAGATCAAACCGGTCCCGGGCACGCGGCTCGCCTCGCTGCTGCCGGAGGCGGTGACGGTCCCGGCGTACCACCACCAGGCGGTGGCGGAGCTGGGCACCGGCGTGATCGCGTCGGCGTACGCGGCGGACGGCGTGGTGGAGGCGCTGGAGCTGCCGGCCGCGGGAGGCTTCGCGCTGGGGGTGCAGTGGCACCCGGAGATGGGCGAGGACGCGCGGGTGCTGCGGGGCCTGGTGGAGGCGGCGGGCTGACGGGCTCGGCGCCTCAGCCCGCGGGCTTGCGGACGATGCCGCCGTACTCGTAGACGGGCTTGGCGTGTTTCGTGGTGCCGAGGTACGGCTGGAGAACCGGGTCGACGGGGGCCAGCGGCGGCTGGAACCGGTCGGGCCGCCAGTCGACGAGATCCACCAGCCCGGGCTCGACGGGCTCCAGCCCCCGGACGAGGGCGTCGACCTCGGCGGGCGTCCTCGTCTGCCACGGGATGCCCTTGGCCCGTACGCTCTCGGTCATCGCGGCGCTGGTGACGGGATCGTCGGTGACCACCTGCGACAGACACACGCAACTGCCGGGCCGCGCGCGGTCGAGCACGGCGCCGAGGACGCCGACGGGGTCGTCGGCGTCGGGTACGTGGTGCATGACCGACAGGTAGAGCACGGCGAGTGGTTCGTCGAAGTCGATGAGCCGGGTGACGAGCGGGTCGTCGAGGATGGTGGCGGGGTCGCGCAGATCGCCGTCGACGACGATGGTGGAGGCGTCCTCGGCGAGCAGCGCGCGGCCGTGGGCGAGGACGATGGGGTCGTTGTCGACGTAGACGACGCGGGCGTCGGGGGTGAAGCGCTGGGCGACCTGGTGGACGTTGTTGTCCGTGGGCAGCCCGCAGCCCATGTCGAGGAACTGCCGGATCCCGGCTTCCTCGACGAGCCACCGCACGGCCCGGAAGAGGAACAGCCGGTTCTCACGGGTGATGTCGAGCCCGGCGGGGAACTCCTTGAGCTGCTTGAGCGCGAACTCCCGGTCGACGGCGTAGTTGTCCTTGCCGCCGAGAAGCCAGCCGTAGACGCGGGCGGACGTGGGCTGCTCGACGGAGACGCCGGGTATGAAGGACTGGTCCTCTGCTGACACCACGCGCTCCCCGCGTCCACTCGACGCCTCGAAGATCAAGACAGGTTGGAACGAGGGTAACGCGGAAATCCCCCACCCGCAGGGGGTACGGAGCCCCTGCGGGAACGCGGGGAGCGGGTGTCGGGACCGCAGGCACGACGGATACAGGGTGCTGCGGCGGCGGGTGTGCGGAGCGCAGGCCGCGGGGTGCAGGGGCACAGCCCCGCAGGGGTCTCAGGAGCGACACCGCGCGGGCATGGCGGGCGGGTACGAGGGCCGCGGGGTGCAGGGGCGCAGCCGCGCGGGGGTCCGGGGCGCAGCCCCGCGGGGGGCTCGGGGGCGGAGCCCCTGAGGAAGCGGGACGGGGCGGGGACGGGGCGACCCCACCCGCCACGGACCCGGCCGGCCCTCATCCCGCCCCCTTGCCCCCTCTCGTCAGGGACAGGAGGTCCCGGGCCGGGCCCGTGGGGCGCTGGCCGCGGGGCCAGACCGCGCGGAGGGCTCGGGTCAGGGGCAGGTTCGTCACCGCGACCGCCACCAGGCGCCGCGTCGCCACCTCGTCCGCCACCGCCAGTTCCGACAGCACCGCCGGCCCCGCCCCCGTGACCGCCGCCGACTTCACCGCCGTCGTCGACGCCAGTTCCAGCAGCGGCGTCCCCAGTCCGCCGTACGGGCCCAGCGCCTCGTCCAGCACCTGTCGCGTACCGGAGCCCTGCTCCCGCAGCACCAGCGCCGCCCCCGCCAGCTCCCCCGGCGGCAGCCCCCGCAGGCGCCGCGCCCACGGATGCGACGGCGCCACGACCACCAGCAGCCGGTCGTGCCCGATCACCGCCCCGTCCAGACCCGACGGCACCCCCGAGCCCTCCACGAACCCCAGGTCCGCCGCCCCGGACCGCACCTGCGACGCCACCGCCACCGAATTTCCCGCCTGCAGCGACACCGCCGTCTCCGGCCGCGCCGCGCGCAGCGCGACCAGCCATCCCGGCAGCAGGTACTCCGCGACCGTGAGGCTCGCCGCCACCCGCAGCCGCGAGTCCCGCCGCGCGCGCAGCGCCGCCGCGCCCGCGTCGAACGCCTCCGCCGCCTCCACCACCCGCCGGGCCCACTCCGTCACCACGCCCCCGGCCTCGGTGAGCCGCGAGCCCGCGGGCGAGCGGTGCACGAGCGCGACGCCGAGCTGCCGCTCCATGGACCGGAGGCGCGCGCTGGCCGCGGGCTGGCTCACGCCGAGGGCCTTCGCCGCCCGCCCGAGGCTGCCCAGCCGGGCGACGGCGAGCAGCAGTTCCAGCGCCGCCAGGTCCGGCACCCGGCGGGCCAGCGACGGCTCCCCGTCACCCGCGGCCTCGTACTCGCTCATAACCCCAGCTTATGAGCCGATAGAAGATCGGTCCCTACCGGGCGCCCGCCACCCGGGCGAGGCTGATGCCATGGCCGCCACCGCCCTCGTACGCCCCCGCCCCGCCACCCGCGCGCACCACCGGCTCTCCACCCGCGACCTCGGCCCCAACTGGTACGCAGGCGTCATGGGCACCGCCATCGTCGCCACCGCCGGAGCCGCGGTCGGCCTGCCGCCCGCCGCGCTGGTCCCCGTCTGGGCCCTGGCCGCCGTTCTCCTCGCCGCGCTGCTCGCCGCCCGTGCCGCGCACTGGGCCCGGCACGCCGACCGCGCCCGCGAGCACCTCGCCGATCCCGCGGTCGCGCCGTTCTACGGGTGCCTGTCGATGGCCCTGCTCGCGGTCGGCGCCGCGACGACCGCCGTGGGGGCGCGCGTGACGGGCGGCGGCGCCGCGTTCGCCGTGCACGCCGCGCTGTGGGCGGCGGGTACGGCGGTGGGGCTGGTGGCGGCCGTGGCCGTGCCGTATCTGATGGTCGTACGCCACCGGGTGCGGCCCGGCGACGCCTCGCCCGTGTGGCTGCTGCCGGTGGTGGCCCCGATGGTGTCGGCCGCGACCGGTCCGGCGCTGGCGCCGCGGCTGCCCGCGGGGCAGTGGCGGGAGTCGCTGGTGCTGGGCTGCTTCGGGATGTTCGGGATGAGCCTGCTGGCGACGCTGCTGATGCTGCCGCTGGTCTTCGCCCGGCTGGTGGAGCGGGGCCCGCTGCCGCTCGCGCTGACTCCGGCGCTGTTCCTGGTGCTGGGGCCGCTCGGGCAGTCGACGACGGCCGCGGGGGCGCTGGCGGACGGCTCGGCGGCGGTGCCGGGGGCGTTCGCCGCGCTGTACGGGGTGCCGGTGCTGGGCTTCGCGCTGCTGTGGCTGGCGGTGGCGGGGGCGCTGGTCGTACGGGCCGCGCGGCGCGGCATGCCGTTCGCGCTGACGTGGTGGGCGTTCACGTTCCCGGTGGGCACGTGCGTGACGGGCGCGGCGAGCCTGGCGGAGCACACGGGGCTCGCGGCGTTCCGCGCGCTTGCGGTGCTGCTGTACGGGCTGCTGGTCGCGGCCTGGCTGACGGCCGCGGTCCGTACGACGGCGGCGGTGGCCCGAGGCGACCTTCTCGCGGCCCCGGCCCGCTGACGACCGTCCCCGTAGCCTGAGGAGATGGCAGGCAGGCGTGTGGTGTCCCTGGTTCCGTCGCTGACCGAGGCGGTCGCCGTCTCGGCGCCCGGCACGCTCGTCGGCGCCACCGACTGGTGCACCCACCCGGCGGGGCTCGACGTCGTACGGGTGCGGGGGACGAAGAACCCGGACGTCGAGCGGATCGTCGCGCTGGCGCCCGACCTGGTCGTCGCGAACGAGGAGGAGAACCGCGAGCCGGACCTCGCCGCGCTGCGGGCGGCGGGGCTTGAGGTGCTGGTCACCGAAGTCCGCACGCTGGAGCAGGCATTCGCGGAGCTGGCGCGGGTGCTGACGGCGTGCGGGGCCGCGGCACGGCCGGAGTGGCTGGCCGCCGCCGAGGCGGCCTGGCGTGAGGTACGGCCGGGGTCGCGGGCGCGGCGGGCGGTGGTGCCGGTGTGGCGGCGGCCGTGGATGGTGCTGGGCCGGGAGACGTTCGCCGGGGACCTGCTGGCGCGGCTGGGGGTCGCGAACGTGTACGCGGGGCACGCGGAGCGGTATCCGCGGGTGCCACTCGCGGAGCTGCACGAGAGCGGCGCGGAACTGGTGGTGCTGCCCGACGAGCCGTACGCCTTCGGGGCTGACGACGGCCCGGAGGCGTTCCCGGCGATGGCGGCGGCACCGGTGAGCGGGCGGCATCTGACGTGGTACGGGCCGTCGCTGGCCGAAGCGCCCGGGGTGCTGGGCGCGGCGCTGCGCGCGGCGTAGGAAGGGCGACGGCGGGCGAGAGGCGGCCAGAAGGCGGGCGCCCCGCCGCCCCCGCGCAGGGGGACGACGAGGCGCCCGGAGTGTGACCGCCGGTCAGGAGACCGGTGCGATCCGGTCGATGACCTCGGGATTGTCGTCCATCCACTTGCGGGCGGACTCCTTCTCCTTGCCGTCACCGCCGTTCTGGATCTCGACCTCCAGCGAGGACAGCTCCTCTTCGGAGAGCTTGAAGTCCTTCAGCCACTCGTGGAACTCCGGGAAGTCCTCGGCGAAGTCCTTCTTGGCAACGGTGTGGATGTCGTCGCCCTCGCCCCAGGCCCCCTTCGGGTCCTCCAGCTTGGTCAGGTCCCACTTGCCGTAGGCCCAGTGCGGCGACCAGAGCGTGACGACGATGGGCTCCTTCTTGTCGTACGCCCGCTCCAGCTCGGCCAGCATCGAGGAGGTGGACGAGGAGACGACCTCCCAGTCCTCAAGCCCGTACTCGTTGACGACCTTGTCCTGGAGGATCCCCATCATGCCGGCGCTGGCCTCGATACCGATGATCTTCCCGTCGAACTCGCCCTTGTGATCCTTCAGATCCTCCAGGGACTTGATGTCCTTCATGTACGACGGGACGGACAGCTCCAGCGTGGTCGGCCCGTACCAGGAGCCGATATCGGTGAGGTTGTCACCGAATCTCTCCCAGTACTGCTCGTGCGTCACCGGTAGCCAGGCGTCGAACTGCACGTCCATCTGGCCCTCGGCGAGCGCGGTGTAGAGCGGGCCGGGGTCGAGCTGTTTGACGTTGGTCTTGTAGCCGCGGTCCTCCAGCACGTTCTGCCACAGGTACGTGGACGCGATGGCCTCGTCCCACGGGAAGTAGCCGAGGTTCACGGTCTTGCCCGCGTCCTTGCCCTGGGTGCCGCCGCCGCTGCCGCCGTCGGGGAGCGGGGCCATCTTGTCGACGTAGCCCTCGTTCTGCTCCAGCCAGTCGCGGACGGCCTGCTGCTCGTTGCCCTCCCCGGCGTCGACGATCATCTCCTCCAGGCTGGTGAGCTCCTTCTCCTTCATGGTGAAGTCGCGCAGCCACTCGGCGACGACGGGCTCGTCCTTCGCGAAGCCCTTGCGCGCGGTGCTGTGCACGTCGTCACCGGAGCCCCAGGCCTTCTTCGGATCCTCCAGCTTGGTCATGTCGTACTTGCTGTACGCCCAGTGCGGCGACCAGAGCGTGACGACGACCGGCTCCTCGGCCTGGTACGCGCGCTCCAGCTCCGCGAGCATCGAGGAGGTGGACGAGGAGACGACCTCCCAGTCCTCCAGGCCGTACTCGTTGACGACCTTGTCCTTCAGGATGCCCATCATGCCGGCGCTGGCCTCGATGCCGATGATCTTCCCGTCGAACTCGCCCTTGTGATCCTTCAGATCCTCCAGGGACTTGATGTCCTTCATGTACGACGGGACGGACAGCTCCAGGGTCGTGGGCCCGTACCAGGAGCCCATGTCCTCCATCTTGTCGCCGAACTTCTCCCAGTACTGCTCGTGGGTCACGGGCAGCCAGGCGTCGGTCTGGAAGTCGACCTGGCCCTCGGAGACGGCGGTGAAGAGCGGGCCCGGGTCGAGCTGCTTGGTCTCGGCCTCGAAGCCGCGCTGCTCCAGCACCTCCTTCCACAGGAAGGTGGAGGCGATGCCCTCGTCCCAGGGGATGTACCCGATGTCGATCTGCCGGCCCTCGCCGACGTCGGTGGACGCGGCGGCGGCCTGCGGGGTGCCCTCGTCGTCGGACTCGGCCAGGTTCAGGCCGCCGGCGAGCAGCGCCAGCACGACGATGCCGACGGTGGCGACCGCGGTGGTGGGCTTGTAGTGCAGGAACTTCCACCGGTCGACCGCGGCCGCGGTCTTGGCGAGCGCGCGCCGGCCGAGCGGCGAGACGCGCTGGTTGAGCGCGCTGGTCATCCGGTCCAGGTACATGGCGAGGATGACGACGACGAGGCCGCTTTCGAAGCCGGTGCCGATGGCGACGCGGGTGACGGCGTTGTAGACGACCTCGCCGAGGCCGCCGCCGCCGACCATGCCGGCGATGACGACCATGGACAGCGCGAGCATGATGACCTGGTTGACGCCCGCCATGATCGTCGGCAGCGCCAGCGGCAGTTGCACGCGGCGCAGCGTGTCGGCGGGCTTGGTGCCGAACGCCTCGGCGGCCTCGACCAGTTCGGCGTCGACCTGCCGGATGCCCAGCTCGGTCATGCGCACGCCGGGCGGCATGGCGAACACGATGGTCGCGATGATGCCCGGGGTGATGCCGATGGAGAAGAAGATGACGCCCGGGATCAGATAGACGAAGGCGGGCATCGTCTGCATGAAGTCGAGCATCGGCCTGATGGCGGTGCTGACGACCTTGTTACGGGCCGCCCAGATGCCCAGCGGCACGGCGATCACCACGGTGATCGCGGTGGCGACCAGCACCATCGACAGGGTTTCCATGGCCTCGGGCCACAATTGCACCGAGTCGACGATGGCGAATCCGGCGAACGCGAGCACCGCGGGCAGCGGGCCGCGCAGCCAGAAGGCGATCACGGCGAAGATGCCCGCCATGACGAGCGGTTCCGGCGCGTCGAGGACGGCGTTGACGCCGTCGTACATGCCGGAGAGGACCGTGTCGATGAAGTCGAAGAGCCAGCCGAGGTGGTCCTTGAGCCAGTCGACCACCGACTCGACCCGGGACCCGAAGTCGATCTCAGGCACCTGCGGTCACCTTCTCGCCCTCGTCGTCGCCTGCCTGGTCGCCCAGGATGGACAGCAGCCGGCCGCGCTCCACGAGGCCGACGAGGTCGCCGTCGGCGTCGGTGACGCCCACGGCGTCGTCGCCGGTCGCGAACGGGCCGAACAGCTCGGCGACGGGTGTGTCCTCGGTCACGCTGACGGGCGCGGCGGCGCGCAGTTCCTTCGGGGAGAGGCCGTCCTGCGGCTCCTCCATGATGGATCCGGCGGTGAGCACCCGGGTGCGGTCGACGTCCTCGACGAAGCGGCGTACGTAGTCGTCCGCGGGCCGGACGAGGATGTCCTCGGGGCTGCCTATCTGGACGATGCGGCCGTCGCGCATGACGGCGATGCGATCGCCCAGGCGCATGGCCTCGTTGAGGTCGTGGGTGATGAAGACGATGGTCTTCTTCAGCTTGGACTGCAGCTCGATGAGCTGGTCCTGCATGTCCCGCCGGATCAGCGGGTCGAGCGCGCTGAAGGACTCGTCCATGAGCAGCAGGTCGGCGTCGGTGGCCAGGGCGCGGGCCAGGCCCACGCGCTGTTTCATGCCGCCGGAAAGCTCGTCGGGCCAGTGGTGCTCCCAGCCCTTCAGGCCGGTCAGCTCCAGCGCCTCGGTGGCGCGCTGCTCGCGCTCCGCCCGGGGTATGCCCTGGACTTCGAGGCCGTACGCGGCGTTCTCCAGGACGCTGCGGTGCGGGAAGAGCGCGAAGTGCTGGAAGACCATGCTGATCTTCGTGGAACGCACCTCGCGCAAATCGCGGTCGGTCAGCGACGTCAGGTCCTGGCCGTCGAAGAGCACCCGGCCCGATGTCGCGTCGAGCAGCCCGTTGAGCATGCGCAGCAACGTGGACTTGCCGGACCCGGAGAGGCCCATGACCACGAATATCTCGCCCGACTCGACGGTGAAGGAGGCGTCCACCACCGCCGCGGTCGTGCCCTTTTTACGAAGTTTCTCACGGTCTTCGCCGGACTCTAGCCGGGCGACCGCGTCTTCTGGCCGTTTGCCGAACACCTTGTACAGGTGCTCCGCCTGGAGCCTGCTCACATACACCTCACGCTTCGAACGGAAAAATCGACCTGCCTCCCCCGTCGGCAGGTCGTGGAGTGACGCGGGTTCTGCCCGGTTGCTTACCGAATTGTCCGTGTATAGACCATCGGTTCACTCCACTTCCGCCGCTGCCCAGGATCACGATGTCCAAACCATTGCGTGATCCAGTTCACATCTCGATCGCGTTTGGTCGCGGTGCATACGGCATCATCAGGGGATGACCCGACGCCTGATGCTGCTCGACTCGGCCAGCCTCTACTTCCGCGCGTACTTCGGCGTACCGGAATCGGTCACGGCCCCCGACGGCACCCCCGTGAACGCCGTGCGGGGGCTGCTCGACTTCATCTCCCGGCTCGTCGCCGACTACCGGCCCGACGACCTCGTGGCCTGCATGGACGCCGACTGGCGGCCGCAGTGGCGGGTGGATCTCATCCCGTCGTACAAGGCGCACCGGGTCGCCGAGGAGCACCCCGGGGAGGAGGCGGACGAGGAGGTGGTTCCGGACACGCTGTCGCCGCAGGTGCCGGTCATCGAGGAGGTGCTGGACGCCCTCGGCATCGCGCGGGTGGGCGTGGCCCCGTATGAGGCGGACGACGTGATCGGCACCCTGGCCGCGCGGGCGGCCGGGCCCGTGGACATCGTCACCGGCGACCGCGACCTTTTCCAACTCGTCGACGACGCCCGGGGGGTACGGGTGGTGTACCCGGTCAAGGGCGTCGGCAACGCCACCGTCATGGACGGCACGGCGCTGCGCGAGAAGTACGGCGTCGACGGCTCCGGCTACGCCGACCTCGCCCTGCTGCGCGGCGACCCCAGCGACGGCCTGCCGGGCGTGCCGGGCATCGGCGAGAAGACCGCGGCCAAGCTCCTCGACGCGTACGGCGACCTCGCCGGCATCATGGCCGCCGTCGACGACCCCACCTCGCGGCTCACCCCGGCGCAGCGGCGCCGGCTGGCCGAGGCGCGGCCGTACGTCGAGGTGGCGCCGAAGGTGGTGCGGGTCGCGGCCGACGTGCCGCTGCCGGCGTACGACCCGGAGCTGCCGCGGACGCCGCGGGACCCGGAGCGGCTGGCGGCGCTCGCGAAGCAGTGGGGGCTCGGCGGCTCGCTGGAACGGCTGCTGACGACGCTTGGCGGCTGACGTCGGGGCCGCGACGCGGGCCGGGCGCCGCGGTTCCGGGACGCGGTCCGGCCGCCGGGATGTTAGGTTAGGTAACCCTAACTTCCTCTCGTCCCGGAGGTTCACGTGGCAGACCGCCCCGCAGTCCGGAAACGCCAGGTCCACACCGCCCGCGTGGTGCGCACCGAGCAACTCACCCCGCACATGGTGCGTGTGGTCCTCGGCGGCGACGAACTTTCCGGCTTCACCGCGGGCGAGTGGACCGACCACTACGTCAAGCTCCTCTTCCCCGCACCGGGCGCAGAGTACCCCGAGCCGTACGACCTCGATGCCATCCGCCGCGACCTGCCCCGCGACCGCTGGCCCCTGATGCGCACGTACACCGTGCGCGACTGGGACGCCAAAGCCCGGGAGCTGACGCTGGACTTCGTCGTGCACGGCGCGGCCGGCGTGGCCGGCCCCTGGGCGCTTCGCGCCCGGCCCGGCGAGGTGGTGCGCTTCCTCGGCCCGGGCGGCGCGTACGCGCCCAGCCCGGCCGCCGACTGGCATCTGCTGGCGGGCGACGAGAGCGCGCTGCCGGCCATCGCCGCCGCGCTGGAGCGCGTACCCGACGGGGCCGTCGCGCACGTGCTGATCGAGGTCGCCGACGCCGCCGAGCGGCAGCCGCTGGCGGCCCCCGAGGGCGCCGTCACCTGGCTCTGCCGCGACGGCCGGCCGGTGGGCCGGGCCCTCGTCGAGGCGGTGCGGGCGCTGGAGTTCCCGCCGGGCCGGGCGCAGGTCTTCGTGCACGGCGAGGCGGGGATGGTCAAGGAGCTGCGCCGGCACCTGCGGCTGGAACGGGAGGTGCCGCGCGAACAGTTGTCGATCTCCGGCTACTGGCGGCTCGGCCACGACGAGGACGGCTGGCAGTCCTCGAAGAAGCAGTGGAACGAGGCCGTCGAGCGCGAGCAGGAGGGTGCGGAGCCGGCCGCCGGCTCCGCACCCTGAGGCCCGCGGGGCGGACGGCTCAGACCGACCGCTGGTACATGCGGAACGTACGGGTCGACAGCGACACCGCCGCCACCGCCACCGCCAGCAGCCCTCCGCAGCGCAGCAGCACCACGCCCCAGTCGGGGTCCGCCGACAGCGCGCTCCGGCCGGCCACCACCGCCCAGTCGACGGGGTTGGCGTCGGCGATGTGCCGCATCCAAGCGGGCATCAGCGCCGGCGCCGTGAACGCCGAGGACAGGAACGTCAGCGGCAGCAGCAGGAACGTGTTGATCCCGATGATCGACTCACGCTGCCGCACCACCATGCCGATCGCGTTGGACATCGCGCCGAACACGGTGCCCAGCAGGATCGCCGCGGCCACCAGCACGAGCAGCCCCGCGGGCCCGCCCGCGTAGTCCGCCCCGGCGAGCAGCCCGAGCAGGACGATCACGACGGACTGCACGAGCACGCTGAGGCCGTTGTTGACCACGTTGGCGTTCATCAGCGCCCCGCGGCTGACCGGGGTGGTCAGGAACCGGTTGAGGGTGCCGCGCTCGATTTCCTCCAGCGTGCCCATGCCGGCCCACATGCTGGAGCTGAGCGCGTTCATCACCACCACGCCGGGGATCAGGTAGTCCAGGTACGAACCGGTGCCGAAGCCCGGCAGTTCGGTGATCTCGCGGAACAGGTTGCCGAACAGGAAGAGCCAGATCACCGGCTGGACGAGGGTGATCAGCAGATACGCCGGCTGCCGCAGGAACGCGGTCAGTTGACGCTGCGTCATGTACCAGGTGTGGGCCGCCAGAGCGCTCATCGCGCACCTCCCGCGGCGGCCGGGGCCGGCGCGCCGCCGGCTAGGCCCGCGCTGTCCGCGTCGGCGAACCGGCGGCCCGCGTACCGCAGATACACGTCGTCCAGCGAGGGCCGGGCGACGGTGACCGCGGCCGCCTCGGCGCCCTCGCGCTCCAGCGCGGCCAGCACCAGCGGCACGGGGCCGCGCCGTCCGCCGCCCGCGCGCTCAGCCGGCGCCCGTCGAGCACCACTTCGCGCACCCCCGCGAACCCGGTGAGCGCCGCCCGCAGCGGCTCCGCCTCCGTTTCCCCCGGCGCGCGGGCGAGTTCGACGTGCACGGCGGGCGGCCAGGGCGGCGGCGGAGACTCCGCGGAACAGATCGTGGTCCAGCGCATGGCTCACAGGGTCACGGACGCGGCTAAGCGCGCCGCGGCCGGGGCGGCTACGTGCGCTCCAGGGTCCGCGTCATCCCGGCCACCAGCGCCGTGGTCAGCAGCCAGCCGGTGGCGACGAGGACGTACGAGAAGATCTGCGCCGCCCCGCCTGACATGTACCAGAAGTCGCGCTGGCCGAGGCCCCCGACCGGGATCAGCAGGTCGAGGGCGTAGACGACGGGGTGGAAGTCGGGCCCCTCGCCCTCGCGCACGGGCCGGTCGTCGCCCGCGGCGAAGACCAGGCTGCCGAGCAGCGTGAGCGCCGCCAGCCACAGCCCGGCCAGCCACGGCCGGTAGCCGAAGCCGACGGTGCCGTCGAGCAGCAGGCTCCAGGCGCGGCCCACGGGGCGCAGCGTGCGGCGGCGGGCGCGCTGCTTGGCGAGCAGGACGCGGCGGGCGTCGTCGACGTGGCCGATCTGCCGGTACCAGGCCGCGAGCTGCTCGTACGGCTGCGGGGCGTAGCCGGTGCCGCGGCGGATCCAGTCGAGCCGGCGCGGTACGGAGTCCTTCCCCGCGGCGCCCGCCGACTGGATGGAGCCGTACGCGAAGCCGTCGAGGAGGACGGTCGCGGGCCAGCTCTCCAGGTGGTCGTGGAGCGTGGTCACCTGCGTGCCGTCGAGCGAGACCGGCCCGGCGGGGCGGACGGCGGGCGTGAAGCGGAAGTCGGTGGCCTGCATCCGGGCGCAGTCGATGCCGGTGCAGTCGCCGAGCCGCGCCCCGTCGAAGCTGAGCAGGTCGGCTATGTGGGTGCCGCGCAGCTCCAGGCGGCCCGCGGCGGCGAAGCCGTCGGTGAGCCGGACGGTGGTGACCTCGGCGTGGTCGAGGACGAGCGCGAGGCCGTCCGCGGCGCCGATCCGGGCGCCGTCGAGGAAGAGCCCGCCGGACAGCCGGGCGCCGATGAGCCGTATCCCGCCGCCGCCGGTGAAGCCGTGGGTGCAGAAGACCGCACCGTCGACCTCCAGCCCGCCGGCGAAGAGCGACCAGCCGTTCTCGCCGGTCAACCGGGCGCCGTGCAGGAGGAGTTCGCCGCTGATCCGGGCGTTGGTGGCGAGCAGGGCGCCGGCGACCCGGCTGCGCCGCACCGACAGCACGCCCTCGACCCGGGCGAGCCGGGCGTCCACGCGGGGCAGCACGCTGTCGTCGAGGTGCACGCTCGCGGTGGTCGCCGAGGTGAGGACGACCTCCTCGTGCAGGTAGCAGTGCTCCAGCCGCAGCCGGTGGGCCGTCTCCGCCCCGGTCAGGTCCAGCCCTCCGGTGATCCGCGCCCCGGCCAGCCGCAGCGCCGCGATGGCGCCGGGCTGCGGCGGGTGCGCGCCGAGCAGCAGCGCGGCGAGGACCGCGGCCCGTACCGTACGCTCCGGGCCCCAGGCCGCGCCGCCTGCGGGGTCGTCCAGGGCCGCGTCGCCGACGCGCAGGTCCACCGGGCGGCCTTCGGGGAACGCGGCCCACAACTCCCGCTCCGGGGGCGTCAGATCGTCGTAGGTGATCACCCGGGAAGGGTAGTGCCCGCGCGCGGGCGGCCTCAGCCCACCGAGCTGTACGCCACGACGCCGCGCAGCACCTTGTCGACCGCCTTGCGGGCGCTGCCCGCGACCGTGCTCTCCGGGTCGGCGGCGGCGGACAACTGCCCCAGCACGTCGATCAACTGCTTGCACCAGCGCACGAAGTCGCCCGGCGGCATGTCCGCCTCGCGCAGCACCTCGTCCAGGCTGCGCCCGGACGCCCACTGGTACGCGGCCCAGGCGAAGCCGAGGTCCGGCTCGCGCTGGCCGACGCCCTCGGTCTGGCGGATGCCGTGGCCCTCCTCCAGGGCGTCGAGCCGGCCCCAGATGCGCACCATGTCGCCCAGGGCCCGCTTGGCGCCGCCGCCGGGGAGCTTCGGCGCCATCGCGTCGTCGGACTGCCGGGCCTCGTAGACCAGCGCGGAGGCGCAGGCGGCCAGCTCGGCGGGGCCCAGGCCCTCCCAGACGCCCTCGCGCAGGCACTCGGAGGCCAGCAGATCCAGCTCGCCGTAGAGCCGGGCGAGCCGGCGGCCGTCCTCGGTGACCTTCTCGCCGCCGTGCTGCTCGGCGATGTAGCCCAGCTCGGTGAGCAGCGCGTAGACCCGGTCGAAGGTGCGGGCGATGGTGTTCGTCCGGCCCTCGATGCGGCGCTCCAACTGGTGGGTGTCGCGCAGCAGCCGGTGGTACCGCTCGGCCCAGCGGGCGTGGTCCTCGCGCTCGTCGCAGCCGTGGCAGGGGTGGGCGCGGATCGCCTTGCGCAGCCGGGCGATCTCGCCGTCGTCGGCGGCGGGGGCGCGCTCCTTGCGGTGCCGCCGCGGCTCCAGGTGACCGGCCTTGGTGCGCAGCGCGGAGGCCAGATCGCGGCGCGACTGCGGGCTCTTGGGGTTGAACGACTTGGGGATGCGCATCCGCTCCAGCGCCTCCACCGGCACCGGGAAGTCCATCGCGGCCAGCCGCTTGACCTGCCGGGCGGCGGTGAGCACCAGCGGGCGCGGGCCGTCGTGCTGCTCGAACCCGCGGTGGCCGTTGGTGCGGCCCGCGGGCGTGCCGGGGTCGAGGACGAGGGCGAGGCCGGCGAACTTGCCGGTGGGCACGTGGATCACGTCGCCGGGGCGCAGCTTCTCCAGCGAGCCCGCGGCGGCGGCCCGGCGCTGCGCGGCGCCCTGGCGGGCCAGCTCCGTCTCACGGTCCTTGAGGTCGCGGCGCAGCCGCGCGTACTCCTCGAAGTCGCCGAGGTGGCAGGTCATCGCCTCGCGGTAGCCGGACAGGCCCTCCTCGTTCTTCTGCACCTGGCGGGAGATGCCGACGACCGACTTGTCCGCCTGGAACTGCGCGAAGGACATCTCCAGCAGCTCGCGCGTGCGGTGCCGGCCGAACTGGGCGACGAGGTTGACCGCCATGTTGTACGACGGGCGGAAGGAGGAGCGCAGCGGATACGTCCGGGTGCCGGCCAGGCCCGCGACGTACTCCGGGCTGATGCCGCGCTGCCACAGCACCACCGCATGGCCCTCGATGTCGATGCCCCGGCGCCCCGCGCGTCCGGTCAACTGGGTGAACTCGCCCGGCGTGACGTCGGCGTGGGTCTCGCCGTTCCACTTCACCAGCTTCTCCAGCACCACGGAGCGAGCCGGCATGTTGATCCCCAGGGCCAGCGTCTCGGTCGCGAACACCGCCTTGACCAGGCCCTTGGCGAACAGCTCCTCGACGACCTCCTTGAACGTCGGCAGCATCCCCGCGTGGTGCGCGGCGATGCCCCGCTCCAGGGCCTCCAGCCAGTCGAAGTAGCCCAGCACGTGCAGGTCTTCGCGGGGGATCGCGGCCGTGCGCAGCTCGGCGATCTCGCGGACGGCGGCGCGCTCCTCCTCGTCGTTGAGCCGGAGGCCCGCGTAGAGGCACTGCTGTACGGCGCCCTCGCAGCCGGCGCGGCTGAAGATGAACGTGATCGCCGGCAGCAGCGCCTCGGCGTCCAGCCGCTCGATGACCTCGACGCGGCTGGGCGTCCAGACCCGGGAGCGGGAGCGGCGCTCGCGCTCGCGGTCGGCCTCGCGGCCCCGGCCGCGGCGGCGGTCGCGCGGGCCCGAGGGGCGGGAGTACTCCTGCCGGGCCAGCCGGAGCAGGTCGGGGTTGACCGCCTTGGCGGGCTCCTGCCGGCCGCCGGCGGCGGTGCGCTCCTCGAACAGGTCGTACATCCGGCGGCCGGCCATCACGTGCTGCCACAGCGGCACGGGGCGGTGCTCGGAGACGATGACGGCGGTGTCGCCGCGCACGGTGTCGAGCCAGGAGCCGAACTCCTCGGCGTTGGAGACCGTCGCCGACAGGGAGACCAGGGTGACGGACTCCGGGAGGTGGATGATCACCTCTTCCCAGACGGCGCCGCGGAAGCGGTCGGAGAGGTAGTGCACCTCGTCCATGACCACGTAGCCGAGACCGAGGAGGGTCTGGGAGCCCGCGTACAGCATGTTCCGCAGGACCTCGGTGGTCATGACGATCACCGGGGCGTCGGAGTTGATGGTGTTGTCGCCGGTCAGCAGGCCGACGTTCGCGGCGCCGTAGCGCCGGACGAGGTCGCCGTACTTCTGGTTCGACAGCGCCTTGATCGGCGTGGTGTAGAAGCACTTGCGGCCCTGCTCCAGCGCCAGGTGCACGGCGAACTCGCCGACGACCGTCTTGCCGGAGCCGGTCGGCGCCGCGACCAGCACGCCGCGGCCGTCCTCCAGGGCCCGGCAGGCGTCGAGCTGGAAGGGGTCGAGCGCGAACTCGTACAGCCCGCGGAACGAGCCGAGTGCGGTGGCTTCCTCGGCGGCCCGGCGGCGGTGCGCCGCGTACGCCTCGGCGGGAGGGATGTGCTCGTCGGTCATCGTAAGTACGAGCCTACCGGGCACCACCGACAGCGCACCCGATCTTTACGGACCCCCCAGGTCAGCCGGACGGCCACGGCCACGACCAGCGGCGTCCCGGGTGGCCGGGGCGGCTCAGCGCACCAGCACCCGGGCCGCGCCCGGCACGCACTCCGCGGTCAGCGGCAGCGGCCCCAGCGGCTCCCCGTCCGCGTACCCGGTGACGTTTGTGGCACTCAGCGACACGCGCGCGGCCCGGTGCACGGTGACGGCCGGATGGGTCAGGTGCGTGCCCTTGTAGACCCGCGGGAAGACCCGCAGCAGCGTGCGCCGGCTGCACCGGCCGACGACGGTGATGTCGAAAAGCCCGTCGTCCATCCGCGCCTCGTGGCAGATCCGCATGCCGCCGCCGTACGACGGGCCGTTGCCGACGGCGACGAGGGTCGCCTCGATCTCGGTCTCGGGGCCGTCGTCGAGCCGCATCTTGTACGGGATCGGGCGGAAGGACGCCAGCTCGGCGACCATCGCCACGTCGTACTTGAACCGGCCGGGCGGCCAGCTCATCCGGTTGCCGCGGTCGTTGACGCGGGAGTCGAAGCCGGAGGCCAGCACGGTGCCGAAGTACGTGTCCCCCGCCTTGCCCAGGTCGATCGCCCGGGTGCTGCCGGACTCCAGGGCCCCCACGACGACCTCCGCGGCGGCGGCCGGGTCGCGCACGGGCAGCCCGGTGGCGCGGGCGAAGTCGTTGCCGGTGCCCACGGCCACGATGCCCACGGGCACCTCGGTGCCGGCCACGGCCTGCAGCGCGAGGGCGGCCATCCCGTCGCCGCCGACCGATATGAGCGCCCCGGTGCCCGCGGCGACCGCCTCGCGGGCGCCGGCGAGCGCGGTGGCGGCGTCGCGGCCCTGGACGGTGGTCACCTCGTAGCCGGCGTCGCGCAGCGCCTCGGTGACGACGGGGGCGGCCTTGGCACCCCGGCCGCGGCCCGCGGTGGGGTTGACGAACACGGTGATATCGCTGGTCACCCGCGTGACCCTAGCGGTCAGGTGGCGTCGTCGTAACCATTTCTGCGGGGCGTACCGTCCCCGCTCCCGGTGCCACCCGCGCTGTCGGCCTCGCCGGTGGACTGCTCCGGCAGCGTCGCCGAGGCGCTCACGGGCTCCACGTCGCCCACGTCCTCGGGGGTGAGGTCGAGGTCGGACGCCTCGTCGTCCGCCGGGCCACGGGCCGCGATACGGGCCCGGCGGCGGTCGTTGAGCAGGGAGAAGCCGGTGGCCAGGAAGTACAGGATGATGACCGGGCCGGCCAGCGCGAACATGCCGATCGGATCTGTGCTGGGGGTGGCGACGGCGCCGAAGGTGACGATGCCGAAGATCATGGCCCGCCACCAGTCGAGCATGCGGCGCCCGGTGACGGCCCCGCCCATGTTGAGCATCACCAGCACGAGCGGCAGCTCGAAGGCGAGCCCGAAGACCACGACCATGCGGGTCAGCAGGTCGATGAACTCCGGCAGCGGCAGCAGGTTGGTGGCGTTCTCCGGGGTGAACTCCAGCAGCACCTCGGCCGTGGTCGGCAGGATCTTGTACGCGAAGAAGGCGCCGCCGAGGAAGAGCGGAACGCCCGCGGCGACGAACCCGAGCGAGTACTTCTTCTCGTTCTTGTGCAGCCCAGGGGCGAGGAACGCCCACAACTGGTACAGCCAGATCGGCGTCGAGAGCACCATGCCGGTCATGAAGGAGACCTTCAGCATGATGGTGAACGGCGAGATGAGGCCGTTGACCGTGAAGGAGGCGCAGTCCTCCTGCTTGCCGATGTCGGACGCCTTCAGGTCGTCCGGGCAGCCGACGGATTCGAGCACCGGGTCCATCAGGAAGTCGACGATGTCCTGATAGAAGAAGAGCGCGACGATACAGACGGCGAGGATGGCCCCGACGGCCTTGACGAGCCGGTCGCGAAGCTCCCTCAGGTGCTCCGCGAGCGGCATGCGCCCCTCGGGGTCCCTCTCCTGGCGCTCCTTGCGCTCCTTACGGCGGGCAACGCTTAGCAACCCACGTCCTCATCTCGTGCCGCGAGGCCGTCTCCGGCCGCGGTGTGCCCCTGCGGATCGGTCAGCGCTGCGACTGCTGCTGCGTCTGAGCCTGCGGCTGCTGGTCGTTCACCTGCGGCTCGCTGACCGGACGGGAGCTGGTCACGTCGCCGGGGGCGGCCTGGATGGTCTTGGGCGCGGGCTGCGGCGGGTCCGCCGGAGCGGCCTCGTCCGTCTTGCCCTCGTTCTTCATGGCCTTGGCCTCGCTCTTGAGGATGCGGGCCGACTTGCCCAGCGAACGGGCCATGTCCGGAAGCTTCTTCGCGCCGAACAGCAGGATGACGACGACGAGAATCAGGATGATCTCGGTAGGGCCGAGCCGTCCGAACATATGCGTCTACCTTCTCACCGAGGCTGCGTGGGTTTGGGCGTGATCGATCGTAACCCGCGGGGGTGAACTCCGGGCAATCCCCCGGCGTACACCAATCGTGGCCCCCGCCTCGCACCGGAGCCGCGACCTGCAGCCTACCTCCCGAAATCCGATCCGGGGAGGTCACGTGTCGAGCCCGCCCGCCGGGCGACGTCCGCCGCGGAGCGCTCCAGGTCCCGCGTCGCGCGGCTGATCTGCTGCGCCGCGTCATCGAGCCGGCGGGCGAGCCGGTGCACTTCGAGGCCGACGCGAAGGGCCGGAACGGCGAGGGCGACGAGCCCGAGGAAGCCGAGCGCGACGGCGGTCATGGGCCACATCATGGGCGAAGCCTAGCCGCCGCGGCGGCCCCGGAAGACATCGGCGTCCGGAGGGGCCGCTCACCGATTCGCACGGCATGTCCCTTACGTCGGAATGGCGAAGCTTGATGCTAAACGTCGTACGCGGCAAGCGCCTTGACCGCCGCGTCGCGCGCGCTGTCCGCAAGATCGCCCGGCGCGACGATCCGCCCGTCCCGCCCCAGCCGCAGCGCCAGCCGGCGCAGCGACGCCGGGTCCGGGGCCCGCAGCGAGATCCGCAGCCCCCCGTCGGGCAGTTCCTCCGCGCTGTCGTGCGGGTAGTACTCGGCGACCCAACGGCCGCCGGGGCCCACCTCGATGACGACCTCGGGGTCCTCCGCGGACGGCTGGACGATGCCCTCGGACAGGTCGCGCAGCTCGACGGGCGGCGGGTCGGCCGGGGCATCGAGGATCCGGATCTCGGCGACCCGGTCGAGCCGGAACGTACGCCGCGCCTCCGACAGCCGGCACCACGCCTCCACGTACGTGTGCCCGACGGAGACCAGCCGGATCGGGTCGATTTCCCGCTCGGTCAGCTCGTCCCGGGACGGCGAGTAGTACCGCAGCCACAGCCGACGCCGCTCGGAGATCGCCCGGTCCACCTCGGCGAAGACCCCGCCCTCGGACTCGAACGTCACCGACAGGCTGGAGCTGGCCGCCGCCGACTCGCCGGCCGCGGCCTCCAGCTTCGCGGTGGCCCGCACCAGCGCCCGCCGGTCACCGGCCCGCAGCCCCGGCAAAGTGGCCACGGCCCGGGCCGCCACCAGCAGCGCGGTGGCCTCGTCCGCGGCCAGTCGCAGCGGCTCGCCGGTGCCGGTGGACTCGGGGTTGCGGAACCAGATGCGCTCGCCGTCGGTGTCGATGTCCAGCAGGTCGCCGCCGCGGAAGCTCGTCCCGCACATCGGCAGCACGTCCAGGTCGGAGATCAGCTCGTCCTCGGTGACGCCGAAGGCGCGGGCGACGTCCGACAGGTACGCGCCGTTGCGCTCCCGCAGATACGTCACCAGCGACAGCATCCGCCGGGTCTGGTCGATGGCACTGGCCACTGCTCCCCCGCTCCCCCTCAGCCCTTGGCCACGGCACGCAGCCGGTCGATGACGTCGGCCCGCAGCTCGGCGGGCTCCAGGACCACCACGTCAGGACCGAACTCCACCAGCCAGGCGTCCAGTCCGTGCCCGTACGGGATCTCCAGCTCGTCCCAGCCCGGCAGCACCGCCTCGCGGATGCCGTACGCGCGGGCGCGCAGCGGGTAGCCGGCGCCGGTGCGCAGCCGGATGAGGGCCGAGCGGTCCGCGCTCTCGCCGGCCCAGCGCTCGACGGTCTCGCGTACGGTCACCCGGTCCGGCACCTCGGCGGTGAAGCCGCGGCCGCGGTTGCGGACCCGGCCGGTGATGCGCGAGAGCCGGAAGACGCGCTCGGCGTCGCGGCCGCGGTCGTGGCCGACGAGGTACCAGTGGCCCCGCCAGCACTCCAATTGCCACGGCTCGACGTGCCGCTCCTCCGGGCGGGCCGCATTGGCCTTGCGGTACGGGAAGACGACGGGCCGGCGGTCCCGGCAGGCGAGCATCAGCGGCTCGAACGCCGCCTCCCGCACCGGAATCCGCGGCTCCAGCGCGCTGACCTGCTCCACCGCGCCGGCCTCGGGGTCGTCTCCCGCTCCCGCGAGCGGCATCCCGGCGGCGCGCAGCTTCTGCAGCGCGCCACTGGCCGCGCCCGCGAGCCGGGCCTGCTGCCAGACTTTCGCGGCCACTCCGAGCGCGGCGGCCTCTTCCGCGTCCAGGGTGACGGGCGGCAGCCGGTTGTTGTCCCGGCGGGCCAGATAGCCGGGCTCGCCGTCCAGACCCTCGACGGTGTCGATCACCATGCCCAGCTCGCGCAGGTCGTCCTTGTCGCGCTCGAACATCCGGTTGAAGGCGTCCTCGCCGGAGGTGTCGGAGCCGAACGCGGCCCCGCGGCCGGGTCCGAAGGCTTCCACGTACGCCTCGATGGACGTGCGCAGCTCACGCTTGCTGAGCGGGCGGCCGGTGCCGAGCAGGCACAGCGCCAGGCACATCAGCCGCTCCGCCTTGGCGATCGCCATCGAGGGGGTCTCCTTATTGCGCGTCCGGGGCAGCGGGCGGCTGCCGCCGGCGACCGTGTACCGCACGTGTCGCTGGGGTTCGCAGATGACGACCGTACTCCGCCTGGGCCCGGCGGCCAAAGCGAAGGCCCCCGCCGTACGGCGGGGGCCTTGCGCTCTGCTGGGTGCCGACGGTGCCGTCAGACCGCGACCAGGTCGCAGACGAAGATCAGCGTCTCGCCCGGCTTGATCCGGCCGCCGCCGGCGCCGGCCTCGCCGTAGGCCAGGTGCGGCGGGATGGTCAGCCGGCGGCGGCCGCCGACCTTCATGCCCGCCACGCCCTGGTCCCAGCCTGGGATGACCTGGCCGGCACCGAGCTGGAACTGCAGCGGCTTGCCGCGGTTCCAGCTCGCGTCGAACTCCTCGCCGCTGGAGAAGGCGACCCCGACGTAGTGGACGGAGACGGTGTCACCGGCCTTCGCGACGGGTCCATCGCCCTCCCACAGGTCCTGGACCTCCAGGTCGGCCGGCGGCGGGCCCTCGGGGAAGTCGACCTCGGGCTTGTCGATGCTCACGGAAGAACACTCCTCGCGCATGGGTGGTCGGTGACTGGGCCGTAAGTCTTGCAGACACCCCGGGGCGGCGCTGCCGCCGCCTCCCCCGGGGGCGCGGCCGGTGGCCCTCGGGCGCCTCCGGGTGCCGGTGGTCGTCACCGCACCCGGGGCGTCCCGGACCCCGCCGGCCGCGCGGACCGCGGGTCAGACCGTGCCGAGGATGTCGACGACGAAGACGAGGGTCTTCTTCTCCAGCTCGTGGCCCTTGGACTTGCCGTAGCCCAGGTCCGGCGGGATGACCAGGAGCACCCGGTCGCCGACCTTCTTGCCGACCAGCGCCTTGTCCCAGCCCTCGACGACCGAGCCGGTGCCGATCTGGAAGGTGGCCGCGCCGGCGTTGTCCCAGGAGGCGTCGAACTTCTTGCCATCCTCCCAGGCGTAGCCGGTGTACTGGGCGACGAGCCCCTGGCCGGCCTCGACCTTGGCGCCCTTGCCCTTGATGAGGACCTGCTCCTGCAGCTCCTTCGGGGCGTCCGCGCCGTCCGGGATGGTGATCTTCGCGGCCTTGCCCGCGGGCACCTCGATCTCCGGCATGCCCTCGCGCGGCTCGGCGGACTCGCCCTTCAGCTCGGCCTTGGCGTCGACCTTCCCGGCGCCGGCGACGTCGATGACCCAGACCAGGCCGTCGCCCTTCTTGATGCCGGACTCGGGGTTCAGGCTCTCGCCGACGAGCGCGCCCGCGGTGCCCTCGACCAGCAGGCGGCTGCCCACGGTGTGGCCCTCGACCGAGTCGAGGACGTCCGGCGGCAGCGACTGGTTCGGCTCGCCGACCTTGCCCATGAGCTGCTGGTGCACGGCGCCGCCGGCCTGCTGGCCACCGCCGCCCCCCGCGGCGGGCTGCGCCCAGGTGCTGCCCAGGTCCTGGTCGTCCTTCATGGTCTTGCCGGCGAAGTCCAGCCGGACCTGGTCGCCCTTGCCGACCTTGGCACCGTCGCCCTCGCTGAGGACCTTGACGACGGCCTCGTCGGACGCCTTGGCGCCGTCCGGGACGTCGAACTTCGGCTCCTCCCCGAAGGCGCCCGTGACCTTGGTCACGACGCCGGTCTTCCCCCCGTTGTCCGAGTCGGATGAGTCCTCGGAGCCACAGGCCGCGGCGAACAGCAGGGCGGGCACGACGAGCGCCGCCCCCATGCGGGTCAATTTGCGATGTGTCATGGGTCCAACTCATGTAGGGGGTCCGGGCAGCTTCGGCCACTCTACGGCCTTCGCGCCCGGATCCCCGTCATCACATCCGTCCCGCACCCACCGCGTGCCCCGTCTACATTCCGGCGATCAGCTTTTCCACCCGGTCGTCCACGGAGCGGAACGGGTCCTTGCACAGCACGGTCCGCTGCGCCTGGTCGTTCAGCTTCAGATGCACCCAGTCCACCGTGAAGTCGCGCCGCTGCTCCTGCGCCCGGCGGATGAAGTCGCCGCGCAGCCTGGCACGGGTGGTCTGCGGCGGGACCGACTTGGCCTCGAAGATCTTCAGGTCGTTGCAGACCCGGGCGGCCTGGCCCCGCTTCTCCAGCAGGTAGTACAGCCCGCGGCGGCGGTGGATGTCGTGGTACGCGAGGTCTATCTGCGCGATCCGGGGGTGGGAGAGGGTGATGTTGTTCTTGGCCCGGTAGCGCTCGATGAGCTGGTGCTTTATCACCCAGTCGATCTCCGTGCCGACCTTGGCGAGGTCCTGGGAGCGGATCGCCTCCAGGGTGCGGCCCCACAGCTCCAGGACGCGCTCGACGACGCCGGTGCGGATGCCGCGGCGCTCGCAGAAGTCCACGGCCTTCTCGTAGTACTCCTGCTGCACCTCCAGCGCGGACGCCTCCCGCCCGCTGGCGAGGCGCACCTTGCGCTGCCCGGTCATGTCGTGGCTGACCTCGCGGATGGCCCGGATCGGGTTCTCCAGGGTCAGGTCGCGCATCACCGTGCCGGCCTCGATCATGCGCAGCACGAGGTCGGTGGCGCCGACCTTGAGCAGCATGGTCGTCTCGGACATGTTGGAGTCGCCGACGATGACGTGCAGCCTGCGGTAGCGCTCGGCGTCGGCGTGCGGCTCGTCGCGGGTGTTGATGATGGGCCGGGAGCGCGTCGTGGCGGAGCTGACGCCCTCCCAGATGTGCTCCGCGCGCTGGCTGACGCAGTAGACCGCGCCGCGGGGCGTCTGCAGCACCTTGCCGGCGCCGCAGATGAGCTGCCTGGTGACGAGGAACGGGATGAGGATGTCGGCGAGCCGGGAGAACTCGCCGTGCCGGGCCACCAGATAGTTCTCGTGGCAGCCGTAGGAGTTGCCGGCGGAGTCGGTGTTGTTCTTGAAGAGGTAGACATCGCCGGCGATGCCCTCCTCGTGGAGCCGGCGCTCGGCGTCGACGAGGAGGCCCTCGAGGATGCGCTCGCCCGCCTTGTCGTGGGTGACCAGCTCGATGACGTTGTCACACTCGGGAGTTGCGTATTCGGGGTGCGAGCCGACGTCCAGGTACAGGCGTGCACCGTTGCGCAGGAAGACGTTGCTGCTGCGGCCCCAGGAGACGACCCGGCGGAAGAGGTAGCGCGCCACCTCGTCCGGGGACAGGCGGCGCTGCCCCCGGAACGTGCACGTGACGCCGTACTCGTTCTCAAGCCCGAAAATGCGGCGGTCCATGACTGAACATTACGCCTGTCGCTCTGTTTCGAAACCGGGTGCAGCTCCGCCGATTCGATCTTTTTCGACCGGTCGGTGCGGACGGCCGGTGCCCGCCAGAACCCGTACGAAGCCGGTCAGCACCAGCAGCGCCGCCGCTCCGCCGAGCCCCACGACCGCGAAGCCGCCCGTCTCGCCGCCGTGCTCGACCGCGGGACCGCTGATGGCGGTGCCCGCGGCGGCGCCGAAACCGAAGGTCGTCACCAGCCAGGAGAACGCCTCCGTGGCCGTGCCGCGCGGGGCGTGCCGGTCGACGACGACGAACGAACAGGCGAGCGCCGGGGCGAGGAACAGGCCCGCGACGCCGGAGAGCAGCGTCATGGCGACGGTGCCGGGCGTGAGCATCAGCGGCAGATAGCCGACCGCCAGGCCCGCCAGCAGCAACTGCAGCCGCCGCTCGGCCCGGCCGGGCCACTGCCGCGCGCCGTAGACGACGCCGCCGGCCAGGGCGCCGGCGCCGAGCGCGGAGAGGAGATAGCCGCCGATGGCGTCGTCGCCGCGGGCGTCGGCGTACGCGACGGAGGCGACGGCCGTTCCGCCGAGGGCGACGCCGACGAAGAAGAAGGCGCCGAGGATCACCAGCAGCCCGCGCGCCCGCAGGGCGCCCAGCCAGTGCGCCTCGCGCGGCTCGGAGCGCCACCGGCGGGCGGGCGGCGACAGGACGACCCACAGGGCGCCCAGCACGCCCAGGGCGCCCAGCACGAGCAGCGCGGCGGACTCGGAGGCGGTGGCGACCAGCAGGGTGACGATCAGCGGCGCGACGGCGAACATCACCTCCTGCGCCACGGCGTCCAGCGCGTACGCGCCGTGCACCCGGTCGTCGCGCTTGAGCACGCTGGGCCACAGCGCCCGCAGGGCGCCCTCCAGCGGCGGCGTGAAAAGCCCGGCGACCAGGACGGCGACGCAGGCCAGCGGCAGCGGATCGATGCCCACGACGGCGAAGAGGGCCATCCCGGCGGCGGAGAGCAGCGCGCTGGGCAGCAGCACGCGCGGCTGGCCGCGCAGGTCGACGGCGCGGCCGAGGAGCGGCTGCCCGATCGCGGTGGCCAGGCCGTAGCCGCCGGAGAGGACGCCGCCCAGGGTGTACGAGCCGCCTTCCGCCCGGACGAAGAGCACGATGGCGAACGCGGCGGTGGCGTTCGGCAGCCGCCCGATGAGCGTCCCGGTGAGCAGCCTGCCGACGTGTCTGACCCGCAGCAACTCGGCGTATCCCCGCAGCACGGCCCCTCCCGAGACGGTGAAGTGTTACGTATAACGCCGTAGGTTATACGTAACACGGGCGAGGGTCGACCCCGTATGCCGGAACGCGACGAGGAGGCACGATGCGGGGCGCGCACGAGGACGGAAGGCGCGCCGCGGCGCGCACCGGACAGCCGGCGGCAGGCGAGCCGGCCCCGCGGCAGACCGCGGGCCGCGGCGGCGGCGTCACCAGCCGCGACGTCGCCCGCGCCGCGGGCGTCTCCCAGGCGGCCGTCTCCCTCGTCCTCGGCGGCAAGTGGCGCGGCCGCGTCTCCGCCGCCAAGGCCGACGCCGTCCGCGCGGCCGCCCGCGAGCTGGACTACCGCCCCAATGCCGCCGCCCGCACCCTGCGCACCGGAGGAACCCGCACCGCGCTCCTCGTCGTCCCCGCGCTCACCAACGAGTTCTTCGCCGGCGTCCACGCCGGCGCCGCACGCGCCGCCGCCGCCCACGACTTCGGCGTCGTGCTCTACCCCTCCCCCGAGGGCATCGGCCCCGCCCGCGACCCCTTCGCCGCCGCCCACACCGCCGTCGACGGCGTCATCGCCTCGTCCATGGCCACCGACGCCGTACGGAACCTGCGCGGCGGCGGGCTCCCGCTCGTCATGCTCGACAGCGACCCCGCCGACACCGGCGCCGTCGCCACCGTCAACGCCGACGTGGCCGACGGCATGCGGCAGGTCGCCCGGCACCTGCTGGAGCTCGGCCACCGGCGGATCACCCGCCTCGCAGCCGCCATCGACTCCTGGACCTTCGCCGCCCGCGGCCGCGCGCTGGCCGACGCGCTCGCCGCCGTGCCGGGCGCCCGGCTGCGCACCGAACCCGCCGAGCTGTCCGTCGCCGGCGGTCTCGCGGCGGCCCAGCGGGCGCTCGCGGCCCCGGCGGCGGAGGACCGGCCCACGGCGCTGGTCTGCGACGACGACCTGCTCGCAGCCGGCGCCCTCAAGGCCGCACGGCGCCTCGGGCTGCGGGTGCCGTACGACGTGTCGGTCACCGGCTTCGACGACCTGGCGCTGGCCACCGCCGTCGAGCCGGAGCTGACCACCGTGCGGCTCCCGGCGGACACCGTCGGCGCGGCCGGCATGACGGCGCTGCTCGACGCCCTCGCGGGCCGCGGCGCGGGCAGCACGACGGTCCCGGCCCGCCTGTCGGTGCGCGCGTCGACGGCCCCGGCCCCGGGCGCGTAGAGCCGCCGCAAAGGGGCCCGGGCGCGGGCCCGGACACGACGACGGGCGGGCCCGTCGCTGGGCCCGCCCGGTCGATGCCGTACCGCTACTTCTTCTTGCCGGACCCGTCGCCCGGCTCCTCCGCGGAGCCGTCCGCGGTGGCCGCGCCCTCGGCGCCGCCGTCCGCGTCCGCCGCGGCGTCCTCCGCGTCATCCGCACCGGAGGCACCCGCCGGTCCTTCGCCGTCCTCCTCCAGCAGCCGGGAGAGCTGACTGCCCAGGATCCGCCGGAACTTGCGCTGCTGCGGCCGGTTGCGGTCGAGGACCGCGACCTCCAACTGCTTCGACGTCAGCTCCCGCTCGCCGCCGTTGTTGTCCCGCGCCAGCGACTCCGCCGCCAGTTTCAGCCCCTCCGCCAGCGTCATGCCCTCGCGGTGCCGCTGGTCGAGATAGCTGCTGATCTGATCGGAATTGCCACCGACCGCGACCGAACCGTGCTCGTCCACGATCGAACCGTCATGCGGCAGCCGGAAGATCTGGTCGTCGGCGGGGGTCTCCCCCACCTCCGCGACGATCAGCTCCACCTCGTACGGCTTCTCCGCGCCGCTGGAGAAGATCGTGCCGAGAGTCTGCGCGTAGACGTTCGCGAGGCCGCGGGCGGTGACGTCCTCGCGGTCGTACGTGTACCCGCGCAGATCGGCGTAACGGACGCCGCCGATGCGCAGGTTCTCGAACTCGTTGTACTTGCCGACCGCGGCGAAGGCGATCCTGTCGTAGATCTCGCTGACCTTGTGCAGGGCCCGGGACGGGTTCTCGGCGACGAACAGGATGCCGTCGCTGTACTGCAGCACGACCACGCTGCGGCCGCGCGCGATGCCCTTGCGGGCGTACTCCGCGCGGTCCGCCATGGCCTGCTGGGGTGAGACATAGAACGGTGTCGACACCGGCTTATCCGTCCCTCTCTGCTCGTGGAGAAATCTCGTGGGGCCGCGCGCCCGCTAGAGCACGGACGCGCGCGGGCCGTCGGGCAGCTCCAGCCGGCCGTCGACCACCGAGCGGGCGATCTCGGAGACCTCGGCGTCGGGCAGCCGGCGGAAGCCCTCATCGGTGATGGACGTGACGATGGGGAAGATGCGGCGGGTCAGGTCCGGCCCGCCGGTGGCGGAGTCGTCGTCCGCCGCGTCGTACAGCGCCTGGACGACGACGGTGGCGGCCTGCTGCTCCGTCAGCTCGTCGGTGAACAGCTTCTTCAGCGCACCGCGCGCGAACACCGACCCGGACCCCACGGAGGCGAATCCCCGCTCCTCGGTCCTGCCGCCGGTCACGTCGTACGAGAAGATGCGGCCCTTCTCCCGCGCCGGGTCCCACCCGGCGAAGAGCGGCAGCACGGCCAGGCCCTGCATGGCCATGCCCAGGTTGGACCGGATCATCGTGGACAGCCGGTTGGCCTTGCCCTCCAGGGAGAGCTGGGCGCCCTCGACCTTCTCGAAGTGCTCCAGCTCCAGCTGGAAGAGCCGCACCATCTCGACCGCGACGCCCGCGGTGCCGGCGATGCCGATGGCGGAGTACTCGTCGGCGGGGAAGACCTTCTCGATGTCACGCTGAGCGATCATGTTGCCCATCGTGGCCCGCCGGTCACCGGCGAGGACGACCCCGCCGGGGAAGGTCAGAGCCACGATGGTGGTGCCGTGCGGCGCCTCGACGGCACCCTTCACGGGCGGCACCTCCCGGTTCCCCGGCAGCGCCGCGGGAGCATGCTCACCCAGGAAGTCCATAAACGAGGACGAGCCCGGCGTGAGGAAGGCAGCCGGCAGTCGCCCTGCGCCACGGATGTTGGCTTCCACGCGAATCCTTCCGGGGTACGGCGGCCCGCCCCCCACGGGCCGAGCCGGTGACTTGCGCTGGGCACGGACCTTACCCGTGCCGCTGCCGGGCGTCCGCCCGGGTGCTGCCCGGACGGACGCCCGGGACGGCTACTCGCCGCCCTTTTGCACGAAGGAGCGCACGAACTCCTCGGCGTTCTCTTCGAGCACGTCGTCGACCTCTTCGAGGAACGAGTCCACGTCCTCCGACAGCTTCTCCTGCCGTTCCTTCAGGTCCTCGGAGACCTCGGCGTCCTGCGCCTGCTCCTCGACCTCTTCCTGGGAGCGCGTGGCCTTCTGCTGACCACCGCCGGTGTCCTTGGTCGCCATTTCCCTCACCCCGCTCGGTGTCGCCCGATGGTCCTGACTGCGTCGCCCTGCAAGATCCGACCCTACAAGCTGGGCCCGACATCGGCCCGGTGCTCTCTCAACGCTCGGAGGCCACCCGGATGATTCCCCTCCGCGCCACCTTTAGCCCGGTCCGTCCCGGATCAGCCGCCCGAGAGGACCCGTACCAGCTCCTCTGCCGTGCGGCAGCGGTCCAGCAGTTCCTTGACGTGGTTGCGGGTACCCCGCAGGGGTTCCAGGGTGGGGACCCGCTGGAGGGAGTCGCGGCCGGGGAGGTCGAAGATGACCGAGTCCCAGGAGGCGGCGGCGACGTCGTCCGCGTACTGTTCGAGGCAGCGGCCGCGGAAGTACGCCCTGGTGTCCTCCGGCGGGTTCTTCACGGCCCGCAGGACCTCGTCCTCGGTCAGGAGCCGCTTGAGGCGGCCGCGGGCCGCCAGCCGGTTGTACAGGCCCTTCTCCGGGCGTACGTCCGCGTACTGCAGGTCGACCAGCGCGAGGCGGGCCGCGTCCCAGTCCAGGGTGTCGCGGCGGCGGTAGCCCTCCAGCAGCTCCCGCTTGGCCAGCCAGTCCAGCTCGCCGGACAGGCTCATGGGATCGGCTTCCAGCCGGTTGAGGGTGTCCTCCCAGCGGGTGAGCACGTCCTTGGTCTGCTCGTCCGCGTCCGCGCCGAAGCGCTCCTCGACATATTTACGCGCCAGCTCGCAGTACTCCATCTGGAGCTGTACGGCCGTGAGCGTACGGCCGCTGCGCAGCACGACCTGGTGACGCAGCGTCGGGTCGTGGGAGACCTGGTGCAGGGTGCGCACGGGCTGCTCCACGGCCAGGTCGACCGCGATGAAGTTGTCCTCGATCATCGACAGCACCAGGGCGGTGGTGCCGAGCTTGAGGTAGGTGGAGATTTCCGAGAGGTTCGCGTCGCCGATGATGACGTGGAGTCTGCGGTATTTCTCGGCATCCGCGTGGGGCTCGTCGCGGGTGTTGATGATGGGGCGTTTGAGGGTGGTTTCCAGGCCGACCTCGACTTCGAAGTAGTCGGCGCGCTGGCTGATCTGGAAGCCGTGTTCGTTGCCGTCCTGGCCGATGCCGACGCGGCCGGCGCCGGTGAAGACCTGGCGGGAGACGAAGAAGGGCGTGAGGTGGCGCACGATGTCCGAGAAGGGGGTTTCCCGCTTCATCAGGTAGTTCTCGTGGCAGCCGTAGGACGCGCCCTTGTTGTCGGTGTTGTTCTTGTAGAGAAGGATGGGCTGCGCACCCGGCAGTTGTCCCGCGCGTTCCGCTGCTTCCGCCATGATGCGTTCGCCGGCCTTGTCCCAGAGCACGGCGTCGCGGGGGTTGGTGACCTCGGGGGCGCTGTACTCGGGGTGGGCGTGGTCGACGTAGAGCCGGGCGCCGTTGGTGAGGATGACGTTGGCGAGGCCGATGTCCTCGTCGGTCAGCTGGCTGGAGTCGGCGGCCTCACGGGCGAGGTCGAAGCCGCGGGCGTCCCGCAGCGGGTTCTCCTCCTCGAAGTCCCACCGGGCGCGGCGCGCCCGGTGCATCGCCGCCGCGTAGGCGTTGACGACTTGGGACGAGGTGAGCATGGCATTGGCGTTGGGATGGCCCGGGACGGAGATTCCGTACTCCGTCTCGATGCCCATTACTCGCCGTACGGTCATGCGGCCCTCCTTGCCCGGTACCGTCCGCGGCCCTGGACGGAACTCAAGTACCGCTGCGTCTGCGGCACGTGCGGTCCCCGCGGCGGCGATGCGCTGCGCTGCGCGCCGGTACGGAAGAGCCTAGAACGCCTTGGCGGCAGTGGGGAGATCATTACAGTCTTTGCTCCGGTCGGTTTGCACCCGTGGAAATACGTGTCCGGCTGCGGGCGGCCGTGTGGTGCCCCCCCGCAGCCGGATCGCCGCATTTACAGGTACTGACCGGTGTTGGCCACCGTGTCGATCGACCGGCCGGTGTCCGCGCCCTGCTTTCCGGTGACGAGGGTGCGGATGAACACGATCCGCTCGCCCTTCTTTCCGGAGATACGGGCCCAGTCGTCGGGGTTGGTCGTGTTGGGCAGGTCCTCGTTCTCCTTGAACTCGTCGACGCAGGCGGCGAGGAGGTGGGAGACGCGCAGGCCCTTCTGGTTGTGGTCGAGGAACGCCTTGATGGCCATCTTCTTGGCGCGGTCCACGATGTTCTCGATCATTGCGCCGGAGTTGAAGTCCTTGAAGTAGAGGACTTCCTTGTCACCGTTGGCGTACGTGACTTCGAGGAACCTGTTCTCCTCGGACTCCGCGTACATCTGCTCGACGACGGACTGGATCATCGCGTCGACGGTGGCCTCGGCCGATTCGCCGTGTTCCGACATGTCCTCGGCGTGCAGCGGCAGCGTCCGGGTGAGGTACTTGGAGAAGATGTCCTTGGCGGCCTCGGCGTCCGGGCGCTCGATCTTGATCTTCACGTCGAGCCGGCCGGGGCGCAGGATCGCGGGGTCGATCATGTCCTCGCGGTTGGAGGCGCCGATGACGATGACGTTCTCCAGGCCCTCGACGCCGTCGATCTCGGAGAGGAGCTGCGGGACGATGGTGTTCTCCACGTCCGAGCTGACGCCGGAGCCGCGGGTGCGGAAGAGGGAGTCCATCTCGTCGAAGAAGACGATGACGGGGGTGCCCTCGCTGGCCTTCTCGCGGGCCCGCTGGAAGACCAGGCGGATGTGCCGCTCGGTCTCGCCGACGTACTTGTTGAGCAGCTCGGGGCCCTTGATGTTGAGGAAGTAGCTCTTGCCGGCGGGGCGGCCGGTGTGCTCCGCGACCTTCTTGGCGAGGGAGTTCGCGACCGCCTTGGCGATCAGCGTCTTGCCGCAGCCGGGCGGGCCGTAGAGGAGCACGCCCTTGGGAGGCCGCAGCTCGTGTTCCTTGAAGAGGTCGGGGTAGAGGTACGGCAGCTCGACGGCGTCCCTGATCAGCTCGATCTGGTTGCCCAGGCCGCCGATCTTGGTGTAGTCGATGTCCGGGACCTCTTCGAGGACCAGCTCCTCGACCTCGCTCTTGGGGATGACCTCGTAGACGTACCCGGAGCGGGGCTCCAGGAGCAGGGCGTCGCCGGCGCGGATGGTGGTGTGCAGCAGCGGCTCGGCGAGCCGTACCACCTTCTCCTCGTCGGTGTGCCCCATCACGAGGGCGCGCTCGCCGTCCTCCAGGATCTCCTTCAGGGTGACGATGTCCCCGGAGCGCTCGAACGCCATGGCGTCGACCACGTTCAGCGCCTCGTTGAGCATCAGCTCCTGACCGCGGCGCAGCTCGTCGAGCTCCACGCTGGGGCTGACGTTCACCCGCAGCTTGCGGCCGCCGGTGAAGATGTCCGCCGTGCTGTCGTCGTTGGCCTGGAGGAAGACTCCGAAGCCGGCGGGCGGCTGGGCCAGCCGGTCGACTTCTTCTTTCAGGGCGACGATCTGGTCCCGGGCCTCACGGAGAGTGCTTGCCAGGCGCTCGTTCTGCGCGGACACTCCGGCGAGGTTGGTCTGCAACTCGACGATGCGTTCTTCGAGGATCCTCGTGTGACGCGGCGAGTCGGCGAGCTTTCGTCGCAGGACGGCGATCTCCTGCTCAAGGTAGGCGACCTGACCGGCAGGGTCTTCGGACCCTCGACCCGGCCGGATGCCGCGGTTGGTGTCGTCGTCGTGGGCTGCCACGGTCCTCACCTCCTCCAAGGGGAGCTGGACGCTTCCTGACCCTACCTGGCCGCGTCCCACTTGAAACCCCTAGATCACAAAGACGGTCGGGGTGCATCCGATCTTCACCCGTGCGCCCGTCCTCACGCCAGGCAAATACCCATCCAGCAACATCGGAAAGCAGCCATTTGTTTCGTCTACAACGCTCAACACCCGCCAAGGGTGCCTGGAATTGCAGCGGAACGGCGACCGCTCCCCCGCCGGTTCCGGGAACCGGCGGGAAGGCGATGTGGGAGGGGGTGCCGCGGCGGGGTCAGACCTGGGTGCCGGGGACGGGCTCCGCGGTGAGGCGGAAGCGGCCGTTCTCCCACGTCCAGGTCACGTTGCGCTGCTTGTCCGGCTTGCTGCGGGGAACGTCGGGCGAGGAGTAGCCGAGGAGGGTGGCCGAAATCTCATTTTCGCGCACAGCGAATTCCCCGACGCTCATGCCCTCGGCGGGATCGACGAGAGTTTCGGTCACGCGCGGTGACCGGCCGGGCTTGGCGGCGGACACGACGTACATCCCGCTGGGCGGGGTGCCGGCGGCGGCGCGGCAGCGCACCACGGCGACGGTCTCGGCGCGGCCGTCGCCGTCGAAGTCGGCGGAGCCCTTCTTGAAGACCTCGGGCTCGGTGCCGGCACAGTCGACCGGGTAGTGGGCGGCGCTCGCGTCGGGCCCGGGGGCGGGTCTGCCCCCGTGGTCGCCCTTGCCGTCGTTGCCGGCGGCGACGGACGGGGGCTTGATGAGCGCCGCGAGGGCGATGACGGCGGCCATGGCGGCCGCCGTCGCGATCCAGTGCACCGCGCGGGGGTGCGTGTGCGGGAGGTCGGCGCCGGGCAGAGGCTGCACGGGTGAGGCTCCTGGGAGGGCTGGGAGGGCCGTGGGGAGGCCAGCATGGTGTCACACACCCGCCGCCCGCGGAACGACCCCTGCCGCTTCGGTGCCCCCTTCAGTTCCCCGCGGCGGCCCGCTGGCCGCCGGGGCCGGTGTAATCCTCCCCGTACGCCCCCTTCGCGGGCCTGCGGCGGCGCAGCGGCGGCTCGACGCCGTCGGCGAGCCTGCGGGCGGTGAGCAGGAAGCCGGTGTGGCCGATCATGCGGTGGTCCGGGCGTACGGCGAGGCCCTCCACGTGCCAGTTGCGCAGCATGGTCTCCCACGCCTGCGGCTCGTTGAAGTTGCCGTGTTCGCGGATGGACTCCACGGTGCGGGCGAGCTGGGTGGTGGTGGCGACGTACGCGCAGACGATGCCGCCGGGCACCAGGGCCTTGGCGACCGCGTCCAGGCACTCCCAGGGCGCGAGCATGTCCAGGATGACGCGGTCGACCTCGGTGTCGGACAGGTTGTCCTGGAGGTCGCCGACGGTGAGCTGCCAGGCGGGGTGGGGGCCGCCGAAGTAGCGCTCGACGTTCTGCCGGGCGACGTCGGCGAAGTCCGCGCGGCGCTCGTACGAGTGGAGCATGCCGCTGTCGCCGACGGCGCGCAGCAGGAAGCTGGTCAGCGACCCTGAGCCGACGCCCGCCTCGACCACGCGCGCGCCCGGGAAGACGTCGGCGAACGCGAGGATCTGGCCGGCGTCCTTGGGGTAGACGACGGCCGCTCCGCGCGGCATGGACAGGACGTAGTCGGGGAGCAGGGGGCGCAGCGCGAGATACGGGACGTTGCCCGTGGTGCGCACGACGGTTCCCTCGGGGGCGTCGATCAGCTCGTCGTGCGGGAAGGAGCCCTTGTGAGTGTGGAAGGACTTCCCGGCTTCGAGCGTGAACGTGTAGTGGCGTCCCTTGGGGTCGGTGAGCTGTACCTGGTCCCCGACCTGGAAGGGCCCGCGGCGGCGGGCGGCACCGGTCGGCTCGGACATGCCGCTCACCCTACCGGCCGGGGGTGATCAGGGCTGCGGCCGGGCCATGGCGGCGACGAAGGCGCGCTCGACGTCGGCGGTGGTGAGTACCCCGTAGATGTGGCCGGTCTCCTCCAGCACGAGGTACTCGCTGTGAGGGCTCTCGCGCAGGTGCTCCAGCAGTTGTTCGCCGGTCAGCTCGGCGGAGACCTTCATCTCGTCCGTGAGGTCCTGGGAGAGCGAGCTGACGGCCACCCAGGGGCGGCGGTGGGCGGGGGTCTGGGCGATGGCCGCGCCGCGGACGACCCCGGTGGGAAAGCCGCGGCCGTCGACGACCACGAGGGCGCGGGCGCCCGCGGCCTCGGCCCGGCGCAGCGCCTCGGACAGCGGGGTGTCGGCGGTGACGGGGGCCGCCCGGCGGGTGAGGGCGCGGGCGCGCAGCTCGGGCAGCCGCTCGCGCAGCCTGGCCATGCGCAGGCTGTTGCCGGCGCCGGTCCAGATGATCGCGGCGAGGATCGCCGCCAGCAGGGCGTCGGTGACGGTGTCGACGCTGCCGGGGTCGGAGGCGCGCGAGTGGGTGAAGAGCGGGAGGCCGATGAGCGTGGCCACGGCCAGCGCGCGGCCCACCCAGGCGGCGACGACCGTGCCGGTCATGGGCTTGCCGCTGACCTTCCAGACCGCGGCGCGCAGCATCCGGCCGCCGTCCAGCGGCAGGCCGGGCAGCAGGTTGAAGACGGCGACGATCAGGTTGGAGATCGTGAGGGCGGCGAGGAGCACCGCCGGCACGGTGTCCTCCTCGACGAGCTGGAGGGCGCCGTAGAAGCCGCCGGCGAGGACGAGCGAGAGCAGCGGCCCGGCGAAGGCGAGCCAGAACTCGCGGCCGGGGGTCTCGGACTCCTTCTCGATCTCCGACACACCGCCGAAGAACTGCAGCTGGATGCGGCGTACGGGCAGCTTGTAGTGGAGGGCGACGCGGGTGTGGGCCAGCTCGTGGACGAGCACGGAGGCGTAGAACGCGACGGCGAAGAAGAGCGCGATCACGTACCGCAGGGCGCCCAGCTCGGGCAGGATCCGTTCGAGCTGGCCGCCGAAGACCCAGGTGATGAGGGCGGCGACGAGGAACCAGCTCGGGGCGACGTACACGGGCACGCCGAAGGGGCGGCCCATGAGGATGCCGCCGCCGCGGCCGGGCCGATCGCCCCTGCGCTCCTCGCTCACGACTCCCACTCCTGCCCGCTCGCGGTGCCCGTCTTCCTGCCCGCAGGTCCCGCCTGCATCGTATGCCGCCGGATGTCGGTCCCGGGCCCTAGGGTCGTACACCATGAGTACCCGCACCGACACCGGGAACCACCCCGCGGACCCCGCACCGCCGCCGCCCGAGGGGGACGGCGGGCCGGACGCGCCACGGGCCCCGGCGCCGCCCCGGGCCCTGTCTCCCTCCCGCGCGGCGGACTTCATGACCTGCCCGCTCATGTACCGCTTCCGGGTGATCGACAGACTGCCGGAGAAGCCGCGCGCCTCCGCCGCCCGCGGGACGCTGGTGCACGCGGTCTTGGAGCGGCTGTTCGACGATCCTGCCGCCGAGCGTACGCCGCCGCGGGCGCGGGCGCTGGTGGCGCCGGCCTGGGAGCGGCTGCTCGCGGACCGGCCGGAGCTGGCCGAGCTGTTCACGGACGGTGACGAAGACGGGGCAGGGGCCGGAAGCGGGGCCGGGGAGGGCGGCGCGGACGGGGCCGCGGAGCGGCTGGCGGAGTGGCTGGCCGGGGCCGAGCGGCTCGTCGAGCGGTGGTTCACGCTGGAGGACCCGGCGCATCTGGAGCCCGCGGAGCGGGAGCTGTTCGTGGAGACCGTGCTGGCCTCCGGGCTGAAGCTGCGCGGCGTCATCGACCGGGTGGACGTGGCGCCGACGGGCGAGGTCCGCGTCGTGGACTACAAGACGGGCAAGGCGCCCCCGCCGGAGTACGCGGCGGACGCCCTCTTCCAGATCAAGTTCTACGCGCTGGTGCTGTGGCGGCTGCGGGGCAGTGTCCCGCGCCGGCTGCAGCTGGTCTACCTGGGCAGCGGCGACGTGCTGACGTACGACCCGGACGAGGCCGACCTGCGCGGCGTGGAGCGCAAGGTGCTCGCCCTGTGGCAGGCGATCCGGCGGGCGACGGAGAGCGGCGACTGGCGGCCCCGGCCGGGCCGGCTGTGCGACTGGTGCGACTTCAAGGACTCCTGCCCCGCCTTCGGCGGCACCCCGCCCCCGTATCCGCTGACCGGCGTCGATCTCGGCCTGCCGCAGCCCCGCCCGGCCGGGGCCGGGGACGGTGCGCAGGGCAGAATGGACACCGCCTGACAATCCGGTCCGGCCGAGGAAGAGGAGACCCTGTGGCCATCCGCGTCCTGCTCGTCGACGACCAGCCGTTGCTGCGCACCGGCTTCCGCATGATCCTGGAAGCAGAGCAGGACATCGCCGTGGTCGGCGAGGCCGGCGACGGGCTGCAGGCGCTCGACCAGGTCAGGGCGCTGCAGCCGGACGTGGTGCTGATGGACATCCGGATGCCCCGCATGGACGGTGTGGAGGCCACCCGGCAGATCACCGGCGCGGGCCGGGACGGGCCCGCGAAGGTGCTGGTCCTGACGACCTTCGACCTCGACGAGTACGTGGTGGAGGCGCTGCGCGCGGGGGCCAGCGGCTTTCTGCTGAAGGACGCGCCGGCCGGGGAGCTGGTGCAGGCGATCCGCGTGGTGGCCGCCGGGGACGCGATGCTGGCCCCGAGCATCACCAAGCGGCTGCTCGACAAGTTCGCCACCAAGCTGCCGACAGGAGAGCAGGACGTGCCGGACACCCTGGACACGCTCACCGAGCGCGAGGTAGAGGTGCTGAAGCTGGTCGCCCGCGGGCTGTCGAACGCGGAGATCGCCGCCGACCTGTTCGTGAGCGAGACGACCGTGAAGACCCATGTGGGCCACGTGCTGACCAAGCTGAGCCTGCGCGACCGGGTGCAGGCCGCGGTGTACGCGTACGAGAGCGGGCTGGTGCGCCCCGGCGGGTCCTGAGCGGCGTACCGGGAGCCCTTGCCTGAGCGGGGCTCCCGGCCGCGTACCTCAGATCAGTGCGGGCGGGTCACTCCGAGCCCTTCGAGATCTCCCAGAAGCGGAAGACCGTCGAGGCGTCGAGCGTCCACTCCAGGCCGAGGATGTTCTCCTGCGCGGCGGCGTACTGCTTGCCCTGCCACAGCGGTATCACCGGCAACTGGTCGGCGACGATGTCCTGCAGCTCGCCGTAGGCGTCCACCGTGGCCGTACGCTCCGACTGGCCGGCGGCCGCCGGTATCAGCTCGCTGGTGATCCGGCCCGGGTTGTAGTTGTTGGCCAGCACGTTGCCCTCGCCGAAGAACGGCGCGGTGAAGTTGTCCGGGTCCGGGTAGTCCGGCACCCAGCCCTTGACGTAGACGCCGTACGAGCCCTTCTCGACGCCCTTCTCGAACTCGTCCAGCGGCACGGACTTCACGTCGGCCTGGAACAGGCCGCTGTCGTTGAGCTGCTCGGCGATCAGCTCGAAGGACGGCACCGTGCCGGGACCGTAGCGCTCGGGCGTGGCGTAGAGCGTCACGGGGACCTTCTCGTCGATGCCCGCCTCGCGCAGCGCCTGCTCGGCCCTGGACGGGTCGGGGCGGTCGCCGTAGGTGTCGTAGAAGGCGGTGTTGTGGCCGGTGATGCCGGCCGGGACGATCGAGTACAGCTCCTCGGCAGTGCCCTCGTAGACCTCGCGGACCAGCGCGTTGCGGTCGATGAGGTAGGCGAACGCCTTGCGCACGGCGGGGTCGCCGGCGACCGGGTCGTTCATGTTGAAGACCAGGTGCTGCACCTCGGCGCTGGTGCCCTCGACGAGCTGGATCTTCTGGCCGGCACCGGCCTGGTCCTGCAGCTCGGCGATGTCCTTCATCGCCAGGCCGCGGTAGGCCAGGTCGATGTCGCCGTTCTCCAGGTCCTTCTTCAGCTTGCCGTCGCCGCCGGTGTTGTCGCCGTAGAGCTTCAGCGTCATCCCGGAGTTCTGCACCTTGGCGGTGCCCTTGTAGCCGGAGTTGACGGAGAACTCGGCTTCCTTGCCCTCCTGGTAGGAGTCCAGCTTGTACGGGCCGGAGCCCACGGCCTCGCCGTCGTCGCGCAGCTTGTCCTTGGGGTAGGACTCGCTGTCCACGATCGAGCCGGCGCCGGAGGCGATCTTCATGGGGAAGGTCGCGTCGGGGTAGTCCAGCCGGAACGTCACGCTCAGCTCGTCGGGCGTCTCGATCTCGCCGATCGAGTCGAGCATGACGGCGGGGCCCGCCGGATCGTCGATGCCGATGGTGCGCTCGAAGGAGAACTTCACGTCCTCGGAGGTGAGTTCCGAGCCGTTCGAGAACTTCAGCCCGTCCTGCAGCTTGCAGGTGTAGACGCGGCTGTCGGCGTCCTCGAAGGTGCACTCCTTCGCCGCCTCGGGCTCGGGCTCCGTGGACCCCTTGGGGAAGCTCAGCAGGGACTGGAAGACGTTGTTGAACACCAGCCAGGAGCCGGGGTCGTAGCCCGCCGCGGGGTCGATGGCGGTGACCTCGTCGGTCATCCCCATCACGACCGCGTCGCCGGAGCCGGCCCCCGATCCGGAGTCCGAGCCGCAGCCGGCGGCGAGCAGCACGGTGGCCATGGCGGCGCCGAGGGGTGGGGCGAACCGCTGGACAGCCTTCTTCACGTGTGTGGGTTCCTTCACTCGGGTCGGTTCTCTGCCCGGCGCGGCACCGCCGGTGGCCCCTACTCGCTCAGTCCGCGCCGCAGCTCCCAGAGCTGCAGCGTCGACGACGAGTTGAGCGCCCACTCCGCCCCCGTGACGGTGTCGCGCGCCGCGATGTACTGCTTGCCCTGCCAGAGCGGGAGGTACGGGACGTCGCTGGCGAGGACGTCCTGTATCCGCTCGAAGCTGTCCGTCGTGCGCTCCCGCTGTGCCTCCTGGCGGGTCCTCGGGATCAGGTCCTCGATGACGGAGCTGTCGTAGTTGTTGAAGGTGAAGTTCTCCTCGCCGACGAACGGCCCGGTGAACGTGTCGGGGTCGGGGAAGTCGGGATACCAGTGCAGGCCGTAGACGGCGTACCGATTCTCCGCGTAGTGCTTCTTGTACGTCTCCCAGGTGTCGCCCTTGATGTCGGCGTCGAACAGGCCGGACCTGTTGAGCTGGTCACGCAGCTCCTCGAACTCGGCCTTCGTCGTCTCGCCGTAGTGGTCGGTGGTGTAGTTCAGGGTGAGCTTCACGGGCGTCTCGACGCCCGCCTCCCGCAGCAGTTCGCGGGCGCCGTCGGCGTCCGGACGGTCGCCGTAGGCGTCGTGGAACGCGGTGTTGTGGCCGATGATGCCGCGCGGGATCATCGCGTACAGCGGGTCGACGGTGCGCTGGTAGACGTCGCGTGCGAGCTTCGTCCTGTCGATCACCTCGGCCGCGGCCTGGCGTACGGCCCGGTCCTTCACGGTCGGGTTCTCGACGTCGAAGACGAGGTAGGCGATCTCCGCGCCCGGCGTCTCGAAGAGGCTGACGTCGCCGTCGGCGCCGTCGTCGAGGCGGTTGATCTGCTCCGGCTTCAGGCTGCGGCCCATCACGTCGATGTCGCCGCCCGCGATGGCGTCCTCCATGCTCTTGGAGGTGCCGAAGTAGCGGACCTCGACCGCGTCGTTCTGCGGCTCGACCTCGCCCTTGTAGTCGCCGTTGCCGGTGTAGACGGCCTTGGTGGCGACGTCGTCGTCGTGCTCCACCTTCAGGCTGTACGGGCCGGAGCCGGCGATCTCGAAGCCCTCGTAGAGCTTGTCCTTCTCGTAGACCTCGCTGTCGACGATGGCGGCGGCGGGGGTGGCGAGCTTGAGGGGGAACGTCGCGTCGGGCGTCTTGAGGTGGAAGACCACGGTCAGCTCGTCCGGGGTCTCCACCGTGTCGACGTTGGCGAGCAGCGGGAACGGGCCGTTGGGGTTCTTGATCTTCAGCATCCGCTCGATGGAGAACTTGACGTCCTCGGCGGTGAGGTCGTGGCCGTTGGTGAACGTCAGGCCGTCGCGGAGCGTGCAGCGGTACTGCTCGCTGCGCCGGTCGGCGAAGACGCACTGCTCGGCGGCGTCCGGCTCGGGCTCCGAGCCCGTACGCGGCATCCGCATCAGCGTCTGGAAGGTGTTCTGCAGGACGTTCCAGGAGTTGATGTCGTACGCCGTGGCGGGGTCGAGCGGAGCCGGGTTCTCCTTCGTCAGCTCCAGCCTGTCGGTCGTACCCACCACGATCGCGTCGTCGTCTCCGCCGGAGTCGCCCACCACGCCGCAGGAGGTGACGACCGGGGCGAGCACACCCAGCAGCGCGGGCAGCACCAACGACTTACGAATCATGGTCGACTTTCTCCCTCAGGCGTCCCCGGAGAGATTAGCCGGAGCACCCAGCCGGGCTGGGTGGCAGGGAAGTTGAGAAGGAATCACATGCCGATTACGCCCGGCGCCCTTCCGATAACCGGACGCGGGAACAATGGCCGTGAACCCCAATCAAACCGGACACAGGGAGGCACCTCGGGAGACCCTCGGAACCCCTCCAGCACAGTTCCACACCCCTGTCGAGAGCTGTGCGCGTGAGAAAGCTCACCCTGTCGAATCCGCGCCCGGTAGCGGCAATGGGGTAACGGCTTTCGTCACGCAAAATACATGAACCGCTGCGCGGAGTTTCCTCACCGCTTTCTCAGTGGAGGCGCTCGACTACGGAGCGGAGAAAGGAAAGATCGACTTCCGTGAGGGAACGCACGAGGTGCCGTCCCGGCGCGGGTTCGATCGGCGCCACCGACGGCACCGCCACGACGGCGCAGCCGGCCGCCTCCGCCGCCGTCACGCCCGTCAGGGTGTCCTCGATGACCGCGCAGTGCCGCGGGTCGGCCCCGAGTGCGGCCGCGGCGTGCAGGTACGGGTCGGGGTGCGGCTTCGTACGCGGGATCTCGTCGCCGGCCACGGAGAGGTGGAACTCGTGGCCGAGCGAGCGCAGCACCCGGTCGATGATGCGCCGGTGGGACGCGGAGACGAGGGCCGTGGGCACGTCGTGCGCGGCGAGTTCGGTGAGCAGCCGCCGGGCGCCGGGCATGAGCGGCACGTCGCCGTCGACCAGCTCCTCGAAGCGGGTGTTGAGGCGCACGGTCAGCTCCGGCAGGCCGATGTCGGCGCCGGTGGTCGCGATGAGGTACGCGGCGCTGCGCGACATCGGGCCGCCGACGACGACCTGGCGCTGCTCCTCGGTCAGCTCGTGGCCGAACTCGGCGAAGACCGAGACCTCGGCGGCCCACCAGAAGCCCTCGGTGTCGACCAGGGTGCCGTCCATGTCGAGCAGTACGGCCTGCGGCGTCGTACCGCGGATGGACCGCACCCGGCGGTCCTGGGCGGTGCCCTGGGCCGTTCGGGTGCCTTCAGCGGGAATGCTGCTGGTCATCCGCTCACCTCCCTCGAAGGGGCGCAAAGGCCGGCCGCCAGAAGCGACCGGCCTGTTCCGGACCGACCAGTGTAAGCCGACTGTCCGGAAAGCGCCCGGGGAGACCGTTCGGGGCGCATTTACGACGATGCCGGGGTACGGGTACGGCCCGGGCGCCGGCGGCGCTCAGCGGGCGTTGAAGTACTTCGCCTCGGGGTGGTGGATGACGATCGCGTCCGTGGACTGCTCCGGGTGCAACTGGAACTCCTCGGAGAGCTTCACCCCGATCCGCTCCGGCTCCAGCAGCTCGGCGATCTTCGCCCGGTCCTCCAGGTCCGGGCACGCGCCGTAGCCGAGCGAGAACCGGGCGCCGCGGTACTTCAGCGCGAACATGTCCTCGATCTCCGCCGGGTCCTCGCCGGCGTACCCGAGCTCGGCGCGTACCCGCGCGTGCCAGTACTCCGCCAGCGCCTCGGCGAGCTGTACGGAGAGCCCGTGCAGCTCCAGGTACTCGCGGTAGGAGTCGGCGGCGAACAGCTCGGCGGTGGCCTCGCCGATCTTCGAGCCGACGGTGACGATCTGGAAGCCGACGACGTCCGTCTCGCCGGACTCCTCCGGCCGGAAGAAGTCCGCCAGGCACAGCCGCCGGCCGCGCCGCTGCCGAGGGAAGGTGAAGCGGGTGCGCTCGGCGCCGTCGTCGCCGAGGACGATCAGGTCGTCGCCCTTGGAGACGCAGGGGAAGTAGCCGTAGACGACGGCCGCCTCCAGCAGGTTGCCGGTCTGCAGCCGGTCCAGCAGCCCGCGCAGCCGCGGCCGGCCCTCGGTGGCGACCAGGTCCTCGTACGACGGGCCGCCGCCGCGCGGCGCCTTCAGCCCCCACTGGCCCTTGAAGAGGGCGCCCTCGTCCAGCCAGGAGGCGTAGTCGGCCTGCTGGATGCCCTTGACGACCCTGGTGCCCCAGAACGGCGGGGTGGGCACGGGGTTGTCGGTGGCCACGTCGGAGCGGGCGGGGGCCTCCTCGTCGGCGGCGGCGGGCGCGGGGGTGGCGGCGCGTACCCGGCGGGGGCGCAGCTCGGGCAGCTCGGCGCCGGGGACGCCGCGCTTGACGCCGATGAGGGCGTCCATGAGCCGCAGCCCCTCGAAGGCGTCGCGGGCGTAGCGGACCTCGCCCTCGTAGACCTCGTGCAGGTCCTGCTCGACGTACGCGCGGGTGAGCGCGGCGCCGCCGAGGATCACCGGGTAGCGGGAGGCCAGCCGGCGCTGGTTCAGCTCCTCCAGGTTCTCCTTCATGATCACCGTGGACTTCACCAGCAGCCCGGACATCCCGATCACGTCGGCGGCGTGCTCCTCCGCGGCCTCCAGGATGGCCGAGACGGGCTGCTTGATGCCGAGGTTGACCACGTTGTAGCCGTTGTTGGACAGGATGATGTCGACCAGGTTCTTGCCGATGTCGTGGACGTCGCCGCGCACGGTGGCCAGCACGATCGTGCCCTTGCCCGAGCTGCCCTCGCCGTCGTCGACCTTCTCCATGTGCGGCTCCAGATAGGCCACCGCGGTCTTCATCACCTCGGCGGACTGGAGCACGAACGGGAGCTGCATCTGCCCGGAGCCGAACAGCTCGCCGACGACCTTCATGCCGTCCAGCAGCGTCTCGTTGACGATCTCCAGGGCCGGCCGCTCGGCGAGCGCGGCGTCCAGGTCGGCCTCCAGGCCGTTCTTCTCGCCGTCGATGATCCGCCGCTTCAGCCGCTCCTCCAGCGGCAGCGCGGCCAGCTCCTCGGCCTTGCCCGCCTTCATCGACTTGGTGTCGACGCCCTCGAACAGCTCCAGCAGGCGCTGCAGCGGGTCGTACGCGGGCTCGTCACCCTGGGCCGGGCGGCGCCGGTCGTGGATGAGGTCCAGGCAGACCTGCACCTGCTCCTCCTCCAGCCGGGCGATCGGCAGGATCTTGCTGGCGTGCACGATCGCCGAGTCGAGGCCGGCCTTCACGCATTCGTCGAGGAAGACGGAGTTGAGCACGACGCGGGCGGCCGGGTTGAGACCGAAGGAGATGTTCGACAGGCCGAGCGTGGTCTGCACGTCGGGGCGGCGGCGCTTGAGCTCGCGGATCGCCTCGATGGTGGCGATGCCGTCGCCGCGGGACTCCTCCTGGCCGGTGCAGATGGTGAACGTCAGGCAGTCGATGAGGATGTCGGACTCGTGGATGCCCCAGTTGCCGGTGAGGTCGTCGATCAGCCGCTCGGCGATGGCGACCTTGTGCTCGGCGGTACGGGCCTGGCCCTCCTCGTCGATGGTCAGCGCCATCAGCGCGGCGCCGTGCTCGCGGGCGAGCGTCGCGACGCGGGCGAAGCGGGACTCGGGGCCGTCGCCGTCCTCGTAGTTGACGGAGTTGATGACGGCCCGGCCGCCGAGCTTCTCCAGGCCGGCGCGGATCACGTCGACCTCGGTGGAGTCCAGCACGATGGGCAGCGTGGAGGCGGTGGCGAACCGGCCCGCCAGCTCGGCCATGTCGGCGGCGCCGTCGCGGCCGACGTAGTCGACGCACAGGTCGAGCATGTGGGCGCCTTCGCGGATCTGGTCGCGGGCCATCTCCACGCAGTCGTCCCAGCGGCCTTCGAGCATGGCGGTACGGAACTTCTTCGAGCCGTTGGCGTTGGTGCGCTCGCCGATCGCCAGGTACGAGGTGTCCTGCCGGAACGGCACCGTCTGGTACAGCGACGCGGCCCCCGGCTCGGGCCGCGGCGAGCGCTCGACCGGCTGCAGGTCCCGTACCCGCTCGGTGAGCTGCCGCAGGTGCTCCGGGGTGGTGCCGCAGCAGCCGCCGACCAGGGACAGCCCGTACTCGCGGACGAACGTCTCCTGGGCGTCGGCCAGTTCGCCCGGGGTCAGCGGGTAGTGGGCGCCGTCCTTGCCGAGCACCGGGAGGCCGGCGTTGGGCATGCAGGACAGCGGCACCCGGGAGTGCCGGGCGAGGTAGCGCAGGTGCTCGCTCATCTCGGCCGGTCCGGTGGCGCAGTTCAGCCCGATCATGTCGATGCCCAGCGGCTCCAGCGCGGTGAGCGCGGCGCCGATCTCGCTGCCGAGGAGCATGGCGCCGGTGGTCTCGACGGTCACCGAGCAGATCAGCGGCAGGTCCATGCCGGTGGCCGCCAGCGCCCGGCGGGCGCCGAGGACGGCGGACTTGGTCTGCAGCAGGTCCTGGGTGGTCTCGACGAGCAGCGCGTCGGCGCCGCCGGCGATCATGCCCTCGGCGTTCTGCTGGTACGCGTCGCGCAGCGTGCCGTACGCGACGTGGCCCAGGGTCGGCAGCTTGGTGCCCGGGCCCATGGAGCCGAGGACCCAGCGCTGCCGGCCGTCGCCCGCGGTGTGCGCGTCGGCGGACTCGCGGGCGATGCGCACGCCGGACTCGGAGAGCTCGAAGATCCGGTCGGCGATGTCGTACTCGCCGAGGGCGGCGTGGTTGGCGCCGAAGGTGTTGGTCTCCACACAGTCGACGCCGGCCGCGAAGTACTCGTCGTGCACGGAGCGCACGATGTCGGGTCGGGTGACGTTGAGGATCTCGTTGCAGCCTTCCAGCTGCTGGAAGTCGTCGAGCGTGGGCTCCTGCGCCTGGAGCATCGTGCCCATGGCGCCGTCGGCCACCACCACGCGGGTGGCGAGGGCCTCGCGCAGCGCGTCGGCGCGGGTCTGCTGGCTGGCGGCGGGCTGGGACGGCTGCGAGGCCATGGGGATACTCCCTCGTGTGCGACGGCTGTCGGCTATGCGCGGCCCGCGAGGGCCGGTGCACGGGCCAAGGGTATCGGCCGGAGCCGGTGCGGCGCGGGCTGTCCCACGACCCGGACGGTGCAGGTTTGCGGCGCTTTCCGGCAGACTCGGGCACGATCGGCACGTCCGGGGTCTTCCCCGACCACCCCCCTGCGGCGGAACAATGACCGATACTGTTCAGCATTGTCGAACTGCCGGTCTCGTTGAGGAGGATCTTCCGTGGCACGGAACATCCAGTCGCTCGAGCGAGCGGCTGCGGTGCTGCGCCTGCTGGCCGGAGGAGAGCGGCGCCTGGGCCTGTCCGACGTCGCCTCGACGCTGGGCCTGGCCAAGGGCACGGCGCACGGCATCCTGCGCACGCTGCAGCAGGAGGGCTTCGTCGAGCAGGACCCGGTCTCCGGGCGGTACCAGCTCGGCGCGGAACTGCTCCGCCTGGGCAACAGCTACCTGGACGTGCACGAGCTGCGCGCCCGCGCCCTGCCCTGGACCGACGACCTGGCCAGGGCCAGCGGCGAGAGCGTGCACCTGGGCGTGCTGCACCACCAGGGCGTGCTCATCGTCCACCACGTCTTCCGGCCCGACGACAGCCGGCAGGTGCTGGAGATAGGCGCCATGCTGCCGCTGCACAGCACGGCGCTGGGGAAGGTCCTGTGCGCCGTCGACCCGGTGGCCCACGCCGAGGCCGCGGAGGGCGACCGCAAGGCGCTCACGCCCGCCACGGTCACCGAGGCGGCGGACTTCGAACGGATCCTGGAGCTGACCCGGGCCCGCGGCTGGGGCTCCGACGTCGAGGAGACCTGGGACGGCATCGCGGCCGTCGCCGCCCCCGTACGCGACCGCCGCGGCATGCCCGTGGGCGCCGTGGGCGTCACCGGCGCGGTGGAGCGCGTCTGCCCCGGCGGCGAGCTGCGGCCCGAACTGGTGGCCGCGGTACGCGACTGCGCCCGGGCGGTGGCGAGGGACCTGGGCGCCGGGCGCTTCTGACCGCGCGGGCCTCCTCCGACTGGCCGATTCCCCGTTTTCCCGCCACCGGGCCTTGACGTGCCTGTGACGTGGCGGAACACTGCCGTGCACCGGTCGGCATTGTCGAACACCTAACGATAATTTTGACGTAGGGTGTTATGCGCGGACCGGATTCCTTGTACGGACCAGCCAGGACAAAGGAGTCGCAGGATGGACCCGTCCAATTGGGACATATTTAGCGGTGAGGTGCTCGGGACGGCCTTGCTGATCGTTCTCGGTGGCGGCGTGGTCGCCGCCATCACCTTCAAGAAGTCCAAGGCCCACCAGGCAGGCTGGGTCGCGGTCTCCTTCGGCTGGGGTCTCGCGGTCCTCACCGGCGCCTACGCGGTCGCCGGTGTCTCCGGCGCCCATCTGAACCCCGCGGTGACCCTCGGGCTCGCCATCAAGGGCGACACCCCCTGGAGCGACGTCCCGCTCTACCTCGCCTCCGAACTGCTCGGCGCCATGATCGGCGCCGCTTTCGTGTGGCTCGCCTACTACGGCCAGTTCCACGACCACCTCACCGACAAGGAAGTCGTGGGTCATCTCGACGGCGCGGACCAGAAGGCGATCGAGGCCCATGAGAAGGGCGCGGGACCGGTGCTCGGCATCTTCTCCACCGGCCCCGAGATCCGCAACGTCGTGCAGAACGTGATGACCGAGATCATCGCCACCTTCGTCCTCGTCATCGCGATCCTCACCCAGGGCCTCAACGCCGAAGGCAACGGGCTCGGCACCCTCGGCGTACTGATCACCGCGCTCGTCGTTGTCAGCATCGGTCTCTCCCTCGGTGGCCCCACGGGTTACGCCATCAACCCCGCGCGCGACCTCGGTCCGCGTATCGTCCACGCCCTCCTGCCGCTGCCCAACAAGGGTGGCTCCGACTGGACCTACGCGTGGATCCCGGTCGTCGGCCCGCTGATCGGCGGCGCCGCCGCCGGCGGTCTCTACCAAGCCGTCTTCGCCTGAGCCGGGCGTCCCGCCCCCGCACCGGGCGGGACCACGCAGGCCACCACCTCGACCCACGCCGAACCAACGACGTATCGGAGCGACATGACCGACGCACACACTGCAGGCCCGTTCATTGCGGCTATCGATCAGGGGACGACTTCGAGCCGGTGCATCGTGTTCGACACCGATGGCCGGATCGTGTCGGTGGACCAGAAGGAACACCAGCAGATCTTCCCCAGGCCCGGCTGGGTCGAGCACAACGCCACCGAGATCTGGCGCAACGTCCAGCAAGTCGTCGACGGCGCCGTCGCCAAAGCCGGCATCACCCGCGCCGACGTCAAAGCCATCGGCATCACCAACCAACGCGAAACCACCCTGCTCTGGGACAAGAACACCGGCGAACCCGTCGCCAACGCCATCGTCTGGCAGGACACCCGCACCGCAGAACTCTGCCGCCAACTCGGCGGCACCGAAGGACAAGACCGCTTCCGCACCGCCACCGGCCTGCCCCTTGCCTCCTACTTCGCCGGCCCCAAAATCCGCTGGCTCCTCGACAACACCCCCGGCCTCCTCGCCCGCGCCCAGGCAGGCGACATCCTCTTCGGCACCATGGACTCCTGGGTCATCTGGAACCTCACCGGAGGCCCCGGCCGCGGCGTCCACGTCACCGACGTCACCAACGCCTCCCGCACCATGCTCATGAACCTCGAAACCCTCGACTGGGACCCCGGCATCTGCCAGGCCATGGGCATCCCCCAAGCCGTACTCCCCCAGATCCGCTCCTCCGCCGAGGTCTACGGCCACGCCGCCTCCGGCACCCTGACCGGCATCCCCGTCGCCTCCGCACTGGGCGACCAGCAAGCCGCACTCTTCGGACAGACCTGCTTCGCCCAGGGCGAAGCCAAATCCACCTACGGCACCGGCACCTTCCTGCTGATGAACACCGCCGGCGAACCCGTCCACTCCGAAAACGGCCTGCTCACCACCGTCGGCTACCGCATCGGCGACGAACCCGCCGTCTACGCCCTGGAAGGATCCATCGCCATCACCGGCGCGCTGGTGCAGTGGATGCGCGACCAGATGGGCATCATCTCCACCGCCGCCGAAATCGAAACCCTCGCCCTGAGCGTCGAAGACAACGGCGGCGCCTACTTCGTACCCGCCTTCTCCGGCCTGTTCGCCCCCTACTGGCGCGACGACGCCCGCGGCGTCATCGCCGGCCTCACCCGCTACGTCACCAAGGCACACCTCGCCCGGGCGGTGCTGGAAGCCACCGCGTGGCAGACCCGCGAGATCGTCGACGCGATGACCAAAGACTCCGGGGTCGAGCTGACCTCCCTGAAGGTCGACGGCGGCATGACCGCCAACAACCTCCTCATGCAAACCCTCGCCGACGTCCTCGACGCCCCCGTCGTCCGCCCCCTGGTCGCCGAGACCACCTGCCTGGGAGCCGCCTACGCGGCCGGACTCGCCGTCGGCTACTGGCCCGACACCGACGCCCTGCGCGCCAACTGGCGCCGCGCCGCCGAATGGACCCCCCGCATGGACACCGAAACCCGCGACCGCGAATACAACAACTGGCTCAAAGCAGTCCAGCGCACCATGGGCTGGATCGAAGACAAGGAGTAGCGGCGATGACTCTCCCGCAGACCGTCCCGGCGGCGATACCCGCACTCGGGACGCACCCGACTGCCGGCCACACCCTCGGCCGCGCGGAGACCCGGGATCTGCTCGCCCGGGCCACGTACGACCTCCTGGTCATCGGCGGCGGGATCCTGGGCACCTCGGTGGCCTGGCACGCCGCCCAGTCGGGACTGCGGGTGGCGATGGTGGACGCCGGCGACTTCGCCGGCGCCACCTCGTCCGCGTCCTCCAAGCTCGTCCACGGCGGCATCCGCTACCTGCAGAACGGCGCGGTGAAGCTGGTGGCCGAGAACCACCACGAGCGCCGGGTGCTGGCCCGCGACGTAGCGCCGCACCTGGTCAACCCGCTCCCCTTCTATCTGCCGCTCTACAAGGGCGGCCCGCACGGCGCCGCCAAGCTCGGCGCCGGCGTCTTCGCCTACTCCGCGCTGTCCGGGTTCCGCGACGGCGTGGGCCACCTCATCACCCCCGGCCGGGCGGCCCGGGACGTCCCCGCGCTGCGCACCGAGGGGCTGAAGGCGGTCGCGGTCTTCGGCGACCACCAGATGAACGACTCGCGGATGGCGGTCATGACGGTACGGGCCGCCGTCGGCGCCGGCGCCGTCGTCCTCAACCACGCCGAGGTCACCGGGCTGCGCTTCACCCACGGCCAGGTGACGGGCGCGGACCTGCGGGACCGGCTGAGCGGCGACGAGTTCGGCGTCGACGCCCGGCTGGTGCTCAACGCCACCGGGCCGTGGGTGGACCACCTGCGGCACCTGGAGGACCCGGCCGCGGACCCGTCCATCCGGCTCTCCAAGGGCGCGCACATCGTGCTCAAGCGGCGGTCGCCGTGGCGCGCGGCGATGTCGACGTGGGTGGACAAGTACCGCGTCACCTTCGCGCTGCCGTGGGAGGACCAACTGCTGCTGGGCACCACGGACGAGCCGTACGAGGGCGATCCCGCCGCCGTGCACCCGACCGACGCCGACATCGCGCAGATCATCGACGAGGCGTCGCTCTCGGTGCGCGACGACGACCTGTCGCCCGACCTCGTGACGTACGCCTTCGCCGGGCTGCGGGTGCTGCCCGGCGGTCCGGGCGGTACGGAGCAGGCCAAGCGGGAGACGGTCGTCACCGAGGGCGCCGGCGGGATGCTGTCGGTGGCGGGCGGCAAGTGGACGACGTACCGCCACATCGGCCGGATGGTGCTCCGCAAGCTCGCCAAGGAGCACGGCGGGGCGATCGCCGAGGACATGCAGCCGGTGAAGTCCCTGGTACGGCACACGCCGCTGCCCGGCGTGGCGAACCCCAACGCGGTCGCGCACCGGCTCCTCGTCGACCGCGACCCGGGCCACCGCATGGCCCCGGACACCGCCCGCCAGTTGGCCACGCACTACGGCTCGCTGTCGTTCGACATCGCCCGCCTGGTCAACGAGAACCCGGACCTGGGCGAGCGCATCCACCCCGACGGGCCCGAGATCTGGGCGCAGGTGGTCTACGCCCGCGACCACGAGTGGGCCGAGACGGAGGACGACGTGCTGCGCCGCCGCACGACGGTGACGATCCGCGGCCTGGACACCGCCGACGTACGGGCCAGGGTGCGGGAGCTCCTCGCCCGCAAGCGGGGCTGAGCACCCGCCGCGGGCCGGAAGTCCGAGGGGAGAGGCGCCATGGGGGCGCCTCTCCCCTCCCCCTTTTCCGCCTCCCGCCGGATTCGCCGCCCTCCCCTGCTCCGCCCACCCGGGCCGCAGGTCATAATGGAAGCGGCGCAGACATCGGATGTCTGTGTCAGGGAGGGCGCGAGATGGCGGTCACGGACGAGGCGATCGAGAAGATCAAGGGAATGATCGTCTCCGGCAAGCTGCGGCCGGGCGACCGGCTGCCCAAGGAGAGCGAGCTGGCGGCCGAGCTCGGCCTGTCCCGGAACTCGCTCCGCGAGGCGGTGCGCGCACTCGCGCTGATACGCATCCTGGACGTACGGCAGGGCGACGGCACGTACGTCACGAGCCTCGACTCCCAACTGCTGCTGGAGGCGATGAGCTTCGTCGTCGACTTCCACCGCGACGACACGGTGCTGGAGCTGCTTGCCGTACGCCGCATCCTGGAGCCCGCCGCCACCGCGCTGGCCTGCACCGGCATCGGGGATCCCGAGCTGGACGCGCTGGAGGCGGAGCTGGCGGAGCTGGGCCACGACCCGTCCGTGGAGGAACTGGTCCGCGCCGACCTGGAGTTCCACCGCCGCATCGTGCAGGCGTCGGGGAACTCCGTGCTCAGCTCGCTGCTTGAGGGGCTGTCGGGGCCGACGGCCCGCGCCCGCATCTGGCGCGGTCTGACGCAGGAGGACGCGGTACGGCGCACGCTCACCGAGCACCGGGCGATCCTCGACGCGATGCGCAGCCGGGACGCCGAGGCGGCCAGGTCGTGGGCCACGGTGCACATCGCGAGCGTGGAGCAGTGGCTGCGCCGGACACTGTGACCCGGGGCCCGGACGGGCCCGGACGGGCCGGGACTGTACGGGCCGGGCGGGGCCGCGGCCACCTGCCGCGCCCAGCGCCCGGCCTCAGTCCCCGAGGTAGAGCCGGCGGGCGTTGCCGCCGAAGAACGCCTCCCGCTCCGCCGCCGTCAGGTCCGCCACCGCCTCCTCTGCCAGCTCGACGACCCGCCCGTACTCCGCCGCCAGCGTGCACACCGGCCAGTCCGAGCCGAAGAGGATCCGGCCGGGCCCGAACACGCGGATCACGTGCCGCGCGTACGGCAGCACGTCCGCCGGCCGCCAGTGGTCCCAGTCCGCCTGCGTGACCAGGCCGGACAGCTTGCAGCTCACGTTGGGCAGCCGGGCCAGCTCCGCGACCAGGTCCGCCCACGGCTGCCACTCCCCCGCCGCGATCTGCGGCTTGCCCGCGTGGTCGAGGACGAACCGGGTGTGCGGCACCGCGCGGGCCGCGGCGATCGCCGCCGGCAGCTCGCGCGGCGTCACGAGCAGGTCGTACACGAGGCCGATCTCGCCCGCGAGCCCCAGCGCCCGCAGCACGTCGGGGCGCTCCAGCCACCGCGGGTCGGGCTCCTCCTCCGCCTGGTGGCGCAGCGCCCCGAGGCGCGGGGGCGTACGGCGCAGGGTGTCCACGTCCAGTCCTGGCGCGGTCAGGTCGAGCCAGCCGCAGACCAGCGCCACCGGCGGGTCCGGCTCCTCGCACAGCTCCAGCGTCTCCTCGTACGACGACGAGGTCTGCACCAGCACCGTGGCGTCGATGCGGTGCTCCGCCAGATGCGGCGCGAGGTCGGCCAGCGTGAAGGTGCGCCGCAGCGGGTCGGCCCAGGAGCCGTCCATCCACGGCTGCGGGCGGCGGCTGATGTCCCACAGGTGGTGGTGGGCGTCGATGCGCGGCATTGCGCTCAGCCTCCCGTGGCCGCGGGCAGCGGCAGGTCGGCGTCGAGCAGCCCGAGTTCGACGAGCGCGGGCCAGAGCGCGTCGGGGATGTCGTACGCGAACATCTCCGCGTTCTCCCGGACGTCGCGCGTCCGGGAGGCGCCCGGGATGACGGAGACCACCGCCGGGTGCGCGAACGGGTAGCGCAGCGCCGCCGCCTTCAGCGGCACCCCGAACTCGCCGCACACCTCGGCGATCCCGCGCGCCCGCTCCACCACCTCGGCCGGCGCCTCGCCGTAGTGGAACCGCCCGCCGGGCCGCGGGTCGGCGAGCAGCCCGGTGTTGTAGACGCCGCCGACGACGACGGAGGTGCCGCGCCGTTCGCAGACGGGCAGCAGGTCGTCGTACGCGCTCCGCTCCAGCAGCGTCCAGCGCCCGGCGCACAGCACCACGTCGACGTCGAGGTCGGCGACGAGCCGGCCCAGATGGTCGCTGAAGTTCATGCCGAAGCCGATGGCGCCGACGACCTTCTCCGCCTTCAGCTCCGCGAGCGCCGCGAAGGCCGTCTCGTACACCTGCGGCAGGTGGTTCTCGACGTCGTGGAGGTACGCGATCTCCACCCGGTCGAGCCCCAGCCGCTCCAGGGACGACTCCAGCGTCGCCCTGATCCCGTCCCGGCTCAGGTCCCACACCCGGCCGCGGGCCGGGGTGTCGACGAAGTCGTGGGCGGGCTCGGTCTCGCCCGGGCCGAGGGGCCGCAGCCGCCGGCCGACCTTGGTGGACACGGTGTACGAGTCCCGCGGCCGGCCCGCGAGCGCACGGCCGAGGCGCTCCTCCGACAGCCCGACACCGTAGTGCGGCGCGGTGTCGAAGTAGCCGTAGCCGTGCGCGAACGCGGTCTCGACGATCTCGGCCGCGGTGGCGTCCGGCATCGCCCGGTAGAGGTTGCCGAGGTTGGCACAGCCGAGGCCGAGCCTGGGTATGGGGGGCATCCGCCGCCTCTCAGTCCTGTTTCTCGCCGCTGACGAACCGGGAAATGACCAGGGCCACGATGATGATCGCCCCGTTGAGGAACTTCGTCCACTCCGCCGGCACACCCGCGAGCGTCATCACGTTGATGACGAGCTGGAGCGTCAGCACGCCGGTCAGCGCACCGAAGAGGGTGCCGCGCCCGCCGCGCAGGCTGATGCCGCCGATGACCGCCGCGGCGAACACCTGGAAGATCATGTCCTTGCCCTGGCCGGCGGAGACCGAGCCGTAGTGGCCGGTGTAGAGCACGCCGGCGAAGGCCGCGAGCATGCCGCCGATGGCCAGCACGATCCAGGTGATGCGGTCGACGCGGATGCCCGCGGCGCGCGCCGCCTCCGGGTTGCCGCCGATGGCGTACAGCGCGCGCCCGTGCCGCAGATAACCGAGCATCAGCCCGCCGACGGCGTAGAGGCCGAGGCAGACATAGACGGCGGCGGGCACGCCGAGCCAGCTCTCCTTGCCGAGGTAGGCGAAGGACTCGGGCACCTCGATGATGGACTTGCCGCCCGTGATGCCCTCGTGCAGGCCGCGCAGCATGACCAGCATGCCGAGCGTGGCGATGAAGCCGTTGACTCTGAGCTTGAGGATGAGGAAGCCGTTGAAGAGCCCGATGACGGCGCCGACGAGGAGGCAGAGGAAGATCGACGTGCCGGACGGCAGCAGTTCGATGCCGGTGAACCGGCCGCCCTCGGCGGGCAGTACGAGCCAGAGCGCGATCACCGGCGCGACGCCGATCGTCGACTCCAGCGAGAGGTCCATCCGGCCGCTGATGAGGATGAGGGCCTGGGCGAGGACCAGCAGCCCGAGTTCGGTGGACTGCTGGACGACGCCGATGAGGTTGTCGGAGGTCAGGAAGGCGGGCGAGACGATGAAGCCGATCACGCCGAGCACGAAGATGACGGGTACGAGCGAGAAGTCGCGCCAGCGGCCGAGGTCGATCTCCACCCCGCCGAGCTGCAACTGCGGCTTCTTCTCCACCGCCGCTCCGCCCTCGGCCGCGCTGGCCGGCGGCGCTGTCGACGTAGGCCGTGTCATGCTTGCTGCCCCTTTTCCGGCTGATCCTGCTGGTCGGGCTGAACTGACTGGTCGGACTGGCCAGACTGGTCTGGCTGGCCTGGCTGTACGTGCTGGTCCGGCTGGTCCGTGCCGGTGCCGTGCTCCTGCTGCGGGCCGCGGGCTCCGGGTTCGATGCCCTCCATGGCGGCGACCAGTTCCCGGTCGGTCCAGCCGCCGCCGAACTCCGCGACCACCCGCCCGTGGAAGAGCGCGAGCACGCGGTCGCAGACGCGCAGGTCGTCCAGTTCGTCGGAGACGATGACGGCGCCGCTGCCGCCGTCGGCCACCCGCCGGACGACGCCCAGCAGGGCGTCCTTGGACTTCACGTCCACGCCCGCGGTCGGCTTGATCGCCACGAGCACGCCGGGGTCCCGGGCGAGCGCGCGGGCGATCACGACCTTCTGCTGGTTGCCGCCGGAGAGCCCGTCGACGTCCTGTGCAGGACCCGAGGTCTTGATGTCCAGCGACTCGATCATGCGCTGCGCGAACCGGCGGGTGCGCGAGGGCAGCACGGTGCCGTACGGGCCCAGTTGGTCGGCGACGGTGAGCGTGGCGTTCTCCGCGACGCTGCGCCCGGGCACCAGGCCCTGCTGGTGCCGGTCCTCCGGTACGTACCCGATGCCGGCCTCCAGCGCGTGCGGCACGCTGCCGGTGCGCACGGCGGTCCCGCGCACCTCGACCCGGCCGCCGTCCGGCGCCCGCATGCCGACGAGGGTCTCGCCGATCGCCGTGTTGCCGCTGGCGGCGGCGCCGGCCAGGCCGACGACCTCCCCGGCGCGCACGGCCAGGTCCAGCGGCTCGTACGCACCGGCCACGGCCAGCGCGTGCGCCCGCAGCACGGGCTCGGCGCCGCCCGCCGCCGTCGCCTGCCGCGGCAGCGCGGCAGGACCCCCGGCGCCGGCGGGCGCGCCCTCGCCGGTCATCGCGGCGACCAGGTCCTCCTTCGGCAGCCCGGAGACCGGCGCGGTGAGGATGTGCCGGGCGTCGCGGAAGACGGTGACGGTGTCGCAGAGTTCGTAGACCTCTTGGAGGTGGTGGGAGATGAAGAGGAAGGCGACCCCCTGCCGCTGCAGTTCGCGCAGTTTGCCGAAGAGCCGGTCGATCCCGCCGGCGTCGAGCCGGGCGGTCGGTTCGTCGAGGATGATCAGCCGGGCGCCGAAGCTCAGCGCCCGGGCGATCTCCACGAACTGCCGCTGCTCGACGCCGAGATCCTTCGCCCGCGCCGCGGGGTCCACGTCCACGCCGTACGCCGCCAGCAGCTCGCGGGCGCGCGAGCGCAGCCCGCGCCAGTTGATGGCGCCGCCACCGGTGTAGCGGTTGAGGAAGAGGTTCTCTGCGACCGTGAGGTCCGGGACGATCATGAGCTTCTGGTAGACGCAGGCGACCTTGGCGCGCCACGCCGCCGTGTCGCCGAACGGCGGCGCGGGCGCGCCGGAGAAGGTCACGGCGCCGGCGTCGGGCCGCTCCATGCCGGTGAGCACGGAGACGAGGGTGGACTTCCCGGCGCCGTTGCGGCCGACGAGGGCGTGTGCCTCGCCGGCCGCGACCTCCAGGTGCACGCCGTCGAGCGCGAGCGTGGGGCCGAAGCGCTTGACGACGCCGTCGGCGCGTACGGCGGGGGGCGCCGCGGGCACGGCTCAGCCCTGCTTTTCGAGCTGGTTGGCCCACAGCTCGGGGTCGTCGACGTTCTCCTTGGTGACCAGCGGGGCCGGCAACTGGTCCTCCAGGCCGTTCGGGATCTTGACGATCTCCGAGCCGTGGTCGGTCTTGCCCGGCTTGAACTCCTTGCCCTTCAGCGCCTGCTGGGCGTAGAAGAGCGCGTACTCGGCGTAGAGGTCGGCGGGCTGGGAGACGGTGGCGTCGATCTTCCCGGAGCGGATGGCGTCCAGCTCCTCGGGGATGCCGTCGTTGGAGACGATCGTGATGTGGCCGTCCTCCCCGGCGGGCTTGAGCATCCCCTTCTGCTCCAGCAGCGCCAGGGTGGGCTGCAGGAAGACGCCGCCGGCCTGCATGTAGATGCCGTCGATCGTCTTCTCCTTGGCCAGGACGCTCTGCAGCTTTGCGGAGGCGACGTCGCCCTTCCACTCGGTGGGCAGCTCGAAGACCTGCATCTCGGGGTACTTCTCGTCCATGCACTTCTTGAACGCCACCGAGCGGTCGCGGCCGTTGATGGAGGCCAGGTCGCCCTGGAACTCCACGACCTTGCCCTTGCCGCCCAGTTGCTCGCCGAGGTACTCGCAGGCCTTGATGCCGTAGGCCTCGTTGTCGGCCCGTACGACCATGTAGACCTCGCCCTTGTCGGGGCGGGTGTCGACGCTGACGACGGGGATGTCCTCCTCCGCCAGCCGCTCCAGGGTGGAGGCGACCGCGCCGGTGTCCTGCGGCGCCATGATGACGGCGTCGGCGCCCTGGTCGGTGAACGCCTGCACGTTGGCGACGAGCTTGCCGATGTCGTTCTGCGAGTTGGTGATCGGCAGGGCGTCGACCACGCCGTCCGAGACGCCTTTCTTCAGGTACTGGTGGTAGGAGTTCCAGAAGTCGCTGTCGGTGCGCGGCATGTCGATGCCGACCTGGCCGTCGCCGCCGGCCGCGTCGTTGCCGCGGTTGCAGGCGGTGAGCGGGGCGAGGGCGAGGAGTGTGGTGCAGGCCGCGACGGCCGTCGTGCGGAGTCTGCGAGTCAGCATGGGAGTCCCGTCCCGTCGTTCGTCTCGGGTATGCGGCTGGGGGGTTCGGCTCGGGCCGCGGCGGGCCGGGGAGCCGGCCGTGCGGCGTGGGGTGCGGTGTGCGGTGCGTCGGGCATGGGGGCTCAGCTCCCCTGGTCCCGCTCGGCCACTGCCTGCCAGACCGGGCCGTCCGGGTAGCGGTGCGCGGCCAGCGACTCGGGGAGCATGCGCGCGGAGAAGCCGGGGGCCTCGGGTGCGCGGTAGCGGCCGTCCACGACGACGGCCGGGTCGGCGAAGTGCTCGTGCAGGTGGTCGACGTACTCGATGACGCGGTCCTCGCGGGTGCCGGAGACGGCGACGTAGTCGAACATGGCCAGGTGCTGCACCAGTTCGCAGAGGCCGACGCCGCCGGCGTGCGGGCAGACCGGCACGCCGTGCTTGGCGGCGAGCAGCAGGATGGCCAGGTTCTCGTTGACGCCGGCCACCCTGGCGGCATCGATCTGCACGAAGTCGACGGCGCCGGCCTGGAGCAGTTGCTTGAACATCACGCGGTTGGCGACGTGTTCGCCGGTGGCCACCTTCACCGGCTGCCCGGCGCGCACGGCGGCGTGGCCGAGCACGTCGTCGGGGCTGGTGGGCTCCTCGATCCAGTGCGGCGCGTACGGGGCCAGGGCGGTCATCCAGCGCACGGCGTCGGCGACGTCCCAGCGCTGGTTGGCGTCCACGGCGATGCGCACGTCGGGGCCGACGGCCTCGCGGGCGAGCCGCATGCGCCGTACGTCCGCGTCGAGGTCGCCGCCGACCTTGAGCTTGATCTGGCCGAAGCCCTCGGCGACGGCGGCCTTGGAGAGCTGGATGAGCTTCTCGTCGGAGTAGCCGAGCCAGCCGGGGGTGGTGGTGTACGCGGGGTAGCCCTCGGCGCGCAGCAGCGCGGCCCGCTCGGCGCGGCCGGGTTCTGCGGCGCGCAGCAGGGCCAGCGCCTCGTCGGGGGTGAGGGCGTCGGAGAGATAGCGGAAGTCGACGAGGGACACCAGTTCCTCGGGGGTCATCCAGGAGAGGAACTCCCAGACCGGCAGCCCCGCCAGCCCGGCGGCCAGGTCCCAGGCGGCGTTGACCACGGCGCCTGCGGCCATGTGGATCACGCCCTTCTCGGGGCCTAGCCAGCGCAGTTGGGAGTCGCGGGTGAGGGTGTTGCAGAGCTCGGCCAGCTCGGCGGCGGTACGCGGCGCGGGGCGGCCGACGACGTAGGGGGCGAGGGAGCGGATGGCGGCGGCGGTGACGTCGTTGCCGCGGCCGATGGTGAAGCAGAAGCCGTGCCCCTCGACTCCGGGGTCGTCGGTGCGGATGACGACGTACGCGGCGGAGTAGTCCGGGTCGGGGTGCATGGCATCCGACCCGTCGAGCTCCAGTGAGGTGGGGAAGCGGATGTCGGAGACGTCCAAATCGGTGACAGTCGGTCGCATACAGGCTTCCCTCGCGTCTGGAACATCGGATCTTTCAGCAGTCATCCGATGTATATCGGGGTGGGCTTGCCAACGTCCAGAGGCCGTGAGTGATTTATCCGCACTGACGCGCTGCCAACCCTCCTCAAGGTGCACACCTCGGATGAATCGGTACTCGCGCCGCACGGGATACGGCGCGCCGACGGGGAAGCCTTAGGCTGGGGGCCGCATGTTCCGCAGCACGTGGCCACAGGGGCCGGCACAGGGGAAGGAGGCGCTGGGTGATCGAGCTGGAGGGGCTGCCCGAGCTGGTCGATCCGGTGATGATCTGCGCCTTCGAGGGCTGGAACGACGCCGGTGACGCCGCCTCCTCCGCGGTCGGCCATCTCGACCGGGAGTGGAAGGGCGAGGTCTTCGCGTCACTGGACGCCGAGGACTACTACGACTTCCAGGTCAACCGGCCCACCGTCACCCTCCACGGCGGCGTACGGAAGGTCACCTGGCCCACCACGCAGTTGTCCGCGGTGCGGATCGCGGACGCCGACGGCAAGGGCAACCCGCGGGACCTGGTGCTCGTCCGCGGCATCGAGCCCAGCATGCGCTGGCGCTCGTTCTGCAACGAAATCCTCGGCTTCGCCCACGAGTTGGGCGTCGAGCTGGTCGTCCTGCTCGGGGCGCTCCTCGGCGACACGCCGCACACCCGGCCCGTGCCGGTGACGGGGGTGACCTCGGACCCGGAGCTCGCGGTGTCGATGGATCTGGAGGAGACCCGCTACGAGGGCCCGACCGGGATCGTCGGCATCCTCCAGGAGGCGTGCACGCACGCGGGCGTGCCGACCGCGAGCCTCTGGGCCGCCGTCCCGCACTATGTCTCCCAGCCGCCCAACCCGAAGGCCACCCTGGCGCTTCTCAACCGGCTCGACGATCTGATCGGCGTGCGCATCCCGCTGGGCGAACTGCCCGAGGACGCGCGGGCCTGGCAGGTGGGCGTGGACCAACTGGCCGCGGAGGACAGCGAGGTCGCGGAGTACGTGCAGACGCTGGAGGAGGCGCGCGACACCGCGGAGCTGCCGGAGGCGTCGGGAGAGGCGATCGCCCGCGAGTTCGAGCGCTATCTGCGCCGCCGCGATCCGGGCGCCGGGCCGTACCTGCGCGACCTCTCCGGGCCGCAGCCCCTCACGGACCGGGAGGAGCCCCGGGCGCCGCAGGAGCGCGACGGGGACGGCGAGGACGGCGGCGGCACGGACGAGGCGGAGGGCGCCGCGGAGCCGGAGGAGGACGGTGCCGGGCAGGACTCCGGGACCGCCGAGGACGACGGGGACACCGGAGACTCCGGGGCCGCGGAGGGTTCGGACGGCCCGGAGGACTCGGACGGCTCGGACCGTGGCGCCGGCGAGGACGCCTCCGACGACGGCGACGCGGACACGGACGCCGACGCCGGGTCCGACGACGGCAAGCGCCCCGGGCGCGACGGCGAAGGCGAGGCCGGCGGCAAGGACTGACGCCGCCCCGCCCGCCCGCTACAGCGCCACGCCCAGCAGCGCGTCCACCGCCCGCGAGACCACGCCCGGCGCCCCCGTGTCCGTACCACCCCCGGCGCGCTGCAGCGCCGCCCAGTGGTCCACGGCGGCCAGCGCCGCGGGCGAGTCCAGATCCTCCGCCAGCGCGGCGCGGATCTCCTCCACGAGCCCCTCCGCGGGCGGCCCCTCCGGCCGGGAGACGGCGTCCCGCCAGCGCGCCAGCCGCCGCTCCGCCTCCTCAAGACCGTGGGCGGTCCACTCCCAGTCCGTGCGGTAGTGGTGGGCGAGGAGCGCGAGCCGTACGGCCACGGGGTCGACGCCGTCGCGGCGCAACCGGGAGACGAAGACGAGGTTGCCCTTGGACTTCGACATCTTCTCGCCGTCGAGGGCGACGAGCCCGGAGTGCACGTACGCCTTGGCGAAGGGGAACTCGCCGGTCAGCACCTGCGCGTGGGACGCGCCCATCTCGTGGTGCGGGAAGATCAGGTCGCTGCCGCCGCCCTGCACGTCGAAGGTCATGCCCAGGTGGTCCAGCGAGATGGCGACGCACTCGATGTGCCAGCCGGGCCGCCCGCGGCCCAGGGAACCGCCGTCCCAGCTCGGCTCGCCCTCGCGGGCGGCGCTCCAGAGCAGCGGGTCGAGCGGGTTCTTCTTGCCGGTCCTGTCGGGGTCGCCGCCGCGCTCTGCGGACAGCTCCCGCATGGTGGCCGCGTCGAGCCCGGAGACGGCGCCGAAGCGGGGGTCGGATTCGACCGAGAAGTAAATGTCGCCGTCGAGCTCGTACGCCGCGCCGGCGTCGCGCAGTTGCTCCACGAGGGGCACGATCCGCGGTATCGCCTCCACCGCGCCGACGAACTCGCGCGGCGGCAGGTTCCGCAGGGCCGTCATGTCGTCGCGGAACAGGTCCGTCTCGCGGTCGGCGAGCAGGGTCCAGTCCTCGCCCGTCTCGGCGGCCCGGACGAGCAGCGGGTCGTCGACGTCCGTGACGTTCTGGACGTAGTGGACCTGCCGCTTGTTGTCCAGCCAGACGCGCTGCACGAGGTCGAACGCGGTGTAGGTGGCCGCGTGCCCCATGTGGGTGGCGTCGTAGGGGGTGATGCCGCAGACGTAGATGCGGGCCTCCGGGCCGGGATCGAGGGCGACGAGCCCTCCGGTCGCGGTGTCGTGGAGGCGGAGGTCGCGGCCGGTGCCGGGGAGCACCGGGACCTCGGGAGCAGGCCAGGCATGCATGTAAACGAGCGTAACCGCCGGTTGCCTGGTGAAACGACCGGGGCGGCGCGAGGCCGCGGTTTCGGACAGGGGTGGGAGGGTTCGTACGGAATATGCCCGCGCGAGCGCCGGCGCGAGGACCGGCAGGCTCAGACCGGCGGCCAGGGGATGGCCGGCCACTCGCCGCTGGGCTCCGGGTGCCGTCCCGAGGCCAGCAGCGCGGTGGTACGGGCCCGCAGCGCGGCCACCTCCGCCGCCGTGATCAGCGGCGCCAGCCGGGCGGCCAGCGGGCCCTCGGGGGCGAGCCCTGCCGCGAGCCGGTGCAGCACGGCGACGGCCTCGGCGGGCAGCGGCTCGCCGGCCCAGCCCCACAGCAGGGTGCGCAGCTTGTCGTCGGTGTGGAACGTCACACCGTGGTCGATGGCGTAGAGCCGGCCGCCGGCGGCGGGCAGCAGGTGGCCGCCCTTGCGGTCGCCGTTGTTGATCACGGCGTCGAGTACGGCGAGGCGGCGCAGCCGGACGTCGTCGGCGTGCACGAGCAGCGCGGGACGGCCCTCGCCCGTCTCGGCGTAGCCCACGGCCTTCCAGCCGGGTCCCGGCTCGTCGCCCTCGACGAGGGCGAGCAGGTCGGCGCCGCCGGGCGCCGCCCCCGCCGTGCCGTCCCGTCCGCCCTGCGCGTCCGTCCCGTCCTGCGCGTCCGTCCCGTCCTGCGCGTCCGCGGCCGGGATCCAGAGCTGGCACATGCCCTCGCCGAACGGCCCGTCCCGCAGCACCGTCGGCGGCACCAGCCCCCAGCCGGTGGCCTCCGAGACCTCGTACGCCGCGACCTCGCGCTGCGCCAGCGTGCCGTCAGGGAAGTCCCACAGCGGCCGCTCCCCCGCGACCGGCTTGTACACGCACTCCGCCGTCCGCCCGGCGTGGGCGACGGTGCAGAACAGGACCGCGTTCGACGCGCCGCGGATGCGCCCGGCGACGGTCAGCTCGCCGCCGGTGAGCAGCGCGCGGGCCTCGTCGGACGCCAGGGCGAGCGGGCTCACTCCCCCCGGCGGTATCCGTTCTGGCGCGGACATACGTGTCCCTCCGGGTCGAGCGGCAGGCTGCACAGCGGGCAGGGCGGCCGGCCGGCGTTCACCACGTCGTTGGCCCGCTTGGCGAAGGCGCGCGCCATCTGCCCGGTGAGGCGTACGCGCAGCATCGGCGGGCCGTTCTCGTCGTCCTGCAGCAGCGCCTCCTCGGCCGCCGCCAGGTCCTCGTCGGAGTCGGCGTCCAACTCGACCAGAGCCTGCGCCTCGACGACCATCCGCTCGCTCTCCGCGTCCCACGCCAGCGCCATCGTGCCGACCCGGAACTCCTCCTCGATGGGGGCGTCCAGGGGCGCGGTGTCGGACAGCTCGGCGGGGGCGACGGCCGGCACGTCGCTGGTGCCGCCGCTGCGCCGTACCACCTCGTCGAGAAGCTCGTCGATCCGCTGGGCCAGCGCGGACACCTGCGCCTTCTCCAGCGCAACGCTGGTCGTACGGCCGGACTTGGACGCCTGCAGGAAGAAGGTGCGGCGCCCCGGCAGCCCGACCGTGCCGGCCACGAAGCGGTCCGGCGGGTCGTAGAAGTACACCTCACGCGGCACGTGCTGCTCCGATTGCTCGACTTCTGAACGGGATCCGCTGCGGGCCCGATCCGACCACCCTACTGCGCGAGCTGATCATCGGGGATCAACCGGCTCCAGCACCGCCGCCCACCTCCGCGGCCGACGCGTCCGCCGCGTCCTCCCGCGCACCGTCCGCCCCCGGATCCGCCGCGGGAGGCGGCGGCGCGAGGCCGTCGAGCAGGCCGGTGTCGCCGAGCCGGAGCACGAAGGGGCGCAGGGGCGTGTACCGGATCGCGGTGACGGAGGCGGGGCCGACGGCGATGCGCTGGAAGAGGTCCAGGTGCATCCCGAGGGCGTCCGCCACCACGGACTTGATGACGTCGCCGTGGCTGCACATCACGTACAGCGCCTCCGGGCCGTACTCGGCGAGCACGGTGGCGTTCCAGTCCCGTACCGCCTCGACGGCGCGCGCCTGCATCGCGCGCATCGTCTCGCCGCCGGGGAACACCGCCGCCGACGGGTGCTGCTGCACGGTGGCCATCAGCGGGTCCTCCGCCAGCTCGGCGAGCTTGCTGCCGGTCCACTCGCCGTAGTCGCACTCGGTCAGCCGCTCGTCGACGTGCACCGGCAGTTCCGGGCGGGCGGCCAGCAGCGGCTTGAGGGTCTCGCGGCAGCGTTCGAGCGGGCTGGTGACCACGGCGGCGGGCGTCAGGGCGGCCAGCCGGGCGGGCAGCGCGGCGGCCTGCTCTGTGCCGCGTTCGTCCAGTCCGACGCCCGGGCTGCGGCCGGCGAGCACGCCGTCCACGTTGGCCGTGGACCGGGCGTGCCGGAGCAGGAGGAGGGTGGGCATGCCAGCCAGCGTACGTCCTGCGCGACAGGCGGCACGGTTCGGGAAAGAATGACGGTGTGATCGTCGACTGCGCGCTCTATCGGCACGGCCGGCGCGTGCCCGCGCCCGCGGACGTCCTGGCGGTGCTCGCGCAGGCGCGCGCCGACGAGGACACCTTCTGCTGGATCGGGCTCTTCGAGCCGTCGCGCGAGGAGTTCGACGAACTGACCCGCGAGCTCGGTCTGCACCCGCTCGCGGCGGAGGACGCGGTCACCGCGCACCAGCGGCCGAAGCTGGAGGTGTACGACGCGGCGCTGTTCCTCGTGCTCAAGCCCGTGCTCTACGACGACAGCACCGACACCATCACCGTCAGCGAGATCAACACCTTCGTCGGCGACTCCTTCGTGGTCACCGTCCGGCACGGCGAGGCGAACCCCCTCGGCCGGGTACGGGCCCGGCTGGAGGGGCAGCCGGAGGTGCTGGCGCACGGGCCGACGGCGGTGGTGTACGCGGTGTGCGACGCCGTCGTCGACAACTACCTCGACGTCGCGGACGACTTCCACACCGACCTGGAGGAGCTGGAGGCCGAGGTCTTCCAGCCCAGCGGCCGCGACCCGGGCCGCTCGGCGGGGCGGATCTACGACTTCAAGCGGCAGGCGCTGGAGTTCCGCCGCGTCACCGGCCCGCTGGCCGACCCGATCGCGCGGCTGGCGGGGGCCGGGCTGCCGTTCGTCAACGAGCGGGCGCGGCCGTTCTTCCGCGACGTGGGCGACCATCTCATGCGCGTCAACGAGCACCTGGAGACCGTCGACCGGCTGCTGTCCGACATCCTCGCCGCGCACCTCGCGCGGGTGGGGGTGCAGCAGAACGACGACATGCGGAAGATCTCCGCGTACGCCGCCATGGCCGCGGCGCCGACCGTCATCGGCAGCATCTACGGGATGAACTTCGACCACATGCCGGAGCTGCACTGGACGCTCGGGTATCCGGCGGTGCTGCTGGTGATGGCGTCCGTGGTGCTGTCGCTCTACGTGTTCTTCCGCCGGCGCGGCTGGCTGGGCAACGGCGGGCGCTGAGGGCCGCGGCCCGGCGGCCGGGTGCCGTTCGCGCCGTTCGCGCCGGGTGCCGTTCGCGTCAGGCGAACTCGGTCGCGGTGCGCGGCGGCGGTCCGCCGAGGGCGTCGCGGAACTCCGGCATCCGCAGCCTGACCATCCGCCGCCAGCCGCCGGCGCGTTCGTACGCGTACACCGCGTCGATACCCGCGGACAGCAGCGCGCGCCTGGCGCGCGACCACTTCAGGATCCGCCCCATGTGCGCCATCACCGCGTGGCTCACGTCCCGGTACACCCGGATCTCCGCGAGCGCCGCCTCGCGCAGCGCGGCCTGGACGCGGCGGCCGTGGCCGTGCGCGGCCATGGCGAGCAGTTCCTCGTGGCAGTACGCGAGGTGGTTGTCCTCGTCGTGGGAGATCATCCGCACCGCGCGGCCGATGTCCGGGTGGTCGCCGAAGTACTTGAGGAGCATCCGCATCTGGTCCGACGCCCGCTGCTCGGTGACCCTGCTGTGCGCGAGGTACGTGATGATGTCGGCCTCGGTGAGCTGCCCGTCCCGGCGGAGCTGGTCGTGGGCGAGGCCGATGCCGATGCCCTCCAGCAGCATCGTGTAGTCGGTCTCGGCGGGGACGGCCACCGGCTCCACTCCGCGCTTCTTCATCAGGGCGTGGAAGATGCGGCCGTGCTTGTCCTCGTCGGCGCCGTGCCGGGCCACCTTGGGGGCCAGCTCCCGGTACGAGTCGGGGACGAGGGCGGAGATGCGGGCGTTCTCCCAGCCGCCCTGGGCCTCCCCGGCGGCGGCGATGGAGCAGAACAGCCGGAAGGTGTCGTCGTTGTCGAGGATCTCCTTGTACAGGTCCTTGGCCGAGAGCATGTCACCGTCGCCTTTCACTGCCGGAATACACCCGTATCCGAGTGAATGACGGGGATGCGCATGACGCAACACCCGCGGTGCGCACCATCCGCCATGCGGGCGATCCGTAACCCATGCGGGGACGGCGCGTTGGGTGGGGTGACGGCCGTGGCGGGGAGGATCCGGAGCCCCACCACGGCCGCCGGGCAGGAACGGTGGCTCAGGCCGCGGGGCCGGGGCCGCGGGGGCTCAGGCGAGGCCGGCGCGCTCCAGCGCCTCCACTCCGGCGCGTACGCCCGCGATGCGCTCCTCCCGCGTGAACCCGGACGGCGCCAGCGACAGCGACGTCACCCCCGCCTCGGCGTACGCCCGCATGCGGTCCGCGATCCGCTCCACGGGACCGAGCAGCGTGGTGGCGTCGATCAGCTCCTGCGGCACGGCGGCGGCCGCGGCGGCCTTGTCGCCGACGAGGTACGCGGACTGGATCTCGGCGGCCTCGCGCTCGTACCCCATCCGGCCGGCGAGGCGGTTGTAGAAGTTCTGCTTGGCGCTGCCCATGCCGCCGACGTACAGGGCGGTGTACGGGCGGAAGACGTCGGCGAGCGCGGCGATGTCGTCCCCCAGGGCCATCGGGACCGTGGGCACGATGTCGAAGCCGTCCAGTTCCTTGCCGGCCTTCGCCCGCCCGGCGCGCACGTGGCGCAGGGTGGTCTCCTCGGCGTGCTCCGGCGAGTAGAAGACCAGCAGGGCGCCCTCGGCGATCTCGCCGGTCTGCTCCAGGTTCTTCGGGCCGATGGCGGCGATGTAGACGGGGATGTGCTCGCGGACGGGGTGCACGGTCAGCTTGATGGGCTTCCCGGGGCCGTCGGGCAGCGGCAGCGTCCAGTGCTCCCCCGCGTACGACAGCCGCTCGCGCGACAGCGCCTTGCGCACGATTTCCACGTACTCGCGGGTGCGGGCGAGCGGCTTGCCGAACTCCACCCCGTACCAGCCCTCAGAGACCTGCGGTCCCGACACGCCGATGCCGAGGCGGAAGCGGCCCTCGGTGAGCGAGTCGAGGGTGGCGGCGGTCATCGCGGTCATGGCGGGGGCACGGGCCGGGATCTGGAAGATCGCGGAGCCGACATCGATCCGCTCGGTCTTGGCGGCGACCCAGCTCAGCACGGTGGCCGCGTCGGAGCCGTACGCCTCGGCCGCCCAGCACACGTCGTAGCCGAGGCGGTCCGCCTCCTGCGCGACGGCGAGGTTGTCGGCGTCCATGCCGGCGCCCCAGTAGCCGAGGTTGATCCCGAGCCGCATGCGGGCCTCCCTGCTCTCCGGCGCCTCGCGCCGAGGTTTCGTACCGGTGGGTAATATATCTGTGCGACTCTAGCGCGGCGGTCCGCGCCGCGCAGCGCGCCGGCCCCAGTAATCTCAACGCCCATGGAGCACAGGCAACTCGGCCGCACGGGCCTTCGCGTCTCCCGCATGGGACTGGGCACCCTCACCTGGGGGCGGGACACCGGAGAGCCCGAGGCGGCCGGACTGCTGAAGACGTTCTGGGAGGCCGGCGGGACGCTCGTCGACACCGCCGACGTGTACGCGGACGGCGGCGCGGAGTATCTGCTGGGACGCCTGCTGGGGGACCTCGTACCGAGGCGGGACATCGTCGTCGCCACCAAGGCGGGCAGCGTGCCCGACCCCGAGCGCCGCTTCGACACCTCCCGGCGGCACCTGCTGGGCGCGCTCGACGCCTCGCTGGAGCGGCTGGGCACCGACCACGTCGACCTGTGGCAGGTGCACGCCTTCGACCCGTACACGCCGATGGACGAGACCCTCCAGGCCCTCGACACCGCCATAGCGAGCGGCCGGGCCCGCTACGCGGGCGTGAGCAACTTCAGCGGCTGGCAGCTCGCCAAGGCCGCGACCTGGCAGCTCGCCGGGGCCGCGGGCGGTGGCGCGGGCGCGGCGGGCGGGCGGACGCGGCTGGCGTCGACCCAGATGGAGTACTCGCTGCTGCAGCGCGGGGTGGAGCGGGAGGTGCTGCCGGCGGCCCTGGACCTGGGCGTGGGCCTGCTGCCGTCGTCGCCGCTCGGCCGGGGGGTCCTGACCGGCAAGTACCGCGACGCCACGCCGCCGGGGTCGCGGCTGGCCTCGGAGCACCTGGCGCCGTTCGTCGTGCCGTACCTGGACGAGGAGGCGAGCCGGGTGGTCGACGCGGTCACCACGGCGGCGGACGGTCTCGCGGTGACGCCGCTGGAGGTGTCGCTCGCGTGGGTACGGGACCGGCCGGGGGTGGCGGCACCGCTGGTGGGGGCGCGCAACGCCGAGCAGTTGTCGGCGGCGTTGTCGGTGGAGGGTCTTACGCTTCCTGACGAGATCTGCCAGGCGCTGGACGACGTGTCGGCGCCCGTGCACCGCTATCCCGATCAGGACTGGAGCACGCTGTGAACGACGCACCGGAGGCCGCGGAGACGGCGGCGGGGGGCGGTACGGGGCCGGGGGCTGCGGGGGGCGGCGGCGGTGGCGCGGAGTCCGGTGCGGGCGGGGCACCCGGCGGGACCGGCAGGGGCGAGTCCGGCGCGGGCGCGGAGACCGGCGCGAGTGCCGGGGCCGACGCGAGTGCCGGGAACGGCGCGGGTACCGAGGCCGAGGCGAGCGCGGCGGCCGGTGGGTCCGGCGAGGGCGCGGACGGTGGCGAGGAGCGGCCCAGGCGGGCCGCTGCGGCCGTCGAGAGCGGGGCGGCGCTGACCGGGAAGGCGGCGGAGCTGCTGGCCGCCGTGCGGGCCGTGGAGCGGGGCGAGCGGGACGCCACCGCGTTCTTCCCCGCGCAGGCGCGGGCGCCCAAGCCCCGGCCCGTACGGCGCGCGGAGCCGCCGGCCGGGGCCAGGACGGCTCCGGAGGCCGGTGCGGGTGCCGGGGCCGGTGGCGGGCAGGGTGAGCCGGTGCGGCCGCCGGAGCCGAGCGCCGAGGCGGTCGCCGCCGTACGGCAGTTGCTGGCCGGCGCGGGCGCCCCCGAGGGTCCTGCGGCGCGGGTCGCGGGGCAGTTCGGCGAAGGCGCCGCGGAGTTGCTGCGTGCGGACCCGTGGCAGTTGCTCGCGGTGCCGGGCGTACGGCCGTCGCAGGCCGACGAGTTCGCCCGCGGGCTGCTGGAGTCCGCGGAGCCCGGCGACGAGCGCCGGGTGGAGGCGCTGGTGGGCTGGCTGCTGGCGCAGGCGGCCCTCAGGGGGCACACCGCGCTGGAGTTCCCGGCGCTGGCGGAGGCCCTGTCCGGGTACGGGGTACCGGACGCCGAGGAGGCGCTGCGCGAGGCGGCGTCGGCGGGCGGCGTGCTCGTCTTCGAGGAGCGCGAGGAGCGCGAGGAGCCGCCCGCCGCGGCCCCCGCACCGGAGGGCGAGGGGGACGGCGAGGAGGAGATCCCCGTACGGCTGCTGCTCGGCCTGGAGCGCTACGCGATGGCGGAGGAGGGCCTGGCGGACGGCCTGTCCCGGCTCGTCAACACGTTCACGCCGCCGCCGGGTCCGGCGGCGGACGACGCCGACGAGCAGGGTGAGGACACCGCCGTCCGCGTCGTCGGCGCGGGCGCGTGGGAGGCCGCGGCCGGCGCCGCGCCGTCGCCCTCCGCCGCGGAGCTGATCCGCGCCACCGCGGGCAGCGGGCTCGTGCTGCACAGCGGCGGCGAAGCCGCCCGCGCGGAGCCGGCGGCGCTGGTCGCCGCGGCCCGCGCCCTGGGGCTGCGCGCATACGCGGCGGCCCACACCGACGACGGCCGGGCCCGCCTGGCCGGCCTGCTCGCCGCGGCGGCCACCGGACCTGAGGCCGCCGCCGCGGAAGGCCGCTCCGCAACCGGCGCGGAGGACCCGGCGTCCGGCGGAGCCGTGACCGTGCGCGGGCTGCTCGCCGACCGGGAGGGGCCCGGGCGCGACGCCGACGGCCTGCTCGCCGTCGACGTGCTGGCCGTGCTGGACGCGCCGCAGCTCGACGCCGAGGCCGCCGCCGCCCTCGTCGAGGCGCTGCCCGACGGCGCCCGGCTGGTGCTCAGCGGCGACCCCGGGCTGCTGGAGTCCGCGGGCCCCGGCCGGGTCTACGCCGACGTGGCCGCCGCGCGGGTCTGCCCGCGGGTGACGTCCCGCACCCCCGACCCGGGACCGATCGGCGAGCTGGTCTCCGGCGTCGGCGCCGGCGAGCTGCAGGCCGTGGCGGCGCCCGGCAAGGAGGTCGTGATCGTCCCGGTGCAGGACCCCGGCGAGGCGGTCCACCGCACGGTGCAGCTCGTCGCGGACTCCGTACCGCGCGCCCTCGGGGTGCCGGCCGCGGACACCCAGGTGATCGCCGTGGGGCACGGCGGCGCCGCGGGCACCCGGGTGCTGAACGCGGCGCTGAAGGAGCGGCTGAACCCAGGCCCCGGCGCGTTCGGCGGCTTCGACGCGGGCGACCGCGTCGTCTACGTCCCCGCCCCCGGCACCGCCGTGCCGGGACTGGTCACCTCCGGTGACGACGCCGGGCTGCACCTCGACTGCGGCGGCACCGCCGTCGTCGTCCGTCCCGACCGGGTCGCCGAGGCCGTACGGCACGGCTGGGCGCTGACCGCCCACCAGGCGGCCGGGCGGCGCTGGCCCGCCGCGGTGGTCGTGGTGCCCGGGGACGCGGAGGCGGCGCTGAGCCGCGCGTGGGCGTACACGGCATTCAGCCGCGGCGAGCGGCACCTCTCCGTCGTGCACGGCGCGGGCCCCGTGCTGGCCAGGCGGCTCGCGGAGGTGCCGGCCCCGCGGCGTACGACACGGCTGCGCGGCCTGCTCGACGCCCAGACCCGGGCCTGACCCGGAACCGGCACGCGGCGGCGCCAGACGGCGTCGGGCGGCGTCGGGCGGCGTCGGGCGGGCGGCATGAGGAAGGGCCCGGCGCGTCCGCGCCGGGCCCCGCGGCATCGCGCTCAGCGGTCCGTGTCCACCCGCTCCAGCTCGTCGTCGCCGTCGTCCAGGTCGTCGAGCGCGTCGACCACCCGGTCGTCCTCGCGTCCCTCGCCGTCGTCGTCCTCGATGTCCGCCTCGTCGTCCGCGTCGAAGTCCAGCTCGTCCTCGAACGACGCGCTGACGTCGAAGCGGCAGATGACCAGCTCGGGGTCGACCTGGTCGAACGGCGCCGACAGCCACTCCCCCGGCTCCGCCGGCTCCTCCGCCGCCGCCACCCACACCGCGGAGTCGCCCTCGGAGAGGCCGAACTCCCGGTGCCGCGAGGCGATCTCGTCCGGTTCGAACTCGCCGAAGAGCACGCCGACCGCCGCCGTCAGGCTGCTGCCCACGGCCTCCCGGTCGCCGCTCTCGTCCCCGCCCGCGACGTCCGGGTCGAGGTCGGCGATGCGCTGTGCCTGAGCCAGCAGCCGGTGCGGCTCCGCCACGGTGTAGTCCCGGCGGATGAGGACGCTGAGCGCCCCCGGCTCGTCGGGCCCGGTGTAGGCGGGCAGCGTGTCGCTGCTGGGGATCTCGAAGGGGGTCACCTCGTCGTGGACCTCGTACAACACCTCGTCGTACGCCTCGGCTGCCGCTGCCAGCTCCTCGAAGGCGGCATAGACGGCAGAGCCCTCCTCGCCCGACCGGCGCTCGACCGCTTCGAGGTGGCGGTCGATCGCGGCTTTCAGCACCGACGCGGCGGCGCGTACCTCGGCAGCCGTAGGCTGCGCAGCATCAGACATAGTGCAGACGCTATCCGGAGCGAGGCACTTTCCGCACAATGGATGCGATGCCGGAATACGAGTTTCGTGATGTCTATGTGCCGCGGGGAGTCTCACGGGCCGCCGCGGCGAGGCTTCTGACCGACCAAGCCGAGTACGGGCACTGGGAGTTGCACCGGCTCCGGCTGTATCCCGACGGCAGCCGCAGGGCGCGGCTGCGGCGCCGGATCATCAGACAGGTGCGAGCGACGTGGTGAGCCCCGCGGGGGCGTATCCCTAGCGTGGACGCTCCGCCGACCTGCGGTTTCCGTGCGTACAGGGGGGTCCGGCGCCGGATGGTGCCGGACGGTGGCGGAGACGATACGGACGGCAAAGGGGCGGGTCCGGCTGTCCGGACCCGCCCCTGCCGTCGGCTACTTGATCAAGGAGCCGGCCCGATCAGGCCGCCTGCCCGATCGGGTTGCCCGCTTGCTCAGGTTGCCCGCGTGATCAGGCCGCGGACGCGCGGGCGCGGCGGTAGAGCACCGCGCCGCCGAGCAGCAGGCCGCCGCTGAGCGGGATGAGGGCACCCACCGGGATGTCGGAGCCGGTCTCCGCGAGCTGCTCGGGGCCGGAGACGGGCGCGCCGGCGTGCGTCTCGTGGTTCGGCGGGGTGTGGCTCCGGTCCTTGGGTTCGTCGGGCTGCTCGGGGGTGTCCGGCACGTCGGGGCGGTCCGGCTCGTCCGGCGTCGGCGGCTCCTCGGGCTTGGGCGGCTTCGGGGTGTCGGGGGTGGCAACGTTGCCGCACCCGTTGCCGAAGGCGGCGTTGCCGACGCCGACGACGTTGGCGGAGTTGCCGCATGCGTTCACCGGTACGTCCACGGGCGCCTGCACCGTGTTGCCGGAGAGCACACCCGGGGACTGCGACGACTGGCCCTGAGCCTGGGCGCCGCCGCCGGTGGCGCCGCCGCCGGTGGCGTGGCCGCGGGTGGCGCCGCCGCCGGTGGCGTGGCCGCCGGTGGCGCCGCCGGCGGTGGCGTGGCCGCCGGCGCCGGTCTTCGTGCCCCCGCCGTCGTTGACGCACGTGTTGCCGTACGCGGGGTTGAGCAGCCCGCCTACGTCCACCGTGTTGCCGCACGCGTTCACCGGAACGTGCACCGGCGCCTGCACCGTGTTACCGGAGCCGACACCGGGGGAGTTCGTGGCGGCGCCCTCGGCGCCCGCGTCCGCCTGCGCGCCGGCGGCGCCTACGGCGACCAGCATGCCGCCTGCGGCGGCAATGGTGAACAGGCCCTTCCTTGCGACATGTCGCATGGGTCTTTCCTGCCTTCTGAGTTCTGAGTACGCGAGCAGGCGGGCCGTCCCCGTCCCGCTCGTCCAAAAAGCCCGTCCGGCCCCGGAGCACTGCAGCGCGCTCCGGGGCCGTACGGTCACACCCTTTACGGGAGGTTGAACGTCACTTGCTGATGCAGGTGTTGCCGAACGCCGGGTTCAGCAGACCGATGAGGCTCACGGTGTTGCCGCAGGGGTTCACGGGGATGTGAATCGGAGCCTGGACGACGTTGCCGGACAGCACGCCCGGGGACTGCACAGCAGCGCCCTGAGCACCCGCGTCGGCAGCGGCGACCCCGGCACCCGCCAGCACCAGACCGCCCGTGGCGGCCGCCGCGGCGACAACCTTCTTGATCATTCTTCCTCCTCGTTGACGGTGCGGCCCCAGCAGCGGACCGCATCCAATGCAACGACGAGGCAGGTTTCGGGCTACGCGCTTATCGTGCCATTCATCCGTTTCAGTCCGGTTGGTACAGGTGGCCGATTCGACGGCGTGTGCCACCCGCCCGCACCCGCACCTCCGCCGGGGAGAAAACCCAGCTCAGCAGGCGTCGAGGAACCGGTCCAGCACCCGGACGCCGAACTGCAGACCCGCGACCGGGACCCGCTCGTCGACCCCGTGGAACATCCCGGCGAAGTCCAGCTCCGGCGGCAACTGCAGGGGCGCGAAGCCGAAGCAGCGGATGCCGAGGTCGTCGAAGGACTTGGCGTCGGTACCGCCGGAGAGGCAGTACGGCACGGCGCGGGCGATCGGGTCCTCCGCCTTCAGGGCCGTCGCCATGGCCTCGACCAGCGCCCCGTCGAAGGTGGTCTCCAGCGCCTTGTCGGCGTGCACGTCCTCGCGCTTGACGCGCGGGCCGAGGATCCGGTCGAGGTCGGCGAGGAACTCCTCCTCGTACCCCGGCAGGAAGCGGCCGTCGACGTGCGCCGTGGCCTGCCCGGGGATCACGTTCACCTTGTAGCCCGAGCCGAGCATGGTGGGGTTGGCGGTGTTGCGGAGGGTAGCGCCGATGATCTTCGCGATGCCGCCGAGCCGGGCGAGGGTGGCGTCCATGTCCTCGGGGTCCAGCTCGACGCCGAGGGCGTCGCCGAGCTCGTCGAGGAAGCCGCGTACGGACTTGGTCAGCCGCACCGGGAACTCGTGCCGCCCCAGCCGGGCCACCGCCTCCGACAGCTCGGTGATGGCGTTGTCGCGGTTGGTCATCGAGCCGTGCCCGGCGGTTCCGTCGACCGTCAGACGCATCCAGTGCATGCCCTTCTGCGCGGTCTCGATGAGATACAGCCGCACGTCCTCGTTCACGGTGAACGAGAAGCCGCCGACCTCGCCGATGGCCTCGGTCACGCCCTCGAACAGCTCCGGCTTCGTGTCCACGAGGTGCCTGGCCCCGTAGAGCCCGCCGGCCTCCTCGTCGGCGAGGAAGGCGAGCACGACGTCGCGCGGGGGCTTGCGGCCGGTGCGCAGCCGCTCGCGTACGACGGCGAGGGTCATGGCGTCCATGTCCTTCATGTCCACCGCCCCCCGCCCCCAGACGCAGCCGTCGGCGACCTCGCCGGAGAAGGGGTCGTGGGTCCAGTCGGCGGCGTTGGCCGGCACGACGTCGAGGTGGCCGTGAATGAGAAGCGCCGGCCGCGAGGAGTCCTCGCCCTCGATCCGCGCCACGGTCGACGCCCGGCCGGGGTGCGACTCGAAGATCTCCGGCTCGAGACCCACCTCGGCCAGCTTCTCCGCCACGTACTCCGCGGCCGCCCGCTCCCCCGGCCCGGAGTGGTCGCCGTAGTTGCTGGTGTCTATCCGGATCAGCTCACGGCAGAGGTCGACGACCTCGCTCTCCGCGCGCTCGACGGTGCCGCCACGGGCGTTCTCCGGCTGGCTCACGATGCCTCCCTGGCACGTTCGGGGTCCACGCCCCATCCTGCCCCGCCGGACCGCCCGACCCAACCCGCGGGGTGATCGCGAGCCCCCGCGGGTTTGCTAGGGTGTACCGCGTCGCGGCGGGCCCCGCCCGCGCGGCGTCCACCGGTCCAGGTGGCGGAATGGCAGACGCGCTAGCTTGAGGTGCTAGTGCCCGTATGAGGGCGTGGGGGTTCAAGTCCCCCCCTGGACACCACCCTTATCCCCAACTGGTACGGGTCAAGCTTGGCCTCGACACGCACGAGTTGACGTTCGGGTTGGTAGATCAACTTCAGGCTGGCTGGAGCTGTCCTTGACCGCCATCAACCTGCTCGCCTGGACGCAAACGCTGCTGCTGGACGGCGAACTGTCCACCGCCGAGCCGAAGAAGCTGCGCCACCGGCTGCTGCACGCCGTCGCCCGCCTCACCCGCGGCGGCCGCCGCCTACGACTGCGAATCGCCGCCACCTGGCCCTGGCGAAACGAGCTGACCAGCGCATCCACCCGCCTTGCCGCCCTACCCAGACCGGCCACCTGACCAGCGGCTTCATCCCTGACCACCCACTACCTGAGGACCCCTGGAGCACCCGACCGAGCGTCGGGCTCCTGAGGTCCCGGTCGGCGGCGGCGAACCGCACCAGGGTCCAGCCGTGTCCGCTGCTGTCGGCGGCGCAGGCAGTCGAGGCCGTCGTTGCCGTCCACCACCCGGCTGCATGGTTCTTCAGGGTCCCGGACGGCCGCGCGGTTTTGATCGTTGGGCCGGGGCGACAACGAGATCCTGTCCGGACGGGCGGACAGGCGGAAAGCCGCGCATCATTTTCAGGATCGCGCGGTCCGAACCCGCGGGGGCTGCCTGTCCGCGACGGGCGGGCACCTCAGGCGAGCGAGGTCCACACGCTCTTGACCTCCGTGTACGCATCGATGGCCCCCCTGCCCATCTCCCGGCCCCAGCCGCTCGCCTTGAACCCGCCCCAGGGGGCGGAGGCGTCCACGGGGTTGGGCATGTTGATGAACACCGTGCCCGCGCGGATGGCACTCGCCACTCGGTGCGCCGCGCCCACGTCACGGGTCCATACGGCTGCCGCCAGGCCGTACTCGGAGTCGTTGGCGCGGGCGACGGCCTCGTCCTCGTCGTCGTACGGCAGGATCGACAGCACCGGGCCGAAGATCTCCTCGCGGGCGATGCGCATGTCGTCCCGTACTCCCGTGAACACGGTCGGCTGGTAGAAGAAACCCGGCAGCCCGTCGACGGGGGCCCCGCCGGCGAGCAACTGGGCGCCTTCCCGGACCCCGCTGCGCACCAGTGCGTGGACGTGGTCACGGTGTTCCCCGGTGACCAGAGGGCCGAGCTCGGTGCCGGGCGCGCTGCCCGCGCCGAGCCGCATCCCTCTGACGGCCTTGGCACAGCGCTCGGCGAACTCGTCTGCGAGGGAGCGGTGGACGAGAAACCGGGTGTAGGCGGCACACACCTGGCCGCTGTTGAGGAGCGCGCCCTGAAGGCAGCCCGTCACCGCCGCGTCCAGGTCGGCGCCGGGCAGTACGAGGCTCGGTGCCTTGCCGCCGAGTTCGAGCGTGACACGCTTGAGGTTGCCTGCGGAAGCCCGGACGATCTCCCTGCCGGTCTCGGTCGAGCCGGTGAAGGAGACCTTGTCCACGCCGGGGTGCTCGACGAGGGCCCGGCCGGCCTCGGGGCCACCGGTCAGCAGGTTGATGGCGCCGTCCGGCACACCGGCCGCCCGGCACAACTCGACGAGCCGCACCGTGGTCATCGGGGTCTGTTCCGCAGGTTTGACGATCACGGTGTTCCCGCAGGCGAGAGCCGGTGCGATCTTCCAACTCGCGATCATAAGCGGGAAGTTCCAGGGGGTGATCAGCGCGCACACTCCCACCGGCTCGCGCTTGGTGTACTGCAGCACGCCGGGGATGGACAGCGGCGCCGTCTCGCCGTAGATCTTGGTGACCCAGCCGGCGTAGTGGCGGAAGTGCTCGGCAGCGGTGGCGACGCTGACCGCTGTGGAGACGCCGAGCGGCTGGCCTTGGTCGCGCGTCTCCAACTCGGCCAGTTCCTCGGCGAATTCTTCGATGAGGTCGCCGATGCGCCACAGGATCCCGGCGCGCCGGGCCGGGGCGAGGCCCGCCCACTCCGGGTTCTCGAAGGCGGCGCGGGCGGCCCGTACGGCCGCGTCGGCGTCCGCGGTCCCCGCCAGGGACACCTGGGCGTGGGGCTGCCCCGTCGCCGGGTCCAGGGTCTCGAACTCCGCTCCGGAGGCCGCGGCTCGCCACTCGCCACCGATGAAAAGGGTATTGGTCACAGCTGTGCTCCCAGGATGAGGTCGGCGCAGCGCTCGCCGATCATGACGGCAGGTGCGTGGGTGTTGCCGGAGGTGATGGAGGGCATGACGGAGGCGTCCGCGACGCGCAGCCCGGCCACGCCGTGTACGCGCAGTTGCGGATCGACGACCGCCATACGGTCGATGCCCATACGGCAGGTGCCCACCTGGTGGTGATAGCTGAGGAGGGTCCGCTTGATGTACGCGGCGACCTCCGCGTCCGTACGCACGTACGGTCCGGGTGCGACCTCGCGGGCCCGCCAGTCGCCCAGCGACTGCTGCTCGCCGATCTCCCGCACCTGCTGCACGGCCCGCACCATGGCCGCGAGGTCCGACGGCTCGGAGAAGTAGCCGGGGTCCAGCGCGGGAGCCTGGGTGTGGTCGGCCGAGCGCAGCCACATGCGGCCCCGGCTGAGCGGACGGATCGTCCCGGCGAGGACCGAGAAGCCGTGGCCCTCATTCGGAACGTTCACGCCGGGCACCGGCAGTGGTACGTGAGACATCAGCGGCTGCAGGTCCGGCACAGACAGCGCCGGGTCGGACTTGGCGAAGTAGTGGGCCTCCAGTTTGTTGGCTGTGCCCTGCGGAACCGGCCTTGCCGACTCACACACCACCGGAGCGAGGGTGTGGTCGTGCAGGTTCGCGCCCACTCCCGGCAGGTCCGCGGTCAACTCGATACCGAGTGTCCGCAGCTCGTCCGCCGGCCCGACACCGCTGAGCAGGAGGAGCTGGGCCGATCCGATGGTGCCGCCGGACAGGATCACGTCCCCTTCGCAGCGGATCTCCGTCGTACGGCCTTCGCGCAGCAACTCGACGCCCCGAGCCCGGCCACCGTCCACCAGGACGCGCGTAGCCGCCGCACCGGTCATCACCGTCAGCGGCGCACTGTCGAGCACCGGCTGCAGGAAGGCGGTCCACGCGCTGACGCGCTTGCCGTCGCGGATGGTGCGGTGCAGCAGGTTCACGCCGAGCTGGTCCTGGCCGTTGCAGTCGTCGTTGTACGGGATCCCGTACTCCTGGCAGGCCTCGACGAAGGCGGTGGTGACCGGGTGGGGGGAGTGGTTCCGGCTGACGGGCAGGGGGCCGCCGGTCCCGTGATAGTACGACGCGCCGTCCTCGAAGTCCTCCGAGCGTTTGAAGTACGGCAGCACCTCGTCGTACGACCAGCCTGCCGCTCCCTGGTAGGCCCAACTGTCGTAGTCGGCCCGGTGGCCGCGGACGTAGATCATGCCGTTGAGGGCGCTGGAGCCGCCGAGAACCTTGCCTCGCGGCCAGAACACCTGGGTTCCGGAGGCGTGCCGTTGGGGTTCGGTGCTGTACGCGTGGTCCTGCGGGGAGTTCCACAGTTCCCACAGCCGCCCCGGGTCATGGATGGCCGGGTTGTCGTCCCGGTCGCCCACCTCGATCAGCAGGACGGTCCGGCCGGCGTCCACGAGTCTGCGGGTGAGGGTACAGCCGGCGGAGCCGGCACCCACCACGATGTGGTCGTAAACAGCGTGTGTCGCTCGCATGACGGGAGGGTCACAGGCGGACGGGCTGCCCGCTTGTACCGTCGTGCACGGGCTGTTGCGGATGCGGGCACGAAGGGCTGTGCACGGGCGGACGGACCGGCCCTGGGGCCGGCGCACGTTGCCCCTGCGGGCCTATGGGCGAGCTGGCAGCTGCGGTGGGTGACCGGGCCGGACCGCGCGGGTGAACGGCTGGTCCGAGGCAGCGCGCGACGGGCCGGGACCACCTCGGCGGCCCACTCCGGCTTTCGTGATGGTGCACCGGCCCTTGCCGGGGCGGCGCGACCGGCAGATCCGCCGTGTTCGGGACGTACTACGACAGGCAACGAAAGGGCAGCGAAACCGCGTGACCGCCGCTGAGCGCTCGCTAAGCGCCCAGCGCCGTGCGCCCGGCCCCGCGTGCCTCCGACGGGCTCATGCCGTAGGCGCTCTTGAAGGCGTGGCTGAAGTGGGCGGGGTCGGGAAAGCCCCAGCGGCTTCCGACGGTGGCGACGGGCATATGGGCAAGCGCGGGGTCCGCGAGGTCGCGCACACACTCGGCGAGGCGACGCTCCCGGAGCCAGCCCGAGACTGTGTATCCTCGCTCGGCCAGCAGCTTGTAGAGGAAGCGCCGCGAGATGTGGTGGGCGGCCGCGATTCGGTCGGGGCCGAGCCCCGGGTCGGAGAGCCGCTGTTCCATGTACGTGAGGATCCGCTGGGCCAGCACCTCCCGCCCGTCGTCCTGCTGCGTCACGTGCACGGCGCACCGGTCCGAGAGCATCGCGCCGACCAGGTCGACCGCGCTGTCCGCGAGCCGCTGCGTGCCGAAAGCGTCCAGTTGCCGCACCTGCCCGGCCAGTCCGCACAGGAACGGGTGCACCACGGGCCCCAGCCCGTCGCTGCACGACACGGGGGTCGCGATCACGCGGGTCAGGTCGCGTTCGGGAAACCGGAGCATGACCCGCGGGAACATCAGCACGAGTGTGCGGTACCGCTGGTCGAAGTCGAGTGTGTACGGGTGCCGGGTGTCGTAGATGGCCAACTCGCCCGGCTTGAGCAGGGCCTGGCGGTCGGCCTGGGTCAGCATGCACCGCCCGGCCAGCTGAAGACTCACCTTGACGAAATCGGCCTGGTCGGAGGCGATGTGCCTACGGGTGTGGGCCACGCCGTGCGGATCCGCGGCCACGACAGACACCTGCACCGCACCGAGCTGGGCGGTGTGCAGGGAGGCGCGGAAGTCGGGAACCTCGCGCGGCAGCGCTTCCAGCGGCACAAAACTCTGGCCGACCACTTCCCGCCAGAACTCGAAGCGTCCTGCGGAGGTGTCGTCCGACGGAGTCGTCATCGAGGGCATGGGTCTCCTCTGCGGGCCCTTCGGCAAGCCGGCAGGTAGGGGTGCCGCCGGACACCAACCGCCGTATCCGGTCTTTACAGAGTGCGATGAATGGGGTGTATGAGAAGACCTCGTGGCTGTCAAGGGCGCGGCGAGGGGGTCCCGGAAGGGCGCGAAGCGCCTCCGGGTCCTCCCACCGCCCGTAGCATCAGCCAAGGCCGTCCGCACCCACCTGAACCGCGGACTCGTCGAGGACGGTGTCGGTCACGGGCTGCGGGTGCCCGGAGAGGTCGAGGACGGGGGCGGCCTCCTTGTACCAGGACTCGATGACGGCGTTGCCCCAGAAGTCGCGGCGGCGGTCGTCGCGCACGTTCCAGCGGTACGTCTCGTGGTCCGGGTCACCGGTGTAGTAGTCCGAGGTGTAGATCTCCACGCGGTGGCCGTCTGGGTCCCTCAGGTAGAGGTAGAAGGCGTTGGAGACGCCGTGCCGGCCGGGGCCTCGTTCGATGTGGTGCTCTTTGTGCAGCGAGCCGAAGATGTCGGCCGCGCGCAGTACCTGGTGGGACTCGTGGGTGGCGACCCCGAGGTGGTGCAGGCGCGGCCCGGCACCCCCCGTGAAGGCGACGTCATGCACGGTCTGCTTGCGGTACATCCAGGCCGCGTACAGCTCGTGCTCGTCACCCTCGATCGTTTCCGAGCAGCCGAAGCCGAGGGACTGGTAGTGGGCGTAGGCGGCCGGGACGTCGGGGGTGCAGATGTTGAAGTGGTCCAGGCGGGCGATCTCGGCGCCGTGGCGGATGTCGTAGCGCTGGATGAGGCGCTCGGCGCGGGCGATCTCGTGGAAGAACTCCACGGGGAAGCCGAGCGGGTCGATGACGCGGACCGCGTCGCCGATACCGTGCGTTCCCTCGCCCTTCTTCAACCGCTTGACCTGGCAGCCGAGTTCGGCGAAGAACTTCTCCGCTTTGTCGACGTCCTCGGGGGTGCGGACGCGATAGGAGATGTGATCGAGGGCCGCCAGGTCGCCCTTGCGCAGCACCAGCGAATGGTGGGTGAGTTCGTCCGTGCCGCGAAGGTACAGCGACTCGGCGTCCTCGTACTGCACGTAGAAGCCGAGCATGTCGGCCCAGAACCAGCGGGCGGCACCGAGGTCGGTGACGGCGAGCTGAGCGTAGGCGGACCGGATGACGTCGGGGGCGTTCGAGGCGGTTTTCATGATGTGGCTCCGAAGCGGGGGGTGTGCACCTCGGCGAGGGCGACGTGGACGATCTTCGATTCGGTGTAGAAGTCGATGCTGTGGACGCCGCCCTCGCGGCCGACGCCGGAGACCTTGACCCCGCCGAAGGGAGTGCGCAGGTCGCGGACGTTGTGGGAGTTGATCCAGACCATGCCGGATTCGACGGCGTGCGCGATACGGTGGCCGCGCTTGATGTCCGAGGTCCAGACGTAGGCGGCCAGACCGAACTGCGTGGCGTTCGCGAGTTCCACGGCCTCGTTCTCGTCGTCGAAGGGGGTGACGGCCACGACCGGGCCGAAGATCTCCTCCTGGAAGATACGGGCGTCGCGTTCGACGTCGGCGAAGACGGTGGGCTGGAGGTAGTTGCCGTCGGCGAGGTGGTCGGGGCGGCTGCCACCGGCGACCAGGCGGCCCTCCTTCCTGCCGATCTCCACGTAGTTCAGGACGCGCTCGTAGTGTTCGGGGTGTACCAGTGCCCCGACCTCGGTGGCCGGGTCGGAAGGGAGCCCGACGCGTACCTTGGCGGCCCGCTCCGCCAGTCGCCGTGTGAACTCCCCGTACAGCGGGCGCTCGACGACTACGCGTGAACCTGCCGTGCAGCGCTCCCCGTTGAGGGAGAACACGCCGAACACCACCGAGTCCAGGGCGGCCTCCAGGTCGGCGTCGGCGAAGACGACGACCGGCGACTTGCCGCCCAGCTCCATCGACACCGTCTTCAGGTGCTCGGCGGAGGACCGGATGATGTGCCGGCCTGTATCGGTGGAGCCGGTGAAGGAGATCAGCGGTACGTCCGGGTGGTCGACGAGGGCTTGGCCGGCCTCCACCCCGATGCCGTGGACGATGTTCACCACCCCGGCCGGGGCACCCGCCTCTTCGAAGATCTCCGGCCACAGGCTTGCAGACAGCGGGGTCCACTCGGCGGGCTTGAGGACCAGTGTGCAGCCGGCGGCCAGAGCCGGGGCGAGCTTCCAGCTCTCCAGCATGAACGGGGTGTTCCAGGGAGTGATCAGCCCGGCGACTCCCACCGGTGTGCGCACCACATAGCTGAACTGGTCGTCGCCCTGCCGGAACGCCTCCTCTCCGAGGGCCACGATGACACCCGCGAAGTAGCGGAAGTTCTCGGCGGCGCGCCGCGCCTGGCCGCGGGCCTGCGTGATCGGCAGCCCGGAGTCGTACGACTCAAAGGCGGCGAGCCGGTCATGACGGGCCTCGACGGCGTCGGCGATCCGGTTCAGGACACCCGCGCGTGCCCGGTTGGACAGCCCCGCCCACTCCGGGAACGCGACCCGGGCAGCCGTCACCGCCCGGTCCACGTCGGCCGCGGAGCCGCGCGCGGCCTGTGCGTAGGCCGTGTTGGAGACCGGGTCGGCGACGTCGAAGGTGCGTCCGTCCGCGGCGTCGACGAGGGTACCGCCGATCCAGTGCGGGATCACGGAGGGAAGGTGCTCAGGGGTGGTGCTCACTGCGCGGCTCCGATCTGCTGGGTGAGGTCTCCGCCCTCGAGGAGCAGCGCGCGGATCTTCTGCAGGCCCGCGTCGGTGGGAGAGGTGAGCGGCGGGCGGACATGGGGCGACGAGATTCGTCCCTGCTGGTGCAGCACCCACTTCGCCGGCGCTGGGTTCGTCTCGACGAACAAGAGGTCGACGAGCGGGTGCAGGCGGTAGTGGAGATCGCGGGCACCGTCGAAATTGCCCGCCTCCCACAGCTCGTACATCCGGGCCGCCGCGCCGGGCGCGAGATTGGCGACGGCTGAAACGAACCCCGCACCGCCGAGCGCGAGCAGCGGCAGACTAAGCAGCTCGATGCCCGACCACACCAGCAGTGAGCGGCCGCAGGCGTGCAGCACGCGCGAGAAGTGCTCGAAGTCTTTGGTGGTCTCCTTGACGCCCACGAAGTTCTCGAAGTCGGTGAACAGTCGTTTCACCGTCTCGGGCGTGATGTCGACGGCCGTGCGCGAGGGCACGTTGTAGGCGACGATCGGCAGGTCCGGGAACTCCCGTGCGACGGTCGCGTACCACTGGTACAGCGCCTCCTGCGTGGGCCGCGCGTAGTACGGCGTGATGACGAGCGCGGCGTCGGCGCCCAGCTCCGCCGCGGCGGCGGTGAGTGCGAGGGTTTCGTCGAGCTTGTGAGATCCGGTCCCGGGCAGGAACGGGACGCGGTCGCCGATCTCCTCGACCGCCGTCCGCATCCCCGCGATCCGCTCGCTGACGCTCTGCGCGCTGGGCTCGCCGGTGGAGCCGCCCAGCGAGATGCCGTGCGAACCGGACTCCAGATGGAAGCGGATCAGTGTGCGCAGGCTGTCGTGGTCGACGGCTCCGTCCGAGGTGAAGGGGGTGATGGCGGGAGCGATGGATCCGCGGATGGCGGACGGGTCGCTGCGGAATTTCATGTGTGCCCTCCTTGCGTGCTGTGCTGCTTGCGCCACCGCTCGTACGTCTCGTGCCAGTCGGGACCGAGGGGATACAGGCCCTCGATGTGGTGCCCGGCGCGCACCTGCTCGGTGATGAAGCGCTCCCGCTGTTCCTGCTCCCGGCAGTCGGTGATCAGGTCCTCGGCCAGTTCGGGTGGCACGACCACCACGCCGTCCGCGTCTCCCACCAGCAGGTCGCCGGACTGCACGAGAGCTTCGCCGCAGGCGATCGGCGCTCCCGTGTCCCACGGCACATGGCGGCGGCCGAGGACAGAGGGGTGGGCTCCGCCGTGGTAGACGGGCAGCCCCAGTTCGGTGACGGCGACGCTGTCGCGCAGGGCTCCGTCGGTGACCACCCCGGCCGCGCCGCGCTGTTGGGCGCGCAGGGCGAGGATGTCGCCGAGCGTGCCGGCAGATGTGTCCCGGCGGGCGTCCATGACCAGCACATGGCCGGGTCGCAGTTGCTCGATGGCCCGCTTCTGGGCGTTCATGCCGTTGCCGTGCCGCTTGAACAGGTCCTCGCGCAGCGGCAGGTAGCGCAGCGTGTGGGCGACGCCGACCATCTTCGCCTCCGGCCGGGTGGGACGTACCCCGTCGATGGACATGTGTGGCAGTCCGCGCCCCCGCAACTGTGCGCTGAGTGTGGCGACCGCGACCGAACGCAGTCCTTGCTCGATGCGTGTGTCGAGTAGTGGCTCGGGGATGAACGCGGCTCCGTGGGCGGCCTCGCGTTCGGCCGCGTCCGTCCTCGGCATCGCTCCGTACGTCTTCAGGGCGGGCCCGGAGGCGATGGGGTTGCGCAGCCGCCCGGTGGACTGTCCGCTGCCGGTGACCTCGACCTCCACCGTGTCGCCGGGGGAGACGACGGACGCGCCGGCCGGAGTGCCCGTCAGAATCACGTCCCCGGGCTCCAGCGTGACCAGTCTCGACAGATCGGCGACGAGCTGTCCGAAGGGGAAGAGGAGCGTGTCGGTGGTGTCGTCCTGCACGAGTTCGCCGTTGACCCAGGTACGTAGCCGGAGCGCGTCCGGGTCGAGTTGGCGGGCATCCAACAGGCGCGGCCCGATCGGGGTGAAGCCGTCCGCGCCCTTGGAGCGGAGGTTCGAGCCGCGGTCGGCATACCGCAGGTCGTAGACCCCGGCGTCGTTCGCGGCGGTCACCCACCGCACGCGGGACCAGCCGTCCTCCGGCCGCACCCGCTGGGCCCGGCTGCCGACGACCAGGGCAATCTCGCCTTCGAACCCGAGAAGTTCACACCCCTCCGGGCGGACGATGGCCTCCTTGGTGCCCGCCAGCGACGAGGGGGGCTTGAGGAAGTAGGAGGGCTGGGCCGGGATCCGGCCGCGTTCCTTGGCCCGGCTGGGGTAGTTGAGATGGACAGCGATGATCTTCGACGGGGGGTCCCCCAGGGGGTGCGTCATCAGGAGCGCTCCAGGAACGCCTGAACCTTCGCCTTGTGCGGCTCGCGGTCGTACGACTTCACGTACGCGCCGGCCATGCGGACGGGGTCGCCGAAGAAGTAGTACTCGTACAGGGCCTGGCGGCTGGAGAAGGCGGAGATGCAGGTGTCCCAGACGAGACGGAAAAGCTTCACACGCTCGGGGCCGGTGAGGGTGGCGGACTGGAGGTAGGCCTCGATGTCGGCGGCCGCCGGGCCGGCGATGTCGAGTTCGGTCGGGGTGGCCATCAAGCCGGAGGCGCCGAGCTTGCGCAGGGTCTGCGGGAAGCGCTGGTAGAGCTTGGGGTAGAGGTTGCGGGCGGCGTTGAGGGGGGCCCAGGCCGGGGTCAGCACCCCGTACTCGTTGACCGCGGCGTCGGCTTCCGCAGCGCGCAGGAAGGCGCGCAGCGTCTCCAGGGTGGTGATGATCTCGGCGATGTCCTCCTGGACGTGCTGGAACTGCTCGATGCCGATGGCCTCCGTGAGCAGTGTCACCAGTCCGAGGATGTACTCGGTCTTGGCCGTGGTGCGGGTGACGACCTGGTGGGTCATGTGCACCACGGAGGAAGTTTGGGAGTAGAAGCCGTTGCACAGCTCGGCGTCACCGAGGGCGAAGCAGCGCTCGAAGGGCACGTGCACGTCGTCGAAGACGACCACACAGTCCGATTCCTCGAAGCGGGAGGCGAGGGGGTGGTCGTGCCGGGGGCGGTCGTAGTCGAGGGGCTCGCGGGCGATGTAGCGCAGGCCGGGGGTGTCGTTGGGGATGGCGAAGGCGTACGAGTACGGCTTGTCCTCCGGTGTGCCGCGGAGCACGGTTGAGGGGAAGACGAGCATCTCGTCGGCAAAGGGGGCGATGGTGGCGAGCATGCGCGCCCCGCGGATCACCACGCCGTTGTCGTCCTCCTTCACGATGCGTGCCGCGAGCTTGCCGCCCGCCTGCTGGGTACCGGCCACCGCCCGGTTGACCTGCGGCGGGATCAGCGTGTGCGTGCACAGCAGGTCCTCTTCGCGGGCCTTCTCGTAGTAGCGGCAGACGTTCTCGCCGAAGGCGGGGTTGGCCTGGGCGAACCAGTCGGCGGCTGAGGCGAGCGCCATCAGGGAGCTGTTCATGTAGTCGCCGGTGCGGCCCAGCATGCCGTTGCTGTGGTCGGCCCACACCTTGAACGCCTTGCGGCGCTTGACCAGGTCGTCAGAGGTGTACGGAGTGAGGAAGGACGTGCCGACCGGCTCACCGGAGGTAGGGGAGGCGTACGTGAGGACGTCCTTGTGTTCGTCGCTGTGCTGGAGGTCGTACAGCTCGGCGTAGGTCTGCACCACGTTACGGAACGCGGGGTGCGCCTGGATTCCTCCGGTGAGCGTCTCGCCCTGGATGTGCACGGTGGGGCGGGACTGGGAGAGGCGATCGAGGAATTCCTTGCCGGTGCGTGCGGCCATGGCGGTTCTCCTGGGGAGTGGGGGGAGGATGAGAGGGGGGTGGGACGGGCGGAAGAGCTTCAGAAGAGGTGCTCGATGCCGTCGGCCGACTCGCTCGTGGAAGCGAAACGGCTCCAGGCGTAGGTCAGGGCGTCGCCGTCGCGGTGACCGAGGTCGGTGACGCGGCCGAGGACCAGGATGTGGTCGCCGCCGTCGTACGCGCGCCAGGGCTCGCACTCCACCCAGGCGAGCGGGTCGGCCAGCCGGGGGACGCGCGCGCCCTCTGCCCAGCGGGGCTCTGCGGTGCTCCGGGCACCGGCGAACAGCCGGGCTAGCTGCTCCTGCTCGGCACCGAGGATGTTCACGCAGAAGGGCCCGTCGGCTAGCTGGTCGTGGCAGCGGGCCCGGCGGGCGACGCTGACCAGGACCAGCGGCGGTTCGGCGGACACGGACGTGAAGGAGTTCATGGTGGCGCCCCGCGGACCTCTGTCTGTCGCGTACGACACCACCGTGACGCCGGTGGTGAAACGGGACATGCAGGCACGCAGCGCGCCGGGACTGGGGGGAGCGAGTGCTTCTGGCATACGGCGCTCCTTGGGATCGATCGCCCGCCACACCGTCTCCCCGTCGACGGAGGAGGAACGGCCGGGGCTACCCGGCCGCGCATCGGGAGGCACGGCCGGGAGGAGACCTGTCCCCTGACATACCTTGGGGACAAAACGGGAACGTTACTGCTCAGGGCATGTAATGAATACTTTGATTAATTGGGGACTGTAGCCCCGCCAGCATCCCTGGGGAAGCCCTCGGGCAAAGGTTTTTTACGGTCCGGAAACCTGGACGGGGTGCCGACGCATGCCCGCTTCCCGAGTGCGGTCCGTGATGCCGCCCGACCTAGACTCCGACTGTGACCCAGGAACCGGAACCGCTGGATGCCGACCACCTGCACTTCTGGTCGTTCATCGACCACGCCGTCGACCGGGCCTCGCGGGAACTCCCCGGCATCGACCCGCTCGCCATGCGGCTGGTGCTCACCCTCCACCGCGCGGCCAACATGCTCGTCTACGACCTCGAATCCGCCGTACACAGACCTCGCGGCTGGTCATGGCCCGGCTTTCGAGTGCTGTTCGCCATCTGGCTGTCGGGCCCGGTCGAGGCGAAGAAGGTCGCGGAGCTGTCCGGCATGAGCCGAGCCGCCGTCTCGGCGCTGGTGAACACGCTGGGACGGGACGGCCTGGTGAGCAAGGAGCGCGCCTCCTACGACGGGCGCGCGGTCCGGCTCGGCCTCACCGAGGCCGGCCTGCATGCGATCACCACTGCCTTTCAGGCACACAACGCACGTGAACAGGAGTGGGCAGGCGCCCTCAGTGAGGACGAGCAGCAGACCCTCATCGAGTTGCTCGGCAAGCTGACCGCGCACTCCGCGCACTTCGACGTCCGGCATCGGACCTGAGGGGTTTTCCCAGGGCAACGAGCCAATGGCAGGCGTCCTACCTGGCGGACGACGACTGCTTCGCCGCCTAAGCCGCCCGCCTGAGCCGACTGCACTTGCGGCACGGGCGCTCGAAACCGTCGGCTGGCGGGGCACATCGCTCCTCCGCGTCGCCCGCATTCGGGTCAGATCCAGCAGAACATGACCGGTCAGTCGGCCAAGGAGGAACGGCTCCCGTCCGCCTTCGCCCTCGCCGCCTCTAGACGATGTCTTGATTGGTGTTGTCTCGTTGCCCTGGCATGGGGATAGTCGAGCGGTCGGTACCGGACGGGCTGTGGGAGATCTTCCAGGACGTGGCGCCGGAGCCGCCGCTGCGTGCGCAGGGCGGCGGTCGGCGGCGGTCGGCGGCGGTGCGATGACCGCGCGGTGCTGGCCGCGGTTGTCTTCGTTGCGACGACGGGCTATGCGCGATTGACTCGATCAGTGTCCGCGCGGTCAAGGGGGCCCTTGACGGGACCGAATCCGACCGATCGCGGCAAGAACGGGTCGAAGATTCACGTCATCTGCGATCGCGCCGGCCTGCCACTGTCGATGGGCATCTCCGCCGCCAACCTCCACGACAGCCAGGCCCTCGTGCCGTTGATGCGTGGCATCCCGCCGATCCGCTCCCGCTACGGCCCCCGGCGCCGCCACCCGGGGCGCCTCCACGCGGCCGCCAGAAGTCACCGCACCAGGAAGACCGGAACCCGTCATCGGAGTGTCTGGTTCGCCACCCTCCTGGCCGCGCCTCCGCGCAGCGGGCTTCTCGTTGATCTGCACGTTCACGCCAACTCCGTCTGGAACTTAATGGCACCCGGATGAACAGGCGCGGGCACGCCCATCACTTCTGGAGCCCTTCGGCACTGGGCAGCATGACCTGTGGCTCGTCCTCCACGGCACCAGCAAGGTCCAGAGCGCCGCGGAGCACGATGGGTTGGGGTTGTGGGCCGAGTCGGGCCCTGGACACCACCCTTATCCCTCATCGGTGCGCGCCGAGGTTGGCCTCGGCACGCACCGGTTGCCGTTCGGGCCGGCAGACCGGCTTCAGGCCGAGGTTGCCGACCCTGCTCGCCCAGCCGGGCTCAAGGACGCGCCGGGCTCACCTGACGGTGATGATCACCCGCTGGTACGACGTCAGCGACGGTGATCCGTCGTCGGTGACCTCTGCTATGGCATGGATCGTCTGCCCGCGCTTCGCGTCACCGGGCACCTCGAGCGTCGTTTGCGCCGCGTCCGGCCGGGAGACGTCCACCGCCTTCGGATACGTCCCGGCCTCCCGGTACTGCCACCACCGGTACGTCAGCGCGTCACCGTCCGGGTCCGTCGCGCGCGCACGGAGGTGCACGACCTGCCCCGGCCTGGCGGTCATGTCGAGACGCCCCTCCACCGACACCTCGGGGTGGTGGTTGGCGTCGCGGAACTCAGGCGTGACCGTCCACTGCATCCTCGCGGCGAAGTCCTGCTGGGCGTCGCCGAACCACCGCTGAGCGGCGTAGTCGGAGGGTGTGCCGCCGTTCGGGTCACGGTCGGCGACGTCCGAACTGGTCCACTCCGACGGGTCCTCGGGGTTCTGTGCGAGGCGGCCTCCCCACCCGCCGTAGGAGGGGTGTTCGTGGCTGCGGAGACCGTTGTCGACGAGGGTGAGGAAGGTGGAGGTGTCGCCTTCGGAGATCCACGAGTCCTTCTCCTGCGGCGGCGTCCAGACGACGTAGCCCTTCGCGCGCAGTTCCTCCGTCGTCAGGCCGGAGTAGCCGAAGTGGTCGAAGACGTCCCCCTCGACCATCTGCTTCCCGTCGCCCCAGACGCGGTACGACTCGCCGAACGGCCCCACGCCGGACACGTTTTCCCGCGTCCACTCGGCGGAGAGGTACTCGGCGTGCTCCGGCAGCGCGACGCCACGGGCGCCGTAGCCCCAGGTGCTCGTCGCCGCCTGACGCAGCTCGACGTCGGGCCAACTGACGGAGATGTAGTCGCGGTAGCTGTTGTCCTGGGTGCCGAAGGAGACGATGACGGCCTTCTCGCTGACCTTGCGGTGGATCGCCGGCCAGCGCGGCGTCCCCTGGTATTCGAGCTGGATCGACTTGAGGGCGCGGGCGATGGTGCTGGGGCCGCCCCAGGCCATGAGGTAGACCGGCCCGCCCTCGTCGTCGAGCAGCACTTCCTTGATCCGGTCAGAGCCCGGCGAGTCCCCCGAGACCGAGATGTCGCTGTCGAACTGGACGTTGCCGACCCGGATCCTGGAGCGGAGGTCGTCCGGCGACGGATAGTCGGGGTCGTGAACCTTGAGGTTGTCGTACACCTTCGCGTATCGCTCGACGGCGTCGTCGATGAACTTCTCGTCCTCGGCCCACCGCCACGAGGTGCACGGGCACAGCCCGCGGAGACCGAAGCGGTCGTACTCCCTGCCGGGCTGCCACCACCGCGTGCCGTCGCCGTCGCCCTTCCAGTGGAACTGGCTGCTGGCATAGATGATGGCTTCGGTGTCGAAGTCGGCACTCCTGAGCAGATAGCGGACGAGGGAGTTCGCGTCGTCCAGCTCCGGATCCGTGGTGACGACGGTCCGCGGGCGGTCGTCACCACCGCCGGACCCGGGCTGTTGCTTCACCGCGCCGGACGGGCCGGCCGGTGCCGCGGACGCCGATGGCGCGGTCGGCTGCACCGTGCCGAGCGTCACGGCGGCGACCAGGGCCGCCGCCGTCGCCACGACGATGCGGCGCATGCTCCCAGAAGTCATCCCGCTTCCCTCTCTCCTCACCGGACGAGCAGCCGCATATACATTCATGACTGACTCGAAATGCCACGGCGCATTGTCAGAGCGTTCCGATGCCCTGTCAACGGGGCGGGTGAAAGGCAGACCCTCGGGGACTCTTCGGCGGTGCAAGGGTCTTGACGCGGCAGGCGCCGGTTCGTAGCTTGATCGGCATGTCGAGTCAGCAGCGCATAGATATGCAATCGACGGCCGGTGACGAACCCGTCTACGGTGCCGGCGTCTGGCACTTCGCCACCTACGTCGACCGCTACGCCACGGACGGGTACGGTGAGCCGCGCACCATCCTCGACGCCATCAGGCTCGCCGGTGCCGTCGGTGACCTGTCGGTCCTCGATCTCAACTGGCCTTTCCCGCCAGGGGACATCGGCACCGCCGAGGTGAAGAAAGCACTCGCCGAGCAGCGGCTGCGTGCCATCGCCGTGACCCCGGAGATGTACACCGGCGCGTTCGCCAGGGGCGGCTTCACCAACCCCGACCCGGCCGTCCGCCGGCAGGCGATCGACCTCGTCGCCGGCGCCGCGGAGGTCGGCCGCGAGCTGGGAGTGGACTACGTCAAGCTCTGGCCCGGCCAGGACGGTTACGACTACCCCTTCCAGGCCGACTACGCCGACCTGTGGGGCAAGACCGTGGGCGCGCTGCGCGAACTCGCGCACGCCTTCCCCGACCTGAAGTTCGCGATCGAGTACAAGCCGCGCGAGCCGCGCAACCGCATGGTGCTGTCCTCCGTCGCCCGCACCCTCCTCGCCGTCCAGGAGACGGGCGCGGACAACGTCGGCGTCCTGCTGGACTTCGGCCACTCGCTCTACGGGGGCGAGACGCCGGCCGAGGCCGCCCGGATGGCGATCGCCCACGACCGGCTCTTCGCCATCGACGTCAATGACAACTTCCGGGGCTGGGACGACGACATGGTCGTCGGCTCCGTACACCTGCTGGAGACGTTCGAGTTCTTCTTCGCGCTGCACGACGCCGGCTGGCAGGGGGTGTGGCAGCTCGATCAGTTCCCGTTCCGCGAGGACCCCGTCGAGGCCGCGCGGACCGGCATCCGGACCATGCGCGCCTTCCACCGGGCGCTGGGCTATCTCGACCGCGCCGAACTCGCCGCCGCGCAGGCCGCGCAGGACGCGCTGACCGCCCAGCACCTCGCGAAGCGGGCACTGTTCCGTGCGCTCGCGGAAAGCGAGGCCGCGTGACCGCCACCGCGGAGGTTCCCGCCCCCCTGCGGCCCGACGAGGCCGCGGCCGAGGCGTACCGCACGCGCAGTGCGCGGCTGCGCGCGGCGTCTCCCGCCGAGGCCGCCGGGGAACTCGCGGAGATCTCCACGGCCATCCGGCGGGACATCCTCACCACGATCCAGACGGCGGGCATGGGACACGTCGGCGGTGACCTTTCGGTGACGGACCTGCTGGTCACGGCCCTGTGGGGAACGCTCCGGACGTATCCGGCCGACCCCCGCCACCCGCGGCGCGACCGCTTCGTCCTGAGCAAGGGGCACTGCGCCGCGGCGCTGTACTCGGTGCTGGGCTCCTGCGGCTTCTTCCCCCGGGCCCGGCTGGCCGAGTTCATGGCGCCGCTCTCCCCGCTCAACGGGCATCCCGCCCGGCTCAAGGTGCCCGGCGTGGAGACCAACACCGGTCCGCTGGGCCACGGCCTGCCCGTCGCCACCGGCTGCGCCCTCGGGGCGCGGCTGCGCGGCGAGAGCTGGCGCACCCTTGTCGTGCTCGGCGACGGGGAGATGCAGGAGGGCAGCAACTGGGAGGCGGTCATGACCGCCTCCCACTACGGGCTCGCCGGCCTGACCGCGGTCGTGGACCGCAACCGGCTGCAACAGGGCGACCGTACGGAGGACACCAAGTCGCTGGAGCCCCTGGACGCGAAGTGGGCAAGCTTCGGGTGGGAGGTGCGGGTCGTCGACGGCCACGACCACGAGGCGATCAAGGAGGCGTACGGGCCCTCGACGACCGGCCGTCCGGTCGCTGTGATCGCCAACACCGTCAAGGGCAAGGGCGTTTCGTTCATGGAGGACCGCGTCGAGTGGCACCACAAGGTGCCCACCGACGAACAGGTCCGTCTCGCGCTGGAGGAGCTGGACCGATGACCCCCGTCGCCGCCGAGGCCCCCACGTTCGACTGCCGCGCGGACTTCGCCGCCGAGCTGGCCGCGCTGGCACGCGCCGACGAACGCATCGTGGCCGTGTGCAACGACTCCGTCGGCTCCAGCAACCTCGTCGGGTTCCGGGCGGAGTTCCCCGACCGGCTGATCAACGTCGGGATCGCGGAGCAGGATCTGGTCGGCGTCTCGGCCGGCCTCGCGAACGCCGGGTTCATTCCCTTCGCGTCGGCCGCGGCGCCCTTCCTGACCGGCCGCGCCCTGGAGCAGATCAAGGCCGACATCGCCTACAGCCACCAGCACGTCGTGCTCTGCGGCCAGAGCCCCGGCATGGCGTACGGCGCGCTCGGCCCCACCCACCACGCCGTCGAGGACATCTCCTGGATGCGCGCGGTGCCCGGCATGGAGATCATCGTGCCCGCGGATCCCGTGCAGACCCGCAGCGCGGTGCGCTGGGCCGCGCGCTCGGGCCGGCCCACGTACATCCGCGTACCGAGGTTCAAGGTGCCCGCGGTCACCCCGGGCGACGCGCCGTTCGAACCCGGCCGGGCCGTACGACTCGCCGAAGGCGACGACCTCACGCTGATCGCCATCGGGACGATGGTCTCGCGCGCCCTGGAGGCCGCCGCGCTCCTCGCCCGCGAGGGCATCTCGGCGCGCGTACTGAACACCCCGTTCGTCGAGCCGCTCGACACGGCCGCCGTGGTGGCCGCCGCCCGCGAGACCGGGTGCCTGGTCACCGCCGAGGAGGGCCTGCTCTCCGGCGGCCTGGGCGCGGCCGTCGCCCGGGTCGTCGCCGAGCAGCATCCGGTGCCGGTACGGATGGTGGGGGTGCCCGCCTTCGCCCCGACCGGGAGCACCTCCTTCCTGCTCGACCACTTCGGGCTGAACGCCGACGGCATCGCCACCGCCGCGCGCGCGGCCCTCGGGCGGGTCCGATGAACACCAGCGGACCCCATCTGCTCGCCGTCGACCAGGGCACCAGCGCCACCAAGGCGCTGCTGCTGGACGCCGCGGGCGACGTCGTCGCCCGGGCCGCCACGCACCTGTCCCAGTCCCACCCCGGCCCCGGGCTGGTGGAACAGGACGCGACGGAACTCCTGGACAGCGTGCGGAGCGCGGTCGCGGAATGCCTGAAGGACGCCGGCCCCGCCGCCGTGGCCGGCGTGGCGCTGAGCACCCAGCGCGAGTCCGTCGTGCTGTGGGACGCCGCGACCGGCCGGCCGGTCGCGCCCCTGGTGAGCTGGCAGGACCAGCGCGGCACCGGCCGCATGGCCCGGCTGGCGGAGGCCGGGGCGGACGAGGAGATCCGGCGCAGGACCGGTCTTCCGCTCGACCCGATGTTCTCCGCGCTGAAGATGGCCTCCCTCCTGGACGAGCACGACCCGGCCCGTGCCCGCAGCCGCACCGGCGCCCTGCGCCTCGGCACCGTGGACGCGTTCCTCCTCCACGCGCTCACCGGGAACCTCGTCACCGAAGCCGGCAACGCCTCCAGAACCCAGCTCCTCGACCTCGCCACCGGGGACTGGGACGACGAGCTGCTCGACCTGTTCGGCGTACCCCGCGCGGCGCTCGGCCGGGTCGTCGCCTCGACCGGGCCTTTCGGCGGGCTGCGCGGGCTCGATCCGCTGCCCGACGGCACCCCCGTCCTCGCGGTGATGGGCGATTCGCACGCGGCGCTGTTCGCCCACGCCGGCTGGCGGTCCGGGATCGTCAAGGTCACGTACGGCACCGGCTCGTCCGTCATGACGGTCACCGACTCCCCCCGTCCGGCGGACCGGGTCTGCACCACCATCGCGTGGTCGACCGACCGTACGGTCTACGCCCACGAGGCCAACATCCGCTCCACCGGGCGCACGGTCACCTGGCTGGCACAGGTGCTCGGCACCTCGCCGGACGAGCTGATCGAGACGGCATCCGGTGCGGACGCGGGCGACGTGACGCTGGTGCCGGCCTTCGGCGGCGTCGGGGCGCCCTGGTGGGACGCCCACGCCGTGCCGGTGCTCGCGGGCTTCGACCTGGGCACCGGCAGCGGGCAACTGGCGCGTGCCGCACTGGAGTCCGTCGCCCACCAGGTAGGGGACGTGCTCGCGGCGCTGCCCGGCCTGCGGCACGTGAGCGCCGACGGCGGCATGAGCCGCAGCGACGCGCTGATGCAACTGCAGGCCGACATCGCGGACATCGACGTGATCAGGACCGGCCACCACGAACTCTCCGCCGCCGGAGTCGCTCACCTGGCCGGCCTCGGCCTCGGCATGTGGACGACCGGCGAGCTGGAGCAACGCGCCGGCAGCGGGACGCGGACCTTCCGGCCCGCCTGGGACGACGCCAGGCGCCGCGGCGCGGTCGCGAAATGGCACCGGCGCCTCACGGCGGCCCGCAGCCTCGGCGGCAGGGACGAGCAGGAGGCATCATGACCACAGCAGCCCCGGAACGCCCGGAGCGGGGTGCGGCCGGCCGCCGGCTGACACTCGGCCGCGGCTCCCTCATCGCCGCCGCGCTGCTCGCGATCGCGATCGCGGCGACGACCACGTACCGCTCGGAGAGCGAGGCCGGAGCCGGCGGAAAACCCGGGTTCGACCCGGCGGCCTACGCCGCCAGGACGTACGGACCGAAGGTCGTGCCCGCCATCCGGAAGAACGCCGTGGACATCACCACGCTGCACGAGGCGATGGCGGACGGCATGGAAGCGGCCGGCAAGCGTCACGGCCACCGGGCGGGCACCGGTCCGTACAGCTACGCCGTCACCCTGACCGGCACCGCAGGACCGGCCCGCGGCGGGCTGATGGAGGTGACCGTGCCCGGCCTGGCCGACGCGCGCGTCTCCGTGCAGGTCGGCCCCGCGCTCAACGGCACGGCGCTGCGGGACGCCGTCGGCTTCATCACGTTCGGCCAGTTCGTCAACCAGGTCGACTACGCCGACGCGGCGACGGCGCTGAACGCCGAGGTGAAGGCCACGGTGCTGAAGAAGTTCGACGCCGCGGCGGCCGAGGGCGAGCAGGTCGAGGTCACGGGCGCCATGACGCCGCTGACCGCCGACGTGCTGACCGTCACGCCGATCTCCATCGAGAGCACGTCATGACCGCGGCCGCGAAACAGCCCGCCGCGGCGCAGGCCCCGCCGGTCCTGCGCGCTGCCGACGTCACCAAGGTGTACGGCGGCACGCAGGTGCTCAAGGGAGTCTCGCTCGACATCCGGGCGGGACGCACCACCGCGCTCTTCGGCGAGAACGGCGCCGGCAAGTCGACCCTGATGAAGATCCTCAGCGCCGTCGAGCCGGCCAGCACAGGACACGTCGAACTCGACGGCCGGACCGTGGCGTTCACCAGCGCGCGGGAAGCCGCGGACCACGGCGTCTCGATCATCCACCAGGAACTCAGCCTCTGCCCCAACCTGAGCATCCAGGACAACCTGTTCCTCGGCCGCGAACCCACCCGGGCCGGCGGTGCCCTGCTCGACTCCGCCGCCCAGCGCACGCTGGCCCGCGAGGTGCTGGGCAGGCTCGACGGCGGCTTCGACCCCGGGCTGCCGGTCGGCGAGCTGCGCCTGGGACAGCAGCAGTTGGTCGAGATCGCCCGGGCGCTGCTCCAGGACGCCCGCGTGCTGATCATGGACGAGCCGACCTCCGCGCTCAGCGCGCCCGAGGTGGCGGTCCTCTTCCGGGTGATAAGCGAACTCAAGGCGTCGGGCGTCGCCATCGTCTACATCTCGCACCACCTGGAGGAAGCCCTCGGCATCGCCGACGACGTGGCCGTCCTGCGCGACGGCACCATGGTCGCCACCGCGCGCGCCCACGACGTCGACCTGGGCTGGATCGTGCGCACGATGGTCGGCCGCGACCAGAACGACCTGTTCCCCGCCCGCGAGCCCACCCTCGGCCCGCCCGCGCTGGAGATAGACGACCTCTCCGTCGCCGACCCCGCCACCCCCGGCCGCCTCGCCGTCGACGGCGTGTCCACGACCGTACGCGCGGGCGAGACGGTCGGCGTCTACGGGCTCATGGGCAGCGGCCGCACCGAACTGCTGGAGTGCCTGGCCGGCCGGCTGCCCGCCGCCTCGGGAGACGTCCGCCTGTACGGGAAGCCCCTGGTGGCCGGCGTCCGCAAGCGCATCCGCGCCGGCGTGGTGCTCGTGCCGGAAGACCGCCAGCGCGACGGCCTGGTCCAGTCCATGACGGTCGGCCAGAACCTGTCGCTGGCCTCGGTGACCAGGTTCGTACGACGCATACTCCTCCAGCGCCGCGCCGAGCAGGACGCCGTCGCCTCGGTGATCACCGACGTCACCGTCAAGACACCCGGCGCCGACGCCCCCGTCGGCGCACTCAGCGGCGGCAACCAGCAGAAAGTCGTCATCGGCAAGGCGCTGATGACCGGCCCCCGCGTCCTGCTCCTCGACGAGCCGTCCCGCGGCGTGGACGTCGGTGCCAAGGCTGATGTCTTCGCGCTGATGGCACAGCAGGCGGCGCGTGGCCTCGCCGTGGTCTTCACCACCTCGGAGCCCGAGGAGGCGCTGCACATCCCCGACCGCCTGCTCGTCCTGGCCCGCGGCCGGCTGATCGCCGAACTGCGCGCCGGCGAGATCACCCGCGACCGCCTGATGAGCCTGGCCGACGGAGCCGGGACGACCGAAGAGGGACGAGATGAGTGACACCCTGGCCGAGGGCACCACGGACCACGAGGTCGTCCTGCGGCAGCGCCGCGCGGCGGCCACGCAGGCCCGGCGGCTCAAGACCCTCGACTCGATCTTCGAGCTGCGCGCCTTCATCGCGCTCGGCGTCCTCATCGTCGTCTTCAGCCTGCTGTCCGACTCCTTCCTCACGGTCGACAACGTCATCACCATGACCAAGCACGTCGCCATCAACGCGATACTCGCCCTGGGCATGCTGCTGGTCATCCTGAAAGGCGGCATCGACCTCTCGGTCGGATCGACCGTGGGCCTCTCCGGAGTCGTCGCCGGTGAGCTGCTCCAGGGGCTGCACCTGGGCTTCGTCGACGCCATCGCCTACCCGCAGGTCTGGGCCGTCATCGTGCTGTGCATCGCCGTGGGGGCGCTGGTGGGCGCCGTCAACGGCTTCCTCATCACCCGCTTGAACGTGGCACCGTTCATCGCCACCCTCGGCATGCTGTACATGGCACGCGCCACCGCCATGCTCATCTCCGACGGCAGCACGTACCCGGACCTCGCCGGTGACCCCGGCACGCACAACACCGGGTTCGACTGGCTCGGCCAGGGCCGTCCCCTCGGCCTCCCGGTCGCCGTCTGGATCATGATCGTGCTCGCCGGCCTCGTCACGCTGCTGCTGCGCAAGACACCCTTCGGCCGCTGGCTCTACGCCACCGGCGGCAACGAGCGCGCCACCCAGCTCAGCGGCGCCCCCGTCAAGCGGGTCAAGCTGACCGTGTACGTGATCTCCGGCGCCTGCGCCGCGATGGCCGGGCTCATCATCGCCTCCGAACTCACCTCGGCCGCGCCCCAGGCCGGCGAGACCTTCGAGTTGAACGCCATCGCCGCGGTGGTCATCGGCGGCGCCGCGCTCTCCGGTGGCCGGGGCAACGTACGCGGGACGCTGGTCGGCGCGTTCGTCATCGGCTTCCTCGCGGACGGGCTCGTCATCCTCGGGGTCTCGACGTTCTGGCAGATGCTCATCAAGGGCGCCGTCATCGTCGTCGCCGTCGTCCTCGACCAGAGCCAGCAGCGCTTCCAGCGCCACCGGGCCGCCGCGTCCGCCATCGCCGTCGCGGGCGCCGACGAGGCGGCGACCTCCGACCCGCCGGCCCGGCCGGCGACGCCCCCGTCCGACGGCCCGGCACCCCACTGACCGCAATCGAGGAGACCAGCATGTCCCATCGCAACCGCCGCCTCACCGCCACCGGAGCCGCCGCTCTCGCCGGCACCCTGCTGATGCTGACCGCGTGCGGGGATTCCGACGAGGGATCCGGGTCCGATTCCGATTCCGGTTCTTCGGGCAGCAACCTGATCACCATCATCACTCCACCGTCGGACAACCCGTTCTTCAAGGCCGAGGCCGATGCGGCGAAGAAGGAGGCCGAGAAGCTCGGCTACGACACGTCGGTCGCCTCGCACGACGACGACCCCAACAAGCAGAGCGAACTCATCGACGGCGCCATCGCCCGGGATTCCGCGGCGATCATTCTCGACAACGCCGGCGCCGACGCCTCGATCGGCCCGGTGCGCAAGGCCACCGAGGCCGGCATCCCCGTCTTCCTCATCGACCGCGAGATCAACGAGACCGGAATCGCGAAGGCGCAGATCGTCTCCAACAACGCGCAGGGAGCCCAGCTCGCAGGTCAGGAGTTCGTCGGGGCGATGGAGGGGAAGGGCGACTACGTCGAACTCACCGGCAAGGAGTCCGACACCAACGCCGGTGTGCGTTCCAAGGGATTCGCCGATGTGATTTCGCAGTACCCCGACATGAAGCGCGTGGCCCGGCAGACGGCGAACTGGGACCAGCAGGAGGCGTTCAGCAAGATGGAGACGATCCTCCAGCGCCACCCGGATATCGACGGAGTCATCGCCGGCAACGACACCATGGCCCTCGGCGCGGTGGCCGCGCTGAAAGCGGCCAAGCAGACCGACGTCATCGTGGTCGGCTTCGACGGAAGTCCGGACGCCATCGCCCAGATCAAGGCCGGACACATGCGGGCGACCGTACTGCAGCCGGCCGCACTCGGAGCCGAACAGGCGGTGCGGCAGGCGGACAAGTTCATCGAGACCGGCAAGACGGGACAGCCCGAGAAGCAGGCCATCGACTGCGAACTCGTCACCAAGGAGAACGCCGGCGAATTCGGCCTCTTCGCCAGGCGCTGATCGTTGCGCCGGCGCGTACGGACACGACGGTAGTCTGCCCGCGTCGGTAGGTGCGGCCTGACGACCGGCCCGCACGCCCGGATTCGAGAAGAGAGGGAGGTACGGTGGCGGCGGCGTTGTCCACTCCGAGCCCCGACCATATGCGGCTCCTGGTCAAGGTGGCCCGCATGTACCACGAGCGCGGGGTGCGGCAACCCGAAATAGCGGCCCGGCTCCACATGTCCCAGCCGCGGGTTTCCCGCCTGCTCAGGGAAGCCGTCCAGCGCGGTGTGGTGCGGACCGTCGTCGTCTCGCCCGAAGGCGTGCACGCGGAACTCGAGGACGCCCTCGTCGAACGCTACGGGCTGCGCGACGCCGTCGTCGTGGAGGTGGAGGGCGCCGTAGCCGAGGTGACCCCCGCGCTGGCCGCCGCCACCGCCACGTACCTCGACGCCACCCTCGTGTCGGGCGACGTCATCGGCGTATCGTCCTGGAGCGCGACCCTCCTGGAGTCGGTCAACGTCATGCGCGCCAAGACGTCGTCCACGGCCCGGGAGGTCGTGCAGATCATCGGCGGCGCCGGGAGCCCGGAAGTGCAACTGCACGCCACCAGGCTCACCAGCCGCCTCGCGGAACTGACGGGAGCACGGCCCGTGTTCGCCCCGTCGGCCGCCCTGGTGGGCAGCCGTGAACTGCGCGACCTGCTTGGGCGCGAGCCGGCCATGGCCGAGGCCATGCGGGCGTGGTCCCGGCTCACGGTGGCCCTCCTCGGCATCGGCACCCTCGATCCCTCCCCGCTGCTGCGCCGCTCCGGCAACGCCATCACCGCGGACGACCGGCGGCAGCTCAAGGAACTGGGAGCCGTCGGCGACGTCTGCGCCCGGTACTTCGACGACGCCGGACAGCTCGTCGACGCGCCGTTCAGCGACCGCATCATCGGTATCGCCCCTGACCGGCTCCGTGCCGTCGAACGGCGCGTCGGGGTCGCCGGCGGTCTGGACAAGGAGACGGCGATCCTCGGCGCGATCCGCGGCGGCTGGATCAACACCCTCATCACCGACGTGGAGGTGGCGCGGAACCTGCTGCGCGGCTGACCGGCGGCTTCATTCCGGGAACGCGGCCCGGATGCGGTCCAGTTCGGCCTTGGTGACCGGCAGCACCGTGCCGTGGCGGGGCCGTGCGGGCATGTCGTAGTCGTCGGGGATGTTCCAGTCCGGATCGGCCAGTTCACGGGTGGTGAAGGGGGTGTATCCGCGGCCGGAGGACTCGTCCATGAAGACGTACCAGCGGTCCCCGGTGTTCGACTTGAAGGCCGTCGGGCCCTCCAGCCAGCCCATGCCGGCATCGGTCCTGAGGCAGTCGTCCACCAGCTCCCAGTTCCGGGGTTCGGTCCCGGGCAGGTCGACCGCGGTGAGGGACGTGGAGCGTTCGAGGACGATGTCGGCGGTGCAGGAGCCGATGACGCCGTCGTCCGTGCTGAAGCGGAAGTAGTGCCGTCCGACGCGGACGACGGTGGCGTCGATGGAGTTGGCGCCGGTGTCCTTCCAGACGCGGGGCTCGGAGAACGTGCGGAAGTCGCGGGTGGTGGCGTACATCAGGCGGGTGTTGACGGTCTCCTCGTGGTCCGGATCGTCGGCGCGGTAGAGGTTCGACGCCCAGTAGACGACGTAGGCGCCGAGCCGTTCGTCGTACGTGGCCTCGGGCGCCCAGGTCATGCCCGCGGTGTCGGCGGAGACCCGCACGTGGCGCTGCTCGGAGGGGTGGACCAGATCGGTGGACTCCCAGACCTCGATGTGCTTGCTGCCGTGTCTCGTCGCGTGGTCCCAGCCCTGCCTGCCGTGGATCCTGAGGTCGGTGGCGAGGAGGTAGAACTTGTCGCCCTCGGGCGAGCGGATGACGAACGGGTCGCGTACGCCCTTCTCGCCCGGGGAGGAGGTCAGGACCGACCGGCCGCCGCACGACGGAGCGTCGCTCGATATATCGAACAGCGGTCGGCAAACCGGCCAAACGGTAGAAGGGCCGACCGGAGCGGTCAAGAGGGCGAGCGCGCAGCCGAACAGCCGGCCGCGGGCCGCGGCGCGGCGGTACGGTCCCGGCGCCTACCGCGGCGGCGGCGTGGTGGTCCGGCGCGGCACCAGCGTGGGGGAAAGCGTGATCTGGACCGACGGCTTACGGCCGGCGATGCGCTCCAGGAGGAGGCGTACGGCGTTCTGGCCGATCTCGCTGCCCGCCTGGTCGACGCTCGTCAGCGAGATGGGCTCGAACGCGGCGAAGGCGGTGTTGTCGTATCCGGCGAGGGAGATGTCGCCGGGAACGGAGAGACCGGCCTCGGCGACCGCCTCCAGCACGCCCATCGCGACGAAGTCCGCGCCGGCGAAGACGGCCGTGGGCCGGGGGGTGCGCGTGAGCAGTTCCCGGGCGCCGCGGTAGCCGCCCTCCTGGGTGTAGGTGGTGGAGACGATGTCGATCTCCTCGGCGAGGCCGTGGGCCCGCATGGCCTGCCGGTAGCCTTCGGCGCGCTGGGTGTTGGGCATCTCCGCGATGCGTGTCGGGTCCCTCTCGTGGTGCTCGATGTGGGCGATGCGGCGATGCCCGAGCGCCACGAGGTGGTCGACGACCAGTCCGGCGCCCGCGATGTCGTCGTCCACCACGGTGTCGTACGCGCCGGAACGGCCGTGGCGGCCGACGACGACGGTCGGGACGAGAGAGGCGACGCGCTCCAGGCGGGCGCGCGTGGCGGTGGCCTCCACCGGGCAGTACTTCGCGCTGTCCCGTCATGAGAGGGCCGCGTCGTGAACCGCTACCGTCGCCGCACCTTCGTGCTGGAGCTGGCGATGATCGCGGCCGCCCTGGTCGTGGCCTTCCCGGTGTACGTCCTGATCAACCTCGCCGTGCGGCCGGCCTCCGACGTCTCCTCGCCCCTGCGCCCGACCACCGAGCCGACGGTGGAGAACTTCACCCAGGCCTGGCAGCAGGGCGCGCTCGGCGGGGCGCTGGCCAACAGCGCGCTGGTGACGGTCTGCAGCGTCGCCTTCGTCCTGGCCGTCTCGGCACTGGCGGCGTACCCGCTGGCGCGCGTCACGGCGCGCTGGTCACGGGGGACGTACCTGCTGATCATGCTGGGCCTGGTGCTGCCGTTCCAACTGGCCTCGCTGCCGCTGTACCAGACCATGCGCGACCTCGGGCTTCTCGGCACCCCTTGGGCGCTGGTCCTGTTCCACTCCGGCCTGCAGGTGCCGTTCACCGTCTTCCTCTACACCGGCTTCCTGCGCGCCCTGCCCCGCGACTTCGAGGACGCCGCCTTCATCGACGGCTGCACACCGCTTCAGAGCTTCCGGCACGTCGTCCTCCCGCTGCTGAAGCCGGTCACGGTGACCGCTCTGGTGCTCAACACGGTGATCGTGTGGAACGACTTCTTCACCCCGCTGCTGTACCTCAGCGGCAGCGCCCAGCAGACCATGCCGGTCGCCATCGCCGGCTTCGTCGGCCAGTACGTCACCGACTGGAACCTCGTCTTCGCCGCGCTGGTGATCAGCATCCTGCCCGTCCTGATCGTCTACTTCCTGCTCCAGCGCAGCATCATCAGCGGCTTCGCGGCGGGGCTGCGGGGATGACGTACGACGCTCGTCCGCCCGCCCCCGGCCCCCGTACGTCCCCCAGGGAGACAGCATGAACACACGCACACCGACGGTTCTCACCGCCGCCGTGACCGCAGCCGCCGTCCTGGCCGCATGCAGCGGCGGCACCGAGGCCGGCTCCGGCGGCGGCGACGGCCCCCGGACGCTGACGCTCGCCTCGGTCGACCAGGGCTCCGTCGAGGCGGTCGTCAAGGCGTTCGAAAAGGCCAACCCGGGCGTCGACGTCCGTTACACCACCAGCGGCGCCGACCAGTACCAGCAGCAGATCCGCACTCAGTTGTCCTCCGGCACCGCCCCCGACGTGATGTCGGTCTGGCCGGGCAACGGCAACCCCGCCGCCACCTACGTCCTGGCCGAACCGGGCTATCTGCGCGACCTCTCCGACCAGCCCTGGGCCGCCGAACTCCCCGACGCGGTGCAAAGAGTGGCGCAGCACGACGGCAAGACGTACAACGCGGTCTTCGGTCTCAACGGCATCGGCGCGGTCTACAACGAGCAGGCCATGGAGAAGGCCGGCCTGACCCCGCCGGAGACGTGGACCGAGCTGCTGGACTTCTGCCGGGCCGCGGCCGCCGAGGGCACCCCCGCCTTCGCCCTCGGCAACCAGGACAACTGGGTGACCCAGGTCGTGCAGTACGCGCTGGTCGCCACCACCGTCTACGGCCCGGAACCGGACTTCGACGAGCAGATGCAGGCGGGCCGGGCCACCTTCGCCCAGTCACCGTGGACGACCGCCCTGGACAAGTACCGGACCATGGAGAAGACCGGCTGCTTCCAGAAGAACCCGCTGGGCACCAGCTACGAGGCCAGCCAGCAACTCGCCGCCACCGGCAAGACACTCGGCATCGTCCAGGGCAACTGGGTGATCGCCCTGCTGAAGGAGAAGAACCCGAAGGGCACGTTCACCCTCGCGCCGCTCCCGGCCACCGACGACCCGGCCGACACCCTCATCCCGGCCGCGGCGGGCGCCGGCTACGGCGTCAACGCCGAGCCGAAGAACGAGGAACTGGCGCTGAAGTTCGTGAACTTCGTGATGTCGCCGGATGGGATGAACCTCTTCGCCGAGAAACAGGGCGGCCTGCCGTCCCTCCCCGGCACGGGCCACGAGGCCGGTCCGGCGCTGGCCGAGCTGGCGGCGTTCGTCGAGGCCGATCGCACGGTGCCGTTCATGGACCAGCTCTGGCCCAACGCCAAGGTGCAGCAGACCATGCTCAGCGGTCTCCAGGAAGTCTTCAGCGGACAGGCCACTCCGGACGAGGTCCTTGAGGACATGGACAGCGACTACCAGGCGGGCCCCTGAGCCGCCGGCGAAATCCGTATCGCCCTCCCCCACCGTCATCCGCACCACGTCGATCGACATGTCGACCGAGGTCACCGCCCGTGTGCGCTCTGCCTAGCGGCTGCCGGTGCCGGGAGGTGCCCCTTCGCGTGGCTGAAGGCTTCGGACGACTACGGATCCCGCAGGCTCGGCAGCGCTTTCTCCCTGCTGCCGGCCGGGTGCGACGCCCCCATCGTCAGTCACCGGGGATCCGCCATCAAACGGACAAAGAGGTCAGTAGTGCTCTCCGGTTTCAGCTCGCCCGTCCGGGGAACCCGGGCCGAGACCGGCCTCCGGCACCGCACAGCGAAGGGACACCCATGACGTACCACCCGAACGGTCAGCGCTCTGCCGCGCAGCAGGCGCTGCACACCGTCGTCGAGAACGGCCCGGACCAGGACGCGCTGCACACGCTCGCCGAGAGCCGGGTGCTGCTGCCCGACCCGGACCCCGCCGAGGAGCCCCCCGGGCCGGCGCAGGCGCTGAGCCTGCCGGTGGTGGAGCAGGGCGACGGCACCCGGCTGGTGCCGGTCTTCACCTCCCCCGACCGCCTGGAGCAGGTCTTCCCCGAGATCGAGCGGTACAACGCGGTCGAGCTCGGCGACCTCGCCCGCGGCTGGCCCGCGGACGGTCCGTCGCTGGTCGTCGACGCGGGCACGCCGGAAGAGATGGCTCTGACGGCCGAGGGCGTGCGGGAGCTGCTGGGCAAGGCCTGACCGGGGACTTCGACGTACGCCACCCGTGGGGCACCGGATTGAGCCCGTGCCCCGCGGGGCATTCGGCGTGGGTCACGTCGTCATCGAGGAGGTCGTCATGCCGGTCGCCACGTTCTGCCTGGTCGCGGTGGACTGCCCGGAGCCGCTCCGGCTGGCCGAGTTCTACCAGGGACTGCTCGGGGGCGAGGTGAGTTCGAACGGCGACGACTGGTACGACCTCCTCGCGCCGGACGGCACCCGGCTCGCCTTCCAGCGCGCGCCCGGACTGCGCCCACCCAACTGGCCGCGAGCCGACGACAACTCGCAGCAACTGCACCTCGATCTGAGGGTCACGGACATCGAGGCGGCCGAGCGGCACGCGCTGAAGCTGGGCGCCAGGCCGCTGGACACCGACGACGACGGGGGCAGGCGCGACTTCCGCGTGTACGCGGATCCGGCGGGGCACCCGTTCTGCTTCGTCTACGGGTCGTAAGCGCACCGTGCCCGATCGCGGCACACGGTCCGGCCTCGGCCGAGGGCCGAGGCCGGACCGTTCCGCTCGCCGCCGATGCGGTATCGCTCCCCGTCATACGGGCCGGGCGGCCTCCGCGTCGACGAGGTTGCGGGCCCCCGCCGCGATCGCCTCCGCGTCGATGCCCGCCGCCGCGAGCTGCTGCGTTCCCGTCGCCGAGCCGGGCATGGTGCGTACCGCCAGCCGGGCGAGCCGCGGGACGGCGCGGCCGTCGGCGAACACCTCGGCCACCGCGTCGCCCAGGCCGCCCTCCGGGCGGTGGTCCTCGACGGTGAGGATCCGGCCGGTCAGCTCCGCCGCCGCGCGCAGTGCGGTGACGTCGACGGGCTTGACGGAGTACAGGTCGAGCACGTGTGCCCCGATGCCCTCCGCGGCCAGCAACTCGGCGGCGACCAGCGCCTCGTGCACGGTGACCCCGGCCGCGGCGATGGTCACGCTGTCGCCGGGCGTGGCGCGCAGCAGCTTGCTGCCGCCGATCGGGAAGTCCTCGTCGGGTCCGTAGAGGACGGGCCGGGCGCCGCGCATGGTGCGCAGGTAGCGCACGCCGGTCAGCTCCTCGTCCGCCATGGCGGCGACGAGCCGCGCGGTCTGGTTGGCGTCGCAGGGGTGCAGCACCGTGCTGCCGTGCACGGCGCGGAACATCGCCAGGTCCTCCAGACCCATCTGCGACGGGCCGTCCTCGCCGATGGCGACGCCGGCGTGCGAGCCGACCAGGCTGAGGTTCGCCCGGCTGACGGCGGCCATGCGCACGAAGTCGTGGGCGCGGGTCAGGAACGCGGCGAAGGTCGCGGCGAACGGCACCCAGCCGCACGCCTGCATGCCGACGCCCGCCGCGACGAGCTGCTGCTCGGCGATGTAGCACTCGAAGTACCGGTCGGGGTGCTCCTTGGCGAAGTACTCGGTGCGGGTGGAGTCGCCGACCTCGCCGTCCAGGGCGACGACGTCCGGCCGCGCCGTGCCGAGCGCCGCCAGCGCCTGCCCGTACGCGTCGCGCGTGGCCACCGGGTCCCCCACGTCGTACCGCGGCAGCAACGGATACGGCGCCGCCGCGCGCGGCGGCGCGACCGCGGGCGGCGGGGTGTGCGGCTCGACGCGCAGGTCGCTGGTGCCGCCCAGCTCGGCGATCGCCGCCTCGGGGTCCGGCAGGGGCTTGCCGTGCATGCCCTCCCGGTTCGCCACGGAGGCGACCCCGCTGCCCTTCACGGTGCGGGCGAGTACGGCCGTCGGCCGGTCGGTCACGTCCGCGGCCTCGGCGTACGCGGCGTCGACGGCGGCGACGTCGTGCCCGTCGATCTCGATGGTGTGCCAGCCGAACGCCCGCGCCCTGCGGGCGTACGCGTCCAGGTCCCAGCCGTGCCGGGTGGGCCCGCGCTGGCCGAGCCGGTTCACGTCGACGATCACGGTGAGGTTGCCCAGGTGCTCGTACCCGGCGTGCTCGAACGCCTCCCAGACCGCGCCCTCGGCCAGCTCGCTGTCGCCGCACAGCACCCACACCCGGTACGGCAGGTGCGCGAGCCGCTTGCCCGCCAGCGCCATGCCGACGCCGATGGGCGGCCCCTGCCCGAGCGATCCGGTGGCCACGTCGACCCACGGCAGCATCGGCGTCGGATGCCCCTCCAGCCGGCTGCCCAGCTTCCTGAACGTCAGCAGTTCCTCGTCGTCGAAGGCGCCGACCGCCTTGAACGCCGCGTACAGCAGCGGCGAGGCGTGCCCCTTGGACAGCACCAGGCGGTCCGCTCCGGGGTGGTCGGGGCGGTCGACGTCATAGCGGAGATGCCTCGCGAGCAGCACGGCCATCAGGTCGGCCGCGGACATCGACGAGGTCGGGTGGCCGGATCCGGCGGCGGCAGCGGCCCGTATCGCGTCCACGCGCAACTGTCGGCCGAGTGCGATGGAGACGTCCGGATCCACATCGGCGGAGGTCATGTCGTGCTCCTTGTCCGAGCGGTGTGTGCTGTCCCGGCCCGCGGGCACGGCGGCGCGCCTGTCCGGTCACGTACGCGCCGTGCCCCGGTCGGACATTCCGGGTACCACGCTCCGGCGGGTCCTAACGGGCGATCTCGCGACGGCGCCGGACGGGCCACCGTGGGTGGCGGTGGCGTAGCCGAGTGCGATCCGGCGGACGGTCTGGAGGCGGGGCGGCGACCGTTCGTGCGGCGTGCCGTACCGGCGTATTCTGGAACAGGCCCTAGGAGCCTTGTTTGCATCAGACGGCGTCGGGCAGGCGGCTCGCGTGCTTCGGAGCAGAGGCGCGCCGCAGGAGTTCACGGCCACCCTGCCGCCGGCGCTCCGGCCGCGGCCGGTGTCCCGGCGGGCGGTGCCGCCGCCGTCGTCCTCCCCTCAGAATCGAACACGCACGACTCGCCCGAGGGAGGCCCCCGTGGCGCACGTCCGGGCAACGAGAAAGCACCCGCACCACGACGCACCCGACACCTCCGCGCAGTTCCGCCGGCTCGCCGGGATGCCCGAGGGGCCGGACAAGAAGGCCCTGCGGCAGGAGGTCGTACGCGCGTGGATGCCGATGGCCGCGCGGCTGGCCCGCCAGTTCAGCAACCGCGGTGAGGCGCTTGAGGACCTGGAGCAGGTCGCGCACCTCGGCCTGGTGAAGGCGGTGAGGCGGTACGACGCGGGGCGCAGCAGCGCTTTCGAGAGCTTCGCCGTGCCGACGATCGTCGGTGAACTGAAGCGCCACTTCCGTGACCACATGTGGGGCGTCCACGTGCCCCGCCGGGTCCAGGAGCTGCGCAACCGCGTCCGCAGCGCGGGCCTGTCGCTGGCCGTCACGGCAGACGACCGGTTCCCGGCGACCGCGGACATCGCGGAGGCGGCGGGGCTGACCGAGGAGGAGGTGCGTACGGGCCTGGAGGCGTGGGAGAGCTACGCCACGCTCTCCCTCGACGCCGCCCTGCCCGGCACCGAGGACGGCTACTCGCTCCTCGACACCTTCGGCAGCACCGAGCCCGCCTTCGACCAGGCCGTGGACCGCGAGGCCGTGCGACCGCATCTGAGCCGGCTGCCGGAACGCGAGCGCGAGATCCTCTACCTGCGCTTCTTCTGCGACATGACGCAGCGCGGCATCGCCGACCACCTGGGCATCTCGCAGATGCACGTCTCCCGGCTGATCAGCCACTCGTGCGCGCGCGTCTGCGAGCGCGTGGAGGCCGACCAGGCCGCCGCGCCCCGGACGGCCGCACCGGATCCGGTCGGCTCCGCGACCGCCGGGTAGTTCCCGCCCGGCGGCGTCGGCTCCATCGCCGTGCAACTGGCCCGCGAGGCGGGCGCCCGGGTGGTCGGCACCGGCCGCGCCGCCGACCGGGCCACCGCCCTGGAGCTGGGCGCCGCCGCGTTCGTCGACCTGGACTCGGAGCGGCTGGAGGACGCCGGCGAGTGCGACGTGGTCTTCGACGTCATCGGCGGCGAGATCCTCGCGCGCTCCGCCGCGCTCGTCCGCCCCGGCGGCACGCTGGTGACCATCGCCGAACCGGCCACGGTCCGGCCGGGCGACGGCCGGGCGGTCTTCTTCGTCGTCGAACCGGACCGTCACCGCCTGGCGTACCTGGCGCGACGGCTGCGGGACGGCCGGCTCAAGCCGCTGGTCGGGAGCGTACGGCCGCTCGCCGAGGCGCCGGCCGCGTTCACCCCCGGCCGGCGTGCACCCGGGAAGACGATCATCCGGGTCGCCGACGACGACTGATCCCCTCGCCGTCCTCAGGCAGCGGCCGGCTGCGGGGCGGGGTGGATCATCCCGGCGGGGGGCGCGGCCGGAGCAAGGCCAATGACGGCAAAGTGGACCGGACTTGCCCACCCGCCCGCGTAAGGCTCAGCCGCGCCGCCCCCGGCGCGGCGTCAGGGCTTTCGGCCCACCGCGCAGACCCGCCAGGGCGCCACCGCGCGGTTCTGGCCCACCGCCGCGTCGTCGGGGCGCCACTGGGCGCAGGGGACGACGCCCGGTTCGAGGATCTCCAAGCCGTCGAAGTAGCCCGCGATGTCGGCGTGGGTGCGGAGCGTCTGCGGGTCCACGCTCGCCTCGTTCCACATCTGCAGAACGCCGTCCACCTCGCCGCTCACGCCCTTGACGGGGTGGGCGAGCGCCAGATAGCTGCCGGAGGGGACGGCCGCGACGAACCGGCGCACGACCTCGCGCGCCTCCGCGTCATCGACGATGAACTGCACGATCCCCAGCATCATCACGGCGACGGGCCGGCTGAAGTCCAGCGTCTTCGCCGCCTGTTCGAGGATCGCCGCCACGTCGCGCACGTCTGCGTCGACGTAGTTGGTGGCGCCCTCCGGGCCGCTGGTGAGCAGCGCCTCGGCGTACCGCAGCACGAGCGGGTCGTTGTCGACGTAGACGACCCGGGACTCGGGTGCCAGGTCCTGCGCCACCTCGTGGGTGTTGTGGTTGGTGGGCAGTCCGGCGCCGAGGTCGAGGAACTGGCGGATCCCGGCATCGGCGGCGAAGTGGCGCACCGACCGCATCAGGAAGCCGCGGTCGGCCCGCGCGGCCTCCACGACGTCGGTCACGACCTCCGCCATCTGATCGCCGACTTCACGGTCGACCTCGTAGTTGCTCTTCCCGCCCAGCCAGTAGTCCCAGACGCGCGCCGAGTGCGGCCGCTGCTGGTCCAGTGACATGGTTCCGTCGGGTAAGTGCTGCTCGGACATGATCGGCGCTCCTCGTGCGTTCGAATACGGGCTCGACCCGCACCAGTGTGCCGTGGGAGCCGGTCCCCGTCCGGCAGTCGGCACAGGAAGCCGGATTCGGCGCAGACCCGGCCGTCCGCCGCACCGCGCGGCGTCCGTGCGTCACCTGGTGAGGCGGGCGGGGTGGTCGATGCGGGTGAGCTTGTGCGGATTGCGTACGACGTAGATCCGGGTGATCTTCCCGTCGGCCAGCTCCAGGCTCACCGCCGCCGGCTCCCCGTCGAACTCGACCCGGCCCGCGGGGGCGCCGTTGAACCAGACGGCGGCCGTCGCCAGCGCCGCCCGGTTCGCGGTCGCGAGCAGCTTCGCCACCGGGTTCGCCCCCCGGATCGGAGTCAGCGCGGCGGCCACGATCCCGCCACCGTCGGCGACCAGGACCACGTCGGGCGCCATGACCGCCAGCAGTTCCTGCAGTTCGCCGGTGTGCAGCGCGGCCAGGAACCGCTCCACCACCTCCTGCTGCTCGGACGGGCTGACCCGCACCCGCGGCCGGCGGGCCGCCACGTGCCCGCGGGCCCGCCGGGCGATCTGCCGCACGGTGGCCGCCGGCTTGCCGACGGCCTCGGCGATCTCGCCGTACGGCATGTCGAAGACCTCGCGGAGCACGAACACCGCCCGCTCGGTGGGCCCGAGCGTCTCCAGCACGGTGAGCATCGCCATCGACACGCTCTCCGCGAGCACGATGTCCTCGGCCACGTCGTGCGTGGTCAGCAGCGGCTCCGGCAGCCACTCGCCGACGTAGTCCTCGCGCCGCCGCGCCAGCGTCCGCAGCCGGTTGAGGGACTGCCGGGTGACGGTCCGTACGAGGTACGCCCGCGCGTCCCGCACCCCCGACCGGTCGGCGGCGGCCCACCGCAGCCAGGACTCCTGGAGGACGTCCTCCGCGTCCGCGGCGGAGCCGAGGATCTCGTAGGCGACGGTGAAGAGCAGGCTGCGGTGGGTGACGAACGGGTCGTCGGGCGCCGTGGTCATGCCCGGCCGGCGGCTTCCGTGCGGCCGGCCAGCGGGATCTCGCACGACTCGGAGAAGCCCTGCGAGGTGACGCCGTGGGCGGTGTTCGCCCGTGTCGACAGATTGACGAACCCGACGAACGCGGTCAGCTCCACGAGCCCCGCGGAGCCGAGCTGCGCCAGCAGGCTCGCGGCCTGCTCGTCGGTGACGGCGGTCGGCGTCACGGACATCGCCTCCGCGTACGCCATCACCTCGCGCTCCAGCGGCGAGAACACGTCCGAGTCCCGCCACCGCGGCACCTGGCTGGCCTTGGCCAGATCGAGGTCCTCGTTCCGCGCCTGGAAGTAGCCGACGTCGAGGCACCAACTGCACCCGACGAGGGCCGCGACCGCCATGTGGGCGAACGACTTCAGGCTCGCGTCGACGGCACGCCAGGAGGCCGCCTTCGCGGCGAACTCCAGATTGTCGACGGCCACGTCGGGGTGGTTGAACAGCACCTCCACCGGCTCGGGCGACTCACCGAACTGCTTCACCATGGCCTCCCGCATCTCGCCGGGAAGCTCCGCCCTGGGAACACGCAACGTCACGATCTCTCCTCGCTCAAACGATCCGTCCCCATCCAGACACCGCCCACCCCCGGGGCGTGACACCCGCGGGGCGGGCACTTCGGGAGAACCCGCTGCGCATACGGCGCGGGGCCGGCGGAGCCGTTGCCGGACGCGGTGCCTCACTGGTCCGATTCGGATTCCAGATCCGCCACCTTCGCCGCCGCCCTGTCGGCTGCTCTGCGGGATTCGCGGGTGGCTCGGGTGGTGGCGGTCAGGGTGCGGCGGGCGTGGGTGAGGGCTTCGCGGGCCTCGCTTTCGGCCTTCTCGGCGGTGCGCAGTTGCTCGGTCAGGTCGGCGACGCGGGCGGTGGCCTCTTCGAGGCGGGATTCCGCCTTGTCCCGCTGGGATTCTTCGCGGCGCAGCGCCTTGTCCTGGTCGCGGGCATCGCGCTCGGCGGCCTTCGCCTCCTTACGGGCCCGGGTGAGTTCCTCGGCGCGCACCTTCGCCGGGTCCTCGACGAGCTTGAGGTGGCGCTTGCGGGCCGGGCGGCGGGAGGAGGCGGGGGCGCGGGCGGTGGACGCGGTGGACGCGGTGCCCGGGAAGCCGGGGCGGGTGGTGAGGGGTTTGGCGAGGTGGCCCGCGGCCCACTCGCGGGCCGCGTCCGGGTCCGCGAGGACGGCATGGAGGGTCGTCTCGACCTCGTGCTGGACGGCGTCGCCGACCGGCTGGCCGGCCTCGGCGGCGAGCCGGCGGGCCTCGCGGGCGAGTTCGGCGACCAGCGCGTTGCGCTGCCGGGTCAGCTCGCGCAGTCGGTCCCCCGCGAGCCGGTCCTGCGCCGCGCGCAGCCCCTCGCCGAGCCGCTGCAGCGCGTCGACCTGTTCGGGCGCGGAGCGGACCAGCAGGTTGCCGGCCCAGGCGGCGAGCGTCGGCTTGCGCAGGGCGGCGATCTGCTTGGCGAGCGCCGGGTCCTTGGCCGTACGCGCCGCGGCGACGTGCCGGCCGCGGGCGGCGACGAACTCGCCCGGCGGCAGCCCGTACAGCTCGTCCGCGACGCTCTCCAGGTCCATCGGTCCATTCTCCTCCCGGTTGGCTCGCGAGGCTTCTAAAGGAACCTTTCTAAAGCTATCTTTAGATGCATGCCGGACCGCATCGACCTCACCGACGCCCGCGCCCTGCGCGCCTACGCCCACCCCACCCGGATGGAGCTGGTCGGCCTGCTCCGCCGGCACGGGCCGCTCACCGCCACCCGGGCCGCGGAGCTGACCGGGGAGTCCGTCGCCGGGTGCTCGTACCACCTGCGGATGCTCGCCAAGTACGGGCTCGTCGAGCAGAGCGGCGGCGGGCGGGGGCGGGAGAAGCCGTGGCGGGCCACGGCGCGTACGACGCACTGGGAGGCCGCGTACGACGACCCGGCCGCGACCGAGGCCGTCGGGGACCTGACGATGGCGCAGGTCGACGCGTACGTGCGGAAGCTGGGCGCCGCGCTCGCCGTCCGCCACCGGCTGCCGCGCGCATGGCAGGCGGCGGAGTACTCCGGGGACTGGAGCCTGTACCTCACGCCCGAGGAGCTGACCGGGCTGACGGAGGAGATGACCCGGCTGCTGTCCCGCTACGACGAACGCTTCGAGAACCCCGCGCGGCGCCCGGAGGGGGCGAGGCTGGTAAGCCTGCTGCGCTTGGCCTTCGTCGACCCACAGGACGGGCCGGAGGCGGCGGACTCGGCGGATACAGCGGACACGGCCGGCTCGGCAGATACCGCAGACGCGCCTCCCCCGACCGCCCCGGAGGACCGCGCCGGGCGGCCCCCGCAGCAGTCCCCGTCGTGATACGCCCCGCCCTGCCCGAGCTGCTCCGCGACCGCCCCTTCCGCCGCTACTGGGCCGCCCAGAGCGTCTCCCTCCTCGGCGACGAGGTGCACCGCATCGCCCTCCCCCTCGCCGCCGTGCTGCTCCTCGGCGCCGGCGCCGCCGACATGGGCCTCCTCACCGCCGCCGCGCTCCTGCCCGCGCTCCTCTTCTCCATTCCCGCCGGCGCCTGGGCCGACCGGCGGCGCAGCCGCCGCCGGGTGATGATCGCCGCCGACCTAGGCCGGATGCTGGCCGTCGCCTCCGTCCCCGTCGCGTACGCCCTCGACGCGCTCACGCTCACCCACCTGTACGCGGCGGCCTTCGCCGTCGGCACGCTCGGCGCGCTGTTCAACGTCTGCGCCGGCACCGTGTACGTCGCCCTGCTGCCCGTCGAGCGCTACGTCCAGGGCAGCTCGCTGCTCAACGGCAGCCGGGCGCTGGCGTTCACGGCCGGGCCGGGAGTCGGCGGCGGTCTCGTACAGGTGGCCACGGCGCCGTTCGCGCTGCTGCTCGACGCGCTCAGCTACCTCGTCTCGGCGCTCTTCCTCGGCCGCATCTCCGCCGCCGAACCCCCGCCCGCCGCGCGGGAGAAGAGCCGGGCCACCGCCGGGATCCGGTGGATCCTGCGGACTCCCGCGGTGCGCGCCTGCGCCGCCGCGACGGCGACGCTCAACTTCTTCAACTTCATCTTCCAGGCGCTGTTCGTGCTCTACGCGACCGGGGAACTGGGCCTCGGCGCCGGGCTCCTCGGCCTCGTGCTCGGGGCCGGCGGCGTCGGCGGCCTGGTCGGAGCCGTCCTCGCGAACAGGGTCGTGGCACGGTACGGGGTGGGGCCCGCGATGACCGCCGGATTCGCCGGCTTCAGCGTGCCGCTCACGCTGATACCGCTGGCGGACGGGCCGACACCGGTGGTCGCCGGGATGCTGCTGGCCGCGGAGTTCGCCTCCGCGTTCGGCGTGATGATCCTGGACATCTCGGCCAACGCCTACTTCGCCGCCGCCATCCCCGACGAGCTGCGCTCCCGCGTCCTCGGCGCCTTCCAGACCGTCAACTTCGGCGTCCGGCCGCTCGGTGCGCTCGCGGGCGGGGCACTGGGCACCGCGCTCGGACTGCGGCCGACGCTGTGGGTGGCGACGGTCGGGGCGGCGCTGGCGGTGCTGTGGCTGCTGCCCTCGCCCGTGCCGCGCATGCGCCGGCTGCCCGGCGCGGAGGACGGGGCGACGGGGGCGGTGTCGGCTTAGGGCTCGGGGGAAGTGGTGTCCCTCGTGCGGCTGTTGCCGGCCACCGGGCCGGTCCCGTTCACGGTCGCGTGCCTGTCACCCTCAGGTCCGCCTCGATTCTCGCGACCGCCGCCAGCAGGTGCGGCAGCAGGTCGCGGCGGACCGACTCGACCGAGTTGCGGCTCGCCGGTACGGGGATGTTGACCGCCCCGACCACCGTGCCGTCGCGGTCCCGGACCGGGGCCGGCCGCTTCGGAGCGTACGACCGAGGACTTCGACCCGTACACCGGCGACGTGTGCGCGACGGTGCCGCTGTCGGCGTGGCCGACGTGGGGCGCGCCGTGGGCGCCGCGGAGGCGGCCTTCGCCGGCTGGGCCGCGACCGGCCCGCCGCGCGCCGGCGGGTGTTCCGGCGGGCGGCGGACCTGCTGGAGTCGCACGCCGACGAGGCGGTGGCGCTGCGCCGATGCATGGTGCCGCCAGAACGCGCCGGGTAGGCCGTCTGGGGATCGGTGGCATGGCAGCAGTCGTGATCGTGGGTGGGAAGATGAGCCGCCCGATCGGGTGGCTCAAGGCGGTGTTGGCGCGGATGTCTTGGCCCTTGGGAGCAGGCGGATAGGTTGAGCGGGACCGGCCGCTGAAAGCGGCGCCGGCGAGGCCGAATCTCCGGCACTCGCAGTCCTGTCGCTGCAGGGAGGGAAACCACCCGCATGGACGTTCTCTTCATCACGAGCGTGGCGGTGGTCGTCGCCGACCCGCCGCTGAGCCGCAAGCTGTTCATTGAGACTCTTGGCCTGCCCCTGGAGGGGGAAGGCAACGGCTACTACTCCAGCGGGAGCGTCCCCGGCAGCAAGCACTTCGGGCTGTGGCCGCTCTCGCAGGCAGCCGAGGCATGTTTCGGCACGGCCCAGTGGCCCACCGACCGGGTGGTCCCGCAGGCATCGATCGAGTTCGAGGTGGCGAACGCGGAAGCCGTCACAGCCGCCGGTGCCGAGCTTCAGCGCGCGGGCTTCGAGCTGGTGCACCAGGCGCGCACCGAGCCGTGGGGCCAGACGGTGGCCAGACTTCTCACGGCGGACGGCTTGATCGTCGGGATCTCCTACGCCCCCGCCTTGCACGACTTGCAGGACGACCAGCACCCCGGGTGAGCCCGGCCCGAGACCGGTGAAGGCGATACAGACCCTGGCGTGCTCCTCGCCAGGGACAGCCACCGTGACGTCTCCCCCGGGGGGAGCCATGGTGTTCGGGCCGGTCTGCTGACCAAGTGTTTTGACGATCAGTTGATCGGCTTCTTGCTGGAGGGACTCCGCTTGCCCGGCCTTCGGCCCGGCTGTTGCGCCAGCGGATTCAGGCGGCGATGGCGGCGTTCTGCTCGTCGTGGGTGCGGTGGTCGCTTCCGTACGTTGCCCGCGCGGTCCGCCTGCTGCGCGTGGATGACCGCGACGTCGGGATTGACGGCGGCCACCGCCGCCAGCTCCTCGCCGGTGAACGGGCAGGTGACGGTGGCCACCGTCGGGGTACGGGCCGCGAGCCCGGTGCCGCGGTAGCCGCGCAGGACGGCGAACGGCAGTCCCGCGGCCCCGGCGACGTAGCGGTGGGCCATCCCGGCGTGGCTGTGCTCCTCGATCTCCAGCGGCCGGGGCCAGCCGTTCTCGACCGCGTCGCGGAAGCGGTGCAGCGAGCCGACTCCCGGGTTGCCGCCCCAGGAGAAGACGGGCTTGCGCGCGAGCCCGGCGCCGATGAGCTGGTCGCAGACGAGGTCGGGGTCATCCGTACCAGCGTCAGGTCGGTCGCGCCCCGGCGGATCACCTCGTGCGCCGCCGCGAACGGGATCAGGTGCGTGAAGCGCTCCATCGCCACCGTGTCGCCGTCGTGCACCAGCTCGGCAACGCGTCCCGCAGGGTCAGGATCTCCGCCATGCCACCCCGCTTCCGGGTGTTCGTCCTGCGCACGAGCGTTCGTCATCGCCGGGTCCGAGTCTGGGACCGGCCGTCCGCGCATGTCAACGGCCCGGCACCCGGGACCCGCACGGCGTGCGCGGGCACGCAGCGCCACTACGATGATCGACGATGTTCAGTCCCGAGGGCCCGACCCTTCTCGAGCTGACCGTGCAGGCGATGTCCTCCACGGAACGCGGCTACGACCTGCTGGCGGCGAAGTTCGACAGCTCCCCGTTCCGCACCCCCGACCGCGTGCTGGACGCGTTCGCCCGCGCCGTCGAGCCGCTGGGCCCGTTCGCGTACGGCCTCGACGTCTGCACCGGCACGGGCGCGGGCGCCGGGATGCTGCGGCGGCTGTGCAAGGAGCGGGTCGTCGGCGTCGACTTCAGCGCCGGGATGCTCGCCGAGGCGCGGCGCGCGTACGCGGACGCCGCGGACCCGCCCTCGATGCGCTGGGTACGCGCGGACACCCTGGCCCTGCCCTTCGCGCCCGCCTTCGATCTCGCCGTGAGCTTCGGCGCCTTCGGCCACTTCCTGCCCCGGGAGCGTCCGGCGCTCTTCTCGCAGGTCTTCCGGTCGCTGCGCCCCGGCGGGTACTTCGCCTTCCCCATCCCCGCGCCGCAGCCGGTCGGGTCCCGGGGATACTGGGCGCTGTGGGGGTTCGACACCGCGATGCGGGTCCGGAACGCGCTGTGGCGCCCGCGATTCGTCATGTACTACCGCACGTTCCGCCTGCCCGACGTGCTGGCGGACCTGGAGCGCACCGGGTTCAGGGTGGCGACCGCCGCGCTGGAGGAGCTGGGGCGGCGGCCGGACGGCAGTCCGCGCGCCCGCGCCGTGTTCGCACGGCGCCCCTGACCGGCGCGGGCGGCCCGGACAGCTCGTACAGCCCGGCCGGCCGAAGAGCGTAACGGCCGCGTACCAGAGGCATATTCAACTTCAACAATCGCTTTCCCTGTACACGTTGACTCCTTCGATGCGAGACTGAAGGGCGCGACCTGATCACCTTGGGAGCCCGATGCACGCGCCAAGCATGTCGGAGACGAACTCGCTGCCGGCCCCGTCCCGAGGCGGCCCCACCGTGCGCCGCATCATCCTCGGCAACAACCTGCGGCGGCTACGCGAGCAGCGCGGCATCACCTTCCAGGCCGCGGCGCGTACCATCGGCGCCTCGCAGCCCAAACTGAGCCGGCTGGAGCTGGGCCGGGGCGGCTGCAAGGAACACGACATCGCCGCCCTGCTGACGCTGTACGGGGTCGAGGACGAGGCCGAGCGCGAGCACTACCTCGCGCTGGCCCGCGGCGCCAACACCACCGGCTGGTGGCACCAGTACAGCGACGTGACGCCAGCCTGGATGGAGACGTTCCTCGGCCTCGAAGAAGCCGCCTCGCTGATCCGCTCCTACCAGGCCCAGCGGATCCCGGGACTGCTGCAGACCGCCGACTACGCGCGGGCGTTCGCACAGATCGCGTACCCGAACGCGGACGAGGCGGCCATAGAGCGCCACGTCGACCTGCGGCTGCGCAGGCAGCAGATCCTGGGCCACGCCGACCAGCCGGCGCGCTACTGGGTGGTCCTCGACGAGGCGGCGCTGCGCCGCCCGCTCGGCGGGCGCACGGTGATGCGCGCGCAGATCAAGCACCTGCTGGGGATCCTGGAGCTGTCGAACATCACGGTCCAGGTCGCCCGGCTCGCCACCGGCCGCTTCGCCGCCGTGGTCAGCCCGCTGACGATCCTGCGCTTCGCGGAGCCGGACCTGCCGGACGTGGCGTACATCGAGCAACTGACCAGCGCGCTCTACCTCGACAAGCGCAACGACGTCGAGCGCTACCTGCTGACGATGGACGGCCTGTGCGCGGCGGCGGAGAAGCAGGAGTCGAGCCAGGAGATGCTGGAGCAGTTGCTCGCCGAGTACTGACGCCGGCGCCGGGGGTCAGGCGGCGGGTGCGCCGAACCACCGCGGCAGGTGGTCGAGGAGATCGTCCTGGTCCTCGCCGGCCCAGGCGACGTGTCCGTCGGGGCGGAGCAGCACGGCGGGCGCGTCCAGGCCGTCGCTCGCGTCCCGCGCGTCCCCCGCCTCGACGGTGTCGGCGACGTGGTCGACGCGGTCCGCGCAACCCGCGGCCGAGAGCCGGCCGGTCTGGTCGAGCAGGAGTCCGCGGCCGGCGCGCGTCAGCTCGTAGAGGCGGCCGTTCCGCTTGAGCCGCAGATCGCGCAGCCGGCGCCCGAGCAGGGCGTGGCCGTCGCCGAGGTCGTAGCGGACGGTGGTCGCCATGATCTTCTCGATGACCCGGAGGTTGACCTCCTCGATGTCCATCAGCTCGGCGAGCAGCCGGCGTACGGACCGCGGCCCCGGCTCGGTGGACATGAGCAGCGTCTGCGCGCGGGTGTTGTCCAGCACGTCGGCGGCCACGGGGTGGCGTTCGGCGTGGTACGTGTCGAGCAGCCCCGCGGGCGCCCGGCCGGCGACCTCGGCGGCCAGCTTCCAGCCGAGGTTGAATGCGTCCTGGACGCCGAGGTTGAGCCCCTGCCCGCCCACCGGCGGGTGCACGTGCGCCGCGTCGCCGGCGAGGAGGACGCGGCCGGTGCGGTAGCTCTCGGCCTGCCGGGTGGCGTCGCCGAAGCGGGAGAGCCAACTCGCCTCGTACGCACCGAAGTCGGAGCCCGCGACGGCCCGCAGCCGGGCGCGTAGCTCGTCGAAGGCGGGCGGGACGGCGCGGTCGGCGGCCAGTCCCGCGGCGGGCACGATGACGCGGTACGTACCGTCGGGGAACGGCGCGATGCCGAACCGGAGCTGGGTCCTGCGGACTTCGGCCACCGCCGCCATGACCTCCGCCCGCGGCGCGGTCAGCCGGACGTCGGCGATCAGCGTCTCGATGCGGGCGGGCTCGCCGGGGAAGCCGACGCCGAGGAGCTTGCGCACGGTGCTCTGGCCGCCGTCGCAGCCGACGAGCCAGCGGGCGGTCAGCTCGCCCGCGGCCGTCCGCACGGTCACGCCGTGCGCGTCCTGACTCAGGCCGGTCAGCGCGGTGCCGCGGCGGATCTCGGCGCCGAGCGCGCGGGCGTGGGCCGCCGCCGGTGCTCAGACGATCTCCATGACCTCCGAGAGCGGCCGGCGCGGCGTCGTCGGGCCGCGGGGCCCGTAGCCGATGCGCAGCACCATCTGGACCTGGCCGACGTCGGTCAGCGGGTCGCGGACGAGCGCGCGCAGGTCGGACCACTCCAGCGCCTCGCTCGTGAGCGAGACCACAAGCCCGGCGCGGGTGGCCGTCAGCAGCACGCGCTCCAGCGCCTGGCCCGCGCGCAGCCACTCGGCCGGGCTGTCGTGCGCGGTGCCGAGCAGGGCGATGTTCAGCGCGGTCTCGAAGGGGGCGCTGGTCCGGCCGGGCGGCTCGGTGCGGCCGCCGAAGTCGCGCATCGGGGCGGTGCCGCTGCGGCGCCGGGGGCCGTAGGCGTAGCCGGGGACGCCCTCGTCCGCGGTGTCAGGCCACGGGTGCGTCCAGCGGGCCAGCTCCTCGGCGCGGTCGGGCGTCTCGGCGTCGCGTACCTCGGCGTCCTGCACCAGCTCCAGCAGGGACGCCGCGTGCCAGGCGTCGGGGAACACCAGCGTCGCGCCCTCGGTACGCGCCGCTTCGACGAGGTCCGTCAGATCGGCGGGCGGTACGGGCTTCTCCGCGAACGGCCAGCGGCTGGAGTGCCGGCGGGGGATCTGCTCCGCCAGCGCGGCGAGCGCCGTATCGGTCTCCTCGCCGGGCTCCGCGCCGGTGAGCCGGACGGAGGCGAGCAGCAGCGGCTCGTGCGCGGCCGGGAGCAGGTCGGTCCTGGTCCGCCAGCCGGCGGCGGCCGCGGCGGACCGCAGGTTGCACAGCGCGGCGCCGCAGCCGACGTGGAGGGCGCGCCGCTCGGGGTCGGCGGCGGGCATGGCGCGCTCCATGTCGGCGCGTATCTCGACGGTGCGGTGGCCGAGGTGGCAGCGGAAGTGCCACGGCTGTGCGTTGTGCATGGAGGGCGCGGCGGTCGCGGCCTGTACGAGTTCCGCGACCCCGGTGGCGTCCAGTGCTCGCGCGGCCATGCTCACCAGCGTAGGGCCGCGGCCCGCAGCTCACGAGTCGAGCGGCGGCGGGCCCGCGGGGACCGCCCGGCGGGCGGCCCCGGCGGCCCACGGGGGCGGCGCCAGGACCCGCGCGGGCCGGTCCGCGGCCACCGTACGGCGGGCAGCCCGGCGGGCCGCGTCGGCTCAGTCCCCCCGCGCCCCCTCCAGCGCCCCGAGCAGCGCCCGGGTGCACACCTCACGTACCTCCGCCCGCGACGGCTCCCCCCGCTCCAGCCAGTCCAGGACCGCCGCCGTGACGAACGCCAGCCAGCCGTGCACCGCCAGCCGCAGCGCCGCGGGCGCGGGCCCGTCGATCAGCCCGGCTGCGGCCTGGGCGTCGAGCACCGTGACGATCCGGCGCTCCTGCTCGGCGAGGAGCTGCTCGTGGATCTCGTGGATCTCCCGGTCCCCGGTGGCCGAGGCGCGGTGGAAGGCGCGCAGGCCGCGGGCGTGCTCCTCGGCGTAGCGCAGGTACGCCTCCAGCCCCTGCTGCACCTGCCGGCCGACGGGGGTGTCCGGGTCCGGCTCGGTCATGCGCAGCAGGCGCTCGCCCTCGTGCCGGATGACGGCCGCGTAGAACTGCCGCTTGGCCGGGAAGTAGTGGTAGAGCAGCCCGCGCGAGACGCCGGCGCGCTCGGCGACCTCCTCGATCCACACGTCGTCGAAGGGCCGCTCGGCGAAGAGTTCGGCGCCGATCCGCAGCAACTGCCGGCGCCGCTCCTCGGTGCCCATGCGGGTGCGCGGGCGCCCCGTCTCCGTACCCCGAGCGCCGGAACGAGCCATCGCGCCACCTTACTTGACACCGGTTCAGCAGTGCCGCACGCTGCTTACTGAATCGAGTTCAATAAGGGAGGGCACGATGGCGACGCCGTTCTTACGCACCCGTCCCGCACCCTGGCCGGAGCTGAGCCGCATCCCCCGCCCCCGCCACCGGCTGCCGGTGGTGGGCGACGTCTTCGGCCTCGATCCCGGCAGGCCCATACAGGACTCGCTGCGGATGGCCCGGGAGCTGGGGCCGATCTTCCGGCGCAAGATCTTCGGGCTGGAGATCGTGGTGGTCTCCGGCGCGGACCTCTTCGCCGAGCTGGCGGACGAGTCGCGGTTCACCAAGCGCGTCGTGCTCGCCGTCTACAACCTGCGCGAGGTGGGCGGCGACGGCCTGTTCACCGCGCACAGCCACGAGCCCAACTGGCAGCTCGGCCACGACATCCTCGCGCCCGCCTTCACCCGCGAGGCGATGGAGCGCTACCACCCGGTGATGCTCGCGATGGCCTCCCGGCTGACCGCCGCCTGGGACGCGCACGCCGGAGCCGGCACCGCGGCCGACGTCTCCGCCGACATGACCAAGCTGACCCTGGAGACCATCGCCCACACCGGCTTCGGCTACGACTTCGGCTCCTTCGAGCGCACCGAGCAGCACCCGTTCGTCGCCGCCATGGTCCGCTCCCTGCGCCATGCCCAGGGCGGCGACGTGCCGCGGCCGTTCAGCCCGGTGAAGAACCGCGGTCCCGGCCGCCGCGGCAGCGCCGACGCCGCGTATCTCACCTCCGTCGTCGACCGGGTCGTACGGGAGCGCACCGCGCGCGAGGACCCGGAGGCGCAGGACCTGCTCGGGCTGATGCTCAACACCCGCCATCCGCGCACCGGGGAGCGGCTGTCGCCGGAGAACATCCGCCACCAGATACTCACGTTCCTGGTCGCCGGGCACGAGACGACTTCCGGCGCGCTCTCCTTCGCGCTGTACTACCTCTCCCGCCACCCCGAGGTGATGGCCCGCGCCCGCGCCGAGGTGGACCGGGTGTGGGGTCCTGCCGGGGAGCCGTCGTACCGGCAGGTGAGCAAGCTGCGCTACGTGCGCCGGGTGCTGGACGAGTCCCTGCGGATGTGGCCCACGGCGCCCGCGTTCACCCGCGCCGCCCGTAGGGACACGATGCTGGGCGGCGTCCACCCGATGCGGGCCGGCGCGTGGGCCCTGGTGCTGATCCCGGCCCTGCACCGCGACCCGGCGGTCTGGGGCCAGGACGCCGACCGCTTCGACCCGGACCGCTTCCTGCCGGAGCGGGTACGGGCCCGGCCCGGGCACGTCTTCAAGCCCTTCGGCACCGGCGAACGGGCGTGCATCGGGCGGCAGTTCGCGCTGCACGAGGCGACGCTCGTGCTGGGGCTGCTGCTGCGCAGGTACGAGCTGCGCGGCGACCCCGGCTACCGGCTGGACATAGCCGAGCGGCTGACGCTGATGCCGCGCGGGTTCACGCTGGCGCCGGTGCGGCGCCGGCCCGCCGCGCCCCGGACGGCGCCGGGTCCCGCGGCGGAGCCGGCGGGTTCACCCGGCTGACTCGCCCGCCCCGGCCGACTCGCCCGCGGAGACCCGCTCGTGGTCCTCTTCCTCGTCGATGCCGCCCGGCAGCGGCGGGGCGGTGCTCGGCTCCCCGGACTCGGTGCCGGGCCCCTCGGACGGGCCCTCGGTGGTCGGCCCCGGGCTGCCCGTGGGCTCGGCGCTGGGGCTGTGGGAGCCACTGGGCGACGGCGGGTTGAAGTGGTCCCGCGGCGGCTGCGGCAGCTTCCGGTCCTCGCCGGGCCGCGCGCCGACGGGCCGCTCGAACCACAGGTCGGTGTTGACGTCCACGATGACGAGCCGGGACAGCGCCCGCTGCGCGGGCGTGACCACGACGGTCCGCGACGGCCGGTAGCCGCGCCAGCCGGTGCCGCCGTAGCGGTCGTTGCCGCTCAGCTTCTCCGGCGCCGCCAGCGGGCTGCCGCTCGCGCATCGCACCCGCGGTACGCCCTTGTCGTCGACCATCACCGCGGTGCCTGCCTGAAGCACCGACTGGAACGGGCTCGCCTCGCCGTCCGCGAAGCCGTGGCCGGTCAGCCGGGTGTCGGTGCGCAGCAGCACGGAGGTGAGTTCGCGCAGGAAGCCCGGCAGGTCCCCCTCGTCGACCCGCAGGGTGCGCGCGAACGCCGCCTGCTTGTCGGCGTCGCGGCCGAGGAAGGCGATCTGCTTGTCGACGTCGCAGCTCGCGACGTTCCGTACGCCGCCGTACAGCCCGGCCTTCCCGCCCGACACCGACTGGTGCCTGCCCGGCTCCGCCGGCGGGGGGCTGTCGGGCGGCGCGGCGGCGCGGGAAGGCGACGGCGCGGCGCCGTCGGGCGTCGCGGTGCTCGGGGTGAACGGATCGTGCCCGCGGTCGGCGACGGGCTGCAGCACCAGCTCCGCCGCCGCGTCGGCGGCGGCGGCGCTGCCGCCCTGCCCGGGCGCGGCGCAGGACGCGGCGGCGACCGAGAGGGCGAGGACGGCGGCCGCGGCGCCGGCGAGGTGCGCGGAGCGCGGCAGCCGCGTCGTGGGGCGCGCGGGGCGCGGGGCACGGCGCGGCGGCAGCGGTGCACGGCGCGCGGAACGCAGACGGGGCACGTGGGTCTCCCTCTCGGGGCCGGATGGACACCTTCCGAGGCCATTGTCTGAATTGTTACCAAGGTGTGCGCAAGCTGAGAGCCGCCATCGGCGCGACGTCACCCGCGCGCCGGGGGCCGGGGCGCCACCGCTACCGTTGAGGTGGGAGAACGGCCGATCGGCGACCGCCGCGAGCGGAGGGGAGCACCGCGCATGACCGAACGCAAGCCGCCGGGTGTGAGCTTCGAGTCCTGGATCGACCGGCAGATCCGGGAGGCGGCCGAGCGCGGCGGGTTCGACGACCTCCCGGGCAAGGGCAAGCCGCTCGCGGATCTCGACCGGCCGTACGACGAGCTGTGGTGGGTCAAGGCGAAGATGGCACGCGAGCAGTTGTCCGCGCTGCCGCCCTCGCTCGCCGTCCGCAAGGAGGCCGAGGCCGCGCTCACCGCCGTGACCAGTGCGCGGAGCGAAAAGGAGGTGCGCGAGATCGTCGCGGAGGTCAACGAGAAGATCCGCGCGGCGCACCGCGCGCCCGCCGTCGGCCCGCCGTTGAAGCTCGCCCCGCTGGACGCCGACACGCTGGTACGGGAGTGGCGTGAGGGACGCGAGGGACGCAAGTAGCGGGTACGGAGCGACCGGAGGCGCGGCCTCCGCGAGCCCCCAACGCGCGCGGAGGCGTCGATCGTTGGTGGTAGGGTCCCCCTCGAAACGTCAAGCCGTACGCAAGCGCACGGGGTAGACGCAGTCCGGGGGGAACTGATCCGTAGGTCACCCCTGCGCGGCCATTCCGCCGTCCCGACCAGACGGCGCGGCAGTCGGGCGCCCGGCCATACCCGGATACGGGCGCCTCGCACCGCTTCCGGCCCGGATTCCGCCACGGCGGACCCGACAGCCGGACCCGTTCACCCCCGGCGGGTGACGCGGCCCCAGACACTGCGTGCCCGCCCCGCCACCGCCTCCGGACGGCGCTGCTCATCGGCACCAGTCGTCCGAGAGGGGGAGCCGGTTGACCACCCGACGGCAGTTCCTCGCGGCCGCGGCCACGGGCGTCGGCGTCGCGGCGCTGACCCCCGCCCCGCTCGCCGCCGCGCCGGGCAGCCCTCGCGGCGACCGCCCCAACATCGTGCTGATCGTCGCCGACGACCTCGGCTACGGCGAGCTGGGCTCGTACGGCCAGCAGCTCATCCGCACCCCCCACCTGGACCGGCTCGCGGAAGACGGGCTGCGGTTCACCGCGGCGTACGCCTCCGCGCCGGTCTGCGCGCCGTCGCGCGCCTCGCTGCTGACCGGCCTGCACAGCGGCCGGGCCCGGGTCCGGGAGAACCCGATGCGCGGCATCCAGCCCTCCATCGGCGACGCCGACACCACGGTCGCCGAGCTGCTGCAGGCCCGCGGCTACCGCACCGCGTGCATCGGCAAGTGGGGCTTCGGCCCCGAGGAGCCGGACCAGCACAGCCACCCCAACTACCGGGGCTTCGAGGAGTTCTACGGCTATCTGACGCACCGGCACGCGCACTACTACTTCCCGCAGTACCTCTGGCACAACAGCCGCCGCGTCCCGCTCGCGGGCAACGGGGACGGCGGGCGCGGCACGTACGCGCCCGAGCAGTTCTCCAGGCGCGCCCTGCAGTTCATCCGCAACCACGCCGAGGAGCCGTTCTTCCTCTACCTCTCCCCCAACGTGCCGCACGCCCCGAGCACCGTGCCGGACACCGGCGAGTACAGCGACACCGACTGGAAGCCGGAGGACAAGGGGCACGCCGCGCAGGTCGCGAACTTCGACCGGATGGTCGGCCAGGTGATCGAGGAGCTGTACGCGCGGCGCATCGCCGAGGACACCGTGGTGATCGTCACCAGCGACAACGGCCGGCACGAGGAGGGCGGCGTGACGCCGGCGCTCTTCCAGCGCGAGCAAGGGCTGCGCGGCTACAAGCGGAACCTGTACGAGGGCGGCATCCGGGTGCCGCTCATCGCCTGGTCCCCGTACCGCATCCGGCGCGGCGTCGTGAACCGGCCGACGCCCCACATAGACCTGCTGCCCACCCTCGCCGAGCTGGGCGGCGCCCCCGCGCCCCGGGACGTCGACGGGCTCTCCCTCGCCCCGCTGCTCACCGGCACCGGGCCCGCGCCCCGGCACGAGTTCCTGTACTGGTACCGCAACGAGCGGGCCTCCACGCCGCTGGCCCGCGCCGCCGACCACGACCGGATCGGCCGGATCTCCGAGGCGGTGCGCGCCGGCGACTGGAAGGCGGTGCGCTTCGCGCCCGGCAAGGACCGCAGGGCGCCGGACGACCGCTGGCAGGTGGAGCTGTACAACCTGGCGGACGACCCCGCCGAGTCCGTCGACCGGGTCGCGGACCGGCCGGACATCGCCGCCCGGCTGGTGCACGTCATGCGGCGGGAGTGGCGCGACACGTACGACCGCGAGCCCTTCGGCGTACGCATCGGCGCCCCGCCCTACGCCGAGCCGGGCCGGGTGCTGACGGTCACCGCCACCCTGCACAACGGGTCCGACAGCCCGTGGACCGAGCCGCGGGTGCAGTTGCAGGTCCCCGAGGGCTGGAAGGTGCGCGCCGCGACCCGCAGGCCGCGCGCCCGGCTCGCGCCGGGCGCCGAGGTGGTCACCCGCTGGCGGGTGACGCCGCCGAAGGGCGCCCCCGCGGGCCGCTGGGAGCTGCGCGCGCGGGCCGCCGCGCGGTGCGCGGGCACGCCGCTGACGTACCGCACGCGGCAGGCGCTGCTCACCCCGCCGGCGAAGGGCGGCTACTTCGGCGACCTGCCCTGGCTGACCTGAGGGGCCCGTGCCGTACGGACCGGACGGGCGCCCGGCGCGTACGGCACGACGTCCTCGCGGTCAGGGGCGGGGGATGTTGCGGAGGTTGGAGCGGGCCAGGTCGAGCATCGTGCCGACGCCGCCCTCCAGCACCGTGCGCCCGGCGGCCAGCGCGAAGCCGCGCACCTGCTCCAGCGTGATCCGCGACGGGATCGACAGCGCGTTGGAGTCGGTGATCAGCTCGACCAGCGCGGGGCCCTTCGCCGCCAGCGCCTCCCGCAGGGCGCCCTCGATCTCGCCGGGCTTCTCCACCCGCCAGGCGGGGATGCCGACGCCGCGGGCGATGGCGGAGAAGTCGACCTTGCTGTGGTCGGTGCCGTACGCGGGCAGGCCGTCGACCAGCATCTCCAGCTTGACCATGCCGAGCGAGGAGTTGTTGAACAGGACGGTCTTGACGGGCAGGTCGTGCTGCTTGACGGTGATCAGCTCGCCGAGCAGCATGCCGAGGCCGCCGTCGCCGGAGAGCGAGATGACCTGGCGGTCGCGGTCGGCGCTGGCGGCGCCGATGGCATGCGGCAGGGCGTTGGCCATGGAGCCGTGCGTGAAGGAACCGATGACGCGGCGGCGGCCGTTGGGCGTGAGGTAGCGGGCGGCCCAGACGTTGTTCATGCCGGTGTCGACGGTGAACACGGCGTCGTCCGCGGCGAGCGTGTCCAGCAGCCGGGCGGCGTACTCGGGGTGGATCGGGACGTGCTTCTCGACGTTCGAGGTGTACGCCTCGACGACCTTGGTCAGCGACCGCTCGTGCTTGCGCAGCGTGGCGTCGAGGAAGCGCCGCTCGCGCTTCTCGCGCAGCAGCGGCTGCACCGCGTCCAGGGTGGAGGCGACGTCACCGTGCACGGCGACCTCCAGCGGCGTACGGCGGCCGAGGCGGGTCGCGTCGATGTCGATCTGGACGGTCTTGGCCTGCGGCAGGAAGGCGTCGTACGGGAAGTCGGTGCCCAGCATCACGACGAGGTCGGCCTCCTGGAGCGCGTCGTAGCAGGCGCCGTAGCCGAGGAGGCCGATCATGCCGACGTCGTACGGGTTGTCGTACTGGATCCACTCCTTGCCGCGCAGCGTGTGCCCGACGGGCGCCTTGACGGTCTCGGCGAGCCGCATCACCTTGGCGTGCGCGCCGCGGACGCCCGCGCCGGCGAACAGGGCGACGCGGTCGGCGCCGTTGAGGGCGTCGGCCAGCTCGCGCACGGTCTGCGGGTCGGGGACGACGGCGGCCGGGCGGGCGCAGGGGACCGTGTGCCCGGTGGGGTTGGCGGCCTGCTTGTCGGCGATGTCGCCGGGCAGGACGAGCACCGCTACCTCGTTGGCGCCGACGGCGTGCTGGGCGGCGATCCGGGCGATGCGGGGCATCTGCTCGGGCTGGGAGATCAACTGGCAGTAGCCGGACGCCTGGTCGAAGAGCTTCTCCGGGTGGGTCTCCTGGAAGTAGCCGCTGCCGATCTGGGTGGACGGGATGTGCGAGGCGATGGCGAGGACGGGGGCGCCGCTGCGCTGGGCGTCGAACAGGCCCTGGATGAGGTGGGTGTTGCCGGGTCCGCAGGAACCGGCGCAGGCGGCGAGCTGCCCGGTGACCTGCGCCTCGGCGGCGGCGGCGAAGGCACCGGCCTCCTCGTTCTGCACGTGCACCCACTCGATGGCGCCGTCGCTGCGGCGGATGGCGTCGACGAGCGGGTTGAGGCTGTCGCCGACGACGCCGTAGATGCGCTTCACGCCGTACTGGAGGAGGACCTCCACGAGCTGGTCGGCAACCTTGGCACTGCTCATCGTGCTCTCCTCGCGTCGGCTTCGCGGTCGTCCAGGACAACGTGTTCGATCGTAAGCGATCACCGTGGAAGTGGGCGGATGGTACGTCGCGGGGCATCCTGGCCGCGGGCCCGGCGCGCGGGCTATAGTCCGAAACTAGCACCGCTAGTTTCGATGGGGAGGCCCGCCGTGCGCACCGTCCACTTCGCCGCCGCCCGCCGCACGCCGATCGGGAAGCTGCGCGGCTCGCTGTCCGCCGTACGCCCCGACGACCTCGCCGCGGGGGTGATCCGCGGGCTCCTCGACGGCGTTCCCGCTTTCGACCCGGCCCGTATCGACGACGTCTACTGGGGCGCCGCCAACCAGGCGGGCGAGGACAACCGCAACGTCGCCCGCATGGCCCTCCTCCTGGCCGGCCTGCCCGAGTCCGTCCCCGGCGCCACCCTCAACCGGCTCTGCGCGTCGGGCCTGGAGGCCGTCACGACCGCCGCCCGCGCCATCGCCGCGGGCGAGGCGGACGTGGTGCTGGCCGGCGGCTCGGAGTCGATGAGCCGCGCGCCGTTCGTGCTGCCCCGGCCGGACGAGGCGCTGCCGCGGGCGATGGCGACGGCCGACACCCGGCTGGGCTGGCGGCTGGTCAACCCGCGGATGCGGGACCTGCACGGGCTGCTCGCGATGGGCGAGACGGCGGAGGAGGTCGCCGGGAAGTACGGGGTGGGGCGGGCGCGGCAGGACGAGTTCGCGCTGCGCAGCCACCGGCGGGCCGCGGCGGCGCGGGCGGCGGGGCACTTCGACGCGGAGCTGCTGCCGGTCGTACGGCCCGACGCCGGCCCGGTGACGGCGGACGAGTGCATCCGGGAGGACACCTCGGCCGGGCAACTGGCGAAGCTGAAGCCGGTGTTCCGGGCGGGCGGCAGCGTGACCGCGGGCAACTCCTCGCCGATGAACGACGGGGCGGCGGCGCTGCTGCTGGTGAGCGAGGAAGCGCTGGCGGAACTGGGCCTGGAATCGCTCGGCCGGTACGCGGCCGGCGCCTCGGCCGGCGTCCACCCCGACGTCATGGGCGTCGGCCCGGTGCCGGCGACGCGCAAGGCGCTGGACCGGCTGGGCTGGTCGGTGGCGGACGTGGAGACGGCCGAGCTGAACGAGGCGTTCGCGGCGCAGTCGCTGGCGTGCGTGGACGAGCTGGGGCTGGACCCGGAGACGGTCAACCCGGACGGCGGGGCCATCGCGCTGGGCCACCCGCTGGGCTGCTCGGGGGCGCGGATCCTGACGACGCTGCTGCACCGGATGGTGCGTACGGGCGCGCGGCGGGGGCTGGCGACGATGTGCGTCGGGGTGGGGCAGGGCTCGGCGGTGCTGGTGGAACGGGCCTGAGGACCGGGCTCGCGCGACGGGCCTGAGGGCGCGGCTCGACTGCCGCGCCTGAAGGCCGGCATGACGGGGTGCCGCAGGTGTTACTCCGGCGCGCCCTTCGCCGCCCAGGTCTCCCACTCCGACGGCGGGTTCCCGAGCACGGCCGCCCGGCGCCGTAACGCCGTCTCCTCGTCGGTGTGCATCGCGTGCGCCAGCCGGTCGGTGCCCTCCCCCGCCTCGGCGAGCGCGCGGATCACCGCGTCCCGCGTGCCCTCGATCCGGGGCGCGATGCGCTCCAGGTCGCGCAGGGCGGCGTACCAGTCGCCCGGGATGGGCGCGGGGCCGCCGGCGTCGCGGGAGTTGACGCCCGTACGGAGCATGCCGAGGGCCCACAGGCAACTGTCGACGATCTCCGCCAGCAGCCGGGCCTCGCGGGTCAGCGCCCTGGTCTCCTCGGGAGTCAGCCGGACCGTGAACTCCAGTCCGTCGTCCCCTTCCGGCGCGCGGTAGACGACCGTCATCCTGACCCCCTAGCGGCAAGCCGGGCAGTGCGGTGACTGCACTCTATGCACCGCCGACGTGCCCCGGGAAGCCGCAGGGCACGGCTGACGCACAATGGCTCCATGGATCTCCGCATCTTCACAGAACCGCAGCAGGGCGCCTCGTACGACACCCTCCTGACCGTGGCCCGCGCCACCGAAGACCTCGGCTTCGACGCCTTCTTCCGCTCCGACCACTATCTGAAGATGGGCGACGTGAGCGGCCTGCCCGGGCCGACGGACGCCTGGGTGACGCTGGCGGGCCTGGCCCGCGAGACCCGCCGGATCCGGCTCGGCACGCTGATGACCGCCGCCACCTTCCGGCTGCCGGGGCCGCTGGCCATCCAGGTGGCGCAGGTGGACCAGATGTCCGGCGGGCGGGTCGAGATGGGCATCGGGGCGGGGTGGTTCGAGGACGAGCACACCGCCTACGGGATCCCGTTCCCGAAGGAGAAGTTCGCCCGGCTGGAGGAGCAGCTCGCGATCGTGACGGGGCTGTGGGGCACCCCGACCGGCGACACCTTCAGCTACTCCGGCACGCACTACGACCTGAAGGACTCCCCCGCGCTGCCGAAGCCGGTGCAGGCGCCGCTGCCGGTGCTGATCGGCGGCATGGGCCCGAAGCGCACCCCGGCGCTGGCCGCCCGCTACGCGGCGGAGTTCAACGTGCCGTTCAGCTCGGCGGAGGACACCGAGCGGCAGTTCGCCCGGGTCCGCGAGGCGGCCGAGGCCGCCGGCCGGGCGCCGTCCGACCTGGTGTACTCCAACGCGCTCGTCGCCTGCGTCGGCAAGGACGACGCGGAGGTGGCGCGCCGGGCGGCGGCCATCGGCAGGCAGGTACCGGAGCTGAAGGAGAACGGCCTGGCCGGCACCCCTGCGGAGGTGGTCGAGAAGCTCGGCCGCTACGGCGCGGCCGGCTCGCAGCGCTTCTACCTCCAGATCCTCGACCTGTCGGACCTGGACCACCTGGAGCTGATCGCGGCCGAGGTGCTGGCGCAGGTGGCGTGACCCGGGGGCGGCGGCCAGGAGCGTAAAACCCCTGGCGGGCGGCGGCGGGGCCCGGCGAGGATGGCCGGGTGGAGCGCGGCGAACTGCTGGTCGAGAAGCACACCATCCTTGCGGTGGTGGCGGGTTCGCGCGCCTTCGGCCTGGCGACGCCGGCGTCCGACACCGACCGGCGCGGGGTGTACGTCGCGCCGACGGAGTGGTTCTGGCGGCTGGAGAAGCCGCCGCCGCACTGGGAGGGGCCGCTGCCCGAGCAGTTCAGCTGGGAGGTGGAGCGCTGCTGCGCGCTCGCGCTCGACGGGAATCCGAACCTGCTCGAAGTGCTCCACTCCCCGCTGGTCGAGCGCTGCACGCCGCTCGGTGCGGAACTGCGCGAGATCAGCCCGGCGTTCCTGTCCCGGCAGGTCCACCGCACGTTCGGCCGCTACGCGTACCGCCAGCTCGCCCGGGCCCGCGCGCGCCGGGAGCGCACCGGCGAGGTGCGGTGGAAGCACGTGGTGCACCTGCTGCGGCTGCTGCTGAGCGGGGAGGCGCTGCTGCGTACGGGTGAGCTGTGCGTCGACGTCGGCCCGCACCGCGAGCGGCTGCTGGCGGTCCGGCGCGGCGAGCTGACCTGGGACGAAGTGACGGCGTGGACCGCGGAGCTGGCCACCCGCCTCGACGGGGCCCTGCCCGCGAGCCCCCTCCCGGAGTCCCCGGACCAGCCCCGCGTCGAGTCCTGGCTCACCTCGGTCCGCCACCGCAACCTCCCCACCCCATGACCACGGCCCCCGGCTCCGCCGCCCCCGACCCCGCCGTCCTCGCCGCGGCCGGGCTCCCCGACCTCACCCCGGCCCTCGCCGGTCCACGCGGACCTGGCCGCGCTCGCCCCGCGGCTGCTCACCCGGAGGCGGACGTACGGGCGCTGCACCGCGCCCTGGACGACGCGCAGGAGCGAACGCCGCTGCCGGACGCGCCGGAAAGGCGCGCGGAGCCGGGGGAGATCGTCGTCGATGCCCGGCTCGGGCGGGGTTGACAGCGCATAACGCTTGCCGCCGACCTCTTGACCCGCCTCCCGGCCAACTTCTATGTTCACCGCCAAGAGGTAGAACGTAGGACCTCCCATCACCCCGCCTTTCCCCGGGACAGGGACAGGCGCGGCGCCATTTCCTGTTTTTCCCCTCCTGGAGGCACCGTGAGCGACGTATCACCAGAGCCGGGCGTCGACCGCCGGCGACTGCTGCAGTACGGCGGGGCGCTGGGCGCCTTCGGCGTCATGGCGCCGGCGCTGGCCGCCTGCTCGGGAGGTCCGGACTCGACCTCGGACACCGGCGGGGGCGGCGGCGGGGACTCCGTCACCGCCGTCATCGGGTACGGCAACGACCAGAGCTGGGACCCCACGCTGACCGCGTCCGCGTTCTCCGTGGCCGCCAACCACCACATCTTCGAGGGGCTGCTGGACACCGACCCCATCACCCGCGAGCCCTACCCCGCGCTGGCGACCGAACTGCCCGCCGACACCGGCGCGGACACCTGGTCGTTCACCCTGCGCTCCGGCGCGACGTGGCACGACGGCAAGCCGGTCACCGCCGACGACGTGGTGTTCACCTTCGACCGGATACTCGACACCAAGACCCAGACCCTCGCTCACGGGTTCTTCGCCGGCTGGCTGAAGGAGGTCAAGAAGACCGGGGACAACACCGTCGACCTGGTGCTCGCCTTTCCCTTCCCGGACGGGCTGTCCCGGCTCACCCTGGCGAAGATCCTGCCCAAGCACATCCTCGGCAAGTCCGGTGCCTGGAAGGACCTCGACACCGGCCTGCCCGAGGTGGCCGTCGGCTCGGGACCGTACAAGATGACGGCCAACCAGCCGCTGTCGAACACCTCCTTCGAGGCGTACGCGGACTACAACGGCCCGCGCAAGGCCAACTTCAAGAAGATGAACTGGCTGTCCATCGTGGACGCCGCCCCCCGGGTCGCGAAGATCTCCGGCGGGAGCGCCGGCGCGCAGATCTCCGACAACATCCCCTACGCCAACGTGAAGCAGTTGGAGCAGGACGGCCTCACCGTCGAGGGCGGGGCCGGCATGAACCACATGTTCCTGCTCTTCAACACCGAGCGGGCGCCCTTCGACGACGTACGCGTGCGCCAGGCGCTGCACTACGCCATCGACACCGACAAGATGATCGAGGCGGGCCTGAAGGGCTACGGCAAGGCCGCCAGTTCCTTCCTCGACGAGGGCAACCCCACGTACCGCAAGGCCAGGACCGTCTACGGCTACGACCCGGACAAGGCCAAGGCGCTGCTGGAGGACGCCGGGGTCAGCGGGCTGAAGGTGACGCTCATGGCGTCGACCGTGAGCTGGATCGCGGACTGCATCCCGACCATCAAGGAGTCCTGGGACGCCATCGGCGTGGAGACCACGCTCGAACCGCAGGAGACCTCCGCCCTCTTCACGAAGCTGGACCAGAAGGCGAACTACCAGGTCGTCGCCTCCGCCTCGAACCCCAACCAGCTCGGCATCGACGCGGATCTGATCCTCCGCTACAACTACACCGCCGAGAACGTCTGGATGGACTACGCCCGCTGGTCCCAGGCGTCCGAGGCCAAGCAGTTGTTCCGGCTCATGGACGCGGCCACGCGCGAGCCGGACCAGGAGAAGAAGAAGCAGATGACGCAGGAGTACCTGGACGTCATCGCGGAGAATGCGGTCATCTACCCCGTGGTCCACACCGAGCTGGTCACCGCCTGGGACGACGGCGAGATCACCGGGATCCAGCCGCAGCCCTACCCCGGCATCAACCTCCTCAAGGCCAAGCCCGCGTAGGGCGGGGCCGTCACGGTCAGTCAAGGCTAGGAGCTCACGTACGTGGCCCAGATCGCCAGGATGCTGCTACGCCGCATCGCCCTGCTCGTCCCGCTGATGCTCGGGATCGTGCTGTTCGTCTTCCTCGTCATGCGCTTCTCGGACATCGACCCGGCGGTGGCGAACTTCCAGGGTGCCAACCCCACCGAGCAGCAGCTCGAGGACTACCGCGAGGAGCACGGGCTCAACGACCCCCTGCCCGTCCGCTACGCCGCCTTCGTCGGCGACCTGCTCAAGGGCGACATGGGGCTCAGCGCGCTCAACGGCCGGCCGGTCATCGACCAGGTGACCACCGCGCTGCCCCTGACCATGCAGCTCACCTTCCTCGGGCTCGCCCTCGCGATAGTGCTGTCGGTGCTCTTCGGGGTCACGGCCGCGATCTACCGCGACCGGATCCCGGACCAGGTGATCCGCATCGTCTCGCTGATCGGCGTCGCAGCGCCCGCCTTCTGGGTGGCGCTGCTGCTGATCCAGTACCTGGCGGTGGACTGGGGGTGGTTCCCCTCCGGGGGTTACGTCAATCCGGGCGACTCCTTCACGGGCTGGCTCAAGACCATGACCCTGCCGGCCATCGCGCTGTCGCTGCACGTCGCCGCGCAGCTCACCCGCATCGTCCGCACCGCGGTGGTGGAGGAGCTGGACAAGGACTACGTGCGCACGGCGATCGGCAGCGGGCTGCCGCCGGTCGTCGTGGTCGGCCGCAACGTGCTGCGCAACGCGCTGGTCAACCCGCTGACGGTGCTCGGCCTCCGGGTGGGCTATCTGCTCGGCGGCGCCGTCGTGATCGAGACGATCTTCTCGCTGCCCGGCATGGGCACGTTGATGATCAACGCGGTGAAGAACGGCGATCCCGCGGTCGTACAGGGCGTGGTGCTGACCGTCGCCGTCGCCTTCGTCGTCGTCAACCTCGTCATCGACATCCTCTATCTGCTGGTCAACCCCCGACTGAGGAGTGCCGCCTGATGCTCGCCACCCTCGGGGGCCGCCAGAAGCTCGCGGAGCGGCTGTCCCGGCCGGGACTGCGGCTCCGCGGGCTCAGCCGGCTGCCCTGGACGTCCCGGATCTCGCTGGGCCTGCTCACCCTGGTGGTCCTGGTCGCGGTGTTCGCGCCGCTGCTCGCCCCGCACGACCCGCTGGACCAGCAGGCGCAGGCCGGCGGCACCGGACACCCGTCCGCCGACCACTGGATGGGGCAGGACAGCCTCGGCCGCGACATCCTCAGCCGGCTGATGTACGGGGCCCGCTGGTCGCTGATCATCGGGCTGGGCGCCACGCTGCTCGCGCTGGTCGCCGGGGCGGTGCTCGGGGCGATCGCCGCCACCTCCCGCAAGGCGGTGGACGAGTTCGTCATGCGCTGCCTGGACATCGTCATGGCGTTCCCGGGAATCGCGCTGGCCGCGGTGCTCGTCGCCGTCTTCGGCGGCAGCATCCCGGTGCTGGTGTGCGCCATCGCGTTCCTGTACGTGCCGCCGATCGCGCGGGTCGTCCGGGCCAACGTGCTGGACCAGTACGGCGAGGACTACGTGACCGCGGAACGGGTCATCGGGGCCCGTACGCCGCACATCATCGTCAAGCACGTCGCCATCAACTGCGCCGCGCCGATCCTGGTGTTCTGCACCGTGCAGGTCGCCGAGGCGATCGTCTTCGAGGCGTCGCTGTCCTTCATCGGCGCGGGCGTCCGCCCGCCGGACCCGTCGTGGGGCAGCGTCATCGCGGACGGCAAGAACATGGTGCTGCTCGGCGGCTGGTGGGCCACGGTCTTCCCGGGCCTGCTGATGCTGCTGACCGTGCTGGCGCTCAACATCCTCTCCGAGGGCATCTCGGACGCCTGGGCGGCGCCCGCCTCCCGGCGGTCGGAGAGCGTGGCGGTCAAGGAGGCCGGCACCGAGGACCGGATCGAGGCCGCCGCGCCCGGCACCGGCAAGGTGCTGGAGCTGCCGGGTCTCGCCGAGGCCGCGCGGCGGCTGCGCGAACGGGCCCGGCCGCTGCCCGGCGGCGAGCCGGTGCTGGCGGTCAGGGACCTGGCCATCGGCTTCGACAAGCGGCACGCGGGCGTGGACATCGTCGACGGCATCAGCTTCGACGTCAGGCCCGGCGAAGTCCTCGGCCTCGTCGGCGAGTCGGGCTGCGGCAAGTCGCTGACGGCGCTGACGGTGATGGGCCTGGAGCCGGCCGGCGCGCGGGTGCGCGGCAGCGTCGTCTTCGACGGCCGGGAGCTGGTCGGCCTGCCGATGCGGGTACGCCGCAAGCTGCTCGGCCACGAGATGGCGATGATCTACCAGGACGCGCTCAGCTCGCTCAACCCGGCGATGACGATCCGCGCCCAGCTCAAGCAGTTGATCCGGCGCGGCGGTACGCGCACCGCGACCGAACTGCTGGAGCTGGTGGGCCTGGACCCGGAGCGTACGCTGCGCAGCTATCCGCACGAGCTGTCCGGCGGGCAGCGGCAGCGGGTGCTCATCGCCATGGCGCTGTCCCGCAACCCGAAGCTCATCGTCGCCGACGAGCCGACCACCGCGCTCGACGTCACGGTCCAGGCGCAGGTCATCGAGCTGCTGCTGCGGCTGCGCGAGGAGCTGGGCTTCGCGCTCATCCTGGTCAGCCACGACCTGGCGCTGATCTCCGACGTCACCGACCGGGTGGTCGTCATGTACGGCGGGCAGATCGTCGAGAACGGCGTGACCGCCGACCTGGTCGAGGCGCCCTCCCACCACTACACCCGCGGGCTGCTGGGCTCGGTGCTGTCGCTGGAGTCGGCCCAGGAACGGCTGACGCAGATCCGCGGCGTCGTGCCCTCGCCCGCCGACTTCCCGGCCGGCTGCCGGTTCGCCGACCGCTGTCCGATGGCGAGCGGCGCGTGTCTGGACACCGCGCCCGAACTGGTCGGCGAGGAACGCAAGCACGAGGTGGCGTGCCACCACCCGGCGGTCGAGCCGGCGGTCGCCGCCGCGGGCGAGGCGGAGAAGGAGGCGCTGCGATGAGCGCGAAGGACAACGGCGGCCCGGGGCCGATCGGCGACCTGGCCAGCGAGCCCCTGGTCGAGGGCGACGGGCTGGTCGGGGGCGGCGGAGCGCCGCCGGCGCTGATCACCGTACGGGACGCGCACGTGGTCCACCGGGCCCGCACCGGCGGCCTGTTCGCCCGCGACCGGGTGTACGCGCTGACCGGCGCGGACCTGGCCATCGCGGCGGGCGAGACGGTCGGCGTGGTCGGCGAGTCCGGCTGCGGCAAGTCGACGCTGGCGAAGGTGCTGGTCGGGGTGGAGGAACCGACGGCCGGCACGGTGGAGTTCCGGGGCCGCGACATCTGGAAGATGGACGGCGGCGAGCGGCGTACGGCCATCGGCACCGGCGCGGGCATGATCTTCCAGGACCCGTCGACCGCCCTCAACCGGCGGCTGCCGATCCGGCAGATCCTCCGCGACCCGCTCGACGTGCACCGCCGCGGCACGGCCGCCCAGCGCACGGAGCGGGTCCGGGAGCTGATGGGGCTCGTCGGCCTGCCGCCGGTGCTCGCGGACGCGCTGCCGGGCCAGTTGTCCGGCGGCCAGCGGCAGCGGGTGGCCATCGCCCGCGCCCTGGCGCTGGAGCCGGACCTGGTGGTGGCCGACGAGCCGACGTCAGCGCTGGACGTGTCCGTACGCGCGCAGATCCTCAACCTGCTGCTGGATCTGAAGGAGCGGCTGAACCTGGCGCTCGTGTTCATCTCGCACGACATCCAGACGGTGCGGCGGATGAGCGACCGCGTCATCACCATGTACCTGGGCAGGATCGTGGAGGAGGCGCCGGCCGTCGCGCTGGGCTCCGGCGGCGACTCCCCGGCGGAGCACAGCACGGACACCGCCCGGCACCCCTACACGCGGGCGCTGTTCTCGGCGACGCCGGGGCTCCTCGACCCCATCGACCCGATCCCGCTCGTGGGCCCCGTGCCGTCGGCGACCCGGCCGCCGAGCGGCTGCCCGTTCCGTACCCGGTGCTGGAAGGCCACGGCGGAGTGCGCCGCGGCCATGCCGGAGGTCACGCAGGCGGCGCGGTCCCACCGGTTCCGCTGCCACCATCCGGTGGCCGCCGAAGAGAGCACCCGTGATCTCGTGATCCAAGCGAAGGAGAGCGCATGACCCGTCCCACCCACCTGACCGGCGTCGTACCGCCCGTCTGCACCCCCCTGACGCCGGACGCCGAGGTGGACACCGCCTCGCTGATCAGGCTGGTGGACTTCCTCGTGGCGGGGGGCGTCGACGGGCTCTTCGTGCTCGGCTCGTCCTCCGAGGCCGCCTACCTCAGGGACGAGCAGCGCAGGGCCGTGGTGGACACGGTGGTACGGCACGTCGGCGGCCAACTGCCCGTGCTCGCCGGCGCGATCGACATGACGACACCGCGTGTGCTCGACCACGCCCGCAGCGCGCTCGACGCCGGCGCGGACGCGCTCGTCGTCACCGCGCCGTTCTACACCCGCACCCACCCGGCGGAGATCGACCGGCACTACCGCGAGGTGGCCGGCCGCACCGGCGCGCCGGTCTACGCCTACGACCTGCCGGCGTCGGTGCACACCAAGCTCGGCCACGACCTGGTGCTCCAACTCGCCGCCGACGGGGTGCTGGCCGGGCTGAAGGACTCCAGCGGCGACGAGACGGGGCTGCGCCGCGTCATCGTCGGCGTCCGGGACAAGGTCGCGGGCTTCTCCGCGCTGACGGGCTCCGAGACGATGGTGGACAGCGCGCTGGCGATGGGCGCCCACGGCGTCGTCCCTGGCCTGGGCAACGTCGACCCGCACGGCTACGTGCGGCTGTACCGCAGCGCGCGGGAGGGCGACTGGGAGTCGGCCAGGACCGAACAGGAGCGGCTGCTCGCGCTCTTCGGGATGGTCAGGAGCGGCGACCCGGCGCGGATGGGCATGAGCTCGTCGGCGCTCGGGGCGTTCAAGGCGGCCCTGCATCTGCGCGGGGTCATCGACTGCCCGGCGACGATGCTGCCGCAGATCCCGCTGGACGCCGAGGAGGTACGGCGGGTGGAGAAGCACCTCGCCGCGGCGGGGCTGCGCTGACGGGGCTCCGGCACCGTACGCCGGCGGGAGGGGCGGGCCAGGCGATGGCCCGGCGCCCTCCCGCCGGTTTTCGGCTCCCGCCGGCGGCGACCGGCCGGCCGTCAGGCACCGCCGGTCGCCGCCGGGGGCGTCAGCCGCCGAGGTTCCCCAGGTCCAGGCGGCGGAACTCGATGGTCTCGTACGACCCGGCCACGCCCGTCTCATACAGGACCCCGACCGTCTGGCCGTTGACCTGCACCAGGTCCGAGTACGCCGCGGGCTGCTGCGACAGCGTCGTCACCTTGGTGAAGTTGCGCCCCGCGTCGTCGCTGCGCCAGACCGCCATCTTCTCCCGCTTGGCGGGGTTCGAGGGCCCGGAGAAGAGCAGCGGCGCGTGCCGGCCCGCGGGCTGCAGCACGCTCGCCTGGACGACCGGCACCTCGTTGAGGTCGGGCTGCACCCGGTACGGCCGGTCGAGGGTCGCGCCGCCGTCGCTGGAGTAGGCGTCGAGGCGGTTGCCGGGAGCGGTGCCGTTCTGGTCGCGGGTGCTGAAGTACAGGCGGCCGTCGGGCAGTTCCGCGGCGATGTTCTCGTTGCTGTTGATCTCGCCCTCGTACTCGTCGTCGACGAAGCCCATCTTCCAGGTGCGGCCGCCGTCATCGCTGTAGATGGCGTGGGCGCCGTAGTACCTGGCCTCCTGCCCGGTGTCCGCGGAGCCGGCCGGCGGGGCGGTGGAGTGGTTCGACGGGATGACGAGCCGGCCGGCGTTCGGGCCCTGCTTGAGGGCGACGGCGTGGCCGGGGCCGGTCGCGTACCAGCGCCACTGCGGCAGCTTGACGTCGGCGGTGATCTCCCGCGGCTCGTCGAAGGTGCGGCCGTCGTCGGTGGAGCGCTGCACGAAGACCCGCCGGCTCTGCTCGGCGGTGACCTCGCCGCGCATGATCTGCGCCTCGGTGACCTTGCCGCTGTTGTACGAGGTGACGAGCACCAGGTCGCCGGTCTCCGGGTCGACGACGGGCGCCGGGTTGCCGCGGGTGTCGCCGCCGCCCGCGGCGACGACGGACATCGGGCCCCAGGCGCAGCCGCCGTCCTCGGAGCGGCGGACGACGACGTCGATGTTGCCGGTGTCCCCGGCACCGCCGACGCGGCCCTCGGCGAAGGCGAGGAGGGAGCCGCCGCGGGTCTTCACGGTGGCGGGGATCCGGTACGTGTCGTATCCGCCCTCGCCGGATCTGTAGGGGACGGAGGACGTGCAGCGGGCCTTGCCGGACGCCGTGGCCCCGGCGTCGGCCGCCGCCGTGCCGGGGCCCGCGGCCAGGGTGCCGAGGAGGGCGGTCGCGGAAAGGAAGAGGAGGCTGGTCGAGGTGCGCATGCGGCGACTCCGAAGTCATGGGACGTAGGAGGTGGGATGTCCGATCGCAAAACGTAGAGGGCGCGGCGGCCCGAGGCAAGACCCCGGACGCCGGGAAAGATCGCACCAACGTGCGGGCGCCCAGGTGTTCGTGTGCGATCGTGAGCGGGAATCGAGCTGGTTGGACAGGGGAAAGGCCCCGGGGGCGCGGGCACCGAGCGGACGGAACGGGCAGGCGGAGGAGGCCGGGTGGCGAGCACGGGCGAGATACGGCGGGCGCGGTACGCCGTCGCGGCGGTCTTCGCCGCGCACGGCGCGGTCACCGGCAGCTTCGCCACCCGGGTCCCCTGGGTGCAGGACCACGCCGGGATCAGCGCCGGGCAGCTCGGCCTCGCGCTCGCGATGCCCGCCCTCGGCGCCGCCACCGCGATGCCGCTCGCCGGCCGGATCAGCCACACCTTCGGCGCCCGCCGCGCGCTGCGCGGGCTGATGGTCATGTGGTGTCTCGCGCTGATCCTGCCGGCCCTCGCGCCCGGGCTCGCGACGCTCTGCGCGGGCCTGTTCGTGTACGGGGCGACCGCCGGCATGGCGGACGTCGCGATGAACGCGCTCGGCGTCGACGTGGAACAGCGGCTCGGCCGCTCGATCATGTCCGGGCTGCACGGCATGTGGAGCGGCGGCGCGCTCGCGGGCTCCGCGGCCGGCACCGTCGCCGCGCACACCGAGCTGGACGGCCGGCTGCACTTCGCGCTCGCCGCCGCCGTCCTCACCGCGGTCTCCGTCGTCGCCTGCCGCTGGGTACTGGCGCCCGTCGCACACGCCGACGAGGAGCCGCCGCCGCACTTCGCGCTGCCGCCGCGCTCGGCGCTGCTCATCGGCGCGGTCGGGTTCTGCGCGGTGTTCGCCGAGGGCGCCAGCCTGGACTGGTCGGCGGTCTACCTGCGCGACGAGATGGGCTCCTCCCCCGGTCTCGCCGCCGCGTGCACCACGGGCTTCGCGCTGACGATGGCGGTGGCCCGGCTGGTGGGCGACGCGGTCGTCGAACGCCTCGGCCCCGTGCGCACGGTGCGCGCGGGCGGGATGCTGGCGACGCTCGGCGGGGTGCTCATCGTCACCTCGTCCGCCGCGGCGCAGGCGATGGCCGGGTTCGGGCTGCTGGGCCTGGGCATCGCGGTCGTCGTGCCGGTGGTCTTCGCGGCGGCGGCCCGGTCCGCCAACGCGCCGAGCCAGGCGATCGCGGGGGTGGCGACGATCATGTACGCCTCCGGGCTGATCGCCCCGGCGGCGATCGGCCAGGTCGCCGACGCGACGTCGCTGACCGTGTCGTTCGGGCTGGTGACGGTGCTGGCCACCGGGCTCATCGCGGGCGCGGGGCTGCTGCGCGGGCGGCGCTCGGAGACGAGGGCCAAGGCGCCCGGCGCCGTACCGGATCCGGCGCCCGCGCCGGGCACGGACACGTAGCCGGGTACCCGAGCGCGTACAAGCCCGCAGCCCTCAGCCCACCGCCCTCAGCCCACCGCCTTCGCCGCCGCGCGGCCCGCCGCCCGGCCGGAGAAGAGGCACCCGCCGAGGAACGTGCCCTCCAGCGAGCGGTACCCGTGGACGCCGCCCCCGCCGAAGCCGGCGGCCTCCCCGGCCGCGTACACGCCCGGCAGCGGCTCCCCGCCCTCGGCGAGCACCCGCGACGACAGGTCAGTCTCCAGCCCGCCGAGGGACTTGCGGGTGAGGATGTTCAGCCGTACGGCGATGAGCGGGCCGTTCTTCGGGTCCAGGAAGCGGTGCGGGGAGGCGGCGCGGATGAGCTTGTCGCCGAGGAAGCTGCGGGCGCCGCGCAGCGCGGTGATCTGCATGTCCTTGGTGTAGGCGTTGTCGATCTCGCGGTCGCGGGCGGTGAGCGTGCGGCGCAGCGCCTCCTCGTCGATGAGCTTGTCGCCGGTCAGCTCGTTCATCCGGCGGACCAGGGTGGCGAGGTCACGTTCGACGATGAAGTCGACGCCGTTGTCCATGAACGCCTGGACGGGCGCGGGCGCCCCGGAGCCGGCCCGGCCGAGCACGTCACGCACGCTCTTGCCGGTCAGGTCCGGGTTCTGCTCGCTGCCGGAGAGCGTGAACTCCTTCTCGATGACCTTCTGGCTGAGGACGAACCAGGTGTAGCCGTGGCCCGACTTCATGATGTGCTCCAGCGTGCCGAGCGTGTCGAAGCCCGGGAACAGCGGCACGGGCAGCCGGCGGCCTGTCGCGTCCAGCCACAGCGACGAGGGTCCCGGCAGGATGCGGATGCCGTGCCGGGCCCAGATGGGGTTCCAGTTCTCGATGCCCTCGGTGTAGTGCCACATCCGGTCGCGGTTGATGAGCCTGCCGCCGGCCGCCCCGGCGACGTCGAGCAGCAGCCCGTCGACGTGCGCGGGGACGCCGGAGAGCAGTTTCTCCGGCGGGGTGCCGAGCCGCTCCGGCCAGTGGGCGCGGACGAGGTCGTGGTTGCCGCCGATGCCGCCGGAGGTGATGATCACCGCCTGGGCGCGCAGCTCGAAGGTGTCGGCCACCTCCCGGCCGCTGGCGGTGCCGCGCGGGGCGTCGCTGGGTTCGAGGGTCTCGCCGGTGACGGTGTCGACGGCGCCGCCGCTGCGGGCCAGTCCCGTGACGCGGTGCCGGAAGCGCATGTCGACGCGGCCCAGTTCCGCGGCCTGGCGCACCCGCCGCTCGAAGGGGGCGACGACGCCGGGGCCCGTGCCCCAGGTGATGTGGAAGCGGGGTACGGAGTTGCCGTGGCCCTCCGCGTCGTAGCCGCCGCGCTCGGCCCAGCCGACGACCGGGAAGAACGACATGCCCTGCGCGCGCAGCCAGGCGCGCTTCTCGCCGCTGGCGAAGTCGACGTACGCCTCGGCCCACTTGCGCGGCCAGTGGTCCTCGGCGCGGTCGAATCCCGCGGTGCCGAGCCAGTCCTGCCAGGCCAGCTCGCGGCTGTCGCGGATGCGCAGCCGGCGCTGCTCGGGCGAGCCGACGAAGAACAGGCCGCCGAAGGACCAGTGCGCCTGGCCGCCGAGTGCCTGTTCCGGCTCCTGGTCCAGCAGGATGACCTTGCGTCCGGCGTCGGCCAGCTCCGCGGTCGCGGCGAGTCCTGCGAGCCCCGCTCCGATCACGATGACGTCGGCGTCGTAGACCATGGAAGCCGCCCCTTCGAAGGTTACCGGTCGGTTCAGATCCTGTTGACTGGGCGCCCGCCCGTCAACCGCCGGACGCCGGGCACTTTCCCCGCCCGCGGCCGGGGGCGGGTCGGCCACGGGGTGCGCGGGGGCGTTCGGTTAGGGTCGAGGCCGTGAGCGACCCCGAGCGTCCGTCCGCCGTGCGGCTGTGGTTCTCGCCTCGGCGGCTGCGCGCCGAGGGCCGCACGCCGGACTACCGCTTCTCGCTCGCCAACGAGCGGACGTTCCTCGCCTGGGTGCGGACCGCGCTGGCGCTCGTCGGCGGCGGCATCGCCGCGGACCAGTTCCTCACCGAGATGTCCCGCCCCTTCCGTACGGCCATCGCCGCCGTGCTGCTCGCGGGCGGGGCGGTGTGCGCGGTACGTGCCGTCAGCCACTGGGTCCGCTGCGAGCGCGCGATGCGCCGCGGCGAGGACCTGCCGGAGTCCCGCTTCCCCGGACTGCTGGCCGTGGGCACGGCGGTGGCGGCGGTGGTGCTGATCGTCGTGGTGCTGGTCGGGGCCGGGCGGTGAGCGGCGCCCGGGACCCCGGGGCGCAGCCGGAGCGGACGCGGCTCGCGTGGCGGCGTACGACGCTGGCGTTCGCGGTCGTGGTGGTGCTGGAGCTACGGCGGGTGGTCGTCGAGGGCGGCTCTGCGGGCGGGTACGCGGGGCTGTCGCTGGCGCTGTCCACCTGGCTGGTGTTCCTGGCGGTGGGCCAGCGGCGGATAAGACAACTGGCCGCCGCCGCACCGGCGGCGATGGCGCCGGGCCTCGCGCTGGGCGCGGGCCTGTGCCTGGTGGCGTCCGCGACGTCCGCGGCCGTGCTGCTCATCTGACGCCGCCGTGGCCGCCGTCCGTACGCTCCCGTCCGTACGCCCCGCGTCCGCTTCCGGGGCGCCGACGGGCCGCCGTCCCCGTGCCTGCGCCTGGTCCTAAGCTCGCAGGCAGCACCGCGTAGCGGGCAGGAGTTGTCTAGGGGGACATGCGCATGGGCGTCACCGTGCCACTGATCGTCGTGATGGGGGTGTCCGGCTGCGGCAAGACCACGGTGGGCCGGGAGCTGGCCGAGCGGCTGAACGTGCCGTACGCGGACGGCGCCGACATCGGCCGGGAGGCCGGCCTCTCCCCCGCGTGCGGCGAGCCGCCCGACGAGGCCGTCACCGGCTGGCTCCGCAGACGGGCGGCGAGCGGCGGCGTCGTCAGCCGGCCCGCGCTGCGCCGCCGCGACCGCGACCGGCTCGCGACGGCGGTGCCGGGGCTGTACTTCCTGCATTTGGACGGCTCGCGGCAACTCGTCGGCGCACGGCTGGCCGAGCGCAAGGAGCTGTTCGTGCCGCACGACGTGCTGGACGACCAGTTCGCCGCGCTCGAACCGCTGGCGCCCGACGAGCACGGGGCGGCGGTCGGCATCGACGGCACCCCGGCGCAGATCGTGGACCGCGCGGTCGACGCCGCGCGCACGCCGTACTGCGTGCAGCTCGCCACAGGCGTGCACGCCTACATCCAGCCGGACGGCGGCTGGTGCCTGAGCAACGCGGGCTTCGTCAGCGACGGCACGACGACGCTGCTCGTCGACACCGCCGCCACCGAGCCCCGGGCGAAGCTGCTGCGCGAGGCGGTCCTGGCCAGCGGGGCGCCCGACCCGGCGCTCGTGGTCAACACCCACCACCACGGCGACCACACGTACGGCAACGGCGTCTTCGCCCCCGCCACGGTCGTCGGCCACGCCGCGTGCCGGCAGCAGGTGCTCGCCTCGGGGCGCCATCTGGAGCTGCTGTGGCCGGAGGTGGAGTACGGGGACGTGCGGCTGACGGCGCCGGACATGACGTACACGGAGTCGATGACGCTGACCGCGGGCGGCACGGAGGTCCGCCTGCTGCACCCGGGACCCGCGCACACGGTCGGCGACACGGTGGTGTGGCTGCCGGAGCAGCGGATCGTGTTCGCCGGGGACATAGCGCTGTGCGGCGGGACGCCGTTCGTCGCGTTCGGCTCGCTCGGGGGGTCGCTGCGGGCGCTGGAGTACCTGCGGTCGCTGGGCGCGGAGACGGTGGTGCCGGGGCACGGTCCGGTTACGGACGCGGGGGTGTTCGACGCGGTGGAGCGGTATCTGCGGTACGTCGGCGAGCTGGCCGCGCAGGGCCGCGCGGCGGGCCGGACGCCGCTGGAGACGGCGCGGGCGGCGGACCCGGAGGCGTTCACGGAACTACGGGAGCCGGAGCGGCTGGTGGCGAACCTGCACCGGGCGTACAGCGAGCTGGCCGGCGAGCGGCAGGGCCGGCCGCTGGACGCGGCGGAGTACTTCGCGGACATGACGGCGCTGAACGGCGGCGAGATGATGCCCTGTCATGCGTAGCGCCTGCGGCGCACACGGCGGGGTCGCACGGGGTGGGGACCCCGGGAAGCACGAGTGCGGTCGGGCGCGGGCGTGACGGTCTGGACGGCATACCGACCGGTCGGCATTATGGTGGCCCGTCGACCGCCGCCCCGGAGGGACCCCGTATGAGCGACGACCACCCGCCCGGCCTCGACCCCGACGCGCTGCGCCGGCACCTCGACGCGCAGCTCCCCGGGCTCGTCCGCGGCGGGCTCCGCGCCCGGCTCATCGAGGGCGGCAGGTCCAACCTCACGTACGACGTCACCGACGGCGCCGGCCGCTGGGTCGTCCGCCGCCCCCCGCTCGGCCATGTCCTCGCCACCGCGCACGACATGGCCCGCGAGCACCGCGTGCTCACCGCCCTGCACCCCACCCCCGTCCCCGTACCGCGGACCCTGCTGCTCTGCACCGACGAGACCGTGCTCGGCGCCCCCTTCTACGTCATGGAGTACGTCCCCGGCACCGTCTACCGCGCGGCGGGGCAACTCGCGCCGCTCGGCCCCGCACGCACCCGCGCCGTGGTCGAAGGACTCGTCGACACCCTGGTCCGCCTGCACGAAGTCGACCCCGCCGCCGCCGGCCTCGCCGGCTTCGGCCGCCCCGACGGCTTCCTGGAACGCCAACTCCGCCGCTGGGGCAAGCAGCTCGACGCCTCCCGCAGCCGCGAGCTGCCCGGCATCGACGAGCTGCACGACGCCCTCGCCCGCGGGCTGCCGCCCGCCGCCGCGCCCGCCGTCGTCCACGGCGACTACCGCCTCGACAACGTCCTCGTCGACGCCGCCGGCACCGTGACCGCCGTCCTGGACTGGGAGATGTCGACGCTCGGCGACCCGCTCACGGACCTCGGCCTGCTCGCCATGTACAGCACCCCCGCCGGCGCCGGCTCCCCCATCGCCACCACCGCGGACGCCCCGGGACACCCGACCGCCGCCGAGATCGTCGCCCGCTACGCCGAGCGGTCCGGCCGCGACGTCTCCCGCGTCGCGTGGTACACGGCCTTCGCGTACTTCAAGCTCGCCGTGATCCTGGAGGGCATCCACTACCGCTTCACGCTCGGCCAGACCGTCGGCGCCGGCTTCGACCGCATCGGCGAACTCGTGCCCCGCTTCATCGCGGGCGGCCGCACCACTCTGCAGGAAGGCTGACCGGCCATGGACTTCGCACCCGACGCACGCACCGAGGAACTGCGCGAGCGCCTGCTCGCGTTCATGACCGAGCACGTCTTCCCCGCCGAGCCCGTCGCCGCCGCGCAGCTCGCCGAGCAGGACGACCCGTGGGCGCACCCGCCCGTCGTGGCCGAGTTGCGCGCCGAGGCGCGCAGGCGCGGGCTGTGGAACCTCTTCCTCCCCGACGCCGGGTACGGGGCGGGCCTGACGAACCTGCAGTACGCGCCCCTCGCGGAGATCACCGGCCGCAGCCCCCACCTGGCGCCGCTGGCACTCAACTGCAGCGCGCCGGACACCGGGAACATGGAGCTGCTGGCCCAGTTCGCCACCGCGGAGCAGCGCGCGCGGTGGCTGGAGCCGCTGCTGGAGGGGCGTATCCGCTCGGCGTTCGCGATGACCGAGCCGGCCGTCGCCTCCTCCGACGCCACGAACATCGAGACCAGGATCGAGCGGGACGGCGACTCCTACGTCCTCAACGGCCGCAAGTGGTACATCTCCGGGGCGATGAACCCCGACTGCGCCGTGTTCATCGTCATGGGCAAGACCGCCACTGCCGCCGGCCCTGACGGCCAGGACCCGCGCCGCCAGCAGTCCATGGTCCTCGTCCCGCGCGACACCCCCGGCCTCACCGTCCGCCGGGCCATGCGGGTCTACGGCTTCGAGGACCATCTGCACGGCGGCCACGCCGAGATCGTGCTCGACGGCGTACGGGTCCCGGCGGCGAACCTCGTCGGCGAGGAGGGCGGCGGCTTCGCCATCGCGCAGGCGCGGCTGGGTCCCGGCCGCATCCACCACTGCATGCGGCTGATCGGCATGGCGGAGCGGGCGGTCGAGCTGATGTGCCGGCGGGCGGTGGAGCGTTCGGCGTTCGGCAAGGAGCTGGCGCGGCAGGGTGTGGTGCAGACGTGGATCGCGGACGCGCGGGTCGCGGTGGAGCAGTTGCGGCTGCTGGTGCTGAAGACCGCGTGGCTGATGGACACGGTCGGCAACCGCGGCGCGCACACGGAGATCCAGGCCATCAAGATCGCCGTGCCGCGGGAGGTCACCGGCATCCTGGACCGCGCGGTCCAGTTGCACGGCGCGGCAGGGGTCAGCCAGGACACGCCGCTGGCCGAGCTGTGGGCGTCGGCGCGCACGCTGCGGCTGGCGGACGGTCCCGACGAGGTGCACCAGCGGTCGCTGGCCCGGCGCGAGCTGCGGAAGTACGCGCCGGGCGGGTGAGGTTGCGCCGTACGGGCGGGGGTGCGCGCGGCTCCGTACGGCCGCGGCCCTCCGGCCTCCGGCGCTACGGGCGCAGTGCGCGCATGAGCAGCTCCGCCATCTGGTCGCCGATCTCGCGGGCCGACATCGGCCCGTCCGGGCGGTACCAACTGCCCAGGTGGTGCAGCGCGCCGAAGTGGTAGTCGACCACCAGGTCGGCCGGGGTGGCGGTGGAGAACACGCCGCCGGTCTGGCCCTCCTCGATCAGGCCGCGGAAGCGCTCGTGGTAGCGGCGCCGCTCGGCCCGTACCTCCTTGTACTTCTCCGGGCTCAGCATGTGCATCGAGCGGAAGAAGATGAGCGCGTCCTCGTGGTGGTCGACGGTGGTGACGACCACGTCCGCCGCCGCCTCCCGCAGCCGCTGCTCGACCGGGGCGTCCAGCGCCGCGAAGTGGTCGAGGCGCTCCTGCTGGAGCCGCAGGAGGCGGCCGTAGATCTCGTGCAGGAGATCGTCCTTGGAGCCGAAGTAGTGGTAGAGGGCGCCCTTGGTGACGCCCGCGGCCTCGACGAGTCCCTGCACCGAGGTGCGGTCGAAACCCCGCTCCGCGAAGAGCCTCGTGGCGGCGGCGAGCAGCCGCTCCGGCACCGCCCCGCTGTTCCCGCCCGTCGTCGTCGCCATGTCCTCGCCCTTCGTCGTCCCGGCCTCCAGTGTCGGTCCCGGCCCCCCGGCCCGTCCCGGCCTCCCGGAAGGTCCCCGGGCGGCCCGGGTCAGCCCCGGTCCTCCTCCAGTGTCCGCTGCAGCCGGTTCATGCCGCTCAGCCAGCGGTCCGGGTCGGTGGCGCGCAGCGCGCTGTAACCGGCGACCTCGGCGTGCGGCAGGATCAGGAAGCGGTCCTCGGCGATGCCGGCCAGCACGGCGTCGGCGACCTGCTCCGGCTCGATGGCGCCGGGGACGAGCACGAGGTCGCCCGCGGCGCCGGTGGCGCGGAGCATGTCGGTGCGTACGCCCTGGGGGCAGACCGCGTGCACGGAGATGCCGCGGTGGCGGTACGTCAGGGAGAGCCACTCGGCGAAGGCGAGCGCGGCGTGCTTGGTGACGGCGTACGGGGCGGCGTCGACCATCGACAGCAGGCCGGCGGCCGAGACGGTGGCGACGAACCGGCCCTCGCCGCGCTCCAGCCACTCCGGCACCAGCTCGCGCGCGGCGCGCACGTGGGCCATGACGTTGACGTCCCAGGCGGCGGACCACTCGTCGTCCGCGGTCTCGGGGCCGCCGCCGGTGGCGAGGCCGGCGTTGGCGCAGAAGAGGTCGATGCCGCCGAGCGCCTCGCGGGCGGCGGGTACGGCGCCGGAGGCGTCGCCGGGCAGCGCGACGCCGCCGATCCCGGCGGCGACGGCGCGGGCCCTGGCTTCATCCAGGTCGTTGACGGCGACGCGGGCGCCCTCGGCGGCGAGCCGCCGCGCCAGCGCGGCGCCGATACCGGCGCCGCCTCCGGTGACCACTGCCCGCGCGTCCCGCACGCTGCCCACGGTGCCCGCCTCCCCACGGTTGCCGGTACCGCGCAGACTAACCGGTCGGTATGCCGGGCGGAAGGTCGCCGGCGCGAGCCGCCCCGCGGCGCGGGGCCGTTGACACGACCCCGTAGCGCGACGATGCTAAGCAGTCGCTTAGACGATCCCGCCGCACCCTCGCCCGCCCCGGGAGGCACGCCATGGCAGAGCCCCGCACGTTCACCTCGGTCGACGAGCTGAAGGACGCGGTGGGCGAGGAGTCGGGGTACACGGACTGGGTGGAGATCGACCAGCGGCGCGTCGACCTGTTCGCCGAGGCGACCGGTGACCACCAGTGGATCCACGTCGACCCGGAGCGGGCGGCCGGGGGCCCGTTCGGCGGGACCATCGCGCACGGCTACCTCACGCTCTCGCTGCTGCCGCTCTTCGGCCCGCAGCTCATCGACGTCGCGGGCGTGCGCATGGGCGTCAACTACGGCACGAACAAGGTGCGTTTCCCCGCGCCCGTGCCCGTGGGCTCCCGGCTGCGGGCGTCCGCGACGATTACGGACGTCGCCGAGGTCCCGGACGGCGTGCAGCTCGCCGTGCGGTACACGGTCGAGCGCGAGGGCGGCGAGAAGCCCGTGTGCGTCGCGGAGTCGGTGGTCCGCTACTACTTCTGACCACCCGCCTCCGACGGCCCGCCTCCGGCCGGCTACTGCCGAGCACCTACTTCCGGGCGCTCCGCTGCCGGCCGCCCCGCTTCGGGGCAGCCGGCGCGGCGGGTGCCGCGACCATCCGGCCGACGAGGTCCGCGTACAGTGCCGCCAGCTCGTCCGGCGGCCTGCTGCCCGACGCGCTGAACCACCGGGCCACGTCCACGCACAGCGACAGGACCGCCAGCGCCGTCCCCGGCACGTCGGCCACCGCGAACTCGCCGTCCCGTACGCCGTCCTCGATGATCCCCCGCACCAGCCTGTCGATGTCCCGCCGCAGCGCGACGATCTCCGCGTAGTGCTCCTCGCCGAGCGCCGCCAGCTCGTACTGCACCACGCGCGCCGTCGTGTGGTGCTCCGCGTGCCAGCGCGCGAAGGCCCGTACGGCGCGCGCCAGCCGCTTCCCCGCCGGGCCCTCGGACTCCGCCGCCGCGGCGATGATCGCCCGCGCCCGCTCGTGGCCGACCCGGCTGATCCGGAAGAGCAGCTCTTCCTTGGTCTTGAAGTGGATGTACAGCGCGGCAGGGCTCATCCCTGCGCGGCCGGCGATGTCGCGGGTGGTGGTGGCGTGGTAGCCGCGCTCCGCGAAGGCCTCGACGCCCGCGGTGAGCAGCCGCTGCGCCGCCTCCGGCTCGACGCCGCCCCAGGCCGCGGGTTCCTGGACGTCCTGCATGCTCGCTCTCCGCTCTCCCGGGTGCAGCGGAGAACACCCTACCCCCGACACTGAGCAAGCGCTTAGGGCCGTACGGGCCGGGTGTGGCACCTGGCGCCCGGCCGCGGCGGACCGGCGGATCCGGCCCGTGACGTCGCGGTTAGCGCTGCTAGTTTCCGCGGCGCGCGCTCTAAAATGTGCCGCATGGCCCGCCCCCGCAAGCCCCTGCTGAGCCGCGAGCGCATCGTCACGGCGGCGCTCGCCCTCGTCGACGCCGAGGGGCTGCAGGCCGTGTCCACCCGGCGGCTCGCGGCCGAGCTGGGGGTCAGCGGCCCTTCGCTCTACAACCACTTCACCACGAAGGACGAACTGCTGGACGCCGCGGTCGACGCCGTGGTCGCCGAAGTCGACCTGTCGATGTTCGCGGACGGCCTGCCATGGCCCGAGGCGCTGCTGGCCTGGGCGAGGTCGTACCGGGCGGCGCTGGCCGCGCACCCGAACATCGTGCCCGTACTCGCCCAGGGCCCCGGCCGCAGACCGGCGGCGCTGCGGCTGGCGGACGCGGTCTTCGGCGGCATGGTCGCGGCCGGCTGGCCGCCGGCGCAGGCCACCCGCATCGGCGCGCTGATGCGCTACTACGTGGCCGGATCCGCGCTGGGCTCGTTCGCGGGCGGCTTCGTCGCCGACCCGGCGGCGTACGACCCCGCGGACTACCCGCACCTCGGCCGGGCGCATCTCCTGGCGGAGCACCGCCGGGAGGTGGACGAGGGCGCGTTCGAGACCGGGCTGCGGGCGCTCCTGGACGGGCTGAAATTGCAGTTCGCCCAGCTCAGCGAGCAGCCGTCGACCTGACGCGGGCCGAGTGCGGGGGTGCCGCCCGGCGGGCCGCGGGCGGGGCTATGATCCCGCAATGGCCGACCTGGTACGCGTGATCTACCGCAAGTACGACGGCACCCTCCACTGGAACTCGACCATGCGCCGGCTCGGCGAGGACGAGCACGGCGTGTGGCTCGGCCAGCCCGCGGGCGGCACCTCGCGCAAGGGCACCGGCCCGCCCGTGACCATCGAGTGCGCGCACGTGGCGCTCTTCCCCCGCGACGCCTGGTGGACCGCCGAGTTCAACGCCCCGCCGCGGCGCACCGACCTCTACGCGGACATCACCACGCCGCCGCGGTGGCGCTCGGCCGCGGAGGTCACGATGGTCGACCTGGACCTCGACGTCGCCCGGCGGCGCGGGGAGCACGAGCCGCGGCTGCTGGACGAGGACGAGTTCGCCGAGCACCGGGTGCGCTACGGCTACTCCGCGGAGACCGTCGCGCGGGCGGCGGCGTCGGCGGAGTGGCTGATGACGGCGGTGGCGGCGAGGGCGGAGCCGTTCGCCGGGGCGTACCTGAGCTGGCTCGAACAGGTGGCGGAGGGCTAGGTCCTGTCTGGCACGGACCACGCGCCCCGGCCGGCGGGTGACCGTCGCGGCGCGAGGCGTGAATTCGCAGGTCCGGTGTCGGTGGGCCGACCTACCATGGCGGACATGGCTCAGTCGAACGCCTTCGTACGCCCCCGCCCGCCACGCCCCTGCGGCCGCCGATGAGCGCCGGGACGCCGGACGCCCCGGTGGCCGATCCGCTGCGCGGGCCGACGCTCGCGGAGCTGCGCCGGCGGACGTCGGTGAAGTGGCGGGCGTATCCGCCCGACGTGCTGCCGCTCTGGGTCGCCGAGATGGACACGCAGCTCGCCGCCCCCGTCGCCGAGGCGGTGCGCACGGCGATCGACCTGGGCGACACGGGGTACGCGACCGTCGAGCCGTACGCGGAGGCGGTGGCGGAGTTCGCCGAACGCCGCTGGGACTGGCAGGTGCCGACCGAGCGGATCGCCCTCGTGCCTGACGTGATGCGCGGCATCGCCGAGGTGCTGAAGCTGGTCATGGCCCCGGACGACGCCGTCGTCGTCAACTCCCCGGTCTACCCGCCGTTCTACGCCTACACCGAGCACCTGGGCCTGCGCGTGGTCGAGGCCCCGCTGGGCGAGGACGGGCGCATCGGCTTCGCCGCCCTGGCGGAGGCGTTCGCCTCCGCGCGCGCCGGCGGCCACCGCGCGGCGTACCTGCTGTGCAGCCCGCACAACCCGACCGGCACCGTGCACACCGCCGCCGAGCTGGCGCGGGTCGCCGCGCTCGCCGGGGAGCACGGGGTGCGGGTCGTCGCCGACGAGATACATGCCCCGCTGGTGCCGCCGGGCGCACGGCACGTCCCGTATCTGACCGTGCCCGGCGCGGAGCGCGGCTTCGCGCTGCTGTCGGCCTCCAAGGCGTGGAACCTCGCGGGGCTGAAGTCCGCGGTCGCCGTCGCGGGCGAGGAGTCGGCGGGCGAGCTGGCGCTGCTACCCGAGGAGATGTCGCACGGCGCGAGCCACCTCGGGGCCCTCGCGCACGTGGCCGCCTTCCGGCACGGCGGCCCGTGGCTCGACGCGCTGCTCGCCGGTCTCGACGAGAGCCGGCGGCTGCTCGGACGGCTGCTGGCGGAGCGGCTGCCGGGGGTGGAGTACCGCGCTCCGGACGGTACGTTCCTGGCCTGGCTGGACTGCCGCGCGCTGGGGCTCGGGGACGACCCCGCGGCGGTGTTCCTGGAGCGCGGGCGGGTGGCGCTGGCGTCGGGGATCCCGTTCGGCACGGGCGGCGCGGGGCACGCGCGGCTCAACTTCGCCACCTCGCCCGAGGTGCTGACCGAGGCGGTGGACCGGATGGCCACCGCCGTGGAAGCGTCACCCCAGCCGGGAGGCAGGCCATGACCGACGACATGACGGCAGACCGGCAGGACGGCAAGGCCGCCGGCAAGCGCGGCCGCGCGGCACGGCGCCGCGACCCGGGCGCGGGAGCGCGTACCGGCGAGGCGGCGACGCCCGCGGACCGCCCGCCTGTGCACGCCTTCCGGGACGACGCCCTCGGCGCGCACGACGCCGTCGCCCTCGCGGCGCTCGTCCGCGACGGGGAGGTCGGTGCAGGGGAGCTGGCCCGGGCCGCGGTGGAGCGGATCCGGCTGGTCGACCCCGAGCTGCACGCCGTCGCCGTCCCGGCCTTCGACACGTACGGGACGGACGGCACGGCCACGGGACTGCTCGCCGGCGTGCCCACGCTGCTGAAGGACAACACCGACTACGGCGGCCTCCCCACCGGCCACGGCAGCGCGGCCTTCACCCCGCACGCCGCGCCGCGGCACGCGCCGTTCACGCGCCAGTTCCTGAGCACCGGCATGACGTTCCTCGGCAAGACCCGGCTGCCGGAGTTCGGCTTCAACGCCAGCACGGAGTACGAGGACGACGAGCCGGTTCGCAACCCCTGGCACCCCTCCTACTCCCCCGGCGGCTCCTCCGGCGGCAGCGCCGCGCTCGTCGCCTCCGGCGCCGTGCCGATCGCGCATGCCAACGACGGCGGCGGCTCCATCCGCATCCCCGCCGCCTGCTGCGGGCTCGTCGGCCTCAAGCCGACCCGGGGCCGGGTCGTGGCCAACGAGACGGGCCGCAGGCTGCCCATCGACATGGTGGGCGACGGGGTGCTGAGCCGGTCCGTGCGCGACACCGCCGCGTTCCTCGCCGCGGCCGAACGGCACTGGCGCAACCCGCGCATGCCCCCGCTCGGCCTGGTCGAGGGCCCGGGCACGCGCCGGCTGCGGATCGGCCTGGTGGCCGAGTCGCCGACCGGTGCGCCGACCGACGCCGCCACGCGCGCGGCCGTCGCGGCGGTCGCCACCGTGCTGGCGGGTCAGGGGCACACGGTCGAGACCTACGCGCTGCCGCTCGACGGCCGCTTCGAGCAGGACTTCATCGCGTACTGGGGCATGCTCGCGTTCCTCGCCGGCGCAGGCGGCCGGTTCGTGTACGACCGGCACTTCGACGCGCGCCGGATGGACGGCCTGAGCAAGGGCCTGCGGTCGACGTACGTGCGCCGGATGCACACCACCCCGGCGTTCCTGCGCCGCCTGCGCCGCGCGGCGGACGAGGCGTACGACGCGGCGCTCACGCGCTACGACGTGCTGCTGTCCCCGGTCCTCGCGCACACCACACCGCGCCTGGGCCACCTGTCGCCGAACGTCCCGTACGAGGAACTGCTGAACCGCCTGCGCGCGTACGTGGCGTTCACCCCCATCAACAACATCAACGGCGGCCCGGCGATCTCCCTCCCCGCCCCCGCCACGGAACCGGCACCCGCGGACGGCATGCCGGTGGGCGTGATGCTCTCGGCCGCCCACGGCGACGAACGCACCCTGCTGGAACTGGCCTTCGCCCTGGAGGCCGACCTCCCCTGGCGCCGCATCCAGGACGTCTGAGAGTACGAGGAAAGCCGGATGGTCTTCGGAAAGCTGGTGAAGCTGCGGGCGTTCGAGCCCGCGGAGGCGGACGCGCTGTGGCGGTGGAACCACGACCCCGACGTGATGCGCTGGATGGACGACGGCTACGCCGCATCGTTGGCGCGGGTCCGCCGGAACCTGGAGGAGCGCGCCCCGAACGCGTACGGAGACGTGCTGTACGCGGTCGAAGTGCTGGCCGACGGCGCGCTGATCGGCCTCGTCCGGCTGCGTGACGCCGAGCCGGAGACGGGCCTGGCCGAGTTGGACGTCTACCTCGGCGAGAAGGAGTACTGGGGCCGCGGCTACGCCACCGACGCGCTGCGCGCGATATGCCGCTTCGGCTTCGAGGACATGCGGCTGCACAAGATCTCGCTGACGGTGGTGACCGAGAACCACGCGGCGATCAGCGTCTACAAGAAGGTGGGCTTCGTGGAGGAGGGCCGGCTGCGGTCCGTGTTCCGGCGGGACGGGCGCTGGTACGACCAGTTCACGATGGGGCTGCTGGAGGGCGAGCTGCTGGACGACAGGCCGTAGTACCGGCACCTGCCCCGGAACGGCACCGGCACGGGCACGGCACCGGCACGGACCAGGTGCCCGGCCTGGGCGGCCGGGCACCTGGGTTCGGCGGGGGTGGATCGGCGTTCCGCCCCGCGCCGGCCGGCCCGGGGGCCGGGCCGTCGCCGCCGCCCCTCGCGGCGACGACGGGGCTCGGGGCGGGCTCAGCCGCAGTCGGCCTCCACCGCGCCCGCTGACCAGCGGACGCCGCCGAGGAGGTGGCGGACGAAGTCCGGCTCCGCGTACGACTCGGCGGTGTGGCCGCCGCCGGTGTAGAACGACCGGCCGCCCTCGTACTCCTGGCACCGGGCGATGGGGTGGTTCTCGCCCATCTGCCCGCCGTCGTAGGTCGACTCGTCGAGCGTGGCCAGCACGTGCGCGGTGTCGCGCGCGTTGGCCCGGTAGTCGTACCACTCGTCGTTGCGGACCCACTGGCCGTCCAGGTGCGCGGTGGCGTCGTGCGCGTGGTCCTCCACGTTCACCGTGGCCTGCTGGATCGCCGGGTGGGAGGCGAACCAGGCGCCGACCAGCTCGCCGTAGAACGGCCAGCCGTACTCGGTGTCGGCGGCGGCGTGGATGCCCATGTAGCCGCCGCCTCCCCTGATGTAGCCCTCGAACGCCGCCTGCTGGGTCCCGTCGAGCACGTCGCCCGTCGTGTGCAGGAAGACGACCGACTCGTACTGGGCGAGGTTCGCCGCCGTGAACGCCCCCGCGTCCTCCGTGGCCGTGACCGAGAAGTCGTTCTCGGTGCCCAGCTCGGTGAGCGCCGCGACGCCCTCGGCGGGCTTGAGGACCACGGTGCAGCCGGCGGCCAGCGCAGGGGCGGCCTTGGCGACGATCTGGTGCAGCGGGTAGTTCCACGGCGTGATCGCGCCGACGACGCCCACGGGCTCGTGCAGGACGGTGGCGGTCCCGGCCTTCTCCTCGTACGGGTACGAGGCGCCGATCTCCGCGTACGAGGCGGAGACGGCGACCGGCACCGCGGCGTGCACCTTACGGCTGAACGTCAGCGGCGCGCCCAGCTCGGCGGTGACCGTCGCGGCGACGTCCTCCGCCCGGGCGGCCAGCGCGTCGCTGAGCGCCCCGACGCGCGCGGCCCGGTCGGCGGGCGGGGTCGCCGCCCAGTGGGGGAACGCGGCGCGGGCGGCGGCGACGGCGGCGTCCACGTCGGCGGCGGTGCCGGCCGGGACGGTGGCGATGACCTGCTCGTCCGCGGGGTCGACGACCTCGATGACACCGTCGCCGGCGGCGGGCTGCCAGCGGCCGTCGATGAACATGCCGTCGTGAGCCTGCATCGGTACGTCTCCGGGTGGGTCGGCGGTGTGCGTACGGCACCAAACTAGCGCCGGTAGTTTTCGGCGCCCAGGCCGTCCGGGCGTGCGGTGGGTCACGCGCGCCGGGTGGCGCCGCCCGCGTGCACCTGAGACCATTCCTATGGTTCCCCATAGGAATGGTGACGGGAAGACGGGCGGTACCCCATGACCAGCAGCGCAGAGCAGGCACGGGCCGAGCAGGAGCGCGCCGAGCGGGCGCGCAAGACCGCCGAGGGGCTGACGTACCTCTCCGGCTTCGGCAACCAGCACAGCTCCGAGGCCGTCCCCGGCGCCCTGCCCACCGGGCGCAACTCCCCCCAGCGCGCCCCCCTCGGGCTCTACGCCGAGCAGTTGTCCGGCTCCGCGTTCACCGAGCCCCGCGCCGGCAACAGGCGCTCCTGGCTCTACCGCATCCGCCCCTCCGCCGCCCATCCCCGCTTCGTCCGCGCGGACAACGGCGCCCTGCGCACCGCCCCGTTCACCGAGGCGGTCCCCGACCCCAACCGGCTCCGCTGGAACCCGCTGCCCGAACCCCCGGCAGGCACCGACTTCCTCGCCGGCCTGTGGACCCTCGGCGGCAACGGCGACGCCGCCCAGCGCACCGGCATGGCGATCCACCTCTACGCCGCCAACGCCCCCATGGACCGCGTCTTCTCCGACGCCGACGGCGAACTCCTCGTCGTCCCCGAGCGCGGCGGACTGCTGCTGCGCACCGAACTCGGCCTGCTGCGCGCCGAGCCGGGACACGTCGCCCTCGTCCCCCGCGGCGTCCGCTTCCGCGTCGAGCCGCTGACCGCGGGCGCCACCGTGCGCGGCTACGTGTGCGAGAACTACGGCAGCCCCTTCGTCCTCCCCGAACTCGGCCCCATCGGCGCCAACGGCCTGGCCAACCCCCGCGACTTCCTCGCGCCCGTCGCGGCGTACGAGGAGACGGAGAGCCCGGTCGAGGTCGTCAGCAAGTTCTGCGGCAACCTGTGGACGGCCACGTACGACCACTCCCCGCTGGACGTCGTCGCCTGGCACGGCAACCACGTCCCGTACGTCTACGACCTGCACCGCTTCAACGTCATCGGCACCATCAGCTACGACCACCCCGACCCGTCCATCTTCACCGTCCTGACCTCGCCCTCCGACACCCCGGGGCTCGCGGGCGTCGACTTCGTCGTCTTCGCGCCGCGCTGGCTCGTCGGCGAGGACACCTTCCGGCCGCCGTACTTCCACCGGAACGTGATGAGCGAGTACATGGGCCTCGTCGAGGGTGCGTACGACGCGAAGACTGCCGGACCTGGAGGTTTCGTGCCCGGCGGCGGCTCGCTGCACAACATGATGTCCGCCCACGGCCCGGACCAGGAGACCTTCGACCGCGCCTCGGCCGCCGAGCTGAAGCCGCAGAAGATCGACGACGGGCTGGCGTTCATGTTCGAGACCCGCTGGCCGGTCACGCTCACGCCGCAGGCGCGGGACGCCGAGCACCTCCAGCAGGGCTACGACGACGTGTGGCGGGGGCTGCGGCAAGAATTCAGGCCATGACCGGCCTCTTCGCCCCCGACTCCCTCCAGCTCAACCGCAAGCTGCCGCTGTGGTACCAGGTGTCGCAGTCCATGCGCGCCTCGATCCTCGGCCGCCCCCCGGACGCGCCGCTGCGGCTGCCGACGGAGGAACAGCTCGCCGAGCACTACGGCGTCAGCGTGCTCACGCTCCGCCAGGCCCTCAAGGAACTGGAGGAGGAGGGCCTGATCACGCGGCACCGGCGGCGCGGCACGTTCATCGAGGCCACCGCCCGGCACACCGCCCCCGTCCGGCTGCTGGGCTCGGTCGACGCGATCGTCGCCCAGCAGTCCGGCGACCGCACGACGCTCCTGGCCCACGGCCCCGCCCCGGTCCCCGCGGACCTCGCCGGGTACTTCCCGGACCTCGCCGAGGCCATGACGTACCGCAGGCTGCGCCACGACGGCACCACCGGCGAGGCCACCAACTGGGCCGACAACACCGTCCACCCGGAGGCGGCGGCCCGCATCGACCCGGCGGACCTGGAGCGCTGGCCGATGACGAAGGTCCTCCGCGACCGCGCCGGCATCCGCATCGCCCGCATCACGGACACGGTCACCGCCACGCTGGCGGAACCGGAGACGGTCGAACTGCTCGGCGTCCCGCTGCTGAGCCCGATCCTGCACTACACGGGCGTCTCGTACGACGACGGCGGCAGGGTGGTGGACGTGGCCAGGATCCGCTACCGGGGCGACCGGTTCTCGTTCAGCGTGACCCTGGAGGCGCCGTAGCTCCGGAACGGCCCCGAGCCTCGGGCCGGCGGGAACTACGGTGGTGCGGGTGACGATCGTTGAGGTTGCGGCACGTACGCGAGTCGGTGGCGGGCACCCTGTCCGATCGGAACCCCGAAGGGGACTCTCGTCGAACTCGATGTCGACGGTCGGCACGCGGTCGAGCACGACATACTCGCCGGCCCCCCGCGACCGGGCTGGACGCCCTGGCGACGGGCGAGTTGGTGGCCGCCGGCGGTGGCGGCGAACTCGTGCTCGTGTCCGTGCGCGCCGACTCCGCGGAGACCCCGGCGCAGCCGGCGACACGTCGAGAGCCGCGGTCACCGCGTTCCTGGACGCCACCTCTGAACTTCCGGACGACGGCGAGCCGGAGACGCACCTGGTCCTGTCCGACGGGACCCGTACCTGGGATCCGGACGACCTGGCGGCCGTGACCACCGCGGCCCCGGGGGATCCGTCCTGGCTGCAGCTTCAGGCGGCCTTCAACAGCGCGCGACGGGACGGTGACGACGCCGGGGATGTCGCACCGGGATCGTAGGATGCGAAGCGCCCTGCGGGGGCTCGGGAATCGAGGGGAGGTCGCGGGATGGGTGGTTCGGCGGACGGCGGTCCGGCCGTGGCGGAGCCCGCCGCGTCCGCGACGGAGGTCCCGGCGGAGGAGCCACCGGCGGAGGAGCGGCCCGCGCACGCGGACTCCGCGGCGGACCCGCCCGCGGACGGTGCCCCGGCGCCGCGGCGGGCCGTGGCCAAGCCGCGGGCGCCCGTCGAAGGTTCATCGCCCGCCGCTTCCCGGGAGCCCGCCGAAGGCGACACCGCCCCGCTGCTCGCCGATCTCATGCCCTGGGGCGTCGCCCCGCTGCGGCTCGGGCGGGGGTGGGTCATGGCGCCCGACGCCGCCTCGCTGCGGCGGCGGTGGGATGCGCTCGTACGGGCCGAAGGCGACGAGCGGGACGCACTCTTCCGGGCGACGCGGGCGCGGACGGCGCACAGTGCCGTGGCGCAGTTGCCCGGCCGGGCCGCCGGGACCGGGCGGCTGGCGCGGGAGGCGGGGCCGTGTCCCGAGCCGGTGCGGGTGCTGCACGGGGCGTACGACCAGCAGTGGCTGATCCCCGACAACAGGCTGCTCGACGCCGCCCGCCCCGAGTTGTGGCGGGTCGCGGACGACCGGCAGTTGTTCGCCGTCGAGGCGGGGTACGTCACGCCGGCTCCCGGCGGGTCCGGCGGGCTCGCCGTGGTCGCGTCCGCGCTGCTGCCGGACGGGCGGTCGCCCGCCGGGCGCCCCGGCCGGATCCGGCCGCTGTACCGGCGCCCCCGGGGCCGGGAGCCCAACCTCCCGCCGCGGCTGCTGCGTTGGCTGGGGAGGCGGCTGGGCGGCAAGGTCGGCGCCGAGGACGTGTTCGCCTGGGTGCTGGCCGCCGGGCGGGCCACCCCGCGCGGGTGCGCGGTGCCGCTGACCGCGGACCCGGAGGCGTGGCGGGCCGGCGTGGCGCGGGGGCGGCGGCTGCTGGAGGTGCAGCTCCGCGGCGCCCGCGGCGGCGGCAAACCCCGGCTCCCGGGCGGCCGGCGGCCGTACGTGCGGGCGGCGCTGCCGGCCAGGCCCGCGGAGGTGTCGTACGACCCGGAGGAGGAGGCGCTGCACCTCGGCGAGGGCCGCATCTCGCCGGTGCCGCGCGGCGCATGGGAGTTCACGGCGGGCGGCGTCCCCGTGCTGGAGCAGTGGATCGCCGCACGGCTGGAGCCCGCCGAGCCGGGGACCCTGGCGGCGATACGGCCCGCGGCGTGGCCGCAGGAGTGGACGTCGGAGCTGCTGGAGCTGATCACCGTGCTGGCGCTGCTCGCGGAGGCGGCGGACCCGGGCGCGGACGAGGCGCGGGGCACGGACGGCACGTACCCCGCGGAGATCACCGCGGCCGAACTGCACGAGGCGGGCATCCTCCCCGCCCCGCCCTCTGCCCGCCGCCCGGCGTCGGTGCTGGACCACCACGAAGAGGGCCCGGAGGGGCAGTTCGCCCTGATCTGAGTACGCGTCGGGCGGGCGGCTAGCGGCGTACCGCGTCGAGGGCGTCGGCGATGCCCGCGCCGTAGAAGCCGTTGCGGCGGTCGTCGCCCTCGCAGACGGCGTTCTCGGCGCCGTCACCGTCCGGGTCGTAGGCGTCGGGGCAGCCGGGGTTGTCGGCGTGGGCGGCCAGGAGGGCGCGCAGCTTCGCGGGAGAGGCGCCCGGGTGCGCGCTCTTCAGGAGGGCGGCGACGCCGGAGACCTGGGCGGTGGCGGCGGAGGTGCCGGGGCCCGAGGCGTACTCGCCGCCGGGCCAGGTGGACAGGACGTAGGGGTCCCGCGAGGGGGTGTCGGGGATCTGGTAGTCGTCGCCGCCGGGGGCGGCGATGTCGATGACGCCGAGGCCGTAGTCGGAGTGGTCGGACTTGAGGTTCTCCGCGCCGACCGACGCGGCGCTGACGACGCCGGGCAGCATGTGCGGCAGCACGGGGCACGCGGCGGGGTCGACGGTGCGCTCGGCCGGTGTGCCGTCGCTGGGGCTCTCGGCGTCGGTGAACGCCGGGTCGGCGAGGTCGCGGCTGCCGTTGCCCGCGGCGGCGATCTGGAGCAGGCCCCTGCCGGTGGCGTAGCGCTGGGCGCGGGAGACGGCGTCGAGGATGGCCCGCTGGTCGGGGTCGTCGGCGCAGACGAAGTGCCACGGGTCGATCGAGAAGCTGCTGTTGGCGATGGCCATGCCCTGGTCGGCGGCGAAGACGAGCGCGCAGACGACGGACTCGGCGTAGACGAAGCCGTCGCCCGGGCCGGCCGCCTTGATGGCCGCGATCGTCACGTCCGGGGCGACTCCGGCGACGCCGAGGCCGTTGCGCGGGGCGGCGATCTGTCCTGCGACCCAGGTGCCGTGGCCGGCGAAGTCCCCTTCCGGGTACGGGCGCCAGGAGCCCGGGCTGGTGTCGGCGGCGCCGCCGACACAGTCGGCGGACTGTCCGGCGGAGAAGTTGGCGGCGAGGTCGGGGTGGGTGTCGTCGACGCCGTTGTCGATGACGCCGACGGTGACGTCCGGGCTGCCGGTGGACAGGGCGTGCGCCCGGTCGGCGCGGACGACGCGCAGGGACCACTGCTCGGCCTCCAGCGGCTCCGGCTCCGGCGGGATGGCACCGGCGCCGGCTCCGGTCCGTGGGGTTACGGCGCCGGCGGCCCCGCGGTCCTCGTACGCCCTGAACCGGCCCTCCTCCGGCGCCGCCGCCGTGCTCCGCAGCGGCGCGGTGCGCGTGGCGCCCGCGGACCGGACGCCGGGCACGGCGCGCAGCCTGCTGCCGAAGTCCGTGTCCGCAGCGTGCGCGACGGTCACGCCGATCTTCGGGTACGTGGCCACGACGGTGCCGCCGGCGTCGGCGGTCGCGGCCTCGACCCGGTCCAGAGTGGCGGCATCCGTCGCACTGTTGACGACGTACGACAGCGGGTCGCCCGGCGCCGCGGCCGGGCCCGGCGTGCCGCCCGTCGCGGCGGCGCCGGGCGCGAGCCCGATCGCGGCGGTCGCTGCGAGGCCGAGCGGCAGGGCGAGCAGGCGCCGGGAGAGATACATGGCAGTGGAACGTAATCCCGGGGCGGGACGCCTTCAAGAGGGCGGCGGGCACCGCCGGTTGACCTGGCAGAACCCTGTCACTCCGGCCCGCCGGAGGTCTCGAAGCCGTCCAGCACCCGTCCCAGCATCCGCTGGAACGCCGCCTCGTGGTCCCCCGGTTCCGGCGCCTGGGCCAGGGCCGCGGCCAGGTGGGGATACTCGCCCGTCGCCAACTGCCCCGCCAGATACGCCCCCCGGACCGCCTGTTCCTCCGCCTCGGTCCACGGCAGCGCACGGGCCCGCTCCGCGAGGGCGATCTCGAACGTGACGTAGCTGGTCACCGACGCCGTGACCATCGCGAGCAGCTCCATCTTCGTGCCCGGCGGCACGTCGAGGCCCGCCAGGGCGGCGAGGAACCGGTCGAGGTAGCGCAGCGCGTGGGGCGTGAACCCGTACGCCGTGGTCGCGGTGAGCCGCGGCAGCCAGGGATGCCGGCGCATCAGGTCCCGCGACTGCTCCGCCAGCGCCAGCACGTCGGCGCGCCAGTCGCCGGTGAGGGGCACCGACAGGTCGTACTCGGCGCTGACCGCGTCGACCATCAGCTCGTGCAGGTCCTCCTTGCGCGGCACGTAGTTGTAGAGCGACATGGTGCCGCTGCCGATCTCGGCGGCGACGCGGCGCATCGAGACGGCGTCGAGACCGTCCGCGTCGGCGATGCGGACCGCGGCGGCGGCGATCGCGGCGCGGCTGTGCGCCGGGCGCGGGCCGCGGCCCGCGCGCTCCGGGCGGGTCCAGATCACCTCAGGGGTGGCGCCGCGCGCCGCCCCGTCGGCGGCTCGTCCGCTCGCTGCCATCGCTGCCTTCCTCGGGGCCGTGGGGTGCCGGTTTACGTACAGCGTACTGAGTCGGCTATGCTCGGCCGCATGACAACTACGTACGCTGTACTTAGTGAGGCGCTGGAGAAGCGCTACGGCGACGTCCACGCCCTCCGCGGCCTCGACCTCGCCATCCCCGAGGGCACCGTCTGCGGCCTCCTCGGCCCGAACGGCGCCGGCAAGACCACCGCCGTACGTGTGCTGACCACGCTCGTCGCGCCGGACGGCGGCACCGCGCGCGTCGCCGGGCACGACGTCACCGCCGAGCCGGCCGCCGTGCGCCGGGCCATAGGCGTCACCGGGCAGGCCACGTCCGTGGACGACGACCTGTCGGGGCGCGAGAACCTGCGCCTCTTCGCCCGGCTCCTGCGCCTGCGCGGGCCGGCGGGGCGGGAGCGGGCGGACGAGCTGCTGGAGCGGTTCGGCCTCGCCGAGGCCGCCGACCGGCCGGCCCGCACGTACTCCGGCGGCATGCGGCGGCGGCTCGACCTGGCCGCGAGCCTGCTCTCCCGGCCGCGGGTGCTCTTCCTCGACGAGCCGACCACCGGGCTCGACCCGGCCAGCCGCGAGCAGATCTGGGCGGCGGTACGGGAGCTGGCGGCGGCGGGCACGACGGTGCTGCTGACGACGCAGTACCTGGAGGAGGCGGACCGGCTGGCCGACACGGTGGTGGTCGTCGACCACGGCCGGGCGGCCGTCACCGGCACGCCGGACGAGCTGAAGCAGCGCGTGGGCGCGTACGCGGAGGTGGTCGTGGCCGACGACACGGCGCTCGCGGCGGCGGCCGTGGTGCTCGGGCCGCTCACCGGCGGCGAGCCGCGGCTGGACGCGGAGCGGCGCGCGGTGGGGGCGGCCGCGTACGACCCGGAGCTGACGCTGCCGCGCGTGGTGCGGGAGCTGGACGCCGCCGGGGTGCCGGTGGTCGACGCGACCCTGCGCCGGCCGACGCTGGACGAGGTGTTCCTCCGGCTCACCGGGGCGGACGCCGCCGGGACCGCGAAGGATGCCGCCGGGACCGCGCAGGACACGAAGGAGGAGGCGGCATGAGCGACCTCGCGTACGACGGCATGGCCATCGTCGGCCGCCAGTTGCAGCGCGCCCGGCGCAACCCGGTGCTGCTCGTCATCACCCAGATCATGCCGCTGACGCTGCTGCTCTTCTTCGGCTACGTCTTCGGCAACTCCGTCTCACTCCCCGGCGATGCCGACTACCGCACGTACATCGTCCCGGGCCTCTTCGCCACCACCGCCGCCGGCGGCCTCGTCACCGGCATGCTCCAGGCCGCCGTCGACACCGGACGCGGGGTGACGGAGCGCTTCCGGGCACTGCCGATCAGCCGGGCGGCGGTACCGCTGGGGCACGCGGTGGCGGACGTGCTGCTGTTCGCCGCCGGGCTGGTGCCGCTGGTCGCGGTGGGCTACGCCGTGGGCTGGCGGAACGACGGCTCCGCGGCGGCGACGGCCGGGGCGCTGGGGCTGCTGCTCCTGCTGCGGTTCGCCTCGGCGTGGATCGGGATCCACCTCGGCATGGCCGTGGGCAACGAGGAGGCTGCGGGGCAGTTGGCGAGCACGACGTTCATGCTGCAGCTGCTGTCCAACGCGTACGTACCGACCCACGGCATGCCGGGATGGCTGCGGGCGGTGGTGGAATGGAACCCGCTCAGCGCGTACGTCACCGCCGTACGGGACCTGACGGGCAGCGCGCCGCCGGGGCTGGACGACGGGCCGGGCGCGGCGTGGCCGATGACGCATCCGGTGGCGGCGGCGCTGATGTGGTCGGTGGTGCTGCTGGCCGTGTTCGTACCGCTGGCGGTGCGGCGCAGCGCGCGGGGACGGGGCTGAGACGCACTGCTACGGGTCCGCTCGGGTGGGGGTGCGAACGGACGCGGGCAGCGATCGGGGCGGGCGCGGCATGCCGGGTCGCCGCGCCCGCCCCGATACGGCTGTCTGTCAGCTCCGGCGGTTGCCGAAGAGGGTGCGCCGCAGCTTCCGCAGCGGGGCGAAGAGGGAAACGCGCGCCATACGGCCCGGCTTCGCGGCCCTCTCCTCGCGCGCGGTCAGCTCACGCATCAGCATGGTGGCGCTGTCCGTGTCCCCCTGGGGGGCGGCGGGTCCGCCGAGCACGGCTAGATGCCGGTCGACGCGTGCCCGCGACGCGGTGCTCCCGCAGTTGATCGCAGGAACTCGCGCTTTGCCGCGCATTGCTATCTGATCCATGACACTCCCCACCCTTACGAGGGCTCCCGGCCCGGGCAGGCTAACCCTATCGTCTGCCTGCGTCACATGCGCATCCCCCACAAGGGAATCATCCCCAATTCCCGGCCCAGAACGCGGTCTTGACCTGGAGAACCGTTTCATCTGGCTGGAATACGCCCCTCGACGGTGGATCTCCTTCCGCTTCTTCCGGTTCCTCCGGGTCCTACGGCGCCGGGGTCGCGGACTCATCCGCGGGCGCGTCGACCGGCCAGGAGTACCAGGAGCCGTTGAGGGTGTCGTAGTCGTACAGCGGGCGGCCCTTGAGGGAGCTGGTACGGAACGGGGCGCCCTGGTCGTCGATGCGTATCGCCCCGGACTCGTCACCGCTGCTCCACTCGACCTCCAGGTACCAGCGGACGTCGTAGTCCTCGGTGTTGGCGTGGATGAGGAGGGACAGCGGCTCGTCGTCGGTGACGCGGAACGGCAGCGCCGGAGGATCCCATTTGTGCGTGGAGTCGCCGCCCTGCTGGGGCTTGAGAACGGGGCGGGGCTTGTCGAGATCGACGCGGTACGCCGCCTGGGTGACCTCGCCGCCGCAGCCACTGGACATCGCGAACGCGCTCCACGGCAGCGGGGTGCCGGTCGAGGTCTTGCGCACGTGGACGGCGTTGATGGTCACCGGCTCGTCGCCACGCGGCTCGATGGCGGCCTCGATGTTCGTGGTCCCGCCGTGGACGGCACCCTGGCTGGAGGCCCACGCCTCGGCGTCCTGTGCCATGGGCGGGGGCGGCACGTCGTCGGGCGACTTGTCGATGAGGTAGCGGTGGTCGCAGCCGTTCGACCAGACGTGGGAGCGGACGGACCAGGCCAGGGGGGTCTGCACGGCGGGCGTGTCCTTGCCCGCGGCTCCGGCCCCGCCCTTGCGGGGCGTGGCACCGGGGGTTGCGCCCGCCCCCGTGTCCTCACCACCGCCGGCGGGCGAGGGCTTGCGCCGCTCGGACGGCTCGTTGGACCGCTCCTTCTCCACGGTCTCGCCCCCCTGTGCGCCCCCGCCACCCCGGCTCCCGTCGGCCACGACGTCGCTCGCGCGCCCGGTGTCACCGTCGGCGCGGCCTTCACCGGTGGACCCGCTGGAGGTGGCCACAAACGCCACAAGCGCAGCAGCCGCCACCCCCACCCCGGGCACCCCCACCCGCCGCCACCGCCGCGCCCACCGCGGCCCGCGGCGGCCACCCGAGGGCGCGGAACCACCGGGGGCGGAGTCGTGACCAGGGCGCAACTTGCCGACAGACCGACGCTTTTCACCGGAGCCGGAGTCGCTTGCGACACCGCGGGCCCCGCGGGCGGCGGAGCCGAGGGAAGCGGAAGCCGAGGGCCCGTCGGTGGCCGCGTCAGCGCCTCCGGCCACGGAGGGCTGCACTGCGGAGTCCGTCGCGTCACCTACGTCGCCGCCCCGCCCGGCTGCACCGCCGGATGCGGCGGGCCGTGCGCCTGAAGCCGTCCCGGCCGCGGCGGAGCCCCTGGCCGGCTCCGCACCCGGACGGGCCGGGCGTCCGCCAGTCGCCAACGACCCGCCGCGCGCTTTCGGCGCGGGGGCGGTCGTGTCGTCGGTCGCGGCCGTGGTGGAGCCGCGCCCCCGCGGGGCGCCCGGAGGTGAAGGCGTCGTGGCGGTTGCGTCGCTCGCGTCGCCGCCCGCCGCCGCGGCGTTCGCCTCGTTCACATCGCCGGTGGCGCCGCCGCGTGCGCCGTCCGCTGCCGCGCCGGACCGGCCAACTCCTTCACTGGCGCCCGCAGCCTCGCCCGCGTGGGTCGTGGAATCGGAGTCCCCGCCTCCCGGTGCATCCGCCGATCGCGGCGATGCCGTACCCCGGTCCGCGCCAGAACTCCCGTCGCCCGCCCCGCCGCTCCGGCCCTCCTCCGGCCCATCCGCCGCCCACGACGGCGTCGTACCCGAGCCAGCACCCTTCTGGCGCCGGGCACCCGGCTGCGCGCCAACCGGTCGGCCGTCCGCACCGCCACGACCCGCACCGGCCCCAGGCCCGCCCGTGCCTCCCCGCGCCGCCGCGCCACTGCCCGGCCTCGCTCCAGGCGACCGGCGGTCCACTCCTCCACCGCTCGTGCCCGCCGCAGGCGCACCGCCCGCACCGCCGCGCGCGCCACTGCCCCGCGCACCCGGCCTCGCTCCAGGCGACCGGCGGTCCACTCCCCCGCGGCCCGTGCCCGCCGCGGGCGCCCCGCTGCCGCGGCCCGGGCCCGTCGTCGGCTCCCCCGCCGCCCACGACGGAGTCGACCCGCGGCGCGTGCCGTGGGCGCGGTGCCAGCGGCGGTGGAGTTCCACCAGTTCTTCCGGGGTCGCGCCGCACAGACGCGCGAAGCGTTCCGCCGGGGCATAGCTCGACGGGACCGCGTCGCCGTTGCAGTAGCGGTGGAGGGTCGACGTGCTCACGTGGAGGCGCGCCGCCAGCGACCCGTAGCTGCGCCCCGAGCGCTGCTTCAACTCGCGCAACTGCGCCGCGAATTTCTCCGTCGCCGCGTCTTTCACGTCCCGCCCCCGTTCCGACGCGTTCCACCCTAGTCCCGTCCGCGCTGGTCGGTGGGCGGATTCCCGTTCCAGTTTCCCGTTTTCACCTCGATCGCTTGCGGCCGGTTCCCCCGGGTCCGCAGGCTTGTCACCAGCACCAAGCCAAGCCCCAGCACCGAAGCGGCGCGGCGCCGGGCGGAGTACGGGGGTATCCGCTCGGCGCCGCGCGACGGCCTCCCGGGCCGGGTCGGTTCGCGGGCGGCTCCGGGTGCGGTCTGCGTACGTCGTCGGCTCGGCCCTTGGTGGGCCTCGTCGGCCGGGCCGCTGCGCGCCGACCGTCCGCCCGTCGCCGTACATCGCGAGCACAACGGCCCGGCCCGGGTGACGAGGCCCCAGGTTCGGCGTGTACCCCCGAGGACCCGGACCGGGTCCCGAGCCCGGTGGGGTCCTACGCGCCGGCGTAGGCGGCGCGCAGCGCCTCTTCCACCGCGGTCAGCGCGGTTCCGTGGTCGAGTCCGAGGCGCTGCGCCCGCTGCGCGTACACCTGTGCGGCCGCGGCCGCCTCGCGCTGTGCGGCGTCGCCTGCGGCGGCCACGTAGCTGCCGTGCCGGCCGCGGGTCTCGATCACCCCGTCGCTCTCCAGCGCGCGGTACGCCTTGGCGACGGTGTTCGGGGCGAGGCCCAACTGCTCGGCGAGGCCCCGGACGGTGGGCAGCTTGGTGCCGGCCGGGAGCACGCCACCGCGGGCCTGGGCGGAGATCTGGGCGCGCACCTGCTCGTACGGTGCCTCGGGCGCCTGCTGGTCGACGAAAATCTGGATGGTCACGGACTCATTGTGGTCCGCGGGGCGAAATTCGCACGACAGCGGCACCCCCGTCACCGTACGGTGCGGCGCCATGAGTGTGCTCGTACGCGCCTTCCGCCCCGAGGACGCCGACGCCGTCGCCGAGGTGAAGCGTGCGGCGGTGCCGTTCCTCGTCACCACCCCCGAGTCCGTCCGCTGGAGCGCGGCGTCCGCGCCGCCGGAGAAGCGGCTGCGGGCGCTGGTCGCCGAGGTCGGCGGGCAGGTCGTCGGCGAGTGCGAGGCGTTCGTCCAGTACGACAGCAGCACCCCGGGGCAGGGCATCGCGCAGCCGCACGTGCACCCCGGGCACACCGGCCGCGGCGCCGGCAGCGCGCTCGTCGCGGCGGCCGAGGCGCATCTCGCCGCGCAGGACGTGACCACGGTCTACACCTGGGTGTACGACACGGAGCGCGACCTCGGCTTCGCCGAGCGGCGCGGCTACCGCCGGGGGCGTACCGGCCGGATCCTCCACCTCGACCTGCGCGCCGCCCTGCCGCCGCGGCGCGAGCCGGCCGCGGGCGTGGAACTGCGCGCCTTCGCGGACTTCGACGATCCCCGGCCGCTCTACGAGGCGGACGCGGAGGCGGCGCTGGACGAGCCGAGCGACACGCCGGCCGACGCCATGTCGTACGAGCACTGGCTCGACCACACCTGGCGCGAGCCGCTGCTGGACCACGACCTGACGATCGCCGCCCTGGTCGACGGCCAGGTGGCGGCGTTCAGCCTGGCGGAGACCGACGGGCGCACGCGGTATCTGTCCGGGATGACCGGGAGCCGCCGGGGGTTCCGCGGCCGGGGGCTGGCGAAGCTCGCCAAGCACGAGTCGCTGCGGCGGGCGCAGGCGGCCGGGTACACCGACGCGTTCACGGGCAACGACAGCGGCAACGAGCCGATGCTCGCCATCAACCGCTGGTTCGGCTACGAGCCGTTCCTGACCGAGCTGCGCTGCCTCAAGGACCTCTGACGTCCCCGCCCGGCGTCACGGCGGGCCCGCCGTCTGCGGCAGCACCACCGCCCGGTCCGGTATCCCCGGGTCGTACGCGAGGGGGTCGTCCGCCTCGTGCCAGTGCACGACGAACCGCTCCCCCGCCCGGTACGCCTCAAGCCCCACCCGGCACGACGCCACCAGGTCGTCCGGAAGCGCATCCAGCGGATACCAGCCGATTTCCGCGCACTTGTCCGGCTCCGCGTTCACCACCCGGGCGCCGGGCGGCAGTTCCGCGGCGAAGAACCACCCCATCCTGGACCGGCCCGCCGGCGGCTTGTGCTGCATGACCAGCGCCACCGCGACCTGCTCCGGGGTGAGCACGAGCCCGATCTCCTCGGCGGCCTCGCGCAGCACCCCGGACCGTACGTCCTCGCCGTCCTCCAGATGGCCGCTGGGCATGTTCAGCAGGCCGTCCGCATAGCCCGTGCCGGCCCGGCGGGCGAGCAGCACCTCCGGCGCGGGGGCGCGCCGGAGGAGCAGCAGGTGCACGTCCACGATCTCCCGGTGGCGGTCGGGCCGCTCCAGCCGGGCCACGCGCTCTCGCGGTGCGCCGTCGGTCACTTCTGCACTCATGCGCCGATCCTCGCAGCCGCCACTGACACCGGCTTGGCGCTCAGCAGTCGTAGAGCGCGTTCCCGTGGACCGCCTCGCAGTAGCGCACGTGCAGGTGGTTGTCGTGGTTGGCGTACTGCGTGACCAGGCCCTCGGAGATCAACTGCGGATCGTTGAAGAAGATCAGCTTGATGTGCCCGGGGGCCGAGGCGCGGATCGCCTTGACCAGTTCGCGGGTCGCCGCGCGGTCGTACGCGGCCGACTGCCAGGTGATCCGCCCGGCGGTGCACTGGGCCGAGTCCGTGCGGATCGGCCAGACGTCGAAGTCGAGCCCCAGCTCGTGGCTGGCGTGGCCCGGGATGTCGCCGCCGTGCTCGAACCCGCTGTCACCGACCGGCAGCTTGCCGTTGCCCGTGCCCGCGAAGGAGGCCGCGGCGGCCTCCAGTTGGGCGACGGCGGCGGAGGTGCCCCAGTGGGCGTTCGCGTTGCCGTCCGGGCTCTGGCCGCACATCGTGCTGCCGAAGCTGGTGTTCTCGTAGTGCCAGAGCAGGTTCTTCCAGGTGACGGGGCCGACGATGCCGTCCACGCCGATGCCGGCGTGGCCCTGGAAGGTGCGTACGGCCGCGGTCGTGGCGGCGTCGAAGGTGCCGCTGACCGTGAGCCCGGCGCCGCGCTTGGCGTTGAGCGCGGCCTGGAGGGCCCTGACGGCCCCGCCGGTGTCGCCCTGACGGATCGTCGGAGTCAGCGCGCCCCAGGTCTGCGGTCCTGCGATGCCGTCGACGCCGAGGCCCTTGGCGGTCTGGAACTGGCGCACCGCGGTGTTCGTGGCGGGGCCGAACACCCCGTCGGGCGAGACCGAGATGCCCTGTCCGGTCAGCAGGTGCTGCAGCGCGAGGACGTCGGTGCCCCTGTTGCCGCTGCTCTGCGTCGGGAAGGCGGCCTGCGGGTACGCGTACGCCGGCGAGCCGAGGCCCAGGAGCAGGGCGGCCACGGTGGCGACCAGCGCGGCCAGCCGGAACAGCGGTCTGTTCTTCCGTTTCTTCATCTTCTTCATCGCGTTCTCCTCCGCGGAATCGCCGGTCACTTGCCTGCTTGGAGCGCGCCCCAGGTCGCCGGGCCGACGATGCCGTCCACGCCGAGCCCGCGGCTGGTCTGGTAGTCGCGTACGGCCGTCTGCGTACCGGAGCCGAAGATGCCGTCGATGCCGACGGTGCGGCCGAGCGCGGCGGTCAGCGCCCGCTGGAGCCGGGTGACGGCGTCGCCGGTGGAGCCGTTCTGCAGGGTGGGCGTGGTGCCACGGGCCAGCAGCGCGGTCCAGGTGCGGGGGCCGATGACGCCGTCCGCGGTCAGGCCCCTGGCGGTCTGGAACGCCTTCGTGGCGGTGACGGTGCCGGCGTCGAAGGTGCCGGTCGGGGTGGCGCCTCCGGGGTCGTGTCCTGCGGCCTCCAGGAGGCACTGGGCGGCGTCGACCAGGGCGCCCGTCGAGCCGGAGCGGATGGTTCCGTAGGCGTTGAAGCTCAGGTTGGCGGTGGTGCAGGTGACGGGCGGCGGGGTGCCCTTGCCGACGTCGAGGAAGTTGCGGTCGATGTGCAGTCGCTGGCCGCCGTACGTCTCGTAGACCTCGCCGACGTACTGGTGGATGCGCTGGTGGCCGGCCCAGTAGGAGTCCGGGACGTACGATCCTGCGTCGGTGTCGGCGACGCCGTTCCACCACGCGAACCACAGGTGGTCCACGCGCAGGTAGCGGGCGTCGTCGTAGACGCTGGCCGCGTCCCGGATGCCGGAGGAGGCGCTGGAGTACAGACCGGAGAGGTAGCCCTTGGCGTGCAGGCCCTCGGTCCAGCCGGAGACGTAGCTCATGACCGCGGCCTTGCAGGAGGCGGTGGAGGTGTAGCCCTCGATGTCGGAGTAGAGCGCGCTGCCCGCCGGGATGCCGAGGCTCTGGGCGGCGGTCACCGAGGCGTTGGCGGCGCTGACGCCCTGGGCGCGGGCGGTGACGGGGTCGGACGACATCTTGTTGGAGAAGCTGCTGCAGGGCGCCTGGCGGCCGACGTCGATGGGGATGAGGTGCCAGCCCTTGTCCGTCTGGTCCGTCACCCAGCTTGCGGTGAGGTTGGGCTGCGCGCAGGCGCGGGTGGCGCCGGAGATGTAGACGCCCACGGCGCGGTACGGGGAGCCGGCGAGCCAGGCGTCCATCGCGGTCTGCGACGGCGCGGCGCAGGCGTCGAAGCCCTGGCCGCGGAAGTCGCCGGGCTGCGGCCCCGCGGCGGCCATCGGCGCGGCGGCGCCCCCGGACGCGGCGCCGGCGGCGGGCAGTTCGGTGCGCTCGGCGCGGGCAGTCAGCTCGGCGCCGGCGAGGACGTCGCGTACCAGGTCCTCGGTCGCGGGGCCGTGCGCGGCGGTGACCAGGACGCCCGCGTCCTCGACGGCCACCTGGATCGCGCCGTCGCGGGACTTCGCCGCGGGCGCCGTCGCGCTGCCGCGCGGGGCGACGGCGGTGGCCGCGGTGGCCTGCCGCGCGGCCCCGGCGTCGATCGGCTCCACGACGAGCCCGGCGGTACGGCCCTTGAGCCCCGGCGGGCAGGAACTCTGGTCGCCGGGCTCGCCGAGGTAGACGGCGGGGCGGTCGAAGCGGATGCACGCGCCCGGGTCGGCGGCGAGGTCGACGACCCGCCAGCCGGCCGGGACGGTGACCTCGTAACCGCGGTAGTCGACGGTTCTGCCGGTGTCGGGCGGGGGTGCGGCGGCGGCCGGGCCCGCGGCGGTGAGCCCGCCGAGGGTGACGAGGGCCGCCAGGCCGGCGAGCAGGGGGCGCCAGGACCCCGTACGGCTGAGTGACATCGCGAATCGCTCTCCTACTGGGGTGGGGTTCCGGGAACTCCGTGCGGGCTCCGGTCGCGGGACGGCACTGCGGCACGTGTCTACGCGATGACCGGAGCGCGGCGGTTGCGCGACGGTTGCGCCGCCGCTGCCTGCCAGGGGACGTCCCGGGGCGACCTTCGAGGTGCTGGCCACGCCCGGCGAACGCAGCACACCCAAGCATCCACGGAAGGGAATTCCGCGCGCTCCCCTGCGCTGCGAATACTCCACAGGCCCTCCTATGGGCTTCGGCAGGCGTGTACTCCCTGTCCCAGACTTGAACCCCTTGCCTTCCATTCAGGTGTTTTCCGCGGACCGCGGCGGAACACAGAACCGACTGCGAGCCGAGGCGGGCAAAAGGCTGCGTACCGTTGCCCCGCAAAGGAGTTCGAGGGAAGGAGTCGCATAAATGACGACCGCCGACAGCCGGAAGAAAAAGCCCCTTCGTTTTGATGTGATCGTCATCGGGGGCGGTCTTCTCGGCCTCTCCGCCGCCTACAACTGCGCCCGGAACGGGAAGCGGGTCGCTGTGATCGAACGCTCCAACTTCTACAACCAGTCCGGCAGTTCCGGAGACCTCATCCGGATGTTCCGCACGATGTACACGGAGTACGAACTGCAAGTCCTGGCGTACCAGGCAAAAGATCTCTGGAAGGAACTGGAGGAGGAGTACCGGCTGGACACCGGCAAGAGCGTGGAGCTTCTCCGGCTGACCGGGCAGGCGAACTTCGGCGACGAACACTACGGCACAGCGGCTCAGGGCGATCTCAAGAAGCCCAGGGAAAATCTCAGGAAGGGCAATAAGCAGGTCACAGATGTGTCGATGAAGCAGGTCGAGAAGAAATACAACCTCAGGAACCTGCGGAACCTCATTCCAGGTGACCGGTGGGTCGGGTACGAGAACGACGACTGCGGGGTCATCAACGTGCCGGAGACGCTGCGCGCGTTGCGGCGGCTCGCCGACGGCAGGCACGGCTCCCTCTTCCTCGACAACGCCGAGGTGTACGAGGTGCACACGCCGAAGAAGAAGAGCGACCCCGCGGTGCGGGTGAAGGTCCGCGGGTCCGGGGTGCCCAAGGGCGGCCAAGAGCTGACGGCCGACAAGTGCATCATCACCTGCGGCGTGTGGACCAACGATATTCTGAAGAATCTCGGCCTCGAACTCGACTACGAAGTCTGGGAGATGGTCTACGAATACTTCGCGACCGACCCGGATTCCGTCCCGTCCGAGCAGTTCCCGAAAATGTGGGTCCAGTTCGCCACGGAGGACAAGGAGACCGGCCGGTCCAACCTGTTCTACGGCTTCCCTTCGGTCCCGTGGGGCCCGGACAACATGGTCAAACTGGGCTGGGAAGACGCCACCATGAACAGGTTGACACTCAAGGAACTCAAACAACGCCGGGCAGAAGGTCTTGGCCAGGTGGCGACCACGGTCGACGTCGGGTACGCCTCACGCTTCGTCAAAGAGCACTGCGTGGGGATCGACCCGCAACCTGCTTTCTCCGGGGTCTGCCTGCACGCCGCCTTCGACGACTACATGAGCGTCCTCGGACGCCTCCCACGTACGGCGGCGGGCGAGGATCCCGACACGGCCGACAAGCGTGCGTGGCGTGATCACTACGTGGTGTGCGCGGGCGGCTGGGCTGCCAAATTCACGCCTTCCTTCGGGAGGATGATGTGGGAACTCGCCTTCGACGACAAGGCGCAAGTCAACCCGAAGCTCCTGGACATCACGCGGACCCGCAGGACGGGCAAGAGAAAGGGGCAGGCCTACCTGAACAAGCTGGAATAGACGAGCCATCGCGCGGCTCGCGCAGCCAACTGATTGCCGCTGTTTGCGGGTTGTGCGCTCCAGTTGCCACTTCCTCGGTGAAGCGGCACCCGCCGCGGTCATGGAGGTTCCGTGCAGGGCCACGGGCCGGTGGTGTCGTTAGGTACACCGTCGGCCGGGCGGGCAGGGCCATGGCGGGGTGACATGCTACAACGGTGTCAGTGAGGCGCATTGGCAGCAACTGCCTGAACCTGCTGGAGGTGTTTTCACGATGTTGATGCGCACTGACCCCTTCCGTGAGCTGGACCGCCTGGCCCAGCAGCTCATGGGCCCGGGTACCTGGTCCCGCCCGTCGCCGATGCCGATGGACGCCTACCGCGACGGCGACGAGTACCTGGTGGCCTTCGACATCCCGGGCGTCACCGCGGACGCGATCGACATCAAAGTCGAGCGGAACATGCTCACCGTCAGGGCCGAGCGGCGCCCGGTGGCGAAGTCCGGCGATGTGCAGATGGAGCTGTCCGAACGGCCGCTGGGTGTCTTCTCCCGCCAGGTCATGCTCGCCGACACTCTCGACACCGAGCACATCCAGGCCGACTACGACGCGGGCGTGCTCACCCTGCGCATCCCGATCGCCGAGCGCGCCAAGCCCCGCAAGATCACCATCGGCTCCGGCCGCAAGGAGATCCCCGGCTGATCACCGGCCGGAGAGGTGCGGAGAGCGGAACGCCGCTCTCCCGCTCTCCGCACCTCTGTGAGCAGTCCGCAGCCGGACGGGGGCGGCCGCCGCGACACTGCGACGCGAGGTCGGTTCGTCCACGCAACCGCGGCGCGGATCACGGGCGCCACCGGACAGACCACAGCCTGGGATGTCAGCGCCTGCTGCCCGCCGCTGCCGAGGAAGACCTCATAGGCGCGATCCTGCTCCGGCTCCCGCCGGCTACGACCTGCCCTTCGGCCGTCCTGAGCCACGTGACCATCCCGCACGCCCGGTGCCTGGGCACCGGCCACACACAGAAAGGCGAATCACCCCAGTGATCTCCGACCGGCACGCACCGCCCCGGCAGCCGTACGGGACGGCGTACGAGCAGATGCTGGAGAGGGTCCGCTACGAGGGCGCCTACCCCACCCGCGAGAGGGCCGACGAAGCCGTCCGCCTCGTTCTGGCCGGACTGGGGCGCCAACTGACCGGCGAGGAACGTGTCGACCTGGCCGGCTGCCTGCCCGTGGAAGCCGCGCGCGTGCTGACCGCGCAGATCCCCGACATCCAGCCGCTGACCGGCTGGGCCTTCGTCAAGGACCTCGCCGCCGGCACCGGCGCTTCCCTGGCGACCACCCGCTGGGACGCCGGCTCCGTCTTCTCCGTCGTCGCCGCCTACGCCCGCCCCGACCTGATAACCCGCATCCTCCGTCAGCTCCCCACCGGCTACGCCCTGTTGTTCGGCCGCGCCGAACTCACACCGGCCGCGTCGGCGACCGGATCATGTCCGAGCGGGGCGGAGCGCGACGGTGCGCTCACCGGTGTCAAACAGTCCTGAACTCTTCCCACCGGCCCCGCCGGCGGCCCCGTGCCCCCGGCGGGGCGCATCGTGGGTGTCGAGCCCCGCGGCAGTTCCGACGCGTCCCCAGGCAGCAGCCGCCGGGCGGCAGCCCGCACCTGTCCGTAGCTCATCTGTGGGTCGGCGACCGGCATCCCTTGTGGTCCGTAGGCGTTACGGAGCCTCTTCGTGACCCGTACGATCGGCGCAGCCGCGATCAGCCGCCGGGCCGCAGCAGGTCCCGCATGCGGATGAGGGCGGCGTCGAATTACATGTGGTGGATCGTGGTCACCGAGCAGACGAAGTGTCCGGCGACGTGCCGATCCCGGTGACGTGCTTCGCCCGCCCGGACAGCCTCCGGGCCAGCAGGCCGTCCCCGCAGCCGACGTCCAGGGCGTCGCCGCACCCCTCCGGAACCGACCGCAGGATGCCCGGGTGCCGGGCCACGTTGGTGTTCCAGTAAGGATCTGCTGACCGGCGCATCGGATCATCGTAGAGCGGATGCGTGGTCACGACCGTGCCGTCGTCTCTACGACGGGGGGATGACGGGCCGGCGCGGCAGGAGCACGCGGTCGGCGTCGGGGTAGGTGGCGAACAGGGGTTCGAGCCTGACCGCAGAAGTCCCCCGCGCCCGTGCTTCCGTTCAAGGGGTTCGCATCGTCGCAGCTCAAGGCGGTTGGCTCCGCTCCGGACCCACGCGACCTTGACATGTACCGCCCAGTACAAGGATGGTGACGCCGAAGCAGCTCACGACGACCGTGACCAGGGGACGGTGTGATGCGCTATCGGGTCCTCGGCAGGCTCGACGTCTGCAACGGCACGCGGTGGATCACGCTGAACGCCGCGAAGCAGCGTGCCCTGCTCGCCCATCTGCTCATCAACGCGGGCCGGTTCGTCCCCGCCGACGCGCTCATCGCCGAGCTGTGGGGCGACGACGTGCCGGATTCGGCCGCCAAGTCCCTCCAGGTCTACGTGCACCGGCTGCGCCGCGCCCTGGGCGGCGACCCGGAGGCGTTACACACCCGCCCCGGCGGCTACGAGCTGGCCGTCGAGCCCGACGGCACCGACGCCGCCCGCTTCGCCACCCTGGCCGCCGCCGGACGCGCGGAGTTGGCCGACCGGCGCCCCGCCGCCGCCGTGGAGACGCTGACCGAGGCGCTGGGGCTGTGGCGCGGCCCGGCGTTCGCCGACGTGCCGGCCACCGATGCCGTACGGGCCGAGGCCGCGCGCCTCGAGGAGAACCGGCTGACGGCCTGGGAGGACCTGGCCGACGCGAAGCTGGCCGTCGGCCGGCACCCGGAACTGGCCGCGGAGCTGGGCGCGCTGCTCGCGCAGCACCCGCTGCGGGAGCCGCTGTGGGGCCGGCTGATGCTGGCGCTGCACCGCGCCGGGCGGCGTTCGGACGCGCTGCGCACGTACGCGCGAGCCCGCCGGATGCTCGCGGACGAGCTGGGCGTGGAGCCGGGGGCGCAGTTGCAGGAGGTGCACGCGGCGGTGCTGGCGGGCGGCCGCGAGCCGGCGCCGCGGCCCGCGGCCGCGGAGCGGCCGGCGTACTGCCAGCTGCCGGCGCGCATCCCGGACTTCGTGGGACGGCGGGAGCAGTTGGTGCAGGTGCTGCGGTGGCTGGGGCGGCCGGAGGGGGCGGCGGACCGCGAGGTCCCGGGCTTCGACGCGTCGCAGGTCGACGCGCGTCACCCCGCGCCGCGCACGGTCCTCGTCACCGGCGTCGCGGGCGCCGGCAAGTCCACGTTCGCGGTGCACGCGGCGCATCTGCTCCGCGACGCCTTCCCCGACGGCCAGTTGCACGCCGACCTGCGGACGGCGGCGGGCCACCCGGCCGACACCGGCGACGTGCTGGCCTCCCTGCTCAAGACCCTCGGCATGACCGGCGCCGGCATCCCCGAGAGCCTGGAGGAGCGGGCCCGGCGCTACCGCGCGGAACTCGCCGACCGCCGCGTCCTCGTCGTCCTCGACAACGCGGGCTGCGAGCGGCAGATCCGCCCCCTGCTGCCCGGCACCGGCGACAGCGCCGTGCTCGTCACCAGCCGCGCCGCCCTCGCCGGCCTCGAAGGCGCGCTGCGCGTGGGGCTGGGCCTGCTCAGCGACGCGGAGGCACTGGAGCTGCTGGCGCGGGCGGCCGGCGACGACCGTACCCGCCGCGACCCCGCGGTCGCCGCGCGGATCGCGGCGCAGTGCGGCAACCTGCCGCTCGCGCTGCGCATCGCGGGCGCCCGGCTGGCGACCCGGCGGCACCTGTCGCTGCCGCGGCTGGCGGACGCGCTGGCCGACGAGCGGCGGCGGCTGGACGAGCTGGTCGCGGGCGACCTGGAGGTGCGGGCCAGCGTCACGCTGGGCTACGCGGCCCTCGACCCGGCGGCGCAGCGGGCGTTCCGGCTCCTGGGGCTGCTGGACGTGCCGACGGTGCCGGGCTGGGTGGTGGCGGCGCTGCTGGGCGACGCGCCGGGCGGTGCGGGCGGAGGCGGTAAGGCCGGAGACGGTGTACGCGGAGACGGTGCGGCCGGAGGCGACACGGCGCAGGGCGAGCGGCACCCGGCCGATCCCGCGGCCCTCGCCGAGCGGTCCCTCGACGCGCTCGTCGACAATCACCTCGTCGAGGTCCACGCCGCAGAACCCGCCGCGGAACCCCGCTACCGCCTCCACGACCTCCTGCGTCTCTACGCCCGCGAGCGCGCCCACGCCCAGGAGCCGCCCGCCGAACGCGCCGCCGCGCTCGGCCGCGTCCACACCGCCTACCTCGACCTCGCCCGCCGCGCCGACGACGCCCTGTCCTCCGGCTTCTCCGGCCGCGTCAAGGTCCCGGCGCCCGGCCACAGCCCTCCGGCGGCCGAGGCGGCCCGGGTCGCGGCGGAGCCACTGGCCTGGCTGGAGGCCGAACGGACCACGCTGCGCGCCCTGGTCCGCCAGGCGGCCGACGCCGGCGAGGCGGGCACCGCGTGGCGGCTGGCGGCGGCGCTGGCGGCGTTCTTCGAGTCGTCCGCGCACTTCGACGACTGGCGCGAGACGCACCGTACGGCGCTGGCGGCCGCGACCGCGGCCGGCGACCGGCTCGGCGTCGCCGTCCTGCACCGCAACCTGGGCGAGCTGGAGACCGTGCAGGACCACTACGGCGAGGCGGTGGTGGCGTTCAAGCGGTCGCTGAAGGAGTTCGCGGCGCTGGACCGCCCGCTCGCACTCCCCCGCGCGAAGCCGGGCGACCGCCCCCGCGACCCGGCACGCGCCCCGGCCCGCGACGGCCGTCCGGACACCGGCGGCCACCACCCGGCCGAGTCCGCCGCCGCGGCGGGCCTCGGCGTGCTGCTGCGGCTGCGCGGGCAGTACGCGCAGGCCGCCGCCTGTCTGCGGCGCGGCATCGAGCGGGCCAGGGCGGGCGGCAACGTGCGGTCCGAGGCGTACGCGCGCTGCGGTCTCGGCACCGTCCATCTGGAGTGCGGCGAACCGGTCGCCGCCCGGCGCGAGTTCGACCTGGCGCTGGCCCTCGCGCAGCAGGACGGCTACCGGCACGGCGAGGCGTCCGCCGAGCGCAACCTCGGCCTCGCGGACCTCGCCGTCGGACGCGTGCACGCCGCGGCGGCCCGGATGCTGCGGAGCTGCGAGCTGGCGGTGGAGAGCGGCGACCGGGTCGGCGAGGTGCACGCGCTGCAGTGGCTCGGGCATCTGACGGACGTGGCCGGCGAGCCGGCGCGCGGGGAGCGGATGCTCGACGAGAGCCTGGCGGCGTACCGGCGGTTCGGCGAGCGGTTCGGCGAGGCGCTGACGCTGCGCGCGCAGGCGGATCTGCTGCTGCACGCGCACCGGCCGGCGGAGGCCAAGGCGACGGCGCGGCAGGCGCTGTCGATCTGGCGGCACCTCGACACCCCGTACTGGACGTCGCGCACGCTCGACGTGCTCGCCGCCGCGCACGCGGCGGCGGGCGGCGCGGGGGGTGAGGTGGCGGCCGCCAGGGTACGTCGTCAGGCCTCGGCTCTACGCGCGTCAGTCGGCCTGCCCACGGCCCTCCGGGCCCCCGTCGCCGCAGGCCGCCGCCTCGGCGGCCACCTCACCCCGCCCCCGGACCTGCCCCAGTCCTTCCGCACCCCGCGCGACCCGCTGCGGGTGGCGGCGGAGAGCCGCTGAGCCCGCGGGCGGCGGCGGGAGCGCCCCGCCGCCGCCGCGGCCGGCTCAGGCGTACAGGCCGCGCATGCGTACCGACAGGCAGGTCACCGAGCCTTCGAGCTTCTCGAACTCGCTGATGTCGACCGGCACCGGCGTGTAGCCCAGCTCCTCGTACAGCGCGGCCGTCTGCGGCGCGCTCGCCGCCATCAGCAGCGCGCCGCCGCCCAGCAGGATGACGTGCGCCCCGGCGGCCTCCGGCACCTCGATACGGCCGGGGAAGAGCTCCGGTGTGTCGATCAGCCCGGCGTGGGTGGCGAAGGTGCCGTCGGGCAGCGCGGTGATGCCGGACTTCAGGTGCAGGACCTTGGTGACCGGGACGGTGACGACGCGGGCGCCGAGCGGTTCGAAGCAGGCGCGGAGCTGCCGGATGCCGTCGGTGTTGGTGCGCCCGCCGAGGCCCACGTAGATGGTGTCGCCGACCTTGAGCACGTCACCGCCGTCGAGCGTGCCGGGCGCGTGGACCCGGTTCACCGAGCAGCGCATGAGGCTCACGGCCGCCTCGACGCCGCGGGTCTCCGGCTTGCGGGAGTCGGCGCCGGGGCGGGTGATGAGGGCGACGTTCTTGTACATCACCACCGCGTCCTCGACGAAGACCGCGTCCGGGCAGTCGTCTGCGGGCTCGACCTCGGCGGTCTCCCAGCCGTGCAGTTCGAGGGCGGCGACGTAGGACCGCCACTGGGCGAGGGCCCGGTCCGCGTCGACCGGCGTGCGGTCGATGTGCGTGACCAGGCCCTCGGCGAGACGGGGTCCGGGGCGGCGTACGAGAGCTTTCCTGCTGCGCATGCAGCAGGTCTACCACGGCCGTCAGTGACTGTGACCGCCGCCGTCCGCCTCGTCCGGCCCGCTCTCCGCACCCTGCTCGCCGTCCGCGCCCTGCTCGCTCGCCCCGTCCGCGCCGCCGCCCGCGGTGACCGTGAAGGCCGCGGTGCGCACCTCGCCGTCGTGCTTGAAGTCGAGGAACAGGCGGTACGAACCGGTGCTGGGCGCCGTCGCGGAGAAGGCCACCTCGGGGCCGGGCTCCGTGCTGCCGTCGCCGGGCTCGCCGTTGGGGTGGACGTGCAGGTACGCCAGGTCACCGGCGCGGAGCGCGACGAGGTGCCCGTACGCGCCGAGGTACGGCTGGAGGTCGGTGACCGGCCTGCCGTCCTTCTCGACGGAGAACTCCACCTCGCGGGCGGAGCCCGGCGTCAGGGCGCCGTCCAGCGTCACCTCGTACCCGTCGACGGTCGCCGTCCGCTCCGGCTCGGCGAGCGCCGCCGGGCGGTAGTCGCCGGCGACGGCGAGGTCGCCGCCCAGGGTCAGGCCGTTCTCGGGGCCGCCGGTGGGCACGAAGTCGGCGAAGACGCGGTAGTCACCGGCCTTGGGCAGCTCGACGGGCGTGCTCCAGGTGCCGTCGGCGTCGCGGACGGGGTGGAGGTGGCGGTACGTACCGAGGTCGCGGGAGGCGACGATCAGGTGCAGCTCCTTGCCGTGCTCCCGCTCGTACGAGGTCACGGGCTCGCCGTCCGCGCCGCGCACCGTGAAGCGCAGCTCGGCGGGGCTGCGGGCGTCGATCCGCCGGGTGTCCAGGTCGAGCGTGTAGCCGGACTCGGAGAGCTGGAGACCGCCCGCGGCGGGTCCCGCGTCCTCGCCGTGGCCGCCGCCGTGCCCGTCCCCCTTCTTTTCCGCGTCCTTTCCCGCTTCTTCCTTTGCGCCCGCACCCGCGTCCGCGGCGTGTCCGCCGTGGGCCGGGGCGGCGTCCTCGTCGGTGACGGGCCCCACGGCGCTGCCGACCCCGTACGCCCCGGCGAACGCGACGGCCAGCGCACCTGCGAAGAGTCCGGCCCTGGCTGCGGTGTTCATCGCTCGCTCCTCTCGGTCGGCCCGTCGCTGCGACCGGCCTCGATACTGGCGACAATACCCCCTGGGGGTATAAAGTCAAGCGAGGGTCCCGCTTGCATCGGATACGGGTCAGGGGTATACATGGTGTCGAAGGATCTAATACCCCCTGGGGGTATAGCGAGCCACGAGGAGCAGTGATGACCACCACCACGCCTGGCAGGACGGCCGAGGTCGAACTCGCGATCGGCGGCATGACCTGCGCCTCCTGCGCCGCACGGATCGAGAAGAAGCTCAACCGCATGGAGGGCGTCGAGGCCACCGTCAACTACGCCACCGAAAAGGCCAAGGTCACCTTCGCCGACGACGTGGCGGTCGACGACCTGATCGCCACCGTCGAACGTACCGGTTACACCGCCGCACCGCCCGCCCCCGCAGGACCCGCGGCGGGCGACGGCACGGCGGACGGCACCGGCGGGCAGGACCCGCCGGACGAGCTGCGGACGCTGCGCCAGCGGCTCTTCGGCTCCCTGGCGCTGTCGGTGCCGGTGATCGCGATGGCCATGGTCCCGGCCCTGCAGTTCGAGTACTGGCAGTGGCTCTCGCTCACGCTGGCCGCGCCGGTGGTCGTCTGGGGCGCCTGGCCGTTCCACAAGGCCGCCTGGACCAACGCGCGGCACGGCGCCGCCACCATGGACACGCTGATCTCGGTCGGTACGATCGCGGCGTTCCTCTGGTCGCTGTGGGCGCTGTTCTTCGGCACCGCGGGCGAGCCCGGCATGACCCACCCCTTCGAGCTGACCATCGCCCGCGGCGACGGCTCCGGCAACATCTACCTCGAAGCCGCGGCCGGCGTGACGACGTTCATCCTCGCCGGGCGGTACTTCGAGGCGAAGTCCAAGCGGAAGGCGGGCGCGGCGCTGCGCGCGCTGATGGAGCTGGGCGCCAAGGAGGTCGCGGTGCTGCGGGACGGCCGCGAGGAGCGGGTGCCCGTGGACCGGCTCGCGGTCGGTGACCACTTCGTGGTCCGGCCCGGCGAGAAGATCGCCACCGACGGCACCGTCGTCGAGGGCGCCTCCGCCGTCGACGCCTCCATGCTCACCGGCGAGTCCGTGCCGGTGGAGGTCACCGTGGGCGACGCCGTCACCGGCGCCACCGTCAACGCCGGCGGCCGGCTGGTCGTGGAGGCCACCCGGGTCGGCTCGGACACCCAACTGGCGCGGATGGCCCGCCTGGTCGAGGACGCCCAGAACGGCAAGGCCGCCGTGCAGCGGCTCGCCGACCGGATCTCCGGCATCTTCGTGCCCGTCGTCATCGCCCTGTCCCTCGGGACGCTGGGCTTCTGGCTCGGTACGGGCGACGGGATCGCCGCCGCGTTCACCGCCGCGGTCGCCGTGCTGATCATCGCCTGCCCCTGCGCCCTCGGCCTGGCCACCCCGACCGCCCTCATGGTCGGCACCGGACGCGGCGCGCAGCTCGGCATCCTCATCAAGGGCCCCGAGGTGCTGGAGTCGACCCGCAAGGTCGACACCGTCGTCCTGGACAAGACCGGCACCGTGACCACCGGCACCATGACCCTGCACGCCCTGCACACCGCGGGCGGCGAGGACGAGGAGACGGTGCTGCGCCTCGCGGGCGCGCTGGAGCACGCCTCCGAGCACCCCATCGCCCAGGCGGTGGCCGCGGCGGCGACCGACCGCGTCGGTACGCTGCCGGTGCCCGAGGACTTCGCCAACGTGCCCGGGCTCGGCGTCCAGGGCATCGTCGAGGGCCACGCGGTCCTCGTCGGGCGGCAGCAGTTCCTCGCGGAGTGGGCGATCACGCTGCCCGCCGAACTCGCCGCGGCCAAGGAGCGGTCCGAGCAGGCCGGGCGCACCGCGATCGCGGTCGCCTGGGACGGCGAGGCCCGCGCCCTGCTCGAAGTCGCCGACGCGGTCAAGCCCACCAGCGCGCAGGCCATCAAGCGGCTGCGGGACCTGGGGCTGACCCCGATCCTGCTCACCGGCGACAACACGGCCGTCGCGAAGACCGTCGCCGCCGAGGTCGGCATCGACGAGGTCATCGCGGAAGTCCTCCCCGAGGACAAGGTCGACGCGGTCAAGCGGCTGCAGGCGGAGGGCCGTACGGTCGCGATGGTCGGGGACGGCGTCAACGACGCCGCCGCCCTCGCCCAGGCCGACCTGGGCCTGGCCATCGGCACCGGCACCGACGCCGCGATCGAGGCCGCCGACCTCACCCTGGTCACCGGCGACCTGCGGGCCGCACCGGACGCCATCCGGCTCGCCCGCTCCACCCTGTCCACCATCAAGACCAACCTCGGCTGGGCGTTCGGCTACAACACCGCCGCCCTCCCCCTCGCCGCCGCGGGCCTGCTCAACCCGATGCTCGCGGGCGCGGCGATGGCCTTCTCCTCCGTCTCGGTGGTCGCCAACAGCCTCCGGCTGCGGCGCTTCCGGCCGCTGGGCTGAGGGCCGCCGCACCGGGGACCGGGGACGCCGCGCCGCCCGAAGGGCCGATACGGCCCGTACGGGCGGCGCGGCGTTTCCGCATGCGCGAGGCCGCGGGTCGCGGCTACGGGTTACGGTGCCCTCCGCGGAGGCGCGGCAACAGGGTGCGGCGCGGGGCTGAGGGGGAGGAAGGCATCGTGGGGATGCGGGAGACGGAAGAGTCGCGGGAGTCCGGGGCGGCGCAGGCGGCGGCCGGGGCGGAGAAGGCGTGGGAGCTGTTCCCTGCGCTGCGTGCCGCGCCGGAGCGGGTCGCGCTGCGCTTCGGCGGCACCGTCCTGACGTACGGCGAGCTGGCCGCAGCGGCCGACGGCGTCGCCCGGCGGCTCTCGGGCGCCCGGCGGGTGGCGGTCTGGGCGACGCCGGAGCCCGCGACCGCGGTGGCGGTGACGACGGCGCTGGTGGCGGGCATCCCGGTGGTGCCGCTCAACCCCCGTACCGGGGTGCGGGAACTGGCGCACATCGTGACCGACAGCGAACCGGAGCTGGTGCTCGCGGCGCCCGGGGCGGAGCTGCCGGAGGCGCTGGCGGGGGTGGCGCGGGTGGACGTGGCGGTGACCCCCGGGACTCCCGAGTCCGCGACCCCCCGGCCCACGACCGCACCCGCGCCCACGCCGCCCGGCGCCGTCTCCCCCGGCCCCGGCACCCCCGGCCTCGTCGTCTACACCTCCGGCACGACCGGGCCGCCCAAGGGTGTCGTCCTGCCGCAGCGCGCGCTGGCCGCGACCCTCGACGACCTCGCGGAGGTCTGGGGCTGGACCGAACGGGACACGGTGGTGCACGCGCTGCCGCTGTTCCACGTGCACGGGCTGGTCCTCGGCGTGCTGGGCCCGCTGCGCCGCGGCGGCGCCGTGCACCACGTGGGGCGGTTCGCGCCGGAGACGGTGGCGGCGGCGCTGGCCGCGGGCGGCACGATGCTGTTCGGGGTGCCGACGATGTACCACCGGCTGGCCGACGCCCTCGACGCCGAGCAGGCGGCCGCCCCCGGGGCGCCGTCCGGTACGTCCCTGGCCGCCGCCCTCGCCCGCGCCCGGCTGCTGGTCTCCGGCTCCGCCGCGCTGCCGGTCGCCGACCACCGCCGGCTCACCGCCGCGACCGGCCGCCGGGTCGTGGAGCGCTACGGCATGACGGAGACGCTGATGAACACCAGCGTCCGCCCCGGCGACCCGGACGCCACCGGCAGCGTCGGCGTGCCCCTGCCGTCCGTCGCCGCCCGGCTCGTCGACGACGCGGGGGCCGAACTCACCGCGTACGACGGGGAGGCGGTCGGCGAGATCGAGGTCCGCGGCCCGAACCTCTTCACCGGCTACCTCAACCGCCCCGAGGCGACGGCGGCCGCCTTCCGCGACGGCTGGTTCCGCACCGGCGACATGGCCGTACGGGACGCGGCCGGCCGCTTCCGCATCGTCGGCCGCCGCGCCACCGACCTCATCAAGTCCGGCGGCTACAAGATCGGCGCCGGGGAGATCGAGAACGCGCTGCTGGAGCACCCGGCCGTCGCCGAGGCGGCGGTCACCGCCGAGCCGGACCCGGACCTGGGCGAGCGCATCGTCGCCTGGGTGGTCCCGGACGGTGCGGCGCCGCCCGCCGCGGAGCTGTCGTCGTACGTGGCCGACCACCTGGCCCCGCACAAGCGCCCCCGTAAGATCCACTTCCTCGACGCCCTCCCCCGCAACGACATGGGCAAGGTCCTCAAGCGCGCCCTGGGCGACTGACCGCGCCCGTCAGCCGCCCCGCCGCCGCTCCTCCCACCCCGCCGCCGGCGGCTCCGCCGCCGCCAGGGTCGCGGGCCTGACGGCCTCGGGGCCGAAGCGCCGCCGGGCCCGGTCCGCGGCCGCCTCGGCACGGCGGGCGCGGACGTCGCCGGGGTCCAGCGAGAGCTGGCGGTACGCGCCGGCCGCCGGCAGCAGGTGGTCGGCGCGGAGCGCGTACGCCCGTACCCGGGCCCGCTGCAGCCCGAGGGCGGCCAGCAGGCCGAGGGCGGTGGCGGCGAGTGCGGGCGAGTGGTCGGTGGGTTCGGCGGTGGCCCGGGTCCGCGTGGTCGAGCTGCGGTCGGCGTACCTCACCACGAGGGTGACGCGGCCGGCGACCTGCCCCTCCCCGCGCAGCCGCTGGCCGATCCGCTCGGCGAGTCCCAGAACGGCTCTGTGGTGGCGTACGGGATCGAGGCAGTCGGCGTCCAGCACCAGCTCCGCCGACAGGGACGCCGCCGGTTCCGCGGGGGTGACCGGGCGCGGGTCGTAGCCGCGGGCGCGGTCGCCGAGCAGGCGGGCCTGGCTGACACCGAGGAGCCGCTGCAGGGTCACCGCGGGCAGGTCGGCGATCTGCCCGACGGTGTGCAGGCCGTACCGGCCGAGCTTCTCCGCCGTCGCGCGGCCGACCCCGGGCAGGGCGGCGACCGGGCGCGGGTACAGCCACTCCGCCGCCCTCCCCGTGGGCACGCTGGTGGTCTCCCCGGGCGCGGACGCGTCGGCCGCCATGGCCGCGAGCATGCGGTTGCCCGCGAGTCCGGCGCTGCTGTCGATGCCGTAGAGGGCCTTCAGCCTCATCTTCACGAGCTGGACCGCGTCGTAGGCCGACAGGTCGAAGTACCGGAGCGCGGACGTCAGATCGAGCTGTACGGCGTTCGGCGGCATCTCCTGGACGTGGGGCGTGACGCCGCCCATCAGCTCGACGATGTCCGCGTACTGCTCCTCGCTCGGCAAGACGTGCAGGTGGAGGTGCGCGATGTGCCGTCGGCGGGCGGTCATCCCGCGCTCCCCGGGCTGCGGTGGCCGAACTTCTTCAGGTCGGCCGACCGGCTGCCGGCGGGCTGCAGGTCGGCGTACGGGTGCAGCCGGGCGCCCGCGGTGCCGTCGGTCAGGGTGCGGCCGGGCTGGGCGGGCGTCGGGTGCGGCCGGTCCTCGCCGAGGAGGGCGAGCGCGGCCTCGGGTCCTTCGTCGCGGCGGGCGGCGGCGATCCGGTCCAGGTCCCAGGCCATGGTGCCGACGACGGTGCGGCGGGTGCCGCGCACCTGGACCGTGCCGCGGACCAGCAGCAGACCGCTGTGGAAGACGGTGTGCGCGCAGGCCGGGTGGGAGTCCTCGAAGAACGCCAGGTCGACCAGGCCGGAGCCGTCCTCCAGGGTGACGAAGATGACGCGCTTGCCGCTGGCGATCGGCGGGGTCTGGGTGGAGGCCCGCACGCCGGCGACGAGCACCTGCTGCCCGGGGCGCAGGCCGGCGAGGTGGGCCGCGTCGGTCGCGCCGATCTCGCGCAGCAGCCGGTGGTGGTGTTCCATCAGGTGCTTGGAGACGTCGATGCCGAGGGTGTCGAGTTCGGCGCTCAGGGTCTCGCGGCCGGTCATCTCCGGCAGTCCGCTCGGCTCCGTACCGCCGACCGCGTCCGCGCCGAGGGGCAGTTGGCCGTCAGCCGCGAAGCGGGCCCGGGACTGCCGGTGCAGCTCGTCGATCTGGAGGAGGAGGTCGCGGCGGGTGGCGCGGCCGTCATCGGGGCCGCCGGGACCGCCGAGGCCGTCGAGGCCGTCGAGGGCTCCGATCCGGGCCAGTCGCTCGGCGACCGGCCTGCTGGGCCGGGCCCGCTGCCAGAAGTCCGACAGCGACGCGTAGGGCTGCCCCTCCTCGATCCGTACGCCCTCGTCCTCGCTGATGCCGTGCACCGCGGCCAGCGCGAGCCGCACCCCCCACCGGTCCGTGTCGCTCTTCTCCACGGTGTGCTTCACCTTGGAGCGGTTGATGTCGACGGGCAGGAGGGGGACGCCGCGCCGGCGGGCGTCGGAGACGAGGACGCGCTTGGGCCACATGCCGGGGTCGTGTTCGAGGAGGCCGGCCAGCAGGAACGCCGGGTAGTGCGCCTTGAGCCAGGCGCTCTGCAGCGCGGGGACGGCGAACGCGACCGCGTGGGCCCGGCAGAAGCCGTAGGCGCCGAAGGCCGCGACGGTCTTCCAGACCTCGTCCCGTACGGCCGTGGTGTAGCCGCGCGCCCGCGCCTGCCGGTGGAACCAGTCCCTGATCCCGGGCAGCCGGTCCTCGTCCCCGAGCGCGCGCCGGGCGATCTCCCCCAGGGCCCGGTCGCATCCGGTCATCACCCGGAAGGTCTCGATGATCTGCTCGTGCCAGATGGTCACGCCGTACGTGTCGGAGAGCACCGGTTCGAGGTCCGGATGGGCGTACTCGGGTGCGCCGCCGTGGCGGGCGGCGACGTAGCGCTCGGGCATGCCGCCGGCGACCGGTCCCGGACGGAAGAGGCTGATGTCCGCGATGACGTCCTGCGGGTCGCGGGGCTTGAGCCGGGAGAGCAGGTCCTGCTGGCCGGGGGACTCCAGTTGGAACAGGCCCAGGGTCTCGCTGTCCTGGATGAGCTTGAACGCGAAGACGTCGTCGAGCGGCACCTGCTCGGGGTCGTCCAGGTCGATGTGGCTGCCCGTGGCCTGGGCGATCTCGGCGACGGCGTGGGCCATCGCGGACTGCATGCGTACGCCCAGGACGTCGAGTTTGATGTTGCCGAGGTCCTCGATCTCCTCCTTCGCGGCCATGGCCATGGGGTAGTCGCCCTGCGGGGTGGGCTGCACCGGCAGCCGGTCCAGGAGGGTGGCGTCGCTGATGACCACGCCGCACGGGTGCATGGCCATGCCGTGGACGAGGGCGTCGAGACCTTCCGCGAGCTCCCACAGCGGGCCGTACCGGTGCGCCTCGGCGGCCAGTTGCCGCAGCTCGGGCAGTTCGGCGAGGGCGCCGGTGATGTCGGCGGCCCGCAGGTGCGGGAAGCTCTTGGCGATCCGGTCGACGTCGGCGGGCGCGATGCCGAGGGCGAGACCGGCGTCCCGCAGCGCCCTGCGGGCCCGGTAGGTCTCGGGCATCGCGGTGACCGCCACCCGTTCCTTGCCGAACCGGTCGAAGATCACGTCGTAGCACTCCAGCCGGCGGGCCGACTCCACGTCGATGTCGATGTCGGGCAGCGACTTGCGCCGTACGCTCAGGAAGCGCTCGAACAGCAGCCGGTGGTCGAGGGGGTTGGCCGTGGCGATGTCCAGGACGTGGCAGACCAGCGAGCCGGCGCCGGAACCGCGGGCCGCGACCCGGATGCCCTTGGCCCGGATGTCGGCCACGACCTGGCCGACGGCGAGGAAGTACGAGTCGTAGCGGAGCGTGGAGATCGCTTTCAGCTCCTCGTCCAGTCGGGTACGGGCCTCGGGGTCGCGGTCGAGGCCGCGCCGGGCCATGCCTGCCTCGCACTGCCGGCGCAGCAGCCGCGCGGCGCCGTCCGCCCCGGGTCCGGCGCCGAAGAGCGCCGGCTCCGGGAAGTGCGGCCGCCCCAGTCCGAGGTCCGCCCCGGGGTCGATCGTGCACGCGGCGGCCGTCGCGGCGGTGTCCGCCATCAGGCGGCGTGCGCGCCGTACATCCGCTCCCGCGCACTCGGCGACCAGCCGCGCGACCGCCGCCATCGCCCGCTCGTCCTTGAGCCAGCGCTGCCCGCTGTCCAGCCGGCGCCAGTCGATCGGCCGCAGCAGCCGCGCGGCGTCCAGGACGTCCGCGAGCCGGTGCTGGCCGGGGTCGGCGTAGCGGACGGCGTTGGAGAGCACGACGGTGGTGTCCGTGCGGTCGCCCAGCGCCAGGGTGCGGGCGGCGAGGCGCAGCGACCCGGGGCCGAGCCCCGCGCGCTTGTGGGCGACGGCCTCCAGCCGGAGCCCGGCCCCGAAGACCTCCCGCCACGGCGCCAGCAGCCTCGCCGCGACGTCCTCCCGCCCCACCGCCAGCGCCCGCACCGGCTCCGAGAGCGGCCCGAGCAGGGCGACCAGGCCGGGGCCGCCGTGCTCGCGCAGCGCCTGCCACGGCACCACCGGCGGGCTGCCGCCGGTCGCACCCGCGTGGGCGGCGGACACGATGCGGCACAGCCGCGCCCACCCCGCCCTGCCCCGTGCGAGCAGCACGAACCGCAGCGGCGGCTCGACCACGTGGCCACCGCCCCGCGCCGGGGTACGCCGCCGCAGCGCGGGCGGCGGCGGCGCCACGCCCGCCACCGCCAGATCGACCCCCAGCACCGGCCTGACCCCGGCCTCTGCGCAGGCCCGTACGAACCGGACGGCACCGGTGACGGTGTCCCGGTCGGTCAGCGCGAGGGCTCCCATGCCGCGCTCGGCGGCGCGCCGGACGAGGTGTTCGGGATGGGCGGCGCCGTAGCGGGCGGAGTAACCGGACGCGACGTGCACGTGGGCGAAGCCCACCATGCCGCACCTCCATCGCTCCACCCCATTTCGGACTTTTATCCCGACCGGTTCTCTCGTACGTTCGTTCGAATACCTTAGCTCCCGCAAGCCCGCCCGGCGAACGCTCCGGATCGCGCAATCTCCCAGCTCGGAGGCACCGCGAAGGCCGCCGGCGCCGCACTTTCCGCCATCTCCGCGGCGGGGCAGGCCAGTTGGGCGCACAGGGGCCCGCACATGAAATGCGTCACTCGCCCGGCGCGACCACCACCCCGCCCCCATCCGGCGACATTCGTATTGGACTAGACCAATAGGAACGTTTCAATCTTCTCCTCAGCCCTCTCACCAGGGATTTTCGATTTAATTGGTGTAGACCTCTTGACCCTTGAGTGCGCGCGCACCTACGTTCCGGTCGATCCCCCCGCCCCCGGACCCCACAGCCGGCCGCCCGTGCACCGCCATGCCTAGGACCGACCGCTGCCCACCCACCCATCTCCGGGAGTAGACGATGTCCGCACCGTCCGAAGAGCAGACCGTCCGCCGCAGAACCGTCCTCGCCGCCGCCGGGTCCGCCGCCCTCGTCGCGGCCTCCGCCACCCCGGCCCTGTCCGCACCGGCACCCGCGGCCCCTGCCGCCGCTGCCGCCGCTGACGCCGCTGACGCCGACGCCGCCTGGCCCGACCCCGCGCGCGACGTCGCCAGGGACGGCACCGCGACCGCGTCCAGCGTCTACGACCTCGACCCGGCGAGGTTCGCCGCCGCGCACGTCAACGACGGCGACCTGAGCACCCGGTGGGGCTCCAACTCGCCCGAGAACGGCTATCCCGACCCCAGCCGCGAATGGGTGCAGATCGAACTCGCCGAGCCGAGCCCGGTGCACCACGTGGTGATCCACTGGGAGACCGCGCGCGCCGCGCACTACCAGATCCACGTCTCCGACGACGGCGAGACCTGGCGTACCGCCCGCGACGTCCCCGACGCCCCGGGCGGCCGGGAAGTCCTCGAACTCGGCCTCACCACCGCCGTCCGCTACGTGCGCATGCAGGGCGTCGCCGTGGCCACCGGCTGGGGCTATTCGATCTTCGCCATGGAGGTCTGGAACGGCCCGCGCCCCGGCGTCGGCCTCCCCGCGGGCCGGGTGATCCCGGTCCCGGTCGCGCAGACCTCGCGACCGGACGCCCGCCCCTTCGTGCTGGGCGGAGGCAGCCGGATCGTCGCCACCGACTGGAAAGCCCGTGCCGTGGCCGGGCTCCTCGCCGGATACCTGCGCCCGGCGACCGGCTACCCGCTGCCCGTGGTCGGCGGCCCGGGCCGGGACGGCGACATCACGCTGCTGCTCGGCCGCTCCCACGCCCCGTCCCGGGCGCGGCTGGCCGTCGCCGAGGGCTACACCCTGGCCGCCGGCGAGCGCGGGGTGCGGATCGCGGCGGCGACCCCGCACGGCCTGCTCAACGGCGTGCAGACGCTCCGGCAACTGCTGCCCCCGTGGATCGAGAGCGACACGGCGGTGCCCGGCCCGTGGACCGTCGAGGCGACCGAGATCCGCGACCACCCCCGGTTCGGCCACCGCGGCCTGATGATCGACCCGGCCCGCAACTTCCTGGAGGTCCGCGAGGTCAAGGAACTCATCGACGGGCTCGTCCAGTCCAAGGGGAACGTGCTGCACTGGCACCTGACCGACGACCAGGGCTGGCGGGTCGAGATCGACTCCTGGCCCCGGCTCACCGAGGTCGGCGGCGGGATGTCCATGCCCGGCGGGCGGACCGGCTTCTACACCAAGGACCAGATCCGGGACGTCGTACGGTACGCCGCGGACCGGCACGTGCAGATCATCCCCGAGATCGAGATGCCCTCGCACACGACGGCGGCCAGGACCGCGTACCCGCAACTGAGCGGCGCCGGCGGCTATCTGGCGGACCGGGAGACCACCTACGCGTTCGTCGACGACGTGCTCCGCGAGGTCGCCGCGCTCTTCCCCTCCGCGTACGTCCACCTGGGCGCCGACGAGTCGGACATGCCGCACGACCAGTACGTACGGTTCCTGCGCCGGGCCGAGGGCATCGCCCGCGGCCACGGGAAGACCATGATCGGCTGGTCGCCGAGCTGCGGGGTCGGCCTGGACACCGGGACGGTCCACCACTACTGGCAGGACCAGAGCCGGGAGATGTCACGGGAGTGGTTCAACCCGCGCCGCCCGGTGCTGCTCTCCCCGACCCAGCAGACGTACCTGGATTACCCCTACCCCACGTACGACACCCGGCGCGCGTACTCGTGGAACCCGTCCGACCTCACCGACGGCTGGACGGGCGCCAAGGTGCAGCGCGACTACGGGCTCAACAACGACGACATCATCGGCATCGAGGCACCGATCTGGGGCGAGCGGATGCTGCGCGGCCTGCCCGACGTGCAGTACCAGGTGTTCCCCAGGCTCCCGGCGATCCTGGAGAAAGCCTGGTCCCCCGCCGAGGCCACCGAGGACGCCGAGGGCGTGGTGGCCAGGACCGGAGTGCAGGGCGCGCGCTGGCTGTTCGCCGGCCGGAACTTCTGGGCGGACCCGGGAGTGCGCTGGGAGCCCGCGGCCGTCGGCGCCGACCTGCGCACCGACCAAGACGGCACCGTGAGCGGCGCGGTGGCGCGGCTGGCGCTGCCCGGGGTGGCGCCGGCCGGGATCACGGCGACGGTCGAGTGGGGCGACGGCACCACGGGCCCGGCCACGGTCACGGGCGACGCCCCGGGCGACCGCCAGATCAACGGCGTCTACCGCATCGAGGCCGACCACCGTTACGCCCGCCGCGGCACCTACCGGGGCACCGTCCACATCACCACCCCGACCGCCGAAACGACCACCCACTTCACCGCCACCCACGGCTGACACCGCCTCCGGCCCGCCGGCGCCCGACGGGGGCGCCGGCGGGCCCCGTAACCGGTGCTACTCCGGCACGACCGGGGGCAGCGGTTCGCGGGCCGCGTGCCAGGCGGAGGGGAGGGCGGCGACGCCCGTACGGGCAGCGATCACGCCGCCCGCCATGGCGCAGGTGGTGTCGATGTCGCCGCGCCCGGCGACCGTGAACCACAGGCCCTCGTGCAGGTCGTCGAGGTGCCCCGCCGCGCACCACAGGGCGTAGGGGACGGTGTCCGGCCCGGACATCCGGTAGCCGGAGCCCAGGACCTCCGCGGCATGCCGGACCGAGGTGCTCTCCGGCATCCGGGCCGCGATCCGCACTCCCGATCGCACGTCGCTTTCCGGGAGCCGTTCCGCGACCGCCCGGAGGAAGTCCGGCCGGGCCGGGGCGTGCCCGCCCCGGCTGCGGGTCGACAGCGCCGCGGCGAGGGCGACCGCCACCGCCCCCGCGACCGCCTCCGGGTGGTGGTGCGAGACGGCGCCCTGGCGGGCGGCCTGCTCGGCGACCGCGTCGAGGTCGGCGGCGTGCCAGGCGCCGAGCGGGGCGGCGCGCATGGCCGCGCCGTTGCCCCAGGAACCCAGGCCGCCGAACTGTCCGGCGACCACCTCCCGCCAGGGCTCGCCCGCGCCGATCCGGCGGAGCACGTCGTGCATCGAGGCCCCGTAGCCGCGGTGCGTGTCGTCGGCGTACGCGGCCGCCAGGCGCAGGGCGAGGCGGTCCTGGTCGACGGTACCGCCGCCCTCGGCGAGTTCCCGTACGAGAACGAGCGCCTGGGCGGTGTCGTCGCTCCACCGCCACACCTCTTCCGGGGGCGGCGTCCGCGCCTCCAGGGCCGCCGGTCCTTCCCGGCGCAGGATGCCGAACCAGCGGTCGCCGAAGGCGTCACCGAAGGCGAGCCCGTGCAGCGAATCCAGCACGGCGGCAGGCAGGTTGATCACCGGGGCAGTATCGCAGCGAGACGGCGCCCTTCTCCTCGGATTTTCGCCGGGGTACGGTCCTAGCGGCCCGTGGGGCGGATGAGGCCCGTTTCGTAGGCGAAGACCGCCGCCTGGGTGCGGTCGCGCAGGGACAGTTTGGTGAGGATGCGGCCCACGTGGGTCTTCACCGTCTGCTCCGCCACCACCAGCCGCTCGGCGATCTCCGCGTTCGACAGCCCCTGCGCGATCAGGCTCAGGACCTCCGTCTCGCGATCCGTCAGGCCGCCGACGCGGTCCTTGAGCGGGGTGCGCGGGGTGCGGGTCAGGCGGGCGAACTCGGTGATGAGGCGGCGCGTCACCGCGGGGGCGAGCAGGGCGTCGCCGGTGGCGACGACCCGTACGGCGTGGGCCAGTTCCGCGGCCGAGGCGTCCTTCAGGAGGAAGCCGGACGCGCCCGCGCGCAGCGCCTCGTACACGTACTCGTCGAGGTCGAAGGTCGTCAGGATCAGCACCCGGACGGCGGCGGACGGCGGCTCCGTGAGGCGGCGGGTGGCCTCGATGCCGCCGAGACCGGGCATCCGGATGTCCATCAGCACGACGTCCGGGCGCAGTTCTGCGGTCTTCGCGACGGCGTCGGCGCCGTCCACCGCCTGGCCGACGACCTCGATGCCGGGCTCGGCGTCGAGCAGCACGGTGAAGCCCTGGCGCACCATGACCTGGTCGTCGGCGATCAGCACGCGGATGTTCGTCACGGGGCGTCCTCAGGTGTGGCGGGTACGGCAGGGGTGGCACGGGCCACCGGCAGTATCGCGGTGACCTCGTAGCCGCCGTCGGGGGTGGTGCCGGTGGCCAGTTCGCCGCCCAGCATCGCGGCGCGCTCCCGCATCCCGAGCAGCCCGTGCCCCGCCCCCGCCCAGGGCGGCGCGGCGCGCTCGGGCGCGGTGTTGGTGACGCGGACCGTGAGCCCCGCCGGGTGGTAGCCGATCTCGACCAGGGCGCGGGCCCCGGGCGCGTGCCGGGCCACGTTGCTGAGCGCTTCCTGCACGATGCGGTACGCGGACAGCTCGATGCCCGGCGGCAGCGCGTACGGCCCGCCGGTGGTCCGGGTGTCGGCGTCGACCCCCGCGCGGCGTACGGCGGCGGCGAGTTCGCCGAGGCGGTCGAGGGTGGGCTGCGGGGCGTGGCGCACGTCGTGGGGGTGCAGGGCGGCCGCGCCCGGCGACGGGTCGTCGGCGCGGAGCACGCCCAGCACCCGGCGCAGTTCGGTCAGCGCCTCGACGGCGCTCGCGCGGATCCCCGCCAGGTTCTCCTTCAGCTCCGCCGGCGGGTCCCGCACGAGGTGCGGCGCGACCTGCGCCTGGATGGAGATCACCGACATGTGGTGTGCGACCACGTCGTGCAGTTCGCGCGCGATCCTGGTGCGCTCCTGGAGCAGCACGCGCCGGGCGCGCTCCTCCGCGGTCAGCTCCTCCTGCGCCGCCAGTTCGGTACGGGCCACCCGGCGCCCGCGCAGCGCGACGCCGGCACCGACGGGGAGGGTGAGGACCAGGACGGCGAACGGCACGCCCTCCGTATCGCCGAGGAAGCCGTAGCCGAGGCCGACCAGCACGCTGATCACCAGCGTCTCGACCGCGACCCGCGGCCGGCACCGCAGCGCCACCGCGAACAGCACCGTGGCCTGGAGCACGAGCCCGGTGCCGGTCCACGGGAACATCGCGCCCGAATCCGAGCCGGAGGAGACGATCGCGTACCGCGCGACCACCACCATGGCCACCGTCATGATCCACCACGCGAGCACCGGCCGGACCAGCGCGATCAGAAACGCCGCCGTCTGCAGCGCGGTGAGCAGGGCGGCGATGCGCATGCCCATGCCGTAGCCGAAGGCGTACTGGTTGGTGGCGGCGATCTGCAGCGCCGCCAGCCCCAGCACGACCGGCACGACCAGCGCCGGCAGCCACTCGCGCAGCCGGGAGCGCTCGGCGGTGACAGCCGGTGCCGTACTAGGCGGCGGGCTGACGGCCGTCGTCCACAGGTCCGCGCGCAGCACCCGCAGGGCCGTGCGAAGCCACGCGGCAGCTCGCTGTGCCATCGTCCCCTCCTTCACTCGCCCCACCCTAGGTACCTCGCCTGCCGGGTCCGGCCCCTCTCGTACGTTTGGAAAGCGGCCCGGCACACCAGCAGCACCGCCGCGAACAGCGGCAGCCACAGCAGCCGGGCAGCCACCCAGCCGCCCCCGTCCGGCAGCGTGTGCAGCCCCGGCAGCGCCCCGCCCGCCAGCAGGCCGAGAGCCGAGACCGCCATCATCGCCGTCTGGTGCCAGAGGAAGACCGTCATCGCCGACAGATTGAGCAGCGCCACCGCCGCCCACGCGGCCGGCCGCCGCAGCGCCCGGCGCAGCGGCCCGAGCAGCAGCAGCGCGGCGCCGCACTGGGCGAGGCCGAAGGTCACGGCGGCGAGGGTCGGCGGATCGAGGTTGGAGACCGCGGCACCGGGCACGCCGACCATGGCGGCGGGGTAGCCGGCGGCCAGCACCAGCCCCGCCGTCGCCGCGGCGCCGCCGCCGCCGAGCAGGACGCACGCCGTCCGCCGCCCCGGCAGGCCGCGGCGGGCGCCGCGCGCGCCCAGGGCGTACGGGACGAGCCACCCCGCGGCGACGTTCACCCACCCCAGCGCGGCGGGCCCGTCGAACCGCAGCCGCCACAGGTCGACGCAGCCGGTCACGGCCAGCGGCCAGAGCGGGTGCAGCCGGGCGGCCAGCGGGGTCGCGGCGGTCAGCACGGCGAACACCAGCAGGAACCACAGCGGCGACAGCGCCAGCTTGCCGAGGGCCCGTACGGTCACGTACCCGGCGCCCGACGCCAGCAGCACGCCGAGGACCGCCGCCCACACCGCGAGCACGGCGGCGACGGGCCGGAAGAGCCGGTCGAGCCGCGCGCGGAGCCAGCGGGCGTGGGGGGTACGGGCGGCGCGGGCGGAGGCGTGGCCGCGGGCGGCCACGTAGCCGCCGACGAAGAAGAAGACGGCGAGGGTCTGCAGGGCCCAGGAGACGGGTGCCAGTGCGGGCATGTAGTGCAGCGGGCTGGCGGCGCGCAGGGTGCCGCTGTCGACGACGAGGGCGGTGACCAGCCAGTGCCCGAGCACGACGCCGAGGATGGCGAGGGCCCGGAGGGCGTCGATCCCGCGGTCGCGGGTGGCGGGGGTGGCGGCGTCGATACGGAGGAGGACGTCACGCATGGGCGCGGCCGTGGGTCTGGAGAGCGGGGGCTTGGGCGTACGGGAAGGGCGAGCGTGGCCTCTGCGGGCGCGCCGCGCCCGGACGTGCGCAGGCTGCCTCCCCCTTCACGATCCCGGCCATGCTCCGCAGCGGTACGGAGCCGGGAGTCAGATAGTCGCTGTGGCCGCCCGCGCCCGCGGGGAAGGAGCAGGCGCCGAAGGCGGGAGAGACCGGGTCCCGGCCGAAGCCGAGGGTCGTCACGAGCAGCGGGATCCGTACGTGCGGCACCTCGCCCACCCAGTCGTCCGCGCCCCGGCCCGCCCACACCGTGGCGGGCGTGCGCAGGTCGGCGGCGGTGTCCGCGCCGACCCCCGGGCTGGCGTACAGCACGATGTCCGCGAGCCGCAGCCCGGCGGCCGCGCGGCCGCAGACCACCGAGCCGTACGAGTGGCAGAGCAGCGAGATCCGGGCGCCCGGGCGGGCGGCGGTCAGCGAGCGGACGAAGTCGCGGAGCCGGGGTGCGGCGGCCTCGGCGCGGTCGGCGGTCAGCGACTCGGGGCTGACCGTGCTCGGCGTCGCGTAGCCGAGCCAGGCGACGACGGCGCCCGGCCCGTCGCCTGTCGCGTCCGCGCGCAGTTCGCCGCGCAGTGCCTCGGCGCCGGCGCGGAAGCGCCCGTACGCGTCGAGGCCGGTGTCGGAACCCGGGACGAGGACGGCGATCCGCCCGGCGTGCGCCAGGTCGCCGAACACCTCGGCGCTGCGCCCGCCGTCGCGGCCGTCGAACGAGACGAACCGCCGCCCGGGCGCCGCCATGGCGCGCAGCGAGCCGGCGCGCCGCCGGTCGCCGTGGGCGGCGGCCATCCGCGCGGCGGCGCGGATGCCGTCGCGGTTGGCGGCATACCGCTGCGCGAGGGCGGCGGGAGTGGCGGCGCCCACGTCGAACGGCACGTCCGGCACCGGCGCCGGCACGGCGGCGGGCCGCGCCGCGGCGGCCACGGGCAACGCCACGGAGGCGGCGACCACCGCGGCCAGCAGCGCCCGCCGCAACCGCGCGCCGCGGGGGCGACCCGCGGTGCGCGGGGACCCAGCGTCGGAAGCACCGCGTCCGCGAGACCGGGAGCCGAAGAGCCGGGCGCCGGGGCGGCCCCCGGCCCGCGGCCGGCCCTCCGGCCGCCCCGCGCCGCGGTCACCCGCGCCCCGCGGCCGACCCCCGCGGACTACTGACCGCCGTCTCAACCCCGCACCGCGCACGTCCGGTTCGCAAGGTCGGGGCCGTGCCATAGCGGGTCCTCTCACCGGGGTGTGATCCGGTGAGAAAGCTATGAACCAGCGGGCCTCGTCGGCGTCCCGCCGGAGAGCCCACCTGGCGGGTAGCTCTCAGGTATGACGGGTACGGGCAGCGCGCGGGCGTCCCCGCTCAGCCCCGCAGCACCGCCCGGTCGACCAGCGTGACCAGCGGCACCTCGAACTCCGCGCGCTGCGTTTCAGGCCGCGCCGCCAGGTAGCCCCGTACCCGCGCGAGCAACTGCGCCCGCTCGTCCTCCGGGAGCAGCAGCAGCCGCGAGTGGGTGGCGACCATCGCGGTCAGCGAATCGCGCGTGTACCGCAGCCGGTTGGGGAAGCGCTGCCGCTGCACCGGCTCGTACCGCTCGTGGGCCGGCACCTCCACCTCGTCCGCCAGGTCGGCGAAGCACGCCTCGCCGCGCGTGACCTCGTCGAGGCCGATGATCCAGTCCACCTCGCGGTCGCCCCCGTTCCACAGCCCGGCGACCACACCGCCCGGCCGCAGCACCCGGGCGATCTCCGGCAGCGCCCGCTCCGGGTCGAACCAGTGGAACGCCTGCCCCACCAGCACCGCGTCCACCGAGGCGGCCGGCAGCGGGATCCGTTCCGCCGTCCCCTCGTGCGCCGGCACGTCCGGCAGCGCGCGCTGCAACTCCGCCCGCATCGCCGCGTCCGGCTCGACGGCCGTGGTCGGCACGCCCTCCGCGACCAGCGCGGCGGTCAGCTTGCCGGTGCCGGCCGCGAGGTCGAGGACGTGCAGTCCTTCGCGGTCCGCGACCGGTGCCAGGGCCCAACGGACCGCGGCCGCGGGGTAGTCGGGGCGGAACTCGGCGTAGGCCGCGGCCTGGCCGCCGAAGGAGGAGGCGCGCCGCCGGTGCAGCTCGTGGTCCGTAGTCATGATCGGTACGGTACGCCGTGCGCGAAGACGCCGGGCAGACGTTTTCCACGCGCCGCCCCGGCACCGGAACCGCCCCGGGAGCCCCGGGCGCCACGGCCGTACGATCCCCCCATGCCACGCGCGCGCACCGAATCCGAAGGGGACGCCGAAGCCGAGGGCTGGCCCACCGCACCCGGCACGACCGCGCTCAGCGTGTCGCTGCCCGAGGTGGATCCCGTCGTACGGAACTGGCGCGCCCGCTACGACACCGCCGCCGCCCACGGCGGCACCGCCCACGTCACCGTCCTCTACCCGTTCCTCCGCCGCGACCGCGTCGACGCGCCCGTACGCACCGCGCTGCGGCGGCTGTTCGCCGCCCACGAGCCGTTCCCGGTGACGTTCACGCGCTGCGCCCGCTTCCCCGGGGTGCTGTACCTCGTCCCCGAGCCGGACGACCCGCTGCGGGCGCTGACGAAGGCGGTCGTCGAGGAGTGGCCGGACCATCCGCCGTACGGCGGCCTCTTCGGCGACCTCGACCCGCACCTGACCGTCGCCAACAGCGGCGGCGACGCGGTGCACGCGGCGATCGAGGCGGACCTCGCGCCCCGGCTGCCGGCCGCGGCGCGGGTACGGGCGGTGGACCTGGTGGCGTACGACGGGCGGCGGTGGCGGGAGTGGCTGCGCTTCCCGCTGGGCGGGCAGCAGGCGGGGCACAGCGGCTAGTACTACAGGGCTAGATCTTGATCATGGGGTTGGGAGAGACTTCGTCCATGGCAGCGACGCAAGCCCGTGATCAAGATCTCCCGCAAGGCGCGGTAACCCGTGCTGAATTAGCCGTGTGGAAGCGCGAGTTCACTGCGCTGCGCGAGCGGATCAGTCCGCTGTTCTACCGCCCTGAATCCCGCGAGCACGCCCACCAGTACCTGCGTGGGCTCCTTTCGCCGCTCCAGCGGAAGAACGGCTGGACCATTGCCGAGTTCGCTGGCGCCAAGGAACCCAAGGCGCTCCAGCGGTTCTTGAATCTCACCCCCTGGAGCGCGGACCTGCTGCGGGACCTGACCCGCGACTACGCCATGGAACATTTCGCGGACCCCCGGGGCGTGCTCATCGCCGATCCCACCGGATTCGCCAAGAAAGGGAGGAAGTCGGCCGGGGTCCAGCGCCAGTACTCCGGCTCCCTCGGGCGTATCGATAACTGCCAGATCGGGACATTCCTGGCCTACGCAAACCGCAGCGGCGACCGCGTCCTGATCGATCGGGAGCTGTATTTGCCGCAGGAGTCCTGGTGCGCTGACTTCGAGCGCCGCCGCGAGGCGGGAATCGATGACGAGGTGGTCTTCCGTACCCGTCCGCAGCAGGTCCAGGCCATGATCGAGCGCGCGGTGGCGGCTGGGGTGCCGTTCTCGTGGTTCACGGCGGACGAGGAGTTCGGTCAGAACCGCGGGCTGCGCAGATTCCTGGAAGAAGGCGGCACCGCGTACTGCATGGCCGTTCCGAAGTCCACCGACATCAACACCGGGGGCGTCACCACCAACCCTGATTGCCCGACCCGCTTGGACGTCCTGGCGGCCGGCTTGCGGCCGGGGGACTTCACGCGCCGCGCCTGCGGTATCGGCGCGAAGGGGTTTCGGACCTACGACTGGGCCGTGATCGCCGGGCGCGAGAGACACCTGTATGTGATCCGGCGCAACATCGACAACGGAGAGATCTCCTACTTCCACTGCCACAACCCGCGCCAGGAATCGCTGTCGGAATTGGTCGCGGTCATCGGACTGCGCTGGCCGGTCGAGGAGTGCTTTGAGGCCGCGAAACAGCAGGCCGGGCTGGACAACTACCAGGTGCGCAAGTACGACGCCTGGTATCGCCACATCACCATGTCCATGCTGGCGTTGGCATTCTTGGCGGCGATGGCGCGGGTCGCGAAAAAAGGGCTCCGCAAGACCGGACGAGCCCAGGAGGCCACGAGTGCACGCACGCCGACTCGCAGCCTTGACCATCGCCGAGGTTCGACGGTTGTTCAACTTGATCGGTTCCGCTCGCACCCTGGTTGACCTCGGGCTTCGCTGGTCGATCTGGCGTCGTGAGCATCAGGCCGAAGCTCGTCGCCATCATTTTCGGAGGCGATTGCCACTCCAGATGATCAAAATCTAGCCCTGTAGTACTAGGGGCGTATGCCGAGGACGTACGGGACCGCCCCGATGCTCAAGCCCCGGCGGCCCCCGAAGCCCCCGCGGTCTCCTCCCGCCGCTCGTACGCCTCCCTGGCGTCCAGCAGTTCGTCCCAGTGCTCCGCCGCCCACGCGCACGCCGCCCGCAGCGGCTCCAGCATGCTCCGCCCCAGCGGCGTCAGCGCGTACTCCACCCGCTGCGGCGGCCCCTCGTACACCGTCCGCGCCACCAGCCCGTCGCGCTCCAGCGACCGCAGCGACCGCGTCATCATCTTGGGCGTCACCCGCCGCAGCGGCACGCGGAGTTCCGAGAAGCGGCGCGGCCCGTCCTCCAGGCACGCGAGGACCAGGCCGCCCCACTTGTCGCCGAAGCGGAACGGCAGCACCGACGACGGGCACAGCTCGTCGAACATGTCGGGGCGCAACGGCTCGCTCATCCCGCCAGCGTAGGCGGCGCTCCCGGTATCCCGGAGGAAACCGGGGGCCCGGTTAGCGTGCGGCGGACGACGACGGCCGAGCAGTGGGAGGCAGCCGATGGGCAGGATCGTGGTGTACGGGGCGGGCGGCAGGGCCGGCCGCCGGGCGGTGGCGGAGGCGCGGCGGCGCGGGCACGAGGTGGTGGCCGTGGTGCGGGACCCGGCGAAGCACGCGGGCGTCGCGGGCGAGGGCATACGGCTGGTGGCCGGCGACGCGGCGGACGTGGAGGCGGTGGCCGCCACGGCGGCCGGCTGCACCGCGGCGATCGCCGCGGCGGCGGTGTACGGGGAGGGCACGGACCCGGACGCCTTCTTCCGCGCCTCGGCGAAGGCGCTGGTGGCCGGTCTCGGCCGGGCGGAGGTGCCGAGGCTGGTGCTGGTCGGCCTCGCGGCGCTGCTGCCGGACGCGACGGGCCGCCGGATGCTCGACGATCCAGCGTCCCCGGCGGAGTTCCGCCCCTTCTGCGAGGCGCACGCGGCGGGCCTGGACATCCTCCGTACGGCGCCGCCCGAGTTGGACTGGCTCTACGTCAGTCCCGCCGGCGACTTCGACCACGACGCCGGCCGCACGGAGGGCGGCTACCGCGTCCACCCCCACGGCGACGCCGGGGCACGCATCTCGTACCCGGACTTCGCGGTCGCCCTGCTGGACGAGGCGGAGTCGCCCCGCCACAGCCGCACGCACCTGGCGGTGACCGGGGCCCACTGACGGGCCGCGGGCCGGGCCGTCCCGGTCACCGCGCTCCCGGGCCCCGCGCTCCCGTCACCGCGCCCGGTCGCGGAACACGTGCCGGTACGTCCGCGGCGACACCCCCGTCTGCCGGGCGAACTGGTGCCGCAGGTTCGCCGCGCTCCCCAGCCCCGCGCGCCGCGCCACCGCCTCCACCGGCACGTCCGTGGTCTCCAGCAGCTCCTGGGCCAGCCGGACCCGTTCCTGCAGCAGCCACTGCAGCGGCGTGACGCCGAGGGTGTCGCGGAACCGGCGGGCGAAGGTCCGCTCGGCGAGGTGCGCGGTGCGGGCGAGCGCGGCCACGGTCAGCGGTTCGTGGAGCCGGGCGCGGGCCCAGTCGAGTACGGGTGCCAGCCCGTGGTCGGGCGCCGCGGGGCGGGCCGGGGCCGGCGGCAGCTTGGCGTACTGGGCCTGGCCGCCCTCGCGGTGCGGGGGTACGACCATGCGCCGGGCGACCTCGTTGGCGACGGCGGCGCCGTGGTCGCGGCGGACGAGGTGGAGGCAGAGGTCGACGGCGGCGCCGGTGCCGGCGGAGGTGAAGACGGGGCCGTCCTCGCAGTACAGGGCGTCGGCTTCGACGCGGACGGCGGGGAAGCGGTGGGTGAAGTCGGCGGCGTTCATCCAGTGCGTCGTCGCGCGACGCCCGTCCAGCACGCCGGCCGCCGCCGGTACGTACGCGCCCGCGCACAGCGTGACGATCCGCTTTCCCGCCTCGTACGCCTTCCGCACCGCGGCGACGAGGCCGGGCGGCGGGTCGAGCTGGAGGCTGCGGGTCAGCCCGGGGATGAGCACGGTGTCGGCCTCCGCCAGGTCGGCGAGACCGTACGGGCTCTGCAGGAGCAGCCCGGGGGCGGTGGTCAGCGGCCCGGGCTGGGCGGCGCACAGGCGCAGCTCGTACCAGGGGTCGACGAGGTCGCTCCGGTCGAGGCCGAAGACCTCGCAGGGGACGGCGAGTTCGTAGGCGGGTACGCCGTCCGTGATGGCGACCCCGACGACGTGGCGGGGAACCGGAGGCTTGGGCGGCGGTGTAGGCATGGCAGGAATTTAGCGCAGGGAGGCATTTCTGCCCATGGCCGCGCGGGGTGCGGACGGGCGAGGCTCCGGTCATGGCCGACACGACCAGCGGCGCCGCCCCCGCGGCCGGCGCCGAGCCGCCGCATGCCGCTGCGCCGGTACGCCCGGGGCGTACCCCGGGACGCCCGGCGGGCCGCGGCCCGCATCCCGCGTCTCAGGGCCGTGCGCACTCCCCCGGCGGCCTCACCGCGGTGCAGGGCACCGCGATGTACGTCGGCGCCGTCCTCGGCACCGGCGTCATCACCCTGCCCGCGCTCGCCGCCGACACCGCGGGCCCCGCCTCCCTCGTCGCGTGGGCCGCGCTCGTCCTGGTCTCCGTGCCGCTGGCCGCCACCTTCGCCGCCCTCGGCGCCCGCCACCCGGACTCCGGCGGTGTCTCGACGTACGCCAGGCTCGCCTTCGGCGAGCGCGCCGCGACGGTCGTCGGCTGGTGCTTCTTCCTCGCGATACCGCCCGGCGCCGCGGCCGCCGCGCTCTTCGGCGGCGCGTACGTCTCCGCCGCCGTGGGCGGCGGCACGGCGACCACCATCGCGACCGCGGCCGGGCTGATGGCCGCCGTCACGGCCGCCAACGCCGCGGGGCTGAAGGTGACCGGCCGGCTGCAACTGGCGCTCGCGGTGCTGCTCGTCGTCCTGCTGCTGACCGCGGTGCTGCTGTCGCTCCCCCATGCCCGTGCGGACCATCTGCGGCCCTTCGCGCCGCACGGCTGGACCGCCGTCGCGCCGGCCGCGGCGCTGCTGGTGTGGAGCTTCGCGGGCTGGGAGGCGATCACGCACCTGGCGGGCGAGTTCCGCCGGCCGGCCCGCGACCTGCCGCGTGCGACGGGCGCGGCCGTCGCGCTGGTCGGCGTGCTGTACCTGTCCGTCGCCTTCGCCGTCGTCGCGGTGCTCGGCCCGGCCGCGGCGGACTCGGACGCGCCGCTCGGCGACCTCATGGTCCGCGGCCTCGGCGGTCCCGCCCGCCATCTGGCCGCGGGCGCCGCGCTGCTCCTCACCCTCGGCGTCATGAACGTCTACTACGCGGGCGCCGCCAAGCTCGGCGCCGCCCTCGGCCGCGACGGCGCGCTGCCGGCGAAGCTGGCGCGGGGCAGCGAGGCCGGGGAGGTGCCGCGGCGCAGCCTGGCGGTGATCTCGGCGCTGGCGTTCGCGGCGCTGGCCGCGGTGACGCTGACGGACACCGGCACGAAGCCGCTGGTGCTGCTGACCACGGGCTCGTTCACCACGGTGTACGCGGTGGGCGTGGCCGCCGCGTTCCGGCTGCTGCCGCGCGGCAGCGGAGGGCGGAAGGCGGCGGTGCCGGCGCTGGTCGCGGTCGCGGCGCTGCTGGTGGCCTCGGGGCCGTACCTGCTGTGGCCGCTGGCGGTGACGGCGGCGGCCTGGCTCTACACAAGACGCCGCCGGCCGGCGACGGGGGCCGGTCCGCCGGCACACAGGTAAGGACCGGGTGCCCATGGCACCCGGTCCTTACCGGCTCGTCCGCTCTGCCGACGGACCGCTCAGTCGAAGTTCAGGTCGCCCGTGCGCGTCCGCTTCAGCTCGAAGAAGTTCGGGAACGACGCCATCGCCAGCGCCCCGTCGAAGATCCGCACCGCTTCCTCGCCCCGCGGGATGGCGGTCATCACGGGCCCGAAGAACGCCACGCCGTCGATGTGGATGGTCGGCGTGCCGACGTCCTCGCCGACCGGGTCCATGCCCTCGTGGTGGCTCTTGCGCAGCGCCTCGTCGTACTTGTCGCTCTCCGCCGCCTCGGCCAGCTCGGCCGGCAGGCCCACCTCGGCCAGGGCGTCCCTGACGACGGTCTCGTAGTCCTTCTCGCCCCCGTTGTGGATGCGGGTGCCGAGCGCGGTGTAGAGGTCGCGCAGGACGTCCTCGCCGTGCTGCTGCGCGGCGGCGATGCAGACCCGCACCGGGCCCCACGCCTTGTCGAGCAGTTCCCGGTACCACTCCGGCAGGTCGCGGCCCTCGTTGAGCACGGACAGGCTCATCACCCGGAAGCGCAGGTCGATGTCCCGCTGCCGTTCCACTTCGATGATCCAGCGCGAGGTGATCCACGCGAACGGACAGGCGGGGTCGAAGTAGAAGTCGACCTTGGGCTTTTCACCGGCGGCAGCCGCCATGGGCCATCTCCCTGCTGTGGTAGGGATAGTCGCGACGTTGACGCGGACGTCAACGCCGGACGTCCCTGCCGCATTCCGAGGAGCCGCCATTTTCCCCGGCATCCCGGCGGTCCTGCTGCTGACCGGCATCCAGGCCGCCGGCAAGTCCACCGTCGCCCAGTTGATCGCCGAACGGCTGCCGCGCTCGGCGCACGTGCGCGGCGACGTGTTCCGCCGGATGGTCGTCGGCGGACGCGCCGAGATGACGCCGGAGGGGTCGCCGGAGGCGCTGCGGCACGGGGGCACCGCCCACGCGCGCGCAGCGCGCTGTGGGGGCGGCGGAGGTACGGGCTGATGGCCCGCACCGCGGACGCGTACGCGGCGGCGGGGTTCACGGCGGTGGCCCAGGACGTGGTGCTGGGCGCCGAGCTGCCGCGGACCGCGGCCCTGTTCCGTACGGAACCGCTGCTCGTCGTCGTCCTGGCGCCGCGCCCGGCGGCGGTGGCGGCCCACGAGGCAGGGCGGGCGAAGACGGCGTACGGCGCCGCGTGGGGCGTACAGGAGCTGGACGGCGTGCTGCGCGACGAGACCCCGCGCCTCGGGCTGTGGCTGGACACCTCGGACCAGACGCCGGCGGAGACGGCGGACGAGATCCTGGCCCGCGCCTGGCAGGAGGCCCGCGTCGAGCGCCGGCACCTGCCGTACGGGCGGCCCCTCCCCGGCTGCCGCGCCGCCCTGCTCTCAGCGAATCACCCGCGCGCCGCCGCACCGCCCGGCACCCTGGTCGCATGCCCGAGACCGTCGCCGTACTCTCCGACATCCACGGCGTGCTGCCGGCCCTCGAAGCCGTGCTCGCCGAACCCGACGTACGCGCCGCCGACGCCGTCGTGCTGACCGGCGACCTCGCCGCAGGCCCGCTCCCGGACCGCACCCTCGACGCCCTGACCGCGCTCGGCGACCGCGCCGTGTGGGTGGGCGGCAACGCCGACCGGGAGCTGGTCGAGTACCGCCGCGGCGCCCGCGCCGGCATCCCCGATCCGATCGCGCCGTGGGCGGCGGAGCAGTTGCGCGCGGAGCAGGTCGAGCTGCTGGCGGCGCTGCCGGCGAGCGCGACGCTGCCGGTCGGCGGCCTCGGGCAGGTGTACTTCTGCCACGCCACCCCGCGCGCCGACGACGAACGGGTCCTCGTGGACTCGGCGGCGGGGCGCTGGGCGGAGGTGCTGGGCGGCCTCGGGCCGGAGGTGGAGACCGTGGTGCTCGGGCACACGCACATGCCGTTCGCCCGGCTCACCCACGGCCGGCTCGTGGTCAACCCGGGCAGTGTCGGCATGCCGTACGGCCGCTCCGGCGCCCACTGGGCGCTGCTCGGCCCGGGCGGCGCGGCGCTGCGGCGTACGGCGTACGACTACGGGGCGGCCTGCGCCCGCATCGCGGCGGAGTCCGGCTACGCGGAGGCGGCGGCGTGGGCGGACGCATACGTGTGGGCACGCAACTCCGCCGAGGACGCACTCGCGGCCTTCAGCGCCTGACCCGCGAGGCGCGGACCGTCGAACGCGCCCGCCGGCCGCTCCCGAGGCCACCCGGCGCCGCGCCTCCGGGCCCGCACGTACCGGCCACCGGGCCCGTACGAAGCGCAACCGCGCGCGTCAGCTCTCCGGGTCCGGCCGGTCCGGCCGCGGCGGCTCCAGTTCCTCGGGCGACGCGGTGTCGCCCGGGTCCACCGCCTCCGGCCCGTCCGCCGGAACCACCGAATCCCCCAGCTCCATCTGCTCCACCGCACCCAGCGGGTCGATCGGGTCCACCGGCGCCGGCACGTCCTCGTCCTCGCCCGCTTCCGCCGCGGCCCCCGCGCCGTCCACCGCCCCGGACGGCGCCTCGGGGGCGGGGCCGCCGGCCGGTGCCTGAGGGGCCATGCCCGACTGCGCCCGCTCCAGGAACCGCAGCAGCTCCACCGGGAACGGCAGCACCAGGGTCGAGTTCTTCTCCGCCGCCACCGCGCCCACCGTCTGCAGCAGCCGCAACTGCAGCGCCGACGGGTGGTCCGACATCTGCTCCGCCGCCTGCGCCAGCTTCCGGGACGCCTGCAGCTCCGCGTCGGCGTTGATGACCCGCGCGCGGCGGTCGCGCGCCGCTTCCGCCTGCCGGGCCATGGAGCGCTTCATGGTCTCGGGCAGTGACACGTCCTTGATCTCGACCCGGTCGATGGTCACGCCCCACTCCACGGCCGGGCTGTCGATCATCAGCTCCAGCCCCTGGTTGAGCTTCTCGCGGTTGGAGAGCAGGTCGTCCAGTTCGCTCTTGCCGATGATCGACCGCAGCGAGGTCTGAGCCATCTGGGAGACCGCGAAGCGGTAGTCCTCGACTTGGATGACGGCGTCGGCCGGGGCCACGACCTTGAAGTAGACGACCGCATCGACCCGGACCGTCACGTTGTCACGGGTGATGCCCTCCTGCGCGGGGATGGGCAGGGTCACGATCTGCATGCTGACCTTACGCATCCGGTCGACGAACGGAACGATCATCACAAAGCCCGGGCCGCGCAGCCCGGGCCTGAGTCGCCCGAGCCGGAAGACGAGCCCCCGCTCGTACTGCTTCACCACCCGGGACCCGGCCATCGCGTAGACGGCCCCGAGGCAGACGATGGTCACCACCACTGCGATCAGTGCCTCGATCATCACGGCTCCCTGCGTTGCGTGCGAGTCGGCCGATCTCCGTCAACGGTAGCCGCACCGCCGCATCAGAGACAGTTTTCGGAGGCTTCCTCCGGTTTCCGTGGCCGGGTGTGCCCGTCCGGCCCGGAGACCCGCACCGCCCCCGCCCGGTGGGGGTCCGGGCGGGGGCGGCGGCCGGGGCGCTCAGGCCCCGTGCGTCGGGTTCGGCAGACGCCCTGGCGTCAGTAGACGCTCACCCCGTAGGCGTTCAGCGCCTCCACGACCGGCTGGAAGAAGGTCGTGCCGCCGGTGGAGCAGTTGCCGCTGCCGCCGGACGTCAGGCCGAGGGCCGTCGTGCCGGAGAACAGCGCGCCGCCGGAGTCGCCGGGCTCTGCGCACACGTTGGTGCGGATCATGCCGTAGACGATGTCGCCGCCGCCGTAGTTCACGGTCTGGTTCAGCGCCGTGACGCTGCCGCCGTGGAGGCCGGTGGTGGAGCCGCTGCGCTGCACGGACTGGCCCACGGTCGCGTTGGCGGCGCGGGTGATGTCCTGGCTGCTGCCGTTGTACAGGTTCACGGTGCCCGGGTGGGTCTGCGAGGTGTTGCTGTACCGGACCAGCCCGTAGTCGTTCGTCGGGAAGCTCGACCCTGCGGTCGGGCCGATGGTCGTGGTGCGGGCGGAGTTGCTGTACCAGGTGCCCGCGCCGTCGGTGCAGTGGCCGGCGGTGACGAAGTAGTACGTGTCGCCGCTGCGGACGTTGAAGCCCAGCGAGCACCGCCAGCTTGAGGCGTAGATCGCCTGGCCGCCGTTGATGTAGCTCTGGAGCTTGCCCTTCATCCGCTCGATCCGCAGGGCGTCGGCGTCGGCGCCCGCGGTCCGCTTGATGCGGGCCACCTCGGCGTTGGTCACCGTCTCGTCGATGCTGACGACGAGGGTGCCGGTCTTCTTGTCGACGCCCCACGCGGTGCCGCCGACATCGGCGGCGAGCACCGCGTCGTCGGCTCTGGCCAGGGTCGCGGCACCGAAGCCCTCGGGCTGCTGGGCGGCGCCCGACGCCGGTACCGCAAGCGCGGCGCCGGCCAGGGCGGCGGTCAGCGCGGCGACCAGCCGCAGTCGCTTCTTGGTGCCGCTCGGTGGGGGTGTGCGCTTGATCCTCACTCAATCCTCCGAGTGTGCTCGGGGACCCGCCGGCGGGCAGGTCCGTGAGGCGCAGCCACGGGGCGGAGAAAACACGGAAGGGCTCGCCCGGCCGGCATCGGTCGCCGGCCGTTGGGGTGCGGGCCCCTTATTTTCGTCGTGCCCCTGACAAGCGCTGCTGAGAGTATTCAGACGTTGACAGGTGTGCACAAGTAGGCACTGGCACATGTTGGCGTAATCACGCCCCCGGCCCAGCCCGACCGGCCAGGCCGGGCCACCGACCACTCGAACAACACGGGAACCACCCGAGCGGAGGCCGAAACACCCGTCCGGCCCCGCGGAAATCTCCTGTCACCCCGTCAGGCCCCCTGCGCTGGGGGAACTCTGACGAACCGACAGCCGTTTCTGTGCCAGTACTGTCACGAACCCGGCCCGGGCCCTCTATCTGATTGGCACATCATCCGCATCATGGATGACCATAGGTGAGCGGACAGACATCCCCGGACTCCGGGGAAAGCCCACGCCGCGGGAGAGAGAGGAGGCGTCATGGGATCGGTACGCAGGGCTAGTGCCTGGCTCGGCCTCGTCGACGACAACGAAGACGAGCGCTACTACGACGGGTACGAAGACGACAGCGCGGACACCCCCCAGGCAGACGCCGCCTGGACGACGGACCCGCGCGTGCGCGTGGCGTCCCAGGTCGCCCAGGAGAAGGGTCGCCGTATCGCCACCGTGTCGCCGGACGGGTTCCGGGACGCGCGCGGAATCGGCGAGCTCTTCCGCGAGGGCGTTCCCGTCATCGTGAACCTCACGATGCTGGAGGCCGCCGACGCCAAGCGCGTCGTCGACTTCGCGGCGGGGCTGACCTTCGGGCTGCGCGGCTCGATCGAGCGGGTGGCGACGCGGGTGTTCCTGCTGACCCCCGCGGAGTACGCGATCGTCCCGGGCGAGGTGCCCCGCTCCACGCAGGGCGGGTTCTTCAACCAGAGCTGACGGGGCGGCCGTAGCAGAAGTCCACCGCAGAAGAAGACGACCGTGGAAGACCGGGGCTGGGCCGTACGGCTCAGCCCCGGAACGCGTCCAGCCCCGTCAGCGCCTTGCCCAGCACGAGCTGGTGCATCTCCACCGTGCCCTCGTACGTCAGCACCGACTCCAGGTTCGTGGCGTGCCGCATCACCGGGTACTCCAGCGAGATGCCGTTCGCCCCGAGGATCGTGCGGGCCGTCCGGCAGATCTCGATCGCCTCGCGCACGTTGTTGAGCTTGCCGAAGCTGACCTGTTCCGGCCGCAGCGTGCCGGCGTCCATCCGCATACCGAGGTGGTGCGCGAGCAGCACGCCCTTGTGCAGTTCCACGGCCATGTCGGCGAGCTTGGCCTGGGTGAGCTGGAAGCCGCCGATGGGCTTGCCGAACTGCTCGCGGGTACGGGCGTAGTCGAGCGCCGCGTCGAAGGAGGCGCGCGCCGCGCCCATGGCGCCCCAGACGATCCCGTAGCGGGCGTGCGTCAGGCAGCTGAGCGGGCCGCGCAGCCCGGTGGCCTCCGGCAGCAACGCGTCGGCGGGCAGCCGCACCTCGTCGAGGACCAGCTCGGCGGTGACCGACGCGCGCAGTGACCACTTGTGCCTGATCTCGGGCGCGCTGAAGCCGGGCGCGTCCGTGGGCACGGCGAAGCCGCGGATGCCCTCATCGGTACGGGCCCACACGACGGCGACGCCGGCCACCGAGCCGTTCGTGATCCACATCTTGCGTCCGGTCAGCACCCAGTCGGAGCCGTCGCGCTTCGCGTACGTGCGCATCCCGGCCGGGTCGGAGCCGTGGTCCGGCTCGGTCAGGCCGAAGCAGCCGATGATCTCGCCGGTGGCCATCCGCGGCAGCCACCGCTGCTTCTGCTCCTCGGAGCCGAACCGCCAGATGGCGTACATCGCGAGCGAGCCCTGCACGGAGACCAGCGAGCGGATGCCGGAGTCGGCGGCCTCCAGCTCCAGGCAGGCCAGCCCGTACTGCACGGCGGAGGCGCCGGCGCAGCCGTAACCCGTGAGCGACATGCCCAGGGCGCCCATCGCGCCCAGCTCGCGGGCCAGTTCGCGGATGCCGGGCAGTTCGCCGCGCTCGTACCAGTCGGCGATGTGCGGCAGCACGCGGTCGGCGGCCCAGCCGCGCACGGTGTCGCGGACGGCGATGTCCTCGGGGCCGAGGAGGTCGTCAACTCCGAGCGGATCGGCGGGGTTGAACGGCGGCGTAGTGCTTGAGCCCATGGCTGTCGTCCTCCGGCGGTCCCTCGGGGTCACGGCCCGACGCTACTTGCGCGTATTCGGCATCGTCCAGCCTCTCCGCGCGCGGCGTGACGTCTTGCACACGCCGTACGCGCCCGGGCCGCGCACCCCGCTCCCGGGCCCGGCCGCCGCCGTCCCGCACGCCGTCCGCCGCACCCCGCTCCGGGCGCACCCCGAGCGGGGCCGCGGAACCGGCGACCGCCGCCTCGACGGCCCCCTTCGCCGGACCACCGCCCTCCTCGCCGGGCTCACCGCACTCCATCGACCGCGGCAGCCGCAGCGCCGTGAGCGCGCCGAGCAGCAGCAGCCCGGCGCTGACGGCCAGCGTGACGTGCATGCCCTGCACGAACGCGTCCCGCGCGGCGTCCCGCAGCGTGGCCCCCGCCGCGCCGCCCAGCCCGGCCGCGGTCTCGTACGCCTCGCCGAGCGAGTTGCCCGCCGCGTCGGTGGCGCTCGACGGCACGCCGGGCACGGTGCCGAGCGCGGGGCGGTAAACGGCGTTCATGACGCTGCCGAGAAGCGCTATCCCGATGCCCGCGCCGAGCTGGTACGAGGTCTCGCCGATGGCCGCGACCCCGCCGGCCTGCTCCGCGGGCGTCTCGCTGAGCATCGACTCGTACGCGCCGAAGATGGTCGTCTCCAGCCCGTACCCCAGCAGCACGAAGCCCGCGCCCAGCACCAGCGGCCGGTCCTCCTCGCCCAGGCTGATCAGCCCGGTGACGGCGACGGCGGTGACCAGGAAGCCGAGGGCGACCATGGCGCGCGGGCCGAGCCTGGCGACCATCCGGGAGCCGGCGAGGCCCGCGGCCACGGCGGCGACCGTCAGCGGGATCAGCCGCAGTCCGGTCTCCAGCGGGCTGAGGCCGAGGACGAGCTGCATGTACTGCACGGCGACGAGCTGCAGCCCCACGAGGGCCAGCAGCGCGAGCACGATGCAGCCGACGGCGGTGCCGAAGGACCGGCAGGAGATGACGTCGAAGTCGACGAGGGGGTGGGCGCGGCGGCGCTGCCTGCGGGCGAAGAGGACGAGCAGGGCGCCGCCGAGGAGCAGCGGCGCGACGACGGCCGGGTGCAGCGGCCCGTCGCCCGCGCCCGCCTGCTTGAGCGCGAGGACGACGCCGAAGAGGCCGAGGGCGGCGATCAGCGCGCCGAGGACGTCCCAGGGTCCCGCCCGGTCGGCGGTGGACTCCGGCAGCAGCCAGCGGCCCACGGGCACGGCGATCACCATCAGCGGGATGTTGATCAGGAAGACCGAGCCCCACCAGAAGTGCTCCAGCAGGAAGCCGCCGAGCAGCGGCCCGATGGCCGCCCCCACGGCCGCGGTGGCGCTCCACAGCCCGATGGCCGCGGCGCGCTCGCGGCGGTCGGGGAAGACCTGGCGCAGGATCGACAGCGTGGCCGGCATGATCATGGCGCCGCCGACGCCGAGGAGGGCGCGGGCGGCGATCAGCACGTGCGGGTCGCTCGCCGCGGCGGCGAGCGCGGAGGCCAGGCCGAAGATCGCGTAGCCGAGGAGCAGCACGCGGCGGCGGCCGACGCGGTCGCCGAGGGTGCCGAAGAGGATCAGCAGGGAGGCGGCGACGAGGGGGTAGGCGTCGACGATCCACAGCAGGTCGACGGCGCCGGGCTTGAGGTCTTCCGTGAGCGCGGGGACGGCGACGTGCAGGACGGTCGCGTCGAGGGCGACGAGGAGCAGGCTGGAGCAGAGGACGGCCAGCACGGTCCAGCGTCCGGCACCGCCGCCGTGGGCGCCGGGAACGTCCCGCGGCGGGCTCGTGGCCGTGGCCGTCCCTGACATCTACGCACCTCCCGGACTCGCGCGAGTCGACAGCGTACGCGAGTCCTCCGGATGCAGGTGGCGGCACTACCCGTTGAGGTGACGGCGCCACGGGGTGCGTCGGAGCCCGACCCCTTCCCGAGCCCGGCCCGCCCCCGCACCCGCCGTCCCCTCCGGTCCCCTCGCGCCGGGTCCGGTCCCCCTCGTGCCGGAACGGGTCCGCTGACGTGCCATGATTGCGCGCCCCCGGTCCGGGAAGTCACTGGTTGAGGGCATTGCGCACGATGCGTGACGCCCGTCACACCACGCCCGGACCGTCCGCCAGGCGAACGGTCCGCAACGGCACGGCGAATCTCCGATAAACGGAGGAGCGCGAAAAACAATTGACCGATTGGCCGCACTCAGATATTCCCAGAAAGCGGAAGACATGAGTCCTGAAATGACAGTGGGGTAACCGCCGTTGACGACACAGTCCACATCACATAGGCGTTACAAATCCGGGGGATTGGTCAATCCACGGCAGTCGGCGATGTAGCGTCGATTCCGTGCGAACCGAAGAGAGACGTCCGCAGGGAGCGGAGCGTCCGACCACACACGGCGGCTGGCAGCCGCGTATGACCAGGACCCGGCTGTGGCTGTTCTGGTCGTCGCTGGCCGTCTACGCGGGGATCGTCGCGGCCGTCGTGACCACGTCGTGGCTGGTGCACCTCGACTGGCAACTGATGCTCTTCCGGCCGTACAAGCAGTGGCCGGAGTTCCACGCCTTCCTGGACTACTTCGTCGTGCTCGGGCAGCGCGCCCCCACCGCCGTCGCCGTGCTGGCCTGGCTCGGCTGGCGCGCCTGGCGGCAGCACTCCCTGCGCCCGCTGTTCATGCTGGCAGGCTCGCTGCTCCTGCTGAACCTCACGGTCGGCGCGGCGAAGATCGGCATGGGCCGGCTCGGCCCGCACTACGCCACCCAGATCGGCTCGAACGAGATGTGGGCTGGCGGCGATATATTCCCTTCGGGTCACACCGCGAACGCCGTCGTGACCTGGGGTGTCGTGGCCTATCTGGCGACGACGCCGCGGGCTCGCAGGACCGCCTCGGTGGTCTGCGCGATGGTGGCGCTGGGCGTCGGCGGCACGACCGTCTACCTCGGCACGCACTGGCTGAGCGACGTGCTCCTCGGCTGGGTCGCCGGCCTGCTCGTGCTGCTGGCCCTGCCCTGGTTCGAGCCCGGCGTGGCCCGCGCGGAGGCGTGGCTGCTGCACCTGCGCGACCGGCTGCGCGGTTCCCCGGCCGCCGGACCGCCCGCGCCGGCCTCGCTGTCGCCGCTGGCCACGCGCGTGTCGATCGTCTCGCAGCGCCCCACGGGCACCGGCGCGCCGAGCACCAGGGAGATGGCCCGGGTCAGTTCGGGCTCCGGCACCGCCGCCCGCCCCGACACCTGGCCGCACCTGGCGCCGCGCCCGCACACGACGCGGCACGAGCGCCCTCCCGTCACCCCGGCCGGCCACCGCCGCCCGCCGCAGTCGGACCGCCCCGGCGGCCGGCCGCAGGCGCGCGCGGGCGGCTGACCCGTACTAGCCGACCCAGGAGCGCGTGACCCGGCCGTCCTGGACGGTGAAGTTGAGCCGTCCGCCCATGAACTCCATGGTGATGATGGCCCCCGGGGGCAGCGAGCGGACCGTGGTCCAGCCGCGGTCCCTGGCCCGCTCCTCGGCGTCGGCGGCGGCCAGGCCGACGTAGTTCTCGGGGTCGTCGTCGGGGTTCGGGGACGGTGTCGGCAGGTTCGGTGGAGTCGCCATGGCGCCCACGCTATGCCTCTGGTCACGGCCGCGGTAGATCGGCGGACCACGGGGATGTCCCGGCCCTGTTCACCGCGGGTCACACTTCTGTCACAGCGCCCGCGGCCCTCCGGGAGGCCCGTACAGGCGTCCGAGAGGCCCCTCCTGACGGGCTATCGGGAATTGCTGTCAGCGCCGCTAATCGCACCTGCCGTTTACCCGCCGGGCCCCCTGGAATTCATCGAATTCCCCCGGATGGCGGCACCCCGTGTCAGCTCCGCATAAACCCTCGGGCGGCCCCTTCGCGACACACCGGGCGAACGCGCGTAGCGCGCCGGATCCGTACACCGGTGGCACCGTCGTGCCGTGGACGCGCGCGCCGTCACACGTGACCTACGAGCGGAAGGTGCAGAGGCGATGGGGACGACAGAGGCGGCACCGGCACCGGCACCTGCTCCCCCGCGCGTGCGACGCCACGGCTCGGTGGTCGTGGACTGGCTGACCACCACGGACCACAAGAAGATCGGGCATCTCTACCTGATCACCTCGTTCGCCTTCTTCCTCTTCGCCGGCCTGCTCGCGATGGTGATGCGGGCGGAGCTGGCCAGGCCGGGGATGCAGATCCTCAGCCACGAGCAGTTCAACCAGTCGTTCACGATCCACGGCACGATCATGCTGCTGCTCTTCGCCACCCCCACGTTCGCCGGGTTCGCCAACGAGATCATGCCGCTGCAGATCGGCGCGCCCGACGTGGCGTTCCCGCGGCTGAACATGCTGTCGTACTGGCTGTTCCTCTTCGGCGGGCTGATCGTGCTGAGCAGCTATCTGACACCGAGCGGGCCCGCGGACTTCGGCTGGTTCGCGTACGCGCCGCTGAACGGCCCGGTGCACTCCCCCGGCGTGGGCGCGGACCTGTGGATCATGGGGCTGGCGCTGGCGGGCTTCGGCACCATCCTGGGCTCGGTCAACTTCCTCACCACGATCGTCACGATGCGCGCGCCCGGCATGACGATGTTCCGGATGCCGATCTTCACCTGGAACACCCTGTTCACCTCGATCCTCGTGCTGATGGCCTTCCCGGTGCTGGCCGCGGCGCTGCTGGTGCTGGAGTCGGACCGGCGGTTCGGCTCGGTCGTCTTCGACGGGTCCGTGGGCGGAGCGTTGCTGTGGCAGCACCTGTTCTGGTTCTTCGGCCACCCGGAGGTCTACATCATCGCGCTGCCATTCTTCGGCATCATCAGCGAGATCATCCCGGTCTTCTCCCGCAAGCCGATCTTCGGCTACGTGATGCTGGTCGCCGCCACCATCGCGATCACGGGTCTGTCGATCATGGTCTGGGCGCACCACATGTTCGCCACCGGGGCGGTGCTGCTGCCGTTCTTCTCCCTCGCGTCGTTCCTGATCGCGGTGCCGACGGGGGTGAAGTTCTTCAACTGGATCGGCACGATGGTCAACGGCTCGCTGTCGTTCGAGACGCCGATGCTGTGGGCGATCGGGTTCCTGGTCAGCTTCCTCTTCGGCGGTCTCACGGGCGTGCTGCTTGCCTCGCCGCCGCTGGACTTCCACGTGACGGACACGTACTTCGTCGTCGGCCACTTCCACTACGTGGTCTTCGGGACGGTGGTGTTCGCGACCTTCGCGGGCTTCTACTTCTGGTGGCCGAAGTTCACCGGAAAGATGCTGGACGAGCGGCTGGGGAAGATCCACTTCTGGACTCTCTTCGTCGGCTTCCACGCCACGTTCCTCGTGCACCACTGGCTGGGCGTGGAGGGCATGCCGCGGCGGTACGCGGACTACCTCGACGCCGACGGCTTCACCACGCTCAACACGATCTCCACCATCGGCGCCTTCCTGCTCGGCGCCTCCACGCTGCCGTTCCTGTACAACCTGTGGCACACGGCCAAGGAGGGCGAGAAGGTCGACGTGGACGACCCGTGGGGCTTCGGCCGCTCCCTGGAGTGGGCCACCTCCTGCCCGCCACCGCGGCACAACTTCACAACCCTGCCGCCGATCCGCTCCGAGTCCCCGGCCTTCGACCTGCACCACCCCTACGCCATCGCCACGGAGCCGCGGGACGAGCCTGAGCAGCGCGCGCAGCGGGACGAGCAGGGGGCGCGGGAGCCGTAGCGCGGGCGAGGGCGCACGGGCTCCGGCGGGCGGCCCTCAGGCGGCCGGCGCGTCCTCACGGGTGCGGTGGGCGTAAAGACCGCCGAGCACCGTGCCGGTCAGCGGCAGCGTCGGGCGGTGGACGCGCAGGCGGGCGAAGAGGTCGTCATAGCGCTCGGCGGCGCGCGCCGGATCGAAGCGCGCGGCGTTCGCCAGCGCCGCGGTGCCCATCTCCTGACGCAGGTCCTCGTCGCCGATGAGCCGCAGCAGCCCGCGGGCCACGGCCGCCGGCTCACCCGGCGGCACGAGCAGCCCGTCCTCGCCGTCCTGGATGATCTCCCGCGGCCCGAGTGGGCAGTCCGCCGCGACGACCGGCAGGCCGCCGCGCATGGCCTCGGCGATGGTCAGCCCGAACGACTCCAGCGTCGAGGTGTGCGCGGCGATCGAACTCTTCGGCCACTCCGGCTCCAGCGGGTGCACGGTGCCCATGAGGAGGACGTGGTTGTAGAGGCCGAGCCGGTCGATCTGGGCGCGCAGCGCGTCGTGGCGGGGGCCGTTGCCGTAGATGCGCAACTGCCAGTCGGGGCGCGCCTTGACGACCCGGGCGAACGCCTTGACGAGGTGGTTGAAGTGCTTGAGGGGCGCGAGCCGGCCGGCGGCCATGACAGACCGGGCGGTGTTGTCGGACGGCGGCACGGCCGGCGCCGGGACGCCGTTGGGGATGGCGGTCACCACCACGCCCGGCAGCCGCAGTTGCTCGCGGTACGCGCGGGCGTCGGCCTCCGTCATGGTGACGACGGCGTGCAGCCGCGGGTACGCGGCGCTCAGTGCCACCCGCAGCTCCCGCGGGTGGGTGGTGAACGTCAGGTGCTCCTGGCCGACGCGCAGCACCCCGCGGCGGGTGTGCCGGGCGACGACGACGTTGAGCCCGGGGCGGGTGCCGATGACCGCGTCGGCGTCGAGCTTCCGCAGATGCTCGGCCAGGAGGCGGTCGGTGAGCGCGCTGTACTGGTGGTAGCGGCCGTCCGCGCGCGGGTAGTGGCGCGCGGGGCGGGCGTAGTCCGGGTGGTCGCCCGCGTAGCCGGGGCTGTCGGGGCGCTCGTCGACGAGGGCGCGTACGGGCACGTGCGGCCCGGCGTCGAAGACCGGCCCGTCCTTGTGGCGGAAGACCGAGACGATCTCCACGTCGTGGTGCTCGGCCAGTGTGCGGGCAAGGGTGAAGGTGGTACGGACGGTGCCCCCGACGGCGTACGCGTTGCTGATCAGGAAGGAGATCCGCATGGTGTACCTCGGGACGTGTGCGGGCAGTCCCCCGCATCAGCGTCGCACAGCCGCGGCGACCCGGCATCACGGCAGGTCAGAGGCGGTACAGGCCGGTAGTACTGGCCGGTCAGGGCCGGTACGGGAGCTGCGGCACCGTGAAGCAGTCCTCCGTCATCTCGCCCCGGCTGACCCACCCGCCGGCGCCGCCGTCCGCGTCGTCCTGCCAGCGGGCCGCCGACACGCACGTGAGCCGGGTCTTCGGCGGCTCCGGCACCTGCTCGAAGCGGGCGGGCAGCAGCAGCCCGCCGGCGTCGTAGGGCTCGGCGCGGTTCATGAAGTCCTCGACGCACGCGCGCGTCAGGTCCTCGCCGCACGACTTCGCCGCGTCCGCGAACCACATCGCGGCGGCCCAGCCCTCCAGTTGCCACTGCGAGCGCGTGTCGGTGTCCGCGTAGCGGTCCATGCCCTCGCGGAACGCCTTGACCGCCGGGTCGTCCGTGTCCTCGTAGTTGCGGCTGGAGCCGGTGACCCAGAGGGAGTTGCGGCAGCGCTCGGCGTCGGCGTAGTCCTCCTGGACGCTTGAGTTCCAGTTCTGCACGTTGGTGACCTTCGCGGTCAGCTCCACGCCGGCCTCGTCGAGCGCCCGGCACAGCTTGGCGTTGCCGCCGGTGTCGACGGCGTCGAACACGAGGTCGACACCGCGGGCGCGCAGGTCGGCGGCGACCGCGTCGAAGTTCGGCAGCGAGAAGTCGACCTGCTCGGTGACGACGTCGTAGTCCTCGGCCTCCAGACCGCTGGTCACGCTGCGGGCGTACGAGGCCGAGGCCGCCTGGTTGTACGAGACGACCGCCGCGGTGCGGGCGCCGTGCTCCCGCTTGAAGTAGCGGTAGACCTCGGTGCCGCCGTACAGGTCGCCGCCCCAGCCGGGCTTGCCGCCGGTGCGCGGGGCGCGGCTGCCGTAGATGCCGTACAGGTGCGGATACGTCTCGTACGCGGCCCCGATCGGCTGGCCGCCGATGTCCGGCACGCCGGCGTCGCTGACCTGCGGGGCGCCGGCGTAGTTCAGCGAGGTGGTGGCGACGAGCGCGAACACCTTCTCCTTCAGCACCAGTTCGCGTACGCAGTCGCTGTTGCCCAGGCCGCTGCCGCCGTCGTCGCAGGTGACGGCCTCGACGGGGCGGCCGCCCACGCCCCCGCGCGCGTTCAGCGCCTCGAAGTACGCCAGCGCGCCGTCCTGCGGCCCGCTGAACGCGTCGCCCACCGGGCTCGTCTCGCTGGCGATGACGCCGACCCTGACCGGCTCCCCGCGCGCCTCGCCCGACGGCGCGGCGCCGCCGCCCCGCTCCGCGGGCCGCTGGGTGAACTCGCTCTCGGGCACCCTGCTGCCGCACGCCGCGGTCAGCAGCACCAGCGCGGCCACCGCCAGCGCGGCACCCCCCGGCCTCCTCACCCCGGCCTCCTCACCCCGGCCTCTTCAACTCAGCATCCGGGGCCCGGCGATCCGCTCATCTCGACCAGGGTGCAGATGGCCCGCTTCGACACCTTCCACGAGCCGTCCTGCAGCACCGAGATGCCCGTGGCGCCAGGCACCACCGTCTCGCCCTTGAGCGCGATGTCGTACGTCACCTCCGCCTCCTCCGCGGAGTCGAACTCCACCCCCGTGACCTCGGCGCCGACCTGCTTCCACCGCTTGTCGTCGGAGAACGCCGTCATCAGCGGCCGCATCTCCTCGCCGTCCTCCAGCACCGCCAGCTTCGCGTCGGCGTCGGAGTCCGGCGAGAAGAACGTCGTCCAGTTCTCCTCGATCTCCTTCTCCGCCGCCGCCGGATCAGCCGGTTCCGCGCCGCCCGCGCCGTCGTCCGCGCCCTCGCTCGCCTCCGCGGCCGGGCTGCCCTCCGACGCCTGCGCGCTCGGCGTCTTCTCCGGTGTGCCGGCGCCCCCGCCGTCGTCCCCGCAGCCGGCCGCACCCAGCCCCGTGAGCAGTACCGCCGCGGCCAGCCACGCGGCGCTGCGCGTGCGTGCCCCTCGGGTCATCCGTCCTCACCCCTGAACGTCGTCATGCGTCGAGTGTCCCGCCGATCGGTCGGCTCTACTGCGGAGTAGAACCACACACGGCATAGTGCATCCCAAGCGGCGGCGATGCACAGGGGGCAGAATGCGGCAAACCGGCCCGGCGCGCGGGCACTCGCTGAAGGCCATGGCCCTGCAGTGGGGCAGTTGGGCCGCGCTCGCCGCGGGGGCCGTGCTGTGCGCCGTCGGCTGGTACGGGGTGTCGGGAGAGCGGTTCGCCGAGCGGCAGATCCCGTACCTGGCGTCATGCACGATCCCGGGGGCGGCGCTGATCGTCGCCGGGGCGGTGCTGCTGTCGCGCGGCGACCAGGGGCTCGCGGCGGCGCGGGTCGAGGAGTTGTACGGGCTGCTGGTGGCGGCGGACGGGGAAGGTGCGGGCGCCTCCGCAGGACCCGCGCCGGCTCTCGCGGAGCCGGGTGCGGCCGGCCCGTACCTGGCGGTGCCCGGCGGGACGCTCTACCACCGGCCCGGCTGCCCCCTCGTCGACGGCAAGCCCGGCGCCGTACCGGTCGCGGATCCGGCGGAAGCCGGTGGTGAGGGGCGGTCGTTGACACCGTGCCCGGTCTGCGAGCCGGACCCCGGGACGGCCGCCGCGCCGGAGGCGTGAGGTGTCGCTCACGTACGAACTGACGCTCGCCGGGCTCGCGGTGGGCAGCGCCGCGGCGCTCTCGGGCATCGGCGTCGTCGTCACGTACCGCGCCACCGGCGTGCTCAACCTGGCGCACGGCGCGGTCGCGATGGTCACCGCGTACGTCGTGCGCCAGCTCGCCGTCGGCTGGAACTGGCCGCTGTGGGCGGCGGCGGCCGTCAGCCTGCTCGTCGTCGCGCCCGGCATCGGGCTGCTCATGGGGCGGTTCGTCTTCCGGCCGCTGTCGGTGCTGCAGTCGGGCGGCGCGCAGGCGCTGGTGGCGTCGCTCGGGGTGTTCGTGCTGCTGATGGGCGCGGCGGGGCTGCTGTGGGGTACGGGTGCGCGCACCGACGCGCCCGAACTGCTGCCGTCCGACCCGTGGGTGCAGCTCGGTACGGCGGTGGCGCTGGCCGGCGCGGTCGCGGCGGTCACGCGGTGGACCCGGTTCGGGCGGGAGCTGCGCGCGGTGGTCGACAACCGGCGGCTCGCCGCGCTCAGCGGCATCGACGCCGACCGGGTCGCGGACGCCGGCTGGGCGTTCGGCACGTTCACGGCGGGCGTCACGGGCGTGCTGCTGGCGCCGGAGTACCGGCTGGACCCGTACGGGCTGCCGCTGCTGGTGATGGCCGTCATCGGCGTCGCGGTCGCGGCCGGGCTGCGGAGCCTGCCGGCGGTCGTGGCGGTGGCGCTGGCGGTCGGCGTGGGGCAGGCGCAACTCACCCGGCTCCATCCGGCGGGCCGGGGCGAGCAGTTGGTGCAGGCGCTGGGCGCGAACCTCTTCGCGGTGCTGCTGCTGGTCGCGGCGCTGGCGCTGCCGCGGCTCCGGGCCGGCTCGGGCGACGGTTTCCTGCGGGTGCCGGCCGACACACTGGACTCGGCGGCGGGCGACGGGCGGACGTGGCTGGTCGCCGGGGTGCTGTTCCTGCTGCCGCTGGGCTTCGCGGGCTCCGACCTGACGACGTCGGTCCAGGTGCCTGCGCTGGCGGTGGTGCTGCTGTCGCTGGTGGTCGTCACGGGGCGAGGGGGCCAGGTCTCGCTGGGGCAGGCGGCGTACGCGGGGCTGGGGGCGCTGTTCACGGCGCTGCTGGCGGCGGGACGGTTCCCGGGGCTGCCCGAGCTGCCGGAGCTGGTGGCGCTCGGCGTCGCGGTGCTGCTGGTGGCGCCGGTGGGACTCCTCACCGGGTACCCGGCGATCCGGCGGCGGGGCCTGGCGCTGGCGCTGGTCACGCTGGCGGTGGGGGTGGCGGTGAGCCGCTTCGTCTTCGCGCAGCCGTACGCGACGGCGGGCCTGACGCTGGGCCGCCCCGCGGGCTTCACCGGGGACCGGGCGTACTACCTACTCGAACTCCTGCTGCTCGCCGCCGCGGTGACGGCGGCCTGGGCCCTGCGCCGCGGCCGCCAGGGCCGCGCGCTGGCGGCGATACGGGACCACGAGTCCGGCGCCGCGGCGGCGGGCGTCCCGGTGCCGGCGCTGAAGGTCACCGCCTTCGCCGCGGGCGCGGCGCTGGCCGCCCTGGGCGGCGGCATGCTGGCCATGGGCGCCCGCGCCTTCGATCCCAACGCCTTCGACCCGGTGCGGGGCCTGCTGTGGTTCGCGGCGGTGGTGGTGCTGGGCGCGGACAGCATGCTGGGCGCGCTCCTGGCCTCGGCTCTGCTGGTCGGCCTGGACGCGGGCACCCGCGGCGGCATGGCGGCGGCGGTGATCGGCATCCTGGCAGTCCTCCTGGGCCGCTTCCCGGGCGGCCTCTACGAGGCCCTCCACACGGCGGCAGCCCGCCGGCTACGGCCCCCGCGGCTGACCCCGCTGGGGCTGCGCGTACGCATGAGCCTGTCCGGTGCGGCACCGCCTCCGGCGGGATTCGCGGGCACGGCGCCGGCGGATCCCGCGGCTGCCGGACCACCACGGGCACCTACAGGCGGCACCACGAACTCCGGGTCACGCCCGCCAAGAGCCGCGGGCGCACCCGCAGCCCCAGCGCCTCCGGCGCGCGGAACGGCCGGTGCCGGCGCGGAGCGCCCGGCATCGGCGGGGCAGGCCCGAATCCCGGACGAGCGGAACACACCCGGGCCCGCCGCGGGCGAAGCCCCGCGGCCTGCGGGCGCAGAGCCGGCCCCCGGCCGTGCAGACGTACCCGGGCCCCGTACGAGCGAAGCCCCGCAGCCACCGCACCCGCTGCGCCAGTCCGCCGCCGACCGCGAGCCGGCCGGCGCAGGGGACCGGGGGCGCACCCTTCGCCGGCGCCCGCAGCACGGCCGTCCCCCGCTCGACGGGCGTCCCCACGCCGTATCCGGCGCGCCCGCCGCGGGCGAAGACGTGCTCGTCGCCCGCGGGGTCTCCGTTTCGTACGGGGACTTCGCCGTGCTCTCCGGGGTCGATCTGCGGGTCGTGGCCGGGCGGGTCACCGCGCTCGTCGGGCCCAACGGGGCCGGGAAGTCCACCCTGTTCCACACCCTGGCCGGGACGCTGCGGCCGCGGGCCGGGCGGGTGGTGCTGCGGGGGCGGGACGTGACGCGGCGCAGTGCGCATGCGCGGTCGCGGCTCGGTCTTGCGCGGACCTTTCAGCAGCCCGCCGTCTTCTCCTCCCTCACCGTCGCCGGGAACGTCGCCGTCGGCGCCGAGCAGGGCCGTGTCCGCGACCCCGCCGCCACCGACCGCGTGCTGCGGCTCCTCGGCCTCGACGGGCCCCTGCGCGACACGCCCGCCACGGACCTGCCCACCGGCACCCTCCGCCGCGTCGAACTCGGCCGTGCCCTCGCCGGCGGCCCCCGCGTGCTGCTCCTCGACGAGCCCGCCGCGGGACTCGACCTCGCCGAGACCGCCGCGCTCGTCCGCATCCTGCGCGCGCTCGCCGCCGACGGCATGGCCCTGCTCGTCGTCGAGCACGACATCGAACTCGTCGGCGAACTCGCCGACACGGTCTACGCGATGGCCGCCGGCCGCATCGTCGCCTCCGGCACCGCCGCCGACGTGCTCGCGGCGACCCGCACAGGACCGGTGCCCGGCCAGGGCGCACCCGCGGAGGCCCCGTGACCGTCGAGATCGCCCTCCACCGCGCCCGCGTCCGCTACGGCCCGCTGGAGGCCCTGCACGGCGTCGATCTCCCCGTGCCCGCCGGCCGGCTCACCGTCCTGCTCGGCCGCAACGGCTCCGGCCGGACGACCGCGCTGCGCGCCCTCGCCGGCACCGTGCCGCTGGCCGCGGGCCGCGTGGTGTGGCAAGGCGCGGACGTCACGCGGATGCCCGCGTATGCCCGCGCCCGCCGCGGCCTTTCGCTGACCCCCGAGGTACGGGCCGTCTTCGGCTCGCTGACCGTCGCGGAGAACCTGCGGCTCGCCGCCCCCGACGGCGACACCGGCCCCGCGCTCGCCGCGTACCCGGAGCTGGCGCGCCTGCTGGCGCACCGCGCCGGCACCCTCTCGGGCGGCGAGCAGCGGATGCTGGCCGTCGCCCGCGCGCTGCTGTCCCCCGCCCGGCTCGTCCTCCTCGACGAGCCGGGCCAGGGGATGTCGGCCGCGGTCGCGGCCCGTACGCACGAACTGCTCGGCGGGCTCGCCGCCACCGTCGTCGTCGCGGAGCAGAGCCTGCCGCCCGGCCTTGCGGCCGCGGCGACGGTGGTGCACGAACTCCGTCGCGGCAACGTGGTGTTCAGCGGCGAGCCCGCCGAAGCCGGGGCACCGTGGCACACGGCCGCCCGCTGAGGAGGGTCCGTCAGACGTGCAGCCGCTGGCCCGGCAGGATGACGTCCGGGTCGGCGCCGATGACGTCGCGGTTGGCCTCGTAGACCTCGCGCCACGGCGTGCCGTGCGCCTCGGCGATGCGGCTCAGCGTGTCGCCGGACTTGACGGTGTAGTTGCCGTCGCCGCGCTTCGCCGGCTGCCGCTGCCCCTCGCCGCGGTCCGCCCGCGGCTCCGTGCGCGGCTGCTCGGCGGGCTGTTCCTGCTCCTGCTGCTCCGGCTGCGCGACCGCGGGTGCCCCGCCCGACGCGCCGGCCTGGACGGAGCAGTGCGGCCAGGCGCCCCAGCCCTGCGCGGCCTGCACCTTGGTGGCGACGGCGATCTGCTGCTCCCGGCTGGCCCGGTCCGCGGTGGCGGCATAGGCGGTGCCGCCGTACGCGTCCCAGGTGGAGGCGGCGAACTGCAGCCCGCCGTAGTACCCGTTGCCGGTGTTGATCGCCCAGTCGCCGCCGCTCTCGCACTGCGCGATACGGTCCCACACCCCGCTGTCCGCGGCGCCCGCGGGCGCGGCGGCGGCGAGGAGGGCGAGGGGGGCGAGGAGCGCGGCGGCTCCGGTGACGACGGCGGCGTTCCGGCGGGTGCCGCGCGTGCCGCGTGTGCTGCGTGTCCTGCTGGCGCTGATGGTGGTGCCTGCCTCACTGGTCGTACGGTCACTGCGGGTGGCGCGTATGTCGCCCTTCGGGAAAGGCATACGTTCCTCTCGGTGGACCCGGGTCCCCTGCCCGGGCGGTGCTCGGTGCACGCGGCGGCCGAATCTAGGCAGGCTTGTCGGGCGTAATCAACCAAGACCCCATCATTCGAGGCCAGTTGCCGGTTACCGCGGGTATCGATCAATACCGGACAGGACACCGCGCCGGTCAAATCCGGCTTTATCTGGCAAATCTTCGGTCGCGCTGTGGCTCGCCTCACGGCACCAACGAGCGTGATTCGTGCATCAGTTGACCCACAGTGAGAATTTCCGATCAACTCCCTACGGTCCGTACACCCCGTTCCGGCAATCGCCGCCCGGGGCGTGACTCCGCACACAGATCGTCCGTTGTGCCCAGATGAACACGCACCACGACGACGAGGAGCGACTCGTGCCCCGCATGCTCGAAGTGAGCGACGCCGTACGCGCCGAGATCGGCGACGAGGAGGCGGACCGGCTCGTCGCCGGCCAGTCCGCCCCCGGCACGTACGACTGCACCTCCTGCCGCGCCCCCGGCGACTCCGCGCAGGAGCAGACGAGCACCGTGCTCTTCGTGGGCGAGGAGACCGCGGTGCTCGCCTTCGCCCACGCCACCTGCATCCCCTCGCAGGTCGTCCCGGTCTCCGAGGACCAACTCCAGGGCGCCGTACGCTCGATCACCGCGGACGAAGGCCCTGCGCCGGCGCACGCCCCTGCGCCCGCGGAGGCGCACGCCCCCGCCGCCCTCGCGCCCGCGGTCTCCCCCGCGCCCCCGATCCCCGTCTCCCCCGCCGCGGTCGCGGCACCCGCGGCGCCCGCCGCCCCGGCGGCGTCCGGCGGCGACCACACCGAGGCGCAGGCCGTCCTCGGCGTCACCTGCGGGCTGGTGATGTGCGGCGGCGACGCCCGCCCCGCGCTGGTCGTCGAGCCCACCGCGCCCGTCGTCCGGCCCGGCTCCGAGGGCCCGGGCGACGACTTCCTGCCGCTGCTCATCGAGAGCGGCTTCCTGCCCGTGATGGACATGGTCAAGCCCCCGGCGCCGGTGACCGGTTGGTCCGTGCTGCTCGTCGTCGGCCAACTGCACGCCGTGATGCAGCCGGGCACCGCGGGTCAGCCGCCGACCGCCTGGTGGCAGGCGCACCAGCCGCTGCACGTCTCGGACGGCTGGCGGGCCGCGGCGGCGAAGGAGCAGGAAGTGCTGGTGTACGCCGCGCCCGCCGGGGCGATCGGGCGGCAGCCGCGCGAGGACCTGCTCGGCGAGGCGCTGGCGCAGGCCGCCGGGCGCGGGCTGCTCGTCGGCGCGACGATGCCCCTCACCGGGACCTGATCCCAAACCCGAACGGAGCACCAGTACCTGATCAGAGCAACGCGTACCCGCATCCCTCCGTACCGCGCCTTCGTTGCACAAAGTGTGCACCGATACCACGCGATTCCCGGCATGCGCCCCGCCCACGAGCCCCGCGCGGCCGCCCGCCCCTCGGGGACGCCGATCTACGACGCCCTCTTCGCCGAGTACCGCCGGCTCTTCCGGGCGCTGCCCGGGGACCGCTCCGGCGAAGAGCAGCTCCGCTTCGACGCGATCATGAACTCCCGCCCGTCACTGCCGCCCACGGGGGGCTTGCGGCCACACTTCCACGTGCACCGCCACCGCGCGGCCGACGACTAGCCCAACGGCCGGTCAGCCTGCCCCCGGCCCGCCGTCCCGTGCCGCGTGCGCCGCCCTGCGCGTACGCGGCACCCGCGGCCCCCGGGAGCCGGGGCCGCTACTTCTTGCGGCCCCGCTTCTCCCGCACCCGTACCGAGATCCGGATCGGGCTGCCCTCGAAGCCGAACTCCTCGCGCAGCCGCCGCTCGATGAAGCGCCGGTAGTTCGCCTCGATGAACCCCGAGGCGAAGAGCACGAACCGCGGCGGCCGGGTGCCCGCCTGGGTGCCGAAGAGGATCCGCGGCTGCTTGCCGCCGCGCACCGGGTGCGGCTGCCCGGCCACCAGCTCGCCGAGGAAGGCGTTGAGCCTGCCGGTCGGCACCCGCGTCTCCCAGCCCGCCAGCGCCGTCTCCAGCCCCGGCACCAGCTTCTCCATGTGCCGTCCGGTACGGGCCGAGACGTTGACCCGCGGCGCCCACTGCACCTGCACCAGGTCGCGCTCGATCTCGCGCTCCAGGTAGAAGCGGCGCTCCTCGTCCAGCAGGTCCCACTTGTTGTACGCGATGACCAGCGCCCGCCCGGCGTCGACGGCCATGGAGATGATCCGGGTGTCCTGCACCGTCAGCGTCTCGCCCGCGTCCACGAGGACGACCGCGACCTCCGCCTTCTCCAGCGCGGCGGCGGTGCGCAGCGAGGCGTAGTAGTCGGCGCCCTCCTGGAGGTGGACGCGCCGCCGGATGCCCGCGGTGTCGACGAAGCGCCAGGTCTTCCCGCCCAGTTCGATCAGCTCGTCCACCGGGTCCCGGGTGGTGCCCGCGACGTCGTCCACGACGACGCGGTCCTCCTTGGCAAGCTTGTTGAGCATCGACGACTTGCCGACGTTCGGCCGCCCGATCAGCGCCACCCGGCGCGGCCCGCCGAGCCCGCGGGCGAACGACTGCGCGGGCGCGTCCGGCAGCACGTCGAGCACGGCGTCGAGCATGTCGCCGGTGCCGCGGCCGTGCAGCGCGGAGACCGGGTGGGGCTCGCCGAGGCCGAGCGACCACAGGTACGCCGCCTCCGACTCGCCCGACTGCCCGTCGACCTTGTTGGCGCAGAGCACCACCGGCTTGCCGGCCCGGCGCAGCATCTTCACGACGGCCTCGTCGGTGTCCGTGGCGCCCGTCTGCGTGTCCACGACGAAGACCACCGCGTCCGCGGCCTCCACCGCGTACTCGGCCTGCGCCGCGACGGAGGCGTGGATGCCGAGGACGTCCTGCTCCCAGCCGCCGGTGTCGACGACCTTGAATTGGCGGCCCGCCCAATCGGCCTCGTACGACACCCGGTCGCGGGTGACGCCGGGGCGGTCCTCCACGACGGCCTCGCGGCGGCCGATGATGCGGTTCACCAGAGTCGACTTGCCGACGTTCGGCCGGCCCACGACGGCCACCACGGGCAGCGGGCCGTGCCCGGCCCGCGCGAGGTCGCCCTCGACCTCGTCGAGGTCGAAGCCCTCCTCGGCGGCCAGCTCCATGAACTCGGCGTACTCGGCGTCGCCCAGCTCCCCGTGCTCGTCGCCCTGGGCCGCGCCGTCCGGGCCCTCCTCCGGGGAGATGCCGGTCTCGCTCATCACGTTCCTCGTCCTTGCGTTCTCGGCCGCGTACGGCCCGGTCGGCCGGGCAGCGGCCTTCAAGTCTGCTCTAGCGGCCAGTGTCGCGCCTGGCGGCGGCCAGGTGCGCGGTCAGCCGGTCCTGGATGCGCAGCGTCGCCTCGTCCATCGCCTTGCGGGTACGCCGCCCGTCCGGCGACCCGGCCTGGAAGGGCTCGCCGAAGACGATGTCCACGTGCGAGCGGACCGGCGGCAGCGCCTTGACCACGCGGCTGCGCCGCTCCGCCGTGCCCAGCACCGCGACCGGCACCACCGGGGCGCCGGAGCGCACCGCGAAGTACGCGAGGCCCGCGCGGATCGAGGAGAAGTCGCCCTCTCCCCTGCTGCCCTCCGGGAAGATCCCGAGCACCCCGCCCTCGTCCAGCACACCCAGCGCGCGGGTGATCGCGCCCCGGTCGACCGTGGTGCGGTCGATGGCCACCTGGCCGATGTTGCGCAGGTACCAGCCGACGATCCCGACGAACGCCTCCTGCTTGATCAGGAAGTGCACGGGACGCGGCGAGGTGCCCATGAGCAGCGGGCCGTCGACGTTGTGGGAGTGGTTCCCGGCCAGGATCACGGGCCCGCTCGCGGGCATCCGCCAGGCGCCCAGTATCCGCGGCTTGAAGTAGCCGTGCATGACGGGCGCGGACATCCGCCGCCCGACGAGCGCACCCCGTGTCTCCGGCACCGCGCCGGCCGGTTCTGTCACCGACCCTGCTGCTTCTCTTCGACGAGGGTCACGACGCACTGGATGACCTGCTCCAGGGTCAGCTCCGTCGTGTCCACCTCGATGGCGTCCGCGGCCTTGGCGAGCGGCGAGACCTTGCGGCCGGCGTCCGCGGCGTCGCGCCGGGCCAGGGACGCCTGCGTGGCGGCCAGGTCGCGGGCCTCCTTGCCCTTCAGCTCGCCGCTGCGGCGCGCGGCCCGTACCTCCTCCGACGCGGTGAGGAAGATCTTCACGTCCGCGTCCGGCAGCACCGTCGTGCCGATGTCCCGGCCCTCGACCACGATCCCGCCGCTCTTCACGGACTCGGCGGCGATCGACCGCTGCAGGGCGGTGATCCGCGATCGCACCTCCGGGACCGCGCTGACGGCGCTGACCGCGGCCGTGACCTCCTGGGTACGGATCGGGCCCGCGGCGTCCGCGCCGTCGACGGTGATGGTGGGCGTCCCCGGGTCCGTACCGGAGACGATCTGCGGCTTCTCCGCGGCGGCGGCGATCGCGGCGGCGTCGGCCACGTCCACCCCGTTGCCCAGCATCCACCAGGCGGCGGCCCGGTACTGGGCGCCGGTGTCGAGGTAGCGCAGCCCGAGCCGGGCGGCGACGGCCCGGGACGTGCTCGACTTGCCCGTACCGGCGGGGCCGTCGATGGCGACGATCACGGGGGCCCGCTGGGCCCTGGCAGCGCTGTCCACGGGGCGTACGACACCCTTCCTGAGGTCTACGACGAGGTGAAGCCGAACGTGTGCGGCACTAGGTTACTGCTACCTGAACGGGCCTTGGTCACTGCCTCAGCGGCCACCCGCGCTCGCGCAGCGCGGCGGTCAGCGCGTGGGCGGCCGGGGGCTCGACCATGAGCTGCACCCGCCCCGCCTGCTGGCCGGTGGCGTGCTCGATGCGGACGTCCTCGATGTTGACCCCGGCCGCGCCCGCGTCGGCGAAGATCCTGGCCAGCTCGCCCGGCCGGTCGCCGATGAGCACGGTGACGGTCTCGTAGTCCGCGGGGGCGGCGCCGTGCTTGCCGGGCACCCGCTCGCGGCCGGCGCTGCCGCGGCGCAGCACGTCCTCGATGCCGGCCGCGCCGGTGCGGCGCTTGGCGTCGTCCGCGGCCTGCAGCGCACGCAGCGCCCGTACCGTCTCGTCGAGGTCGGCGGCGACCTCGGCCAGCACCTCGGCGACCGGGCCCGGGTTGGCGGAGAGGATGTCGATCCACATCGCCGGGTCCGAGGCCGCGATGCGCGTGACGTCCCTGATGCCCTGCCCGCACAGCCGGACCGCGGCCTCCTCGGCGTCCCGGAGCCGGGCGGCGACCATGCTGGAGACGAGCTGCGGGGTGTGCGAGACGAGGGCGACGGCGCGGTCGTGGGCGTCGGCGTCCATGACCACGGGCACGGCGCGGCAGAGCGCGACCAGCTCCAGCGCGAGGTTCAGCACCTCGGTGTCGGTGGTCTCCGCCGGGCTCAGCACCCAGGGGCGGCCCTCGAACAGCTCCGCGGAGGCGGCCAGCGGTCCCGAGCGCTCGCTGCCGGCCATGGGGTGGCTGCCGATGTAGCTGGTGAGGTCACCGCCCAGCTCTTCGAGGGTGCGGCGGGGGCCGCCCTTGACGCTGGCGACGTCGAGGTAGCCGCGGGCGGCGCCGCGGCGCTGGGCGTCGGCGAGGGTGCGGCCGGTGAGCGCGGGCGGCACGGCGACGACGGCGAGGTCCACGGGCCCGGCGGGCGGCTGGTCGGTGCCGGCCCCGAGGGAGGCGGCGGTACGGGCCTGGTCGGCGTCCTCGTCCTGGAGATGGACCGTGACACCTCTGCGGGACAGCGCCAGGGCGGCGGAGGTGCCGATGAGGCCGGTGCCGATGACGAGGGCGGTACGCACGGCGCAAGGATACGCGGCGGCCGCCCCGCGGGGCGCGGGGAGGCCGCCGGGCGCAGCTCCGCGGCCGTACGGGCGCCGCGGGCGGGCGGGTGCTACGGGCGTACGGACCGGGCAGGCCGGGCCGTCAGAGCCCGACCTCCTTCATCAGCATCCCGACCTCGGTGTTGGTCAGCCGGCGCAGCCAGCCCGACTTCTGGTCGCCCAGCGCGATCGGGCCGAAGCGGGTCCGCACCAGCTTGTCGACGGGGAAGCCCGACTCGGCGAGCATCCGCCGCACGATGTGCTTGCGCCCCTCGTGCAGCACCACCTCGACGAGGTAGTTCTTGCCGGTGTTCTCCACCACCCGGAAGTCGTCCGCCTTGGCGTAGCCGTCGTCGAGCCGGATGCCGTTCTTCAGCCGCTTGCCCAGGTCGCGCGGGAGCGGGCCCTGGATCGCGGCGAGGTAGGTCTTCTTCACGCCGTAGCGGGGGTGGGTGAGGCGGTGGGCCAGCTCGCCGTGGTTGGTGAGCAGGATGATGCCCTCGGTCTCGGTGTCCAGGCGGCCGACGTGGAAGAGCCGGGTCTCCCGGTTGTCCACGTAGTCGCCGAGGTTCTGCCGACCCTCCGGGTCGTCCATGGAGGAGACCACGCCGACGGGCTTGTTGAGGGCGAAGAAGAGATACGACTGCGTGGCCACGGTCAGCCCGTCGACCTTGATCTCGTCCTTCTCCGGGTCGACGCGCAGCCCCTGCTCGGTGACGATGCGCCCGTTGACCTCGACCCGCGCCTGGTCGATCAGCTCCTCGCAGGCCCGCCGCGACCCCATGCCGGCCCGCGCCAGCACCTTCTGCAGCCGCTCGCCCTCGGGCTCGCCGAACGTCTTCGGCAGCGCGCGCTGCGGCTTGGTGTGCCGGGCCCTGGCCCGCTCCTCCAACTGCGCGTCGTACTCACGGGAGCGCGCGGGCCTGGCGGGCGCGCCGCCGCGCCCCCGGCCCCCCTTCCCCGGGCCGCCCGGGCGCTCGCCCTGGGGGACGCCGGACTTCTCGTACCGCCGCTCCTCCGGGCGGGGCCGTCCCCGCTCCTCGGAGCGGGGACGGCCCTGCCGGCGCTGTTGCGCGTCGCGCTTGCCGCCCGCCCCCCGGGGGTCGGAGCCCGAGGGCTTCCTGCTGTTCCTGCCGCCGCTGCTTCGCATCTACCGTCAGTCCGTTGGTTGGTCAGGTCTCGTCGTCCACGTCGAACGATGGGACGCCCTCCTGGGACTCGCCCTCCACCGCGTCCGCGTCCGGAAGGAACGGGGCCAGCTCGGGGAGCTCGTCCAGACCGCGCAGGCCCATCCGCTCCAGGAAGTAATTCGTCGTCCTGTACAGGATCGCACCTGTTCCGTCCTCCGTGCCCGCCTCCGCGATAAGCCCGCGCTGGAGCAGCGTGCGCATGACACCGTCGCAGTTGACGCCGCGGACGGCGGAGACGCGGGAGCGGGAGACGGGCTGGCGGTACGCGACGACCGCGAGGGTCTCCAGCGCGGCCTGGGTGAGGCGGGACTGCTGGCCGTCGAGGACGAAGCCCTCGACGGCGGGGGCGTACGCGGCGCGGGTGTAGAAGCGCCAGCCGCCGGCGACGTGGCGCAGGTCGAAGCCGCGGCCCTGGACGGTGTACTCGTCGGACAGCTCGCGCAGGGCGTCGGTGATCTCGCGGGGGCGGCGGTCGAGGACCTTGGCCAGGTGCTCGGCGGTGACGGGCTCGTCGACGACCATGAGGACGGCTTCGAGGGCCGGGCGCAGAGGGAGCCCGGCGGTGGGGCTCGCCTCCGCCTCCTTCTCCGCCTCCGCCTTCGCCTCCTTCTCCGGCTGCCCGGCCGCGGCTGCCGTCTCCGGCACGTCAGCCGCGCCGGCCGCGTCAGACACGTCGGCCGTCTCAGACACGTCCGCCACTGCGTCGCTCATCGCTCGTCCTCGCCTTCGCCTTGGTTCCCGCCGGCCGCGTCCGCGTCGCCGGTCGCCGTGTCGAACTCGTCGGTGACCACCGGCACCACATCCTCCCGCCCCGTCCACCGCACCGTCAGCGGCTCCAGCGCGCCCTCCTGGTCGAGGGCCACGGCCCGCTCCCGGTACAGCTCGAGCAGCGCCAGGAACCGGGCGACGACGGTCAGCGGGTCGGGGGCGTCGGCGATCAGTTCCTGGAAGCTGACCGAACCGTGCTCGCGCAGCCGGGAGACGACGATCTGCGCCTGTTCCTGGACGCTGACGAGCGGGGCGTGGATGTGGTCGACGTAGACCTGGGGCACGGGCTTGGGCTGCATCGCCTTGACCGCGAGCCGGGCGAAGCCTTCCGGGCCGATGCTGATGACCACCTCGGGCAGCAGCTCCGCGTGGTGCGGCTCCAGCCCGACGGTACGGGGGTGCCGCTGCGACTCCTCCTCCAGCCGGCGGTGGAAGATGCCCGCTATCTCCTTGTACGCGCGGTACTGCAGCAGCCGCGCGAACAGCAGGTCGCGGGCCTCCAGCAGCGCGAGGTCCTCCTCGTCCTCGACCTCGGCGGACGGCAGCAGGCGGGCGGCCTTGAGGTCGAGGAGGGTGGCGGCGACGACGAGGAACTCGGTGGTCTGGTCGAGGTCCCAGTCGGGGCCCATGGCGCGGATGTGGGCCATGAAGTCGTCGGTGACGCGGTGCAGGGAGACCTCGGTGACGTCCAGCTTGTGCTTGGAGATGAGCTGGAGGAGGAGGTCGAAGGGGCCCTCGAAGTTGGCGAGCCGGACCCGGAAGGCACCGTCGTCGGGCTCGTCGTCGCGGGTCTCGGTGCCGGGTTCGGGGGCGCTCCCCGGGTCGGCCGCGGGGCGGGAGTCGGCGGCGGGCTCGGTGCCGGGCTCCGGGGCGCTGTCCGGTTCCGGTACGGGGCCGGGTGCGGGACCGGGTTCGGGCTCGCCGTCGGATTCGGGCTGGGGGTCCCGGTCGGGTTCGGGGGCCGGCTCCTCCGCCGGGTCCGCGCCGCCGGGTCCCGCCGGTGCGGGCTCGGTCTCCGGCTCGGGGTCGGGCCGGTCCGGCGCCGGGCCCGGCTCGTCGGGCCGCGGGGCGGGGCCCGGGATGGGCACCGGAGGCCCCGGCACGGGCGGCGGTTCCGGCTGCGGCAGGGGCATCGGCTCGGGGTACGGCTCCCGCACCGGATCCGGTTCCACGGGCCGCGGTGCGGGCTTGGTGGGCGTCGCGGCGACCCCGGGGCCGCGACCGAGGGAGCGCCGGGCGGTACGCGCGGGGCGCTGCGGGTCGTCGTGCCTGTCGTCCATCGCTCGCAGCGTATCGCTCGGAGCGGTGCCCGCCCGGTTGCCGGGAACGTCGTGGCGGCGCCCAGGTCGTCCGTTACGGGCCGCCGGGACTCGCTCGGCCGGACCGTACGGGCGGGGGCGTCAGCGGCCGCGCAGGCGGCGTACGAGGATGCTCGCGTCGCCGCGCGACTCCAGGTCGGCCAGCACCACCGCGACGGCCTCGCGGACGATCCGGCCGCGGTCCACCGCGAGGCCGTGGTCGCCACGGAGCACGAGCCTGGCGTGCTCCAGGTCCATCAGCTCCTCGGCGGAGACGTAGACCGTGATCTTCTCGTCGTGCCGCTCCCGGCCGCTGGGCCGGCGCGCCGCGCCGCGGCCCCGGCCGCGCCTAGGCTGGGCCGCCGCGGCCGAACCGCCGCTCTGCCGCGCGGACTTCGCCCGCGCCTGGGCCGCGGGCTCCCGCTCGCCCTGCCGGGCCCTGCCGCCGGGGGCGGCCTCGGTGCCGGCCTCCCGGCCGCCGTGCTCGGTCGCCTCGGGGTCGCGCCGGGCCGCGGGGGTGGTCGCGGTGCGCTTGCCGCCGGGAGCCGCCGGTCCTGCCTTGCCGCCGGTGCCCGTGCGGGCCCGCGGGTCCTCGCCCGTACCGCCGGAGCCGCCCGCGTCGTCCGGGCCCGCCTCCTCGGCGCCGGCGCCGGACTCCGCCTGCTGGCCCGCCGCCTCCGCGTCGGCCTCGCGGCCCGGCGCGGGTACGCGCGGACTGCCCCCGGGCGCCTCGCCGTTGGCCCGCTGCCGGTCCGACTGCGGCGTGGACGACTGGAGCGCGGTCCCCCCGGTGGTGCGGAAAAGCTCGTCGGCCCCGGGCAGGCTCACTCGGCGTGGCACCGGGCGAGCACCTCCCTGGCGAGCTGGCGGTAGGCGGCCGCGCCCACGGAGTTCGAGGCGTACGAGGTGATGGGCTCGCCGGCCACGGTGGTCTCGGGGAACCGGACGGTGCGCCCGATGACCGTGTGGTAGACGTGGTCGTCGAAGGCCTCGACGACGCGCGCCAGCACCTCGCGGCTGTGCACCGTCCGCGAGTCGTACATCGTGGCGAGGATGCCGTCCAGCTCCAGGTCGGGGTTGAGCCGCTCCTGGACCTTCTCGATCGTCTCGGTGAGCAGCGCGACGCCGCGCAGCGCGAAGAACTCGCACTCCAGCGGCACGATCACCTTGTGTGCCGCGGTCAGCGCGTTGACCGTGAGCAGACCCAGCGACGGCTGGCAGTCGATGACGACGTAGTCGTACTCGGGCAGCAGCGGCTTCAGCGCGCGCTGCAGCGTCTGCTCCCGCGCCACCTCGCTCACCAACTGCACCTCGGCGGCGGAGAGATCGATGTTGCTGGGCAGCAGGTCCATGTTGGGCACGGCCGTCTTGAGCAGCACCTCGTCGGCCGACATGCCCCGCTCCATGAGCAGGTTGTAGACCGTGAGGTCCAGCTCCATCGGGTTGACCCCGAGGCCGACGGAGAGCGCGCCCTGCGGGTCGAAGTCCACGAGCAGCACGCGGCGGCCGTACTCGGCCAGCGCCGCGCCCAGGTTGATGGCCGACGTGGTCTTGCCGACGCCGCCCTTCTGGTTGCACATGGCGATGACCTTCGCCGGGCCGTGGTCGGTGACCGGGCCCGGGATGGGGAAGTACGGCAGCGGGCGGCCCGTGGGACCGATGCGCTCCCGGCGCTGCCGGGCGGCGTCCGGGGCGAGCGTCGCGGCGTACTCGGGATCCGGCTCGTAGTCCGCGTCCGGATCGTAGAAGTGACCTTCTGACAGGTCCTCGAAGTCGGAGGTGGCGGATGCGGCGAGACGTGTGGTGTCCTCGCCGCCGCTCTGGCTGCCGGTCATGGCGTTCACGTGATGACCGTCCATGCTCTGGTATACGTTTCCGCCCTGGTGTGCGTGTGCCGAGAAGGTGTGGACGGCGACGGAGCCGACAGGCGCCTCCACCCCCGAGGGGCCGTGGCCCCGCGCAGGCGTGCCTGGACGACCACCCCCGGGAGCAAATGTCGACTCATTCACAAGTCGTCCTACCTCCTTGGTGACCAGGGCACTTCTCGATTGGTCAGCGTGGCACCATGCCGACGATTGGCGACTCTATGGCGTGTCGGGGTCCCGCAGCAACACAATCCCGCAGACAGAGCACGATGTGTCGGGTGTGGAACAACACTTCGGGCGCCCTTCGTGGCGGTACGGCGGCCGGCCGAACCGCTGGTGACAAGGTTCGGCTGGTGAACCGGAGTTGACAGTGTCGCCGATGTGGTCGACGTGCCGCGCACCTGCGCGAAATCAGCCAAGTACGCGCGCGAGTTCGGTCGCCGGAAGACCGTGCGCTTCCGCTACGGGACCGTAAACGACCTGCCCTTCGTGGGTGTTGAGGCCGAGCGCGAGCGCCGGATCGGCGCGCAGCGCGCCCCGCCAGCCGAGGTTCGCGAGCTTGACGATGTACGGGAGCGTGGCGTTGGTCAGCGCGTACGTGGACGTGTTGGGCACTGCGCCGGGCATGTTGGCGACGCAGTAGAAGACCGATTCGTGCACCCGGAAAGTCGGCTCCGCGTGCGTGGTCGGACGCGAATCGGCGAAGCAGCCGCCCTGATCGATCGCGATGTCGACAAGGACACTTCCCGGCTTCATCCGCGACACCAGCTCGTTGTCGACGAGCTTGGGCGCCTTCGCGCCCGGGATGAGCACCGCGCCGATGACCAGGTCGGCTTCCACGACCGCCTGCCCGAGGGCGTAGGCGTTGGAGGCGAGGGTGCGCACCTTCGTACCGAAGACCTTGTCCGCCTCGCGCAGCTTGCGCACGTCGGTGTCGAGCAGCGTGACGTGGAAGCCCATGCCGACGGCGATCTGCGTGGCGTTCCAGCCGGAGACGCCGCCGCCGATCACGACCGCCTGCCCCGGCACCACGCCGGGCACGCCGCCCGGCAGCACGCCGCGGCCGCCCTGCGAGCGCATCAGGTGGTACGCGCCGACCTGGGGCGCGAGCCGGCCGGCGACCTCCGACATCGGGGCGAGCAGCGGCAGTTGCCGGTCGGCCGTCTCCACCGTCTCGTACGCGATGGCGGTGGTGCCGGACTCCAGCAGCGCGTCGGTGCACGGGCGGGAGGCGGCGAGGTGGAGGTAGGTGAAGAGCACCTGGCCCTTGCGGAGGCGTTGGTACTCCTCCGCGATCGGTTCCTTGACCTTCAGCATCAGGTCCGCCGCGGCCCACACGGCGTCTGCCGTGGGCAGGATCTCCGCCCCGGCGGCCACGTACTCCTCGTCCGGGATGGACGAGCCGGCGCCCGCGCCCTGCTCCACGACGACCTCGTGGCGGTGGCGGACCAGCTCGTGGACTCCGGCGGGCGTGATGGCCACCCGGAACTCGTTGTTCTTGACCTCGCGTGGAATGCCGACCTTCACGATGGATCACGGTCCTTGGGGTGAGGGAACTCGTCAGGCCGCGGTCGGGGTGCCCGCCGCGGCTTGGTCATTCTTAATGAAGGAATCCTCTGAGTCCAGCCTTTGAAACAGGCAGATTTCTGCGATGTGTCGATGGATTCACAGGTCCGCGGCGGCCGGTCGGGGCGCCGGCCCCGCCTTCGGGCCCTCCCCGGCGGCGGGCTCGGGGCCCTCCGCCGGGACGGTCTCGGCGGCGGCCTCCACGGGCTGCGGCACGGGTTCCGCGGAGTCCTCCGGAACGGCCGCGGGGCCGGTACCGGGGGCACGCTCCCCGTCGTCCGGAGCGTCACCGTCCGCGCTCCCCGGCCCGGCGGCGGGCTCCGGTACGGGCTCCGCGGCGGACCCGCCCGCGGACCCGCCCGCGGGCGCGGGCCCGGGATCGTCCGCACGTTCCGCTTCCGACTCCGCTACGGCCACGGCGGCGGCCCGCATCGCGGCCGCCTCCGGGACCTGCTCCGCCAGCCGCCCCGCCGCCGCCCGGTGCAGCTCCGCGGCCTCCGGATCGCCCACGCCGTCGACGAGGTCCGCCAGCCGCAACTGCACCGCCGCCCGCAGGGCGGTGTCGCCCGAGAGCCGCGCCACGTCCACCGCGCGCGTGCACGTCCTGATGGCCTCCCGCGGGCGCCCCGCGTACTGCTGCACCCGGGCCACCTCGCCCAGCGCCCGCGCGTGCCCGCCGACGTCCCCGAGCCTGCGGTGGGCCGCCGCCGCCGCGCGCCACTCGCGCAGCGCCCAGCCCCAGGCCCCGGCGTACGTGTGCACCGCGCCCAGCCGCGCGCGCAGCCGCGCCTCGTCGGCCAGCTCGCCGCGCGTCTGCCGCAGCGCCAGCGCCCGCCCGAACCAGTCCGCCGCCCGGCCCCAGTCCCGCAGCGCCTGGTACGCCGCCCCCACCGACTCCAGCGCCCGCCCCACCGGCTGCGGGTCCCGCGCCTCGCGCGCCGCCGCCAGCGCCCCCCGGTACCGGCCCAGCGCCTCGTGGGGCCGCTCCGCGCGCAGGTCCAGGTCGCCCAGGTTGAGCAGCGCCGCCGCCTTCTCCCACACCAGCCCGCGCCGCTCGGCGACGCCCAGCACCAGCTCGTGCAGCCGGTACTGCTCGGGCGCCGCCTCCGCCTCGCCCCGGTGCGCGCCCAGCGCCCGCGACAGCGCGGCCACCAGCCGCCGCGCCAGCGTGTCCAGCTCTCCGTCGGCGACCGCGATCCGGGCCGCCGCCAGCAGCGAGGGCAGCCGGCTGCGCAGCCACGCGGCGGCGGCCTCCGGCGACGGGAAGCGCAGCGCCCGCGGCAGCCCCGCGAGCCGGGTGTGCACCGCGGATCCCGCGGGCTCCGTGACGGCGCGGCAGGACTGCAGCAGGCGTACGTAGCGCTCCAGCATCCGGGCCCGCGCGAGCAGCATCTCCTCCTGGCCCACGCCCGCCTCCAGCACCCCGCGCAGCAGCGGCTGCAGACAGCCGGGCACCTCGTACTGGGTGAGGTTCACCTGGTCCTGCTGCGGCACCTCGCGCAGCAGGCCCTGGCCCGCGCAGTCCGCGAGCGTGGTGCGGGCCGCGGCGACGGTGCAGCCGGCGAGCGCGGAGGCGGAGTGGGCGTCGACGGCGCCGGCGGGCGCCAGCGGCAGCAGCCGCAGCAGTTGCGCGACGGACGGCGGCAGCGATTCGTATACGAGCCGGAACGCCCGCGCCAGCGCCTTCGGCCCGGACGGCCGCCCGGCGGACCCCTCGGTGCTGTCGCCCTTGCGGCGCAGCTCCCGCACGGCGTCGGCGACGCACGCCTGCGGGTGCCCGGCGAGCCAGCCGCCGGCGAGCACCAGCGCCGCGGGGAGTCCCGCGCACTCCTCGGCCAGCACGTGCGTGGCCTCGGGGTCGCAGGCGATGCGTGTCTCCCCCGCGTACGAGGCGATCAGCGCCAGCGCCGCCGCGGGCTCCAGCCCGCCCAGGGTGCACGGCCGGACGTCGGGCACGCCCTTCAGCGGGCCCTCGGCGACGGCCACGACGAGGCAGTCACGGGACTCGGGGACCAGTTCGAGCAACTGCTCGGGGGCCGTGACGTCGTCGAGGACGAGCAGCGCGGAGCGCTCGGCCAGCGCGGCGCGCAGCTCCCCGGCGAGGTGGTCGGGGCCCGCCCCGGCGACCGGCGGGACGCCGAGGGCGTCGAGGAGGTCGCGTACGGCCCGCTCCAGCGGGACCGCCTCGCCGCCCGGTCCCGAGAGCCGCGCGGTGTGCACCCCGCCCGGGTAGTCGCCGGCGACGCCGCGGGCCAGCTCGGCGGCGAGCGCGCTGCGCCCGGAGCCCGGCCGCCCGGCGATGAGCAGCACCCGGCTGCGCGGGGCGGGGCGGCCGGCGAGGGTGTCGAGCCCGGCGCGGGCGATGTCGGCGCGCAGGGCGTCGAGCTCGCGGGTCCTGCCGACGAACCGGTGGGGGGCGGCCTGTTCCGTCACGCCGGTGAGCGTAATTCACCCAGCGTGAAGGCCGGGTCACGTGACGGCACATGGCCGAACGCCGGAACGAAAATCACCGCATCGGATCAACCGCCCGGCGGCCCCCCACCTGCGCTGTTCAGGGCGTGAACGGGCGGGCCGGCCAGGGGGCGTTCGCCGGGCGCAGCGCGTCCAGACCGCCGTCCGCGCGGGCCGCCTGGAGCGCCAGCACGCCCAGCATCAGGCAGTTGTTGTGCAGGTCCCCGGCGAGGGCGCCGCGCACCAGATCGGCCACAGGCACGCGGTCGATCACGAGGTCCAGCTCCTCGCCGTGGGCGGCGTAGCGCTCTCCGTCGGCGTCGGTCACCCCGCGGGCGAGGAAGACGCGCACGGCTTCGTCGCAGCCGCCCGGCGTGGTGTACACGTCGACCAGCACGCGCCAGTCGTCGGCCCTGACGTGCGCCTCCTCGTACAGCTCGCGCTGGGCGGCGCTCAGCGGGTTCTCACCGGGCACGTCGAGGAGTCCCGCGGGGATCTCCCAGAGCTTGTGCCGTACGGGGTGGCGGTACTGGTTGAGCACCAGCACGCGGTCCTCGTCGTCGAGGGCGAGGATGGCGACCGAGCCGGGGTGGACCTGGTAGTCGCGGCGGGCCACGGTGCCGTCGGGCATCACCACGTCGTCCGTGCGCACGGAGGTCTTGGCGCCCTTGAACGGCGTCTCGGAGGCGACGATCTTCCACTCGGCCGCGGTGTCCTTCAACTGCTCCGCCATCACTTGCCCCCCTCGCGCACGGCGGCCACCGGCTTCTGCGCACCCGCGTGCGCGCCGTGCGGGCCGGCCTGCTGCTGCACGCCGCCCTGCTGCTGTGCTCCCGTTTCCTTCGCCGCCTCGTGCCTCGCGACGGCGGCCTTCAGCAGCCCGGCGAAGAGCGGGTGCGGCCGGGTGGGCCGCGAGCGCAGCTCGGGGTGGGCCTGGGTGGAGACCAGGTACGGGTGCACCTCGCGCGGGTACTCCACGTACTCCACCAGCTTGTTGTCCGGGGAGGTGCCGGAGAACGAGAGGCCGGCCTTCTTCTCCAGCTCGCTGCGGTAGGAGTTGTTGACCTCGTAGCGGTGCCGGTGGCGCTCCTCGACGTACGGCTGGTCCGCGTACGCCTCCCGCACCACCGAACCCTCCGCCAGCTTGGCCGGGTAGAGTCCCAGGCGCATCGTGCCGCCCATGTCGCCCTCGCCGGCGACGATGTCGAGCTGCTCCTCCATGGTGGAGATCACCGGGTCGGTCGCGGCCTGGTCGAACTCCGTGGAGTTCGCGCCCCCGATGCCCGCGAGGTTCCGCGCCGCCTCGATGACGATGCAGTGCAGGCCGAGGCAGATGCCGAGCAGCGGCACCCGGTTCTCCCTGGCGTAGGTGACCGCGCCGATCTTGCCCTCCACACCGCGCTCGCCGAAGCCGCCGGGGATGACGATGCCGTCCACGTCCGCGAGGTGCTTGCGGGCGCCCTGCGGCGTGCGGCAGTCGTCGGACGTGACCCATTTGATCTTGGCGCGGGCGTTGTTGGCGAAGCCGCCGGCGCGGATCGCCTCGGTGACCGACAGATAGGCGTCGGGCAGGTCGATGTACTTGCCGACGAGCGCGATCGTCACCTCGTGCGCCGGCTCGTGCACGCGGCGCAGCAGGTCGTCCCACTCGGTCCAGTCCACGTCCCGGAACGGCAGGTCCAGCTTGCGGACGACGTACGCGTCCAGGCCCTCCGCGTGCAGCACCTTGGGGATGTCGTAGATCGACTTGGCGTCGATGGCGGCGACGACGGCGGCCTCGTCGACGTCGCACATGAGCGAGATCTTCCGCTTGATCGCCGCCGGCACCTCGCGGTCCGCGCGCAGCACGATCGCGTCCGGCTGGATGCCGATGCTGCGCAGCGCGGCGACCGAGTGCTGGGTCGGCTTGGTCTTCAGCTCGCCGGACGGGCCGATGTACGGCAGCAGCGAGATGTGGACGACGAACACGTTGTCCCGGCCGACCTCGTGCCGCACCTGGCGGACGGCCTCCAGGAACGGCAGCGACTCGATGTCGCCGACGGTGCCGCCGACTTCCGTGATCACCACGTCCACGTCGTCGGAGGACATGCGCCGGATCCGGGACTTGATCTCGTTGGTGATGTGCGGGATCACCTGCACCGTGTCGCCCAGGTACTCGCCGCGGCGCTCCTTGGCGATCACCGAGGAGTAGACCTGGCCGGTGGTGACGTTCGCCGAGCCGTCGAGGTCGACGTCGAGGAAGCGCTCGTAGTGCCCGATGTCGAGGTCGGTCTCGGCGCCGTCGTTCGTGACGAAGACCTCGCCGTGCTGGAAGGGGTTCATCGTGCCGGGGTCGACGTTCAGATACGGGTCGAGCTTCTGCATCGTGACCCGCAGCCCGCGCGCCTTGAGCAGGGCACCCAGGCTGGAGGCGGTGAGCCCCTTGCCGAGCGAGGAGGCGACGCCTCCCGTGACGAAGATGTGCTTTGACGTCGTGGATGGCATGGCCAAGAGGGGCTCCCGTGGTCGCTGATGAGGTGCGTGGCGGGGTGCCCCAGATCGAGGTGGGTCGCTCGGCGAGCGCCGCCGCCACATGCCCGGCCGGCCCTCCGCTCCACGGGCTACCAGGGTATCAGTAATCCCCTGGTCACCGCCCGCGGCCGACCGCCGTCCGTCCGCCCGACCCGATCGGATGAGGCGGAATCCGCGACCGTGGCGCACGCGCGCACGCGAAGGCTTTATCCTCTGCGGAACGCACTTCTAGCTGGAGAGGCACGTGGCCGGGCGGATCGAGGACTACGCACTTCTGGGCGACATGCAGACGGCAGCGCTCGTCCGTCGCGACGGCACGGCCGACTGGCTCTGCCTGCCCCGGTTCGACTCCCATGCGGTGTTCGCCGCCCTATTGGGGACCGAGGAGCACGGCTTCTGGCGCCTCGGTCCCGCGTACGCCCCGGAGTCCTCCCCGCCGCCCGCCACCCGGCGGCGCTACCGGGGCGACTCGCTGGTGCTGGAGTCCGAGTGGGACACCCCGCGCGGCACGGTCCGGCTGATCGACTTCATGCCCCCGCGCGACGGCGCCTCACCGCAGCTCATCCGCATCGTGGAGGGCGTCACGGGCCGGGTGCCGATGCGCTCCGCGCTCCGGATGCGCTTCTCCTACGGCCGGATCGTGCCGTGGGTGCACCAGGCCGAGGACGGCCGCACCGTCGGCGTCGCCGGGCCGGACTCCGTGTGGCTCGACGCCCCGGTGCCGACGTACGGCCGGGACCTCACGACGTACTCCGACTTCACCGTCGGCCCCGGCGACCGGCTGGCGTTCACGATCAGTTGGCAGCCCTCGCACCTTGAGCCGCCGCAGCCGGCCGACCCCGAGGCGTCGCTCACCGCCACCGAGGACTTCTGGCAGGAGTGGACCGAGCACTGTACGTACCACGGCCCCTACCGGCACGCGGTGATCCGCTCGCTGATCACGCTCAAGGCCCTGACGTACGAGCCGACCGGCGGCATCGTCGCCGCGCCCACCACCTCGCTGCCCGAGGACATCGGCGGCGTGCGCAACTGGGACTACCGCTTCACCTGGCTGCGCGACGCCGCCATCACGCTGTCGTCCCTGCTGCGCACCGGGTACCACGAGGAGGCCCGCGCCTGGCGCGAGTGGCTGCTGCGCGCCGTCGCGGGCGACCCGGAGAACCTGCAGATCATGTACGGCATCGCCGGCGAGCGCGAGCTGGGCGAGTCGGAGCTGGACTGGCTGCCGGGGTACGAGGGGTCCCGTCCGGTGCGCGCCGGCAACGGCGCGGCGGGGCAGTTGCAGCTCGACGTCTACGGCGAGGTCGTCGAGGCGCTGCACCTCGCCCACATGACGGGCCTCACCCGCAACGACTACGCCTCGCTGCTGCAACTGAAGATGATCCGCTGGGTCGAGGAGAACTGGGACCGCCCCGACGAGGGGCTGTGGGAGGTGCGCGGCCCGCGGCGGCACTTCGTCCACTCCAAGGTGATGACCTGGGTCGCCGTCGACCGCACGATCAAGCTCATCGAGTCCGGCGAGGCGGACGGCCCGCTGGAGCGCTGGCAGCGGCTGCGCGACGACATCCACCGGGACGTGTGCGAGAAGGGCTACGACCGGCAGCGCAACACCTTCACGCAGTCCTACGGCTCGCAGGAGCTGGACGCCTCGCTGCTGCTGATCCCGCAGGTCGGCTTTCTGCCGCCGGACGACAAGCGCGTCATCGGCACCATTGAGGCCATCCAGCGCGAGCTGGGCACCCCCGACGGCTTCATCCGCCGCTACCCGACCGCGGGCGACGAGACGGGCAGCGACGGGCTGCCGGGCGACGAGGGGGCGTTCCTCGCCTGCTCGTTCTGGATGGCGGACGACCTGGCGATGATCGGACGGGTGCAGGAGGCGCGGCAGTTGTTCGAGAAGCTGCTGGCGCTCCGGAACGACCTGGGGCTGCTCGCGGAGGAGTGGGACCCGCGGCTGCAGCGCCAAGTGGGCAACTTCCCGCAGGCGTTCAGCCACGTGCCGCTGATCGACACGGCGCTGCGGCTGAGCGCGTCGGGGGCGTACGGGTAGCGCTCCGCGCGGGGCTGCGGGAGCGCAGTCGCCGCCCCTTCGTTCGCACGACCGCCCGGCCCGAGGCCGTCAGGCCTCGCCGTACGTCATCAACTCGTCGTAGATCGACAGGACCTGGGTGACGGTGTCGTCCTCCGTCGGCCAGGTGCCGGCCTGGGCGCGGCCCGCGGCGGACAGGGCCGCGCGGTGGGCCGGGTCGTGGAGCAGGGCCGCCACCGCGTCGGCGAGCGCGCGGGCGTCCCCGTACGGCACCAGCTCCGCCGCGTCGCCGACGAGTTCGGGGACGCCGCCGACCGCCGTGGCCACCAGCGGGGCGCCCGCGTGCAGCGCCTCCTGGGCCAGCACGGGGCGCGCCTCCCACGGACTGGACAGCACCGCGACGTCCGCGGCGGCCAGCAGCCGGGGCAGGTCGTCGCGGCGGCCCAGGAGCCGTACGGGCAGCTTCTCGGCGTCGATACGGCGCTGGAGCTTCCCGCGCGCCGGGCCCTCGCCGGCGACGGCGAGCAGCGGCTGCTCCGGCAGCGCCCGCCACATGCGGGCGGCCTCCAGCAGCGGTTCGTGGGTGCCGTACGCGTCGAGCGGGGCGGCGGTGAGCACCAGGGGCCGGTCCGGGGCGCCGAGTTCCGCGCGCACCTGCTGCTTGCGCAGCGCGGCGCCGTCGCCGCCCGGGTGCGGGTGACGGGGCGCGGGGACGGCGATGGGCGCGAGCCGCGCGTCGCGGGCGCCGCGGCGGCGGGCGCCGTCGACGAGGTCGGTGGTGGCGCCGAGGACGACGCGGGCGGAGCGGGACACACGTCGTTCGAGGAGCGGCATCATCCGGCCCCGTACCCCGTCCGGGTCGCTCCGGGTGTGCCAGGTGACGACCAGCGGCCTGCGCTGGCCCAGGATCGTCGAGCACGCCATCAGCCCGCACTGCAGGCCGTGCGCGTGGACGAGGTCTGCGCCGGCGCAGGCCGCGCGCAGCGTGGTCGCCGTGCACAGCGGCGCGGTGGCCAGCCCGCCGCGCTCGGGCAGCCGGGCGACGACGGCGCCGGCGGCGGCGAAGCCGTAGCGCTCGGCGGTGGCCGGCGTCGCGACCACCGTGACCCGGATGCCCCGGGCCACCAACCCGGCCGCCAGCGAGCGCACATGAACACCGCTGCCGCCCACGCCGCGGCCGACGAGCTGCACGGCGTGCAGCGCGGTCGGGCCGTGGGGCGGTGCGGGGGTGCTGCTCACTGGGCCGGAACTCCTGTCCGTGGCGTCGCAGGGCCTGCCCAGGATGCCACTCCCAAGGAGCGGCCGGACCCGGCTCGGCGCCGTCAACCGCTCTGTACGGGCGTACAGGTCAGACATGCACCACCCTTCCGGGCGATGCCCCGCACGTCCGTCGTGCGCCGGTACGACCCGCGAAGGCGGCGGACAGCGCGGTGCATTCCGCCCAACCACCCCGATAGACGCATCCCGCACGATCCGGGTTGCCCCACGGCACCCGTTCGGCCCACACGCGGCCTCCCGCCCCCTGGGTAGTCCCAGGTCACACCGCCACCGTCAGGCGGCCGCGGGCTACTCCGCCCCCGCGCGGGCCGCCGCGAGCAGCTCTTCCGCGTGCGCGCGCGCCGTCTCGGAGTCCTCCTGGCCCGCCAGCATGCGCGACAGCTCCCGCACCCGCGCCTCGCCGTCCAGGACGGTCACGCCGCTGCGGGTGACCGCGCCGTCGCTGGTCTTCTCCACCAGCAACTGCCGGTCGGCGAAGGCCGCGACCTGCGGCAGGTGCGTCACCACGACGACCTGGGCGCCGCGCGCCAGCCGCGCGAGCCGGCGGCCCACCTCGACCGCCGCCTTGCCGCCGACGCCCGCGTCGACCTCGTCGAAGAGGTACGTCGGCACGGGGTCCGAGCCGGCGAAGACCACCTCGACCGCCAGCATCACGCGCGACAGCTCGCCGCCCGAGGCGCCCTTGGCGATCGGCCGCGGCGGTGCGCCGGGGTGCGGGGCGAGCAGCAGCTCGGCCTCGTCGACGCCCGTGGGTCCGTACGCGACGTTCCTGCCGCCGATCTCAAGCCCGTCGGCGTCCGCGGCGACCTCGGTGCGGCGCAGGTCGACCGTCACCCGCGCGTGCGGCATCGCCAGCTCGGTCAGCTCGTCGGTGACGGCGGCGCCGAAGCGTTCCGCCGCGTCGCCGCGCGCCTCGGTCAGCGCCTCCGCCAGCAGCGCCAGCTCACCGCGCAGGGCGTCGCGCTCGGCGGTCAGCTCCTCGATGCGCTCGTCGTCGCCGTCGAGCTCGGCGAGCCGGGCGGCGCCCGCCTCGGCCCAGGCGAGGACCGCGGAGACGCTGCCGTCGCCCGCCTCTCCCCCGGCGGCCGCGGCGGGCTCGTGGCCGTACTTGCGGGTGAGGTGGGTGAGGACCGAGCGGCGCTCCTCCACCGCGGCCAGCCGCAGCGGATCGGCGTCGATGCCGTCGCCGTACGCGGCCAGCTCCTGCGCGACGTCGCCGAGGAGGATGCCGACCTCGGTGAGCCGGTCGGCGAGCCCGGCGAGCGCCGGGTCGTGGGCCCGTACGGCCGCCAGGGCGCGCTGTGCGCCCGCGACGAGCGTGCCGGCGTCGACGGCCTCGGGGTCCGCCGGGTCGCCCGCGAGCGCGGCGTGTGCGGCGGCGGAGGCGGCGGCAAGCGCCTCGGCGTGACCCAGCCGTTCGGCCTCGGCGGCCAGCTCGACGTCCTCGCCGGCCCGCGGCTCCGCGGCGGCGACCTCGTCGAGCCCGAAGCGCAGCAGGTCCGCCTCCTGCAACCGCTCACGCGCGCGGGTGGTGATCTCGTCCAGCTCGGCGCTGACGGCGCGCAGCCTGCGGTACGCCGCCGAGTACTTGGCCAGCGGCACGGCGACGGCGTCGCCCGCGTACCTGTCGAGGGCCTGCCGCTGCCGCGCGGGCTTCAGCAGCCCCTGCTGGTCGGTCTGCCCGTGCACGGCGACGAGGTCCTCGGCCAGCTCGCCGAGGAGCCCCACGGGAACGCCGCGGCCGCCCAGGTGCGCCCGGGAGCGGCCTTCCGCCGAGACGGTGCGGCTGATGAGCAGGGCGCCGTCGTCCAGCTCGGCACCGGCGTCCTCGGCCCGTACCGCCGCGGGCGAGCCGTCGCCCACGGCGACCCGGCCCTCCACGACGGCGGACTTGGCGCCGATGCGTACGAGGGCGGCGTCCGCGCGCCCGCCGAGCAGCAGCCCGAGGCTGGTGACGACCATGGTCTTGCCGGCGCCGGTCTCGCCCGTCACGGCCGTGAAGCCGGGCGACAGCTCGACGACCGCGTCGTCGATGACGCCCAGGGACTGGATCCGCATCTCCTCCAACACGGTACGACCATACGAGGTTCCGGCACCGCGTCGCGAGGGGCGTCGTGATCAGGGTCCGGCCGGCGGCGCGACCGGGCCGTGCCGCCGGGCCGCGGCGGCGGGCGGAAGGACCGCGCGTGGGACGGGCCGCGCGTCAGTTCGGCGCCCCGCGCCAGCCCGCCACCGGCAGTGCGAACTTGGCCACCAGCCGGTCCGTGAACGACGCGTGGTGCAGCCGCGCCAGCCGCACCGGGACCGCGCCGCGGCGCACCTCGACGCGCGCGCCGGAGGGCAGATCGACCGTGCGGCGGCCGTCACACCACAGCACGCCGTGCTGGTTGTTCGGCTGCACCTCCACCGCCAGGATGGAGTCCGGTGACGTCACGAGCGGCTTGGCGAACAGCGCGTGCGCGCTGATCGGGACCATCAGCAGCGCCTCCACCTCGGGCCAGACGACGGGTCCGCCGGCCGAGAAGGCGTACGCGGTCGATCCCGTCGGCGTCGCGCAGACGACGCCGTCGCAGCCGAAGCGGGAGACGGGCCGGCCGTCGACCTCGGTGACGACCTCGAGCATCCGCTCGCGGGCGGCCTTCTCGACGGACGCCTCGTTGAGCGCCCAGTCGGCGTGCACGGTCCTGCCCTCGTTCCGTACGAGGACGTCGAGCGTCATCCGCTCCTCGACCTCGTACTCCTTGGTCACCACGCGGTCCACGACCTTGTCGAGGTCGTCCCGCTCGGCCTCGGCGAGGAAGCCGACGCGGCCGAGGTTGACGCCGAGCATCGGCACGCCGGACTTGCGGGCGAAGGCGGCGCCGCGCAGCAGCGTGCCGTCGCCGCCCAGCACGATCAGCAGCTCGCAGTCATCCATCACCCCCGGGCCCGCCTCCACCAGCTCCGTCTCCGCCGGCAGCGGCAGGTCCGCCGCCTCGCCGGCCAGCGCGCGCACGCCGACGCCGCAGCGCAGCAGGCCGCGCACGACCAGCTCGGCGCTGCGGATCGCCGCGGGCCGGCCGGTATGGGCGAGCAGGAACACGGTGCGGTCTGTCATCGGGGCCCCTCCGCCACGGCACGTGCCACGTCCGCCGGGTCCAGCGCGGGCGCCCCGGCGCGCAGCCACAGAAAATACTCGACGTTTCCCTTCGGCCCGGGCAACGGGCTGGCCGTCACACCGAGCACCCCCAACCCGAGCGCCGCCCCCTGCCCCGCGACCCCGCGTACGGCCTCGGCGCGCAGCTCCGCGCTGCGCACCACGCCGCCGCTGCCCAGGCGTTCCTTGCCGACCTCGAACTGCGGCTTGACCATGAGCACGAGGTCCGCGTCGGACGTGGCGCAGCGCACCAGCGCGGGCAGCACGAGCCCGAGCGGGATGAACGACAGGTCGCCGACGACGAGTTCGGCCGGCTCGCCGCCGAGGTGGTCGAGGGTCAGCTCGCGGACGTTCATACGGTCCCTGACGGTGACCCGCTCGTCGCTCTGCAGCTTCCACGCGAGCTGCCCGTAGCCGACGTCCACGGCGACGACATGCGCGGCTCCGGCGCGCAGCAGCACGTCGGTGAAGCCGCCGGTGGAGGCGCCGGCGTCCAGGGCGCGGCGCCCGGCGACGCGCAGCCCTTGGGGCTCGAACGCCGCGAGCGCGCCGGCGAGCTTGTGGCCGCCGCGGGAGACGTAGTCGGGGTCGGCGTCGTCGGGGACGACGACGACGGCGGCGGACGTCTCGACCTGGGTGGCGGGCTTGCTGGCGACCAGGCCGCCGACGGTGACCCGGCCCGCGGCGATGAGCCGCCCGGCGTGCTCACGCGAGCGGGCCAGCTCGCGGCTCACCAGCTCGGCGTCGAGCCGGCGCCGCCGGGCACCGCTCACGGGTTCCCCGGCCGGTACGGGTGCGCGCCGGGACGGGGCGGGGTGGGGCCGTGCGGCGCGGATGGCGGCGGAGGCACGGGCGGGCCGGGCCGGGCGTGGCCCTGGCCGTACGGCGCGGGGCCCGCGGGCGGGGCGGGGCGGTTCTGGCCGTGGGCGTACGACGCGGGGCCGACCGGTGACTGCGCGGGCGGCGGCCCCTGGCTGCGGTCCAGCTCCTCCAGCGCCTCGCGCATCCGGCCGTGGGCGTCCTCGTAGACCTCCAGGTGGCTGCCGGTCGGCAGCTCGTCGGCGTCCGCGAGGCGGTCGAGCGCGGCGTCGACGTCGGCGTTGCCGGTGGGCGTGCGCGCGACGCCGAGCGGCACGGGCCCGGCCTCGACGGGCTCGGGCTCTTGCCTCGCCGGTTCCCTTGCGTACGGCTCCACCGCCGCGCTCTCAGGCTCCGGCTCAGGTACGGACGTCGGCATCGGCTCCGTCATCAGCTGTGCTGGGGCGAACACCCTGCTGCAGACAAGGAAATGCCCCTCCTCCTCTTGTGTCCCCTGCTACGTTACCGGTGTCGCAAGAGCCAAGCGACCAGCGGCCGGGCGGGCCGTTGCTGCGCGGGAAGGGCTTCGGGTCGCCGGGCCGGTGCACCGCGAACCACAACTCGAGCGATCGGGTTAAGATCCTCTGCCCTCCGGCAGGGGAGGACGTCAAGCCACAGACCGTACCTCACGGACCTTGAAGTGGCACGCGGCGCGCCCGCGCAGCGGCCGCGGATCCGGTGACGCCGCCGGGCCGTGCCGGTGCGCGGGCGCACCGGCCCCCGCTCAGGCTTAGGCCGCCCCCGCCCCCGCCCCCGCCCGCGCCTTGCGCGCCGCCGGGACGACCAGCGGCGTGCCGGTCTCCGGGTCGGCGATCACCTGGCACTTGAGCCCGAAGACGCGCTCGACGAGCTCCGCGTCCACGATGTCGTTCGGCGCCCCCTCCGCGACGATCCGCCCGTCGCGCATGGCGATCAGATGCGTGGCGTAGCGCGCGGCGTGGTTGAGGTCGTGCAGCACGGCGACCAGCGTGCGCCCCTGCGTCTCGTGGAGTTCGGCGCACAGGTCGAGGACGTCGATCTGGTGCTGGATGTCGAGGTACGTCGTCGGCTCGTCGAGCAGCAGCAGCGGCGTCTGCTGCGCGAGCGCCATCGCGATCCACACGCGCTGCCGCTGCCCGCCGGACAGTTCGTCGACATAGCGATCCGCCAGCTCCGCGACCCCGGTGGCGGCCATCGACTCCTGGACGACCCGCTCGTCCTCCCGCGACCACTGCCGCAGCAGCCCCTGGTGCGGGTAGCGCCCGCGGGCGACGAGGTCGCCGACCGTGATGCCGTCGGGCGCCACGGACGACTGCGGCAGCAGCCCGAGCGTCCGCGCCACCTTGCGCGCCGGCAGCGTGCCGATCGCCTCGCCGTCCAGCAGCACCGCGCCGGTGCGCGGCTTCAGCATCCGCGCGAGCGCCCGCAGCAGCGTCGACTTGCCGCAGGCGTTGGGCCCGACGACGACGGTGAACGAGGCGTCGGGCACGGCCACCGACAGGTGCTCGGCGACGACCCGGCTGTCGTAGGCGAGGGTGACGTTCTCGGCGGAGAGACGGCTCACTTCTGGGCTCCTGTCCGGCGTTCGGTCGGTCATATCCGGCCCGCCCGTCGTTCCGCGGCGAGCAGCCAGAGGAGGTAGACGCCGCCGAGCACGCCGGTGACGACGCCGACGGGCACCTGGTCGGCGCCGAAGGCGCGCTGAGCCGCCCAGTCGGCGACGATCAGCAGCGTGGCGCCCATGAGCGCGGCGGGCGCCAGGTTGGGACCCGGCGCGCGGGTCAGCCGGCGGGCGAGTTGGGGCGCGGTGAGGGCGACGAAGGCGACGGGCCCCGCGGCGGCGGTGGCGGCGGCCGTCAGCAGCACGGCGGCCAGCAGCGCCACGAGCCGTACCCGCTCGACGGGGACGCCCAGCGCGTAGGCGGTGTCGTCGCCCATCTCCATCATCCGCAGCGGCCGGCCGCAGGCCAGCACGAGCGGCACCAGCACCGCGCAGACCGCGATCAGCGGCCACACGTGTGTCCAGTCCCGCCCGCCGAGCGACCCGGTGATCCACAGGGTGGCGCGGGCGGCGTCGACCAGGTCGGCCTTGGTGAGCAGGTAGTTGATGACGCCGGTGAGGATGGCGGCGGCGCCGATGCCGACGAGCACGAGCCGGTAGCCGGCCACGCCCCGCTGCCAGGCGAGCAGGTAGATCGCCGCCCCGGTGGCGAGGCCGCCGGCGACGGCGCCGAGCGCGACCGCCTCCGAGCCGCCCTTGAACAGCACGATGACCACCAGCGCGCCCACCGCGGAGCCGTGCGAGACGCCGAGCACGTCGGGACTGCCCAGCGGGTTGCGGGAGATGGCCTGGAACACCGCCCCGGCCAGCCCCAGCGCCGCGCCGACCAGCAGCCCCACGAGCACCCGCGGCAGCCGCAGTTCGCGGACGATGAACTCCTGCCCTGGCTCGCCGCCGCCGAACAGCGTGCGCACCACGTCCGCGAAGGAAATGGGGAAGTCCCCGGTCCCGACGAGGACCACCGCGGCGGCCAGCGCGGCGGCGGCCAGCAGCAGGCAGACGAGCAGGGCGCGCAGGTCGAGGCGGACAGACAGATCGCCCTTCGTGCCGCGTACGTTGAGCGTTCTCACAACTGCGCCATCCTCCGGCGTCGTACGAGATGGATGAAGACCGGCCCGCCGAGGATCACGGTGACGATCCCGACCTGCACCTCCGCGGGCCGGGCCAGCACCCGGCCGAGCACGTCGGCGCCGAGCAGCAGCACGGGCGCGAGCACGGCCGCGTACGGCAGGATCCAGCGCATGTCGGGCCCGGTCACGGCGCGCACCATGTGCGGGATCATCAGCCCGACGAAGATGATCGGCCCGCAGGCGGCGGTCGCGGCGCCGCACAGCAGGGTGACGGCGAGCATGGCGAGCAGCCGGGTGCGGGCGAGGTGCGCGCCGAGGGCGCGCGCGGTGTCGTCGCCCATCGCCATGGCGTTCAGCGGGCGGGCCAGCAGCAGCGCGAGGACGATGCCGGTGGCGAGGAACGGCAGCACCTGCCGGATCGTGGTCATGTCGGCGGAGGCGAGCGAACCGGTGGTCCAGAAGCGCATCTTGTCCAGCGCCGCGGTGTCCGTCAGCTCGACGGCGCGTACGTAGCCGAAGAGCGCGGCGGTGGCGGCGGTGCCGGCGAGCGCGAGGCGTACGGGCGTGGCGCTGCGGCTGCCGCCGAGGGCGTAGACGACGACGGAGACGGCGGCGGCGCCGGCGAACGCGAACCAGACGTAGCCGGCGACGGAGGAGACGCCGAAGAAGCTGATGGCGCTGACGACGGCGGCGGAGGCGCCGGCGTTGATGCCGAGCAGCCCGGGTTCGGCGAGGGGGTTGCGGGTGAGGGCCTGCATGACGGCACCGGAGAGGCCGAGGGCGGCGCCGGCGAGGAGGCCGAGGATCGTGCGCGGGACGCGCATGTCGCGGATGACGACGTCGGTGTCGCTGCCGTCGTAGCCGAAGAGGCCGTGCCAGACCTGGTCCAGCGGGATGGGCTTGGCGCCGACGGCGAGGCTGGCCACGCAGACGAGCAGCAGCGCGGCACAGGAGGCGAGCAGTCCCGCGGCGCGCGGGGAGAACCACCGGCGGCGCGGTGGGGCGTCCTTGAGTCCGTTGTCCGTACGGGGAGCGGCGTCGACCAACACGCAGTTAGGTTAGCCTACCCTGATCAAACGGTGGAGTGGGTGCGCGCTCACAGACCGAGGCGGGCCAGCGCCTTCCCCGGGTCGAGACCGCACGAGCCCTCCCCCGCATACGTCCACGCCGCCGCGCACAACGCCCGCAGCCCGTCCAGCGGTTGCCCCTCACCGTCGAGCCGCAGGCCCGGCTCCGTACCGCCCGCGGACGCGCTCCAGCCGCCGCACCGCGCGACGAGGCCCTCGCCGTCGCCGTCCGCCACCGCCACCTCCGGCTGCGCGGCCGACAGCCCGCGCAGATCCGCCGCCACGTACGCCGGCCGGTGCCGCGGCTCCGCCGCGAGCAGCTCCGCGGCGCCCGTCACGCCGGTCAGCACCAGCAGCGCGTCGACGCCGCCGTTGTACGCGCCCTCGATGTCGGTGTCGAGCCGGTCACCGACCACCAGCGGCCGCCGTGCGCCCGTCCTGATGATCGTCTCCCGGTGCATCGGCGGCAGCGGCTTCCCCGCCACCCGCGGCTCGGCGCCGGTGGCCAGCCGCACCACCTCCAGCGCCGCCCCGTTGCCCGGCGCGATGCCGCGGGGGGTCGGAATCGTCAGATCGGCGTTCGACGCGAACCACGGCACCCCGCGCTGCACCGCGAACGCCGCCTCCATCAGCCGCCCCCACGGCATCGCAGGACCGCCGTGCCCCTGCACCACCGCCGCCGGATCGTCGTCCGCCGACTCCACGACGAGCAGCCCGCGCTCCCGCAGCGGCCCGTACAGCCCCTCCCCGCCGACCGCCAGCACCCGCGCCCCCGGCGGCACCGCCTCGGCCACCAGCCGCGCCACGGCCTGCGCCGAGGTGATCACGTCCGCCGGCTCCGCGGGCACGCCCATCGCGGTCAACTGGCCGGCGACGACGGCCGCGGGGCGGGAGGCGTTGTTCGTGACGTACGCCAGCCGCATGCCGCTCTCCCGGGCCCCGCCCAGCGCCTCGGCCGCGTACTCGACGGCCACGCCGCCGATGTAGACGACCCCGTCGAGGTCCAGCAGCGCCGTGTCATATGCCGTGCACAGCGGCTCCACGCAGGCGTCGGTACGGGTCCTGACGGGCTGGCTGGTCACGACGGCGGCTCCTCGGACGGGCGATATCCACGGCTCGATCATCGCGCATCGGCCACGGCGCATACGATCCGGTCCATGCAGCGTTCACCCGGTCTCGACCTCCGCCCCTTCCGCGGGCTGCGCTACGCGCCGTCCCGGGTGCGCAGCCTCGCCGCCGTCACCTCCCCGCCGTACGACGTCGTCGTCCGGCCCGACGGGCTGCACCACCTGGAGACCGCCGACCCGTACAACATCGTCCGCCTCATCCTCCCTCAGGACGGCGACCCCGCCACCCGCCACCGCCTCGCCGCCGACACGCTGCGCCTGTGGCGCGCGGAAGGCGTGCTCGTGCCCGACCCGCGGCCCGCGCTCTACGTGTACGAGCAGCGCAGGGGCGGCCTGCTGCAGCGCGGCGTCATCGGGCTGCTGGCGCTCAGCGAACCGGCGGACGGCGTGGTGCTGCCGCACGAGGACGTGATGGACGAGATCGTCGCCGACCGCGCGGGCCTGATGCGCGAGACCGCCGCCAACCCCGAGCCGCTGCTGCTGTCGTACCGCAGCGACGGCGCGGCCACCGGCACGGCGGCCGTCGTCGCCCGCACCACGGCGCGCACCCCGCTGCTGGCCACGACGACGGACGACGGCTTCGCGCACCGGCTGTGGGCGGTGACGGACACGGAGGAGATCGCGGCCGTACGCGCGGACCTGGCGCGGCGGCAGGCGCTCATCGCGGACGGGCACCACCGCTGGGCGACGTATCTGCGGCTACGGGCCGAACGGCCGGCGCCGCCCGGCGGGACCGGGCCGTGGGGCTACGGGCTGGTCCTGCTCGTCGACACGGCCCGCCACCCGCTCGTGGTCCGCGGCATCCACCGCGTCCTGCGCACGCTTCCGCCCGCCGAAGCCCTGCGCCTTGTCGGCGACGAAGCCCGCGTCCGGCACGTCGACGCACCGCTGCCCGCGGCGCTGAGGGAGCTCGAAGAGACGGAGGGCAACGCGTTCCTCCTGGCGGGCGAGGACGGCCTGCACCTGGTCGACCGCCCGGACCCGGCCCTGCTGGCCCGTACCGTACGCACCGACCGCCCGGCGGCATGGCGCACCCTGGACGCCACGGTGCTGCACGCCACGCTCATCGAGCACGTATGGCAACTCCCGGATGACCCCGAGCACATCGGCTACGTCCACGAGGCCGAGGCCGCCGCCGCCCAGGCGGCGCGCCTGGGCGGGACGGCGGTGCTGATGAAGCCGGTGGCGGAGGACGTCGTACGGGAACTCGCGCGGGACGGGGTGACGATGCCGCGCAAGTCCACCTCGTTCGGCCCGAAGCCGGCCACCGGGCTGGTGCTGCGGGCCCTGGATCTGGGGTGAGTCAGGCGCGGGGCTCGTCGTCCGCGGCTGCGGGGTCGTCCTCGTCGGTGAAGTCGGCGTCGCTCACCTCAGAGCCGGCAGAAACCTCCGCGTCCTCCTCGACATCGGCCTCGGCCTCCTCCTCGAACTCCTCCGAGTCGGGGTCGAGCGCGTCGGTGAACTCGATGCCGTCCAGCTCGGCCAGCCGGTCGGAGGCGTCCGTGAGCCCTTCGTGGTCGGCCTCGACGGCCTTCGCGAACCACTCCCGCGCGTCCTCCTCTCGCCCGACCTCCAGCAGCGCGTCGGCGTAGGCGTACCGCAGCCGCGCGGTCCACGGGTGCACGGCGGTCGACGCCAACTCCGGGCTCTGCAAGGTGACGACGGCGGCATCGGGCTGCCCCAGATCACGCCGCGCCCCGGCGGCGACGAGGCGCATCTCGACCTGCCCGGCCTTGTCCAGCCGCTGCACCTCGGGCTCACCGGCCATCGCCAGCGCCCGCTCCGGCCGGCCCATGCCGCGCTCGCAGTCGGCCATCACCGGCCAGAGGTCGGGACGCCCACTCATGCGCCGCGCGGCCCGGAACTCGGCCAGCGCCTCCTGGTACTTCCCGGTGTGGTACGCGGCGAAGCCGGCGGCCTCCCGCACCGCCCCGACGCGGGACGCGAGCCGCAGCGCCACCTTGGCGTGCTCATAGGCCCGGGGGGCGTCCTCGTCGAGCAGCCGGGCGACCATGACGAGGTTCTTGGCCACGTCCTCGGCAAGCGTCTTGGGCAGGCTCTGCAGTTCCTGCCGTACGGCCTTGTCGAGCTCAAGCCCGGTGACGTCGTCGGGAATGGACAACCGCCGCACAGGCGGCCGCTCCCCCTCCCGTCGCGGCCCCCGCGCCCGATCATCCCGCCGCTCAAACCGTTGCCCACGCCCGTACCCGTCACGCCGGGGCCCGCGAGAGCGGTCGTCGTCGCGCCGGAAATCCCGCCGGGGCCGGTCATCGTCACGACGGGGCCCACGCGGCCGGTCGTCCTCACGACGGAAGTCACGCCGGGGCCGGTCGTCGTCCCGACGAGGACCGCGCGGACGGTCGTCATCACGCCGGAAGTCACGCCGCGGCCGGTCATCGCTACGGCCGAAGTCACGCCGCGGACGGTCATCATCGCGCCGGAAGTCCCGCCTCGGCCGGTCATCGTCACGCCGGGGCCCACGGGGGCGATCGTCGTCGCGCCGGAAGTCACGACGAGGCCGGTCGTCATCACGACGGGGCCCATGCGGGCGGTCGTCGTCACGACGGAAGTCACGCCGGGGCCGGTCGTCGTCCCGACGAGGACCGCGCGGCCGGTCGTCATCACGCCGGAAATCACGACGAGGCCGGTCATCGTCACGACGAGGCCCACGCGGACGGTCGTCATCGCGCCGGAAGTCCCGCCGCGGACGGTCGTCATCGCGCCGGAAGTCCCGCCGCGGACGGTCGTCACCACGCCCGAAGTCACGACGGGGGCGGTCGTCATCACGGCGGAAGCCCCGCGCCCGGTCGTCTCCACGGCGGTCGTCGTCCCGCCGCGGCCCGCGCGGACGGTCGTCGTCGCGCCGGAAGTCGCGGCGGGGCCGATCGTCGTCGCGTCGGAAGTCCCGTCCCGGCCGGTCATCGTCACGGCGGGGCCCACGCGGCCGGTCGTCATCACGCCGGAAATCACGCCGCGGACGGTCATCCTGCCGCCACGGCCCATGCCCCTGGCGGTCGCCGTCCGTACGACGCGGACCGCCGCGACGGTCTCCGTCACGCCGGTCGAAACCACGTCCGTCACCGTCACGACGCCGGCCGCGGCCGTCACGGTCCTCGTCACGCCGGTCGGGCTCGTTGGTGGTCATCACTACGCTCCTCTAACTCCCGGTCTCACCGGAACGAAAACAAAAAAGGACCCTTGGTCCCAGCGCTCACGCTGGGACCAAGGGTCCTCAACAATTGTTCGGCGGTGACCTACTCTCCCACACGGTCCCCCATGCAGTACCATCGGCGCGGTCGGGCTTAGCTTCCGGGTTCGGAATGAGACCGGGCGTTTCCCCAACGCTATGACCACCGAAACCCTCAAAGGGTCAGCGAACAAGCACACTCTTCAGTTAAGTGAACAAACTCAAGCCAACCCGACAACAACGGTTTGTTGTCTGGGAACAACACAGTGGACGCAAGCAGCTATGGACAAGCCCTCGGCCTATTAGTACCGGTCACCTCCACCCCTCACAGGGCTTCCAGATCCGGCCTATCAACCCCGTCGTCTACAGGGGGCCTTAACCCCTCATGGGGGTGGGAGTCCTCATCTCGAAGCAGGCTTCCCGCTTAGATGCTTTCAGCGGTTATCCCTCCCGAACGTAGCCAACCAGCCATGCCCTTGGCAGAACAACTGGCACACCAGAGGTCCGTCCGTCCCGGTCCTCTCGTACTAGGGACAGCCCTTCTCAAGACTCCTACGCGCGCAGCGGATAGGGACCGAACTGTCTCACGACGTTCTAAACCCAGCTCGCGTGCCGCTTTAATGGGCGAACAGCCCAACCCTTGGGACCGACTCCAGCCCCAGGATGCGACGAGCCGACATCGAGGTGCCAAACCATCCCGTCGATATGGACTCTTGGGGAAGATCAGCCTGTTATCCCCGGGGTACCTTTTATCCGTTGAGCGACGGCGCTCCCACAAGCCACCGCCGGATCACTAGTCCCTGCTTTCGCACCTGCTCGACCCGTCAGTCTCGCAGTCAAGCTCCCTTGTGCACTTACACTCACCACCTGATGACCAACCAGGCTGAGGGAACCTTTGGGCGCCTCCGTTACTCTTTAGGAGGCAACCGCCCCAGTTAAACTACCCACCAGACACTGTCCCCGATCCGGATCACGGACCCAGGTTAGACATCCAACACGACCAGAGTGGTATTTCAACGACGACTCCACAACCACTGGCGTGGCCGCTTCACAGTCTCCCACCTATCCTACACAAGCCGAACCGAACACCAATATCAAGCTATAGTAAAGGTCCCGGGGTCTTTCCGTCCTGCTGCGCGAAACGAGCATCTTTACTCGTAATGCAATTTCACCGGGCCTATGGTTGAGACAGTCGAGAAGTCGTTACGCCAT
>NZ_CP109072.1:1515000-2962500 GCF_035917395.1 Streptomyces sp. NBC_01808
ACGCGAACGTCGTGCCCGGCGGTGTGGTGCAGGGCGAGGTCCGCATCGAGGGCGGGTCCGTGGCCCAGGAGGTCGAGGGGCTGTCCGTCGGGCTGCAGGCGCGCGTCGAGGTGGAGAGCGGCGACAACGAGTACAAGCAGGACATCGAGTTCCACCGGCAGCGGCTCGGCGGCGCCTTCGAGATCCAGCCGAACGCCGTGCACAACGTGTCGTTCAGCCTGGACGTCCCCTGGGAGACGCCGGTGACGTCCGTCATGGGGCAGCGGCTGCCGGGGATGAACGTGGGCGTGACGACCGAGCTGGAGATCGCCCGGGCGGTGGACTCGCTGGACCTCGACCCGATCTCCGTGCACCCGCTGCCGGCGCAGCAGGCGATCCTCGACGCCTTCAGCGGGATGGGCTTCCGCTTCAAGAGCGCGGACCTGGAGCGCGGGCACATCCGCGGCACCCGGCAGCGGCTGCCGTTCTACCAGGAGATCGAGTTCTACGCGCCGCAGCAGTACCGCGGGCTGACGGCCGTGGAGCTGACGTTCCTCGCCGACGGGCACCAGATGGACGTGGTGCTGGAGATGGACAAGAAGCCGGGTCTCTTCACCGACGGCGGCGACTCCTTCCGGATGTTCCAGGTGGGGCTCACCGACTTCCAGCAGACCGACTGGACCGCGTACCTGAACCAGTGGATCTCCGAGGTCGGGTCGCGGCGCAACTGGTTCTGAGCCGCGCGTCGTGTGGCGGCGGCGCCCCGGCCGCTGCTCGTTAGGCTGACCGCCGTGGCGGCGTACCGCGTGTCCGCGTACCCGCCACGCCGTGTCCTTGTGCCACAGCCATCCGGAGGTGTCTCACGTGCCCGAGCAGAACCGGCCGCCGCTGCCCCACGACTTCCATCCCGCGGTGCCGTCGTTCACCGTCACCAGCGACGACGTGCGGGAGGGCGCTCCCCTGCCCGACGCGCAGATCGGGGCGAAGGGCAACACCTCGCCGCAGTTGCGCTGGTCGGGGTTCCCGGAGGGGACGAAGAGCTTCGCCGTCACCTGCTACGACCCGGACGCGCCGACCGGCAGCGGGTTCTGGCACTGGTCGGTGTTCGACATCCCGGTGTCCGTGACGGAGCTGCCCGCGGGCGCGGGCACGGGCGACATGGCCGGGCTGCCGCAGGGTGCGGTGACCGTGCGGAACGACGCGGGGACCCACGACTTCACGGGGGCGGCCCCGCCGCCCGGTGACGGGGAGCACCGGTACGTGTTCACGGTGTACGCGGTGGACCAGGAGAAGCTCGGTCCCGACGCGACGGCGACGCCGGCCGTCGTGGGCTTCAACCTCCGCTTCCACACCCTCGCGAGGGCGCAGCTCATCGGCACCCACGAGGAGCCCGCGGCGGGCTGAAATTGCGTTGTCGCGGCCGATCTCCCCGGGCAGAGTGGAGCCACCTCGCCGCTCGGCGGGGCCAGTCGGGAGGTGACCGGGATGCGCGAGACGCTGGTGCTCAACGCGAGCTTCGAGCCGTTGTCGACGGTGCCGCTCCGCCGTGCGGTGGTGCTGGTGCTGCAGGACAAGGCCGTGGTCGAGCAGGCGCACTCCGGTATGCGGCTGCGGGCGGCGAGCGTGGAGCTGCCGGTGCCCCAGGTGATCCGGCTCTGCCGGTACGTGCGGGTGCCGTTCCGAAGACGCGCGCCGTGGTCGCGGCGGGGTGTGCTGGTACGCGACCGGCACCGGTGCGCGTACTGCGGCCGGCGCGCGACGACCGTGGACCACGTCCTGCCGCGCTCGCTGGGCGGCCGCGACACCTGGCTGAACACGGTGGCGTCGTGCGCCGCGGACAACCACCGCAAGGCGGACCGGACGCCGGAGCAGGCGGGGATGCGGCTGCTGCGGCGGCCCTTCGAGCCGACGCCGGCGGACGCGCTGCTGCTGGCGCTGGGAGTGCGCGAGCAGGAGCAGCTGCCGGAGTGGCTGGCGCCGCCGGAGGGCAGCGAGGTGGGTGTCGCCGCGTGAGTTCCGGCGCGTGAGCGCCCCGTCCGTGCTGTACGGAGAAGAGCCCGCCCCCGGTCGTTGCGACGACCGGGGGCGGGCTCGTGTCGTACGGCGTGCGTACGGGCCGCACGGGCCTACTCCAGCGGGGGCTGCTCGCGGTAGGTGGGGGCCTTGCGGGTGCTCGTCTTGGGGGCGCCGCCGTCGCCGCCACCGGTGGGCGAGGGCGGGCCGAAGTTGCCCAGGGCGCCGCCGAGGCCCTTGAGGGCGTCGCCGATCTCGCTCGGCACGATCCAGAGCTTGTTCGCGTCGCCCTCGGCGATCTTCGGCAGCATCTGCAGGTACTGGTACGACAGCAGCTTCTGGTCCGGGTCGCCGGCGTGGATGGACTCGAAGACCGTGCGGATGGCCTGCGCCTCGCCCTCGGCGCGCAGCGCCGCGGAGCGGGCCTCGCCTTCGGCCCGTAGGATCGCGGCCTGCTTCTCACCCTCGGCGGTGAGGATCTCGGACTGCCGGACGCCCTCCGCGGTGAGGATCGCGGCGCGCTTGTCGCGGTCGGCGCGCATCTGCTTCTCCATCGAGTCCTGGATGGAGGTGGGCGGCTCGATGGCCTTCAGCTCGACGCGGTTGACGCGGATGCCCCAGCGGCCGGTGGCCTCGTCGAGGACGCCGCGCAGCGCGGCGTTGATCTCCTCGCGGGAGGTCAGGGTGCGCTCCAGGTCCATGCCGCCGATGATGTTGCGCAGGGTGGTGACGGTGAGCTGCTCGATGGCCTGGATGTAGCTGGCGACCTCGTAGGTGGCGGCGCGGGCGTCGGTGACCTGGTAGTAGATGACCGTGTCGATGTTCACTACCAGGTTGTCCTGGGTGATCACGGGTTGCGGTGGGAATGGCACGACTTGTTCGCGCAGGTCGACGCGGTTGCGGATGGTGTCGATGAACGGCACCACGATGTTGAGGCCGGCGTTGAGGGTGCGGGTGTAGCGGCCGAAGCGCTCCACGATGGCCGCGCTGGCCTGCGGGATGACCTGGATCGTCTTGATGAGTGCGATGAAGACGAGCACCACCAGGATGATCAGGACGATGATGATCGGCTGCATGCTGCTCCCCGGTTAGTGATCCAATTGTGCGGCCCAGCCGCCGAGTGTGGCAGAACGGCCCTGCCCGTAAGGGCGCTTCCGGTCACATGACGACGGCGGTCGCACCGTCGATGTCCACAACATCGACCGTCTGGCCGGGCTCGTAAACCTGGCCCGAGTCGAGCGCCCGGGCGCTCCACACCTCGCCGGCGAGCTTGATGCGCCCCCCTGAGCCGTCCACACGCTCCAGCACCACCGCCTGTCTGCCCTTGAGGGCGTCGGTGCCCGTCGTCGCCCCGCCCTGGCCGCGATGGCGGCGCGCCACGGGACGTACCGCGGCGATGAGGGCGGTCGAGACGACCGCGAAGACGATCACTTGCACGACCAGGCCGCCCCCGAGGCCGGCCGTCACCGCGGCGGCCACCGCGCCGACCGAGAACATGCCGAACTCCGGCATGGCGGTCAGCACCAGAGGAATGCCCATGCCCACGGCGGCGATCAGCCACCACACCCATGCATCCACGGGTCCAATGCTATTGCCGGGCAAGGGATTCGGGACAGATGCCCGGTGGCTGTGGCCGGGAAGCTACGTCTGTCGTGGGCCTGTTGGCCGGGCGGGGCTACGCCTTCGACATGGGGAGGCCCTGCGCGGTCCAGCGGTCGCCCGCGCGGTCGAGGACGAGCGGGAGGCCGAAGCAGAGCGAGAGGTTGCGCGAGGTCAGTTCGGCCTCGATGGGTCCGGCGGCGAGGACCTTGCCCTGCCGGATCATCAGCACGTGCGTGAAGCCCGGGGGGATCTCCTCGACGTGGTGCGTCACCATGATCATCGAGGGCGCGTACGGGTCGCGGGCCAGCCGGCCGAGGCGGCGTACGAGGTCCTCGCGGCCGCCGAGGTCGAGGCCGGCGGCGGGCTCGTCGAGGAGGAGCAGCTCGGGGTCGGTCATCATGGCGCGGGCGATCTGGGTGCGCTTGCGCTCGCCCTCGGAGAGGGTGCCGAATCTGCGGTCCAGGTACTCGCTCATGCCGAGGCGGTCGAGGAACGCCTTGGCGCGGTCCTCGTCGACGGCCTCGTAGCTCTCCTGCCAGGTGGCGGTCATGCCGTACGCGGCGGTGAGGACGGTCTGCAGGACGGTCTGGCTCTTGGGCAGCTTCTCGGAGAGCGCGGCGCTGGCCATGCCGATGCGGGGGCGGAGCTCGAAGACGTCGACACCGCCGAGTTTCTCGCCGAGGATCTGGACGGTGCCGGAGGACGGGAAGAGGTAGCTGGAGGCGATGTTCAACAGCGTGGTCTTGCCCGCGCCGTTGGGGCCGAGGATGATCCACCGCTCGCCCTCCGCGACCGACCAGGAGACCTGTTCGACCAGAGCCCTGCCGTCGCGGACCACCGATACGTCCACCAGCTCCAGTACATCGCTCATGAGCGTGCCGTCTCCCCTTGCAGTGTCGGTCCTTCGTACGCGGTGCGCGCCTGCGACACCGCCCCAGGGCAAACCTACGCCACGCGATGTCGGACCCGGTCCGTAGGCTGGTGCCATGCTCGAAGAACCACGTTCAGGCCGGCTGGCGGCCTGGGGAAATGCCCTGCTTTCCGGGCACATCTCGCCCGACGAGGCCGCGGAGCGCATCGTCGCGGACGACGCCGGGCACCGGGTGGCGGGGCTGCCGGAGGAGGAGTCCGCCGAGGGCGTGGCCCTGACGATGGCGCTGGGGCGGCTGCGGGCGCTGGGCGCGAAGGGCCTGCGGGTGGCGCTGCCGGTGCCGGGGCATCCGCTGGGCCTGGCAGGACCGCCGGAGTTCAACGCGCTGGCGCTGGACGCCGGTGAGGCGGTGCTGGCGACCGGAGGGCCGCCGCTGGGGCTGGTGCCGGAGGTCTGGTCGGTGGGTCCCGAGGGCGACGAGGTGGTCCGGGTGCGCTGGCGCTGCCTGCCGGTGCGGGACGCGCCGCCGGCGGACGTGCCGTCGCTGGGCGAGGCGGAGCGGGAGCTGGCGGAGGCGATGCGGGACGCCACGGAGGTCCTGTCGCGGCTGGACGTGGCGGGGTCCGGGCCGGTCGCGGAGGCGGCGCTGGCGGCGTACCGGGCGCGGGCGGACCGCGGGCGCGAGGTGCTGGCGCCGGGGTATCCGCCGCGGGCGGTGCGGGTGCTGGAGCTGGCGCAGCGGGTGGGGGCGCTGGTGGAGATCGCCCGGGATCCCGGCGACGGGCACGGGGCGGCGGTCAGCGCGGGGCAGATAGCGGCTCGCGGGGAGGCGCTGCGGCCGCTGGAGCGGACGGCGCGGCGGGCGCGGGTGGCGGCGTACAACGCGTTCGTCGAGGAGCTGGAGCGGGGCTGACGTGCCGGGGGCTGCTTCCCCCTCGCGGTGGGCGGCGGAGAGCGGCGGGGCCGACGTGAGGGCGCGCGGGAGCGTGCGGCCGCGCGTACGCCCCCCGCGGTCGTGCCGTGGGGGGCGTACGCGACGGGAGGTGTGCTCGGTCAGGCGTTGACGCCGGTGTTGCCGAACGGCGCGTTCAGGAGGCCGACGACGGAGAGGTTGTTGCCGACGAGGTTCACCGGCACGTGCACCGGGAGCTGGGCCACGTTCCCCGAGACGACGCCGGGCGAGCCCTGGGCCGAGGCCCCGGCACCGGCGTCGGCGACCGCCGCGCTCGCCCCGGCACCGGCTGCGAGACCCGCGGTGGCGAGGACGAAGGCGGCCTTCTTCACTGCATGCATGGAAAGTCGTTCCTCCTGTTGGCTGCGCACACCCCGGGGCCCGGGGGTGCATGCTGCGCAACGGCTGAGGAGTCCAGCGGGACACGCCGCGGCGGCCTGCGCCCACCGTTCGGCCCAATGGGACGGCGATAGTACGACCGCCGCGAGCGCCCGGACCGGCCCGCCGGACGGTGCCCGGGGGCCGGTTCCGGTGCCGGCAGACCGCGGTTCTTCAGCGGTTGAGGCAGAGGTTGCCGAACGCCGGGTTCAGGGCGCCGACGACGGTGACGGTGTTGCCGCAGGCGTTCACGGGCACGTGGACCGGCACCTGGACCAGGTTGCCGGAGCCGATGCCCGGCGAGCCGACGGCCTGGCCGCCGGCGGCCGCGCCGCCGTGCGCGGCGGCCATGCCCGCACCGGCCATGGCCAGGCCGCTCGCGGCGATGGTCAGGGCAGCAGCCCTCGTCAGGTTCCGCATGTGTTCCTCCTCGGGTCGGCCGCGGCGTGTGCCGCGGCATGCCATGGAGAACGCGGGGGGCCCGGCGCGGTTGCGCCGGTCGGGCGACATCTACACGACAGTATGAATCTCGGATCGGAAGAGGTCGTTCCGGTGGCGCGGACCGGGGCCTGCCGATAGTCGTTTCAGCCGCTCAGGCCGTGGCGTACGGCCCAGAGGGCGGCCTGCGTACGGTCCGCGAGGTCGAGCTTCATCAGGATGTTCGACACGTGCGTCTTCACGGTCTTCTCCGAGACCACGAGCGCGCGGGCGATCTCCCGGTTGGAGCGGCCGTCCGCGATCAGGGCCAGCACCTCGCGCTCGCGCTCGGTCAGCGTCGTCCCCCGGCCCTGGGCGGGGCCGCCGCCGGCCTCCGGCGCCAGCAGCGCCCCGGCGACGTCCTGCTGGAGCAGCACGTGACCGGCGTGCACCGAGCGGATCGCCTTCGCGAGCGCCTCGGGGTCGACGTCCTTGTAGACGTAGCCCGCGGCGCCGGCGCGCAGCGCGGGGACGACGGTGCGCTGCTCGGTGAAGCTGGTGATGACGAGCACGCGCGCCGCGCTGCCTGACTCGCGGATGCGGCGCAGCGCCTCGATGCCGTCGGTGCCGGGCATCTTCACGTCCATGAGCACCACGTCAGGCACCAGCTCGGCGGTACGGGCCACGCCCTCGTCGCCGTCGGCGGCCTCGCCGACGACCTCGATGTCGTCCTGCACCTCCAGGAAGGTGCGCAGCCCGCGCCGTACGACCTGGTGGTCGTCGACCAGCAGCACCCGGATCCTGCCGGGGGCGTCCGTCTCGTCCGGGCCCGCGGTCCGCTGCTTCTCGCCCGTCTCAGCCACCGGGCACCTCCATCTCGATCACGGTGCCCTCCCCGGGCGCCGACTGGACGGTCAGGCCGCCGCCGACCCCGGCGGCGCGGTCGCGCATGGACACCAGGCCCAGGTGGCGGCCGGCGGAGCGGACGGTGTCCGGGTCGAAGCCCCGGCCGTCGTCGCGCACCCGCAGCCGGGCACCGCGGCCGTACCGGGTGAGGGCGACGTCGACCTCCCCGGCGTCGGCGTGCCGGAGCGCGTTGTGCAGGGCCTCCTGCGCGACCCGTAGCAGCGCCTCCTCCTGCGCCGCGGGCAGGGCGCGCATCTGCGCGGAGGTGAAGGTGACGCGGGCGCGGTGGGCCCGGTCGAGCACCTGCACCTGGGTCGCCAGGGTGGCCACCAGGCCGTCGTCGTCCAGGGCCGCGGGGCGCAGTTCGACGACGGCGGCGCGCAGCTCGTCCGCGGCGTCCGCGGCGAGCCGTGCGACCTGCTGCAGCTCGCCCTTGGCGCGCGTGGGGTCGCGGTCGACGAGGGCGGCGGCGGCCTGCGCGGTCAGGCGCAGCGAGAAGAGCTTCTGGGAGACGGCGTCGTGCAGCTCGTGCGCGATACGGGCGCGCTCGCCGGCGATGGTCAGCTCGCGACTGCGCTCGTAGAGGCGGGCGTTGGTCAGCGCGATGGCGGCGTGGTCGGCGAGGGTACGCAGCAGGGCCTCGTCCTCGGCGCCGAAGCGGCAGCCGTCGGGGCCTGGCAGATCGTCCGGCTCGCACTGCTTGTTGGCGAGGAAGAGCGCGCCGAGGACTTCCTCGCCGTCGGCGATGGGGACGCCGACGAAGTCCCGCAGCCGGGGGTGGGCGCTGGGCCAGCCGCCGAAGCGGGGGTCCTTGCGTACGTCACCCAGGCGCACCGGCTCGGCGTCCTCCAGCAGCGCGGCGAGGATGCCGTGCTGGCGGGGCAGCGGGCCGATGGCCTTCCACTGCGCGTCGCTGACGCCGTCGACGACGAACTGGGCGAAGCCGCCGTGGTCGTCCGGCACGCCCAGGGCCGCGTACTCGGCCTGCAGCAGCTCGCGGGCGGACGCCGTGATCGTCTGGAGCACGTCGCGGACCTGCACCTGCCTGCTCATGGCGAGCAGGGCGCGGCTGACCGCTTCGAGTCCGGCGACCGGTCCTGGGGCGGGTGTGGACATGCAGATCACGCTACCCGCAGGCCCGGTCCCCGTGATCCAGCCGCGGACCGGGCCGCCATCGGCCCCCGGTCCTAGGCCGCTGTGCCGACCCCCCGGCACAGACGGCGGACGGGCGGCCCCCCGTGAAGGGTGCCGCCCGTCCGCCATGCGGGGGTGCGCTCAGCGCATGACCTCCGGCTCGTGCTTGCGCAGCAGCCGGGCGACGATGAAGCCGCAGATCACGCCCATGGTGAGCAGCACGCCGATGTTCAGCATGTACGTGCCCGCCGTGTGCTCCCACAGCGTGTCCGTCTCACCGCTGTCCCACGGCAGCAGCACGTTCAGGTCGGACGTCGATCCCATCGCGGCCACCGCCCAGCGCGAGGGCATCAGCCAGGCGAGCTGCTCGACGCCCGGGGTGCCGTGCAACTGGAACAGCACGCCGGTGAAGACCACCTGCACGATCGCGAACATCACCAGCAGCGGCATCGTCATCTCGGAGGTCTTCACCAGCGCCGAGATGATCAGGCCGAACATCATCGAGGTCAGGCCCAGCGTGGTGACGCCGATCGCCAGCTCCACCGCCGGGAGATCGGAGAGGATCACGCCCTCCTCGGGCAGCTTGCTGCGGCTGAGGACGCCGATGGCGCTGATGACGGCGCCCTGGAAGATCGTGATGATGCCGAGGACGAGCACCTTGGACATCACGTACGCGGAGCGGGAGAGGCCGACCGCCCGCTCTCTCTCGTAGATCACCCGTTCCTTGATCAGCTCACGTACGGAGTTCGCGGCGCCGGAGAAGCAGGCGCCGACCGCCAGGATGAGCAGGATCGTGCCCGCGGCCCTGTTGATCAGGTGGATCTTCGCCGGCCCGTAGCCGAGCCCGAACTCGGCGGGGATGACCATGCTCACGACGCCGAGTACCACCGGGAGAATGATGGTGAGCGCGATGAAGAAGCGGTCGGAGGCGAGGACGGACACGTACCGTCTCACCAGTGTCCAGAGCTGCGGCCCCCAGGCCTGCGGCTTGGACGGGCGGAGCATCTGCGGCGGCTGCATCGCGACGGGCTGCGGGGCCACGGCGTCGATGTCCGCGGCGTACATCTGGTAGTGCTGGGAGCCCTGCCAGCGGCCCTTCCAGTCGTACTCGCGGTAGTTCTCGAAGGCGGAGAAGATGTCGGCCCAGGTCTCGTAGCCGAAGAAGTTCAGCGCCTCCTCCGGCGGGCCGAAGTACGCCACGCCGCCGCCGGGCGCCATGACCAGCAGCCGGTCGCAGAGCGCGAGTTCGGCGACGGAGTGGGTGACGACCAGGACCGTACGGCCATCGTCGGCCAGCCCGCGCAGCAACTGCATGACGTCGCGGTCCATACCCGGGTCGAGGCCCGAGGTGGGCTCGTCCAGGAAGATCAGCGACGGCTTGGTGAGCAGCTCCAGGGCCACCGAGACGCGCTTGCGCTGGCCGCCGGAGAGCGAGCTGATCCGCTTCTCCTTGTGGATGTCGAGCTTCAGCTCGCGCAGCACCTCGTCGACGCGGGCCGCGCGCTCGGCCTCGGCGGTGTCGCCGGGGAACCGGAGCTTGGCGGCGTACCGCAGGGCGCGGGTGACGGTGAGCTGGGTGTGCAGGATGTCGTCCTGCGGCACCAGCCCGATGCGGTGGCGCAGCTCGGCGAACTGCTTGTAGAGGTTCCGGTTGTCGTAGAGGACCTCGCCGACGTCCGCGGGGCGGTAGCCCGTCAGCGCCTTGAGGAGCGTGGACTTGCCGGATCCGGACGGGCCGATGACGGCGATCAGGCTCTTCTCGGGCACGCCGAAGGAGACGTTGTCCAGGATGACCTTGCCGCCGTCGACCTTCACGGTCAGGTGGCGGGCCGAGAAGCTGACCTCACCGGTGTCGACGAACTCCTCCAGCCGGTCCCCGACCAGCCGGAAGGTGGAGTGACCGATGCCGATGATGTCGTCGGGGCCGATGGGCCGCCGGCCGCGCTGCGGCAGTTGCTCACCGTTGACGTACGTGCCGTTGTGGCTGCCGAGGTCGACGATCTCGGAGCGGCCGTCGGGCGTGGACCGGAACTCCGCGTGGTGGCGCGAGACCTGGAGGTCGGAGACGACCAGCTCGTTCTCCAGCGCACGGCCGATGCGGGTGACGCGGCCCAGCGAGAGCTGGTGGAACGTCGTGGGGCTGCGGTCGCCGTAGACCGACGGGGCGCCGGGGCCGCCGCCGGGGCCCGCGCCGACGCCGGCGGGCGGGCGCTGCGGCGCGGACTGCTGCTGCGGCACGTACGGCTGCTGCTGGGGCGGTACGCCGGCGGGCGGCCCCTGGAACGGGGGCCCCTGCGGCGGAGGTCCCTGCGGCGGGGCGCCCCAGGCGCCGGGCGCCTGCTGCGGCGGCGCGGCCTGGTGGGCGCCGGGCGGCGGCTGGGCCATCGCCGTCTGCGCGCTGTACACGTCGGGGGCGGCGGCGCCGGCCGGCGCGGAGAGCCGCAACTGCGGCCCGTCGGTGGCGTTGCCGAGATACACGACCGAGCCGGGGCCGACCTCGATCTGGTGGACCCGCTGGCCCTCCACGTACGAGCCGTTGGTGCTGCCGACGTCTTCGAGCAGCCAGCTACGGCCGCCCCACCGCAGGCTGGCGTGCCGCCAGGAGACCCTGGCGTCCTCCAGCACCACGTCCCCCTGCGGATCCCGCCCGACGCGATAGGCGCGCGCCGGGTCGAGAGTCCATGTCTGTCCGTTCAGTTCAAGTACGAGTTCAGGCACTCCATGCCCCACAAAGTTGTCCCCCGAGGTGCCCCATGCACGGCACCTGACTTCAACAGGCCCGTAAGGAGTCTAGGGATGGCGAACATCCTGAGGAACTATTTCAGTAACAGTCGCTTCACGAAAACGCGGGTCACAGCAGTGAGGTGGAGTTTCGGCTTCCACTTCCACCCGCTACCGGGCGGTTCGCGCACGTTGACGGCACTTGATCACTAACAGCCGGTGGTAACGCGTATACGCGGGCGGGGAGATCCGGGAGAAGCGCTCGGCCGGACCCGGGAATCGCGGCGCGGGGACGGGCCGCGCGGTCGGCCCGCGGTGCCGCCGCTGCCGGCGCGGGCGGGGCGCACGCCGGCGTACGGGCCTCGTCCGGCCGCCGCGTACGGACCGGGCCGTACCCGCCCGGCGGAGGGCCGGCGACCGCCGGCCGCACCCGCCCCACCCGTACACCGGAAGACCTCCGGACCTCGGCCTCCCCCGGCACCCCGCGCCGCCACCCGGCGACCGCGCGGACCGTCCGCGGGGCTCCGCGTGCCCTCCCCGCGCCCCCGGCCCGTGACGGCCCCCGGGACCCCCTCCCCCGCCCGTTCGGCCGCCCGCAACCGCACGTCCCCCTCACCGCAACCTCCCAGTCCAGCGGCCCCGCCGCGCCCGGCCGCAACGCCGACCCGCCCGGCCGTCCGCGGGCCGCACCGCGATACCGTGGTCGCATCATGACCACCGCCGCCCGCACGCTTCTCGTCAAGATCTTCGGCCGCGACCGCGCCGGCCTCACCGCCGGCCTCTTCGACACCCTCGCCGCCTACCGGGTCGAGGTCATCGACATCGAGCAGATCGTCACCCGCGGCCGCATCACGCTGTGCGCCCTGGTCACGCCCCCCGTCGGGGCCACCGAAGGCGAGCTGCGCGCGACGATCCACTCCTGGGCCGGCTCGATGCGCCTGGAGGCGGAGATAATCTCCGGCACCGGCGACAACGAGCCGCGCGCCCCCGGCCGCTCCCATGTGACCGTGCTCGGGCACCCGCTGACCGCCGAGTCGACCGCCGGCATCGCCGCCACGATCACCGGCACCGGCGCCAACATCGACCGCATCTTCCGGCTCGCGAAGTACCCCGTCACCGCCGTCGAGTTCGAGGTCTCCGGCGCCGCCACCGAGGAGCTGCGCACCGCGCTGGCCATAGCCGCCGCCCGCCTCGGCGTGGACGTCGCCGTCGTGGCCTCAGGACTGCAGCGCCGGGCGCAGCGGCTGGTGGTGATGGACGTCGACTCCACCCTCATCCAGGACGAGGTCATCGAGCTGTTCGCCGCGCACGCCGGCTGCGAGGCCGAGGTCGCCGAGGTGACCGCCGCCGCGATGCGCGGGGAGCTGGACTTCGAGCAGTCCCTGCACGCCCGGGTGGCGCTGCTGGCGGGGCTGGAGGACTCGGTGGTGGACAAGGTGCGCGAGGAGGTACGGCTGACGCCCGGCGCCCGCACCCTGATCCGTACGCTCAAGCGCCTCGGCTACCAGGTGGGCGTCGTCTCCGGCGGCTTCACGCAGATCACCGACGACCTCAAGGACCGGCTCTCGCTCGACTTCGCCGCCGCGAACACCCTGGAGATCGTCGACGGCAAGCTCACCGGGCGGATCACCGGGCCGGTCGTGGACCGGGCGGGCAAGGCCCGGCTGCTGAGCGGCTTCGCCGCGGAGGCGGGCGTGCCGCTGGCGCAGACGGTGGCGATCGGGGACGGCGCGAACGACCTCGACATGCTCAACGCGGCGGGCCTGGGGGTGGCGTTCAACGCCAAGCCGCTGGTCCGGGAGGCCGCGCACGCGGCGGTGAACGTGCCGTTCCTCGACACCGTCCTCTACCTGCTGGGTATCACGCGCGACGAGGTGGAGGCGGCGGACACGACCGGCTGATGCGGTCGCCGAGGTCGCGCAGGAAGTCCGCCAGCTCCGGCGGCTCGCGCACCTCGAAGTCCACGCCGAGCAGCGCGATCCGCACGGCCAGCCAGTCGAGTGCGTCGCCGCCGGTGACCAGCGTGCAGAGGTCGGGCCCCGCGGCCTCCAGCAGTCCCGCGCCGCACGGGAGGCGGCGTACGGCCTCGTCCAGTGATACGTGCAGGGTGACGACGGCGCGGTAGCGGCCCCGGTGGCCGGCGATGGACTCGGCGACGAAGGCGGCGGCGTCGGCCGCGGGCAGCTCGCGCGGAGGGTGGCGGACGCCGGTCGGTTGCGGGTCGTCGATCCGGTCGACGCGGAAGCTGCGCCAGTCGGCGCGGTCGCGGTCGTACGCGACGAGATACCACCGCTGACCCGTGCTGACGAGGCGGTACGGCTCGACGTGCCGCCGCGTGCCGACGTCAGGGCCGGTACGGCGCGCTCCGGGCGGCTCGCCGCCGGGCCCGGCGGCCGGCCGGGCGGAGCGCGGCCTGGCATGCCCCTCGCGTACGCGGTCCGCCGCACCGCCCTCCGGCGCGTCTCCCCCGCGCTTGCCCCGGTAGCCGAACCGCAGCCCCTCCCCCCTGCTGCTCGCCGCCGCCAGCACCGCCAGCACCTCCGCGGGCACCGGCGCCCCCGCCGCCGCCACCGCGCCCGCCGGGCTCACGGTCAGCGGCACCGTGGCCCGCTGCAGAGCGGCGACGCGGCGGCGCAGCCGCGCCGGGAGCACCTGCTCCAGCTTGGCGAGGGCCCGCACGGACGTCTCCTCGATCCCCTCGACGCCCCCGGCGGCCACGGCGCGCAGCCCGGCGGCGACGGCGACGGCCTCGTCGTCGTCGAGGAGCAGCGGCGGCATCGCGGTGCCCGCGGCGAGCCGGTAGCCGCCGACGGCGCCGACGGTGGCGGCCACGGGGTAGCCCAGCGCGCGCAGCCGGTCGACGTCGCGGCGTACGGTGCGCACGCTGACGCCGAGGCGCCCGGCCAGCTCGGGGCCGCTGTGCTCGCGCCCGCTCTGCAGCACGGACAGCAGCGTGAGCAGCCGTGCGGGGGTGTCGCTCATCCCCCGATCATGACCGAGAAGGCGGACATGTACTGACCTCCTTCGCCCGTAGCGTCGAGGTCATGGCAGCTCAGCACGTCATTCGTATCACCGGGGCCTGCACGGTGGCGTTCAACCCGGGTGCTGACGGCGGTGACGGGGGTCGCGGGGTCGGGCAGGAGCACGCTGGTCGCGGAGTTCGTCCGCCGGTACGAGGAGGGGGCGGGCCAGGACGGGCGCGGCGACCCGGCCACGGGAGCCCCGCCGGGCGCCGCGGCCACGGGGCGCCGGGCAGCCGCGTGCCCGCCGTCGTCGACCAGTCGGCGATCAACGGCTCGACCCGCTCGACCCCGGTGACGTACCTCGGCGCGATGGACCCCGGTCAGCAGGCGCTGCGAGATCTGCGGCGGGCGGCGGTTCGGCGCGGAGGCGCTGGCCCGCACGGTGCGTGGCCGCTCCATCGCCGACGTGCTGGAGATGACGGCGGCGCAGGCCGCGGACTTCTTCGCGGCGGGCGGGACGGCGGGCGGGTGCTGGTCGAGGGCACCCCGGCGGCCGGGCGCAGCTCACTGCTGGTGCGGCGTCCAGAACTCGGTGAGCCGGCCCACGCCGTGCTCCACGCCCTTCCACGAGCCGGCGAACTCCACCACGGCCACGCCCGAGGTCGGGAAGCCGCGGCTCAGCCTGGTCAGCGTGTCGCCCTCGGCGGAGCCCGCCAGGGCGTCGGCGAGGCCGTGCATGCCGGGGTTGTGGCCGACGACCAGCAGCGTGGAGACGTCGTCGGGGACCTCGTTCAGCACCTGGATCAGCTCGCCGAGGGATGCCTCGTACAGCCGCTCCTCGTAGACCGTCCGGGGGCGGCGGGGAAGCTGGCCCACGACGAGCTTCCAGGTCTCGCGGGTGCGTTTGGCGCTGGAGCAGAGGGTCAGGTCGGGGTCGATGTCGTGGGCCGCGAGGAAGTCCCCGGCGGCGGGAGCGTCGGCGCGGCCGCGCTCGGCGAGCGGGCGCTCGTGGTCGGAGTCCTGGGCCCATTCGGCCTTGGCGTGTCGGAGAAGGACGATGCTGCGGGGCGTTCCTGCGCTCATAAGCTCAGCTTCGCACGAAACCGGCCGCGGGGTCCGGGCAGTTCGCAGGGTCTCCCGCCAGGAGTGACGGGCGGTCCGGCCCGGCCGCGGGCGCGGGTTCAGAGCAGCCGCAGGGCGAAGAGCGCGGTGAACGCCATGACGGGCAGGGCGACGGACCACCACGGCAGCCAGCGCTGCGCCGCCGGCGGTGCGGGCTGGGTGTGGGCAGCGGCTGACATCTTCGCCTCCGTGGGGTTGCTGACGTCCCGGGTCCTTCGTACTGCTACGAACCTACGGACCCGGGGCCGCCCGCCCCATCCGGTGACCCACCCAGTTCCCCCTGACCCTGGCCCCCTAGGGGAGGGTGGGGCTAGCCCCACCCCCGGGCGCCCGGCGGCGCCCCCGTCCGGGGCGGCGGGGCGGGGATGCGAGACTGGCCGTATGCCCGTGCTCGACCCGAATCCCCAGAACGGGCAGCGCAAGCTGCTCTACGTGCTCGGCGCGATGCTCGCCATCACGGTGGTCATCGGCGTCATCGCCACGATCGCCTCACCCTGAGCCCTGGTCCCTCTGACACCCTGGACCCTCAGCCCTGAGCCCTGAGCCCTGAGGCGCGGAGCACCGGGGCGCGGCCCAGGCGTTCTCAGACCTCGTCCTCGACCACGCGGTCGCGTCCGGCGACGATCCCCACGGCCACCTGGGCGACCATGAACGCCGCGAGCACCGCCAGCGGTACGGTCCAGCCGTCCGTGGCCCCGTACAGCGCGCCGACGGCCAGCGGGCCCGGGATGGAGATCAGGTAGCCGGTGCTCTGCGCGAATGCGGAGAGCCGGACGAGACCGGCGTGGCTGCGGGCCCTGGCCCCGAGCAGGGTGAGGACCAGCGGGAACGCGCAGTTGGACACGGCGAGCAGCAGCGCCCACACCCAGGCGCCGCCCGCGGGCGCCAGCCACAGTCCCGCGTAGCCGCCGAGGCCGCACACACCGAGGACCACGACCAGCGGCCCCTGGTGGTGCAGCCGGGCCGCGATCCGCGGCAGCACGAAGGCCAGCGGGACGCCCATGCCCATGGCCAGGGCGAGCAGCAGCCCGGCCGTGGAGGCGGACACACCGGCGTCGCGGTAGATCTGCGGCAGCCAGCCGATGGTGACGTACGCGGCGGTGGCCTGGAGGCCGAAGAAGACGGCGAGCGCCCACGCGGTGGGGCTGGCGGTGATACGGACCGGGCGGGCCGGCTCCGCGGCGGAGGGCCCAGCGCCGGCTTCCCCCGGTTCGGCTGCCGCGGCCCGCCGCGAACCCCGGGACAGCACCACCCACGGCACGACGGCGAGCGCCGCGACCGCCGCCCACACACCGAGCCCCAGCCGCCAACTGCCGCCCAGCGCCTCGCTCAGCGGCACGGTGAGGCCGGCGGCGGAGGCCGTACCGAGGGCCAGGCCCATCGAGTAGAGCCCGGTCATCGACCCGACCCGGTCCGGAAACCAGCGTTTGACGATGACGGGGATCAGGACATTGCCCACCGCGATGCCGCCGAGTGCCAGCGCGCTGGCGGCCAGGAACGCGGGGGTGTTGCCGAACAGCGGGCGCAGCGCCAGGCCGCCGGCTATCGCGACGAGCCCGGCGGCGACGACGGCCACGGGGCCGAAGCGGCGGGCGAAGCGGGGCGCGAGGCTGCCGAAGACGGCGAAACAGAGCGCCGGCATGGAGGTGAGCAGGCCGGCGACCGTGCCGCTCATCCCGATGTCGGTACGCACGTCCTCCAGGACCGAGCCGAACGAGGCTATGGCGGGCCGCAGGTTGATCGCCGCGAGCAGCAGCGCGGGGATCATGAGCCGCAGCAGCCACGGCGCCGTCCGCGGCGCGGCCGCCGGTCCGGAAGCCGCCGGGGGCGCGGTGGTACGCACTTCTCCGGTCGGCTCTCCCGGGGTCTCGGCGGCTTTCGTGAGGATGCTGCGGCGTGGCATGCAGACCATCATAGAATCATTGGATGAATGGTTGTCCACTCCGCAGTCCGAGCACGGGAGAGACATGGCACTGACGTCGCCGCGCCGATCGAGCCTCACCGACCAGGTGATCGCGCAGCTGCGTACGCAGATCACCGCGGGCGAGTGGCCGGTCGGCAGCCGCATCCCGACCGAGCCGGAGCTGGTCGAGCAACTGGGCGTCGCGCGGAACACCGTCCGCGAGGCGGTGCGGGCGCTCGCGAACAACGGCCTGCTCGACATCCGGCAGGGCTCCGGCACGTACGTCGCCGCGACGAGTGAGCTGGCGGGCGTGATGCAGCGCCGCTTCGCCGACGCCCGTCCCGCGCATGTCGCGGAGCTGCGCAGCGCGCTGGAGGCGCAGGCGGCCCGGCTGGCGGCGGTGCGCCGCACGGAGGCGGAGATGACGCAGTTGGAGCTGCTGCTGCGGCGCCGCGAGGAGGCGTGGGAGTCGGGCGACGCGGCGGCGTTCGTCGACGCGGACGCGACGCTGCACCTGGCGGTGGCGACGGCGTCGCACAACGAGGTGCTGACGGCGGTCTACGCGGACCTGGGCGAGGTCGTCCGCACGACACTGCGCTCCAAGGTGGGCGACATACTGCTGCCGGCGGAGCACCTGGACCACGCCCGGATGGTGACGGCGATCCGCGCGGGCGACGCGGATACCGCCGCGGAGGAAGCCGCAAGCCACGCCTACGGCTGCATGCCGGAACCGGCCCTCGGCGGCTGAAGGGGAGGCACCCCGGCTAGCCGCCCGGTACGTCGCGTATCGGTTCGTGGCTGATCCAGGCGTGGGCCACGTCGAACCAGCAGCGGTCGGTCAGCTCGCCGCTCTCCGCCGGGTCGAGGCGCATGCGCGTGCCGTCCACGTCCGGGTCCCACCAGCGGGCGCACTCGATGTGCAGTTGGACGGCGTCCGTGTAGGGGCCCGGGTTGTAGCAGCGGGCTTTGACGGTCGAGCCGGCGACGGTGGTGCGGCACTCGGCCTTCGTCGGGCCGCCGCGGTCGTCGGCACCGGGGACGGGGCCGGGGACAGGGCCGTCCGCGGCGTACGCGGAGCCGGCGGTCAGCAGCAGCACCGGTGCGGCGACGGCGACGGCCGCCGCGCCCAGGAGCGTACGGCGCCGTGCGGAGACCCGGGTGCGGCGGCCGGAACGACGCGGGCCCTCACGCACCACACAACCTCCTCGGCCGTACGGCGACACTGCGCACGAGCGTCGCCGCTGCACCACAAGGGGACGGTAACTGCCCCTCCAGCGTGCGCCGCCGCCCCGCCCGCGGCCCACCGGCCTACGCCGAACGGGCGACCTCCGCAGGGGGCCGCCCGTCCGCCGTAGAGCCAGTACCGGCTGCCGGTCCTCCCGGCTATGCGCCCATGATGTGCACGCCGCCGTCCACGTGCACGATCTCGCCCGTCGTCTTCGGGAACCAGTCCGACAGCAGCGCCACGACCCCGCGCCCCGCCGGCTCCGGGTCCGCCATGTCCCACTCCAGCGGCGAGCGCGTGTTCCACACGTCCGCCAGGTCCGAGAAGCCGGGGATGGACTTCGCCGCCATGGAGCCGATCGGCCCGGCCGAGACCAGGTTGCAGCGGACGTTCTCCTTGCCCAGGTCGCGGGCCAGATAGCGGCTGGTGGCCTCCAGGGCCGCCTTCGCCGGGCCCATCCAGTCGTACTGCGGCCACGCGAACTGCGCGTCGAAGGTCATGCCGACGACCGAACCGCCGCCCTGCATCAGCGGCAGGCACGCCATCGTCAGCGACTTCAGCGAGAACGCCGAGACGTGCATGGCGGTGGCGACGGACTCGAAGGGCGTGTGCAGGAAGTTGCCGCCGAGCGCGTCCGGCGGGGCGAAGCCCACGGAGTGCACGAGGCCGTCGAGCCCGCCCAGCTCCTCGCGGACGATGCCCTCGATCCGCGCCAGGTGCTCGTCGTCGGTGACGTCGAGTTCGACGACCTTCGTCGGCTTGGGCAGCTTCTTCGCGATCCGCTCGGTCAGCGTGGGCCGCGGGAACGCGGTGAGGATGATCTCCGCGCCCTGCTCCTGGGCCAGCTTCGCCGCGTGGAAGGCGATGGACGACTCCAGCAGCACGCCGGTGATGAGGACGCGCTTGCCGTCGAGGATTCCGCTCATGGTGCTCAGTGACCCATGCCCAATCCGCCGTCCACGGGAATGACGGCTCCGGTGATGTACGAGGCGTCGTCGGAGGCGAGGAACCGCACCGCGGCGGCGACGTCCTCCGGCCGCGCGTACCGGCCGAGCGGCACCTGCGCGGCGATCTCCGCCTGCCGCTCCGCCGAGAGCACCCGCGTCATGTCGGTCTCGACGAAGCCGGGCGCGACGACGTTGAAGGTGATGTTGCGCGAGCCCAGCTCGCGCGCCAGCGAGCGGGCGAAGCCGACGAGCGCCGCCTTGGAGGCGGCGTAGTTGGCCTGGCCGGGGGAGCCCATGAGGCCCACCACGGAGGAGATGAGCACCACGCGGCCCTTGCGGGCCCGCAGCATGCCGCGGTTGGCGCGCTTGACGACGCGGAAGGTGCCGGTGAGGTTGGTGTCCAGGACGGAGGTGAAGTCCTCCTCGGACATCCGCATCAGCAACTGGTCCTTGGTGATACCGGCGTTGGCCACCAGCACCTCGACGTTGCCGTGTGCCTCCTCCACCTCCTTGTACGCCTGGTCGACCTGCTCGGTGTCGGTGATGTCGCACTTCACCGGCAGACAGCCCAGCTCCACCAGCGCCGCGGGCGGCTCGCCGGAGCGGTACGTGAACGCGACCTTGTCGCCCGCCTCGGCGAACGCGCGGGTGATGTCGAGGCCGATACCGCGGTTGCCTCCGGTGACCAGAACCGAGCGGCTCAAGGACCCATCCCTTCTCCCTGGTGGCTCCCGGACTCTCTCCAGGACTCCTCACCCGAGAAGCTATCGGTACGGGACGCGCCACGGGCATTCCGCCCCCCACACAGGCCCGCGCCGGACACTTGTGGGGTTCTGACAGAAACCCGCTGGGCACCGGGCAGCCGCTCGGGCATGATCGGCCGGGGCCGGGACGCGGCCCGCGGCACCACCACCCACCACCGACCGGAGGGCAGAACGTGAGCAAGTCGGTCCATTCCCTCGACGACGGGTTCCTTGCGCTGCCGCTCGGCGCCCTCGCGGACGCCGCGCTCGCGCGGGCCCGGGCGCTGGGCGCCGAGCACGCCGACTTCCGCCTGGAGCGGGTGCGCAGCGCGGCCTGGCGGCTGAAGGACGCCAAGCTGGCGGGCTCCACGGACACCACCGACCTCGGGTACGCGGTGCGCGTGGTGCACGGCGGGGCGTGGGGCTTCGCGGCCGGGGTCGATCTGACGATGGACGCCGCCGCGCGGGTCGCCGCCCGGGCGGTGGCGATGGCGAAGCTGTCGGCGCGGGTCATCGCGGCGGCCGGCTCCGACGAGCGGGTCGCGCTGGCGCCGGAGCCGGTGCACGCGGAGAAGACGTGGATCTCCGCCTACGAGGTGAACCCCTTCGACGTACCGGACGCCGACAAGACCGGGCTGCTGACCGAGTGGAGCGAGCGGCTGCTCGCCGCCCCCGGCATCTCGCACGTGGACGCCTCGCTGCTGGCGGTGCAGGAGAACAAGTTCTACGCCGACACCGCCGGCACCTCGACCACCCAGCAGCGGGTGCGGATGCACCCGGAGCTGACCGCGGTGACGGTCACCGACTCCGGCGACTTCGACTCGATGCGCACCCTCGCCCCGCCCGCGGGCCGCGGCTGGGAGTACGCGACCGGCACCGGCTGGGACTGGGACGCGGAGCTGGCGCAGATCCCCGGCTGGCTGGCCGAGAAGATGGCGGCGCCGAGCGTCGAGGCCGGCTCGTACGACCTGGTGGTCGACCCGTCGAACCTGTGGCTGACGATCCACGAGTCCGTCGGCCACGCCACCGAGCTGGACCGCGCCCTCGGCTACGAGGCCGCGTACGCGGGCACCTCGTTCGCCACGTTCGACCAGCTCGGCACCTTGCGCTACGGCTCCGGCCTGATGAACGTCACCGGCGACCGCACCGCGGAACACGGGCTGGCCAGCATCGGCTACGACGACGAGGGCGTGCAGGCGCAGTCCTGGGACCTGGTCCGCGAGGGCGTGCTCGTCGGCTACCAGACGGACCGCCGGATCGCGAAGCTCACCGGCTTCGACCGCTCCAACGGCTGCGCCTACGCCGACTCCCCCGCCCACGTACCCGTCCAGCGCATGGCGAACGTCTCCCTCCAGCCCGCGCCCGAGGGCCCGACGACCGAGGAGCTGATCGGCGAGGTCGAGCGCGGCATCTACGTCGTCGGCGACCGCTCCTGGTCGATCGACATGCAGCGCTACAACTTCCAGTTCACCGGGCAGCGGTTCTTCCGGATCGAGAACGGCAGGCTGGCTGGGCAGCTCAAGGACGTGGCGTACCAGGCGACGACCACCGACTTCTGGGGCTCGATGTCGGCGATCGGCGGCCCGGAGACGTATGTGCTGGGCGGCACCTTCAGTTGCGGCAAGGCGCAGCCGGGGCAGTCGGCGTCCGTCTCGCACGGCTGCCCGTCCGCGCTCTTCCGGAACGTCAACATCCTCAACACCACCCAGGAGGCCGGCCGATGACGCGGACGACCCGGACGACCGAGCCTCACGAGACCGTCGAGCGGGCCCTGGAGCTGTCGCGCGCCGACGGCTGCGTGGTGATCGCCGACGAGGAGTCGAGCGCGAACCTGCGCTGGGCCGGCAACGTGCTGACGACGAACGGCGAGACCCGCGGCCGTACGCTGACGGTCATCGCCACCGTCGACGGCCGGGAGGGCACGGCCTCCGGCGTCGTCTCCCGGGCCGCGGTCACCGCGGACGACCTGGAGCCGCTGGTACGGGCCGCGGAGGCGGCGGCGCGGGAGAGCGGTCCCGCGCAGGACGCCCGGCCGCTGGTCGAGGGCGTGCCGCACTCGGCCGACTTCGCCGAGCCGCCCGCCGAGACCTCCTCCGACGTGTTCGCCGCCTTCGCGCCGGCGCTCGGCGAGTCCTTCGCCCGTGCCCGGGCCGGCGGCCGGCAGCTCTACGGCTTCGCGAACCACACGCTGACCTCCACCTACCTGGGGACCTCCACCGGGCTGCGGCTGCGCCACGACCAGCCGACCGGCACGCTGGAGCTGAACGCCAAGTCCCCGGACCGGACGAAGTCCGCCTGGGCGGGCCGGTCGACCCGGGACTTCACCGACGTGGACCCCGCCGAGCTGGACGCGGAGCTGGCGCAGCGGCTGGCGTGGGCGGAGCGGACGGTGGAGCTGCCCGCCGGGCGGTACGAGACCCTGCTGCCGCCGAGCGCGGTGGCGGACCTGCTGGTGTACATGTTCTGGTCGGCCTCCGGGCGGGACGCCCAGGAGGGCCGCACGGTGTTCAGCAAGCCGGGCGGCGGCACGCGCGTCGGCGAGAAGCTGGCCGGGCTGCCGCTGACGCTGCGCAGCGACCCGGCGGAGCCGGGCCTGGAGTCGGCGCCGTTCGTCGTCGCGCACGCCTCCACCGACGACTGGTCGGTCTTCGACAACGGGCTGCCGGTCGGGCCCACGGACTGGGTGCGCGAGGGCACGCTGCAGCACTTGCTGACGAACCGCTTCACCGGGGACCTCACCGGCCTGCCCGTCACGCCCGAGGCGGACAACCTGGTGCTGGACGGGGGCGGCACGAAGTCGCTGGACGAGATGGTCGCGGGTCTCGGGCACGACGGGCCAGGGCTGCTGCTGACCTGCCTGTGGTACATCCGCGAGGTCGACCCGGCGACGCTGCTGCTGACCGGGCTGACCCGGGACGGCGTGTATCTGGTGGAGAAGGGCGAGGTGACCGGGGCGGTGAACAACTTCCGCTTCAACGAGTCGCCCGTCGACCTGCTGGGACGCGCGGCCGAGGCCGGGGCCACGGAGCGGACGCTGCCGCGCGAGTGGGGCGACTGGTTCACGCGGGCGGCGATGCCGCCGGTGCGGATCCCCGACTTCAACATGAGCTCGGTCAGCCAGGGCGTCTAGCCGCCATTACCCTCGTACGCAGCACTCCCGTACGCGGCCGCACTGGCGGCCGGGTACGGGACCGGGATCGAGACCGAGAAGAGAGACGAGAGACGTGACGGACATCGTCGACGAGCTGCGGTGGCGCGGGCTGCTGGCCCTGTCCACCGACGAGGACGCACTGCGCAAGGCGCTCGCGGACGGTCCCGTCACGTTCTATTGCGGCTTCGACCCGACGGCTCCCAGCCTGCACGTGGGACATCTGGTGCAGGTGCTGACCGTGCGCCGGCTCCAGGAGGCCGGGCACCTGCCGCTGGCCCTGGTCGGCGGCGCGACCGGCCAGATCGGCGACCCCAAGCCGGACGCGGAGCGCACGCTGAACGACCCGGAGGTCGTCGCCGGCTGGGTGGAGCGGGTCCGCGCGCAGATCGAGCCGCTGCTCGACTTCGAGGGCCCGTTCGCCGCCCGGATGGTCAACAACCTGGACTGGACCGCGGGCCTGTCGGCGATCGAGTTCCTGCGCGACATCGGGCGGCACTTCCGGGTGAACAAGATGGTCGCCAAGGAGGCCGTCGCCCGCCGGCTGGAGTCGGAAGAGGGCATCAGCTACACGGAGTTCAGCTACCAGATCCTGCAGAGCCTGGACTTCCTGGAGCTGTACCGGCGGCACGGCTGCACGCTGCAGACGGGCGGCAGCGACCAGTGGGGCAACCTGACGGCGGGCACCGACCTGATCCACCGGGTCGAGCCGGAGGCCGTGGTGCACGCGCTGGCGACGCCGTTGATGACGAAGGCCGACGGCACGAAGTTCGGCAAGACGGAGGGCGGCGCGGTCTGGCTCGACCCGGAGCTGACGACTCCGTACGCCTTTTATCAGTTCTGGCTGAATGTCGACGACCGCGATGTCTCCCGCTACCTGCGGATCCTCAGCTTCCGCAGCCGCGAGGAGCTGATCGAGCTGGAGCGGCAGACGGCGGAGCGGCCGCAGGCGCGGGCCGCGCAGCGGGCGCTGGCGGAGGAGCTGACGACGCTGGTGCACGGCGCGGCGCAGTGCGCCGCGGTGATCGCCGCGTCGCGGGCGCTGTTCGGGCAGGGCGAGCTGGGCGAGCTGGACGAGGCGACGCTGCGGGCGGCGCTGGCCGAGGTGCCGCACGCGCGGGTCGCTGAGCTGGGTCCGGTGGTGGAGCTGCTGGCCGAGGTGGGCCTGGCGCCGAGCAGGTCGGCGGCCCGCAGGACGGTCAAGGAGGGCGGGGCGTACGTGAACAACGTGAAGGTCGCCGCCGAGGACGCCGTGCCGGCGTCCGAGGACCTGCTGCACGGGCGCTGGCTGGTGCTGCGCCGGGGCAAGCGCAACCTGGCGGCGATCGAGCTGGCGGCCCCGCAGGACGGCTGACCGGCGGGGCCGGGCCCGGCCGGCGGACGCGGAGCCCCCGCTAGCGGGGGCTCCGCTTCTTGTGGCCGCGGAACCTCTCGTACATCGGGGCGCCCAGGGCCACGACGCCCACGGCGCCGGCGAGCTGCAGGATGTGCCGGATCCAGTCGACTCCCTTGGTGTCGGCCACGCCGATCCCCGAGGCCGCGGCGTTGCCGATGATGGACCCGATGATGCCGAACACGATGGTCAGCCAGATGGGGATGGCCTGTCTGCCGGGCAGGATGATCCGGGCGACGACGCCCAGGATCAGCCCCAGGATGATGGCCCACAGCCAGCTCATGTCGCCTCCTAGTGCGGCGGTACCCGCCTGCCGTGCCAGTTTCTTGCGGTGGCCCGGAGGGCGCATTCCGGCCAGGTCTGTTCGGGTTGTGGGGCGGTATGTCCCGCCCCCGCATCGAGCGAGGCGCTTTCCCGGCGTACCTTGGGGAGGTACCCGGTGCCAGGGGGTGGAATGTGAAGCGGAAGCGCCGCGGCGATGCCGACGTGTTCAGGATCACCGGCGCGCGGCAGAGCCTGGACGATGACGTACGCGGCCGGCAGCGGCGGTACGTGATCTCCATGACGATCCGGGCGGTCTCGGTGGTGGCCGCAGCCCTGCTCTGGAACGTCCAGCGGCATACCGCGGTCGTCGCGCTCGTTCTCGGCATGTTCATCCCGTACTTCGCGGTGATCATCGCGAACGCGGGCCGCGAGAGCATTCGTTCGCTGCCCTCCACGTTCGTCGTCGCCCCGGAGCGCAGGGTGATAGCCCCGCCGCGGCGGACCACGCGTGAGCCGGGGGCCCCGGGTGAACGGGCCCCGGCCGGGAACGAGTCGACGACCAGCGACAGCGTTCCGCCGTCCGTTTGATCACCAAGAGCGCAAGCTCAGAAAAAGCTCAAATCAAATATGCCCATCCGGTGCCGGGCGGCCCTTCTCGCGTGACATACTTCGTACGCGCTCCGCATCCCCCGTCGGAGCGACGGACCGACGCCGGGCGGCTCCCCCCGTGGCTGCCCGGCGTCGCCCATGTTCCGGTACGTAGGCTGGGCCCCGTGAACACCGCTGATCCCGCTCTCATCTGCTCCGCCAAGGGCTGCCGTGCGCCCGCGGTGTGGGTGCTCGCCTGGAACAACCCGAAGCTGCACACGCCGGAGCGCCGCAAGACCTGGCTCGCGTGCGAGGAGCACCGCGAATACCTGAGCCGGTTCCTGGGCGTACGGGACTTCCTCAAAGAGGTCGTCACGCTGGCGGACTGGCAGGAGGCGGAGAAGGCGGAGAAGAGCGCGGCAAGCGCGGAAGCCGCGGAACCCGGAGAAAGGGGCGCCGACGGCGAAAGCCGGCCGGGTCCTGGCCGGGCCTGAGCGGCGCCCGCCGCATCCGGAAGGGTTCCCCAACTCCCCCGCGTCAGCCGCCGATCGCGGACATCGGCCGGTCCGGCTGGACGAACGACGGGTCGTCGAGCCCGGCGCCCGCCTTCTTCCCCCACATCGCGATCCGCCACAGCCGGGCTATCTCCTCGTCCGGCGCGCCGGAGCGCAACGCGCCCCGCAGGTCGGTCTCCTCGCGCGCGAACAGGCAGTTGCGCACCTGCCCGTCCGCGGTCAGCCGGGTGCGGTCGCAGGCCCGGCAGAAGGGCCGGGTGACGGAGGCGATGACGCCGACGCGCGCCGGGCCGCCGTCTACGAGCCAGCGCTCGGCGGGGGCGGAGCCGCGCGCCGTCTCCCCCTCGGGGGTCAGCGTGAAGCGCGTACGCAGGGAGGCGAGGATGTCGCCCGCGGTGATCATGCCGTCGCGCTGCCAGCCGTGCTGCGGGTCGAGGGGCATCTGCTCGATGAACCGCAGCTCATAGCCCTCGGCGACGGCCCAGGCGAGCAGGTCGGGGGCCTCGTCCTCGTTGAACCCGGGCATCAGCACGCTGTTGACCTTCACCGGGTCCAGGCCGGCGGCCCGGGCGGCGGCGAGGCCGCGGAGCACGTCGCCGTGGCGCTTGCGGCGGGTGAGCCGCTGGAACACGTCGGCGCTGAGGGTGTCCAGCGAGACGTTCACCCGGTCGAGACCCGCGGCCTTGAGGGCCGCGGCCGTACGCTCCAGGCCGATGCCGTTGGTGGTGAGGGAGAGCTTGGGGCGGGGCTCGAGGGCGGCGCAGCGCTCGACGATGCCGGTGAGCCCGGGGCGCAGCAGCGGCTCGCCGCCGGTGAAGCGCACGTCGGTGACGCCGAACTCGGTGACCGCGAGGCGGACGAGGCGGACGATCTCGTCGTCGGTGAGCAGCTCGGGTTTGCCGAGCCACTGGAGCCCTTCCTCGGGCATGCAGTACGTGCACCGCAGGTTGCAGCGGTCGGTGAGCGAGACGCGAAGGTCGGTGGCGACCCGCCCATAGGTGTCACGCAGCATGGAGAAGGCCCTCCCACGGCAGTACCTGACCTCTGGAAGCCTACGCCAGGCCACCGACAATCAACAGTTTGTTGAGGTCGCGGGGGCGAAACGTTCCGTCGTACGCGCGTGACGACTGGGCCGGGAGCGCCTGGCGTGCCCGACACGCCAAAAGACACTGCAGGGCGATGTATTGATGGCCGTGGGTGATCAGCGCTACGTTCGCTTGCCGTGTACCTGACCGCGGCAACGGTCCGCGGCGGATTCCTGACTGATGATCTGGAGATCCCATGACTCATCTCCGACCCCGCGGTCGGCGCCTGCTGGCGGTGCCCCTCGGGCTGACCCTCGCGGCGGCGCTCGGCCTCCTGCCGGGGGCGGCCTCCGCCGCGTCGGCCCCGGAGCCCGGCGGCAGCGCCGGGGCCGCGGCCGGCGAGAAGCTTTCTTACGTGGTCAACACGAAGACCGACGACAAGACGATCGCCCGGGTCAAGGACGCGATCGCCGACGCGGACGGCTCGGTGGTCGTCACGTACAAGAAGATCGGCGTGGTCGTCGCCCACTCCACCAACCCGGACTTCGCGGCAGAGCTGCGCGACGTGCGCGGCGTGCAGTCCGCGGGCGCGAGCCGTACGGCGCCGCTGACGCCCGGGGGGACGCTGGAGACCAGCGCGCCGGAGGTCTACAAGGGCGCCGCGAAGGCCCGTTCGCAGGACCCGGGCGTCGAGCCGCTGGAGAAGGAGCAGTGGGACCTGCCGGCGATCGGCGCCGACAAGGCGCACAAGGTCTCGACCGGCAGCCGTGACGTCACCGTCGGCGTCATCGACACCGGCGTGGACGACACGCACCCCGACCTCAAGGCCAACTTCTCCGCCAAGCAGTCCGCCAACTGCGTCGGCGGCGTCGCGGACACCACCGAGGGCGCCTGGCGGCCCTACGACCCGGCGGGCGACTACCACGGCACCCACGTCGCCGGTGAGATCGCCGCCGCGCGCAACGGCGTCGGCGTGGCCGGCGTCGCGCCCGGCGTGCAGGTCGCCTCGCTCAAGGTGAGCGAGCCAGACACCGCACTGTTCTACGCCGAGGCCGTCGTCTGCGCCTTCGTCTTCGCCGGCGACAACGGCATCGAGATCACCAACAACAGCTACTACGTCGACCCGTGGCTCTACAACTGCCTCGACGACCCCGACCAGCGGGCGATCGTCGACGCGGTCAACCGCGCCTCGCTGTACGCGATGGGCAAGGGCACTCTGCACCTCGCCGCGGCCGGCAACTCCAACCACGACCTCGCCTCCGACGAGATCGCGGACGACTCCAGCCCCAACGACACCACGCCCCTGGAGCGGACCATCGACCCGTCCGAGTGCTGGGACGTGCCGACCCAGCTCCCGGGCATCGTGACCGTCGCGGCGACCGGCGTGAACGACGACAAGTCGTACTACAGCAGCTACGGCCAGAAGGTCGTCGACGTCGCCGCGCCCGGCGGTGACGGCTACCAGATCCCGGACACGCCGTCGAAGAACGGCCGCATCCTGTCGACGCTGCCGGAGAACAAGTACGGCTGGCTGCAGGGCACGTCGATGGCCACCCCGCACGCCGCGGGCGTGGCGGCGCTCATCAAGAGCAAGCACCCGCGGCTGTCGCCCACGGCGCTGCACCTGATGATGAAGTCGCAGGCCGACAACCCGGGCTGCCCGGAGTTCTACGACCCGGACGGCAACGGGGTCGAGGACTCCACGTGCACCGGCGACAAGCGGACGAACGCCTTCTACGGGGCGGGGATCGTGGACGCCTACGACGCCGTACGGCGGTGAGGCCCGGCTGGTGACGTAACCCACCGGCGGCCACCAGGCCGGGTGGCGGCGCCTCAGGGCGCCGCGGCCCGGCCTTCGCCGTGTCCGGGGCCGGGCGGCCGGACGCCGCGTACGGGGCCGGGGCCGGGCGGCAGGCGGCGCAGCACGCCGTCCGCGATGAGGTACTGGGCGGCCAGGTAGGTCGCCATCACCCAGAACCCGGCGGCGGGCGGCTGCGGCCGGCCGGCGAGGTCGGTGGCGATGAGGGTGTCGGAGAGCAGGAACAGCGCACCCCCCGCACCGGCCCGCGGCCCGAACCGGGCGGCGCCGAACGCCATCGCGGCGAGCAGCAGGCTGTACGCGGCCACGGGCCCGCGCAGCCCGGGGTCGAGCCCCGGCCACAGCGCGCCGACGCCGACGGCCCAGGCGGCCCCGTACGCGACGGCCAGCCGCCGCTCCCCCGCCCGGGGCAGCCGCTGCTCGCGCCGGAAGAGCGCCAGACAGCAGACGTGCCCGGCGGCGAACGCCCCCATCCCGGCCAGGAACGGCCCGTCCCCGCCCACCTGCAGCAGCACGTCCCCGGCCCACCCGAAGCCCAGCCCGGCGACCAGCGCCCGCGGGGCGCCGCGGGCGGCGGCGTAGGCGGCGAGGGCGGGCATGAGCAGGGGCTTGGTGGTGTGCACGAGCCAGTCGGCCCCGGCGAGCTGCCCCACCAGATGCGCGGCGGCCGCCGCCGCGAACACCCCGCGGGCCCCCCGCACGACGGCCCCGCGGAGCGCCCGGGAACGGGGACGGGGGATCGGCAGGGCGGCATCGGCCATGGCCTCAGTCTGGCGCAAGAACCGCCCCGCGTCCGCAGGCGCGGGACCGGATCGGGCGGGTCCGGCACGGCGGGCGGACGGGCGGGCCGGGAAGACGCGGGCCCGGCGAGCGCCCTGGCGACTGCCGGAGCGGGGCGGGGCGTGCCACCGGCGTACGGGACTCTGCCCAGCCGCCCCGGTCAGGCCGTACGGGCCGGGGCGCGGCGGAGGGCCGGGGGCGGGGGGAGCTGGGTGGTGTGGCGGCGGGCCAGGCGCAGGACGGCCCGCAGCGTCGGTTCCGCCTGGCCGGGGTGGCGGCGCCAGCGGGCCTCGATCGCCACCGGCCCCGGCCGGGTGGCCAGCGGGAGGTCGACGAGCCCGCCGTCCTCCAGGTCCCGTACGACGGCCAGCCGGGGCAGCAGCGCCACCCCGCGGCCGTGCGCCGCCAGCCGGCGCAGCGCGGGCAGGGAGCCGGCGGCGGTGGCCGCGCGGGTGCGGGCGGGCAGGTCGCGGCTGAGGCGGTCGTAGAGGACGGCCGAGCTGCAGCCCGGCTCCGCGACGAGGAACTCGGCGGCCAGCACGTCCGCTTCCGTCACCTCCGCCGCGCCCGCCAGCGGGTGCGCGGGGCCGGTGACGAGCACGACCTCCTCGTGGCCGACGACCGCGCTGGGGCCCGCCGTGCGGCTGCCGTCCTCGAAGTGGAAGGCGAGGTCCAGTTCGCCGGCGGCCAGTTGCTCCGCCAGCCGTTCGCGGGGGCCGACGACCACGCTGATCTCCGCGTCCGCGTCCGGCCCGCCGGCGCCGTAGTCCAGTGCGGTGACGATGTCCGGCAGCCACTCGCCCGCCAGGGTCTCCGGCGCCCCGATCCGCAGCCGGGGCCGGGAGGCGGCGGCCGCGCTGCGCATGCGTTCGTCGATCTCCAGCGCCTCGCGCGCGTACGGGAGCAGCCGGGCGCCGGCGTCGGTGAGGGAGGCGCCGGTGGAGGTGCGGACCACGACCGTGACGCCGAGTTCCTGTTCCAGGCGGCGCAGTTGGGCGCTGAGGCTCGACTGCGCGTACCCCAGCCGCTCGGCCGCGGCCGATATCCCGCCGGTCTCGGCCACCGTCACGAAGGCGCGCAGATATCGAGAGTCCACCGTGGGATCGTGTCACCGCCCTCTTCGCCCGCGCCATCACTTTTTTGCATGGACGCGCCACACGATACGTGCCGCGCACCTCGCCAAGTGACCATGGGCTCCCGCGAGTTGGACGACCGGCGCCGGGCGCGCTCCCTCGTCACCGCTCCCGGCGCGGGCCGTCACGCCGCGGAGTCGAGGGCGAACCCGTCCAGCTCGATCCCCGCCCACGCCAGCTCGATGAGCACGTCCACCGCCCGCCGGCCGTCCGGCACCTCGGCGATCAGCACCGCGGGCTCCACGCCCGGCAGCGGGGGCACGTCCAGGACGAGCGCGAGCAGCCGCCGCGCCTCGGCGCGGCGCGCGGGCTCCGCCAGCCGCAGCAGGAGGTGCCGGGTGGGCCCGACCGCCGCGGCCCGCGGCCCGCCGCCGTGCCCGAGCGCGGGCCGGGCCGCATCCCGTAGCGGCTCGCGCGGCGCGTCCCGTGCCGGGTCGCGTGGCGCGGGCCGTGCGGCGTCCCGTGCCGCCGCCGGCTGCGGGATCCGTACGCGGTGGTCTCCGTCAGTTCCGTGAAGGGGCATGGTGGGCCTCCCGTCCGCCGTGCGCGTGCCGGCCGTCCGACGGCCGGCCGCCGTCGGGCTCCACGATCCGCCCGTAACCGCCGCCCGTCATCGTCCGGCGAGTGGCTCCCGCGCTGCGGTCAGGGGTGCAGGGAACCCGCCGCCTGCAACCTGTGCAGCAGCGCCCGCTGCGCCTCCCGGAGGACGCCTGACCGGCGCCGATTGGCTACGGTGCCACCATGACGGCGGCAGCGCAGACGGACGCGAACAGCGAGCACACGGTGTTCCGCTACCTCGCGACCGCGATCGAGGACGGGCGGGAGACGGCGCGCGATGCCCGTGCGTACGCCAAGGACGCGGGCTTCGCCGCCGTCGTGGCGCTCGGCTGCGTGGGCACGATGCTGCTGGCGCCGGACGGGCGCATCGGCTTCGACGCGCTCGCCTGGGTGCTGGGCCTGGTCGGCAGCGTGGCGCTGGTGGCCAGGCACCGCTTCCCGCGCGCGGTGCTGGTGATCACGGCGGCGGCCATGGTCGCGTACCAGCTCCGCGGCTACCCCGACGGCAGCCCGGTGCTGCCGATGCTGGTCGCCGTCTACCGGTCCATCCGCGGCGGGCACCGCGGCTTCTTCGCCGTCACCGCCCTCCTCTCCCTCGTGGTCAGCCTCGGCTCGCTGCCGCTGCTCCCGCTCGGCGACGTGGCGCTGCGCGCGGCGCTGGAGGAGCGGTTCCTGACGTTCGGCTGGATCGTGGCGTGCGCGATGGGCGCGGCCATGCGCATCCAGCACGAGGCGATGCTCGCGCAGGCCGAGGAGCGGGCCGCGGAGAACGCGCAGCGCAGCGCCGACGAGGAGCGGCTGCGCATCGCCCGCGAGCTGCACGACACCCTCACCCACAGCATCTCCGTGATCAAGGTGCAGGCCGGGGTGGCCGTGCACCTGTCGAAGAAGCGCGGCGAGGAGCCGCCGCCGGCGCTGCTGGCCATCCAGGAGGCCAGCGGCGACGCCGCGCGCGAGCTGCGCTCCACGCTGCACGTGCTGCGCAACGCGGACGGCGGCGCCGAGGGCGTCGGCCTTGAGCGGCTGCCCGAGCTGGTGGAACGGGCCAGGGGCTCGGGGGTGCCGGCGACGGTGGCGGTCGCGGGTGAGCGGCCGGCGCTGCCGGCGGAGGTGGACCGGGCGGCGTACCGGATCGTGCAGGAGTCGCTGACGAACGTCGCGCGGCACGCGGGGCCCGCGGCGGCGGTGGGCGTGCACGTCTCGTACGCGCCGGACAAGGTCGTCGTCCAGGTCGACGACGACGGCACCGCCGACCCCGGGGCACCGCCGCAGCCGGGCATCGGGCTGACGGGGATGCGCGAGCGGGTCACCGCGCTCGGCGGCGAGCTGCACGCCGCGCCGCGGCCGGAGGGCGGCTTCCGGGTACGCGCCGAGCTGCCGCTGCCGCGGGCCGGCGGCCCCGCGGGGGCGGCCACGTGATCCGGGTGCTGCTCGTCGACGACCAGGCCCTCATCCGGGGCGGGTTCCGGGCGCTGCTCGACGCCGAGGACGACATCGAGGTGGTCGGCGAGGCCGCCGACGGCGCCGAGGGGGTCCGGCTCGCCGCCCGGCACCGTCCCGACGTGGCGCTGGTCGACGTGCAGATGCCGGTGCTCGACGGCATCGAGGCCACCCGCAGGATCGCCGCAGACCCCGAACTGGCCGACGTGCACGTCGTCATCCTCACCAACTACGGCGTGGACGAGTACGTCTGGGGCGCGCTGCGCGCCGGGGCGGCCGGGTTCCTCGTCAAGGACATGGAGCCGGAGGACCTGCTGCACGGCGTACGGGTCGCCGCCCGCGGCGACGCGCTGCTCTCCCCCGCGCTGACGCGCAAGCTGATCCAGGAGTACGTGTCCCGCCCGGCCGGCGGCGTGCCCGACGCGGACGACGCGCTGCGCGAGCTCACCCGGCGCGAGCGCGAGGTCGTCACCCTCGTCGGCGGCGGCCTCAGCAACGAGGAGATCGCCGCCCGGCTGCACATCAGCCCGATCACCGCAAAAACGCACGTCAGCAGGTCGATGACGAAGCTCGGCGCCCGCGACCGGGCCCAACTCGTCGTGCTCGCCTACGAGACGGGCCTGGTCACCCCGCGCGGCCCGGTGGCAGGGCAGCCCGCGGACTGACCGCTGACGGGTGCTCAGGCGGCACCCGCGCGCGCCGCCGTGTCGGTGGCAGGCTCTATGCTCTGAACCCATGCTCGAAGACCGCGCGACGCCCCTGAGTCCCCGTCAAGTCGCGCGGCAGCAGCCGCTTCCTGGCGCGGAACCGGTCGCGCTGCAGCCGGCTCTCCCGCTGCCCCCGCCCGCCGGTCCCGCGGAGTCCGCGGACCCGGCGCGTACCGCGGAAACGGGGACCGCCGGCAGAGAGACCGACACCGAGGCCGACGCCGGGCAGCGCCACGGCGTCCCCCCGCCCGCCGCCCCCGCCGACGGCTGGCCCGCCGACTACCCCGGGGCGTACGCCGTCGTCGACGTCGAGACCACCGGGCTGCGCTCCGACGACCGCATCGTCTCCGCCGCCGTCTACCGCCTCGACGCCCACGGCGCGGTGGAGGACAGCTGGTACACGCTGGTCAACCCGCAGCGCGACCCAGGACCCGTGTGGATCCACGGCCTGACCCGCGAGGTGCTCGCCGACGCGCCGCTCTTCCCGGAGATCGCCGAGGAGTTCACGGCGCGGCTGGAGGGCCGGGTGCTCGTCGCGCACAACGCGGTCTTCGACTGGATGATGATCGCCCGCGAGTACGCCCGCGCCGGGCTCACCGCTCCCGTGCGCCGGCGGCTGTGCACCATCGCGCTCGCCCGGCAGTTGCGGCTGCCGCTGCCCAACGCCCGGCTGGCGTCGCTGGCCGACCACTTCGGCGTCGCCCAGCGCAGGGCCCACGACGCCGAGGACGACGCCCGCGTCCTCGCCGAGATCTTCCGCCCCAGCCTGCGGCAGGCCGCCGAGGCCGGCGCCCGGCTGCCGCTGCTGGCCTGCCAGCCGCTGACGGAGTGGGCGGAGCAGGCGCCCGCCGGGGGCGCCGGCGGCGCCCGCTCGCCGGGCGGGCACGGCGCGTACCAGTGGCGCACCTGGCGGCCCAACCGGCGGCTGCCCGCGTCCCCGTACCCCAACCCGGGGCGGTACGTGCGCGGCGGCCGGCTCAAGCAGGGCATGCGCGTGGCCTTCTCCGGCGACACCTCGGTGGACCGCAGCCTCCTGGAGGACCGGGCCGTCGAGGCCGGGCTGCACGTCGCGGGCAGCGTCTCGCGCTACACGAGCCTGCTGGTCACCAACGACCCGGGCGGGCCGACGAGCAAGGTGACGCGGGCCGCGGCGCACGGCACCCCGGTGATCGACGAGGCCGCCTTCCTCCACCTCATGCGGGACGTCGAGCCGGCGGACGCGCTGCCCGGCGGGGACGGCGGAGCGGGGTAGCGGGGTCCCGTCGGGCGGCGGTGGACCGGGGAGTACGGTCAAGGGGTGTACCGCTTCCTGTTGTCCCGGCAGTGGGTGATCGTCACCCTGGTGGCCGTCCTGCTCATCCCCGTGATGATCCAGCTCGGCTTCTGGCAGTTGCACCGCCACGAGGACCGGGTCGCGCGCAACGACCTCGTCGCCCGCAACCTCAAGGCCGAGCCGGTCCCGGCGGACCGGCTCATGCGCGAGGGCCGCACGGTGCCACGCGAGGACACCTGGCGCACGGTCACGGCCACCGGCGCGTACGAGCCGGAGCGCGAGGTCGTCGTACGGCAGCGGCTCGGCGCCGACGACAAGCAGGGCTACTTCGTCGTCACCCCGCTCCGCCTCACCGACGGCTCCGCGGTCCTCGTCAACCGCGGCTGGGTGCCCGCGGGCGCCGATCTCACCGCCTTCCCCAAGGTGCCGCCCCCGCCCGCCGGCGAGGTCACCGTCACCGGCCGGCTGCGCCCCGACGAGACGACGGGCAGCGGCATCCGCGACAAGGCGGGCCTGCCGGACCGCCAGGTGATGCTGATCAACAGCACCGACGAGGCCGCGGACGGCCTGCCGGGGCCGGTGCTCGGCGGGTTCGTCGAGCTGGTCGGCACCTCGCCGAAGGCCGCGGGCAAGCAGCCGGAGCCGGTCCCCGAGCCGGACCACAGCAGCATCGGGGTGCACATCGCGTACGCGATCCAGTGGTGGATCTTCGCGGCGGCGGTGCCGTTCGGCTGGTGGGTTCTCGTACGCCGTGAGCGCCGCGACCGCGAGGCCGCGGCGGCGAAGGCGGCCGAGGAGGAGACCGCGGCACCGGCGGAGCCCGCGAAGGGCGGGGAAGCGCCCGGCGGGACCCCCGCCGACGGGGCCGGGAAGCTTGCGGACGCCCCGGCGCGGCGGGCCGCGGACGACGACCCCGCCCCATCCCTGGCGCCCGCCGAGCAGATGGCGGCAGACTGACCCCCATGGATCTTGGACTCAACGACCGCGTCTACGTCGTGACCGGGGGCTCGCGCGGCCTCGGTCTCGCCGTCGCCGAGCAACTGCTCGCCGAGGGCGCGAAGGTGGTGCTCAGCGGCCGCGACAAGGACCGCGTGACGAGCGCCGCCGCCGCGCTCGGCGAGTCGGCCGTCGGCGTCGCCGCCGACAACGCAGACCCCGGCACCCCGGACCGGCTCATCGCCGCCGCCCGGGAGCGCTTCGGCCGCTTCGACGGCGTGCTCATCAGCGTCGGCGGCCCGCCCGCGGGCAACGCCACCGCCAACACGGACGCCGAGTGGGAGACGGCGTTCGGCTCCGTCTTCCTCGGTGCGATGCGGATGGCCAGGACGGCCGCGGGCGAGCTGGAGGAGGGCGGGGTCATCGGCTTCGTGCTCTCCGGCTCCGTCCACGAGCCGATTCCCGGGCTCACCATCTCCAACGGGCTGCGCCCGGGGCTCGCCGGGTACGCCAAGTCGCTCGCCGACGACCTCGGGCCGCGGGGGGTGCGGGTCGTGGGGCTGCTGCCGGCCCGGATCGACACGGACCGGGCCCGCGAGCTGGACGCGCTGTCCGGCGACGCGGCGGCGGCACGGGCCCGGATGGAGGCGAAGATCCCGCTGGGCCGCTACGGCACCCCAAAGGAGTTCGGCCGGACGGCGGCGTTCCTGCTGTCGCCCGCGGCGTCGTACCTGACCGGGGTCATGCTGCCGATCGACGGCGGCATGCGGCGGAGCATCTGAGCGCGATGGCCGGACGGAGAGCACGTACGAGCACGGGCTTCGGCCGCTTACGCCGGTTACCCGCGAGCGGGACGGGCGCGGGGCCCCGGGGCCGGGCGCGCGTGCGCCGTGCGAGCCGTGCCGCCGGTACGGACCGGGCGCATCGCGCACCGGCCGCGGTCCGGCACGGCTAGGAGCCTACGGGCCCGCGCCCGCCCGCGCCGTCACGAGACGCGCTCCGGGCGGTGCTTGGCCGGGCGGAACCTGATCTCCGCGGGCAGCCGCGCCAGGCCCACCGACGCGCGGGCCGGGGCGAGCGCCCGCTCCTCGATGTGGTCCACGGCCGCCGCGGGATGCGCGCCGGGGCCCAGCAGCACACCGAAGCTGGCGCGCGGCGCCGTGCGCCGGCCCGTGAGGGTCACCCGGGCCCGTTCCACCCCCTCCAGCGCACCGGCCTCCTCCGCCAGCACCTCCTCCAGCGCGGACCCGCGCAGCAGAGCCTGCGGGGCGGCCGGCAGCGTGAGCGTGCCGGGGCCCCCGGACTCCGTACCGTCGGGGTCCGGGTCCGTGGCGGAAGCCCAGTCGCCCTTCTGGCCGCGGTCCGCGCCGGAGGGGCCGGGGGCGAGTGCGCCGCCCGTGTCGACGACGACCTCGCCGAGGCGGGCCCGGCGCAACTGGGCGACGAGCCACCAGCCGCAGCAGAGCACGAGCAGCGACAGACCGCCGACCACCGTCGGCCACCACCAGCCGTCGTCCCGCCACCGCAGCCGGGTGGCCCGGCTCAGCAGCACGTCGTCGGAGCCGCCGGCGTACGGCGCGAAGCCGGGCCGCGGCAGGTCGAGCCCGGCGAAGAGCACGGCGATCCCGGCACCGGCGACGAGGAGGCCGGTGACGGCGAGCAGGATCCGGTTGACCACGCGCAGCATCGCGCTCACCCCTTCGCCGGCGGCCGGCGTACGTGGACGGACAGCTCGGGCCTGCGGGCGAGGCCGAGTTCGCGGATGCCGTCGCCGAGGACCGCGGCGAGGTCGGCGCGTACGTCGTCCAGCTCCCGGAAGTGGGACTCGGCGCGGGCGCTGACGCGGCGGCGGCCCACCGAGACCCGTACCGACCGCACGCCCGAGATCTGCATCGCCCGGTCGCGCAGCACGACGGACGCCGCCCGGCGGTCCAGCCCGGCCCGCAGGTCCGGCGAGGCGTGCCGCATCGGCAGCACACTGCGCAGCCCCGGCGTGACGGCCAGCAGCACCAGCCAGCCGCCGAGCAGCACGGCCAGGGCGGCGGCGGTGAGCACCCAGGCGTCGTCGAGCGGGCGGGCGGCCAGCTCGTCGGCGACGCGGCGGCGCCAGCGCATCGCGGAGCGTTCCGCGCGTACGGCGACGACGTCATAGAGCAGCAGCCCGACGCCCACGGTGGCCGCGGCGGCGGTGAGCGCGGCGGGCACGCGGCGTACGGACCAGAAGCGGGCCGCCGCGTCGGCGCTCCCGCCGTCCGGCCCGGCGGCGTACCCGGAGGCCGACGTGCTCTGCCGCCACTCGTGCGGCTCGGCCGTCGCGGTGCCGGCCGAGCCGCCGGCCGGCCAGGACTTCGTCTCGTCGCCGCTCATCGCACCCTCCCCCGCGGCGCATTCGGCCGCTCCGTGGCGTGCAGCCGCTCGACCTCCACGGCCACTTCCGGGACCTCCAGCCCGACCAGAGCCCTTACCCGTTCGGTGACCGCCCGACTCACGGCGCAGCACTGGGCGCCGAGGTCGGACGGGAACCCCAGGTGGACGCCGACGCGGACGCGGGCGGTGTCGCCCCGTACGACGACGGCGGCGTGCGCGGCGTCGGTGCCGGGCGCGCCGAGGAGCGCCTCGCGGGCCGCCTGGGAGGCGATCTTCGCGATGACGCGGTCCTCGATCCGGGTCGCGCCCCGCTCCCCCGCCGGCACGGCGGGCTCGCCGGCGGCGGCGTCCTCGGCGGGTGCCGCTTCTTCTGCGTGCTCTTCGGCGTGTTCTTCCGCGTGTTCGCTCGTCACGGACGTCACCCGGTCACCGCCGCCGGTCGTCGCGCTCGCCCGGCCTGCGGAAGAAGTCGCCCGGCTCCAGATCGCCGTCCAGCACCCGGCCGACGACGAAGCCGATCGCGCCGAGCGCCGCCACCAGCAGGAAGGCACCGAAGCCGCCGAAGTAGCCGGCGAAGCCCAGCGCCATGCCGGCGATCAGGCCGACCACTGCCATGCTCATCGCACGCACCTTCCCCAAGCTTCCCGAGGCGGGTCCCCCGCCCCGCCGTCACTGCAGCCGCGGCTGCTCGGCAGCCTCTTCCTCGTCGTCGGGCAGCTTCACGTCGGTCACCGCGATGTTGACCTCGACCACTTCGAGGCCGGTCATCCGCTCGACGGCCGATATGACATTCTCGCGTACGGCGTGGGCGAGTTCGGTGATGGAGACTCCGTAGTCGACGACGATCTCCAGGTCGAGGGCCGTCTGCACCTCGCCGACCTCGGCCCGCACCCCGGCCACCGACCGGGTGGAGCCGGGCGCGCGGTCCCGTACGGCGCCCGTGGTACGGGCGAGGCCGCTGCCCATGGCGTGCACGCCGACGACGTCGCGCGCGGCGAGGCCCGCGATCTTCTCGACCACGCCGTCGGCGATCGTCGTCCGCCCCCGCGTCGCCGGATCGCCGGTGCCGCGCCGCGTGCCCAGCACCTTCGGCGGGACCGCCGCCGGCTCCCGCGGAACCTCGCTGACCGTCGACTCGCTGCTCACCGTCTCCACCCTTTCCGACGAACGTGGCGTGGCTCGTTTCGCCCCCCACTATCCGTCCCCTGCCCGGGCCGGGCCAGGGGGATGCGACACCCGGCCCACGCAGGTCCGCGAACGGGTGGCCGGGGCGGCGGGATCCACGAGCGGGTGGTTCGGGTCGGGGAGGATGGAGTGCATGACGGCGGGGAACTGGGAGCGGGCTGTGCGCGAGCAGGTGGGGCTCGGGAGGCTGCTGCCCCTGGGCGACGCCGCGGACGGCACGTGGATCGCCGAGCGCGCGGCGGCCGGCGTGCTGCGCCGCGCGGCGGCGGGGGTGCGCGAGGCGCGGGTGACGGGGCTGCGGGTGGGGCTGGCGGACCCTGGGGATCAGGTGGACTCGGAGCCGCGCGGCGGGCGGGCTGACGCCAGGGCCCTCGGCGGAGCCGAGGCCGTCGGGCCCGCGCCCGTGAGTGCGCTGCCGTACGGGGAGTTGCGGATCTCGGCGCAGTGCGACGCCACCGTGGACCGGCCGATGACCGCCACCGCGGCGGCCCTGCGGGAGGCCCTGCTGCGGGGCGCGGAGGAGCGCCTGGGGCTGCGCGTGGCCGCGGTGGACGTCCACGTAGCAGGTCTGCTGGAAACCCCGCAGACCGCCGCACAGCCCGTCCCGGGAGGCCCGCCGGACTCTCCCCCGCCCACCGCCCGGGAGACCGACCGGCCCGGCCACGGCGCACCGGACGTGCCGGGGGTGGTCGACTCCGACGTCCTCCCCGACGGCGACCACGCCGAAGTACGCGTCGTCCTCGACTCTGCACACCGCGCGCTCGACGTGGCCCGCGCCGTACGCACCAGGACCGACGCCGCGACCGTCACGGTCCTCGTCACCGAGATCCGGTAACCCGCCCGGCGGCCGTACCCGCGCCCCGTAGCCGTGCGGCACCCGGCGCACAGCCCCGCCCGCAGCCGGCCCCTACTCCCCCACGCCCGCCAGGTCCCGCAGCCTGCGGGCCTGCGCCGCGCGTTCCGCCGCGCGCTGCTCCTCGTACGTCCGGCCCGCGGCCCCCCGCAGCAGCGCCTTCGTCTCGATCACCGCGTCGCGCGGCGCCGCCAGCAGCGCCGCCGCCAGGTCCGCGGTGGCGGCGTCCAACTCCGCCGCCGTGACCACGAGGTTCGCCAGGCCCACCCGCTCGGCCTCCTCCGCGTGCACGAAGCGCCCCGTGACGCACATCTCCAACGCCCGTGCATATCCGACGAGTTGCACCAGCGGGCCGGTTCCGGTGAGATCGGGCACCAACCCGAGCGACGTCTCCCGCATCGCGAACTGCGCGTCGTCCGCGCACACCCGGAGGTCGCAGGCGAGGGCAAGCTGAAAACCCGCGCCAATCGCGTGTCCCTGCACCGCCGCGAGGGAAACGATGTCATTCCGCCGCCACCAGGTGAACGCCTCCTGGTATTCGGCGATGACCGCGTCGAGGTCGCCGTCGGAATAGCGGGCGAGCTCAAGGAATGACGGCTCGTCCGCAAAGCCTTCGGGAGTGAATGCCTGCCGGTCGAGTCCGGCGGAGAAGGATTTGCCCTCGGCGCGCAGCACCACCACGCGGACGCTGCCGGGGAGTTCACGCCCGGCGGCGGCGAGCGCCCGCCACATGGCGGGCGACTGCGCGTTGCGCCGGGCGGGGTGGTCGAGGGTCACCGTGGCCAGCGTGCCGTCCTCGCCGTCCAGGGCGAGCCGTACGCCGTCTCTGTGCAGCAGCTCTGTCATATACCGAACAGTAACCACCCGGCCGGTCCGGCGGACCGGCCGGGTGCCTGTGCGGGGTCCGGGGCGCCCCTCAGGGCGGCCGCGGCGGTCCCGTCAGGACGACGCTTTCTTGCCTCGTGTCGCGCCGCCGCGACCGCGCAGGGTCACGCCGGATTCGCTGAGCATCCGGTGCACGAATCCATAGGAGCGACCGGTTTCTTCGGCCAGCGCCCGGATACTCGCACCGGAGTCGTACTTCTTCTTCAGGTCAGCCGCGAGCTTTTCGCGCGCGGCGCCGGTAACCCGGCTGCCCTTCTTCAGAGTCTCGGCCACCCGTGCCTCCTCGTACGGAAGTGCGCTCTGGACTCTCATGATCACCCCTTTATGGCCTCCTGGCCACCCGTTCGGCAAGGTCCGCGACATGAGGTTTTCTCCCCGGTTCCTCTCGGGGAGCATCGGAACCCGCCATTCCGAGCCCGCCCGCGGACCGGCCGGGACCGCGGCACGGAGTGATTAGGCAGGTCAGGGGGCAGTGCCGGGGCGGGGCGGCGGCGACGGCGCGCGTAGCCGGCACCGCACGCCCGGTGACCAGGCGCCACGCCGCGGTACGAGCACCACTCACTCAGATGATGGATCACCCATGAGCCGAATGATCCAGACGGGGGTGATCAAGCAAGCGCTACCAGGTCTGCGTAGTCCGCGTTCCACAGGTCCTCGACGCCGTCCGGCAGCAGGATGATGCGCTCCGGCTCCAGCGCGTCCACCGCCCCCTCGTCGTGGGTGACGAGGACGACGGCGCCGGTGAAGGTGCGCAGCGCGCCGAGGATCTCCTCGCGGCTGGCCGGGTCGAGGTTGTTGGTCGGCTCGTCGAGCAGCAGCACGTTCGCGGAGGAGACGACGAGCGTCGCCAGCGCGAGCCGCGTCTTCTCGCCGCCCGAGAGCACGCGCGCGGGCTTGTCGACGTCGTCGCCGGAGAAGAGGAACGAGCCGAGCACCTTGCGCATCTCGACGGCGTCCATGTCGGGCGCGGCCGAGGCCATGTTCTCCAGCACCGAACGGTCCGGGTCGAGGGTCTCGTGCTCCTGCGCGTAGTAGCCGAGCTTGAGGCCGTGGCCGGGGGTGACCCCGCCGGTGTCGGGCTTCTCGACGCCGGCCAGCAGCCGCAGCAGCGTGGTCTTCCCGGCGCCGTTGAGACCGAGGATGACGACGCGGGAGCCCTTGTCCACGGCGAGGTCGACGTCGGTGAAGACCTCCAGCGACCCGTACGACTTGGACAGGCCCTCGGCGGTCAGCGGCGTCTTGCCGCACGGGGCCGGGTCGGGGAACCGCAGCCGCGCGACCTTGTCGGCCTGCCGCTGCTCGTCGAGCCCGGAGAGCAGCCGCTCGGCGCGGCGGGCCATGTTCTGCGCGGCGGTGGCCTTGGTCGCCTTGGCGCGCATCTTGTCGGCCTGGGCGTTGAGGGCGGCGGCCTTCTTCTCCGCGTTGGCGCGCTCGCGGCGGCGGCGCTTCTCGTCCGCCTCGCGCTGCGCGAGATAGAGCTTCCAGCCCATGTTGTACGCGTCGATGCGGGCGCGGTTGGCATCGAGGTAGAAGACCTTGTTGACGACGGTCTCGACGAGCTGTTCGTCGTGGGAGATGACGACGAAGCCGCCGTGGTACGTCTTCAGATAGTCCCGCAGCCAGACGACCGAGTCGGCGTCGAGGTGGTTCGTCGGCTCGTCGAGCAGCAGGATCTCGGAGTCGGAGAAGAGGATCCTGGCCAGCTCCACGCGGCGGCGCTGGCCGCCGGAGAGCGTATGGAGGGGCTGGCCGAGCACCCGGTCGGGCAGCCCGAGGCTGGCGGAGATGGTGGCGGCCTCGGCCTCGGCGGCGTACCCGCCCTTGGTGAGGAACTCGGTCTCCATGCGCTCGTACCGCCGCATGGCCTTCTCGCGGGTGGCGCCCTTGCCGCCGGACATCCGCTCCTCGTCCTCGCGCATCTTGCGGATGACGGTGTCCAGCCCGCGGGCCGCCAGGATGCGGTCGCGGGCGAGCACGTCGAGGTCGCCGGTGCGCGGGTCCTGCGGCAGGTAGCCGACGGTGCTGCCGCGGGTGACGGTGCCGGCGGCGGGCTGGCCCTCGCCGGCCAGGACCTTGGTGAGGGTGGTCTTGCCGGCGCCGTTGCGCCCGACGAGGCCGATGCGGTCGCCCTTGGCGATGCGGAAGGTGGCGGATTCGATGAGGATGCGGGCGCCGGCGCGCAGCTCCAGGCCGGTGGCGGTGATCACGGAAGTTTCTCCAGGGCAGGGCGGAAGACGGCAAGGACGGGGCGGAACGCGCGCTACGCCGCCTAATGCACGTGGAGAGGTGCCATGCGGCAAGTGTATCGGGGCCCGCAACCCGGTTAACCCGCCGGATCCGGCGGGCGGCCCCGGGAGCGCGGCCCGGCTGCCGCTGTCGGTGGCCGGTGCCAGACTGCCCGTACAGGCTTCGAGAGGACGTGATCCGCATGCCCGGCAGCGACGACGCCCCGACCGTCTACCCCACCCTGCTGTACGACGACGCCAAGGCCGCCGTCCGGCTGCTGACCGAAGGGCTGGGCTTCCGGGAGGTCGCGGTCTACGAGGGCGAGGACGGCAGGGTGGTGCACGCGGAGCTGGCTCAGGGGAACGGGATGGTGATGCTGGGCTCGAAGGGCACCGGCAGCGAGTTCGACAGGGCGGTGGGCGCCGGCGGCCCCAGCGGGGTGTACGTCGTGGTGGACGACCCCGACGCGCACCACCGGCAGGCCGTGGAGCACGGCGTGGAGATCCTGATGCCGCCGACCGACCAGGACTACGGGGCGCGGGACTACATGGCGCGCGACCACGAGGGCAACATCTGGAGCTTCGGCACGTACGCGCCCACCCCCCGCTGACCCGCGCCCGCCCCGCTCACGCCCCGCCGGTGTGCACCCGGAAGGCCGCCCGGCGCACGGCCTTGGCCACCGCCGGGTCGGGGTGCGCGGCGGCCAGCGCCACCAGCACCTGGACCGTACGGGGATGGCCCGCGCCCCCCACCTCCGCCAGCAGCGCGGGCACGCTGCCCTGCACCGCGGACTCCAGGTGCCGTACCAGCAGGCTGCCCTCGCCGTGGTCGGCGACCGCGGCGGCGGTGTCGACCCACAGCCAGGTCGCCTCCTCGCGGGTCAGCGCGCCCAGCGCCTCGTCCGCGTCGCCGCCCTCCTGCTCGGCCAGCCACAGCAGCGCGTAAGGCCGCAGCATCGGCTCGTCGCACGCCTCGCGCACCGCGCTCTCCGCCGCCGCGCCGACCGCGCGCAGCGCCTCGAACGCCAGCCCGCGCAGCAGCGCGTCGTCGCCCCGCGCCACCTCCAGCAGCTCCGCGACCGCGCTGCCCGACGGCCGCGCCGCCAGCCACGCGCGGTACTCGGCGCGGGCCGGGCCCGGCGTCAGCCCCGCGCAACTGCGCAGCATCGCCTCGGCGGGCTTCTCGATGTGCCCCTCGGGGCCCTGGGCGGCGATGCAGATCTGTTCGATCTTCATCCACACGGCCCAATGGCCCAGCGGCGTCAGCGACACCTCGGGGCCCTCGCGGGTCAGCGCCCCCACGGAGGCGAACGCCTCCAGCGCCCAGTCCAGCAGCCCGGACAGCAGCGCCGGCAGCTCTGCGTCCGGCACCTCCGCCGCCGGCTCGGCGGCCCGGCCCGGTACGGGGGCGCCCTCGCTGCCGTACGCGACCTCGCAGCGCTCGGTGCGCAGTTCGGCGACGCGCTGACCGAGGAGGTCGAGCAGGGCGGGTACGCGGACGGGGCCGCCGGTGAGGTGGAGCAGGGCGAGCATCTGCGGCATGGCCTCGATGGCGTCGCCGAGGGCGACGGAGTCGACGGCCAGCGGCTCGGGCGCGGGGTGCGCCAGCGACCAGGCGTCGAAGAGCGCGACCCAGCCGCGGAGCACCGCGCGCTCGTCGCGGTCCCAGGCCCGCAGCCGCCAGGCGGGGCGGGCGTACGCGCCCTGCACCTCGACCAGGCCCGCGAGCCTGGCCCGGTCCCACTCGGCCTGCGGTGCCTCCGTCCACGGCTGTGGCCGCCCCTCCGCCCACCTGGCGACCCGCACCGCCTCGGCGAGCAGGGTGCGGGCGTGGCCGGCGAGCACCCGGGGCGCGGCGATGCCCTCCGGTGGCCGCGGCGCTGGGCGCAGGGCCCGGTCGACGACGGCCCGGCGGGCTGCGGCGGCCATCTCGCGACGGGGCTGCCTGGGGACGAGGCGGAGCGGCGGGTGGTGCGAACTGTGCGCCATCACGCACCAAGTCTCGCGGGTGGGGCGGCGAAAGCCCAATCCGGGGTTGGCGAGGGGCCGTCGGGGCGGGCCGCGGCGGGCTCGCAGGAGGGCTGGGGCCCGTCGTTGGATCTTGTCGGATCAGGGCGCGGCGCGGGCCCGGCGAAGAGCCGAACGACGACCTAGAGCAGGGGGGTCAGGAAGCGGCGCACGGTCTCCTCGTACGCGGCCGGGGTGGCGTTCCACAGCGCCGCGTGCCGGCCGTCGGGGACCTCGCGGAGCAGCATCTTGTCGCCGCCGCGGGCCGCGAACGCCCGCGCCGCGGCGAGCGGCGCGATGTCGTCGGCCTGGCCCTGGAGCACCAGCGTCGGCGCCTCCGGCACGGCGAGCGCGGTGTCCAGCTCCGCGTACTCCCCGGCCGCCAGCACCGCGAGACCGCGCAGCCGACCGGGCAGCGGGAGCCGCCCGGGGGCGCCGGAACGGCCGGAGAGGGCCCGTACCGCGGGGCGCCAGTCGAGCACCGGCGAGTCCAGCACCAGCCCCGCGATGCCGTAGGCCGCCGCGGACTCCGCGGCCGTGCGCAGCGCCATGGTGGCGCCGGTCGACCAGCCGTAGAGCACCGCGCGCCGCGCGCCGTGGCGCACCGCCCAGTGGAGCGCCGCGTCGAGGTCGGGCCACTCGGCGCGGCCGAGCGCGCCGCGGCCGCCGGGGACGGGCGGGGCGCCGGGGTCGCCGCGGAAGGCGGGGGCGAGGACCGGCAGGCCCAGCTCGTGCAGCAACGGCAGGGCGGTCAGGGCCTGTTCGCGGGTGTCGCCGAGGCCGTGGGCGGCGATGACCCAGGTGCCGCGGGTGCCCGGCACGTACCACGCGGGCAGCGGGCCCAGCGGGCCCGTGACGGTGACCTCCTGGTACGCGAGGCCCAGCGCCGAGCGCGGCGTGCCCACGTACACCTTCGGCGTCAGCCGCACCCGCGTGCCCGCCTCCAGGCTGCCGTACGTCACGCGCTCCAGTCGGCGCACGAGCCGGCCGCCCGGCCACGACTCGGCGCGCACCAGCGGGCCGACGACGGCGTGCACGTCCCGGCCCGTCAGCCCGTACGTCTCGGGGCGCAGGGCGGGCGGCGAGCCGGGCGCGAGGGTGACCTGCCCGCCGGCCGCGGCGATCACCCGCAGCCGGGGTCCTTCGAAGCCGACGGGGCCGGTGGGGGCGGGCCGCAGGGCGGCGCGGGAGCCGTACCGCCCGGCGGCCACGGCGGCGGCCCCGGCGCCGACTCCGGCGGCGAGGAGGCTGGTCAGGGCCGCGGCGGCCGGTTTGATACGCATCCCCGCCATTGTCCGCGTACGGCCAGGACCCTGCCAGTGCGCGCACCCGCCCGGGTCACGGGCGCCGGCTCACCCCTGGCCGTAGCCCTTCAGCTTCTCCGCCACCTCCCCGAGCTGGTCCGCCGACAGCAGCGACGGGCTCAGCCCCGGTACCGAGCGCGCGGCCAGCCACACCCGGCACATCCATTCGAGCTGCGCGGTCCTGTCGTACGCCTGCGCAAGGCCGGCGCCGTAGGCGACGGTGCCGTGGTTCTGGAGCAGGCAGGCGGACCGCCCGTCGAGCGCCGTCAGCATGCCCGCGGCCAGCTCGGGCGTTCCGTAGAGCGCGTACGGCGCGACGCGCACCGGGCCGCCGAGGGCCGCGGTGGCGTAGTGGACGGTGGGCAGTTCCGGCACGAGCGTGGAGACGGCGGTCGCGTGCACGGCGTGGGTGTGCACGACTGCGCTCGCGCCGGTGTTCCCGTAGACGGCGAGGTGCATGGGCAGCTCGCTGGTCGGCTTGAGCGAGCCGTGCGTCTGCCGCCCCCGCAGGTCGACGGCGACGAGGTCGTCGTCGCCCAACTCCTCGTAGGGAACGCCGGTCGGGGTGATGAGCACATGGTCGCCCACCCGTGCGGAGACGTTGCCCGAGGTCCCGACGACCAGCCCTTCGGAGTACATCCGGCGGGCCGTCGCCAGCAGCTCACGCCACGCGTGACGCATCTGTATCCTCCCTATGACCTGCGCATGAAGCGTTTGGCCGGAGACATTGCGACACCCATTCGCCCCCGTCACCGTCACGTCCGGCCCAGTTCACCTTGTGTTCACTCGGAGTACTTACGTTCCTCACGGCCCCCGACCTTCGAGCGGATTGCTTGGGTACATGGAACACCTCACTCTCATCATCGGAGTCGTCGTAGTCACCGCCCTGGTGTTCGACTTCACGAACGGGTTCCACGACACCGCCAACGCCATGGCCACCACCATCTCCACTGGGGCGCTCAAGCCCAAGACGGCGGTGGCGATGAGCGCAGTCCTCAACCTCGTCGGCGCCTTCCTCTCCGTGGAAGTCGCCAAGACCATCTCCGGCGGCATCATCGACGAAGGGTCCGGCATCCAGCCCGAAGTGATCTTCGCGGGGCTGGTGGGTGCGATCGTCTGGAACCTGCTGACCTGGCTCGCCGGGCTGCCCTCCAGCTCCTCGCACGCCCTCTTCGGCGGCCTGATCGGCGCGACCCTCGTCTCCGTCGGCTGGAACGGCGTGCACATGGACGCCATCGTCATGAAGGTCCTCATCCCCGCCATCGCCGCGCCGCTGGTCGCGGGCATCGCCGCCGCCGCCGCGACCCGGCTGACGTACCGGCTGGCCAGGCGCCGCTCCGCGGACCAGACCGCGAAGGGCTACCGCGCCGGGCAGATCACCTCCGGCGCGCTGGTCTCCCTCGCCCACGGCACCAACGACGCCCAGAAGACGATGGGCGTCATCACCCTGGCGCTGATCACCGGCGGCTCGCTGGCCCCCAACTCCGACCCGCCCACCTGGGTCATCGTCTCCGCCGCGCTGGCCATCGCGCTCGGCACGTACCTCGGCGGCTGGCGCATCATCCGCACCATGGGCAAGGGCCTCACCGACATCCAGCCGCCGCAGGGCTTCTCCGCCCAGACCAGCTCGGCCACGGTGATCCTCGCCTCCTCGCACCTCGGCTTCGCCCTGTCCACCACCCAGGTCTGCTCCGGCTCGATCATGGGCTCCGGCGTGGGCAAGAAGGGCGGCGTGGTGCGCTGGAGCACCGCCGGGCGGATGGTCGCCGCGTGGGGACTGACCCTGCCGGCCGCGGGGCTGATCGCGGGGGCCGCGGCGTTCCTCGCGGACCGGGGCGACTGGGGCGTGGTGACGGTCGCCATCCTGGGCGTCGCCGCCTGCGCGACGATCTGGGCGGCCTCGCGCCGCGACCGGGTCGACCACTCCAACGTCAACGACGTGGACCCGGTGACCGGACAGCCAGCCACCGCCGGCGACGGCGCGGACGGTGCCGTGGAGCCGGTGAGCATACCCGCGCCGCGGACCGCGTCGGGCCCCGCCTCCCAGGCCACGGTCTGACGGCCGATCCCCACTGAGACCAAGGAAGCAGCATGGACATCGACTGGGCAGCACTCGGCGAGGTCTTCGGCGTCAGCCTCGTCATGACGGTGGCGCTCGTGGGCCTCTTCACGGTGGGCATCGTCGGCCTCTCGCCGAAGACGGAGCCGGACGGCCCCGAGGGCGCCGCGGCGACCGAGACGGCACCCTCCGCCCTGGCCAGGACGGGTGCGTACGTATGCTTCACGCTGTGTGCAGCAGCCGTGGCGTACGGGATCTATCTGATCGTCAAGTGACGGCGCGCGCCGGCGGCCTGCTGGTCGCCGGCACGACGTCGGACGCGGGCAAGAGCGTGGTCACCGCCGGCATCTGCCGGTGGCTGGCCCGGCGCGGCGTCTCCGTCGCGCCGTTCAAGGCGCAGAACATGTCGCTCAACTCGTACGTGACCCGCGAGGGCGCCGAGATCGGGCGGGCGCAGGCCATGCAGGCGGCGGCCGCCCGCACCGAGCCCAGCGCGCTGATGAACCCGGTGCTGCTGAAGCCCGGCGGCGAGGCGAGCAGCCAGGTCGTGGTGCTGGGCCGGCCGGTGGCGGAGCTGAGCGCGGCGGGCTACCACGGGGAGCGGCAGCGGGCGCTGTTCGACACGGTCACGGACTGCCTGGAGGAGCTGCGGCGCGCGTACGACGTGGTGATCTGCGAGGGCGCGGGCAGCCCGGCGGAGATCAACCTGCGGCACAGCGACATCGTCAACATGGGCCTGGCGCGGGCGGCGCGGCTGCCCGTCGTGGTCGTCGGGGACATCGACAGGGGCGGGGTCTTCGCGTCGTTCTTCGGCACCACCGCGCTGCTGAGCGCGGCTGACCAGGGCCTGGTCGCGGGCTATCTGGTCAACAAGTTCCGCGGTGATGTCTCCCTGCTGGAGCCGGGGTTGTCGATGCTGCGCGGGCTGACCGGGCGGCAGACCCTGGGGGTGCTGCCGTACCGGCACGGGCTGGGCATAGACGAGGAGGACGGGCTGCGGCTGTCGCTGCGCGGCCTGATGCGCGAGCTGCCCGCGGAGCCGCCGCACGGGCGGGAGGTGCTGCGGGTCGCGGTGGTGCCGGTGCCGCTGATGTCGAACTTCACCGACGTGGACGCGCTGGCCGCGGAGCCGGGCGTCGCCGTGCAGTTCACCGACCGGCCGGAGGAGCTGGCGGAGGCGGACCTGGTGGTGCTGCCGGGGACGCGGGGCACGATACGGGCGCTCGGGTGGCTGCGGGAGCGGGGTCTGGACGCGGCGGTGGCGCGCCGGGCGGCGCAGGGGCGGCCGGTGCTGGGCATCTGCGGCGGGTTCCAGATGCTGGCGGAGCGGATCGGCGACGCGGCAGGCGTGGAGGCGCGGCCTGCGCAGTCGGTAGCCGGGCTGGGACTGCTGCCGGTACGGGTGGAGTTCGCGGCGCGCAAGACGCTGGGCCGGCCGGCGGGCTCGGCGCTGGGCGAGCCGGTGGAGGGGTACGAGATCCATCACGGGGTGGCGGACGTACGGGGCGGGGAGCCGTTCCTCGCCGGGTGCCGGGTGGGCCAGGTGTGGGGGACGCACTGGCACGGGGCCCTGGAGAACGACGGCTTCCGGCGGGCGTTCCTGCGGCAGGTGGCGGCGGACGCGGGCCGGGCGTTCGTGCCGGCGCCGGACACGTCCTTCGCGGCGCTGCGGGAGGAGCAGTTGGAGAAGCTGGGCGACCTGATCGAGGAGCACGCGGACACCAAGGCCCTGCTGCGCCTGATCGAGTCGGGCGCCCCGGGCGACCTGCCGTTCCTGCCGCCCGGGGCGCCGACGAAGTAACGGCCGTACCGGTACGCGGAGGACGTCGCAGATACCGGTACGGCCTTCAGACGCGGTGCCGCACGCGCGCCGCTCTCGCGCGTGTCAGCCCCGCGTCCGGATTCGGGCCAGCACCAGGCCGCTCAGGCCGAGGCCGACGAGCAGGGCGGCGCCGCCGACCAGGTACGGGGTCGCCGAGCTGCCGCCCGTTTCGGCGAGTTGCCGCTCGGGGGCGGGGTCGGCGGCGTCGGCGGGCCGCTCGTCCTGGACCGGCTCCGCGTCGCCCTGGGGGCGGTCGCCGGGCTCCTCCGCCGGGCCCGTACCGCCGCCGGCAGGCGTCTCGCACTCCGCCTCGACCAGCGTCACCTCGCCCTCCACCTCGGCAACGTTCAGCTTCAGCGGGTTCACCGACACCCGCAGCCGCAGCGCCGCGGCGCTCGCCGCCGAGCGCGTGGTCTCCGTCTGCGAGAAGCCGAGCGACACCTCCCCCACGCCCGGCACCGCGACCACCGTCGGCTCGCCGCCCACGGTGACCGTGACGCGCTTGCCCAGGACCGTGACGGAGCCGAGGGTGTTGGACTCCGCCCTCGGCTTCTCCCCCACCGCGCAGACGGCCTTCGACGTCACCTCCTCGACCTTGATGAGCGAGAGCGCGGGCAGCCCGGGGACGTGCACCTCGGCGCGGGCGAGGTTCGACGACGCCTCGGCGCCGTCCGCGTCCACGGTGGCGTCCGCGGTGGCGACTTCGGCGCGCGCGATGTTCACCGCCTGGGGGCCGTCCGGGTGTGCGTCGCCCTCGGAGACCGCGAGGCCGTCGACCCGGACGTCGAGCGCGGTCTTGTCCGCGGCGCCGGAGTCCCGGCCCGCGGCGGGCACGCGGACCTCGTTGAGCGTGGAAAGCACCGGCACCTGCACGGTCTTGTCGAGCAGGGAGACATCGAGGTCGGCGCGGAGCACGGAGGCGCCGGCCGAGCCGGTACTGGCCGGGGCGGCGTCGTCGGCGTGCACGGGTGCGGCAAGGAGCAGGGCCGGGCCGGCGGCCAGCGCGGCCGCCGTGACGGCGGTCGCGGGCATGCGAAACAGGCAGGACAAACGGGACAAGGAACAAACCCCCCACGGGTGAACGTGCGTCGGATCGTCAACTGCCCCGCCATGCTTGCGCACTCAGGGTGATGCGACGGACACTCTGTGCTCTTTCACCCCATCGAGGGAATCAGGTCGCGGAAGTCGCCCCCCGTCCCCCGCTCCTCTGCTCTCAGCCGACGACCCGGCCCCGCAGGACGATCCGCCGGGGCGCCGTCAGCACCCCTACGTCGGCCAGCGGATCGGCCTCGTACACCACGAGGTCCGCGGGCGCGCCCTCCTCCAGACCCGGCCGCCCGAGCCACTCCCGCGCGCCCCACGCCGCCGCCGAGACGGCGTCCGCCACCGGGATCCCGGCGGCGACCAGCTCGCCCACCTCCTGCCCGACCAGGCCGTGCGCCAGCGACCCGCCGGCGTCGGTGCCCGCGTAGACGGGGATGCCGGCGTCGTAGGCCGCGCGCACGGTGGCGTACCGGCGGTCGTGCAGCCGGCGCATGTGGTCCGCCCAGCGCGGGAACTTGCCCTGGCCGCCTGCCGCCAGCTCCGGGAACGTCGCGATGTTGACGAGCGTGGGCACGATGGCGACGCCGCGCTCGGCGAAGAGCGGCACGGTCTCCTCGGTGAGGCCCGTGGCGTGCTCGATGCAGTCGATGCCCGCCTCGACCAGGTCGCGCAGCGAGTCCTCGGCGAAGCAGTGGGCGGTCACGCGGGCGCCGTGGCGGTGCGCCTCGGCGATCGCGGGGGCCAGGGCCTCGCGCGGCCAGCAGGGGGTGAGGTCGCCGGCCTCGCGGTCGATCCAGTCGCCGACGAGCTTGACCCAGCCGTCGCCCCTGCGCGCCTCGCGGGCGACGTACGCGACGAGGTCGTCCGGTTCGATCTCGTGGGCGTAGTTGCGGATGTAGCGGCGGGTACGGGCGATGTGGCGGCCGGCGCGGACGAGCCGCGGCAGGTCGTCGCGGTCGTCGATCCAGCGGGTGTCGGCGGCGGAGCCCGCGTCGCGCAGCAGCAGGGCGCCGGCCTCGCGCTCGGTACGCGCCTGCTTCTCGCTGGTGGCGTCGTCCACAGCGCCGTGCGCGTCGAGCCCGACGTGGCAGTGGGCGTCGACGAGCCCGGGCAGCGCCCAGCCCTCGATGTCGACGACCTCGAGCGCGGCGGCGGGTGGCGTGAAGGTGACGCGCCCGCCCACCACCCACAGCTCGTCGCGGACTTCCTCGCGGCCGGTCAAGACCCGGCCCCTCACGCGCAGCACCGGGCTCTCGCTCATGCGGGGCACCCTAGCGGGCGGCCGGTTGCGGCGATCTCCCGGGCGTACCACAGCCGCCTTCACGCGAAGGAACGTACACGGGGGGTGAGGCATTGACGTATGTTTAACGGCAGTTTATCGTCGCCTCCGCGAAGTTATTTTCCCGTCTTCTTCTGCCCGCTTCGCGGTCGGATAAACCAGGTAATTTTTCGGCCAGTCAACCTTCTCAATCCGGACAGCGGCCGGAGTCGTTATCAATACGTTACATTTCAGGACTGGGCGCCGACTCCCCCCGGGAATTCGATGATATATCGGGGCATATCCCCTTCGGTTCGCGCGCTCGCGCATGCCCGCGGATAACACATTTACGTCCCTTTTGTAACCCCTATCGGCCGTGCGATTTCAATTTCCCCTAGGTAAATTCAATCTGCATGACTGCCGCACAAGCAGACCTAGCAGGCCCCCCCGATAAACCCCGCACCGCGGCTGCAGACGAGGCGGGTGTCCGGCTGGACACCCCGCGAATCGAGGACGGCGCCGCAATCTGGCGCATCGCACGCGACTCCGGCTCGCTGGACCTCAACTCGTCGTACAGCTACCTGCTCTGGTGTCGCGACTTCGCCGACACCAGTGTCGTGGCACGGGACTCGGACGGCGCCCCGGTCGGCTTCGTCACCGGCTATATCCGGCCCGCGCGGCCGGAGACCCTCGTCGTGTGGCAGATCGCCGTGGACGCCGCGTTCCGCGGCCGCGGCCTGGCCGGCGCACTCCTCGACGGGCTGACCGAGCGCGCGCTGGCGGACCGCGGCATACGCCGCGTCGAAACGACCATCACGCCGGACAACTCCGCCTCCGACCAGCTCTTCCGCTCGTACGCGCGCCGCCACGGCGCCGGCGTCGACCGCGACGTGCTGTTCCACGAGGAGCACTTCCCGGACGGGCACGAGCCCGAGCTGCTGTACCGCATCGGCCCGCTCGCGGGCTGAGCCACACCGACCCATTCGCACCCCCCGCACATCGGATCATCTCCCAGGAGAACGCTGTGACCATCACACCGCCCGCCCTGAGCGTCTTCGAGACCCTGGAGTCGGAGGTGCGCAGCTACTGCCGTGGCTGGCCCGCGGTCTTCGACCGGGCCCAGGGCAGCTATCTGTACGACGAGGACGGCCACACCTACCTCGACTTCTTCGCCGGCGCCGGATCCCTCAACTACGGCCACAACAACGCCGTGCTCAAGCGCGCCCTGCTCGACTACCTGGAGCGGGACGGCATCGTCCACGGCCTCGACATGGCCACCACCGCCAAACGCGCGTTCCTGGAGACCTTCCAGAACGTCGTGCTGCGCCCCCGCGACCTGCCGTACAAGGTCATGTTCCCGGGTCCGACGGGCACCAACGCCGTCGAGGCCGCGCTGAAACTGGCCCGCAAGGTCAAGGGCCGCGAGGCCATCGTCTCGTTCACCAACGCCTTCCACGGCATGTCGCTCGGCTCGCTCGCCGTCACCGGCAACGCCTTCAAGCGCGCCGGCGCCGGCATCCCGCTGGTGCACGGCACCCCCATGCCGTTCGACAACTACCTCGACGGCCAGGTCCCGGACTTCCTGTGGTTCGAGCGGCTGCTGGAGGACCAGGGCTCCGGGCTCAACAAGCCCGCCGCCGTCATCGTCGAGACCATCCAGGGCGAGGGCGGCATCAACGTGGCCCGCGCCGAGTGGCTCCGCGGCCTCGCCGAGCTGTGCAAACGCCGCGACATGCTGCTCATCGTCGACGACATCCAGATGGGCTGCGGCCGCACCGGCGGCTTCTTCTCCTTCGAGGACGCGGGCATCACCCCGGACATCGTCACGCTGTCCAAGTCGATCAGCGGCTACGGGCTGCCGATGTCGCTCACGCTCTTCAAGCCGGAGCTGGACATCTGGGAGCCGGGCGAGCACAACGGCACCTTCCGCGGCCACAACCCGGCGTTCGTCACCGCCACCGCGGCGCTCGACACGTACTGGGCCGACGGCCAGATGGAGAAGCAGACCCTCGCCCGCGGCCAGCAGATCGAGCAGGCGCTGGTCGCGATCTGCGCGGAGCACTCCGACGCGGACGCCACGTACCGGGGCCGCGGCATGGTGTGGGGACTCGAGTTCCCCGACCCGGCGCGCGCCGCGCGTGTCTGCGGGCGCGCCTTCGAGCTGGGGCTGATCCTGGAGACCTCCGGGCCGCAGAGCGAGGTCGTCAAGCTGCTGCCGGCGCTGACCACGACGCCGGACGACCTCGACGAGGGGCTGCGCACGCTGGCCCGGGCGGTCCGCGAGACCGCCTGACGGCCGGGGCGCGGCCCCGCCCGTCGCGTACGGGCGGGTGCGTACACGCCGGCAGACAGGCGGCAGAGCCGCCGACCGATCCCGAGAGAGAGGCACAAAGGCACCGTGATCGTCCGATCCTTCAAGGAGCTTGAGGGCACCGACCGGCACATCAAGTCCGCGTCGGGCACCTGGGAGAGCAAGCGCATCGTGCTCGCGAAGGAGCGCGTCGGCTTCTCCCTCCACGAGACCGTGCTCTACGCGGGCACCGAGACGTCGATGTGGTACGCGAACCACATAGAGGCCGTCGTCTGCGTCGAGGGCGAAGCCGAACTCACCAACGACGAGACCGGCGAGAAGCACGCCATCACGCCGGGGACGATGTACCTGCTGGACGGGCACGAGAGGCACACGATGCGGATCAAGCAGGACTTCCGCTGCATCTGCGTCTTCAACCCGCCGGTCACGGGCCGCGAGGACCACGACGAGAACGGCGTGTACCCGCTGCTGACTGAGGAGGACTGAGAACCATGGCCAGCCCGACTGTCACCGACCTCTACCCGACGCGCGGCGCGAAAGAAGTGAGCACGCCCCGTCAGGACCCGGTGGTCTGGTCGGAACCGGGTGCCGACGGGCCCATCCCGCCCTGGGAGCTGGAGGGCTACGAGCGCAACGGCTACCTGACGGTCGACCAACTGATCACCCCGGAGGAGGTGGAGACGTACAAGGCCGAGCTGGACCGGCTCATCGCCGACCCGCGGGTCCGCGCCGACGAGCGCTCGATCATCGAGGCGGGCACGCAGGCCGTACGCTCCATCTTCGAGATCCACAAGATCAGCGATGTCTTCGGCAAGCTGGTACGCGACGAGCGCGTCCTGGACCGGGCGCGGCAGATCCTCGGCTCCGACGTCTACATCCACCAGAGCCGGATCAACATCAAGCCCGGGTTCGGCGCCAGCGGCTTCTACTGGCACTCCGACTTCGAGACCTGGCACGCCGAGGACGGCCTGCCGAACATGCGGACCGTGTCGGTCTCGATCGCGCTGACGGAGAACTACGAGACCAACGGCGGCCTCATGATCATGCCGGGGTCGCACAAGACGTTCCTCGGCTGCGCGGGCGCCACGCCGAAGGACAACTACAAGAAGTCGCTGCAGATGCAGGACGCCGGCACGCCGTCGGACGAGGCGCTGACGGAGATGGCGGAGGCGCACGGCATCAAGCTGTTCACCGGCGCGGCCGGTGGTGCGACCTGGTTCGACTGCAACTGCATGCACGGCTCGGGCGACAACATCACGCCGTACCCGCGCAGCAACGTTTTCCTCGTCTTCAACAGCGTGGAGAACGCGGCCGTGGAGCCGTTCGCGGCACCGGTGCGGCGGCCGGACTTCATCGGCGCACGGGACTTCACGCCGGTGCGGTGACGCGGAGCGCCGGGGCCGTGGCGTACGTCCGCGGACCTGCGGGGATGTGACGCCGGGACGGTGCCGCGCCCCTCGCCTGGATGATTCCGGGCGGGGGGCGCGGCGGTGTTTCGGGGGATGCTTTTTTGGAGGGCGGGCTGCTTTTGGGGCCCGCCCGCTACGGGACGTCGCAGGCGTCGTCGTCGGCGCAGACGGCGCCGTCGCCGCCCGTGCCCGCGACGGTCTGCAGCCCGCCCGCGGCGGCGGCCTGCTCCAGGGCCTGCGTGAAGACCTGCGCCGGCTGCCCGCCGGAGACGGCGAAGCGGCGGTCGATGACGAAGAACGGCACGCCGGTGGCGCCCAGCTCGGCGGCTTCCTTCTCGTCGGCCCGTACGGCGTCGGCGTAGGCGTCCTCGTCCGCGAGCACCCTGCGCACCTCGTCGGCGTCGAGGCCGGCGCCGGCGGCGATGTCGATGATCGTGTCGTCCTCGCTGATCGGGCGGGCCTCGGCGAAGTTGGCGGTGTAGAACGCGTCGAGGACCCGGTCCTGAAGGCCGCGCTCCTTGGCGAGGTGCAGGACGCGGTGCAGGTCGAAGGTGCCGGTGACGAACCGGTCGTGGCGCATGCCGAGCCCCTCGCCCGCGGCGGCGGCGCCGACCCGGTCCTCCATCGCCTTGAGCTGCGCGTCGTCCCAGCCGAACTTGGCCTTCAGCTCGGGCCCGAGGGGCTGCCGGCCGTTGCGCTGGGCGCCGGCGGAGAGCTCGAAGGAGCGGTGCACCACTTCGACGTCGTCCCGTCCTGCGAAGGCGGCGAGGCCCTTCTCGAACCGGGCCTTGCCGATGTAGCACCAGGGGCAGATGACATCGGACCAGATCTCTACACGCATGACGGCGGAAACGGATGGGGCGGTGGCGGGTATTCCCGGGGGCGGGTCAGGGGGCCGGGTCAGGGGGCCGGGTCAGGGGTCCGGGTCAGGGGTCCGGGGTCAGGGGTCCGGGGTCAGGGGGATGCCGCAGCGGAGGTTCCAGCGGCCGGCGCGGCCGGTCAGCTCGGTGCGGGTCAGGGGCGGTACGTCGAGGCGCCAGAAGGCGGCGGAGGGCAGGTCGAGGGCGTGCACGACGGCGGCACGCACGGCGGCGGGCTCGGCGACGGCAACGACGCGGTGGGTGGGGGTGGGGGTGCTGTCCGTGTTGTTCGTGCTGTCAGTACTCTCCGTTCCTCCCGTGCCTGCGGGTCCGGTCAGGCCGTCGAGCCATACGCCCACCCGCCCCCGCAACTGCAGCAGCGACTCCCCGCCGTGCGGCGCCGCCGCCGGATCCGTCAGCCAGGCCCGTACCGCCTCGCCCTCCGCCGCCGTCAGCTCCTCCAGCCCCCGCCCACGCCAGCGGCCGACATCCCAGTCCGCCAGCTCCGCCTCCGGCTCCGCCGCGAGCCCCAGCGCGTCGGCCGTCTGCCGGCAGCGGACCGACGGCGCGGCGTACGCCGGCGTGTGCGTACGCAGCGAGGCCCCCGCGTGGGCGCCCGCGCGCTCCGCCGCACGTCGACCCGCCGCGTCCAGCGGCTCGTCCGCGCCGAACACCGCGTGCCGCAGCTCGGCGTTGACCGCCGGCGTGACGAGCATCACCCGGACCGTCACCAGCCGTCTCACCTGCCCCTTCCGCATCTCGGCCGACGGACGCCATGTGGTCGCCGGCCCGCAGGCGACGGTATCGTCACCTCGTCAACCGAAGACGACGGCGCAACGGAAGCCCGGTGAGATTCCGGCACGGCCGCGCCACTGTGAGCCGGACGACGCCCCGCGCGGGGCGGAGTTCGGTGAGTCAGACCCGCACCGTCGTGAGCAGCTCCACCGGATGGGACGCGTGATCCCCGGGAGGTTTCCGCCATGGCCCAGTCAGCCGTGTCACCCACGACAGACTCTCTCCTCACCCCTGTCCCGCTGAAGACCATCGCCCCGTGAGCGCTGTTCGGCGGGGTCCTGATGATCGTTCTGCTGTATTTCGTCGGTGCCGAACAGGGCGCCGTGTCTCCGGTGTCGGGCGAGGGCGTGCACGGGTGGTTGCACGACGGCCGGCACCTGCTGGGCTTCCCCTCTCGGTGATCACACTGAACTCTGCGGCGGTGCGCGGGCTGTTGGTGCGCGGGATGCCGGCGGGGCTGGGTGCGGGGGTGGTCGGGCGGCGGCTGGTACCGCGGCTGGGCGGCTGGTCAGCGGAGGTGGCGGGCTGAGGGGGTTGTTCCCCGACCCCGCCCCTTCCCGAAACTCGGGGGCTGCGCCCCCGAGACCCCGCCGGGGCTGCGCCCCAGACCCCGCCCGGGGCTACGCCCCGAACTCCGCGGGGGCTTGTGCCCCCGGCCCGCAGACGGCCACGTAGCCCGCCCGATCGCCGGGCTGCCGCCCCGCCCCCTTTCCCGGGGGCTTCGCCCCCGGACCCCCGACCACCGAAAGCCCACCGGCCCACGCCCCGCACCGAACGGCACCATGACACCCGACACCGCGTCACACCCCGCCCGGCTCATCGGTGGCCGCCCGCTGGCGTACGCCGTGGGCGCCGCCCTCGGCTACGCCGCCGACCACCTCTTCGGCGACCCCCGCCGAGCCCACCCCGTAGCAGCCTTCGGCCGCGCCGCCGCAGCACTCGAATCCCGCCTCTGGCGCGACAACCGCGCGGCGGGGGCCTTGCACACGGCACTCTGCGCAGGCGCAACGGTGGCGACCGCCGCCCTGGCCACGGCAGCAACCCGCAGGGAGACGAGCCCGGGTTGGGGGCGGAGCCCCGAGGGGGCGGCGGGCGCAGCCCCGGGTCCGGGCGCGGGGCGCACCCCCGCGGGGGGCAGGGGCGTAGCCCCGGCGGGGTCTCGGGGGCGCAGCCCCCGAGTTTCGGGAAGGGGCGGGGTCGGGGAACACAACCCCCTCGCCGGGCCCGTGAGGGGGCGCCGCGGGGAGCACCTCCCCCTCGTCCTCCTCACCGCCCTCGTCTCCTGGGCCGTTCTCGGCGGGGCCTCCCTCCGCCGCGAAGCCCTCGGCATCGCCCACGCCCTCCGCGCGCACGACCTCGACGACGCCCGCCACCGCCTCCCCCGCCTCTGCGGCCGCGACCCCCATCACCTCGGCGAAGCCGACATCGCCCGGGCCGTCGTCGAGTCCGTCGCGGAGAACACCTCCGACGCCGTCGTCGGCGCCCTCCTCTGCGGTGCGGTCGGTGGCGTTCCCGGGCTCGCCGGGTTCCGGGCCGTCAACACCCTCGACGCCATGGTCGGGCACAAGTCCGCCCGCTATCTGCGCTTCGGCTGGGCCGCCGCCCGGCTCGACGATCTCGTCGGCTATCCCGGCGCACGGCTCACCGCCGCGCTCGCGACGCTCGCCGGGCCCGATCCCCGCGCCGCCCGGCGCATCTGGCGCCAGGACGGGCCGCGGCATCCCAGTCCCAACGCCGGCCCCGTGGAAGCAGCGTTCGCCGGTGCGCTCGGGCTGCGGCTCGGTGGGGAGCTGTCGTATGCCGGGCGGACCGAGCACCGGGCCGTGCTCAATCCGGCCGGGCGCGCTCCCGGCGTACACGACATCGAGCGTGCCGTCCGCCTCTCCTCCCGTGTCTCCTTCCTCGCCCTCCTCACCACCACCCTCGCCGCCCTCCTCCCCACCGAAGCGAGTCACGCATGACCACCGTCCTCCTCCTCTCCACCGCCGACACCGATCTCCTCGCCGCCCGCGCCTCCGGCGCGGACTTCCGGATCGCCAACCCCTCCCGCACCGGCGCCGAGGACCTGCCATCGCTCCTCGACGGCACCGACCTCGTCGTCGTCCGGCTCCTCGGCGGCAAGCGCGCCTGGGAGGACGGGCTCGCAGCCCTCCGGGCCGCCGGGCCGCCCACCGTGCTGCTCGGCGGGGAGTCCGTGCCGGACGCCGAGCTGATGGCCGAGTCGTCCGTGCCCGCCGGGGTGGTCGCCGAGGCGCTGCGGTATCTCGTGGAGGGCGGGCCCGCGAACCTCGCCGAGCTGAGCCGGTTTCTGTCGGACACCGTGCTGCTCACCGGCGAGGGCTTCGCCCCGCCGCGGGAGATGCCCGCGTACGGAGTGCATGGTTCGTACGGGCTGAAGGACGACCGGCCCACCGTCGGCGTGCTCTTCTACCGCGCCCACGAACTCTCCGGGAACACCGCCTTCGTCGACACCCTCTGCCAGGCCGTCGAGGCGCACGGCGCCAACGCCCTGCCCGTGTACTGCGGTTCGCTGCGCGGCGCGGAGCCCGGGCTGTTCGAGCTGCTGGGGCGCGCGGACGCGCTCGTCGCCACCGTGCTCGCCTCCGGCGGTACGCGGCCGGGCGGCGCCTCCGCCGGCGGGGACGACGAGGCGTGGGACGTCGGCGCGCTCGCGGAGCTGGACGTGCCGGTGCTCCAGGGGCTGTGCCTGACGTCGGCGCGCGCCGCGTGGCTGGACTCGGACGCGGCGCTGTCGCCGATGGACGCGGCGATGCAGGTGGCGATCCCGGAGTTCGACGGGCGGCTGGTGACGGTGCCGTTCTCGTTCAAGGAGGACGGTCCCGACGGCGTGCCGGTGTACGTCGCGGACGCGGAGCGGGCCGCGCGGGTCGCGGGGATCGCGGTGCGGCACGCGCGGCTGCGGCACGCGCCGAACGGCGAGAAGCGGATCGGGCTGGTCTTCACCGCGTACCCCACCAAGCACTCCCGGGTCGGCAACGCCGTCGGCCTGGACACGCCCGCCTCCGCGGTCAGGCTGCTCGACGCGCTACGGGCCGCGGGGTACGGCGTCGACGGCCACCCGGACGACGGCGACGAGCTGATCCACCGGCTGATCGCCGCCGGCGGGCACGACGTGGAGTGGCTGACGGAGGAGCAGTTGGCGGCGGCGCCCGCGCGCGTGCCGCTGGGCGACTACGAGCGGTGGTTCGCCGCGCTGGACCCCGGGTTGCGGGCCTCGGTGGTCGAGCACTGGGGTGAGCCGCCGGGCGAGCTGTACGTGGACGACGGCGACGACGGACCCGCGATCGTGCTGGCGTCGCTGCGCTTCGGCAACGTCGTGGTGATGATCCAGCCACCGCGCGGCTTCGGCGAGAACCCCATCGCCATCTACCACGACCCGGACATGCCGCCGTCGCACCACTACCTGGCCGCGTACCGCTGGCTGGACCGCACGTTCGGCGCCGACGCGCTCGTGCACATGGGCAAGCACGGCACGATGGAGTGGCTGCCGGGCAAGGGGCTGGGTCTGTCGGCGGGTTGTGCGCCGGACGCGGTGCTGGGGGACCTGCCGCTGGTGTATCCGTTCATCGTCAACGACCCCGGCGAGGGCACCCAGGCCAAGCGCCGCGGGCACGCGACGGTGGTCGACCACCTCGTGCCGCCGATGGCGCGCGCCGACTCGTACGGCGACCTGGCGAAGCTGGAGCAGTTGCTGGACGAGTACGCGCTCGTCTCGGACCTCGATCCGGCGAAGGCGCCCGCGGTGCGCAGCCAGATCTGGACCCTGGTGCGGGCCGCGGAGCTGCACCACGACATGCACGTGGCGGAGCAGCCGCAGGACGCCGACTTCGACGAGTTCGTGCTGCACGTCGACGGCTGGCTGTGCGAGATCAAGGACGTGCAGATACGGGACGGGCTGCACGTGCTCGGCGCAGGACCGGTCGGCGAGCCGCGGGTGAACCTCGCGCTGGCGGTGCTGCGTTCCGCGCAGATGTGGGGCGGCGCCGGCGGCGCCCTGCCGGGTCTGCGGGCGGCGCTCGCGGCCCGGGCGGGGCTGGTCGAGGCGGAACTGCTGGCGGACCCGGGCGCGCGGATCGCGGTGCCGGCGGCGCTGACGGAGCGGGCGGAAGGGCCGGCGCGTACGGCGTCGGACGCGGTCGACCTGCTGGAGGCGCTGGCGCGGCGGCTGGCGGAGGGGCTGGAGGAGCGCGGCTGGGCGCGCGCGGCGGTGCCGGAGGTCGTCGCGGGGGTGCTGGGCGATGACGCGGATACGGCGGACGTGGTGCGGGTGCTGGAGTTCGCAGCCGCGGAACTCGTTCCGCGGCTGCGCCGTACCGGCGACGAGATCGGCAACGTGCTGCACGCGCTCGCCGGCGGCTACGTTCCCGCCGGGCCGTCAGGATCCCCCACCCGCGGGCTCGTCAACGTGCTGCCGACCGGTCGCAACTTCTACTCCGTCGACCCCAAGGCCATCCCCTCCCGGCTCTCCTGGGACGTCGGCAGCGCCCTCGCCGACTCCCTCCTCGCCCGGCACCTCGCCGACCAGGGCGCGTACCCGAAGTCCGTCGGGCTCACGGTCTGGGGCACCTCCTGCATGCGCACCCAGGGCGACGACATCGCGGAGATCCTGGCGCTGCTGGGCTGCCGCCCGGTGTGGGACGACGCGTCGCGGCGGGTGACGGGCTTCGAGGTGGTGCCGGCCGCGGAGCTGGGCCGGCCGCGCATCGACGTGACGGTACGCATCTCCGGCTTCTTCCGCGACGCCTTCCCGCACGTCGTCGGCCTGCTGGACGACGCGGTGCGCGCGGTCGCGGAGCTGGACGAGCCGCCGGAGGCGAACTTCGTACGGGCGCACGCGGACGAGGACACCGCCGTCCACGGCGACCGCCGCCGCGCCACCGCCCGCATCTTCGGCTCCAAGCCCGGCGCGTACGGCGCGGGCCTGCTGCCGCTGATCGACGCCCGCAACTGGCGCTCGGACGCGGACCTCGCGGAGGTCTACGCGGTCTGGGGCGGCTACGCCTACGGCCGCGGGCTCGACGGGCGGGCGGCGCGCGGCGACATGGAGGCGGCGTTCCGGCGGATCCAGGTGGCGGCGAAGAACGTCGACACCCGCGAGCACGACATCGCCGACGCCGACGACTACTTCCAGTACCACGGCGGCATGGTGGCGATGGTCCGCCATCTGACGGGCGGTTCGCCGGAGGCGTACATCGGCGACAGCGCCGTGCCCGAGCAGGTGAAGACGCGCACGCTCGGCGAGGAGACGCACCGCGTCTTCCGCGCCCGGGTGGTGAACCCGCGCTGGACGGCGGCGATGCGGCGGCACGGCTACAAGGGCGCGTTCGAGATGGCCGCCACCGTCGACTACCTCTTCGGCTACGACGCGACCGCGGGCGTGGTGGACGACTGGATGTACGAGAAGCTCGCCGCCGAGTACGTCTTCGACGCCGAGAACCAGGAGTTCATGCGGCGCGCCAACCCGTGGGCCCTGCGCGGGATCGGCGAACGGCTGCTGGAGGCGGCCGAGCGGGGATTGTGGGCGGAGCCGGACCAGCGGACCCTGGCCCGGCTCCGGGAGATCTACCTCGAACTCGAGGGCGATCTGGAGGGGGAGGAATGACCCACAGGACGCGGACCGTGCAAGTCCGCTCCACGTCCGGCACGTACACGCTGGCACGATTCTTCCGCGTATCACAGCAGTTGACCGCCATATCACCCGTTGGAGGGGCCCGCGCATGAACACCGGTGCGCCGCACTATCCGTTCACCGCCGTCGTCGGCATGGCAGAACTCCGGCTCGCGCTGCTGCTCAACGCGGTGTCCCCGGCGGTCGGCGGGGTGCTCGTGCGCGGCGAGAAGGGTACGGCCAAATCGACCGCCGTACGAGCCCTCGCCGCGCTGCTCCCCGAGGTCGCCGTCGTGCCCGGCTGCCGCTTCTCCTGCGACCCGGCCGCGCCGGACGCCGGCTGCCCTGACGGGCCGCACGAGGCCGCGCGCACGCACGCTATGCGGGCGGCGCGGATGGTGGAGCTGCCCGTGGGCGCCTCCGAGGACCGGCTCGCGGGGGCGCTGGACATCGAACGGGCGCTGGCCGAGGGCCGCAAGACGTTCGAGCCCGGGCTGCTGGCGCAGGCGCACCGCGGCGTGCTGTACGTGGACGAGGTCAACCTGCTCCACGACCACCTCGTCGACCTGCTGCTGGATGCGGCGGCCATGGGCGCCAACTACGTGGAGCGCGAGGGCGTCTCCGTGCGGCACGCGGCGCGCTTCCTGCTGGTGGGCACCATGAACCCGGAGGAGGGCGAGCTGCGCCCGCAGTTGCTGGACCGGTTCGGGCTGACGGTGGAGGTCGCCGCGTCCCGCGAGCCCGCGGAGCGGGCGGAGGTGGTGCGGCGGCGGCTGGCGTACGACGCGGACGCGGCCGGCTTCGCGGCGCGCTGGGCGGCGGAGGAGGACGCGCTGCGGGCACGGATCGCGGCGGCGCGGGCGCTGCTGCCCGCGGTGGTGCTGGGCGACGCGGCGCTGCGGCAGATCACGGCGACGTGCGCGGCGTTCGAGGTGGACGGGATGCGCGCGGACATCGTCATGGCCCGTACGGCGACGGCGCTGGCGGCCTGGTCGGGGCGTACGGAGGTGGCGGCGGAGGACGTACGGCAGGCGGCGCTGCTGGCGCTGCCGCACCGGCGGCGGCGCAACCCGTTCGACGCGCCGGGCCTCGACGAGGAGAAGCTGGACGACACGCTACGCGAGCACGGCGGCCCCGGCGAAGGACCGCCGGACGGCGACGGCGGCGGGGCGCCCCCCGGCGCCGCGGACGGACCGGACGCGGCGCCGCGGGAGCAGCCCGGCGACACAGGACCGGCCGGCCCGGCGCCGCGGCAACCCGGCGCCGACACCCCCCGGAACCCCGCACCGCAGGACCCCTCCGGTACGGACGACGCCCCCGAACCCCCCGGCTCCGCCCCCGCCGCCACCCGTGCCCCGGCGGAGGAACCCGGCGCGGAGCCCCACCCGCCCGGGACCGCGCCACCCCCGTCCGAGGCGCAACCCGCCGCCCCCGCCGAGCCGTTCCGCACCCGCCGCCTCGACGTCCCCGGCGTCGGGGAGGGCGCCGCGGGACGCCGCTCCCGCGCCCGTACCGCCCACGGCCGCACCACCGGCGCCCGCCGCCCCCGCGGCGCCCTCGGCGCCCTGCACCTCGCCGCCACCGTCCAGGCCGCCGCCCCGCACCAGCACACCCGCGGCCGCCGCGGCCCCGGTCTCGTCGTCCGCCGCGACGACCTGCGCGAGGCCGTCCGCGAGGGCCGCGAGTCGAACCTCGTGCTCTTCGCCGTCGACGCCTCCGGATCCATGGGCGCGCGGCAGCGCATGGGCGCCGTGAAGGGCGCGGTGCTGTCGCTGCTGCTGGACGCGTACCAGCGCCGCGACAAGGTCGGCCTGGTCACCTTCCGCGGCCGGGACGCGGAGTTGGCGCTGCCACCCACCTCGTCGGTGGACGCCGCGGCGGTCCGCCTGGAGCGGCTGCCCACCGGCGGCCGCACCCCGCTGGCCGCCGGGCTGCTGCGGGCCCGCGAGACGCTGCGCGTCGAGCGGCTGCGGGACCCGGCGCGCCGCCCGCTGCTGGTCGTCGTCACGGACGGCCGGGCGACGGGCGGTCGGGAGCCGGTCGGCCGGGCGGCGCGCGCGGCGCGCCTGCTGGCGGCCGAGGGGGTCGCTTCGGTAGTCGTCGACTGCGAGTCGGGTCCTGTGCGGCTGGGGCTCGCGGGCGAGCTGGCCCGCGAGCTGCGGGGCACGGCGGTGGCGCTGGGCGAGCTGCGGGCGGAGGCGGTGAGCGGGCTCGTACGGGAGGCCCGGGAGGACCGGCGCGCGCCTGCCGTACCCGAAGGGCCCGGTACCGGGCGTGGACCGGCGAGTTCGAGGAGGGCCGCCTGATGCCGAAGGGACGGCCGGATGCCGTGCCGGACGACGGCCTGACGACGCGGCAGCGCCGCAACCGCCCGCTGGTCGTGGTGCACACGGGCCCGGGCAAGGGGAAGTCCACGGCGGCCTTCGGGCTGGCGCTGCGGGCCTGGAACCAGGGGTGGCCGATCGGGGTGTTCCAGTTCGTGAAGTCCGCCAAGTGGCGGGTCGGCGAGGAGCGGGCGCTGCGGGTCCTCGGCGCGAGCGGCGAGGGCGGCACGGTGGCGTGGCACAAGATGGGCGAGGGCTGGTCGTGGATCCAGCGGCCGGCGCGCGAGGGCGGAGCCGCCGAGCCGGACAACGAGGCGCGGGCCCGGGAGGGCTGGGAGCAGGTCAAGCGGGACCTGGCGGCGGAGACGTACCGGCTGTACGTGCTCGACGAGTTCGCGTACCCGATGCGCTGGGGGTGGGTGGACACCGCCGAGGTGATCGCGGTGCTGCGGGACCGGCCGGGCAGCCAGCACGTCGTCGTCACGGGCCGCAACGCGCCGGCGCCGCTGGTCGAGTTCGCCGATCTCGTCACAGAGATGGGCAAGGTCAAACACCCCATGGACGCGGGCCAGAAGGGCCAGCGGGGCATCGAATGGTGAGAGTTCCGTGATCGACATCCCCCGGCTCGTCGTCGCCGCACCTGCCTCAGGAAGCGGCAAGACGACGGTCGCGACCGGCCTGATGGCGGCGTTCGCCGCCGCCGGCCTCACCGTCTCGCCGCACAAGGCGGGCCCCGACTACATCGACCCCGGCTACCACGCGCTCGCCGTCGCCGGCTCCCCCGGCGGCGGGCGCCCGGGCCGCAACCTGGACGCGCACATGTGCGGCCCCGGCCTGATCGCCCCGCTGTTCGCGCACGGCGCGGCGGGCGCGGACGTGGCCGTCGTGGAGGGCGTGATGGGCCTGTACGACGGCGCCTCCGGCGCCGGCGAGTCGGGCTCGACGGCGGAGCTGGCGAAGCTGCTGCGGGCGCCGGTGGTGCTGGTGGTCGACGCCTCGGGGCAGTCGCGGTCGGTGGCGGCGCTGGTGCACGGCTTCGCGTCCTGGGATCCGGAGGTACGGATCGGGGGCGTCGTCCTCAACAAGGTCGCCTCCGACCGCCACGAGTCGCTGCTCCGCGAGTCCCTGGACGCGGCGGGCGTCCCGGTCCTGGGCGCCCTCCGCCGGCACCCGGAACTGGCGGCACCGGCCCGGCACCTGGGCCTGGTCCCGGCGGCGGAGCGCCGCCCGGCGGCGGTGGCGGCGGTACGGGCGCTGGCGGCGCGGGTACGCGAGTCGTGCGACGTACCGGAGCTGCTACGCCTGGCCCGCACGGCCCCGCAGCTGGCGGCGGAGGCGTGGTCGGCGGCGGAGGCGGTGGCGGGCGCGGAGCTGCCGGGTGGGCGCGGCACAGGGGGCGACCGCGAGACCGGAACCGCAACGGGGCCCCGGGGGCGGAGCCCCCGAAGCGCGCCGCGCGCCGCAGGCGCGGGCGCCACCGGGGGCCCGGGGGCCGCCCCCCGGTTTCGGGAAGGGGCGGGATCGGGGAACACCCCCCGCACCGCCGACCGGCCGGTGGTCGCCATGGCGGCCGGCCCCGCGTTCACGTTCTCGTACGCCGAGCACGCCGAACTCCTCGCCGCCGCCGGCGCCGACGTCGTCCCCTTCGATCCCCTGCACGACGAAGCCCTGCCGCCCCGCACCCGCGCCCTCGTCATCGGCGGCGGCTTCCCCGAGGTGTACGGCGCCGAACTGGCCGCCAACGAGCCGCTGCGCCGCGACGTCGCCCGGCTCGCCGCCGCCCGCGCGCCGGTGGCCGCCGAGTGCGCCGGCCTGGTCTACCTCGCCCGCGACCTCGACGGCGCCCCCATGTGCGGCGTGCTGGACGCCCGGGCCCGGATGACCGACGTACTCACCCTCGGCTACCGCGACGCCGTGGCCGTCGCCGACAGCGCGCTCGCCGCCGCCGGCACCCGGGTACGCGGCCACGAGTTCCACCGCACCGCCCTCGACCCTCCCGCGGGCGAGACGCCCGCATGGGGGATGACGCAGCCGGTCCGGCGCGTCGAAGGATTCGTACGGGGCGGCGTCCACGCCTCGTACCTGCACGTGCACTGGGCCGCCGCCCCCGCCATGGCGCGCCGGCTCGTCGAAGGGTGTGAAACGGCATGAGCATGCGACTCGTCGGCGTCGGGGTGGGCCCCGGCGACCCCGAGCTGGTCACGGTCAAGGGCGCGGGAGCGCTGCGGACGGCGGCGGTGGTCGTCGTCCCCGTGATGGAGGGCGGCGGCACGGGCCGCGCGGAGGCGACGGTCCTGCACTACGTCGACGAGGCGAAGGTCGTGCGCGTCGTCTTCGCGCTCAACGAGCGCAGCGACGCCGCGCGCCGCGAGGCGGCGTGGGACGCGGCGGGCGCCCGGGTCGCGGAACTGCTGCGCGCGCACCGCTCGGTGGCGTTCGCCACGCTCGGCGACCCCAACGTCTACTCCACGTTCACGTACCTCGCCGCGACCGTCACCGCGCTGCTCCCGGACGTACGGATCGAGAGCGTGCCCGGCATCACCGCGATGCAGGACCTGGCGGCCCGCGGCGGCGCGGTGCTCGCGGAGGGCACGGAGCCGCTGACGCTGGTGCCGGTGACGGCGGGCACGGCGGTGCTGAAGGAGGCGCTGCGGGGGCCGGGAACGGTGGTGGCGTACAAGTTCGGCCGGCTGGCGGGCGAGGTGGCGGGAGCGCTCGCGGAGACGGGCCGGATGGAGGGGGCGGTGTGGGGATCGTCGCTGGGGATGGCGGAGGAGTCGGTGCGGCCGGCGGCGGAGCTGGGGGCGGAGCCGCTGCCGTACCTGTCGACGCTGATCTCGCCGGCGCGGCGGACGGGGCGGGGCGAGAAGCTGTGAGCGGGAAGGGGATGCCGCGCCAGCGCCCGTACGCGAAGGGAAGCCCGCACGCACAGCCGGACCCGGTCCCGGATCCGGACGCGGGACCGGCGAAACGGCCGCCCGCCCCCGGCAAGGTGACGTTCGTCGGGGCCGGGCCCGGGGCGGCGGATCTGCTGACGTTCCGGGCCGCGCGCGCCATCGCGGAGGCGGACGTCGTGATCTGGGCGGCGAGCCTCGTCCACGAGGACGTACTCCAACACGCCCGCGCGGACGCGGAGATCGTCGACTCTTCGGCGGTGCCCCTGGAGGAGGTCGTCGCGGTCTACGCACGGGCGGCCGACGGAGCGCTGCGGGTGGCGCGGGTGCACTCCGGCGACCCGGCGCTGTGGGGCGGCACGCAGGAGCAGGTGGAGCGGTGCGCGGCGCTGGGACTTGAGGTGGAGATCGTGCCGGGGGTGTCGTCGTTCTCGGCGGCGGCGGCCGCGGCGGGGCGGGAGCTGACGGTCCCGGAGGTGGCGCAGTCGGTGATCCTCACGCGGCTGGGCGGCGGGAAGACGCCGATGCCGGGCGGTGAAGAGGTACGGGAGTTCGCGCGGCACGGCACGACGATGGCGGTGTTCCTGTCGGCGGCGCGCTCGGGGCGGCTGGCGGAAGAGCTGCTGGCGGGCGGGTACGCGGCGGAGACGCCGGTGGTGGTGGCGTACCGGGTGACGTGGCCGGACGAGCTGGTGGTGCGCTGCACGGTCGGCACGCTGGAGGCGGCGGTGAAGGAGCACCGGCTGTGGAAGCACACGCTGTTCCTCGTCGGCCCGGCGCTGGGGGCGGCGGGGACACGGTCGCATCTGTACCACCCGGGCCACTTCCACGGCTTCCGCCGGGCGGACCCGGCGGCGCGGAGGGCGCTGCGCGGGGGCGGGGCGTAGGGCAGGGTCCGGTTCGAGCCGGCGGAGAGGAGGGGAGCGGATGACCGGGGACGCGCAGGAACGGAACATGCAGGAACGAGACGCGCAGGAACGGCACGCGCGGGAAGCGAACTTGCCGGAACCGGGGCCACGGGTACCCGACCAGCCGGGTCCCGACCTCCGTGAACCCGACCTGCCCCGTACGGCCAAGGTGCGGCAGAAGGCGTTGCGTACGGGATGGACCACCGGCACCTGCGCGTCGGCCGCCGCGCGCGCCGCGGCGCTGCTGCTGGCGACCGGCGAGGCGCGGCGGTGGGTGGAGGTGGCGCTGCCGTCGGGGCGGCGGGTGACGTTCGCGGTGGAGCGGGCGGTGGAGCTGCGGCCGGGGCGTACGGAGGCGGTGGTGGTGAAGGACGCGGGCGACGACCCGGACGTCACGCACGGCTCGCACCTGACGGCGACGGTCAGTTGGCGGGCGCGGCCCGGTCTTGAGCTGCACGGCGGCGTGGGCGTGGGGGTGGTGACGAAGCCGGGTCTCGGTCTGGAGCTGGGCGGCCCGGCGATCAACCCCGTGCCGCGGCGGATGATCACGCAGGCGGTGGCGGAGGTCGTGGACCTGGGACGGCGGGGTCTGGACGTGACGATCAGCGTGCCGGACGGCGAGCGGCGGGCGCGCAAGACGACGAACGCCCGGCTGGGGATCCTCGGCGGCATCTCCATCCTCGGTACGACGGGCATCGTGCGGCCGTTCTCGACGGCGTCGTGGCGGGCGAGCGTCGAGCAGGCGGTGTCGGTGGCGGCGGCGCAGGGCGAGACGGCGGTGGTGCTGTGCACGGGCGGCCGGACGGAGCGGGGGGCGATGGAGCTGCTGCCGGGGCTGCCGGCGGTGTGCTTCGTGGAGGTGGGGGACTTCACGGGGGCGGCGCTGCGGCGGGCGGTGGCGCAGGGGGTGGAGCGGGTGGTGTTCGTGGGCATGGTCGGGAAGCTGACGAAGCTGGCGGCGGGGGTGCTGATGACCCACTACACGCGCTCGAAGGTGGACCCGGGGGTGCTGGCGGAGATCACGCGCGCGGCGGGCGGTCCGGAGGGCCTGGCGGCGGAGGTGGGGGCCGCGAACACGGGGCGGCACGCGTACGAGTTGTGGGAGGCGGCGGGTCTGCTGCCGGCGGCGGGGCGGGAGTTGTGCGGCCGGGTGGCGGAGGTGCTGGAGCGCTTCACGGAGCGGAGGGTCGCGGCGGAGGCGGCGATGGTGGACTTCACGGGGCGGGTGCTGGTGGCGCGGAGCGACGGGGAGCTGCTGCGGTGATCACGGTCATAGGCTGCGGCACGGGTTCGCCTCCGGCGCGGATCGAGGACGCCGCGCTGGTGGTGGGCGCGGCCCGGCACCTGGCGGAGGCGGAACTGCCGCGGGGTGCGGAACGCGTGACGCTGGGCCCGCTGGGCCCGGCCCTGGACCGGATCGCGGCGTACGTGGGGCGAGATGCGTGGGCGCCGGCGGACGAGACCGACGCGGCGAAGCCGCGGGGTGCGGCTGAGGCAGACTCCCGCGGGGCTTCCGACGGGGAACTCCAGGCAGAGGCGGCAGAGGCGCGCGCACGGCTCGGGGCGGAATCGCGGGTGGGGCCCGGGACGGAGCCCCATGGGGGCCGGGGGGCGCAGCCCCCGGTGGGGTCCGGGGCGGAGTCCCGGGTGGGGGTCGGGGGCGGAGCCCCCGGCGGGGGGCTCGGGGGCGCAGCCCCTGAGTTTCGGGAAGGGGCGGGGACGGGGAAAACCCCCCGACCACCCACCCGCGTCGTCGTACTCGCCTCGGGCGACCCCGGGTTCTTCGGGGTTGTTCGGGTGCTCGCCGAGCGCTTCGGGCCCCGCCTCCTCGACATCCGCCCCGCCGTCCCCTCCCTCGCCGTCGCCTTCGCCCGCGTCGGGCTTCCCTGGGACGACGCCGTCGTCGTCAGCGCCCACGGGCGCGGCCTCCGTACCGCCGTCAACGTCTGCCGCGCCCATCCCAAGGCCGCCGTCCTCACCGGACCCGGTGCCGGCCCCGCCGAACTCGGCGCCGCGCTCGCCGGCTCCGGCGTGCCCCGTACCCTCGTCGTCGGCACCGGACTCGGCTCCGCCGGCGAGGACATCGTGCGCCTCTCCCCCGCCGACGCCGCCGCCCGCCCCTGGCCGCCGCAGTCCGTCAACGTCGTGCTCTGCCTCGACCCGCGCCCCGGCCGCACCCTCGCCCCCGCGCAGCGCGCACTCGCGGGCCCCGGCCCGTATCCCCTCGCCCGCCGACCCGGTGACGGCTGGGCGCTGCCCGAGGGGGACTTCGAGCACCGCGCCGGCATGGTCACCAAGTACGAGGTCCGCGCCCTCGCCCTCGCCCGGCTCGCGCCCCGCCTCGGCGACCTGGTGTGGGACGTGGGCGCCGGGTCCGGGTCCGTCGCGGTGGAGTGCGCACGGTTCGGGGCCGCCGCCGTCGCCGTGGAGCGGGATCCCGAGAGCGTCGTACGGATCCGGGCCAACGCGGCGGCGCACGGCGTCGACGTGCAGGCGGTGCACGGTACGGCCCCCGCCGCGCTGGCCGGACTCCCCGACCCCGACGCGGTGTTCGTCGGCGGCGGGGGCGGCGACGTGGCGGAGGTCGTCGCGGCGTGTGCCCGGCGGGCGCGGCGGGCAGTGGTCGTGACGCTGGCCGCCGTCGACCGGGTGCCGGGGGTACGCGCCGCGCTGGCGGCGGCCGGGTTCGCGGTGGACGGCGTACTGCTGCAGTCCTCCCGGCTCGCGCCGCTGCCCGGCGAGGTCACGCGACTCGCGGCGACGAACCCGGTGTTCGTCCTGTGGGGCCGCCGGGACGTACGTACGGAAGCACGGCGGGAGCCGACGAGCGGACAGCCACCGGACGCCCCCTCACCCACACATGACACCCCACCCGCGACTTCCCCAGGAGAACCCGTGACCGCCCCGCCCCGCCGGACCGCCCCGTGATCGGCCTCGTCGCCGCCACCGCCGCCGGCTCCGCCGCCGCGCAGCGGCTGGCCGACGCCTGGCCCGGCCGGACCCGCCGCTACGACGAGGGCCCGGTCCGTACCGCCGTCGCGCGCGCCTTCGCCGACTGCGACCAGCTCGTCTGCTTTCTCGCCACCGGCGCCACCGTCCGCCTCCTCGCCCCCCTGCTCCGCGGCAAGGCCGCCGACCCCGGCGTGGTCTGCGTCGACGAGGCGGGCCGCTTCGCCGTCGCGCTCCTCGGCGGCCACGGCGGCGGCGCCAACGACCTGGCCGCCGAGGTCGCCGACCTGCTCGGCGACGGGTGCACGCCGGTCGTGACCACCGCCACCGACGCCGTCGGCATCCCGGGGCTCGACTCCGTCGGCTGGCCCGCGGAAGGCGCGGTCGCCGCCGTGACGCGCGCGGTGCTGGACGGCGCTCCGGTCGCGCTGCGGGCCGACGCGACGTGGCCGCTGCCCGCGCTGCCGCCGCACGTCGGGGTGCGCGGCGTGGCGACGGACGTCCGCCTCTACGTCACCGACCGCCGCCTGCCGCTCGCGGCCCGCGAGGCGGTGCTCCGTCCGCCGTCCCTCGTCGTCGGCGTGGGGGCCAGCCGCGGCGCCGGGGTGGACGAGGTGCTGGGCCTCATCCAGGACGCCCTCGACGGGGCCGGGTTGAGCCCGCGCTCCGTGGCCGCGCTCGCCACCGTCGACGCCAAGGCCGGAGAACCGGGCCTGCTCGCCGCCGCCGAGCGCCTCGGGGTGCCGCTGCGCACCTTCCCCGCCGCCGAGCTGGCCGCCGTCGACGTGCCCACGCCGTCCGCCGCGCCCCTCGCCGCCGTCGGCACGCCCAGCGTCGCGGAGGCCGCGGCGCTCACGGCCGCGGGCCCGGGCGCCGAACTCCTCGTACGCAAACGGAAGTCCACCCCCGCGGACCGCCCCGCCATGGCCACCTGCGCCGTCGCCCGGCGCCGCCCCCGCGGGCGGCTCGCCGTCGTCGGCCTCGGGCCCGGCGCCCGCGACCTGCTGACGCCGCGCGCCCGCGCCGAGTTGCGCCGGGCGTCGGTGGTCGTCGGCCTGGACCAGTACGTCGCGCAGATCCGCGACCTGCTCCGGCCCGGCACCCGGGTCCTCGCATCGGGGCTGGGCGCCGAGGAGGAGCGGGCCCGTACCGCCGTCGCCGAGGCCCGCGCCGGGCACGCGGTGGCGCTGGTCGGCAGCGGCGACGCGGGGGTGTACGCGATGGCCTCGCCCGCGCTGGCGGAGGCGGGCGCGGACATCGACGTCGCCGGCGTGCCCGGCGTGACGGCGGCGCTGGCCGCCGCGGCGCTGCTGGGCGCCCCGCTGGGGCACGACCACGTCTCCGTCAGCCTGTCCGACCTGCACACCCCGTGGGAGGTCATCGAGCGCCGGGTGCGGGCGGCGGCGGAGTCGGACCTCGTGGTCACGTTCTACAACCCGCGCAGCCGCGCCCGCCGCCGCCAGCTCCCGGAGGCGCTGGCGCTGCTGGCGAAGCACCGTGAGCCGGGGACGCCGGTGGGCGTCGTACGGAACGCCTCCCGCCCGGACGAACACGTGCTGCTGACGACGCTCGCCGAACTCGACCCGGAGACCGTGGACATGATGACCGTGGTGACGGTCGGCAACTCGGCGACCCGCGAGATCGCGGGCCGGATGGTGACGCCGCGCGGCTACCGGTGGCAGACGTGAACGCCCGTACGCGCACGGCCGCGCCCCCGGCCGCCGCGGAACACACCGCCGCCCGAGCGGCCACGGCCGACGGCGAACCCGCCCCCCGGCCGGCGGGAGTCCCGGCCCTCACCCTCACCGTCAACGACCGCTGCACCGGCTGCGGCGCCTGCCTCCTCACCTGCCCCGCACACGCCGTCCGCCCTCGCGGCGGCGCCCTGTTCGTCCGCGCCGACCTGTGCACCGGCTGTCTGGAGTGCGTGGAGGTCTGCCCAGCCGACGCCATCGACGAGGCCCCCGAGGAGTGCCCGTGACGAGGACCGTCCACCCCATCGAGGAGGAGTCGTACCGCCGGCTGCGCGCCCGCGTCGACACCGCTCATCTGCCGCCGCTGACCCGCGCGGTGGTCGAGCGGGTCGTCCACTCCTCCGCCGATCCCGCCTACGCCGGCGACCTGGTGTGTGACGAGGCGTCGCTGCGCGCCGCGCACGCCGCGCTGCACGCGGGCGCGCCGGTCGTCGCCGACGTCGAGATGGTCGCGGCGGGCATCACCGCCCGCAGGGCGGTCTGCCGGCTGCGCGAGGCGGTGGCCGCGCCCGGTCTGACCCGCTCGGCGGCGGCGGTGCGGCTGGCGTACGAGGTGGTGGGCGACGGCGCCGTGTGGGTGGTCGGCTGTGCGCCGACGGCGCTGGAGGAGCTGCTCGCACTGGGCGCGGACCCGGCACTGGTGGTCGGGCTGCCGGTGGGCTTCGTGGGGGCGGTGGAGAGCAAGGCGGCGCTACGGGCCACGGGGCTGCCGGCGATCAGCAACGTCTCGGAGAAGGGCGGTTCCGCGGTGGCCGCGGCCGCCCTGAACGCTCTCCTCTACGCGCCGCACCCGGCGTCCGCGCACCGCACGGGCACGGACCCCGGGTCCCCGAGCCCGGCCACCGACGGGAACCCGCCCTCCAGCGGCGCCAACCCGCCCCCCGCCGCGCCCCCGCCCAGCCCCGGCCCGTAGCAACCCCCAGCGCCGACCCGCCCGGCCCCGCCGGGGCCCGTACCACCGAGGAGACGCAAGTGACCAAGCCCGCCCTGCTCATCGCCGGTCATGGCACCCGTGACGCCGCCGGTGCCGAGGCGCTCCGCGCGTTCGTGCGCGTGCTCGCCGAGCGCAGCCCCGGGCTGCCCGTCGCCGGGGGGTTCATCGAGCTGTCACCGCCCCCGCTGGGCGAGGCCGTCGCGCAGCTCGTGGCGCGCGGGGTACGGCACTTCGCCGCCGTGCCCCTCATGCTGGTCTCCGCCGGGCACGCCAAGGGCGACATCCCCGCCGCCCTCGCCCGCGAGAAGGAGCGCCACCCCGGCCTCTCGTACGCCTACGGCCGCCCCCTCGGCCCGCACCCGAAGCTCCTCGCCGTCCTGGCGCGCCGGGTGGCGGAGGCCCAGAGCACCGAACGGGCCCGCACCACCGTCCTCCTCGTCGGCCGCGGCTCCACCGACCCGGACGCCAACGCCGAGGTCCACAAGGCCGCCCGGCTGCTCTGGGAGGGCCGCGGGTACGCGGGCGTGGAGACGGCGTTCGTGTCGCTCGCCGCGCCGGACGTGGCCGCCGGGCTGGAGCGCTGCCGCCGGCTGGGCGCGGAACACGTCGTCGTACTGCCGTACTTCCTCTTCACCGGGGTCCTCCCCGAACGCGTCGCCCACCAGGCGCGGCAGTGGGCGGCGGCGCACCCCGATGTCGTCGTGCGCACGGCGGGCGTCATCGGCCCGGCGGAGGAACTGGTGGAGCTGGTGACGGAACGGTACGAAGAGGCCGTCGCCGGGGACCTGCGCATGAACTGCGACTCCTGCGTCTACCGCATCGCCCTCCCCGGCTACGAGGACAAGGTCGGCGCCCCGCAGCAACCCCACTTCCACCCCGACGAGGACGGCACGGACCACGACCACGGCCCGGGGCACGGCCAGACCCGCACCCACGGCCCCGGCCCGGGTCACCACCACCACGGCGACCACGCCCATGCGCACTGAACCCTCCCCGCCGCCCACCCCGCACGACCTCCGCCACCACGGCGACGCCGAACTCCGCGACGCCGCCCCCGGCCTCACCGACCTCGCCGTCAACGTCCGCGCCGGCACGCCTCCCGCCTGGCTGAAGGCCCGCCTCGCCGCCTCCCTCGACCGGCTCGCCGCCTACCCCGACGGCCGCGCCGCGCGCGCCGCCGTCGCCGCCCGCCACGGGGTGCCGGCCGACCGGGTGCTGCTCACCGCGGGCGCGGCGGAGGCGTTCGTGCTGCTGGCCAGGGCGCTGCGGCCCGCGGTGCGCCGGGCGGTGGTCGTGCACCCGCAGTTCACGGAGCCGGAGGCGGCGTTGCGGGACGCGGGGTACGCCGTGGACCGGGTGCTGCTGCGCGCGGAGGACGGCTTCGGGCTGCCTCCGCGGGCGGTGCCGGAGGATGCCGACCTCGTCGTCGTCGGCAACCCCACCAACCCGACGTCCGTCCTCCACCCCGCCGCCGCCCTCGCCGCGCTGGCCCGGCCGGGGCGCGTCCTCGTCGTGGACGAGGCGTTCATGGACGCGGTGCCGGGCGAGCGGGAGTCGCTGGCCGGGCGCACCGGCGTCCCCGGCCTGGTCGTCCTGCGCAGCCTGACGAAGACCTGGGGGCTCGCGGGCCTGCGCGTCGGCTACGTCCTCGGCGACCCCGGAACGGTCGCCGCGCTGGCGCGGGCCCAGCCGCTGTGGCCGGTGTCGACACCCGCCCTGATGGCCGCGGAGGCGGTGTGCGCGCCGCGGGCGCTCGCGGAGGCGGAGGCGGCGGCGCGGGCGGTCGGCGCGGACCGGGCGTATCTGCTGGGCAGGCTCGGGGAGTTCGCCGAGGTCACGACCGCGGGGACGGCGGCGGCACCGTTCGTGCTGGTCCATGTGGCGGGTGCGGGCGGCGCCGCCGCCGGTCTCGTCGTACGCGAACGGCTGCGCGGCCTCGGCTTCGCCGTACGCCGCGGCGACACCTTCCCCGGCCTCGGCCCCGGCTGGCTGCGGCTCGCGGTGCGGGACCGGCGGACGACGGACCGGTTCGCCGAGGCGCTGGCCCGGGCGCTGAGTTGAGAAGCCGTCCGCGGGGCGGTCACGGCAGCCGGAGAACGACCAGTTCGCGGACCGGATCGGCGCGCGTCCAGCCGGCGGCCCGCCCGGCGTACGGACGGCCCACCTCGGCGTCGCCGCGGCTGAACCGCTGCCGGGTGCCGGGCGGGGCGGTGACGGGTACCTCCACGCCGGCCGGCGCCCGCACCGTCACGGTGCCGCCGACGCGGTACGCGGTGACCTTCCCGTTCCGTACCGCCTCCGCCCAGACGGAGCGGCGCTGGAGGTCGCGGGCGATGGCCCGCTGGCGGGGGTTGTCGAGCGGGGTGCCGGGGGTGAACAGGCGGCGGTAGTCGGCGAGTACACGGTCGAGGAGGGGGTACGCGATGCGGTCCTCGGCGAGGTTCGACTGGTGGAGGTAGTGCGGGGCGGGGTCGGCGGCGAGGACGTGGCCGAGGGCGGCGCGGGCGGCGAGGGGGACGAGGTACGAGCGGTAGCCGGACTCCGGGTCGAGCGGGGCGGCGGGCCGAAGGGTGCCGCCGCCACCCTCCCCGCCGCCACCGTCCGCCGCAACGCCGCCCACGTCCCGCCTCCCGTCTCCGGCAACGCCGTCCTCGCCCCGGCTCCCGGCCGCGTCCCCGTACCGGTACTCGTACTGGTCGATCTGCTCCCGCTCCCTCCCCGCCCCCGCGAACAGCCCCAGCCGGTACCGCGGCACCGTCGACGCCGTCCCCACCCGCCGCGCCAGCGGGTCCCGGGCCCGGTCGGCGGCCAGCCAGCGGACGCCCGTCGTGCCCAGGGCGGGCGCGAGGTTCGGGTTGTCGAGCGGCTGCCCCGTCGGGGCGGCGAGCCCGGTGTGTCCTGCGGTGACCAGCTCGTCCCTGCGCACGATCAGGTTCCGTGCCCACCCCCAGCCGACGTTCTCCTCGATCTGCCGCGCGATGCGCCGCTCCGGCGTCCACCGCACCTCGCCCGCCGCGTCCCGCGCGCAGCCCGCAGCATCGCCGCCGCGGACGCAGCCCAGCGGCGCGCGATCGTACGTGCCGTTGATCCACCGGTACGCCTCGCGGTCGGTGATCAGCCGGTCGGCCAGCGCGTCGGCGCCGCCGTGCGCCCGGCGGTGGCGCTCGGCGGCGCCGCCGCTGTAGACGAGGTCGAGGGTGAAGTCCCGGTCGGCCGACCAGTCGCGGGCGTACACGGCGTCGCCGCGGTCCATCCGGATCGGCGGCAGGTCGGCGCAGCCGGTAGTGCCGGAGGTGCAGTCGCCGTCCGGGTCCCAGCGGGCGTCGCGGCCGAGGACGCCGTCGACCTGGACGGCGAACCCGTAGCGGGCGGCGCCCAGATGCACGCCTCCGGTGGCCCAGTCGACGATGCCGCGGGCCAGCAGCCGGTAGGCGAGCCGGTCGCCGGGGTCGCCGAAGGTGACGAGGAGCCTTCGCCGCCCGTCGTCGGCGTACTCGCCGACGAGCGCGCCCCGTGCGCGCGGCTTCCCGGGCACGGCGGCGTCCACGTACGGCGTGAAGTCCGGGCCCGGCAGTACGAGATGGCCGTACGTCTCGGCCGCCCGCGGATCGAGGTCCGCGAACGGCACGGAACCCGCGAGGTAGCCGAAGGGCCCGGCCCGCCCGGCGGGGGTGACGCGGGCCGTGCGGCCGTCGAGCCGACCGGACCACGCGGGTGCGCCGAGGGCGGAGTGCGGTCCTGGGGCGGCGTGGGCGTCGACCTGGCGGATGCCGAAGCGCCGCTCGTACGCGGCGAGGGCGGCGGTCTCGGCGCGGCCACGGCGGGAACGGCACCGGCGACACCGCCACCCGCCCCCCGGCCACCGCCACCCGGCTCCACCGCGCCACCGCCGCCCGGTACCACCACGGCCTGATACCGCGCCCGCGGCCGCCCCTTCTCCGCGCCGGCCAGGAACTCCTCGTCGATCCGCGGCCGGCCGCGCTCCCCCAGCCGCACCGCCGTGACCGGCGTGCCGATCGCCGCCAGGTGCTCGGCGATCGCCGCGACCGGCTCCCCGCCGTCGTCCACGACGAGGACGCGGAGGTCCACGCGCGGCGTGTCCGCGGTACGGGCGTTCGGGACGGCGGCGAACGACAGCGCGGCGGCGAGCGCGCACGCCGCGGCCAGGCGCCTGGACCGGACCATGGTGCTCCTCCCCGGGAGCGTTTTCGGGCTCTCCCGGGGAGCCATCCTGCGGGACGGGACGGGGGCGCGGCGCCTCGCGCCACCCGTACGGGCGACGGCGGCGGGCGGCGTTCGAACCGCCGCCGCCCGCCCCGCGCGTCAGTTCTCCCGGACGCCGTCCACCGTGCGGGGCACGCCCGCGGGGTTGTCCTCGCGCAGCTCGGCGGGCAGCAGCGCCTGGGGCGCGTTCTGGTACGTGACCGGGCGCAGCCAGCGCTCGATCGCCGTGCCGCCGACGGACGTCGAGGTGGACGTCGCCGCCGGGTAGGGGCCGCCGTGGTGCTGCGCGGGGGCGACGGCGACGCCCGTGGGCCAGCCGTCGACGAGGATCCGCCCGGCGAGCGGCGTCAGTTCGGCGAGCAGCCGCGCCGCACCGCCGTCGCCGGCGCCCGCGTCCCCGGCCTCCGCCGTGCCCAGGTGCGCGGTCGCCGTGAGGTTGCCCGGCAGCCCGGCCAGCACCGCGGAGACCTGCGGTACGTCCTCGTACCGGACGATGACGGTGACGGGCCCGAAGCACTCCTCCGTCAGCAGCTCGTACTCCCCGCCGCCCGCGAGGCGTTCGGCGTCGACGGTGAGGAAGCCGCCGCTGACGGTGTGCTCGCCGTTCGCGCCCGGCGTCACCGGGCTCTCCACGCCGGGCAGCTCCGCCCGTTCCCGTACACCTGCGACGAACGCCTCCCGCATCCGCGGGTCGAGCATCACGCCCGGCTCGGTGTCGCTGACCGCCGCGGTGAGCGAGGTGACGAGCCGGTCGCCGGCCTCGCCCGCCGGCACCAGCACCAGGCCCGGCTTCGTGCAGAACTGCCCGACGCCCAGCGTCATCGACCCCGCGAGCCCCGCGCCGATCTCCTCGGCGCGCTCGGCGGCCGCCGCCCCGCTGACGACGACGGGGTTGAGGCTGCCCAGCTCGCCGTGGAACGGGATGGGCCGGGGGCGGGCCGCCGCGGCGTCGAACAGGGCCCGCCCGCCGCGCACCGAGCCGGTGAACCCGGCGGCGGCGACGACGGGATGGCGTACCAGCTCCACGCCCGCGTCGAAGCCGTGCACGACGGAGACGACCTCCTGCGGCAGCCCCGCCTTCTCGGCCGCGCGGTGCATCAGCGCCGCGGACAGCTCGGAGGTGCCCGGGTGGTCGGGGTGGGCCTTGACCACGACCGGGCAGCCGGCGGCGAGCGCGCTGGCGGTGTCGCCGCCGGGGACGGAGAAGGCGAGCGGGAAGTTGGAGGCGGAGTAGACGGCGACGACGCCGAGCGGCACCTTCCAGCGGCGCAGGTCGGGCCGCGGCGGGGCGAGGGCGGCGTCGGCGTGGTCGATGCGCACGTCGAGGAAGTCGCCGGCCTCGGCGATGTCGGCGAAGGCGCGCAACTGGTAGGTCGTGCGGGTGAGTTCGCCGCTGAGCCGGCCGGGCCCGAGGGCGGTCTCGGCGTCGGCGCACTCGACGACCTTGTCGACGTGCTGGTCGAAGAGGTCGGCCGCGGCCCGCAACAACCGGGCGCGCTGCGCGCGTTCGGCGAGCGCCGGGGCGGCGGCGTGCGCGGCGCGTACGGTCTCGTCGACCTCCTCGGCGGTCGCCTCGGTGGCGACCTGCTCCCGGCGGTTACCGGTGCGGGGATCGACGCTCCAGACTGGTGCGGACAACTGAGATATCTCCGTTCCTCTTGCACACATGGCGGACGGTGACCGACGATACCGTTGGTTCGGTATTCTGAACGCCGTCTCTATACATGAATTTTTCTAGGACTTTTATCGCTGCGGCAGCAGAGGGGTCAAGCGCCATGGGGGTCGCCGACGCCGGTGGGGGTGGACAGGTCAAGTCTGCCGTCCGCACCGTGGAACTGCTCGAGTATTTCGCGGCCAGGCCCGGAATGCACAGCCTCGGTGACGTCCAGCATGCCGTCGGCTACCCCAAGTCCAGCCTCTACATGCTCCTTCGCACGCTCACGGAGCTGGACTGGGTGGAGACCGACGCGACCGGCACACGGTACGGGATCGGGGTGCGGGCGCTGCTCGTCGGCACGGCGTACATCGACGGCGACGAGGTCGTCGCCGCCGCCCGGCCGACCCTCGACCGGCTCGCCGACGACACGACGGAGACGATCCACCTGGCGCGGCTGGACGGCGTGAACATCGTCTACCTCGCCACCCGCCAGTCCCAGCACTACCTGCGGCCGTTCACCCGCGTCGGCCGCCGGCTTCCTGCGCACGCGACGGCGCTGGGCAAGGCGCTGCTCGCGACGTACTCCGACGAGGAGATCCGCAAGCTGCTGCCCGAGTCGCTGGCGCCGCTGACCGAGCACACGGTCACGGACCGGGAGCGGCTGATCGAGGAGCTGCACGGGGTACGCGAACGCGGCTACGCCCTGGACCGGGAGGAGTCGACGCTGGGGCTGCGCTGCCTGGGGGTCGCGGTCCCGTACCGGACGCCCGCGCGGGACGCCATCAGTTGCTCGGTGCCGGTGGCGCGACTGACGCCGGCGCACGAGCAGGGGATCCGCGACGCGCTGCTCGACGCCCGCGACCGGCTGACGCTGGCGACGCGGCACCTCTGAGCCGGCCCGCCGCTCCTGGGCGTACGACCGGGCGGCGGGGCCGTCTCCGCCGCGCGGCGGAGGCGGATCGTCGGCGCGGGCGACGTACGGGACAGGGGCCGGACGGGAACGTGAGGGCATGGACGTCACCGACCCGCACCCCTCTCGCACCGCCCGCACGCTGCGCCTCGTCGCCGCCGTCGCCTGCCTGCCGTACCTGTCGCTGAAGACCGCCTGGATCGCCGGCGGCACCGTCGGCATCCCGGCCGGGAGCGAGCTGCTGGAGAAGCGCGGCACCATGGCCGCCGTCAACTCCCTCACGGTCCTCATGGACGCGGCCGTCATCGTGCTGGCCTTCGCGCTGACGCGGCCGTGGGGCCGCCGGATCCCGGCGTGGCTGGTCGCGCTGCCGCTGTGGGTCGCCACCGGGCTGCTCGCGCCGATCGTGGTGGGCTTCCCGCTGCAGGCGGTGATCGGCCTCTTCGGCGGCGATGGCGCCGGGGCGGACGACGGTGAGCCGTTCCTGGACGAGTGGGTGTTCACCGTCGTGTACACCGGCTTCGGCGTGCAGGCGCTGGCGCTGGGCTGGCTGTTCGCGCTGTACGTACGCGACCGCTGGGGCCACCTGCTCCGCGGCCGGCTCGCCGGCCTGCCCCCGTCGCCCAGCGCACCGGCGCAGCGCGTGCTCGCGGCGCAGGCCGCGGTCATCGCGCTGCTGGTCGCGGGGCTGCACCTGAGCTGGGCGCTGGGTTCGACGGCGGGCCTGTCCGGCCACCTGATCGGGCAGCGCTCCGCGAACCTCCGCGTGAACGAGGCGATCCAGGTCGCCTTCGCACTGGCCGCCGCTTCTGGCGTCGTCCTCCTCGCCCACCGCCCGCGCCCGCGCACCCGCCTGGCGACGGCCGTGGCCCTGGGCTGGACCGGCGGGGCGGCGCTGGCGGCGTGGAGCGGTTGGATGCTGCTCGCGTCGCTGGTCACGGAGAACCCGGTACGGGGCGACAGGCAGCCGACCCAGCCGATGAACCTCGCCTACGCTGGCGGCATGATCACCGGCCTGCTGGTCCTCGCGGTGGGCGCCACCCTGCTCGCGGAGCGCGCGGCGGCGGTATCCGCGGGCGGCCCGCGGCCCGCCGGCCGCGCGGCGTCCGCCGGAGGCGCCGGGCCGCGGCCCCCCGCCGTGCCCGCCTCCCCCACCGGCCCCGCGCGGGGGCCGGTACCCGCGGGCCCGCCGCCGCGCGGGCGGGGCTGATCGGTGTCCGCGGGGGTCGTGCGGCTTCGCTGGGCCCATCTGCTGCTCGGCGGGGCGCTGCTCATGCCGTACTTCCTGCTCGTCAGCGTGGCGCTCCAGGTCGCGGACCACGACGCCGACACCTTCCGCAGCCTGGGCTGGCAGGTGGTGGCGTACCTGCTGGCCCTGCCGCTGGTGGCGGCGACGCCGCTGGCATTCCCGATGGTGCGGACGCTGGAGACCTCCGCCGCGCAGGCGCTGTGCCGGGTGCTGGGCGGGCTGCCGGGTGCCGGGCGGGACCGGTCGTGGGCGGCGCGGCGGCGGACGGCGGGGTGGTTCACGCTGCACGTGGGGCTGGGGGCGCTGGTCAGCGGGGCGACGCTGGCGGTGCCGCCGATGGCGGTGGTGCTGCTCGCGACGCCGTTCTGGAGCGAGTTGCGCGAGCGGGACTGGGGACTGCTCGCGGTGCCCGCGTGGCTCGCCCCGCCGCTCGGCCTCGCACTGCTGGCCGCGCTCACCGCCGCCGCGGCCGCCGCCGGCCTGCTGCTGGCCCGCGCCGCCCCCGCGCTCCTCGGACCCACCCCGGCCGACCGGCTCGCCGCCGCCGAGGAGCGCGCCGCCGACCTGGCCCGCCGCAACCGCCTGGCGCGGGAGCTGCACGACTCGGTAGGCCATGCGCTGAGCGCGGTGACACTGCAGGCGAGCGCGGCGCGGCGGGTCTTCGACCGGGAGCCGGAGTTCGTACGGGAGGCGCTGGCGGCGATCGAGGGCACGACCCGCTCGGCGGTCGCGGAACTGGACACGGTGCTGGGGCTGCTGCGGCAGGAGGACGCCGCCGCCGGTCCAGACCCCGGCCCCGGCTCCGGCCACGCGCCGGCGCCGGACCTGGCCCGCGATCTCGACACGCTGCTGGCGCGCACCCGGGCGGCGGGGGCGACGGTGCGGGTGGACGTGGCCGCGGATACGGCGGCGCTGCCGGGGCCGGTGTCGCGGGAGGCGTACCGGATCGTGCAGGAGGGGCTGGGGAACGTCCTGCGGCACGCGGGCCCGGTGCCGGTACGACTGCGGATCACGGTGGCGGACGGAGAGTTGGGGATCGTGCTGGAGAACGACGTACCGGAGACGGCGCACGGGGCGGCACCCGCCGCCCGCGGCGGCCGGGGGCTGCGCGGGATCACCGAACGCGCGCGGCTGCTCGGCGGCGCCGCGGAGGCGGGCCCGTACGAGCAGGGCTGGCGGCTGACGGCGAGGCTCCCGCTGTGAACGAGCCGCGCCAGGACGCCGAAGAGCCGCCGCGGACGCCGCAGTCCGGGGCCGGCGAGCCGCACACCGCCGCGCGGCCGGCCGGGCGGCCGGACGCGCGGCCGCTCCGCATCGTCGTCGCGGACGACGAGCGCATGGTGCGTACCGCGCTCCGCGCCATCCTCTCCGCCGAGGACGACCTGACCGTCGTCGGCGAAGCCGCCACCGGCGCCGAGGCGGTGTCCGTCGTACGCCGCCTGGAGCCCGACGTCGTGCTGATGGACGTACGCATGCCGGAGATCGACGGCATCCGCGCCACCGAGCAGCTCCTCCGCACGATGTCTGTCCCGCCCCGCATCATCGTCGTCACGACCTTCGAGAACGACTCGTACGTCTACGACGCGCTCCGTGCCGGCGCCGCAGGCTTCCTCCTCAAGCGCGCGGGCGCCGCCGACCTGGTCCAGGCCGTACGCCTCGTGGCCCGCACCGACTCCCTCCTCTACCCCGCCGCCGTCCGCGCCCTGGCCGCCGCACACGCCAGAACCCACCGCACCACCGCGCTCCGCGCCCGGCTCACCGACCGCGAGGCCGACGTACTGCGGCTGATGGCGCGGGGGCTGACGAACGCGGAGATCGCCGCGCGGCTGGACATCGGCGCGGCGACGGTGAAGTCGCATGTCGCCGCGCTGCTCGCCAAGTTGGGCGCCCGGGACCGTACGCAGGCGGTGATCGCCGCGTACGAGTCGGGCTTCGTCACCCCGGGCTGAGTGCGCCGGGCTCAGAGGCGGACCACGATCTTCCCCCGCGTGTGCCCGCGCTCGGCGTAGGCGTGGGCGTCCGCGATCTCTTCGAGCGGGTAGGTCCGCTCGATGCGCGGTGTGTAGCGGCCCTGCCAGCCGAGTTCGGCGGCTTCCGCGAGAAGCGCGGGGTCGTTCTCCGCGTGGGCCCAGTGCACCCCGAGGCGCTGCGCGTCGGGGTAGTCGGCGACCGTGGCCACGCGGGCGGGGTCGCCCACGACTGCGACGAGATCGGCCAGGGACCCGGAGGCGGCGGTGTCGAGCGCGAGGTCGACGCCGTCGGGAGCGAGGGTGGCGAGGCGCTCGGCGAGGCCGGGGCCGTAGGTGGTGGGAACGGCTCCGAGGGAGGTGAGGAAGTCGTGGTTGCGCTCGCCGGCCGTCCCGACGACGGTGGCGCCCTGGGCCACCGCGAACTCGACCTCGACCACGAGGGTCTCCACACCGCCGTACTCGTGATACCGGACTGCACGCATGACGTTCTGCCTTCCCCACGGCCCGACCCGGCCGCTCGTACGATCGCGGGCTGCCTGCTCGGCACGTGCCGAGAAGCCCACGCTAAAACCTCACGCCAACGTCAGAAGCAAGCCACGCGGACCACCGCCGACGTCACACCGGATCCGCGCTTGCGCGGCGGGTTCACCGGCAAGCTGCACCTGAGCACTCCTAGGCGACACCTTCAGCAGCCAGGACGACACGGGTCCGATCCAGGTCGACGGCGACTATCCGCACCGATACGTCCTGTCCCTCGCGGACACTCATCGCCATGTCCGCGGCCGGCTCGGCGAGCGGAACGAGCCCTTCGACGCAGTCGGCGATGCGCACGAAGAAGCCGATCGGCGCGATCTTCGTGACACGCCCGGTGACAACCTGCCCGACACGCTCCACGAACTGAGGGAGCAGGTCCTCGTGCTCGGCCCATTCCCGGAGAGCGACGCCCACCTGGTGATTGTGCTCGGCATGCCAGACCACCTCACCGGTGACGACCTGTCCCACGGTCGGCAGTTCCATGCACCTGGGCATCCTGTCGACTCTGGCCAGGCCGACGGCTTCCGGGTGGCCGTCAAGGGAGAGGAAGGCGCCGAAGGGCTGCCTACCGGTGACCTCACCGGCGATCGGGGTACCGACAGGCAGAGAGCGAACCGTCTCCAGCCACTCCGCGGCGGTACCCGCTTCATGGAACCGGCCGTTTTCGGAGGGCCACGAGTACTCGCTCATGCACCGATCATGGCACGCAAGCCGCCTGCCGAACGCGTGCCATGGCGCTGCTCATGCTCGACCGCACTGCCGGAATCGCCGAACTGCTACCGCAACGTCGGGAGGCAGGCTAGAGGGCTGACGGCTGGGGCAGGACGGCGGCGAAGAGGGTGAGTGAGGTGTCGTGGTTCGTGGTGACACCGGTCGCGACGAAGCGGTTGCCCCGTTGCCATACGTCTGGGGACTCCCGGGAGGGGATGCCGAGTCCGTTCAGGGCGGGGGTCACGGGATCCTCCCCTTCGGGGCGGAGTGCCAGGGGTGGTCCCCAGACGGCTGCCAGTTCGGCGCGCAGGTTCTGCTGGAGATCGGCGAAGTCTTCCCGCAGGTACTCCCTCTCCCGCAGCGAGGCCGGTTTCTCACGGCCCTCCCACAAGGGGACCACGAAAGCGTCGGCCGTGGCGGGGGACCGGTCGCAGAGCTGCCTGACGAACAGCGGCCACAGTGCCTCGTCAGCGGGCGCCGAATCGGTCCACCGCCGGGCGACGGCGACACAGAGCTCGAACGGGTGCTCCCTCTCGGTCTTCTGGAGGCCGAGGAGCACGACCCGGTCCCCGTGGGCCCAGGCGTATACGGGCCACGCCTGGAGGTATTCCAGCAGCGCGGCGGAGAAGTCGGCGGAGTCCGTGTCGGATGCGCAGCGGGTGCCCCAGCGCTCGTCCAGCGCCGCGGCCAAGTCGTCCCTCTCGGCCCGGAAAAGCTGTTCTATGGGGGCCTGGTACGCGTCTGAGGGGTTCTCGTCGAAGGGTTCGCTGACGCGCAGGAAGATCTGGATGCACCGCGGCGTGGCCTCGTACACCTCGAACTCCTCCTGGTAGCCGTCGGGGAACGTCAAGGCCAGCAGCCCTTCGATGTATGAGGGCCAGGCGGAGGAATCCTCCGGAGGGGGTGGGACAACGATCTCGTTCATGGCCTTCAGACATCTCCAGCAGAGGTGGCGAGGCGGGCGCAGAGTACGTGGCCGGTGGTGATGTCCTGGCGCGGGAGGGCCAGGCCCAAGGCGCGCTCCAGGCCGGCGAAGAGCAGTCCCACGGGGTCGGTCCAGTGGGTCAGTTCCTCCGCGCGGCGTATGAGGCCGCCGTCCGTGATCCGCACCCGCTCGCCCGTCTCCGCGACCCGGCCGACGGCCGGCTCGAAGTCCGAGACGAACTCGCTCAGTTCGACGCTCTCCATGCCCACGGACGCTACGGGACAGGTCTGACATCACACCCCGAGCAGGTCCTCGATCGGCTCGATCGCGAAGTAGATCACGAACAGCACCGACACCGCCCACATCAGCGGGTGCACCTTCCGGGCGCGGCCCATGACCGTCTGGAGGAGCACGTACGCGATGAAGCCGGCGCCCAGGCCGTTGGTGATCGAGTACGTGAACGGCATCACGGCGATCGTGAGGAACGCCGGGACGGCGATCTCGTAGCGGGTCCAGTCGACGTGGCGTACCTGCGTCATCAGCAGGAAGCCGACCGCGATCAGCGCGGGCGCCGCGGCCTGGGAGGGGACGACCAGGGCCAGCGGGGTGAAGAGGAGGGCCAGGGCGAAGAGTCCGCCGGTGACGAGGTTGGCCAGGCCGGTGCGGGCGCCTTCGCCGACGCCTGCGGCGGACTCGATGTAGCTGGTGCTGGAGGAGCCGGAGGCGGCGCCGCCGAAGACGGTGGCGAGGCCGTCGACGAAGAGGAGGCGGCCCAGGCGGGGGACGCGGCCCTGCTCGTCGAGGAGGCCGGCCTCGCTGGTGACGCCGACCGCCGTGCCCATGGTGTCGAAGAAGTCGGTGAGGAAGAGGGTGAAGACGAGCAGCACCACGGTCACCGCGCTGACCTCGTCGAACGCGCCGAAGAAGCTGAACTCCCCGAGCAGCCCGAAGTCCGGCGCCTCGACCACGTCGCCGGGCCAGTCCGGGACGGTCAGGCCCCATGCCTCGTCGGCGATGTCGGCGAGGGAGTTGATGACGATGGCGACGACGGTCATCGTCAGGATGCTGATGAGGATGGCGCCCTTCACGCCCCGTGCGAGGAGCGACACGGTGAGCAGCACACCGGCGCAGAAGACGAGGACCGGCCAGCCGCTGAGCGACCCGGTGCTGCCGAGTTGCAGCGGGACGGTGGTGTCGGCGACGTCCGGGATGCGGGTGGCGAAGCCGGCGTCGATGAAGCCGATGAGGGCGATGAACATGCCGATGCCCACGCTGATCGCGACCTTCAGCGGCTGCGGGATGGCGTGCATGACGGCCTCACGCACGCCGGTGGCGGCGAGGAGGCAGACGATGATGCCCTCCAGCACGATGAGCCCCATCGCGTCGGGCCAGGTCATCAGGGGAGCGATCTGGTACGCGACGACGGCGTTGATGCCGAGCCCGGCGGCGAGCGCGAGCGGGAGGTTGGCGGTCACCCCCATGAGCACGGTCATCACGGCGGCGACGAGGGCGGTGACGGTGACGAGCTGACCGAAGTCGAGCTGGTTGCCGTATTTGTCCTCGGCGCCGCTGAGGATGATCGGGTTGAGCACGAGGATGTACGCCATCGTGAAGAACGTGGCGAGTCCACCGCGTATCTCCCGTCCGACGGTGGACCCGCGCTCACGTATGCGGAAGAAACTCTCCAGCCCCCCGGAACTCGGCGCTGACGAAGGGGACTTGTCGGCAATCTGGTCGGACACGGGGGTGCTCCTGAACGGCGACGGGGACGGTTGCCGTGCACACGGCAGGTCGCATTGTGCCTGCTGAGCCGCCTGATCAGGTTGAGCTTGTGTTACACCTCAGCGGCGGAGCCGTACAGCTACGCGCCCCGCGCACGGATCGTTCCGCCGGGTACGCGGCCGGCTCAGCCGATCCGGCCCGCTCCCGCCCGCGGCACCACCACGCCCGCCACCGCCCGCGGATCGTCGACCCGGGTGCGCAGCGTCGGGGTCCAGCCGGCGTCCCGCTGGAGCGGGGTGTCCGGGTGGGCCGCGTTGTGGGCCGCGATGAGGTCGGTCGGGACGTCGTTGACGGTGTTGTGGGCCGCCGTCAGCGGTGCCTCGCTCCACTTCTTCAGGATCCGGCCCGCGCCGGTCCCCGGCGGCAGGCGGAAGGAGTTCTTCTCCGCCACCAGCCGCGACTCGAAGCCGATACCGAAGGAGTACGAGTACGACTCCGCCGCGATCACGTAGTGGTTGTTGTACGCGTCCACCTGCCCGAAGCGCACCCGCGGCGCCCGCTCCCCCACCTCGCGGAACAGGTTGTGGTGCAGCGTCACCCGCAGCCTGCCGCGGTCCGTGCCGCCCGCCCCGTCGCTGTTGCCGATCATCAGGGTCTTGGCGTGGTCCTCGAAGACGTTCCAGGAGACCGTGACGAGGTCCGCGCCGCGCACGATGTCGAGTTCGCCGTCGTGCCGCTGGTACAGCTCGCCGTAGTGGTGCGGCAGGGAGCTGTCGGGGTGGCGGCCGTCGGTGAAGGTGTTGTGGTCCAGCCAGACGTGGGTGGAGTTGTGGACCACGGCCGCGTCGTACTCGGAGTTCCAGGCGCCGCGGTCGCCGTCCGTGGGGTCCCACTGGGGGAAGCAGTCGAGCGGGCTCTCCAGCGTGAGGTTGCGGACGATGACGTTGTCGGCGTCCTTGAGCTGCAGGCTGGCGCCCCTGATGGCGGCGTTGCGGCCGACGCCGACGACGGTGGTGTCCGAGGGCACGTACGCCTTGACGGCGGCGGCCTGGTTCGCGGCGGAGGCGGCGCGGGCCTCCTCCTGAGGGCCGCTGACCGGGGTGTCGTAGCCCCAGACGGCGGGGTCGTAGTCGGCGAGGTAGCGGTCGAAGTCGTAGCCGGGGGCCTCGTACGCGGCGCAGCCGGCCGCGCCGGCGTCGATCGTGCCGGCGACGCGGACGATCTGCGGCTCCCCGGCGCCCGCCGCGAGCGCGGCGCGGAACCCGTCCCAGGTACGGACCGTGCGGACGTTCTCCCGGCCCGCCGCGGCGCCGCCCGTCGTGCCGCCGGCCGCCGACGCCCAGCCGTCGCCCGCCGGGAGGGTGCCGCGGGCGGGGTCGTGCCCGTACGCGGGGGTGGCCGCCGTGGCCAGCAGTGCCGCGCAGCACGCGAGCACACCCGCCGCGTGCCGTGTCAGGTGACGCATGTGCGGCTCCTTCACAGAGTCGGTGCCGGCGGGCCGGCGGCCGCACACGGCCGCCGGCCCGCGGGGGATCACTGCTGCTCCTGCCACTCCGCCCGGGCCTCGTTCAACTGGTCCGCCATCCCGTCCAGGAACTCCTTCGCGGTCAGCTCGCCGAGGAGCACCTTCTGGAACGCCGGCTCGTTCCCCGTCTTGCTGATGTCGTTCCAGTCCGGGAGGTAGTACGGCAGTTGGACGATCTCCGTGCTGCCGTCCGTCAGCGACGCGAAGGCGGCGTTGTCCCGCGCCGACTCCTTGATCCAGGGGTCCCCGGCCGCCTCGGTGTTGGCGGGGATCTGCGCCGCCGCCTCGTTCCAGGTGCTGTTGGCCTCGTGCGCCGCGGCGAACTCGATGAACTTCCAGGCCGCGCCCTTGTTGTCGCTCGACTTGAAGAGCCCCAGGCCGTCGACCGGGTTGGAGACCTGCACCCGCTTCCCGCCGGGCCCCGTCGGCTGCGGCAGGCCCGCGAAGCCGCCCTCACCCAGGGCCTTCAGATGGTCCTGGTACGAGCCGAGGTTGTGGCTCAGCATCCCGATGTCGCCGTTGTCGAACTGCGCGACCATCTTCACGAAGTCGTTGTTCACGTCCGCCTCGGGCGTGACGTCCCCGTACAGCCCGACGTACTTCTCCAGCGCCGCGACGTTCTCCGGCGCGTTGACCGTCGTCTCGTCGCCGTCCCAGAAGTCGGTGATCCCCGACTGCCCGTACATCGCGTCCAGCGCCTGCGCGATGGAGCCCTCGCCGCCGCGGATGGTGTAGCCGAAGGCGTTGTTCTCCTTGTCGGTCAGCTTCCCGGCGGCGGCGTAGAACGCGTCCCAGGTGGTCGGCGGGGCGAGCCCGGCGTCCTCGAAGAGGTCCGTGCGGTACCACAGCGTGCCGTTGTTGGCGGAGGTCGGCACGGAGTACATCTCCTCGCCGCGCCCGCCCGCGGCCCGGACGCTCTCGGTCATGCTCTCGGCCAGCACCCCCTTCAGCGCGCCGTCCTCGATCCGGCCGCCGACGGGCTCCAGCGCGTCCTGCGCGACCATGTTCGCGAGGTACGAGGTGGTGACGCCGCCGACGTCCGGCAGCCCCCCGCCCGCGATGGCGGTGTCGTACTTGGACTGCACGTCGTTGATCGGGATCGGCACGTACTCGACGTCGATGTCCGGGTGCGCCTTCTCGAAGTCCGCGATGATCTCCTTCCACACCGGCGTGCGCACTCCGCCGTTGTTGTCCCAGAAGGTGATCGAGCCCGCGCCCTTCCCCTCGCTGCCGCCGCCGGTGCTGCCGTCGTCGCCGCAGGCGGCCGCGGTGAGGGTGAGCGCGCCCGCCAGGCAGACGGCGGCGGCTGCTCTCAGTGGTGTGGTCGTGGTCATGTGTCGGCTCATTTCGGTGGGATGAAGGAGGTACGGGTCGGGGGTACGGGGTCGGAGGGGGAACGGCGGCGGCGTACGGGCGGCCCGTCACGCCACCGCTCTGCGTGCCAGCGCCGCCGCGGCCGTCCGGTCCAGCCGGCCGTCGGCCACCGCCGTGACGACCCGCCGCGTCAGGCTCGCCCCATGCGCCAGCGGCACCCGCGCGGACCAGGCCAGCGCGGAGCCGACACCCGGGTAGTCCCGGGCGCGTACGAACCAGGGGTCGCGGCGGGTGGCGTCGGTGGCGCCGGCGAAGACCAGCGTCCAGGCGTCCGAGGCGAGCGCCAGCCAGCGCGCGGGCCGCCCGTGCACCGCCTCCTCGCCCTCGGCGGTCGCGGTGAACACCCGCGGCGGTCGCTCGGTGCGCGGCGCCCGCCAGAAGTAGCCGCCGTAGCCCGCGCCGGGGCGGCCGTTGGTGGCGGGGCTGCCGAACGAGACCGGCCCGCCCGAGACGTTGGTCAGCGCGAACGACACGCCCAGCGCCCACGCCCCGTCGCCCGCCGGGGCGACCGCGACCGCCCGGCGCTCGCGCAGCACCTCGGCGCCGTCCGCGTACCAGCCCAGTTCCTCGACGAAACCGTCCGGGTCGCGCAGCAGCCACCCGGCGTGCCGCTGCTCGCCGTGGTCGGCCAGCTCGACCGGGCCACGGCCGCGGACGAAGGTGCGCCCGCCCCAGAAGTTGCCGCCCGAGACGTCGGGGACGGCGATGCTGACGCCGAGGTGGTGCGGGTGGTCGCCGGGCATCAGCTCGGTGACCGGCACCCCGGCCAGGGTGGTGAGCGGGTGGAGGTACGGGCGCGGGGACAGCCGGGCGTCGAGGCGCGGGCGGTGGACGTAGCGGCCGACACGGCGGCCCGCGCAGCTCAGCAGGGTGGCGGCGTCGGTGCCGGTGCGGTTGCGGGAGGGGACGGTCATACGTGGCTCACCTCGCTGCCGGCGGCCCAGGGCGCGCCGAGTTCTGAGTAGAGGGCCAGCCGCTCGGCGCCGGCGGCGACGAGCGCGTCGATGCCGGGCACCACGCGGCGCACGGCCGGAGCGCCGCCGTCCGCGGGTGCGGCGCGCCAGGCGGCGGCGGGCAGCGGCACGGGGTCCGGGGCGGTGCGTACGGCCTCGACGACCCGCATGAACGCGCCGCCGTCCGCGACGGGGGCGAGCAGCGGGGTGCCGTCGCCGAGGTGGTCGAGGAGGTTACCCAGAAGGTCGGTCCTGCGGTACGTGAACTCCTCCGGGCCGTGCCCGGCGCGCTGGAGCAGGACGCGGTCCTCCTTGTACCAGAGGGTGATCCGGCCGGTGGCACCGTGCACCATCACGTACGGGTCGGCCGCCCGCTCGGCGCAGAGCGTGACGGCGGCGACGACCTCGGTGCCGCGGGCGGTGGTCAGCCGCAGGCAGGAGGTGTCGTCGGCCTCGATGGCGTGGGCGCGGTATAACTCCAGCTCGATGCCGGTGACGTCGCCGGCCCGCGTGGTGCCGTCCAGCGCGAGCGCGGTGGCGACGGCGTGCGCGAGCGGGTTGGTCAGCACCCCGTCGACCACGTCGTTGCCGTCGAGCCGGCGCCGCCCGGTCCAGGGCGCGCGCCGGAAGTACGCCTCGTCGCGCACCCACGCACCCGCGGCGCCGATGCCCCGTACCGCGCCGATGGCGCCGTCGGCGACGAGCGCGCGGACGGCGGGCAGGGCGTGCGAGCCGAGGGACTGGAAGCCGATCTGGCAGGCGGCGCCGGCGGAGCGGCAGGCGGCCTCGATGCGCTCGTACAGCGCGAACGACGGCGCGGGCGGCTTCTCCAGCAGCAGGTGCACGCCGTACGCGGCGGCCACCACGGCGAGGTCCGCATGGGTGGGGATCGGGGTGGAGACGACGGCCAGCCGCGCGCCCGTACGGGCCAGCAGCGCGGCGAAGTCGGCGTCCTGCGGGACGGGTTCGCCGGCGAACTCCGCCGCGGTCAGCGGGCGCGTCTCGCAGACGCCGGTCAGCCGGACCCGGCCCGCGCGCTCCAGCCGGCGGATGTTGGCCAGGTGCCGCCGCCCGTGGCCGCGGGCCCCGGCCAGCACGACGGGCACGGGTGCGGGCGTACGGAGGTCGCGGTCCATCATCCCTTCACCGCCCCCGCGCTGAAGCCGGTGATCAGCCACCGCTGGATGAACGCGAAGACGATCACCACCGGCACCGCCGCGATCACCCCGCCCGCCGCCAGCGCGCCCAGGTCGACGCTGTCGGCGCCGATGAGGGTGTTGAGGCCGACGGGGATCGTCTGCTTGTCCTGCTCGCTGAGGAACATCAGCGCGAAGAGGAAGTGGTTCCAGCTGTGGACGAACGCGAACGAGCCGACGGCGATCAGCCCCGGCCGCAGCAGCGGCAGCACCACCGCGCAGAACGCCCGGAAGCGCCCGCAGCCGTCGACCCAGGCGGCCTCTTCCAGCGCGTACGGCACGTTCTTGATGAACGTGCTGATGAGGATCAGCGACAGCGGGAGCTGGAAGACCGTCTCGGCGATGACGACGCTGCCCAGCGAGTTGATCATCTGCAGGCTGCGGAAGATCTCGAAGAGCGGGACGAGCATCAGCGCGCCGGGGATGAACTGCGAGCACAGCAGCCCGAGCAGGAACGCCTTCTTGATCCGGAAGTCGAAGCGGGCCAGCGCGTAGCCGCCGGCGAGCGCGACGCCGGTCGTCATCACGAGCGTGGCGACGCCGACGAGCATGCTGTTCTGGAAGAAGGTCCCGAAGCTGCGCTCGGTCCACACCTTGTCGAAGTGCTCGAACGTCATCGGCCACGGCACCAGCGAGGTGGAGCCGGCGGGGCGCAGCGCGAAGAGCAGCATCCAGTAGAAGGGGATGAGCGTGAACAGCAGGTAGAGCCCGAGCGGGAGCCAGATCTGCCAGCGCGGTACCTCGTCGTACGCCCGCCGCCGGCGGCGGCGTCCGCGGCGTACGGGAGGGGCGGGCGCGGCACCCGGGGCGCGCGGGGGCGCGGCGAGCGCGGTCGGAGCGGTGCTCATCGGTTGTCGCCTCCGAACTTGCTCAGGCGCAGGTAGAGGATCGAGCAGAAGAGGAGGATCACGAACGCGACGGTGGTCAGGGCCGAGGCGTAGCCGAAGTCGTGGCCGTGGATGCCGGTGTTGGCGACGTACAGCGGGAGGGTGGTCGTCTCGCCCGCGGGGCCGCCGCCGGTCAGGGTGTAGAGGAGATCGACGTTGTTGAACTCCCACACGGCCCGCAGCAGCGTCGACAGGATGATGGCATCCCGCAGGTGCGGCAGCGTGATGTGCACGAACTGCCGCAGCCGCCCGGCGCCGTCGACCGCCGCGGCCTCGTAGAGGTCCTTCGGCACGGACTGGAGATCGGCGAGGATGAGGATGGCGAAGAAGGGAACGCCGCGCCAGAGTTCGGCGAGTACGGCGGCCCAGAAGACGGTGCCGGTGTCGGAGAGGACCGAGGTGCCGTACGAGCCGATGCCGGCGTCGGCGAGGTAGCGGCTGACGCCGGTGGCGGGGTTGTAGAGCAGCATCCAGATCGTCGTGGTGAGGACACCGGAGACGGCCCACGGCGAGAAGACCAGGGCGCGGGCGAACGCGCGGCCCAGGAACGTCTGGTTGACGATCAGCGCGAGGGCGAGGCCGAACGCGAGCTGCAGCCCGACCTCGACGACGACCCACTTGGCGCTGAACGCCAGGGAGTCCCAGAACAGCGGGTCGTCGGTGAGCAGCGTGGTGAAGTTCTCCAGGCCCGCGAAGCCGTCGCGCCAGGGCTTGGTGACGTTGTAGTGGCGCAGGCTGTAGTAGAAGACGCTGAGCATCGGGTACGCGATGAAGCCCAGCATCAGCAGCCCTGCGGGGGCGATCAGCAGGTACGGAAGGCGCCGGGACCCCCCGCGCCGGCTGCCCCCGCGCCGGCTGCCCCCGCGCCGGCTCTCCGCGCGCCGCCGGGCCGTTCCTGGCGGCCGCGCCACGGCTTGGGCCATGTCTGCTCCTATCGGTGCCGTCGAAGCGCTTCGAGAACGTCGTTCGATCAGTCGGACAGGCTGGTATGCGGTGGAACGGAGTGGTGCGCGCCCGGGCGGTCAGCCCGCGTAGGGCTCGGGCACCCGGCCCGTACGGGCCAGGAAGGCGAAGTCGCAGCCGGTGTCGGCCTGCGTGATCTGGTCGGCGTACAGGGCGCCGTAGCCGCGCTCGTAGCGCGGGGGCGGCGGCGTCCAGGCGGCGCGGCGGCGGGCCAGTTCGGCGTCGCCGACCTCCAGCCGCAGGGTGCGGGAGGGGACGTCGAGGGTGACGAGGTCGCCGTTCTCGACGAGCGCCAGCGGCCCGCCGACGTACGCCTCGGGGGCGACGTGCAGCACGCAGGCGCCGTAACTCGTGCCGCTCATCCGGGCGTCGGAGATCCGCACCATGTCGCGTACGCCCTGCTTGAGCAGGTAGGCGGGGATCGGCAGCATCCCGTACTCCGGCATGCCGGGGCCGCCGAGCGGGCCCGCGTTGCGCAGCACCAGCACGTGGTCCGCGGTGAGCGCGAGAGCGGGGTCGTCGATGGTGCGCTGGAGTTCGCGGTAGTCGTCGAAGACGGCGGCGGGGCCGGTGTGCGCGAGCAGCCGGGGCTCGGCGGCGACGTGCTTGATCACCGCGCCGTCCGGGCAGAGGTTGCCGCGCAGCACGGCCACGCCGCCCTCGGCGGCGACGGGGTTGTCGCGGGGCCGGATCACCTCCGCGTCGTGCACCCGGGCGCCGGCCAGCCGCTCGCGCACCGTCCCGGCGACGGTGGGTCGGTCCAGGTGCAGCACGTCGGTGAGGCGGGAGAGCAGCGCGGGCAGCCCGCCGGCGAAGTGGAAGTCCTCCATCAGGAACCGGCCGCCGGGGCGCACGTCGGCGAGCACCGGCACGGTGCGCGCGATCCGGTCGAAGTCGGCGGGGGCCAGGGCGACGCCGGAGCGGCCGGCCATGGCGATGAGATGGATGACGGCGTTGGTGGAGCCGCCGAGGGCGAGGACGGTGGCGACGGCGTCCTCGTACGCCTCGCGCGTGAGGATCCGCGCGGGCGTCAGGTCCTCCCACACCATCCCGACGATCCGCGCGCCGGCCGCGGCGGCCATCCGCTCGTGCCCGGAGTCGACGGCGGGGATCGAGGAGGCGCCGGGCAGGGTCATGCCGAGGGCCTCGGCGGCGGCGGTCATGGTGGAGGCGGTGCCCATGGTCATGCAGTGGCCGGGCGAGCGGGCCAGCCCGCACTCCAGCTCGGCCAGCTCGCAGTCGCCGATGAGCCCGGCGCGGTGGTCGTCCCAGTACTTCCACATGTCCGTGCCGGAGCCGAGGACTTCGCGGCGCCAGCGGCCGGGCAGCATCGGCCCCGACGGGACGAAGACGGCGGGCAGACCGGCGCTGGCGGCGCCCATGAGCAGCGCGGGCGTGGTCTTGTCGCAGCCGCCCATGAGCACCGCGCCGTCGACCGGGTACGAGCGCAGCAGCTCCTCGGTCTCCATGGCGAGGAGGTTGCGGTAGAGCATGGGCGTGGGCTTCTGGAAGGTCTCCGAGAGCGTGGCGACGGGGAACTCCAGCGGGAAGCCGCCGGCCTGCCACACGCCGCGCTTGACGGCCTGGGCGCGCTCGCGGAGGTGGGCGTGGCAGGGGTTGATGTCGGACCAGGTGTTGAGAACGGCGACGACCGGCTTGCCGAGGTGCTCCTCCGGCAGGTAGCCGAGTTGCCGGGTACGGGCGCGGTGGCTGAAGGAGCGCAGCCCGGCGGCGACCCCGTCCCCGTACCAGCGGTGGCTGCGCAACTCGCGCCCCCGCCCGCGCTCTTCGCCGGTCATATCCCCCACCCCCGTACGATCTCCGCCACCCGCTCCCGCACGGGACCCGGCAGCAGCCGGCCCGGCGGGCGCACGTCACGGCGGGCCAGGCCGAGGGCGGCCAGGGCCTCCTTGACGACGGAGACGTTGTCGGCGGAGGCGTCGGCGGCGCGCAGTTCCTCGAAGGGGCGGATCTGCTCCCAGACGCGCATGGCCGCGGGGTAGTCGGCGGCGCGCAGCGCCTCCAGCATCGCGAGGGAGACCTTCGGCGCGACGTTGACGAGGCCCGAGGTGAAGCCGGTGGCGCCGCAGGCCCAGTAGGCGGGCGCGTACAGCTCGGCGAGCCCGGCGACCCAGGCGAACCGCTCCCGGCCGGCGTCGCGCGCGAAGGCGGCGAAGCGGGCGGCGTCGGGGACGGAGTACTTGACGCCGACGACGTTGGGGCACAGCTCGCCGAGCCGCGCCAGCCGGGCGCCGTCGAGCCGGTCGCTGCGGATGTACGGCACGACGCCGAGCCCGGGGACGGCCTCGGCGACGGCGCGGTGGTAGTCGACCCAGCCGCTCTGCGAGACGTACGGGTGTACCGGCTGGTGCACCATCACCATCTCGGCGCCCGCCTCCCCCGCGTGCCTGGCGGCCTCGACGGCGGTGGGCAGGTCGTGGCCGACGCCGACGATGACGGCGGCCTCACCGCGGACTTCGGCGACGGTCAGTTCGGTGACGCGGCGGCGCTCGCCGGGGCCGAGGGAGTAGTACTCGCCGGTGTTGCCGTTGGGGGTGACGGTCCGTACGCCGCCGTCGAGGAGGCGGCGCAGCAGCGCGCGGTACGCGTCCTCGTCGATGCCGCCGGCCGCGTCGAAGGGCGTGACGGGGATGGCGACGGCCTCGGCGAGCGCGGGCCTGAGGTGGTCCATGGGGCCGGCCTTCCGGTCGGGGGCGGCGGCGTCGGCTGCGGCCGGGGCGGCGGTCATGCGGGGAACGCCCGGGCGAGGAACGACGCGATGTGGTCGTGCAGCGCGGCGCCCGCCGCCCGCGCGTCGCCGGCGGCGGCGAGCCGGAGGATCTCCCGGTGCTCGCCGGCCTCGCGCTCCCAGGAGGGGTTGGCGGACCAGGCGACGGTGGAGACCAGCGCCGCCTGGTCGCGCAGGTCGTCGAGCATGCGGCTGAGCAGCGGGTTGCCGCAGGGCAGGTACAGGGCGCGGTGGAAGTCGCGGTTGGCGAGGCTGCGGTCGGCGGCGTCGGGCGCGGACTCGGCGCGTACCAGGGCCTCTTCGGCGGCGAGCAGCGACGCGTCGAGCGCGACGGTGCGGCGCAGCGCCTCGGGTTCGAGCAGCAGCCGGACGTCGTAGACCTCGCGGGCCATGGTGGCGTCCACGGTGCGCACGGTGACGCCCTTGTACTGGCTCATCACCACGAGCCCGGAGCCGGCCAGCGTCTTGAGCGCCTCGCGCACCGGCGTCTTGGAGACCCCGAACTGCGCGGCGAGGTCGGCCTCGACGAGCGGCTGCCCGGGGGTGAGCTTGCCGGTGAGGATGGCGTGCTTGATCGCGTCCTGCACGTACTGCGTGCGGGAGGGGATCGGGCCTGGAGCGAAAGTCATGGCCGCCCTTGGGGTATCTCAGGTATCGCGTCTCATATATGACGTACGAAGTACGACGCGCTGAAAGTAGGGCGGCCCGGGGGGTTCGTCAATGGGTGCGGCGGCACGACTTCCGTGCCACCGGGGGGAGTTGGGCGGCGTACGCGGGTGAGGGCGGGCGGCGTACCGGCGCCGGCCTGGTACGACGCGTCCGGCTCAGGCGGTGCAGCCGGCGCGCAGCAGCGCGGCCTCGGCGAGCCGCCGGGAGACGGTGACCGGCTCGGGCACGGCGGAGAGCCCGTAGAGCACGGTCGCGCCCTCGTGGATCAGCAGCAGCTCGTCGGCGAGCAGCCCGGGGTCCTCTGCTCCGGCCCGCTCGCACAGCTCGCGCAGATAGCCGCGCAGCCAGTGCTTCTGGTCGGCGATGACCTGGCGGCCCGCGTGCCCGGGGTCGGTCAGCTCGGCGGCGGCGTTGACGAAGCTGCAGCCGCGCGGGGACTGCCCGCCCATCCAGGTGCCGAGCGCGTCGAAGGTGGCGAGGATCCGGTCGCAGGCGGTGCCGCCGGCGGCGGTGCGCTCGACCTCGGCGGGCAGCCAGGTGCGCCAGCGCTCGTCGCGCCGCCGCAGGTAGGCAGCGACAAGGGCGTCCTTGGAGCCGTAGCGGTCGTAGATCGTCTTCTTGGTCACGCCGGCCCGGCGGGCGATCAGGTCCACGCCCACGGCGGTGATGCCGCGGTTGTAGAAGAGCGTCTCCGCGGCGTCCAGGATCTTCCGCGCCGCCGGCGTGAGCCGCGGCTGCACCGCCGTCTGCGTCGCCGCCATCTGCGACCACCTCCGCCGACGAGTATACCGACCTGTTTAGTACACTGGCCAGAACGAGTAAACCGATCGGTTTAATCTAGGAGGTCACCATGGGTGTCACGGCCGTCTCCGCCGGTCTCGTCACCTTCTGGAGCTCCGGCTTCATCGGCGCCGAGCTGGGCACCCGCGAGGCCGCGGCCGACACCCTGCTGATGTGGCGCTTCCTCGCCGCCGCGGCGCTCTTCGCCGGCGGCTGGCTGCTGCTGCGCCGCCACCGGCTCCCGCGCCGGGCGCTGGGCGAGCAGGCCGTGATCGGCGCCCTGTCGCAGGGCGGCTATCTGGGCGCCATCGTCTGGGCCGTGGGCCTGGGCGTCCCCGCCGGCAGCGCGGCGCTGATCGCCGCACTCCAGCCGCTGGCCGCGGGCGCGCTCGCCGGGCCGCTGCTCGGCGAGAAGGTGAGCCGGCGGCAGTGGGCCGGGCTGGCGGTGGGGCTCGCGGGGGTGGCGCTCGTCGTACGGGACGACCTCGGCGGCGCCGGCGCGGCACCGCCGTGGGCGTACGCGCTGCCCTTCGCCGGCATGGCCGCGCTGCTCGGCGCCAGCTTCCTGGAGCGCAGGGCCCGCTCGCCGCTGCCGCCCGCGGACGCGGTGCCCGTGCACGTGCTGGTGAGCGCCGTCCTCTTCAGCGCGGTCGCCCTGGCCGGCGGCCGGGGCGCGCCGCCCGCGGGCGGCGGCTTCTGGCTGGCGGTGGCGTGGGTCGTGGTGCTGTCCACGGCCGGCGGGTACGGCTTCTACTGGCTGAGCCTGCACCGCAGCGGGGTCACCGTGACCAGCGCGCTGATGTACCTGACGCCGCCGGTCACGGCGCTGTGGGCGTACGCGATGTTCGGCGAGGCGCCCGGCCCCGTGGCGGTGGCCGGGATGGCCGTCGCGGCGGCGGGCGTGGCGGCGGCGACCCTGGGCACGGGGGGCGCTGCGCGGCCGGCCGGCGACCAGGGGCGTAACGGTCCAGCGGAGGTCCCCGTCCGGGGGACACGGGCGGAACCGCGGACCGGGGCCGTTCGTTAGCCGGTGCATGACTGCGATGACCCCTGGCTCGAACCTACCGCTCAGCGCCGCCCGGGTGGCCGTGGACGTCACCGCGCCGGTGCGGCTCGACGTCTCGGGCCTCCTGCTCACCGCCGCCGGCAAGGTGCGCTCCGACGACGACTTCGTCTTCTACAACCAGCCCTCGGGCCCCGGGGTGACACACCAGTCGGGCGCCGCCGACACCATCACGGTGGACACCGCGGGCGTGCCCGCGGACATCGAGAAGGTCGTGGTCACCGCCAGCCTGGACAGCGGGACGTTCTCGGGGACCGAGCCGACGGCGACGGTGCGGGACGCCGCGAGCGGCGCGGTCATCGCCACGTTCACGCCGCCGCAGCTGTCGAGCGAGACGGCCCTCGTCGTGGTGGAGGTCTACCGGCGCAACGGCGCGTGGAAGGTCCGCGCCGTGGGCCAGGGTTACTCGAACGGGCTCGCCGGCATCGCCACCGACTTCGGCGTCAGCGTCGACGAGCCGGCGCCCGCGCCCGCCCAGGCCGCGCCCGCCGCCGCACCCCCGCCGCCGCCCGCCCCGGCCGCGCCGCAGGCCCGGCGGCCCCGCAGGCTCCCGCCGCACCGCAGCCGCCCGCCGCGCCCATGCCGCCGGCCGCGCCGATGCCGGGTTCCATGCCCCCGCCGCCCCCGGGCCAGTGGGGCGGCCCCGCGGCCCCGCCGCCCGCCCCCCGGCGCCCGGGGCCCCGCCCGCCCCCGGCGGCTTCGGCCCGCCCCCGGCCGCCCCGCAGCAGCCCGGACCGCCGCCGGCCGCCGGGCAGCCCGGGAAGGTCAACCTCGACAAGGGCCGCGTCAACCTCCAGAAGAACCAGACGGTCTCACTGGTCAAGGGCGGCCAGCCGCTGCTGACCACGGTGAAGATGGGCCTGGGCTGGGAGCCCGCGTACGGCGGCGGCCGGCGTCGCGCCAAGTCCATCGACCTGGACGCCTCCGTCATCGCGTACGGCCCCCAGCGCAACAAGATCGACAACTGCTTCTTCGGCAAGCTCCAGATCCTCAACGGCGCGATCCAGCACTCCGGTGACAACCTCACCGGCGAGGGCGCGGGCGACGACGAGGTCATCACCGTCCACCTCGGCGGCCTGCCGCCGGAGGTCACGGGCCTGGTCTTCACGGTCAACTCCTTCTCCGGCCAGAAGTTCACCGACGTCGCCAAGGCGTACTGCCGCCTGCTCGACGGCCAGACCGGCGAGGAGCTGGTCCGCTTCGACCTCACCTCGTCCGAGCCCCGCACGGGTGTTCTCATGGCGAAGTTCATCAAGCAGTTCAGCGGCGAGTGGGAGATGACCGCCCTCGGCGAGTTCGTCGACTCGCGCACCGTGAAGGGCATGGTCAAGCCCGCCGCGGCGGCGCTGTAACCCCCCGTACGCACACAGGCGGCGGGGCCCGGTCGCGGACCGGGCCCCGCCGCTTTCGTGTGCGTCGCCGGCTACGCCAGGTCGCGTACCCGGATGTTGCGGAACTCCACGACCGACTGCGTGTCGTGGTTCTGCAGGCCGATGTAGCCCTCGGCGAACTGCCGCCCGCTGGTGCCCGGGTCGGTCGGGCGGCCCGGGAAGGGGATGCCGGGCTTGTTCTCGAACTCGTTGATGACCTCGCCGTTGCGGATCACCGTGTACTGCTGGCCGACCACCCGGATCTCCAGGTCGTTCCACACGCCCTTCTCCGTGGGCTTCGCCGCGGCGAGGTCGAGGTCGGCGAAACCGTAGACCGAGCCGGTCTTGCGCGGGTCGTTGCCGGAGGTCTCGGCCGAGTCGTTGATCTGGATCTCGTGCCCGCAGTTGACGGACACCCACGCCGGGTCGTTCGTCCGGCACTCCGGGTTCGCCGCCGGGTCGACGCCCGGGAAGCGGACGAAGACGCCGCTGTTGGAGCGGCCGTTGTCCGCCCGCTCGTCGCGGAACTGCAGCCGCAGCGAGAAGTCGCCGAACTCCTCCTTCTCGTACCAGAGCAGCCCGAGCCCGCCGGTGGGCGGGTTCGGGCCCGTGGCCATCGAGCCGTCGTCGTTCAGCTCGAAGCCGCGCCCGCCGACGTAACCCCAGTCGTCGAAGGACTCCTTGCTGCCGTCGAAGATGACGTCGTACGGCGCGGGCCCGTGCTTGCCGCCGATGCCGGACTGCGCCGCGGTCGTGAGCAGCCGCGCGTACTCCCCCGGGCCGATCACGTCGGCGCGCAGCAGGGAGCCCGACACCTTCTCGGTGTGCGCCAGGAACGCGCCCCGGCTCTGCCAGGCGCGCTCGTCGTCGATGAGGTCGTTGATCGTGCAGCCGCCTCCGGCGGCGCGGTTGGGCACGCCGCTGTCGTCGTCCAGGAAGCGGACGGTCGGGCGGGCGTCGGGGGCCGCGCAGGTGGTGTCGCCTGCGGCGGCGCCGGCTGGGGACTCCCCGGCCGCGGTCGCGGTCGGGGCGAGCAGTCCTGCGGCGAGGGTGGCGGCGGCCAGGGCGGTGCCGGCGAGTGGGAGGCTCGTACGACGCATGGTGTGGCTCCTCGGGTGGTGTCGATGGGCGTACGGGTCAAGGGGCCGTGGGGGGATGCGGTGCTACGGCGCGGAAGGTGCCCGGAGCCGGCCGGTGCGGACCCGGCTCCGGGCCCGCCGCGCGCTGCCTGCGCCGCGCGCGGCTGCCGGTCGCGTCCCGCCGGGCGCGGGGTACCACCCGCGCCCGCCGGGACGTACGTACGGCCTTCCCCGCCGCCGCTGCCCGCCGGCGCTCCCCTCGGGGCGCCGGCGGTGGTGCGTGGCGGCGTGCGGCGTCAGCCGCTGCCGAGGTGGAAGCTGTCCAGCTTGAACTCCCCTCCGGTGAACACCAGATACAGCGACGTCGTCCCGGCGGGCGGGTCCGTCACGTCGGCGCCCGCCTCGTGCCAGCCGCTCTCGCCGCCCACCGGGGCGGTGGCGAGCACCGGCCCGTCGGGCGCGCCGGCGCGCAGCTCCACGGCCCCGTCGGCGCTGCCTGCGGCGTCGACGCGGGCGGACAGGCGCGTGATGTCGTCGAGCACGTACGGCTCGAAGGCGATCCACTCGCCGCCCCCGCCGGTGACGGCCCGGCCGCCCTCGGCGCCGCTCGCGGCACCGGCCGTGGCGCCCTCGGCGGTGCCGAAGTGCTCGGCCTGGCGGTGCGCGGGCTGGAGCTTGTGCTCGGCGCTGGTGTTCAGCGCGGGCACGCCCGCGGTGGCGCCGCCGCCGTCGGTGTAGCGGGCGCGGATGAGGCCGAAGAGGTTGGCGTTGTCGTCGTGCCGGTCCTCCTCGAAGGTCTCGATGGTGCCGGTGCAGCCCTCCTCGAAGGTCATCGGGTGTCCGTGGGTGTCGTGGCCGAGCGCGTAGTCGACGCGCACCCGGGAGCAGTCGATCTCGCCGTCCTCGGCGTCGGAGACGGCCACCTCGAACGGGATGTCGTCGCCGTACTCGAAGACCGTGCCGTCGGCCGGCAGCTTCAGCTCGACCTCGGGCGGGGTGTTGCCGACGACGACGCGGACGGCGGAGGTGCCGGTGTTGCCGTCGGGGTCGGTGACGGTGAGGACGGCGGAGTACTGGCCGTCCTGGCTGTAGCTGTGCTGCGGGTTCTGCTTGTCGGAGGTCTTGCCGTCGCCGAAGTCCCAGCGGTAGCGGAGCTGTTCGCTGTCCCGGTCGGCGGTGCCGGCCGAGGAGAACGCGACCTTCAGCGGGGCGTGCCCGGTGGTCGCGTCGGAGGAGGCGACGGGCTCGGGCGCGAAGCCCTGGGTGGCGTTCTGGATCCGGTAGAGGGCGGAGTTCTGGTCGCCGTTGAAGAAACCGGTGCCGTAGTCGAGGAAGTACAGCGCCCCGTCAGGACCGAACTCCATGTCCATGATCTTGCTGCCGGACGAGAAGTCCTCGATGGCGCCGACGCCGCCGTCCTCGCCCACGCCGATGGTCTTGATCCACTCGCGGCCCTGCTCGCCGGCGAAGAACAGCTCGTCGTAGCGCTCGGGGAGCTGGAGCCGGGAGCCGAGGTCCGGGTCGTGGCGGAAGACCGGGCCGGCCATCGGGGACTCCGAGCCGCTGCCGAACTCCGGGATGGAGTTGCCGTCGTAGGCGATCCAGGCGGACTGGGCCGGCGGCAGCTCGGTGAGGCCGGTGTTGCGCGGCGACTCGTTGCGGGGCGCGGCGCAGTCGAACGCCTCGCCGGACGCGCCGGTGGCGAAGTCGTAGTCGTTGTAGGCATCGTTGGCGCCGTGGCAGTACGGCCAGCCGAAGTTGCCGGCCTCCGTGATCCGGTTGAACTCGACCTGGCCGCCGGGCCCGCGGGCCGGGTCGGCGGCGCCGGAGTCGGGGCCGTAGTCGCCGACGTAGACGGTGTCGGTCGCCTTGTCGACGCTCATCCGGAACGGGTTGCGGAAGCCCATGGCGTAGATCTCGGGCCTGGTCTTCTCGGTGCCGGGCGCGAAGAGGTTGCCGTCCGGGACGGTGTACGAGCCGTCGGCGGGGTCGACCTTGATGCGGAGGATCTTGCCGCGCAGGTCGTCGGTGTTGCCCGCGGAGCGCTGCCCGTCGAAGGACGGGTTGCGGGTCTCGCGCTCGTCGATCGGCGTGTAGCCGTCGGAGGAGAAGGGGTCGGTGTCGTCGCCGGTGGACAGCAGCAGGTTGCCCTCGCTGTCGAAGGCGATGTCGCCGCCGTTGTGGCAGCACCGGCCGCGGTCGGTGCCGACTTCCAGCACGGTCTGCTCGCTGCCCAGGTCGAGGGTGCCGTCCTGGTTCAGGGTGAAGCGCGAGAGGCGGTTGACGCCCTCGTACGCCTCGAACTCGGCGGGCGTGCCGTCGCTGGGCGCGATGCCGTGGGGGGTGTCCATGACGGGCGCGTAGTAGAGGTAGACGGCGCGGTTGGTCTCGAAGTCCGGGTCCACGCCGACGCCTTGGAGGCCGTCCTCGTCGTGCGGGTAGACGGGGAGCTGGGCGGCGACGCGGGTGGCGCCCGCGGCGCCGGTGTGCCAGAGGGTGCCGTCGCGCGAGGTGTGCAGCACGGCGCCGTCGGGGAGCACGGCGAGCGCCATCGGCTCGCCGACCTGGTCGACGCCCTTGGCGAGGATGACCTGTTGCAGGTCGGGCGCGGCGGGGCCGTCCTGGGCCGCCGCCGGCGGCTCGTGCGCGGCACCGGTGGCGGCCATGCCGGGGGCGAGGCCGCTGCCGAGGAGCAGGGCGCCCGCGAAGGCCGCCAGGGCGGTGCGGAGTCTGGGTCGGGTCTTGTACACGTTGCGTCCTCCCGTGGGTGACGGGTACGGGGCATCGTTTCGCGACATACCTGACTTGTGTGGCGTGACTGGTGTGCGGACATGTGACTGGTGTGCGGACAGGCGCGCGCCGCCGTCAGGACCGTAACCGCTTTCGTCCCTGCCGAAAAGAGCTTTGGCAGTAACCAGCGTCAACTTCATCCCGGGCAAGGACAAAGCCCAGTTGGGAGCGCACGAGAGCGCCCGGCCGCGTACGGGCCGGGCGCTCTCGGATACGCGCTGGGCGGCGCGGTGTTACGCCATGGGCCGGGAACGGGCCTTGAAGGCCGCCTTGCGGGCGTCCTTGGCGACCTGCCGGTCCGGGTGCAACCGGCCCATCGCCTCCAGCACCTCGGGCGTGGCCGGGTGGTCCACGCGCCAGGCGGCGGCGAAGAAGCCGCGGTGCATGCCCACCAGGTGCTCCACCAGCTCGCGCAGCTCGGGGGTGTCGTCCCGCAGCCCGCCCAACTGGGCGGCGACGGTGTCGACGGCGAGCCAGAAGACCATGTCCTCGGTGGGCTGCGGCACGCCGGGGACGCCGCGCTCGGTGAGCCAGACGCGCGCCAGACCGCCCAGTTCGCGGTCGTGGAGCACGTCCCGTACCGCCGGCTCCGCCTCGCCGCCCGCGACGGCCAGCGCCTGCTGGCAGGCCAGCCGGCGGGCCGGGGCGCGGTCGTCGGTGCCGCGGGCGGCATCGAGGAGTTCGGTGGCCGCCTCGGCGGGCTTGCGGTCCTCCAGCCAGGCTTCGGCCTCCGTGTGGGCGACCTGGTCGGGCAGCCGGGGCAGGGCGTCGAGGAGGACGTAGGCGTCCTCGCCCGCCAACTCGCCCACGAGCGGGGCGACCAGGCCCTCGGCGAGCATCCGCCGGCGCAGCGCGTACAGCCCGAGGGGGGTGAGGCGCACGACGCCGTAGCGGGACACGTCCTCGTCCTCGGCGCCGTCCTCGGGCCCGTCCGCCGCGGGCGCGGTGCCGGCGGCTTCGAGGAGGATCTCCTCGGCCACCGGGCGGTACGCCACGACGCCGACCGGCTCCAGCATCCGGAACTGCTCGTCGAGCCGCAGCACCGCCTCGGAGACCTCCGCAAGCACCTCCTCGGTCGGCTCGTCCATGTCGTCGGGGACGACGAGCGAGGCGGCCAGCGCCGGCAGCGGGACGGCGCCGTCGGCGCCGGGGCCCTCCATGGCGGTGAGCAGGTAGAGGTTGGCCAGCGCGCCGTCGAGGAAGTCCGCGTCGGCCTCCGGGTCCCAGTCAAGACGGTCCAGGTCCAGCTCCTCGCCCGCGGTGATCTGCTCCACGAGCGCGCTCATGTCCGGCAGCGCGGCGTCGGACAGCACGCACTCGCAGGCGGCGGCCCACAGCTCCAGTACGTCGGCGGGCGCGCCGCCGGTGACCAGCCGCAGGTCGGCGCTCGGCGCCGCGGTGCCCAGCTCCTCGTCACCCTCCTCCGGCGCCGTGACGTCGACCAGGCCGACGTCCACGGCGATCCGCCACGCCTCGCCGGCGACCGCCCGCGCCTCGCCCTCCTCGTCCGCGCTCTCCTCCAGGCCCAGCTCCGCCGCGGCCTCGCGCACCTCGGCGTCGGGCAGCTCGCCGCCCGCGCCCACCCGCAACCCGGGACCGGCCCAGCGGGCCAGCCGGACGGCCCGCGCGAAGAGCGGCGAAGCCAGCGCCTCCCGGGCCAGCTCCGCCTCGGCGGGCAGCCGGACGGGCGGCAGGACGGTGCGGTCTGCGGTCATCGACAACTCCGAAGACTGGGGATCAATCGGACGCTGCCCAAGGGTAGCCCCCGCGGGGCGCCGCGGCCGAAGACGCCGTTCCGGCGGGCCGTGCGCCCGGTGTTCACTTCACGTTCCTTGACAACGCCCGTGCCTGCACACGAGATTGACGCGCGTAGATGTACGTCCCCTTCTCCCCGTCCTGCCCCTGTCCCGGAGGACACCATGCCACGCGCCCATCCCGTCCCCTACGCCGTCGCCGCCGCGCTCGCCGCCGCCCTGCTCACCGCCCCCGCCGCCGAAGCCGCGGGCGCCGGGGCGGACGACGGGCAGATACGTATCCGCGACATCCAGGGCGACACCCGGATATCCCCGCTCGCCGGCGAGCAGGTGACCGGCGTGCCCGGCGTCGTCACCGCCGTCCGCGCGTTCGGCTCCGCCCGCGGCTTCTGGGTCCAGGACCCGGAGCCCGACGCCGACGCCGCCACCAGCGAGGCCGTCTTCGTCTTCACCGGCTCCACCACCCCCCGCGTCGCGCCCGGCGACGCGGTCGAGGTCTCCGGCTCCGTCACCGAGTACTACCCCGGCGGCAAGAACGCCGGGCTGCAGTCCGTCACCGAGCTGACCGGCGCCACGTGGACCGTCCTGTCCTCCGGCAACCCGCTGCCCGACGCCTTCGTGCTGCGCGACGCCACCGTCCCCGCCCGGTTCGCGCCCGACGTGGGCGGCGGCAGCATCGAGGACTTGCGGCTGCGCCCCGGCTCGTACGCGCTCGACCGCTACGAGTCGCTGGAGGGCATGCGGGTCGCGGTGCGCGACGCCCGGGTCGTCGGGCCCACCACCGAGTTCAACGAGCTGTGGGTGACCGCGGAGCCCGCGCACAACCGCACCGCCCGCGGCGGCACGCTCTACGCCGGCTACAGCGACCCCAACGGCGGGCGGCTCAAGGTCGCCTCCCTCATCCCGTTCGCCCAGCGCCCCTTCCCCGTCCTGGACGTCGGCGACCGCCTCGGCGGCACCACGGCGGGCCCGCTGGACTACGACCAGTTCGGCGGCTACGAGCTGCAGGCCACCGCCCTCGGCGACGAGCAGCAGACCGGCCAGGACCCTGAGTCCACCCGCCCGCAGCGCGACGCCGAGCTGGCGGTGGCCACGTACAACGTGGAGAACCTCTCCGCCCGCGACGGCGCCGCGAAGTTCGACCGGCTGGCCCGCGCCCTCGTGGACGGCCTCGCCTCCCCCGACATCGTCGCCCTCCAGGAGGTGCAGGACGACAACGGCGCCACCAACGACGCCGTGACGAGCGCCGACGCCACCCTGCGCAAGCTGACGGAGGCGATCGCCGCCGCGGGCGGGCCCGCGTACGAGTGGCGCCAGCTCGACCCCGCGGACGACGCCGACGGCGGCCAGCCGGGCGGCAACATCCGCGTCGCGTTCCTCTACGACCCCGAGCGGGTCTCCTTCACCGACCGCCCCGGCGGCGACGCCACGACGCCCGTGCGGGTCACCGACGACGGCGGCACCCCGGCGCTGTCCGCCTCCCCGGGCCGTATCGCCCCCGGGGACGCGGCCTGGAACGACAGCCGCAAGCCGCTCGCGGGCGAGTTCACCTTCCGCGGGCGCACGGTCTTCGTCGTCGCCAACCACTTCAACTCCAAGGGCGGCGACCAGGGCCTCGACAGCCGCTTCCAGCCGCCGGCGCGCGGCTCGGAGGAGCAGCGGATCGCGCAGGCCGCGCTGGTCAACGGGTTCGTTCAGGACGTGCTCGCCGTGGACCGGGAGGCGGGCGTCGTCGTCGCCGGCGACATCAACGACTTCCCCTTCTCCCCCGCCGTGGCCCGGCTGACCGAGGACCGCGCGCTCGTCGACCTGGTGAACGAACTGCCGCGCGACCAGCGCTACGGCTACGTCTTCAACGGCAACTCGCAGGTGCTGGACCACATCCTGGCCAGCCCGGCGCTCGCCGCCCGCGCGGAGTACGACATCGTGCACCTCAACGCCGAGTACGCCGACCAGGCCAGCGACCACGACCCCTCGGTGGTCCGGCTCAGGCCCTGACCGGCGGCGGTCCTGGGGCCCGTGCCGGGCCGCGGTCCGGCACGTCGTCGCCGACGAGGTGGCGGGCGAGCAGCGTCGCGCCCGCCACCGCCCCCGGCATCACCACCACCGCCGCCAGCGGCACCAGGAACAGCAGCACGATCGGCACGCCGAAGCCGAGCGCGAGCATCTTGCGCCTGCGCAGCAGCGCCAGCCGCCCGCGCACGTCTATCCCCCGGCGCTGCAGGGCGAACGACGTCAGCTCGACGGTGAGGAAGAAGCCGGCGACGGCGAAGCCGAGCGCGGGCACGACCGTCTGCCCGAGGAACGGGACGAAGCCGAGGAAGAACAGCGGCACGGTGAACATCAGCGCCCGCGACAGCACATGGACGCTCTCCTTCAGCGACCGCCACAGCCCCGGCAGCAGCGGCTCGTCCTGGCCGGGCGGGCAGAAGCCGGCGTCCTCCTCGACGCGCCCCGACAGCGCCTCGTAGAACGGGTCGCCGATCAGCAGCGCGACGGCCGTGAACGTGAGCAGCGCGAGGCCGATGCCGCCGAGCAGCAGCAGGGCCATGAACAGCCCGCGCAGCAGGCCCTGCCAGGGCGAGTCCCAGTCGTCGGCGAAGGGCGTGGCCCACACGGCGATGTCGTCGGCCCAGTACGCGAGGGCGGCGAGCGCGGCGGCGTAGAGCACGAGCGCGATGAGCGCGGGCACGAGGCCGAGGGCCCACGACCGGCCGTGCCCCGCGACCCAGCGCAGCCCCTTGCCGACGAAGCCGAATCCGGTGGTGAAGTCACGCATGCCCGCAACCTTATGGGGTCGCGGGCACGCGTGGCGGCTCGGGCCGCGGGGCGCCGGGGAGGCGCCTCCCGGGGTACGAACCGGGCGCCCGGCGTCAGTCGTTGGCGTGGAGCGCGGCGTTCAGCCCGCCCCACGAGCCGGAGCGCTGGCGCGCCTCGACCGCGCCGGTGGTGGAGTTGCGCAGGAACAGCAGGTTGCTCGCGCCGGACAGCTCGCGGGCCTTGACCACGGCGCCGTCCGGCAGCGCGACCTTCGTACCCGCGGTGACGTAGAGACCGGCCTCGACGATGCAGTCGTCGCCGAGCGAGATGCCGATGCCCGCCTGGGCGCCGAGCAGGCAGCGCTCGCCGAGGGAGATGACGTCCTTGCCGCCGCCGGAGAGCGTGCCCATGATCGACGCGCCGCCGCCGACGTCCGAGCCGTCGCCGACGACGACGCCCGCGGAGATCCGGCCCTCGACCATGGACGTGCCGAGGGTGCCGGCGTTGAAGTTGACGAACCCCTCGTGCATGACGGTGGTCCCGGCGGCGAGGTGCGCGCCGAGGCGGACGCGGTCGGCGTCGCCGATGCGGACGCCGGAGGGCAGCACGTAGTCGACCATGCGCGGGAACTTGTCGAGGTGGCTCACCTGGAGGTGCTGCCCGGCGGCGCGGACCGCGAGCCGCACCTCCTCGATCCGGTCGGCGGGCACGGGGCCGTGGGAGGTCCAGGCGACGTTTGCCAGCAGGCCGAAGACGCCGTCGAGGTTCTGCCCGTGCGGGCGGACCAGCCGGTGGCTGAGCAGGTGCAGCCGCAGGTACACGTCGTGGGCGTCGGCCGGCTTCTCCTGCAGCGAGGAGATCACCGTGCGCACCGCGACGACCTCCACCCCGCGCCGCGGGTCGGGGCCGAGCGCCGCCCGCGCGTGCTCCCCGAGCAGCTCGGCCGCGCGCTCGGCGGTCAGCCGCTCGGTGCCCGCGGGGCCGGGGTCGTCGGCGAGCGCGGGGGCGGGGAACCAGGTGTCGAGGACGGTGCCGTCGGGGGTGACGGTGGCCAGGCCGGTGGCCGCGGCGCCGGTGGGGAGGGTGGTGGAGGTCGCTGCGTCGGTCATACCCGAACGCTAACCGCCGCCCGGCGCGGGAGGCGAACCGGTCCGCATGGCGACACGGCCCGGCGCTGCGCGGCGGCCGGCGGGCGGCCCGGCACACCCCGGACCGCCCGCCGTTCCCGTGTCGCCCACGCGAGTCCGGTCCGCCGGGTGTGCCGTGCGCCCCGCCTCCCTACGCCGCCGGGCGGCCCTCAGGGCCGTACGCCGTCGCCGTCCACCAGCGCGGACCGGATGACCGCCGAGCCCGTCACGACCTCGCCCTTCTTCGCCTTCACCTTCGAGTCGCCCCTGCTGTCCGAGGTTTCGGTGGCGACCCAACGGTGGCCCAGGTAGGCGTACGTCTGGGGATCGATCAGCAGTTCGTCGCGGAACCCGTCGTCGACGCCTGCGTCGCGGTAGAACGCCAGCGCCGGCCGGCCCGCCGCATCCGTGACGGTGCTGTCCGCCACACGCAGCCCTGGGATCGTGGCCATCGCCTCGTAAACGCGGGACTGCCCGACGGGGTGCATCGGCGCCGAGGCCAGCAGCACGCGCAGCGACCCGAAGTTCCAGGCGGCCAACTCCTCGTCGCTGCGCCCGGCGCCGGGATTGTCGCTGTCGGGCCGGCCGCCGTTCTCGGGGTAGAACCAGCGGGCCTTCTGCAGTACCTCGTCGGTGTCCTCGGGCAGTGTGGCGAGGTACTCGAAGCGCTCCCGCGGCGAGTGGTCGTCGCCCTCGTTCCAGTCCTCGAACTCGGGGTCGGCGTACTTGTACCACTGCTCCCCCGAGGCCGGAGAGTCCGCGCCCAGGACGCCGTCGTTCTCCTCGACCGTCTGCAGGTACACCCACTCCCCCGCCTCCGGCTTCGGCACCGGCTCATCCCGCACCGCGTCTGCGGCCCGCCGCAGCAGCTCCGGCGCGCTGTCGTGGACCGGCGTCTGCGCCGCCACCTCCCCGTTGCCCGCCGCCGGAGAACCCCCCTCTCCGCCTGGGCCGCCGCCGACGGACATCGTCAGCAGTGCCACCGCCGTGACGCCCGCGGCCACCGCGCCCGACACCACGCGCCAGTCGCCCAGCACCGGCAGCCGCCGGCGCTTGCGCGCGCCGGCGGCGTCGAGCAGCCGGCGGCGGCCGGGGGCGAGCCGCTCGCGGTCGGGGGCCGGCGCGTCGGCGCGCCACTCGCGCAGCTTCGACATCTCATCCATGGGTTGCCGCCTCCGGTGCGTCGTGGGTGGAGTGGGGATCGGGCCCGACGGCCGCGCGGACCTTGCGACGGGCCCGGCTCAGCCGGGAGCGCACGGTGCCGATGGGTATGTCCAGCGCCTCGGCGACCTCCGCGTAGCTGAGGTCGGCCCAGGCCACCAGCAGCAGCACGTGCCGGTCGCCGGCCGCGAGACCGGCGAGCGCGCCCGCGAGCGGCGCGTGCGCGGCCTGGGCGGTGAGCCGGTCGTCGGCCTCGTCCACCCAGGAGTGCGCCACGGGGTCGACGCCGGTACGGGCCAGGGCGCGCAGCCCCCGTACCTCGGAACGGCGGTGCCGGCCGATGAGGTTGGCGGCGATGCCGTAGAGCCAGGGCCGGGCGCTGGCCCGGCCGGTGTCGTAGCGGGCCCGGCTGCGGAACGCGGCCAGGAAGGTGTCGGCGGTGATGTCGTCGGCCGCGCCGGCGCCGAGCCGGCGGGTCGCGTAGCGGTGTATGGCAGGGGCGTACCGGTCGTACAACTCGGCGAACGCCTCGGGCCGGTCCAGCGACTCCTCGATGACGGCGGCGTCTCCGTCGACGAGGGGGGAGACGTCGTGCGGTGGCTCCAGTCGTCTCTCCGTGAAGTCGTGCGGCGGGTCGGTCACTGGGCGGTCCCCGTTCGGAAGGTGGTGGCGGAGCCTGTCACCTCTTGTTGCCCGATGGCCGCACACGCGTTCTCGGTACTTTCCCGGGAAACACCGCAGGCCCGCCCCGAGCAAGCCGGGGCGGGCCTTCCGAGGGTCGGTCAGACGTTGAAGCCGAGCGCGCGCAGTTGCTCGCGGCCCTCGTCGGTGATCTTGTCGGGGCCCCACGGGGGCATCCAGACCCAATTGATCTTCAGGTCGTTGACGATGCCCTCGGTGGCGGCCTTCGCCTGGTCCTCGATCACGTCGGTCAGCGGACAGGCCGCCGAGGTCAGCGTCATGTCCAGGGTGGCGATATTGCCCTCGTCCACGTGGATGCCGTAGATGAGGCCGAGGTTGACGACGTCGATGCCCAGCTCGGGGTCGACGACGTCGTACAGCGCCTCGCGGATCTCGTCCTCCTCCGCGGGCTTCGTCGTCACGTCGGTATCCGTCATGCTGCGGCCTCCTTCAGCGCCTGGGCCGTGGCGTCTTTCCACGCCATCCAGGACAGCAGGGCGCACTTCACGCGCGCCGGGTACTTCGAGACGCCGGCGAACGCGACCGCGTCCTCCAGCATCTCCTCCATGGCGTCGTCCGGCTCGATCCTCCCACGCGACTGCATCAGCTCCAGGAACCGCTCCTGGATCCGCTGCGCCTCGGCCAGCTCCTTGCCCACCAGCAGCTCGTTGAGCACGGAAGCGCTGGCCTGGCTGATGGAGCAGCCCTGGCCCTCGTACGAGACGTCCTCGATGGTCCGCCCGTCGAGCTTCACACGCAGCGTGATCTCGTCGCCGCAGGTCGGGTTGACGTGGTGCACCTCGGCGTCGCCGTCCCGCAAGCCCCGCCCGTGCGGGTGCTTGTAGTGGTCCAGGATGACGTCCTGGTACATCGAATCGAGCTTCACGCTGTTCCCACGCCCTTCAGCCGAAGAAGTTCCGGACGTACTCCAGGCCGTCGATCAGCGCGTCGACCTCGCCCGGGGTGGAGTACAGATAGAACGACGCCCGCGTGGTCGCAGGAATTCCGTACCGCAGGCAGACCGGCCGTGCGCAGTGGTGGCCGACCCGGACCGCGATGCCCTGCTCGTCGAGCACCTGGCCGACGTCGTGGGGGTGGATGTCGCCGAGCGTGAAGGAGATCGCGGCGCCGCGGTCCTCGGCCGACGTCGGGCCGATGATCCGCAGGTCGGGGACCTCCTGGAGCCGCCCGAGCGCGTATTCGGTGATGGCGCGCTCGTGCGCCTCGATCTGCTCCATGCCGATGCCGCTGAGGTAGTCCACCGCGGCGCCGAGGCCGACGGCCTGGGCGATCGGCGGCGTGCCGGCCTCGAACTTGTGCGGCGCCGGGGCGTACGTCGAGGAGTGCATCGAGACGGTCTCGATCATCTCGCCGCCGCCGAGGAACGGCGGCAGGTCGTCCAGCAGCCCCTTGCGGCCCCAGAGCACCCCGATGCCGGTGGGCCCGGCCATCTTGTGCCCGGTGAAGGCGACGAAGTCGGCCTGGAGCGCCTGCACGTCCAGCGGCATGTGCGGCGCGGCCTGGGAGGCGTCGACGACGACCAGCGCGCCGACCTCCTGGGCGCGCCGGACGATGGCCTCGACGGGGTTGTGCGTGCCGAGGATGTTGGAGACCAGCACGAAGGAGACGACCTTCGTCTTCTCCGTGATGACCTCGTCCAGGTCGCTCAGGTCGAGGCGGCCGTCGTCGGTGAGGCCGAACCACTTCAGCTTCGCGCCCGTGCGCTGCGCGAGCAGTTGCCACGGGACGATGTTGGAGTGGTGCTCCATCTCCGTGATGACGATCTCCGTGTCGCGGTCCACGCGGTACGGCTCGTCGGCGAAGCCGAGCATGTTGGCCACGAGGTTCAGCGACTCGGAGGCGTTCTTGGTGAAGACCACCTCGTCCCGGCTGGGCGCGTTGACGAAGGCGGCGACCTTGTCACGGGCGCCCTCGTACAGCGCCGTGGCCTCCTCGGCGAGGACGTGCACACCGCGGTGCACGTTGGCGTTGTGCCGCTCGTAGTACGCGTTCAACGCGTCGAGCACCTGGCGCGGCTTCTGCGAGGTCGCCGCGTTGTCCAGGTACACGAGCTTCTTCCCGTCGTGGACCGCGCGGTCCAGGATCGGGAAGTCCTTGCGGATCGCCTCGGTGTCGAGGAGGCCCGGCAGTGGGGTCACGCTGATGCGCCGCCCTTCACGTAGGCTGCGTAGCCCTCTTCCTCCAGCTTGTCCGCCAGCTCCGGGCCGCCGGACTCGGCGATCCGGCCGCCCGCGAAGACGTGCACGTGGTCGGGCTTGATGTAGCGCAGGATGCGGGTGTAATGGGTGATCAGCAGGGTGCCGACCTCGCCGCTCTCGCGGATCCGGTTGACGCCCTCGGAGACGATGCGCAGCGCGTCGACGTCCAGGCCCGAGTCGGTCTCGTCGAGGATCGCGATCTTCGGCTTGAGGAGTTCGAGCTGGAGGATCTCGTGGCGCTTCTTCTCACCGCCGGAGAAGCCCTCGTTGACGTTGCGCTCGGCGAAGGCGGGGTCGATGTTCAGCCGCTCCATCGCCTCCTTGACCTCCTTGACCCAGGTGCGGAGCTTGGGGGCCTCGCCGCGGATGGCGGTGGCGGAGGTGCGCAGGAAGTTGGAGACGGTGACGCCGGGGACCTCGACCGGGTACTGCATGGCGAGGAAGAGGCCGGCGCGGGCGCGCTCGTCGACGCTCATCTCCAGCAGGTCCTCGCCGTCGATGGTGACGGTCCCGGAGGTGATCTGGTACTTGGGGTGGCCGGCGACGGAGTACGCCAGGGTGGACTTGCCGGAGCCGTTGGGGCCCATGATGGCGTGAGTCTCGCCCTGCTTCACGGTCAGGTCGACGCCCTTGAGGATCTCCTTCGTGGCGTTGTCGGCCTCGACGGAGACGTGCAGGTCGCGGATTTCAAGCGTTGCCATGGTGCCTTCAGGACTCCTGGGTGACGGAGACGAGCACGTCGTCCCCTTCGATCTTGACGGGGTACACGGGGACGGGGCGCGTCGCGGGCAGCCCGGAGGGCTTGCCGGTACGCAGGTCGAAGGTGGAGCCGTGCAGCCAGCACTCGATCTGGCAGTCCTCCACCTCGCCTTCGGAGAGCGAGACGTTCGCGTGCGAGCAGATGTCGTAGATCGCGAACACCTCGTCCCCGGTGAGCACGACCGACACCGGCGTGCCGCCGAGGTCCACCCGCTTGGGGAGGTCCTCCTCCAGCTCGCTCAGCGCACAGGCGCGTACGTACGTCGCGTTGGTCGTGTCGGTCATGCCACGGACGCCTCCAGCTCGGCCTCGATCTTCTCGATCAGGCGCTGCTCGACGTCCTCGATGCCGATCTGCTGCACCAGCTCGGCGAAGAAGCCGCGGACGACCAGCCTGCGGGCCTCGTCGGCCGGGATGCCGCGGGCCATCAGGTAGAAGAGCTGCTCGTCCTCGAAGCGGCCGGTGGCCGACGCGTGGCCCGCGCCGACGATCTCGCCGGTCTCGATCTCCAGGTTGGGCACCGAGTCGACGCGGGCGCCGTCGGTGAGCACCAGGTTGCGGTTCAGCTCGTACGTGTCGGTGCCCTCGGCCCGCTTGCGGATCAGCACGTCGCCGATCCACACGGCGTGCGCGTCGGCGCCCTGGAGCGCGCCCTTGTACGCCACGTTGCTCCGGCAGTGCGGGGCGTCGTGGTCGACGAACAGGCGGTGCTCCTGGTGCTGTCCCGCGTCGGTGAAGTACAGCCCGTACAGCTCGGCCTCGGCGCCCGGGCCCGCGTAGTGCGCCCGGGGGTGCAGCCGGACCAGGTCGCCGCCGAAGGTGACGATCACGGACTTGAAGCTGGCGTCCCGGCCGATGAGCGCGGACTGCTGCGCGACGTGCACGGCCCCGTCGGCCCAGTCCTGTACGGAGACGACGGTGAGCTTGGCGCCGTCGCCGAGCACGTACTCGGTGTTCTCGGCGAGCACCGCGTCGCCGGTGTGGTCGATGACGACGACGGCCTCGGCGAAGGCGCCCAGCTCGATGAGCTGGTGCCCGTACGAGACACCGCCCTCGCCGTGCACCGAGACCCGGATGGGCTCGGTGAGCTGCGTGTCCTTCGGCACGGTCACGACCGTGGCCTTCTCGAACGAGGAGTACGCCTGGGCGGCGATCCGGTCCACCGGGGTGCCGGCCCGGCCCAGCCGGGCGTCGTCGCGGCCGACGGTCTCGACGGTGACGCCGTCGGGCGCGGTGATGGCCGTCTTGGGCTCGCCGGTGGCGGTGGCGCTGCCGTCGTGCAGCCCGCGGGTCCGCTCCAGCGGGGTGAAGCGCCACTCCTCCTCCCGGCCGTGCGGAACCGGGAAGTCGGCCACGTCGAAGGACGGCGGTGCGCTCATCCTGGTGGCGACGGTGGACTCGGCGGCCACCGCGATGCTTCCGGCGGCGGTGGAGCCGGCCGGGATCTTCTGGGCGTCGGCCATGACTGTTCTCGTACTCGCTTTCTCGGGAATCGTCTCGAAGGCTGTTCCGGCCGGTGCGGGCGTACGGCGTCCTGCTAGCCGACCGCGCCCTCCATCTGCAGCTCGATCAGCCGGTTGAGTTCCAGCGCGTACTCCATCGGCAGCTCCTTGGCGATCGGCTCGACGAAGCCGCGGACGATCATCGCCATCGCCTCGTCCTCGGACAGGCCGCGCTGCATCAGGTAGAAGAGCTGGTCGTCGCTGACCTTGGAGACGGTCGCCTCGTGGCCCATCGTCACGTCGTCCTCGCGGACGTCGACGTACGGGTAGGTGTCCGAGCGGGAGATCGTGTCGACCAGCAGCGCGTCGCAGAGGACGTTGGACTTCGAGTTCTCCGCGCCCTCGCCGATCTCGATCAGGCCGCGGTACGAGGTCCGCCCGCCGCCCCGCGCCACCGACTTGGAGACGATGTTGGACGACGTGTTCGGCGCCATGTGCACCATCTTGGCGCCGGCGTCCTGGTGCTGGCCCTCGCCGGCGAAGGCGACGGACAGCGTCTCGCCCTTGGCGTGCTCGCCCATCAGGTAGATCGCCGGGTACTTCATGGTGACCTTGGAGCCGATGTTGCCGTCGACCCACTCCATGGTCGCGCCCTCGTAGGCCACCGCGCGCTTGGTGACCAGGTTGTACACGTTGTTCGACCAGTTCTGGATCGTGGTGTACCGGCAGCGGGCGTTCTTCTTCACGATGATCTCGACGACCGCCGAGTGCAGCGAGTCCGACTGGTAGATCGGCGCGGTGCAGCCCTCGACGTAGTGCACGTACGCGCCCTCGTCGACGATGATCAGCGTCCGCTCGAACTGGCCCATGTTCTCGGTGTTGATCCGGAAGTAGGCCTGCAGCGGGATCTCGACGTGCACGCCCTTGGGGACGTAGATGAACGAGCCGCCGGACCACACCGCGGTGTTGAGGGAGGCGAACTTGTTGTCACCGGGCGGGATGACCGTGCCGTAGTACTCCTTGAACAGCTCCGGGTGCTCCTTGAGCGCGGTGTCGGTGTCCAGGAAGACGACGCCCTGCTCCTCCAGGTCCTCGCGGATCTGGTGGTAGACGACCTCCGACTCGTACTGCGCGGCGACGCCGGCGACCAGGCGCTGCTTCTCCGCCTCGGGGATGCCGAGCTTGTCGTAGGTGTTCTTGATGTCTTCGGGCAGGTCCTCCCAGGACTGGGCCTGCTTCTCGGTGGACCGGACGAAGTACTTGATGTTGTCGAAGTCGATGCCGGAGAGGTCGGAGCCCCAGGTGGGCATGGGCTTCTTGCCGAAGAGCCGCAGGCCCTTCAGCCGGGTCTTCAGCATCCAGTCGGGCTCGGACTTCTTGCTTGAGATGTCCCGGACGACGTCCTCGGACAGGCCGCGCTTGGCGGCGGCGCCGGCCGCGTCCGAGTCGGCCCAGCCGTACTCGTAACGTCCCAGGCCTTCGAGCTCGGGATGCTCCGGGGAAGCGGTCTCGATGGGCGCAGTCATGCGGGGTTCCTCCCGGATGTCGGTGGCTGCCTGCGAGCGTGGTGCTCGCGGATTTCGGGGACGAACGTCGTACACACCCCGTCGCCGTGGGCGATGGTGGCCAGACGCTGCACATGGGTGCCGAGCAAGCGGGAGAAGACCTCGGTCTCCGCCTCGCAGAGCTGCGGGTATTGCTCGGCGGTGTGCGCCACCGGGCAGTGGTGCTGACAGAGCTGCTCGCCGGGGGCTCCGGGCGCGCTGCGCGCGGTGGCAGCGTACCCGTCCTCGGAGAGCAGCCGGGCGAGGGCCTCGACCCGGCTCTCGGGGGGCATGCCGGCCAGCTCCGCGGCGTACCGCTCGGCCTGCTCGGCGACCCGGTCGCGGGCGAAGGCGGCGACGGCCGCCTCGCCCCGCACGCCGCCGCCCGCACTCTGGGCGATCCAGCGCAGCGCGTCGGCGGCGAGCTGGTCGTACGCCTGGTCGAAGGCGTCGCGGCCGCAGTCGGTCAGGGCGAAGACCTTGGCCGGCCGGCCGCGTCCCCGGGTCCCGTAGACCCGCTGGTCGCGGGGTTCCACGATGCCCTCGGCGACGAGCACGTCGAGGTGCCGCCGGACGGCGGCGGGGGTGAGTTCGAGCCGGTGGGCCAGGTCGGCGGCGGTCGACGGGCCGTGGTCGAGGATGGAGCGGGCCACGCGGTTGCGCGTCCCGTCAGCGGGCACGGCAGCACCGGCGGCCGGCCCGGCCGCCTGGTCCTTCGCCGTGCTCCCACCCGGGTCCACGTTTTTCACAACGCCATTGTTGCTTAATTCGCCGGGGTGCGACAAGCCGGGTCTCGATCACCGTGCGGTGGAATGCGTCACTTAGGGTTACCTAAGTTCCGCGCGGGATCCGCCCACCTCCTGGCGTGAACCCTCCCGGGGCGGCGCCGGCCGGGCCCGCGGGCTCTTTAGACTCGCACTCATGCAACAGCCCTCCACCGACGCGGCCGTCGCGGTGTCCGGCCTCGTCAAGCGGTACGGCGAGAAGACCGCCGTGGCCGGGCTCGACCTGACCGCCGCCCGCGGCGACGTCACCGCCGTCCTCGGCCCCAACGGCGCGGGCAAGACGACCACCGTAGAGGTCTGCGAGGGCTACCGCCGTCCGGACGCCGGCACCGTCCGCGTCCTCGGCCGCGACCCCCTCGCCGACGCCGCGGAGCTGCGCCCCCGGGTCGGCGTGATGCTGCAGTCCGGCGGCGTCTACCCCGCCGCCCGCGCCGAGGAGATGCTGCGGCACGTCGCCCGGCTGCACGCCCACCCCCTCGACGTCGTCGCGCTGATCGAGCGGCTGGGCCTCGGCTCCTGCGGCCGCACGCCCTACCGCCGGCTCTCCGGCGGCCAGCAGCAGCGGCTCGCGCTCGCCATGGCCGTCGTCGGCCGCCCCGAGCTGGTCTTCCTCGACGAGCCGACCGCGGGCCTCGATCCGCAGGCCCGCCGCGCCACCTGGGAGCTGATCCGCGAGCTGCGCGCCGACGGGGTGTCCGTGGTGCTCACCACCCACCACATGGACGAGGCGGAACAGCTCTCCGACAAGGTCGCGATCATCGACGGCGGCCGGCTGCTGGTCGAGGGCACCCCGGAGGAGCTGTGCCGGGGCGGCGCGGAGAACACCATGCGCTTCACCGGCCGCGCGGGGCTCGACCTCGGCTCGCTGCTGAAGGCGCTGCCGACGGAGACCGCGGCGCTGGAGCTGGCCCCGGGCTCGTACCGGATAACCGGCGAGATCAACCCGGAGCTGCTGGCCACGGTCACGACCTGGTGCGCGCAGAACGGGGTGCTGCCGGAGCAGATGACGGTGGAGCGGCGCACGCTGGAGGACGTCTTCCTGGAGCTGACGGGGAAGGACCTGCGCTCGTGAACGGCACCATCCGGGGGTACGGGGGTCGCCCCCCGGGAGACCGCAGCCTGGAGCTGACGGGGAAGGACCTGCGCTCGTGAACCGCATCCCGGGAGACTGCACCTCGGAACTGGGAAAGGAGCCGCGCCGATGAGTGCTCGGCAGGCGGGGACCGGCGTCTACGCGCCTCGTCCCGGGGCGGCGCCGCTGCGCCGCATGGTCGCCGCGCAGGCAGGGCTGGAGACCCGGCTGCTCCTGCGCAACGGCGAACAGGTGCTCCTCACCATGATCATCCCAGCGGTGCTGCTGCTGCTCTTCAGCACGGTCGACGTCGTCGACACCGGACCCGGCCAGCGGGTCGACTTCCTCGCCCCCGGCGCCATCGCGCTCGCCGTCCTGGCCACCGCCTTCACCGGCCAGGCCATCGGCACCGGCTTCGACCGCCGCTACGGCGTGCTGAAGCGGCTCGGCGCCTCGCCGCTGCCGCGCACCGGGCTGATGGCGGCGAAGGCGGCGGCGGTGCTCGCCACGATCGCGCTGCAACTCGTGCTCCTGACCGCCATCGCGCTGGCGCTCGGCTGGTCGCCGCGCGGCGGGGCCGGCGGTGCGCTCGCCGTGGTGCTCCTCGTCGCGCTGGGCACGGCCGCGTTCTCCGGTCTGGGGCTGCTGATGGCCGGCACGCTGCGCGCGGAGGCGACGCTCGCCGCGGCGAACCTCGTCTTCGTCCTGCTGCTGGTGGCGGGCGGCGTCATCGTGCCGCTGGAGAAGTTCCCCGACGGCGCCCGCGCGGTGCTCGAAGTGCTGCCCGTCGCGGCCCTCTCGGACGGGCTGCGGGACGTCCTCCAGGACGGCGGCGGCATGCCGTGGGGCGACCTGGGGCTGCTGGCCGGCTGGGCGGTGCTGGGGCTCGCGGCCGCCGCGCGGTTCTTCCGCTGGGAGTGACCCCGCGCCGACCGCGTCTTACGGGTACGGAAACGGGCGGCTCACCCCTCGTGAAACCGCGCACAAGGAGCGGCATACGATAGGCGCCGTGCAGAACCCCCTCGCCCACGTCGCCGACCGCTGGACCCCGACGCAGAAGACGGTCCGGCGCGCGACGCTCTCAGCACTGCTGATGAGCATCGTCATCGTCGTCACCGGGGGCGCCGTCCGGCTGACCGGCTCCGGGCTCGGCTGCGACACGTGGCCCAAGTGCTCGAACGACAGCCTGCTGGCGACCTCCGAGATGGGCGTGCACGGCGCCATCGAGTTCGGCAACCGGCTGCTCACGTACGTGCTGTGCGCCGCCGTCGGCTGGGCCATCGTCGCCGCCCGCGCCACCAAGCCGTGGCGCCGCGAGCTGACGCGGCTGGGCTGGGTGCAGTTCTGGGTGGTCATGGGCAACGCCGTCCTCGGCGGCGCCGCGGTCCTCACCGAGCTGAACCCGTACACCGTCGCCGCGCACTTCCTGCTCGCCACCGGGCTGATCACGATCACGTACCTCACCTGGCACCGCGCCCGCGAGGGCGACGGCGGGCCCGACCTGCTCGTCGGCGCCGTGGTGCGCCGGCTGACCCGGGCGCTGGTGGCGATGTCCGTCCTGCTGCTGGCCGCCGGCACCGTCGTGACCGGCACCGGGCCGCACGCGGGCGACTCCAGCGACGTGCCCCGGATGGGGTGGATCAGTTGGGACCACGCGGCGAAGGTGCACTCGTTCACGGCGTGGGCGGTGATCGCCCTGACGATCGCGATCTGGGTGACGCTGAAGCTCGTCGACGGCCCGCCGGGGCCGCTGTCCCGCACCCGGGACCTGTTCCTGGTGCTGATGTCGCAGGCCGTCGTCGGCTACGCGCAGTACCTGACCGACGTGCCCGAATTCCTGGTCATGATCCACCTGTTCGGTTCGACGCTGGTGTGGATCGCGGTGCTGCGGGTGGTGGTCTCGCTGCGGCACCGGCCGGAGGTGACGCCCGCGGAGGTCCCGCCGCCGGCGGTGCCGGCGGAGGCACGGCCGGTGGGGTCCTCGGCCCCGTAGCGGCGCACGGCCCGCGAGGGCGGCCGTAGCGGGCGCTCCTCGGTCAGCCGGTCTTCTCGTCCGCCTCGGGCTTCCCGGAGGCCGCTTTCTCGGCGGTCTCCGCTTCCTTCCCGCCGTCGGCGTCCACGGCCGAACCCTCCTCGGCGGCCGTCTCCGCACCGGACTCCGCGGCGGCGTCTGCGGCCTCCGGCTCAGGCTCCGGCCCGGTCCCGGGCTTCTTCCGCGCCACGCCCGGATTCGGGTGGCCGCCCATCTGCATTCCGGCCATCCGCGTCCACTCGTACGGGCCGGTCCGTACCCCCGCCGCCAGCTCGCCGTCGAAGTCCTCCTGCAGCGCCACCCCCGCGGCCTCGGCCGCCGCCGTCGCGCTCCGCATGCTCGGCGCCACCAGGTCGCCCCACGTGCCGTCCGCCCCGACCAGCACCAGCCGGGCGCCCGGCTCGCCGAGGTACGCGACCTGCCCCCGCGCGCCGCCGTGGCGGCCGGCGAAGGACTCGATCTGCCGGGTGAGCTTGCGGGTCCTGCGGTCGTCGTCGCTCATGCCGCAGATGCTACCCGCCGGTAAGTCGGCGCAGGAAGGGACTCAGCGCAGGAACGGGTCCACGGCCACCGCGATGAACAGCAGCGACACATAGGTGATCGACCAGTGGAAGAGCCGCATCTCCTTGAGCTTCGCGCCCACGACCCCGCTCTTCGCCCGCCGCAGCAGCCCGTGCGCCTCGCGCAGCCACACCGCGCCGAGCACCGCGGCCACCACCGGGTAGAACCAGCCGGTGTAGCCCAGCGGCCACAGCAGCAGGGAGACGGCGACCATCACCCAGCTGTAGGCGACGATCTGCCGCGCCACGACCTTGTTCGACGCCACCACCGGCAGCATCGGCACCTTGACGCGCGCGTAGTCGTCCCTGACCTTCATCGACAGCGGCCAGTAGTGCGGCGGCGTCCAGAAGAACATCACCAGGAAGAGGATCAGCGAGGCCCAGGAGACGGAGTTCGTCACCGCGGACCAGCCGATGGCGACCGGCATGCAGCCGGCGATGCCGCCCCAGACGATGTTCTGCGAGGTGCGCCGCTTCAGCAGCATCGTGTAGACGAGGACGTAGAAGAGGTTCGCACCGAGCGCGAGCGCCGCCGACAGCGGGTTGACGAGTGTGGCGAACCACACGGTCGAGACCACCGTCAGGGCCAGGCCGAAGGCCAGCCCCTCGGCGGGCCGGACCATCCCGGTCACCAGCGGCCGCTGCTCGGTGCGGTGCATCAGCGCGTCGATGTCCCGGTCCAGGTACATGTTCAGCGCGTTGGCACCGCCGGCGGAGAGGTAGCCGCCGATACAGGTGGCGAGCACCAGCCACAGGTCGGGCACGCCCTCGGCGGCCAGGAACATCACCGGAACGGTGGTGATGAGCAGCAGCTCGATGATGCGCGGCTTGGTCAGCGCCACGAACGCCTTGACCCGGGCACCGGTCGGCCGGTGCGCAGTGCCCTGCCCGAGTACCCCTGCGGGTCGGGATTCGACGGCCGTCACGGACACCTCTGCTCGGGGTCAAGGGATTCTGTACGTCGTCACTGTAGACGCTGCGTATCGGCCCCCCGCGCGGGGGGTGCCCCGTGTTGGGGCCGTGCGCACCGGCCCCCGGGGCGGGCGCCCGGAGCCGTCCGGCAGGCGCGACCGGCCCGGCAACGGCAGTCTGGATTTCAGCGGGATAGGCTCGAAGGGCCCGGTGCTTTCCGGTCGCCGGAGTTCCCGACCGTGGAGAGAGGAGCCCTGAACAAGGGTGAGCACGCAGCCGACCACCGACTTCGAGTGGAACGAACTGGACGACCGCGCGGTGGATACCGCACGCGTTCTGGCAATGGACGCCGTACAGAAGGTCGGCAACGGCCACCCCGGCACGGCGATGAGCCTGGCCCCCGCCGCGTACACGCTCTTCCAGAAGGTGATGCGGCACGATCCCGCCGACCCGCAGTGGACCGGCCGGGACCGCTTCGTCCTCTCCGCGGGCCACTCAAGCCTGACCCTGTACACCCAGCTCTACCTGGGCGGGTTCGGCCTTGAGCTGGCCGATCTGGAGGCGTTCCGCACCTGGGGCTCCAAGACCCCCGGGCACCCCGAGTACGGCCACACCGCCGGTGTCGAGACGACCACCGGCCCGCTCGGCCAGGGCGTCGCGAACGCCGTCGGCATGGCGATGTCCGCGCGCTACGAGCGCGGCCTCTTCGACCCCGACGCCCCCGCCGGCACCTCCCCGTTCGACCACCACATCTGGGTGGTCGCGGGCGACGGCTGCCTCCAGGAGGGCATCTCGCACGAGGCGTCCTCGCTGGCCGGCCACCAGAAGCTGGGCAACCTCATACTGCTCTGGGACGACAACCACATCTCCATCGAGGGCGACACCGCCGCCGCCGTCTCCGAGGACACCGTCGCGCGCTACGAGGCGTACGGCTGGCACGTCCAGCGCGTCGCGCAGAAGCCGAACGGCGACCTCGACCCCGAGGCGCTGTACCGGGCGTTCCAGGAGGCCAAGGCCGTCACCGACCGGCCGTCGTTCATCGCGGCCCGCTCGATCATCGCCTGGCCGGCACCGAACGCGCAGAACACCGAGGCCGCGCACGGCTCGGCGCTGGGCGCGGAGGAGGTCGCCGCGACCAAGCGGGTCCTCGGCTTCGACCCCGAGCGGGACTTCGAGGTCGACGCCGGCGTGCTCGCGCACGCCCGCGCGCTGGGTGCGCGCGGCGCGGAGGCGCACGCCAAGTGGGACAAGCGGTTCACCGCCTGGCGGGAGGCCCACCCCGGGCGCGCCGCGGAGTTCGACCGGATCCGCGCGGGCGAACTGCCCACGGGCTGGGCGGACAAGCTGCCGTCGTTCCCCGCCGGCAAGGCCGTCGCCACCCGCAAGGCGTCGGGCGAGGTGCTGAAGGCACTCGGCCCGGTGGTGCCGGAACTGTGGGGCGGCTCGGCCGACCTCGCCGGGTCCAACAACACCACCATCCCCGGCTCGACCTCGTTCCTGCCCGCCGACAACCCGCTGACCGACGCCGACCCGTACGGCAGGACCGTCCACAACGGGATCCGCGAGCACGCCATGGCCGCCGCCATGAACGGCATCACGCTGCACGGCAACACCCGTGTCTACGGCGGTACGTTCCTGGTCTTCTCCGACTACATGCGCAACGCGGTGCGGCTGTCGGCGCTGATGCACCTGCCGGTGACGTACGTGTGGACGCACGACTCCATCGGCCTCGGCGAGGACGGCCCGACCCACCAGCCGGTCGAGCACCTGACGAGCCTGCGCGCGATCCCCGGGCTGAACGTGGTCCGCCCGGCGGACGCCAACGAGACGGTCATCGCCTGGCGCGAGATACTGCGCCGCTACACCAAGGAGTACGGCGTCGGCGCCCCGCACGGCCTGGCACTGACCCGGCAGGGCGTGCCGACGTACGAGGCCAACGACGACACCGCCCGCGGCGGCTACGTGATGTTCGAGGCCGAGGGCCCCGGCGGGGAGGACGCCGAGCCGCAGGTCATCCTCATCGGCACCGGCTCCGAGGTGCAGCTCGCGGTCGCCGCCCGTGAGCAGTTGCAGGCCGAGGGCGTGCCGGTGCGGGTGGTCTCGATGCCCTCCGTGGAGTGGTTCGACGAGCAGCCGCAGGAGTACCGCGACGCGGTGCTGCCGCCCGCGGTCAAGGCCCGGGTGGCGGTCGAGGCGGGCGTCGGGATGACGTGGCAGCGCTTCGTCGGGGACGCCGGACGTGTCGTCTCCCTGGAGCACTTCGGCGCCTCCGCCGACCACAAGGTCCTGTTCCGCGAGTACGGGCTCACCGCCGACGCCGTCGCCGACGCCGCCCGGGAATCCCTGCGCGCCGGAAATCGCTGACGGTTACAGACGACACGATGTCAGGAGATGCAATACCGATGACCGACGCACTCGAGCGCCTCTCCGGTGAAGGCGTCGCGATCTGGCTCGACGACCTGTCCCGCAAGCGCATCACGTCCGGCAACCTCGCCGAACTGATCGACGAGAGCCACGTCGTGGGCGTGACCACCAACCCCACGATCTTCCAGAAGGCCATCTCGGCGGGCGACGGCTACAACGGCCAGCTCACGGACCTCGCCACCCGCGGCGTCACCGTCGAGGAGGCCGTCCGCATGATCACGACGGCCGACGTCCGCGACGCCGCCGACGTGCTCCGCCCGGTGTTCGACGCCACCGAGGGCCTGGACGGCCGGGTCTCGATCGAGGTCGACCCGCGGCTCGCCCACCACACGGCCGCCACCGTCGCCGAGGCCAAGCAACTGGCCTGGCTGGTGGACCGGCCCAACCTGTTCGTGAAGATCCCCGCCACCCGCGCCGGGCTGCCCGCCATCACGGAGGTGCTCGGCAAGGGCATCAGCGTCAACGTCACGCTGATCTTCTCCCTGGAGCGCTACCGCGAGGTGATGGACGCCTTCCTCGCCGGCCTGGAGCAGGCGAAGGCCGCGGGCCTGGACCTGGCGGAGATCCGCTCGGTCGCCTCGTTCTTCGTCTCCCGCGTGGACACCGAGGTGGACAAGCGGCTGGACGCCCTGGGCACCGACGAGGCGAAGGCGCTGCGCGGCAAGGCCGCCGTCGCCAACGCCAGGCTGGCGTACGAGGCGTACGAGGAGGTCTTCTCCTCGGACCGCTGGCTCGCGCTGGAGAAGGCAGGCGCCCACAAGCAGCGCCCCCTGTGGGCGTCGACCGGCGTGAAGGACAAGGCGTACAAGGACACGCTCTACGTGGACGACCTGGTCGCCCCGGGGACGGTCAACACGATGCCGGAGTCCACGCTGCACGCCGTCGCCGACCACGGCGGGATCGAGGGCGACGCGGTGCGCGGCACGTACGCCGGGGCCCGCGCCGACCTCGACGCCCTGGAGAAGCTGGGCGTCTCGTACGACGAGGTGGTCGGCCTGCTGGAGGACGAGGGTGTGGAGAAGTTCGCGAAGTCCTGGACCGATCTGCTCGACTCCACCCGGGAAGAGCTCGACCGCCGTGCACCGAAGGGGGCGTAGTCGACGGTGACCGGCTCTGACACCAACCCGCTGCGGGACCCGCAGGACCGGCGCCTGCCGCGGATCGCGGGTCCCTCGGGCCTGGTGATCTTCGGCGTCACCGGCGACCTGTCGCGCAAGAAGCTGATGCCCGCCGTGTACGACCTGGCGAACCGGGGGCTGCTGCCGCCGGGCTTCTCCCTGGTCGGCTTCGCCCGCCGGGAGTGGGCGGACGAGGACTTCGCGCAGGTCGTCCACGACTCGGTCAAGGAGCACGCGCGCACGCCGTTCCGCGAGGAGGTGTGGCAGCAGCTCTCCGAGGGCTTCCGGTTCGTCCAGGGCGACTTCGACGACGACGAGGCGTTCGAGCGGCTGCGCACCACCATCGAGGACCTGGACAAGGCGCGCGGCACGGGCGGGAACTTCGCGTTCTACCTCTCCGTGCCGCCGAAGTTCTTCCCGCTGGTCGTCCAGCAGCTCAAGGAGCACCGGCTGGCCGACCCGGCCGGTGACTCCTGGCGGCGCGCGGTCATCGAGAAGCCCTTCGGGCACGACCTGAAGAGCGCCGAGGAGCTCAACCGGATCGTCCACGAGGTCTTCGAGCCCGACCAGGTCTTCCGCATCGACCACTACCTGGGCAAGGAGACCGTCCAGAACATCCTGGCGCTGCGCTTCGCCAACACGATGTTCGAGCCGATCTGGAACCGGTCGTACGTGGACCACGTGCAGATCACCATGGCCGAGGACATCGGCATCGGCGGCAGGGCCGGCTACTACGACGGCATCGGCGCCGCCCGTGACGTCATCCAGAACCATCTGCTGCAACTGCTGGCGCTGACCGCGATGGAGGAGCCCACGGCCTTCGACGCGCAGGCGCTGGTGGCGGAGAAGACGAAGGCGCTGGAGTCGGTGCGGCTGCCGGAGGACCTGGGCCGGCACACGGTACGGGCGCAGTACACGGCCGGCTGGCAGGGCGGCGAGAAGGTGCGCGGCTACCTGGAGGAAGAGGGCATCGACGCGCACTCCGGCACCGACACCTACGCCGCGATCAAGCTGGAGATCGACAACCGCCGCTGGGCGGGCGTGCCGTTCTACCTGCGCGCCGGCAAGCGGCTCGGCCGCCGGGTGACGGAGATCGCCGTCGTCTTCCAGCGGGCGCCGCACCTGCCGTTCGACACCACCGACACGATGGAGCTGGGCCAGAACGCCCTGGTGATCCGCGTCCAGCCGGACGAGGGCATCACCGTGCGGTTCGGCTCCAAGGTCCCGGGCACGTCGATGGAGGTGCGGGACGTGACGATGGACTTCGCCTACGGCGAGTCCTTCACCGAGTCCAGCCCCGAGGCGTACGAGCGGCTGCTGCTGGACGTACTCCTCGGCGACGCGAACCTCTTCCCGCGCCCCCAGGAGGTCGAGCTGTCCTGGAAGATCCTCGACCCGATCGAGGAGCACTGGGCCAGGCACGGCAAGCCGGCGTCGTACACCGCGGGCACCTGGGGGCCGAAGGCGGCGGACGAGATGCTGGCACGAGACGGACGGAGCTGGCGGCGGCCATGAACATCGACCTCACCGAGACCACCTCGGCCCAGATCAACGCCGCGCTCGTGGGCGCCCGGCGGGCCACCGGCACGCCGGCGGTCGGCATGGTGCTCACGCTGGTGATAGTCACCGACGAGGGCAACCACTACGACGCGCTCAAGGCCGCCAGCCAGGCGTCCAAGGAGCACCCGTCGCGGATCCTGGTCGTCATCAAGCGGCCGGGGCGCTCCCCGCGCGAGCGCGCGCTGGCGCGGCTGGACGCGGAGGTGCGCGTCGGCAACGAGACGGACACCGGCGAGACGGTGCTGCTGCGGCTGCACGGCGAGCTGGCGGGGCACCCGGAGAGCGTGGTGCTGCCGCTGCTGCTGCCGGACGCGCCGGTGGTGGTGTGGTGGCCGGAGGACGCGCCGGACACCCCGGCGGAGGACCTCCTCGGCCGGCTCGCCACCCGCCGCATCACGGACGCGGCGGCCTGCGAGGACCCGGTCGGCGCGCTGCGGCAGCGGGCCACGGCGTACGCGCCGGGGGACACCGACCTGGCGTGGACGCGGATCACGCCGTGGCGCAGCATGCTGGCGGCGGCGCTCGACCAGCGGCACGCGGCCATCGAGTCGGCGGTGGTGGAGGGCGAGGAGTACAACCCCTCCACCGAGCTGCTGGCGCTGTGGCTGGCCGAACGGCTGCGGGTGCCGGTGGAGCGCACCGGCTCGCCGGGCCCGGGGCTGACCGCGGTGCGGCTGCTGACGACGGACGGCGTGATCTGCCTCGACCGGCCGAACGGCGCGCTGGCGGAGCTGGCGGTGCCGGGGCAGCCGGAGCGGCACGTGGCGCTCAAGCGGCGCACGACGGCGGAGCTGATCGCGGAGGAGCTGCGGCGTCTCGACCCGGACGAGGCGTACGCGCACGCGGTGGCGTACGGCGTCGAGCGGCTGGCGCCCGCGGGGGCGGTGGAGGCGGACGTAGCAGAGGCGGAGGCGGAAGCCGGGGCCGGGACCGCGAAGAAGGCGGCGCAGAAGAAGCAGCCGGCGAAGAAGGCCGCGGCGAAGTCGTCCTCGGCGAAGTCGTCGTGAACGGGGCGCCGTGAGCACGCCGCAGATCGTCGTCCACCGCGACAAGGAGCTGATGGCCGAGTCGGCCGCCGCCCGGCTGATCACGAAGGTCGTGGACGCGCAGTCCGCCCGGGGCGCGGCGTCGGTCGTGCTCACGGGCGGCCGCAACGGCAACGGCCTGCTGGCGGCGCTCGCCGCCGCCCCGGCCCGGGACGCGGTCGACTGGTCGCGGCTGGACCTGTGGTGGGGAGACGAGCGCTTCCTGCCCGCGGGCGACCCCGACCGCAACGCGACCCAGGCCAGGGAGGCGCTGCTGGACGGGGTGCCGCTCGACCCCGCGCGGGTGCACGAGATGCCGGCGGCGCAGGCGGAGTTCGGCGCCGACGCGGACGCGGCGGCGGCGGCGTACGCGCGCGAACTGGCCGCCGCGGCCCGGCCGGAGGACCACGGGCCGGTCCCGGCGTTCGACGTGCTGCTGCTGGGCGTGGGCCCGGACACGCACGTCGCGTCGCTCTTCCCCGAGCTGCCGGGGGTACGGGAGACGGAGCGCACCGTCGTCGGCGTCCACGGGGCGCCGAAGCCGCCGCCGACGCGGATCTCGCTGACGCTGCCGGCGATCAGGGCGGCGCGGGAGGTATGGCTGCTGGCGGCGGGCGAGGACAAGGCGCGGGCGGCGGCGATGGCGCTGTCGGGCGCGGGCGAGATCCAGGCTCCCGCGGCGGGCGCCCGCGGCCGGACCCGCACCCTCTGGCTCCTGGACCGCCCCGCCGCGGCCCTGCTCCCCCCGGCGCTGTACCCGCCGGCGTCGCCGTAGCGGGAGGACGGGCAGCGGTGCGCGGGAGGGCGGGCTCGCGTCAGAGCATCGCACGGGCCAGCGCCACCGCGCCCGCCAGGCCGTCCGGCACCGGGGCCGGGGTCACGTCGTACGGGCGCATGCGGGCCGTGAAGCGGGGCAGGAGGGGGCCCGCGGGGGCCAGGAGCGCGCCGGTGGTGACCAGGGGCTCGCCGGGCGCGGGGGCGAGCACGGCGACCGTCTCGGCGAGGTGGTCGGCGGCCTCGTCCAGGATCGCCCCGGCCACCGCGTCACCGGCCGCCGCGGCCCGTACGACCACCGGGCAGAGCCGCGCGATCTCCACCGGCGCCCCCGCGAACCCGGCATCCACCAGCGCGATCCGTACCACCGGATCCCCCGCGGTCCCCCGAGCCGTCCGCCCGGCCGCGCCGCCGCCCCGCGTCCCCCGGGCCGAGCCCCGCTCCCCTGCGCGCCCCGCTCCCGAGTCCGCCGCAGCCGCCTCGGCATCCCCTCCCCGCGCCCCGAGAGCCCGCTCCCCCGGCTCTCCACCGACCGTCGCCGCCGTCAGCAGCCCCACAAGCGCCGTCGCCGGGCCCCTGCCGTCCAGGGACCGCAGCGCCGCTCGCAGCGCCTGCCGGGCGATCCAGAAGCCGCTGCCCTCGTCGCCCAGGAGCCAGCCGTGGCCGTCGATCGTGGCCGTCTGCCGCCGGGCCGCGATCCGGGCCGCCGAGGCGCCCGTGCCGGCGATCGCCACCACCCCCGCCGCCGGTGCGCCCGGGCCCGCCGCGAAGGCGATCTCCGTGTCGCCGCGGATCTGCACCTGCACCGGCCGGACCCCGCCCCGGCGCAGCGCCCTGCGCAGGGCCGCGTGCGCCACCCGCGTGCCCGCGTCGTCCGGGTTGCGGGGCTCCGCGCCGGCGACGCCCGCGACCACCGCAGCGATCCGCCCCGTACCCGCCGCCTGGGCCGCCTCCGCCAGCGGCGCCACGCACGCCGCCAGCCGGGACGTCAGCACCTCCGGCGGCACCGAGCGCGGGTTCCCCGCCCCCGCCGACGCCGTACGCAGCACTCCGCCGCCCGCCGAGCGCGCGAGCGCCGCGCGGATCCTCGTCCCGCCCACGTCGATGCCGATGACCAGCTTCTCCACTGCCCGCTCCCGGTGGTCGGCCCCGCACCGCGCCCTTGACGCGCCGTGCGCGACTGCCTGAGATTGGCCCCGCGTACGGCACGTTGTCCAGACCACTCCCGGGAGCACCGATGACCCTCAAGCCGATCAGCGCAGCCGCCTTCACCGCCGCGGCCCTGACCTCACTCCGGCGGGTGGCCGAGGGGCAGCGCGCCGAGGTCGGCGCCGCCGCGACGGTGTTCGCGGACGCGCTGGGCGGCGACGGCGTGATCCAGGCGTTCGGCACCGGGCACTCCGAATCGCTGGCGACCGAGATCGCCGGCCGCGCCGGCGGCTTCGTACCGACGAACAAGATCGCCCTGCGGGATCTCGTGATCTACGGAGGCGAGCCCCCCGCGCTGCTCTCCGACGCCAAGCTGGAGCGCGACCCCGCGACCGCCCGCCGGCTGTACGAGCTGGCCGCGCCGCACCCCGCCGACGCCTTCGTCATCGCCTCGAACTCCGGCATCAACGGCTGCGTCGTGGAGATGGCCGCCGTCGTCAAGGAGCACGGGCACCCGCTCGTCGCGATCACCTCGCTGGCCCACGGCGCCCGCGCCGAGTCCCGGCACCCCTCAGGCAAGCGGCTGACCGACCACGCCGACGTGGTGCTCGACAACGGCGCCCCCTTCGGCGACTCCGTGCTCACGCTGCCCGGCGGCGGCACGGCGTGCGCGGTGTCGTCGATCACCGGGGCCCTGCTCGTGCAGCAGGTCGTCGCCGAGGCGATCCGGCTGCTGCTGGAGCGCGGCGCCACGCCGCCGGTGTACCTGTCGGCGAACATCCCGGAGGGCGACGCGCACAACGCCGCCCTGGAGGCCCGCTACGCGGGCCGGATCCGCCGCGGGGCGTAGCGCAGCAGCACCAGCGCCGAGTCGTCGTGCAGTTCGGGCGCCCGGTCCGTGAGGTCGCGCCGCAGCGCCGCCAGCACGTCCGCGGGCGGGCGCTCGCGCGGCGCGGGGGCGTAGCGCTCCGCCAGCGGGAAGAACTCGCCCGACGCGCTGCGCGCCTCCAGCACGCCGTCGGTGGTCAGCAGCAGCTCGTCGCCCTCGGCGAGCGCCATGGTGATCTCCTCCGCGTCCTGCAGGGACCGCGACAGGCCGAGGCCCAGCGGCGGGCCGCCGGGCAGGTCGGTCTCGCGTACGCGGCCCGCGGCGCTGCGCAGCCACGTCCAGCGGCCCCGCGCGGGCGGGCGGCGCGGGCAGCAGGGCCTGCTGCACGACGTTGGCGACCCGGATGACGCCGGTGAGCCGCCGCTCGCGGGCGAGGCGCTCGCGGTACACGACGAGCCCGACCACGGTGGCGCAGCCGATGGCGAGGATGCCCGACCAGAAGCCGAGGTCGAGCTGCCTGAAGTTCCACCAGCTCAGCGCGGTGCCGAGGATCAGCGCCCCGGCGCCGGCGACGAGGATCGCCCGGCGGGTGCCGTTGACCGCGACGAACACCGGCACCACGGCGAACAGGGCCTCCATCGTGTGGCCCTGCGCCGCCGCGATGTCCACGGCGGTGGCGCCCGCCAGAAAACCCCCGCGACCCAGTAGGAGGTCCCGCGCAGCCACCGCATCTCTCCAGGCTGCCGCGCGGGACCCCGCCCCGCCAGCAGAACGCCGCCGAACGCCGCAGGTCAGCGCCGTTCGGCGGCCTTCGGTGCGTCAGCGCCCGCGCAGCGCCCGGTAGGCGTCGACCAGCGCGAGGGTCGAGCCGTCGAGACCGGGGACCTCCGTGCCGTCCGCCAGCGCCGGCTCCAGCCGCTTGGCCAGCACCTTGCCCAGCTCGACGCCCCACTGGTCGAAGGAGTCGATGTCCCACACCGCGCCCTGCACGAAGACCTTGTGCTCGTAGAGCGCGACGAGCTGCCCCAGCACCGAGGGCGTGAGGCCGTCGGCCAGGATCGTCGTCGTCGGGTGGTTGCCCGGGAACGTCCGGTGCGGCACCTGCGCCTCGGGCACGCCCTCGGCCGACACCTCCGCCGCCGTCTTGCCGAAGGCGAGCGCCTGGCCCTGGGCGAAGAGGTTGGCCATCAGCAGGTCGTGCTGCCCGGTCAGCTCGCCCAGCTCGGGGACCGGCCGGGCGAAGCCGATCAGGTCGGCGGGGATCATCTTGGTGCCCTGGTGCAGCAGTTGGTAGTACGCGTGCTGCCCGTTGGTGCCGGGCGTGCCCCAGACCACGGGCCCGGTCTGCCAGCCGACGCGCGCGCCGTCGCGGTCGGTGGCCTTGCCGTTGGACTCCATGTCGAGCTGCTGGAGATAGGCGGTGAACTTCGACAGGTAGTGGCTGTACGGGAGCACGGCGTGCGACTGCGCGTCGAAGAAGTTGCCGTACCAGATGCCGAGGAGGCCCAGCAGCAGCGGCGCGTTCTCCTCCGGCGGCGCGGTGCGGAAGTGCTCGTCGACGAGCCGGAAGCCGGCGAGCATCTCGCGGAAGGCGACCGGGCCGATGGCCACCATGAGGGACAGGCCGATGGCCGAGTCGTACGAGTAGCGCCCGCCGACCCAGTCCCAGAACTCGAACATGTTGTCCGTGTCGATGCCGAACTCGGCGACCTTCGCCGCGTTGGTCGACAAGGCGACGAAGTGCTTGGCGACCGCCTCGTCGCCGGCGCCGAGGCCCGCCAGCAGCCAGCGCTTCGCGGCGGTGGCGTTGGTGATCGTCTCGATGGTGGTGAAGGTCTTGGAGGCGATGACGAACAGCGTGGTCTCGGGGTCGAGGTCGCGCACGGCCTCGTGCAGGTCGGCGCCGTCGACGTTGGAGACGAAGCGGACGGTCAGATCCCGCTGGGTGTACGCGCGCAGCGCCTCGTACGCCATGGCCGGGCCCAGGTCGGAGCCGCCGATGCCGACGTTGACGACGGCGCGCACCGGCTTGCCGGTGTGGCCGCGCCACTCGCCGGAGCGGACCCGGTCGGCGAAGGTGGTCATCCGGGTCAGCACGTGGTGCACGCCGGGCACCACGTCCACCCCGTCCACCTCGACGGACTCGGCGCTGGGGGCGCGCAGCGCGGTGTGCAGCACGGCGCGGTCCTCGGTGATGTTGATCTTCTCGCCGCGGAACATGGCGTCGCGCAGCTCGGCGACACCCGTCGCGGCGGCCAGTTCGCGCAGCAGGCGCAGGGTCTCGTCGGTGACGAGGTGCTTGGAGTAGTCCAGGTAGAGATCGCCGACGCGGAGCGTGTACCGGCGGCCGCGCTCGGGGTCGGCGGCGAACAGCTCGCGCAGGTGGGTGGCGCCGAACTCCTCGCGGTGCTTGGCGAGTGCGTGCCACTCGGGGGTCTGGTCGAGCCTGGTGCGTGACGTGGTGTCGGCCATGCCGTCCAACCTAATTGATCCCGGAGCGCGCCGCCGGTCCGAGCGCGACCACCCCGAGGCCGGTGAGGACGGCGGCGGCCAGCGCCGGGGTGTTCTCCCCCAGGGAACCGGCGAGCACCCCGCCGAGCACCGCCCCGAGCGGCACCACGGAGATCGACAGGGTACGGAACGCGGCGCTGGTCCGGCCGATGGCCCCGGCGGGGCTGCGCCGCTGCAGGACGGTGATCTCGGTGGCGGTCCAGAGCATCCCGGCGAAGCCGAGGACGGCGAGCGCGGCGCCGGCCGCGGGGAGGCTGCGTACGGTGCCGAAGGCGGTCAGGCACGCCGCCTGGGCGAGGCCCGCCCAGACCAGGGTGCGCGGGGCCCCGAGGGCCGCGGAGACCCGGCCCGCGGCCACGCCGCCGGTGACGCTGCCGATGCCGTACGCGGTGAGCGCGAGGGCGTAGCCGGTGGTGCCCGCGCCGAGCCAGCCGGTCAGGTGCAGCACGAGGGTGGCGACGAGGGCGCCGAACCCGGTGTTGGCGACGACGGTGGCCGCGCAGACGCCCCGGAGCACCGGATCTGCCCACAGGCCGCGCAGCCCGTCTGCGACGTCCCGGCGCAGCGGCGTCCGGGGCCGCTCGGCGGCGGGCCGCCGCCGGTGCGGCAGGCCGGCGACCAGGGCGGCGGCCAGCAGGTACGAGGCGGCGTCCACGGCGTACGGCACGGCCGCCCCGGCGCCGACGAGCACGGGCACCAGCGGCGTACCGGCGAAGCGGTGCACGGCCTCCTGGCCGGCCAGGAGCCGCCCGTTCGCGGTGCCGAGGGCCGCGGTGGGCACGACGACGGGCAGCAGCGCGGTGGCGGCGTTGTCGAAGACCGTCTGGAGCGCGGTGAGCGCGAAGGCGAGGACGAGGAGCAGGGCGATGCCGGCCCGGTCCTGCCACACCGCGAGCGCGAAGGCGGCCATGAGGAGTCCGCGCAGCACGTCCGTGATCCACATCGCGCGCCGCTGGTCGACCCGGTCGGCGAGGGCGCCGCCGATCAGCCCGAAGAGCAGCCAGGGCAGGAAGCCGCAGGCGGTGACGAGCGCGACGAGCAGCGCGGAGTCGGTCAGCTCGACGGCGAGCAGCGGCAGCGCGGCGCCCCGCAGGGCATCACCGAAGCGGGAGACGACGGCGGCGGACCACAGCCGCCCGAAGCCGCCGCGCCAGGCAGGTGCGGCGGTCTGCCGCGGGTGGGTGGTCTCGGATCGCATGCCGGGACCGTAGGTACGCGGGTACCCGGGGCACCTCGGGCGGTTGCCCTATCCGCCGCCTCAGATGGGGCGGCCGGTCCTGCGGCGTGACGGCTCGGCGCGCACGACGGCGCGCTGCCGGTACCCGTGCCGGTACTGATGCCGGTGTCGGTGCCGGGGAGGAAGGAGAGTGCCGCCGGCGCGGCTCGGGCGGCTCGGCAGGGCCGGGGGCCGCCCGCTGGCTCGGCCCGGGGTCAGATCTCGCCGCGGAGCTTGGCGAGGGCCTCGGCGAGGATGGCCTCGCCGTCGGCGTCGCTGCGCCGCTCGCGCACGTACGCGAGGTGCGTCTTGTACGGCTCGGTGCGCGGCGGGTCCGGCGGGTTGTCCCGGTCCTGGCCCGCCGGGAAACCACAGCGCGGGCAGTCCCACCTGTCCGGGATCTGCGCGTCGGTGGCGAAGCTGGGTCGGGTCTCGTGCCCGTTGGAGCACCAGAAGGAGACGCGCAGGCGCGGCGCTGACTCGCCCCGCTCCGCCTCCCCCATCGGCCCGGCGCCGACCCGGCTTCCACGGATCGCGTTGCCACTTGCCACGGTCGTAACTCCCTGCGTGAAATGCGGCGAGGCATCGTCGGCGACCCCGCCGCGGGCGCCCTAGTCTACGTACCGCCAGTCGCCGTGGTGGCTCAGCTGTCGAACTTCATCAGCAGGCCCAGCACGACGATGATGGCGAACCAGATCAGGCCGACGACCACGGTGATCCGGTCCAGGTTGCGCTCGGCGACGGAGGAGCCGCCGACGGAGGACTGCATGCCGCCGCCGAACATGTCGGACAGGCCGCCGCCCTTGCCCTTGTGCATGAGGACGAGCATCATCAGCAGCCCGCTGAAGATGATCAGGGCGATGGAGAACGCCACGGTCACGGCTTTTCCAACTCTCTCGGTGACGGACGGATACGGAACGGGGCCGGTGCGGTCATCCTGCGTGACCGGCCCCCGACAGCCTACGACGAACAGGCGGCCCGGGCCTACTCCCCGGTCGGCGGGAAGAGGCCCGGAGCCGCGGACCTCACTGGTCCCGGAAGCGGACGATCTTGACGAACTCGTCGGCGTCCAGCGAAGCGCCGCCGATCAGCGCGCCGTCCACGTCGGGCTGCGCCATGATCGCCGCGACGTTGCCGCTCTTGACGGAACCGCCGTACTGGATGCGCACCGCGGCCGCCACCTCCTCGCTGTACAGCTCCGCCAGCCGCTGCCGGATCGCGCCGCAGACCTCCTGCGCGTCGTCAGGCGTGGCGACCTCGCCGGTGCCGATGGCCCACACCGGCTCGTACGCGACGACGATGCTCTCCGCGTCCGCCGCGTTGACGCCCTTCAGCGCCCCGTCGAGCTGCGCCAGGGTGTACGCGACCTGCTCGCCGGCCTTGCGCACCTCCAGGCCCTCGCCGATGCAGAGGATCGGCGTGATGCCGTACTTGAACGCGGCCTTGACCTTGGCGTTGACGAGCGCGTCGTCCTCGCCGTGGTACTGCCGCCGCTCGGAGTGGCCGACGACGGCGTACGTGCAGTGGAGCTTGGCCAGCATCGGGCCCGAGACGTCGCCCGTGTACGCGCCGGCGTCGTGCGGCGAGATGTCCTGGGCGCCGTACTTGATCTTGAGCTTGTCGCCGTCCACGAGCGTCTGCACCGAGCGCAGATCGGTGTACGGCGGCAGGACGGCGACCTCGACGGCCTCGTAGTCCTTGTCGTGGAGCGCGAAGGCGAGCTTCTGGACGTGCGCGATGCCCTCGAGGTGGTTGAGGTTCATCTTCCAGTTGCCCGCCATGAACGGGATACGGGTCGGCTTGTCGTTCATCGTTACGGGTCAGTCCTCCAGTGCGGCGAGGCCGGGGAGCGTCTTGCCCTCGAGGTATTCGAGGCTGGCGCCGCCACCGGTCGAGATGTGGCCGAACGCATTCTCGTCGAAGCCCAGGATGCGCACGGCGGCGGCGCTGTCACCGCCGCCGACGACGGTGAACGCGGAGCTGTCCACCAGGGCCTGCGCGACCGCGCGGGTGCCGTCGGCGTAGTCGGGGTGCTCGAACACGCCCATCGGCCCGTTCCAGAAGACCGTGGCGGCGTCGGCGATCTTCGAGGCGAAGAGCCGCCCGGACGCCGGGCCGATGTCCAGCCCCATCACGTCGGCGGGGATGGCGTCCGCCGGTACGGTCACGGGGTCGGTCGGCGCCTGCGCCTTGACGTCCGGGAACTCCCGGGCCGCGACCACGTCGACCGGGAGCACGAACTCCACGCCGAGCCGCTCGGCCCGCGCCAGGTACTCGCGGACCGCGGGCACCTGCTCCTCCTGGAGCAGGCTGGAGCCGACCTCGTACCCCTTGGCCTTGAGGAAGGTGTACGCCATGCCGCCGCCGATGAGGATGCGGTCGGCCTTCTCCAGCAGGTGGTCGATGACCCCCAGCTTGTCGGAGACCTTGGCGCCGCCGAGCACGACCGCGTACGGCCGCGCGACGTCCTCGGTGAGCTTGCGCAGGACGTCCACCTCGGCGGCGATCAGGTAGCCGACGTAGTGCGGCAGCCGGGCGGGCAGGTCGTACACCGAGGCGTGCTTGCGGTGGACGGCGCCGAAGCCGTCGCCCACGTACACGTCGGCCAGTTGGGCCAGCTCGTCCGCGAACGCGCCGCGCTCGGCGTCGTCCTTCGCGGTCTCACCGGGGTTGAACCGCAGGTTTTCGAGCAGCGTGACCTCGCCGTCGCCGAGCCCGGCGACGGTGGCCTTCGCGCTCTCGCCCACGGTGTCCGTGGCGAACGCCGTCTTCTTGGCGGAATCCCCGAGCAGTTCGCCCAGCCGGCGCGCCACCGGCGCGAGGGAGAACGCCGGGTCCGGCGCGCCCTTGGGGCGGCCGAGGTGGGAGGCGACGACCACCCGGGCGCCGGCCTCGGCCAGCTTGGCGATCGTCGGAACGACGGCGCGGATACGCCCGTCGTCGGTGATGGTGGTGCCGTCCAGCGGCACGTTGAGGTCCGCGCGGACGAAGACCCGCTTGCCGGCGATGCCTTCGCCGAGGAGGTCGTCGAGCGTCTTCATGGAGACTCCTGCATCACTGCTGACACCGCCCGCACACCGCCGCGGAGCGGCGCGCGCGGCGGCCTGGTCGTCGGAACGAGCGGGGCCCCGCCGCCGTGCGGCGGCCGGGCCCCGGCCCGGATGAGCTGCCCGGGGAGCCGCGGCCCCCCGGCCAGGCGGCCGCGTCGCCTCAGAGACGCTCGCCGACGAAGGTGGTGATGTCGACCAGACGGTTGGAGTAGCCCCACTCGTTGTCGTACCAGCCCACGATCTTGACCTGCTTGCCCTGCGCCATCGTCAGCAGGGAGTCGAAGGTGCAGGACGGCGCGGTGTTGACGATGTCCGAGGAGACGATCGGGTCCTCGGTGTACTCCAGGATGCCCTTGAGCTGGCCCTCGGCGGCCTTCTGGTACGCGGCGTTGACCTCGTCCTTGGTGACCTCGCGGCTCAGCTCGACCACCAGGTCGGTGACGGAGCCGGTCGGCACCGGCACGCGCATCGCGATGCCGTCCAGCTTGCCCTTGAGCTGCGGCAGGACGAGCGCGGTGGCCTTCGCGGCGCCGGTGGTGGTCGGGATGATGTTCTCCGCGGCGGCGCGGGCGCGGCGCAGGTCCTTGTGCGGGAAGTCCAGGATGCGCTGGTCGTTGGTGTAGGCGTGGACGGTGGTCATCATGCCCTGCACGATGCCGAAGTTCTCGTCCAGCACCTTCGCCATCGGCGCGACGCAGTTCGTCGTACACGAGGCGTTGGAGATGATGTTGTGGGCGGCCGGGTCGTAGGAGTCCTCGTTGACCCCCATCACGATGGTGATGTCCTCGCCCTTGGCGGGCGCGGAGATGATGACCTTCTTCGCCCCGGCGTCCAGGTGCTTCTTGGCGTCCTCGGACTTGGTGAAGATGCCGGTGGACTCGATCACCACGTCCACGCCCAGGTCGCCCCAGGGCAGGTTCGCCGGGTCGCGCTCGGCGAGCATCTTGATGGGGCGGCCGTCGACGGTGATGGCGTCGGCGGTGTGGCTCACCTCGGCCTTGAGCTTGCCGAGCAGGGTGTCGTACTTCAGCAGGTGTGCGATGGTCGCGGCGTCACCCAGGTCGTTGAACGCCACGACCTCGATGTCCGCACCCTGCTCCAGGATGGCGCGGAAGTAGTTGCGGCCGATGCGGCCGAAGCCGTTGATGCCTACGCGGATCGTCACGAACCGATCTCCTCGTTGGTACGCCGGTCCTTCATCGACCGGTGCTCTGACTGGGAATCCCCGACCACTGCCGACCCTACCGCTTCCGCACCCGCGCGGCGGCCCGGACCCCGCCGGTGACGCGGACGGCGGCCCGTAACCCCCGGTAGGGCTACGGGCCGCCGCCGCGATCCGGCGTCGCCGCCGGTCAGCGGGCCTGTGTCAGCGCCTCAGATGGGACAGTGCGCGGCTCAGAAGAGCGGCGCGTGCGGGCTTGTCGGCGAGGTGCTCGACCCCGAAGCCGACGAGGACGGTGTCGCGGGTGGAGACGGCCGCGTAGCTCTCGAAGAGCTTGCCGCTACGGGCCCAGTCGGCGGCTGATGCGAGGACCGCACTGGCTCTTCGTCCCATGTGCCCCTCTTTGAGTTGCCTGTCTCGTGGACGAACGGCAGTCAGGCTGCGGGTCACTCATGTCCACGTCAAGATGCCGGGAGGGTGAAGAAGCCGCGGTGCGGCCGCGGTTGAGGGGTTGTGCGGGATCAGGGCCGGGCGCCGCCGGGCGGGGCGGGCGTCAGCCCACCATCTCCTCCGTGAGGTTGGCCTCCGTGCCCGGGATGCCCAGGTCGCCCGCCCGCTTGTCGGCCATGGCGAGCAGCCGGCGGATACGCCCCGCGACCGCGTCCTTCGTCAGCGGCGGGTCGGCGAGCGCGCCCAGTTCCTCCAGCGACGCCTGCTTGTGCTCCATGCGCAGCCGGCCGGCCGCCGCCAGGTGCTCCGGCACCTCGTCGCCGAGGATCTCCAGCGCCCGCTGCACGCGGGCGCCGGCCGCGACCGCCGCGCGGGCGGAGCGGCGCAGGTTGGCGTCGTCGAAGTTGGCCAGCCGGTTGGCCGTGGCGCGCACCTCGCGGCGCATCCGGCGCTCCTCCCAGGCCAGCACCGACTCGTGCGCGCCGAGCCGGGTGAGCAGGGCGCCGATGGCGTCCCCGTCCCGTACGACCACGCGGTCCACGCCGCGCACCTCGCGGGCCTTGGCCGGGATGCTGAGCCGGCGGGCGGCGCCGACCAGGGCGAGGGCCGCCTCCGGGCCCGGGCAGGTGACCTCCAGCGAGGAGGAGCGGCCGGGCTCGGTCAGCGAGCCGTGGGCGAGGAAGGCGCCGCGCCAGGCGGCCTCGGCGTCGCAGGTGGCGCCGGAGACGACCTGCGGGGGCAGCCCGCGGATCGGCCGGCCGCGGCCGTCGACCAGGCCCGTCTGCCGGGCCAGTTGCTCACCGCCGGCGACTACGCGGACCACGTACCGGCTGCTGCGGCGCAGCCCGCCCGGGGCCATGACGATCATCTCGGACCCGTGTCCGAAGATCTCCAGGATGTCCTTCTTCAGCCGCCGCGCGGCGACCCCGGTGTCCAGCTCGGCCTCGATCACGATGCGGCCGCTGACGAGGTGCAGCCCGCCGGCGAACCGGAGCGTGGCCGAGACCTCCGCCTTGCGGCAGCACGTCCGGGTCACGGGGAGCCGCGAGATCTCGTCCTTCACCGCTGCCGTCATCGCCATGGCCCGATCCTTCCATGCATCCGAAAAATACGGTCGTACGCGGCGGCCAGCAGCTCCGGATCGTGCCGGGGAGTCCCGTCGGTCCGCGCCACCGGCGCCAGCTCGACCGAGCCCTCAAGCTCTTTCGCAGCCTCGCGCAACCCGTCGCGCTCTGCCGCACCGGGCACTGCATCCTTGTCGGCCAGCACCACGTCGAGGGCGAGTTTAGGGGCGTGTCGTCGCAAAACCTCCAAATGACGCCGCGGGGAAAATCCGTCCGTTTCCCCCGGCTGCGGGGCGAGGTTCAGGGAGAGGACCTTGCGGGCCTTGGTCTCCACCAGGGCCTGGCGCAGGTCGGGCACCAGCAGGTGCGGGATGACGGAGGAGAACCACGAGCCCGGGCCGAGCACCACCCAGTCCGCCTCGCGGACGGCCTCGACGGCGGCCGGGACGGCCGGCGGGTCGGCGGGCACCAGGTAGACCTGCTGCACCTCGCCGGGGGTCAGGGCCACGGTGGCCTGGCCGGCCACGGTGGTGACCTGCTCGGGGCGCTCCGGCGCGTGGCCGCGTACGTCGGCGCGCAGCTCCAGGGGCACCGCGGACATGGGCAGCACCCGGCCGTGCGCGCCCAGGAGCGTACCGACCAGGTCGAGGGCCGCGACGTGGTCGCCGAGCTGCTCCCAGAGCGCGACGATCAGCAGATTGCCGACCGCGTGGTCGTGCAGCTCGCCCTGGCTGGTGAAGCGGTGCTGGATGACGCGGGACCAGGTCTGGCCCCAGTCGTCGTCGCCGCAGAGCGCCGCCAGCGCCTTGCGCAGGTCGCCCGGCGGCAGCACGCCAAGCTCGGCGCGGAGCCGCCCGGACGAGCCGCCGTCGTCGGCGACGGTGACGACGGCGGTGAGATCGCCGGTGATCCGGCGCAGCGCGGCGAGGGAGGCCGACAGGCCCATCCCCCCGCCGAGCGCGACCACCTTCGGCTGCGAACCGGGTCTGCGGGCGCCCCGGCGGCGCAGCCGGAGGTTCCGGCCGCCGGCGATCCGGCTCACTCGCGCCCCATGTCCCGGTGGACGACGACGGTCTCGATGCCGTCCGAGGCGAGCCGGCGGGCCAGCCGCTCGGACATCGCCACGGAGCGGTGCTTGCCGCCGGTACAGCCGACGGCGATGGTCACGTACCGCTTGCCCTCGCGCCGGTAGCCCTCGGTGACCAGGTGCATCAGCTCCGCGTATCCGTTGAGGAACTCCTTGGCGCCGGGCTGGTTGAAGACGTACTGCGCGACGTCCTCGTTGAGCCCGGTGAACTGGCGCAGCTCGGGGACCCAGTGCGGGTTCGGCAGGAAGCGGCAGTCCACCACCAGGTCGGCGTCCACCGGCAGGCCGTACTTGTAGCCGAAGGACATCACCGTGGCGCGCAGCTCGGGCTCCTCGCCGCCGGCGAACTGGGCGTCCATCTTCGCGCGCAGCTCGTGCACGTTCAGGCTGGAGGTGTCGATCACCAGGTCGGCGTCGCCGCGCAGCTCGCGCAGCAGGTCGCGCTCGGCGGCGATGCCGTCGAGGATCGTCCCGTCGCCCTGCAGCGGGTGCGGGCGGCGTACGGACTCGAAGCGGGCCACCAGCGAGTTGTCCGACGCCTCCAGGAAGACGATGCGCCGGGGGACCCCCTTCTCCTTCAGGTCGGCCAGGGACTCCTTCAGATTGTCGAAGAAGCGCCGCCCGCGGACGTCCACGACGACCGCGATCCGCGCCACGTTCCCCTGCGAGCGGGCGCCCAGCTCCACCATGGTGGGGATGAGTGCGGGCGGCAGGTTGTCCACGACGAACCAGCCGAGGTCCTCCAGGCACTTCGCGGCCGTGCTCCGGCCGGCGCCCGACATCCCGGAGATGATCACCAGCTCGGGGATGCCCGCCTGCGCGGAGTCACCCGTCTCGCCCGGCCCGGCGGCCGGGTCACCCGTGGTCACGGTGGTCTCGTCGGTCTCGTCTGTCCCGTTGTCGTTCATCGCTCTGTCCCCCGGTCCTCACTCGTCCATGATCTCTCCGGTGGCGGTGTTCACCGCCGGCGCGGCAGGTGCCGCCTGCGCAAGGGTCACGGCGATGTTTTCGGCCGTCTTGCGGCCGATGCCGGGAACCTCACAGATCTGATCAATAGTCGCAGCTCTGAGCCGTTTCACCGAACCGAAGTGCTTCAGCAGCGCCCGGCGGCGGTTCTCCCCCAGGCCCGGCACGTCGTCCAGCGGTCCGGCCTTCATGCTCTTGGCCCGTTTCTTGCGCTGGTAGGCGATCGCGAAGCGGTGGGCCTCGTCCCGTACGCGCTGCAGCATGTACAGGCCCTCGCTGCTGCGCGGCAGGATGACGGGGTCGTCGCTGTCCGGCAGCCAGACCTCTTCGAGGCGCTTGGCCAGGCCGACCACGGCCACGTCGTCCACGCCCAGCTCGCCGAGGGCCCGCTTGGCGGCGCCGACCTGCGGCTGGCCGCCGTCGACGACCACGAGCTGGGGCGGGTACGCGAACTTCCTGGGCCGCCCGGTGTCGGGATCCCGCCCGGCCGGCCCTTCCGCCGCTGCGTCGTCGGCGGCGGCGGCGGCACGGCCGCGCTCGGCCGCCGCCTCGGCCTCCGGGTCGCCCCACTCCCCCGTCTTCTGCTTCTCCTGCACGTACCGCCGGAACCTGCGGGTGATCACCTCGTGCATCGCCCGTACGTCGTCCTGGCCGGTGAAGCCCTTGATCTCGAAGCGGCGGTACTCGCTCTTGCGGACCAGGCCGTCCTCGAAGACGACCATGGAGCCGACGACGTCGTCGCCCTGCAGATGCGAGATGTCGTAGCACTCGATGCGCAGCGGCGCGGAGTCCAGCTCCAGCGCCTCGGCGATCTCCTCCAGCGCCCGGGAGCGGGTGGTCAGGTCGGAGGCGCGCTTGGTCTTGTGCAGGGCGAGGGCCTGCTGCGCGTTCCGCGCGACCGTGGCGAGCAGGTCCTTCTTGTCGCCGCGCTGCGGCACCCGCAGGTCCACCCGGGCACCGCGGCGCTCGGTCAGCCACTCCCGTACGGGCCCCGCGGGCTGCGGCAGCGCCGGGACCAGCACCTCGCGCGGGATGGCCTCGGCCTGCTCGTCCCCGTAGAGCTGCTGGAGCGCGTGCTCCACGAGGCCGGCGGTGTCGACGGCCTCCACCCGGTCGGTGACCCAGCCCCGCTGGCCGCGCACCCGGCCGCCGCGGACGTGGAAGATCTGCACCGCCGCCTCCAGCTCGTCCTCTGCGAGGGCGATCAGGTCGGCGTCGGTGGCGTCGGCGAGGACGACCGCGTTCTTCTCCATGGCGCTCCGTAGCGCCCCTATGTCGTCGCGCAGCCGCGCCGCCTTCTCGTACTCCATCTCCTCGGCGGCCTCGTGCATCTGCCGCTCCAGGCGCTTCAGATACGCGCCCGTGCGGCCCGCCATGAAGTCGCAGAACTCCTCGGCCAGCTCCCGGTGCTCGGCGGCCGTGACCCGGCCGACGCAGGGCGCGGAGCACTTGCCGATGTACCCCAGCAGACAGGGCCGGCCGATCTGCGCGCTGCGCTTGAACACCCCGGCGGAACAGGTCCGCACGGGGAAGGCGCGCAGCATCAGGTCGACGGTCTCGCGGATGGCCCACGCGTGCGCGTACGGCCCGAAGTAGCGCACGCCTTTGCGCTTGGGGCCGCGCATGACCTGCACCCGCGGATACTCCTCGTTGAGCGTCACGGCGAGGGACGGGTAGCTCTTGTCGTCCCGGTACTTGACGTTGAACCGGGGGTCGTACTGCTTGATCCAGGTGTATTCGAGCTGGAGCGCCTCGACCTCCGTGGCCACCACGGTCCACTCCACGGACGCGGCGGTCGTGACCATCGTGCGCGTGCGCTGGTGCAGCCCGGCGAGGTCCTGGAAGTACGACGAGAGCCGCTGCCGCAGGCTCTTGGCCTTGCCGACGTAGATGACCCGGCCGTGCTCGTCCCGGAACCTGTAGACCCCCGGGGAGTCGGGAATCTGCCCGGGCTTGGGACGGTAACTGGACGGATCGGCCATGGTTCCCACCCTACTGTCGACCACTGACGCGGAACCGTCCGTCCACACCCGTGTACCGAGCCCGCGACAGTCCGGTGACCGTATGGTCGCCGGGGCGTGCCCGTGTTGCCTTCCGGGGACCTGTGGGCAGCGGTCGGACCGTACGCTGGGCACATGATCGTGGTTGGTGGTGAGGCTCTGATCGATCTCGTGCCGGCCGGGGGCGATGGCGTGCTTCCCGCGCTGCAGCCGGTGCGGGGCGGCGGGCCGTACAACACGGCGGTGGCGCTGGGGCGGCTCGGGGCGGACGTCGCGTTCGCCTCGCGGGTCTCCACGGACGCCTTCGGGGCGGCGCTGATGGCCGGGCTCGACGCGGCGGGGGTGGCGACCGGGCTCGTCCAGCGGGGTGCGGAGCCCACGACGCTGGCCGTCGCCGACGTCAGCCCGGACGGCTCCGCCGGGTTTCGCTTCTACGCCGAGGGCACCGCCGACCGGCTGTTCCGGGCGCCGGACGCGCTGCCCCCGGAGGCCCGGGCGCTGGCGGTGGGGACGTGCTCGCTGGTGCTGGAGCCGGGGGCGACCGCGTACGAGACGCTGCTCAAACGGGCCGCCGCGGACGGGCTGTTCACCCTCCTCGACCCGAACATCAGGGCCGGGCTGATCGACGACGCCGGTGCCTACCGCGCCCGCTTCCTGGCCTGGCTGCCGCACGTGGCGCTGCTGAAGCTGTCGGTGGAGGACGCGCAGTGGCTCGCCGGCGGGCGGCCGTGGGCCGAGGCGCTGCCGGAGTGGCTGGCGGCCGGGCCGCGGGCGGCGGTGCTGACCCGCGGCGGCGAGGGGCTGACCGCGGTCGTCGCGCAGGGCCTGGAGCGGTACGACGTGGCCGCGCCGCCGGTCGGCGTGGTCGACACGATCGGCGCCGGCGACACCGTCAACGCGGCGCTGCTGCACTGGTTCGGCGCCCACGATGCCCTCACCCCCGGTGCCCTGGCCGGCCTCGGCCCCGCCGGCTGGCGCGCCGCGCTCGGCCACGCCGCCCGCGCCGCGGCGATCACCTGCTCGCGCGCGGGCGCCGAGCCGCCGTACGCGGCGGAGCTGGCGGGTTTCGCGGACGGCTGAACCGCGGCGGTGCGGTCGCGGGGTCCCGCGGGACCCCGCGAGCGCCCTCCCCGCTACCGGGTGACCGTGACCCGGTCCCCCTGCGTGACGCCGTTGACCGTCACCGTCAGCGTGACCGTCCCCGGCCGCAGCCCGGTCACCTCGCCGGTGGCCGGGTCGTACGCCGCGATGTCACTCCGGTCCGCCTCCCGCGGCGGCCCGATGTGCAGCCGGTCCGTACCGGACCAGTCCGCGCTGACCGGCCAGGCCACCGGCACCTGCCGCGCGCCCTGCGCGACCGCGGCCGAGGCCGCGGCCGAGCGGCCGACCCGTACCTCCTCGGGCGCGGTCACCGCCAGCCCGTCCACATGCGGCCGGGTCTGCACGGACACCCAGTCGGGCAGCCCGCGGTACGGCGCGTTCCGCGCCTGCTGCTGCTCGCCGCGCGTCACCTCGTCGACGCCGATCAGCGACCAGCCGGAGAAGCCGCCCTCGCCGGGCGGGGTGGCCGGGGCCTTCCCGGAGTTCCCGTTGATCAGGTACGGCACTCCGTCGACGTGCTCGGCGTGGAACGTGCCGACGTGCCCGCCGACGAACGCCGCGCCCTTGCCCGTACGGGCCCGGAAGTCCGCCAGCCAGTCCTCCAGCACCCGCGCCTCCTTGCGGTCGCTGAGCTGGCTGGCGCGCTGCGCGGTCGGGTCGCGGGGCGGGACGTGCTGGATCACGGTCACCGAGCGCACCGACGGGTCCTCCGCCGCCGCCTCCAACTGCCGCTTCAGCTCCGCGATCTGCGGGTAGCCGCCGCCGCGGAGGGTCAGCGAGGAGGTGTCGAGGGTCAGGAAGCGGGTGCCCTTGTGGTCGAACGTCCGCTGCGCGGGGCCGAATTCGGCGACGAAGTTGGCGACGGAGCCGCCCATCACCTCGTGGTTGCCCGGCACGTAGTACCAGGGCACGGCGTCGCCCAGCTCCTCCTCCAGTATCCCGCGGGCGAACGCCAGGTCCGCGGGCGAACCCTCGTCGACCAGGTCGCCGTTGATGACGAGGAAGTCCGGCCGGGCCGCCCTGATCTCCTGCAGCGTGCGCCGGGTCTGCCGGACGAGCGCGCTGTCCGGCTCGCGGGCGACGAACTGCGCGTCGGACATCACCGCGTACCGCCAGTCCCGGCCCGCCGTCCCGGCACCGGAGTCGATCAGCGGGTCGCGGTGCGCCGCCGTGCGCGGCAGGTCGACCTCGGGCGGGCTCTGCGCGGTCAGCTCGTCGATGACGACCTCGCTGCTGTACTGGCTGGCGGGCTTGGCCTCCGCGAGATAGAAGCGGAAGACCGACAGCGGGTACTGCGTGCCCTCCGGCACCTGGAAGACCACCTGCTTCCAGCCCTGCCAGGTGACGTAGTCGCCGCGGAGTATCAGGTCGGCGCCCGCGCCGTCCTTGAGCTGGAGCGACGGCCAGGCGCCCTTGCCGTCGCCCTTGATCCACAGCCCGAAGCTCAGCGGCTGGCCCGGGATCTCGATGCGCTGCGGCGGCGTGACGTACGCGGCGCGGGTGGCGGTGGACTGGGAGAAGTCGTACGTGATCTTCATCCCGGCACCCGCGTGACCCGCGGGCTCCGGGGCGAGCGAGCCGGTGGCGCGCGCCGTGGAGAACTTCCAGTCGGCCGCGTTCCCGAAGTCCGCCAGCACGCTTTCGGTGAGCCCGACGGTCAGCGCGACGTGCGTGACCTTCCCCTGCACGGTCACCTTGAGCACGCCGGAGGCCGTCGGCTCGGTGGTGCGGGCCCGTACGGTGAAGCCGCCGCTGCGCTCGTCCGGGGCGATGTCGAACAGCGCGCGGTCGTAGTCGAGGCGTACGTCGGCGGGGTCGACGGGGGCGCTGGCGCCGTGGGCGTCGCGGCCGACGATGCCGAAGGCCGCCGCGTCACCGGAGGCGGCCAGGCCGACGCGCTCGCTGGTGGGCGTGATCCGCTCCAGCTTGTCCAGGACGGTCAGCTCGACGCTCCCGGACGCGCCGCCGCGCCAGGCGGTGACCTGCGCGGTGCCGCCGCGGCGGGCGGTGAAGGTACCGTCGCCGTCGACGCTGCCGACGTCGTCCCGGTTGCTGGACCACGACGGACGGCCGGGCGCGGGGCCGTACGTCTCGTCGTAGCCGGCGGCGTCGAGTTCGCGGGTCAGGCCCGGGAAGACGCGGTCGGGGTGGCCACCGGGCACCGGGTCGACGCCGGGCGCGAGCGCGGGCTCCGCGGCGGTGGTGACGCGGAAGTCCTTGAGCTGGCCGCTGCCGCCGGGGGCGGTGAGCGCCAGGCCGTTGGGGACCTCCCGCTCCTCGCCGTCGGACGGGGAGTTCTCCACGAACCGCTCGTCAGAGCCGGGCGCGCGGGCGACGAGGGTGGAGGAGCCGCCGCCGTCGAGGTTCAGCGCGTCGTACGCGCCGAGGGCGTCCATCATCTTCGCCAACTGCGTGAGCGTGACGCCGCCGGCGTCCGCCTGGCGGCCGTCGACGGTCAGCACGTGCATGGTGCCGCCGTCCTTGGAGAAGCCGACCGCGGTGCGGGGGGCGGCGGTGTTGTTCGGCCGGCCCTCCCAGTTCTGCGGTACGCCGTCCTCGACGAGGACGCCGCGGCCGCCGACCGCGGTACCGGGCACGGGGCTGCCGTCGTCGGTGCGGACGTCGTACTCCACCTGCACCGCGTCGCCCGGCCGCAGTTGGGCGAGGATCTTGGCGCCGGTGTCGCGGCCGACGAGCACCGTGGTGCCTTCGGCTATCGCGCCCTTCCCCGGCCCGTTGGTCACCTCGGCGACCTTGCCGTCCCGCACGGCGACTTCGGTGACCTCGGTGGCGCCGTCGACGGTCATGGCGCGGTCGGCCTTGCCCCACTGGGCGTTGTACGCGCCGATGCCGTCCGCGGGGACGTTGGCGGCGTTGTGGCCGCCGAGGGGGTGTGCGCCGTCGGGGAGGGTGACGGTGCCGTCGAAGTAGAGGTCGAGCACGCGGCCCGCCTGGTCGGGGCCGACGCCCACCGCCTCGGAGACGCCGGGCGCGGGCGAGTGCGTCGGGCGGCCCTCCTCGACGCCGGGGCCGAGGGGGGCGCCGGTCTCGTTGATGTCGAAGAAGTCGGCGTTGATGGCGGCCACGGTGGTGCGGCCGGGACCGGGGTCGTGCTCGGCGGCGAGCTTGGAGACGGGGGCGCGCTCGGAGACCTTGCCGCCGAGGTAGTCGACGCGGGTGCCGGCTCCCAGGTCGACGCTGAGCGCGTCGGCCTTGAGCCACTTGTCGGTCTCCAGCCGCTCGAAGGAGGTCAGTTCCATGCCGGGGGCGACGGGCCGGGAGACGGAGGCGATGTCCATGCCCTCGCCTGCCGGTACGGACACCGCACCGGCGGCGCCGGTCGCGGCGGCGGGCCGCTCCTGACCGACGGCCGCGGGGGCGCCGAGGAGCAACAAGGAAGCCGCCGCTGCCGCGACGGCCCTGGGTCGGAGGGGTTTACTGCGTACTCCCGCTCTGAGCACGTTTTCTCCTTGGAACGACACGGGAACGCACGCTTCTTGCGCACGGCGGGCCACAGCCTGGCAGTGGAGAGTGGTCTACACCAGAGGGCGCGCGCAAACTCCGCCCGAACAATTGCCGCCGCCGGTCCGTCATTTGAGATCGTGTCAGGAGGGTCCGTACCGGGCGGGACGCGGTGCGCGGCGTGTCGGCATGACAGACCCGCGGTTCGTGGTCCGCACGGGTGGCCGACGCCGTAGACGGCCGTGTGGACCACTCGGTGGCCGACGGGCGCGTGTATCACGGCTGGCGCAAGGTGACGCGGGCCGACGGCAGTCGGCCGCACGCCGGACCGCCCTCGGCCGCGCAGCCGAGCGGCGCTCAGCCGTACGCCCGGCCGAACCCTCGGTCGCAGCCGGGCTCCAGACCCCCCTCAGCCGCGCCGCTTCGCCGCCGCCTTCTTGGCGGGCGCCTTGGCCGCCGCCGTCTTCTTGGCCGGCGTGGACCTCGCGGTCGACCTCTTCGCGGTCGGCTTCTTCGCCGCGGCGCCCTTCCGCGCCGGCGGCGAGTCGCTCACCCGGTCGCCCAGGATCTCCCGCAGGAACTTCCCCGTGTGGCTGGCCGGCACGGCCGCCACCTCCTCCGGCGAGCCCTCCGCGACCACCAGGCCGCCGCCGCTGCCGCCCTCGGGGCCGAGGTCGACGACCCAGTCGGCGGTCTTGATGACGTCGAGGTTGTGCTCGATGACGATCACCGTGTTGCCCTTGTCGACCAGGCCGGTCAGCACGCCGATCAGCTTCTTGATGTCCTCGAAGTGCAGCCCGGTCGTGGGCTCGTCCAGCACGTACACCGTGCGGCCCGTCGAGCGCTTCTGCAGCTCGCTCGACAGCTTCACCCGCTGCGCCTCGCCGCCCGACAGCGTCGGCGCCGGCTGGCCCAGCCGCACATACCCCAGTCCCACCTCGTTGAGCGTCCTGAGGTGGCGCGCGATCGCCGGCACCGCCTCGAAGAAGGACAGCGCCTCCTCGATCGGCATGTCCAGCACCTCGGCGATGGACTTGCCCTTGTAGTGCACGTCCAGGGTCTCGCGGTTGTACCGCGCGCCGTGGCAGACCTCGCACGGCACGTAGACGTCCGGGAGGAAGTTCATCTCGATCTTGATCGTGCCGTCACCCGAGCAGTTCTCGCAGCGACCGCCCTTGACGTTGAAGGAGAACCGGCCCGGCTGGTAGCCGCGGACCTTCGCCTCCGTCGTCTCCGCGAACAGCTTGCGGACGTGGTCGAAGACGCCCGTGTACGTCGCGGGGTTGGAGCGCGGCGTACGGCCGATGGGCGACTGGTCGACGTGCACCACCTTGTCCACCAGGTCGTCCCCGTCGACCCGGGTGTGCCGCCCGGGCACGCTCCGCGCGCCGTTCAGCTCGCGCGCCAGGTGCGTGTACAAGATGTCGTTGACCAGCGTCGACTTCCCGGACCCCGAGACACCCGTGACCGCCGTGAGCACCCCGAGCGGGAACGCCACGTCGATGTCCTGCAGATTGTTCTCCCGCGCGCCGCGGACGACGAGCTGCCGCCCGCCGTCGACGGGCCGCCGGATCTCCGGCGTCGGGATCTCCCTCTTCCCCGACAGATACTGCCCGGTGACCGACGCGTCGTTGTCCAGCAGCTCCTTGAGCGAGCCGCTGTGCACCACCGTGCCGCCGTGCTCGCCGGCGCCCGGGCCGATGTCGACGACCCAGTCGGAGGTCTTGATGGTGTCCTCGTCGTGCTCGACGACGATCAGCGTGTTCCCCAGGTCGCGCAGCCGGACCAGGGTCTCGATCAGCCGGTGGTTGTCCCGCTGGTGCAGCCCGATGGACGGCTCGTCCAGCACGTACAGCACGCCGACGAGGCCGGAGCCGATCTGCGTGGCGAGCCGGATGCGCTGGGCCTCGCCGCCGGAGAGGGTGCCCGCCGCGCGGTTGAGCGACAGGTAGTCCAGGCCCACGTCGACCAGGAACCGCAGCCGCTCGTTGACCTCCTTCAGCACGCGCTCGGCGATGGTCTTCTCGCGGTCGGTCAGCTCCATCGCACCGAGGAAGTCGGCGCAGTCGCTGATCGACATCGCCGAGATGTCGGCGATCGACCTGTCCTGCACGGTGACCGCGAGGACGACCGGCTTCAGCCGCGTCCCGTTGCAGGTCGGGCAGGGGACCTCCCGCATGTACCCCTCGAAGCGCTCGCGGCTGGCGTCGCTCTCCGCCTCCGCGTGCCGCCGCTTGACGAACGGCACGGCGCCCTCGAAGGACGTGGTGTACGACCTCTCGCGCCCGTACCTGTTGCGGTAGCGCACCTCGATCTTCGTCCGGTGCCCCTGCAGCAGCGCCTTCTGCGCCCGCTGCGGCAGCCCGGCCCACGGGATGTCCGTACGGAACCCGAGGTCGTCGGCGAGCGCGCCGACGAGCCGGGCGAAGTAGTCCTTGGTGTGGCCGTGCGACCACGGGTGGATGGCGCCCTCGTCCAGCGACTTGTCCGGGTCGGGGACGATCAGCTCCGGGTCGACCTCCATCCGGCTGCCGATGCCCGTGCAGTCGGGGCAGGCGCCGAACGGCGAGTTGAACGAGAAGGAGCGCGGCTCCATCTCCTCGAACGACAGGTCGTCGTACGGGCAGTAGAGATGCTCGGAGTACATCCGCTCGCGGTCCGGGTCGTCCGCGTCCAGGTCGACGAAGTCGAGGATGACCATGCCGCCGGAGAGCCCGAGGGCGGTCTCGACGGAGTCGGTCAGCCGGCGCTTGGCGCTCTCCTTGACCGTGAGGCGGTCGACGACCACCTCGATCGTGTGCTTCTCCTGCTTCTTCAGCTTGGGCGGGTCGGTCAGCGACGACGTCTGCCCGTCGACCCGCGCCCGGCTGTACCCCTTCGACTGCAGGTCGGAGAAGAGGTCCACGAACTCGCCCTTGCGCTCGCGCACCAGCGGCGACAGCACCTGGAAGCGGCTGCCCTCCGGCAGCGCCAGCACCTTGTCCACGATCGCCTGCGGCGACTGCCGGGTGATCGGCCGGCCGCAGACCGGGCAGTGCGGCTTGCCGATGCGGGCGAAGAGCAGCCGCAGGTAGTCGTAGACCTCGGTGATCGTGCCGACCGTGGACCGCGGGTTGCGCGACGTGGACTTCTGGTCGATCGAGACGGCCGGCGACAGGCCCTCGATGAAGTCGACGTCCGGCTTGTCCATCTGGCCGAGGAACTGCCGCGCGTAGCTGGACAGCGACTCGACGTAGCGGCGCTGGCCCTCGGCGAAGATCGTGTCGAACGCCAGGGACGACTTGCCGGACCCCGAGAGTCCCGTGAAGACGATGAGGGAGTCGCGGGGCAGGTCGAGCGAGACGTTCTTCAGATTGTGCTCGCGAGCGCCACGGACGAGGAGACGGTCGGCCACGCCGGTCGGACCTTTCTTGATGAGCGGCGGGGACCGTCCGGGCGGGCGGCACCCCTTGTCAAGCGTATGGGGGTGGCGGCGGAGCTGTCCGCAGCTTTCTCCCATCGAGCCACACGCTAACGTCTGGGTCTGACAACGACGTCCGGCCCAGCATTCCCACCCGCTCGCCTCCAGGGGATCCGATGACAGAAAGCGCAGGTCGCACGTACGACCCCGTACGCGACATGGCCACCCTACGAGCCGCCACCGACAGCCTCCTCGCCAGCGCCGCCCGCCTCGGGGACGACGCGGTACGGGCGCCGAGCGCGCTGCCCGGCTGGACCCGCGGCCACGTGCTCTCCCACCTCGCCCGCAACGCCGACGCCCTGGTCAACGTGCTCTCCGGCCGCCCCATGTACGCGAGCGCGGAAGTCCGCGACGCCGACATCGAGGCAGGCGCCCCCCGCCCGCTGGCCGAGCAGCTCGACGACGTACGGGCGACGGCGGACCGGCTGGCGCAGACGGCGGCGGACATCCCGGCGGACGGCTGGTCGGCCCGCTGCGAGCTGCGCAACGGCGTGACGGATGTCATGGCGCGGATCCCGTTCCGGCGGCTGGTGGAGGTGGAGCTGCACCACGTGGACCTGGACGCGGGCTACACCCTGGACCAGCTCCCGGAGGAGTTCGTGACCCGGGAGATCGACTTCCTCACCGCCCGCTTCGCGGGCAACGAGCAGGTGACGCCCCTGTCACTCTCCGCTCCCGACGGCAGCACCTGGACCACCGGCGCCCCGCCGTCGGGCGGTGACCCGGTGCGGGTCACCGGCGCCCCGTACGCCCTGATGGGCTGGCTCGCCGGCCGCACCACGGGCACGGGCGTACGCACGGAGGACGGCGCCGCGCTGCCGACCCTGCCCCCGCTCTGAGAGGCTGGCCCCATGTCGTACACGGGCAAGGTCACCGTCGGCGGCGCCGCCGACGTACACGAGCTGACGGACCTGATGATCTCCAAGGTCGCCGTCGGGCCGATGAACAACAACGCCTATCTGCTGCGCTGCCGCGCGACGGACGAGCAGTTGCTGATCGACGCCGCGAACGAACCCCACACGCTGCTCACCCTCATCGGCCGCGACGGCATCACCTCGGCCGTCACCACCCACGGCCACGGCGACCACTGGCAGGCCCTGGCCCCGGTCGTCGCGGCCACGGGCGCCCGCACCTACGCGGGCCGCAGGGACGCCGCCGACATCGACGTCCCCACGGACGTCCTCGTGGACGACGGCGACACGATCACGGTGGGCCGCATCCCCCTCACCGCCCGCCACCTCGTCGGCCACACCCCGGGCTCCATCGCCCTGGTCTACGACGACCCGCACGGCCATCCCCACGTCTTCACGGGCGACTGCCTCTTCCCGGGCGGCGTGGGCAACACCTGGGGCGACGCGGAGCGCTTCACGTCACTGCTGCACGACGTGGAGACGAAGATCTTCGCGGAGCTGCCGGACGAGACCTGGGTCTACCCGGGCCACGGCGACGACACCACCCTGGGCGCGGAACGCCCGCACCTGGCGGAGTGGCGCGAACGCGGCTGGTAGCGCCGGGGCCGACTCACCGCGCTGCCTCAGCCCTCTCGAGGGCCTCCACGTACTCCCGGTTCCAGGCGGCGCCGCGCAGTTCCTCCGGCAGTCCCGCCAGGCCGCTGCGCAGGTGGTCGACTGCTTCGTCGTAGCGACCCAGAGCCAGAGCCGAGAGGCCGAAGGACAGCCTGCTGAACTCAGGCGTGAGCCAGTACGCAGTGGCCGGAGGGGGCAGTTCGTCGGCCTCATCCATCAGCCGGGCGCCCTCGTCCAGCATCCGGAGGGCTTCGTCCCGCTTACCCAGGTGTCCGAGTCCTGCGGCTGCCTGCAGCAGATCCCCCAGCCGCTGGGCGGGGTGAGCGCCGGGCGTGTACGCGGCGGCGGAGAACCAGCGGGCAACGGCCTGCTGCCGCCCCTGCTGCCGCGCCAGGTACCCCTTGAAGTTGAGCGCCTGCGCCGCGAGCGTGCCATTGCCGATCTCGTCGGCGAGGTCCACAGCCTGGTCCAGGAGCTTCACAGCCTCGCCGTCCCGCCGCAACTCCGCCAGCAGCCACCCGCCGAACTGGATGTACTCCGAAGCCACCTCGGCGAAGGCATCGCGATGCGGTCCACGCGCCTCTTTGAGCATGCGTGTGACCTCGGTCATCTGCGCGAGGGTCGCCGGGAGCACGGATTCCGGTCTCGCGGAATCGTCCAGACGGCGTAACGCGGCCAGAACGCCAGCCGTGGCCTCCACCGTTCCCGCGTCCATGCGGGACGGTCGGCCGGCTATGCAGGCGACGCGGGTGGAATCGTCAGGGTGCATGAGGGTTCCGGCAAGTGCTCCCCCGGCCCCGACCAGATCGTCGAGGTCGTTCGCGATCTCTACCGAGGGCTCCCGCACTCCGGCGAGGATGCGGCCGAGCTCCCCGGGGTCCTGGTCGATCGCGTGGGCGGCGTCCCGTACCGAGTAACCTCGGTCCCTCAACGCCCGGCGGGCCAGGTCGGCGAAATCGGCCACGGTGAACCTCAGCAGCTTCGAACGGGGATCTCCAGCGTACTCAACTCCTCCCAGACCGCCCTCGATCACAACGGTCTGAGCCTGGATCACCGTTTGGGCCTGGACGTCCTCCAGCTCGTTGCGGACGTCCTCGGTGGCCTCGGCCGCCACGCCGCCCCCTACGTGTTCGTGTTCCAGGTCACGATCTGCCCTTGCACGAGATTCGTGACCCGAGCATTTCCACCGACGATGTTGTTGGTCGCATGCCTGGGCCTCAACGCCACCTCAGTCTCCCTCTGCCACTCGGCGAAGGCCGCAGCGAACCCCTGGTCCTGAAGTGCTCGGGCATAGATCAAGGCGGAAAGAGACCGGATCTGGCGTTCGTCCTGGGGCTCCAGCGGGAGCACCGGCGCCTCCGGCTCCTCCGCGTCCCGGCCGAAGGCCCGGCGCACCAAGGAGGTGAGCGAAGTCCAGGCTTGCCGCCCAGCCTCCGATGCGCCGCCCTGGGCAGCCGCCGTTACCGCAGCCTGGACGGTTTCTAAGCTCGTTGGGTCCACGGCGGCCCCCGCCCTTCACCTACGACACGGATACACCCAGCAACCGAGTGTATGGTGCCGGTCGCGCCCAGTCACTCGCTTCGCGCTTGCACCTCGGTGATCTCGTCGGCGAGATCGGCCCAGGCAAGGCGGATGGCAGAAGCCCAAGTCGGGCCGGGTGGGGTGGCTCACGGGTGGCGAAATTCGAATTCGCACGGTAGTCGCCCGACTACGTGAATAGCCTGATCGCGTTGGCGTCTGACAAGGGGTGACGCGTATGGGCACGGACAGCAGTGAGCCGGCGAGGAATCCGCGCAAGCCCGAAAAGAGGGCCAGGAAGGACAGGGACTCAGCACCGCCGATCTGGATCGGGTACGGGAAGCTGGTCAAACTCCACCGCCAGCGTGCAGGCATGACACAGCCCGAACTCGCCGAAGCGGTGGGCTATTCCGTTGACACGGTCGCCGCCATCGAGCAGGCCAAGCGCCCGGCGAAGCTGGCCTTCACTCAGGGCGCTGAGCGGGAACTCGACGCTCAGGGGACGCTGATGGTCTTGCAGGATGAAGTGGACCGGGCAAAGCTGCCGGAATTCTTCCGGGACGTCGCGCTTCTGGAAGAAGAGGCGCTGAGCCGTTACGACTGGGATCCCCTGCTGGTGCCGGGGCTGTTGCAGACGGAGGACTACGCGCGGGCACTGTTCTCGGCGCACTGCCCGCCGCTGTCCGAGGACGAGATCGAGCTGAGCGTGGAAGCCCGCCTGTCGCGGCAGCGGCTGCTCGCCCGGAAGAAGCCGGTGGAACTGTGCTTCGTCATCGGCGAGGCGGCGCTGCGTAACCCGGTGGGCGGGAAGCGGGTGCAGCGCGAGCAGTTGGAGGCGCTGCGGAAGCATGCGGATCTGCCGCACATGGAGATCCAGGTGATGCCCTGGACCTGCGGCTTCCACCCCGGTCTCAACGGACCCATGGTCGTGATGGAGACAGCGGAGCATGAGGTGGTGGGATACGTGGAGTCGCAGGAGGCCGGGTTCGTCGTCTCCGACGCTGACCGTGTCAGCGCCTTCACTCACCGGTATGGAAAGATGCGCTCACTGGCACTGAACCCCGATGAATCGGCACAGTTCATCGGCCGCCTGGCAGGAGAGCTATGAGCGTGGAGCAGGCAGCGGACGTCGGCAGTTCACGTGAGTTGGCATGGGTGAAGAGCAGCTACAGCGGATCGGGCGGCGGCAACTGCGTTGAGGTAGCCGCCGCAGCGGAACGAGTGCACGTGCGCGACTCCAAGAACCCCTCCGGCCCCGTCCTCACGGTCTCGCCTGAGGCATGGGCCTCGTTCGTCGCCTTCGCGATAACCCAAGAGCCCCGCTGACGGTGTAGCTCTACGTGCCCGGTCCCGGACGCCCTCCGGGACCGAACACGTAGAGGGACTGTGTCAGTCGTCGCCCGCGCCCGGCCGGCGGGCCTCGGCGGGCTCCTCTTCCTTGGTCTCTTCCCTGTCCTTCTGCTCCGCCTCCAGGCGGCGGGAGGCCCGCAGGCTCGTGATCGTCGTGATGATCAGGACGCCGCCGATCACGCTCAGCGAGATCGCGGTGCTGATCTCGGGGACGTGCACCCCGGACTCGTGCAGGGCGTGGAGCACCAGCTTCACGCCGATGAAGCCGAGGATGGCCGACAGCCCGTACGAGAGGTGGACCAGCTTCTTGAGCAGGCCGCCGATCAGGAAGTAGAGCTGCCGCAGGCCCATCAGCGCGAAGGCGTTGGCCGTGAAGACGATGTACGGGTCCTGGGTGAGGCCGAAGATCGCGGGGATGGAGTCCAGCGCGAAGAGCAGGTCCGTGGTGCCGATCGCCAGCATGACGATCAGCATCGGCGTCATCAGCCGCTTGCCGTTCTCGGTGATGAACAGCTTCGTGCCGTGGTACTTGTCCGTGGCGGCGAAGCGGCGCTCGACCATCTTGAGCAGCCGGTTCTCCTCCCACTCCTCTTCCTCGTCACCGCCCTTGGCCTCCTGGACCAGCTTCCAGGCGGTGTAGATGAGGAACGCGCCGAAGATGTAGAAGACCCAGGAGAAGGACGCGATCAGCGCGGCGCCCGCGGCGATGAAGGCCGCGCGCATCACCAGCGCGATGAGGACGCCGACCATGAGCACCCGGGCCTGGTACTGCAGGGGGACCGCGAACTTGCTCATGATGATCACGAAGATGAAGAGGTTGTCGACGCTCAGCGACTTCTCCGTGACGTAGCCGGCGAAGAACTCACCGGACGCCTGGCCGTCGCCCCAGATCAACAGCCCGATGCCGAAGAGCCCGGCGAGGACGATCCAGATGATCGTCCAGGTGCCCGCCTCCTTGAGCGTCACCTCATGGGGCTTCCGGCCGACGAAGAAGTCGGTGCCGATCAGGGCACACAGGCCCACGATCGTGAGCACCCACAGGGTCAGCGATACGTCCACTCGTCCTCCGCGGCAAGTCCGGCATGTTCAGCGTGATGGTTGCCGGGCGTGCCTTCCACTTGTGGAACTGGAAGCTCACCCCCAACCGTCGACTGTATAGAACGAGCCAAGCGATGGCAAAGTTCCGATCAAGTATGCAGGTCAGATCCTATAGAGGCCGGGGACGCGCGGTACGCGAAACGGCCCGCAGGCGCAGTGCCTGCGGGCCGTGGGTGACGCGGGACCGACCCGTCAGCGGCGCAGCGCCCTGCGGGCCGCCGCGACCTGGGCCAGCACCTGTTCCAGCACCCGGCTGCCCATCGGCGCGCGCGCCGGCTCGTACGTCCAGGCGTGGCCGATCCAGGGGTCGGCCAGGTGGTCGTCCGGGGTGGGCGTGAGCCGCAGCATGCCGCGCCAGAACGGGTCCAGCAGCGGGCCGTAGCCCTTGGCGTCCTCGCGGTCGGCGACGACCAGCAGGTGCACGCCGACCGACGGGCCCTCGTCCGCGAGATACCGCAGTTGGTTGATGGCGCGGTCGTCGAAGCCGTGCGGGAAGTCGTTGACCACCAGGAGCTGCTGCGCCGGGTCCAGGTCCGGCGGCAGCGCGTCGGCCGCGCCGCTGCGCAGCGCCATCTGGACGAGGTCGATGCGCTGGGTCAGCCGGGCGAGGGTGTCGGTGACGCCCGCGGCGCCCTTCGGCGGCGGCTCGGCGAGGACGCCGGAGTGGAGCAGCGGGGTGAGCGCCGTGGTGGCCGTGCCGCCCGGGTCGATGAAGTGGACGTTGAACTCGCCCGCCGGGTGCACCGACAGCAGCCGGGCAGCGTGCGCCACGGCGGTGTCGAGCGCCAGCGCGCGCCGCTCCGCGGAGTCCGGGAAGCCGTGCTCATGGTCGCCTTCGAGCGCGCCGGGGCCGAGCGAGGAGGTGCCGCTGTCCACCCACAGGCCGCGCTGCAGCGGCAGCCGTACGAGCAGCGGAACGCGCAGCTCCGTGTGTTCGGGCAGGTGGAGGTCGCCGAGGCGCAGGGCCATCGGGGCGTCCTCGGGCACCTCGTACTCGTGCCACACGGGGCTCGCCCAGGAGGCGAACGCCGGCGGCAGCGCGGGCTCGACGACCCCGGCCTCGGCGACGAGCTGCCCGAGGTCGCGGTCGAGGACCTCGCGCGCCCGGTCCACCAGGGTGGAGTGGCGGGCGAGCACCTCGGCGCGCGCGGAGTCGGCGATGGAGCCCATCCGGGCGCGCGGGTCGGCCAGGAGCTGGTCGAGTTCGCGGTCCATCCGGGAGTCGGCGAACTCGACGGCGCTGCGGTACGCCGCGACCGTACGGGCCAGGTCCTCGAACATGCCCCAGACCTGGTTGTACAGCCGCTCCTCCATGCTCCAGCCGGGGGCGTCGCCCGCGACCGGCGCCGCGGGGCCCGACTGCGAGCGGTCGGACTGCGGCGGTACGCCGCCGGCGGCGCTGCCCGCGCCCGCGGGGGCACCGGGACGCGCGCCCGCACCGGCGCCGGCCCCGACACCGGGGGGCGGGGGCGCCGCGGCGGACGCGGGGGCGCGCGGCGCACGGGACGCGCCCGGCGTACCCGGTCCACCACTTGAGCCGCCCGACGCGCCCGCGGCACCCGCCGCCGCGGCACGGCGCGGGTGGCGGTAGTCGACGGGTCCAGCCTGGGCCTGGCGCTCCTCGGCGGCCTGCTGCGGCCGCCTGGCGCCGGGACCGGTCGGCTGGCCGGTGGGCGGCGGCGCCGGGGCGACGGCGCGCGCCAGCCCCTCGGCCACGGCCCGTTCGATGTCGGCGGCGAGCTGCTGCGCCTCCGGCAGGCCCTGGTCCGCGAGCATGGCGGCGAGACCGCCCGCGTACCCCTGGCCCACGGCCCGGATCTTCCACGCGTCGCCCCGCCGGTACAGCTCCACGGCGGTGACCGCCGACTCGCTGTCCAGGCCCGTGATGACGAACCGCGCGATCGCCGTGCCGTCGAGGCCCGTGACGGCCACCGACGGCGGCGCGATGGCGCCGAAGCTCCGCGGCCCCGGCACGCCCGCGGGCAGCGCCAGCAGCACGTGCACGCGCTCCACGTCCGGCGGCACCGCGTCCAGGTCCACCGCCAGCCGGTGCTCCGCCGCCGCCTGTCCCGGCACCTCAAGGCCCGGCAGTTGCGGCGCACCGGGGTGCGCGATCCGGCCCGGGTCGCTGACCCTGCCGTCCTCTCCCCCCAGCGTGGCGCCCGGTGTCACCGGGCTCCCCGCCGAAATCCTGATCTCCACCCGGGTCTGCGGCAGCAGATGGTTCTGCCCGCGGACCAACTCGGCCGTCATGCGGCCCTCCCCTGCACTCGCTGCGGCCGTCGACGTCGCGTCATGCCTCGGAAACCTGGTCGTCCCCGCGCTCCTAGAGAAGCGGCTGGATCGACGGCATCAGGTCCTGGAACGTACGGCCGTTGGCCGGCGAGCCGAGGGCGGTCATGCCCCAGCCGGACCCCGTCCGGTGCACCTTCGCCATGATCTGGGCGGTGTACGTGCCGCCGCCGGTGAGCGTGTAGCGCGCCAGCTCCTGGCCGTTGCTCTCGTCCACGAGCCGGCAGAACGCGTTCTGCACCTCTTCGAAGGTCTGGCCGGTGAACGAGTTCACGGTGAAGATGATCTGGTCGATGTGCACCGGCACGCGCTGCAGGTCGACCAGGATCGACTCGTCGTCACCGCCCTGGCCCGCGCCGCCGACGAGGTTGTCACCGGTGTGCCGCACGGAGCCGTCGTCGCTCACGAGGTGCTGGAAGAACACCACGTCGACGGGCTCCTTGTCGGCGAAGAGCACGGCGGAGGCGTCGAGGTCGATCTCGCGCGTGCGCTTACCGAAGAGACCGCGCCGTTCGGCGGCCTGCCAGCCCAGCCCCATGCGGACCGCGCTGAGGGTGCCGCCATCGGACTTCTGCAGGCTGATGGCCTGACCCTTGGACAAGTTGATCGACACGCTTACGTTCCCCTCCTGCTCGTCACGCGCCATGACCGGCGCGCTGCCACGCACATTACGCAGGACAGCGGCCCTGTGCTCCCCCCGGAGGAGGATTTGTGGCGCTCCTGCTACACACCACCGGTTGTGCGCTCCCGGACGGCCACGCTCCGCGTACGCCCAGGGGCGCTCCCACGCCCCGCACAACCCGGGCCTACGACAGCCCCGCCTCCTTCATCTGCCGGAGCTCCTTCTTCATCTCCGCCACCTCGTCGCGCAGCCGGGCCGCCACTTCGAACTGGAGGTCCGCGGCGGCGGACCGCATCCGGGCGGTCATGTCCTCGATCTGCGCGGCGAGATCGGCGGCGGGCGTCTCCGTGGGCGCCGCACCGGCCTCGGCCTCGCCCCGGCGGGCGGGCTTCGTCTTCTGCCGCAGCTCCGGCACCGGCGCCTTCGCCGCGGCGTCGGGCTTCGTGGACCGGTAGCCCGAGCCGAGCAGCGCCTCGGTGTCGACCTCCTCGCGGGCGATCTGCGCGACGATGTCGTTGATCTTCTTGCGCAGCGGCTGCGGGTCGATCCCGTGTTCCTCGTTGTACGCGATCTGCTTGGCGCGGCGCCGGTTGGTCTCGTCGATCGCCTTCTCCATGCCCGGCGTGATCTTGTCCGCGTACATGTGCACCTCGCCGGAGACGTTGCGCGCGGCGCGGCCGATGGTCTGGATCAGCGACGTGCCGGAGCGGAGGAAGCCCTCCTTGTCGGCGTCGAGGATCGCGACGAGGGAGACCTCGGGCAGGTCGAGGCCCTCGCGGAGCAGGTTGATGCCCACGAGGACGTCGTACTCCCCGGCGCGCAGCTCGCGCAGCAGCTCGACGCGGCGCAGCGTGTCGACGTCGCTGTGCAGATAGCGCACCTGGATGCCCAGCTCCAGGAAGTAGTCCGTGAGGTCCTCGGCCATCTTCTTGGTCAGCGTGGTGACGAGGACGCGCTCGTCCTTCTCCGCGCGCGTGCGGATCTCGTGCACCAGGTCGTCGATCTGGCCCTCGGTCGGCTTGACGACGACCTCGGGGTCGACGAGCCCGGTGGGCCGGATGATCTGCTCCACGACGCCGTCGCCGCGGGACAGCTCGTACGGCCCGGGGGTGGCGGAGAGGTAGACCGTCTGGCCGATGCGCTCCAGGAACTCCTCCCACTTCAGCGGGCGGTTGTCCAGCGCGGACGGCAGCCGGAAGCCGTGGTCGACGAGGGTGCGCTTGCGGGAGGCGTCGCCCTCGTACATGGCGCCGACCTGCGGGACGGTGACGTGCGACTCGTCGATGACGAGGAGGAAGTCCTCCGGGAAGTAGTCCAGCAGGGTGTGCGGCGGGGAACCGGTTTCGCGGCCGTCCATGTGCAGCGAGTAGTTCTCGACACCTGAGCAGGTGCCGATCTGCTGGAGCATCTCCAGGTCGTACGTCGTCCGCATGCGCAGCCGCTGCGCCTCCAGCAGCTTGCCCTGCTTCTCCAGCGTCCCGAGCTGCGCGTCCAGCTCGGTCTCGATGCCGGCGACGGCCTTGGCCATGCGCTCGGGTCCCGCGATGTAGTGCGAGGCCGGGAAGACGTACAGGCCGTCGTCCTCGCTCATGACCTCGCCGGTCAGCGGGTGGAGCGTGGACAGGGCCTCGATCTCGTCCCCGAACATCTCGATGCGGACGGCCAGTTCCTCGTAGACCGGGAAGATCTCGATGGTGTCGCCGCGGACCCGGAACGTGCCGCGCGTGAACGCCTGGTCGTTGCGGGTGTACTGGATGTCGACGAAGCGGCGCAGCAACTGGTCCCGGTCGATCTCCTCGCCGACCTTCAGCGGCACCATCCGGTCGACGTACTCCTGCGGCGTGCCCAGGCCGTAGATGCAGGAGACGGAGGCGACCACGATGACGTCGCGCCGGGTGAGCAGCGAGTTCGTCGCGGAGTGGCGCAGGCGCTCCACCTCCTCGTTGATCGAGGAGTCCTTCTCGATGTACGTGTCCGTCTGGGGGACGTACGCCTCGGGCTGGTAGTAGTCGTAGTACGAGACGAAGTACTCCACCGCGTTGTTCGGCAGGAGCTCGCGGAACTCGTTCGCCAACTGGGCGGCCAGCGTCTTGTTGGGCGCGAGGACCAGCGTGGGGCGCTGCAGGCGCTCGACCATCCAGGCCGTCGTGGCCGACTTGCCCGTGCCGGTCGCGCCGAGCAGCACGACGTCCCGCTCGCCCGCCCTGATCCGCCGTTCGAGTTCGTCGATGGCGGCGGGCTGGTCGCCGTTCGGCTGATAAGGGCTGACTACCTCGAAGGGCGCCATGGTGCGTTCGATGTCTGTGACGGGCCGCATGCCCCCACGGTACGACCCGCCACCGACAACGCGGATCGAATCGCCCCGGCGACGTTCCTGACCTAGCCTAATACCGGAGGAGTGAGGCGATCAGCCAGACCCTTTCCAGCCAGATCGGCGGGGCCAAAATGGGCGCAGTAAGCGCTTCCTCAAGCTCCCTACCTGCACCGATCGGAAACCGGCCAAGTTCACCGCGCCGATATCGGCGTTCAATCTCTGGCCATCCCCAGCCTCATACTCTGTTGCCTCCCCTTGGGACCCTGCGGCGACAAGTGATCACCTCTAGTCGAGGAGACTGCATGCCCTCCCGCACGCTTACGCGCGCGTCCGGCGCTCTGACGGCGCTGGCCGGCCTCGTGCTCACCGCGGCCGCCACCTCCGCCACCGCGACCGCTGCCGAGCCCGCAGCCGACTCCGATTCCGCCGCACCGATCGTGACCGTCGCGCACCGCGGCGCCTCCGCGGATGCCCCCGAGAACACCCTCGCCGCCATCGACACGGCCCGTGACATGGGGATCGACTGGGTCGAGAACGACGTGCAGCGCAGCAAGGACGGCAAGCTGGTCATCATGCACGACGACACGCTCGCCCGGACCACCAACGTGGAGGAGGTGTTCCCCGACCGCGCCCCCTGGAAGGTCTCCGACTTCACCTGGAAGGAGATCCGCACGCTCGACGCCGGGAGCTGGAAGGGCGAGGAGTGGGCCGGCACCCGGGTGCCGACTCTGGATCAGTACATGAAGCGGGTCACGCAGAACCAGCAGAAGCTGGTGCTGGAGATCAAGAAGCCGGAGCTGTACCCGGGGATCGAGAAGGAGATCCTCAGCGAGTTGCGCAACCTGGGCTGGCTGAGTCGCGAGCACGTCAAGAACAGACTGGTCGTGCAGAGCTTCGGCGCGGACTCCATCAAGACCGTGCACGAGCTGCGGCCGGACGTGAAGACCGGCTTCCTCGGCGCCCCCGCGGTGGCGGACCTGCCCGAGTACGCCACCTTCTCGGACCAGATCAACTCCAACCACGGCACCATGTCCGCGGAGTACTACGCGGCCGTGCACGCCCTGAAGGGGCCACACGGCAAGCAGTTGGAGAGCTACACGTGGACGGTCGACGACCCGGCGCGGGCCGTCCAGTTGGCCGAGTGGGGCGCGGACGGCATCATCACCAACAAGCCTGACCTGATCGCCGAGGCGCTGGCGGACGCCGGGTTCGGGGTCGCCGCGGAGTAGCGGCCGCAGGCGGTCTTCCGGTACGGACCGGGGGCAGCGGGCCGTGGGCCCGTGCCTGGTCCGCGTAGAGCGTTCCGGTCCCCCTCGGTGCCCGAGGGGTCAGATACCGCCCGGGCGGCCGCCGTCCCGTTCGAAGTACGACGTCGCTCCCGAGCCCGCGGGCTCGGGAGCGACGGTGTCCCCGCCCACGAGGCCCTCGCCGGCCACGGACACCCGCCATTCGTTCTCCAGCGGGTCCATGCCGACGAACAGCCCGACGAACACCAGCAGGAGCACGGGTCCGATCAGGATCGGCGCCAGGATCTCCGCCGGGCTCTTGCCGTCCGCCACCGCGTTGGCGGCGTGGGCGTGCACCTCCAGTGCCGCCATCCCGGTGTAGTGCGTGCCGGAGACGGCCACGCCCATGATCAGTGCGGCGCCCACCGCGACGCCGAACCGCTTCACGGTCATCGACAGCCACAGCGCGGCGGTGGCGGCGACGACGGCGATGAGCACGGACAGCGCCACGACCGAGCCGTCGTAGACCAGCCGGCCCCGGTCCATCTTCATGCCCGCCATGCCGAGGTAGTGCATGGCCGCGACGCCGAGCCCGGTGACGATGCCGCCGGCGGTGAGGGCGAACGCGGTCCGGCCGAGGTAGCCCACGATGAAGACGCCGATGCCGACGACGACGATGGCCACGCCGAGGCTCGCCAGCGTGATCGGCACGTCGTAGCTGATGTGGACGGAGTCGGCCGTGAAGCCCATCATCGCGATGAAGTGCATGGTGAAGATGCCCGTGCCGACGGCGACCGCGCCGAGCAGCAGCCAGCCCGCCCGCCGCGCGGGCTCGACGGTCAGCGCGCGCATGGTGCAGCGCAGCCCCAGGGCACTGCCGACCGCGGCCATGATGAAGGCGGTGACGGGGGTGAGCAGGCCATACGTGAACGCGTCGACGGGCACGGGGGCAGCAAGCACGGAGTGACTCCCGGGTCTACAGAGCTGTCGACAGATGTACAGGGCAACCAGAGGGAATCGTAGGTCTGTGCGAGTCGTGACCGAAATGCTTCCACCGCCCGCGGCGCAGCCGATACGCAATCGGTACGCGGCCGATTTGTCGCGTTGGGCCGGCACCGGGGCGGGGCGCGGGCACAGGCGGTTGTCAGTGCCGTGTCCTACGCTCGCGGCATGGACGCCACCGATGCCATCGCACCCCGGCAGGGCCGCCGGGTCGTCGACTCGCCGATCGGCCCGCTGCTCCTCGCCGCCACGGACCGGGGGCTGGTCAAGGTCGGGTTCCACGCCAAGCCGGGCGCCGCGGGCCCGTCCGGCCGGGAGGAGCCCGCGGGTCCCGCGGCGCACATAGCGGTGGCCGAGCGGCAGTTGCGGGAGTATTTCGCGGGCGAGCTGAAGGAGTTCCGGCTGGAGTTGGACTGGTCGCTGTCCGACGGCTTCAACCGGCGGGTGCTGGAGGAGCTGGCGGCCGAGGTGCCGTTCGGCTCGGTGGTCAGCTATCAGTTCCTCGCCGACCGGGTCGGGGAGCCCGGCGCCGCGCAGGCGGTCGGCCGGGCCATGGCGTCGAACCCGCTGCCGATCGTGGTCCCCTGCCACCGCGTGATCGAGAGCGACGGCGGCCTGGGCGGCTTCGGCGGCGGGCTCGACACGAAGCGGAGCCTGCTGGCGCTGGAGGGCGTGCTGCCGGAGCCGCTGTTCTGACGGTGCGGGGAGGAAGGCCCGCGCCCGGCCGCGGTGCGCGGGCGGGCCGGGCGGACGTGCAAGGGAGGCGCCGGACGTGAGCAAGCAGATCGCCCTGCTGCGCGGCATCAACGTCGGCGGCAAGAACAAGGTCCCCATGGCCGGGCTGCGCAAGGCGCTGACCGACCACGGCTTCGGCGCCGTCGCCACGTACGTGGCCAGTGGGAACGTCGTCTTCGACGATCCCGGCACGCCACCGGAGCAGACCGCGGCGGCCGTCGAGGCGGTCGTGGCGGAGGAGTTCGGCCTGCGGATACCGGTCGTCGCGCGCACCCGGGACGAGATCGCGGCCGTCGTCGCCGGCAACCCGCTGCCGGAGGGCGCCGCGGAACCGGCCCGTTTCCTCGCGGTGTTCCTCTCGGGTCCCGCGCCGGCCGACGCGTGGTTCCGTACCGCCGACCCCGCGTCGTACGCGCCCGACCGGTTCGCGATCGGGGACCGCGTCGTCTACGTCTGGTGCCCCGGCGGGATCGGCCGGTCGAAGCTGGCGGCCGACTTCTCCGGCCGCAGGCTGGCGGTGACGGCGACGGCGCGCAACTGGAACACGGTCCTCAAGCTGCTGGAGATGGCGGACGGTTGACGCTTGCCAGGGGGCAGGCGCGCGAGGGGGGCGCACCCGTCACGGGCGGGTCTGGTCCCGTTCCCTGGCCCACGCCTCCAGCGCCTCGAAGTCCTCCTCCACCAGCCCGCGCGTGGGATCGATCCGCCGCAGCAGCGCCTCCCCCGCGTGGTGCTCCTCGATCCACGCCGTGTCCGCCGCCGTGATCTCGTCGTCCACCCAGGCGAACGTCCGCCCGGCGGTCCAGGCGGCGACCTGCCGCGTCTTCCAGTACAGCCCGTCCGGATCGTCGGTGGTGAACATCGACGGCCACTCGATGACCGGCAGCGGCGGCAGCCCCAGCACCCGGTCGCCGATGACGGTGTTGGCCTCGTGCATCCACGTCGTGGCCCACACCAGTTCGTACGGCAGCGACAGCAGCCGCTCGCCGTGCGCGGGCCGCAGCCACAGCCGGATGGGCCCCGCGGGCATGCCGGTGACCACGTACTCGCCGTAGCCGGGCGGCTGTACGCGCGCGGCGTACGGGTTGAGGGGCCCGTCGACGTCGAGCAGGAGGAGCGGACGGGCGGGGGCGTCGGGGGCGGCGCCAGGGTCGGCAGCGCGGTCAACGTCGTCCATCCATCGACGGTAAGGGCAGACGCCGCCCGCGGCTCCCTCCGCGCGTCCGCCTGCTTACCCGGTCCGTCCGCCACGCGCGCCGACCGGGACCCGGATGCCGGCCGCCGCGGCCACCCCTTAAGGTCTGGGCCATGGCGATCCCTGAGGTCATCCCGATACGTCACGAGCCCGGCTACCGCACCGAGAACATCGGCCGTTACGACCACGGGCAGTTCCTCGCCTCGATCACCGCCGCGTACCCGCCCGACTACCGCATGGGCCCCGACTGGCTGGAGCACCGCCGCTGGTACGCCGTGCTGCACCGCTTCGACGCCGAAGGACACCACACCGGCTCCGACATCTGGACCCCGGGCCCCGGCGTGCCCGCCGACGGGCGGATGGACGCGAAGATGGAGGGCTGGCTCGACGAGCTGCCGGGGCTGGTGTTCGGCGACATCGCGATCAGGCCGTTCGAGGTCTCGGTGGACGGGATCCGCTTCGGGCTGGTCGCGGAGCGGCGTGCGGAGCCGGCCGCGGGCGCCGGTGAAGACGAGCCGGACTGGGCGGAGTTGTACCCGGACCGGCTCGGGTTCCACGAGCCGTGGGACGGCCTGTACGACACGTAGGGGCTGGTCACCGGGGTACGCACAGCACGTACCGTGGGCGCATGCACCTGACTGACGAGGTACGCGCCGCACTCGCGGACCGGCGGCCGGTCGTCGCCCTGGAGTCGACGATCATAGCCCACGGCCTGCCCCGCCCCCGCAATCTGCAGGTGGCGGCCGAGCTGGAGGACATCGTCCGCTCGGCGGGCGCGGTGCCCGCCACCATCGCCGTCCTGGACGGCATGCCGCATGTCGGGCTCGGCAGGGCCCAGTTGGAGCGGATCGCCTCCGACGACACCGTGCGCAAGCTGACCGTACGCGACCTCGCGCCGGCCGCCGCCCTCGGCGCGAGCGGCGCGACGACCGTCGCGGCCACGGCCTTCCTCGCGGCCCGCACCGGCATCGGCGTCTTCGCCACCGGCGGTCTCGGCGGGGTGCACCGGGAGTGGACCCAGTCGCAGGACGAGTCGGCCGACCTGCGGCTGCTGGCGGAGACGCGGATCGCGGTGGTGTGCGCGGGAGTCAAGTCGATCCTGGACGTGCCGGCGACGCTGCAGCGCCTGGAGACGCTGGGCGTGACGGTCCTGGGCTACGGCACGGCGGAGTTCCCGGGGTTCTACCTGCGGACGTCCGGGGAGCCGGTGGAGTGGACGGTCCGTACGCCCGCGGAGGTCGCGGCCGTGCTGCGCGTCCAGCGGGAGCTGGACCTGCCGCCGTCGGCGGTGATCGTGGCCAACCCGGTGCCGGCCGCCGAGCAGTTGGACCCGGCGGTGCACGACGCGGTGCTGGCGGACGCGTTGCGCGAGGCGGGGCGGCGGGGGGTGAGCGGGCAGGCGATCACGCCGTTCCTGCTGGGGTATCTCACGGAGCACACGCGGGGAGCGTCGCTGGAGGCGAACCTCGCGGCGGTACGGGGGAACGTGCGGCTGGCGGCGGAGATCGCGGTGGCGGGCGGAGCCTGAGAGGGCCGGTGTGAGCGGGGGTACGGGGGCGGACGGTCGTGGGGTGCTGCTCGTGATCGGTGACGTCGTCACCGACGTCGTCGCCCGCCACGCCGCCCCGCTCGCCCCCGGCACCGACACACCGGCCGACATCGCGATCCTGCCCGGCGGCGCCGGCGCGAACGTCGCCGCGTGGGCGGCGCATTGTGGCGCGCGGGTGCGACTGCTGGCGCGCGCGGGCCGGGACTCCGCCGACTGGCATCGCGCCGCGCTCGTACGCGCCGGGGTCGACGCCCACGTCCGCATCGACCCCGAGGCGCCCACCGGCAAGGTCGTCGCCCTGGTCGACGGCGGCGGCGAGCGGTCGTTCCTGGCGGACAACGGGGCGTCGTTCCGGCTGGGTCCGGACGACTGGGCGCCGGGGCTGCTGACCGGCGTCACCCACGTCCACCTCTCCGGCTACCTCTTCTTCACCGCCCCCGGCCGCGCCCTGGCCGCGCTCGCCACCGCCGAGGCGCACGCGCGCGGGGCGACGGTCAGCGTGGATCCCGCGTCGGCCGGCTTCCTCGCGAAGTCGGGGGTACGGGACTTCCTCGCCGCGATCGCCGACGCCGACACCCTGTTCCCCAACTCCGCGGAGGCCGCGCTGCTCTCCGGCCTCCCCTCCCCCGCCGCCGCGGCGGCGGCACTGGCCACCGCCCTCGACGCCACCGCCGTGGTCACCGCCGCCGCCGACGGCGCACACCTCGCCACCCCCGGCGCGCCCGCGGTACACATCCCCGCGACCCCCGTCGTCCCCCTCGACACCACGGGCGCGGGCGACGCCTTCACGGGCGCCTTTCTGGCGGCCGTGCAGTCCGGCAGCGGCCCGCGCGCGGCCGCGGCGGCGGGCTGCGCCACGGCGGCAACGGCGGTCCGCACACCGGGCGGACGGCCGGGGCAAGGGGCGTAGCGGCGCGCGGTGGCAGGTCCGGGGGACTCCGCGCGTCAGGTCACGCGCTTGCGCCGCGGGCGCGCGCGCAGCCGGTCCCGCGCCGGGCCGTGCGGGCCCGCGGCGAGGGCGTCGCGGACTGCGGCGGTGAAGGCGTCCGGTTCGCGGAACAACTGACGCGGTGTGGTGTGGACGAGGTGCAGGCCCAGGGATTCGAGGGCGTTGTGGTGTTCCACGGTGCCGTCGTCGTGGCGGTACGGCGGCTCGGTGAGGTGGAGGAGGACGCCGGTGCGGGGCCAGTGGGCGTGCGGGGTGGTGAGCCAGTAGCCGTCGAGGTGCAGGGGGATGTGCCAGAGCGGGGGCGGGAGTTCCGCGGCGCGGAGCAGGGTGCGGGCACGGGTCTCGGCGGGTGGCCGGGCGGCGGGCCCGAGGGCGGCGAGTACGGCGGCGACGTCGGGGCGGGTGTGCAGGCCGGCGGCGCGGAGCGCGGTGGCTACGACGGCGGGCGGGGTGGCGCGGGCGTCGAGGAGTTCGCGGAACAGGGCGGCGGTCCGGTCGTGGTCGAGTACGTCGCGCAGGGCGTCGGCGGCGGCGCGGACCGGCGGGGCGGCGGGGAGTCCGGGCGGCAGGCGGACGGGCGGGGGCAGGCGGCGTAGCGCGTGGTGGACGCGGACCCCGGGCGGCGCGGTGAAGCGGCGGCGGGGCGGTACGAGCACGTCGACCACGCGCACGTCCGCGGCGGCGGGCACGCTGCGGAACCCGTACAGCGCCAGCGCCGCCACCCCCGTCAGCAGCGCCTCGCCGCGCCCTGCGCCCCGCTCCAGGGCGGCGCGGTAGCGCGCCTCCCAGCCGCCGGAGGTCTCACGGGTGCCGTTCGCGTACGTCATGGGTGCGCCATGCCCGCCGCCGCGCCCCGCTACGGCATTCCGGCGGCGGACTCACCGGGTCGGGCGGGGCCCGGGGCCGGGAGTTGACCCGTGGGCGCTACGCGGCGTGGACGGCGCTGTCCGCGGGGGCTTCGGGATCGGGTGCGGCGCAGGTGTCGGCCAGGGCGTCGAGGGAGACGCCGAGGGCGGAGGCCAGGGCAGCGATCGTGAAGAAGGCCGGGGTCGGGGCGCGGCCGGTCTCGATCTTGCGGAGCGTCTCGGCGGAGATGCCGGCCGCCGCGGCGACGTCGGTCATGCTGCGCTCGCCTCGGGCGGCGCGCAGCAGGGCGCCGAAGAGCTCGCCGCGGCGGCGCTCCTCGGGGGTCAGTGGAGTACGAACCATGAGCGTGATACTAATACCGGTATAGTAATTGGGAGGCCGAGGGAGAGCCACGTCATGGTCGAAATCAAGAACGACGCCGCGCTGGACGCCATGCGGGAGGCCGGCCGCGTCGTCGCCCAGGCCCTCGCCGCCGCGCGGGACGCGGCCGGCGTCGGCGTCAGCCTGCTGGAGCTGGACGAGGTCGCGCGGGAGGTGCTGGACAAGGCGGGGGCGGGCTCGCCGTTCCTCGGCTACCGGCCGTCGTTCGCCTCCACGCCCTTCCCCGCGGTCCTCTGCACCTCCGTCAACGACGCGATCGTGCACGGCATCCCGACCGCGTACCGGCTGCGCGACGGCGACCTCGTGTCCCTCGACTTCGGCGCGGAACTGGACGACTGGACGGGCGACGCGGCGATCAGCTTCACCGTGGGCACGCCGCGCCCCGAGGACACCGCGCTGATCGCCGCCACGCAGCGCGCGATCGACGCCGGGATCGCGGCCGCGGTCGCGGGCGGGCGGCTGGGCGACATCTCGGCGGCCGTGGGGCGCGTGGCCGCGGAGGCGGGCTGCGGGATGCCGGCGGACTTCGGCGGGCACGGTATCGGGCGGCGGATGCACGAGGACCCGCACGTGCCCAACCGCGGGCGGGCAGGGCGCGGTTTCAAGCTGCGGCACGGGCTGACGCTGGCGATCGAGCCGATGCTGCTGTCGGGCGGCTCCGACGACTACGGGGTCGACGGCGACGGCTGGACGCTGCGGACGACGGACGGCAGCAGGGCGGCGCACATCGAGCACACGATCGCGGTGACGGACGACGGGCCGCGGGTGCTGACGGCGCTGTGAGGGCCGTGTCCCGTACGTAGCCGGGGGTCAGCGCCAGCCGTAGCGCAGGCGCAGGCGGTGCTCGACGAGGTGGAACCGCTGGCGGTCGAGCGAGCACGCCTCGCGGCGCATGCCGCCGTCGTGGAGGCGCAGCACGCGGTCAAGGTCGACCCAGGACTCGCGGCCCTCGCGGTCCCAGGGACCGGCGCCGATGCGCACCCAGTCGTGGTCGTCGTCGCGGCGCCTGCTGGACAGTTGGACGGCGAGGACCGTACCGGCGGTCTCGCGGGCGACGACGAGGACGGGGCGGTCCTTGCCGCGGCCGTCGTTCTCCTCGTACGGGACCCAGGTCCAGACGATCTCGCCGGGGTCCGGGTCGCCGTCGGGGTCGGGCGCGTAGGAGGTGCGTACGACGCCGGCGGCGCGCGGGTCTATCTCGGTGGTGGCGGTGGGGCCGTGCTGGCCGGGCAGGCTCGCGTGGCCGTTCTCGTTCGTCGGCGTGGTCACGGTGGGCACCGTAGCAACCGCGGACGGGCCGGCGAAGCGGCGGTGGTGGCGGGCGCCGGGCCGCGGCCGCCGGGGCAGGCGGGCGCCAGGCGGGCGCAGCGGGCGTCTGCGGCAGGGGGTCATATGCCGGGGGAAATGGGGCGCTGAGGGCGGTCGGGGCGGGCGTTGTCAGTGGAGGGCTGTAGCTTCCAGGGCATGGACTACCACGACGTTGTCGACGAGCTGGAATCGGCGGAGCAGGAGCTCGGCCTGGCCGCGTGCGACGTGGACGAGACCGAGGGCGCCGGGCTGGACCTGGCGGGCATGGCCGCCGAGCTGGCGGAGCGTGCGGAACCCACCGGGGCGGGGCGGCCCGGCGCCCCGCCCGCGGAGGCGTGGGACGGGGCCGACGCCGCGGTGTGGTCCGCCCGCAGGGCGGACGGGCTCGCGGACGCCGAGCGCGCGGAGGGCCTGCCGGAGGCGGACTGGCGGCAGGGCCGCCGGATATCCCTGGCGCGCTGCGCGCAGTAGGGGGTCGTACGCGCAACGTGCCTGGTTGGACCTCGGCCCCGGACAGTCGGATGCTGGAGGTAGGAGGTGCTAGGCATGAGGCTGATCCGCTCAGGCGACGAGCCCGTGCACGCCCGCTCTCCGCTCCGGATGCGCTTCTGGCTGGCGCTGTGGGGAACGCTCTGGATGATCGCGGGCACGGTCTTCTTCGTCGCCGTCGACCAACCGGTGTGGGCCGGGGTGACCGCGGCCCTCGCCCTGATCACGGCCATCGACATCGCGGTGGTGGTCCGGCACATGAGACAGGGCTCGCGTTTCCAGCCGGGCCGGGACGTGCCGCCGTACGATCCGACGGGTGAGGACGCGGAACCGCGCGAGCCGATACGCAGAGCCGGGGAACCGCACGAGCCGATACGTGACGACAGGGAACTCCACGAGCCGAGGCGGCGGCGCTGACGGTGGCGGGGTCTCCGGGGACGGCCGGCCCGGCCGCGATGAGGTGTGTGGGCAGGTCGGCCGGCTTTCGGCGGTCGTCGCTTACGGCCGCTCGGGGCGCCAGGCCGGACGGCGCGGGTCATCGAGACGTACCAGCACGTCGGCGGAGGCAGCGGGGCCGGCTTCTTCCTCGTAGCGGGCGAAGGCGGGCAGTGTCCAGCGTTCTTGCTCCGGTGTGCGCCGGGCCAGGGCGGCGGCGGAGAGACGGAGGTGGACGACGAAGTCGAAGGGGAACCAGCGGCCGAGCAGCAGCGGCCCGTGCAGCAGCACGACGGCGCCGGGCGGGACTTGGACGTACGGGCTGCGCGTGGCGCGGTCGGTGACGGGGTCCCAGAGGCCGGGCAGGACGCGGCCGTCGCCGCCGGGCTCCAGCGGGCCGAAGACCTCGCGCCAGAGCGCACCCGCGTCGAGCCAGGTGTCGTAGTACGCGTCGGGGTCCTCGCGCCCGAACTCGTAGCGCAGCGAGGCGGGCCGCAGGAACCCGCCCGCGTCGAGGACGAGCGCCTCACGCCCGCGCACCCGCAGCGCGTCGCCCACCCGGGCGGCGAGCACCCCGGGCTCGGCCGCGGGGGCACCGTCCACGGCGACACGCAGCCACGGGCCGCCGTCCGCCGCCTTCGTCTCGACGATGCGTTCGGCCAGCGCCTCGGTGAGCCGCTCCCAGGAGATCGGTTCCAACTGCACGTTCCTATGATGCCGCGCGGCAAGAGGGGGTTGTCCGAGCGCGGATGGGGGCCGCGCGGCGGCCGTGCGGATCTGCCAGTGCGCGCACGTCACCGAAGCCGTGCTCGTCGGTGTGGGGCCCGCACCCCGCAAGGCGCCGAGCGGCAGCGCCTGCGTGCTCCAAGCTGCGGCGGCCCGGTGGCTCGGAGCGGGCTGCTCCCGAGCCCCCGGAGGCTGTCCGCGCGGCGCCGCTGCGGTCCACCCCGCCGCGGGTCGGCCGGGTGATCTGCGGGCTGCCCAACCGGCGGGTCGGCGGGGGTGGTTGAGTACGGGCAGCGGATGTGAGCAGGCGTACCGCGGTCGACGCCGCAGGCAGGGGGCACACACGTGGGACCGGACGAGCTGAGCCCGCCCGAGCGGCGGCTGTGGGACGCCTTCCCCACCGCCGGGCACGTCGACCTCCATACCGGCGACCCCGCCGCGGACGACCCGGTCGGGGGCGCCGCCTGGGGTCCGGAGCGGGTCGTGCGCGCCGAGGTCGTCGCCGCGCTGCTGCTCGGCGCGCGCGACGGCGAGTCCGGGCACACCGCCGCGGTACAGCTCACCGGCGCCCGGATCACCGGCCGCCTCGCGCTCGACCACGCCGACGTACAGCACCATCTGCGGCTCCAGGACTGCTGGTTCGAGGAGTCCGTCGACCTCTACGGCGCCCGTACACGCCAGCTCAGCTTCAACGGCTCGCACCTGCCGGGCCTGCTCGCCTCCCACCTCTGGGCCGAAGGCAATCTCCGCTTCACCGGTTGCACGACCAGCGACAAGATCCGGCTCGTCGCCACCCGCATCGCCGGGACCCTCATCCTCAACGGCGCCCGGCTCCACAACCCCGATGGCGAGGCGCTCAACGCCACCCGTCTGCAAGTCGACAACGACATCCTCATGCGCGACGACTTCTCCGCGCAGGGCACGGTCGTACTGCGCAGCGCCCGCATCGGCGGCAGCCTCGACCTGCGCACCGCCCGGCTCGACGGCGGTTCCGGCGAGGCCGCGCTCGACGCCGCCCGGGTACAGGTCGACGGCGACTTCTCCGCGTACCGGCTGTCGGCCACCGGCAGGCTCGGCCTCCGGAACGCCACCGTCGCCGGCGCGACCTTCCTGCGCTCCGCCGCCCTCGACAACCCCGCCGGCCGCACCCTGGACGCCCCGGGCATGCACGTCGGCTCCGACATCGTGCTCGACAAGCACTTCCGGTCCCACGGCCAGATACGGCTGGCCGACGCGACCGTCGGCGGCCGGCTGGTGATGAGCGGGGCCCACCTGCGGGCCGAGGCGGACGACGCCGCACTCGACGCGTACGGGATCCAGATCGGCGCCGACGCCGTGCTCGACCACGTGACGGCCACCGGTCTGGTCCGGCTGTCGGGCGCGCAGATCACCGGCCGCATCGAAGCCGACGGCAGCCGCATCAGCGGCCACACCCCCGGCGCCACCGCGCTCAGCCTGCGCCGCACCACCGCCCGCGAGGCCGACATGCGCACCACGCGCCTCGACAGTGCCCTCGACATGCGCTACTCGGCACTCGGCGTGCTGCACGACGCCGCAGCCACCTGGCCGCCACGCGTCCGCCTCGACGGCGCGGTGTACGAACAGCTCCACGACCCGCTCTCCGCCGCCGAGCGGCTGCCCTGGCTGAGCAGGGGCGACAGCGCCTACGTTCCCCAGCCGTACGAGCAGTTGGCCGCCGTGTACCGCCGCCTCGGGCACGAGGACGACGCCCGCCGCGTCCTGCTCGCCAAGCAGCGCGCCCGCCGCGGCCAACTGCCCTGGTACGCCCGCGTCTGGGGCGGCATCCAGGACGCCGTCGTCGGCTACGGCTACCGTCCCGAGCGCGCCGTCGCCTGGCTGGCCGGGCTGCTGGCGCTGGGGTCGCTGCTCTTCTGGGCGAAGGAGCCGCGGCCGTTGGAGCCCGGCAAGGAGATCGAGTTCAACCCCTTCGTGTACACACTCGACACGCTGCTGCCGGTCGTCGACTTCGGGCAGGGCAACGCGTTCGCGCCCGGCGACGGCGCGCAGTGGGTGGCGTATCTGCTCGCCGCCGCCGGGTGGATCCTCGCCACCGCCGTGGCCACCGGCGCCGCGCGGGCGCTGAACCGGGCGTAGCGGGGCGGTCGTTGCAGGGGGGAACACACCGGGTCCGCAGCCCGGGGCCGCCCGCTCCGGATGCGGCACGAGCGGCCGCGGCCCGGGCAGCAGTGGCTCAAGCAGCAGCGGCCCGAGCGGCAGCGGCCGTCGACGGGGGCCAGGAAGAGCCCGCCGAGGGGGCCGCTGCCGCCGCGCCGGGACCCGCGAACACCCGCCCGGGGTGCGGGTCCGCCCCGGTGCGCTCCCCGCCCGGGAACGCACCGGAAGCACCGGATGCGCCGTCGGCGCCCTGAGCAGCGCGGGACCGGCAGCGCCTCAGTAGCGCAGCGCCGCCAGGTACTCGTAGCTGTTGCGCGCCGTCGCGAACGGGTCGGACGGGTTGTCGTGCTCGACGAGCCACTGCTTGACCCCGCCGCTCTTGGCCCCCTGGAACATCTCCGGGAAGTCCAGCACGCCGGAGCCGACGTCGGCGAAGTCGCCGTTCGCGGCCATGTCCTTGACGTGCAGGGCGGGGAAGCGGCCGGGGTGCCGGCGGAAGTACGTGAGCGGGTCGGCGCCGCCGCGCACCCCCCAGTACACGTCGAACTCGAAGGCGACCAGGTGGGGATCGGTCTCGTTGACGAGGATGTCGAACAGCACCTCGCCGTCGACGGTGGCGTGGTCGCTGCCGTGGTTGTGGAAGAGCACCTGCTGCAGGCCGGCGTCGCGGCAGGCGCGGCCCGCCTCGTTGAGCTTGCGCGCGGCCTCGCGGAAGCCGGCCGGCGTGTGCATGGCGCCGGGCAGGCTGGGGACGACGACCCACTTGCCGCCCAGGGTGTGGACGTCCTCGATCGCCTTCGGCAGCCCGCTGCCGGAGACGATGTCCCACCCGACGTGCTCCAGCACGGCGGAGAGCCCGGCGTCGTCGATCATGCCGCGGATCTGCTGCGCGTTGTGGCCGTGCCGGCCGCTGACGCCGACGGTGGCGTAGCCGATATCCGACAACTGCTGCAGCGTCCCGGCGAAGTCCGTGGCCAGGGGCCCGCGCATGGTGTAGAGGTGCATGCCGATGCCGCCCGGCGGGATACGCCGCTCGCCCGGCCGGCCGCCGCCGCACGCGTCCGCCTCGGCCGCCGCCGCGGGTCCTGCCGCGCCGCCGAGGGCGGCGGCGGTACCGGCGCCGAGCGCCGCGGTGAGCAGAGCGCGCCTTCCCAGCCCGCTGTTCGCCGGCCGCCGGGACCTGCCCGTCCCGTCGGCTCCCTGGTCCGTTTCGTGCCTGCCGTTCATGCGCACAACCGCCTCTCCCGCGTCTGACGAGTCCGCCTAGAAAGCGCTTTCTGGCATGCGCGCATCAGAGTAAGCGGCCCACGTCACGCGGTCAACGGTTCGGTGCACGGCGGCAGCTTCTGCGGCACCCGCGGCCCAAACAGGCGCACGTCAGCGCGCCTCAGCGCGCACCCGCGCACCTCACGCCGGCGCGCCCGGCGCGCCCCGGCACCCTCAGAGCCGGATCAGCACGTCGTCCAGTTCCTTGCGCCGGATGTCCGGCACCCGCGCCCCGTCCGCCGGATAGCCGACCGGGATCACGTACGCCGCCCGCTCCTTGCCGTCCACCCCGCCCCGCAATAGCATTACGCTCGTAAGCTAAACGACCATAATTCAATGAGGCAGGGAGTCTGTATGGCGACACATCGACCGGTAGCACTCGTCACGGGGGCGTCATCGGGGATCGGCAACACAACTGCGCGCGCCTTCGTCGCAGCCGGGTTCGAGGTGATCGGAACCGGACGGAACACCTCGGGACTCACCCCGCCCGCCGGAGTGACCTTCCTCGACCTCGACGTGACCAGTGACGAATCCGTCACCGCCGCCGTCCGGGAAGTGATCGAACGGTTCGGACGGATCGACGTCCTGGTCAACAACGCTGGTCTGGGCTCGGCCGGCGCCGCTGAGGAGAACTCCGTCACCCAGGCCCAGAGCCTCTTCAACCTCAACTTCTTCGGTCTTGTCCGCATGACGAAGGCCGTCCTGCCGCACATGCGCGCTCAGGGCCGTGGACGCATCGTGAACCTCTCGTCCGTCCTCGGCGTCATCCCGCAGCCCTACATGGCCCTCTACGTCGCCGCGAAGCACGCCGTCGAGGGCTACTCCGAGTCCTTGGACCACGAGGTCCGCGAGTACGGCGTCCGCGTCCTGCTCGTCGAGCCCGGCTACACCCGGACCGCCTTCGATGCCAATGCCGTGCAGCCCGACACCCCGCTGCCGCTGTACGCGGAGCGGCGGCGTGTCTTCGACGAAGTGGTCGCCGCGGCGATGAAGACCGGCGATGACCCCGCCGTCGTCGCCAAAGTGATCGTCACGGCGGCCACCGCCCCGAAGCCGAAGCTGCGCTATACCGCCGGACCGCTCGCCTCACGCATCACCACCGCGCGACGCCTCACCCCCGCCGGGATCTTCGACAAGCAGATCCGCAGATTCAACCGGATGCCCGGCTGACGTCGTACCCGGCCCATCGACCTGCAGTGCACGCGAGAGGCGCGTTCAGCTCTGACCTGACAAGGAGCTTCACCATGGGAATCAGCACGGAAGCACAGCAGTTCGCGCAGTTCCTCGAAAGCGTGCGCGCGAAGGCGTCGACACCGGGCCTCGATCTGGCCGTCGTCCGCGACATCGTCGACACACATGCTTCGGCATCGACCGAGCCGGAAGGCGTCACCTACGCCGATGTGGACGCGGACGGCGTCCCCGCCCTGTGGGTCATCCCTGAGGGCGCCGACCCCGGCAAGGCGCTGCTCCACTTCCATTTCGGCGGATCGGTCGCCGCCTCGATCACATCGGACCGCAAGGCCGCCGGCCACATCGCCAAGGCGGCCGGAGCCCGCTCCCTCGTCGTGGGTTTCCGCCTGGCGCCCGAGCACCCCCATCCGGCACAGATCGACGACGCCGAGACCGCTTACCGCTGGCTGCTCGCGCAGGGCTACGAGCCGCGGAACATCGGCAGCACCGGCCACTCCATCGGAGGCACCCTCGCGGTCGCGCTACCGCTGCGCCTGCTCGCCAAGGGCGAGGCAGCCCCCGGGGCGATCGTCAGCATCTCGCCGTGGACCGACCTCACCATCAGCAACCCGAAGGTGGACGAGAACGAGGAACTCGACAAGATGCTCAGCCGGGACATCCTCGAGCAGTTCCGAGCGGCTTGGCTGCAGGACCCCGGCGTGGACTTCACCGACCCCGAGATCAGCATCGTGAACGCCGACCTGACCGGGCTGCCGCCTACGGCCCTCCACTACGGCGAGTACGAGACGCTTGCCGGCGATGGCGCCGACTTCGGCCGCCGACTCGCCGACTTCAAGATCCTCTCCGAGGTCCGCCCGCTGCCCGGGGGCCAGCACTCGTTCATCCTCGGCGCGGGCCGCGTGCCCGAGGTGGACCGGGCGATCGAGCAGATGGGCCAGTGGCTTCGCCGGCACCTCGGCCGCTGACGTGGAAGCTGTCCGGACATGCGCATCGTCCGCCGAGTAGGCAACCGAGAAGATCACGCAAAGGGATGGTCGACATGAAGGCATTCGTCGTCGAGAGGTACGGCAAGGACGGCCTACGCGCCGCTGACGTTCCCGAGCCCACAGTCGGGGACGGCGACGTCCTGGTCCGGGTGAGCGCCGCCAGCATCAACCCGCTGGACGGAATGGTCCGCAACGGGGAGTTCAAACGACTCCTGAAGTACAAGCTTCCGTTCGTGCTCGGCCACGACGTCGCCGGCATCGTGACGCAGGTCGGGTCGGCCGTGCGCGACGTGGCCGTCGGCGACGAGGTCTACGCACGTCCCCGCGACCTGCGGATCGGAGGCTTCGCCGAGTTCCTTGCGATCGACCAGGACGACGTCTCGCCCAAACCGGAGTCGCTCACCCTCCGCGAGGCGGCCGCGGTGCCGCTGGTGGCCCTGGCCGCCTGGCAGATCCTCATCGACCGCGCCCACGTGAAGCCGGGTCAGAAAGTGCTGGTCCACGCCGGTGCCGGCGGCCTCGGATCGACGGTCATCCAGCTCGCCAAGCACCTCGGTGCCACGGTGGCGACGACCACGAACTCCCGCACCGAGGAGTTGGTCAGGAGCCTCGGCGCCGACATCGTCGTCGACTACACCAAGGAGGACTTCTCGCAGGTGCTGTCCGGCTACGACCTGGTGCTGGACTCCCTTGGCGGGGAAAACCTCGAGAAGTCGTTGACCGTACTGAAGCCGGGCGGCCTGGCCATCGGCGTCGTCGGCCCACCGGACTCCGGGTTCGCCAGGCAACTCGACGCCCCCGCGTTCATGGGCGTGGTCATGAACGCGCTCAGTCGCAAAGTACGCAAGCGGGCCAAGGCCCTGGGCGTGCGCTATCAGTTCTTCTTCATGCAGGCCAGCGGCTCCCAGCTCCGTGAACTCGGCGCCCTGTACGACGACGGACGGCTCCGCCCGGTCATCGACCGAACGTTCCCCTTCGACGAGACGCTCCAGGCGATGGCGTACGTCGAGCAGGGCCGTACCTCGGCCGGAAAGGTCGTGATCTCGATGGCACCCGGCAACGACTGAACCGCCCGCCCGCAGAGAAGGCGTGTCGGTGCTCCAAGACACCGTCGGCACACCATTGGAGTGCGTTCGTAATCCAATATGATGATGAAGCCGGCGGAGGGCGGGCGACCCTTCCGGCGCACAAAGGAGCGAGCGCGTGGCGCGTTACGGGAAAGAGCACAAGCAGGCGACCAGGCAGCGGATCATCGAGACCGCCGGCCGCCGGTTCAAGCAGGACGGTATCGACGGCTCGGGCATATCGACGCTGATGGCGGACGCCGGACTGACCAACGGCGCCTTCTACGCCCACTTCGCATCCAAGGACGACCTTGTGGCCACCGCGGTCGCGGACCAGTTGCGCGCCCAGTACGCGGACGTCATCGAGCAGGCGGCCCCCGGCATCGCCGGACTCGAGCAGATCGTACGGTGGTATCTGTCGCCCCAGCACCGCGACAGTCCCGACGACGGCTGCCCCTCCGCCGCACTCCTCGATGAGATCGGGCGCTGCACAGACGAGACCAAGCAGGCGTACACCGACGGCGTGCTCGCCGTCATCGACGGTATCGCGGCCCGCCTGGCGCCTGCCGATCCGCGCTCGGTGCACACGAAGACCCTCAGCGTCTACGCCATGATGGTCGGGACACTGCAGCTCTCCCGCGCCCTCGCCGACCGGCGACTCTCCGACGAACTCCTCGAAGAGGGCATCCGCAACGCCCTCACTCTGCTCAGCGCACAGAAGTCCCGCTGACACGCAGCAGCCCCGCCCCGGACGTCCATCACCGGCCGATAGGCGGTGTGGTTGCACTGCAACTCCAGCACCGACAGCAGCGGCGAGAGCATCCGCCGCCAGTGGTTGGAGTACGACGACCGCAGCACCGTGCGGTGGCGCGCTTTGTACCGGGCCTCGTTCGCCCCCGCCTCCGCCAGGCGGTCGCTTGGGCCGGATACGGCTGCGAGGTCGTCACCCGCCCAGCAGAGCACGCCCCCGCGAACGTGGCCCAGACCTGATACGAGCCGAACGCCCCCCGCGGCCGCCCGCCCGCAGCTCCCTACTCCTCGAAGCCCGCCGCGTCCATGAAGTCCGGCCGCGGGTCCAGGGCCGCCGCGAGGCGGAAGTGCCGGCGCACCTCGTCCGGGTCGCCCCCCGCCCGCTCCAGCGTGCGGGCCAGGGCGAAGTGCGCGTAGGCGTTGTCCGGCTCGCGGTCGATGACCGTGCGGAAGTCGGCCTCCGCCGCGCCGAGGCGGGCGCTCATGAAGTACGCGCGGGCGCGCAGCAGCCGCGGCGAGACCTTCTCGGGATGGGCCTCGACCAGCGGGTCGAGAAGTTGGACCGCGCCGCGCGGATCGCGGGCGGCGAGCAACTGCTCGGCCGCCCGGTAGTCGACGACGTCGGTCTCCGGGCTGCGCTCGGCCACGGCGGACTCCTTCCTCGTCTGCTGCGTCTTTCCGTCTCCCGCCTTCCCTTTGCCTCGCCAGGAGACAACCGGGAGGCGATTCGCCTCCTCACACGGGATCATGCCCCGCTATTCCGCCCCCTGACCCCCTTGCGTGCCACCAGTTCCTCCCAGACCTTCCGTACCCGCTCCGCCAGCTCCTCCGGCGTCCCGTCGTTGTCCACGACGATGTCGGCGATCGCCAGCCGCTGCTCTCGCGTGGCCTGCGCCGCCATCCGGGCGCGCGCCTCGTCCGCCGCCATGCCGCGCAGCCGCACCAGCCGGTCGAGCTGAGTGGCGGGCGAGGCGTCGACGACTACGACGACGTCGTACAGCCCGGCAAGATCGTTCTCGGCCAGCAGCGGCACGTCGTTCACGACGATCGCGTCCGGGCCCGCCGCCTCCTGCAGCGCGGCGGAGCGCTCGCGGACCAAGGGGTGGACGATGGCGTTCAGCGCCCGGCGCCGGTCGGCGTCGGCGAAGACGATGCTCCCCAGCTTCGCCCGGTCCAGGCTGCCGTCCGCGGCGAGCACGCCGTCGCCGAACTCCGCGACGACCGCGGTCAGACCCGGAGTGCCGGGCTCCACCACCTCGCGGGCGATCCTGTCGGAGTCGACGAGCACCGCCCCGTACGAGGCCAGCAGCCGCGACACCGCGCTCTTGCCGGCGCCGATCCCGCCGGTCAGTCCCACCGTCAGCATGGGTCCAGCGTAGGCCGCGAACGCGCGGAGGGCGGGCGCCGGAGCGCACAGCCCGCGCTCCGGCGCCCGCCCCCGCGCGGTCCGCGCCTCAGTCGCCCTCCTCGCGCTCCGCGAGGAACCGCTCGAAGGCGTTGCCCAGCTCGTCCGCCGAGGGCAGCTCGGCGGGCTCCGCCATCAGGTTCTCCCGGTCGTCGCCGCCGGCCAGCGCGTCGTACTGGTGCTCAAGCCCGCGGACCATGCCCACCAGTTCCTCGTCGCCCTCGTCGACCTGGCGCTCGATCTCGTTCTGCACCTTCAGCGCCTCGGAGCGCAGCGCGTGCGCCACGCCCGGCAGGACGAGGCCCGTCGCGGAGGTGATCGACTCCAGGACGGTCAGCGCCGCGTCGGGGTACGGGGTGCGGGCCAGGTAGTGCGGCACGTGCGCCGCGACGCCCAGGACGTCGTGCCCGGCCTCCCCGAGCCGGTACTCCAGCAGCGCGTCGGCGCTGCCGGGGACCTGCGCCTCGTCGAAGACGCCGCGGTGGCCCGGCACCAGGTCGATGCGGTTGCCGTGCGGCGTGAGGCCCACCGGGCGGGTGTGCGGCACGCCCATGGGGACGCCGTGGAAGTTGACCGCCAGGCGCACGTTCAGCCGCTCCACGATCTCGCGGACGGCCTCGGCGAAGCGCTCCCACTCCACGTCGGGCTCGGGTCCCGTCAGCAGCAGGAACGGGCTGGCGGTCGCGTCGCGCACGAGGTGCAGTTCGAGCTTGGGGACCTCGTACGCGGCCCAGTGGTCGCGGCGGAACGTCATGAGGGGCCGGCGCGCGCGGTAGTCGACGAGCCGGTCGTGGTCGAAGCGGGCGACGACCTCGTGCGGAAGGTCGTCGAGAAGCCGCTCGTTGATCTGGGCGCCGGTCTCTCCCGCGTCCATGAAGCCTTCGAGGTGGTAGAGCAGGGTCAGCCCCGCCGAGTCGTGCTCCAGCACCGCGTCGACGGCCGCGAGCCCGCTGGGGTCCCATTCGTACATGCTCATGAGGGTGTAACACCCCGCGTGGCCGCGGTGATTCCCGGTGCCGCGGACGGATTCCGCGGGCCGCCGCCGCGGCGTCGTCCACAAGGTCAGTCCCTCTCCCCCACCCCGGAAGCCGGCCGGTCGACTGGCTGGATCATGACGTACGGCGGCGGAACCTCGCCGCGGCGTATAGCGTCCTTCTTCGCAGAAGGAGGGGGTCGTCGTGCCTGAGGAGGGGCCGGGAGGAGAAGTCCCGGGCGGGCGCGGTGGGTTGCGGGAGCCGCTACGGCCCCGCCGAGGGGGGCGGCGCCGCATGTCGCGCTCCCTCACGCTCGCCGCCATCGGTGCCTGCGTCCTCGTGATCGCGAGCATCGTCGTGTCTGCATGGCCCGGCGGCAGCGGGCTGAGACCGCCGGGGACGCCGTCGCCCGACGCCACCACGGCCGCCGCCTTCACCGGCGTGTACCGCATCGGCGCCCTCGGCGACGCCGACCCGGGCGGGGGGCAGGACACCGTGCTGAACCGCAGCGTGACCCGGGCGCTCTCCGACCACGGGGACGGCCACGGCAGCGGCGGCGGCAACGGCGGCGTGGCGACGCCCCCGCTGGCCGTCTCCGACCTCACCGCCCACAAGGAGTCCACCGAGCCCGCGAACCGCCGGATCATAGCCCGCTGGCTGGAGATGGAGCCGGGCCTGACCGGGGTCGTCGGCGGCGACCCCGCGCTCAAGCTGCCGGAGAGCGGCCTGACGTCCTTCCGCCTCCCCGTCGTACGCGCCTGCCGCCACGACGGCGCCAGCCTCAGCCCCGAGCCGCGTTACGCCGACACCAACGAGCTGCGCTCCTCCGCCTCCACCGCGGACATGGGCGTCGTCCTGGCCCGCCACCTCGCCGCCGAGCCCGGGGTCCGGAAGGTCTACGTCCGCGGCGACACCGCCGCGGGACCCACCCGGGCTCTGGTCGACCGGTTGCGCGCGGACGGCGTCGAGGTGCGGACCGACGACGCGGGGCAGCTCCCCGACGCCATCGGCCAATTCGATCCCGACGCGGTGTTCCTGGAGGGCGGGGCGGGGAACCTGGCGGACTGGCTGGAGCAGGTCGAGAACAGCGGGTTCACCGGCGTGAAGGCGCTGTGGGACCCGACGGCGCCGACGTGCACCGGCCGCAACACCGCCGCCGACGCGGACTTCTCCGTACCGGAGGGCTGGCTGACCGTGCGCGGCCACTACGACGTCCGCCTGGACCCCGACGCCGACCGCCGCGCCGCCGTCCGCAAGGCCCTCGGCGACGACCTGGCCACCCGCCCGTACGCCGTCGAGACCTACGACGCCGCCCGCGCGATGCTCTCCGCCTGGGACACCGTCTCGGCGGAGGACCGCAACAGCAACGAGCCGGACATGGCCCGCGCGGCGCTGGCCGAGGCGCTGCCGACGGTGCAGGTGCGGGGGACGCTGGGCGGCTGGTGGAAGGAGCTGTCGGAGGCCGAGGCGCACCCGGTGGTGTGGCTCGACCGCCGGGCGGGCGGCGAGTGGCGCCAGGAGGCGGAGATGCGCCGCTGAGCACCGGGGGCGCGTGCGGGCGGGGCCGCGCGCCTGCCGTACGCGCCCGGGCCCGCCCGTACCGCCGTGGCCGCAGCCATGGCCGTACGGGCGGGCCGCCGCGCGCTCGGCGGTTGCCGGTGTCCTACGAGACCCCCGCCTCCCGCTGCCCGGACCGCTCCCCCTCCTCGTGCCCCACGGGTCCCTCGGGACGCTCCAGCGCCACCCGCGGCAGCTTCCTGGCCAGCGGTCCTGGCAACCACCAGGCGTGCCGGCCGAGCAACTGCATCACCGCGGGCACGATCAGGCAGCGGATCACCAGCGCGTCCAGCAGGATCGCCACCGCGAGCCCCAGGCCGAACTGCTGGAGCATCCGGCTCGGGCTCAGGATGAAGGCCGCGAACACCACGATCATGATCAGCGCCGCCGCCGTGATCACCTGCCCGGTGACGGCCAGGCCCTCGCGCACCGCGAGCCCGGCGTTCTTCGTACGCTCCCACTCCTCGTGCATCCGGGAGACGAGGAAGACCTCGTAGTCCATGGAGAGCCCGAAGACGATCGCGAAGATCATCACGGGGATGAACGCCTCGATGGGCCCCTGCTCCACGCCGAACCAGCCCTCCTGGAAGACCAGCGTGATCACGCCAAGTGCGGCGCCGATGGACAGCAGGTTCAGCACCGCCGCCTTGAGGGGGATCCAGAGGGAGCGGAACACCACCATCAGCAGCAGCGTCGACAGCCCGACGACGAGGGCGACGAAGAGCGGCATCCGGTCGGCGACGGTGTCGGAGAAGTCCTGCGTACCGGCTGTGGCGCCGCCGACCAGGTACTCCGCGCCGGTCTCCGCCGCCAGCGGCGGCAGCACGTCGTCGCGCAGGTCGTGCACGAGGTCCGCGGTCGCCTCGTCCTGCGGCGCCGACTCGGGGAAGACGATGACGGTGGAGACCTCGCCGTCCTCGGACGGCAGCGGCGGGGTCGTCGCGGCGACGCCGTCGGTCTCCGCGATCCGGGCCTGCGCCTGCTCCCCCGCCTCGGCGGCACCGGCCGCACCGGCCCCGGCGTCGCCCTGCGCGACGACGACGACGAGCGGGCCGTTGAAGCCGGGCCCGAAGCCCTCGGCGAGCAGGTCGTACGCCTTCCTGCTGGTGCTGGAGGGAGCGTCGTTCCCGGCGTCGGCGAAGCCGAGCCGCATGCCGAGCACGGGCGCGGACAGGGCCACCAGCCCGACCAGGGCCGCGACCAGCGCGGGCAGCGGGCGGCGCTGCACGGCGCCCGCCAGGGCCCGCCAGCGGCTGCCCTCGACCTTCCCCTTGGCCGCCGCCTTCTCGGCGCGCCTGAGGACGTGGCGCTGGATGCGCCGGCCGAGCACGGCGAGCAGCGCGGGCAGCAGCACCAGCGACGCGGCCATCGTGACCAGCACGGTCAGCGCCACCGACAGCGCCACGCCCTGCAGGGAGCCGAGGCCGAGGGCGACGAGGCCGAGGAGGGCGACGATGACGGTGCAGCCGGCGAAGAAGACCGTGCGGCCGGCGGCGTCGAGCGCGACACGGGCGGCGCTGTCCCGGTCGGCGCCGCGGATCAGCTCGTGGCGGTACCGGTAAAAGATGAGCAGCGCGTAGTCGACGCCGACGCCGAGGCCGACGAGCATCATGATCGGCGGGGTGAAGTCGGCGACGGTGAAGAAGTGCCCGGCCAGGGTGATCAGGCCGACGGCAGTACCGACCGCGAACAGCGCGGTGACCAGCGGCACCGCGGCGGCCACCAGCGAGCCGAAGAGCAGCACGAGGATCACCAGCGCCGCGAGCATGCCCGCGCCCTCGGCGCCGCCGCCTCCCTCCTCCTCTGCGCCGCGCACGGCCTCGCCGCCCAGCTCGATCCGGAGCGCGTCGGTCCGTGCGTCCTGCGCGGTGTCGATGATCTTCTCGACGTCCGCCTTCGGCACGGTCTCCGCCTTGCCGTCGAGGGTGACGGTCGCGTACGCGATGTCGCCGCCCTCGGAGACGGCCGCGCCGCCGTCGGCGTACGGGCTGCGCACGTCCACGACGCTCGGCAGCCCGCGCACCTGCTCCAGCAGGCGCTCGACGTCCTGCTCGGCGCCCGCGGCGCGCAGCCCCCGCTCGTCCTTGAACACGATCTCCACGCTGTCGCCCGCCTGCGCGGAGCCGTGCTTCTCCAGCAGGTCGGTGGCGGCCTGGGAGTCGGTGCCGGGGAGGGAGAAGTCGTTGCGCCAGTTGCTTCCGGCGCCCTGGGAGGCGGCGGTGACGCCGAGGAGGACGACGATCCAGAGGGGGATCGCCAGTCGTCGGCGGCGGCGCGACCAGTCGGCGAGCCGGGCGAAGAGACCGGGGCGGGTGTCGGGGGCGGTGGGCGGCGGCGCTGCGCGGTGTGCGGACATGGTGCCAGCGTGGGTGGCCGGCTGCGGCGGGCACGTCGGCCGGGCGCGGACACCACCCCTACCCCGCTGGTTGCGCCCGCCGCCGGTCCCGTACTACCCGGGTTGCGCCCGGCCCCGTCACGCCGCCGCGTCCCCTAGGGGGCGCAGGCGAATCCCCATACGGCCCGACACCGGCGCCCTTAGCGCGGTGGAGGTCGGCGGGGTCGTGACCGGTCTGGGGACGGGTCGTTGTCGGCGGGGCGGCCTACCCTTGGGCGGGTGCGTGGGGGACGTGGGGCTGGTGAGTGAGACCGGGGGCGTCGAGACGGGCACGCGGAGTCGGGTACGTCGGGTCGGGCGCACGGAATCAGACACGTCAGATCGGGCGCATGGAGCCGGGCGCGTGACATCGCGGGTCCGACGTCGGGACGGGCACCTGCGGCGCGGTGCCGTCAGGGTGCCAGCCAGCCCGGGCGGACCATCCCCGACTCGTACGCCAGCACCACCAACTGCGCCCGGTCGCGCACTCCCAGCTTCGTCATGATCCGGCTCACGTGCGTCTTCGCCGTCGCCGGGCTCAGCACCAGCCGCGCCGCGATCTCGTCGTTCGTCAGCCCCGCGGCGACCAGTTGCATCACCTCGGCCTCCCGCTCCGTCAGCGCGTTGAGCCGCGGGCTCGGCTCCGGCGCCTTCACCCGGCCGGCGAACTCGGCGATCAGCCGCCGCGTCACCGACGGGCTGATCAGCGCGTCGCCGCGGGCCGCCACCCGCACCGCGTGGATCAGCTCCTCCGGCTCGGTGTCCTTGACCAGGAACCCGGCAGCGCCGGCGCGCAACGCCCCGTACACGTAGTCGTCGAGGTCGAACGTCGTCAGGATGACCACCCGGACGTCCGCCAGCCGCTCGTCCGCGGCGATCCGCCGGGCGGCCTCCAGGCCGTCGGTGCCCGGCATGCGGATGTCCATCAGGACGACGTCGGGGCGCAGTTCGCGGCACGCGGCCACCGCCTCGGCGCCGTCGCTCGCCTCCCCGACCACATCGAGGTCGTCCTCGTCCGCCAGGATCGAGCGGAAGCCGGCGCGCACCAGCTTCTGGTCGTCCGCGAGCAGAATCCTGATCATGCCTGGGCGTGCTCCGTTCCGTAGGGCAGCCGGGCGGTGACGGCGAAGCCGGCGCCTCCGGGCCGCGGGCCCGCGGCCAGCTCCCCGCCGACCGCACGCGCCCGCTCCCGCATCCCGCCGATACCGCTGCCGCCGCCGACCGCGGCGGTCCCGGGGCCGGCGCCGGCTCCGCCCCCGGCACGGGCGCCGGCGCCCCGGCCGTCGTCCTCCACCGCCAGCCGCAGTTCCCGCTTACCGTAGTCCAGCCGTACGGTCACGTACGTGGCCCCCCGTGCATGCCGCGCGACGTTCGTCAGCGACTCCTGCACGACCCGGTACGCGGTCAGGTCCAGTTCCGCGGGCAGCGTCCGCTCCGCGCCCGCCACCACCGTCTTCACCCGCAGCCCCGCCGTGTCCGCCGCCCGCTCCGTCAGCTCGCCCAGGCGCGCCAGCCCCGGCGCGGGCGCCGTCGGCGCCTCGTCGTCGACCTGCCGCAGCACCCCCAGCGTGGTGCGCAGCTCGCGCAGCGTCTCGCGGCTGGTCTCCTTGATGGTGGCCAGCGCGTCGGCGGCGGCCGGGTCGGGTGCGTCGCTCTTCTTCAGCCGGTGCAGGGCGGCGCCGGACTGGACGTTGATCAGCGAGATGTTGTGCCCGATGACATCGTGCAACTCGCGTGCGATGCGCAGCCGTTCCTCGGTCGCGCGCCGGCGCGCCTCGCCCTCGACGTGCGCGCGCCTTCCGTGCCACATCGCGCCCAGCGCCACCACGGCGACCACCCAGCCGGTGAGCATGAACAGCGCGACGCCGTTGACGTCGTCGTTGCCCGACAGCGTCCCGGCCGTGGTGCCGGCGACGACGAGCGCGCCCAGCGCCGCCGCCGCGCGCAGCCGCCCCGCGGCGGCCACGCAGTACAGCGCGATGACGAGCACGACGAAGAGCGGACCGTCGTACGCGCTGCTCACGTAGTAGACGCCGACGACCGGGATGACGAACGCACCCACGGCGACCGGATGGCGGCGGGCGAAGTACAGCGCCCCGCAGGCCAGCACGATCAGCGCCCAGCCCAGCGCCGTCGTCGCCCACGGCTCCCGGCGCTGGCCGACGAACGCCTGCACCGTGCCCAGCGCCACCAGCGCACCCGTCCCGGCCGCGAGGGCGGTGTCCGCCGCGCGGCCCTGGGGCAGGCGGAGCTGGCGTACGCGCAGGGGCATGACCCCAGCGTACGTGCCCGGGCGCCGCGCCCCGGAGCGAAGGCACCGACCCCCGTGACCCCCGGCCGTACAGCCTTCGAAGAGCACGCACAGCGGAAGCCCGCCGCCCCCAGGGGGACGACGGGCTTCCGTCTGTCGCGCTGCGTACTACCCGGGCCGACCGGCCCGCGATCAGCTCTGGCCGCCGGCCAGCTTCTCGCGGAGGGCCGCCAGCGCCTCGTCCGAGGCCAGCGCGCCGGAGTCGTCCGCACCCTCGGAGGAGTACGAACCGCCGCCGGACGGGGCCGGCGCCGAGTCGCCCGCCTCGGCCGCCGCCTGGGCGTCGGCCTCGCGGGACTTGACGACCTGCGCCTGGTGCTGCTCGAAGCGGGCGTGGGCCTCGGCGTACTGGCCCTCCCACTCCTCGCGCTGCTTCTCGTACCCGTCGAGCCACTCGTTGGTCTCGGGGTCGAAGCCCTCGGGGTAGATGTAGTTGCCCTGGTCGTCGTACGACGCCGCCATGCCGTAGAGCGTCGGGTCGAAGTCGACGGCCATCGGGTCGGGACCGAAGGTCTCGTTCGCCTGCTTCAGCGAGAGGCTGATGCGGCGGCGCTCAAGGTCGATGTCGATGACCTTGACGAAGATCTCGTCCCCGACCTGGACGACCTGCTCCGGGATCTCCACGTGCCGCTCGGCGAGCTCGGAGATGTGGACCAGGCCCTCGATGCCCTCGTCGACGCGGACGAACGCGCCGAACGGCACCAGCTTCGTGACCTTGCCGGGCACGACCTGACCGATCTGGTGCGTGCGCGCGAACTGCTGCCACGGGTCTTCCTGGGTCGCCTTCAGGGACAGCGAGACGCGCTCGCGGTCCATGTCGACGTCCAGGACCTCGACCGTGACCTCCTGGCCGACCTCGACGACCTCGGACGGGTGGTCGATGTGCTTCCAGGACAGCTCGGACACGTGCACCAGGCCGTCCACGCCGCCCAGGTCCACGAAGGCGCCGAAGTTGACGATCGAGGAGACCACACCCGATCGCACCTGGCCCTTCTGGAGGGTGGTGAGGAAGGTCTGGCGGACCTCGGACTGGGTCTGCTCAAGCCAGGCACGGCGGGACAGAACCACGTTGTTCCGGTTCTTGTCCAGCTCGATGATCTTGGCTTCGAGCTCCTTGCCAACATAGGGCTGAAGGTCGCGCACGCGGCGCATCTCGACAAGCGACGCGGGCAGGAAGCCCCGCAGGCCGATGTCGAGGATGAGACCGCCCTTGACGACCTCGATGACGGTACCGGTGACGATGCCGTCCTCTTCCTTGATCTTCTCGATGGTGCCCCACGCACGCTCGTACTGCGCGCGCTTCTTCGAGAGGATCAGCCGGCCTTCCTTGTCCTCCTTCTGGAGCACAAGGGCCTCGATCTCGTCGCCGACGGCGACGACCTCGTTCGGGTCGACGTCGTGCTTGATCGAGAGTTCCCGGGAAGGGATGACACCCTCGGTCTTGTAGCCGATGTCGAGCAGGACCTCGTCCCGGTCGACCTTCACGATGACGCCGTCGACGATGTCGCCGTCGTTGAAGTACTTGATCGTCTCGTCGATCGCGGCGAGGAAGGCTTCCTCGGAACCGATGTCGTTGACCGCGACCTGCGTCGTGGCGGCCGCGGTGTTCTCGGTGCTGCTCGTCATGTGGGATTGGGCTCCGGTACGGGCAAGTTGAGTCGTCGTCACTCCACGCCGAGGCCCTGTGATCGCACCGCCGAAGCCGGACAGCCTAAGAGGCGCTTTCCCGACTCCACTCGGAAGTCCGGCAGCGCCTCGTGAACCGAGGGGACATACAACAGATGCGAGCGCGGCCTGCTCCGTCCGAGGCGCGCAGGCCCGCAGCGCAACTTGTAGCATACGGGGGCAGCCGGGCATGGTCAATGCGCGAAGAGTGCACCTGGGGCATGCCGCCCTATACCCGGCAGTAGTGGCGCTCCGTCACTCTCGCGCGTGGCAGGAAGGTACTACGACGGGTCCGGCCGATGGTCCACGAGTACGAAAACGGAACGGGCGGTGTCGGCGAGGCCGCTGATGCGAATGTTCCGGCAGAGGCTACCCGACGGCCCGTCCCCGCGCCGGAAACCCGGCAAGCAAGCCGTGGTTGGTGGGACCGCAACGCCGACGACTACCAGCGCGAGCACGGCGGCTTCCTCGGCGGCGCGGACGGCGCCCGCTTCATCTGGGGCCCTGAAGGGCTGGACGAGGCCGAGGCCCGGCTGCTCGGTCCCGCGGACTCGCTGACCGGACGGGCGGTGCTGGAGGTGGGCGCGGGAGCGGCGCAGTGCTCGCGCTGGCTCGCGGAGCAGGGGGCGCGGCCCGTGGCGCTGGACCTCTCGCACCGTCAGTTGCAGCACGCGCGCCGCCTGGCCCTCGAAGCGCCGGAAGAGGCCGCGCCGTTCCCGCTGCTGCAGGCGGACGCGACGGCGCTCCCGTTCCGCGACGGGGCGTTCGACCTGGCGTGCTCCGCGTACGGCGCGGTGCCGTTCGTCGCCGCACCGGTCGCGGTGATGCGGGAGGTCAGGCGCGTGCTGCGGCCCGGCGGGCGGTGGGTCTTCTCCGTCACCCACCCCGTGCGCTGGGCATTCCCGGACGAACCGGGTCCCGAGGGGCTGTCCGTCGCCGCGTCGTACTTCGACCGCACGCCGTACGTCGAGCAGGACGAAGAGGGGCGCGCACTGTACGTCGAGCACCACCGGACGCTCGGCGACCGGGTGCGCGACGTGGTGGCGGGCGGGTTCCGGCTGCTGGACCTGGTGGAGCCCGAGTGGCCGCAGTGGCACGACCAGGAGTGGGGCGGCTGGTCGCCGCTGCGCGGGCACCTGATCCCCGGCACGGCGATCTTCGTCTGCGAAGCGGCCTGAGAGCCTGCGGCCGGCAGCGGCCCCGCCGCCGCCGGGGCGCAGTTCCGTAGGACACTGGCGTCCGTGGCCCTCCGCTCCGACGCACTCGACGCCCTGCCCGTACGGCACGCGCTGCCCGCCCTGCGCGCGGCCCTCGAAGGACCCGGCGTCGCCGTGCTCGGGGCACCGCCCGGCACCGGCAAGACCACGCTCGTGCCGCTGGCCCTCGCCGGACTCGTCCCCGGCGCCGGCGACCCGCCCCGCCGGGTGCTCGTCGCCGAACCCCGCCGCATGGCCGCGCGGGCCGCCGCCCGCCGCATGGCGTGGCTGCTCGGCGAAGAGACCGGCGACCGGGTCGGGTTCACCGTCCGCGGCGAGCGCCGCGCCGGGCCCCGCACCCGGGTCGAGGTCGTCACCACCGGCGTCCTCCTGCAACGCCTCCAGCGCGACCCCGAGTTGGCCGGCGTGGACGCCGTACTCCTCGACGAGTGCCACGAACGGCACCTCGACGCCGACACCGCGCTCGCCTTCCTCGTCGACGTACGCGCCACCCTCCGCCCCGAACTGCGGCTCGTCGCCGCCTCCGCCACCTCCGACACCGCCGCCTGGGCCCGCCTCCTCACCGCGCCCGACGCCGCCGCGCCCGCCCCCGTCGTACGCGGCGAAGGCACGATGCACGCCGTCGCGATCGGCTACCGCCCCCCGCCCGCCGGCGTACGCCCCGCCCACGGCACCCGCGTCGACCCGGCGCTGCTGGCCCACATCGCCGACGTCGTACGCGAAGGGCTGCGCCGGCCGGACGGCGACCTGCTGTGCTTCCTGCCGGGCGTCGGCGAGATCGCCCGGGTCGCCGGACTGCTGACGGACACGGCCGCGGACGTCCTGCAGTTGCACGGGCAGGCACCGGCCGAGGTGCAGAACGCCGTGCTGCGCGGCAGCGCCCCCGGCGAGCGGCGCGTGATCCTCTCGACCGCGGTGGCCGAATCCAGCCTGACCGTGCCGGGCGTACGGATCGTCGTCGACGGCGGTCTCGCCCGCGAGCCGCGCATGGACCACGCCCGCGGGCTCGGGGCGCTCACGACCGTACGGGTATCCGCCGCCACCGCCACCCAGCGGCTGGGCCGGGCCGGGCGCGAAGGCCCAGGACTGGCGCTGCGCTGCTGGTCGGAGGCCGAGGACGGGCGCCTGCCGCGCTACCCGTCGCCGGAGATCGCCGTCGCCGACCTGGCCGGCTTCGCCCTGCAAGCCGCCTGCTGGGGCGACCCCGACGCCACCGGACTCGCCCTGCTCGACGCCCCGCCGCCGGGCGCGCTGGCCGCCGCCCGCGACGTGCTGCGGGCGGTCGGCGCCGTGGACGCCGCCGGCCGCCCGACGCCCCGCGGCACCCGCCTCGCCGGCCTCGGCCTGCACCCCCGGCTCGGCCGCGCCCTGCTCGACGCCGCCGCGGAAGCCGGCCCCGGCGCGGCGGCCGAGGCAGTGGCGCTGCTCAGCGAGGAGCCGCCGCGCTCGTACGGCGACGACCTCGCCGCCGCCTGGCGCCGCGCCCGCCGCGGCGGCGACGCCTACGCCCCCCGCTGGCGCCGCGAAGCACAGCGCCTGCGGCGCGCGCTGCGGGCACCGGCGGATGACCAGAACCCCGCGAACGCGCACCGGGACGACGAGACCGGCGCCCCGTCGCGCACACTTGCCACGGGCGAAGGCGCAGCCCCGCCCGCGGAAGCCCCCGTACCCGCCGACGACGCGGCCGGACGCGCCGCCCCGTCCCGAGCCCCCGCCCGCGGGGGCGGCGGCGGGCTCGGCGACGACGCCGTCGCCGGAATCGTCGCCGCACTCGCCTTCCCCGAGCGCGTCGCCCGGGGGCGCGGCGACGGGTCGTACCTCATGGCGTCCGGCACCCGCGTGGAGGCCGGCGACGGATCCGCCCTGCGCGGGCAGCCGTGGCTCGCCGTCGCCGTCGCCGACCGGCCCGTCGGCGCCGCCGGCGCCCGGCTGCGGCTCGGCGCCCCCCTCGACGAGGCCACCGCGCTACGGGCCGCGGAAACCCTGCTCCGCACCGAGGACGAGGTCACCTGGTCCGCCGAGCGGCACGAAACCGTCGCCCGCCGCGTCACCCGCCTCGGCGCCGTCGAACTCCGCGCCCGGCCCCTCCCCCGCCCCGACCCCGCGCGCCTGCGGGCCGCCCGCCTCGACGGGCTGCGCCGCGAAGGCACCGCGCTGCTGCGCTGGTCCGAGCACGCCCGCGCGCTGCGCCGCCGGCTGGCGTTCCTGCACGGCGCACTCGGCGACCCCTGGCCCGCCGTCTCCGACGACGCACTCCTCACCCGCGCCGGCGACTGGCTGGACGACGACCCGCGCCGCATCGACGCCGGCCGCGTACTCCAAGGGCTCCTCCCCTGGGCCCGCGGCGAAGCCGCCCGCCTCGACGAACTCGCCCCGGAACGCATCGAGGTGCCCAGCGGCTCCCGCATCCGCGTCGACTACGAAGACCCGCAGCAGCCCGTGCTCGCCGTCAAGCTCCAGGAACTCTTCGGCCTCGACCGGACCCCGCGGATCGCGGACGGCCGCGTACCGCTCCTGGTGCACCTGCTGTCCCCCGCCGGCCGCCCCGCCGCCGTCACCGCGGACCTGGAGTCCTTCTGGCGGCAGGGCTACCCCGCCGTCCGCGCGGAGCTGCGGGGCCGCTACCCGAAGCACCCCTGGCCCGAGGACCCGGCCACCGCCACGCCCACCCGGCACACCACGCGCCGCACGAACGCCGGCCGCTGACCGGCGGGCCGCCGGGTCGCGGCCCGGCGGCCCTCAAACCCTGCCCGCCCTACTCGACGGTCAGCTCCAGCGTCAGCGTCACGCCCTCGTTCGTGGTCAGCCTCAGCAGGTACGTGCCGGCCGCGTCACCCGCGTGGATCGTCGGCAGCTTCACCGTGCCGTCGTCCTCCGTCGTCAGGTTCAGCTTGCGGACCGGGTTGCCCTCCGTGTCCTTGAAGAACGGGCCCTTGTCGTTCTGCTCGCCCGCCTCCGTGACCATCGCCGCCGTCACCGGCGCCTTCGCGGCAGGACCGCCCCGGTACGTCACCTTGGCCTCGACGGTGCCGAACTCGCCGCCCGCCGCCGCCTTCAGCGCCGCGTCACCGACCCGGGCCAGCCCGTACGACGCCTCCACCTCGGCGGCGAAGTCCACCGGGCTCACGCCGCCGCCCGTCGTGGCGCGGATCGTGAACTCCCCGGTCAGCTTGCCCGCCTTGACCACGGGCGCCGTCGCGTAACCCGAGCTGTTGGTGGTGACGGACGCGGTCTTACCGCCGCCGGCGAAGACCGCGCCGGTCTGGCCGCTGATGGTGAACGTGACCGTCTTGCCGGACACGCCGGTGCCGCGCGAGGTCACGCCCCGCACCTTCGGGCGCTCCTCGAAGTCGGCGCCGGTGTACGCGGTGGAGGACTGCGGGCTCGCCAGGCGCAGGTCCGCGATGGTCGGCGGCGGCGCCGGCTCCTCGGGGTCCTCGCTGCCCCCGCCGGGCGGCGGCGGGTCGCTGGGGCCGGGGCTGGGGCTGCCGCCGCCCTTGCCGTCGTCCTTGCCACCGCCGCCGTCGCCGTCGTCTCCGCCCTTGCCGCCCTTGCCCGGGCTGTCGCTCTCCGTGGGGCTCGGCGAGGGAGTCGGCGTGTTGACACCGTCGCTACGGTCGCCCGGGTCGGCACCGGAGCCGTCGGGCACCGAATCGGCGCCGCCCTCCTTGTAGAAGTCGTACCAGGTCAGGACCGTACGGAGATACGACTGCGACTGGTTGTACCCGAGGATGGCGGCTTCCAGATCGGACTGCGAGGACAGATCGCGCCCGCCCGCGCACAGATAGCGCCCGGCGGCCAGGGCCGCGTCGTAGACGTTGTTCGGATTCCGCTCGCCGTCATCGTTGCCGTCGCTGCCCCAGGTGGCCCAGGTCGAGGGGATGAACTGCATGGGGCCGACGGCACGGTCGTGGCTGGTGTCCCCGTCGTACTCGCCGCCGTCGGTGTCCGTGATGTTGGCGAAGCCGTTGCCGTTGAGCACGGGACCGAGGATCGGGTTCCGCGTCGTGCCGTCCGCCTTCACGTCACCGCCGCGGGCGTGCCCCGACTCGACGCGCCCTATGGCCGCCAGCAGCTCCCACTCCAGGTTGCACCCGGGGTTCGTGCTCGCGAGCCGGCTCTCTGCCTGCTTGTACGCGTCGAGAACGGTCGCCGGGATACCGGAGTCGTCGGCCTCGTCCTCCAGCTCGTCACCGGGCGAGGGGTTGGCGCTCTCCAGCGGCGGCAGGTCGGTGTAGTAAGGGGACCCACCCGTGATCGAGTCCTCCCCGCCCCCCGGCGCCTGGTCGGGGGCGCTCTTCCCGGGGACGTCGGGCCCCGCGGAGAGCCCCGGCGCCTGTGAGGCCGTGAGCGCCGCCATCGCGGCGGCTGCCACCGCCGCGGTCATCGCACCCTTGCGCAGTCGTCGTCGCGTCGGCGCAGACATCGCCTACCCGTCCCCTCCGTAGGTCTGCAGGCTCCCCCGCACAGCAATGCTCGCGACCATACGTCAAGTTGATGCCGCGTTCTACCGCCTGTGGATGAACGGTAACCGCATCCACACACCCGGCGGATACCCCTGGGACACCGCCGAGGCGGAGACAGGGGCGGGCTCAGTACTTCGCCCCGACGTGCGCGTCCATGAGCGCGACGGAAGCGCGCCTGGCGACGGAGATGTTCTTGGCCGGCCGGGTCCGCTGTCCACCGGCCTTCCACTCGACCCCGACGCGGTCGAGCGTGTCGCAGAACAGACGGATGATGTCGGCGGAGCGGTTGGTGAAGAAGTAGCGGGGGTACTCGTATCGCTTCGTCACGCCCCCGGTGGTGCGGGCGGTCCAGTTGATGATCCGGCACCCGTCCGAATGGATCAGCCCCCGGATGAACGGCCACGGACACGCCTCGACGATGCCCTCTTGCCAGGTCGCCAGCCGGATCGTCCGCCCGTGCTTGGGGCCGGGGCCGTGCTGGGGAAACAAACATGCCCAGTGGACGCTCCAGCTCGTCACCGACACGCACCCCTTCCCCCGCACGCGGCAGACGCTGCTCTCCGGACGGACCGCCCGGATCGCGTCCGCACACGCGTCGATGAGTCCCGGCCACGCGTCCGCGCAGGCGATGCGCAGGCAGTAGTTGCCTCGGGCATGACGGCTGACGCACCCGTCACCCAGGTAGAGGCCCAGCAGATAGGCGTACGACTCGGGGGCCGCGGGCAGGCCGGGCTCAGGTCGGCAGCGCACGCAGTGTCCGCGGCTCGTCACCGAAGGGAGCGGTTCGAGGCGTACGAGCCAACTGCGGATCGCCGCCCGGGACACTCCCATCTGCCTGCTGACCGAGTGCAGGCTTCGCCCCTCGGCGACCAGGGCCAGTGCGCGCTTGCGCGTATCAAGGTCGTACACAGAAGCGAGCTTGGCTCAGAGACGAGCGGGGCGGAGAGAAGTCGCGACATGGTCACCGGATCGCATGAAGATCAAGTGCCCCGGGTGGGACTCGAACCCACACTGGATGCTGTTTGAGAGCATTGCCTGCTACCGATTGGGCTACCGGGGCTCCGCGTGAGGCGGCGCCACTCACCATACAAGAGGTCGGTACCCTCGTGGGTGCCCCCCTATCGCAGCCAGGCAATACCCCGAGGAGCACCGTGAGCGCCCCCGAGACCCCCGAAACCCCGGAGGAAGTCGTCGCCGCCAGCGCCGGAGGCGGCGAGCACGTGCCGCCGCTGACCACGCGGGTCGTCATCGCGGAGGACGAGGCCCTCATCCGGCTCGATCTGAAGGAGATGCTGGAGGAGGAGGGGTACACCGTCGTGGGGGAGGCGGGGGACGGGGAGACCGCGGTGCAGTTGGCGCGGGAGCAGCAGCCGGATCTGGTGATCCTGGATGTGAAGATGCCCGTGCTCGACGGGATCTCCGCCGCCGAGCGGATCGCCGCCGACTCCATCGCGCCGGTGCTGATGCTCACCGCGTTCTCCCAGCGCGAGCTGGTGGAGCGGGCGCGGGACGCCGGGGCCATGGCGTATCTGGTGAAGCCGTTCAGCAAGGGTGACGTGGTGCCGGCCATCGAGATGGCCGTCTCGCGCTACACGGAGCTGAAGACACTGGAGAAGGAGGTCGTCGACCTCACCCAGCGGCTGGAGACGCGGAAGCTGGTGGACCGGGCGAAGAGCATCCTGCAGACCGAGTACGGGCTGTCGGAGCCGGCGGCGTTCCGGTGGATCCAGAAGACGTCGATGGACCGCCGGCTGTCGATGCAGCAGGTGGCCGAGGCCGTGATCGAGGACGACGCGGAGAAGAAGGCGAAGAAGAAGCAGGGTTAGTCAGCGGAGCCTCTACGGGGCTTCCGTACGACCCGCGAACGCGCGCGAGCGGCCCGTGCCCCCCTCCCCGGGGCGCGGGCCGCTCTGGCTGTGCGGTGGGTTCTCAGTCTTCGCCGAGGTATGCCTTGCGCACGGATTCGTCGTGCAGGAGTTCCTCTCCGGTGCCCGACAGGACGACCTTGCCGACCTCCATCACGTGGCCGTGGTCGGCGATGGAGAGGGCGGCCTGGGCGTTCTGCTCGACGAGCAGGATGGTGGTGCCCTGGGCCTTCAGCTCCCGGATCGTCTCCATGATCTTCTGCATCATGATCGGCGAGAGGCCCATGGAGGGCTCGTCGAGCATGAGCAGCTTGGGCCGGGACATCAGGGCCCTGCCCATGGCGAGCATCTGCTGCTCGCCGCCGGACAGGGTGCCGGCTGCCTGCTTGCGCCGTTCGCCGAGGATGGGGAACAGGTCGTAGCACATCTTGATGTCCTGCTCGATGCCCGCCGCGTCCTTCCGGAGGAAGGCGCCGAGTTGGAGGTTCTCGGTGATGGTGAGGCGGGGAAAGAGCCGGCGGCCCTCCGGGGAGTGGGCGAGGCCCATGGCGACGATCTTGTGGGCGCCGACGCCGTTGAGCGGGGTGCCGTCGAAGAAGATCTTGCCGCCGGAGGGCTTCAGCAGTCCGGAGAGGGTGCGCAGGGTCGTCGTCTTGCCGGCGCCGTTGGTGCCGATGAGCGTGACGACCTCGCCGCTCTGGACGCTGAACGAGATGCCCTTGACGGCCTCGATCTTGCCGTAGGCGACCTTCAGGTCTTCGACCTGCAGTAGCGCGGTCACGCGTCGCCCTCCTTGCTCGTCTTGGGGGCGCTGCCGCTCCCGGTGTTCCTGGCGACCGCGTCCTCGGCCGCGGCGACCTCGGCGACGGCCTCGTCCTCGGGGACGCCCTCGAAGGGGGTGCCGAGGTACGCGGCGACGACGCGGTCGTCGCTCTGGACGACGTCGGGGGTGCCCTCGACCAGTTTTTCGCCCTGGACGAGGACGGCGACGCGGTCGCAGAGTCCGAAGATGAAGCGCATGTCGTGCTCGATGACGAGTACCGAGATGCCCTGTTCGCGGATGGCGAAGACCAGCTCGCGGGTGGCCCGGGTCTCCTGCGGGTTCATGCCCGCGGTGGGCTCGTCGAGGAGCAGCAGTCCGGGCTCGCTCGCCAGCGCCCGGGCGATCTCCAGCTTGCGCTGTTCGCCGTAGGGGAGGTTGCGGGCGAGGTGGTCGCGCTTGGCGGCCAGCCCGGTGAACTCCAGGAGTTCCATGGCGCGCGCTTCGGACGCCCGCTCCGCCCGCTTGAAGCCGGGGTTGCGCAGCAGCGCGGACCACAGCCCTTCGTTGGTGCGGGTGTGCCGGCCGACGAGGACGTTTTCCAGAACCGTCATGTTGGCGAAGAGACGGATGTTCTGGAAGGTACGGGCGATGCCCGCCTCGGTGACGCGGTGGGAGCGGTGCGGCAGGACCGTGCCCTTGTAGCGGACCGTGCCCTCGGTGGGGATGTAGAGCCCGGTCATGCAGTTGAAGAAGGTGGTCTTGCCGGCGCCGTTGGGGCCGATGAGCCCGACGATCTCGCCGTGGCCGACGGTGAGGTCGACGCTGCGTACGGCGGTGAGGCCGCCGAAGCGCATGGTGACGCCGCGGGCGTCCAGGACGGTCCCGCCGCCCGGTCCCCTGGCGGGGATGGTGTCGCTGGCCATCGGTGTCACACCCCCACCTTCTTGCCGAGGTCGGTATCTTCCTTGGGCACGTCGAGCTGGCCGGTGTCGTGGAACTCGAGCTGCTTCCGGCGGTCGGCGATGAGGCCCTCCGGGCGGAAGCGCATGAGCAGGACCAGCGCCACGCCGAAGAGCAGGAGCTGGTACTCCTGGACGAACTGCAGCTTGGCGGGGATCAGGTAGAGCAGCGACGCGCCGATGAGCGGGCCGCTGACGGTGCCCATGCCGCCGAGGATGACGGCCGCCAGCAGGAACGCGGAGTTCGGCGGCACGGCTTCGACGAACTTGTACTGGGTGGGCGTGACGGTGTACGTCACGTGCGCCTGTACGGTGCCCGCCATGCCGGCCAGGGTGGCGCCGAGCGCGAACGCGAGGAGCTTGAGCCGGAAGGCGTTGATGCCCATGGCACGGGCGGCGGTCTCGTCCTCGCGGATGGCGACCCAGGCGCGGCCGATGCGCGACTGGTCCGCACGCCGGAAGATCGTGACGATCACGACGGTGAACAGCAGCATGAGCAGGAAGTAGTTGGAGAACCTGCCCAGCTCCTGGCCGAGGATGGTGTGCTCCTCGCCGAGGTTGAAGCCGAAGATCTCCAGCTCCGGGATGTTCGGGATGCCGTTGGGCCCGTTGGTGACGTCGGGCCCGGAGTCGCCGTCGAGGTTCTGCACGCCGATGCGGAAGATCTCGCCGAACCCGAGGGTGACGATGGCGAGGTAGTCGCCGCGCAGCCGCAGGGTCGGGGCGCCGATGAGCACGCCGAAGACGAGCGACGCCGCGGCGCCGGTGAGCACGGCCGCCCAGAACGGGAAGGTGACCCCGATGCTGGAGGTGGGTGCGCCGGAGACCAGGGCGGCGGTGTACGCGCCGACGCCGAGGAAGGCGACGTAGCCGAGGTCGAGCAGGCCGGCGAGGCCGACGACGACGTTGAGGCCGAGCGCCACGGTGGCGAAGATGAGGATGTTGGTGCCGATGCTGGCGTAGGCGTCGTTGCTCTGGGTGAACGGGAAGGCGAACGCGGCGACGAAGGCGGCGGTCACGGTCACGTTCCGGTGCTTGGCGGTGAGCTGGCCCAGTTGCCGGGTGAGGCCCGCGCGGCCCACGGCGGGGAACGCGAAGGAGACGAGCACCATGTAGCCGATGAAGAGTTCGGCGTAGTCGGTGTCGATGCCGAACGTGAAGACGTACAGGCCGAGGGCGAAGGCGGCGGAGATGATGACGATCTCCACCCAGCCCGGCAGGTCCCGCACCCGCCCCGGGACGGGCGCCTTCAGCGAGTGCACCAGTTGCGCCCAGGGGTTGGCGGGCGGGTTCTCGGCGTCCACGGGAACGTCCGACGGCAGCCCGAGGGCGCCGATGGCGGCGATCAGGGCCATCGCTACGGCGATGTAGCCGCCGGGGTCGACGTTGATAAGGCCGCCGAGGTTCTTGACGATGGCGCCGACGGTGTAGCCGGTGACGCCGAGGGTGCCGAGCGCGAGCAGCCGTACCGCGCTGTGGGGGCCGCCGGGGGTGAGCCAGCGCAGTCCGCGCAGGCCGCTGCCGGAGAGCAGGAACAGCAGGGTGAGCAGGGCGCCGGTGAGCGTCAGGAGTTGGAGTCCGCCGGGGTATCCGTAGACGGTGAGGTTGCCCGGGAACTCCTCCGTGTAGGTCCACGAGAGGAAGGTCGAGACGAACGTGCCGAAGGCGCCGGCGTAGGCGAGCAGCCGGGCGGGGCCCGGTGCCAGGGGCAGCGCGCCGCCCGCGGGGGCGGCCTCGGATGCGGTGTTCTTCTCCAAGGTGGTCATCGCTATCACGCCCGATCCGCGACGCGTTCGCCCAAGAGGCCCTGGGGCCGCAAGAGCAGTACGAGAATGAGCAGGACGAACGCCCAGACGTCCTTCCACGCACCGCCGCCGAGCTGCTCCATGCCGGGGATGTCGGCGATGTAGGCGGTGGCCATGGCCTCGGCGAGCCCGAGGACTACGCCGCCGATCATGGCGCCGTAGATGTTGCCGATGCCGCCGAGGACGGCGGCGGTGAAGGCCTTGAGGCCGGCGATGAAGCCCATCTTGAAGTTGACCTCGCCGTAGCGCAGGCCGTGGGCGATGGCCGCGATGGCCGCGAAGGCGGCGCCGATGGCGAAGGCCATGACGATGATGCGGTCGGTGTTGATGCCCATGAGCTTGGCCGTGTCCGGGTCCTGCGACGTGGCCTGCATGGCGCGGCCGGTGCGGGTCTTGGAGACGAAGAAGCCGAGGGCGATCATGCAGAGGGGGGCGGCGATGAGCAGGTAGAGCTCGCCGCGTTCGATGGTGAAGGCGCCGAAGTCGAGGCGCGGGCCGGAGAACTCCGGGAAGGGCCGCGACTTCGTGGCGTCGGGGTACCAGGCCCAGATGGCCTGCTGGAGGGCGATGGACAGGCCGATCGCGGTGATGAGGGGGGCGAGGCGGGGTGCGCCGCGCAGGGGGCGGTAGGCGAAACGTTCCGCGCCGACGCCGACGAGCACGGAGCAGATGACGGCCATGAGGATCATCAGCGGCAGGGCGACGAGCAGGCTGGTGCCGTCGGGCATCCACAACCACATCGTCAGGGCGCCGAAGCCGCCGATCATGAATATCTCGCCGTGGGCGAAGTTGATGAGCTGAACAATGCCGTACACCATCGTGTAACCGATGGCTATGAGCCCGTACAAGGCGCCGAGTAGCAGGCCGTTGGCAAGTTGCTGCGGCAGATCGTTCACCGCTGGGCCTCCGAGTGGGTGTCAGATATGGCCGCGGGGGGGGCGCTGTGTGCGCCCCCCGCGCCGCTTACGGTCTGTGTGATCAGTGGGCGGTGGTGGTCGCCCCGGTCAGCCTTCGAACTCGCCGCTGGTCAGCGGCACGTGCTCGCCGTCCTTGACCTGGTACAGCGACAGCTGCTTGTTGGTGGTGTCGCCGAACTCGTCGAAGCCGACCTTGCCGGTCACGCCCTCGAAGGAAACGTCCTTCATGGCCTCGGTGATGGCCTTGCGGGCCTCGTCCGCGTCACCGGGCAGTTCGCCGTCGTTCTCGTCGACGACGGCCTTCACGGCCTGGATGATGGCCCAGGTGGAGTCGTAGGAGTAGCCGCCGTACGCCTCGTAGGCGTCCTCGTAGCCGGCCGCCTCGTAGTTCTTGATGAACTCCTTGGCGGTGTCCAGCTCGGTCAGCGGGGCGCCGACGGAGCTGGCCATGTCGCCCTCGGCGTTCTCCTTGGCGAGGGAGACGTACTCGGCGCTGAACAGCGCGTCGCCGCCGACGGTCGGGATCTTGGCCCCGGCCTTCTTGACCTGGGCGGCCAGCGGGGCACCGGCCGGGTACTCGCCGCCGTAGTAGACGAAATCGGCGCCGGAGTTCTTGACCTTCGTGGCGATGGCCGCGAAGTCCTTGTCGTCGGGGTTGACGTGGTCGGTCCCGACGACCTTGCCGCCGAGCTTCTCGAACTCGTCGGCGAAGGTGCCGGCGAGGCCGGCGCCGTAGGTCTTCTTGTCGTCGATGACGAAGACCTTCTTCAGCTTCTCCTCGTTGTAGAGGTACTGCGCCGCGTACGGGCCCTGGATGGCGTCGGTGGTGGACACGCGGAAGTACGTGTCGAACGGCCGCGCCTTCTCGCCGTCCTGCCACTCCTCGCCCTGGGTCAGGGCGGGGTTGGTGTTGGCGGGCGAGACCTGGACAAGGTCGGCGTCGGCGAAGACCTTCTGCATGGACTGGCCGACGTCGGAGTTCAGCGGGCCGACGACGCCCATGACGTCCTCGTCGCCGACGAGCTTGGTGGCGTTCTGCTGGCCCTGCTGGGCCTGTGCCACGTCGTCGAGGGGCTCGAGCTCGAACGTGACGCCCTTGACCTCCTCGTTCTTGTTGGCAGTCTTCACGGCGAGCTCGGCGGAGTTCTGGATGCCGATGCCCAGGGCCGAGAGGTCGCCTGTCAGCGGGGCGTCGAGGCCGATAACGACGGTCGTTCCGTCGCCACCGCCCCCACCTTCGCTGTCGTCGTCGCGGGAACCGCAAGCAGACAGCGTGAGAGCCCCTGCGGTGACCGCAGTGGTGAGTATGAGCAAGGAACGGTGACGCACGATCAGTCCTTTCCCCTGGCGCGGCCTCGACTGCGCAGAGTGGGCCGGTGCACGCGGCAGGCGTCGGAAGGTGACCTGCTGCGCGGTGACTGGGCGTGACTCTAAGCCGCCCCGGGTCGAGGGGGCAGAGGTGCAGGCAATGCTGTGACTCTCTTGTTATGACCCTTACAGTCACCTTACGCGTCGGCGGGCGCGGTCTGTGCCGGATCCGCGGAGTCCGGACGCCCGAACGGGCGCGAAGCCGCTGCTGGTGTCCTATGCGCCGGGAGCCGCCCGCGGGGCGGGTTCGCATATCGTACGCAGTGCCCGGGACAGTTCGGCGGCGTAGGTCCCGCCGAGGATGGAGCTGTAGTCCTGTATTGCGCGCGTGTTACGCAGCGTTACGCGCAGCGAGGGGAGGCGCGCGTCGAGGGGGAGCCCCGCGCACCGGACGACCTCGAACCTGACGGTGACCCGGGTGGGTTGGCCCTCGGCGAGGGCCAACGGCAGCGCGGGCCGGACGGACAGCTTCAGGCCGCTGTAGCCCTGGGTGATCTTCTCCAGTGAGGCGCCGCTGTCCGAGGTGGCCATGAGCCGGGCATCAAAGACGTTATCGCCCGCTTTGGGGGTCTCTATCCCGAGAAAGGAGAAGTGAGTGGACTGGATCGGGTACGGCACGGGCGCGGGCGGCTCCGGCTCCGGCCGTGTGGCCAGGGCGTATACGCCGGCAGCGGCCAGCACGGCGAGTCCGGTGCCGACGGCGGCGAGCCGGCGGGAGCGGGGCGGCAGCGCCGTCCAGCGCTCGCCGAGGCGCGGCCCCGCGGAGCCGCCGCCGAGGACCTCCGCGGGCGGGCCGGGGTCCGGCTCTGGGCCGGGCTCGGGCCGGGTGGGCGCGCTCATGGCGGACAGAGTAAGGGCGTACGGGCCGCTGCGCAGCGGTCCGTACGCACCCGCGTCCGACTACCGAACGTACGCGACGGCGGCGGGAGTCGGGGCCGGTGCCCCGCTCCCGCCGCCGTCGTCCGTACGCGGCCCGCGGCCGGTCCGCGGGACGCCGTCAGCGTCCCGGCGGGCCGGCGGCCGGGCGGGGTGCGGTCAGAAGTCCCACTCGGCGTCGTCGAGTTCGGCCCGCTTCTCGCTGTCCGCGCCTGCGAATGCGGCACCCGCCATGCCCGCGGCGAGAGTGGAGCCGTCGGCGGGGTCGATCAGCAGGAACGAGCCGGTGCGCCGGCAGTCGCCGTAGGCGTCCATCGGCAGCGGCTCCGAGGTGCGGAGCACGACGCGGCCGATGTCGTTGACCTCCAGGGACCCCGGGGCGGGGTGGTGGGAGAGGTCGTCGAGCGTGAGCCGGTCGGGGATCTGCTTGACGATCGCCTTGACGGTGCGGGTGGTGTGCTTGAGCAGCACCCGGGCGCCGGGGGTGAGCGCGGTGTCGTGCAGGTGGCAGACGGTGGCCTGGATGTCCTGCGTGGCCTCGGGGGCCTGCTCGCTGGGGGCGATCATGTCGCCGCGGGAGATGTCGATGTCGTCGGCGAGCCGGATGGTGACCGACTGCGGCGCCCACGCGGCGTCGACGCTCTCGCCCAGCACGTCGATGGCGGCGATGCTGGAGGTGTGGCCCGAGGGCAGCACGGTGACGGGCTGGCCGACGTGGAAGATGCCGGAGGCGATCTTCCCGGCGTAGCCGCGGTAGTCGCGGTGCTCCGCGGTCTGCGGGCGGATCACGTACTGCACGGGGAAGCGGGTCACGCGGCCGCGCGGGTCGTGGTCGATCTGGACGGTCTCCAGGTGCTCCAGCACCGTGGGGCCCGCGTACCAGTCCATGACGGCCGACGGGGTGACGACGTTGTCGCCCTCCAGCGCCGAGATCGGGATGGTGGTCATGGCGGGCACGCCGAGGGCCTTGGCGTACTTGGTGAACTCGGCGGCGATGGTCGCGAAGACGTCCTCCGCGTAGCCGACGAGGTCCATCTTGTTGACGGCCAGGACCACGTGCGGCACGCGCAGCAGCGCGGCGACCGCGGCGTGCCTGCGGGTCTGCTCGACGACGCCGTGCCTGGCGTCCACGAGGATGACCGCCAGCTCGGCGGTGGAGGCGCCGGTGACCATGTTGCGGGTGTACTGCACGTGGCCGGGGGTGTCGGCGAGGATGAAGCGGCGCCGCGGGGTGGCGAAGTAGCGGTACGCCACGTCGATGGTGATGCCCTGCTCGCGCTCGGCGCGCAGCCCGTCGGTGAGCAGCGCCAGGTCGGGGGCCTCCTGCCCGCGGCTGGCGGAGGCGCGCTCGACGGCCTCCAACTGGTCGGCCAGGACCGACTTGGAGTCGTGCAGCAGCCGGCCGACGAGGGTCGACTTGCCGTCGTCGACGCTGCCCGCGGTGGCGAAGCGCAGCAGGGAGACCTCGGTGAGCGCGGCCGGCTCCGTGGCGGGGGCGGGTGGGTTCACAGTCATGATCAGAAGTAGCCTTCGCGCTTGCGGTCTTCCATGGCGGCCTCGGACATCTTGTCGTCGGCCCTGGTGGCGCCGCGCTCGGTGAGGCGGGTGGCGGCGATCTCGGCGATGACCTTCTCGATGGTGTCGGCGTCGGAGTCGACGGCACCGGTGCAGGACATGTCGCCGACGGTGCGGTAGCGCACCGTGCGGGTCTCGACGCGCTCGCCCTGCTTGGCGCCGCCCCACTCACCCGGGGCGAGCCACATGCCGCTGCGGAGGAAGACCTCGCGGCGGTGCGCGTAGTAGATCTCCGGGAGCACGATCTTCTCGCGGGCGATGTACTGCCAGACGTCCAGCTCGGTGAAGTTGGACAGCGGGAAGACCCGGACGTGCTCGCCGACGGCGTGCTTGCCGTTGTAGAGCTGCCACAGCTCGGGGCGCTGGCGGCGCGGGTCCCAGCCGCCGAACTCGTCGCGCAGGGAGAAGATGCGTTCCTTGGCGCGTGCCTTCTCCTCGTCGCGGCGGCCGCCGCCGAAGACCGCGTCGTAGCGGGCCTCCTCGATGGCGCGCAGCAGCGGCACGGTCTGCAGCGGGTTGCGGGTGCCGTCGGCGCGCTCCTTGAGCTCGCCGCGGTCGATGAATTCCTGGACGGAGGCGACGTGCAGCCGCAGGTTGTGCTGCGCGGCGACGCGGTCGCGGTACTCCAGCACCTCGGGGAAGTTGTGCCCCGTGTCGACGTGCAGCAGCGCGAACGGCGGCGGGGCCGGCGCGAACGCCTTCAGCGCCAGGTGGAGCATCACGATGGAGTCCTTGCCGCCGGAGAAGAGAATCACCGGACGCTCGAACTCCCCCGCGACCTCGCGGAAGATGTGCACCGCCTCCGACTCCAGCACGTCCAGGTGCGGCAACTGGAAGTCCTGGGCGGCGGCCTGCTCGAACCGGCTCATGCGAGACCTCGTTCCACCAGTGCGGCGTGAAGCATCGCCGCGGATTGTTCGACACTCTGCTCGTGCGTGGGGATGCGCAGATCGGGGTCCGCGGGCGGCTCGTACGGGTCGTCCACGCCGGTGAGTCCGGAGATCTCGCCGGCCGCCTGCTTGGCGTAGAGGCCCTTCACGTCGCGCTCGGCGCAGACGTCGACGGGCGTGGCCACGTGTACCTCCACATACGTCGTACCCTCCGTCTGGTGGCGCTTGCGCACCGCCTCGCGGCTGTCCGCGTACGGGGCGATCACCGGCACGAGGACCTTCACGCCGTGCGACGCGAGCAGTTCGGCGACGAAGCCGATGCGCTGCACGTTGGTGTCGCGGTCCCCGCGGGAGAAACCGAGGCCGGCGGTGAGGAATTCCCGGATCTCGTCGCCGTCCAGCACCTCCACCCGGTGGCCGGCGTCCCGGAGCCGCTCGCCGAAGGCGCGCGCCAGCGTCGTCTTGCCGGCGCTGGGCAGGCCGGTGAGCCAGATCGTGGCGCCGCGCGCGTGTACGCCGTCGGCGCCGGGTGCGTTGTCAGGCACTCCCACTCCCGTGAATCTCCTCGAAAAGTGCCTCCCACTGCGGATGGACCGCCTCGGGAGTGTAGGAGCGCGACGTCTGCAGTGCCGCCGCTCCCATATCGGCCCGCAGGCCCTCGTCGTCCATGAGCTGCCCCATGGCCTCGGCGAGCCCGTCCACGTCCTTCCGGGGCACCAGCAGCCCGTCCTTCCCGTGGGTGAGCACGTCGGCGGGGCCCGTCGGGCAGTCGAAGCTGACCACGGGGAGTCCGTGGGTCATCGATTCGATCATCACCATGGGCAGGCCCTCGAACCGCGAGCTGAGCACATAAAAGGATGCTCTCGCAAGTTCGTCGTCCAGTTTGTGCGTGTGCCCCATCAGAAAGACGTGGTTGTACAGGTGGTTCTCGTTGATCAGCCGGCGCAGCTCGGCCTTCTTCTCGCCGGTGCCGAAGATGCGCAATTGCCAGTCGGGGAACTTCTCCACGAGCTGCGCCCACGCGGGGATCAGCATGTCGAAGCCCTTCTGCGGGAAGAGCCGGCCGGCGGCCACCGCGACGTGTTCCGCGTAGGTGGTCAGTTTCTTGTCGCCGGTGTGTACGGCGTTGGGGATGCGGACGACGCGGGTGCCGGGCAGCAGCTCCTGGTAGTCCTCGCGGTCACCGTGGGTGAGGACGGCGACGGCGTCGAACCGGGGGTACTCGCGCTGGATGGCGGCGCGGATGTCCGAGGGGTGCGTGCCCAGGTTCATGTGCTCCTGGGCGATCTTGCCGCAGGAGCGCGGGGTGAACCGGGCGGTGAGGAAGTTCAGCCCGGGGCGCGTCGGGACGATCACGGCGTCGTGCTGCCGCTCCAGCCAGCCGATGACGGTGTCCTCGACGTGGCGGTTGTAGCGCTCGTACGCGAACTCCCCCGACGGGATGTGCCGGGGCGGCTCACCCTCGCGCTCGACGCGCTTCTCCGCCGCCCGGGGCCCGGCCGCGGCCAGCTCCGCCTCGCGGGCGCCGGGCCGCTGGTCGACCAGGGTGGTGACGGTGACCTTCGGGTGGAGGGGGAAGTGGGGCTCGTCGCGGGTGCGCTGCATGCTGGCGATCTCGACGTCGTGGCCCGCGGCGGCCATGGACCCGGCCTGGTTGAACACGGTGCGGATGGTCCCGCCCGTGCCGTAGGCGTGCATGAGCAGATAGCGGATCTTCATGAGGCCGGCAGTACCTCGACGGAGAGGTTGTCCTTGATGGTGTAGTACGGCTTGACCTCGACGTCCGCGCCGTCGATCTCGGCGGGCTGGCCGGGGAAGACCATGATGTTCTTCTTGCCGGTGATCCCGTCGAGGTGGCGGCCGGCGCGCAGCCGGACCTCCGCGTCGCCCTCGCCCGCGGCCAGGTGGATGTCCCACTGGGCCGGGGTGGTCAGCCCCGCGGGCGCCAGGTCGGCGACGGGCACCGTGACGTCGAACCCGCCGTCCGCAAGACCCGCCGGGTAGCGCAACTGCTGGTCCTCGTGGTCGCGCCGGACGAGGAGCAGCTCCCAGGGGCCGCCGTCGTCGGTGACGCCGTGCAGGCTGCCGGTGAGGCGTACGGCGCCGTCGCGGGGCCAGACCTCGGCGATCTCGGCGTGCGGCTCGCGGGCGGCGGCCGCGGCGTCCTGATCCGCTCCGCCTTCGAGGTAGCCCCAGGCGGTGCTGATCTCGCGCAGCGGCTCGGGGATCTCCTCCTCGGCCGGCAGCGCGCGGCCGGCCTGCACCTGGCCGCTGCGGATCTTGTCCTTCCAGTCGCCGAGACCCTTCTTGTAGCTGGTCTGGGTCTGGGAGCCGTAGTCGAGCATGCCGGGCTCGAAGTCGATCTCCAGGTAGGAGCAGATGCCCTTCATGGCGGACTCGGGGTCGTCGGTCAGCTCCTCGTAGCGCACCACGTGGCCCGGCAGGGCCTGGCGGGCGCGTTCGGTGGCGCGCATGTAGCGCAGCGCGTCGAGGGCGGCCTCCTCCTCGGTGCGCTTCTCCGGGTCGGCCTCGTACCAGGAGCGGGCGATGGAGGCGGGGTGGCGGAGCAGGAAGATGAACCGGGCGTCGGGCCAGCAGGCGGCGATGCGCTTGTACGCGAAGGTGTTGCTGGGCGTCTTCTCCACCAGGAAGTCCTTGCCGGAGCGCACCAGCTCACGGTGGAGCACCCGGTCCCAGATGAGGTGCTCCAGGTCGCCGCGCTCCAGACCCAGCTCGGCCATGGCGCGCTCGGCGAGCTTGGTGCTGGTGGTGACCTCCAGCCGGCGGAAGTGCAGCTCGTGCGCGGAGTGCAGGCGCGAGTGCGCGTTGAGGAGCAGGCGCAGCAGGGTGGAGCCGGAGCGTACCGGCGACATGATGAACACGGGCCGCCTGAGTAGCCGGTCGACTTCGGGATCCTCCGGGGGGCGGTACGCGACCTGCGCGACCGGCTTCGTCTCCGCGGGCTCCTTGGCCGGGGCGGGTTTCGGGGCAGGCGCATACGGCAGCCCGGCCTTGCGGATCTCGAAACCCGTGGTTGCGCCGAGCTTGTGATTGAGCTTCCGGAGGAGGTTCATGCGCCCCGAGGCTAGAAGGCGTTTGTGAGACGGGCAACGTACCCGCGCGGCATGTTCGCTAAACGTGCAGGTCATAGCTAGTTTGATTCACGCCGAGTGGCGCTGGTCACAGCGACCTCGGGGCGCCGGGGCAGACCTGCGGGATCCCGTACCGGGCACTGCCTCTCACCGCCCGGACGGGTGAATTCCGCACGGGACGTCGGCGCCGCCAGGGTGAGGGGGTGCTGAGAACCATGAGAGCGGGATGAGAGCGGACGGCCCCGGGGGCGGCCGGTCTGAGCGTATCGGGTGAGCGATTCTCATGGGCTTCTCATCCCCGGGTCCGCGGCGGTGTCCCGCGGCGGGACACGCGGGCGGGCGGCGGGAGTGCGGGCCTGCGGGCGGCGCGGTCGAAGGTGGTGCCCGTGCCGGACGGACCGGCACGGAAGGGATGTCTCACCATGAACGTCACGATGAAGCGCGCCGCGGTCACCGCGGTCGGGGCGCTGGCGGTACTGCTGGGCACCGCGGGCGCGGCGAGCGCCGCCGAGGGGCACGCCGCGCCGCAGCGACCGTGCGCGACGCAGGTCAAGCACGTCTCGCACGGTCCGGCCGGCCCGGCGGGCCAGGCCGGCAAGCGGGTGCACGTGAAGGACGTGCCCCGGGGGCATTGCAAGAAGGCCGAGCGGACGCACGCCCGCGGGGACCGCAAGCCGGTGAAGAAGGTCGTCGTCAGGGACGGGCTGAGGGCGCCGCGCCGCTGACGCCGCCCGGCGGCGGTCGGCGGTCCTCCGACCGCTCCGACCGCCGCCGTGCGCCGGTCCGCCGCGGGGTCAGGCGTCGCGCAGCAGGCAGGTGAGCCGTGCGGTGCACACCCGGCGGTCCTCCTCGTCGCTGACGACGATCTCGTACGTCGCGGTGGACCGGCCGCGGTGCAGCGGGGTGGCGACGCCGGTGACCACGCCGGCGCGCAGGCCCCGGTGGTGGGTGCAGTTGAGGTCGACGCCGACCGCGACCTTCGCCGGGCCACCGTGCAGCATCGCGCCGACGGAGCCCAGGGTCTCGGCGAGCACCGCGGAGGCGCCGCCGTGCAGCAGCCCGTACGGCTGCGTGTTGCCCTCCACCGGCAGCGTGCCCACGACCCGCTCGGGCGCCGCCTCCAGCACCCGCAGGCCCATGCGCTGCCCGAGGGCGCCGGCGGAGAACAGCTTCTCCAGGTCGACGCCGACGCCGGCGAACTCGTCGAGGATCTCTCGGGGGAACTTCGTGGTGTGCTCGCCCATGGGCGCCCGGCTCCGTCCTTTACGCCGTCGTGTCGGGCTCCACCGTAGACGCGGCCGGTTCCAGCCTGACCACCAGGGACTTGCTCGTGGGGGTGTTGCTCGTGTCCGCGGTGGAGTCCAGCGGCACCAGCACGTTGGTCTCCGGGTAGTACGCGGCCGCGCAGCCCCGGGCCGTCGGGTAGTGCACCACGCGGAAGCCGTCCGCGCGCCGCTCGACGCCGTCGTGCCACTCGCCGACGATGTCCGCGTACGCGCCGTCGGCGAGGCCGAGGTCCGCGGCGTCGTCGGGGTGGACGAGGACGACGCGCCGCCCGCCGCGCACGCCGCGGTAGCGGTCGTCCAGGCCGTAGATCGTGGTGTTGTACTGGTCGTGACTGCGCAGCGTCTGCAGCAGCAGCCGCCCCTCGGGCACCTCGGGGTACGTCACGGGGCCCGCGGTGAAGTTGGCCTTGCCGGTGCTCGTGGGGAAGCGCCGCTCGTCGCGCGGGGCGTGCGGCAGGGTGAAGCCGCCGGGGCGGCGGACGCGGGCGTCGAAGTCCTCGAAGCCGGGCACCACGCGCGCGATGCGGTCGCGGATGCGCCCGTAGTCACTGCTGAACTCCTCCCAGGGCGTGGCGCTGTCCTCCCCCAGCACCGCGCGGGCCAGCCGGCAGACGATCGCGACCTCCGACAGCAGCGCGTCGCCGGCGGGCGCGAGCCGGCCGCGGGAGGCGTGCACGACGCCCATGGAGTCCTCGACGGTCACGAACTGCTCGTGGCCGCGGCCGTCGGGCCCCGGCTGCCGGTCGCGCTCGGTGCGGCCCAGGGTGGGCAGGATGAGCGCGCGGGCGCCGGTGACCACGTGGCTGCGGTTGAGCTTGGTCGAGACCTGCACGGTCAGCCGGGCGCGGCGCATCGCGGCCTCGGTGACCTCGGTGTCGGGCGAGGCGGAGACGAAGTTGCCGCCGACCGCGAAGAAGACCTTGGCGGCGCCGTCGCGCAGCGCGCGGATGGCGCGTACGACGTCGTAGCCGTGGTGGCGGGGCGGGTCGAAGCCGAACTCCTTCTGCAGCGCGTCCAGGAAGGCGGGCGCGGGGCGCTCGAAGATGCCCATGGTGCGGTCGCCCTGCACGTTGCTGTGGCCGCGCACGGGGCAGACACCGGCGCCGGGGCGGCCGACGTGGCCGCCGAGGAGCAGGAAGCTGACGATCTCCTTGATGGTGGGCACGGCGTGCTTGTGCTGGGTGAGGCCCATCGCCCAGCAGACGACGATCTTGTCGGCGGCCAGCACCAGTTCCGCGGCGCGGTCGAGGTCGGCGGCGGTCAGGCCGGTGGCGCGCTCGGCGTCCGCGTCGGCGTAGCCGCGGGCGGCGGCCGCGTACTCCTCGTAGCCGTGGGTGTGCTCCGCGACGAACTCCTCGTCGACGGCCTTGGCGCCGGAGTCGTGCGCGGCGAGGACCCGCCTGGCCAGGGCGCGGAAGAGCGCCTGGTCGCCGCCGGTGCGGACCTGGAGGAACAGGTCGGTCAGCGGGGTGCCGCCGCGCGCGAGGCCGCGCACGGTCTGGGGGTTCTTGAACCGGACCATGGCGGGCTCTGGCAGCGGGTTGACGGTGATGATGCGGGCACCGTTCCGCTTGGCGCGCTCCAGCGCGGTGAGCATGCGCGGGTGGTTGGTGCCCGGGTTCTGGCCGGCGACGATGATCAGGTCGGCCTGGTGGAGGTCGTCGAGCAGGACGCTGCCCTTGCCGACGCCCAGGGTCTCGGTGAGCGCGGAGCCGGACGACTCGTGGCACAGGTTCGAGCAGTCCGGCAGGTTGTTGGTGCCGAACTCGCGGGCGAAGAGCTGGTAGAGGAACGCGGCCTCGTTGCCGGTGCGCCCGGAAGTGTAGAAGACCGCCTCGTCGGGTGAGTCGAGGGCGGTCAGTTCCTCGGCGACGATGGCGAACGCCCGCTCCCAGGAGACCTGCTCGTACGTCTGGGCGCCCTCGGCGAGGTACACGGGGTGGGTGAGCCGGCCCTGCTGGCCCAGCCAGTAGCCGCTGCGGCCGGCGAGTTCCGCGACGGGGTGCGCGGCGAAGAACTCGGGGGTCACGCGGCGCAGCGTCGCCTCCTCGGCGACGGCCTTGGCGCCGTTCTCGCAGAACTCGAAGGTGTGCGGCCGGTCCGGGTCGGGCCAGGCGCAGCCGGGGCAGTCGAAGCCGTCGCGCTGGTTGACGCGCAGCAGGGTGCGGGCCGTACGCCGTACGCCCATCTGTTCCTGCCCGGTGCGCAGCGCGTGCGCGATGGCGGCGGCGCCGACGGCGGACTGCTGGGGCGTGGTGACCTCGGGGGCGTCCTGCACGGGGTCGCCGACGGGCGGTTTGCCGGCCATGGCGGTCACCCTTTCTCCGGTGGGGCGTACGGTTTCCGATCCTGCCATGCCGCACCGTCACGGGCTCCGTTGTCAGTGCGGCATGGCAGGATCGGGACCGTGGCTGAGAACGCATCGAAACCCCGTAACCCCAGCAGCCCCCGCCTGATGCTGCTGGACGGACATTCCCTGGCATACAGGGCGTTCTTCGCGCTACCCGCGGAGAACTTCTCCACCGTCAGCGGGCAGGTCACCAATGCGATCTACGGCTTCACGTCGATGCTGTCGAACACGTTGCGTGACGAGGCGCCGACGCACCTGGCCGTCGCCTTCGACGTCTCGCGCAAGACCTGGCGCTCCGCGGAGTTCGCGGACTACAAGGCGAACCGGTCGTCGACGCCCGACGACTTCAAGGGCCAGGTCGAGCTGATCGGCGAGCTGCTGGACGCGATGAACGTGCCGCGCTTCGCCGTCGAGGGCTTCGAGGCGGACGACGTGATCGCCACACTCGCCACGCAGGCCGAGGCGGCCGGGTTCGAGGTGCTGATCGTCACCGGCGACCGGGACTCCTTCCAGCTCGTCTCCGACCATGTGACGGTGCTGTATCCCACCAAGGGCGTCTCCGAGCTGACCCGCTTCACCCCGGAGAAGGTCGAGGAGCGGTACGGCCTGACCCCCGCGCAGTACCCGGACTTCGCCGCCCTGCGCGGCGACCCCTCCGACAACCTGCCCGGCATCCCGGGCGTCGGCGAGAAGACCGCGGCCAAGTGGATCAAGCAGTTCGGGTCGTTCGCGGAGCTGGCCGAGCGGGCCGAGGAGGTCAAGGGCAAGGCCGGGCAGAACCTGCGCGACCACCTCGACGCGGTGAAGCTCAACCGCAGGCTGACCGAGCTGGACCGCGCCGTCGAGCTGCCCGCCCGGCCCGAGGAGCTGGAGCGCAAGCCGTACGACCGGACGTCGCTCCAGGTCGTCATGGACGCCCTGGAGTTCCGCAACCCCAACTTCCGCGAGCGGCTGTTCAACGCCGACCCGGGCGCCGCCGAGGCGGAGGTCGAGCCCGAGCCGGGCGTGCAGGTCGACGGCCGGGTGCTGGCGACGGGCGAGCTGGCGCCGTGGCTCGCCGAGCACGGCTCGGCGCCCCTCGGCATGGCCACCGTCGGCACCTGGCAGCTCGGCGTCGGCAGCGTCTCCGAGGTCGCGCTGGCGACCGCGGAGGGGCCCGCCGCGTGGTTCGACCCGGCCCGGCTGGACGCCGCGGACGAGCAGGCGTTCGCGGGCTGGCTCGCGGACGCCGGCAGCGCCAAGACGGTGCACGACGCGAAGAGCGCGATGCGCGTCTTCGCCGAGCACGGCTGGACGGTCGAGGGCGTGGCGATGGACACGGCCCTGGCCGCCTATCTGGTCACCCCCGGCCGGCGGACGTTCGCGCTCGACGCGCTGTCGATCGCCTATCTGGGCCGCGAGTTGGAGCCCCCGGCGGCCGACGGGCAACTGGAGCTGGGCCTCGACGGCGAGGAGGGCGACCAGGAGGCGGCCGAGCGGGACGCGCTGATGCGCACGGCCCGTACGGTCCTGGACCTCGGCGAGGCGCTGTCGGAGAAGCTGGCGCAGGTCGGTGCGGCGGAGCTGCTGGGCGACATGGAGCTGCCGGTCTCCGCGGTGCTGGCGGGGATGGAGCGGGCCGGCGTCGCCGTCGACCGGGCCCATCTGGAGGCCATGGAGGAGCAGTTCGCCGGCGCGGTGCAGCAGGCCGTCCGGGAGGCGCACGACGCGGTGGGGCACGAGTTCAACCTCGGCTCGCCCAAGCAGTTGCAGGAGGTCTTCTTCGGCGAGCTGGACCTGCCGAAGACGAAGAAGACCAAGACGGGCTACACGACGGACGCCGACGCGCTGGCCTGGCTCGCCACCAAGACCGACCACGAGCTGCCGGTCATCATGCTGCGCCACCGCGAGCAGGCCAGGCTGCGCTCCACGGTCGAGGGGCTGATCAAGACCATCGCGGCGGACGGCCGGATCCACACCACGTTCAGCCAGACCGTCGCCGCCACCGGCCGGCTGTCCTCCACCGATCCGAACCTGCAGAACGTGCCCATCCGTACCGACGAGGGCCGGGCGATCCGGCGCGGCTTCGTCGTCGGCGAGGGGTACGAGTCGCTGCTGACCGCCGACTACAGCCAGATCGAGCTGCGCGTGATGGCCCATCTGTCGGAGGACGAGGGCCTGATCGAGGCGTTCACCTCCGGCGAGGACCTGCACGACACGGTCGCCTCACAGGTGTTCGCGGTGCCGCGCACCGAGGTCGACGCCGAGATGCGGCGGAAGATCAAGGCGATGTCGTACGGGCTGGCCTACGGGCTGTCCGCGTTCGGCCTCTCGCAGCAGCTCGGCATCGAGGCGGCCGAGGCCCGCAAGCTGATGGAGAACTACTTCGAGCGCTTCGGCGGGGTCCGGGACTATCTGCACCGCGTCGTCGACGAGGCGCGGGCGACGGGCTACACGGAGACGATGTTCGGCCGCCGCCGGTATCTGCCCGACCTCAACAGCGACAACCGCCAGCGGCGCGAGATGGCCGAGCGGATGGCCCTCAACGCGCCGATCCAGGGCACGGCGGCGGACATCGTGAAGCTCGCGATGCTGCGGGTGGACCGGGCGCTGACGGCGGCGTCGCTGGAGACGCGGCTGCTGCTCCAGGTGCACGACGAAGTCGTGCTGGAGGTGGCGCCGGGCGAGCGCGAGCGGGTGGAGGAGCTGGTACGCCGCGAGATGGCCGGCGCGGTGTCCCTGCGGGCGCCCCTGGACGTCGCGGTGGGCGTCGGCCCGGACTGGGAGTCGGCGGCGCACTGAGCGCCTCTCCCCCGGCGCGGAGGAACAGCCCGGTCCGCGGCTCCGCCGGCGGGAGCGGGAGATGCGAGACTCACCGCTGCCGCCTGCGGCGAGCCGCGGCGGCCGGGCGCGGCGTTCCGCATGCACGGAAGCCCGCGAGCACGGCGATGCCCTGGTTCCCCACCCGGCCACCCCGCCGAAGGCGCACCCCCGCGGTGCGTCAGCTCGCCGGGTCGTCCTCGCCGATGTGGTGGACGCGGACGAGGTTGGTCGAGCCTGGGATGCCCGGGGGGCTGCCGGCGGTGATCACCACGACGTCGCCCTTGCGGCAGCGGCCGATCTTCAGCAACTGCTCGTCGACCTGCGCCACCATCTCGTCGGTCGTCTGCACCATCGGGCCGAGGAACGTCTCCACGCCCCACGTCAGGTTGAGCTGGCTGCGCGTCGCCGGGTCCGGGGTGAAGGCCAGCACCGGGATCGGCGAGCGGTAGCGCGAGAGCCGCCGCACCGTGTCGCCGGACTGCGTGAACGCCACCAGATAGCGCGCCCCGAGGAAGTCGCCGATCTCCGCCGCCGCGCGCGCCACCGCCCCGCCCTGCGTGCGCGGCTTGCTGCGCTCGGTCAGCGGCGGCAGACCCTTGGCGAGCATCTCCTCCTCCGCCGCCTGCACGATCCGGCCCATCGTCCGCACCGTCTGGATCGGGTACTTGCCGACGCTCGTCTCGCCGGACAGCATCACCGCGTCCGTGCCGTCCATCACCGCGTTGGCCACGTCGGACGCCTCCGCGCGCGTCGGCCGGGACGCCTCGATCATCGAGTCGAGCATCTGCGTGGCGACGATGACCGGCTTGGCGTTCCGCTTGGCCAGCTTGACCGCCCGCTTCTGCACCATCGGCACCTGCTCCAACGGCATTTCCACGCCGAGGTCGCCGCGGGCCACCATGAGCCCGTCGAAGGCGTCGACGATGCCCTCCAGGTTCTCCACCGCCTGCGGCTTCTCCACCTTGGCGATCACGGGGACCCGCCGGCCCTCCTCGTCCATGATCCGGTGGACGTCGCGGACGTCCTGCCCGGAGCGGACGAAGGACAGCGCGATGATGTCCGCGCCGGCGCGCAGCGCCCAGCGCAGGTCCTCGCGGTCCTTGGTGGAGAGCGCCGGGACGGAGACGGCGACGCCGGGCAGGTTGAGGCCCTTGTGGTCGGAGACCATGCCGCCCTCGATGACCATCGTGCGGACCCGGGGCCCGTCCACGGCGGTCACCTCCAGCGTGACGCGGCCGTCGTCGACGAGGATCCGCTCGCCCCGGCCGACATCGGCGGCCAGCCCGGCGTACGTCGTACCGCAGCACTGGCGGTCGCCTTCGACCGGATCGACGCTGATGGTGAATTCATCGCCCCGTTCGAGAAATACAGGACCTTCGCGGAACGTGCTCAGCCGGATCTTCGGACCCTGAAGGTCGGCGAGCACGCCGACGCTGCGCCCCGTTTCGTCCGCGGCCTTGCGCACCCGTGCGTAACGCTCCTCGTGCTCAGCGTAGGTGCCATGGCTGAGATTGAACCTGGCGACGTCCATTCCCGCCTCGACCAGGCCCTTGATCTGGTCGTATGTGTCGGTAGCTGGACCCAGGGTGCAGACAATCTTCGCTCGGCGCATACGTTCGACTCTATGACTTACCGGCAGGTAGGGAACCGGGTATTGGCCATTCCCCAACGACATTTGAGCGAAGGTCTATTGAGATCGAGCTGACAACTAATAAAACGTGCGGGCCGCTGCTCTGATGAGCGCTTTCAGAGTTGCGGACGGGTCATGGTGAACCTTGCGTTCACCCGTGCGTAGACAGTCTGTCGCTGAGGTTCGAGGTCGAGCGCGGGGGCCGCCTCCCCGCCGGGCACCGCGAGGCCGCCGTAGCCGCGGGTCGCCTCCGCCGCCAGCCACGCCTCCTGCCGCTCCGCGCCCTCGTCGGCGATCTCCAGCACGGCCGTCAGCTCCGCGCCCACCGCCTCGGCGTACTCGCGGGCCCGCGTCACCGCCTCCCGTACCGCCTGCTGCCGCGCCTCGCGGTGCACCGGCGAGTCCGGGCGCAGCGCCCACCACGGTCCTTCGACACTCGTGAGTTCGAGGTCGGCGGCCCGGGTGCTCAGCTCGCCGAGCGCGGTGAAGTCGCTGAACGTCGCGGCCAGCCGGACCCGGCCGTGGTAGCGGCGCACGCGCTCCCCGCGCCCGTGCCGGCCGAGTTCCGGGGTCACGAGCAGCGCGCCCGTCTCCAGCTTCTCGACCGCGTCGCCGTACGACCTGATCAGGTCGCGCGCCTCGGCGTTGCGGCGGGTCAGGTCCTCCAGCGCGGTGCGCCGGTCGGTGCCGCGGACGGCGACGGTGACGGCGATCCGGGCGATCTCCGGGTCGACTTCGAGCCGCGCCTCGCCGCGGACGGCGAGGCGCGGCTGGTCCGGGGTGCCGTAGGGGGCCGGGGCGGGAGCGGGGGGCACGTTCGTCATGCCCTTACTGTGCCAGGGTCCGGCGCGCGCGGGATGCGGGGCGCCGGTTCTCCGGGCCGTGCGCGCCGGTTCTGCTGGAGCCCGAAGGTGGTGAAGGCGGTACGGCTCGGCAGCGGGTACGGCTCCGCGCCGGTGACGTCGTCGAGGATGACGGCGCTGCGGTGCGCGGCCAGGCCCAGGTCGGGGGCGCCGACGCCGTGCGTGTGCCGCTCGGCGTTCTGGACGTAGATCCGGCCCGTGACCTCGGGGTCGAGCACCAGACGGTGCCGCTCGTCGACCTGCGGGCGGCCCGCGGCGTCGCGCTGCAGCAGCGGCTCCAGCGGGGCGAGGAGGCCGTCGAGCGGACGCTCGCGGTAGCCGGTGGCAAGCACCACGGCGTCGGTGCGCAGCGTCTCGCGGGCGCCCTGCGCGGCGTGCTCCAGGTGCAGTTCGATGCGGTCCGAGCCGAGGCGCCCAGCGGTGCGCACGGTGACGCCCGGGGTGAGGACCACGTCGGGCCAGCCGCCGCCGAGGGTGCGGCGGTACAGCTCGTCGTGCACGGCGGCGATGGTCTCGCCGTCGATGCCCTTGTACAACTGCCACTGCCGGGGCAGCAGTTCGTCGCGTACCTCCTCGGGCAGCCCGTGGAAGTAGCGCGCGTAGTCGGGCGTGAACTGCTCCAGGCCCAGCTTGCTGTACTCCATGGGCGCGAAGGCCGGGGAGCGGGCCAGCCAGTGCAGCCCCTCGGCGCCCGCGGGCCGGGCCCGCAGCAGGTCGAGGAAGACCTCCGCGCCGGACTGCCCCGCACCCACGACCGTCACGTGCCCGGCGGCGGCGAGGCGGGCGCGGTGGGGCAGGTAGTCGGCGGAGTGCACGACGTCGGCCGCGGGCGAGCCGACGAGCGGGAGCAGCGCCTCCGGCACGTACGGCTCGGTGCCCACCCCCACGACGAGGTGCCGGGCGTGCGCGCGGCCCAGCGCGGCGGCCTCGCCGGCGGCGTCGAGCTGGGCGAAGTCGGCCTCGAAGAGGCCGCTTTCCGGGTTCCAGCGGACGTCCTCGACCTGGTGGCCGAAGTGCAGGCCGGGAAGCTGCCCGCTGACCCAGCGGCAGTACGCGTCGTACTCGGCGCGGTGGGCGTGGAAGCGCTCGGCGAAGTAGAAGGGGTAGAGCCGCTCGCGTACCCGCAGGTAGTTGAGGAAGCTGAAGGGGCTGGTGGGGTCGGCGAGCGTGACGAGGTCGGCGAGAAAGGGCACTTGGAGGGTCGTGCCCTCGATGAGCAGCCCGGGGTGCCAGCGGAACTCCGGGCGGCGCTCGTAGAACGCGGTGGTCAGGCCGCGGACGCGGGCGGCGAGGGCGGCGAGCGACAGGTTGAACGGGCCGATGCCGATCCCGGCGAGGTCCAGGGGGCGCCGGCGGCCGGTGTGCTCAGCGGGCATCGGAGACGGTTCCGTTCTCGCGTTCCTGCCGGGGCGAAGGGGCCGGTGCCCGGTGGGCCTCGGTGACGAGCTTGAGCAGGTTGCGCAGGTCGCCGTGCTGGGCATGGGGGTTGAGCAGGGTGGCCTTCAGCCAGCGCCGCCCGCCCGCCTCGGCGCGGCCGAGCACCGCGTGCCCGTCGGTGAGCAGCCGCCGCCGCAGCGCGGCGACCGCGGCGTCGTCGGCGCCGGCGGGCCGGAAGAGGACCGTGGTCAGCGTGGGCGGCGCGTACAGCTCCAGCTCGGGGTCCTCCTCGACCAGCTCCGCGAGCCGCGCCGCCGCGGTGAACGTCCTCTCCACCAGCTCCGCGATCCCGGCGCGGCCCAGCGCGCGCAGCGTGACGGCGACCTTGAGCACGTCGGCGCGGCGCGTGGTGCGCAGCGAGCGGTGCAGCAGTGCGGGCAGTCCGGCATCGGTGTCGTCGTCGGCGCTGAGGTAGTCGGCGGTGTACGCGAGCGGCGCCAGGTCGGCGTCGTCGCGTACGGCCAGGAAGCCGGCGGCGATCGGCTGCCAGCCCAGCTTGTGCAGGTCGAGCGCGACGGTGTGGGCCCGGTCGAGCCCGGCGACGAGGTGCGCGCGGCCCGGGGCGAGGAGCAGCAGACCGCCGTACGCGGCGTCCACGTGCAGCCGGGCGCCGTGCGCCGCGGCGGCGTCGGCGAGCCCCGGCAGCGGATCGACGGCGCCGGCGTCGGTGGTGCCGGCGGTGGCGACGACCAGCGCCGGGCCCGGGGCGCCGCCGGGGCCGCGGACCTCCGCGAGCACGTCCCGTACGGCGGCGGGATCCAGGACGCCGCGCGGCGTCGGCACGACGTGCGGGGCGCGCATGCCCAGCAGCCACGCGGCGCGCCGCACGCTGTGGTGGGCGCTGGCGCCGGCGACCACCTGCACGCCGGGGCCGAGGAGTTCGCGGGCGAGCAGCAGCGCGAGCTGGTTGGCCTCCGTGCCGCCGGTGGTGACCAGCGCGTCCGGCCGGGCGGCGCCGGGGTGGACCTCGGCGGCGACGGCGGCGGCCACCTCGGCCTCCAGCTCGGCGGCGGCCGGGGCCTGGTCCCAGGAGTCCAGCGACGGGTTGAGCGCGCCGGCCGCGAGGTCCGCGGCGGCGGCGACGGCGAGCGGCGGGGCGTGCAGGTGGGCGGCGCAGTGCGGGTCCGCCGGGTCGGCGGCGCCTTCGGCGAGGACGCGGACGAGGCCGGCGAGGGCCGCGTCCGCGCCGACGCCGGTGTCGGGCAGCACGGGGCGGACGGCTTCGCGCACCCGCGCGGCGACGGCCTCCGGGCCGCCGGCGGGCAGCGGCCCCCGGCGGCGGACGGCGCCGTCGCCGAGGGCGGCGAGGACGGTGTCGAGGTACGGGCGGAGGGCGCGGGGGCCGGCGGTGCCGCCCGCGAGGGCGGCTTCGGCGGCAGCGGGCATGCAGTCTCCTGAGGGCGCCGGTCCCGGAGGACCGGTGGTGAGGTGAGGCGGCCCTAACCTACTTCCGCCATTTCTCCGAAACGCACCGTTCTGCCCGGGAGTTCGCCCGTACGTGGGAACGCGTCAGGACGCGGAGGGACGCGTTCCACGATCTGCTACGGGACCGGGCGCGACGCCGTTCCGGCAGCCGCGCCCGGTCCCGTTCCGCTACTCGGCCCGGGCGTCCGCCGCCTCGCGTACGCGCAGCGCCCGGCCCAGGTCGTCGAGTTGGTCGGCCAGCCGCCGCCGCAGCGCCGGTACCAGGTCGTCCCGCTCCAGGCACTCCCGGCCGAGCCGCAGCGTCTCCGCGTCCACGAACCCGCGCGGGAACCCGGAGCGCCCCGCCGCCTCGGCGATGGCGGCACCGCGGCGCTCGGCGAGCGCCGGCGTCTCGGCGAACCAGCGCGGCACGTACGGCGCCAGCACCTCGCGCTGTTCCGGCTGCCAGAAGCCCAGCGCGGTGGCGGTGAACAGGTAGTTGGAAAGCTCGGCGGCGCCGGCCGCGCCCCCGTACATCGCCTCCCAGGCCGCCGCCTTCGCCCCGGCGTCCGGCAGCGCGGCCAGGCACCGCGCCGCGCCCTCCTGCGCGGACGCGCCGGGGTCGCGCGCGACCTCCGCCTCGATCCGCTCCGGGGTCGTGGCGCCGAGGACGGCGAGCCGGACGAGGCAGCGCCAGCGCAGGTCGGGGTCGAGCGCGGGGCCGCCGGGGACGGTGCCGGCGGCGAGCCAGTCGCGTACCTCGTCGGGCTCGTCCGCGCAGTCGATGAGGGCGCGTACGGCCGCGAGCCGCAGCCCGGGGTCGTTGTCGTCGTCGGTGCGGCGCAGCAGTTCGCGGCAGGTCTCCGCGACCGTCGCGCGGGCCGCGGGGCGGTCCGCGTCGGGGACGTAGGCGCCCGCGACCGGGCCGCGGGCGAAGCCCAGCACGCCCTGGACGACGGCGAGGTCGTCCTCCGCCGGCAGGTGCGCGGCGGCGGCCCGGAGGTAGTCGGCGGGCGGGAGTTCGGCGTCACGCACCATGTCGCGGGCGGCGTTCCACAGCACGGCGCGGCTGAGCGGGTCGGGGATGCCGGACAGACAGCGCAGCGCGGTCTCCCAGGAGCCCTCGTCCAGCCGGATCTTGGCGTACGTGAGGTCGCCGTCGTTGACGAGCACGAGGTCGGGCGCCCGGCCCTCCGCGGACGCGGACTTCAGCCCGAGGTCCGCGGCGAACTCCTGCGCCGCCTTCTCGCGCAGCACCATCCGGCCCGGCTCGCCGGGGACCTCGTCGTAGAGGCCGACGTCCAGCCGGTGCGGCCGGCGCCCTGCGTGCTCGACTTCCAGCACCCACACGTCGTCCTCGCCCTGCCAGGTCTCCGGGCGGAAGGTGTCGACGCCGGTGGTGCGCAGCCAGGCGTCGGCCCACTCGGGCACGTCGCGGCCGGAGGCGCGGTCCATGGACTCGATGAAGTCGGCGAGGGTGGCGTTGCCGAAGCGGTGCCGGGAGAAGTAGTCGTCGAGCCCGGCGAAGAAGTCCTTCTCGCCCATCCAGGCGACGAGTTGGCGCAGCGCGGAGGCGCCTTTCGCGTACGAGATGCCGTCGAAGTTCTGCAGCGCGGAGGCGCTGTCGGGGACGCGCGGCGGGGCGACGGGGTGCGTGGAGGGCCGCTGGTCGGCGTCGTAGCCCCAGCTCTTGCGGGCGATGGCGAAGTCGGTCCAGGTGCCGGTGAAGCGGGTGGCCTCGGCGAGGATCTGGTAGCCCATGTACTCGGCGAAGGACTCGTTCAGCCAGATGTCGTCCCACCAGCGCAGCGTGACCAGGTCGCCGAACCACATGTGCGCCATCTCGTGCGCGATGACCATGGCGCGGGTCTGGCGCTCGGTGTCGGTGACGGCGGAGCGGTAGACGAACTCGTCGCGGAAGGTGACCAGGCCCGGGTTCTCCATGGCGTTGGCGTTGAACTCCGGGACGAACGCCTGGTCGTAGGAGTCGAAGGGGTACGGCTCGGCGAACCGCTCGTGGTAGCGGTCGAAGCAGCGCCGGGTGACGTCGAACAGCTCCTCGGCGTCGGCGTCGAGGTGGGCGGCGAGCGAGCGGCGGCAGTGCAGGCCGAAGGGCAGCCCGGCGTGCTCGGTGTGGACGGAGTGCCAGGGTCCGGCGGCGACGGCGACGAGGTAGGTGGCCAGCGGCGGGGTGGTCGTCAGCCGCCAGCGCACGCCGGCTTCGGGATCCGCACCCGGTCCCGCGTCCGCTTCCTGGTGGGCGGTGCCGTTGCCCAGTACGGTCCAGCCGGCGGGCGCGGTGACGGAGACGTCGAAGACGGCCTTGAGGTCGGGCTGGTCGAACGCGGCGAAGGCACGCTGCACGTCGTCCAGGAAGAGCTGGCTGTAGACGTACGTCTCGCCGTCGGCGGGGTCCGTGAAGCGGTGCATGCCCTCGCCGGTGCGCGAGTAGCTCATGACGGCCTCGACGCGCAGTTCGTGCTCGCCCTCGGCGAGTTGCAGCGCGAGCCGGTTGTCGTCGAGCGCGCCGGCGTCCAGCTCCCGGCCGTCGAGCGCGGCACGTACCAGCTCGGCGGGCCGGATCTCGACGAACGTCTCCGCCGCCGTGCGGGCGGTGAAGGTGATGACGGTGCTGGAGCCGAAGACCTCCTCACCGCGCGTCAGGTCGAGGTCGACGGCGTAGTGGCGAACGTCCAGCAGGTCGGCGCGGAGCTGCGCCTCGGCGCGGGTGAGTGCGGGCATGGGCCTTATGCTGCCTCACGACCTGCGGGTACGACGACACCCGGGCGGGGTCGGGCCTGGGCCCGGTCGCGGGCGGCGGGGCTACGCTGCTCGGCGTGCCGGACAGAACCCTGGAGGCGCTGGGCCTCGCGACCGTACCCCTGCTGGAGCCGCTGGCGTATCCGGGGCCGCCCGTGCCCGGTCCCTCGCTGCTCGCCGGCGACCGGCTGCTGCCGCTGCGGCCCGCGCCGGGCGGGGTGGGGCGGTGGCGGGTCGCGGACGGCGGTAAGGACACGGGGCTGGACGAGGCGCTGGCGGCGCTCGGGCAGGCGCCGGTGGCGGCGCGGGTCCCGGTGCTGGCGCTGGGGTCCAACGCGGCGCCGGGGCAGGTGCGGCACAAGCTCACGCACCTGGGGCTGCCCGCCGTCGTGCCGGTCTCCCCGGTCACCGCCGGCGGCCTCGGCGTCGGCGTCTCGGGGCACATCAGCGCGGCGGGGTACGTCGCGGCCGCCCCGTACGCCGAGGCGGCCACCGAGGCGCGGCTGTGGGTGACGTGGCTGGACGACGGGCAACTGCGCGCCGTCGACGGCACGGAGATGCCGAACTACGGGCGCGCCCTGCTGCCGGCCGCGGAATTCCCGGTGCGGCTGCCCGGCGGCGGGCGGCTGCCGGACACGTACGTCTACTACAACGCCCGCGGCGTCCTCTCCGACGGCCACGGCCGCCCCCTCCCGCACACCCCGGACCAACCCGCCCTCCTCACCCGCCTCCTCGCCGCCTCCTCCCGGCTGCGGGACCTCCTCGGCCCGGCGCCCCGCGACTGGGTCGCCCGCGCGGGCGCCGACGCCGGGGTCCGGGAGGCGGGGACACGGATCTTCCACGAGGAGGGCTGGCTGCTGCCGGAGCGGACCTTCGCGGCGTACGACGCGGGCGGCGGGGCGTAGGAGACGGGGCGTAGGAGACGGGGCCGGCACTCCCGCGGTCCCCTTCACGACGCCGCGGCCGCGTCCTGCGGCGCCGGCGACGTACGATCGGACCGTGTCGCAGGACGAGCCCCCGGAACCCGCACCGACCTGCGGTGACGGCCCGTACCGGCGCGCCGCCCCCGAGGCGGCGGCCGGGTCGACGGTGCTGCTCGCCGCGCGCTCCGCGGTGGCCCTGTACCGCCTCCTCGACGCACTCCCCGCCCTCGCCGGCGACGACCGCGTCACCCGGCTCTTCACCCTCGTACCCGGCTCCGACTTCGGCGTCGACGTGCTCGCCGCCGTCGAGGACGCCGGCGTCCGCACCGTCCCGTGGCACGAGGCGTGCACGCGCTCGTACGACCTGATCCTCACCGCCAGCCCCAAGGGCGACCTGGACCTGCTGCACGGCAGGCGCGTCCTCCTCCCGCACGGCGCCGGGTACAACAAGGCCATCCCGTACGAGGGTTCCGGCGCGGCCTCGGGACTCGACCCCGCGTACCTGCTCCGCGACGGCGGCCGCGCAGCGCCCGTGGCGCTGCACGCGGTGTCGCACCCCGACCAGTTGGCCCGGCTCGCCGCGAGCGCACCGCAGGCCGCACGCCGCGCCAAGGTGATCGGCGACCTCACGCTGGAGCGCATCCTCGCCTCCGGCTCGCTGCGCGACCGGTACCGCGCCGCGCTCGGCACCGGCCCGCGCCGCCTGGTGGCACTCGTCTCCACCTGGGGTCCCGAGTCGCTGCTGCGGCGCGACCCCGGCCTGCCCGCCCGGCTGGCCGGGCTGCTCCCGTACGACGAGTACCAGTTGGCGCTCATCGTGCACCCCAACGAGCACAGCCTGCTGAGGTCGTACGAGCTGGCCGAACGCCTCGCGCCCGCCCTCGACGCGGGCCTGGTCCTCGCGCACCCGCACCAGGAGTGGGCCTCCGTCCTGGTCGCCGCCGACGCCCTGGTCACCGACCACGGCTCCGCCGCCCTGTACTACTGCGCCGCCGCGGACCGCCCCGTCGTGAACGCCTACCGGGGCGGGGTGGAGCTGATCCCGGGCAGCCCGATGGACGTGCTGCTGAGCCGGGTGCCCCGGCTGGGGCGTGCCGGGGACCTGGCCGACGCGCTCGGCGCGTACCGGCCGGGCACCGGGCGGGACGCCGCCAGGGCCGCGTTCGCACACCGGGGCAGCGCACTGGGCAGGCTGCGCACCGAGCTGTACGCGCTCCTGGGGCTGACGCCGCCCGCGGTCGGCAATCCGCTACGGCTGCTGCCCCCGCCGCGGCCCGCGGACCGCACGCCCGCGGCGTTCGACGTGGCCGCGGAGGTCACCGGGTCGCGCGTCCGCGTCATCCGCCGTCCGGCGGGACTCGGGGCGCCGGGTGACCACCTCGCGGTGGAGCACGGCGCGGCGAGCGAGCGGCTGGCCCGCTCCGCCGGGGTGCTGTACCGGCGTCCGCTGCCGGCGCCGGCCGCGGAGGCGGGCTGGTCGTGGACGGCGGACGGGTGGGCGCGGCACGCCCTGGCGGCGTACCCCGGGTGCCGTACGGCGGTCGCGGTGCTGCCTTCCGGCGGCTGCCTGGTCAGGACCCGGGACACGGGCTTCGTCGCGCGCGCCGCGCCGGCGGCCGAGGACGGCGCCACGGTACGTCCCGACCCGGCCGCCGTCGCCTCGGCGGTGCACGCCTGGCTGCGCACCCGGGGCCGGCAGCAGGCGGATCCCGTGCCGCTGACGTGCGTGGTCGGGGGGCGTGCCTTCCGCGTCGAGCTGCGTCCCGCGACGGGCGACGACGAGGCGCAGCCGGTGTAGCCGGTGCAGCCGTCGAGCCGGTGCGGCCGCCTCAACGGCCGTCCGGCGCCAGGCCGTTGCGCCGCCGGATCTCGTCGGCGTCCGCGCGGTGCCGCACGGCCTCGGCCGCCCGGCCCTCGGCCCGCGCCAGCGCGGCCAGCGCGTCGAGGACCCGCGCCTCGTCGAAGCCGGCGCCCCGGCGCCTGGCCGCCGTCAGCGACTGGTCGTACAGCGGCCGGGCCTCGCGGGTGCGGCCGAGGCGGCAGAGCACGCCGGCGAGCGCGAAGCCGGTGCGCCGCGTCATCCGCTCCCGGCCCAGCTCCCCGGCCTCGCGGTGCGCTTCGGCCAGCAGCGCGTACGCCGTCTCCAGCTCGCCGAGTTCGGCCTCGGCCTCGCCCAGCCGGTAGGTCTGGAGCATCGCGCCGTACGGGTTGGGGATGGCGCGGTGCAGCTCGCGGGAGCGGGTGAAGCCGGCGACCGCGGCCCGCCATTCGCCGCGTACGCCGTGGAGCATGCCCTGGAACTCGGCGACCGACGCGGCGAGCTTGCGGTCCCGGTCGCTGTCGCCCAGGAGCGCGAGGGCCGCCTCCGCGCCGTCGAGTTGCTGCGCGGCCTCGTCGGGCCGGCCGCTCTCCCAGAGCCGGCGGGCGAGCTGGCAGCGGGTCCGCACCAGCCAGGAGCCGTGCGCGCCGTCGCGGACGGCGGCGGAGACGGCGAGTCGGAAGGGGTCGATGACGTCGGAGCGGTGCGGATGGTCCAGGGCGTACGTCCACACCGGCTCGGAGAGGGCGACCACTTCGGCGTCCAGCTCGCGCTCGTGGGCGGCGCGCATGCAGGCGAAGAGGGTGTGGCGCTCGTCGTACAGCCAGCGGGAGGCGCGGTCGGCCGCCTCGGCTCGGGCCCCGGTGGGCTCCGCCCGCCCCGGGTCCGGCAGCGGCACGTCGGGCGCGCCGGGCACCTCGGGGAACTCGGGCGCGACGGTGAGGCGCTTGCCGGCGGCGAACAGGTCGGCGCGCTGCGCCTGGCGGACGTACCAGCGGACGAGGCGCGTCAGCGCCTCCTCGGCCTCGGCGGGCGCGCCGTCCCGCTCTGAGCGCCGCCCGGCGTGCCCGCGCAGCGAGCCCGGCAGGCGCAGCCGGCCGTCGCCCGTGCCGAGCGCACCGAGGTCCGATAATCCGGCGCGGTCCAGCTCCTCCAGCGCGTCCGCGGCCGCCTCCGGCCCCTGGCCGAGCAGCGCGGTCGCCGACTCCGGGGTGAACGTCGCGCCCGGGTGGTGCGGCAGGAGGCGGTAGAGCCGGGCGGCGGCCGGGGACAGGTCCTCGTACACGGTGTCCCACACTCCCTCCGCGCCGGGAATCCCCCGGTCCTTCCACTGCTGCCGCAGTCGCGGTACGAGCCTGGAGAGCGGCCGGAGCCGGTGCGCCCGCACCCACTCCCCCGCGACGTGCAGGGCCGCCGGCATGCCCTCGCACAGCCGCACCAGCGTGCGGACGGCCTCCGGCTCCGCGGCCAGGCGCGGGTCGCGGACGATCAGCTCCAGCAGCTCGGCCGCGTCCCGCTCCGCGAGCGGCGGCAGCGCGAGGTCCAGCTCGGCGCCGTCCTGGAGGTCGCGCAGCGGGGCGTGGCTGGTGACGATGACCAGGCTGCCGCCCGACGCGGGCAGCAGGGTGGTGAGTTCGGAGCCGTACCGGGCGTTGTCGACGATGAGGATGTGCCGGGAGAACGCCGTCCTGTTCCAGTACTGCTTGCACAGGTCGGCGAACTTCTCCTGGACGAAGTCCGCCTCCACGTCGAGCGACTTCAGCAGCCCCGCGAGCACGTCGCCGGGGTCCACGGCGCCGCCGAGGCGGTAGTCGTCGAGGTCGACGGAGAGCACGCCGTCGGGGAACCGGGGGAGCAGCGCCCGCGCGAGCACCCGGGCCAGCTCGGTCTTCCCCACGCCCGGCGGTCCGCTCACGGCCACGACCAGGGGCCGGGAGCGCGCGGCCGGCTCGCCCACCGCGCGTGCCACGCGGTCCTGTTGCTCGTCGCGGTCGACGAAGGTCGCCCGCCCCGGCGGCAGCTCCACCCTCACGCGGCTCCTCCCACCTTCCGTAGCCCAGCGTGCACGCAGGACCACACTCTAGAGCCGCGTTTCGCCTGTTATGGGGCGGACGGGGATTCCGGGGCGGCGGAGTTGGCGATGGTCTCGTGGTGCCGGATGACCTCGGCGATGATGAAGTTGAGAAGTTTCTCCGCGAATGCCGGATCCAGCTTGGCGCTCTCCGCAAGCTCGCGGAGGCGGATGATCTGGCGGGCCTCGCGGGCCGGGTCGGCGGGGGGCAGGTGGTGGGCGGCCTTGAGGCGGCCGACCCGCTGGGTGCATTTGAAGCGTTCGGCGAGCATGTGCACGACGGCCGCGTCGATGTTGTCGATGCTGTCGCGGAGCCGGTCGAGCTCGGCTCGTACATCGGAGTCGGAGAGGCCGTCCATGGCCGACGGGGACGTGGAGTGGTCGGTCATGCCGCCACCGTAACAGGGGCGGGTCCGTTGTCGGTGCCGGCTGTTACCTTCCTGGGCATGGCAAACGTGCAGGCGGGGGCGGACCGGCGGGCGATGGCCGCGGCGGCGGTGACGGTGGTGCTGTGGGCGTCGGCGTTCGTCTCCATCCGGGATACGGGCGAGCACTTCAGCCCGGGCGCGCTGGCGCTCGGCCGGCTGCTGGCGGGTTCGGCGGCGCTGGCTCTGCTCCTGCTCGTGCGCCGCGAGGGGCTGCCGCCGCGGGGGGCGTGGCCGGGCATCGCCGTGTCGGGCACGCTCTGGTTCGGGGTGTACATGGTGGCGCTCAACTGGGGCGAGCAGTTGGTCGATGCGGGCACGGCCGCGATGGTCGTGAACGTCGGGCCCATGCTCGTGGCGCTGCTCAGCGGCTGGCTGCTGAAGGAGGGCTTCCCGCGGATGCTGCTGGCGGGCCTCGGCGTGTCCTTCGCGGGCGCCGTGGTGGTGGGGATATCGATGTCCGACGGGGGCAGTTCGTCGCTCGGCGGGGTGCTGCTGTGCCTGCTGGCCGCCGCGACGTACGCGAGCGGGGTCGTCAGCCAGAAGCCGGCCCTGGCGCATGCCTCGCCGCTCCAGGTCACGGCCTACGGCTGCATGACGGGCGCGGTGCTGTGCCTGCCGTTCGCGGGGCAGTTGGCGGGGCAGATAGGCGACGCGCCGCTCTCCGCGACGGCCAACGTGGTGTACCTCGGCATCTTCCCGACGGCGCTGGCCTTCACGACGTGGGCGTACGCGCTGGCGCGGACCACGGCGGGAAAGATGGGCGCCACGACGTACGCGGTGCCGGCGCTGGTGGTGCTGATGTCCTGGGCGGCGCTGGGCGAGGTGCCGGAGGTGCCGACGCTGCTGGGCGGCGCGCTGTGCCTGGCGGGCGTGGCGGTCTCGCGCCGCCGGGGCGTACGCCGCGACCCGCGCGTCGTCGCCTCGGGCGGTACGGCGGCGGCGGGCACGCCGACGGCCGGTGCGGCACCGGAGGCCGGAGCGGCGGCTGGGGAGCCTGCCCAGGAGGAGAAGCCGCGTTGAGCGTACGGGCGGCGAAGCCCCCTGAGCGGCGGGGGTGTGCCCGGGGCCCTGGCGGGGGTCCTCCCGCGGTATTACGGACCCGCGCGGTTGCGGGCCGTGGTCGGACGTTCTGCGCGGCCGCGCCGCTTAGCGTCGCCGGTATGACGATCGAAGTACGCGGGCTCACCAAGCGGTACGGCGAGAAGACCGCCGTCGACGACCTGACCTTCACCGTGCGCCCGGGAACCGTGACGGGCTTCCTCGGACCCAACGGCGCCGGCAAGTCCACCACGATGCGCCTCATCGTGGGTCTGAACGCGCCGACCCGCGGCTCCGTCACCGTCAACGGCCGCCCGTACGCGCGGCATCCTGCGCCGCCGCCGCTGCCCGGCTACGCGGGGCCCCGCCCCCGCGGGGTCCATTCCGCCACCGGCGGGTCCCCCGGGTCCGGGGCGCGGTCGCTCCAGCCGCCCGGTGCCGTGCGGCCCTGCTGGTCGCGGAAGTGCACCGGCGCCACCCCCACCCGGCGGGTGAACAGCCGCGAGAAGTACGCCGGGTCGTCGTACCCCACCCGCCGGGCGACCGCCGCGATCGGCAGCTCCGTGGCGGCCAGCAGCTCCTTCGCCCGCCCGAGCCGTATCCCCAGCAGGTAGTCCTTCGGGCTGCACCCCGCCGCCCGGCGCACCGCGGAGCGCAGCTCCGCCGTCGTCATCCCGTGCCGCGCCGCGTGCTCGGCGACGGACAGCGGCAGGAAGGCGTCGCGGGCCAGCGCCGGCAGCACCGGGTCGCCGTCCGGGGCCATGTCCGCGCGCGACCGGCGCAGCGCCACGAGCAGGTCGTGCACGGCGGCGGACGTCTCGACCTCCAGCATCGGGTTGCCGCGGCGGGCGGCGCGCGCGATGCGGGTGACGACGGTGCGCGGCCCGGTGGCGTCGCTGAGCGGCACCACGGGCCGCTCCGGCTGGACGTAGCCCAGCTCGGTGTACGCGGCCACGGCGGACCCGGTGAAGTCGACGAACGCCTCGTCCCAGCCGGTCGCGGGGTCGGGCCCGTAGTGGTGGACGGCGCCCGGGGTGAGCCACAGCAGCGCGGGGGCCGCGACGTCCAGCACCGGTCCTTCGCCGTTCCGGAACCAGCCGCGGCCGCTGCTGATGACGACGGCGACATGGTGGTCGAGCGTGCGCGGCCCGACGACCGGCAGGTCGCCGTACTGCAGCCCGACGCCCAGGCAGACCAGGCCGAGCTTGCGGTGCACCGGGCCGGGGGTGAAGTAGCGCATCCACGTGTGGTGGCTCATCGCCCGCCCTCCTTGCATCGCCGCCGCCGGTCCGGACACCGAGTCCAAGCGCCGAGTCCAAGCACCGTCGATCTTTGTCGATGGACGGGCGGGTGGCCAGGGGGCGAGAGTATTTGCCCGGCAATCGGCGACGAACGGCGGGAATCGGTGCCTGGGTTCACGGTGGAAGGCGACAGTTTCCTTCTCAACGGGCAGGAGGTGCGGCTGCTGTCCGGGGCCATGCACTACTTCCGGGTGCACGAGGCGCAGTGGGGCCACCGCCTCGCGATGCTCCGCGCGATGGGCCTGAACTGCGTCGAGGCGTACGTCCCGTGGAACCTCCACGAGCCGCGCCCGGTCGCTACGAGGACGTGGCGGCGGCCGGCCGCTTCATCGACGCCGCGCAGGCCGCGGGGCTGTGGGTGATCGTCCGCCCGGGCCCGTACATCTGCGCGGAGTGGGAGAACGGCGGGCTGCCGCACTGGCTGACGGGCCCGCTGGGCGCGCGGGTGCGGACCCGCGACCCGGAGTTCCTGGCCGCCGTGGACGACTGGTTCGACGCCGTGCTGCCGCAGGTCGCCGCCCGGCAGGTGACGCGGGGCGGTCCTGTGCTGATGGTGCAGGTGGAGAACGAGTACGGCTCGTACGGCAGCGACCGCGCCTATCTGCGCCACCTCGCCGACGGATTGCGGGCCCGCGGCGTGACCGTGCCGCTGCTCACGGCGGACGGGCCCGAGGACCACATGCTCACCGCCGGCTCGCTGCCCGGCGTGCTGGCCACGCTGACCTTCGGCTCCGGCGCCCGGGAGGCGTTCGCGACGCTGCGCCGGCACCGTCCTGACGGGCCGCTGATGTGCGCGGAGTTCTGGTGCGGCTGGTTCGACCACTGGGGTGCGGAGCACGTCGTACGGGAACCGGCGGACGCGGCGGCGGCGCTGACGGAGATCCTCGACTGCGGCGCGTCGGTGAACCTCTACATGGCGCACGGCGGCACCAGCTTCGGCGGCCGGGCGGGCGCGAACCGCGCGGGCGACCTGCACCGCGGGGCGCTGCAGCCGGACGTCACGTCGTACGACTACGGCGCGCCGGTCGACGAGTACGGCCGGGCCACGCCGAAGTTCGAGGCGTTCCGCGAGGTGCTGGCCCGGTACGCGGCGGGCCCCCTCCCCGAGCCGCCGCCCCCGCCCCCGGCCCTGCCCGCGGCCGTGCCGGCGCCGGTCGACGGGCACGTCCCGGCGGCACAGGTGCTGGCGCCGCTGGGCGGCGGGGAGCGGGAGCACGGGGTGCCGCCGACGTTCGAGGAGCTGGACGTCGACCGCGGTCTTGTCCGCTACCTCTTCCGCATCCCGGGCCCGAGGCGCCCGCACCCGCTGCTGGTCACCGGGCTGCGGGACGTGGCGCTTGCGTACGTGCGGGACGCCGCCGGCGAGCGGCGGATCGCGCTGGCCGGGGAGGAGGCGCCGCTCGGGGACGTCGCGGGTCCGGCCGAGGTCGAGGTGTGGGTGGAGTCGCTGGGCCGGGTCAACTACGGCCCGCGGCTGGGGGAGCCGAAGGGGATCACCGGCGGGCTGCTGCACGAGCGCCAGTACGTGCACGGCGTACGGGCCCGGGGGCTGCGCCTCGACGCCTTCGACGACACGGAGGCGGTGGCTGCCCTCCCGTACGCCCCGCCGGACACGGGCGGCACGGGGCTGTACCGGGCGTCGGCACAGATCGCGAAACCGGGCGACGCGGTGCTTGCGCTGCCCGGCTGGGGCCGGGGCTGGGCGTGGGTGAACGGCTTCTGCCTGGGCCGCTACTGGGCCGCGGGGCCGCAGGAGTCGCTGTACGTCCCGGGCCCGGTGCTCCGCACGGGCGTCAACGAGGTGCTGCTGCTGGAGCTGGTCGAACCCGGCGGCGAGCCGCTGCTCGGCCCGCCGCCGTCCTGACCCGCGGGGCTACGACCCCTCCGACAGCCGCGCCGGGAAGCCCCCGGTGGCCACGGGACCCCACCGCTCCGGCGTGATCCGGATCAGCGACTTCCCCTGCCGCACCATGGCCTCGCGGTACTCGTCCCAGTCCGGGTGCTCCCCCGCGATGTTGCGGAAGTACTCCACGAACGGCTCCACGTCCGCCGTCGCGTCGATCACCTCCGCCGCGCCGTCGACCTGCACCCACGGCCCGTCCCACTCGTCTGACAGCACCACGATCCCGACCCGCGGGTCGCGGCGCGCGTTGCGGGTCTTGGCCCGCTCCGGGTACGTGGACACCACGATCCGCCCCGCGTCGTCCACCCCGCAGGTCAGCGGCGACGCCTGCGGCGAGCTGTCGGCCCGCCGGGTGAGCAGCAGGGCCCGGTGCCTGGCCCGTACGAAGTCGAGCAGCCCGGCGAGGTCGACCCGGGTGTTGGTGGCGATGTTCGGACTCATGCGCGTCACGATACGTCGCGCCGGGCCGCGGGGCACGGGGCCCGTACAGTGGGCTGGAGTCGGATCCTGGGGGTCGCCGGTGGACAGCGCGAGCGAGGTCGTGCACGGCTTTCCGCATCTGCGGACCGTGCGGTCGGCCCTGACGGCGCTCTACCGGCGGCTCACCGCGGACCTCCTGCACACCGACTTCGCCGTCAGCGTCCCCCCGGCCGATGTCGCCCTGTCCGCAGACGAGGATCTGCACCTCGGCGTGCAGCGCGTGGCGCACACGCTGGTGCAGCATCTGCGGCTGCCGGACGCGCGGGTGATCGTCGGCTTCCGGGAGATGCCGGAGGCCGCGGTCGTGGAGCTGGCCGCGGGCCCGGAGTACTTCGTCGAGCTGAACCCGCGCTTCCGCGAGCACCGCAGGGACATCGGCGGGGCGCTGGCGCACGAGGTGATGCACGTCTATCTGGACCGCCTCGGCCTGTCCTTCCCGGACACCGCGGAGAACGAGATCCTCACCGACACCGCGACCGCCTACCTCGGCGCGGGCTGGCTGCTGCTGGACGCCTTCCGGGAGGGCGGCGGCGCCTCGCAGCGGTTCGGCTATCTGACGCCCGAGGAGTTCGGCTACGTCGTCGCCAAGCGCGCCCTCGCCTTCGGCGAGAACCCGGAGGTCTGGTTCACGAGCCCGCAGGCATACGAGGCGTACACCGCCGGCATGCGCCTGGCCCGCCGGGACGCCGCCCGCCCGCCGCTCACGGCGAGCGGCCGGCTGGGCCGGCACCGGTACACCCGGGACCGCAGGCGGGCGCAGGAGCTTTTCCTGGGCGCGGCCGGCGACGGGCTGACGACGACGGCCGCCCCCGGCAACGGCTACGCCTTCGAGGCGGGGCCCCCGATGCGGGTGTCGTTCCCGTGCCCCGTCTGCCACCAGCGGATCCGGGTGCCGGTGCGGGGATTCGTACGGGCGCGCTGCGGGCTGTGCAAGGCGGTGCTGGAGTGCGACACGTGACCGGCCCGCGGGACCCGTGGGGCCCGCGAGCCGGTACGTGCCGCGTCCTCAGCCCTTGATCGCCCCGGCCGCGAGACCGGAGGCCAGCCGCCGCTGCACGATCACGAAGAAGATCAGCACCGGCAGCGTGATCAGCGTGGAGCTGGCCATGACCGGCCCCCACGCGGTGTCGTTCTCGCCGAAGAACTGGTAGATCCCGACGGCCGCGGTGTACTTCTCGCTGTCCTTCATGAACGTGTACGCGAAGACGAACTCGTTCCAGGCGGTGATGAACGCGAACACGCTGGTGGCCACCAGACCGGGCGCCACCAGCGGCAGCAGCACGGACCAGAACATCCGCGGCCAGGAGCAGCCGTCGATGTACGCCGCCTCCTCGACCTCCTTCGGCACGGTGGCGACGAACCCGCGCAGCGTCCAGATCGCGAACGGCAGCGACAGCGCGATGTAGACGATCGTCAGCCCGAGCAGGCTGTTGAGCATCTCGTAGTCGCGCATCTGCAGGAAGAGCGGGATGACCAGCGCCTCCAGCGGCACCATCTGCACGATCAGGATCATGATCAGCACGGAGGTGCGGAACGTGAACCGGAAGCGCGCCACGGCCACGGCCGCGAAGAGCGACAGCGCGGCGGCGGCCAGGATGGTGCCGAGGCCGACGATCGCCGAGTTCAGCAGGTAGCGGTCGAAGTCGCCCTCGTTCCACACCCGGCTGAAGTGCTCGAACGTGACGCCGCTGGGCAGCAGGTCCGAGCCCCGCGAGGAGGCCCGCGGGTCCAGCGCCGTGCTCATCATCCAGTAGACGGGGAAGAGGGTGAAGATCAGCAGCCCCGCGACGGCGGCCGGCAGGCCGATGCGCGAGCCGATCGAGGTGCGTTTCACAGGTCCTCCTCCCCCTGCCGGAAGAGCGTGCGGATGTAGACGAGGGTGATGGCGATGAGCAGCAGGGTGAGCATCACCGCGGCGGCGGCGCCGGCCCCGTAGTCGTTCTTGGCGAAGGCCTCGATGTACGAGTACACGCCGAGGTTCATGACGTCCTCGTTGCTTCCGCTGCCGCCGGGCATGAGGAAGATCTGGGTGAAGACCTTGAAGTCCCAGATGGTCGAGAGGATGGTCACGACCAGGAAGATCGGCCGCAGGGCCGGCACGGTGATGCGCCAGAACCGCTGCCAGGCGCTCGCGCCGTCGATCATCCCGGCCTCGTACAGCTCCTTCGGCACCGTCATCAGGCCCGCGAGCACGGTGATGGCGACGAAGGGAAAGCCGTGGTGGACGACGTTCAGGGTGGCGATGGCGTAGAAGCCGAGCCGCTCGGTGAACCAGTTGGTGGTCTCGGGGTCGATGAGGCCGAGGCCGCCGGCCAGCCGGCTCATCAGCCCGTCCTCCGCGGCGAAGAGCCACACCCAGACGTATGTGCCGGTGACCGCCGGCATCGCCCAGGCGGCCATGATCGCGGTGGAGCAGACCACCCGCCACACGGTGCCCAGCCGGTTGAGCAGCAGCGCGACGAAGGTGCCGAACGCCACCGTGAGGATCACGCAGCCGAACGCGAAGAACGCCGTGTTCGGCAGGACTGTCTTCCACAGCAGCTCGTTGGAGAGCAGGGCGGTGTAGTTGTCGAAACCGGTCCAGGTGCCGACGCCGCCGCCGAACTTCACCTCGTAGTCCTGCAGCGACAGCTTGCCGACCTCGATCAGCGGCCACAGCAGCAGCCCGGCCAGCACCACGAGGGAGGGCGCCAGCAGCAGCCACGGCCGGGTCACCGTCACCAGCCGCTTGCGGCGGCGGGCGGCGTCAGCGGAGGCGCGGCCGGGCCGCGACGGCTCCGTGGGAGGAGCCAGCGCGACCTCGGCGGCGATCGAATCCTTCACTGTGTCTTTCCGTGTCCTTGTCCGAAACCGGGGTCTACTCGGACTTGGCGAAGATGTCGTCCATCTCGCCGGCGGCCTTGTCCGCTGCCTCCTGGACGCTCTGGTCGCCCTTGAGCACGGACTGGACCAACTTCAGTACCACCTGGCTGGCCTGGATCTCGCCGTAGGCGGTGGTCTTGGGAACGGTCGCGCCGGCCTCCAGCATCTGCTTGGCGAACGGCTCGACCAGCGGGTCGCCCTCGTCGGCGATCTTCTTCAGCTCGGTGTTGGTGCCGGGGAAGTAGTTCGTCTGCTTGGCCCACTCGGCGGCGAACTTGCCGGTGGTGGCCATCTTGACGTACTCCCAGGCCAGTTCCTTCTTGTCGCTGTCGAACGTCGACAGGTAGGAGCCGCCGAGGAACGACGGGCTCATGCCGCCGTCCTTGCCGGGGATCGGCGCGGCGGCGATCTTGCCCTCCAGCTCGGGGGCCTCGTCGAGGAAGGTCTTGGGGGTCCAGTTGCCGGAGATCGTCATGGCGACGTTCCCCTTGGTGAACTCCTGGGCCACCTCGTCCTCGCGCCAGGTGGTGACCTTCGCCGGGGACAGCTTGTCCTTCGTGGCGAGGTCGGTGTAGAACTGCAGGCCCTCCACGGACTCCGGCGAGTTGATGGCCGACTTCCAGGTGTCGCCGTCCTGCACGGCGGGCTCGCCGCCCGCGCCCCAGACGAAGGGCATCGCGAACATCTCGGCCCCGCCGGCGACGGGGAACGAGATCATGTCCGGCTCCTCCTTCTTCAGGGTGAGCGCGACGTCCCGCAGCTCCTCCCAGGTCGTCGGAGCCTTCAGGCCGTGCTTGTCGAAGATGTCCTTGCGGTAGACGAGTCCGCGTACGCCCGCGTACCAGGGCATGCCGTACTGCTTGCCCTCCAGCGTGCCCGCGTCCTTCAGCCCTTCGACCAGGTCCTGGTCGAGACCGGCGTCCTTCACCTGGTCGGTGACGTCCACCAGGCCGCCGGTCTCGGCGAACTGGGGCACCCAGGTGGTGCCGACCTCGGCGACGTCCGGCACCTGGTCCGGGCCGCCCTCGATCGCAGTGGTGAACTTGCGCTGGGCGCTCTCCCACTGCTGGTACTCGACGTTGACCTTCGCCCCGGTCTTCTTCTCGAACTCCTTGTTCAGTTTGTCGAAGAAGGGCTCGGCATCGGGGTTGGTCCCCTTCATGATCCAGACGTCGAGGGTCTTGCCCTTGCCGTCCAGTGCGTCGCCGCCGCCGTCCCCATCGTCGGAGTCGCTGCCACAGGCAGCGAGCCCCAGCACCATTGCGGCGCTCACGGCGCCGATGACGAACTTCCGCATGAACCGCTCCCGCTCTCCAGTGAGCCGAACCTGAACTTGTCTAGACCAGCAGGACGGTATGGAGTGGTTTAACCAGGGTCAAGGGTGGTTTCGAGGTGATGCCGAACCGTTGTCTGAGGTGCCGCCGAAGCGTCCATCCGACAATTGTCCGACCATTGGCGTTGCGCGCTGTGCATCCGAAACTATCATCGCCATTTTCTTCCCGCCCGCCTCCGGCGCGCGACCGGAGGCGGGCATGGAAGCGCTTGCCATGGCGAAGCGTCAGCCGGTGGCCCTACCGGAAGCGGTCAGCGTGCAGGCGTCTCCGTTGAGCGTGGCGCGCTTCGGCGGCGAAACATCACCCGTATGGCTCGCCAGATAGCCCAACGAGACGCTCTCCCCCGGCTCGATCACCGCGTTGTGCGGGGCGTTGGCCGCGGTGATCATGTCGCTGCCCTGGAAGAGGTCGGTGTTCCAGTCCGAGATCACGGTCTGGCCCATCGCCAGCGGGAACTTCAGCGTCCAGCCGTCGATCGGCGTGCTGCCCGTGTTGGTGAGCGTCAGATCGGCGGTCAGGCCGCCGCCCCAGGTGGTCGAGGCGATGTCCAGCGCACAGGTCGGCCGCTGCCGCTCGAAGGCCACCTTGTGCAGCCCGCCCGGCAGGTCGTTGACGACGTAGAACTCGCCGTCGACCGTCTCGCCCACATCGGTGATCTGGGTCGGGAACCGGCCGATCTCCGCCTGCCGGTAGCCGCCCCTGCCGTCCGCGCGCAGCGCCCAGACCGCCGACGAGCAGTAGTCGGTGCCGATGTACGTGCCGCCCAGCAGGTCGGCGTACCGCTCGCCGCGGTAGACCCGGCCGCCGACCACGGCGCAGCCGCCGGTCTGCGGGGAGTAGGTGAACACGGGGTCGGTGTAGTCGGCATCCCCGGCGCACTGGGCCTCGTCGAAGACCTCGAAGCCCTCGCGGCAGGACCAGCCGAAGTTCGCGCCCGGCTGCTCCGGACGGGCGACGTGGTCGATCTCCTCCCAGCGGCCCTGGCCGACGTCGCCGAGCCACAGCGAGCCGTCCGCGGGGTCGAAGGAGAAGCGCCAGGGGTTGCGCAGCCCGTACGCCCAGATCTCCGGGCGGGCGTCCGCGGTGCCGACGAAGGGGTTGTCCTGCGGCACGCAGTACGGCAGGTCGCCGCAGGTCCGGCTGACGTCGATGCGCAGCAGCTTGCCCAGCAGGGTGTCGAGGCGCTGGCCGCTGTCGAACGGGTCGCCGGCGCCGCCGCCGTCGCCGATGGTCCAGTAGAGGTAGCCGTCGGGGCCGAAGGCGAGCGTGCCGCCGTTGTGGTTGCTGTACTCGGCGTGTTCCTGGGCGAGCAGCACCTCCAGGCCGCCGTCGTCGAGGCCGTAGCGGGCGAGGGTGATCGCCCCGTCGGGCAGCGCGCTGTAGACCACGTACAGGTCCTGCACCTCGGGGAACGCCGGGTCGGGGACGATGGCGAGCAGCCCGCGCTCGTTGCCGGACTCGTCGACGACGTCGGTGAGGTCGGCGACGGGCTCCGGGGCGAGGCCGGTGTCGGGGTGGTAGGCGCGGACGGTGCCGCGCTTCTCGGCGATGAACAGCCGGCCGCTGCCGTCGTCGGGCGCGGCGATGTCGATGGGGCGGCGCAGTCCGGAGGCGACCTGGGTGGTGGTCACCGCCAGCTCCTCCAGCGGGACGTCGGCGGCCGGGCCCGATCCGGTGACGGTCGGTTCGGGAGCGGCGGCGGCCGTGAGCGGGGCGAACAGGGCGAGCACTAAAGCGAGGAACAGCGGTGCCGTCGAGCGACGTCTGAGCATGTGGACTCCTGGGATACGAACGGGAGTTGCATGACGGCGCACCTTCCCGGAAGGTATCCGCTACGCCCCGGCCGCACCAGACCGCAGCCATCCCGCCCGCCCCGCCCGCCCCCGCGGCCCCACCGCGCCCCCGGACGCGCCGAGGCGCCCGCCTCAACGGTCGGGGAGAGGCAGGCGCCGCGGGTCTTGCTGTTCCGTACCTCGTTGTACGGGACATCCCAAGGACATCTCTGTGGTGCGGCCGGACGTCAGACCACCAGCGCCCGGTCCGTCGGCCGGATCGGCGCCGGCAGGTCGCTGGCGCCCGTCAGCATACGGTCCACGCCGCGCGCCGCGGAACGCCCCTCGGCGATCGCCCAGACGATCAGCGACTGACCGCGCCCGGCGTCGCCGGCCACGAAGACGCCGGGGACGCTGGTCGCGTAGTCCGCGTCGCGGGCGACGTTGCCGCGCGCGTCCAGCTCCAGGCCCAACTGCTCGACCAGACCGTTCTCCCGGTCCACGCCGGTGAAGCCCATCGCGAGGGTGACCAGCTCGGCCGGGATCTTCTGCTCGGTGCCCGGCACCGGCTTGAACCCGCCGTCCTCGAACCGCACCTCGACCAGGTGCAGGAAGGCCACGTTGCCGTCCTCGTCGCCCTCGAAGTGGGTGGTCGAGACGGAGTAGACGCGCTCCCCGCCCTCCTCGTGGGCGGACGTGACCTTGTACGTCATCGGGTAGACCGGCCACGGCTGGCCCTCGGGGCGCTCCTCCGACGGCCGCGGCATGATCTCCAGTTGGGTCACGGACGCCGCGCCCTGCCGGTGCGCGGTGCCGACGCAGTCGGCGCCGGTGTCGCCGCCGCCGATGACCACGACGTGCTTGCCCTCGGCGGAGATCGGCGGGGTGACGTAGTCGCCTTCCTGGACCTTGTTGGCGAGCGGCAGGTAGTCCATCGCCTGATAGATGCCGGTCAGTTCGCGGCCCGGCACCGGCAGGTCGCGGGCGGTGGTGGCACCGGCGGCGACGACCACGGCGTCGTAGCGCTTGCGCAGCTTGGCGGCGTCGATGTCGCGGCCGATCTCCACGCCCGTACGGAACTTGGTGCCCTCCGCCCGCATCTGCTCGACACGCCGGTTGATGTGCCGCTTCTCCATCTTGAACTCGGGGATGCCGTACCGCAGCAGCCCGCCGATCCGGTCGGCGCGCTCGTACACCGCGACCGTGTGCCCGGCCCGGGTCAACTGCTGCGCCGCGGCCAGCCCTGCGGGGCCCGAGCCGATGACGGCGACCGTCTTGCCCGACAGCCGCTCCGGCGGCTGCGGCGTGACGGCGCCGGCCTCCCACGCCTGGTCGATGATGGTGACCTCGACGTTCTTGATGGTCACCGCCGGCTGGTTGATGCCCAGCACGCAGGCCGTCTCGCACGGCGCCGGGCACAGCCGCCCGGTGAACTCCGGGAAGTTGTTGGTCGCGTGCAGCCGCTCGCTGGCGGCGGTCCAGTCCTCGCGGTAGGCGTAGTCGTTCCACTCGGGGATGAGGTTGCCCAGCGGACAGCCGTTGTGGCAGAAGGGGATGCCGCAGTCCATGCAGCGGCCCGCCTGCTTGCTGATGACGGGCAGCAGCGAGCCCGGGACGTAGACCTCGTTCCAGTCCTTGACCCGCTCGGCGACGGGCCGGGTCTCGGCGACCTCGCGGCCGGTGGTCAGGAAGCCCTTGGGGTCAGCCATGGAGCGCAGCCTCCATCATCTTCTCGTGCGTCTGGGCCTCGGTGAGGCCGGCCCGCTCAGCGGCGTCCTTGGCGGTGAGCACTGCCTTGTACGTGGACGGGTAGACCTTGCTGAACCGGGCGACGCCCGCGTCGGGGGCGTCCCACTCGGCGAGCAGCTTCCCGGCGACGGTCGAGCCGGTCTCCTCGTGATGGCGGCGCACCACGTCGTGCAGCCACTCCCGGTCGGCGTCGTCCAGCTTCTCGACGGCCGCGAGGTTGCCCTCGTTGACGTTGTCCGGGTCGAGGTCGATGACGTACGCGACGCCGCCGGACATGCCGGCCGCGAAGTTGCGCCCGGTCTCGCCCAGCACGACGGCCTGGCCGCCGGTCATGTACTCGCAGCCGTGGTCGCCGACGCCCTCGGCGACGACGAGCGCGCCGGAGTTGCGGACGCAGAACCGCTCGCCGACCTTGCCGCGCAGGAACATCTCGCCGCCGGTGGCGCCGTACGCGAGGGTGTTGCCCGCGATGACGCTGTACTCGGCGAGGTGCTCCGCGGCGCGGTCCGGGCGGACCACGAGCCGGCCGCCGGACAGGCCCTTGCCGACGTAGTCGTTGGCGTCGCCCTCCAGCCGCAGCGTGACGCCGCGCGGCACGAAGGCGCCGAACGACTGTCCCGCCGAGCCGGTGAAGGTGATGTCGATCGCGCCGTCGGGCAGACCTTCGCCGCCGAACTTCTTCGTCACCTCGTGGCCGAGCATGGTGCCGACCGTGCGGTTGATGTTGCGGATCGCCACCCGGGCCCGTACGGGCTGGGCCTCGGCGGCGGACGGCGCGGCCAGCGCGTCGGCGGCGAGCTTGATCAGCTCGTTGTCGAGCGCCTTCTCCAGGCCGTGGTCCTGGCCGGTGACCTGGTAGCGCGCGGCGCCGTCCGGCAGCTCCGGGACGTACAGAAGCGGCGCCAGGTCCAGGCCCTGCGCCTTCCAGTGGTCGACGGCGCGGGTGATGTCGAGCATCTCGGCGTGGCCGACGGCCTCGTCCAGGCTGCGGAAGCCCAGCTCGGCCAGGAGCTCGCGGACCTCCTCGGCTATGAACTCGAAGAAGTTGACGACGTGTTCCGCCTGGCCGGTGTAGCGCTCGCGCAGCACCGGGTTCTGGGTGGCGATGCCGACCGGGCAGGTGTCCAGGTGGCACACGCGCATCATCACGCAGCCGGAGACCACCAGCGGCGCGGTCGCGAAGCCGAACTCCTCGGCGCCGAGCAGCGCGGCGACGACCACGTCGCGGCCGGTCTTGAGCTGGCCGTCGGTCTGCACCACGATCCGGTCGCGCAGCCCGTTGAGCAGCAGCGTCTGCTGGGTCTCGGCGAGGCCCAGCTCCCACGGGCCGCCGGCGTGCTTGAGCGACGTCAGCGGCGAGGCGCCGGTGCCGCCGTCGTGGCCGGAGATCAGCACCACGTCGGCGTGCGCCTTGGACACCCCCGCCGCGACCGTGCCGACGCCGACCTCGCTGACCAGCTTCACGTGGATGCGGGCCTGCGGGTTGGCGTTCTTCAGGTCGTGGATGAGCTGCGCCAGGTCCTCGATCGAGTAGATGTCGTGGTGCGGCGGCGGCGAGATGAGGCCGACGCCGGGCGTGGAGTGCCGGGTCCTGGCCACCCACGGGTACACCTTGTGGCCGGGCAACTGGCCGCCCTCGCCGGGCTTGGCGCCCTGCGCCATCTTGATCTGGATGTCGTCCGCGTTGACCAGGTACTCGCTGGTGACGCCGAAGCGGCCGGAGGCCACCTGCTTGATCGCGGAGCGCCGGCTCGGGTCGTACAGCCGGTCGGCGTCCTCGCCGCCCTCGCCGGTGTTGGACTTGCCGCCGAGCTGGTTCATCGCGATCGCCAGCGTCTCGTGCGCCTCCCGCGAGATGGAGCCGTACGACATGGCGCCGGTGGAGAACCGCTTGACGATCGCGGCGACGGGCTCGACCTCGTCGAGCGGCACCGCCGGGCGGTCCGACGCCAGCCGGAAGAGCCCGCGGAGCGTCATCAGCCGCTCGGACTGCTCGTCCACGCGCTGCGTGTACTGCTTGAAGATGTCGTAGCGGCGGGTGCGGGTCGAGTGCTGCAGCCGGAAGACCGTGTCCGGGTCGAACAGGTGCGGCTCGCCCTCACGGCGCCACTGGTACTCGCCGCCGATCTCCAGGTTGCGGTGGGCCGGGGCGATGCCGGAGGCGGGGTACGCCTTGGCGTGCCTTGCGGCGACCTCCCGGGCGATGACGTCGAGTCCCGCGCCGCCGATCTTCGACGTGGTGCCGTGGAAGTACGTGTCCACGAACTCCTGGTCCAGGCCGATGGCCTCGAAGACCTGCGCACCGCGGTACGAGGCGACGGTGGAGATGCCCATCTTGGACATCACCTTCAGCACGCCCTTGCCCAGCGCCTTGATCAGGTTGCGGATGGCCGTCTGCGCGTCGCCGTCCGGGCCGCCCTCGATGAACGTGCCGGCGCGGACGAGGTCTTCGACGGACTCCATCGCCAGGTACGGGTTGACGGCGGCGGCCCCGTACCCGATGAGCAGCGCGACGTGGTGCACCTCGCGCACGTCGCCGGCCTCGACCAGCAGGCCGACCTGGGCGCGCTGCTTGGTGCGGATCAGGTGGTGGTGGACGGCGGAGGTGAGCAGCAGCGACGGGATCGGGGCGTGCTCGGCGTCGGAGTGCCGGTCGGAGAGGACCAGGAGCCGGGCGCCGGAGTCGATCGCCGCGTCGACCTCGGCGCAGACCTCCGCGAGCCGGTCGGCGAGCGCCTGGCCGCCGCCCTGCACGCGGTAGAGCCCGGAGAGCGTCACGGACTTGAAGCCGGGCATGTCGCCGTCCGCGTTGACGTGGATGAGCTTGGCCAGCTCGTCGTTGTCGAGGACGGGGAAGGGCAGCGTGACCGTACGACAGGACGCGGGCGTGGGCTCCAGCAGGTTGCCCTGCGGGCCCAGCGCCGAGTGCAGCGAGGTGACCAGCTCCTCGCGGATCGCGTCCAGCGGCGGGTTGGTGACCTGCGCGAAGAGCTGGGTGAAGTAGTCGAAGATCAGCCGCGGCCGGTCCGAGAGCCCTGCGAGCGGGGTGTCGGAGCCCATGGAGCCGATCGGCTCCGCGCCGGTGCGCGCCATGGGCGCGAGCAGGACGCGCAGCTCCTCCTCGGTGTAGCCGAAGGTCTGCTGGCGGCGGGTGACCGAGGCGTGGGTGTGCACGATGTGCTCCCGCTCGGGCAGCTCCGGCAGCGCGACGATGCCGGCGTCCAGCCAGTCCCCGTACGGGTGCTCGGCGGCCAGCTCCGCCTTGATCTCGTCGTCCTCGACGATGCGGTGCTGCGCGGTGTCGACCAGGAACATCCGGCCGGGCTGCAGCCGGCCCTTGCGCACGACGCGGTCCGGGGCGAAGTCGAGCACGCCGACCTCGGAGGCCAGCACGACCAGGCCGTCGTCGGTGACCCAGTAGCGGCCGGGGCGCAGGCCGTTGCGGTCCAGGACGGCGCCGACGAGGGTGCCGTCGGTGAAGCTGACGCCGGCCGGGCCGTCCCAGGGCTCCATGACGGTGGAGTGGTACTGGTAGAACGCCCGCCGGGCCGGGTCCATGGACTCGTGGTTCTCCCACGCCTCCGGGATCATCATCAGCATCGCGTGCGGCAGCGACCGGCCGCCCAGGTGCAGCAGTTCCAGCACCTCGTCGAAGGAGGCGGTGTCGGAGGCGTCGGGGGTGCAGATGGGGAAGACCCGCTCCAGGTCGTGCTCACCGAACAGGTCCGAGTAGAGCTGGGACTCGCGCGCGCGCATCCAGTTGCGGTTGCCCATGACCGTGTTGATCTCGCCGTTGTGCGCGATGTAGCGGTACGGGTGCGCCAGCGGCCAGCTCGGGAAGGTGTTGGTGGAGAACCGGGAGTGCACGACGCCGATGGCGGTGGTCAGCCGGCGGTCCGACAGGTCCGGGAAGAACGGTTCGAGCTGCCCGGTGGTCAGCATGCCCTTGTAGACGAGGGTGCGCGAGGACAGCGAGGGGAAGTACACGTCGGTCTCGCGCTCGGCGCGCTTGCGCAGCACGAACGCGGACCGGTCCAGCTCGATGCCGCTCTTGCGGGCCGCCTGGTCCGCGCTCTCCACGAAGAGCTGGGCGAACGAGGGCATGGTCGCGCGGGCGCCGGCACCGAGCAACTCGGGCGCGACGGGCACCTCGCGCCAGCCGAGGACCCGCAGGCCCTCCTCGGCGGCGATGGCCTCGACCCGCTCCCGTACCGCGGCGGCCTCGTCCTCGGCCACGGGCAGGAAGGCCATGCCGACGGCGTACGACCCGGCGGCGGGCAGCGGGAAGCTGACGGCGGCACGCAGGAAGGCGTCCGGGACCTGCAGCAGGATGCCGGCGCCGTCGCCGGTGTCGGGGTCGGAGCCGGTGGCACCGCGGTGTTCCAGGTTGCGCAGCACCGTCAGCGCCTGCTGGACGAGTGCGTGGCTGGCCTCCCCGCTCAGCGTGGCGACGAAGCCGACCCCGCAGGCGTCGTGCTCGTACCGGGGGTCGTACAGCCCCTGCGCTGCAGGGCGGGCCGCCTGGGATGCGTGCCGCATCGGCTCTCCCGTCGTCGTCGTGGCAGTGATGCGTGCCGAGGGACGACGTTGGCCCTGGCCGAAATTTCGTGCAGGTTACATGATGACCTGCAGCTCAGGAAGCGGATACCGCGTATCAGCATCCGGACACCCCTGGTCGGGGAGTGCACCCCGCCGCGCGGGGGATCTGCACGGTTCGTGCAGGACGAAGCGCGGGCGGCACTGCCCGCGGTTCCCGTCACATGCCCGCGGAGGTCCGGTTCGAAACGCGGGGGTAATAGATCAGGAGTGCGGGCAGGTCGCTTTCGAGGATACGGGATCCGGCCGGGCCCGCGGCCCGGCGCTCAGCCCCCGACGGTGGCCCCGAAGAGGGCGCCCAGGCCGTACGTGACGGCCGCCGCGGCACCGCCGAGGAACAGTTGCCGCAGCCCGCTGTACCACCAGGTGCGGGCCGTGATGCGCGCCACCGCCGCGCCGCAGGCGAAGAGCCCGGCCAGCGCGAGCAGCACCGCGGGCCACAGGGCCGTGGCGCCCAGCAGATACGGCAGCACCGGCAGCAGCGCGCCGACGGCGAAGGAGCCGAACGACGACAGCGCCGCCACCAGCGGCGACGGCAGGTCGCCCGGGTCGACGCCCAGCTCCTCGCGGGCGTGGATCTCCAGCGCCTGCTCCGGGTCCCGCATGAGCTGCCTGGACACCTCGGCGGCCAGTTCCGGGTCCACCCCGCGCGACTCGTACAGCTCGCTCAGCTCGCGCAGCTCGTCCTCCGGGTGCCGGCTCAGCTCCCGCCGCTCCACGTCCAGCTCGGCGAGGACCAGCTCGCGCTGGGAGGCGACGGAGGTGTACTCCCCCGCGGCCATCGAGAACGCGCCGGCCGCCAGCCCGGCGAGGCCGGTGAGCACGATCGTCGTGGACGAGACCGAACCGCCGGCCACGCCGGTGATCAGCGCGAGGTTCGACACCAGCCCGTCCATCGCGCCGAAGACGGCGGGCCGCAGCCAGCCGCCGGTGACGTCACGGTGGGTATGGCCGTGCCGTTCGGCCGGCTGGCCCGCCTGCAGCCCCGCGGACATGGATCGCGCTCCCCTCGTCGATCTTCAGTTCGACGATACGCGGGGTCCCGGCGGCCCGCCAGCAAGGCAGGCCGTACTCACCTGGGGTGACGCGGCCCGCACGGCCGCTGCCTGCGGGGTGCCCGGGGCCGGTGTGTCCGGGGGCGGCGGGGCGGTGGGGGCGCGAGCGGCTGAGGCGTCGGAGGTGCTGCGGCCCGTACGGCTGCTTCCGGTACGCGGCGGGGGCTCCCGCGCGGGGGGCCCTTACCCGCCGTGTCACCGGGGTTCGGTCGCCGGACTCGCCGGACAGACTCTAGGGGACTATCCGGCCGGGCAACCGGGCCGGACACGGGCGGGGCCGTCGCCGCGGGTGCGGTGACGGCCCTGCCGTGCGTGCGGTGTGCCCGGCGGCTACGTGTGCCGGCCGCGCTCCCCCGCGGGGGCGTCCCCCGCGGTCTTGGCCTCGGCCGCGCCGGCGGTCGCGGGCTCCTGCTCCTGCTCGCCGGCGGCTCCGGAAGCGTCACCGGGCCCGTCCGGTCCTTCGCTCTTGCCGGGCTCGCCGTCCTTCGCGCCGGCCTCGGCCTTCCCGGCGGCGCCGGGCGTGTCCTTCTCGGCGGCGCCGGCCTCGTCGAGCGCGGCGGGCTCCACGACCTCCTCGCGACCCGGCCGCTTCTTCGCCGACACCACGATGTAGAGCACCGCGGCGACGAAGACCAGGATCGACGTCCAGACGTTGAGCCGCAGCCCGAGGACGTCGTGCGCCTCGTCCACGCGCAGGTACTCGATCCAGCCGCGGCCCGCCGTGTACGCCGCGACGTAGAGCGCGAAGGCCCGGCCGTGGCCGAGGCGGAAGCGCCGGTCGGCCCAGATCACCAGCAGCGCGACGCCGATGCACCACAGCGACTCGTACAGGAAGGTCGGGTGGAAGGTCTCGGCGGTGCCGGTGACGGAGTGCTCCGCGTCGATCTCGACGGCCCAGGGGACGTCGGTCTGCTTGCCGTACAGCTCCTGGTTGAACCAGTTGCCCCAGCGGCCCAGGGCCTGCGCGAGCGCGATACCGGGCGCGACGGCGTCGGCGTAGGCCGGGATCGGGATGCCGCGGCGGCGGCAGCCGATCCAGGCGCCGAGCGCGCCCATCGCGATGGCGCCCCAGATGCCGAGGCCGCCCTCCCAGATCTTGAAGGCCTTGACCCAGTCGCCCCCCTCGCCGAAATACGGCTCGTATGTGGTGACGACGTGGTAGAGCCGGCCGCCGACGAGGCCGAAGGGCACGGCCCAGATGGCGATGTCAGCGACGGTCCCCGCCCGGCCGCCGCGCTCGATCCAGCGGCGTCCGCCGAGCCAGATGGCCACGAAGATGCCGAGCAGGATGGCGAGGGCGTAACCGCGCAGCGGGAGCGGTCCGAGGTGCCAGACGCCGTCGGAAGGGCTGGGGATGTATGCGAGATCCATAGCAGCATCGACGGTACCGTGCCGGGGCGCGGCGCGGGGAGCCCGCGGGGACAACGGCTCCGTAACTCTCCGCGATATCGCCGCCGCGCACCGGTGGCTCAGCCCCTAGCCGGCGTCCTCGACGAGCTGCTTGAAGCTCTCCGGGGTGAGGTTCGAGCCCGGCCCGAGGATGTTCTTGCCCTCCAGCAGGACGGTGGGTGTCGAGTTGTGGCCGGCCTTGCCGAACGCCTCGTCGGAGGCGCCGACCCAGCCGTCGAACCTGCCGTCGTCGACGCAGGAGTCGAAGCGCTTGCCGCGCAGTCCGTCGACCTTGCCCGCCAGGTCCTTGAGGTGCCCCTTGTCGGCGAAAGCGTCGTCGTTCTCCGGCGGCTGGTTGCGGAAGAGCACGTCGTGATACGGGACGAACTTGCCGGCGTTCTGGGCGCAGGCGGCGGCGTTGGCGGCGTTCAGCGAGCCGGTGCCGCCGAAGTTGCCGTCGATGAGCTTGACCAGCCGGTACTCGGTGCGCAGCTTCCCGGCGTCCTCCAGGTCGTTGATCGTCTTGCTGAAGCGGTCCTCGAACTGGCCGCAGGCCGGACAGCGGAAGTCCTCGTACACCGTGAGGGTGGCCGGGGCGTCCGCCTTCCCCGCGGGAAGCGCGAGGCGGTCCTTGCCGACGGCGCCCTTCGGGAACGCGACGGGCTTGTCGTTGGTGTCACTGCCGCTGTTCTGGCCGATGAGGACGCCGACCACCGCGACCACGGCGAGCACCCCGACCACCGCGGCGAGGACGACCAGCATCCGCCGCCGTTTGTCCTTGGACCTCTGCCGCTCGCGCTCGGCCTGCAACCGGTCCCGGGCGGTGCGCTTCCCCTGAGGGTTGTTCTCGCTCACGCCCGGCTATAACGAGGGACCCGCCCCCCGGTGACGGATCAGAACACGCGCCCGTACTGCAGGTAAGCGGCGGCGGCGGAGAGCACCAGCACGACCGAGACGAGGACGAGGCAGACGGTGAGGGCGCGCGGCACCGGCGCGTGGGCAATCCGCGGGCGGGGGCGGCGCACCCGGCGCTGCTTGGGTGCCGCCTCGCGCCGGGCTTCCTCGGCGGCGAGCCGCTCCGTCACCTCGTACCACCGCGCGGAGCGCTCCTTCGGCGCGGTGGCTTCTATCTGGCCCAGGGAATCCCTCTGGAACCGCTCCCATATGTCATCGGGCAGACGCGGCTCGTCGTCGGCGCCGGGCTGATTGCCGGCCATCGGGCCCTCCCCTGTGCGGCACGGATTGCTCCTCCAAGTTTCGCACGTCCGTACCCACCGCGGAGGGCCCTGTGGATATCCGACCGGGTCCTTCAGCCCCGGCGGCGTACCCCCTCGGCCAGCTCACCCGCCAGCGCCCGCACGGCCGCGAGGCCCGCCTCGTGGTCGTCCCCTGCGGCCAGCAGCCGCTTGACGAACGCCGAGCCGACGATCACGCCGTCGGCGAACGCGGCGACCTCGGCCGCCTGGTCCGCCGTCGAGACGCCGAGGCCGACGCAGACCGACAGGCCGCCGTCCCGTACCGCCTCGGTGGCGCGGGTGCGCCGGACCAGGTCCTGGGCCTCGCGGCCCACGGACTCGCGGGTGCCGGTGACGCCCATCAGCGACGCGGCGTAGACGAAGCCGCTGCCGGCTCGCGTGATGGCCGACAGTCGCTGCTCGCGGCTGCTGGGGGCGACCACGAAGACCGTGGCCAGGCCGTGCTTGTCGGCCGCCTGCCGCCACGGCCCCGACTCCTCGACGGGCAGGTCGGGCAGGATGCAGCCCGCGCCGCCCGCCGCGGCCAGGTCCTCGGCGAAGCGCTCGGGGCCGTAGCGGTCGACCGGGTTCCAGTACGTCATGCAGAGCACCGGGGCGTCCGTCGCGGACTGCACCTCGGCGACCGTGCGGATGACGTCCTTGATGCGCAGCCCGCCGCGCAGCGCGATGTCGTCGGCGGTCTGGATCACCGGTCCGTCCAGCACCGGGTCGCTGTGCGGCAGGCCGACCTCGACGGCGTCGCAGCCGCCTTCGAGCATGGCGGTCATGGCCCGTACGCCCGTGTCCACGTCGGGGAAGCCGGCGGGCAGATAGCCGATGAGGGCCGCCCGGTCCTCCGCCTTCGCGGCGGCGAGCACGGCGTCGAGCCGCGCGATGTTGCCCGTCACCGGTCCGCCTCCTCGGCGTCGTAGAGCCCGAAGTAGCGGGCGGCGGTGTCCATGTCCTTGTCGCCGCGCCCGGAGAGGTTGACGACGATCAGGCCGTCGGGGCCCAGCTCGCGGCCGACCTCCAGCGCACCGGCGAGCGCGTGGGCGCTCTCGATGGCCGGGATGATGCCCTCGCTGCGCGACAGCAGGCGCAGCGCCTGCATCGCCTCGTCGTCGGTCACGGCCCGGTACTCGGCGCGGCCGGCGTCCTTGAGGTAGGCGTGCTCGGGGCCGACGCCCGGGTAGTCGAGGCCGGCGGAGATCGAGTACGGCTCGGTGATCTGGCCGTCCTCGTCCTGGAGCACGTACGACCGGGAGCCGTGCAGGATCCCGGGGTCGCCGAGGCTGAGGGTCGCGGCGTGCTCGCCGCTGGTCAGGCCGTGCCCGGCGGGCTCGCAGCCGACGAGGCGCACGGCCGGGTGGGGCAGGAAGGCGTGGAAGAGGCCGATGGCGTTGGAGCCGCCGCCGACGCAGGCGACGGCCGCGTCGGGCATCCGGCCCGTACGGTCGAGCAACTGCTGCCGGGCCTCGATGCCGATGACCCGGTGGAAGTCCCGGACCAGCGCGGGGAAGGGGTGCGGTCCCGCGACCGTGCCGAAGAGGTAGTGGGTGTGCTCGACGTTGGCGACCCAGTCGCGGAACGCCTCGTTGATGGCGTCCTTGAGGGTGCGGCTGCCGGACTTCACCGGGACGACCTCGGCGCCGAGGATCCGCATGCGGGCGACGTTGAGCGCCTGCCGCTCGGTGTCGATCTCGCCCATGTAGACGGTGCACTCCAGGCCGAGGAGGGCGCAGGCGGTGGCGGTGGCCACGCCGTGCTGGCCCGCGCCGGTCTCGGCGATGACGCGGGTCTTGCCCATGCGGCGGGTGAGCAGGGCCTGGCCCAGCACGTTGTTGATCTTGTGCGAGCCGGTGTGGTTGAGGTCCTCGCGCTTGAGGAAGACCCGGGCGCCGCCCGCCTCCGCGGCGAAGCGCGGCACCTCGGTGAGCGGGCTCGGCCGGCCGGTGTAGTTGGCCAGCAGGTCGTTCAGCTCGGCGACGAACGACTCGTCGCCCTTGGCCTTCTCGTACGCGACGGCGACCTCGTCGACGGCGGCGCGCAGCGCCTCGGGGATGAATTTGCCGCCGTACGCACCGAAATAGCCTTCGGCGGTCGGCACCTGACGCTCTGGGTCAGGAATGAAGAATTCTGCGGGCATGACTGATCCTCGGTCGGAACGGATGACGGACGGCGTGGGGACACGCCGCGTGCCATCGCATGCCGTTGATCTGGCCGGGCTCGGCACCGATGTGGTACCTCACCCGCCGCCCGCGCACGCGCCGCGCGGGAGCCCGGCAGCCACGCGGCCGGCACCCGGGGGCGAGGACGCCTCCCGCCTGGAGGACGGAGGCGAGCGCGGCGCGGCGACCGGCCGCCGCGCCCCGCGGCAGGTGTGGGCGCTCCGCGTGCATGGTCACCGGGGCGTCAGCCCCGCCCGTGGCGCAGCGCGGGGTGGGCGCCGGCGGCGACGAGGTCGGCGACGGCGGCGCGCGGGTCCTTGCCGGTGACCAGGGACTCGCCGACGAGCACGGCGTCGGCACCGTCGTTCGCGTATGCGATGAGGTCGTGCGGGCCGCGCACGCCGGACTCGGCGATCTTGACGATGTGGTCGGGGATCTCGGGGGCCACCCGGCCGAAGTTGCCGCGGTCCACCTCGAGCGTCTTGAGGTTCCGCGCGTTCACGCCGATGATCTTCGCCCCGGCGGCCACCGCCCGCTCGGTCTCCTCCTCGTCGTGCACCTCGACCAGCGGCGTGAGCCCGATGGACTCGGCCCGCTCCACCAGCGAGACCAGCGCCTCCTGGTCCAGCGCGGCGACGATCAGCAGCACCAGGTCGGCGCCGTACGCCCGCGCCTCCCAGAGCTGGTACGACGTGACCACGAAGTCCTTGCGCAGCACCGGCAGGTCCACCTTGGCGCGCACGGCCTCCAGGTCCGCCAGCGAGCCGCCGAAGCGGCGCTGCTCGGTCAGGACGCTGATGACGGCGGCGCCGCCCGCCTCGTAGTCCGCGGCGAGCGCGGCCGGGTCGGCGATCGCCGCGAGCGCGCCCTTGGACGGGCTGGAACGCTTGACCTCGCAGACGACGGTGACACTGTCGCCGCGCAGCGCGGCCACGCCGTCGCGCGCCTGAGGGGCTCTGGCGGCGCGCTCCTTGAGCTCGTCGAGGCCGACCCGGGCCTGCCGCTCGGCGAGGTCCTCGCGCACGCCGTCAATGATCTCGTCGAGCACACTCACGCGAGCGGACCCCTTTCTGCTGGCGCCGGTGCCGGTGCCGGCCGGCGCCTGGCGCCGGCCGCCGGCGGGCGGCTGTTCGGGTACCTGTGATGGTATCCGGCACCGGGCGGAAGCCCCGAATCCGGACCTTCTCCGTCCCACCAGCCGGACGCGCTGCGGCTACGGACCCAGCACCGCCCCGAACGGCAGGTTCCGCAGCAGCGTAAACGCTGCGACCAGCGCGAACAGCACCGACCCCACGGGCAGTCGCGCCGGGATCCGGATCCGCAGGAGCGCGCGCGGGCGGGGGTGTACGGCGGCGAGCAGCCAGCCCAGCAGGGCGACGGCGAGGACGGCGGCGCCGGCGGCCGCGAGGGCGTTGGCGCCGAGCGCCGCGGCCGGGTCGCCGTGGGCGAGCGCGTACGCGCAGCGCAGGCCGCCGCAGCCGGGGCAGGCCAGGCCCGTGTACGCGAGGACGGGGCAGGGCGGGTAGCGGCCGGGCTCGTTCGGGTCGGCGGCGCCGACCGCGGCGAGGCCGGCGGCGGCGCAGGCCAGTGCGGCGAGCGGGGGCGCGAGGCGCCGTAGCGGGGCGGTTGCGGCGGTACGGGCGGACACACCCGGATTGTCCCCGTGGGGGAGTGCGGGCGCATCCGGTGCGGCGTACGGCAGGGAAAGGCGGCGCACTTGCGGCGCCGCGCGCCCCGGCACGGGTCTCCCGGCCGGGGGCGGGGCGGGGACCGTACGGGCTACTCGCCGGCGGTGCGCACCGGCGGCAGCGGCTTCTTGCCCATGCCCATGCCGCGCATCACGGCGCCGACCACGCCGCCGAGGGGGATGATGACCAGGCTCAGCCAGAACAGCAGGGGCTGGTCCATCACCATCAAAGCGCCCGAAACGCAGAACCCGATGAAGATGATGACCACCGCGGTCCATGCGGCCGGCGTGTGTCCGTGGTCGTGGTTCTCCGCCATTTACTGCACTCCTTGAAACATACAACCGCTCATATCACCAGACGCGGCCATTGTCCCCGACCGGTCCGGACCGCCGACGACGGGGGCCGCTCAGCGCTCGCGGGTGGGGTCCTCGCCGCGGTCGAGGGCCTTCCACAGCTCCTCGGGCCGCTCCGGGTCCACGGGCGCGGCCCGCCGCGGGCGGGCGGCGGCGCCGGCGCCGGGGCGCTCGTAGCGCCCGGACATCGCCGGCCAGCCGGGGCCGTAGCGCAGCGCGAGCAGCCCGGCGCACAGCAGCAGCACGCCGCCGGCCAGGCTCACCCAGGCCCAGGCGGTGTGGCTGACGGCGGTGACCGTCGCGTCGGTGAGGCCGGCCGCCTCGGCGGCCTGGTCGTCGAGCGCGGCGGTGTCGGAGGCGCCGAGGGCGGAGGCGGCGATCACGCCGACGCCGCAGAGCGTGAGCAGCGCGGCGACGACGGTGCGGCCGGCGCGGCGGACGGCGAAGACGGCGACGAGGGCGGCGAGCCCGACGATCGCGAGCGCCGACGGCACCCCGGTGACGTCCCGGCCGCCGGCGGTGACGTGCAGCACGGCGTCCGCGACGGGGGTGGCGGCCTCGCCCTCGGCCCAGGTGCGGCCGGCGGCGACGAGGACCACGGCCGCCCCGAGCGCGCCGGAGAGCAGGGCGGCGGCGAGCGGGGCGCGGGAGGCGGACTGATATGTCACCCGGTAAGTGTCTCGCACCCGTCGGGACCGGTTCCGGCAGGGGGGCGCGGGCGTCCGGGCACACGAGCCGGAGCCGCCGGACCGGGACGGAAGGCCGAACGCCGTCGCGTACGGTCCCGGCGCCGTCGTACGCCCCGTTCCACCGCCGCTGCCGGGCCGCCCCCGTACGCCCCGCTACCCCGCCGCCTCCCGGCCGGCCCGCGACAGGTGCCCCGCCGCCGCGACCGCCCGCAGCACCGCCGCCGCCTTGTTGCGGCACTCCGCGTCCTCCGCCGCCGGGTCGGAGTCCGCCACGATCCCGGCGCCCGCCTGCACGTACGCCGTGCCGTCGCGCAGCAGGGCGGTGCGGATCGCGATGGCGGTGTCGGCGTCCCCGGCGAAGTCCAAGTACCCGACGCAGCCGCCGTACAGCCCGCGCCGTGTGGGCTCCAGCTCCTCGATGATCTGCAGCGCCCGCGGCTTCGGCGCCCCCGACAGCGTCCCGGCGGGGAAGCAGGCGGTGAGCACGTCGAACGCCGTACGCCCCGGGGCGAGCCGGCCGGTGACCGTGGAGACGATGTGCATCACATGGCTGTAGCGCTCGATGGACATGAAGTCCACGACCTCGACGCTGCCGGGCTCGCAGACCCGGCCGAGGTCGTTGCGCCCGAGGTCGACGAGCATCAGGTGCTCGGCGCGCTCCTTCTCGTCGGCGAGCAACTCCTCGGCCAGCGCCGCGTCCTGCTGCGGCGTCGCTCCGCGCGGGCGCGTGCCCGCGATGGGGTGCAGCAGGGCGCGCCCGTCCTCGACCTTGACCAGCGCCTCCGGGCTGGAGCCGACGATGTCGAACGCGCCCGCGCCCGCGCCGGTGTCGGGCAGCCGGATCAGATACATGTACGGGCTGGGGTTGGTGGCCCGCAGCACGCGGTAGACGTCGAGGGCGCTCGCGGCGCACGGCGTCTCGAACCGCTGCGAGGGCACGACCTGGAACGCCTCCCCCGCCCTGATCCGCTCCTTGATGTCCGCGACCGCCGCCCTGAACTCCGCGCCGCCCCACAGCTCCCCGTACTCCGGCAGCGCGGACGGCGGCAGCGGCGCCGCGCTCACGGCGGTGGGGCGGGCGAGGTCGGCGGTCATCGCGTCGAGCCGGGCGACCGCGTCCTCGTACGCCTCGTCGACGCCCGTGTCGAGGTCGTTGTGGTTGATCGCGTTGGCGATCAGCAGGACGCTGCCGTCCCAGTGGTCGAGGACGGCGAGGTCGGAGGTGAGCAGCATCGTCATCTCCGGCAGCCGCAGGTCGTCCGCGGTGCTGTCGCCGATGCGCTCCAGCCGCCGCACGACGTCGTACCCGAGGTAGCCGACCATGCCGCCGGTGAAGGGCGGCAGCGCGTCCCGGCCGTCGGTGCCCTCATGCAGGTCGCGCGGGGTGTGCAGGGCCTCGACGGTGGCGCGCAGGGCGGCCAGCGGGTCACCCCCGGTGGGCAGGCCGACGGGCGGGGTGCCGAGCCAGTGGGCCCGGCCGTCGCGCTCGGTGAGGGTGGCGGCGCTGCGCACGCCGACGAACGAGTACCGCGACCACGTGCGGCCGTTCTCCGCGGACTCCAGCAGGAACGTGCCGGGGCGCTCGCCGGCGAGCTTCCGGTACAGCCCCACCGGGGTGTCGCCGTCGGCGAGCAGCCGGCGCACGACGGGGATGACGCGGCGGTCCTTGGCCAGCGTGCGGAACGTCTCCCGGTCCGGAGTGGTCACTCGGCGCCGCCCACGGTCAGCTCGCGGCCGTCGAAGCAGGTGCGGCTGCCGGTGTGGCAGGCGGGGCCGACCTGGTCGACGCGGACGAGCACGGTGTCGGCGTCGCAGTCGAGCGCGACCGACTTCACGTGCTGCACGTGCCCGGAGGTCTCACCCTTGACCCAGTACTCCTTTCGGCTGCGGCTGTAGTACGTGCCGCGGCCGGTGGTGAGCGTACGGTGCAGCGCCTCGTCGTCCATCCACGCCAGCATGAGCACTTCGCCGCTGTCGTACTGCTGCACGACGGCGGGCAGCATGCCGTCGGCGTTCCGCTTCAGGCGCGCCGCGACGGCGGGATCGAGGTCGGAGGGCCGCGCGGGCCGGTTGCCGGTCATGGGGCCATTGTGCCAACAGGGACGGACACACCGCGGTCCCAGAGGGCGCGACGCGCGCGGCCGGGGACGGCCCCTTGCCGTACATCGGAACGTGTCGATAGGGCATGCTTCGCCCATGACCAACCCACCTCCGGATCCGCACGCAAGACCCCGCGGGCCGAAGACCGCCGTCACCGCCGCGATGGCGGCGGCCCTGCTCGTCGCCGTGGCGGTCGCCGCCTTCCTCGCGCTGCGCGGCGGGGACGACGGCGGGACGCAGGCGGGCGGCCCGCGGCCGCAGGGCAGCGCGGAGCGGCCGGCGGGTCAGGACAGCCTGGGCGGCGCGGAGACGAAGAGCGCGAGCGCGGGCTCGGCGGCGGGCACCGCGGACGCGCGGGGGGACCTGGAGCCGACCGAGTCGCACATCCCGTACGTGGTGCTGCGGACCGGCGAGTGCTTCGACCACCCGTCGCTGGACACCGGCGTCGAGTCGGTCGAGACCCGCCCGTGCACCGGCCCGCACGACGGCGAGGTCATCGGCAACCGCACGCTCAGCGGCGACTTCCCGGACGGCGACGCGCTGGACGACCAGGCGCTGGGGCTGTGCCAGCGGGCCGCGGAGGAGAAGCTGGAGACGATGCCGGCGGACGGGCGGCACTACTTCTACTACGCGATGTACCCGACGATGACGACGTACGAGTACCAGAGCCAGGACGAGATCTCCTGCGCGCTGACCCTCAGCACCGAGCCCGACGGCCCGAAGCTGACCCAGCCGCTGCCCTGACCCCCGCCCGCACCGTGCGGGCGCCAACTCCCGGCGCGGCAGTGCGTGCCCCGGCGTCGCGGACGGTCGTAGGGTGACGGCATGACGACCCATGCGAAGCGGGAGCGGCTCCTCCTCGCCGATCTGCTGGAGGGCGCCGGATCCGAGGCGCCGACGCTGTGCGAGGGCTGGACAACGTACGACCTGGCCGCGCACGTGGTGGTGCGCGAGCGCCGGCAGGACGCGGCGGGCGGCCTCCACTTCAAGCCGCTGCAGAACCGGCTGGAGCGCGTGCAGGCGGAGTTCCGGCAGAAGCCGTACGAGGAGCTGGTGCAGCTCATCCGCAGCGGGCCGCCGCGGTTCTCGTCGTTCGCGCTCAAGCAGGTCGACGAGGCCGTGAACGTCGTGGAGTTCTACGTGCACGCCGAGGACGTCCGCCGCGCGCAGCCCGACTACGCGCCGCGCGAGCTGGACCCGGTCTTCTCCGACACGCTGTGGAACCGGCTGGAGCGCGGCGCGAAGATGATGGGCCGCAAGTCGCCCGTGGGGCTGGTGCTGCGCCGCCCCGACGGCCAGACGGCGGTGGCCCACCGGGGCGCGCCGGTGGTCACGGTGACCGGGGAGCCGGCGGAGCTGCTGCTGTTCGTCATCGGGCGGCAGGAGGCGGCGAAGGTGGAGCTGGAGGGCGACGAGGACGCCGTGGCGCAGGCGCGGTCGGCGCCGCTCGGCATCTGACGCCGCACGGCGGCGGGTTGCGCCGCGCGCCCGCGCGGTGAGCCGGATCAGCTACGGGGCCGGGGCGGGCGGCGGGTCCGGCAGCGGGTCCGGCAGCGGGCCCGCGGCGGTCGTGCGGCGTAGACCGCGGGCGCGGGGCAGTTCCGCCCGGCGTACGGCGGACGCGGCGAGACAGACGACGGCGCCCAGGCAACTGAACGCGCCGCAGGCGAGGAAGACCGGCGCACTGCCCCAGGCGCCGATGGCCGCGCCGACGAGCGGGTAGCACAGCGGCGCGAGCCCCAGTCCCGTCAGGCTGGTGGCGGCGGTGACGCGGCCGAGGTAGGCGGGCGCGGCGGAGGTCTGGATCAGCGCGTACGCCAGCCCGCCGCAGACGCCGCCCGCGAGCCCGCCGAGTCCGCAGGCGGCGACCGCGAGCCCGTGGGAGGGCGCGAGCGCGACGCTGCCGAGGGCGGCGCCTGCGGCGACGAGCGTGGCGATGTGGACGAGACCGGGGCGCGGCAGCCGGCCGGTGACGGCCAGGAGCAGCGCGCCGGCGCCGGCGCCGAGGCCGAACGCGCCGACGAGCCAGCCGAGTCCGGCGGCGCCCCAGCCGCGTTCCGCGGCGAGGAGGACGAGGCCGACGTTGAGCGGCCCGTTCAGGCCGAACTCGCTGAGGGCGCCGGAGAGGACGAGCGGCCCGATCAGCGGGTGCCCGCGCACGTACCGCAGCCCCTCGCGCAACTCCCGCCCGGCGCCCGCCGGATGCGCCGGCGCGGCTTCCCCGGCGGGCATCTCGGGCGCGTCGGGCGCGTCGGGCAGGGGGCGTAGGCGCAGCGTCATCAGCAGCGGCACCGAGGCGGCGAACAGCAGTCCCGCCGCCGCGAACGCCGCCGCGGGCCCGCCCAGTACCAGGGCGTACCCGCCGACCGGCGCGGCGGCGGCGCCGCCGAGGCGCAGAGCCAGCGCCCGCAGCCCGGCGATCCGGCCCAGCTCCTCCGGCGGCGCGATCCGCGCCGGGAGGGCGCCGACCGCGGGCAGGAACAGCGCGTCGACCACGCCGAACGCCAGCGCCACCGCGACCAGCAGCCACAGCCCGGGTGCGGCGATCCCCAGCGCCGCGGCGGCCCCCAGGACGAGGACGCAGCGCGCCGCGTCGGCGCCGATGACGACCCTGCGCGGCCCGAAGCGATCGGCGACCACTCCCCCGCCGAGCAGCAGCACCGCGCGCGGCACCGAGCCGACCGCCATCACCACCCCGGTCTCCGCCGGGCCCACTACCCGCTGCGCGGCCCAGCCGAGGGCGAGGAAGAACACGCCGTCGCCGAGCACGGAGAGGGCGTACGCGACGAGCCACCGCGGGACGCCGGTGTCGCGGTGCGTGGGCACGGGCGCGGGCCCCCGGCTCAGGGGCGGAAGGGGAAGCCGTAGAGGTGGAGGGCGACGGTCTCGCGCCCGGCGGCCTCTGTCTCCTCCCCCGCCTCGGCCGCCTCCGCCCGCTCCCGCCATCTGCGGACGAACGCGCCTATCTCCTCCGCCAGCTCCTGCAGTTCGCCTGCCGTCAGCCGCACGGTGTACTCCGAGCTGAACGCCGCCCGCGTCCACTCCCGCCCCCACCCGGCCTGCTGGTCCAGGTAGTTGAGGTAGGTGCGGGTCCGGGTGGTCAGCAGCTCGCGGGTGACGCCCGTCAGCGCCGCCGTGCCTTCCGGCGTGTCGTCGAAGTCCGCGGACCTGAAGGTGAACGACCGCTCCGCCGAGACCCGCCACCAGCGCTCCCGCCCGTCCCTGCCCTGCTCCGCCGCCTCCTCGATGAAGCCGTGCTCGGCCAGCTTGCGCAGGTGGTAACTGACCAGCGACACCGCCTCGCCGGCCTGCTCCGCGAGGTGCGACGCGGTGGCGGTACGGGCCGCCATGAGCAGCCGGTACAGCTCGATGCGCAACGGGTGGATGAACGCCTTCAGTTGCTCCAGCTCGGTGATCCGCTCAGGTTCTCGCCCCATGCGGGGACCGTAGATAGGAAGGAAGTATTGCGCAATACTTCTTTCGCAATCCGGATCCCCGGGGCTACGCGGGCGCCTCCTCGTCGCCGTCGGCGCCGGACCCGGTGTCGATGCGGTAGCCGACGCCGGGGACCGTGGCGATCAGCCAGGGCTCGCCGAGCCGCTTGCGGAGCGCCGAGACCGTGATCCGTACGGCGTTGGTGAACGGGTCGGCGTTGGCGTCCCAGGCCCGTTCCAGCAGCTCCTCCGCGCTGATCACGCCACCCTCCGCGGCGACGAGGACGTCGAGCACGGCGAACTGCTTCCTGGTCAGCGCGACATACCTGCCGTCCCGGTAGACCTCGCGGCGGAACGGGTCGAGCCGCAGCCCCGCGATCTCCCGCACGGGCGGCCGTATGTGGGCGCGCCGGCGGTCGAGCGCGCGGAGCCGGAGCGCGAGCTCGCGGATGTCGAAGGGCTTGGTGAGGTAGTCGTCGGCGCCGAGCCCGAACCCCGTGGCCTTGTCGTCCAGCCGGTCGGCCGCGGTGAGCATGAGGATCGGCATGCCGCTGCCGGAGTCGACGATCCGCCGGGCGATCTCGTCGCCGGAGGGCCCGGGGATGTCGCGGTCCAGGACGGCGATGTCGTACGAGTTCACACCCAGCAGTTCCAGGGCGGTGTCCCCGTCCCCCGCGATGTCGCCCGCGATCGCCTCCAGGCGGAGGCCGTCGCGGATCGCCTCCGCCATAAAGGGCTCGTCCTCGACGATCAGCACGCGCATGAGTCGATGCTACGAGCGCACGCATATCGTCCGTGTATAGAAAACCGCATACGCACCGGCAACGGGCCGCCGCGTGCACTTGCGGAATGACTCGAACCCGGCGATCGGCGCGCAGAAGAACCCGGCGTATACGCACGCTTCTGGGCGTCGGCATGATCACGCTCGTCGTGGCGATCGTCGCGCCGCTCGGCTACCGGTCGATGCAGACCCCGTCCGGCTCCACCGCCTCGCCCGCCCCCGCCACCCCGGCTTCCTCGGGGGCGCCGGAGCCGGCCGAGCCGGCGGAATCGCCGCAGCGCAAGCGGTCCGGGCCGGTCGGCGAGGCCGACGGCGTCGCCCCCGAGGGCACGACGGTTTTCGACGACGGCATTCCGGCGGTGGCAGAACTCGACGCCGGTTTGCGGACCGCGCTGCGCGAGGCGGCGGCGGATGCCGCGGCGTACGGAGTCGAAATCCGGGTCAATAGCGGCTGGCGTTCTCCGGCATACCAGGATCGGCTTCTCCGTGAGGCGATCGGGAAATACGGGTCGGAAGAAGAAGCCGCCCGCTGGGTGGCCACCGCGGAAACCTCGCCGCACGTCTCGGGCGACGCGGTCGACCTCGGGGAATCCGACGCCACGATGTGGCTCTTCGAGCACGGCGCCGCCTACGGGCTGTGCCCGGTCTACCGGAACGAGCCCTGGCACTACGAGCTGCACACCGAGGCGATCGGCGGCCGCTGTCCGCTCATGTATGCCGACCCCACCCAGGACCCGAGGATGCAGAGTTGAGCGATCGAGTTCTTACGATGAAGCAGCCGGACCCGGCGGACACCGCAGACACCCCGGACACGGCGGATACCCCTGACACCGCGGATACCGCGGCCACCCCGGACACCCGCCGGCCCCGCACCCCGCCCCTCCGCCGCGCGGCCCGCGCCCTCCGCCGCCCCGCGCCCTGGCGGCGCGGCCTCGCGCTCGCGGCGCTGGCGCTGCTGCTCGGCCTGCTGATGGCGCTGCACGCGCGGATCCCGAGCGGGATCATGAACCTCGGCAGCCTCACGGAGACCTTCCTGCCGTGGTTCGGCCTCTCGGTCCTCCCGCTGCTCGCCGGGGCGCTGTGGCGCCGTTCGGCGTCCGCGGGGGTCGCGCTGGTGCTGCCGGTCACGGTGTGGCTGAGCCTCTTCGGCGGGCTGCTCACCGACAAGTCCCGGCCGGGCAGCGACCTCACGGTCGCCGGCCACAACGTCGGCGCCGCCAACCGCGACCCCGCCGGCACCGCCCGCGACCTGGCCGCCTCCGGCGCTGACCTGCTGGCGCTCCAGGAGCTGACCGACACCGCCCGGCCGCTGTACGAGGCGGAGCTGGCGAAGACGTACCCGTACCACACCACGAGCGGCACCGTCGGGCTGTGGAGCAAGCTCCCGCTGTCGGACACCAGGCCCGTCGACATCGCCATGTATCCGTCCCGCGCGCTGCGCACCACCGTGGCCACCGAGCGGGGGCCAATGGCGGTGTACGTGGCCCACCTCGGGTCCGTGCGCGTGAACCCCCGCGCGGGCATGTCGACCGCCCAGCGCGACGCGGGTGCCGAGGCGCTGGCCGCGGCCGTCGCCGCCGAGCCGGCCGAGCGCGTGATGCTCCTCGGGGACCTCAACGGCACCGTGGACGACCGGGCGTTCGACGGCCTCACCGGCCAGATGCGCTCGGTCCAGGAGGAGGCGGGGAACGGCTTCGGCTTCAGTTGGCCGGCCGGCTTCCCGGTGGCGCGGATCGACCAGATCCTGGTACGCGGCGTGGAGCCGCGGAGTGCCTGGCTGCTGCCCGCCACGGGCAGCGACCACCTGCCGGTGGCGGCGGGCATCGCCTGGTGAGCGCGGGTGCGGGCACCATGCGGCGGATAACCCGGTTTTACGGGATCTGACAGGAAAGTGACACCGCGCGCACCGGAGTATTGACGTGCCCGCGCGCCGTTGCCAGACTCCGCGGCCGAGTTCTCCTCGGCGGCCTCCATGGGGGAGCAGCCCCGTCGGCCGGCCACCGATGCCCGAGCAGCACACCCGATGCGCTGAGGAGTGTTCGTATGCGGTCAACCACCACGCGCAGACAGGCGGTCACCGGCCTCCTCGGCACCGCGGCGGCGCTCGGCGCCGGCACGGCCGCCGCCGGCCCCGCCGCGGCCCGCTCCGGCGGCACGGCGGGGTCCGGTTCGTACGCCCGGCTGCTGGCCGGGGCGCTCGCCCGCCGGATGACCCTGGAGGAGAAGGTCGGGCAGCTCTTCGTGGTCGAGGTCGCCGGGCAGGACGCCGACGACGTGACCGACGCGGCCGCCGCCGTCAACGAGCGGCGCTACGGCGTCCGCACCCCCGCCGACGTCGTACGCAAGTACCGCCCCGGCGCCGTCATCTACTTCAGCGCCCGCAACGACGACAACCTCCGCGACGCCCGCCAGATCGCCCGGCTCTCCAACGGCCTGCAGCGCGCCTCGCTCGCGCAGCGCCGCGGCGTCCCGCTGATCATCTCCACCGACCAGGAGAGCGGCCTCGTCCAGCGGCTGCCCACCCCGCCCGCCACCGAACTGCCCGGCAGCATGGCCGTGGGCGCCACCTACGCGACCGCCGACGCCCAGCGCGCCGCCGAGATCACCGGCCGGGAGCTGGCGGCGCTGGGCATCAACCAGAACTACGCGCCCGTCGCCGACGTCAACGTCAACCCCGACAACCCCGTCATCGGCCTGCGCTCCTACGGCGCCGACCCGCAGCAGGTCGCGCGCATGGTCGCGGCGGCGGTACGCGGCCAGCGCCGCGGCGGCGTCGCGTCCGCCGCCAAGCACTTCCCCGGCCACGGCGACACCGGCCAGGACAGCCACTTCCTGCTGCCGCGCATCGAGCACACCCTGGGGCAGATCCACGAGCTGGACCTGCCGCCGTTCCGGGCCGCGATCGCCGCGGGCCTGGACACGGTGATGACCGCGCACATCCTCGTCCCCGCGCTCGACGACGGCGTGCCCGCCACGATGTCGCACCGCATCCTGACCGGGCTGCTCCGCGAGGAGCTGGGCTTCGACGGGCTGATCGTCACGGACGCGCTGGACATGGGCGGCGCCACGTCCCAGTATCCGCCGGAGCGGGCGTCGGTGGCGGCGTTCGCGGCGGGCGCGGACATGCTGGTGCTGCCGCCGCAGATGGACGTCGCGTACGAGTCGGTGCTCGCGGCCGTGCGCGGCGGCGAGATCGGCGCGCGGCGGCTGGACGAGTCGGTGGTGCGCATCCTGGCGCGCAAGATCGACGAAGGGCTGTACTCCGGCCCGTTCGTCGACGAGCGCCGGGCGGAGCGGATCGTCGGGAACGCCGCGCACGTCGCGGACGCGCGGGCGCTCACCGGGCGGGCGGTGACGCTGGTGAAGAACGACACCGGGCTGCTGCCGCTGGCCGCGGAGCCGCGGCGGGTGCTGGTCGCCGGGTGGCAGACGTCGTCGGCGCCGGCGCTGGACCGGCTGGCGCAGGGGGTCGGGGCGCGCGGCGGGCAGACCGCGACGGTGCTGGCGACGGGCGGGACGCCGGGCCAGGCCGTGATCGACGCCGCGGTGGCCGCGGCGCGGGACCACGACCTGGTGCTGGTCAGCGCCAACGCGGCGGCCGGGGCCGAGCCGGTGGCGCAGCGGGGCGCGGCGCAGGCGGCGCTGGTGCGGGCGCTGCTCGCGTCGGGGACGCCGGTCGCGGTGGTGGCGGTGCGCAACCCGTACGACGTGCGGCGGTTCCCGGAGGCGCCGGTGTACCTGTGCACGTACGGCACGGGGGCGGGGGTGCTGGCGCGGGCGGCCGACGCGCTCTACGGCGACCTGCGGCCGACGGGGCGGCTGCCGGTGGCGATCCCGGAGCTGGGGGCGACGGGCGCGGACCTGTACCCGCTGGGGCACGGGCTGGAGTACTGAGGCGGCGGGGTGCCGCGGCCGTTTCCCGTACGGCCGCGGCGCCCCCGCGCCGCGCGGGCGTCCCCGTTCCCGTACGGCCGCGGCCCCCGGTCACGTCCCCGATCCGCCGCCCGCCGCGCTGATCAGCAGCCGGCGCAGCTCCCGCGCCGCCCGGGGCGGCGACACGTCGCCCCGGTGCGCCACTGAGATCGTCCGGTGCAGCCCCGGCGCCGCGAACGCCGTGGTCCGCAGCCCCGACCGCTCCGCGACCATGCTCGGCACCACCGCCACCCCGAGCCCGGCCCGTACGAACCCCAGCACCGCGTCCATCTCCCCGCCCTCCACCCCGAACTCCGGCTCGAAGCCCGCCTCCCGGCACGCCGCGACCGTCAGCTCCCGCAGGTCGTACCCGTGCCGGAACATCGCCAACGGCCGCCCCCGCAGATCCCCGATCCGGATGCCGCGACCCGCGCCGCCCGCCCGGGTGACCGGCGGCGCGTCCGGCGACGAGACCACGACCAGCTCCTCGCGCAGCAGCTCCGTCGTCGTCAGCGCCGGAGCCTGCCCCGCCAGCGGGGTGATGACCAGGGCGAGGTCCAGCTCGCCGGCCGCGAGCGTCCGTACGAGATCCTGCGAGCCGTCCTCGTGGACGTGCAGCTCGATGCCCGGGTAGCGGGCGTGGAACGTGCGCAGCGCGTCCGGCACCAGGCTCGCGCACAGGCTCGGCGTGGCCCCCAGCCGCACCCGCCCCCGCCGCAGGTGCGCGACCTCCTGCACCTCCCGCCGCGCCGTCTCGGTGTCGGCGAGGATCCGCCGCGCCAGCGGCAGCAGCGCCTCGCCGGCGTCGGTGAGCGTGATGTGCCCGCGGGCCCGGTGGAACAGCTCGGCGCCAAGCTCCCGCTCCAGCGCCCGTACGGACTGGGACAGCGACGGCTGCGCCACGTGCTCCCGCTCGGCGGCCCGGGTGAAGTGGCGGGTCTCGGCGACGGCGGCGAAGTAGCGAAGCTGCTGCAGGTGCATGGAACCAGCGTAGCCCGACGATAGCCATCGCCTATCGAAAGCAGCGAATTCATGTCTTGGACGGATCCCGGGTGGCTTCCCTACCGTCACAGACATGGCCCTGACCACCAAGCCGGAGTCGAAGCCCGCCGCCGGCAGACCCGTCCGGGAGCCGGCCCGCCCGCGGGCCTACCCGCCGTCGCTCCTCGCGCTGCTGTGGCGCTCCACCGTCGGCAAGAAGACGGTGCTGGCCGTCACCGGCCTGATCATGCTCGCCTACCTCGTGGCCCATCTGGTCGGCAACCTCAAGATCTTCTACGGTGCCGAGGAGTTCAACGACTACGGCCACTGGCTGCGCACCCTCGGCGGCCCGGTGCTGCACTACGAGTGGGCCCTGTGGATGATCCGGGTCGTGCTGGTGGTCGCCGTCGTGCTGCACGGCGTGACCGCGTACCAGCTCAGCCGCCGCGACATCGCCGCGCGCCCGGTCGCGTACGTCCACAAGCGCCGGCGCGCCAGCTACGCCACCCGCACCATGCGCTGGGGCGGGGTGATCCTCGGCCTCTTCATCGTCTGGCACATCCTCGACCTGACGACGCTGACGGTGAACGAGAACGCGCAGACCGGCCGCCCGTACGAGAACACCGTCGCCACCTTCTCCACCTGGTACGGCAACGTCGTCTACATCACCGCGATGCTCGCCCTCGGTCTGCACCTGCGGCACGGCTTCTGGAGCGCCGTGCAGACCCTCGGCGTCGCGAGCCCGGCCCGCGAGCGGGCCCTCAAGGCCGTCACCAACACCCTTGCACTGGTGCTGACCTGCGGCTTCATCTCTCTCCCCGTGGCCGTCATGACGGGAGTCGTGAACTGAGGATGTCTCCGGCATACACGCAGTACACCGAGGGCGACCCCGTCGCCGACGCCGCCGCCCCGCCCGGCGACATCGCCGAGCGCTGGGACCGCCGCCGCTTCACCGCCCGGCTGGTCAACCCCGCCAACCGGCGCCGCTACCGCGTCATCGTCGTCGGTACGGGCCTGGCGGGCGGCGCCGCCGGCGCCACCCTCGCCGAACAGGGCTACCAGGTCGTCCAGTTCTGCTACCAGGACTCCCCGCGCCGCGCCCACTCCATCGCCGCCCAGGGCGGCATCAACGCCGCCAAGAACTACCGCAACGACGGCGACTCCGTACACCGGCTCTTCTACGACACCGTCAAGGGCGGCGACTTCCGCGCGCGCGAGTCCAACGTGCGCCGCCTCGCGCAGGTCTCGGTCGAGATCATCGACCAGTGCGTCGCGCAGGGCGTGCCCTTCGCCCGCGAGTACGGCGGTCTGCTCGACACCCGCTCCTTCGGCGGCGTCCAGGTCTCCCGCACCTTCTACGCCCGCGGGCAGACCGGACAGCAGCTCCTCCTCGGCGCGTACCAGGCGCTCTCCCGGCAGATCGAGGCCGGCAACGTCGAGATGCACCCGCGCACCGAGATGCTCGACCTGATCGTCGTCGACGGCCGGGCCCGCGGCATCGTCGCCCGGGACCTGGTCACCGGCCGGATCGAGACCCACCTCGCCGACGCCGTCGTGCTCGCCACCGGCGGCTACGGCAACGTCTTCTACCTCTCCACCAACGCCAAGAACTCCAACGCCACCGCCATCTGGCGGGCCCACCGCCGCGGCGCGTACTTCGCCAACCCCTGCTTCACCCAGATCCACCCCACCTGCATCCCGCGCTCCGGCGACCACCAGTCGAAGCTGACGCTGATGAGCGAGTCGCTGCGCAACGACGGCCGTATCTGGGTGCCCAAGGCGCACGGCGACACCCGCCCGCCGAACGCCATCCCGGAGCACGAGCGCGACTACTACCTGGAGCGCCTCTACCCCTCCTTCGGCAACCTCGTCCCCCGCGACATCGCCTCGCGCGCCGCGAAGAACGTCTGCGACGAGGGCCGCGGCGTCGGCCCCGGCGGCCAGGGTGTGTACCTCGACTTCGCCGACGCCATCCGGCGGCTGGGGCGGGCAGCGGTCGAGGAGCGGTACGGCAACCTCTTCGAGATGTACGAGCGGATCACGGCGGAGGATCCTTACCAGGTGCCCATGCGCATCTACCCGGCGATCCACTACACGATGGGCGGCCTGTGGGTCGACTACGACCTGCAGACCACCGTCCCCGGGCTCTTCGCCATCGGCGAGGCGAACTTCTCCGACCACGGCGCCAACCGCCTCGGCGCGTCCGCGCTCATGCAGGGCCTGGCCGACGGCTACTTCATCCTCCCCGCCACCATCGGCGACTTCCTCGCCAGGCAGCGCCCCGAGCAGGTCTCCCCCGACCACCCGGCGGTCGCCGAGGCGGTCGCGGACACCGAGGACCGCCTGCACCTCCTCCTCGCCGTCGACGGCGACCGCACCCCCGACTCCTTCCACCGCGAGCTGGGCGAACTGCTGTGGGACGAGTGCGGCATGGCCCGTACGGAGCCGGGGCTGCGCAAGGCGCTGGAGCGGATCCCGGCGCTCCGCGAGGAGTTCTGGCGCCGGATCAAGGTGCCGGGCACCGGCACGGAGCTGAACCAGTCGCTGGAGAAGGCCAACCGGATCGCGGACTACCTGGAGCTGGCCGAGCTGATGTGCCTCGACGCGCTGCACCGCGCCGAGTCCTGCGGCGGCCACTTCCGCGAGGAGAGCCAGACCCCGGACGGCGAGGCGGCCCGCGACGACGACCACTTCTCGTACGCGGCGGCCTGGGAGTTCACCGCGACGGGCAGCGCCCCTGTCCTCCACCGCGAGGACCTGGAATTCGAATACGTCATTCCCACGCAACGGAGCTATCAGTGAAGGTGACCCTGCGGGTCTGGCGGCAGCCAGGGCCCGACGCGGCGGGCGAGATGGTCTCGTACGAGGTCGGGGACGTCACGCCGGAGATGTCGTTCCTGGAGGTGCTGGACACCCTCAACGAGCGGCTGATCCTCGCCGGCGACGAGCCCGTCGCCTTCGACCACGACTGCCGCGAGGGCATCTGCGGGGCGTGCGGTGTCGTCATCAACGGGCAGGCGCACGGTCCGGAGCGGACGACGGCGTGCCAGTTGCACATGCGGTCGTTCACGGACGGGGACGTCATCGACGTCGAGCCGTGGCGGGCGGCGGCGTTCCCGGTGGTGAAGGATCTGGTCGTGGACCGGTCGGCGTTCGACCGGATCATCGGCGCCGGCGGCTACATCACCGCCCCCACCGGCAGCGCCCCCGACGCGCACGCGACGCCCGTGCCCAAACGGGCGGCGGAGACGGCCTTCGAGCACGCGGAGTGCATCGGCTGCGGCGCGTGCGTGGCGGCCTGCCCCAACGGCTCGGCGATGCTGTTCACCGCCGCGAAGGTCGTGCACCTGGGCGCGCTGCCGCAGGGGGCGCCGGAGCGGGAGTCTCGGGTGCTGGACATGGTCGGCCGGATGGACGACGAGGGCTTCGGCGGCTGCACGAACACCGGCGAGTGCGCGGTGGCCTGCCCGAAGGGCATCCCGCTGCAGGCGATCTCGTCGCTGAACCGCGAATTCCTCCGCGCGGCCCGCAAGTCGGCGTAACACGACCCCCTGCCGGGCACCGGACCCCCGCCGGTGCCCGGCAGGCGGCCGGCGGAGACGCGAGGGGGGAAGCAGGGGGGGATCCGCAAGGATTCACCGGTGCGCCCGAGCGTGCGATGGACTGGATGCGGTCGCCCAGCCTCCGGTGCCTCCGGTCCAGCCGCTGCGGGACGCCGCCGTGCACCCCGCCCCTGCTCGTCGCGGCGGCGCCGCGGAGCCGGCCGCGCGGGGTGTGGACGTCCCCCGCCGACTGGCCTTTACTGCTCCGCATGGACACGATGAACGCTGCCGTTCTCGGCCCCGGCGGGGTCGGCGGGCTGCTCGCCGGGCTGCTGGCCCGGGCCGGACACCGGGTGACCTGTGTGGCCGGCGCCGCGACCGCCGGCGCGCTCCAGGCGGACGGAATCACCGTCAACAGCAGGCAGTTCGGCGACTTCGCCACCCACGTGGCGGGCGACACCGAACTGCGTGCCCCCGTGGACCTGTGCATCGTCGCCGTCAAGGCCACCGCCTTCGACGCCGCGCTGGAACGGGTGCCCCCCGCGGCGCTCGGCGACGCGCTCGTGGTTCCGCTCCTCAACGGCGTCGACCACATGGCCGCCCTGCGCGAGCGCTACCGGCCCGAGCAGGTCGCCGCGGGCACGATCACCGTGGAGTCCACCCGGGTCGCCCCCGGGCTCATCGAGCACGGCAGCCCGTTCACCAAGGTCTCGCTCGCCTCCGCCACCGCGCCGCCTGACCGGCTGGAGGCGGCGGCCCGGGTGCTGACCGACGCCGGCGCCGAGGTGCAGGTGCGGGACGACGAGCCGAGCGTCCTGTGGACGAAGATGGCCTTCCTCGCGCCGATGGCGCTGCTCACCACCCGCCACGGCGTGCCCGTCGGCGGCGTCAGGACCGGGCACCGGGACGAGATGCTGGCGCTGCTGGCGGAGACCGCCGCGGTGGCGAGCGCGTCCGGGGCCCGGGTGGACGCGGACGCGGTCGCGTCGATGTACGACACCTTCCCGGCCCGTACGAAGTCCTCGATGCTCCGCGACGCGGAGGCGGGCCGCCCCCTCGAACTCGACGCCATCGGGGGCGCGCTGCTGCGCGCCGCACGGGCGCACGGGATCGCGGTGCCGGTGGCGGAGCGGCTGGTCGCGGAGATCGGGGCGCGGGCGGGCGCGTAGCGCGGCGCACCCTACGACCAGTGAAGACGCCCGTCTTCGTGGGCGGGCTCTTCACAACACTTCTTTGAGCTGTTAGCCTCGCAGCGCGATATGGGAGCGCTCCCACCCTTCACACACCACGCTCGGGACGCGTAGAAGGAAGATCGATTATTGACATGTACTCGTCAGTAATCGCGCTCCTGCACCACCCCCCACGCACACCCCCCGCAACCCCCCACCTCCAACGCCCCGCGCGGGCGTGGAAGGAGAGCCGCATGAGAAAGTCACGCCGACGTGTCACCGGCGTCAGCGCCGCGGCGCTGGCCGCCACCGGGACCCTGCTGACGTACTCGCTGTCCGCGCCCCCCGCGGCGGCCGAGACCGCGGCGCCCGGCGACAACCCCTACGCCGGCAGCCAGTTGTACGTGAACCCCGACTGGTCCGCCGCGGCCACCCAGGGCGGCGGCGCGGCCATCGCCGACACCCCCACCGCCGTATGGCTCGACAGCATCGCGGCGATTACCAGCGGCTCCGACGGCTCCAACAACATGGGCCTTCGCGAGCACATGGACGAGGCGCTGGCGCAGGGCGCCGACGCCATCCAGATCGTCACGTACAATCTGCCCGGCCGTGACTGCGCCGCACTCGCCTCCCGGGGCGAGTTGGGCCCGACCGAGATCGACCGGTACAAGACCGAGTTCATCGATCCGATCGACGAGATCCTCGACGACCCGGCGTACGAGAGCCTCAAGGTCATCAACATCGTCGAGATCGACTCGCTGCCCAACCTCATCACCAACGTCAGCGGCCGGCCCACGGCCACGCCCGAGTGCGACGTGATGAAAGCCAACGGCAACTACGTCAAGGGCGTGGGCTACAACCTCGCCACGCTCGGCGACAACGGCAACGTCTACAACTACATCGACATCGGCCACCACGGCTGGATCGGCTGGGACGACAACTTCCAGCCGACCGCCAACCTGCTCTACCAGGCCGCCAACGCCGAGGGCGCCTCGCCCGAGGATGTCACCGGCTTCGCCGCCAACACCGCGAACTACGGCGCGACCGTGGAGCCGTACTTCTCGATCAACGACACGGTCGGCGGCCGGCCCATCCGCGAGAGCAGCAAGTGGGTGGACTGGAACCGCTATGTCGACGAGCAGTCCTTCGCCCAGGCGTTCGCGTCGAAGGCCGCCCCTGCCGCCGGGTTCCCGTCCGGCATGGGCGCGATCATCGACACCTCGCGCAACGGCTGGGGCGGCGCCGAGCGGCCGACGGGCCCCGGCCCGACCGGCGGGACCGCCGACGAGTACGTCGACGCCAGCCGCACCGACCGCCGGATCCACCTCGGCAACTGGTGCAACCAGTCCGGAGCCGGCCTCGGTGAGCGGCCGACCGTATCCCCCGCGGCCAACATCCACGCCTACGCGTGGATCAAGCCCCCGGGTGAGTCGGACGGCGCCAGCGAAGAGATCCCGGACGACGACAAGGGCTTCGACCGGATGTGCGACCCGACGTACGAGGGCAACGCGCGCAACCAGTACAACATGTCGGGCGCCCTTCCCGACGCGCCGACCTCCGGGCACTGGTTCCAGGCACAGTTCGAGGAACTGATCGCCAACGCCAACCCGCCGGTGAACTAGCGCACGCGAGTTCCCCGCACCCTCCGCCGCCGGCCGCCGGATCCCGGCGGCGGAGCGGCCCGGTGGCGGCCCCCGGGACGGCCGCCACCGGGCACCCACGGCGCCTCACGGGCAGACGGCGCCAGGCGCTCACCCCCCTCACCGGGCAGCGAGGGCGCCCCGCCGGACCCCGCGCGGTCCGCCCGGCTCCCGGGATCGGCCTGGCTCCTGCCCCGCAGCCCCGCATCTCCCCCCACCCCTCCCGCCGGGCCGCGCGCCCGCGGGCTCCCCGAGGAGACCCCCCATGTCCAAGTCACTGTCCCGCCGGCGGTTCACCGCCGCGGCCGGCGGCGCCGCCTTCGCGACTGCCGTCGCAGCACCCACCGCCGCCCGGGCCGGCACGGCCCCCGAGGAGACGACGGCGGCGGCCCCGCAGGGTCCGTACGACGACCTCTTCCTCGCCCAGTACGAGAAGATCAAGGACCCCGCCAACGGGTACTTCAGCCCGGACGGCATCCCCTACCACAGCGTGGAGACACTGATCGTCGAGGCGCCCGACCACGGGCACGAGACGACGTCCGAGGCGTTCAGCTACTGGATGTGGCTGGAGGCCGCGTACGGCAGGGCCACCGGCGACTGGGGCCCGTTCAACGCCGCGTGGGAGGCGGCGGAGCAGTACATCATCCCGACCCGCGCCGACCAGCCCACCAACGGTTCGTACAACCCGGGCGCGCCCGCCACCTACGCGCCCGAGCACTCCGACGTCTCCCAGTACCCCGCCCGGCTCGACCCGTCCGTGTCCGTCGGCCAGGACCCGCTGGCGGCCGAACTGGCGTCCGCGTACGGGACGATGGACATCTACGGCATGCACTGGCTGCTCGACGTCGACAACACCTACGGCTACGGCAACACCCCGGGCAGCGGCGGCCAGAACGGCCCGGGGCCCGGTCCCTCGTACATCAACAGCTACCAGCGGGGCTCGGAGGAGTCTGTCTGGGAGACCATCCCGCAGCCGACGACGGACCTCTTCGAGTACGGCGGCCCCAACGGCTACCTCGACCTCTTCGTGGGCGACAACTCCTACGCCCGGCAGTGGAAGTACACCAACGCCCCGGACGCCGACGCCCGCGCCGTGCAGGCCGCATACTGGGCGCTGACCTGGGCCAAGGCGCAGGGCAATGCCGGGCAGATCTCCGCCTCGGTGGCGCGGGCCGCGAAGATGGGCGACTACCTGCGGTACTCGATGTTCGACAAGTACTTCAAGCGGATCGGCGACTGCACCAGCCCCACCGGCTGCCCGGCAGGCTCCGGCCGCAGCTCCCAGCACTACCTGCTGTCCTGGTACTACGCCTGGGGCGGCGCCGCGGGCGGTGGCGGCGGCTGGGCCTGGCGCATCGGCGACGGCGCCTCCCACCAGGGCTACCAGAACCCCTTCGCGGCCTGGGCGCTCTCGACCGTCCCGGAGCTGACCCCCAAGTCCCCCACCGCGAAGAGCGACTGGTCGACGAGCCTGACCCGGCAGTTGGAGTTCCTGCGCTGGCTGCAGTCCGCGGAGGGCGCCCTCGCCGGCGGCTGCACCAACAGCTGGGAAGGCCAGTACGGCACCCCGCCCGCGGGCACGCCGACCTTCTACGGCATGGCCTACGACTGGCAGCCCGTCTACCACGACCCGCCCAGCAACAACTGGTTCGGCATGCAGTGCTGGGGCATGGAACGGGTCGCGGAGCTGTACTACGCCTCGGGCAACGCGACCGCGCGGGCGCTGCTGGAGAAGTGGGTGGCGTGGGTCACGCCGGAGATCACCGCGGAGGCCGACGGCACCTTCCGTATCCCGGCGACGCTGTCCTGGCAGGGCCGGCCGGACACCTGGAACCCGGCGAGCCCCGGTGCGAACGCCGGGCTGCACGTCTCGATCGCGGAGTACGGCACGGACGTGGGCGTCGCGTCGGCGCTGGCCAAGACGCTGACGTACTACGCGGCCAAGGCCGGCGACGCCGCGACGGCCGACGTCGCCAAGCGGCTGCTGGACGCGCTGGCCGCGAACGCCGACGGCCTGGGCATCGCGGTGCCGGAGACGCGGGCCGACTACCGGCGCTTCGCCGACGAGGTGTACGTCCCGGCCGGCTGGTCGGGGACGATGCCGAACGGCGACACCATCGAGCCGGGCGTCACGTTCATCGAGCTGCGCTCGTGGTACCGCGACGACCCGGAGTGGCCGAAGGTGCAGGCACACCTGGACGGAGGGCCCGCGCCGGAGTTCACGTACCACCGCTTCTGGGCGCAGGCGGGGCTGGCGATCGCCTTCGCGGTGTACGCCGAGCTGTTCCCGTCCGCCTGACGCGGCGAGCCGGCCGGCGCCCCGCCACGCGGGGTGGCCGGCCGGCTTCGCTGCGCGGGGCCGCCGTCCCGCGCCGCGCCCTGCCGCCCCGGGCGGCGGCCCCGGCGCGGGCTCCCGGCAGGGCTCCGACCTGCCGGGACATGGCGGGGAATAGGGTTGCGCAGACACACGTTCTTCGGTGTGATTGAGCTTTCAACCACGGAGAGGGTGAGTCCGGTGCAGTTCGGGATCTTCAGTGTCGGCGACGTCACCCAGGACCCCACCACGGGTCGGGTGCCGAGTGAGCACGAGCGGATCAAGGCCATGACCGCCGTCGCGCTCAAGGCCGAGGAGGTCGGTCTCGACGTCTTCGCCACCGGCGAACACCACAACCCGCCGTTCGTCCCCTCGTCCCCCACCACCATGCTGGGCTGGATCGCGGCGCGCACGGAACGGCTGATCCTGTCCACGTCCACCACGCTGATCACCACGAACGACCCGGTGAAGATCGCCGAGGACTTCGCGATGCTCCAGCACCTGGCGGACGGCCGGGTGGACGTGATGATGGGCCGGGGCAACACCGGGCCCGTCTACCCCTGGTTCGGCCAGGACATCCGGCAGGGCATCCCGCTGGCCGTCGAGAACTACGCGCTGCTGCACCAACTGTGGCGCGAGGACGTCGTCGACTGGGAGGGCCGCTTCCGCACCCCGCTGCAGGGCTTCACCTCCACCCCGCGCCCGCTGGACGGCGTGCCGCCGTTCGTCTGGCACGGCTCCATCCGCTCGCCGGAGATCGCCGAGCAGGCCGCGTACTACGGCGACGGCTTCTTCGCCAACAACATCTTCTGGCCGAAGGAGCACTTCCAGCGGCTGATCGAGCTGTACCGCACGCGCTACGCCCACTACGGGCACGGCACGCCCGAGCAGGCGATCGTCGGCCTCGGCGGGCAGGTGTTCATGCGGAAGAACTCGCAGGACGCGGTACGGGAGTTCCGGCCCTACTTCGACAACGCGCCGGTGTACGGGCACGGGCCCTCGCTGGAGGACTTCACCGAGCAGACGCCGCTGACCGTGGGCAGCCCGCAGGAGGTCATCGACAAGACGCTGACGTTCCGGGAGTCCTTCGGGGACTACCAGCGGCAGCTCTTCCTGCTCGACCACGCGGGCCTGCCGCTGAAGACCGTGCTGGAGCAGTTGGACCTGCTCGGCGAGGAGGTCGTGCCGGTGCTGCGCGCGGAGTTCGCGAAGAACCGCCCGGCGTCCGTGCCGGAGGCGCCGACCCACGCGGCCCGCGTGGCGGCGGCCGCCGCCGGACAGATCGACAAGGAGGAGGTGGCGTAGTGACCGCGCTGAAGCTGACCGTGGTGTCGGCAGGGCTGAGCGTGCCCTCGTCCACCCGGCTGCTCGCCGACCGGCTGGCAGAGGCGGTACGGCGGCAGCCGGCGGACGACGGCCGGCAGGTCGAGGTGCAGGTGGTCGAGTTGCGCGACCTTGCGGCCGACATCGCCCACAACACGGTCACCGGCTTCCCGTCCGCGGCCCTCGCCAAGGCGATCGACGCGGTGACGGGTGCCGACGGCCTGATCGCCGTGACGCCGGTCTTCTCCGGTTCGTACAGCGGACTGTTCAAGTCGTTCTTCGACGTGATCGGGGCGGCCGACGACGGTGCGCTGGCCGGGAAGCCGGTGCTGGTCGCGGCGACCGGCGGAACGGCGCGGCACTCGCTGGTGCTGGAGCACGCGATGCGGCCGCTCTTCGCCTACCTGCGGTCCGTCGTCGTCCCCACCGCGGTGTACGCGGCGGCCGACGACTGGGGCGGCAGCGGCGACCCGCTGACCGACACCCTGCCCACCCGGATCGCCCGCGCGGCGGGCGAGCTGGCCGAGCTGATGCACGGCCGCCAGCCGCGCCCGGCGGCCGGCGGTCCCGAGCAGGTGGTCCCGTTCGAGCAGCAACTGGCCGCGCTGCGGCCGGAGATCCGGAAGGAGTGACATGAGCGAGGAGTTCCGGGGCTTCAACGCCTTCGGTCCCGACGGCGAGCCGGCCGCCAGCCGCTGGAGCGACGCGCTGAACATCTTCGCGGCGCCCGAGGCGGAGGACGCGGCCTCCCGCTGGGAGCGGGCCGGGGCCCTCTTCGACTCGAAGGACTACGTGGGGGCGGCGAAGCTGCTGACCGCCGTGGTCGAGGAGTACCCCGAGCAGGTAGCGCCCCGGCTGCTGCTGGCCCGGGCGTACTACCACTCCGCGCAGTTGACCCGCGCCGAGACGGAGCTGCGCGCGGTCCTCGACCGCGACCCGGTCGAGCACTACGCCCACCTGATGCTGGGCCGCACGCTCCAGCGCCAGGGCCGCGAGGAGGAGGCGGCGGGCGCGCTGCGTACGGCGGAGGCGCTGGGCGCCTAGCGGCGAGCGCCGTACGGCGGGCCGGGCCGCAACGCGGCCCGGCCCGCCGTCCTCCCGCCTGCGGTCGGGCGGCCATACTGGGCCCGTGGAATACGTCGGCCGCGTGCCCGCTCCGCCGCGAGGGCCGGCCGCCCGCGGGCGATCACGTGGTCGTGGTCTCCCACCGGCCGAAGCCGCGGGGGTGGCATCCCGAGGCGTCCTGCCACTTCGTCGACAGCGTGCCGGGCGCGATCGACAAAGCACGGGCACTCGCCGGGGAGCGGGTGGTCGCGGTGAACGCCGGCGAAGCGGGCGGCCAGGCGCTCGCGGCCGGTCTGGTGGACGAGGTGGCGATGGACGTGGTCCCGGTGGTGTTCGGATCGGGCAGACGCTACTTCGGCGGCATCCACGGGCAGCATCTGCTGGAGGATCCGCACGTCGTCATCCAGGGCGAAGGAGTGCTGCACCTGAGGTTCAAGGTACGCCGCTAGGGTCTCCGCCCGCCCGGTTCCTTCACGGCTACGACGCTCCCGTGCCCGGCCCGGCGACGCCGGCCCCCGTCGTCCCGGCGGAACGGGCCGGCGGTCGCACCGTGCCCGGTCCGCCGGCCGTGGCCGTCGGCGGAACTCCGGGGCGCAGGGCTACCCGAGGCGTTCCACGATCGTCGCGTTCGCCAGGCCGCCCGCCTCGCACATCACCTGCAGCCCGTAGCGGCCGTCCACCGCGTCCAGCGCGCCGAGCAGTGTGCCCAGCAGCCGCGTCCCCGACGCACCCAGCGGGTGGCCCAGGGCGATCGCGCCACCGTGGACGTTGACGCGCTCCGGGTCCGCTCCCACGTCGCGCTGCCACGCCAGCGGCACCGGCGCGAAGGCCTCGTTCACCTCGAAGGCGTCGATGTCGCCGATCGTCAGCCCCGCCTTCGCCAGCACCTTCCGCGTCGCAGGCACCACGCCCATCAGCATCAGCACCGGGTCGTCGCCCGTCACCGCGAAGGAGTGGAACCGTGCCCGCGGCGTGAGGCCCAGCTCGGCCGCCCGCTCCTCGCTCGTGATCAGCACGGCGGAGGCGCCGTCCGTGAGCGGCGAGGAGTTGCCGGGCGTGATGTGCCAGCCGATCTCGGGGAAGCGCTCGGCGATGGCGGGGTCGTAGAAGGACGGCTTGAGCGCGGCGAGCCCCTCCAGGGACGTCGACGGCCGTACGGTCTCGTCCCTGCGGTGCTCCCCCACGGGCACGACGTCCGCGTCGAAGGCGCCCCGCTCCCAGGCGCGTACCGCCAGCCGGTGCGAGCGCTCGGAGAACGCGTCCAGCTCCGTACGCCCCAGCCCCCAGCGCGCCGCGATCAGCTCCGCGGAGTGGCCCTGGGCGATCAGCCCGCCGGGGTAGCGGGCGGCGAGGCGGTCGCCGAACGGGTCGCGGCCCACGGCGGCGGTGCCCATCGGCACCCGGCTCATCGACTCGACGCCGGCGGCCACGGCGATGTCGTACGCCCCGGCCATCACCCCCTGCGCCGCGAAGTGCGCGGCCTGCTGCGAGGAGCCGCACTGCCGGTCGACGGTGGTGCCGGGCACGGACTCGGGGAAGCCGGCGGCGAGCACGGCGTTGCGGGCGATGTTGAACGACTGGTCGGCGGCCTGCGTGACGCAGCCGGCGATCACGTCGTCGAGCCGTGCGGGATCGAGCCCGTTGCGGTCGACGAGTGCGCGCAGCACCTCGGCCAGCAGGTCGACGGAGTGGACGCCGGACAGGGCGCCGCCGGGCTTGCCCTTGCCGGAGGCCGTGCGGACGGCGTCGACGACGACTGCGGTGGTGGTCATGGGCGTCGGGCCCCTCTCTCGCTCTGCGCGTCAGGTTCTCGGCCTGGCCTGGCTACCGCAGAGTTACATACCGGGAGTACGTATGTACAGGGTACGCCGCCTAGAATGCCCGCATGAAGACCCGCAGAACGCAGCAGGAGCGCACGGCGGCGACGACGAAGGACCTGGTCGGCGCCGCCCGCGCGCACTTCGCCCGGGACGGCTACGCCGCCGCCTCACTCGACGCGATCTGCGCCCAGGCGAGCATCACGAAGGGTGCGCTCTACCACCACTTCCGTAACAAGCAGACCCTCTTCCACGCCGTCTACGCGGCCGAGCAGCACCGGCTGCGCGACGCCATCGCCGACGCCTTCCGCGCCTGCCGGGACCCGTGGGACGGCCTGCGCGCGGGCCAGCACGCGTTCCTCACCGGCTCCATCGAGCCCGGCACGCAGCGGATCACGCTGCTCGACGCCCCGGGGGCGCTCGGCTGGGCCGTGATGCGCGAGGTGCAGGCGGACTGCCGGGCGATGACGCGGCGCGGGCTGGAGCAGGCGGTCGGCGCGGTCCTGCACGGCGGTGAAGACGCCGTCACGGCGGTGGAGTTGGACGCGATGGCGTCGGTGGTCTTCGGGGCGCTCTGCGAGTGCGCGATGGCGGTGGCGCACGCGCCGGACCCGGACGCGGTGCTGGCGGCGTCGCTGCGGCAGGTGGACCGGCTGGTGGCGGCGCTGCCGGGCGCGCCCGCCGGCCGCGCCGGGTGAGCCGGTCCGCGGACTGATAATCGGTTGCCGGCGCGGGCGTCGACCTGTGCAATGGCCGCCATGGTCACCCAGGCGCCCCCGCCGCGACGACACGACGAGCCCGTGCGCATCGGCGCCCTCGCCCCGCTCAGCCCGCCCGGCTGGGCCGAGGCGGGCCGGCATCTGGTCGCCGGGCTCGAACTGGCCGCCCGCGAGGTCAACGACGCCGGCGGGATCGCAGGACGCCCCCTGGAGCTGCTGGTACGGGACACGGCCGCCGATCCGCGGCGCGCCGCGGCGGCGGTGGACGAGCTGGCCGGGCTGGGCGTCGCCGCGCTGGCCGGCGAGTACCACAGCGTCGTCGCCCGTACCGCCGCCGCCCGGGCCGATGCCCTCGGCGTGCCGTTCCTGTGCTCGTCCGCGGTCCTGGACGCGCTGACCGAGCAGCCGGCGGACGGCATCGCGCGGATCGCCCCTGCCCAGTCCCACGGCTGGCGGCTGTACGCGGACTTCCTCCTCGGCGCGGGCCACCGCCGCCTCGCGGTGGCCGCCCAGCCGAGCGTCTACTGGGCGTCCGGGACCGGGATCCTGCGCGACCGGCTCGCCCCGCACGGCGGCACGGTGGTCGAGCTGGACGTGGGCGCGCTCACCCCCGAGGCCCTGTGCGACGCGCTCGCCGCCGGCGGCGCGACGGCCCTCCTGCTGCTCGTCGGCCACCCGGAGCCCGCGGTGCCGCTCGTCCGGTCCGTACGCCGCGACCCGCGGCTGGCCGGGCTGCTGCTCGGCGCCCCGGCGGGACAGCCGGAGTTCGCCGAGTGGGCGGCGCTGCTGGGCGCCGAGGGCGCGGGGGTCCCGTTCCTGCGCTATCTGCCGGAGCGGCTGACGCCCCTCGGCGTACACGTCGAGGCGGCGCTGCGCGAACGGCTCGCCGGGGCACCCTCGTTCGTCGCCTTCGAGGGCTACGACACGCTCGCCGTCCTCGCCGCCGTGCTCCGCGGCGGGGCGGATGCGCGTACCGCCGCCTGGGGGGACGTCGAGGTCGACGGGACCCGCGGGCCGATACGGTTTTCGCGCGTCCCCGGCATCGACGTGTGGCAGTGGGCCTGGCCGCCGGTCCAGGTCGTCGACCGGGATCCGGCGGAGCCCGGCCGCTTCCGGGTCCTGCACACCGGCTGAGCCGGCGGCCGCCGGCCCCGCTCAGCCCCGGGGCGGCGTGGCCCGTACGGCACGGCCCGCGGTGCGCAGCGTCTCCTTGACCTCGCCGATCCGCAGGTCCCCGAAGTGGAACACCGACGCCGCCAGCACCGCGTCCGCGCCCGCGTCGATCGCCGGCGGGAAGTGGTCGAGGCGGCCCGCGCCGCCGCTGGCGATGACCGGGACCGTCACGCGCTTGCGGACGGCGGCGATCATCTCGGTGTCGTAGCCGTCCTTGGTGCCGTCGGCGTCCATCGAGTTGAGCAGGATCTCGCCCGCCCCCAGCCCGGCGGCCCGCTCGGCCCATTCGACGGCGTCGAGGCCCGTGCCGCGCCGCCCGCCGTGGGTCGTCACCTCGAATCCCGAGGGCGTCGCCGCGCCGTCGCCGCAGCGCCGCGCGTCCGCCGAGAGCACCAGCACCTGGCTGCCGAAGCGCTCGGCGATCTCGCGGATCAGCTCCGGGCGGGCGATCGCCGCGGTGTTGACGCCGACCTTGTCGGCGCCCGCGCGCAGCAGCCGGTCCACGTCCTCGACCGTACGCACGCCGCCGCCGACCGTGAGCGGGATGAAGACCTGCTCCGCGGTGCGGCGCACGATCTCGTACGTCGTCTCGCGGTCGCCGGAGGACGCGGTGATGTCGAGGAACGTCAGCTCGTCCGCGCCCTCCGCGTCGTACACCCTGGCCATCTCGACGGGGTCGCCGGCGTCGCGCAGATTGCGGAAGTGGACGCCCTTGACGACCCGGCCGCCGTCCACGTCGAGGCAGGGGATGACCCGCACCGCCAGGCTCATGCGCCGGCCGCTTCCCGGGAGCCGCCTGGGCGGTACGCCTCGACCTCGACCTCGACGACCAGCCGGGGGTCGACGAAGCCGGAGACGATGATCAGCGACGCGGCGGGGCGGATGGCGTCGAACAGCTCCTTGTGCGCCCCGCCGACCGCCTCCACGTCGCGCGCGTGGGTGAGGAACATCCGGGTCCGCACGATGTCCTCGCGCTCCAGGCCGACCCGCTTCAGCGCCTCGAACGCGACGCCGAAGGCGGCCATGGCCTGGGTGTGCGGATCGCCCTCGCCGACGATCACGCCGTCCACGACGGACGTGCAGCCCGCCACCAGCACGAGGCCGTTGGGCAGCTCCACCGCGCGCGAGTAGCCGAACTCCTCCTCCCAGGGGGCACCGGACGAGATTCGACGCACTCCGCCACCGGCCATCAGGACACCGCCTCCAACGCCTCTTCCATCGTGAACGCCTTCGCGTAGAGCGCCTTCCCGACGATCGCCCCTTCGACTCCCTCCGGGACCAGCGTGGCGAGAGCCCGCAGGTCGTCGAGGGAGGAGACGCCGCCGGACGCGACGACCGGCCGGTCGGTGGCGGCGCAGACGTCGCGCAGCAGTTGCAGGTTGGGGCCCTGGAGGGTGCCGTCCTTGTTGATGTCGGTGACCACGTAGCGCGCGCAGCCCTCGGCGTCGAGCCGGGCCAGCGTCTCGTACAGGTCGCCGCCGTCGCGGGTCCAGCCGCGGCCGCGCAGCGTGGTGCCGCGGACGTCGAGGCCGACGGCGATGCGGTCGCCGTGCTCGGCGATGACCCCGGCGACCCACTCGGGGGACTCCAGAGCGGCCGTGCCGAGGTTGACGCGGGTGCAGCCGGTGGCGAGGGCGGCGGCCAGCGACGCGTCGTCGCGGATGCCGCCGGACAGCTCGACCTTGAGGTCCATCGCCGCGACCACCTCGCCGATACGGGCGCGGTTGTCGCCGGTGCCGAAGGCGGCGTCGAGGTCGACCAGGTGCAGCCACTCGGCGCCGGCGCGCTGCCAGGTGAGCGCGGCCTCCAGCGGGTCCCCGTAGCCGGTCTCGGTGCCGGACTCGCCGTGCACCAGGCGTACGGCCTGGCCGTCGCGGACGTCGACGGCGGGCAGCAGCTCCAGGGCGGTGGTCATCTCGCGGGGCGTCATCAGAGGGTCTCGATCCAGTTCTTGAGGAGGAGGGCACCGGCGTCGCCGGACTTCTCGGGGTGGAACTGGGCGGCCCACAGGGGTCCGTTCTCGACGGCTGCGACGAACGGCTCGCCGTGGGTGCTCCAGGTGACGGCGGGCGCGGAGATGCGCGGGTTGTGCACCTCCAGCTCCCAGCGGCGGGCGGCGTAGGAGTGCACGAAGTAGAAGCGCTCCGCGGCGTCGATGCCCGCGAACATCCGGGAGCCGGCCCCGGCCTCGACGGTGTTCCAGCCCATGTGCGGCACGACGTCTGCCTGCAGCGCCTCGACCGTGCCGGGCCACTCGCCCATGCCGTCGGTCCGTACGCCGTGCTCGACGCCCTGCTCGAAGAGGATCTGCATGCCGACGCAGATGCCCAGCACGGGCCGGCCGCCGGCCAGCCGGCGCTCGACGACCCAGTCGCCGCGGGCCTCCTTCAGTCCGCCCATGCAGGCGGCGAAGGCGCCGACGCCGGGCACCAGCAGGCCGTCGGCGGCCATCGCCCGGTCGTAGTCGCCGGTGATCTCCACCTCGGCGCCCGCGCGGGCGACGGCGCGCTCGGCGGACCGGACGTTCCCGAAGCCGTAGTCGAAGACGACGACGCTCTTGCGTCCGCCGCCGCTGCCCTCCCCGCGGCGCGCGGCGGGCACGGCGGAGGCGGCGGGAGCGGTGGACGCGGCGCGGTCGGTCAACCCCACACCCCCAGCCGCAGGACGCCCGCGGCGAGCGCCATCGCGGCGCCGATGGCGAGCACGGCGATCACGTTCTTCGACTGGCCCTGCTTGACGAAGGAGATGACGCCGCCGAGCAGGAAGAGCCCCACGAAGATCAGCAGTATCGACAGGCCGTTCATTACAGCGCGCCCTTGGTCGACGGGATACCGGTCTGCCGCGGATCGATCTCCGCCGCGTAGCGCAGGGCGCGGGCGAGCGCCTTGAACTGGCACTCGACGATGTGGTGCGCGTTGCGCCCGTACGGCACGTGGACGTGCAGCGCGATCTGCGCCTGGGCGACGAACGACTCCAGGATGTGCCGGGTCATCGTCGTGTCGTAGTCCGCGCCGATCATCGGGGCCATGCCCTCGGGCTCGGTGTGCACCAGGTACGGGCGGCCGGACAGGTCGACGGTGACCTGGGCCAGCGACTCGTCCAGCGGCACGGAGGCGTCGGCGAACCGCACGATGCCGCGCTTGTCGCCGAGGGCCTGCCGGAAGGCGGCGCCCAGGGCCAGCGCGGTGTCCTCCATGGTGTGGTGGCTGTCGATGTGCAGGTCGCCGTCGGTCTTGACGGTGAGGTCGAAGAGGCCGTGGCGGCCCAACTGGTCGAGCATGTGGTCGAAGAAGCCGACGCCCGTCGACACTGAGACCTCGCCGCGGCCGTCGAGGTTCAGCTCGACGACGACCGAGGTCTCCTTCGTGGTGCGCTCGACGCGGCCCACGCGGGTCATGAGTTGCTCTCCTTCTTCAGCGCGCGCACCGCATCGAGGAACGCGTCGTTCTCCTCCGGTGTGCCTGCGCTGACGCGCAGGAAGCCGGGCACGCCGTTGTCACGGACCAGCACGCCCGCGTCCAGCAGCCGCTCCCATGCCGCGTGCGCGTCCGGGAAGCGGCCGAACTGGACGAAGTTGGCGTCGGACTCGGTGACCTCGCAGCCGAGCGCGGTCAGCTCCGACACCAGCCGGTCCCGCTCCTGCTTGAGCTGTTCGACGTACTGGAGCAGGGTATCGGTGTGCTCCAGGGCGGCGAGCGCGGTGGCCTGGGTGACGGCGGACAGGTGGTACGGCAGCCGGACGAGCTGGACCGCGTCGACCACGGCGGGGTCGGCGGCGAGATAGCCCAGCCGCAGGCCGGCGGCGCCGAACGCCTTGGACATCGTGCGGGTGAGGACCAGCCGCGGGCGGCCCTCGATCAGCGGCAGCAGCGACGGGCGGTGGCTGAACTCGCCGTACGCCTCGTCCACCACGACCATCGAGGGGCCCGCCGCCTGCGCGGCCTCGTACAGCCGCAGGACGGTCTCGCGGTCCACGGCGGTGCCGGTGGGGTTGTTCGGCGAGCAGACGAACACCACGTCGGGGCGGTGCTCGGCGATGGCGCGCACGGCGGCGTCGGCGTCGATGGTGAAGTCGTCGCGCCGCGGGCCCGAGAGCCAACCGGTGCCGGTGCCGCGGGAGATGAGCGCGTGCATCGAGTACGACGGCTCGAAGCCGATGGCGGTGCGGCCGGGGCCGCCGAAGGTCTGCAGCAGTTGCTGGATGACCTCGTTGGACCCGTTGGCCGCCCACACCTGGGCGGTGGTCACCTCGTGACCCGCGGTGCGCGACAGGTAGCGCGCCAGCTCGGTGCGCAGCTCGACCGCGTCCCGGTCGGGGTAGCGGTTGAGGTGGCGGGCGGCCTCCGTGACGCGCTCGGCGATGCGCCTGACCAGCGGCTCGGGCAGCGGGTAGGGGTTCTCATTGGTGTTCAGCCGGACGGGCACGTCGAGCTGGGGCGCGCCGTACGGGGACTTGCCGCGCAGTTCGTCGCGGACGGGCAGGTCGTCGATCGCGGTCACGGCTGCGGCACCTTCCATCCGAAACGGGCCTTCAGCGCGGCGCCGTGGGCGGGCAGGTCCTCGGCCTCCGCGAGGTTCACCACGTGCGCGGTGACCTCGGCGAGGGCGTCGCGCGTGTAGTCCACGACGTGGATGCCCTTGAGGAAGGACTGCACGGACAGGCCCGAGGAGTGGCAGGCGCAGCCGCCGGTGGGCAGCACGTGGTTGGAGCCGGCGCAGTAGTCCCCCAGCGAGACCGGGGCGTACGGGCCGACGAAGATCGCGCCGGCGTTGCGCACCCGGGCGGCGAGCGCGGCGGCGTCGGCGGTCTGGATCTCCAAGTGCTCGGCGGCGTAGGCGTCGACGACGCGCAGGCCGGCCTCCAGGTCGTCCACGAGCACGATGCCGGACTGCCGGCCGCCCAGCGCGGCGGTGATCCGCTCGACGTGCCGGGTCGCGGCCACCTGCGTCTTCAGCTCGGCCTCGACCGCCTCTGCCAGCCGCTCCGAGGGCGTGACCAGCACGGCGGCGGCCAGCTCGTCGTGCTCGGCCTGGCTGATGAGGTCCGCGGCGACGTGCGCGGGGTCCGCGGTGTCGTCGGCGAGGACGGCGATCTCGGTGGGGCCGGCCTCGGCGTCGATGCCGATACGGCCCTTCAACAGGCGCTTGGCGGCGGCCACATACACGTTCCCCGGGCCGGTGACCAGGTTGACGGGGGCGCACTCGTCCGTGCCGTACGCGAACATGGCGACGGCCTGGGCGCCTCCCGCCGCGTACACCTCGTCCACGCCGAGCAGGGCGCAGGCGGCCAGGATCGTCGGGTGCGGCAGTCCCGCACCCCACGAGTTCGGCACGTCCTTCTGCGGGGGCGAGGAGACGGCGAGCGACGGCACGCCCGCCTCCTGGGCCGGCACCACGTTCATGACGACGGAGGACGGATACACGGCCTGGCCGCCCGGCACGTACAGCCCGACGCGGGCGACCGGGAGCCAGCGCTCCGTGACCGTCCCGCCGGGGACGACCCGCACCGCGGTGTCGGCGCGGCGCTGCTCGCGGTGGACGATGCGGGCGCGGCGGATCGACTCCTCCAGCGCGGCGCGCACCTTCGGGTCCAGCTCGGCCAGCGCGCGCCGGAGCGCCTCCGCGGGCACCCGCAGCCGCTCCAGCGTCACTCCGTCGAAACGCTCTGTGATCTCGATCACCGCCGCGGTGCCGCGATGCCGGACGTCCTCGCACAGCGGGCGCACCTTCTCCAGGGCGGCCTCGACGTCGAGCTCGGCACGGGGCAGCAGGTCGCGGTCGATGCCGCCGCCTGCGTCGGAAGCGGCGGCGGAGCCACGCAGATCAATTCGGGAGATCACGCGTCCAAGTCTCTCAGACGGCCCAGGGCCGCGGCCCGGTTGTCCACAGGCTGGACCGCAAAATCGTCACTGTCAGTACCTGGTACTAGCGTTCAGTGTGCCGCCCCGAGGGGAATCAGAGCCGTACGGGACGGACGCGGGCAGACCAGGGGAGCGTGTCGTTGACCGCTGCACAGCACGACCGGGCGGAGCCGCCCGAGGACCTTTCGGCGACGGAGCGGGGGCTGTGGGATGCCTTCCAGGAAGGAGCGACATACGATCTGCGTTCGCGCGATCCCGGGCAGAACGACCCGGCGGGGCTGCACATCTGGGGGCCGGAGCGCAGCGTGCGCGCCTCCTTACTCGCCCGGCTCCTGCTGCACGGCCCGCCGGCCCGTCCCGGCCGCGTCTCGTCGCTGAAGCTGGCCGGGGCGTACGTCACGGGCACGCTCGACCTCTCCGGCGGCAGCGTCGAGCCGTACGTGGAGCTGCGCAACTGCCGCTTCGAGAACGAGATGCTGCTGCCCGAGTGCTCCTTCGCCACGCTGCGCCTGGTGGAGTGCTCGGTCCCGCGGCTGGAGGCCGCCCGGCTGACCACCAGCGGCGACATGCACATGCCCCGCTGCACGGTGGACGGCGGCATCCGGCTCACCGACGCCCACATAGGCACGGACCTGCTGCTCAGCCAGCTCACCGTCGGCCGTGACCGGCGCGGTGTGGCCGTCGCCGCCGACGGCATCACCGTCGGCCAGGACCTCCAGGCCGACCTGCTGCAGGCGCACGGCGAGCTGCGGATGCGCGGCGCGACCGTCGGCGTCTCGCTGAACCTGAGCGGCAGCGTCCTGCGCAACCCGTACGGCAAGCGCGCGCTCAACGCGCCGCAGCTCACCGTCGAGCGCTCGCTGCACATGGGCCCGGCGGCGGTTCCCGAGGCCGCGACGGGCGGGGCCACGCCCCCGTACGGCATCAGCGGCCACACCCCGCCGCGGGGCACGCGGATGCAGCGCTTCGAGTGCCACGGCGGGCTGCGCCTGGACGACGGCCGCTTCGGCGACTCCATCGACCTGGACGGCGCGCGCTTCGTGATGGATCCGGAGCAGGAGATGTCCCTGCGCCGGATCCAGACGCCCGAGCTGCGCTTCATGGGCCGCGAGCCGGAGGGCGGCAGGGTGGTGCTCTCCGGCGCCCGGGTGGTCAACCTCCGCGACAAGTACACGAGCTGGCCGGGACCCGGCCGGCTGGCGATGGCCGGGTTCTTCTACGAGCACCTCATACCCGTCGGCGCCTTCCCGCTGGTGCACCGGCTGGAGTGGGTGGAGGCCGCCACCCCGGAGTTCTCCCCCGAGCCGTACGAGCTGCTGGCCGCCGTCCTGCGCAACACCGGAGAGGACCACGAGGCCCGCGAGGTCATGCTCGCCAAGCACCGCCGCCAGCGCGAGACGCTGCCGGTGACCGGCAAGGCGTGGGGCCTGCTGCAGGACTGGACGGTCGCGTACGGCTACCGCCCCACCCGCGCCGTGGTGTGGATGGCGGTGATCTGGGCGGTCGGCTCGCTGTACTTCGCGCAGCAGGAGCCGCGCGCGCTGCGCCCCGGCGAGGGCCCCGAGTGGAGCCCGCCGCTCTACGTGCTCGATCTGCTGCTGCCCGTCATAGACCTGGGCCAGGACAACGCCTGGCATCAGTCGGGGCATTACCAGTGGACGGCCACCGTGCTCGTGCTCGCCGGATGGGTGCTCGCCACCACGGTGGCGGCCGGCGTCTCCCGTGCGCTGCGCCGCCAGTGAGGTACCGGCCGGGACCGTTAGGATCCGCCTGTGACCACCGCACGCCTGCCCCTCTTCCCGCTGAACGCGGTGCTGTTCCCGGGCCTCGTCATGCCCTTGAACGTGTTCGAGGAGCGGTACCGGGCGATGATGCGCGACCTGCGCAAGCTGCCCGAGGCGGAGCGGCGGTTCGGCGTGGTGGCGATCCGGGACGGCCGCGAGGTCGCGCCCACGGGTCCGGGACTGCCGGACCAGACCGCGCTGCCCGAGCGCGGCCCCGCGGCGGGCTTCGGCGCCGACCCGATGCAGGCGTTCTACGGCGTCGGCTGCGTCGCGGACGCGGCGACGATCCGGGAGAAGGACAGCGGCGGGTACGAGGTGCTGGTCACCGGCACCCGCAGGTTCCGGCTGCTGTCGGTGGACGCCTCGGGCGAGTATCTGACCGGTGAGGTCGAGGCGCTGCCGGAGCAGTCGGGCGAGGGCGCGGGCGTGCTGTCCGCGGCGGTCGTACGGGCCTTCAGGACGTACCAGAAGAGGCTGGCCGGCGCCCGCGAACGCTCGCTCGGCGCGGCCACGGAGCTGCCGGACGAGCCGTCGGTGCTGTCGTATCTCGTCGCCGCGGCCGCCGTGCTGGACACCCCGTCGAAGCAGCAGCTCCTCCAGGCCAGGGACACCGCCTCGCGGCTGTCGGCGGAGCTGAAAATCCTGCGGCGCGAGAGCGCGGTGCTGGGTAAGCTCCCGTCGCTGCCCGCGGTCGACCTGACGCGGCACCCGACGAGCCCCAACTGACCCCGGTTCCCTTCCCCATGGCCAAGAAGAAGCAGGCCGGATCCACCCCGGCCACGGTGGCGCTGACCAAGGCCGGCGCCGAGTTCACCGTCCACGCGTACGCCCACGACCCCGCCGCCGCGTCGTACGGCGAGGAGGCGGCGGAGGCGCTCGGCGTCGATCCGGGCCAGGTCTTCAAGACCCTGGTCGCCGAGGTCGACGGCGCGCTGACCGTCGCGATCGTGCCGGTCTCGGGCGCGCTGGACCTCAAGGCGCTGGCCGCGGCGGCCGGCGGCAAGAAGGCCGTGATGGCGGATCCGGCGCACGCCGAGCGCACCACGGGCTACGTCCGCGGCGGCATCTCCCCGCTGGGCCAGCGCAAGCGGCTGCCGACGGTGCTGGACTCCTCGGCCGCGGGGCGGCCGACGGTCTGCGTCTCCGCGGGCCGGCGCGGCCTTGAGGTGGAGCTGTCACCGACGGTGCTGGCGGAGCTGACGGGCGCGGTCGTGGCGCCCATCGCGCGCGACGGCCGCTGACGCGGCGCCGGGCGAGCCGGATACCCGCCGGGCGGACCGGATCTCCGCTGCTCGGGCCGGGTCCCGTCAGGCGGGCCTGCGGCCGTGGTTGGCCCTGCCCTTGCGGGTACGCCACTTGCGCTTGCGCGTCTTCTTCGACATGTCCAGGTCATACCGGAGTGCACGGAATCCGTCCAGGCTCCGCGCAGCCCTCCCCCCGGCGGGCGGGCCGTCCGGCACCGCGTACCCTCGTAGTTCGTGAGTACGCGCAGCGAAGCGGCGGGTCCTGCCGCGGCCGGGACCGCCACCCCGCCGGGCGCGGTGGTGTGTGCCGTGCGCGCGCTCGTGAAGACCTATCCCGCGCCCCGCGAGAGACGCCGGCGGCGCAGGGCGGCCCACGGGGACGCCGAGCGGCCCGCGTCCCCCGTCTCCCCCGCCGGTCCCGTACGGGCCTGCGACGGCGTCGGGCTCGACATCCACGCCGGCGAGATCTTCGGCCTCCTCGGCCCCAACGGCGCCGGCAAGTCCACCCTCGTACGCCAGCTCACCGGCCTGCTGCGGCCCGACTCCGGCAGCATCGAGCTGTTCGGCCACGACCTCGTACGCCGCCCGGAACTGGCCGCGCGGCTGCTGGCGTACCTCGGCCAGGAGTCCACGGCGCTGGACGACCTGACGGTGGCGCTGGCCGCCGAGACCACCGCCCGGCTGCGCGGCCTGCCCGCGGCCGCGGCCCGCGCGGAACGCGACGCCGTGCTCGGCGAACTCGGCCTCGACCGCCTCGCCGACCGCCCGCTGCGCCGGCTCTCCGGCGGCGAGCGGCGGCTGGCGTGCGTGGCGGCGGCGCTGGTCGGCGAGCGCCCGCTGCTGGTGCTGGACGAGCCGACCACGGCGATGGACCCGGTGGCCCGCCGCGCGGTGTGGGCGGCGATCGACCGGCGCCGGGCCGAGCGGGGCGCGACCGTACTGCTCGTCACGCACAACGTCATCGAGGCCGAGACCGTGCTCGACCGGGTCGCGGTGCTCGACCGCGGCCGGGTCATCGCCTGCGACTCCCCCGCCGGGCTGAAGGCCCTGGTGGGCGGGGAGGTCCGGGTGGACCTGGTCTGGCGCGACGAGCCGCCGCTCGGCCTGCCGCAGATCGCGGAGCTGGCCCGCACCGCCCGCCGCACGGGCCGCCGCTGGACGCTGCGGCTGCCGGAGGACGCGGCGCGCGCCGCGGTCGCGGCGGTCACGGGCGGTCCCGCGTTCGCCGCGCTGGACGACTTCACGCTGACGACGCCGAGCCTGGAGGACGTGTACCTGGCCCTCGGCGGGCGGGACGAGGGACTGGTGAAGGCATGACGGACGGACACCTCGGCCTCGCGCAGGCCCCGCCCGACGGCTCGGGGCCCGCGGCTACGGGAGCGGCGGTTCCCGGGCCCGCCCCCGCGAACGGGACCGCAGGGGGGACCGCCATGCCGGACGGAACCGCCGAGGGCACCGGAGCCGCCGAGGCCGACGGAGCCGCCGTGGGCACCGGCAAGGGCTCCGCCCGGCCCGCCGCCTCCGTCCCGCTCGCGCCCCGCGTGCCGCTCCTCCCGGCCCTCGCCGCCGTCTACCGCGCCCAGCTCTCCCGCGCCAAGGTCGCCCGGCTGCCGCTGCTCTTCGTCGCCACCTTCCAGTCCATCGGGATCATGGTCCTGATGCGCGGCGTGGTCGACGCGGAGGCACGCAGCTCCGAGGCCCATGCGGTGGTCGCCGGGTCGACCGTGCTGATCGTGGCGTTCGTGGCGCTGAACCTGCTCGCCCAGTACTTCGGCCAGCTGCGCGCCACCGGCGGCCTCGACCACTACGCGACGCTCCCGGTGCCGCCCGCCGCGGTGGTGCTCGGCGCGGCCGGCGCGTACGCCTCGTTCACCGTGCCCGGCACGGTCGTCACGGCCGTGACCGGCAGCCTGCTCTTCGAGCTGCCGCTGACGCACCTGTGGATCCTCGTGGCCGTCGTACCGCTGTCCGGCGCCGCGCTGGCCGGGCTCGGGGCGGTGCTCGGGCTGCTGGCGCCGCGGCCCGAGCTGGCGACGCTCTGCGGCCAGCTCGGCATGTCGGCGGCACTGCTGCTCGGGGTGCTGCCCGCGGAGCGGATGCCGGGGCCGGTGTCCTTCGCACGCGACCTGCTGCCGTCCACGTACGGCGTGGAGGCGCTGATGGAGACCTTCGCGCCCGGCCCCGACTGGGCCGCGGTCCTCGTCGACCTGGGCGTTTGCGCCGGTGTCGGGGTGCCCGCGCTGGCGGCGGCGACGGGGGCGTACCGCCGGGCGGCGCTGCGCTCGTGAGGGCCGGCGGTCACGGCGACATTCCGAACGACCGTCCTGGCTACGGCGGGCACCCCCGGCCCTGGCACGATGACGGGGTGACAGCTCCCCTGACGCCGCACGAGCAACCCCCGCACGAGCAGCCGGGCCACAACCCCTGGCAGTACCCGCCCGCCTCCGGCGGTGGCACGCCGACGGGCGGGAAAGGCGGCCGGCAGTCCGGGACCGACGACGACACCGATCTCGCCGGGGAGCTGTGGCACGCGTTCCTGCTCATGGTGGGCGTGGCGGCACTGGGCCTGCTGCTGGGCTTCCTGTGGGAGCAGTTCGCGCCGCGGGTGCCGCTGGTGGTGCGCGGAGGCGATGCCTGGCTGAAGGAGAGCGAGAGCGAGGACGCCATCTCCATCGACGGCACCTTCGCGCTGCTGGGGCTGGCCTTCGGCGCGGTGACGGCGCTGGCGGTGTTCCTGTGGCGCCGCCGCGGCGGGCTGCCGCTGGTGCTGGGGCTGGCGCTGGGCTCGCTGATCGGGGCCGTGGTGGCCTGGCGGTTCGGCATCTGGCTGGGCCCGCCCGGGAACGTGGGGCAGCGGGCCAGGGAGATGAGCGACGGCAGCCGCTTCGACGCGCCGCTGGAGCTGAAGGCCAAGGGCGCGCTGCTGGCCTGGCCGGGGGCCGCGATGGCCGTGCACCTGGTGCTGACCGGGCTGTTCGGGCCGCGCGACCCGGAGCCGCAGGCGCCCCCGCCGCCGACGGGCGGCTGGCAGGGCTGGGGCTCGCCGACCACCTGAGGTGGGTGGGGGGTGCTCGTACGACGGCTTACGACGCCACTCGGCCGGCTCCGCGGCCGCGAGCCGGCAGTGCTTCGTCAGGTTCTTCGTCCCTCACGGCCTGACCGCTCACCCGGCGGCGCCCGCGTCGCGTCGCCGTGCACCCGCTTCTCCCCCTGCATCCGCCCGCTCCCGGGACTGCTGTCCCTCGGGGTGTCCGTGCCATGCCCCGTCCTCGCCCTCACGCCGTATACCCGGAGCGACCAAGACCTCGGCACCCTCCGCGCGCAGCCGGTCCACGGTGCTGCCGACGTCGTCCCGCTCCTCGGCCTCCGCGTCCGTGATCAATGTCCAGCCTGCCGGGAGCTGAGCCCAGGCGTGGAAGGGGCGGCGGCCGAGTTTGGCGGCGTGGGCGAGGACGTAGACGTGGTCGGCGCGGCGGGCCATCAGCTCTTTGAGGCGAGTCTGAGCGAGGTCGGCTTCGCAGACGCCGATGCCCGGTGCTATGCCGTCGGTACCGAGGAACACCCGGTCGAAGGTGAGGCGTTCCAGGGCGGCTTCGGCCAACGGGCCGACGAATCCCTGGCTCAGCGGGCGCAGATCGCCGCCGAGGCAGCGCAGGCGCACCCCCTCCGCATCGGTGAGTTCGTTGAGCGCGGTCAGGCCGGTGGTCGCCACGGTCAGGTCTTGCGCGGTGCGCAGTTCGTGGGCCAGGGCGCCGACAGTGGAGCCCGCGTCCAGGAGCAGGTGCTCGCCGGGTTCGACGAGTGCGGCAGCCGCCCGCGCGATGGCCTGCTTGGCCTCGTACGCCTCACCGATGCGCTGGCGCAGGGAAGCCTCGGGGTGTGCGGTGAGCGGCATGACGCCGCCGTATGTGCGGGCCAGGCGGCCCTCCGCGGTGAGCCGTGCCAGGTCGCGGCGGATGGTGGAGGGCGTGACGCGGAAGAGTTTGGACAGCTCGTCGACGCTGGCCAGGCCGGTGGTGGTGGCCAGATGCTCGATGCGTTCGCGGCGTTCGCGCGAGCCGATGGCGGGCGTGGACTGCATGGTGGGCCGGTGACTCCTTGGCTGGAGGAGAGGGGTGCCGGCGAGTGGACAGGGTGTCCCGAGCCGGTTCCCGTCGCTGGTGGGCTCGAAGCGGTGCGGCCGGGTCAGCCTACGGTGACCGTCGCCATCTCGGCCGCCTGACGCAGCGCCTCGACCATGCTGCCAGGCTCGGCGCGGCCGGTGCCTGCGATGTCGAAGGCGGTCCCGTGGTCGACGGAGGTGCGGATGACGGGGAGGCCGACGGTGAGGTTGACGCCCGCCTCGATGCCGAGGACCTTGACCGGGCCGTGGCCCTGGTCGTGGTACATGGCGACGATGAGGTCGTAGTCGCCTCGGGCGGCGAGGAAGAATGCGGTGTCGGCGGGCAGCGGGCCGCGCGCGTCGATGCCCTCGGCGCGGAGCTTCTTCAGGGCGGGATCGATCTTCTCGGCCTCTTCGCCGTAGCCGAACAGGCCGTTCTCGCCGGCATGCGGGTTGATGCCGCAGACTCCGATGGCAGGGTTCGCAACGCCGGCCCGGACCATCGCCTCGTGGCCGCGGCGCACGGTGCGCTCGACCAGACCTGGCTCGATCAGATTGATGGCGTCGATCAGGCCGATGTGCGTGGTGACGTGGATGACCTTGACCTTTTCGGTCGAGAGCATCATCGACACCTCCTCGGTGCCGGTGAGGTGGGCAAGGAGTTCGGTGTGCCCGGGGAAGACGTGCCCCGCGGAGTGCAGGGCCTCCTTGTTCAGGGGCGCGGTGCAGATGCCCTGGACGCGCTCGGCGAGGGCGAGTTCGGCCGCGGTGCGGATGTACTGGTAGGCGGCCTCGCCCGCGGTGGCCGAGCGTTCTCCCCAAGGCAGGCCGGCGGGAATGAGCCCGAGATCGATGACGTTGATGCGGCCCGGCGTGAACACGGCCTCCTCCGGGGCTTCGACGGTGACGATCTCGCAACCGGTGTCGCGGCCGAGGGCGCGGGCGGCCTCGTACAGCCGGCCGGCATCACCGATGATGACGGGACGGCACCGGCCGAGGGTCGCCTTGTCCAGTACCGCGGGAACGATGACCTCCGGGCCCACGCCGGCGGCATCACCCATCGTGACGGCGATGAGGGGAAGTTCGCGCCGGTCGGTGACAGCGGCGGAGGCGGTGGCGGTCGGGATGGTCGTCATGGTGAAGCTCCATTGACGTTGGTGAAGGTGCGGGGCGGCGGAGCGTCGTCAGGCAGGTGCCGGTCGGTAGCCGGCCGGGCGCAAGGAACGGGCGATGGTGACCAGGGAGTGCTCGTCGCCGCAGCTACCCGGGCGGGTGACGACCGTACGGCCGTCGGGGGCATGGGAGTTGACGGTGCCGTGGTGGATCTCGCCGACCCGGAGCAGGTGCGCGATCTGCGCAGCGGCGGTGGGTTCCGCGGTGCCGACCACGGTGAGAACCGGTGCGGGGCCGGTGCCGTCCACGGCTAGTCGAGCGAGCACAGCATCGGGCAGACTCCGCACGCCGCACGAAGGGCACGGTGCTGTGGCCACAACTTCCTCCTTGGGGAACGGTCGTGTCCGGCGCGTCCCGGGCAGATCATCGCACAGGTTGCGCGTTCCGCGCGATACCTCTTGCGCGTAGCGCGCATCCATGCGAGCGTTCCGAGCGCACCGCCCGGAGCAGCCGCGGTGCCCGCAGCGCCCCGTCACCGGAAGGACCCGCCGTGAGCACCGGCCCCGACACCCCTCGCTCCACCAGCCCGGCCTCCTCCGTCCGGCTCCCCGGCATTCCCGTCCCGCTGTCCCGGCTGGTTCTGGGCACCATGACGTTCGGCGACACCGCCGACAGGGCCACGGCCGCCGACATGCTGGACGTCGCGCTGGATGCGGGCGTGACCGGCGTCGACACCGCCAACGGTTACGCGGGCGGCGAGAGCGAGCGGATCCTGGCCGAACTGCTGCGGGGCCGCCGCGACCGGATCGTGCTGGGCACCAAGGTGGGCATCCCCCACCCCGACCAGGGCGAGCACGCCCCACTCTCCGCCGCCGGGCTGCGCGCCGGACTCGAAGGCAGCCTCAAGCGCCTCGGTACGGACCACGTCGACCTCTTCTACCTGCACCAGCCGGACCGCAGCACGCCGCTCACCGAGACCCTTGAGACGGTTGCCGAGTTCGTCCGCGAGGGCAAGGCCAGGGCGCTGGGCGTCTCCAACTACGCGGCCTGGCAGATCGCCGAGGTGACGCGGGTCGCGGACGAGGTGGGCGCACCGCGCCCTGTCGTCGCCCAGCAACTGCACAACCTGCTCGCCCGCCGGATCGAGGAGGAGTACTCCGCGTACGCGGAGTACTCCGGCGTGCGCACCATGGTCTACAACCCGCTCGGCGGCGGGCTGCTCACCGGTCGCCACCGCTTCGGCCAGGACCCGGCCGCCGGCCGCTTCGGCGACTCCAGGCTGGCCGCCATGTACAAGCAGCGGTACTGGAACGAGGAACTCTTCCGCGCCGTCGCCGACCTGCAGGCTCTTGCCGACACCGCCGGCATTCCGCTGACCGAGCTCGCCCTGCGCTGGCTTCTCGGCCGCGACTCCACGGACTTCCTTCTCCTCGGCGGCTCCCGCGCCGCACACCTGCGCGCCAACATCGCCGCCGCCCAGGCGGGGCCACTCGCCGCCGACCTGCTCACCGCCTGCGACGAGGTCGGCGCCCGGCTGCGCGGCCCGATGCCCGCGTACAACCGCTGACACACCGGCCGCCCCGACGCGCCGCCATCCGCACCCGCCTCATCTCGCTGGAGCCCTCTGATGACCACCGGTCGCACCCCCGCCGAGTTCACCGCCGCCCTGCGCGCCCGCGAAACCCTCCTCGGCTACTGGTCCCTCCTCGATTCCCCGGTAGCCGCCGAGCGCCTCGCCCTCCTCGGCTACGACTACCTCGCCTTCGACGCCCAGCACGGCCTGTTCGGCTACCAGGGCATGCTGCACAACCTTCTCGCCACCGACGTCAAGGGCTCGACGGCCGTCGGCGTGGTCCGCGTCGAGGCCAACGACCCGGTCTACATCGGCCGGGCACTCGACGCGGGCGCCACCGCCGTCATCGTCCCGCTCGTCGACACCGCGGCCGATGCCGCCGAGGCGGTGGCCGCCGCCCGCTACGCGCCGCACGGCAAGCGCTCCTACGGCCCGATGCGCGCCCAGCTACGCATCGGCCCGGATCCGGCCGACACGCACGGCGCCACCGCCGTCATCGCCATGATCGAGACCGCGGACGGCCTCGCGAACGTCGAGGAGATCTGCGCTACCCCCGGGCTCGACGGCATCTACGTCGGCCCTTCCGACCTGCGCCTCGCCCTCGGCGGCGCGACCTCCACCGACCCGTCCCTGAAGGCGGAGTTCGAGGCCGCGCTGGAGCGCATCCGCAAAGCCGCCGATACCGCCGGTATCGCCGCCGGCATCCACAACCCGGACGGTGCGAGTGCCGCCCGCCGCCTCGCGCAGGGCTTCACCTTCGCCTCCATCGCCTCCGACGTCATCCACCTCCAGCAGGCGGCTGCCGGTCACCTCGCTGCCGGCCGCGCGGAGGCATGAAGACCGGCGCCTCGCACGGTTACAGGCCCGGACGGGGATTCGGCGTCCGGGCCTGTACGCTGTCCGGCCTCACTCAAGCCTCGCCGCCTCCAGCCGGATGTGCCGGATCGCCCGCCGGTGGTGGGTGTAGGCGAGGTGGAGGGCGCCGTCGGGGGTCTGGGCGAGGGAGGGGTAGGACAGCTCGCGGTTGCGGCCCTCGCGGGAGTCGTTGGTCAGGCAGTAGCCGTCGCCGGTGACCAGGTCGTGGCGGTCCGGCCAGGTCAGGCCGGTGTCGTGGGAGAAGGAGAGGGTGAGCGGGGCGCGCGGGGCGCCCCAGAAGGCGTCGACCTCGGGGATCTCCCGGTCCGTCGCTCGGGCGGCGCGCTGCTCCGCGGCCCGCATCGCCTCCGCGTCGTCCTCGATCTCGTCGTAGAGGTTGGTGCGCCGGTCGGTCGCGTCCGCGGCTGAGGCGTGATTGTGTATCAGGGCCAGCCGGCCGTCGGCCAGGGCGCGGAACTGCACGGACGAGTTGTTGTTGGGTACCGGGGTGGGCTCCGGGGCCGTCCAGGTCTCGCCGTCGTCGGTCGACACCGAGCGGTACACGGCATCCGCCGAGCGTGAGCGGAAGAGGGCGAGAAGCGAACGGTCCGGCAACTGCTCGATGTTCATGTGGACCCGGCCGGTCGACCCGGGGACCGGCACCTCGCGCCAGCCGCGGCCCTCGTCGTCGCTGACCATGACGGCGCTGGTGTCGGCGCCGCCCGTCCACGGCCTGCCGGGCGGCGTGGTGCAGCGGAAGACGGGGAGCAGCCAGCGGCCGGAGTCCAGGACGACGAGGGGCTGGCGGATGAAGACGCCGCCGCGTTCGTCCGCCGGGAAGAGGGTGCGGGTGGGGCCCCAGGTGGCGCCGTTGTCGCGGCTGACGCGCATGCGGACCTCGGCGGTGTCCTGGTGACCGGCGAGCTGGGCGGTGTGCAGCAGCCACAGCTCGCCGCCGGGGGTGGGGACGAGGAGCGGGTTCTGTTCGGAGCGAGTGGCATCCTCGGAGACCTTGACCGGCACTGTCCACTCCTCGCCGGGTGCGGAGCCGGGGCCGTTGTAGCGGGAGAAATGGATGCTGATGTCCGGTACGCCCTCCTGGGTTCCGGCGAACCAGACACAGGTGAGCGAGCCGTCGGCCAGCACACACAGGCTGGCGGCGTGGGCCTGGACGGCGGGGGACGGAATCTCCGTATCGCGGCGGCCGGGGGACGGACGAGGATCCAGTGGTGCGGTGTCGGACACGGCGTTCCACCGTGCCGTGGTGCTGGCCATGGAAGGACGGCTCCTCATGAGGGGTCCGGTGCGGACAGGGCGGCGGTCGCCGCCGTCAGCACCGCGCGCGGCTTGATGCCACGGACGGCGTGCGGGTCGATCGCGGCGCGGCGCAGCGCGCGGGTGTACGGCTCGGCGGGAGAGGCGAGGACGTCGGCGGTACGGCCCGTCTCGACGACCCGGCCGTTGCGCAGGACGAGCAGGTCGGTGCTGAGGTCGCGGACGACGCCCAGGTTGTGCGCGATCACCAGGTAGGCGACGCCGGTCTCGGCCTGCAACTCCCGCAGCAGTTCGAGCACCTTGGCCTGGACGGAGACGTCCAGGGCGGAGGTGGCTTCGTCGCAGACGAGCAGGTCGGGGCGGGAGGCCAGCGCCCGGGCGATGCCGATGCGCTGGCGCTGCCCGCCGGAGAACTCCGGCGCCCGCCGGGTGGCGGCGGTGACGGGCAGGCCGACGCGGTCGAGGAGTCCGGCCGCCTGGCGTTCGCGTTCGCGGCGATCGCGGATGCCCGCGACCCGCAGGGGTTCGGCGACGATCTCGCCCGCGGTCAGGTGCGGGTCGAGCGAACCGTACGGGTCCTGGAAGACCATCTGGACCCGGCGGCGCAGCGGGCGCAGGCGGCGTTCCGGAAGCCGGGTGATGTCCGTACCGTCCAGCACAATCCGTCCGGAGGCGGGGGTGAGGAGCCGCACCAGAGCGCGGGCGATCGTCGACTTGCCCGAGCCCGACTCGCCGACGACGGCGAGGCTGCCGCCGTGCGGCACGGTGAAGGAGACCTGGTCGACGGCGCGGTACGGGCCGTTCGCGGTCGGGAACTCGACGACGAGGTCCTCGACCGCGAGCAGCGGTGTGTCGGTCGGTTCAGCCATGGGGGATCACCTTCGGGGTGGACTCAGCGGTTTCGGAGACGGTCCGCTCGTCCTCGTCCCAGGGCCCGAGCGCCGGTACGGCAGCGAGCAGGTCGCGCGTGTAAGACTCGGCGGGGGCGTCGACGATCTGCTGGGCCGTGCCGGACTCGACGAAGCGGCCGTCCTTCATCACGTGGATACGGTCGGAGACGATCCGGGCCACCCCGAGGTCATGCGTGATCATGAGGACGGCGACGCCGGTGCGCTCCTGCAGTTCCATCAGCAGGTCCAGGACACCTGCCTGGACGGTGGCGTCCAACGCCGAGGTCGGCTCGTCCGCGACGAGCAGTTCCGGCTCTGCGGCGAGCGCGATGGCGATCAGGACACGTTGCAGCATGCCGCCGGAGAACTCGTGCGGGTACGCCTTCCAGCGGCGTTCCGGCTCGGTGATGTGCACCTGCCGCATCAGCTCGATGCCGCGGGTCCTGGCCCCGGCCCGGCCGAGTGAGCGGTGACGCAGCCGGATCGCGTCGCCGAGCTGGCGCCCGACCGTGTGGACGGGGCTGAGCGCCGTCATCGGATCCTGCGGGATGAGCGAGACGGTGCGGCCGCGTACGGCCCGCGCCGCGTCCGGGTCGGCGACGGTGTCGCGGCCGGCGATCCTGGCGCTGCCGGAGAGGACGGCCAGCCCGTCCGGCAGCAGCCGCAGCACTGCCATGGCGGTGGTGGACTTGCCCGAGCCGGACTCCCCGATGAGGGTGACGGTCTCCCCGCGCGCGACGGTGAAGTCGACGCCGTCGACGGCCCGTACGATGCCGCGCTCGGTGACCAGCTCGACCTGCAGCCCGCGTACGTCGAGCAGAGGCGTGCCGTCCTTCGTGCCGTCTTTCGTACCGTCCTTCATGCCATGCCTCCCTCGGCCTTGGCCGCCTTCGTCCGGGACGCGCGGCCGCCGCCGTCCCGCAGTGCGTCCCCGAGCAGGTTCACCCCGACCACCAGCAGGGCGATGACCAGCCCCGGAAGGGTAATGAGCCACCAGGAGGTGGTGAGGTAGTCCTGGCCGTCGGAGATGATCCGGCCCCAGGTGGCGAACGGCCGCTCGGGGCCGGCGCCGAGGTAGCTCAGCGCACTCTCAAGGAGCACAGCCTGGGCGAGCAGCAGCAGGACGACCAGGCTCACCGGCCGGACCACGTTCGGCACCACGTGCCGGGCCAGGATCGTCAGCCTGCGCAGCCCGAGGACACGGGCCGCGGCAACGTACGGCTTCTCCCGCTCGACCAGCACCAACGACCTGGTCAGCCGGGCCACTTCCGGCCACTGGGCGACGGCGATGACGGCCGTGATGACGGTGACAGAAGAGCCGAACAACGCGACCACGAGAAGCAGCATCATCAGCAGCGGCAGCGCGAGCTGGGCCTCCAGGATGCGGGAGACGACGGCGTCCGGCCACCCCCCGAAGTACCCGGCGGCGGAACCGGCCGCGATACCGATCAGGCCGGACACGGCGACCGCGAGGAGCCCGACCGTCAGCGAGACCTGGCCGCCGTGCAGGACGCGGGAGAGCAGGTCGCGGCCGAGCTGGTCGGTGCCGAAGAGGTGACCGTCGGTGAGCGGGGGCAGGCGGCGGGAGCTGAGGTCCTGGTCGTTGGCGTCCGGCAGGGGGAGCAACTGGGCGAGGACGATCGGCAGCACGACGAGGGCCGTGCAGACCGAACCCGCCCACAGCTTGAGGCGGTTCGCCGAGCGGCGCCGGGTCGCGGTGGCGCGGGAAAGATCGCGGGCGGTGACGGCGCTCGGGCGGCTGCCGGGCCGGGCGGTGGGGATGTCGGCGGTGGTCATGATCAGGCCGCCTTTCCGAGTCGGACCCGCGGGTCGAGCAGCGGGTAGAGGAGGTCGACGAGGAGCTGGACGAGAACGGCCAGACTCGCGGTGATCAGGACCGTGGCCTGGATGAGCGGGTAGTCCCGCGTCTCAAGGGCGCGCACGACGAGCGAGCCGACACCGGGCCAGGCGAACACGACCTCGACCACCACGACGCCGTTGAGCAGCGCCGCGAACCGCGTACCGATCGCCGTGATCAGCGGCACCGCCGAGTTCCCGAGCGCGTACCGCCACACCAGCGCCCGCTCGGCGACCCCGCGCGAACGCGCCACCGTCGTGTACGGCGCGGCCAGGGCGGTCGTCATCTCGCGCCGTACCAGCCGGGAGACCAGCGCGAACTGCAGCACGGCCACGGTCATCGTCGGCAGGACCAGCCCGCCCCAGCTCGTGAACCCGGAGGCGGGCAGGACCGGAAGGAGTACGGCGAAACCGGTCAGCAGCATGACGCCGGTCCAGAAGTCCGGCATCGACTGGCCCACGATGGTGAGGACGTTCGCGCTCAGCTCGCGCCGGGTGTCCGCGCGCCGCGCCATCCATACCCCGAGGGGAACGGCCACCAGGACCGTCACCGCGATCGCGGAGACGGCGAGTGTGATCGTGTACGGCAGCCGCTCCAGGACGACGTCGAGAGCGGGCGAGTGGAACGAGTAACTGGTGCCGAGATCACCGCCGGCCAGATCGCGCAGGTAGATCCCGTACTGGACGAGCAGGGGCCGGTCGAGGCCGAACTCGCTGCGGATACGGGCGAGGTCCTCGGTGCTGGCGGTCGGCGCCGCGTAGGCGGCGGCCGGGTCCCCGGGGGCGAGCCGGACAAGGAGGAAGACGGCGGTGAGGGTGAGGAAGACGGTCAGCGCACTCTGGCCGAGGCGCCGCAGCAGATAGGTCGGCACGGCTCAGCCCTCCAGGCGCACGGCGGTGATGTCGTAAGAGTTGGTCGGCAGCAGGCCGATGTCGCGGACGCGGGTGCGGCGGGCCAGCAGCGTGTTGGGGACGAAGGCCCACAGCGCGGGCCAGGTGTCCCAGACCGCCTGCTGTACGGCCGCGAGTTTCCGGTTCCGCTCCGCGTGGTCGACCTCGACGGACGCTTCCTCGATCGCGTCCGCGATCTCCGGGAAGACATAGCCCATGAAAGCCTCCCGGGTCCGTTCCTTCTCCTCCGTGCCGGCGTACATGCCCTGCAGGCAGGTGAGTGCGAGACCGGTCGGGCTCGGGAAGCCGTTGCCGATGACATCCCAGTCACCGCCCCTGCCCTGACGCCACTTGAGGATGTCGCCGCCGGGCTGGAACTGCTTGAGCGTGACGCCGACACCGACGTCACCGAGCATGTCCGCGACCGCTTCCATCACGGAGGCGTCACCGGCGAACTCCCCGCTCTCCCAGATGAAGACCAGCTTGAGGCCGTCCGCGCCGTAGCGGCGCAGCAGTTCGCGGGCGCGGGCCGGGTCGTGAGGGTAGGAGCCCGTCTCGACGGCACCGTCGAGGGCCGTCGGAACGACGCCGAGAGCCGGGCTCGCCGAGTCGGCGAGCACATCGCGCAGCAGGGCTTCGCCGTCGATGGCGTACGCCAGCCCCTGCCGTACGCGCGGGTCGGAGAGCGGATGGTCCTTCGGCTTACGGAAGTTGTAGAAGAGCTGGCAGAAACGGGCGCCCTCGCCCCGTTCCAGGGCGACACCGGGCAGCTCGGTGAGCTGCTCGGCGGCATCCGGGCTGAGCGTGTCGACCACGTCCAGCTCACCGCTGCGCAGCGCCACGACCCGGCTCGATTCCTCTGGGACGTATCGCACGCGGACCGTCTCCAGGCGCGGCTTCGGCCCCCAGTAGCGTGGGTTGCGCGCCAGCGTGTACTCGCCGGCGCCGGAGTTGGCGCGGGCGACCCGGTAGGGCCCGGAGCCGAGTCCGCTCTGCAGTTCCTCCGGCTCGTTGGCGGCGGCCGGGGTGATGTGAATGTTGGCCATCAACCGGTCGAGGATCGGCACCGGCCGCTCGGTGCGCAGCCGGAAGGTCCGCGGGTCCCCGGTCTTCTCGACCTCCGGCAGCTCGGGGAAGAGACTGAGCAGGAAGGATCCGTTGACCTTCCCGTACATCCGGAGCGCGGTGGCGACGTCCTCGACGGTCACCGGCGACCCGTCCGCGTAACGAACGCCCTTGCGCAGCCTGACCGTCCACGCCGTCGGCTCCGTCATCTCGAACCGATCGGCGAGGATGAGGCGTGGCTTCAGACCAGGTCCGAGCATGGTCAGCGCCTGGCGCACGGCGCGCTGCACGGTGACGGCCGCGTCGAACTGGTTGAGCTTGTTGTCGAGGCTGACCAGGGACCGGGTCAGGCCGAGAGTGAGCGTGCCGGGGCCCGGCAGCCCGGTCGGCCCGGCGCAGCCGGCCAGCGGCCCGCCCAGGGCGAGACTGCCCCCGCCCAGCACGCCCCAGCGCAGCAGGCCACGGCGGGAGATACCGGATGTGCGGGGCGTACGGAGGCGGGGAACGCGGTGTTCGGCACCTGCGTCCAGGTGGCCTGGGTACGGATCTGGGGCAGCAGCAGAAGTCATCGTCGGCCTTCCCGCAGTCTCAGGGGCGACCGGCTCGGTGCACCGAGGACGTCCCCGCGGAGGTGGCGAGCGCGGCGCTGGTCGCGTGCGAAAACCTCGCATGCTTGCGCGATACGCGCAAGGGGTCTCGCGTGAATCGCGCACGAGAGGCATCATCTGTGGTCCACCCCCTGCGCGGAAAGCGCGCAGCACCTGGTCAACCAGCCACCCGGGAGCCTGCCTTGCCACCGTCCCCTCCGCCGTCTTCTCCGCATCCGCCCCACGCCGTCGTCACCGGAGCCAGCTCCGGGATCGGCGCCGCCGTCACCGACCGCCTCCTGACCGACGGCTGGCACGTCACAGCCCTGAGCCGCACCCGACCGGACAACCGGCATCCCGCTCTGACCTGGCACCCTGTCGATCTGGCCGCCCCCACCGGCCTGGACCAGGCGATCGGCGCAGCCCTCCCCGGCGACGCACCGCTCGACGCCGTCGTGCACGCCGCGGGCCTGCAGGCGTCCGCACCCCTCGGCGCACTCGACGCCTCCGCAGGCGAACGCATGTGGCGCGTCCACGTCCACGCCGCCACCGTCCTGATGGACGCCCTCCTCCACCGCATCCCCGACGGCGGCCGCATCGTCCTGCTCGGCAGCCGCACGGCCTCCGGCGTTCCCGGCAAGAGCCAGTACGCCGCCACCAAGGCGGCCCTCCCCGCGCTCGCCCGTGCCTGGGCCACCGAACTCGCGCCGCGCGCCATCACCGTCAATGTCGTGGCACCGGGACCCACCGACACCCCTATGCTTCGCGACCCGGCGCGCGCCACCACACCTCCCCGCACTCCGGCCCTGGGCCGCCTCGTCCGCCCGGCAGAGGTCGCCGCACTCACCGCATTCCTGCTGGGGCCGGACGGCGGGATGGTGACGGGACAGCACCTGGTGATGTGCGGGGGTGCCTCGCTCGCGTCGTGATCCTCGGTCCTGGCCGGGGTCTGTCGTGGGGATCTTGCCGGATCGGGCCGCGCGCCCGGCGAAGATCCAGGACGACAGGCCCTACGCCTCCGGCTCCGTGGCCTGGGCGTGCTCGGCGGCGGAGCTGACGTCCACCTCGCGCCAGAACCCGGCCCGGATCGCGTACCGGTCGCGCTCGTCGATCTGGTCGTCCTTGTGCGCCAGCAGCCCGAAGCGGGCGGCGTAGCGCAGCAGCTCGCCGTCGATACGGTGCGGGATACGCGGGTACTGGCCGGCCAGCAGCCGCAGCTTCGCCTGGTCCGCCAGCCGCTCCATCCAGCGCCTGGCGAAGACCTGCCCCACCTCGAACGGATCGCCGCCGATGACGGTGATGTCCTCCTCGCGGTCCGCCCAGCGCTGCTCCGCGGTGGTGAGCTGGGCGAGCGTGGGCAGCCCGGCGACATCCGGCGGCTCCGCGCCCGGCCGCTCCACCCAGCCGCGGTCGGACGACCAGCGCAGGGTGGCGTTGCCCACGGGGTGCCCGTGGCGGCCCTCGGACACGGCGGGGCGGCCCAGGCTCGCGAGGTCCTTCGGGGTGGGCACGCCGCCCTTGGCGCCGGGGTCGTCCTCGTCGTCGGGTACGGCGTCCGGGGCCGTGCCCGCGTCGTCGTGGCGGCGCTCCGTGACCGGGGCGGTGGCCTGCGCGGTGCCGTTGGCGACGGCCGTCTGCTTGCCGGCGACGGAGGTCTCCGAGGGCGGGGCGGAGAGGATCGCGGCGATCTCGGGCCGCGGCACCGGGCTGGGGGCGCAGATGCCGGTGAGGTCCTTGGCCTGCATGGCACGGGTGATCCAGGCCCGGTCGAGCACGCGCCGCTCGTCGGCCTCGGCGACCAGGTCCTCGGACTGGTTGTAGTCGCCGTCGGCGGCCTGGACCGCCCACAGGTGCACGGCGACGCCGTGCTCCTTCGCGGACATCATCCCCGGCAGCAGGTCGCCGTCGCCGGTGACGAGCACGACGTCGGCGCAGGCGCGGTTGCGGGCCAGCTCGGTCAGCTCCGCGTGCATCGCGGCGTCGACGCCCTTCTGCGCCCAGCGGCCGTCGCTGCGGGTGAGCGCGCCGAGGCGGACGGTGACGCGGGACATCACGCGCAGCCGCCGGTGTTCCGGCTGCGGTACGCGGTCGGGGGCGCCGTCGAACCAGTAGATGCGCAGCAGCCGCTGTCCGGTGTCGGCTTCGGCCTGGTCCCGCAGGCCCTGGATGAGCGCGGGGTGGTCGACGGTGATCCGGGAGCGGGCGGGTTCTCCGGCGAGCAGGCTCGCGGCGGCGCCCAGCAGGTAGCCGGCGTCCACCAGGACGACGCAGCGGTCCACGATTCACCCTCTTCTCAGCCGGTTCCGGGCCGGTGCCGCGGAGTTCACATCGGGTTGCCTTCGAGTCTGCCCCACTGAGGGGTGGTTAACAGCAGGGCATCGATCATCGGCGTGGCGGACACCGATGCCCGGCCATGAACAGCACGTACTACGCACGGTAATTATCCGACATGCGAGGCATCTCAGGCCGTGCGAAGGTGATCTCCGCGGGGGTCCGCGCCTGTAAAGGATCAGTGATGGGTAAGCGCAAGAACCGCGAGAAAAAGCAGCAACAGCATTCCCACCGGGACAAGTACGCCGGCTCGCCGGCGGGCATACCCGACCGCGGCCGGCGGCAGTCCCCCGACGAGCCGCCGCCGGAGACCCGGGCCCAGGCGCCCGCGGGCGACGCCGGCCGGCGTCCCCGGGTCGGGGAGCGGTGAGCCCCATGAGCCGTAAGAACAGAAACCGCCAGAACGACCGCGCCGCCGCCCCGCAGGAGGAGCGCGGCATGGAGACCGACTCCCCCTCGGCGGGCGGCCCGCCGCCCGACCAGGTCAGCGAGGCCGTGAACCCGGGCTCCGGGAGCCACAAGACCCAGAAGCACAAGGAAAAGCGCTTCGGTCACAACTGAGCGCGGCCCGGCGGGCGCGCCCCTCGCGGGCGCGCCCGCGCATGCCGGTGCGTGGCCGCCGGACCGGGCCGTCCCCGGCCCGGCGGCCAGCGCCCGTCAGCCTGCCAGACAGGACGGCCCGAGGAGCGCCTTCAGGTCGCCGAAGAGCGCCGGGTCCGACGTCACCCGGTGGCGGTCGAGACGGAGCACGGTGGTGGTGCGGGAGCCCTGGAGCTTCACCCGCACCTCGGTGCCGCCGCGGTGCTGCGACAGCACCTCGCCCAGCTTCTCCACCAGCGGCGGGGTGACCTTGACCGTGGGGATCGTGATCGTCACCGGCGCGTTCGCGGACACCTCCGACAGGTCGGGGACGGCGAGTTCCATGGCGACCAGCCGCGGCACGTCCTCGCGCTTGTCGAGCCGCCCCTTGACGAAGACGATGGCGTCCTCGACGAGTTGGGTGGAGACCAACTGGTACGTGGCCGGAAAGAACATGCAGTCGATGGAGCCGCCGAGGTCCTCGACGGTCGCGATGGCCCAGGCGTTGCCCTGCTTGGTCATCTTGCGCTGCAGGCCGGAGATGATGCCGCCGATGGTGACGATGGCCCCGTCGGCGTGGTCGCCGCCGTTGAGCGCGGCGATGGAGGCGTCGGCCTTGTCACCCAGCACGTGCTCGATGCCGAAGAGCGGGTGGTCGGAGACGTAGAGGCCGAGCATCTCCCGTTCCTGGGCGAGGAGATAGGACTTCTCCCACTCCTCGTCGGTGAACTGCACGTCGAGCCCGAAGCCCGGCTCGTCCGCCGCGGCCTCGTCGCCCATGCCGCCGAAGAGGTCGAACTGGCCCTCGGCCTCCTTCCGCTTGACCGACACCACGTTGTCGATCATCGGCTCGTACTGCGCGGTGAGGCCCTTGCGGGTGTGCCCGAGGGCGTCGAACGCACCCGCCTTGATCAGCGACTCGACGGTGCGCTTGTTGCAGACGACGGCGTCGACCTTGTCGAGGAAGTCGGGGAACGACGCGTAGCGCCCCTTGGCCTTGCGGTTGCGAACGATCGACTCCACCACGTTCTGCCCGACGTTGCGCACGGCGGTCAGGCCGAACACGATCGTGTCATCACCGCGGGGAGTGAAGTTGGCGTCGGACTCGTTGACATCCGGCGGGAGCACCTTGATCCCCATCTTCCGGCACTCGTTGAGATAGACCGCGGACTTGTCCTTGTCGTCGCGCACGGACGTCAGCAGCGCGGCCATGTACTCGGCGGGATAGTTCGCCTTGAGATACGCCGTCCAATAGGAGACGAGGCCGTACGCGGAGGAGTGCGCCTTGTTGAACGCGTACCCCGCGAAGGGGACCAGGACGTCCCAGACGGCCTGGATGGCCTGGTCGCTGTAGCCCTTCTCGCGGGCGCCCTTCTGGAAGTTGACGAACTCGGCGTCGAGTACTTCCTTCTTCTTCTTGCCCATCGCCCGGCGCAGCAGGTCCGCCTGGCCGAGCGAATAGCCGGCGAGCACCTGCGCGGCTTTCTGCACCTGCTCCTGATACACGATCAGGCCGTAGGTGACGTCGAGGACCTCCTTCAGCGGTTCCTCGAGCTCCGGGTGGATCGGGGTGATCTCCTGCTGGCCGTTCTTGCGCAGCGCATAGTTGATATGCGAGTTCATGCCCATGGGACCCGGCCGGTACAGCGCCGAGACCGCGGAGATGTCCTCGAAGTTGTCGGGCTTCATCATGCGCAGCAGGGAGCGCATGGGCCCCCCGTCGAACTGGAAGACGCCGAGGGTGTCGCCCCGGCCCAGCAGCTCGAAGGTCGTGGGGTCGTCGAGCGGCAGCGACAGCAGCTCGATGTCCCGGCCCTTGTTCTGCTTCACCATCTTGACGGCGTCGTCCATGATGGTGAGGTTGCGCAGGCCGAGGAAGTCCATCTTCAGCAGGCCGAGCGACTCACAGGTCGGGTAGTCCCACTGCGTGATCGTCACCTGGTCGGTGTGGCGCACCCAGACCGGGACGTGGTCCACGATCGGCTCGCTGGACATGATCACGCCGGCCGCGTGCACGCCCATCTGCCGCACCAGGCCCTCGACTCCCCGCGCGGTGTCGATGACCTTCTTCACATCCGGCTCGTTCTCGTACAGCCCGCGGACCTCGCCCGCCTCGGAGTACCGGGGGTGGTCAGGGTCGGTGATGCCGGAGAGCGGGATGCCCTTGCCGAGCACGTCGGCGGGCATGGCCTTGGTGATGCGGTCGCCCATCGCGTACGGATACCCCAGCACCCGCGCGGAGTCCTTGATCGCGTTCTTCGCCTTGATCGTGCCGTACGTGCCGATCATCGCGACCTTGTCGGCACCGTACTTCTCCGTCACATAGCGGATCACCTCCGCCCGCCTGCGCTCGTCGAAGTCGATGTCCACATCCGGCATCGACACCCGCTCCGGATTCAGGAACCGCTCGAAGATCAGCCCGTGCTCGATCGGGTCCAGGTCCGTGATCCCCATCGCGTACGACACGATCGAACCCGCCGCGGACCCCCGCCCCGGGCCCACCGCGATCCCGTTGTTCTTCGCCCACATGATGAAGTCCGCGACCACCAGGAAGTACCCCGGGAACCCCATCTGGATGATGACGTCCATCTCGTACTCGGCCTGGCGCTGGCGGTCCTCCGGGACGCCGCCCGGGTAGCGGCGGGCCATGCCGCGGCGGACCTCCTCCTGGAACCAGGTGACTTCGCTGTAGCCGTCGGGGACCTCGAAGCGGGGCATCAGGTCGCGCTTCTCGAACCACCCCGCGGTGTCGATCTGCTCCGCCACCAGCAGCGTGTTCGCACACCCCTCCTGCCAGGCGTCCGAGGAATCGACCGCATACATCTCCTCGGTCGACTTCAGGTAATAACCCGTCCCGTCGAACCTGAACCGGTCGGGATCAGAAAGATTCTTCCCCGTCTGAATACACAACAACGCATCATGCGCCCCCGCCTCCTGCGCATACGTGTAATGCGAATCATTCGTCACCAGCGGCGGAATACCCAGCTTCCGCCCGATCTCCAGCAGCCCGTCCCGCACCCGCCGCTCGATCTCGATCCCGTGATCCATCAACTCCAGGAAATACCGCTGCTTCCCGAACACCTCCTGATACCACGCCGCCGCCGCCAGCGCCTCGTCGAACTGCCCAAGACGCAACCGCGTCTGCACCTCACCCGAAGGACACCCCGTAGAAGCGATCAACCCCTCCGCATGCTCCGCGATCACCTCCTTGTCCATCCGCGGCCACTTCTGCAGCCACCCCTCCTTGTACGCATCCGACGACAACCGGAACAAATTATGCAAACCCGTACGAGAAGACGCCCAGATCGTCTTGTGCGTATACCCACCGGAACCCGACACGTCATCACGCTTCTGATGCGGCTGCCCCCACTGCACCTTCCGCTTGTTCCGCCGCGACTCCGGCGCCACATACGCCTCGATACCGATGATCGGCGTCACCCCCGCCGCCGACGCCTGCGCAAAAAGTCATACGCACCATGAAGATTCCCATGATCCGTCATCGCGATATGCGACATCCCCATCTCACGACACGCCGCGAACATATCCTTCAACCGCGCCGCCCCATCCAGCAGCGAATACTGCGTGTGCACATGCAGATGCGTAAAAGGCGGCTTGGCCACGACGGAGGACCTCCAGCAGACGGTGGGCGCGAGGGCTCGGGCAGGACGCTGGGAAGTCTAGGACGCGGCACTGACACCGCGGTCCCCCGGCCGCACTGAAGCCGGGCCTCCCCTTTAGCACCGGTTTACGGTCCGCCGTGGCAGAATCACGCACGATGGAACATGCGGCCGTAACGATCAGGGTGGTGCGCGCGGCGGTCTTCACCGCGCTGTGCATCAGCCTGTCCGCGGGCGCCCACGTGCTCCTGTCCGCCAACCCCCTGCCCCTGGGCATGCTGGCCGCGCTCTCCGCCGGCGTGTTCGTCGTCGCCTATCTACTCGCCGGCCGCCGCGAGCGCGGCTACTGGAGCATCGCAGCCCTGCTCGTGCCGCTGGAGCTGGCGGCGGACACCGTCTTCACCACCGGCCAGCACACCTGCTACGGCCAGTCCGGCGGCCCCGTCGCGGGCTCCATGCGCTCCCTGGGGCTCGACCTCCTCTGCTCCGGCGAGTTCGGCACCCCGCTGGCCCGGATGACCGCCCGCGGCGAGGCCCTGGCGGGCACCGCCGCCAGCCCCTGGCTGCTGCTCGCCGCCCACGTCGGCGTCGGCCTGGTCGCCGCCGCCTGGCTGCGCCGCGGCGAGGCGGCCCTCGCCGGGCTGCTGCGCGCCGCCGCGGCCATCGCCTTCCGGCCGCTGCTGCTGGCCGTCGCGATCGTCACCGTCGCCCCGGTGCGGAGCACCGGCCGCCCCGGCCGCCGGTCGGACCGTACCCGCGCCGTCCGCCCCCAGCCGCACCTGCTCCACTCGGTCCTGCGGCGTGGCCCGCCGTGCCCGGCCGCTGCCTGATCCGGCAGCCAGGCCGAAGAAGCACGGACACAGCCACACCCACCACAGAGGGACCTCCCACCATGAGCAAGCGAAACAGCCAGGAAGCCAAGCGGGCCGCGCGCGAGCGGCTGCGCATCGAGCGCGAGAAGCAGGCCAAGAAGGAGAAGGTGCGCCGGCAGCTCTTCGTCGGCGGTGCCGTCGTCGGTCTGCTGGCCGTCGTCGGCGGCGTCGCCTTCGCGGTGACCACGCTCGGCGGCGACGACGGCAGCGACAAGGACTGGGGCGCGGCGAAGAACGCCAAGCTCGTCCAGCCGGCGAACGCCGAGGGCGACAAGGGCACCAGCGTCGTGCTCGGCGGCAAGGACGCCGAGAAGACCGTCGACGTCTACGAGGACCTGCGCTGCCCCGCGTGCGCGCAGTTCGAGCAGCAGTTGGGCGAGCGGATCAAGAAGGGCGCCGAGGACGACAAGTACCAGCTCCGCGTCCACCTCGGCGCGATCATCGACGGCAACTTCGGCGGCAACGGCTCCAAGAACGCCGCCAGCGCCCTGGGCGCGGCGCTGGACGTCAGCACCGAGGCGTTCAAGGAGTACCACGGCCTGCTCTACTCGGCGGACCACCACCCCGCGGAGAGCGAGGACAAGTTCGCCGACAACGAGTACCTGCTGGACGTCGCCAAGAACGTCGACGAGCTGAAGGGCAACAAGCAGTTCCAGAAGAACGTCAACAAGGGGACGTTCGACAAGTGGGCCCTGGAGATGATCGACAGCTTCAACGACGCCGGCATCGAGGGCACGCCGACCATCAAGATCGACGGCAAGACGATCGAGAGCAACGCGCTCCCGGCCGAGCTGGACAAGCTCGGCGCGTAGGACCCCGCGTCACGTGGCGGAGCGCACGTCCAGCTCCGCCACGAACGCGTCCGCCACCGGCCAGGCGGACTGCGCCGCCTCCGCGTCGTAGTCCGCCAGGCCCGGGTCGGTGAACAGGTGCCCCGCGCCCGGGTAGCGGAAGACCTCCACGTCGGCGCCGGCCCGGCCCATCCGCAGATACCAGGCCGTGAGCCAGTCGTGCGTCTCGTACGGGTCGGGGTCGGCCACGTGCAGTTGCACCGGCAGCTCGCCGGAGGCCGCCGTGGCCCCGTCGGCGACGTCGGACGTGCCGTGCATCAGCAGCAGCCCCCGCGCGTGCCGGTCGGCGAGCGCCAGGTTCTGCGCGAGCGCGCCGCCGAGGGAGAAGCCCGCGTACAGCACCCCGCCCGCCGAGTACGGCGCCGCGGCCTTCACGGCCCGCGCCAGCAGCTCGTCCGTGCCGATCTCGTCCCTGACCGCCAGCCCCTCCTCCTCCGTTTCCGGGGTACGCCCGTCGTAGAGGTCGGGCACGATCACCTCGTGCCCGGCGGCGCGCCAGCGCTCCGCGGTCTCGCGCACGGCCGGACGCACTCCGTACATGGAGTGGAAAAGCAGAATCGTCATCCGCCCATCGTGGCAGATACGGTCGGGAAGGTCCGCGTACGAAGGAGGCTCACGTGTCCACCGAGGATGTGCTCCGGCCCGTCCTGGTCATCGGCGGCGCCGTGGCGGTCACCGCGATCGCCGGGGTCGTGGTCGACCTGCTGCTGCGCCGCGCCGACGCCCGGCACCCCGAGACCCCGATATGGGGCCTGCTGCGAAGCTGCCGGGCGCCGCTGCAGTTCGCCCTGCTGACGTCGATCCTGCTGGGCACGTACAAGCGCGCGGACCTGGCGCACAGCGACGACAGCCGGACGATCGTCACCCGCGTGCTGACGCTGCTGCTGATCGCGTCCCTGGCGTGGCTGCTGACGAAGGCGCTCGCGGCCGCCGTGGAGCTGACGTACCACCGCTACAAGGCCAAGGCCCGCGACTCCGCCCGCCGCAGACGGGTGCGCACGCAGCTCACGCTGATCCAGCGCGTGGTGGTGTTCGTCATCTGCACGGTCGCGGTGGCCTCGATGCTGCTGACGTTCCCGCAGATGCGGGCGGTGGGCACCTCGATGCTCGCGTCCGCCGGCGTCATCGGCATCATCGCGGGCATCGCCGCCCAGTCGACGCTGGGCAATCTCTTCGCGGGGCTGCAGATCGCCTTCGGGGACCTGGTCCGCATCGGCGACACGGTCGTCGTGGAGGGCGAGTGGGGGACGGTCGAGGAGATCACGCTGACGTTCCTGACGGTGAAGACCTGGGACGAGCGCCGCATCACCATCCCCGTGTCGTACTTCACCAGCCAGCCCTTCGAGAACTGGTCGCGCGGCGGCCCCGAGCTGACCGGCACGGTCTTCTTCCACCTCGACCACTCCACGCCCGTGCGCGAGCTGCGCGAGCGGCTGCACGAGGTGCTGCTGGGCTGCGCGCACTGGGACGGGCGCGGCTGGAGCCTGGTGGTCACGGACACCACGCCGACCACGATGCAGGTACGGGCGCTGGCCACCGCGCGGGACTCGGACGCGCTGTGGGACCTGCGGTGCATGGTGCGCGAGGAACTGATCGCCTGGCTGCGGGAGAAGCACCCGTACGCGCTGCCGAAGGTGATGACGGCGCAGGCGCCCCTAGACGGCGGCCCGAAGGGTCCGGACGTCGAGGTGCCCTAGGACGCGGTCGAGGATCTCGGGGTCGTAGCCCTCGCTGCGGGCGGCGAGCAGCTCGTGCCGGGCCGCGGACAGCAGCTCCCCGGTGATCTTCCGGCTGGTGCGCAGCCGCTCCAGGCGCTGGGCGTGCGCCTCGCGGCGGTCCTCGTCCACGAGGTCCGGGTAGAGCCGGGTGGCGATGCCGTACGCGGCCCACTGCAACTTCTCCGCCATCTCCTCCGGCAGCTCCTGCACCTGCTCGATCTCCGCCAGCCGCGCCCGCGCCGCCTTGGGGATCTCCTCGTCCTCGTCCGGGTGCCCGCCGCGCTGGTGCAGCCGCTGCGCCAGCGCGGCGGCGGGCAGCAGCCACAGCAGCCGTACGCCCACGACCACGCCGACGACGGCGGCGGCCGCGCCGACCAGCGCCCCGTTGAAGTCGCCGGAGGCGGTGGCCGCGACGGCGGCGGTGGTGACGAAGACCAGCGCGACGGCGAGCAGCAGGACGGGCCGTACGTAGTGCGCGAACTGCCGCCAGGAGGTGCGCTGCACGGCCGCGTAGAGCAGCGGCGGCAGCACCAGCGGCAGGATGAACTCGGGCGGGATCTCGACAGTCGGCACGAAGGGCAGCAGGGCCAGCACCCCGCCGAGCAGCGTCATCAGCACCGGCGCCGGCAGCCCGAGCCGCTGGGCGACGGGGAGGGTGATCAGGGCGCCGAGCACCAGGGCCAGCAGCAGCGTGAGCTGTTCCATGGGCGTCGCGCCGACGCGGCCGTCAGGCGCTGTCCGCGCGTACCGTGTCCAGGGCCTGCCGCAGATCCTCCGGGTAGTCCGACTCGAACTCCACCCACCGGCCGTCCTCGGGGTGCTCGAAGCCGAGCCGTACGGCGTGCAGCCACTGCCGGTCCAGGCCGAGCCGCTTGGCGAACACCGGGTCGGCGCCGTAGGTGAGGTCGCCGACGCAGGGGTGGCGGTGGGCGGACATGTGCACGCGGATCTGGTGGGTGCGGCCGGTCTCCAGCTTGATGTCGAGCAGGCTGGCGGCGCGGAACGCCTCCACGAGGTCGTAGTGCGTGACGCTGGGCTTGCCGTCGGCGACGACGGCCCACTTGTAGTCGTGCACGGGGTGGCGGCCCACGGGGGCGTCGATGGTGCCGGTGAGCGGGTCGGGGTGGCCCTGGACCAGCGCGTGGTAGCGCTTGTCGACCGTACGCTCCCGGAACTGCTGCTTGAGCAGCGTGTACGCGCGCTCCGACTTGGCCACCGCCATCAGCCCCGAGGTGCCGACGTCCAGCCGGTGCACCACGCCCTGCCGCTCGGCGGCGCCGGAGGTGGAGATGGCGTACCCCGCGGCGGCCAGGCCGCCGACGACGGTGGTCCCGCTCCAGCCGGGGCTGGGGTGGGCGGCGACGCCGACGGGCTTGTCGACGACGACGACGTGGTCGTCGTCGTACACGACGGCCATCCCGGGCACCGGCTCGGCGACGACCCGCACCGGCGCCGCCGGCGCCGGCATCTCGACCTCCAGCCAGGCGCCGGCCGTGACCCGGTCCGACTTCCCGGCCTCCCGCCCGTCGACGAGGACCTTGCCGGCGCCGGCCAGCTCGGCGGCCTTGGTCCTGGAAAACCCGAACATCCGGGCGAGCGCGGCGTCGAGCCGCTCGCCTTCGAGGCCGTCGGGTACGGGCAGGGTGCGGATCTCGGGCACGGTACTCACCCGGGAAGTATCGCAGGCGCGTACGGGCGTCCCGGTCAGCCGCGGTGGATCGTGCCGTCGGGGTCGAGGCCGCGGAAGGACAGGATCACGATGAGGATGCCGCCGCAGACGATCGCGGAGTCGGCGAGGTTGAAGACCGCGAAGTGCTCGGGGGCGATGAAGTCCACCACGTGGCCCTCGAAGAAGCCCGGGGAGCGGAAGAGCCGGTCGGTCAGGTTGCCGAGCGGGCCGCCGAGCAGCAGGCCGAGCGCGATGGCCCAGGGCAGGCTGTAGAGCTTGCGCGCCAGCCGGGCGATGACGCCGATGACGATGACCGCGATCAGCGTGAAGATCACGGTCATCGACTCGCCGATGCCGAACGCCGCGCCTGCGTTGCGGACGACCTGGAAGCGCAGCAGGTCGCCGACAACCTCGACGGAGCGGTTCTCCGGCTCCAGTTGGGCCACCACGATCAGCTTCGTGACGAGGTCGAGGGCGTAGACGAGGGCGGCGACGCCGAGCAGCACGCCGATGCGGCGGGGCCCGCGGGCCGCCGCCTCCGACGCGCCGTCCCCGGCCTCCGCGGCCTTGTCGCCCGCGGTCGCCTTCCCGGCCTGGTCGGCGGTGTCGGCGTCGGCCACGGCCTTCTCGCCCGCCGCGGAGGCTGCCTCGTCCTCCCCGCGAGGGTCCGTGGCGTCCCCGCTGATCCGCTCCGCCTCTGTCACGTGTGTGCCCTCCGGTGCGCTGACTGGGGTCGAGCGTACGACACACTCGTACGAGCCGTCGCACCACAGCCCGTAACCGCCGCCGTCCGGCCCCGTCAGCGCCTCCGGCGATCCCTCAGCGGCGCTCCTGCCGCTGCTTGCACTCCACGCACAGGGTGGCCCGCGGGAACGCCTGCATCCGCGCCTTGCCGATCGGCTTGCCGCAGGACTCGCAGCGTCCGTACGTGCCGTCCTTCAGCCGGACGAGGGCGCGCTCGGTCTGCACCAGCCGCTCCCTGGCGCCGGCGGCGAGCGCCATCTCGTGCTCGCGCGAGATGTTCTTCGTCCCCGTGTCGGCCTGGTCGTCCCCGGCGCCGCCGCCGGAGTCGCGCATCAGCCCGCTGACGGCCTCCTCGGAGGCGCGGATCTCCGAGCGCAGGCTCGCGACCTCGTCCAGCAGGCCCTGGCGGGCCTCCTCGATCTCCTCGGGAGTCCAGGGGTCCTCCCCCGGACGCACGGCCAGCTCCCCCGGCTCGGCCGGGGCTGCCGTCCCGCCCGCCGCCTCGGCGACCGGGGCCTCCACCACCTGCGTCTTCTTTGCGACCACCGTCTTGGCTCCCGTCTTCTTCCCCGGAGACGTCCTGGCGGACGTCTTCTTGGCCGCCGCCTTCTTCGCCGGCTTACGCGCCGGAGCGGCGGCCCGTGCCGCGGTTTTCCTCGCGGGCTCGGTCCCTGCGGCCGGCGCCTTCCTGGCCGCGGCCTTCTTCGCGGGCGGCGACTTCTTCGCGCGGGCGGCCGCACCGGCCGCCCGCGCGGTCGCCGCCGTCTTCTTCCCCGCCGTCTTCTTCGTGGCCTTCTTCGTGACCTTTTTCGCGGCCTTCTTCGTGACCTTCTTCGCGGCCTGCTTCTTCGCCGCCCGCTCCCCCGGGGCCGTGGCCCGGCCCGCGGCGGCCTGCTGCGCCGGCGCCTTCTTTGCCGCCTGCTTCGCCGTGGCCTTCCTCGCTGTGGACTTCTTCGCCGCCGGCGCGGTCTTCTTCGCAACCATGGCCGGGACCCCTTCACATATTGTGATCTTGTTCGCGAACGGTGCCGGAACGATAAATCGACACTGGGTCCGCGGCAACAGGGCACGCCATGGCTGACCGGTCTCAAAACGTTGTGCCCAGCCCCGCGCCGGGTAATCCCGGGCTTCCGCTCGCACGTGCGGTTTGCCCGTACTGGGCCGAACGGCCCAGTACCGCCGCCGCGGAAACCGGTCGGCGGCGCGTACCCGGGGGCCGTACACTGTCGGCAGCGACAGGCGTGGATGGGGACGAGTACCTCCGTACGCAGCCGAGGAGCGACCCGGGGACGGTGCGAGCCCGGGCGGCGTGCACGGAGCGAAGATCACCCCGGAGCCGCCGGAGGAAAGCCCCCGGGCGAGTAGAACCGGCAGCCGCTGCCCCAATGAGGGGGCGGTGGGCGCGCCGCGCGCGCTCCGCCGCCAAGGAGGGTGGTACCGCGGGAGCCCCGGCTCTCGTCCCTCCGGTTCGGCCGTCAGCACGCCAGCCGGAGGAAGAGTCCCCGATGACCACGCCCCTGTACCGCCCGGTACCCGCCCAGGTCGACCTGCCCGCCCTCGAGCACGCCGTGCTCGACTTCTGGCGCGAGCAAAAGGTCTTCGCCCGCTCCCTCGAGCAGTCGGAGGGCCGGCCCGAGTGGGTCTTCTACGAGGGTCCGCCCACCGCCAACGGCATGCCGGGCGCCCACCACATCGAGGCCCGCGTCTTCAAGGACGTCTTCCCGCGCTTCCGCACGATGCGCGGCTACCACGTGGCGCGCAAGGCCGGCTGGGACTGCCACGGGCTGCCGGTGGAGCTGGCCGTGGAGAAGGAGCTGGGCTTCAACGGCAAGCAGGACATCGAGGCGTACGGCATCGCCGAGTTCAACGACAAGTGCCGCGCCTCGGTCCAGCGGCACACGGACGCCTTCGCCGAGCTGACCGAGCGGATGGGCTACTGGGTCGACCTGGACGACGCGTACTGGACGATGAACTCCGAGTACGTGGAGTCCGTCTGGTGGTCGCTGAAGCAGATCTTCGACAAGGGCCTGCTCGTCCAGGACTACCGGGTCTCCCCCTGGTGCCCGCGCTGCGGCACCGGCCTGTCCGACCACGAGCTGGCACAGGGGTACGAGACCGTCGTCGACCCGTCGGTCTACGTCCGCTTCCCCCTCACCTCCGGCCCGCTGGCCGGCGAGGCGTCCCTGGTCATCTGGACCACCACGCCGTTCTCGCTCACCGCCAACTTCGCGGTCGCGGCCCACCCGGAGGTCACCTACGTCGTCGCCACCGACGGCAACGAGAAGGTGGTCGTCGCCGAGCAATTGGTCGGCAAGGCGCTGGGCGAGGGCTGGGAGACCACCGGACAGTCGTTCACCGGCGCCGAGATGGAGCGCTGGACGTACCGGCCCCCCTTCGACCTGGTGGACCTCCGGGACGCGCACTACGTGGTCAACGCCGACTACGTCACCACCGAGGACGGCACCGGCCTGGTCCACCAGGCCCCGTTCGGTGAGGACGACTTCAAGGTCTCCCGCCGGTACGGCATCGAGGTCGTCGTCCCCGTGCGCGCGGACGGCACCTTCGGAGAGGAGCTACCGCTCGTCGGCGGGCAGTTCTTCAAGAAGGCCGACGAGACGCTCGTCGGCGACCTCGACGCCCGCGGCCTGCTCTTCCGCCACGAGCCGTACGAGCACAGCTACCCGCACTGCTGGCGCTGCCATACACCGCTGCTCTACTACCCGCAGCCCTCCTGGTACATCCGCACCACCCGCGTCAAGGACGCCCTGCTGCGCGAGAACGAGCGGACCAACTGGCACCCGGACTCCGTCAAGCACGGCCGCTACGGCGACTGGCTCGACAACAACGTCGACTGGGCCCTGTCCCGCAACCGCTACTGGGGCACCCCGCTGCCCATCTGGCGCTGCGCCGAGGACCACCTCACCTGCGTCGGCTCCCTGGCCGAGCTGACCGAGCTGACCGGCACCGACCAGTCGTCCCTGGACCCCCACCGCCCGTACATCGACGAGGTCTCCTTCCCCTGCCCCGCCGCCGGCTGCACGCTGCGCGCGGAGCGGGTGCCGGAGGTCATCGACGCCTGGTACGACTCGGGCTCGATGCCCTTCGCGCAGTGGGGCTACCCGTACAAGAACAAGGACGTCTTCGACACCCGCTACCCCGCGCAGTTCATCTGCGAGGCCATCGACCAGACCCGCGGCTGGTTCTACACGCTGATGGCCATCGGCACGCTCGTCTTCGACAAGTCCTCGTACGAGAACGTGGTCTGCCTCGGCCACATCCTCGCCGAGGACGGCCGCAAGATGTCCAAGCACCTGGGCAACATCCTGGAGCCCATCCCGCTCATGGACCGGCACGGCGCCGACGCCGTGCGGTGGTTCATGGCCGCCGGCGGCTCGCCCTGGGCGGCCCGCCGGGTCGGCCACGGCACGATCCAGGAGGTCGTGCGCAAGACCCTGCTGACGTACTGGAACACGGTGTCCTTCCAGGCGCTCTACGCCCGCACCGCCGGCTGGGCGCCCTCGGCCGCCGACCCGGCGCCCGCGGACCGGCCGCTGCTGGACCGCTGGCTGCTCGGCGAGCTGGACGCGCTGACGGCCCGGGTGACCGAGGCCCTCGACGGCTACGACACCCAGCGCGCCGGCAAGCTGCTGTCCGCCTTCGTCGACGACCTGTCCAACTGGTACGTGCGCCGCTCCCGGCGGCGCTTCTGGCAGGGCGACCCGGCGGCGCTGCGCACGCTCCACGACGTACTGGAGACCGTGACGCGGCTGCTGGCCCCGGTGGTGCCGTTCATCACCGAGCGGGTCTGGCAGGACCTGGTGGTGCCCGTGGTGCCGGACGCCCCCGCCTCGGTGCACCTGGCGACGTGGCCGGAGCCGGCCGGTTCGGGCGCCACGGCGTACGACCCGGAGCTGTCGCGGCAGATGCAGCTCGTCCGGCGCCTGGTGGAGCTGGGCCGGGCCTCGCGGGCGGAGTCCGGGGTGAAGACCCGCCAGCCGCTGTCGCGGGCGCTGGTGGCGGCCACGGGCTTCGCGGCGCTGCCCGAGGAGCTGCGCGCGCAGATCACCGAGGAACTGAACGTCACCGCGCTCGCGACGCTGTCCGACGCCACCGGCGGCGCGGCCGGCCGCTCGCTGGTGGACACCACCGCGAAGGCCAACTTCCGCGCGCTGGGCAAGCGGTTCGGCAAGCGGGTGCAGGACGTGGCCAAGGCCGTCGCGGCGGCGGACGCGGCGGCGCTGTCGGCGGCGCTGCGCGACGGCGGCAGCGCGACGGTGGAGGTCGACGGCGAGACGGTGACCCTCTCCGCGGAGGAGGTCATCATCACGGAGACCCCGCGGGAGGGCTGGTCGGTGGCCTCCGACTCGGGCGCCACGGTGGCGCTCGACCTGGAGATCACTCCCGAGCTGCGCCGCGCGGGCCTGGCCCGCGACGTGATCCGGCTGGTCCAGGAGGCGCGCAAGAACTCCGGCCTGGACGTCGCGGACCGGATCCGGCTGCGCTGGTCGACGACCGACGCCGAGGTCCGCCAGGCGCTCACGGACCACGCCGGGCTGATCGCGGAGGAGGTCCTGGCGACGGACTTCGCCGCGGGCGAGGCGGCGGAAGCCGAGGGCTACGGCGAGCCGTTCACCGACGAGCCGCTGTCCCTGACCTTCCGGCTCGTACGGGCCTGACCCCGGAGCGCGCCGGCGGCGCCCCGTTCCCGTGCACCCGCGGGGGCGGGGCGCCGTCCGCGTCAGGGGGCCGGTCCCGCCCCCGGCGCCGTACCCGGTCCACTCCCCCCGCCCCCGGGCAGCGCCCGGCCCGTATACGGGCATGCAAAGGGCCGGGCCCCGCGGCGAGCGATCCGCGGGACCCGGCCCTTTGCGATATGCCGACGGCCGTCAGGCCGTACTGCTCAGTTGTCGTCCTCGTCGATGAGGAAGCCGCGCATCGGCGACGGCGGCTGCTGCATCGGACCGCCCTGGGGGCGCACCGGCGCCATGGGCTGCGTCATGGCCGGGGACATCTGCTGCTGGCTGCCGTACGACGGGCCGCCGGCCGGCGCCTGCCGGGTCGGCATGCCCTGCTGGCCGCCCATCGAACCGCCGCCCATCGAACCTCCACCCATCGAACCGCCACCCATGCTCGGGGGACCGCTCATGGCGCCGGCACCGGCCGGGGCCATCGAGGGCGCCGGGGCGGATCCGCCGCCGGCGGGCAGCGAGGCCGCCGCCGGGGTACGGGGCGGGGCGAGCGAGTCGTCCGCCTGGTTCTCCAACTGGCGGAGCTGGGACTCCAGGTACGACTTCAGCCGGGTGCGGTACTCGCGCTCGAAGCCGCGCAGGTCCTCGACCTTGCGCTCCAGCGTGGCGCGCGCGGACTCCAGGGAGCCCATCGCCACGCGGTGCTTCTCCTGCGCGTCCCGCTCCAGGGCGTCGGCCTTGGCACGCGCGTCGCGCTCCAGACCCTCGGCGCGGCTGCGAGCCTCACCGACGATCTTGTTGGCCTCGGCGCGGGCCTCGGCAATCGCCTGGTCGGCGGTCTGCTGGGCCAGCGACAGCACCCGGGCGGCGCTGTCGCCGCCGACGGGACCGCCCTGCTGCGGGCCGGGGCCGCCGTGCTGCTGCGGGGGGCCGCCGACGTGCTGCTGCGGAGGGCCGCCCACGTGCTGCTGCGGAGGGCCGCCGTGCGGACCGTGACCGGGGCCACCGGGACCGCCGGGGCCACCGGGACCCATCGGGCCGGGGCCGTGCGGACCGTGACCGGGACCACCGGGGCCACCGGGGCCGCCGGGACCACCCGGACCGCCGGGGCCCATGCCGCCGGGACCTGCGGGCAGCTGGGGTGCGCCGGAAGGCAACTGGGGCGGGCCGCCCTGCGGCGGGCCCATCTGCTGCGGCGGCACCGGCTGCGGGCCCGATATGGCGGGGGGCACCGGCCCACCGTGTCCTGACGTCCCCTTGTTCTGGGCCGCGGCCCGGGTCGCCGCGGCCAGCTTGGCCCGCAGGTCCTCGTTCTCGCGGAGCAGCCGGGTCAGCTCGGCCTCGACCTCGTCGAGGAACGCGTCGACTTCGTCCTCGTCGTAGCCCTCTCGGAGTCGGACGGTCGTGAACTGCTTGTTCCGCACGTCCTCGGGGGTCAGCGGCATTTCTTCACCTCAACGTAGTCATCGGCGACATCGGCATATCGACACTCTCCGTCCCGTTCATCATCACCTCGCCCCGCCCACCACGGTGAGCAGGATGTAGACGATGATCATCAGGACGAAGAAGGACAGGTCCAGCGCCACGCCCCCTAGACGCAGTGGCGGAATGAACCGCCGCAGGAGCTTGAGTGGTGGATCCGTGACCGTGTAGGCGCCCTCAAGCAACACCACCATGGCTTTGCCCGGCTCCCATGAGCGGGCGAACATGAACACGTAGTCCATGATCAACCGGAAGATCAGCACGATCAGGAAAACGAACAGCGCGATGTAGATCACTTGAAGCGCGACGTCCATCTCGCTGTGGTCCTCTCCCCTTCGCGTTCCGGCCCCACGGCCGCTCGCTCAGTGTTGCTTGGCTCAGCTTTGGTTGAAGAACCCGCCCTCTGCGATGCGGGCCTTGTCCTCCGCTGTTACGTCGACGTTAGCAGGCGACAACAGGAACACCTTCTGAGTCACGCGCTCGATGCTGCCGTGCAGCCCGAAGACGAGTCCAGCCGCAAAGTCGACAAGTCGCTTCGCGTCCGTGTCGTCCATCTCGGTCAAGTTCATGATCACAGGCGTGCCTTCGCGGAAGTGTTCCCCGATGGTACGCGCCTCGTTGTACGTACGCGGGTGGAGCGTCGTGATCCGGTAAGGCTCCCGTTCGGACACGACCTTGGGCATGATCACCGGCGCACTCTTCTCCAGGCTGGGACGGTCAGGTGTGATGGAAGACACGGGAGCGATTCGCCCCGAACGCCCCGATTCGGGCAGTAGTCCGGGTGAACGCCCCGCCGGCTCCCGGTCGGTGGGCCGCTCCCGCTGCGCCGGCGGCGAAGCGATCGCCCGCGGCGGCTCCTCCTGCTGCGGCGGCTGCGGGGCCTGGTGGCGGTGGCGCCGCTCGGGCTCGGGCTCCGGCTCGAACTCGTCGTCGGGGTCATACCCCGGGCCGTCGTACCCATCGTCCTCCACGAGGCCGAGGTAGACCGCCATCTTGCGCATTGCGCCGGCCATGCTCTACGCCCTCCGCTCTGCGGTGGATCGACCTTCGCCAGTGACGTGATCCACGCTGCCCTGCCTGAATTGACCGGGAATGAAGCTTATTTTCTACTGTCGTCCGACTCGTTTGGCGACGTTACCGGAGCTGAGGCCGGACTCCGAGTACCGCGGTGCCGACGCGTACGTGTGTCGCTCCTGCGGCAATTGCCTCCTCCAGGTCCCCGCTCATCCCCGCCGAGACCATGGTTGCAGCCGGATGCGCGACGCGCAGGCCGGATGAGATTTCCATCAGCCGCTCGAACGCCTCCCGTTGCCGCCCCGCATACGCCCCCGCCAGCGGCGCGACCGTCATCAGCCCGCACAGCCGCAGCCCTTGGGCCGCCGCCACCGCGTCCGCGAGCGCCGGTACGTCACCGGGCGCGACGCCGCCGCGGTCCGCCGTCGCACCGCCGCCCGAATCCTCGCCGGACGCCGCGTCCTTGTCGAGCGCCACCTGGAGCAGACAGCCCAGCTCGCGGCCCTCGCGCTCCGCGGCGGCGGCGAGCGCGGTGACCAGCCGGGGGCGGTCGACGGAGTGCACGTAGTCCGCGTAGCGGGCCACGGAGCGCGCCTTGTTGGTCTGCAACTGACCCACGAAGTGCCACGTGAGCGGTGCGTCCGCGCCCCGCTCCGCACACCACGCGGCCTTGCCCGCGGCCTCCTGGTCGCGGTTCTCGGCCACGTGCCGTACACCCAGGTCCGCCAGCAGCAAGACGTCGCTCGCCGGATAGGTCTTGGTCACGACGACGAGCGTGACTTCCTCGCGCTTGCGGCCCGCCGCGGCGCACGCGCCGGCGATACGTTCCTCCACCGCCGCCAGGTTCGCCGCCAACTCGCCGCGGCGCTCCCGGTCCGCTGCCTCCTGCACCTCGCCGTCCCCCGTGAAGTCCGCCATCATTCCCCGTCCAGCCAGACGTACCCGGCGTGTCTGCCCGTGGCGCCCTCGCGCCGGTACGAGAAGTGGTCCCCGGACTCCAGCGTGCACACGTCCGACACTGTGATCATTCCCACACCCAGCGCTTCCAACTGCGCGACCACACCCGCACGGATGTCCAGTGCCGGCGTCCCCCAACTCGTCGTCGCCCGCGCCGCCGGCACCTGCCCGGCGGCCTCCTCGCGCAGCGCCTCGGGGACTTCGTAGCAGCGCCCGCAGACGGCCGGTCCGAGGTGGGCGACGATCCGCGCCGGCTCGGCGCCCAGCCCCGCCATCGCCTCGACCGCGGCCCCGGCCACCCCGGCGACCATGCCGGGCCGGCCGGCGTGCGCGGCGCCCGCCACCCCCGCGCCGGGGTCGGCGAGGAGCAGCGGTACGCAGTCGGCGCCGCGGGCGGCGAGCGGCACGTCCCTGGCGCGGGTGACGACGGCGTCCACGGCGGGCGGGGGCGCGTCGCCCCAGGGCCCGTCGACGACGGCGACGTCCCGCCCGTGGACCTGGTGCATCCACACGACGCGCGCGGGCTCGACCCCGAGCGAGCGGGCGGCGCGCTCGCGGTTGACCGCGACCGCCGCCGGGTCGTCGGCGCCGACCGCGCCGCCGAGGTTCAGCTCCGCGTACGGAGCGGCGCTCACGCCGCCCCACCGGTCGGTGAAGGCGAAGTGAGCGCCGCCTGTCGAGTATGTCTGCCCTATCACGGGTCGTACGTTACGTGATCAACGCGCCGGTTACTTGAGGAAGTCCGGCACGTCCAGCTCCTCGGCCTCGCTGTCCTGGTACGGCCGGGCCGCAGGCACCTGCGGGGTGACGGCCGGCGGGACGGGCGCCGGGGTGCTGTCGGCGGTGCTGTCGCCGGACAGGGAGCCGAGGCCGCTGAACGCGGGGCGCTCCGGCTCCGTGGACCGGGCGGGCCCGGGGTCCGCGACCGACTCGGCCGGGGACTCGTCGCGCCCGCCGTACGAGCCGAGGACCTTGTCCCGGTTCTTCGACGGCAGTTGGCCGCCGTCGAAGCCGGCGGCGATGACCGTGACGCGCACCTCGTCGCCGAGGGCGTCGTCGATCACGGCGCCGAAGATGATGTTCGCCTCCGGGTGGGCCGCCTCGCTGACGAGCTGGGCCGCCTCGTTGATCTCGAAGAGCCCGAGGTCCGAGCCGCCGGAGATGGACAGCAGCACACCGCGGGCGCCGTCGATGGACGCCTCCAGCAACGGCGAGGAGATCGCCATCTCGGCCGCGGCCACCGCGCGGTCGTCGCCGCGCGCCGAGCCGATGCCCATGAGCGCGGAACCGGCCTCCGACATCACGGACTTGACGTCCGCGAAGTCCAGGTTGATCAGGCCCGGGGTGGTGATGAGGTCGGTGATGCCCTGGACACCGGAGAGCAGCACCTGGTCCGCGGAGCGGAAGGCGTCGAGGACGCTCACCTGGCGGTCGGAGATCGACAGCAGCCGGTCGTTGGGGATCACGATGAGGGTGTCGACCTCGTCGCGCAGCGCGGCGATGCCGTCCTCGGCCTGGTTCGCGCGGCGCCGGCCCTCGAAGGTGAACGGGCGGGTCACGACGCCGATGGTGAGCGCGCCCAGCGAGCGGGCGATGTTCGCCACGACGGGCGCGCCCCCGGTGCCGGTGCCGCCGCCCTCGCCGGCCGTGACGAAGACCATGTCGGCGCCCTTGAGGACCTCCTCGATCTCCTCCCGGTGGTCCTCGGCGGCCTTGCGGCCGACGTCCGGGTTCGCGCCCGCGCCGAGTCCGCGGGTCAGCTCGCGACCGACGTCGAGCTTGACGTCCGCGTCGCTCATCAGCAGTGCCTGCGCGTCGGTGTTGATCGCGATGAACTCGACGCCCTTGAGACCGACCTCGATCATCCTGTTGATGGCGTTGACGCCACCGCCGCCGATACCGACGACCTTGATGACCGCGAGGTAGTTCTGTGGTGCTGCCACGTCGAAGGCCTCTCGCCTCGAGTTACGTCTGCCGTTTGTGGGGGTCCCCGAACGCCGGTCGAACCCTAAGCGTGAAGTTTAGGGTTACCGCAGCATCCCGTACCTGGACTCTTGGAACGAGACACTAAGTCGACAAGGCTTCCGCGTTCAATGAACACGCCGAACCTCCCGTTTTTCTTTTCACCCTATGTGATCAGGCGTTGCGGCCCCTCACGGGGGGTCTGAACTGCGCATATGTACGTCAACTCGCCGACGCGGCCGGGGCGCTGGGAACGCTGACGTCGAAGTACCGCGCATCGCGCTCCGCTTTCATGACCGCCGCGAGCGCCTTCGACTTCGCCGCGCCGCGCTCCGCGCTGCCCCACAGCACGGTCCGGCCTCCGGACAGCTCGAGCGTGACGGAGTCATATGAACGCACAAGGATAGTACGGGTGTCACGGCGCACGCTCTCGGAGAGCGCGCCCGCGACCCGTACCGCGCTCTCGCGCAGCCGCTGCCTGCCGAAGCGGTCGAGGCTCGGTGAGTCCGCCACCTGCATCTCCACTATCGGCACGTTCTCGGGCGCCGTACGCACCGTGGCGAACCGCACACCCTCGTCGTCGACTTCCACGAAAGACTTCCCCTTACGCAACAGCACCGCGGGGTGCCGCTCGGTGACCTTCACCGCGATCCGGTGCGGCCAGATGCGGTCGACGTCCACGGAGCCGATACGGGGCAACTCCGCCGCCAGCCGGGCCTCGACCGCGTTCGTGTCGACGGTGGCCATCGGCACGTCCTCGGAGATCCGGGCCGCGTCCAGCACCTCGTCGGCGCTCAGCACGTCGGTGCCGGAGACCGTGACCCGCTCCACCCGCAGCCAGTTCGAGCCGTACAGGGCCCAGCCGGCGAACCCGCCGAGCACGATCACCGCCACCAGCACGGCGATCAGCACCCGGCGGCTCGGCAGCCGCAGCCGCCGGCCGCGGCGGCCGGCCGGCCGCCGGGCGGCGGGCGGGCCACCTGGCCCGGCACCGCCGCCGCGCTCCTCGCGGCCGGCCGCCGCCTTCTCGCGGACCGCTCCGGCCATCCCCGTACCCCCTTGACTGGTGTGGTGAGATCGCCGCGCCCTATGATCCCCGCCGGCCGTCCACAGCCTGGTACACCATGCCGACGAGGAGTTCGTCGGCATCCCTCCGGCCGAACTCCGCGGCGGCCCAGGACATCTCGTGCAGCCGCTGGCGGTCGGTGAGTACGGGCAGCACCTCCTGGCGCACCCAATCCGCCGTCAGCTCCGCGTCGTCGACCAGCAGTCCGCCGCCGGCCTTGACCACCGGCTGCGCGTTGAGCCGCTGCTCGCCGTTGCCGATGGGCAGCGGGACGTACGCGGCCGGGAGCCCGACCGCGGACAGTTCGGCGACCGTCATCGCGCCGGCGCGGCAGAGCATCATGTCGGCGGCGGCGTAGGCGAGATCCATCCGGTCCACGTAGGGCACGGGAACGTACGGCGGCATGCCGGGCATATTGTCGACCTGCGGCAGCTCGTTCTTCGGCCCGACGACATGCAGGATCTGCACGCCGGAGCGCTGGAGGTACGGCGCCACCGATTCGACGACCTCGTTCAGCCGCCGGGCGCCCTGCGAGCCGCCGGAGACCAGCAGCGTCGGCAGGTTGGGATTGAGCCCGAACGCGGCGCACCCCTCGGCGCGCACGGCGCCGCGGTCCAGGGTGGCGATGGAGCGGCGCAGCGGGATGCCGATGTAGTTCGCGTGCCGCAGCTTGCTGTCGGGCGTGGAGACCGCGACGAGCTTCGTGTAGCGCGAGCCGATCTTGTTGGCAAGCCCGGGGCGGGCGTTGGCCTCGTGCACCACGATCGGCACGCCGCGGCGCTTGGCCGCCAGATAGCCGGGCAGGGCGACATAGCCGCCGAAGCCGACGACGCAGTCGGCCTTCGTGCGCTCCAGCACCTCCTCGGCGGCCCTGATGGTCCCGCGTAGCCGTCCGGGGACGGTGATCAGCTCCGGCGTGGGCTTGCGCGGCAGGGGAACCGCGGGGATCAGCGCCAGTTCGTAGCCGCGCTCCGGGACCAGCCTGGTCTCGAGCCCGCGCTCGGTACCGAGCGCCGTGATGCCCACCGTCGGGTCCCGCCTGCGCAGGGCGTCGGCGAGGGCGAGCGCGGGCTCGATGTGGCCGGCGGTCCCCCCACCGGCGAGTACGACATGCACCGAATTTCACCGCTCTCCGCGACGGCCGCCCGCCGGCGGTCCGTCACCTTGTTTTCCTGGCTCTCCTGGCCGTGCTCTCCGGCCTTTTTCCGGCGAGCACTCTTCTAGCAGACTGCAGCACCCCCGCGGGCCGCATGGCGAGCGCCGCCCGCGCCGCCGGTTCCTCGCGCGCGAACGCGATCAGCAACCCCACGGCGAACATCGCCGGCAGCAGGGCGGAGCCTCCGTAGGAGAACAGCGGGAGCGGGACGCCGGCGATGGGCAGCAACCCCAGGACCGCACCGATGTTGATCACGACCTGCGCCATGATCCAGGCGGTCACGCCCCCCGCGGCATACCTTACGAAGGCGTCCTCCGTACGTCCGGCCACGCGGATACCCGCATAGCCTAGAGCCGCGAAGAGTGCCAGCACCGACAGCGTCCCCGCCAGGCCGAGTTCCTCCCCGGTCACGGCGAAGATGAAGTCGGTGTGCGGTTCCGGGAGTTCGCCCCATTTTTCCATACTCGCGCCGAGTCCCGAGCCGAACCAGCCGCCGGACGCCAGGGCGTAGATGCCGTGCAGGCCCTGCCAGCAGACGTCTCCGGGTCCCGGCTCGGTGGCGCCGATGCAGCGCAGCCGGTCCATCCGGTGCGGGCTGGAGGTGAACAGCACGACGGTCAGCGTCGCGCCGACCGCGATGACGGTGGCGAACAGCCGGGTGGGGGCGCCGGCCACCCACAGCAGGCCCAGCAGGATCGCGCCCAGGATCATCGCGGTGCCCATGTCGCCGCCGAGCATGATGAGGCCGAGCAGCAGCAGCGCGACGGGCACCAGCGGCACCAGCATGTGCTTCCACTGGGTGAGCAGCTTCTTGTCCTGTTTACGCGCCAGCAGGTCGGCGCCCCACATCACCAGCGCCAGCTTGCCGAACTCGCTGGGCTGGAGCTGGAACGGGCCGCCGAAGTTCAGCCAGTTGGTGTTGCCGTTGACCGACTGCCCTATCCCCGGCACCTGCACCAGCGCCATGAGGAACAGCGACATCGCCAGGATCGGGTACGCCAGCGCGCGGTGCAGCCGGATCGGCATGCGGGCCGCGACGAGCAGCAGGATGGTGCCGAGGGCGGCGGCGACGAGCTGCTTGCGGAAGTAGTACGTGGACGCCAGGCCGCTGTTGAGCGCCTCGATCTGGGAGGCGGAGAAGACCATCACCAGGCCCAGCACGGTGATCAGCAGACTGCCGCCGAGCAGCAGGTAGTACGCGGTGAGCGGCCGGTCCCAGGCCCGGCGCACACGGCGCGCGAACCGGCGCAGGCCGACGGGTCCCGCGCCCCCACGGCGGGCCGGGCGGGCCGCGGGGACGGAACGCGTCCCGCCGCGGGCGGGCCGCGGCGGGGTCTTCGACGCCGCGCCGCGCGCGGCAGCGGGCCGCCCCGCGCGCCGCTCCTGGTCCGCTCTGCTCATCCGCCGTCTCCTCGCTGGCACCGCACTCCGCCCATGGGCAACGAGGTTGCCACGCCGACGCCCCGGCCGGGGCCACGACGCGACGGCGCGCGGTCGCCTTCGGGTCGTCCGGGTCCCGGAGTCCGTCGTCGATCTCCCGTCCGCGGCCGGGGTACGGCCCGCGCTCGGCGCGCCGTCCTTCGGCCGAAAGCAGATGTGCCGGACGCGGGATCGCCCACGCGCGCGCGGCGCGCGGTTGCGGAGCCCGGCATGTACGCCCGCCGCGCCGCCGGAGTCCCTAGACCCCGCCGGCGGCGAGTTCGTGCACGGCGGCGGCGAAGACCTCGCCGCGCACGTTGTAGTTCGTGAACATGTCCATCGACGCGCAGGCCGGCGCCAGCAGCACGGTGTCGCCCTCGCGGGCCAGCCGCGCCGCTTCGGCGACGGCCGCCGCCATCGCGCCGGAGTCCGTCCGCTCGATGTCCACCACCGGCACGTCCGGCGCGTGCCGCGCCAGCGCCCCGGCGATCAGCGCCCGGTCCCGGCCCAGCAGCACCGCGCCGCGCAGCCGCTTCGCCGCCCCCGCGACGAGGTCGTCGAAGGTGGCGCCCTTGGCAAGACCGCCGGCGATCCAGACGATGCCGTCGTACGCGGCCAGCGAGGCTTCGGTGGCGTGGGTGTTGGTGGCCTTGGAGTCGTCCACGTACGCCACGCCGCCGATCTCGGCGACGCGTTCGATGCGGTGCGGCTCGGGGCGGAAGGCGCGCAGCCCCTCGCGTACGGCCGCGGGCCCGACGCCGTACGCGCGCGCGAGGGCCGCGGCGGCAAGGGCGTTGGCGACGTTGTGCGGGGCGGGCGGCCGGACGTCGGCGACGGCGGCCAGCTCCTGCGCGGTGCGCTGCGGGTCCGGCACGAACGCCCGGTCCACCAGCAGCCCGTCGACCACCCCGAGCTGCCCGGGGGCGGGCGCGCCGAGGGTGAACCCGACCGCGCGGCAGCCCTCCTCGACGTCGGCCTTGCGCACCAGCTCCTCGGTGACCGGGTCGGCGGCGTTGTAGACGCACGCCACCCGGTTGCCCTCGTAGATGCGGCCCTTGTCGGCGGCGTACGCCTCCATGGAGCCGTGCCAGTCGAGGTGGTCGGGCGCGAGGTTGAGGACGGCGGCGGAGTGGGCGCGTACGGACGTGGCCCAGTGGAGCTGGTAGCTGGACAGCTCGACGGCGAGCACGTCGAGGTCCGCGTACGGGCCGTGGCCGGTGACGACGTCGACGAGCGGGACGCCGATGTTGCCCACGGCGGCGGTGCGCAGCCCGGCGGCGGCGAGCATGGCGGCGAGCATCTTCACCGCGGTGGTCTTGCCGTTGGTGCCGGTGATCGCCAGCCAGTCGGCGGGCGGCCGGCCCTCGGGCGAGGTGCCGCGCAGCCGCCAGGCCAGCTCCACGTCGCCCCAGACCGGCACCCCGGCCGCCTCGGCGGCGGCGAACAGCGGGGCGGAGGGCTTCCATCCGGGCGTGGTGACGACCAGTTCCGTGCCCTCGGGCAGGGTGTCGCCGTCGCCGAGCCGTACGGTCACACCGAGCGGCGCCAGCTCCGCGGCCTGCGCCCGGGCCCGGTCGTGGTCCGCGCCGTCGACGACGGTGACCTCCGCGCCGAGCCGGTGCAGCGCGCGGGCGGCGGGGCCGCCGCTGACCCCGAGCCCCGCGACGGTCACGTGCCGGCCCTCGAACTCGAACTCGCTCATACCGGATCCCCGTCCGGGCCCCGGCCGCTCACCTTCTGGCCGCCCAGCCGGCGTAGAAGATGCCCAGGCCGACGATCACGCACATGCCCTGGATGATCCAGAATCTGACCACCACGAGCACTTCACTCCAGCCTTTCAGCTCGAAGTGGTGCTGTAGTGGCGCCATTCTGAACACGCGTTTCCCGGTCATCCGGAACGACCCGACCTGGATCACCACGGAGAGCGTGATGAGGACGAACAGGCCGCCGAGGATGGCGAGGAGCAGTTCGGTGCGGGAGGCGATGGCCAGGCCCGCGAGCGCGCCGCCGAGGGCCAGCGAGCCGGTGTCGCCCATGAAGATCTTCGCGGGCGAGGTGTTCCACCACAGGAAGCCGAAGCACGCGCCCATCAGCGCGGAGGCGACGACGGCGAGGTCCAGCGGGTCGCGTACGTCGTAACAGGCGGCCGGGTTGGTCAGGGTGTCGGCGTTGATGCAGGACTCCTGGTACTGCCACACGCCGATGAAGACGTACGCGCCGAAGACCATCACCGAGGCGCCGGTGGCCAGGCCGTCCAGGCCGTCGGTGAGGTTCACGCCGTTGGACATCGCCAGGATCATGAACAGCGCCCAGATGACGAACAGCACCGGGCCGATCGACCAGCCGAAGTCCTGGGTGAAGGAGAGCTTCGTGGACGCCGGTGTCAGCTCGCGGGCGTCCTCGAAGTTCAGCGACAGCACCGCGAAGGCGATGCCGACGATGAACTGGCCGAGCATCTTCGCCTTGGCCCGCAGGCCCAGGCTGCGCTGCTTGATGATCTTGATGTAGTCGTCGAGGAAGCCGACCAGGCCCAGGCCGGCCATCAGGAAGAGCACCAGCAGCCCGGAGTACGTGGGCGAACTGCTGGTGACGACCTTGGTGATCGCGTACGCGATGATCGTGGCCAGGATGAACGCGATGCCGCCCATGCTGGGCGTGCCGCGCTTGCTGTGGTGCGCCTGCGGCCCGTCGTCCCGGATGTACTGCCCGTAGCCCCGCCGGGCCAGGAGCTTGATCAGCAGCGGAGTGCCGAGGAGGGAGAAGAAGAGCCCGAGGGCCCCGGAGAAGAGGATCTGCCTCATCGGGTGGCGCCCTCCTCGAGCAGCGCTTCCGCCACGCGCCACAGTGCCTCGGATCTGGATGCCTTGACGAGCACGACATCTCCCGGCCGCAGCTCGCCGCGCATCAGGTCGACCGCCGCGTCGACGTCGGACACGTGCACCGACTCCTCACCCCACGAACCCTCGTTCTTCGCGCCCATGTCCAGCCAGGCGGCCTCCTGCCGGCCCACTGCCACGAGCTTGCTGATGCCCAGGCGGACGGCCAGCCGGCCCACGCCGTCGTGCTCGACCATGGCGTGGTCGCCGAGCTCCGCCATCGCGCCCAGCACGGCGAACGTCCGGCCCCCCGGCACCGTGCTGCCCCGGCCCATGGCGGCGAGCGCGCGCAGCGCGGCCCGCGTGGACTCGGGGTTGGCGTTGTACGCGTCGTTGACGACCGTCACGCCGTCCGGCCGCCGCCTGACCTCCATGCGCCGACCGGACAGGGCCTCGGCGGCGGAGAGCGCCTCGGCGATCCGCGCCGGGGGCATGCCCAGCTCGTACGCGACGGCGGCGGCGGCAAGCGCGTTCGACACGTGGTGCTCACCGTACAGCCGCATGATCACACCGGCGCTGCCGGCGGGCGTGTGCAGGGTGAATTCCGGCCGCCCGTCTTCGGTGAGCCGGACGTCGGCGGCCCGTACGTCCGCCTCGGGCGCCTCGCCGTAGTAGATGATGCGCGCCCGGGTACGGGACGCCATCGCGCGGACGAGGGGGTCGTCGGCGTTGAGCACCGCGACCCCGCCGTCCGCCCCCGGCGGCAGCGCCTCGACCAGCTCGCCCTTGGCCGCGGCGATCTGCTCCCGGCCGCCGAACTCGCCGATGTGCGCGGTGCCGACGTTGAGGACGAGCCCGATGCGCGGCGGCGTCACCTCCGCGAGATCGCGGATGTGGCCGAGGCCGCGCGCGCCCATCTCCAGCAGCAGGTACCGGGTGTCGGGGGCGGTCTGGAGGGCCGTGACGGGATGGCCGATCTCGTTGTTGAAAGAACCGTGGGTGTAGACCGTCGGGCCGAGGCGCTGCAGCAGTTGGGCGAGGAGGTCCTTGGTGGACGTCTTGCCCGAGGAGCCGGTGAGCGCGATGAGCGCGGTGAGGGTCTCGTCGAGGCGGGCGACGACGTGCTTGGCCAGCGCGCTGAGCGCCGGGGGCACGGAGCGGACCACGACGGTCGGCACGCCCTCGACGGGGCGGGTGCCCAGGACGCCGGTGGCACCGGCGGCGACGGCGAGGGCGGCGTAGTCGTGCCCGTCGACGTGCTCGCCGGTGAACGCGGCGAAGAGGCTGCCCGGTTCCGCCTGCCGCGAGTCGATGACCACGGGGCGGGTGACCAGCGCCTGCGGGTCGGACACACCGTGCAGCTCACCGCCGGTCAGCTCGGCGACCTCGGCGAGGCTGAGCGGAATCACCGTACGCCTCCGGCGGGTTCGGCGGAATCCGGGTGCCCGGGGTCCGCGGGGCCGGCGCCGGACCGCTCGCGGATCGCCCTGCGCAGCTCGTCGCGGTCGTCGAAGGGCCGTACGACACCGGCCGTGTCCTGACCCTGCTCGTGGCCCTTGCCGGCGATCAGCACCGTGTCGCCGGCGCCCGCGCGGGCCACCGCGATGGCGATGGCGCCTGCCCGGTCGGCCTCGACCAGCACGTCGCCGCGCTCGTAGACCGGCACTTCCGCGGCGCCGGCGAGCATCGCGGCGAGGATCGCGAGGGGGTCCTCGGAGCGGGGGTTGTCGGAGGTGAGCACCGCGGTGTCGGCGAGCCGGGCGGCGGCGGCGCCCATGGGGCCGCGCTTGTGCGGGTCGCGGTCGCCGCCGCAGCCGACGACGACGTGCAGCTTGTTCTCGGTGACCTTGCGCAGCGCCCAGAGCACGGACTCCAGCGCATCGGGCTTGTGCGCGTAGTCGACGACGGCGAGGTAGCCCTGGCCCGCGTCGACCCGCTCCAGCCGGCCCGGCACGCCCGGCACGGCGGCCACGCCGCCCGCGGCGGTGGCCGGGTCGACGCCGGCGGTGACGAGCGCGGCGATGGCGGCGAGGGTGTTGGAGACGTTGAACGTGCCGGGCAGCGGGGCCTCGGCGGGGACCGTGATGCCGCCGGGGCCGACCGCGGTGAAGGTGGAGCCGAGCACGCCGATCTCCACGTCCTCGGCGCGCCAGTCGGCGTCCGGGTGGCCCTCGGCGGAGTACGTGGTCACGGGGTAGCTGCCGCCGCCCTCGGGGGCCGCGGCCTCCTCGGCAAGGCGCATCCCGTACTCGTCGTCGATGTTGACGACGCCCGCCCGCGACCTGGCCGGGGTGAAGAGCTGCGCCTTCGCCCGGTAGTAGTCCTCCATGTCGGTGTGGAAGTCCAGGTGCTCGGGGCTGAGGTTGGTGAAGACGGCGACGTCGAAGAGGACGCCGTCGACCCGGCCGAGCACCAGCGCGTGGCTGGAGACCTCCATCGCCACGGAGGCGACGCCGCGCTGCCGCATGACGGCGAACAGCGCCTGGAGGTCCGTTGCCTCCGGCGTGGTCCGCTCCGACTTCAGCCGCTCGTCGCCGATGCGCATCTCGACGGTGCCGATGAGCCCGGTGAGCCCGGCGCCGTCCTTCTCGGCCGCCGCCCGCAGCCCGCCCTCGACGAGGTACGCGGTCGTGGTCTTGCCCGACGTGCCGGTGACCCCGAGCTGGAGCAGGTCCCCGCCCGGCTCGCCGTAGACCGCCGCGGCCAGCTCCCCCATCCGGCCCCGCGGATCGCCGACGACCAGCACCGGCAGCCCGGTGCCGGCGGCCCGTTCCATGCCGGCCGGGTCGGTGAGCACCGCGGCGGCGCCGAGGTCGGCGGCCTGGGCGGCGAAGTCGGCGCCGTGCAGCCGGGCGCCGGGCAGCGCGGCGTAGATGTCGCCGGGGCGTACGGCGCGGGAGTCGTGGGTGATGCCGGTGACGGTGACGCCCCCGGCCTCGCCGGTGACTCCGGTGCCCAGCCGGTCGGCCAGCTCCGTGAGCGGTACGGGGTCGACCTCGGCGGGGCGGGGCGCCCCCGGATGGTTCGCCGGGGCGCCCGACGCTTCCTGGTGGGACTGATCGGGGTGGGGCACGGCGGGCAGCGTACCGGGCCCGCCTGCCGCACTGCCAAGCCAGGGGGGGCGCGGTTCGCGGTTCCCCGGATCGTCCGTGATTGTGCTCACTGCGCAGGTCCGATCTTTCAGTTCTTATCCGCCGTCGGCCACGCCGCCGGCGTCCGTACCCTCGCCGCCGTCCCCGCCCGTGCCGTCGGTGCCGGCGCCGAACGTGACCGGCATCGGCGGCGCCTCGACCCCCGTGGGCGGCACCTGGAGCGTCTTGAGCGCGAACTCCATGACCTTCTTGTAGACGGGGCCGCAGATCTGGCCGCCGAAGTAGCTGCCCTCTGTGGGGTTCTGGATCGCGCAGTACACGGTCACGCGCGGCGCGTCCGCGGGCGCGAAGCCCGCGAACGAGGCCGTGTAGCCGCTGTAGCGGCCGGTCTGCGGATCCACCCTGTTGGAGGTGCCGGTCTTACCGGCCGCGCGGTAGCCCGGGATCCGGGCCTTCACGCCGGTGCCCTCCTCGTCGTCGACGACGGACTCCAGCATCCGGGAGAGCGTCCTGGCCGTCTTCTGGCTGACGACGCGGTTCTTCTCCGGCTCGGGCGCCGGGTCGAAGCGGCCGTCGGGGCCGCGGCTGCCGCGGACGAGGGAGGGCTCGATCCGTACGCCGCCGTTGGCGACGGTCGAGTACACGGAGGCGGCCTGCATGGCGTTCACGGACAGGCCCTGGCCGAACGGGATCGTGTACTGCTGCGCCGCGTCCCACTCGGCCGCGGGCTTCAGCAGACCGGGGGTCTCGCCCGCGACGCCGAGGCCGCTGCGCCGGCCGAGGCCGAAGTCGCTGAGGTAGGAGTGGAGGACCTTGTTGGCCTGCCGCTGGTTCTTCCCCAACTGCTCGACGGCGAGGATGGTGCCGATGTTGCTGGACTTGGCGAGCACGCCGTTCAGCGTCAGGTACCAGGTCGGGTGCTCGACGTCGTCGTGGAAGGCGTGGCCGCCGCGCGGCAGCACGTTCGGCACCGTGACCCGGGTGTCCGGGGTCGCGGCCTCCTCCTCCAGCACGGCGGCCATGGAGATGACCTTGTTGACGCTGCCGGGCTCGTACGCGTCTTCCAGGGCCGGGTTGCCGAGGGTGCCGGGGGTGGCGCCGGACAGGTCGTTGGGGTCGAAGCCGGGGGCGTTGGCCATGGCCAGGATCTCGCCGGTGCGGGTGTCCTGCACGATGACGTAGCCGCGGTCGGCATCGGAGGCGTCGACCTGCTTGTCGATGGCGGTCTGGGCGGCCCACTGGATGTCGCGGTCGATGGTCAGCTCGACGTCGGAGCCGGGCTCGGCGGGGTTCTCCTCGGCGTCCGCGGTGGGGATGCGGCGGCCGGCTGACTGGGCGTAGACGAGCCTGCCGTCCTTGCCGGCGAGCAGCTTGTCGTGCTGCCGCTCGACGCCCCCGCCGCCCTCGCCCTCGGCGTTGACGAAGCCCAGTATCCCGGCGGCCAGATCGCCGTTCGGATAGACGCGCTTGTTCTGCTCCTCCGCGAACACCCCGCCGAGCACGTCCTGCCGGCCGCCCGCCGCCTCGCGCTCGGCGGACTCGGACTTCAGCTTCTTGATCTCGTCCCAGACCTGCGGCGTCTGCTTCGACGCGAGCTTCACATAGCGCGAGTCGGGCGTGGCGAGCTTGGCCTCCAGGTCCTTCGCGTCCGCCTTCAGCACGGGCGCCAGCGCCTCGGCGGCCCGCCGGGGCGCATCCTTGACGTCGGCCTGCTCGGGCGTGAAGAGGTACGGATCGGCGGTGATGTCGTACGCGTCGACCGTGGTGGCCAGCTCGACGCCGTTACGGTCGGTGATGACGCCGCGCTCGGCGCTGAGCGTCATCGGCACGTACCGGTTGACCTGGGCCTTCTCCGCGTACTCACCGGCGTCCACGGCCTGGACCTGGAGCAGCCTGGCGGTGAAGACCAGCAGGAGGAGGGTCAGGCCGACGCTGACGAGGCGCAGCCGGGGGCGCGGCGAGGCAAGGCGGATACGCGGGCCCGCGGCGGCGGGGCGGGAGGACGCGCGGGTACGGGGCCGGGCGGCGGCGCCGCCCGCGGGGCGGGGCACGCGGCGGCGCGGGGGCCGGTCGCCGTCGCCGGAGCTGCTGCCGGTGCCGCGGGTCGTCACGGTGCCTCCTCGGCGGGGGGCGGTGAGGCGGGGGGAGAGGCGGACGCGCCGGGGGCGGGCGGCGCGGGTGTCCCCGCCGGGGCGGTTTCCTCCGCCCCCTCCGCGTCCCCGGCCTGCTCCCCCGCGGCCGCCTCGTCCGCCTCGCCTTCCTCGTCCGTCTCGGCTTCCTCCGCCGCCGCTGCTTCCTCGTCCTTCTCCGGCTTGGGCTTCGCGGCGTCCGCCGGGCTCGGCGCGGGCGGCGGCGGGCCCGTCGCCGTCCACGGCTCGCCCATGACGCCGCCCACCGGCGAGAGGAAGACCGGCGGTCCGCCCGGCACCATGCCCAGTTCCCGGGCCCGTTCCTCCAGCGCGTCAGGCGCCGACTGCTCCTCCACCTCCTGGCGCAGCCGCTGCTCCTCGTCCGTCAGCCGCGTCGTCTCCTTCTTCAGGTTGCCGACGCGGAACGAGCCCTGGTTGACCGCCGCGTTGAGCAGCAGCAGCGCGAGCAGACCGGCGCCCAGCAGCAGCACCACGAGCAGCACGAACGGCGTGCGCGCCGCCGAGCTGCCGCCCAGCAGCCGGGCGCCGCCCTCGCGCGGGAACGCGATCCTCGGCCGTTTCACGGCGCACCCGCTCCGCTCCGGCTCACACGTCCTCCCGGATCCGCTCCGCCGCCCGCAGCCGCGCGGGGGCGGCCCTGCGGTTCTCCGCGATCTCCTCCTCCGCCGGCAGCTCAGCGCCGCGGGTGAGCAGCCGCAGCCGCGGCTGGTGGTGCTCGGGGACCACCGGCAGCCCGGGCGGCGCGGTGCTCGCGGCACCGGCCGCCAGCACCCGTTTGACAAGCCGGTCCTCCAGCGACTGGTACGCGAGCACGGCGATCCGGCCGCCGACGGCCAGCGCCGCGACGGCCGCGGGCACGGCCCGTTCGAGCACCGACAGCTCGCCGTTGACCTCGATGCGCAGCGCCTGGAACGTCCGCTTCGCAGGGTTGCCGCCGGTGCGCTTGGCGGCCTGCGGCAGCGCCTCGCGGATCACCTCGACCAGCCGCGCGCTGCGCGCGAACGGCTCCTTCTCCCGCTCCCTGACCACGGCCTCGACGATGCGCCGCGCCTGCTTCTCCTCGCCGTACGCGCGCAGGATGCGCACCAGCTCGCCGGGCGGGTACGTGTTCAGCACCTCGGCCGCGCTCACGCCCCTGGTCTGGTCCATCCGCATGTCGAGCGGCGCGTCCTGCGCGTACGCGAAGCCGCGCCCGGCCTCGTCCAGTTGCATGGACGACACGCCCAGGTCGAAGAGGATCCCCTGCACGTGGCCCACGGCCAGCTTGTCGAGCACGGCGGGCAGTTCGTCGTAGACCGCGTGCACCAGCGTCACCCGCCCGGTGTACGGGGCCAGCCGCCTGCCCGCGAGCTCCAGCGCGGCCGGGTCGCGGTCCAGCGCGACGAGCCGCAGCCCGGGGTGGGCGGCGAGCAGGGCCTCGCTGTGGCCGCCGAGGCCCAGCGTGCAGTCGACGGCCACCGCGCCGGGCGCGGACAGCGCCGGGGCCAGCAGTTCCGTGGTGCGGCGGAGCATGACGGGGACGTGGACAGCGGCGCGTGCGTCGTTCACGGTGCCGCCTCCTGTCCCGCCCGATCGCCGAAGGGGAGCGGCCGCAGCCGCCTGCGCGGCGGCGCCGGCCTGGCCCGGAGCGGGCCGCCGGCCGCACGGGCGACGGGCGAACCGCATGAAAGGGGGCGCCACGGCTCCCACTTCGCGTCACTTTAGCCCACTGCACCCCCCGGTCAATCAAGCACCGAAGGCGCGCCCCCTTCCCGGCGGCGGGCGCGTGCCGCCGGGATTGCTCCCTGTGGGCTACCTCACGCGGGCCGGGCAGGGGCGCCCGGCCCGGATACCGTCGTATGTATGACGCCCGCTGAGAGCACGTCGTCCGCTGAGAACGCCGTCGCCGCCCCCACCGTCACCGACCGGCTCGTCTCCGCCAACCGCGGGTACGCGGGCGGCTTCGAGGACCCCGGCATGGACGCCAAGCCCGTCCTGCGGGTCGCCGTGGTGGCCTGCATGGACGCCCGGCTCGACCTGCACGCCGCGCTCGGCCTGGAGCTGGGCGACTGCCACACGATCCGCAACGCCGGCGGCGTGGTCACCGACGACACCATCCGCTCGCTGACCATCAGCCAGCGCGCCCTGGGCACCCGCAGCGTGGTCCTGATCCACCACACCGACTGCGGCCTGCTCCGCATCACCGAGGAGTTCCGCTTCGAGCTGGAGGCCGAGGTCGGCCAGCGGCCGGCCTGGTCGGTGGAGTCGTTCCGCGACCTGGACCAGGACGTGCGCCAGTCGATCCGCCGGGTGGAGACCTCCCCGTTCCTGCTGCACACCGACGACGTGCGAGGCTTCGTGTTCGACGTGCGCACGGGGCTGCTCCGCGAGGTGTCCGCGGAGCAAATCACGGCGGGCGACTGACGAAACCGGCATTCGGCAGCAAGAATGCGGGTGTGGTGGCTCCGTTACGCCCCGGCCGGGCCGGCGGCGCACGGGCACCACGGTATCGGGGAGGGCCGGACCGCGACCGCGGCGCACGGCCCGTGCGACGGGCCGAGGAGGGCCGGTGACGACGTATGACGAGCGAGCGAGCCTCAGCGATCTGACCAGTACCGCGGACGATGTCCGGCGGTCGGTGGAGAGCGTGATCGAGGGCAAGCCCGAGGCGGTCAGGCTGTCGCTGACCGTCCTGCTCGCCGAAGGCCACCTGTTGATCGAGGACGTGCCGGGCGTCGGGAAGACCATGCTCGCCAAGGCGCTGGCGAAGTCCATCGACTGCTCCGTGCGCCGCATCCAGTTCACACCCGACCTGCTGCCCTCCGACATCACCGGCGTGAGCGTCTACGACCAGCAGAGCCGGGACTTCGAGTTCAAGCCCGGCGCGATCTTCGCCCAGATCGTCATCGGCGACGAGATCAACCGGGCCTCCCCCAAGACCCAGTCGGCGCTGCTGGAGTCGATGGAGGAGCGGCAGGTCACCATCGACACGCAGACGTACGAGCTGCCCAGCCCGTTCATGGTGGTCGCCACCCAGAACCCCATCGAGATGGAGGGCACGTACCCGCTGCCCGAGGCCCAGCGCGACCGCTTCATGGCCCGGCTGTCCATCGGCTACCCCAGCCCGGAGGCGGAGCTGGAGATGCTGGACGTGCACGGCGGGGTCTCGCCGCTGGGCGACCTCCAGCCCGTCGCGCACGCACACGACATCGTCAAGCTGATCGACGCGGTGCGCACGGTGCACGTCGCGGACTCCGTCCGGCGCTACGCGGTGGACCTCGTGACCTCCACCCGGCAGCACCAGGAGTTGCGGCTCGGCGCCTCGCCGCGGGCCACGCTGCACCTGCTGCGGGCGGCGAAGGCCGCCGCCGCGCTGGCGGGGCGGGAGTTCACGCTGCCCGACGACGTGCAGGCGCTGGCCGTGCACGTGCTCGCGCACCGGCTGCTGCCCACGGCGCAGGCCCAGCTCAACCGGCGTACGGCCGAGCAGATCGTCGCCGAGATCCTCCAGCAGGTGCCGGTGCCCGCCGCCGACATGCGGCGGCCGCCGCAGATGCCACCCGCGTACGGCGGCCCGCACAGCCCGGACGGCCGGCGGTTCTGATGTCCGGCCAGCCCCCGCCCGCCCCCGCCGCGCCGCCCGCCGGCCAGGACGCCCAGGCGGGCGGGCTGCGTACGGCCCTGGCCGGCACCACCACGCGCGGCCGCTCGTTCCTCGCCGCCGGGCTCGCGGCCGGCGCGTGCAGCTACATACTGGGCCAGCCCGACCTGCTGCGGGTGGGGCTGCTGCTGGCCGCGCTGCCGCTGGTGTGCGCGGCCGTGCTCCACCGCACCCGCTACCGCGTCGGCGGCAGCCGCAAGCTGTCGCCCGCCCGGGTGCCCGCGGGCTCCGAGGCCCGGGTGCACCTGCGGCTGGAGAACGTCTCCCGGCTGCCCACCGGGCTGCTGATGCTCCAGGACCGGCTGCCGTACGTGCTGGGCCCCCGGCCCCGCTTCGTGCTGGACCGGGTGGAGCCGGGCGGCAAGCGCGAGGTGACCTACCGGGTCCGCTCCGACCTGCGCGGGCGCTATCCGCTGGGCCCGCTGCAACTGCGGCTCTCCGACCCGTTCGGCATGTGCGAGATGACCCGCTCCTTCAGCGCGTACGACACCCTGACCGTCGTGCCGCGCACCGAGGCGCTGGCCCCCGTCCGGCTGGCCGGCGAGGCCACGGGCTACGGCGACGGCCGGCACCGCACCCTCGCCCTGGCCGGCGAGGACGACGTCATCCCCCGCGGCTACCGGCACGGCGACGACCTGCGGCGGGTGCACTGGCGCTCTACCGCGAAGTACGGCGAGCTGATGGTCCGCCGCGAGGAGCAGCCGCAGCGCGCGGGCTGCACGGTGCTGCTGGACACCCGGCGCGACGCCTACACCGGCGCGGGACCCGACTCGCCCTTCGAGTGGGCCGTCTCCGGCGCCGCCTCGGTCGCGCTGCACATGCTGGAGCGCGGCTACACCGTGCGGCTGCTGACCGACGGCGGCGAGCTGGGGGCCGGCGTCGACGGTGCGCTGAACTCCCGCGGCGGCGAGTCGGCCGACGCGGCGGGGATACTCCTGGACACCCTCGCCGTCATCGACCATTCCGAGCTGGACACGGTCTCGGCCGCGTACGACGTGCTGCGCGGCGCGCACGAGGGGCTGCTCGTGGCGTTCTTCGGCGAGCTGGACGAGGAACAGGCCGCGCTCGCCGCGCGGATGCGGCAGCGTACGGCCGCGGGCGTGGCGTTCGTGACGGACCGCGCGGCCTGGGAGTCGCGCGCGGGCGCGCCCGGCGGCCCGAACGGCGCGGCAGCGGAGGGCGCCGAGCGGGTGCGGCAGCTCCGCGAGGCGGGCTGGACGGTGCTGTCCGTACGGCCCGGAACGACGATGGGCGACCTGTGGCGGGAGGCCGGCAACCAGGCCGGCCAGCTCGCCGCGGCGGCACGCGGAGGCGAGGGCTGAGATGAGCGGACGGGCCCGGCTCACGATCTGCGCGGCGGCGGCATCCCTGCTGGCCGCCACCGCGCTGCTGCCGCTGACCGACAGGATGACCTGGTTCTTCAAGGCGATCTTCGTCGTCGTCGTGATCGGCGGCGTCGGCATGATCGCGCGCCGCATCCCGCTGGCGCGCCCGCTGACGGTGCTGGCGCAGACCGCGGTCACGGTGGTGCTGCTGACGATGCTCTTCACCGCCGACCAGGCGACGGGCGGGGTGCTCCCCAACCCCGCGGCGATAGAGGAGTTCCGGCAGCTCTTCCAGGAGGGCAGCGACGACGTCTCGCGCTACTCCATCCCGGCCCCGGTCACCGACGGCATAGAGCTGATGCTGCTCTCCGGCATCGCCGGGGTGGCGCTGCTGGTGGACGCGGTGGCGGTGACGTTCCGCAGCGCCGCGCCCGCGGGGCTGCCGCTGCTCGCGCTGTACTCCGTCGCCGCCGGGCTCAACCAGGGCGGGAGCTGGCTGACGTTCCTGCTCGCCGGCGCCGGCTATCTGCTGCTGCTGCTCGCCGAGGGGCGGGACCGGCTGGCGCAGTGGGGGCGGATGTTCGGCGGCGGGCAGTCCGTGGGCGCGCCGGGCGCCGCGGAGCCCGGGAGCGGCCGGCCGGTGGCCCCGGTGCGTACGGGCCGGCGGATCGGCGCCGTGGCGCTGGGCTTCGCGCTCGTCGTACCGGCGGCGCTGCCGTCGCTGGACGGCGGGCTGCTGGACGGCAAGACCACCGGTCCCGGGCAGGGTCCCGGCGGCGGTACGGTCACCGCGATCAACCCCGTGGTGCGGCTGCAGCAGAGCCTGAACCAGCCGGAGAACCGCGAGGTGTTCCGCTACCGCGCCGAGGACGGCGCCCAGAACTCGGCGCTGTACATGCGCTTCGTCGCCCTCGACCGGTTCGACGGCACCTCCTGGCAGCCCTCGCGCCGCAGCATCGAGGACATCCCGGACCCGCTGCCCACCCCGCAGGGCTACTCCAACAGCCAGATCACGTCCGCGCCCATCACCCTGAACGTACGGGCCGACGACGACTTCCGGCAGCAGTGGCTGCCGATGCCGTACCCCGCGTACCAGGTGCGCATAGGGGGCGACTGGCGCTACGAGCCGGAGGGGCGGTCCGTCGTCGGCGACGGCGGCACCACCACGGGCGGCGCCGAGTACCAGGTCACCAGCCTCCTCATGGCGCCCACCGCGCGGCAGTTGGCCACCGCGCCGCCGCCGGACCCGGCGCTGAGCGAGGAGTACACGCAGGTGCCCGACTCGCTGCCGGACGAAGTCCGCCGGCAGGCACAGGAGATCACCCGCGGTTCGGCGAACAACTACGAGCGGGCGCTGGCGCTGCAGGACTACTTCACCACCAACTTCGTCTACGACACGGAGACCGACCTCGACGCCTCCGACCCCGAGGCGATCCTGCGGTTCCTGGAGGACAAGCAGGGCTTCTGCGTCCACTTCTCCTTCACGATGGCCGCGATGGCCCGGACCCTCGGCATCCCCGCCCGGGTCGCGGTCGGCTTCGTGCCCGGCACCGCGCAGAGCGACGGGTCGATGTCGGTGGGGCTGCAGGACGCGCACGCCTGGCCGGAGCTGTACTTCGAGGGCGCCGGCTGGACCCGCTTCGAGCCGACCCCGACCCGCGGCACGCTGCCCGACTACACGATGGAGGACACCCCCGGCGGCAGCGGCGACCCCGCGAACGAGCTGCCGGACCGCGGCAGCTCGGCGGCCCCGACCCCGACCCCCTCGGCGTCGGAGGACGACTGCCCGGCGGCGCTGCGCCGGGAGGGCGGCTGCGCGGACGACGAGGCGGCGGGCGGCGGGGCCGCGGGCCCGACGGACAGCGGACCGCCGGCGGCGGGCATCGCGGCGGGTGTCGCCGGGGTGCTGCTGCTCCTGCTCCTGCCGTCGCTGCCGGCCATGTGGCGCGTACGGGAACGGGCCCGGCGGCTCCGCCCGGGCGCGGGGCCGCTGGCGGCCTGGCGCGAACTGATCGACTCCGCCTGGGACTTCGGGCTGCCACCCGACGAGTCGCAGACGCCGCGGACGACGGCGGCGGCGCTCATCAGGTTCGGCAACCTGGACGGCGCGGCGGCGCAGTCGGCACTGCGGGTGGCCGGGGCGGTGGAGCAGACGCTCTACGCGCCGCGCCCGCGGCAGGTCGACGGGCTGGCGGAAGACGTACGGAGAGCGCGGGCGGCCATGGGCCGCGACGCGGGCGCGGCCGCGCGGCTGCGCGCGGCGGTGGCGCCGCGCTCGTCGGTGCGGCTGCTGTGGTCGGTGTCGGCGCGCTGGGCGGCGGTGACGGGGCGCTGGCGCGGGGCGCTGCGGCGCGCGGGCGCGGCGCTGCGGCCGTCGCGGCAGCGGGCGTAGGACGCAGGAGAGGCGGACCGGAACGGCCCTGCCGCGCGGGTGCGCGGCAGGGCCGTTCGGGTGACGCGAGGGCTGCGGCCGGGTGCGGACACGTTCCGCGCGGGCTTCGTACGGACACGTCTCGGGCGGTCTTCGTACGGACACGTCTCACGCGGACTTCGTACGGACGGCCGTGCGCGGACTTCGTCCGCGGAGGGCGTAACGGGAATGGCACACTCCGCGAGGTGCGGTCGCCGGGGAGCCGATCGTGCCCGGACTAGGGGCACCCGGCAGGACCATAAGGGGTACCGCGTGCTGAGAGCTCCCGCGGGCCTGGCCCGGGGAGCTCTGCACGGGGAGGGACCTGGTGGCCTAGCGTCCCTCGTCGCGGCGGCGCTGCCACCGCTCTTCGATCCTGTTCATCATGGAACGGCGCTGCCGGGTCCTGCGACGCTGCTGACCGCCCTGAGGGGCCGCGGCATCGCCCGGCTGCTGCTGTTGCTGTTCGCCCGGGTTCGCAGTCCTGCGCCAACCGGTGACGGCGAGCACCGCACATCCCAGCATGACGAGGAAGCCCACCACGCTGACCCAGATCTGCTGCGCGACCATTCCGGCCATCAGGAGCGCGATACCCACCAGGAAACCGGCTACCGCCTGGTACACCCGACGGCGGGTGTACGTGCGCAGCCTGCTTCCCTCAAGCGCTGTCGCAAACTTGGGATCTTCTGCGTACAGCGCTCGCTCCATCTGCTCGAGCATGCGCTGCTCGTGCTCCGAGAGCGGCACGGAGTCCTCCTACTCGTCGGTCGCTTGGGGGCGACCGGGACGCGGCACCTCCAGGATAGGCAGGTATGCGCCCCCGTGAAACCCGCCCCTCTGCGCCAAATCCGCCGATCCGCGGCGCGGATCTGGGCCTGCCCGCCGCAGCAGGCCTTGACTCAGATCATACGGCGCGCCGGGGCCGAACGGGTGGCCTGTGGCCTACTGCACCTTTGCCCGCGGGCGGACCGGTTATCACTTCCGGCCGCCCAGAACATGAAGCTGCGCCGCCACCGGCTGGAACGCCGGCGACTCCGCTGCCGCCCGCTCCAGCTCCAGCAGCGCGTCGAGCGCGCCCGGCTCGGACTCGGCGAGGCCGTCGGGCACCAGGTCGGAGAAGGTGCGTACGCCCTGTACGGCCCGTACGTCCACGCCGGCGGCGGCGACGAGCCGGGTCAGCTCCTCCGGGGTGAACCGGCGCGGCACCGGGTCCGCCTCGCCCCAGCGGCCGTCTCCGCCCGTGAGCGCGCGGCGGGCGGAGGAGAAGTGCCCGGCGAGCGCGCGGGCCAGCACGGCGCCGCCGAGGCCCGCCGCCAGCACGCTGAGGAGGCCGCCGGGCCGCAGCGCGGCGACGGCGTTGGCGAGGCCCGCGGCCGGGTCGTCGACGTACTCCAGGACGCCGTGGCAGAGCACGGCGTCGTACGCGCCGGGCTCGGCGACGTCGAACAGGGCGTGGATGTCGCCCTGCACGCCGCGCACCCGGTCGGCGACGCCGGCCTCCGCGGCGCGGCGCTGCAGCCCGAAGAGCGCGTTCGGGCTGGGGTCGACGACCGTCACCCGGTGCCCGAGCAGGGCGGCGGGCACGGCGAAGCCGCCGGTACCGCCCCCGGTGTCCAGCACGTCGAGCGCCCGGCCGCCTGCCGCGGCGTCCGCGCCGCCCTGCCCGGCGGCTCCGTGCCGGGCCAGGGCGTCCTCCAGCGCCTCCCAGACGACGGCGGCGCGCAGCGACGCGCGCGGCAGGTGGTCGTGCGGTGTCGTACGGGGCATGGAGCGCTCCTCGAAGATCGGGCGTGGCCCAGCTTAGAGGCTGCGCATCCGCGTCCCGTGCCCCGGCGGACGGTCCCGGCACCCCCGGGCGGGACGGTCTCCGCGCACGCCCGCGGCCCGAACGGGGCGACGGGCACGGCGAGGTGAGGTGAGGTGAGGTGAGGTGAACGGTATCGCCGTCGGCGCCCGGGACCGCGAGCGCACGGCCGACGGCGGCAGGCGACCGCGGAAGCGCCCGGCGCCGCGTCCGGCACGTCTAGGGTCTGTCGCCTGGGCGGCGCATCGCGGAGCGTCGTCGACCGACGACGAACGCCGCGAGACGCGGTGCCAGGCTCCCCCACAGCGCTTTGCACGTGGGCTGGTCCCCCAGCGAGCCCGGCGAAGATCCAAACGACAGGCCCGAGCACGCGGGGCGGCCCGCGCGGCCCCGCCGCCGCGGCGTGCGCGCCGGCCTCCCCGCGGCGGTTGCGCGCGCGGGCCGGCCGGTCGGGCCGGCCCGCCGGACGCGTGCCACCGGACCCACGCGGCCCGCCCCGCCCGGCGCGCAGCGCCTCAGCGCGCCTCCGGGCCCGGTTGGGGACGTATCAGCGGCTGGACGACGAGCATCCGCTCGACTATGCGCGTGAACATGCCTGCCGCGCGCAGGAGATCGGCCGCCTCCTGCTCGTCGACCGCATCCCTGATGCCCGCCTCCGCGCGGGCCCGCAGCCGGGCGCCGGCCGCGAACATCGCGCTCCACTCGGCGAGTTCGGGCGCGACCTCCGGCAGCACCTCCCACGCGCTGCGGATGCGCTGCCTGCGCCGCGGCGTCGGCTCCGGCCGCCCGCGGACCGCCAGGACCGCCGCGGCAGTGCGCAGCGCGGCGAGGTGGGCCAGTGAGTAGCGCTCGTTCGCCGTCTCCATCTCCGCCGCCTCCGCCAGACCGGCGTGGGCTTGCGCGAGGAGCTCCAGCGCCGCCTTGGGCGCACTGCCCGGGCGCAGGACGGGGTGGACATCACTCGGTGGGGCGTAAGCCGGCTCGGCTGCCATGGCTTGCCTCCTGTCAGCGTCAGTCCTTCAGTCGTTCGTTCGTCTGTGCCCATCGTGGCGCACCCCACTGACAATCGACCTGAACTGCCCAGCTACCAGCGACGATGCCCCTGACCGCACCCTCCGCGGCAATTGCGCCGACCGGTGCCGCCCCGGGGCGGAGCGGCGCCCCGGCCGGGGCGGGCACCCGTGGAAAGGGCGCTGCCCCGGCGCGAAGCGATCCCCCGTCGCTCCACCACCGGGGCAGCTTCCCCCCATTTCCCCCGTTCCCCCCTCGTGGGTCGGCACCGGGGTCCCGTTCCGCCACCCCGTGTCGGCGGTCCGTGGCCCCGTACTGCGTCCTTCCCACGCCCTTCACTTTGCCGTTTGTGCAGGTCGGGGCCCATCCGCTCGGATACTCAAGCAGGTATCTGAGTACGCATACTCACGACTGAGTACGCACCCCCAGCCCCACCGCTCCCGCCCGCGGGGCCGCGCGGGGAGCGGGATAAAGTCCGGGCCATGGCAGAGATCGCGGTAGTCGGGGCGGGCATGGGCGCCATGGCCGCCTCCGCGCGGCTGGCCCTCGCGGGCCACCGGGTGACGGTCCACGAGCGCTCCGGCACCCACGGCGGCGGCGTACGGCGGCTGGAGCGCGACGGCTTCGGCTTCGACACCGGACCCGGGGTGCTGTACCTCCCCGCGGTCTACCGCGACCTGTTCCTCAAGACGGGCCGGCGGAAGCTGGAGAAGTGCGTGGAACTCGTGCCGGTGGACCCGGCCGAGCGGCACGTCTTCCCCGACGGCACCGCCGCCACCCTGCCCAACGCCTCCCGCGCGGGCGTCGTACGGGCCCTCGACGCCGCCGCGGGGCCTGGCGCGGGCGAGGCGTGGACCGCCCTGCTCGACCGGGGCCGCCGGGTCTGGGAGGCCGCCCGCCGCCCGCTCGTCGAGGAGCCCCTGCCCGCAGAACCGGGCGCGCTGGCAGCCGACCTCTACCCCGCGCCCCCGCCGCCCGCAGGACGCGGGCTGCTGCGCCGCCTGCGCGGCCCCCGCCCGGCCGCCCCGCCCGCCACGGTGGCCGACGTCGGCGCGGGCGAGCTGGGCGCGTACCCCACGCTGGGGACGATGCTCGCGCAGCACGCGCTGGCGTACGGCTTCGACCCGCGGCGCGCGCCGGCGGGCACGGCGATGCTGCCGTACGCGCAGGAGACCTTCGGCGGCTGGTACGTGCGGGGCGGCATGCGGGCGCTGGCGGACGCGCTGTACGAGCGCTGCCTGGAGCGGAAGATCGAGTTCGCGTTCGGCACGGAGGTGGTCGCCGTCCGGGTGGGCGGGGACGGCCGGGCCGCGGGCGTCGAACTGGCCGGCGGCGGGCGGGCGGACGCCGACGCGGTGATCGCCGGGGTGCCGCGGGCCCGGCTGGCGGAGCTGGCACCCGGTGCGTACGGAGACGGCGGGACCCCGGCGCCGGCGCGGTCCGTACCGGCGCGGATGACCGTCTGCCTGGCGCTGCGCGGCGCGCGGGACGGCGACGCCGTGCACCGCACCGTCGTGCACTCCTCTGCCCCCGCGCGCGAACTGGCCTGGATCTTCGACGGTGAGCAGCCCGGGCCCGACCCGGCGCCCACCGTCACCGTGCTGCGCCCCGACGACCCCGCGCAGCGCCCGGACGCCGAGCACGAGGCGGTGACGGTGACCGCCGTCGTCCCGGCCGGGGCGTGGGCCGCCGAGGGCGGGGAGAAGGCCGCGGGGGCGTTCGCGGACCGGATGGTGGCGGCGGCCGGGCGGGCGGTGCCGGGGCTGGCGGAGCGGGTGCTGTGGCGCGAGGTGCGTACGCCCGCGGACACCGCCGCCGAGACGGGCGACCCGGGCGGCGCGGTGCCGGGGCCCGCGCTGGCGGGGGCCGGGGGCGCGTATCTGCCGCTGCCGAACACCACGGCGGTGCCGGGGCTCTACGCGGTCGGCGGCTGGGCGCACCCGGGCGGCGGCCTTGCGCACGCGGGGATGTCGGGGGCCCTGGTCGCCGGGCTGATCACGGAGGGCGCGGACTTCCGCGGCTCCCGCTGAGGGCGCGCGTGGGCGGGGCGGGGCGCGTGGGCGGTCAGTCGGGGGCGGTCAGTCGGGGGTCAGTAGCGGTACTGCTGCTGCTCGTAGCCGGGGTAGCCCTGCTGCTGCGCGTACGGGTCCTCGGCGCCCAGCGGGTCCGCGTCGCGCTGCTGCGGCATCCAGACGCTGTCGCCCGCCGTCCCGTAGTTCTCCTGGCCGTACGCGGGCTGCTGGCCGGTGTCGTAGCCCTCGGCGTACTGCTGGCCGTACTGCTGCTGGTCGTAGCCGGGGTAGCCGGCGCCGCCCGTGTCGTACTGCTGCCCGCCGCCCTGCGTGGAGTCGTAGTACTGCGGCGGGGCCGGGGCGGCGTACTCCGTGCCGCTGTAGGGGTCCGCGTAGCCGGCCGGGGCGGGCGCGGCCGCGTCGTACCCGGCGTACTGGTGCTCCGTGCCGTAGCCGCCGGTGTCCGGGTATATCTGCTGGTCCTCCCCGTAGCCGTTCGTGCCGGCGCCGTTGGTGGCGTAGCCCCCGGCCTCGTAGCCGGAGGTGGTCGCGTGGCTGCCGGTGTCGTAGGCGGAGGTCGTGCCGTGGCTGCCGCTGTCGTACGCCGAGGTGGTGGCGTAGCTGCCGGAGTCGTAGGCGGAGGTGGTGGCGTAGCTGCCGGAGTCGTAGGCGGAGGTGGTGGCGTAGCTGCCGGAGTCGTAGGCGGAGGTGGTCGCGTAGCTGCCGGAGTCGTAGCCGGCGCCGTTGCTCCCGTTGCCGTACGCGTCGTAGCCGCCCGCGTACGTCTGCTGCCCGGGGGCGGCGCCCGCGAGGGCCTGCTCGTCGCCGAAGGGCGAGAACTGCGAGGTCTGTTCCTGCGCCGCGGGCGGCGCGCTCTCCGGCGCGTACGCGGGGTAGGCGGCCGCGTGCTCCGGGGGCGGCGGCGCCTGGCGGCCGTCGTACGCGCCGTCGTCGTACCCCTGCGCGTCGTACCCCTGCGCCTCGTACCCGCCGCCGTAGTCCTCGTCCTCCCCGCGCCTGTTCACCGCCCAGCCGTCGGAGTAGCCGCTGCGGTAGGAGAGCGTGACCTTGACCTGGCCGAGCGCGAACACCACCACGCCGAGACCGATCACGACCACCGACGGCATGAGCACGCCGAGCACCACGCAGAGGAAGCCGACGAAGGCCAGCGCGCGCCAGCGCAGCGGGGCCTTGTACTGCATCAGCACTTCCCAGAGCAGCCACAGCGCGACGAGCCCGAACATGGCATAGAGGGCCAACCAGGCCAAGTCGCCCATCACGTGCCTCTCTTCCGCCCCCGCTAGGTGGTGCCTGCCCTCAGGACCGCCGGTGCAGTCCGAGGTTCTGGTAGATCTCCAGCGTTGCCGTGGAGTGGTTCAGCGTAATGAAGTGCAGTCCGGGGATTCCCTCGGACAGCAACCGCTCGCACATGTCCGTGGCGTACTCGATGCCAATGGAGCGTACCGCGGCCCGGTCGTCCTCGACCGCGAGAACCCGATCCGCCAGCTCCGGCGGGAACGTGGCCCCGCTCAGCTCGGCGAACCGCTGGATCTGCCGGGCGTTGGTGACCGGCATGATCTCCGGGATGATCGGTGTCGTACAGCCGGCGGCGGCCACCCGGTCACGCAGCCGCAGGTAGTCCTCGACGTGGAAGAACATCTGGGTGATCGCGTAGTCCGCGCCCGCGCGGCACTTGTCGACGAAGTGCCGGATGTCGCTGTCCCAGTCCGTGGACCGCGGGTGCCGCTCGGGGAAGGCGGCGACGCCGACGCAGAAGTCGCCCGACTCCTTGATCAGCCGGACCAGGTCAGCGGCGTACGACACCCCCTGCGGGTGCGCGACCCACTCCCCCATCGGGTCCCCCGGGGGGTCGCCGCGGACCGCGAGCATGTTGCGGATGCCGGCGTCCGCGTACTGGCCGATGACGTTGCGCAGTTCGGCGACGGAGTGGTCGACCGCGGTGAGGTGCGCCACGGGCGTGAGGGTGGTGTCGGTGGCGATGCGCTCGGTGGCGCGGACCGTGCCCTCGCGGGACGAGCCGCCGGCGCCGTACGTCACGGAGACGAAGGTCGGTTGTACGGCCTCGATGCGCCGTACGGCGTTCCAGAGGGTCCGCTCGCCCTTGTCGGTTTTCGGGGCGGCGAACTCGAACGAAAACGACTGCTTGCCGGACGCGAGCAGTTCACGAACAGTGACTGCGCGATCATTCCTGGTCGAAGCGATGCCGGTGGCCATACGCGGCAGGTTAACCGCCGGTCACCTCCGGACCCAAGACGGCCAGCTCAATTGCCCGGCCGGGACGCGGCGCCCCGGGCCGCCCCGGCGACTACCGGACGTCACCGTTCCGGGCCGCGCACAGCCGCCGTACGAACTCGCCCGTCGCAGCTCCGGGGTCCTCCGTGGCCGTGAGGGCGCGCACGACGACGACGCGGCGGGCGCCCGCGGCCAGGACCTCGTCGAGGTTTCCGAGGTCGATTCCGCCGATGGCGAACCACGGGCGGTCGGTGCCGAGCCCCGCCGCGTACCGGACGAGGCCGAGGCCGGCCGCGGGGCGCCCGGCCTTGGTGGGGGTGGGCCAGCACGGGCCGGTGCAGAAGTAGTCGACGCCGGGCTCCTCGGCCGCGGCGCGGGTCTCCGCCTCGGCGTGGGTGGAGCGGCCGATCAGCACGTTCTCGGGCCCTGCGCCCAGGATGGCGCGGGCGGCGGGCACGGGCAGGTCGCCCTGGCCCAGGTGCAGCACGTCGGCGCCGGCGGCGTGCGCCACGTCGGCGCGGTCGTTGACGGCGAGCAGCCGGCCGTGCCGGCGGCAGGCGTCGGCGAACACCTCCAGGTGCGCCAGCTCCTCGCGCGCCTCCATGCCCTTCTCGCGCAGTTGGACGATGTCCACGCCTGCGGCCAGCACGGCGTCGAGGAACTCGGGCAGGTCGCCCTGGCGCGTACGGGCGTCGGTGCACAGATAGAGCTGCGCGGCGCCGAGCCGCGCGCGGGCGTCGGCGGTGGCGCGGGCGGCGGTTCCGGCCGTCATGCGGCACTCCCCCCTCGTACGGTCCCGTACGGTCGCGGGGCCGGACCCGCGGCTGCGCGCCCGGCCCCGCGAGGTTACACAGCCAGTGCCTGCGCCCTGCGCTTGACCTCCGTCCCGCGGTTCTCACGCAGCGCCTGCGCGGGAGTCCCCGGAAGCGAGGGGTCGGGGGTGAACAGCCACTCCAGCGCCTCCGCGTCGCTGAAGCCGTCGTCCTTGAGCAGCGTCAGGGTGCCGGTGAGGCCCTTGACGACCTTCCCCTCGCCGATGAACTCGGCGGGCACCTGCAGCGTGTTGTTCTCACCCCGCCGCACCGCGATCAACTGGCCTTCCTTGACCAACTGCCGCACGCGGGTCACCTCGACGCCGAGCTTCTCCGCGACGTCGGGAAGGGTGAGCCAGGAGGGGACGAGAGCATCGATCTTCGCATCAATCTCGGTCACACCCCCCAGCCTGCCATCTCGGACCGCCCGCCGGTACAGGGCAGCGCCAAAGGGAGGCATATCACCGCGAAGCACCCCCGGATGCGGGGATGCCGACGCAGCCCGCGGCGCGCCGCGGGCGTCACAGCGCGGCCGATTTCAGCGGTACGGCCGCGTCGGCGGCCCGCTCGCGGTCCAGCGCGGCGCCGGCGTGGATCAGCTTGCGCCCCTGGGTGAGGTCCCGGGGCCGGCCCACGGCCAGCAGCGCGATGAGCCGTCCCGCGCGCAGCCAGCACACCGACCACGAGGAACCGTCCGGGTCGCCGCGCCACAGCAGCTCGTCGTCGTCCGTGTGGTGGCCGACGTACTGCACGAAGCGGCCGAACTGCTCGGACCAGAAGTACGGCACCGGGTCGTACGCCCCGCCCGGCACCCCCGCGATGTCCGCCGCGACCGTCGTCGGGCCCTGCAGCGCGTTGTCCCAGTGGTGGATCAGCAGCCGCTCACCGTAGCGCGCGGAGGGGAACGACGCGCAGTCGCCGACGGCCCAGACGCCGGGCACGTTCGTACGCAGCCGCTCGTCGGCCCGCACCGCCCCGTCGCCGCCCAGCTCGACGCCGGAGCCGGCGAGCCAGCCGGTGGTGGGGTGGGCGCCGATGCCGACGACCACGGCGTCGGCGGTCAGCTCCGTGCCGTCGTCGAGGACCACCGCGACCGGGCCGCCCTCGCCGGCGCTCTCGACGCGCTCGACCCGGCGCCCCGTCAGCAGCCGGGCACCGCTCTCCCCGTACCACGCGGCCATCGGCGCCGCGACCTCCGCGGGCAGCGCCGCCGCCAGCGGATGCCCGGCGGCCTCCACGACCGTCACCTCGCAGCCCTGCTCGCGCGCCGCGGTGGTCAGCTCCGCGCCGATCCAGCCCGCGCCGACCACCAGGACCCGGCTGCGCCGCACCAGCACCGCGCGCAGCCGCGCCGCGTCGTCGAGCGTGCGCAGCAGGTGCACGCCGGGCGTGGCGCCGGCCGGGGCGCCGGGCAGCGGGATCGGCGCCGCGCCGGTGGCGAGCACCAGGTTCCCGTACGGCACGGGCCCGGCGTCCGTCTCCAGCACCCGCCCCGCGGTGTCCAACCGGTCGGCGTGCAGCCCCAGCCGGAGCCCGATGCCGTACTCCGCGAAGTCCACCTCGAACGCCGAACCCTCCGCCTTGCCCAGCAGCACCGCCTTCGACAGCGGCGGCCGGTCGTACGGGTCGTGCGGCTCCGCGCCGACGAGGGTGACGGCGCCCGGGTACCCCTGCTCGCGCAGCGCCACGGCGGTCTGCACGCCGGCCATGCCGGCGCCGACGACGACGGTGCCCGCGGCGGGGTCCGCGGCGGGGTCCGCGGCGCGGCTGGGGCGGCTGGCGGCCCGGTCGGCGGGGGCGCGGTCGGGTTCGGCGTCGGTCACACCGATCACTGTATGCCGCACCCGTCGGCCCCCGCTCGCGCCCGGCCCGCTAACGAGGCTCCCTTACAGCAGCCGGGCGTACGGAGTTAGGGTGGCCGGGAAGACTCGCGGGAGCCCGGCGCACCGGGCTGAGAGGGGGGCTGGCGGCCCCCGACCGTACGAACCTGATCCGGGTCATGCCGGCGAAGGGAGGGGCGAACGCGCCCATGCAGCCACGCGACACACCCCCGACGGAACCCACCACGACACCCGCGGCACCACCTGCCGCACCGCTCCAGGCACCGCCCGCGGCGCCCGCGGCGGGCGCAACCGGCGCGCCGCGCACGGCGGATGCCGCGTACGACGTCCTCGTCGTCGGCGGCGGCGTCATCGGCCTGGTCACCGCCTGGCAGGCGGCCCGCCGCGGGCTGGCCACCGCTGTCGCCGACCCGGCCCCCGGCGGCGGCGCCGCGCAGGTCGCGGCCGGAATGCTCGCCGCCGTGACCGAACTCCACTACGGCGAGGAAGCGCTGCTGGCGCTCAACCTGGCCGCCGCGGAGCGCTATCCGGCGTTCGCCGCCGAGCTGGCGGAGGCGTCCGGCCGGGACATCGGCTACCGCCGCTGCGGCGCGCTGTCCGTCGCGCTCGACGCGGACGACCGCGCCCAACTGCGCGAACTCCACGGCTTCCAGCAGCGGCTGGGGCTCTCCGCACAGTGGCTCAGCGGCAGCGAGTGCCGCCGGCTGGAGCCGATGCTCGCGCCCGGGGTACGCGGCGGGCTGCGCGTCGACGGCGACCACCAGACCGACCCGCGGCTGCTGACCGCGGCGCTCGTCACCGCCTGCGAGCGGGCCGGGGTCGCCTTCCACCGCAGCCTCGCGATACGGCTGCGGATCGCGGGCGCGGGCGCGGGCGCAGGCGAGCGGGCAGCGGGCGCGGAGCTGGCGGACGGCACCCGGCTCGACGCCGGGCAGACGGTGCTCGCCGCGGGCAGCCGCAGCGGCGGCCTGGCGGGAGTGCCGGAGGCGGTCCGGCCGCCGGTGCGGCCGGTGAAGGGGCAGGTGCTGCGGTTGCGGATGCCCGACGCCGGGACGCCGTTCCTGTCCCGTACGGTACGGGCCGTGGTACGCGGCAGCAGCGTGTACCTGGTGCCGCGGGAGAGCGGCGAGCTGGTCGTCGGCGCCACCAGCGAGGAGCTGGGCTGGGACACCACCGTCACCGCGGGCGGCGTGTACGAGCTGCTGCGCGACGCGCACGAGCTGCTGCCCGGGCTCACGGAGCTGCCGCTCGTGGAGACCGGCGCCGGGCTGCGCCCCGGCTCCCCCGACAACGCGCCGCTGCTGGGCCCCACCGCCCTGGCGGGGCTGCACCTGGCCACCGGCCACTACCGCAACGGGGTGCTCCTCACCCCCGTCACCGGCGACGCACTCGCCGCCGTCCTCACCGGCGGCGAACTCCCCGAAGTGGCCCGCCCGTTCGCGGCCACCCGGTTCGGCCGTACGCACCAGCAGCACGAAGGGCGGCAGCACGCATGACCCAGGACGCCACGCAGACCCGTACCGACGCCCGTACCGACTCCCCTGCCCAGGCACCCACCATCACCGTCAACGGCGCACCCCGCCCGATCGCCGCGGACCTCACCCTCGACGCCCTCGTCGCCACCCTCACCGCCGCGCACCGCGGCGTCGCCGCCGCCGTCAACGAGGACGTCGTGCCGCGCGGCGACTGGCCCACCACCACCCTCGGCGACGGCGACCGCGTCGAGATCCTCACCGCGGTCCAGGGAGGCTGACCACCGTGACCAGCACCGCCCCCGCCCCCGCCCCCGCAGACCTCACCGGCGCCGACCCGCTCACCATCGCCGGCGTCCGCTTCTCCTCCCGCCTCATCATGGGCACCGGCGGCGCGAGCAGCCTGGACGTCATGGAGCGCGCCCTCCTCGCCTCCGGCACCGAGCTGACCACCGTCGCGATGCGCCGCGTCGACCCCGGCGTGCACGGCTCCGTGCTCGACGTGCTGCGCCGCCACGGCATCCGCGTGCTGCCGAACACCGCCGGCTGCTACACCGCGGGCGAGGCCGTCCTCACCGCCCGGCTGGCCCGCGAGGCGCTCGGCACGGACTGGGTGAAGCTGGAGGTCATCGCCGACGAGCGGACCCTGCTGCCCGACCCGGTCGAGCTGCTGGCCGCCGCCGAGACGCTCGTCGACGACGGCTTCACCGTGCTCCCGTACACGAACGACGACCCCGTGCTCGCCCGCAAGCTGGAGGACGCCGGCTGCGCCGCCGTGATGCCGCTGGGCTCCCCCATCGGCTCCGGTCTCGGCATCCGCAACCCGCACAACTTCCAGCTCATCACGGAGGCCGCCGGGGTGCCCGTCATCCTCGACGCCGGCGCGGGCACCGCCTCAGACGCCGCCCTGGCGATGGAGCTGGGCTGCGACGCGGTGATGCTGGCGTCCGCGGTGACGCGGGCGCAGGAGCCGGTGCTGATGGCGGAGGCGATGCGGTACGCGATCGCCGCGGGCCGGCTCGCGGCGCGCGCCGGGCGCATCCCGCGCCGGCACTTCGCGCGCGCGTCCTCCCCGGGGGCAGGAGTCGCGGAGCTGGGCCCCGGGGGCGGCCGGGACGAGGAGCCCGGGCCGGACCCGGAGCGGCCCGCGTTCGCGTGAACTGCCCGGCCCCGTACCGGCACGCCTTCGGGAACGTACTGCAGCACAATGGTGACGGGAACGCGTCCCTCACCTCGTAGACTGCGGTTCGTGGACACGACTCTGGACCCGTCCCCCCATCCGCCGGGAGGGTGGGGAGATCCCATGGTCGGGCAGATGCTCGACGGGCGCTACCGCGTCGACGCACGCATCGCCGCCGGCGGCATGGCGACCGTCTACCGCGCGCTGGACACCCGGCTCGACCGGGTGCTCGCCGTCAAGGTCATGCACCCGTCGCTCGCCGCCGACGCCTCCTTCGTCCAGCGGTTCATCCTGGAGGCCAAGTCGGTCGCCGGCCTCGCCCACCCGAACGTCGTGGGCGTCTACGACCAGGGCACCGACGGCCCGCACGTCTTCCTGGCCATGGAGTACGTCCCGGGCTGCACCCTGCGCGACGTGCTGCACGACCGCGGCGCGCTCCAGCCGCGGGCCGCGCTGGACATCCTGGAGCCCGTGCTCGCCGCGCTCGGCGCCGCACACCGGGCCGGTTTCGTGCACCGCGACATGAAGCCGGAGAACGTCCTCATCGGCGACGACGGCCGGGTCAAGGTCGCCGACTTCGGGCTCGTCCGCGCCGTCAACACCCACACCACCGCCTCGACCGGCGCCGTGCTCGGCAGCGTGTCGTATCTGGCGCCCGAGCAGATCGAGCGCGGCGCCGCCGACCCCCGGGTCGACGTGTACGCCTGCGGCGTCATGCTCTACGAGATGCTCACCGGCGCCAAGCCGCACGCCGGCGAGCACGCCGCGCACGTGCTCTACCAGCACCTGCACGAGGACGTCGAGCCGCCGTCCGCCGTCGTCCCGGGGCTGCCCGCGCAGTTGGACGACCTGGTCGCCACCGCCGCCGCGCGCCGCAGCGAGGCGCGCCCCGCGGACGCCGTAGAGCTGCTGTCGTCCGTACGGAGCGCCCGCGCGCAGCTCACCGACGCGGAGCTGGACGCGGTGCCGCCGCAGGCCGTCGCCGAGGAGCGGATCGGCTCCGAGGACCGTACTGCCGTGGTCCCGAGCTCGGCCGCCACCCCGGCGCAGGAGCGGCTCAACGTCACCAGCGTGCTGGAGACGCCCGCCGCGGCACCCCCGGGCACCGCCGCCGGCCGGCCGCCGGGCCCGCCCGCGCCCGCTGACCAGGCCCGGCCGGGCCGCCCCAAGCCGCGGCTCGGGCTGCTGGCGCTGCTGGCGGCGGTGCTCTTGCTGGGCGTCGGCACGGGCGTCTGGTACATAAACTCCGGGCAGTTCACCAAGGTCCCCTTCGTGCTCGGCAAGACCGAGACCGAGGCGCGGAGCATGCTCTCCGGCGAGGACCTGGACGCGGACGTCAGGGAGGACTTCAGCGACACCGTGAAGGCCGGCCTCGTCATCCGTACCGACCCCGAGGGCGGCAACCGCATCCGCCAGGGCGACTCCGTGACGCTCGTGCTCTCCAAGGGTCCGGAGATGGTCGAGATCCCCGAGCTGTACGCGGTCCCGCTCGACGAGGCCAAGGACAAGCTGAGCGACGCCGGGCTGAAGCCGGGCGTGACGCGGGAGGCGTTCAGCGAGGAGCTGCCCGCCGGGCGCGTGATCAGCACGGACCCGGAGGACGGCGAGAAGATCAAGGCAGGCCGGGCGGTGGCGATGGTCATCAGCCGCGGCGCGCCGATAGAGGTGCCGGACGTCGTCGGCGACGACCAGAGCCACGCGGCTGAGGAGCTGCGCGAGGAGGGCCTGGCGGTCGAGGTCGCCACGGAGACGGTGTACTCGGAGGAGGACGCCGGCACCGTCGCGGAGACCTCGCCGGAGCCGGGCACGGAGCTGGGCGAGGGCGACAAGGTCACGCTGACGATCTCCAAGGGCCCCGAGGTGCTGGAGGTCCCGGACGTGGTCGACATGAGCGTGGACGACGCCGAGCAGACGCTGGAGGACGCCGGCTTCAGCGCGGACGTGAACCAGATCTTCTTCGGCGACACCGTCTGGCGGCAGTCCCCGGACGACGGGGAAGAGGCGCCGCGCGGCAGCGAGATCACCCTCTGGGTCAGGTGACGTGTCCTCCCGTACGCCCCCTGAACGACGCTCCGACCGGCCCGCCGCCCGCGCCCGCAACCCCGTCGGCAGCCACGTGCCCGTCGCCGGCGGGCTGGCCGCGAAGGGGCTGGCGCACGCGCGCAAGATCGGCGCGGAGGCCGTCCAGGTCTTCGTCGCCAACGCCCGTGGCTGGGCCACGCCGCCCGGCGACCCGGCGCAGGACGAGGAGTTCCGTAGGCGCTGCGCCGAGGACGGCATCCCGGTGTACGTGCACGCCCCGTACCTGATCAACCTCGGCTCGCACACCCCGGCGACCGCGGTGAACTCCGTCGCCTCGCTGCGGCACTCGCTGCGCCGCGGCCGGGCGATCGGCGCCCGCGGCGTCGTGGTGCACACCGGCTCGGCGACCGGCGGACGGCCCCGCGAGACCGCGCTCGCGCAGGTACGGGAGCTGACCCTGCCGCTCCTCGACGAGCTGGACGACGACCCCGACGCGCCCGCGCTGCTGCTGGAGCCGACCGCGGGGCAGGGCTTCTCGCTCTGCTCCCGGCTGCCGGAGCTGGGCGCCTATCTGGACCTGCTGGACCGGCACCCGCGGCTCGGCGTCTGCCTCGACACCTGCCACGTCTTCGCCGCGGGCCACGACCTGGCGGCGAGCGGCGGCGCGAAGCAGGTGCTGGACGAGCTGGTGGAGGTGGCGGGCCCGGGGCGGCTGCGGTTGCTGCACGCGAACGACTCCAAGGCCGCGGTGGGATCGCGCCTGGACCGGCACGAGAACATCGGGGCCGGGCAGATCGGCGCCGAGGCGTTCCGCGAGCTGATCCGGCATCCGGCGATAGCCGGCGTACCGCTGATCATCGAGACTCCGGGCGGCGGCCCGGAGGGGCCGAAGGCGGCGGCGGACATCGCGCTGCTGAAGGAGCTGCGGGAGCCGGCGGGGCCGTAGCGGGGCCCGTGGGGCTAGAGGTCCGGGCCGTCGCCCGGCTCTTCCTGGTACGAATAGCGCTGCTCGCGCCACGGGTCGCCGACGTTGTGGTAGCCGCGCTCCTCCCAGAAACCGCGGCGGTCGGCCGTCATGTACTCGACGCCACGCACCCACTTGGGGCCCTTCCACGCGTACAGGTGCGGCACCACGAGCCGGACCGGGAAGCCGTGCTCGGCGGTCAGCGGCTCGCCGTCCTTGTGCGTGGCGAAGATCGTCCGCTCGTCGGCGAAGTCGGCCAGCCGCAGGTTGGAGCTGAAGCCGTACTCCGCCCACACCATCACGTGCGTGACCTCCGGCGCGGGCGGCGCGAGCGCCAGCAGCGTACGGGCCAGCACCCCGCCCCACTCGGCGCCGAGCATGCTGAACTTCGTCACGCAATGCAGGTCGCCGACCACGGTCGCGTACGGCAGGGCCGTGAACTCGTCGTGCGTGAGGGAGCGCTTCGCGCCGTTCGCCGTGGCCCCGAAGACCTGGAACTCCCAGCGGTCGGGCTTGAACCGCGGCACCGGGCCGTAGTGCGTCACGGGCCAGCCGCGCTGCAGCCGCTGGCCAGGAGGCAGGTCCCCCTCGTGGCGCTCCGACTGACCCATGACCCCATGGTGGCAGACGCTTGCGCATGGTCATGACCGGGGGCGGCCCGGCCAGGACGAGGGCAACCCGGATAAGCCTGCACTTACTGGATCGTCCGGCCCCCGGGTGCGAGGATGCGCCCTGACCTGCCCGACCCACGCGGAGAGGAGTCCCGGTTATGCAGGGCGACCCCGAGGTGCTGGAATTCCTGAACGAGCAGCTCACGGCCGAGCTGACGGCGATCAATCAGTACTTCCTGCACGCGAAGATGCAGGAGAACTTCGGCTGGACGAAGCTGGCGAAGTACACCCGGTCCGAGTCGTTCGACGAGATGAAGCACGCGGAGATCCTGACGGACCGCATTCTGCTGCTGGAGGGGCTGCCGAACTACCAGCGGCTCTTCCACGTCCGGGTCGGGCAGACGGTCACCGAGATGTTCCAGGCCGACCGGCAGATCGAGGTGGAGGCGATCGACCGGCTGCGCCGCGGGATCGAGCTGATGCGCGCCAAGAGCGACATCACGTCCGCGAACATCTTCGAGGCGATCCTGGAGGACGAGGAGCACCACATCGACTACCTCGACACCCAGCTCGACCTGATCGAGAAGCTCGGCGAGGCGCTCTACATCGCGCAGCAGATCGAGCAGCCGGACTGAGCCCTCCGGGTACGGACCGGGGTCAGGCGGCCTCGCGCACCAGCGCGGCGCCGGCGTCGGCCGCGGCCTCCGCGGCGGCTTCGAGGGCGACCGCGGCATCGACGGTGACCTCGGCGTCGACGGTGGCCGGGGCGTCGGCCGTGACCGCGTTCTCCGAGGTCACCTGGCTCCCGGCGGCCATCCGGCTTCCGGCCGCCACCGGCGCGGCGCTCTCGTCGGCCGGCTGCCTGCCCTCCAGCAGCTCCCGGCGGGCGCAGCCCGCGCCGCGGCCGAGCAGCGCCTGGATCCGGCGCACGCACGAGCCGCAGTCCGTGCCCGCCTTGCACTCCGAGGCGATCTGGCGGGGGGTGCAGCGCCCGGCCGAGGCGTGCGCGCGCACCTGCTCCTCGGTGATGCCGAAGCACGAGCACACGAACACGCGGAACCCCCGGGCCGGGACGATTAGGTAACCCTAACCTTACCCGGCGCGGGGGTGCCGTGAAAGAGCCGCCCTGCCGTGACCTGCGTTACGTCACGGCGGGACCGCTCACTGGTCCCGGTACATCTCGGCGACCAGGAATGCCAGGTCGAGCGACTGGCTGCGGTTGAGCCGCGGGTCGCAGGCCGTCTCGTAGCGCTGGTGCAGGTCGTCCACGAAGATCTCGTCCCCGCCGCCCACGCACTCGGTCACGTCGTCGCCGGTCAGCTCCACGTGGATGCCGCCGGGGTGGGTGCCGAGCGCCTTGTGGACCTCGAAGAAGCCCTTGACCTCGTCCAGCACGTCGTCGAAGCGGCGCGTCTTGTGGCCGGAGGCGGCCTCGAAGGTGTTGCCGTGCATCGGGTCGGAGACCCACGCGACCTGGGCGCCTGACGCCGTGACCTTCTCCACCAGCGCGGGCAGCCGGTCACGCACCTTGTCGGCGCCCATCCGGGTGACAAAGGTCAGCCGGCCCGGGATCCGCTCCGGGTCGAGGCGGTCGATCAGCGCGAGCGCCTCCTCCGGGGTGGTCGTCGGGCCCAGCTTGACCCCGATGGGGTTGCTGATCCGCGAGGCGAACTCGATGTGCGCGTGGTCGAGCTGCCGGGTGCGCTCGCCGATCCAGACCATGTGCCCCGAGACGTCGTACAGCTCGCCGGTGCGCGAATCGGTGCGGGTCAGCGCCGACTCGTAGTCGAGGATCAGTGCCTCGTGCGAGGAAAAGAACTCGACGGTCTTGAACTCCTCCGGGTCCACGCCGCAGGCGTGCATGAAGCTCATCGCCCGGTCGATCTCGCGCGCCAGCGCCTCGTACCGCTGGCCGGAGGGCGAGGAGCGGACGAAGTCCTGGTTCCAGGCGTGCACCTGGCGCAGGTGGGCGTAGCCGCCGGTGGTGAAGGCACGCACCAGGTTCAGCGTGGCCGCCGAGGCGTGGTACATCCGCTTCAGCCGCTGCGGGTCCGGCGTGCGGGATTCGGGGGTGAACTCGAAGCCGTTGACGGAGTCGCCCCGGTAGACGGGCAGGGTGATGCCGTCGCGGGTCTCGGTGGGCTTGGAGCGGGGCTTGGAGTACTGCCCGGCGATCCGGCCGACCTTGACGACCGGGACGGACGCGGCGTACGTGAGCACGGCGCTCATCTGGAGCAGCGTCTTCAGCTTGTTCCTGATGTGCTCGGCCGAGACCGCGTCGAACGCCTCCGCGCAGTCACCGCCCTGGAGCAGGAAAGCCTCGCCCCGGGCGACGGCGCCCAGTTGATCACGCAGTTGGTCGCACTCGCCGGCGAAGACCAGCGGCGGATACGACTGCAGCTCGGCGGTCACGTCGCGCAGAGCCGCGGGGTCCGGCCAGTCGGGCTGCTGCGCCGCGGGCAGGTCGCGCCAGGTCTGGGGGATACCGGCGGCGCTCGTGGCGGGTTCGGCGTTGACAGTCACGGATCCAAGATTACGGGTTCGCCCGCACGGTCCCGGCCGGTGACCGACAGATGAGACGGAGCAGACAGTGAGCGGTTGGACGCGCCGCGGTGGGCTATGGTTTCCGCCATGTACGCGCTCGATGTCCGCACCTGGTGGTGGCCCGTCCGACCGGCGGCCACCTGATCGCGCGTACCCACGAAGACTCCGCGAAGGCCGCCCGAGGGGCGGCCTTCGGTGTTTCCGCGGGTCGGTCCCTCCGTCGCAGGAAGGAACGACCCGTGCAGCATCCCCCCAGGTCACGCCCGCAGGACCGGCCGGAGGACGGGGACGGCGAGCCCGGAGCCGCCGCCCCGGATACCGCCCAGGACACGGCTCCGGACGCCGCCCCGGACGCCGCCGCCCTGGTCCGCCGGCTGCTGGCCGACGGCGCCCCGCCGTTCGCCGTCCTCCGCCGCCGCACCCCGGGCCGCCCCGACGCGCCCGTCGAGGTCCTCCTCGGTGCCGTCCACGAGGTGGACCGGCTCGCGGACATCCCCGGCAGCGCGGCGCCCGGTGCCGCCGGGGCGCTCGCGCTCGTGCCGTACCGGCAGATCCGCGAGCGCGGCTTCGACGTCCGCGACGACGGCACGCCGCTGGCCGTGCTCGTCCCCGACGAGGTCCACGAGCTGCCCGCCGCCGCCCTGCTCGACGCCCTGCCCGCGCACGGCGTCCGCGTCGAGGGCGGCGGCTTCGACGTGCCGGACGAGGAGTACGCGGGCATCGTCGGCCGCGTACTCGCCGACGAGATCGGCACCGGCGAGGGCGCCAACTTCGTCATCCGGCGCACCTACGAGGGCCGCGTCGACGGCTTCGGCGCCGCCGACGCCCTCGCCCTCTTCCGCCGGCTGCTGGCCGGCGAGCAGGGCGCGTACTGGACCTTCGTCGTGCACCGCCCGGGCGTGCGCACCCTCGTCGGCGCCAGCCCCGAGGTGCACGTGCGGATGACCGGCGGCACCGTCGTGATGAACCCCATCAGCGGCACGTACCGCTACCCGCCCGGCGGCCCCGACAGAAGCGGCCTGCTGGCGTTCCTGCACGACGCCAAGGAGATCGAGGAGCTCTCCATGGTCGTCGACGAGGAGCTGAAGATGATGTGCACGGTCGCACGGGAGGGCGGGGTGGTCGTCGGGCCGCGGCTGAAGGAGATGGCGCACCTGGCGCACACCGAGTACGAGCTGCGCGGGCGCACCGCGCTCGACGCGCGCGACGTGCTGCGCGAGACGATGTTCGCCGCGACCGTGACCGGCTCGCCCGTGCAGAACGCCTGCCGCGTCATCGAGCGCTACGAGGCGGGCGGCCGCGGCTACTACGCCGGCGCCCTCGCCCTCCTCGGCCGCGACGCCGGCGGCGCGCAGACCCTGGACTCCCCCATCCTCATCCGCACCGCCGACATCGGCGCGGACGGCCTGCTGCGGGTCCCCGTGGGCGCCACGCTGGTCCGCGGCTCCCGGCCGGCCGACGAGGTCGCCGAGACCCACGCCAAGGCCGCCGGGGTGCTCGCCGCGCTCGGCGTACGGCCCGCGCCCCCGCGGCCGGCGGGCGGGGCCGGGCCGCGCTTCGCGGCGGACCCGGAGGTGCAGGCGGCGCTGGCGGCCCGCAGGACGCACCTGTCGCCGTTCTGGCTGCGCATGCAGCGGGTGCGGGAGCCGGCCGCGGGAGGGGCGGGACCGGTGCCCGGGCGGGTGCTGGTGGTCGACGGCGAGGACACGTTCACCGCGATGCTCGCCCACGTCCTGCGGGCGTCGGGCGCGGAGGTGGACGTACGCCGCTTCGACGCGCCCGGCGTACGGGACGCGGCGCTGGCGCACGAGGGCCCCGTCGTGCTCGGGCCGGGCCCCGGCGACCCGGCGGACACCGCGGACCCGAAGATGCGCTTCCTGCGCGGGCTGGCCGGCGAACTGCTGGCAGGACACGGGCACGGCCTGCTCGGCGTCTGCCTGGGCCACGAACTCCTCGCCGCCGAGCTGGGGTTGCCCCTGGTCCGCAAGGACGTGCCGTACCAGGGGGCGCAGGAGGAGATCGACTTCTTCGGCCGGCCGGAGACGGCCGGCTTCTACAGCACGTACACCGCGCGCTGCGACGACGCCGCCGCGGCCGCGCTGGCGGCGGCGCGCGGCGTCGAGCTGAGCCGCGACCCGCGCAGCGGCGACGTGCACGCCCTGCGCGGGCCCGGCTTCGCCGGGGTGCAGTTCCATCCGGAGTCGGTGCTGACGCTGGACGGCGACCGGCTGGTGCGGCAGTTGCTGGCGGCGGTGCTGGTACGGGGCTGAGGGTGCGGGCCGGCGGCGTGCGCGGAGCGGGCCGCCGCCGGCCCGTACCGCCGCTCAGCCGAAGAAGACGCCGACCTCCTCGTACAGCTTCGGGTCCACGGTCTTGATCCGCGCCGTGGCGGCGGAGAGCGGCACCCGCACCACGTCCGTGCCCTGGAGGGCGACCATCTTGCCCCAGTCCTCGTCGTGCACGGCCTCGATCGCGTGCAGCCCGAAGCGGCTGGCGAGCCAGCGGTCGTACGCGCTGGGCGTACCGCCGCGCTGCACGTGCCCCAGGACCGTCGTGCGGGCCTCCTTGCCCGTGCGCCGCTCGATCTCCTTCGCCAGCCACTCGCCGACGCCGGACAGCCGGACGTGGCCGAAGGCGTCCAGGGACTCGTCCTTGAGCACCATGTCGCCGTCCTTCGGCATCGCGCCCTCCGCCACGCACACGATCGGCGCGTAACTGGCCTTGAAGCGGGAGGTCACCCAGCCGCAGACCTTCTCGACGTCGAAGCGCTGCTCGGGGATGAGGATCACGTTCGCGCCGCCGGCGAGCCCGGAGTGCAGGGCGATCCAGCCGGCGTGCCGTCCCATCACCTCGACGACGAGGACGCGCATGTGGGACTCGGCCGTGGTGTGCAGCCGGTCGATGGCCTCGGTCGCGATGTTGACCGCGGTGTCGAAGCCGAAGGTGTAGTCGGTGGCGGAGAGGTCGTTGTCGATGGTCTTCGGGACGCCGATGACCTTGATGCCGTACTCGTCGGCGAGCCGCTGGGCGACGCCGAGGGTGTCCTCGCCCCCGATGGCGATGAGGGAGTCCACCTCCAGCTTCGCCATGTTCTCCTTGATGCGCTTGATGCCCCCCTCGACCTTCAGGGGGTTGGTGCGCGACGACCCGAGGATCGTTCCGCCGCGCGGCAGGATGCCGCGGACGGCGGGGATGTCCAGGGTGACGGTGTCGGCCTCCAGCGGTCCGCGCCAGCCGTCCCGGAAGCCGGTGAACTCGTACCCGTACTCCTGGACACCCTTGCGGACGACGGCCCGGATGACCGCGTTGAGCCCGGGGCAGTCACCGCCACCGGTCAGTACTCCTACCCGCATCACAGGTTTCCCTTCTGACGGTCGTGACCCCGCTGCAGCAACGCTAACGGTGATCCACCTCACACGACACGGAGCGAGCGGGATTCACGCACCAACCTGTCAATTAGGGGGCGGACTTCACCCGGAGGGGGGACCGGGAGGGTATGAGGGTGGCGGGCTCGGTCGTCGCCTCGCCGTCTCAGTCGTCGTCGAGGCCGCGCTCGATGGCGTAGCGGACGAGCTCGACGCGGTTGTGGAGCTGGAGCTTGCCGAGGGTGTTCTGCACGTGGTTCTGGACCGTGCGGTGGGAGATGACGAGGCGTTCGGCGATCTGCTTGTACGAGAGCCCCTTGGCGACGAGGCGCAGCACCTCGGTCTCGCGGTCGGTGAGCTTGGGCACCTCGGGCTCGTCGGCGTTCTCGGCGACGGGCTCGCCGGCGAGCCGGCGGTACTCGCCGAGCACGAGGCCGGCGAGGCCGGGGGTGAACACCGGGTCGCCCTGGGCGGTCCGGTGGACGGCGTCGGTCAACTCCTCGGTGCTGGCGGACTTCACGAGGTAGCCGGTGGCGCCGGACTTGACGGCTTCGAGGACGTCGGCGTGCTCGCCGCTGGCGGAGAGCACGAGCACCCGCACGCCGGGCTGGGCACCGAGGACCTCCTGGCAGACCTGCACGCCGGGCAGCCCGGGCAGGTTGAGGTCCAGCACGAGCACGTCCGGTACGACGGCCCGTGCCCGCCGTACGGCCTGCGGCCCGTCCCCGGCGGTGGCCACCACGTCGAACCCGGCGGCCGCCAGATCCCGGGCCACGGCATCACGCCACATGGGGTGGTCGTCGACGACCATCACCCGGACCCCACCGCTGCCTTCTCCGCCCACCTCGACTCCCTCCCTGCCACTACCGGACGGACACCGTCCGGGAACCATGGTGGCGCATGTATCTCGTCTCGGCACGTATCGCCTCCCGCGGGGACGTACGGATGACGGCGCGGCGGAGCAGGTGAAGGCGTGCGGGCGGGCGCGGGAATGGACACGTCACGCCTCCCGCGGGGACGTGCGGACGAGGGTGCGGCGGAGCGTCGGGCGGGACCGGTACGGCACCGCCTTCGGCGGGAGCCGGGGTGGGCAGGGGGCGGAGGTGTGCGCCCGAGTTCTGTTGCGGCGCCGGGCGGGGGCGTCGGGTGCGCGCCGCGGCTTCGCCCGCGGCGAGAGGCGGCGGGCGGGGTCGTACTCGAAAGTGGGAATCGCCTGCCCTCGCCGCCTTCGGGTCATCCGGGGAGGGGGGCCTTGTGTGGGGGGAGGCGGAGTTCTACTTCCGTGCCCTGGCCCGGGGTCGAGACCCACTCCGCCGTGCCTCCCAGGTCCCGCAGGCGGCCGCGGATGGACTGGGCCACCCCCAGGCGGCCTTCCGCCTCCGCCGCCGCCAGGCGGCCCCGCGGGATGCCGGGGCCCTCGTCCCGTACGGTCACCACCACCGTGCCGTCCGGCTCCTCCTCCAGCAGCACCCACGCCCGCGCCTCCGGGCCCACGTGCGCCCGTACGTTGTCCAGCGCCGCCGCCACCGCCGCCGCCAACTCCCGGGCCGCGTGCGCCGGCAGCGCCACCGGCGTGCCCGGCTCCGCGACGGAGACGCTCGGGCCGCCCAGCGACAGGAGGAGCAGCCGCAGGGACATCTCCCCCGCCTCCCCCTTCGGACCGTCGCCCTCCGGACCTCCGTCCGCCGGACCACCGCCCGCCGGACCGGCGGTACGTTCCGCCGCCGGCGCCGTCCGCTGCCCCGGCAGCGTCGCGCCCATCACCAGCGTCCGCAGCGCCGCCTCCTGCTCGCCCGCCAGCCGCCCCAGTTCCTTCGCCTCGCCGCCGATCGCCGCCCCGCGGCGCTGTACCAGCGCCAGCACCTGCAGCACGCTGTCGTGGATGTCGCGCGCCAGCCGCTCCCGCTCCCGCGTCGCCGCCTCGATCTGCAGCGCCCGGGCCAGCGTCCGCTCACTGGTCCGCGCGACCTCCACGATGTAGCCGATCGCCGTCGACGCGACCATCAGCAGCACGATGTTGTGGAAGTTGTCCTGCACGACCTCGCCGCGCTGCACGATGTTCGACAGCCCCACCGCCGCCGACGACGCCGCACCCCAGCGCCAGCCGCCCTTGACCGCGAAGCCCAGCACCGAGCCCGCCGCCCAGATCGACGGCAGCGTGGTCGCGCCGTCGTCGATGCGGGCCGGCGTCTCCACCGGGATCGTCAGCAGGATGCCGGTCAGCGTGAGCGTGATGTCCGCCGCGAGGAAGGGGTACGTGCAGCGCTCCGCCGACGAGACCCGGCGGAAGGTGACCAGCGTCCACAGCGTGAGGACCGCGAAGTACGCCCAGCCCAACGCCGGCCGCGCGACGTCGTCGTGACGGGGTACGAACTGCGCCACCGCGTACGCGAGCGTCAGCACCCGGAAGTACGTCAGCGCCTGCCACAGCGGCTGCTCCACCGACATCCGCCGCTTGCTCTGCCCGGCCATCGCCCCGACTCTCCCTCCCGCACGCGGACCGCCGCGCTAGGCGGCGTCCTGCCGCCCGCCGGCACCGGAGCCGCCGTCGGCCTTCTCCTCCGCCTTGCGCCGCTTGGCCTCGTCCGCCATCCGCCGCTTGGCCGCCGTCGCGTACTCGTCCACGTACTCCTGGCCGGAGAGCTTCATGATCTCGTACATGACCTCGTCGGTCACCGAACGCAGGATGAACCTGTCGTGCTCCATGCCCTGGTAGCGCGTGAAGTCCAGCGGCTTGCCGATCCGGATGCCGGGCCGCATGACCTTCGGCACCACCTGACCCGGCGGCTGGATCTTCTCCGTGTCGATCATCGCCACCGGCAGCACCGGCGCCCCGCTGAGCAGCGCCAGCCGGCCGAGCCCGCCGGGCTTGCCGCGGTAGAGGCGGCCGTCGGGCGAGCGCGTGCCCTCGGGGTAGATGCCGAACAGCTCGCCGCGCTCCAGGACCTCAAGGCCGCTCTTGATCGCCGCCTCGCCGGCGCCGCGGCTGCCGGAGCGGTCGACGGGCAACTGCCCGACGCCCTTGAAGAACGCCGCCGTCAGCCGGCCCTTCACGCCCGGGGTGGTGAAGTACTCCGCCTTCGCGATGAAGGTGACCTTCCGGTGCAGCATCGAGGGCAGGAAGAACGAGTCGGAGAAGGACAGATGGTTGCTCGCGAGGATCGCGGCACCGGTCTCGGGCACGTTCTCCATGCCCTCCACCCAGGGACGGAAGACGAGCCTCAGGCTGTTGCCGAGAGACATCTTCATCGCGCTGTAGAACAACCGGGGCCTCCTGCGATCCGCTCGTGTGACCATAGCGCTCCTGGTGGGAGAGCGGTATCCGGGGGCGCGGGCCCCGTCCCCGGGCGGCGCGGAGCGCCCGCCGGGTGTCCGCGGGGGGCCGTCCGTCCGTACGGGGCAGTACGCTCAAGGGCAGCGCCAGGCACGTATCCGCCGCCCGCCTGACACGATCGGAGTCCCGCCATGCCGGTCCTTCCCGGAGCCGAGCCGTTCCGCCAGCCGGGTGGCGAGACCGGGGTGCTGGTCTGCCACGGCTTCACCGGCTCCCCCCAGTCCGTACGGCCATGGGCCGAGCATCTCGCCGCCCGCGGGCTGACGGTCTCCATGCCGCTGCTGCCCGGGCACGGCACGCGCTGGCAGGACCTCCAGGTGACCCGCTGGCAGGACTGGTACGCGACGGTGGACCGGGAGCTGCGCGAGCTGTCGGAACAGTGCGCGCGCGTCTTCCTGTGCGGGCTGTCCATGGGCGGCACGCTGATGCTGCGGCTCGCCGCCCTGCACGGCGACGCGGTCGCCGGCGTGGTCGTGGTCAACCCGCTGAACAAGCTGCACGGGGTGCTGCCGAAGGCCCTGCCCGCGGCCCGCTTCCTGGTACGGAGCTCGCCGGGCGTGATCGACGACATCGCCAAGGAGGGCGCCGCCGAGACCGGCTACGACCGCGTGCCGCTGCACGCCGCGCACTCGCTGCGGCAGCTTCTCGCCCGCGTCGACGGCGAGCTGCCCCAGGTGACGCAGCCGCTGCTGGTGCTGCACAGCCGCGTCGACCACGTCGTCTCGCCGGTGGACTCGGCCCGTATCCTCGGCCGGGTCTCGTCCCGTGACGTCACGGAGACCGTGCTGGAGGACAGCTACCACGTCGCCACGCTCGACCACGACGCGGAACGGATCTTCACGGCCACCGACGACTTCATCGACCGGCTCACCCCGCCGGCCGACGGCAGCGAGCAGCGGAAGGAGGCCCGGGCCCGTGGCGGAGCGTAACCCGGACCGGGAGGACCCGCAGCAGGGCGACGGGCCCGCGGAGACGGAGCCGGCGGGCGCGGAGCCGACGGGGTCGGGCGGCGCGCCGCTGGACGAGGAGGCCGCGTGGGCGGAGATCGTCGCGGCGTTCGACGAGGACTCCGTGGAGCCGCCGCACGAGCGGGCGGCGCGCGCGGCGGCCGAGGGCGAGGGCCCGGCGGGCGGCGCGGCGGACGGCCCGGCGGACGGCCCGGCGGACGCGGGCGGCGGTGTCGCCACCGCGGAGGGCCCGGCGGACCCGGACGAGGACGGCGGCCCCGGGGACGGCGCCAAGAGCGGCGGCCCCGGGGGCGGTGACGGCGCGAGCTTCATCGTCTTCTCCGCCGGTACGGGACCGCGCGACTGGGAGGCCGCCGAGGCGTCGGACGACGACCTCGACGAGACCGACGAGGGCCACTTCGTCCCGCCCGAGCCGCCGCCGCTGCCGAAGGCCGACACGACGACCAAGTTCGCCTGGCTCGCGGTCCTCGGCGGCCCGCTGCTCCTGCTGGGGATGCTCATCTTCCAGCAGCCGATGACCTGGTGGGCCTCGGTGCTGGGCATCGGCGGCTTCCTCGGCGGCTTCGCCACGCTCGTCGCGCGGATGCGCCCCGGCGGCGACGATGACGACGAGCCGCCGGGCGGCGGCGCGGTCGTCTAGCCGGCCCCGGGGACACCCCGGCCCCGTAACGGAACCACTGCACCGTGGTGAAGGAGGTCAGGAAGCGGCCGTAGCCGGTTCAGCCGTACACGTCGCCCCAGACGGTCCGCAGCGCCCCCACCTCGCGCACCAGCGACTCCCGCGCGGCCGGAACCACATCGGTCGCCGCGGCCAGCAGGCCCAGGGCCTGGTCGAGTGCCTGCCGCGCGTCCGCCGGGGAGCCCTGCAGGTAGTCCAGCTCGGCCGTTTTGAGCAGCCCGGAGAGCCGCAGCCACGAGCGCAGGCCCACCGCCCGCTCGCGGTGGAGGTCGCGCAGGTGCTCGCGCAGTGCGCGGAAGGGCGATTGCTTCGTGGCGGCCAGACCGGCGCGCACGTCGGCGAGGAGCGCGGCCACCTGGTCGAACGGCGGCGTCGGCTGCTTACTCGGGTTGTCCGGCGCGTCCTTGGCCCACAGCCGCTCGACCGGCACCGCGTGCTCCCAGCCGCTGAGCCGCAGCGCGGTGAACAGCCGCTCGTAGTCCATCGGCGGGCCGGCGGAGTCCGCCCCGGCGGGCAGGCGCTTGACCTGGATGCTGTCCGAGTACGGCAGGCATGCGGCGATGTCGCGGTACCAGTCGTAGCCGTCGCCGGTCGGCGCGCGGAACGGCCGGAAGTACCCGGTGTCGTTGATGATGGAGACATTCTCGTGCCCGGTCCACTCGATGGTCCGGATGGTCTGCTCGGCGGTGGCGGTCATGTCGCCGTGGTTCTGCAGCAGGATCCTGACGCCCTTGGGCGCCGCGTACTCCGCGATCTCGCGGAGCGCCGGCACGATCCGGGCGCGGGTGACCGTCTCCCAGCCGCCGGCGGCGTCGAGGTCCGCGGGCACGACGCCGGAGAACACGCGGATGGCGGGCGCTCCCATCGCCCGGGCGACGTCGATCCAGAACCGGGTGCGCAGGATGTCGAGTTCACGGCGCGACGGGTCGGCGAAGTCGTTGAAGACACCGGTCCCGGTGATGGGCAGGCCCAGCCGCTCGCACCGCTCGCGCAGCCCGGTCGCGAAGGCGGTGATCTCCTCGGCCGGGCGCGAGGGCATGGTGTGGGTCTCGTACCCCGGGATGTAGTACGCCGTGATGTCCACCGCGTCGAACCCGGCCTGCGCGGCCCAGTCGACGGCCGCCATCGTGCTGAGCTGGGGCGCGCCGTTGGCGCGGTTCTTGATCCAGGACTGGATGTTCTGGTTGAAGCAGAAGAGGTTCATGCTGACCGGGTAGTCCGCGGTGCTGTAGCGGGCCGCCGGGCGCCCCGGAGCGGCGGTCGCCGGCGCCGGGGCGACCGCGGCGCGGGCGGACCCGGCGAGCGCGGCGCTCGCCACCGCGGTGCCGGCGGTGAGTCTGAGCAGGTGCCTTCGGTCCAGATCGCTGGGCATGATTCACGCTCCTGTTGGCCCCATCACACGTGACGCCGGGGTTGCGGGGGGCGGCAACGGCTTCGCGCAAGCGTGCGGCAAGCGCTTACCAAAGCGCTGCGGGACGGACAGTACGGCGGCGGGTGACGGCGGTCAAGGAGTGTCACAGCCCCGGATGCCGGCGTTCCACCGGCCGCGAGCCGACGACGGTCCGGCCCTCGGATCCGGTACTCACCTCAGCGTCCGGGGTCCGCGGTCCCGTCCGGCGCGGGGACGCGGAGCACCGCCAGGACCGGGAGGTGGTCGGTGGCGACGCGGAGGTCGGCCGAAGAGAGGCCCGGCAGGCCCTCCGGGACGCCGCAGCCCAGCACCTCGACCGCATCGGCCGCGAGCACGGCGTCGATGCGCTTGCGCGGGTTGAGCGCGGTGGAGGTGTGCCGCCCGCCCCAGGGGCTGACGACCCAGCCGTCCTGCAGTTCGGCGGCGAGCCGGCGGAACGCCGGGCCCTTGGGGCGCTCGTTGAGGTCCCCGGCGACCGCGACGTGCGGCTCGCCGAGGGCGCGCACGTGCGCGAGCACCAGCCCGGCCTGCTCGTAGCGCTCGGCCTTGGCGAGGCTCAGATGCGTGCTGACGACGGCCAGCCGGGCATCGCCGAACCGCAGCACCGCCGTCGCCAGACCCCGCTGGTGCAGGCCGCGGGTGCGGGGCAGCAGGGTCTCGTCGGTGCGCTCCACGTGGGCGCGCAGACCGGCGAGGAGCATGGGCCCGGCGCTGGTGGCGCCGCCGGTGACGTACAGCAGGCCGGTGGCGCGGGCGAGCCGGGCGGCCTTCTTGCGCCAGCGGAAGAAGCGGGGAGCTTCCTGGATGCAGACGACGTCGGGGGCGCAGGCGCGGATCACGCGGGCGAGGGCGGCGGTGTCGTCGCGCATGGAGCGGATGTTGTAGCTGAGCAGCCGGACGACGGCGGAGCCGTCCGGCTCGGTGCGCGAGGCGGGCAGATCGGGCAGCAGCACGGGGGTGAGACTACCGGGGTACGGCGGTGGGGGGTGGCCGCCGCGGGCCGCGGCGTCGCGGAAGCCGGGGGCCGTTCCGTACCGGAGGCCGTGGGCCCTCGTGCCTTCGGGTGCTCGCACCGTCCGGCACGCGGGCCGTCACGTCATCCGCGCCGGCCGGGCGTCAGCCCTGGCGGGCCAGGTCGGCGGCGCCGACGAGGCCGGCGCGGCCGCCGAGTTGGGCGGCGAGCACCTGCGCGTGCGGGCGCCACTGGCTGCCGACGAGCCAGCGCCGGAACGACTTGCGGATCGGGTCGAGGACGAGGTCGCCCTCGTCCGAGACGCCGCCGCCGACGATGAACGCCGACGGGTCGAAGAGCGACGCCAGGTCCGCGAGCCCCGCGCCCGCCCAACGGGCCAGCTCCCGGAACGAGTCGACCGCCACCGGGTCGCCGCGCCGGGCGGCCTCGCTGACGTGCCGCCCCTGGACGCCCTCGGGCGTACCGTCGCCGAGGGCGAGCAGTATCTCGGCGGACTCGGGGGTGGCGGCGGCCCGCTGGCGCGCGTACCGCACGAGGGCGCGGCCGGAGGCGTACTGTTCCCAGCAGCCCTGGCTGCCGCAGCCGCAGAGCAACCCGTCGGGCACGACGCGGATATGACCGAACTCCGCGGCCACGCCGAAGCGGCCGCGGTGCAGCCGGCCGCCGATGATCACGCCGCCGCCGAGGCCGGTGCCCAGGGTGATGCAGACGACGTCGTCGTGGCCCTGGCCGGCGCCGAAGCGGTACTCGCCCCAGGCGGCTGCGTTGGCGTCGTTCTCGACCACGACGGGCAGGCCGATGCGCTGCTCGACCTTGTCCTTGAGCGCCTCGTGGCGCCAGTTGACGTTCGGGGCGAAGAGCACGGTGGCGCGCTTGTCGTCCACGTACCCGGCGGCGCCGATGCCGACGGCCTCGGCCGGGGTCGCGGACGTGACCTCCTGGACCGCCGCGCAGATGGCGTCCACGACGCCTTCGGGTGTGTCGGGGGTCGGTACCGTGCTCGTCCGGATGATCGAGCCCTCTTCGTCGACCACACCGGCCGCAATCTTGGTGCCGCCGATGTCGACGCCGATGGTGAGTCCCATGTCTCCCTCGGTTATTCGGTTCGAGCCCCGCTGCGCCTCCTCACATTACCGGAGGCAGCGCGGGGCCCGGCCGTCAGTCGAGGTCGATCTGCTTGGGGCTGCTGGGTGGTTCGTCGTCCCGCGACCAGTCGGCTTCCTGCCGCTGAACTGCGGCGCGGTAGGCGGCGGCGATCTCCGTGCCGGCGGTGGCGAGGTGGTCGAAGACCTGCGGATTGCGCTCCACGACGGGCTCGACGACGGTCTTCACGGAGGCGAGGAACTGCTTCGCGAACTGCTGCGCGGCGGTCTGCGCGACGGCGGCGGTGCCGCCGGTCGCGCCGGGGGCGCGGAGCTCGGAGACCTTGTCGGAGAGGGAGTCGAAGAAGCGGCGCAGCTCCTCCGCGGCGCTGACGGGCTCGGGCCCGTAGACCGCGCGCCGCCGGGCCTGCTCGGCGGCGAAGTCCTCGGCACACGCCTGGGCCCACGCGTCCGGGTCCGGGACGGTGGACGCCGCACCGGGTTCAGGGCGCTCGATGGCATCACTCATACATCGACGGTACCCGACCGCCGACTTCACGTTCACTGCCGCGCAGAGGGTTGTGTGCCCGGGGAGGCGGGAGGCGGGGGTGGCGGGGGTTGCGCCCGGTGTGGAGGTGGGTGGGGAGGGCGACGGACGGAGCGGGGCGGGGCCGACGAGGCGGGTGGGCACGAGTCCGGTGAGGCTGCGCGGGCGGGCGGCGGTGCGGCATGGGGTGCCCCGGGCGGCTCGGCTCGTCAGCGGGGCTGGGGCCAGACTGCCGGGTCCGGGGTGAAGCGGATGTGGAGTTCGGCTTCGTGGAGGCCGGCCCGGGTGATGGTGCAGCGGCGTAGTGCCGCCGGCAGCGGCAGGGCGCGGCGGTGGCCGGCCGCCGTGACCAGGAGTTCGTCGCCGCGGCGTACGAGGGTGAGGTCCCCCCGTTCGACGCCCGGCAGCGGCAGGCGGTACAGCAGCACGCCCTCGTCGGCCAGCAGGTCGTCCACCTCCGCCGGATCCCCGGGGTCGATCGCCGCGGGCCGTGCGCCCGGCGGCGCCACCGCCTCCGCCAGCACCGCCAGGGCCACCGGGCCCTTCGGCTCCGGGCCCAGGTGCGGCAGCACGCAGAACCTGGCGCCCGCGTCGCGCAGCTCCGCGCCCAGCTCCTTGGCCACGCGGTGCTGCTCGTCCGCCAGCGTCGCGTACCAGGCGTCGTCCGAGCCCCCGGGCAGCACCCGGTTCGCCACGACGGCCTCGACCGCGCACCCCTGCAGCGCGTACGCCGCGCGCGTACGCCGCAGCTCGCGCGCCCCGCGCGGAGTCGCCTCCAGTACGAACCGCACCCGCGTCCCCGCGGCCTCGGCCGCCTCCCGCACGGCCTCCAGCCGGTGCTCCCAGCGGGCCGCCGCCTCGTACACCCGCCCCGCCGGCACCGGCGCCCCGAGCAGCCGCCCCAGCAGTGGCCGCAGCCCCCGCGCCGCCTGCCGCTCCGCAGGCAGCAGCCGCCGCAGGTACCGCACCAACTGCTCCGGCAGCGCCAGCGCCCGCAGCGTCTCCCACGCGGCGGGCATGTCCACGACGGCCAGATCCCACGCCCCGGACGCAGCGGAGTCCCCGGCCGCGGGTACGCCGCCGCCCTCCGCCCCGGTCTCGTACAGCGCCACCAGCGCCCGCAGCACCGCGAACTCGCGCGAGCCCGGCAGCGGCGTCAGCTCCTCCGCCGCCAGCGGCGTCGCGCCGAGTAGCTCCAGGGTGTCCTCGTACCGCTCCTGCCAGACCGCCAGCGACTCCGTCGCCGACTCCGCCCCGCGCAGCCGCGCCGCCCACAGCCCCGTCTCGACCCGGACGGGATCCGTCCACGGCGGGGTCTCCCCCGACCGCTCGGCCGCCGGCTCCGCGGCCGGCCGCTGCCCCGGGATCTGCGCCTCCCGCGCGCCCGTCAGCAGCCCGCCCGCCTCCCGGTCCGCCGTCAGCAGCAGCACCCGCGCTCCGTCGCGCGCGGCCCGCAGCGCCGTCGCCGCCGCGACCGTCGTACGGCCCGCGCCGGCCGCGCCGGTGACGAGGAGAGTACGCACGCGGCCCGTCAGTCCGTGCCGGAACCGGAACCGGAGTCGGCGGAAGCGCCCGGCACGCTCTCGACGCGCTGCTTCAGCCCGTCCAGCGCCCGCTCGATGATGATCTTCTCCATCTTGCGCTTCATCATCCCGAGCATCGGGATCTTGACGTCGACGGTCAGCTCGTACGTCACCTCGGTGCGCTCGCCGCCCGCCAGCGGCCGCAGCAGATACGCCCCGTCCAGCGCGCGCAGCATCTGCGACTTCTCCAGCGTCCAGCGCACCTCGTGCGGTCCCGCCCAGGTGTACGCCAGCGTCTGTTCGTCCCGGATCGTCTTCGCGTCCAGCACCAGCAGCACGCGCACCGCGCGCCCCTGTCCGTCCGCTTCGAGCACCTCGGTCCGCCGCACCTCGCCGGTCCACTCCGGGTAGCGGTCGAAGTCCGCGATCACCGTCATCACCGCGTCCGGCGCGGCGTCGATGGTGATGCTCGACCTGGTGTGCTCTGCCATGCCTTGGCTCCTCCGTCAACCGTCCGCGCTGAAGGTTACCGCGCCCGGTTCACCACTCCAGAACCCACGGCTTCCCACGGGACGCGAAGTGCCCGACGTTCACGCACTCCGTCGCCCCGATCCGCATCCGCCGCGCCAGCGGCTGGTGGACGTGGCCGAAGAGCGCGTACCGCGGCCGCACCTTGTGCACCGCCTCCAGCAGCGCCTCGCTGCCGCGCTCGAAGCGGCGCGCCACCGTGTCGTAGCAGAGGTCGGGGACGAGGGGCGGGATGTGCGAGCAGAGCACGTCGACGTCGCCGACGGCGGCGACCTTCGCGGCGTACGTCTCGTCGTCGATCTCGTACGGCGTGCGCATCGGCGTCTGCAGTCCGCCGCCGACGAAACCGAAGACCAGCCCGCCGATCTCGACCCGCTCACCGTCGAGGACCGTGGTGCCCTCGCGGGCGAACTCGGGCCACAGCCGCGGGATGTCGACGTTGCCGTAGGTGGCGTACGTCGGCGTGGGGAAGGCCGCGAACAGCTCCGCGTACTGCTTGCGCACCGCCTTCTCGATCTCCCCGCGCTTGTCCATCCCGGCCCACAGCGAGCGCACGAACTCCCGGTGCTCGTCGAACCTGCGGGCGGTGCGCAGCTCCACGCTGCGCGTGGTGTTCGCGACGCCGAAGAGGTCGGGGAAGATGCCGCGCGAGTGGTCGGCGTAGTCGATGAAGAGGATGAGGTCGCCGAGGCACACCAGCGCGTCCGCGCCGTCGCCCGCGCGGGCCAGATCCGCGCTGTTGCCGTGCACGTCGCTGACCACGTGGACCCTCATGCGATCACCCTACTTCCGGCGCGCACGGCGCCCCGACGGCGCCCGTGCGGCACCCGCACGGCGGTGAGCGGCGCCACTGCCGCAAGGCGCCCCCGTGGGGATAGGGTCGCAGGTGGCCCACCGGAACGTCGAGGAGCAGCGTCTTGCGAGAGTTCGCCCTTCCCGCCCTGTACGAGGTCCCGGCGGACGCCAACCTTTCGGACCTCGTCCGCACCAACGCCGCCCGCACCCCCGACCTGGCCGTCGTCGCCCGCAAGACCGCGGCGGGCGACTGGCAGGACGTGTCCGCCGCGGACTTCCTCGCGGAGGTGGAGGCGGTGGCCAGGGGCCTGGTCGCGGCCGGGCTGCGGCCGGGGGACCGGATCGGGCTGATGTCCCGTACGCGGTACGAGTGGACACTGCTGGACTTCGCGATCTGGACCGCGGGCGGCGTGACCGTCCCGGTGTACGAGACCAGTTCGGCCGAGCAGATCCACTGGATCCTCAGCGACTCGGGCGCGGTGGCGTGCGTGGTGGAGACCGCGGAGCACGCCGCGGCGGTCGAGTCGGTACGCGGCCGGGTGCCGCTGCTGCGCCAGGTGTGGCAGATCGACGGCGGGTCCGGCGGCGAAGGGGACGGCAAGGGCGCCGTCGCCGAGCTGACCGCCGCCGGGACCGGGGTGTCCGACGCCGCGCTGGAGGAGCACCGCTCCGCGGCCGGCGCCGACTCCCCCGCGACGCTCGTCTACACCTCCGGCACCACCGGCCGCCCCAAGGGCTGCGTCCTCACCCACGGCCACTTCCTCGCCGAGTGCGGCAACGCGGTGGAGCAACTGCGCCCGCTCTTCCGCTCCGGCGACAGCTCCATCCTCCTCTTCCTGCCGCTCGCCCACGTCTTCGGCCGGCTGGTGGAGATCGCGGCGATGGTCGCCCCGATGAAGCTCGGCCACGTGTCGGACGTGAAGAACCTCACCGGCGACCTCGCCGGCTTCAAGCCGACGCTGCTGCTCGGCGTTCCCCGCGTCTTCGAGAAGGTCTACAACTCCGCCCGCGCCAAGGCCGGGGCCGACGGCAAGGGGAAGATCTTCGACAAGGCGGCCCACACCGCCATCGCGTACAGCCGCGCCCTGGACACCGGCGGCCCCGCCTTCGGGCTGCGGCTGCGGCACGCGCTCTTCGACAAACTCGTCTACGCCAAGCTGCGCGCCGTCCTCGGCGGCCGCGCCACCCACGCGATCTCCGGCGGCGCCCCGCTCGGCGAGCGGCTCGGGCACTTCTACCGCGGCATCGGCTTCACCGTCCTGGAGGGCTACGGCCTGACCGAGACGGCCGCCGCGATCACCGTCAACCCGGTGCAGCGCCCGAAGATCGGGACCGTAGGGCAGCCGCTGCCGGGCTGCACCATCCGCATCGCCGACGACGGCGAGGTGCTGGTGCGCGGCGGCAACGTCTTCGAGGAGTACTGGGCCAACGAGGACGCGACGGCCGCGGCGCTAGACGGCGAGTGGCTGCGCACCGGCGACCTCGGCAGCCTGGACGAGGACGGGTATCTGTCCATCACCGGGCGGAAGAAGGAGATCCTCGTCACGGCGGCGGGCAAGAACGTCGCCCCCGCGGTGCTAGAGGACCGGATCCGGGCGCACGCGCTGGTGGCGGAGTGCATGGTCGTCGGCGACGCGCGCCCGTTCGTCGCGGCGCTGGTCACCCTGGACGAGGAGTTCCTCGCCCGGTGGGCGGAGGAGCACGGCAAGCAGGGCCGGACGGCGGCGGAGCTGGCGGACGACACGGAACTGCTTGCGGCGGTGCAGTTGGCCGTGGACGACGGGAACGCGCAGGTGTCGCGGGCGGAGTCGGTGCGCAAGTTCCGCATCCTGCCGGGGCAGTTCACGGAGGAGTCGGGGCATCTCACGCCGTCGCTGAAGCTGAAGCGGGGCGCGGTGGCGAAGGACTTCACGGAGGAGATCGAGGCGCTGTACGAGCGGTAGGGCGCGGGGGCGTACGGGGTCGCTCGCGTACGGGCGCCGAACGCCGGTCGCGTACGGGCCCGGTGGGGCCGGTGCGTACGACCGCCGCCCCGGCGCGTACCGTACGCGCCGCTCCGCGCCCTCACAGCAGCGACGTCAGCCGCTCCGCCAGCAGGTCCCAGCGCCACCGCTCCGCCACCCACGCCCGCCCCCGCGCGCCCATCCGCGCGCGCAGGTCCGCGTCGCCCAGCAGCGTCACGATGTGCTCCGCCGCCTGCGCCGCCTGCCGCTCCGCGCCGCCGCGCACCACCCACCCGGTCTCGCCGTCGAGCACCGCGTCCGGGGCCCCGCCCGAGTCGCCCGCGACGACCGGCAGGCCGGTCGCGGACGCCTCCAGGTACACGATGCCCAGCCCCTCCACGTCGAGCCCGCCGCGCCGGGTGCGGCACGGCATGGCGAACACGTCGCCCGCGCCGAAGTGCGCCGGCAACTCCTCCCACGGCACCGCGCCCGTGAAGCGCACCGAGCCGGCGACACCCGTGGCCGCCGCGAGCTTCTCCAGGTCACCGCGGTACGGGCCGCCGCCGACGATCAGCAGCACCGCCTCCGGCCAGGACTCCCTGATCCGGGGCAGCGCGCGGATCAGGGTGTCCTGGCCCTTGCGGGGGACGAGCCGGGAGACGCAGACGACGACCGGCCGGTCCGCGAGCCCGAGGCGGGCGCGTACGGCGTCGCCGCCGGAGCCCGGGTGGAACGCGGTCTCGTCGACGCCCGGCGGCAGCTGCGCCATGCGCGCGGCGGCCTCGGGGGTGAGCGCACGGGCGATCCGGGCGCGGGTGTACTCGCCGAGGTACGTGAGCGTGTCCGCCGACTCGCCGATGCGCCGCAGCAGTTGCCGCGCCCCCGGCAACTGCGCCCAGCCCGCCTCGTGCCCGTGCGTGGTGGCCACGATCCGCTCGGCGCCCGCGCGCCGCAGCGCCGGCGCCATCAGCCCGAGCGGCGCGGCGGCCCCGAACCACACCGAGCGGCAGCCGTGCGCGCGCAGCAGCCCGGCCGCGCGGCGGGTGACGCGCGGGGTGGGCAGCAGCATCGTGGTGCGGTCGCGGATCACCTCGAAGGGCTGGCGGGCGTCGAAGTCCCGGGTGGCGGCGCGGCCTTCGGCGTCGCGCTTCCAGGTGGAGGCGTAGACGACGACCTGCTCGGGGTCCAGCCGCAGGCACATGCTGTGCAGGAAGTTCTGGATCCCGCCGGGGCGGGGCGGGAAGTCGTTGGTGACGACGAGCGTCTTGCGCGGCGGCCTGTGGGTCGGCGGCTTGCGGGTCGGTGGCTTGTGCATCGCGGCCGACAGTACCGGGGCCCGCGGTGCCGGGGACCTGCGGCCGGGCGGAGCCGTGTCGTAGTGTCGTCGGACTCGCAGTGTCGTCGGACGCACACGGGGGCGGGGCGGAGGTCGAACCATGGCACGGGTCGCGGCGCCGGTGGCGGCGTGGGCGCTGACCCGCACGGGCCTGCTGCTGCTCGTGCTGGGTGTGGTCACGCTGCCCGGGCCCGACGTCACCAGCGACGTCGAGGTGATCTACCGCGGCTGGTACGAGGTGCTGCGCACCGGCACGTTCCCGGTCGACGACGTGAGCTGGCAGTACCCGCCGGGCGCCGCGCTCCCGGTGCTCTCCCCCGGGCTGCTGCCGTTCCTCGGCTACGCGTCCGCCTTCTTCGCGCTGGCCTGCGCGGCGGACGCCGCGGTGCTGGCGCTGCTGCTGCGGGCCGGCGGCGGCGCCGGGCGGTCGCGGGCGGGGGCGTGGTTCTGGGTGGCGGGGGTGCCGCTGCTGGGGCCGACCGCGTACGCGCGCTACGACGTGATGGTCACCGCCGTCGCCGTCGCGGCGCTGCTGGCCGCGGCCCGGCGGCCGGCGGTCGCGGGGGCGCTGGCGGGGTTCGGCGCGATGCTGAAGGTGTGGCCGGTGCTGGTGCTGCTGGGCGCGGCGCGCGGGCGGGCGACGCGGCTGTCGTGGGGCGCGGCGGCGGGTACGGCGGCGGGGGTGGCGCTGCTGGCGTCCTTGGCGATGCCGGGGGCGTTCGACTTCGTCACGGCGCAGCGCGACCGCGGCACGGAGGTGGAGTCGCTGGGGGCACTGGTCTTCCACATCGGCCGGCACCACGGCTGGGAGGGGACGGTGGAACTGCACTACGGCTCCATGGAGTTCCTCGGTCCCGGCGTCGGCCTGGTCAGCGATCTGGCGCTGGCGCTCTCGGTACTGGCGATGGGGTGGCTGGTGCTGTGGCGGCTGCGGGCGCGGGAGTTCACGGCGACGACGGGGTGCGAGGCGGCGTTCGCAGGGGCGCTGCTGTTCACGACCACGAGCCGGGTGATCAGCCCGCAGTACCTGCTCTGGCTCGTCGGCCTGGCGGCGGTGTGCCTGACGCTGCGGGCGGCGCGGATGGCGCTGCCGGCGGGACTGGTGCTGGCGGCGACGGGGGTGACGCTGGCGGAGTTCCCGGTGTGGTTCGGTGAGGTCGTGGGGAGCACCGGGTTCGGGATCGCGCTGCTGGCGCTGCGGAACGGGCTGCTGGTCGCGGCGACGCTGGTGGCGTGCCGGCGGCTGTGGCGGTCGACGGCGGGGGCGCCGGTCGGGCCGGAGAGCGGGGAGGCTTCGGTGCCGCGGCAGCGTACGGCGCGGGAGGACGACCTGCTGACGTGGTGAGGTCCGCGTACCCCGTGTATCCCCTTCGCGGTCTACGCGCCGCCGCCCGCCTTGAAGAGGAGCAGCAGGAACGCGGCGAAGAGGTGGCCGACGAAGATGTAGACGATGAGGCGGATCACCAGGCCGCGGGGGAATCTCTCTTCAATCCGCTTGGACACGGCGGTCTCCTTGGGGTCAGTGCCGGGTGCCGTCACCGAGGCACAGCCCGGCGACGGCGCTCTGCAGCAGCGTGTGGACGAAGAGCAGCCCGAGGCCGCCGGGCTCGGCGGCGGCGATGCGGTGCGGGGTGAGGGAGTCGAACTGGGCGCTGTCCCCCGGGTCAAGCAGGTGCTCGCGGTCACCGAGCACGAGCCGCATCCGCCCGTCGAGCACGTACAGCCACTCCTCGCCGGGATGGACCCGTACGAGATCGCGGTGCTCGGCGTCGTACGGCACGAACACCCGCAGCGCCTGCATCCCCCGGTCCGTCCCCCCGGCCTGCCGGTACGACCACCCTCCGGCCTCCCGCACCGGCACCTCGGCCCCCCGCACGACGGAGGTCTGCGCCGAGGGCACCTCGCCGAGCAGCTCGGAGACCGTCGTACCGTAGACCCGGGCCAGCTTCAGCAGCACCGGCAGCGAGGGCTGCCGCTGCCCGGTCTCCAGCCGGGAGAGATGAGCCGGCGAAAGCTCGGCCCTGGCGGCCGCGGCCTCCAGCGTCAGCCCGGCCCGCCGGCGCAGCTCACGCAGGTGGGGAGCCTGGGGGTGGTCGGTGCTCATACCGGCCATTGAGCCACCGCGCGTGCCCCAGAGTCAAACTCCTTGCCTCTCAGGCAAAAGTGGCGCGGGCGCCCTCAGCCCACCTCGCGCTCCAGATACGTCCGCCACCGTGCCGTGAACTCCCCGAGGTCGACACCCAGCTCCGCCCGCAGTGCCGGGCCGACGGCCTGCTCGCGGGACTCCGCCCCGCCCACGGCGCGGTAGAGCGCCACGAGGCGGTCCGGGGTCCACTCGTCGGCGACCATCCGGGCCGCCAGCCACGCTTCGCCGTACGCCTCCGCGACCCGGTCGCCGTCGCCGCCCGCGGGACGGGTGAAGTCGGCGTCGGCGGGGAGGGACCGTGGCAGCCGGCCGGCGGCCACGGCACGGGCGAGTTCGGGTGCGCCCTGGCGGGGGTCGCGGCCGGTGGCGCGGAAGGCGACCCAGTCCGCGAAGCCCTCCGAGAGCCAGAGGGGCGTGGCCGGGGAGGTGTCGGCGCGGGTGGCGACGTGGACGGTCTCGTGGGTGAGGACGATGCGGCGCCCCAGGGTGCCGAGGGTGTCGTACGCCTCGGGGTTGACGACGACGCGGTCGGCGGGCGTGCGGTCCCGGTGCCGGCCGGTGGTGACGGCGGCGACGCCCGCGTAGGCCGTGGGCCCCGCGCCGAGCAGTTCCCCCATCGCCGCCTGCGAGGCGGGCACCAGCACCACGACGCGGCGCGCCCACGCGCCGCCCCAGGCGGCGGAGACGCCGGGCACCGCGCGGTCGGCGACGGCGGCGATGTCGCGCAGGCGGCCCTCGGGGTGGCCGGCGCCGAGCACGAGGCTGTGCGTACCGCGTACGACGGTCAGGGGGCCCTGGTCCCACGGCTGCGGGCGGCTGCCGGGCGCGGGTCCCGCGACGTACCAGCGGCTGTCGCGGCGTACGAACTCCAGCCGCTGGTCGGCGGTCGCGTCGCCGGTGTCGTAGCCGCGGAGGCGGTAGGTCAGGCGGACGTCGGCGGTGGTGCGCTCGGCGGCGGGCACGGTGGCGCCGGCGGGGTCGTCGAGGCGCAGGGTCCAGGCGGCGAGCGGGAGGGCGTCGAGGTTGCGGAAGACGGTGCGCTGCTGCTGCCGGTACGGGCCGGATTGCGGGTCGACGGTGCGGAGGTACGCGGCCTCGTCGCCGTCGCGGACGGCGGCGGAGCGCTGCCGTAGCAGGTCGGCGATGGCGCGGGTGGCGTCGCGGGGCTCGCCGTCGTCGCCGCACCCGCCGAGCAGCACGGCGACCAGCCCGGCACAGAGCACCAGCACCACGGTCCGTACGCCTGCCACGCCGACGAGCGTACGTCGCTGCGGCGGGCGGGGCGCGGCGCGGGTGACCGGGGCGGTGTTGTCAGAGGGGCGGCCTACCCTTGGGCGGGAGTGCGGGGGACGTAGGGGATATGGGGACGGCGGGGATGTGAGGGACGTGGGGGCGCGCCGGCAGCCGCGCCCCCGTCCGCTTCCTACGGCCGGGTCACCGAGGCGACCGGCATCATTCCCACCGGGTCATAGCGCACCGACGCGCCCGGGTACGGGGCGTGGACGACCTGGCCGCCGCCCACGTACATCGCCACGTGGCTCGCGTCCGCCCGGTACGTCACCAGGTCACCCGGCTTCGCCTGGCCCAGCGGCACCTGGCGGCCCGCGTAGCGCTGCGCCTGCGACGTGCGCGGGATGGACACCCCGGCCTTGCCGTAGGCCCACTGCGTCAGGCCCGAGCAGTCGAACCCGCCGGGCGCCGCGCCGCCCCACACGTACGGGGTGCCGACCGCGCCCCGTGCCGCCGCCACCGCGAGCGCGCCGCGGCCGGAGGCCGGCACCGGGGCGAGGTCGGGCGCCTGGGCGGAGCGGGAGGCGCGGTCGCCGGCGCCGGGGCGCTCCTCCTTCGGCAGCGAGTTGAGCAGCCGCCGCGCCTCCGCGAGCCGGTCGGTGACCTCGCGCTTGTGCCCGGCCAGCGCGTCGCGTTCGCGCTCCAGGTCCGCGAGGGTGTCCCTGGCCCGTACCCGCTGCTGCTCCAGCCCGCGCTGGAGGCCGACGAGTTGGCGCAGCCGGCCGCTTTGCCGGTTGCCGATGCGCTCCAGGGTGGCGGCCTTCTCCAGATAGCCCTCGGGGCTCTCCGAGAGGATCAGGGTCAGGTTCGGGTCGATGCCGCCGGAGCGGTACTGCGCACCGGCGAGCGAACCGAGTTCGGTGCGCATCCGGTTGATCCGGGCGAGGTCGCGGGCGGCGCGGTCCTGGAGCAGCGCCGCCTTGCGGCGCAGCTCCTCGGTGCGCTCCTTGGCCGCGTTGTACTTCTCGGTGGCCCGTTCTGCCTGGGCGTAGAGGTCGTGTACGCGCTCCCTGGCCTCGGCGTGGTCGTCGGGGGCGGCCAGGGCCGCGTCGGAGAGGCCGGAGAAGACGGCGGGCGAGCCGGACAGCGCCGCCGCCGCGGCGGCGGTGAGGACGCCGGTACGCAGGCGGCCGGCACCGCAGTGCCGGATGGATCGTCGATGTGCTGACACGCGGCAGACAGTAACCACGCGACTACGCGCCGACCAAGAACCGCCCCCGGGCGCGATGTCGGCGCCCGGGTGCCGACGCAGGTCACCCGCGGGACGTTCGAAACGCGCGGTGTCGGCAATTCGCCCGAACGGGCGGCACGGTGGCCGTAACGAAAGCCGCGGCGTGCACAACAGAGGCCGCGGCGGGCACCGCGGCCGGCGTCAGACGCGCGCGCCCCACATGAACGGCATGTTCCCGACGGCCTCGTAGCGGACGACCGCGCCCGGCTTCGGGGCGTGGATGATCTGGCCGTTGCCCGCGTAGATGCCCACGTGGTGCAGGTCGCTGTAGAAGAACACGAGGTCCCCGGGCTGGAGCTGGCTGACCGAGGATATCCGGGTGCCGACGTTGGCCTGGTCCTGGGAGATGCGCGGCAGCGCGACGCCGGCCTGCGAGAAGGCCCAGCCGGTGAGTCCCGAGCAGTCGAAGGAGCTGGGGCCGGTGGCGCCGTAGACGTACGGGGCGCCCAGCTTGCTCTGCGCCGCGGACAGGGCGGCCGCGCCGTGGGAGGAGCCGGGGGCGACGTCGCCGAGGTCGACGCGGTCCTCCGCCTCGCGGCTGGCGCGCTGCTCCTCTTCCGCGAGCGCGGCCTGCTCCTCCTCGGTCAGCTCGTTGAGCAGCGCGCGGGCGTCGCTCAGCTTGTCCTGGACCTTCTTCTTCTGGGAGCCCAGCTCCTTGCGGGTCTCCTCCAGGTCCTTGAGCTTCTCGCTCGCCTCCTGGCGCTGCTGCGCGAGGCTGCGCTGCTTGTCGGCGATGCGTTCCAGCGACTCGGCCTGCTTGCCGCTGACCCGGTCCATCGTGGACGCCTTGTCCAGGTAGGTGTCCGGGTCGGCGGAGAGGAAAAGCTGCACGGAGGGGTCGATGCTGCCGCTGCGGTACTGGGCGGTGGCCAGCGAACCGAGGCCGTCGCGGAGGTCGTTGAGCTCCTGCTGGCCGCGGGCGGCCTTGTCCTGGAGCTCCTTGACGTCCTCTTCGAGCTTGTCCTGCCGCTCCTTGGCGCCGTTGTACTTCTCCGTGGCGCGCTCGGCGTCCTCGTACAGGTTGTCGACCTGCCGCTTGACGTCGTCCTTGTCGGGGGCGGCTTGCGCGCTCTGGGTGGAGAGGGCGACGGCCGCGGCGGCGGTCGCGGTGAAGACGGTGACCCTGGCCCGGTTCGGCTGCTTCGGTCGACGGTGGGACGCCACGAAGGCGAGCTCCTCTTCCTCCAGCCGCCCGACCGTGGCTTTGGGGATGCCCCGGTACCGGCGGGACCTTCGCCATCGCCCCGGTTGAGCGACCGACAGCACGAAGGTTCGGGCCAGACACTAACGAGGCAGGGGTGATCCGTTCAAATCCCTCCGGCAAAAAAGTCCCCCCGAAGCGCGTTTCTTTACTCACATCACACGGCCAGTAGTCACTGTTCGACAACGAGTTGGACTCGGAGCGGCGAACTGTCCGCACCCGCGAGGGACGGAAGGGTTGTCCGAACTCGCCCGTGTTTCCCCGGGTTGTCAGCTCCGCGCGAGCCGCTTGAGGAGCAGCGCGGACGATACGGGCCGGGCGCCCGCGGCGGCGACGCCGTCGGCGACCTCGCGGTCGGCGGAGACCACCACGACGGGTCTGCCGGTGGGTTCGGCCCGGACGAGCCGGCGGATCAGCTCGTCCGCGGTCTCGCCCGGCTTGCTGAAGAGCACCCGCACTCCGCGCGGCGGCGCGAGCAGCACCGGCGCGGCCAGCTCCGCGCCGTCGAACACACACGTCACCTCAGCACCTGTCTGCGCGGCGAGGCCGGCGAGGCCGCCGAGGAGGCGCAGGCGCTGCTTCTCCAACGGGAGGGTGGGATAGCCGGTCTTGGTCACGTTGTAGCCGTCGACGACCATGTGCGCCTGCGGCAGCGCGAGCAGTTGGTCGAGGAGCGCCGGGTCGGTGGCGGACAGGGCGCGGGCGGCCACCTCCTTCGGCGAGATCGTGCCGGGCTCGACCGCGCCCACCGTGTCCGCGGGCGTCATCCGGGCGGGCGGCAGGGCGAGTTCGCGGCGGAGCCCCTGGGCGGCGTCGAGCACGGTGTCGAGGAGGAGCCGTACGCGCATGTCCTCCACGCTGCGCCCCTCGCGGGCGGCCCGGCGGCTGGCCTCCAGGCCCGACTCGGCCTCGCCGAGGCGGGCGCGGAGCCGGCGGGCCTCGCTCTCGGCTGCGGCCAGGTGGGCGGCGGCCTCCTCGCGTCCCGCGGCGGTCTCCTGCTGGAGCTTGCGGACGGCGGCCTCGCCGCGCTTGACGTCGCTGAGCGCGCTGCGCAGCCGGCGGTGCAGGCCCTCGTTCTCGCGGCGCAGCGCCTCCAGTTCGTGCCGGGTGCGCTCCGACTCGCCGCGGGCGGCAGCGCGGGCCTCGGACAGCTCCCTACGCAGCCGGGCCAGCTCGCGGGCGGCCTCCTCGCCGGCCCGCTCGGCGCCGGCGCGCTGCTCCTCCTCGCCGGCGGCGGCGATGAGCTTGACCCAGCCGGGCGGCCGCAGCAGGTACGCGAGGGCCGCGACGTCGACGGGCTCGGCGGCGGCCGGCGGGCTGCCGCCGCGCAGCGCGGCGGCCAGCTCGGGCTGGAGCTCCGCGGCCCGCCCGGCGATCCGGTCGCGGAAGGCGGCGTCGGCCTCCAGCGCGGCGGCGATGGCGTTGCCGGCGAGCTTGACGCGGCGGGAGGGGGTGAAGCGGGCGTACTGCCGCAACTGCGGCGGCAGCTCCGCGACGGTCAGGCCACCGAAGGACTCGTCGGCCAGGGTGACGATCCGGCGGCGGACCCCTTCGGGCAGCGGGCCGTCGAGCACCTCGGCCGCGTCCTCCTCGGAGGAGACGCCCGAGCCTTCTCTCGGCTCCACCACCGGTCACCCTTCCGCTTCAGCGATCCCCGCGGCTTCGGCCGGTCCCTCCGGCGCCGGGCCGGCCCGGCGCACCGACCGTCGTCGCAGGCCGTGCCCCCACCCTACGACCTGGAGCGAGGTCTTAGGCAGACAGATAGAGTGAGCGCCGCACGCGGGTCCGAGAGGGAGAGCGAACACATGATCACTGCGATCGTTCTGATCAACACCGACGTGGACCGCATTCCCGAGATCGCGGAGTCGATCGCCGCGATCGACGGGGTCAGCGAGGTGTACTCGGTCACGGGGGCGCACGACCTGATCGCCATCGTCCGGGTGGCGCGCCACGACGATCTGGCCGACGTGATCCCGGGCCGGATCAGCAAGGTCCCGGGCGTGGCGGGGACCGAGACGCACATCTCCTTCCGTACGTACTCGCAGCACGACCTCGAAGCCGCGTTCGCCATCGGCCTGGAGGAGTAGCGCGGTGCGCGCTCGGGGCCGTAGATGAAGAATCTCTCATCCGTCCTTCACGCTGCGCGGCATCCGCCGGCCCCAGCCTCAAACACATGGCTTTCTCGAAGCGCATGGCCGCACTGACAGCCGTGGTGGCGATCCCGCTGGGCGTCGCCGCGACCAGCTACGCCCTGACCGACGACCCGGAGGACCCCACTCCGCCCGCCCGGGTGGAGATGGAGGGCGGCACGTCCTCCCCGCCGGGGTCCACCTCGCCGTCGACAGGCACGTCGCCCGGCGAGGAGACGGGCAAGGAGACGGTCTCGCCGCCGCCGGTGCGCGACGGGCCCACCACCGATCCGTCGGGCAGCGCGAGCGGCGACGACGACGCGGACGACACCGGGGACGACTCCGGCGGCGGCAACGACGACGATGAGTTCGACGACTGATCGATGATCTCCGCGCGTGCCCGCATTCTCCTGCTGCTGCTGGTGGTGATGACGGCAGCCCTCGCCGCCGTCGCCGGCACCACCCGGTCCATCCTGCTGCGGGACCTGGAGCACCGGGTCGACCGGCTGCTGGCGCAGGAGACGCGGGAGTTCGCCAGCCTCTACGAGCGGGGCGTCGACCCCGAGACGAGCCGCCCCTTCACCGACCCGGAACGGCTGCTGACGGTCTTCCTGGAGCGGCAGTACGCCGACCCCGACGAGGAGTTGCTGGGCCTGGTGCGCCAGCGCGGCGACGGGCCGAAGCAGCTCGTCCAGCCGCGGGACCTGACGATGTCCCGGCCGCTGGAGAACGACGAGGCGGGCCGCCGGGCGATCTTCGAGTCCGGCGGCCGTACGGGCTCCCTCGACCGGCCCTCGGGCGAGGTGCGCTGGGCGAAGGTCGGCATCGGCGCGAAGGAGGAGCCGGACGCGGCGGCGTTCGTCGTCGCCATCCACACCGAGCGCGAACGCGAGCAGGTGAGCGATGTGTTCGTCATCATGCTGATGATCTCGGCCATGGCGCTGGTGGTCGTCAGCGCCATCGGCTGGGCGGTGGCGGGCCGCATCCTGGCGCCCGTACGGCTGGTGGGACAGACCGCCGCGCAGTTGACGGAGCAGGACCTGACCCGGCGGATCCCGGTGCGCGGGCGGGCCGACCGGGACGAGACGGCGGCGCTCGCGGCGACGTTCAACGCCATGCTGGACCGGCTGGAGCGGGCGTTCGCCGCCCAGCGGGAGTTCGTCGACGACGCCGGGCACGAGCTGCGTACGCCCATCACCATCGTGCGCGGGCACCTGGAGCTGATGGGCGAGGACCCGGCGGAGCGCGAGGAGACGCTGCGGCTGGTCACCGACGAGCTGGACCGGATGACCCGGATCGTGGAGGACCTGCTGCTGCTCGCCAAGGCCGAGCGGCCGGACTTCGTCGAGCCGGAGCCGGTGCAGTTGGCGGAGCTGACCGCGGACGTGTTCGTCAAGGCCAGGACGCTGGGCGAGCGGGACTGGGAGCTGAGCGAGGTCGCCGAGGGCGAGAGGCGCCTCGACCCGCAGCGTGTCACGCAGGCCATGGTGCAGCTCGCCCAGAACGCGGTGCAGCACACCGCGCCCGGCGGGCGCATCCGGATCGGCTCGCGGACCGTGGAGGGACACGTCGAGCTGTACGTCGCCGACAGCGGCCCCGGCATCCCGCCCCAGGACGCCGACCTCATCTTCGAACGCTTCCGCCGCGGCACCGCGCGCCGCGGCTCCCGCGGCGGCGGCGCGGGCCTGGGCCTGGCCATCGTCAAGGCCATCGCGGAGGGCCACCGCGGCCACGTCGAACTCAGCCCCACCGAAGGCGGCGGGGCCACCTTTACCCTGATCCTTCAGGAGGGTCTGTGATGAACCGGATTCTCATCGCCGAGGACGAGGAACGCATCGCCTCCTTCGTGGAGAAGGGGCTGCGCGCCAACGGCTTCACCACCACCGTCGCCGCGGACGGCGACACCGCGTACGAGTTCGCCCTGACCGGCGGCTTCGACCTGGTCATCCTCGACATCGGGCTGCCCGGCCGGGACGGCTTCACCGTGCTGCGCCAACTGCGCGAGGCGCGCTCGACGGTGCCGGTGATCGTGCTCACCGCGCGGGCGTCGGTCACCGACACCGTCGCGGGTCTCGAAGGCGGCGCCGACGACTACATGACCAAGCCGTTCCGGTTCGAGGAGCTGCTCGCCCGGGTGCGGCTGCGGCTGCGTACCGCCGCGCGGGCGCCGGAGGTGACGGTGCTGCGCAGCGGCGACCTCTCGCTCGACCTGCGCACGCGCCGGGCGCAGGCAGGCGGGCGCATGGTGGACCTGACGGCCCGCGAGTTCGTGCTCCTCGAACTCTTCCTGCGCCACCCCGGGCAGGTGCTCTCGCGCGAGCAGATCCTCTCCCACGTGTGGGGCTACGACTTCGACCCGGGCTCCAACATCGTGGACGTGTACGTGCGCGCGCTGCGCAAGAAGATGGGCGCCGAGCGGGTGGAGACCGTACGCGGCATGGGCTACCGGCTGCCCGCCCGCCGGCCGGATGAACCCGAGCCGGCGCGCTGACACTCGTTCGGGTGACGCCCAGGTAAAAGGTGAAATCTCCTTAATCTTCGGCTCATCAGAGGCTCACGGCCGCCGCGGAGGCTCTTTCCCGTGAGCCTCTCCCTGCGCCAGACCGCGACGTTGTGCGTGGCCCTCAGCATCTGCGCCCTGCTGGCCGTCCCGGGCAACGCCCCGGGGCTGACGGCCGACGGGCGCCTGACCCTCGCGGTGTTCGCCCTGGCGACCTGCGCCTGGATCGGCACGCCGATCGACGACACGTTCATCGCGCTGGGCGCGGGGCTCGCGCTCGTCGTCACCGGGGTGCTGGACAGCGAGACGCTGTTCGGCACCCTGGGCGACGAGACGGTGTGGCTGCTGATCTGCGCGTTCGTGCTCGCCGCCGCGGTGGCGGGTACGGGCCTCGCGGGCCGGGCGGCGGTGTTCCTGGTCACCGGGGCGCGCTCCGTACGGCAGTTGGTGCACCTGACGACGGCGGCGCTCGTCGTCACCGCCTTCGCCGTGCCGGCCACCTCCGGCCGGGCGGCGCTCGCGCTGCCGGTGTTCCTCGCCCTGGCCAAGGCGCTGGGCGAGCGGAAGCGGCTGGTGGTGATGCTGGCGCTGCTCTTCCCCACCGTCATCCTGCTCTCCGCGGTGGCGACCCTCATCGGCGCCGGGGCGCACCTGATCACGGTGTCGGTGCTGTGGGAGGCGACCGGGGAGCAGATCGGCTTCACCGAGTGGCTGCTGCTCGGACTGCCGCTGGCGATCGCCACCGCCCATCTCGCCGCCGAGGTGGTGCTGCTGACGATGACGAAGCGCGCGGACCGCAAGGGCCCGGTGCACCTGACCGCCGAGCAGATCCAGGAGCACACGGAACAGCCGGTCACCGGGCCGCTGTCGCAGGCCGAGGCGCGCTGCGCGCTGCTGCTCGGCACGGTGGTGGTGCTGTGGTGCAGCGAGCCGCTGCACCGGGTGCCGCCGGCGGTGGTGGCGCTCATCGGCGCGGTGGTCGCGGCGTCGCCGGCGATAGGGACCGTACGGCTGAAGGACGCGCTGCGCACGGTGCCGTGGTCGCTGCTGCTGTTCATGGCGGCGACGATGGCGATGGGCATCGCGCTGTCGGAGTCGGAGGCCGCCGCGTGGCTGGTCTCCGGGCTCCCCGGCGGCTCGTCCGTGCCCGCATGGGCGTTCCTCGCCGGGGTGGTCGCCGTGAGCACCGCCGCGCACCTCGTGCTGCAGTCCCGCTCCGCGCGCTCCAGCGTGCTCGTCCCGCTGGTCATCGCCGCGGCGCTGGCCGCCGGGGTCAACCCGGTGGCCGCCGCGCTGGCGTCCACCGCGGCGGCCGGCTTCTGCCAGACGCTGCCGGCGTCCGCCAAGCCCGTCGCACTCTTCTCCGACATACCGGGCGTGGCGACGTACACGCCGCGGGACCTGCTGCGCACGGCCGCGGTACTGGCCCCGCTGACGGCGGCGCTGGTGCTGCTCTTCGCCCTCGCGGTCTGGCCGCTGCTCGGCGTGCCCGTCCTCGACGACTGAACCGCCGCCAGCCGGCCGCCGACCTCCGTACACCCCTCCGACCCTCAGGAGACCTCATGCTCGACCGCGTCGTCGTCGCCCCCAGCGGCTTCAAGGAGTCCCTGTCCGCCGAGGCCGCCGCCGAGGCCATCGCCGAGGGCGTCGGCCGGGTGCTGCCCGATGCCGCCGTCGACCTGATCCCGCTCGTCGACGGCGGCGAGGGTACGGCGCAGGCGCTGGCCGCCGCGACTGGCGGGCGGCTCGTCCCGTACCCGGCCACCGGCCCGCTCGGCGACCGGCTGGAGAGCCACTTCGCCCTCCTCGGCGACGGCACCACCGCGGTGGTCGAAATGGCGGCCGTCGCGGGGCTCGCGCTCGTGCCGCGCCCGCGGCGCGACCCGGGCGGCACCACGACGTACGGGGTCGGCGAGCTGATCCGCGCCGCGCTCGACCACGGCGTACGCCGCATCATCGTCGGCTGCGGCGACTCCGGCACCTCCGACGGCGGCGCCGGCGCCCTGACGGCCCTGGGCGCCCGGCTCCTCGACGCCGAAGGCCGCGACCTCGCCCCCGGCGGCGCCGCCCTCGCCCGGCTCGCGCGCATCGAGCCCGCGGGACTCGACCCCCGGCTCGCCGGGACGGAGCTGCTGGTGGCCTGCAACCCGTACAACGTGCTCTGCGGCCCCCGCGGCGTCGCCCGGGTCTTCGGCCCGCAGAAGGGTGCCTCCCCGCGGCAGGTCGAGGAGCTGGCCGCCGCCCTCGACCACTGGGCCGGCGTCCTCACCCGCGACCTCCCGGTCCCCGGCACGGACCTGCGCCTGGGCGCCGGCACCGGCGCGTCCGGCGGCCTCGGCGCGGGCCTCGCGGCGGTCGGCGCCCGCCTCCTGCCGCGGTTCGAGGTGCTCCTCGGCCACCTCGACCTCGACGCCCGGCTGGCCGCCGCCGACCTCGTCATCACCGCGGAGGGCGCCCTCGACCACCAGACCCCGCGCGGCAAGGTGCCCGCGGAGGTGGCGCGCCGCGCCAAGCTCCACGGCCGCCCGGTCCTGGCCCTCGCCGGCACGATCGGCGAGGGCGCGGAGGAGGTCCACGGCACGGGCGTCGACGCCTACGGGACCATCATCCCGGGCCCGATGGCGCTGCCGGAAGCGCTGCTGCGCGCCCGGGAGTTCCTGGCGGACGCGGCCGAACGGACGCTGCGCATGGTGCTGATCGGCAGCGCGCTGGCCGGGCGTCCCGCCGGGACCGGCAATCCGAGGTAGCCGCGGGCTCCCGGCCGGGCTCAGACCACCGCCGGTGCCGCGCCGGAGGCGGGGACGCAGCGGCCGTCCACCGTGCGGTACGACCACCGCGCCCCGTCGCGCACCAGCGACCCCAGCGCCGCCAGGAACCGGTCCACGTGCTCGTCCGGCGTGCCCGCCCCGAAGCTCACCCGCACCGCGTTCAGCGGCCGCTCCCCGTCCCCGGCGCCGCCCCCGCACTCGGCCGACTCCCCCGCCTCGCCGAGCAGCACCCGCACCAGCGGGTGCGCGCAGAACAGCCCGTCCCGCACCCCGATCCCGTGCTCCGCCGACAGCGCCGCCGCCAGATGGGAGCTGCTCCAGCCGTCGACCACGAACGAGATCACCCCGACCCGCGCCGCGTCCGCGCCGAACAGCGACAGCACCCGCACCCCCTGCAGCTCCGCGAGCCCTTCAAGAATCCGCGCCACCAGTGCCCGCTCCCGCGCCACCAGCTCGCCGAACCCGGCCTCCGTCAGCGCCTTGCACGCAGACGCGATCGCGTACGCGCCGATGACGTTCGGCGACCCCGCCTCGTGCCGCGCCGCCGTCGTCTGCCACTCGACGTCCACTCCCCCGTCCGCCGCGCGCAGCACCCGCCGGCTGGCGCCGCCGCCCGCGAGGTACGGCGGCGCCGCCTGGAGCCAGTCCGCCCGCCCCGCGAGGACGCCGGCGCCGAAGGGCGCGTACAGCTTGTGCCCGGAGAAGGCCACCCAGTCCACGCCCAGATCCGCCACGTCCACCGGGTGGTGCGGCGCCAACTGCGCCGCGTCCAGGACCAGCCGCGCCCCGTGCCGGTGCGCCGCCGCGGTCAGCTCCCGTACGGGCCACAGCTCTCCGGTGACGTTCGAGGCGCCCGTCACGCACACCAGCGCCGGACCGTCGCCGACCCGCGCCGCGAGCGCCGAGTCCAGCGCCGCCACGGCCTGCTCGGGGCTGCCGGGCGCGGCGAGCACGGTGACCCGGCCGGCCGCGGACCCGTCGTGCTGCCAGGGCAGCAGGGCGGCGTGGTGCTCGGTCTCGAAGACGTAGACCTCGGTCCCCGGCGGCAGCGCGGTCGCCAGCAGGTTGAGCGAGTCGGTGGTGGAGCGGGTGAAGACGACCTGGTCGTCGGGGCGGCAGCCGAGGAACCCGGCGACCGTCGCGCGGCTGGACTCGAAGAGCTCGGTGGAGAGTTGCGAGAGGTAGCCGGCGCCGCGGTGCACGCTGCCGTAGTACGGCGCGTAGGCGGCGACGTCGTCCCAGACGCGCTGCAGCGCCGGGGCGCTGGCGGCGTAGTCCAGGGCGGCGTACTCGGCGTCGCCGCCGGTGACGAGCGGGGCGCGGACGTCCCGGCCGAGGACGGGCAGACAGGCGGGGGTGAGCGTGGACGCGGACATGCGGAACTCCCGTGAGCAGGCGTCGAGATGTGCGGGGTGACGGGCCCGTACGGCCCGGAAAGGACGCGCGCGACGCTCGGCGGAAACCCTGCGGAAGGACGCGCGCGGCGGCGAGGGGCTAAGAGCCCCTAGCGCATTCGCTTGCTCACGGCGGTACTCCCTCGGCCGACCAGGACCCCTGGATTCGCGAGGGGTCCGCGCTTGCCGCAGACCTCGCTGCCTGCGGCCCGGTCATCACCCGGGGCACCCCGCCACGGACGGAGGGTTGCCGGACAGCGGGCCGGGGCCTTGATCGCTGTCGCTCGTGACCTGGTCAGGAGTATGCGCACCGGAGAGCCGCGGCGCAACCCGGTTGCCCGGACTGTCCGCAACTCTCCGGATATCGGCGGGGGTGGCCCGTACCGGGAAACCCCCGCCTCCGCCTCAGCGGTTGCTGGCCGCGACCCAGCGCTCCAGCGCCCGCAGCGCGGAGCCCGAGTCGATCGACTCCGCGGCCCGTACGATGCCCGCCGCGATCCGGTCCGGCAGCGGGCCGTCCGCGTCGGTGTCCAGGGCCGTGAGCGCCGCCGCCGCGTTCAGCAGCACCGCGTCGCGCACCGGGCCGGTCTCGCCGGCCAGCAGCCGGCGGGCGACATCGGCGTTGTACGAGGCGTCCGCGCCCCGCAGCGCCTCCACCGGCACCAGCTCGATGCCCACGTCGCGCGGGTCGAAGCGCTCCTGCCGCACCGCGCCGCCGCGCACGGTCCACACCTGGGAGGTGGCCGTCGTCGTCAGCTCGTCCAGCCCGTCGTCACCGCGGAAGACGAGCGCCGAGGTGCCGCGCTCGGCCAGCACCCCCGCCATGATCGGTGCCATCCGGGCGTCCGCGACACCGGTGGCCTGCGCGCCGACCCTCGCCGGGTTGGTGAGCGGGCCGAGGAAGTTGAACGGGGTGCTGACCCCCAGCTCCTTGCGGGTCTGCGCGACGTGCCGCATCGCGGGGTGGAACTTGACCGCGAAGCAGAACGTGATGCCCGCCTCCTCCGCGACCTCGGCGACCCGCTCGGGCGCCAGGTCGAGGTTGACCCCCAGCTTCTCCAGCACGTCGGAGGCGCCGGAGGCGGAGGACGCGGCCCGGTTGCCGTGCTTGACGACCTTCGCGCCGGTCCCGGCGACGACGATCGCGGACATGGTGGAGATGTTGACCGTACGGGCCCGGTCGCCGCCGGTGCCGACGACGTCCACGGTCGGGCCGGGGACGGCGATGGTGTTGGCGTGCTCGTACATCGTGCGCACGAGCCCGGAGATCTCCGCGACCGTCTCGCCCTTGGCGCGCAGGGCGACTGCGAAGCCGGCGATCTGCGCGTTGCTCGCGGTACCCGACATGATCTGGTCCATGGCCCAGGCGGTGTCCTCGGCGCTCAGGTCCTGCCCGGCGATCAGCGCGCTGATGACATCCGGCCAGGAACGCGCCGCCGTGCTGTCGCCTCCTGCTGCCGTCTGCACGCTCATGGCACACCGTCCCGGGGGTCGTCTCAGTTGTCGGGCGTCAGCCTATCGACCGCAGAGTACGCCGAAGGGCCCCCGTCCAACTGCTGGACGGAGGCCCCGGCGGTGATCGCCCGGCGGCGGACAGGCCCTAGTGGTGCCCGTGGCCGCTGGTGATCTCCTCGTACTCGCGCCGGGTCGGCTTCGCGATCTGGCCGGCCTCGCCGTAGTAGCCCTGCGACAGCCTGGCCCGCAGCTTCGCCACCGGGCTCTGCTTGCGCACCACGCCGTTGTCGTCGACCGTCGGGCCGAGCTCCAGCGGCGCGTACTGGTCGTGCGCGGTGAGCTTGTGCATCTCGTCCTGCGACAGCGACTCGTGCACCTCGATGAACTCGCCGTGCGGCAGCCGCTTGATGATGCCCGTCTCCCGGCCGTGCAGGACCTTCTCGCGGTCCCGCCGCTGCAGCCCGAGGCAGATGCGCCGGGTGATCCAGAAGGCCAGCACCGGGGCGACGAAGAAGGAGACCCGCACGAACCACGTGATCGACTCGATCGAGAGGTGGAAGTGCGTCGCCCACAGGTCGTTGCCGCCGGCCATCAGCAGCACGAAGACCCAGGTCAGCCAGGCCACCCCGAAGGCGGTGCGGGTCGGCACGTTGCGCGGGCGGTCCAGGGTGTGGTGCTCGCGGTGGTCGCCGGTGACCCAGGTCTCGAAGAACGGGTAGGCGACCATCGCGATCGGGACGAGACCCACGATCATCAGCGGGATGAACACCCCGAAGTTGATCGTGTATCCGCCGGGAATGTTCCATTCCCAGCCGGGCATGAACCGGATCAGCCCCTCGGTCCAGCCCATGTACCAGTCCGGTTGGGCTCCGGTGGAGACCAGATCCGGTCGGTACGGTCCGAGATCCCAGACCGGGTTGATGGTGAACATCCCCGCGATCACGGCGACCACGCCGAAGACGACGAAGAAGAACCCGCCCGCCTTCGCGACGTAGATCGGCATGAAGGGTGCGCCCACGACGTTGTCGTTGGTCTTCCCGGAGCCCGCGAACTGGGTGTGCTTGTGGTAGAAGACCAGGATCAGGTGGAGCACGAAGAGCCCCAGCATGATGCCCGGCACCAGGAGCACATGGATGGCGAAGAATCTCGGGATGATGTCCGTCCCGGGGAACTCACCGCCCCACAGGAAGAACGCCAGGTAGGTGCCGACCACCGGGGTGGCGAGCGTCGCGCCCTCCATGAAGCGGACGCCGGTGCCGGAGAGCAGGTCGTCGGGCAGCGAGTAGCCGGTGAAGCCGGCGATGCAGCCGAGGACCAGCAGCGTGAAGCCGAAGAGCCAGTTGACCTCGCGCGGCTTGCGGAACGCGCCGGTGAAGAAGACGCGCATCATGTGCGTCGCCATGGCGGCGATGAAGATCAGCGCGGCCCAGTGGTGGATCTGCCGGATGAGCAGCCCGCCGCGGACGTCGAAGCTGATGTCCAGCGTGGAGGCGTACGCCTCCGTCATGTGCACGCCGTTCATCGGCGCGTACGAGCCGTGGTAGGTGATCTCCGCCATGCTCGGCTTGAAGAACAGCGTCAGGTACACGCCGGTCAGCAGCACGATCAGGAAGGTGTACATGGCCACTTCCCCGAGCAGGAAGGACCAGTGGTCGGGGAACACCTTGCGGATGTTCTTGCGGCCGGCGGCGTGCAGCCCCAGCCGGGCGTCCGCCCAGTCGGCGACCTTCTCACCTCTGCCGGGCGGTTTGCGGCGTGTATCTGTCGTGGTGGTGCTCATCCGCGCTCCCAGAAGCTGGGGCCTACCGGCTCGTCGAAGTCGCCGAGCGCGTACAGGTAGCCCTCGTCATTGACCGTGATCCTAAGCTGCGGCAGGGGGTGGCCCGCCGGGCCGAAGAGCACGCGCGCGCCGTCGGACAGGTCGAACGTCGACTGGTGACACGGGCACAGCACGTGGTGCGTCTGCTGCTCGTACAGGCTGACGGGACAACCGACGTGCGTGCAGATCTTGGAGTAGGCAAGGATGCCCTCGTGTCCCCAGTCCGCCGACTTCTGGTCCTTGATGTCGCCCGGGTGGATCCGGACGAGCATCAGCGCCGCCTTGGCGATCTCGGTGTTGAAGTTGTGGTCGCCTTCCTTCAGCCCCTCGGGCTTGGCGAAGGAGAGCGAACCGACGGTGATGTCCTCCGGGCGCAGCGGCTCGTCGGTGTTCATGTTGATGAGCAGCTTGCCCTTGCCCCACAGGGTGTGGCGCAGCTTGGTGCCCGGCAGCGGGCCGAGGTCGCGCAGCAGCACGACGCCGGCGAGCGGCACCAGCGTGAGCGCGCCGAGCATGGTGCGGCGGATGATCTTGCGGCTGCCGATCGCCGATTCCTCGGTGCCCTGGCGCCACTGGGCCTTGGTGATGGCCTTGGTCTCTTCGGAGGACTCGATCTGGTGCCGCTCCTGGATGACCTCCACGTCCGACATCAGCGTGCGGGACCAGTGGATGGCGCCGGCGCCGATGCAGAACAGCGCGAGGCCCAGGGTGACGCCGAGGGCGAAGTTCAGCGCGCTGATGTGGCCGAGCGGGAAGATGTAGACGATCTTGTCGACGTCGATCGCGACGAACGAGGCGATGAAGCCGACGGTCGCCAGCATCGACACCGTGAAGAGGAGCGAGACGGTGCGCTCGGAGCGCTTGGCGGCCCGCTCGTCGATGTCCTGCTTGCGCGGCTCGTGCGGCGGCAGGCCGGGGTTGGCGAACGGGTCGCGCTCCTCGACCGCGACGCCCCCGCTCTCCTCGCCCTCCCGGACGGTCGGCAGGTGCTCGCCGTTGTTCTCGTTCTCGGAGCCAGGCTGGCTACTCATGACTTCTTGGCCTTTGCAGAGCGGGCGGTGATCCAGATCGTCAGGATGACGAGGGAGCCGAGCCCGAAGACCCAGGCGAACAGACCCTCGCTCACGGGGCCGAGGCCGCCGAGGCTGAAGCCACCGGGCGACTCGGCCTCGTCGCCGCCGACCTCGTCGAGGTAGGCGATGATGTCCTGCTTGTCCGAGGTGGTCAGCAGCTTGTCGGGGAAGGACGGCATGTTCTGCGGCCCCGTCTGCATCGCCTCGTACATGTGCTTCGGATCGACGCCGTCGATGTTCGGCGCGTACTTGCCGTCCGTCAGGGCGCCGCCCTTGCCGGTGAAGTTGTGGCACTGCGCGCAGTTGGTACGGAACAGGTCACCGCCGCGGGCGACGTCGCCGCCCGCCGGGTCGTACTGGCTCTCCTCGGGGACCGCAGGGCCCGGACCCAGGGAGGCGACGTACGCGGCGAGCTGGTCGATCTCCTTCTGGGTGTAGACGCTCGGCTTCTTCGGCGCCTGGGCGCCCTGCTGCTGCAGGGGCATCCGGCCGGTGGAGACCTGGAAGTCCACCGCAGCCGCGCCGACGCCCACGAGGCTGGGGCCGTCGCTGGAGCCCTGCCCACCGGTGCCGTGGCAGCTCGCGCAGCCGACCCGGAAGAGCTTCTGTCCCTCTTCGACGGCGAGGGACTGGGCGCTGGTCTCGTCGGCCTGCGCCTTACCCGTGGGCGCGAATGTGGCGTACAGCCCCCCGGTGGCCGCCAGCGCGATGAGTAGGACGACGAGCGCCGCCAGCGGATGGCGCCGTCGTGCGGAGAGCTTTTTCACGGATTACCCCGGTATCAGGATCTTCAGCGTCGGTGTGCTTCTCGGTGCCGGCTCCCCGGCCGGTTACTTGATCAAGTAGATCGTGGCGAAGAGGCCGATCCAGACCACGTCGACGAAGTGCCAGTAGTAGGACACCACGATCGCGGCGGTCGCCTGCTGGTGCGTGAACCGTCTGGCCGCGTAGGTGCGTCCCAGGACCAGCAGGAAGGCGATCAGACCGCCCGTCACATGCAGGCCGTGGAAGCCGGTGGTCAGATAGAACACCGAGCCGTACGGGCCGGAGGAGAGCGAGATGCCCTCGTGCTTCACCAGCTCCACGTACTCGGTGACCTGCCCGGCGATGAAGACGGCACCCATGATGAAGGTCACCGTGAACCACATGCGCAGCTTCTTCACGTCACCCCGCTCGGCGGCGAACACGCCGAGCTGGCAGGTGAGGGAGGAGAGCACCAGGATCGTGGTGTTGCCGAGCGCGAACGGAACGTTCAGGGCCTCGGACTGTTCCTTCCAGTAGTCCGCTCCCATCACCGAACGCAGGGTGAAGTACATCGCGAAGAGGGCCGCGAAGAACATCAGCTCGGAACTCAGCCAGATGATGGTTCCGACGCTGGTGAGGTTCGGCCGGTTGACCGACGGGTGCGCGTGCCCGGTCTCTACTGCTGCTGTTGCTGTCGCCACGTCCGACATTATGTCGGTCCCTTATCTCCGCCTCACTCCGGGGGTGCCGTTCGGAGTGTCAGGGCGCCGCAGAGGCGCCGTAGAGGGGCCCTGGACTGCACCGCCGCACCCCGGGCGGAGTAGCATCCGCGGTGAGAGCGGTGCCCGAGAACCACCGGAGGAACCATGGAGTCGACGGCCGCAGGACCGGTCAACGTACTGGTCTACAGCGACGACGCGAACACGCGCGAGCAGGTCCGGCTCGCCGCCGGCCGCCGCCCCGCGGCGGACCTGCCGCCGGTGGAGTACGTCGAGTGCGCCACGTTCCCGGCCGTGTTGGCGGAGCTGGAGCGGGGCGGCATCGACGCCTGCGTGCTCGACGGCGAGGCGGTGCCCGCCGGCGGCATGGGCGTGTGCCGGCAGATCAAGGACGAGATCTTCCAGTGCCCGCCCGTCCTGCTGGTCATCGGCCGCCCGCAGGACGCCTGGCTGGCGACCTGGAGCCGGGCGGAGGCCACCGTGGCCCACCCGGTCGACCCGGCGGCGCTCGCGGACGGTCTGGCGGAAGTGCTGCGGCTGCGGCTGGCCGTACGCGCCTGAGAGGGCCGGCGCCGGAGGACCCGGCGCTCCCCCGCCGGGCCGTACCGCTCGGCGGGCGGCTCAGACCCCGGGCCGCAGCCGGCCCGCCTCGGAGGGGCCGCCGCCGCCGCGTACGCCGGGCGTCAGGGCACTGCCCTCCTGCCACTTGGTCCAGGAGAGGTTCCAGTCCCCGAAGCCGTTGCCGAACGGAGCCATGTCCTCGCCGTAGCTGTTGACGACCTCCACGATGTCGCCCGGCCGTACGGTCTTGAAGAACCAGGCGGCGTCGTCGGTGCTCATCCCGGTGCAGCCGTGGCTGACGTTGGCGGCGCCCTGCGAGCCCACGGACCAGGGGGCGGCGTGCACGTACTCGCCGCTCCAGGTGACGCGGGTCGCCCAGGACACCTGGAGGTCGTAGTCCTCCCCGGTGCCGCCGACGCCGATGCTGGCGCCGGTCATCCGGACGCTCGACTGCTTCTCCAGCACCACCTTCTTGCCGTTGCGGGTCTCGAAGCCCGCCTTGCCGGTGGTGACCGGGATGGTGTTGATCTCTTTTCCGTTGCGGTACACGGTCATCTCGTGCGCGGAGGCGTCGGTGACCGCCTCGATGCGGTCGCCGATCTTCAGTTCGAGGGGTTTCGCGGCGCTCGCGTAGACGCCCTCGCGTACCTTGACGCCCTCCAGCCGGCTCTCCAGCCGGACCCGGGCGCCCGCGGGCCAGTACTCCTTGGGACGGTAGTGGAGTTCCTTGTCGCCGACCCAGTACCAGGCGCCCTGGGCCACGGGGGTCGAGCTGACCTTCAGCCCGCGCTCGACGACGGCCCGCTCCGCCTGGGTCTTCACGGCCCGGTTCAGCTTGACCGTGAGCGGCTGGCCGACGCCGTACGTGCCCTTGTCCGGGCCCAGCTCGACCTTCATCGGCTTCTTCGTCTTGACCTTGGAGGTGCGGTACGTCAGCCGCTTGCGGCCGGGCGTGCCGTCGTCGTTCTCGGTGCTCACCTCGACGCTGTACCGGGACCGGGCGGCCAGCGGCACGGTGCTGCGCCAGGTGTGGCCGTCGTCGGACAGCCGGCCGCGTACGTACCGGCCGCTCTCGTCCACGGCCGTGACGTCCGTGATGCGGGCCTGCCCCTGGGCGGTGACCTCCAGGTCCTCCGAGGGGTCGGCGAGACCGCTGTCGTCGGCGAGGCCGGCCAGCGTGATCCGGCCGGCGGGCTCTCCCGGTTCGCGGGCCAGCGGATGGCCGCCGGCGCCGCAGGCGGCGAGTCCCGGGGCGAGGGCGACCAACAGCAGGGAACAACTGACTGCCGTGCGGCGATGGGGCGTTTGGCTCATGATCACACGCTAGGCAGATGCTCCACGCGACGCGCGGTGTGTGGGCCATACGAGGGGGCCGCGGCACCCGTTCGGCGTGCCGCGGCCCCGTCGGTGGAGCTGTGCTGTAGTGCGCTACTGGTTCTGGTCCGCCCCGCGGTAGTACTCGAAGACCCAGCCGTAGAGGCCGACCAGGATCACGGGGATGGAGAAGTACAGCAGCCACCAGTTGAGGACGATGCCGAGGAAGGCGAGCGCGCCGCCGATGGCCAGCGACAGCGGCTGCCAGCTGTGCGGGCTGAAGAAGCCCAGCTCGCCGGCGTCGTCGGCGACCTCCGCCTCCTTGTTGTCCTGCGCCCCGGTGTCGACCCGGCGGGCCGTGAAGACCAGGTAGTACCCGATCATCGCGGTCAGGCCGAAGGCCAGGAACAGCGCGGTGGTGCCGACCGGCTCCTTCGACCAGTAGCCGTAGACGATCGCCGCGACCAGGACGAAGGCGGCGAGCCAGCCGAACATGTGGCCCTGGATCTTCACTTCGCTTCCCCTTCGCTGCCGCCGCCGACGAGCGTCTTGTCACCGGCGCCGTGGCCGTGCCCGACCTGGGCCGCCGCGATCTCGGGATGGTGCAGGTCGAAGGCCGGCGATTCGGACCGGATGCGCGGCAGCGAGGTGAAGTTGTGCCGCGGCGGCGGGCAGGACGTGGCCCACTCCAGCGAGCGGCCGTAGCCCCACGGGTCGTCGACCTCGATCTTCTTGCCGTACTTGGCGGTCTTCCACACGTTGTAGAAGAACGGCAGCATCGACATGCCGAGCAGGAACGAGCTGATCGTCGAGAAGGTGTTCAGGGCGGTGAAGCCGTCGGCCGCGAGGTAGTCCGCGTACCGCCGGGGCATGCCCTCGGCGCCCAGCCAGTGCTGCACCAGGAACGTGCCGTGGAAGCCGATGAACAGCGTCCAGAAGGTGATCTTCCCGAGCGTCTCGTCGAGCATCTTGCCGGTGAACTTGGGCCACCAGAAGTGGAAGCCCGCGAACATCGCGAAGACGACGGTGCCGAAGACCACGTAGTGGAAGTGGGCCACCACGAAGTACGAGTCGGAGACGTGGAAGTCCAGCGGCGGCGAGGCCAGGATGACACCGGTCAGACCGCCGAAGGCGAACGTCACGAGGAAGCCGATGGACCAGAGCATCGGTGTTTCGAAACTCAGTGATCCCTTCCACATCGTGCCGATCCAGTTGAAGAACTTCACTCCTGTTGGCACCGCGATCAGCATCGTCATGAACGCGAAGAACGGTAGGAGTACGCCACCTGTCACGTACATGTGGTGCGCCCACACGGTCACGGACAGGCCGGCGATGGAGATCGTGGCGGCCACCAGGCCGATGTAGCCGAACATCGGCTTGCGGCTGAAGACCGGGATGACCTCGGAGATGATGCCGAAGAACGGCAGCGCGATGATGTACACCTCTGGATGCCCGAAGAACCAGAAGAGGTGCTGCCAGAGCAGCGCACCGCCGTTCGCCGGGTCGAAGATGTGCGCCCCGAACTTGCGGTCCGCCTCCAGCGCGAGCAGCGCGGCGGCCAGCACCGGGAAGGCGAGCAGCACCAGCACACCGGTGAGCAGCACGTTCCAGGTGAAGATCGGCATGCGGAACATCGTCAGGCCGGGCGCCCGCATGCAGATGATGGTCGTGATGAAGTTGACCGAGCCGAGGATGGTGCCGAAGCCGGAGAGCGCCAGACCCATGATCCACATGTCGGCGCCGACGCCCGGCGAGCGCACCGCGTCGGAGAGCGGCGTGTACGCGAACCAGCCGAAGTCGGCCGCGCCCTGCGGGGTGATGAAGCCGGCCACGGCGATCAGCGACCCGAAGAGGTACAGCCAGTACGCGAACATGTTCAGCCGCGGGAACGCCACGTCGGGCGCGCCGATCTGCAGCGGCATGATCCAGTTCGCGAAGCCCGCGAAGAGCGGCGTCGCGAACATCAGCAGCATGATCGTGCCGTGCATCGTGAACGCCTGGTTGAACTGCTCGTTGCTCATCACCTGCGTGCCCGGCCGGGCCAGCTCGGCGCGCATGAACAGCGCCAGGACGCCGCCGATGATGAAGAAGAAGAACGACGTCGCCAGGTACAGCGTGCCGATCGTCTTGTGGTCGGTGGTCGTCAGCCACTTGACCACGACGTTGCCGGGCTGGCGGCGGCGCGCGGGCACCTCGTCCTCGTATGCGTCTTCGCCCGCGCCTGCGGCCGCCGCACCCTGGGGTTCGTTGAGGATGCTCATTGGTAGTTGGTCTCCGCATTCCTAGCGGCGTCGGTCTGGGGGATGCCCGCCGGGATGTACCCGGTCTGGCCCTTGTCGGCCAGCTTCTGCAGGTGCTCCTGGTACTTCTCCGGGGAGACCACCTTCACGTTGAAGAGCATCCGGGAGTGGTCCGTGCCGCACAGCTCGGCGCACTTGCCCAGGAAGGTGCCCTCCTTGTTGGGGGTCACCTCGAAGACGTTGGTGTGGCCGGGGATGACGTCCTGCTTCATCAGGAACGGCACCACCCAGAAGGAGTGGATGACGTCCCGGGAGGTCAGCACGAACTGGACCGTCTCACCCTTGGGGAGGACCAGCGTGGGGCCCGGGTTGCCGGTCTGCTGGTTCTCGCTGGCCGGTACGCCGTAGTCGTAGACGCCCTCGGCGCCCTTCGGCACGGCCTTGAAGTCCCGGTCGGGGATGGCGTCGAGCTCCTTGGGCCGCTTCGCCGGCGTGGCGGCGTCGCCGTCCAGGTTCTCCAGGTAGTTGAAGCCCCAGCTCCACTGGTAGCCGACCACGTTGATCACGTGGTCCGGCTTCTCCGAGGTCTCCAGCAGCTTGCTCTCGTCGCGCGCGGTGAAGTAGAAGAACACCGCCACGACGATCAGCGGGACGACCGTGTACAGCGCCTCGATGGGCAGGTTGTACCGGACCTGGGCCGGGACCTCGACCTTGGTCCTGGAGCGGCGGTGGAAGATGACGCTCCACAGGATCAGGCCCCAGACGAGGACCCCGACGGCCAGGGCGGCCGCCCAGGATCCCTGCCACAGGGAGAGGATCCGCGGCGCCTCCTCGGTGGCCGGCGTGGGCATGCCCAGGCGGGGGAAGTCCTTGTAGGTACAGCCGGAGAGGGTGACCAGGACCAGGCCCGCGGCCAGCGCCTGCGGCAGCCTTCGCCGCATCGTGCGCCGCGGCGAGCGGGTACCTCCCGCGGCCGCCTTGTGGCCGCGGGGGAGGTCGGAGCCGTTGTGACTCACGTAGCGCCTTCCCGAGAGTCTCGCCCACGGTCCCTTCGGGCGCGCGGGCAGCAGGTTTGGATGTTTACGCGGACCAAACCCTACTGGACGCCATTTGGGGTCGCTCGGGGAGGGTGCCCTGGCGCGCCGGGGGCACTCCTATGGCATGGCGGCGGCCGTCAACTCGGTCCCGCCGGTCCCCCGTCGGGGCCCGTCCCGGGCGCAGGCGTCGCGGGCCCGGCGGCGCGGACCAGGGGATAGCGTGGTCGCGTGCCGTACTTCGACGCCGCGTCGTCCGCGCCCCTTCACCCGATCGCCCGGCAGGCCCTGCTCGCCGCGCTCGACGAGGGCTGGGCCGATCCGGCCCGGCTGTACCGGGAGGGCCGCCGGGCGCGCCGGCTGCTGGACGCCGCGCGCGAGACCACCGCGGACCTCGTCGGCTGCCGCCCGGACGAGCTGGTGTTCACGTCCTCGGGTACGCGCGCGCTGCACGACGGCATCGCCGGGGCGCTGACGGGCCGCCGCCGCACCGGGCGGCACCTCGTCGTCTCGTCGGTCGAGCACTCCGCGGTCCTGCATGCGGCGGAGGGCCACCAGGCGGCGGGCGGGGACGTGACGTACGTGCCGGTGGACCGCGGCGGCCGGGTGGCGCCCGGGGCGTACGCCGAGGTGCTGCGCCCCGATACCGCGCTGGCCTGTCTGCAGTCGGCCAACCACGAGGTGGGCACCGAGCAGCCGGTCGCCGAGGCGGCCGAGGAGTGCCGGGCCGCCGGGGTGCCGCTGCTGGTGGACGCGGCGCAGTCGCTGGGCTGGGGACGTACCGCGGGGCCGTGGTCGCTGCTGGCGGCGAGCGCGCACAAGTGGGGCGGCCCGCCCGGCGTGGGGCTGCTCGCGGTGCGCAAGGGCACGCGCTTCGCGCCCGCGGGCCCGGCGGACGAGCGGGAGTCGGGCCGCGCGCCCGGCTTCGAGAACATCCCGGCGATCGTCGCGACCGCCGCCTCGCTGCGCGCCGTACGCGGGGAGGCGGAGGCCGAGGACGCGAGGCTGCGGGCGCTGGTGGACCGGATCCGCGCGCGGGTGCCGGAGACGGTCGCGGACGTGGAGGTGGTCGGCGACCCGGAGCGCCGGCTGCCGCACCTGGTGACGTTCTCCTGCCTGTACGTGGACGGGGAGGCGCTGCTGCACGCGCTGGACCGGGCGGGGTTCTCGGTCTCGTCCGGATCTTCGTGCACGTCGAGCACCCTGACGCCGAGCCATGTGCTCAAGGCGATGGGGGTGTTGTCGGAGGGCAACGTGCGCGTGTCGCTGCCGCAGGGGACGTCGGTGGAGGACGTGGAGGGCTTCCTGCGGGCGCTGCAGGACGCGGTCACCGGGGTGCGGGCGGAGCTGGGCGCGCCCGTGAGCGGTGCGGCGGAGGAGGCGCCGGGCGGGGAGCTGGTGGTCGACGCGCGCGGGCGGCGCTGCCCCATCCCCGTCATGGAGCTGGCGAAGGTCTTCGACCGGGTGCCGGTGGGCGGCACGGCGCTGGTGCTGTCGGACGACGAGGCGGCGCGGCTGGACATCCCGGCGTGGTGCGAGATGCGCGGGCAGGAGTACGTCGGCGAGGAGCCGGCTGCGGGCGGCGGCACGGGCTACCGGGTGCGGCGCAGCAGCTGAGCGGCGGCCGGTCCGTACGGGACACGCGCGGCGGGCGCCCGGCCGGTCCTGCCCGCCGGGCGCCCGCACTGCTGGTCCTGCTGCTCCTGCTGCTCCTGCTACGTCAGTCCTGCACCGACTCCGGCAGGTGCTCCTGCACCTCGGCGGCGGCATCCTGCCCGTACGCCTTGGTGAAGCGGGCGACGAAGTTGCTGCGCCGCAGCTCGTACTCCTGCGGGCCCACGGTCTCGATGACCAGCGTCGCCAGCATGCAGCCGAGCTGCGCCGCCCGCTCCATGCTCACGCCCCAGCTCAGCCCGGACAGGAAGCCGGCCCGGAAGGCGTCGCCGACGCCCGTGGGGTCCGCCTTGCGCTCCTCCTCCGGGCAGCCGACGAGGATCGGCTCCTCGCCGGCGCGGTCGATGCGCACGCCGCGGGCGCCGAGGGTGGTCACGCGGGTGGCGACGTGCGTCAGCATCTCCTCGTCGCCCCAGCCGGTCTTGGTCTCGATCAGCCCCTTCTCGTACTCGTTCGAGAAGAGGAATGCCGCGCCCTCGGTGAGGGTGCGGATGCCGTCGCCCTCCATGCGGGCGATCTGCTGCGAGAAGTCGGCGGCGAAGGGGATGCCGCGGGTGCGGCACTCCTCGGTGTGGCGCAGCATCGCCTCGGGGTCGTCGGCGCCGATGGAGACGAGGTCGAGGCCGCCGACGCGGTCGGCGACGGTCTTCAGCTCGATCAACCGGGCCTCGCTCATGGCGCCGGTGTAGAAGGAGCCGATCTGGTTGTGGTCGGCGTCGGTGGTGACGACGAAGCGCGCGGTGTGCAGCACTTCGGAGATGCGGACGGAGCCGGTGTCGACCCCGTGCCGGTCCAGCCAGTCGCGGTACTCGCCGAAGTCGGCGCCGGCCGCGCCGACGAGGATCGGGCGGGCGCCGAGCTGGCCCATGCCGAAGCAGATGTTGGGTCCGACTCCGCCGCGGCGCACGTCCAGTTTGTCGACGAGGAACGACAGCGAGACGGTGTGCAGTTGGTCGGCGACCAACTGATCGGAGAACCGACCGGGGAAGGTCATGAGATGGTCGGTCGCGATGGAGCCGGAAACGGCAATATGCACGGCGTACGCTCCTGTAGGCGGGGCAGGTAACGCGGGTAGTGCTCACGCTACCGGCTGAACACCGGCCTCCGGACGGGTTCGTCCCGGCCAAAACTACCTGATAGTAGGTCTTACCACTCCTCGCCGCGGGTGCGTACGGTCGAGATATGCAGAAGGACTCGCGGGCCTCCGCCACCCCCCTCCCGTCGTCAGCCTTCCCGAGCGCAGCGCCCCTGGAGCTGGAGGGCGGACTCGCCGAGCTGCGCACCGACTGCGCCCGGATGGCGCCGCACTGGTCGGGCCACCCGCACAGCCCCGCGGGGCACGTGCCTGACAACCGGATCAGCGGTCTGGCACGGATCATGGTGCCGTCGGCCTCCGCGGACCTGCTCCGCGGCATGTCCGAGTACGGCGACTGACCCCGCCGCCCGGTCGGCTCCCCCCGGAGGGAACCGGATCCGCGTGACCGGCGTCCCATCGGCATCCCCGACGAAGGAGCCGGACGGTGAGCACCGAGCACACCCCAGGTCCCGTGCCTGAGCCCGAGCCCGCGCACGCCCGCGCGGCCGGTCCTGACGGCCGGGACGCCGAAGACCCGGGCGGCGCCGGCGAGCCCGGCCGCCCGGACGGCGGCAGGCGCCGCCCCGGTGTGCTGGTGGCCGCGGCCGTCGCCGCCGCGGTGATGCTCACCGGCGGCGGGGTCGCGTACCTGGTGGACCGGACGGACGACGGCGGCGGCACCGGCTCCGACGGCGGCGAGCCGCCGCCGCTCCGGCTCGACGGGCTCTCCATGGAGGCCGCGGCGAGGGGTGGCAGCGCGCCGCTGCGGCTCGTCGGCGAGCTGCCGGAAGGGCCGGACGAGGCGCCGGTGTTCGAGCCCGCGGGCCGGGTCGGGGCCGCCGACGTGGCGCGGCTCGCGGCGGCGCTGGGGATGGACGGCAAGCCCCGCGAGGAGGGCGGCGGCTGGCGCGTCGGCGTCTCGCGCGACGGGCAGGGGCCGCTGCTCCAGGTCCAGGCGGAGGCGCCGGGCGCCTGGACGTACCAGCAGTACGGCGGCACCGCCTGCGACCTCCCGCTGCCGGCGGAGCAGGACGGCGGCGACCCGGACGCAGCGGTGACGTCCGCGTGCGCGGCCCCCGTCACCCCGCGCGACGCGCAGGGCGACCCGGCGCCGGCGGCCGCGGCGAAGAAAGCCGCCGAGCCGGTGCTCGCGGCGGTGGGCCAGGAGGACGCCGAGGTGGCGGCGGCCGAGCCGTTCGGCGCGGTGCGTACGGTGACGGCCGAGCCGGTCGTCGGCGGGCTGCCGACGACGGGCTGGCAGACGTCGCTGCAGATAGGCGGGGACGGGCAGGTGACCGGCGGCAACGGCTACCTGGTCGATCCCGCCGAGGCGGACACGTACCCGGTGATCACGGCGGACGCGGCGTTCCAGGAGCTGAAGAAGCCCGCGGGCGGCAGCGGCGAGGAGCCGGCGGTCGCTCCGGCATGCGCCTCGGCGGTGCCGTACGAGAAGGGCACGGGACCCGGCAAGCCGCCGGCCGGCAAGGTCGACCCGTGCCTCGGCAAGATGGCGCCGACCAAGGTGCGCGGGGCCGAGTTCGGGCTCTCCGCGCAGTCGGTGGAGGGGCGGCCGGTGCTGGTGCCGTCCTGGCTGTTCCAGGTGACGAGCGACTCGCCGACCCCGTTCCACGGCGGCAAGCCGGGCACGGTCGTCTGGCCGCAACTGGCCGTCGCGCCGGAGTACGTCACCACCGCGGAACCGAGCGCGCCGGCGGTCCCCGAGCCGGCCCCGCCGACGTCCGCCCCGGGCGCCGAGCCCACCGCCGGCGGCGGCTCCGCCGGCCGGCCCGGCAGCCCCGCGCCGTCGGAGAGCAGCGACTCGGGGACGGGTTCGCCCGGTCAGGTGGAGCCCGCCGAGCCCGCGCAGCCGCCGTCGTCCGCGCCCGCCGAGGAGCCCGAGAGCCGCGGCGGTGCGGCGGGGAGCCCCGTGGCCATCGAGTCGTACTCGGTGACCGGGCGCACCCTGAAGCTGCACTACTGGGGCGGTGTGTGCACCGAGTACGCGGCGACCGCCGACGAGTCGGACGGCGCGGTGACGGTGCGGCTCACCGGCGAGGACGAGCCGGGCAAGGTCTGCATCCAGATCGCGAAGCGCTTCACGGAGACGGTGGAGCTGTCCGCACCGCTCGACGGCCGCAAGGTCGTGGACGCGCGAACGGGAGAGCGGGTGGCCGCCAAGTAGGCAGGAGGAACGTGCCACGCCGGGCGGCAACGCCCACACAAGCGGAAGGCGGCGGAACCGTGGGGGTTTCCGCCGCCTTCCTCATGCCGGTACGCGCCGGCGGCCCGTCGTGCGCTCCGGGCGGGCTCCTCAGCTGAAGGAGTCGCCGCAGGCGCAGGAGCCGGTGGCGTTCGGGTTGTCGATCGTGAAGCCCTGCTTCTCGATGGTGTCGACGAAGTCGATGGACGCGCCGGTCAGATAGGGGGCGCTCATCCGGTCGGTCACGACCGAGACGCCACCGAAGTCCTTGACGACGTCGCCGTCGAGGTCGCGGTCGTCGAAGAAGAGCTGGTAGCGCAGGCCCGAGCAGCCACCCGGCTGAACGGCGACGCGGAGCTTGAGATCCGGCTGGCCTTCCTGCTCCAGCAGGCTCTTGACCTTCGCCGCAGCGGCGTCGGACAGAATGATGCCGTCGACTGCGGTGGTCTCGCCCTGAACGGTCATTCGCATGTCTCCCGGGTTGTGGACTGCTTGCCGATCGAGTCCAACCGGCCGCGCTCCCGATTCATTCCGGCCGGGGGCGCGCTTTCTTGCTCCCCTCATGCTCGCATACGCCACCACTTCGGGTCATCCGCCCAAGGTCGGAGGAGGGCGTACGGACCGGTCCCGGACCCGCGCGCGGCATTCGTCACATTGACGCGAGCACCATCGTCAACCTGACGCGAAGGGGATATGATTAATAACGTCAATATGACGAAAATGGATTGCGCCGGCAGCCCGCCGAGAGCCGAAGAGAAAGGGTGGAGTGCGCTGTGACCACCGCCCAGGACCTTGATGTGACCCCCACGCCCCTCGCCCTGCTGCTGCTCGGGCGGGAGGCGGACCCCTCCAGCGAGCGCGGCGTCGACTGTCCGGGCGATCTGCCCGCCCCCTCGGACCCCGGGCTGGTCGAGCGCGCCCGCGCCGCCAAGGAACGGCTCGGCGAGAAGGTCTTCGTTCTCGGCCACCACTACCAGCGCGACGAGGTCATCCAGTTCGCCGACGTGACCGGCGACTCGTTCAAGCTCGCGCAGCAGGCCGCCGCCCGCCCCGAGGCGGAGTACATCGTCTTCTGCGGCGTGCACTTCATGGCCGAGTCCGCGGACATCCTCACCTCCGACGCCCAGGCGGTCGTCCTGCCCGACCTGGCGGCCGGCTGCTCCATGGCCGACATGGCCACCGCCGAACAGGTGGCCGAGTGCTGGGACGTGCTCACGGAGGCCGGTGTGGCGGACGTCACCGTCCCCGTCTCGTACATGAACTCCTCCGCGGACATCAAGGCGTTCACCGGCCGGCACGGCGGCACCATCTGCACCTCCTCCAACGCCGAGCGGGCCCTGGACTGGGCGTTCGACCAGCGCCCCGCCGGCGCGGGCAAGGTGCTGTTCCTGCCCGACCAGCACCTCGGCCGCAACACCGCGATACGCGACCTGGGCCTGACCCCCGACGACTGCGTCGTCTACAACCCGCACCGGCCGGACGGCGGCCTGACCGCGGAGCAGTTGCGCGCCGCGAAGATGATCCTGTGGCGCGGGCACTGCTCCGTGCACGGCCGCTTCTCGCTCGACTCGGTCGAGGAGGTACGCGCGCGCATCCCCGGCGTGAACGTGCTGGTCCACCCCGAGTGCAAGCACGAGGTGGTCGCCGCCGCCGACCAGGTCGGCTCCACCGAGCACATCATCAAGGCCCTCGACGCGGCCCCCGCGGGCTCGAAGTGGGCCGTGGGCACGGAGCTGAACCTCGTCCGCCGGCTGGCGAAGCAGCACCCCGACAAGGAGATCGTCTTCCTCGACCGCACCGTCTGCTTCTGCTCCACGATGAACCGCATCGACCTGCCCCACCTGGTCTGGGCGCTGGAGTCGCTGGCCGACGGCAAGCTCGTCAACCGCATCGAGGTCGACGAGGAGACCGAGGAGTACGCCAAGCTCGCGCTGGAGCGGATGCTGGCGCTGCCCTGACGGCCGGATGCGGGGGGTGACGCGGGCCCGGCGCAGGGCAGAGGATTGACCTCATGATCCTGCGCCAGGTCCGCGACTCGAAGGACGACGCCGAGGCCGTACGCTCCACCGCCTACGCCGCGTTCGCCGCCTCGCACGCCGCCAAGGGCGACCCGGCTGAGGAACGGGACGAGAGCAGCGCGATCCTCCTGCGCAGCGTCGTACGGCACCTGGCGCGCACCGACCCCAGCGGCTGCTGGCTGGCCATGGACGACACCGGCCGGCCGCTGGGCGCGGCGCTGTCCACCAGACGCGAGGGCACCTGGGGTCTTTCGCTGCTGGTCGTCACGCCGGAGGCGCAGGGCAAGGGGCTCGGCAAGGCGCTGCTGGCGCGCACGCTCGCGTACGGGCGCGGCTGCCTGCGCGGCCTCATCTGCGGCTCCCGCCACCCGCACGCCGCCCGCGCCTACCGCAGCGCGGGCTTCACCCTGCACCCCGCCATGCGGCTGCGCGGCACCGTCGACCACGCCGGTCTCGAACCGCCGACCGGCGCGGTCGTCGAGGGCGGGCCGGGGCAGCGGGACCTCATGGACTCCGTGGACCGCAGGCTGCGCGGCGGCGCCCACGGCCCGGACCACACCGAGTTGTTGCGGCACTTCCAGTGCATCGTCGCCGACGACCTCGCCGGCAGCGGGTACGCGTACCTGCGTGACGGCCGGGTGGAGCTGCTGGCGGCCACGTCGCGGCGGATCGCGGCGCGGCTGCTGACGGCGGCGCTGCTGAGCCTCGCTCCGGGGGCGGCGGCGGAGGTCGGGCACCTGACGGCCGATCAGGAGTGGGCGGTCGACGTGGGGCTGGCGGCGGGGCTGCAGCTGACGACGCGGGGTTACATCTGCGTACGGGGCATGCGCCCGCCGACGCCGTACCTCCCGTCGGGCCTGCTCCTGTAGCGGATACGGGCCCTAGCTGCCGGGGCGGACGAGGCCCGACTCGTAGGCCAGGACCACCAGTTGAGCCCGGTCGCGGGCGCCCAGTTTGGCCATCGTGCGGTTGACGTGCGTCTTCACCGTCAGCGGGCTGACCTGAAGCTGGCGGGCGATCTCGTCGTTGGCCAGGCCGCGGGCGACGAGCCCCAGTACCTCGCGCTCCCGGCTCGTCAGCGCGCCGAGGCGGTCCGTCGCCTCCGCGCGTCCGGTGGCGTCGGCCGTGCCGCCCGGCGGGGTGTCGCCGCCCGCCAGGAAGCGGGCGATGAGCCCCTTCGTCGCCGTGGGCGACAGCAGCGCGTCGCCGTCCGCGGCCACCCGGATCGCGGCCAGCAGCTCGCCGGGCTCCGCGCCCTTGCCGAGGAAGCCGGAGGCGCCCGCGCGCAGCGCCTCGATGACGTACTCGTCGACCTCGAAGGTCGTGAGGATGACCACGCGCACGTGGCCGAGGCCGTCGTCCTCGGAGATCGTGCGGGTGGCGGTCAGGCCGTCGGTGCCGGGCATCCGGATGTCCATGAGCACCAGGTCCGCGCCCGTCTCGCGGACGACCCGCACCGCCTCCGCGCCGTCGCCCGCCTCGCCGACGACCTCCATGTCCGGCTCCGAGTCGACCAGGACGCGGAACGCGCTGCGCATCAGCGCGTGGTCGTCCGCAAGCACCACCCGGATCGGCCGCGTCCGCGGCGGCGGGACCTCGCTCACCCCTGCTCCTTCATCGCCTCACCGGGCGCGCGGCGCAGACAGCCGGACGCCCGCCTCCCGTTCGCCTCCCGCTCCCGCGGCGCCCGGGCCGTGCCCGGGCCGCCGGCGGCGGGGGCGCCGCCCGTGTCCGCGTCCGCGGTCACCCGCAGCGGCAACCGCACCCGTACCTCGAAGCCCGTCCGGCCGTCCGTACGCTCCCCCGCCGTGCACCGGCCGCCCAGCGCGGCGGCGCGCTCGCGCATGCCGACGAGCCCGAGCCCGCCCGCGCTCCCGCCGTCCGCGTCCCCCGCGGCGCCGTCCTTCCCGCCGCCGTCCGGTCCGGTGCCGGCCGCGCCGGGGCCGTCGTCGCGGACCACGACCTCCAGCTCGTCCGCCTCCCGCGCCAGGCTCACCACCGCGTGCGCCTCCGCCCCCGCGTGCTTGCGCACGTTCGTCAGCGCCTCCTGGAGCACCCGGTACGCGGCCAGGTCCACCGCCGCCGGCAGCCCGCCGATCACCTCGGCCGCCCGCTCCACCCGCGTCGTCACCGCCGTCCTGCGGGGGCCCAGCTCCGAGGCGACCTCCACCGACACCGGCGTGCCCGCCCGGACGAACCCCTCCACCAGCTCCGTCAGCATCGCCAGCCCCGGCGCGGGCTCGGTGGGCGCGTGCGGGTCGCCGGACTGGCGCAGCAGCCCCACCGTGGTGCGCAGTTCCTCCAGCGCCGTGCGGCTGGCGTCGCGTACGTGCGCCAGCGCCTCCTTGGCCTGGTCCGGGCGGCTCTCCATCACGTGCGAGGCCACCCCCGCCTGGACGTTGACCAGCGCGATGTGGTGCGCGACGACGTCGTGCAGCTCGCGCGCGATCCGTACCCTCTCCTCCGCGACCCGCCGCCGCGCCTCCTCCTCCCGGGTCCGCTCGGCCCGCTCGGCGCGCTCGCGGATGGCGTCGACCACGGCCCGGCGGCTGCGCACGGCGTCGCCGACGCCCGCGGCCATCCCGGTCCAGGCGAAGACCCCGAGGTTCTCGTCCGCGTACCAGGGGCGGTCGCCGAAGAGCATCATCGCGAACGTCAGCACCCCGATGGTGAGCAGCGCGATGCGCCAGGTGGTGTGCCGGTCGGTGCGGGCGGCGACGGTGTAGAGGGCGACCACGACGCTCAGCGCGATCGGCGAGCGCGGGTCGCCCGCGGAGGCGATGACGTGCGCGATGGTCAGCGTCATCGTGGCGGCGAGCACGGCCCACGGCGCCCGCCGGCGCAGCACGAGGACGGCGCAGGCCGCGGTCGCCAGCACCACCTCGGCGGGGCCGAGGTCGGCGGGCGGCGGCGCGTTCGCCCCGCGGTCGGGGTACACGGAGCTGATGAGGATGGCGGCGAGCGCGACCGCCGCCAGCAGGGCGTCGGCCGCGAGGGGGTGCGCCCGCAGCCAGCGGGGCAGAGCGGCGAGTGGGGTCACGGGAGCATGGGGTGCAGAGGAGGGCCGGCCCCGGTCCTGACGACCGGGGCGGGGAGCGGCCGAGGCGTACGTGGTGCTGTGCCGGGAGTCAGCCGGGGATGAGGCCGTCGTCGCTGAGCATCTCCCTGACCTCCTCCAGGGAGGCGTCGGGCCCCGGGAGGATCAGCTCGGAGGGCTCCAGCGCGTCGGCCGGCAGCGGGGTGCCCAGCGAGCGCACGGCGTCCAGCAGGGCGCCGAGGGTCCGCCGGAAGCCGGTCTCGTCACCGCCCTCCATCTCGGCGAGCAGTTCGTCGTCCAGCTTGTCGAGCTCGGCGAAGTGGCTGTCGTCCAGCTTCACCTGACCCTCCCCCATGATCCGTACGATCACGGCTTTCTCCCGTTCTTCCGAGCCCGTCGCGGGGCAGTCACTGCTTGTCGAACCGCGGGGCGTCCTGCGGCGGAGCCTGCTGCTGCGGCGGCGTCTGGGCGCCCTGCTGGCCGCCCTCGATCGCCTGCTGCTGCTCGGCGGGGCCGCCCGCCAGCTCGGCCTTCATGCGCTGCAGCTCCAGCTCGACGTCCGCGCCGCCGGAGAGGCGGTCCAGCTCGGCGGAGATGTCGTCCTTCGCCATCCCCGTCGGGTCGTCCAGCGCACCCGAGGCCAGCAGCTCGTCGATCGCGCCGGCGCGGGCCTGCATCTGCGCCGTACGGTCCTCGGCGCGCTGCACGGCCAGGCCGACGTCGCCCATCTCCTCGGAGATACCCGAGAACGCCTCGCCGATCCGGGTCTGCGCCTGCGCCGCGGTGTACGTGGCCTTGATGGTCTCCTTCTTCGTCCGGAAGGCGTCCACCTTGGCCTGCAGCCGCTGGGCGGCGAGGGTGAGCTTCTCCTCCTCGGTCTGGAGCGTCTGGTGCTGCGTCTCCAGGTCGGTGACCTGCTGGTGCAGCGCCGCCTTGCGGGACAGCGCCTCGCGCGCCAGGTCCTCGCGGCCGAGGGCGAGGGCCTTGCGGCCCTGGTCCTCCAGCTTGGCGGACTGGTTCTGCAACTGGCCGAGCTGGAGCTCCAGGCGCTTGCGCGACGTCGCCACGTCGGCGACGCCCCGGCGCACCTTCTGGAGCAGCTCAAGCTGTTTCTGGTAGGAGTAGTCGAGGGTCTCGCGCGGGTCCTCGGCCCGGTCCAGGGCCTTGTTGGCCTTCGCGCGGAAGATCATCCCCATCCGCTTCATGACACCGCTCATGGGCCTCGCGCGCCCCCTTCTGACGGACTTCAGCCTCGGCACATACTCTGCAGAACCCACAGTACGGGCCCCGCTTCTATTACCGCACTGCCTGGGCGCCAATGCGCTCCTCCTGTGGGACGAACCGCGGGGGGTCCGCCCTCCCGCCCAGGGAGTAGACGACCGTAGGGGCTCCCGGTTCGCGCGCCCCCACAGGTAGTGACACGCACGCCGTTGCCGGATCGTTCCCCCTCGCTCTGGGTCGTACACCCGGGAGCCCCTATTCTTGGGCTTGTGTTCGGAAGCCGTTCCAAGGATGACCAGTCCACTGAGCCCGAGGTGAGCGCGGTGGAGTCGAAGCATGTGCGTCCGGCCGAGGCGCCCAAGGGCAGGCCCACGCCCAAGCGCAGCGATTCGCAGGCGCAGCGCCGCGCCATGGCCAAGACGCCGGTGACGCGCAAGGAGGCGTCGAAGCGCGCGCGGGAGACGCGCAGGGCCGACATGGCCCGCCAGCGCGAGGCGCTGGCCTCGGGCAACGAGAAGTACCTGCCCGCGCGCGACAAGGGCCCGGTGCGCAAGTTCGTGCGGGACTACGTGGACTCGCGGTGGTGCGTGGCGGAGTTCTTCCTGCCGCTGGCCATCGTCATCCTCCTGCTCAGCATCACGCCGTCGGCGGGGCTGAAGAACATCTCGCTGCTGCTGTGGCTGTTCGTGATCGTGCTGATCGTCTTCGACTCGATCGCGATCTCCGTGCAGGTGAAGAAGCAGCTCAAGGCGCGTTTCCCGGACGAGAGCCACCGCGGCGCCCGGGCGTACGCGCTGATGCGCACGCTGCAGCTTCGCCGGATGCGGCTGCCGAAGCCGCAGGTGAAGCGGGGCGAGCGGCCCTGACGCCGACGGGCGTACGGGGCGGAGACCGCCGCGTACGCCCGTACGAGCCGAACGCCGCCGCCCGGGTGCCGGGCCGGCCGCTACGCGCCCTCGGCCGCCGCCAGGCTCATCGGGCCGTACACCTCGGCCCCGTCCTCCAGCAGCCTGACCTGCTCGACGCCGCCCGCCAGCAGCTCCTTCCAGACCTCGCCGAGCCACGACTCGGCGTCACCCTGGGTCGTGAAGTCCTCCGGCTCCACCGCCGGGGTCGTCTCCGTGCCGTCGGCCTTCTCGAACCGCCAGGTCCACGCTGCCATGACTGCCTCCGTCCCACGCCGGATAGTGCGCTGGCAGCGTAACCGAGAGCGCTGAAGCGCCGCCCCGCCCGGGCGCGGGACCGCCCCTCGCGAGACGATCGGGGCGTGGACATCACCCTCCTCGGCACCGGCGCGCCCGCCGGGCTGCCGCGCCCCGGCTGCCCCTGCGCGGCGTGCGCCGCCGCCGTCGGGCCCGAGGCACGGGCCGCGACGTCCGTCCTGGTGGACGGCATCGTGCTGCTCGACCTCACGCCCGGCGCCGCGCTCGCCGCTGCGCGCGCCGGGCGGACGCTGTCCGGCGTCATGCAGGTGCTGCTCAGCCACCCGCACGACGGCCCGGCCCTGGCGCCCCCGGCCGGCGTGCCGGCGCCCTCGCGGGCGCCGGAGGGGCAGGAGGTGACGCTGATCAGCGGGCACCGGGTGCGGGCCGTCGCGGTCGACCGCCCCGGCACCGGGTACGAGATCACCGGGCCCGGCGGGCGGCGGCTGCTGTATCTGCCGCCGGGGGCTGCGCCGGCGGGCCTCGAAAGTGCTGTGGAGCCGTACGACCTGGTGCTGCTCGACGTCTGCGGGCGCCCCGACGCGCTCGCCCGGCTCCGCGCCCACGGCGCCGTCGCCGCAGCCACCGACGTCGTCGCCGTCCACCTCGGCGGCCACTCGGGCGACGCCTCAGGGCCGACCCCGCCGCCGGGGCCCGAGCTGCACCGCCGGCTCGCCGCCGCGGGGGCCAGGGCCGTACCGGACGGGGTGAGCCTCGTCGCGGGACACGGCCCGGACAGCCCCGTCGTGCCACGGCGCACGCTGGTCCTCGGCGGCGCCAGATCGGGCAAGTCGGTGGAGGCGGAGCGGCGGCTCGCGGCGTTCCCCGAGGTCGAGTACGCGGCCACCGGCGGCACCCGCGACGGGGACGCCGAGTGGGCGGCGCGGGTCGCCGTCCACCGCGAGCGCCGGCCGGCGAGCTGGCGTACCACCGAGACCTGCGACCTGGTGCCGCTGCTCGCCGCGGACGGCGCGCCGCCACTGCTGATCGACTGCCTGTCGCTGTGGCTCACGGACGCCATGGACCGGGCGGGGGCGTGGGAGGGCGGCGACGTACGGCCGCGGGTCGACGAGCTGGTCGCGGCGGTACGCGCCACCCGCCGCACGGTCGTCGCCGTCAGCAACGAGGTCGGCTCGGGCGTCGTCCCCGCCACCCCGGCGGGCCGGCTGTTCCGCGACGAGCTGGGCCGGCTGAACGCGGGGGTGGCGGCGGAGTGCGAGCAGGTGCTGCTGGTGGTGGCGGGGCAGGTGCAGGTCCTCCGGGGGTAATCGATTCTGCGGGTACGACGGACCCGCGGGCCCGGGGCAGCCACTCCATCCCGCACCGCCCGTTCCGATTCCGGACCGGATACGGACCAACCGCCCGGGCACCGGTCCGCGCTGCCGCGGCGAAGATGCGCCGGAGCGGCGCTGCCCCCGAGGTTGGCGGCCCGTTCCCGGGCGGCCAACCTCGGGGGCAGCGGAGTCGGCGGCGCGCCCTGCGGGTAATCTGCGCCCGTGAGCGGCCTGAATCTGGACGACTTCATCAACGACATCGACCGCCCCGACTCGGCCATCCGCCGGGATGCCGAGGAGTGGCGGGCGACCCACGGCCCGCGCCCCGGCGCGCTCGGCCGCCTGGACGACCTCGGCGAGTGGCTGACGGCGGCGCAGGGCGGCGTGCCGGCCAAGCCGGTCGCGGCGGCGCGCCTGGTGCTCTTCGCCGGCGACCACGGCGTCGCCGAGCTGGACGTCTCGGGCCGCGCTGCGGGCACCGCCGACGCGCTGGCCCGCGCCGCGCTCGACGGCCGGAGCGCCTCGGCGATCCTCGCCCGCCGCTTCGGCGCCGGGCTGCGGGTCGTCGACATGGCGCTCGACTGCGACCCGGAGTCGCTGCCGAAGGAGGTCACCCGCCATCGCGTACGCCGCGGGTCGGGCCGTATCGACGTCGAGGACGCCCTGACGGCGGAGGAGGCCGAGGAGGCGTTCCGGGCCGGCATGGCGGTCGCGGACGAAGAGGCCGACTCCGGTACGGACCTGCTGCTCCTCGGCGACCTCAGCGTCGGCGGCACCACGGCGGCGGGCGCGATCGTCGCGGCCCTCTGCGGCACCGACGCCTCGGTGGTCACCGGCCGCGGCGGCGCGGGCATCGACGACCTGGCCTGGATGCGCAAGTGCGCGGCGATCCGCGACGCGCTGCGCCGCGCCCGGCCGGTGCTGGGCGACCAGTTGCAGTTGCTCGCCACGGTCGGCGGCGCGGACCTCACCGCGATGACGGGCTTCCTGCTGCAGGCGGCGGTACGCCGCACGCCGGTGGTGCTCGACGGGGTGGTCTCGGCGGCGGCGGCGCTGGTCGCGCAGCGGGTGGCGTTCCGGGCGCCGGACTGGTGGCTGGCCGGCCAGGCGAGCGGCGAGCCGGCGCAGGAGAAGGCGCTGGACCGCATCGCGATCGACCCGCTGCTCGACCACGGCGTGACGACGGGCGAGGGCGCCGGCGCCCTGCTGGCCCTGCCGTTCCTCCAGGCGGCGGCGGAACTGTGGGCGGACCTGCCGGAGCACACGCCCGGCCAGGACACCGCGGCCGAGGAAGCGGTTGACGACATCACCTGACGCGGCGAACCCGCCGGGAGCCGGGGGCACGGGACGGGCGAACGCATCGGACGAGCCCGCCGGGCCCGGCCCGGCAGCCGCGCCGGACCGGCCCGGACACCCGGACGCACCGGGGCGGGCCGCGGCCTCGCCCGGGACCGCAGACCCGGCCGACGGCCCGGGCAAGGACGCCCCGGACGAGGCCGGGCTCAAGTCATACGGGACCGAGGGCCCCGGCCCGACAGCCGAGGCGAGTCGGCCCGGACACCCGGACGCACCCAGGCCCGAGCCCCCGGACGAGGCGGACACCGCCGAGCCGCCGGTCACCCCCGACCCGGCGGCGGGCCGGACCGATCCCCCGGGCCGGGACGGGGGGCCGGCCCCGGCGGAGCGCGCGGAGCGCCGCGACGCCGCCGGGCCGCTCGAAGCCTCCTGCCCGCCGGACCCGGCCCCGCCGCCCCACCCGGCCATCCACGACCGCTCGGACGCCGACGCCCCGAGCCCGTCCGGTAGCCGCACCTCCGCGGACGCGCGCGGCTCAACTCCCCTCGACGACCTGCGGTTTGCCTTCGGGACCCTCACCGCCCTGCCCGTGCGCGTCCACCGCTGGGACCGCGCCGCCGCGCGCGGCGGCATGCTCACCGCGCCCCTCGTCGGGCTCGTGCTCGGCGCACTCGCCGCCGGGGTCGGCCGGCTGCTGCTGCTCGCGGGGGCCGGGGCGGCCGTCGCCGCCGTGGTCACCGTCGCCGTGCCGGCCGTGCTGACGCGCGGGCTGCATCTCGACGGGCTCGCCGACACCGCCGACGGGCTGGGCAGCGGGCGGCCTGCCGCCGGGGCGCTGGCGGTCATGCGGCGGTCCGACATCGGCCCGTTCGGGGTGATCACGCTGCTGCTGGTGCTGCTCGGGCAGGTCGCCGCGGTGGCCGAGCTGTACGGCGACGGCTCCAGGATCCGCGCCGCGGTCGCCGTCACCGCCGCCGCCGTCGCCGCCCGCGCGGCCCTCACCCTCGCCGCCCGCACCGGCGTGCCGCCGGCCCGCCCGGAGGGGCTGGGCGCCGCGGTGGCGGGGGTGCTGTCCGCACGTACGGCCGTCGCCTGCGCGGCGGTTGCCACCGCCGTCCTCGCCGCGGCGGCCGGGCTCGTCTCCGGCCCGTACGCGGCGCTGCACACCGCGCTCGCGGTCGCCGCGGGACTGGCCGCCGCCGAACTGCTGCGGCACCACTGCGTACGGCGCCTCGGCGGGGTCACCGGCGACGTCTTCGGCGCGCTCGCCGAGACCGCCGCGACCGCGGCCCTGATCGCCGCCGTCCTGGGCCCCGCCTAGGTCCTGTCTGGCACATAGCGCCGTCCGCCCTCTGGGCGGGCTCCCCCACAGCGCGCAGGCGCGCGTGGGCGGTACCCCGAGACGCAGGCGGGATTTGCCAGACAGGGACTAGCACCGCCCGCGGCACCCCTCGCCCCCTCCCCGCCACCTGCCGCGCTCTCCAGGACCGCCGCGCCCGCCCCCGTTCACCGCCGTCCCGGCCCTGGCGCGGAGCCGGCGTCAACCTCCCGCCGTCCGCACTTCGGGCGAACGGCGCGGGCCCGGCCCGGGAATCGGTGCGCAGCCCACTGGAGCCCCACGGCGCCCGCAGGCGCCCCGCGGCGGGTCCCCGCCACCTGCCCGTACGCGGGGAAACCCGCCTCAACCCGCCGCCCTCCGCGAGCGCCGTACCGCATACGATGCCGCGTACACCTCCCGAAACCCGCACCGAGAATGGATCACCACCACCGTGACTGCTCTGACTCTCAGTTCCTCGTCCGCCACCGGCCTGCGTGCGGACGCCGTCGTCGTGGGCGTGGCCAAGGGCCCCAAGGGGCCCGTGCCGGCCCCCGGCGCCGAGGCCGTCGACGAGGCGTACGGCGGGAAGCTGGGCGCCGTGCTGGAGGCCCTCGGGGCGTCCGGCGGCGAGGGCGAGGTCACGAAGCTCCCCGCCCCCGACGGCCTCAAGGCGCCCGTCGTCGTCGCCGTCGGCCTCGGCGCCGTGCCCGAGAAGGGCGCCGGCTACGACACGGAGACCCTGCGCCGCGCCGCGGGCAGCGCCGCCCGCGCGCTGGCCGGCGCGAAGAAGGCCGCCTTCGCGCTGCCGCTGGACGTCGCCGACGACACCGCCGCCGTGGCGGAGGGCGCGCTGCTGGGCGCGTACGCCTTCAACACCTACCGCGGCGGCGGCGCGGCCGCCGACGACAAGGGTGACAAGGACGACAAGGGTGCCAAGGGCACCAAGGGCGGCAAGGCCGCGAAGGGCAAGGCGAACGGCGGCGCCAAGGCCGCGCTCGGCGAGATCGCCCTCCTCGGCGGCAAGCGCGACAAGGCCCACCGCGCCGCCGTCGAGCGCGCCGCGGTGCTCGCCGACGAGGTCAACCGGGCCCGCGACCTGGTCAACATCCCCTCCAACGACCTCGACCCCACCGGCTTCGCCGCCGTCGCCCAGCAGGCCGGCAAGGAGCACGGCTTCAAGGTCACGGTGACCGACGAGAAGGCGCTCGCCAAGGGCGGTTACGGCGGCCTCCTCGGCGTCGGCCAGGGTTCGCAGACCCCGCCCCGGCTGGTCCGCCTGGAGCACCGGCACCCGAAGGCCGAGCAGACGATCGCGCTGGTCGGCAAGGGCATCACGTACGACTCGGGCGGCATCTCGCTCAAGCCCGCGGGCCACAACGAGACGATGAAGTGCGACATGAGCGGCGCCGCGGCCGTGCTCGCCGCCGTCTCCGCCGCCGCCCGGCTGGAGCTGCCGGTGAACGTCACCGGCTGGCTGGCGCTCGCCGAGAACATGCCCTCCGGCTCCGCCACCCGCCCGGGCGACGTGCTGCGGATGTACAGCGGCAAGACCGTCGAGGTGCTGAACACCGACGCCGAGGGCCGGCTGGTCCTCGCCGACGCGCTGACGAAGGCGTCGGAGGAGAAGCCCGACTACATGATCGACGTGGCGACCCTCACCGGCGCCATGGTGCTGGCCCTGGGCAACCGCACCTTCGGGATCATGGCCAACGACGACGCCTTCAGGACCCGGATCCACGTCCTCGCCGAGGCGGCGGGCGAGCAGTCCTGGCCGATGCCGATGCCGCCGGAGCTGAAGAAGGGCATGGAGTCCCCGATCGCCGACATCGCCAACATGGGCGAGCGGATGGGCGGCGGGCTGGTGGCCGGGCTCTTCCTGGAGGAGTTCGTCGGCGAGGGCATCACCTGGGCGCACCTGGACATCGCCGGCCCGGCCTTCAACACCTCGGGTCCTTTCGGCTACACCCCGAAGGGCGGCACCGGGTCCGCGGTCCGCACGCTGGTCGCGATCGCCGAGGAGGCGGCGCACGGCGACCTGGTCTGACGTGCGCCGCAGCCCGCCGGTGACCGGTCCCGGGACCGGCGGGGTGCGGCCCGCGTCTCCGTCTTCCGTCGGCAAGTGCGAAGATGGCTGGTGGCAGGACAGGGCCTCAGTAGTAGAGCGGCCGATAAGGAGCCGCCGCCCGGCCGCACCACGGCCGGCCACCGGCGCACATGCATGGAGGACGTGACGTGGCGAACGACGCCAGCACCGTTTTCGACCTGGTGATCCTCGGAGGCGGCAGCGGTGGCTATGCCGCCGCCCTGCGAGGCGCTCAGCTTGGTCTTGACGTCGCCCTGATCGAGAAGGACAAGGTGGGCGGCACCTGCCTGCACCGAGGATGCATCCCGACGAAGGCGCTGCTGCACGCCGGGGAGCTCGCCGACCAGGCGCGCGAAGGCGCATCCTTCGGAGTGAACACCTCGCTCGACGGCATCGACATGGCCGGCGTGCACAAGTACAAGGACGGCGTGGTCGCCGGCCTCTACAAGGGGCTGCAGGGACTCATCGCCTCCCGCAAGGTCACCGTCGTGGAGGGCGAGGGCCGGCTGTCCTCGCCGACCTCGGTGGACGTGAACGGCCAGCGGTACACCGGGCGGCACGTGCTGCTCGCCACCGGTTCGTACTCGAAGTCCCTGCCGGGCCTGGAGATCGACGGCGACCGCATCATCGCCTCGGAGCACGCACTGACCCTGGACCGGGTGCCGAAGTCGGCGATCGTGCTGGGCGGCGGCGTCATCGGCGTGGAGTTCGCCTCCGCGTGGAAGTCCTTCGGCGCCGACGTGACGATCATCGAGGGCCTCAAGCACCTGGTCCCGGCCGAGGACGAGAACAGCTCCAAGCTGCTGGAGCGGGCCTTCCGCAAGCGCGGCATCAAGTTCAACCTGGGCACCTTCTTCGAGAAGGCGGAGTACACCCAGGACGGCGTCAAGGTCACCCTCGCCGACGGCAAGGAGTTCGAGGCCGAGCTGCTGCTGGTCGCGGTCGGCCGCGGCCCGGTGTCGCAGGGCCTGGGCTACGAGGAGCAGGGCGTGGCCATGGACCGCGGCTTCGTCCTGACGGACGCGTACAAGCGCACCAACGTGCCCACGATCTCCGCCGTCGGCGACCTGACCCCGGTCCTCCAGCTCGCGCACGTCGGCTTCGCGGAGGGCATCCTCATCGCGGAGCGGCTGGCCGGGCTCGACGTGGTGCCGATCGACTACGACGGCGTGCCGCGGGTGACGTACTGCCACCCGGAGGTCGCGTCCGTCGGCATCACGGAGGAGAAGGCGAAGGAGACGTACGGTGCCGACAAGGTCGTGGCGCTGAAGTACAACCTGGGGGGCAACGGCAAGAGCAAGATCCTCAAGACCTCGGGCGAGATCAAGCTCGTCCAGGTCAAGGACGGCCCCGTGGTCGGCGTGCACATGGTCGGCGACCGCATGGGCGAGCAGGTCGGCGAGGCGCAGCTCATCTACAACTGGGAGGCGCTGCCGGCCGAGGTGGCCCAGCTCGTCCACGCACACCCGACGCAGAACGAAGCGCTCGGCGAGGCCCATCTGGCGCTGGCCGGCAAGCCGCTCCACGCTCACGACTGAGCCACGGACACACGCCCACCATCCCCCAAAGATCGATAGGAGCAACCGAAACCATGGCGGTTTCCGTAACCCTGCCGGCGCTCGGTGAGAGCGTCACCGAGGGCACCGTCACGCGCTGGCTCAAGGCCGAGGGCGAGAGCGTCGAGGCCGACGAGCCGTTGCTCGAGGTCTCCACCGACAAGGTCGACACCGAGATCCCCTCCCCCGCCGCCGGAGTGCTGTCCTCCATCAAGGTGGCCGAGGACGAGACCGTCGAGATCGGCGCAGAACTGGCCGTGATCGACGACGGCACCGGCGGTGCCGCGGCGGCGCCCGCGCCGGCCGCAGAGCAGGCCGCGGCGCCCGCGGCCGCACCGGCTCCGGAGCCCGCCCAGGCCCCGGCGCAGGCCGAGGCCCAGGCTCCGGCGCCGGCCGAGGCCGCGCCCGCGCCCGTGGCGCCCCAGCAGCCCGCGCCCGCGCAGGCCGCGGGCGGTGCTCAGGGCACCGACGTCACGCTGCCCGAGCTGGGCGAGTCGGTCACCGAAGGCACGGTGACCCGCTGGCTGAAGCAGGTCGGCGAGCAGGTCGAGGCCGACGAGCCGCTGCTGGAGATCTCCACCGACAAGGTCGACACCGAGATCCCGTCCCCGGCGTCCGGCACGCTGCTGGAGATCGTGGTCCAGGAGGACGAGACGGCGGAGGTCGGCGCGAAGCTGGCGGTCATCGGCAGCGGCGCGGCCGCTCCGGCGGCTGCTGCGCCCGCCGCTCCGGCCGCCCCGGCACCCGCACCCGAGGCCGCGGCGCCTGCCCCGGCCGCGGCGCCCGCCGCTCCGCCGCCGGCACCGGCTCCGGCTCCGGCACAGCCAGCCCCGCCCGCGCCGCCGGCCCAGCCCGCCCCGGCTGCCGCGCCGGCACCGGCACCGGCCGCTCCGGCTCCCGCCGCCGCTGCTCCGGCGCCCGTGCCCGTGGCCGCGCCCGCCGCCGAGGGCGCGTACGTCACCCCCCTGGTGCGCAAGCTCGCCGCCGAGTCCGGCGTCGACCTGGCCACCGTCAAGGGCTCCGGCGTCGGCGGCCGGATCCGCAAGCAGGACGTCGTCGCCGCCGCCGAGCAGGCCGCCCGCGCCGCCGCCTCCGCCCCGGCCGCCGCCACCGCGGCGCCGTCGGCGGGCCGGCCCGCGGCGCCCGTGCTGGAGGCGTCGCCGCTGCGCGGCCAGACCGTGAAGATGCCGCGCATCCGCAAGCTCATCGGCGACAACATGATGCGCGCCCTGCACGAGCAGGCCCAGTTGTCCACCGTGGTCGAGGTGGACGTCACCCGCATCATGCGGATGCGGGCCCGGGCCAAGGACGCGTTCGCCCAGCGCGAGGGCGTGAAGCTCTCGCCGATGCCGTTCTTCGTGAAGGCCGCCGTCCAGGCGCTGAAGGCCCACCCGGTCGTCAACGCCCGTATCAACGAGGACGAGGGCACGATCAGCTACTTCGACACCGAGAACGTCGGTATCGCGGTGGACACGGAGAAGGGCCTGATGACCCCGGTCATCAAGGGCGCGGGCGACCTCAACATCGCCGGCATCGCCAGGAAGACGGCGGAGCTGGCGGACAAGGTCCGCAACAACAAGATCACCCCGGACGAGGTGTCCGGCGCGACCTTCACCATCAGCAACACCGGCTCGCGCGGCGCGCTGTTCGACACGATCATCGTGCCGCCGAACCAGGTCGCCATCCTCGGCCTCGGCGCCACCGTCAAGCGTCCGACGGTCGTCGACCACCCGGAGCTGGGCGAGACGATCGCCGTGCGGCACATGACGTATCTGACGCTCTCCTACGACCACCGCCTGGTGGACGGCGCCGACGCCGCCCGCTACCTGGGGGCGGTCAAGGGCCTGCTGGAGGCAGGCGAGTTCGAGAGCGAGATCGGCCTGTGAGCCGAGCGCTCCGGTAGTTCCGTACGCACCGGCCGCGCCCCCGCTCCGAGCAGCAGCTCGGGCGGGGGCGCGGTCGTGCTCCCGGTGGGTGAGGGCGGGGGCCGGGCCGGGTCAGCAGGTGTCCCGGTACGGCATCCCCGGCAGGTACGCCTCCCAGTCGGCCCGCGACAGACCGCCGCCCGCGCGGGCGCACACCGCCTGCCGCGCCCGCTCCGGATCCGCCGGGTAGGCGCGCGGCGCGGTGTGCCGGCCGACCGCGTAGATCTCGCTCCCGTCGGGGCTGAAGGAGACCGCCAGCAGTTCGTCGCCCGCGGTCGGCAGATTGCCGCCCAGCGACTGGTTCGACGCGGTGTCCCACAGCCGGAGCGTCCCCGAGTGCCCCGCGACCGCCAGCGTGCGCCCGTCCGGCGAGAACGCCAGCGCCGTCGCCGGCTCCGCCGCGCCCGTCTGCATCCCCCGGTACGTACCGGGCAGCACCCCGAGGCGGCGCCGGCCCTCGCCGTCCCACAGCGTGACGCGGCCGGAGTCGTCGCCCGCGGCGAGGAACCGCCCGTCCGGGCTGAACTCCACGGAGCGCACCCCGTCCTGCGCCAGCGGCCGCGGCGTCACCCGGCCCCCGCGCAGCGCGACGAGCTGGTCGTCGCCCGTGGCCAGCAGCCTGCCGCCGGGGTGCAGGGCCAGCGGATCGCCGCCGGTGTCGCGCAGCCGCCGCACGCGCTCGCCGCGCGAGACGTCCCACACCTCCAGGGACTCCCGGTCGGGTATCCGGGAGAGGATCAGCTTGCCGCCCGCCCCGTACGCCAGGCTGTTCAGCGGGTTGGCCCGCGCCGGATCGGGGGTGACGACCAGCGTCCGTACGATCCGGCCCTTCCCCGTGTCCCACACGTGCACCCGCTCCGGCTCTTCGCCCATGACGCTCGGCAGCGCGTACGCCAGCCGCCGGCCGTCCGGGCTGAACGCCATCAGCGGAATGCAGAAGTCCTCGACCGGATCCAGCCCTTCCGGCACCCGGCAGGGCAGCGGGGGCGGCGTCTGCGGCGTCCGGCCGCCGCGCATGTCGCGCACCTCGAAGACCCCGCGCGCCCCCGAGCGGCGGGCCGTGACCAGCTTGCCGCCGTCCGGGCTGAACGCCGCGTCCTCCAGCCGCCGTTCGTGCCAGCCGGAGCCCGCGATGCCGTCCAGCCGCACGGTACGCACCACGTGCCCGGACAGGCCGCTGAGATACCGCAGCTCCCTGTTGCCCGGCGTCACCCGCAGCTCCGTCGCGTACTCGCTGACCAGCGGATGGCGCAGCACCGGCTCCGAGGCGTCGGCCGTACGCCACACGATCAGCTCGTCCGGGCCCACGGCGGCGACCAGCGAGCCGTCCCGGCTGAACTCGATCTCCGACAGCCCCTCGCGCTCCACCTCCAGCCGCTTCCGCCCCGTCGTCACGTCCAGCACGCGGAAGCCGGAGTCGTTCATCACGACGAGCCCGCGGCTGTCGGGCGTGAACTCCAGCGCCGTCGTGTCGGCGCCGCAGGCGTCGCGGGCGGCGGGGTACGCGCGCAGCATGCGCTGCCGCGCGCCGGTGTGCCACACCTCGGGCACGCCGCTGTCCGGGCACACGACGACGAGCCGGTCGTCGGGGCTGACGTGGCTGAACCAGCCGGTGTCGCCGGTGCCCGTCTCGTAGGAGAAGAGCCTCTTGCGGCTGCGTACGTCGTAGACCGCAAGATGCGTCCGCTCGCCGTCGAAGGACCAGGTGCTCGACACGTACGTCCGGCCGCTGGGGCCGAACCAGCCCGTCGAGCCGGGGATTTCACCGCGGCGGCCGGGGCCCAGCCGCACGCCGCCGTCGTCGTCGGCGACGGCCAGGGCGCGGCCGTCGGGCGAGACGTCGAAGTCGGACTCGTCGACCGGGTCGCCGAGGCCGGGCCCCGAGTCGAGCCGGCGGTGCGTGGCGACGTCCCAGCGCTCGGTACGGTCCTTGCCGACGCTGGTGACGGTGCGGCCGTCGGCGCTGAGGAAGCGCTGCGCGCGCGGCTCGCCGTCCTGGGGGAGCGCGAACGAGTCGGACTCGCGCTGGTGCAGCGCGCCGAGCAGGGCGCCGCGGGTCTCCGGGGTGTCGGCGAGCCGCCAGGCGGCGACGCTGAGCTGCATGGCCCGTACGGGATCGGTGAACCGCAGGCTCCCGGCGACGGCGGCGACGCGGCGGGCCTCGGCGCGGCGGTGCTCGGCGTCGGCGGCGCGGTCCTGCTGCCAGGCGAACGAGCCGGCGACCAGGGCGAGGACGACCAGCGCGACCAGCGTGGTGAGCAGGCCGCGAAACCGCCGCCGCTCCCGGCCGCGGGCGGCCCGGCTGGCGGCGAGGAACGCGGCCTCGCCGCCGGTCAGCTCCTGCGGCCGGTCCGCGAACAACTCCTCGGCCTGCGCGAGCCGGCTGCCCCGGTACAGCGCCCCGGGATCGCGGTCCAGCTCCTCCCAGCCGTGGGCGGCCTCGGTGAGCCGCCGCAGGGCGCGCATGCGCTCGCGGTCCTCCTCGATCCAGCCGCGCAGGCGGGGCCAGGCGGTGAGGAGGGCTTCGTGGGCGAGGTCGACGACATCGTCGTCGAGGGTCAGCAGCCGGGCCTCGACGAGCCGTTCGAGCACGTACCCGACATCGGCGGCGGCATCGTCCCGGGCGGGTTTCCCCGACCCCGCCCCTTCCCGAGACTCGGGGGCCCCGCCCCCGGGACCCCCGCCCTCCCGGCTCCACCGCAGGCACGCGCCGCCGGCGGCCTCCGAGACGCCGGCACCGTCCGCGGCATCCGTCCCACCACGCCCGCTCCACCGCGCGCGCCGTGCCCCTGCGCCCGTACGCACCTCATCCCGCCCGGCCCCGCCGGGGGCACCGGCATGCGCCGCGATCTCCGCCAGCTCCGCCCGCGGTGCCGGGCGGCGGGTGTCCTGGGAGCCCTCGCCCGGCGAGACCAGGCGGAGCAGTGCGCGGCGGGCGACCCGCTGCTGCGGCGGCGTCAGCTCTCCGTAGACCCGCTCCGCCGTCCGCGCGATGGCGCCGCGGACGCCTCCCGCCGCCTCGTACGCCTCCTCCGTCAGCGACCGGCCGCGCCGCCGGTGCCACGTCTCCAGCAGCACGTGCGACATCAGCGGCAGCGCGCCCGGCTCGCCGTCGACGTCCTTGAGGATGCGCGCCGTCAGGGCCCGTTCGACGATCAGGCCCTCCGCCGCCGCGGGCTTGACGACCGCGTCGCGCAGCTCCGCGGGCGACATCGGGCCGACGAGCAACTGGGCGTCGCGCAGCGCCTCGGTGAGCGCGCGGTGCTCGGCGCAGCGGCCGTAGAAGTCGGCCCGTACGGCGATGACCACCCGCAGGCGGCGCGCCGGGTCGCGGGCGGCGAGGAGGCGGTCGAGGAAGGCGGCGCGCTCCCCGGGGTCCTGGCAGAGGGTGAAGACCTCCTCGAACTGGTCGACGAGGAGGTACGTGTCCCCCTCGCCGGGCGCCGCGTCGAGCACGTCGGCGTGCGTACGCGCCGGATGCTCGCCTGGCGTGAGGATCCGCAGCGCGGCGGGCGGCGGGCAGACCGGCTCCCGGCCGTCCCCGCCCGGCTCCCCGGGCGCCGCCGGCTCCCCGCGCTCGCTCCGCTCGGTCCCCTCCGCCTCCTCGCCGTCCCGTCCCCGTACGCCTCCGGACTGCAGCGCCGGTACGAGCCCCGCGCGCAGCAGCGACGACTTCCCGCTCCCCGACGCGCCGAAGACCGCCGCGAAGCGGCGCGCGCGGACCAGCTCCACGAGGTCCGCCGTGAGCCGGTCGCGGCCGAAGAACCGGTCGTGGTCGCCCGGTTCGAAGCGCGCCAGGCCCCGGTACGGCGGCGCCGCGTCGCCATGCGGCAGCGGCTGCTCCGCGTCCTCCGCCGTCGCCTGCCGCCAGCGCCACTCCCACTCGCCCCGGCCGCCGCCGCAGGCTTCCGCGTACGCCAGCGCCACCGGCAGCGACGGCAGCCGGTCGCCGGCGGCGGCCTGCGACAGCGCCGTCACCGAGTACGGCCCGCGCGCGGCGAGCTGCCGGTAGGTCGGTCCCCCTGCTTCGGCCCGCAGCTTGCGCAGCTCGTACGCGAAGCGCTGGACCGGGCCCGCGGACGGATCCACGGGCTTCTCGCGCCGCCCCATGGGCGGACCCCCCTCGCTCCCTGCTCCCCCAGGTCGCTCCCCACGATAAACCGCGCTGCCGACGCCGTACGACGGCCCTCGGGGATTGTTCAGAAGGGCCGAAACGGGGTGCTGAACAACGGTTCTGCCGATCTAATCGGCCGGGACCGAACAAAATGAAGGGACTTCCGATGAGCACATCGGGGGGAGGCCGCCGCCGCATGCGACAGCGCATCGTATGGGGGGCGTTGACGGCCGTCGCGGGCACCGCGGCCGCCGTCGTCGTGGCCGTGCCGCTCGGCGCGGCGGGCGACGACCGACAGGACGGGGATCCGGGGGCGTCCGCGTCGTCCCAGGCGCCAGGCGCGCTGGGGACACCGGGCACCGGGGGACCGGGCACGGCCCCGCTGCCGACCGGGAAGACCGGCACGGGCAGCGACCCGCTGACGCCGGACGAGGAGCAGCGCGCCGAGGAGCTGGCGCTCGCCGGGGACCGGCCGCTGCGTACGGAGAGCGAGGGGGTCAGGGGCCGCGAAGGCGTGCCGCAGCTCGTCAACACCGACCTCGCCGACTCCTCGGCGAGCGCCGGCGACGACCGGATCGCCGAGGTGTACTTCTACGACTACGCGCGGGACACGCTCGTCCAGAAGAGCGTCAACCTCAGCAGCAACGAGGTCGTGGACACCGTCGAGTCCACCGGCGCGCAGCCGCCGCCGGCCGCGCCGGAGGCGGAGGCCGCCGCCGACCTGCTGGTGGACAGCCCCGTCGGGGCGGGACTGCGGCAGGACTACAAGGCGGCGACCGGCGAGGAGCTGACCGGCGCCGGGCAGTTGCAGGTCCAGGGGATGACGTACACGGCGCGGCCGGGCGACTCCGGCGGCCTGGAGAAGTGCGGCGAGAACCGCTGCGTGCGGCTCTTCACCCGGGTCAAGGACGGCCCGTGGATCGACACCCGCGACTTCGTCATCGACCTGAGCGAGCGGAAGGTGCACCATGCGTAACCCCACGACCCACGGGCCGGACGCGCCGGACGCCGGCTCCGGCGCACCCGCCGGCCGGCGCGGGAGCGCGTTCTGGCGCCGCCCCGCGACCTGGCGCGGGGGCGCCGTCGCCGCCCTGGTCCTGCTGCTCCCGGCCGCCGGACCCGCGGCGCTGCCCACGGCCGGCGCCGCGACGCCGAAGGCGCCGCAGGCCGCCGCGCCGGACTGCAGCGAGGAGTACCGGATCACGCACAAGCTGCCCAACGGCACCGAGTGGCAGATGTGTTACCGGAACAACGACTACGCGGGCCTGGTCCTGGAGGACATCTCGTACAAGCCGAAGGGCGCCCGCAGCGCCGTCCCGGTCCTCAACAGCGCCCGGCTGGGCCAGATACACGTGCCGTACGACGACGGCGGCATCGAGTACTACGACGTCACCGACATCTCGCTCGGCACGTCGCCCGTGTCGCTGAAGGAGAAGGACTGCCCCGGCGGCACTCGCCGCCCGGTGAAGGTCGGCGGCGAGACGTACGACGCGGTGTGCGTCACCCAGCAGCCGCGCGGCTTCGCGCACTTCGGCAACAGTTTCGACGTCGGCGAGGAGAACGGCCGCAACGACAGCGCGCAGGGCGACGACCTCGTCGTCTACACGATCCACTCGGCGGGTTACTACTACTACATCACCCAGTGGAACTTCTCCGACGACGGCACCATCACCGCCAAGGAGGGCGCCACCGGCAACCTCTCCCCCGGTGACTTCGACGCCTCGGACAAGCAGGGCTGGCCGATCGGCAAGGAGTCGCGCGACCGCGCGACCAGCCACCAGCACAACATCTTCTGGCGGCTGGACTTCCAGACGGACAGCTCCCGCCCGGCCAAGATCCAGCAGTACGACACGAACCGCACCGGCACCGGCGAGGGGGGCTACCCGGCGCAGGAAACGACCCGCAAGAACGTCACCAAGGAGACGTCGGGCAACTCCGACCAGCACCGCTGGTGGCGCGTGAGCGGCACGGCGGGCAAGAACGGCGACGGGCACACGCGGTCCTGGGAGCTGGTGCACAGCAACAGCGCGCGCTACACCGGGCGCAAGTTCACCAGCAGGGACGTGTACTTCACGCAGTACAAGAAGTGCGAGAAGTTCCCGAACCACAACCGGCGGTGGGACTCCAACTGCGCGAAGGACATCGTCGCCGCCACGAACGGCGAGCAGCTCAAGAACCCGATCGTCTGGGTGAACGTGGGCTTCCACCACATCGCCCGCGACGAGGACCAGACGCCGATGCCGGTGCACTGGCAGGGCTTCCAGCTCTCGCCGCGCGACGTGACGGACATGAGCCCGCTCACGCCCGACCGGCTGCGCAAGCCGCAGTACAACGGTGATCCCTTCGACTGAGCGAGGGCACCACGCGCGCTGACGCACGCTGACGCGCACCTTCGCGGCGTCCCCGTCCGGCTCCGGTCCGGGCGGGGGCGCCGTATTCTCGTCTGCACCCCCTGCGCGTCCGTGTGAGCACCCGAGGAGATGCCGATGCCCCCTACCGTCGTCCATCCGTCGCTGCGCGAGCAGATCCGCGAGCACATCGTGGAGGGCGTCGTCAGCGGCCGGTGGAAGCCGGGCGAGCGGATCGTGGAGCGGCGGATCGCGGTCGAGCTGGAGGTCAGCCAGACGCCGGTGCGCGAGGCGCTGCGCGAGCTGGAGAGCATGCGGCTGATCGAGTCGGCTCCGAACAAGGGCGTACGGGTCCGCGACCTGACGGCGGCGGATCTGGAGGAGATCTATCCGGTACGGGCCGGCCTGGAGCAGATCGCGGCGGAGCTGGCGGCGCCGCGGCTGGCGACGGACGTCTCGGCGCTGGAGCCGCACGTGGCGGCGCTGCGGGAGGCGGACGCGAAGGGGGACGGCGGGGCCCAGGTCAGGCACACCGTGGCGTTCCACCGGGAGCTGGTGCGGGCGTCGGGCAACAGCGTGCTGCTGCACACGTGGGAGTCGCTGGGGATCGAGATCTACACGTCGCTGGCGATCCGCTGGCTGGGCACGCGCCAGCAGTCGTACGCGGAGGAGCACGCGGACATCGTCGAAGCCTTCCGCCGCCGCGACCCGGCCATCGCAGAACTGGTCAAGTCCCACGTCCTGGGCTGCGCCCCCGCGTAGCCGGGGCCCCGGCCGGCTCTCCACCGGGCCCCGCCCCGGACCCGCCCCCGGGGGGCCGCCCCCAGACCCCCACGGGTCTCCGTCCCGCTGCCCCCGCAGGGCTACGCCCCGGCCCCCGCTGCCGCGCCGCGATCACGACGGAGGCTCCGCCCCCGGGCCCCGCCCGTACCGCCCTCGCCCGGGTCGCCGCCCCGCTGCCCTCGCAGCCCTGCGCCGGAGACTCGCTCGCGGTGCGACGCCGAGACTCGACCGGGGCTCGCCCCACGCCCCCACGAGGCTCGTCCCGAGCCGGGCCCACCCTGCGCGCCCTCCGCGCCGCGCGCCGCCTTCCCCTTCGGCTTCGGCCCCGCCGCCGCAGGCGGCGACGCCCGTAGCCGGGTCCCGCGGCGGACCACCCGCGCCCCGAGCCCGGGTGGTCCGCCGCGCCGCCCGCAGGGCACCGCGTGCAGCGGGGGATGGCACCGCATGCCTACTTTTGCGTTCCGGAAGTATTTTGCCGTCCACCCTTTGATCGATCATCGATCGGAGACTTACAGTTCGGTCGAGGAGGTAGTTGCCATGCAGAGTCAGCTCGACCAGCTCCCCGACCGCGACCCGCAGGAGACCGCCGAGTGGCGGGAGTCCCTGGACGCGGTGGTGCGGCACGCCGGGCCCGACCGGGCCGCGCAGGTGCTGCGCCGTACCGTCGCGCACGCCGGGGACGCCGGTCTGGACGTGCCCGCGTTGCTGGAGACGCCGTACGTCAACACCATCCCCACCGCCGCCGAGCCCGAGCTGCCCGGCGATCCCGAGCTGGAGCGGCGGGTCGCGGCGTGGAACCGGTGGAACGCCGCCGCCATGGTGACCCGCGGGTCCCGGTTCGGGCTCGGGGGGCACATCGCCACCTTCGCCTCCGCGGCCTGGCTCTACGAGACCGGCTTCAACCACTTCTTCCGCGGCAAGGACGACCCCCGCGCCCCCGGCTCCGGCGACCAGCTCTACCTCCAGGGCCACGCTTCCCCCGGCATCTACGCCCGCGCCTTCCTCGACGGCCGGCTCACCGAGGCCCACCTCGACCGGTTCCGCCAGGAGGCCGCGCCCGGCGCCGTCGAGGGGCTGCCCTCGTACCCGCACCCGCGGCGGCTGCCGTGGCTGTGGGAGTTCCCGACCGTCTCCATGGGCCTCGGCCCGATCTCCGCGATCTACCAGGCGCGGTTCAACCGCTACCTCGCCCACCGCGGCATCAAGGACACCTCCGCCAGCCACGTGTGGGCCTTCCTCGGCGACGGCGAGATGGACGAGCCCGAGTCGACCGCCGCCCTCGCCCTCGCCGCCCGCGAGCAGCTCGACAACCTCACCTTCGTCATCAACTGCAACCTCCAGCGCCTCGACGGCCCTGTACGCGCCAACTTCAAGGTCGTACAGGAGCTGGAGGCCCAGTTCCGCGGCGCCGGCTGGAACGTCGTCAAGTCGCTGTGGGGCTCCGCCTGGGACGAGCTGCTCGCGCTCGACACCACCGGCGCGCTCGTCCGCCGGCTGCGGGCCGTGCCGGACGCGCAGTTCCAGACGTACGCCACCCGCGACGCCGCGTACATCCGCGAGCACTTCTTCGGCGCCGAGCCCGCGCTCGCCGAGCTGGCGAAGCTGATCGGCGACGACAAGATCCTCGACTGCTTCCACCTCTCCCGCGGCGGTCACGAGCCGCGGAAGGTCTACGCCGCGTACCGTGCCGCCGTCGCGCACGAGGGCGCGCCGACCGTGATCCTGGCGCAGACCGTCAAGGGCCACACCCTCGGCAAGGGCTTCGAGTCGCGCAACGCCAACCACCAGATGAAGAAGCTGACCGGCACCGAGTTCCGCGACATGCGGGACCTGCTGGAGCTGCCCATCCCGGACAGCGCGCTCGCCGGCGACCTCGTGCCGTACGCGCACCCCGGCCCCGACTCCCCCGAGGTGCGCTACCTCCAGGAGCGCCGCGCCGCCCTCGGCGGCCCCGCGCCGGCCCGCCGGGTGCACCCGGTGGCGCTGCCGGAGCCGGCGGCGAAGCCGTTCGACGCGCTCAAGAAGGGCTCAGGCAGCCAGGAGATCGCGACGACCATGGCGTTCGTCCGCCTGGTCAAGGACCTCATGCGGGACAAGGAGACCGGCCGCCGCTGGGTGCCGGTGGTGCCGGACGAGGCCCGCACGTTCGGCATGGAGTCGCTCTTCCCGAGCGCCGGGATCTACTCCCCGCGCGGGCAGAACTACGACCCCGTCGACCGCGACCAGCTCCTGTACTACAAGGAGGCGGCGAACGGGCAGATCCTCAACGAGGGCATCACGGAGGCCGGTTCGCTGGCGTCCTTCACGGCCGCGGCCACGTCGTACGCGACGCACGGCGAGCCGATGATCCCCTTCTACATCTTCTACGCGATGTTCGGCTTCCAGCGCACCGGCGACCAGTTCTGGGCGCTCGCCGACCAGTTGGGCCGCGGCTTCGTCATCGGCGCCACCGCCGGCCGCACCACCATGACCGGCGAGGGCCTGCAGCACGCCGACGGCCACTCCCCGCTGCTGGCCTCCACCAACCCCGCGGCGCTGATCTACGACCCGGCGTTCGCGTACGAGGTGGCGGTCATCGTCAAGGACGGGCTCCGCCGCATGTACGGCGAGGCCGCCCCCGGCGAGGACCCGGACGTCTTCTACTACCTCACCGTCTACAACGAGCCGAAGGTCCAGCCCCCGATGCCCGCGGGCGTCGAGGAGGGCATCGTCCGCGGCCTCTACCGCTACCGGACCGCCGACTCCCCCGCCGGGGCCGCCGCCGAGGACGCCCCCCGCGCCCAGGTGCTCGCCTCCGGCACCGCCATCCACTGGGCGCTCGACGCCCAGCGACTGCTCGCCGAGGACTGGGGTGTCGCGGCCGACGTCTGGTCCGCCACCTCCTGGAGCGAGCTGCGCCGTGACGCCCTGTCCTGTGACGCGGCGCAGCTTCGCGGCGAGGACCGGGTCCCCTACGTCACCCGTGCTCTGGAAGGCGCACCGGGCCCGGTTCTCGCCGTCAGCGACTGGATGCGGCAGGTGCCCGACCAGATCGCGCAGTGGGTCCCGCAGGAGTACACCTCGCTGGGCACGGACGGCTTCGGCCTCTCCGACACCCGCGAGGCGGCCCGCCGGCACTTCGGGGTCGACCCGGAGTCGATCGTCGTGGCGGTGCTGGACCGGCTGGCGCGGCGCGGCGAGGTGAAGAAGGAGACGGTCGCGGCGGCGGCGGCGAAGTACGGGCTGGCCTGAGGCCGAGCCTGAGCGCTGCGGCGTACGGGCCCGGCCTGCGGGGATGCAGGCCGGGCCCGTACCGGCCGCGGGTCCGTACCGGGCCGCGGGGCTCCGTACCGGCCCGCGGCCGGATACGGCCGCCCGGACCCCGTCCGGGCCGCCACCCCCCTGGGCTAGTCCGGCTGGTCCGGGAAGCTGCGCAGCTTCAGCAGCGCCGCGACCAGGCCGCCCCAGACGATCACGATCGCGACGACCAGCATGACGATGGCGCTCGCCGACATCAGTTGCCCTCCTTCGCCGGTTCCGGGTCCTCCACGGGCTCTGCCTCCGGCGCCCGGCCGCCGATGTCGCCGTGGTGCCGCCACGGGACCAGCGCGGCCAGCACGCCGACGAGCAGCGCGCCGGCGGCGACGCCCCAGCCGGCCCAGCCGAGGAACGAGCCGGGGTAGCCGCCGTAGTTCTCGTCCAGCTCGGTGCGCAGGCTGTCGACCATCATCCAGCCGAGCACCAGCGGCGTGACGAACCCCAGGCACACCAGCCACACGCGCCCCATCCGCACCGCGGACGTGGCGTTCGCGTCCCGCTGCAGCAGCGGCAGCCGGCGCAGCACCCAGGCCACGACGACGACCGACACGAGGCCGGCGAGCACGATGCCGTACTGGTTGATGAAGTAATCGGCGGCGTCGAGCAGCGTCAGCCCGCCGTCGTTGGCGAACGCCAGCACGGACACCGTGGTGAGCACGCCGCCGACGATCGCGACGGCCGCCCTGCGGGACAGGCCCGTACGGTCCTCGACCGCCGCGACCTGCACCTGCACGATGCTCACCAGCGAGGTCAGGCCGGCGATCACCAGCGACAGGAAGAACATCACGCCGAAGAACGCGCCCCCCGGCATGCTGGAGATGATCGCCGGGAACGCCACGAACGCCAGCCCGACGCCCGAGGTCGCCAGCTCGTTCACGCCCACGCCCTGCTGCGCGGCCATGAAGCCGAGCACCGAGAACACGCCGATGCCGGCCAGGATCTCGAACGAGCTGTTGGCGAAGCCGGCGACGAGCGCCGAGCCGGACAGGTCCGACTTCCGGCCCAGGTACGAGGCGTACGTGATCATGATGCCGAAGCCGATGGACAGCGAGAAGAAGATCTGCCCGTACGCGGCGACCCACACGCTGCCCTCGCCCAGCGCCCCCCAGTCCGGCTTGAAGAGGGCGTCCAGGCCCTCGCCCGCGCCGTCCAGGGTGACCGCACGGACCACGAGGATGCCGAAGAAGACCAGCAGCGCCGGGATGAAGACGCGGTTGGCCCACTCGATGCCGCGGCGCACGCCGAGCCAGAGGATGACGAGTGTGACCAGCCACACTCCGAGGAGCGGCCACATCACCCCGGGCACGAAGGTGGACACGGTGCCCGGCTCGCCGGCCTTGAGGAAGTCCTCGGAGAAGAAGGCGTTGGGGTCGTCGCCCCACGACTCGTCGATCGAGAAGCCGACGTAGCGGACGGCCCAGGCCAGGATCACCGCGTAGTACGCGGAGATCACGAAGCAGATCGCCACCTGCCACCAGCCGATGGCCTCGGCGGGGCGGGAGAGCTGCCGGTAGGCGCCGGGCGGGGAGGAGCGGTAGCGGCGGCCGATGACGTATTCCATGATCAGCAGCGGGAGTCCCGCCGTCAGCAGCGCCACGAGATACGGCAGGAGGAAGGCGCCGCCGCCGTTTTCGTACGCGATGTAAGGAAAGCGCCAGATGTTGCCGAGACCGACCGCGGATCCGATCGCGGCGAAGAGGAAGCCTGCCCGGTTTCCCCAACGCTCACGAGGCTCGTTGGACATATAAAACTCTCATGTTCTTTGGTGCAGTACCGAAGGACGGTATCAGGGCGCTGCATGATGGCTGGCATGCGCGCCGCCCGCCTCATCCACCTCGTTCTGCTGCTCCAGTCCCGCCCCGCCATGACCGCCGCCGAGCTGGCGGAGCGGCTGGAGGTCTCCGAGCGGACGGTCGCCCGGGACGTGCAGGCGCTCGGGGAGGCGGGGGTGCCGGTCTACGCCGACCGCGGGCGGACCGGCGGCTACCGGCTCGTCGGCGGCTACCGCACCCGGCTCACCGGGCTCGGGCGGACGGAGGCGGAGGCGCTGTTCCTGTCCGGGGTGCCGGGCGCGCTGCGGGACATGGGGCTGGCGGACGCGGCGTCCGCGGCGCGGCTGAAGGTGTCGGCGGCGCTGCTGCCCGAGCTGCGCGGCGCCCCGGAGAGCGCGGCGCAGCGGTTCCACCTCGACGCCCCGGGGTGGTGGCGGGAGCCGGACGTGCCGGAGCTGCTGCCGGCGGTGGCGGAGGCGGTGTGGGCGGACCGGACGCTGGCGGTGACGTACCGGCGGCGGCCGGCGGCGGAGGCGGTGGAGCGGGAGGTGGAGCCGTACGGGCTGGTGCTGAAGGCCGGCGTCTGGTACCTGGTCGCGCGGGTGCCGGGGGCCGGAGGCGCTTACCGGGTCTACCGCGTGGAGCGCTTCGAGCGGGCCTCGGCCGTCGGCGGCGGGGCGGGCTTCGAGCGGGACGAGGAGTTCGACCTGCCCGGCTTCTGGGCGGAGCGGGCTGCGGCCTTCGCGCGGTCGATCCTGCGGGACGAGGTGGCGCTGCGGCTCTCCCCCGAGGGGCTGCGGCGGCTTGCGCACGTCACGGACCGGCTCGCCGCCGAGGACGCCGTGGCTGCGGCGGGCGAGCCGGACGAGGAGGGCTGGACGGCCGTACGGCTGCGGGTGGAGTCCGCGGACGTGGCGTACACCCAGCTCCTCGCCCTCGGTCCGGACGCGGAGGTGGTGGGGCCGCCGGAGCTGCGCGCGCGGTTCGCGGCGGCGGCGGCCCGCACCGCCGCGCGCTACGGGCGGAGCCGGTAGCTCTCCGGGTCGCCGGCGTCCTCGCCGGCCATGGCCCGCTGGAAGTACGGCCAACTGTCCGGCACGGTGCCGTCGGTGTCGGTGAACCCGTACTCCTTGGCGACCTGCCCGCTGTAGAGCGACGCCCCGTTCCACCGCGCCTTGTCAGGATCCGCCGCCAGCGCCGCGACCGCGCGGCCGACGAGGACGGGGCTCTCGGAGAGCGCGAAGTGCTTCTCCTTGGCGATCGCGTCGCGCCAGTTGTCCTCGGTCACCCCGAAGTGGTCGAGCATCTGCTCGGAGCGCAGGAAGCCCGGGGTGAGGGAGAGCGCGGTGGCGCCGGCGTCCTTCAGCTCGTGGCTCAGGTTGAACGCCATCCGGATCGGGGCGTTCTTGGTCAGGTCGTAGAAGAAGTCCTCGCGATACGGCTTGTTGGCCTCTGCCGTGCCGTCGGTGATCTCGATCAGGAGCCCGCCGCCGGTGCGCAGCAGCAGCGGGAGCGCGCAGTGGCTGGTGATGATGTGGGTCTTGGCCCCGAGTTCCAGCATGCGCAGGCCGCGGTCCAGGTCGTGCTCCCACATCCTCTTGTCGAACTCGACGAGGTGCTCCCCGCCCCAGATGTCGTTGACCAGCACGTCGAGCCGGCCGTGGTCGCGCTCGATGCGGGCGAGAAGGTCGCGCACCTGGTCGGCTTCAAGGTGGTCGACGGGCAGGCCGATGCCCTCGCCGCCGGCCGCGGTGACCAGCTCGCCGGTCTCCTCGATGGTCTCGGTGCTGCGGCCGACCTCGCTGACGCGCTGCCGGGTCGTACGGCCGGTGGCGTAGACGGTGGCGCCCAGGGCGCCCAGGGCCACGGCGATGGCCCGGCCCGCGCCCCGTGTGGCGCCCGCGACCAGGGCGACCTTCCCGCGCAGCGGCTTGTCGGCGGTGTGCGGTACGGGCTTGTCTCGGTTCTGCTCTTCGCTCATGCGGACCACCGTGACAGCGAAACCGGACATCTTCTGTCTGGTTTTCCCGCCGGTCCTCGGGGCCGGTCCCGCGTGGCGGTCCTCCGGTCAGTCCTCCCGGTCGGACCTCCCGGTCAGTCCTCCCGGTACAGCGCCCACAGCTTCGGGTACCGCCGCGCCAGCACCCCCGCGTCCTCGAAGTCGATCGGCTCTCCCACCGGCTCCGCCGGCCCCTCGGGCAGCCCCGGCTCCGGCAGCTTCAGCCCCGTCAGCCGCTCGTACGCCTCGTCCGCCACGTACGCCAGGTCCTCCCCCTCGCCGTCCGTCTCCTCGTCGAAGTCCTCCAGCAGGTCCGCGAGGTCGTCCGGCTCGTGCAGCGCCCCCTCGAAGACCGTCCGGCCCTGCCCGATGAGCCAGCCGCGGAAGGAGTCGAAGGCGTCGTCGCTGACCCCGTCGAGCAGCACCCACGCGGCGCCCCAGAGGTCCATGCGGTACGCGCGGTTCATCCGCGACTCGAAGTGGCAGGCGAAGTCGGTCACGGCGTCCGGGTCGAGGCCGGTCAGCCGGTCGACGAGCAGGTCGGCCTGCTCCGCGGGGTCGCCCTCGGCGGCCTCGCGGGCGGTGTGGATCAGCTCCCAGAACTCCGACTCCTCCATCACGGATCCAGCATCTGCCCTCAGCCGCGTGCACGCACGCGGAGCGGCGGGATCGGTATGTCCCGGGACCCGTACCGGATCGTGCTGGGGGCACGCGGGTCAGACGAGTGTGCGCCCCATGAGGACGTCGTCCACGTATGTGCCGTCCAGCAGGAACTCCTCCGGCAGCACCCCCTCCACCGCGAACCCCTCCGACTCGTACAGCCGCCGCGCGGGTGCGTTGTGCCCCAGCACGCGCAGCGTCAGCCGCCGCGCACCGGCCGCGCGGGCGTGCTCCGCACCCGCCCGCAGCAGGGCCCGCGCGACGCCGGAGCCGCGGGCCTCGGGGGCGACGACGAGGCCCTGGATCTGGCGTACGTGCGCGTTGACCGCCAGCGACGTCGGGGCGACGACGCAGATGTAGCCGACGACGCGAGCGGGGGCGGCGCGGGTCGCGCCGGGCAGCTCGGCGACGAGGTAGTCGTCGGGGTTGAGGCGCTCGTCGAAGAACGGGACGTCGGTGTCGGGCGGCGCGGTCACCGCGTGCAGATGCGACCAGGTCGCGGCGTCCAGCTCGCGGAGCAGTTCCCCGTCGGCGGCGCACCCGGGACGTATCCGCAGCTCGCCGCCGCCGACCGCCCCGCCGGCGTGCACGTCAGTCATGCGCTCACTGTGGCACGAGCTGCCGGAGCACGGCACATGAGGGCAGGATGGGCTCATGCGCATCGCGGTCTCCGGCTCTTCCGGACTCATCGGCTCCGCCCTCGTCGGCTCGCTGCGGGCCGACCGGCACGACGTCCTGCGGCTGGTGCGGCGGGAGGCGAGCGCACCGGACGAGGTGCGGTGGGACCCCGGGAAGGGGTACGTCGACGCCGGGCGGCTCGACGGCTGCGACGCCGTCGTGCACCTCGCCGGCGCGGGCATCGCCGACCGGCGCTGGACCGAGAACTACAAGCGGGTCCTGCGCGACAGCCGGGTGCTCGGCACCGCGGCCGTCGCCGACGCCGTCGCCTCCCTCGACCGGCCGCCGTCCGTCTTCGTCTGCGGCAGCGCGATCGGCTACTACGGCGACACCGGCGACCGCCGCGTCGACGAGACCGCGCCGCCGGGGCGGGGTTTCCTCGCCGACCTGTGCCAGGAGTGGGAGGCGGCGACGAACGCGGCGGAGGAGGCGGGGGTCCGTACCGTCCACGCGCGTACGGGCCTGGTGGTCTCCCGCAAGGGCGGGGCGTGGGGGCGGCTGTTCCCGATCTTCCGGGCGGGTCTCGGCGGACGGCTCGGCAACGGGCGGCAGTACTGGAGCTTCATCTCCCTGCACGACCACATCGCGGCGCTGCGCCACCTCATCGACACGGAGTCGCTCGCCGGGCCGGTGAACCTCACGGGCCCGGAGCCGCTGACCAACCGCGAGGTGACGGCGGCGATGGGGCGGGTGCTGCACCGGCCGACGCCGTTCCCGGTGCCGGCGGCGGCGCTGCGGGCGGCGCTGGGCGGGTTCGCGGAGGACGTGATCGGCAGCCAGCGGGTGGTGCCGCGGAAGCTGCTCGACTCGGGGTTCGCGTTCGCGTTCCCGGGGATCGAGGAGGCCCTGCGGGCGGCGCTGCGGGGCTGAGCGGGCGGAGGGCTCTGCGGGGATTCGGCGGGTGCTCGGCGGGGTTCTGCCGGAGGCTCGGCAGGGCTCGGCGGGGGCGGTGTCGCGGCTGGTTGCGCCGGGTGTGCGTCAGTGCCCTTGTGGTGCGCACCTGGCCGGCGTCACCATCCGACCTATCGTCAACGGAACGCGTCCACGGGGGAACGCGGATACCGCCATGCCCAGTTGGGCATCAAACAGGCGTCCGGCGGCATGCGACAGCGCTCGGCCGCGGACGCACAACCCCGGGAGGCACCCGTGCCCCATGCCGCAGGAAGCACGGACCCCGTCGACGTCGTCGTCGTAGGCGCAGGACTCGCCGGTCTCTCCGCGGCCCAGCACCTGGTCGGAGCGGGCCTCGACGTGACCGTGCTGGAGGCGGACGAGCAGGTCGGCGGGCGGATGACCACCGACCACGTCGACGGATTCCGGCTGGACCGCTCGCTGCATTTGCTCAACACCTCGTACCCGGAACTGCGTCGCCTGCCGGGGCTCGCGGAGGTGCCGCTGTGCCCGCTCGACGGGGACGTGGTGGTCTGCGGGGGCGGGCGGCGGCAGCGTATCGGCGGATCGAGAGGCACGGGGGGCGCGTTCACGGCGGCGAGCGCGTTCGCCAGCGCCGCGCGTGCGCCCCGGGGCGCCGTCATCGACCAGGCGTGGCTCTCCACGGCGCTGGCCCGGCTGGCGACCGTACCCACGGCGCGGCTGCTGGCCCGGCCGGAGCGCCGGGCCGCGGACGCGCTGGCGGCGCGCGGGCTGCCGCCGCGGATGGCGGCGGGATTCCTGCGGCCGCTGCTGGTGGCGCTGCTCAACGACCCGGCGCTGACCACGTCGAGCCGCTCGGCGGACCTGGCGCTGCGGACGTTCGCGCGGGGGCGGCTGTGCCTGCCGGTGGGCGGGGCGGCGACGGTGCCGCGGAAGCTGGCGGCGGCGCTGCCGCGCGGGACGGTGCGGACGGGGGTGCGGGCGGTGTCGGTGTCGACGACCGCGGTGCGGACGGAGAAGCACGGGGTGCTGCGGTGCCGGTCGGTGCTGGTGGCCACGGGCGCGCGGGCGGCGGCGGGGCTGCTGCCGGGGCTGCGGCTGCCGGGGTTCCACCCGGTGACGGTGCTGCACCACAGCGCCCCGCTGGAGTCGCTGCCGGGCGGGGACGGGCCGGCGGTGGGCGAGGCCGGTGTGGACGGTGTACCGGCGGGTGACGGCGAGGCGCGTCAGACCGGGGTACGGGGGCAGGTCCCGGGCGGCCTGCGACAGGCGGCGCTGCTGGTGGACGCGGAGGGGGCGCGGGGTCCTGTGTCGCATACGGCGGTGGTCAGCGGCGCGGACGCGTCGCGGGCGCCGCGGGGGCGGGCGCTGGTCAGCTCGGTGGTGCTGGGCGAGGACGCGAGCCGGCCGGCGCGGGTGCTGGACAAGTCGGCGCGGCGGCAGTTGAGCGAGCTGTACGGGACGTCGGCGTTCGACTGGGAGCTGGTGGGGGCGCACCACGACCCGGAGGCGATACCGGCGATGCCGGCGCCGCACGACGTGCGCCGGCCGGTACGGGTGCTGTGCGGCCTCTACGTCTGCGGCGACCACCGCGACACGAGCAGCCCCCAGGGCGCCCTGCACTCGGGCCGTCGCGCCGCCCGATCCCTCCTCCGCGACTTCGGCCTGGCCCCGGCGGCCCTGCCGGCGGTAGCGTAGAAGGAACGGTTCTCCGCACCGAGAGCACTGCTCTGCGACCGGATCACCGCTCCGCGGCAGGAACAGCGCACCGAACCGCGAGCGCTGCACCGGGAGAGCCGTGCTCCCAACCGGGACACCCGCTGAAGAGAAAGCGCAGGGAGATCCCCAGCCTCTGGGAGGCTTTCGGAGTCTCGGCGAGTGTCCACCGCCAGGCCAGTCCTCTGGTTCGCTGGAATCCACGTGCGTCGAAGTTGTGCCGCGTCAGCAGACCGCCCTGGGGGCCCGGAACACGGGTTCTTCGGGGTGCACGTCGCGGCCGTCGCCGATGGGGGACACGGTGTTCTTCGGCCTCTGGCGTCAGCGGCACCGTGCGGAGCCCTCGACGGACTTCGGCGCTGCCTTGCGGAACCCTTGAGGTGCTTGGCCTCCAGTTCGACGTGACCCCACCGAAGACCGGTGTGCTCTGGGAACACCCGAGCCGGAGGGCTCGGAATTGCCTCGCTGGGGGTGTCTGGCGGCTCGCGCCCTCCACCCCTGCCCAGGTCCGGAGCGGGACGGCCGGAACGCGCGGATCCGCGGCGTCGAGCGCGGATCCGGCACGCGGCGCGGGGCGCCCGTGCATGGATGGCCGGGCGCTGCTTCAGCGGGCGCTGTCCGCCAGCGCGACCGCGATGTCGCCGAACGCGCCGTCCCGTACCCGGGGTTCGGTGATGAGGCCGGCGGTCTGAAGTGCGTGCTCGACGCCTTCCGGGAGGAGGGCCCGGGCGGCGGCTCGCAGCATGATGTCGCGGCAGGGGCCGTGGTACAGCTCCACCAGGCGCCGGAATCGCGCCGGGGTCGCGGGGGCCGATGGCCACGAGGCTTTCCGCCCGGTCCGACCACCACCGTTCTCCTTGGTGGGACGAGCGGATGCTGCCCACGAGCTGGTGCAGCCGCGGGATCAGATGGCCGGCGTCTCCGGCGACGATGAGGGCGAAGACGGCGGCGGCGGCCTTCCCCCTGCTCTCGTCGTCGAGCTGGTGCTCGGCACGGGTGGCCAGGCCGAGGAGCCGCTCAGCCTGGACAGGGTCGACCGCGGCGATGTTCTCGGCGAGAGTGGCCAGTTCGAGCGGGCCGTGTCTCTCCCGGCTGGCTTCGGTGCTTTACGCGGCTGCCTCCCGTGCAAGCCCGGAGTCGGCCAATGCCGCGGTGGCGGGAGCTGCCGGATCAGCCCTTCCGCCTGGTCCAGCAATCGCCGGGCAGCGCCCGGGTCGTCCGTGTCCCTGGCCGAAGACAGGAGGAGGGCGCAGCGATCCGCCGCGGGGACGGGCCGCAGTACGTCACCGGCCGCCTCGGGGGCGGTGGCCACGACGGCGGGAGTGATGCGCGACAGGGCGTGGCGCCGCTCCTCGTGGTCCTCTATGCGGTGGGCGAGCCGCACGGCGAGGGCGAGTGGCGGTGGCAGGTGTGCGAGTGGACCGGTCACCCCGTCGCCGCCATCCCGGGAAGGGGGAGCGGCACCGCTCAACTGGGCCAGCAGCGCCCGGGCTTCGGCAGCAGAGCGCGGGCGCCGTGCCGGATCGCGTTCCAGGAGCCGTGCGACCAGATCGGCCAACGCCGGGGGCAGGCCAGGGCGTACCGCGTCGGCTCGCGGGGCGTCCTCGCCGATCTTGCGTGCCATCACGGCGAGCGCGCTGTGGCCGGTGTACGGCGGCCGGCCGGTCAGCATCGCGAACAACACGCCCCCGAGAGCGTACAGATCGGAACGTTCGTCCCCCCCGCTCGGCATCGAACTGTTCGGGCGCGGCGTACTCCGGCGTGCCGGCCGGAGCAAGGTGCGTGGAGCGGACGAGGGAGAACGCGGTCTGCAGGAACCCCGCGATCCCGAAGTCCACGACCTTCACCCGGCCCTCGGAGGTGAGCATCACGTTGTGCGGCTTGATGTCGTTGTGGATGACGCCGACGGCGTGGGCGGCCGCCAGCGCGGCGCAGATCCCGTCGGCCAGCTCCAACGCGCGGCCGGTCTCCAGCGGGCCCTCCTGCTGGATGACCTTGCTGAGGGACGGGCCGTCGACCTGCTCCATCACGAGGAAGAGCACGCCCTCGTGCACACCCCGGTCGTGCAACGCCACCACATTCGGATGGCTGATCTGCGCGGCGGCGACCGCCTCGCGCGCGAACCGCGCAGGCAGGTCGCCGCTCGGGTCGTCGTCGAGGACGAGCAGCTTGAGCGCCACGTCGCGGTGCAGGTCGTGGTCGCGGCCGGCCCAGACCTCGCCCATCCCGCCCCGGCCGATCCTGCGCACTAGTTCGTAGCGGCCGGCCATCCGTTCCCCGGTCTGCATCGGCTCTCCTCACGCGACGGATGGTGGGCCCGCCCAAGATTGCGGGGCCAATGCCCGGCCGTAGTATGCACCGCCTGTCTGCACTCAGCCCCAAGCGTCGAGAAGCTCTTCGGGGGTGAGGTGGGTGACCCCTGTTGCTGTGCAGCCGTTTCGGGCGACTGCGAGGAGAGGGGTGTCGCCGTCGGCGCCGGGGAGTTGTGAGCGGTGGGTGATGAGGCGGGAGAGGTCGCGGGGGTCGAAGGGTTTGTTCTCCAGCCATTTGATGGATCCTACGAAGGTGATCTTTTTGGCGACAGGGGTGCGGTCGGCCCCGATGAGGTCGATCTCCGGATCGTTGGTGCGGGTCCAGTAGCCGCCGATCACTTTGGTGTTCTCGGGGAGCCGGTTGTCGCTCAGGCGCCAGAGGGCTTCCCGGATGACGGGCTCGATGGCGCGCCCGCGCCAGGAAGTCCAGCTCGCGCGAACGGTGTCGAGAACGAGATCACCGCGGCCGCGTTCAACGGCGGGGATACCGGGGCCGATGAAGGAGAGCCAGAAGCGTAGGTAGGGGTCGTCGATGCGATATCGGGACTCGCGGCTCGGCTTGGTGGACAGGGGGAGCTCGGCGGCGACCATGCGGCGGCCGGTGAGCAGTTCGAGGGAGCGCTTCACAGAGCCAGGGTGGAGGCCGCCGGCGGCTCGTCCGATGAGGGTGAAGGTGCGCTCGCCGTGGCCGATGGCACCGAGGACGGTGCGAGCTTGTGCTTCGGTGGGGAACTCGGCGGCCAGGGTGCGTTCGCCGCTGACGAGCAGCGCGGATGTAGGGCGGGCTAGGGCTTGTTCGAGGTAGTCCCACAGCCCGGCGCCGTGGGGCCATTCTTCCAGGACCAGGGGAAGGCCGCCGGTGATGAGGCAGGCGTCGAGGGCGTCGGCCGCGCTGAGGCCGAGCATGGCTGCGACGTCGCGAGGGTTGAGCGGGGGAACGACCATCTCGGTGCCGCGCTGGTAGAAGGGACGTCCGTAGGTGTTGAGTTGTTCCATCATGGCGATGTCCGAGCCGATGAGGATCAGCAGGATCGGCAGCTTGGACAGGGTCCGGTCGAAGGCTTTTTGCAAGGCTCCTTCGAAGCTGGGGTCCTCGCGTACGAGGTAGGGAATCTCGTCGAGTACGACGACACTAGGTGCATCGGTGGGGAGGGCGGTGGCGAGCAGGTGCAGCGCCGCGTCCCAGCTTTGCGGGGCCGCGAAGTCCGCGAACCGGCTGGCATCGGGCAGGGCGGAGGCGGCGAGTTCGGTGGCGAAGCCCGCCAGGTCCTCTTCGCGGGAGCCGCCGACGGCGGTGAAAAAGACGTGCGGGAGCTCCGCTTGTTCCAGGAACTCCTCCACGAGGCGAGACTTGCCGACCCGCCGGCGCCCCCGGATCAGGACGGCGCGCCCCGGTCGTCCGCCCCTGCTGCCTGCCTGCACCTTGCGCAGCAGGTCGTGCAGGAGGTCGAGCTCGGTCCGGCGTCCGATGAAGCCGTTCATAACACCCTCCACCATGAGACTATCACCAATGATACTCGCATGAATGAGAGCATTGCTCTGTCGTTGCCGTATGGCCGCAGATGATCTGCGCGTGCGGCGCCGCTGCGGCCGCGGCTTGTTCGATTCCGAGCCCACGGTCCTGGCTTCGTGGTCACGTGGGGGTGTGGACTCTATGCAGACTTCGATCATGAAAATTGCCCCCCGTTCGCATGGACGAGGGGCTCACTTCCTTCTCTGACCTGCGATGCAGTCGGTAGCCCCGGCAGGAATCGAACCTGCGACACCCACTTGAGGAGAGCGGTGCCCTCAAGCGCGGGCGCCGCGCGCCCCCGCGCTCGCCCGAGAGCACCGCCCTCCTCCGCGGGCGCCCCCGCGGAGAAGGCCCGGCGGCCCCCCCGACCGCCCGGCCCCGCGCCCTCACACCGGCAGGGCCGCGACCCGCTCCCGGTACGCCCGCACCGGAGGTGCGTCGCGGTAGGGCTCCAAGCGGCGTTCGAAGTCGCGGACGTACTCCGCCGCCCGGGCCGAGCGCATCTCCGCCGCCTGCTGTGCCGCCTCCGCGCCCAGCACACACGCCTGCTCCACCTCGCCCAGACCCAGCCGCGCCGTCGCCAGCACCAGCCGGCAGAAGACCCGGCTGCGCGCGAATCCCGCCGCCCTGAGCTGCAGCGAGCGCTCCGCGTGCTGCGCCGCCGCCCGGTACTGCTGGAGGTCCCGGTGGCAGTGCCCGAACTCGTCCGCGAGCTGCGCCTCGTCGAAGAAGCGCGCCCAGTGCGGCGCGTCCTCCCCCGGCCGCGCCGACTCCAGCGCCCGCTCCGCCCGCGCCAGCGACGTCGTGCAGGCCCGCACCTCGCCCAGCAGCCCGTGCCCGCGCGCCTCCGCGGCGTGCAGCAGCGCCTGCACCACCGGCGGCGCGCCCCCGCCGACGCCCTGCTGCGCGACCCGGGTCAACTGCACCGCCTCCCGGCCGTGCCCCAGGTAGACCGCCTGGCGGCTCATCGTCACCAGCACGTAGCTGCCGTACGCCCGGTCCCCCGACGCCTGCGCCAGCCGCAGCGCCTGGACGAAGTACCGCTGGGCCAGCCCGTGGGCCGCGATGTCGTACGACGTCCAGCCCGCCAGCCGCGTCAGGTCCGCGGCGGCGGAGAACAGCCGGCGCCCCGTCGCCTCGTTGTACGTGCCGCGCAGCATCGGCTCGACCTCGTGCTCCAGGTACCGCACGAGGGCCTGCCGGGCGTGCCCGCCGCCGTAGGCGTTGTCCAGCGCCCGGAACATCTCGGCGACCGACCGCATCGCCCCGATGTCCCCCTGGGTGACCCGCTGGCCCGGCGCCCGCGCTCCCGGCCCGCCCCAGCCGGGCCCCGGGTCGCCGCGCCCGGCGGCCACACCGCCGGCACCCCCGGTACCGCCCACACCCACCACGCCCACGGGCCCGCCCGAAGCACCCGGCCCCGCACCGACGCCGACGGCGACACCGCCGCCGCCGAGGCCGACCCCGGGACCGCGCCCCTGCGCCGGCACCCGCACCGAGCCGGGCGCCCCCGGCGACACCGCAGAACCGGGCGCCCCGCGCTGCTGCAGCTCCCGCGCCACCTTGTCGTCCGGCCTGCCGATGAGCCAATCCCTGCTCGGCACAACAAGACCCGCAGGAGTGAACGCGATTTTCCGCAGCTCCGCCTGACTGCCCGTGTCCTTGCGCCACAGCCCGCTCACGATGTCGATCGCCTCGGTGGGCGTCGAGGCGAACTCAAGTCCGGCGTACACCGGTGCGCACGCGTCGAGCCCGAGGTCCTGCGCGGTCAGCCGGCGGCCGAGCCGCCGGGTGAACACCTCGGCGATCAGGGCCGGTGTCGTGCCGCGCGGCTGCTGGCCGCGTAGCCACCGGGTCACCGATGTCTTGTCGTACCGCAAGTCGAGGCCGTGTTCGAGCCCTAGCTGATCGACTCTGCGGGCGAGCCCCGCGTTGGAGAACCCGGCCTCGGAGATGAGTGCCGCGAGCTGGCGGTTGGGGGGCCGCTGTGAAGGTCGTTCCGTCGTCACCTGTGGGGTCTCCTGCCTGGCCTCCGGGAACGGCGCGAATGTAGCGGCGAAACAAGCCTCACTCGCCGCTTTCGTCCCAGCTTCATTCGATCGTGTGAGGAGACCTGGGTGCAGGGCGGGAACGTATACCGCCGTACAGTGGCAGAGGGTCGGCTGGAATACCGCCAGCCGCATATGCCGGGCGGAGGCACACTTGCCGCCCGGCGCGAACTGCGCGAACAGCGCGAGGAGGGCATCGTGGGCGAGCTGCGCTTCGTTCACCTGGGGTTCGGCGAGAACGCCGTGGAGTACCTGGAGGCTTGGCAGGAGCAACGGCGCGTGCACGCCGCCCGCTTCGCCGAGGAGATCCCCGACACCTGTCTGCTGCTGGAGCACCCGCCGGTCTACACCGCGGGCCGCCGCACGGCCGAGGACGAGCGCCCGCTCGACGGCACCCCCGTGGTGGACGTCGACCGCGGCGGGAAGATCACCTGGCACGGTCCCGGCCAGCTCGTCGGCTATCCGATCCTGAAGCTGCCGCGCCCCGTGGACGTCGTCGCGCACGTACGCCGGCTGGAGGAGGCCCTGATCCGCGCCTGCGCCGACTTCGGCCTGGAGACCACCCGGGTCGAGGGCCGCAGCGGCGTCTGGGTGCTGGGCGACCCCGTCGAGCAGCGCGCGGAGCTGGGCGGGCTTGCGCTCGACTTCGACCCCCGCCTCTCGGACGAGGAGTACGACCCGCGCCTGGCCGGTCCCGAGTACGCGCCGTCCAACGCCGGCCAGCGCCGCGAGGACCGCAAGCTGGCCGCGATCGGCATCCGCGTCGCCAAGGGCGTGACCATGCACGGCTTCTCGCTGAACTGCAACCCGGACAACACCTGGTTCGACCGGATCGTGCCGTGCGGCATCCGCGACGCGGGTGTGGCCTCGCTCTCCGGGGAGCTGGGAAGAGACGTACCGGTGTCGGAGGTTCTCCCCGTCGTGGAGAAGCATCTGCGCGAGATCCTGGAGACGGCCGAGCCGCTCCCCCGCGCGGTCTGACTCCCCATTTCAGAGGCGTACGCTGGAGAACGCCGAGGAATCGAAAGCTAGGAGCCCGGACGTGTCCGCTGTCGCACCCGACGGTCGCAAGCTGCTCCGCCTGGAAGTCCGCAACAGCCAGACCCCCATCGAGCGCAAGCCCGAGTGGATCAAGACCCGCGCGAAGATGGGGCCCGAGTACAACGCGCTGCAGAAGCTCGTCAAGGACGAGGGCCTGCACACGGTCTGCCAGGAAGCCGGCTGTCCCAACATCTTCGAGTGCTGGGAGGACCGCGAGGCGACGTTCCTGATCGGCGGCGAGCAGTGCACCCGGCGGTGCGACTTCTGCCAGATCGACACCGGCCGCCCGGCCGAGCTGGACCGCGACGAGCCGCGCCGGGTCGCCGAGTCCGTCCAGCGCATGGAGCTGCGGTACGCGACGATCACCGGCGTCGCCCGCGACGACCTGGAGGACGGCGGCGCCTGGCTCTACGCGGAGACCGTGCGCCAGATCCACGCCACCACCCCGGGCACCGGCGTGGAGCTGCTGATCCCCGACTTCAACGCCGAGCCGGAGCAGCTCGCGGAGGTCTTCTCCTCCCGCCCCGAGGTGCTCGCGCACAACGTCGAGACCGTCCCGCGGATCTTCAAGCGCATCCGCCCCGGTTTCCGCTACGAGCGCTCGCTGGAGGTCATCACGCGCGCCCGCGAGGCCGGCCTGGTGACGAAGTCGAACCTCATCCTGGGCATGGGCGAGGAGCGCGCGGAGGTCAGCCAGGCGCTGCGGGACCTGCACGAGGCGGGCTGCGAGCTGATCACCATCACGCAGTACCTGCGGCCGTCGCCGCGGCACCACCCGGTGGAGCGGTGGGTGAAGCCCCACGAGTTCGTGGAGCTGCAGCAGGAGGCCGAGGAGATCGGCTACGCGGGCGTCATGTCCGGGCCGCTGGTGCGGTCCTCGTACCGGGCGGGACGGCTGTACAAGCAGGCCATGGAGAAGCGCGCGCAGACCGCGGCGTAAGCCCGCGAACCGGGCCGGCAGCGCCGCCGGCCAGGGGCGCCCCGGCGGTCTTCACCCCGCTTTGACCGCCGGGCCACGCGCTGGTAACACCGCGGGGTGAGCATGGAAACCAGCTTTGACTTCCCGACCGCCGAGGGGGGCCGTCGTGCCGTCGTCACCGTCGTCGTTACCGTCCTGGCCGCCGCACCGGCCCACCGTCGCCGGGTTGCTGCGCACGATCGAGGGAGTGCTGCTCCGCGGCGAGCAGCGCACCGCACGGCGTAACGCCTGGGACGCAGTCCTGGAGGACCGCCGCCGGGCCAGCGCCCGCCGGGAGTCGGAGTCGGCGGTGTCGCAGGCGGACCCGCCCGCGGGCGGTACGTCCGCTCTGCCCCGATAGCCACCCCGCCCGCGTCCCGGCGCCGCCCCGATCCGGCCATCCGGTGCCGGGCCCGGTCTGACCTCGGGCCCGGCTGGCCGTAGAATTCGCGGCATGGCCAGCAGTGAACCCACACCCGAGAACACCGGGCGTCTGAAGCAGATCGCCCTCACGTACAAGATGACCAGGCGGGCCGACCCCAAGGTCGGTCTGATCGTCTCGGGCGTGGGCATCCTGGTCCTCGGTGCCGCCCTGGGCATCGGGTTCCTCATCGGGCACCCGATCTACCTGGGCATCGTCGGTTTCCTGCTCTCGCTGCTCGGCATGGCGATCGTCTTCGGGCGGCGCGCGGAGGCGGCGGCGTTCGGGCAGATGGAGGGCCAGCCGGGCGCGGCCGCGGCGGTGCTGGACAACATGAAGCGGGGCTGGACCGTCACCCCCGCGGTGTCGATGACGCGGCAGCAGGACGTCGTGCACCGTGCCGTGGGCAAGGCGGGCATCGTGCTGGTCGGCGAGGGCAACCCGAACCGGCTGAAGGGCCTGCTTGCGGCCGAGAAGAAGAAGATGAACCGGGTCGTCGCGGACGTGCCGGTCCACGACATCGTCGTCGGCAACGACGAGGGCCAGGTGCCGCTGAAGAAGCTGCGGGCCACGCTGGTGAAGCTGCCGCGGGTGCTGCAGGGCCCGCAGGTCACGCAGGTCAACGACCGGCTGAAGGCGCTGGGCGACCTGATGAGCAATATGCCGATCCCGAAGGGCCCGATGCCGAAGGGCATGCGGATGCCGAAGGGCGGCGGCAAGCTGCGCTGAGCGCGGCGGATCGCGTACGGGCACGGGGAGGGCCCCGGAAGGGGCCTTTCAGACCGGGCGCGGCAAAGCTGGCTCACGGGGCCCGAAGGCCCGGCCTCGGGAGGAGCCCGGCCTCGGAGGGAGCCCGGACTCGGAAGGACGCCGGCCCGGCCCCCGGCCTCGCTCAGCCTCCGCTCAGAACCGCACCTCGACGGCGCGGGCGATCCGGTCGTGCAGGCCGCGGGTGTCGCGGTCGAAGACGACGGCGGGGATCAGCAGGCAGAGCAGCACGGAGCGCACGATGGTGCCGACGAAGCCGAGCCGGGCGCCGTTCTCGGCGACGACACGGAGGCGCATGATCCGCTTGCCAGGCGTGAAGCCGAGGGTGCCGACCAGCAGCACGGTCATCACGAAGAAGACGGCCATGGTCCACAGCCCGAGCGACCGGCTGTCGCCGCCGGCGAACAGTCCGTAGGCGATGAGCTGGCACAGCAGCCAGTCGACGACCAGCGCCGCGATCCGCCGGCCGACCGGCGCGACCGAGCCGGGCCCGGTCTCGGGCATCCCGAGGCGCTGGCCCCGGTAGCCGAAGTCGACGCCCATGTCCTCGGCCGCCGAGCGGGGGCCGGAGAGCCACGAACCGATTGCTTGCCGCTTCTCCGCGTCATCCACGTATCCACGGTACTGCCCGGCGCGCGCGGCCCCTCCTCGCCCCCTGCCCACGGCCCGGGACCGCATACGATTCCGGCCACCCGGGGGGCCGCCGGGGCCGCGTTCCCCGGCCTGGCCGGGGGCCGTGGTTAACATCGGCGAAACAAACGGGTCATGCCCGAGAAATCCCGGGTGCCTAGGCTCGGGCGAGCGTGCCGGCACGCCGGCAGGCGCACCTCGCGCAGGCTCTGCAGGCTTACCCGTCCCCTCGCGGCGGGACATAGGAGGAGTGGGATGTTCCAGAACGCCGACGAGGTCCAGCAGTACATCGCGGACAACGACGTGAAGTTCGTCGACGTGCGTTTCTGCGATCTGCCGGGCATCATGCAGCACTTCACGGTGCCCGTGGACGTCTTCGAGCCCGACGGCCAGCTCATGTTCGACGGCTCGTCGATCCGCGGCTTCCAGGCCATCCACGAATCCGACATGGCGCTCGTGCCGGACCTCTCCACGTCCCGCCTCGACCCGTTCCGCAAGGACAAGACGCTCAACATCAACTTCTTCATCCACGACCCGATCACCGGCGAGCAGTACAGCCGCGACCCGCGGAACGTGGCCAAAAAGGCCGAGGCGTACCTCGCCTCGTCCGGCATCGCCGACACCGCGTACTTCGGGCCGGAGGCGGAGTTCTACGTCTTCGACGACGTCCGCTTCGAGACCAAGGCGAACGCCGGGTACTACCACATCGACTCCGAGGCCGGCGCCTGGAACACCGGGGCCATCGAAGACGGCGGCAACCGGGGCTACAAGGTCCGTTACAAGGGCGGTTACTTCCCGGCCCCGCCGGTCGACCACTTCGCCGACCTGCGCGCGGAGATCTCCCTCGAACTCGCCGCGTCGGGCCTCAAGGTCGAGCGCCAGCACCACGAGGTGGGCACCGCGGGCCAGGCGGAGATCAACTACAAGTTCAACACGCTGCTGGCCGCGGCGGACGACCTGATGCTCTTCAAGTACATCGTGAAGAACGTCGCCTGGCGCAACGGCAAGACCGCGACCTTCATGCCCAAGCCGATCTTCGGCGACAACGGCTCCGGCATGCACTGCCACCAGTCGCTCTGGGCCGGCGGCGAGCCGCTCTTCTACGACGAGCAGGGCTACGCGGGCCTGTCGGACACCGCCCGCTACTACATCGGCGGCATCCTCCGCCACGCCCCGGCGCTGCTGGCCTTCACCAACCCGACGGTGAACTCCTACCACCGCCTGGTCCCCGGCTTCGAGGCCCCGGTCAACCTGGTCTACTCCCAGCGCAACCGCTCGGCGGCGATCCGCATCCCGATCACCGGCGCCAGCGCGAAGGCCAAGCGCATCGAGTTCCGCGCCCCGGACTCCTCGGGCAACCCGTACCTGGCCTTCTCCGCGATGCTGCTGGCGGGCCTGGACGGCATCAAGAACAAGATCGAGCCCGCCGAGCCGGTCGACAAGGACCTCTACGAACTGGCCCCCGAGGAGCACGCGGCGGTCCCCCAGGTCCCGACGAACCTCCCGGCGGTACTGGACTCCCTGGAGTCCGACCACGAGTTCCTGCTCCAGGGCGGCGTCTTCACGGCGGACCTGATCGAGACGTGGATCGACTTCAAGCGCACCCAGGAGATCGCCCCGATCCAGCTCCGCCCGCACCCGCACGAGTTCGAGCTGTACTTCGACATCTAAAGAGCAGGCTCGGGCGGCCTGGGTGGAACCAGCCACGGTTGTCCGCCTCCGTGTGCACCGAGTGTGCACCGCCTGGCCCAGTCTCTGACATGACGTCAGAAAGACGACGAGGGTCGCGACCCCACCCCGGGTGGGCGTTGCGGCCCTCGTCGGCCTTCGGTTCGGATGACGCTGCGCCTGCGCACTGCTACCGAGTTGGGCATCCCACGCCGCGATCTCGTCCTGCATGTACGTCAGTCCGTGCAGGCCGACGGCACTTCGCCCGTGGGTATCCCCCACCTCCAGCGTTCTGCTGATACTCGCCGCCGAATCCAAACCACCGATATTGACGGAATTTTCGGCGGTGCCGAGGGAGTCCCCGCCTGTGCCGAACGCATCGTAGCTGTAGGCCTCCTGGTTGGTGCCGTCAGCGGGGAGGTTACGTTGGCGACGGAGCCGATCGCACTCGCGCTCCGGCGGCAGGTCCACCGGCATCGTCTCGATGATCCGGCCCGGGCGGGCGCTCATCGCCTCGACCCGGGTGCCGAGGCAGACGGCCTCCGCGATGGAGTGGGTGACCAGCACGATGGTCGTGCCCGTCTCCCGCCAGATGCGGTTCAGCCCGACGTTCAGGTGCTCCGCCGTCGGCGCGTCCAGCGCGCCGAACGGCTCGTCGAGCAGCGGCACCGGCGGCTCGTGCAGCAGCGCGCGACACAGGGCGACGCGCTGCTGCATGCCGCCGGACAACTCGTGCGGCAGGGCCTGTCGTTCCCTCGAACCTTTCGAGGTGTCCAGTCTGGTGGGACCCCTCCCTGACACCGTTGCCTACTCTTCGCCCATGAAAGCTCCACGCAGATGGATCTTCACGATGGCCGCCCTTCTGATGACGGCGGGCTGCTCCAGTTCCCCGGACGCGGCATCGCCGGCATCAGGCCCGGCATCGGTTTCTGCCTCGCCCAGCGCATCGACCGCAAGCCCGAGCCCCAAGGAAACCTCGGCTTTCTGCCGTGACCTGTCGACCTTCCAGGTGGGCGTCATTGCCTACCGCGGCGACGTGGGTGCGGCGATCGAGGGGGAGCCGCTGGACTTCAAAGAGCTGCGGAGGAAGGCCGACTTGGTCGCCGACATCGGCGAGGAGATGAAGGCGAGCGCGCCGCCGGACATCGCCGAGGAGTTCAGTACGGTACTGAAGGCGATCGATACCTCGGCGAGCAATCTGAAATCGGGCGCGGAGACGCGTGATGTCCTGGATCCCGTGTACGGCGAGCGCAACAGTCCCGCCTTCGACGCGGTGGACAACTACGACTGCGACGCTGCAGGCGGATAACCCCGGCGAGAACACCGCACCAGTGGTGCACCCTCCCCCCTCATCCGCGGTGTGCACCGGTTGTGCACCGCATCTGCCGAGCAGGGAGATTCTGCCCAGATCGGCGGGTTCCGATAGCTGTACTTCGACATCTGGAAAACACGCAGGTCAGAGGCGGTCTTTGTCGCTCTGGGCCGTACATGGGCCGTGAGCCGTGTCCCTCCCCGTCGAGGAGGAGGGCACGGCCCACGGTCGTCTGTTGTGCGCTGTCCGCAGATACCGCACCCCCCGCATGGAACCTCCATGACCGCGACGGCCGCCCCGCATCGAGGCGCGGGGCCGCCGTCGCCCGGAGGGCTCGAGGTCTCGCGTATCGGCCTGGGTGCCGTGGGCATGGCCGCGTTCTACACCGGCGCCGGCCGGGACGACGCCCAGTCGATCCGCACCATTCAGCGCGCTGTGGATCTCGGCGTCACGCATCTGGACACCGCCGAGGTGTACGGGCCCTACGTCAACGAGGAACTGGTGGGTCGCGCGGTCAGGAACCGCCGGGACGAGGTCGTTCTCGCCACGACCCCGGTCTGGGGGCCGCTGACGATCCCTGACCTCTACGGGCGCTGCCGGTACGTGCTCAGGGGCGGGGACCCGTGTAGCGAAGGATCCACAGGCCCTGGTTCTTGTCGGTGATGTAGATGTAGCCGCGGCGGTCCACCACCACGTCCTCCGTCTGCAGGGCGAGGTCGCCTTCCGGCATGGGGCCGTAGCGGCGGGTCGGTTCCGGGGGCATGAAGTGGCCGGCTTCGTGGGGGAGGCGGGGGTTGGAGACGTCGTAGATGCGGAGGCCCGCGTTGAAGTGGGCGACGTAGAGCAGGCCGTCGTGGCGTTGGACGTCGGGGTGGTGCTGGTGGTGGTTGATGTTGTGCGGGCCGCTCCAGCCGCCGCGGGTGGAGAAGTCCGGGTAGCCGGCCCCGCGCGGGGGCGTCGGCACGGGGAGCAGGGAGAGCAGGAAGGGCTCCCGCGGGTCGGAGATGTCGACTATCGAGGCATGGTGTGCCGGGCCCGTGCCGTACGAGACGTCCTCGGAGTTGGCGAAGGCGATCTTCCGGCCCGGGACCGGCAGGACACCGTGGACGCCGAAGCGGCTGTGGAACGGCGGGCTGAACGGCAGGCGTCCCACCGGCCAGGGCCGGGCGGGGTCCGCGATGTCGAGCACCAGCAGGCCCGCGCCGCCGTACGGCAGGTAGACCAGGTTCCCCACCGGATACGGCGGCCCGTGCAGGGACACGTCGTGGCCGGCCGAGCAGCAGAAGCCGCCCGCGCCGGCCTGTTCGCCGGCCTCGCCCGGCCCTGAGCCCGCCGGGGCCGGTTCGTCGTCCCGCTGGCCCGGCACCCACCAGCGGCCGGCCTCCCGCGGCCGGGACCGGTCGGAGATGTCGAGGATGACGTAGATGTTGCCGCTGAAGCCCGGTGCGCCGGCGGCCAGATGGACGTAGCGGCCGCCCGGGTAGAGGTTGCGGTGCGTGCCGGTGCCGCCGGTGCGGTAGTGGCTCAGCCGGCGCGGGCGTACGGGATCGGCGATGTCCCAGATCAGCACGCCCTCCTCGAAGGGCGCCGCCGGGTCGCCGCCGAAGTTGGGGAAGACCTGCTCCAGTGCCGTGACCATGGTGTCGCCGTGCAGGTCGACCTGGAGGGTCCAGGTGTTCTCAGGACCCGGCACGTAGGCGACGACCTCGGGTCGCGCGGGGTCGGTCACGTCGACGACGCTCCAGCCGGAGTCCCAGAAGTGCCCGGTGCAGAGGTACCACCGGCCGCGCTTCTGCCGTACGGCCATCTTGAACGCGGGCCGGTGCTCCAAGTCGCTGTATCCGACCGCCTCGACGTGACGTGCCCGGCCGGCCGGCACGGCCGCCCCCGCACCCCCGGCGGCCGCCGCCGTCCCCGGTGCCGCGACGCCCGCCGCCGCGCCCGCGAGTGACGCCCGCAGCGCCCCCCGGCGCGATATCCCCTGCCCGTCCGTCATCGGCCCCTCCGCATCCTCGGTGGCGTGGTGGCACCAGCGTCCGGGGCGGAACCAAGCCGGGTCCAATACCCGTTTCACGGGCTCTGAGACAGAACGGATATGACACGTGGTCGACCTCAGACAGATGCGGTACTTCATCGCCGTCGCCGAGGAGTTGCACTTCGGCCGCGCCGCCGCCCGGCTGCACATGGCGCAGCCGCCGCTCAGCCGGCAGATCCGCCTCCTGGAGGGGGCCGTAGGCGCCCGGCTGCTGGACCGCAGCCGCCGCAGCGTCGTGCTGACCGCCGCCGGGCGGGTGTTCCTGGCGGAGGCGCGGGCGACCGTCCGGCAGGCGGACCGCGCGGTCGAGCTGACCCTGCGGGCCGCCCGCGGCGAGACGGGGCAACTGGCCGTGGCGTTCATCGACGCGGCCATCTACAGCGTCATCCCGCCCGTGGTGCGCCGGTTCTCGCAGGTCCGCCCCGGCGTCGAGCTGAGCGTGACGGAGCTGCGCATCCCCGACCAGATCCGCGAGGTGGCGGAGGGCCGGCTGCACGCGGGGTTCGTCCACCCGCCGGTGTCCGATCCGCGGCTGGCGGTGGAGACGGTGTTCACGGAGGAGCTGGCGGTGGCGCTGCCCGCGGGGCATCCGCTTGCCGCGCGGGCCCGGGTCGACGTCGCCGAGCTGGCCGGGACGCCGCTGATCCAGTTTCCGCGGGAGATCAACCCGCCGCTCTTCGACGACATCGTCGCCCTGTGCCGCGCCGCCGGTTACACCCCGCCCTCCCTGCGCGAAGCCTCGCCCAAGCAGACCGTCGTCGGCCTCGTAGCCGCCGGGCTCGGGGCGTCCCTGCTGCCCGCCTCGCTGGAGAACCTGCGCCGCGACGGCGTCGTCTACCGGCCCCTCGCCGGGCCGGGCCTGACCGTCGACACCTCGGTCATCTGGCGGCGTACGGACCGCGATCCCGTACTCCACGCCTTCCTGCGCGTCGTACGGGAGGTGTGCCGCGCCGAGGACGCAGGGCCGGCGGATCCCGTCCCCGCTCCGGACGGCTGACCTCGCCGCCTGGTCTCCGCACCGACACGGCCGGCCCGGCGCGGAGAGTCCGCGCCGGGCCGGCGTGTGTGCGTCCCCTCGGGGGTGGGGGACGTCGGTGGCCGGCCCGTCCCGGCCGGTCGGACCGGCCGGGGACGGGGGTCAGCCGGTCAGTTGGGCGTGGATGATGCCCGCGTACGCCTCCTCGCCCCGGGCGTTGGGGTGCAGCGGTGCGGCCGGGGCGGTGGGCACGTAGCCCTCGACCCACTTCTTGTCCGGCGACTGGCAGGAGTCGTGGCCGCGGCTCGGCGTGAAGACGTCGACGTACTCGGCGCCGTGGGCCGCCGCGCGGTCCGCGATGACGCGGTTCATGTGGTTGACGCTGCCCTGGAGCCAGTCGGCGTCGGGGGCGAGCACCGGCTGGTACGGCCAGCAGCCGCCCGGCTTGATGTAGTCGCCGTAGCCGGTGACCAGGACGCGGGCCTGCGGGGCGCGGGCGTGGATGCCGTCGAGGACGGCGCCGAGCTTGGGGCCCATGGCCTCGATGCGCTGGGCGACGGTGTCGGCGCCGCCCTCCGTGAAGCCGTCCTTGCACAGGGCGCCGAGCGGGTTGAGCTGCATGCAGTCCTGGGCGACGCCGACGAGTCCGGCGTCGTTGCCGCCGATCGTCAGCGTGACCAGGGTGGTGTCCGCGCTCAGCGCGTCGAACTGCGGCGGCGCCTCGCCCATGTCCACGTCGAGCAGGGAGAGCGACTGCGGCTGCGTCATGTGGTCGGTCTTGGCGCCGCTGCACGTGACGTCGCGCAGTTCGGCGACGTCGAGCCGGTCGGCCAGTTCGTGTGCGTAGTTCTCGGTGGAGCGCCCGCAGGCGAGCGGTCCTGTGGGGAGCGGGATGAGCGGGCCCGAGGCCATCGAGTCGCCGAGGGCGACGTAGACCTCGCCGGCGGCGGCATCCGCGGTGGCGGCGGAGTCCGCGGCGGCCGGGGCTGCCGCTCCGGCGACGACGAGGCCGGTCGCCGCGGCGGCGCCCAGCGCGCCCTTGAGGAGTTTCGGCACCACGTTCATCGGCGGCTCCCGGCGGTGGGGGTGGGTGGGGCGGAAAATTGTGTCGTGCACATGATGCAGACGGGCCGGGCTGCGCTTAACTGGTCAGTAACGCAGACTTCTCCGGGAGCCGTTGTGACGCGTGACAACACACCGCTGTGTATCGGCGGCAGCCCGGTCGACGCGCGGCTGCGGGCTCGGGTGCCCGCGCTCACCCACCGCGTCGTCGACCGGCTGCTCACCGAACTGCCCGTGTACGCCACCCTGCCGCCCGAGGAGGTCGCGGGCGACATCGCCGACATCGTGCAGCGCAGCCTGCGGCTCTTCGCCGACGTGCTGCAGCGCCGCGGCCCGGCGCGCGACGACGAGCTGGTACGGCAGCGGGAGTCGGCCGCGCAGCGCGCCGAGGAGGGCGTACCGCTGGACGCCATCCTCAGCGCGTACCAGATCGGCACGGCGATGGGCTGGGAGGAGATCTCGGCGGCGGCGCGGCCCGCGGACTTCGCCGACGCGCAGGAGGTGCTCCGGCATCTCTTCGTGCTGCAGCGGCAGTTGGTGGCGGCGGTCAGCGCCGCGTATCTGGAGGCGCGGCAGGTGCTCGACGTCCAGGAGCACGCGCCGCGGCACGCGCTGCTGGCCGCGCTGCTCGCCGGGGAGCCGCTGGAGGGCATCGCCCGCCGCACGTGGCTGCGGCCGGCGCCGCGGTACGTCGCGATGACGCTGTACGTCGCCCCGCACCCCGACGAGCACTCCCCCGGGCCGCGGTCCCGCATCGCGGCCCGGCGCAAGATCCGCCGGCTGCAGACGGCGCTGAACGGCTTCGCCGGCGAACCGGCGCTCACCGCGCTCGACGCGGGCGGCGGCACCGCGCTGCTGCCGGTGGCGGAGGAGCCGCCGTGGACGGCGCTGTGCGGGCTGATCGACCGTACGGAGACGGCGGTCGGGGCGCCGGTGACGGCGGCGGCGGCCGGGGCGGCGCCGGACGGGCTGCCGGCGGCGGTGGCGCAGACGGCGGACATCGTGGAGCTGGTACGGCGTACGGACCGGCCGCCGGGCCTGTACCGGCTGGCCGACGTGCTCCTCGACTACCAGCTCAGCCGCCCGAGCGAGGCGCTGACCGGGCTCGCCGACCTCCTGCAACCGCTGGCCGGCCGCCCGGAGTTGCTGCACACCCTGGAGACGTACCTGGCCCGCGACCTCGACCGCCGCGGCACGGCCGCCGCGCTGCACGTCCACCCCAACACGGTCGACTACCGCATCCGCCGCATCGCCCTCCTCACGGGCCTGACCCCCACCACCCCGGCGGACGCCCGCCGCCTGAGCGCGGCCCTGGTGGCCCGCCGCACGTTACGGGCCTGACGGCCCGGGGGCGGGGGAGATCGGGCGTGGTGCCGGCGGCCGAAGGGGTGTCAGGCTGTACGCACTCACGCGGCACGCGGCTGCCGTCGGCCACAGCCCGGGGCCCGCCTGGGCGCGCAATCCCCGCCCCCTCACGCCGGGTTGTGGGCCGTCACCAGCCAGGCCGGGGCCCGGAGCAGGACTCCCTCCGGGGTCAGGTACGGGGTCAGGGACTCGCGCAGGGCCTCGGTCGCCTTCGGCGTCGTCGTCCCGTCGAGGTCCGCCATCGCCCCCTGCACATGCGGCCGGTTGAGGACGAAGTCCAGCGCCTCCTCGACGCCCGCCCCCAGGTCCATCGGCTCGTTCTCCGCCTCCAGTCGTACGTCGACGAAGCCCGCCCCGCCCAGCACCTCCCGTACCCGGTCGGGGTCGGCCAGCGAGTTCGGCCCCGGCTCGTTCACACCGCCGGACTTCGGCACCGTGACGTACCGGCCGAGGGCCGCGCGCGGCACGGCCGAGTACTCGCTCTCCTCCGGCGCCCGCCAGCACACGAACGCCAGCCGCCCCGCCGGCCGCAGCGCGCGCCGTACGTTGGCGAACGCCGCCACCGGGTCCGCGAAGAACATCACGCCGTGCCGGCTGATCGCCACGTCGTACGCGCCGTCGGCGAAGTCGTGCACCTGCGCGTCGGCCTGCGCGAAGCGCACGTTCCCGACGCCCTCCTCGGCCGCCCGGGCGCGCGCCTGCGCGAGCATCGCGGCGGACAGGTCGACGCCCAGCGCCGAGCCCTCGGCGGCGAGCGCCGCGGCCACCCGGGTCGTCTGGCCGCAGCCGCAGCCGATGTCGAGGACCCGGTCGTCCGGCTGCACGTCCGCGCCCGCGAACAGCCGCTCGCTGTAGCGGAACAGCGCCGCGTTGTACTTCTCCTCGTACGCGACCCAGTGGTCGCCGTTGGTCCCGTTCCAGTCCAGGGTCCGCGCGCTCTCCGCCACGTCCGCCGCCTCCCGCCGTTCCGCCCGTGCCGCCCGTGCCGCCGCTGCTGACGGTCACCGTACGCCCGTACGGAGCCCGTCGAGGCCCGTCACCTCACACGGAACACCGGCCCCCGCGCGACGAACGGCAACGACGCCCCCGCCGGGATCAGATACGCGTGCTCCCTGCGCACCCGCAGCACGTCGCACATGCCGTCGGTGATCACCAGCACCGGTGCCGCGCGCGGGAAGTCGTCCGCCCGTTCCAGCAGGTCGAGCCCCGGCTGGAGCACGGTCCCGCCGCGGCCCCTGACCCGCACCCGGCCGGCGATCTCCGTCGGCGGCAGATAGCCCGCGTCGTACGGCGTGGCGTCGCAGAAGACGACGCGCGCCGCGGGCACGTCACGCGCTTCCGCGTACGACGCGATGGCCCCCAGCGCCTTGCCGAGCAGCGTGCGGCTCATGGAGCCGGAGGTGTCGAGGACGACGCCGAAGGTGCAGCGGGCGACCTCCTCGGGCGGGAAGTAGCGGCCCGCGCGCGGGATGTCGGGGGTGGCGGCCTGCCGGCGGGCGGGGCGCGCGAAGGTGCGCACCGGCTCTGCCCGGGGCACGAACTCGTCGAACCAGCGGGCCAGCAGCGCGTCCCACGGCAGCGGCGGCTGCGCGAGCGCGCGGATCTCCTCGATCAGCCCGGCCGGCAGCAGCCCGCGCCCCTGGTCGCGCTCGTGCAGGTCGAGGCCGCGCTGCAGTCCGCGCCGGTAGAACTCGTGCCGGACGATCTTGACGTACCCGCAGAAGGAGACGGCGTGCGCGGGCGTGAGCGTGCCGTGCGCGACGGTCTTGAGGGTGGCGTCGTCGAGGGCCGGGCCGAAGGAGTGCAGCGCGTCGGAGAGCATGTGCCACGAACGCGGCGTGGAGAACGGCTCCTCGGTCTTCGGCGGCTTGGCCCACAGGTGGTCGGGGCGGTCGGTCAGGTAGTCCGTCACCCAGGAATGGATGCCGTGCTCGCCGGCCCAGACGAGCCAGTCGGTCGCGGACGCCTCCAGGTGCACGTGGGCGAGGCGGTTGACGAGGGCGGAGGCCATGGGGCGGGCGAGCGCGTTGTCGGTGGCGCGGTTGCCCGCGCCGATGACGATGCTACCCTCGGGCAGCTCGTAGGTGCCGATACGGCGGTCGAGGATGAGGGAGTAGAACGCCTTCTGCACGTCGGGGGTGGCGGCGTTCAGCTCGTCGAGGAAGAGGCAGTACGCCTCGTCGCGGGCGATGGCCTCCGGCGGGCAGAAGACGCTGCGCCCGTCGCGGATCTGCGGCACGCCGATGAGGTCTTCCGGGGCGAGCTGGGTGCCGATGAGGCTGACGCAGTCGAGGCCGAGGGAGTCGGCGAACTTCCGTACCAGCGACGACTTTCCGATGCCGGGGGCGCCCCAGAGGAAGACCGGGCGCACGGTGGCGAGCCCGAGCAGCAGTTCGGGGATCCGGGCGGGGGTGACGGTGACGGCTGCCTGCACGCGGCGGGCTCCTGATTCTGGTCGGGGGCGGCGCGCGCAGGGAGTGTGCGCCGTGTCGGGACCTCCAGTGTGGTCGGTGGACGGCACGCGCCGCAGCCGATTTTCCGGTGACCGGGCACGCGTGCGCGGGCGCGGGGCGTACGGTCCGAAGGCTCGTCGCCTACGGGCCGTGCCCCGCGCCCGGTACCCGGTCGGGGCTGGGTCAGCTCGGAGTCAGCGCGGAATCAGCGCGGAATCAGCGCGAAGTCGGGACGCTCGGGGCGCGGTCAGATGAGCGGGAGCAGGCTGCGCACCAGCCGGCAGGTCGTCAGCGAGGGCGGGTGGACGCCGATGCGCTCGGCGGTGTGGCGTATCACCTCGTTGCGGGCGCGCTGCGGGGTGTAGACCCCGGTGTCGAGCAGGGCGATGGCGATGCGCATGGCCTTCAGCATGCGGTTGTGCGCGACATACCACTCACGCGGCATACCTGCCGGAAGCGGCTTCTTGGGCAGGGGTGTCGGGGCGTACGCCACTGGCATGGGCGACCTCCTCGGCCTCGTCTTGGCCCGTCTTCACTCCCTCTATTCTACCGCCTCCGACTGACAAACTCCCCTGGTCAAAGGTCATTTCGGGATACCAGTTCGAATGCACAGAGGTGCACTGGGGCCCCGTTCGGCACCGGCCGCCGCCTTGCGGCATGCTGGCACCGATGACCACCACAGAACCCCCGCTCCCCGCCGTCACCGCCCCCCGCACCCGTACCGTCGCCGACCTGGACGGGCGGCTGTGCGAGTGCCGCGCCTGCCCGCGGCTCGTCGCCTGGCGGGAGGAGGTCGCGGCGACCAAGCGCAAGGCGTACGCGGACTGGGACTACTGGGGCCGCCCCGTGCCCGGCTTCGGCCCCGTGGACGCCGCGATGCTGATCATCGGCCTCGCACCCGCCGCCCACGGCGCCAACCGCACCGGGCGGATGTTCACCGGCGACCGCTCCGGCGACGTCCTGTACGCCGCCCTGCACGCCACCGGCCTCGCCAGCCAGCCCACCGCCACCCACCGGGGCGACGGCCTGACCCTGCGCGGCGTCCGCATCACGGCCCCCGTCCACTGCGCCCCGCCCGAGAACAAGCCGACGCCCACCGAGCGCGACACCTGCCGCCCCTGGCTCGTCCGCGAGATCGAGCTGCTGCGGCCGACGCTGCGCTCGGCGGTGGTGCTCGGGTCGTTCGGCTGGCAGGCGGCGCTGCCGGTGCTGGCGGCGGCGGGCTGGGAAGTGCCGCGCCCGCGGCCGGTGTTCGGCCACGGGGCGCACACGACGCTGCGGCGGCCGGACGGGGGCGCGCCGCTGGAGCTGTACGGGTGCTACCACGTCAGCCAGCAGAACACCTTCACCGGGCGGCTGACGCCGGCGATGCTGCGGGAGGTGCTGGCGGCGGCGGGGGCCTCGGCGGGGCTGTAGGCAGGCACCAGGGCCGGGGCGCGCGGGCGCTCGCCGTGCGGTGTCAGTGGGGGCTCCCATACTGGGCGCATGACACCTGACCAGCTTCGCGCCGCCTGCCTGGAGCCGAACGGGGCCGTCGAGGAGTGGCCCTTCGACCGGCATCAGGCGATCTCCGTCTTCAAGGTCGGCGGCAAGATGTTCGCGCTCAGCGAGTTGGCCGCCACGCCGCTGTCGGTGAGCCTGAAGTGCGAGCCGGACCTGGCGGTGCAACTCCGCGCCACGCACCCGGAGATCGTCGGCGGATACCACCTGAACAAGCGCCACTGGAACACCGTCCGCCTCGACGGCGCCGTGCCCGAGGAGCTGGTGCTGGAGATGATCGAGGACTCGTACGACCTGGTGGTGGCCAAACTCCCCCGCGCCCACCGCCTCACCCTGGACTGGCCGGGCGAACGCCACCGCCCGCCCCCGGGCGCGTAGCCGGGGCGGGCGTCGGGCGGCAGCGGGGGGCCCGGCTACCGGGCGATCACCTCGCCGAAGCCCGGGAAGTCGCCGCCGAACCCGGCGCGGGCGGCGGTGACGTTGAAGGAACCGGTCGTCGTGATGCCGCCGGCCGTGCCCCGGGCGTGCCAGACGAAGCCCCCGGCGGGCTTCCACGGAGCGCCCACGGTCAGGTCGGCCCTGCCGTCGCGGTTGCGGTCGCCGAGCGCGACCGCGGCGCCGAACGCATCGCCCTTCGCGGCAGTCCCCGGTACCCCCGCGGTGTTCCGGTGGAGCACCCGGGCTCCGGCACCGGTCAGCCCGTTCGCGGTGCCCCGCAGCAGCGTGACGGTCCCGGCGGACGCCTTGCCGGCGAAGTCCTCGCCGGGTACGCCGACGGCCACCTCGGCGCGGCCGTCGGCGTCCGTGTCCGCGACGCCGACCGACGCGCCGAACCGGTCTTCCAGCTCTCCGCCGCCCGGGACGCCCGCGGTGCCCTGGTGGTACACCGCGCGCCGGCTCCCGTCCGGGCCTGCCTCGGAGCCGTAGAGCACGGCCACGGCCCCGGCGTAGGACTTGCCGGACACGGTGGCCGCGGGGTTGCCGATCACGACGTCGCGGTAGCCGTCGCCGTCGAAGTCGCCCTTGAGCCCGCTCGGGGCCGCCGCGGCGGGTGGCGCGGCCACCGCCGTCAGGCCGCCGCCGGCGAGGGCGACGGAGTGGCGAGCGCCACGAGAGCGCGGCGGCGGGGCTGATGGGTCACCTGGGGCCTCCCGGTCGGCGGCGGACGACGTCCGCGGGTGTGGGGAAGACCTGTGTGGCGGGGTGAAGGTTGTACGGCCGTAAGGCAGTTGGGACGCGCGTGGATGGTCGGCTAGGGGCGGGGGGAGCGGGCCTGCCAGCGGCCCTCGTGGTGGTGGACCTCGATGGGGCGGCCGAAGCAGTGCGTCAGGTGGGCGCCCGTGAGCACCTCCGCCGCCGGGCCCGCCGCCGCCACGCGGCCGTCGCGCAGCAGCAGCGCGTGGCTCGTCGTGGGCGGCAGCTCCTCCAGGTGGTGGGTGACCATGACGGTGGCCAGCCCGGGGCGGGTCTCGGCGAGGCGCTGCAGGGCGTCGACCAGGTCCTCGCGGGAGGGCAGGTCGAGCGCGTTGAACGGCTCGTCGAGCAGCAGCAGCCCCGGGTCCGGCACCAGCGCGCGGGCGATGAGCAGCCGGGCACGCTGGCCGCCGGAGCAGACGCCGTACGGGCGGTCGGCGAGTTCCTTGCAGTCCAGCTCCGCCAGCAGTTCGTACGCGCGCTCGCGGACGGCCGCGTCGTACGTGCGCCACAGCGGCTGCACGGTGCCGCTGTGGCCGGTGAGGACCACGGTGTGCCCGGGGGCGTCCTGCGGCACCTTCTGCGCCGCGGAGACCAGGCCGATCGCGGCGCGCAGCTCCCGCATGTCGACCCGCCCGATGCGGTGGCCGAGGACGTCCACGGTGCCGGTCGTCGGGTGCGTCAGCGCGCCGAGCAGCCGCAGCACGGTGGTCTTGCCCGCGCCGTTGGGGCCGAGCAGCGCCCAGTGGTCCCCGGCCCGTACGGTCCAGTCGACGTCGTCGAGGATGACCTGCCCGGTGGTGTAGCGGCGGACGCCGACGGCGTCGAGCGCGGCGACGACGCGCGGGGCGCCGCGGTGGTCGTGATCAGCCATGCGGGCGAGCATCGCAGCCGCCGGGCCCGCGGCGCGTGCCCTTTTGCCCGCGGTGCCGTGGCGGTACGCCGCCGGGTGCCCGGCGGTCCGCGCCGCGGGTGCGGAGGTACGGGGCCGACCGTAGCGTGTGCACTATGGGAGCGAAATACCACATATCCCCCGCCTGTCGCCGACGTTCCGCGTCCCGCCGCGCCGCCCTGGTCGTCGCGGTCCTGCCGGTCGCCGGCGCCCTCGCGCTGACCGCCGCGAGCCCGGCCGGCGCCCCCTCGAAGCGCCCCGCCGCCGACGGCGACGGGGCGCTCGGCTCGTACTACGACCAGTCCGTGGACTGGACCGACTGCGGCCGCAAGGTCGCGGAGGCGGTGAAGAAGACCGGCCGCAAGCCCCCCGGTTACCTCAAACGGCTCCAGTGCAGCCGGGTCCGGGTCCCCCGCGACTACGCGGCCACCGACCGCGGCGACCTGCGCCTCGCCGTCGCCCGCCTGCCCGCGACCGGCGGCAAGAGCGACCGGATCGGCTCCCTCGTGCTCAACTTCGGCGGCCCGGGCGAGTCGGGCGTCGAGGGCCTCGCCGGCCTCGGCGCGAAGTTCACGAAGCTCAACGAGCGCTACGACATCGTCGCCCCCGACCAGCGCGGCGTCGGCGACAGCACGCCTCCCGTACGGTGCGCGCGCCCGACCGCGCGGCAGGCCAAGAGCCTGGACCGCTCCCCCGACGGCCGCACGGAGATCGACCGGCTCGCCGCGTACCGCGAACTCCAGGGCAAGCTGTGCGAGGAGGACTCCGCGAAGCTCCTGCCCTGGGTCGGCACCGTCGACTCCGCCCGGGACCTCGACGTGCTGCGGGGGGCGCTGGGCGAGGACAAGCTCACGTACATGGGCTTCTCCTACGGCACCAAGCTGGGCGCCAACTACCTGCACCTCTTCCCGCGCAAGACGGGCCGGGTCGTCCTCGACGGCGTCGAGAACCCGATGAAGAACAGCGAGCAGACCTACCTCGCCAACGCACACGCCTTCCAGCGCGCGCTGGACGACTTCACGAAGGACTGCACGAAGCGCGGGGCGTCGGAGTGCCCGCTGGGCGGCGACGCGGCGAAGGCGAGGCAGGAGACGCGGCAGTTGTTCAACCTCCTCGACAAGCGGGCGATCGACACCGCGGCGGGGGAGCTGGACCAGTCGACGTTCGTCGACGCGCTGAAGAACGCGATGTACTCGGAGAAGCTGTGGCCGGACCTGCGGCACGCGCTGGGCGCGCTCGGGGACGGCAACGGGGCGCCGATGGTCCGGCTGGCGGGCGGCAGCGGCGGCGCGGGGGTGCGGGGCGGGGGCGTGCCGGGTGCGGGGGTGCCGGGTGCGGGCGTGCCGGGTGCGGGCGTGCCGGGTGCCGGCGTGCCGGGTGCCGGCGTGCCGGGTGCGGGGGTCCTCGCGGGTGCCGCCGAGGGCAACGCGGACGCCGCCTTCACCGCCGTCACCTGCCGCGACACCAGCGACCGCTACACCGCGGCGGATGTCGAGCGGGCCAAGGGGGAGTTCACCAAGGCGTCCCCGATCTTCGGCACGTTCATGGCCGGCCAGATGCTCACCTGCACGGGCTGGCCCGTACCCGGTGACAACGCCTCGCGCCAGGTACGCGCCACGAAGGCCCCCGCCGCGCTGCTGGTCGCCACCACCGGCGACCCCGCGACGCCGTACAAGGGCGGGGCGGACATGGCAAAGGAACTGGACAACGACTCCGTGGTGCTGACCTTCGAGAGCGTCGGGCACACCGGCTACATCACCGGGGACTCGTGCGTCGAGGGGAACGTCAACGACTTCCTGCTCGACGGCAAGCGCCCGGAGAAGGGCACGCGCTGCGACTGACGCCGGCGGCCCGGGGGCCCGGGGCTCAGGGCGTCTCGGAGTTGAGGCGCCGTACGGCACCGACGGCGTCCCCGAGGGTCATGTGGTTCACGGCGATGATGGTGGGCATCCGGCCGCGCAGCAGCGCGCACGTCCTGGCGCGGTGGACGATGGCGTCGGCGTCGTTGACGGCGGCGGCCTCGGCGCGGGGGGCGCCCATGCCGTGGGTGACGAAGTGGTTGAGGAGGAAGAGCCGCTTGCGGGGGTCGCTGCCGCCGCGGTGGGGTGCGCAGCTCATGTCGCCGGGATCGCGGGCGCGGTACGGGGTCTCGACGGCGTACTCGTAGAAGTTGCGGTACCAGGGCGCGGGCCCGTCGGCCTCCTCGGCGAAGACCACGAGCCGCCGCCCGGAGTCGGCCATTTCGCCGAGCGTCGGCCAGGGCGCGGTGGGATCGGGGTCGGGGCGGTGCAGATACGGCCCGAGGCCGGCGGCGCGGAAGGCGCGGGCGGTGTCGCGGGGGGTGATGGCGTCCTGGAGGATCAGGGTCACCACGTCCCGGGGATGCTCCTCCAGCCAGTCGTGCAGCTCGCGCAGTTGCGCGGTGAGGGGTGTCGCGCCCATCCGGCACGGGCCGTGGCAGAGCCAGGTGCCGGGTCGCGGGCGCACGACGGAGTCCACGGCCCGTACGAGGGTCGCCCGGGAGGTGGCATCGAGCCCGCCGGTGCCGGCGGGCGGCACGAGCCGCTCGGCGGTCTCCCAGTAGTGGGTGTCGAGGAGGAGCGCGCGGGCACCCCGGTCGAGCTGCCCGGTGAGGGAGACGTCCTGGTGCGCGCCGAGGAACCCGTCGGGCACGGTGGCCATGGCGTTGTGCGCCCCGACCTGCACGACCCGGTCGTACGGCCGCCCGCAGAGGGCGACGTCACCGTTGCAGGCAAGCGCATCCCCGGACGGCACCCCGACGAGCATCCAGACCTGAGCCAAAGCCGCGAACCCGGCGGCCCCGAGCCCGAGCCGCCGCGCCCAGCGGGGACGGGGGGTGGTGGGTGCGGGGGTGTGGAGGGGCGCGGGCGAGGCGGGGTCGGAGGGCGGAGGGGTGGTGTCGGTGCTCGGGCCGTGGGACGTCTTGGGTGCGGCGGTGGCGGTACGGCCCGGTGGGGGCGGTGTCGTGGAGGGCTGCGGGTCGGTGGCCGTCTCGGAGTCGGCTGCGGTCGGCGCGGCGGTGTCGGGGGGGCGGTGCCCGTTCGCCGGTACGGGGGCGGGTGCGGTGACAGGCGCCGGAGGACGCGCGGTGCGCGTGAGAGTGCGGTGGAGGGCCTTGCGGGCCGTCGGGGAGGTGGTGAGGCCCGTGGCGGTGAGGGTCAGGGTGAGCAGGGCCGCGGCCCAGGCCACGGCCGCCTCGCGGTAGAGGCCCGCCACCACGTCCGTGACCAGCGCCGCCACGCTCGGCGGCAGGCCGTCCGGCACCAGCCCCGCGGACGCCGGCAGCGCCGCCCACACCGCCGCCCCCGCGGCGGCGGTCAGCACCGCGGCGCCCGCGCACGCCGCCGCGGCGGTACGCGCCCGGAGGCGCCCGCCCCGGGCCGCCGCGCGCAGCGCCAGCACCCCGGCCCCGGCCGCCGCGGCGGCCACCCCGGCGACGGCCCACCACGACGCGGACGCGGCCAGCACGGTCCGTACCACCGCCCCCCGCTCGGGCCCCCACCCCGGCAGTTTCGACGAGGCCGCGGACGCCGGATCCGTACCGCCCCCCGCCCGGTCCTCCTCCACCAACGGCACCCGCCCCTCCCCCACCGCCGGGGCTGCCCCGCCCGTACCGACGACCGCTCCCCGCCCGTCCCCCGGGGCACTTCCCGACGCCGCGAGCGGCGGGCGCGCTCCCGCAGCGTTCGGCCCACGCCGCTCCGCCCCCGGCCCCACCGATGCTTCAGAACCCGAATCCCCGGCCAGGGGCGGGCGCAGCTCCGCCTCCTGCCCGCCCACCGCCGGCTCCCCGCGCGACTCCCCGGCGCCCGCCGCACCGCCTCCCACCGTCACCGACCACAGGTCCGGCCGCCCCACCGCAACCCCCCGCCCCACCAACGGCGGCCGCGCCTCCGAAGCCGTCTCCCGGTCCGCGGCTCCGCCACCCGCCCTCGGTGTCTGCGGTGCCTCCGCTCCCGGCAGGACCTCGTCCAGCGCCGTCATGATGCGGCGTGCCGTGCTCGGGGGCCACGTGTCGTGGACGAACGCCGCCACCGCTTCCCGCAGCGCCGACGTCGGGGTCGGCGACTGGTGGCTGGGGGTGACGTACTCGCGGAGGCGGGTGATGAGGCGGGTGAGGCCGCGGGCCGCCGCCGGATCCGCGTCGGCGCGCAGCGCGCGCAGTTGCTCGCTGCCCGCTGCCGTCGCGCTCTCCGTCACCGGCCCGCGCCAGTCGTCGCCGGCCGCCGCCCTGCCGGTGCCGGTCAGCGCCGCGACCAGGGCCCGCGCCTGCCGGTCCGCCGCCTGCTCCAGTGCGGGGCGCGGGACCAGCAGCGGCAGGTTGTCGACCACCGCGTCGCTGCGCAGCGGGGTGCCCAGCGCGCCCGTGCGCAGCGCCCGGCGGACGGCGGGGTCCGCCAGCACCTCGTCGTAGACGCGCTGGTAGCCGTCGGCCTCCCTCACCGCGCCCGTGTAGTACGCCGGGTCGGCCACCGTGTACCGGCACAGCAGCAGCACCGTCAGCGCGCTCAGCAGGGCGGCGGCGACCGCCGTCCAGATCCGCCGCGCCCCTGACATGCATTCAGCCTCGGCATCTCCCCGGCCCCGGGCCAGCTCGACGCGGCCGATAGGGCGAGCGAAAGAGCCGGTTGCACCAACCCGGCGGAGCGGCACGGGTGGTGTCCGGTCACGTTCCCGTACGACCCGCAAACCCCGCGCCCGGCCCCGGCCGCCCCCGGGGCTTCAGTGCCGCCGTCGCCGCCCGCGGTACCCGGATTCCCGCCCCGCACCGAGCGGCCGACGTCCCCCGGGACCGCGGCAGAGCGAACCCCGCCACGGCCAGGCGCTCCGAGCGCAGCGGCTACGCCGCCCGCGCCGGCCGCCGCGCCCCGGTCCGCACACGCCGAACGCCGGGAACCCGGCCCCGTACGCCGCCGAAGCCCGTGCTCAGTCCAGGCCCGCCTTCTCCAGGGCCGCGCAGCACGTGTCCACCATCAGCCGCGTCACCACGTACGGGTCCACGTTCGCGTTCGGCCGCCGGTCCTCGATGTAGCCCTTGCCGTCCTTCTCCACCTGCCACGGGATCCGCACCGACGCCCCGCGGTCCGACACGCCGTACGAGTACTCGTCCCACGGCGCCGTCTCGTGCGCCCCCGTCAGCCGGGTCTCCACGCCCGCGCCGTACGCGCGCACGTGCGTGAGCGGCCTGTCGCCCTCGCCCAGCGCCTCGCAGGCGGCAACGATCGCCTCGTAGCCCTCGCGCATCCGCCGGGTGGAGAAGTTGGTGTGCGCGCCCGCGCCGTTCCAGTCGCCCTTCGCGGGCTTGGGGTCGAGGGTGGCGGAGACGCCGAAGTCCTCGGCGGTGCGGTAGAGGAGCCAGCGCGCGACCCAGAGCTGGTCCGCGACCTCCAGCGGGCCGAGCGGCCCGACCTGGAACTCCCACTGGCCGGGCATGACCTCGGCGTTGATGCCGGAGAGGCCGAGGCCCGCCTTGAGGCAGTTGTCGAGGTGGGCCTCGACGACCTCGCGGCCGAAGATCTCGTCGGCGCCGACGCCGCAGTAGTAGCCGCCCTGCGGGGCCGGGAAGCCGTTCTCGGGGAAGCCGAGGGGGCGCGAGCCGCGGAAGAAGGTGTACTCCTGCTCGATGCCGAAGACCGGCTCCTGGGCGGCGAAGCGCTCGGCGACCTCGCGCAGCTCGGCGCGGGTGTTGGAGGCGTGCGGGCTGAGGTCGGTGTCGAGGACCTCGCAGAGTACGAGCACGTCGGCGCCGCCGCGCAGCGGGTCAGGGCAGGTGAAGACGGGCTTGAGGACGCAGTCGGAGGAGCTGCCCTCGGCCTGGTTGGTGCTGGAGCCGTCGAAGCCCCAGAGGGGCGGCTCTGCACCGGTCTCGACGATCTTGGTCTTCGAGCGCAGCTTGGCGGTGGGCAGGGTGCCGTCGATCCAGATGTACTCGGCCTTGTAGCTCACGGTCGCCGTCCTTCGTTCCTACAGGTGCGGTGCAGTGCGGTACGGCGGGCACGCGCGCCCGCCCCGGGCAGCGTCGCAAGCCGCGGTTTCCCGTCCGTTGCCCGGATGTAAACCCGGTGTCTCCCTTCGTCCCGTACGGCGTGGTGGTGCTAGCTACACCCCGGCCCGGGGGTACGGACCCGTGCCCCCGTCCGGGCCGCGCGGCAGACTGTGACGTGCGGCCGGAGAAGCGGGCCGCGCGAGCCGGGACCCGCGCAGGACGGGCACGGGGCCGGCAGGGAGCAGCGGGAGCAGAGGGGACACGGAGATGATCTTCCGGAACTGGGCGCTCGCCGGGGTGCGGGCGCTGGCGCTGACGGTGCTGTGCACCGCGGCCTCGATCACGCTCTTCGTGCTGACCCTCGTCTCCGTCGTGCTCATCCCCGTGCTCGGCATCGGCCTGGTCACCACGCCCTGGGTGCTGGAGGGCGTGCGGATGCAGGCCAACCTGCGCCGGCTGCTCGCCGCGCAGTGGTCGGACGTGCGCATCCCCGCCACGTACCGGCCCTGGCCGCCGAACCTGCACGGCGGGCTCATCGGCCAGGCGCAGCGCACCCGCCACATGCTGACCGACCCGGCGACCTGGCGCGACCTGCGCTGGCTGTTCACCGACATGATCGCGGGTACGGTCCTCGCCGTCGTGACGGTCGCGCTGACCTTCTACCCGCTGGAGGGGTACGTGATCGCCGCCGGCGTCTGGGACCCCATCACCAGCGGCGGCGACACCACCTACTGGTACGGCTTCGTGCCGGTGTCCTCGCAGGCCACCGCGCTCATGGCCGCCGGGCTCGGCACCGCCCTGCTGGCCGTCGGCCTCTTCACCAGCCACCGCCTGGTCGGCCTGCACTTCCAGATGACCAAGGGCGTGCTGGCGCCGCGCGAGGTCGAGCTGGCCGAGCGGGTCGCGCGGCTGACCGAGACCCGCTCGGACGCCGTCGACAACTCCGCCGCCGAGCTGCGCCGCATCGAGCGCGACCTGCACGACGGCGCGCAGGCCCGGCTGGTCGCCATGGGCATGAGCCTGGGCACCATCGAGGCGCTCATCGAGAAGGACCCGGCCAAGGCGAAGGAGCTGGTGTCGCGGGCGCGCGGCGAGTCCGCCGAGGCGCTGACGGAGCTGCGCGACCTGGTACGGGGCATCCACCCGCCGGTGCTCGCCGAGCGCGGCCTCGCGGACGCGGTGCGGGCGCTGGCGCTGCGCATGCCGGTGCCGGTCGAGGTGGACATCGACCTGGGTACGCCGCCGGGGCGGGCGGCGGAGCCGGTGGAGTCGGCGGCGTACTTCGCGGTGAGCGAGGTGCTGACGAACGCGGTCAAGCACGCGGAGGCGCAGCGCGTGTGGCTGGACATGGGACACCGCGAAGGCATGCTGCGGATCGCGATCACGGACGACGGTCGCGGCGGCGCGTCGCTGGACAAGGGCTCCGGGCTGGCCGGGGTGGAGCGCAGGCTCGGTACATTCGACGGCGTACTGGCCGTCAACAGCCCGGTCGGCGGCCCCACGATGGTGACCCTGGAGATTCCGTGCGCGCTGTCATCGCCGAAGACCTCTTCCTTCTGAGGGACGGTCTCGTCCGCATGCTCGAAGCCTATGACTTCGAGATCCTGGCCGCGGTGGACAACGGCCCGGAGCTGGCGCGGGCGCTGGACGAGCTGGAGCCGGACGTCGCGGTGGTCGACGTCCGGCTGCCGCCGTCGTTCTCGGACGAGGGCCTGCAGTGCGCGCTCCAGGCGCGGGCGAAGCGGCCGGGGCTGCCGGTGCTGGTGCTCTCGCAGCACGTGGAGCAGTTGTACGCGCGCGAGCTGCTGGCCGACGAGCGCGGCGGGGTGGGGTACCTGCTCAAGGACCGGGTGTTCGACGCCGACCAGTTCATCGACGCGGTGCGGCGCGTGGCGGGCGGCGGTACGGCGATGGACCCGCAGGTCATCTCCCAGTTGCTGAGCCGGCGGGCGGCGCAGGACCAGCCCGTGAACACGCTGACGCCGCGGGAGCGCGAGGTGATGGAGCTGATGGCGCAGGGCCGGTCCAACGCGGCGATCGCGGAGCGGCTGGTGGTCACGGAGCGGGCGGTGGCCAAGCACACGTCGAACATCTTCTCCAAGCTGGGGCTGCCGCCGTCGGACGACGACAACCGCCGGGTGCTGGCGGTGCTGGCGTACCTGGACCACGGCTGACGGAGCCGGGCCGGTGCCGCACCCTGCTTCCGGCCCGCGCCCCGTACGGCCCGGAAGACAGCGCTTGCGGCACCGGCCCGTACGCGATCACCTTTCGCCCGTTTCCCCCCGTTGCCCCCTCGCCCCGCGCGTGGCTACGGTCCGCTGATGACGGACATGACGCGACGCACGATCCTGGGCACGGCCGGCGCGCTCGGCGCCGGCGCGGCACTCGTCGGCGGGCAGGCGCAGGCCCGTAGCGTGACGGCCGGAGGCGGCACGGCGGCGGCCGCGGGCAGGGGGTTCGACGTGGCGGCGGCGAGCGAGGCGCTGGCGCGGCTGCTGCCCGACCACGCCGGGCAGTTCGCGCTCACCGCCCTCGACGGCGAGGAGCGGTTCACCGTACGCGGCCGGGCCGGCCGGATCGAGGTCGGCGGCACCAGCCCCGCGGTGCTCCTCACCGGCGTGCACTGGTACCTGAAGTACACCTGCCGCGCCGTCGTCTCCTGGTCCGGCAGCCAGACCGGGCTCCCCCGCCGCCTCCCCGCGCCCGCCGCCCCCGTGGAGCGCCGCGCCACCGTCCCGGCCCGGTTCGCGCTCAACGACACGCACGACGGCTACACCGGCCCGTACCACGACTGGGCGCGCTGGGAGCGGTTCCTCGACGTGCTCGCCCTGCACGGCTGCAACCAGGTCCTCGTCACCCCCGGCACCGAGGCCGTCTACCACCGGCTGCTCCAGGACTTCGGCTACTCCGACGCCGAGGCCCGCGCCTGGCTGCCCGCGCCCAGCCACCAGCCGTGGTGGCTGCTGCAGAACATGAGCGACTACGGCGGCCCCGTCTCCCCCGCGCTGCTGGCCGAGCGCACGGAACTCGGCCGCCGCATCACGGACCGCATGCGCGAGCTGGGCATCTCCCCCGTCCTGCCCGGCTACTTCGGCACCGTCCCCGGCGGCTTCGCCGACCGCAACCCCGGCGCCCGCACCGTCCCCCAGGGCACCTGGTCGGGCCTGCCCCGCCCGGACTGGCTGGACCCGCGCACCGACGTCTTCCGCGACGTCGCCGCCGCGTTCTACCGCCACCAGGAAGACCTCTTCGGGCCCGTACGGCACCTGAAGATGGACCTGCTGCACGAGGGCGGCGACCCCGGCGACGTCCCCGTACCGGAGGCCGCGCGCGCCGTCGAGACCGCGCTGCAGACCGCCCGCCCCGGCGCGACGTGGGTCATCCTCGGCTGGCAGGAGAACCCCCGGCGCGAACTCCTCGAAGGACTCGCCCACCCCGACCGGATGCTCGTCGTCGACGGCCTGTCCGACCTGGAGCGGGTCACTGACCGCGAGGCGGACTGGGGCGGCGTGCCGTACGCCTTCGGCACCATCCCCAACTTCGGCGGCCGCACCACGATCGGCGCGAAGACCCACATGTGGGCCGAGCGGTTCGCCGCCTGGCGGGACAAGCCGGGCAGCGCGTGCGTGGGCACCGCGTACATGCCGGAGGCCGCCGAGCGCGACCCGGCGGCGCTGGAGCTCTTCAGCGAACTGGCGTGGCGGGACGAGCCGGTGGACCGGAAGGAGTGGTTCGACGAGTACGCGGCCGTGCGCTACGGCGACGCGGACCCCGCGGCGCGCGCGGCGTTCGCGGCGCTGCGCGAGACGGCGTACGCGATCTCCAGCGCCGACGGCCGCCCGCACGACTCGATCTTCGCCGCCCGCCCGTCGCTGGACGCCCGCTCCGGGGCGTACTACGCGACCAAGACGCCGGCCTTCGATCTCGCCGAGTTCGACAAGGCGTTCGGCGCGCTGCTGGGCGTCGCCCCGGCGCTGCGCGACTCCGACGCGTACCGGCACGACCTCGTCGACCTCGCCCGGCAGGCGCTCGCGAGCCGGTCGCGGGTGCTGCTGCCGCAGCTCAAGGCGGCGTACGAGCGGGAGGACGCGACCACCTTCCGTACGCTGTCCGACCTGTGGCTGAAGCTGATGGCGCTCAGCGACGAGACCACCGGCGCGCACCGCGCGTTCCTCCTCGGCCCGTGGCTCGCCGACGCCCGCCGGATGGCCGCGGACGACGCGGAGGCCGCGCTGCTGGAGCGCACGGCGCGGGTCCTCGTCACCACCTGGGCCGACCGCCCCACCGCCGACGGCGGGCACCTCGCGGACTACGCGAACCGCGACTGGTCCGGGCTGATCCGCGACTTCCACGCGCCGCGCTGGCGCGCCTACCTGGAGGAGTTGCAGGACGCGCTGGCGGCCGGGCGGGAGCCGGAGCCCTTCGACTGGTACGCGGTCGAGGACCCCTGGACGCGGCAGCGCAACCACTACCCCGAGCGCCCCTCCGGCAACGCGCACACTCTCGCGCGCCGCGTCCACGAGGTGCTGGCCACCGCCCCGTACCAGGGCGTGGTGACGGCCGTGGCGGATCCGCCCGCGCTCGCGCCGGGCGGGACGGGGCGGCTGACCGCCGGGTTCCGCAACCTGTGCGGGCTGGCCGCCACGGGCGCCGTGGAGCTGGAGCTGACGGGCCTCGACGCCGCGCCGCCGGGGGCGGTCTCCCTGCCGGCGGTGCCGGCGGCGGGGCGGGCGGAGCACGCCTGGGAGGTACGGGCGCCCGCCGGGCCGCCCGCGAAGCCGCTGACGCCGCTGGCGTACGAGGTGCGCACGGCTACGGGATGGCGGGGCAGGACCCGGTGACGGTGCACACGCCGGGCACGCTGTTCGTCGCCGGGCCGCTGGACGACAGCGTCGCCACGGTCACCACGAACGCCGCCGTCTTCGGGCAGCTCGGCGAGCGCTGGGCGGTCGACGGGGGCGGCGCGGACATGTGGAAGGCGACGGCCGAGTTCGGCGCGGTCTTCCGGCCGGGGTCGCTGGCCTCCGGCGGCACGGTGACGCTGACGGTCGACGCGCAGGCGCCGACGGGCCCGTGGGCGCGGGCGGGCATCGTCGCCCGCAACGACCTGCGGACGGCGGGCGCGGCCGGGTTCCTCAACCTGGCGGTGACGCCGGCGAACGGGGTGGTGCTGTCGTACGACTCGAACGGCGACGGCACGCTCGACACGTACCGCCGGGTCACGGGCGTCACGGCGCCGGTCACGCTGCGGCTGACGCGGGCGGGCGACACCTTCACGGGCGCGTGCTCGACGGACTCCGGGGCGACGTGGCGGACCGTGGCGACGGTCACGGTGCCGGGGACGGCGGGGACGCAGGACGCGGGGCTGTTCATGTCGGCGGCGGCGGGCGTGCGGGGGACCGTGGAGTTCGGCGGGTGGACGAGCGGGTGAGGGCCTGGCCGCCGGGACGGGCGGCCGGTCCCGGCGCCGCGGCGGAGTGACCATCTGAGGATTCACTCGTTCAACCCAGCGTGGATCAGCAGGCCGTCACCGCCCGGGGCGCCGCGAAGCCGCCACCGCCCGCGGACACCGTCCCCCCGCCCGTCGACGTCGAGCAGGCCGAGGCCGCCGTCGTCGAGCACTACGCGCATCTGACGCGGCTGGCGTATCTGCTGCTGCCGGCGGAGGAGGACCGCGGCAGGCGGGTGCTGGCGGCGCACGGCCTGGTGCAGCGCTCGCTGCCGCGGTGGCGTACGGCACCGGGGGCACCGGGCGGCGGGGTGCAGGACGGGGTGCCGGGCGAAGGGGCGCCGGGCGAGCGCGACGGGGTTCCGCCGGGTGCCGTGCCGGGCCAGCGGGCGGACGGGAGCGGCGGTGGCGGCGGTGGCGGCGGCGCGGGTCGGGGCCCCGGTTCCGCGGACGCCGCGCACGGGGCCGAGGTGCGGTTCGGCCCCGGCGCGCCCTGGCGGAACGACGGGGACGCCGGGGCCGGCTACGCCTATGTGCGGCTCCGGATCGTACGGGCCGCGCTCGACGCCGGGCACCCCCGCGGCCGGCTCCGGCTGCCGCGCCCCGGCGGGCTGCCGCGCCCGCTGCCCCGGCTCTGGGGGCTGCGGCTCCACCCGCGCCCGGGCGGCTCCGACGAACTGGCCCTCGACCGCGCCCTCGCGGCGCTCCCCGCCCCGGCCCGCGCCGCGTACGTGCTGCGCGGCCTCGAAGCGCTGCCCGACCCCGCCGTGCGCCGGCTCCTCGCGGCGGCCGGCGCCGAGGGCCCCGGGGCCGCGCTCGCCGCCGCCGACCGCGTCGCGGAGCCGCCCGGCAGCGCGGAGCGGCGGCTGCTGCTCTCCCCCGAGTTCGACCCCTGTGCGCTCCAGGCCCGCCCCACCGACCTGCTACGGCGCCGCCAGCACACCCGCGCCGCGCTCGCCGCCGCCGCGGCCCTCGTCGCCGTCGTCGCCCTGCTCGGCGTCCCCGGCACCGGGGGCGACGCGGACGACGCGGCGGCGGCCCCGTACGCCCGCAACGCCTTCGCGGAACAGGCCCTCGACCCGGCGCAGCTCGCCGTCGCGGGCCGCGACGACTGGCAGCGCGCCGGCCGCGCCGACTTCGCCGCCTGGCCGGCCCGCGGCGCCCGTACCCGCGACGCCGCGCTGCTGCGCCGCGCGCTGGCCGTCTGGGCCCGTCCTGGCGAGTCCGTACGGGTCTCGGCGACGCCCGGCACCGCCGCGGGGCCGCCCGCGGGACCGCCGCGGCTGCTCTACGCGGGGGACGTCGACCGGGCGACCGTCGTCCTCTTCCACGACGGCCTGCGGCTGGTGCGGTACGCGGAGGTACGGGACGAACCGGGCGCCGCGGTGCTGGACTTCGCCCGCGCCGACGCGGCGGACGCGGCGAGCGCGCTGGCCGTCGTCGTCGGCCGCACGGACGGCAACGTCCGCTACCTGACCGCGCCGTGGGTCTCCGGGGTCTCGCTGCGCGAGCTGCTGGACCCGGCGGCGGAGGCAGAGCGGGTCGACCGCGACACGGACGGCGTCACCGCCCCCGTCCCCAGCCCTCCGCTCCCCACCACCGCCCCCGGCGACGAGCCGGACGCGGGCGGCGCCCAGAAGGGCACGCGGGCGCCCGGCGGGAAGGCGGACGGGACGGCGGACGACACGGCGACGACCGACGCACCCGCCGCGGAAAGCCCGGCCGACGGCACCCAGGACGCCGACTCCCCCGACGGCTCCCAGGACACCGCCGAGCAGCCCTGCACCACCTGGCCCGCCCTGGAGCTGCGCACCCGCCCCTCCGCGGGCGCCGGCGCGCCCGCCCAGCTCACGACCGACCTCGGCGAGCTGGTGCCGGCCAGGCTGACGTACGGCGCGCCGGCCGCCGCCACGGACGTCGCCGGCGCCGCGGCCCGCGACCGCTGGTCCCGTACCGCGTGCCACCTCGCCGCGCTCCGCGCCCACGGCGTACGGTCCGTGAACTCCTGGACGTTCGCCGGCCAGCCGCTGCCCGAGGCGGGCGGCACCGCCGCCTGGGTGTGCACCCGCGCCGAGACCTGGCGCGGTGGCGGCGGGGTGGCCCTGGCGCAGTTCCAGCCGCCGGCGGCCGACCCGCTGCAGCAGGGCGCGGTGGCGGCTCGCGCGCGGGACACGACGGCGTGCGGCGTACGGGCGCCGCACGCGCTGGCGGGCGTGCTGTGGAAGGCGCGCTCGGGCAGGTGGTACGTGCTGGCGGCGGGCAGCCGCGACGTCACCTCGGTCACCGCCTCGGGCGGCGTGAGCGGCGTGGCGGAGGGCCGGTTCCTGACCACGGCCGCCGACCGCGGCGCCCGCGCCAGACTGACCGCGACCCTCCCGGACGGCACCACCCTCCGCCCCCCGTCGTAGCGACGACGCGAGGGGCAGACGCCCGCCGCAGCCCACACCACCCGGGTGCGCGGGTGCGAAACGCGGCGGACACCCCCTGCCGTGATACTGAGAACTCCCGCCCGCGCCACCGATCGCACGCCACCCCGCGCCCGCACCCACCCCTTCCACACCCGCCACCCAGCCCCGCCCGCCGCAGGCGAACCCGAGGGGTGCGAAACGCGGCGGAAACTCCCTACCGTGATACTGAGGGCTCGCGCCCGCGCCACCGAGTCACCTGCGAGGATGTGGACCATGGAGAAGCAGCAGGAGTTCGTGCTCCGGACCCTGGAGGAGCGCGACATCCGGTTCGTGCGGCTGTGGTTCACCGATGTGCTGGGCTTCCTGAAGTCCGTCGCCGTCGCCCCCGCCGAGCTTGAGCAGGCGTTCGACGAGGGCATCGGCTTCGACGGCTCCGCCATCGAGGGCTTCGCCCGGGTGCACGAGTCGGACATGCTCGCCAAGCCCGACCCCGGCACGTTCCAGGTGCTGCCCTGGCGCGCGGAGACGCCCGGCACGGCGCGGATGTTCTGCGACATCCTCATGCCCGGCGGCTCGCCGTCCTTCGCCGACCCGCGGTACGTGCTGAAGCGGATCCTCGCCAAGACCTCCGACCTGGGCTTCACCTTCTACACCCACCCCGAGATCGAGTTCTTCCTCCTCAAGGAGAAGCCGGTCGACGGCAGCCGCCCGGTGCCCGCCGACAACTCGGGGTACTTCGACCACACCCCGCAGAACGTCGGCATGGACTTCCGCCGGCAGGCGATCACGATGCTGGAGTCGATGGGCATCTCGGTGGAGTTCTCGCACCACGAGGGCGCGCCGGGCCAGCAGGAGATCGACCTGCGCTACGCGGACGCGCTGGCCACCGCCGACAACATCATGACGTTCCGGCTGATCATGAAGCAGGTGGCCCTGGAGCAGGGCGTGCAGGCGACGTTCATGCCGAAGCCGTTCTCCGAGTACCCGGGCTCCGGGATGCACACGCACCTGTCGCTCTTCGAGGGCGACCGCAACGCCTTCCACGAGTCGGGCTCGGAGTTCCAGCTCTCGAAGGTCGGCCGCTCCTTCATCGCCGGGCTGCTGCGGCACGCCGCGGAGGTGTCCGCGGTGACGAACCAGTGGGTGAACTCGTACAAGCGCATCTGGGGCGGCTCCCAGCGCACCGCGGGCGCCGGAGGCGAGGCCCCGTCGTACATCTGCTGGGGCCACAACAACCGCTCCGCCCTGGTCCGCGTCCCCCTCTACAAGCCCGGCAAGACCGGCTCCACCCGCATCGAGGTCCGCTCCCTCGACTCCGGCTGCAACCCCTACCTGGCGTACGCGATGCTGCTGGCCGCCGGCCTGAAGGGCATCGAGGAGGGCTACGAGCTGCCGCCGGGCGCCGAGGACGACGTGTGGGCCCTGACGGACGCCGAGCGGCGCGCGATGGGCATCGAGCCGCTGCCGCAGAACCTCGGCGAGGCGATCGGGCTGATGGAGCGCAGCGAGATCTGCGCGGAGACGCTCGGCGAGCACGTCTTCGACTTCTTCCTGCGCAACAAGAAGCAGGAGTGGGAGGAGTACCGCTCCGAGGTCACGGCCTTCGAGCTGCGCAAAAGCCTCCCGGTGCTGTAAGGCCCCCGTCCGCTCACCGTTCCCGTACGCCTGCTGACCCGTTTCGGTCGCGCGCCAGCGGTTGAGGATGTGCGCGTGGTGAGCTATGCATGAGTTATGCATGAAACCGACGAGATCCGGACCGCGAACCTCCTCGGCGCCGCCGCACTCGCCGTGGCCGACCGCATGACGGCGGCGGCCGCGGGAGCGGCCGGCGTCAGCGTCAGCGGCACCGCCGCGCTGGTCACGCTGCGGGGCGCGGAGGGCATCGGGGTCACGGAACTGGGACGGCGCATCGGGCTGAGCCAGCCCGCGTGCGCCCGGATGCTCGACCAGCTCGAAGGCCGCGGGCTGGTCGAGCGCGAGCGGGGCGGCGGGCGGGGGGTGGCGGTGCGGCTCACCGAGGCCGGGGCCGCCGCTGCCGCGCGGGCGGAGGCGGCGCGCCGGGACGGGCTGCGCCGGGTGCTCGCGGGGCTCCCCGCGAAGCAGGCCGCCGGGCTGGCGGAGGCGCTGGAGCTGCTGCTCACCGAGGTGTACGGGGACGTCGGCTCGGAGGACGTGCTGTGCCGGCTCTGCGACCGCGGCGCCTGCCTGGCCGCGGGCCACGTGTGCCCGGTGGGGCAGGCCGCGCGCGCCGAGCAGACCGCGCGCGCCGAGCGGGGTGAGCGCGGTGGGTGAGCTGTTCGCGCTGTCGTCCGCCGTCAGCTTCGGCCTCACGCACTTCGTCGCCGGGCTCGCCGCCCGGCGCACGGCGGGGGTGACGGTCGCGTTCTACGCGCAGGTGTGCGGGACGGCGGTGAGCGTGACGGCCGCGCTGGCCGTACCGGGCGCGGGCGCCCTGAACGCGGCCGGGCTGGGCTGGGGTGCGGTGTCCGGTGTGGGCACCGGCGTGGGGGTGGCGTTCCTCTACCGCGCCCTGGCCAAGGGGGCGATGAGCGTCGTGGTGCCGGTCAGCGACGTGACGGCGGTGGCCGTTCCGGTCGTCCTCGGCATCAGCCTCCTCGGCGAACGCCCGGCCGGGGCCGCCCTCGCGGGCATCGCCGCGGCGTTCCCCGCCCTGTGGCTGGTCTCGCGCGGCCAGGACCGGCAGGATGGGGCCGTGGGCCCGGAGGGTCACGAACTCCCGGTGCGGGGCAGGGAGGAGCGGGAGCCGGCCCCGACCGCCCGCAGGGCGGGCGGATCCGCGTCGGCGGACGCGCTCATCGCCGGGGCCGGGTTCGCCGCGCACTTCGTCGCCGTCGCCCGGATGCCCGCCGAGGGCGATCTGTGGGCGGTCACCGTCAGCCGCGTCGTGTCGGTCGCCGTCGTCGCGGTCGCCGTGCTGGGCGACCGGGCGCCGTGGCGGCTGCCCCGGCGATGCGCGCCGCACGTGGCCGCCGCCGGGGCGCTCGGCACCCTCGCCACCGTCCTGTACCTCTACGCGGCCCGCGCGGAGTTGATGGCCGTCGCCACCGTGCTCGCCGCCCTCTACCCGGCGATCCCGGTGCTGCTTGCGCTGCTGGTGCTGCGGGAGCGGCTGACGCTGCCGCAGTCGGCCGGGCTGGTGTGCGCGGGGGCGGCGATCGGGCTGATCGCGGTGGCGTGAGCGCGCGGGCGGCGCGGTCCCGCGCCGCTCCGCTGTGCGCCCCCGCGGCCGTCCCCGCGGCGCGTGCGCCGTCGTAAGCTCGTAGCCCGGCGCGATCACGGGAAGGGAGGCGGGGCGCGCGATGGCGGTTCCGCAGGGGCGCAGGAGCAGTGCGTTCACCCGGCTGCTGCGGTACGGGTTCGGGGAGCCGGCCGACGCCGGGCGGCTGCTGGAGTCCGCGGCGCTCGACGGCGTACGGGACGATCCCGTGCTGCTCGACGCGCTGGGCGGCACCGCGGACCCGGACCGGGCGCTGCTCGGTCTGGTGCGGCTCGCGGAGGCGCTGGGACCCGGGCGGCGGCAGGCGCTGCTCGACACGCTGGTGACGGCCAAGCCGCTGCGCGACCGGCTGCTGGGGGTGCTCGGCGCGTCGGAGGCGCTGGGGGACCATCTGGCGCGGCACCCGGACGACTGGGAGTCGCTGGTCACGTACGAGGCGGCGGCCGATCTGCACCCGATGACCGCGGAGTTCGAGCAGGCGCTCGCGGAGGGCGTGTGGGGGCCGCGGGGCGCGGAGCTGCCGCGGGCCGACGCGCTGCGCGTCGCGTACCGGCGGGCGCTGCTGGGGATCGCCGCCCGGGACGTGTGCGGGACGACGGACGTGGTGCAGGCCGCGGCGGAGCTGGCGGACCTGGCGACGGCGACGCTGCGGGCGGCGCTGGAGATCGCCGCGGAGGAGCAGCCCGAGGACGCGGCGCTGTGCCGGCTCGCGGTGATCGGGATGGGCAAGTGCGGCGGCCGGGAGCTGAACTACGTCTCGGACGTCGACGTCATCTTCGTCGCCGAGCCGCGCGAGGACGGCCCGGGCGGCGGCCAGGGGGCGGAACCCGCGGACGAGCGCGCCGCGATGCAGGCTGCGACCCGGCTCGCCGCCCGCCTCATGCGCGTCTGCTCCGACACCACCGCCGAGGGCACCATCTGGCCCGTCGACGCCAACCTCCGCCCCGAGGGCCGCAACGGCCCGCTCGTGCGCACCCTCTCCTCCCACCTCGCGTACTACCAGCGCTGGGCCAAGACCTGGGAGTTCCAGGCCCTGTTGAAGGCCCGCCCGGTCGCGGGCGACGCGGCGCTGGGCGCGGCGTACGCGGAGGCCATCGCGCCGATGGTGTGGCAGGCGGCGGAGCGCGAGAACTTCGTCCCCGACGTGCAGCAGATGCGCCGCCGGGTGGTGGCGAACATCCCGGCGGCGCAGCTCGACCGGGAGCTGAAGCTGGGCCCCGGCGGGCTGCGGGACGTGGAGTTCGCGGTGCAGTTGCTGCAGCTCGTGCACGGCCGCGCCGACGCCTCGCTGCGCAGCGGTACGACCCTGGACGCGCTGGAGGCGCTCGCCGCCGGCGGGTACGTGGGCCGCGCCGACGCCGTCGCGCTTGACGAGGCGTACCGCTTCCTGCGCTCCCTCGAACACCGCATCCAGCTCCAGAAGCTCCGCCGCACGCACCTGGTGCCCGAGGGCGAGCACGAGCTGCGCGCGCTCGGCCGCTCGCTGGCGCGGCTGCTGCCCGACGAGGGCCGCGGCGACCCGGTGTCGCAGTTGCGCAAGGTGTGGCGGCGGCACTCCTTCGAGGTGCGGCGGCTGCACGAGAAGCTGTTCTACCGCCCGCTGCTCGACGCGGTCGCCCGGCTCGCGCCCGGGGAGGTGCGGCTGACGCCGGACGCCGCCCGGGAGCGGCTGGTGGCCCTCGGGTACGAGGACCCGGCGGCGGCGCTGCGCCATCTGGAGGCGCTGACGTCGGGGATGAGCCGGAAGGCGGCGATCCAGCGGACGCTGCTGCCGGTGCTGCTGGGCTGGTTCGGCGACTCGGCCGACCCGGACGCGGGGCTGCTGAACTTCCGCAAGGTCTCGGACGCGCTGGGCAGCACGCCCTGGTACCTGCGGCTGCTGCGCGACGAGGGCGCGGCGGCGGAGAACCTGGCGCGAGTGCTGTCCTCGGGCCGGCTCGCGCCCGACCTGCTGCTGCGGGCGCCGGAGGCGGTGGCGCTGCTCGGCGACGAGCAGGGGCTGCGGCCGCGCGGGCGGGCGCACCTGGAGCAGGAGATCCTGGCGGCCGTCGGCCGGCACACGGACCCGGAGGCGGCGGTGGCGGCGGCCCGCGGGGTACGGCGGCGGGAGCTGTTCCGTACCGCGGCGGCGGACCTCATCACGGCGTACGGGGCGCACACGGCACCCGGCGAGGAGGACGAGGAGGACGCCGGGGGCGGGCGGGAGCACGACGGGGACGAGCACGCCCGGATCGCCGCCGCCGTCGACCGCACCGGCGACGCGCTCAGCGACCTCAACGCCGCCACCATCGCCGGCGCCCTGCGCGCCGCGACCGCCGCCCGCTGGGGCGACACGCTGCCGACGCGGTTCGCGGTGATCGGCATGGGCCGCTTCGGCGGCCGCGAGCTGGCCTACGGCTCGGACGCCGACGTGCTGTTCGTGCACGAGCCGCGCGAAGGCGTGTCCGACGAGGAGGCGGGCGCGGCGGCGTTCGCCGTCGCCAACGAGCTGCGCCGGCTGCTGCAACTGCCCAGCGCCGACCCGCCGCTGCTGGTCGACGCCGATCTGCGGCCCGAGGGCAAGTCGGGGCCGCTGGTGCGCACGCTCGCCTCGTACGCCGCGTACTACCGGCGCTGGTCGCTGACCTGGGAGAGCCACGCGCTGCTGCGCGCCGAGCCGGTCGCGGGCGACGCGGGCCTCGGCGCGCGGTTCACGGAGCTGATCGACCCGCTGCGCTACCCGGCGGGCGGGCTCGACGAGGACGCCGTACGCGAGATCCGGCGGCTGAAGGCGCGGATGGAGGCGGAGCGGCTGCCGCGCGGCGCGGACCCGGCGCTGCACGCGAAGCTGGGGCGCGGCGGGCTCGCGGACGTGGAATGGACGGTGCAGTTGCTGCAGTTGCAGCACGCGCGCGAGGTGCCCGCGCTGCGTACGCCCCGCACCCGCGCTGCGCTGGCCGCGGCCCTGGAGGCGGGGCTGCTGGACGCACAGGACGCGCGGATACTGGACGACGCCTGGCTGCTGGCGACGCGCCTGCGCAACGCGGTGATGCTGGTCCGCGGCCGGCCGGGCGACACCTTCCCCGCCGCCGAGCGCGAACTCGGCGCGGTGGCACGCTACTTCGGCTACGGGCCGGGGCAGGCCGGCGAGCTGCCGGAGGAGTACCGGCGGACGACGCGGCGGGCGCGCGCGGTGGTGGAGCGGCTCTTCTACGGCGACTGAAACGGCCCGACCCACCGCCTCACCGCCGTCAGATCCCCCGCCCGGCCGGTTCGTCCGGACGAGGGACGGTTCGGTGGTCCGTTCGTAGCATGGCGCGCTATTCGTGCGATTTGCCCTTTTTCTTTTCGTGGCCCGCTGGTAGACCGGCCGGGCACGGGTAGGGCAGCACGGACAGCGAGGTGGCACGGAATGCGTACGGCGATCGCTTCCGCGGCGATGATCGCCGGACTGCTGGCGTCCCTCGCTCCCTCCCCTCCGCTCTCCCCCGACGCGCCCCCGGCCGAGCTGCCGACGTCGCCGATCCGGCTCGCCCTGGAGCGCCGGGCCGCGCCGGACGGCGGCACGACGTACGCGATCACGGTGCACAACGCCTCGGGGGCGAACGCGCCGAACGGCCGGGTGACCCAACTCCTCCCCGAATCCCTGGACTACGTCTCCGCGAGCCCCCGGGCCGAGACGACCGGGCAGCAGGTGACATGGGAGATCATGCTGCCGGCGGGCACGACCCGGGTGCTGAAGGTGACCGCCGCCCCGGACCGCACCGAGCGGGACGGCCGGGATCTCCGCGCCGCCAACGCGGCCGACGACGTACGGGCCCCGCGGGACGCCGGCGCCGATGACCGCGCGCCCGCGGCCGCCACCACGGTCTGCTTCCAGGGCGGCACCCGCGGCGAGTGGCTCACCTGCACCAGCGCCGACGACGAGTGGTCCCCGGAGCCCTGGGTCTCCTCGAACAAGGTCTACGCCGTCGGCAGCGCCGCCGCCGCGCTCCTCGTCGGCACCGTGGGCATCATCATCCTGCGCCGCCGCCGCTCCCGGGACGCGGAGGACGACGGCCAGCAGTGACGCGCGGGCCTGGTGATCGCTGCCCAGGGGTTCGGCGGCCGTAGGCGGCACTTGATCTCAGGCGGCCTTCGCCGGGAACGGCAGCGGGCGGCTGTGCACCACATCGAGGCGGGAGACGGCGCGGGTCAGCACGACGTACAGGCGGCGCAGCCCGGTCGGCCCGTCCTCGGCGTCGGTGATCGCCGCCGGTTCGACCGCGACGACATGGTCGTATTCGAGGCCCTTGGCGGCGGTCGCGGGCAGGACGGTGACGCGGGCGGCGAGGTCGTCGGGGCCCGCCGTCGCGATGCCCGCCTCCTCCAGGAACGAGCGCACCCGGTCGACGTCGGTCGCGGCGGCGATCACCCCGATCGAGCCCTCGCTGTCGAGCGCCTGCCGTACCGCGTCCCGGGTCGTGGTGAGGACATCCGGGGTGGGCAGTATCCGCAGTGCGCCGTCCTGGCGCAGGGAGCGGGCAGCGGGGACGTCGACGTCGAGGTGGCCGAGCAGGCGGTTGGCGAGGTCGACCACGGCGGCCGGTACCCGGAAGCCGGTGGTGAGCGTCGCGATCTCGGCGTCAGGCCGGCCCAGGTGGGCAAGGAGCGAGGGCCAGTCGCGCGCGGCCCACGGCGTGGTGCCCTGGGCCAGATCGCCGAGCACGGTCAGCGAGCCGAACTCCGCGCGCCGCGCGATCACCCGTGCCTCCATGGGAGAGAGGTCCTGCGCCTCGTCGACGACGATGTGACCGTAGCCCTCGGGGCGGTCCAGGAGCCCGGACAGCTCGTCGAGGAGTACGTGGTCGGCGGCGCTCCACTTCGCCGACTTGAAGGACCGCGGCGGCTTCGTCCAGAGCAGTGCCCGCTGTTCGCCGGCGTCCAGGATGCCGTGGGCGGCGCGGGCCAGTTCCCCGGCATCGGTGAACAGCGCGGTGAGCACCTCGGCGGGCTTCACCTTGGGCCACGTGGCGTCCAGGAAGGCGCCGATCGGCCGGGCCCGGCCGACCCGCTGCGTCCAGGCGGCCGTGAGGGTCACGGCCCGGCGCTCGGCCTGCCGCTGGATACGGTCCACGATCCGGCTGCGCACCCGCTCGCGGCCGATCGCGTACGGCGGCCGCTCGTCGCGCACACCCGCGACGATCTCAGCGAGCTCCGCGGGCGGCACCCGCCACCGCGCGGAGTCGTCGCGGATCGCCACCCCTTCGGTGACCCCGTCCGCCGACACCCGTGCGTAGAGCGCCCGCCGCAACACCTCGGCCATCCGCACGTCGTGCTTCAGCACGGCGGCCGCCGCACCGTCCTCCGCGCGCACCTGCCGCTCCCCCGCGACCAGTTCCCCGACCGTCGACTGCCGCACCCCGGTCTCGCCGAGCGCGGGCAGTACGGCCGAGATGTACGACAGGAACGTGCGGTTCGGGCCGAGGACGAGCAGACCGCCGCGCTGGATCTGCCGCGCGTAGGTGTAGAGCAGATACGCGGCGCGGTGCAGTCCGACGGCGGTCTTGCCGGTGCCCGGGGCGCCCTGCACACAGACGGAGACGCCGAGTTCGCGGCGCACCAGGTCGTCCTGGTCGGGCTGGATGGTGGCGGCGATGTCGCGCATCGGGCCGGTGCGCGGGCGCTCGATCTCGCCGGTCAGGATGCGGCCGCCACGGGTCGCCTCCGCGGCGGGCCGTTCGTCCTCCAGGCTGGTCAGCTCGTCGGAGGCGCCGGTGCTCCCGGGAGCCCAGCCGAACCGGCGGCGGATCTCGACGCCCTGCGGGTCCTTCGGTCCAGCCTGGTAGAAGGCGCGCGAGACCGGTGCGCGCCAGTCGACGACGAGGGGCGGTGCGGACGGGCTCTCGGTGATGCGCATCCGGCCGATGTGGTAGTGCTGTCCGGCGTGGTCGCCCGCCTGCCCGGCGTCGTCGGCGAAGTCGAGGCGGCCGAAGAACAGTGGCCCTGGCGGCAGTTCGTGCAGCTCCTTGGCCTGGCTGCGCAGCTCGTAGCCGAGCACCTCGGCGTCGGCGCCGGACGCGGACGCGTGCTCGCCGATGACCACCTGCCGGTCGGCGCCCGCGAGCATCGCGTCGAGGGCGGCGCGGCAGGTCTCGTGATAGCGGCGTTCGTCGGCGAGGGAGGTCGCGGCGAGGGTGTGCGTGATGCCCATCCGTCCAACATAACGCAACTCGGTAACATTTTTTACACGGTCACGTTATGAGGGGTGGGGCTGTCATGGTTCGATCCCCTTTGCAAGCTGCCGGAATGCCAGTTCGGCGGCCTCTCTCGCATCCGGTGCCACCGCGTCCGCACTCTCGCCGTCCGCGATCCGCCGCGCGTTCTCCTCCGCGAGGATCCGCTGCACCGCCGCGATCTGCCCCGCCGCGAGCCGGGCCCGCACCGCGGGCCCGCCCAGCGCATCGGCGAGCGCCCGCTCCGAGCGCTCCTGCCAGCCGGCGAGCCGCGCGACCAGGGAAGGCGTCCCGTAGAGGAGCCGCTGGTAGGCGATCACCGCCGGGTGGTCACAGAGCCCGGTCACCGGGTCGCGTCGCTCAAGACCGTCCAGGAAGTTCCGCCGCAGCGCCGCGAGCGGCGACTCGCCCTCCTCGCGGGCCGTCACGACCCGGGCCGCTTCGTCCTGGTGATCGGCGAACCGGTGCAGAACCAGGTCCTCCTTGGACGGGAAGTACCGGAAGAGGGTCGGCTTCGACACGTCCGCCGCGGCCGCGACCTCCGCCACGGACACCGCGTCGTACCCCCGCTCCAGGAAGAGCCTGACCGCGGTCTCGGAGAGCAGCCGCCGCGTGCGCTGCTTCTTGCGTTCGCGCAGACCGGGGACGGGAGTATCGGGGTGGGTCACCTAGGCGGACGCCACCTTCTGTGGCAGCCGGTAGGCGATCGTGCCGTACCAGGCGTACGAGACCGCGAAGCCGAAGGTGAGGCAGATGATCCCGCCCACCGCGTCCATCCAGAAGTGGTTCGCCGTCGCCATGATGACCAGCAGCGTCAGCGTCGGATAGAGCACCCCGAAAAGCTTCACCCACAGCGGCTTGGCCAGTACGGCGATGGTGATGCCCGCCCACACCGACCAGCCCACGTGCATCGAGGGCATGGCGGCGTACTGGTTGGAGACGTTGGCGAGGTTGCCCGAGGACATCGAGCCCCAGGTCTCGTGCACCCGCACGGTGTCGACGAAGTCCATGCCCTCCATCAGCCGGGGCGGCGCCAGCGGGAAGCTGTAGTAGCCGACGAGGGCGAAGCAGGTGGTGATGGCGAGCGCGAGGCGCACGGCGGCGTAGCGTCCCGGCTGCCAGCGGTAGAGCCAGACGAGCACGCCGAGGGTGACGACGTAATGGAGCGTGCCGTAGTAGTAGTTCATCGACACGACGAGCCAGGTGACGCCCTCGACCGCGTGGTTGAGCGAGCGTTCGAAGGCCAGCCCCAGGCTCTCCTGGAAGCTCCAGATGCGGTCCGCGTTCTTCAGCGCCTGCGCCTCCTGCTCGGGCACGGCGTTGCGGATGAGGGAGTACGTCCAGTAGACGAGCGCGACGAGCATGATCTCGAACCACAGCCGCGGCGGGCGCGGCGAGCGCATCCGGTCGAAGAGGGCGCGCAGGCGCTGCTGGGAGAGGGTGGGGTCTCTTCGTCTCGCGTCGGCCTCCGTATCGGCCGAGGAGACGGGGGTCCGCCGGTCCTGAAGAGTCCTCGCAATCTTCGCTGGCCGGGGTGCAAGGTCCCGGGAATACGACGCGCCCATGGGAGGACAGTTTGCCAGACGGAAAGGGGTCGTCAGATCATCCCCCTGTGCCGCATGAGGGCAGGTATCTCCTCCCCGGGCGGTAGACCGCGGTGCCGCGGCCACGGTTCGCCGCGCTGCCGCGGCGTGGTCCGCCGCGGTCCGGGGCGGGCCGCGGCGGCCCCGCGCCGGATGGGGAGGACGGCGCGGGGCCCGGTTCACGGGGTCGGTGCGGTCAGGCGACGGGCTCCAGCCAGCCGCTCAGCCGCACCGTGTTCTCGCCGTACGTGCGGTCCAGTTCGCGCCGCAGTTCGGGGGTGGCGGCGACGACTTCGAGGGTGACGGCGTTGCGCACCGGGTCGACGGCGGAGCTGAGCGTCCCCTTGACGTCCTCGTCGACCTGCCGCTGGACGCGGGTCAGCTCCTCTTCCGTGTGCTCGGCGCCGACGACGCACAGCGGCCCGTCCCACACGCCGCGCAGTTCGCGCTCGGCGGTCTCGGGGCCGCCGCCCTCACCGGCGTCGGCGAACCTGATGTTGACGATGTCGCCGTCGAGCCAGGAGCCGGCGTAGCCGGGCATCTTCCCGGCCTTGTCCAGCACCCGCTGCCGGCCGGCTTCGCCGGAGCCGGCCGCGTCCTTCCCGCCCTTCGGGTCCTTTCCGTCCTTCATGTCCGCGCAGGGCGTGTCGAAGTCCGCGGCGGCCTCGGACGCGCCCGGTTCCGTGGCCGCGCCGGCGGGCCGCGGCTTCTCGGCCAGGGTGAAGCGCTCGCCGTCCCAGGTGCCGACGAGGTCCAGCGGATCGGTGTACGTGGTGTCCCTCGCGCGGTGCGCGCGTACGTCGTCCCACTCCCAGCCGACGATGTCCGGGCCGCCGCACTGCGGCGGCATGGACTCGGCGAGGGTGCGGCAGAGCTGCGGGCCGTGCTCGCCGTTCGCCAGGACCGTGGCCTGGACGCGGTAGAGCCGGGCGTTGGGGTCGACGTCCCCGCGGCTGCCGTCGCCGGCGGACCCGGAGGCGTCCTTTGAGCCGCAGCCGGCGGCCAGCACGGCGGTGGCGAGGGCGGCGGCGGTGGCCGCCGAGGTGCGTAGGGGGGTCGTTCGGTTCATGCCTCTCGGACGGCGCCGCTCCGGATCGGGTTCCCTCGGGGCCCGCCGCGCCCGGCGGTTCAGCCGTCGAGCGCCGCGTGGATCAGCCGGGCCGTCTCGACGGCGTGCTCCTCGTCCCGGTAGCGCGTACGGGGCCAGAAGAAGCCCCGCAGGCCGTCCTTGCGGTTGCGCGGTACGACGTGGACGTGCAGGTGCGGTACGGACTGGCTGACCCGGTTGTTCATCGCGACGAACGACCCGGCCGCCGCCGTGCCCCGCTCCACGGCGCCGGTCAGCCGCCGGACCCGGACGAAGAACGGGCCGATCTCGGGCTCGGGCAGGTCGGTGAGGGTCTCCACGTGGTGGCGCGGGATCACCAGGACGTGTCCCGGGAAGAGCGGCCGGGCGTCGAGGAAGCCGACCGCCACCTCGTCCGCGAAGACCCGGTGGCTCGGGAGTTCACCGCTCGCGATGGCGCAGAAGGTGCAGTTCACCCCTCCAGTCAACACCGGTCCCGGGGGATCGCAGGGCGCACGGCGGGCAGATGCAGCGCACGCGGCCGCAGCTCGGACAGACGGGCACAAGCGCGTTCATGACTCCCAATGTCCCCTTCCGGTATGAGGATTGGGTGAGAACCGCGTGCGTAATCGCTGAAGCCCCGGCCATTGACAGCACCCGCGGCCCTGACTAAGTACCTCGGTTAACTGTTCGGTAACCACCCGCTGGAGGCCCCGGTGCGCGCTCGGCTCACGGTCCTGACCACCGTCGCGGCGCTCGCGCTTGGCCTGCTCGCCCCCACCGCCCTCGCCGGGCCGGCCGCCGGGTCCCCGCGGTCCGTACGGGCCGAGCAGCCCCGCGGCGGCGACCGCGCCGGGTGCGACCCCATCGGCCCCGCGGAGTGCCTGCTGCCGTTCCCCAACGACTGGTACACCGAGCAGGACCGCCGCACGGACACCGGCCGCCGGATCGCGTTCGAGCCCTCCGCCATGCCCGCCAACGCCGCCGGCACCCGCATCGACCCCGCCGAGTGGAACCGCAGCGACGGCTTCTCGCCCGGCTCGATGATCCTCGCCCACGTGCCCGGCGTCGACCTCGGCGAGACCCGCGCCGCGCCGCTCACCGACATCGGCGCCTCCCTCGACCGCGACGCGCCGATCGTGCTCCTGGACGCCGATACCGGCAAGCGCCACCCGTACTGGGCGGAGCTGGACGCCAACGCCACCGGCCCCGCCCGCCAGGCGCTCGTCGTCCGCCCCGCGCGCAACCTCGCGGAGGGCCACCGCTACGTCGTGGCCCTGCGCCGGCTCAAGGACGCCGAGGGCCGCACCCTCCCCGCCCCCGACGCCTTCCGCCGCGTCGACGGACCCGCGCTGCGCAAGGGCGACCCGCTCTACGAGCGCCAGCGCGACCACCGCCAGGTCCGGCGCGACCTCGCCCGCGCCGGCGTCACCTCCCGCGGGCTCTACCTGGCCTGGGACTTCACCGTCGCCGGCGAACGCAGCCTGAGCGAGCGGATGCTGCACATCCGCGACGACGCCTTCGCCGGCCTCGGCAAGGGCGTACCGGAGCATCTGGTGTACGAGGTGAAGGACCACCCCGCCGACGACCCCGTCGCCCGTACGGTCCGCGGCGTCTACAACGTCCCCAGCTACCTCGACGCCCCTGGCGGTCCGCCGGGATCCGGCTTCCACCGCGCCGGCGGCGGCAAGGACGCGCTGCCCGCCCGGCTTCCCGGCAACAACCAGGTGGTGCCGTTCCAGTGCGAGATACCGCGCGCCGCCCTCGGCGGCCCCGGCGAGCGCGGCAGGGCGGCGCGGCCCGTCCTCTACGGCCACGGGCTCCTCGGCAACGAGACGCAGGTCGGCTCCCGTACGCAGCGCGAGCTGGCGGTCCGCGGCAACTTCGTCATGTGCGCCACGAAGTGGCAGGGCATGGCGGACGAGGACATCCCGTTCGTCGCGAGCACGCTGCAGGACCTCAGCCGCTTCCCCGCGGTCGCCGACCGGCTCCAGCAGGGCGTGCTCAACACCCTCTGGCTCGGCCGCCTCATGCGGCACGCGGACGGGCTCGCCGCGGACGGCGCCTTCCGCGGCGCGGGCGGCGCGAGCGCGATCGACGTCCGCGCCCGGCTCGGCTACGCCGGCCACAGCCAGGGCGGCATCATGGGCGGCATCTACACCGCCGTGGCGCAGGACAGCACGCGCTCCGTGCTCGGCGTGCCGGGGATGAACTACAGCACGCTCCTCAACCGCAGTGTCGACTTCGCGCCGTTCCAGCAGATCCTGGACCAGGCGTACCCCGACAAGCTGCGGCAGCAACTCGGCTTCGCGCTCATGCAGATGGTCTGGGACCGCGGCGAGGCCAACGGCTACGCCCGGCACATGACGTCGGACCCGCTGCCGCGCACGCCCCGTCACCAGGTGCTGATGCACGTCGCGTACGGCGACCACCAGGTCTCCCCCACCGCCGCGGAGGTGCAGGCCCGTACGGTCGGCGCCCGGATCCACGCACCCGCCGTGGCCGACGGGCGCAGCCCCGACGAGGAGCCGTACTGGGGGCTGCGGCACCTGCGCTACCCGTACACCGGTTCCGGGATGCTGGTCTGGGACAGCGGCAGCCCGTACCAGCCGCTGACGAACACCCCGCCCAGCGAGGGCCGGGACCCGCACAGCGACCCGCGCGACGAGCCCGCGGCGCAGCGGCAGATGGCCGAGTTCCTGAACACCGGCAGGATCGTGGACGTCTGCGGCGACGCGCCCTGCACGGCCGCTCCCGCGGGGTGAGCCGCTGCCGGTGCGCGGGTGATCACCGTACGATCGGCGTATGACTTCGAGTGAGCAGAACACCCCGCCCGCCCGCAAGGACCCGTGGGCGCTGCCCGACGTCTCCGGCCTGGTCGTCGGCGTGCTGGGCGGCACCGGCGACCAGGGCCGCGGGCTGGCCTACCGGCTGGCGCGGGCCGGGCAGCGGGTCGTCGTCGGCTCCCGGAAGGCGGAGCGGGCCGAGGCGGCGGCGGCCGGGCTGGGCAACGGCGTCGAGGGCGCGGACAACGCGGAGTGCGCGCGGCGCAGCGACGTGGTGATCGTCGCGGTGCCGTGGGAGGGGCACGAGGCGACGGTGACGGCGCTGCGCGCGGAGCTGGCGGGCAAGCTCGTCGTGGACTGCGTGAACCCGCTGGGGTTCGACAAGAAGGGCGCGTACCCGATCCGGCCGGCCGAGGGCAGCGCGGCCGAGCAGGCGGCGGCGCTGCTGCCGGAGTCGCGGGTGACGGCGGCGTTCCACCACCTGTCGGCGGTGCTGCTCCAGGACCCGGAGGTGGAGCGCATCGAGACGGACGTGATGGTGCTGGGCGAGTCCCGGGAGGACACGGACACCGTGCAGGCGCTGGCCGGGCTGATCCCGGGGATGCGCGGCGTGTACGCGGGCAGGCTGCGCAACGCGCACCAGGTCGAGGCGATGGTGGCCAACCTGATCTCGGTCAACCGCCGCTACCGCGCGCACGCCGGGGTGCGGCTGACCGACGTCTGACGGTCGGTCGGCAGGCGCCCCGACGGCCGGGCGGCAGGCGTCCTGAGCGACGTCCGGGGGCGGTGCGGGGCGGGTAGGGCGTGGGGGCACAATGGACCCGCACGCCATACCCCCGAGGAGCCCGCCCCCATGCCGTCCGAGCCCCGCAAGACCCCGTCGTTGCTCGCGCAGGCCGACCGGCTCGCCGTCTTCACCGCCGTCGTGTGCGTGCTGTCGGTGGCCGCGGCCGTGGTGTCGTTCGCGAAGGGCTACTGGATCGGGGCGGTCTGGGTGCTGCTGGCCGGGCTCTCGTCGAACATGACGTGGTTCTACGTACGCCGTGCACGGCTGGCCCGTGCCCAGGACGGCGACCGGGACCGGAACGAGGGCCCGGCGAGCTAGCCGGGCGGCGCCCGGGTCAGGCCGTACGGCGGCGCCCCCAGCCGAAGAAGTACACGGCCGCGCCGAGCGAGACGGCGAAGACGCCGCTCGCGGTGATCGCGGGCCAGGCGTCGTCGCCGCGCACGGCCGGGGCGCCCGGGGAGCCCATCGCGGGCGCGCGGCCGGGGTTCTTGCCGTCGCCGGTGGTGTGCGGCGCGTCTTCCTGTACGGGGACGGAGGCGGCGGCCCGCGGCGCGGCGGGCAGCGCCACCGCCTCGGCGGGGGCGGTGACGGCCGCCCAGAGCAGCGGCGCGGCGAGACCGGTGAGCAGCAGGCGGCGGCCGGATTGTCCGGGGGGCATGGGCGGGGTTCCTCTCCACGGGCCGGCGGGGGCCGACAGGGACCGCCGACGGGGTTTCTTTCCGTCAGCGTCCGCGCGGCCCCGCCCGCTGCCGTGTCGGCACGACGGCGGACACTCACATGCAGTTGATAAGATCACCGCATCGGCGCATCCTCCGCGCCGGGAGTGCCCGCCGCCCCCGCGGGCTCAGTGGAAGGTGTGCTCCTCGGCCGGGAACGCCGCCGCGCCGACGTCCTCGGCGAAGGCCCTGGCCGCGTCGCCGAGGCTCTGCCGCAGGTGCGCGTACTGCTTGACGAAGCGCGGCATCTTGCCGCCGGTCAGCCCCGCCATGTCGGTCCAGACGAGCACCTGCGCGTCGGTGTCGGGGCCCGCGCCGATGCCGATCGTCGGGATCTCCAGGGAGCGCGTCACCTCGGCGGCCAGCTCCGCCGGCACCAGCTCCAGCACCACCGCGAACGCGCCCGCCTCCTGCGCCGCCTTCGCGTCCCGCACCAGCCGGTGCGCGTCCTCGTCGGAGCGGCCCTGCACGCGGTAGCCCATGGCGTTGACGGACTGCGGGGTGAGCCCGAGGTGGGACATCACCGGGATGCCGGACTCCACCAGCAGCTCGGTCTGGCGCAGCGACCGCTCGCCGCCCTCCAGCTTCACCGCGCCCACGCCGGCGTCCTTGACCAGCCGCGTCGCCGAGCGGAGCGCCTGGACCGGGCCTTCCTGGTACGAGCCGAAGGGCAGGTCGCCGACGACCAGGGCGCGCCGGGTGCCGCGGACCACGGCGGCGGAGAGCATCGTCATCTCGTCCAGCGTCACCGGCACGGTCGTGTCGTAGCCGAGGTGGACGTTGCCCATGGAGTCGCCGACCAGCAGCACGGGGATGCCGGCCTCGTCGAAGATGCCGGCGGTGGTCGAGTCGTACGCGGTCAGCATGGGCCACTTCTCACCGCGCCGCTTGGCGGCGGCCAGGTCCCGGATCGTCACCCGGCGGCCGCGGCTCCCCCCGTCCCCGCCGTACAGCGCCGGGGCGGCACCGGCCCCGCCGGGCGTCTTGCGGGCATGCGAAACGTGCGTCATCGCAAACGCTCCTTCGTCATCTCGAGGCGCCCTTACGGCGTCCCCGGACCACTTCCATGCTGGCACGCCGCGACGGCGAACGACACCCCGGCCCCGCCACCTGTGCGCAAGGTCGCACGTGCCCGCATGCCCGGCCTTTGACCTGCGCTTTCCCTCTTGACCGCGCCTTTGCGAGGGCTTTGTGTTACGGAACGGCGCCGTCTCGGAATGCAGGCTAGCGTGGATTTCATGGACACCGCGCACCAGATCCCCCCGGCCGTCCACCGCCGCCGCTGGATCATCCTCGGCGTCCTCGTCTTCAGCCTGCTCATCGTCGTCCTCGACAACTCCATCCTCAACGTCGCGATGAAGACGATCGCCACCCCCGCCCCCACCGGCCTCGGCGCCAGCCAGAGCGAGCTGGAGTGGGCGATCGACGCGTACACCCTGGCCTTCGCGGGCCTGCTCTTCACCGCGGGCGTCCTGGGCGACCGGCTGGGGCGCAAGCGGGTGCTGCTGGCGGGGATGGTCGTCTTCGGCGTGGGCTCGGTGTTCGCCGCGTTCTCCGGCAGCCCGGCCGAGCTGATCGGCTTCCGCACCCTGATGGGGATGGGCGGCGCGTTCGTCCTGCCCGCCACGCTGGCGATCATCGTGAACGTCTTCGAGCGCGACGAGCAGCCCCGGGCCATCGGCATCTGGGCCGGGTCCGTGGGCCTGGCCATCGCCATCGGGCCGATCACCGGCGGGCTGCTGCTGGAGCACTTCTGGTGGGGCTCGGTCTTCCTGGTCAACGTGCCGATCATCAGCGTCGCGCTGATCGGCATGGTGCTGCTGGTCCCCGACTCCAAGGACCCGAACCCCGGCCGGCTCGACCCCACCGGCGTGCTGCTGTCCATCGCCGGTCTGGTGCTGATCGTCTACGGCGTGGTCCGGGGCGGCCAGCGCGCCGACTTCACCGCCCCGGAGGTCTGGGGCGCGATCCTGGTGGGCGCGGTCGTCATCGGGCTCTTCGTCTGGTACGAGCGCCGCAGCCGGCACCCGGCGCTCGACATCGGGTGGTTCCGCAACCCGCGCTTCTCCGCCTCGGTCGCCGTCATCGGCCTGGTGTTCTTCGCGCTCATGGGCGTGACGTTCTTCATGGTCTTCTACATCCAGAGCGTGCGCGGCCTGTCGCCGCTGGACTCCGGGCTGCTCCTGCTGCCGCTGGCCGCCGCGCAGTTGATCTTCGCGCCGCGGTCCCGACTGGTGGTCGACCGGTTCGGCGCCCGGGCGGTGTGCACGGTGGCCATGCTCGGCGTCGCCGCCGCCTTCGCCGGCTTCCTGCTGCTGGACGAGACGTCGCCGCTGTGGATCCTGGAGGTGCTGTTCTTCGTCATGGGCACCGCGATGGCGCACGTCATGCCGCCGGCCACCACCGCGATCATGCAGTCGCTGCCGCGCGAGAAGGCCGGCGCCGGATCCTCGGTCAACAACACCTTCCGGCAGGTCGGCGGCGCCCTCGGGGTCGCCGTGCTCGGCTCTCTGCTGTCGTCCGTCTACCGCGGCAAGGTGACCCTGCCCGCGGGGGCGCCGAGCGCGGCGGGCGAGTCCATCGAGGCCACCCGCACCTTCGCCCGGAAGGCCGGCGCCGCCGGGAAGAAGCTGATCTCGGAGGCCGACAGCGCGTTCATCGACGCAATGCACGTGACGTCGCTGGCGGCGGCGGGCGCGGCGGTCCTGGGCGCGGTGGTGGCCGCGGCGTTCATGCCCGCGAAGGACCGCGGCACGCAGGGGCCGGTGCGGGCCGGGGAGAATGAGCCTTCCACCCGGAAATAGCGGCGGACGAAGGGCAGGCGGACGGCACGGTGGCTCTCAGGGAGCGGCACGGGGAAGGCAGCGGGCGGCAGCAGGACGCGTCGTACGGGGACCGCGCGCGTACCGGCGTACGGGACGAGCCGCCCGCCCACGACGAGCCGCCCGCCTCCGACGAGCCGCCCGCTCCCGACGAGGCCGGCAGGCCGCCGGGACCGCCCGGGCCGCGGCGCGGCCGACCGCGCAGCCAGGCCGTCGAACGCGCCATCGCCGACGCCGTGCTGCACCTGGTCGACGAGGGCGTCTCGCCCGCCGAGATGTCCGTCGAGCGCATCGCGCGCACCGCGGGAGTCGGCAAGGCCACGATCTACCGCCGCTGGCCCGGCAAGGACGAACTGCTGGCCGACGTGCTCGCCACGGTGGAGGGGCCGCCGCCGCGCCCGCGCGGCAGGTCCGTACGCGACGACCTCGTCGCGCTCGTGGACTTCCTCCGCACCCACGCCCTCGACCGTCGCTCCGCCGCCCTGCTGCACCTCGCCCTCACCGACGCCGGCACCCACCCCGCGCTCGCCCGCCGCTACCGCGAGGCGGTCCTCGCGCCCCGCAGGGCCGCGGTACGCGAGGTACTGCGCCGCGGCGTCGCGAGCGGCGAACTCCGCGCCGACCTCGACCCGGAGCTGCTGACCGACCTGTTCACCGGACCCGTGCTGGCCCGCGCCGTGCTCTACCCGGGGCAGCCGCCGCCCGCGGGGCCCGCCGCGCGTATCGTCGACGCCGTGCTCGACGGGGTGCGTTCACCTGACCGATGAAATGTCCCGGTTTCGCTACGGTGACCTTCCGGCACGCCCCGTCCGCAACTCGCGGCGCCGTCCCGTTCGTCAGGTAAGGGGTAACGGGGGCAGACCGGCAAGTGCAGTGACGTGAGGAACAGCGCATGACGCACGTGGACATGGCGGAGACCGGACGCAGCACGGGCAACACGCAAGCGGCCGCCCCCGCGGAGTCACGCGCGGTGTACTGGCGCCGCCGGATCCGCGAGGGTCTGGGCCCCGGCACCTGGCGCCGCGGCCTGGTGGTCGCCGCGCTCGCGCTGCTCGACGGCATCGTGATGATGGGCCACGCGGCGATCCCCAACCGGGTCGGCAGCCTGGGCAGTCTGGTCGAGACGTTCCTGCCGTGGTTCGGTCTCGCCGTCCCGGTGCTGCTGGTGTGTGCGCTGTGGCGGCGGTCGCTGACCGCGATGTGCGCGCTGGTGCTGCCGGTGTTCGTCTGGTTCAACCTCTTCGGCGGGCTGCTCACCGACAAGTCCGGGGGCGGCGGCGACCTCACCGTCGTCAGCCACAACGTCGCCGAGGAGAACACCGACGCCGCGGGCACCGCGCGTAAACTGGTCGAGTCCGGGGCCGATGTCCTCGCCCTCCAGGAGGTCACGCAGGACAACAGGTCCGCGTACGAGGACGGCCTGGCGAAGGCGTACCCGTACCACGAGGTGGCGGGCACGGTCGGGGTGTGGAGCAAGTACCCGCTGTCGGACACCCGGCCCGTGGACATCCACATGGGCTGGACCCGCGCCCTGCGCACCACCGTCACCACCGACGGCGGCCGGCTCGCGGTCTACACCGCCCACCTGCCGTCCGTGCGGGTGAAGCTCGACGCCGGGTTCACGGCCAACCAGCGCGACGCGAGCGCCGACGCGCTCGGCGAGGCCATCAAGAACGAGCCGATCGACCGCGTGCTGCTCCTCGGCGACCTCAACGGCACGATGAACGACCAGGCGCTGGCGAACGTCACCTCGCAGTTGCGCTCCGCACAGGGCGCGGCGGGCAGCGGCTTCGGCTTCAGTTGGCCGGCGGACTTCCCGATGGCGCGGATCGACCAGATCCTGCTGCGCGGCGTGCAGCCGGTCAGCTCCGACGTGATTGGCGAGACGGGCAGCGACCACCGCCCGGTCCGGGCCTCGGTGGACCTGTGACGCCGCGGACGCGTACCCGTCGTCCCGCCGGGTCGAGAAACCCGCCGAGCCCATGAACGTGACCCGCAGGCTCCTGAGCAGGCCGACTCCCCGCTGCTCGGACTGCGGGTGGGAGGTGCCGTTCAGTCGGTGCGATGGTGTTCGGCATTGATGCGCTGGGCTTCTTCGAGTTGGTCTTCCAGGATCACGATGCGGCAGGCAGCCTCGATGGGGGTGCCCTCGTCGACGAGTTCGCGGGCACGGGCGGCGATGCGCAGTTGGTAGCGGGAGTAGCGGCGGTGGCCGCCTTGGGACCGCAGAGGGGTGATCAGGCGGTGCTCGCCGAGGGCTCGGAGGAAGCCTGGGGTGGTGCCGAGTATCTCTGCGGCCCGCCCCATGGTGTAGGCGGGGTAGTCGTCGTCGTCGAGTCGGCCGAACGAGTCATCTGCTGTCATCGCACCTCTTGGTCACCTACATGGAATGCGTCGAGGGGCCCCGGTGCCATCTGGCACCAGGGCCCCGAAGGAACTGCTACACCATCTGCCGGCCCCGACAGGGCGCCGGCATTCTCTTTCCGCGGACCCGGGCAGCACGCTGCCGGGGGCGCGGGGATCGCGGTTGCTTGACCGGAGACCACCTCACTATCGATGTCCTGCGGTACCCGGGCCCAGACAGGTGCCCGGGCGATCCTGATGGTGTCTGGCTCCTCCGTTTCTTTCCCTCTGGGATCAATCACTTACTTACTGCTGGTGATGCGAACTGCACTTCCGTACTGCGGTACTACTCACGGCGGCCCTTGATCATTGCGAGCCGCCCGGTCCGGCCGTCAGTCCCGTCGCCTTCCTGCCACAACCCTGGCTTCGGAACTCCACCACCGCACCGTCCTGCTGGCCGGCAGTTCATCTCTGCCAAGCCTCATTGATCTCTGGCTACAAGAGAAACCATACCCACACCGACACCCAATGTCTACTCCAGCGGGCAGAGGTTTTCGCGTCCTGGACGGTCAGATAACCGACCTCCGGGCGTTACGGTCTCTCGGCAGACGAGTCCCGCAGCCCACCGAGCGTCAGAACCGTCATCGCCACCGCTGCTCCCGCCGCCATGCCGAAACCGCCTTGTGCACCGCCCGCGTCGACCACCCGCCCCGCGACTGCTGCCGCTGCTGCAGATCCTGCGGCACTTGCGGAGTTTCCCCAGGTGAACGCCTGGGTGAGGACGGCGCGCGGGACCGACGACTCGGTGAGGACTGAGATGAGGATGAGGAGGACCGGGACAGCGAGTCCGGTCAGGGCAAGGGTGGCGCCGACCGCGAGGGGCGCGTCGAGGATGGTCAGCGGAAGGCTCGCGCAGGTGAGGCAGGCGGCGGCTGCGGCCTGGTGGCGCCGGGGCGAGCCGCCGTGACGCCATGCGCCGTAGGCCCAGCCGCCCACCAGATTGGTGCAGTTGGAGGCGAAGTAGAGCAGCGCAGCCGCGTCCGGCGTGCCGCGTCCGACAGCGTACGCAGCGACGGACACCTGTATCGCGCCGAAGAACACCCCGAGTGCCAGACCGAGCGCAGCCTGCCGCAGGAATGCGGAGCGGAGGAGGCCGCGTCCGTGCCTGTGTTCGGCGCGGCCGTTGAGGGGCGGCATAGTGCGGCGCTGGGCGGCGAGGGCGAGCCCGCCGCCGATGACGAACGCAGCAGCCGCCAGCACCCCGGTGCCCGGGCGGCCGGCCGCACCGAGGACACTCACCAGGGCCGGGCCGGCCAGGTACGACACACCGTTGGCAAGGGCCTCCAGGGCGAAGGCGGTGGGCAGCGCGGCAGCCCGTTCTCCGGACAACAGGGCGGACCAGCGAGCAGCGGACAGGGCACCAAGCTGGGGCAGCGTTGCCCCGACGAGCACTCCGGCGACGAGGTCCGCAACGGCGCCGGCGAGCAGCAACGCCACCGCCCCGGCGTGTGCGCCCAGCACGAACGGAAGCACTCGCCCCTGTCCGAACCGGTCGACAAGGCGCCCGATCTGGGGCCCGGCGACCGCGTCCGCGACAGCGAATCCGCCGGTGACGAGGCCCGCGGCGGCGTACGATCCGGTGCGTGCGTGCACGAGCCAGACGATGCCGATGCCCGTCATGGCAATGCCCAGGCGCCCGGCAGCGGCGGAGACAAAGAAGGCCGCGGCACCCGAAGTGCGCAAAAGCGTGCGGTAGTTCGCCGAAGCCGAAGGCACGGCGCATCCCTTTCGCCGCCCGGTGGGACGCGCCATCGAGGCCGTCGGCGTCCGGATGTGCCGACCCGTGGCTGCGCCTGAAGCCGTCCAGTGGTGGCGCGGAGCAGGGACGCGCACCCCACGCCGACTCCGTCACCGGGCAGATGTCATACGGTAGTTGATGACCTCCTTGAGCCTAGAGGAACGGCGCGCAGAAGCGAACAGAGGCAGGGCTCCCGCTGTGATCGTCTGCCTGCTGCCCGTTCGGCCCGCGGCAGCGCCGACCGCTGACGTGGACAGGGCGGGACCGCGTCACGCGGTCGCCCGGCGGACCGGCTAGGCGCGCTCCCGCCAGCGGTTGGTGATCGGCAGCCGGCGGTCCTTGCCGAAGCCCTTCGGGGAGATCTTCGTGCCCGGCGGGTACTGCCGGCGCTTGTACTCCGCCGTGTCGACCATCCGCAACACCCGCTCCACCATCTCCGGGTCGTACCCGCGGGCGACGATCTGCGCGCTGCCGTGGTCGCGGTCGACGTACAGCTCCAGGATCGCGTCGAGCACGTCGTAGTCCGGGAGCGAGTCGGTGTCGAGCTGGTCGGGGCGGAGTTCGGCGCTGGGCGGCTTGGAGATGGAGTTCTCCGGGATCGGCGGGATCTCGTTGCGCTCGGCGGCGGCCGCGTTGCGCCACTTCGCGAGCCGGAAGACGACCGACTTGTAGACGTCCTTGATCGGGCCGTACGCGCCGACCGAGTCGCCGTAGAGCGTCGAGTAGCCCACGGCCAGCTCGCTCTTGTTGCCGGGGGCCAGGACGAGCGGGCCCTCCTGGTTGGAGACGGCCATCAGCAGCGTGCCGCGCAGCCGGGACTGCAGGTTCTCCTCGGCCAGCCCGGCCAGCCCCAGGGACTCCATGTAGGCGTCGAACATCGGGCCGATGGGGACGCTGCGCAGGTGCAGCCCGGTGCGGCGGGCGAGTTCCGCGGCGTCGTCGCGGGAGTGCTGGGAGGAGTACCGCGACGGCATGGAGATCCCGTACACCTGGTCCGGGCCGAGCGCGTCGCAGGCGACGGCGGCGACGAGGGAGGAGTCGATGCCGCCGGAGAGGCCGACGAGGACGGAGCCGAAGCCGTTCTTCTCGACGTACGCGCGCAGCCCCGTGACCAGCGCCGTGTACATCTCCTCCTCGTCGGTGAGGCGGTCGGCGACGACCCCCGCGTACCGGCGGGGGTACGGCGCGACGGGCTCCGCCGACAGCGTCACGTGCTCGATGCGCAGCCCGTCGTCGGCGATCCCGGCCGGCGGCCGCGCCGCGGCGGCGGGCAGGTCGAGGTCGACCAGCAGGCACTCCTCGGTGAACTGCGCGGCGCGCGCGACGACCTCGCCGCGCGCGTCGACCACGATCGAGTCGCCGTCGTAGACCAGCTCGTCCTGGCCGCCGGTCATCGCGACGTACGCCGTCGTGCAGCCCGCCTCCTGGGCCCGCTTGCGGACCAGGTCCAGGCGGGTGTCGTCCTTGTTCAGCTCGTACGGCGAGGCGTTGACGGTGACGAGGAGGCCGGCGCCGGCGATCCGCGCGGAGGGCACCCGGCCGCCGTCCTGCCACAGGTCCTCGCAGATGGCCAGCGCGACGTCCACGCCGGCGACGCGCACGACGGGCATGGTGTCGCCGGGGACGAAGTAGCGGAACTCGTCGAAGACGCCGTAGTTGGGCAGGTGGTGCTTGGCGAAGGTGAGGACGACCTCGCCGCGGTGCAGCACGGCCGCCGCGTCCTTGGGCGAGCCCGCGGGCTGCCCGTAGCGGTGGCGCTCGTCGCTGCGGTCGAGGTAGCCGACGAGCACGGGCGTCTCGCCCAGGCCCTCGTCGGCCAGCCGCCCGGCGAGCGCGCGCAGCGCGGCGCAGGACGCCTCGACGAAGGAGGAGCGCAGGGCCAGGTCCTCGACGGGATAGCCGGTGAGCACCATCTCGGGGAAGGCCACGAAGTGCGCGCCGCGGTCGGCCGCGTGCCGGGTCCAGTGGACGACGGCGTCGGCGTTGCCGGCGAGGTCGCCGACGGTGGCGTCGATCTGATTCAGCGCGAGGCGAAATTGAGGCACGGACCCATTTTATCGTCTGTCTGACGCAATACCGCGCCGGGAACCGGGCGGCCTGCGTCACAGAATGTTCGCCCAGATTTGTGACCCGGACCAGTTCACCGCTCCCGGCCGGGTGGGCATCGTGACGCGGGCACACCTTCGCCGTACGCAGCCACCGACCCCGGACCGGGAGGACCCCCCATGGAGCGCCGCTCGTTTCTCCGCGCAGTGACCGCAGGCACCGGCGCCGTCGCCGTCACCGGCGGACTCTGGCACGCCGCCGCGACCCCGGCCGCGGCCGCCGCGGCGGACAGCCCGTACGGCCCGCTGCTGGCCCCCGACGCCAACGGACTGGCGCTGCCGCAGGGCTTCACGGGCCGCGTCGTCGCCCGCTCCACCCGCGCGGTCGGCGGCATCACGTGGCACGGCGCGCCGGACGGCGGCGCGTGCTTCGCCGACGGCGACGGCTGGATCTACGTCTCCAACTCCGAACTCCCGCTGATCGGCGGCGTCTCCGCGCTCCGCTTCGGCCCGGACGGCACGGTGACGGCGGCCCGCCGCATCCTGGACGGCACGAACCTCAACTGCGCGGGCGGGGCGACGCCGTGGCACACGTGGCTGTCGTGCGAGGAGACGTACCGCGGCAAGGTGTACGAGACGGACCCGTACGGCAACCGCTCGGCGTCCTCGTACGGCGCGATGGGCCGCTTCAAGCACGAGGCGGCGGCGTGCGACACGGACCGCCGGGTCGTCTACCTCACGGAGGACGAGGACGACGGCTGCTTCTACCGCTTCACGCCGGCGTCCTGGGGAGCGTGGGGCGCGCTGTCGTCGGGCCGCCTCGACGTCCTGTGCGACGCGGGCGGCGGTGCGGTGGAGTGGCGGGAGGTCCCGGACCCGGACGCGCCGTGGCCGTGGGAGCAGACCAGGGCGCAGGTCGACGAGGCGCTGCACTTCGACGGCGGCGAGGGCTGCTACTACTCGCCGCAGGCGGGCGTCTGTTACTTCACCACGAAGGGCGACAACCGCGTCTGGGCCTACGACGCGGGCGCGAACGCCCTCGCGGTGGTCTACGACGCGGACGAGCCGCTGGGCACGGCCGACAACATCACGGGCCGGGCGGGCGGCGACCTGTACGTCGCGGAGGACGGCGGCAACATGGAGATCAACATCATCACCCCCGCGGGCACGGTGGCCCCGGTGGTCCGCATCGAAGGCCACCCGGAGTCGGAGATCACGGGCCCGGCGTTCTCCCCGGACGGGTCGCGGCTGTACTTCTCGTCCCAGAGGGGCGAAAGCGGCTTCGCGGCAGGCACGGACGGGGTGACGTACGAGGTCAGGGGCCCCTTCCGCGCGTAACGCCTGCGGGCGCGCCGGGGGGCGTCCGCGGGGGCCGGCCCGAGGCCATGCGGACCCCGGACCGGGGGAGCCCCGAGGCCGGGACTACCCCCGCCGGGGCCCGGGGGCACAGCCCCCGGCCCCCCGAAACGGTGAGGCGGGCCGGGATTCGCTGCGGGTGGTGGGTGGGTGGGGCAGCATCCCGGCATGGATGCCGTGCGTGTGGCCCTGTTGCGGGAAGTGCTGGCCGGGACCGAGTGGCCCGGGGCGGCGCGGCGGTTTGCCGGGGTGTTGCGGGGCGCCGTCGTGGCGCAGGGCGGTGGGTTGCTGCTCGTGGGGACCGCCGCGTACGAGCCGTGGCACCTCGCCGCCCACCTCGACGACGAAGCCGCCTGGTCGGGACTCCCCGCCCTCTGCCCCACCCTCGTACGCCACCGGGTGCCGGCCTCCGGCCCCGCCCATCTCGGCGTCGGCCTCGGCCGGCTGGAGGCCGCGGGCCGCGGCGAGACCCTGCTCGTCGTCGCCCCCGACGAGCCCGGCGACGCGCTGCTGGAGCGCGTCGGCGACGCCCGCCGCGCCGGCGCCGCGGTGCTCGCGCTCGACGGCGGCTCCACCGAACTGCCCGGCCTCGCCCACGAACTGCTCACCGTCCCCGGCGACAGCGGCGACATCGATCTCGAAACCGTCCAGCACCTCGTCAGCGCCGCCGCCGGCGAGAACGGCGCCCCGCCAGCCGCCTCCGCCCGCTCCGGCTTCCGCGACCGCCTCGCCCGCCTCGCCGAGGTGCTGTCCTCCCCGCCCCCGCCCCGCTGGTAGCCCGGCCGCCCCCCGCCGTAATTCTCTTGCGGCCCACCCCCCGCCCACCCGACCATGGCCCCTCGTGGCCGACGAATCACGCGCCTACCGCGACCTCCTCCCCGACCTCGCCCCCTGGCACGCCTCGCGCGACTTCCGCCTCATGTGGGTCGCGGGCCTCATCACCGCCTTCGGCAGCTTCCTCACCTTCGTCGCCCTCCCGGTGCAGGTGAAGGAGCTGACCGGCTCCGCCCTCGCGGTCGGCGCCATCGGCACCGTCGAGCTGGTCCCGCTCATCGTCTTCGGCCTCTACGGCGGCGCCCTCGCCGACGCCATGGACAAGCGGAAGCTGATCCTCTACAGCGAGGCGGGGCTCGGCCTCGTCTCCGCCGTCCTGCTCGTCAACAGCCTGCTGCCCGAGCCGATGCTCTGGCCCCTCTACGTCGTCGCCGCGCTCACCAGCGCGCTCACCGGCATCCAGCGCCCGGCCCTGGACTCGATCGTCCCGCGCATCGTGCCGCACGAGCACCTGCCCGCCGCCGCCGCGCTCAACTCCCTGCGCTGGCAGCTCGGCGGCATCGCCGGCCCCGCGCTCGCCGGGTTCATCGTCGCGTACGCGGGGCTGCCCTGGGCGTACGCGCTGGACGCGGGGACGTTCGCCGTCTCCGTCGGGCTCGCGCTGATGCTCGCCCCGTCCCCCGCCGCCCGCGAGGCGGTGGCGCCGAGCCTGCGCGCCATCGCGGAGGGCGCGCGCTACGCGTGGAACCGCAAGGAGCTGCTCGGCACGTACGCCATCGACCTGGCGGCCATGTTCTTCGCCTTCCCGCTCGCGCTGTTCCCGTTCCTCGCCGACGACCTGGACGCGCCGTGGGCGCTCGGGCTCATGTACGCGGCGCTGCCCGCGGGTTCGCTGCTGGTGAGCCTGACCAGCGGGTGGACCCGGCGGGTGCACCGGCACGGCCGCGCGGTGATGCTGTCGGCGGCTGGCTGGGGGCTGGCGATCACGGCGGCGGGGATGATGCCGAACGCCTGGGCGGTGCTGTTGCTGCTGACGGTGGCGGGCGCGTTCGACATGGTCAGCGGGGTGTTCAGGGCGGCGATGTGGAACCAGACCATCCCCGACGAGCTACGCGGCCGGCTCGCCGGCATCGAGCTGCTGTCGTACTCGGTCGGCCCGGTGGCCGGGCAGTTCCGCTCCGGCGGGGTGGCGGCGCTGACGAGCGTGCGGACGTCGATCTGGTCGGGCGGGGTGATGTGCGCGGGGGCGGTGGTGCTGCTGGCGGCGTGCCTGCCGAAGCTGATGACGTACGACGCCCGCACGAACGAGCACGCGGTACGGGAGCGGGACCGCCGCGCCGCCGCGGCGGCGGAGAAGGCGGGGAAGGCGGGGAAGGGCGGCCCGGACGGCGTACCGGCCCCGGACCCGGCGACGTGACGCGGCGAACCGGGGAGGACCGCGGCGGCGGGCATCCGCCGCGCACAGCCGGACCGTCGCCGACCGCATCGCCGCCGCGCCGTGTGGCCGCGGGGTCCGGACGCCCCGCCCGGACGCCCCGCCGGACCCCGACCGCCCGCCGCCGCCCCCTACCCCCTCAGCGGCCCGGCCCGCCCTCGCGGTCCCCCTCGTCGTTCCACCGGCTGTCCTCGTCCCACTCCTCGTTGCGCGCCTCCGCCGTCTCGATCGCCCGCGCCGCCTCCTCCGGCGTCGCGTACGGCCCGAGCCGGTTCAGGGCCCGGCACTGCGGGCCCTCCTCGACCTTCTTGTGCTCCAGGCAGTAGTACCACTCGCCCGGTTTGCCCGCCGTCTTCTTCTTGAACAGCGCCATCTCGCTCCTCACCTGCGGCGTGTCTGCGCGGTCTGCCGCCGCCCATCGTGCCCGATCCCCCGCCGATAGACTCGGATCCATGTCTGGCCAGTCGTCGCTGCTCGCGCCCGGTACGCTCTCCCCGCCCCGCGCCGTTCCCGCCGCCATCCCCCGCCCCGAGTACGTCGGGAAGAAGGGGCCCGCGCCCTACACCGGACCCGAGGTCCAGGACGCGGAGACCGTCGAGCGGATGCGTACCGCCGGGCGGATCGCCGCGCGGGCGATGGCCGCCGCCGCGGAGCACATCGCGCCCGGGGTGACGACGGACGAGCTGGACCGGGTGGCGCACGAGTACCTGTGCGACCACGGCGCCTACCCCTCCACCCTCGGCTACCGGGGCTTTCCCAAGTCGCTGTGCACCTCGGTCAACGAGGTGATCTGCCACGGCATTCCGGACTCCACGGTGCTCCGCGACGGCGACATCGTGAACCTCGACGTGACCGCGTTCATCGGCGGCGTGCACGGCGACAACAACGCCACCTACCTCGTCGGCGAGGTCGACGAGACCTCCCGGCTGCTGGTCGAGCGCACCCGCGAGTCGCTGAACCGCGCCATCAAGGCGGTCCGGCCTGGCCGGCAGGTCAACGTCATCGGCCGGGTCATCGAGTCGTACGCCAAGCGCTTCGGCTACGGCGTCGTGCGCGACTTCACCGGCCACGGCGTCAACACCGCCTTCCACTCCGGCCTGATCATCCCGCACTTCGACGACCCGCGCGCCACCACCGTGATGCGGCCGGGGATGACGTTCACGATCGAGCCGATGCTGACCCTCGGGACGCACGAGTACGACATGTGGGACGACGGCTGGACCGTGGTGACCAAGGACCGCAGGCGCACGGCGCAGTTCGAGCACACGCTGGTGGTGACGGAGTCGGGCGCGGAGGTGCTGACCCTGCCGTGAGCATGCCCGGTTCGTCTACCGCGCGCTGGAGCGCCACTGGGCGCGCTCGCCGCCGACCCGGTTCCGGCCCCTTCGTCCGGCCCGAACTGGCCCGGGTGCCCGAGCCGGAGCGCGACCTCGACTTCCTCCGGCTGGTGGACGGGCTGCCGGTGGACGACCTGGAGAAGCAGCGGGTGGTCGAGGAGTGCCGCCGCGCGTTCTCGCTCAACACGGACCTGTTCCGTGCCCTGGAGCCGGCGGACCCGCTGACCGCCTGACCCGCCCGGCCGAGGGCCCCGGCCAGTGCACCCGGCCGGGGCCGCCCCCTTGCGCTGGAGTGCACTGGAGGGTGCATGGTCGTCACCATGGACAAGCGGACTCTGGGACGTACGGGCATCGAGGTCAGCGCGCTCGGCTTCGGCTGCTGGGCGATCGGCGGCGAGTGGTGGGACGCCGGGGGCGACCCGCTGGGCTGGGGCAAGGTGGACGACGACGAGTCGGTACGGGCCGTGCACCGCGCGCTCGACGGCGGCGTCACCTTCTTCGACACCGCCGACGCCTACGGCACAGGACACAGCGAGACCGTGCTCGGCCGCGCGCTCGCGGGCCGCCGCGACGACGTCGTCATCGCCACGAAGTGGGGCAACGTCTTCGACGCCGACCGCCGGACGCTGCTCTCCCGCGACCTGTCCCCAGGCTACGCGCGCCGGGCGCTGACCGACTCGCTGCGCCGGCTGGGCACCGACCACGTCGACCTGTACCAACTGCACATCGGCGACGCCGGCTTCGCCGCGGCGGCGGAGCTGCGCGAGGCGTGCGAGGACTTCGTCCGCGAGGGGCTGATCCGCGCGTACGCCTGGAGCACCGACGACCCCGCGCGCGCCGCGGCCTTCGCCGAGGGCCCGCACTGCGCGGCGGTGCAGCACCGGCTCAACGTGCTGGAGGACGCCCCGGAAATGCTGGCGCTGTGCGCGGAGCGCGACCTCGCCAGCGTCAACCGCAGCCCGCTGGCGATGGGGCTGCTCTCCGGCGCGTACGACGCGGACTCGCAGGTCGGCGCCGGCGACATCCGGGCGACGCCGCCGGCGTGGCTGACGTACTTCGGCGCGGACGGGCGGGTGGCGCCGGGGTGGCTGCCGCGGATCGAGGCGATCCGCTCCATCCTCACCTCGGGCGGGCGCACCGTCGCGCAGGGCGCGCTGGCCTGGATCTGGGCCCGCAGCCCGCACACGGTCCCGATCCCCGGGTTCCGCACGGTGGCGCAGGCGGATCAGAACGCGGGCGCCCTGGCCGCGGGCCCGCTGACCGCGGGACAACTGGCGGAGATCGACGGGCTGCTGACGTAGCGGACCGCGACCGCGACGGCGCTGCTACGACCCGTCCTGCGGCAGGGCGCTCGACTCGCGGAGCGCCAGCTCGTAGGGCGCCAGCAGCGTCGTCGGCGGGGCCTCCGCCGGGCCCTCGATCCGCGCCAGCAGCGCCTTCACCGCCAGCCTGGCCAGCTCCTGCTTGTCGGGCGCCACGCTGGTCAGCGACGGCACCATGTACCGCGCCTCCTGGATGTCGTCGAAGCCGACCACCGCGAGGTCGGCCGGGATCGCCAGGCCCTCGTCGTGTGCGACGCGCATCGCGCCCGACGCCATCATGTCGGTGAAGCAGAACACCGCGTCCGGCGGCTGCTGCAGCGCCAGCAGCTCGCGCATCGCCGCCGCGCCGCCCGCGCGGGTGTACGACCCCACGGTGGGCGCCAGCGCCCGGTCGTACGCGAGGCCCGCCTCGGCCAACGCCTCGCGGTGGCCCTGCATGCGCTGCAGGGCGGTGGCCGTCGTGCGCTCGCCGTGCTGCCAGCCGATGACGCCGATGCGGCGGCGGCCGAAGCCGACGAGGTGCCGGGTGGCGTCGCGGGCGGCGGCGACGTTGTCGATGAGCACGTGGTCGGCGGGGACTTCGTAGTCGCGCTCGCCCAGCAGCACCAGCGGGACGCGGCGCTCGCGGGCGGCCAGCGCCGTCTGGTCCAGGCCGAGAGGGCTGAGGAGCACGCCGTCGATGAGCGGGTCGCCGAGGCCGCAGGCCAGCCGCAGCTCCTCCGCCGGGTCGCCGTCGGTGACCTCGATGAGGACGGTCTGCCCGCTCTCCTTGGCGGCGGCGATCACGCAGGTGGCCAGCTCGGCGAAGTAGGGCGCGACGAGTTCCGGTACGGCCAGCGCGATGACGCCGCTGCGGCCGGTGCGCAGATGGCGGGCGGAGGCGTGCGGGCGGTAGCCGAGTTCGTCGATGGCGCGCAGGACGCGCTCGCGGGTCGGCTCGGCGACGCGCGCGGCGCCGCGGACCACGTTCGAGACGGTCTTGATCGAGACACCGGCGCGCTCTGCGACGTCCTTGAGGCGGGCCCCGGGCACGGCTTCCTCCCGATTCCTCCGAGGTTCTGGTGCGCACACCTTACGCCTTCTGCGCGGGCTGTTGACGTGGTGCGCACGGCGATATACAACGTTCCACCAAGAGCGCATTACAACGTTGTACAAGTTCGCCGCGGAAAGGGACATCCGCCATGCTCCGACGCCTCGACTCCCCCGGCCGCGCGGCCCCCGACCCCGCCCGCGGCACACCTGCAGCCCCCTACGCACCCTCCCGCCGCGCCCTGCTGCGCGGCGGCGCGGGCCTCGCCGCCGGCGCCGCCGCCACCGCGGCGCTCACCGGCTGCGGCACGACCATCGCCCAGGGCTTCACCGGCGGCGAACCCCCCGCGGACCGGCTGAACTTCTGGAACCCCTTCACCGGCGGCGACGGCGAACGCATGGTCGCCATGCAGGACCTGTACGAGAAGGACCACCCCGACAGCACCCTGCGGGCCACCACCTTCGTCTGGGGCAACCCGTACTACACCAAGCTCAGCCTCGCCACCATCGGAAAGCGCCCCCCGCACGTCGCCATCGCGCACCTGTCGAAGCTGCCGGTGCTCGCCCAGGCCGGGCTGCTCAGCGAGCTGCCCGCCGACGCGCTCGCCAAGCAGGGCATGACGCCGGAGAAGTTCGACGCCAAGCCCTGGCGCAAGTCCCACATCGACGACCGCCTCTACGGCATCCCGATCGACACCCACCCCTTCGCGCTGTACTTCCGCACCGACGTCGCCGAGAAGGCCGGCCTGCTCGACGGCGGCGAACTGGTCGACATCGACGGCCCGGACAAGTTCGCCGACGCGCTGCGCGCGGCGAAGGAGGTCACCGGCGTCTGGGGCGGCTCGGTCGCCTCGATCAAGGACACCGCCACCCAGTTCCGCATGTTCCTGTCCTTCTACACCCAGCTCGGCGGCCGGCCGCTGGTCGGCGACGCCGGCGCCACCGTGACGGTCGACCTCGACGCCGCCGAGGAGGCGCTCGCGTACATCCAGCGCCTGGGCAAGGAGAAGCTGATACCCACCGGCGCCAACGGGCAGGCCGCCATCACCCTGCTCACCACCGGCGAGGCCGGGTTCCTGATGGACGGCGTGTGGCAGATCGTCGCCGTCCTGGACTCGGGGGCGAAGTTCGACATGCGGCCGCTGCCGCGGATCTTCGACGACGCCCCGTACGCCTGCTTCGCCGACAGCCACGCCCTGGTGCTGCCCCGGCAGCCGGAGCAGGACGACGACCGCCTCGACCTGTCGCTGGAGTTCACCGCCTCGCTGCTGGCGAACAGCGAGCTGTGGGCCGAGGGCGGGCACGTCCCCGCGTGGCTGCCGACCCAGCGCTCGGCCGCGTACCGGGAGCTGACGCCCCAGTCCCACTACACCGCCGCCGCCGAGGGCGCCGTCTACGACCCCGTCGCCTGGTACGGCGGCGCCGGCAGCAACCTGCAGAACCGGGTGGGCGACGCGGTCAGCGCCGCGCTCGCCGGCCGGTCGACGCCGCGCGCCGCCGCGGCCCGCGTCCGCGAGGAGCTGCGCACGCTCGCGGACGTCGAGTCCCCGATCTGACCCCCGCCGCCCCCACCCCCTCGAACGAAAGGCATCCCCGTGGCGAGCACAGTCGGCACCGGCGCCCTCACCCCCGACAGGACACGCGCCCGCGAAACCCGCGGCCGGCTCGCGGGCCCGGCCCTGGTCGCGCCGTTCGCGCTCTTTTACATCGTTTTCCTCCTCGGCCCGCTCCTCTACACCTTCGTGGCGGGCTTCTTCAACGGCAGCCTGCTGCGCGACGGCTTCGGCAGTTGGGTCGGCTTCTCCAACTACGCGGACGTGCTCGGCGACTCCGAGTTCTGGCGCACGCTGAAGCACACCCTGTGGTTCACCGTGCTCACCACCATCCCGCTGGTGCTGCTGGCGCTGGGTCTTGCGATCCTCGCCGACCGGTTCGTACGCGGCCGGTGGTTCATCCGCTTCGCGTTCTTCGCGCCGTACGTCATCCCGTCCGCGTCGGTCTCCCTGATCTTCATGTGGGGCGTGCTCGCCGACCAGACCGGCCTGGCCCAGGACTGGCTGAAGACCCTCGGCGTCAGCTCGCCGCCGTCCTGGCTCGGTGATCCCAACTGGGCGATGTGGTCGCTGGCCGGCGTCACCGTCTGGTGGACCATCGGCTTCAACTTCGTGCTCTACCTCGCCGGTCTGCAGGAGATCCCCCGCGACGTGCACGAGGCCGCCGCCATGGACGGCGCCGGCCCCTGGCAGCGGATCCGGCACGTGGTCATCCCCATGCTGGGGCGGACGACGACGCTCGTCACCGTGCTGCAGATCGTCGCCTCGCTGAAGGTCTTCGACCAGATCTACATGATGACCGGCGGCGGCCCCGACGGCTCCACCCGGCCCACGCTGCAGTACATCGTCGACACCGGCTTCACCGACGGCCGCACCGGCTACGCCTCGGTCGTCTCCCTCTTCCTCTTCCTCGTCATCCTGCTGATCTCCCTGGTCTGGTTCTTCCTCGTCCGCCGGGCAGAGAAGGAGAGCTGAGCCATGGCCCACACCAAAGAAGGCCCCGCCGCCACCACCACCGCCCCCGCCCCCGCCCCCGCGGACGCAGCCGCCCCCGCGCCCCGCCGCGGCTACGACGCCGAGAAGCTCTTCAACCGCGTCGCGCTCGGCGTCCTCGTCGCCTTCGCGCTGCTGTGGCTGGTGCCGCTGCTGTTCGCGACGGCGATATCCATCCGGCCCGCGGACGAGATAGCCGTCGACCCGGCGTCCTGGTTCACCTCGAACCCCACCTTCGCGGCGTACGAGGACCTCTTCGACAAGGGCAAGCTGCCCTACTGGTACGCCAACAGCTTCATCGTCTCGCTGCTGACCACGGTGCTCACCGTCGTCACCGCCTCGCTCGCCGCCTTCGGCCTCTCCCAGGTGCGCTTCCGCTTCCGCCGCGGGGTGTTCCTGCTGCTGCTCGCCGGGATCATGATCCCGATGCAGGTGCTGATGATCCCGCAGTTCCTGGCGCTCCAGGAGGTGGGCCTGCTCAACACCTACTGGGGCGTGGTCCTGCCGCAGGTGCCGAACGTCGTCGCCGTCTTCGTCTTCAAGCAGTTCTTCGACGGCATCCCCAGAGAGCTGATCGAGGCCGCGCGCGCCGACGGCGCCGGCTGGCTGCGCACGTACTGGCAGATCGTGATGCCCGTCTCCCGGCCCGCCGTGTCGGCCGTGACGATCTTCGTCTTCGTGGCCGTGTGGAACAACTTCCTCTGGCCGCTGCTGGTCGTCACCGACCCGGAGATGATGACGCTGCCGGTCGGGCTCAACTCCGTACAGGACGCCTTCGGCATCCCGTACGCGCAGCTCATGGCCTCGGCCGTGCTGGGCGCCATCCCGCTGCTCGTCGTCTTCGCGCTCTTCCAGCGCCGCATCGTCGAGGGCATCGCCGGTACGGGCCTGAAGTAGGCCCGTACGCCCCCGAGAACCACTGTCAACGCCCCCGGAGAAAGGCACCGCATGCCGCACACCGCCAGGTTCACCGTCGACCCCGAGTTCGTCATCGGCGAGGTGGACCCGCGCCTGTACGGAACGTTCGTCGAGCACATGGGCCGCTGCGTCTACACCGGGATCTACGAGCCCGGCCACCCCACCGCCGACGCCGCCGGCTTCCGCGGCGACGTCGCCGCGCTGGTCCGCGAGCTGGGCACCGGCCTGGTCCGCTACCCCGGCGGCAACTTCGTCTCCGGCTACCACTGGGAGGACGGCGTCGGCCCGGTCGCCGAGCGGCCGCGCCGGCTCGACCTCGCCTGGCGGTCGGTGGAGACCAACGAGGTCGGCACGAACGAGTTCCTGACCTGGGCCGAGGGGCTGGGTCTTGAGCCGATGATGGCCGTCAACCTCGGCACCCGGGGCATCGACGCCGCCCGCGCGCTCGTCGAGTACTGCAACCACCCCGGCGGCACCGCCTGGTCCGACCTGCGGATCAAGCACGGCGTCACCGACCCGCACGGCGTGCGGCTGTGGTGCCTGGGCAACGAGATGGACGGCCCGTGGCAGACGGGGCACAAGTCGGCGCGCGAGTACGGCCGGCTGGCGGCCGAGGCCGGCAAGGCCATGCACCAGGTCGACCCGTCGATCGAACTGGTCGCCTGCGGCAGCTCCAACGCCCAGATGGCGACCTTCGGCACCTGGGAGCGCGAGGTGCTGGAGGAGACCTACGACGAGGTCGACTATCTGTCGCTGCACGCGTACTACGAGGAGCTGGACGGCGACCGCGCGAGCTTCCTCGCCTCCGGCGCGCACATGGACCAGTACATCTCCGACGTGGTGTCCACCGCCGACCACGTCCGTGCCGTACGCCGGGCGGACAAGCGGATCCGGCTCTCCTTCGACGAGTGGAACGTCTGGTACGCGGCCCGCTTCCCCGGCGAGCGGAACCTGGCCACCGCCGAGACGCCGCGGCTCATCGAGGACACGTACTCCGTGACCGACGCGGCCGTCGTGGGCTCCCTGCTCATCACCCTGCTCCGGCACGCCGACCGGGTCGCCGTGGCCTGCCTGGCGCAGCTCGTCAACGTCATCGCGCCGATCCGCAGCGAGCCCGGCGGGCCCGCCTGGCGGCAGACCGTCTTCCATCCGTTCGCGCAGGCCGCGCGGTTCGCGCGGGGGACGGTGCTGCGCACCGAGGCGGACCGTACGGGCTCGCGGATCGAGACCCCGCGGCACGGCGACGTCCCCGCGCTCGACCACGTGGTGACGTACGACGAGGAGAGCGGCGACCTGACGATCCTGGCCGTCAACCGGGCCCAGGACGAGCCGCTGCGGCTGTCCGTCGCGCTGCGCGGGTTCGGTACGCACGGCGGTGCGGACGAGTACACGGTCCTCGAACACCTGGTCCTCGCCGACGACGACCCGGACGCGGCCAACACCGAGACGGATCCGGGGCGGGTGCTGCCGCGGTCCGTCGGCACCGCGCGGATCAGCGCAGACGGCGAGCTTGAGGCCGAACTGCCGTGCGTATCCTGGAACGTGCTCCGGCTGCGGAAGCGGGGTGCGTGACGGGATGCCGTAGGCAATCGAAACTGCCGTAAAACTCCGTACATCCCTCGGCCCCTCTCGGGAGTCGTACGTCGTGAGCCGCACGGTGCAAGCCGCGGCACGGCGCCGACCTGGTGTGAAGCTCGCTACACCTAGGCCCTTTTTGCACGAACCATGGGCGTTCTTCGCAAATCTGGCTTAAAGTGCCGGGAGCGAAAGGTGCGCGTCGACCAGGGGAGGATCGCGTGCGCCTCATCAGTCGCGATGTGCCAGGGGGGAACATGCGGCGTATCGGAGTGTCCGATACCGAGATCATGACGGCGGAGCCGAGACGCGGGACCCGCGTCCGCTCCGCCGCAGCAAAGCCGGCGTGGTATTTGCCGGCCGCCCTCGTCACCGACGCGGCGGGGATCGCGATCCCCGTCGTGCTCGTCTTCCTCACCACCCGGCAGCCCTATCCGGCGCTCTGCGCGGCGCTGGCCGCCGGGGGCTGGCTCGCCGTACGGGCCGCACGGCGCCGCTACTCCGCGCGGCAGCTCGGCGAGTCGGGCGCGGTGGTGCCGCTGCTGCAGGACTGGCTCCTGCTCTTCGGCGTGCTCGCCGTCGTCCGCGCGTTCACCGCCGACAGCGCCGCGGAACCGCAGCCGGCGCTGCTCGCGCTGCTGCCGGCGCTGGTGCTGACCGTCGTCACCGCCAAGCTGCTCCACCACCACCTCGTCGCGTCCCGGCGGGAGGGCCAGGCGGTGCGGCGCGTGCTGGTGGTCGCCGAGCCGGCCACCGCGGACCACGTCGTCGGCCAGTTGGCGGCGCGTACGGACCACGAGTACGTGGTCGTCGGCGTCGTCCCGGTCGGCGAGGCGCCGCTGTCCTGCGGCGCCCCGGAGGCCGCCCGGCTGGGCCGGGTCCCCTCGGACCGGGCGGGCTGGGACGCCCAGGCGGTGCTGGCCGCCGCCCGGGAACACGGCGCCGACGTGGTCCTCGCCGCCCCCGGACCGCTGCTGCCGGCGGCCCGGCTGCGGCAGTTGGCCTGGGCACTGCACGACGCGGGGCTGCCGCTGGCCGTGCTGCCGGGCATAGCGGAGGTCGCCGAGCGGCGGCTGCGGCTGTCGGTGGTCGCGGGCCTGACGCTGCTGCACATCGCGCCGCCGCTGCGGCGGGGTGCGCAGTCGACGCTGAAGGCGGCGAGCGACCGGGTGGCCGCGGCGATCGGCATCGCGCTGCTGGCGCCGGTGTTCGCGGTGATCGCGGCGGCGGTGAAGTTCACCTCGCCGGGGCCGGTGTTCCACAGGCAGACGCGCCTCGGGCGCGGCGGGGCGCCGTTCACGATGTGGAAGTTCCGCAGCATGGTCGAGGACGCGGAGCAGCAGAAGGCCGCGCTGTCGGTGGTCAACGACCACGACGGCAGCCCGATCTTCAAGATCCGCCGCGACCCGCGGGTCACGAGGGTCGGCGAGGTGCTGCGGCGCAGTTCGCTGGACGAACTGCCGCAGTTGTTCAACGTGCTGCGCGGTGAGATGTCCCTGGTCGGCCCGCGCCCGCCGCTGCCGGAGGAGGTCGCCCGCTACAGCGACACCGAGCTGCGCCGGCTGGCGGTGAAGCCGGGGATGACGGGCCTGTGGCAGGTCAGCGGCCGCTCGGACCTCACCTGGGACGAGACGGTCGCGCTCGACCTGCACTACGTGGAGAACTGGTCCTTCGCCCACGACATGGACGTGATGGCCCGCACCCTGCGCGCGGTCGTCGACGGCCGGGGGGCGTATTGAGACGCGGGACACCACTCTGCCTGCGTCGCACGGCCGTTGAGGCGGCGCGGCCGGCGGTCCGGGGCGCGGTGGCACCGCGCCCCGGACGGCCGCCGCACGCCGCGCTCCGGGCCGGCGCCTGCGGCGCCCGGCCGCCGCAGGCCGGCCGTTCCGCTGGGGCGGCGGGGCAGGCGCCCGCCCCAGCCGCCCGCGGCGAAGCCGCGGCGGCGGGCGGGGAGCCCGAGGGGCGCAGCCCTTCGGAGCCCCGTCGCGGGGTCGCTGAGGGGCGCAGCCCCTCAGGGCTTACGCCAGTCCTCGTACACCGCCGCGATGCCCTCCCGCAGGGCGATCTCCGGGCGCCAGCCCAGTTCCGTGATGCGGGAGACGTCCAGCAGCTTGCGCGGTGTGCCGTCCGGGCGGCTCGTGTCGAAGGCGATGCGGCCCCGGTAGCCGACCACGTCCCGTACGGTCTCGGCCAGTTCGCGGATCGTCAGGTCCTCGCCGCAGCCGACGTTCACCGGACCGTCCGCGTCGTAGCCGCGCAGCAGCGTGAGGCACGCCGCCGCCAGGTCGTCCACGTGCAGGAACTCCCTCCGGGGCGTTCCCGAGCCCCAGAGCACGACCTCCTCCGCGCCCGTCTCCCGCGCCTCGTGGAAGCGGCGGACGAGGGCCGGCAGGACGTGGCTCGTCTCCAGGTCGAAGTTGTCGCCGGGGCCGTACAGGTTCGTCGGCATCGCCGAGATGTACGCCGCGCCGTACTGCCTGCGGTACGCCTCCACCTGCTCGATGCCGGCGATCTTCGCCAGCGCGTAGGCCTGGTTCGTCGGCTCCAGCGGCCCGGTGAGCAGCGAGTCCTCGCGGATCGGCTGGTCGGCGAGCTTGGGGTAGATGCACGAGGAGCCGAGGAACAGCAGCCGCCGTACGGACGCCGCGTGGCTGCCGGCGATGACGCTCAGCTGGATGCGCAGGTTGTCCTCCAGGAACTGCACCGGGAAGCGGCTGTTCGCCATGATCCCGCCGACCTTGGCCGCCGCCAGCACCACCGCGTCCGGCCGGACGGCCGCCAGCCAGGCCGCCGTCCGCTCCGCGTCGCGCAGGTCCAGCTCGGCCCGGGTGCGGGTGACCACGTCGTAGCCGTCGGCGGTCAGCCGGCGGGCGACGGCCGAGCCGACCAGACCGCGGTGGCCCGCGACGAAGACGCGCGCGCCGGGCGGAAGCAGCTCAGTGGTTGGTGTCATCGGACGTACGGGGCGGCGACTCCGAGGCGCGAGCCCGGGACGGAAGCCCCTTCTCCCTTCGTTGCCGGTGTGGTTGTCAGCGACGGATGTTACGTTCAGCGCATGTCCCGGTACCGAATGCGACCTACCGCCGGGCAGGAACGTGTCCTCGCCTCGCACTGTGCGAACGCCCGGTTCGTGTGGAACCTGGCCGTCGAGCAGCACTCGTGGTGGACACCTCGCCGCGGGTCGGCTCCAGGGTACGTTCGGCTTGCAGGACAGTGGACCGGGAGGCGCGCGAGAGCCAAGCCGTCTTCCGTTGCCGCGCCTGCGGGCATACGGGCAACGCCGATGTGAACGCCGCCGAGAACATCAGAACGGCCGCCGGGCGGGCGGTTGCTGCGCGGGAAGGGCCTCGGGCTGCCGGGCCGGTGCACCGCGAACCTCCACCGGCTCTCCTACCTGTCTGAGAGGAGAGTCCGAGGGAATCCCTCGCCTCCGGGCGAAGGAGGACGTCAAAAGTGCGAATTCTGCCATCCGGCGGAATGATCAGGGGGAAGGATCCCATGGGCAAGACGGCCCTCATCACCGGCGTCACCGGCCAGGACGGCTCGTACCTCGCCGAACTGCTGCTCGCCAAGGGCTACACGGTGCACGGACTCGTGCGGCGCTCGTCGTCGTTCAACACCGAGCGCATCGACCACATCTACCAGGAGCCGCAGGAGCCGGGACGCCGCCTGGTACTGCACCACGCGGACCTCTCCGACGGCGTCGCGCTGGTGAACCTGCTGCGCGACCTGGCGCCCGACGAGGTCTACAACCTCGGTGCCCAGTCGCACGTCCGGGTCTCCTTCGACGCCCCGCTCTACACCGCGGACATCACCGGCCTCGGCTCCATGCGACTGCTGGAGGCGGTGCGCGCCGCGGGCATCGACACCCGGCTGTACCAGGCGTCGTCCTCGGAGATGTTCGGCTCCGCCCCGCCGCCGCAGAATGAGCGGACCCCCTTCCACCCGCGCAGCCCGTACGGCTGCGCCAAGGTCTTCGGCTACTGGTCGACGGTGAACTACCGGGAGGCGTACGGCCTCTTCGCGGTCAACGGCATCCTCTTCAACCACGAGTCGCCGCGCCGCGGTGAGACCTTCGTCACCCGGAAGATCACCCGCGCCGTGGCGCGGATCAGGGCGGGTCTCCAGGACCGCCTCTACATGGGCAACCTCGACGCGATACGCGACTGGGGCTACGCCCCGGAGTACGTCGAGGCGATGTGGCTGATGCTCCAGCGCGACGTGCCGGACGACTACGTGGTCGCCACCGGCGAAGCCGGCAGCGTCCGCCAGTTCCTGGAGGCCGCCTTCCGCACCGCGGACCTCGACTGGACGGAGTACGTGCGCTTCGACCCCAAGTACGAGCGCCCCAGCGAGGTCGACGCGCTCATCGGAGACGCCTCGAAGGCAGGCGACCTGCTCGGCTGGAAGCCGCAGGTCAAGTGGCCGGAGCTGGCACGGATCATGGTGGAGGCGGACATCGGGGCGCTCGACGCCGAACTCACCGGCGCCACCGTCAGGATCGACAGGTAAAAACGGATATTCTCCCCCCGGACTCGCGACGCGCGGCCGCAGGGGACGACGGCCCAGGGGGGCTCATGCACAAGCACAGAAGGACGCGGAAGTGGGGGGCGCTCGGCGTCGCCCTCGCGGTGGTGACGGGCACGCTCGTGACGGTCGGCGTCACGTACTCCTCGCCCGAGGCCGAGGCGGTGACGCCGCCGGTGGCGATGACCGCGGACGACCTGTCGACCTGGCAGACCAACGGCGTGGTCTGGTCCATGGCCGAGTCGAACGGCGTGGTCTTCGCGGGCGGTACGTTCTCCGCCATCCGCCCGCCCGGCGCGGCGGCCGGCACCAGCGAGACGAAGGTCGCGAACTTCGCCGCCTTCAACGCGGCGACCGGTGAGCCGACGGACTGCAAGCTGAACTTCACCATCGGCTCCGGCACCGCCACCGTACGCGCGCTGACCGTCTCCCCCGACGGCAAGACGCTCTACGCGGGCGGCGAGTTCGGCACCGTCAACGGCGTCTCGCGCAGCCGCGTCGCGGCCATCGACATCGCGTCGTGCACCGTGAAGACCGGCTTCAACGCCGGCGCCGTCTCCGCCCGGGTCTACGGTCTCGACGCCGCGGCGAGCGGCCGGCTGTACATGGCGGGCGACTTCAAGACCGTCCGCGGCGAGAGCCGGGTGAAGTTCGCCGCCGTCAACGCGACCACCGGCGCGCTGAACTCCTGGAAGGCCAATGCAGGCCCGGACCGGGCAGGACGCGTCATCGAGGAGACCCCCAACGGGCAGCACGTGGTGGTCGGCGGCGACTTCAACGGGCTCAACGGCGACGCCAGTGTGCACGGCCTGGCCGTCGTCCGGGCCGACACCGGCGCGACCGTACGGGCCTTCAAGGGCGTCAGCAACAACCAGAACAACCCGTACGAGCTGCACTGGAACTCCCTCGTCAAGGGCATCTACATCGACGAGTCGGGCATCTACACCGCGCACGAGGGCCACGGCGGCGGCGTCTTCGACGGCCGGCTCGCGATGAACCTCAACAGCAGCTTCACCCAGCGCTGGCGCGACACCTGCCTGGGCGCCACCCAGGACGTCACCGTCTACAAGGACGTGCTGTACAGCGTCTCGCACGCGCACAACTGCAGCAGCATGGGCCAGTTCCCGGAGCTGAACGAGCGGCAGCACCTGCTCGCGGAGTCCGTGGACAACCCCAAGCCGCTGCTGTCCTGGTTCCCCGACACCGACGACGGCCCGTCCGGCACCGAGCAGATCGGCCCGCGCGTGATGGTCACCTCGTCCAGCGGCGGCAAGGACTACATGTGGGTCGGCGGCGAGTTCACCCGGATCCAGTCCAACGGCAACAAGCTCCAGCAGGGCCTGGTCCGCTTCGCCGACGCCCCCGACTCCCGCAAGCCCGTCGCCGGCGCCACCGGCGTGACCGCGGCGAACGTCTCGGGCGGCGTGCGGCTGCGCTGGACGGCCGGCTGGGACCGGGACGACAGCAAGCTGGCGTACACGATCTACCGCAACGGCGAGGCGCTGGCGACCGAGCCGACGCTGGACTCCACCTTCTGGACGCTGCCGCAGGGCACCTTCACCGACAGCACGGTCAAGCCCGGTACGACGTACAGCTACCAGATCACCGCGAGCGACGCCGCCGGCAACACCACCGCCAAGTCCGCGGCGGTGACGGTGACCACGCCGGGCACGCCGGCGGAGACCACGGTGGAGCGCACCGCGACCGCCGACGCGTACGCCAACGGCTCGGCGGCGAGCGCCAACTACGGCTCGCACAACCAGCTCCTGGTCAGGAAGACCTCCCCGTACCTCAGCTACCTGCGGTTCTCGCTGCCCCAGGCGCCGAGCGGGATGACGCTGAAGTCCGCGAAGCTGACGCTGCGCACCACCACCGACGCCAGCGCCGGCACCCCGGACACCATCAGCGTGCAGCCGGTCACCGGCGCCTGGTCGGAGTCGGAGGTGACGTACGCGGGCCGGCCCGAGCTGTCGGCCACGGTGCTGGGCAAGTTCACCGGCGCGACGGAGCTGGACACCGACTACACCGCGTCGCTCTCCGCCGCCCAGCTCAGCGGTTCGCTGGGCGACACCCTGGACGTGGCGCTGACCAGCGACGGCACCGACGCCTGGTGGGTGCGGTCGCGCGAGACCTCGTACGCGCCGAAGCTGACGCTGACGTTCGGAGCGGGCTGATGTCCGCCCGTACGACACGGAGTTCCCGGGCGGCGCTCGCGACGGTGGCCGCCGCGGCGGCCGCCGTCCTGGCCCTGGCCGGCTGCAGCGGGGGCGGCGACGAGGACGACGCGGCCGCCAAGCCCTCGGCGTCCCAGCAGGAGAGCGACCGCACCCCGAAGGACCCGGGCCCGGCGGACGAGGAGAAAACCGACGACACAGAGAAGGTGCCGGAGGCCGAGCTGGAGCCCGCCGAGGGCGAGTTCTCCGAGAAGGAGAAGACGTATCTGAAGGACCGGGTGCCCGAGGGCGTCGACCCGGCGGCGATCCTGGAGGCGGGCGAGGAGGCCTGCGCCAAGATCGAGAGCGCGGCGGCGACGGACGACGAGCTGGCCCGGGAGGCCATCCGCTCCGGCGACATCGCCAACGCGGAGGACGCGATCCGCACCCTCTGCCCCCAGTACGAAGACCTGCTGTAGGAGTTCGGCTTGAAGAGACTGCCCATCGTCGTCGCGATACCGACCAAGAACGAGGCCGAGAACATCGCGACGACGGTGCGGTCCGTCATCGACCACTTCGAGGCCGTGGTGGTGGTCGACTCGGACAGCACGGACGACACCCGCGCCCTCGCGGCGGACGAAGGCGCCGAGATCGTCCCGTACACCTGGGACGGCAAGTACCCGAAGAAGAAGCAGTGGTGCCTGGACCAGATCCATCCCGAGCTGGACTGGATGCTGTTCGTCGACGGCGACGAGACCCCGAGCCCGGAGCTGATCGCCGAACTCCACCGCATCTTCGACCCGGCGGCCGACGGCTCGCTCAAGGTGGCCCCGGCAGCGTTCGACATCCCGCTGGGCTACTGGTTCGCGGGCAAGCGCCTGCGCCACGGCTACACCATCGTCAAACGCGCCCTGATGGACCGCACCCGCGTCCGCTTCCCGGAGCTGGGCGACCTGGACGCCCCGGGCATGGGCGAGCAGGAGGGCCACTACCAGCCGCTCGCCGACGGCCCGGTGGTCCGGCTGAGCGCCACGATCGAGCACGAGGACCTGGACCCGGTCCGCACGTGGTTCGAGCGGCACAACCGCTACTCGGACTGGGAGGCGTGGCTGGAACTCCACCCGGAGGTCCGCGAGGAGATCCGCCAGGCCAAGACCCGCCAGGGCCAGCTCTTCCACAAGGCCCCGCTGAAGCCCCTGGTGTCGTTCGCGTACGCCTACGTCTACAAACGCGGCTTCCTCGACGGCCGCGCGGGCCTGGACTACGCCCTGGCGATGAGCTTCTACCGCTGGCAGATCGGCCTGAAGACCCGCGAGGAGCGCGCGTAGTTCCCCTCACGGAGTGAACCCGGCTCGCTCCTGTGAGCAGAGGGGCGAGGGGTGAGGTGAACGCGGTGACGACGCACGAGAACTCCCAGCCGCCGGTGCAGTGGCGGCACTGCGGCGCCTGGTCCGCCTTCCCCGCCCACACCACCACCCACGCCTGACCACCCCACCGGAGCCGGGTCAGCCGACGTCCAACACCGCTTTGCCGTGCAAGCGGCGGCCGATCAGTGCCTGCACCGCCTCGTCGTAGCGGGTCCACGGGCCACGCCACCGGATTCCCGGGTCGAGGCGGCCGGTGGCGACCTCGGCGGCCAGCCAGGCCAGGTCGGCGGAGAAATCCGTGGCCGGGTTGCGGAGCAGGAAGAAGGTACGGATCGACCTGTCGTGCCGCCCTTCGTCGCCCTGCAACGCCTCGGGTGGGAAGACCGCGTTGGACTCGGACGACCGGCCCACGCTCACCAGCACGCCGTGGGCCTGCAGAGCGGCGAAGGCGTCCACCAGTTGCCGGCCGCCGACGTTGTCCAGAACGGCGTGTACGGGCCGGTCCACGGCGGCCGGATCGGTGTGGACCTCGTGCGCGCCCAGCGCTCGCAGACCGTCCGCCTGGTCGGGGTTCCGGCTGATCGCCACGACTTCCGCCCCCGCACGGGCGGCGAGCTGCACTGCGTAGCGGCCGACCCCTCCGGAGGCGCCGGTGACCATCATCCGGCGGCCGAGGAGCGGGCCCAGGCGGCGCACCACGTGCAGGGCGCTCAGCCCGGCGACCGGGACGGTACTGACGGCGCCGAGGTCGGCGTCGTCCGGCACCACGCCGAGCAGAGTGGCAGGGACGGCGCGCAGTTCCGCCCAGCCCGCCCCGCCCAGGGTGACGACGCGGACCCCCTCGGCCGGCCCCGATCCGTCGGCCGCCGCGTTGACCACCACACCCGCCGCGTCCCAGCCGATCACCGTGCCGTCCGGCGTCTTCGGGTCCGCGGCGCCCTTGACCTCGCCGTAGTTCAGCGAGACCGCTTCGACCCGCACCAGGGCCTCGCCCGGTGCGGGTTTCGGATCGGCCACCTCGACCAGCGAGAGGTGCGCTGCCGCGCTGTGGTCCACAACGAGTGCACGCATAGGGATCCCTCCTCCATGGCAAAGTGCCACAGTGTGGCGTTTGCCTAATTGAAGCATATGCGCGTGAGGAGCGTGTCCGTTAGGCTGGTGTGGATGACGACCGTCCGACAGCCCGCCTCGTTGCGTGAGCGCAAGAAGCTGCGCACCCGCCAAGCCCTGGCCGAAACGGCCGTCTCGCTGTTCACCGAGCGAGGCTTCGACAACACGCCGCTCGATGCGCTCCTCGAAACGGTGGAGGTGTCGAGGCGGACCTTCTTCCGCAACTTCCGCTCCAAGGAGGACGTGGCACTCACGGCCGTCAAACAGCTCTGGAGCACCTACCTGCTGGTCCTGGAGGAGACGGAGAAGTCCGGACGACTGGCCGACGTTTTCCGCGACGCGATGCTGACCACCCTCGACCGCATGGACGAGGACTGGTATCCGCGTTTCTCGGCCACCCTGAAACTGATCGAGCAATCGCCGTCCCTGAACGGGCACTCCCTGCGCCACTGCGCTGAGATGCAGGCCGAGATCACCCGCCGGCTCGGAACACAGGACAGTCTTGAGGCGCGGCTGCTCGTCGAGTTCTGTGTCGCCACATGGCGTTGTGCACTGGACGAGTGGCTGCCCGAATGCCCCCCCGGCGATCTGCCGCGCTGCGTGCGGCGCACTTTCGCCGCCATGCCCCGCAGCCTGGGCGTCAAGGTCTAGTCACCCTCGTGGTTCTCGACGCGGGCGCGCCGCAAGAGGGCCTCGCGGCAGCGCCAGCCGCTCACCGGCGAACGCGGACCTCGTCGTAGACGTCGAGGAGGGTGTCGACCACGCCGTCGATGGCGAAGCGGGCGTTGATGAGGTTCCAGGCGGCCTTGGAGGCTTCCTCGTTGGCCGTCGGGTCCAGGAGTTCCAGGACCGCCTGGCCCACCAGGGGGCCGTTGTCCGTGTCGGCGCGGCTGTCGAGGACGCGGCCCGCGCCGGCCTCCGCGACGTCGGGGCCGAGGCCGCAGGTGCGGGTGATCACGACCGGGACGCCGACCGACAGGGCCTCCAGGACCGAGACCGGGAACGGCTCGACGACCGACGGGAGGACGTAGACGTCGGACTTGCGGTGCTGGGCCAGGACCTCAGCGGGAGCGAGGGAGCCGACGTACGACACCGAGTCCGCCACGCCCAGTTGCGCCGCCAGCCGCATCATCGGCTCGGCCAGCGCGCCGGTGTCGGGGCCCGCGAGGACGAAGCGGGCGTCCGGGACCTTCGCCAGCACCACCGGGATCGCCCGGATGAAGTCCTCGGGACGCTTACGCTCCTGCACCCGCGCGACGTACACCACCGTGGGCGGCCCCGACGTCCGCGCGGGCCTGCGCTCCTGCGGCAGCACGCCGTTGACGAGGCGGCGCGGCCGGTTCAGCGGTGTGTCCGGGACGACCGCCTGGATCTCGCCGTGCTCGAACTCCGTGAGGTACAGCGTCGCGTCCGCCTTGCGCAGCGCCCGGCGCAGCCCGAGCACGTCGACGGCGCGGGCCACCGGCTTCTCGGTGGGGTCGATCATGCCGTGCGTCTGCAGCACCACCGGCACCCCCGCCTGCTGCGCGATGAGCGCGAACGGCAGCGTGATGAGGTCCCGCATGAGGTGGACGTGCACGACGTCCGCGGAGCGGACGAGGCGGCGGGCACGGGCCAGCAGGGCCGGCGAGGTGATGCCGCTCACCTCGAACCGCGGCAGCACGTGCTTGGCCTGGTACATGAACGTGGGCACGCCGTCGATGTCGCGGGGCAGCGGGCCCTCGAAGCCGTCGCCGAGGGTGGCGATGCGCGAGTCGACGCCCCGGGCCCGCAGTCCCTTGGACAGGTTGAGCGCGACGCGCGTGGGCCCGCCGAAGTCGTTCGTGGGCGTGTGCAGCGTGACGACATGCAGAACTCTCAAGACGGTCCCCTCCCCGGCACCCCCCGGCACCGTACGTATGTTCCCGGAGCCTACCCGCCGCACAACCCCGAGCCTATTTAGACTGTCTTCGGTTGCGGGACGGCTATACGGGGCGATACGGGGCGGGGGCAGTTCGGGGCGATGGCAGACCAAGCGGACGGGCCGCGGTCCGGCGACGGCGCGGTCGGCGGTGACGGCGGGGGCCGGGTGCCGCTCGACGAGACCGTGCAGATCCGGATGGCGCCGCTCGCCGCGAAGGCCGCCCGCCGCGCCCGCGCGGCGACCCCGGACCCGAACCCGAGCCCCACCGCCACCGCCACCGCCACCGCCACCGCCACCGCCACCGCCACCCGCGTCCGGCGCCCGTTCACGCCCTTCGTCATCCCCAAGAGCCCCGCCCCCCGCGCCGTCCTCTCCCGCGCCCTGGCCGTCCCGCTCGTCGTCGCGCTCGTCTTCGTCCTGCCGCTGGCCGTCGCCGGCCGCTCCCAGCCCGACGTACGCGACGCGGTGTTCTGGCTCCAGCTCGCCACCACCTGTTACGCGGGCGCCCGCCTCTCCGCGATGGTCCTCACCACCCGGCGGCGGCTCATCCAGGGCACCGTCTGGCTCTTCTGCTACGTCGCGATGGGCGTCGCGCCGCTGGCGCAGATCGTGCTGGAGCAGACCCCGACCCCCGTCGTCGGCACCCGCGGCGACTTCACGATGGCCGTGGCGCTCATCCTCGCCGGCTTCGTCGCCTTCGACGTCGGCGCGCTGCTGTCGCGGCACGCCTCCGAGGCCCGGCTGAGCCGGCCACGCCCGGTGGCCTCGGTCAACAAGCGCCGCCTGTACCTGCTGGTGATCTTCGCGTACGCGGGCAGCGCCCTGCTCATCGCGTCCTTCGGCGGCCCCGCGCCGTTCTTCGGCAGCCGCCAGGCGATCAGCGACGAGCTGACCGCGGGCGGCACGTCCGACTCCCAGGTCGGCTCGGCGTTCCTGCGCGGCTTCGGTACGGTGCCCGCGCTGCTGGCGCTGCTGATGATGACGCGCTGGCTGGTGGTGTCCCGGCGGGCCCGGCGGCAGCCTGCCGTGGTGCTGCCGTGGGCGGGGCTCGTTCTGATCAACGCGATCGTCAACAACCCGATCTCCAACCCGCGGTACTGGTTCCTCACCGTCGCCTTCGCGCTGCTGTTCACCGCCTTCCCGCGCAGCCCCGTGGTGTACCGGGCGGCGCTCGCGGGGGGCGTGGCGATGGCGGTGCTGCTGTTCCCGTTCGCGGACAAGTTCCGCTACGACGAGGGCGGGCGGAAGCAGACGCAGTCGGGCTCGGTGCTGGAGCCGCTGGTGATGAAGGACTACGACCAGACGGTGATGTTCGCGAACACCATCTCGTACGTGGACTCCGGCACGGGCCACACGTACGGCAAGCAACTGGCGTCGTCGGCGTTCTTCTTCGTCCCCCGGTCGGTGTGGGAGGACAAGCAGCTCGACTCGGGCGTCAAGGTCGGCACGTGGATGGGGATGACGAACGTCAACCTGTCCTCGCCGCTGTGGACCGAGCTGTGGCTCGACTTCGGGCCGCTGGGCATGGCGGGCGGGCTGCTGCTGGTGGGGTACGCCGCGGCGCGTACGGACCGGAGGTTCGCCGAGTCGGGGCACATGTCGCGGGATCCGGGGAACGTGATGGCGACGGTGGTCCCGCTGATCGCGGGGTACTCGTTCATCCTGCTGCGGGGGCCGCTGCTCCAGGCCACGGGGCGGATCGGGATCGCGGTGCTGTGTCTGGCGCTGGTGACGACGTTCCGGCCGGAGGAGCACAAGCGGCTGCGCTGAGGCCGCGTACCCGCGCCGGTTGCGGTGCCGCGGTCAAAGGGCCGGTGCGGCGGGCCGTAGGCTCGGGGCGTGGATGTCGAGGATGATCTTCGGGGTGCGCTCGGACGGCAGTTGGAGGGCGTCGGCACCCGGCGGGCGGCGGCGGCCGTGGAGCGGCTCATCGCCGGCTACCGGGGCGGCGGCCGCGCCCCGGCGCTGCGCGACCGGGACGACGTGGCGGCGTACGCCGCGTACCGGATGCCCGCCACCTTCCAGGCCGTACGGGCCGCGCTCAGCGCGCTGGCGGAAGCCGCGCCCGGCTGGGCGCCGGACAGCCACCTCGACGTGGGCGGCGGGACCGGCGCCGCGGTATGGGCGGCCGCGGCGGTCTGGCCGGACGGGCAGCGCCCGACCGTCGTCCTCGACCAGGCGGAGCCGGCGCTGGCGCTCGGCAGCGAGCTGGCAGCAGGCGCCGCCGCCCCCGCGGTACGTGCCGCCGAGTGGCGCCGCCGCGCGCTCGGCACCGCCCCGGCGGGCCCCGGGTGGGCTCCGGCCGGGCTCGTCACCGTGTCGTACGTCCTCGGCGAGCTGCCCGAGCACGTACGGCGCGAGGTCGTCGCCTCAGCCGCTCAGGCGGCGGAGGGGGCCGTCGTCGTCGTGGAGCCGGGGACTCCGGAGGGCTACCTCCGGGTGCTCGCGGCCCGGCAGCAGCTCGTCGACGCCGGCTACGAGGTGCTGGCGCCGTGCCCGCACAGCGCGCGGTGCCCCATGGAGGGGACCGCCGACTGGTGCCACTTCGCCGCCCGCGTGCAGCGCTCCGCGCTGCACCGCCGGGTCAAGGGCGGCGAGCTGGGGCACGAGGACGAGAAGTTCTCGTACGTGGCGGCGGTACGGGTCCCCGCAAGGGCCCCGGCGCCCGCGCGCGTCGTACGGCATCCGCAGCTCCGCAAGGGGCTGGTGCTGCTGGAGCTGTGCACGGCCGGCGAGGGGCTGGCCCGTACCACCGTCTCCAAGCGGCAGGGCCCCCGCTACCGCGCCGCCCGGGACGTGCGGTGGGGCGACGCGTGGCCGCCGCCGGGAGACGACGGCCACGACGGGGCGTAGTGCTTGGCCCACCGGGTCAGTCGCGCAGCTCCAGCGTGCAGCACTTCACGCTGCCGCCGCCCTTGAGCAGCTCCGTCAGATCCATCGGGATCGGCTCGAAGCCGCGCGCCCGCAGCGGCGCGACCAGCCCCGCCGCCGCCTGCGGCAGCAGCACGTGGCGGCCGTCGCTGACGGCGTTGAGGCCGAGCGCGAGCGCGTCCTCCTCCCCCGCCAGCACCGCGTCGGGGAAGAGCCGGGCGAGGACGTCGCGGCTGCCCGGGGAGAACGCGGCCGGGTAGTACATGACGTCGGTGTCGGTGGAGTCGTCCAGGACGCACAGCGCGGTGTCGAGGTGGTAGAAGCGCGGGTCGACCAGGTCGAGGCCGACGACCGGGCGGCCCAGGTACTCCTGCGCCTCGGCGTGCGACTCCGGGCTGCTGCGGAAGCCGCGGCCGGCGAGGATCCAGGAGCGGGTGACGGCGAAGTCGCCCTCGCCCTCGTTGACGTGCTCCGGCAGGTGGTACGCGGCGAAGCCGTGCGCGCGGAACCAGCGGCGCTGGGCGGCTGCCTCGCCGCTGCGCTGCGGGTACGCGAAGCGCGCGCCCAGCACGCGGCCGTCGACGACGAGTGCGCCGTTGGCGGCGAAGACCATGTCCGGCAGGGCGGGGTCGGGCTCCAGCAGCTCGACGGTGTGGCCGAGGGAGCGCTGACGCGCGACCAGGTCCTCCCACTGCGCGAGCGCGAGCTGGAGGTCGACGGGTTTGGCGGGGTCCATCCACGGGTTGATGGAGTACGTGACGGCGAAGTGTGCCGGTGGGCACATCAGGTACCGGCGCGCCGAGGCTGTGCGCAACAACGAGGGCTCCTCACTGCTGACGTCCAAGCGCCGGCCCGCGGATCGCGCGCGCCGACGCACGTAACCGAATGGTGCCTGGTGAACGGCCGCGCGCGCAGTAGTGCGGCACGGGTGGCCGGGGTCGCGCCGCGGGGTGCGGAGGCGCGGAGGCACGGAGGCACGGACGAGGCTCCCCCACAGCGCTTCACACGTGGGCGGCACCCCCAGCCCGCCAAAGGCGCATTTAGCGCGATACGCACAGGTGCCCGGTGGTCACGTTTTCATCGCATACGGCACCGGGCGGGCGGCGGCCCCGTAGCCGGGATCGGCCGCATCCGCGCAGGTCCGGGGTACGGGCCGGGCCGTGACGGGCCGCCGGGGCGGCATCGGGGCCCTCGGTACCTGAGGGCGGCCGGCGGACCGGATGGCATACCGTGGCACAGTATCGGCCTACGGGCACCCGCTGCGGTGGCAGCATGAGGAGCGGGTCCCTAGGGACGACGGGCCGAGGTGAGGGGACGTATGGCACGGGTACGCAGGCTTCCGCAGTGGCTTCCCGGCACCCGCCGCGGCCGGACGCGCGGCAGTGCCGCTGCGGCGGAGCGCCTGCAGGCGGTCGCCGCGGAGCGCAGGGAACTGCTGCTCGCCGCCGCCGACGCGGGCCTGCCGCTGGCGCCCGCCGCGTACCCGGAGGGCTACGGCTGCTCCTGCGACCGCATCGGCTGTCCCTCCCCCGGCCGCCATCCCGTCTCCTTCGCCTGGCAGACGCAGGCCAGCGCCGACGCACAGCGCGTCGAGCGGTGGCTCGCCGCCCAGCCTGAGGCCAACTTCATCACGGCCACGGGCCGCAGCCACGACGTGCTCGACGTGCCGCAGGAGGCGGGCACGCGCGCGCTGGCGCGGCTGGAGGGGGAGGGCGTCGCGGTCGGCCCGGTGGCGGTCAGCCCGGAGCCGCCGGGTCCTGGGCGGATGTTGTTCTTCACCTCCACCCGCGGGACGCCGGAGGACGAGGACGAGTGGTGGCCCTGCGAGCTGGACTGCCGCCCGGAGACCATGGACGAGCACCCGGGGCTGCGCTGGCACTGCCGCGGCAGCTACGTGCTGGTGCCGCCGGCGCGGCTGCCGGGGGACGAAGGCGTGACGTGGCTGCGCGGTCCCGAGCATCCGCTGCCGGACCCGCTGACGCTGCTGGAAGCGCTGACGGATGCGTGCGCGGCGTACGCGGGCGCGGAGCGGGAGCGCGAGGCGGCCTGGCCGCTGAGCTGAGGGCATGGGCACCGGCCGGCAGCAGCCTCGCCGGGCCGAGCACCCACGCACCGGGCTGACGACTCGTACGCCGGCCTGACGGCCCGTACGCGGCATTCCGCCCCGCGGCTCCTCCCGGCTCAGTTCCCCGCGGCGCCCACGAGCCCTTCCAGGCGGTTGTAGAAAACGATTCGGTCGCCCTTGTCCTCGCGCGGCGGCACCACCGCCGCCTGCTGCGAGACCCGCTCCATCGTCAGCGTCTTCTTCGGCGTCCCCTGCCCCTTCATCAGCGGCTCGGCTGCCGCCGGCACCTCGACCTCGCGGCCCTCGGCCACCGTCTGCTTGACGAAGTGCCGGGTGCTGAACAGCACCAGCGCACCGCCGTCGGCCAGCCGCAGCGCGACCGGCGGGTACTCGGGGGTGGGCTCGTCGACGTACTGCGTGACGTACTCCGGCGTGCGCCGGTACTGATCGCGCGCGCCGACGCGCTCTGAGGTGTGCTGTCCCGGCGCGAAGTCGTCGCCCGCCCCGTCCTTCAGATACGCCGCGTACGTCTTGCCCAACTGCCCCGGCGCGACGGTCAGCCCGGCGGAGGCGCCCAGCGGCACGCGGCGGACGTGGCCGTCCTCGTCCTCGGCGAACTTGCCGATCTCGGCCTGCTCGGTCTCGTCCAGGAGCGACAGGTGGGTCGCGTGCCAGCGCGCCTCCGGCCCCTCCTTGACGAAGACCAGGAGCCAGCGCAGCTCGTTGCGGTTGGTGAGGGTGTCCGCGACGAACCACCGCGGCCAGCCGCGCTGCTGGGGTATCAGATACCGGGTGTCGCTGAACTCCAGCGGCTCGTAGTCGGGGTTGCCCTCCGGGTAGTCCGCCTTGCGCACCGTCAGGCCCGCCTGGTCGATCTCGCGGAGCCCGCCGGCCTCGATACGGGAGTTGACCTCGAGGTCGTAGTCCTCGTTGGCCTTGTTGTTCAGCTTCCCGAACCGGTCGAGGACGCGGCCCGCCTCGTCCTGGGTCACGGCGGGCTGGAGCACCTCCTCGCCGTGGACCGTGACGCAGCCCGTGAGCGTCAGCAGTGCGGCCAGCAACGGCACCGCGGCGACGGCCACCCGGAAGCGGCGTATCGGCATGATCTTTTTCTCCGACTCCTGCGCGGGGCCTGGGAACGGCGTCACCTTACCGGTTCCGCGGCCGGTCATCGGATCGGGACCGGATCTGCCGGGGCGGGCGTCCCGGCGGGCAGTGATTCGGCTCTCATTCGCCTCCGCAGGGCCAAAACCCTTCCCTGGGACGGGTCCGAGCGATCATCATGCTGCGCATGACATTCGGGGCAGCACTGAGCGAGTTGCGCAAAGCTCAGAAAACGGCGAAGGGCGTCTCGCTCTACTCGCGCCACGTCAACCGGCCGCTGGGGCGGGTGTTCGCGGCGGGCGCGTACGTCCTCGGACTGCGGCCGAACCATGTGACGCTGCTCAGCGCGGCGTTCACCGGCGGCGGGATCGCCGCCGTCGCGCTGGTGCGCCCCGGCTGGGGCCTGGCGGTCGCGGTGTACGCGCTGCTCGTCGTCGGCTTCGCCCTCGACTCGGCCGACGGCCAGCTTGCGCGGCTGCGCCGGGAGTCGAGCGCGGCCGGCGAGTGGCTCGACCACGTCGTCGACTGCGCGAAGGTCACCGCCGTGCACGCCGCAGTCCTCGTCTCGTTCTACCGCTTCTTCGACCTCTCGTCGGACGCCTGGCTGCTGCTGCCGCTCGGCTTCCAGCTCGCGGCCGTGCTCATCTTCTGCGGCGGGCTGCTGGCCGACAAGCTCAAGCCGAAGCCCGCCCCGGGCGCCGCCTCCGCGCCCGCCCCGCCGCCCTCCCGGCTGCGCGCGGTGGCGCTGCTGCCGGTGGACTACGGCGTTTTCTGCGTGGTGTTCCTGCTGCTGGGCAGCGAGAGCGCCTTTCTCGCCGGCTATACGGCGCTGGCCGTGGCGGCGGCGCTGTTCCTGATCGCGTTCATGGCGAAATGGTTCCGGGAGCTGTCTGCGACGAGCTGACGGGCGCCTCGCCGCGCGGGCCGCGGTCCGAGAGCGCGTCGAGCGCGCGGCGCAGTTGGGTGCTCGACGTGTGCACCGTGTACGGGAAATAGACCACTTCCACGCCCACCGTCCTGAAGTCGGCCTCCAGCTTGTCCCCCTTGGGCGTGCCCCGCCAGTCGTCGCCCTTGAAGATCACGTCGAACCGCACCTGCTGCCAGGTCTCCAGCTTGTCGGGCACGGTCTCGACGAACGCGGCGTCCACGTGCCGGATACTGCGTACGATCTCCAGCCGCTCGACCAGCGGCACGACGGGGGCCCGGCCCTTCGCCAACTGCGCCATCTCGTCGGAGACCACGCCCGCGACGAGATAGTCGCAGCGGCTGCGGGCGTGCCTGAGGATGTTCAGGTGTCCGACGTGAAAGAGGTCGTAGACCCCAGGTGCATAGCCGACCGTGTGCGCCACGGCACCCCCCAAGTATTCCCCCTGATATGTGCGCAACCCCCAGCGCGCCAGGAGTGTCAACCATAACGGGCAGGTGCGGATAAGGTGCACCCGGGCTTCGGGAAGGCAAACGAGGGGTGGCATGGTGAGGCGGGTACTGCTGGTTTCGACCAACTATGCGCCGGAACAGGCAGGAATCGGGCCATACGCGACACAGATCGCGGAGCACTGGGTCGAGACCGGTCACGCCGAGGTGCATGTGCTGGCCGGCATGCCGCACTATCCGAACTGGCGCGTCGCCGAGGACTACCGCGGGGTCTGGCGCAAGGAGGAGGAGCGGGCCGGCGTCCGCCTGCACCGCCGCCGCCACTCCGTACCCGCGCGGCAGACCGCCGTACGGCGCGCGCTCTACGAGGCGTCGATCCTCGCCCACGGCATCGTCGCGCCGCCCCGCATGCCCGCCCCCGACGCGGTCGTCGCGCAGTTGCCGAGCCTGGCCGGGGGCGCGCTCGGCGCCCGCCTCGCCCGCCGTCACGGGGTGCCGTACATACCCGTCGTGCAGGACCTGATGGGCGCCGCGGCGGCGCAGAGCGGCATCCGCGGCGGGGGCCGCGCGGCCGCGGCGGCGCGCGCGGTGGAGTCCCGGGTGCTGCGGCGGGCGTCGCTGGTCGGGGTGATCCACGAGACGTTCGTCCCGCGGGTGGCCGCGATGGGCGTCGACGAGAAGCTGATACGGGTCGTCCCCAACTGGTCCCACGTGACGGGACCCACCCGGCCGCGCGCCGAGATGCGCGCCCTGCTCGGGTGGCGCGAGGGCCAGACGGTGCTGCTGCACTCCGGGAACATGGGGCTGAAGCAGGGCCTGGAGGTGCTCGTCGAGGCGGCCCGTACGGACCCTTCGCTGCGGGTCGTGCTGATGGGCGACGGAAACCAGCGCGCGCACCTGGCCGCGCTGGGCGCGGGGCTGCCGAACCTGGACTTCCTGCCGCCCGCGGACTCCGCGGAGTTCACCGACGTGCTGGCTGCGGCGGACGTGCTGGCGGTCACGCAGCGCTCGTCGGTGCTGGACATGAGCGTGCCGTCGAAGCTCACCTCGTACTTCGCCGCCGGACGGCCCGTGGTCGCCTCGGTCGCCGACGGCGGGGGCACGGCGGAGGAGATGCGGCGCGCGGGCGCGGGGGTCGTGGTGCCGCCTGAGGACCCGGCGGCACTGCTGGAGGCGGTGCGCAGGCTGGCCGGGGACCCGGAGGCTGCCGACGCGCTGGGGGCCGAGGGGCCGGTGTACGTACGGGAGCACCTGAGCAGCGAGGCGGGTCTGGGCCGGATCACGGCGCTGCTGGACGAGGCTCTGGAGGGGGCTGGCGCCGGGGCGGCGGACGGGACCGGGGGGCCGGTTGTCCACAACCGGCGGGTTATCCACAGGCGGAAGGCGGCCGGGGACCCGGCCGGGGGGTCCGTCACGCATACTGACAAGACCGGTTGAGGGGGGCCGAGACCATGTCACAGCACGTTCCGGGCGAGAGCCACGCCACGCAGCCGCAGGACGAGCCTGACCTGCTGCGCGACCAGTTCCGGCAACTGCTGCGCTACCGCGGGATGATCGTCCTGGGCGTCGTCCTCGGGCTGCTCGGCGGCGGGTGGATCGCCCTCGCCTCCGGCGACGAGTACATCGCGTCCAGCGAGGTCACGCTCCGCCAGGTCAGCCTCGACCCCTTCTCCTCCGGCAGCGACGCGACGGCCATCAAGGAGAACATCGGCACGGAGCGGCAGACCGCCGCGAGCAACGCGGTGGCCAAGATCGTCGCCGACGAGGTGGGCCACCCCGAGGACGGCGAGAAGCTCCAGCACGGCCTCCAGGTCACCAACCCGCCGAACACGCTGGTGCTCCGCTTCGACTACAGCGCCGACGACCCCGAGACCGCCGCCGAGCGCTCCAACGCCTTCGCCGCCGCCTACCTCGCGTACCGCGAGGACAAGAGCAAGCGGACGATCGACAACATGGTCGAGGCCTACGACGACCAGGTGAAACCGCTGATCTCGGAGCGGGACGCGCTCGACAGCGAGATCGAGTCGCTCGGCGAGGGCCGCGCGCTGGAGTCGGCGCTGTCCGCGCGCTCCTCGCTCAGCCAGAGCATCGGCCAGATCACCGCCGACCGCGCCAAGCTCCAGGCCCTGGACACCACCCCGGGGCACGTCGTGCGGGACGCCACGCCGCCCGCCGAGCCGGCGGGGCCGGGGATCTTCATGCTGCTGGGCCTCGGCGCCGCGTTCGGCGTGGGCCTCGGGCTGCTCGTCGCCTGGGTGCGGCTGGTCTTCGACCCCACGGCGCGCTCGGAGAGCGATGTCGTACGGGCGCTGCACGCCCCGGTGCTGGGCACCCTGCCGCGCACCCGCAGACCCGGCGGGCTGCTGGCCACCGGCCGGGTCGCCGAGGAGTACCGCTCGATGGCCTTCCGGCTGGCGTACGACCAGCGCTTCGCCGACCGGCGGCGGCTGCTGGTGGTCGCGCCGCGGGGCAGCATAGACATCCCCGCCGCGGTCTCGGTCAACCTGGCCGCGTCGTTCGTGGAGATGGGGCACGAGGTGCTGCTCGTCGAGGCTGACCTGCGCACGCCGAGCCTGTCGGCGCGGCTCAGCGCCGCCGACGGGGTGCGGCCCGGCTGGGCCCGTACGCCGGCGCGCGGAGACGGCGGCTGGCCGACGGGCCTGCAGATACCGATCGACGCGGGCGAGTCCGGCGCCTTCGACCTCATCCCCGGCACCCGGGTGCGCAACGCCGCGCGGGCCCTGACGTCCGCCCCGGCCACGCAGTTGATCTCGGAGGCGGACGCCCCGGGCTCCGTCGTGGTGGTGCTGGCGCCGGCCGTGCTGTCGTACGCGGACGCGCTGGCGCTCGCCGACCGGGTCGACGGCGTGCTCGTCGTCTGCGACCCGCGGCAGGTGCACCGCGAGGACCTGGCCCGTATCCGCGAGCTGATATCGGGCGCGGGCGGCACGGTGCTCGGCGCGGTGCTGCACTCGCACGGCAGCGGCGAGCCCGACGCGGGCGGGCGCGGCCGGTCCGGCAGAGGCGCGGGCCGGGGCGACGGGCGCGGCGGCGAGGCCGGTGCGGGCACGGGGGTGCCGGCGCCGCCGGCCGAGGCCACGGGGGCGGACTACCCGGCCGACAGCCGGGCCGTGCGCTCCTCGCGGCGGTAGATGCGCGCCCGCTGGGCGATCGCCTCCTCCGTCGCCGACCAGGGCGTGGCGGCGCTGACGAACATCGCGGTGCTGGTGGTCGCGGCGCGGGAGTCGTCGGCGGCGGGTTTCGCGGTCTTCTCCCTCGTCTACATGACGTTCACCCTCGTGCTGGGCGTGCAGAGCAGCTTCGTGGGCCAGGCGCTGGTGCTGGAGCGCGAGGGCGGCAAGAACGGCAAGGCGGGCGCGGGCGGTTCCGGTGTGGGGCCCGACGGGGCCGACGCCACCCCGGACGGGCCGGTCATCCCGTCCTGGGCGGAGCCCGACCCCGACGCGCCGCGCCCGCCGCCCACCGGCGTGGCGTCCGCGTGCCGTTCCGCGGTGACGTTCTCGGCGCTGTCGACCACCGCGGTCGGCGGCTTGGCGGCGCTGCTGCTCGCGCTGGTGCCCGGCGAGTTGGCGCACGGTCTTGCCATGCTCGGCGTGGTGCTGCCCGTCGTGCTGCTGCACGACGTGCTGCGCTACTGCTTCGCCGCGCTCCGGCTGCCGCACCTCGCGCTCCTCGCCGACCTGCTGCGGCTCGTCGTCGCCGTCCCGGCGCTCGTGCTGCAGCCGGACGGCTCCTCCCCGGCCCGGCTCATCGCCGTGTGGGGCGCGTCCGCGCTGCCCGCGCTGCTGCTCTGCCTGGCGCTGGCCGCGTACCGGCTCCGCGGCGCCCGCGGCGACTGGCGGCGCTATCTGCGCCGGGGGCACCTGGGCCGCCGGTTCGTGGTGGAGTTCGCGGTGGGCAACGGCGCGACCCAGTTGTCGGTCATCGGCCTCGGGCTCGTGGCCAGCCAGCTCGCGGTCGGCGCGCTGCGCGGCGCGACGACGCTGTACGGGCCGATGAACGTCCTCTACAACTCGGCGACTTCCTTCGGCCCGCCGGTGATGAACCGGATCCCGAACCTGCGCAGCAAGCTCCGCTCCGCCACCGCCCTCGCCGTCCTCCTCGCCGGCACCGCCGCCGCCTGGACGACGGTGCTCGTCCTGCTGCCCGACTCCGCGGGACGCGAACTCCTCGGCGACACCTGGGCGTCTACGTCCTCGCTGCTGCCCGCCACCGGCAGCCAGTACGCCGGCATAGCGCTGGGCACCAGCGCGCTGCTCACGCTGCGCGTGCTGCGCCCGGAGAGCACGCTGCCGATCCAGGTCGTCTTCTCCCTGCTCTCGGTCGGCTGCATGCTCACCGGCTACGCCGCCGGGGGCGTGCTCGGGGCCGCCTGGGGCCTGTGCGCCGGTTCGGCGCTGAAGGCCGCGGCCCTGTGGCTCAGGGTCGCGGCCGTCAGCCGTTCGCTCGCCGCCACCGGCCCGGGCCGCCCGGGCAGTTCAGGCGGTTCCGGCAGTTCGGGAAGCCCGGTCGGACCGGGCGGCACCGCCGGGTCGGGCGGCGGTGCCGGGGCCGCGCCCGCGGGCGGCCCCGCACCCGCCGGCGGGACCGTCACACCCGGTGCAGTCCCGGCCGCCCGGCCTCGATCGCATAGGAAGCCGCGGTCGCGACCTGGGCGCCTTCGGTGGTGATGTACGGCACGACGCGGAAGTCCGCGCGGCACTGCTCGCGGTCCAGCGCGACGGTCACGTAGCCGCGGCGGCCGTCGTAGAACCGCAGGTGCGGGTTGGCCTGCGTGAGCCGGTCGTAACTCGCGGGCCGCTCGGCGCCGTTGCCGCCGCTGCTGATGGAGGTGGCGACGATCTCGCTGGCGACGGCGGGCGCGTCCGGGTCGGCGTAGTCGCGCTTGACGTCCATCGCGTAGTGCACGTGCACGTCGCCCGTGAGGACGACGAGGTTCTCCACCCCCGCCGCCTCGGCCGCGTCCAGGAACCGGGTGCGGGCGGCGGTGTAGCCGTCCCAGGCGTCCATGCTCACGGTGTACGCCTCGATCGGCTCGCTGCGCCGCTCGGCCAGCACGACCTGCTGCGGCACGATGTTCCATCGCGCGCGCGACTCGCGCCAGCCGTCCGCGAGCCAGTGCTCCTGCCGCTCGCCGAGCATCGTGCGCGCCGGGTCGTCCGCGTCGTCCCCCGGCCGTGCCCAGGCGCCGCCGTACGCCTGGTCGCTGCGGTACTGCCGGCCGTCGAGGACGTCGAACTGCGCCAGCGTGCCGTAGTGCAGCCGCCGGTACAGCCGCAGGTCGGCGCCGCGCGGGCGCTGCGGGCTGCGGAGCGGCTGGTTCTCCCAGTACGCCCGGTAGGCGGCGGCCCGGCGGACCAGGAACTCGTCCGGCGGCAGGTTGTCCTGGGAGACGGCGCCCGCGTAGTTGTTCTCGACCTCGTGGTCGTCCCAGGTGAGGATCCAGGGGTGGGCGGCCTGGGCGGCGCGCAGGTCGGCGTCGCTGCGGTAGAGCGCGTAGCGCAGCCGGTAGTCCTCCAGCGTGACCGTCTCGTGGTTGAAGACGGCGGGGAGGGTGCCGGCGGGGTAGGCGCGGCTGCCGCCGGTGGAGGAGACGGCGCCCTCGTAGATCCAGTCGCCGAGGTGGAAGACGGCGTCGAGGTCCTCGTTCGCGAGGTGCTTGAAGGCGGTGTAGTAGCCGCCGGGGTAGTTCTGGCAGGCGACCACGCCGAAGCGCATGGCCGAGTTGCGCGCGTGCTGCAGGGGCGCGGTGCTCGTACGGCCGACGGGGCTGATCCAGGGGCCGAGCCGGAAGCGGTAGTAGTACGGGCGCCCCGGCGCGAGCCCGTCGACCTCGACGTGCACGGTGTGGTGGAACTCGGGGTGGGCCGGCTCCCGTCCGCGCCGGACGACCCGGCGGAAGCCCTCGTCGTGGGCGATCTCCCAGTCGACCAGGAACGGGGCCGGCGGCATCCCGCCGTCCGGCTCGAACGCCGCGGGCGCGAGCCGGGTCCACAGCACCACGCCGTCGGGGGCCGGGTCGCCGGAGGCGACGCCGAGGGTGAAGGGCTCCTGGCGTACCGTCCGCGGGTCCGCCGGCTCGTCCGCGTGGGCCTGCGGCAGCCCCACGGAGAAGGCGAGCGCGGCGGCGGCACCGGTGACGGTGAGGAAGCGGCGGCGGCTCACGTGTGCCGCGGCAGCACGCAGGGCGTCTTGCGGGTGGGGAGGCGTCATGCGCGGTATTGCAATTGCTGGAGGCAACTGCTGTCCATACCCTGTGCGTCGGCCAGATGACAGAGCGTTGACGTCTAGAGCGGATTCCAGGCGAACTGACGTTCATGTGATCGCGCCATAGACTCACGGCATGGCCGAGGTGATCGCGAAGGACGGTAGCTGGGAGTTCGACGGCGAGATCATACGGATCGTCCCCGGCCGCGATCGGGGGGTGCACAAGCTGCGGCAGTTGCTCGGCGAGGTCGCCGTGCCGCTGCCGGCGGTGGCGGGGATCGCGTACGAACCGGGGCGCAGGGGCGGGATGTTGCGGCTGCGGCTGCGCGACGGCGCGTGCCCGCTGCTCCGGGCCGCGGGCGGCCGGCTGCCGGAGGCGGCGAGCCCGTACCTGCTGCGGCCGGAGCGCGACCGCGGCGGGGTGGCGGAGTACTTCGCAGAAGAGGTGCGCAGGGCACTGTTGTTGGACCAGGTGCCGGACGGGCCCGTCGACCGCTATCTGCTGCCCGGCCCGGCCGTGCCGCTGACCGCGGGCGGCATGGACGGCACCGCGACGTTCGACGGCGAGCAGGTCCGGCTGGAGTGGAACTGGCTGGTCGACGACGTGAAAAAGCGGGTGGGGAACCGGACGTTCCCGCTCGCCGACCTGGCGGGCGTGGAGTGGGCGGGCGGCGCGGGCCTGGAGTCGGGCGGGCTGCGGTTCCGGCCGCAGGGGAACGCGGTCTTCCTCGACCCGGACAAGGACCCGCACACGCTGGCGCTGTGGGGCACGAAGAAGGAGACGGGGGCGGCGGTGCTGCTGGCGGCGGCGGTGACCGTACGGCTGCCGCACCCCCACGCACCGGCGGACGCCGGGGGCGACGGGCCCGGGCAGCCGCCCGCGGCGCTGCCCGCGGCCGGGCCGGAGCCGGCGGACGCGGTGCCGCCGGATTTCCGCAAGGAGCCCGCCGCGGCGGACGCGGAGGCGCCGGAGGACACGGTTCCGGGCGACGACCACGACGCGGTGCTGCGCCGGCTGCGCGAGCTGGGCGAGTTGCACGCCGCCGGGGTGCTGACGGACGAGGAGTTCGCGGCCGCAAAGCGGGCAATCCTGCAGCGCATGGGCGGTAACGGCTGACAACGCGCGCCACCCGGTCCGCAGTTGGCGGAAACTTGGGCCGGAATTAAACGTTCTATGCTCTTCACTCCAGCCCCACAGGCCCCAATAATCGGGCCCCATGACTATTTACGACTCGATCGGCGGGGAGACGGCGGTCTCGACCGCCGTGGACAACTTCTACGACCGAGTGCTCGACGACCCGGAGCTGAAGCCGTTCTTCGACGGCATCGACGTCCAGCGCCTCAAGCGCCACCAGCGCGCGTTCATCGGCGCCGCCCTCGGCGGCCCCGGCGGCTACAACGGCCGCGGCATGCGGAAGGCCCACGAGGGGCTCGGCATCACGCCGGCCCACTTCGAGCGGGTCGTCGACCATCTGACGGCCACGCTCGTCGGCCTCGGCGTTCCGGACGAGACCGTGAAGACCATCGGCGCCACCCTGGAGCCGCTGCGCGCCGACATCGCTCAGGAGGCGTAGCGCAGGCCCGGAACTTACTCTGCCCGCATGACCGACCTCGGCGGGCTGCCGCACGTCCCGCCCATGCTGGCGGTCTCCGGCAGCCTGCCGACGGCCGCCGCGGACCCCTCGTGGGCGTACGAGCTGAAGTGGGACGGCATCCGCGCCGTCGCGTACGCCCCGGGCGACGGCTCGCTGACGCTGCTTACCCGCAACGACAACGACGTCACCGTCCGCTACCCCGAACTGGCCCCGCTCGGCGAGGCCCTCGCCACCGCCGGGCACGCCTGCGTGCTCGACGGCGAGATCGTCGCGCTGGGCGCCGACGGCCGCCCCTCCTTCGGCGCGCTCCAGCGCCGCATGAACCTCACCCGCGGCGCCGTGATCGCCCGCCTCGCCACCGAGGTGCCGGTCGACTACATGGTGTTCGACGTGCCGTACCTCGACGGCGAGTCCACCGTGCGCCTCCCGTACCGCGAACGCCGCGCGCTGCTCACGGACCTGCACCTCGAAGGACCGCGCTGGCGCACGCCCCCGCACTGGGAGGGCCACGGCGCCGAGGCGTGGGAGATGACCATGCGGTACGGGCTGGAGGGGCTGCTCGCGAAGCGGCTGGCGTCGCCGTATCTGCCGGGGCGGCGCAGCGACCTCTGGCTGAAGATCAAGAACGTCCGCACCCAGGAGGTCGTCGTCGGCGGCTGGACGGAGGGCGCGGGCAGCAGGTCGGCCGCGGTCGGCGGGCTGCTGATGGGCGTGTGGACGCAGGACGGCGGGCTGGCCTACGCGGGCACGGTGGGCAGCGGCTTCTCCCGGCACGCGCTGGAGGTGCTGCGGGAGCGGCTGGCGGGGCTGGCCCGGGACACGAGCCCCTTCGCCGGCCCGGTCGCGGACCGGCACGTGCGGGCGGGCGGCGCGGTGCACTGGGTGGAGCCGGAGCTGGTGGGGGAGGTCGCGTACGGGGAGTGGACGGCGACGGGCGTGCTGCGGCACCCGGTGTGGCGGGGGCTGCGGCCGGACAAGGGCCCGGAGGAGGCGCGGCGGCCGGAGGCGTAGCGAGGCGCCCGTACGCGAGGGGCGGCCGCGGGCACGCGTACGGACCGGACGGCAGCCGAACGCCCCCGAGCCCCCGAGCAGACCCCTTCCCCGCCGGCCCGCCGCGTGCCCGGCGCCCCGAGCACGCCGGGCACGCGGCCGGGGCTGCTGCACCGCCGAGGGGACGGCCGTGCGGAACGCGCCCGTGGCCGGCGGCAGGGATCGTTCGCTATCCGCGGTTCCGGCGCGCACCGCGCCGCTCGACCTGCGGAGTCATCCAGCTCCTCTGCGACTTGGCCTCATTGTGCGCCGTCACCGAGGACTGCCGCCCGGCTTCCTTGGCGCGCTCGTTCCGGGCGTTCATCGCCTCCTGGAACGCGGCGTTCCCACCCTGCCGGTGTCTGGTGGAGTCGTGCTTGTGGTGCTTGGCCATGACCGACGCCTCCTCGTGGCCCTGTCGAACGTGTCGGTCAATCTCCACTGTCCCACGAATGGACTAATCAGTCATATCCGGCAGGTCGAAGTGATCGTCGAGCAGCGGCGCCAGCAGGTCACCGTGCGTGGCGATGCGCTCCGTCACGTCACCGGGGAGGAAGACCAGCTCGTCGGGATCCGTGCACGCCTCGACCTCGTCCCAGGTCAGCGGGGTGGACACGGTCGGCCTGACCTTGGCACGCAACACGTACGGGGCGACGGTGGTCTTGGCCCGCGAGTTCTGGCTCCAGTCGACGAAGACCTTCCGCGGGCGCAGCTTCCGGGCCATCCGGTGCAGGATCAGCTCCGGATGCTCCTCCTCCAGCCGCCGGGCCAGGGACTTCGCGTACGCGCTGGTGGCCTCGGCGGAGGCGGGGGCGAGGGGCACGTACAGGTGCAGGCCCTTGGAGCCGGAGGTCTTCGGCCAGGCGTCGAGCCCGTCGGCGCGCAGGGCCTCGCGCACGAGCAGCGCGGCGCGGCAGCACTCGACGACGGTGGCGGGCGCGCCCGGGTCGAGGTCGAAGACGATCCGGTCGGCGAGCCGTTCGTCCGCCCTGACCGGCCCCGCCGGCGCCGCGCCGGGATCCACCGCCTTCCACTGCGGCACGTGCAGCTCCAGCGCGGCGAGGTTCGCCGCCCAGACCAGCGTCGGCAGGTCCTGGACCAGCACGTGGTGCACGGTGCTCCGGGACAGCTCCACGTCCGCGACGCTCACCCATTCAGGCGTGCCCGCGGGGGCGTTCTTGGCGAAGAACCGCTGCCCGTCCACGCCGTCCGGGAAGCGCAGGAAGGAGGCGGCCCGGTCGCGCACGTGCGGCAGGAGGACGTCGGCGACTTGGGCGTAGTAGTGCAGCGCCTCGCCCTTGGTGAAGCCGTACTCGGGCCACAGCACCTTGTCGAGGTTGCTCAGCTTCAGGCGGCGTCCTTCGACCTCGGTGACCGGCATATGCTGAACCTCCGGGAGAGAGGACATATGGATGAAATCTATATGGAAGGGTGCGATCTCCTTCGGGTTGGTGAGCATTCCGGTCCAGCTCTACTCCGCCACCGAGGAGCGCGGCGTGTCCTTCCGGCAGGTGCACGCGGCGGACGGCGGCCGGATCCGCTACCGGCGGTTCTGCGAGCTGGAGGACCGCGAGGTGCAGTACGCGGAGATCACCAGGGCGTACGAGACGGAGGACGGCGAACTCGTCGTGCTCACCCCCGAGGACCTCGCCGAGCTGCCGCTGCCCAGCAAGAAGATCATCGACGTGGTGGGCTTCGAGGAGGTCGGCTTCTTCGACCCGATCCAATTCTCCCGCGCGTACTACGTCAAGGCCGCCGACGCCGCGGCCGCCAAGCCCTACGTCCTGCTCCGCGAGGCGCTGAAGCGCTCGGGGCGGGTGGCGGTGGTCAAGGTGGCGCTCCGCAACCGGGAGGCGCCCGCTCTCGTACGGGTGCTGGAGGAGGAGGACGTACTCGTCCTGCACACGATGCTCTGGCCCGACGAGGTGCGCTCGGCGCAGGCGGTGGCGCCGGACGAGAAGGTGACCGTGCGCCGGCAGGAGCTGGACATGGTCGACTCGCTGATGGACGCGCTGGGCGGCTACGAGCCGGAGGAGTTCACGGACGAGTACCGCGAGGCGGTCGAGGCGCTGGTGGCGAGCAAGGAGGGGATCGCGCCGCTGCCGAAGGAGGCGGCGGCCGGCGAGGAGCGGGGGCAGGTGATCGACCTGATGTCGGCGCTGGAGGCGAGCGTCCAGGCGGCGAAGGACAAGCGCGGGGGGACGGCGGCGCCGCGGAAGAAGGCCGCGGCGAAGAAGACGGCCGCGAAGAAGACGACGGGGACGAAGAAGACGGCGGCGAAGAAGACCGGGACGGCGGGGAAGAAGACGGCGGCGAAGAAGACGGGCAAGAAGACGACGAAGAAGCCGCGCAAGGCAGCCTGAGGGAGGCGTGGGCACCGGGACGACCGGAGCCCGCCGCGGCCTCCGGGGAGCAGAAGCGCGGGGGCCCGCACGTAGGCGGACCCCCGCACCGGAGGCATGACGCGAACGCGGTCGTGGTCAGAACCAGCGACCGCGCCCCTTGCCCTCCCCGATGTCCTCGGCGGCGCCGGGGGTGTCGGCGGTCTCGGGCGCGGCGGCGTGACCGGACTTGCCGCTGCTCTCCTCCTGCTGCTGACGGCGGGCGCCTCCGCGCAGGTCGTAGCCTTCCTGCACCTCACGGACGCTCATCGACGAGTCCGAGCCGGCCGGCACGTTCTCGACGATCTCCTCGGTCTTGAGGACGGTCTCGAACGTCTGGGTGTCCTCGATCCGCCGGGTGCCGATGTCGGCGACGGCGTAGGGCTCGGACACCTTGTGGACGACGACCTCGGCGTCTTCGCCGTAGAGCGGGACCTTCACGCTGCGCTCCACGAACTCGTGGTGGTCGCCGGCGATCAGATTGCCTTCCTTGCCGTCGACGTCGCTGCGCCGTACGACGCACTCGTCGTGGCCGCGCGTGACCTCGAACCGCTGCGGGGTCTCCCGCACCCGGATCGTGACCTCGGCCTCGCCCATGGGCTGCCGCCGGTCGACGGGCTCGACCTGGAGCCGCTCGCGGTACGCGACGACGCGCTGGTCCTCCGCCGCGCCGCCACGCCGCGCGCTCTCGGGCTGCTGTCCGCGCTGGCTCTGCTCACCCTGGCCGCCGCCGCCCGCCGCAGCGGCGGCGTCGGTCTCGCGCCCTACCCCCGCGGCTTCCGCGGCCTTGCCGCTGCCGCCACTGGCTGTGTTCCTGTCGGTCTGCACAGTTCCTCCCGCTGGTGGTGCGTGCAGGGATAGAAGCGGTCCGCCGACTCAATCTCGACGAAACCGGCATACCACCCATGTAACGCCTCCGCCGTTCAGGTGTCGACCGGAGGGAGTAATCAGCAGCTCGCGGGCGACTCAACGCCGCGCGCCACCGCCCTTCTCGCCCCCGGACGCCCGATCCGCGCGCTTCCGCAACCGGGCCCGCCCGATCTCACGGAGTTGCGGATCGGCGTCGATGGCCTCGTCCCGCTCGTCGTCGTACGCATCGCGCGCCGGCTGCCCCTCATCCCGGCCGCCGTTCTCACGACCGGAACCACTGGTCGGACGCTTGTCGGTATGCACGGGTCGCCTCCCGCCGGAGGTAGGGGATGATCGCGGCTTCCCCGGAGGTACGAACCGGGGAAGCCCGGCGATTCCATGAAAACGCTCCGGCATGGGCGTGTCGAACGGAAGGGGACGGGGGCTCCGCCCCCGAGACCCCGGCCCTCAGCCCCGCATCCGGCGTACCGCCCTGCGGGCGACCACCCGGACCAGGTCCTTCACCGGCACATTCCGCACCGGCCGATCCTCCAGCGCCCCCCGCGCCGCCGGCACCTCCGGTGCCGGGGCCGGGTCCGGCGGGGACGCCTTCGCCGCCAGGGCCGCCGACGCCAGTATTCCGCCCAGGACCGCCTCCGTCGCCGCCTCCGTCGGGATCTCCGTCGGCGTCACCGGCTCCACCGGCGTGCTGGGCCGCCGGGACAGCGCCTCCAGGTCCCCCACCACCCGGACCCCCGACGCCGCGATGCCCGCCGTCACGCGTGCCGCCACCTCCGCCACCGCCGTCTCCGCCCACTCCGGAGTCGTGATGCGGGGCTCGTCCGGCGCCGGTTCGTACGACTGCAGGTGCGGGACCACGCCCTCGCGGATCACCTTGCCCTGCCGCCACGTGCTCCAATTACGCTCCCGCAGCTTGCGGTTGAGCTGCAGCAGCAGCTCCGCCTCGCTCTGCGTCAGCGACGAGTTCCCGCCGCTCTCCTGCGGCTGCAGCACCTCATCGGGCAGGTCCAGCAACTGCTCGAAGACGCGGAACTGCCACAACGGCCGCGCCTCGTCCACGACCACCGCCGTCACGTTCTCGGGACCCGCGGCCTCCGCCCAGCGCTCGATCAGCTCGTCGTGCCGCTGCAGGTGCCAGAAGTCAGGCGTCGGCTCCTCGTACGGCGGCTTGCGCAGCATGGCGTCGAGCCAGGTCTCGTACGACTCGCAGAGCCCGTGCTTGACGTACTGCTGCCAGTGCGACGGCATGATCTTCCGCAGCGGCCGCAGCGTCACGACCACGTGCACGCCACTCGCGCCATTCACGCCGCCCGCGCCGCCCCCGCCCGCCAGTTCCTTCACCGCCCTCCGCGCCGCGTCCGCGGAGGCCGTCGCGAAGAACTCGCTGCTCGCGAAGAACCGCAGGTCACCCGCCTCCGCGGCCTCCCGGCAGAATGCCTCCCAGGGCTCCCGCTCCGCCGCCGTCGGATCCTTCCTGGCGATCGCGACCGCCGGGTCCTTCGCCTGGCGGCCCGGCCCGGCATAGACGACGCCGTGCTCCCTGAGGGTGTCGCGGGCCTGGTGGAAGGCGGCCTGGAGGGCGGTGGTGCCCGTCTTGTGAGGGCCGATGTGCAGCAGTCTGGTGCCCGGTGGGGTGGGCGCGGTGAATCGCTCTCCCTGCATGGAAGGGCCTTTCGTGTTCCGGAGGAGGGCCTCGATTCTGCAACGGCGTGGCCACCGGTCAGTGAGGTCGAGCCGAACAACGGGCAAACAAAAGGCCCCCGGCCCGTCCGCGCAACTTTCCCTCCCGATGATCGTTTCCCCGGTCGTGAACCTTACGAAGCCACGCCTTCGCCTCGCCGCCCTCGCACTCGCCGCCGCCCTCGCCGGCGCCGCCGCGGCCACCGCCCCCGCCGCCCTCGCGGACGGCGACCCCACCCCGCCGGTCGCCCTGTCACAGGCCGCGGACCTGGCGCCGTACGTGCAGACGCACCTGATGTTCGGCACGGTACGGCCCGACGGCGGCCCGGACGTCACCGACCGGCAGTTCCGCGCGTTCGTGGACGAGGTCGTCACCCCGCGTTTCCCGGCGGGACTCACCGTGGACGAGGTACGCGGCCAGTACCGCGACCGGCAGGGCACCATCGAGCGGGAGCGCTCGTACGAGGTCTACCTGCTCTACCCGCTGACGGAGGCGCAGGAGCAGGACGCCCGGATCGAGGAGATCCGCGACGCCTACACGGCCCGGTTCGCGCAGGAGTCGGTGGCCCGGGTGGACGAGCCCGCCCGCGCCGGCTTCTGACCCGGGCCATCCCCGCGGCCCACCGACACACCCCCCGTCCCAAGCCCTCCCTACGCGCCCTCAGCCCGACTCCCTCACCACCAGCCGCGGCGCCGTCACCACCGGCTCCTGCTCCTCCTGCCCGCCCGCCAGGCTGCGCAGCAGCAGCCGCGCCATCACGCCGCCCATCCCCTCGACGTCCTGGTGCACCGTGGTCAGCGGCGGCTCCGTCCAGGTCGCCGGGTCCAGGTCGTCGTAGCCGACGACCGCGACGTCCGCGGGAACGCGGCGGCCGTGGGCGCGCAGGGTGCGCAGGGCACCGGTGGCCATCAGGTCGGAGGCCGCGAACACGGCGTCGAGGTCCGGGGCGCGGGCCAGCAGGTCCGCCATCGCGCGCTCGCCGCCGGCCGGGGTGAAGTCGCCCTCCGCGACCAGCTCGTGGCCGCCCGCGGCGTCTCCGCTCACCCCCAGCGCCGCCCGGTACCCCGCCAGCCGGTCCACCGCCGACGTCTGGTCCAGCGGCCCCGCGATGTGGCCGATCCGCCGCCGCCCCCGCCCCAGCAGATGCCGTACCGCCAGCTCCGCGCCCGCCCGGTTGTCCGTGTCGACGTACAGCAGGCCCCGCTCCCCCGCCGCCCCCGGCCAGCCCGGCCGGCCGCCGTAGACGACGGGCAGCCCCGCCGCCGCGGCCATGCCCGGCAACGGGTCGTCGCGGTGCAGCGAGAACATCAGCGCGCCGTCCACGTGCCCGCCGGCCAGGAACCGGCCGATCCGCGGATAGTCCGCCCGGTCCGCGACGTACAGCAGCACCAACTGTGTGTCCGCCGCCGCCAGCGCCCCGCTGATCCCCCGCAACTGCCGGGCGAAGAACGGGTCGGCGAAGACCCGGCTCTCGGGCTCGGCGATGACGACGGCGACCGCGCCGGTGCGCCGGGTGACGAGCGTGCGCGCGGCCTGGTTCGGTACGTAGCCCAGCTCGGCCACGGCGCGGTGCACCCGCTCGCGCAGCGGCTCGCGCACCCCCGCGCCGCCGTTGACCACGCGCGACACCGTGGCCCGCGACACTCCGGCGCGGGCGGCCACGGCCTCCAGCGTGGGGCGGTTCCCGGACACCTCAACTCCTCTTCACCCGGTGGGCCTTGACAGTAGCCCGCCCACTCGGCAGTGTGCCTCAACACAACCTGAGAGCGCTCTCAAACAGGCGCATCCCCAGGGGAGAACCTCCTCATCCCCCCACACCCCGAGGAGCAGCCAGACATGCACGCAACACGAATACGGTGGCGCAGGAGCCTGCTCGGCGCGGTCGCGGCGATGGCCGCTGTCAGCGCCCTGACCCTGCCCTCCGCGACGGCCGGCGAAGACGCGGGCGGCGAGGACGCGGCAAGCGACCCGGCGCCCCTCGCCGAGGTCTTCCGCGACGACTTCGACGGCGCCGCAGGATCCCCGCCGGACGCCGCGAACTGGATCGTCGACACCGGCACGTCCTATCCCGGCGGCCCCGCCAACTGGGGCACCGGCGAGATCCAGACGTACACCGACAGCCCGGAGAACCTCCAGAAGGACGGCAACGGCAACCTCACCATCACCCCCCGCCGCAACGGCTCCGGCGGCTGGACCTCCGCCCGCATCGAGACCCAGCGCACCGACTTCCAGGCCCCGGCCGGCGGTCTGATGCGCATCGAGGCGCGGATCCAGATGCCGAACGTCACCGGCGCCGAAGCCCTCGGCTACTGGCCCGCGTTCTGGACCCTCGGCGACGCCTACCGCGGCAACTACTGGAACTGGCCGGGCATCGGCGAGTTCGACATCATGGAGAACGTCAACGGCGTCGACAGCGTCTGGGGCGTGCTGCACTGCGGCACCGCGCCCGGCGGCCCGTGCAACGAGAACAACGGCCTCGGCGCCTCCCGCGCCTGCCCGGGCGGCAGTTGCCAGTCAGGATTCCACGAGTACGCCCTGGAGCTGGACCGCAGCGGCCCCGTCGAGGAGCTGCGCTGGTACGTGGACGGCCAGCAGTACCACTCCGTCAACGCCGACCAGGTAGGGGCCGAGACCTGGGCGAACCTCGCCCACCACGGCCACTTCCTCCTCCTCAACGTCGCCATGGGCGGCGCCTTCCCCGACGGCGTAGCCGGCCACGCCACCCCCACCGACGCCACCCGGCCCGGCGTGCCCATGACCGTCGACTACGTGTCCGTCGAGCAGTCCGGAGGTGCCGAATGATCTCGCGACGCAGGCTGCTGGGTGGTCTGGCCGTCGCGTCCGCCGCCGCGGGGACACCTCTGGTGCTCTCCGCGGCGCGGGCGGGCGGCGCCGCCGCGGCCCTCGACGTGACCGTCGTCAACAAGACGGGCGCGTACGAGAACTCCTCGATCAGCATCTACGTCGTCGGCAACGAGGGCGGCCGGCAGGTCCGCCTCACGCCCGACGGGTCGCTCGCGCCCATCGAGGCCGGCGACAACGGCCCCGACGGCTACACCGACTACGCCATCCCCTTCGCCGGCAGCGGCGACACGAGCCTCACGCTGCCGAACATGTCCGGCCGCCTCTACGTGGCCCTCGGCGGCAAGCTGAAGATGAAGGCGGTCACCGACGGCGCCGGCAACGCGGCGCTCGCGTACCCCGCAGGATGGGTTTCCACCGACCCCAACTACCCCGTGGTGCACGACTGCATGGAGTTCACGCTCAACGACGCGGGGATGTTCTGCAACACCACCATGGTCGACATGTTCAGCGTGCCGATGTCCATCCACCTGACGGGCGCCGACGACCAGACGACCGGGACGCTCAAGGACGGCGCCCGGCAGAAGGTGTTCGACACCCTCGCGGGCACCGAGGGCTTCGGCCGGCTGGTGGACGGGGACGGGCTGCGGGTCATCGCCCCCGGGCACGGCCTGGACACCGGGCTGTTCGACGGCGCGTATCTCGACGGGTACGTGGACGAGGTCTGGTCGGCGTACGCGGGCAAGGACCTGAAGGTCACCACGAACGCCGGTACCTTCACCGGCCGCGTCGCCGGCGACCGGCTGTCCTTCACCGGCCCCGCCGACGTCGCCTTCGACCGGCCGCCCACCCGCGACGTGCTGTTCTGCGACGGCAAGCTCGCCGCCCCGAACGACGGCACCACGGGCCCCGTCGCCGCCATCCTCGGCGCCGCGCTCAACCGCACCACCCTGCGCGACCACGCCGACCAGCCGGTCACCGACGCGTCCGCCTTCTACGGCACCGACATCTCCAACCACTACGCGCGGGTGATGCACGAAGTGTCGGAGGACGGGCGGGCGTACGGGTTCGCCTTCGACGACGTGTCCGGCTTCGCGTCGTACATCGAGGACCGGGCGCCGCAGCAGCTCACGCTGACGCTGACGCCCTTCTGACACCCACGGGAGCCGGCGGGGGGCGAGCGGGAGCCCGCCGGCTTCCGCGGGGCCGCGGGGACCGCGGCAGGCCGGGGGCTGTCCGGTGGTCAGGGCCGGGCAGCCCGCGGCCGGCGGCGCGCGACCGCCCTCGTGCGGACGCGCGGAAGTTACGCGCTGCTCATCGACAGCTTGGCCGCGAAGCCCAGGAACGCCGTCCCCGCCGCGGCCGACATCCCCGCCGTCAGCCGCCGCCTGCGGCGGAAGAGCGCGGCGAGGTGCGTACCGCTGAAGATCAGGGCCGTCAGGTACGTGATGCTGAACAACTGCGCCCACGCCGCCAGCACGACGAACGTCAGCTCCGGGTGCGCGTACGCCGGGTCGATGAACTGCACGAAGAAGGAGACGAAGAACAGGATCGCCTTCGGGTTCAGCAGGCTGACGACGAACGCCCGGCGGTACGGGCGCTCCATCTCCTCCCGCGCCGGCTCCGCGCGCGCGGCCTCCCCCTCCGCCCGCGCGACGGCCCGCGCCTCGCGCTCGCGCCACATCCGCCACGCCCCGCGCAGCATCCCGACCGCCAGCCACGTCAGATACCCGGCGCCCGCGAACTTGACGACGGCGAACGCCGTCGGGCTCGCCTGCAGCAGCGAGGCCACGCCGCCCGCGGAGAGCACCATGAGCACCATGTCGCCGCACATCACGCCGCCGGCCGCGCGGTAGCCGGCCCGGGCGCCGCGGCGGGCGGCGACGGAGACGACGTAGAGGGAGTTGGGGCCCGGGAGCAGGATGATCAGGGCGAGCCCGGCGAGGTACGTCGAGAGATCCGTGACTCCAAGCATGCGGGTCAGGCTGCCATGTACCCGCCGATCCGACGAATCGATTATCGGGCAATCCCGCATGCCGGACAGGGGCGGTCCCGGACACCGGCCGGTTAGGCTCGTGAGCGGATCACCGGTCACGGCGGAGGGGGCCCGTACGGCATGAACGGCACGGTCACAGCGGTCTGCAGCAGCGGCGAGTACACCTTCCACAAGCCGGCCCGCGAGGCGATCACCCTGCTCGCCGGCCTCGGCGTCGAGGGCGACGCGCACGCCGGCGTCACGGTCAGGCACCGCTCCCGGATGGCCCGCGACCCGTCCCAGCCGAACCTGCGGCAGGTGCACCTGATGCACGAGGAGCTGTTCGCCGAGGTCGCCGAGGCGGGCTTCGCCGTACGCCCCGGGGAGCTCGGCGAGAACGTCACCACCCGCGGCGTGGACCTGCTCGGCCTGCCCACGGGCACGCTGCTGCACCTCGGTGCCGAGGCGGTCGTGGAGGTCACCGGGCTGCGCAACCCTTGCCACCAGATCGACGACTTCCAGAGCGGCCTGCTCAAGCAGGTCGTCGGCCGGGACGCGGCGGGGTCCGTGGTGCGCAAGGCGGGCGTGATGAGCGTGGTGCTGACGGGCGGCGTGGTACGTCCCGGAGACCCGGTCGTCGTGGTGCTGCCGGACGCGCCGCACCGCCCGCTGGAGAAGGTCTGAGCGCCCTCTTCGCACGCCCTCAGGCCGCGCCGGTCTCCGTGACCGCGGACGCGCCGATCACCTCGCCGTCCGCGTCCAGCGCCTCCGCCTGCACGTAGGCCGCGTCCGAGGCGTCCGCCGGCAGGTCGACGTCCGTGTCGAGCCCGTCCCACGGCTCGCGGGCGACGGGCCGCAGGCCGTCCCGCGCATCGCCGGCCAGCACCCGCCAGCCGGCGACCTCCGTGGCGCCGTTCCACACCGCGTGCGCGTCGCCGGACGCGCCGTCGATCCGTACCTCCGGCGCGGTCTCGGGCTCGCCCTCCCACTCGTCGCGGTAGGTGCGGTACGAGCTGTAGTCCTGGGGGAAGACGGCGTCGAACACCAGCCGTCCGGCCGCGTCGAACTCCGAGATCCGGCCCGCGGACCCCCAGCCGACGAGGGTGTTGCCGTTGGGCAGGCCCTGGCTGCCGCCGGTGACGGCGGTGGAGACGCGGTCCGGGTGCACGAGCTGGCGCTCCAGCTCGGCGGTGCCGCGGCGCGGGTCGATGCGCAGCCAGGCGACCCGGGTCTCGTAGCCCTCGGAGTGCATGTTCTGGTTGTCGAACATGCGGTACGTGCCGTCGCCGACGGCCACGACGTCGTGCTGGGCGATGGTGCGCGCGCCCGCGCCGAGCCGGAAGTCGCTGTTCTTGCCGCCGAGCCGCCAGACGATCTCGCCGGTCTCCCGGTCGAGCTTGTAGACGGTGCTGGTGCCGACGGCGGAGACGAGGAGGTCGCCGTCGGTGTCGAGGGACACGGAGTTGGTGTGCAGGTAGTCGAAGGGGCGGGTGCCGGCGCGTCCTGAGGGCCGCTCGTCGGACTCCTGCAGCGGTACGTGGTCGAGGCTGCGCCACTCCAGCAGCGGCTCGCCGGTGGCGAGGTCCAGCTCCCATACGACGCTCTCCAGCACGTCGCCGTCCGCGGGGCCGCCGACCGGGGTGAGGTCGTAGGGCCGTTGCTGGTAGCTGACGACCAGGGCGGTGTCCTGCGGGGTGAGCCGGAACTCGTGCAGGTCGATGCTCTGTTCCGGGTCGGGGGAGCGGACGGTGGCGATGATGTCGTAGTTCTCGTCGGCGATGTAGCCGACGCCCTCGCCGAGTCCCGCGTTGTCGCTCTTGCCCTGCCACCAGGTCAGGACCTTACGGCCGCGGTACTCCTGCACGCGGAAGTCGGCGACGTACTCGTTCTGCGGGATGCGGTGGTACCAGACGGGCCGGCCCCGGTCGTCGACGATCTGGGGTCCGCGGCCGGCCTCGGGCGGCGGTTCCTCGCCGGGCGGCCCGACCCGGCCGGGGTTCTTCTGCGGTCCGACGAACAGCAGTCCCTCGCCCATGCCGGGGCGGCGCTCCAGCACGTCGAGGGCCGCGGGCTGCTGCTCGGGCGGCTCCTCGGCGGCGGGTACGGCCGCGCCGCGCATGGCGGCCGGTGCCGCGGCGGGTTCCACGGCCTGTTCCGCGGCGGCCGCGGGCGGAAGCGTGGCGACGAGACCGCCGAGGATGATCGCGGTGCACGTACGCGACAGCCGACGGGACACATGACGGGATACACGGCGGGATGCATGAGGGGTGGGCATGTCTCTCCCGGAGGTGGGGGGCCTCCACGTCTACCAACCGCGTGGTGACAGAGCGGTCACTCCTGGGGCGCGGGAGGCGGCTCCGGCCGCGGTGGCGCGCCTGGGGCGCCCGTCCGAATTAGGCTGATATGCGTGCCCCAACGCATCCTGCACACCGCCGACGCCGAGGACGCCCCGCTCCGCGCCGCCCTGCGCCGGCTGCGCGCCGCAGAGGACGTGCCCGCGGAGTTCCCGCCCGAGGTGCTCGCCGAGGCCGACCGCACCGCGAAGGCCCCCCGGCTGCCCGAGCGGGACGCGACCGACATCCCCTTCTACACGGTCGACCCGCCCGGCTCCCGCGATCTGGACCAGGCCCTCCACGTCGCCCGCCGGGGCGGCGGCGGCTTCCGTATCCACTACGCCCTCGCCGACGTCGCCGCCTTCGTGACCCCCGGCGGGGCCCTCGACGCCGAGGCCCACCGCCGCGTGACGACGCTCTACTTCCCCGACACCCGCGTCCCCCTGCACCCCGGGCAGCTCTCCGAGGGCGCCGCCAGCCTGCTGCCCGACCAGACGACCCCCGCGCTGCTCTGGGAGATCGACCTGGACTCCAGCGGTCAGGTCGCCGAGGCCACGGTCGCCCGCGCGCTGGTGCGCAGCCGCGCGCGGCTCGACTACGGCGGCGTCCAGCAGACGATCGACGAGGGCACCGCGGAGGAGCCGGTGGCGCTGCTGCGCGACGTCGGGCTGCTGCGCGAGGAGGTGGAGCGCGAACGCGGCGGGATCTCGCTGGGCGTACCGGAGCAGGAGGTGGTGCGGCGCGACGGCCGCTACACGCTGGAGTACCGCGCCCAGCTGCCCGCGCACAGTTGGAACGCACAGGTGTCCTTGCTCACCGGCATGGCCGCCGCGGACCTGATGCTCGCCTCCGGCACCGGCATCCTGCGTACGCTGCCGCCCGCGCGGCGCGGCGCCCTGACGTATCTGCACCGGATCGCCAGGGCGCTGGACATCGACTGGCCCGAGGGCCTGGACTACCCCGAGCTGCTCCGCTCCCTCAACCCGCAGATGGCCAACCACGCGGCGTTCCTCCAGGACTGCACCACGCTGCTGCACGGCGCCGGGTACACCGTCTTCGACGGCGAGCCGCCGGCGCGGCAGGACGCGGTGCACGCCGCGGTGGCCGACGAGTACGCGCACTGCACGGCGCCGCTGCGGCGGCTGGCCGACCGGTACGCCCTGGAGCTGTGCGTGGCGGCGGCGGCCGGCGAGCCGCCGCCGGAGTGGGTGCGCGAGGCGCTGGGCGGCCTCCCGGAGCTGATGGTGCGGGGCGCACAGCGGGCCGGGCGGCTGGAGCGGGAGTGCGTGGACCTGGTGGAGGCGGCGCTCATGAGCGGGCGGATCGGGGAGGTCTTCGACGGGTACGTGGTGGAGGTGGACGAGCGCCGCCCGACGCGGGGAACGGTGCAGCTCTACGAGCCGGCGGTCATCGGCCGCGTGGACACGGAGGAGTCGGAGGGCGCCCCGGCGTTCCCGGCGGCCGGGGAGGGCGGGGAGGCCGCGGAAGGCACGCAACCGGCCGAGGGCACGGAACGCCCGGAAGGCACGGAACCCTCGGCGCCCGCGGACGGTGAAGCACCCGCTGCCGGTGTGCCGCCCGCCGGCTACGCGGAACCCGCCGACTCCACGGAGCCCGCGGACGGCGCAGAGCCCGCGGACGGCCCCGGGCCCCCTGTCCGCGCCTGGCCCGCCCCCGGCGAGCCGTTGCCGCTCGGCCACCGCGTACGGGTGCGGCTCACGGCGGCGGAGCCCGGGGTGTCCCCGGTGCGCTTCGCGCCCGAGCCCTGAGCGGGCAGCGGCGCACCACCGGGCTCCCCCTCCCTCTCCGTCCGCTCCCCCGCCTCCTCGCGCGCCGCCCGCGCCGCGCGCAGGGCGTCGACCACCGGCTGCGGGTCGTCCGCGTAGAACCGCAGCACCCGCGCCTCCGCCGGCTTCCCCAGCGGCCGTACGAACGCCACCGGCTCCGTCAGCTCGACCGTCACCGACGTCTGCCCCCCGACCGCGAGGTGCGCCGTGCCGTCGTCGTCCAGCCGCAGCAGCCCGCCCCCGTCGGGGAAGCGGCGGTCCACCCGGGCGTTCGCGATCAGCTCGGCCGGTACGGGGATGTCCAGCAGGACCCCGTACCGTACGCGCAGCGAGCCGTCCGCGCCGACGACGTGCGGCCGGACCACGCAGGCCGCCTGGAGCGCGAGGATGAAGTAGATGCCCCAGATGTCGAGGACCAGCACGACGGCGTGCACCACCGGCCAGGGGATGACGAGGGCGAGCGCCACGGTCTCGATGACCGAGACGAAGAGGAAGCCGTAGAACGTGAACGCCTGCCCGGAGGCGTACGGGACGGCGGTGTCGCCGGGGCCGATCCCGTGCTTCGGGCGGCGGGCGAGCCAGCGCAGGGTGGCGGTGAACAGCTTCACCTCGTGCACGGTCAGCTTGCGCACGGCGGCCGGGACGCTGTCCCGTACCGCTTCCAGACCCGCGGCGCGGGGCGCGAGGCCGGCGCCGCGGTGGCGGCGGTAGTCGGCGGCCAGCAGCGTGACCAGGGCCGCGGTGACCAGCAGGACGGCCACCTCGACGGCGAGCTTCACCGGCTCCGGGATGCGGACGCCCGAGGCGAGGCAGAGCACGAGCACCAGCTCACCGGGTACGAGCGAGGCCAGGGCCCAGCGGACCGTACGGCGCAGCGCGTTCACGACGCACTCTCCCCGCGCCGCCGGTCCGCGCGCCCGGCCCCGCCCGCCTCGCCGGCCCCGCCCGTCCGCTCTTCGAGCAGGGCCATCGCCCGGCGCATGACCTCGGCCTGCGCCGGGGGGAAGTCCGCGAAGAACACCTCCGCGAAGGCTTCCCGGCCGTCGTCGCCGTCCTCCGCCGCGGCGGTACCGGCCGCGGCGGGCCCCCCGGTCATCAGCGCCAGCGCCTCTTCCGGCAGGACGGCCACGACGTCCCGCGCCAGCACGTCGACGCGCGGGTCCGTGGCCTCGGCGTCGGCCAGCTCGTCGAGCCGGGCGTAGATCTCGTACGCGCGCGTCATCGCGTCCGGGTCGGCGCTGAGCGCGTGCAGCAGCGCGTCGAGCCAGCCCCGGTGCGCGTCGTCCGCGGTGCTGTCCAGCAGCGCCAGCAGCTCCCGCTCCTTCGCGGCGCTCGCCGGCTCCGGGACGCCGAGCCGGGCGGAGGTGCGGGACATGTCCGCGAACACCGCCGCCAGCTCCGGCGACACCGGGCCCTCGGCGGTCAGCCCGCCGCCCTCCGCGTACCGCAGCAGCTCGGCGAGGCGGGCGCGGCGCTGCCGGATGGCGCCCTCCTGCCGGGCGAGGTCGGCGTCCAGCTCGGCGAGGATCTCGTGCAGCTCCTTGCCGATGTCGTCGGCGAGCGCGTCGCGGACCTCGTCCAGGCTGAGGCCCAGCTCGGTCAGGCGGCGGACGCGGGCCAGCTCGACGGCGTCGCGCAGGGTGTAGACGCGGTAGCCGTTGGCCCGGCGGGCGGGCTCGGGCAGCAGCCCGATGCGGTGGTAATGCCGCACGGTACGGGTCGTGACCCCGGCGAGCGCGGCGAGCTCTCCGATTCGCATGACCTCAGTAGAAACGTTGACGTCGCGACAAGGTCAAGCGACGGGACGGGGCCGCCGGCCGGTCGGGCGGTGCCGCCCGGCTCCCCCGCGTCCGCGCGGGTCATCCGGTCGCCGCGTCCGCGCCGGTCACCGCGTCCGCCGCGGCGCACAGGTCGTCCCACAGCACCCGTACGTGCCGCTCCTCGGTCTCCAGCCCGCCGACCGCGACCCGCAGCAGATAGCGTCCTTCGACCACGGTGTGGGTGACGTACGAGCGCCCGCCCGCGTTGATCCGCTCCAGCACGGCCTTCGTCGCGGCGTTGTCGGCGTCGGTCCCGCGGCCGGTGACGACGTACAGGCACACGAGCGCCAGGCTCCGCGGCACCCCCAGCGCGAAGCGCGGGTCGGCCGCCGCCCACGACTCCAGCTCCGCAGCCAGCCCGACGTGCCGCCGCACGTGGTCCCGTATGCCGGCGAGGCCGAAGCGGCGCAGCACCGTCCACAGCTTCAGCGCACGGAAGCGGCGGCCCAGCGGCAGGTGCCAGTCGCGGTAGTCGACGACGGCGCCGGACTCGCTGGCGGCGTTGCGCAGGTACTCCGGCAGCACGGTCAGGGCGCCGACGAGGGTGGCGGTGTCGCGGGTCCAGAAGAGATTGCAGTCGAAGGCGGTGAGCAGCCACTTGTGCCCGTCGGTGCTGTACGAATCGGCCAGCCCGGCGCCGTCGAAGAGCCCGCGGTGCTCGGGGCAGAACGCGGCGGCGCCGGCCCACGCGGCGTCGACGTGCAGCCAGATGCCGTACTCGGCGCAGACCGCGGCGATCTCGCGCACCGGGTCGACGGCGCCGGTGCCGGTGGTGCCGATCGTGGCGCACACCATCACCGGGCGGCGGCCGGCCGCCAGGTCCTCGCGTACGGCGGCGGCGAGCGCGCCGGGCGCCATCGTCTGGCCGTCGCCGCTGCCGGGCGGCACGATCCGTACCGCGTCAGCCCCCAGCCCCGCGGCGATCGCCGCCTTCTCCAGCGAGGAGTGGGTGTGCGCCGAGACGTACAGCACCTCGCGCCCGTCCCGGCCCGCCGTCCGCCAGGCGCCGCCGGAGGTGCGGTGCAGCGCGGCGAGCAGCGCGACCAGCGAGGACGAGGACGCCGAGTCCTGGATGACACCGCCGCCACCGCCGGCGAAGGTGAACTCGGCGGGCAGTCCGGTGGCGTCGGCGAGCTGGTCGAGCAGGTGCTGCTCCAGCTCCGTACAGGCCGGGGACGTCGACCAGAGCATGCCCTGGGAGCCGAGGCCGGTGGAGAGCATGTCGCCGAGGAGCGAGGCGAGGGAGGCGTTCGCGGGGAAGTACGCGAAGAAGCCGGGGTGCTGCCAGTGCGTGGAGCCGGGCACCACGATGCGGTCCATGTCCGCCAGCACCTCGGTCAGCGGCTCGCCCTCCTCCGGCAGCTTCGCCGGGAGCCGCTCGCGCACCCAGCCGGGCTCGACGCCGGGGAGCACCGGCAGGTCGCCGACGCGGGCGCGGTAGCCGGCGATCCAGTCGACGTAGGCGTGGCCGAGCTCGCGGAACTCTTCTGGGGACAGATCTCGCTGCGACATCCGCGCATCGTAGGCAGCCGCGGAATCCCGCTGGCAAGGGGCGTACGGCATCGCGCACAATGCGACGCATGAGCGGCGAGGGGGGCGGACGGAGCCCCGGGGAGTACGCGCGCTGGACGCGGACGCCGCTCGGCGCGGGCCAGTCCCTGTACCTGATGACGGCGTGCTTCACCGCCCACCGCTACGCGCCGCACGCCCACCACGAGTTCGCCGTCGGGGTGTGCACGGACGGCGCCGAGGTCATCGACTACCGCGGCGAGCGGATCGGGGCCCGGCCCGGCAGCATCGTCGTCCTCGGCCCCGGCGAGGCGCACACCGGCGGCCCGGCGGGCGACGAGGGGTACGCGTACCGCGCGTTCTACCCCTCCATGGCGCTGCTGACCGACGGCGCCTGCACGGACGCGCACTTCGCCGAGCCCGTCATCGACGACCCGCCCCTGGCCGCCGCGCTGCGCGCCGCGCACGTCGCGGTCGACCGCGGCGCCGAGCCGTTGGAGGCGGAGTCGCGGCTGCCGTGGCTGCTCGCGGCGCTGGCCCGCCGGCACGGCCGCGCCCGCCCGGCGGCCACCGCGGCGCTGGGGAGCGGCGTGGCCCGTGCGGTACGGGACCGGCTGGCGGACGAGCTGACGGACCCGCCCTCGCTGGCGGCGATCGGCTGCGACCTCGGGCTCTCCCGGTACCAGGTACTGCGGGCGTTCCGGGACACCATGGGCATGCCCCCGTACGCCTGGCTGGCGCAGCACCGGGTGGAGCGGGCGCGCGGGCTGCTGGAGGCGGGGCACCGGCCGGCGGAGGTGGCGGGGCTGGTGGGGTTCGCGGACCAGGCGCATCTGACGAGGTGGTTCCGGCGGGTGCTGGGGGCGACGCCGGCGGCGTACAGCAGGAGCGTACGGACGTAGCGGCGGCCCGCAACGGCATTCAAGACAGCGGTGCTTCCGCCCCCGGAGGCTGGACGGCATGACTGCACGCGGCTGGGTCCTGTTCCTCCTCATGGGCGTCATCTGGGGAGTCCCGTATCTGATGATCAAGGTGGCGGTGGACGCGGTGTCGCCGTCGGGGGTCGTCTTCGTACGGTGCGCGCTGGGCGCGCTCGTCCTGCTGCCGCTCGCGCTGCGCGGCGGGGGGCTGGTCCGTACCGTACGGACGCACTGGGCGCCGATGCTGGCGTTCGCCTGCATCGAGATCATCGGCCCGTGGTGGACCCTGACCGACGCCGAACGCCAACTGTCCAGCGCCATGGCCGGCCTGCTGATCGCCGCCGTGCCGACGATCGGCGTGATCCTCGCCCGCCTCCTCGGCGACGAGGAGCGCCTGGGCCGCCGCCGCTGGCTGGGCCTCGGTCTTGGCCTGGCGGGCGTCGCGGTGCTGGCGGCGCCGGAGTTGAGCGGCGGCTCGGCGTGGGCGATCACGGAGGTCATGCTCACCGCCCTCGGCTACGCCACCGCCCCGCTGATCATCGCCCGCCGGCTGAAGGACGTACCGACGCTGCAGCTCATCGCGCCCTGCCTGCTGCTGGCCGCGATCGTCTACGCCCCCGCCGGGATCGCCACCTGGCCGGACACGACGCCGTCGGGCAAGGTGCTGGCGTCGCTCGTGGGCCTGGGGGTGCTGTGCACGGCGCTGGCGTTCGTGGTCTTCCTGGAGCTGATCCGCGAGGTGGGACCGACGCGGGCGGTGGTCTTCACGTACATCAACCCGGCGGTCGCGGTCGCGGCGGGCGTCGCGTTCCTCGACGAACCGCTGACGGGCTCCATCGGCGCGGCCTTCGTCCTCATCCTGGCCGGCTCCTTCCTGGCCACCGCTGCCGCGGGCGGGCGCGCGGGCCCGGCCTCGGGCGCGGACCCGGGCGGCGGCGAGGAGACCGTCGCTGCGACTAACATGGGCCGTACGGCGGACGAGCCGGCCGGGCGGTCGCGTCGGTCCCACCCAGGGATCGCCGAGGAACGTCCGGGCTCCACAGGGCAGGGTGGTGGGTAACGCCCACCCGGGGTGACCCGCGGGACAGTGCCACAGAAAACAGACCGCCGGGGGCGCACAGCTCCCGGTAAGGGTGAAACGGCGGTGTAAGAGACCACCAGCGCCCGGGGTGACCCGGGCGGCTAGGTAAACCCCACCCGGAGCAAGGTCAAGAGGGGCCGCGGAAGCGACCCTGCGCGGACGATGGAGGGCGGCCCGCCCGAGTCCGCGGGTAGACCGCACGAGGCCGGTGGCAACACCGGTCCCAGATGGATGACCGCCTCCCCGGCGGCCGCAAGGCCCTCGGGAGACAGAACCCGGCGTACAGGCCGACTCGTCCGCCTTTACGGCCCTGACCTGGGTGTTTACCAGGATCAGGGCCGCTTTCCACACCAAGATACGTAACGTCTCTACCTGCGGTTTCCCGGGAGTTCCCGCGCGTTTGTGTAATGGATGTGTAACGCGATCTCGGTGTCGGGGCAGCGGTGAGGCTGGAGGATAGCTGGACAGCGGTGAGAACCGCCACGGGGCTACTCCCCGAGCCCGAACTGGGCCCTCAGCCACGCCGGGTTGAGCTTCAGCGTCTTGTTGTCGGGGAGGAGTTCGAGGACCTGTATTCCGTCCATGTTCAGGAGCTGGGTGAGGACGGCGGCGTAGCCACGGGCCCGGGCCGGCGGCATGCCCGCGGCGGCGGCCACGGCCGTCTGAGGGAGCGTGTTGTTCTCGCAGAGCGCGGCAAGGGCCTGGCGGAGTCTTTCCGGGTCCTGTTTGCGAGGGAGCAGAGCGAGCTGGTCACTGAAGGCCGGCGAGACGAAGAGGTCGTCCAACAGCTGCTCCACCGGCGACTGACCTTGCACGGAGAGCACTGTTCCCTCGGTCTCGGAGGGTTGGGGGGACAGCGCGACCTCAAACAGACCCGCGTCCTGAGGAGCGGACTTCTTCGGGGTACGCCTGGGTTTCGCCGACTGCGTCGTCCCGGTCTTCACGGAGCGGGGTACCGAAGTCGGGTGCAGGCGCGTCGTGTCCAGTTTCCACCAGCGGGGCTCATATGTGTCCGTGAGTTGCCGCCACCCTTGCGGGATGTGCTCGGTCGCGCCGTCCGGCAGGTACGCGAGCACAGGGATCGTGAACTCGGCCGGGTGCACTCCCCCGTGGTAACCGGCGGCACGGTTGGTGTAGCGAGTGTCGGCCGACCACAAGGCGACGATGGGGCCTCCAACCACGCGCGGCCCAGCGAGCACCATCTCCGCCTCGCTTACCAGGGGTTCAGCGCCACCGTCCGGGACCTCGCGGTAGCGTGCGCTGACCGCCTCGGGGGTGGGTACCTTCACGCCCCGGTGCTCCAGTACGTGCCCGTGGTCGCTGGTGATCAGTACGGCCATACCCTGTCGGCGGGCCTCGTCCAGCAGTGGGGTCAGGGCGTCGATGTCGTCGATCGTCCAGTCCCACTCGTCGAGGCGTTCGTCGTTCTTCAGGCCGTCGTCGACGGTGTTGAGGACGATCGCGAGGTGTGACGCGTCGTCCGCCAGCGCCGCTTCCAGGTCGGGCCCGAAGCGTCCACCCGTGTCGGCGGGGCGGAGGTCGTCCTTGTGGAAGACCGCCGCCTTCTGCCCCGACCACAGCCGCAGGGACGGGAATTCACGCTTCTCGGTCTTCTGGTCGCCGCGTTGCAGCCTGGCGGTGAGGAGGGTGGTACGGCTGACGGCGGTGATGGTGGGCAGCGCGGCGGCCATCGCCTGGCGGGTGGGCGGAAGCGTCTTCTCGCCGGTGGGGTCGTACTCGGTCCAGTGCGCCGCGAGTTCCTCGCCGAGCTGTCCCGCGAGCGCGGCGCTCATGCCGTCCACGACGAGCAGCATCAGCCGCCGTTGGGACTTCACCACGGGCTTCGCGACCCGCTCCAGGAAGGTCTCGACCGTCAGCATCGAGCCGGGGCCGGTGCCTGCCGAGGTCCACTCGGCGACCTGTTCGGCGAAGGCCCGGTCCATGCGCCGCCGCGTCTCACGCACGTCAGCGGCGAGCGCCTCGTAGGCTCCGGACAGGGCGGGCTCGGTGTCGCCGCCCGCCTCCAGGTGCTCCAACGCGCGGTCGGCCCAGGAGAGTTCGGCGTTGTAGTGGGCCAGGGCACCCGCGACGGTGTCCGGTGTCCACACGGGTTCGGTAGCCAGCCACTGCACCAGGCGCACGGCCATCCGGGCGCGGCCGATCCGGGTGCGGGCCGTCTCCGCGAGGTGGTGCGCCTGTACCGCGCGCAGCGCCGCGCGGCAGGCGTCGAGATCGCGGCCGGTGATCGCCGACCCCACGGCGGCCAGGCGCGCTTCGAGTCCGGCCGGCAGGTAGCGGCTGTGGCCCATGGCCTCGGTCGCCCCAAGATGCCCGGCGAGCCGTTCGGCGTCCGGGGTGACCTCGGCGAGGAGTTGTGCGTTGCGTGCGACGAGGTTCTCGACGGATTCCCCGTAGCGCCGCATGTCCTCGTCGGGGTGCTCCCGGCCGAGGATGTTCTCCGCTCGACCGCGCGCCCGGAATACCTGGGGGCCGGCTGGGGCGTGGTGCCACAGTGCTGCGGCGACGAGCCCGAACGGCAGGGCGACGGACGGCTCGTCGTGCTCCAGGATGGACAGGAGGACGTCGGCGGTCGGCCCGGCCTGGTCCACCTCGGCGAGGAAGCACCGCAGCCCGGCACGCTCCCCGTCGCGCAGTGCGCGGTAGGCGCGCGGCCCTTCGGAGGAGGTGCGGCTCCACAGCAGCAGGGTGTCGATGTCGAGCGGGGCGGCCTCGTCGAGGAGCAGTCGCCGCCGCGCGAGGGCGGTGAGTGCGTGCGTACGGGACAGGACCTGCCGGTTGAGGCCGGGCCAGCCGCCCGCGGGGGCGGCTTCGAGGAGCGCCTCGGCCACCCCCCAGGTCTCGTCGCTGAGCCTCGGATCGATACCGGAGGCGGTGAATGTCTCGCGGATGAGGTCCCAGTTGTCGACGTGCTGGATGGCGTGCCGGTAGGCGCGGACCAGGATACCGGGGTCGAGTTCGGCGTCCTCCCGGTCGGTGAGCAGGACGAGAAGGGACGGATCCTCCGCCGAGCCAGGCCCAGCGGCGCCCAGGTGGCTGAGCGCCTCCTGGTAAAGGGCGAGCACGGAGGGCGCGGCGGCCACCCGTGCGCGTCGGCCGCCGTTCCAGGGCAGGATCGCCTGCTCCTCCCACGTGGGTGCCGAGCGCAGGAGCACCACCTGGCGAGTCTCGCCGTCCGGCTGCGGTGGCTCTTTGACCAGCGCGCGCTGACCCGCGAGGTAGTTCGCGACAGCGGTGGGCGTGAGGCGGGCGACCCCCGGGCCGGCCTGAGGCATCAGTCGACCACCTTCCACGTGATCTCGATGCCCTTGCCGGGATGCGCCGCCGCCACCTGGTGCAGGGCCTGCTCGACCTCGGCAGCGCTGCCCTGCAGGGAACCCGTACGCGCAGTGGTGTCGACCTTGGGGTGCGAGGTGTCGGTGGTCAGGGGCACCTGGTCCGGGCCGGGCGAGGCCGGAGTGTCGGCCGGTGGTTCGGTCCGCTGCTGTTGCCGCTGGACGGCCAGAGCCTGGGTGATCGCTCGCTGGGCGCGCGGCAGAGAGTCCTGCAGCTTCCTGCTGAACTGATCCTCGCGCGCGTCCTCCTGGAGGGTGGTGAGAGCGTCCATGCCCGTGCCGAGTTCGAGCACGTCCCAGGAGGCGTTCTGCAGGGCGGGCGCCACCACGTCCGCTGTGGTGACGGATGAGCCGAGCCGTTCCGGCGTCAGCTCGCCGAGGCCGAACGCGGCGAGGGCCTCGACGGCCCGCTTGGCCCCGCGTCCCTTCTCGGCGAGCAGCTCCTCGAGCAGGGCCAGCCCGCGGCGTGCGGTGTGCAGGCGGCCGGTGACGGCGGTGTCGTCAAGGCCGAGGAAGTCCGCTCGCCGCTCAAGCTCGGCCACCAGCTCGCGATTGGCCGGCAAGAGCTTGTCGACGTGGGTACGCACCAGATCGGCGAAGGAGTTGACGATCCGCCCGCGTAGCTGCACGGGGGCCTTCTTGCCGAAGATCTTCTCGTAGCGCGCGCGGGCCGTCTCCCAGTCCGGCGCGGAGGGCAGGGGCTGGCGGCGCAACGCCCAGCCGTCCTTGATCTCGCCCAGCTTGAGGTCGGCGACGGGGGCCCCTCCGATGACCCACACCCGGTCTTCCATCTCGCCGTACGCGGCCGCGACGAGCTGCTGGATGTGGGTCGGGAGCCCCATCCGCTGCGGTTCGTCCATCCACGCGGTCAGCAAGCCGTAGCCGATGTCCGCATCCGGGTCGTTCTTCGCGAGCCGGTTGAAGTGCTCACGCCAGTACGTGCCGAGGGTGAAGTAACTCTCCCCCATCGTGCCGAGCTTGAGCGGCTGTGCGACCGTCTCCATCAGCTCCCGCTCTCCGCGCGGCACTACCTCCGCCTTGCCCTCTTTGGCCCGAGCGGCCTCACTGACATAGCCCAGGACGGTGCGCGCCTGGGCGGGCGTGACGGCCTCGGCGCCGAGGTCGGGGTGGCCCGGGTACTGCCAGGCGAGCACCCTGCCCGCGATCTCGCGGATCGCATCGCGCGAGGCGGCGCCCAGTGCGAGCGCGGGCGTCGTCACGCCCGGCTTGGTGGCGATGTGGTCCGAGAAGTCGTCGAGGACGTCCCCCTCCTGCTTCTTCGCCAGGCCGTACGCCTGCCTGAACGCGGCGACGACCCGGTCGCGCAGGGTGTCGGCCTGCGTGGAAAGCAATCCTCGAGCCCGCACACGGTCGTCGGGGCCGAGGTGGGCGGCGAACCGGCTGTCGAAGTCACTGCCGCTGTTCAGGATCCGCTTGATGACCACGTACCGGTTGAAGTCCCCGTACATCGTCGTCGTCATATGGGTGGGCACCCAGGCGAGGGAGTGCTGGACCTCGGGGTGCCGCTCCCAGAAGCCGTTCATCCGGTTCACGTCTTCGCGCGGCCCGTACGCACCCTCGTCCCACGGAAGATCTACGACGAGTCGCCAGGTCTCCGTGTCGGTGGAAGTGAGCGTGGAGTAGGGGGTCTCCTCCCGGTCGGCGATATTGGCGAAGACCACCTCGGTACGGCGCTTGCTGCCCCGCCAGGTGAAGTCGAGGGTGTCGTACGCGTCGAAGCCGCCCTGCCCCTTGGCCGCGGTCAGCGCGAACTCCGAGCGCAACAGCTCGACGGCGGCGTCGTGGCGGTAGCGGGGCTTGTCGAAGGCTTCGCGGCCGTTGCGGACGACGGAGTCGATGTCCACACCGGACAGTTCCAGGCGTACGGTCATCGCCACGCCGTCGCCCGCGAGTTTGATCTCGGGAATCCGGCCCGCCCACTCCTTCAGCTTGTTGATCAGGGCGGGGATCTCGCCGCCGGGAAGGAGCGCCTTGATGGTGCCGGCGTTCAGGGCCAGGAGCCGCTTGACCGTCATGTTCTGGAAGGCGGGCGCGGCGGGCGCGAGGGCGGACAGGACGAGGGTCGACATCAGCCGGTCGTCGTCGGTGAACTGCTTGAGCCGACGGGAGAGGTCACCGTCCTCGACGGCGGCGGGGTCCTGCTGGTACGTCCCGACCTGCTCCTCCGTGACCCGGTGCTGGTCGAGGAGGTAGGGGCGCATCCGGTTGCGGTACAGCCGGTCGGCCTCCTCGAAGACGGCCCGCAGCTCGTCGGTGAACGGCTTGTCGCCGCCACCCGAGATCAGTGCGTAGATGTCGCCGAGCGGCACCAGCTCGCCCACGCGCAGCAGATTGCGGCGGTGGGCGAGGAGTTCACCCATCAGCTTGAGGCCGGTCCGGGAGCGCTGAAGGGCCGAAGACAGGTGGACGAGGGTGTCCATGAAGGCGGGCGAGAAGGGATACGTGAAGCGGAACGCGGTCTCCGTGGCACCCACGTTGTTCCCGTCGCCGCCCAGGAGTTCGTCCCAGAACTTGGCGTTCGTGGACTTCGCCTTCTTGAACGCCTCCTCGATGACCGCTGCCTTCTCGGTCGTGTCCGGTTTGAGGAGGCGCGCGTGGGCGATCTGAGGAAGGTTCCGGTCCTCCAGGCTGATGCGGTCGAACCGGCCCGAGGCGAGCTCCAGGTTGTCGACGATGGCCCGCTGGTAGCGGCCCCCGTCCTCAGCGGATCCGACCAGGTCGCGCAGGTCGCGCTGGCGCGCGATGAACGACACGACGGGGATGGCGCGGCGCTCGTCGCCGCTCTCGACCAGATTCGTGATCTTCGCGGTCTCCCGGGACACGAACTCGGACTCGGATATGCGGGAGGCGAACCACAGGATCAACTCGTCGAGGAAGAGCACGATCCCGTCGTAGTTCAGACTCTTCGCGTGCTGGGCGATCACCGACAGACCCCGGTCGAGGCTGATGAAGCCGCCGTCCTGTTCGACAGCACGCTCCTCGTAGCCGGGAAGCACCTTGGCCGTGTCCTGGGCGAGCCGGGCCCGCAGCTCGCCGGGGGTGGACGGATCGGCGGGGTTGAACTCCTGCCCGACCTCCAGCTCCTCGGCGGCCATCGCCTGGTCGAGAAGCTCAGTGGTCCAGGCGAAGGCGGCCCCGAACTCACCCCATTCGCCGCCATCGCCGTCGCCTCTGGCCTCGGCGGACGCGGCACCCGCCAGGAACTTGATCACGTCCTCGTCGCCGAGCCGCTCCCGCATGGACTGCAGGTCGCGGAACATGGCATCGGTTCGGTACACCCGCGGGATCGGCGCGCCGGGCTCCAACTCCTTGATCCGCTTGACGTATCCGCCGAGGATCCGCTGCTCCATGGACTTCGCGTCCAGCATGTGCACCGGCACCATCAGGAACCGTCGGTCACCGCCCTGCAGCCACCCGTTCTTCGCAAACACCGGGTCGAAATCGGTCCTGCCGCGAGCTGCCGGCGCCTGGTTGAGCAGGGCGTGCAGTACGGCCATGAAGTGCGACTTGCCGGCACCGAACGAGGCGTGCAGATACGCGGCCTTCGAGGAGTGGCTGTCGACGGCCGCCTTGATGATGCCGAGGGCCTCGTTGAAGTGCTTCACGAGGTCGTCGGTGACGACGTACTCGGCCAGGGCCTTCGCCACGCCGTCGGGGGTGGTGGCGTCGGCGAGCTGCAGGACGTAGTCGGAGCTGGACACCTCCGGCTTGATGTTGATCAGCTCGCGGAGGAGGGGGGTGCCGGGGTTGCCGTTCGCGGGGTTCGCTGCCATGTCTGCTTCTCTGCCTCTGTTCACTTCGTCTTCTGGGCGCGTCCGCCGCGCGCCGCAGCCGCGGGCCGCCAGGCCCGGAGGTCCTCGTCGGTCAGCCCAAGCTCCCCTTGGAGGGCGAGCCGGAAGTCGTGGAACGCCTGCGCCGCCGACTGACCGAAGTCGGGGAGGCACTCGCCGTGCCACTGGTCCAGCCACGGCTGCAGTTCGAGCAGGGCGGCGAGGTACGGGGTGAGTTCGTCGGGCGTCAGCTCGTTCTCGTTGAGGTAGCCGACGATCGCCTGCGCCTGCTGGAGGTGGTCCCAGCCCGCCCAGCCGAGGAGCGCGGGGGTCTGGGTGTTGTGCGCGCCGTAGGAGATGAAGCGCTCCTTGGGGACGTCGAGCTTTCCGCGCTGAGCCCAGAAACTGGGGCGCAGGAAGTCGGCGGAGGTGTACTTGGGCGGCACGTCGGTCGCGGCCCGGATCTTCCGCTTCTCGTCCTCGGAGGTGGCGGCGTCCTCCGCACGCTGCTTCTCCCAGGTCCGCTCCCAGTCGGCGCGCTTCTTCAGGCCGGCGGGCTTGTAGCGCAGGGCGGCGGCGGCAGGGACGTGCTGGTCGCCGACCAGCTCGGCGACGGTCTTCGCGAAGTCGGCGCGGGGCGCGTACAGGTTGAGGACGGCGGCGAAGTCGTCGTCCTCCTGGAGGCGGTCGGTCAGGCGCGGCAGGGTGATGAGGGTGGGCTGGTCGGCACCGTCGAACCACAGCTCGCGCTTGGCCTCGATCCGGTCGAGCAGCCAGGCACGCAGGGCCCGCTTCTGCATGGCGTCCCAGCCCTCGGTGGCCCAGCGCCGCTTGTACTCGGGGCGCTCGACCATGCCGATGGCGGAGTTCGACTCCATCATCGCGATGCGCTGGTTAACGATGTCCTTGTACGCGGCCGGCCAGTGGCCCGGGAGTTCGGTGATGGGTGTGGAGTTGTGCCGCGTGAACCACTCGGACGACGCCTCGCCGCGCTCGATGGCACGGGCCAGCACGATCTCGAAGGCCCGCTCACCGAGGGCGAGGGGCGGGACGTCGGCCGGGTCGGCGGGGCGGAGGTCGGTGTCGGTGAGGCCGTAGAGGGAGTAGACCTGCCAGTCCAACTCCTCCTGTAGGGCGATCATGCGCGCGCGGGTGGCTTCGTAGGTGGCATGGGCGTTACGGAGGGTGGCGGCGGTGGGGGTGGCTGCGGTGGCTACGGCGGTGGGGGTGGTGGCGGTGAGTTGCTGGGCGGCGGTGTCTAGGGCGACGGCAAGGGTGGTGGGGTAGGTGCGCGGGAGGGGAAAATCTTGAACGTTTGCGCCGTTGAACTGGTAATAGCTCTCCCAGGCGTACCGACCTGTGCCACGTTCACCACCCCGGTTGCCCTTGTCGTGGCAGACCATGCGAAGCCAGAACCCAGCTGTGGAGCTGTTGAGTACACCAAGCAACTGGAGGTGCTCCCCTTCGGTCGCTTCCTCCCGCAACTTGATAACCGGCGCGGTCTGCTTGAACACCTTCCCACCCCGATCAAGCACAAAGTGGTTGTGCGTTGCGACTTCAGCGAACGTGATCGACAGCGGTGTCTTGTACGCCGAGGCCGTGTGCTGCATGTAGTCCCACCAGCCGAGGCCGGCATCTGCCATGTCACCTTGAAACGTGCGCCGTGCAGCGAGGATCGTCCTCAATGGCCACAAGTCAGTGCGCAAGTCGTCCAGAACGACGCCAGCGGAGTACGGGTACCAGACCAGTTCCTCAGGGGACGCGATCCAGTCACGAACGATGTCACCCTTCATCAGCGGGCGCAGAGCACCTCGATCGGTGACGGTGCGGAACGTCGGTCGCAGCGGCCGAATGTAAGCCTCGTCCGCGCCCGCTCGAATCGCCCGACCGATAGGCGGCTCGATAACCGCCTTAATGGGAACCGCGTTGTCAGCGCTCAGCCGCTCATCGAGCTCAGCGCCACCATCCGCAAGGATCCAGGGAGCCTTAGCGAAGTAACGCCCCCGCTCCAGATCCGCCACAGACACCCACTGGCTCTTGGAGCCGGGCGCATCGATCTGCTCGACGGTCGCACGCCAAACGAGCCCCTCCTCTGGAATCTCCGGAACCGAAGGCTCACCCTGAACCGACCGAACCGTACGCACAGTCGCCCCCCGCTTGCTGTACGCCCGCCGCGTCCCGACGAGAATCACGGTCGGTGTCCCATGCCCCGGAATGTACGCCCCGCTCGTGTCGATGACCTCTCTCAGTTCCACCTCATGCCCGAAGAACGACTCAATGAGCCGCGTCCCGAACTCTCGCTTCATGAACGAGTTCGCCGTGATTTGGCCAACGCGTCCGTACCCCTCGCCCGTCTCTTTCTCCCCAACCTTCGCCAGCTCGAAGAACCGCTGCGCGAACGGCACCGAAAGCGCGTATGTCCCTTGGCAGGCGTCGTAGATCGACCGATACAGCTCGTTGAGCTTCTTGTCCTTCACGGTGATGTACGGCGGATTGCCGACGACCACGTCGTACTTGCCGCGCTGCAGAATGCCGTCGAAGTCGTTGACGTCCTCGGTCGTGTACCGGAAGTCGACCAGCGGGTCCGGCTCGTCCGCCTCTTCGAAGTCGAACGTGCCCTGCTCGCCGCGGATCTTCCGGTTACGGATCAGGCTGTCCCCCACTGCCAACTGCATTGGCCAGTCGTACCCCGCCGCCTCCCCTAACGTCCGCACCCCCGCCGCCCCCATCGCCGCGATCAGCAGCCGGAACCGCGCGATCGCCACCGCGAACGGGTTGATGTCCACCCCGTGCACCGACTCCAGCGCCCCGCGCACCCGCGCATGCGCGTCCAGCTCCGGCCGCCGCTCAGCCGACTCTCGCACCAGCCGCCGGAACGCACCCAGCACGAAGTGCCCCGACCCGCACGTCGGGTCGATCATCTTCAGGTCCTCGACGCCACCCCGCTCCCGTACCACCGGATTCATCGTCCGGTCGAGGATGAACTCCTCCACGAACTCCGGGGTTTGAAGCAGCGCGTAGTTCTTGCGGGCGGCCTCGCTCAGGTCCTGGTACAGGTCGCCCAGGAACCGGGTGTCCCATCCCCGCGTACCGTCGCCGTCTTCCTCCAGCGGGTCGGTGAAGTCGTGGACCAGGACCGACGTCCCCGCTTCGTCGTCGACCGTCCGCTGCCAGAAGTCCCGCAGCGCCCCCGCCCCCTCGTGCGAGAGCGGTATCTGCCGCAGCGGATTATGCTCCGAGAACAGCAGTGCCCCCGCCGGCCCCTCCGCCAGTTCCTCGAAGGCCCGCTCGAACCAGCCCCGATACGTGGGGTCCTCTGTCTTGTCCACGTATTCGTCGTACCGCGCCTGCGCGACCTCGCGCCCGGCGATGTCGGGCGCGGTGATGTACGGCTCGGGCACCAGGCCGTTGTCCTCGACGAACCGTACGAAGACCGTCCCGAGCACCCACGCCACCGCCACCTGCGTGATCCGCTCATCGAGCCAGGACTGCCAGGTCGCCGCCGTACGGCCGACCTTCTTCGACGCGTCGTACTCGGCACGCAGCCGGTCCCGTACCGCCTCGTCCCGCTTCACCTGGCCCTCAAGGTCCGTCTCCGCCGCCTTGACCTGTGCCTGCAGGTCCGACAGCAGCGCCTTGCGGTCGATCACGCGGTGGCTCCTTCGAGAGCGGTCGGTTCGTGCATGCGGGTCCAGGACTTGGGAATGGGGATCCACTCCTGCTGGGCCTCGAGGTACGGAACGGGGCGTCCGGCGAGTTTCGGGACGGCGGTCTCGTCGTCCTGGGCGACAAGGACCCACAGGGGGCGGCCACCGCGCCGGGCGCGCGCAGTCAGCCGGTCGAGGACGTGCATGCCGTCGTAGCGGGCAAAGACGGCGGCATCTGCGAGGAGGACAGGGGCAACGCGGCCATCACCGGAAGTCGGGGCCCGGGCCGAAGCCGCCAGTTCCCCTTCCAGCACCCCCTGCACGGCCTGCCACACCGCCCCCACCAGGTTGGTGAACCCCGTCGGACGCTGCCCGGCCGGAAGGACGTCCGCCCTCACCACGACCTCCCACGCTGGCATCGCGCGCTCGGGCGTGAGTTCGCCCCGCAGTCCCTTCAGGAACAGCTCGGTCACGGACACCGCCCGCGCCCCGTACTGGCGACGCAGTTCCCGTCCCACCGCCGGGGCGCTCCGCGCGCGCACGGTCAGTACCCGGAACCCGTCGCGCCGCGCGGCGCCCGCCAACTGCGCATCGGCCCGCGCCGCGGCCGACTCCGGGTCCAGCGGGCCGCCGGTCCCGGAACCGCTGCCGCTGAGAGCGGAGGTGTACGACAGGACCGCCTCGAATTTCCGGGGCAGGAACGCCTTCTTGTCGGCCGCGTACTTGAGGTCGAACCCCGCCTCGCGCAGCGCCTTGAGCAGTTCCTCGGGCCTGTCCTTCATCCCGGCGAGCGCCGCCAGAGCGGGGAAGCGGTCGTTGACACGTTCGAGGACCTCGCGCAGGGGCAGCCCCGGCTGCTGCTTCTCGGGCAGACCCGGCAGGACCCGGACCAGACCCGCCTGAGTGAGTCGCAGGGCGCGGATGAGGCCCAGATCGCGCGGGTAGATCTCGAGCCGCGGCGACAGCGCGGCGTTCTGGCTCGCCTGGGCGGCGAGGGTGGCCACGCGCCGGTCGTCCCAGGAGAAGTCGCCCTCGGGCAGCCTCACCGCGCTCAACTCGGCGAGGACCGTGCTCGAACCTGGCAGGGAGTCCCGTCCCGCGAGCCGGTCCGCGGCGTCACCGAGCCGCTTCACGTAGCTGAGCAGCGCGGGCGCCGCCGGGGTGTCGGGTCCGTCCGCTTCGTTGTCCGGGTCGACCTCCAGCGCGAGGAAGCCCGCGCGGCGTACCGGGTCGGTCGCCTTGTATGGGGCGAAGTGCTGGAAAGCCCCGTCGCCCACGGACAGATGCTGCTCGCGTTCGATCAGCGCGCGCAACACGGCGAAGGCGGCGGCCCGCCGTACCTCCGGGTCTCCCAGGGAGTAGCCGCGGGTGCCGAGCAGCCAGCCGGCCAGCGCGTCCACGGAGGCGACCCGGCCGAGCGTGCGAAGCTGCTCCAGCACCGCCGCCCGCACCTCCAGCAGGCCCTCATCCTGCGCCCAGAGCTTGCGGAGCTTCTTCAACTCTCTCGAGAACGTGGACTGGTCGGCGAACCCAACGGCCTGCGCGGCGTCCTTCTGCAGCGGCCACACCGGAAGGTCCGGCAGCGTGCCGTCGGCGCCGGGCGCGCGCAGCAGGTGCACGGCCACCTCGTGCAGCCGCTTCGTCCGGCCGGCGGCAGGCGGGACGATCCGGGCGAGGAGGTGGTCGATGTCCTGGACGTCGGGGACCACCCCGACGATGTGCTCGAGATGCGCTTCGAGCGGCGTCCTCTCCTGCGGTGACGGTGACGGCGACGGCTGCGGCTCGGGCTGCGAGCCGAGGCGGGCACGCCACTCCTTCTGCCGCCGCTGGATCTCCGTCCGCGTACGGGCGCCGAGCCCCGGCCGGTTGATGAACGTACGACTGGCCCGGTCGAGGAATTCGCCGACCGTGGTGAGCTTCATGTCCCGCAGGATCGAGTACGCGGACGGCGTCAGGCCCGCACGCACCAGAGGAGTGTCACGGGTGGCGACCTCGGCAAGCTGGTCGCGCAGCTCGGCGGTGTCGGCTTCGCCATCCGGTGCGGAGCTCTGCCCCTGCCGCCTCAGCGACTCGTGTCCGGCGCTGGCGGCCAGGCGTTGCGCGTCCAGGAAGACCCGCTGCCAGGACGTGCGCATCTCCCGCAGGTCCTTGTGGCGCTGCTTCGCATCGCGGGCGAGCGCCTTGCGGAAGAACTCGGTGAGCCCGTCGCGCAGTTCGTCCTCGAAGCCCTCCGAGGCGATCGTCGGGTACGGCCACTCCTTCGGGTCCGTCATCCGCGGGGTGACGGACCCGTCGCCCCACTGCGGCAGCTCGTTCGACGCCATCTGGTGCAGCGTCGCGGCGAGTGCGTACCGTTCCGCGGCGTCGTCGTACAGGTTCCGCATCACCGTGCCGACGAACGGGTCGAGATAGCCGGCTGTGCCCGCGCCGGTCTCGCGGGCCGAGACGGAGGCCAGCGAGAAGTCGAGGAGGAGGGCCTGCCTGGTGCCGTTCGGACGGATCCGGATCGCGATGTTGTCCGGTTTGATGTCGCGATGCCAGATGCCCTCGCCCTCCAGGTAGTAGAGGGCGTTGAACAGGTTGTCGCTGTAGCGCTCCAGCTCGTCCATGGTGAGGCGGCCCTGGCGCCCCAGGACGCGCGCCATGGTCTCGTCCCGAGCGGTGCGGTCGTCGCGCTTGTCGTCGGCCTCGGCCTTGATGTTGCCTACGTACTCGGTGGCCAGGACCGTACGCCCGCCCACGGCGAAAGTCCTCGGCTTGAGCAGCCGGATGATGCTCGAGTCCCGCAGTCGGTCGAGAGTCTCCGCCTCGCGCTGCAACGCCTCCGACTTGTCGTCGTCGAGCGCCACCTTCAGTACCGCGAACGCGTCTCTCTTCCCCTGCCGTTCATCCAGCACCAGGAGGGCACGCGCTGTCGAGCCGGTACCGAGGCGGCGGCGCACCCGCCAGCGCCCCTGCAGGAGCGTGCCCGGCGGGACCTCAAGCGGGTCGGGGTCGTCGGCAGGCTCCTGCTCCGGCTGCTCCTCCTCCTGTACTGCGGTGGGCCTGAGGTCCTCCTCGACCGCCGCCAGCATTTCCAGGAAGTCGCTCACCGCGTCGAGCCGCCGGTCCGGCTGCTGAGCGGTGGCGGCGTCGATCAGTTCGTCGAGGAACGGCGGGATGCCGTCCCTGACCGCCGACGGGGCGAGCCGCTCGCCCCTCTCCGAGCTGGCCTGCAGCTCCGCGCGGGTCCCGGCGGGAGAGCTGCCGGTGATGAGCAGATAGGCGAGCGTGCCGATGCCGTACACGTCCATGCGCGCCGGATCGGCCTTCGGGGCCGTCAACTCCGGCGCCAGATAAGGATCCGAGGCGTCGCCGACGCTCCCGTCCGACACCGTGGACGGTGCCAGGCTCACTCCGCTTGAGGTGATCGTGCGCGAGGCCAGCTGCCAGTCGGATACTTGCATAATGGGCTGCCGCCAGCGCTCCTCCTCGCTCAGTTCACGCCCTTCCGCACCCTTGTAGCGAGGGATGACATGGATCGAGCGCGGCGTGAGAGCACGGTGGTAGAGCCGCTTGGCATGCGCGTACTTGATCGCCTCGGCGATCTGGCGGACGAGTGCGAGCCGGTCCTCCAGGTTCAGCACTTCACCCCACCGGTCGAGGAACTCGTCCAGGTGCAGCCGCTCGGGGTGGTGGTCGAAGGTGAGGGCTGGGCCCGCTTCATGGTCGGAGGGGTAGTAGTCCCGAATGCGCACCACACCGGGGTGGTGGATCCGCTTGAGTGTGTCGGCCTCCCGCCTCGCCGCCTCGACGAGTGCCTTACGCGCCTCGCTGCTCGAGTTGCGGGGCCGCAGATGGACCCGCACGCGCACGGTCTCGGATAACTGCTCGTGTCTGCCCGCGTAGTCGGCCCAGGTGACACCCGTGTCGAAGGGCCGCTTGTCCAGGATGAACGGGCCGACCTTCGCCTCCCTGACCACTTGCTGGATACCGACCTGGGTGAGCGCCCTGCCGATGCCCGTGCTGGCCTGCGACGAGATCCTGAACCGGTCCTCGCGAGGCGGCAGCCGGAGCTCCGCGAGGAGGGCCGGGACGCCGTTGTAGATGTGGGCGTTCAGCTCGTGCGGCGGCAGCGCCAGGTCGAGGCCGTCCTCGGTGAAGCACACGCCCTCGGTGACGTACACCCTCGCGCCGTACCTGCGCAGCAGGGAAGCCAGTTCCTTGGACTTCTGGTTGGTGAGGCGCAGTGGATCGCCGAGGCTCCTCCCGTACCCGCGTCGGTTCCCCGGCGGGATCTGCACCCACTGGCCGCCGCGCCGTTCCACCCGGCCGTGCAGACTCTTCAGCTCGATCATGTGCACGCCACCCGGCGTCACGACCAGGAGGTCGACCTCACGAACGTGACCCGTCTGGCTGACGAAGGTGAAGTTGGACCACGCCCGCCACGGACCGTCGTCCGGTAGAGGCGTGAGGATCCTCTCGAGGGCCGCCTGTTCGTGCGGGTACTCGGAAGGAGCGACGGCCGTCCAGCGACCCTTCTTCATCAGCCTGGCTCTCCGATCCCCCGCGCCCTGCCGTCAGAACTGGCCTCGGTGGGTGGTTGCACCGAGCAGCTCGTGGCCGGCATCTCGGCAGGCCGCCCTGACGGATTGTTAGTTTGTTGGATTGTACGGGCGCGATCGCCATCCCCCAGCCCTTTTCGGCTCATCCCGCCCAGGGGCTTCTGGCCCTGCGATCGCGGTACCGAAGTCCTCGCGCAACACCGACTCCCGGGCAGCAGGAGGGTCAGGTTTGCGAGGATGGTGCCCGTGAATGACGTACGTGGTCAGGTCAGCACCGTACGGCGGCGAAGCGTCGTGGACGCACTGCGGCGGGGAGCCGTGCCCGAGCAGGGGCTTGATCTGCTCGCGACCGGCCTCGACCGGTTCGCCCCCGCTGTGGACGAGGAGCTGGAAACCGCCGCAGGCGGCGGCTCCGTCTTCAAAGCGGTGCGCGGCGAGTACGGCTCCGGCAAGACGTTCTTCACCCGGTGGCTCGCCGAGCGCGGCAAGGCCCGCGGGTTCGCCGTCTGTGAGATCCAGGTGTCGGAGAACGAGACGCCGCTGCACAAGCTCGAGACCGTCTACCGGCGGCTCATCGAACGGCTCGCCACCTCGGCCTTCCCGCCCAGCGCGCTGCAGCAGGTCGTCGACGGCTGGTTCTACGCACTGGAGGAGGACGCGCTCGCCGACGGAGTGGGCGAGGACGCCCTTGCCGATGCCGTGGACCGGTTGATGTCGGCGCGGCTCGCCGAGGTGTCCCGGCACGCACCGGCCTTCGCCGCCGCACTGCGCGGCTACCGCCAGGCGCTCGAAGCCGGCGATGACACGTCGGCCGCCGCCGTCCTCGCCTGGCTCGGCGGACAGCCGCACGTGTCCGCCGCGGCGCGCAAGACGGCCGGGGTGCGTGGTGACCTCGACCACTTCGGGGCCCTCGGGTTCCTCCAGGGGCTCCTCACCGTCCTGCGTGACACCGGTCATGCCGGCCTCGTCGTCGTACTCGACGAGGTGGAGACGCTGCAGCGGGTCCGCTCCGACGCCCGCGACAAGGCCCTCAACGCGCTGCGCCAGCTCATCGACGAGGTGCACTCCGGCCGGTTCCCCGGCCTCTATCTGGTGATCACCGGCACCCCGGCCTTCTACGACGGGCCGCAGGGTGTGCAGCGACTCGCCCCCCTCGCGCAGCGGCTCGCCACCGACTTCACGACCGACCCTCGCTTCGACAACCCGCGTGCCGTGCAGATCCGGCTGCCGGGCTTCACCGGGGAGCGCCTCGTCCAGCTCGGGCTGAAGGTCCGGGACCTGTACGCCGCCGGAGCGGGCGATCCGGTACGGATCCGGGAGGTGGCCGACGAGGCGTACATCGACGACCTCGCCAAGGCAGTCGGCGGGCGCCTGGGCGGGAAGGTCGGCGTCGCCCCGCGGATCTTCCTGAAGAAGCTCGTCGGAGACGTCCTCGACCGGATCGACCAGTTCGAGGAGTTCGACCCGCGGCTCCACTATCAACTCACCTTGTCCGGGAGTGAGTTGACGGATATAGAACGCAACGCTGCGGCAGCGGACGACATCGGCCTGGAGCTGTGATGGAGCCGGACCGGTTGGACCGCCCGGATCCGGTGGACCGTCTGCATCCCGTGCTCCTGCACCACATCGTCAACACCCTCGGCTGGCCCGACCTGCGGCCCCTGCAGAAGGCCGCCATCGACCCGCTGATGGACGGCGAGGACGCCGTGCTGCTCGCCCCCACCGCGGGCGGCAAGACCGAGGCCGCCTCGTTCCCGCTGCTCGCGGCCATGGAGAACAGCGACTGGCAGGGCATCTCGGTGCTCTACCTCGCCCCCCTCAAAGCCCTCCTCAACAACCTTGAACCACGCCTTGAGACCTACGCGGGATGGCTGGGCCGTACTGCGGCGCTGTGGCACGGCGACACCAGGGAATCCGCGCGCAAGCGAATGCGGGTCGACGGCCCTGACATCCTCCTGACCACCCCCGAATCCCTCGAAGCACAACTCATCAGCAAGAAGACCGACCACAAGCACATGCTCGGCGGGGTACGGGCCGTTGTCGTCGACGAGGTGCACGCCTTCGCTTCGGACGACCGCGGCTGGCACCTGCTCGCCGTACTCGAACGCCTTGAGCGCCTCGCCGAGCGGCGCATCCAGCGCATCGGCCTGTCCGCCACGGTCGGCAACCCCGAAGACCTGCTGCACTGGCTGCAAGGGGCACAACCACACGAGCGCGTGGGCCGCGTCGTCGCACCTGGCGTTCCTCCCAAGGCACCCGAAGGAAGCGCCCCACCACCCGGCGACATCGAACTCGACTATGTGGGCTCCCTCGACAACGCGGCCAAACTCATCTCCCTCCTCCACGGCGGCGAAAAGCGACTCGTCTTCTGCGACTCCCGCGCATCCGTCGAGGAACTCGGTGAGAAGCTTCGTCTCCGCGGCGTGACGACGTACCTCTCCCACTCCTCCCTCTCCCTCGACGAGCGGCGCCGCTCCGAAGAAGCCTTCGCCGAGGCCCGAGACTGCGTGATCGTCTCCACCTCGACCCTCGAACTCGGCATCGACGTGGGCGACTTGGACCGGGTCGTCCAGATCGGCGCCCCTGACACCGTCGCAGCCTTCCTGCAGCGCCTGGGCCGCACAGGACGGCGCACCGGAACGGTACGCAATGCCCTCTTCCTCGCCACCGAAGAGCCCGACCTCCTGAAAGCCGCGGCACTGCTCCTGCTGTGGGGCCGCCACTGGATCGAGCCCGTCGTCCCGCCGCCACAGCCGCGCCACCTCGTCGCCCAGCAGATTCTCGCCGCGGCCCTGCAGCAGCACACACTCGGCGACCGCACCTGGCACGAGGAGTGGAACGGTCTCGCACCCTTCGACAAGAGCTCGACGCCGATCATCAAGTACCTGGTCAGCGGCGGATTCCTCGACACCGACGGAGGGCTCCTCTTCATCGGCCCCCAAGCCGAGAAGCACTTCGGCCGCCGCCACTTCATGGCCCTCACTGCGGCCTTCACCGCCCCGCCGCAGTTCACCGTCTACTTCGGCCGCAAGGACCTCGGCACCATCGACCCTCGGCTCCTGCTGGAACAGCATGAGGGGCCACGCCTGCTGCTCCTCGGCGGACGCAGCTGGCAGATCGGCCACATCGACTTCAACCGCAGACGCGCCTTCGTCGAACCCGCCGAAGGCGGCGGCCGCGCCCGCTGGGACAGCTACGGGCTCAGCGGCCTCTCCTTCCCACTCACCCGCGCCATGCGCGACGTACTCCTCGGCGCGGACCCGCCCGCCCGCCTCACCCGACGCGCGCAGGCACGCCTCGCCGAACTCCGAGAGAACCGGGCCTCGCACGTCGACGCACGCGGGACGCTCCTACGCCGCGAGGGCGACAAGCTCGAGTGGTGGACCTGGGCCGGCTTTCGCGCCAATGCCACCCTCATCGCATCCCTCGGGGCCCTCGCCGACCCCGTACAACACCCCGACGACGCCCGGATCCGCCTCAATACGGCAACGACACCGCAGAGTTGGCAGGCCGCCTGCACCGCCCTCGCCCACCACCTTGTCCTGCCTGACGTCAACCCCCGTGCTGTGCAGGGCCTGAAGTTCTCGGCCGCCCTCCCCGAGCACCTCGCCGCACGCACGGTCGCCGCTCGCCTGGCGGACTTCGACGGCGCCCGGTCCGTCCTTGACGAGGCCGTGCGCTGGGAGACCTGGCAATAGCCTGCCGAAGCCTTGACGTGAGTCCCCATGGGAGCCTCGGGCCCTGAGCTGGGAAGGCCGCACGGAACACGCCGCGGCACGTGTTCGTCCCCCGCTGGTGGGACGCCGCCCCGATCGGGGCGGTGCTCTGCGACGGCCGAGCCACCGGTCCGGGTGGATGCGCGCGGCCTACCGTGACGCCACGCTCGTCACCCGCCTCGGCGAACCGCACGCCGACCACGCCAAGCCCGACGACCGCCCCGAATGGTGGCCGTCGTCGTCCTCCAGGCTGCCGTCGCTGGTGGTGCAGATGGCCAGGCACCCGCGCCCGGACGAGGGCGTGGACGTGCTTGACGTGGGCACCGGCACGGGCTACGGCGCGGCCCTACTGAGCCGCCCCCTGGGCGACCGGCATGTCACGAGCGTGGACGTGGACCCGTATCTGACCGAAGCAGCCCGTGACCGGCTCGCCGAGGTCGGCCACCGGCCCGAGGTCGCCACCGTCTCCGTGCCGCGCATCCCCGCCTCGTGGCTCGCCGCGCTGCGGCCAGGCGGCCGACTGGTCACCACGATCACCGGAACCTCGCTGATCACCGGGGCGGACAAGACTCCGGACTGCGGCGCGATCGGCCGCGTGGAACGGGACCGGGCCGGGTTCATGGGCGTACGCCACGGCGCCGACTACCCGCCCCACCTCATGGCCGGGCCCACCACGTAGGCGATCAGGACGGAGAAGACATCAGCAGGGGCCGGAAGTGCTCGGTCTCGTTCGTCTTCGCTCCGACCTCGCCTCGCCCCCCGGTTGCACAGTGGTCTGTACGGCCGGAGCACCTCGTAAGAGTTGCAGTTATAATAGGCGCAATTATACTTCTGAAGGATGCGTGCCTCCATGGACAGACCCGCCGAGATGTTCGACCGCGACTTCGAGTGGTCGGAACTGGCTCGCTTCGCAGCCCTGCCAGGATCCCGGGCCACCCTCGGCGTGGTCTCCGGACGGCGTCGCCAGGGCAAGACCTTCCTGCTCGACGCCCTTATCCGCGCGAGCGGCGGGTTCATGTTCACTGCTACGGAGACCACGGAAGCTGACGCCTTGCGTCAGTTCGGCGGGGCTCTCGCTCACTACCGCGATCAGCCAACGCCTTTCCGTTTCGCCGACTGGGGTGAAGCTGTCACCGAGCTCATGCGTATCGCGGACGGGGGCAGCCCCGTCACGGCGGTCATTGATGAGTTTCCCTTCGTCGCGAAGGCGTCCCCGGCTCTCCCTTCGATCATCCAGCGTGCCCTCGATCCGACGGCCCAGCGCATCAATACCCCCGTGCGGCTCTTGCTGTGCGGTTCCGCGCTGTCCTTCATGGGAGGGCTCCTCGCCGGAAACGCCCCGTTGCGCGGCCGCGCCGGCCTGGAGCTTGTCGTCCCCACTCTGGACTTCCGTCTCGCCGCCGAGTTCTGGGAGATCGCCGACCCGCGCACCGCGCTGCTCACCCACGCCATCGTCGGCGGTACTCCCGCCTATCGCCGCGAGTTCACCCAAGGCGACACCCCCGCCGGCCCCGACGACTTCAACGCCTGGGTCGTCCGCGCAGTCCTCAATCCTGCCCGCCCGCTCTTCCGGGAAGCCCGCTATCTGCTCGCCGAAGAGCCAGAACTCCACGACACCGCCCTCTATCACTCGGTCCTGGCCGCCATCGCCGCCGGAAACACCGCTCGCGGCGGCATCGCCGACTACCTCGGCCGTAAGTCCACCGATCTCGCCCACCCGCTCAGCGTCCTTCAGGACGTCGGCATGATCACGCACGAGGCTGACGCCTTCCGCCGTAACCGCTCCGCCTACCGCATCGCCGAACCCCTCATCGCCTTCTACCACGCAGTCATGCGTCCTGCCTGGGGTGACCTGGAGCGCCCCGGACGCGCCGGTGCGGTGTGGCGCCGCGCCCAGTCCACGTTCCGCAGCAAAGTCGTCGGCCCGCACTTCGAGCAGGTCTGCCGCGAGTGGGCCCGTTGGCACGCCTCGGCCGAAACCCACGGCGGGGTGGCCACCAGAGTGGCGAGCGGCACCGTCAACGACCCCGCCGCGAAGACCAGCCACGAAGTCGACGTCGCCGTCCACGGCGACACCGAAAACGGCGTCGAGGGGCTTTTGGCCATCGGTGAAGTCAAGTGGAACGACGTCATGGGGCAGAGACATCTGGACCGCCTCCAGCGCATCCGCTCCCTGCTCATGGCACGCGGCACAGCTACCGACGCCACGGGACTGCACTGCTACAGCGCCGCCGGCTTCACCGACGACCTGCGCCTCCGCGCCGAAAGCGACCCCACCATCCAACTGATCGAGCCGCATCGCCTCTACCACGGCGACTGATCAACGCTCGGACCTCGTCACACTGTGCACGGGATGTGTAACGCCGTCGCCGAAACACCGCATCTCTCCAGGTCAGAGCGCTACGCCCGAAAGGGAGACAGAACCCGGCGTACAGGCCGACTCGTCCGCCTCCTGTACTTCTGACCTGCGATTACTCTCCGGATACAGAGATCAAAAGGGCCTGCGGGGAAAATCCGGGGAGATCTGGCGGGTTCGGCGATGGTCCAGCAGTTCTTGCGCGGCAGGTCCGACAGCAGTCCGAGCACCAACTTCCGGACCCGGCACCGGGGTTCGACCCGTGAACCGTCCCGCTATCCGGCTCATCAGATCCTCGAACGCCTCCCTTCAGCGGGCAGGGTCTACGCTGTGCCCTGCGGCCACCACGTGATCGTTTGTCTTCACACACCGATGATCAACGGGTGGCCGCACCCGTCTCCACAGCGCGTCGGGGTCGCGCAGCGTCCGCCCGCCGTCCTGTGTCAGGAGGACATGTGCAACGTGGCGAAGTCTGGTGGGTGGAGTTCGACGAGCGGCGGCCGGTCGTGCTGCTGTCGGGAGACGACGCGTCCGGGATCCGGGTGATGCAGGTCGTCGCTCGGGCGGGTGTCGACATCACCGGTCTGGGCGTCGAAGTGGCAGTAGGCGCCGTGGAAGGACTGCCCTTTGAAGGCGTGCTTCGGTTCGCGTTCCCGCGTCCGGGCTTTACCCCTTGCACGTGGCTGACCACCGTGTCCCGGGACGACCTGATCGAGCGGGCGGGCGCCCTGTCCTCCGCGAAACTCAGCGAGATTGAGAACGCCCTCCGTCTCAGTGAGCAGGCGAAGGAGTGGACCCCGGCGACGACCGCGAAGCTCAGCGAGATAAGGAACGCCCTCCGTCTCGGTGGACTCGGGTAGGCGGAGAAGGAAAAGAACGCCCACGACGGCGTGGTCGGCCTCGTCCAGATGATCGACGCTGCCAACTGCCTCCTCGGCGCCCCTCACGATCGAGATCACGAACTACGGCTGGAGTACGGGAACGCTCTGGGGGTATGGCGGTCCAGGCCAGATCACTTCCGGCGCGTCCTGCTGATCGGTGAAGGGGACGCCCTCGGCGTAGGCGACCAGTCTGGCCAGGACGACGTTCGGGTCCAGGCCCTTTGCGTGGATCCAGTCTGCGCCCGTCTCCTCCAGCGACATCCCGCGGAACCAGTCGCCGTCGGGACCGATGGCCTGGTTCACCGCCGCGGCGTCGTCGGTCGCGTGGAAGTAGTCGTACAGCACGCCCATGGCGGTCTCCGTCGTTCATCGGTCCTGTGCCGAAGTAGAGCAGGCGGCACTGACATCGGACTTCCTCCGATGGCCCACGCCTTGACGAAGAAGCGGTGCCAACCTGGCCGTCTTCCAGGTTGGAAAAGGCTCACTGTCCCACGGACCGGCGGCCTTGGCTTGGCGGACTGACCTGCGGGAGCACTGGCCGGCGCACGCACGGAAGCTCTACGCGCACCTGGCTGCTATCTAGGACGAGGACGACATACTGCCCACTCTCGCCAGCACCTGGATCGCCAGCCAGCGGATCCTGAACATCGAGTCACCCCGCCATCCTCGACGTCCCACCGCTAAACATGCACGATCTCGTTTTGGACTGCGTGTCGGTGCTTGCGGTGGCTCTGCACCCAGCCGTGCGGTGCAGCAACCCACGTGCGCTTTTGCACAATGGGTCCACAGCACAGATACGCAGGTCTACCTTGGCCTTCGGCAGTATTCCGGGCCGGCCGACCTGGTCGAGGCGCGCACCGTGCTGGCGGGGGGATCACTTCGGTGGGACCGGTCCCGGGCCGTCCGGGTTAGCCTCTCGTCCTTTTCCTCATCGAAGGGACGTGGTGACGTGGCCGTCTTACTCGTGGCTGGAGTGCTGTCCATGGGCGTCGGTGTCTTCATGGCACGAGCCCTTGAGAACGACACGGCCCAGACCAACGGCCTGGCGTTCATCTGGTTCGGCGCCATCCTTGTCGTCCGCTCCATGATCGGAAGCAACCGACGTGCGGGGATGCTCGTGTGGGCGCTCGGTGGCGGCAGCCTCTACTACGTGTTCGCGTACACCGACCTGCCTCACACGCTCACGGACGGTAGTGGCACATGGATCGTAAGCACCCTGCTGCTTCTTCTTGCCGCAGCTGTGTATCTGCACTCTCGACGGAAACCGCCTCCGTCAAGAGACGAGGCCGGGCGAGGGTGAGCCCTGACTTCACCGAGTGCTGCCGGATCGGCCCCACATGCCGGGCAGCGCGCGGGCGAGCCGGTCCTTGGTGGTGCTGTCGCTGTCGCGGGTGTGCACGGACGGCCCATCGGCAGTCGCGTACAGATGACAAAATCACTACTGGCGGTGTTCTGGTGTCGGGGGAGGGCTTCGGCCTCGGAGAGCTGATGAGGGTGTGGCCGCTCCGGGGTGGGCCGAGGCGGTCGGCCTGCTGACGGTGTGTTGCCGAGAATCGGGAGCGGGCTTGCCGGATGAGAGGGGGTCGGAGTCCAAGGCGGGCTCGGAGTCGGGGTGGATGGCGCGGCTGGGGCTCACCGCGTTGGGCGTTGTTCCCCCTGCGCTGATCGGTGCGCAGCCGTGACCGGAGGTCACCCGCGAACCAGTGGTGGCGATTCTGGCGCTAGCGGGCTACGAGTTACTCATCGCGGTCGTGGCCTTCGCCGGCAAGGTTTTCGGCGACGTGCAGAGCCGGTGGGCCGCACGCGTCGCGGGCTCCCTGGACGTGTGGCTGCTGCAGCGCACCTCCCGGTTCGAGCGCGATTACCGCATCGACCTTGCGAGCCGTCACCGGGTCGACGAACCGCAGGGCTGGTTCGAGGAGCAGTCGGAGGCCGGGCGCTGTGTCGTGCTGCTCGACGGCTTGGACGAGGTGGCGCGGGAGGAGGATCGGCGGCGCGTCGCCGCCTGGGTGGAGGAGCAGATCGAACAGTACGAGGGGAATGACTTCGTGCTGACCTCCCGCCCCCACGGCTACCTCAGCGCCCCCCTCAACCGAGCCCGGGTCCTGTAAGTGCGGCGTTTCACCGGCCACCAGATCACCCGTTTCGTACACGGCTGGTATCGCGCCATGGAGCGGTGGAGCAGCGATGGGGGCACTGAGGGCCGGACTGCTGCGGACGAGCGGGCTGGAGAGGCCGCGGAGGACCTGCTGGCCCGCCTGCGCGGCCGGCCGATGCTGTACGACCTGGGGGCCAACCCGCTGCTGCTGACCATGATCGCCAACGTTCACCGCTACCGGGGTGCGCTCCCCGGCAGCCGCGCGGACCTGTACGCCGAGATCTGCCAGGTGCTGCTCTGGCGGCGGCGACGAGGAAGCGACCTTGGAGTCGGCGGGAGCGGCCGTCGGCATGACGGGACCGGGGGCGCTGCGTTTCGTCCGCCGGCTGAACGAACTCCTGCCCGGGGAACCACTCTGGCGGCTGCCGCAACTGAGCGAGGCCCGGGATCCCGGCTTCCGCTTCACCGGTGCGGAAGTACGCGACACCCGTCCTCCGGAAGGCACCAGAGGGTGTCGCGTCGGCGGCGCGATCGCCCTCCATCCGGATCAGCGCTTGACGTCGTAGATCAGCTTCATGATCCCGTTCGAGTAGCTCTCCGACTCCCGCAGCGTCAGCATCTGCTTGTCGCGGTCGGCCCGGCCGAACAGGCTCTTCCCGGCACCGAGCAGCACGGGGAAGGCGAGCAGGTTGTACCGGTCGATCAGGCCGGCGTCCGACAGCCGCCGGGCCAGCTCCGCGCTCCCATGGATGAAGATCGCGCCGCCCTTGCCCTCCTTGAGCGCGGCGACGTCCTCGGTCGAGCGCAGGATGGTCGTCGGCCCCCACCCGTCGACGAGGTCGTCGTCGGACAGAGTGGTCGACACCACATACTTGGGCAGCTCTTTGTAGTCGGCGTGGTCCTCCGAGCCGGGCCAGACCGGCGCGAACGCCTCGTAACTGCGGCGGCCGAACATCAGCGCCGTCGTGTCGGCGAGTTCCTCGCCCTTCAGCGACCAGGCTTCCGGGACGAACTCAAGGTCGTCGACCACCCATCCGCCGCTGCGGTGCTCCTCCCCCGGCCCGCCCCCGGGCGAGTCCACGACGCCGTCGAGCGATATGAAGGCGGTGTAGACCAGGTCGCGCATGGTGCTGTCTCCTCATGATCAGGCGAGTACCGGGCCAGGCTAGATCGCGGCCGCGGCAGCCGTCTTGGACGAAAACGACAGGAGGTTCAGCCCTGCCCCGCGCCCCTGGCGCACCGGCTCACGGTTGTACGCCGGGGCGTGGATGGGGCATTCGGTGCAGTCGCGCCGCCGGATCGGCACTGCCGGCGCGGGCAGCGGGGACAGGGAGAGTGATCACATCACTCCGGGGAGCTGTGACTCTTGGAGGACGCCATGCGTCGTCTCACTTTCTCCCTGGCCGTCGCGGCGCTGGGGTGCTGCTGTTGCCGCCCACCATGGACACGACCGTCGAGGGCAACGGGCCCGCTATGGCCCGCCGGGCGCCCATCTCCTCTCCCTCACCGCGTACGGAACCCGACTGCCGGCGTACAGGCCGACTCGTCCGCCTCCACCGGAGCCGCAGCGCTCAACTACTCTCGGCCCGGGGCCTTCGCGAGCCCCGAGATGAGGGGAGGGCGGTGTGGAGCCGGGGGAACTCGGTCGCGCGGTCGAGGCAGCCCGGGCGACCGCCGCGGAGCTGGGCCTTCAAGCCGACGATGCGGTCGTCATCAACGACTCGGACCGCGTGGTGCTGCGCCTGGTCCCGTGCGATGTGCTGGCTCGGGTCGCACCTGCGGAGCACCTGGCTGATGCCCGGTTCGAAGTAGAGGTTGCCTGCCGTCTCGCCGACGTCGAGGCTCCGGTGGCGGAGGTCGAGCCTCGGGTCGACCCGCGGGTGTATGTGCATGGCGCCTTCGCGGTCTCGCTCTGGAGCTACTACGAACCGGTGGGATCGGAGATCGCACCGGCCGCTTACGCAGACGCCCTCGTGCGACACCACGCCGCCCTGCGCCAGATCGACCTGGACGCACCGCACTTCACCGATCGAGTCGCCGGGGCGCTACGAGAAGTGAACGACCGAAAGCGCTCCCCGGAACTGCCCGATGCCGACCGGGAATTCCTCAGCAGGACTCTCAACGGACTGAGCGCCGCGATCAGCGCCGAGAGTTCCGCCGACCAACTCCTGCACGGCGAGCCCCACCCGGGCAACCTCCTCAACACGAGGCGAGGACCGCTTTTCGTCGACCTCGCCACGTGCTGCCGTGGACCGGTCGAGTTCGACCTGGCCCACGCGCCGGAAGACGTGGGAAAGCACTACGCGGGAGCCGACTACGCCCTGATCCACCAGTGCCGCGCCCTGGGCTGGGCGATGTTCTCAGCCTGGCGCTGGCGCCAAGAAGACCACATGCCCGACCGGGCCCACTGGCGAACGGAAGGTCTCGAACGGGTTCGCACCACACTCGATCGCCGCGGACCCGGCTGAACCGGGGATTTTGTCCACTCGCCGGTTCACCGCCGTCCGGAACCGCCCCAACGCGGCTGATCGTCAATAACCGTGTCAGGGAGCGATTGCGGTGACCGAGTGGCAAGGGGGAGCCGGCGTGGGAACCCGTCCGACGGACTGGCATGTACTCGATCTCGATGACGATCCGACGCCGGGTGATCCGGAGCGGGTCAAGCAGTTGGCGCGTGAGTTGCATGACTTCGCCGATGACGTGGCGGATGCGTTGCGGCAGATCAAGGGCATGGCCGGTGAGGATGCGCTGCTGCGGTGGGCGGGGAAGACGGCGAAGGCGTTCCAGGACGAGTTCGAGGAAGTTCCGAAGAATCTGAAGAAGCTTCAGCGGTCGTACGACCTGGCGGGTGATGCGCTGGCGGCGTACTGGCCGAAGCTGGAGCGCGCCCAGTCGCTGGCCGACAAGGCCCTCGCCAAGGGGCGCGAAGCCCAGAGTGATCTGACCGCCGCCAACGGGCGCCTCGATTCCGCGAACTCCTGGGTCGATCGGGCGACGAAGAAGACGGAGGAGTACGACGAGAAGGAGGGCAAGGAGAAGCCCGACGAGTCCGAGGTGCGCGCCGCCACGCGCAACGCCACCGACGCCAAGTCCGCCCGGGCCTCCGCTCAGACCGCCGTCGACAACGCGCGAGGCGGTCTCGAAGCGGCCAAGAAGATGGCCGCCGACGCGAAGAAGATGCGCGAGGACGCGGCGTCAGAAGCGAAGGACAAGCTCGAAGAAGCCTCGGACGCCGGGATTCAGAACCGTAAGTGGTGGGAGAAGGCGGTCGACTGGGTCAAGGACAACTGGGACACCATCGTCAACGTCTGCAAGGTCATCGTCGCCGTCCTCGGCATCGTCGTCCTCATCATCGGCGGACCCCTCGCGTGGGTCGTCCTCGCCGCCGCCCTCGTCGTCCTGGCCGACACGCTCTACAAGTACATGAACGGCCAAGCCTCCCTCTGGGACGTCGCCTTCGCCGCGCTGGACTGCATCCCCGGCATGAAGGGCCTCACCACCCTCGGCGGCCTGGCGAAGATGGCCAAGGGCGGCATGAAGGCCATGGCGGGCCTGAGGGCCATGAAGGCCGGTGTCCTCGGCCTGGCCAAGCGTGGCCGCACCATGCTCGGCGACGCCGCCCAGGGCGCACGCAACCGGCTCAGGAACGTCGTCAACAAGCTCACCGACCCCGTCGACCTGGCGACCGGCGAGATGTACCTCGCGCAGACCGATGTCGAACTCCCCGGCCTGCTCCCCCTCACGTTCAACCGCCGGCTGGGCTCGTCGTACCGGTGTGGCCTGTGGTTCGGTCCCACCTGGACTTCCACCGTCGACCAGCGGCTGGAGATCGACGAGGACGGCGTCGTCTTCATCACCGAGGACGGACGTCTGCTCGCCTACCCCCACCCCCACGGCACCGACGAAGTGCTGCCCGAGTCGGGTCCGCGCTGGCCCCTGGGCCGCCTAGAGACCGGTGGCTACACGATCACCGACCCGCTCGCCGGCCACATCCGGCACTTCCACGCGCCTGTCTCCGACGACTTGGCTCTCCTGCACCGGATATCGGACCGCAACGGTCAGACGGTCACCTTCGCCTACGACGCCGACGGCGTCCCCACCGACATCCGCCACTCGTCCGGCTACCACCTCCGCCTGACGGCCGAGGGCGACCGCGTCACCGCCCTCCATCTCGCGAACGCCGCCGGCGACGGCTCGGACGTGGAGGTCAAGCGCTTCGGCTACGACGCCGCCGGCAACCTCACCGAGGACTACAACTCCTCGGGCCTCCCGCTGACCTTCGCCTACGACGACCGCCTGCGCGTCACCTCGTGGACCGACCGCAACGACCGCTCCTATGCCTACACCTACGACGAACACGACCGCTGCACGGCCGAGGGCGGCGAGGCGGGCCACGTGGCTCTCACCCTCGCCTACGGCGGAGAGGACCCCGCCTGGCCCGAGTGCACGGTCACCGCCCTCACCACCGCCGACGGCGCCACCACCCGTTTCGTCGTCAACGACAACAGTCAGGTCGTCGCGGAGATCGACGCCCTCGGCCACGTGTCGCGCACCGAGTACGACCGACACCACCACCTGCTCTCCGAGACGAACGCCCTGGGCCACACGACCCGGTACGAGAACAACTCCCTCGGACAGCCGACCGCGATCGCCCACCCGGACGGCTCGGTGGTCCGCTACGAGTACGACGAGTCGGCCTGCCACACCGCCACGCTCATGCCGGACGGAACGGCATGGCGGTGGGAGTACGACGCCCAGGGCAACCTCGTCTCCCAGACCGACCCCTCCGGGGCGACGACCCGCTTGACGCGCGACGACGGCGGCCGGCTGACCGGGCGGATCGATGCCCTCGGCCACACCACCCGCGTCCGGTGCGTCCCCGCCGGCATGCCCGAAGAAGTCGCCGACCCGCTGGGCGCGGTGATGCGCTTCCGCTACGACGCCTTCGGACGGACGAGTCACGTCACCGACCCCACGGGTGTGAACGAGTCGCTGACCTGGTCGGTCGAGGGGCACCTCGTGCGCCGCACCCGCGCCGGCGGGCCGGCCGAGACGTGGACGTACGACCCCGAGGGGAACTGCCTCACCCAGGTGGGTGCGGACGGGTCCACCACCCGTTTCGAGTACACCCACTTCGACATGCTCTCCGCCCGCGTCGAACCGGACGGCACGCGGCACGAGTTCACGTACGACGCGGGGCTGCGGCTGACGGAGGTGCTAAACCCCCAGGGGCAGAGCTGGCATTACCGGTTCGACCCCGCGGGCCGGATGGTGGCGGAGGAGGACTTCGACGGCCGCACCCTCACCAGCACCTTCGACGCGGCCGGGCAGCTCGTCGCCCGTACGAACGCCGCCGGCGAGACCGTCACCTTCGGCTACGACCCCGCCGGCCGCATCGCGCACAAGACGGTGGGCGAGCTGACCACCGCCTACGCGTACGACTCCGCCGGCCGCCTGCACTCCGCCGCCAACCCGCAGAGCAGCCTGGTCTACCTGCGCGACGCGATGGGGCGCGTCGTGGCCGAGACCGTGGACGGCCGTACCACCACCTACGAGCACGACCTCCTCGGGCAGCGCACGCGGCGGACCACTCCCACCGGCCTGACCACCCACTACGCGTACGACGCCGCCGGCCGCGGCACATCGGTGACCACCAACGGCCACACCACCGACCTCGTCTTCGACGCCGCCGGCCGGGAGACCGAGCGCCACCTCGGCGCCCTGACGGTCAGCTCCGCCTGGGACTCCGCCGGGCGCCTCGCCCGCCAGTCGGTCACCGCGGGCCCCGAGCGCCGTATCGCTCAGCAGCGCTCGTACGCCTACGCCCCGGACGGCAACCTGGCCGGGCTCGACGACCGCCTCAACGGGGACCACCGCTTCGGCCTCGACGCCGTCGGCCGGGTCACGAGCGTCACCGCCCCCGGCTGGGCGGAGTCCTACGCCTACGACTCCCTCGGCAACCTCACCCACGGCACGTGGCCCACCGGCAACGGCCACGACGCTGCCCTCGGCGAACGGACCTACACCGCCACCACCCTGACCGCCGCGGGGAGCTACCGCTTCCGGCACGACGCCGCCGGACGGCTGGTCACGCGCAGCCGGAAGCGGCTGTCCAAGTCCCCCGAGACCTGGCACTTCGAGTACGACGCGGAAGACCGTCTCACCGGCGCCCGTACCCCCGACGGCGTCCGGTGGGCCTACCGCTACGACCCGCTCGGCCGCCGCACCGCCAAGCAGAAGTTCGCCGCCGACGGCCGGGGTGTCGCCGAGGAGACCGTCTTCACCTGGGACGGCCCCGTCCTCATCGAGCAGACCAGCACCGGCGGCCCGTTCCCCCAGCCGGTCACCCTCACGTGGAACCACCAGGGCCTCGTCCCGATCACCCAGACCGAGCGGATCACGGACGCCACCACCCAGGACGAGATCGACGCCCGCTTCTTCGCCATCGTCACCGACCTCGTCGGCACGCCCCGCGAACTCCTCACCCCCGAGGGCGACATCGCCTGGCGCACACACACCACGCTCTGGGGGACCCTCTCCTGGCCGTCCGGCTCCACCGCGCACACCCCGCTGCGCTTCCCCGGCCAGTACGCCGACCCCGAGACCGGCTTCCACTACAACCTCTTCCGCTACTACGACCCCGTCAACGCCCGGTACACGACCCCCGACCCGCTCGGGCTCGCGCCCGCTCCGAACCCGGCCGCGTACGTCCACAACCCGCACACCTGGACCGACCCCTACGGCCTGGCCCCGTACATCCATGCCTCCGTGGCCAGCAGTGACTGGGGGAACAAGGGCGCACACGTCCACATCGGAGGCCGGGAGGTCCGGGTGTTCCCCGACGGCGCCGGCGGGGTCGGCGGCGAGCCGATCAGGCTGTCGAACGGAAACGTGGCGTCTGCGCGGGACGTGGAGCGGGTGCTGGAGGAGATCCGGGTCAATCCGAAGATGCGCGAGGACCTCATTGCCAAGGCGTCGTCCGCGCGCGCGTCCATGAACGCGGGTGAGTACGGTACGAAGGTGAACCGGGCCCTCGAAATTCACTTCCTGATCAAGGCGCTGGAGAAGATGTGACGGCGACGGACATCGACCTGTACAGCCAGGTCGTGCAGCACGAGAGCCTCGGAGGGGCGACCGCGGACTCCACGCCCCAGGTGTGGGAACGCGCGCTTCCCGGCGATCGGCTGGAGGACAGGCGCAAGAAGTTCATGCGCTGGGACTACGGCCTCGTCGAGGTCTTCTTCGCCAGGGTGGACCGGCAGTGGAGTGGTTCCGGCTTCACGATCCAGGTGCACCGGCTCGCCGAGGCGGGTGGAGGGCCGGTGCCGGCATACCTGCGGGACGCGTACGGCGATTTCCGCAGCAGCGTGCCCATCGGCGAACTGACCGCTTCCCTGGCGGCGGCGGGCCTGTCCCTCACCGAGGTGGAGAGCTATTCCGACAAGGAATTCAGCCAGCTCACGTCACCGAGCGGGCGGGTCGCGGTGTACGTCCTCACCGATCCGCAGCCCGATTCTGCGTACCGCATCCCCAAGGGAGGGATCTGGTCGATCACGGTGGCGCCCGCGGAGGCGTGAGCGGTCCGCCGGCGGCGAATGACGACAAGTCGACCCAGCCAGAAGTCATTGGTCTACACCTTGTCTTGGTGCAGACCAAGGTGATTGACTGCGCCCCGTCAAGCTCCAACGCCGGCGTTCGCGCCGGTGACCCCCCACCAGGAGAGTGATGAGGTGCTGAGGAAACTCGGAACGAAGGTCAAAGCCCTGCTCGCGATCGGCGCGCTGGCCGCCGCGCTCGCCGTCGTGGTGCCCGTGACCGCGTCGGCCGGCGAGGGCGGCACGGCAGGCGAAGGAGGCGCGGACAAGGCGGTGGCCGCGGAGTTCATTGTCAGCGAGGCGCAGTTCGAGCAGATGTTCCCGGGGCGGAACGCCTTCTACACCTACCAGGGGCTGACCGACGCGCTCAGCGCGTACCCCGCGTTCGCCAACACCAGCGACGAGACCACCAAGAAGCGGGAGGCCGCCGCCTTCCTGGCGAACGTCAGCCATGAGACCGGCGGACTCGTGCACGTCGTCGAGCAGAACCAGGACAACTACCCGCACTACTGCGACGCGTCGCAGCCCTACGGCTGTCCCGCCGGGCAGGCCGCGTACTACGGGCGCGGGCCCATCCAGCTCAGCTGGAACTTCAACTACAAGGCCGCGGGCGACGCCCTCGGCATCGACCTGCTGAACGACCCCTGGCAGGTGGAGCGGAACGCCGCCGTCGCGTGGAAGACCGGCATCTGGTACTGGATGACGCAGTCCGGGCCCGGGTCGATGCCCGCGCACGACGCGATCACCGGCGGGCACGGGTTCGGCGAGACCATCCGGGCCATCAACGGGTCGCTTGAGTGCAACGGCGGCAACCCCGGTCAGGTACAGAGCCGGATCGACAAGTACACGCAGTTCGTGCAGATCCTCGGCACGACCCCCGGCGACAACCTGAGCTGCTGACCCGGCCGGGCCCGACCGGCCCGGCCTGATCGATTCCCGGCCGGGTGCGCGGCCCGGTCCCGCCCTTCCCGGGTGGGTCGCGCGCCCGGCCGTTCCCCCCACGTAACCACCCCCCACCCGGAGGCAGTTGTGGCACGCGTACGTACACACAAGGCCCGGAAGACACGCAAACGCTTCGTCAGCGCCCTCGCCGCCGCGTCGCTCACCGCCGGCGCGCTCGCCGCCGCGGTCGTCACCGAGGCCGCCGCCGACCCCGAGCCGGTCACCCACGGCGCCGCCGCGGTGCCCGCGCACGCCGTCACCGGCTACTGGCAGAACTTCGACAACGGCGCCACCGTCCAGACCCTCGCCGACGTCCCCGAGGCGTACGACATCGTCGCCGTCGCCTTCGCCGACGCGACCGGCGCGCCCGGCCAGGTCGACTTCACCGTCGATCCCGCGCTCGACTACACCGAGGACGCCTTCAAGGCGGACATCGCCGCGAAGCAGGAGAGCGGCAAGTCCGTCGTGATCTCCGTCGGCGGCGAGCGCGGCGCCGTCTCCGTCAACGACGCGGCATCCGCCGAGGCGTTCGCCACGAGTATCCTCGGGCTCATGGAGGAGTACGGGTTCGACGGCGTCGACATCGACCTGGAGAACGGGCTCAACTCCACGTACATGACGCAGGCCCTGGAGGCGATCCACGCGGGCGCCGGCGACGGTCTGGTGGTGACGATGGCGCCGCAGACCATCGACATGCAGTCGCCGGACAACGAGTACTTCAAGACGGCGCTGAACATCAAGGACTTCCTCACCGTCGTCAACATGCAGTACTACAACAGCGGCTCCATGCTGGGCTGCGACGGACAGGTCTACTCCCAGGGCACGGTCGACTTCCTCACCGGTCTGGCCTGCATCCAGCTCGAGAACGGGCTCGACCCGTCGCAGGTCGGCCTCGGCACCCCTGCCTCGCCGCGGGCGGCGGGCGGCGGGTACGTGGATCCGGGCGTGGTGACCGACGCGCTCGACTGCCTGACGCGGGGCACCGGCTGCGGCTCCTTCAAGCCGGAGAAGACGTACCCCGGGCTGCGCGGCGCGATGACCTGGTCCACCAACTGGGACGCCAGCAACGGCAACGCCTGGTCGGACACGGTCGGGCCGCACGTCGACCAACTGCCGTAGCCGGCCGGCTGCCGTAGTCGTACGAGAACGGACAGCGGGGCCGGCCGGGACTTCCCGTCCCGGCCGGCCCCGCCCCCGTACTGCCGGCCGTCGGCCCTTCCGCTCAGGTCCGCCGGCCGTTCCCGCTACGGGCCGTCAGTCCTTCCCGCTACGGGCCGGCGTGCCGTTCTCCGCCCCCGGCCAGCCGTTGATCACGAACTGCGACCCCGGCTCGACGACCACGTCGCCGTCCGCCGAGCCGGTGATGGTGACGTTCGTGAGGTTCGCGCTGCCGCGGGCGCCGCCCATGGCGAGGATGCCCGCACCGTTGTTGGACTTCTCGACCGAGACGTTCGAGATGTTCACGTTCGGCATCTCGCCGCCGCCCGTCTTGAACTGGATCCCGTCGTACGTCGAGTCGTGGATGTCCGTGTCCTTGATCGTCACGCCCGGGATCGGCTGGCCCGCGGGGAAGAGCGTGATCGCGCCGAACTCCTGCGCCTCGCCCCAGAACGCGCCGCCGCAGCGGTACAGCGAGTTGCCGGAGATCACCGTCTCGCCGGTGAACGGCACCGGGTCGTGGTCGGTGGCGAGCATGATGCCCGGGTAGTTCGCGGTGTCGGAGATCAGGTTGTTCTCGACGGTGTTGCCGTAACCGCCGTAGATCGCGACCCCGTTCGCGCGCCAGGGCAACTGGATGGTGTTGTTGCGGAAGTGGTTGTCGTGGCCGATGTCGACGGCCTGGTCCTTCACGTACTTGCTGGCCCAGACCGCGAGCGAGTCGTCGCCCGTGGTGCGGAAGGACGAGTTGACGACCTCGGAGTTGCGGGTGCCGTTGGTGAAGTTGATGCCGTCGGCATACGTGTTGCGTATCCGCATCCCGCTGAACTTCAGCCCGTCGGCCGGGCCCCACAGCTCCGGCTTGTTGGAGTAGTCGCGGCCGACCCAGACGCCGACGTTGGCGTGCTCGATCCACACGTTCGAGATCTCCGTGCCGACGCCGAACCGGCCGTTGAGGCCCACGCCGCCCTCCTGGCCGCCGTCGCCGCCGCGGATGGTGCCGGAGCCGAAGATGGCGAGGTCGGAGATCTTGGTGTTCTTGTCGATGTCGAAGCCGAAGTTGCCCTCGTGCGGGTGGTTGATGCCGCCGGCCTCGTGCGGCGGAGTCAGCGTGGAGAACTGCGAGTGCCACATGCCGGCGCCGCGGATGTCGACGTTGCTGATGCCGACCTGGTTGTACTGGCCGCCCTCGGGGTCGTCGGTCAGGATCTTCTGCTCCTGCCGCCACTGGCCCGGCGGGATCCAGACGCACTCGATCTCGCCGTTCTGGTCGGCGGTGACGGCCGCCTGCAGCGCCTGGGTGTCGTCGTCGCCGTCGTCGGGCACGGCGCCGTACTCGGTGATCGACGTGCACGCGGCCGGCTTTTCCTTCGGCGGCGCGACCTGCTCCAGGTCGATCAGGTCGATGACGTAGAACGCGGCGTCGTCACCGGCGTCGCGCTGGAGGCGGAAGGTGGTGCCGGCCGGGTAGCTGTCGTCGAGCAGGGCGTGGGACTCGTCGAAGAGCCGGCGGGCGTCGGTCTGCGGGTTGTTGGTCAGGCCCTCGGGGTCGTCGGTGTTGCCGTACAGCCAACTGTGCTTGGACGACAGGTCCAGCTTCTGTACGAACTCGCCGTCGGCGTACAGGCTGATGGTCGCCTCCGTGCCGCCGCCGCCCGGGGCGTCGGGGATGGAGTTGCGGACGACGATGGAGTTGGTCGGTGAGGTCGAGGTGAACTCGACGTACTGACCGGTGTTCTCCAGCCGCACCGACCGGCGGCCCGAGGACTCGGACGCGAAGTTCGTGTGCCCGAAGGTGCGCTTCGCGTCGGCCTCCAGCAGGGTGCCGTCGTACGTGCCGGCCTCGGCCTCGTACGCGACGTAGGGCAGCTCCGCGCCGGCGGCCGCCGCTTCGCCGGGGGCGGCACTGCTGCCGGCTGCCGCGCCGTCACCCTCGGGGGCGACGCCGGCCATCGCCTGGCCGGAGAGGGGCAGGACCCCGATCGCGACCAGGCCGAGCGCCGGTATCCCGACGGCCACACGCCGTCTGAGGTGCTTCCACTTCATGGGTGTCCTCTGTTCTGTGGGGGCTGACAGAGTGCGCATGCCGTTCTCTTGCAAGAAATCAACGTAAGTTTGCGTAACAGAGTTGATGTCTTGCCGATTGGCAGTCAGAGTTTTGAGGCACCCCGCGGGTTTGTCAATGGTCCGCGCACGGCGCCCTGTCCGGGCCGCCCGCGCCGCGCGGGTAGGCTGCCGGAGGGCGGAGGGGGAACCGGAAACGTCATCGCGGGAGGATTCGTGCTCGTACTGCTGCCACCGTCCGAGGGCAAGGCCGAGGGCAGGCGCGGCGCACCGCTGAAGCTCGACTCGCTCTCCCTGCCCGGCCTCACCGCCGCCCGCGAGGCCGTCCTCGACGAGCTGGTCGGACTCTGCGCCGCCGACGAGGAGAAGGCCGCCGACGTGCTGGGCCTCACCGAGGGGCTGCGCGGCGAGGTGGCGCGCAACGCCCGGCTGCGGACCGCGCCCACCCGCCCCGCCGGGCAGATCTACACCGGCGTGCTCTACGACGCGCTCGGCCTCGCCACGCTCGACGCCGCGGCGAAGCGGCGCGCGTCGGCGTCGCTGCTGGTCTTCTCCGGCCTGTGGGGCGCGGTGCGCATCGGCGACCGCATCCCCGCGTACCGCTGCTCGATGGGCGTACGGCTGCCGGCCGCGGGCGCGCTCGGCGCGTACTGGCGCGGGCCGCTGGACGCCGCCCTGCCTGCGGCGGCGGGGCGCGGGCTCGTCCTCGACCTGCGCTCGTCGGCCTACGCGACGGCCTGGCGGCCCCGCGGCGAACTGGCCGCGCGCACGGCGGCGGTGCGGGTGCTGCACGCGACGGTGGTGGACGGGGTGGAGAAGCGGTCGGTGGTCAGCCACTTCAACAAGGCGGCGAAGGGCCGGCTGCTCCGCGACCTCCTGACCTCCGGCGCGAAGCCCCGCACCCCGGCGGCGCTGCTGACGGCGCTGCGCGACCTGGGATACCGGGTGGAGGGTGAGCCGCCGCGGCGGGCGGGGCAGCCGTGGGAGCTGGACGTGGTGGTGACGGAGCTGTAGGACGTCACGCCCTTCCCGCACTCCCGCCCCAGGGTAGGCCGGCCCTCTGACAGCCAGGGTCGGCGGGCACCGGGCAGAGCACCCGTGTTGCACGGTATGCAACGTTCGTTGCACCGGTGTGGTCGCGGAGGCACGATGACGGCGTGACCACTGACTCCGCCTCCGCCTCCGCCTCCGCCTCCGCGTCCGCGGCCGCGGCCGTCCCGTCCTCCGTGCTGGGCCTCGCGCCCGTCATCCCGGTCGTCGTCCTCGACGACGACGCCGACGCCGTGCCGCTGGCGCGTGCGCTGGTGGCCGGGGGGCTGCCCGCGGTCGAGGTGACCCTGCGCACGCCGGCGGCGCTCGACGCGATCCGGGCCATCGCCGCCGAGGTGCCGGACGCGGTGGTCGGCGCCGGCACGGTGCTGGACGCGGCGGCGGTGGACGCCTCCGCCGCCGCGGGTGCCCGGTTCCTCGTCAGCCCCGGCTCGACGGACGGGCTGCTGTCGGCGATGGCCGCGTCGGGCCTGGCGTACCTGCCCGGGGTGTCGACGGTGTCGGAGGCGATGGGCCTGCTGGAGCGGGGGGTGACGGAGATGAAGTTCTTCCCGGCGGAGGCGTCGGGCGGCATCGCGTACCTGAAGTCCCTCGGCTCCCCGCTGCCCCGCGCCCGCTTCTGCCCGACGGGCGGCATCACGGCGGAGTCGGCGCCACGGTATCTGGCGCTGCCGAACGTCGGCTGCGTGGGCGGCACATGGATGCTGCCGAAGGCGGCCCTTGCGGCGAAGGACTGGGCGACGGTGGAGAAGCTGGCAGCCGAGGCCGCGGCGCTCGGCAGTAGTTGAGCCCGCGGGGTCGCGGCGGCTCGCCGCTCGCTCGGCGGAGCACTGCTCTCGGTACGGACCAGGGGGCACGGTTCCGGCCCCTGCTCACGCCGCAGAGCACCGCTCCCGCCCGAGAGCACCGCGCACCGGGCGAGCCGGGCCGCAGGCCCTCAGTGCGCATCGAACCAGCGCAGCGCCAGCGGGTGCAGCCCGGGGCGGTGGATCGTGGGGCCGTAGAGGGCGAGGTCGGCGCGCATCCGCCCCGCGGGATCAGCGAAAAAGGGTCTCAGCGCAGGTGCGACGTGTCGTTCAGCAGGCGTACGCTCGCGTGCCCGTCCGCGTAGTACGCGACCTCCGACACCCCCGCCGGCGACAGCTCCATCCGGTACAGCGACTCCGGCGGCGCCCCCAGCGCCAGCCGGACCAGCGTCTTGATCGGCGTCACGTGCGTCACGAGCAGCACGGTGCGGCTCGCGTACCGCGCGAGGAGCTTGTCGCGCGTGACCGCGACGCGGCGGCTGACCTCGGCGAAGGACTCCCCGCCGCCGCTCGGTGCGGCCTTCGTGGAGCGCAGCCAGGCGGCGAGGTCGCCAGGGTGGCGCTCCCGTACCTCCGCGAACGTCAGCCCCTCCCAGGCACCGAAGTCCGCCTCGCGCAGCCCGTCCTCGACCCGGATGTCCAGCCCGAGCCGCCCGGCCGCCGCCTCCGCGGTCTCGCGGCAGCGGCGCAGCGGGGAGCTGACCACGGCCTCGACGGTGCCGCGGGCGGCGAGGAGCCCGGCGGCGGCCGCGGCCTGGCCGCGGCCGGTCGCGGAGAGCGCGGGGTCGCTGCCGCCGGTGCCGGAGAACCGTTTCTGGGGGGTGAGGGCGGTCTCGCCGTGGCGGAGCAGGAGGAATGTGGTGGGCGCCCCGAGGTCGGTGCCCCAACCCACCGCCGGGGTCGCGGACTTGCCGACCTCCTCGGCCCGTACGCCACCCTCGGCCCGAACAGCGCCCTCGCCCCGCGCGCCGGAGCCCTCCCGCGTCCCGGCGCCGCCGGTCCCCGCGTCCAGCTCCGCCCGCGACGCCTCCGCGCTCCACCGCTCGCCGCGCCTGCCCGCGTCCATCGCCTCGTTCGCGAGCCGGTCCGCGTGCTTGTTCTGCTCCCGCGGAATCCACTCGTACGACACCCGCCCAGGCGGGAAGACCTCCCGCGCTTCGGCGGCCAGTTCGCGCATACCGGGGTGCTTGATCTTCCAGCGCCCCGACATCTGCTCGACGACGAGCTTGGAGTCCATCCGCACCCGGACCTCCGCGTCCGGGTCGAGCCCGCGCGCCGCCCGCAGCCCGGCGCTCAGTCCGCGGTACTCGGCGACGTTGTTGCTCGCCACCCCCACGTACGCCGCGTCCTCCGCCAGCACCGCGCCGTCCGCGTCCCGCACCACGGCGCCGTACCCCGCCGGCCCCGGGTTCCCCCGCGAGCCTCCGTCCGCCTCGACGGTGAACACGCGCCGGGCCGGGCCCGGCATCAGAGGCCGGATTCGGGTGTACGGACCAGGATCCGGCGGCAGTTCTCGCACCGTACGACGGTGTCGGGGGCCGCGGCCCGTACCTCGTTGATCTCCGTGATGTTCAACTCCAGCCGGCAGCCCTCGCAGCGCCGCTGGTACAGCCGGGCCGCGCCGACGCCGCCCTGCTGCTCGCGCAGCTTGTCGTACAGCTTCAGCAGGTCAGCGGGGATCTCGGCGGCGGCAGCCGCGCGCTCCTTGGTGACCGTGCCGGCCTCGGCGTCGATCTCGCCGACCGACGCGTCGCGCCGCGCCGTGGCGTCCGTGATCTTGGCCTGAACGGACTCGACCCGGCCGGTCAGCTCCGCCACCCGCTCCTGCACGGTCTCGCGGCGCTCCATGACCTCCAGGACCACGTCCTCCAGGTCGCTCTGCCGCCGGGCCAGCGAGGCGATCTCGCGCTGCAGGTTCTCCAGGTCCTTGGGCGAGGTCACCGCGCCGGAGTCCAGCCGCTGCTGGTCGCGGGCGGCGCGCTGGCGCACCTGGTCGACGTCCTTCTCGGCCTTGGCCTGCTCGCGTTCGGTGTCGCTCTCCTCGGTCTGCGCGGCGACGAGCAGGTCGCGGTGCTGGGCGAGGTCGGCCTCCAGACCTGCGACCTCCTCGTGTTCCGGGAGGGTGCGGCGGCGGTGCTGGAGCTGGGTGAGGCGGACGTCGAGGTCCTGGACGTCCAGCAGGCGGATCTGGTCGGCGGGCGCTGCGTTCAAGCTGGCTGCTCCGGGCTCGTAGGGGCAAGGCTGGCGTGGGGTGCGGGAGATCCCGCGGTGCCCGCGGGCGGTGCGGCTGAGGTGGAACGTGCCGCCGGTGCGGGCGCGTGCGTGGTCCAGGGGTCGGTCACGATACGCGACACCCGCGTGCGCAGACCCCATGCGTTCCGGTCCGAGATCGCGTCCAACTGCGCGGCGGCCTGCTCGCACCAGGGCCACTCGGTGGCCCAGTGGCCCGCGTCGATCAGGTACGGGCGGCCGCCGGCGGCGAGCGCGGCGTGCTGCTGCGCCTCGGAGACCGGGTGGTGGCGCAGGTCGGCGGTGACGTAGACGTCGACGCCCGCGGCGCGCACCGCGTCGAAGAGCCCGTCGCCGGAGCCGCCGCAGACGGCGGCCGTACGGACCTCGCCGTCCGGGTCGCCGGCGACGCGCAGTCCGGTGGCGGTACGGGGCAGGGCCGCGGCGGCGCGGTCGGCGAACTCCCGGAGCGGCACCGGGGCGTCCAGCTCGCCGAGGCGGCCGAGGCCGCGGCGGCCCGCGGGGTCGTCGGCGTCGGGCACGAGGGGCCCGGTGACGCGCAGGCCGAGGGCGCCGGCGAGGGCGTCGGAGACGCCGGGGTCGGCGCGGTCGGCGTTGGTGTGGGCGACGTGCAGCGCGACGTCGTTCTTGATGAGGGTGTGCACGACGCGGCCCTTGAACGTGCCGGCCGAGACGGTCGACGTACCGCGCAGGTAGAGGGGGTGGTGCGTGACGAGCAGGTCGGCGCTCCACTCGACGGCCTCGTCGACGACCTCGCGCACCGGGTCGACGGCGAACAGCACGCACTCCACGCGGGCGTCCGGGTCGCCGCACACCGTGCCGACCGCGTCCCACGGCTCGGCGCGGCCGGCGGGCCAGAGGGCTTCGAGCGCGGCGACGACGTCGGAAAGTGCAGGCACGGGGCAAGGCTACCTCCGCCGGCCGGGCCCCGGTGCGGCCCCCACCGGCAAGCACAGGGGGCGGTGCGGCGAAGCGGAACGGCGGATCCGCCACCCGTATGTGTGAAGTGACCGGCGCCGCGCCGATTGCTGTGACGTGCGAAAACTATTTTCGCGTGCGGAGGTGAGGGAACCGGATGAGGCCCATTGCAGAATCGATTCCTTCAGTGACGACGGGAACGGCGGCGACGCCCGCCCCGACGACCGCGGCGGCGGATGCGACGCGGGCGCCGGATGCGGTACCGGGTCCGGACGCGGCGGCCGCGGGTACGGACACGGGGGCGGCGGCCGCCGGGGCAGCGGCGGATCCGGGACCGCCGACGCCCGCGGGAGCACCAACTGCTGCGGGAGCGCGGACCGTTGCGGGACAACCTGGCGCCACGGACCCGGCACCCAAGCCCGGGACGGGGCCCGCCGCGGAAGCCGGGATCGCCGCACCGGCCGCTACGGGAAGCACCGTCGCCGCGATGGTCGCGGTCACCGCGACGACGCCCCCGGGACCCCCGGCACCCTCCGGACGCCACGCCGCCCCGCCGACCGCCGCTCCCCCAGCCGCCGCTCCCGGCCGCCCCGTGGGACGGGCAGGATTCACCCTCACCGCCGACGGCACCTACGGCGCCTGCCTCGCCACCGACGCCGACGGCAACTGGTTCCCCGAACGGTGGACCCTGCACGGCCCCGAGGTGTACACCGTCCCCCTCCCCTGCGCGCAGCCGGAGGAGCCGGGGACCACGGTCCTGCCGCTGGCCGACGGCCGCGTGCTGGTCCGCCGGCTCGTCGGCGGCACCGAGCACACGTTCTCCCTCCTGCACCCCTCCGGGCCCGACACCACCGAGCAGCCCCTCGGCTCGGTGGCCGCGCCCCGGCTCACGCTCGTACCGCCCGCGCCGGAGAGCGCCGAGGTGTACGCGCTGGTGCCGCCGGAGCCCGGCGGCGAGACCACCGCCGTGTGGCGGGTGTACGGGGGCGGGTTCGCCGGCGCCGGCACGGCGCACCCGGAGCGGGTCGGCGAACTCCCGGGCCGGTGCGCGGGCCGCGGCTGGCTGGACCGTACGGGCCGGGCGCTGGCCGTCGACCAGGAACTGGACGGGCGGACGAAGGCCGTGACGGTCGGGCTGCACGGCGGGGTGGAGGTCAGCCCGCTGCTGCAGCTCACCGCGGAGAGCAACGACCGCCTGCTGCTCGCCGACCCCGACAGCGGGCTGCTGCTCCTGCGCTCCGACGCCCCGGGCCGCGACCGGCTGGGGTGGGGGGTGCTGGGCAGCGGGCGCCCGGTGCGGTTCCCGGACGCGCTGTGCCCGCGGGACACGGCGGTGACGCCGTTCGCGGTACAGCCGGGGCAGGTGCTGACGCCGGAGCAGTGCGGGGTGGCGCTGCGGCTCGAAGGACCGGGCGGCTGCCGGCTCGGGGTGTGGCGGCCGGCGGCGCGGCGGCTGGTCCAACTGCCGCCGCTGCCGGGGTGGATCACCGGCAGCGGGCTGTGGACGCAGTGGGGCGAGCTGCGGCTGCCGTACGCGACCCCGGCCCACCCCTGCGGCCTGGCCCGCCTGGCGATCCCCGACCCGTCGGCGGCCGAGTTGCTGAACGCACCGCCCCTGAGCGACCCGCCTCCCGACTGGGTACCGGACGAGACCGCCGAGCCGCCCCCCGAGGAGGACACCCCCACCCGCCCCGTCCCCCTCCGGCACGCCCCGCTCTGAAGCCCCTTCCCCGCCCCGGCGGCACACCCCCGGGGCGGGGAAGGCTCAGTCGTGCTCGATGAGCGCGTCCGCCAGCACCGGGGACTCGTCCCGCTCCACGGCGCTCGCGGTCAGCCGGATCCGCCCGGTCCCCGCGGGGGCGCCCGCCTCCGGCCACAGCCGGATCCGCAGCGTCTCGCCCGGGTACACCACCCCCGCGAACCGCGTCGCGTACGAACGCACCCGCCCGGGGTCGCCGGCCAGGACCGTGTCCACCGCCGCCTTCAGCGCCATGCCGTACGAGCACAGCCCGTGGAGGATCGGCCGGTCGAAGCCGGCGAGCGCGGCGAACTCCGGGTCGGCGTGCAGCGGGTTCCAGTCGCCGGACAGGCGGTAGAGCAGCGCCTGGTCCTCGCGGATGCCGCGGTCGACGACGTGCGCCGGCGGGCCCTCGGGCGCGGGCAGGCGCGGTGACGGGCCGCGGTCGCCGCCGAAGCCGCCTTCGCCGCGGACGTAGAGCTGGGTGTCGGAGGTCCACAGCGGGCCGTCCGCGTCGGCGGCCTCGGTGCGCAGCACCAGCACGGCGGCCTTGCCCTTGTCGTGGACGGCGGCGATGCGCGAGGTGCGGGTCGCCTCGCCGGCGGGCGGCAGCGGGCGGTGCAGTCCGATGCGCTGGGCGCCGTGGAGTACGGCGGTGAGGTCGACGTCGACGCCGGGGGCGTCGAGCCCCGCGCCCTCGCCGGCCACGCCGCCGTCGCCGGCGACGGTGACGAAGCCGGGCAGCACGCGCAGCCGGTCCTCCAGGACGTAGCGCAGCTCGGCGGGGTCGGTGGCGGGGCGTCCCGCACCGATGCCGAGGTGGTAGAGGAGGACATCCTTGCGGGTCCAGGCGATCCTGGTCTCGCGGGGTGCGGCGGCGAGGGCCCGGGCGGCGTCGATGGGCATGGTGGCGCTGGCTCCTTCGCCGGCCGCGGGCGCGCCCGCGACCCGAGGGTGTCGGCAAGGGGCCGCGGGCCCGGCACAGCCGTGGGGACGGGGGTGCGTGGGTACGTGGACACGGCGGCCGAGAGCGCGAGAAGACCCCGGCGTGCCGTCCGCACCAGTCGGCACGCCGGGGTCGCTCTCGGGGCGCGGCCGGAACGTGCAACAAGAACACGTTCTCGCCGCCGGATATATGTATAACGCAGTCTCCCGCGGTTGGGAAGACCGTAAAGCCCCTTTACTGATACTCCGTCAGCATTCGAGCGCCCGGGCAGTCGGCGATGCATCCGCGCGATCCCGGGCCGCCGTTCAGGGGACAGCCCCGGCAAGGCTTCTTGTATGCCTTATCCCGCTCCTGTGCATTCGACACATGCGCGGATATAAAAGGACTAGTACTACCGCTACGGCACTGGCGCTCGGCGCCGCCCTGCTGCTCGCCGCCGCCACCGCCTGCTCCCACGGCCCTGTCGGCACCACGTCCGACGACGGCAAGACCCCCGGCAAGGAGGCGCGGGCGCCCTTCACCCTCGTCGCCACGGGCGACATCCTCCCCCACGACTCGGTCATCCAGCAGGCGAACCGGGACGCGGGCGGCAAAGGACACGACTTCCGCCCCATGCTCGCCGGTGTGAAGCCCGTCATCTCCGTCGCCGACCTGGCGATCTGCCACATGGAGACCGTCTACGGACCGGCCGGCGGCCCGTACAGCGGCTACCCCGCCTTCGTCTCCCCGCCCCAACTCGCCGCCGCGGCCAAGGACACCGGCTACGACTCCTGCTCCACCGCCTCCAACCACACCCTCGACGCCGGCTCCCAGGGCATCGGCCGCACCCTCCACGCCCTCGACGCCGCCGGCGTCGCCCACACCGGCTCCGCCCGCACCCCCGCCGAGGCGCGCCGGCCCGCGCTGCTGGAGGCGGGCGGCGCGACGGTGGCCCAACTCGCGTACACCTACGGCACGAACGGCGCCGAGCCGCCGCCGGACCAGCCGTGGGCGGTCAACGTCACCGACCCCGAGCGGATCGTCTCGGACGCGCGCAGGGCCCGCCGGGCGGGCGCCGACATCGTCGTGGTCAGCCTGCACTGGGGCACGGAGTGGCAGGACGCGCCGGACGCCACGCAGCGGCAGCTCGCCCGCGAGCTGACCGGCTCCCGCTCGGCGAGGGCGCCGGACGTCGACCTGATCCTCGGCACGCACGCGCACGTACCGCAGGCGTACGAGAAGGTCAACGGCACCTGGGTGGTCTACGGCATGGGCGACCAGATCGCCGGCCGCATGATCAACAACGCCGGTGCCCACGACCCGCGCGGCAACCAGGGCACCATCGCCCGCTTCACCTTCTCCCCGCCCGCGCCGGACAGCGCGCGCTGGCGGGTGACGAAGGCGGAGTACCTGCCGCAGTTCATGGACCACGACCGCACGGGCCCGCCGCGGGTCGTCGACCTCGACGCCGAACTCGCCGACGGCGACGCCCCGGAGCGCTACCAGCGTGTACGCGACCGCATCAGCGACGTCGTCCTCAGCCGCGGCGCGGCCGCGGACGGCTTGACCGCACCCCGCTGACCCCCGGCAGCGCACCCGGCAGCGCACCCGCCGCCGCCACGCCCCGTATCACCGGCCGGCAACCCCGCCGGAAACCCCGCCCGGCAGCACCGTACGCACACCCTCGCCCCGCCCGGATCACGCCTTCGCCGGCCCCGGCACGGCGGCCGGGCGGGGCAGGGCTATGAGCATCAGCGCCGCGCAGCCCAGCAGGATCCCGACGCCCGTCTGGAACGCCAGCGAGTACCCCGAAGCCAGCGCCTCGGGCCCGGACCCGCCGCCGATGCGCGTGGCCGCCACCGTCGACAGCACCGCGAGGCCCAGCGAACCGCCCATCGTCCGCGACGTGTTCATCACCCCCGACACCACGCCCGCGTCGCCCGCGGGCGCCCCCGAGGTCGCCAGGTGGGCCAGCGGCGTGGCCATGAAGCCCACCCCGGCCATCATCAGGATCCCGGGCCCGGCGATGTCCGTGGCGTACGTGCCGCCCGCGTCCGCCGTGCTCTGCCACAGATAGCCGCCGGCCGCCATCAGCACGCCCGCGATCGCCAGCGCCTTCGCGCCCGTACGGGCCAGCACCCGCGGCGCCAGCTTGGACGCGGCCACGATCGTCAGCGAGTGCGGCACGAAGGCGAAGCCGGCCTCGATCGGCGTGTAGCCGAGGACGTTCTGCATGTAGAGCGAGAGGAAGTACCAGGACGAGAACATCGCCGCGCCGGTCACGAACATCGCGGTGTTGGCCGCCGACACCGACCGCAGCCGGAACAGCCCCAGCGGCATCAGCGGCGCCCGCGTCCTGGCCTCCACCACCAGGAACGCCCCGACCAGCGCCAGCCCGCCGCAGAGCGGCAGCAGCACCGCGGCCGCCGTCCACCCGTGGCTCTCGGTCTGCACGATCCCGTACGACACGGCGCCGATCCCTGCGGTGACCAAGGCCGCGCCCGGGATGTCGAGCCGCCGCCGGGGCCCGCCGCGGCTCTCCGCCAGCCACAGAGCCGCGCAGATGAGGACCACGGCGCCGACCGGCACGTTGATCAGCAGCACCCAGCGCCACGACAGCGCGTCCGTCAGCACCCCGCCGACGAGCGAACCGGCCGCCCCGCCGCCCGCGCCGGCCGCCGTCCACGTCCCGATCGCGCGCACCCGCACCGGGCCCTCGGGCACGGACGAGGTGAGCAGCGTCAGCGTCGAGGGCGCCAGCACCGCGGCGCCGACGCCCTGCACGGCCCGCGCGACGAGCAGTTGCCACGGCTCCTGGGCGAGGCCCCCGGCGAGGCTGGCGGCGGTGAACACCGCGAGGCCGACGAGGAAGACCCGCTTGCGGCCGAAGATGTCCCCGGCCCGGCCGCCGAGCAGCATCAGGCCGGCGAAGGCCAGCGTGTACAGGTTCACCACCCACTGCAGCCCCGACGCGCTCATCCCCAGGTCCTCACGCATGGACGGCAGCGCGACATTGACGACGGAGACGTCGAGCACGACGAGGAACTGGCCCGCGCAGGCCGTGAGCACGACGACCCACAGCGGTGCGGCGGAACGGCGCCCGGCCGCCTCGGGCAGCCGGGTACCGGGTGGTGACTGGTGCATCCCGCCATGGTCGCACCAGCCTCCGACACCGCGCACGGGCATATCGGTGTACGGACCATGCGACCGGGGTCCTACGCCCATGAGGCAGGATTCGGGCGGGTACGCCGCACCGGTGGCGCGTACCCGCCCGTACGCGGCACCGGGAGAGCCGCGCAGGGCACGTCGCCACCGACCGAGGAAAGGCACCGCCGATGGAGCTGCCCCCACCCGCCCCCACCGTGCTGCCCCCGCCCGCCCCCGCAGTGCTGTCCCCGCCCGCCCCCGCCCTGCTGGCCGCGTTCGAGGCCGCGCCCGGCTTCATGCCCCGCGACGAGGGCCTGGCGCTCCACGCCGCCGCCGCCGAGGCCGCCGGCCTCGGGCTCCCCCTGCTGGAGGTCGGCACGTACTGCGGCCGCTCCACGATCCTGCTCGCCGCCGCCGCCCGCGCGGCCGCCCGCCCCGGCGTCGTGGCCGTCACCGTCGACCACCACCGCGGCAGCGAGGAGCAGCAGCCCGGCTGGGAGTACCACGACCCCGCGCTCGTCGACCCCGCGACGGGCCTGACGGACACCCTGCCGACGTTCCGCCGCACGCTGTACGCGGCCGGCCTCGAAGACCACGTCGTCGCGGTCGTCGGCCGGTCCCCGCAGGCCGCCGCGCTCTGGAACCGGCCGCTCGGGCTGGTCTTCGTCGACGGCGGCCACACCGACGAGCACGCCACCGCCGACTACGAGGGCTGGGCCCCGCACGTCGCACCGGGCGGGCTGCTGGCCGTGCACGACGTGTTCGCAGACCCGGCCGAGGGCGGGCAGGCACCGTACCGTATCTACCGGCGCGCGCTGGACTCCGGGGCGTTCACGGAGACCGCCGCCCACCGGAGCCTTAAGGTGCTGCGCCGTACCGGCACCGGAATTTGACCGTCGGATTCTTCTGCTACGGTCGCACGGATGTCCAGCCAGAACCGGCGGCCTCTCCGCGCCTATCTTCTGCTTGCACCCGTGGCACCGCTGGCCTTCGCCGGCGTACTCGTGTGGCAGTCGGTGGACGGCGACGGTTCCGCCGGGAACGGGCGGGAACCCGGCGGGGCTCCGTCGGCGTCCTCCTCCCCGACCCGGCCCACCGCCGAGGATCCCGAGGATTCGAACAACTCGAAGAATGCGAAGGATGCGAAGGACCCGGAGGTGGGCGAGAAGCCGCTGGCCGGAAAGGTGATCGTGCTGGACCCCGGGCACAACCCGAACAACCGCGACCACGGTGCCGAAATCAACCGCCAAGTCGACATAGGCACCGTGCGCAAGGAGTGCGACACCACCGGCACCGCCACCAACGGCGGTTATGCCGAGGCGGACTTCACCCTGGACGTGGCCAGGCGTGCCCGCACCCTGCTGCGCGCACAAGGCGCGGAGGTGCGGCTCACGCAGGACGGCAAGCGGGAGTTCGGGCCGTGCATCGACGAACGCGCCGAGGCCGGCAACAAGGCCGGGGCCGACGCGGTCGTCTCCATCCACGCCGACGGCGGCGGGCCGGGTTCGCGCGGGTTCCACGTGATCCTGCCGGGCGAGGTGCACGAGGGAAAGGCGGACACCACCGCCATCGTGAAGCCCTCGCGAAAGCTGGGCAAAGAGTTGAAGTCACACTTCGCGGAGGAAACCGGAAGTAAGCCCTCCAACTATGTGGGCAACGGCACAGGCTTCACGGTACGCACCGATCTGGGCGGACTGAACCTCTCGACTGTGCCCAAAGTCTTCATCGAATGCGGCAACATGCGGGACGCTAAGGACGCCGACCGACTGACGGACGCCGCATGGCGGCAGCGGGCGGCGCACGGAATCACGAACGGCATCGGGGCTTTCCTGGCAGGGTAGGCGCAAGTCGTCGGCAGACCAGGAAATGCACACCGGGGGAACAAGGGGGACTCGTGGCCAGGGGGCCCGATGTGGCCGATCCGCGGACCCGTACGATGGGGCCTCATTTCACGCTTTGCAGCGTGGGGATCTGCACCAGCAACAGCGACAACGACCAATACGTAAGGGACATTTCGTGAACATCCGCTCACTCACTCGGGGCGACGGCGTAGTGATCGGAGCAGCGCTGCTGCTGATTATCGCCTCGTTCCTCGACAGCATCTCGGTGGACTGCCCCACGGGCGCCGACTGCGGGAGCCTGGAGGTGCCCAACGGCTGGGACTCCGACCAGTTCCCGCTGCTGCCCGCGGTCTTCCTGACCGGCATCATCGCCGCGGCGCTCATCGTCGTCGGCCGGATGCGCGGCGACGACAAGCAGCTCGCCGGGCTCACGCTGAACCAGTGGGGCACCGCGCTGGCGGCCGCCGCCCTCCTCAGCTCGCTGTTCACCCTCTTCGGCGGCGCGCGCAACATGGCCAACGACGCCACCGGTGAAGACGTGTTCGGCATGGGCATCGGCCTGATCCTCGCGCTCATCGCGAACCTCGCGCTCACCGCGGGCGCGGTCCTCAGCCAGACCCTCCCGGCGTTCAAGGCGAACCTGCTCGGCAGCCCCGGCGCCCCGGCGCCCGCCGCCCCGTACGGCGGCGGCCAGCCGCAGCCCGGTTACGGCTACCCCGGCGGCGGCCAGCCCGGTCCCGGCGGCCTCGGCGGCCCCGGCGGCCCGCAGGGCGGCGCCCCGTTCGGTGGCGGTCAGCAGGCGCCGTTCGGCGGCGGTCCCGGCGCGGGTGGCCCGCAGCCGGGCGGCCCGCAGGCCGGTGCCCCGGCGGGCGCCAGGCCGCAGGCGCAGGCCGCGCCGCAGCCGGCGGCCGGTGGCTCGTTCGCGCCGTTCTGGTTCGCGGTGCCGGCGGCCAGGCCGCTGTTCGCCGAGGACGGCTCGTCGGCGCAGATCGCCGAGCTGACCCCGGGTATCTGGTACCTGGCGGTGGACCAGCGCGGTGCCGCGCTGGTCGCGCAGACCCAGGACGGCCGCCGCGGCGTGCTGCAGGACACCACGGGTATCCAGCGCGGCGCCTGACGCCCGCGCCTGGCGCATCCCCGACGGCCCCCGCCCGACGCTTCGACGCTGTTGGTTTATTCGGGGGCTCGCGTGACGTCGGCCTTCAGGACCCGGTTGTGGTCTTGAAGGCCGACGTTGTCGTATGGGGTGGGTGCGCATGTCGATGCAGCCGAAGGGGTCTGAGGAGATTCCGGCGGAGACGGTGCGGGTGGCGCGAGCCGCGTTTCCGAAGGGCAGTCTGGCGATCCGGGTCCGGGACGAGCTGGGACCGCTGTTTGGTGATGAGGAGTTCGCGGACCTGTTCCCGGCGCGGGGGAAGCCTGCCTGGTCACCGGGCAGGCTGGCGCTCGTGCTGGTGTTGCAGTTCGTGGAAGGGCTCACCGACCGGCAGGCGGCGGAGGCGGTGCGGGCGCGGATCGATTTCAAGTACGCCCTCGGACTGGACCTCGGTGATCCCGGGTTCGACTTCTCGGTGCTCTCGGAGTTCCGGGACCGTCTGGTCGGGGCGGAAGCCGGGCGGCGGGTGCTGGACGGCATCCTGGCCGCGGCTGGGGAAAGCGGGCTGCTGAAGACCACAGGCCGGGCACGGACCGACTCCACGCATGTGCAGGCCGCGGCCCGGCAACTGTGCTGGCTGGAGCTGGTCACCGAGACCCTGCGATCGGCGCTCAACGAGATCGCCCAGGCCGCCCCCGGCTGGCTGCGCGAAGTCGCGGAACCGGACTGGTTCAAGCACTACGCCACCAGGGCCGAGGACTCCCGTTTCCCCAAGTCCCGTGCCAGGCGGGACGAGATGGGCCTGCGGATCGGGACGGACGCGACACGACTGCTCGAAGCCGTCTTCGGCCCCCGGGCACCCGACGGACTGCGCACGCTGGAGCGGGTGGAAACCCTGCGCCAGGTCTGGGTCCAGCACTTCCACCAGGTGGAGGGCGAGGTGAGGCGACGGGACCCAAAAGACCGGCCGCCGGGCGCAAACCGCCTGGTCACACCCTATGACACCGAGGCACGCGGCAGCGTCAAACGCGACACCCTGTGGGACGGATACAAGGTCCACCTCACCGAGACCTGCGAGCCGGACGTCCCGAACTTGATCACGAACGTGGCCACCACCGTCGCCACCGTCCCCGACATTTCGATGACCGACACGGTGCACGCCCAGCTTGCCGAAGCGGGCCGCCTGCCCGGCGAGCATCTGGTCGACGCCGGATACGTCGACGCACACCTGCTGGTCCACGCCCGCCGCGAGTACGGCGTCACGCTCACCGGGCCGGTCGCCGGCGTCATCAGCCACCAGTCCACCGCGAACAGCGGTTTCACCGGCGACGACTTCACCATCGACTGGGCGGGCGAGCAGGTCACCTGCCCCGGCGGCCAGACCACCCGCCGCTGGAACCCCGACCGCTCGCCCGAAGGCACCCCGGTGATCCGGGTCCGCTTCAACGCCAGCCAGTGCCGTCCCTGCCCGGTCCACGAGCAGTGCACCACCTCCAGCATCGGCCGGCGCCTGACCCTGCGGCCCCGCGAAGAACACGAAGCGCTCCGCCAGGCCCGCGCCGACCAGGACACCGACACCTGGAAGGACCACTACAAGATCCGCGCAGGAGTCGAAGGCACCATCTCCCAAGCCGTCGGACGCTGCGGCCTGCGCAGATCCCGCTACCAGGGTCTCGCGAAGACCAGCCTCCAGCACCAGCTCACCGGCGCCGCCATCAACCTTGCCCGCATCGACGCCCACCTGACCGACACACCCCGGGCCCGCACCCGCACCAGCCACTTCGCAGCACTTCGCCCCGCCGAGCCCATGCTCGACGGGGCGAAGTAGAACCAGCCCCCGAATAAACCAACAGCGTCGACGCTTCGGGCGGGGGCCGTCGCATGCGCGCGGTACGCCCCGGCCCGCGCGGTACGCTCCCGCCCCCGCGTTCACCCCCAGGCCGTCGCCGCCAGCCACGTGTCCAGCACCCCCGCCTCGCCCAGCACCTCCACCCGGCCGCTGTCCGGCGGCAGCCGCCGGTAGAACACCCGCAGCACGTCTGCCAGCGGCCCGCGCAGCGCCACCGCCGCCTTCGCGTGCTCCCGGCGCCAGCGGAACCCGTCCGGCCCCAGCTCGATCAGCCACTCCGCGCCCGCCTCCGGGGGCGTGTCGGTGGCGTGCAAGTGAATGCCGGAGCCCGCGAGTTCCGGGGCGTACAGCGGCTCCAGGTCCGGGTCGCCGCCGCGCTGCGCGAACTCCAGGATCTCCAGCCACTCGTCGATCGCGTCGGCCGCCACGTCCGCGTCGACCGCGAACTCCACCCCCGCCGCCCCGTCCGCGTCCGCCCGGTGCACCACCGTCTCGTGCGCCATCCGCCGCGCCCAGAACGCGGCCCGCTGCTCCTCCGCCCAGCTCCACACCGCGGCGTCCGCGCCCGCCGCGCGCAGCTCCGCGGCGAGCAGGTCCGCGCCCTCGGCCAGCCAGTCGTCGAGCGCGGCGGCGGTCCGCGGCCCGGGTCCCGTGTAGCCGGGCACCGTCTCCTCGGCCAGTTCCTCGGTGGCGCGGGTCCTGACGAGTTCGGCCGCCCAGCGGTGCGCGCCGCCGACGTGCACGGCGAGTTCGCCCAAGTCCCAGTCGGGGCAGGTGGGTACGCGGGTGGCGAGGTCGGCGCCGCGGACGGTGCGGCGCAGCAGGTCGGTCTGCGCGCCGGCTTCGGCGCAGTAGCGCTCGTACGGAAGTCTCATGCCAGCGCACTCTACGGGCGCGCCCCGGCCGTCCCCGGGCCCCGCCACCTGCGCCTTCGCGGGCGCCGGCCGTGCCCCCGCGCGTACTAGCCGTGCTTCCGCAGGCCGTCCCCCGGCGCGTCGACCAGCCGGCAGACCGTCTCGATGTCGGTCCGCACCTGCGCGCTCGACGCACGCCCCGACAGCCAGGTGATGAGCGCCGCGTGCCACGTGTGCTCGATCACCCGCGCCACCGACAACTGCTCCGGCGCCGGCCGGCCCTCGGCGCCCATCGCGTCCAGGATGATCGCCGACGTCAGCCGGGAGGCGACCTCGACCTCCGGACTCGCCGACCGGTCGGCGAAGATCAGGGCGCGCACCATCGCGTCCGCGAGCTGCGGCTCGCGCTGGAGCGCGCGGAAGGCGCGCAGCAGCGTCTGGGCCACCCGGGCGCCGGGCTCGGCGGCGGTCGGCGGGCGCTTGCGCAGCGTCTCGTGCAACTGCCGCAACTGGTCCTGGAGGGTGGCGACGAGCAGGTGGACCTTGGACGGGAAGTACCGGTACAGCGTGCCGAGCGCGACGCCCGCCTGCTCCGCGACCTCGCGCATCTGCACCGCGTCGAACCCGCCGCGGCCGGCCAGCTCCGCGGTGGCCTGGAGGATGCGGCGGCGGCGCGCCTCCTGCCGCTCGGTGAGCTGCGCCCTGCCCGCCCTCGATGTTGTCGTCATGTGTCCCGATCTGTGCCGTGCGTCCCCCGACGGCAGATCCGGCGGGCAGGTCTCGCTACCAACCGGTAGATTCGAAGCCGCCGAACGTCTGCCTGAAACTTGTTCTAGATTAGCGCGAGCGGTTACGCTCCGGCGAAACTGCAGTGAGAAGGGGGCCGTACGTGACCGCCGAGGTGCCACTGCGCATCGCCCTGCTCAGCTACAAGGGCAACCCCTACTGCGGCGGACAGGGCGTCTACGTCCGCCACCTCTCGCGCGAGCTGGCCCGCCTCGGCCACCGGGTCGAGGTGATCGGCGCCCAGCCCTACCCCGTGCTCGACCCCGGCGTCACCCTGACGGAGCTGCCCAGCCTCGACCTCTACCGGCAGCCCGATCCCTTCCGCACCCCCGCGCGCGGCGAGTACCGCGACTGGATCGACCTGCTCGAAGTCGGCACGATGTGGACCGGCGGCTTCCCCGAGCCGCTGACCTTCAGCCTCCGCGCCCGCCGCCATCTGGCCGCCCGGCGCGGCGACTTCGACGTCGTCCACGACAACCAGACCCTCGGCTACGGCCTCCTCGGCGGCACCCGCGCCCTCGGTGCCCCGCTCGTGACCACCGTGCACCACCCGATCACCGTCGACCGGGACCTGGAGCTGGCCGCCGCGCCCGACTGGCGGCGGCGCTACTCGGTGCGCCGCTGGTACGGGTTCACGCGCATGCAGCGCCGCGTCGCCCGCCGGCTGCCCGCGGTGCTGACGGTCTCCGGCTCGTCGCGTACGCAGATCACCGCCCAGCTCGGGGTGCGCCCCGAGCGGGTGCACGTGGTGCCGATCGGCGCGGACACCGAGCTGTTCACGCCCGACCCTTCGGTGCCGCGGGTGCCGGGCCGGATCGTCACGACGGCGAGTGCGGACGTGCCGCTGAAGGGTCTGGTGCACCTCGTCGAGGCGCTGGCCAAGATCCGCACGGAACAGCCGGACGCGCACGTGGTCGTGGTCGGCAAGCGCGCGGAGGACGGGCCGGTCGCGCAGGCCGTCGAGCGCTTCGGGCTCGGCGGGGCGATCAGGTTCGTCACCGGCATCAGCGACGAGGAGCTGGTCGGCCTGCTGCGCAGCGCGCAGGTCGCGTGCGTGCCTTCGCTGTACGAGGGCTTCTCGCTGCCGGCCGCCGAGGCGATGGCGACGGGCACGCCCCTGGTCGCCACGACGGGCGGCGCGATCCCGGAGGTGGCGGGCCCGGACAACGAGACGAGCCTGGCGGTTCCCCCGGGAGACGCCGGCGCCCTGGCCACCGCCCTCACCCGCCTGCTCGCCGACGCCCCGCTCGCGGCCCGCCTCGGCGCGGCGGGCCGCGAGCGGGTGCTGGCCCGCTTCACGTGGGCCCAGGCGGCGAAGCAGACCGCGGAACGCTACCGGGAGACGATCGCGGCGTACCCGGCGACGGCCGCCCGCCCCCGGCCGAAGGGCGGCCCGGCAACGGCGAGAATGCACGCGGCAGGCGGTGACCGCTGATGCCCCGCGGACCGGGGTACCGCGACCACCACGCACCGGGACGCGGCCACACGCTCGGCGCGAGCGCGTCCCGCCGCCGCAGGCGGCCGGACGGCGCGCCGCCCCGCACCGCACTCGGCCGCGCCGCAGCACCGGCCCGCCCCGCCGACTCCCGTACTCCCCCGCTCCGTGGCAACGACGCCGTCCCCGCCCGCCGTCGCAAGCGGCCGGGCGCCGCGGCGCCGAACCGCCGCGCCCTCTCCCCTGCTCCCCCGCCCCGTGGCAACGACGCCCCGGCCGCCCGCGCCCTCGCGCACTCCTCTCCCCCGCCCCTCCCCGCCCCCGTACGCCTCCCGCCGACCCCTCCGGAGGAGATTTGCTGACCGTCGACTTCACCCGCTTTCCGCTCGCGCCCGGCGACCGCGTGCTCGACCTCGGCTGCGGCGCGGGGCGGCACGCCTTCGAGTGCTACCGGCGCGGCGCCCGCGTCGTCGCCCTCGACCGCGACGGCGACGAGATCCGCGAAGTCGCCCGCTGGTTCGCGGCGATGAAGGAGGCGGGCGAGGCCCCGGCGGGTGCCACCGCCACCGCCGTCGAGGGCGACGCCCTTGCGCTGCCGTTCCCCGACGACAGCTTCGACGTCGTCATCGTCTCCGAGGTGATGGAGCACATCCACGACGACAAGGGCGTGCTCGCCGAGATGGTGCGCGTGCTGCGCCCCGGCGGCCGGATCGCCGTCACCGTCCCGCGCTACGGCCCCGAGAAGGTCTGCTGGGCGCTCTCGGACGCGTACCACGAGGTCGAGGGCGGCCACATCCGCATCTACAAGGCGGACGAACTGGTCGGCAGGATCCGCGAGTCGGGCCTCAGGCCGTACGGCCTGCACCACGCGCACGCGCTGCACTCGCCGTACTGGTGGATCAAGTGCGCCGTCGGCGTCGACAACGACAAGTCGCCCGCCGTCCGCGCGTACCACAAGCTGCTGGTCTGGGACATCATGAAGAAGCCGCTCGCGACCCGCCTCGCCGAGCGGCTGCTGAACCCGGTCATGGGCAAGAGCGTCGTCGTCTACGCGACCAAGCCCCACGAGGGCGGCCGGTGACCAGCTCCGAGCGCACCGAACACCTGGTCCTGCCCGGCGTGCTGGACGCCGCCGAGGTGGCGCAGACCGTCGCCGGGATCGCCGCGGTGCAGCGGGACGACGGCGCGATCCCGTGGTTCCGCGGGCACCACCTCGACCCGTGGGACCACACCGAGGCGGCGATGGCCCTGGACGCCGCGGGCGAGCACGCGCGCGCGGAGGCGGCGTACGAGTGGCTGCGCCGGCACCAGCTCCCGGACGGCTCCTGGTACGCGGCGTACGCGGACGGGGACGCGGCCCGGCCGGCCGACCGCGGCCGGGAGACGAACTTCTGCGCGTACCCCGCCGTCGGCGTCTGGCACCACTATCTGGCCACCGGGGACGAGGCGTTCCTGCGCCGGATGTGGCCGGTGGTGCAGGGGGCGGTGGATTTCGTGCTGCGGCTCCAGCAGCCGGGCGGCCAGGTGGGCTGGAAGCGGGAGCCGGCGGACGGCGAGGTGCTCACCGACGCCCTGCTGACCGGCTCCTCCTCCGTGCACCACGCGCTGCGCTGCGCGCTGGCCGCCGCCGGGCGGCTCGGCGAGCAGCAGCCCGGCTGGGAGCTGGCCCTCGGCCGGCTCGGGCACGCGATCCGGCGGCACCCGGAGCGGTTCCTGGAGAAGGACCGCTTCTCGATGGACTGGTACTACCCGGTGCTCGGCGGCGCGGTCACCGGGCCCGCGGCCACCGCGCGCATCGAGCGCGAGTGGGACCGCTTCGTGGTCCCCGGGCTCGGCGTGCGCTGTGTCAGCGACCGGCCGTGGGTGACCGGCGGCGAGAGCGCGGAGCTGGTGCTCGCGCTGTGGGCGGCGGGCGACGGCGACCGGGCGCTGGAGGTGCTGCGCTGGCTGAAGCACCTGCGGGCGGAGGACGGCATGTACTGGACCGGGTACGTCTTCGAGGACGACGCGATCTGGCCCGCGGAGCGCACGTCGTGGACGGCGGGGGCGCTGCTGCTCGCGCTGGCGGCGGTCGGCGGCGAGGAGGCGACGGGCGCGGTGTTCGGCGGGGCGGGGCTGCCGCGAGGGCTGGACCCGGACTGCTGCTGAGGGGGTACGGGCCGGGACCGGCGCTGACCTCCGCGGGCACGGGGCGTAAGGTGAGCGGCGACAACTTCAACCGCGCCCCGCAGGGGAAGCCGGTGCGAAACCGGCGCTGACCCGCAACCGTGAGTGCGGCCGCCTTGGCCGCGCGAGCCGGAGCACCCGTGGGGCGTGGCAGGCTCAAAGGGGCCCCGCCGGTACCGATGCCGGCCCGGGCCCCGTCCGTCGCGGTATGCGGAGCTGAGCCCGGTACCCCCGGCGCGCGTCGAGCGCGGACGGGCGGCCGCGGCCGGCTGTGCCGGCCGCCCCGTCCCGAAAGGCCCCCGCTCCGCCATGGCTCCGATAGGCCGGACCGCCGCCGCCCGCGGCACGCGCGCCGCACTCGCCGCCGCAGTGCTGCTGCCCCTGACCGTCGCCGGCCCGGCGACGGCGGCCTCGGCCGCCACCGCGCCGCAGGCGGCAGCGCAGGTCGCCGCGCAGGGCACACCCGCGCAGGCCGTACCCGCACAGAAGAAGCTGCCCGGGGGTCTCTACGGCACCGCGGACCCCGAATTCGACGGCGTCTGGCGGCAGTCGCTGGCCCTCCTCGCCCAGCGCTCGCAGCAGTTGCGCCCGGCTCCGGCCGCGGTCGCCTTCCTCACCGGGCAGCAGTGCGCGGACGGCGGCTTCGCCGCGTACCGCGCGGATGTCGCCAAGCCCTGCGACGAGGCGGCCGAGGACACCAACGCCACGGCCGCCGCGGTGCAGGCGCTGAGCGCGCTGGGCGGGGAGCGCAAGGCCGTGGCCAAGGGCGTGGCCTGGCTGAAGGAGATCCAGAACGAGGACGGCGGCTGGGGCTTCAACCCCGGCGGCCCGACGGACGCCAACTCGACCTCGGTCGTGGTCGGCGCGCTCGCCGCGGTCGGCGAGGAGCCGGAGAAGACGACGGCGGGCGGCGGCAGCCCGTACGACGCGCTGGCGACGCTGCAACTCGGCTGCGACGCGAAGAAGGCGGAGCGGGGCGCGTACGCGTACCAGCCGGAGGACGACGGCGCGCTGTTCCCCAACGACTACGCGACCGCGGCGGCCGTGCTCGCGGGCACGGGCAACGGCCTCGGCGCCGGCCCGGCGAAGGGGGACACCGGCGGCGGCAAGGACGAGCCGGTCGAGGCGGGCGCCTGCACGGACGACCCGTCCCCCGCCGAGGCGGCGGACGCGGGTGCGGCCTACCTGGCGCAGAAGCTCGCGGCCGGCGACGGGCACCTCCCGATGATGACCGGCGAGGGCCCCGACCACAACGCGACCGCCGTCGCCGCGCTGGCGCTGGCCGCGGGCGGCCACGGCAGCGCGGCGCGCGAGCCGTACGGCTGGCTGGAGCGCGACAAGAGCACCCTGGCCTGGTCGAAGGAGAACCCGGCGGCCCTGGCCACCCTCATCCTCGCCGCGGACGCGGTGGACGCCGACCCGAGCGCCTTCGGGGGCGGTACGGACCTGGTGGCGAGCCTCAACGCCACGGGCCCGCAGCCGACGGCGGAGAAGCCGGCGACGGACCCGGCGGCGGAGGAGTCGTCGGACGACGACGGCGGCCCGGGTGTGGCGGTCTGGTCGCTGCTGGCGGTGGGCCTGGCGGCGGGCGCGGGCATCGGCCTGCTGGCGAGCGCCCGCAGAAAGAAGCGCGCATGACCGGCGGCGGGCAACCGCGCCGCGGGCGGCGGACGATCCGGCGGGCGCTCGTCGCCGCGGCCGGAGGCGCCCTGCTGGTGCTCGGGGCGGGTGCGCCCGGGGCGCAGGCCGCGGAGGGGTACCGGTACTGGTCCTTCTGGGACCGGGACGGGGACTCCTGGGTCTACGCCACCAAGGGCCCCGGGCTCGAACGGCCCGCCGACGGGGACGTGCACGGCGTGCGGTTCGCCGTCAGCGAGGAGTCCGGCGGCGGCCCGCGCCCCCGCGGGGCCGCCGACTTCGACGCCATCTGCGGCGACACCCCACCCGACGACGGCCGCAAACGCGTCGCCCTCGTCCTGGACTTCGGCACCGCCGCGCACGCCCCCGGCGGCCGGACCCCGCCCCCGGCCCGTACGGAATGCGCCTCGGTCGCCGAGGACGCCACCCTCGGCGACGCGCTGGCCGCCGTCGCGGAGGCGCTGCGCTACGACTCCAACGGCCTGCTCTGCGCCATCGACGGCTACCCGCGCAGCGGCTGCGCCGAGCCGGCATCGTCCGACGACGGCGTCGGCGAGGCGCACGACCGGGTCGACACCTCCGCCGTCCCCGCCGACGAGGCCGGCGACGGCGACTCCGGCCCGTCCACCGGCACGGTCGGCGGCCTCGTCATCGTCGCGGTCCTCGCCGGCCTCACGGTCTGGCAGTTGCGCCGCCGCCGCACATGACACCCGAGGCCCCCCACCGCCCCGGCTCCCCGCGCACCGCCGAGGGGCGGAGCGCGCCCGCGAAGGCAGTGCGCGAGGGCGGCGTCCTCCGGCCGCCCCTCGCCGACCGCGCCAACGCCCTGCACGCCGGGGCCTGGTGGCTCTGGGCGCTCGGGCTCGCCACCGCCGCCTCCCGCACCACCAACCCCCTCCTCCTCGCCCTCCTGGTCGCCGTCGCCGGCCACGTCGTCGCCGCCCGCCGCACCGACGCGCCGTGGGCCCGCTCCTACGCCCTTTTTCTCAAGCTCGGCCTCCTCGTCATCGCCGTCCGGCTCCTCTTCGCCACCTTCCTCGGCTCGCCCATCCCCGGCACCCACACCCTCTTCACCCTCCCCGAAGTCCCCCTCCCCGAGTGGGCGCAGGGCGTCCGCCTCGGCGGCCAGGTCACCGCAGAACAACTGACGTTCGCCTTCTACGACGGCATGAAGCTGGCCACCCTCCTCATCTGCGTCGGCGCCGCCAACGCCCTCGCCAACCCCGCCCGCCTGCTGAAGTCCCTGCCCGCCGCGCTGTACGAACTCGGCGTCGCCGTCGTCGTCGCGATGACCTTCGCCCCGCACTTCGTCGCCGACGTCGCCCGGCTGCGCCGGGCCCGCCGGCTGCGCGGCCGCGACGACCGCGGGCCGCGGGCCCTCGTCCAGGTCGGACTGCCGGTGCTGGAGGGCGCATTGGAGCGTTCGGTGGCGCTGGCCGCGGCGATGGACGCCCGCGGATACGGCCGTACGGCCCGGCTCCCCCGCGCCGTCAGGATCACCACCGCCGCCCTCACCCTCGGCGGGCTCCTCGGCGTCTGCGCCGGCACGTACGGGCTGCTCGCCGCCACCGGCGCCGGCTACGGCCTGCCGGTACTGGCGCTCGGCGCCGCCGCCGCGGCCTGCGGGCTGTGGCTCGGCGGGCGCCGCGCGGTGCGCAGCCGCTACCGGCCCGACCGCTTCGGCCCGCGCGCCTGGCTGGTCGCCGCCTCCGGCGCGGCCGTCGGCGGCCTGATGATCTACGCCAACTCCTATGCCCCCGACGCCCTGCACCCCACCGCCGTACCCCTGACCGCGCCGGAACTGCCGCTGTGGCCGGCCGCGGGCTGCCTGCTCGGCCTGCTGCCGGCGCTCGTCGCGCCCGTACCGCCGCGGCCGCGGGAACCACGCGCCCCGAGAACCACCGAGGAGACCGCCCAGTGATCCGTTTCGAGGACGTGTCCGTCGTCTACGACGGCGCCGCGAAGCCCGCGATCCGGGGCGTGGACCTCACCGTCCCCGAGGGCGAACTCGCCCTGCTCGTCGGCCCCTCAGGAGTCGGCAAGTCGACGCTGCTGAACGCCGTCTGCGGGCTCGTGCCGCACTTCACCGGCGGCACCCTGCGCGGCCGTGTCACCGTCGACGGCCGCGACACGCGTACACATCCGCCGCGCGAACTGGCCGACGTCGTCGGCACGGTGGGCCAGGACCCGCTGGCGCACTTCGTCACGGACACGGTCGAGGACGAACTCGCCTACGGCATGGAGTCCCTGGGCCTGCCGCGCGACACGATGCGGCGGCGGGTGGAGGAGACGCTCGACCTGCTGGGCCTCGCCGAGCTGCGCGACCGGCCGATCGCCTCGCTCTCCGGCGGCCAGCAGCAGCGGGTGGCGATCGGCTCGGTGCTGACGCCGCACCCGCGGGTGCTGGTCCTGGACGAGCCGACGTCGGCGCTGGATCCGGCGGCGGCGGAGGAGGTGCTGGCGGTGCTCCAGCGGCTGGTGCACGACCTGGGGACGACGGTGCTGCTGGCGGAGCACCGGCTGGAGCGGGTGGTGCAGTACGCGGACCAGGTCATCGTCCTGCCGTCCCCGGGCGCGGCACCGGAGACGGGCGCGCCGGCGGAGATGATGGCCCTCTCGCCGGTACGCCCCCCGGTGGTCGCGCTGGGGCGGCTGGCGGGCTGGTCGCCGCTGCCGCTGACGGTACGGGACGCGCGCCGGCGCGCGGCGCCGCTGCGGGAGCGGCTGGCGGGGCTGACGCCGGGCGGCGGCGAGGGCGGACCGGGCGGGCGGGGCGCCGGGCCCGCCGCCGTGGCGGAGCGGTTGACCGTGCGCCGCGGGCGGGCGGAGGTGCTGCGCGGGGTGTCGCTGTCCGTCGCCGCGGGCGAGACCGTCGCCGTGATGGGGCGCAACGGCGCGGGGAAGTCCACGCTGCTGGCCGGTTTCGTCGGCATGCACCGGCCGGCCGCCGGTTCCGTACGGCTCGGGGACCTCGCCCCGCACCGCACCCGCCCCGCCGAACTCCTGCGGCACGCCGGGCTCGTACCGCAGGATCCGCGGGATCTGCTGTACGCGGACACCGTCGCCGCGGAGTGCGCCGCCGCCGACGGCGACGCGGGGGCCGCGGCCGGCACCTGCCGGGCCCTGGTCGCCGAGCTGCTGCCCGGCGTACCGGACGAGGCGCACCCCCGCGACCTGTCGGAGGGCCAGCGGCTCGCGCTCGCCCTCGCCGTGATCCTCACCGCCCGCCCCCGGCTGGTGCTGCTCGACGAGCCCACCCGCGGCCTCGACTACGCGGCGAAGGCCCGGCTCGTCGGCGTGCTGCGCGGGCTCGCCGCGGCGGGCCACGCGATCGTGCTGGCGACGCACGACGTGGAGCTGGCCGCGGAACTGGCGCACCGGGTGGTGATCCTGGCGGACGGCGAGGTGGTCGCGGACGGGCCGACGGCGGAGGTCGTCGTCGCCTCGCCGTCGTTCGCGCCGCAGGTGGCGAAGATCCTCAGCCCGGCGGGCAGCGACTCGGCGGCGGGGAGGACGTGGCTGACGGTCACCCAGGTCCGGCACGCCCTGGAGGCGGCGGCATGACCGCGGAGGAGCCAGGAGCCGTACCCGGGACACCCGGCGGCGATACGTACGCGAACCCCCCGGACACCCCCGGCACGACCGGCACGCCCGATCCCGGCGGAAGCCCCCCGGCCGCCGCCCCCGCCCGCACCTCCCGCCTCCGCGTGGTGCGCCTCGGCCCCGTCTCCGCCGCCGCCCTGCTGCTCGTCTCCGTCATCGGCGTCGCCGCCTTCGGCTGGCCGCTGCTCGCCGGGCCCGACTCGGGCCTCGCCCACTCCGGCGATGCCCCCTGGCTCTTCGCCGCCCTCCTGCCGCTCCTCGTCGCCGTGGTCGGCGCGACCATCGCCGACTCCGGGCTCGACGCCAAGGCCGTCGCGATGCTCGGCGTCCTCGCCGCCGTGGGCGCCGCGCTGCGGCCCCTCGGGGCCGGGACGGCGGGGATCGAACCGATGTTCTTCCTCATGGTGCTCTCCGGGCGGGTGCTGGGACCGGGCTTCGGGTTCGTGCTCGGGGCCGTGACGATGTTCGCGTCCGCCCTGCTCACGGGCGGGGTCGGGCCCTGGATGCCGTTCCAGATGCTGGCCATGGGCTGGGTCGCGATGGGCGCCGGGCTGCTGCCGGGGGCGGAGCGGCTGCGGGGGCGCCGGGAGTTGTGGCTGCTTGCCTCGTATGGAGCAATCGCTTCAATTCTTTACGGCACGGTCATGAACCTCCAGGGGTGGCCATATCTGAGCGGTATGTCTACGGGCGTGTCGTTCGTCGCGGGCGATCCGCTGCCGGAGAACCTGGCCCGTTTCGTCGCGTACTGCCTCGCCACGTCACTGGGTTGGGACCTGCCGCGCGCGGTGGTGACGGCGGTGTGCACGCTGACCCTCGGCCGATCCGTGCTCGCTGCGCTGCGCCGCGCCACCCGAAAGGCCGCATTCGGTACTCCAGTGACATTCGAGACGCGAAACCCCTGAATGCGCGGGCATCTCATATGTGAGATAGCGTCCAAGTCATGGCAGACGACTACCTCGTGCGCATCGGCAGGCTCATCCGTGACGCCCGGCAGCACCGCGGATGGTCGCAGAGTCAGCTCGCCGCCGCACTGGGCACCAGTCAGAGCGCCGTCAACCGGATCGAGCGCGGCCACCAGAACATCAGCCTGGAGATGATCGCCCGCATCGGCGAGGCACTGGACAGCGAGATCGTCGCCCTGGGGACCGCGGGCCCGATGCATCTGCGGGTCAGCGGCGGCCGCCGGCTGTCCGGCGCGATCGACGTGAAGACCAGCAAGAACGCCTGCGTCGCGTTGCTGTGCGCCACGCTGCTGAACTCCGGGCGCACGGTGCTGCGCCGGGTGGCGCGGATCGAGGAGGTCTTCCGCATCCTGGAGGTGCTGAACAGCATCGGGGTGCGGACCCGCTGGATCAACGACGGCGCCGACCTGGAGGTCGTACCGCCGGCCGAGCTGGACCTGGACTCCATGGACAACGAGGCGGCGCGCCGCACCCGCAGCGTGATCATGTTCCTCGGCCCGCTGCTGCACCGGGTGGAGCGCTTCAAACTCCCGTACGCGGGCGGCTGCGACCTCGGCACCAGGACCGTACAGCCGCACATGGCCGTGCTGCGCCGCTTCGGCCTGGACGTGACGGCCACCGAGGGCGTCTACCACTGCGAGGTCGTCTCGGACGTCGGGCCCGACCGGGCCATCGTGCTGACCGAGCGCGGCGACACCGTGACCGAGAACGCGCTGCTGGCCGCCGCCCGGCACGACGGCGTGACCGAGATCCGCAACGCCAGCTCCAACTACATGGTCCAGGACCTGTGCTTCTTCCTGGAGCACCTGGGCGTGCGCGTGGACGGCGTGGGCTCGACCACGCTGCGCGTGCACGGCGTGCCGTACATCGACCGGGACGTGGACTTCTCCCCGTCCGAGGACCCGGTGGAGGCGATGAGCCTGCTGGCGGCGGCGGTCGTCACGTCGTCGGAGCTGACGGTGCGGCGGGCGCCGGTGGAGTTCCTGGAGATCGAGCTGTCGGTGCTGGAGGGGATGGGCCTCGACCTCGACCGCACCCCGGAGTACGCGGCAGACAACGGCCGTACGCGGCTGGTGGATCTGACCGTACACCCGTCGAAGCTCCAGGCGCCGATCGACAAGATCCACCCGATGCCGTTCCCCGGCGTCAACATCGACAACGTGCCGTTCTTCGCGGCCATCGCCGCCTCCGCGCAGGGCTCGACCCTCATCCACGACTGGGTCTACGACAACCGCGCCATCTACCTCACGGAACTGACCCGCCTGGGCGCCGGCGTCAAACTCCTCGACCCGCACCGCGTGCTGGTCGAGGGCCCGACGCGGTGGCGCGAGACGGAGATGATGTGCCCGCCGGCGCTGCGCCCCGCGGTGGTGGTGCTGCTGGGCATGATGGCGGCGGAGGGCACGTCGGTGCTCCGCAACGTCTATGTCATCAACCGGGGTTACGAGTCCCTGGCCGACCGCCTCAACTCGGTGGGCGCCCGCATCGAGACCTTCCGCGACATCTGACGCCCGTCCCCCCCGGCGCGCTACCGCCGTACGGCGTGGGTGAATTCGCCCGGGGTGATGCCGTAGGTGCGGACGAACCAGCGGTGCAGGTGGCTCTGGTCCGCGAAGCCCGACGCCGCCGCGGCCCCGGCGGCGCTCTCCCCCGCCGTCAGCCGGTGGCGGGCGTCGCGGAGGCGGAGGAGGCGCTGGAGGTCGCTCGGGGACATGCCGTATTCCGTCCGGAACGCCCGGTATAGCGCGTAGCGGCTGCAGCCCGCCGCCGCGGCCAGCTCCGCCGCCGGGATCTCCTCCGCGAACCGTTCCCGGAGCACCGCCCGCGCCCGCCGGGCGGCGCCGGCCTGCGGGCCGCCGGGGCGCAGCGTGCGGGCGCGCGGCGGGGCCGTCGACGCGCGGTGGACCATGGCCGTCACGGCGGCGGTCAGCCGTTCGTCGCGTACCAGCGGGCCCGCGCCCTCCGTGAGCGCCGCGTGCAGCCGCAGCAGCGCGCGCCACAGCGGCGGGTCACGGTGCACGGGGTCGGCGAAGAGCGGGAGGGCGACGGCGCCGTCGGGGGCGCCGGCGCCGGCGTCGGCGAGGACGTCCCGTACGACGTCGGGTCCGATGTGCACCATCCGGTACGTGAACCCCAGCTCGGCCGCCGACTCGCCGTCGTGCGGGTCGTCGGGGTTGAAGGCCATGACGAGTCCCGCGGCGGAGGTGTGCGTGCCGCCGCGGCAGACGAAGCGCTGGGCGCCGGTCTCGGTGAGGCCGAAGGAGTAGGCGTCGTGGCTGTGGCGGTGGAAGACGTGCTCCTCGAAGTGGGCGCGCATGGCCTCCACCGGCCGCTGCGCGTCCCGCCAGTAGGAGACCCAGTCGCTCACGCCTTCCATGGTGCCGCACCAGCGTTCAAGACCGCCGCCGCCCGCCGGGGCCAGGCTGGCGGCATGCGCTTCGAGACCAAGATCGCCGTGGTCGTACGGCACGACCTGGCCGCCTGGCAGCGGCTGAACGTCACCGCCTTCCTGTGCAGCGGCGTCGCCCACGCCGCCGACGACATCATGGGCAAGCCGTACGAGGACGGCTCCGGCAACCGGTACCTGCCGATGTTCCGCGAGCCCGTCCTCGTCTTCGCCGCCGACGCCGCGGGCCTGACCCGTACCCACACCCGGGCCCTGTCCCGCGGCCTCGCCACCGCCGTCTACACCGACGAGCTCTTCGCCACCGGCAACGACGACGACAACCGCGCCGCCGTCCGCGATGTCGCCGCCGCCGACCTGACCCTGGCGGGCCTCGCGGTCTACGGGCCGAGGAACGCCGTCGACCGTACGGTCAAGGGCCTGTCACTCCACACCTGAGCCGCGCCTGCCCACCGTGCCCCAGCCGCCCTCCGGCGCCTGCCCCACCTCCAGGCCGCGCAGCGCCCGCAGCGTCCGCGGGTCCTGCGCGTCGAGCCAGTCGGCGAGCTGCCGGAAGGACACGCACCGCACGTCCTCGCGGGGGCAGACCTCCTTGATGGTCTCCTCGACCGCGCGCATGTACGCGCCGTCGTGCCAGGTCTCGAAGTGGTTGCCGACGATGAGCGGCGCGCGGTTGCCCGTGTACGCGCGCCGGAAGCCGGCGAGCAGCCCGTCGCGCATCTGCGACTGGGCGTTGGCGGGGGTGGTGAGGGGGTTGACCTTGAAGTTGTAGTCCATGGTCAGCTCTTCGCGGTCGCTGCCGGGGTACGGCACGAGCTGCATCGACAGGTCCCACAGGCCGTCCTTCTTCTCCGGCCACACCTGCTCGGTCACCCCGCTCGTGTCGTACCGCCAGCCCAGTTCGCGGGCGGCGGCGCGGAGGTTGTCGGCCCCTTCGAGGCAGGGGGTGCGGGCGCCGGTCAGCTCCTTGTCGTAGTCGAAGGGCAGCGGCGCGGCGTCGCGCAGCCCGGTGTTCGTCTTCCACCGCTGCACGAACTGCTTGGCCTGCGCGATCTCGCTCTTCCACTCCTCCTTCGACCAGCTCGCGACGCCGGTGGGGCCGCAGAAGTGGCCGTTGAAGTGGGTGCCGATCTCGCTGCCGTCGAGCCAGGCGCCGCGGACCTGGTCGACGGTCTCCTCGATGTGCGCGTCGCTGAGCAGCCCGATGTCGGAGGCGCCGGGGGCGTGGCCGGGGGCCTCGTACAGGGAGCGCTTGGACTCGGGCAGGAGGTAGATGCCGGAGAGGAAGTACGTCATGGCGGCGTCGTACCTCCGCCCCACCTCCCGGAAGTGCTTGAAGAGGCCGTCGCCGATCTCGCCGGCGCCGTCCCAGGAGAAGACGACGAACTGCGGCGGCTTCTCGCCCGGGGCGAGCTTGCGCACCCGCGGCTGCGCGGGCTGCGCGCCGGTCCAGGCGGTGGAGCCGTCGCCGATGAGGTGTGCGCTCGGGCTCTTCCGGGCGGCGCCGCGGGCGTCGGTCCGGGCATCCGCGCGCTCGCTGCCCTTCTCGCCGGCCCTGTCGCCGCCGTCTCCCGGCCCCGCCGTGCACCCGGCCGCCGCCACCGGCACCAGCACCGCCGCCGCGTACGCGCCGACCACCGCACGTCTCGCCCTGCCCATGGGTCACCTCTCTCCCGCGCCGTTCGCTGGAGTGATAACCCGAAAAACATACAAATACCGGATGCTCACCCGGATGCCCGAGCACGTACACCGCCCGGACGACGGGCCTGGGCCTGATGCGCTACGCGGCCGGGGGGCGGCGGCGCGTCAGAGCCGGCCCCAGCCGGCGCGGGTGCCCCCGCCCCGGTCCGTGATCGCGAAGTCGTGTCCCGCGGCCCACTGCTGGGCCGCGTACCCGAGCCGCGGGGAACCGCTGTTGAGGTAGTCCTCGGCGATCCCGCGGTCCCCGCGGTGCCCCAGCTCCTGCTCCAGCACGGCGAGGAAGTCCGCGCGGCCGAGCCGGATGGCGGTCAGGAGCACCGCGCGCAGCGGCTCGCCGTCTTCGGTCCTGGCGAGGACGTTGGTCAGCGCGGCGGGATAGACGGGGGCGCGGTGGTACGGGCGCAGCTCTTCGGCCAGCTCGGCGGCCCGGGCGGTCGCTTCGCCGTCGTTCCGGCGGAAGAGGTCGACGAGTTCCTCGATGCGCAGCTCCGCCTCGGCCACCTCGGCGAGCTGGTGCGGCAGCAGCCCGTCGCGGTTGTACGACTCCTCGCGCGCTCCGAGGGCGAGGAGCATCTGGACGAGTTCGTGGTCGCCCGCGTAGTAGGCGTAGTGCAGCGCCGTGTCGCCCTGGGCGTCGGAGATGCCGAGGCCGTAGCCCCGGTCCACCAGGGCGCGCACCTCGGCGGGATCGCCGCGCAGGACGGCACCGAGGAACTCGGTGCGGCGGCGGCGCCGGCGGAGCCGGGAGACGGCGAGGACGAGAGACGTCACGAGTGCGATCAGCAGACCCAGCACGGGGCCCTCCACTTCTCCGCGGTCGGGAGTGGAGGCAGTGTCGCGCGGGGGGCCCGGGACCGCTCCCGGGGCGGGGCCGGGGGCCGGGGGCGGGGCGGCGAACCGCGGTGCGCGGCGCGGGAGTTCCGCGCCGCGCCACGCGTGCCACCGGACGGCGCCTGCGGGGTCGCAGACCTCGGCCCACGACCCCTCAGCCCGTCAGCAGCCGGAGAGGACGGACTCCAGCTTCGCCTTCTCGGCGTCGTCGGCGGTCAGGTCGTACGTGTGCTTGACCCACACCCACATGCTCGCGTAGGTGCAGTGGTACTCGGTCGACGGCGGCATCCACTCCGCCGGGTCCTGGTCGCTCTTGGACTGGTTGACGTTGTCGGTCACCGCGAGCAGTTGCGCGACGCCGAGGTCGTTGGCGAACTGCTCGCGCTCGCTGGTGCTCCACGCGCTCGCGCCGGAGCGCCAGGCTTCGGCGAGCGGCACCATGTGGTCGATGTCGACGTCGGAGGCCTGGGTCCAGGTCGCACCGTCGTACGGCGAGTACCACGAACCGCTGACCGCGGCGCAGCTCGCGTCCTGCTCGACGTTCTCACCGTCCCGTTCGAGGACGACCTCGCGGGTGTTGCAGGCCCCGGACTGGGTGCTCCAGTGCGGGAAGAGGTCGCGGTCGTAGCCGTCGGAGGAGCCCTCGGGCGCGGTGGTGATCTCCGCGAGGTAGCCGCGGGCGGTGTCGGGGCTGGGCGGGGCGGGCGGTTCGGCCTGGGCGCTGGGTGCCGCGGTCAGCAGCAGCGCCGCCGCCGCGAGCGGCGCGGCGAGGTGACGCGCGTAGACCTTCAGCCGCGCGAGCGGCCGCTGAGAAATGCCGGACATACGAACTCCCGGATCTATGGGGGGTGTTGTGCACGTGCACGTGGATGCTGGCGCTGCGAAGTGTCGTTTCTGCAGTCGCCAGGTAACACCTTGAGGACATGACCATGTCATCCGCAAGACCGCGTACCGGGTTCGCCCTCGCCACGCCCCCGGGGCCGCCGCCCCCCGACCGGACTACGCTCGGCTGGTGTTGCCCGTCAACGTCACCCTCGCGGCCGTGCTCACCGCCCTGTTGGCCGCCGCCGTCACCGTCGCCGCGGTGGCCCGGCTCGGCGAGGGAAACGAGCACCGGCAGAGCGGAAAAGGCGGCGCCGGCGGCGGGAAACGAGGGGGCGGGAAGAGCCGAATACCCCTCGGGGGCTCACCACACGCGCGCGCCATCGCCACCGCGGGGCTGCGCGCCGCCGCCCAACTCGCCGCCGTCTCGCTCGTCATCGGCTACGTCGTACGCGCCGTGCCCCTGCTCCTCGCCTTCGTGGCCCTGATGTTCGCCGTCGCCACCTGGACTGCGGGCCGCCGCATCACCCACAACCGCACCTGGCGCTGGGCCGCCGTCCCCATCGCCACCGGCGTCACCCCGGTCGTCGCCACGCTGCTGCTCACCGGCCTCGTCGCCGTCGACGACATCGCCCTCATCCCCGTCAGCGGCATCCTCATCGGCGGCGCGCTGACCGGCACCGTACTCGGCGGCCGCCGCGCGCTGGACGAGCTGACCGCCCGGCACGGCGAGGTGGAGGCGGCGCTCGCGCTCGGCTTCCCGGAGCACGAGGCGCGCCTGGAGATAGCCCGCCCGGCCGCCTCCGACGCCCTGATCCCGGGCCTCGACCAGACCCGCACCGTGGGCCTCGTCACACTCCCCGGCGCGTACGTCGGCATGCTGCTGGGCGGCGCGTCCCCCGTCGAGGCCGGTGCGGTGCAGCTCTTCGTGCTGGTCGCGCTGATGGCGGTGCAGGCGGTGGCGGTCGCGGTGACGCTGGAGCTGGTCGCCCACGGCCGGGTGCATCGCCTACACTCGGGGACGTCTGAAGGGGAGTAGCCCTCAGCCGGTGTCGTCGACATACTGCCCAGCCCGCTGGGCCGGCGCCCGGAGCGCGGAACTGCACGGCCGGCAGGCCGCAGGATCTCCGCGCCGGCGAGACCTTCGGCCGCAGTGTCCGTTGACGCTGCCGTGCCGAGGTCTGTCACGCGCTCACGCTCTCGGTACGGCGCCCGACCGAGAGTAGGAACCTTGCTCAGCCTCAGCACCGTCGCGATCGTCTTCGGCGTCGTCTTCCTCGCCGAACTCCCCGACAAGACCGCGCTCGCGGGACTCATGCTCGGCACCCGCTACCGCGCCTCCTACGTCTTCGCCGGCGTCGCCGCCGCCTTCGTCGTCCACGTCAGCCTCGCCATCGCCGCCGGCAGCCTGCTCGCACAACTCCCCCAGCGGCCGGTGCAGGCGATCGTCGGCGCGCTGTTCCTGGCCGGCGCGCTGGTCCTGCTGCTGAAGAAGGACGACGACGAGGAAGAGGTCAAAGCCCCCGCCGACCAGAGCTTCCTGAAGGTGGCGGGGGCGGGCTTCATGCTGATCCTGGTCGCCGAGTTCGGCGACCTGACGCAGATCATGACCGCGAACCTCGCCGCGCGCTACGACGACTGGCTCTCGGTCGGCATCGGCGCGGTGCTGGCGCTGTGGGCGGTGGCGGCGATCGGGATCCTGGGCGGCCGGACGCTGATGCGGTACGTACCGCTGAAGCTGATCACGAAGGTGGCGGCGGCCGTGATGCTGGTCCTGGCGGGCTTCAGCATCTACGAGGCCATCAGGGGCTGACCCAAGCCCCCCGGGGGCACGCGCGGAGCACGGAAAACCCGACGGTCGGTCACGCCGGGATCGTTTCATGGGGGTGTTTCATCCGTCCCTGTTTGCCACAACTCATGAAACATGATCGCCGCAGGTCGCGTGCCGCCGGGCGGTCTGTTTCACAGGCGGACACCTGTGAAACGCCGCCCCCGTCGGCGTTCCGTGGGTACGTGGCGGATCAATGCCCGTTGTGCCGCATCGCCTGCTCGCGAAGGGAGCGAATGAGCGTCGTGACGTGGGGCCGGTCACGGCCGCTGATTGTGGCGACGCCGATGTGCCGGATCGGCCCCCGCGACTTGATCGGGACGGTACTTAGGCCCGGGATCTCGGGAGCGAGTGCGATGGAGGGGATCAGGGAGATTCCCATGCCTGCGGCCACAAGGGAGCGGGCGAAGAAGTAGTCGGTGGTGGTCCCGCGGATTTCCGGATCGAAACCGGCGTGCTCAGCGTAGCGGCGCAGGTATGCCTCGGTCTTCAGGCAGCCGAGCACCCAGGGTTCTGCGGCCAGTTCGGCAAGGTCGAGCGCGTCGTGGTTGGCGAGTCGGTGCCCTGGCGGCAGGACGACGTGCAGGGGGTCTTCCAGGAGCGGCGTCCACTCCAGGCTGGGGCTGGGGGCCGGTCCGACGGGGAGCGGGCCATCGAAGTGGTAGGCGAGGGCGAGGTCCACGGCGCCCTGCCGGACGAGGGGAAGGGTGTCCTCGGGTTCGCCCTCCCTGACGTGGAGCACGGTACGGGGATGCGCTGCCATGAGCTGGGTGAGGGCGGCGGGCAGCATGAGCCTGCCGCCGCTGGTGAAAGTGGCGATGGTGAGCTGGGTGCGGCCAGTGCTGAGCTCTGCGACCTGCTGTTGTGCATGTTCGAGCTCCGCGGCGACGGATTCGGCGACGCCGACCATGATCTGGCCGGCCCGGGTGAGGGTGACGCCTCGGGTGCTGCGCGCGACGACCTGGGCACCGAGGCTGCGCTCCAGGGCAGCCACCTGCTGGGAGACGGCCGAGGGGGTCAGGCGGAGAGCCGCAGCCGCCTGGTTGAAGCTGCCATGCTCCGCCACCGCCCGCAGCACGCGCAGCCGCTGCACATCGATCAACAGTTTTCCTTAATGCGTATCCAGTAAGTCGGGACTTCTGCTAATGACGATAGGTCTCCAGGATGGGGGCATGCAAAAGATCTGCGTCATCGGCGGAAACCGGTACTTCGGAAAGCTCCTGGTAGAGCGCCTACAGGCCGCGGGCCACCAGGTCACTGTGATCAACCGCGGCTCCACCCCGCCGCCCGCCGGTGTCGAGCACCTCGTGGTCGACCGCAACGACGAGGCCGCCCTGATGGCCGCGCTCGACGCCCGCACCTTCGACGTCATGGTGGACCAGGTCTGCTATACCCCGGTGCAGGCCGCTATCGCCGCCCGCGCCTTTGCCGGCCGCACCCGGCGCTACGTCATGACCTCCACGATCGAGGTCTACGACCCCGCGACCGCCGCCCTGCCGGCCGTGCCCGCGGGGACACCCGTGCCGGAGGAGAGCGTAGACCCGGCCACCTGGCAGGTGGCCATCGACCTGCCCTGGTACGACGACGCCTACCTGGAGGCGCACTACGCCGAGGGCAAGCGGCAGGCCGAGGCCGTGTTCGCCCGCGCCGGCAGCTTTGCCTTCGCCACTGTGCGCAGCGCCCACGTGGTCGGCGGCGGTGCGCAGGAGTTCACCGGCCGGCTGGCGCACTATGCCGGGCGCATCACCCAGGGCGAAGAGATCACTGTGCACGAGAAGGCGCTGCCCACGGTCTTCATCCACTACGAGGAGCTGGCGGACCTGCTGGTGTGGGCGACCGCGGCCGACTTCACCGGCCCGGTCAACGCCTGCTCCGACGGCTCGCTCGATGTACACGGCCTCGCTGAGATCGTCGCCACGCAGGCCGGCCGGGGGGCCGTATACCGGTCCGTCCCGGCGGGCGAGGAGGCTTCGCCGTTTTCCTTTGACCGCCACTACGCCATGAGCAACGCCCGCGCGAAGGTGCTGGGCTTCTCCTTCTCCCGCACCACCGACTGGCTGCCCGACGCCGTCGCCGAAGCCCTCGCCGCCATCTCCGCCGCTCCCACCGATTAAGGAACAGGGCCACCATGCAGTACCGCACCATCGCCCACACCACGGTCAGCGCCATCGGTCTGGGTGCCATGCCGCTGTCCATCGAGCACCGCCCGGACGAGACGCGGGCCATCGCCACCGTCCACGCCGCCCTCGACGCCGGTGTCACCCTGATCGACACCGCCGACAGCTACCACTGGCACGCCGGCGAGGCGGGCCACAACGAGCTGCTGATCGCCCGCGCCCTGGCCCGCTACGGCGGCGACACCTCCCATGTCCTGGTGGCTACCAAGGGCGGCCGCGGCCGCCCCGGCGACGGCACCTGGACCGTCACCGCCACCCCCGCCCACCTCAAGCAAGCCGCTGAAGCCTCCGCCAAGCGCCTGGGCGTCGACGCGATCGGCCTGTACCAGCTGCACAAGCCGGACCCGACCGTGCCGTGGGCGGAATCCGTCGGCGCGCTGCGGGAGCTTCTCGACGCCGGCATCATCCGCGCCGCCGGCATCTCCAACGTCACCACCGCCCAGATCCGCCAGGCACACCAGATCCTCGGCGACGGGCTCGTCTCCGTGCAAAACCAGTACTCGCCCGCCGTCCGCGACAGCGAGCCCGAGCTGCAGCTGAGTGAACAGCTAAGGCTGGCCTTCCTGCCCTGGAGCCCACTCGGCGGAATCTCCCGCAGTTCCCTCGACGGCCCCTCCGGCCCCACCTCCATCGGCACCGCCTTCCACCGCATCGCCGCAGAACGCGGCGTCAGCCCACAGCAGATCGCCCTGGCCTGGCTGCTGACCCGCTCCCCGGCAGTGATCCCGGTACCGGGAGCCAGCCGCCCGGCGTCCATCACCGACTCCGCCAGGGCCGTTGACCTCACGCTGGACGCGCAGGAGATGGTGGAACTTGAGGACGCCCTGCCGGGCTGAGCTGGGTCACGGGTCGATTGCCGACCTTGACCGCGTTCGGCTGTGCCCTGCGGCCCTCCGCTGCCCGGGCACCATTGCCGAGGAGCCCAGGTCGATGCGCTTGTCCATGTCCAGGCGGAAGGTGCCGTACGGGTTGGTGTTGGACCAGAACAGCGCGGTCAAGCCGCGTCGGTCCTCGTCCGAGAGTCTCTTCGTCCAGGCCGGCTCGGCGAGGACCTGCTGCAGCAGCAGCGTGTTGACGTGGACGAGCGCGGACCGCAGCAGGTGCAGGGCGAGCATCGAGGTTTCGGCAGGTCGTCCTCCGGATTGCCCAGGGTAGGCCGCCCCACTGACGATCGAGCCCGCGTACGCCCCGGGGGGGCCACCGACCGGAGGCCCGCTACCCCGGCCGCGGCGCCCCGCGGCTGCCCGCTCCCCCGGCTACGCCACCGTCAACTGCAGGGCGCCGCCGCCCAGGGGGCGGATCCGTACGCCCGCCAGCGACTCCACGTGGACGTCCGTCCCCTCCGCCGCCGCCCGCGGGCCGACCCCCACGACCCGCATCCCGGCCGCCCGCGCCGCCGCGATGCCCGCCGCCGCGTCCTCGAACACGACGCACTCCGAAGGCGCGAACCCCAGGTCGGCCGCCCCCTTCAGGAACCCCTCCGGGTCCGGCTTGCTCGCGCTCACGCACTCCGCTGTGATGGAGATCGCCGGCACCGGCAGCCCCGCCGCCGCCATCCGCGCCTGCGACAGCGCCCGGTCCGCGGACGTGACGAGTGCGTGCGGCAGCCCGGCGAGACCCGCCATGAACTCCGGCGCCCCCGGCACCGGCACGATGCCGTCCGTGTCGGCGGTCTCCCAGGCGAGCATGCGCGCGTTGTCCGCGAGGTTCTGCTCGACGGGCCGCTCCGGGAAGAGGTGCGCCATGGTGGCGTGCGCCTGCCGCCCGTGGGCGTGGCGCAGGATCTCCTCGGGGTCCTTGCCGTTCTCGGCGGCCCAGCGGCGCCAGATGCGCTCGACGACGGCGTCGGAGTTGAGGAGCGTACCGTCCATGTCGAGGAGCAGTGCCTTGAAGACACCGATGTCCGTGGGCCTGCCCATACGTAACCCCCAGGGGTGGAGAAGCGCGTTTGTTTCCACACGATACAAAATGCCGCACCCCACGCCAAGAGCCGTATGAGCCGGCTCACCCCCAGAGGCCGGCCAGGTGCGCGTGGAGGACGTCGTGCGCCTCGTCCGGGGTGAGATGGCCGACGAGGACGTGGACGGTGAGGCCGTCGGCGAGGGCGAGGAGCGCACGGGCCTCGCGCTGCGGATCGAGGGACTCCGCCCGCCCGGCACCCTCACCGGCCTCCGCGAGGAGCCGGACGAACGCCTCGTGCAGGCCCGCGTAGTTCGCCCGCAGCGTTCCGGCGAGCGCTTCGCTGACGGCCGCCTGGGCGACGAAGGCGAGCCAGACCCTGGCCTCGGCGCGGTGCTCGCCCCCGAGCAGTGACACCTCGGCGGCGGCGTGCCCCAGCGCCGTACCCGCCGACTGGGCCGGACTCCGGACGAGGCGGGCCCGTACGCGCTCGCCGATCCGCTCGCCCACGTACCCGAGCGCGAACACCAGCATCTCTTCCTTGGTACGGAAGCACCGCTGCACGGCCCCCATCGACACCTCCGCGCGGGCGGCGACATCGCGCAGGGTCACGCCCTCCAGGCCGCGTTCGTCGGCGAGACGGCAAACGGCCTCGGCGATGGTGCGGCGCCGGCTCTCGTGATCCACCTGTCTGGGCATGCTTCCGGCCGCCTCCTTATTCCGATGCGCTCGTATCGGATACAGAGTACGGTGACGGTTCCGATGCAGCCGCATCGGAACGTGGAGGAGGAAGAAGAAAGGCCATGCGGGACGACCTTTGGAAGTTGCCGGCCGCCGAACAGGCGGAAGCCGTACGCGGCGCACATGTCTCGGCCGTCGAACTGGTCGACAGCCACCTCGACCGCATCGCCGAGATCAACCCGCAGGTGAACGCGGTCACCCAACTCCTCGCGGAGCGCGCACGCGAGGCCGCGGCCCGGACCGACCGCCTGCGGTCCGCCGGTGTGGCGCTGGGACCGCTGGCGGGCGTGCCCTTCACGGTGAAGGAGAGCACCCCCGTCGAGGGGGTGCCGACCACGTTCGGGGTGAAGCGCTTCCGCGATCTCGTGGCGGCGGCCGACGCGCCTCCGGTGGCGCGGCTGCGCGCGGCCGGGGCCATCCCGATCGGGCACGGCAACATCCCCACCCTGATCCTGGCGGGGATGCACACGCGCAGCGAACTCTTCGGCGACACCGTCAACCCCTGGGACAGCAGCCGCACCCCGGGCGGGTCCAGCGGCGGCGACGCGGTCGCCGTGGCCACGGGCATGGCGGCGCTGGGCCTCGGCAACGACTCCGGCGGCTCGGTGCGGATACCGGCCCAGTTCTGCGGGGTGGCCGGGCTGAAGCCGTCCACGGGCAGGTTCCCGGCGGACCACCGCGTGCTCGGCCCGGACGACCCGGGTCCGGCGTCCCAGATGCTGGTCACGGAAGGACCGCTGGCCCGGACGGTGGCGGACCTGCGGCTGGCGTACGAGGCGCTGGCCGGAACCGACCCACGCGACCCCAGGGCCGTACCGGTGCCGCCGTACGGCGAAGCGCTCCCCGGACCGCTGACGGTCGCGGTCGTGGCGGACCCGGGCGGCCGCGGCGTCCACCCCGCGATCCGCGGGGCCGTCGAGACCGCGGCCGACGCACTCCGCGACGCGGGGTACGCCGTGCGCGAGGTGGCGGACGTGCCGCGGCTGGACGAGGTGCTGGAGGCGTACGGGCGGCTGACCGTCACCGAGTTCGCGCCGACCTGGCCGGCGGTGCGGACCCTGCTCGGCGAGGGCGGGGACCGCTACATCGCGATGGCGATGGAACAGACCCCGCCCGCGACCGCGGACGAACTGGTGACGCTGATGGGCACGTGGATGTCCCTCCGCCGCTCGTGGGCCGAATTCCTCGACGCCTACCCGCTGTTGCTGGGCCCGTCGTTCACCGAGCCACCCGTCGAGCCGGGGCTGGAGTCCCGCGACCGGGCGGGCCGGAACCGGGTCACCTCGGCGATGCGGCTGTGCAGCGCGACGAGCTTCGTGGGGGTGCCGGGCGTGGCCGTACCGACCGGTGTCGTGGACGGCCTGCCCGTGGGGGTGCAGATCGTCGGGCGGGCGTTCCGGGAGGACCTGTGCCTGGAGGCGGCGCAGGCGGTCGAGGACCGGCTCGGGGTGCTGACGCCGATCGACCCGGAGGCAGGACGGGGCGGGGGAAAACGACTTTCGAGCCGGCCCGGGGACGCGGTACGTGTACGGGACGACACCGGCACCACAACTGAATGGAACACCCCATGAACGCCGCCGCCCCCGAGGACCATCCGCCCTCCTGCCGCGACCTCGTCGGCCTCCTCGCCCAGACCGACCGCCGCGCCGCCTACGCCGCCCTCGCCCTCGGCGCCACCACGGTGACCGACGTCGCCGCCCGCACCGGGCTCCGCCCCCCGGCCGCCGCCGCGGCGCTCCAGAAGCTCACGGCGGGCAGGATCGCCGCCTTCGACGCCGCCACCCGCACGTACACCCTGCGGGACGACACCTTCCGGCTCGCGGTCCAGGCCGAGGTCCGGCTCACGGGCCGGGGCGGCGGCGACGGCGCGGGCGGGTACTTCCGCCGCGGCCGGCTGACGTCGATCCCGGGCGACCCGGAGGTACGGGGCCGGGTGCTGGCGGTGGTGACGGCCTCGTTCGAGCCCGGCACGACGTACTCGGAGGCGAAGGTCAACGCGATCTGCGGCGAATGGCTCGACGACTGGGTGAGCCTGCGCCGCGCCCTCGTCGACGAGGGCCTGCTACGGCGGAACGAGTCCGGCACCGCGTACGAACGCACGTGACGGGCCACCCCTCGCGTGCCGGGCCGCGGCCGTCACCCCTCGGCGGCCGCCTCCCGGATCACCGGCTCGAACTCCCGCCGCACGTACGCGTCGATCGGCTCCGTCAGCACACCGTCGACCACGCGCCGCACCCCGTGCGACCGGTGCCGCCGGAGGCGGGGTGCGTACAGGTGAGCACCTTCCGCACGGCCGGCGCCCCGCCGCCGGACGGCCGCCGGCGGAGGGGCGCTTGCGGTCCTGCGGTCCCGTTACCGGCCGTACTCCCCGCCCCGCACGGCGGCGACGAAGGCACGCCAGGCGTCGGGGGCGAACGTCAGCACCGGGCCGGAGGGGTCCTTGCTGTCACGCGCGGCGACGACGCCGTCGGCGACCGCCACCTCGATGCATTCGGCCTGTCCGTTGCTGTAGCTCGACTTGTACCAGTGGGCACCTGCGAGATCAGTCCTGTCCATGACTCCCTGCCGTGTCTGCGATCAGGCGCCGAGACGCCTCTTCATCGAGCGATGACTCCCAAATGTCGCCGAACGCCGTCTCATAGCTCTGCACCTCGTTCGGCTTGTCCAGGTACAGGCTGCCTGTGTAACCATCCACGTAGACGGTGGGGGGCTCCGTCTCCGCGCCGCCACCGTTCGTCGGGAAGCGCAGAACGATGAACGACCCCGACAGCATGCCCAGATGGAGCCCGGCGGCGAAAGACGCTACGCGGATCGCGATGTTGGGACGTTCGGCCACCTCGACGAGGTGGGCCAACTGCCCCGCCATGACATCCTTCCCACCCACGGGCCGCCGCAGTACCGCCTCGTTGAGAACCAGCCGGAGAGACGAGGGATCGGACACGCGCGTGAGGAGCGTCTGCCGTTCGATGCGCAGCCGCACGCGGCGCTCGACGTCTTCCTCGGTCTCTTCCGGGTTGTGGCGACGGAAGACGGCTCGTGCGTAGCCTTCCGTCTGCAGCAGGCCCGGCACCAGATCATTCTGGTACGAGGCAAGGCTCGACGCCGCCTCCTCCAGGCCGATGTACACGTCGAAGCCTTCCGGAATGACGTCGCCGTAAGCGTGCCACCACCCCTTCGCCTTCGTCTCCTTCGCGAGGCCCATGAGCGCCTCGGTGATATCAGCAGGCGCCCCGTACACCTTGCACATGGTCTCCACGTCGAAGCTGCGCAGCGACGACTGTCCCGTCTCGATGCGCCACATCTTCGCTTCGGACCACTCCAGTTGGTGCGCCGCCGAGCGCACCGTGAGCCGTGCCTGATTCCGCAGGTCACGTAAGTACCGGCCGAGTTGCCTCCGCGGCACCGTCGATCCCGTCGCCCGTTCCGCCATGCGTTTTCCCCTTCCCCATGTCATTCAAAGTGAAGGACTTCCGACGCTCGAAATGAAAGCACCAAGGTCCCCGAATTCACAATGAACTTCACTCGTTCGAGTGCCCGGCCAAGATTCGCGGAATCCAGTCTTGCAGAATTCAAAAGGCGGCGGCACTCTAGTCTTCCGGTAGCTCAGCGTGTCAAGCCCGCCGCGTAGAACGCACCTTGACCCAAACCATTTCGTACGCCTACGGCCACGCGCGGAAGACGAGGAGACGTGCCCATGGCCGCAGAAGAACCGGTTATTCCCCAGTGCCACCACGAAACGCACGGTTCGCCGAGTCCGTGGCCGGCCGACGCCCACGCGGCGCTCCCGCACGGAATCCGCGGCGCCAACATCCGCTACCGCGCCTGCCGCACCGGCCGCTGCCCCGGCAGCCCCGGCGGCGGCCACCACCCCGCCCGTACCGCCGCGCGGGCGCAGCCCGCTTCCCGGGCCCGGCGGCCGATCCCGCTGGAGCCCGTGCACAAGCGGCAGTTCGCCCGCGACGCCGGCGAGGTCGGCCGCGCGCGCGACTTCGTCGCGGCGGCGCTCGGCGGCATCGCGGGCGCCGACCTGCTCGCCGACATCCGGCTCTGCACCTCCGAACTCGCCACCAGCGCCGTCCGGTACGGGCCACCCGACCGGGACTTCATGGTCCGCGTCGTCACCCTGCACGACACGGTGCGGGTCGAGGTGCACGACACCGGCGACGGATGTCCCCGTACCCGCGCGCCCCGTCACGACGACGACCACGGGCGCGGGCTCCTCGTCGTCGCCGCCCTCGCCGACGAGTGGGGCGTGGCCGAGCGGCCGGGGCCCGGCAAAGCCGTCTGGGCCGAGTGCGCCCTTCGATGAGTCCGCGGCGCTGTCCGCGCGGGGACCCCACCCGGGCGGGCGGCGGTAGAACGCCGTCATGACCACATCCGATTCAACGGACCGCCGCCCCGCTGCCAGGCCGTCGGCGGCACGCGGCGCGGCGGGAAGCGTCGCCCTCCTGGCCCTCGCCGCCGTACTGACCGGCTGCGGCTCCGACTCGGACGACGCGAAGGCGTCCGAGTCGGCCACACCCTCGCGCTCGGCCGAGCCGTCCCCCCAATCACCGACGCCCACACCGACACCGACGCCCACCACCCCGCCGCCGTCGCCGACCCCGGTGAAGCCGCTGAAGCCGTCGACGCAGGCCGAGTTGGCGGCGTGTACGGACGGAAGCTGCACGGTCGTGGTGCAGAAGGGCGCCGAGATCCCGGCGGTTCCCGGTCTCCGGGCGGGACCGTTCCAGGTGACCGGCGTCGGCGCCGAGGGCGTGGACCTGACGTCCACCGACGCGACGGGATTCACCTCCAGCCTCCTCGGCCAGCACCCCGACCAGGGCGGAGCCTCCACCATCAACGAGTTGTCCATCGCCGTCGTCACCATCACCGGGGACACCGCGAAGCTGCGGCTCTTCCCGGCGGAGTAGGCAGCGCGCGTGCGCGACCGCCGCAGGGTCAGCCGGCGCCGTCCCGTCGGCGCCGCGCACGCGTGCGGTCGGCGAGGATCAGCGGGACCGGGCACGTGGCGAGCGCGGCGCCGATCAGGCAGACCGCCGAAGAGGGCGAGGACGGCGGGGATCCAGACCTCCGGCAGGGCGGTGATCTCGGTGAGCATGGCCGCGAGGTAGTTGAACCTGATCATGTACGCGGCGGTGGTCAGGATCGTGATCGCGTAGATGCCCCACAGGTGCGGGTTGCGGATCGTGGCCAACTCCCCGCGACACGCTCGGCCGGACGTCCGCCGCCCCCGGGCCCGGCCGGGGGACGGCGGGTATGCCGGCGAAGCAGCCGGCCATCCCGGCCAGCGTGAGGGCGACGACGACCCAGAAGCCGCCCCGCCACTCGATGAAGTGGCTGAGCAGCGTCCCGGCAGGACCGCCGGCGAAGCCGCCGAGTTCGACTGCCGGATCCCCCACCGGTTCGGTGCCGCGGGCCGCGGCCCCGTCGACGTACTGAGCCTCTTCGGCAAGTCCGGCGAGCGCATCCACCTCCGCACCGGCGGGGGCGGCGGGGGCCGGAGGACCTAGGCCGAAGGTCTCGTTCCCCTGACCGGCCGGCTTGTGATGGTCTCGACGTATCTGATCACAGCAGGGAAACTCCGGAGGCGGCGGGCAACACATGGGCTTCGAACGGCAACGCGTCGTCATCACCGGTGCGTCCCGCGACTTCGGCCGGACTCTTGCCATCCGTTTCGCCCGGGAGGGTGCCGAGGTCTTCGTGTCCTCCCGCAGCCTGGCTGCGTCGCGACGGGTGGCTGACGAGATCCGCGACCTCGGCCACGCACAGGTGCACGCCCTCGCCTGCGACCTGGCGGACCCCGCCTCGATCCGCCAGTTCGCCGCCGACGTGGCCCAGCGCACCGACCGGGTGGACGTGCTGGTCAACAACGGCGCGCGCTGGCTGGGCGGGCCGGATCTCCTCTCCGCCACCGACGAGGACGTGATCGACACCGTCGCCGCGGGGGCGACCGGCACGATCCTGGTAGTCAAGCGCCTGCTGCCGCTGCTGCTCGCGTCCGACAGGCCGGACATCGTCAACATGATCTCCGCCGCCGGGCTTCCGGCCCACCGGCGCTCCGACGCACACGACGCCTTCTACGCCGCCAAGAGCGCACAGGCCGGCTTCGCCGACATCCTCTCCGCGCGGCTACGGCCCCGGGGAGTGCGGGTCATCTCGCTCTACCCGCCGGACTTCAGCAACCCCGATCCGCTGTCCCCGGAGTGGGAGAGCACGCCGCGCGGCCCCGGCGACATGCTGACGGCCCACTCGGTGGCGGAGTGCGTGCTCTTCGCCCTCGGACAGCCCCGGGACTGCTTCATCAAGGCGTTCCACTTCGAACAGGCATCCGGCTGACGGGCCGTCCGCACCATCTGCCCGCGCCCGGGCCGTCACGCTCCTACGAAGGTCACCGTCTCCGCCGGGTCCGCCCGGTCCGTACGCAGCGGTGGCACGTCCGCCTTCGCGTGGCCGACCGCGACACCGCACAGCAGCACGAGCCCGTCACCGGCACCGACCGCCTCGGCGACGGTCCGCCGGTACGTCGTCCACATCACCTGGGGGCAACTGTGCAGCCCCTCCGCCCGCAGCAGCAGCATGACCGTCTGCAGATACATCCCCGCGTCCGCCCACTGCCCCGGGCCCATCGCGCGATCGAGATAGCAGAACAGGACGACCGGGGCCCCGAACGCCCCCGCGTTCAGGGCGGCGATCTTCTGCGGCCTCCCGGGGTCGTCGCGCTCGATGCCCAGCGCCGCGTACCGCTGGGCCGCCGCGGCGGTGAACCGGTCCCGGTACGGCGGGCCGCCCATGCCAGCCGGGTACATCGGGTACTCCCGCTCGTCGCCCGGGTCCCCGGCCAGCGCCCTGGCCGTCGCGCGCTTCTTCAGCCGGGCCAGCGGGTCACCGGTGACCACGTACAGGTGCCACGGCTGGAGGTTGCCGCTCGACGGGGCGCGGGCCGCCGCGGACAGCACCCGTTCGAGAACCTCCGCGGGTACGGGCCCGTCGCTGAACGCCCGCACGGCCCGGCGGCTGTCCACGGCCTCGTACACGTCCATGCTCAGGGTTCCTTCGTCATGGACTCCAGCGCGCGGCGCGTCTGGGGGCCGTAGACGCCGCGTTCGTCGCCGTCGATGTCGTTGTCGCGCTGGAAGCCCTCGACCGCCTGTCCCGTGAAGAAGCCGTATTCGCCGTCGGAGTCCAGGAACTTGTCGTAGCCCGCATCGATGAGCCGCTTCTGCAACTCGACGACCTCCGGCCCCTTGTCACCCTCCCGCAGCGTGGGCGGCGGCGGGGGCGGGTCCGGGTCCTCGGGGGTGGTGCCGGGGTCGGGGTCGGCGGGCGTGGTGGGGTCGGAGCCGGAGTCGGGTGGGGCGGCGGTGACCTGGCCGGCTTCGGTGCGCTCGGCGGGTGCACCGTCCGGGTCGGCCGACGCGGAACCGGTGCGGTCGGAGGCGGTGGCGCTGGGCTCCGCCGGGTCGTCGCCGTCCGCGGGGGCGGTGGGGGCGCCGCTGTGCGCGTCGTCGGGGCCGGGCTTCGTGCCGCCGCCGGTGGGGACGGCGGTGATGGTGTCCGGCTTCGGTACGGCACGGTCGTCTTCCCCGTCGTCCGAGAACAGCCCGGAGCCCAGCAGCCCGACGCTGAGCGCGGCCAGGACGCCGCCGACCGTGAGCACCAGCGTCAGCCGGCGGCGCCGGCGGGCGGCGAGGCGGTCGCCGCGGCGGCCCGGGTCGTACGGGTCGCGGGGGTCGTCCGCGTGGTACGGATCCCGGGCGGCGCGCGGCGCGGCCGGGTCGTCGGCGAAGAGGCCGAGGTCGGCGTCCGCGGGCCCCTCCGGCGCGGCGCCGATGGGGCCGTAGGAGGCGGCGACGGTGCTGTCGGGGGCCGGTGCCACCGGGCCGTGGCCCTCCGGCGGGCCGGCGCCCTCGTTGCCGTCGCCGTCGCCGTCCCATCCCCCGACCGGACCCGGCGCCTTCATGACGTACGGCCGCAGCAGCGGCCTCTCCCGCCCCGGCGGGCCCCCCGCGCTCGCCTCGACGCCGTCCTCCGCACCGCTCTCCGCGCCGCAGGCGCAGCCTCGCCCGCCGTCCTCCCGGGGCGGCTCGCCGCAGGTGCGGCATGCGCGAGGTATCACCGTGCTCCCCCTCCTGTGGGCTGGAGGCGATTATGCAGACCCCGCGGAACCCCGCGCACCGCACCCCGGCCGCAACCCGGCCCGAGCGGACCGCCCCGGCGGGCCGTATCGACGCATCCGGGCGACTATGAGGCAAACGATCCGCGCATCACCGACACCACGAGTCTCACAAGCACCACCCGCCGCACGGTCACACCCGAGGGGAGCCGCGCATGTCCCAGACCGCCGGCGCCCCGCCCGCCCCCGAGGTCCCCGGGCAGGGCCTCCCCCGGCGCGCCGTCCTGGTGTCCATGGGCGCCCTGCTGTCCGGGATGCTCCTCGCCGCACTCGACCAGACCATCGTCGCCACCGCCCTGCCGACCATCGTCAGCGACCTCGGCGGCCTGGAGCACCTGTCCTGGGTGGTCACCGCCTACCTCCTCGCCGCCACCGCCGGCACCCCCCTCTGGGGCAAGCTGGGCGACCAGTACGGCCGGAAGAAGCTCTTCCAGACGGCCATCGTCATCTTCCTCGTCGGCTCCGCGCTCTGCGGCATCGCGCAGAACATGGGCCAGCTCATCGGCTTCCGCGCCCTCCAGGGCATCGGCGGCGGCGGGCTCATGTCGCTGGCCATGGCGATCGTCGGCGACATCGTGCCGCCGCGCGAACGCGGCCGCTACCAGGGCCTGTTCGGCGCCGTCTTCGGCACCACCAGCGTCCTCGGCCCGCTCCTCGGCGGCATCTTCACCCAGCACCTGAGCTGGCGCTGGGTGTTCTACATCAACCTGCCGATCGGCCTCGCCGCCCTCGTCGTCATCGCCGTCGTCCTGCACATCCCGCGCCGCGCCACCAAGCACCGCATCGACTACCTCGGCACCGCCCTCATCGCCTCCTTCGCCATCTGCCTCGTCGGCGTCACCTCCCTCGGCGGTACGACCTGGGCGTGGGGCTCCTGGGAGGTCGTCGTGGCCGGGCTGCTGGCGATCGCGCTGCTCACCGCGTTCATCCGGGTCGAGCGGCGGGCGGCGGAGCCGGTCATCCCGCTGAAGCTCTTCGCCATCCGCACGTTCACGCTCTGCTCGGTCATCGGGTTCGTCGTCGGCTTCGCGATGTTCGGCGCCATGACGTACCTGCCGACCTTCCTCCAGGTCGTCCGCGGCGTCTCCCCGACCACCTCCGGCGTCCACATGCTCCCGATGGTCGCGGGCATGCTCATCGCCTCCACAGGCTCCGGTCAGCTCATCAGCCGCACCGGCCGCTGGAAGGTCTTCCCCGTCCTCGGCACCGCCGTCACCACCGTCGGCCTCCTCCTGCTCCACCGGCTGCACCAGGGCAGCAGCAACTGGGAGCTCAGCGGCTACTTCTTCGTCTTCGGCTTCGGCCTCGGCCTCGTCATGCAGGTCCTCGTGCTCGCCGTGCAGAACGCCGTCTCCTACGGCGACCTCGGCGTCGCCACCTCCGGCGCCACCTTCTTCCGCTCCATCGGCGCGTCCTTCGGAGTCGCCGTCTTCGGCACCGTCTTCACCGGCCGGCTGCGCCACAAGCTCGAAGCGGAGCTGAGCGGCGTGTCCCTGCCCGGCGGGCTCAGCATGAAGTCGCTGGAGTCCGACCCCCGCTCGATCGCCCGGCTGCCCGCCTCCCTGCGGCAGGAAGTGGTGAACGCATACTCCACCTCCATCACCGACGTCTTCCTCTACGCCGCCCCCGTCGCCTGCCTCGCCTTTCTCATCTCGCTCTTCCTGCGCGAGGACCCGCTGCGCGGCACCGTCACCGTCCCCGACGGCAGCGAGACCGTCGCCACCAACCCCGTCGAGCGCTCCCCCCACGACGAGGTGTGCCGCGCGCTCAGCGCGCTCAGCACCCGGGAGGGGCGGCGGGAGTTGTACGAGGACATCACCCGCCGCGCCGGACTCGACCTGCGGCCCGCGTCGAGCTGGCTGCTGCTGCGCGTCCAGCGGTACGGGTCCGCCGAGCCGGTGGCGCTCGCCGAGCGCACCAGGCTGCCGCTCGAAGTGGTCCTCGGCGCGGCACAGGAGTTGGAGGAGCAGGGCCTGACACGCCGGGAGGGGCTGCCGGTGCTCTGTACGGAGGAAGGCACCCGGGCCGCGAAGCGGCTCTCGGCGGCGCGGCAGGCGGCGCTGGCCGAGATGCTCGGCGACTGGTGGACGCCCGACCGGCCCACGGACCTCACCGAACTGGTGGAGGAGTTGTCCGCCGAGCTGTGCGGCTCCGACCACGAGGCGCCGCCCGGCGAGGCGGTGGAGAAGTGGCGGCCGGACCCGGACTCCCCGCCGAAACCCCCCGCTTGAGCGGCACCGCGCCCCGCCCGCGCCATACGACGGCCGCACCACCGCCGTACGCCCCGGCGTACGACCGCCGTACGGACAAGCGCCCGGCACTCCGTGCCGTACGGCATGCGAGTGACGGCAGGTGAGCGGGGCCCTCAGGGGTGATGCAGGTTACATCTGGTCCCCCCGTGCGAATGACGGCGACGCGCCAGGCGTACGCTGTGATCCGCCCGGCGCTCTCGTCCGCGGCAGAAAATCACCGGATGACCACCGGGACACGGGGAGCAGGGGAACAGTGGAGTTTGTGGGGTCACTGAGCGGTACCCCGTGGATGTACGCCATCGTCGCCACCTCCGTCCTCCTCGACGTCTTCCTGCCGCTGCTGCCCAGCGGCGCGCTGGTCATAATGGCCGCCACCGCCGCCGCCGGCACCACCACCGCGGCCGACGCCGTACGCAACGGCGCCACCCTGCCCGCCGCCGACCACCTCATCGAGCTGCTGGCCCTCATGCTCTGCGCCGCCACCGCCTCGGTGCTCGGCGACATGCTCGCCTTCCGGCTGGCCAGCAGAGGCCGCGAGAAGTTCGCCAACTCCCGCCTGCTGGTCCGCGCGCAGGAGCGCCTCGGCCACCACCTCAGCGGCCGGCGGGGCGGCGGGATCGTCGTCCTGGCCCGGTTCGCGCCGGCGGGGCGCAGCGTGGTCATGCTCGGCGCGGGCGCGATGCACCGGCAGGTGCGGGAGTTCCTGCCGTGGTCCGTGCTCGCCGGGCTGCTGTGGGCCGCGTACGGCGTGACGCTCGGGTACTTCGGCAGCCGCTGGCTGGGCGCCGGCTGGCTGGCGACGGGCGTGTCGGTGCTGGCGCTCTTCGTCGGCGGGCTCGGCGCCGCGTACCTGGTACGCAGGCCGCGCCCGCAGCCGACCGCCTCCGACTGACCGCCCGCGCGCGTCGGGGCGTCGGGGGGGGCGTCAGCCGCGCAGGTAGGCGTCGACCTCGTCCTCGATCGCCCGCGTGTAGCGCTCCAGACCCGGGGACTTGGCGGGACACGGCCGCCCGCCCTCCGGGGTCGGCGCGAGGCAGAAGTGCAACGGGTCGTCGTCGCGGTGCAGTCGGGCGGTGCCGCCGGGGCCGGTGCAGTAGCCGGCGGTGCGCTGCTCGTAGTCGTTGCACGGCAGATACTGCGTCCACTTCCCGTCGTCGTCGCGCAGTTCGCGGCCGCCGTCGGCCAGCAGGTCGCCGGAGGCGGCGGCCTGCTGGTCGTACAGGGCATTGACCTGCTCGATCCGGTCGGGGTGCAGCGCGTCGGGCGGCTGCTGCACCCAGACGATCCGGGGCCGCGGCACGTCCGCTTCGCGCGCGGCGTCGGTGATCTGCCCGGTGAGGGCGCGCAGATCGGCGGCGTAGCGCTCGTAGTACGCGGGCGTCCCCCACTCGACGCCCTCCATGCAGGGCGTGTAGCCCCAGGTGTTGCCCCAGAACTGCAGCACGATGACGCCCGGTTCGCGCTTCTTGACCAGGGCGGCGGCCTTGTCCTCGGGCGGGACGAGGGAACGTCCTGGACGGCCCTGGAGGTAGTCGCAGACGGTGACGCCGGCGACGGGCTCACTGCTGTACGAGCCGACGCGGGCGGAGCGTTCGAGCCGGCTGCCGAGGATGTCCTGGGCCTCCATGGCGAGGGAGTCGCCGAGATAGAGCACGTCCTGCGGAGCGCGCGGGGGCGCGCCGGGATCGGCCGAACCGGAGCCGGACGCGCCGGGCCCCGGGGCGGCGGGGTCGGGGGTCGTGAAACGGGAGCGGTCGGGCGCCTGGTTGCGTACCGCGCTGTCCACCGCGTCGCCGCCCCCCGAGCCGCCGTCGGAGCGCGACACCGCGCCCCAGCCGACGGCCACGGCCACCAACGCCACGGCGAGCACGGGCCCGGCCCAGCGCTTCGTCTCCATCAGGTCCTCCGGCACGCGGCGACAACTGGCCAGTAGGGTAGGGAGTCGACCGCCTCCGGGTCGAGGCCGTTCGGCCCTTTCCGGCAACGCCCGCCAGACTCAGGCCCGTACCGCCCGGCCACCGCCTCGTACGGCGCCGGCCTCGACCGTGACGTACGAGATGCCTCTGACGGTCAGGCCCATGACGGCCATGAGGGCAAGAGGCGTGCGGCGGCACGTCCGGCACCCGCCCGGCGAGGGCGACCGACGGCCCCTCGGGCGCGTCCGCGCAGCCGGGCGCGACGGTCCGGCCGGTCTCGCGGACAGCGGTCCAGTGGGGTGGAAGTGGCCGCGGACCGGGGGCGGGGGCGGGCCCGTAGCGTACGGAGACGTGGTCGGCGTACGACGCATCGCCGCAGGTCGCCGTTCCTCCCGTACGCGCACGGAGGCGGATCCGCCCCCGCGGGCCCACGGTAACGGCGGCCGCCGTCCACGTCCGAGCGGGGCCCGTCACCAGGCGATGTGCACCAGGAACCAGCCCGCGAAGCCCACCCAGGCCGCGACGAAGACCGCCTTGCCCACCGGCGTACGCACCCGGAACCACGCCCGGGTCCGCTCCGAGAGGGTGTCGCCTTTCTTCGGCGTCCACAGCGCGACGACCTCCACCACCGCGCCGAGGGCGAGCAGTCCGCCCCAGATCCAGTCGGCCCCGCTCACGCCGGCCGCCCCTCGGCGTCGGGCGGCGGTACGGCGGCCGCCGGCGCCGCGGACTGCCGCGCCGCGGACGCCCGCGCCGGGTACTCCGGCGGTCGCGCCCAGCCCAGCAGCACGCCCGCGACGATCCGCAGGGGCTTCCGGTCCCGCTTCGCCGCCCACTCCTCCAGCGCCCGGAACACCGCGTAGTACACGGCGGTGACCAGCGCGGTGACCCCGGCGGTCACGGTCGTGGAGTCGGCGTCGACGCCGAAGGCACCGGCCGCGGTCACGACCCAGCCCACGAGCAGCGGCACGAGGGTACGTAACACAGAGATGTAGAGATTCATGGTCAGATCCCCCGATCTGCGGCCACCACGGGTAAAGCGGCCTTCTCACACGGGAGATGCCCGCACAGCGGCCCCCTGAACCACAACCTGAACGTCCTCTTCCGCATCGAACTCCCCCGGTGCGGCGGCCTCTTGGGGGCACACGCGGCGAACGCGCGATTCGCCGACGGCGCTTGCGCGGTGCCCGCAACGGGGATGAGGGGAGAAACGCACGAGACGGCAAGGACAGCAAAGGACAGCGCGAGGGATTCGGCCACCGTCCCGTCCCGACCCCCACTCGAAAGGGACGAGTGATGACCATCAAGGGCATCGACGTCAGTTCGCACCAGTCAGGCAACTACTCCACGAGGGGCATGAACTTCGTCTTCGTCAAGGCGTCGGAAGGCCGCAGCTACGTCAACCCCAAGCAGGGCGACCAGGCCGCGCACGGCCGCGAGGCGGGCCTGGTGCTGGGGTTCTACCACTTCCTCTGGCCGGGCAACATCAAGGCACAGGCCCAGTACTTCGTCGACAAGGCGAAGGAGAAGCCGGGCGACATGCTCGCCTGCGACTGGGAGCACACGAGCGAGGGCACCGCGGCGAGCAACAAGGAGAAGGACGCCTTCATCAAGGAGGTGAAGCGGCTGCGCCCGCGCCACAAGGTGCTCCTCTACTGCAACCGCGACTTCTGGCTCAACCGCGACACCACCAGCTACGCCGGCGACGGCCTGTGGATCGCCCAGTACAACGGCAAGCCCGGCAAGCCGGACATCCAGGCGTCGTGGCGCTTCCACCAGTACACGTCGTCGCCGATCGACACGAACGTGGGCCGCTTCACTTCGCGTTCGGCCCTGCGCTCGTGGGCGCGGGAGCGGTTCGACGCGAAGCTCACGGCGGACGGAACGGAGGCAGGACAGCCGGCCGAGACCGCGGCCGGAGGGGGAGCCGAGGATCAGGAATGAGCGTGCGGCGAGCCTAGCCCCGGGCGGCCGCAAGGCACCCCGCCGGGTCCGCCGGGTCTCCCGGGAATAGCGCCCGGAACGAACGCCGCTTCCGGTCCGCAGAACCTGCCGTTCCGCGGGCCGGAAGCGCACGCGTCTCCGCGCACCACCGCCCGCTTCGTCCTCAGCCGTCGCTTCCCGAGTAGACACCGGGCCGACGAGCAACCCCGGACCCTTCGCGGGGCTTTGCGCATCCGTACGCCCCTCGCCTCGCTTCGACCACCACGTACCGGTCGTACGCCTTCCTGCCCTCTCCCCCGCGGCAAGCGGCCGCCGGAATCGGCCCCTCCCGCGCATCCACGCGCCAACAGGGCCTGTGAGCAGCGGCTTTAGTCCCGTCCATGGACTGCTTTGGATACTCGGCCGGGCGCGGGCACGTCATCGGGGCCATCTGTTCCAGATCCGGCTCCGGCTGTCCTTCCCGCGCGCGCACCCGGGCTGAGCACTCCCGGGAGCCGGGCGCAGCAGTCCGTCCGTACGTCTGGAAGGGAAAAGCGTGACAGGTGCGACGACACCGGCCCAGGCCGGCACCCTCCAGGTGCCCTGCTTCGCCCAGGCGACGGCCCTCAGACCGCCACGGACCTCCTCCGCGTTCAGCCGCCCGGTCTGCGGCTCGGTCCTGATATCCACCACCGGCCGCCGGCCACTGGCCGCCTGACGGCCTGGAAGCAGAGGTATCTCATGAGCGAGACCCTGCAAGAAGGACGGGCGGCGCCGCCCGGGAAGAGGCTGAGCGCCTTCGTCAGTCTGGCGAAGCTGTCGTTCTTCGACTACTACCTGTCCGCCTTCGTGGTGTGGACGATGCTGCCACCCGGGACCCGGGACGACCCGGTCACCGTGTGGACGCTTGCCGTGCTCACCCTGGGCTGGGTGGGCGTCTGTGCGGCGACCGTCGCGTTCGACGACGTCACGGGCTTCCGGGACGGCAGCGACCAGTTCAACTACGACCCCGAGCAGAAGCAGTTGCGCAGCCGCAAGCGCAAGCCGCTCCTGGACGGGCGGCTGACCGAGCGGGAGGCCGTACGGTTCGGCTACGCCGCGCTGCTCACCGGCCTCGTCTGGCTGGGTCTCGCGGTGCTGACCTCGCCGCACCGGCCGGTCTGGGCCCTGCTGCTGACCGTCTTCCTCGTCTTCATCAGCGTGCAGTACTCGTACGGCCTGCGGCTGAGCTACCGGGGCGGGCAGGAGCTGGTGCTGCTGCTGAGCACCGGTCTGGTGGTGCTGATCCCCTACGGCCTGACCCACGGGGAGCTGACCGGCATCGTGTCCCTGGAGGCGTACCTCTTCGGCCTCTGGAGCCTGCTGGTCTCTGTCTACTCCAACATCAACGACGTCGAGGGGGACCGGGCCGCGGGCCGCAGGAACCTCGCGATCATGCTCCCTCCGCCCGTGTACCGCGGGGTCATCGCCGTGCTGAGCCTGTCCGAGACCGCCGTCATCGTGCTCGCCTGCGCCCTCGGCGCCGTGCCGTGGTGGTTCGGGTTCTTCCTCGCCCCGCTGGTCGCGGTGCGCGTCGTCCAGGTGGCGACCGGCCTGGTCCGGAACGACCCTCTGAAAGCCCGGAAGCTCGGCGGTCAGGCGCATCGGCTCGGTGTGGTCCTGATCATCGTCGCCAACCTGTTCGCCGTCTGACCCACTTCGGGGAAAGCAAGGTGGATCATGAAGAAAGCACCACGTCCGAAGAACCTCGGCGGCCTGCTCGAGTCCTACGCCGGCGCGAAGACGCCGCAGTGGAGCCTCGATCGTCCCTTCGACATCGCGCCCGGCGGCGGCCGGGAGTACGACGTCTCGGGGCTGGCGCGGCTGGTGGCCGACATGTCGGGGCGGCTCCGCGAGGCGGGCCTGCGGCGCGGTGACCGGCTGGCCATCGTCAAGGAGAACCACCACGACGTCGTGCTGCTGGCGGCGGCCGCGGCCCGTATCGGCGCGCTGCCGGCGATGATCTCCACGTCCATCGCGCCCGCGACGCTCGCCACCATGATGGAGCGCTTCGACCCCCGGGTCTTCATCGCCTCGGACTCGGTGCTCGCCGCCGCGGCGGCCGCGGGCGTGACGATGACCGGCGAGAAGACCCAGGTGGTCGCGATCGAGGGCGACACCTCGCTCGCGCCGGGATCGCTCGCCCTCGCGGACCTCGCCGGTGCCGACGTGCCTCCCATGGATCTGCGCGCCGACGACGAGCCCATGATCTGCACGCACACCTCCGGCACCACCGGCGTGCCCAAGCTGGTCGCGCACTCGGCCAACACCCTGATCGGCGTCCTGACGAAGCTGGAGACGCTGCCCATACCGGGCCTCGCGGTGCGCAAGGACGACGTGTTCGCCTCGTGCATCGCCTTCGTCCACGGGCGGGCCATCACCTGGACGTACGCCCAACTGGCCAGGCCGCCCAAGAAGGTGGTCGTCCTCGGCGGCTCGGAACCGGGGCTCGTCGCCGAGACGCTGAAGGAGCACCGGCCCACGGTCCTGGAGACCTGCCCCAACCTCTACCAGCGCTGGGAGCCGCTCACCGAGAGCGACCCGGAGGCGTTCAGCCAGATCCGGGCCTACCTCAACACCTTCGACGCCATCCACCCCTCCACGGTGCGCAAGTTCATGGAGGCAACCCGCCGGAGCCGGCCCGTGTGGGGGCAGGTGTGGGGCCAGAGCGAGACGGGGCCCGTGGCCATGGCGCTCTACTCGCGGAACAAGATCCGCAAGAACGCGGGCGCGCTGAACCCGGTGACCAGCAACGTGGGCAGGCCCGTTCCGTTCGTGACCCGGATCCGGCTGGCCGACCCGGAGACCCGCAAGCCGGTGGCCCGCGGGAAGCAGGGGCTCGTCCTGGTGCGCACCAAGGGCCTGTGCCTCACCTACCTCGGCGAGGACGAGCGGCACCGGGAGAAGAAGTGGGACGGGTGGTGGAACACCGGCGACATCGGCGTGCGGTCGCGTACCGGGCTGCTGCGGATCCTCGACCGTGAAGTGGACGTCATCCCGGGGACGAGCGGCATCGAGCTGGAGAGCATCCTGCTGGAACGGCTGAAGAGGTCCACCGAGGTGATCGTGCTCGGCAACCCCGGCGGCCTGCCGGTCCCGGTGATCAGCCTGTCCGACGGCACGCTCGGCAAGGAGGAGTGGAGCGAGGCCACCGAGGGACTTCCCGAACTCGCCGAGCCGAAGATCATCGACTGGGACGAGTTCCCCCGCACCGGCACCTGGAAGGTCCGGCGGTTCGACCTGCGCCAGCAAGTGCTCGGCTCCCAGGCCACGTACGGCTCCGGCCGCTGGACCTGAGCGGACCGTCACCTCAACCGCCACCAGAGAACGGACCAGGCGATGAAGAAGATCGTCATCATGGGCCAGGGCTACGTCGGTCTCCCGCTCGCCATGCTGGCTGCAGAAGCGGGTCACACGGTCGTCGGCTTCGACGTCAGTGAGGAGCGGGTCAAGAGGTTGTGCGCCGGCGAGTCCTTCGTCGAGGACATCGCACCGGAGCGGCTGGCGAGCGCGCTGGCGTCGGGCAACTACCGGCCCACCACCGACGAGAAGCAGATCGACGGATTCGACGTCGCGGTCATCAGCGTCCCCACGCCGCTGCGGGAGGGGGCGCCCGACCTCCGGCACATCGAGTCGGCGACGGGCACGGTGGGGCGTTTCCTGCGCCGGGGCGCCACCGTCGTGCTGGAGTCCACCACGTACCCGGGGACCACCGAGGAACTGGTCGCCCCCATCCTCGAAGAGAGTTCGGGGCTGACCGCGGGCGAGGACTTCCAGCTCGGCTACAGCCCGGAGCGGATCGACCCGGGCAACCGCACCTGGACCCTGGACCGTACGCCCAAGGTCGTCTCCGGAGTGAACGAGAAGTCGCTGGCGGCCGTCGACGACTTCTACGGCGGGCTCATCGAGAACACCGTCCCGGTCGGCTCCACCCGGGTCGCCGAGCTGACCAAGCTGGTGGAGAACACCTTCCGCCACGTCAACATCGCCCTGGTGAACGAGCTGGCGATCTACGCGCGGGAACTCGGGATCGACGTGTGGGAGGCCATCGACACGGCCTCGACCAAGCCCTTCGGCTTCATGCGGTTCACCCCGGGTCCCGGAGTCGGCGGCCACTGCCTGCCGGTGGACCCGGTCTATCTGTCCTGGCGTGTGAACAGGGCCCTGGGGCAGCGCTTCCGCTTCGTGGAGCTGGCCAACGACGTCAACGACCACATGCCCGGCTACGTGGTCCAGCGGCTGATCTCCGCGCTCAACGAGCGGCGGATGTCGGTCAACGGCGCCCGGGTCCTGGTGCTGGGACTCGCGTACAAGCCGGACACGGGCGACGCCCGGGAGTCGCCGGCGGTGCGGGTCATCGAGGCCATGCTGCGGATGGGCGCGAAGGTGCGCGCGGTGGATCCGCACGTGGTCGAGCCGATCACCATCGACGACCGGGTGATGCGGGCCGAGCTGGTCCCCGAGGAGATCGAGCAGGCCGACGCCGTGCTGCTGATCACCGATCACTCCTCGTTCGACTACGAACTGGTCGTCGAGCACGCCCCGTACGTCCTGGACTGCCGTCGCCGGCTGCCCGCGGGCCCGACGGTGGAGCACCTGTGAGCGGGCCGCCGCAGCGCATCCTGGTCACCGGCGCGACCGGCTTCATCGGCGGCGCGGTGACCCGAGCGCTGCTCGCGGCGGGCCGCGAGGTGACCGCGCTGGTACGCGACACGTCCCGGGCCGAAGGACTCGCCGAGGCCGGCGCCCGGCTGCACACCGGCGACATGCTGCGCCCGGAGACGTACGTGCCGCTGGTGGACGAGGTGGACGCCGTGGTGCACGCGGCCCAGCTCCGCGTCGGCGGACGGATGTCGAAGGCCGCGCTCGGCCGGATGCGCGAGGCGGACCGGGTGATGTCCGACGCCCTTGCCCGGGCCTGCCTGGAGGCCGGCAACCGGCTGCTCTACGCTGCCGGAACGTTTGTGTACGGGGACCACGGCGCCGAGTGGATCGACGAGTCCACCCCGCACACCCCCGCCCCGCTGGGAGCCGGCCACGCGGACGGCGCCGCCCGGCTGCGCGCCCTGACGGCGCGGGGCCTGGACTCCGTGGTGCTCTACGCCGGCTTCGTCTACGGTCCCGGCGGCAACTTCAAGGCCGCGTTCTACGACCAGGGGCGCGCCGGCCGGCTGCGCCACCCCGGCGACGGCCGGAACCACTGGAGTTGCGTCCACCTGTCCGACCTGGCCGCCGGCTACCTGGCCGCGCTGGACCGGGCGCCGGCCGGCAGCGGCTACAACCTGGTCGACGACGAACCGCTGCCGCTCGCCGAGTTCACCCGCACCATCGCCCGCGAGATGGGCGTGTCACGGGTGTCGCGGGTGCCGGGGTTCGCCGCCTCCCTGGCGCTGGGCCGCCCGGTGGCCGCCTCGCTCATGACGTCGTACCGCGTGTCCAACCGCCGCGCACGCGCGGACCTCGGCTGGGCGCCGGCCCACCCCACCGTGGCCGAGGGCCTGCCAGGAACCCTGGAGGCCCTCGCGGCCGGCGCGGCCGCACTACCACGACCCGGCTCCTCCACGAAGCAGCGCGGAAGGTGAGGCAGATGAGTAGGGACCTGAGCGGTACTCGGGACGGTGCGGGCCACGCCATCGTGATCGGCTCCAGCCTCGCCGGGCTCACCGCCGCCGCCGTACTGGCCCGTCACATGGAGCGGGTCACCGTGATCGAGCGGGACCGGCTGCCGAGCGACGCGCAGTGGCGTCCGGGAGTCGCGCAGTCGCGGCACGCGCACAACCTCATGGCCGCCGGGCACCAGGGCCTGGGCCAGCTGTTCCCCGGGATCCAGCAGGAACTCCTCGACGCGCAGATGGTGTCGGTCCGGGTGCCCGAGGACATGCTCATGCTCGCCCCGGGCGGCTGGATACCCCGGTTCGAGACCGGCATGACGATGATGACGGGCACCCGCGACATCGTCGACGCGGTCGTCCGGGACCGGCTGCGGGCGGAGCCGAAGGTGACCTTCCTCCAGGAGCACGAGGTGGTCGGGCTGCAGGGCGGCCCCGGCGACTCGGTCACCGGTGTCCGCGTACGCGCCAAGGACAAGGACGCCAAGGGCGGCTGGGGCGAACCGGAGCCGATGGCCGCGGAGTTCGTCGTCGACGCGGCCGGACGCAAGTCCCGCGCACCGCAGTGGCTCGGCGAACTGGGCTACGACAAGCCCGCCGAGAGCGTCGTGGACGCCAAGACCGCCTACGGCACCACCGTCTACGAGCCCCCCGCAGGACACACCGCCGACTGGAAGTGCATCCTGCTGCTGGCCACCCCCGAGAACCCCCGCCAGGGCATCCTCAACCCCATCGAGGACGGGCGCTGGATGGTCTCGGTCTCCGCCAGCGGCGGCAACCGCCCGCCCACGGACCACGAGGGGATGCTGGAGGGCGCCAAGTCGCTGCGCCACCCCGTGGTGTACGAGGCCATCAAGGACGCGACCCCCGTCGGCCCGGTGTACGGCTCGGGCCGCACCGAGAACCGCTGGCGCCACTTCGAGAAGCTGCGCCGCTGGCCCGACCGGTTCCTGGTCATCGGCGACGCGCTCGCGGCCTTCAACCCCTCGTACGGGCAGGGGATGTCCGTCGCCGTGCAGAGCGCGCTGCTCCTCGACAGGATGCTGGAAAGCCGCGGGACGGCCGGGGGCGGCACCCAGCGGCTCCGCCGCGCCCTGGCCAAGCAGGTCGCCGTCGCCTGGCAGTTGGCCACCGCCATCGACCTGCACTACCCCTGGGCCGCCGAAGCGAGCCCGCCCGATCTGCCGACCCGGCTCGGCATGCGCTACGTCGACCGCGTCGGCGCCGCCGCACCGACCGACCACGACGCGGCCCGGGTGGTGCTGGAGCTGGCCCAGCTCCTGGCCGCACCGACCGCGGTGTTCCGGCCGCGCGTGCTCAGGTCGGCGCTGCGCGGGCCCCGCGGGCCCGTGTCCACCGACCCCCCGCGCGCGCCGCACGGCGCCGGGCCCGCCCGGCAGAGCGACCGCTCCGCCGCGGACGCCCCGACCACTTCCCGCGCGTCCCGCGCGCCCGGTGCAGCGGCACCGCGGCCCGCGGACGAGGCGGACGAGACCGCTCCAGGAGCGGACGACCGGGCGATCTCTTCGCCCTCCCACCGGAAAACTAGGAGTAGCTGATGTCGACTCAGTCCACAGACAAGGCGCCGGATAAGACGTCGGGTGAGGCATCGGAAACCGGCCACATTACCGAGGACCTGACGTTCCGTATCCGCACAAACGCCGACCCCGAGAACGAATGGGTCCTGAGCGCTCAGCTCGTCATACCCGAGGGCGGCGCCGACATCGTCCAGGTGCTGCTGCCCGGTCTCACCTACGACAGGCGCTACTGGCAGGTGCCGGGCGAGTACGACTACTGTGACCATATGCTCCGAGCCGGATACGCGGTGTTGCTGCTGGACCGGGTGGGAACGGGAGCGAGCAGCAGGCCCCCGGCAGCACAACTCCACGCGGACAGTCACGTCGAGACCATCCATCACGTGATGCAGCAGCTCCGTTCCGGCACCCCGGCCGGGCACTCCTTCAGCAAGATCGTCTCGGTCGGGCACTCCTACGGCGCGGGCATCGCCGTCATGGAGGCCGCCGCACACGCCGACATCGACGCGCTCGTGGTCACCGGCATGCTGCACACGACCTCGCCGCTCTACGACGAGGTGATCAACTTCTTCCACCCGGGCTCCCAGGACCCGGTCCTGAACGACGCCTCCCTTCCGCAGTGGTACATGACCCAACGCCCCGGTCTGCGCGCCCGGATGCTGGAGCATGCCGACGGCATGGACCCCGATCTCTCCGCCCATAACGAAAAGATCAAGTCCACTGCCACCATCGGCGAGGGTGAGAGCCTGCCAAAGACCTATCTGCCCGAGCATTCCCGTGCGGTCAAGGTCCCGGTCCTGTTGGTGGTGGGAGAGCATGACGCCTTGTTCAGCAGTGCGGACGTGGACTTCGCGGCAACAGGCGAAGCCGTACTCGCTTTTGAAGCGGACTTCTACGCGCCGGAGTCGGAGCTTGAGGCACACGTCATCCCGGGCGCGGGTCATTCATTGAACGTTCACCGGAATGCCACCGACAGCTACGCCATCGTCCGGGACTGGGTGGACCGGAAGCTCTCCGGGTAGTTCCCGTGGCGGAGTTGATGATGCGAAAGGTAAGCGATGTTTGATCGACTGACGCGCATGGCGCTCACGTCACCGAAGAAGGTGGTGGGACTGACCTTACTGGTCGTCTTCCTCTTCGGTGGGGCTTCGGCGGGGTTGCAGGACCGGCTGACCATGGGCGGGTACGAGTCCACGGGCACCGAGTCGTACAAGGCGGCCCAGGAACTGGAGAAGACGTTCGAGCAGGGGGAGCCCAACCTCGCGCTCGTCGTCGAGGACGCCCGTGGCGTGGACGACCCGGAGGTGGCGGCGGCCGGCGGCCGGCTCACCGAGAAGCTGGCGGACGAGGCGGACGTCACCAACGTGGTGTCCTACTGGTCTTCTGACCAGGCCCCCGCGCTGCGCGGGGAGTCGGGCGAACAGGCCCTCGTCCTCGGTCGGATCACCGGTGACTTCGACGACGTCATCGACCGGGTGGAGAAGCTGGACGAGGACTACACCGGCAAGGTGGACGGCCTTGAGGTGACCACCGGCGGCTCCGCCATGATGTGGCTGGAGAACACCACCAAGGCCGCCGAGGACGCGACCAAGGCCGAGTTCATGGTCTTCCCGCTCGTCCTGCTCGTTCTCATCATCATCTTCGGCGGCGTCGTGGCCGCTCTGCTGCCGCTCTCCGTGGCGATATGCGCGATGCTGACGTCGATGGGTGTCCTCTTCGGCATCACGTTCGCCACCGACACCTCCAACGTGGTGGTCAACACGACCACGTTCCTGGGCATCGGCCTGGGCATCGACTACAGCCTGCTCTTCGTCACCCGGTACCGCGAGGAGCTGCGCCGGGGCAAGGAGATCCCGGAGGCGATCAGCACCACCCTGCACACCGCAGGACGGACGGTGCTGTTCTCGGCGTTCACCGTCGCCGCCGCCTTCCTGGGGCTGCTGGTGCTGCCGTTCACCATGATGCGGTCGCTGGCCATCGGCTGCATCGTCACCTCGCTGCTGGCCGCGTTCCTCACGGTCGTGCTCCTGCCGGGGCTGCTGAAGTGGCTCGGCCCGCGGATCGAGAAGTGGCGTCTGATCCGGCGCAAGGCCGACCCGTCCGAGGACGGCGGCGGTTCCTGGCACAAGCTGGCGACCGGCGTGATGCGCCGCCCCATCGCGGTGACCGTGCTGGTCCTCGCCATCGTCATCCCCCTCGGCCTGCCCGCCCTCAACATGAACCTGCGGCTGCCGGACGAGAGCGTGCTCGCCACGGACGCCCAGTCCGCCGAGGTCGCCTCGGTGCTGCGCGAGGACTTCGACTCCCGCGAGCAGCAGCCGGTCCAGATCGTCGCGACGAACACGGGCGCACCGGACCAGCAGACCGGGGAGATCGACGACTACGCCAAGCGGCTGTCCCAACTGCCCGGCGCCACCCGGGTGGACACCCTCACCGGCACGTACGAGGACGGGCAGCTCGCCGCCGAACCGGGCCCTGCTTCGGCCCGCTTCGCCGTGGACGACGGCGTGTACTTCTCGATGATCCCCGCCGCGGACCCGTACTCGGACGCCGGCTCCGACCTGGTCGAGGACGTCCGGGCGGAGAAGGCGCCGTTCGACGTGCAGGTCGGCGGGCAGGCGGCCGTGAGCACGGACACCTTCGACACGCTGGTGGACCGGCTGCCGATCGCCGGCGCCATCCTCTTCGTGATCATGTTCATCCTGCTGTTCCTGCTGACCGGGAGCATCCTGCTGCCGCTCAAGGCGATGGTGCTCACCGCGCTCAGCCTCACCGCCACCTTCGGCGCGCTGGTGTTCATCTTCCAGGACGGCAACCTGATGTGGCTGGTCGGCGACTTCGTCGAAACCGGCGGCATCACCTGGACGGCGCCGATCATGATCTTCGCCATGGCCTTCGCCTTGTCCATGGACTACGAAGTCTTCATGATCTCCCGCATCAAGGAGGAGTACGACCGCACCGGTGACAACGAACTGGCGGTCGCCTCAGGCCTGGAGCGGGTCGGCAAGGTGGTGACCTACGCCGCGCTGCTGCTCTCGCTGGTCTTCCTGGTCCTGCTCACCTCGGGCATCAGCTACATGAAGGCCATCGGCATCGGCATGGCGCTGGCGATCGTCATGGACGCCACGCTCATCCGGGGCGGCCTGCTGCCCGCGTTCATGAAGCTCATGGGCAGCGCCAACTGGTGGGCACCCAAGCCCCTCAAGGCGCTGCACACCCGCTTCGGCATCAGGGAGGGGGAGGAGATGACCCCGGCGCCGGCCGCCACCGGCACCGACACCGACGCCTCCTTGGCCGCGCAGAAGCAGTAGCACCACCTCGTACGGCCGCTCACCGCGCCGCCCGGCTCCCTGGGGAACCGCGGTGCCCGGCGGCGCGGGTGGGGCGCCGTACGCCCCACCCGCGCCGCCGCCCCGGCACCTCGTGCCGGCACATGCCCACGTTTCCTCTACGAAGCGGGATTCCGCGATGCCAAAGAACCCACGTCCCAAGAACATCGGGCTGCTCTTCGAGCACTACGCCGGAGCCAAGGCGCCGGAGTGGCACCTGGACATACCGTTCTCCATCGCGCCGGACACCAGGACCCACGACGCCACGTCGCTGGCGAACCTGGTGGCCGACATGTCGGGACGACTGAAGGCGGCCGGACTGCGTCGCGGTGACCGGGTCGCCCTCGTCAAGAACAACCACCTCGACACCATCGTCCTGGCCGCCGCGGTGGCCAGGATCGGCGCCCTGCCTGCCATGATCACCTCGACGTTCGACTCGGAGACGCTCGCCCGGATGATGCCGCGGCTCGAACCGAAGCTGCTGGTCGCCTCCGATGAGGTGCTCCGCGCCGCGGACCGGGCGGGCATCAAGCTGGTGGACAAATCCACCCGCATGGTCTGCGTCGACGGTGCGCCGGACAGCCCGTCCGGAGTGACGCCGCTGGCCGAGTTCGCCGGTGCGGACGTCCCGCAGCCGGACATCGTGGACAACAGCGAGCCGATGCTGTGCACGCACACCTCCGGGACCACCGGCGTCCCCAAGTTCGTCGCGCACTCCGCGAACACGCTCCTCGGGGTGCTCTCCAAGCTGGAGACGCTGCGCATCCCCTTCCTCTCCACGCGCCCCGACGACACCATCGCCTCGTGCATCGCCTTCGTGCACTCGCGCGCGGTCACCTGGACCTTCGCCCAGTTCGCGCTGCCGCCCGCGAAGGCCGTGGTGCTGAGCCAGGCGGACCCCTCGACGGTCGTGGAGACGCTGAGCAAGCACCGTCCGACGACGCTGGAAGCGTGCCCCAACATCTACCAGTTGTGGGAGCACCTGATCCGGACGAACCCCGAGCTGTTCACGAACATACGGGCGTACCTCAGCACCTTCGACGCCATCCACCCCAGCACCGTCCGCGCCTTCATGGCGGCCACCAAGCGCCGCGGCGCGGTGTGGGGGCAGAGCTGGGGCCAGAGTGAGATCGGGCCCGCGACCCTGGCCGTCTACCCGAAGCGCAAGGTGATGCGCTCCGAGGGCAGCCGCGGCGGGCCGATCACCAACAACGTCGGCCGCCCCATCCCCTTCGTCACCCGCATCCGGGTCGTCGACCCCGAGACGCGCAAGCCCAAGCGGCGCGGCCAGCGGGGGCTCGTACTCATCCGCACCAAGGGCCGCTGCCTCACCTACCTCGGCGAGCCCGAGCGGCACCGGGAGAAGGACTGGGACGGCTGGTGGAACACCGGGGACATCGGCGTCCACACCCGGACCGGCAGCCTGGAGATCCTCGACCGGGAGGTCGACAGCATCCCCGGCATGAGCAGCCTCGAACTGGAGAGCCTGCTGATCGAGCGCCTCGACGCGGTCACCGAGGCCATCGTCCTGGGCAACCCGAACGGGCTGCCCCTCCCCGTGGTCAGCACCTACGACGGCTCCCCCCTCGACCCGCAGGAGTGGCGGCGGGCCACCGCGGACCTGCCCGAGCTCGACGAACCGCGGGTCATCCCGTGGGAGGACTTCCCCAGGACCGGGACCTGGAAGGTCCGCCGGCCCCAACTGCGCAACCGGATGCTCAACAGCGAGGAGACCTTCGGCAGCGGCCGCTGGACCTGAGACGACGGCCCGGAGCCGAGGGAGACAGGCCGTCTTTCCGTCATGAGGCGTGCCCACAGGTCGGCAGAAACCTGAACTCGGAACGCAGGGGAGAGAATCGGATGACTGACATATCCACCGGAGCGAGGGGCGGGCGCGCCATCGTCATCGGCGGAGGGCTGACCGGCATGCTCGCCGCGTGGGCCCTTGCCGAGGTGATGGACGAAGTCACCGTGCTGGAACGTGACCGGGAGCCCACCGGTCCCGAGTTCCGGCCCGGCGTGCCCCAGGGCCGGCACGCGCACGCCTTCATGGAGGGCGGCCAGCGGGCTCTCGAAGAGCTGCTTCCCGGCATCATCGACGAACTCGTCGAGGCGGGCGCGACCCGTACGAAGCTGCCCGCCGAACTGCTCTGGCTGGACTACGCCGGCTGGAACGACCGCGGCACCGCCATCCGCGGGAGCGCGGGCTCCTTCCTCACCTGCACCCGGCCGATGCTCGACTGGATCGTGCGCTCGCGGGTCCTCAAGAGCCCGCGCATCACGATCCGCCACGGCATAACGGTCTCCGCGCTGCTCTGCTCCCAGGACGCGGTGCGCGGCGTCGTCGCGGCGGAGAAGGGCGGCGAGCCGGAGGAGTTGACGGCTCCCCTGGTGGTCGACGCGAGCGGGCGCGGTTCGAACGCGCCGCGCTGGCTCCGCGACCTGGGCTATCCGGAGCCGAAGGAAGAGCTGATCGACTCCGGGATGGCGTACGCCTCGCGACTCCTGCACCGTACGCCGGAGTCGGAGAAGGAGTCGTTCAATGTCGTGATGATCCAGCCGGTTCTCTCCACCCCGCGCTTCGGGCTCCTCATACCGGTGGAGGACAACCGCTGGCTGGTCGCCCTCGGCGGGCTGCGCGGCTACGAGCCGCCGGTCGAGTCCGACGCCTGGACGCAGTTCGCGAAGGAACTGCGCAGCCCCATGATCCACAAGATGATCGAGAACGCGGAGCCCGCCACCAACGTGTTCGGCTTCCGCAACACGCAGAACCGGCGGCGCTACTACGAGAAGCTCAGCCGGCGCCCGGACGGCTTCCTGGTGCTCGGCGACGCCGCGTGCACCTTCAACCCGGTCTACGGGCAGGGCATGTCGGTGGCCTGCTTCGAGGGGCTCGCGCTGCGCAAGCTGCTGGCCAAGCACGGTGCGGGGAAGGGGATGACCCGCAAGGCGCAGAAGATGGTCGCGCGTACGATCCGCAACCCCTGGACCATGGCGACGAGCGAGGACCGCCGCTACCCGACGACGGTCGGCGGCGGCCGCCCCAACGCCCTGGAGCGGATGCTCGACTGGTACGTCAAGCGCGTCAGCGCGGAGGCGCTGGTGAACCCGGTGGCGGGCAAGGCGTTCTTCAGCGTGGTGATGCTGCTCGAACCGCCGGCCCACCTCTTCCGCCCCGGGGTGGTGCTGGCGGCCCTCCGGCGCCGCGGCGCCTCGATCACGGTGCCGGAACCCGTACTCGCGGGGGCGCAGACCGACGACGACGCCCCGGGCATCACCAGCGGCAACCGCTGAGCCCGGCGGGCACGGCGCCGGGCCGCCGGCGCCGTGCACCCGCCGCGCGCGGGGATGCCAGCGCCCCGTAGCCAAACGGCAGATCCTTGCCATACCTGGATCGCTGCTGCCCGAGAAAGCCGAACTCTAGACTCGGCCCATGACTGAGCAACAGGTTGCGGTGGCGGAGCCGTCCCCCGGTGCGCGGCAGGACTTCTTGCGGGCAGTGGTGAAACTGTGCCGGGAGCGGGTGTACGAGGACATACAACTGGCCGACGTCGCCAAGCTGGCCGGCCATGACGAGCAGCAACTGCGGGCGATATGGCCCACGAAGAGCCTGATGGTCGTCGAGGCGCTGTTCGGCGAGGTCGCCCCCCGGCTGGTGTTCCCGGACACCGGCGACTTCGAGGCCGATCTGCGGTCCCAGTTGACGTCCATCGCGGAGGCGTTCGGAGACCCCGGTGTGGGTCCCCACATCGCGGCGCTCGCCGCCGAGGCCAACACCGACCGGATGCTGGCGAGGGTCTTCCTGGACCGCGTCTTCACCCCCAACCGCGCGGCCGCCTCGAAGCGCTTCCGCTCGGCTCAGGAGGCGGGCCAGGTCCGGCGGGACCTCGATCTGGACGCCGCGATCGACATGGTGTTCGGCCCGATCTGGTTCCGTCTGCTCCTCGGCACCGGAACGCTCACCGCCGAACTCGGCGCCTCCCTGGCCGACCACGCCGTGGGCGGCCTGGCGTCGCGCCCGGACCGTACCGACTGAGGGGCGAAGGAGATCAGTGGAGTTCAGAATACTGGGCCCGCTGGAAGTGCACGCGCGGCGGGCCGGCGGGGGCGACCTGACCCCCCGGGCCGCCAAGCTCCGTGTCGTACTCGCGACGCTGCTCGTCCGGGCGAACAAGGTCGTCTCGATCGACAGGCTGATCGACGAGCTGTGGGGTGACGAGCCGCCGCGTACCGCGATGACCACGCTGCAGGTGTACGTCTCCCAGCTCCGCAAGGTCCTCCAGGAGGCCGACGCCGAAGGCGGCCGGAAGGCCCTGGTGACCCGCGCGCCCGGATACATGCTGCTGCTGAACGACGCACAACTGGACCTGGTGAGGTTCGAGGAGCTGTACGCGCAGGGCCGCAAGGCCATGGACCGCGGGGACTACGACCTCGCCGCGGAGCTGCAGCGCAGCGCGCTGGACCTGTGGCGGGGCCCGCTGCTCTCCGACATCCCCCACGGCACCCTGCTCAACAGCACGGCCGTCCGCCTGGGCGAGGCCCGTATCTCCGCCCTGGAACAGCGCATCAGCGCCGCGCTGCACCTGAACAGGCACCACGAGGTGGTCGGCGACCTGCAGACCCTGGTCACCGAACTGCCCATGCACGAGCAGTTCCACGCCCATCTGATGGTCGCCCTGTACCGGATGGGCCGCCAGGCCGACGCGCTGAGCACCTTCGCCAAGCTGCGCGCGACGCTGGTGAAGGAGCTGGCCATCGAACCCGGCATCCAGATGCAGCAGTTGCACCGCCGGGTCCTCAACGGCGATCTGCTGCTCCTGCACCCGTCGGCATGGCGAGCGGAGCACCCCGAGGGCGCGGGCTCGCTCCCGCACGGGGCGGCGCGAGCGGGCTAGGCCCGGGGTCGGGCCGTCCACCCACGGAACGACCTCGCACGCCCGGGCGGCCGCCTACCACCGGCGGCCGCCCGGGCCGCCGCCGACTCCGCGGGGGCCGCCCGGGGGACCGGCGGTGATCAAGTGGGCGCGGACGGGTTCGAACCGCCGACATCTGCCTTGTAAGGGCAGCGCTCTACCGCTGAGCTACGCGCCCGGATGCGGGGACAGCGTATCGTGCCCCGCCGGCGGCGATCGACCTGCGGGGGCGGCGGGGATCGTCGTGGGCCGTGTGTTCGTTCAGCCCTGGTGGGAGAATGAGTCTCCAGGGGAGCGCAGGGCACGGAAAGGGGTCTCGTGGCATTCGGCGGAGGCGGAGGCGGCACCCGGCGGTGGGGCTGGGGGGACCGGGGCGACGGGGCTCGGGCCGAGGCGCAGGCGGCCAAGGACGCCGCCGCGACCGCGTTCTACGAGCTGGATACCGCACAGCGCGACCTGCGCATCTCCGTGGAGACGATCGCCGCCGTCGACGACTCGCCGGCCGCCCGCAAGGCGACCTCCGACTTCGCCGCCCTGGGCCGGCGCATCGACGAGGTCAGCCACACGTACATCAGCGCCGTCGACTCCTACGACCTCGACCGCGACGACCTCGACCACGGCACCGCCTCCCGCGCCCGGCAGGAACTGCAGCAGGCCACCAACGGGCTGGAGAAGGTCCGCTCCGACCTCAACCACTTCGCGCACGGCCTCGGTCCCCTCCTCGACCAGGCCGAGAGCCAGCTCGCCCGGCTCGCGCCCGCCGTGGAGCGGGCCCGGCAGGCGCTGCTGGCGGCGACGACGGCGCTGGACGAGGTGCGCGGCAAGGGCTTCCAGGCCGACGATCTGGCCGCCCGCCTGGCCGGGCTCGGCCCGGAGCTGACGAAGCTCAACGAGGGCGCCGGGCGGCACGGCGTGCAGGAGACCATCCACCGCGCCGTGGGCGTGCAGCGCGACGCGGAGGCGCTGCGCAGCGAGGCCGTGCAGTTGCCGCAGCGCGCCGAGGAGATCGACCGCCGCCTGGTCAGCCTCCGCACCCGCGCGCAGGCGCTGGCCACCCGCGCCGAGAAGGTCAAGCCGGTGCTCAGCGAGCTGCGCCGGCGCTTCGCGCTGGCCTGCTGGCGCGATCTGCAGGAGGTGCCGGACCGCGCCGCGCAGGCCGTCACCGAGGCCGAGGAGAAGATCGCCGACGCCTCCCGGGCCCGCCGCGAGCAGCGCTGGCCGGACGCGATCGCGCTGCTGGCGAGCGTGCGGGCGCTGCTGAACCAGACCGACGAGGCCGTAGACGCCACCCGCGACCGGCTCCACCGCCTCGACGCGGTGGAGAAGGACCGCAGCTCGGAGGTGAACCGCACCCGCTTCGCCATCCGCGACGCGCAGCGCCTCGCGATGGCCGGCCGCGACCGCCCCGACCCCCGGCACGCGGGCCCGCTGGACGCGGCGGTCGCGCGCGTCGACCGGGCGGAGGCGGCCCTCACGGGGCGGCATCCCGACTACTGGAGCTTCCTGGAGGAGCTGGAGGCGGTCCGCGAGACGGTCGCCGAGGTGGTCCAGGCGATACGGGCCGAACGCGGCGCCGGCACCGCCCGCTGACCCCGGGCACCGCGGGCAACGCGGCCTCCCCTCCCCCGGCCGCCGTCGCGCGCCCTACGGCCCGTCCCGTACCGGCGATATGCTGTCCGCCATGCCGCGATACGAGTACCGCTGCCGGTCCTGCGGGACGACCTTCGAGGTCAGTCGGCCCATGGCCGAGTCCTCCGCGCCCGCGGACTGCCCGCAGGGCCACGACGACACCGTCAAGCTGCTCTCCACCGTCGCCGTCGGTGGCGCCGCCACCGCCACCGGCGCCGGAGCCGCGCCGCAGGGCGGCGGTGGCGGCGGGGGCGGGTGCTGCGGCGGCGGTTGCTGCGCGTAGCCGCGGGGCGCCGTAGCGTACGGCGCCTGACCTGGGCGACTTGCCCCGGGATGCGGACCGGGCTGATCCTGGATTTACGGCACTGCAGTACGACCGCCGTAAGGAGGTCAAGCCATGGCCGAGCAGGAGCACGTCATGGAGTCCCTGCCGCACCCCCTGGCCGAACCGCCCAAGGAGCACGTGCCCGGCAGCCGCGAAGCCCTCAAGGACCGCGTCAACATCGGGCATCCCGCACACCAGCACACCAAGCTCGACGAGCACCTGCCCGTCGACCACCACCTCAGCAACGTCTACCGCGCAGGCGCCGGCCTCGCCGGCCTCTTCCTGCTGGCGTTCGGCATCCTCGGCCTCTTCGACCGCATCGGGTTCTTCGACACCGGCGGCCACCAGACCCTCGGCCTGAACAGCAACGGCGCGCTGAGCACCCTGTCCATCGTCGTCGGGGCCCTGCTGCTCTACGGCATGGTCCGCGGCGGCAACTTCGCCTCGACGCTCAACATGGTCCTCGGCGGGCTGTTCGTCCTCAGCGGCTTCGTCAACCTGGCCGTCCTGGACACCAGTTGGAACTTCTTCGCCTTCAGGATGCAGAACGTGCTGTTCAGCTTCATCCTCGGGGTGGTCCTGGCGATGTTCGGGATGTACGGGCGCGTCAGCGGCCGGCTTCCCCACGACAACCCGTACTGGCGCACCCGCAACGAGGAGGAGGCGGTAGCGGAAGACGAGGAGGCCAGGGCCGCTACCGGCGCCGCGCGACGGTGAGGCCGTCCGCAACCGTCAGCAGCACCGAGTCCATCCGGTCGTCCGCCACCACGTGGTCGTTGAACGTCCGGATCGCCGCGGCCCCGCCGGTGGCGTCCGGGTCGACGACCCGGCCGTGGAAGAGCACGTTGTCCGCGACGATCAGCCCGCCGGGCCGCATCCGCGGCACCAGTTCCTCCCAGTACCCGACGTAGCCGCCCTTGTCCGCGTCCAGGTACGCCAGGTCGATGTGCGGCTCCGCGGGCATCGCCCGCAGCGAGTCCGCCGCGGGGCCGAGCCGCAGCTCGACCCGGTCCCCGACGCCGCCCTTCTCCCACGCCTCGCGCGCGTACGCCGTCCACTCCTCGGAGACGTCGAGCGCCACCAGCTTCCCGTCGGCGGGCAGCGCCTGCGCCATGGACAGCGACGAGAACCCGGTGAACGTGCCCACCTCCACGACGTGCCGGGCACCGACAAGGCGTACCAGGAACGCCAGCAGCGGACCCTGCTCCTGCGCGGACTGCATGCTCGCCGAGTCGGGGAAGCGGCTGTGCGTCAGCTCCACCAGGTCGCGCTGCACGGCGTCCAGCGGCGGGTTGTGGTCCAGCACGTACCGGTACAGCTCCGGCGTCTGGTCAGGTCGCTTGTCCCGGCCCGCGGGAGAGGGAGAGGTCATGGGAGGCATCCTGCCATCTGCCGCAGAATCTCCTCGCCCGCTGCCACGCCGCGCTCGTCGAGCGCCGTGACGTGCGGCGCGGTCCAGCCGCGGGCGGCCAGCTCGCCGTGCCCCGGCCGCCAGGCGCGGCCGGCGGCGAGGAGGAGGTCGGTGTCGAGCAGGGAGTCCCCGGCGGCCAGCACGCCGTCCGCCGCCGGCTCACCCACCCGCCGTACGACCTCCGCGACCGCCGCGCTCTTCGTCAGCGGGCGCGGCACCGCGTAGACCTTCCGCCCCTGCGCGGAGACGGACCACCCCCGGCCCTCCGCCCACTCCCCCAGCTCCTTCAGCCACTCCTCCGGCACCGCGGCCCGCTCCACCACCAGGTACGCGAACAGGTCCTCCGCCGTCCGCAGCTTCCGCAGCCACGCCGGGTCCGCCGCCCGCTCCAGGTGCGCGCGGATCTCCGCCAACGGCGCGCTCCCCGCCGCCAGTTCCCGGCCCACCCGCGCCCGCCACCCGGCGTCGGCCTCGCCGTCGACCAGCAGGTGGCCGCCGTTGGCGCAGATCGCGTACCGCGGCGGCGGCCCCGGCAGCCGGACGCGGCCGTACTGCTCGCGGGTGCGCGTCGTCACCGGGACGAAGTGGGCCCGCCCGGCGAGGTCCGCGAGCAGCGCGGCGGCGGTCTCGGTCAGGAACGACAGCGGCCTGCCCTCGTAGACCTCGACGCACAGCAGGCGCGGCGCGGCGGCGTCGGGCATGGCGAGGGCGAGGGCGGCCGGGGAGTAGATGAGGGTGCGGTCGAGGTCGCTGGCGATGATGGTCACAGGGCAGGCGCTCCAGGGGCGTCGGGGAGGGGGGCGCCCGGGGCGGTCGCGGCCGCGGTGCCGTCCGCGCCGGTCGCCCCGCGGGTGTACCGGGGGTGGATCAGCCCCACGCAGGTGTACGGCAGATCGTCCGTCTCCTCCACCGGCACCCCCCGCTGCTCCGCGAGCAGCCGTACGTGGTCCAGGTCGGCCCCCGCGCCGCGCCGCGCCAGCACGCGCCACGGCACCCGGCGCAGCATCACCCGCGTCGTCTCGCCGACACCGGGCTTGACGAGGTTCACGTCCCCGATGCCGTACGCCTCGCTGATCCGCTCGACCGCGGCCCAGCCCGCCCAGGTCGGCTCGCGCTCGGCGGCCGCGGGCATGGGGCGGACGGCGGCGGGGGCGGGGAAGCGGGCGGTGACGGCGTCGAGGAAGTCTCCTGAGAGGTCGTCGCCGGCCAGCTCGCGGTAGAACTTCGCGCCGTGGTAGTCGGCGGGGCCGATGAGGTCGGCGCGCAGCACGGTGCGGGATATGAGGCCCGAGACCGTGGAGTTGAGGCAGGCGGAGGGGATGAGGAAGTCCTCGCGGGTGCCGTACGTGTCCACGCAGCGGCCCGGGTCGGCGAGGACCGCGAGCCGCGGGTCGAAGGCGGGGAAGTCGCCGAGGGCGGCGGCCAGTTCGCGGGCGATGGCGCCCTTGCCGGTCCAGCCGTCGACGAACACCACGTCGGCGGGGTCATGGTGGGCGGCGAGCCGGCGCAGGGCGGCGGTGTCGATGCCCCGGCCGCGGACGATGGAGACGGCGTAGTGCGGCAGGTCGAGCCCGTGGGCGTACCGGGCCCAGCGGCGCATCAGGATCCCGACGGGGGTGCCGGCACGGGCGAGGGAGACGAGCACGGGTGCGGGCGACCGCTCGGCGAGCACGGTCTCGGTGACGGTGGCGACGGCGTCCGCGATGCGGCCCGCGGTGGCGTCGAGGGCGGTGTGGAAGAGGCGTACGTAGTCGGGGCTGGGCTGGTACTCGACGGGCAGCGACTCGGCGTAGTGGGCGCCGCCGCGCTGGATGGCCTCCTCGCGCTCCTCCGTGGGGGCTTCGAGGGCGACGTCGGAGAGGTCCTTGAGGAGCCAGCCGACGTCGTCGGGGGCGTAGGAGGAGAACGCGGGCCCGCGCAGGGGCTCGGCCAGGGCGGCGGACCCGGTCCCGGCCTCGGCGGCGGGGGGCACGTAGGAGGGGATCACGGCGAGGAGTACCCGGTCGGTGTGCGGGGCGAGCACGTCGAGGAGCCCGCCGGGGGCGTGCAGGGCGGGGGTGTCGGCGGCGGAGTCGGTGACGACGACGACGGCGTCGTAGCCGTCGTCACCGGTGACGTTGTACGCGTAGCGGGTGCCGCCGGGGGTGTCGTGGGCGGGGAAGGTGAGCCGGCTGCGGATGGCGTAGCCGGGGTGGTCGACGGGCAGCACGGGCGAGCGGGTGGTGGAGGAGAACCGCACGTCGGCGCCGGGGAGAAGGTCTTCCAGCGCGGTGGCGAGCCGGAGGGGCGCGTACATCAGTTCCTCGGTCCCGAGCACGAGCAGGCGAGGCGGCTCCGCCGGGGCCGCGGGGAGGCCGAGGGCCCCGGCGACACGGCCGGCCATACCGGGCAGGGCGTCATCGAGCCGCGCACGATGCCAGGCCCCGAACCCGTGCCGCCCCCCGTCGGGCAGCCCACCGGGCCACCCCAGCGCAACGCGGCGCACGGCGGCGGCAGTTGCTCCCCGACCCCGCCCCTTCCCGAAACCCAGGGGCTCCGCCCCCGAGCCCCCGGGGTGCTCCGGCAGCCCGCCGCCGGAGGCGGAAGGGGCGCCGGAGGCGGAAGGGGTGCCGGAGGCGGAAGGGGCGCCGGCCGGCGGGGGCGCGGAGCGCCCGGCAGCCCGGCCGCCGATGGCACCGGGCGCCGCCGTGCCCGCCGCCGGCCCCGCGGCGTCGGCGGGGCCCGGCTGCGCACCTTCCGCCGGCCCCGGCGCCGTCGCCCCCGCCGCGTCCCGCGCAGTGGGCGCCGCCTCTGCCGCAGGCGCCTCGTGCTCCCCACCACCGGCGTCAGCCGGGCCGGTCACCGGACCACGGCCACCCCCCGACTCCGCCGCGGCCGCACCGCCCGACGAACCCCCCGGAGCACCCCCCGCCGCACCCGGCCCGTCCCCTGCCGACCCCGCCGTGCCCGCGGCAGGCGCCTCGTGCTGCGCCACCAGCTCCGCGCCGCGGCTCAGCACGTCCGGCGGCAGGCGTACCGTTCCCGAGGTCAGCGACACCACGTCCACCCGGGTGCCCAGGTCCGCCGCCGACTTCTCCAGGGCCCTGCGGTCCTCCTCCGAGCGCATGTCCGTCAGGGCCGCCACCACGTACCGGGCCCGGGGGCGGGCCGCGTGCAGCGCCGTGATCGTGTTGCGCAGGGTGCGGCCCGTCGACAGTTCGTCGTCCACCAGCACCAGCGGGCCCTCCCCCGTCAGCAGCGCCGGGTCCGCCGGGAGCAGCAGGTGCTCCGTCGCGTGGCTGTGCTCCTCCTCGAAGCCCGCCGCCCGTTGCACTCCCGGGACCGCCCGGCGGGTGGAGTGCAGGTACGCGCTCGCCCCCAGGCCGTCCGCCACGCAGTGACCCAGGCCCGTCGCCGTCTCGGCGTAGCCGAGGACCACCGCCCGGGCCGCGGCCTCCGGGCCCAGCAGGTCCCGGGCGAGGCCGCCGAGGCGCAGGCCCGCGCCGTGGATGCGGCTCGGGCGCTGCGGGACGTGCTTGCCCAGCACCGTGGAGACCAGCAGGTGCGCCCGGCGCGGGTTGCGGCGCAGCGCCAGGCCCACCAGGTCCCGCAGCTCCGCCGGGCCCGACAGCTCCACCCCGAGCCGGCTCTCCACCCACTCCCCCGGCCACACCCCGGAACCGGCACCCGCTCCCGCGTCCCGGGCCATCAGCTCTCCCCCCGTCCCGCCGCCGCCAGCAGCTCCACGAACGTCGTGTGCTCCCGCGCCACCCCGAACACCCGCGCCCGCCGCAGCGTCCGCTCCGCCCACGCCCGGTGCGGCTTCGCCTCGTTCATCTTGTTCGTGTACGCCGACCGCATCACCCCGCCGCCCGCACCGGACTTGCGCAGGATGTCCGTCGCGTCCACGTACTCCTCGTGGCTCACCACCGACAGCGCGTGCACCGGCGCCACATGGCTCGGGTGGATGCACGTCTTGCCCTGCAGCCCGTTCGCGCGGTCCAGCGAGATCTCCCGCAGCAGGCCGTCCATGTCGTGCTCGATGAGCGCCGCCCGCAGCTCCTCCGCCCGCCCCGCCGCGAACGGGCTGCTCCGCAACTGCGGCTTGAACAATCGTTCCTGCTGACGGAAGTACTCCCACACAGGACCCGTGACCGTGAAGCCGCTGCCGTCCGCCCGCCCGAAGACGTTCACCACGTCCCCGATCGCCGCCGCCACCAACTGCACGTCGTACGCCGTCATGTCCGGCGACCGCCGCAGCCCGTACGCGGCGCAGAAGTCCGTGACCCCGAGCCGTACCGCCAGCACCCGCTCCCGGTACTGCTCCAGCACCCGCGCGATCCCCCGCAGCGCCGCCGCCCGCGACTCCAGGTGCAGCACCTCCGGCGACTCCACCACCGGCATCGCGTACAGCCGCCGCCCGCCCGGCGCCAGCAGCTGCTCCGCCTTGATGACCGCCTCCAGGAACGCCACCCCCTGCACCGCCGTGAACTTCGGCAGCACGAACCCCGACAGCAGCCGCGCCGCGGGCCCCAGCCGGGCCACCAGATCGGGGATCTGGCCCGCCTCCCGGGTGCGGACGAACAGCAGCGGCAGGGCACCGCCTGTGCCCTGCCGCTCCAGCTCCCTGAGCTGCCGTACGACGTTGGCCTCCGCGTCCGGCACCTCGTCGTCCGCTATGGAGTCCTCCAGGCACAGCACCATCGACACCACTCCCCGGGCCGCCTGGACGCGGATGTCGCGCGCGAGCTGCGGGCGGGTGGCGGGGCTGTAGAGCGTCGCGCCGAGGGCCATGGCCAGCTCGGCCTGCGGGGCGTCGGCGGTGAACTCGGCCGGCTCGCGGTGGAACAGCCCGGCACGCACGTCCGGGGAGATGTGCCCGAAGTGGCGCATGCGGTGCTCCCAAGGGTCGACGCGGCCGGGGCGGGGCCGGCGTGGGTGGGGGAAGACGGGTTGAGGTGGCGGGCGGGGGGAGGCGGTAAAGGAAGGTCGAGGGAAGGCGATGATTCGGTAAAAGGGACGTCCGGGAGCCCTCCACCGTTCCCCGATCGCCCCGCATTGTGGCCGCCGCGGGCGACAGGGCAGGATAGCCCGCATGACGCACGCCATGGCGCAGGGGTCCGACATGTCCGTATCCGTGCCTGCGGTACGGGCCGTGCTGCGCTGGACCCCGGGGGCCGGCGTCCCGGACGTCGACGCCTGCGTCATCCTCCTAGACGAGGGCGGCCGGGTGCGCTCCGACACCGACTTCGTCTTCTACAACCAGCCCCGGCACCCCTCCGGGCTCGCCCGCAAGCTGCCGAAGAAGCGGCAGGGCGAAGGGCTGACCGACTCCGTCGAGGCGCAACTCACCCGGCAGGACCCGTCGGTCGACCGCATGGTGCTGATCGCCTCGGCCGACGGCGGCACCCTCGCGCGGGTGCGGAACCTGCGGGTCGAGCTGCACGACGCCGGGAGCGGCGACGCGGCGGGCGGGGAGCCCTTCGCGTACGTGGACATCCAGCCCGACGGCAGCCCGTCGTCGGCGCTGATCTGCGGCGAGCTGCGGCGGGCCGGCGGCGGCTGGCAGTTCCGGGCGGTGACGAAGGGGTACGCCACGGGCCTGGTCGGCGTCGCCGGCGAGTTCGGCATCTCGGTGGACGAGACGGACACCGGGCACCACCCGACGCCCGACTCCGGGAACGACCCGGCCTCCGGCGGCCAGCCCGCGCCGGGCGCCGCGCAGGCGGCACAAGCCCAGCAGGCGGCACAGGCCCCGCAGAGCCCTCAGCCGGCCGCCGCCCAGCCGCAGCCCGCGCCCCCCATCGCGTACGGCTATCCCCCGGCGTTCACCCTCCCGCCCCAGGGCCCGCAGTTCATCGGCCGCTGACCGCCGCCCGGGCGCTCACGTCTTCGTCTTGTACCCGCGCCCCCACACCAGCCCCCAGCCGTACAGCCGGTCCAGCTCCGACTGGAACCCGTACACGTAGCGCACCTCGCGCCGCACCGTGAGCTCGCCCTTCTTGTTCTCGATCAGCAGCACCGCGCACGACCGCGCCTCCGGCGCCCGCTCGTCGAGCGCGATCTCCACCCGGGGCCCGCTGGACGGATACAGCGTGACGACGGCCTGCGTACGGTCGAACGCGGGGGTGCCGTCGTAGATGTAGACGAACACCAGCAGCCGCCGGAACGCCTCCTTGTGGTCGAGGTTGACGTACACCGTCTCGCCCGAGCCCGAGCCGAACCTGTCGTCGCCGCTGAGCTTGATGTACGGCGGGTCGTTGATGTCGCCGAGGAGGTTGCCCAGCGGCTGCACCACGCCCTTGGTGCCGTCCTCCAGCTCGTACATGCACGCCAGGTCGAGGTCGACGTTGACGACGGCCGGGCCCTGCGCCTGCACGATCTCCGGCCGGAACAGCTTCGCCGGGTGCAGCAGCGTCCCGCCGCCCATGCGGGTGCGGCCGCCGAGGTCGGAGGTGCGCATCCGCCAGGACAGGTTGATGCGCAGGTTGCCGGTGTCGGATCCCTGCCGGCTCAGTGAGAGCAGCGGCTTGCGCTTGGTGAGCTGCACCGAGTACGACGCACCGGCGCTGTCGAACTGCGGCACCCCCTCCCGCCGCCAGTTGCCCCAGAACGACACCTCGCACCCCCAGACGTGGGAAACCCCTCGGGCCCGGTCGGTCGACCGGCCCCGAGGGGAATCCTTCCGCATCTCGGACCGCGCGGAACCTACACGCGGGAGGGAAGCTCCTTTTCGGCCGGTTCGTCGTCTCCGCCGCCGCCCTCGCGCTCGATGCGCCGGTTGCGGCGGATGGAGGAGTAGAGGGACAGGCCGATGAAGGCGACGCCGATCAGGCCGGTGATGACCTCGTGGATGTGCCACTTGATGGTGATCAGCAGGATGGTCGCCAGGGCGCCGATCGCGTAGTGCGCGCCGTGCTCCAGGTACACGTAGTCGTCGAGGGTGCCCTGGCGGACCAGGTAGACCGTCAGCGACCGGACGTACATCGCGCCGATGCCCAGACCCAGCGCCATCCAGAAGATGTGGTTCGTGATGGCGAAGGCGCCGATGACGCCGTCGAAGGAGAACGAGGCGTCCAGGACCTCCAGGTAGAGGAACATGAAGAACGCGGCCTTGCCCGCGAGCCCGACGGCGGACGGCTGCTGGCCGGAGCGCTTCGCCGCCTCCTCCGCCTCGTGTTCCCGCTCCTCCTCCTCTTCGAGCTTGTCCTCGAAGTGCCCGGACAAGCCGCCGACGATGAGGTACGTGATGAGGCCGGCGATGCCGGCGGACATGACCGTCCCCGATTTGTCCACATGTCCGCCGCCATGCTGAATTGCGCTGGTGGCGATGGTCATCGCGGTGGTGAGCAGCACGATGAGGGAGATGCAGACGGAGATCGCGTCGATCCGGCCGATCTTCGAGAGCGGCTTCTCGATGAACGGGATCCACTTGTGTTCCCGCTCGTCGAAGAGGAACTCCAGGAAGATCATCAGCAGGAACATCCCACCGAACGCGGCGATGGACGGATGCGCGTCGGTGACGAGCTGCTCGTAGCGGTCGGGGTCGTCCATGGCCAGGTCGACGGCCTCGATCGGCCCGACCTTGGCGGTGATGGCGACGATCACGACCGGGAAGACGAGACGCATACCGAAGACGGCGATGAGGATGCCGATCGTGAGGAAGATCTTCTGCCAGAAGGCGTTCATCTTCTTCAGCACGCCGGCGTTGACAACCGCGTTGTCGAAGGAGAGCGAGATCTCCAGGATGGACAGGATCGCCACCAGGACGAACGCCTCCCACCCCCAGAAGATCGCGGCACAGGCGAGGCCCGCGGCGGTCACCGCGAAAGACCAGCCGAAGGTTTTCAGCACCACTGGCAGTCGTCCATTCTCATCGTGGGTCCGTCCGTCTCCGCGGCGCTGCACGCCACCGGGTTTTCGTCACCGTACCCGCACGGTTCACCCGCACCCGGCACGTACGTCGTGACCCCATCTTCCCCGGCGGTGTCAAGTCCCCACACTTCCCGGGTCCGGCAGCGTCAGGAGCCGCGCCACTGCCGGATAGTGCAGGATTCCGGCCACGGACGTCCACCCTGCCGAACACCCGAACGAATACCTGCCCGCACCGGGCGGGGACGTCAGGCGGGGGCGAGCGCCTTCAGCGCGGCCACGTACTCGTCGAGGTCCCGGGCGTCCGGCAGGTCGTTGACGACCGTCCACCGCACCGTGCCCGCGGTGTCGATGACGAACGTGCCGCGGACCGCGCACCCCTTCTCCCCGTCGAAGACGCCGTACGTCCGCGCCGTGGCGCCGTGCGGCCAGAAATCGCTCAGCAGCGGGTAGCCGAAGCCCTCCCGGTCGGCGAAGACGCGCAGGGCGAACGGCGTGTCGCAGGAAACGGCGAGAAGCTGGACCTCGTCGTTGACGAAGGCGGGCAGCCGGTCGCGCAGCGCGCACAGCTCGCCCGTGCAGACACCGGTGAAGGCGTACGGGAAGAAGAGCAGGACCACCGCCTTCTCGCCGCGGTAGTCCGAGAGCCGCACGGTCTCGCCGTGCTCGTTGCGCAGCGCGAAGTCCGGCGCCTCGGCGCCGGGCGCCAGCGCCTCGATCCCGTCCAGTGCCATATCCGTGACCTCCGGTCTGCCGTCCAGCGAACCTCTGCCGGGTCACGAGCGTACGGGCGGGGCGGGCCCGCCCCCGCGCCGGGATCCCGTCGCGCCGACCGGGATCCCGGCCGCGCAGCACCGCGGGACTGCCCGCGCAAAACTGCGGGACCGCACGGGCAGCCCCGGTGAAAGACGTGTCAGCGCTTGGTCGAGCGGGCCCCCTTCGGGGTCACCAACCGGCTGCCGCTCCAGTCCGTACCCGCGTTGATGCTCTTGGTCTGGGCCAGACCGGCGGTCTGCGCCGCCTCGCCGATGTCGCTGGGCTCGACGTAGCCGTCACGGCCGGTCTTGGGCGTCATGAGCCAGACCGGGGCGCCTTCGTCGATCATGGTGGTGGCGTCCACCAGCGCATCCGTCAGATCGCCGTCCTCCTCGCGGAACCAGAGCACGACGGCGTCCGCGACGTCGTCGTAGTCCTCGTCGACGAGGTTCTGCCCGGTGATCGATTCGATGGCCTCGCGAAGCTCCTGATCGGTGTCGTCGTCGTAACCGATCTCCTGGACCACCTCTCCGGCCTGGAAACCCAGCCTGGTGGCGGGGTTGGTCCGCTCCTCCGCGTGGTCCGCGGTCGCGCTCACGGATTGCCTCCTGCTCGTGTCCGTAGATCTTCCGAAATCAGCATCACACCCGCGCGCACGCGAGGCGATGGGCGTAGTCCACACGTGCCGGGCGAATCGCGCAAGTACCCGGCGGCCGATCCCGCCCTATGGAGGGCACCCCTCGACCAGGGGGCGCAGTCGCCCGGGTTGCCTGCGGGTACGCTGGCGATCAGCCCGTACGGCCCCTCCACGGCCGTGTCGGTCGAGCCCCGGTCGAACGAATACAGGGTTACCAAACAGTAGAGATGACGTGGCCGCAACCGCGGTAGACGATGGGAATCAGCGCGAGACCTCTCATCTGCGAGCAGTCCGATTACCGATACGTACAGTGAAGGAACAGCGTGGCTTCCGGATCCGATCGCAACCCGATCATCATTGGCGGCCTTCCCAGCCAGGTCCCGGATTTCGATCCCGAGGAGACCCAGGAGTGGCTCGACTCGCTCGACGCGGCCGTCGACGAGCGGGGCCGGGAACGAGCCCGCTATCTCATGCTCCGCCTCATCGAACGCGCCCGCGAGAAGCGCGTGGCAGTGCCCGAGATGCGCAGCACGGACTACGTCAACACCATCGCGACCAAGGACGAGCCGTTCTTCCCGGGCAACGAGGAGATCGAGCGCAAGGTCCTGAACGCGACCCGCTGGAACGCGGCCGTGATGGTCTCCCGGGCCCAGCGCCCCGGCATCGGCGTCGGCGGGCACATCGCCACCTTCGCCTCGTCCGCGTCGCTCTACGACGTGGGCTTCAACCACTTCTTCCGCGGCAAGGACCGCGGCGACGGCGGTGACCAGGTCTTCTTCCAGGGCCACGCCTCGCCCGGCATCTACGCCCGCGCCTTCCTGCTCGACCGCCTCAGCGAAGCACAGCTCGACGGCTTCCGGCAGGAGCACTCCAGGGCGCCCCACGGACTGTCCAGCTACCCGCACCCGCGGAACATGCCGGACTTCTGGGAGTTCCCCACGGTCTCCATGGGCCTCGGCCCGCTGGGCGCCATCCACCAGGCCCGGACGAACCGCTACATGCAGGCCCGCGGCATCGCCGACACCTCGAACTCGCACGTGTGGGCGTTCCTCGGCGACGGCGAGATGGACGAGCCGGAGTCGCTGGGCCAGTTGTCCCTGCCCGCCCGCGAAGGGCTGGACAACCTCACCTTCGTCGTGAACTGCAACCTCCAGCGGCTCGACGGCCCCGTCCGCGGCAACGGGAAGATCATCCAGGAGCTGGAGTCGTACTTCCGCGGCGCCGGCTGGAACGTGATCAAGCTGGTCTGGGACCGCTCCTGGGACCCGCTGCTCGCGCAGGACCGCGACGGCGCCCTGGTCAACAAGCTGAACAGTACGCCGGACGGCCAGTTCCAGACGTACGCCACCGAATCCGGCGCGTACATCCGCGAGCACTTCTTCGGCGACGACCTGCGGCTGCGCAAGATGGTCGAGGACATGACCGACGACCAGCTCCTCCACCTCGGCCGCGGCGGCCACGACCACCGCAAGGTCTACGCCGCCTTCGAGGCCGCCGTCGCGCACAAGGGCCAGCCGACCGTCATCCTCGCCCAGACCATCAAGGGCTGGACCCTCGGCCCGAACTTCGAGGGCCGCAACGCCACGCACCAGATGAAGAAGCTCACGGTCGAGGACCTCAAGCGGTTCCGCGACCGGCTGCACCTCCCCATCCCGGACAAGGACCTGGAAGACGGCCTCCCGCCGTACTACCACCCGGGCCGGGACTCCGAGGAGATCCAGTACATGCACGACCGCCGGCAGGCCCTCGGCGGCTACGTACCGACGCGCGTGGTGCGCTCCCAGCCGCTGAAGCTGCCGGACGACAAGACCTACGCGGCCGTCAAGAAGGGCTCCGGCACCCAGGCGATCGCCACCACGATGGCGTTCGTGCGGCTGCTGAAGGACCTGATGCGGGACAAGGAGATCGGCAAGCGGTTCGTGCCGATCGCGCCGGACGAGTACCGCACGTTCGGCATGGACTCCTTCTTCCCGAGCGCCAAGATCTACAACCCGCTGGGCCAGACGTACGAGTCCGTGGACCGCGAGCTGCTCCTCGCCTACAAGGAGTCGCCCACCGGGCAGCTCCTGCACGACGGCATCACCGAGGCCGGCTGTACGGCCGCGCTGACCGCCGCCGGCACCGCGTACGCCACCCACGGCGAGCCGCTGATCCCGGTCTACGTCTTCTACTCGATGTTCGGCTTCCAGCGCACCGGCGACCAGTTCTGGGCCATGGCCGACCAGCTCGGGCGCGGCTTCGTCATCGGCGCCACCGCCGGTCGCACCACGCTCACCGGCGAGGGCCTGCAGCACGCCGACGGCCACTCCCAGCTCCTGGCGTCGACGAACCCGGCGGCCGTGGCGTACGACCCGGCGTTCGGCTTCGAGATCGCGCACATCGTGCAGGACGGCCTGCGGCGGATGTACGGCTCGTCGCCCGAGCACCCGCACGGCGAGGACGTCTTCTACTACCTGACCGTGTACAACGAGCCGATCGTCCACCCGGCCGAGCCGGAGAACGTCGACGTCGAGGGCATCGTCAAGGGCATCCACAAGCTCTCGCCCGGGGCGGCGGGCCGGATCCCTGCGCAGATCATGGCGTCCGGCGTGGCCGTGCCGTGGGCGCTGGAGGCGCAGCGGATCCTGGCCGAGGAGTGGGACGTACGCGCCGACGTGTGGTCCGCCACCTCGTGGAACGAGCTGCGCCGCGAGGCCGTGGAGACCGAGCGGCACAACCTGCTGCACCCGGAGGAGGAGCAGCGGGTGCCGTGGGTGACGCGGAAGCTCGCCGGGGCCGAGGGGCCGTTCGTGGCGGTCTCGGACTGGATGCGGTCCGTACCCGACCAGATCGCGCGGTGGGTGCCGGGCACGTACCAGTCGCTGGGCGCGGACGGCTTCGGCTTCGCCGACACCCGCGGCGGGGCGCGGCGCTTCTTCCACATCGACGCGCAGTCGATCGTGGTGGGGGTGCTCACGGAGCTGGCGAAGGAGGGGAAGGTGGACCGCTCGGTGCTGAAGCAGGCCATCGACCGTTATCAGTTGCTGGACGTCGCCGCGGCCGACCCGGGCGCGGCGGGCGGCGACGCCTGACGCCTCCCGCTGAGGGGCGGCGGGGCGGCGCGGCCCAGCGCGGAGCGGCGCCGCCGCCGGGGCAGCGGGACGCAGCACTTCGACGGGACGGCGAGACTCCGGCGGGGACGGCGGGGCGAAGCGGCGGCGGGGCCGGGCAGGCCTGAGCCGCGCCGCCGCCGCGCCGCCGGCCGCGGGGTCTCCGTAGCATCGGGCCATGCCCATGACGCCGGACAGCATCCCCGAGCACGCGGACGCCGGGCCCGCCGCCGTGGCCGCGCCGCCCGCACCATCCGGGGCCACCGCCCCCGCGCCGCAGCCGCGGCTGGCGCGGTGGGAGCGCCGGACGCGGCGTCCGCTGCTCGGGCTCGCGCTGCTCTTCGCCGCCGCGTATGCCGTGCCGGTCCTGGACCCCGGGCTGCCGGACGCCCTGCACCGGGCGTGCCGAACAGCGACGTGGGCGGTGTGGGCCGTCTTCGCCGCGGACTACGCCGTACGGCTGCGGCTGGCCGACGACCGCTGGCGGTTCGTACGCACGCACCTGCTCGACCTCTGCGCGGTGCTGCTGCCGCTCATCCGCCCGCTGCGGCTGCTCCAGCTGGTCTCGGCGCTCCTCCTCACCGGCCGGCTCGCGACGGCCGCCGCCCAGGTCCGGCTGACGACGTACGTGGCGGGCTCGGTCCTGGTGCTGTGGCTGTTCGGCGCGCTCGCGGTGCTGGAGGTGGAGCGGGGAAAGCCCGACGCGAACATCCACACCGTCGGCGACGCCGTCTGGTGGGCGTTCACGACGATGACCACGGTCGGGTACGGGGACCTCGCCCCGACGACGGGCCTGGGACGGCTGCTCGCGATCGGGCTGATGATCTCCGGGATCGCGCTGCTGGGTCTGGTCACGGCGAACATCGCCGCCTGGTTCATCTCGCAGGTGAAGCGGGAGAGCGAGCACGAGGAGCAGCAGACGGCGGCGCTACGGGAGCTGACGCGGGAGGTGGCGTCACTACGGGCGGAGGTCACGGCCCTGCGCCAGGCGGGAGCGGCCCCGGCGGGCGGGGCCGTACCGGGGCCGGCAGGCGAGGCCGTCCCGCGACCGGCGGCTCCCCGGGAGTGACGGGACGGTGAGGACAGAGTCCCCGGACGAACGAAACCGCTACGAACTCGCAGCAACATACCCTAACAATCCCGACAAACCAGGCCCAACCTCTGCCCATCAACGCGCCCAGCCCACTACCCAATCCCCACCAGGCCGTCCGCGGCACCGGCACCACCCAGGCGGAGAAATCCGGCCCCGACTCGTGGCAACGCCCGGCGATCCAGCCCGAATCGATGGCGTCCCGCCGGGTGGTGTAGCCGGTCAAAGGACCGGAACGTGCAGGTCACGCCGGTGCTTCGACCGGCCGGGGCACTCCCGGCGCCAGACCGGGCCATTTCGCGTACGGCGCCCAAGGAGAGGTCACCGCGAGCCAAGCACCTGAGGGCGAAGCTCGTGATCGCTTACCACCTCGCGGGCCGCGGACCCCAGCGCCGGTCAAGAGCAATCATCCAACGCTGCACACGTCGCCCCGGTCGAGACCGTCGGGGCGGACAGGGCTCGCCACACCGGCCGGGCCGGCTCCGAGAGGTGGCAGGAGCGTTACCCGCCATCCAGCCTGGTATCCCGTGGAATGCCACGGTGCGGCGGCCCGGCCGACCACGCTCCGCGCCAGCCCGTACCAGCCGGGAACGTCAGCTCGTGGGGTGGGGTACGGGCCGCGGTGTGAACCGGACGGTGGTGCGACACGTTGTGGCGGTGCGGTAGGAGTTCCACAAGAACGAGAGGACGCAGGCCACCATGCCACCGAATAATGCGCGGGAGACCTCGGCTACGGCCGAGGCTGCTGGTGAGGCGTTGCAGCTGTACGCCCTTTATCGCGTACGGCTGGAGGCGCCGTATTGGCCGGCGGTACCACCGGAGGGGACGTTGGTGGCACTGGGTCCCGGAGGGCCGGGTCTGCAAGTGTGGCGGTCGACCGGGATCAGCCTGGGGCGTGGCCCGTCGGATTGGGCGGTGCCGACGTTCCTGGCTCATCCTGATCTTAATTTGGCCTCTGACGATGTGTACCACCAGGCGCTCGCCGCAGGGGTGCAGCGGAATGACTACGCCGTGGCGACGTCGGCGCAGCAAGAACTGCGGGAGTGCCTTGCGGAGGCCGAGTCGCCGGAAACATCCCAGACAGAGACGCACGACGACCAGTGGTCGCACGACTGGTCCGGGTATCACCACACCGCGAATGTGGGGGCCCGGGCGTCCGGGGAGGATCCACTGCCGCAGGCAATGCAGGGGCTGACGCTCGACCAAGCGCATGCGCACAGCCGGCATGACAATGTCCCGTACACCCATGGCAATGTCCCGTACACCCAGCACGGCAGCGCCCGCACGCAGCATGCCCCCGTGCACCTCCGCCCCGGCGCGACGGCTGCGGGCGTCAGTGCATTGCTGCCCGCGTCGTTCGACAGCCGGGCCACCGACTCTCGCCAGCAAGGCGGGCAGCGGGCCGAGTCTGATGCTCTGCCGCCCCGGACGCAATCCCCCCAGGGCGGGCCCCGCCGGAGTGCCGCCCGGTAGCCGGGCCACGTACATCGACCGCGAGGGCCCGTCGCCGAGCGGTGCGAGCAGGCTGGTGCGTGCGACTGGAGGACCGCTGCGACTCGCTCGACGACGGCCGACGAAGACGTGAGAGGCCGGGGCACCCCCGCCCTGGTTCATGCCCGGTCAGTGTCTGTGCCGCAACGGGAAGACAATGGGGCTGGACGGCAAGTCGGCGTCCAATCGCTGCTCCGGCCCCGGTACTCGCGGACCACGGACGCACCCCGCCGCTCCAGACCCCGCTACTCCCGGCCCGCGGACGTGAAGCTGACGTCCGCGTACCGCGGCCCCGCGACCTGCCCGGCCAGCGGCTCCAGCAGCGCCCGCTCGGCCTCCGTCAGCTCGATCACCGTCGCCGCGGCGTTCTCCTCCACCCGCGACGGCTTCCGCGTCCCCGGGATCGGCACCACCGTCATCCCGCGCAGCGCCGCCTGCCCGTGCACCCACGCGAGCGCGATCTGCGCCGGCGTCGCCCCGTGCGCCTCGGCGATCTGCCGCAGCGGCGCGAGCAGTTCGGCGTTCTTCGCGCCGTTGCCGCCGGTGAAGCGCGGCATCGTCCGGCGGAAGTCGTCGGCGGTCAGGTCCTCCTCTGCATTGACGAAGGACCCGGTGAGGAAGCCCCGGCCGAGCGGCGAGTACGGCACGAAGGCGACGCCCAGCTCCTGCGCCGCGGGCACCGCCGTCCGCTCCACGTCCCGGCTGAAGACCGACCACTCCGACTGCACCGCAGCGATCGGGTGCACCGCGTGCGCCGCGCGCAGCTCCGCGCCGGTGACCTCGCTCAGCCCGAGGTGCCGCACCTTGCCCTCCTGGACCAGCTCGGCCATGAAGCCGACCGTGTCCTCGATCGGGACGCGCAGGTCGCGGCGGTGCATGTAGTACAGGTCGATGGTCTCCACGCCGAGCCGGCGCAGGCTGCCCTCGATGCAGGAGCGCAGATAGGGCCGGTCGTTGCGGATCACGCGCTTCTGCGGATCCTCGGGGTCGGTGGAGAGCGAGAACTTGGAGGCCAGGGTGACGGCGTCCCGGTTGGCGCGGATGAAGGGGGCGATGAACTTCTCGTTCTCGCCGTCGCCGTACATGTCGGCGGTGTCGTACAGGGTGATGCCGAGTTCGAGCGCGCGGTCCAGGGTGGCCCGGGCGGCGTCCGCGTCGGTGGGCCCGTACGCGAAGCTCATGCCCATGCAGCCGAGTCCCTGGACCCCGACCCGGGGCCCGTCGGTGCCGAGGGGGACGGTGGCGACGGGGGTGTTCATGGAGTGCATCCGGAGGCTGCTCCCTCGTAGAATTCGATCTTGAAGTCGAGGACGGCGAGCGTCGTCTGCAGATCCGCGATCTGCTGCCTGACCACCTCGCGGTGCTCGCGGAAGAGCTGGGTGCGCTCCGGCATGGTCTGGTCCCCGGCCCGTACCAGCTCGGCGTAGCGGACCATGTCGGCCACGGGCATCCCGGTGAGCCGCAGCTTGCCGATGAGGTCGAGCCAGTCGAGGTCGCCGTCGGTGTAGAGGCGCTGCCCGGTGTGCGAGCGGTGTACGCCGTTGAGCAGCCCGATGCGCTCGTACCAGCGCAGGGTGTGGGCACTCAGCCCGGTGTACGAGGCGACCTCGCTGATGGAGTAGTGATCTTGGCCCACGGGGCGCACCCGGGCCGCTGTGGTCAGGCTCATTGCCGGCTCCCCACTCTCGACGCGTCGAAGCTACTGACTTGGAGTGCACTCCAAGCAACAAGATATGCGCGCGTTAGGCTCGGCGCATGGACAGCCTGCTTGTGATCGAGTCGTGGCCCGTCGGCAAGGCGGCGGCCGCGGCGGTACGCGCCGACGGCTCGCTCGCCGGGGCCCACGGCCCGGCGGACCACCGCTTCTCCCTGGCGTCGGTGACGAAGCCCCTGGTGGCGTACGCGGCGCTGGTGGCCGTCGAGGAGGGCGCGATCGAGCTGGACGAGCCGGCGGGTCCCGAGGGCTCGACGGTGCGCCACCTGCTGGCCCACACGTCCGGGCTCGGTTTCGACGAGCACCGCGTGATGGCCGCGCCGGGCACCCGCAGGCTGTACTCGAACGCCGGTTTCGAGGTCCTGGGCGACCACCTCGCGAAGGCGACGGACATACCGCTGACGGAGTACGTGCGGGACGCGGTGTTCGTGCCGCTGGGCATGACGGCGACGACGCTGGACGGCTCCCCCGCGAAGGACGCCACGTCGACGGCCGCGGACCTGGCCAGGTTCGCGGGTGAGCTGCTGGTGCCGCGGCTGGTCTCGGACGAGACGCACGCGGAGGCGACGTCGGTCTGCTTCCCCGGTCTTAAGGGCGTGCTGCCGGGCTACGGCCACATGAACCCGAACGACTGGGGCCTGGGCTTCGAGATCCGCGACGGGAAGTCGCCGCACTGGACGGGCGCGTCGTCGTCCCCGGGCACGTACGGGCACTTCGGCCAGTCGGGCACGTTCCTGTGGGTGGACCCGGAGGCGCCGACGGCGGCGGGGCACGGGGCGGCGTGCGTGGCGTTGGCGGACAAGGGCTTCGGGGACTGGGCGACGGAGGCGTGGCCGCCGTTCACGGACGGGGTGCTGGCGGAGCTGGCCGCGGGCAAGTGACCTCTGTCACTGGCCGGCGCTCGGCTCACTGCCAGTGAGGGGGAGGTTCGCATGCTTTTCGGATTCGGCAGTGCGTGAGAGAAGTTGGTCACGGTCGCGGGGGTGGTGGTCGCGGCGGTGGCGGTGGTGAAGCTGGCCGAGGAGACGGAGCCGACCAGCCGCTTGGCGGGTGCGGTGCTGATCGCGTTCGGGCTGCGGACGGCCACCGCGCACTGAGGCGGTGGCCGGGCGGTCAGGGTGTGCAGGTGCGGTCGGCCGGGGGGAGGGGGCCGCCGGCGAGGTAGGTGCTGACTGCCTTGCCGGCGCAGGGGATGGGCTGGTTGCGCCGGCATCCCGGCGAGAACGCCGGCGGGCGACGCAACGACGATGCACCGCTGGGTGCTTCAGCCCCGCGTATGGACCGACCAGCTCGCCCGAGCCGGCTTCGCCCACACCACGACGCGTCAGGAAGCCCAGACTTTGCTGATAACCGGCATGCTGTCGTCCATCGTTTCTTGACGAAGGAGGCAGATCGTAACCGCCCCTCGCCAGCCCCCGGTTGATCGCCTCTTTTGAGGGTGCGCCGTGTTCAGGTCACTGCTCGTCCGGGGTGACGATCTCCACGAGCGGGTCGACGCCGTCCCAGCGTCTGTCGCCGGTCAGCACCGCGAATGCGCCCGTCGCCGTCGCCGTGGCGATCACCAGCGCGTCCGGCAGCCGGAGTGCCTTCTGCTGGGCCCTGAGGGCCGCCGCGACGCGCGCGATACGGCGGTCGAGGGGCAGTACATCGACCGCGATGCGGTCGATGGCCTTCTCCACTTCGGCAGCCGTGCCGCTTCCCCCCTGCCGGTGGGCGCGTACCAGGCACTCGCTCAGCACCGATGCGGGAACGGCGAGTTCGTGCCCGTCGTGCCGCATGGCCGACACGGCCCGCCGTGCGGACGCGTGCAGCGCGTCGCCGGGGTCGAGCAGCCCGAGCAGGACGCTGGAGTCGAGGATCACGCGTCCCATGCGTCGCGCTCCGCCTCCAGGTCCGCGCTGTCGGAGAGCCCGGGGAAGACCGCGACCGCATCCAGCGGATCCTGCTCCGGCACCAGGGTCAGCCTGCCCTGGTCGTCGACCTCGACGCGCAGTATGTCGCCGGGGTGGATGTGGGCGGCGCGCAGCGCGGCGACAGGGAGAGTGATCTGGTTCTTGCTGGACACCTTGGCGGTGCAGCGTCGCACTTTCCTTACTTTCTCTGTCACAAAGTAAAGGATACCAACTGGCCGCGGTCTGCGCCGCCGGGCAGGGACGTACCCGCCAGGGCCCTCCTCAGCTCTGCGGGCTCAGGCCCGTGACGGCCAGGCGGAAGAGCCGGTTCGCCTCGGTGGCGGGGTCCGGGTGGTGTTCCGTGGCCAGGGTGATGCCGACGATCAGGGTGATCAGGTCGGCCACCGTGGCGTCCGGGGTCACCTTGCCGTCCTGGACCGCCCGGTGCAGCAGCGGGGCCGCCGCTTCTTCCAGTGCCGCCGCGCAGGTGTTGCCGCGTACGGGGTCCGCCCCGGCGGTGTCGTAGCAGAGAGCGGCGGCCAGGCCGCGGGCAGTGACGCAGTAGGCGACCACCTCGTCCAGCCATTCCAGCAGCGCGCCGCGGCTGTCCGCCCTGCCGGTCAGGGCGTGGGCCCGGAGGCGCAGGACCTCGATCCGCTCTCTGGAGACCGCCTCCAGGAGGGCGCGGCGCGTGGGGAAGTGCCGCCGGACGGTCGCGGAGCCGACGCCCGCGGTACGGGCGATCTGCTCCAGGGAGGCGCCCGCGCCGTGCGCGGCTACTTCTTCCTCGGCCACGGCGAGGATGCGCGTGTAGTTGCGCCGGGCGTCTGCGCGCCGGCCGGTCCCGGGCATGGTGTCGCCTCCGTGTTTGCTAAGTGGCGGGGCCCGCCGTATCGTACCCGAGAGCTAAACGGCGGGCCCCGCCGTTTAGCCCCGGCGAGCATCCGAGGAGCGCCATGTCCGCAGATTCCGCGCCCGTCCTGGTCACCGGCGCCACCGGCAAGCAGGGCGGCGCCACCGCACGCGCCCTGCGGGCGGCGGGTGTTCCCGTCCGCGCGCTGGTACGGGACCCGGGCGGTGACCGGGCCCGGGCCGTCGCGGCTCTCGGCGCCGAGGTGGTGGCCGGCGATCTCCACGACCGCGACTCCGTCATCCGGGCCGCGACCGGGGCCCGGGCGGTGTTCTCCGTACAGATGCCCGCCGTGACCGCGGACGGCTTCGGCTTCGACTTCGACGGGGAGGTGGCCCAGGGCGTCAACCTCATCGAGGGCGCGAAGGCCGCCGGGGTCCGGCAGTTCGTGCACACCTCCGTCACCGGCGCCGGACAGCACACCGAGACCCCCGGCTGGGCCGAGGGACGCTGGGCGGTGGAGGCCAGCCTGACCGCCAAGGCCGCGGTCCAGGACCACCTCCGCGCGGCCGGCTTCCCGCGCTGGACGCTCCTCAAGCCGGGCACCTTCATGGAGAACTTCCTCCCCTCCATGGGCTTTCTCTTCCCGCGCGGCATCGAGGGCGGCCTGGTGAGCGTCCTGAACCCCGGGACCCGGCTCTCCCTGGTCGCGGTGGCCGACATCGGGCGCGCGGCGGCCGCGGCGATCGCCGAGCCGGAGCGGTTCGACCGGGTCGAGCTGGAGTTGGCGAGCGACTACCTGTCGATGACGGAGATCGCCGAAGTCCTCTCCCGGGTCCTCGGTACGCACCTGCCCGCGCCGGACATGACCGCCGAGGAGGCCCTTGCCGCCGGCATGCCGCCGATGGGCGTCGCGCACGAGTGGCTGAACACCGCCGGCCAGCCCGGCCGCCCCCGGTACGCCACGGCCCTCGGCATCCCGCTCACCACTTTCGGGCAGTGGGCCCGGGACCACCTGCGAGCCGGCCTCTGACGCCGACGCCCACCCGAGCCGCCATCCGCTGCCCGGCGACCCGCCCGGCGGGTTCGTGGCCGGAACGATACCGTTGCCCGCCGGGCCCGTTCGGGCTCCCCATGGGGGCGTGAGTAACTCCGCCTCCTTACCGCCCGTCGCCGTCCGACGGCGCGCGCGTCACCACGAACGCGGCGCGCACCCGCGGCACCGCGATCACTGGGAGATAGCCCGCGCCACGCTCCTGGCGATGCTGGCGCAGGACTTCCCGTGGACGTCAAGCGCCCACGCCGGAAGCCCTATTCCCCGGCCGCCTGCATCTCCCACACCAGCGCCGCCGCCGGGCCCTCCGCCGTCAGGTCCAGTCCCTCGCAGCCGGCGATACGGGCCGCGTCCCCCGGCCCCGCGGCCGGGGTCTCGCCGCCGATGCGGACCGCGCCGCGGACCACGTGCACGTACACCCACGGCGAGTCCGGCAGCGCCGTCCGCTCCCCTGCCCGCAGCCGGCGCACGTGCAGGACCGACGCCGCCCGCTCGACCGCCAGCGGCGTGCCGTCGGCGATGCCGCGGACCACCTCGTAGGAGGGGTCGCCGCCCGGGGCCGCCGGCATCAGCCACATCTGGAGGAACGCCAGCGGCGCCGGGCCCGCGTTGCGCTCCACGTGCCGGATGCCCGTGCCCGCCGACAGCCGCGCGACGTCCCCGGGGCGGACGGTCTCGGTGCGGCCGGCGGAGTCCTCGTGGGTCAGCTCGCCGTCGAGGACCCAGGTGACGATCTCCATGTCGCGGTGCGGGTGTTCGGCGAAGCCCGCGCCGGGCCGCAGCCGCTCCTCGTTGCAGGCGACGAGCGCGCCGAAGCGGACGTTGTCCGGGTCGTAGAAGCCGCCGAAGGAGAACGCGTGCAGCGTCTCGATTCCGGCGCCCGCGTCCCCGCCGCGGTAGCGCCCCCGCCCCCGCCGTAGCTGAATCACCCCGCCACCGTACGCCGCCTGAAGCCGCCCGAAGCCCCGCGAAGCGGCCGGAGTCACCGCGGGAGGACGCCGCTTTCGTCCGGCGCGACCCGGATAGGGCAGGCTAGACCCGTGCCTGAACCGACCGAGACACCCGAGCCGCCCGACCGTGACGCCGCTCGGTTGCAGCATCCGCACACCGCGACCCTGCGCCGGCTGGAGAAGTCGTCCGGGGAACTGGCCGCCGCCGCCATCGCCCGGATGGATGAGCAGTTGCCCTGGTACCGGGCCATGCCCCCGGAGCACCGCTCGTGGATCGGGCTGGTCGCGCAGGCGGGCATCGCGGCGTTCACGGAGTGGTTCCGGCACCCCGAGACGCCGCAGGCCATCTCCACCGACGTGTTCGGCACGGCGCCGCGGGAGCTGACCCGGGCGATCACGCTGCGGCAGACGGTGGAGATGGTGCGTACGACGATCGAGGTGATGGAGTCCGCGATCGAGGACGTGGCCGCGCCCGGCGACGAGTCCGCGCTGCGCGAGGCGCTGCTCGTCTACGCCCGCGAGATCGCCTTCGCCACCGCCCAGGTCTACGCGCAGGCCGCGGAGGCCCGCGGCGCGTGGGACGCCCGGCTGGAGTCACTGGTGGTCAACGCGGTGCTGTCCGGCGAGGCCGACGAGGGTGCCGTGTCCCGCGCGGCGGCGCTCGGCTGGAGTTCGCCGGACCACGTGTGCGTGGTGCTGGGCACCGCGCCGGACGGTGACAGCGAGCTGACCGTGGAGGCGATCCGGCGGGCGGCGCGGCACGCGAAGCTCCAGGTGCTGACGGGGGTGCTGGGCACCCGGCTCGTGGTCATCGCGGGCGGCAGCGCGGAGCCGCTGAAGGCGGCGAAGGCGCTGATCGGCCCGTTCGCGCAGGGTCCGGTGGTGGCCGGCCCGGTCGTCGGCGACCTGCTGGCCGCGACGCGCTCCGCGCAGGCCGCGGCGGCGGGGCTGAAGGCGTGCTCGGCCTGGGAGGACGCGCCGCGGCCGGTGCTGGCGGACGACCTGCTGCCGGAACGGGCGATCGCCGGCGATCCGGCGGCGCGTGAACAACTGGTGGAGGAGATCTACAGTCCTCTCGCGGAGGCCGGCTCCGCGCTGCTGGAGACGCTGAGCGTCTACCTGGAGCAGGCGTCGAGCCTCGAAGGCGCCGCGCGGATGTTGTTCGTTCACCCCAACACCGTTCGCTACCGGCTGCGACGTGTGACCGATGTCACGGGCTGGTCCCCGTCCGATGTCCGTTCGGCGTTTACTCTGCGTATCGCACTGATCCTCGGCCGGCTGACGGAGACGGAACCCCAGCCGTAGTCATTTGTTCGGACTCCACAAATCCCTCAGGTGTTCTTCGTCCCCGTCCCCACGGGCGGCAGACACCCCCGACAAGAGAAGGTTGAAGGGTGCTCGTACTCGTAGCTCCCGGCCAGGGCGCCCAGACGCCCGGCTTCCTCACCCCCTGGCTCGACCTCCCCGGCGTCGCCGAGCGGTTGTCGGCCTGGTCGGACGTCGCCGGGCTCGACCTGGTCCGTGCCGGCACCGAGGCGGACGAGGACGAGATCCGCGACACCGCGGTGGCGCAGCCGCTGCTGGTCGCCGCCGGCCTCGTCAGCGCGTACGCGCTCTTCGAAGGCCCCGGGCCGCTGCGCCGGCAGGTCGGCATGGTCGCGGGGCACAGCGTCGGCGAGCTGACCGCCGCTGCGCTCGCCGGGGTGATCACCGACGAGGAGGCCATCGCGCTGGTACGGGCCAGGGGCCTGGCCATGGCCGAGGCCGCCGCCGTCACGGAGACCGGCATGTCCGCCGTGCTCGGCGGCGAGCAGGACACCGTGCTCGCGCACCTGGACCGCCTCGGCCTCACCCCCGCCAACGTCAACGGCGCCGGGCAGATCGTCGCCGCCGGCACCGCCGCGCAGCTCGCCGAGCTGGCCGAGGACAAGCCGGAGGGGGCGCGCCGCGTCGTGCCGCTGAAGGTCGCCGGCGCCTTCCACACCGAGCACATGAAGTCCGCCGTGGCCGCGCTGGCGGCGAAGACCGGGCAGCTCACCCCCGCGGACCCGCGGATCCCGTACGTGTCCAACGGCGACGGCCGGGTCGTGGCCTCGGGCGCGGAGGTCGTCGAGCGGCTGGTCGCGCAAGTCGCCAGCCCGGTGCGCTGGGACGCCTGCATGGAGACCTTCGCGGCGCACGGCGCGACCGCACTGGTGGAAGCCGCCCCGGGCGGCACGCTCACGGGACTCGCCAAGCGCGCCCTGAAGGGCGTGGCGGCGGTGCCGCTGAAGACCCCCGAGGACATCGAAAAGGCCCGCGCCGCCGTCGCCGAGACGGCCGCCGCCGCGGAGGAGAGCGCATGACCGCGAAGATCCGCCCCACCAAGGGTGCTCCGTACGCCCGCATCATGGGCGTCGGCGGCTACCGCCCGACCCGCGTCGTGCCCAACGAGGAGATCCTGCAGTACATCGACTCCTCCGACGAGTGGATCCGCAGCCGCTCCGGCATCTCCACCCGGCACTGGGCAGGGCCCGACGAGACCGTCGCGCAGATGTCCGTCGAGGCCGCGGGCAAGGCGCTCGCGGCGGCGGGCGTGACGGCGGAGCAGATCGACGCCGTGATCATCTCGACCGTCTCACACTTCATGCAGACGCCGTCGGTGGCCACCGAGATCGCGCATCTGCTGGGCGCCGGCAAGCCGGCCGCGTTCGACATCTCCGCCGCCTGCGCCGGCTTCGGGTACGGGCTGACGCTGGCCAAGGGCCTGATCGTGGAGGGCAGCGCGGAGCACGTGCTGGTCGTCGGCGTCGAGCGGCTGTCGGACCTCACCGACAAGTCCGACCGGACCACCGCCTTCCTCTTCGGCGACGGCGCCGGTGCGGTCGTCGTCGGCCCCGCGGACGAGCCGGGCATCGGCCCCTCGGTGTGGGGCTCGGAGGGCGACAAGCACGAGACCATCAAGCAGACCGTGCCGTGGGACCGCTTCCGCGTCGGCGACGTGGGGCAACTGCCCCTGGACGAGAACGGCGACGTGAAGTTCCCCGCGCTCACCCAGGAGGGCCAGACGGTCTTCCGCTGGGCGGTCTACGAGATGGCCAAGGTCGCCCAGGAGGCCCTGGACGCCGCCGGCATCACGCCGGACGAGCTGGACGTCTTCATCCCGCACCAGGCCAACATGCGGATCATCGACTCGATGGTGAAGACCCTCAAGCTGCCGGAGCATGTCACGGTCGCCCGCGACATCGAGACCACCGGCAACACCTCGGCCGCCTCCATCCCGCTGGCCATGGAGCGGATGCTGGCGACCGGGCAGGCGAAGAGCGGGGACACCGCCCTCGTCATCGGGTTCGGGGCCGGACTGGTCTACGCCGCCACGGTCGTGACCCTCCCCTGACCCGCGGCCGGGCCCGCCCGGCGCGCAGCTCACTCCCATGAGAACCCTCAAGGAACGGAAAGAAGGAGTCCCCAAGATGGCCGCCACTCAGGAAGAGATCGTCGCCGGTCTCGCGGAGATCGTGAACGAGATCGCCGGCATCCCGGTCGAGGACGTCCAGTTGGACAAGTCGTTCACCGACGACCTGGACGTCGACTCGCTGTCCATGGTCGAGGTCGTCGTCGCCGCCGAGGAGCGCTTCGACGTCAAGATCCCGGACGACGACGTCAAGGCGCTCAGGACCGTCGGCGACGCCACGGACTACATCCTCAAGCACCAGAGCTGAGCGACCGGCTCTCCCGCTGTCGCCACCCCCTCCCCCCGCGCCCCCGGGCGCGGGCGGCAGCCCGCGGTGGCGCCGTAGAAACACCTCAACCTTCGGAGTGAGCATCGACGTGAACGCGACCGATCGCACCGTGGTCGTCACCGGAATCGGCGCCACCACACCGCTGGGTGGCGACAGCGCATCCACCTGGGACGGCCTGGTGGCCGGCCGTTCCGGCATCGCCGACCTGGACCACGCCTGGGCCGCGGACCTGCCCGTGCACTTCGCGGGCGAGGTCGCGGTGGAGCCCACCGAGATCATCCCGCGGCCGCAGGCCCGCAAGCTGGACCGGGCGGCGCAGTTCGCGCTCGTCGCCACCCGGGAGGCGTGGGCCGACGCCGGGTTCACCGCCAAGGCGGGCGAGGACGCGGCGGTCGACCCCGACCGGCTGGGCGCGGTCGTCGCCTCCGGCATCGGCGGCGTGACGACGCTGCTGGAGCAGTACGACAACCTCCGGGACAAGGGCGCCCGGCGGGTCTCCCCGCACACCGTGCCGATGCTCATGCCCAACAGCCCGGCGGCCAACGTCGGCCTGCAGATCAACGCCAGGGCCGGCGTGCACACGCCGGTCAGCGCCTGTGCCTCCGGCGGGGAGGCGATCGGGTACGCGGTGGAGATGATCCGCACCGGCCGCGCCGACGTCGTCGTGGCCGGCGGCACGGAGGCGGCGGTCCATCCGCTGCCCATCGCGGCGTTCGCCAACATGATGGCGATGTCGAAGAACAACGACGACCCGCAGGGCGCTTCCCGCCCGTACGACAAGGCGCGCGACGGCTTCGTCCTCGGCGAGGGCGCGGGCGTGCTGGTGCTGGAGTCCGCGGAGCACGCGAAGCGGCGCGGGGCGAAGGTCTACTGCGAGGCGGTCGGCCAGGGGCTGTCGGCGGACGCGCACCACATCGCGCAGCCGGAGCCGAGCGGCCGCGGCATCGCGGCGGCGCTGGAGAACCTCTTCGCGCACAACGACCTGACGCCCGCCGAGGTCGTCCACGTCAACGCGCACGCGACGTCGACGCCGCAGGGCGACGTGGCGGAGATCAAGGCCATGGAGAAGGTCTTCGGCGACGAGCTGGGGCACGTCCTGGTCTCCGGTACGAAGTCGATGACCGGCCATCTGCTGGGCGGCGCCGGCGGTATCGAGTCGGTGGCGGCGGTGCTGACGGTCAAGCACCGCGTCGCACCGCCGACGATCAACGTCGACGACCCGGACGACGAGGTCGACCCGGCGCTGATCGCGGTGACGGCGACGCCGTTGCCGGCCGAAGGACCGATCGTGGCGCTGAACAACTCGTTCGGCTTCGGCGGCCACAACGTGGTGCTGGCGTTCCGCTCGGTCTGACCCGGCGGTCCCCTGCCCGTCCCTGTTGTCTCTACCGTGACCCGGTGGGCCCGACGGCCCGCCGGGTCACACGACTTGGTGCAGCCAGCGGACGGGTGCGCCCTCGCCCGCGTGGCGGAAGGGCTCCAGTTCGTCGTCCCACGGCTTGCCCAGCAGCTTGGCGATCTCCGCCTCCAACTGCGTCTCGCCGCGCTGCGCGCGGGCCAGCGCCGCGCGCAGCCGGTCCTCGGGGATGAGGATGTCGCCGTGCACGCCGGTGACGGCGTGGAAGATGCCGAGGTCGGGGGTGGAGCTGTAGCGCTCGCCTTCCGCGGTGGCGTACGGCTCGGCGGTGACCTCGAAGCGCAGCAGGTGCCAGCCGCGCAGCGCGGAGGCGAGCCGGGAGGCGGTGTCGGGCTCGCCCTGCCAGGAGAACTCCGCGCGCCAGGTGCCGGGCGAGGCGGGCTGGGGGATCCAGTCGAGGCTGATCCGGCCGCCGAGGACGCCGGCGACCGCCCACTCGATGTGCGGGCAGAGCGCCCGCGGGGCAGAGTGGACGAACAGAACTCCACGTGTCGTCACCGGGGGCCTCCATCCGCGGGCTCGAAGTTGCCTAGAGTAAACACCACGGGTCGCCTTTCCGGGTAAACAGGACACTCCGTTACCGGGTGCTATCCCGCCGCGATACGGCCCGTTCAGCATCAGCCAAGCTACCGTGCTGTCGCACCCCGCGCGTGCCGTACGGTCGGTCCTGGGCATGCTGACCTACGTTCGCAGGAGGACCTCGGGGGCGGGAGGGAGCGCAGGGATGCGCAAAGGGGCGGCACTCGTTTTCACAGGGGCGGTCGCGATGTCACTGGTCCTCGCCGGCTGCACCGGCGAGGGCGCGACACAGGGGAAGGACAAGGGATCTGCCGCGCCGTCAGGCGGCGCGGAGAACGCGGGCGCGCCCTCGCGGGAGGCCCGGGCTGCACCCCGGCCGCCGAAGTCGGTGGCCGCCCTCGGCGACTCCATCACCCGCGGGTTCCACGCCTGCGAGCCGCTGACCGACTGCCCGGAGAAGTCCTGGTCGACGGGCGACTCGCAGGATGTGGACAGCCTCGCGCAGCGGTTACTGGACAAGCCGTCGGGGCACACCTGGAATTTCGCCCGTTCGGGCGCGCAAGTGGCGGATCTGCCGGTCCAGACGGGCGAGGCCATCGCCCGCCGCCCGGATCTCGTGACGATACTCATGGGGGCCAACGACGCCTGTACGAAGAGCGCGGAGGAGATGACTCCGGTGGCGGACTACCGCACGGCGGTGGCCGACTCGCTGGACCGGCTGGAGTCCGACCTGCCGCGGACGCAGGTGTACGTGTCCAGCGTGCCGAGCCTCATGCGGCTGTGGGAGGTGGGCCGGGGCAGCACGGTGACCCGGCAGATCTGGTCGCTGGGCATCTGCCAGTCGATGCTCGCGGACCCCTCGGACCTCGGGGCGACGGCCAGCAGCCGGCGCGAGGAGGTGCAGGACCGGGTGGTGGAGTACAACGCGGTGCTGGCGGAGGAGTGCGGGAAGCATCCGCTGTGCGTGTACGACGACGGGGCGGCGTTCCGGTACGCCTTCACCGGCGACCACCTGAGCCGCTGGGACTCCTTCCACCCGGACGAGGACGGCCAGAACGTCCTGGCGGAGATCGCGTACAAGAAGCTCCGGGAGGCCCGGGAGGGATAGCGGAGGGATAGGCGGGGCGAACGGCGGGCGGCGGCCTGCGGGGCGGCCCCGCAGGCCGCATAGGGTTTTGTCATGGCCGAGACTCCCCTGCCCCCGCCCGACGCCGTGCCGGCGCCCTCCGTGACCGCCGAGCCCTTCGGGAAGCTCGCCGACGGCACGCCCGTCGAGCGGTGGACGCTGGTCGCGGGCGGCACCCGGGTGCGGGTGCTGTCGTACGGCGGGATCGTGCAGTCCGTGGAGGTGCCGGACCGGGAGGGGCGGTACGCCAACGTGGTGCTGGGGCTGGCGACCGTGGACGAGTACGTGGAGCACCCGGAGCCGTACTTCGGCGCGCTCATCGGGCGGTACGCGAACCGCATAGCCGGCGCCTCCCTCACCCTCGGCGACCGCACCTACCCGCTGCCCGCCAACGACGGCCCCAACTGCCTGCACGGCGGCGCCCGCGGCTTCGACAAGCGGGTGTGGGCCGCCGCCGCGGCGCCGGCCGCGCCGGGGGCCGCCGCGCTGCTGCTGTCGCGGACGAGCCCGGACGGCGAGGAGGGCTTCCCCGGCACGCTCGACGTGCGGGCCACGTACACCGTGACCGCGGAGGGCGCGCTGCGCTTCGACTACGAGGCGACCACCGACGCGCCGACCGTGGTGAGCCTGACGAACCACTCGTACGTCAACCTCGACGGCGAGGGCAGCGGCAGCGTCGAGGACCACCGGCTGCGCATCGCCGCGAGCCGGTTCACCGTCAACTCCCCCACCTCGGCGCCGACCGGCGAGATCGCCGACGTGGCGGGCACGCCGTTCGACTTCCGCACCGCGCGCCCGGTGGGCGCCGAACTTCGCTCCGGGCACCCCCAGTTGCTGATCGGCCTCGGGTACGACCAGAACTTCGTGCTCGACAAGGGCGTCACCGCCGCGCCCGAGCCGGTCGCCGAGGTCTCCTCACCCGCCTCGGGACGGGCGCTGCGGGTGCGGACCACCGAGCCCGGACTGCAGCTCTACACCGCGAACTTCGTCTTCCCGTCGTTCACCGGGCCGTCCGGGTGGGCCTACCGGCCGGGCGACGGACTCGCCCTGGAGACCCAGCACTTCGCCGACTCCCCGCACCACCCGCACTTCCCCTCCACCGTGTTGCGGCCCGGCGAGCATTACCGTTCGGCCACGGTCTACGAGTTCACCGTGCGCTGACCGTTGACACCTGCCGCCCGCCTCCTTAGCGTCAACGCCTGGATTTCGAACGCTTGACGATATCTCGAACGGGGGGGGAGGGCTTCGATGGGCGTGACCCACCGTGCGGTCGTGCTGCGCGAACCGGGGCGGGCGCGGGTCGGCAGCGTGACGTCGCCGCCGCCGGGGCCCGGCGAGGTGCGGGTGCGGGTGTACGCGGCCGGGGTGTGCGGCAGCGACCGCGAGGTGTACGACGGCACCCGGCCGGCCGGTTACGTCACCTACCCGCTGACGCCGGGCCACGAATGGTCGGGCACGGTGGCGGAGGTCGGGCCCGGCGCCGACGCGGCGCTGGCCGGGCGGCGGGTGGTCGCGGAGGGGTTCCGCTGCTGCCAGGTGTGCGCGCGCTGCCGGGCCGGCGAGACGAACCTGTGCGCCGGGCCGTACGACGAGACGGGCTTCACCCGCGCCGGGGCGTTCGCGGAGACGGTCACGGTGCCGGCGCGGCTGCTGCACGTCCTGGACGACGACGCCGACCTGCGCGCCGCCGCGCTGCTGGAGCCGGCGGCCGTCGCCGCGGCGGCGGTGCTGCGCGGGGGGCCGCTGCCGGGTGAGCGGGTGGCCGTCGTGGGGGGCGGGACGCTGGGGCTGCTGGCGGTGCAGTTGCTCGCGGGGTACTCGCCGGCGGAGCTGCTGGTGGTGGAGCCGCGGGGGGAACGGGCCGAGGCGGCACGGGGGTTCGGTGCGCGGGCGGTGGCGCCCGGCGCTGCCGGGGACTTGGCGGGGGCGTACGACATGGTCGTGGAGACGGCGGGGGCGGAGCGTTCCGCGGTGGCGGCGGTGGGGCTGGTACGGCGCGGGGGGCGGGTCGTCGTCGCGGGCATCCCGCCGGGCGGGGCGGCGGGGGTCGACCCGGTGGCGCTGGCGATGCGGCAGATCGCCGTGTACGGGGTCTTCGGCGCCTCGTCGGCGGCGTGGTCGTACGCGGTGCGGGCGTTCGGCGCGGGGCAGTTGGACCCGGCGGCGCTGATCACGCACGAGCTGCCGCTGGACGCGTACGAGAAGGCCGTCGGCCTGGTCGGCGGCCGGGATCCGGCGGTGGGCAAGGTGCTGCTGCGGCCGTAGGTGCGCGCGTGGCCGCCGCGGCCTTCCCCTCGGTACGAAACCGAACGACGTCCGATATGACGAACGAAGGAGTCCCGTGCCTCACGCTCCCGGTGAACCGGCCCTCGGCCGCCTCGGCTTCGCGGCCCCGCCGCCCGACCCCGTCGACACCTCGCCGCACGCCTTCCCCGACGGCGGCCGCTGGCGCACCGAGATCCCGTCCGTCGAGGGCCCGGAGGCGCTGGCCGCGGTGCTGGAGGAGAGCACCCGCCTCGGGGTCCCTGTGCACCGGATCAGCCAGGGCAGCGGCGTGTGGATGCTCACCGACGCCGAGATCGCCGACATGGTCGCGGCCTGCGCGGCGCGGGACATCGAGCTGTCGCTGTTCACCGGCCCGCGCGGCACCTGGGACACCGGCGCCGCCACCCGCAGCCTCTCCGGCGGCGCCGGACTGCGGGCCCGCGGGCACGACCAGCTCGCCGGCTGCGTGGAGGACGCGCTGCGCGCCGCCCAACTGGGCGTGCGGTGCCTGCTCGTCGCGGACGAGGGCGTGCTGTGGCTGCTGCACGGGCTGCGCGAGATCGGCGAGCTGCCCGCGCACACCACGTTCAAGGTCTCCGCGCTGGTCGGCCCGGTGAACCCCGCCGCGTACGCGGTGTGGGAACGGCTCGGCGCCGACTCGCTCAACATCCCCTCGGACCTCTCGCTCCAGCAGCTCACCGAGATCCGCCGGGCCAGCGCGGCGCCGATGGACCTGTACGTGGAGGCGCCCGACGACCTCGGCGGCTTCGTGCGGATGTACGACGCCGCCGAGCTGATCCGCCGCGGAGCGCCGCTGTACCTGAAGTTCGGCCTGTCCAAGGCCCCCGGGATCTACCCGTACGGCGCCCACATGCGCGAGACGGTGATCGCCACCGCGCGCGAACGGGTGCGCCGGGGGCGACTGGTCCTGGACCTCCTCGACCGGCTCGGCGCGGGCGGGGAGATGTCGCCGCCCGGGTCCCGGCTGCCGGGGGTGCTGCGCCGGTTCCCGGGGGCCGGGTCCGGCGCCGCTCCCGGGGCCGGGTCCCCCGCTCCCGGGTCCGTCTCCACCCCCGACTCCGCTTCCGCCTCCGCCTCCGAGTCCTCCACCGCCTCCGTACCCGAAGGGAACTGACCGCCATGCGCACCCCCCGCACCTCCCGAGCCGCCCGTCTGCGCACCGCCGCCGCCGTGTCCGCGCTCGCCCTCGCCCTCGCCGCCTGCGGCCAGGACAGCGAGGGCGGCAGCGAGGAGAAGAAGGGCGACGCCGAGGGCGGCACGATCGGCATCGCGATGCCCACCAAGTCGTCGGAGCGCTGGATAGCCGACGGCGAGAACATGGTGAAGCAGTTCGAGGCCGCCGGCTACGAGACCGACCTGCAGTACGGCGAGGACAAGGTCGAGAACCAGGTCTCGCAGATCGACAACATGATCACCAAGGGCGTGGACGCGCTCGTCGTCGCGGCGATCGACAACACCTCGCTGACGGAGGTGCTGGCCGACGCCAAGGAGGCGGACATCCCCGTCATCGCGTACGACCGGCTGATCCTGGAGACGGAGAACGTCGACTACTACGCCTCATTCGACAATGAGCGGGTCGGCAGGCTTCAGGGCCAGTACATCGTGGACGCGCTGAAGCTCGACGACGACAAGGGCGCGAAGTTCAACATCGAGCTGTTCGCGGGCTCCCCCGACGACAACAACACCCGCTACTTCTTCGACGGCGCCATGGCGGTGCTCCAGCCGTACCTGGACTCAGGACAACTCACCGTACGGTCCGGCCAGACGAAGCTGAACCAGGTCACCACCCTGCGCTGGGACGGCGGCACCGCGCAGAAGCGCATGGACGACCTGCTCAGCGGCAACTACGGCGGCGAGGACGTCGACGCCGTGCTGTCGCCGTACGACGGCATCTCCATCGGCGTGCTCTCCGCGCTGAAGGGCGCGGGCTACGGCAGCGGCGGCAAGGAACTGCCGGTGGTCACGGGCCAGGACGCCGAGCTGGCGTCGGTGAAGTCCATCATCGCCGGCGAGCAGACCCAGACCGTCTACAAGGACACCCGCAAGCTCGCCAAGCAGGCCGTGCAGATGACCGACGCCGTGCTCACCGGCGGCAAGCCGGAGGTCAACGACACCGAGACGTACGACAACGGCGTCAAGACCGTGCCGTCGTTCCTGCTGGACCCCGTCAGCATCGACAAGAGCAACACCGACCTGCTGGTCGAGGAGGGTTACTACAAGGCCGGGGACCTGAAGTGACCGCTGCGGTCCTCGACATGCGTTCCATCACCAAGACCTTCCCCGGGGTCACGGCGCTCGCCGACGTCAGCCTCACCGTCGCGCCCGGCGAGATCCACGCCGTCTGCGGCGAGAACGGCGCCGGCAAGTCGACCCTGATGAAGGTCCTGAGCGGAGTCCATCCACACGGCAGCTACGAGGGCGAGATCTTCTTCGAGGGCGAGCCGTGCGCGTTCCGGGACATCAGGGCCAGCGAGGAACGCGGCATCGTGATCATCCACCAGGAGCTGGCCCTGGTTCCGTACCTGTCCATCGCGGAGAACATCTTCCTCGGCAACGAGCAGGCGAAGCGCGGCGTCATCTCCTGGAACGAGACGCTGCGCGCCGCCACCGCGCTGCTCAAGCGCGTCGGGCTGGGCGCGGAGAAGCCGCAGACGCGGGTCGCGGACATCGGCGTGGGCAAGCAGCAGCTCGTGGAGATCGCGAAGGCCCTGTCGAAGAAGGTGAAGCTCCTCATCCTCGACGAGCCCACCGCGGCCCTCAACGACGAGGACAGCCGCAAACTGCTTGACCTCATCCGGGAGTTCCGGGACCAGGGCATCGCCTGCATCCTCATCTCGCACAAGCTGAACGAGATCCGGCAGGTCGCGGACAGGGTGACGATCCTGCGCGACGGCCGGACGATCGAGACGCTGGCGGTACGGGATGCGGAGTCGGGCGGCGAGGGTCCAGCGCTGTCCGAAGACCGCATCATCCGCGGGATGGTCGGCCGCGACCTCGACCACCGCTTCCCCGAGCGCTCCCACTACCGGGGCGACGACGCGGGCACGGTCGCGCTCGCCGTCGAGGGGTGGACCGTGCGCCACCCCATCGACCACGAGCGCAAGGTCGTCGACGACGTCTCGATCGAGGTAGGGCGCGGCGAGATCGTCGGCATCGCGGGCCTGATGGGCGCGGGCCGCACGGAGCTGGCGATGAGCGTCTTCGGCCGCTCCTACGGCCGGTACGAGTCCGGCACGGTACGGGTCGACGGCCGCGAGGTCGACACCCGCACCGTGCCGGACGCAGTACGGCACGGCATCGCGTACGTCACCGAGGACCGCAAGACGTACGGCCTCAACCTCATCGACAACGTCATGCGCAACATCACGCTCTCCGCCCTGCCGAAGCTGGTCCGCCGCGGCGCGGTCGACGAGCACGAGGAGCGGCGGGTCGCCGAGGGCTACCGCACGTCGATGAACATCAAGACCCCGACGGTCTTCGAGCCCGTGAACCGGCTGAGCGGCGGCAACCAGCAAAAGGTCGTGCTCAGCAGGTGGATCCACGCCGACCCCGAGGTGCTGCTCCTGGACGAGCCCACCCGCGGTATCGACGTGGGCGCGAAGTACGAGATCTACACAGTCATCGACCAACTGGCCGCCCGCGGCAAGGCGGTGGTCTTCATCTCCTCGGAGCTGCCCGAGCTGCTCGGGATGTGCGACCGGATCTACACCATGGCCGCGGGCCGGCTGACCGGCGAGGTGCCACGGTCGGAAGCCACCCAGGAAGTCCTCATGCGCCACATGACCACGCACGTAAGGGACGAAGGATGAGCCCGCTGACCACCGAGAAGCGCGACACCCCGCCGGCCGCCCCCGCCGCCGGCGGATCCCGCGGCGCCCTCGCCGGCGCCCTGCTGGACGCGATGCGCAACAACATGCGGCAGTACGGCATGCTCGTCGCGCTCGGACTGATCGTCGTGGTGTTCCAGGTATGGAGCGACGGCACGCTGCTGCTGCCGCGCAACGTCTCCAACATCGTCCAGCAGAACAGCTACATCCTGATCCTGGCGATGGGCATGATGATCGTCATCATCGCCGGGCACATCGACCTGTCGGTGGGCTCGCTGTGCGCGTTCGCCAGCGCGATGTCGGCCGTGATGATGGTCAACCACGACTTCCCGTGGCCGCTGGCGCTTGTGTGCTCGCTGCTCATCGGCGCGGTCGCCGGGGCCTGGCAGGGCTTCTGGATCGCGTATATCGGCATCCCCTCATTCATCGTGACGCTCGCGGGCATGCTGGTCTTCCGCGGCCTCACCCAGATCGTGCTCGAAGGCCAGTCGCTGTCGCCGTTCCCCAAGGGCTTCCAGAACATCGCCCAGGGCTTCCTTCCCGAGACCGGCCCGGACACCAACTACCACAACCTCACCCTGCTGCTTGGCCTGTGCGTCGGCCTGTTCCTGCTGTGGCAGGAGTGGCGGGACCGGCGCCGCCAGTTGTCGTACGAACTGGACGTGCTGCCGTACCCCCTGTGGCTGGGCAAGTGCACGTTCATCGTCGCGGCGGTGGTCGTCGCCACACTGATGCTGGCCAGCTACCGCGGCGTCCCGGTGGTCCTGCTGATCATGGCGGGCCTGCTGGTCTCGCTGGGCTACGTGATGCGCAACGTCGTCGTGGGCCGCCACGTCTACGCCCTGGGCGGCAACAAGGCGGCGGCGACGCTGTCCGGCGTCAAGGACAAGCGCGTCACCTTCCTGGTCTTCGTCAACATGGGCGTCCTCGCCGCCCTCGCCGGCTGCGTCTACGCGGCCCGCCTGAACGCGGGCGTCCCGAAGGCCGGCGAGATGTTCGAACTGGAGGCGATCGCGGCGGCCTTCATCGGCGGCGCGTCGATGAGCGGCGGCATCGGCACGGTGTTCGGCGCGGTCATCGGCGGCCTGGTGCTGGGCGTGCTGAACAACGGCATGTCGCTGGTCGGCCTGGGCACGGACTACCAGCAGGTCATCAAGGGCCTGGTGCTGCTGGCGGCGGTGGGCTTCGACATCTGGAACAAACGGCGGGCGGGGTCGTAGGAACGAGGCCGGCCGGGTACGGTCCGGCAGGACGTACGCCGCCGTCACTCCACGTGGCCGGGGTTCGACGGGTGCGGACCGCCGGGAAGCCTCCCGGCGGCGGCTGCGGGGAGGGGGCGGGGAAGGCGACGTCGGAGCCGGCCCCGGCCGCCCTCCGGCACCGGCGCTGCCCCCGCACCCCGCCCCCGCACCCCGCCCCGCGGGTACCTGACGTTCCCGCGGGGCGGGTTTGCGGCGGGCCGCGGCGGGTCAGTCGCGCAGGGTGTGGGCCTCGTACGACTCAGCCGACCACGGCGGGGCGTCCGCCGCCGGGGTCAGCGTCACCGTGATCTCCTGTTTGCCCGCCGTCACGCTCGCCGGGATCTGGTACGTGTCGTCCAGCCAGCGGCGCTCCGCGTTGCCCAGCGGCTGGAGCCAGTCCGGCAGTTGCTTCCCTTCGACCCGCACCGCCGCGCGCTGGTACGGCGCCGCCTGGTCGCCGGTGCGGCGCAGTTCCACGCCCGCGTTGTCGCGGTCGACGCGCAGGGTGAAGCTGACCGGTGCCGTCGTGGCGCGGATGTCGGCGGTGAGGCGCCGCGGCTGCTGCGCGTCGCCTTCGAAGACGGAGTCCAGCTCGGTGACGTCACCGGGCGCGTCCGACGTGTAGGCGTGGGCCTTCTCGCTGCGCGGGTCGCCCACGTCCAGGGTGTCGGTCTTCGTGCCGGTCGCCCTCTTCTCGCCGTACCAGTACGCGGTCGTCGAGTAGTCCGCCTGCTTGTCGTTGACGAAGCCGTGCTCGATGTCGAAGTCGATGGCCTGCGTGAACGGCACCGCGTCGTGGATCATCAGCCGGTACGTGCCCGTGCAGTCCCGGTCCGCCGCGCAGCCGGTGGGCGGGCCGAGGTGGGTGGGGTTGCCGTTGAAGGGCTGGGTGTAGGTGCCGCGGTTGAAGTACCAGCCGCTCTGGTAGAAGTCCTCGCTGCCGGTGCCGTGGATCTGCGGGGTGCGGGCGCCGTCGACGTACACGCGCTCGTCGCCCTCCAGGTAGTTGCGGTCCAGCTCGCCGGTCATGGTGTGGGTGACGCCGGTGAACTTGCCGGTCCCGGCCGTCGCGAGGAAGTCCCAGCTCTCCCCCGGCACCGTCGGACCCGCGTGGGACGTGGCGCGGAAGGGGCCCGCGTCGCCGGAGGCGACGGCCTGGGCGTGGGTGCGGGACGGGGCGGCGGTGACCTCCGCGGTGCCGGACGTGATCGCCGTGTCGGAGCCGTTGTACAGCTCGACCTGCGCGTTCCGCGCGAAGGGCATCGGCCACCAGGAGGTGAGGACGGGCCCGCCCTCGGCCTCCGCGTCGATGCCGTACATCAGGGCCCGTACGGGCGCGGTCGCGTGGCCTGAGCCGAAGAACTCGCCGAGCGGGGCGTCCACCGTGCGCTCGCCGTCGAAGGTGGCGCGCAGCCGCAGGCCCTGGAGCACGTCCTGGGCCGCGGCGAGTTCGGCGCGCTCGTCGTCGCCGAGGGGGTAGTCGTACGTGCGCACGCCCTGCCAGTTCGGCGCGGTGATGGCGTAGCCGTGGGCGGTCTCGCTCGCGGCGTCGCCGACGTCCATGGTGTCGGTGCGGCGCATCTCGCCGCCGACGCGGCTGTCGGCCCAGTACGTGAACTCGTTGACATCGAGGTCGGAGGAGACGAAGGCGTTGCGCACGGTGATCTCCGACTTCCCCGCGGTCAGTTCCGCGGGCAGCTCCACGCTGTCCTCGCCCCACAGCCCGCCGCCGGCCTGCGGCGTCGGGCCCCAGGTGCCGGCCTCGCGGCCGTCGACGTACACGGTGGCGACCTGGTTCGCGATGATCGGGTCGTAGCGGCGGGTGAGCCGCACGCCCTCGTTGCCGGGGTCGATCGCGAGGGTGAACTCGCTGCCGCCGCCCGCGCCGTACGCCCTGCCGTCGTCGGTCTCGCTGCGCGGCTGGACGTACGGGGCCTGCGGGAGCCGGAGGCGCAGCTCGGTGAGGAGCCCCGGCCGGTCGGTGCGGGCGAGGGTCTGGGAGGCGCCGGGCGCGAGCGCGAGGCCGGTGCGCTCCGTGCGCGCGCCGGGCACGGCCGGCTTGGGGTCGGCGGTGCCGGCGGCGCGCAGGGTGCCGACGACGTCGGCGGCGGGGTCGTCCGGGTCGAAGGTGGTGACGCCCTCGGCGTCGGCGAAGGTGCGGTACGAGACGTGGTGGAAGAGCGGGTTGTGCTCGGTGGTGATCCGCATCGACTCGCGGTACGGCATCGGCACCTCGACCACGACGCCGCCGGACGTCTGGTCGGCGTTGGCGACCAGCGGGCTGACGAAGGGGGCGCCGAGCTTGCCGTCGACCAGGTCCTGGAGCGGTGCGTCGACGACCTTCTCGCCGTCGAGTTCGATCGTGATGCGGCCCGTCCTGCTGACGTTGCCCTCGTCGCGGGTGAACCAGATGGCGCCGATCTCGCCGGCCCCGGCCTGCTCGGCGATGACGCAGCCGGTGGCGGTCGTCCGCAGACAGGAGTACTTGCCGTCGAAGCCGTCGTGCGCGTTGCCGCCGGTGCGGTCGAAGCTGGAGAACTGCTTGGTGTGCACCCCGGCCGGCAGGTCGGAGAGCCGGTCGAGCTGCCGGTACGTGTCCCATCCGACGGGCCCCTTGGCGGCGGCCAGGTCAGGGCCGCCGCGCGGCTCGGGTGCCTCGGGCGCGGCCGCCGCCAGGCCCCCGGTCGCCAGCGCCGTCACCACGGCGAGGAGGGCGGCGATGCCGCCGCGAATCCGGCCATGTCTGTCCACGGTGCCTCCCAGTCTTCTCGAAATCGATTTCACGAGAAGCTAGGCGCGGTCCCGGGGTCGGTCAAGGGGTGTGTACAGAGCAGGAGTTGGACGCTCGGGCTGTCAAGCCCTCCGGCACGCAATCGATTTCAGAAATCGGGGCCGCGGCCCGCGGGCCTCACGACGACAGCCCGTCCAGCCGCTCCAGATGCGCCGGCTCCAGGCGTACGTCCGCCGCCGCGACGTTCTCCTCCAGGTGCCCGAGCTTCGCCGTCCCCGGGATCGGCAGCACCACGGGCGAGTGCGCCAGCAGCCAGGCCAGCGCGACCTGCACCGGCGTCGCGCCGAGTTCGCGGGCCACCGCCCCGATCACCCGGTACGGAGCCTCCGGGTCCCCGGCGTCCGGAGCGCCCGCGGCGTCCGCCGGCGGCACCGCGCCCAGCACGGGGCGCCACGGCAAAAACGCGATCCCCGCCGCCGCGCAGGCGTCGAGCACCGCCTCGTGCTCCCGGTCGCCCACGCTGTAGCGGTTCTGCACGCTCGCGACGTCCACCAGCTCCCGCGCCCGCGCCAGCTCCCCGGCCGTCACCTCGGACAGCCCCAGCCGCGCGATCTTCCCCGCCTCCTGCAGCTCCCGCAGCGCCCCCAACTGCTCGGCGAGGTCCACCTCCGGGTCGATGCGGTGCAGTTGCAGCAGCTCGATCCGCTCCACCCGCAGCCGCCGCAGGGCGTGGTCCACCTGCTCGCGCAGCACCTCGGGCCGGCCGTCGAGCCCCCACTCCCCCGTCTCGGCGGAGCGGGCGACACCGACCTTCGTGGTGATCAACAGCCCCTCGGGGTACGGGTACAGCGCCTCGGCCAGCAGTTCCTCGTTGGCCCCGCCGCCGTACAGGTGCGCCGTGTCGATCAGCGTGACGCCCAGCTCCACCGCCCGCCGCGCCACCGCCACCGACGCCGCCCGCGCGTCCGCGGGCCCGGCCGGCAACTGCATCGCGCCGAACCCGAGCCGGCCGACCTCCAGGTCCCCGCCGATACGGAACGTCCCCGCCGTCGTTTCCGCGGTCATCCGCGCCTCACCCCTCGAACGGCGCCTGCGGCAGCCCGCGGCCCGCGTCCGGCAGCACCAGGACGGAACCCGCCAGCGGGTGCTCGTCCGCCAGCGACGAGGAGGTGACGTACAGGTCGGTCAGCTCCGGGCCGCCGAACGCGCAGGACGTGGGGCGGCGCACGGGCACCTCCACCGTGCGGTCCAGGGTGCCGTCCGGGGCGTACCGGCGCACGGCGGCGCCGTCCCACAGCGCCACCCACACGTACCCCTCGGCGTCCACGCACAGCCCGTCGGGCGAGCCCGGGGTGTCCTCCACGGCGGCGAACAGGCGCCGCCCTGTGACCCCGTCGCCGTCGGTGTCGAAGACGTCGATGCGGCCCGTGGGGGTGTCGGCGTAGTACATGAGCCGGCCGTCCGGGCTCCAGCCGGTGCCGTTGCTGACGGTGACGTCGTCCAGCACGACGGTCTGCGCGCCGTCGCCGGTGACGCGGGCCAGCGTGCCGCCGCCGGGGGCGGAGTCGTAGCGCATGGTGCCGGCCCACAGGGCGCCGTCCGGGGCGACCATCGCCTCGTTGCCGCGGCGGCCGGCGACCGGCTCGTGGACGAGCCAGCGGAACGCGCCGTCCGCGTCGTAGAGCCCGACGCCGTCGCGCAGGTTGACGACGTAACCGGCGCCGCCGGCGCGCGGCTTGGCCGACCCGACGTGCTGCTCGGTGGTCTGCACGGTGCGCCTGCCGGTGGCCGGGTCGTAGGCGTGGATGCGGGCGCCCAGGATGTCGACCCAGATCAGCCGGCCGGCCGCGGGGTCCCACGTGGGCCCCTCGCCCAGTTCGGCGCGCGTGCGTACGGCCACGTCCAGCATCGTCATCCGGCTCCTTCCCGGGTATGCCCCGGCTCTCGTCTCCGGGTGCGTCCCCGGCTCACTTCCCGCGTACGCCCCGGGCCCGCGTCCCGGGTCCGTCCGGGACCGCCGTACCGGCCACGTCCCCGGCTCACCCGGCCCGGGTCCCGCCGCCCCGGTGGCCCAGGCGCTCCGACAGCCGGCCCGCGCCCTTCGCGGCCAGCTCCGCCAGTTCGTCCCTGCGCTCCCCGCTCCACCGGATCATCGGCACCGAGATGCTCAGCGCGGCGACCACCCGGCCCGCGGAGTCGTGCACCGGCGCCGCCACGCAGCTTACGTCCGGGTTGGACTCGCGCTCCTCGACGGCGATGCCGCGCTCGCGCACCCCGGCGAGGTGGCGGCGCAGGTCGCGTACGGAGGTGAGGCTGCGGTCCGTCATCGCGACCAGCGGCCGGCTCTCCGGCAGCCGCGCGTCCAGGGCCTGTTCTGGCAGCGAGGCGAGGAGCATCTTGCCGACGGCGGTGCAGTGCGCGGGCAGCCGGCGGCCGGTGGCGGAGACCATCCGGACCGCGCGGGTGCTGTCGACCTTCGCGATGTAGATGACGTCGGTGTCCTCCAGGATCGCGATGTGCACGGTCTCGTCGCAGGTCTCGGCGACCTCGCGGGCGACCTCCCGGCCCTCGGCGGCGAGGTCGAGCTGCTCGCCGAAGGTGCTGCCGAGCTGGTACGTGCGCACCCCCAGCCGGTAGCGCCCGGGCTGGCCGGGGACGGCGCTGAGGTAGGAGCGGGCGGCCAGGGTGGTGACCAGCTCGTGCACGGTGGTCCTGGGCAGGCCCAGCTTGCGGGTGATCTCGGGAGCGGAGAGCGTCGTGTCCCGGTCGAGGAAGAGCTCTAGGATGTCGAGAGCGCGCGTCACGGCCGGTACGAGTCGCCCCATGCGCGCTCACCCACCCCTCGAAGGTCCGAAATCTCGACCAGTTATCGAAATGACGAACGCAGCGTAACGCCCGCCTCCACGGCGGGCAATGGGGACCGGAGTCAGAGATCGACGTGCATGCAGTGCAGGCCGACCAGGCCCTCCCCGGGGTGGCGGAAGGCGCGGGGCTGGGTGCCGGTGATGCGGAAGCCGAGGGACTCGTAGAGCTTCACGGCGTGGACGTTCGTCTCGACCACGGCGTTGAACTCCATGGACAGGAAGCCGCGGGCGCGGGTCCAGCGCAGGGAGTCCTCGCACAGCGCGCGGCCGACGCCGCGCGCGTGCCGGTCCGGGTCGACCATGTAGCTCGCGCTGGCGACGTGGTCGCCGTTGCCCTGCCGGTTGGCGTTCATCTTCGCCGAGCCCACGATCAGGCCCTCGTCGTCGATGGCGACGGTCGTCCGGTCCGGGGGCGGCGGCAGCCACACCTCGCGGCCCTGCTCGGCGCTCATGTCCAGCGGGTACGGGTAGGTCTCGCCGGCGGCGACGATGCGGTGGAAGAACGGCCAGATGGCGGGCCAGTCGTCGGCGGTGGCGTCCCTGATCAGCATGGGGTCAGCATGCCGGGGCGGCGGGCGGCGGCGCCACCGCTTTGTTCGGCGGGTGGCTCCGCGGGGCGTAGAATGGCCAATCACTCGAATATCCGTACAAAAAGTGCGAAAGTAACGGCATGAGCGAGCGGGGAGGCACGGCGGCGCCGGCCCCGGGGGCAGGGGACTGGCCCGCGCCCGCGGTGGTCAGCATGGAGCTGAACCGCATGGGCAGCTTCGACTGGGACCTCGACGGCGGGCAGATGCACCTGGACGAAGGGGCGCTGCGGGTGTTCGACCTGCGGGCGGAGGAGTACGACGGCGACCCGCAGTCGCTCGGCTCGCGCATCACCAGGGAGGAGGGCGCGCGGCTCGACGCGCTGATCTCCCGGGCCATCGCGCAGGACCGCCCCGCCTACAGCGCGTACCTGCGCGTTCAGCTACGCGACGGCACGTCCCGGCTGACGCACACCCAGGGCGCGATCCTGCGCGACGACGGCGGCCGCGCGCACCGCGTCGTGGGCATGGTCCGCGACGCGACGCTGGAGCTGAACTACTCCGCGCAGCAGTTCGCGCTGGACCAGGAGCGCCGCCGGCAGACCGGCGTCGTGCAGCAGACCACCGCGGCGCTGGCGAACGCCACCACCGTGCACGACGTGATCGGCGTGCTCGGCGGCGCGGAGGGGCTGGCCCGGCTCGGCGCGGTGAACATGGTGCTGGGGTTGGTGGACGCCGGGCGGATCCAGATCATCACCATGGGTGAAGGTACGGAGGTGCAGCTCGCGGACTTCACCCGGGTCGACGAGCCCGGGCTGCCGCTGAGCGAGGTGGTGCGCACGGGCCGGCCGCGGCTGGTGCTCTCCCGGGCGGAGTTCGCCGCCGCGTACCCGCGGCTCTACCCGTACACGGAGTCCCTGGGCATCGACTGCGCCGCGTATCTGCCGCTGATCGCCGAGGGGCGCGTCATCGGCGCGCTCGGTCTTTCCTACCGCGACAAGAGCGCCTTCTCGCCGGAGGAGCGCAACCTGCTGGTCTCGCTGAGCAGCGGCATCGGGCAGAGCCTCCAGCGCGCCAAGCTGCACGACCGCGAGCACGGGCTGGCCGAGGACCTCCAGCAGGCCATGCTGCCGCGCAGCATCCCCGAGGTGCCGGGCGCGGAGGTCGCCGTGCGCTACCGGGCGGCGCACGAGGGGCAGGGCATCGGCGGCGACTGGTACGACGTGATCGCGCTGCCCGGCGGCCGGGTCGGCGTCGTCATCGGCGACGTCCAGGGCCACGACACCCAGGCCGCCGCGGTGATGGGCCAACTGCGCATCGTGCTGCGGGCGTACGCGGGCGAGGGGCACGCGCCGGCCACCGTGATGGCCCGGGCCTCGGAGTTCCTGCACGAGCTGGAGACCGAGCGCTTCGCCACGTGCACGTACGCGGAGATCGACCTGTCGTCCGGCGCCCTGCAACTGGTCCGGGCCGGCCACATCGACCCGCTGGTGCGGCACGCGGACGGCGGCTGCCGCGTGCTGCCGGTCCCCGGCGGGCTGCCGCTCGGGCTCTCCGCGACGTTCGGCCCGCTGGACTACCCCGTGACGACCATGGTCCTCGATCCGGGCGACGCGCTGCTGATGTACACCGACGGCCTGGTGGAGGTCCCCGGCGCCGACCTGGACCAGGGCATGGCGCAGCTCACCGAGCTGGTACGCACCGGGCCGCGCGACATCGACGAGCTGTCGGACCGGCTGTGCGACGTGGTGGACGACCGGCAGGTCGAGGACGACATGGCGCTGGTGATGCTGCGCCGCACCACGGGCGACACCGCCCAGCCAGGCAGCCGGCTGCGCCAGTACATCCCGCCCTCCGACCCCGACGCGCTCTCCGCGGCCCGGCACATGATCCGCAGCGCGGTGCGCTCCTGGGGCGCGGGCGAGCGGGCGGACGAGATCGAGCTGGTCTCCGACGAGCTGATCACCAACGCGCTGCTGCACACCGACGGTCCGGCGATCGTGACGATCCGCCCGCTGAGCACGCCGGAGCGCAGGTTGCGCGTCGAGGTCGAGGACCGCTCCAGTGCGCTGCCCCACCGCCGCGAACCGGGCGAAGCGGGCATCTCGGGCCGCGGGCTGCTGCTGGTGGACCGGCTGGCGGACGTGTGGGGCGTGGAGCCGCGCGGCAACGACAAGTGCGTCTGGGCCGAGTTCGGCTGAAGCCCGCGGCGCGGGCGCGGGGCGCGGCACGTACCGCGTACGGCCGCCGCACCCCGGTGCGTCGCGCCACCGGACGGTGACTACTTGTCACCTGGTCGACAATTTTTGGACATCGATACGACACCGTGTCCTCGGCGTGTCGCCACCTGCGCGACGCTGGGCACCCGGGCGTGGCAAAGCCCCCGCCGCGACCTCCGCGGCGGGGACGAATACCAGGTCAGCGACCGTCGAAGCTGATGAGCGGGACGTTGGGCTGCTCCGGCGTGGCGTTCAGCGCGGCCACCAGGCCGAGGGCGGCGCCCACGGCGAGAGCGGCGGCGGCGACGCTCGTCACCACGGCGGCTACCAGTCGGTTCTGCATGGACGCTGAGTGTGGGAGCAGCATTGACACCCTGTCAAGCACAGCCTTACGTTACCGACCCGTAGAACTTGCACCGCGGTGACAAAACCAGCGTCGTAAACCAGCGTCGTAAACCAGCCCCTGCCGGGAGTGCAGCATGAGCCGCCGTACCGCGTCACCCCTGTCCCTCATCCTGCTGGGGTTGGGCGTCTTCCTGCTCGTGCTCGCCCCCATGCTCGCGTTCTACGTGGAGCCGCGGGCCAAGCTGAATCCCGTCGACATCGACTCGACGACGCGCTACGAAGGCACCGGCACCTTCTACGACACCGAAACGCAGAAGGAACGGGACAACCAGGAGCTGACGATCGTCCGGCGGGTGCTGGGCGACGTGGCGGCGGGCGACGACGACACCGCCGTCTGGGACGCGGCCACCACCATCGACACCCCGCTGACGCGGGAGATCGACGACCCGCGCCGCGCGTTCCAGTTCACCACCGAGCGCTGGGTCATGAACCGCGAGACGAACGCGCCGGAGCACTGCTGCGACGAGTTCACCGGCGTGGACGGCAACCGGTTCGGCGGCGACGCGTACCTGAAGTTCCCCTTCGACGTCGAGAAGCGCACGTACCGCTGGTGGGACAGCACCGCCCAGGACACCGTGGCGCTGAAGTACGACGGCGAGCGGGAGATCCAGGGCTACACCGGGCTCGCCTTCACCGGCGAGATCGAGCCCGTCAAGACCGGCACCCGGCAGGTGCCGGGCGTGATGGTCGGACTGCCCGACAAGGAGCAGGTGTTCGCCGACGAGTGGTACGCGAACGAGAAGATCGAGCTGGTCGCCGACGAGCGCACCGGCCGCATCATCTACGCCTCCATCGCGCCGAAGAAGACGCTGCGCCAGCCCGGCGGCGGCACCGACGAGGTCACGCTGCTGCAGAGCGACGGCATCGCGTTCACCGAGGAGACCCAGAAGGAACAGGTCGACCTCGCCGACGAGGACAGCAGCAGGCTGAAGCTGGTCGGCGAGACCCTGCCGGTCGTCGCGCTGGTGGCCGGTTTCGTACTCGCGGGCGCCGGCGCCGTGCTGCTGGCCCGCGGCGGCCGGCGGGACGAGCCGGACCGCGACCGGGAGCCGGACGGCGTCCCGCCCCAGCCGGTCGCGGCCTGATGCCCCTCACCCCCCACCCCCGCGACGGGGACGCCGGTCCCCCCGGCCGGCGTCCCCGTCGCCCCCGTCCACCCGACCGCCATGCCGCACCCCATGAACGGCCCTGAACCACCCGCCCGCACCCTGAGACGAGTTGGAGCACCGATGCCCCAGCACGTACCCCCGTCCCTGGACGCGGACGCGCTCCGGCGTACGCACCCGCACCCGGCCGGGACCGCCGGCGTGCCCGCGAGCCGGGGCGCGGAAGGCCACGATGCCCAACGCCGCGGCACCCGCGGCCCCGAGGACCGCGGCGCCCGTGCCGCCGGCACCCGCGCGGCCGACGGCCGCGGCGGCGACGGCCGCGGCAGCGGCAGCGGCCACGCCGCGCGGCGGATCACCTTCCTCGCCCGGCGCGACCTCGGCAACCCCGCCGCGGGCGGCTCGGAACTGCTCGTGGACCGGCTCGCCGGCGGGCTGACCGACCACGGCCACCAGGTGACCCTCGTGTGCGGCGGCCCGGCCGCGTACCGCGACTACCGCGTCGTCTCCGCGGGCGGCACCACCTTCGAGCTGGCCCACTTCCTGCGCGCGCGCCGCGCCCTCTCCCGCCACGTCGGCGGCACCGACCTGCTGGTCGAGGTCTGCAACGGCATGCCCTACCTGGCGCCGCTGTGGCACAGCGGCCCCTCGCTCTGCCTCGTCAACCACGTGCACACCGAACTGTGGGCGATGCGCTACCCCGGACCCCTCGCCCGCCTCGGCCGCCGGCTGGAGCACTGGGCGCTCGCCGGCGCGCACCGCGGCAACCTCCTGGTCGCCGTCTCCTCCTCCACCGCCACCGCGCTGCGCAACATAGGCGTCGACCCCAAGCGGATACGGGTCGTCCACAACGGCGTCGAGGACCCGGGACCGCTGCCGCAGAAGTCGCCCGAGCCGCTCTTCCTGGCGATGGGCCGGCTGGTGGAGTACAAGCGCATCGACCTGCTGCTGCGACTGTGGGAGCGGGTGCGCCCGGTCACCGGCGGCCGGCTGGTCATCGTCGGCACCGGACCCGAGCGCGGTCGGCTCGAAGCGATGGCGGGTCCCGGCGTGACGTTCACCGGCCATGTCTCCGAGGGCGAGAAGCACCGCCTCCTCGCCTCCTCCTGGCTGCTGCTGCACCCCTCCCTCGTCGAGGGCTGGGGCCTGGTGGTGACCGAGGCGGCGGTACGCGGCACGCCCGCGATCGGCTTCGACATCCCCGGCCTGCGCGACTCCATCCGCGACGGCGACACCGGCATGCTGGCCCGCGGCGAGAGCGCGTTCGCCGCCCACTGGTGCGCGCTGGCGCTCAGCGAGGAGCGGCGCGCCGCCCTCGGCGCCGCGGCCCGGCAGCGCGCCACCCGGCTGAGCTGGGAGGCGACGGTACGCGACTTCCGCGCCGTCGCCGACGAGGCGCTCGCCCGCGCCGGGCAGCACGACAAGCGGGGAGGGTGACAGCAGTGCGGGACCCCTCCATCCGGCGGTCGGCCGCCCTCTTCCGCGCCTTCATGAAGGAGCAGGACGACCCCGCCCGCGCGTACAGCCTGCTGGCGCGGGACGCGGCGGACCAGGTCGAGCGGATCACGCCGCTCAAGGGCCAGTTGGTCGTCGACGTCGGCGGCGGCGGGGGCTGGTTCACGGAGGAGTTCCGCAGCCGGGGCGCCGAGGCGTACCTCTTCGACTGCGACGCGGGCGAGATGGCGGCCGGCTCCGACGTGACCACCGGTGCGGTGGTCGCCGACGGCTATCTGCTCCCGCTCGCCGACGGCGTCGCCGACGTGGCGTTCTCCTCCAACGTGCTGGAGCACGTCGCCGACCCCGAGACCTTCCTCAGCGAGCTGATCCGGGTCACCAAGCCCGGCGGCCTGCTGTACGTGGCGTTCACCAACTGGCTCTCCCCCTGGGGCGGCCACGAGCAGGCGCCCTGGCACTACCTGGGCGCGGACCGGGCGCGCCGCCGCTATACGCGGCGCACCGGACGCGACCCGAAGCACACCCTGGGCGAGAACCTCTTCCCCATCCACATAGGCCCCACGCTCAAGGCGGTACGGGCCCGGGACGACGTCGAGGTCGTCGCGGCCCGGTCCCGCTACTGGCCCTTCCTCGCCGAGGCCGTCGTCCGTGTCCCCGGCGTACGCGAGTTCGCCACCTGGAACCTTCTTCTCATACTCCGGCGGTGCCCATGACCTCCACGCTCCCCGCGCAGCCGGCCACGCCCGGCCGGCCCTACTCACCACCGCCCCCCTCGGGGCCGGCAGGGGCGCGGCCGCCCGAGAGCCGGCGCAGTTGGCGCTGGCCGCTCGGCTTCTGGGCGTTCGCGTTCGTCGCCTGGCTCATCCCCTCGGCGGGGAAGACGACGTTCGAGACGAAGCTCGGCGTGGTGGTCGACCCGTGGAAGTTCGCCGGTGACCTGGGCGAGCTGTGGCACGACCAGAACGGCTTCGGCGGCATCCACGACCAGTACTTCGGCTACGCCTTCCCGATGCTGCCGTACTACCTGCTCACCGACGTGGCGCAGATTCCGACGTGGCTGGCCGAGCGGCTGTGGCTGTCGCTCGTGGTCACGGCCGCGTTCTGGGGGGCGCTGAAGCTGGCCGACCGGCTGGGCTTCGGCACCCCGGGGACCCGGGTGCTGGGCGCCGTCGCGTACGCGCTGTGGCCCGTGTTCACCATCATCGTCGGCTCCACCTCCGCCGGCGCGCTGCCCGGCGCGGTCCTGCCGTGGGTGCTGCTGCCGCTGCTCGACGAGCGGCTGACGCCGCGGGTCGCCGCCGCCCGCTCGGCGCTGATCATCCCGTTCATGGGCGGCGTGAACGCGGCCTCCACGCTGGCCGCGCTGCTGCCCGCGCTGCTGTACGTGTGCACCCGCACCGGCTCGCGCCGCACCAAGCTGCTGGCGTGGTGGCTGCCCGGGGTGCTGCTGGCGTGCCTGTGGTGGATCGTGCCGCTGCTGCTCCTCGGCATCTACGGCGAGAACTTCCTGCCGTTCATCGAGACCGCGCACAACACCACGACCACCATGTCGGCGACCGAGGTGCTGCGCGGCACCGGCAACTGGGTCGCGTACCTGAACTTCGGCGAGGCGTGGCTGCCCGGCGGCTGGACCGTGGCGACCGGCTGGCTGCCGATCCTGTCCTCCGTGCTCGCCGCAGGACTGGGCCTGGCGGGCCTGGCCCGGCGTGACCTGCCCGAGCGGCGCTGGCTGGTGCTGACCGTGATGGTCGTCGCGCTGCTCACCCTGGCCGGCTACGGCGGCGCGCTGGGCGCCCCGTTCTCCGGCAGCGTGCAGGACGCGCTGGACAGTTGGCTGAGCCCGTTCCGCAACATCTACAAGTTCCAGCCGGGCCTGGCCCTCGCGCTCGCCCTGGGTCTGGCGCACATCGTCGCGGTCGCCGCCGAGCGCCGCGGCACCCGCGCCAACCCGCGGCGCAGCGCGTGGGTGCCCGCGATCGCGTCCCTCGTCGTGCTGCCCGGGCTGCTGCTGCCGTACGCCAACGGCGACGTGCTGCAGCCGGGCGCGTTCGACAAGCTGCCCAAGCACTGGGAGCAGACGGCGGACTGGCTGGAGGAGTACTCCCCCGACAGCCGGGCCCTGGTGGTGCCGGCGACCGCGCACGGCACGTACGAGTGGGGCAAGCCGATCGACCAGCCGCTGGACGTGCTCGCCGAGTCCCGCTGGGCGCAGCGCGACTACGTGCCGTTCGGCACGGCGGGTTCGCGGCGCGCGATGGACGCCGTCGACCAGGCGCTGATGACCGGCGGCGAAGTGCCGGGCCTCCAGGCGTTCCTGGCCCGCGCGGGCCTGCACTACGTCGTCGTACGCAACGACCTCGACCCCGACCAGGTCGGCTACGTCCCGCCGACCACCGTGAAGCAGACCCTCACGTCCTCCGGCTACGAGAAGGTCGCCGAGTTCGGCCCCGAGCTGACCGGCGGCCGCATCCCCGAGGGCACTCCGCTGCAGATCGAGGGGCTGTTCTCGCGCCAGCGTTCGGTGGAGATCTACCAGCCGGCCGACGGCGAGGACCTGCGCCCGGGACCGGCCGGCGCGCTCAACGCCGCCGACACCGCCGTCCTCAGCGGCGGCCCCGAGTCGCTGCTGCAGCTCTCCGCCGACCCCGACTGGCAGGGCCGGCCCGCGGTACTCGCGGGCGACGCCCACCCGGGCGTCGAGGAGCCGGCGGTCAAGGTGCAGGCCGACGGGCTGCGCCGGGCGGACACCCGGTTCGGCGTGGTCAACAACAACACCTCGTACACCTACACCGAGGACGAGAAGAACCCGGAGGAGAGCCTCCAGGACCCCGGTGACGAGCCGCGGATGATCGTGCCGGAGAAGGGCACCGAGCACCAGACGACCGCCGTCCTCGACGGCGCCGCCTCGGTGACCGCGTCGACCAGCGGCAACTGGATGTTCCACCTGCCGCAGTTCGACCCCGTCAACGCCTTCGACGGCGTGCCGCAGACCGGCTGGGCCGAGGGCAACCCGGACACGTCCAAGGGCGAGTGGCTGCAGATCGACTTCACCGAGCCCACGAACCTGGAGGGCACGCTGGACCTGACGCCGCTGCCCGGCGCCGGCGTCCGGCCCGAGCCCGTCGAGGTCGAGGTGGAGACCCCGCGGGGCAGCGAGGTCAGCACGCTGCAGGCCGGCGGCCGGACGCAGAGCGTCAAGTCCCCCGAGGGGCAGGCGGACTGGCTGCGGATCACCATCCGCAAGACCGAGGGCACCCGCACCGGCTTCGCCGGCGCCGGCTTCGCCGAGGTCGAGATCCCCGGCGTCTCGCCGGTCAGCAGGCAGCTCCGGCTGCCCGCGGACGCCAAGCAGGTCGCGGCGGACGCGGAGCAGATCTCCCTGCACCGCGGCAGCGACCTCGGCGGCCTCAACCCGGCCGCGGCCGAGACGGGTCTGCAGCGGCGCTTCGAGTCCGGGGAGGGCGAGTACACCGTCACCGGCAAAGTGCTGCCCGTGCAGGGGCAGGAACTCGACGCGCTGCTGGACGACCTGAGCGCGCTGCCGGAGGAGCGGATCAGCGCCACCGCGGGCTCCACGATGCCGCTGAGCCCGCAGTTGAGCCCGCGCAACCTGGTCGACAAGGACCTGACCACGGCCTGGATCGCCGGGGCGGACGAGTCGCTGACGCTGACCTGGCCGGAGGCCACCGAGATCAGCGAGTTCGTGCTGGCGCCCGCCGGCGGCCTGTCGGCGCGGCCGACCGAGGTCGAGGTGAGCACCCCGACCGGGGCGCAGACCGTGGGCGTGGACGCCAACGGCTGGGTGCGGATCCCGCCGGTGACGACCGACAGGCTCGACATCAAGGTCACCGGGACCGAGTCGCTGTCGGTGCACAACCCGTTCGCGGACCGCGACGTGCAACTGCCCGTGGGCCTCACCGAGGTCTACGTGCCGGCGCTCGGCGAGGACGCGGAGGAGGACCTGCGCACCGAGCCGGTGAAGAAGGACGAGCCGTTCGAGCTGGAGTGCGGCAGCGGCCCGGTGGTGTCGGTGGACGGGGAACTACTCAACACCCGCGCCGAGGGCACGCTGGGCGACCTGGTCGACCGCCGGCCCGTCGACATCGAGCTGTGCCCGGGCGACGGCGAGGCCGCGGGTCCCGTGGAGTTGGCCGCCGGCCGGCACGCGGTCGCCGCGGGCGACGGCGAGGCGCTGGCCGTCACCGACCTGACGCTCACCCGCGGCGAGCCCGCCGCGGCGGCCGCGGGGCGCGACGTGGAGGCCACCGACTGGGCGGGCGACGAGCGCGCCGTGACGGTCGGCGAGGGCCAGGACGCGTACCTCACGACGTACGAGAACTACAACGACGGCTGGAAGGCCACGCTCGACGGCGAGGAGCTGGAGTCGGTGCGGCTCGACGGCTGGCAGCAGGGCTTCCTGGTGCCCGCCGACAAGAGCGGCGAGGTGAAGCTGGAGTACAAGCCGGCGGCCTGGTACGACGCCGGGATCTTCGCCGGTGTCGCCGCGATCCTGGCGCTGCTCGGGCTGGCGTTCGTCCGCGCCGGGCGGCGCGAGGTGGTCGTCGCCGAGCCGGCGCCGCCGGCGCCGGGCTGGGTGCTGGGCGCGCTGGTGCTCACCGCCGTGGTCGCCGTGGTGGCGGGGCCCTACGCGCTGATCGTGCCGGCGCTGGCGCTGCTGGCGCGGACCCGGGCCGGGCTGCTCGCGCCGCTGGCGCTGGTGGCCATGGCCGGCGCGGGTGTTGCGGCGCTGACCGGGGCGGGCGAGGCTGTCCGCATGGACGAGGGGGCCTTCAGCGGCGTCGCGCAGGCGCTCGCCGTGCTGGCGCTGGCCGCGGCGCTGGTCACCGCGGAGCGGCCGGAGCCGGCCGGGCCGGAGACCGGGTACGGCCCGGACGTCGACCCGGAGGCGGAGACGGCCGCGTTCCCCGCGTACGGCGCGGGTGTGCCCGCGGCGGGTGCGGCCGGTGCCGCGGGCGGTCCGCCGCCCGGGCCCGGCGGGCCGCCCGGACGTACGGCCGTCGCGGCGGACCCCGGCCCCGACCTCGCACCGCAGGCGGAACCGGACCGGCCGACACAGCGGTTCTGGCGCCGCAGGTCCGCGGGCGCGGGCGCCGCGACGGCGGCCGCCGCGGAGTCCGGCGCCGACCGGACGCCGGCGCTCGGCACCGAGCGGGCGGCGGACGACTCGGCGACCCCGCCGCTGGGCACCGCACAGGACGAGCCGCGCGACGCCTTCGTGCCCAAGCCGCCGATCCCGCTCAGCGGCACGGCGGACGCGGCGGACTCGGCAGACGACTCTGTGGACGACGTGCAGGACACCCCGCCCGCGGACGCACCCCCCGCGGACACCCCGCCGGACGACGGCACGCCCGCCGACCGGCGGGAGGAGAAGGGCAAGTGAACACCGGTGGGCGCCCCGCACCCGGGGCGCCCACCGCGAAGGAGAGGCGTAGATGACGGTGACGCAGCCCGCCCGGCCCGCCCCCGCGGCGCCGGGACGGGTCCCGTTCCCCACGGTGGACGAGGTCTCGCTGCACTGCACGGATCCGGTGGAGCCGGAGACCGTGCACATCGAGCTCCACTTCCCCGGGCGGTTCGAGCCCGAGCGGCTGCGCACCGCGCTCGCCGAGGCCGCGCGCCGGCACCCCCGGTTCCAGCAGCGCAAGGCCGCCAGCCGCTGGTGGCACCGCCGTTACCAGTGGCAGGTGACCCCGGAGGCCGACGTCGACCCGGTGACGTTCCTGCCCGCGGGGCCCGGCGTGCTGGAGGCGGCGCGCCAGCGGACCATGACCGACTGCCCGCCGCTGGACGCCGCGCCGCCGGTGCGGATCGAGGCCGTCGAGACCGGGGACGGCGGCACGGTCCTGATGACCACCGTCAACCACACGGCCATGGACGGCCCTTCGTGCCTGCGGGTGCTGGCGACGGCGGCGGAGGTGTACGCGGGCGGCGCACCGCAGGCGGCGGCTTCCGCCGGCGGTACGTCCCCGGCCCGTACGGGACCGAAGGCGGCCACCGCGCCGCCCGCGCCCCCGCCCCCGGTCGCCGACGCCGGCCGCCCGGGCCCCGCCCGGCCCGCCCGCATCGCCGGCGACACGGCGTCTTCCGGGTCTCCCGGCACCGGCAACGGCCTGCTCCTCCTCGACCTGCCCGCCCCCCGCCGCACCTCCTACGGCGCCACCGTCAACGACCAGCTCCTCGTCGCCACGTGCCTGACCGCCGCCCGCTGGAACCGCGCGCACGGCGCCCGCACCGCCCCGGTGCGCATCACCATGCCCGTCGACAACCGGGCGCGGGAGTCGGCGGAGATGCTGATCGGCAACGGCACCCGGCTGACCGAGGTCGGCTTCGGCGCCGGGGAGCGGGCCGACGCGGAGGCGCTGACCGGCGGCGAGGCGCCTGACCGGGCGGCGGTCGAGCGGCTGCTGCGCGCCACCATGGCCCGTACGCAGACGCTGAAGTCCGAGCCGAGCCACCCGCTGGGCCTCTACGGCGTGCTGCTCACCGCGCCGGTGCTGCCCGTCGGCGTCCGCGGCGTGCTGGCCCGTGCGCTGCGCAGCGCCGCCGCGCCGCTGATGTCGACCACCCTGCTGTCCAACATCGGCCGCATCGTCTACCCGCTGGACTTCGGCGCCGCCGGCCGCCCGACCGCGGTGTGGTTCTCCGCCCCCGCCCGGATGCCGCGCGGTCTCGCGATCACCGCCGCGTCCACCGCGGGCCGGCTGCACCTGGCCGTCCGCTACTCCCGCGCCCTCCTCGACCACGCCGCGGCCGTCCGCATCGGCGAGCTGATGCAGCAGGGTCTCGCGGCCTGCGCGGAGGACGCGGGGGATCAGGCGTGAGCCGGGCGGAAGCCCCCGCCTCGCTGCGGGAGTTCTACGAGAACCCGGCGGTCCCCGTCGCCTCCGGCGACGCCCGCAGCCGGCGGCAGGCGCGGATGCTGGCGGACGCCCTGGGCCCGTTCCGTACCGGCGCGGCACCCGCGGTGGTCGTGGACGTCGGCTGCGGCGACGGCTCCGCCGCCGCGGTGGCCGCGGGGGTGCTCGACGCGCGCCGCCCCGGCGGGCAGCGCATCGTCGCCGTCGACTGGTCGCACGACGCGCTGCGCCGCGCCAGGACCCGTACCCGCGACGCCGCCCCCGGCACGCCCGTCCACGTCGTCCGCGGCGGGCTGCCGGACGGCGCGGCGCAGCCCGCGGGGCTGCCGCTCGCCGCGGGCAGCGCGGACGCCGTGCTGTTCAGCGAGGTCGTGGAGCACCTGGTCGACCCGGACGCCGCGCTCGACGAACTGCGCCGCGTGCTGCGGCCCGGCGGCCATCTGCTGCTCTCCACCCCCAACCTCGCCGCCTGGTACAACCGCGCGCTGCTGCTGGCCGGCGTGCAGCCGGTGTTCTCGGAAGTCAGCCTGCGCGGCATCCACGGCCGCCCCGGCAGCCAGGTCGTCGGCCACCTCCGGCTCTACACGGCCCGCGCACTCCGGGGTTTTCTGGCGGCCTCCGGCTTTACCGTGGAGAAGGTGGCCGGCGCGCCGTACCACGACGTGCCCAGGCCGCTGCGGCCGTTCGACCGCGCGCTGTGCCGGGCGCCGTCGCTGGCCTCGATCCTGCTCGTCCACGCCAGGCGGGAGTAGTCGATGTGGTGGGGGGTTGCCGCGGCGCTGCTGGCGAACGTCTTCATAAGCTGCGGCTTCGTACTGGAGAAGCGGGCCCTGTCGGCGCTGCCCGAGCTGAGCGTGAAGCGGCCGGCCCGCATGGTGCGGGTGCTGGTGTCCAGCCCGCTGTGGCTGGCGGGCTGCCTCAGCCTGGGGCTGGGCTTCGCCGCCCAGTTGCTCTGCTACCGCACGCTGCCGCTGGCCGCCGCGCAGGGCATCCTCGTCTCCGGGCTGGTGCTGCTGGTCCTGCTGTCGTCGCGGTTCCTCGGCGAGCGGCTGAGCGCGCGCGAACTGGCCGGGGTGGCCGCGATCCTGCTGTCGCTGGGGATGATCGTGCTCTCCCTGGACCAGGACGCCGACACGGTCAGCACCTCGGCGCCGGCCGGGCGGTTCCTGCTGGTCGCGCTCCCGTCGCTGGCCGCGGGGCTGTGGCTGTACCTGGCGGCGGAGCTGCGCGCCAAGCGGCGGCACCGGATCCCGACGACGGGCATCGCGTACGGGGTCGGGGTGGGCTTCCTGTACGGGGTCAGCTCGCTGACGATCAAGGGCGTCTCGGGTCTGGTGCCGGGCTCCGACGTGCTCGGCACCGCGGGCGACCTGCTGGCGTCGCCGTACCCGTACACGCTGGCGTTCACCGCGGTGGCGGGGCTGGTGATGTCGCAGGCGGCGCTGCAGCGCTGCCGGGCGTCGCTGATCGTGCCGGTGTGCACGACGGCCAACTGCCTGCACGCCGTCGCCGCGGGCACGTTCGTCTTCGGCGAGCCGCTGCCGCACGACGCGCCGCGGCTGCTGCTGCGGCTGGGCGGGATCGCGCTGGCGGTGTCGGTGCTGCTGGCGCTCCCGCGCCACGACGAGCCGGCCCCGGAGGAGCCGGCCGGCGAAGCGCCGGGCCCCGGGCCCGTACGCGACGAGGAGCCGGAGGCCGCGGGCGGCGCAGTGCCGGAGGCCGTACCCGGCTCCGCACCCGGGCCCGGCGCCGGGCCGGAGCCGCCCGGGCGGCGTCCCGCCGCACTGCCGCCCGCCCCTGTACCGACCCCCCACCGTGGAGGCCCCGTCCCGTGAACCCCGAAGACCCGCTGCTGAAGATCCTCGTCTGCCCGCTCGACAAGGGCCCGCTGACCCTGCTGGACTCCGGCGACGCGCTCTACAACCCGCGGCTGCGGCGCCGCTATCCCGTGCGCGACGGCATACCGCAGTTGCTCCCGGCCTCCGGCGAGGCGGTGTCGGACGAGGAGCACGAGCGGATCACCGGCGGTCTGCAGCCCCGGGCCTGAGCCCTACTCCGCCGCCGGTTCGCGCAGCCGTACGCCCTTGCCGCGCAGCCACGGCTCCGGGTCGATCCCCGAGCCGAACTGCGGTGTCACCCGGACCTCGAAGTGCAGGTGCGGTCCTGTGGAGTTGCCGGTGGTACCGGCGCGGCCGAGGGGCTGGCCGGGGAAGACCCGCTCGCCGGGCTTGGCGCGCACCTCGGAGAGGTGCGCGTAGAAGGTGTAGTAGCCGTCGTCGTGCCGGACGGTGACGGAGTTGCCGAAGGCGTCGTCGCAGCCGATCTCGTACACCACGCCGTAGCCGACGCTGCCCACCGGCTTGCCCTCGTCGACGGCGAAGTCCAGGCCCGTGTGCCGGGAGGACCACATCCCGCCGGCCTGGTCGAAGCGCGAGGAGAGGGTGTAACGGCCCACCGGCGCGGTCCACTTGCGGCCCGCCAGCGCCTTGCCGTCCGCGCTGAGCGTCACGGCCCTGGAGCGCTCGGCGCGCGGGCAGTCGGAGCTGCGCGAGCGGGCGGCCTGCGCGCTCTGCAGGTCGTCGAGCCGGCCCTGCGCCCGCTCCAGCTTGCGCTCGATGAACCGCTTCACCCGCGCCTGCGTGTGCAGTTCCGCGCGCAGGTCGTCGAGCGCGACGGCCTGGCGCTCCCGCTCGTCCGCGAGCCGCCGCTCGGCCTTCTCGGCGCGGTGGTAGAGGCCGGCCGCGGCCTGCTCGCCCTTGTCGAGCAGGAAGACCCTGTCGAGCAGGTCCTCTGGGGTGCGCGCGGACATCAGCGCGGCGGTGGGGCCGAGGCCGCCGGACTGGTACTGGCGGGCGGCGTGCTGCCCGATCCGGCCGCGCAGCACGACGAGCCTGCGGTGCTTGGCGCGTACGGCCCGCTGGAGCTTGGCGATCTTCACGCGCTGCGCTGCGGACGCCCGGCGGGCGGCCTCGTAGCGCTCGGTGGCCGCGGCGGCGTCCCGGAACAGCCGGTCGACGGTGCCGCGCACCGCACGTACCCCGGCCTTGCCGTCGGTGCCCGGGTCGGGGCGGGCGGCGGCGTGCGGAACGCCGGCGGGCACGGCCAGGGCGACGCACAGGGCCGCGGTCGCTCCTGTTTGTGTGATAATTCGTCGCATCGGCCGAAATTAACGACGTAAGCGCGCGCCATGCGTCAGCGAACACGGGGTGTCGGTGTATATCGCCCGTCCGGCGCAGTCGCCCGCGCCCCCGCGCTCCCCCGGCCGTGGTACGCCGCACCCCGCCGGCCGGCAGCGCCGGCGGGCGGGGTGCGGTTCAGGGTAGTGCCGTGCCGGGGCCTACTTCACCGAGCCTGCCGTCAGACCCGAGACGACGTGCCGCTCGATGAAGGCGAAGAGCACGACGACGGGGATGATGGCGACGACGGAGGCCGCGAAGAGGTAGTTCCATTCGACGGTGTAGTTGCCGATGAAGTTGTTGATGCCGACGGTCAGTGGCTGCTTCTCCGGCTCGGTCATCAGCGTCAGGCCCATCACGAACTCGTTCCAGGTCGAGATGAACGTGAAGATGAGCGCCGTGACCACGCCCGGCATGGCCAGCGGCAGCGTCACCCGGAAGAGCGCGCCGAACCGCCCGGTGCCGTCGACCATCGCGGCCTCCTCCAACTCCGCCGGGATGGAGGAGATGTAGGCGGTGAGGATCCAGATCGCGAAGGCGAGGTTGAACGCGCCGTTGGCCAGGATCAGCGTCCAGGTCGAGTTCAGCATCTCCAACTGGTGGAACTCGCGGTAGAGGCCGATGAGCAGCGCGGTCGGCTGGAACATCTGGGTGACGAGCACCAGCAGCAGGAACGCCTTGCGCCCGCGGTAGCGCACGCGCGCCGTGTAGTACGCGGCCGGCAGCGACACCAGCAGCACCAGCAGCGTGGCGCCGCCCGCGATCAGCAGGGTGACCTGGAGGTTGTCGCCGAGCGTGGACTCCTTCCAGACGTCGACCAGGTTCTTCCACTCGAACGACGTGGGCAGGTAGGTCCGGTCGCGAAGCTCGTCCGCGGGCCGCAGCGCGGTGATGATCATCTCCAGATACGGCGCGATGAAGATGACCGCCAGCATCCAGGCGCTCGCGGCGATGACGAGGGTGCGCGGGCCGTACTTCCTGCGCTTGGCGGCGCCCTTGCCGCCCCTGGCTCCCCTGCCGCGGTCGCCGCCGCCTTTCCCGCCGGCTTCCTTGGCGACGGGGCCGTCTTCCGGTGTGCGTGAGGGCGCGGAGACCGTCATGCGTCCTCCTTGTTCCAGCGGCTGACCTTCAGGAAGATCAGGACGAGTACGACGACCATCACGAAGTTGACGACGGACATCGCGGCGGACTCGCCGATGTCGGTGTCCTTCAACTGGTACATGAACACCGTGGTCGTGGCGGTGTCGCTGCCGGGCCCGCCCTTGGTCATGGCCCAGATGACGGGGAACGAGTTGAAGACGTTGATGAGGTTGATGACGAAGCCGACGAGGAACGCGGGCCGCAGCAGCGGCACGGTCACCCGCCAGTAGGTCTGGCGGGAGTTGGCGCCGTCGATGCGGGCGGCCTCGTACACCTCGTGCGGGATGGTCTGCAGCCCGGCGAGGAGCGTGTACGTGGTGAACGGCAGCGAGACGAAGACCGCGACGAACATCATCCACGGCCAGGCGGTCGCGGGATCGCCCAGCCAGTCCTTCGGCCCGTCTATCAGACCGATGTCGGTCATCAGGGTGTTGAGGACGCCGGCCGTCTGGTCGAGCATCCAGCGGAAGCCGATGGCGGTCATCAGCACCGAGGCGGCCCACGGCGCGATGAGCGCCCAGCGGGTGACCGTACGGCCCGGGAAGGGCTTGTTGAACAACTGGGCCAGGCCCAGCGAGAGAAGCATGGTGACGCCGACGACGGCGACGGTCCATACCACTGTCATCGTCAGCACGCTGCCGAAGCCGGACTCGTCGAAGAGCTGGCGGTACTTCTCGGTGCCGGCCGAGCCGCGGACGAAGCCGCTGATGCTGACGTTGAGGAACGAGGTGCGGATCAGTTCGTAGATGGGCCAGAGGACCACCACGACGATCAGCAGGATGGCGGGGGCAATCCAGGGCAGCGGGCCGAGCCGGGCGAGGCCGCCGCGACGGCGGCGACGCTGCGGCCCGGTCTTCCGCCCGCCGGGCCCGGGGCCGGCAGCGGCCGCGGGCTCCTTGACCGTGACGGGCACGGGGGACTCCTTGCGGGTACGGCGGCCCGCGGGGACCGCACTGGGGGCTACGGGGGCGCGGCGACGCGGTCGTACGCGGGCCGCGCGAGAGCACGGGGTGCCCGGGCGACGGCGCCCGGGGCGGGCCGCCGCGCGGCATACTGCGCGGCGGCCCGGCCCGGTACGGTCACCGAGGGCGGTTCAGCACCCGTGCCTGGTCACTCGCCCATGTCGGCGGCGGTGTCCTCGGCCTTCTGCTGGAGTTCACCCAGCACCTTGCCCGGGTCGTCGGAGACGGCCTTGCCGCCCGACTTCTTGATCTCCGCGGAGACCACGTCCCAGCTCGTGCTGCCCAGCGGGTAGAACTGGGCGGCCGGCAGCACCTCGAAGAAGGGCTCCAGGTCCTTGTGCTTGCCGCTCGACTGCATCTCCTCAAGGGTGTCCGTGGTCACCGGCATGAGGTTGTACATCTCGTCGAACTTGAGCGTGTTCTCCTTGGAGTACGCGAAGTCCAGGAACTTCTTGATCTCTTCCTGCTTGCCGCCGTCCTTGAACGCCATCATCCAGTCGGCGACGCCGAGGGTGGAGTCCAGCGGGCCGTCCTTGCCGGGGATCGGCGCCACCTCGTAGTCGACACCGCCGTCCTTGGCCATCTGGATCAGCGTCGGGTGGCCGTTGAGCATGCCCACCTTGCCGGCGGCGAAGTCGGCGAAGGCCGTCTTGCGGTCGGTCGTGGCGGGGTTCTCGTAGGTCAGACCGGGGTCGACCAGGTTCTCCTTCAGCCACTCGAAGGTCTCGACGTTCTGGGCGCTGTCGATCGTGTAGTTGCCCTCGGCGTCGGTGTAACCGCCGCCGTTGCCGATCTCCCAGATCATCGACTCGCCCTGGGTCTCCTCCGGGCCGAGCGGCAGCGCGTAGGGGATCTCCGCGGCCTTCTTGTCCTTGATCTTCTCCGCCGCGGCGGCCACGTCGTCCCAGCTCTGCGGGACCTCCACGCCGGCCTTGTCGAGGACTTCCTTGTTGTAGAACATCAGCCGCGCCGAGGAGACGAACGGGATGCCGTACTGGGTGCCGTCGACCTCGCCCGCCTTGGCGAAGGACTCGATGAGGTTGGACTTCGTCTTCGGCGAGAGCACCTCGTCGGCCTCGTACAGCAGGTCGTCGGCGACCTTGTCCGCGTAGCCGCCGGTCTGCAGGATGTCCGGGACGTTCCCGCCCTGGATCATCGTCTTGACCTTGGTGTCGATGTCGTTCCAGTTGATGACCTGGACGTCGACCTTGATGTCCTTGTTCTTCGCCTCGAAGCGCTTGACGACGTCGTCCCAGTAGACCTTGGACGCGTTCGACGCCTTGTCCCCGTAGTCGGCCGCCACCAGCTTGATGGTGGTGGTCCCGTCCGAGCTGCCCCCGTCGTCACCACATGCCGCAAGCCCCAGTACCAGCGCAGAGGCGGCTGCGCCGGCACTGATCAACCGTACTGTCCTCACTGTTGAACCCCTTTGTCCTCGGCGCTGGTTTACGACCAGATGAAGATCATCCAGCGTGCGCTGGGCGTCAGCCTACCGACGGGCGCCTCTCGCGAACAGGTCTAGGCCACTGCCGTGACCTGGCTGCAATCAGGGGCTTCCGACTGCTTCCGTTCCGCCTTCTTCCGCTACGCACGGTAGTCACCCGTACGGGCCTCTCGGCCGGGTTCGCGGGCCGGCCGGCCCTTAGCGTTGATCGTGGGGCCCGGACAGGGTTGCCACCGTCAGCCGTCCCCCACCGCCGCAGAGCGCGAGAGAACCGAGGTAGCCGTGGCCGGAACCGACGGTGCCGCATCCGACCTGCTGTTGCGTACGGGCCGTTGGTTCACGCGCGGCACGGTCTCGCCGGATCTACGTACGGTGACGAAAAACGGGCGGCAGAGCGGGCGACGTCTTCTACCGCGACAGGTGGAGCCACGACAAGGTGGTCCGCTCCACGCACGGTGTGAACTGCACCGGTTCGTGCCGCTGGAAGGTCTACGTCAAAGACGGGATCATCACCTGGGAGACCCAGGAGACCGACTACCCCTCGGCCGGCCCCGACCGCCCCGGGTACGAGCCGCGCGGCTGCCCGCGCGGCGCCGCCTTCTCCTGGTACACCTACTCCCCCACCCGCGTCCGCTACCCCTACGTCCGCGGCGTGCTGCTGGAGCAGTACCGCGAGGCGCGCCGGCGGCTGGGCGATCCGGTGCCGGCGTGGGCCGAGGTCACCGGCGACCCCGAGCGCCGCCGCCGCTACCAGCGAGCCCGCGGCAAGGGCGGGTTCGTCCGGGCCACCTGGGACGAGGCCGTCGAACTGGTCGCCGCCGCGCACGTGCACACCGTCAAGCGGTACGGCCCGGACCGTATCGCCGGCTTCTCCCCGATCCCCGCGATGTCGATGGTCTCGCACGCCGCCGGGGCCCGCTTCCACTGGCTCATCGGCGCCCCGATGCTCTCCTTCTACGACTGGTACGCGGACCTGCCCGTGGCCTCCCCGCAGGTCTTCGGCGACCAGACCGACGTGCCCGAGTCCGGCGACTGGTGGGACGCCGCGTACCTCGTCATGTGGGGCTCCAACGTCCCCGTGACCCGCACCCCGGACGCGCACTGGACGGCCGAGGCCCGCTACCGCGGGCAGAAGGTCGCGGTCGTCGCGCCCGACTACGCCGACAACGCCGAGTTCGCCGACGAGTGGCTGCATCCGCACCCCGGCACCGACGGCGCGCTCGCGCTGGCGATGGGGCACGTGATCCTCAAGGAGTGCTTCGTCGACCGCCAAGTCCCCTACTTCACCGACTACGTACGCCGCTTCACCGACCTGCCGTTCCTCGTCACCCTCCGGCCGCGCGGGTGGAGTCACCTGCCGGACAAGTTCCTGCGCGCGGCCGATCTGACAGGCCGTCCGGAGGCGGCGGCCGAGGGCGCGGAGTGGCAGACGGTGGTGGTGGACGAGACCACCGGCGAAACCGTCGTGCCCAACGGCTCGCTCGGCTTCCGGTGGACCGAGTCGGGCAAGGGCAAGTGGAACCTCGATCTCGGCGCAACCGTCCCCCGGCTGAGCCTGTCCGGGGTGCCGGGCGCCGAGCCCGCCGAGGTGCTGCTGCCGCGCTTCGACACCGAGGGCGGCGCGCACGGCCAGGGCCGCGGCGAGTCCGTCGCCCGCGGCGTACCTGCGCTGCGGCTGCCGGACGGGCGGCTGGTCACCACGGTCTTCGACCTGCTGCTCGCCCGGTACGGCGTCGCCCGCCCGGGCTGCCGGGCACGTGGCCCGAGGGGTACGAGGACGCCGCGCAGCCCGCGACGCCTGCCTGGCAGGAGGTGCACACCTCGGTCCCCGCCGCCCGGTGCGTGCGCATCGCCCGGGAGTTCGCCCGTACCGCCGAGGCGTCCCGCGGGCGCTGCATGATCCTCATGGGCGCGGGCACGAACCACTGGTTCCACTCCGAGACCATCTACCGCGCCTTCCTCGCCCTCCTCCAGCTCACCGGCTGCCAGGGCGTCAACGGCGGCGGCTGGGCACACTACGTCGGGCAGGAGAAGTGCCGGCCCTCGACCGGCTGGGCGACGCTGGCCTCGGCGAACGACTGGTCCCGGCCGCCGCGGCAGATGATCGGCACCGCGTACTGGTTCCTCAACACCGACCAGTGGCGCTACGACCGCTTCCGCGCCGACGTCCTCGCCTCCCCGCTCGGCCGCGGCGCGTTCGCGGGCATGACCGCCGCGGACTGCCTGGCCGCCGCGGCGCGGGCCGGCTGGATGCCCTCGTACCCGACCTTCGACCGCAACCCGCTCGACCTCGCGGAGGACGCGGACGCCGCGGGCAAGGACCCGGTGGCGTACACCGTGGACGAACTGCGCGCCGGGCGGCTCGGCTTCGCCTGCGAGGACCCCGACGCCGAGGAGAACTGGCCGCGCATCGTCACCCTCTGGCGCGCCAACCTGCTCGGCTCCTCCGCCAAGGGCGCCGAGTACTTCCAGCGCCACGAAGCCCCCGGAAACCAGCTCTTCATCCCCCCGGGGAGGGGGTCAGCGGTCCAGCGGGGCGCCCACGTCGTACAGGTGGTGGATCACGTCGTGCACGAAGTACCGCGCGAACGTGTCGACCGTGAACGCCGCGCCGTCGCTCCGGAACCCCGTCCGCTGCCACTGCCCCTCGCCGACCTCGTCCAGGTGCTCCGCCAGCGTCTCCCCCCACGCCGACAGCTCCGCCGCCACCTGGAGCGGGTCCTGCTCCCCGTACCGCGCCGCGACCGCCGTCTCGTCCTGCTGCCAGTTCGCGTAGTGCGGGCCGTCCTGGGTGAGCATCAGGTCCAGCCGCTCGTCGTACAGCCGGAACACGTCGCGCACATGGCACGCGTACTCCAGCGCCGACCACACGTCGGGCCGCGGCCGCGCCCGCAGCCGCTCCGGCTCGTCGGCCAGCACCTGCACCCAGCGCACGGCGCACTTCCGCATCAGCGCGGGGACGTCCTGCGGGCGGGTCTCGGCCGCCACGAAGCCGCACTCGGGGCAGGGGCGGTCCAGGACCCAGGTCCAGTCCTTGGTGTCCGGTGTGATCATGCCGTCCAGTCTCCCCGCGGAGGACTGTGCAGCACCAGCGAGAATCCGTTCAAGGGATCGGTAAGCGACGCTTAATCGACGGTCCACCGCTGCACCAGCCCCCAGGCGAACTCCGCCGTGCACGCACGCGGTTCGCCGGCCGCGTCCGGCGCGGTGAACGCCAGCGCGAAGCGGTGGGCGGCGGACGCCTCGCGGGGCACCGCGGGCGGGAAGGCCCGCGCCACCTCGTCGACGGTGCAGCCCCAGGGCGCCAGATCGGCGAGCGTGCGCAGCGCGGGGCCCGCCGCCTCCGGCGCCCGTACGAGCCAGGCGTTGAGCGCGACGCCGCCCACGCCGCAGGTCGCCTCGAACCGCAGGTCAGGCCAGAGCGGCACCGGCCAGACGTGCACGTCCAGCGCCATGTCGCCGTGCGCCCGCCGCGTCACCGACGCGGGCGGCCCGAGCAGTGCGGCGAAGTCCCGGGCCCGCGCGGCGCCTGCGGCCTGGCCGCCGCGGGCGCGGAGCCGGCCCTGCCAGCGGCGGTTGGCCTCGCGCATCGCGGTACGGGGCACGCCGAGGGCGCGCAGTGCTTCGGCGACCAGGTCGGGCTGGAAGTCCTGCATGCGGCGCAGCAGGACGAGCTGGAACTGCACGGGGCCGGGCGGCGGGGCGGAGTCGTCGTACAGGAGGGAGGCCACGCGCCCATGATTCACCGCCGATGAGTTCCGGCGCCGCGGGCAGTCCACAAACACGACGGCAGCGACGACTTGCGGACAGGATCTGTCCGCAAGGCTCGATACCGTCCGGGGACGGGTTCGACCACCGGAGGGGACATGAACGGCATGAACGGCCTCGCGGCAGCACTGGTGCTGGCACTCGCGTCCGCCGCCGCGTACGCGGGGGCCGCCGTGCTCCAGGAGCGGGTCGCGGGGGCGGGCCGGGAGGCGGACGCGGGGGTGTGGGCGGCGCTCGGGCGCGGCTCGTGGTGGCTGTCGGTCGGGCTGAACGTCGCGGGCGCGGCGCTGCACGTGCTCGCGCTGCGGTACGGGCCGCTGACCCTGATACAGCCGCTGGGGGCCCTGACGCTGGTCCTCGCGCTGCCGCTGCAGGCGGCGGTCACCGGGCGGACGGTCGGCGCGGCGCGGTGGCGGGGCGCGGCGCTGACGCTGGCCGGGCTGGCGGGGGTGCTGCTGCTGGTGCGCGGCGGCGGGCACATCGAGGTGCTCACTCCGGCGCAGGTCCTCGGCACGGTCGCGGCCACCGCGGCGGCGCTGGCGGCGCTGGTCGCGGCGGCGCGCCGGGCGGGCCCGCGGGCCGCCGGGATCGCGTACGCCACGGCCGCGGGCATCGCCTTCGGCGCGGGCTCGGTGCTGACCCAGACGGTCGCGGTACGCCCCGGCCCGGACGCCTTCACGGTGCTGGCGGGCCTCGCGGTGGCGGCACTGGCCCCCGCGGGGCTGATGCTCTCGCAGGCGGCCTACCGCGACGGCCTCGGCGCGCCCCTGGCCACGGTGACCCTGGTCAACCCGGCGGTCTGCGCGGCGGTGGGCCTGACGCTGCTAGGCGAGCAACTGACCGGCGGCGCACCGGGGTTGGCGGCGGCCCTGACGGCAACGGCCCTGGCCACCCACGGCGTACTCCTGCTCTCCCGCCCCGAAGAGGCGGCGGAACGGACACCGGCGGCCCCCTCCGCCCCGGCGCCGCAGCCACGCCCGGCCGCCAAGACAACGGACCGGACCCCCGATTGGGCACGCCACCCCGCCCCCAGCCCGGCCGAAACCTTCAGCCTGGCCCGCTGACCGCCGGACGACATCCCCCCTGCCCCTCAGTCCGCCACCAGGACGATCTTCCCCCGCAAGTGGCCCCCCTCGCTCGCCCGGTGGGCGTCCGGGGCCTCCGTCAGGGGCAGGGCGCGCCACACCGGCAGGTGCAGGCGGCCGTCGCGGTACAGCGCCAGGGCGCGTTCGATGCCCGGCACGTACTGGTCCTCGCCGTCCGACTGGCGTGAGAACCGTACGCCCAGCGGCTGCGCGCCCGCCGCGTCCGCGATCGTCAGGACCCGGTCCCGGCCGCCGGCCAGGTCCACCGACTCCGGCAGCACGCCGCGTCCCGCGACGTCCAGAACCGCGTCGACGTCCGGCGCCAGTTCCCGTACCCGCGCGCCCACGCCCTCCCCGTACGCGACCGGTTCCGCGCCCAGCGAGCGCAGGTAGTCGTGGTTCGCGGGGCTCGCGGTGCCGATGACCCGTACCCCCGCCGAGACCGCGAACTGCACCGCCAGGCTGCCGACCCCGCCCGCCGCGCCGTGCACGAGCAGCGTGTCGTCCTTCGCCACGCGCAGCGCCGTCAGCGTGCGGTACGCGGTCTCCGCCGCCACCGGCAGCCCGCCCGCCAGCTCCCACGGCAGCCCCGGCGGCTTGGCGACCAGCCGGTCCGCGCGGGCCAGCGTCTGCACCGCGTACCCCGCCGTCACCGGCCCCAGCACCTCGTCGCCCACCCGCCACGACCCCGCGTCCTCGCCCACGGACTCGACGACGCCCGCTGCCTCCAGCCCCAGGACGTACGGGAAGGCCGGCGTCCTGACCGCCGCCATCCGCCCGGCGCGCAGCTTCCAGTCCAGCGGGTTGACCCCCGCGCAGCGGACGCGGACGCGCACCTCGCCGGCGGCCGGCGCCGGGACCTCGACGTCGAGGGGGCGCAGCACCTCGGGGCCGCCGTACTCGGAGAATCCCATGGCGAACACCACGGGCCATCACCTTCCTTCGGGACCGTGGACACCGAACGGACCGACTATCCCACCGAGGTACGCGCACCGGTGCGCTTTCGATCCCGTGGCGAACAGGCGTTTCGGCCCCCGCGCCCGTTGGTACACCCCGCAAAACGCCTGATGGGGGGCGGTGTGTGCCACCGCCCCCCACCGGGACTCGATCCGGCTCAGCCGACCGTATACGTCACAGCGGCTTGATCCGGATGTCGCGGTACGAGACCACGTCCGTCGTGCCGTGCACCTGGAGGCCGATGTAGCCCTTCGCGTGCTGGCGGCCGTCCGTGCCCGGGTCGTCGCCGCGCGGCGGCGAGAAGAGCTGCCCCGGGGAGTTCTCGAACTCGTTGAGGAGCACGCCGTTGCGGTAGATCGAGTACTTCTGGCCCACCACCCGGATCTCGTAGTCGTTCCACGTGCCCTTCGGCGTCACCCCGGCCGAGCCGTGGTCGACCCGGTCGAAGCCGTAGATCGAGCCGGTCTTGTACTGGTCGCCGGCCTCCGAGTCGAAGACCTGCACCTCGTGCCCGTACTTGATCGCCACCCACTCGGGCCGCGACTCGTCCGGGTGGTCGCGCACGTCCGGGAAGCGGACGAAGACGCCGGAGTTGGCGCGCCCGCTGCCCGGCGCGTCGTCGCGCCACTGCAGCTTGAGCGAGAAGTCACCGTACTGGGCCTGCGGGTACCACAGCATGCCCATCCCGCTGACGGTCGTCCCGCTCGTCATCGAGCCGTCCCCGTTGAGGTTGAAGCTGCCGCCGCCGACCTGCTGCCACTTGGAGAAGGAGTTCTCCGTGCCGGTGAAGATCGGCGTGTAGCCCTCGTTCTGGCCCGGCTTGCCGATCCCCGACTCCCTGGCGGTGTCGCGGATGATCTGGCGCTCCTCGCCGTTGATCACGGCGTCCGCGTACAGCTCGTCGGTGACGTCCCCGACGTGGTCCAGGAACGCCTTCTGCTTCGCCCACGCCTTCTCGTCCTCGATCACCTCGTTGATCGTGCAGCCGTTCGGGGTGACGCGGTTGGGCACGTGGGTGTCGTACTGGCCGATGAAGACGATCGGACGGGAGTCCAGCTCCGGGCAGTCCGGGTCGGGGTTGGGGTACCTCTCGACGATCGTGAAGGTGACCGTCCCGACCTCGGAGGAGTTGCCCGCCTTGTCGGTGGCCCGGTAGGAGACCTTGTGCTCGCCGACGGTGTGGATGTGCAGCATCTCGGTGTACGTCTGGAAGGCGCTGCCGTTGACCGAGTACTCGACCTTGTCGAGCCCGGAGCCGCCGGTGTCCGCCCCCTTCAGCGTGACCATGGCATTGTCCAGATACGCGCCGTCGTCGTTCTGCTCGCCGTCCACCGAGGCGGTGACCGTGGGCGGCGTGGTGTCCTCCCCGGCCTCGGCGACCGTGAAGGTCACCGACTTCTCCTCGCTGGTGTTGCCCGCCTTGTCGGTGGCGCGGTATCTGACGGTGTGCTCACCCGGGGTGTTGACCACGACGGGCGCCTCGTACGCGGTCCAGTCGGTGGCCCCGTCCAGGGCGTAGTCGACGCGGTCGACCCCCGACATGTCGTCGGTGGCGGACAGCTCGACCGTCGCGCTGCCCAGGTACGCGCCGTTCGCGTCCTGCTCGCCCTTGACCTCCGCGGCCGCCTCGGGCGCCGTGGTGTCCTCGGCGCTGCCGTCCGTGACGATCAGCTCGCCGACCATCGAACCGTGGCCGGGAATCGCGCAGTAGTAGCGGTACTTGCCCGGCGAGAGGTTGACCGTCGCCTGCCACTTGCCGTTGTTCTGGTCGTTCGGGGACGCCTGGAGGTTGAGGCTGACGTCCTTGTTGTAGCCGTCGGTGAACGTGTCGAACGTCAGCGTGTGCACCATGCCGGTGGTGTTGCCGGTGGCGGCGCTGTTCTCGAAGACGATGGTCGTCTCCCCCGCCACCGCCGTCGTGGGCGCGGACGTGTACTCGGTGATGCTGTCACCCGCGGTCCAGGTCAGCGTCTGCGCCGCCGCCCGGGCCTCGTCGGGCGCCGCCGCGCCCGCGGTGGGCAGGCCGCCCGGCGCGAGCAGCGCCAGGCAGACCGCCACCAGAGTGATCAGCGCCCGCCGCAGTCCACCCGCGGTCAGAGCTCCGGATCTCATTGACTTCCCTTCGCGATCAGGTCCCCGGGCAGCGGTGTCGCCGGCCCGCCCTTGTACGTCACCCGCCACAGGGCGGACGCCGAGTCGGCGTTGAAGAAGCCGCGGCCGTAGTCGAGCACGTAGAGCGCGCCGTCGGGGCCGAACTTCCAGTCCATCAGGTTGCGGATGCCGCCGTTGCCGACCGGGATGATCTTGTCGAGCGACTCGGCGTGCACCGGCAGCCCGCCGTCACCGGCGTTGTCCGGGTCCATGACCACGGCGTGCCGCGGCTGGTCCCCGTCGTAGAAGTCGCCGACGAACCACTTCTCGTCCCAGTACTCCGGCCACTTCACGTCGCTGTCGGAGGAGGCGTCGTAGCGGTAGACGGGGCCCGTCATGGCCGCCTGGCCGCCGCCCTTGAGCCAGGGCAGGCGGTACTGCGCCTCGTTGACGTTGTAGCTGGGCACCCCGTCCGCGTTGCGCGGGTAGTCGGGGCCGCCGCCCTGGGGCGAGTACCAGATGTTGTTGTCGCGGACCGGCGGGAGGTCCGTGAGCCCGTCGTTGTTGGGCGAGGTGTTCTTGATGTTGTCGCAGTCGTACCAGTCGAGCGGCTGCGACGGGTCGGGCAGGTTGCGGTCGCGGTACGGCTGCGAGTTGCCCATGCAGTACGGCCAGCCCTGGTTGCCCGCGCTGGTGATGACGGCGAACGTGTCGTACTTGGCCGGACCCCAGGTGGTACTGGGCGAGCCGGCGTCCGGGCCGACCCAGCCCGCGTAGAGCCGGTCGCTCTCGTCGATCTCGATCCGGGACGGGTTGCGCACGCCCATCACGTAGATCTCGGGCCTTGCCTGGTCGCCGTCGCCCTCGTCGCCGGTGAAGAGGTTGCCCTCGGGGATGGTGTACGTGCCGTCGTCCTCGGGGTGGATCCGCAGGATCTTCCCGTTGAGGTTGTTGGTGTTGCCCGCGGTGCGGCGCGCGTCGGCGAAGGACACGCCGCCGAAGTTGGGCTCCGGGTTGTTGCCCGAGTAGCCGTCGCTGAACCGCGAGGAGTTGGTGTCACCGGTGGCGATGTACAGGTTGCCCTTGGAGTCCCACTCCATGTCGCCGCCGGCGTGGCAGCAACTGTGCACCTGGACGGGCCAGGACAGCACGACCTTCTCGGAGGCGGTGTCGAGCTTCTGCGTCTCCTGGTCGATGGTGAAGCGGGAGACCCGCCGCTCGGCCATGTGCGCGGCACGGTCGACGCCGGAGTGCGGCGTGTAGTGCAGGTACACGTAGCCGTTGTCGGCGAAGTCCTGGTCGAGGGCGATGCCGAGCAGGCCCTCCTCGACCTTGACCAGCTCGTCGCCGCCGCCCTTGTTGCCGAAGACGTCGAGCGTGCCGACCGCGGTGACCTTCTCGGTCTCCGGGTCCCACATGTGGATCGTGCCGGGGCCCTTGCCCATCTCCGGGCTGTTCCAGTCGACGTCGACGGGGGCGCCGGACCAGCGGCCGCCGCGGCCGATGTAGTAGACCTTGCCGTCGTCGGCGATGTCGATGCCGTGCGGCTCGCCGATCTGGTCGAGCTGGTTCGCCTGGTTCGGCTGGGTCAGCCGGGTCGCCTCGTAGTTGGCGGTGATGCTCGCCTGGCAGTCCGCGCGCGCCTGGCGCGTGGTCCACAGCAGGGCGCCGCGCAGGTGCGACCGGAAGTTCTCCTCGGCGAAGCCGGCGGCGGTGCCGCCCATGCCGGTGTAGAACGAGCGGCCGCCCTCGTAGTCGCGGCACCAGGAGATCGGGTGGTCCCAGCCGTTGGCCGTCGAGCCCGGCTGGTACGTGTTCTCCCGGACCCTGGCGACGGTGTGGACGCTGCCGGACGGGTTCTTCTCCCAGTTGGTCCACACGTCGCTGCGCTTCCACTCCAGCGGCAGCTCCTTGGTGGCCGGGTTCAGCCGGTCGCCGACCTCGACGACGGCCTCCTGCGCGCCGCCGGAGGTGCCGGCGGGGCGGCTGCCGATCAGGCCCGTGAACCAGTCGGACTCCGGTTCCGAGCGGGCCGCGTCATGGATGCCGAGGAACCCGCCGCCCGCCTTGATGTAGCGCTGGAACGACTGTTCCTGCATGGTGTTGAGCCGGTCGCTGCCCGGTGACAGGAAGACGACCGCGTTGTACCTGGCCAGGTTCTTGTCGGTGAACGCCGTGACCTCGTCGGTCGCGGTCACCGTGAATGTCTCGGGCCCCTGGGCACCGATCGCCTCGATGGCCTCGATGCCCGCCCGGGTCACGGCGTGTTGGTCGCCGTCGACCCGGTAGAACACGAGTACCGAAGCGTTCGCCCTGCCCGGCGGACTGCCTGCCGCCAGCGGTCCGGCGTCCGACGGTCCTGCCACGGCCTGCGCTCCTGCCAGGAGCGTTGCCGCCATGGCCACCGCCGATGCACCGGCCGCCCAGCGTAGGGCGTTTCCCCTGCGTCGCATGGTCCTCCCACCTCGTCCCGGGATGCTGCGGGATAGCTGCGCCGCCGTAGGAAGTTAGACCCCTTTTCGCGAACTGCCAATGCCTACAGCCGGATTCGATCCGAACTTTGTCCTGAGGATGGGCAAAGCCTCCGCAAGCCCTTACCATGAGCGGCTGTCAGGGACGAGTCACAAACGCGCGAGAAGGCGGGGGCCACCATGCCGCGCAACGTTTTTTCCAGAAGGTCCTTCACCAGCGGTGCGGCCGCGGCCGCACTGGCGACCCCGGTCGCCCTGTCCACCTCGGGAGCGACGGTCACGGCGTCCGACGACAAACCCCAACCCCAGCCTCTCGGCGAGATCAAGCGGATCACCATGTACGTCGAGGCCATGCCGGACGGCCAGCTCGGCTACGGCCTCGAACCGGGCAAGCCCTCCATCCCCGGCCCGCTGCTGGAGATGTACGAGGGCGACAGCATGATGATCAAGCTGGTCAACAACCTCGACGTCGAGGCCAGCCTGCACGTCCACGGCGTCGACTACGACATCGACAACGACGGCACGCCGATGACGAACAGCGCGGTGCCGCCGGGCGGTTCGCGCGACTACGTCTGGCACTCGCACACCGCCGGCACCCGCCGCGACGGCACCATCCAGCCGGGCAGCGCGGGCTACTGGCACTACCACGACCACGCGGTCGGCACCCCGCACGGCTCCGGCGGCGTCAAGCGCGGACTGTACGGCGGCCTGATCGTCCGCCGGCGCGGCGACAAGCTGCCCGACAAGCAGTTCGTGATCGTCTTCAACGACAACACGATCAACAACGTCACCGGGCACGGGCCCGACTTCACCGCCACGCTCGGCGAGCGGTGCGAGATCATCATGATCACGCACGGCGAGTTCTACCACACGTTCCATGTCCACGGCCATCGCTGGGCGGACAACCGTACGGGCATGCTGACCAGCGTGGACGACCCGACACCGATCATCGACAACAAGATATGCGGACCCGGCGACTCGTTCGGCTTCCAGTTCATCGCGGGCGAACTGGTCGGCTCGGGGCGGTGGATGTACCACTGCCACGTCCAGAGCCACGCGGACATGGGCATGGCGGGCCTGCTGGTGGTGACGAACGCCAACGGCACGGTGGCCGGGACGCACAACGCGGAGGCGATGAAGGCCACCCGCGACGCACCCGCCCACGGCAGCCACGACACGAACTGAGCGCCGCGCACACCGCGCACCCCCGGCCTCGGCGCGCGCCGCACGACGGCGCGCACTGAGCCGTGGCGCGAACTGAGCTACGGCACGCGCCGAGCCACGACGCGAACCGAGCCACGACACGCGCCGAGCCACGAGACCGGCCGGCGGCCCCGCTGGGTGGGGCCGCCGGCTTTCGCATGCCCGCACACCCCCGTGGCGGACACCCGCGCACACTCCTGCTATCGTCATGAAAATGATTGTCATTACGAAGACAAGGAAGACGCTCGCCGCCGGCGTGGCGGCGATAGCCCTCGTGCTGGCCGGCGGGTGTGCGGAGAACGACGACGACCCGGGCGGCGGAAAGCCCGGCGCCGGCCGCGCGTCGGACGCGGCCGGCGGCGAGCAGGCCGGCGCCGACCGCTCGGGCTGGCCCGCGGAGAAGACCGCCCACGGCGCCCCCGAGCTGCGCGCCGTCGTCACCGAACAGGGCTCCGGCGCCGTCCGCGTCATCGGCCTCGCCGACGGCGGCACGGTGCGTACGCTGCGCGTCGAGGGCCAGTCCAGGCCCGTGAGGACCGAGGACGACACCCACGTCCTGCTGCCCCAGGGCGAGCAGGGCGTCACCCACCTCCTGGACGCCGGCATCCGCTGGGAGGACCACGGCGGCCACCAGGACGCGCACCACGAACGCCCCCGGGTCCTGGGCAGCCTGAAGGGCGAGTACCCCTCGCACGCCGTGCCGCACGGGGAGCACGTCACCGTCTTCGACGACGGCACCGGTACGGCCCGGGTGCTGCACGTCGGCGCGGAGGACGCGAGCACGGAACCGGAGCGCGAGCTGACGGCGGAAGGCCCGCACCACGGCGTCGCCGTGACCCTGGAGAACGGAGAGATGGCCGTCACCATCCCCGGCAAGACGGAGGAGGACCTGCCGGTCGGCGTACGGGTCCACGACGCGCACAACCGCGAACTCGCCGCCTTCCGCGACTGCCCCGAACTGCACGGCGAACACGCCGTCGGCGACGACCTGCTGCTCTTCGGCTGCCTGGACGGCGTGCTGGTGCTGGAGCGCGGCGACGGCGGCAAGTGGAAGGCCGACAAGATCCCCAACCCGGCCGGCAGCGGCGAGGAGGAGCGCGTCAGCTCCTTCGCCGGGCACAGCGGCGACGCCGTCCTCGGCACCTTCGGCGACGAGGCGGTGGCCGCGCTGGACCTCGGCGAGCGCACCATGCGCCGCGTCGAACTGCCCGCCGCGCGCGCCGCGTTCACCTGGGACCCGTACTGGGAGCGGGGCCTCGCGCTCACCGCGGACGGCGAGCTGCACGGGGTCGACCCGAAGGACGCGAAGGTCGTCGCCTCCTCGAAGGTGACCGAGCCGTTCGAGGTGTCGGAGGACTGGACCAAGAACCAGGCGGCGCTGGCGCCGGGCGAGGAGTCGGTGTACGTGACGGATCCGTTCACCGGCTCGCTGATCGAGGCGGAGGTGGCCAGTGACGGGTTCGAGGTGACGCGGACGATGGAGCTGGGCTTCACGCCGTACTCGCTGACGGTGCTGGGCATGGCCGGCTGAGAAAGGGGCACTCGGACCGCGGCGGCGGGACATCAGCGGACGGCGCGGTGTCCCGTCGCCGTGTCACCTGCCGCGCCGCCGTCCCTCCCCGCGGCGGCGCGGTGTCCCCCTCGCCGCGTCCGGTCGCGGTGCCGCGTCCGCCGTGTTCCTTCGCCGTGTACCTTCGCCGTGTTCCGACCCCGTTTTCCGTCGCCGTGTTCCGTCGCCGTGTTCCGCTGTTCGCCGCGGGATTGCCTCGCCGCCACGTACGGGCAGGATGGCCTCGCCATCATCGGGCGCCGGCCGGCGGCCGCCGCGGGGAGCACCCCGCCGTCCTGGCCGGCCCGCGAGGGAGAGGATCGATGCACATGAGGTACGTCAGAACGCTCGGCGTCACTGCCCTGGCCGCGGCCCTGCTCGGCACCGTCGCCGCCTCCGCCGCCCCCGCCGCGCGGCCCGGCGGCGACCACGGGACCGAGCGCGACGCCCCCGTCGTCGAGGCCGTCGCGAAGCTGGACCGCAACAGCAAGTGGGAGCTGGTCGAGAAGCTGCCGCTGGACTTCGAGACGTACCACCCGCAGGGCATGACCCGCGTCGGCGACCGGCTGTTCCTCTCCAGCGTCGAGGTCATCGAGCCGCCGGTGCGCTACCCGGAGCCCGTCGACGGCTACGACCGCAGCCCCGGCCGCGGCGTAGGCCACCTCTTCGTCCTCGACCTCAAGGGCCGGCTCCTGGAGGACATCACGCTGGGCGAGGGCGACATGTACCACCCCGGCGGCATCGACACCGACGGCCGCTCGGTCTGGGTCCCGGTCGCGGAGTACCGGCCCGACAGCGCCGCCGTCGTCTACCGGGTCGACGTCCGCACGCTGAAGGTGACCGAGGAGTTCCGGGTCGACGACCACGTCGGCGGCGTGGTGCCCGAGCCGCGCACCGGCAAGGTGCACGGCGTCTCGTGGGGCTCGCGGACCCTCTACACCTGGGACCGGCACGGCCGCCAGCTGCAGCGGCGCACGAACCAGAGCCACTTCGTCGACTACCAGGACTGCGCGTACGCCGACTCGCGCAAGATGCTCTGCACCGGCATCACCGGCTTCAAGAACGCCTCCGGCGCCGACTTCGAGCTGGGCGGCATCGCGACCATCGACCTGCGCACGTTCGACATCGAGCACGAGGTGCCGGTGCAGCTCTGGTCGACCGGCGGCCACGTCGCGACCCGCAACCCCGTGCTGCTGGAGGCGCTGCGCGGCGAAGGACTGCGCATGTGGGCGGCGCCCGACGACGGCGCCTCCCCCGCCGGCACGGAACTGCTGGTCTACGAGACCAGGCCCGCGAGCTGACGCCGGAATGCCGGGCACCGCGCCCCATCCCGTAAGATCCCGGACGACCGAGGGGGGCCTGCGCGGCCGGGGAGCCGCGCCGGCGACGACGGAACGGTGGGGCGCGGTGCACGGTGAGGGCGCGATACGCGACGGCGTAGCCGTACGCGGAAGCGGAACGGGACGCGGGGGCGGGCCCGTAGGCATACGGACGACTCACCCCGGGCAGTCGGGCCGCGCCGCGGGGGTGACCCCCGGTGCCTAGCCGCCCGGCATTCCTGCGGCCCGTACAACGCACCCGCGCCGGCGACATCGCCGGCTACACGGCCGCCGTGATCGCCCTCGTCGCGGGCGGCGCGATCTTCACCCGCTCCATCCTCACCTGGACCCGCGGCCCGGTGGTCGCGATCGCGGCGATCCTCCTGACCGGCTGGGCCGTCGACAAGGTACGCGCCCGGCGGCACCCCGGGGACGACGAGCCGGACGGCGGCCCGGAGGACGGCCGGGACGGCGGCGAGGGGGAAGACCGGTGAGCTGGGCGGCACATGAGCTGGAGAGCTACATCCTCCACAAGCACACCAAGGTCAAGGTCTCGTACCTGGCGATCCTCCTCGGCTGCTTCCTGCCCGACATGGGCACCAAGGGCACCGTCTACGGCTTCGAGATAGGCAGCTTCTCCTTCAAGCCGGAGAACGCCTGGGACTACCACCGCGGCTGGCCGGGCGTCGGCTTCACCCACACGCTGGTGTGGGGCGTGGTGCTGGCGCTGGCCGTGCTGCTGATCTTCAAGAGCCGCGAGTGGGCGCTCGGTCTGCTGATCGGCCAGTGGGCGCACGTGCTGACCGACTGCTTCGACAGCGTCGGCGTGATGCTCTTCTTCCCCTTCACCGACCAGCACTACTCGACGGGCATGTGGGCGTACGCGGCGCAGGAGGGCCGCTACGGGGACGCCGCCGCGTACTACGGCAGTCTGGGCCTGGCCTGGGACCTGTTCTGGCTGGCGATGCTCGCGTACAACTACCGCTCCCTGACCGCCAAGTACTTCAAGCAGCACGTCTATCCGGCGGACCCCGCCTGGGGCTGGCTGCGCCACCGCGTCGGCCTGTCCGACCGCTTCCTGCTGGCGCTCTACCACGCCTACTTCCTCTACGGCGCGTGCCGGATCTTCGCCTGGACCATCTGGGCGCAGGCGTCCGAGGACGCCCCGATGGACTGGAAGTGGGGCGGCCCGTACTGGGTCGACAAGGCGACGGTGGAGCATCCGCCGGTGACGGAGTTCCTGGCGAACACCCTGGTGGGGCTGACGGGCCTGGTGGCGTTCTGCTGGGTGGTGTGGCTCGCGGTGGGGCGGCGGCTGTGGCTGCGCACGCCGCCGTACGCGGAGGTGGAGTTCGTCCGCACCTCGGTGCCCCGGCCGCGCTACTCGGAGGAGAACGACGGGGACGGAGAGCGCTCGGGCGACGAGGACAGGGACGACGAGGCTTCCGCGGACGTGGACGCCGACGCGGAGCCGGTGCGGCAGAGCCCGGACCGCGCGTAGAGGGAGACGCGGGCGCCCCGGACGCTCCGGGTCCCGCACTCCCTGAAGTGCGCGCGCAGCACGGCACGTTTGGCCGCCTCGCCGGGCTCGGCGTCGAGCGGCTGCCCGGGCGGGTCGCGCAGCACGACGATCCGGTCGGCGGCCAGCAGCCGGGCGCGGATGTGCGCGGCGGGCAGCTCCGCGCCGTACAGGGTGCGGGAGTCGGCGGCGGACGCGGCGAGCGCGAGGTCGACGAGCCCGTCGTACGCCCCGGGCGCACCGTGCAGCCACACGCGCCGCCGGGCGGGCAGGAACAGCAGCCCGTCGCCGGGCCTGCTCTGCGCCTGGACGGCGCGGGCGACAGCGGAGACGTCGTCCAGCCGGCTGGCGGGCGTACGCAGGTGGAACGTCGCCGGCAGCGGCGCGACGAGAACGGCGACCACGGCCACGGCCGTCACGCGCCGCCGGGTGCGCGGTCCCGCGGCCCTGCCGGGGCGGCGGTGCCGGTGGCGGGGTGGCGGTCCCGGGCCGGGTCGTGCACCCCGGCGCGTAACGCCGCGTCGAGCGCCGCCCCGGCGAGGAGCGCGACGCCGGCCGCGGCGGCGGCCGTCGCCAGTACGGAGGGCATCCGGAGCGCGAGGAGGCCGCCGTCCCAGAGGCCGAAGACGCCGTGCATCAGCAGGTAGTAGAGGCCGTGCACGGCGTCGAAGTGCGGCAGCGTCTGCCACAGCGCGGTCAGGTCGCGGTGGGCCATCTCGTACGTGACGGCCTCGTCGCGCCACATCGTGCCCTGCCGGCCGAGGACCCACAGCCCCAGGACGAGCGCGAGCGCGGCCGGTGCGAGGACGAGGGGCGCGGTGGCCACGCCGCGGCCCGGCGCCCGAGCGGCTTCGGCGAGGGCGGTGGCGGCCGGGCGGTGGCCCGGGGGCTCCGCGTCGGGGACGGGGGTGAGGCTGCGGTGCTGGACGGTGGCGACGGCGGGCACCGGCGGGAGCGAGGACAGGACTCCCCGGAGTCCGGCGGCCACCCGTTTGACGGGCAGCCCCCACTCGACCGGCCTATCGATTCGGCCGGCGTGATAGGGGGGCGGGGACGCGATGGGTCGCCGGGAAAAGGCGCTGGATCCGGCCGCCGGACCGGTGCAGCGGTTCGCGTACATGCTGCGCATGCTGCGGCACGAGGCGGGCGCGCCTACGTACCGCAAGCCGGCCGGGCGCGCCGGTTACTCCGCCCCGGTCCTCCCCGCCGCCGCGCCCGGCGAGCGCCTGCCGGTGGGCCCGTTGCCGATGGCCCCGCCACCGGCCCGATCAGGGCGCCGGGCTCGGGGGGTCGGAGGGCTCCGATGGGGGTTCGCCTTCTGGTTTGCCTGCGAGGCGCTTCGCGATGCGTTCGCGCATCCCCGGCATGCCGAAGCCCAGCGGGTCGATCTTCTGGTCCGTCCACTCCTTGTGGCCGATCACCGACTTCGCCTGCCAGCCGTGGGCCCGGCACAGCGCCGCCGAGGCCCGCTCGGCGGCCTCCAACTGCGCGTCGGGCCAGGGGTCCTCGCCGTCGCCGAGGTTGATGCACTCGAAGCCGTAGAACCGCGCGTTGCCGTCCGTGTTCTGCTCGTTGGGCGACGGCGGGCGCTCCCCGTACCGCTCGGTTATCACCGCGCGCAGCACCTCGTCGTCGCCCAGCCCCGCGTGGTTCGCCCGGCCGTGGCCGACGAGGTGGACCCGGCCGCTCTTGTCGATGACGCCGTGGCAGAGCGGGCCCGGCAGGTCGGGCCTGCCGCGGTAGCAGAGGCGGACGCTGTCGTCCGTGCCGGACGTGGCCGTGTGGTGGACGACCACGCCGTGCACCGGGCCCCACGGGCCCACGTGGTTGCGATTGTGCGTGCGCCATTCGCCGTGCTCGACGATCGTCAGCCCCTCGCGCTCCAGCGCGCGCAGCACGACGGCGGCGGACAGTGGTTCTGCCATGCGAGCAACCCCCCGGTTTTCTCTGGCTGGTGACGTCGGTCAGTGCCGGCCTTCGGCGCCGTCACGCACTCATCGTAAATCCTTCATCACTCTCCGTAAAGGGGTCGGCGCCCCGTCCGTCTCCGGGCCACCGTGCGCCCGTCCAGGCGCCCTGTGCGCCCAGGCGGACCGGCCGTAGCGTCGTGCACCGGCGGCAATTCCTGCGGAGAGGACGGCTCGTGGAGGTATCGACGTTCCTGGCGCGGAAGCTCGCGCGACGCTTCCGTACGTACGACACGGACGGCGACGGCTACGTCGACCGCGCGGACTTCGAGCGCGCCGCCCGCCAACTGGGCGAGGAGTTCGGCCACGGCCCCGACTCGCCGGCGCGGCGCCGGGTGGAGGAACTGTGCCTCGGGGTGTGGGAGCGGCTCGTACGGGCCGCGGACAGGGACGGGGACGGGCGGGTCGACCAGGCCGAGTACGCGGCGGCGTTCGCCGCCGGGCTGCTGGAGACGCCGGAGGACTTCGCCGCGGGGTACGGGGAGTTCCTGGAGGCGATCATGGCGATCGCCGACGTGGACGGCGACGGCGCGCTCGACCGAGAGGAGCACGTGCGCTGGACGGGCGCGCTGATGAACCTCCCGGCGCACGACGCGCGCGAGGTCTTCCGCCGGCTGGACACCGACGGGGACGGCCGCGTCACCACCGCCGACCTGCTCGCGGCCATCAGGGACTACTACTTCGACGACGACCCCGCCTCGGCCGGAAGCTGGCTCCTGGGCCCCCTCGACCCCGCCTGACACCCGGCCGGGGCCGCCGGGTTCACCCCCGGCCCGTACGGCACCGGGGGCAGCCCGCCCGTACGGCGCGGGCGGCAGCGGCGGGCGGCGAGCGGCCGACCGGTCAGTCCACGCCGATCAGCCGCAGCAGCGCAGCCGTGGCCGCCGCGGCGACCACCACGACCACGAACGGAGCCCGCCGCCACGCCAGGACGCCGCCGACCGCGACGCCCGCCGGCCGCGCGACCCCCGCGAAGCCGCCGTCGTCCAGCAGCGCCTGCGTGCCGACCAGGGCGGTGAGCAGCACGATGGCCGCGACGGTCATCAGCCGCTCCGCCCGCGGCTCCAGACGTACGCGGGAGCGCAGCGCGGGGCCGGCGAAGCGGAAGGCGAACGTGCCGGCGCCGAGCACGAAGACGGCGAGCACCAGGGTCGTCGTGCTCACGGCACCCGCTCCTCGTCGTACGAACCGGCCCCGGGCTCGTCGTCACCGCCACCCGGCACCCCGCCCCCGGGCGGCACACCGCCAGGCACGCCGCCTTCGGGCACCGGACTCCCCACCGGACCGCCCTCCGCCACCGCACCGCTCCCCTTCTCCCGCGCCGCCTCGCCGCCGGCACCCGCCACCGCGAGCCCCGCCAGCGCCAGCAGCACCGGCACCCCCGCCGGCAGGAACGGCGCCGCCGCCAGCGCGACGCCCACCCCCACCAGCGCCGCCCGCCGCGTACCCGCCTCGCGCAGCGACGGCAGCACCAGCGCCAGCAGCACCGCGGGGAACGCCGCGTCCAGCCCGAAGGCGTCCGTGTCGCTCACCGCCGTACCGCCCAGCGCACCGAGCACCACCCCCGCGTTCCAGCAGACGAACAGCCCCACGCCGCAGGCCCAGTACGCCGCCCGCCGCCGCACCGGGTCCCGCTGGGCCAGCGCGAACGCCACGGTCTCGTCGATCATCAGATGGCTGCCGGCGAGCCGCCGCAGCCTCCCGCCGCCCAGCGCGTCGCCGACGGTGAAGCCGAACGGTACGTGCCGCGCGTTGACCAGCAGCCCGGCCGCGACCGCCGCCAGCGCCGTACCACCGGAGGCGACGATGCCGACGAACATGAACTGCGCCGCCCCCGCGAAGACCACCACCGACAGCAGCACCGGCAGCCACAGCGGCAGCCCCTCGCCGACCGCGATGGCCCCGAACGAGACGCCGACCAGGGTGTCGGCGGCGCAGACGAGCGCGATGTCGCGGGCGAGGTCGCCGCGCAGGGTTCGCCATATCGAACGCATGACTGCCATGCTGAACATCCGCTACTCTGTTCGTCAAGCCGAATAAACGACCGACAGAGCGAACGGAGCGCCATGGTCCCGAGCGGCGGAGCCCCCCTCGACGCCATCGCCGCGTCGCTCCAGCGCGAGCGCCGCCGTACGGGGCTGACGCTGACGGAGCTGGCCCGCCGCGCGGGCATCGCCAAGTCGACGCTCTCCCAACTGGAGTCCGGCACCGGCAATCCGAGCGTGGAGACCCTGTGGGCGCTCAGCGTCGCGCTCGACGTGCCCTTCTCCCGGCTGGTCGAGCCGCCCCGCCCGCGGGTGCAGGTCATACGCCGCGGCGAGGGCCCGTCCGTGCCCTCCGAGCACGCCGACTACGCCGCGACGCTGCTCGCCTCCTCCCCCGCCCACGCCCGCCGGGACATCTACCTCGTCACCGTCCAGCCCGGCACCCCGCGCCGCTCGGATCCGCACTCACCCGGCGTCGTGGAGCACGTCATAGTCAGCAGCGGGCACGCGCGCGTGGGCCTGGCGGAGGAGCCGGTCGACCTGGAGCCGGGCGACTACGCCTCGTACCCCGCCGACGTCCCGCACGTCTTCGAGGCCCTGGCGCCGGACACGGTCGCCGTCCTCGTCTCCGAGCACGACTGACGCCCCGCCCCGCCGGCCGACTGACCCAGCCAGCCGCCGGACCTCACACGGGCGCCAGGTAGCCGTGCTCCAGCAGCCAGGTGACGTTCAGCCGCTGTCCCTCGCCCGGGTCGAGGAACACCGGGTCCAGCTTGATCTGCTCGCCCCCGCCGGGCTGCTCGAACCACGGCGCGACCGCCCCCTGCCAGACCCAGAACGGCTTGGAGACCTGGTAGACGCGGTAATCGCAGGGGGCGCCGGGGTCGCATGTGTTGAGGTTCTGCGGTGGCAGCGCGCGCTCGGCGTAGCGGTCGCCTGCGGGGGCGAGGTAGCCGCCGTACTCCGAGCCGAAGCGGTCGAGCAACTGCCCGGCCTCCAGCCGCGTCGCCTCCCGGTCGACGGTGCCGTTGACCTCGGCGAAGCCGTCGTGCGGCGGGTACTTCCAGGTGCCGCCCTCGGCGGGGCCCGTCCAGTACTTCTCCAGGAACGCGGCGGGCGTGAGCGAACCGGTAGGACGCCAGCCCTGCAGCAGCGGCCCCACCCGCGGCTCCCACCGGTCCGGCAGGTGCTCGGGCCCCAGCCGGGCGTCGCCGAGCCGCTCGCCGGTGCAGACGCGCTCGGCCCGCAGGGAGGCCCCCACGGCGGGCGCGGGCACGGCGGCCGCACGGCCGGCGGCCGGGGGGTGGACGGCCGAGGGGTGGGTCGCGGGGTCGGGGTGGCCGGCGGCGACCGCCGCGGCGGGAACGCCGCCGGCCAGCCCTGCGGCGGCGACGAGGACGGCAAGTGCCGTGCGTACGGTGCGGGTTCGCGTCACGGTGGGGGTTCGCGTCACGGTGGGGCCCTTCGCGCTCGGCGGTCGGCGGCCCCACCATGATCCGCAGGGCGGGCGGCGGGCCCGAGACCAACACGCGCGCCACCGCCCGCCCTTCGGGTGAAGCGGGCGCACCCAGGCGGCGTACGGAACCGGTGGGCGCGCGGTCGTCCGCCGCCGTCAGTCGCGGGGCGGTATGCCCAGGTCCGCGAGGAGTTTGCGGACCCGCTGCTCGATCTCGTCCCGCAGCGGCCGCACCTCCTCCGCCGCCGCCCACCCGCGCGGATCGGCGAGCGGCCAGTCCACGTACCGCTTGCCGGGGAACACCGGGCAGGCGTCCCCGCAGCCCATCGTGACGATCACGTCCGCCGCCCTGACCACCTCGTCCGTCCACGCCGTGGGGAACTCCCCGGAGATGTCGATCCCCCGCTCCCCCATCACGGCCACCGCCGCCGCGTTGGCCGAGGCACCGGGCGCGGACCCCGCCGACCAGGCCACCGCGCGGTTCCCCGCCAGCCGGGCCATCAGGCCCATCGCCATCAGGCTGCGCCCGGCGTTGTGCACGCACAGGAAGAGCACGACCGGCCGCCCGTCGCCGCTCACCCCCTCCACCCGGGCCAGCGCATGCAGCCGGCGGCGCGCGTAGCGCTCGGTGAGGCGCGGGAGGTCGTCCGGCGGAGCGCCGCGTACCGCTATGTCCCCGTACGCGCCGTACAGGAACCGCTCGATGGTCTGCTCGCCGAACACCCCCTGGAACTCCGCCCGTAACCTCTTGGCGGCGGTGTGCAGCGCGAGCCGGTGACCGGCTCTGGGATCGGGTCGTGCCTGGCCCCCGGGGTCGCTCATCGCCGGATTATGGTCCCTCCGGGCCGCGCGCACACCCGGAACGGCCCGGTCACCGGTCCCGGGAGTGACAGCGGGGGCACGTTCGACGCTGTACGGGGTAGGCAATGCCGCGGGCGGGCCGGAAGGGACTGCGCGCCGCGGCACACCGGAGGAAGCGAAGGACCATGACCGAGGCACCGCAGGGGAGCGACCCCTCGACCACTCAGCGGGCGCTGGAGGCACTGGCGACCGACGCCAAGGACCCGGCGGCGCTGCACGCGCTGGCCCACAGCGAAGTCCTCGTGCCCGTGCCGGACGAGGGACCGGGCCCGCCGGAGGGGGGCGCGGAGCAGGAGCGGGCCGGAGCCGAGGAGAGCATGATGCTGCCGGTGATGGAGCAGCCGAACGGCGACCGGCTCGTGCCCGTCTTCACGTCCGAGTCCCGGATGGGGCACGCGCTGCCCTCCGTCGACAAGTACCGCAAGCTGCCGCTGGTGCTCCTGGCCAACGCCTGGCCGTCGGACGAGGTGTATCTGACCATCGACACCGGCAGTCCCGGCGCGCTGACGCTGAGCGCCGCGGGCGTACGCACCCTCCTCGGCCGCTCCGGCGGCTGACCCCGCGCCCCGGCGCCCTCACGGCCCCGGCGCCCTCACGGCCCCGGCGGCGGGCGCCACGCCTCCCGGTACCCGGGGTGGCGCTGGTACGGCAGCGCCAGCGTCGCCACGACGTGGATCACCGCCGTCGCACAACCGTCCAGCCGGGCCGCCTCCAGCGCCTCGGCCGGCTCGACGCCGAGGCCGGCGGCGGACCGCTCGGCGATCCTGCGGCCCGCCTCGTCGGCCATGAGGGACCACCGCTCGCAGTTGTCCACGACGGCCTGCTTGGCGTTCAGCTCGGCGACCTCCCGATGCCAGTGCTGCAACCGCTGCTCGACGGCGGTTCTGCGCTGCTCCGCGTACCGCTCGCGGAGGAACGCGACCAGATCGCGGGCGCGGTGGGCGGGCTCGTGGAAACCGTTGTTCATGTCTGCGGCGCTGACGGTTCACACCTCCCCATGTCGGGACTCCCGTAGTTCAGCGTCGCCGTGTGGAAAGGTGTCACACCGCACCAGCCGGAGCGGGCGCTTCCGCGTGGGAGCGGAGGCGCCCGCCGCCGGAGGCCGCGGCCCGCGAAGCCTCAGCCGAGCGACCGGGACCTGTCGGTGCACAGCGCCCAGATCACGAAGATGCCGATCGCGATGTTCACGATCGCCCACACCGGCAGGTACGGCAGCCACGCGAAGTTGGCGATCACCGCCAGGGCGGCCAGCGCGACGCCCAGCAGCCGGGCCCACTCGTTGCCCATGAGAATGCCCAGGCCCGCCGCGGCGACGACGCCGAGGATCAGGTGGATCCAGCCCCAGGTCGTCAGGTCGAACTTGAACACGTAGTCGCCCTGCCGGGCGTACACGTCGTCGTGGGCGATGCCCGCGATGCCCTGGAACACGGCGAGGACGCCGTACACCAGCATCAGCACCCCGGCGAACACCGTGCCCCCTGTCGCCCAGGGGCTGCCGCCGCGGTTCGGTGGGGTGGGGCTCGACGGCGTCGTGTCGTGGGAGGAGGCGGTGGGGGAGGTCATCGGAACACGCTCCTTGCCGAGGGCCGCCGGGGGTGGCCAGGAGTCCCAGCATCACGCCGGGGCCGCGGGCGGACGATCCCGTGACGGCCGTTCGGGTGAACGCCCGGGGGCCTCAGCCCCGCCCCGCAGACCGCCCACCCCCGTGCCGCCGCCCCCTGCCGTGCCGCCGTCTGCCGCTGGTCCGCCCCTCGCCCAGTGACCGGCGCAGCCGGCGGCTCAGCGCCGTCGCCGCGGCGGTGAGGAAGACGAAGCTGTACGTGATCTGCCCCATCACCAGGATCCGGGCCGTCTGCCCACGCGCGGTGATGTCGCCGTAGCCGACGGTCGCCACGGTCGCGACCGTGAAGTACAGGGCATCGACCCGGGTCCGCAGCCCGTGGAACTCCGCCGAATGCTGGGCGATCCCGTTGTACGCGGCGGAGAAAACCAGGAGCGAGGCGATCATCAGAAGCGGGATGGTGACCCCCGGGCGGGCGCGCGGCACCTCCATCAGCACCGCCCGGATCTCGCGGAGCAGCAAGAGGGTCACCGCGCTGAGCGCCAGCGCGAAGAGCGTCCAGCTCAGCTCGGGTCTCTCCGCGCCCAGCAGGTGCAGAGGCAGCAGGAAGTACGCGACGACCATGAGCGCCACGGGTACGACCTCGCGCAGCCAGGCGAGCAGAGGGTCCCGGCGGCGCTCCGGGCCGCGGTCCGGGCCGCCGTCCCGGTCACCGCCCCGGACGCCGTCCTCGTCGTCGTCGCGCGGACCCTTCACGCCCGTAGGACGACGATCGCCTCGTCCGTGTACGTCAGGAACGTCAGCGTCTCGTGCAGGTAGAGCTGCACCGTCTTCGCGTCGTGCGCGGTGTACCCGATGGCCAGGTCCTCGCCGAGGCGCAGCTCGAAGTCGCCGCCGCGGGTGGACAGCGCGAGCCCGCCGGTCATCGCCGGGGCCCAGATCAGCTCGCCGTCCAGCAGCCGGGAGATGTGCTGGGCGACCGGATAGCCGTGGTCGGCGGTCTCGCTCACCGCCGTGTACACGTCCGCCCCCAGCAGCAGCGAGTACGGGCCGTCCACGCCGGCCAGCCGCAGCGCGGAGAGCGCCTGGCTGACGGTGTCGGGGTAGTCGCGGACCTCGGCGGGCAGGCTCAGCTCGGGCAGCGAGCTGCGCATGCGCAGGCCCTCGACGCCGGCGGCCGCGTACCCGTCGGCGATCATCCGGTCCTCGGCGAACGCGGCGGTGCGGGCGGCGTCCTTGACCGGCTGCCAGTCGGAGTCCCGGGAGCCGCGCTCCACGTCGTCCACGGCGTCGCGGCTGACGGTGAACGGCACCCGCAGCTCGATCAGCGACTGCGCCGCGCGCAGCCGCGCGGTCGCGCCGGGCGCGGGCGGGGCGATCTCCTCCAGGTGCCCGGTGCCGACGGCGGCCAGCTCGGGGCCCTCGGGGCCGGTGACGTCGACGACGCGGCGGCCCGCGACATGGCGGCGGAAGGTGCGCCGGGCCTCCTCCTCGATCTCCGCCCAGGCCGCCTGGGTGATCGGAGCGAGTTCGCGGTGCAGGTTGTTCATCGTGCGGGTGCTCCTTTGAGGCCGCCGATCCCCAGCGAGCCGTCACCGGCGCCCTGCGGGTCGGGTACGGGGGCCGGGGCGACGGGGTCCGGAACGACGGTCGCCGCCGCGCCGAGGGCGGCCGGCAGGTCGGGGAGGTCGTCGAGGAAGCCGGCCGCGGGGGCGAAGAACAGGCAGCCGGTCACGGCCGTGGAGAAGTCCAGGATCCGGTCGTACGTCCCGGGCGGGCGGCCGAGGAACATGTTCTCCAGCATCTCCTCCAGCACCCCGGGCTCGCGCGCGTAGCCGATGAAGTACGTGCCGAACTCGCCGTCGCCGACGGAGCCGAACGGCATGTTGTCCCGTACGACCTGGCGCTCCTCGCCGCCGGGGCCCGTGATCGTGTTGAGCGCGACGTGCGAGTCGCCGGGCTGCGCCTCCTCCGGCAGCTCGGTGTTGCCCAGCTTGGTGCGCCCGATGACCCGCTCCTGCTCCTCGGTGCTCAGCGCCTCCCAGGCTTCGAGGTCGTGCACGTACTTCTGCACCATCACGTAGCTGCCGCCGGCGAACCGCGGGTCCTCGGGTCCCGTGAACACCGCGGCGCCCGCGGCCTGTCCGACCGGGTTCTCGGTGCCGTCGACGAAGCCGAGCAGGTCGCGCATGTCGTAGTACTTGAAGCCGTGCACCTCGTCGGCGACCGCGACGGCGTCGCCGAGCCGGGCGCGCAGCCGTCTGGCCAGCTCGAAGCAGAGGTCCATGCGCCGGGAGCGGATGTGGAAGAGCACGTCGCCCGGGGTGGCGACGGCGCGGTGGTGCTCGCCCGCCAGCTCGCGGAACGGGTGCAGCCCGGCCGGGCGCGGGCCCAGGAAGAGCCGGCCCCAGACGGCGGCGCCGATGCCAGCGACGCACGTCAGATCGTCGTCGGGGGCGCCGAAGCCCACGGCGCGCTGGAGCGCGGGGAGGTCTGCGAGTACGTCGCGGATCGTGTCCTCGCCGCCGGGCGCGACGGTGACGACGAGGAACACCGCGGCGGTGGCGGGCGGAGCCAGCACGGGCTGGGGTTCGGGCACGGTCCCTCCTGGTCACGGGGGCATTCGTGACGATACGGGACGTACCGGACAGCGCAATCCGGCGGCGGGCCGCGTTCACCCGCCCGTGCGGCGGGGAGTCGTACGGGGGACCTTCGCCCGGTCAGCCCGACAGGAGGTCGTACTCGCGGATCAGCCAGCAGACCGCCGTCAGCCGCAGCACCGCGAAGTCGTATCCGGCCGGCTCGCGCCAGTCGCTCTCGGCCAGCACGTCGGTGAACCCGACCACGTAGTCCGTCAGGTCCTCGCGGCGCATCTGCTGCGGCGCGCAGACGCGCTCGATCCGCTGCGGGAGGAGGTCGCGCCAGGGGCGGCGCTGCCGGGGCACGAGCGCATCGCGTACGGCGGCCGCGTGCTGGTCGACGGCCGCGACGAGCCCCGGCTCGAAAGCGAACTCCGACAGCCGGGGCAGGTACCTGGCGGCGACGGCGGTCAGCGGGCAGCCGACGGCTTCATCCCCGGGTCCTCCCACGTTCACCGGTCGACTGTAACCCGGATCCCGCGGACCTCCCGCCGTGAGGTACGCCCCACCCCCCAGGCCCCGCGCGCGGGCGGTGTTTCCAACCCGGCGGTCCGCCGCTATGCTCCGGCAACGCATGGGAGCGCTCCCAAATCCCGCACACCTCCCACCCGGAGACCTCCGTCTCCGGCAGACGCGACAAGGACGGACCACCATGCGCGTACGCATCCTGCGCCGATGGCGCCGCACCACCCTGGCCGGCCTCCTCGGCGCCGGCCTCGCCCTCGCCGGCCTCGCCACCGCCGCCCCCGCGGCGGAGTCGCCCTCAGGACGAGGCACCCCGCACGCCGCCGCCGCACTGCCCGGGCCCCTGTACGTCGACCCCGATTCCCAGGTCCGGCGGTGGACCGCGGCCAACCCCGGCGACTGGCGGCAGCCGGTCATCGCCGACCGCATCGCCTCCCAGCCGCAGGCCCGCTGGCTCTCCCAGTACAACCCCGGCACCGTGCAGCAGGAGGTCGCCGGCTACATGTCCGCCGCCGGCGATGCCCTGCCCGTCCTCTCCGTCTACGGCATCCCCAACCGCGACTGCGGCGGCGCCAGCTCCGGCGGCGCCCCCGACCTGCCCTCGTACCAGAACTGGATCCGGCTCATCGCCGCCGGCCTCGGCGACCACCCCGTGGTGATCATCCTGGAGACCGACGCGCTCGCCCTGGAGGACTGCCTCGACCAGGCGGGCCGCGACGCCCGGCACGCGGCGCTGCGGCAGGCCGTCACCACCCTGAAGTCCGCCGGCCCGCAGACCCACGTCTACCTCGACGGCGGCCACTCCGCCTGGCACTCCCCCGGCGACCAGGCCGCCCGGCTGGCGGCCTCCGGGGTCGCGGAGGCGGACGGCGTGTTCACCAACGTCTCCAACTTCCGCACCACGGCGGAGGAAATCGCGTACGGCAAGCAGATCCTGGCCGCCCTCGGCGACCCGGACCTCAGCCTGGTCGTGGACACCAGCCGCAACGGCAACGGCTCCAACGGCCAGTGGTGCGACCCCTCAGGACGCGCGCTGGGCGCGGAACCGACGCTCGCGACCGGGGACGACGCCGTGGACGCGCTGCTGTGGGTCAAGCCGCCCGGCGAGGCGGACGGCTGCGCGGCGCGGGCGGGGCAGTTCGTCCCCGACCTCGCGTACGCGCTGGCGACCAACTGAGCCTGCTCGCCACCGGCCGGCGTTCAGCCGGGCCGGTCCGGGTCGGCCGCCACCGACCCGGACCGGACCCGGCCCTCAGGGGTGGCTCTCAGGGATAGATCAGCGGCTCGTAGCCCGCGCGCACGTCGGACTCCGAGGACTTGACGTACACCTCGGACGGCGGGCCGGTGTCGACGCCGTAGTACGTGTACTCCAGCACGGCCGGGCAACTGGCGCCGCCGATCTCGACGGTGGTCTTCTTCGCCAGCTTGCCGGTGCGCAGCTCGTAGACCCGGACGGGGATCTCCCGGTTCTTGAAGGCCACGTTGACGGAGCCGCCGATGGCTATGTCGTCCTCGTACGGGCAGTTCGCCACCGTGGCGCCGTGCTTCGACGAGCCCGCGCAGATGATCGCCACCGCGTCCTTCGGGTCCTTCGCCAGCCAGGAGGACGGGAGCTTCGAGCGGTGCTTGCTCTGGCCGACGAGCATCGCGCGGTGCGGTCCTTCGCCGCGGTAGGGCTTGGCGCCGCGGTACGGGGCCGGGTTGTCGCAGTACGCGGGCTTCTCGCCGTACTCGCCGGGCTTCAGCAGGCCGCGTACCTTGTCGAGCTGGATGGCCAGGTCCGCGCGCTCGACCCCGTCCTTCGCCGCACCGGCCAGCTCGCTGTCGGGGTACTCGTCGAGGAGCTGCTCGTACTGCGTGCGGGCCTGCTTCCAGGTGTCGTCGGCCATCAGCGCGTCGCCGCAGTCGACGATCGCGGCGGGCGCGACCTCGGGCACGACGTCGGCGGCGCGCGCCAGGCCGTCGTCACCGGCCTCGTTGGCGCCGAGCCAGTCGGTGACCTCCTTGGTCTGGCAGGCGTCGTCGGTGGGCAGCGCGCCGAGGAACCCGTCGAGCGCCTCGTCGACGTCGCCGCTGCGGTCCTCGCCGCCGTCGGCGTCGCGGCCCCCGTACTCCTTGAGGACGGTGGCGAGATGGCCGAAACCCGCACTCAGCGCGTCGGTGTCGCCGGTCAGTCCTGCGTCCAGCTCGTCCTCGGCCTGGGCGAGGAGGAGATCGGCCCGGCGGCCGGCGGCGCCGTCCCAGAGCGCGCCGGGATGGTCGGCGTACGCCTTGAGGGTGCGGGCGCCGCGTATGCGGTCGTCCTCCGCCTGGCGCTCTGCCTTGAGCAGCAGCTCGCACGCCTCGGTGCCGTCCTCGGCACGAGCGGTCAGCGGGGCGTCGGCGAGGCGGTGGCCGAACCAGAGTCCTTCGAGATCGGAGACGGCCTGGGCGCACTCGCCGGCGCGGTGGGCGTCGGCCGCGTTGCCCTCGATCCGGGAGGCGTCGAGGCGCAGGGCGGTGCAGGCGAGGAGGACGGGGAGGGCGACGAGGAGGGCGACGAGGCGGTCACGGCGCACGTTCGCGGGAAGGACGGGGGGTGTGGCGGGCGGCGGGGGCGCGTCGGCGGGCTCGGCTACGGCCGGCTGCGCGGGCTCCGTCGGCTGCGACTCCGTGGCCTGCGGGGATGCCTCCGGTGCGGCCCCGCCGCGGCGGGGCAGGCGGCCCCCGGCGAGATACCAGCCGTGCACCGTGACGCCGATCCACCACGCCAGCACGACGGCCTGGAACCACGCGTTCCGTCCGGCCGTCGCCAGCAGGATGACGAGCACGACCGACACACCCGCGGTGCCGAGCGCGATCCGGGGCCTGCGGAGCATCCCGTAACCGATGCCCAGCAGCGAGGCGTTGGCGAGCCCGACGGCGTACGGGTCCCGGGCCCGTACGGGCACGGGCGCCAGCTCGAACACGGGGCGGTCGGGTCCGAACGCGAGGATGTCGGGTTCGGTGGGCTGCTGCCCGGAGTCCGCGGTCCTTTCGGGTTCGGAGGGCGGCTCGCTGGGCATCGGGGGAAACGCTTCCATCGTGATCCCTTTCTCGGGCGAGCCACCGGCGGGCCTTCCCCATCTTTCGGCACCGGAGCCGGGAGGGGTCCCGGAACACCCGCCCCCCGGCGGGCACATGAGCCGCCAGGAGGATCGTGACCCATCGCGGCCCCGCCGAACAGGCAGAACCCGGCCTTGCCGCGGGTCACGGAAGCGCACCCTGCGCCGCGCGCCCCTCGCGGGGCGGGTGCGCCGAGTGGGGCCGATGACGACTTGCGGAGTGCGCTTGCGGGGGCGTAAGAGCCGCGGCGGATGTGCCGCAGCGCGCGCTGCGGCACATCCGCCGCCCAGGTATGGTCCCGGTCCCGCGTATGCGGACCGTGTACGCGCTACGGGCCCGCCCGGCCCGCCGCGCCTTTCTGCCGGCGCACCCGCCGTGCGCCTTACTCCGCCGTCAGCGCCTGGACAAGACCTTCCAGCCCGTCGAAGAGCCAGTCGAACGCGTCCGTCGCCGCCGGCGGATCGCCGGCCTGCCGCGGGACGTACGCCGTGCGCAGCCCGTTCTCCTGCGCCGCCCGCAGGTCCCAGGCGTGGGCGGCGACCATCAGCACCCGCTCGGGTGGGCAGCCGGCGGCCTGGGCGGCGAGCCGGTAGACCTCGGGCGCCGGCTTGTAGGCCCGTACCGCCGCGCCCGACAGAGCCTGGTGCCAGCGCAGCCCGCCGTGTGCGGCGAGATGGAGCAGCGCGGGGCCGGAGGCGTTGGAGAGTCCGGCGACGGGGAAGTGCCGGGCGATGCGGTCGAGTCCGGCGGCGGAGTCGGGCCACGGGGGCAGCCGCCGGGTGGCCGTGGCCAGCCGGTCGACGGCCGCCTGGTCGGTGACGCCGGCGCGTGCGGCCACCATTTCGGCGGCTTCGCGGTCGACGGTCTCGCTGTCGGCGTACGGGCGCTCGCCCCGGGCCATCCGCGCCTGCTCGGTCTCGACGTGCCGCTGCCACAGGGCGAGGAGTTCGCCTGCCGCCGTGTCGTCGGCGGCGGGCGCGGCGGCGCGGATCTCCGCGCGCAGCCCGCCGGGTTCGTCGACGAGCGTGCCGAGGACGTCGAAGACGACGACCTGGGCGTCGCGGATCTCGGACATGTGTCTCTCCTGTTCGCGGCGGGGCTGTCGTGATCGACAACAACGCCACCGGCCGGCCCATGCCCGTAGGAGGGGAAGAGATGTCGTCACGCGGGCGCACATTCCGTTTACAGCCGTGAAATCCCGCGCTACCTTCAATGGGAGCGCTCCCATTGACCTGTTCACGACGAATGTGAGACCCCCCGCCAGGTCGGTCGCCCGCCCCGGCCCCGGGCCCGGGCCCCGTGCTCGGGGACGGCCCGGCGGCCCGGCACGCGCACCGAGGTCGCGGGCTCTCGCGTCAGCGCTCAGGGAGAACCCGAAGGAGACCATGACCATGGCTGTCCAACGACTCGTCCGCGCCGCACGATCGCTCCGCCTCCGGCGCACGCTCGCACTCGCCGGGGTCGCGGGCGTCGCGACCGCCGCACTGGCGGTGCCCACGCCCGCGTCGGCCCACGGCGTCGCGATGGTGCCCGGCTCGCGCACGTTCCTGTGCTACAAGGACCTGATCGCGAACAGTTCCACGCAGATGCCGCAGAACCCGGCGTGCAAGGCGGCGGTGCAGTCCGCCGGTACGACGCCGCTGTACAACTGGTTCGCCGTGCTGGACTCCAACGCCGGCGGGCGCGCCCAGGGCTACGTACCGGACGGCAAGCTCTGCAGCGCCGGCGACCGCAGCCCGTACAACTTCTCGCCGTACAACGCGGCCCGCACCGACTGGCCGCTCACGCACCTCACCTCCGGCTCGAACATCAACCTGCAGTACAGCAACTGGGCGCACCACCCGGGCCGGTTCGAGGTCTACATCACCAACAACGGCTGGAGCCCGTCCAAGACGCTGGCCTGGGGCGACCTGACGCACCTGCAGACGGTCACCAACCCGCCGCAGGCGGGCGGCGCGGGCTCGGACGGCGGGCACTACTACTGGAACCTGCAACTGCCGCAGCGCAGCGGGCAGCACATGCTGTTCATCCAGTGGATCCGCTCGGACAGCCAGGAGAACTTCTTCTCCTGCTCGGACGTCGTCTTCGACGGCGGCAACGGCGAGGTCACCGGGCTGACGCCGGGCGCGATGTCGGCGGACGAGGTCAAGGCGCTGGGCGCGGGCCAGGAGAACACCAAGGCCGACCCGGTCAAGGGCGCGCACGGCGACCACGGCGCGGCCGCGCCGAAGGCGCAGGCGGTGGAGACGCTGAACGAGGGCGAGTCGAACCTGGCCGCCTCGTCGGACGGCTCCTCGGCGGTGCTGCCGGCGGCGCTGGCGGGCGCGGGTGCGGTGATCTTCGCGGGCGGCGCGCTGGTGTACAACCAGCGCCGGAACGGCCCGGGGAGGCAGCAGGCCTGACGGCGGCGACGGGGGCGGTACGGACGGCGGCGCCGAGGGCGCCGCGGGGCGGGGCGACCACGGGGGCGCCCGGCCTTGCGAAGGACCCCGCGACCCGGGCCGACGGGCCCGGGCCGCGGGTCGCACTCCTTTGAGACTCCCGGGCCCGGCCGTCGTACCCCGTACGCACGCTCGGGGCCCTAGCCCTCCGACTCCGCCCCGTGCAGACGCAGCACTCCCACGCGCAGGGCTTCCGCCGCCGCGGCCGGGGTCATCCGGCCGGCGGCGACCTCCGCCCCTGCCGCGTGGCCGAGGGCGACGGTGGCGGCGGCCAGCCAGTGCGGCTCGGCGTCGCGCGCGAACTCCCCCGACTCCTGGCCGCGGCGGGCGATCCGCTCCAGCCGGTCGGTGATCGGCCGGTGCTGCTCGTCCTCCTGCCGGCGGTCCGCGGGGGGCGGCTCCGCGTGCCGGAGGCCGGGGTAGCGGTCGGCGATCTCCCAGCTCACGTCGAGCAGCCGCAGCAGACCCGTGGCGGCGGGGAGTTCGTCGAGGCGGGCGGCGTCGAGCGCAGCGTCGGTCTCCGCGGTGACGCGGTCGAAGACGGCGGTGAGCACCTCGTTGCGCGAGGGGTAGTGGGCGTAGACGGTCTGGCGGGTGACGCCCGCGGCGGCGGCGATGGCCTCGACGCTGGCCTCCGGCCGCTCGCCGAGCAGCCGGACCGCGGCGTCGACGATGGCGGACCTGCTGCGCTCGGCGTCGGCGCGGCGGCGGCGCGGGGCGGGGCGGTGGCCCGCGGACTCGGCGGGTTCGCTGGATCCCTTGGACGGCAAAATCTTACACCTTGTCAAAGTTAGATCGGGCACTATATCTTACGGAGTGTAAGAGATAGCGCCCTGCGGGTGCTACGTCGCCGTGCGCGCGGGCTCGCCCTCGCCACCGGGGGGAGCGAGATGACAGACACAGCCCGCCAGTTCATGGCCGAGTTCTTCACCTCTTTCACGCGGGAGATCACGGCGGACGGCAGCGACCCGGGCCCGGTCGTCGACCGTTACTACACGCCGGACATCGTGCAGACGGCCGACGGGATCCGCATCGACCGGGAGCGGCTGGTGGCGCACATCCGCCCGGTCCGTAAGAACCTGGCGGACTTCGCCTTCGAGGTGCACGAGGCGCTGCGGGACGGGGAGCGGATCGCCGCCCGCTTCACCATCCACGCCACGGACCGCAGGGGCCGGCGGACGGCCACGGAGGTCCATCTCTTCGGCGAGCTGGCCCCGGACGGCCGGATACGCAGGACACACCAGCTCAGCAGGACCATCAAGGACCCGGGGGCGGACGGGAAGAGCCCGCGCGGGAAAGCGGCGGGCAAGGAGGGGGACGGCCCGTGATCGAGACCCGTCACACCGTGCTGGGCATGGTGTGCAGTCACTGCGCGGACATCGTCGGCGAGGAGATCGGCCGGGTCCCGGGCGTCACGGACGTGCGCGTGGACATAGCGGCCGAGACCGTGGTCGTACGGGCGGACCGCCCGGTGCCGCGGGCGCACATCCACGCCGCCGTGGAGGAAGCGGGCTACACGCCTGGCCCACCCCCGCCCGAACCACCCGCGACACCACGGAGTTAGCCCGTGCCGATCCGTATCCTCACCACCGTCGCCCTGCTCTCCGCCGGGCTGCTCGCCGGGGCGTTCGGCTACGGCGCGGTGAACCTCGGCCCGACGTTCGACGCCGTGCCGCTGGAGACCCGCCTGTCGTTCCACGCCGAGCTGATGAAGATGAACTCGCCCGTGATGCAGACGGCGATGACGCTCACCGTGCTCAGCGCGCTCGCCCTCGCCCTGCTGCACCGCGGCCGCGAGCGGGTGCCGGCCGCCGGGGCCACGCTGCTGGCGCTGGCCTCGTTCCTCATCACCCGGTTCGGCAACGTCCCGATCAACTCCGGCATCAAGAAGTGGGCCGCCTCCTCGGCCCCCGCCGACCACGCGGAGATACTCCGGCGCTGGGACCTCTACAACAACCTGCGGACGCTCACCGCGGTCGCCGCCTTCGCCCTGCTCATAACGCTCGCCCTGCGCCGTCGCGCCGCACGCCCCGCGGACGCGGCGGACGCGGCGGCGCCCCCGGAGCGGACCCCGGGGGTGCCGGCGCACTCGCCAGCCCCCGAGCCGTTGTGTGACCGCGGAGCCCAGGCAGGGCCAGACGGCACCGTTGAACTCGGTCGCCTGATCGAGGTGCCAGCCGGGCGCGAGGACGGTGGCCGCGAAGCGGACCGCGGAGGTCGACGCCCGCGATGCTGACCGTCAAGGTCGCCGCCCGCACCACGAGTCGTTTCCCGCGGCCCGTAAGTCCATACACACGAGCCCTCCGCCCCGTCAGACCCCCGCCCCCGGCGGGGTGTCGTCGCCGGAGCGGTTCGCGGGACCGGCCGCGCCCGGCCCGCCCGCCTCGTCCTCCCCGTCCGGCCCGGGGCCGGCGACCCGCTCCACCTCGGCCGCCCACTCGTCGACGTGCGCGACGAAGTCGTCGACCATCCGGTGGAACAGTTCCGCGAGCGTCCGCAGGTCCTCCGGCGACCACTCCGCCAGCGCCCCCTGCATCCCCCGGCACGCCACCGCGCGGATGCGCCCGATCGCCTCACGCCCGGCGTCGGTGAGCTGGATGCGCTGCGCCCGGCGGTCGTCCGGATCCGGGACGCGGGAGACGTAGGCCGCCTTCTGCAACTGCTGCACCTGCCGCGTCACGTGCGACGCCTCCACCCCCAGCCGGTCCGCCAGCTCGCCCAGGCGCAGCGGCTCGGAGTCGTCGATCTGCCGCAGCAGCGCCACCGCCGCCCGGTCCAGCGGCACCTCGGCCAGCGCCATCAGCCGGTCGTGCTGCCGCGCCCGGCTGCTCAGATACGCGATGCGGCTGAGGGCACGCTCGATCTCGGCCACATCCGAGGAGACGTGAGTGGCTTCAGGCGGCCGGACAGACATGGGGATCACTTTAACCTTAATTTGCTTGACTCAACTAAGTATCACATGCTTGCGTAAGTCAAGTAATCCACTTCCCGTCGCAGGAGTCCACCCCGATGACAGACACCGCCACCACGGTGGCCGAGGACGGCCGCGCCGACCGGCCGGACCAGTCCTCAGGACCCGGCCTGACGCTGCTCGCGCTGGCGTCCGCCGGGCTCGTCGTATCGCTGCAGCAGACGCTGGTGCTGCCCCTGCTCCCCCAGCTCATGCAGACGTTCGACATCTCGGTCGCCGCCGTCTCGTGGGTCTTCACCGCGACCCTGCTCGCCGGGGCGGTCGCCACGCCGCTGCTCTCCCGCTTCGGCGACATGTACGGCAAGAAGAAGATGATCTCGGTGACGATGGGCCTGCTCGTCGCCGGCTCCGTCATCTGCGCGATAGCCGACTCGCTCGCCCTGCTCATCGTCGGCCGCGCGCTCCAGGGCACCGCCGCGGCCGTCATCCCCCTGGCCATCGGGATGATCCGCGACTCCTACCCGCGCGAGAGGGTCACGACCGCCATCGGCGTCGTCAGCGCCACCCTCGGCGTCGGCGGCGCCGTGGGCATGCTCGTCACCGGTCTCATCGCCGACAACACCGACTCCCACCACCCGGTCTTCTGGATCGCCGCCGCCATGGCCGCCGTGGGACTGCTCTTCGTGCTGTTCTGCACCCGCGACTCCGGCCGCCGCGCCGGCGGGCGCCCCGACCTGATCGGCGCCGCCCTGCTCGGCGGCTGGCTGGTCAGCCTGCTGATCGGCATCAGCCAGGGCAACTCGTGGGGCTGGACGGACGCCCGCATCCTCGGCCTGTTCGCCGCCGCGGTCGTGCTGTGCGCGGTCTGGGTAGCCGTCGAGCTGAGGATGCGCGAGCCGCTCGTACGGCTGCAGATCCTCGTCGGCCCCAAGTCGCTCTCGGCCAACCTCGCCTCGCTGCTCCTCGGCTTCTCGATGTTCGCCGCCTTCACCCTGATCTCGAACTTCATCCAGACCCCCGAGGCGGAGGTCGGCTACGGGCTCACCGGCTCGGTGCTCGACGTCGGCCTGTACATGCTGCCGAGCACCCTCTCCATGCTGGTCTTCTCGGCGCTCTCCGGCCGCATCGAGGCCCGGATCGGCGCCGCCTGGACCCTCGCCACCGGCTCGGTCATCGCGGGCGTCGCGTACGTCTGGCTCGCGCTCATGCACGACTCCGCACTCGACGTCATGATCTTCAGCGGCATCCAGGGCCTCGGCATCGGCATCGCCTACGCGGCCCTCGGCACGCTCGCCGTCCAGCACGTACCCATGGACCAGAGCGGCATCGCCAGCGGCATCAACTCCCTCGTGCGCACCGCCGGCGGCAGCATCGCCAGCGCCGCCACCGCGGCCGTGCTGGCGGCGCAGGTCATCGACAGCACCGAGGTACCGACCGTCGACGCGTACGTCCTGTGCTTCGTCATCGCCGGCGTCGCGGCCGGCGGGGCGGCGGCCATCGCCGCGGTGCACGGGCTGCGGCACGGCCGCAAGTAGCGCGTACGGGCCGGGGCGCCCGTTCCGTACGGCACCCGGGGCGAATCCCCGCCGCCCGGGCGGTGGCGGGGGTTCCGTTTCGCGGTCTGCCTGGTGGGCGGCAGTAGACTCGCCGCTGTGGCGGACACCCAGTACGAAGACCTGTTGCGAACCGTGCTCACCTCCGGGACGGCCAAGGCCGACCGGACGGGCACCGGCACCCGGAGTGTCTTCGGACACCAACTGCGCTACGACCTCGCGCAGGGCTTCCCGCTGATCACCACCAAGAGGGTGCATCTGAAGTCCATCGTGTACGAGCTGCTGTGGTTCCTGCGCGGCGACTCCAACGTCGGCTGGCTCCAGGAGCACGGCGTCAGCATCTGGGACGAATGGGCGGGACCGGACGGCGAACTGGGCCCCGTCTACGGCGTCCAGTGGCGCTCCTGGCCCACGCCGGACGGCAGGCACGTCGACCAGATCAGCGACGTGCTCGACACCCTCCGCCGCAACCCCGACTCGCGCCGCATGATCGTCTCCGCCTGGAACGTCGCCGAGCTGGAGAACATGGCGCTGCCGCCGTGCCACGCCTTCTTCCAGTTCTACGTCGCCGAGGGCAAGCTCTCCTGCCAGCTCTACCAGCGCAGCGCGGACCTCTTCCTCGGCGTCCCGTTCAACATCGCCAGCTACGCGCTGCTCACGCACATGGTGGCGCAGCAGACCGGCCTCGAACCCGGCGAGTTCATCTGGACCGGCGGCGACTGCCACATCTACGACAACCACGTCGAGCAGGTCACGGAGCAGCTCTCGCGCACCCCGTACGAGTTCCCGGAGCTGCGGCTGCGCCGGGCAGACTCGCTCTTCGACTACGCCTACGCGGACGTCGAGATGCTCGGCTACCGGCACCACCCGGCCATCAAGGCCCCGGTCGCGGTGTGAACGTAGGGCTCATCTGGGCGCAGGCGCGCGACGGCGTGATCGGCGCGGACAACGGCATTCCGTGGCGCCTTCCCGAGGACATGGCGCACTTCAAGGCGACCACCCTCGGCCACCCGGTGGTGATGGGGCGCAGGACCTGGGACTCGCTGCCACCGCGGTTCCGCCCGCTGCCGGGCAGGCGCAACGTCGTGGTGACGCGCGACCCCCGGTGGACGGCGGAGGGCGCGGTCGGCGCCGGGTCCGTCGACGGGGCGCTGGAACTGGCCGCGGGTTCGCCGGCCGCCACGATGGTGTGGGTGATCGGCGGCGGGGAGGTCTACCGGGCCGCGCTGGGGCACGCCACGACGCTCTCGGTGACGGAGGTCGACACGGCGGTGGCGGGCGGCGACACGTACGCGCCGGTGCCGGGCCCGGAGTGGCGGGTCGCCGAGGACGGCGGCTGGCAGCTCAGCGGGTCGGGACTGCGGTACCGCATCCGTACGTTCACGAGGTAACACCGGGACGCGCTGCCGCAGCGCACCGGAACCGCGTACGGAACGCCCGAAACCGCGCACCTGAAGCGCTGACCGGAACCGAGCACCCGTACCGCACTGCGTACCGCGTACCGCGTACCGCGTACCGCGTACCGCGTACCGCGTACCGCACCGGATTACTCACCGGAAGCGCGCCATCAAACCCCGCACTCCCGCCCAAGGGTAGGGGCCTACTCTGACATCGCACGCTGTCCACGCCTCTCGGGGCGCAACGCCGCCGCGGGCGCCGGGGCAATGTCACAGGGCGCGGCTACCCTTGGGCGGGGGTGCGGGAAGGGATGGTGCGGGTGCGGGTCAGTCGGTCTTCTGCCAGGCGCCGACGCCGAGTTCGCCCGTCGTGCCGAGGTCCAGTTCCGGCGTCACCGTCACCGGTGCGGCGTCGGGCTTCGCCCACACCCGTACGTACGGGACGTTGACCGCCTCGCCCGCCTCGACCGTGTTGCGCCACACCAACTGGCTCGACGCCCGCTCCCCCGGCTGCAGCGCCAGCGGGCGGGGCGGGGCGTCCGCGCCGGTGCCGGAGGCGATGGCGGCGCCGCCGCGGCGGATGCGTACGCCGGTGACCTCCGCGTGCTCCTCGTCGAGGAGTTGCAGGCGCGGATAGCCCTCCAGCCGGTGTACCTCGGTGCCGCAGTTCTCCAGGTACAGCCCGACGACCCGCAGGCCCATCGCGGCGTTGCCCTCGTCCGCGTACAGCCGCACCCCCGTCGGCGGGCACGGACCGCCCATCGAGGGCGCCTCGTCCGCCGGGACACTGCGCACCTCGCCGATCTGCACCTGGGCCACGCGCCCGGCCGACATCGCGTCGGTGACGTCCGCCTGGTCAGGCACCGTGCGGCCGGCCGGGACCGACTCCACGATCTTCTCCGGGTACGACAGCACCTCGCCGGAGGCGGTACGGACCTCGAAGGCGACGGTGTACGTCATCGCCTCCGACCCGCGGTTGGCGATCTCGAACTCCACCCGCACCGGCTCCGCGCTCTCCGGGTTCGTGTGGACGCGGGTGAGGGTCACGCCGTCGACCTCCACCGGGGTCGGGTCGCCCGGCGCGGTCGGGGCCCCGGCGTCCACGGCCCCGTCCGCCGGTTCGGTGCCGCAGCCGGCGAGCAGCAGTACGGCGGCGAGACCGAGGGCGAGGAGGCCGACATGACGTCTGCGGAACGGCCGGGTGGCACGGGTGGCGGGGCGCATCCGCTCAGTTGACCAGGGCGGATGCGCCGCGGCCGTGACGGGGGTCACTCCGTCTGACACAGCACGGTCACAGTTCCGCGCCGCGCACCAACGGACGCTTAACCGCGGGCCCCCGCTCACCCCACCGGTACGCGCGCCAGCCGCAGTTCGTGCGCCCCGTCCGGGCGCGCGGACTCGAAGTAGATGTGCCACATGCCCTCGGCCACCACCGCGTCGACGTAGCGCACCGAGCCCGTGCCGTACGGGACGGTCGCCCACGGCCCCTCGGTGCTGAGCCGGTGCCAGGTGCGCAGGTCGTACGAGAGCGCGAGGCCGCAGTTCTCCTCGTAGTTCTGCTCGTGGGAGGCGATGCCGTCGTAGAAGCCGAGCCAGCCGGCGCCGGGGCCGAGCGGGACGGCGGAGTTGAGCCGGGTCTGGTAGGCGTCCCAGCCGCTGCCGGTGGGCATGACCTCGCCCTGCCAGGCGAAGGTCGCGCCGCAGTCGAGGGAGAGGGCGAGACCCGTGGGGTGGGTGGTGACACCGGTGTTGAAGACGTCGGCGGTGGCGTGCGCGCGGTCGGCGTCGGCGGCGGCGATCCCGGCGGCCGCGTAGCTCGCGAAGAGGTAGGTCACCGGGCCGTGCCGGAGCGTGTACGGGTCCTTGACGCCCTCGGTGCCGGTGCCGGCGGCGGTGAGCGCGGGGCGGGCCCCGGCGAGGTCGAAGGCGTCGGGTGCGGCGGCGTCGACGACGTCGATGCGCCAGCGGGAGTCGGCGGGGTCGACGTAGCTGAGGTAGAGCTGATAGCCGCCCGGGGTGGGCAGCAGGCTGAAGCGCTCCATCGAGTCGGTGCCCAACTGCCGGCTCTCCACGCTCCACACGTCGGTGAAGTCCACCCCGTCCTCGCTCACGGCGATCGCGCACCGCCAGCCGCGCTCACCGCCGGGGTGCCCCCGCGGCCGCCGTCGCCGGTACGTCATCAGCCACCGCCCCTGCTCGGGCTCGTACAGCACCCCGGGACAGCCGGTCCAGTACCCGGCTTCGGGGGCCTCGGGCTCCATGACGACCTCCGCCTGCGCGGGGTCGAAGGCGGGCAGGGGCGCGCTGATGCGGTGGGTCGGCATGCTGATCAGCCTAGGAGCCCGGCGGCCGGGGGCGTAGGCCGCGCGACGTGACGAGCAGGTGAACTCGCACGTGGGCGGGGTGGGTCGGGGCGAGGCCGGTCGGGTCGGGGGACCGCCGAAGCCGGCGGCCGGTCAGGGGGCGTGCCAGGTGAGGCTGTAGCGGCGCAGGACGTGGCGGCGGTAGCGCACGCCGGGGAGCAGGCGGCGGGCCTCGGCGCGGACCTCGCCGTAGCTCATGTGCGGGCTGATGCACGGCATGCCGGTCGGGAAGGAGGCCCGCCGCAGCACCTTCGCGGCGCGTACGACGGGCGCGGCGGCGATCATGACCGCCCAGTCGCCGACGCTCGCCTCGCGGGCGAGGCCGACGACCACGAGGACGCCGCCGGGGCGCAGCAGTTCGCGCATGCGGGCGAGGGCGGCCGTGAAGTCCATCTGGTGCACGGCGGAGACCGAGCAGATGAAGTCGTAGCCGGCGGCGGGCAGGTCGACGGTGAGGAAGTCGCCCGCGACGAAGTCGATCCCGGGCCGGTCCGCGGCCTGTTCGCGGGCGCTGGCGATCATCTCCGGGGAGTTGTCGACGCCGGTCACGCGCTCCGCCCGCGCGGCGAGTTCGCGTGCGAGGAGGCCGTCGCCGCAGCCGACGTCGAGCGCCTCGCGGCAGCCCTCGGGGACCGCGCGCAGGATGCCCGGGTGGTGGGAGCGGGCGTCGGGGTGGGCGATCTCGTAGGTGAACGGCCCAACGTGGGTTGTGGAGCATTGGGCCCCCCACCTCGGAGCCCGGCCACGTCCCCGGCGGAACCGGCTCCGGCCGCAGCGGCGATCACACGCGACAACCCGCGCCCGCCGACACCCGGAACCCACCCACCCGGGGAAGCGACGCCCAACTCCCCGCCCCACGACGTGCATCAGCCCGGCGACGGTGCGGCGGACCCTGTCCGTAGCGCTACAGGGGAGGAATTGGGCCGTAACTCGCGGTAACACCCCTGGATCCGGCCCGAATCGGCCCCCTGGTGCCGACTTTCGCCCACCCAGACGCACCCACCTGGCCAGCCGCCCCCCAGACCGATCGGAACGCACGCGGCCGGGATGAACTCGCGGTAACCCACCCCGAAAACCAGCCCAAAAACGCCCACCGGGCCCGACTTTCGCCCACCTGGGCGCGCCAGCGCCCACTCAGGCCGCCTGGAGTGAGCGCCACTGCGGCAAACTCACGGCAACCAGTCGGCGAAACCAACCTGAATCACCCTGTTCTTCGCCGGCGCGCACCGCTTCCTGCTGGAGCTGACCGACATCGCCGACGTCCGCGTCGTGATCCTGCGGATGTCCCGGGTCTCGACGATCGACGCCACCGGCGCGCTCGTCCTCAAGGACGCGGTGGAGGCCCTCGACCGCCGCGGCATCGTCGTCATGACCTCCGGCATCCGCCACGAGCACCGCCGGGCGCTCGACTCCGTGGGCGCGCTGGTTCTGCTACGGGCCGAGGGCCGCGAGTACGCCACGACCCCCGACGCCGTCGCCGCCGCCCGCCGCCACCTCCACGGCACCGGCATCCTCCCCGCCCCGCGCCCCGCCCCGCCCCCTGCGCCGCCGCCCTCGTCGAGGAGCCGAACCGCCAGCGCGGCGTGTCCCCCCGGAGCAGACCTCCGGCGTCCGCGTTACTCCCCCCGCACGCGGCCGGCCCAGCGGGGAGGGCCGCGACCGTCAACGACCCGCGGCCCCACGGCCCCGGGCGGCAGCCGGCCCGGTCCGCCGCCCGCGGACCGGGCCGGTGTGCGAAGCCCGGGTCAGGAGCTCCAGTCCTGCGGCACCTGCTTGGTGGTCACGTTGAGCCGGTTGAACAGGTTGGTCACGGCGATCGTCAGCACGATGGCCGCGAGGCCCTTCTCGTCGTAGTGCTTGGCGGCCTCGTCCCAGATGACGTCGGGCACCGGGTCGCTGCGGTCGGCCATCCGCGTCGTGGCCTCCGTCAGCGCCAGCGCGGCGCGCTCCTCGTCGGTGAAATACGGCGCGTCCCGCCAGGCGGCGACGCTGGCGAGCCGCTCGTCGGTCTCGCCGCTCTTGCGGGCGTTACGGGCGCCGGAGTCGACACACGAGCTGCACCCGTTGATCTGGCTGGCGCGCAGGTGCACCAGGTCGAGCGTGGTTTTCGGTACCCCGCCGGAAAAGGCGGCCTTGTAAATGTCCCCGACGGGCTGCATGGCATCGAGAATCATGGCCGGATTCTGCATTCGCGGTTGCATGGAATCGCACTCCTCATGGAAATTGCGTGCCGCCGGATTCCGACGTGCACACTGCTACGACGTCTGCCGGCGGGCGGGTGTGACACCGGCCCGCCGCGCGGCCGCACCGGCAAGGAGGATGATGGTGGCCATGTACGAGAGCGAACTGCTGGCCGGCAGGTTCGAGGAGAAGCGCCCGCGGCTCCAGGCCGTGGCCCACCGCATGCTCGGTTCCGCGGAGGAGGCCGAGGACGCGGTGCAGGAGGCGTGGATCAGGCTGCAGCGCGCCGACGTGGCGGCCGTCGAGAACCTCGACGCCTGGCTCACCACCGTCGTCGGCCGCGTCTGCCTGGACATCCTGCGGGCCCGTACCCGGCGCGAGGAACTGTTCGAGGAGCTGCTCGACCAGCACGCCGACCCCCAGCCCGCCGCCCCGGCCGACGAGGCCGCCGACCCGGAGCAGGCGGCGATGCTCGCCGACTCGGTGGGCAGGGCGCTGCTGGTCGTGCTGGACACGCTGGAGCCGGACGAGCGGCTGGCCTTCGTGCTGCACGACATGTTCGCCGTGCCGTTCTCCGACATCGCCGCGGTCATCGAGCGCAGCCCGGCGGCCACGCGGCAGCTCGCCAGCCGGGCCCGCCGCCGCGTCCGGGGCGCCTCGCCGCTGCCCGACCTGCGGCGTCAGCACAAGGTCGTGAGCGCGTTCCTCACCGCCGCCCGCAACGGCGAGTTCGACCGGCTGCTGGCGCTGCTCGCGCCGGACGTCGCGATGCGGGCCGACGCCACCGCGGTGAGCATCGGCGCGGCGCAGGCCACCCACGGGGCGCAGGGGGTGGCGAGGATCTTCTCCGGCGGCGCTCAGGGGGCGCGGCTCGCGCTGGTCGACGGGGCCGTGGGCGCCGTGTGGCAGGCGAAGGCACGCACGATCGTGGCGTTCGGCTTCACCCTGGAGGACGGCAGGATCACGGCGATCGAGCTGGTGGGCGAGCCGGGTCGGCTGGAGGAGCTGGACATCGCGGTGCTGGAGTAGCCGGGTCCGGCACCGTGCGGGCCGGGAGGTCGTGTACGGCCGTCGCGGGGGCCGCCGAGGACGCGTACGGCAGTCGCGAGGCCGAGGGCGCCGCCGGGCGGGAGAGAATCGCCCGGCGGCGCCCCGTCGGCCACGGCTGACGGGCTACGCCCGTTCCGTCACGCCTATTCGGCTCCGCCCGCGGCGTAGTCGATGCGGTAGATCCCGGCGTTGGTGTTGGTGCTCCCGCGGCCGACGCCGCTGCCCTCGCCGAAGTCGATGACGTAGAGCGAGCCGTCAGGACCGAACTCGGCCTCGAAGGGCTGGATCCAGCTCATGCCCTCGAATACCGGGTCGATCGACTCCAGCTTGCCGTCCGCGTACGAGAACGTCTTGAACCACTTGCGGGTCAGCTCGTAGTTGAACCACTTGCCGTCGTACGCCTCGGGGAACTTCGTCGCGCTGTCGAGGTCCGGGTCGAAGTCGTACGCCGGGCCGCCCATCGGACCGCCGCCGCCGGAGCCGAGCTGCGGGAACTCGGCGGAGGCCGCGTACGAATACCAGACCTGCGCGGGGGTGGCCGGCGGCAACTGCGTCTTGCCCGTGTTGTTCGGCGAATTGTTCACGGGCGCGGCGCAGTCGAACTTCCCGCCGGAGGTGCCGGCGGCGAAGTCATAGTCGCTGAACGGGATGTTGTTGCCGACGCAGTACGGCCAGCCCATGTTGCCGGCCTTGGAGATCAGGTTGTACTCGACGATGCCCGCCGGGCCGCGGTTCTCGTTCGCCGCGCGGGCGTCGGGGCCGTAGTCGCCGACCATCAGCGCGTCGGTCGCGGGGTCGACGGAGATGCGGAAGGGGTTGCGGAAGCCCATCGCGTAGATCTCCGGGCGGGTCTTCTTCTCGCCCTTACGGAAGAGGTTGCCCTGGGGCACGGTGTACGTGCCGCCCTCGGTGGGCTTGATGCGGAGCACCTTGCCGCGCAGGTCGTTGGTGTTGGCGGCGGTGGACTGGGCGTCCCAGGCGTGCCGGCCGGCGCGTTCGTCGGTCGGGCTGAAGCCGTCCGACTCGAACGGGTCGGTGTTGTCGCCGGTGGCGGCGTACAGGTTGCCCTTGCTGTCGAAGGCCAGGGAGCCGCCCATGTGCACGTTGGCGCGGCCCTCGCCGCGCCAGGTGGGGACGGACAGCAGCACCTTCTGCGAGGCGGGGTCGAGCCGGTCGCCCTTGAGGGTGAACCGGGAGATGTTGACCTTCTTCTCGGCCTTGTCGGAGTGCATGACGTACAGCCGGTGGTTCTGCGCGAACGCGGGGTCGAGCGTGAGCCCGATCAGCCCGTCGGACTGGGTGGTGAACTCCAGCGGGTAGTCGAAGTCGTACGCGGTGGTGACCTCCCGCGTCTCCTGGTCGATGATCTTCAGCTCACCGGTGCGCTGCGCGTACAGCACCCGCCCGTCGGGCGTGACGGCCAGCTCGAACGGGTCGGCGAGGCCGGAGTCGACCAGCGCGGTGCGGGTGAACCCGGCCGCGTTCGGTGCGCTCGCGCCGGTGGGCTCGGGCGCGGCCACGGCGGAGGGCGTCGCCACCAGTAAGGCGGGCAGGACGGTGAGCGCGGCGACGAGGGACAGGGGTTTGACCGTGCGGCTCATGGGGCTCCCAACGGTGGAGGCGGTGCGGCGGGACGACGGACCCCGCCTGCTCGTCACTTGCCATAGACCTCGATCACGATGTTCCGGAACGAGACCTCGTCCCCGGTCCCGTGGTTCTGCAACCCGATGTGGCCGGGCCCGAGCCGGCGTTCGGGGACGGTGTCGGTGTAGTCGTTGATCCGCACGCCGTTGAGCTCCACGGTGAGCCGGTTGCCGTCGACGCGCAGGTCGTAGGTGTTCCACTCGCCGGGTGGCCTGAGCGCGGCGTCGCGGGCGGCGATGTCGGGCGACTGGAACCCGTACACCGCGCCGGTGGTGCGGTCGGGGGAGTCGGTGGCGTCGATCTGGACCTCGAAGCCGCTGTTGCGGATGGCGGGGTCGTCGCCGGCGGGAAAGCCGAGGTGGACACCGGAGTTGTCGTCGCCGGCCATGCGCCAGTCGAGGGTCAGGTGGTAGCGGGTGCCGAACTCCCGGCCGGAGTACCAGATGAGGCCGAGGCCGCCGTACGAGGTGAGGGCGCCGTCGGCGAGCGTGAACCCGCCGGGCCCGGCCTGGCTCCAGCCTTCGGTGCCGGTGCCGTCGAAGAGGACGAGGCGTTCGGCGGCGGGTGGGGCTTGGGCAGCGGGGGTGGCGGCGGGGGTGGTAGCAGCGGGTACGGGGGCGGGGGCGGCGGCGAGGAGGCAGCCGGCGGCGGCTGCGACGAGGGCGGCCCGGAGGGGGATGCGGCGGTGGGGGGTGGGCACAGTGATTCTCCTGAGATCGCGAAGAAAGCGCTTTCTGACTGTGCTCTGTCAACGTAAGCCTCATGCCGCCCGGGGTCAACGCCCCGGTACGTACGGGAAGTCGAGGCCCGCGACGAGGCGGGCGGCCGCTCCGCCCCCGCAGTCAGTCCGCCAGCAGCGCGGGCAGGTCGCGCATGTCGTCGAACACGACCGTGCCCGGCCCCGTCAGCCGCGCGGCCGGCGTGAGCCCGCCGCAGTAGCCGAAGGCCCGCATCCCCGCGGCCCGGGCCGCCCGCACCCCGTAGGCGCTGTCCTCGACCACCGCGCAGCGGTCGGGCGGCACACCCATGGCGCGGGCGGCGTGCCGGAAGAGGTCGGGAGCGGGCTTGCCGCGCGGGACGTCGGCCGCGCTGAATATGCGGTTCTCGAAATGGCGGAGGAGACCGGTGGTCGTCAGGCTGCGCCGGATGGCGGCGTGGTCACCGTTCGACGCGACGCAGAAGCCCGTGGTGAGTCCGTCGAGGACTTCCGGAATGCCGTCGACCGCGGTCAGTTGTTCTTCGAGCGCCGCCTGGTAAAGGTGGTCGTATTGCCGGTGCCAGCCCTTTTCCAGCCGCCGTCCGAGCCGTTCCTCGACCACCGCCGTGTAGACCTCGATGGACGAGCCCACGAACAGCTCGGCCATTTCGGCTTCGGTGAAGGTGCATCCCAGGTCGGCCATGACGACCGCGTCGACCTTGATGCATATCCGCTCGCTGTCCACGAGCACGCCGTCGCAGTCGAAGATCACCAGTTCCACAGGGCTTTGCCTCATGCACAGCAGCGTAGAGCGGTCACACACCGGGCAGAATTACCCATAAGCTCGGAATATCCCGCGGCCGACGCCAAGCGCAGCCGCGAGGTCGTCTCCGCCTTCCTCCTGGCCTCCCGCGGCGGTGACTTCGAAGCCCTCCTCGGCGTCCTCGACCCCGATGTCGTCCTGCGCGCCGACACCCCCGCGGTACGGCTCGGCGCCCCCGAGGAGGCGTTCGGCTCGGTGGCCGCGGGCCGGTTCCCGTTCGGCCGCGCGGGCGGCGCGAAGCTCGCGCTGGTCGACGGCGCGGTGGGCGCCGTCTGGATCCGCGACGGCCGCCCGCTGGTGGTGTTCAGGTTCGGCATCGTGGGCGGCCTGATCACGAGCATCGGCCTCACCGCGGAAAGGAGCCGGATCGAGGAGCTGAAGCTGGAAGTCCTCACCTGAGCCCCGCCAGGTCAGAGGGCGTCGCGCAGCACCGCGGCCAGATGTTCCCGGGCGATACGGCCGGACTCGGGATGGCCGACGATCCAGTCGACGGTCACGGTGATGACACCGTCGACGTTCGCCACGACGACGTCCCCGCTGCGCCGAAACCGCGGGACGTGCTCACGAATCCGCTGCCGCTGCGGCGCATCCAGCGCGGCGCACGCGGTGATGTCGAGGATGAGGACGGTGTAGAAGCCGCCCAGGGTGGGATCGGCCCGGCCGACCGCGGGATCGGCGGGAAGCTCCCAGCGCAACTCGTCCTCGGGGATGAGGATCGACGCATCGACACGAAGCCCGTCCACCATCCCCCCATGCTCACACACCCCGCCGACGGGGGCTCCACCGACCGCAGAAGGGAAGGCACCGATGCAGATCAGAGCAGCCCGGCCGGACGAAGCGGGAGAGCTGAGCGAGTTGGCCCTGCGCTCCAAGGGTCACTGGGGGTACGACGAGGACTTCCTCGCCCGGTGCCGCGCTGAGCTGACGCTGGCCCCGGGCGACATCGAACGGCGCCGCACCTCGGTGGCGGAGCACCGGGGCCGGATCCTCGGCTTCGTCACCGTCCAGGGCGACCCGCCGGACGGGGAGCTGGGCATGCTCTTCGTCGACCCCCCGGCCATCGGAACCGGCGTCGGCCGGCGGCTCTTCCAGCACGCGGTCGCGGTCGCCGAAGCCCTCGGCTTCACCCGTCTGGAGATCGGATCCGAGCCCTACGCCGAACCGTTCTACCGCGCCATGGGAGCCACCCGGATCGGCACGATCCCCTCGGGCACCTTTCCCGGCCGGACCCTCCCCCGGATGAGCATCGCCACCACACCCGCCCGTCCCCGAGCCACCAACCGCCGGCACGCGGACTCCTGATCACAGGATGTGCCAACGGAGTTCGCTGTCCCCACGCCGTACGCCTTCGATCCGGCGCTTGACCTCCTCCAGACTGCCCGGTGTGTGCCGTACCTTCCGGGCGTTGGTGGTGATCATGCGAAGCTCGCGGATCCGAGCCAGTGTGCCGTACCCCGGCCACCGCACCACATCCCAGCCGTAGGCGTCCGCGAACCGCTCGTAGTGGCGGCGCCCATGGCCGAATCTGCGGCAATGTATCTCAACGGTCACCAGGTCCCATTCCGGCTGCCCGACGGTCACCGTGTCCCAGTCGCACAGGACCGCTCCCGTCGGGGTGTGCAAGGCGTTTCGGTGCTGCGGGTCGCCTTGAAGGATGCCTGGCTGTCGGTCGAATCGAACGTCCCGGAGTTCGGATTCGAGCCGATCGGCGCAGCCAGACAGATAGTCCACCGTCGACACCGGAAGATGCGCGATCGCCGAGATCGAGCGGCGAATGGCACGCAGGTTGTCATGCGTCGGGAGAGTCAGCGACGGAGTGAGTGCGTGAAGTGCGTTGAGAGGGGCGGCAAGTTGGACGGCCGCGACCGGATCGGGTGGCTGGGGGAGATAGGTCCAGAACGTCACCGCATGCTGGTCGACGACCACGGGCTGATCAACGGGCAGGAGGGAGACGGTCGGGAATCCGACGCTCATGAGCCAGCGAACGAACGCCACGGTGCGCGCCACGTCACCGACCCGTGTCCCGCGCCTCGCGATCTTCACCACCACCGGTTCCCTGGCCAGCAGCACGACCGCGTTCGTATGCCCACGTAGCAGACGGGCGCTGGAACCGTCGAGGCCGACCACCGCGCATGCCCGCTCCAGAACGTGCTGCCTCTCCGACTCGGTGAAGCCACCCGCGATCGGCACCGCCGCTGTCATGACTCCAAGGTCGCCCACCGCGGCCCCCGTTGTCACCTCGCCCCCGGAGTCAGCGCGAGGATCTCCCGCAGTTCACGTACCGGCCGGCTGCTGCGTGTCGGGGACGGTAGCACTCTGATGACCTCGCGGGCCCGCGCTCGCAAGATCGGTGTCCGGTGAGCGGGAAGGATCGCCAGGATCGCGGAACCCGCCAGCTCGCAGGCGTCGGCCGGGCACTGGTCGACGGCGGCGCAGATTGCCGTTTCCAGTTGGAGCAGTGCGGGATCGATACCCGTTCTGGTCGGGTAGAGGTCCCGGGCCCGCGCCTGCACCCGCCGGGCCTGCCGCGTGTCGCCGAGCGCGGTCAGTGTCCCGCTCCGGTACAGCAGAAACCGTCGCTCGGGAAAGGAGAAGGCGTCATCGCCGTTGTCTTCCGACGCACACCGTTCGAACAGATCGGTCGCGTTGCGGAGCGCACACCGCGCCCCTTGGCCATCGCCCAGCTTTGCCAGTGCACGAGCCTCCGCGGCTGTGGCGAACGCGGCGGTGACTGAGGGGCGGCCACGGGTCATCATCCTGGCCTCGCGGGTAAGAGCGACCGCGGCTTCGAGAGGACCGTAGTAGAACGGCAGCATCGCTGCTTGTGCCCTGACTCTCGCGCGCAACTCCACGTTTCCGCTGTCTTCTGCGGCAGCACGTGCGGTCCCGTACCACGCCTGTGATCTGGCGAGGTCGCCGAGCTTCATCAGGGCGTCGGCGGTCAACGTCGAAAGGATCGCCGTAAGTTCTGACAGCCGGACCTGAACCGCGGCCGGCTGCCGGTCCCCGGCCAGGTCCTCGACGTCCGCGAGGAGGCCGAGAAGTGTCTCCATCATGGGAGCCGGAGGCGTGTACACGTACTGCTGGCGGGCCCAGAGAATCCGCTCGTCAAGCAGATCGAGCTGGGCGGGACTGATGCTGGCGGCAGCCAGAGTCCGGTCGACTGCGCGCCGGACCGCATCAAGCCGCAGCCCGAAGGATCCACCGGCGAAGGTGCCGGCGGGCACAAGTGCCTGCCTTGACGCCGTACTTGTGAAGCCGATCTCTTCCGGCGTGGCCGCGTAGAAGGAGCACAGCAGACCCAGGGTCACGGGTCTTGGATGATTCCTGCCCGTCTCCCAATATCCCAGTTGGATCGGGTCCGGCTTCGGAGCGGCCTCTCCGTGTCCCGCTGCCAGGTTGCGTAGCTTCTCTGCGGCGCTCTTGAGGGTGAACCCTCGTGCCAGGCGGTGGGCGCGCAGCAGGGAAACGGAGCAGTGCTGGTGAATCGTCGCGGCGATTTCCTGGCATGTCCGCCCCTCGGCGATTCCTTGCGCACGTAACCGGTGCGCACACGAAGGGCCATGTGCCCGTACCTCTCGATCCATTCGCTTCCTCTCCGGGCCGGAAGATCCGATTGACCGGCGGCATGCCCAGTCTGACAAGGATCTGTTCGCACCTCGGAAACCTGGGACAATTGCTGTGATGCGCCACGCCGATCGCTGGGAACTGTGACGGATGCCAGTTGCCCGCCTCCTGCACCTCCACGAATCTCTCTCGTCTCAGAGGCCCGGGACGGACGGACTGCTCGACTCCCGGGCATCTGCCCCCGGAAAGTCGAGAGCAGCGCAGGGAGTGTCATGGCATCGCAGGAACCGCACTACCAGAACGGCATGCGGGTACCCGCGATCGCTCCGTGGACTGGCGAAGCATCGGTGGCCGCGCGCGTCACGCGCCGATGGCTCCCCTTCCTCGGTGGCGAAGGAATCGGGTACGCGGACGAGCAGCCGATGGACCGTCATCGTGGATTGCTGTGGAAGCGGGTTCCGGAGGCCCCGGGGGAAGGGCGGGCTCAGATCGGACTCGTGCATGGGCCTCGTCAGCGGCAGGCGATGACCGACAAGCTGTGCCAGGTCTGCTTCGCCCCGGCCGCGCCCACGGGTGAGCCGCTGCTGTTCGTGGTCGCCGGGGACGAGCCCATCGCCGCCGGGGAACGCATGTTCCAGCCGCCTGTCCACAAGACCTGCGGCGACGAAGCCGTACGTCACTGTCCACGCCTGCGCAGATCCCACACCGCCGCGCTGGTGGGACGCACGTCGAGCTGGGGTGTCGCCGGGCTTGTCTATAATCCGGCGACGCTCCAACCGGTCCTCAGCACCGCGAAGAGCGGCCTCACCCTGGTCCCATACGGCAACCCCTCCCGGCTGCGCTGGGTCCTGGCGGTGCAGGAGGTCGTCACCGTCCATGACTGCACGCCCGTGACCCTGGGCGAACTCACTCCCGGATAGGGTCTTGCACCCCGGGGAACGGGCGCGTGGCATCCCCCTCGCCGCAAGCAGATGCCCGCGCGGCGCGCCGTAGCGTGGCTCCGGATCGGTTTCCGGCCGGTGCGGTCGGCTTTGACCGGAGGTTTCCGATGCATACCGCGCGTGTCAGGACTGCCGCCTACGTGATCCGCCGTCGTCCGGGTGGGCGGGAGTTGCTCGTGTTCGATCACCGGGACTATCCCGAGGCGGGGACTCAGGTGCCGACCGGGGGTGTGGAGGGCGGGGAACTGCTCGCCGAGGCCGCGTTGCGGGAGATCGCCGAGGAGACCGGGGTGGCGGGGGTGACGTTGGGGGCGGCGCTGGCCGTGCAGCAGAGTCCGCATCCCCATACCGGGCAGCCGCAGGTCACCGTCTACTTCCAGGCCGAGACCGCCGAGACCCGGGACGACTGGATGCACACCGTCGTCAGCGGCGACGAGGACCAGGGGATGGTCTTCCGGTGCTTCTTCGTCCCCCTGGAGCGGGCCGGCGGGCTGCTGGCCGGGGACCAGGGGGAGTTCGTCGGGCTCGTCCGGTAGGCGGCGTCTTCCGTTCGCCTCGCTGACGCCCTCCTCGCCCCTCCGGGGAGGCCGGCGACGTACTGTATGAGCCCCGCCACGAGAGGAGCGCCCCGTGCCCCAGGACGTACGAGCCGTCGTCGCGCGTGCGAAGAACGAGCCGGTGGAGATCGCCACCGTCGTCGTGCCCGACCCCGGGCCCGGGGAGGCGGTGGTGGCGGTGCAGGCGTGCGGGGTGTGCCATACCGACCTGCACTATCGCGAGGGCGGCATCAACGACGACTTCCCCTTCCTCCTCGGCCACGAGGCCGCCGGTGTCGTGGAGTCCGTCGGCGACGGCGTCACCGACGTGGCGCCCGGCGACTTCGTGATCCTCAACTGGCGGGCCGTGTGCGGCCGGTGCCGGGCGTGTGAGCGGGGCCGGCCCTGGTACTGCTTCGACACCCACAACGCCACGCAGAAGATGACCCTCCAGGACGGCACCGAGCTGTCGCCCGCGCTGGGCGTCGGCGCGTTCGCGGAGAAGACCCTCGTCGCCGCCGGCCAGTGCACGAAGGTCGATCCCGGGGCGTCCCCCGCCGCGGCCGGGCTGCTCGGCTGCGGCGTGATGGCCGGTCTCGGCGCCGCGCTCAACACCGGCAACGTCGGCCGCGGCGACTCCGTCGCCGTCATCGGCTGCGGCGGCGTCGGCGGAGCCGCCGTCATGGGGGCGCGGCTCGCGGGTGCCGGGAAGATCATCGCGATCGACGTGGACGAGCGGAAGCTGACCACCGCGACCCGCCTCGGCGCCACCCACACCGTCGACGCCCGCGCCGCCGATCCCGTCGAGGCGGTACGGGACCTCACCGGCGGCCACGGCGCCGACGTCGTCATCGAGGCGGTCGGCCGCCCGGAGACGTACAAGCAGGCGTTCTACGCCCGCGACCTCGCCGGCACCGTCGTCCTCGTCGGCGTGCCCACGCCCGAGATGAAGCTGGAGCTGCCGCTGCTCGACGTCTTCGGCCGCGGCGGCGCACTGAAGTCCTCCTGGTACGGCGACTGCCTGCCGTCCCGCGACTTCCCCATGCTCATCGACCTCTACCGGCAGGGCCGCCTCGACCTCGACGCCTTCGTCTCCGAGACCATCGAACTCGACGGCGTGGAGGCCGCCTTCGCCCGGATGCAGGCCGGCGACGTGCTGCGCTCGGTGGTGATCCTGTGAGCCGCGCCCGCATCGACCACCTGGTCACCTCCGGTACGTTCTCGCTCGACGGCGGCACCTGGGACGTCGACAACAACGTGTGGATCGTCGGCGACGACACCGAGGCCCTCGTCATCGACGCCGCCCACGACTCCGACGCCATCGCCGCCGCCGTCGGCGACCGCCGCGTCACCGCGATCGTCTGCACCCACGCGCACGACGACCACATCGACGCCGCCCCCGCCCTCGCCGCCAAGACCGGCGCGCCGGTGCTGCTCCACCCCGACGACCGGGTGCTGTGGGACATGACTTATCCCGACCGTGCCCCGGACGCCGCCCTCGCCGACGGCCAGACGCTGCCGGTCGCGGGCACGGAGCTGACGGTCCTGCACACCCCGGGCCACGCGCCGGGCGCGGTCTGTCTGTACGCCCCGGAGCTGGGCACCGTGTTCACCGGCGACACCCTCTTCCACGGCGGCCCGGGTGCCACCGGACGCTCGTACTCCGACCGTCCGACGATCGAGGCGTCGATCCGCGCACGGCTCCTGACGCTGCCGCCGGAGACGGTCGTACGGACCGGGCACGGCGAGTCGACGACGATCGCGGCGGAGGCGGCGGGCGCCGAGGGCTGGTAGTCCCCGGGGGAGGGAGGGGTACGGAACGGGCGTCCCCCGGCGGGGCGCCCTCCCCGGCGCGGCGCCCCGGCACAGCGGCCCCCGGGCGCCGTTGACCCGCCCCGGGGGTCCCGGCATGCTCATGGCCGGGACATGCCACCCACGTCACTCCATCCCCCACTGGAGGTCTCCATGCCGTCCCGCCCCACACGCCGCGCCGTCCTCCTCGGCGCCGCAGGCATAGGCGCACTCGGCGCCGCAGGCATCGGCACCGCAGCCATCGGCACCGCCCACGCCGGCCCGCCGCAGACCGCCCGCCCCCTCGCCCGGCGCCCCCTCTACCTCGGCACCTACGGCCAGGGCATCCTCGCCTGCACCTACGACACCGCCACCGGCGCCCTCGCCGCCGCCGACGGCGGCTTCGGCGACGTCACCAACCCCGACTTCCTCGCCCTCTCCCCCGCCGGCGGCGTCCTCTACTCCACCGTCGGCGGCGGCGCCGAGGGCGGCGTACGGGCGTACGCCATCGGCGCGGACGGCGCGCTCAGCGCCCTCGGCGGCGTGCAGTCCACCGGCGGCGCCGGCGTCACGCACCTGTCGGTGCACCCCGGCGGCGGGCATCTGCTCAGCGCCAACTACAGCAGCGGCAGCGTCGCCGCGCACGCCATCGAGGCGGACGGCAGCGTCGGCGAGCGCACCGGCTTCGTCCAGCACTCCGGTTCGGGACCCGACCCGGACCGCCAGGAGGGCCCGCACGCCCACCAGATCGTCACCGACCCCGCAGGCGGCTTCGTCTACGCCGTCGACCTGGGCACCGACTCCGTCTACACGTACGCCCTCGACCCCGGCAGCGGCGCGCTCTCGCCGGTCTCCGAGGCGAAGGCCGTGCCGGGCGCCGGGCCGCGGCACATGGTCTTCCATCCGCGGGGCGCGTACGCCTACGTGGCCAACGAGCTGGACAGCACCGTCACCGCGTACGCCCACGACGCGGCGACCGGCGAGCTGACCCGGCTGGCGAGCCTGCCGACCCTCCCCGACGACGTGGACCCGGGCGGCAACTTCCCGGCGGAGATCACCATTTCGGCGGACGGCCGCTTCGTCTACCTCTCCAACCGGGGCCACGACAGCGTCGCCCGCCTCGCCGTCGAGGACGACGGCGCCGCGCTGCGGCTCGTGGACACCGTGCCCTGCGGCGGCAACTGGCCGCGGCACATCACGCTCTCGCCGGACGGCGGGCTGCTCTACTCGGCCAACGAACGGGGCCGCACCATCGGCGTGTTCACCGTGGACGCCGATACCGGCGCGCTCACCGCGTCGGGCGAGCCGTTCGCGACGGCGTCCGCCGGCTGCGTCCTGCCCACCTGAGCGCGGCCGGCCGGCCCTCGCGCCGTCACGTTGGGTCACCTCGTGCCGGGCCGCGGGGCTCCGGAGCCGCCGCCGGAGCCCGCGGGCACCGGACAACCGAATTCGAACAGATAATCAAACACGACCTCACACCCCGAATCCGGTGCCCGAGAGGTCGGGCGTGTCTTGTATGCCGCCTTTCCCATGACGAATACTCAAGTAGACGCCAAGTCGTCCCCTGTTGGCGGCCAAGTCGGCCACCCCACACTGTCGGCGCGCGACCCCGGGCGGCCCGCCGCCCCCGCGTAACCGAACGTGACGCCGGTCTGGGTGGAGGGCCTCATGAGCCAGATTCCGAACCACAAGCGCGGCCTCTATCTGGGTACGGTGCCGGAGCGGGCCGCGGCGAAGCACGGCGCCACCCTGCTGACGCTCGACCACGATCTCGACGCCCTGCCCGGGGCCGGCCGCCGGCTGACGGTCGCGGAGATGGCCGTCTTCGCCGCCGACCTGGCGAACCGGCTGTCGGCGGCGGGCGTACGGGCCGGAGAGCACGTCGTCGTCTACAAGCGGGCCAACTTCGACGCCTGGCTGCTCGCCACCGCCGCCGCCCGGCTCGGCGCGATCCCCGTCCTGCTCTCCCCCGCCCTGCCCGCGCCCACGGTCGCCGCCCTCCTCAGGCGGCTGCACGGCCCGCACCGCCCCCACCTCCTCACGGACGGCGCGAAGCTCGCCGAGCTGGCCGGCCTGCCCCTCGACGAGCTGGCCACCTCCGTGATCGGGGTGGCGGGCGCGGGACGCGGCGTGGCGTCGCTGGCCCGGCTCGCCGGCTCCCCGCCCGTACCGCCGGTGTACCAGGGGCTGGACGAGCCCGCGATGATCACGCACACCTCGGGAACCACGGGCGTACCGAAGCTGGTCGTCCACACCCCGCGCACCATGCGCGCCCGGCTGCGCCCCCAGCTCGTCCTGCTCGCGCTGCTGCGCCGCCGCGAGACGGTCGCGGTCAGCGTGCCGTTCGTGCACTCGCGGCTGTTCGCGGCGATGTCGCTGGTGCTCATGAAGGGCATGCCGACGCTGCTGCTCAACAACAACGAGCCGGCGGACGTCGCGAAGTTCTTCCTGAAGAACCGGCCCGGCCTCATCGAGGCGCTGCCCAATTCGTTCCTCGCCTGGGAGGGCCTGGCCGACGACCCGCGCCGGCCCCTCGCGTCCGTGAAGTACTTCTCCTCCACCTTCGACGCCATCCACCCGCGCACCGTGCGCCGCCTCCTCGACGCCTCCCGCCGCCGCACCCCGCAGTTCTTCCAGATCTACGGCCAGTCCGAGGTCGGCCCCGCCGTGGGCCGCCCCTACTTCCGCCGCGACACCCACGGCATGGACGGCCGCTGCGTCGGCTTCCCGCTCCCGGGCAGCGCCCGGGTCCGCGTCGTCCCCAGGAACGACCGGAGGGTCTCCGCGACGAACCCGGGGTTCATCGAGGTCCGCTGGGACGGCATCGCGAAGACGTACCACGGCGAGCAGGAGCGCTACGACGAGAACGTCCACGACGGCTGGTGGCGCACGGGCGACGTCGGCTACCGCACCCGCGCCGGCTGCCTGCACATGCTCGACCGCGAGATCGACACCATCCCCGGCGTCGGCTCCAGCCTGGAGATCGAGGACGCCGTCCTGGACCGCCTCGACGAACTCGTCGAACTCGTCGTCGTCCAGGGCCCCGACGCGGAACCGGTCCCCGTGCTCTGCACCCGCGACGACAAGCCCCTGGCCCCCGCCCGCTGGCAGGCGGCCACCGCCGACTACCCCCAGCTCGGCGCGCCCGTCCACCTCCCGCTCGCCGAACTCCCCCGCACCGCGACCCTCAAGACCCGCCGCGTGGAGCTGTCCCGCCTCCTCCACGACCGCCTCTGACCCCCCGGCAGCCGCCACCAGCGCTCACCCCTCCGGCAGCGTCCACTCGGGCCCGCCCCGCGGCGGCGCCTCGCGGACCTCCCAGCCGGAGGGATCCGCGTCCGGCTCCCAGTACGGCACGTCCCCCGCGTAGCAGAGGCCGTAGGACCAGAACTCGGGCAGTTCGTGGCACATGAGGTCGGGGTACGGCCCGATTTCCATGCCGCCGTACGCCCTGTTGATCCGGGCCACCGCCTCGGCCCGGGACATGCCGATGCGCCGCACCATGACATCGGCGATGTCGCGGAAATACCTCAGCATTCCCTCGTCGAGGTCCGTCGTGAATTCTTCCGTCATGATCCGGCCGGCCTTTCTGCTCCCGCCGCCGGCGTCACTCCGCGAAGCTCTCGCGCAGGTCGCGGAGGACGGTCCCGGAGAAGGGGTCGGTGGCCGGGTCGTCCGGGGTGAGGAGGCTGACCACGAAGAAGCCGCTCAGCATGAGGCCGATGGACTCGATGGACTCGGCGACCTGCTCCGGTACGCCGGAGACACCGGTGATCGCGCCGGCCGTCAGCCGCCTGCCGTAGCGCGAGTAGAAGAGGGCGAACGGCCCCTCGCCGGTTTCGTCCAGCGCGTACCCCTCGTCCTCCCAGTGCTGCTCCATCGCGGCGTCACGGGCGAAGCCGAGGATGTTCGACTCGGACGCGTCCGGCTCCTCAGGCAGTTGCCAACCGCCCAGCGCCGTGTCGTCCAGAGGTACCCCGTTCAGAAAGAGCCGCGGCCAGTGCCGCGCCCGCCGCTCCAGGAACCTCCGCGCGGCCCCGGGAAAGCCGAGGTCGGCGACGAAGTCGGTGGGGTATCCGGTCAGGTCCACGGTTGCTCCTCTTGCGGTGGTGTCCTACGGGGTCCATCCAGAGGTGGGTCCGTGATAGGAGATCGCGCTCTTGGGGATATTGAGATCACCTGGGCTGTACCATACGTGCTTGCCCCGATCCCCCCTGATCGCCTTGAAGAGGGCCTTGTCCATCTCGAACTCGATCAGGTACTCCGACTTCTCCTTGGTGAGGCCGAGGAACGACTTGAAGCCGCCCGGCTTCTTCAGGATGTCCGCCGGGCTCATCGGGGTCACGTAGACACCGGTCGGATGTCCTTTCGCCGGGGCACTGGCCTTGAGGAGAATGGCGTCCTTCCCGCCACCGCTCATGATCCTCTGGTAGCTGTCCTTGGTGGTGAAGTGGCGGACGACCACCTTGCACGGCGTGAGGCCGAGTGGATCGATCTCGGTGAGCGGGTTGCCGACGTAGCCGTGGTGGTTCGGGGCCGGGTCGAGACCGAGAGGGTCGGGGCTGAGGTACCGCGAGGTCTCGGGGTCGTAGTAGCGCTGGTTGTTGTAGTGGAGCCCGGACTCCGCGTCGCGGTACTGCCCGGGGAAATCGAGCGGGCAGTGCACGGCCGGCGCCGGCCCGCCGTCGGAGCCCCCGGCCAGGGGCCGGCCCCACAGAGTGGCCCGCCGTTCCCACGCGACCGCGCCCTGGCGGTCCAGCAGCGAGGTGGGGGTGCCGGCGAGGTCGGTGACGATGGCGTAGAAGCGCCGGTCCACCTCCTCCTGCCCGAGTTCCTGGCCGGGTTCCCGCCCGGGTTCCGCGGGCCCTTCGACCTGGGTGAGCGGCCGGTCCGACCCGTGTTCCCAGTCCCAGGTCGTCACCCGGCCGTGCGAGGTCTCCTCGGCCAGGCGCGAGCCGTCCCAGGCGAAGACGGTCTCCCGGGTGGTCGCCGAGCCCTCCCGGCGGCGTTTGCCGATCCGGCGGCCGAGCGGATCGTACGCGTACTCCCACACGGCCCCGTCGGGGCAGGTAAGCGCGAGAAGCCGGTCCTCGGCGTCCCACTTGTACGCCCACTCCCTGAGTTTGCCCGACAGCGTGCGCACGCTCTTGCGTACCAGCCGGCCCTGGCCATCGTGCTCGTACCTGCGGCGTCCCGCGCTGCGCAGCAGCGTGCCGGAGTACGTGAGGGAGGTGTCGTCGTCCGCGGACTCGGAGAGCCGGTCACCGGCGCGGATCTCGGCCGCGGTGAGATTGCCCAGCGGGTCGTACGCGTAGCGCTCGCTGTGCTCCGCCGAGGTGAGCGCGGTGACCCGGCCCAGGCCGTCCAGCGTCATCTCGGCCGCGCCCGCACCGGTCATCCGGCCCGCTCCCCGGTAGCGGAAGTCCCGCTGCCGGGTGCCGCCGCCCTGTACCAGCGTCTGCGACACAAGCCGCCTGCCCTGGTCCCAGACCTGCCGGAGCACGGCCTCCGGGCCGACGCGCCGCTCGATCTCGTTGCCGGGGGCGTCGCGGCGGAACGCGACGGTCGTCCCCGCGGTGGTGAGCGCCGCGACCCGGCCCCCGGGAGTCCACGACCAGTCGGAGGCGGCGCCCGAGGGGGTCACGCGGCGCAGTCGCCGGCCCAGCGCGTCGTAAGTACTGGTCACCGCACGGCCGTTGCACTCCTCCGCAAGCAGGCGCCCGCACGGGTCGTACACGAAAGCGATCTCGGCGTGCCGGTTCGACGCGCGGACGAGGCGCCCGGCGGCGTCGTAGCCGAAGCGGCTCACGCCGTCGTGGGCGCGCTTCTCGACGGTGGCGCCGTTGGCGTCCCTGACGAACTCCGTCCGCTGCCCGGCGCCGTTGACGTGAGCGACGACCTCCCCGGCGGCGTTGTAGCGGTAGGCGAGCGACCGGCCGTTGTAGTCCGTCTCGCCGACCAGCCGAGCCGCGGCGTCGTACCGGTACTCCCACGACTGCCCGAGCGGGTTGACGACCCGCCGCAGCGCGGTCTCCGTGTCGTACTCGATCACGGTCCGCTCGCCGAGGTGGTCGGTCACGGCGGTGGTGATCCCGAACGGCCCCATCTCCGTGCGGGTCCTGGCCCCGTTCGCGTCCACGTGCTCGACCAGGTTGCCCTCGGCGTCGTACGCCCACTCCTCGGTCTCCCCGGTGGCCCAGCGCCGCCGGGCGGGCAGGCCCTCCGGGGTCCACGCGGTCTCCGTACGGGCGCCGCCCGGCTCGGTGACCGCGCTGATCCGGCCGAAGGGGTCGTACTCGACAGCCGTCACGTTGCCCTCGGGGTCCGTGATCCGGACCGGCATTCCCAGTCCGTTCACCTCGACGTGCCGACGGTGCCCCAGGGCGTCCGTGACGAGCCGCAGGGCACCCGAGGGGTGGTACTCGGAGGTCGAGACCGCGGCGAGCGGGTCGGTCTCGCAGACGAGGTTCCCGGCGCCGTCGTACGCGTACCGCCATTCGCTGCCGTCAGCCTCGACGATCCGCTCCGGAAGCCCGGGGCCCGCGTAGGTCGCGCGGGCGACACTCCCGTCGGGGTGGGTGACCTCGATGACGTTGCCGTCGTCGTCGTGGGCGTACGACGTGCTGCGCCCGAGCGGATCCGTCAGCCTGACGAGGCGGCCGTAGCGGTCCCACTCCCGCCTGGTCACGTTCCCCAGCGGGTCGGTCTCGGCGACGAGTTGATAGGCGTCGTTGAACTGGTGGCGGCTCACCTTGCCCAGCGAGTTCGTCACCGTGGTCAGCCGGGCATCGTCGTCGTACGCGTAGGAGTAGTCGAGGAACCCGCCCGTCCCCCGGGTCGCCGTGCAGCGCCCGCGGTCGTCGTACTCGTACGCGTACCAGTACCCGATCCGGTCCCGCCATCCCGTGATCCGGTGGCGGTCGTCGTACGTGTACGTGAGCGGGTGGCCCGAGGAGTTGACTACCTCAGTGAGATCGCCGCCGTCGTCGTAGCCGAACCGGACGAGTGCGGGGGCGTCCGGGGCGTCGCGCAGGCGCAGGGCGGTGATCCGGCCGCCTGCGGTGGTGACGTCGACCGCGTAGCCGCCCTCGTGCACGACCGCGGTGGGAGCGGCGCCGTCGTCGTAGGCGACGGTGATACGGTTGCTGTTGCGGTCGGTGAGCGCGCACAGCGGCAGGTCACCGGGCTCGCCCCCAGGCACCGGCCGGAAGTGCGCGGTCACCTGCGTGTCAGGGCGGGCCACCGTGATCAGCCCGCCGGGCGAACTGTCCCACGTGAGGGGCCACCGCGGGCCTTCGACGGGCAGGACGGCAGCGTCCGGCTCGGGCACCGGGTAGTGCAGGACCATCCCGTCATCGGCGACGTACCGCACCCCCGTGTCGTCGAGGCGCAGCCGCTGGTCGAGCGTCGAGGCCCAACTGCGGCCGAACCACCGGCCGGTACGCACGCTGGTGCGGTGATGCCGCTCCAGGACCAGCGGGAGGACTCCGGGCAGCGACACGTCGGTCTCCGACATGACCATGTCGCCGGAAGCGATATCGATCGGATCGCCGCAGGTGAACAGCCCCTTGATGCCCCGGGCGCCCTTCCGCATTCCCTGCGCCAGGCCCTTGACGGCCGCGGTCATGCCCTTCAGGCCGGTCTTGGCGAGTGCCTTCAGACCCCCGGCCATCTTGCCGAGCTTGGCGAGGGAGGTGATGCCCTTCATGCCGGGGATGCAGTCCAGGGCCGCGAACGCCACGTCCCAGAGGGAGGCTTGGCCGTTCATGTACTTGTAGAGCGTGTCGGCCAGGACGACGAGGGCGGCCGCGAGGACGACCCACGCGAGGGGGCCGCCGATGATGAGGACGACGATGCCGAGGACGGCGACGATGACCTTGCAGACGTTGACGATGGTGTCCCAGTTGTCCTTGACCCAGTCGACCGCCTTCTCCCACCACTTACGGTTCTGAATCCCGGCGTCCGAGGCTTCTTCCAGCTTGTCCTTCGCTTCTGACGCCGCGTCCTCGCGCATCTTCTTCGCGTCGGCGGCCATCTTCTTCGCCGCTTCGAGACCACCTTGCGCGTTGTCGACGGCGGTCTGGGCCGAGGCCCGGGCGGACTTGGCGTCGGTGGCGTTGCGCGTGGCGGCGCGCACCTCGGACTCGTCGGGCTTCTCCTTGCCCTCCTTCTCGTCGTACTCCTCCGTCTTCTTCGTCGCCCGATCGACCCAGGAGTTCGCGGAATCGAGGCGCCCGTTGGCGGCGGTCAGATCACTCTGGGCCTCGCGCCCCTTGGCGAGGGCCTTGTCGGCCAGCGACTGGGCGCGCTCCAGCTTCGGCCAGTACGCCGCCAGCGCATCACCCGCCAGGTCGTACGACCGCTGAAGCTTCTTCAGATTCTTCGGAACTTCCTCGAACTCGTCCTGGAACGCCTTCGCCGTCTTCCCCGCCCACCGCAGCAGGGCATCCTCACCGGCCATGCCCTTGATCTGCCGCAACGCATCCGCCACGTCATCGGCGAAATCATGCAACTCACGCGCCAACTGCTTGACCCGCTCCGGATCCCCCGGCGTCGGATCCTCATCCAGATCCAGCACATGCCAATCCGTCGGACGTGTCCCCACGGCGCCCTCCGCAGATCGTTCCCGGCCGTCCCGGCCACGGCCCCGCCGACCTGCGGCGGCACCGTGCGGCCTGCAGAGAGAGACGACGAAACGCCGCCCGCGGTTCTCCCCCGCCGGGGGGAAGAGCCGCCCCCCGTCAGTCCGGCGGCTGGAAGAGCGGCGAGCGGGGGCCCGTCAGTTGGCCGTAGAGCGCCGCCGTCCGGGCCGGGCCGGCGTCGGCCGCAGCGTCGACGAGTTCCGTCAGCCGTCGTTCGGCGGCGGCGAGGTACGTGGGCCAGTCGCCGCCCTCCGCGGTGCGGAGGGCGGCCAGGTCGACGTAGCGCGAACTCAGGGGCAGAACGCCCTCGCCGATCTTGTCCTGCTTGAAGCCGAAGAAGCGGGACTCCGGGTTCGCGGTGGCCTCGGTGGAGCGCCAGGTGTGCCGGTATCCCACGGGGCTGGGCGCGCCCGGTGCGATGGTTTCGACGCCGACCTGGAGTGCGCCGTCGTGGTGGGGGCCCGGCGGGGTGAAGCCGAGGAACATGTGGCCGTGGCTTCCGTCGGGGACGACGACGTCGCCGTTGAAGTCCACGGTGCCCAGGCCGCCGGCCGAGAGGTCGACGCCGTACAGCCGCGGCCTCCTGGGGCCGAACAGCTTGCGTACGGTGTTCCGCGCCGAGGCGCCGTGACCGCCCAGCTCCTCGAACGTCCCCGAGCCCGCGCCGGCTTCGTTCCGGCCGATCCGCATGTGGTGGGAGCCGGCCCGGCGCCGCTCGGCCGGATCCGCGTCCGTGCCGTCCGCGGTCAGCCCGAGCCAGTCCAGGAGGGCGTGCGGCGCCGCGGCGCGATCGCACTGCGGGATACGGATGTTGACCCGGCCGCCGTGGGCCAGCGCGCGGGCCACATCCGTGTCGAGCAGGGGCCGGTGGCCGCCCGGCGCACCGTCCCGGTACACCTGGAGGCCGCACTGGAGGACGAGGAAGACGCGCCGCAGGATCGTCCTGCTCCGCAGGTCCCGCTGCCGGTGGGTCACCCCGACCCGGGCGAGGGCTTCCGGCGGGCGCGGCGCGAGCGAGGGCTCCAGGGTCCGTACGAACGTGGTACGGATCTGGTCGTTCCGCTCCGCGGTCAGGCGCGCCCGCTCCGGCGCGGGCAGTTCCTCGTCCCGCAGCGTGAGGAAGCGGCCGAGGGTGTACGCGGGGTGGGTCGGCACCTCGCCGCCGGAGGCGGCCGTGTGCGTGCGGCCCGACCGCCACGCCAGGCTGGCCAGGAGCAGCCGCTTGCCGGGCGGCAGCCTCAGCCAGTCGTAGTACCGCCCCGCGCGCAGGTACTGCTCCGCCTCGGGCACGCTTCCGATGCCCAGGGATTCCAGCCACGCGGGATCCTCGGCCGAAAGCCGCTCGATGTGCTCCAGCGTCGCCCCGGTGAACAGCGGCCCCCGGCGCAGCCGTCGGGCCAGCCCGGCGCCGATCTCGGCGGCGGCGCGGGGGCGGTCCCGCGGGGGGCCGCCGGCCAGCAGCTTGGCGACTTCGTCGTCGGCCATCGCGTCTCCTCCGTCTCCGCCGTCTCCCGGCGCCCCGCGTCCGTGGCGGTCCCCCGGCCCTGCTCAGGAACCGACGTTCCGGCGGATCGCGTCGGAGAGCCGGAGGGCCAGCATCCTGTCCTGGAACCCGACGACGAGCAGACCGTCCGCCCAGGCGAGGGCGTTGACGGAAGCGCGGATCGGCACTTCCATCGCGGGCCGCATCGTGCGGAGGTTCCAGAGGCGCACGGTGCCGTCGTCTCCCGCGCTGGCCAGCAGCGTGCCGCCGTCCACGGTCACCGCGCACAGCGCCCGTACGCGGTCCGTGTGGCCCTCCAGGGTGCGTACTTCCGCACCGGTCACGGGGTCCCACAGCCGCACGATGCCGTCGAAGCCGGCGCTCGCGAGGAGCGTGTGGTCGCCCATGTCGACCGCGCACAGGGTGCGTACGCGATCCGTCTGGCCGCCCAGGCTGCGCACCTGTTCGCCCGTCGTCAGCTCCCACAGCCGCACCGAGTCGTCGTCGGAGCCGCTGGCCAGCACCTCCCGGCCGGCCACCGGCACCGTGCACAGGGCCCGGATGCGGTCCGTGTGGCCTTCGAGGGTGCGGACGTGCTCGCCGGTGGCCGGATCCCACAGCCGCACCGTCCGGGAGTCCCCTGCGATCGCCAGCAGCGTCCGTCCGTCCACCGCCACGGCCCGCATCGCCCGGACCCAGTCGGCGTGCCCCTCGTCCAGGGTGCCGGCGAGTTCGCCGGTGGCCGGGTTCCACAGCCGCACCACCCGGCTGCCGCCCGCCCCGCAGGCGGCGAGGAGGGCGGTCCCGCCGCTCTCCACGGCGCACAGCACGCCGATGTGCTCGGCGGGGCCCTCCAGGACCCGCTCCTGGTCGCCGGTGGCCGGGTTCCACAGGCGTACGGACCCGTCGTCGGCTCCGCTGGCCAGCAGTTCGCGGCCGTCCGCCGCCACCGCGCACAGCGCGCGGATGCGGTCGGTGTGGCCTTCGAGGGTACGGACGTGCTCGCCGGTCGCGGGGTCCCACAGCCGTACGGCACTGTCCTCGCCCCCGCTGGCGAGGAGTTCGCGGCCGTCCACGTGCACGGCGCACAGCGCCCGGATCCGGTCCGTGTGGCCTTCGAGGGTGCGGACGTGCTCGCCGGTGGCCGGATCCCACAGCCGTACGGAACGGTCCTCGCCCGCGCTGGCGAGCAGTTCGCGATCGTCCGCCGCCACCGCGCAGAGCGCGCGGATGCGGTCCGTGTGCCCCTCCATGCTGCAGAAGTGCTCGCCGGTCGCGGGGTCCCACAGCCGTACCGTACGCGCGTCACCCGCGCTGGCCAGGAACACCCGGTCGTCGACGGTCACCGCGCACAGCGTCCGCACCCGGTCGGTCGGGCTTTCCACCGGCACGTGCTCCGCCTGCGGGGCGACCGCGGACCAGACGGCGCGGTAGGACGTCGGCAGGCTGCTGGCGCGGTAGCTGTCGCCCAGCCGCTGCTGCGCCTCGGTCACGCTGAACAGCGCGGTGCGCGTCGCGGGCGTGGCGTCGATGGCCTGCGGCGTGGCGCGCAGCAGGCGGGCGCGGGCCCGCGCCGTGACGGCGGTCGCGGCCTGGGGGATGAGTCGGCGCAGATCGGCGTAGAGCGGATAGTCGTCCTCGGCGAGCAGCGTGTCGATGAGACCGCCCCGGGACGCGTGGCGGGGCAGGGAACGCAACAGGTAGGCGGGCGCGGCGTCCCAGCCGGACTCCCGCCCGTGGGCGATGAAGGCGGCGGCCAGCCGCTGCTCGTCGGAGGTCGTGGCGCCCAGCTCGGCCCGGGTGTGGAGCAGGGCGTCGTTGAGCGCCTGGTGGAAGAGCCGGAACGAGCCGGAGGCCCCGGCGTCGTCGGGGGTGCCGGAATCGACCAGGAAGTTGGCGGAGGAGGCGTGGGCGAAGACCCGTAACTCCTCTTCCGACGGCGAGACTCCGGAGAGCGCGGCGAGGGCGACCCGCCACAGGCCGAGCGGAAGCCCGGGCGCTTCCGCGTAGGCGAGGGCCGTCAGCGCCGTGGCGGCGGACACGCCGGGCACGAGGTCCGGCAGCCGCGCCAGGTGGTCGTGGAGGACGGCGTCGACCCGGGCAGGCGACGTCAGCGCGCCGGGGTCGACCGCCCGGCGGTCGTACAGGCCGTGGGTGCGCGCGACGAGCCCGGCGACGAGGAAGTTGCCCTCGGCCAGGACGGCGATGCGCCTGGCGACGGGCAGGGCGACGTCGTCGTCGTTGTACGGGTTGTCCGGGCGCTCGGCGCCCCGGAGCTGAAGGCTCGCCAGCGCGTAGGCGACCAGATCCTCCTGGACGAAGAACTCCTCATCGTCGAGATCCACGACGTGCGCTCCGTCCTCGAAGAGCCTGAGCAGATGACCCAGGTCGTCCTGGCGGCGGCTGCCGACCACCACCCGCACGTTAAGGTCCGCACAGTTCTCTGCCAAGGGCAAGATCACACCGGTGACGAGGAGACGCGCCTCCTCGGGCGTCGTCGCCTCGTCCAGCGCGTCGATGACCACCACGAAGGAGTCCGGCGCCCGGTCTTCGAGCGTGGTACGCAGGTGGGCGGTGAGGTCCTCCGCCTGGTCGGGCACGGGCGCGGACGCGGCGCGGGCGATCTCCCGGGCGACGTCCAGCGCGGTCTTGCCCTTGACGTGGACGGCGCAGCTCACCGAGCCGCGCGGCGCGCGGGGCGCCCGGTCCTCCGCGGGGAGTTCCGCGGCGGCGGGGGACGCGGTCGTGACGATCCGTCCGAGCACCGCCGACTTCCCGACGCCCGGGGAACCGGTCACCACCAGCACCTCCCGCGGCGCGGGCGTGGCCGTCATCCAGGAGATGACACGGTTCAGGGCGGTGGTGCGGCCCCGGAACCTGAAGCCCTGCTCGGACGCCGTGCTCACGCCGCGGCCCCGGGGCTGCCAGTGCCGCGTGGCCTCGGGGTCGGTGCTCAGCGACCACCCCCAGGCGGCGAGCGCGGTCTCGCCCGACGCCTCGACGGTCCAGCCCGTGAGCGCGTCCAGCCCCTCCCCCGGCAGGCAGGAGTTGATCTCCCGGATCGTGAGCGCCCGGGCGTTGCCGGTGCTCCGCTGGGCCTGGACGACCATGCCGATCACGGCGTCGTACGTCGACGACCAGACGGCGGCGCCGCTGTAGCCCGAGGCCACCGGGTAGGGCGATTCGACGTCCAGGCGGACCCAGCCGTATCCCAACTCCGCGCCGATCGCCCCGAAGACGGGGTTGCCCATCATGCCGTCGGGAAACCCGAACGACCACCACGGGCTGCCCACCAGGCCCTCCAGCGGCGGCTGCCGCAGCCGGGCGGAGGGGACGTCAGGCACCTCGTGCTCCAGGACCAGCAGCGCCACGTCGAAGACGTCCACCTCCTCCCGCGGCGGCATGGCCACGCGCCGGACCCGGATCCGGTGCCGGCCCGGGCGGTCGGCTTTCGGCAGGGCCACCCACAACTCGTCCCGGTCGAGGACGACATGCGCGCAGGTGAGGACGCGCCCCGCGTCGACGAGGAACCCGGACCCGAGGGGGGTGCGGTCCCGGTCGGTAGCGTGCACGGCGGCCGCCCACCCGTCCGAGCCGGGCCGGGGACCGGTGAGGGGAGGCGGGACCATCACTCTCCCCGGGCGGCCGCGGCATTCGGTTGCCAGGTCATGGTGACCTGGAAGCTTGCCTCCGTCGCCGCCTTCGCCACGACCCAGTTGGCCGTTCCGTTCGCCTTGACGCCGAACGTCACGGTGACCTCGGCGGGACTCAGCTCGGCCAGCCGGTCGAGCACCGTACGGGCCGCCCGCACCGCGGGCTCCACCGCGTCGCGGATACGCCCGGCGAGCTGGTCGGCGCCCACGGGCTGCCAGTCCTCCGTCGGCTCGATCTCGAATCCCACCCGGGTATCCGCGTCCACCTCGTACGAAACCACGTGCGACATGGCAAGACTCCCGCCTCTCGACCCGTGCGCTCCCGCCGAGCACCGCCGCCCGGGCCACCCCTGCACGCACCGCACGCCGAGGCTCCCCGTGCCACGTACGTGTCTGCCCTGATGCCGGGTCAAGGATGCGCGCGACTCGTGTACGCCACACGGAAATCAGCCAGCACCCGGCATGGCACGCACGTCAGACGAAACGTTCCTGCCCTGAGGGACGAACATGGGCGCCTTCGAATAACCCCACCGCAGGACCGCGAGTACCCGGAGTGCCGTCCGTTCCGTTTCGACGGTCACCCGAAGCACCGTCCGTTCAGGATTCGCTGCGCAGGAGTTGAAGATCGTGATCCTCGCCCGCGGCCCCCCGGGCCGGGGCCCGGACTCTGGAGCTGCTCAACGTCCTGGGCACGGAGGCCGCCGACTACCTGCGGTAACGCCTCGTCGGCCCCAGCGAACGCCGCCCGCCGAGCCCCCACACGGGGCAGTCGAGGCTTCAACCGGCCGGTGATGCAGTCGGCATATGCAGGAAACACGCCGGGGAGAGGCTCCTCTCGCACGCCGGTTCCCACCCCACAGGGCCGGACCGTTCCACGAACACGTGGCCGCCGGTCCTCCGCGGGCGGCCGCGGGCAAGGAGGAGACTTTGGCAGGTTCAGCAACCCGCCGGGACTTCCTGCGCTCCGTCGGTGCCGCCGGCGGCGCCGGAGTGCTGTACTCCACGATGAGCGCGCTCGGCCTGGCCCCCGTCGTCGAGGCGGCCGCGACCGAGTTCCGCCCGCCGCAGCGCAGCGACTTCACCCTCTCCGGCCGGGCCGCGGGCTCGGTCATCGTGCTCGGCGCCGGCATCGCGGGGCTGATCACCGCGTACGAGCTGGGCAAGGCGGGCTACGACGTACGGATCCTGGAGGCCCGGAACCGGCCGGGCGGCCGCAACTGGACCGTGCGCGGTGGCACCACCGAGACCGACCTCGACGGACGAACCCAGCACGCGACGTTCTCCAAAGACCAGTACATGAACGCCGGCCCGGCCCGGCTGCCGCAGTCCCACGTCACGCTGGAGTACTGCCGCGAACTGGGCGTGGAGCTTGAGGTCTTCACCAACCAGAACGCGAACGCCTACATCTACCACGAGAACACCGCGGGCTCGCTCGACGGCAAGCCGGTGCGCTGGCGCACCGCCAAGGCCGACGTCTACGGCTACGTCTCCGAGTTGCTGGCCACCGCCACCGACCAGGGCGCCCTGGACAAGGAGCTGACCGCCGACGACAAGGAGCGGCTACTGGCGTTCCTGGAAGAGTTCGGCGGCATAGGAGGGCGCGCGGACGGCTGGGCATACTCCGGCAGCGAACGCCGCGGCTACTCCGTCGAGCCCGGCGCCGGCTTGGAGTCGGGCACCGTTCTCGACCCCGTCCCCTCTCTCTCGGACGTCTTCGCCAGCCGCATCGGCCACCGCTTCACCTTCGAGTTCGGCTACGACCAGGCCATGTTGATGTTCCAGCCCAAGGGCGGCATGGACCGGATACCGCACGCGCTGGCGCGGGCCATCGGCCGCGAGCGGATCGTCTACGGGGCCGAGGCCACCGCCGTCACCGACCGCCCCGACGGCGCGGAAGTCACCTGGCGGGACGTCCGCGGCCGCACCCACACCGAGCGCGCCGACTTCGTCGTCTCCGCAATCCCGCCGATGATCGCCGCCCGGCTCGACCACAACCTGGGCGCCGACGTCACCGCAGCGCTCAGAACTCCCTCTCCCGTCCCCGTGGGCAAGATCGGCCTGGAGTATCGCCGCCGCTGGTGGGAGACAGACGAGCACATCTACGGCGGCATCACCCCGACCGACACCGACCTGGCCACCATCTGGTACCCCTCGTACGGCTACCACGGCCGGCGGGGCACGCTCATCGGCTACTACAACTTCGGGGCGGACGCCGTCGCCTACGGTCGGCTGACGCACGCCGAGCGCGAGGCGCGGGCATTGCGTCAGGGCGTGAGAATCCACGGCGACAAGTACCGCACCGAACTCGCCGCCTCCTTCAGCGTCGCCTGGCACCGCACCCCCTTCATCGAGGGCGGATGGGTCGGCTGGGAGTCGCAGACCGGCCCCGAGTACCGGCGGCTGCTTGAGCCCGCGGGCCACGTGTACTTCACCGGCGACTGGCTCAGCCACGCGATCGCCTGGCAGCACGGAGCCATCACCTCGGCCCGCAAGGTCGTCACCGAACTACACGAGAGGGTGATGCTGGGATGAGCACACCGAAGCGACGCGCCGTGATGCTCACCGCCGCCGGCGCCGGCGGCGCGCTGCTGACCTCCGCCACCGCCTTCGCGGCCGCACGCGGCTGGCGGCCCGGGCCGCGCCAGGTCAAGGTCATGCTGCCGGCCGGGCAGAGCAATCCGGCCATCGCCACCGGCGTGGCGACCGGTGAGTCCGTCGCACTCTACGCCAGCAGTGGACTCGGCCCCGACGCGCTCAACCCGGCCGCTCCGGCGGGTACGCCGGAGCACTGGACGGACCCGTCGATGACCGAGGGCGCCGAGGGCGTCACGGTGACCGAGGCGCAGGCACTGGTGGTGCTGCGCAAGATCTCCGACAACCTCGCCGCGGCCGGACTGGCTCCGGCCGATGTCATCACGATGAAGTGCTATCTGATGAAGCCGCCGCGCGCCGAACTCGCCGACTACGCCGGCTGGAACCGCGCGTACCGGCAGTTCTACGCCAACGTCGACCTGGCCTCGGGCGAAACGGTCCCGGCGCCGATGGGCACCTCGGCGCCGAAGCCGCCGATCCTCGTCAACAGGGCCCGCCCGGCCCGGGCGACCATGGAAGTCGCCTCTCTCGCAGTGCCGGGCTGGCTGGTCGAGGTCGAGGTGACGGCGACCTATCGCACGAAGTGAGGGCGGCACGGAAGTGAGGCACGGGGTGGAGCCGGCTGCGACCGGCTCCACCCCGTCACGTCGCGGAACCGGCCTCGCCCATCGGCTCAGGACGCGCCCACCGCCACCCCGTCGACCACGACGTCCGCGACTGAGTCGTAGAACGCCGGGTAACCGGCGACCGGCGACCGGCGACTGAGTGCCTGAGGTGCGCGCGCCGGGGGTCGGGACCGTCGGCCTGAGCCACGGGCAGGGCCGGGCAGTCCTGGCCCTGCTGCCCGCGTTGCCGGCAGTCGGGAGGATCGAGCTTCACGCGCCGGCGGTGAGCTCAACGACCTGCACAGACGGTAGCCACGAGATCGCACGAATCCTGATCCCCGATCAGCTTGTGGTCAGCCGCCTCGGTCAGCCGCTTCGAGGCCGTGGCGGTCCGCTCCGGCGGGGACCGCCACGGCCTGGCCCTCAGGTGGCGAGCACGACGATCGATACCTCTCGAATGGCCTTCCCCGAGCTGCCGGTCGAGGTGAAGCTGGCCGCCCGGGTCTGACCGGATTGCACACAGGGCCTCCTTTAGCGTGGGGCGATGCCTTTGTCCGTGGAACGGAGCGCCTCGTCGAGGAGGCCCGCGGGCCGGATTCGTCGACGAGTGCGTGCCCTCCGCGCGGAGAACGACGGAGAGCGTGTGCGTCCGCCATGGACGCCGTTCTGTGCGCGCGGGGAAACCGAAGGCGGTTCCCCGGCGGAGTGGACTCGCCGACGACACGCAGCGGCGGCCGGGCGTGCCGCTGGGCACCGGCGGACGAGCCGCCGCCCCGCCGTCCGGCGGGGCTGCTTCGTCGCTGCGTCGTCCGCGTAGGAGCCGGGGTGCAGTCCGGTCCGCTGCGAGCGCCGTACACTCCCTCGATGTCTGCCTCCGGCGCGACTCCGCGATGCGCCATCGTCGAAGCGCTCCTGACGGATCTCCATTCCTCGCCCGTCCGCGTCGTCGCCTGGGAGCGGTTGGAGCCCTGGGCGATCGCGCGTGTGACGCTCCGTGGCATCGCCGCTCTGCGGACCGTCGTCGTCAAGTGGGTACGTGACCGGCCGGGCTCCACTCGCACCGAGCCCTGGCGCCTGCATACCGAGGTGGCTGCACTCCGTCATCTCTCCGACGACCTCGGTCTGGCGCTCGCCCCGCGCGTCCTCGCCGCCGACCTTTCCGGCGGGCTCGTCGTGTTGGAGGACCTGGCCCCGCGCACCGCGCTCGACGGACTTCTCCGCCGGGACGGCGCCGCCGCCCACGCCGACCGCCTGGCCGCGTTCGCCCGCGCCCGCGGTGAACTCGGCGCGTCGACCGCCGGCCACGCCGGCAGATACCTCCTGCGACGGACGTCCCTCGGGCCTGCGGACCCGGCGGCGGCCGACACGGCCCGGTTCGCCCGGCTCCGGAACCGGGCACCTGGTCAAGCCGCGGCGCTCGGTGTGCCCCTCGCCGGGCGAGTCGCGACCGAACTCGATGCCGTTCTCACCGAGTTGAGCGACCCCGGCCCGTTCGGCGCGCTCAGCAACGGCGACGCGGAGACCAACAACGTCCTCGTCCACGAGTCGGGCGCCGCCGACGCCCGTCTCATCGACTTCGAGTCGGCCGCCTACACCCACGCCCTCCTCGACGCGGTCTGCCTCCACGTACCGGGCCCCGCGTGGATGACCGTCGGCGACCCCGTCGCCACCGGACTCGCCGACCACCACCGCCACGCCCTCGCCCGCGGCGTGCCCGAAGCCGAGGACGACCGGCGGTACGGAACCGGGCTGGCGGCGGCCTGTCTGTTCTGGGCGATCGCCCGCCTGCAACGGTTCGGCGCACTCGACGTCCGCGTACAGGGGGACCCCAGCCGCCCCCAACTCATCGAGACACTGGAGGCCGCGGCCCGTACCGCCGAGCACCGTTGCGCCTTCCCCCACCTCGCCGGCTGGACCCGCCGCACCGCAGCCCTGCTGCGCCACCGCTGGCCAGACGCGGACCTGGACCTCACCGACCCCGTCGCGTTCCCGCCGTACACACCGCGCCACCCCTGACGCGCAAAGCCCCGCCGGAGCAAGCCCGCGACTACAGCGGCGCATGCGTGCAGCCTGAGATCGCTGGGGAGTCGGGAGTCTTGCTCGCCCACAGACGCCGGATGCCGGCCAACCGGCCGGGCTCATGATCTCTGCGGCTGCCGGGGGACGGACGCCGACGGGAGTTCAGCAGGAAATCCCTGGTCGAAACGATCCTTCGGGGGAGGATCTGGGTGGGGCGGGTGGGACTCGAACCCACGGCCGACGGATTATGAGTCCGTTGCTCTAACCGGCTGAGCTACCGCCCCGTACGGCGCGTCACGTACAGATGTGCGCGCCGTCTGCCGCAGCATAGCCGCTCATACGATCTGTCGCCCGGAGACCCCCTCGCCGGGGTGGGGCCGGGCCGCTGCGCATGCCCGGAAAGACGCGGCTGGACCGCTTCCGGTTCCGGGGGGCGGCGGTGGGCCGACAGGGTCGTACGGGCAGAAAGGGGCGAAGGCCCCTTTCGGGGCCTTCGCGTACCTGCTCCCCCGACTGGACTCGAACCAGTAACCTGCCGGTTAACAGCCGGCTGCTCTGCCGATTGAGCTACGGAGGACTGCTCCGCACGGAGGCCCTTCCGGCTCCCGGGGGGCGCTCCTGTGCTGCTCGCCATACATTAGCGCATGGCTGGGTCCGCTCCGAAATCGGTATTCACCCCTCCCCTCCTCCGGGTACCCGTACCGGTGACAGCAGGGTGGAACAGCCCAGTCGAGGAAGTCCGAGGGAAGGTGGAGACCATGCGGTACCGGGTGAGCTTCGTTGCGGGGATCGCCGTCGGGTACGTCCTGGGCAGTCGGGCCGGACGCGAGCGCTACGAGCAGTTGCGGAAGGCGGCGCAGCAGTTCAGCGAGTCCCCCGCGGTGCGCAACGCCGCCGAGGCCGCCGCGCTGACCAGCCGGGACGCCGTGACCAAGGCGGCGAGCACGCTCTCCACGAAGTTCGCGGACGTGGTGCCGGAGAACGTCGCCTCGCGCGTGCACTTCCTCGGGAACGGGCACGCCAACGGCAGCCGCGGCCGGCGCGAGGAGTCCGACGACTGGGGTACGACGAACACCTGACCCCGGCCCCGCCCGCCTGGCGCGCACCGGTTCGAGCCGGCGCCGCGCCCGGCGGGCCGGATCCCGTCCGTCCCGCCGGCCGAATGCCCGCCGGTGCCCGAGCGGCCCCCCGGATAGGGCATCATCTGCGGCATGGGGATAGTCGCCGGTCTGGACAGCTCGCCTGAAGGCACCAACATCGTCGTCTGCGACGCCGACACCGGCGCGGTACTCAAGCAGGGCTACGCCCCGCACCCGGTGTCCGAGTCCGTGGACGAGACGGCGGCATACGAGGCCGACCCGCAGACGTGGCTCCTCTCGCTCGGCGAGGCCGCGGACGGCGGCGTGCTGGAGGGCGTGCAGGCCATCGGCGTCGCCGCCCAGCAGCACGCGGTCATCCCGCTGGACGCCGCGGGCGCGCCCGTACGCCACGCGCTCACCGGCAACGACAAGCGGGCCCAGGGCGCCGCCGCCGACCTCGCCGGCGAGCTGGGCGGCCGGGCGGCGTGGGCGGAGGCCGTCGGCGCCGTGCCGGACGCGAAGCTGCCCGTCACCAAGCTGCGCCGGTTCGCCGCCACCGAGCCCGACCACGCCAAGCGCACCGCGCAGCTCATGACCCCGCACGACTGGCTGGTGTGGCAGTTGCTCGGCAAGCCCGCCCGCCGCACCACCGACCGCGGCTCCGCCTCCACCACCGGCTACTGGTCCGCGCACGCCGGCGAGTGGCGCCGCGACCTCGTCGAGCTGGCCCTCGGCCACGAGGCCGGGCTGCCGGAGGTGCTCGGCCCCGCCGAGGCCGCCGGGCGCACGCCCGAGGGGCTGCTGATCTCCGCCGGCACCGGCGAGACCATGGCCGCCGTCTTCGGCCTCGGCCTCGGCACCGGCGACGCGGTCGTCACCCTCGGCGCCTCCGGTGCGGTCTACGCCGTCCACGACGCGGCACTGCCCGACGCCGGCGGCACCATCACCGCGCTCGCCGACGCCACCGGCATGCACCTGCCGGTCGTCCACACCCTCAACGCCGTCCGCGCCCTGCGCGGCGCCGCCGAACTGCTGGGCCTGGCGCCGACCGACCTGGAGCGGCTCTCCGAGCTGGCGCTGAACTCCACGCCCGGCGCCCACGGGCTCGTACTCCTGCCGTACCTCGACGGCGAGCGGACCCCGAGCCTGCCCCAGACCGCGGGCTCCCTGCACGGCCTGCGCCGCGAGAGCATGCGCCCCGAGCACCTGGCGCGCGCGGCCTTCGAGGGCATGCTGTGCGGCCTCGCGGACGCGCTGGAGGTGCTGCGCGCCCGGGGCGTGAGCGTGCGCCGCGTCTTCCTCCTCGGCGCCGCGGCGGGCCTCCCGGCGGTGCAGGCGCTGGCGCCGGCGATCTTCCAGGCGCAGGTCGTGGTCCCGGCGTCCGCGGACTACGCGGCCCTCGGCGCGGCCCGGCAGGCGGCGTGGGCGCTGGGGGTGGCGGAGGGCCGGCTCGGCGCGGACGCACCTCCGGTGTGGGAGACGGGGCCGCACGAGACGTTCGAGGCGGACGAGGAGCAGGCCCTGGGCCAGGCGGTGCGGCAGCAGTACGCGGCGGTACGGGAGTCGGTGTACCCCGGTGCGCTGGGCCTTGCGGCCGGCACGGCGGGTGCGGCGGCGGCCGGGGACACGGCCGGCGGGGAGCCGGGGCCCGGGCAGCCCGGGTCGGAGGACCAGGAGCAGCGGGCGGGGCAGGAAGTGCCGCAGAGCTGAGTGAACCGCCCGCCCGTCAGGCCGGGTCGCCGCAGAGGAGGGGCAAGGGGGTCTCGTCCGGGGCGCCCGGCGTGAAGCCGACGGTGGGGCTCGGGGTCCAGGTGCCGGCCTCGTAGCGGACCGTGCGGAGCGCCAGCGCGTGGTCGCCGCCCTCGCGGGCGACGAACACCTCGTTGTACCCGTTGCGCTCGTCCGACTCCCGGCTGCCCAGCGCCGGGGCGCCCGCGATGCGGGTGGTCCAGGGGCGGGCCGTGCCCAGCAGCCGCTCGGCCGCGGTGAAGCCCAGGTGGGTGTGGCCGTGCAGGACCAGGGACGTGGCGGCCTCCGCCATGGTCCACTTCGCCTGGCCCGCGTTGACCACCCCCGAGTACGGGGCGATCTCCACCGCCGGCACCGGCGACAGCGGGTGGTGCAGGGCGGCCAGGGTGACGTAGCCCGGTTCGCGCGTCAGCCGGTCGAGTACGCCCCGGGCGATGACGCCGGGGTCGTGGCGCTCGAATTCCAGCACGATCCGGCGTACGGCGTCCTCGTCCGCCGCGTCCGCCGCCGCCACGTACGTCTCCCGGAACCGCTCCAGCCGCTCGCGGTCCCGGTCGTGCGCCGGCTCGCCGCCGGACTCGGCGGTGCCGAGGAGCGCCACCCGCAGTCCGGCGTCCGGATAGGTGACGTAGACGCGGCGGGCCGCGGTGTCGGGCTCGTGCAGGTCGGGGTGCGGGTAGCCGGCGAAGACCCGGGCGAACCAGCGGTGCCGCGCCTGCGGGTCCTCGTCCAGGCACAGCTCCCACGACACGTCGTGGTTGCCGCCGGTGAGGAGCACCCGCGGGTCGCCGGGGCGCAGGTCGGCGTGGCCGGCGAGCAGGTCCTCCAGCGCGCGCAGCCAGGCGAGGGCCGTCTCGCCGTCGGCGTCGACGGGCCGGTTGACGAGGTCGCCGGTGGCGATGATCAGGTGCGGCGCCCGGCCCTGGTCGGCGAGTTGGCGCACGTGGTCCAGGTACGCGTCCAGCGGCGAGCCCGCGCCCGCGAGTTCGGCGAGCCGCTGCCCGGCCTGCGAGGTGTCCTTGGCGTCCACGTTGGCGCGCAGCCCGCCGCCGTGGTGGAGGTCGGTGACGTGGTGGATGCGGAGCACGTCGGGCAGGTGCCGGACGAGCACGGGGTCGTCGGCGGGCGGCGTGTGCGCGGCCCGTACGGCGATCTCCACGCCCGCGTCGTGCCACCGCCGCGCCCGCAGCGCCGCCCGGTGCTCGGGGGCGAGGCCGTCGTGGAACCACTGCGGCACGTACTGGTGCCGGCCGCACGCCTCCTCGTACGCGGCCGTCGCCAGCCGCGCCGCGTCGGCGCGGAGCGCGGGGTGCTCCTCGGCGGTCTGCAGGGCGAGTTCGAGGAGGAACGGCGTCTGCAGCCAGGCGGGCTCCGCCGCCCGCAGCAGCTCGACGACCGCGGGCGCCCACTCCGGGGCGCGGGCGGCCATGCGCGCGCACTCGCCGTCGGTCATCCGGGGCGGGCGGAGCACGTCCTTGGGCGCGTCGGCGCCGAGGTGCGGGGCGAGCAGCAACTGCTCGGCGGGGGTGGCGAAGACGACGGGCACGGCGCCCGCGTCCCGTACCTGCTCAAGCCCCGCGGCCAGCGCCGCGGGGTCGACGCCGCCCAGGGCGGTCCTGGTGGGCGCGCCCGGCGCGGCCGGGGTGTTCCGCGTACGGGTCCGGGCGCCGTTCTCCGCGCCCCGCGCCACCGCCGGTTCGTCGACGAGCACCACGCACCCCGGCGCCACCCGCGGCGCCTGCTTGCCGCCCGTCAGGCACCCGAGCCCGCTGCGCCGCACCGCCTCGGCCGTCGAGCGCAGGTCGACCCGGAGCGACGGCCGCTCCGCCCGGGCCCGTTCGACGGCGCGCGCCAGCCACGTCTTGCCCGCCCGCCGGGGCAGCTCCACCAGCCACGCGGCGGAGTTGGGCAGTTGGCCCTCGACCAGGGGGCGCGCCCAGCCGGGCACGTGGTCGCCGGGGAACCGGACATCCAGCTCGGGCTGGTAGGCCCGGCTCGGCCGGAAGCGGCTCATGGGGCTTGCTCCTCATCGGTTCGGGGGCCCTCGGCCCGCGGCTCTTCTCCCGGCGGCTCGCGCCGTCCCCCGCCCCGTAACGACTCGTCCCGCAGCGACACCTGGCTCAGCGCGATCCAGTCGAAGAACGGCCGGTCCGCCAGCCACACGTCGCCCGGCCGCAGCAGCCCCACGTCGCGCAGCTCCATCCGCTGCGCCGGCGCCGGCTCCGGCGGCGGCGCGCCGGGCGTGTGCAGCAGCGCGGCGCGGCCCGCGGGGCCGATCTCCGCCCAGCGGGACTGGAACTGCTCGCTGCGCCCGATCAGCAGCTCCTGCCTGCACAGCTCTTCGAGCGCGGGACCGCTCGTCAGCGGGCGGCGGTCGTCCGCCTGCACGGCCCGTACGACCGCGTCGCCCATCACCTGGAGGTAGAACGGCCAGGTGCCGACCAGGGCGAGGATCCGCGCGCCCGCGCGGTCGGGGGCGATGTCGACGCCGAGGTTCGCGGCGGTGCCGGTGAGGAAGGCCAGCGCGTGCGGCTCGCCGAGGGGGCCGAGGATGCGCTTGTCGACGTCGTTGCCGAAGCTGGAGCCGGGGGCGGTGAGCGCGGAGCGGACGACGGTCTGCCAGTCCTTCTCGGTGCCGGTGTAGACGAGCCACGCGCCGGCCTGGCCGAGGTCGCGCAGCCAGGAGACGGCCGCGGGGTGGTACTCGGCGAGCCGGCCGACCTCGTCGAGCAGGAACGCCTCCCGGTCGGCGCGCGCCGCGCGGTCGGCGGCCCGGGTGAGCAGCGCCTCGGCGGGGCTGGTCGCGCCGCGGACGGCGGGGTCGAGGAGGGCGGCGAGCTGGTCGGAGCTGTCGACGGGGCTGGCGCGGTGCGGGACGGTGAGCTTGCGGACCTGTCCTGCGCCGTCCGCGACGAGGCGCCGCTCCAGCTCGCCGAGCACCCACGTCTTGCCCGCCCGGCGCGGGCCGAGCAGTGCGACGGAGGTGCCGGTGGCGTACCGGTCGCGCAGCCACGCCAGCTCCGCTTCGCGGCCCACGGGCCGGCCCGTACCGCCGCCGACGTGGAAGCGGTCGGCGGCCAGGTCCAGCGCGTCGACCCGGAACGGCCGCCGCGTGGAGGGCACTCCGGCGTCCCGCTGCCGCGCCGCGGCGCCGATCCGCGCCAGCGCCTCGGCCTGGCCGCGGGCGGTCTCCGCACCGCCTGGGAGCAGCGCGATCTGCACGACGTCTCTGCCTTCGGCGTAAAGCACTCGTCCCGGCGGCATGCGACCAGGCACCAGCCAGGTCCTGATGCCCGCGTCCAGATAGTCCGTCTCGTCGGCCTGCCGCAGCACAAGCAGGTTCGCCGCCGCCGCCCGGATCCGGCCGTGAAGCACCTGCGGCCCGCCCACGACGACCGGGCAAACCCCGACCCGCGGGCCCTCCCGGCAGAGCCGCAGGAAGTCATCGACGGGCTTGCCGTAGTCGACGTCCTGCATCGCGTCGGTGAAGCCCTCCCAGCCGTCCACGAACACCAGCAGGTACGGCAGCCGCAGGTGCGACGCCACCGCCTGCCGCTGGGCAGGGACGTCGGCGAACGCCCCCGCGGCCAGCTCCGACTGCCGGACCCGCACAGTGGTGGTGAGCCGGTCCAGCAGCCGGGTCAGCCGGTCACGTTCGTTGCGGGAGACAACCGCGCCGCAGTGCGGCAGTTCGGTGAGCGCCTGGAGGGCGCCGGTGCCGCAGTCGATGCCGTAGAGGTGCACGTCGGCGCTGCTGTGCTGGCGGGCGACGGAGCCGGCGACGGTGCGCAGGAGCTGCGAGCGCCCGCTGCGCGGGCCGCCCGCGGCGAGCAGCGGCATTGTCGCGAGGTCAAGTGTGGCGACTGTCTGGAATCGGTTCTCGGGCATGTCCGCGAGGCCGATGGGTACGGGCATGCGGTCACGCCCATGCTCGGGCAGGTCCGTCTCGGCCAGCGGCGCGCCGAGCCGGATCACGTCGGCGAGCGGCGGCGGCAGGAACGCGGGCGGGCGGGGGATGCCGAGGACGGTGGCGGCGGCGTCGAGTTGGTCGACCAGGCTGGTGAGGTCCGTCATGCCGGCGGGCTCGGACTCCACGCGCAGCGAGCCGCTGTCTTCCGGGTCGCCGTGCGCGTCGCGCACCCGCACGTCCGACCAGTGCTCGGGCTCGGGCGCGTGGCGGATACCGACGCGCGCGGTGCGCAGGCGCACGAGGGTCTCCGCCCCGGTGCGCACGTACGCGGCCCCGGGCTCCGACTTGCCGAGCCAGGCCGCGTCCGGCTCGTCGATCACGTCCGTGCTCTCGTTCCGGTCCACGAGGCGCAGCGCGATCCGCAGGTTGGTGTTGGCCCGGATGGCGGGGGTCACCACGCCGCCGGGGCGCTGGGTGGCGAGCACGAGGTGCACGCCCAGGGAGCGGCCGCGCCGGGCGATATCCACGAGGCCGCTGATGAAGTCGGGGAACTCCCGGGTGAGCGAGGCGAACTCGTCCACGACGAGCACCATCCGCGGCAGTGGTTCCGGTGCACGCACGTCGCCGGCACGGAAGAGGTCGGCGTAGTCGCCGATGTCGCGTACTCCTGTCCTCGTCAGCAGTTCACTGCGCCTCCGTAGCTCGGCGGCGAGTCCGATGAGGGTGCGTTCGACGAGGTACGTGTCGAAGTCGACGATGACGTCGACTGTGTGCGGTAATCGGGCGCAGTCGGCGAACGCGCCGCCGCCTTTGTAGTCCACCAGCACGAACGACAAGGCGTCGGGCGGGTGGTTGGCGGCCATGGAGGCGATCCAAGTGCGTAGGAACTCCGTCTTGCCGGAGCCGGTCGTGCCGGCGACGAGGGCGTGAGGGCCGTCGCGTACGAGGTCGATGGCGACCGGCACGCCCTGGGATTCGCCGATCGGAGCGGAGAGCCCGTGGGAGGGGCGCGCCCATCGCCGTCGCTGCACGTCCATCTCGAACAGCGGCAGGTCGAGCAGGTCGAGCAGCCGAGGGCTGTCCGGCTCCGCGGAGACGGTGGGGGCGCGCAGGGGCGCGAGAATGCGGGCGAGGCGGTCGGTCTGTGCGCGATCGGCCCAGTGCACGTGCCAGCCCTCGTATAGGCGGCCTCCCTTCTGCAGCAGCGGGGAGGAAGGGTCGGCATCAAACACCACGCGGCACTCGGGCCCCAGCCGGTCGGTGGACTCCAGACAGATCACGAACACTCCGTACTCAGGCCCGCGCTGGAGCAGTTCTGTGACCCCCGGCAACGTGCGAAGATCGCGGGCGCCGTCTAGGACCAGCACGGCCGCGGTGGGCCGGGGAGTCCCAGGCCGGGCGGAGCCGCGGCTGAGTAGGTCGGCGATGTGCCGGGCCGACGACCCGGCGTCGTAGCTCACACGAGGGCCTGCGGGGGTGTCGGGGAGCAAGCGGAGGAAGTCCCAAACGTCGCGCTGTCGGTCGGAGGTCAGGACGCGTACGTCGACATCAGCCGGGCTGTGCGTGGCCAGGACATGGGCGACGAGCCAGGCGCCGACCTGGCCCGCCGCGTGCCACTCCACGACGCCGAGGACCCCGATGCCCGGCAGGTCCACTGTGACCGGCTCGTACCGGATCTCCTCGTTGTGGTTGAACAAGTAGCCCAATTCAATGCGGAGGAACTCCTCGTCTTGCGGGGCGCGGTGCCACAGCTCGGCCGTGTCCGTAAGCAGCCAGCGGGGGTTCATGGCCCTCTGCGCATGTCCCGGTGGGGTGCGCTGGCCACGCCGCCTGCCCGGCAGCAGCCGTCGCCATCCGCTGCGCTCGGGCTTCGCACCATCTACCTCGTCCCGGCGGCGGGAGACGTACAGCGTGCCGCCGTCGCGCGGTTCCGCGAGGCCCTTCTTGACAAGTGCGCGGTGGATGGCCTGCGGCGTGAGGTGACTCCGCTCCGGGTCCGCCGGCGGTGCGCCCAGCCAGAGCCGGGTGCCGGGGCGTACGGGCACGTCCGCGAGCATGGCATCGAGCGGCAGTTCGGTGGCGTCGTCGAGGAAGAGCGGTTCCGTTCCTGACGCGAGTCCGCACCATTGGCCGAGCCGCCGCGACACCAGAGCCACCGGCGCGATGTCCGGCGCCTCCAGCACCACGTCCAGCTCGGTGCCGTCGGGCAGTACGACCGTCAGCATCCGTTCCGTGGCCACCCGCGCCTCACGCCCCCGCGCCCGTCGGCGGCCCCGCGCTGTCCTGCAACTGCTGGGCCGTCGCGCGGAACTCGTTCAGCCACTCGGCCGTCTCCGACTCGACCTGCCGCCGTACGGCCTCCACCAGCGACGTCAGCAGCGCGAGCCGGCGTTCCAGCGCCGCCGGGTCGAGGGTGTCACCCGATGCGGCCCCATCCGCCGCGCGGAGCTGTTCGGCCGCCCAGGCCATGCGGAAGTCGTTCAGCTCCGCGCGCAGCGCCTGCGCCGCAGTGATGTCGCGCATCCAGCCGGACGACAGCCCGAAGAAGTGGTCGAACCCCTTGCAGCCCGCCGCCAGCGCCAGCAGCACGTAGCCCCAGCCCTGCGGCGGGCCGCCGGAGACGACGCTCGCCAGCGGGATCAGCGCGCCGGCGACGGCGAGGAGGATCGTCAGTGCGCTGATGACGCGGGAGCCGCGGCGCTTGAGGCGCTTGTCGTCGAGATACCACTCGATGGCGTCCTCGGCCTCGTGCTCGGCCCAGGTGCGCAGTTCCCGCAGGATCTCGGCCTGCCCGCCCGCCTGTTCGAGCGCTGCGCCCGGGAAGGGGCGGCTCCGCAGGTCGCGGCGTCTCCCCCGGCCGCCCCCGGCACCCGGCCTCCCCGTCTCCCGACCCGGCATCAACTGCCTCCGCACTCGCCCCAGTCCAGCTCACCGAGGCTATCGGCAACCGGCGGGCCGGGGCGCGGCGGACGGGAGGAACCCGCCACCCGAAAGGGCGTGCACCCGGTGCGTACGGCACGGGCGTTCCCCCGCTCCGTACGCACCGGGTGCTCCCCCGGTCCGTACCGCTCAGGACTCCCCGGCCGACCACCACACCGTGGTGTCCGCCGGCAGCTCCACCTCGCCCCCGCCCGAGTCGCCCGGCTCACCGCCGGCCCCCTCCGCGCTCGCCAGCAGCAGCCGTCCCGCCGGGACCGTGATCCGCACCGCCGCGCCCGTGGTGTTCGCCGAGCAGACGAACGCCGCGCCCCCCGACTCCCGCCGGAACAGCAGCACCCCGTCCGGTGCCGGCAGCCACTCCACCGTGTCCCCCGCGCCCAGCGCCGGGTGCGCCCGGCGTACCGCCAGCGCCGTGCGGTACAGCTCCAGCGTCGAGCCCGGCGTGCCCGTCTGCGCCTCGACGCTCAGTTCGCCCCACCCGGCCGGCTGCGGCAGCCAACTGCCGCCCTCCCCGAAGCCGTACGAACTCCCCGTCACCGTCCACGGGATCGGCACCCGGCACCCGTCGCGGAACCCGTCCTGCCCCGCACCGCGCGCGAACGCCGGGTCCTGCCGCACCTCGTCGGGCAGGTCGGTGACGTCCGGCAGGCCCAGTTCCTCGCCCTGGTAGAGGTACGCGGAGCCGGGCAGCGCGAGCATCAGCAGCGTCGCGGCGCGGGCGCGGCGCAGCCCGCGGACGGGGTCGCCGGCGGACCGCAACTGGGTGCCCAGGCCCGCCGGGTTGGCGAAGCGGGTGGTGTGGCGGGTGACGTCGTGGTTGGACAGCACCCAGGTCGCGGGCGCGCCGACGGGGCGCATGGCGGCCAGCGAGGCGTCGATGACGGGGCGCAGCTCGGCGGCGTCCCAGTAGGTGCCGAGGTACTGGAAGTTGAACGCCTGGTGCAGCTCGTCGGGGCGGACGTAGTTGGCCGTGCGCTCGACGGTCGGCGTCCACGCCTCGGCCACGGCGATGCGCCGGCCGGGGTACTCCTCCAGGACGCGCCGCCAGCTCCGGTAGATGTCGTGCACGCCGTCCTGGTCGAAGAACGGCATGGCGGCGTTGCCGAGCAGCCCGAGCTGGTCGGATCCGCCGATGTCGGGCAGCCCGGCGGCCTTGACCAGGCCGTGGGCGACGTCGACGCGGAAGCCGTCGACGCCCATGTCGAGCCAGAAGCGCAGGATGGAGCGGAACTCGTCGGCGACCGCCGGGTGCTCCCAGTCGAAGTCGGGCTGCTCGGGGGCGAAGAGGTGCAGGTACCACTCGCCGTCCGGGACGCGGGTCCAGGCGGGGCCGCCGAAGATGGACTCCCAGTCGTTGGGCGGCAGTTCGCCGTTCGCGCCCTTTCCGGGGCGGAAGTGGTAGCGGGCGCGCAGCGGGGATCCGGGGCCCTCGCGCAGAGCGCGGCGGAACCACTCGTGGCGGTCGGAGGAGTGGTTGGGCACGACGTCCACGATGATCCGCAGGCCCAGTTCGTGGGCGTCGCGGATGAGGGCGTCGGCGTCGTGGAGGGTGCCGTAGACGGGGTCGATGGCGCGGTAGTCGGCGACGTCGTAGCCGCCGTCCGCCTGCGGGGAGGCGTAGAACGGGCTGAGCCACACCGCGTCGACGCCGAGCTGCGCGAGGTACGGCAGCCGGGCGCGGATGCCGGGCAGGTCGCCGGTGCCGTCGCCGTCGCCGTCGGCGAAGCTGCGCGGGTAGACCTGGTAGATCACGGCGTCGCGCCACCAGTCGAGGGCGTCGGCGGAGTCTGCGGCCGTACGGGCGGCCAGGTGCTGGGTCATGTCTTCCCCGGGTCGTCGGTGGGCGGGCGGCGCGCGGGCCGCGTCCAGTGGCTTGCGGGAGGCGGAGGGGCGTAGCGGAAGGGCGGGCAGCGCTTACGACTTGGCGGCGCCGGCCGTCAGGCCGGTCACCAGGTGGCGCTGGACGAGGTAGAAGAACGCCGCCGCCGGGAGCCCGATGAGCACGCCGGTGGCGGCCATCAGGTTCCACTGCTGGTCGTGTTCGCTGACGAAGGTCGCCAGGCCGATCGGGAGCGTGTACTTGTCGGAGCTGAGCAGGAACACCGAGGCGAAGGCGAACTCCGCCCACGCGGTGATGAAGGTGTAGAACGCCGCGACCGCCATGCCCGGCCGGGCGAGCGGCAGCACCAGCCGCCAGAACGTGCCGAAGGGCGTGAGCCCGTCGACCCGGCCCGCCTCGTCGATCTCGTGCGGGATGGTGTCGAAGTAGCCCTTGAGCAGCCAGGCGCAGTACGGCACGGCCTGGGTGAGGTTGACCGCGATCAGCGCCCAGTACGTGTCCAGCAGGTCGAGCCCGGCGAGGATGTTGTACAGCGGCACGATGAGGATCGCGAACGGGAACATCTGGGTGACCAGGAACGTCCACATGAGCTGCCGGTGGCCGGGGAAGCGCATGCGCGAGACGGCGTACGCGGCGCTGGCGGAGACGAAGACGCCGATCACGCACGTGCCGAGGCTGACGATCAGCGAGTTGCCGACCCAGTGCAGGAAGTCGGTGTCGGACAGCACGGTGGTGTAGTTCGACAGGCTGACCTTCCCGGCTATCTCACCGGCGTGCAGGAAGTCGGTCTTGTCGGGGCCGAGCGAGATCCACGCGAGCCAGGCGACCGGGAAGAGCGCGACGAAGCTCGCCAGGAGCAGCGTGCCGTGCAGCGCGACGGAGGCGGCGGTGCTGCGCTCGCCGCGGCGGCGCGGTCGGGCGGCGGCAGGGCGGGCCGGGCGGGAGGGAGCGGAGCGGGTCGGGCGGGAGGTGGTTGCTTGGCTCATCGGACGGCCGCCTCCTCGTTGCGGTTCAGCCAGCGGCGGTAGACCGACACCAGCACGACGAGCATGGACAGGATGATCACGCCGTACGCGGCGGATCCCGCGTAGTCCCGGGGCGTCTGGCCGAAGCCGAGCCGGTAGGCCCAGGTGACCAGGATCTCGGTGTCGGGCGCGGTGGAGCCGAAGAGCAGGAAGATGACGATGAACTGGTTGAACGTCCAGATGACGCCCAGCATGATCACCGTGCTGCTGACGGCGCGCAGTCCGGGCAGCGTCACGTACCGGAACCGCTGCCAGGGCGTGGCGCCGTCCGTCTCGGCGGCCTCGTACAGCTCGTTCGGGATCGACTGCAGCCCGCCGAGCAGCGAGACCATCATGAACGGCACGCCGCACCAGGTGTTGACGACGATCGCCGCCGTCCGCTGCCAGAACGGCTCGCTGAGCCAGGCCGGTTCCGGCATGCCGACGGAGGCGAACACGGAGTTCAGCACGCCTCCGTCGGCGAGGATCATCCGCCAGGAGAAGACGGTGACGAACGTCGGCACCGCCCACGGCAGGATCAGCGCGAGCCGGTAGAGGGTGCGCCCGCGCATCCTGCGGTTGAGCAGGACGGCGAGGCCCAGGCCGATGCCGTAGTGGAGGGCGACGCAGGCGGCGGTCCAGAACAGCGTCCAGGCGAACTGCTTCCAGAAGGTGTCGGCGGCGCTGCCGGTGAGGATCTCGACGTAGTGGTCGAAGCCGACGAAGGAGAAGCTGTCGGGGATCTTGTTGACGCCGATGGTGCGCCCGACGTTGTCGCTCGTGGCGTCGGTCAGCGACAGGTAGACGCCGCGGCCCAGCGGGTAGGCCACGAGCACGCCGAGGACGGCGACGACCGGGGCCACCATGGCGTAGGCGTACCAGTGGCGGCTGTACGACTGCTTCAGGCTGCTGATCATTCGGTGCCCTTCAGGACCGCTGCCGCGCTACGAGAAGTCGGGGACCAGCTCGCCGAACTTCTCGGCGGTGGCGTCGAGTCCGTCCTTGACGCCGGTGTCGCCCTTGAGGACGGCGGCGAGGTTCTGCGCGAAGTCGTCGCCGAGCAGGGTGCTGTACTCGGGCAGCGCGGGGCGCGGCTGGGCGGTGTCGGCGAGCACCTGCTGGTAGTCGGCGACGCCGGGGGCGGCCTTGACCTCGTCGGTGTAGGCGGAGGTGCGGGTGGGCAGCGTGCCGTTCTCCACCGCGATCTTCGCCTGGGTGTCGGCGGAGGTCATCCAGCCGACGAACTCGATCGCGGCTTCCTGGTGGGCCTCGTCTGAGCCGTTGTAGACGGAGAGGTTGTGGCCGCCGGTGGGGGCGCCGGCCTTGCCGGTGGAGCCGGCCGGGACGGGGGCGATGCCGAGGTCGGCCTTGTCCTTGAAGGCGGAACCGGCATAGACGTTCGTCAGCTCCCACGGGCCCTGGATGATCATGGCGACCTTGCCGTTGACGAAGGCGTCCTGCATGTGGGCGTAGGCGTCGGCGGTGACGTCGAGACCGGCGGTGCCGGGAGCGTCGACGATCTCCTTGGCCTTCTCCACGCCGGTGACGGCCCCGGGCGAGTTGACGGTGATCTTCTGCGCCTCGGCGTCGACCATGTCGGTGCCCTCGCCGAAGAGGAACGGCAGTGTGTAGTACGGGTCCTTGTGGAGCCAGAAGCCGTCGGCGCCGGTCTTGTCCTCGACGTCGGCGGCGACGTCCATGAGCTGGTCCCAGTCGGCGGGCGGCGCGTCGTGGCCGGCCTTCTTGAGCAGGTCCTTGTTCCACATCAGCGCGAGCGTGTCGGTGACGATCGGGGCGCCGTAGGTGGTGCCCTCGTACTGCGCCTGCTTCAGCAGCGACGGCGTGAAGTCGTCCTGTGCCTTGAGGGCGGCGGTGCCGTCGAGCGGGGCGAGGAACTGCGACTTGGCCCAGGAGGCGGTCCAGCCGACCTCGGTGCGGATGACATCGGGGGCGCCCTTGGTGCCGGCGGCGGTGGTGAACTTGTTCTGCGCCTGGTCGAAGGGGACGTTGACGTACTCGACCTTGATGTCCGGGTGCGCCTTCTCGAACTCCTTGATCAACGCCTTGTACGTCGGCGCCTCGTTGGTGGCGTTGGAGGTGTCCCACCAGGTGATCGTCACCTGCCCGCCGGCGCTCCCGCCGCCGTCCCCGTCATCACCGCAGGCCGTCGCCACCAGCGCAAGTGAGGCGGCCAGGGCGGTGGCGGCTATGCCACGTCGCATAGTGAACTCTCCTTCAGGCAGGGAACCGTGACCGCGCAGCGCGGCTCCGGACGCCGAGGAAGCTAACAGGATTGACATGCGACCGAAAGACCTTGCAAGTAATTTCTGCAAGGAGTTACGGTCTCAGCGAGACAAGGGAGGCACGACGTGCGCCAGGAACAGTCAGGTCCCGTGACCGCGCGGCTCGCCGACATCGCGGCCCAGGCCGGGGTGAGCGAGGCGACGGTCAGCCGGGTGCTGAACGGCAAGCCGGGCGTGGCGGACACCACCCGGCAGGCCGTGCTGGCCGCGCTCGACGTGCTCGGCTACGAGCGGCCGGTGAAGCTGCGCCGGCGCAGCGCGGGCCTGATCGGGCTGCTCATCCCGGAGCTGGACAACCCGATCTTCCCCGGCTTCGCCCAGGTCATCGGCCAGGCGCTGACCCGGCAGGGCTACACCCCGGTGCTGGCCGCGCAGACGCCAGGCGGCTCGACGGAGGACGAGCTGACCGAGATGCTGGTGGAGCGCGGCGTGGACGGCATCGTCTTCGTCTCCGGGCTGCACGCCGACACCACCGCCGACATGGAGCGCTACACGCGACTGCGCGGCAAGGGCGTGCCGTTCGTGATGATCAACGGCTACTCGGAGAAGTTCCAGGGCACGTTCATCTCCCCCGACGACCGGGACGCGATGCGGCTGTCGGTGACCCACCTGGCCTCCCTGGGCCACCGCCGCATCGGGCTCGCGCTCGGGCCCGGGCGCTTCGTGCCCGTACAGCGGAAGGTCGAGGGATTCCTCGACTCGATGCGCGACGTGCTGTCCGTGCCGGAGGCGGACGCGCGGGCGGACATCGAGCACTCGCTGTACTCGCTGGAGGGCGGGCAGGCCGCGGCGGCGGCGCTGCTGGACCGCGGCTGCACGGCGATCGTGTGCGCGAGCGACATGATGGCGCTGGGCGCGATCCGCGCCGCCCGGCAGCGGGGGCTCGCGGTGCCGCGGCAGGTGTCGGTCGTCGGCTACGACGACTCCCCGCTGATCGCCTTCACCGACCCGCCGCTGACGACGGTCCGCCAGCCGGTGACGGCGATGGGGCAGGCCGCGGTACGGGCCCTGCTGGAGGAGATCGGCGGCACCCCGGCCCCGCACAGCGAGTTCGTCTTCCACCCGGAGCTGGTGGTCCGCGGCTCGACGGCCTCGGCGCCCGCGGAGCGTGCCTGACCGCGTGCGCCGGGCCGGGTTGCCGGGCGCTTCCACATGGTGCGGGCCGCATGCGCCTGATCATCCGCTGCGCGAACCCCGGCAGGAGACAATGCAAGCCGGGCACGGTGCCCGAACTGCCGCTTGACCAGGGTGTCTTGACCCACACGCGAGAATCTGGCACTGGTTTGTGTCGCCACGTGCCGCGTTCTTCGACCACAGCGGAGGCCGCACCGGAGCACGGGAGGCCGTAGGAAAGATGCTTGCAAGGTCTTTCAACGCGGCCCCGGCGGTGTTAACTTCTCGCACGCGGCCCCCACAGAACCACCGCCGCCCCCGACCCCGGTCCGGCCGGTCGGGGGTCCTTCACAGGCCCCACGCGCCCGCCCGGTCGGACCGGTTCCACGGACGACCGTACGGGCATCAGTCCAGGTAGCCGCGGAGCTGGTCGGCGAAGGCGTGGTCGCGCAGCTTGTTGAGGGTCTTGGACTCGATCTGCCGGATCCGCTCGCGGGTCACCCCGAAGATGCGGCCTATCTCCTCCAGCGTCCGCGGCCGGCCGTCGATCAGCCCGTACCGCAACTGGACGACCTTGCGCTCCCGTTCACCCAGCGTGGACAGCACCGCCTCCAGGTGCTCGCGCAGCAGCAGGAACGCCGCCGACTCCACGGGCGAGGCGGCGTCGCCGTCCTCGATGAGGTCGCCGAGCGCGACGTCCTCCTCCTCGCCGACCGGTGCGTGCAGCGACACGGGCTCCTGCGCCAGCCGCAGCACCTCGCTCACCCGCTCCTCGGGCAGCCCGAGATGGGCGCCGACCTCCTCGGGCGTCGGCTCGTAGCCGCGCTCCTGGAGCATGCGGCGCTGGACGCGCACGACCCGGTTGATCAGCTCGACGACGTGCACCGGGACGCGGATCGTCCGGGCCTGGTCGGCGAGGGCGCGGGACATGGCCTGGCGGATCCACCAGGTCGCGTACGTGGAGAACTTGTAGCCGCGGGCGTAGTCGAACTTCTCCACCGCGCGGATCAGCCCGAGGTTGCCCTCCTGCACCAGGTCGAGCATCGTCAGCCCGCGGCCCACGTACCGCTTGGCGACGGAGACGACGAGCCGCAGGTTCGCCTCGATCAGCCGGCGCTTGGCCATCCGGCCCAGCACGACGAGCTTGTCCAGGTCCAGCGCGAGCGGCGTGACCAGGTCCGGCTCGCTGGCCAGCTTCTCCTCGGCGAAGAGCCCGGCCTCGACCCGCCGCGCCAGCTCCACCTCCTCGGCGGCGCTGAGGAGCGGAATCCGGCCGATCTCGCGCAGATACTGCCGGAACAGGTCGGACGTGGGCCCGCCCCGATCGGGCCGCACGGCGGATGCCGGGGGCGGCGGCGCGGGCGCGGCGCCGGGCTCGTCGAGCCCCGCCGGAGCCCCGTTCGGCAGGGTCAGGACGTCGGGCGCGCCCTCGCGCCCGGCCCGTACGGAAGTCTTGAGGGTCTGGGTCTGCACGGGGGCGACCTCCAGGGTGGTCACTGCCGGTTCGGGGACGTGGGGCAGCGGAACGGCAGCGGCGGACTCGCCGCCTTCCGTCCCGATCGTGGATAGCGGATCCCTGGCGGCTTGTCGCCCGTTCCGGACAACCCCGCCACGCTCCGAGGACTCAGGCACCGCCCCCAGTGTGGGGTACGACACACGCCCGGCAGTAGGGTCGTGCGACCACATTTTGTGTCCGGCTCGTGACCGGACGGTTACGCAACGGACGAATGCGCACGCTTGGGGCGACACAACCCCTTGCCCAACGTGACCATACGGTCACACTGGTGATTTGACCGCCATGCGGCGCGCCGGTCAGACTTGTGCCCTCAGCACGAGACGAACCGCTGCTCATGGGCGAGATCGACGAGCTTCATCGGCGGATGGACGCGTTGGAGGCACAGGTGCACGAGCTGACCGAACAGCAGGCGGCCACACGGCACCTGGCGGTCAACTCGGACCGCGACGTGGCGGCGCTGCAGGAGCAGCGGCGCGCCGACATACAGCTTCTCCAGGCGCTGCGGCAGACCCAGCTTGAGCAGGGCAAGATCCTTGAGGCGCACAGCAAGGCCCTTGAGGCACACGGCAAGACCCTCTTGGAGCACAGCCAGGTGCTCGGTGTGCTGGTGTCCGGACAGGTGGCCATCATGGAGCATCTCGGCATCAACCCGCCGGAGGCCACCGCCGCAGGCGGCTGACCGGTGCCGCCCCTCCGCGTCAGAGCGCTGCGGCGCCGCGGGCGCGGAGGGATTCGCGGTACTGCTGAAGTGTCCACAACTCGCGCTGCGCCGACTCGAACTGGTCCGGCGGGCCCTGGGCGCCCAGGCGGTGGACCGTGCTGCGGACGTCGTCGATGCGGCGGTCGACCGCGGCCAGGCGGACGCCCGCGAGTTGTTCGCCCGCGTAGATCGCGTCCGGGTCGCGGCGGCTGCGCGGGGGTTCCACCGCCAGCTCCGTAATCAGGGAGCGGACGCCGTCGTCCGGCGCCGCGTCGCGGACCCGGGCCAGGTAGGCGGCGCTGTCGTCGGCGGTGGCGACGCCGCCGGCCGCCTCGATGGCGGCGCGGACCGTCGCGTACGGGGCGGCCGTGAACTCGTCGGCGAGATAGGCGTCGAAGGCGGGGGCGACCAGCTTGGGGTGCTGGAGCGCCAGCTTCAGCAGCTCGCGCTCGCGGTGCAGCGCCGGGGTCCGCATATACAGCGCCGGGCCGCCGGAGGTGCCCGTGCCGGGTGCGGGTCCCGGTCGTCCCGGGCCCGCGGGTCCGGAGCCCGCCTGCGGCGCGCCACCGCCGCGGCCCTGGCCCTGACCGCCCCGGCCCCGGCCCCCGCCGCCCTGCGCCGCATACCGCGCGAGCTGGCGTACGCGGTCCACCACGAACCGTTCGTCCAGGATCCCCAGCATCCCCGCCAACTGCACCGCGTACTCGTGCCGGATCGCGACGTCCTTGATCCGCGCCACCACCGGCGCCGCCTGCTCCAGCGCCGCCGAACGGCCCTCCGCCGTCTCCAGGTTGTGCTGCGTGACGAACGAGCGGATCGCGAAGCCGAACAGCGGCGAGCGCTCCTCGATGAGCTGCCGCACCGCCTCGTCGCCCTTCGCCAGCCGCAGGTCGCAGGGGTCCATGCCGCCCGGGCTCACCGCGATCGACGTACGGGCCGCGAACTTCTGGTCGTCCTCGAACGCGCGCAGCGCCGCCTTCTGCCCCGCCGCGTCGCCGTCGAAGGTGAAGACCACCTCGGAGCGGGAGTTGTCCGTCAGCACCCGGCGCAGGATCTTGACGTGCTCGCCGCCGAACGCCGTGCCGCACGTGGCGATGGCCGTCGTCACCCCGGACAGGTGGCAGGCCATCACGTCGGTGTACCCCTCGACGACGACCGCCCGGCCCTGCTTGCCGATGTCCCGCTTGGCCAGGTCGATCCCGTACAGCACCTGGGACTTGCGGTAGATCGGGGTCTCCGGCGTGTTCAGGTACTTCGGCCCGTTGTCGTCCTCGCGCAGCCGCCGGGCGCCGAAGCCGACGACCTCGCCCGTGATGTCCCGGATCGGCCACATCAGCCGCCCCCGGAACCGGTCGATGGGCCCGCGGCGGCCGTCCTGGGAGAGGCCGGAGAGGGTCAGCTCCTTGTCGGTGAAGCCCCGGCCGCGCAGGAACCGGGTGAGGTGGTCCCAGCCCGCCGGCGCGTACCCCACGCCGAAGCGCTCCGCCGCCGCCTGGTCGAAGCCGCGCTCGGCGAGGAACCCGCGCCCGATCTCCGCCTCCGCGGAGCCGAGCTGCTCGGCGTAGTACTGCGCGGCGACCTTGTGCGCCTCCAGCAGCCGGGTGCGCTCGCCCTGCTGGCGGCCGGGGGTGTAGCCCCCCTCCTCGTACCGCAGGGTGATGCCGGCCTGGGCGGCGAGGCGCTCGATGGTCTCGGAGAAGGACAGGTGCTCGACCTTCATGACGAAGTCGACCGTGTCCCCGCCTTCCTGGCAGCCGAAGCAGTGGTACAGGCCCTTGGCCGGACTCACATGGAAGGAAGGGGACTTCTCATCATGAAAGGGACAGAGCCCCTTGAGGTTGCCCCCGCCGCCGGGACGGAGCTGCAGGTACTCGGAGACGACGGCGTCGATCGGAACCGCGTTCCTGACCGTCCGCACGTCGTCGTCGTTGATCCTGCCTGCCACGAGTGCAGTCTACGGCCGGGCGCCGACAGCCCCGCGCCCCGCCGCCGCGGCGGCCCCGGGAAGTGAGTGCTTCAGGAGGAGGTGTCGTCGTACGCGCTGAGGAAGAAGTCGACGACGGACTCCACGAACCCGCCGTCGAAGGTCCGCTCGGCCACCAGCCGGCGGAACATCAGCGGGCCGGAGAGCTGGTCGACGGCCAGGTCGGTGTCGAGTCCCGCGGGCAGGTCGCCGCGCTCCCTGGCGGTGTCGACGATGGCGCGCAGCCCCTCGGAGGCCGCGGTGTGGAGGGAGGTCTTCAGCTCGCCGTACGCCGGGTCGACGCTGACGCGCTCGATGACGGCCCGCAGCGCGCGCTCCGCGGTGGGGTCGTGCAGCCAGCGGCGGACCACGTTCAGCTCGCCGAGCAGGTCGCGCCGCAGCTCCCCGGTGCGGCGGACGTGCGCGATCGTCAGGCCCTCGGTGATGGCGTCGCGGATCATCTCCGCGGGGTCGGGCCAGTGGCGGTACAGAGTGGTGCGGCCGACGCCGCTGCGGGCGGCCACCGACACGTGCGTGACGGCGGCCCAGCCCTGCTCGACCAGCAGGGCGCGCGCGGCGTCGAGGGCGGCGGCCCGGCTGCGTACGGCTCTCGGATCGGGTCCGCGCTCCAGGCCCGAAGATCTCGTGTCGGTTTGAGGCGACAACAGGACTCCATCCCGCGTGTCCCCGAGGGCCGGGGCCGGCTGACGATCACGTACGGCCTCACTCGGAGGTATCCGTACACCTTGTCCCAAAGTCGGCGGTGTATCGCCGATCTTGATTGCTGAAGGGGCCCGCCGCGGGCCCGCAGGGCTCAGACGGCGACGGCGTCGAGGGGTGCGAGGGTCGCCGCGAGCCGGCGCTCCGCGGCGCGTGTGAAGGGGATCTCCGATGCCCCGTCGGCCAGGCCCTGTTCGGCCAGCAGCCGGCCCGTGCGGGCGGCGACGAGGGCGGAGCGGAAGCCGGCGAAGACCTCGTGCCAGGGCACCTGTCCGGCGATCGGCCGGCCCAGCCACTCCTCGTAGCGGTCGATCGTAGCCTGCCGTCCCGGCAGGCCCGCGAGCCGGGGCCCGTCGCCGGCGAGGTGGCGGTCGGCGTACAGGTACCAGGCGAGGTCGGCCTCCGGCGGGCCGAGGAAGGCCGTCTCCCAGCCGAGTACGGCCGCGGGGCGGGCGTCGCGGAAGACGATGTTGCCGAGCCGGGCGTCGCCCCAGAGCAGCCGGGGCGGCCCCGAGGGCTCCGGGAGGTTCTCGCGCAGCCAGTCGAGCGCCGCGAGGACGACGCCCGAGCGGTCGGCGGCGAAGTGGTCCAAGTGCCGCTCGTAGTAGTCGAGCTGGCCGCCGAGGCCGCTCGGGGCGCCGGCGGCGTGCTCCAGGAAGGCGACGTTCAACCGGTCCGCGTCCAGGCCGTGCAGTGTCCGGAGCACGCCGAGGCCCGCCCACCACAGCGCCGCCCGGCCGGCCTCGTCGCGGTCGGCGAGCGCACCGGCCGAGTGGTACGGGGGCCGCTCCGCGGGCGTCCACCCGTGGACGCGCTCGGTGACGTAGAAGGGTGCCCCGAGCACGGCGGGGTCGGCCTCGTAGCCCAGCACGGCGGGCACCGGCACCGGTGTGGGCGCCAGCGCGCGCAGCACCCGGTACTCGTCGACGAGCCGGGGCTCGGGCAGCACCTGATACCGCGTGGACGCCACCCGTACGGCGAAGTCCCGGCGCGTCCCGGCCCGCTGCCACTCGGCGACGGCCCACAGGGTCTCAGGACCGAAGCCCCGTCCGCGCGCCGCCTCCACCCCGACCTCGGGGGTCCCGGCCTCCGGCAGCCGGTCGGCGAGCCACCGCGCCAGGCGGCGGCGGGTGGTCTCGATGTCTCGTTGCGGCGGTTCGGGCACGTGACCTCCTGCGGACGACGGACGTACGCGTCCCCGATGGTCCACCCCCGGCCTGGTGCCGCGATGGTGAGTGGAGGCAGCCTCCGTCGAGCCACCAGCAAGAGACGATCGAATCCTCACTGCCGCTCTTCACGATCGAAGCCACGGCACGTCCGGCAGAGAAGGGGACGATCCACCATGGCGCACTCCCACCATGTCAGGCACACCGGCACCGTCACGGCGCCCCCGATCGTCGTGTACGGACTCCTCGCCGACGCGCCGGGCTGGTCCCGGCTGTTCCCCGCCGTCGTGCACGCGGAACGGGACCCGGCGGAGGGCGGCGAGGACGTGCTGCGGCTCTGGACGACCGCGGACGGCGGGGTCGACGACGTCCGCGTACGCCTCACGCCTGACCCGGACGGGCTGACCCTCGGCTTCCGGTACGAAGGACCGCGCCCCCCGGCCGCCGGCCGGAGCGGCACCTGGCGCATCCGCCCGGCGGCCGGCGGCTGCGAGGTGGTGCTCGACCAGGCGTACGCGGCGGCCGGCGACGACCCGGAGCGACTGGCCTGGCTCCGCGCGGCGGCCGAGGCGGACGCCAAGTCGGGCCTGGAGAGCCTGAAGCACGCCGCGGAACAGGCGGACCGCATCGGCGACGTGCTGCTCACCTTCGCCGACGAGCTGGAGATCGCGGCGGCGCCCGCGGCCGTCCACGACTTCCTCTGGCGCGCCGGCGCCTGGGCGGAGCGGGTCCCGCACGTCACCCGCGCGGCGCTCACCGAGGTCTCGCCGCGGGCGCAGCTCCTGGAGCTGGACACGGTGCTCCCCGACGGGAGCACGCACACCACCGAGTCGGTACGGGTGCGCCCGGGCCCCGGGCGGATCGTCTCCAAGCGGCTGCGGCTGCCGGCGCTGCTGGCGGCGCACCTCACCGAGTGGTCGCTGACCGAAACGGCCGGCGGCGTACGGGCCGTGCACCGGCACACCGCCGTGCTGCGGCCGGAGGCGGTGCCGGACTTCCCGGGGGCAGGGGCGACGCTCGCCGAGGCCCGCGCGCACGTCCGCAAGGCGCTGGGGACGACCAGCCGGGAGACGCTGCGCTGCGCGCGGGTGGCGGTGGAAGGGGCCGAGAAGGGCCCGCCCGCCGGGCGTTGACGAGAGCCGCCCCGGGAAAGGGGCGGCCCGGACGCAGGTGCCGGTGTCCGATCGCGGACCCCGCTCCTACCCCGGGACTGTCACCCCGGGTGCGTCGCGTGCAGGCAACAACTTGTCCGTGGCCGCCCCCGGAATCGCTCCCTACGCTGACCGATATGGCGCTCACCCACTCCGAAGCTGCGGCTCCACCTGTGCCGTTCTTCTCCCAGGCACGGAGTTTCACCGAGCTGTGGCCGCAGATCAGTGACCACGTCAACGCCGTCTTCGACCGGGGCAAGTACTCCCACGGCCGCCAGGTCGGGCAGTTGGAGCGCGCCGTCGCCGAGTACACCGGCGCCCGGCACGCTCTCGGCGTGAACAGCGGCACCGACGCCCTCGTCCTGCTGCTCAGGGCCGCCGGCATCGGCCCCGGTGACGAGGTGATCGTGCCCGCGTTCACCTTCTTCGCCACCGCGTCGTCCGTCACGATGGCCGGCGCCCGTCCCGTCTTCGCCGACATCACGGCGGACGGCGACTACGCGATGGACGCGGACTCCGCCGAGGCGCTCGTCACCGAGCGCACCCGGGCCGTGATGCCCGTGCACCTCTTCCACCAGCTCGCGGCGATGGACCGGCTCACGGAGCTGGCGCGGCGCCACGACCTCAAGCTGCTGGAGGACAGTGCCGAGGGCATCGGCATGCGCTGGGACGGCGTGCACGCCGGGCTGCTCGGCGCCGGCGGCGTGCTCAGCTTCTTCCCCACCAAGACCCTCGGCGCCCTGGGCGACGCCGGGATGATCCTGACGGACGACGACGAGATCGCCCAGCAGGCCGCGATCCTGCGCCACCACGGGCGGATGGGCAAGACGCTCGACCACATCGCGGGCATCTCCAACCTCTCCGGCGTCTCCGGCACCAACAGCAAGATGGACGACGTCCAGGCCGCCGTGCTGCTGGCCAAGCTGACCCGGCTGGACGCCGACATCGCCAGGCGCCGGGAGCTGGCGGCCGCGTACGACGAGCGGCTGCGCGGGCAGGAGGGCATCCACTCCCTGCCCCGGCTGGTGCCCCGTCCGGCGCAGACGGACCCGGTGTTCTACGTCTACCTCATCGAGGTCGAGAAGCGGGACGAGCTGGTCGACTTCCTCGCGGCCCGCGGCATCGGCACCGAGACGTACTACCCCCGCCCGCTCCACCTGCAGCCCTGCTACGCCGGGCCCGAGCACCCCGAGGGCTCGCTGCCGGTCGCGGAGCGGACCTGCAAGCGCACGCTGGCCCTGCCCTTCTACCCGGACCTCACCGAGGACCAGGTGGACATCGTCTGCGCGGCCGTCGCCGACTTCTACGCCGGAGGTGCCGACCGGTGACCATCCCGTTCTTCCCCGACGACCTCTTCGAGCAGGACCGGCAGGCGTTCCTCGACCTGCTCTACGAGGTCGGCACGGACGACGAGCAGAAGTTCATCCTCGGCCGGCGCACCGCGGAACTCGAACGCGCGACCGCCGCCGCGACCGGCGTCGAGCACGCCGTCGCCTGCTCCAGCGGGACCGGCGGGCTCAACCTCGCCGTCCAGGCGGTGGGCGTGGGACCCGGCGACGAGGTGATCGTCCCGGCGTTCTGCTGCCAGCCGGTGGCCAGTTCGGTGGCGAACCTCGGCGCGACCCCGGTCTTCGCCGACGTCGACCCGCACACCATGGTGATGGACCCGGCGAGCACCGAGGAGCTGATCACCGAGCGCACCCGGGCCCTGATGCCCGCCCACGTCTTCTCGATCATGGCCGACATGCCGGCCATGAACAAGATCGGCCGGGCGCACGGGCTGAAGGTGATCGAGGACGCCGCGGTCGCGCAGGGCGCGGTGCTCGACGGCACCCCGTCCGGCGCCTGGGGCGACCTCGGGGTGTTCTCCTACTTCCAGGTCAAGGCGTTCGGCACGGCCGGCGAGGGCGGCATGGTCGTCACGGACGACGAGGACCTGGCCCGTACGGTACGGATGCTCCGCAACCACGGCCAGGACGGCATCACCCGGTTCCTGCACCACTCCATCGGCCAGAACAGCCGCTTCGACGAGATCCTGGCCGCCTTCCAGTTGCACCGGATCGGCGGCTTCGCGGACCGGCTGGAGCGCCGGGCCCGGATCGCCGACTACTACACGGAGCGCTTCGCCCCGCTCGCCGACCGCGGCCTCGTCGCACCGCCCGCCGGCCGCAACGGCCGCTGCTACTACGTGTACTCGCTGCTGGTCGAGCGGCGCGAGGACCTGCGCGCCTGGCTCACCGAGAAGCAGATCGGCACGCACATCTACTACCCGGTGCCGCTCCCGCTCCAGCCCGCGTTCGCGAAGTACGCCCCCGAGGGTGCGGACTGGCCGCGGGCCCGGCAGGTCAGCGCGCGCAACCTGGCCATCCCGATCTGGCCGCACCTCACGGACTTCCAGGTGGAGTTCATCGCGGACTCAGTGTGCGAATTCTTCGATTAGGGGGTACGGGCATGGGCGAGAAGGTCGTCGTCATGGGGCAGGGCTACGTGGGCCTGCCGCTGGCCGTCGCCGCCGCGGAGCGCGGGTACGAGGTCGTCGGCTTCGAGGTCGACGAGGACCGGGTCAAGAAGCTCGCGGTGGGCGAGTCGTACGTCGGCGACGTGGACTCGGCGCAACTGGCGGCGCTGCTGGACAGCGGGGCGTACCGGCCCACGATGGAGCCGGACGACCTCGCGGGCTTCGACCTCGCCGTGATCACCGTGCCCACCCCGATGCGCGACGGCCTGCCCGACCTGTCGTACATCGAGGCCGCCGGCACCACCCTCGCCCGCCGGCTGCGGCCGGGGGCGGCGGTCTCGCTGGAGTCGACCAGCTACCCCGGCACCACGGGCGACGTCCTCGCCCCGCTGCTGGAGCGGCTGTCCGGGCTGGCCGCGGGCACGGACTTCCACCTCGGCTACAGCCCGGAGCGCATCGACCCGGGCAACACCCGCTGGACGTTCACCACCACGCCGAAGGTCGTGGCCGGGGTCGACGAGCGCTCCCGCCGCCGGCTGGCGGACTTCTACGGCTCGATCGTCGACACGGTCGTGCCCGCGCCCACGATCCGGGTGGCGGAGCTGGCGAAGGTGCTGGAGAACACCTTCAGGCACGTCAACATCGCCCTGGTGAACGAGTTGGCCATGCACGCGGAGGCGCTCGGCGTCGACGTGTGGGACGCGCTGGACATCGCCGCCACCAAGCCGTTCGGCTTCATGCGCTTCACCCCGGGCCCCGGGGTCGGCGGCCACTGCCTCCCGGTCGACCCGCTGTATCTGTCGTGGAAGGTCGAGCAGGATCTCAGCAGGCCGTTCCGGATGGTCGCGCTGGCCGACGAGCTGAACACGCAGATGCCGGAGTACGTGGTCCGCCGGGTCACGCGGGGCCTCGGCAGGCGCGGCCAGACGCTCCACGGCGCCCGGGTGCTGATGCTGGGGCTGGCGTACAAGCCGAACACCGGCGACGTACGGGAGTCGCCCGCGGTCCGCCTGGCGGAGCATCTGCTCGCGGAGGGCGCGCAGGTGCGGGTCGCCGACCCGCTGGTCTCGGAGGACCCGGGGGCCGCGGGGCTGGTGCGGGTGGAGCTGTCGGACGAGGAGGTCGAGGCGGCGCACGTCGTGCTGGTCGCCACGGACCACGACGCCTTCGACTACACGCATCTCGTGGCGACGGCCGGCTATATCTTCGACTGCCGGCACCGGGTGCCGGCCGCGGACCATGTGGAATCCCTCTGAACCGCGGGGCGAATTTCAGGACATGTATACCGCAGTTCCGAAATACGTCCCGCGGAGTTCCTATGGACATGGAAAAAGCACCCTCGGCGCGAAGCGCAGAAGGTGCTTTTCCGGAAGACGCCGAATCCGGGCTCCGCTATACGTCCCTACCGAATGCGGCGGACGCCAGCGCGTGCTGCTCGACCCGGCCGGGCGCCACGAGGTCGAATTGACTCGCGGGGACGGCTTTCGTCAGGTCGGGACCGCGCATGAGATCGTCCAATTCGGGGTCGCAGGTCAGCACCGCCTGTTGCAGATTCCGGATCATCGGTGAGGGCTCCAGGCCCAGTTCCTCACGGAGCGTCGTACGCAGCCGGTGGACGACCTCCAGGGCCTGGCTGCGCCGTCCTGACCGGTACATCGCCAGGATGAGCCGGGCGTGCAGGCTCTCCCGGGTGGGCAGCTTGGTGGTCAGCGAACTCAGTTCGCCGAGCACCTCGCGGTGCCGGCCGAGCCGCAGGTCGGCGTCAATCCGCTGTTCCTGGACGCTCATGCGGTCCTCTTCGAGACCGACCGCGTACGCCCTGACCACCGGCCCGACCTGGACGTCCGCCAGCACCGAACCCTGCCATAACGCCAGTGCCCGGCCCAGGAGTTCGGCCGCCGCGACGTCGTCGGTGTACAGCTTGGACCGGCCGCTGGCGACGAGCGTGGCGAACTGGTTCGTGTCCAGCTCCTCCCCGCGCACCGTGAGCAGATAGCCGCCGTCACGTGTCTCCAGTATCCGCCGGGCCGCCTCCAGACTGCCCACCCGCGGCACCCGGCGCAGGATGCGCCGCAACTGCAGGATGTAGGACTGGACCGTCGAGAGCGCGGTGTTGGGCGGAGTATTCTCCCAGAGTTCCTCTATGCAGGTGCGCGTGGAAACAACCTGGTTGGCGTTGAGCAGGAGCAACGAGAGAAGTTGTCGTTGTTTGGGCGCCGTCGGAGTATAAGAACACCCCTGTTCGTGCATGCGCAGTGGACCGAGTAGGGAAAATTCCATCGCGCTCTCGAACCCTTCCGATAATCGTGCATGTAAGCGGAGGCTCGATCGGTGATCACTCCCCCGTGATATCCCCCTGAGACCTCACGGGAGCGTAACCGAACGCATGGTTCGGCACAAGCAGTTTCACAGGCGGCCGGGTTACCGGGGCCCGCTGACCAGCGGTGGCGGGTCCCGGCAGCAACTCGACGCCAAGTCGGCCGCAATTGGTTCCCAAGCTTCGCGCAAGCGGTCCTTCAGCGCGCCGATCTTTGCGGGCCGCCGCCGCTGCCCGGCGGCGAATGGAAGGGCACTCCGTGATCACGGCTGCGGGCCGATGGACACCTTCATGTCGGGCGTCAGGCCGAGTTCCCTGCCGGTGACGGTCGCGTCGACCGCGATGAGGATGTTGTAGTGGTTGGGGAAGTGGCAGGAGTCGAAGCCGAGTACGGAGCCGACCCGCTTGCCGTCGATCACCACCGGGTCGCCGCGGTCGACGACGCCGGCCTCGGAGATCTCCACGAAGCCGAGGAACCCGACCCGGTCGACCCTCGCGCCCGTCGTGGTGTCGTGCTGGTCGGTGGTGACGAGTTCGTGCACCTCGCCGCTGCGGACGCAGCGGCTGGCCCACTCGTCCACGGACATCCCGCGGTCCTCGCGGCGGTGGACGAGGATCTTCACCAGCCGGCCCGTCACCGTCAGCTTGTCGCCGTCCTCCTGCGGGTTCACCGCGCTGCTCCCGTCGTCGTCGGCTCGCCGGCCGTGCTTTCCCTGCGGTAGATCTCGGCGACCAGCTCCAGCGCCGCGAGCCCGCCCTCGGCGCGGTCCTCCCCGGCGCGTACGGCCTCGGCGAAGTCGGTCACGATGCCGCGGTACTCGTGCCACAGCGACTGCTTGAACTCCGGGTAGCCGTCGAGCATGTCGGCGCTGTGCAGCGAGCCGTCGGTGAGCCGGACCGTGACGTCCTTGCGCTCGCCCTCGTACGACCAGTCCAGCTCCACCCGGCCGCGGGCGCCGGAGGCGGCGGTCAGCGACACCCGCGCCTGCCGGTCGGTGCCGGCCTCGTCCCGCACCACCTCGGCCGACTCCAGCTCGACCGGGCCGAGGAACTGGCGCACGGTGTCGAAGGCGTTGGGCCCGTTGTCCGCCACGCAGCCGCCGCCGCAGCGGTCGGCGTCCAGGTACCAGGCGTCGGCGCCGGCGTGCTCCTCGATCTTCTCCAGGTAGCGCACGACCATCCACTCGATGCCCACGCCGGGCGGGATCGCCTCCAGCAGCGCGAGCGCGTTGCCGTTGTAGCGCCGGTGGAAGGCGGTGAACAGCACGACGTCGCGGTCGCGGGCCGCGCGCACCAGCGCGCGGCCGTCCGAAAGCCTGGTGGCCAGCGGCTTCTCCACGCACACCGGCAGCCCGGCGGCGATCAGGTCGCCGCACACCGCCGCGTGCGCGTCGTTGGGCACGTTGACGACGGCCGCGTCCAGGCCGCCGGCCGCGAGCAGGTCCGCGTGGCTCGTATAGCAGGGGACGCGGTCGCGGTACGGGGCCAGCGCCTCGTCCCGCAGGTCGCAGACCGCGGCGAGTTCGACGCCCGGCACCTCGTCCAGCGCCGCGGCGTAGAAGCGGGAGATGACGCCCAGGCCGATCAGCCCGATGCGCAGCGGGCGGGCGGTGTCGTCACCGGTCATTGCGGTCTCCCTCCGGGAGCTTCAGCCCCAGGTCGTCGGCGACGGAGCGCAGTTCGCCGAGGAGCGCGTCCGCCACGGGCACGCCTTCGGCCAGCGCCGCGGCCTTCAGGTCCGCCTCCCGGCAGCCCGGGTAGGCGACCTTGTCGGTCCCCGGCAGCGTCGGGCTGCCGGTGAGGGCGGCGAAGAGCCCGGCCGCCTGGCGGGTGAAGTCCTCCTCGGGGCGGAGGGTGCCGGGCGCGACGGCCAGGACGAAGAAGCCGATGTCGTCGTCGCGGCCGCTCGGGCCGCCGGTGCCGGAGTACGCCTCGGGGTCGGGGCCGAGCCCGGCGCCGGGCACCAGCGCGGCCAGCACCTCGACCAGCAGCGCGAGGCCGTAGCCCTTGTAGCCGCCGGTCTCCGGGTGGCCGCCGAGGAACAGCGGGAAGCCCTCGCCGCAGTCGAGCGCGTGCGGGTCGGTCACCCAGCGGCCCTCGGCGTCCTGCAGCCAGCCCTCGGGTATGGACCGGCCGGCCCGCGCCGCCTCGCGCACCTTGCCGGTGGGGGCGACGGTGGTGCTCATGTCCAGCACGAACGGCGCCTGCCCGGGGCCCGCAGGGGCGGCGGCGGCGAGCGGGTTGGTGCCGAGCATGGCGACCCGGCCGCCCGGCGGGCGGGCGATGCGCTGCCGGCCGCAGTTGGAGGCGACCAGCCCGATCATGCCGTTCTCGACGGCGCGGGCGGCGTGGAAGCCGGCGCAGCCGAGGTGCGTCGCGTCGCGCACGGACACCATGCCGATGCCGTACTGCCCGGCCCGCTCGGCGGCGAGGTCCATGGCCTCCGCGGCGGCCCACAGGCCCAGGCCCTTGCGGGAGTCGAGCAGCACGGTGGCGCCGCGGTCGGCGAGCACCTCGGGCTCGGCGGCGGGCGCGACCCGGCCGGACGTGAAGAGCGGCAGGTAGAGGCGGGTGAGGTTGGCGAGGCCGTGGGAGCGCATGCCCACGAGGTCGCCGTAGACGAGGGCTTCGGCGGCGGTACGGGCCCGGTCCTCGGGCACGCCCTGGGCCTGGAAGACCTCGGTGGTGAAGTCGGTGAGCTGGTGGTACGGCAGCAGGGTCATGACGATCCGTTCGTAGCGGAGGCGAAGGCGGCCACCATGGAGGCGATGCCGTCGGCGTAGCGCTCCAGGTCGGGGGCGTCGACGTACTCGTCCGCGGCGTGGGCGCCGTTGGCGTCGAGGTCTCCGGGGCCGTAGACGACCGTGTGCGCGTGCGGCAGGGCGTGGGCCCAGATGGCGTCGCAGGTGCAGGCGGGGGCGTCCGGCGGGGCGTACTCAAGCCCGGCCCCGGTGAGCACCTGCTCCGCCCAGGCGTCGCGGCTGTCGAGCGCGGGCAGGCCGCGCTTGAGCCACGCCAGCCGGGTGATCCTGCGGGCGTCCCTTGCGGTGCGGGCGAAGTCCGGCAGCCCGCCGAAGACGGCGGCGAACTCGTCGATCCCGGCGGTCAGTTCGCGCTCCAGCGCCTCCTCCTGCGCCCGGCCGGCCGCGGCGGTGCGGTACGCCAGGTTCAGCAGCAGGGCGCCGGTGCCGTAGACCTTGTTGTGCGCGGCGCCGGTGTGCAGCCCGGCGACGCAGACCCGGCCCTCGGCCACCGCGCCAGGCAGCGTGCGCGCCAGCCGCTGGGCGAGGAAGCCGAGGAGGACGGAGGCGTTGTGGCCGGCCTCCGGGTGGTCGTCGATGGAGTCGGCGCCGGCGACGGCGATCCGGGCCGTGGCCGCCGCGGTGGCGCGGGGCACGAGCAGGCCGCGGGTCGGCTCGCAGAACACGTTGATACGTCCCGTCCAGCCCTGCTCCACCAGCGGCCGGGTGCCGAAGACGCCCATGGCGCCGCCCTCTTCGCCGGACACCGCCTGGATGAGCACGCCCACGTCGGTGCCGAGCGCGGGCACCCGGGTGATCGCGGCCCGCAGCCCGGCGAGCAGCGCGACCGCGGGCCCCTTGGCGTCGACGGCGCCGCGGCCGTGGAAGCGGTCGCCGGCCAGGTGCGGCGGCTTGCCGCCGGCGACGGTGTCGAGGTGCACGTTGAACATCAGGGTGCGCGCCCGGGGCAGCGCGCCGCCGAGCCGCAGCACCAGGCTCGGCTGGTTGTCGAGGAACCCGTCGACCCGCCGCGCCATGTCGCGTACCTGCGCGGGCACGTCGGGCCGGTCCAGCCACTCGGGGCCCGGCGCGGCGTGGTACGCCACCTCGAAGCCCAGCTCGGCCGCGGCCCTGGCGTAGCGCATCTGCGCCTCGCGCAGCCGCGGCGGCTCCGCGTCCGGGCCGGTCTCCATCGGCCCGGCGGTCGGTAACCCGACCAGGTCGAGCAGCAGGTCGCGGTCCGCCCGCGACAGCCGTACCTGCGCCGTCGTCATACGGTCACCTTGCCGATCCGGGCGAGCAGTTCCTCCAGCGCCCGGCCGCAGGCGACGAAGGCCGCGCGGGTCTCGTCGTCGCCCGCGGTCGCGGACTCGTGCGGGCGCACCTTGACGTGCGGCTCGATCGACAGCGCGCCGGTGTAGCCGCGGTCGATCAGGTGCCGCAGGCAGTCCAGGACGCGGCACTCGCCGTGTCCCGGCAGCGTGTAGCGGATCTCGTCGCCCTCGACGACCGCGTCCTTGATCTGGACGTGCTCGATCCAGGGCGTGAGCTGGGGCAGCAGGTCGTACGCCCGGTAGCCGTACGCGGGCCCGTTGCCGGTGTCGAAGACCAGGCGCAGCGCGGGGCTGTCGACGTACCGCAGGAGCTGGAGCATGCGGTCGGCGCTGGCGCCGGCCCAGCCGGCGCAGTTCTCGTGCAGCAGCACGAGCCCGGCGCGCTCGGCGCGCGCGGTGAGGATCGCCATGCGCCGCAGGACGACGGCGCGCCAGGCGCCGGGGCTCAGCCCGTCGTTGGGGTACGACATGACGCGTACGTACCGGGTGCCGAGCGTGGCGCAGCGCTCGGCGAGGATGTCCAGCTCGCGCAGGTCCTCGTCGAAGTCGCCGGTGACAGGGCGGGCCCAGTTGGCGATCCGGGAGTCCACGCAGTGCACGCCGAGACCGGCGGCGCGCACAGAGCCGGCCAGCTCGTCGAAGGCGGCGTCGCCGAGGTCCGCGAGGGCGACGCCGTCCACGGACCGCAGTTCGATCAGCGGCCAGCCCAGCTCGTTCAGGGCGCCGGTCTGGACCGCCGCCGGGGCGCCCGCCTCGTCGCCGATACCGCAGAGCGGGAGGGTGTCAGCCGGCATCACGTGCCTCCGTCCTGGAGCCGGACATGTGCTTGGCCGCGTCGAGCAGCCGGACGACCTGCATCTGGCGCCGCACCTGCGCGTCGAGCACGGCGTCGTCGGGGTCGTCGGGGTCGTCGCCGGCGAGGTGCCGGTAGGCGTCGAGCAGGCAGGCGTCGAGGGCGAGGTCCGGGAACACGGACTCCGCCGCGGGGCCGTCCACGGGGCCCGCGCTCAGGTGTGCGTAGTGGTCCTCGCTGCCGACGGGGTAGTGGCCGACTGCCCGGCCGGACGCGAAGTCCAGCTCGATACGGCGCTCCCGGCGCGGCGAGGTGAGGTCGCACTCCAGCCGGCTCACCACCCCCGAGTGGTGCCGCAGCGTCAGCCCGGCCCCGCCCATGCCCGGCACCCGCCGGCCGCCGACGTCCACGTCGGTGAGGGCGGCGCCGGTGACGTCGGCGTCGCCGGCCAGCCGCAGCGCGACGCCGACCGCGTGCGGCGGCTCCACGTCGAAGGCCGTCTGGTGCCCGGCGCTGTTGAGGGTGCGGTGGATACGGGGCTTGTGCTGCCGTATCCCGATGTGCCGCAGCGGGCCGAAGCGCCCGCTCTCGACGAGGTCGGCGAGCCGTTCGGTGAGCGTGCTGTGCAGCCACGGCGCGACCACGGCCATCCGCAGCCCGTACTTCTCCCGGACCGCCGCCAGTTCGGCCAGCGCCTCGGCCGTGTCCGCGAGCGGCTTCTCCACCAGGACGTTGACGAACCCCAGCTCGCCGAGGGCGGCCAGGACGCCGGCCCGCTCGCCGGGCGGGGTGCACACGTGCACCAGCGTCGCCGCCGGGTCGAGCCGCAGCCGGGCCGCGGCCAGCGAGCCGACGGTCTCGATCTCCGGGTCGTCGTCCGGGCCGCCGGCCGGCCCCGTGTCGTACCCGAGCGGCGGTGAGGCGGAGAAGAGATCGGGAAACCGGCGCCGCAGCCGCAGCAGGACCGGCAGATGGAGCTCGCGGCCGGAGCGTCCCAAACCGACGATGAACGTACGCAACACGCACTCCTTACGGTCGTCCGTCCGGTACGAAAGCGAGGTACCTCAGCAGGCTACGGCGGGAGGCGGAGCCGGGGCGGTGGCAGATATCTGCCGTCCCGTCCGGCCCGGGGACACGGAATTGCCATGGCCGCCCGGCAATTCCGGCTCCTACGCTCCCAACGCGAAAGCCGGATTATCTCTGGGGGCGTGTGTGTCCAGCTCAGAACAGCCCGCCAAGCGTTATGTCTTCGACCCGCTGTGGGACCAGGAGACCGAACGGCTGCTGACGAACGAGGCGATCTGGGATCCCGGTACCAGTGAGCGGCTGGACCGGCTCGGTGTCGCCGCCGGCTGGTCCGTGCTGGAGGTGGGCGCCGGCTACGGCGGCACCGCGGAGCGGCTCGCCGAACTCGTGGGCCCCACCGGCCGGGTCACCGCGGCCGACCTGGAGACCGGCCGGCTGGCGCGGCTGAAGGACAAGGGCATCGAGGTGCTCCAGGTCGATATCACCACCGACGAGCTGCCCGCCGGGCAGTTCGACCTGGTGCACTCGCGCATGCTCGTCCAGCACCTGCCCGACCGCCCCGCCGCGGTCCGCAAGATGGTCGCCGCGCTCAAGCCGGGCGGCTGGCTGTTCCTGGAGGACACCGACTCGCTGCCGCTCTTTCGCAGCGTGGTCTCCGAGGACTTCCTCCAGGACATCCGCGCGGCCGGCTACGGGCTGATGCGCGAGTCCGGGCACGAGCCCCGCGGCGGCCACTTCGACCTCCAGGCGGCGCTGGAGTGCGGCCTGGAGGACGTGTCCGCGGAGGGCCGGACGGTGATGATGCAGGGCGGCTCGCCGCAGGCGCGGCACTACCAGCTCTGGCTGGAGTTCATGCGCCCGCGGATCACCGGCGCCGGGCTCCTCGACGACGCGCGGATCGACGCCGCGCTGGAGGAGATGGCCGACCCGGCGAACCGCTGGCTGAGCCAGATCCTGATCTCCACGTACGGCCGCCGGCCGCGCTGAGCGGCGGCTACCGTGGCCGTGGCCGAGTCGCCGCGCCCGGACCCGCCGGGGGCGTGCCGGTGCTGACCGGCCCCGACCTGCTCGCCGCACCCGCCTGACCGGAGCGCCCCTTGACCCCAGACGCGGCACCCGCGGCCAGGCGTCGGCCGGCCCTCACCGTCTCGACGGTGGTGGCCGGCGTCGTCGTGGTGGTGGTCTCGTACACAGGACCGGTCGCCGTGGTGCTCCAGGCCGCGCGCGCCGGGGACCTCACCGCGGGCCAACTGGAGTCGTGGCTCTGGGCACTGTCGCTGGGCAGCGGCGTGACGTGCGTGCTGCTGAGCCTGGCGTACCGCGCCCCGGTGCTGACCGCCTGGTCGACGCCGGGGGCGGCACTGCTGGTCACGGTGCTGACCACGCACTCCTTCGCCGAGGCGACCGGCGCGTACGTGATCGCCGCGGTGCTCACCGTGCTGCTCGGCCTGAGCCGGCTCTTCGGCACGCTGATGCGGCTGCTGCCGCCGGAGGTCGCGGCGGCCACGCTCGCCGGCATCCTGCTGGAGTTCGGGCTGCGGCTGTTCCGTACCGCCGAGGGCGATCTGGCGCTGGTCGTCCTCATGCTCGGCGCGTATCTCGCCGGACGCCGCTTCGCCGCCTCCTGGGCCACCGCCTGCGCGCTGCTCACCGGCTGCGCCTGGACCGCCGCCACCGGCGGCTTCGGCACCTGGTCGGGCGAGGTGGGCGTGGCCGTGCCGGCGTTCACGGCACCGGAGTTCACCGTGGACGCCGCGGTGGGCATCGCGCTGCCGCTGTTCCTGGTCACCATGGCGTCGCAGAACGCCCCCGGGCTCGCCGTGCTCAACGCCGCGGGCTACCACCCGGACGCGGACCACCTGGTCACCTCGACCGGCGCCGCCTGGCTGGTGCTGGCGCCGTTCGGGGCGCACGGGCTCAACCTCGCCGCGATCACCGCGGCCATCTGCAGCGGCCCTTCGGCCCATCAGGATCCGGAGCGGCGGTACGGGGCCGGGGTGGCGGCCGGCGTCGGCTACATCGTCGTCGGGGTCTTCGGCTCGGCGTTCCTCGGCCTCTTCGCGGTCCTCCCGGCCGCGCTGGTGGCGGCCATCGCCGGCATCGCGCTGCTGGGCGCGACCGGCGGCGCGCTGGCCGCGGCGACACGCGACGCCAGCCGGCTCGACAGCGCGCTCGTCGCGTTCCTCGTCACCGCCTCGGGCATCGAACTCCTCGGCGTCGGGGCGGCGTTCTGGGGGCTGCTGGCCGGGGTGCTCACGCACCTGGCGCTGCACCGGCGGCCGGCGGACTGATCGCGCGCGCATTCCGTCGTACGCGGCCGGGCGGCGGAATCCGTACGGGACCGGCCGGTGATCTCCGCCTGGCGGCGCGCACGTGAGGGGCCGGCGGTCCGGGCTCCGGGTGCCGGGCACCGTACGACCGCGGCCCGTCCGGCGACATGGCAATGGCCCCGGCATTCGGCCCCGCGGGCTAGCAAGAATCAGCCGCTGTCCCGGGCCCGTCCGCGCGTTCAGGATGGCTGGGGTTTGACCCGCGACGCTCCGACCCCGCGCACCGGGGGTGAACTCCCCGGAGAGGGAGATCCTTTGATGAGCGAGAAGTCACTCGTGGTGGGAGTCGTCGGCGCCGGGCCGCGCGGCCTTTCGGTGGTCGAGCGGCTCGCCGCGCACGCCCGGCGGCTCGCCGCGGGGCGCGCGGTGACCGTCCATCTGATCGACCCGCGGCCGCCGGGCGCGGGCCGGGAGTGGCGCACCGGGCAGGACCGCTCGCTGCTGCTGGACACGGTGGCGGGCCGGGTGACGGCGTTCGCCGGCGAGGGCGTGACGCCGGCGGGCGCGCCGCAGCGCCGCGGGCCAGGACTGTACGAGTGGGCGCGGGCGCTGGCCCGTTCCGGAGCCGGCGGCGCCGACGCCGCCGAGGCGCGCCGGCTCGGCCCGGACTCGTACCCGACCCGGGCGCTCGCGGGCAGCTACTTCCGCTGGGTGTTCCGGCAGGTCGCCGTGGCGAGCGCGGAGTCCCTCGCGCTGCGGGTGCACGCGGCGGACGCGGTGGCGCTGGACGACGGGCCCGGCGGCACCCAGGAGATCCGGCTCGCCGGCGGCCGGCGGCTGACCGGCCTCGACGCCGTGGTGCTCGCGCAGGGCCGGATGCCGGTGCTGCCGACCGCGCAGGAGCGCGGATACGCCGCCTTCGCCGCCGAGTTCGGCCTGGTCTACGTCGCCCCCGCGAACCCCGCGGACGCCGACCTGAGCGCGATCGCCCCCGGTGAGCCGGTCATCCTGCGCGGCCTCGGGCTGAACTTCTTCGACTACCTGACGCTGCTGACCACCGGGCGCGGCGGCCGGTTCGACCGCGACCGGGACGGCCGGGTCACCTACCGGCCGTCCGGCCGCGAGCCGCGGGTCCTGTGCGGTGCCCGCCGCGCGGTCCCGTACGCGACGGGCGGCGCGCACCCCAACGGCGGGGGCCGGCAGGTGCCGCGGGTGTTCACCGAGGAGCTGACCGCGCGGCTGCGCGCGCAGCGCGACGGGCCGCTCGACTTCCGCGAGTCCCTGTGGCCGCTCATCGCCCGGGAGATGGAGTCCGCGTACTACACCGCGTTGCTCCCCGGGCGCGACCGGCCGGAGCGGGCACCGGTGTTCAGCGGCCTCCGGCCGGGCGCCGGCGCCCGCGGGGGCGCCGCGGGCGGGCCGGTCGAGGCCGCCCTCGACGTGCTGCACGACCTGCGCGACGAGGTCCGGCTCGCGGTCGACCACGCGGGTCTGGGCGGCGAGTCGCGCCGCCGCGACCTCGACGGCTGGTTCGCCCCGCTCGGCACCTATCTCTCCGGCGGCCCGGCGGCCCGGCGGACCGAGGAGCTGATCGCGCTCGTCCGCGCGGGCGTGGCCCGGATCGTGGGCCCGGGGATGCAGGTGGCGGCCGACCGGGAGGCGGGCAAGTTCGCCTGCGAGTCCCCGTGGGTCAGCGGCTCGCGCGAGACCGCCCGGGTCCTCGTCGAGGGCCGGCTGCCCGGCGTCGACCTGCGCCGCACCGCCGACCCGCTGCTGCGGCACCTGCTCGACACCGGGCAGTGCCGCCCGTACGAGCTGGGCCCCGGCAGGACCGGCTACGTCGCGGGCGGACTCGCCGTCACCGGGCGGCCGTTCCACGTCGTGGACGGCGACGGGGCGCCGCACCCGCGGCGGTTCGCGCTGGGCGTGCCCACGGAGTCCGCGGACGGCGTCACCGCGGCGGCGATCCGTCCGTCGGTGGGCTCGGCGACGCTCACCGACACCGACGCCATCGCCCGCGCCGTCCTCGACCCGGCAGGACCGCCTCCCCGCGGAGGCGACGACCGCAGCGACCGCCGGGCGGAGGAAGCGCGGCGGGGCTGAGCACCACCACCGCACGGGGGTGCCCGGCCCCCGGACAGGGACCGCCGGCCCCCGCGCCGTCGCGCGGTGGCCGGTGCTCCTTGTCGTACGGCTCCGCCTGCCCGGGCGGCCGGCCGCGGAAGTGACAGCCGGGCGTCCCGTCCGGCGGGAAGGGACGTCAGGTGATGCGGACGGGCCCGCTGCGGGCGGGGGCGCGGGTTCAGCCCGAGAGCCGGGCGGTGGCGCGGCCCTGCACGATGCGGGCCACGTGCACCCGGGACGGGCAGTCGAGCCGCTGCATCACCTGCCGCAGGTGGTTGACCACCGTCCACTCGGACAACTCCAGCGCGCGGGCGATCTGCCGGTTCGTCATCCCCTCGGCCACCAGCTCCGCCACCTGGAGCTGACGGTGCGTCAGCCGCTCCAGACCGCCGGCGGGCGCGGCCTCCGCCTCCTCCCGCGCCGCCTCCGCCAGCGCGGCGCGCGCGGCGAGGAGCACGCCCCCGTGGCCGTCGGGGACCGCGGGCTCCTGCGCCCCCTGCGGCACGTCGTCGCCCCGGGCCGGGATCCGGTCGGCCAGCGCGCCCAGCCGCCGGTACGCCTCCCCGCCGGCCGGCACCGTCCCGGCCGCCGCGACCAGCACGGCGCGGACGTCCCGTACCGGCGCGGCGTGCGCCAGCAGCAGCTCCACCGCCTCGCCGGCGCCGGCCCTGGCCCGGGCGTGGCCGCGCTGCGCCACCGCCAGCGCGGCCAGCGTCAGCGCCGCCTGCCGCGGCTCGCCGAGCTCCAGCAGTCCTCGCGCCGCCTTCACCAGCGGCTCCTCCGGCTGCCGCCGGCCGACCGCGGCGCGCGCGGCGGCGAGCGTACGCAGTACGCGGGCGGTCGCGACCGTGCTGCCCGGGGCGCGCTTGCCGGCGAGCGCGAACTCGGCCTGCTGGAGGGCGCCCACGGCGTCGCCGCGGCCCAGCATCAGCTCGGCGCGGAGCGCCGCGGCGCGGGCGGCGTCGAGGCCGCGGCCGAGGCGTTCGGCGTACACCTCGGCGCGCGCCCAGTCGCCTTCCGTCAGGGCCCAGCGGGCGGCGGCCTCCGTGGCCTGGGTGCCCTCGGCGCCGGTGAGCGCCGCCAGGGAGCCGTCGAGCAGCGCGCCGGCGGTCCCGAGGAGGTCGTGTACGGTCCACGCCTCCTCCAGTGCCAGCAGCATCCGGGCGGCCGCGGCGTGGTCGCCGGCCTCCTGGTTCAGCCGGGCGATCGCGAACAGGTCGGGCGTGCGCTCGGCCACCAGCTCCAGCCAGTACGCGCGCTCCTTCGGCAGCCGCAGCCCCTGCCGGGCCTGGAGCGCGAACTCCAGCGTGTGCGCGGCGTGCCGCGCCCGGGTGGCCGCCAGGTCCGCGGGGTCCGCGGCCAGCCGCGTGCGGTAGTGCCGGCGGGTGGCGCGGAACATCCGGAACTCGGGCTCCGCGCCCTCGCGCTTGACGCTGTGCAGCAGGCTCTTGCGGACCAGCGCGTCCAGGCCCTGCACGGTCTGCGCCCAGTTGAGGCCCGCGACCTGCTGGGCCACGGCCAGGTCGAAGGCGGCCTCGCAGACCGAGAGGCGGCGCAGCAGTTGCAGCTCGCCGGCGGTGAGCGCCGCGTCGCCCCAGGAGAGCGCGGCGTTCATGGAGCCGTGCCGGGAGGGTACGTCCACCAGCCTCCTGCTGTAGAGCTGTTCGCCGTCGCGTATGCGCTGGAGCATCCGGCGCGGGCTGAGGGCGCCGACCGCGCGGGCGGCCTCCTCCACCGCCAGCGGCACGCCCTCCAGGAGTGCGCAGATCTCCGCGATGCCGTCGCGGTCCGCGGCGGAGGTGACGGCCCAGCGGTAGTGCGGCTGGAGCCGGGCGACGAACAGCCGCGCCGCGTCGGACGCCGCGGACGGTCCCGCCGCCCCGGCGGCGCCGGTGGCCAGCGGGCCGAGCGGGAAAATCCGCTCGGCGTGGATGTCGAGCGCGATCCGGCTGGTGAACACCACGCACAGCCTGGGGATGCGCCGCAGCAGCACGGCGAGGTCCCCGGCGACGGCGCGGGCGGCCAGGTCCCCGTTGTCGAGGACGAGCAGCAGCTCGCGGTCGGCCGCGCGGTCGGCGAGCGCCGTCCAGGCCGCCTCCCGGGCGTCGCCGTCCTGCGGCTGGCGGAGGGCCGCCGCGACCCGCGTCCAGACGCCGTCCGCGTCGGCGGCGGCGGCCAGGTCCACGCTCACCACGACGAAGTCCGTGCCGGTACGGTCCGCGAGCGCGGCGCGTACGAGGGCGCTCTTGCCCACGCCCGCCAGGCCGGTGACCGTCAGCAGCCGGCAGCCGGGGGCCGCCAGCCTGGCCCGGACGTCGGCGATCTCCCGCTCCCGGCCGATCAGGGTGTCGTGGAGCCCCGGAGGCCCGTCGGGAGCGAGGTCGGCGTCCCATTCGCCGGGTGCCGTCGAGCGGGTCAGTTCCACGAGAATGCTCACCAGATTGCCCCCTTGGCAGCGTCGATCAGGTGGTCCCCCGAGAGCACCAACAACGTCGCCTCTTCCCGGTGCATCTCATCTCCCCGAATCGCGTGACCAGCGTGCGCTCCGCACATCCAGAACCGCTGAAGGATCGGTGGAAGAGCAGGCCCGGTCACGCGTATCCGCGCAGGTGCGCCCGCAGGCGGGGGTACGGGGGTACGGGCGCCTTGGCGGCGGGCAGCCTCCGGCCGCGTACGGCAGCCCGAAGGCGGCGGGGGCCGCGGCCGGCGCCGTCGGCTCAGGCGTCCGCTTCCCGGGCGCAGGGCAGCACGGCGGCCACCGCGAAGCCGGCCGCGCAGGGGCGGTGCCCCGCCGTGAGCAATCCGCCCACGCTGCGGGCGCGTTCGCGCATGCCCGCGATGCCGTAGCCCTCCCGCCGCGGGCCCGCCGCCGGCAGCGGCTGCTTGCCGCGGGCGGCCGGTCCTTCGTCGGTGACGGAGACCGACAGCGCCTCCGCCTCCTCGTCGTAGCGCACCTCGACGAGCACCCGCACGCCGGGCCCCGCGTGCTGCACGGCGTTGGTCAGCGACTGCTGCACGATCCGGTACGCGGCCGCCCCCACCGCCTGCGGCACCTCCAGCTCCGCCGTGACCTCCAGCCGCACCCGCGCGCCCGCCGACTGCGCCGCCTCGGCCAGCCCTTCGAGTCCCGCGAGCCCCGGCAGCGGCCCGGTGGCGTCCTGGCCGCCGTCGCCCGTGCGCAGCACCTGGAGCGTCGTGCGCAGCTCCGCGCGGGCGTGCCGGCAGGTGCCGGCGATCCCGTCCAGCGCCTCGGCGACGGCCTTGCGGTCGAGCCGGTCGGGGTCGGAGACGAGGAGATGGGCGGCGACGGAGGTCTGCACGCCGATCAGCGTGATGCTGTGCGCCAGCAGGTCGTGGAGGTCGCGGGCGATGCGCAGCCGCTCCTCGACCACGCGTCTGGCCGCGGTCTCCTCCCGGGTGCGCTCGGCCCGTTCGGCCCGCTCGACGATCGCGGAGAGGTAGTTGCGGTGCACCCGCGCGGCCTCGCCGAAGAGGGCGACGGCGATGATCCAGCCGGAGATCCGCAGGATGTCCATGGCCCGGCTCATGTCGACCGTCGTCAGCACGCCCGTCAGCACGGTGAGCATCCCGCCGACGACCAGCGCGGTCCGCAGCCGGGGCCCGGCGAAGGCGAGCGAGTAGACGGCGACGACGGTGGCGGGCACCGGCGCGTGGTGGACGTTCTGCAGTGCGTGGTACGGGAGTTGCAGGGCGATCACCGCCGCGAACGACGCCATCGGCGCGGGACGCCGCCACGCCGGCGCGGCACAGGTGGCGACCAGCAGCACCCAGCCCACCGCGTCCGGCCGGTGCGCGCCCTCCTCGACCTCCGCCAGCAGCGCGAGCCCCACCGACATCGCCGCCACGGCCACCGCGAGCGCCATGTCCCTGCGGAGGGGCATCACGAACCGCCCCTGTACCGATATCGGTGACGGCATGCGGTTCTTCCTCACCCGGACGGCCCGGTCGTGTCGTCGCGGGGAGGGCCCCGGGCGACGGTGGAAGCCCCGCCGGGCAGCCCTTGGGGGTGCCGCCCGGCGGGGCGGGGACCGCGGGTTCCGGCCGGGGGAACCGGAGCCCGCAGGCTGGTGGGTTGAGCACCGCGCCGGCCGCAGGCCGCCGCCCGTCGCGGACCCGGCCGGGGGGAGCGGGCCCGCACAGGAGGCGGACGCGCCGCCGCTACCCGGACACCTCCCCCACCCGTTCGGGACGACTGGTGTTCCCGTGCTGGTACGTATCCAGCGTCCCGGCAGCCCGGGCGGGTGTCCTCGCTCCCGCGACCGAGACCGGCGCTACTGCCCCGGGCGACCCGGACGGGCCGCTACTCCCGCGGGAGTACCCGCCGGTAGTAGTGCGCCCGCCCGGTCAGTCGCCCGGGGTGAGCTTCCTGGTCATCACGACGTGCGGGCCGACGCCCTCGATGACGAACTCGGCGCCGCGCACCTCGAAGCCGTGCTTCAGGTAGAAACCGGCCGCCGAGGTACGGGCGTTGCACCAGACCAGGTGAGCGTCGCGGGCCGCCGACTCGGTGAGGCCCGCGGCGAGGACGGCGGCACCGTAGCCCCGCCCGCGGGCGGCGGGGGCGCTGGCCATGCCGCGGAAGCGGTAGGCGGGGGTGCCGTCGCCGGGGAGGAGTCCGGGGCAGAAGGAGACGCAGGCCGCGAGCGCGCCCCGTTCGTCGTACGCGGCGAGGTGGAAGCCGCCCGGCGCGCTGTCCTCCGCGAACTCCGCCTCGGCGGGCGGGCGTCCGGGCAGCAGCACGGAGTGGCGCAGTGCGAAGATCTCGGCGACGTCGACCCGGGCGGTGCGGATGGTCATGCGCCGAGGATAGGCCGGGCCCGCGGGACTCCCGCCGGGCGGGGGGCGTTGCCCGTAAGCGGCGCCTTCCCCGTCGCACGCGGCGGGCCCGCGACCGTCACGTGGACGGCCGGCGGGTACGCCGCGGCCCGGTCCTGCTCCCTACGCGATGAGGTCCGCCAGCGGCACCGCCGGGTCACCCAGGCGCTCCGCGTCGACCTTCGCGCCGGAGCGGATCAGCTTCTGGATGTCCTCGGTGACGTCCCACACGTTCATGTTCATGCCCGCGAGCACCCGGCCCTCCTTGAGCCAGAAGGCGACGAACTCCCGCCGCCCCACGTCCCCGCGGCACACCACCTGGTCGTACGAGCCGGGCGGCGCGTGCCCCGAGTACTCCAGGCCCATGTCGTACTGGTCGGAGAAGAAGTACGGCAGCCGGTCGTACGTCACGTCCTGCCCGAGCATGGCGCGGGCCGCGGCCGGGCCGCCGTTGAGCGCGTTCGCCCAGTGCTCCACCCGCAGCCGGCCGCCGTCTGCGGCGGGGTACTCGAACGCGGCGACGTCCCCGGTGGCGTAGACGTCCGGGTCGGAGGTGCGCAGCGAGGCGTCGGTGGCGATGCCGCCGCCCTCCGCGGGCGGCACCACGTCGAGCCCGGCCGCCTCGGCGAGCGCGGTGCGCGGGGCGGCGCCGATGGCGGCCAGCACGTCGTGCGCCGGGTGCTCCTCGCCGTCGTCGGTGAGCGCGGCCAGCACCATGCCGTCCTTGCCCGTGATCGCGGTGAGCCGGGCGCCGAAGTGGAACTTCACGCCGTGCTCGCTGTGCAGGTCGGCGAAGACCTGGCCGATCTCCGGGCCGAACACCCCGTGCAGCGGCGTGGGCCCCGGCTCGACGACCGTGACCTCCGCTCCGTACGTGCGCGCCGCCGCGGCGACCTCCAGGCCGATCCAGCCGGCGCCCGCGATGACGAGCTGGCCGTTGTCCCGGCCGAGGGCGGCGAGGACGCCGCGCAGCAGCTCGGCGTGGGCGAGGCGGCGCAGGTGGTGGACGCCGGCGAGGTCGGTGCCGGGGATGTCGAGGCGGCGCGGCTCGGCGCCGGTGGCCAGGAGGAGCTTGTCGTAGTGCACCCGGGTGCCGTCGCCGAGGGTCACGGTCTTCGCGGCGCGGTCCAGCGCGGTGACGGTCTGCCCGAGGTGCAGCTCGACCTCCGCCTCCGCGTACCAGCCGGACGGCTGCGCGAAGACGCTGTCGCGCTCTTCCTTGCCGAGGAGGTAGCCCTTGGACAGCGGCGGTCGCTCGTACGGGTGGTCGCGCTCGTCGCCGATGAGGATGACCCGGCCGGTGAACCCTTCCGATCGCAGCGTCTCTGCTGCTTTCGCACCGGCCAGTCCTCCACCGACGATGACGAACGTCTGATGTGCGTCGACCACTTCACGCCTCCTAGCTCCCTGGCCCCGACCATCCATTTTGCCGTGTCCTCGGCTGCGCTGCCGACACCGCGAGCCTCCCGCACCGAGGCGTGACGGCGGAAGGGGGAGGCGCGCCAGGGCTGGGCGGACGGGCGGGGCGGCGGACAGGACGGGCGGGACGCGCGGCGGCCCGCGAACGGCGGCGGTGCAGGGGCGGGTGGTGGGAGAACGGGCTGGTGGGGGCGGTGCTGGGCGGGTACGGGGGCGGGGCGGGAGTCCGGTAACCGACCGGGGGCGCTCCCGGCTCCCCGCCCGCCCCCGTGCCCGACGACGCGCCGGTGGCCGGAACTCGCCGTTCACCCCGGCGGCGGTCGTGGCGCGGGAGGCGGGCTGCCGCTGTGTACGGGGGCGCCGGTGCCCGCCGCCGGTCGTACGACGTGCGCCGCCGCGCCCGCGCGGGACACGCGCGGCCGTTCCGTACCGCGTGCGCCGCCGTTCCCCTGCGACCTGCGGCCGCCGTCGCCTGTACGCCTGCCCCGCCCTACCCCGTCAGCCGGGCGTGCAGCCGCCGCGCCGCCGCGTCCGTCAGCGCCGCGATCTGGTCCACCACCGCCCGCAGCCGCCCCGCGTCGTCCGCCGCCTCCTCGTACAGCGCCCGGAACTGCGGGTCCAGGCCCGCCGGCGCCCCCGCCGTCAGCGCCTCGGCCAGCTCCCCCAGCACCACCCGCTGGTCCGCCCGCAGCCGCGCCTGGTCGGGGCGCTGCATCACGAACCGGTCCGCGACCGCCTTGAGCACCGCGCACTCCAGCCGCTCCGCCCGCGGCACGATCAGCTCGGCGGCGTAGCGCGACAGCGGCCCCGTGCCGTACGCGGCGCGCGTGGCGCCCTCGGCGGCGAGGCAGAACCGGCCGATGAGCTGGCTGGTGGCGTCCTTGAGGCGGGCCTGCGCGGCGGCCGTGCCGTCGTAGCCGTGCGGCCACCATTCCTGGGCCAGCAGCCGGTCGAGCGCCTCGGCGAGTTCCGCGGCGTCCGTGCCCGGGGCGTACCGCCCGGCGGCGACGGCGAAGACCTCGGCCCGCTCAGGACCGGCGAGCAGCACCGCGGGGTCGAAGTGGCCGGCGTGCAGGCCGTCCTCGACGTCGTGCACGGAGTACGCCACGTCGTCCGACCAGTCCATGACCTGCGCCTCGAAGCAGGTGCGGCCCGCGGGTCCGCCGGGCGCGCCCGCCCGCAGCCAGTCGAAGACCGGCACGTCGTCGGGGTACACGCCGAACTTCACCGCGTCCGGGCCCGCCGGATGGCCGCCGCGCTGCCAGGGGTATTTGGTGGCGGCGTCCAGGGCCGCCCGGGTGAGGTTCAGCCCGACGGACCTGCCGTCGTCGGTGAACCGCTTGGGCTCCAGCCGGGTGAGCAGCCGCAGCGACTGCGCGTTGCCCTCGAAGCCGCCGCAGGGCGCGGCCAGCCCGTCGAGCACCTGCTCGCCGTTGTGCCCGAACGGCGGGTGCCCGAGGTCGTGCGCCAGGCACGCGGTCTCGACGAGGTCGGGGTGGCAGCCGAGCGCGGCGCCCAGCTCGCGGCCGACCTGGGCGCACTCCAGCGAGTGCGTGAGCCGGGTGCGGGGCGTGGCGTCGGCGAAGGTCAGGGGTTGGCCGCCCACGCCGTCGTCGCTCACGCCCGGCGTGACGACCTGGGTCTTGCCCGCGAGCCGGCGCAGCGCGGCGGAGTGCAGCACGCGGGCGCGGTCGCGCTGGAAGGCGGTGCGGCCGGGGCGCTTGTCGGGCTCGGGGGCCCAGCGTTCGAGGTCGGCGTCGGTGTACCCCATGCACGGAACGGTAGCCGGGGCGGTGCGCGGGGGTTCGGGCGGTACGGGCCGGACGCCCGGTTCGTACGGGATGAGCGTCTCCGGTGCGCACCAGTCCTGCTCCCCGGCGCGTACCGGAAACCGCACCCCCGCGGGGTACCTTCGCTACGCCGCCACCTCCGCGATCCGCGTCTCGTACGCCGGCACCGCCACCTCCTCGTCGTCCAGGCACCGCCCCGTCGCCAGGTCGAAGCGCTGCTTCAGCAGCGGCGACGCCACGAACGGCCGGCCCCCCTCGGCCGGGGGTGCGGAGCCGAGCAGCCCCCGCGACAGCACGTACGCGCCGGTGAACGGGTCGCGGTTGCCGATCGCGTAGGCGTCGCCGGTGCGGCCGAGGAAGATCGCGACCTGCGTGCCGTCCGGCAGCAGCGCCGCGACGCCGCGGCCGCGGGTGAGCAGGGCGAGGTCGCACACCGGGTGCCAGCCGGCCGCGGTGCGGATCTCGACGCGCAGTACGGTCCGGGCGGGCGCGTACGCCGTCGTGGTCATGCGGAGGCTCCTTCCAGCGTCCCGCGCACCGGGATGGCGGGGCCTGACAGCAGGGTGAGGTCGGGCTTGACCTGGTCGCGCTCGGGGACGAACCGCACGGAGGGGTCCGGCACGCCCGGCGCGTTGACGAACGAGACGAAGCGCGCCAGCCGCTCGGGATCGGCCAGGGTGGCGGCCCACTCGTCGCGGTAGTGCGCGACGTGCGCGGCCATCTGCTCCTCCAGCTCGGCCCCGATGCCGAGCGAGTCCTCGACGACGACGTCCCGCAGGTGGCCGAGGCCGCCCTCCAGCCGCTCCAGCCAGACCGAGGTGCGCTCCAGCCGGTCGGCGGTGCGGATGTAGAACATCAGGAACCGGTCGATGAGCCGGATCAGCTCGTCGTCGGCGAGGTCCTGGGCGAGCAGGTCGGCGTGCCGGGGGGTGGCGCCGCCGTTGCCGCAGACGTACAGGTTCCAGCCGCTCGCGGTCGCGATCACGCCGAAGTCCTTGCCCTGCGCCTCCGCGCACTCCCGCGAGCAGCCGGAGACGGCGGCCTTCAGCTTGTGCGGCGAGCGCAGCCCGCGGTAGCGCAGCTCCAGGTCGATGGCCATGCGGACGCTGTCCTGCACGCCGTAGCGGCACCAGGTCGACCCCACGCAGGACTTGACCGTGCGCAGCGCCTTGCCGTAGGCGTGCCCGGACTCGAACCCGGCGTCGACCAGCCGGGCCCAGATGGCGGGGAGCTGGTCGACGCGGGCGCCGAAGAGGTCGATGCGCTGGCCGCCGGTGATCTTCGTGTAGAGCCCGAAGTCGCGCGCCACCTCGCCGAGCACGATGAGCTTGTCGGGGGTGATCTCGCCGCCGGGCACGCGCGGGACGACGGAGTACGAGCCGTTGCGCTGGAGGTTGGCGAGGAAGTGGTCGTTGGTGTCCTGCAAGGCGCCCTGTTCGCCGTCGAGTACGTAGCCTGCGGCGCCGATCTCGGGCGCGAGCGAGGCGAAGATCGACGCGACGGCCGGCTTGCACACCTCGCAGCCGTCGCCGCTGCGCGCCTCCTCGCGGCCGTGCTCGTCGAGGAGGCGGACGTACGAGCTGATGCGCTTGACGCGGACGATCTCGTACAGCTCGGTCCTGGTGTGGGCGAAGCAGCGGCACAGGCCCTTGTCGACGGCGACCCCGCGGGCCGCCAGCTCGTCGTTGACCAGCGCGGTGAGGACCTTCTCGCAGGAGCCGCAGCCGGATCCTGCGCGGGTGCACTTCTCCACCTCGCGCACGGTGGTGCAGTCGTGGTCTGCGACGGCGCCGCGGATGGCGGCCTTGGTGACGTTGTGGCAGTTGCAGACCACGGCGTCGTCGGGGAGCGCGGCGGGCCCGAGGGCGGCGGGGGCGCCGGCGCCCGGGGGCAGCACCAACTGCTCGGGCGGCACGGGCGGCACGCTGCCGGTGAGCGGGCGGAGCATGCCGTACGCGTCGGTGTCGCCGACGAGGACGCCGCCGAGGAGGGTGCCGTCGCGGGCGACGACGAGCTTCTTGTAGAGGCCGGCGCGGGAGTCGGAGTAGACGACGTCGAGGCAGTCGTCTGCGGTGCCGAGGGCGTCGCCGAAGGAGGCGACGCCGACGCCGAGGAGCTTGAGCTTGGTGGAGGTGTCGGCGCCGGTGAAGGTCCTGGGGGCGGCGGCGGGGGCCTGTTGGGCGGCGATCGCGGCGGCGGCGGTCTCCGCCATCTCGTACCCGGGCGCGACCAGCCCGTACACCCGGCCGTCCGCGGCCTGCGCGCACTCGCCGATGGCGAAGACCGCCGGGTCGGAGGTCCGGCACCGCTCGTCCACGGCGACGCCGCCGCGCTCGCCCACCTCCAGGCCCGCCTCGCGGGCGAGTCCGTCCCGGGGGCGTACCCCCGCGGAGAAGACGACGAGGTCCGCGGCGACGGCCGAGCCGTCCGACAGCTCCATCGCGGTCACCGCGCCCGCGGCGTCGGTGCGGATCTCCTTCCCCGCGACCCCGGTGTGCACGTCGAGCCCCAGGTCGCCGATGGTGCGGCGGAGCGCGGCGCCGCCGCCCTCGTCGACCTGGACGGGCATGAGCCGCGGCGCGAACTCCACGATGTGCGTCGCCAGCCCCAGCCCGCGCAGCGCGCCCGCCGCTTCGAGCCCGAGCAGTCCGCCGCCGACGACGACGCCGGCGGTCGCCCCCTGCGCGTACGCCTCGATGGCGAGGACGTCCTCGACCGTGCGGTAGACGAAGCACCCGCGGGCGTCCTTGCCGGGGACGGGCGGGACGAACGGGAAGGAGCCGGTGGCCAGCACCAGCACGTCGTACGGGACGGTGCGGCCCGCGGCGGAGGTGACGGTGCGCGCGGCGCGGTCGACGGCGACGGCGGGGTCGCCGACGTGGAGTTCGATGCCGTGCTCCGCCAGGAACCCGTCGGGGGTGACGGAGAGCCCTTCGGGGGTGGTGCCGGAGAAGTAGGAGGTGAGGTGCATGCGGTCGTAGGCGGGCCGGGGCTCCTCGCAGAAGACGACGACGCGGTGGGTGTCGGTGACGCCGTGCTCGGCAAGGGCTTCGAGGAAGCGCTGCCCGACCATGCCGTGTCCGACGAGCACGAGCGTGCGGGGTGCCTGCGGCGGCTGCGGGGCCGGCGGCGTGCGGGTGGTCGTCGACATCGTCAGGAGCCTCCGAGGTGATCGGTGAGCAGGTGGTGCAGTGGGGCACCGGCGGGCAGCGGCTCGTCGCCCTCCCAGGCGCGGGCGAGGGTGCCGACCGCGCCGAGGTCGCCGAGGAGGATGCCGCCGACGAGCCGGTCGGCGCGGACGACGACCTTGCGGTAGACGCGGCGGGTGGCATCGGCGAGGTGCACGACGTCGTCGCCGGGGGCGGGTTCGGTTTCGCCGAAGGAGGCGAGGTCGAGGGGGGTGTCGGCGGCGGAGAGGGTGAGGCGGGTGAGGGCGCGGGTGCCGGCGTAGCGGTGTGGTGGGGTGCCGGTGCCGGTGAGGACGCGGGCGAGGACGTCGGCCTGTTCGAGGGCGGGGGTGGCGAGGCAGTAGAGGATCCCGGCGTGCTCGGCACAGTCGCCGATGGCGTGCACGGCGGGATCGGAGGTACGGAGTTCGTCGTCCACGATGACGCCCGCGCCCACGTCGAGCCCGGCGGCCCTGGCGAGCCCGACGCGGGGCCGGACACCGCAGGCGAGGACGACGAGGCGGGCGTCGAGGACGTAGCCGTCGGCGAGTTCGACACCGGTGACGACGCGGGTGGCGGGGGCCGGGCGCGGGGTGGAGGCAGAACCGGTCAGGGGTGCGGCGGAGCCGTCGCCGTCGGGCCTGCGGGCCGGGGGCCGCGCCGTACGGCTCGGGCGCCCCGGCGCGGCAGCGCGCGTCCGCACGCCCCGTACCCGGCACTCCGTATGGACCTCCACCCCCAGCTCCTCCAGGTGCGTCCGCAGCAGCCCGGCCGCCGCCGGGTCGAGTTGGCGCTCCATCAGCCGCTCCCCCTGCTGCGCCAGCACCACCCGCGCGCCGCGGCGGGCCAGCGCCCGGGCCGCCGAGACGCCGAGCAGCCCCCCGCCGACCACGACCGCCGCCGCGCCCGGGGTCGTCGCCGCGGCGAGCGCGAGGCAGTCGTCCATCGTCCGGAAGGCGTGCACCCCCGCCGGCAACGCGACACCGGCACCGCCGGCGTCGCCGTCGTCGTCGAACAGCCCGCGCAGCGGCGGCAGCACCGGCCAGGCGCCCGTGGCCAGCACCAGCACGTCGTACGGCACCTCCCGCCCGTCGTCGCACCACACCCGGCGCGCCGCGCGATCGACGCGCACCGCCCGCACCCCGCGCAACGTGCGCACCGCCGGGCCCGAGTCGGGGAGGCGGATGACGTCCGGCGCGTAGCTGCCGGCGAGGACGTCGGCGAGCAGCACCCTGTTGTACGGGGCGTGCGGCTCCTCCCCGACGACCGTCACCCGCACCCCGGCACCGGCGAGCTGCCGCGCGAGCCGCGTACCGGCCATGCCGCCGCCGGCGATCACGACGCGGCGCCCCTCGGCGGGGCGGTCGGCTGCGGGCTCGGGCTGGCTCATGCGCTCAGCCTGCGGCGAGGCCGTTACCCCGCCGCATCCCCCCGGTTTCCACCGCGCAACGCTGCCCTCAGCACCCACCGGACGGCACTGTGAGCGCCGGGCTCCCCCGGTCCCGAGCCCGGACCCGCCGCCTGCCGCGCCGCGGCGGCCGCCGCGCACCCGCACCCCGGCAGCCGCTCCCGTACGGCCACCGCGGCCCGTATCGCCCGGTCCCCCCTCCCCCACACGCACAGCATCCCCACGCGGAACTCCCCTCCCCGTCCCCTGCAACGAAGCCGGCCCCGGACCCCGGTTCCACCCCGCCTCCCGGACGGCTCCCCACCCCGGGTTACGCTCGCCCGACCATGCCCGACATACCCCTGTTGACCCTGGTCATGCTGTGTGCCGCCGCCGCGGCGGCCGGCTGGATCGACGCCGTGGTCGGCGGCGGCGGGCTGCTGTTGCTGCCCGCGCTGCTGCTGGGGTATCCGCATCTGCAGCCCGCGTATCTGCTCGGCACGAACAAGGCCGTGGCCATCGTCGGCACCTCCGCCGCGGCGGTGACGTACGCCCGCAAGTCCCCCGTCGACGTGCGGCTCGCCGTGCGCATCGGGGCGGCGGCGCTCGCCGGCTCCGCGCTCGGGGCGTTCTTCGCGGCCGGCGTCAGCAGCGACGTGCTGCGACCGGTGATCATGGTGGTGCTGCTCGCGGTGCTCGCGTTCGTCGCGCTGCGCCCGTCGTTCGGCACGGACGCCCCCGCGACCGGCCCGGTGACGCCGCGCCGGATCGCCGCCGCGGTGGCGCTCGCGGGGCTGGGCATCGGCTTCTACGACGGGCTGATAGGCCCGGGTACGGGCACGTTCCTGGTGCTCGCGCTGACCGCGGTGCTGCAGATGAACCTCGTCCAGGCGTCCGCCACCGCCAAGATCGTCAACGTCTGCACCAACTTCGGCGCGCTGGTGATGTTCTCGGTCCAGGGCACGGTCCTGTGGTCGCTGGCCGCGCTGCTCGCGGTCTTCAACCTGGGCGGCGGCTGGCTCGGCGCGCACATGGCGCTGAAGAAGGGCAGCGGCTTCGTCCGCGGTGTCCTGGTCGTCACGGTCGTCGGTCTGGTCGCCAAACTCGCCTACGATCAGTTGGCTTGACTCCTCCCCCCTCGTAAAGAGAGGGGGATTCCTGGCTCACGTTGCCTGCCCACCGGCGGGGGTGCAGGTCTTACACGGTCAGCGCCAGCCGGGTTGAAGACCGGCCCGGACGAGCATCACGCGGGCGGAGTTCTTGTCCCGGGGCCGGGACACTCCGCACGCGGTGCACTTATACGTTCGTTCCGAGAGAGGCAGCGCGTGCTTGGTTCTCGCTCCGCAGTCTGCGCAATCCATGGTGGTGTGCGCCGGGTGCACCAGGTGCACGATCCGGCCGTGTTTGCGGCCCATCTCGACCAGCGCGGCCTTGGTGGCGCCGATCGCCGCGTCAGCGGCCCTACGGGCCATGGTCGACTTCGCGAGGAACCTCGGGCGGAAGTCCTCAACCGCCAGGGCGTCATGGTCACGGACGACCTTCTTGGCCCACTTGCGGGCGGTGTCCTGGCGTTGCCGGGCGACCTTCTTGTGGAGCTTGGCGGCATGCCGCTTCGCTTCGCGGTAGCCGTTCGATGCGGCCTGCCCGCGCTTCGGCTTTCTGCGGGCCATCATCCGCTGGTACTTCGCCAGCTTCTGCGCAGCCGTCTTTCCGTGCTGCGGGTGGGGAAGGTCGTGGTCGTCGGACGTGGTGGTGGCGGTCTGGCTGACACCCCAGTCGATACCGATCACACGCCCGGTGACGGGAAACTGCTCGTTCACGGCGGGGACGACGAAGCTCGCCCACCAGTGCCCCACCGCATCCCGGTACACCCGCACCGAGCTGGGCGGCTTGGGCAGTTGCCGCGACCACACCGGGCGTACCACGATCCCGCCGGCCAAGTGCAGACGGCCGTCCTTGAGGCGGAACCCGCGCCGGGTGTACTCGAGAGTGGGCAGCGCCTCGCGCTTCTTCTTGCACTTCGGCATCCCGGCCCGCTGCCGCATCGGCAACCCGGCCTTGATGTCCCTCAGCGCCTTGGCGCGGGACTTTCCGAAGTCGCGTACCACCTGCTGCTGCGGAACACAGGCCCCCTCGCGCAACCACGGCATGCGGGCGCGGGCCTCGGTCAGCATCGCCGCAAGCTGCACCGGCCCGCACGTCGCCTTCCCACCCCTCGCCCGATTGTGCCGGTGCACCTGCCTGGACTTCGCGACGCACTCGTTCCACACCCAGCGCACCCGGCCCCACTCAGCTTCAAGAGCCGTACGGCCCGTAGACGACACGCGAAGACGGAAGGTGTACCGAGCATGCCCGGCCGCTTCCGTAGCCTCTTCTGTCGTCATGCATCAGAACCTAGCGGGGAGGACTGACAATTGACCCCGCTCAATCCCTGCCGTGTCCCCCACCAGCAGTTTTGGTGCACGCCCCAATCGCCCTGACGGCGACTCGACTCTCTGCCCCGCGCCCGCGGAGGCTCCGCTTCCTCCCCCGGCTGAAGCCGGGGGTATCCACGAAGGAGACCTGATGACGGACTTCCTGACAGTGCTCACGACGACGGACGGCCGGGAGAAGGCCGACGCGCTGGCGCGCGGGGCGGTGGAGGCGAGGCTGGCGGCGTGCGCGCAGGTGAGCGCGGCGGTCACGTCGGTCTACCGCTGGCAGGGCGCGGTCGAGGAGACCCGGGAGTGGCAGGTGCTCCTCAAGACGACGGCCGCGCGCTACGCGGAGCTGGAGGCCCACCTGCGCGAGGCGCACGACTACGACGAGCCGGAGATCATCGCCACCCCGGTGACCCACGGCAGCGCCGGGTACCTGGCCTGGGTGGAGCGCGAGACGACGGCCTGACGCCGCGTACGCGGCGCACCCACCGCTACTCCCCCGCAGGACCCGCCCGCTCCACCCGCACCGCGCACACCTTGAACTCCGGCATCCGCGACACCGGGTCGAGCGCCGGGTTGGTCACCGTGTTCACCCGGCCCGCGCCCGGCCAGTGGAACGGCATGAACACCGTGTCCGGCCGGATCGCCGTGGTGATCCGCGCCGGCGCCACGGCCCGGCCGCGTCGGGAGAGAACCGCGACCGGGTCGCCCTCGTCGGCGCCCACGCGGGCGGCCAGCTCCGGGTGCATCTGCACGTACGGCCCCGGTGAGGCCGCGTTCAGCTCGCTCACCCGGCGCGTCTGGGCGCCCGACTGGTACTGGGCGAGTACCCGGCCCGTCGTCAGCCACACCGGGTACTCCGCATCCGTCTCCTCCGCCGCGGGCCGGTGCTGCACCCCCGCGAACCGCGCCCGCCCGTCCGGCGTCGCGAACCGGTCGAGGAACATCCGCGGCACCGGCTCGCCGCCCTCCGGGCACGGCCAGAACACGCCGTCCTCCGCCTCGATCCGCGCGTACGTGATCCCCGAGTAGTCCGCCTTCCCTCCGGCCGACGCCCGCCGCAGCTCCGCGAAGACCTCCTCCGCCGCCACCGGGAACCCCGCCGCCCGCGCCGGCGCCAGCCGCTCGGCGAGGCCGCGGAGCACGTCGAGGTCGCCGCGGACGCCGGGCGGCGGGTCGGCGGCGCGGCGGCGCAGCAGCACCCGCCCCTCCAGGTTCGTCAGCGTGCCGGTCTCCTCCGCCCACTGCGCCACGGGCAGCACGACGTCCGCGAGCGCCGCCGTCTCCGACAGCACCACGTCCGCGACCGCCAGGAAGTCCAGCGACCGCAGCCGCCGTTCGACGTGCGCGGCGCGCGGCGCGGAGACCACCGGGTTGGAGCCCATGAGCAGCAGCGCCCGCACCCCGTCGGGCCCGGGGGCGCCGAGGGCGTCGAGCAGTTCGTACGCGCTGCGCCCGGGGCCCGGGAGCGTACCGGGGTCGACGCCCCAGACGGCGGCGACGTGGGCGCGGGCGGCGGGGTCGGTGAGCAGCCGGTAGCCGGGGAGCTGGTCGGCCTTCTGGCCGTGTTCGCGGCCGCCCTGCCCGTTGCCCTGGCCGGTGAGGCAGCCGTAGCCGGAGAAGGGGCGCCCGGGGCGGCCGGTGGCCAGGCACAGGTCGATCCACGCGCCGACCGTGTCGGTGCCCTTGGACTGCTGCTCGGGGCCGCGGGCGGTGAGGACCATGGCCGCCTCGGGGTCGCAGAACAGCGCGGCGGCGCGGCGCAGTTGCGGTACGGGCACGCCGGTGATCCGCTCGACCAGCTCCGGCCAGTGGGCCATGGCGGCGGCGCGGGCGGCGGGCCAGCCGGTGGTGCGTTCCGCGATGTAGGCGTCGTCGGTGCGGCCTTCGGCGATCACGAGGTGCAGCAGCCCGAGGGCGAGCGCGAGGTCGGTGCCGGGGCGGGGGGCGAGGTGCAGGTCGGCCTGCTCCGCGGTGCGGGTGCGGCGCGGGTCGACGACGACGAGGGTGCCGCCGTTGGCGCGCAGCTCGGTGAAGTAGCGCAGGGCGGGCGGCATGGTCTCGGCGGGGTTGGCGCCGACGAGGATCACGCAGCCGGTGCGGGGGATGTCCGCGAGGGGGAAGGGCAGGCCGCGGTCGAGCCCGAAGGCGCGGGTGCCCGCGGCGGCGGCGGACGACATGCAGAAGCGGCCGTTGTAGTCGATCTGGGAGGTGCCGAGGACGACGCGGGCGAACTTGCCGAGCGCGTACGCCTTCTCGTTGGTCAGCCCGCCGCCGCCGAAGACCCCCACGGCGTCCGCCCCGTGCCCGTCCCGGGCCGCCGCGAGCCCGGCGGCGACGCGGTCGAGCGCCTCGGTCCAGGAGGCGGGGCGCAGCGGTGCGGCGGGGTCGTCGCGGTCGTCGCGTACGAGGGGCTGCGTCAGCCGGGCGGCGGAGCCGAGGACGGCGGGCGCGGTACGGCCCTTGCCGCACAGGGCACCGCGGTTGACGTCGAACGCCGGGCGCTCCCGCACGTCGAGCCCGCCGTCGGCGGCGGCCGGTGCGAGCGTCATGCCGCACTGGAGGGAGCAGTAGGGGCAGTGGGTGTCGACGGTCATGGGGTGAGGGTGCGGGACGGATGTCACCCCCGGTGGACGGGGGTATTACGGGCGGGGTTCGCCGTCCTCAGCGGCGGGGGCGTACGGGAGTGAGCAGCCGTCAACAAGGCGACGCGGCGCGGAAACGGGGCCGCAACGGCGATGGGCAAGGCTCGCGGGTATGACGACCGCGGCAGAGCTGATGAGCAGGATCACCGCCGAGCTGAGCACGGGTCTTGCGGCGGCGGGCAGGGGACGGGGACGCCCGACGCTGGTGGCGGTGGCGCACGGGAGCCGGGACCCGGCGGCGGCGCGTACGGTACGGGCGCTGCTGGCGGCGGTACGGGCGCAGCGCCCGGGACTGCGGGTGCGGCTGGGGCACGTGGAACTGAACGCACCGCTGCTGCGGGACACGTTGAGCACGCTGACGGGCGACGCGGTCCTGGTCCCCCTGCTCTTCGCCCGGGGCCACCACGTGACGAGGGACATCCCGGAGACGCTGCGGGCGGCGGCGGAACACGACCGCAGGAAGCACGCGGAAGACCCTGGCCACCCCGCCGCCCACGGGTCCGCCCCCCGCGCCACCGGCGCCCTCGTCCACGCCGGCCCCACCTCTCCTCAAGCCCCCACCGCCGGCGGCCGCCCCGGCGCGGCCCCCGCCCTCGCCGCCCGCATCGCCGCCCCCCTCGGTCCGCACCCCCTCCTCGCCGCCGCGCTCGCCGGCCGGCTGGCGGAGGCCGGGTGGCGCGGTGACGGGGTGGTGCTCGCCGCCGCCGGGTCGCGGGCCGCCCCGGCGGCGGCCGACTCCGCCGCCACCGCCGCGCTGCTCGCCGACCGGCTCGGGGTGCCCGTGCTGCCCGCGTACGCCTCCGCCGCCGCGCCGACCGTCGCGGAGGCGGCCCGTACCCTCGCCGCCCGGGGCTGCCGCCGTATCGGCGTGGCCTGCTGCTTCACCGCACCCGGCCTCTTCGCCGCCCGCACCGCCGCCGACGCCCGCGCCCTCGGCATGACCGTCGCGGCGCCGCTCGGCGCACATCCGGCGCTCGCGCGGCTCGTACTCCACCGCTACGACGAAGAACTCTCCCGCCCCGGCAAGCGAGCCGACACCACCGCCGATACCCCCACCGCCACCACCGCCCGCGCCGCCGCCTGACGGCCAGCGGTCAGCTCTGCGTAACCGGACCGTTGCCGCTCCGTCAACCTCGCAGTTCTATGGTGCGAAGGCGGCCCGCGGGCGGCTGTCCCCGGGCTCCCCCACCTCAAGGAGTGGATGGTCGTGGAGCGCCGTTCTTTCCTGCGCGGAGCGGTCGTCAGCGGTTCTGCCGCGGCGTTCGGCGGCAGTCTGTGGCGGGGGTCCGCCGCCGCGGATCCGGCGCAGCCGGGGGCCGGCCCGTACGGATCGCCGGGCCAGGCCGACGGCAACGGGATCCGGCTGCCGCAGGGCTTCACCAGCCGGGTCGTGGCCCGCTCCGGGCAGCAGGTGCCCGGTACGTCGTACACCTGGCACCCCGCGCCCGACGGCGGCGCCTGCTTCGCGGACGGCGACGGCTGGATCTACGTCTCCAACTCCGAGGTCACCCCCTCCGGCGGCGCCGGCTCGATCCGCTTCACCGCCGCCGGCGAGGTGGCGGGCGCGTACCGCATCGTCTCCGGGACCCGGCAGAACTGCGCGGGCGGCAAGACGCCGTGGGACACCTGGCTGTCCTGCGAGGAGGTCGACCGCGGCTACGTCTACGAGACCGACCCCTGGGGCGCGAAGGCCGCGGTGCGGCGCGACGCGATGGGCCGCTTCAAGCACGAGGCGGCGGCCGCGGACCCGGAGCGGCGGGTCGTCTACCTGACCGAGGACGTCTCGGACGGCTGCTTCTACCGCTTCCGGCCCACCACCTGGGGCTCGCTCTCCTCCGGCACCCTGGAGGTGCTGCGGATGGGCTCGGGCACCTCGGGCCCGGTGACGTGGGCGCAGGTGCCGGACCCGAGCGGCGCGTCGGCGGCGACGCGGAACCAGGTGGCGGGCGCGAAGCGGTTCGACGGCGGCGAGGGCTGCCACTACGCGAGCGACAGCGGCACCTGCTGGTTCACGACGAAGGGCGACGGCCGCGTCTGGCAGTACGACGCGGCGGCGCAGACCCTGGAGCTGGCGTACGACGACTCCCTGATACCGGGCACCGCCCCGCTCACCGGCGTCGACAACGTCACCGGCAGCCGCTCCGGCGACCTCTACGTCGCCGAGGACGGCGGCAACATGGAGATCTGCCTCATCACCCCCGACGACGTCGTCGCCCCGTTCCTGCGCGTCGAAGGCCAGGGCGGTTCGGAGATCACCGGCCCGGCCTTCACCCCGGACGGCACCCGGCTGTACTTCTCCAGCCAGCGCGGCACCACGGGCAGTTCCTCGGGCGGCATCACGTACGAGATAACGGGCCCGTTCCGCACCTGAGCCCGCCCGCCCCCGTCACAGGGGGTTCCGCCACAGCCGTACGGCGCGGTCCTTGCGGTCCGCGCCCGCGATCAGTTTCCCGTCCGGGCTGAACGTCACCTCCTCGACCGGGCCCTTGCCCCTCCCGTCCTCCTCGCCGGTCGCCAGCCGCGCACCCGGCTTGCCGCGGGCGACGTTCCACAGCAGCACGCCGCCGCCGCTCTCCGAGGTGGTGGCGAGCGTCTTCCCGTCGGGGCTGAACTCCAGGTCGGCGACGGTGGTGAGGTACGCGTCGCGCAGGGTCGCCTTCTTCCGGCCGGTGGTCACGTCCCACAGCCGCACCGCGCCGTCGTCCTCGCCGGTGGCGAGGGTTTCGCCGTCGGGGCTGAACGTCAGGCTCAGCACGGGGAACCTGTGGTCGAGGGTGGCGCGGGGACCGTCCTGGCCGTACGGTTCCGGGTCGCGGCCCGCGACATCCCACAGGCGCACCGAGTTCTCCGGGGTGAGGTTGCTGTCGGAGTCGTCGCTCGCGGAGGCCAGTGTCCTGCCGTCCGGACTGAAGGCCACCGCGGTGACGCCCGACTCGTGGTCGAAGTACGCGAGGATGTCGTCCGAGCGCTCGGCGGGGTCCCGCAGGAACACCGACCCCGTCCTGCTGCCGAGGCCGAGCAACGTGCCGTCCGGGGAGAACGCCACGTTGTCGCCCCCCATGGAGAGGTAGGAGACCGGCCGGCGCCCGGCCACGTCCCACACGCCCGTCCCGCCGTTGTCGAGGCCGGTGGCGAGCAGCTTGCCGTCCGGGCTGAAGGCGACGTCGGCGATCCCGAACTCGTTGCCGACGCTGTCTTTCTGGGTGGAGGCGGCGCGCTGCTTGCGGCCGGCGACGTCCCAGAACCGGATCTTGCCGTCCTCGCCGCCGGTGACCAGCGTCTTGCCGTCAGGGCTGAAGTCGATGCCGGCGGGGCCCGGGGCGCGGGCGGGGAAGGCGAGGCTGCCGGTGGGCTCGTACGTCTTGTACGGCGAACTCGGCTGCTGCCGCTCGCCGGAGCCGGACGAGGGGAGGAGGACGGCGACCAGGACGATGACGAGCACGACGGCCGCGACCCCGCCGAGCAGCAGGACCACGGGCCCGAGGGTGCCGGTCCGGGCCTCGGGGTCGGGCTCGCCGGGAGGGGACGGCGCGGCCGGGGCGGCGGTCCGGGTCAGGGCGTACGGGTCGGGGGTGCCCGGGTCGGGGGCCGCGGACGCCGCGGCGTCCGGCGCCGTACGGGGCGGCGGCACGTCGACGACGGTCGCCGGATGCCCGGCCCCGTCTCCGCCTCCGCCTCCGCTCCCGTCCCCCGCTGCCCGGCGGCACATCTCGATGACCTCGGCGGGCGTCGGCCGCCGTTCCGGGTCCTTCGCCAGACAGGCCGCGGCGACGGCCCGTACCGGCTCGGGGCTGCCGTCGAGGTCGGGCTCCTGCTCCAGGATCCGGTAGACCACGCCGTGGTCCGTACCGCCGCCGAAGGCGTGCTCTCCGGTCGCGGCGAAGTGGGCGACGCCGCCGAGGGCGAAGATGTCGCCGGCCTCGGTGACGGTCTGGCCCCGGATGTACTCCGGCGCCATGTAGGCGGGCGTGCCGGTGCGTACGCCGGTAGCGGTCACGGCGGTGAGGTCCGCGGCGCGGGCGATGCCGAAGTCGATGACCTTGGGCCCGTCGGCGGTCAGCAGGATGTTGGAGGGCTTGAGGTCGCGGTGGACGACGTCGGCGGCGTGGATGGACTGCAGCGCCTCGGCGACCCTGGCTATGAGCGCCAGCGCCGCGTCGGCGGGCAGCGGCCCGCTCTCGGCGACCGCGTGCTGGAGGGAGGGCCCGGGCACGTACGCGGTGGCGAGCCAGGGCTCGTCGGCATGGAGGTCGGCGTCGACGACGGGCACGGTGTAGAGGCCCTGCACGCGCCGGGCGGCGGCGACTTCCTGGGCGAAGCGTTGACGGAACGCCGCGTCGCCCGCGTACTCGCGGTGCACGAGCTTCACCGCCACCGCGCTGCCCGCCGGCGTACGCCCCAGATAGACGCAGCCCATGCCGCCCGCGCCGAGCACCGCCTCCAGCCGGTACGGACCGGCCGCGGCGGGGTCGGCTGCCCCCAGGGGCAGGTGCGGCGGCGCGACCGTGGACCACCCGGCGTCCCCCGTACGGCCGTGCGGCACGGCCGACTCGTCCGGTCGGGACATGATCCCCCTCACCCCCGGCGGTCTGCCGACCACCTCGCCTGACCCGAACCGCCACCGCGGCCCCGTAGAGCGAGCGACAGCGTAACGAACCCCCGGCCACCCGCGGTCCGCGCGGTGAGCGGCCGGTCGCCCTTCCCGGACGGAACGCCTTGTTTTCGGCGGGCACGCGGCATCCGGCACGTTTACCGTGGTCGAGGGTGTGCGTATCGCAGGCGGCGCGGCCGGCAGCGCGACCGCCGGGAGCGGCACGCACCGGCCCGACTGCCGCGTGCTCGACGGAAGGTGACCCATGAAGATCGCAGTCATCGGCGGAACCGGCCTGATCGGGTCGCAGGTCGTGAAGAAGCTGACCGCGGCCGGCCACGAGGCCGTGCCGCTCTCGCCGTCCACGGGAGTGGACGTGATCACCGGCGAGGGCCTGGCCGAGGCGGTGGCGGGTGCCGACGTCGTCGTCAACCTGACGAACTCCCCGACGTTCGACGACGCCTCCCCCGCGTTCTTCCAGACCTCGATGGACAACATCCTGGCCGCGTGCGGGGACGCCGGGGTGCGGCACGCGGTGATCTTGTCGATCGTCGGCGTCGACCTGGTGCCCGGCCTGGACTACTACCGGGCCAAGACCTTGCAGGAGGACATCCTCAGGGCCGGCCCGATCCCGTACTCCATCGTCCGCGCCACCCAGTTCATGGAGTTCATGGAGCCGACCCTGGCCATGACCACCGAGGGTGACACCGTCCGCCTCCCCTCCACCCCGGTCCAGCCGATCGCCGCCCAGGACGTCTCCGACGCGGTCGCCGAGGTCGCCGCGGGCACGCCCCTGAACGGCACGGTGAACATCGCCGGTCCGGACGTCTTCCCCCTGGACGAACTCGGCCGGATCACCCTGACCGCGCGCCCCGACGGCCGCGCGGTCGTGAGCGACCCCACCGCCGGCATGTTCGCCGCGGCGCCCGGCGACGCCCTCCTCGCCCCACCCGACGCCCGCATCGCCCCCACCCGCTACCGCGAGTGGCTCGCCTGAACCAGGGACGAGGGGCGGCGCCCCCGCACGGGCGCCGCCCCTCCGGGAACCGGTCTGCCGTCGGGTGAGGGTCAGGGCAACGCCGACGGTGGCCGGGGGTTCAGGTGGCCGGCTGCGGCTTCCTGGCGCTCGTGGCGCCGCGGGCCGGCTTGCCGTTCGGGGAAGTCCCGTTCTGCGCCGCCCCGTTCGCGGTCCCCTTCGCGGTCGCCCCGTTCGCCGCCCCGTTCGCCGCCGCCCGTGCCGCCTCCAGCCGGGCCACCGGGATACGGAACGGGCTGCACGAGACGTAGTCGAGACCCACGTCGTGGAAGAAGTGCACCGACTCCGGGTCGCCGCCGTGCTCGCCGCACACGCCCAGCTTCAGGTCGGGACGCGTCGCCCGCCCCGCCTTCGCCGCGTCGCGGACCAGCGCGCCGACGCCGTCCTTGTCGATCGTCTCGAACGGGGAGACGCCGAAGATGCCCTTCTCCAGGTACGCGGTGAAGAAGCTCGCCTCCACGTCGTCCCGCGAGAATCCCCACACGGTCTGCGTCAGGTCGTTGGTGCCGAACGAGAAGAAGTCCGCCGACTCCGCGATCTGACCCGCCGTCAGCGCAGCGCGCGGCAGCTCGATCATCGTGCCCAGCGACAGCTTCAGCTCCACGCCCCGCGCGGCCTCCACCTCGGCGATGACGGCTTCGGCCTCGTCGCGTACCAGCTCCAGCTCCTGCACCGTGCCCACCAGCGGGATCATGATCTCCGCCCGCGGGTCGCCCTTCGCCTCCAGGCGCTGCGCCGTCGCCTCCGCGATGGCCCGCACCTGCATCGTGAACAGCCCCGGGATCACCAGCCCGAGGCGCACGCCGCGCAGGCCCAGCATCGGGTTCTGCTCGTGCAGCCGGTGGACGGCCTGGAGCAGCCGCAGGTCGTTCTCGTTGTGGTCCTTGCGGGACTCGGCGAGCGCGACCCGTACCGACAGCTCCGTGATGTCCGGCAGGAACTCGTGCAGCGGCGGGTCGAGCAGCCGCACCGTCACCGGCAGCCCGTCCATCACCTCGAAGAGCTGCACGAAGTCGCGCTGCTGGAGCGGCAGCAGCTCCTTCAGCGCCGCGTCCCGCTCCTCCTCGGTGTCGGCGAGGATCAGCCGCTCGACCAGCTCGCGCCGCTCGCCGAGGAACATGTGCTCGGTGCGGCACAGCCCGATGCCCTGCGCGCCGAAGCGGCGGGCGCGGGCGGCGTCGTCGAAGTTGTCGGCGTTGGCCCGGACGCGCAGCCGGCGGATGCGGTCCGCGTACGACATGAGGCGGTGCACGGCGACGACGAGTTCGTCGGCGTCCTCGGCGCCCGCGTGCATGCGGCCCTCGAAGTACTCCACGACCGGCGACGGCACGACCGGCACCCGGCCGCGGTAGACCTTGCCGCTGGAGCCGTCGATGGACACGACGTCGCCCTCGTCGATGACCTCGCCGCCGGGCGCGGTCAGTTGCCGCCGTTTGGTGTCGACCTCCAGCTCCTCCGCGCCGCACACGCACGTCTTGCCCATGCCGCGGGCGACGACGGCGGCGTGCGAGGTCTTGCCGCCGCGGGAGGTGAGGATGCCCTCGGCGGCGATCATGCCGTCGAGGTCGTCGGGGTTGGTCTCGCGGCGGATGAGGATGACCTTCTCGCCTGAGCGCGACCACTTCACGGCCGTGTACGAGTCGAAGACCGCCTTGCCGACGGCGGCGCCCGGCGAGGCGGCGATGCCGCGGGCGAGCAGGTCGCCCTTGTGGCCGTTGTCGAACCTCGGGAACATGAGCTGCGCCAACTGCGCCCCGTTGACGCGCTGCAGCGCCTCGGCGTCGGTGATCAGCCCCTGGTCCACGAGCTGCACGGCGATGCGGAACGCCGCCGCCGCGGTGCGCTTGCCGACCCGCGTCTGGAGCATCCACAGCTTGCCGCGCTCGATGGTGAACTCGATGTCGCACAGGTCGCGGTAGTGCGTCTCCAGCGTCTCCATGATCCGCATCAGCTCGTCGTAGGACTTCTCGTCCAGGTCCTGGAGCTTGGAGAGCGGCACGGTGTTGCGGATGCCGGCGACGACGTCCTCGCCCTGCGCGTTCTGCAGGTAGTCGCCGTAGACGCCCTGCTGGCCGCTGGCGGGGTCGCGGGTGAAGGCGACGCCGGTGCCGGAGTCGGGGCCGAGGTTGCCGAAGACCATGGAGCAGATGTTGACGGCGGTGCCGAGGTCGCCGGCGATGCGCTCCTGGCGGCGGTAGAGCTTGGCGCGCTCGCCGTTCCAGCTCTCGAAGACGGCCCGTACGGCGAGGTCCATCTGCTCGCGCGGGTCCTGCGGGAACGGCCGTCCCGTCTCCCCGGCGACGATGTCCTTGAACGTGCCGACGAGGGCTTCGAGGTCGGCGGCGTCCAGTTCGACGTCGGTGGCGACGCCCTTGGCGCGCCTGGCGTCCTCGATGGCGGTCTCGAACAGCTCGCCGTCGATGCCCTGCACGGTGTTGCCGAACATCTGGATGAGGCGGCGGTACGAGTCCCAGGCGAACCGCTCGTCGCCGGCCTGGGCGGCGAGTCCCGGCAGGCAGGCGTCGGTGAGGCCGATGTTGAGGACGGTGTCCATCATGCCGGGCATGGAGAACTTGGCGCCGGAGCGTACGGAGACCAGCAGCGGGTCGTCGGCCTGGCCGAGCTTCTTGCCCATGCGCCGTTCGAGGACGTCGAGGTGGGCGCTGACCTCGTCGCGCAGGGCGGGGGGCTCGGCGCCGCTGGCGAGGTAGACCTTGCAGGCGTCGGTGGTGATGGTGAAGCCCGGCGGGACGGGCAGGCCGAGGTTCGTCATCTCGGCGAGGTTGGCGCCCTTGCCGCCGAGGAGGTCCTTGAGGTCCTTGTTGCCCTCGTGGAAGTCGTAGACGAACTTGACCGCGGCGGCCTTGGCGGAGGCGGCCCCTTTCCCCGGGGACTTCTTCGCTGCCTTCTTCTTATCCGGCTTCGTTTCCGGCACGGGATCGACTCCTCGTGTGGGACCCCTGGCGGGGAGCTGCCCTGACGGCGAGGAACATACCCAGATCGAAGGCTCCCCGGGATGAGGCGTAGACGATCACGAGGGGGTTCGGCCCTCACACCTGGGATCCTGCTGGCGACCGGGAGCCGCGCCCCTTCTTCACTTCTCTTAACGACGATCCCGGACGGACGGGCATCGGCAAGCCGGGGAGGGTCATCCGCGTTACGGAACGCGTTTGTGGCTTCGAGGGGTGAAGGGATCGGTGTGGCACTCAGTGCCGCGCATACGAGAGATGACGTCCACATTTGAGCGCTCGTTTGAGCGCAAGACATATCAAGCGTGGGGAGAATCACGCGATCGGGCGGGGAGAATCTCACGATGTGGACAGCGGGGCGTGCGAATCGCGGGACGGCCCGGCCGGAGCCGGAGGCGGGCGGGCCATGCTCCCGCAACGTGCGTACATGCGCCCCCGGTTCTGCTTGTCGACCCGACAGCCGCGCGCTAGTTTTGCGTGCCAACCAGACTTAACAACGCGATGGCGCGATGACACCTCGCCGAGGGAGGCGCTCGCATGAGCGGCGCGGAACACCGTCTTCTCTTCCACGGCGGAGCGTTCGCCGCGATGACCCGCGCCGGGGACATCACCGGCGCCCGGGGCACGCAGCCGGACGGCTTCTTCCTCGGGGACACCCGGCATCTGAGCCGCTGGCAGTTGACGGTGGACGGCGCGGTCCCGACCCTGCTGGTCGCGGAGCCGGCCGCGGCCGTCCTCGTACCGCCCACGGGCCGCGACGAGCCGCCGCCGCACACGGTCTTCCGCGAGCAGCGCGTCGAGGGCGGAGCGCTGGTCGACGTCCTGCGCGTCACCTGCAACCGCGCGGAGCCGGAGAAGCTGTGGCTCGCGCTGACGGTGGACGCGGACTTCGCCGACCAGTTCGAGTTACGGGCCGACCACCGCGTCTACGGCAAGCCGCACGCGGTACGGGCCCGGGAGGTGCTGCCGGCGGGCGTGGAGTTCCGCTACCGCCGCGGCGGCTGGCAGGCCAGGACCACGGTCACGGCGGAGCCGCCGCCGGATGCGGTGGAAGAGACGGGGAGCGGCGCACGACGCCTGGTGTGGCACCTGAAACTGGAGCCGTACGAGACCACGGAACTGACACTCCGTGCCGCGGCCTGGCCGGGAGCGGGCCCGCGACCGACGGCGGAGCCGGCGACGGAGCCGGGGACGGCGACGGGGACGGCGACGGGGATAGCGGCGGAGGACCTCGCCGCGGAGGCAGCGGCCCGCCGGGCCGCCACGGGCGCCGGTACCCCGGCCACGGGAACGGAGGCGGCGGAGGCAACAGTCGGCGCGCCCCCGCCCCCCGCGGAAGCCGCCCCCTGGCCGGACCTCGCCCGGGCCGCCGAGCAGGGCCTCGCCGACCTCGACGGGCTCCTCGTCCCCGCCGCGGGACCCGGCGGCGAACAGGTACGGGTGCCGGCGGCCGGGGTGCCGTGGTACCTGGCGCTCGTGGGCCGGCACGCGCTCGTGACGTCGCTGTTCGCGCTCCGCCACCGCCCCGCGCTCGCCCGCGCCACGCTCCTCGCGCTCGCCGCGACCCAGGCCGGGGAGGCGGACGGCGAGCCGGGGAAGATCGTGCACGAGGTGCGCCACGGCGAGTTGGCCCACTTCGGGCAGGTGCCGTACGGGCGCTACTACGGGGCCGTCGACACCACCCCGCTGTTCCTCGTCCTCCTCGGCGCACTCACCGAGCACACCGGCGACGACGAGCCGGCCCGCCGCCTGGAGCCGCAGGCCCGCGCAGCGGTGGAGTGGATGTTCCGCGACGGCGGCCTCGGCGACTCCGGCTACCTGCGCCACCGCGCCGACGACGGCGCGGGCACGGGACCGGCGAACCAGAGCTGGCGCGACTCCCCCGGCGCCCTCTGCGCCGCCGACGGCACCCGCGTCACCGGCGCCCTCGCGCCCGCCGCCCCCCAGGGCTACGCCTACGCCGCCCTCGTCCACGCCGCCCGCCTCGCCACCACCGTCTGGGCCGACCCGCGGCTCGCCGACCGCCTCACCGCCGCCGCCGGCGACCTCCGCGCCCGCTTCCTCACCGACTTCTGGCTCTCCGCCCAGGACTTCCCCGCCCTGGCCCTCGACGGCGCGGGCCGCCCCGCCGACACGCTGGCCTCCGACGCCGGGCACCTGCTGTGGTCCGGGCTGCTGGATCCCGACCGGGCGAGGCGGGTGGGACGGCGGCTGCTGGAGCCGGACTTCTTCTCGGGCTGGGGGGTGCGGAGCGTAGCCGCGGGGCAGGGGGCGTACCACCCGATGGCGTACCACCGCGGCAGCGTCTGGCCGCACGACAACGCGATCCTGACGCTGGGCCTGGCCCGCTACGGCCTCCGCGAGGAGGCCCGCACCGTGGCGAGGGCCCTCACCGACCTGGCGACCCACACCGCGGGCCGCCTCCCGGAGGCCACGGCCGGCTACCCCCGCACCACCCAGCCCATCCCGGTCCCCTTCCCGCACGCCTGCTCCCCGCAGTCGTGGTCGGCGGCCACCCCCCTGGCCCTGCTCACCGCCCTCACGACGGCGGAGGACCGGACGGGGGGTCTGCCGTCGTGAGGGCGGTGATCCGTCAGGCGGGCCCTTCGCCCGGGGTGATGGACATGCCGACCTACCCGTAGTCCGGGCCGACGTGGTTGTCGCCGTAGAACTTCACGCCGGTCGAGGCCGAGGTGACTTCCATGACCCGGGTCGAGGAGCCCACGAACTCGTTGCGGGTGATCGACACGTCGTCCGGCCCGTCCAGCTTGATGGACTGGTTCCAGCTGTCGCCCATCTCGTTGTCCGCGACGATCCAGTTCTTCATGCCGTCGGTGTTGCCGCCCGAGTTCCCGCCGCGGCCGTAGTCCTCGGCCATCAGCCACTGGTGGATGCTGGGGACGCTGTTCTCGCGGTCCGGGTTGGCCGGGCCGACGGCCTTGTTGCCGCGTATCTGCACGTCGTCACTGGCGATGGGGTGCGAGCTTGACACCCACGTCTGGATGAAGTCGGTGTGGCTGTCGCCCGGGTCGCCGGTCACGAAGTCGATGGCGGTGTTGTAGAGGATCTTGTGCCGGTTGCCGAAGAACGTGATGGCGTTCAGGTCGCCGGGGCCTTCGACGCCCTTGATGTCGTTGTTCTGGATGGTCACGTTGGTGTTGTCGTCGGAGTAGATGCCGTACTGCTGCTCGGCGTCGACCCGGCAGTTCTGTATCACCACGTTGTCGGCGTCGATCAGGACGCCGCCGCGGATGGTGTTGCCCTGGCAGTCGTAGACCTTGGGCGCGGCGGCGGTGCCGCCGGATTCGATCTCGAACCGGGAATCCTGGTCCGGAACGAGAATCGCACCCGGCGGAGTCGCCACGCCGCCGACGCCGAGAGACTGCCCGGGGGGCTGCGGATCGCCACCGGGCTCCCCGGACACGGCCGCCTCCGTGATGCTCGTCCACTTGGACGAGTCGGAGGAGTCGTTGCCGTGCCCGACGATCCGTACGTAGCGGGCGGACCCGCCGGCGAAGTCGTACGTCTCCAGGCTGCGCGTGGTGCCGCTGCTGGTTTCCCGGGACAGCACGGTCGACCACGCCGAGCCGTCCTGGGAGAGCTGGACGTCGAACGTCGTCCGCCGGCTGTCCCCGACGTACCAGGCCAGCGATACCGAGTCGACGGTGGTGACCGAGCCGAGGTCGAAGCGGATCCAGACCCCGTCACCGGCGCCGGACCACCGGGTGGACAGGTCGCCGTCGACCGCGTTGGCCGGCACGTTGCCGTCGTGGGAGCTGGCCGTCGCCGCGGTGATGGGCAGCGTCGCCGCCGATGCCGTGGGGCCGAGCAGGGCCACCGAGCCGAGCGCCGTGCACGCGCACAGCGCGGCGGTCAGCAGGCGTCTCACCGATGCGCCTTTGCGCTTTGTCGTACCCGTCCGGCGGAGCCGGTGGGCGACTGGGGGACGTAGGGGGGCGTTCAGATCGTTCACGTGCGTCTCCTTGGAGTACGGGAGGGGAGGGCGCCCGTGCCGGACCGGAGTGTCCGGCACGACGGGCACGACCGGTGGCGGCTGAAGCCGCCACCGGTCGTGTGGCACGTCCTACGCGGAGCCGGGGCCGACGTCGCCCGCGGTGAGGGGCGCTCGCGTGACGGCGGACGACGCCCGCTCGTCGGCTCCGACGTCGACGGCGCCGGTGCGGGCCTGGCCGTCCATGTCGTCGGTCACGAACGGGTGGTCGTCTGTGCCGGCGTCGATGGCCGGGCTTCCCGCGCCGATCCGGTGCACCGGCCCGTCGGGGGCCAGCAGCGGATCGACCGCCCTGACGGCGTCGGAGGGCACGCTGACGCCGATGGTCGCCGATCCGGTCGGCCACGCGATGTTGCCGGCGTAGGTCATGTCCACCGGCGCCTTGCGTTCGTTGAACAGCTTGCCGCTGCCTCCTGTGACCACGTTGTCGGCGACGACCGAGTCGACCGGCGCGAGGCTGTAGTTGGCGCCGACCTCGATGTTCGACACGTTGTTCACGAAGGTGTTGTTCACGACGGTCGCCCGGTAGACGCGCCAGTGCGCGTTCAGCGCGCCCGAGGTGTCGACGTCGCCGCCGTCGATCTGCAGCGCGGCGTCGAAGCCGGTGCCGGTCAGGCCCTCGAAGTAGTTGTTGTAGATCTTGTGGTCCTGGCCGTAGATCCGGATTCCCCCGGTTCCCGCCTTCCCCTCGCCGAGGAAGAAGTTGCCGTAGAAGGAGCCGCGGTTCCCGTGCCGCTGTGACAGCACGCCCTGCGAGGTGCGGAACGTGTTGTGGCGGACGATGTTGTCGTTGCTCTTCACGGAGACGATCTCCGGATCACCGTCGCAGTTCTCGAAGAGATTCGACTCGATGACGGTGAATCCGCTCGACCGGGATATCTCACTCCAGCCGACCCGGATGGCTTCCATCTCGTTCGCCGCACGCGGGCCGATGTTGCGGAAGTGGTTGTTGTCGATGAGGTCGTGCTGCGACTGCTGGGTTGCGGATCCGTCGATGGTGATGAAGTTTCCCAGTTGGTGCTTTTCCTCGAACAGGTTGTGATCGATCCGGTTGTGGTGGCTGTTCGCACCCTGGATGATCACCCACTTCAGCGAGGATTCCTCGGTCAGCCGGAAGTGGTTGCGGGTCAGGCGCACATTGTTCGATCCTGTGATCTTCAGCGTGTCACTGTTCGTCCACTTCAGACCCTCGAAGGTGACGTACGAGGAGTCGGCCACCTCCAACTGCCCGTCCGCGACCTCCGCCTGCCCGCGGTTCTCCGCGACGACGGTGATGGGCTCGTCGGCGGTCCCGTTCTTCCCGCTCATCTTGCCGATCGTGTACCGGCCGTCCGCGAGCACGATACGGTCCCCGGCCCGCGCGTCCCCCATCGCGTCCTGCAACTGGTCCGAGTCGGCGACCTCGACGGTACGGCCGGGGCCGGGATCGCCGGGATCACCGCCGTCGCCGCCGTCGGCCCCGTGGACGGTCGTCTCGGTGATGCTGGTCCAGTCGTTGGAGGTGTTGCCGTGGCCGACGATGCGCAGATACCGGGCGGAGGTGTCGGCGAAGTCGTAGTCCTGCGGCTGGAGCGTGGTCCCGCTGCTGGTTTCTCGTGTCAGGACCGGTCTCCACGACGATCCGTCGTCGGACACCTCGACGTCGAAGGTGTTCTTCCTGGTGTTGCCCTGGTGCCAGGCGATCGACGCCGAGCCGATCGTCTGCGCCGAGCCGAGGTCGTAGCGGATCCACACCCCCTCGCCCTGGGCGGACCAGCGGGTGCTCAGATCGTTGTCGAGGGTGTTGGCGGGCACGTTGCCGTCATCGGCGCTCGCCGAGACTCCCGTGACCGTCACCGGAGCGCCAGGAGAGCCCCCTTCCGACGTGACCGGGTACGTCCTGACCCAGTCGACCTCGAACACCGCCGGGCGCAGACCGCTGTCGCCGGTGAAGTTGTCGAGCTGAATGGTGAGGTTCCCCAGCGGCATCTTCTGGATGTCCCCGCGGTCGGAGTTCGCGCCGTCCGCCAGCCGGAACCATTCGACACCGTCGACATAGCCGACCAGCTCGTCCGGCGTCCACTCGAACGCGAAGTTGTGCCACTCCGTCATGTCCACGGGGCAGAGCTCGCGGTATTCCTTCTCGTCCGACGGGCTCTCCGGGTAGTGCAGGAACGCCGAGAGACACTGCGCGTCGGGGTTCGAGTACTCGACCCAGTCGTACTCCCCGTTCTTGAGCCGGTCACCGGCCGTGGGCCAGATCAGGTGCAGGGGATGGTAGAGCCCGCCGGAAGAGCCGGTGTTCCGCGAGCGTGAGCGGATTTCCCAGCGGCCGTACTGCATGTCACGGTTCTGCCTGATCCATCCCGTGTCGCCGTTCGCCTCACCGCGCATGCTGAGTATTCCGTCGGCGACGGTGCTGTTCTTCCCGCACCGGCGGCCGTTCCCGGCGTGCCCTTCCCAGCACTGGGCGGTGCCACCGACGGTGCCCGACGGTACGTCCCACTTCTCCGGGTCGACCGGTCCTGTGTAGTCGAACTCGTCCGAGATCGGCAGCGGTTCACCCCAGCCGTACCGCTCGGCCGCCTGCGTCGGGTCCTCGGTTTCCTGACCGTCGTCGTGCGTGACGCTCAGCCCGTAGATCTCGACCTGGCCGTAGTTGTCGTCGCTGCACGGCGACGAGCGCTCGCAGTTGGCCTGGGTGTACGCGCCCGCCTTGAAGTAGCCGCCGGAGAAGTCCTCCGAGAGCGTGGTCTGCAGGACGCCGTTGTAGTAGGCCTTGATTTCGCCGTCGCTGACCACGAACTTCGCCTCGAACGGCGTGCCCAGCTCGTAGTCGTCTGTCACCAGCTTGTGATTGCTGTCCTCGGGAGAGGTGACGTAGAGCTTGCTGCCTTCCAGACGGAAGACCGACACGTCGTCGTCGGCGTCGTGGATCTGCCCGGCGACGACATGCGGCTTGTCCGCGGGAAGATCCGTGATGGCCTGGTCGATCACCATCGTGTGCGTGCCGGAGGTCGACGACCAGCTCGCCTTGTTCTGCCCCGTCATCTCGCGCAGCTCCGAGCGGGGGTAGCTGGAGCCGCTGGTGGTGACACCGTTGACGGCGGCGCGGAACTGAACGGCATCGCAGTCCGGGGTCGCGGTGAACCAGGGGTCGTTCGCGTACGTGGCGAGTTCCGGCTGTTCGACGTTGGTCGGCGACTCCTCCTCGCCGACCGGCAGCCCGATGTACCAGTTCGTCAGGTCCAGCACGTCGGCCGGGTAGTCACAGGTATCGCCGCCGCCGCCGTCGGCTCCGTAGACGGCTGTCTCGGTGATGCTGGTCCAGTCGTTGGAGGTGTTGCCGTGGCCGACGATGCGCAGATACCGGGCGGAGGTGTCGGCGAAGTCGTAGTCCTGCGGCTGGAGCGTGGTCCCGCTGCTGGTTTCTCGTGTCAGGACCGGTCTCCACGACGATCCGTCGTCGGACACCTCGACGTCGAAGGTGTTCTTCCTGGTGTTGCCCTGGTGCCAGGCGATCGACGCCGAGCCGATCGTCTGCGCCGAGCCGAGGTCGTAGCGGATCCACACCCCCTCGCCCTCCGCGGACCAGCGGGTGCTCAGATCGTTGTCGAGGGTGTTGGCCGCCACGTTCCCGTCGTCGGCACTGGCCAGGACTCCCGCGACCGTTAACCGGGGACCCGCCTCGGCGGACGCGACCGGCTGGTACGTAGCCGAGACTCCGAGGGCTAACAGCCCCACCAGAAGCGCACGATGTATCCGTCTCACAGGGCCTCACTGTCGTTGAAGGGATGACCCGGTCGGGCTCCGGATCCGGGCCACGCTGTCAGACCCCGCCGGGGACCGGTCCCCGGACACCGCACCCGTATCTCGTCAAAGGGCTCCGAGCCGTGCCGCGGCCGTCTCGCGCGTCGCGATGAGTTCTGGGGGGCTCGCCGGTCTTACTGTCGAACCCCTTACCGAGGAGGATGTGCGATGCGCAGCGTGACGTACTCGATGGCCGTTTCGCTCGACGGCTTTGTCACCGGGCCCGACGGCGGCATCGACTGGGGGGCGCCCAGTGAGGAGGTCTTCCGCTTCTCCATCGAGGAGATCAAGGACGTCGGCGTTCATCTGATGGGCCGGCGGCTCTACGAGACGATGCTCTACTGGGAGACCGCCGCGCAGGACCCCTCCTCCCTCAGCGAGGCGGAGCGGGAGTGGACCACGTTGTGGAACCCGCTGCCCAAGGTGGTGTTCTCCCACATGCTGACGGCGGTCGAGGGCAACGCGCGGCTGGCCTCCGGAGGGCTGGCCGAGGAGATCGCGCGGCTGCGGGAGGAGCCGGGTGAGGGGGACATCGCGATCGGCGGGGCGACGCTCGCCGCCCAGGCGGCGGAGCTGGGGCTGATCGACGAGTACCGGATCAGGGTGAACCCGGTGCTGCTCGGCGGCGGCACGCCGTTCTTCGCCCGTATCGAGCGCCAGGTGGACCTCGAACTGGTGGAGACCCGCACCTTCGACAGCGGCGTCGTCTACCTCCACCACCGCGTACGCCGCTAACCGCCCGCTGGACTGCTCCAGGGGCCGCCGGGGGCGAGGTCGGCGAGGACGGCCTGCAAGTGCGGGGGTTCGAGCGGGTCCGGGAGGGCGGGGATGTCGGGCCAGGCGATCCAGGCGTGGCCGGCGAGGGTGACCTGCTCGTCGGGGAGGAGACCGGTGCGGCGCAGCGGGGGCCGGTCGTCGGGGTAGCGGGCGGGGAAGAAGTGCTCGGTGCCCGCGAAGTGGGTGCCCTTCCAGTGGAAGTCGCGCGCGACGGGCACGCCCCGCTCCGCCACGGCGGCGGGGTCGAGCCCGGTCTCCTCGGCGAGTTCGCGCCGCGCGGCGGCGAGCGGCGTCTCGTCCGGCTCGATGCCGCCGCCGGGCGGCTCCCAGATCAGGGCACCGTCGAAGGGGTCGCGCCAGCGCAGCAGCAGTATGCGCTGGGCGGCGTCGAGGCAGATGACCCGCGCGGCGGGCCGATGGGTCGTATCCACCGCCCCGAGGCTAGCCCCGGGGGTCACGGACCGGGAGCGCCGGGCACAGCGCAGGAGGCGGGAGTCCGGGGTCCCGGCCCCCGGTTTCGGGACGGGGCGGGGTCGGGGCCCCCGCCTCAGCCTCCCGACGTGTCCAGTTCCGCCGCCGCGTCGACCTGCGCGCACTCGTACGGGTCCGCCAGCCAGCCTTCCGGCAGCACCACCTTGTTCCGCCCCGCCGTGCGCCCCCGCGGCCCCTCCGCGCCCTCCGGCCACGGCTGGTCCAGGTCCAGGGTGCCCAGCAGGTCGTCCAGCTCCGCCAGCGTGCCCGCCATCGCCATCCGGTGCCGCAGCTCCTTGCCGACCGAGAAGCCCTTCGTGTACCACGGCACGTGCTTGCGGAAGTCGATGACGCCCCGCCGCTCGTCGCCGAGCCACTGCCCCAGCAGCTCCGCGTGCCGCAGCATCACCCCCGCGACCTCCTTCAGCGTCGGCCGCGCGGACGGCTCGGACGACCCGTCGAACGCCGCCACCAGGTCGCCGAAGAGCCACGGCCGCCCCAGGCAGCCGCGCCCGACCACCACCCCGTCGCACCCCGTCTCGCGCACCATCCGCAGCGCGTCGGCCGCCGACCAGATGTCACCGTTGCCCAGCACCGGGATCTCCGGCACATGCTCCTTCAGCCGGGCGATCGCATCCCAGTCCGCGGTGCCGCCGTAGTGCTGCGCGGCAGTGCGGCCGTGCAGCGCGATCGCCGTCACGCCCTCCTCGACGGCGATCCGGCCCGCGTCCAGGTACGTCAGGTGGTCGTCGTCGATGCCCTTGCGCATCTTCATCGTCACCGGCAGGTCCCCGGCGCCGGCCACCGCCTCGCGGAGGATCGCCCGCAGCAGGTTCCGCTTGTACGGGAGCGCCGAGCCGCCGCCCTTGCGGGTCACCTTCGGGACGGGGCAGCCGAAGTTGAGGTCGATGTGGTCGGCGAGGTCCTCGTCGGCGATCATGCGGGCCGCGCGCCCGGTGTACACCGGGTCCACCCCGTAGAGCTGGATCGACCGCGGCCTCTCCGTGCCGTCGAAGTGGACGAGCCGCATCGTCTTGGCGTCCCGCTCCACCAGCGCCCGCGTCGTGATCATCTCGCTGACGAACAGGCCCCGGCCGCCGGAGAACTCCCGGCACAGCGTGCGGAACGGCGCGTTCGTGATTCCCGCCATGGGCGCGAGCACCACGGGCGGGGAGACGGTGTGCGGGCCGATCTGCAGCTCGGACATGCGGCGGGCTACCTCGTTGCGTACGGGGACGGACCGTCCATTGTCCCTCACCGCGGGCAGGACCGCGTACGCGCCAGGTCACGCGGCCCGTCAGCGCTCCTCAGCGGTCCTCGTCGCGCCGGACCCGTACCGCCAGCGCCAGCTCGTCCATGTCCTGCGCCGCCGCCGCGAGCCGCCCCACGTCGGAGCTGAGGGCGCGGACCAGGACGTCCACGCCGTGCGGCTCGGAGCGGAACGCGTAGTTCAGCGAGCAGCCGAGCGTGCCGTCGGCCTGGTCGGTGAAGTAGCGCATGGCCCGCAGCCCGTTTCCCAGGTGCGGGTGGCGGAACAGCTCCACGATCGGCGCCTCCACCGCCTCGGCGTCCATCGACCGCACCAGCTCACGCAGCCGGTCGTTGCGCTCCCCCGCCGTCGCCAGCCCCCACACCGCCAGCGGCACCGGCGCCTGCCGCGGGTCCGGCATGTACAGGTACAGGTCCTGGCCGGGGAAGACCGTGCCCGCGCGGGTCGCGAACTCCAGCAGCGCGTCCCGCAGCCGCGCCACCTCCTCCTCGTCGCCCGGCTCGACGTCCGCGAGCGTCCACCACGCCTCCGCGAACGCCTCCGCCCACTCCGCGGGCCCGGGCCACGGCATGCCCTCCCACTGCTGCGGCACCCACAGCCACTTGGCGTCGTCGTAGTCGACCTCGATCCAGCTCACCGGCTGCTCCTCGTCCAGCGAAAGGTGGTCATCAGGGCGTCGAACAGCTCGACCAGCACGTCCGCGAACTGCCCCTTCGGATCGCCGTCCGCGAGCGTACTGAACCCCACCGTCACCCACCGGGTGTCGTCCTCGGGGACCGCCAGCACGTAGTCGACGCGCCGCGAAGCGTACTCGCCGCCCTCGTCGCCGGAGCCGCGCGCGACCCGCTCGTTGCGGTAGCCGACGGATCCGTCGACGGCCGCGGGCTGCGACTTCTCCGCGTCGGCGAGCAGCCGGGCGAGGATCAGCGACGGGTCGGCGCCCGTGGCCAGGGTGATCTCGGAGACGACGAACGACGCGGCGACCGTCACGCCGTGCATCTGCTCTACGGGGAGGTAGAGGTCGAGGCCGCCGCTCTTGCGGGCGTCGGCGGCGGCCTTGCGCAGCCGCCGTACCAGCTCCAGGCGCACCGGGGGTATCCGGTCGCGCGGCATGTCGTCGGGCAGGTCGGCGACGGCCTCGTCGACGATCCGCATGATCGCCTCGTCCGTGCCGTCGCGCAGGGGGATGCGGGACCAGTTGGGCGGCAGCACGAGGGTGTAGCCGACGGCGGCGCCCTCGTCCCGGTCCACTACGGACTTGTCTGTACGGTCGGTGCGCGCGGCGCGCTCGGGCGTTTCCGTACGCTCGGGCCGTTGCGGCTGTTCCGTACGCTCGGCGCCCTCCGCCCGTTCCGTACGCGCCGGTCCTTCAGCCCGTTCCGTGGGCTCCGGCCGCCCCGGCCGCTTGCCGTAATCGATGCGTCCCGCCTGCTCAGCCACCGCCTGCTCCCCCGCTCTCCCTCTTACGCCGCTTCTTCTCCGCATGGTGCGCCCGCACCCGCGCGTCCCGCTCCCGCCGCTCCCGCCGGCGCCGCCGCTCCGCCCGGTCCGTACGCACCGCGGACACCACCCCCGTCACCAGCGCCACCCCCGGCACCGCGACCAGCGCCACGGGCCCCGTGAAGTACGCGGCGATCATCAGCAGCACCGCCCCGAAGACGGCGGTGACCTCCAGTTCGCCGTCGCCCACGTTCCGTACCGCCGCCGTGACGACCGACCACACCAGCACCGCAACGGCCGCGCACAGCAGCCCCCGCTCGACCCAGGCCATCGCGTCGGCAGTCCCGTCGAAGAGGGCCGCCAGCGCGACGAGCACCGCCCCGGCCGCCAGCGGCACCAGCACCGCGGCGCGGGCGGCCACCAGCAGCGGCCCGTCGGCGCGCCCCCGCGCGGACGGGGTGGTGCGGCGGGGCAGGAAGACCATGGCTCCTCTTCACGTCGGGTGCCCGGCCTCCGGGCGTTACGGCGCCGGCTGCCTCACCACGTCGAGCCGATCGGCGCCTTCCAGGTGTCGCCCTTCCAGTCGTTGTACGAGTCGTTGAACGGCTTGAAGGGCAGCATGTCGCTGCTGCCGAACGCCTTGTCGCCGAGGTCGACGATCGTACCGCCCCAGGCAGCGCCCAGAGAGGCCGAGTACGCGGCCCCCGCCTTCGCCGCCGTACCGCCGCCGACCAGGCCGGGGAACCGGTCCGAGATCCGCCCGATGTTGCGCATCATGGACAGGCCCTCGGTGTCGCCCATGTTCAGGATCTTGCCCAGGCGCCCCACCGACGGCAGGTTCTGCGGCACGCTCGTCGCCTGCCGCCGCGCCTGCGCCTTCAGCGCGTCGATCTGCGCACGGGCCGCGCGCTTCGCCCCGGCACTCGCCGTACGGCTGCTGAGCACCCGGCCCAGCGCCTGCCGCTGCGCGGACGACCGGGCGAGGTTCTGGGCGACCTGCTGCGAACGGGCCCCGGTCGCCGCCGTCTTCGCCAGCGCGTTGGTGCCCTTCAGGGCGGCCATCCCGGCGCGGCCGAGCCCCATGGTCAGCAGCCCGATGGAGTCGACCAGCACGTCCATCCAGCTCGCGTTGCCCGTGGCCGCGAGCAGGGCTCTGCCCCCGACCACCAGCAATCCCGCGATCAGCAGGAACGCCACCACGTTCAGGCCCGGGATGAACAGCGAGATGATCGCCACCGCGGTGGCGATCCAGCTGATGACATCGATGACGATCTTGATGATGTCCGCGTACTTGTCGACGAAGTCCTTGACGTTGTCCCACCAACTGTCCTTGACATCGTCATCGATGGACTTCTTGATCCGCCCGGCCGCCGTATCCGCGTCGCTGTCCCGCGCGGACGTCGCCCGCCCGAGCATCCGGCGCGCCTCTTCCAACTCCCCCTCGGCCGCCCCGTACGCCTTCTCCCGCCGCTTGTCCGCTTCCTTCTCGTCGTCAGTGGGCTCCGGCGCGTCCGGCGGGGACGCCTGGTCCGGCGGCTTGTTCTGCGCCATCGTCCCGGCAGCGCTCTCCGCCTTCCTCAGCGCCCGCTCCGCGGCCTTCTGCGCCTCGTCCAGATCACCCGCCCACGAGGACAGATGCCCGGCGACCTCCTTGTACCGCCCGGAGGTCTTCTCCATCTTCCCGGCCAGATCGGTGGCGGCGCTGCGCAGCTTGTCGGCGTACTTGCCCTTCAGGGCGCCGTCCTTGCCGATGTCGCGCAGCTTGCCGACCTGCGACTCGATCGTCTCGCCGATCTTCTTCAGCCGGGCAGCCTCATCCCGGATGTCCTCGACGTTCCCCGGCACGGGATCGGAGTCGGCGAGCGGCTGCCAGTCGGTGGGGCGGGCCATGTCCGTCACTCACCCTTGCATTCCTGCTCAAGCTTCTTGTCCGTCTTCAGGAACGACTGATGGACGCTGCTCGCCATCTCGCCGACGGACTTCACGGACTCCAGCACCTCTTTGCGGTGCCGGTCCCAGTTGGTGGTGAAATCCTCCATCGCATCCGCGACGGTGCCGGATCCCCATATTCCGCGCAGTTGCTCCTGATGGTCCTCGCAGCTCTCGAACTCCCGCTTCACGATGCCGAGATCACGCTCGATCACCTGAAGGCGTTCGTAGTCCACGCACAGATCGCCCATGTTCGTCCCCCTGAGGTCTTACGTCGCTGGCGGCAGGGTACCGGCGGTCGTACAACCGCGCATGTATCGACTTCGTACGGCACATGAGCCACTACCTTCGGTCACATGAAACAGACACGACGGCCGGATCCCTACGACTCACCACGCACGTTCTACGGAGCGGAGTTGCGCCGACTGCGCGAAGATGCCGGATTCTCACAAGAACGGCTCAGTGAGCGGGTGTTCTGCTCACCGGCGTACATCGCGCACTTCGAGAGCTGTGTGCGACTGCCGCAGGAGGAGATCTCGAAGCTGCTGGACGACCTCTTCGGTACGGGGGAGCACCTGCAACGGCTCTGCCTGTTGGCGCGGAGGAGTTCGTATCCGGACTACTTCACGGATGCGGCGGACCTGGAGACGGTCGCGACGCACCTGCACGACCATGCCCCGCTGCTGGTCCCCGGTCTGCTTCAGACACGGGACTACGCCCGCGCACTCAACCGGGCGACCCAACCGCTTGCGCGCGACGAGGCGATTGAAGTTCGCGTGCAGCGCCGCATGGAACGCCAGCGCCTGCTCGAAAACCCGGACCAACCGGCAGTGTGGACGGTTCTCCACGAGGCTGTGCTCCGCACGCCGTTCGGCGGGCCCACGGTGATGGCGGATCAGCTACGCCACATCGTGTCGCTGGCCCGCAGCCACCGCATCATCGTGCAGGTACTTCCGTTCGCCGCAGCAGCCCACACCTTCATGAACGGCATGGCGCGGATCATGACCTTCGCGGAAGGACCTTCCATGGTGTACGTGGAAAGCGCCTACAGCGGCGCCCTCATCGACGATCCGGCCCTGGTACGGAACTACCGTGCGTCCTACGATCTGGTCAGGGCCGCTGCCCTGTCACCGACGGCGTCCCTGGAGCTGATGGAATCGGTGGCGGAGGACTATGGGAGATCATGATCACCTGGCGTAAATCGTCGTACAGCAACGGCGATGGTGGCGAATGTGTCGAGATCGGCGCATGGCACAAGTCTTCATACAGCAACGGCGAAGGCGGCGACTGCGTCGAGATCGGGGAGGGTATCCCCGATCTCGTCCCCGTCCGTGACAGCAAGGACCCCGACGGTCCCAAACTCCTCTTCAGCACCGCAGGTTGGACCGCATTCCTCGCCGCCGTGAAGAACGACGAGTTCTAGCCCGAACTCAACCCCGCAGCGCACCCCACGTGTCGGGGCCCACCTGGCCGTCGACGGCCAGGCCCTCGTCGCCCTGGAACTTCTTCACCGCCGCCTCCGTCTTCGGGCCGAACACCCCGTCGACGCCGTCCGAGCCGAGGTCGTAGCCGCGGGCGTGGAGGATGCACTGGAGCTGCACCACGCGTTCGCCGGAGTCGCCGTTCTGCGTGAGGGCCGTGCCGGAGTAGTACGTGCAGGAGTCCCACGGGTCCGCGGGGGGCGCCGAGGTCGTCGGCCCGTTCGTCGGCTTCGCCGAGGTCGCGTCGGGGCGCGAGGGCTTGGGGGTGGGGTCGGTGGTCTTGCCGGGGGTTTCGGTCGGCTGCGAGGTGCCTGCGGCGGAGGGGCTCGGGGACGGGGAGGCGGACTCCTTGCCGTCCTCCTTCTCCTCGGACGGCTGCATTTTTCCCCGCTGTGCGCCGTCCTCGGCCGGGGCGCTCGAACTCCGGTCCGCCCCCGCGGCGTTCGCGTCGTCGCCGTCGTCGGAGCCCACCCATCCCGGCACCGTGAACGCGGCCGCCGTCACGGCCGCCACCGCGACCGCCGCGCCGGCCAGCACCAAGGGGCGGCGGCGCCGCGACGGTCGGTGCCCGGGGGAGGTCTCCGCCGAGCCGGGAGGGGTCTGCCCGTACGGGGTAGCTTGCCCCTGCGGCTGCCCGCCCCGGCCGTACGGGGCGGCTCCCGCGAAGCCCGCCGACGGGTTCAGGGCCTCCGGCGGCATCGACGGCGTCTGCGACTCCGGCGCGGGCCCGAACCCGCCCGCCCCCGCACCCGTACCGGCGCCCGTACCGACACCGGGACCCGTACCGCCGCCGCTCGCGGCAATCGGGCCGCCCAGGCGCATCGTCTCCGCCGGGTCCGGCAGCGGCTGGCCCGCCGCCACCGCCGCCAGCAGCCGGCCCGCGCGCAGCGCGTCCGCGCGGCGGTCCGGGTCCTTGTCCATCAACTCCCGCAGCGCACCGGTCAGCGCGCCCGCGCGCTGCGGCTCCGGCAGCGGGTCCACGACGATCGCGCTGATCGTCGACCACGTGGACGAGCGGCGGAACGGCGACATGCCCTCGACCGCCGCGTACAGCGTCACGCCCAGGGACCACACGTCCGACGGCGGCCCCGGCAGGTCGCCACGGGCGCGCTCCGGCGACAGGTAGTCGATGGAACCGACCATTTCGCCGGGGGCGGTCAGCCGCGTGGTGCCGTCGTCGCCCGGGTCGTCCATCGCGGCGATGCCGAAGTCGGTGAGGACGACGCGGCCGCTGCGCGCCAGCAGGATGTTCGCCGGCTTGACGTCGCGGTGCAGGACGCCGGCCCGGTGGGCGGCGGCCAGCGCGTCGACGACCTTCGCGCCGATACCGGCGGCCTCCGCGGGGTCCAGCACGCCCCGTTCACGGATGACGTCGTCCAGCGACGGTCCTTCGACCAGCTCCATGACGATCAGCGGCCGGCCCTCGTGCTCCGTGACGTCGTGCACGGCGATCACGCCCGGGTGGTCGACACGGGCCGCGGCCCGCGCCTCCCGCTGCATCCTTAACCGCAGCTCGCCCGCGTCATGCCCTGCTCCCTCGCCGAACGCCCGCAGCTCCTTCACCGCGACCTCGCGGCCCAGGACCTCGTCCACGGCACGCCACACCGTGCCCATGCCGCCCCGGCCGAGCTGCCCCACCACGCGATACCGCCCGGCGAGCCGCCGGCCGGCTCCCGCTTCGCTCTCCCCCACAGCCGCCCTCTGCCGTTCGGTGCCCGCACCGTGTCCGATGCGCGCACTGTGTCCATGCTTCGGGAGGCAGCCTAACGGGCCCGGGTGACAATAGAGTCGGATGCGCCAGCCGGGGCGTGGAGTACCCGGCGATACGGGGGCGGGGTACGCCCCCGTACGCCCCCGGCTCACTTCCCCACGCCCCCGTCCCCGGCTCCAACCTCGGCCCCGGCACCGGCACCGGCACCGGCACCGGCACCGGCACCGGCCAAGTCCTCCGCATCACGACCCGCGCCACGACCGCCCTGGGCCGCAAAGCCTTCACCAAGGCCCACGAAGAGGGCCAGACCACGCCCCTGACGGCCTACCCGGCAACGCTCCCCGCCGCACCCCCCCCGGCCGCGTAACGGCACCTGCCCTCAAGGCACTTACCCCGCTCCGCGGCCTCCCGCCCCCCGGACGCAGAAGGTAACGTCGGTCGTGCGGTCACCATGCGAGCTGTCCACGCCTCGACGAGGAGGAACGATGGACCAGCGACCATCACTCGACGACCAGCGGTGGACGGTCACCTACGCCATCCGGCAGGGCGATCAGGCAATCGCCCGCGGCGACTGGGCCCTTGCCCTGGACCACTACCGGAGTGCCAACGCCCCCGCGCTCAAGGTCGCCCAGACCGGAGGAGCCGACCGGGACCACGCGGTGCTGGGGTCCGTCTACTACAACCTGGCCGAACTCCACGTCCGTACCGGCGACATCGCCACCGGCTGGCTCACCGCGCTCCAGGCCTGCAAGGTGTACGGCCGGCTGGACCCCACGCGCGCCCGGCCCAGCGCCGTGCGCTCCTGCGTGAGCGGCACGAACCGGGGCCGGGCCGAGGAGCGGGTCGCCCTCAACGCCGACGCCCGGTCCCGCTACGTCCTGCTCTGCGCGGGCCTCGTGGACAAGGTCGGGTCGCACGCGCTGCGCGCGGACGTCGGCGACAGCCCGCTCGACCGGGTCACCGACCTCGCCAGAGTGATCAAACGGATCGGTGAACCCGCCGTGCGCACGTACGAGGAACTGGTCAGGCACGGCCAGAACTACACCCGGTTCGACGTCAGCCGTACCCGCTCACGCATCGTCCAGGCCCGAACCGTCCTCGGCACCTGACCGACGACGTCTGCCAACCGCCGCCGCAGTGGCGCGGTGGCCCAGGAGGGCGGGGGCGATCGCCACCGCCCCCGGTCCTGGCCCGGTGCCCGCTTACTGCTCCGTCGCCGGGCTCGGCTTCGCCGGGGCCTGGCGGCCGCCCCCCGGCTGGGGGGTGCGCTCGGGGGCGGCGATCTCCTGCCACCACGGGGTCGTCGGCAGCGTCTGGGCCGACGGCTCGAAGGGCTCGCCCGGGCGGGGGATCGCCGCGCGGACGTCCGCCGCCGTCGCCGCGGCGGCGGTGCGCTCCGCGGGCTCCTCCCAGCGGTGCGGGGCGAGGTTGAACGTGCCCCAGTGGATCGGCAGCAGCACCCCGCCGCGCAGGTCGAGATGGGCCCGTACGCCCTCCTCCGGGGTCATGTGGATGTCCGGCCAGTACTCGCTGTACGCACCGATCTGCACCATCGCCGCGTCGAACGGGCCGTGTTCCGCGCCGATGCCGGCGAAGCCGGGGAAGTAGCCGGTGTCGCCGCTGTGGAACACCCGGTGCTCCGGGCCGCGCACGGACCAGGACGCCCACAGCGTGCGCTGCTTGTTGCGGATGCCCCGGCCGCAGAAATGGCGGGCGGGCGTCGCGGTGAGGGTCAGGCCCGCGGCCTCGGTGGATTCGTTCCAGTCCAGTTCCGCGATGCGGTCCTGCGGCACTCCCCAGCGCTCCAGGTGCGCGCCGACGCCGAGGGGCACGGCGAAGAGCACGTCGGGGGCGACCGCCTTGCGGAGTTCGCGGACGGTGGACATGTCGAGGTGGTCGTAGTGGTCGTGGGAGATGACGACCGCGTCGAGCGGGCCGAGTTCGCCGAGCGGCAGCGGTACGCGGTGGAAGCGGCGCGGGCCGGCGAAGGAGAACGGCGAACAGCGCTCGCCGAAGACCGGGTCGAAGAGGACCCGGCGGCCGTCGATCTCGGCGAGGACGGTGGCGTGGCCGAGCCAGGTCAGGCGCAGCCCGTCGGCGGGCGGGGCGGACAGGTCGGGGCGCTGCACGGGGATGGGGCCCGCGGGTTTGCGGCCGTCGCGGCGGAGCAGGGCGCGGAACATCTCGCCGCGGGAACCGCCGCCGGGCTGCGGGCCGATGCCTGCGGGGACGGGGTTGCGGAACGCGCCGGCCTCCGGGTCGTAGTTCGGCGAGTTGAGAATCCGCGCCAGCCGGGCACCAGCCGGCTCGGCACCGAACGACGCGGGGCGAACTCGACGCATGGGCTACTCCGTAAGTTGTTGGGCGGCCCGGGAGGGCCGGATGTGGCTTATGGGTTCTTGCCTTCAGTGGCTTCCAAGGAGTGGCCGTCCGGTTCTCCGGGGCGCCCTGGCTGCTGATTGAGATGTGCGCGCTGTGTGCGGTCGCTGATTACGGAGATGACAGCGGGGTGTTCCTCGGGCCGGCGGCATGCTGTACGGAACGAGGAGGGGCGAGTGAGTAAGCGACAGGTCCGGGTCTGGGCCGGTATCGACGCGGGCAAGGGCCATCACTGGGCCGCGGTGGTCGACGACACCGGCGCCACGCTGTGGTCGAAGAAGATCGACAACGACGAGTCCGCGATCCTGACCGCGCTGGGGGAGATCCTCGGCCTGGCGGACGAGGTCTGCTGGGCGGTGGACATTGCCGGCACGTCCTCCGCGCTGCTGCTGGCTCTGCTCGCCGCCCACGGCCAGCGGGCCGTCTACGTGCCCGGCCGCACGGTCAACCGCATGGCCGGGGCTTACCGGGGCGAGGCCAAGACCGACGCCCGTGACGCCTACGTCATCGCCGAAACCGCCCGCCACCGCCGGGACTTCGCCACGATCGACGTGCCCGCGCAGCTGGCCGCCGACCTCGCACTGCTGACCGCCCACCGCGCCGACCTGGTCGCCGACCGGGTGCGGATGATCAACCGGCTCCGCGACATGCTGACCGGCGTCTTCCCCGCGCTGGAACGGGCCTTCGACTACTCCGCCCACAAAGGTGCGCTGGTCCTGCTGACGGGCTACCAGACACCGGCCGCGATCCGGCGCCGTGGCCGGGCGAGACTGACGGCCTGGCTGGCCAACCGCAGCGTGCGCGGCGCCGACGCCGTTGCCGCGACCGCACTGGATGCCGCCCAGGCACAGCAGACCGCGCTGCCCGGCGAGGACGTCGCCGCTCAGCTCGTCGCCGACCTGGCCACGCAGATCCTGGCCCTGGACGACCGGCTCAAGCAGATCGACAAGCAGATCCGTGAGGTGTTCCGCAGCCACCCCCAAGCCGAGATCATCGAGTCCCTGCCCGGCATGGGCCCGATCCTCGGCGCCGAGTTCATCGTCGCCGCCGGCGACCTGACCGCCTACACCGACGCCGGCCACCTCGCCTCCGCAGCCGGCCTCGTGCCCGTCCCACGCGACTCCGGCCGGCGCACCGGCAACATGCACCGGCCCAAGCGCTACAGCCGCCGCCTGCGACGGGTGTTCTACCTCTCCGCGCAGACCAGCATCATCCGCGAAGGCCCGAACCGGGACTTCTACCTCAAGAAGCGCGGCGAAGGCTGCAAACACGTCCAGGCCGTCATCGCCCTGGCCCGCCGACGCGCCAGCGTCTTGTGGGCACTCCTGCGCGACAACCGAGCATTCACCCCCGCCCCGCCGGCCACGCAGACGGCTTGACTTCATCATTGAGACTCCTTGGTCTCGGACTGTGGGGTCAACGGCGGCGGGGACGACGGTGTTCCGGATCACGTGAGAATGTAGCGCTGACAGATTTTGACATCTGTCATCCGTCATTCCATACTTGTCATCATGACTTCGATCCCGACTCGCTCCCTCGGCACCACCGGCCCCCGCGTCTCCGCCCTCGGCCTCGGCTGCATGGGCATGTCCGCGCTCTACGGGCCCGTCGACCGCAAGGAGTCCATCGCCACCATCCACGCCGCCCTCGACGCCGGCGTGACCCTCCTCGACACCGGCGACTTCTACGGCATGGGCCACAACGAGCTGCTCATCCGCGACGCCCTCGCCGCCCGCCCCGGCAGCCGCGACCAGGCCGTCGTCAGCGTCAAGTTCGGCGCCCTGCGCGACCCCGCCGGCGGCTTCCTCGGCTACGACGGCCGGCCCGCCGCCGTGAAGAACTTCGCCGCGTACTCGCTGCAGCGCCTCGGCACCGACCACATCGACGTCTACCGGCTCGCCCGCCTCGACCCCGATGTGCCCGTCGAGGAGACCGTCGGCGCCGTGCAGGAGCTGATCGACGCCGGCTACGTGCGGCATATCGGCCTCTCCGAGGTGGGCGCGGAGACCGTGCGCCGGGCCGCCGCCACCGCGCCGGTCGCCGATCTCCAGATCGAGTACTCGCTGATCTCCCGCGGCATCGAGGACGAGATCCTGCCCGTCTGCCGCGAGCTGGGTGTCTCCGTCACCGCGTACGGCGTGCTCTCCCGCGGCCTGATCAGCGGGCACATGACCCGCGAGAGCGTGCGCGGGATGGGCGCGCAGGACTTCCGCGCGCACTCCCCGCGGTTCGCCGCCGAGAACATCGACCGGAACCTGGGGCTCGTCGACGCGCTGCGGCGGGTCGCGGACGACAAGGGGGTGACGGTCGCGCAGATCGCCATCGCCTGGGTTTTGGGCCGCGGCGAGGACATCGTGCCGCTCGTCGGCGCCCGGCGCCGGGACCGGCTCGCGGAGTCCCTCGGCGCGCTGGACGTGGTGCTGGACGCGGCGGATCTGGCCGCGATCGAGGAGGCGGTGCCGCCGGGCGCGGCGGCGGGCGAGCGGTATGCGCCGGAGCAGATGGCGATGCTGGACAGCGAGCGGACGAGCGGGAAGTCCGGCGCGTAGCCGGTACGGCCGGCGCGTAGCCGGATGCAGCCCTCAGTCCCTCGGTCCCCCGGGCCGCGGCCCCGCCCCGCCCGCGCCGCTGCCGGGCGGGGCGGCTCCCGGCGGCGGGTGTGTCGTTGTCGGCGGCGGCTGCGAAGCTGGTAGCAGAGCCGACGCCAGTCGGGAGAGCCCGAGAGCCGGAGAGCGCCGATGCCGCCCGAGACCCTGACCCCCGAGCACATCCTCGAAGCCACGGAGGACGTGCTGCGCCGCTATGGCCCGGCGAAGGCCACGGTGGTGGACGTGGCGCGGGTGCTGGGGGTGAGCCACGGCTCGGTGTACCGGCATTTTCCGAGCAAGGCGGCGCTGCACGCGGCGGTGGCGGCGCGGTGGCTGGACCGGACGTCGGCGGCGCTGGAGAAGGTCGCGGCGGAGGAGGGTCCTGCGGATGTGCGGTTGCGGCGGTGGCTGGCGGAGTTGTTCGACGCGAAGCGGCACAAGGCGCATGACGATCCGGAGATGTTCGCGACGTACATGGCGCTGATCGGCGACAGCGGCTCCGCGGGCCGTACGGGCCCGGCCGCGGCCGGGGCTGCGGGAGCGGCGGGTTCTGCGACGGTGGCCGGTGTGGTGGCGCGGCATGTCGCGGAGCTGACGGGGCAGTTGACGCTGATCCTGGAGGACGGGGTGCGTCAGGGGGTGTTGTCGGTGCCGCCGGCCGTGGCGGAGGGGGATGCGGAGGCGACGGCGGTGGCGCAGGCGGCGCGGCGTTCGGTGGAGGGGGTGGCGCGGGCGGTGTTCGATGCGACGCGCCGGTTCCACGATCCGGCGTTCGCGCCGGACTGGGAGGAGCCGGGGGTGGCGGCGGAGTTCGCGCTGGTGGTGGATGTGGTGGTGCGGGGCCTGCGTCCCTGAGACGGGGGCTACGTCCCTGAGGCGGGTGCGGGGCCGGTGTCGGCGGATCCGGTTCCGGCGGAGGCTTCGTGTGCTTCCGCGAGGTGTTCTTCTGCTTTGAGCCAGGGCAGGAACTGGGCGGCTCTGGTCCAGTCGCAGCTTTCGCAGCGGAGTGTGCGCCGGGCGCCGGCGCCGGTGACGTGGACGGTGTGTTCGTGGCCGTCGGGGTCGGTGGCGGTGACCCGGCTGGTGGCCCTCGCGTGCATGGCGCGCCTCCTGCTGCTGCTTGTTCGTGCTGTGCGTGGCTCCTTCTGGCCTGGCGGTGGGGCTCAGTGTGCAGCAAGGGGTCAGCGTGCCGCAGCTTGCTGCACGTTTTCCGTACGGTCTGTGCACGCGGCTTCCGTGCGGTCTGCGCACTGCTTCCGTACGGTCCGGGCACGCGGCTTCCGTACGGTCTGCGCATACGGCGACGGCGCCCCCCGGCCGGGGGGCGCCGTCGCCGTGTGGCCGTGTGGCGGGTGGGTCAGCAGCCGAGGAGGCGGCCGCCGAGGTAGGTGCCGACCTGGTCGAGGGAGACGCGCTCCTGCTTCATGGTGTCGCGTTCGCGGACGGTGACGGCGTTGTCGTCGAGGGTGTCGAAGTCGACGGTGATGCAGTAGGGGGTGCCGATTTCGTCCTGGCGGCGGTAGCGGCGGCCGATGGCGCCGGCGTCGTCGAACTCGATGTTCCAGTGGCCGCGGAGGTCGGCGGCGAGGCCCTTGGCCTTGGGGGAGAGTTCGGGGTTGCGGGAGAGGGGCAGGACGGCGGCCTTGACGGGGGCGAGGCGGGGGTCGAGGCGCATGACGGTGCGCTTTTCCATCTTGCCCTTGGCGTTGGGGGCTTCGTCTTCGACGTAGGCGTCGAGCATGAAGGCGAGCATGGTGCGGCCGACGCCGGCGGCGGGTTCGATGACGAAGGGGGTCCAGCGTTCGCCGGCTTCCTGGTCGAAGAAGGAGAGGTCCTGGCCGGAGGCGGCGGAGTGGGCCTTGAGGTCGAAGTCGGTGCGGTTGGCGATGCCTTCGAGTTCGCCCCACTGGCTGCCGGCGAAGTCGAAGCGGTATTCGATGTCGACGGTGCGCTTGGAGTAGTGGGAGAGCTTGTCCTTGGGGTGCTCGAACCAGCGGAGGTTGGCTTCCTGCATGCCGAGGCCGGTGTACCAGTTCCAGCGCTGCTGCATCCAGTACTCGTGCCAGGTCTCGTCTTCGCCGGGCTTGACGAAGAACTCCATCTCCATCTGCTCGAACTCGCGGGTGCGGAAGATGAAGTTGCCGGGGGTGATCTCGTTGCGGAAGGACTTCCCCGTCTGGGCGATGCCGAAGGGGGGCTTCTTCCGGGAGGAGGTCTGGACCTGCATGAAGTTGGTGAAGATGCCCTGGGCGGTTTCGGGGCGCAGGAAGGTCTCGGAGCCGGCGTCCTGGGTGGGGCCGAGGTGGGTGGAGAGGAGGCCGGAGAACTGCTTGGGTTCGGTGAAGCCGCCCTTGTTGCCGCAGTGGGGGCAGTTGATGTCGGCGAGGCCGCCGGTGGGGGGGTGGCCGTGCTTGGCTTCGTAGGCCTCTTCGAGGTGGTCGGCGCGGAAGCGCTTGTGGCAGGAGGTGCATTCGGTGAGGGGGTCGGTGAAGGTGGCGACGTGACCGGATGCTTCCCAGACCTCGCGGGCGAGGATGACGGAGGAGTCGAGGCCGACGACGTCGTCGCGGGAGGTGACCATGGAGCGCCACCACTGGCGCTTGATGTTCTCCTTGAGCTCTACGCCGAGGGGGCCGTAGTCCCAGGCGGCGCGCTGGCCGCCGTAGATCTCGCTGCACGGGTAGACGAAGCCACGGCGCTTGCTCAGGCTGACGATGGTGTCGATCTTGTCGGCGGCCACGGTGCTCTCTTCATTACGACGACGAAGCGGTGCTCCAGGTTACCGGCGGCGGTGCCCTTGGTTTCAAATCGGGGGGCGGGCGGGGCGGGGGTGCGGGGGGCGGCGGGCCGCCCCGGGGCGGTCGCCGGGTGGGCCGGAGGGTACCGCCCGTAAATATTTTTGACAATCGTTTCCATCTTTGATGAAAATGAGTGTCATGAGAGCTTCCCGCCGGTCCATATCCGGTCTCACCCCCGCCGCCGCCGCGGCGCTGTCCGCGGCCGCGCTGCTGGCCCTGTCCGCCTGCGGCGACGGGGCTTCGGGCACCACGACGGAGGACGGCAGGCTGCGGGTGACCGCGTCGTTCTATCCGATGCAGTTCCTGGCCGAGGAGATAGGCGGCGAGAACGCGGAGGTCTCGACGCTGACGAAGCCGGGGACGGAGCCGCACGATCTGGAGCTGAGCCCGCGGCAGACCGGGGACCTGGCGGACGCGGGGCTGATCGTCTACCTGAAGGACATGCAGCCGGCGGTGGACGAGGCCATCGAGCAGTCGGGCGCGGAGCATGTCGTGGAGGCGTCGGAGTTCACGTCGCTGGAGAAGCACGGCGGCGAGGAGGACGGCGACGGCCACGCGGAGGAGGACGGGGGCCACGCGGAGGAGGAGGCCGACGGCGGCCACGAGGGGCACGACCACGGCGGCGAGGAGGGGACGGATCCGCACATCTGGCTGGACCCGGTGCGGTACGCGGAGGTCGCCGAGGGCGTCGGCAAGGCGATGGCGGAGGCGGACCCGGGCCACGCGAAGGCGTACGAGAAGAACGCCGCGGAGCTGGCGGACCGGCTGCGGCAGTTGGACGGGAAGTTCGCCGCGGGGCTGGAGAACCGGCGTACGGACACCTTCATCACGACGCACGCCGCGTTCGGCTACATCGCCGACCGCTACGGCCTGGTGCAGGAGTCGATCAAGGGGCTGAGCCCGGAGTCGGAGCCGAGCGCGGCGCGGATGCAGCAGTTGCAGGACATCGCGGCGGACGACGGGGTGACGACGGTGTTCTTCGAGACGCTGGTCAGCGACGAGACGGCGCGCACCCTCGCGGGTGACCTGGGTCTGGAGACGGATGTGCTCGACCCGATCGAGGGCGTGACGGACAAGTCCAGGGGTGACGACTACTTCGAGATCATGGAGGCGAACCTCGGGGCGCTGCACAAGGCGCTGGGGGCGAAGTGAGCGGGGTGCCGGCGGAGGGAGCGGGCGTGGAGCCGGTGGTGGGTCTGCGCGGTGCGTGCGCGTCGCTGGGCGGGCGCGCGGTGCTGGGCGGGGTGGATCTGGCGGTGGGCCGCGGTGAGGTGGTGGCGCTGCTGGGGGCGAACGGTTCGGGGAAGTCGACGACGGTGCGGGCCGTGGTGGGCCGGGTGCCGCTGACGTCGGGTGAGCTGGAGTTGTTCGGGACGCCGCTGGGGCGGTTCCGTGAGTGGCGGCGGATCGGGTACGTGCCGCAGCGTTCGACGGCGGCGTCGGGGGTGCCGGCGTCGGTGCGGGAGGTGGTGTCGTCGGGGCGGCTGTCGCGGTCGCGGCTGCGGCCGCTGGGGCGGGCGGACCGGGCGGCGGTGGACGGGGCGCTTGAGGTGGTGGGTCTCGGTGACCGGGCGAAGGAGTCGGTGAATCGTTTGTCCGGCGGGCAGCACCAGCGGGTGCTGATCGCGCGGGCGCTGGCGGCGGAGCCGGAGTTGCTGATCATGGACGAGCCGCTGGGCGGGGTGGATCTGCCGAGCCAGCGGATTCTGGCGGAGGCGCTGGCCGGGCAGGTGGAGGGTGGTGCGTCGGTGTTGCTGGTGCTGCACGAGCTGGGGCCGCTGCAGCCGCTGATCGACCGTACGGTCGTGCTGGGCGACGGTCTGGTGGTGCGGGAGTACGGGCGCGGGGAGGCGGACGCGGCGGCGCAGGTGCACGATCTGGCGTGCCATCCGCACCCGGGCGGTGCGGGCGAGCCGGCGGCGGCGGACAGGACGGGGCTGCTGACATGATGCTGGAGTTCCTGGAGCCGCCGTTCATGCAGCGGGCGCTGCTGGCGGCGCTGCTGGTGGGGATCGCGGCGCCGGCGGTGGGCATCTATCTGGTGCAGCGCCGGCAGGCGATCATGGGTGACGGTATCGGGCATGTGGCGCTGACGGGGGTGGCGCTGGGGTTCCTGCTGAACACGAGCCCGGTGTGGACGGCGGTGCTGGTGGCGGCGGCGGGCGCGGTGGCGATGGAGCTGATCCGCTCGTACGGGCACACGCGCGGTGATCTGGCGCTGGCGATGCTCTTCTACGGGGGCATGGCGGGCGGTGTGCTGCTGATCAATCTGGCGCCGAACGGGTCGACGGCGAACCTGACCACGTATCTGTTCGGTTCGGTGACGACGGTGTCGGATTCCGATGTGACGGCGATCCTGTGGCTGTCGGTGTTCGTGCTGCTGGTGACGCTGGGGCTGCGCAGGCAGTTCTTCGCGATCTGCCAGGACGAGGAGTTCGCGAAGGTCACGGGGCTGCCGGTGCGGTCGCTGAATCTGCTGCTTGCGGTGACGGCGGCGGTGACGGTGACGGTGGCGATGCGGGTCGTGGGGCTGCTGCTGGTCAGTGCGCTGATGGTGATTCCGGTGGCGGCGGCGCAGCAGGCGACGCGCGCGTTCGCGGCGACGCTGGCGCTGGCGGTGGCGATGGGGGTGGTGACGACGCTATCGGGGACGGTGTTCTCGTACTACGTGGACGTGCCGCCGGGGGCGACGATCGTACTGTTTGCGCTCGGGCTGTTTTTGCTGGTCATGGCGTTGGCGGTGCCGTTGGCGAAGCTGCGGTCGCGGTCGGGTGGCGGGGCGGTGGCCGGGGCCGGGGGGCCGGTCGCGGCGGGGCCGGGTGCGGGGGCCGGTGAGCGGGTCGGCGGTGGGGCGCGGTGAGGACGGCTGCGGCGGCTGTGTCCGTTTCCGTGGGTGCTGCTGGCACAATGGCGGCTCGTGGGGCGGACAGGGCTTCGAGCGAGCAGCAGGAGGCAAGGGTGACGACCGCAGGTCCCCCGGTACGCGGCCGGTCGACGCGTCAGCGGGCGGCGGTGGCCGCGGCGCTGGCGGAGGTCGACGAGTTCCGCAGCGCCCAGGAGCTGCACGACATGCTGCGGCATCGCGGCGAGTCGGTGGGGCTGACGACGGTGTACCGGACGCTGCAGTCGCTGGCGGACGCGGGCGATGTGGACGTGCTGCGGACGACGGAGGGTGAGGCGGTGTACCGCCGGTGCAGCACCGGTGAGCACCATCACCATCTGGTGTGCCGGGTGTGCGGCAAGGCGGTGGAGGTCGACGGTCCCGCGGTGGAGCGCTGGGCGGAGTCGATCGCCTCGGAGCACGGGTTCGTGGATGTGGCGCACACCGTGGAGGTCTTCGGTACGTGCGCGGAGTGCGCGGCGCAGGCGCGGGACTGACCGCGGCGGTGCGGGCGCGCCGCGCGCGCCCGCGTCAGCGGGTGTGCGCCTCGTTGTCGAAGCCGTTGTCGAAGCCGTTGTCGAAGCCGTTGTCGAAGCCGGTGTCGAAGCCGGTGTCGATGTCGTTGGGGATGGCGCCGCCGAAGCGGCGGTCGCGGGAGGCGTACTCGACGCAGGCGCGCCACAGGTCGCGGCGGTCGAAGTCGGGCCACAGGATGTCCTGGAAGACCATTTCGGCGTAGACGCTCTGCCAGATGAGGTAGTTGGAGGTGCGCCGCTCGCCGGAGGGCCGGATGAACAGGTCCACGTCCGGCATGTCGGGGTGGTAGAGGTATTTCGCGAAGGTGCGTTCGCTGACCTTCTTGGGGTCGAGGCGGCCTGCGGCGACGTCGCGGGCGATGCCGGCGGCGGCGTCGGCGATCTCGGCGCGGCCGCCGTAGTTGACGCACATGTAGAGGGTCATGGCGTCGTTGTCGCTGGTCTGTTCCTCGGCGACCTGGAGTTCCTGGACGACGCTCTTCCACAGTTTGGGCATGCGGCCGGCCCAGCGGATGCGTACGCCCATGGCGTCGAGTTCGCTGCGGCGGCGGTGGATGACGTCGCGGTTGAAGTTCATGAGGAAGCGCACCTCGTCGGGTGAGCGCTTCCAGTTCTCGGTGGAGAAGGCGTAGACGGAGAGGTTCTTCACCCCGAGTTCGAGGCAGCCCTTGACGACGTCGAGGACGACGGCTTCGCCGACCTTGTGGCCTTCGGTGCGCGGCAGGCCGCGTTCCTTGGCCCAGCGACCGTTGCCGTCCATGACGATCGCGACGTGTCCGGGGACCAGCTCGCCGGGCAGCTTCGGCGCGCGGGCGCCGGAGGGGTGCGGCTCGGGGGGCCGGTAGGAGCGGCGGTGCCGCGTCAGGGACGTGCCGCGGATCCCTCGTCGTGCCATGTGCCGTGCTCTCCCGTTCCTCGGCGTGGGCCGTGTCGTTCCCGTCCGTTTGTTCTCTGCTGCCCGGCTTCTGCCCGCCCGGGGCCCGTCTCATGGCGGGCCGGTTCCGCCCGGCTACCTTTCGACGTGGCGCAGCGAGCGCAGGCCCCGCTCCAGGTGCCAGTGCAGATAGGCCGCGACGAGGCCGCTGCCTTCTTTGACGTGATGTGCTCCACAGCGGTCGGCGGTGTGCCAGTCGCCGGTCAGGAGTGCGCCGAGCAGCGCGAGTACCTCGGGTGACGGTACGACGCTACCGGGCACGCGGCAATCGCCGCACAGCACTCCCCCCGCGTTGACGGAGAAGAACCTGTGGGGTCCGTCGAGGCCGCAGCGGGCGCAGTCGCCGAAGCTGGGGGCGTAGCCGTTGACGGCGAGGGAGCGCAGCAGGTAGGCGTCGAGGACGAGCTGGGGGGCGTGGGCGCCGCCGGCGAGGGTGCGCAGGGCGCCGACGAGGAGCAGGTACTGCTGGGTGGCGGGTTCGCCTTCCTGGTCGGTGAAGCGTTCCGCGGTCTCCAGCATGGCGGTGCCGGCGGTGTAGCGGGCGTAGTCGGCGGCTATGGGGGCGCCGTAGGGGGCGATCGTCTCGGTCTGGGTGCACATGGGCAGGCCGCGGCCGACGAGGTCGCTGCCGCGGGCGAAGAACTGGACGTCGACGTGGCTGAAGGGTTCGAGGCGGGCGCCGAACTTCGACTTGGTGCGCCGCACGCCGCGGGCGACGGCGCGGACGCGGCCGTGGCCGCGGGTGAGGAGGGAGATGATCCGGTCCGCTTCGCCCAGTTTCTGGGTGCGCAGCACGATGCCGTCGTCGCGGAACAGGGTCATGGGCCCCATTCTTGCCTACGCGGCGGGCTTCGCGCCCGGCGCGGTACGGGCGGCGGGCGGTGGGCGGGGCCGGCCCGGGCCGGTGGCTGCCCGGGCCGGCGTCGCCGCGGTGCTACTGCGGGTTGACGGTGTCGAGGGGGAGGCGGAGCTGCTGGCCCCGGGGGACGTCGGCGTTGTCCTTGCGGACGGCGGTCAGCTCGCCGCGGTTGAGGGCGCGGTCGTAGACGCGCATGTCGTCGAGGTAGCCGTGGAAGCGGTTGGCGCCGTCGAGGCGCTGGCCGACGTCGATGCCGCCGATGCCGAACTCGCTGCCCGCGGTGGGTGAGCCGGGCGGGGCGTCGGCGGCGTAGGAGGTGCCGTCGACGCTGAGGGTGAGTTTGCCGCCGGCGCGCTGCAGGGTCACGAAGTGGAAGGCGTTGTCGTTGTACGCGCCGGTGGTCTGGACGCTGACGGCGGCCTGTTCCATCTGCATGCGGGCGATGATGCGGTTCTGCTCGGGTTCCGCGCGCAGCCAGACGGAGGGGGCGTTGCCGCCGACTCCGTAGGCCCACATGATCGCGTGGGCGCCGTTGGTGCGGCCGTACTTGAACCAGCCGGTCCAGGTGAAGTCGCCGTCGCCGACGTCGAGGGAGTCGTTCCAGGGGACTTCGACGCGGGCGTCGACGTGGGGGGCGGCGTTGTCGAGGTAGAGGGACTGGCCGAACTGTCCGGGGCGCAGGTGGGAGCTGCCGCGGACGTAGGCGGTGTTGCCGCTGCCGGAGACGTCGGGGGTGGTCGCTCCGGGGGCGGGGGCGGGGGGCTGCGGCGGGTCGTCGTTGGGCTGGTCGAGGAAGGCGTCGTTGAAGCGGGCCCAGCGGATCGTCTCGTACGGGCTTGCGGCGCCGGCTTCGTAGAGGAGGCCGACGCGGTCGCCGCCGAGTCCGACCATGTCGGAGTAGGCGGTGGGGCCCCAGTGGATGACGCGGCCCTGCTGCCAGGGTTCCCAGGTGGCGCCGTCGTCGCGGGAGGCGCGTACGGACATGACCTTGCGGTCGGCGGGGTGGGCGGGCAGGGAGGCGAGGACCGTCTCGCCGTGGCGGAGGGTGGAGCCCTGGACGACGGGGCTGACGAGGTCCGGGGTGGTGGCGAAGGGGGCGTCGAAGGTGGTGCCGCCGTCGCTGCTGACGGCGGCGGCGCGGTTGCCGGGGTCGGTGCCGCGTTCGTCGCGGGCGGCGGCGTACACGGAGCCGTCCCGGCGTTCGAAGAGGCTGAGTTCCTGGGGTTTGACGTCGGGCGGCTGGACGGCGCGGGTGTCGTCGGCGCCGAGCTGCCAGGTGGTGCCGCCGTCGTCGCTGTAGAGGAGGTGGGCGCCCTGGCGGCCGTCGAGGCCCTGGTGGTTGCCGCCGACGAGGAGGCGTCCCGCGTGGTCGCCGGTGGTGAGCTGGAGGCCGTGGCCGGGTCCTGTGGCGTACCAGCGGTCCCATGCGGGCCTGGAGAGTTCGGCGGCCATGTTGCGGGCGGCGCTCCAGGTGCGGCCGTTGTCGGTGGAGTGCTGGAGGTAGGGGGTGCGGACGGTGTCGTCGGCGCCGGGGTTGTGGGTGCTGAGGAGGGAGATGCGGCCGGTTTCGCGGTCGACGACGGGGGCGGGGTTGCCGCGGGTGTCGCCGTCGCCGGCCAGGACGACCTGCGGGGCGCTCCAGGTGGCGCCGCCGTCGGTGGAGCGGCGCAGCACGATGTCTATGTCGCCTTTGTCGGCGCAACTGTCGACGCGGCCTTCGGCGAAGGCGAGGAGGGTGCCGTCGGCGGCTTCGACGACGGCGGGGATGCGGTAGCAGAAGTAGCCGCCGGTGCCGCCCTGGAAGAGCACTTCCTGGCTGAACTCGGGTGCTGCTGCGGGGTCCTGTGCGCTGGCGTGGGGGGCGAGTGCGGTCAGGCCGGCGCCGAGGACCGCGGCGCACGCCGCGAGGGCGGTGGCGCGGCGGGGGCTTCTTCGGCGGGAGCGGTCTGCGGCAGGTGCGAGGCGTGGCTGCATGGTGCGTCTCGCTTTCGTCGGGATACGTCGGGCACGTGGGGCACGTGGGGCACGTCGGGGTGACGCGGACAGCAGTGGATAGCCCATGTCCAACGTAGGACGTGGGATGTCCACCGCGTAACGTAAAGGCAGCCCCCCGTACGGTCAAGGGTCCGTCCGCAGCTACCCGCAGTTCACCTTCTGCTCATGCCCGCGCCGCTCACCCGACGCCGCGCATCGCCTTCCCGGCGCGCGCCTCGATGCCGCGGAAGTGGGTGGTCATCGCGGCCCGTACGTGCTCGCGGTCGCGGGCCCGCAGCGCGGCGACGATCTCCTTGTGGCGGCGGGCGGTGCCCAGCGGCGAGGGGTCGTCGGCCCAGCCGCGGGCGCCGGCGACGCGGTGGAAGACGTTCCAGAACGCGCCGAGGAGCTGCGGGACCAGGGTGTTGCCTGTCGAGCGGTAGAGGACCTCGTGGAACTCGCGGTCCTCCTCGGGGAAGACCTCGCCCTGCCCGGCGCGGGTCTCCATGCGCGCGACGATGGTGTCCAGCGCGTCGAGGTCGGCCTCGGGGATGCTCTCCACCACCCGGCTGATCAGGCCCTCTTCGAGTATTTCGCGGACCTGGAGGATCTCGGTGAGGGCGTGCGCGTCGTCGCCGCCGAGCTGCACCAGGGTGCGGAACGTCAGCCCGTCGGCGAGCGGCGTCAGCGACGCCTCGCCGACGTAGGTTCCGTAGCCGTGGCGGATCTCGACGATGTCGAGGGCCTGCAGCGCCTTGAGCGCCTCGCGCACCGAGTTGCGGCTCACCCCCAGGTCGTCCATCAGCTCGGTCTCGGTGGGCAGCACCGCGCCGGGGCGCAGCCCCCGGTCGAGGATGAGCTGCATGATCTCGCGCTGGATCTGGCCGCCCATGCGCTTCCTGCGGTCCGAACGCGGCTGGGGGTGCTTCAGCTCCTGGGGCATGGCGTTATCGTACGCACAAGGAGGGACATCCTACGTGTGATACGGGAGGTTCATCCGGAAGATGAGGAAGATCCGGGAGTGATGAGCCCCGATTCGTAGCCGATGACCACCAACTGCGCCCGGTCGCGGGCGCCCACCTTGCCCATGATCCGGCTCACATGGGTCTTGGCCGTCAGCGGCGACAGCGCCAGCGACTCGGCGATCTCGGTGTTGTTCAGCCCGCGCGCCACCAGCACCAGCACCTGCCGCTCGCGCTCCGACAGCGCGCCCAGCGCCGCCCCGCCGTGCTGCGTCGCGGCCGGCTGCGGCGCCTCCGGCAGCCGCACCAGGCGCTCGATGAGGCGGGCCGTGGGGCCGGGCGAGAGCAGCGCGTCGCCGGCGGCGACGGTGCGGATGGCCTCCAGCAGCGCCGCCGGCTGGGTGTCCTTGACGAGGAAGCCGGAGGCGCCGGCGCGCAGCGCGGCCATGATGTGCTCGTCGGTGTCGTAGGTGGTGAGGACCAGGACCCTCACGCCCGCCAGGTCCTCGTCGGCGGCGATGAGCCGGGTCGCCTCGATGCCGTCGAGCTCGGGCATCCGCAGGTCCATCACCACCAGGTCGACGCGCTCGCTGCGGGTCAGCGCCACGGCCTCGCGGCCGTTGCCCGCCTCGCCGACGACCTCCATGTCGGCGGCGGAGTCGACGAGCATGGCGAACGCCTTGCGCACCAGGGTCTGGTCGTCGGCGAGCAGGACGCGGATGGGCTGCGCGGTCATGCGGTGCGGCTCCTGTCGGTGAAAGCGGTACGGGCCCCTGGCCGGTCGGCGGGGGCGGCATGGTCGCCGGGGGCGGCGGGTTCCGCGGGTTCTGCCTGTGCTGGGGGGTCCGCTTCCACGGTCTCGACGCCGTCGGGGCCGGCCGGTACGCAGGGCAGCACGGCGGTGACCGCGAAGCCCGCGGCGTCCGTGCGGCGGGCCGCCTCCAGGGTGCCGCCGACGCTGCGGGCCCGCTCGCGCATGCCGACGATGCCGTAGCCGGGGCGCGCACCGGCGCCCGCGGCCTGAGCGGCGGCCTTCTCCGGGTGGGCGGGCCCGTCGTCGACGACGGCGATGCGCAGCTCGCCCGCCCCCTCGTCGTAGGTGACGGCGATCCGCACGTGCACCGCGGACCCGGCGTGCTGCACCGCGTTGGTCAGCGACTGCTGCACGATCCGGTACGCCGCCGCCCCCACCCCCCGCGGCACGTCACGGGCCGCGTCGGCGATGTCGAGGCGCACCTCGGCGCCGCCGGAGCGCGCCGCGGCCGCCAGGTCGTCCAGACCCGCCAGGCCCGGGGGCGGCCGGGTGCCGTCCACGGAGTCGCCGCCGCGCAGCACCTGCAGCGTGGTGCGCAGTTCCGCGCGGGAGTCGCGGCAGGTGCCGGCGATGCCGTCGAGGGCGTCGGCCAGCGCCGCGCGGTCCAGCCGGCCGGGGTCGGCGACCAGCAGGTGCGCGGCCACCGACGTCTGCACGCCGATGAGGGTGATGCTGTGGGCGAGCAGGTCGTGCAGGTCCTGGGCGATGCGCAGCCGCTCCTCGGCGACCCGGCGGGCGGCGGTCTCCTCCCGGGTGCGTTCGGCGCGTTCTGCGCGCTCGACGATGGCGCCGACGTAGTTGCGGTGCACCCGCACCGCCTCGCCGAGCAGCGCCACCGACATGACCCAGCCGGAGGTGCGCAGCAGTTCCGCGCCCTGGTCGGCGTTGCGCAGCGTCAGCATGGTGACGGCCAGGACGACGAGCCCGCAGGTGATCAGCAGCGTCCGCAGCCGGGGTCCGGCGACGGCGAGGGAGTAGACGGCGACCATCATCGTGGGCGTCGGCGCGCTGTGGATGTTGTCGAGGAGGTGGTAGGGCGCCTCGGGGAGGACGGACACGAGGAAGACGGCCATCGGGTAGTGGCGGCGCCAGGCCAGCACCGCCACCATGACGAACAGCAGCAGCCAGCCGAAGGCGTCCGGCCGGTGCGCGGATTCCTCGACGCCGCCGAACAGCGCCAGGCACGCGACGACGGCGCCGACGAGCGCGGTGAACAGAACGTCCCGGCGCGTCGGCTTCTTCAGCCCGCTCAGCCGGGTCCTCGCTGACTGCATGACCACCATCCTCGCCTACGGCTCCTCAGGCGAAACTCCTCGGTACGGGCAGGGCGTTCCCGCACGCCCGCGGGGCGCGGAAACGGCCGGGGCGGTGGGCCGTACGGTGCGTACGGCCGTGGCGGGGAGGTGCTAGCGCGCCGCGCCCGCGCCCGCCGGTTCCGGCTCCTGCCGCTCCCCGGGAGCGGGCGGCGGGACCTCCTCCCGCTTCGACAGCGGCCCCGGCCACCAGATCTTCTTGCCCAGCAGCCAGCTCGCGGACGTCACCAGGTAGGTGCGTACCAGGAACGTGTCCAGCAGCACGCCGACCGCGACGACGAAACCGAGCTCGAACATCATCACCATCGGCATCGTCGCCAGCGCCGCGAACGTCGCCGCCAGCACCAGGCCCGCCGAGGCGATCACGCCGCCGGTGCGGCGCAGCGCGGTGAGCGCCGCGGTGCGGGTGCCGGCGCCGTTGGTGGCCTCCTCGCGCATCCGGTGCAGCAGGAAGATGCCGTAGTCGACACCGAGCGCCACGCCGAAGACGAAGGTCAGCAGCGCCAGTTCGCCGCCGATGCCCGGATAGCCCATGACCGGCTCGAAGATCAGGCCGCCGATGCCCATCGCCGCGCCCCACGACGCCACCACGGCGACGGTCAGCACCAGCGGCGCCACCAGGCTGCGCAGCAGGACGATGAGGATGACCAGGACGGCGGCCAGGGTGAGCGGGATGACGAGCTTGCGGTCGCCGGAGTTGGCCTCCGCCAGGTCAAGAGCCTCGGCGCTGGGCCCGCCGACCAGGGCGTCGGCGCCGTCGACGGCGCCGAGTTCGGAGCGCAGGTCCGCGATCGTACGGTCCTCCCCCGCGGACTGCGGCGGGTCGGCGGCGTAGACGGTGATCTCGCTGAACCCGTTGCCGGAGCGCGCTATCTCCGCGGAGGCGACGCCCTCGACGCCCTGCGCCGCCGACAGCACCGCGTCCGCCTGCGCGTCGTTGGCGACGACGACGATCGCCTGGGCGCTCTGCTCGGGATAGGCGTCCTTCAGCTTCTCCATCGCGGTGATCGACTCGGGCTTGTCGGTGAAGGCGTCCTCCTGCTTGAGGTTGCCCGGCAGGTTGAACGCGCCGAGCGCCAGCGCGCCCAGCAGCACCACGCCGCCCAGGAGTATCGCCGCCGGGCGGCGGCCCACCGAGGAGCCCATCCGGTCGAAGAAGCCGCGCCGCTTGGGCTCGCTGCCGTAGGCGGGGACCAGCGGCCAGAAGATGCGGCGGCCGAAGAGCACCATCAGCGCCGGCAGCAGCGTCGTCATGACCGCCAGCGCGCACACCACGCCGACCGCGCCGACCGGGCCGAGGCCCGCGCTGGAGTTGAGGTCCGCGGCCAGCAGGCAGATCAGGCCCGCCGCGACCGTACCGGAGGAGGCGAGGATCGCCGGGCCGCAGTTGCGCACCGCCGTCAGCATCGCTTCCTGCGGGTCGGTGGTGCGGCGCAGTTCCTCGCGGTACCGCGCGACGAGCAGCAGCGCGTAGTCGGTGCCCGCGCCGAAGATGAGCACCGTCATCACCGCGGAGCTCATCGAGTTGACCGTCAGGTCGAACGCCTGGACGAGGCCGTAGACGAGGGCCATGGCGCTCATCGACGCGACGCCCACGCAGACCAGCGGCAGCAGCCACAGGAACGGGCTGCGGTAGGTGAGGATCAGCAGGATCGTCACGATGCCCGCCGTGGCGTACATCAGGGTGCCGTCGACCTCTTCGTAGACCGCCTCGGAGTCGGCCTGGATGCCGGCGGGGCCGCCGAGTTCGACGGACAGGCCCTCGGGGGGATCCGCGACGACCTCCTCGCGGATCTCCTCGACGGCCGCCGACTGGGCGTCCTCGTCGGGCAGTCCGACGACGGAGAACGGCAGCATCAGCGTGCTGCCGTCCTCGGACGGCACGGCCTGCGGCGTGCCGTCCTTCGCCAGCTCGAACCGGTCGGCGACCTCGCCGGCGTGCTCGGCGGCCAGTTCGCGGTCGGCGGCGGTGACGCCGCCGTCGCGCTGGTAGACGAGGATGCCGGCGAGGGTGTCGCCGCCGGGCATGTCCTCGGCGATCTGCGACACCTGGGTGGAGTCGGCGCTGCCGGGCAGGTAGTCGACGGCGCGGTCGCGGCTGACGTCGCCGAGCTTGCTGCCGAACGGCATGGCCAGGGCGAGGACCGCGACCCACAGGCCGAGCACGGCCCAGGGCAGCCAGCGGCGCCCCGGTCTCCTCGCGGGGCCTGGTGGCGCTTCGGGTGGTGCGGAAACGGCGCCCATGGCGGGCTCTCCCTCCGGGAAGCAACTGGACTGCGCCCAGCTTCCCCCGGGGATCCGGCACCGGGCTTCGCTCCCGGGTGCGAAACCTCGCCTACTGCACGGGGTGGCCTAGGGCCGCCGCTGCTCCCCGGGGAGTACTCCTACGCACCCTCCTTCAGCACCGTCCGTACGAGCGCGCGTTGCGCGTCGGTCAGCTTCGGGTCGGCGAAGTGCACGGTGCGGCCCCCGGCCGTGACGCGGTACGCGAAGCCGTCCGGTACGCCCGCGGACGGGGCCGCGCTGCCCTCCGCGAGCGCCCGTCCTGCCAGCGCCTCCAGGCCGGCCGCGTCCGCGCGGCCGGCCGTGTCCAGGGTCGCCTCGCGGGTCAGGCCCGCGAAGCCCCCGGTGCGGGTGACGGTGATGCGCATGTCCCCACGCCTACCCCGCCTGCGGCGCCGCACCCTCCCGGGCCGGGTTCTGCCGCGGCACCGTGGCCCCCGCGTCGGTGTCCACCCCGACCTGCGACCACGCCGAGAGCACCGCGGTGCGCTCCGCGCCGTCGCCGTAGCGGGCCTCGGCGGCGGCGACGGTGGCGGCGGCGAACGCGGCGAAGTCGGCGGTGGTGGTGAGGCCGCCGCCGGTCAGCACGTCGTACCAGATGCGGCCTGCACGCTCCCAGGCGTTGCCGCCGAGGTCGGTGGCCAGCAGGTAGAAGGCGTGGTTGGGGATGCCGGAGTTGATGTGGACGCCGCCGTTGTCGGTGGAGGTGTCGACGTAGTCGGCCATCGTCGCCGGCTGCGGGTCCTTGCCGAGGACGTCGTCGTCGTAGGCGGTGCCGGGGGCCTTCATCGAGCGCAGCGCCTCGCCGGACACCCCGGGGGCCAGGAGCTCGGCGCCGATGAGCCAGTCGGCGTCGGCGGCGCTCTGGCCCAGGACGTACTGCTTGATGAGGGAGCCGAAGACGTCGGAGACCGACTCGTTGAGCGCCCCGGACTGGCCGAAGTACTCCAGGTTCGCGGTGTACTGGGTGACGCCGTGCGTCAGCTCGTGGCCGATGACGTCGACGGCGAGGGTGAAGTCGAGGAACACCTCGCCGTCCCCGTCGCCGAAGACCATCTGCTCGCCGTCCCAGAAGGCGTTGCCGTAGTCCTCGCCGTAGTGGACGGTGGCGTTCAGCGGCAGCCCGGCGCCGTCGATGGAGTCGCGGGCGAAGCTGCTGAGGAACAGGTCGAAGGTGGCGCCGAGGCCGTCGTACGCGCGGTTGACGGTGGCGTCGTCGACCGCCGCCCCGCCCTCCTTGCGGACTTCCGTGCCCGGCAGGTCCTGGGTCTGCCCGGCGTCGTAGACCGTCCGCTTCGGCTTCGCGTCGTCCGGCGCCTGCCGCGCGGCCGGCGGGGCGGCGGCGCCGCGCACCGTGGTGATGCGGCGGCGGGTGCGCTGCAGCGCGTCGCGCTCCAGGGTGCGGCGGGCGCGGGCCGACAGCGCCGGGTTGTCCGTACGGGCCAGCTTGTCCAGCATGTGGGGCGGCACGATCGTGCAGAACACGGGGGTACGTGAGGATGCATCCATACCCTGCAATGTGTCACTGAGTAATCGACTTGTCACTCCCCGCAGCGAATTCTTCGCGATTTCGGGTGTCGGGGGCCGCCGCGGACTCGGCGCGGGGTCTCGCATCGTGATACTGATCGGCCGGCGCCGCCGCGGCTGGGCTACATTGGTCGGCATCGTGCGTTACGGGCTGCTTCTTCTTAGCCGCCGCGGCGAGGGTCTGCTGTCGTAGACCGACCCCCTCCCCGCGGAGTCCGGTGCTGCCACCCGTCGGTCGACGACCAGCTCGCGCGAAGGAGCCCACGCCACCATGGACCACCCCGGTAACGCCGTCGGCCGCGGTACGCCCGTCACCGCCGCCACCGTACGCCAGCAGCCCTCCGGCATGCCCGTGCACCGCTACCGCCCGTACGACGCCGTCGACATCCCCGACCGCACCTGGCCCGGCAACCGCATCACCCACGCGCCCCGGTGGCTCTCCACCGACCTGCGCGACGGCAACCAGGCCCTGATCGACCCCATGTCGCCGGCGCGGAAACGCGCCATGTTCGACCTCCTGGTACGCATGGGCTACAAGGAGATCGAGGTCGGCTTCCCCTCCTCCGGGCAGACCGACTTCGACTTCGTCCGCTCCATCATCGAGGACGGCGCCATCCCCGGGGACGTGACGATCTCCGTCCTGACCCAGGCCCGCGAAGAGCTGATCGAGCGCACCGTGGCCTCGCTGAAGGGCGCCCACCGCGCCACCGTCCACCTGTACAACGCCACCGCGCCCGTCTGGCGCGAGGTCGTCTTCCGCGGCTCGCGCGACGCGGTGAAGCAGATCGCCGTCGACGGCACCCGGCTGGTCGTGGAGTACGCCGAGAAGCTGCTCGACGACCGCACCACCTTCGGCTACCAGTACAGCCCGGAGATCTTCACCGACACCGAGCTGGACTTCGCGCTGGAGGTCTGCGAGGGCGTCATGGACGTCTGGCAGCCCGAGGACGGCCGCGAGATCATCCTCAACCTGCCGGCCACCGTCGAGCGCTCCACGCCCTCCACGCACGCCGACCGCTTCGAGTGGATGTCGCGGAACCTGTCCCGCCGCGAGCACGTCTGCCTGTCCGTCCACCCGCACAACGACCGCGGCACCGCCGTCGCCGCCGCCGAGCTGGCGCTCATGGCGGGCGCCGACCGCGTCGAGGGCTGCCTGTTCGGGCAGGGCGAGCGGACCGGCAACGTCGACCTGGTCACCCTGGGCATGAACCTGTTCTCGCAGGGCGTCGACCCGATGATCGACTTCTCCGAGATCGACGAGATCCGGCGCACCTACGAGTACTGCAACCAGATGGGCGTCCACCCCCGCCACCCCTACGTCGGCGACCTCGTCTACACCGCCTTCTCCGGCTCCCACCAGGACGCCATCAAGAAGGGTTTCGAGGCGATGGAGGCCAAGGCCGCGCAGGCCGGCAAGCCCGTCGAGGAACTGGCCTGGGCGGTGCCGTACCTGCCCATCGACCCCAAGGACGTGGGCCGCTCCTACGAGGCCGTCATCCGCGTCAACTCCCAGTCCGGCAAGGGCGGCGTGGCGTACGTGCTCCAGCACGACCACAGCCTCGACCTGCCGCGGCGCATGCAGGTGGAGTTCTCCCGCATCATCCAGACCAAGACCGACGCCGAGGGCGGCGAGGTCACCCCCGCACAGATCTGGGACGTCTTCCGCGACGAGTACCTGCCCAACCCCGGCAACGCCTGGGGCCGCATCCAGCTCCGCGGCGGGCAGACCACCACCGACCGCGACGGCGTCGACACCCTCACCGTCCAGGCCGACGTCGACGGCGCCGAGACCACCCTCGTCGGCACCGGCAACGGCCCCATCTCCGCGTTCTTCCACGCCCTCCAGGGCGTCGGCATCGACGCGCGGCTCCTGGACTACCAGGAGCACACGATGAGCGAGGGCGCCAGCGCGCAGGCCGCCTCGTACATCGAGGTCGCCGTCGACGGCAAGGTGCTGTGGGGCATCGGCATCGACGCCAACACCACGCGCGCGTCGCTGAAGGCCGTCGTCTCCGCGGTCAACCGCGCCGCCCGCTGACCACCGCGGCACCCCCGGAGCACCGGGCGCCCCGCGCGCCGTCCGGCCGCGGACGGGGCGCGGGGCGCGGCTCGTTCGCACCGCCTTGACGTGCACGAGGGCTGACGATGTCGGCCGGTGTGGTTAGCATCACGTCAGCGCGGCAGCGTTGCCGAAGCGTGATGGAGGTCGACGTGACGCATATCCTCCGCCGGTTCGCCGGCGTGCGGACGTCCTGGCACACCGAGTCAGACGGTGAGTTCTTCTGCCCCGGCTGCGGCGGCGACCGCAACTACCGCAGGCGCAGCGGCAGACGGCGGTTCACCGTCCTCGGCGTGCCCGTGCTGCCCCGCGGCGCCGCGGGACCCGTCGTCGAATGCGCCGACTGCGGCGGCCACTTCGGCCTCACGTCCCTGGCGGAGCCCACCTCGACGCGCTTCGCGCTGCTGCTGCGCGACGCCACCCACGCCGTCGCGCTCGCCGTCCTGCACGCCGGCGGCACCTCCTCCTCCGCCGTCCGCTGCACCGCCGTCACCGCCGTGCGCACCGCGGGCTACGACGACTGCACCGAGGAGCAGTTGCTGACGCTGCTGGCCGCCATCGAGGCCGACTCGGGGCGGATGCCCGACCTGTGCGCCGACCTGCCGCCGGAGCAGCGGAACTTCGAGGCGGAGCTGCGCGAGACGCTGGCGCCGCTGGCGCCCCATCTGGTGCCGGTCGGGCGGGAGTCGATCCTGCTGAGCGGGGCGCGCATCGCGCTCGCGGACGGGGCGTACACGCCGCCGGAGTGGGAGACCCTCGCCGTCGTCGGCGACGCGCTGCTGCTGCCGGCCTCGGACGTCGAGCGGCTGCTGACGTCGGCGCGCACGCCGTCGTAAGGGGCGCGCGGGACCCGCGCGCCTCCACGCGCCCCCGCGTACCGCCCGCCCCCTGCCCTCCCCGGGCTCAGAAGCCCAGCCGGCGCAGCTTCTTCGGGTCCCGCTGCCAGTCCTTGGCGACCTTCACATGGATGTCGAGATACACCGGCATGCCCAGCAGCGCCTCGATGTGCCCGCGGGCCTTGGTGCCGATCTCCTTCAGCCGCTTGCCCTTCGGCCCGATGACGATCCCCTTCTGGCTGTCGCGCTCGATGAACAGGTTCGCGTGGATATCCAGCAGCGGCCGGTCCGCCGGGCGGTCCTCGCGCGGCTCCATCTCGTCGACCACCACCGCGATCGAGTGCGGCAGCTCGTCCCGTACGCCCTCCAGAGCCGCCTCCCGGATCAGCTCGGCGACCATCACCTGCTCCGGCTCGTCCGTCAGCTCCCCGTCCGGGTACAGCTCCGGGCCCTCCGGCAGCAGCGGCACCAGCAGGTCCGCGAGCAGGCCGACCTGCTTGCCCTCGACCGCCGAGACCGGCACCACCTCGGCCCACTCGAAGCCCAGGTCCTTCGCCATCCGGTCCACGGCCACGAGCTGCGCGGCGACCGTGTCGGAGTCGGCCAGGTCGGTCTTGGTGACGACGGCGACCTTCGGGGTACGCCGCAGGGCGGCCAGCTCGCCGGCGATGTACCGGTCGCCCGGGCCGATCTTCTCGTTCGCCGGCGCGCAGAAGCCGATCACGTCGACCTCGGCCCAGGTCGCGCGCACCGCGTCATTGAGCCGCTGGCCCAGCAGCGTGCGCGGCTTGTGGTAGCCGGGGGTGTCGACGAGCACGAGCTGCGCGTCGGGGCGGTGGACGATGCCGCGCACGGTGTGCCTGGTCGTCTGCGGCCGGCTGGAGGTGATGGCCACCTTCTGGCCGACCAGCACGTTGGTCAGGGTCGACTTGCCGGCGTTGGGCCGGCCGACGAAGCAGGCGAAGCCGGAGCGGTGCCCGGTGTCAGGGGTGGTCATGGGGAGCATTCTCCCCGACCGCCGCCCGGCACCCGCCGCCGCTCCGGTCCCGGCGACCGCGGCGGGCGGCAGACGGCGGGCGGCGGGCGTCCCGCTCGGGCGGCAGGCGCTACGTGCCGACCGCCGATCGCGGCGGGTGCTACGCGCCCAGCAGCCGTGCCCCGCCCTCCGGGGCCAGCCCGTCGAGGACCTTGTCGATCCGCGCCAGGGTGTCGGGGTGCAGCTCGACGTGCGCGGCCGCCACGTTCTCCTCGATGTGCGCCGGCGTCCGGCTGCCGGGGATGGGCACGACGTGGTCGTCCTGGTGCAGCAGCCACGCCAGCGCGAGCTGCCCCGGGGTCAGCCCCACGTCGGCGGCCACCGCGCGCAGCGGCGCGAAGCGGTCGTGGTTGGCCTTGAGGTTCGCCGCGTCGAAGGCGCCGATGTTGCGGCGGAAGTCGCTCTCCGCGACGTCCGTCACGGAGCCGGTGAGGAAGCCCGTACCCAGCGGCCCCCACGCGACGAGACCGACCCCTAGCTCGCGCGCCGCCGCGTGCAGCTCCGGGTCGACCGGCGTCCACATCGACCACTGCGCCTGCACCGCCGCGACGGGGTGGACGGCGTGCGCGCGGCGCAACTGGTCCGCGGTGACGTTGGACAGGCCCAGGTGGCGGACCTTGCCCTCGGCGACCAGCTCGGCCATCGCGCCCGTGGTGTCCTCGATCGGCACGGCGGGGTCGGGGTAGTGCACGTAGTACAGGTCGATGCGGTCGGTGTCCAGGTTGCGCAGTGAACTCTCGGCGTAGCCGCGCACGTACCGCGGCTCGGCGTTGACCGTGAGGTGGCCGAAGGCGTAGCTGACGGGATGCGTGCGGCCCTCGGCGCCCTCGGGCAGGCGCAGCCCGAACTTCGTGGCCACCACCACCTCGTCGCGCCGGCCGCGCAGCGCCCGGCCGACCAGGCGCTCGTTGTGGCCGTCGGGGCCGTAGGCATCGGAGGTGTCGATGTGCGTGGCGCCCGCGTCGAGCGCGGCGTGCACCGCGGCGACGCCGCGGTCGTCGTCGGTCTCGCCGTACACACCGGGCGAGAGCACCATCGCGCCGTAGCCGATGGCCGGGGATTCCAGGGCGCCGAGGGTGCGGGAGGGGACGGTGTTCGAAGCTGTCGTCATGCCCGCAGCCTCCGCTGAATTGCGTGGCGGCGTCCAAGACCTATGGCTATAACCGGTGGCTATGGACGTCCACGTACGCGATCTGCGCTACTTCACGGCGGTCGCGGAAGAGCTGAGCTTCACCCGCGCCGCCGAGCGGCTGTACGTCTCGCAGCCCGCGCTCTCCAAGCAGATCCGGGCGCTGGAGCGGCAGCTCGGCTTCCCCCTCTTCGAGCGGCGGGCGCGCACGATCGCGCTCACCCCGCAGGGCGCGGCGCTGCTGCCGGCGGCGCGGGAGCTGACGGCGGGCTGGGCGGAGGCGGTACGGGCCGCGCGCAGGGCCGGTCCCGCGGAGTCGCTGGCGGTGGGCATGCAGACGGCGGTGGGGCGTGACCTGCAACGGGAGGTGCTGGGCCGGTTCCGGGAGCGGGGCTGGCGGATCTCGCTGCGGCTGGTCAACTGGGAGGACCCCACGGCGGGGCTGGCCGGCGGGGGCGCCGACGCGGCGTTCTGCTGGCTGCCGGTGCCGGGGGTGGGCACGGAGCTGACGGCGAAGGTCCTCGCCCGGGAGGAGCGCTGGGTGGCGCTGCCGCGGGGGCACCGGTTCGCGGGCCGGGCGTCGGTGGACTTCGCGGAGCTGCTGGACGAGCCGTTCGTGGCGCTGCCGCGGTCGGCGGGCGTGCTGCGCGACTTCTGGCTGGGCACGGCTGAGCGGGCCGGACGGGAGCCGGTGGTGGCGCTGGAGGCGTCGGCGCCGGAGGAGGTGTTCGAGGCGGTGGGCGCGGGCCTGGGCGTGGTCCTGCTGGCGGAGGGCAACGCCCGGCTGTACCCGCGTCCGGACGTGGTGTCGGTGCCGGTACGGGGGCTGGCGCCGTGCGAGCTGGCGCTGCTGTGGCGGACGGCCGACGGGCGGCGGGAGGTCGCGGAGTTCGCGGCGGCGTTCCGGGAGCCACCGGCGGCGGCGGGCGGCAGAGCGGAACCGGGACCGGGACGGCGGGGCGGCAGCGCCCGGGGGAGCACGAGGGAGCACACATAGGCCGTCTCGGCCAGCGCGGCCAGCGCGAGCGTGAGGCACGTACGTGGACGGGGCGCGGGGGTGTCGTCGCGTACGCCTGGGGCGCGGGCGTGCGCCGCGCGGGCGGGGTCCTGGCGTACGGCGCGGGCGCCGGGTGGAGGGCGCGGCGGCGCGCGGAACATCACCCTCAGGATGGACTGTACGGAACGTAGCACCATGGTTACCTGAAGTCGTGATCGTCCGTGCCGCGCTCGTCCGCGGGCTCGCTCTGCGCGCCGTGCTCGCGCTGCTCCTCGGGGTGCTGCTGGTGCCCGGCGGAGCCGTCGAGCGCGCGAGCGCCGCGGACGGCTTCTCCACGTCCTCCGCCGCCCCCGGGGCGGCCGGAGCCGCGGGCGAGGCGGCCCCCGGCGAGGACACAGGACCGGCGCCCGCCCTCGCCCGGCGCGGGCCGCGGCCGGCGAAGGCCGGGCGCACCGACTACGCCGGCCGCGTGGCGGCTGCCGCCTGGCCCGCGCCCCGGATGCCCCGCGGCGCCGAGCAGACCGGCTCCCCGTGGTGCCCGTACGCCCCGGAGGCGGCGGTGCTCGCCGCCGCCCGGACGCGTTACGCCGTGCTGCGCTGCTGACAGGGCCCGCGGGGCGGGCCCGTCCGCGTACGGACGGACGCCTGCCCTGCTGCCCGTGCCCCCCACGTCAGCACGCCAGCGGCAAGCCGGAGTTCGCCATGCCGATCGATCCTTCGCGCGCGCTCGAAGCGTACGTGCGCGCCCAGGCCCTCCCACCCCCGCCCGCCGACCAGCCCGCCGACCAGCCGCCCGCCCCCGAGCCCCGGGACCGCCGCCCCGCCGGCCGCGACCCGGCGCCCGACGACCCCGACGCCGTACCCGATCCCACCCCCCGTCCCGCCCCCGCAGAACCGCAGGCCGACGCCGCCCGCCCCGCCCCCGACGTCCCGCCCGAGCCGCCGGGGGCTCCGCTGCCGGCGTAACGGCACCCCGCCGCTCACGGGCTACCGCGGTACCGCGGTAGCCCGTGAGCGGCCACCCGCTCCTCTTCCACACGTCTGGCGTACCGTCCTCGAAACTCACTGGCCACAGCCGCACCTCCCCCCGTTACGATGGCGTCAGGGCCTGCGTGTGGAGCAGGCGTCGGGACCCCGGGCGTGGTCCGTCCGGCGGGCCCTCCTCACAGTTCCGCGAGCGAAGAAGTGGGATGAGATTCAGGCCCGAGGGCCGGCCCATGACACAGACACCCGTAAGCCGCACTCCCGAAGAGGGACAGGCCCGCGCCCACATCACCATCCCTGCGAAGCACCCCATGGTGACCGTGCTGGGCTCCGGAGACTCCCTCCTGCGGGTCATCGAGAAGGCGTTCCCCAGCACCGACATCCACGTGCGGGGCAACGAGGTCAGTGCCGTCGGCGCGTCCGAGGAAGTCACCCTCGTGCAGCGCCTCTTCGACGAGATGCTGCTCGTCCTGCGCACCGGAGCCCCCATGACGGAGGACGCGGTGGAGCGGACGATCGCCATGCTCAAATCCGACCGCGACGACGAGGCCGGCGGCCACCACGCCCCCTCCGAGGTCCTGACGCAGAACATCCTGTCCAACCGCGGCAAGACGATCCGCCCGAAGACGCTGAACCAGAAGCGCTACGTCGACGCCATCGACAAGCACACCATCGTCTTCGGCATCGGCCCCGCGGGCACCGGCAAGACGTACCTCGCCATGGCCAAGGCGGTCCAGGCCCTGCAGTCCAAGCAGGTCAACCGCATCATCCTGACCCGCCCCGCGGTCGAGGCCGGCGAGCGCCTCGGCTTCCTGCCGGGCACGCTGTACGAGAAGATCGACCCGTACCTGCGCCCGCTGTACGACGCGCTGCACGACATGCTGGACCCGGACTCGATCCCGCGCCTGATGGCCGCGGGCACGATCGAGGTCGCCCCCCTGGCATACATGAGGGGCCGTTCGCAGCCAATCTGGACAAATGTACTCACACCGGATGGCTGGCGCCCCATCGGCGACCTCCAGGTCGGTGACCTGGTGATCGGCTCGAACGGCGAGCCAACCCCGGTGCTGGGGGTGTATCCCCAGGGTGAGCGGGACATCTACCGCGTCACCGCGCAGGACGGCTCGTGGACGCTGTGCTGCGGCGAGCACCTGTGGACGGTCCGGACGGCCTCGGACAAGCGGCGCAACAAGCCCTGGCGGGTCCTGGAGACCCAGGAAATGATCGGCAATCTGCGCGCCGCGCACGCCCGCCGGTACGAGCTCCCGACGCTGACCGGACCGGCGCAGTTCCCGGCCCGCGAGGTGCCGATGGACCCGTACGCGCTGGGTCTGCTGCTGGGTGACGGCTGCATCACGGGTACCACCACGCCGGGCTTCACCACCGCCGATCCGGAGCTGGTCTCGGCCCTGGAACTGGCTCTGCCCGGCGTTAAGGTCCGGCGGAAAGGACCGACCGACTACGTCCTCAACCGCGAGAGCGCTCCCGGCGACGTCATCGCGCTGGCGAATCCTGTCACCAGGGACCTGCGCGCACTCGGCCTGCTCGGCTCACGCTCCGTCTCGAAGTTCATCCCGGACGACTACCTCTACAACACCCCCGAGGTCCGGCTGGCTCTGCTTCAGGGGCTGCTCGACAGCGACGGCGGACCGGTCACCCAGTCCGACCGGACCTGCCGCATTCAGTACACGACGGCGTCGATCCTGCTCCGTGACGACGTCATCGCCCTCGTGCAGTCGCTGGGCGGCGTCGCCTACATGCGTCGCCGGGCGGCCGGGGGCCGCAAGCCCGGGCGGGCACGGGGCCGCGATGTGCACCACCGTCGCGACGCGCACATCGTCGACATCCGCCTCCCCGAAGGCATCGAGCCCTTCCGGCTCGCGCGCAAGCGCGAGAAGTACCAGGCCGCCGGAGGCGGTGGCCGTCCGACGCGGTTCATCGACAGCATCGAGCCGGCGGGCCGCGAGGAGACCGTGTGCATCCAGGTGGCGGCGGAGGATTCGCTGTACGTCACGCAGGACTACTTGCTCACGCACAACACGCTCAATGACGCGTTCATCATCCTCGACGAGGCGCAGAACACGAATCCCGAGCAGATGAAGATGTTCCTGACCCGGCTCGGGTTCAACTCCAAAATCGTCGTCACCGGTGACGTCACGCAGGTCGACCTGCCGGGCGGGACGAAGAGCGGGCTGCGGCAGGTGCAGGGGATCCTGGACGGTGTGCAGGACGTGCACTTCTCCACGCTGACCAGCAAGGACGTCGTGCGGCACAAGCTGGTGAGCCGGATCGTCGAGGCGTACGACAAGTTCGACGTCAGGAACAGCGACGACAGGAACGGCAGGGCCTAGACCCGTGTCCGTCGAGGTCAACAACGAATCCGGGGTCGAGGCCGACGAGGAGGCCGTGCTCGGGGTCGCCCGGTACGCGCTGGCGCGGATGCGGATCCACCCGCTGTCCGAGCTGTCGGTGATCCTCGTCGACCCCGCCGCGATGGAGCAGTTGCACGTGCAGTGGATGGACGAGCCGGGGCCGACGGACGTGATGTCGTTCCCCATGGACGAGCTGCGCCCGCCCGCCAAGGACGACGAGGAGCCCGTGCAGGGGCTCCTCGGCGACATCGTGCTCTGTCCCGAGGTCGCCCGCCGGCAGGGTGCCGCGGCGCCGACCGGGCATTCCATGGACGAGGAGCTGCAGTTGCTCACGGTGCACGGGGTGCTGCACCTCCTCGGCTACGAGCACGAGGAGCCCGCGGAGAAGGCCGAGATGTTCGGTCTGCAGAAGGCGATCGTCGACGGCTGGCGCGCCGAGCGCGGCGTGACCGGTCCTTCGCCGGCGCCCACCGAGCGATGACCGCCCGGCTGATCGCCGCGGCGGTCCTGCTCGTGGGGGTCGGCTGGCTGGCGTCGTGCGCCGAGACGGCGCTGGCGCGGACGACGCGGATCGCCGCCGAGGACGCGGTACGGGCCGGGCGGCGCGGCTCCGCGAAGCTGCTGGCGGTGACGTCCGACCCGGTGCGCTATCTGAACGTGGCGCTGCTGGTGCGGGTCGGCTGCGAGATGGCTGCGGGCGCCCTCGTCACGTACGCCTCGCTGCGCCATTTCGACCGCACCTGGGAGGCGCTGACGGTCGCGATCGCCGCGATGGTCCTCGTCTCGTACGTCGCGATCGGCGTCTCGCCCCGCACCATCGGGCGCCAGCACCCGGTGGCGACCGCGACGGCCTCCGCGTACGTGCTGCTGCCGCTGGCCCGGATCATGGGCCCGGTGCCGCGGCTGCTGATCCTGCTGGGCAACGCGCTGACGCCGGGCAAGGGCTTCCGCCAGGGGCCGTTCGCCTCGGAGGCGGAACTGCGCGCGATGGTGGACCTGGCGGAGAAGGAGTCGCTGATCGAGGACGAGGAGCGGCGCATGGTCCACTCGGTCTTCGAACTCGGCGACACCCTGGTGCGCGAGGTGATGGTGCCGCGGACGGACGTGGTGACCATCGAGCGGTACAAGACGCTCCGGCAGGCGCTGACGCTCGCGCTGCGCTCCGGTTTCTCGCGGATCCCGGTGACGGGTGAGAGCGAGGACGACGTCGTCGGCGTCGTGTATCTGAAGGATCTGGCGCGCAAGGTGCACATCAGCCGGGAGGCCGAGTCGGAGCTGGTGTCGACGGCGATGCGGCCGGCGGCGTTCGTGCCGGACACGAAGAAGGCCGCGGACATGCTGCGGGAGATGCAGCAGCAGCGGATCCACGTGGCGGTCGTCATCGACGAGTACGGGTCGACGGCGGGCATCGTGACGATCGAGGACATCCTGGAGGAGATCGTCGGCGAGATCACCGACGAGTACGACCGGGAGCTGCCGCCGGCGGCGGAGCTGGGCGAGGGCCGCTTCCGGGTCACGGCCCGGCTGGACATCGGCGACCTGGGCGAGCTGTACGACCTGGAGCTGGACGACGAGGACGTGGAGACCGTCGGCGGGCTGCTGGCCAAGCAGTTGGGGCGGGTGCCGATCGCGGGGGCGACGGCGGAGGTCGACGTCACGCACGACGGTTCCGACCCGGGGCTGCGGGCGCTGCGGCTGACGGCGGAGTCGCCGGCCGGGCGGCGGAACAAGATCGTGACGGTGCTGGTGGAGCCGGTGCGGGAGGTGCCGGTGGAGCAGGACGAAGGGGCGTAGCCCCCTCCCCCGCGCCGCCTCCTTACGTGCGCCTCCGCGGCACCCGGCACGGCCATCGCGGCCGGCACGGCCATCGCGGCCGGCACGGCCGGCGGTGTGCGATCAGTGGAAGGGACCGGTGGCTTCCAGGCGCGCCAGCCGCGCCCGCCAGCGGGCGGCGTTCTCCTCCTGCCCGTACGCGGACTCGCAAGCGGCCTGGGCACGACAGGCGTACACGGCCAGCTCGGGGAGGTGTTCGCGTGCCACGTCGACGATCGCCTCGATGCCGTCGTCCCACGCCGGGTTGACGATCTTGTCGACCAGGGCGGTCCCCCTCTCCACGGCCAGCTCCACCGGGCGGGCCGAACCGCTGGCCAACGCGTGCAGGAATGGCCCGCTGTTGAGCCCCTCATCGGCCAGATCCGCCAGCCGGCGGGCCGTGTCGGTATGGCCGGCGCGAGCGTGCACGAAGGCCAGGTCCATCGCGAACTGGCCCATCCACGTTCCCGCCAGGTCTCCTTCGAGGCTTCCCCCCGAGACCTCGTCGGCCCGGTCGAAGGCCCCTTCGCAGAGGGCCAGCGCGAAGGCGGCCACCCGGGCAGAACCGTCGTCGTAGATCCTGCGCAGCTCCGCCGCCGCCCGTGACAGGTCACCTGCCTGTGCGAGGCGGTACCCGTACTCGGCCGGGCTCTCCATACCCGCCCGCCGGCGTGCTTCGGCGATGACCGAAGCGCCGCCCAGGAAAACGCCGCCTATGGAGCAGTCGCCCCGGGAGACCGCCTGCGCGTAGGCTGCCCGCGCTTCCTCCTCGTGCCCCTCCGCGTGGAGCCGGAGGGCCAGTTCCAGGGGTGCGTCCGCACCCTGGTCCTGTGCGGCGTACTGGTCCTGCCCGGTCAGCAGGGCATCGAGGTGCAGACGCGCCTCCACTTTGGCGTACGGGTCGCCGTGTTCGAGTTCGATCGCGTGGCGGAACGCGGCGGCGGCCCCCTCGGGGTCGTCGTCCCACAGCACCCACCCGAGCCGCACCGATGCCTCGGCCTGCGCGATCGGCCCCCATGCGCGGGTGCCCCAGCACTGGCCGGCCCGGAGCGTCTGCGTCCAGCGCGGGTCGGTGGGCCAGACGTCGTACTCCGCCTGGACGAGGCGTTCCTCCAGCGGGCCGTGCTCGCCGGGGCGGTAGCGGCCGTTGAACGTCCCCGCGTAGTACAGGTGGTCAAGGGTGTCGTAGGCGTTGCGGTAGTACTCGGCCAGCGCGTCGTCGACAGGATGATGGCGCACGGCTACGCGCTCGACGCGTGCGACGAACCGGTGCGCGTTGGCGCGGACGAACGCGGCGTCCAGCAACTGCGCCTCACCGACCTCCCCGGCCAACGGCCCCCGGGGCCGGCCGGCGTCGCCGTCCGCCGCTTCCCGCAGCACCTGCAGGAAGAACCCCGGGTCGGACGGCAGCAGCATGGTCCGGTCCCACCACGGCTCATGGTGCACGAGCAGCACCCGCAGGCGCACCGGGCCTCCCGAGGCATCCGCGTGTACGACGTGAATCCGGTACGTGTTGTCCATGCCGCCACCCTGACAGGCGCCTACGACAACGCAGGCGGTGGAGGCGGCCCGTTGAGCGGCCGCCGTACGGGGTTCGTATGCTCGCCGGTATGAACGAGAGCAGCTCGCTGGACCCGGAAGACCGCAAGATCGTCACGCTGGCCCGGAGTACGCGTGCGCGCAACGCCGTGCCGGAGGGCGCGGCGGTACGGGACGAGACCGGCCGCACCTACGTCGCGGGCACCGTGGCGCTGGACTCGCTGCGGCTGACCGCGCTGCAGACCGCCGTGGCGATGGCCGTCGCCAGCGGCGCCACCTCGCTGGAGGCGGCGGCGGTCGTCACCGAGGCCGAGGGTCCCGCGGACGCGGACCTCGCGGCCGTCCGCGACCTCGGCGGTCCGGGCACCCCGGTCCTGCTGGCCGCCCCGGACGGTGAGGTACGCAGCACGACCCGGGCCTGAGGGGAACCGGGAGCCCGCCGGCGTGCGGGGGCGTCCGCAGGACCGCTGCCCGCGGGCTTTCTGCGGGCCCCGGCGGCAGGGACGACCGCAGCGGCGCAGCGCACGGCCCCGACCCGTACGACCGGCGTCCCCGGCGTGGGGATTGGGACCGCCACGCTCTCCCGAGCGCCCGGCCGCACCCGGCCCCGCCACGCAGCCCCGGCGGCCGCGCGCAGCGCGGCCCGCACGACCGCGCACGACGGGACCCGGAACCGGCCCCCTACGGGGCGTCCCGCTCCGGGCGGAAACCGATCGTCGGGACCGCCCGGCGCAGCGGCCAGTGGCGGGGGGCGCACGGCGTGATGCCGTCCAGGAACGCGTAGCGGGCGAGGGCCTGGGGATCCTGCTCCTCGACCGTGCGTATCTGCTCCCACCACGCCGCCACCTCCGTCCAGCCCGGGGCCGACTGGGAGCCGCCGAACTCCTGCACCGACAGCGCCGCCGTCAGCCCCGCGAGCGCCAGCCGGTCGGGCAGCGGGTAGCCCGCGAGCGACGTGGTGACGAAGCCGGCGACGAAGACGTCCCCGGCGCCGGTGGTGTCCAGGGCCGCCACCGATATCGCCGGGACCTCGGCGCTCTCGCCCGTACGCCCGTCGACCGCGTACGCCCCCTCGGCGCCCATCGTGACGACCACCAGCGGCACGTGCTCCGCGAGCGCGTGCGCCGCCGCGCGCGGCGAGGCCGTGCCGGTGTAGCGCATGGCCTCCACCGCGTTCGGCAGGAACGCCTCGCAGTGCGCCAGCTCCGGTATCTCCGCCAGGTCCCAGCGCCCGGTGTCGTCCCAGCCGACGTCGGCGAAGACGCGGCTGCCGTGCAGCGCGGCCCGCTCGATCCACGGCTGCCGGCGGCCGGGGTCGAGGGACGCGACGCAGGCGCGGCTCGGCGGCGGGCAGCGCGGAGGCTCGTCGGGCGGCGGCGCCTCGTGGCCGTGGGAGACCATGGTGCGCTCGCCGTCGTACGCCAGGGAGACGGTGACCGGCGAGTGCCAGCCGCGGCAGGTGCGGGACAGGGACACGTCGACGCCCTCGCCGGCCAGGGCCTCCTGGCAGTGGTCGCCGTACACGTCGTCGCCGAAGGCTGCCGACAGCGACGTCCGCAGGCCGAGGCGGGCCAGGGCCGTCGCCATGTTGGCCACCCCGCCGGGGCTGGAGCCCATGCCCCGGGCCCAGGACTCCGTGCCGCGGACGGGGGCGCTGTCCAGGCCGGTGAAGACGATGTCCAGGAAGACGGTCCCCGTCAGGTAGACGTCGATGGCCGGGTCGCCGGGGCCGCGCACGTGCGTGAGCGGGTCCACGCCCGCCACTGCCGATGCGGCCGTCACGGCGGACACGGCTGAAGCGGACGGGTGGGTGGTCACGTGAGCGCCTCCTTCCACACCGGGCCTCCGCACCGAGAACGGAACACTTGTCCGACTGTTTTCAGTCTGCCTCAGCCCACTGACAACGGCCCTCCGCGCCCGTCCCCGCCGCCCTCAGCGCCGCCCCGGCACCGCCACCCTGCCCAGGTCCGTCGCCACCGTCAGCGGCCCCGCGTACCCCGCCTCGCGCGCCTCCCGCGCGAAGTCCGCCGGGTCCGGATAGCGCTGCGAGAAGTGCGTCAGCACCAGGTGCCGTACGCCCGCCGCGATCGCCACCCCCGCCGCCTGGGCCGCCGTCAGATGCCCGTACTCGATGGCCAGCCCGGTCTCCGCGCCCAGGAACGTCGACTCGATGACCAGCAGGTCCGCCTCCTCCGCCAGCGCGTACACCCCCTCGCACAGACCGGTGTCCATGATGAAGGCGACCCGCTGCCCCCGGCGCGGCGCCGAGACCTCCTCCAGCCGGACGCCCCGCAGCACGCCCTCGCGCTGGAGGCGCGAGATGTCGGGCCCCGCGATGCCCGCGCGCGCGAGCAGCTCGGGGAGCATCCGGCGGCCGTCGGGCTCGACGAGGCGGTAGCCGTACGCGTCCACGGGGTGGTGCAGCCGGCGGGCCTGAAGGGTGTACGCGGGCGTGGTGGCGATCACGCCGTCGCCCTCGACGGGCCCCGCCTCGATGCGCGCGGTCTCCCGGTACGCGCTCGCGTACCGCAGCCGCTCGAAGAAGTGCCCCCCGCTGGCCGGGAAGTGCACGGTCACGGGGTGCGGGACGCGGTCCAGGTTGATGCGCTGGATGACGCCGGGCAGGCCGAGGCAGTGGTCGCCGTGGAAGTGGGTGACGCAGACGCGGGTCAGCCCGTACGCGGCCACGCCGGCGCGCAGCATCTGGCGCTGGGTGCCCTCGCCGGGGTCGAAGAGGATCGCGTCGCCGTCCCAGCGCAGCACGTAGCCGTTGTGGTTGCGCTGGCGGGTGGGGACCTGGCTGGCGGTGCCGAGGACGACGAGTTCGCGGGCGGCCACGTGCGGGCGGCCCGCGCTACCCGGGCGGCCAGTTCAGGCCGCGGCCGCCGAGCACGTGGGCGTGCGTGTGGAAGACGGTCTGGCCGGCGCCCGCGCCGGTGTTGAACACGACGCGGTAGCCGGTGACGTCGATCTTGTCCTCGATCGCCACCTCGGCGGTCTCGCGCAGCACGTCCGCGAGGAGCTGCGGCTCTGCGGCGGCGAGGGCGGCGGCGTCCGGGTAGTGGGCCTTGGGGATGACGAGGACGTGCGTGGGCGCCTGCGGGTTGATGTCGCGGAAGGCGATCGTCGTCGCGGTCTCGCGGACGACGGTCGCGGGCACCTCGCCCGCGGTGATCTTGCAGAACAGGCAGTCTGCCTGCGGCTCCCCGGCCATGTTCCCGGCCTCCTTCGTACGAGTCGGGCGGTACGGGCCGCATGGTACCCCGCGGCCCGTACCCGTGCCCTGCCGCTACTCCCCCGCCGGGGACTCCGAGGACGCCGGGTCCGAGGACGCCGCCTCCGGCGCGTCCCGTACCGCACCCGGCACCTCCGGCGGCACCGCCGCCGGGCTGCGCTCCAGTTCCTCCAGCGCGAGCCGCACCGCCGTCTCCAACTGCGGGTCGCGCCCCTGCGCCCAGTCCTCCGGCGTGAGCTGCACGTCCACGTCCGGCTCCACGCCGTGGTTCTCCACGCCCCAGCCGGGTCCTTCCAGCCAGATGGCGTACTTCGGCTGCGTCACCAGCGTGCCGTCGACCAGCCGGTAGCGGCTGTCGATGCCGACGACCCCGCCCCAGGTGCGCCGCCCGACGAGCGGCCCGATGCCCAGCGCCCGGATCGCGGCGCTGACGATGTCGCCGTCCGAGCCGGAGAACTCGTTGGCCACCGCGACCACGGGACCGCGCGGCGCGTCCATCGGATAGCTGACGGGCCGGAGCCCGCGGCCCGCGTCCCAGCCGACGACGCGCCGCGCCAGCTTCTCCACGACGAGCTGCGAGGTGTGCCCGCCGCGGTTGTCGCGGACGTCGACCACCAGGCCCTCGTGGGCGACTTCGACGCGCAGGTCGCGGTGGAGCTGTGCCCAGCCGGGGCCCTGCATGTCGGGTACGTGGAGGTAGCCGAGGCGGCCGCCGGAGGCTTCGCGCACGTACGCGCGCCGTCCCGCGACCCACGTGTGGTACCGGAGCGGTTCCTCGTCGGCGGTGGGGACGATCACCGCGTAGCGCACGTCGCCGCCGTCGGCGGGCAGCACGCTCAGCTCGACGGGCTTGCCCGCCGAGCCCACCAGCAGCGGCGCGGGCCCGGCCTGCGGGTCGACGGGCCGGCCGTCGACGGCGACGATCGCGTCGCCGGGGCGGACCGCGGCGCCTGGCGCGGCCAGCGGGGAGCGGGCGTGCGGGTCGGAGGTCTCGGACGGCAGTATCCGCTCGACGCGCCAACTGCCGTCGTCCCCGCGGGTGATGTCGGCTCCGAGGAGCCCCTGCCGCCGCTCCGGGGCGCCCGCGGGAGCCCCGCCGCCCGGGGGGATGACATACGCGTGGGACGTACCCAGCTCGCCCTGCACCTCCCACAGCAGGTCGACCAGGTCGTCGTGGGTGGCGACGCGCTCCAGCAGCGGCCGGTAGCGCTCCAGCACGCCGTCCCAGTCGACGCCGCCGAGGTCGGCGCGCCAGAAGTGGTCGCGCATCAGCCGGCCGGCCTCGGCGTACATCTGCCGCCACTCCGCGGCCGGGTCGAGCAACTGCCGTACGCGCGTGAGGTCGACGGTGACGTTGTCCCCGTCGCCGTCGTCGAGGTGGCTGGCCTTGCGGTCGGCGGGGACGACCTTCAGCTTGCCTTCGGTGCGCAGCAGGATCCGGGTGCCGTCGCCGGTGACGGTGAAGCCCTCGGCGTCGTCGGCGAGTTCCTCGACGCGCTGCTTGCCGAGGTCGTAGCGCTCCAGCCGGCTGGTGGGCCCGTCGTCCTCGGGGCCCGCGGCGTCGGTGCCGAGGACGCCGCGCAGCGGGTGGACGAGCCACAGCAGGCCGCCCTCCGCGGCGCGCAGCGTCGAGTAGCGGGCGGCCTCGACGGGGAAGGGCAGGATGCGGTCGGCGAGTCCTTCGAGGTCGATGCGGGTGACCGGCGGGGTGTCGCCGGAGCCGGAGCCGGAGCCGGAGCCGGCGTCGTCGCCGTCGTCGGAGGTGCCGCGCTCGGGGGGCCGGCCGTGGCGCTGCGGGCCGAACGGCGAGGGCGTCTCGGCGGCCAGCGTGATCAGGTGGGGGCGGCAGGCGTACGGGAACGACAGGTCGAAGACGTGGCTGTCGTAGACCGGGTCGAAGGCCCGCTCGGAGAGGAACGCCAGGTGCTTGCCGTCCGCGGTGAACGCCGGGGAGTAGTCGCGGAAGCGCAGCGGCGTCGCCTCGGCGACGGCCAGCCCGTCGGTGGTCGCGAGGCGCAACTGCCGCAGCGCGCCGGGGCCGGGGTGGGACCAGGCCAGCCAGGCGGAGTCGGGGGAGAACACCAGCCCGCCGGCGTCGCCGTACGCACTGGTGTCGACCTCGCGTACGTCGCCGGAGGCGCGTTCGACGAGGAGCACCCGGCCGTCGTGCGAGGCGACGGCGACGCGGCTGCCGTCCGGCGCGACGGCCAGCCCGGTGACCCGGCCGAGGCGCCCGGCGGCGACGCGGCGGGGCGTGGCGCCGGCGTCGCGGCCGGCGGCGGGGGTGAACTCCAGCGCGTCCTCGCCCTCGGCGTCGGTGACGAACACGACGTGCTCGGCGCCCTCGGCGCGGAAGACCCGCGGCATCCGGGCCCGTACGCCGGGCTCGGATGCCAGCGCGCGGGCGGGGCCCTCGCGGTGGGTCACCCAGTGCAGGGTGCCGCGGATCTCGACGGCGCTGCCGCGGCCGGTGTGGTCGGGGCGGGCGGTGCCGAGGTTGTGGCGGGCGCGCAGCGGGCGGGGGCGCAGGTCGGTGCGCTGGCCGCCGAGGCGGATGTCGAGGCGGCGGGGCTCGGTGCCCTCGTCGAGTCCTTCGAGGAGCCAGAGTTCGCCGGCGCTGGCGTAGACGACGCGGGTGCCGTCGGTGGCGGCGTGGCGGGCGTAGAAGCCGCCGAGGGGGGTGTGGCGGCGCAGCGCGGCGTACGCGTCGGGGGCGTCGGTGTCGGCGGAGTACAGCGCGCCGGTGCCCTCGTGGTCGGAGAGGAACGCCAGCCGCCCGCCGGCCCACAGCGGGTACTCGGCGTTGCCGAGGACGGCGTCCAGCTCGGCGGGGCGGGTGAACTCCGCGTCGGGCGCGGTGCGCAGCCACAGCCGGCCCGCGGTGCCGCCGCGGTAGCGCTTCCAGTACGCCGCCTCCCGGCCCATGCCCGTGGTGAGCAGCGCGACGCGGCCCTCGGGCCCGTACGCGACGTTGCCGACGGGTCCGAACGGCAGCGTGTGCGCGGGGCCGCCGTCGGGCGGCACGGCGCGGGCCCAGGTGCGGCGCAGCGAGTACTGGCCGTGGGTGGTCAGCGCCAGCACGTCGCCGTCTGGCGTCCAGCCGCGTACGGAGGTCTTGCCGCTGCCCCAGTACGTCAGGCGGACGGGCGCGCCGCCGTCGACGGGCGCGGTGAGGACCTCGGGGGCGCCGTCGCGGGTGGAGGTCCAGGCGACGCGGGTTCCGTCGGGGGCTATGCGCGGATGGTCCACCGGCATGTTGTCGGCGCTCACCCGCCAGGCCCGGCCGCCGTCGAGGGGCGCGGCCCAGACGTCGTCCTCCGCCGTGAAGGTGATCAAGTCGCCGTGCAGGTGCGGGAATCGCAGGTAAGCAGGCTGAGTCACGTCGATCATCCCATCATGCGGAAGCAGTACTCACCACCGCTTTGCGGTGCGGTGTGACCTTCGTCCTGTACCCGCCCCGTCCCGGGGCGGAACGAATCGGGACGTAATTGTGAACACCTTGGGAAAACCCCCTGTTTCCCGCGCGCGGAAGGTCGGGATCCGGGCGCACGGAACCTCTCGCTCCGCTTGTTCAGGACCACCGCCCGGTCGCGGCGAGCACCACCGCACCCGCCGCCGTGCCCGCCGTGGAGGTGCGCAGCACGCTCGGCCCCAGCCGGTACGCCCCCGCGCCCGCGCCCTCGAACGCGGCCAGCTCCTCCGGCGCGACCCCGCCCTCCGGGCCGACCACGAGCACGATCTCGCCCTCCTCCGGCAGCGTGGCGGCGGCCAGCGGCGCGGCGCCCTCCTCGTGCAGCACGGCCGTGAACGCCGCGCCCGCGAGCAGCGGCAGCAGCTCCTTCGTCGAGTGCAGTCCGGCGACCTCGGGGAAGCGCAGCCGGCGGGCCTGCTTGCCCGCCTCGCGGGCGGTGGCGCGCCACTTGGCCAGGGACTTCCGCCCGCGCTCCGCGCGCCACTGGGTCACGCAGCGGGCCGCCGCCCACGGCACCACCGCGTCCACGCCGGTCTCGGTCATGGTCTCGACGGCCAGCTCGCCCCGGTCGCCCTTCGGCAGCGCCTGCACGACAGTCAGCCGCGGGCGCGGCACCGGCTCCTCGCGCACCTCGGCGCAGGTCACCAGCAGCCGGTCGCGGTCCTCCGCGCCGGCCACGGTGCCGTACGCGCCGCGCCCCGCGCCGTCGGTGAGCACGACGTCCTCGCCGGCCCGCAGCCGCCGTACGGACACCGCGTGCCGCCCCTCGGGCCCGGTCAGCGCCAGCACCGCGCCGGGGCGGGCGGCGTCCAGCACGGCGGGCTCGGCGACGAACACCGGGGCGGTCACAGCAGGCCGCCCGAGGCGTCGCCGGTGGGCTTCGTCGTGCCGCTGAGCGCGTCGGCCAGCTCCCGGGCCAGCACCTCCACCAGCTCCGCGGCGGGCAGTTCCCGCGCCAGTCGGTAGCCCTGGCCCGCCCACAGCGCCATGCCCTGCGGGTCCCCGACGCGGGCGGCGGCGGCGCGCAGCGGGGAGGTCAGGTGGTGGACCTGGGGGTAGGCGGCGGGGGCGTACGGGCCGTGCTCGCGTACGAACCGGTTGACCAGCCCGCGCGCGGGGCGGCCGGAGAAGGCGCGGGTCAGCTCCGTACGCGTGAACACCCCCCCGGTGACGGCCCGCTTGTGCAGCGCGTTGGCGCCGGACTCGGGGCAGACCAGGAACGCGGTGCCGAGCTGCGCGGCGGCGGCGCCCGCGGAGAGCACCGCGGCGATCTGCCCGCCGCGCATCAGCCCGCCGGCGGCGATCACGGGCACATCGACGGCCTCCAGCACCTCGGCGAGCAGCGTGAGCAGCCCGCGGCCCACGTAGTCGTCCCGCGGATCGTTGCGGAAGCCGCCCTGGTGGCCGCCGGCCTCGACGCCCTGCACGCACACGGCATCGGCCCCGGCGGCCTGCGCGCGGCGCGCCTCGACGACGTTGGTGACGGTGACGACGGTGTACGTCCCGGCGCGGGCGAAGGCGTCGAGCACGGCCGCCTTGGGGCAGCCGAAGGTGAACGACACCAGCGCCACCGGCTCGTCCAGGAGTATCGCCACCTTGGCGTCGAAGGCGTCGTCCGTGCCGGCCTCGGCGTCCCCCAGCGCCGTGCCGTACCACTCGGCCTCGCCGGCCAACTGCTCCGCGTACGCCTCGATCTGGGCGGGGTCGGGCGGCGAGGGGGGCTGGGGCATGAACAGGTTGACGCCGAAGGGCCGGTCGGTGACGGCCCGCAGTTGGCGGATCTCCTCGTACATCGCCTCGGGCGTCTTGTACCCGGCGGCGAGGAACGCCAGGCCGCCGCCCTCCAGCACCCCGGCGGCGAGCTGCGGGCAGGATGCGCCACCGGCCATGGGCGCCTGCACGATCGGGAAGGTGAACAGATCGTTCAGCTCGGTGGGCATGGCTCAATCCTGTCATGCAGGTCGGACGCCGGCGGCCCGCGCCGGATCATGGAATCCGCGCGTCTTCACGCACCTGGGGACGGCTGGCGTCCCACCCGCAACACCCGTCGCACGGGCCGCACGGCGGCGGCCCGGCGAGGTCCCCGGCCGGGGAGCTAGCGGCCGCTCCAGGCGTCCTTCAGCCGCGAGAACAGCCCCTGCTGGCCCGGTTTGAACTGGCCCTGCGGGCGCTCCTCGCCGCGCAACTGGGCGAGTTGGCGAAGGAGCCGCTCCTGCTCCGGATCCAGCTTCTGCGGCGTCTCGACCTCCACGTGCACGACCAGGTCGCCCCGGCCGCCGCCGCGCAGATGCGTGACACCGCGCTGGTGCAGCGGAATCGACTGCCCCGACTGCGTACCGGGACGGATGTCGACCTCTTCCAGGCCGTCGAGCGTCTCCAGATTGACCTTCGTGCCCAGCGAGGCCGCCGTCATCGGGATCGTCACCGTGCAGTGCAGGTCGTCGCCGCGGCGCTGGAAGATCGGGTGCGGCAGCTCGCGGATCTCCACGTACAGGTCGCCCGCGGGGCCGCCGCCCGGGCCGACCTCGCCCTCGCCGGCGTGCTGGATGCGGGTGCCGGTGTCGACGCCTGCGGGGATCTTGACCGTGAGCGTACGCCGCGAGCGCACCCGGCCGTCGCCCGCGCACTCGGGGCACGGCGTGGGCACGACCGTGCCGAAGCCCTGGCACTGGGGACAGGGCCTGGAGGTCATGACCTGGCCGAGGAAGGACCGGGTGACCTGCGAGACCTCGCCGCGGCCGCGGCACATGTCGCACGTCTGCGCCGACGTGCCGGGCGCCGCGCCCTCGCCGTTGCAGGTGCCGCAGACCACCGCGGTGTCGACCTGGATCTCCTTGGTTGCGCCGAACGCCGCCTCCTCCAGCTCGATTTCGAGCCGGATCATGGCGTCCTGGCCGCGGCGGGTGCGCGAGCGCGGCCCGCGCTGGCCCGCCTGGCCGAAGAAGGCGTCCATGATGTCGGAGAGGTTGCCGAAGCCGCCGGCGCCGAAGCCGCCGGCCGCGGCGCCGTTCTGCGACAGGGGGTCGCCGCCGAGGTCGTAGATCTGCTTCTTCTGCGGATCCGACAGCACCTCGTAGGCGGCGTTGATCTCCTTGAACCGCTCCTGGGTCTTCGGATCGGGGTTCACGTCCGGATGCAGCTCGCGGGCGAGTCTGCGGAACGCCTTCTTGATCTCCTCCTGCGACGCGTCACGTCCGACGCCGAGGACCGCGTAGTAGTCCGTAGCCAACTATGACTCCGCCAGGATCTGTCCGACGTACCGTGCCACTGCGCGTACCGCTCCCATCGTTCCGGGGTAGTCCATGCGGGTAGGTCCGACCACGCCGAGCTTGGCGACGGCTTCACCGGTGTCGCCGCCTGAACCGTATCCGACGGAGACGACCGAGGTGGAGGTGAGCCCCTCGTGGTCGTTTTCATGGCCGATACGCACCATCACGCCCGGTTCCTTCGCCTCCCCGAGCAGCCGCAGGAGCACCACCTGCTCCTCCAGCGCCTCCAGCACCGGCCGGATGGTGAGCGGGAAGTCGTGGTCGAAGCGGGTGAGGTTGGCGGTGCCGCCGATCATCAGCCGCTCCTCCGTCTCCTCCACCAGCGTCTCCAGCAGCACCGACAGCACGGTCTGCACCGTGCCGCGGTCGTCCGCGGGGAAGGGCTCCGCCAGGTCGGCGACCAGCCGCGGCACGTCGGCGAACCGGCGGCCGACGACGCGGCTGTTGAGCCGGGCGCGCAGGTCGGCGAGGGAGTCCTCGCTGAACGGCGCCGGGCAGTCGATCATGCGCTGCTCGACCCGGCCGGTGTCGGTGATGAGCACGAGCATCACGCGCGCGGGGGCGAGTTGGAGCAGCTCGACGTGGCGCACGGTCGAGCGGGTCAGCGACGGGTACTGCACCACCGCCACCTGCCGCGTCAACTGCGCCAGCAGCCGCACCGTGCGCCCGACGACGTCGTCGAGGTCGACGGCGCCGGACAGGAAGTTCTGGATCGCCCGCCGCTCGGCCGTGCTCAGCGGCTTGACGTCGGCGAGCTTGTCGACGAACAGCCGGTACCCCTTGTCGGTGGGGATACGGCCGGCGCTGGTGTGCGGCTGGGCGATGAACCCCTCGTCCTCCAGGGCGGCCATGTCGTTACGCACCGTGGCCGGGGAGACACCCAGGTGATGCCGCTCGGTGAGCGCCTTGGAGCCGACCGGCTCCTCCGTGCCCACGTAGTCCTGGACGATGGCGCGCAGCACTTCGAGCCGGCGCTCGCTGAGCATGCTGCCCACCTCCGTACTCGGGGTCCCGTCCGGTCGTTCCGCCGCTGGCACTCGACGGCGGGGAGTGCCAGGGTTCCGGGCCAGTGTACGGCCGGGTAGGGCAGCCCGGGCAAGGCGGCCTGTCAGGTTATAGCGTCGGGGTATGGGTGGCGGTTGGGAAGAGCTCGCCCCGGACGTCCTGCGGCGCCGGCTGCCCCGCTGGGACGCGACGGCGGGCGCGGTGGGCGGGGCGGAAGGCGTGCTGCTCGTGGACACGGGCGCCTCGCTGCGGGAGGGCGCGGAGCTGCGGCGGGCCGTACGGGACCGCTTCGGCCGTCCCGTGACCCGTATCGCGCTCACGCATCCGCACTTCGACCACGTGCTCGGCACCGCCGCCTTCGCCGGCGCCGAGGTCTACGGCCCGGCGGGCATGGCCGCGCACCTGCGCGGCGCCGGCGCGGACGAGCTGCGCGCGGACGCCGTACGCCACGGGCTGAACCGCGACGCGGCGGCGGAGGCCGTCGACGTCCTGGTCGCCCCGCGGCACGCGGTCTCCGGCACGTACCCGCTGGACCTCGGGGGCGGCCGGGAAGTGCTGCTGGCCGAGCTGGGCGCGGCGCACTCGTCGCACGACATGGCGGTCTACGTCCCGGGCCGCCCGGCCGTCGTCTTCTGCGGCGACCTGGTCGAGGAGTCGGGCCCCCCGCAGGCGGGCCGGGACGCGGACCCGGCCCGCTGGCCGGCGGCGCTGGACCGGCTGCTGGAGCTGGGCGGTTCCGGGGCGGTGTACGTGCCGGGGCACGGGGCGGCGGTCGGGGCGGACTTCGTACGGGCCCAACGCGACGAGCTGGCGCGGCGCTTGTCGTAATCTCACTTCCGTGCGCCGCTACGACACCGACCTCACGCCCCCCTGGAAGAAGCCGCAGCAGCCCGCCCCCGAGGTGCCGGCGGAGCCGGACCTCGTGGTGGAGGAGGTGGCGACGGGCTTCTGCGGCGCGGTCATCCGCACGGAGAAGACCGCGGAGGGCCCGACGGTGACCCTGGAGGACCGCTTCGGCAAGCACCGGGTGTTCCCGCTGACGCCGCGGGGCTTCATGATCGACGGCAGGGTGGTGACGCTCGTACGTCCGGGCCGCCCCGCGTCGTCCTCGGGCCCTCTCCTGTCCGCCTCCGGCTCGATCGCGGTCCGCGACCACACCGCGCGCGTGGCCCGCGCCGGCCGCATCTACGTCGAGGGCCGCCACGACGCGGAGCTGGTGGAGCGCGTCTGGGGCCACGACCTGCGGGTCGAGGGCGTGGTGGTCGAGTACCTGGAGGGCGTGGACGACCTCCCGTCGGTGGTCGAGTCCTTCGCTCCCGGCCCGGACGCCCGGCTGGGAGTCCTGGTGGACCACCTGGTACCGGGCACGAAGGAGTGGCGCATCGCGGAGTCGGTGACGAGCACCCACGCGCTGGTGGTGGGTCACCCGTACGTGGACATCTGGGAGGCGGTCAAGCCCGCGTCGGTGGGCATCGCAGCGTGGCCGAGGATCCCGCGGGGCGAGGACTGGAAATTGGGCGTCTGCCGGGAACTGGGCTGGCCCCCGGACACGGGCGCGGCGTGGCGCCGCATCCTGGACTCGGTACGGACGTACCGCGACCTGGAACCGGCGCTGCTGGGCCGGGTGGAGGAACTGATCGACTTCGTCACGGCGCCGGGTTCCTGAGGGGTTCCGAGGCGAGGCCAGGCCCGCAGCGGCCGGCGTTTCCTCACGCTCTCTGTAACACACTGTTTGCGGTCGACCGCACACAGAACCGGCCCCGCCTCCTACCCTGGCAGTGGCGAGCCGCAGAGAAGAGGTAAGGCTGTGACGTCATCAGACGGTGCCACCGACCCGCTCATGGAACCACTCGCGTTCGGCCAGCGGATGCAGATCCTTCGCGAACGTCGCGGTATGAGCCGTCCCGTCATGGGCGGGCTGCTCGGCAAGTCGCCGTCGTGGGTGAAGCAAGTGGAGACCGGAAAGCTCCAGTTGCCGAAGCTGCCCATGATCCTGCGGATCGCCGAGTTGCTGCGCGTCCGCGATCTCGCCGACCTCACCGGCGACCAGTCCATGAGCGTCGAGATGTTCATCGGCCCGGGACACGCCAGGCTCCCCGCGGTCCGCGACGCCATCAACCGCTTCCCGCTGCCCGGCGACCGAGAGGCCCCGGGCCTCCCGCACCTGCGGGCCCGCCTCGACCATGCGTGGAGCGCCCGTCATTCCGCCCCCGACCACCGGGACGTCATCGGCGCGCTGCTGCCCGACCTGATCCTGGACGCGCACCTGGCCACGCGGCAGGCCGAGACCGCCGCTGAACGCCGCCGCGCGCAGTCGCTGCTCGCCGAGACGTACGCGCTGGCGCAGTTCTTCCTCGCCTACCAGCCCGACAGCTCGCTGCTCTGGCGCGTCGCCGACCGCGGCATGGTCGCCGCCCAGGAGAGCGAAGACCCGCACGCCATCGGCACCGCCGCCTGGCTGCTCGCCCAGGCCCACCGCGACGCCGGTCCGCGGGACTTCGACGCCGCCGACGACGTCAACCGCGCGGCCATCGACTACCTCCGCCCGCTGCTGCCCGCCGCCGACGACCGCGTGCTGGCCATCGCCGGTGCGCTCGACTTCGAGATGGGCTACACCGCCGCCCGCCGGGGCGCATCCGGCACGGCGTGGGCGCACTGGGACGACGCACGCGCCAAGGCCGGACGGCTCCCGGCCGGCTACTACCACCCCGTCACCAGTTTCGGGGCGGCCATCATGGGCCCGCACGCGGTCACGGTGGCCGTGGAGCTGCACGCCGGAGGCGAGTCGGTACGGCAGGCCGCACGGACTGACGCGACCGTCATCCCCAGCCAACCGCGCCGGGCCCGGCACCGCATCGAGGAGGCGCGCGGCTACCAGCTCAACGGCCAGCCCGAGGTCGCCCTGGCGACGCTGGAGAAGGCCAACGCCGCGGCGCCAGAGACGATCCGCTACAACGGGTACGCCCGCCGGATCATCCTCGAAGAGTCCGAGGCCAAGAGCCCGAGGCGCAGGCGGCGCGCAGCCGCACTCGCGACGAAGGTCGGGCTCCTGGCCGCGTAACGAACGGGCATGCGAGGGGCAGGATTTCTGCCCCTGCCTCACTCCAGACGCTCCTACGGTCGGTGACGACCTGATCACCGACGACAGGCGAGCGTGATGGAGAAACCCGACACCCACCCACCCCGGCCCACGCTGGCGTTCATCTACGACCGGCACGCCACACTGACGACCGCGGCCCTGGACGAGCGCATAGCGCGTTGCAGGCGGTATGCCGCCGAGCAGGGCTGGGTGGTGGCCGGGGAGTGGGTGGACCGCGGGGACCAGGCGCTGTGCGCCTGGCAGCGGGCGCAGTGGCAGATGCTCACCTACACCATGCGCCAGGCCGCCGGCCCCGCGGTGTGCCTCGTGGACACGTGGGACCGCATCAGTTGGGACCGGGCCGACAGGGCGATCCTCCGCCTGGCAGTGCACCGGGCAGGGGGCCACTGCGTCACCACGGCGGGCGAGAGCGACCTGGAACCGGGCCACGGGCGGATCGCCGCCGCGCGTTTACGGAGGGGCCGGTCGTGAGCACCAAGCGCCCTACGTCCATGGCCGATCCGGTCTACCTGCCCGACGTGTTCCCTCCCCCGGACGCCGCCCCTGCCCCCGGCTGCGGCCGGTGCGCCAAGCTCGCAGAGGGCCGGACCGCGGCGCGCGCGGAAGGCGACCTGTCGGCCGTCAGCGACGCCAACGTCCTCATCCGCCGGCAATCCCCACTGAACCCCCGGCTCCTGGCCGCCGGGGGCAGACCGCGGTCACGAGGCGGCCCCGGGGCGGGCGACGGTACTCACGACCGGCCGGGGAGCGCCCCGCCCGCCGTATGGGTCCGGCGGGCGGGGCGCGTACCACCGCCGCCCCCGGCCCACGGCACCCTCGGCGGAGAAATCCGGCCGTAACCCGCGGTCGCACCCCCTGATCCGGCCCGAATCGGCTCCTGAGGGCCGAGTTTTTCCCCACGACGCGCGCCGCTCGTCCGGCTGGATGCCTTACAGGTTGTTGACGTAGAAGTCGGTGAGCCGGTCGACGGCGGCGTCGACGTACTCGGGCTCGTCGTACATCTCGTAGTGGCCGGCGCCGTCGATCACCATGAGGTCGACCGGGTTGGGGGCCAGCTTCCACAGCTCCATGCCCGCCTCGTAGGAGCCGGTGTTGCCGATGCGTCCGGCGAGGATGACCTGGAGTGGCTGGGTCATGAGCTGGTCGACCAGGTGGAATGCGTCGTAGCCCAGCAGGAGGGAGTCGCCGCGTGAGAGGCGGCGGTTGGTGGAGTGCTCGTTGCCGCCGCGCTCGGTGCGGTAGTAGGTGAGGGCCTGGGTGGTGTCGATGTCGGTCAGACCGGCTGCTGCGGCGTCCTCCAGGGTGTCGGGCAGCCAGTTCACGCGGGTGAGCCCGCCCGAGCGGGACTCTTCGGTGCGCGCGTCGGCGAGGGCGTCGAGTGCGGCGGCCGGGCCGTCGGGCTGGAAGCTGCGGAACGAGGTGCCCATGTTGCCGGGGACGACCGTGCCGACCGCTTTGATGCGGTGGTCGGTGCGGGCGGTGTGTACCGCGTATCCGCCGCCGGCGCAGATGCCGAGGACGCCGATGCGCTGCGGGTCGACGCCGGGGGTCGTGAGGAGCGTGTCGATGGCGTAGGAGATGTCCTCACCGCGGCGGTACGGGTCTTCCAGGTCACGTGGCTCGCCGCCGCTCTGCCCTTGGTGGGCCGGGTCGAAGACGAGCGCTGCGATGCCGTGGGCGGCGAGGCGGGACGCATAGTTGGCGCCGATCTGCTCCTTCACGCTGCTGCCGGGTGTGGAGAGCACGACGGTGCGCAGCGGCGCGGCGCTGTCGGCGTTGTCGGGCAGGTGGAGGTCGGCCGCGAGCTCGATCGGTCCGCGCGGGATCGTGAGGTGCTGAAGCATGGAGGGCGCCCTTCGCGAGGTTATTGTTCCATAGATGTCCAGTACAAAACCGCTACTGGTACAGCTTGGAACTAATACAGAATCGTACCACTTGGATGAGGGGCTCGCATGGCAGTCGACGGGGCAGAGCTGTGGACGCTGAACCAGCGGCTGCTGAGTGTCGTGATGGATGCCTGCACGGACGAGCTGGCGGATCTCGGGCTGGAGACGAAGGAGTTCTTCGTCCTGGCGGAGGTGGCCGCGTCGCCGTACCCAGCGGAGATCGCGGCGGCACTGCTGCTGCCCAAAGCGAGCGTGACGGTCTACGTCCGCAACCTCGTCGCCAAGGGGTTCATCCGGCGCGAGATCGACGACGCGGACCTGCGGCGTCACCGGCTCGTACTGACCCCCGAGGGCGCAGAGGCACGGGACCGCGCACTCGCAGCCCTCGCGGCGGAGTACGACCGCAGGCTGGCGAGGATCACTCCTCAGGACCGTAGCGAGCTGCAGCGCATCCTTCAGGAGATGCTCGCCTCGCCCGCATGAGGCCAGGACCACCGACCCGCGAACCTAGCGGTCACAGCACTGGGGGCTGGATCCGGGACCCGCGATGTCACAGCAGGCGCATACCCTTGGGTGGGTGTGCGGGGATCGTCGGACGCCACCCCGAAACTGCCCCAGCACCCGGCCCTGAGCGGGTCCGGTGGCGCAGCCTCGGGGTCTCGGGGGCGGGGCCCTTGAGTTTCGGGAAGGGCGGGGTCGGGGAACCCTCAGTCCACCAGGTCCCGGACCACCGCGTCCGCCAGCAAGCGGCCCCTCAGCGTGAGCACCAAGCGCCCCGCCTCGTAAGGACCGCCCTCCAGCAGCCCGTCCCCCACCGCCCGGGCCGCCGCAGCCGCCCCCGCCGGGCGCAGCAGCGACACCGGGCAGCCCGCCGACAGCCTCAGCTCCAGCAGGATCCGTTCCACCCTGCGGTCCTCCTCCGTCAGCACCTCCCGGCCCGCCGCCGGCGACCGGCCCGCCGCCAGCGCGGACGCGTACGGCGCCGGGTGCTTGACGTTCCACCACCGCACCCCGCCCACCTGGCTGTGCGCCCCCGGGCCCGCGCCCCACCAGTCCGCGCCCGTCCAGTACAGCTCGTTGTGCCGGCACCGGGCGCCCGCGCCGCCCCCCGCGGCCGCCCAGTTCGACACCTCGTACCACTCCATCCCCGCCGCCGACAGCGCCTCCTCCGCGATCAGGTACCTGTCCGCGTGTACGTCGTCGTCCGTCGGCGGCACCTCCCCCCGCCGGATCCGCCGCGCCAGTTGCGTGCCCTCCTCCACGATCAGCGCGTACGCCGACACATGGTCAGGACCCGCCTCCAGTGCCGCCGCCAGCGACGCCCGCCAGTCGTCGTCCGTCTCCCCCGGCGTGCCGTAGATCAGGTCCAGGTTCACGTGCGCGAACCCCGCCGCCCGCGCCTCCGCCACGCACGCCTCCGGGCGCCCCGGGGTGTGCGTACGGTCCAGCACCCGCAGCACGTGCTCCCGCGCGCTCTGCATCCCGAACGAGATCCGGTTGAACCCGGCCTCCCGCAGCTCCGCCAGATACGCCGGATCGACCGACTCCGGATTGGCCTCCGTCGTCACCTCCGCGTCCGCCGCGAGGCCGAACTCCGAGCGGATCGCCGCCAGCATCCGCCCCAGGTCCGCCGCCGGCAGCAGCGTGGGCGTACCGCCGCCGAAGAACACCGTCTCGACCTCGCGCGGATCGTCGCCGAGCACCTTGCGGGCCAGGCGGACCTCCTCGGCGAAGGTGGCGGCGTAGTCGTCGCGCGAGGTGCCGCGCAGTTCGGAGGCGGTGTACGTGTTGAAGTCGCAGTAGCCGCAGCGGGTCGCGCAGTACGGGACGTGGGCGTAGAAGCCGAGGGGGCGGCCGGCGGCCCCGGCCAGCGCCTCGGCGGGCAGGGCCCCGTCCTCGGGCGCGGGCTCGCCATCGGGCAGTACGGAGGGCATACGCCCCATTGTCCCCCGGGCCGCCGGAAGTCCCGGACTCCCCGGTCACCGGCCCCCGGTCACCGGCCCCCGGCGCAGCCCGGATCCCGGCTCCAGCCCCGCCTCAGTACCCGCCCGGCTCCGTCCCCCGCGCCTGGAGCACCATCATCGCCAGGTCGTCCCGCGGCGGCACCGGCGCGAAGTCGTGCACCGCCGTCCTGATCCGCTCCGCCACCGCCGCCGCGCCCAGCCCCGTGCAGCACGACAGGGCCTCCGCCAGCCCGTCCTCGTCATCGAACAGCCGGTCCCCGTACCGCCGCTCCGTCACGCCGTCCGTCACGCACAGCAGCGTGTCGCCGGGCTCCAGGTCGAACGACTGGCTGTAGTACTCCGCGTCGTCCAGCACCCCCAGCAGCAACTGCGAGTCCGCCGCCGCCCGCACCCCGCCGTCGCTGCGCAGCAGCAGCGGCAGCGGGTGGCCGGCGCTGGCCACGGTGCAGCGGACGCCGCCGCGGTCGTGCTCGTACGGCACCAGCTCCCCGTACAGCAGCGACAGGAACCGCGCCTGCTCCGGCGGCAGCCCGAACGCCGTGGCCGCCTCGACGGCCTCGAAGGCGTGCTCCACGAGGGTGCGGTTCAGGCCGGCGAGCACGTCCGCGACGCCGTAGCCCTCGCGCGCCAGCAGCCGCAGCACCGGCCGCGCGAGGCCCGTGACGACCGCCGCCTCCGGGCCCTGGCCGCAAACGTCGCCGAGGGCGAAGCACCAGCGGTCGCTGCCGCTGGGGAAGAGGTCGTAGAAGTCGCCGCCCGCGGCGGCGCCCTCGGCCGGCTCGTAGACGACGGCGGTGTCCATGGCCGGCATCTCCGCGATGCCGCTGGGCAGCAGGCCGCGCTGGAGCACCTCGCTGATGGTCACCTGGCGCGTGTACTGGCGGGCGGCGGAGACGGCGTGCGCGACGCGGCGCGCGAAGTCCGTGACGACGGCGACGACGTCGCCGCCGATCCGGGCGACGCCGGCGCGGCCGAAGAGCAGCGTGCCGACCCGCCGGCCGCCGGCGACCAGCGGGCAGGCCAGCGCGGGGCCGCCGAGCCCGTAGCCGGCGTCTCCGGGGCCGCGGGCGACGCCGCCGCTGCCGCCGGGCCACGAGACCGGTACGGGGCGGGCGTCGGGCGGCGGCAGCGGGCACTGCTCCAGGGCGCGGCGGAGCGGGGAGATCCGCTCCTCGGCGGCGTGCCAGACCTGCGCGAGGCGGGGCTCGGCGCCGTCGGCGCCTTCGAGCCAGACGGCGCTCCAGTCGGCGAGCCGGGGTACGAGGAGCTGGGTGGCCAGCGAGGCGACCATGTCCTCGTCGAACTGCCCGGCGAGCATGTCGGAGGTCTCGGCGAGGAACGAGAAGGCGCCGACGCCGGCCCAGGGGCCGCCGCCGCGCAGTTCGGGGTCGGTGGCGCTGCGCGGGGTGTGCGCGGTGGCCTGGCTGGGCAGGCGGAGCGCGGCGGTGTCGGCGGCGTGCGGGTCGGCGAGGTCGTCGTCGGCGAGGTCGTGCGCCCCGCGGACGGTGTCGCCGCCGGAGCCGTCCGCGTGGTGCGGTACGCCCCGGCCGTGGGCCGCGTCGCCGCGAACGGCGCCCGCGCCGTACGCGCCCGCCTCGTCCTGCGCCGCGCCCGTCTCCCGGCCCGGTGCCGCGACGGCCGGGTCGTCGTCGGCCGGCTCGTCCGCGACCTCGCGCAGCGGGCCCATCCGGAACCAGACGGTCTTCTCGCTGCGCCGGTGCTCCACGCCCCAGGCGTCGGCAAGCGCGGCGACGAGCTGCAGCCCGTAGCCGTACGACTCCTCGGGCGCCGGCAGCGGCATCACCCGGGCCGCGTGCCGGTCGGTGACCTCCACCAGCAGCGTCGGCTCCGCGGCCGGGCCGCCGGCGTCGGCGCCGTCGCGCGCGAGACCGGCGGCGGTGGCGTCCTCGGTGACGAGCCGGCAGCGGACCCGTACGTCGGTGCCGGCGTGCACCACGGCGTTCGTGACCAGCTCGCTGGTCAGCAGCTCGGCGTCGTCGACCTCGGGCCCTGCACGGCCGGCGAGCAGCTCGCGTACGAACCGGCGGGCGGCTGCGGCGGCGGGCATTCCGGCGGCGAGGGTCAGGGCGACGTCGGTCACGCCCTCCGGACCCGGGGCGGCGTCCGCGTCCGCATTCTCGCCGGTGTCCTCCGCGCCGCTGCCCGCGGAGCCTTCCGCCCCGGCGTCTGCGCCGTCTTCCCCCGAGCCGTCACCGCCGTCGTCACCGCCGTCGTCCCCACCGTCGTCCCCGCCGTCGTCCGCGGCCTCGCCGTCCGCGTCGCCCCGGGCCGTACGGTGCGCTCTGCGGGCGCCGCCGCGGGACTCCCCGCCGGATGCCGGCACGTCGTCCGCGCCGTCCGTACCGTCCGCGTCGTCGGCACCTTCCGTGCCGCCTCCGCCGTCCCCGCCGTCCGGCTCCGCGGGCTCTCTTCGCACGACCGACACCACGGTGGATCGACGTACGGCCTGCACTGCGAAGGTCGTCCCCACTGTCCTCTCCCGGCCCAATCCCGGCATACGGGCATTCCCCGCGTACCAGGGTGACAGACTGAGCTCGCCCAGATGCACCAAGTGACACAACTGGTGACCGGATATGGCCCATCCGACCCCCGCCACACCCCCCGGACTACCCCCTCCGGCCACCCCCGCCCGGCCCTTCCCACGGGCCCCCGGCGACCCGCTGCCGCACCGGCCGTAACGGCGAAGACACAGCTCACCGCGGTGGACACGCGTGCGTACGAGACCTCCGCGCCTCCGGGAGCAGCCCTCTCACCACCCCGCCGCGGGGGCCGCGGCCACTGTCAACGGGATCGCGTGCGTCGCACGTTCGAGGGGCGCGACCGGCGACGCACACGCCGCCCGCACACCCCTGAACGCCCTTCCCGTTCCCCGCGTACGACAACAGACGCACCCCCGCGGACCGGCCGCAAGCGGCCACCGCCGCACGGCACTTCCGGCCCCGGGGGCGCGTCGGAAAGGAGCCGGGCCTCAGGCTTCCCTGGCGCCCTCGTACATGTCCTCGATCAGGTCCTTGTACTCCTTCTCCACCACGGGACGCTTCAGCTTCAGGCTCGGCGTCAGCTCGCCGTGCTCGACGTCGAGGTCCCGCGGCAGGATCCGGAACTTCCTGATCATCTGCCAGCGCTGCAGCCGCTCGTTGAGCTGCTGTACGTACCCGTCGACCAGCTCCCGGACCTCCGGGGAGACGACCAGCTCGGCGTACGACCCGTCCGCCAGGCCGTTCTCCTTCGCCCAGCCGGTGAGCGCCACCTCGTCGAGGGAGATCAGGGCGGTGCAGAAGTTGCGGTCGGCGCCGATGACGAGGATCGAGCCGACGTACGGGCAGACGGCCTTGAACTGGCCCTCGACCTCGCTCGGCGCGATGTACTTGCCACCGGACGTCTTGATCAGGTCCTTCTTGCGGTCGGTGATGCGCAGGAAGCCGTCGTCGGACAGCTCGCCGATGTCGCCGGTGTGGAACCAGCCGTCGTCCTCCAGCACTTCGGCGGTCTTCTCCGGCAGGCCGTGGTAGCCCTGCATGATGCCGGGGCCGCGCAGCAGGATCTCGCCGTCGTCGGCGATCCGCACCTCGCAGCCGGGCAGCGGCTTGCCGACGGTGCCGGTGCGGTAGGTCTCCAGGCGGTTGCAGAAGCTGGCGGCGGCGGACTCGGTGAGGCCGTAGCCCTCCAGGATGGGGACGCCGGCGCCGTCGAAGAAGTAGCCGATCTCGGGGGCGAGGGCGGCGGATCCGGAGACCATGCCGCGCATCCGGCCGCCGAAGGCGGCGCGGAACTTGCCGTAGACCAGCTTGTCCGCGAGGGCGTGCTTGGTCGCCAGGCCGACGGGCGCGGTGCGCTTGCCGGTGCGGCGGTGGTTGTCCTGGGTGACGCGCGCGTACTCGCGGGCGACCTCGGCGGCCCACAGGAAGATCTTGTACTTGGCGCCGCCGCCGGCCTTCGCCTTGGCGGCCACGCCGTTGTAGACCTTCTCGAAGATCCGCGGGACGCCGCACATCTGGGTGGGCCGGACGACCGGCAGGTTCTCGATGATCTTGTCGATCCGGCCGTCGACGGCCATCACGTGCCCGACCTTGATGTGCCCGGCGGTGAGCACCTTGCCGAAGACGTGCGCGAGCGGCAGCCACAGGTACTGGGTGTCCTCCGGCATGACCAGCTCGATGCCCTCGATCGCGTAGCCCATGTACGACCACGAGTCGTGTGCCAGCCGCACGCCCTTGGGACGGCCTGTGGTGCCGGAGGTGTAGATGAGGGTGGCGAGCTGGTCGGGGCGCAGGGCCCGGATGTGCTCCCGTACGGCCTCGGGGTGCTTCTCCAGATAGTCGGTGCCGCGCCGCTCCAGCTCGGCGAGGGAGAGCACCCAGCCGTCCGGGTCGCCCTCGGCGGCGACGGCGTCCGCGGCCTCGACCACGACGACGTGCGCCAGGTCGGGCAGCCCCGCCCGCATCTCGCGCGCCTTGGCGAGCTGGGCGGCGTCCTCGGCGACGAGCACGCGGCTGCCGGAGTCGGCGAGGATGTACGCGGTCTCCTCGGCGTTGGTGCTGGGGTAGACCGTGGTGTTGGCGCCGCCGGCGCAGAGGATGCCGAGGTCGGTGAGGATCCACTCCAGCCGGGTGTTGCAGGCGAGCGCGACCCGCTCCTCGGGCTGCAGGCCGAGGTCGAGCAGCCCGGCGGCGATCGCGAAGACCCGCTCGGCGGACTGCGCCCAGGTCAGCGACCGCCACTCGTCGCCCTCGCCGGCGGTGGCCGCGGGCACCGGGTACTGGAACGCCTCCCGGTCGGGAGTGGACTCGACGCGGTCAAGGAAGAGCGTGGCGACGGACGGCGGGCGGCTGTCCAGCTTCGTCTGGGTTTCGGTCTCGGTCACTGCATCCTCCGGCCCTGCTCTTCGCTGGTAACTGGCGAGTAACCAGCAGATTAGAGGGTGACATCGAACGGCGTAAGGGTCTGCAAGGCGTCGGATATGTTTCGAAGCCGGGCCGGGCGGGGGATCCCGCGCCGGCCCGGTCCGTACGATTCCGCTTCGCGCCCCGCGGGGCGGCCGCCGCTACTTCTTCGCCTTGCCGTCCTCGTCCGAGGACAGCACCGCGATGAAGGCCTCCTGCGGCACCTCCACGTTGCCGACCATCTTCATCCGCTTCTTGCCTTCCTTCTGCTTCTCCAGCAGCTTCCGCTTACGGGAGATGTCGCCGCCGTAGCACTTGGCGAGGACGTCCTTGCGGATGGCGCGGATGGTCTCGCGGGCGATGACACGGGAGCCGATGGCCGCCTGTACGGGCACCTCGAACGCCTGCCGCGGGATCAGCTCCTTCAGCTTGGCGACGAGCCGGACACCGTAGGCGTACGCCTTGTCCTTGTGCGTGATCGCGGAGAAGGCGTCGACCTTGTCGCCGTGCAGCAGGATGTCGACCTTGACGAGCTGGCTGCTCTGCTCGCCCGTGGGCTCGTAGTCGAGGGAGGCGTACCCGCGGGTCTTCGACTTGAGCTGGTCGAAGAAGTCGAAGACGACCTCGGCGAGCGGCAGCGTGTAGCGGATCTCGACGCGCTCCTCGGAGAGGTAGTCCATGCCGAGCAGCGTGCCGCGGCGGTTCTGGCACAGCTCCATGACCGAGCCGATGTACTCGCTGGGGGTGAGGATCGTCGCCCGTACGACCGGCTCGTAGACCTCCTCGATCTTGCCGACCGGGAACTCGCTGGGGTTGGTGACGACGTGCTCGGTGCGGTCCTCCAGCACGACGCGGTAGATCACGTTGGGCGCGGTGGCGATCAGGTCGAGGTTGAACTCGCGCTCCAGCCGCTCCCTGATCACCTCCAGGTGCAGCAGGCCGAGGAAGCCGACGCGGAAGCCGAAGCCGAGCGCCGCCGAGGTCTCCGGCTCGTAGACCAGCGCGGCGTCGTTGAGCTGGAGCTTGTCGAGCGCGTCGCGCAGCTCGGGGTAGTCGGAGCCGTCGACCGGGTAGAGCCCGGAGAACACCATGGGCTTGGGGTCCTTGTAGCCGCCGAGCGGCTCGGTGGCGCCCTTGCTGAGCCGGGTGACGGTGTCGCCGACCTTGGACTGGCGGACGTCCTTGACGCCCGTGATCAGATAGCCGACCTCGCCGACGGAGAGGCCGTCGGCCGGGGTCATCTCGGGCGAGTTCGTGCCGATCTCCAGCAGCTCGTGCTGGGCGCCGGTCGACATCATCTTGATCCGCTCGCGCCTGCCGAGCGTGCCGTCGACGACCTTCACGTACGTCACGACGCCGCGGTACGAGTCGTAGACCGAGTCGAAGATCATCGCGCGGGCGGGGGCGTCCTTGACCCCCACCGGCGCCGGCACCTGCCGGACCACCTCGTCGAGCAGCGCCCCGACGCCCTCCCCGGTCTTCGCCGAGACCCGCAGCACGTCGGAGGGGTCGCAGCCGATGAGCCCGGCCAGCTCGGCGGCGAACTTCTCCGGCTGCGCGGCGGGCAGGTCGATCTTGTTCAGCACCGGGATGATCGTGAGGTCGTTCTCCATCGCGAGATAGAGGTTCGCGAGGGTCTGCGCCTCGATGCCCTGCGCGGCGTCCACCAGCAGCACGCAGCCCTCGCAGGCGGCGAGCGAGCGGGAGACCTCGTACGTGAAGTCGACGTGCCCGGGGGTGTCGATCATGTTGAGGATGTGCGCCTCGCCGCTGCTGTCACCCTCCGAGGGCGACCACGGCATGCGTACGGCCTGGGACTTGATCGTGATGCCGCGCTCGCGCTCGATGTCCATACGGTCGAGGTACTGCTCACGCATCTGGCGCTTGTCGACGACTCCGGTGATCTGGAGCATCCGGTCGGCCAGCGTCGACTTGCCGTGGTCGATGTGCGCGATGATGCAGAAATTGCGGATCAGCGCGGGCTCGGTACGGCTGGGCTGCGGCACGGTGGTTTCGGTCGCGGGCACCTAGGGGTCCTGTCGGGAGGGAGGGGCGTGTCTGCACTCGTCGCCCCCATGGTCCCATGCGCGCGGGGCCGGGAGCGGTTTGGGCGGCCGTCCTGGCTGCTGGTAGCCTGAGCCACTGTGCCTGGACCCGGTGAGGTCCGGCAGTTCAGGTCCCACAGGACGATCTTCGAACATCTCTCAAGAGGCAGCTACGTGGCGAACATCAAGTCCCAGATCAAGCGGATCAAGACCAACGAGAAGGCCCGGCTGCGCAACAAGGCCGTGAAGTCCGAACTGCGCACCGCGATCCGCCGTACCCGCGAGGCCGTCGAGGCCGGGGACGCCGAGAAGGCCGTGGAGGCGCAGCGCGCCGCCGCCCGCAAGCTGGACAAGGCGGTCAGCAAGGGCGTCATCCACCGCAACCAGGCGGCGAACAAGAAGGCCGCCCTGGCCAAGCGCGTCCAGGCCCTCCAGGCCTGACCCCGGCCCCCGGAGGGGCCCACCCCGGCCGACAGTCGCGAGCCCTCTCACTCCGCTCCGGTCGGGCACCGAGAACACCACGCCGCACGCGGCCTGCGTTCGCCACGCGGGTGCGGCGCACAGCAACCCCGCAAGGCCCCGTCCCGGCCCCTCCCCAGGGCCCGACGGGGCCTTGCGCATGGGCGCTGCGCTCGGCCGCTGCCGAGGCGGGCGGGGCGCCGCAACCGTTCCTTGGTGACTCCCGGCCCCGGGGGTGCCCGGTCAGCGGGGGCGGGCGGCGGTGCTGATGGTGACAACGGCCTTCTCCAGGGCGTAGGCCGGGTCGTCCGAGCCGCCCTTGACGTCCGCGTCTGCCTGGGCCACCGCGCGGAGTGCCGTCGCCACGCCGTCCGCGGTCCAGCCGCGCATCTGCTGGCGGACGCGATCCACCTTCCACGGCGGCATGCCCAGCTCGCGGGCCAGGTCGGCCGGGCGCATGCCGCGGGGGGCCGAGGCGAGGCGGCCGATGGAGCGGACGCCCTGGGCGAGGGCGCTGGTGAGGAGGACCGGGGCCACGCCCGTGCTCAGCGCCCAGCGGAGGGCCTCCAGGGCCTCGGCCGTACGGCCCTCGACGGCCCGGTCGGCCACCTCGAAGCCGGAGGTCTCGGCCCGGCCCGTGTAGTAGCGCGCGACGACCGCGTCGTCGATCGTGCCCTCCACGTCGGCCGCGAGCTGCGCGCAGGCGCTGGCCATCTCCCGCAGGTCGGAGCCGATCGCGTCGACCAGCGCCTGGCAGGCCGACGGCGTCGCGGTGCGGCCCGCGGCCCGGAACTCGGCCTTCACGAACGCCAGCCGGTCCGCGGGGCGGGTCACCTTGGCGCAGTCGACCTCCCGGGCGCCGGCCTTGCGCGCCGCGTCCAGCAGGCCCTTGCCCTTGGCGCCGCCGGCGTGCGCCAGCACCAGGGTGATCTCGGCGGCGGGTGCGGCCACGTACGCCTTGACGTCCTTCACCGCGTCGGCGGCGAGGTCCTGCGCGCCCCGCACGACCACGACCTTGCGCTCGGCGAAGAGCGACGGGCTGGTCAGCTCGGCGAGCGTGCCGGGATGGAGGGCGTCGTGGGTCAGCTCGCGCACGTCGGTGTCGGGGTCGGCGGCGCGGGCGGCGCCCACGACCTCCTGCACCGCGCGGTCGACCAGCAGGTCCTCCTGGCCCACGGCGAGCGTGACAGGGGTGAGCGGGTCGCCACCGGCGCTGCCGCCCTTGCTGGTCCTGGGGTTCCGGGTCGTCGCTGCCATCGCCGTACAGCATCCCACGCCGGTACGACACCTCCCGCGGCCGCGGGCACAATGGCGGCGTGAGCGACCTGACCTACGTACTCGTGCTGCCCGACCGCGACGCCGCGGAGGCGGTGGCCGAACTGGCCGTGGAGCGCTTCGGCCTGGCCGGCGAGCCGCAACTGATCCGCGACGCCCTGGCCGGCGAGGACGACGCGGAGGACGCGCAGTGGCTCGTCGTCGTCGAGGACGCGGGGGAGGCGGTGGCGGCGGGTCTTGAGGAGCTGGCCGAGTCGTACGACGGCTGGCTGGAGGGCTCCGCGACCGTGCCGGACGACCCGGCAGGATGACCGGCCGGGCGCGCCGCGCAGCCCCGTGGCGTCAGCTTGCGGCCACCACCTGGATGTCCAGTTCGATCTGGATACTGGAACCCACGACGGCGATGCCGCGGGCGAGCATGTGCTGCCAGTTGAGCGTGAAGTCCTCGCGGTGCAGTTCGACGGTCGCCCGGCAGGCGGCGCGCAGTTCGCCCTCCATGCCGTAACCGGTGCCGAGGTAGCGGGTGTCGAGCGTGACGGTGCGGCTGACGCCGTGGATGGAGAGCGCGCCGGAGACGGCCCAGCGGGCGCCGCCGCGGTGGACGAAGCGGTCGCTGGCGAACTCGATCGCCGGGTAGCGCCCGACGTCGAGGAAGTCCGGGGAGCGCAGGTGGTCGTCGCGCATCTTGATGTTGGTGTCGATGCTGGCCGCCTGGATGGCGACGCGCATGGCCGAGTCCTCCATGCGCCGGCCGATGCGCAGGGCGCCGCTGAAGGCGTTGAACCGGCCTCGTACGCGCGCCATGCCGATGTGCTGCGCGACGAAGGCGATGGTGGTGTGCGCCTGGTCGATCTCCCAGTCGCCGGGCGGCGGGAGCTGCGGCAGCGGGGAGGGGCCGAGCGCGAGGTCGCCGAGGGAGTTGTGGGCGCCTTCCGCGACTTCGATCTCGCCGCGGTACGGGGTGAAGCCCTCGGCGTTGATCGAGAGCCGGTAGCTGCCGGCCGGGACCGCGACGACGAAGGTGCCGAACGGATCGCTCTCGCCGCTGACGACCTTGCGCCCGGCGGCGTCGGCGAGCACGATCTCCGCCTGCGGCAGCGGCTGGTCGACGGGGTCGAGCACACGGCAGCTCAGCACCCCCGCGTGTGAAGGGACCCGCACGCCGACCAGGCCGGCGTCGCGCCGGGTTGCCGTGGCCGGGGATCTGCGCCGGAGACGACCGATCATGAAGCATCCACCCCCGTGGAATTTCAGTGGCTCGGGCGTTCATTCGAGCACTGGTACTGCTTTCTATGCAAACCGGGGGTTCACCGCCGGGTTGTGACGGCTGGGACGTGCTTGAGTCAAGTGCCGGAGTTCACCGGTCCGTTGGGATCCGTTGCCGACGCGGCTATCTGCCGCCGAGGGTGGCGGCGGGGGTGCGGTCTTCTTCCTCTCCTTCCGCGGTGAGGGCGAGCGGGCCGTGCAGGTCGGTGCGCAGCACCGCGGCGCCCTGGGCACGCAGGGCGGCGACGGTACGGGGCGAGGGGTGGCCGTACGGGTTGCCGGCGCCCGCGCTGACGAGGGCGAAGCGGGGCTTGAGGCGCCGTAGCAGCTCGTGGTCCTGGTACGCGGAGCCGTGGTGCGGGACCTTCAGCGCGTCGAGGCGGGGCAGTCGGGGGACGGCGGCGAGCAACGCGCGCTGGGCGGGCGGCTCCAGATCCCCGGGCAGGAGCACGGTGAGGCCGGCCGTCTCCACGAGGAGGGTGACGCTGGCGTCGTTCGGCTCGGCCGGGGGCGGTGCGCCGGCCGCGGGCCAGACCACCTGCCACGAAAGACCGCCCGCCCGGCGCCGCTCCCCCGGGCGCGCGCGGACCACCGGCACGCCCGCGGCGGCGGCCGTGCGGCGCACGGCGGCCGCCTGGCCCGGGGGTTCGTCCAGGCCGCCGACCTGGATGGCGCCCACGGCCCGGCCGCGCAGCACACCGGCCAGTCCGGCGACGTGGTCCTCGTGGAAGTGGGTGAGGACGACGAGGGGGATGCGGCGGACGCCGAGGTCGCGCAGGCAGCGGTCGACCAGCGCGGGGTCGGGTCCGGTGTCCACGACGACCGCCTCCCCGTCGCCCGCGGCCAGCGCGAGCGCGTCGCCCTGGCCGACGTCGCACGCGACGAGGCGCCAGCCGGCGGGCGGCCAGCCGGTGAGGACCCGGGTGAGGGGGACGGGGCGGAGCACGGCGAGCAGTACGAGAAGGGCGCAGGCGACGCAGAGCCACCGGTGGCGGGCCAGGCGGCGCAGGCCGAGCAGGAGGGGAGGCGTCGCGGCGGCCAGGGCCAGCCCGCCGTACCACCCGCCGGGCCAGCCGTACGTGGCGCCGGGCAGCGCCGCCCCGGTCCTGGCGACGCCGGCGATCCACTCCGCCGCCCAGCCCGCGGGCACCGCCAGCAACTCCGCGACGGGCATCGCGGGCAGGGCGGCGGCGAGCGCCGCGAACCCCAGGACGGTGGCGGGCGCGACGGCGAACTCGGCGAGCAGGTTGCACGGAATCGCGACCAGGCTGACGCGCGCCGCGAGCACGGCGACGACGGGCGCGCACACCGCCTGCGCCGCCCCGGCCGCCGCCAGCGCCTCGGCGAGCCGCGGCGGCACCCGGCGGGCGCGCAGCGCCGCGCTCCAGCGGGGCGCGAGGGTGAGCAGGGCGGCGGTGGCCAGGACGGAGAGGAGGAAGCCGTACTCGCGGGCCAGCCACGGGTCGTAGAGGACGAGCAGCAGGACGGCGGCGGCGAGGGCGGGCAGCAGGGAGCGGCGCCGGCCGGTGCCGAGGGCGAGCAGGGTGATGAGCCCGCAGACCGCCGCCCGCAGGACGCTCGGCTCGGGGCGGCAGACGACGACGAAGCCGAGGGTGAGGAGCCCGCCGAGGAACGCGGTCGCGCGCAGCGGAATGCCGAGCCGCGGCGCGAGCCCGCGGCGCTCGGCGCGGGCGGCGAGGTGGGGCGGTCCGATGAGGAGGGCGAGCAAGATCGTGAAGTTGGCTCCGCTGACGGCAAGAAGGTGAGTGAGGTCGGTGGCGTGGAAGGCGTCCTGGAGTTCGGCGGGGATGCGGGAGGTGTCGCCGACGACGAGCCCGGGCAGCAGCGCGCGGGCGTCGGCGGTGAGCCCGTCGGTGGCCTCGCGCAGCCCGCCCCGCAGAGCGCCCGCGGCGCGCTGCATCCCGCTGGGCCGGACCACGACGTCCGGCGGCCCGTCCCCGACGACCCGCAGCACGGCCCCCACGGCCCGGCCGCCCCCGGAGTCCGGCGACACCCGCGCGTCGACCCGCACCCGGGTCGAGGGCAGCAGCCTCAACCACGCCTGCCGCGCGGCGGCGTCACGGGGCTGCACGAGGACCAGCACGGGCGTCCGCACGCGGGCGGTCTGTGAGGCGGTGGCGGGTGGGGTAGGACCCGGGTCTGCGGCTTGCGGGGTGGAGTTGAGGAGCGGCGTGGAGTTGAGGAGCGGGGTGGCGAGAGGGGCGGGCGCCGAGCCGGCGAGGGTGGTCGGCGGCGGGCCGGCGGCTTCGGGGGGTGCGCCGGCGGCCGGAGTGACGGGTGGAGTTGGCGTCAGATCGGTGGAGGTGGTCCGCTCCGGAGCGGCGGTTTGCGGTGCGGGAAGGGCGGTCGGCGGGCTGGCGGCGGTCTGTGGTGCGGGGCTCTTCGGCGACGCCTGGGGCGTGTCCGTGGGGCGGGTGGTGACCAGGCGGGCTTCTGCTCTGATGAGTACGGCGGGCGGGGTGGCGGCCGGGCCGCGGACCTGCGGGCGGTTCAGCCGGGGGTCGGAGGTCACCTCCATCTCGACGGTGGCCTGCCCGTACCGTTCGGCGACCGCGGGCAGCGGTCCTCGGTGGAGGTCGGCACCGTGCAGCGCCGCGACTCCCGCCCCCGCGGCACCGCACAGCAGCGCCGCCGCCCCGGCCACCAGCACCCGCGACCGCCCGGCGGCGGCCGGGCGGACGGTGGCGGCGCTGCGCCCCGGCCGCGGCCCGTGCCCCCTGCCGCGGAGGTGGGCGGCGGCAAGCAGCGCCAGCGCGGCGGCCGTTGCCAGTGCGCACGCCACCGGCACCGCCGCGCCCTCCCGGCCCAGCGCGAGCGCTGCCGCAGCCCAGGCGGCCAACGCGGGTGGCACCAGCCGCAGATCGACCGGTCCCTCCGCCGCGGCGGACGGAGCCGCCGTACCGTCCTCCCGTCGCGTGCCAGGCAACCGGCCCCTGGGTGCCGGGGGTTGTCCAGGTACGGCGGCGGCGGTGGTCGTGGTCGAGGCGAGGTCACGGCTGGACATGGGGGCGCAGGTCCGCGAAGCGGCTGTCACCGATGCCGTTCACGTCGCGGAGTTGCTCGATGTCGGTGAAGCCGCCGTTCTGGTCTCGGTAGTCGATGATGTGCTGCGCCAGCACGGGACCGATGCCCGGCAGCGCGTCGAGCTGCTCCAGCGTCGCGGAGTTGAGACTCACCACCGCTGTCGGTCCGGTCGTCGGCGAGCCGCCTCCCGCCGGTGGGTTCGCGGCGGGGGCCGGTGGGGCGCCGGGCGCCGCCGGTGGCGGCTCGCCGACGACGATCTGCTCGCCGTCGACCAGCGGCCGCGCCCGGTTCAGGCCGTCCGCCTCGGCGCCGGGGCGGACACCGCCCGCGGCGCGTAAGGCGTCCTCGACGCGGGACCCGGCAGACAGCCGGTGGACACCCGGCTCGCGCACCTTGCCGACGACGTCCACCACCACGTCCGCCGCTTCACTGGCGCTGGGCTCCCCCGTGGCATCCGGCACCGCCGCCTCCGCGGCGGGCGGTGGCGCCGAGCCGCGTGCCTCCGGAGGCTGTACGGACTGGGGGCGGCCGGACCAGAAGTGGTACGCGGCGAGAGCGACCCCGGCGACGAGCACCAGCACGAGGGCCACGCACGTCCCGGGCTCCAGCCCGCACCGCAGCCGGATCCACACCGGCAACCGCTCCCGCACCGCCACTCCCCACCGCTCCCACCGCCCCATCCCCTCGCGGTCGAGGGCGGGTTGATCGCCGTCATCCTCGGGCGGAGAGGCGGCACGCCCAGGGCGCGGGGCAGGGGTGAGTGCGGCGGTACGGCGGGGTGGCGCGGCGACAGGGGTGGACCCGGCAGCAGGGGCGGGGGCAGGGAGGGGCGCGGGTGGACAGGCAGGCACAGAGCCGGAGACAGACGCGGGAGCGGGCGCAGGGACAGGGGCCGGCACCGGCCCGCCGTCACGGCTGCCCGCTGCCCAGCCGGCGAACTGCCGCCGCGGCCCGGGCGGACCCGGCGCACCCTCGTCAAAGGGAGGCTCCGGCGCGGGTGCCGCCACCTCGGCGCCGCCGCTGTCCCGCCCCGGCGGCGCGGTCGGCTCCGCGAGCTGCGGCCCGTGCGACTCCGCCGCCGTACTGCGCTCCCCGCCCGGCCATCCCGGCTTCGCCGGCCCCGGCCCCTCCGCGCCCTCCCCGCCCGTCCCCCTCCGGGGGAAGCGGGGCGGGTCCTTGCTGGTCCAGCGGAGGTGTGGGCGTGGTTCGTCTGTGGGGTGGCGGATGGGTGGGCCGAGCATCGTCGTTGCTCTGTGGCGCAGGTGCTCCCGCGGCGTGCTCCTCGGCGTCCCCGCCGCCCCGCTCCCCCGCCGGCGGCGGCTGCGCGGGTCGTGGCGGCCCGGTCCCCTGGTCTCCGTACCCGTTCGTGCGCTCATGGCCCGAAGGTACGAGCCCCGCCCCCACCCCCGCTGATCACCGGCAATTCCTGTGGATAACTCGCCGGTTGTGGACAACTCGTGGCTACGCGCCGCCCCGCCGCGACACCACCGCCCCCAGCAGCCCCGGCCCCGTGTGCGCCCCGATCACCGCGCCCACCTCGCTCAGATGCAGCTCCCCCAGCCCCGGCACCCGCTCCCGCAGCCGGTCCGCCAGCTCCGCCGCGCGCTCCGCCGCCGCCAGGTGGTGCACCGCGACGTCCACCGGGCCCTCCGCCGCCCGTTCGAGCACCAGCTCCTCCAGGCGCAGGATCGCCCGGCTCGCTGTACGGACCTTCTCCAGCAGCTCGATCCGCCCGCCGTCCAGCCGCAGCAGCGGCTTGACCGCCAGGGCCGAGCCCAGCAGCGCCTGGGCGGTGCCGATCCGGCCGCCGCGGCGCAGGTAGTCCAGGGTGTCGACGTAGAAGAACGCCGACGTGCCCGCCGCCCGCCGCTCCGCCGCCTCCACCGCGTCGTCCACGGTGCCGCCCGCCTCCGCCGCCTCCGCGGCGGCGATCGCGCAGAAGCCGAGGGCCATCGCCACCATGCGGGTGTCCACCACCCGCACCGGCACCGGCGCCTCCTTCGCCGCCAGCACCGCCGCGTCGTACGTCCCGGAGAACTCCGCGGACAGGTGCAGCGACACGATGCCCCGCGCGCCCGCCTCCGCCGCCTTCCGGTACGTCGCCGCGAAGAGCGCCGGGCTGGGCCGTGATGTCGTCACCGGGTTCCGCTTGCGCAGCGCCTCGGCCAGCGAGCGGGCGGAGATCTCGGTGCCCTCCTCCAGCGCCCGGTCACCGAGCACGACGGTCAGCGGGACGGAGATGATGCCGTGCCGCCGCATCGCCTCGGGAGGCAGATAGGCCGTGGAATCGGCGACGATCGCGACATCGGAGGACATGCCCAAGACACTACTGGGCTTGCCGAACACCCCGCATCCGAGGGCCCGCACGGCGCGTACGGGCTAGGCGGTCCGCCGAGGTCACGCCCGTGTCCCGGCCCCGGACAGCGCTACGCCGACTCCGGTTTGCGCATCTTCTCGATCTTCGACAGCAGTGCCTGGAAGGCGTCCTGCCCCTCCGACGTCCCGCCGGACGACAGCGCCGGCTGCTGCTTCGGCGACCGGCCCGCACTGTCCGCAGGACGCGCCTTTTCACCGGAAGACGCCTCGGACGGTGCCTCCGAAGGCGCGGCGCCCGGGGCGGTCTCCTGCCCCGCCGCCGGCGTCCAGTGCCGCAGCGCGCCCGTCTCCAGGTCGATCTGCGTCGTCAGCGCATCCAGCCCGTCCTCGTCCTCCGCCGTGTGCCGCGCGCGGTCCTGCGCCGCCCAGCGCAGCGAGTTCGCCGACTGCGCGATCCGCTCCGCGCGGCCGCGCAGCTCCGGCAGCCGCTCCGCGACGCGCGACTTGTCCGGCTCCCGCTCCAGGTGCCGCAGTTCGCCGTCGACCTGGCGCGCGTACTCGTGGAGCCGGTCGAGCAGGCCGATCGACTCGCGCAGCCCGGGGTCCCCCTGCACGGCGTGCTCAAGCTCGCGGCGGGTGGCGTCGATGGAGTTGCGCAGGGAGAGCCGCAGGCCCGCGATGTCGCCGGCCGCGCCGGGCTGCACCGCGCGGCGGGCCCTGAGCGTCGTCTCCTGGACCGTTCTGCGGGTGTCGGCCACCGTGCGCTCGACGCCCCGCTTCACCGCCCGCGTGGCCTTCACGGTCAGGACCACGCCCGCCGCGACACAGAGCACGAAGAACAGCGCCAGCAGAGCGACGACGACGTCCATGAGGTCTGCATCCCTCCATCTCGGGCCGCGCAGCCCCGGGCGGCCACGGCAGGCGGTCTGCCCTCCAGCGTACGGGTACGGGAAAGGCCGGGCGGCCCCGCCGGCCCCCGGCCTTCCCGGAATCGTCCCTTAGGGAACGCCCCGGGGACCCGCCCGCGGCCGATCCCACCGGTGCCCCGCAGTTGCTCCCCGCGAGTGCCCCGCGGTTGCTCCCGTGCCTCGTACGAAGCCGCCGGGCGGCCTCAGATGACCACGTTCACCAGCTTCGGCGCCCGTACGATCACCTTCCGCACCTGCGCCCCGCCCAGCGCCCGCACCACCGACTCGTCCGCCAGCGCCGCCGCCTCCAGCTCCGCCTCGCTGATGTCGGGCGACACCTCCAGCCGGGCCTTGACCTTGCCCTTGACCTGCACCACGCACGTGACCGTCTCGTCGGCCACGTACCGCGGATCGGCGACCGGGAACGGCTCGTAGACCACCGTCGTGCCGTGCCCCAGCCGGTGCCACAGCTCCTCGGCGACGTGCGGCGCCAGCGGCGCGACCAGCTTCACCAGCGTCTCGGCGACACTCCGCGGCACCGCGGGCAGCTTGGTGACGTGGTTGTTCAGCTCCGTCACCTTCGCGATGGCGGTGTTGAAGCGCAGCCCCGCCATGTCCCTGGTGACCCCGTCGACGGCCTTGTGCACCGCCCGCAGCGTCCCCTCGTCAGGCTCGGCGTCCACGACCGTGACCGCACCGGTCGACTCGTCGACGACGTTGCGCCACAGCCGCTGCAGCAGCCGGTACTGGCCGACGACCGCGCGGGTGTCCCAGGGCCGGGAGACGTCCAGGGGGCCCATCGCCATCTCGTACAGCCGCAGCGTGTCCGCCCCGTACTCGGCACAGATCTCGTCCGGCGTGACGGCGTTCTTCAGGGACTTGCCCATCTTGCCCAGCTCGCGCCTGACCTGCGCGCCGTCGTACCAGTAGCCGCCGTCGCGCTCCTCGACCTCCGCGGCGGGCACCGGGAAGCCGCGGGCGTCGCGGTAGACGTACGCCTGGATCATGCCCTGGTTGAACAGCTTGTGGAACGGCTCGGCGGACGAGACGTACCCCAGGTCGTACAGCACCTTGGACCAGAAGCGGGCGTACAGCAGGTGCAGCACGGCGTGCTCGGCACCGCCGACGTACAGGTCGACGCCGCCGTGCGGCTTGCCCTCGGCCGGGCCCATCCAGGCGCGCTCGATCGCCGGGTCGACCAGCCGCTCGGCGTTGTGCGGGTCCAGGTAGCGCAGCTCGTACCAGCAGGAGCCGGCCCAGTTGGGCATGGTGTTGGTCTCGCGCCGGTAGCGCCGCGGCCCCGATCCGTCGCCCAGGTCCAGGGTGACGTTCACCCAGTCCGCGTTGCGCGACAGGGGCGTCTCGGGGCGGCTGTCGGCGTCGTCCGGGTCGAAGGTGCGCGGCGAGTAGTCCTCGACCTCGGGCAGCTCCAGCGGCAGCATCGACTCGGGCAGGGCGTGGGCGACGTCGTTCTCGTCGTAGACGATCGGGAAGGGCTCGCCCCAGTAGCGCTGGCGGCTGAACAGCCAGTCGCGCAGCCGGAAGCTGACGGTGCCCTCGCCGACGCCGTTGTCCTCCAGCCAGGCGATGATCTTCCGCTTGGCGTCGGTGACCTCCAGGCCGTTCAGGTCGATGCCGTCGCCCGCGGAGTTGATCGCGGGTCCTTCGCCGGTGTACGCCTTGCCGTCCCAGTCCGCGGGCGGCTGCACGGTGCGGATGATGGGCAGCTCGAAGACCTCGGAGAACTCCCAGTCGCGCTGGTCCTGTCCGGGTACGGCCATGATGGCGCCGGTGCCGTAGCCCATCAGGACGTAGTCGGCGATGAAGACGGGGACGCGCTCGCCGTTGACGGGGTTCAGGGCGTACGCGCCGGTGAACACGCCGGTCTTTTCCTTGGCTTCCGCCTGCCGCTCCACGTCGGACTTGGCGGCGGCCTGCACGCGGTACGTCTCCACCGCCTCCGCGGGCGTGGCGTGCCCGCCGGTCCACACCTCGTGGGTGCCCTGCGGCCAGCCGGCCGGGGTGATGCCGTCGACCAGCGGGTGCTCGGGCGCCAGCACCATGTAGGTGGCGCCGAACAGGGTGTCGGGGCGGGTCGTGAAGACGGAGACCTGCGTGCCCTCGTGGCCGTCGACGGGGAAGCCGACGCGGGCGCCCTCGCTGCGGCCGATCCAGTTGCGCTGCTGCAGCTTGATGGCCTCGGGCCAGTCCAGTTCGTCCAGGTCGGCCAGCAGCCGGTCGGCGTAGGCGGTGATCCGCATCATCCACTGCCGCAGGTTCGCCTTGAAGACGGGGAAGTTACCGCGCTCGGAGCGACCGTCCGCGGTGACCTCCTCGTTGGCCAGCACGGTGCCCAGGCCGGGGCACCAGTTGACCGGGGAGTCGGAGGCGTACGCCAGCCGGTAGCCGCTCAGCACCTCGGCGCGCTCCTCGGGCGTCAGCTCGCCCCAGGGGCGCCGGCCGGGCGTCTCGCGCTTGCCGGTCTCGAACTGCTCGACCAGGGTGGCGATCGGGCGGGCGGCGCCGGCCTCCTCGTCGTACCAGGACTCGAAGATCTGCAGGAAGATCCACTGGGTCCATTTGTAGTAGTCCGGGTCGATCGTGGCGAACGACCTGTCCCGGTCATGCCCCAGGCCCAGGCGGCCCAGTTGGCGGCGCATGGAGGCGATGTTCGCCTCGGTGGTGACGCGCGGGTGGGTGCCGGTCTGCACGGCGTACTGCTCGGCGGGCAGGCCGAAGGCGTCGAAGCCCATGGTGTGCAGGACGTCGTGGCCGGTCATGCGCTCGTAGCGGGCGAAGACGTCGGTGGCGATGTACCCCAGCGGGTGGCCCACGTGCAGGCCCGCGCCCGAGGGGTACGGGAACATGTCCATGATGAACTTCCGGGGCCTGTCCGACGCCGCGGCCGTGTCCACCGCGTACGTGCCCTCGCGCTCCCAGAAGTCCTGCCAGCGTCCCTCGATCTCGGCCGCCAGGGCCGCGGTGTAGCGGTGCGGTGCCGTCGCCGGCACTGACTCGGTGGCGGCGGCGGTGGTCGTCTCGCTGCTCATCGTCCTCAAAGCTCCTGGTGGTCTCTGCCTGCGGTCCGGATGCGGAAACGAAAAAACCCCTCGCACAGGAGGGGACGCCGCGCTGAGTGTTTCCTGCCGTCAGCGCGGCCCGCTAAGCAGAAGGCGTCGGGCACGCATGCGCTCAGGATATCGCAGCCTGAAGGGGAGCCGAGTGGAGCTAAGGAGATTCGAACTCCTGACCCCTTGCATGCCATGCAAGTGCTCTACCAACTGAGCTATAGCCCCTGGGCGGGCTTTACCCTACCCCACCGGCGGCGGTGGCAGATCAGGCGGTCGCGAACGAGTAGAAGCGCTTGAGCGTGCAGTGCTCGTCCAGCAGCCGGCCGTAGATCGGCTCACCCTCCAGCTCGCGGTACGTCTCGATGGGATCGCCCTTTATGATCAGCGCCCGCGCGCACTCCTCGCACCAGTACTGGTAGTCGGGGTTGAGCGGCTCCATGTCGCGCACGATGGGGGTGCCGTTTCCGCACCAGTCGCACTTCCTGCTGTGTGCTCCCATCACTCAGCTCCAGCTATGGCCGCAGGCCGTGCACACATAGGACACTCCGCCGTTGTCACCGAGCACCTGCGCGACGTGCGAGGAACCGCAGGCTGGACAGTGCAGGGCGGAGGCGCGGATGGCTCCCGGCCGGCGGGTCTCGGCCGCCGGCTGCCTCCTGGTGGCGCACGAAGGCATCTCGCAGCCCCTCCCTTCGGCTTCCGCCCTGTGAGGATGCTGTGATTCTGCCACGCGCGGCCGAGGTGGTCAGCGCCGATACCGGTACCGAACCCCCGCAAGCAGCCCGAGCACCCCCACAGCGGCCAGCGCGAGCAGCGCGTCCCACACCGCGTCCGCGGAGCTCTGCGCCGTGAGCGCCCCCACGCGCTCCAGATACAGGGTGCCGATCGTCGCCACTCCGATGAGCCCGCCGAGCTGTGCGGTGGTCGTCAGCAGGCCGCTGGCGTGCGGCGCGTCCTCGGTGCGTACGAGCGCGAGCGCGGCCGTCAGGTTGGGGCTGAAGGCCAGCGCGAGACCGAGGCCGACGCCGGTCAGCCCGGCGTAGAAGCCGGGGCCGCCCTCGCCGCCGTCGCGCATCGCAAGCCCCACCGCCAGGAACGACACCGTGAGCGTCACGAAGCCCGCCGGCACCAGCGCCGGGCGCAGCCGCTCCGGCAGCCGCTGCCAGGTAAGCCCGGCGGCCCCGAAGGCGACGGCGGTCGGCACGAAGGTCAGCCCGGCGCGCAGGGGGCCGAAGCCGAGCCCGGACTGCAGATGCAGCGCCATGACGAACATGAACGCGCCGTTGAGCACCATCGCAAGCCCGGAGCGCACCACGGCCACGGGCATCCCCGGCGCACGCACCACGCGCGGAGGGAACAGGGGCACGCCCCCGCGCCGGGCCAGGCCCGACTCGTACACCGCGAAGGCCACCGCCGCCGCGACGCTGCCGCCCAGCATCACCCAGCCCCAGACGGGCCAGTCCAGCTCCTGCCCGAGCACCAGCGGCACGGTGAACAGGGTCACCGCGGCCGCCAGCAGCACCAGCCCGCCGCGGTCGAGGACGCCGCCGTACGGGGCGCCGCCCGCCGCGGGCCGCGGCTCGTCGCGCGGCAGCAGCCGGGCGCCGAGCACCAGCAGCGGCACCCCCACCACCACGTTCACCAGGAACACCGGGCGCCAGCTCCAGCCGAAGAGGTCGGCGCTGACCAGCAGGCCGCCCGCGATCTGCCCCGCGGCCGCGCCGGTGGCCAGGACGGCCGCGTAGACGCCGAGGGCCCGGACCCGCTCGGTGCCCGTGAAGTTGCGCTGGATCAGGCTGAGCACCTGCGGGATCATCGCCGCTGCGCCCGCGCCCTGCACCAGCCGGAACGCGATGAGCTGTCCCGAGGTGGCGGCCAGCCCGCAGGCGAGGGAGGCGGCGGTGAAGAGCACGAGGCCGCCGAGGTACATGCGGCGGTGGCCGAGCATGGCGCCCAGCCGGGCGCCGGTGATCAGCAGCACGGAGTACGAGATGACGTACCCGGCGATGATCAGTTGCAGCTCGGCGCCCGAGGTGCCCAGGTCGGTGCGCATGGTGGGAGCGGCGACGTTGACGATGAAGACGTCGAGCAGCGCCATGAACTGCCCGGCGAGGACGATGCCGAGGAGCCAGCCGGTACGTGTGCCGGGAGCGTTGTCGGTGCCGCGCGCTTTACTGGAGACGGCGGCGGCGCCCGGCGCGCTCCCGCCGGCGGGGGACGTCGTGGTGGTGTCAGGCATACCGCAAGCATCTCCCGCGCGCCGTACTGGTAATGAGAGCCTGCTGATGCTGGTACTGACAGCACCTGGCACGGCGGGCGGAACGCCCTGACCCTGGGGAGATGAGCATGACGACGATGGCGACAGGACGCCGCAGGCCGGAGCTGGCGGCCTTCCTGCGCAGCCGCCGGGCGCGCATCACCCCGGCGGACGTCGGCATGCCGCCGGGACCGCGGCGCCGCACCCCGGGGCTGCGCCGCGAGGAGGTCGCGCAGCTCTCCGGCGTCGGCGTCACCTGGTACACGTGGCTGGAGCAGGGCCGGCGCATCAACGCCAGCCCCCAGGTGCTGGACGCGGTGGCGCGCACCCTGCGCCTGGACGCGATGGAGCGCGAGCACCTGTACCACCTGGCCGAGGTGCCGTACGCGCCCGAGCCGGCCGCCGCCGCCCAGTCCGTCGGCCCCGAGGTGCTGGGGATCCTGGCCGCCATGGACCTTCCCGCGGCGGTCTACAACTCGCGCTATGACGTGCTCGCCGCCAACGGGCTGTACGAGCGGATGTTCCCCGCCGTCCGCGCCGCCGGGCCGCAGGGCCGGAACGTGCTGTGGCAGCTCTTCTCCGCCCGCGCCTGCTGCTGCGCGATGGTCAACCGGGACGAGGAGCTGCCGATACTCGTGGCCACGTTCCGCGGGGCGTACGGGCGGCACGTCGGCGAGCCGTCCTGGGAGCGGCTGATCCGCGCCCTGTCCGAGACCAGCGAGGACTTCGCGGAGATGTGGCGCAGCGGGGACGTGGCGCCGCCGGGCTCGCGCATCAAGGTCGTGCAGCACGCCTCGGTCGGCGAGCTGCGCTGCATGTCGACGTCGCTGTCCATCACGGGCATGCCGGAGACCCGGATCGTCGTCTACACCCCCGCGGACGAGGCGAGCCGCAAGCTGCTCGACTGCCTGCGGACGCTGGCGGACCCGCTGATCGGCTGCCCGGCCCACGCCCGCCCCCTGTCCGAGGAGCGCGCCCGCCAGGCGACGCTGAAGGGGCCGGAAAACGACGAATCCCGCCCCAGCGGGACAGTGCGGGGTGAACAGAGCGCGGGGCTGCCGGAGTGAGGGGTGCGGGTGGCGAAGCCCCCGCCAGGCGCGGACGAAGTCCACGCAGAAGCGACAAAGGCGACATGGTCCGCGCTTTCCGCGGGCACACGTCGCCGGTCGGCTTTGTGGAGCTAAGGAGAATCGAACTCCTGACCTCTTGCATGCCATGCAAGCGCTCTACCAACTGAGCTATAGCCCCTTGCAGTCGCCCTTGCCAGAACTGCGGGGCGAACGAGGTAGAGCTTAGCCGGAAGGGGCCCGGAAACAAAAATCGATTACCGGGGACCGCCCGGGAGCTACGTGTCGTCGCCCAGCACCGGCTCCGGCAGGCTGCCCGCGTTGTGCTCCAGCAGCCGCCAGCCGCGCACCGACTCCCCGAGCACCGACCAACTGCAGTTCGACAGCCCGCCCAGCGCCTCCCAGTTCCGCGGCTCGATGCCCAGCAGCCGCCCGATCGTCGTCCGGATCGTGCCACCGTGGCTGACCACCACCAGCGTGCCGGAGTCCGACAGCTTGTCCGCGTGCCCCAGCACCACCGGCGCCGCCCGGTCCGCGACCTCGGTCTCCAGCTCCCCGCCGCCGCGCCGCACCGGCTCGCCGCGCTTCCACGCCGCGTACTGCTCGCCGTGTTCCGCGATGATCTCCTCGTGCGTGAGCCCCTGCCAGACGCCCGCGTACGTCTCCCGCAGCGCGCTGTCGTACGTCACCTCAAGGTTCGTCAGCGACGCCAGCTCCGCCGCCGTGGCGCGGGTGCGCAGCAGGTCGGAGCAGATCATCGCGTCCGGCCGCAGCGCCGCCAGCAGCCGGGCGGCGCGCCGCGCCTGCAGCACGCCCGCCTCGGTCAGCTCGATGTCGGTCTGGCCCTGGAAGCGCCGCTCCAGGTTCCAGGCAGTCTGGCCGTGCCGCCACAGGACGATCCGGCGGTCACGCATCCCGCCGGGCCCCGTCGCCGTGGGCCTCCGCGTACTCCGCGGCGCGGCCGCGGGTGGCCACCGCGTCCGGCGGCAGGTCCAGCTCGGGGCAGTCCTTCCACAGCCGCTCCAGGGCGTAGAACACCCGCTCCTCGGAGTGCTGCACGTGGACCACGATGTCCGAGTAGTCCAGCAGCACCCAGCGGCCGTCCCGCTCGCCCTCGCGCCGCACCGGCTTGGCGCCGCGCTCCTTCAGCAGCGCCTCCTCGACGCCGTCCACGATGGCCTTGACCTGGCGGTCGTTGGGCGCCGAGGCGAGCAGGAAGGCGTCGGTGATGGCGAGGACGTCGCTGACGTCGTACGCGACGATGTCGTGCGCGAGCTTGTCCGCGGCGGCCTGGGCCGCGGTGCTGACCAGGTCGATGGAGCGGTCCGTTGCGGTCACGGGCAGGGCTGTCCACTTCTGTCGGGAACTCGGGGTATCGCTGCGGATACGTATTCCAGGATCTCACGCCCGTACGACAGCCCCGTGGCTCCCGGCTCCGTCACCCCTCGTAGTCCTGCCCGAGGACGACCACCACGTCGGCGTTGGCCGGCGTCTTGCCCTTGGCCACCGCCTTCTCCGGCAGCCCCAGCGTCTTGGCGACCTGCACGGCCTGCTCCTTCGCCGCCGCGTCCCCGTAGCGCACCTCGGAGGCCGCTGCCGGCTCCGCCGCCTGGCCGCCGTCGACGAAGGTGAAGCCGCCGTTCACCAGCGCGACCTTCGCCGTCTCCGCCGACTTCGCGCTGCCCACGCCGTTCTGCACGCTGACCCGCGCCGCCGTGGCCCCGCCGGGGTTCTTGACCGTGCCGCCCAGGACGTCCTCGACGACCTTCTGCGTGGCCTGCTCGCTCGGCCGCCCGTCGCCCCCGACCTCCAGCGTCTCGGTCGCGTACGCGCCCTCCTTGGCCAGCTCCGACAGCGACGCCAGCGACGCGGCCAGCTCGGCCTCGGAGAGCGACGGGTCCAGGACCATGCCCATGGACTTCACCAGGCTCTTCGCGCCCGCGGTGTCGCTCGGCAGCTTCTTCAGCACGGCCTCCATGACCTGCCCGAAGCGCTGCAACTGCGCCGTCTGCGGCTCGCCGTCCGCCTGGTGGGTGGCGTAGGCGATGGCCTCCTCGCCGTTGAGCCTGCGCTTCTGGCCCTTCTCGACCAGCGGATCTTCGCCCTTCTTCGCGCCGGGCACGGTCGCGTCGGCGTCGAGGGTGATGCCGCCGACGCCCTCCACGAGGATCTCCAGATACGGGGTGTCCAGCCGCCAGCTTCCCTTGATCTGCGAGCCGAGGAGCGCGTCGATCGCGTCCCGGGTGGCGCCCGCGCCCTGCTCGTCGACGGCCTGGCCGAGGGTGGTGGCGGTACCGTCGTCGCCGGAGACGGCGAGGTCGTTGGGCAGCAGCACGGTGGTGCCCTTGCCGGTGGTGGCATTGTTCACGAGCAGCGCGGTGGCGCTGCCGCCGCCGTCGGTGTCGTGCAGGTGCACCACGAGGGTGTCGCGCTTCTCCTCCCCCGCCTCCGCCGGCGCCGCGTCGCCGCCGACGAAGGGGAGGCGGTCGGTGGCCCACAGATAGCCGGTGCCGCCGAGCACGGCGAGGACCATGACGAGCAGCAGCGCGACGCGGCGGTTGCGGCCGCGCCGCTTGGCCTCCTCGCGGCGCTCGGTGCGGCTCTCGGTGAACTTCAGCCAGTCGATGACGTCTTCCGAGGACTCGGTCTCGTCCTCGACGAAGGAGAACTGCTCGGTGGCGTACTCGCGCGGCTCGTGCGGCGGCCGGCCCTGGCCGGGGGGCTCCTCCCCGGGCGGGCGCTGCTGCGGGATGCGCCCCCACTCGCCGTCGGGCGGTACGGGCGTCACGGGCTGCTCGCCGGAGTGGGCGGCGGGGCCGTAGGGGTCGTAGTCGTAGTCGTACCCGACGGCCGGGGGCGGGGCCTGCGGGGCGTAGTGCTGCTGCGCCCGGGGGGCCTGGGGCGGGTAGGCGGCGCTCTGCCGGGGCGGGGGCGGCTGCTGGGCGTACGGGTCGTAGTCGTACCCGTAGCCGGAGGACGGCTCCGGGTAGCCCTGGGCGCCGGGGTCCTGGGGGGCGTCCTGCCGGTCGTAGTCGTAGCCCTGCTGTCCGTACGGGTCGTAGCCGCGGGCGTAGGGGTCCTGGTACGGGTCGTGGCCCTGCGGGCCGCGGTATCCGTCGTTCACTGGTGCCCCTTCCATAATGGGCAATCCCCGCCCATGGTTCCCCCGTGCTTACCCTTCGCTCCCCGTGCGGCCCCCGCCGCTTCGTAGATCCTGCGCGTCAATCGACGTCGCGGTAAAGCCTTCGCTTGTTGATGTAGCGCACAACGCCGTCAGGCACCAAATACCAGACGGGTTCGTCCCGAGCCACCCGTTCACGGCAATCCGTGGACGAGATGGCGAGCGCGGGAACCTCGACCAACGACACCCTGCCCTCGGGCAGTCCGGGGTCGTGCAACCGGTGACCCGGCCTGGTCACCCCGATGAAGTGGGCCAGCGAGAACAGTTCCTCCGCGCCCCGCCAGGTGAAGATCTGGGAGAGCGCGTCCGCGCCCGTGATGAAGAACAGCTCCGCCTCCGGTTCGAGCTCGTGCAGCTCCCGGAGGGTGTCGATCGTGAACGTCGGCCCTTCGCGGTCGATGTCGATGCGGCTGACCGAGAACTGCGGGTTCGACGCCGTGGCGATCACGGTCATCAGATAGCGGTCCTCGCGCGGCGAGACCACCTTGTCGCTCTTCTGCCACGGCTCGCCCGTGGGCACGAAGATCACCTCGTCGAGGCGGAAGCGGGCGGCGACCTCGCTCGCCGCCACCAGGTGACCGTGGTGGATGGGATCGAACGTCCCGCCCATCACGCCCAGTCTGCGTCTCACCGCCCTCAGCGGTCCCGGTTGAAGCGGGTGGTGATGAAGAGCAGGAGGAGCAGGATGAACAGCGTGCTCCCGCCAACGAAGTACGGGTTCAGGCTGGCGTGGTTGCTCTCGTGCTCGCCGCCGCCACCGCTCTCGGATGCGGAGGCGAGGGTCACGGCGAGGTCGTGGGCGGCGGTCAGAGCGCTCATGGTCACGGTGGCCAATCCGGTGTCGTCGGGTGGGCGTGCCTCGACATCGTAAGCGGGTCCGCGGCCCGCTCCCACGTCGGCTCCGCCATCGGGGGGCGCCGGCCGCGGCCGGCGCCGCGGACGCCGAGGTCACCGTGCGGTACGGATGCCGTGACGAACCTGCTACGGAACTCCCGGCCACGCCGGCCCGTTGTCGCACTAGCCTTGGGGGTCAGACGTACGGGGAGGGGACGGACAGACATGCCTGAACTCAACAAGAACGTGCCGAGCCGAGAACGCAGGAGGTTCCCGGGCATCTCGTCCCGGGCGTACGAGCACCCGGCCGACCGCTCCGCGCTCGTCTCGCTGCGCAAGCTCACCGGCTTCGACAAGGTGTTCAAGGCGATCAGCGGCATGCTGCCGGAGCGCTCGCTGCGGCTGCTGTTCCTCTCCGACTCGGTGCGGGTCAGCGACCAGCAGTTCCAGCACCTGCACGACATGCTGCGCGACGCCTGTTACATCCTGGACCTCGACAAGGTCCCGCAGATGTACGTCAAGCAGGACCCCCAGCCCAACGCGATGTGCATCGGCATGGACGAGCCGATCATCGTCGTCACCACCGGCCTCGTCGAGCTGCTCGACGAGGAGGAGATGCGGGCCGTCGTCGGGCACGAGGTGGGCCACGCGCTGTCCGGCCACTCGGTGTACCGCACGATCATGCTCTTCCTCACCAACCTCGCCCTCGCCCTCGCCTGGATCCCGCTGGGCGCCCTGGCGATACGGGCCATCATCGCCGCGCTGCTGGAGTGGTTCCGCAAGTCGGAGCTGTCCGCGGACCGCGCCGGGCTGCTCGTCGGGCAGGACCTGGAGGCGTCGATGCGCGGGCTGATGAAGCTCGCCGGCGGCAACCACCTGCACCAGATGAACATCGACGCGTTCCTCCAGCAGGCCGAGGAGTACGACAAGGGCGGCGACGTCCGCGACTCCGTCCTGAAGATCCTCAACGTGCTGCCGCGCAGCCACCCGTTCACCACCATCCGCGCCGCCGAGCTGAAGAAGTGGTCGGAGAGCCGCGACTACCAGCGGATCATGGACGGCCACTACCCGCGGCGCGACGAGGACAAGGACGCCTCCGCGCGCGAGTCCTTCCGCGAGTCCGCCAGCAGCTACGCGGACACGGTGAAGAACAGCAAGGACCCGCTGCTGCGGCTCGTGAACGACATCGCGGGCGGCACCGCCGACATAGGCGGCAAGCTGCGGGACCGCTTCAACAACCGCGGCTCCGGCGGCTCCGCCCCGGCGGACGGCTCCGGCCCCGCGGACCCCTCGCCCAACTGAGCACCGTCCCCCTCCGCTCAGCGAGCACAAACCGTACGCAAGCCGCCGCCCCCTCGTCCCGGGGGCGGCGGCGTCGTTCGTTGCGGCGTGTGTCGTCGTCGTACGGGACGCACGCTCCGCGCCTCCGGCCCGTACCCGCGCGCGCTACGGCGCCTTCGCCGCCTGACCCGTGTCCAGCACCCCGCACAGCGACCCGCTCAGCTGCCCCGGCGTCGCGAACGGGTTGGTCCCGTGCGGCGTCTTCCGGGGGTCCCGCTCGCCGGCCAGCAGCGGCCGCAGATACGCCGAGGCGTCCGCGGTGCACGCCAGCGGCCCGGCGGTCAGCGCGGTCTCGGCCAGCTCCAGTTGCCGGTCGCGCAGGTCGTCGTGGTCGAAGCGGATGCGCACCTGGCGGCGCACGGTGAACAGCGACGCCTCCGCCTTGGGCGTCCCGGCGGACGTCTTCGCGGGGCGCAGCACGTAGACGAAGACGTGGTCCGCGCTGACCTCCAGCTCCTGGTCGCTGACCTCCGCGAACGTCACCGCGCCGTCGACCCGTACCTTCCGGTCGGCCAGCCGCACGTGCTCGGGGTCGAAGCGGACCATCCAGCCGGTCGCGGCGTGTCTGCCGTCGTCGGCGGGGCGGGCGAGGCTCTGGTCGAACTGGCCGTGCTGCTGCGGGTCGAGCTGGATCCGCACGTCGCGGACGTTGTCACCGGTGAGGGTGCGGACGTCGACCGCGGAGGTGACGAGGTAGTCCTTGCTGGCGGTGAGCGCCTGGACGACCTGCTCCTCGGTGAAGTTCCGGGTCGCGTCCGGGTCCGGCAGGTCGATGCCGTCTGCGCCGGTGCCGAAGTCCGCGGCGGGGCTGCCGGCGATCAGCTCGTCGGGCTCGCCGCCGGGCACCGGGCCGTCGGGCGTCAGCGGGACGACGGTGCTGCGCAGCGGCGCCGCGGCGGGGGCGCCGGGCTGCCGGTAGGGCATGCGTACGCCCATGTAGATGGCGGTGCCGAAGGCGAGCGCGATGAGCAGGACGAGCACCAGGGCCTGCCGGGAGGCGCCGGGCCGCTGGGGGCGGCGGCTGCGTACGGCGGGGGCGTGGTCGCCGACGCGCTCGCGGGCGGAGTACTCCTCCAGGCGGGCAGCGTTGACGAACGCCTCATCGAAGACGATGGAGCGGTATTCGTCGTCTCCGCCTCCGGGGGCGCGCTCGGGTGTCCCGTCGGGCGGGCCTTCGTGCCCGGCCATATACAGAAGAGTAGGTCCGCGGCGCCCCCCGTAAACCGGCGCGTCAACGCCAACTTGCCGCTGCGCCGGGCGGGTGAGGAGCAATCGGGCGGAAGCGGTTGCGGCAGATCGAAGGCGACGCTCGCGCGGAGGTCGCGCAAGGGGTTCCGCAGGGGGTGAGCGCGGTGTCAGCGCGGTGACAGCGACGGTTCGAGGGCGTCCGCGCCGGTCGTGGCCGAGGGGCTGGAGCCGCCGGGGGGCGGGGCGTCGTCGCGGCCGTCGGGGCCGGAACGGTACACGGCGGCGAAGGACAGCGCGACTATGCCGACGCCGAGGAGGAGGGCGAGCAGCAGGGCGACGGGGCGCTGCCAGTGCCCGTGGCCGCGGTACGGGCGCAGGGCGCCGCCGTAGGGGCCGTACGGGTCGGGGGCGTCCGGGTCGTCCCAGCCGTCGTATATCCGGTCGTCGCTCGACGCGTCGTCGAGGACGGCCTCCGCCTGTGCCCGCGCCTCCGCGGCGCCGACCATGCGCTCCACGGCGCTGGGCTCGTGGAAGTGGGCCGAACGGACGAAGTCCTCGTCGAGCACCACGGCGGCGAACTCTTCGTCCGCGCCTCCGTGGTGGTGGCTGTCGGGCTCGTCACCGTCGGCGTACGGTGGCCTGCCCCCCACATCGTCCGGCACCCGACCAGCGTAAACCGGGACAGTCGGGATGCGCCAGGCAGCGCGGGGATCCGGGCGAAGGGTCCCGGCCACCCCGGCGGACCCGCGCCGCCGGCGGGACGGGCCTGAGAAGCGCCTGTACGGCCTCCTCCCGGCCCGGACGCTTCCGCACGGACTCGTGGCGCCCCACTGGGCCGTTCGGCGGCGGGGCGCCCTGCTACTGGCCCTTGAGCTGGCCGTCGCCCGTGACGACGTACTTCGTCGAGGTCAGCTCCGGCAGCCCCATCGGCCCGCGGGCGTGCAGCTTCTGGGTGGAGATGCCGATCTCCGCGCCGAAGCCGAACTCCGCGCCGTCGGTGAACCGGGTGGAGGCATTCACCATGACCGCCGCGGAGTCCACCAGGGAGGTGAAGCGGCGGGCCGCGCCGGTGTCGCGGGTGACGACGGCCTCGGTGTGCCCGGAGGACCAGCGGCGGATGTGCGCCACCGCGTCGTCCAGGGAGCGCACCACGGCCGCGGCGATGTCGTACGACAGGTACTCCGTGGCCCAGTCCTCGTCGTCGGCGAGCTGCACCTCCACGCCGGCCGCGGCGCCCGCCTTCACCCAGGCGTCGTCGCCGTGCACGGTGACGCCCGCGGCCTCCAGGGCCCGCAGGGCGCGGGGCAGGAAGGCGTCGGCCACGGCCTGGTGGACGAGGACGGTCTCGGCGGCGTTGCAGACGCTGGGGCGCTGCGCCTTGGAGTTGACGAGGATCTTCTCGGCGAGGTCGAGGTCGGCGTGCTCGTCCACGTACACGTGGCAGTTGCCCGTGCCGGTCTCGATCACCGGGACCGCGGACTCCTCGACGACGGTGCGGATGAGGCCCGCGCCGCCGCGCGGGATCAGCACGTCGACCAGGCCGCGGGCGCGCATCAGCTCGTGCACGGACTCCCGGCCCTGCCCGGGCACCAACTGCACCGCGTCCGGCGGCAGCCCGGCCGACGCCACCGCGTCGCGCAGCACAGCGACGAGGGCGGTGTTCGAGGCGTACGCGGAGGAGGAACCGCGCAGCAGCACCGCGTTGCCCGACTTCAGGCACAGGGCGGCCGCGTCCACGGTGACGTTGGGCCGGCCCTCGTAGATGATGCCGGCGACGCCCAGCGGCACCCGCACCTGGCGCAGCTCCAGGCCGTTCGGCAGCGTGGAGCCGCGGACCACCTCGCCGACGGGGTCCGGCAGCTTGGCGACGTCACGGACGTCGGAGGCGACGCCCGCGATGCGCTCCTCGGTCAGCGTCAGCCGGTCCACGATCGCGTCGGAGACCCCGTCGGCCCGCGCCCGGGCGACGTCCTCGGCGTTGGCCGCGACGACCTCCGCGGCGCGCGCCTGAAGCGCGTCGGCGACGGCCAGCAGGGCGGCGTCCTTGGCCGCGCGGGGCAGCGGGGCGATCATCGCCGCCGCGGTACGCGCCCGCTGGGCGGCCTGGCGGACCGGGGACTGGGTTTCGCTGCTCATGCCGAGCAGGGTAGTCGGCGGTGCCGACATCGCGGACGGGCCGTATCACTCCGCGAGACGCGGCACCGGCGGGTGCGTGCTCCCGCGCTTCACCTCGTGCGCGTGCGCCGGTAGCCGCCCCAGGGCGCGGAGCTGCCGCGCGCGCCGGGGCGTACGCCCCCCGTACCGCCCGCTACGGACCGCGCCGCCCCCGGCCCCCCGCGGCGGCTCAGAACGGATGCACCCCCACCGGCACCGCCGGGGCGGGCCCGTACCCGTCGGCGATGCGCTGGTGGTACGTCTCCCGGGCGATCACCTCAAGCCCCACGATCTCCCACGGCGGCAACTGCGCCGACGCCCGGTGCTCCCCCCAGAGCCGCAGCGCCACGGCCGCCGCGTCGTGCAGGTCGCGGGCCTCTTCCCAGTAGCGGATCTCGGCGTGGTCGTTGGCATAGCGGCTGGTCAGCAGGAAGGGATGGTCGTGCGCTAGCCGTTCGAGACCGCGTCTGATCTCCTTCAGCGGGGCCTCGGGTCCTGCGACGCTCAGCGTGACGTGCCACAGCCGGTGGGCACCGTCGACGGCGGGCCCGTCGGCGTCCGCCGCGGTCGCCGGCTCCTCCGCGCTGCCCGCATGCCCGCCTCCGGTCCCCTGGACGCTGGTCAACGTCCGCTGTGCCGTTCCCCAGGGCAGCGCCCCTGGACGCCCTTGTGTCACGGGCGGCCTCCTGAATACGAGTCTGCAACGGGCTGCGCGCCACGGCAGCCCCATACAACAAAGTTGACCAGCCGACGCGCCCGCCCGTGGTGCTTTTGCCCAAGGTCTCTGCCGGGACACCGGTTTTTTCGCGCGCCGCGCGCCGGTCTCACGCGGGGTACGGCGCCCGTCGTGCGGCACCTGCCGCGCCCCGCCGGTCAACCGTCAGTTATCGCCCGCCACTTGTGGCACCTCAGTTGTCGCCTGCGCCTGCCGCGCCGCACCGCTCGCGCCTCACTTATCGAGCACCACGAGGTCGTCCCGGTGCACGACCTCGCGCTCGTACGCCGGGCCCAGCTCCTTGGCCAGCTCGCGGGTGGAGCGCCCCAGCAGCCGCGGCAGCTCCTCGGCGTCGAAGGCGACGAGCCCGCGCGCGACCGCCCGGCCCGAGGTGTCCCGCAGCTCCACCGGGTCGCCCGCGGTGAACCTGCCCTCCACCTCCTTGATCCCCGCCGGCAGCAGCGACGTGCGCCGCTCGGTCACGGCCCGTACCGCGCCTTCGTCCAGCACCAGCGCCCCCAGCGGGGCGGAGGCGTGCGCGAGCCACAGCAGCCGGCCGCGGGCGCGCCGCCCGGTGGGGTGGAAGTACGTGCCGGTGGGCTGCCCGGCCAGCGCCGCGTCCGCGTACACGGCGGACGTCAGCACGACGGGCACGCCCTCGCCGGTGGCGATCCTGGCGGCCTCCACCTTGGTCACCATGCCGCCCGTGCCCACCCCGGCCCGCCCGGCGGACCCCAGCCGGACCCCGGCCAGCTCGCCGCGGTGGCGCACCTCGGCGATGCGGGAGGCGCCCGGGGCGCTCGGCGGGCCGTCGTAGAGGCCGTCGACGTCGGAGAGGAGCACCAGCAGGTCGGCGCGGGCCAGGTGGGCGACGAGGGCGGCGAGCCGGTCGTTGTCGCCGAAGCGGATCTCCTCGGTGGCCACGGTGTCGTTCTCGTTGACGACGGGCACCGCGCCCATGGCCAGCAGTTGCTCCAGGGTGCGCTGCGCGTTGCGGTAGTGGGTGCGGCGGCTCATGTCGTCCGTGGTCAGCAGCACCTGCCCGACGCGCCTGGCGTAGCGGGCGTACGAGGCGGTGTAGCGGGCCATGAGCAGCCCCTGCCCGACGCTGGCCGCCGCCTGCTGCCTGGCCAGGTCGCGGGGGCGCTTGCCGAGCCCCAGCGGCGCCAGCCCGGCGGCGATGGCCCCGGAGCTGACCAGCACGATCTCCCGGTCGCCGTGCTTGGCGAGCGCGTCCACCAGGGCGTCGACCCGGTCCGCGTCCAGCCCGCCGGCCGCCGTGGTCAGCGAGGACGACCCCACCTTCACGACGATCCTGCGGGCACCCGCCGCGGCTTCCCGACTCGCCCCTGCCACCTGTACCCCTGCGCTTTCCCGGCCCGCGTCCCATACGTACGGAACTGCGAATCTACGCCACCGCCCGGCCGCCCCGCGGCGCCGTCCCACGGTACGGACACCCGCCCGGACACTTCCCCACGGGAATCCGCAGGTGCGCCGCCCCCGAATTCTTGGGCTGATATCAGAAACGAAATGACCATCAAGGACCGGTACACGCATTTGCGCCCGATTGGCGGCCCATGCCGGGTGGAGAATTGTCTCCTGCCCCGTGACCGTCATACGGTCTGGGGTCAACTCCCTACCACCCCCGGAACCAGGCGGTCCCGGGACCGTCCTCACGACCTCCCTGCCAGGAGTCAGCACCCGTGCCTTTCGCCGGTATCGCCCCCCGCCGCGCCGTGCAGCTCATGGCGCTGACAACGCTGCTAGCAGCGTATTGCGCGCAGCTCGTCGGCGCGCTCAAGCCCAACGTGCCCCTGCTCGTCGCCGCGGCCGCGGGCGGCCTCGCCCTCGACCTCTATCTGCAGCACCGGCAGCCCGGGCTGCTCTCCCTGCTCAGCAGGGTCCGCTTCGACGTCATGGTCCGCCAGTTGCTGCGCGACATGCTCATCCTCTTCGGCCTGCTGCAGATCGACGGCATCGAGCCGCTGCGGGAGCAGTCCGCGCTGACGGTCATGCTGCTGTCGTCGTACCTGGTGCACTTCCTCATCCAGGGCGTCACGATCATGGTGCGCCGGGACCGCACCGTGCCGGTCGTCACCCGGAACATCGACGTCTCCGCGCTGGGCCTCGCGCCCGCGCCGCCGCGGATCCTCGCCCGCCGCTCCAGCCACCGCCTGCTGTACCTCTCCGTGCCGGTCACGGTCGGGCTGCTGACCACCGCCTCCACCGCGGACGCGGTGTGGGGCGTGCTGGGCCTCGGCATCTCGCTGGCGCTGAGCGTGGGCGGCGCCCTGTACCTGTCGACCTGGCTGCTGCCCGCCAAGCGCACGGCCGACGACCAGCGGGTACGCGAGTGGTTCGTCGGCTGGCTGCAGGAGTACCAGCCGACGGTGGGCCTCTACTTCTCCGGCGGCGCCACCTCCGCGTACCAGGCCAACATGTGGGTGTCCACGCTGGCCGCCCTCGACGGCAGGCCGCTGATCGTGCTTCGCGAGCGCTTCATGGTGCAGAAGATCACCGCCACCGACGTGCCGATCGTCTGCCTGCCCAAGGTCGCCGACCTGATGCTGCTGGAGCACTCGACGCTGAAGATGCTGCTGCACCCGGCGAACTCCGGGAAGACCTCGCAGGTGCTGCGCATCCCCACCATCAAGCACGCCTTCACCAATCACGGCGAGAGCGACAAGCTGTCGAGCTGCAACCCGTACGCCAAGGCGTACGACGAGGTGTGGGTGGCGGGCCCCGCGGCCCGCGCCCGCTACCAGCTCGCCGACATCGGCGTCGACGACCGCGACGTGGTGGAGGTCGGCCGCCCGCAGCTCGCCCCGATCCTGCCGTACGCGGGACCGCCGCCCGCCGGCGGCCTGACCACCGTGCTGTACGCCCCCACCTGGGAGGGCTGGGACGGCAACCCCGGCAACACCTCCGTCGTGCTGGCCGGCGAGAACATCGTGCGCGAGCTGCTCGCCGACCCCAAGGTGCGGCTGCTGTACAAGCCGCACCCGCTGACCGGCTCGGTCGACCCGCGCGCGGGCGAGGCCAACAAACGGATCCAGGCGATGATCACCGAGGCGAACGCCGCCATGGTCGCCGAGGCCGCCGCCGGCCAGGCCGAGGGCGGCCGGGGCGCCGAGCGGCCGGGCCCCGAGGCCGCCGCCGAGCTGGCCCGGGTGCAGGCGGAGCTGGACGGGCTGGCCACCACGTCCTTCAGGACCGGCGCCGACGAGATCGAGCGGATGCTGATGCAGTCCTCCCCCGAGGCCGGCCGGGCCGAGGCCGTGCAGGCCGCGACCGCCGCCTGGGAGGAGGCGTACTGGGCCTCGCTGCCCGCCTGGGAGCACCAGATCATCACCGACTCCCGCCCCGGCATCTACGCCTGCTTCAACGTCGCGGACGTGCTGATCAGCGATGTCTCCAGCGTCATCTCCGACTACCTGACCAGCGAGAAGCCGTACGCGGTCGCCAACACCAGCGGGCTGACGGAGGCGGAGTTCAAGGCGGAGTTCCCGACCGTACGGGCCGGCACCATCCTCGGCCCGCAGGCGAAGCAGATCCCCGCCCTGCTGGAGGCCGTCCGCGACCCGGAGCACGACACGCTGGTACGGGCCCGCGCGGAGCTGAAGGAGCACCTGCTGGGACCGTCGGAACCGCCGTCGCTGGTGCGCTTCAACGCCGCCGCGGTGGCGCTGTGTGCCAAGGCGGACGCGCGCGCGGCGCGCATCGACGCGCGAGGGGAGTCTGATATCCCTTCTCAACGTCGGGACGCGGCGGAGGAGATGGAGCTGGAGCCGGAGGAGCCGGCGGGCGTCTAGGCCGCGTCCCCGACACGGACCCGGTAACGGAGGAGGACGCCGACGCGATCGCGGAGGCGCGCGTCGACCCGGACGCCGATCCGGACCCGGTGCCGTGAACGGCGGCGGCCCGCGGGAGCACTTCCCGCGGGCCGCCGCCATCGTCGTTCGTCAGGTCCGGATCCGGATCCGGATCCGGATCCGGATCCGGGACCGGGACCGGGACCGGGACCGGGACCGGAGGGTCCCGGTCAGGCGAAGGGGTCGAAGTCCTCGTACTCCTCCTCCGCCCGCTCCGCGTCCCGCTCCCGGCGGCGCTGCGCGGCCGGCCGCGGGGCGTCGAAGCGGTGGTCCTCGCCGCGCCGCCCCAGCATCTCCGCGCCGGAGGCCATGGCGGGCTCCCAGTCGAAGACGACGGCGTCCTCGCCGGTGCCGATCACGACGTCGTCGCCGGGCTTCGCCCCGGCCTTGCGGAGCTGGTCCTCGACGCCGAGCCGGTTGAGCCGGTCGCCGAGGTAGCCGACGGCCTCGTCGTTGCCGAAGTCGGTCTGGCGCACCCAGCGCTCCGGCTTCTCGCCGGTGATACGGAACAGGGCCCCGTCCGCGTCGCCGCCCTCGCGGACGACGGAGAAGCCCGCCTCGTCGACGGCCTGCGGGCGGATGACGATGCGCGTGGACTCCTGCTTGGGCCGCGCCGCGCGCGCCTCGCCGACGATCCCGGCGAGCCCGTACGACAGCTCCTTCAGGCCCGTACGCGCGACCGCCGAGACCTCGTAGACCGTGAAGCCGCGGGCTTCGAGGTCCGGGCGGACCATCTCGGCGAGGTCGTGCCCGTCCGGGATGTCGATCTTGTTGAGGACCACCACGCGCGGCCGGTCGTCCAGCCCGCCGTACGCGCGCAGCTCCTCCTCGATGGCGTCGAGGTCGCTCACCGGGTCGCGGTCGGACTCCAGGGTCGCGGTGTCCAGCACATGCACGAGCACCGAGCAGCGCTCGACGTGCCGCAGGAACGTAAGGCCCAGGCCGCGGCCCTCGCTGGCGCCCGGGATGAGGCCGGGGACGTCCGCGATCGTGTACGTCACGGCGCCGGCGGTGACGACGCCGAGGTTGGGCACCAGGGTGGTGAAGGGATAGTCGGCGATCTTGGGCTTGGCCGCGGACAGCACGCTGATCAGGGACGACTTGCCCCCGCTCGGGTAGCCGACGAGCGCCACGTCGGCGACGGTCTTCAGCTCCAGCACCACGTCGCGCGCGGTGCCCGGCTCGCCGAGCAGCGCGAAGCCGGGGGCCTTGCGGCGCTGGGAGGCGAGCGCCGCGTTGCCGAGGCCGCCGCGGCCGCCCTGGGCGGCGACGAAGGTCGTGCCGTGCCCGACGAGGTCCGCGAGCACCTCGCCGTCCTTGGTGAGGACGACCGTGCCGTCCGGCACCGGCAGGACGAGGTCCTTGCCGTTGGCGCCCGCGCGGTCGCCGCCCTCGCCCGGCTTGCCGTTGGTGGCCTTGCGGTGGGGGGTGTGGTGGTAGTCGATCAGGGTGGTGACGTTCTGGTCGACGGTGAGGATGACGTCACCGCCGTGACCGCCGTTGCCGCCGTCGGGGCCGCCGAGCGGCCGGAACTTCTCGCGGTGTACGGAGGCGCAGCCGTGTCCCCCGTTGCCCGCGGCCACGTGCAGGGGGACGCGGTCCACGAAGGTGGTCATGAGGGTGTGCCTCCCGGCGTTGAGGTGCGATCGGGGGTCGTTCGGTGTCGTACGGAACGCTCGCGCCGTACGGGATGCTCGCGCCGTACGGAACGCTCGTGCCGTACGACGTCATGGGAACGCGCCGAGGGCGGCCCGGCTTCCCCGCACGTCGTCCGTGGCACGTGCGGAGCGGCGGACCGCCCTCGGATCAGGTGTGTGGTGTCCGGAGCCGGTGCTTACTCGGCGTCCTGCACGATGTTCACGACCTTGCGGCCGCGGCTGGTGCCGAACTGGACCGAGCCGGGGATCAGCGCGAACAGCGTGTCGTCGCCGCCGCGGCCCACGCCCGTGCCGGGGTGGAACTTGGTGCCGCGCTGCCGGATGATGATCTCGCCGGCGCCGACGACCTGACCGCCGAAGCGCTTGACGCCGAGCCGCTGGGCGTTGGAGTCGCGACCGTTCCGAGTGGACGATGCGCCCTTCTTGTGTGCCATCTCTCCTCAGTCCTTACTTCGCGGCCGGCGCGGGGATCTGGGTGATCTTCAGCGCGGTGTGCAACTGGCGGTGACCGATCCGCTTGCGGTAACCGGTCTTGTTCTTGTACTTCAGGATGTCGATCTTGTCGCCCTTGTGGTGGTCCACGACCTCGGCCTGGACCTTCACCCCGTCCAGGACCCAGGGGTCGCTGGTCACGGTCTCGCCGTCGACGACGAGCAGAGTGGAGAGCTCGACGCTGTCGCCGACGCCCTTGCTTGCCATCCGGTCTACCTCGATGACGTCGCCCACAGAAACCTTCTGCTGGCGGCCGCCGGTGCGCACGATCGCGTACACGCGCTTCAGCTCTCTTCCTCAGTCGCGACGGAGACCCCTGATGCCAGCCGCTCGGCTGGGACGCATGGGATGAGCGGCCTCTCCCGCCGCTCACGAGGAGACTGCGGGAGGGATGTGCTCAGGAGCCTGGCGTGTCATACAGACACGCCGACGATACAGATTACGGGCCCCTTGACCGCCTGGTCAAACCGGTCTAACGGAAGGCGCGCTCGCCGTCCTGGGGCAGCGACTTCACGCCCTGGCACAGGTTCGTCTTGTCGGCCGTCCCGGGCCACGCCACGTCCCGCACCGAGGTGTAGTGGCCGAGGTACGTGTCGTGCACGGGGTCGCTGTCGATCTTGACGACGGCCTCGTCGTTCTCGCGCAGCGCGGGGCCGGTGAAGTTCTGCGAGCCGGTGAAGACCAGCTTGTCCCGGGAGCCGGCGTACATGCCGTCGATCAGCACGTACTTGTTGTGCACGATGTACGGCGTGGTCAGCTTCTGGCCCGGGTTCTGCGGGTCGCGGTCGTCGTTGTAGCAGCGCAGCGAGGGCCCGCCGGAGGCGTGCAGCACCTCCCAGGTGCCGGGGGTGCCGCCCTGGCTCCCGGCGCTGTCGGACTCGGCGTAGACGAGGCTGACGCCGCAGCCCGCCTTCTTCAGTGAGACGAGCTTGTCGGCGATCGCCTTGCGGGTGATCTTGAAGATCGCGACCCGGACCAGGGTGCGCTGGGTCACGCCGGCGGCGTCCTTGTACGTGCACCGCACGTTGTCGAGGACGGCGTGGATCGTGTCCGTGCTGTTGGTGGTGCCGGACCGGGGGAAGAAGTACGCCTTGTAGAGGCCGTTGCTGGCGGTCACCGCGCGGTAGCGCCAGGTCGACCACTGGGCGCCGACCATGTCGCGGAAGTACTCCGAGTACGCCCCGTACATCGCCGGGTTGTCCGGCAGCAGCAGCGCGTCGTTGAAGAACTTCGTGTGCGCGGAGGGGGTGGAGTTGGAGGTCGTCTGGACGACGACGTTCCGGGCGCCCTCGACCTCCGAGAAGAGCCAGAACTTGTTGTGCATGATCGACGCCCCGAACTTCGGGTCGCCGAGGCAGGACTTGTCGACCGGGCAGAGCTTGACGAACGACCCCGCCGTCGTGCTGGTGCCGAGCGCCGCCTTCAGGCTCGCGTACATGGTGTTGTCCGGCCGGTCGCTGCGGCTCGACTCGTCCAGCAGCACCTGCACGTTCACGCCGCGCGCGCGGGCGCGTACGAGCGCGTCCACGACCGGCTGCTCCCAGATGTGGTAGACCGCCACCTTGATCACCGAGCCGGGGACCGCCGCGTCGGTCAGCTCGATCAGCCGGGTGCGGATCGCGTGCTGCTCGTCCACGGTGCCCAGCGGGTCGTTGAAGATCGGCCCCTCGATCCACACCCGCGGCTCCGCCGCCGCGCTGCCCGCGCTGCTCACGGCGTGCGCGCCGGCCGCGGACAGGACGGTGGCCAGCGCGACGGCCTGGCGCGCGCCCTTGCGCGGCGACACGGCCCGGTGGCGTCCGGTGGGCTTGAACACGGACATGGAAGGAACGACCCCCTGGGGTGCACGGCTGCCGACTGCTGCCTCGACTGCCGTGCGGTGGGGGCGCCCGCGCGTTCGAGTGCGGTGTATCCAAACCGGCGCCGGAAGCGATGTCAAGCGAGCGGACAAAGGGGGCAGAAAGCCCTCTCCCCGCCGGCGGACCGGCGGGGCGAGGGGCGTACGGCATCGGCCTGGGCGGCGTCAGTCCTCCGTGGTGGCGGAGACCGAGGGCGGGGAGCCCTGCTCGGCCGCGGCGGTCTTCTTGACCGACTTCTTGGCCGTGGCCTTCGTCGCCGTCTTGGTGGCGGCGGACTTGGTCGCGGCCTTCTTCGCGGTGGTCTTCGCGGTGGTCTTCGCCGTCTTCTTGGCCGCGGCCTTCTTCGCCGTGGCCTTCTTGGCGGAGGCGCGCTTGGCGGCGGTCTTCTTACGGGCCCGGGGCTTCTCCGCGGCCTCTGTCTCCGCGGCGGCCGCCTCCGGCGCCTCCGCGGGCTCCACGGCCGCCACGGGCGCCGCCTCGGGCTCCGCGGCCGGCGCCATACCGGGCTCCGCGCCCGCCGGCTCCGCCGCCTGCGGCGTGCCGCCCGGCGACATCGCCTTGCGGGTCACCCGCCGCCGCGTACGGGCCGGGCGTACCGCCTCCGCGGGCTCGCCGGCCTCCGGCCGCTCCGCCTCGACGGGCTCGGCCGCCGGTTCCGCGGGCGCGGCCTTGACCGCCGCGGCCTCGCCGCCGCCCTGGACGTCCTTGACGTCCTTCGCCGCTTCCTTGCCTTCCTTGCCTTCCTTGCCCTTCTTCTTCCGCTTGCCGCCGCCGGCCCCGGCCGCCGTGGCCTGGTCCATGTGCACGATCACGCCGCGCCCGTTGCAGTGCGCGCACGGCTCGGAGAACGACTCCAGCAGGCCCTGCCCGACCCGCTTGCGGGTCATCTGCACCAGCCCCAGCGACGTCACCTCCGCGACCTGGTGCTTCGTACGGTCGCGGCCCAGGCACTCCAGCAGCCGGCGCAGTACCAGGTCCCGGTTGGACTCCAGCACCATGTCGATGAAGTCGATCACGATGATGCCGCCGAGGTCCCGCAGCCGGAGCTGCCGCACGATCTCCTCGGCCGCCTCCAGGTTGTTCCTGGTGACCGTCTCCTCCAGGTTCCCGCCCTGGCCGGTGAACTTGCCGGTGTTGACGTCGACCACGACCATCGCCTCGGTCCTGTCGATCACCAGCGAACCGCCCGACGGCAGCCACACCTTGCGGTCCAGCGCCTTCATCAACTGCTCGTCGATCCGGTACGTGGCGAAGACGTCCACCTCGGACGTCCACTTCGACAGCCGCTCGACGAGGTCCGGGGCCACGTGCGAGACGTAGCCGTGGATGGTGTCCCATCCCTTCGCGCCGCTGACGATGACCTTCGAGAAGTCCTCGTTGAAGATGTCGCGGACGACGCGGACGGTCATGTCCGGCTCGCCGTACAGCAGCGTGGGCGCGTTCCCGCTCTTCGCCTTCCTGCGGATGTCCTCCCACTGCTTCTGCAGCCGCTCCACGTCCCGGCGCAGCTCGTCCTCGCTGGCGCCCTCGGCGGCCGTACGGACGATGACGCCCGCGTCCTCGGGGACGATCTTCTTGAGGATGGTCTTCAGCCGGGCCCGCTCGGTGTCGGGCAGCTTGCGGCTGATGCCGGTCATCGAGCCCTCGGGCACGTACACGAGGTAGCGTCCCGGCAGCGAGACCTGGCTGGTCAGGCGGGCGCCCTTGTGGCCGATGGGGTCCTTGGTGACCTGGACCAGGACGGACTGGCCGGACTTCAGCGCGTGCTCGATGCGACGGGGGCTGTTGGCGAGGCCGAGGGCCTCGAAGTTGACCTCGCCGGCGTAGAGGACGGCGTTGCGGCCCTTGCCGATGTCGACGAACGCCGCCTCCATGGAGGGCAGGACGTTCTGCACCTTGCCGAGGTAGACGTTGCCGACGTACGACGCCGACTGCTCCTTGTTGACGTAGTGCTCGACGAGGACGTTGTCCTCCAGCACGCCGATCTGCGTACGGTCGCCCTGCTGGCGCACCACCATCACGCGCTCCACCGCCTCGCGGCGGGCCAGGAACTCGGCCTCGGTGATGATCGGCACCCGCCGCCGGCCCTGCTCGCGGCCCTCGCGGCGGCGCTGCTTCTTGGCCTCCAGCCGGGTGGAGCCCTTGATGGACTGCACCTCGTCGCTGCGCTCGGACTTGGCGCGGGGCTCGCGGACCTTGACGACGGTGCGCTCCGGGTCGTCGGGCGCCCCCTCGGAGCCGTCCGCGCCCTCGGTACGGCGCCGCCGGCGGCGGCGCCTGCGGCTGGTGCTGGAGGAGCCGCCTCTGGCGCGTTCGCCGTCCTCGGCCTCGCCCTCCGCGGCTTCGGCGTCGGCCTCGCGGGCCTCCTCGCCGTCCTCGGCGGCCTCGTCGCCGAGGTCGCCGTCCTCGGCGCCCTCGCCGCGGCGCCTGCGCCGCCCGCCGCGGCGGCGCCGGCGGCGGCCGCGGTCCTCGCCGTCCTCCTCCTGCTCGTCGCGGTCCTCGGCGGCGCCGTCCTCGGTCTCGCCGTGCGCCTCGGCCCCGGCTTCCGCCCCGGCCTCGGTCTCGTCGGCTTCCTCGGGCTCCTCGGCCTCCTCCGGCCCCACCGCCGCCTCGGCGGCGGCACGCTGCGGGGTCTGGAACGCGGGCTCGGTGAAGACGGGCGCCTGGAACAGCGCGAGCGGCGCCGCGCCGAAGCCGGGCGCCTGCTCGCCGCCGTCGGAGAACTGCCCGGCGGCGTCGTCCACGGCCGGCTCGGCGGCGGCAGCGGCGCGGCGGGTGCGCCGGCGGGGCGCGGAGTCGGGCCCGGCGGCGGCCTCCGCGGGCGCGGGCTGGTCGCCCGTCGCGGGCTCATCCGCGGCGGCGGCCCGGCGGGTACGGCGGCGGGGGGCGGCGGAGTCGGCGTCGGCGGCCTCCTCGGCGGCCGCGCCGGCGGCCCGGCGGGTACGGCGGCGGGAGGTGCCGGAGTCGGCGGGCGTCTCGTCGGCGGCCTGCTCGGGGGCGGCACCGGCCTCGGCGGCGGGCTCACCCGCCGGGGCGGTCGCGCGGCGGGTGCGGCGGCGGCCGGTGGCGGCGGGCTCGGCCTCGGCAGCGGTCTCGGTCTCGGTCTCGGCAGCGGCCGGAGCGGAGTCGGCGACGGGCGCGGGGGCTTCCGCGGCGGGCTCGACGTGGGTGGGCTCGCCCGCGGGGGCCGTGACCCGGCGGGACCTGCGGCGCCGGGTGCCCGCGGCGGGCTCGGCGGCGTCCTCGGCGGCGGGCGCGGCGGTGGTCTGGTCGCCGGGCGCGGCGTCGGCCGCGGGCTCCGCGGCACCGGCGGCCTCGGCGGCGGTCGTGCGGCGGCGTACGCGACGGGCGCGCGGCGCCGGCTCCTCGTCGGCCGCCGGGGTCTCGGCGGGCGCGGCCTGGGCGGCGTCGGCGGCCGGTTCCACGGCCTCCGGGGTACCGGCGCTGCGTACGACCCGACGGCGCTTGCGGCCCTTCGGGACGGCGTCGGCGTCCGGCTCCGGCCGGGCCTCCGCGGCGGCGGGGCCGGTCCCGGCCTCCGTCGCCGCCTGCGGCGCGGCCTCGTCGGCCTGCTCCGGTGCCGCCGGCTGCGCCGCCGCCTCCGTGCCGGCGACCGGGGTGGCCGCCGTGCGGGTCACCCGGCGGCGCCTGCGGCGCGGGCCGGAATCGGCGGAAGAGTCGGCGCCGTCGGCCTCTGTTTCGTTGTCGGCCACGGTGTGGGCTCCCTCGTTGGTGCTGTCATGGTGGTCTGTGGTGGCGGCGTCACCGGCCGCGGCGGGCTGCGGTACGGGCTCGGCGGCGGCCGCCGCCTGCGGCGTCCCCGCGTCCCGTACGACCCGCCGCCTCCGCGGCGGCGCGGCCCCGGCTGCCGGCTCCTGGCCGGACACGGGCACGGTGTGCCCGGACGCCGCGGGCCCGGGCTGCTCGCCCACCGGCACCACGACGGTGTCCGGTGCGGCAGCCTCCGGCGTGCCGGCGTCGCGTACGACCCTGCGCCGCGAACGCCTCGCCGGCGGGGCGGCCGCGGTGCCGGCATCCGGCTCCGCCGCCGCCGTGCCGGCGGTGATCTCCCGGTCCACGGCCGCGGGCGGTCCGGCGGCCTCTCCTACGTTCACGGCCGGCTCGGCGAGCGCGGACGCGGGCGCGCCCGCCGGCTCTCCGGCGGGCCCATACGTCAGCGCCGGCCCCGGTTCTCCGGTGGTCGGCTGCGTCGCTCTCTGCGGCACCTCCCCCGCCGGCTCCGCCGCCGCACGCCGGCGGCGGAAGGGCAGGCGGTCGCTGGGGGTGTCGAGCGGGCCGCCGACGGCGGCTCCGGCATCGCCGGTGATGCCCGCGGAAGGCGACTGCGCTTCCGAAGGCTCAATCGGTTCGAGCATGCGGGCGGTTCTCCCGTCACGCCCCCGGGCGCCACCTCCCGTACGGCGGCGGCGCCCGTGCCGTGCACAGGGCCACCGCCCGGGACGTATGCGCCGCGCGAGGGCTCTTGTCTCGCTCGCCGGACCCGCCCTTCTCGGGCGGACCGGCGAAAGTCTGCTGGTCCATGCGCCTGCCGGGCCCGGGGTGGCTCCCTCGTCCACCGGCGGCGCTTCGACACCGTCCCTATCCGGTGCCGTCCCCTGCCGTGGGCGGGGTTCCGCTCGCGACCTGCGGTGTGGCGGCGAGGGCCGTGGCATCGTCGCGGTCCGGCGCGAGCGGATCGGTCACCGTGCCGGTCTCCGCGTCGAGCGGCCCCTGCGCCAGCCTGGTCACCGCTGCCGGGACCGGCGGCGCCAGGTCAGCCGCGACTCGCAGGCCGGACAGGACGTCGTCGGGTCGTACGGCAGGTGTCAGGTGCCGCACTACCAGGCGCAGTATCGCACAAGGACCCGCCTGCGGCCTATCGCCCCCGGCCGGGAGCACGTCGAGCGCGGCCACCGCGCCGCGCGTGTCGAAGGTTCTCATCCCCTTCTTCGTCTGCCGTTCCACCTCGACCGTCTCCGCGGCGAGGAAGGCGCGGACCGCCTCCTGCGCGGTGGCGGGCGGCACGCCGTCGAGCCGCAGTTCCCACACCGAAGCCCCCAGCCGGTCGGCGAGTCCCGGGGCGCGGGCCTCGACGGCGTCGACGACGTCGAGCCCGGCGGGCAGGGACTCGTCGAGCAGCGCGCGCAGCAGCTCCGGGTCGCGGGCCTCGGCGAGCGCGATCTCCAGGTACTCGGCCTCGCTCGCGGTCCCCGTGGGGGCCGCGTTCGCGTACGAGACCTTGGGGTGGGGGGTGAATCCCGCGGAGTACGCCATGGGCACCTCGGCCCGGCGCAGCGCCCGCTCGAAGGCGCGCTGGAAGTCGCGGTGACTGTTGAACCGGAGGCGGCCGCGCTTGGTGTAGCGGAGTCGGATGCGCTGCACCGCGGGTGCGGGCGGCGGGCCTTCGGGCTGTCGCTTGCCCAGAGTCGTCAGTCCTTCGTCCGTGAGCTTGTCCTGCCCCCAGGGTACGTGCCCGCTTTTCCGGCGGCTCCGCTCAGTCGGCCTTTCCTCCACGTCGTACGGACACCGCGCCGGCCGCCCGCGCCGCCACGGGCCGCCCGCCGCGCTACCCCTTCGCCTCCCCCGTGACGACCCAGTACCGCAGCTTGAGCCCCCGCCGGTCCTCGAACACGCCCCCGTTGGCCTCGATGACCTTCCGCGACGCCACGTTGTCGTGGTCGCAGGTCACCAGCACCTCCGCAAGCCCCAGACCGCGGGCCACGGGCAGCGCCTCGCGCAGCATGGCGGTGGCGTGGCCGCGGCGGCGGGCGGTGGGGCGGACGTCGTAGCCGATGTGCCCGCCCTGCTCCCGCAGCCAGCCGGTGAGCGAGTGCCGGATGGCGATCCGGCCGAGATAGGCGTCCCCGTCCACGTACCAGAGCGTGGTGCAGTGCACCCAGCCGGGGCGGATCATCGGGATCGTCTCGTCGGCCTCGGCGCGCAGCCCCGCGACGTACGAGGCGAAGACCGCGGGGTCGTGCCAGCGCCGGCGCCAGCGGCGCAGGTCCTGGCCGATGGACGTGTCGTCGCCGACCGCGCCCCTGCCCTCGGCCTCGAACTCCTTCATCGCCCCGGCGAAGGAGGCGCGGAATCGAATGTGGGGGGTGGTCAGTTGCGGCATCGACCCATGCTTACGGGGTTCGGAGGGCCGCGGCAACCGGATAACCGGAGGTCACAGCGTATTCACAAATCAGTTGAGGCGAATGCGCACGGTGAGGCGCAAGGGAGAATTTCCGGTAATCAAGGGGTTTGTGAAAGCATGACACTGAAAGTGTCGTTTCCTCACTGGTGGTGACCATGGGCCAGCACGCCTCCCGATTCCCCTCCCGTACGCATCGCGCCCTGCTGCGCGCCGGCCTGATCGCGGCGGCGGCCGGCTCCGCGCTCGCGGCCGGCGGAGCCGCCGGGGCGGCCGCGGCGCCCGCGGACGGCCCGACGAGCACGGCGCTGGACACGCTGGACGAACTGAAGGTCGGCAAGGACAACCAGATCGACACCAACCAGGTCGCCGCGGCGCTGACCGGCGTCGGCGAGGGCCTGGACACGAGCAAGCGCACGGCGCTCGCACCGCTGACGGCCCTCCAGCTCAACCCGCTGGCCAGGACCGGCTCCGACCCGCTGGACAACTCGGTGGAAACCGCGGTCGGCGAGGGCGGTGCGCCGGTGAGCACGGCGGCGGTCACCGGGCCGCTGGCCGAGGGCGCGTCGTTGTCGGAGCTGCCGACGGTCGGCCCCTTCGTCGGGGGTCTCGTCGGCTGAGCGCCGCCGCCCGGAGACCCGGCGCAGACGGCCCGCGGAGAACACTCCGCGGGCCGTCTGCGTGCCCCGTGGGCCGTGACCGCGGTACGCGACCGCCGTACGTGCCCCGCCCGCACAAGGCCCCGGCCCGGGACGAGTAGGACTCGCCCCGGGCCGGATACCGGGATCCCCGTGTGGTGCGGGACTCAGCCGGCTTCGTTGCCCGCGCCGTTGCCCGAGAGGATCGGGAAGTCTTCCAGCAGGTGGGACAGCGGGGCGTCGCCCTGGTCCGCGCTGGAGTTCTTGGCGCAGGTCTGGTTCTGGTTCTGGCTCAGGACCTCGTCCACGCCGATGGCGCCGGGCAGGGGGCCGATGTGCTTCACGTTCTTCGCGACCTGCGGCAGCGCGATGCAGGGCTCGTTGAACGAGCCGTTGATCAGGCTCATGTTCGGGCTCATGTAGCCGCCCGTCTGGGTGTTGCCGTAGGCCTGCGTCGAGCCGTTGCCGTTGGCGTACGGGCCGTCGCCGGTGTCGTCGGCGGCCAGCGCCTGCGGGGCGGCCAGCGCCGAGGCGCCGAGCATGGTGACGGCAACCGCCGCGGTCTTCAGGTACTTCTTCATGATGTTCTTTCCTTTTCCACCTGAGGGAACAACGATGCGGGCACGCTGCACAACTCCGCACCCTTGAGTGAGTTATCCGAAACCGCCCGTTCGAACGATCGGATTATGTCCGGAGCGAAACCGACCGCTCAGGAGCCGCCGCGCGACTCCGCGCCGGCGGGCGCCAGGGTGTTCTGCGGCAGGACGCCCTGGATGACGTCGTGCGCCGCTTCGTCGACCGGCCGGGTGAGCTCCCGGACCGCCGGTCCGTCGACCGGCAGGCTGTGCTGCACCAGCTCGGTCGCGGGCCGGTTGACCAGACCCTCCACGGCCTGCTGGGCCGCGGCGTCCAGGCTCAGGTCCGGGCTGGTGAGCCCGGGGTCGATTGCGCCCGCCTGGCCGGCAGTGCCGAGCGCCAGGGCGGCACCGCACAGGACCACGGCAGACTTGACGTATTTCACTTGGCATCCTTTCCGCCACGGAGTCTTCGGGCGAATTCCTTACCGTCGGAGCGACGGCTGTTCTTCCGAAGCCCCACCTTCGTTATTCGAAACGAGGGCGGCGCGCCGACGACACGGCACCCGGAATAATCGCGTACGAGTCCCCCGTGCGGAGCAATGGTGCGATTGTCGGCGTAACCCGGAAATGCGGCGGCGGAATGCCATGAATTCCGACGTGCATGGGCACGGAAAAGCCCCGGGACCGGCGTTCAGGCCCGGGGCTCACCCGTTTTATCGCCCGCGCGTGCGGGTCTCGTCAGCCGGCCCGAAGGCCGGCCCGCGTCAACCGTCGTTTCCGCCCGTCCGGCCGTTGACCACGCTCAGCGGCAGCAGCTTCTTGCCCGTCGGGCCGATCTGGATCTCGGTGTCGAGCTGCGGGCAGACGCCGCAGTCGAAGCAGGGCGTCCAGCGGCAGTCCTCGACCTCGGTCTCGTCGAGCGCGTCCTGCCAGTCCTCCCAGAGCCAGTCCTTGTCCAGACCGGAGTCCAGGTGGTCCCAGGGCAGGACCTCCTCGTAGGAGCGCTCGCGGGTCGTGTACCAGTCGACGTCCACGCCGTGCGCCGGCAGGGCCTTCTCCGCGGAGCGCATCCAGCGCTCGTACGAGAAGTGCTCCCGCCAGCCGTCGAAGCGGCCGCCGTCCTCGTAGACCGCGCGGATGACGTCGCCGACGCGGCGGTCGCCGCGGGAGAGCAGGCCCTCGACGATGCCGGGCTTGCCGTCGTGGTATCGGAAGCCGATGGCGCGGCCGTGCCGCTTGTCGGCGCGGATGCGGTCGCGCAACTGCTCCAGCCGGGCGTCGGTGTCCTCGGCGGAGAGCTGCGGGGCCCACTGGAAGGGCGTGTGCGGCTTGGGCACGAAGCCGCCGATGGAGACGGTGCAGCGGATGTCGTTGGACCGCGCGACCTCGCGGCCCTTGGCGATGACCTTGGCCGCCATGTCCGCGATCTGCACGACGTCCTCGTCGGTCTCGGTCGGCAGCCCGCACATGAAGTAGAGCTTGACCTGCCGCCAGCCGTTGCCGTATGCGGTGGCGACGGTGCGGATCAGGTCCTCCTCCGAGACCATCTTGTTGATGACCTTGCGGATGCGCTCCGTGGCGCCCTCGGGGGCGAAGGTCAGGCCGGAGCGGCGGCCGTTGCGCGTCAGCTCGTTGGCCAGGTCGATGTTGAAGGCGTCGACCCGGGTGGAGGGCAGCGACAGGCCGACCTTGTCCTCCTCGTAGCGGTCGGCGAGGCCCTTGGCGACGTCGCCGATCTCGCTGTGGTCGGCCGACGACAGCGACAGCAGGCCGACCTCCTCGAAGCCGGTGGCCTTCAGGCCCCTGTCGACCATCTCGCCGATGCCGGTGATGCTGCGCTCCCGTACCGGCCGGGTGATCATGCCGGCCTGGCAGAAACGGCAGCCGCGGGTGCAGCCGCGGAAGATCTCCACGCTCATCCGCTCGTGCACGGTCTCGGCCATCGGCACCAGCGGCTGCTTCGGGTACGGCCACTCGTCGAGGTCCATGACGGTGTGCTTCGAGACCCGCCACGGCACGCCGGAGCGGTTCGGTACGACCCGGGCGATGCGGCCGTCGGGCAGGTACTCCACGTCGTAGAACGACGGGACGTACACCCCGCCCGTCTTCGCCAGCCGCAGCAGCAGCTCCTCGCGCCCGCCCGGGCGGCCTTCGGCCTTCCACACCTTGACGATGCCGGTCATCGTCAGCACGGCCTGCTCGCCGTCGCCGATCACCGCGCAGTCCACGAAGGCGGCGATCGGCTCCGGGTTGAACGCGGCGTGTCCGCCGGCGACGACGATCGGGTCGTCGTCGCCGCGGTCGGCGGCGGCCAGCGGGATGCCCGCGAGGTCGAGGGCGGTCAGCAGGTTGGTGTAGCCCAGCTCGGTGGAGAAGGAGACGCCGAACAGGTCGAAGGCGCGCACGGGGCGGTGGCTGTCCACGGTGAACTGCGGCACGTCGTGCGCGCGCATCAGCTCCTCCAGGTCCGGCCACACGCTGTACGTGCGCTCGGCGAGGGTGTCCGGCCGCTCGTTCAGCACCTCGTAGAGGATCATGACGCCCTGGTTGGGCAGGCCGACCTCGTACGCGTCCGGGTACATGAGCGCCCAGTGGACGTCGACCGCGTCCCAGTCCTTGACGGTGGAGTTCAGCTCACCGCCGACGTACTGGATCGGCTTCTGGACGTGCGGGAGGAGGGCTTCCAGGCGGGGGAAGACCGACTCGACGGTGGGTGCGGGCACGGCAGTCATCGGGAAAGCTGTCCTCGGCGGTCCTGTGGTACGTACGCGTGACCATTCAGCGTATCGCGCGCCCCGCGTGTGCCCCTCTTCGCGCTGCTCAGAGATGCTTCCGCGACAGCCGCGGGAGCCGGTCGCGCAGCTCCGCCGCGCGCGCCTCCTCGCGCGCGTAGAGGACGCCGTACGTGAACGAGGGCTCCCCCGCGGCCTGCGCCTGCACCGCGATCTCGCGCAGCGCGGACCGCGCCAGCACCCCGTCCTGGTAGTCGCCCAGCAGCTGCTGGACCTCCCGCATCAGCGACGTGACGGTCTTGGCCTCCCGGCCCAGGGCGGGGCGGGCGACCTCGGCGGCGTAGCGGGTGCGCTTGGCGGCCTTGCGGGTCTCGTGGATGGCGGTGTCGCGGTCGGGACCCGGCGCGAGGTCGAAGGTCTCCTGTAGGGAGCCGGCGAAGCGCCGGTACTGGCGGTCGACCGCCTCGCGCAGGACGGGCTCCGCGGGGCGTCCTGCGGCGGTGCGCAGCGGCGGGTCGGTGAGGATGCCGTCCAGGGCGTCGAGCAGGGCGAGGTAGCGGCGGCCGTCGAGCACGGCGACGATACGGCGCCGGGAGCCGGTGCGGCGGGCGGCGGACCAGGTGCGCAGCCGCCCGCGGACGGGGCCGAGGACGAGCGGTCGGTCCAGTTCCGCGAGGCCGGCGTGGATGCGCTCGGTGAGCACCTCGCGGTCGCGGTCGACGCCGAGCTCGCCGGCCAGCCAGCGCAGTTCCGCGGAGACCGGGTCGGTGACGGTGCGGTCGAGCACGGCGCGGTAGCTGCGGAAGGTGCTGCGCAGCCGGCGGCTGGCGACGCGCATCTGGTGCACGGCGTCGGGCTGGTCGCGGCGGACGGCGGGGTCGAGCGCGACGACTGCGGTGATCTGGGCGCGTACATAGTCGAGGACGAGGTCGCCGGCGGGGCGGGCGGCGGGCTCGACGGGCTTCTTGCCGGCGGCCTTCTTCTTGTCCCCCTTCTTGCCTTTGCTCTTCTTACCCGCCTTCTTCTTGTCCGCGCTCTTCTTCTTGCCGCCCTTGCCGTCCTTGCCGTCTTTCGACTTCTTGTCGCTCTTCTTGTCGCTCTTCGGCTTCTTCTCGTCCGTCTCCGCCAGCGCTCGCGCCAGCTTCGACGCCGCCGCGGAGCGCCGCAGCCCCGCGCCGGTCAGCACCGCGTCCACCGCGTCCAGCACCTCCGGGTCTCCCCCGGCGCTCAGCTCGGCCTCGACCTCGGCCCATTCCGCCGTCGCCCCCGTCTCCGGGCGCTTCGCGGTCACCCGGTCGACGGAGACCTCCGCGACCGGTTCGCCGTCCGCGTCGAGCAGTTGGTAGACGTCCCGCTCCGTGCGGATGCGGACGACGGGCGCCAGCTCGGCGTCGCGCGTACGGGAGCGGACGAGGGCCGCGAGGCGGCGCGGGATGCCCTCGCCGAGCGGGGCACGGATCTCGTCGCGTACGCCCGCGGCCACCGGCAGTTTCAGATGCCAGCCCGCGTCGTCGCCGCCCGTGCGGCGGCGCAGGGTGATGCCGTCGGCCGCCAGCCGGCGGGCGGCGGTGTCGTAGTAGACGGCGTCGAGCAGGGCGGTGCCCTGGTCGATCACCGACGCGACGCCGTCGACGCCTGTCAGGTCCGGCAGCGGGGGCAGTTCGCGGGTGCCCGCCGTGGCCTCGTACTTCCGCTCGATCTCGCGCACCGTGTCCACCATGAATCGAATTTAGCCGCGGATGGGCGATTGGTCATGAGGTGCGCGGCGCCGGATCGCGGGAATGTGCCGGGTGGCGAGGGTCCCGGGGGTGTCCTAGCGTCGCGCCTGGAACGACAAGGAGCTCGCCCATGGCCCAGACCCGCACCATCCCCGCCATCAGCTACGCCGAGGACATCGACGAGGGCGTGACCGGTGTGGACGCCGGGCTGCTGGTGCTGCGGGCGGTGGTCGGCGTGATCCTGGCGGGGCACGGGGCGCAGAAGCTCCTCGGCTGGTTCGATGGCCCGGGGTTCGACTCGACGGCGGCGGCGCTGGCCGGGGCCGGCTATCCCTCCGGGCGGACGATGACGTGGGTGCTCGGGCTGAGCGAGATCGTCGGCGGGTTCGCGCTGGTCGTCGGCTTCCTCACCCCGTTGGCGGCCGCCGCGGTGATCGGCGTGATGATCAACGCGGTCGCCCTCAAGTGGGGCTTCGACTGGAGCGGTCCGATCGCCGCGACGGACCCGCGGGGCATCGAGTACGAGTTCCTGCTCGGCGCCGCGGGTGTGGCGCTGGCGCTGACCGGGGCGGGGCTGGTCTCCGTGGACGGTGCGCTGGGCCGCGGCGGGCGGCTGGCCCCGGGGGTGGCCGCGGTGCTGCTGGGGGTGGCGGCGGGGGTGGGCGTGCTGTTCCTGCGGCGGCTGTAGCGCGGGCGGGCCCCGGCTGCGCAGCACCGGGGCCTCACCTCGTAGCAGCGCTCTCAGGCGGACAGGGGCCGCTGCGCCTTGATGGACTGCAGCAGCCCCACCGCGATCCACACCGCGAACATCGACGAGCCGCCGTAGCTGACGAACGGCAGCGGCAGACCCGCCACCGGCATGATGCCGAGCGTCATCCCGATGTTCTCGAACGCCTGGAACGCGAACCACGCCACCACGCCCGCCGCCACGATCGTGCCGTACAGGTCGCTGGCGTCCCGCGCGATCCGGCACGCCCGCCACAGCATCACGCCGAGCAGCACCAGGATGAGCCCCGCGCCGACGAAGCCCAGCTCCTCGCCCGCGACCGTGAAGATGAAGTCGGTCTGCTGCTCGGGCACGAACTGGCCGGTCGTCTGGCTGCCTTCGCCCAGGCCCTTGCCGGTCGCGCCGCCGGAGCCGATGGCGATACGGGCCTGGTTGGTGTTGTAGCCGACGCCCGCCGGGTCGAGCGCCGGGTTGGCGAAGGCGGCGAAGCGGGCGACCTGGTACTCGTCGAGCATGCCCAGCGAGACGATCAGCGCCGCGCCGCCGACGCCCGCCAGCACCAGCCCCAGCACCCAGCGGTTCGACGCGCCGGAGGCCAGCAGCACGCCCAGCACGATCGACGTCAGCACCATCGCCGAGCCGAGGTCCGGCATCAGCACGACGATCCCGATGGGCACCGCGGCCAGGCCGAGGGCCTGCACGACGGTGCGGTGGTCGGGGTGCACGCGGTCGCCCGCGTCGACCCGGGCGGCGAGGATCATCGCCATCCCCAGGATGATCGTGATCTTGGTGAACTCGGCCGGCTGGACCGTGAAGCCGCCGCCGAGGTCGAGCCAGGCGCGGGAGCCGTTGATGGTGCTGCCCAGCGGGCTGAGCACCATCGCGACGAGCACCAGCGACAGCCCGTACAGCACCGGCACCACCCCGCGCAGCGTGCGGTGGCCGACCCAGACGGTGGCGGCCATCAGCGCGATGCCGATGGTGGTGAAGATCGCGTGCCTTATCACGAAGAAGTACGGGTCGCCGCCGGTGAGGTCGTCGCGGTTGCGGGTCGCCGACCAGACCAGCGCCGTGCCCAGGACGGACAGCGCGAGCCCGGAGAACATCAGCATCCAGTCGACCCGGCGCACCAGCGAGTCGCGCGCGGTCAGCCTGCCCCACGTGCCCAGCTCGGGGGTGAAGCGCCGGACCGAGTACCCCTCTGCGGCCGTCATCGCGCCTCGATCCTGCCGTCCGGCGAGATCTTCGGCAGCTTCTTCTCCGGCTCGGGCAGCAGCGCCTTCTTCTTGCCGCCGACGCCGTAGAGCGCGTCGTAGACGGCGCGCACCGCGGGCGCCGAGGCGCCGGAGCCGGTGCCGCCCTGGGACATGGTCATGACGATCGTGTAGTCCTCGGTGTACGTCGCGAACCACGACGTCGTCTGCTTGCCGTAGACCTCGGCGGTACCGGTCTTCGCGTGCATCGGGATCTTGTCCTGCGGCCAGCCGCCGAAGCGCCAGGCGGCGGTGCCGCGGGTGGCGACGCCCGCGAGGGCATCGTCCATGGCGGCGCGCGTCTCCTTGTCCATCGGCAGCTTGCCGTGCGGCTTCGGCTCGATCATGTCGACCTTCTTGCCGTCGGCGCTGACGATGGCCTTGCCGATGGTCGGCTGGTAGAGCGTGCCGCCGTTGGCGAGTGCCGCGTACATCGTCGCCATCTGTATCGGGGTGACGAGCGTGTCGCCCTGGCCGATGGAGTAGTTGACGGAGTCACCGGCACGCATCTGCATGCCCTCCCGGCAGTTCTCGTACGCGATGCGCTCGGCGTAGCCGCCGTCCTTCTTGCCCTGCTTGCACCAGGCGTCCTTGTTGGCCCGCCAGTAGTCCTTCTTCCACTGCCGGTCGGGCACCCGGCCGGTGACCTCGTTGGGCAGGTCGACGCCGGTCTCCGCGCCGAGGCCGAACTGGTGGGCGGTCTTGTAGAACCAGTCGTCGGGCTTCTTCTTCGGCTTGTTGCCGCCGTCGTTCTGCCACTCCTGGTGCGCGAGCCGGTAGTAGACCGTGTCGCAGGAGACCTCCAGCGCGCGGCCGAGGCCGATGGCGCCGTAGCTCTGCGACTCGAAGTTCTTGAAGACCTGGCCGCCGATGCTGTAGTCGCTGCTGCACTCGTAGCTGCCGTCGAAGTCGTACCCGGCGTTGACCGCGGCCGCCGTCGGGATCGGCTTGAAGATCGAGCCGGGGGCCGACTGGCCCTGGATCGCCCGGTTGAGCAGCGGGTAGTTGGCCTTCTTGCCGGTGAGCCTCTTGTACGTGCCGGAGTCGATGCCGCCGACCCAGTCGTTCGGGTCGTACGACGGGTTGGACGCCATGGCGACGATGCGGCCGGTGTCGGCCTCCATCACCACCATCGCGCCGGAGTCCGCCTTGTAGTTCGTGCCGGTGTTGTCGTCGAACTGGGTGCGGGCCTCCTTCATCGCCTTCTCCAGCTCGACCTCGGCCAGCGACTGCACCCGCGAGTCGATGCTCGTGACCAGGTTGGAGCCGGGCACGCCCGGCTGCTTGTCGGCCTCTCCTATCACCCGGCCGAGCTTGTCGACGCGGTAGCTCGTCACCCCGGCCTGGCCGCGCAGCTCGGAGTCGTAGGAGCGCTCCAGGCCCGAGCGGCCGATCTGGTCGGTGCGCAGCAGCGGGTTGTCGCTGTCCTCGGCGGCGGCGATCTCCTCGTCGGTGACCGGGGAGAGGTAGCCGAGCACCTGGGCGGTGTTCGCGTCGTTCGGCGAGCCGTAGCGGCGGACGGCGCTGGGCTCCGCGGTGATGCCGGGGAACTCCTCGGCGCGCTCGCGGATCTGCAGCGCCTGGCGGGCCGTGGCCTCGTCGGTGATGGGGATGGGCTGGTACGGGGAGCCGTTCCAGCAGGGCTTGGGGGTCTTGGCGTCGCAGAGCCGGACCCGCTCCATGACGGTCTCGGGGTCCATGCCGAGCACGTCCGCGAGCTTGGTCAGTATCGCCTCGCCGTCGTCGTCCATCTTCATCAGGTCGGTGCGGCTGGCGGAGACCACGAGGCGGGTCTCGTTGTCGGCGAGCGGTTCGCCGCGGGAGTCGAGGATGGAGCCGCGTACGGCGGGCTCGATGACCTGCTGGACGTGGTTGCCCGCGGCCTCCGCCTCGTACTCGTCGCCGTTGCGGATCTGCAGGTACCACAGCCGGCCGCCGAGCGTGAGCAGCAGCGAGAGGACGAGGACCTGGATGCTGACGAGCCGGACGGTGACCCGGGTGGACTTGCCGGTCTCCGGGATGTTGGTCACAGCCGCTTCACCCCTTTGATGCGGGTGGCCTTGGCGGACTTGGACTTGGGGCCGAACAGGTTGCCCCGCTGCCGGCCGATGCCGCCGCGGCCGTAGGAGCGGGCGCGCTTGACGGCGGTGCGGCTGGCCGTGCCGCCGGCGAGCCAGCGGTACGAGGAGTCGCCCGCGGCCGAGCCGCCGGTGGCGGTCTCGGCGGCCTCGGCGGTCGTGTCCCGGTCGGCCTTGCGGGCCAGCGCCATCACCAGGGGCACGGTGAACGGGGCGAGCAGCAGATCGTAGATCGCGGCGGTGAAGACCAGGCTGCCCAGGCCCACGCCGCGCACCGAGCCCTCGCCGACGAGGGCGCCGACGCCCGCGTACAGCAGCGTGGAGCCGACGGCGGCGCAGCCGACGACCATCATCGGGCCCGCGGCGGTACGCACCTGGCCGGACTCGGGCTTGATGAGCCCGGCGAGGTAGCCGATGACGGCGAGCACGAGGGCGTAGCGGCCCACGGCGTGGTCGGCGGGCGGCGCGATGTCGGCGAGCAGGCCGGCGGTGAAGCCGACGAGGGCGCCGCCGACGTGCCCGTAGACCATCGCGAGGGCGAGGACGACGAGGAGCGTCAGATCGGGTACGGCGCCGGGCAGATGGAGCCGGGCGAGCACGGTGACCTGGAAGACGAGGGCGGTCACCAGCAGCGAGGCGCAGAGCAGGACGCGGTTCACGTGCCTCATGCGGTCAGTTCACGTCCTCTCCGGCTGCGGGGTCCCCGGCGGCGGGATCGGCCGCCGGGTCCTGGCCGGCGCCGGCGCCGGCCCCGGCGTCCGCCTCGCCCTCGGCCGCGCCGCCGTCCGCCTCGCCCTCCCCGCCCGGGGGGACGGTGACGGTGACGGTGGGCGTCGGGGTGGCCTTCGGCGCGGGCGGCAGGACCGTGTCGCGCGGGTCGTCGCGGGGCGGCTGGACGACGACGCCGACGATGTCGAGCCGGGTGAAGGTGGCGTAGGGCTCGACGTACACGGTGCGGGTGACGTCGCCGACCGGCTCGACCGACGAGACGACTCCTATCGGCACACCCGGCACGAACGGCCGCGACTCGCTCGAGCCGAAGGTCACCAGCCGGTCGCCCTTCTCCACCTTCAGCTTGCCGTTGAGCAGTTCGACCTTCATGGGCCGGTCGCCCTGGCCGGTGGCGAAGCCCAGCTCGCTGGTCTTCTCCAGCCGGGTGCCGACGGTGAAGTCCGGGTCGTTGGCGAGCAGGACGGTGGCGGTGGACGGGCCGACGGTGGTGATGCGGCCGACGAGGCCGTCGCCGTTGAGTACGGTCATGTCCCGCTCCAGGCCGTCGCGAGAGCCGGCGTCGATGGTCACGGTCCAGGACAGGCCCTGGGCCGCTCCTATGGCGATGACCTGGGCGCCCTTGATGCCGTAGCGGCCGGCGCCCACGGTGCCCAGGATCTTGTCCAGCTCGGCGACGCGGGCGCGGTTGCGGTCGTCGCTGCCCAGTTGCTGCTTCAGCGCGGCGTTCTGCCGCTGCAGCTCGGCGATCTTGTCGTGCCTGTCCCCCGACTCCCGGACCGCCTCGATCGCGTTGCCCACCGGGTCGACCACCGTCGCGACGCCGTTCTCGACGGGCCCCAACGCCGCCGCGGCCCCCCGCTTCGTGGCGTCCAGGGGAGAGTCGTCCCCGCCCCGGATGTCGACCGTGATCAGCGCGAACGAGATGGTGATGAGCAGCAGGAGCAGGACCCGGCTCTCTCGTGTGTCCCTCACGTGCTTCCGAAGCGCCTTCCTGGGTGTCCCGGCGGTGGGGTGCGGACTTGGGGGCTAACGACGGGGCTGCGCGTCCAGCACCTGCTGCAGCGCCTCGAACTCCTCGACGCACTTGCCGGAGCCGAGCGCGACCGAGTCGAGCGGCTCCTCGGCGAGGTGGATCGGCATCCCCGTCTCGTGCCGCAGCCGCTCGTCGAGGCCGGCCAGCAGCGCGCCGCCCCCGGTGAGCACGATGCCGCGGTCCATGATGTCGCCGGACAGCTCCGGCGGGCACTTGTCGAGCGTCGTCTTGACCGCGTCGACGATCGCGTTGAGCGGCTCCTCCATGGCCTTGCGCACCTCGGCGGAGGAGATCACGACCGTCTTCGGCAGCCCGCTGACCAGGTCGCGGCCGCGGATCTCGGTGTGCTCGTCGCGGTCGGTGTCGTACGCGGAGCCGATGGTGATCTTGATGTTCTCGGCGGTGCGCTCGCCGAGCAGGAGGCTGTACTCCTTCTTGATGTGCTGGATGATCGCGTTGTCCAGCTCGTCCCCGGCGACCCGGATGGACTGCGCCGTGACGATGCCGCCGAGGGAGATCACCGCGACCTCGGTGGTGCCGCCGCCGATGTCCACGACCATGTTCCCCGTCGCCTCGTGCACCGGCAGCCCGGAGCCGATGGCCGCCGCCATGGGCTCCTCGATGATGTGCACCTGGCGCGCGCCCGCCTGGGTCGAGGCCTCGATGACCGCGCGGCGCTCGACTCCCGTGATGCCGGAGGGGACGCAGACGACGACGCGCGGACGGGCGAGGTAGCGGCGCTTGTGGATCTTCAGGATGAAGTAGCGCAGCATCCGCTCGGTGATCTCGAAGTCGGCGATGACGCCGTCCTTCAGCGGGCGCACCGCCACGATGTTGCCCGGGGTGCGGCCGATCATCTTCTTCGCCTCGGCGCCGACCGCGAGGATGCCGCCCGTGTTGGTGTTGATGGCCACGACCGACGGCTCGTTCAGGACGATGCCCCGGCCTCTGACGTACACCAACGTGTTGGCGGTCCCAAGGTCGACGGCCATATCGCGGCCAATAAAGCTCATGTTGTTCGCCATGGGGTACGTCTGGCCTTCCAGGGTGATGGCGGACGGGGGTCGGCAGCAGGGCGACGCGCGCTACGGCCCGTAGGGGCCATCGTAGTCTCGCGAGGTCGCGGAGGGAGCGAGGGTGTCGCAGTCAATACGGCACCGTGTCGGTTGCGCATTCCCCCTTTTCGCTTGCACATGCCAAGAGGCGACCGAATGATCCGGTCGCCTCTCCGGGGCACGGGTCCGCTGCCGACCTGCGGGGACGTCAGGCGAGGTCGGGGAAGAACAGCTTCAGCTCGCGCGCGGCGGATTCCTCGGAGTCCGAGGCGTGCACGAGGTTCTCCCGGACGATGGTGCCGAAGTCGCCGCGGATGCTGCCGGGCGCGGCGGCGATCGGGTCGGTGGGCCCGGCCAGGGTGCGGACTCCCTCGATGACCCGCTCGCCCTCGACCACGAGCGCGACGACGGGTCCCGAGGCCATGAACTCCACCAGGGGCTCGTAGAACGGGCGGCCCACGTGCTCGGCGTAGTGCTGCTCCAGGATCGAGCGGTCGAGGGTGCGCAGCTCGAGCGCGGCGATCGACCAGTCGGCCTTCCGCTCGATCCGGCCGATGATCTCGCCGACCAGCCCACGGCGTACCGCGTCGGGCTTGAGGAGGACGAGCGTGCGCTGGCTCATGTACGGCTCCTGGCAGTGCGTTGCTGGATTCGGGGGAATCCGACCTTACCCGGCCCCCCGCGGGCGCCCGCACGCATCCCGGCCTCCGGCGGCTACGCCGGCGCGCCGCCGGTCTGCTCGGCGGGGGCGCCGCCGGTCTCCTCGGCGGCTGCGCGGGCCCGCGCGGCCTTGGCCTCGTCGACGATCCGGCCGTAGTGCACGGACGCCCACCACAGGGCGGCGAAGACCGCGCCCAGGAAGAACATCGACGGCACCACGAAGCCGGAGGCGATCAGCGCGATCTGCAGCCCCCAGCCGACCTGCACGGCGCCCGGGCGCCCGAGCATGCCGCAAAGCAGCACGCACAGCACCATGGCGGCGCCGCTGACCCCCCAGATCGTGCCGTTCGACAGGTCGGACTGCTGCATCGCGACGAGACCCGTCAGGCCGACGACCAGGATCTCGCCGATCAGCGTGCTCGCACAGAGCGTGCGCATCGCTCGCCCCTCTATTTCGTTCCAGCGCTGGTGACCGAACCGTGGACCGGCCCGCCCGTACCGGCGCACCCGTCCTCCGCCAGGGTAGTGCCCCGCTACTTCGCGCCCAGCAGCAGCCGGGCCTCTCCGGCGGTGATGACGGAGCCGGTGACCAGCACGCCCGCGCCGGCGTACTCGTCCTCCTCCTCCGCCAGGGTGATGGCCGCCTCCAGGGCGTCGTCCAGGCGCGGCTCGACCTGCACCCGCTCGCTGCCGAAGACCTCGACGGCGATGGCCGCCAGCTCGTCCGGGTCCATGGCGCGGGTGGTCGAGTTCCGGGTGACGACGACCTCGGAGAAGATCGGCTCGAACGCCTCCAGCACGCCGCGGACGTCCTTCTCCCTGCTGGTGCCGACGACGCCGACCAGCCGGCTGAAGCCGAACGCCTCCTGCACGCCCGCGGCGGTGGCCAGCGCGCCGGCCGGGTTGTGGGCGGCGTCGAGGATGACGGTGGGCGAGGTCCGTACGACCTCCAGGCGGCCCGGCGAGGTGACGGTGGCGAACGCGCGCCTGACGCTGTCGGCGTCGAGGCTGCGGGCGTGCTCGGAGCCGACGCCGAAGAACGCCTCGACGGCGGCGAGCGCGACCGCGGCGTTGTGCGCCATGTGCTCGCCGTGCAGCGGCAGGAACACCTCCGGGTACTCCCCGCCGAGGCCGCGCAGCGTCAGCAACTGCCCGCCGACCGCGACCTCCCGGCTCAGCACGCCGAACTCCATGCCCTCGCGGGCCACCGTCGCGTCCATCTCGACGGCCCGCTTGAGGATGACCTGCGCGGCGTCGACGGGCTGCTGGGCCATGATCACGACGGTGCCCGTGCCGCCGCCGGGGGACGTCGCGGTCTTCTTGACGATCCCCGCCTTGTCCGCCGCGATGGCGCCCGGGGTGTCCCCCAGCAGCCGGCTGTGGTCGACGGCGATGGGGGTGACGACGGCGACGGAGGCGTCGATGACGTTCGTGCTGTCCCAGGTGCCGCCGAGGCCGACCTCGACGACCGCCACGTCCACCGGGGCCTCGGCGAACGCGGCGAAGGCCATCGCGGTGAGCATCTCGAAGAACGACAGCGGGTGCTCCTGCCGGGCGTCGACCAGCTCCGCATACGGCTTCAGCTCGCGGTACGTCTCCACGAACCGCTCCGCGTCGATCGGCGCCCCGTTCAGGCCGATCCGCTCGGTGATCGACTGCAGGTGCGGGCTGGTGAAGCGGCCCGTCCGCAGGTCGCACGCCACCAGCAGGGCCTCGATCATGCGCGCCGTGGAGGACTTGCCGTTCGTGCCCGTCAGATGGATCGATGGGTAGGCCCGCTGCGGGTCGCCGAGGATGTCGAGCAGCGCCCGGATGCGCTCCAGCGACGGGTCGATGCGCGTCTCCGGCCAGCGCGCCAGCAGCTCCGCCTCGGCCTCGCGCAGCGCGCGCGCCACCTCGGGGTCCGCGGGCACTGCGGGCACGCCGTCACTGGCGGGCGGGCCGCCCTGCGCGCGCAGCGTACGGCTGCCGGCCTCGATGACGGCGAGGTCGGGATCGCGGTCGGTCTCCGTGCCGACGATTTCCTCGAAGGCGTCGTCTTCCGGGGTGTCCTGGCTGCTGGGGGTCTCGTCCGGGTCGGGACCAGCGGGTTCTTCGCGGGCGCTCACGGTGTCAGTCTAGGGTCCGGCTACGACAGTCCCCCGACCGGCGGGTGCACGAGAAGCAGCTTCGGATCGCACGTTCGACACAGGAGGCCACCGCGTGTCCCCCAACGACCCCCCGAACGGTGCGGGGCGCCGCCCGCGCGCCCTGTTCGCGATGAGCCCCGACGCCCTGCCGCGGCTCTTCGACACGGCCACGCGGGACCGGCTCGCCGGGCTCGCGGATCTCGAACCCGGCCTGGTCGCCGCGGACTTCGCCGAGCCCCGGGCGGCCGCGGCGCTGGCCGGCGCGGAGGTGCTGGTCACCTGCTGGGGCTGCCCGCCGCTGGACGAGGCGGTGCTCGCCGCCGCGCCGGAGCTGCGGGCCGTCGTGCACGCCGCGGGATCCGTCAAGCACCACGTCACCGAGGCGGTGTGGCGGCGCGGGATCGCGGTCTCCTCGGCGGCCTGGGCGAACGCGCTGCCGGTGGCGGAGTACACCGTCGCGGCGGTGCTCTTCGCCAACAAGCGGGTGCTGGAGGTACGGGAGGAGTACCGGCGGCGGCGCGGCCCGTACGACTGGTACGCGGACCACCCGGGCGCCGGAAACTACCGGCGCACCGTCGGCATCGTCGGCGCCTCGATGATCGGGCGGCGGGTGCTGGAGCTGCTGCGCCCGTACGACCTGTCGGCGCTCGTCCACGACCCGTACGCGGACGACGGCGAGCTGCGCGCCCTCGGCGCCACACCGGCCGGGCTCGACGAGCTGTGCGCCACCGCCGACGTCGTCTCCGTGCACGCGCCGGCGCTGCCGAGCACCCGGCATCTGATCAGCCGCGCCCGGCTGGCGTCGATGCGGGACGGTGCGACGCTCGTCAACACCGCGCGCGGCTCGCTGGTGGACCAGGAGGCGCTGACGGAGGAGCTGGTCTCGGGGCGGCTGCACGCCGTGGTGGACGTGACCGAGCCGGAGTTCCTGCCGGCCGGCTCGCCGCTGTACGAATTGCCGAACGTGCTGCTGACGCCCCATGTCGCGGGGTCGCTGGCGGGCGAGCTGCCGCGGCTGGGCCGGGCGGCGGCCGACGAACTGGCCCGCTACGCCGCGGGGTTGCCCTTCGCGCACCCGGTGCGGCCGGAGTCCCTGGGCCACAGCGCGTAACCGCGGGTACGGGCCCGGGGCAGCACCCCGGGCCCGTGCGCATGCGCGCTACGCCTGCGGCAGGCGCTCCAACTGGGCGCCGATGCGGACGATGTCCTCCTCGGCCTTCGCCAGCCTGGTACGGATCTTGGCGACGACCGGCTCCGGCGCCTTGGCGAGGAAGCCCTCGTTCCCGAGCTTGGCCTCCGCCTGCGTCTTCTCCTTCTCGGCCGCGGCCAGGTCCTTCGTCAGCCGCTTGCGCTCGGCCGCCACGTCGATCGTCCCGGACAGGTCCAGCGCGACGGTCGCCCCGGCCACCGGCAGCGACGCGGTGGCGGCGAAGGAGTCGCCCTCCGGCTGGAGGCGCAGCAGTTGCCGCATGGCGGCCTCGTGCGCGTCGAGTCCTGCGCCGGACAGCTCCACCCGGGCGGGCACCCGCTGGCCCGGCTGCAGGCCCTGGTCGGCGCGGAAGCGGCGGACCTCGGTGACGACCTCCTGGAGCTTCACGATCTCCGCCTCGGCCGCCGGGTCCCGGAAGCCGGAGTCGGCGGGCCAGTCGGCGATCACGAGGGATTCGCGGCCCGTCAGCGTCGTCCACAGCGTCTCGGTGACGAAGGGGACCACCGGGTGCAGCAGCCGCAGCGTGACGTCCAGGACCTCGCCGAGGACGCGGCGCGAGGCGTCGGCCGCGGGGCCGCCGGCCGCGAACGTGGTCTTGGACAGCTCCACGTACCAGTCGAAGACCTCGTCCCAGGCGAAGTGGAACAGCACGTCGGAGAGCTTCGCGAACTGGTAGTCGTCGTAGAGCGCGTCGACCTCGGCGACGACGGCGCCGAGCCGGGACAGGATCCAGCGGTCCGTGGTGGACAGCTCCGCCTCTGCGGGCAGCGGGCCCTCGACCGTGGCGCCGTTCATCAGCGCGAAGCGCGTGGCGTTCCACACCTTGTTCGCGAAGTTGCGCGAGCCCTGCACCCAGTCCTCGCCGATCGGCACGTCGGTGCCCGGGTTGGCGCCGCGGGCGAGGGTGAACCGGACGGCGTCGGAGCCGTACTTGTCCATCCACTCCAGCGGATCCACCGCGTTCCCGAAGGACTTCGACATCTTCTTGCCGAACTGGTCACGCACCATGCCGTGCAGCGCGATCGTGCGGAACGGGATCTCGCCGTCCATCGCGTACAGCCCGAACATCATCATCCGGGCGACCCAGAAGAAGAGGATGTCGTAGCCCGTGACCATGACGGAGTTCGGATAGAACTTCGCCAGGCTCTCGGTCTCCTCCGGCCAGCCCAGCGTGGAGAAGGGCCACAGGCCGGACGAGAACCAGGTGTCCAGCACGTCGCTGTCCTGGGTCCAGCCCTCGCCGCTCGGCGGCTCCTCGTCCGGGCCGACGCACACCAGCTCGCCGTCCGGGCCGTGCCAGACGGGGATGCGGTGGCCCCACCAGAGCTGGCGGGAGATACACCAGTCGTTGAGGTGGTCGACCCAGCCGAAGTAGCGGGACTCCATCTCCTTGGGGTGGATGGCGACCCGGCCGTCGCGCACCGCGTCGCCCGCGGCCTTCGCCAGCGGGCCGACCTTGACCCACCACTGCATGGACAGCCGCGGCTCGATCGTGGTCTTGCAGCGGGAACAGTGGCCCACCGAGTGCGTGTAAGGACGCTTCTCGGCCACGATCCGGCCGTCGGCGCGCAGCGCGGCGACGATCGCCGAGCGGGCCTCCAGCCGGTCCAGGCCCTGGAACGGGCCGTGGGCGGTGATGACCGCGTGCTCGTCCATGATCGTAAGCATCGGCAGGTCGTGCCGGCGGCCGATCTCGAAGTCGTTCGGGTCGTGCGCCGGGGTCACCTTCACGGCGCCGGTGCCGAACTCGGGGTCGACGTGCTCGTCGGCGAGGACGGGGATGCGGCGGCCGGTGAGCGGCAGCACGATCTCCGTGCCGACGAGGTGGCGGTAGCGCTCGTCGTCCGGGTGGACGGCGACGGCGGTGTCGCCGAGCATCGTCTCGGCGCGGGTGGTGGCCACGACGATGGACTGCTCGCCCTCCCCGTAGCGGATGGAGACCAGCTCGCCGTCGTCGTCCTGGTACTCCACCTCGATGTCGGAGATCGCGGTGAGGCAGCGGGGGCACCAGTTGATGATGCGCTCGGCGCGGTAGATCAACTCGTCGTCGAACAGCCGCTTGAAGATGGTCTGGACGGCGCGGGACAGGCCCTCGTCCATGGTGAAGCGGTCGCGGCTCCAGTCCACGCCGTCGCCGAGGCGGCGCATCTGGCCGGCGATCTGCCCGCCGGACTCCGCCTTCCACTTCCACACCCGCTCGACGAACGCCTCGCGGCCCAGATCGTGCCGCGACAGGCCCTCCTTGGCCAGCTCGCGCTCCACCACGTTCTGCGTGGCGATGCCGGCGTGGTCCATGCCGGGCTGCCACAGCGTCTCGTACCCCTGCATCCGCTTGCGGCGGGTGAGGGCGTCGATCAGCGTGTGCTCGAAGGCGTGGCCGAGATGCAGGCTTCCCGTGACGTTCGGCGGGGGGATGACGATCGCGTACGGAGGCTTGTCGCTCTTGGCGTCCGCCGCGAAGTAACCGCGCTCTACCCAGCCCTCGTACAGCGAGGTCTCGACCTCGCCGGGCGTGTACTGCGTGGGGAGTTCTGCTGCGCTGCTCTGCGGGTTCTTTGCGTCGGTCACGACGGTCAGTGTAGAGCCGCGTCACGCCCTGCTGCGAACCACTTGTGGACGGGCTGCGTCCTTGTGGACAACCGCCTCCGCCGATCGGGACCCGAGGCAGCGCAACGCGGCGCGATCCGACAGTATGGGCGGAGCAGCATTAACTCACGGAGGGGACCGTAATGAGTCACAACCAGCCGCCGCCACCCGGACCGTACGGGGGTGGAGGGCAGCAGCCAGGCCCGTACGGGCAGCCCGGTCCCTACGGCCAGCCCCCGCAGCAGCCCGCGCAGTCGCCCTACGCCCAGCCGGCCCAGCCCGGCCAGGGCGGCCAGCCGGGCCAGCCCGGTTACGGCTACCCGCAGCAGGGCGGCGACCAGGGCTACGGGCAGCAGCAGCAACAGCCGGGCGGGTACGGGCAGCCCGGGGATTACGGCCAGCAGCAGCAGTACGGCCAGCAGCAGGCGGGCCCGTACGGTCAGCAGCAGCCCGGATACGGCCAGCCCCCGCCGCCCCCGCCGCCCGGCGGCGGCAAGAACAAGACCCTCTTCGTCGTCGTCGGCGCGGTGGTCGCGGTCGCGCTGATAGCCGTGGCCGCGTTCTTCCTCATCGGCGGCGACGACGATGACGGCAAGAAGGACGAGTCGAAGAACTCGCAGAACGACGGGGACAAGAAGGACGACGGGGGCGACGGCGACAGCGGGGACGACCCGCCCGCCGACGACGGCAAGAAGTACAAGCTGACAACGCCCGCGACGGTCGCCTCCGAGTACCAGAAGGACGACTCCGCCCCCGGCGGCGAGCTCAACTCCAGCGACATCGACCAGTTGGAGACCATCGGCGTCTCCAACCCGAAGGACGTCGGCGCCGGCTACACGGCGGGCACCGAGGCAACGGCCAAGATCCTGCAGTTCCAGGGCGTCTACGGCGACATCTCCAACCCGGACATGGTGCTGGACGCGTTCTTCACCTACATGGCGAAGGAGGCCGCCGCCGACCCGTCCGCGGGCGGGGGCGACACGGCCGAGCTGGTCGGCAGCCCGGAGGAGGTCCAGCCCGACGGGCTGGAGGAGGGCGCTTCGATGAAGTGCCAGTACGTGAAGTTCTCCAGCGACGACTCCGGCGCACCGGTCGACAGCTTCAACTTCCCGACCTGCGCCTGGGCCGACAGCAGCACCATCGGCTACATCGCCATGACCGACCCGACGCTGATCATCACCGGCGGCGAGACGAGCATCGACGAGGCCGCGACCACCACCGCGGAGGTCCGCAACGACGTCCGCGTGCCGCTCGGCTGAGCCGCAGGGCACACGCGAAGGGGCCGCCCGGTGGGCGGCCCCTTTTCGTATCGGGTGCTGCACCCGGCTCGTACGGGACGTACCAGCCGGAGACGGCGTGCGGCTCAGGCGCTCTCCTGGTGGCGCTGCTCCGTCTCGGCGGCGCGGGAGCGGGGCACCAGCGTCGGGTTGACGTTGGAGTGGACCGCCTCCTCCGTGATGACCACGCGGGCGACGTCCTTGCGCGACGGCACCTCGTACATCACGGACTGCAGCACCTCCTCCATGATGGCGCGCAGCCCGCGGGCGCCGGTGCCGCGGAGGATGGCCTGGTCGGCGATGGCCTCCAGCGCCGGACGGTCGAAGTCCAGCTCGACGCCGTCGAGTTCGAAGAGGCGCTGGTACTGCTTGACGAGCGCGTTCCGCGGCTCGACGAGGATCTTCAGCAGGGCGGCCCGGTCCAGGTTGTGCACGCTGGTGATGACCGGCAGCCGCCCGATGAACTCGGGGATCATGCCGTACTTCACCAGGTCCTCGGGCATGACCTCCTGGAACGGGTCCTCGTTCGCCAGCTCGCGCTTGGAGCGGATGGTGGCGCCGAAGCCGATGCCCTTGGCGCCCGCCCGGGACTCGATGAGCTTCTCCAGACCGGCGAAGGCCCCGCCGACGATGAACAGCACGTTCGTCGTGTCGATCTGGATGAACTCCTGGTGCGGGTGCTTCCTGCCGCCCTGCGGCGGCACGGAGGCCGTGGTGCCCTCCAGGATCTTCAGCAGCGCCTGCTGCACGCCTTCGCCGGAGACGTCACGGGTGATCGACGGGTTCTCACTCTTCCGTGCGACCTTGTCGATCTCGTCGATGTAGATGATGCCGGTCTCGGCCTTCTTGACGTCGTAGTCGGCGGCCTGGATCAGCTTCAGCAGGATGTTCTCGACGTCCTCGCCGACATACCCCGCCTCGGTGAGGGCGGTGGCGTCGGCGATGGCGAAGGGGACGTTGAGCATCCGGGCCAGGGTCTGCGCCAGCAGCGTCTTGCCGGAACCGGTGGGGCCGAGCAGCAGGATGTTGGACTTCGACAGCTCGATGCCGTCCTCGCGGTTCTGCGCCGCGGCGCCGTTCTCGCCGGCCTGGACCCGCTTGTAGTGGTTGTAGACCGCTACGGAGAGCGCCTTCTTGGCGGCCTCCTGGCCGACGACGTAGCCCTCCAGGAACTCGTAGATCTCGCGGGGCTTGGGCAGTTCCTCCCAGCGCACCTCGGAGGTCTCCGCCAGCTCCTCTTCGATGATCTCGTTACAGAGGTCGATGCACTCGTCGCAGATGTAGACACCGGGTCCTGCGATGAGCTTCTTGACCTGCTTCTGGCTCTTTCCGCAGAACGAGCATTTGAGCAGATCGCCGCCGTCACCGATGCGTGCCACGAGGTGCTTCCCCTTCGCCTGGGATCCGCTCTTGGGGGGCGGAACCTGGTTGCGTATCGACGGTACCTTGCCCGGAGCCCCGAGCGGTCCCCTTGAGCCCAACTCACTGGTTCGCTTCCCAGGGGACCGCTCCACGGGCGGCCCTGTCCAGAGGACAAGGGCCCGGACGTCAGGTCCGGCGCCGCGGATACGGAGCCGGGAGCCGGCCGCGAGCCGTCAGCCGCCGATGCCGGCGGACAGCTTGCGGGTGGAGACGATCTGGTCGATCAGCCCGTACTCGAGGGACTCCTCGGCGGTGAGGATCTTGTCCCGCTCGATGTCGTCACGGACCTTCTCGATCGGCGTCGTCGAGTGCTTGGCCAGCATCTCCTCGAGCTGGTTACGCATCCGGAAGATCTCCTTCGCGGCGATCTCCAGGTCGGAGACCTGGCCGCGGCCGGTCTCGGTGTACGGCTGGTGGATGAGGATGCGCGCGTTCGGCAGGGCCATGCGCTTGCCCTCCGTACCGGCGGCCAGCAGCACGGCGGCGGCCGAGGCGGCCTGGCCCATGCAGACGGTCTGGATGTCCGGCTTGACGAACTGCATCGTGTCGTAAATGGCGGTGAGCGCCGTGAAGGAGCCGCCGGGGCTGTTGATGTAGACCGAGATGTCCCGGTCGGGGTCCATCGACTCCAGGCACAGGAGCTGGGCCATCACGTCGTTCGCCGAGGCGTCGTCGATCTGCACGCCGAGGAAGATGACGCGCTCCTCGAAGAGCTTCGCGTACGGGTCGTACTCGCGGATGCCCTGCGAGGTGCGCTCGACGAAGCGCGGGATGACGTAGCGTGACTCGGCGCCCAGCGATCGACGGGCGTCGGCGGCCTCGTCGGCCAAGCGGTCGTAGAGACCGCTTCCGGGGAAGTTCTGCATCGTGGTGTTCCGTCCTGGTGGCAGTGCGGCTGTGAAGGGCTGCGCGGGCTGTTGCGGGTCGCTGGCCGGGCGCCGGGACCTCAGGCGCCGGTGCCGCCGCCGCCGGGGATGCCCGAGGCCGACGGCATGACTTCGTCGATCAGGCCGTACTCCTTGGCCTCCTCGGCGGAGAACCAGCGGTCGCGGTCGGAGTCGTGGGTGACCTGCTCGACGGTCTGGCCGGTGTGCAGCGAGGTGAGCTCCGCCATCTTCTTCTTGGTGCGGATGAGCTGCTCGGCGTGGATCTTGATGTCCGTCGCGGAGCCGGCCAGGCCGGCGGACGGCTGGTGGATCAGGATCTCGGCGTTCGGCAGCGCGAAGCGCTTGCCGGGGGTGCCGGCGCTGAGCAGGAACTGGCCCATGGAGGCGGCGAGGCCGAGGGCGATGGTGACGATGTCGTTCTTGATGAACTGCATCGTGTCGTAGATCGCCATGCCTGCGGTCACGGAGCCGCCCGGGCTGTTGATGTAGAGGTTGATGTCCTTGTCCGGGTCGGCGGCGAGGAGGAGGAGCTGCGCCGTGATCTTGTTGGCGATGTCGTCGTCGACCGGCTGGCCGAGGAAGATGATGCGCTCGTTGAGCAGCCGGTTGTAGACCTGGTCGCCAAGGCCGCCGAAGGACGGCTCGCCCGGGCCGGAAAGCATCGGGTTCGTCACGTGTCCACCTGCTCATTCTGCGACGGCCGCCTGAGGCCGTCTGACTGTACGTTCCTGAGTTGCCTGACTTGCTTATGGACCCTAACGCGCAGGTAGGCGGCGGCCATCCCGGTTCCGGAACTGTTCGCTGTGAGCGCAGGCCCGGCGGGGTGCGCGGCGGGGTGGCGGGATGGCCGGCACCGGGGCGGGCCGGATCCGCCCGCCGCCCGGCGACGGTGCCCCGCGGGCGGCGCTGCGGGCGGCGCTGCGGGACAGCGGACCAGACCGGGTGACTCCGCCCGGCGGCCGGATAAGTGAGCGACGGCCCGCTCCACGCGGCGCCGCGCCCGCGTAGCCCACGTGGGTGGACACCCTGCGGGCGTCCGGCGGAGGCAGCGGAGAGCAGGTGCGGCTGCCGGGCAGGGCGGCATTCCCAGTGCCGGACGGCCCTGGCCGCCGGCCGGTCGCGGGCGACCGCGCCGCCCGCCGGAGGCGGTGGGGTGCAGGTGCGGCTCTGGCGGGCGCCCCGAGGCGCAGAGGGTGGGGCGTGATCGCGTCGTCCCCGCCGCGCGCCACCGCCACCACGCGCGGAGCGCGTGGGTGGGCGGTGCGGCCCGGCGGCGGGTCGGAGCGGCCCCGGCCGGCGGGGCGGGTACGGGTCGTACACCGCTGCCCGCGGCATGCCGCGGGCCCCGGCGCTGTGTGCGCGGGGCCCGCGTGGGTGGGGTTCGGGTCAGGCGTCTGCCTTCTCCGGCTTCTGCTCGTCTTCGGTCGCCGCGGCATCCGCGGCGTCCGCGGTCTCCTCCGACGTCGCCTCGACCGTCTCCGCGGTCTCGTCCTCGTCCGAGAGGTCCACCGGCTCGCCGTTCGTGTCCTTGATCGTCGCGGCTTCCACCACGACCGCCAGCGCCTTGCCGCGGGCGACCTCGCCGACCAGGACCGGGACCTGGCCGCCCTCGACGACCGCCTGGGCGAACTGGTCCGGGCTCATGCCCGACGACTGGGCGCGGCGCATCAGGTGCTCGGTCAGCTCTTCCTGGCCGACGTTCACCTGCTCCTTGCCCACCAGCTCGTCGAGGACGAACTGCGTGCGGATGCCGCGCTCCGCCTGCTCCTTGAGCTCGGTCTCGAACTCCTCGGCGGTCTTCTCCTGGAGCTTCAGGTAGCCCTCCAGGTTCATGCCCATCTGCGCCAACTGGTGGTTCTCCAGGTTGTGCCGGCGGGTGGAGATCTCCTCCTCCAGCAGCTTCTCCGGCACCGGGATCTCCACCAGGCCGAGCAGCTCGTCCAGCACCTTCTCCTGGGCCTGCTGCGCCTGGTCGTAGCGCTTCATCTGCTCCAGCCGCTTGCGGCTGTCCGCCCGCATCTCCTCCAGCGTGTCGAACTCGCTGGCCATCTGGGCGAATTCGTCGTCCAGCTCCGGCAGCTCGCGCTCGGCGACCTGCGTGACGTCGACCTTGACCTGGGCCTCCTGGCCGGCCGCGGAGCCGCCCTTCAGCTCGGAGGCGAAGGTCGCGGAGCCGCCGGCCTCCAGGCCCGTGACGGCCTCGTCGATGCCGTCGAGCAGCTCGCCGGAGCCGATGGTGTACGTCACGCCGCTGGCGACGCCGTCGTCCAGCACCTCGCCGTCGACGCTCGCCTCCAGGTCGATGGTGACGACGTCGCCCTCGGCCGCGGCCCGCTCCACCGGCGTGGTGGAGGCGAAGCGCTCGCGGAGCTGCTCGACCGACTTGTCGACGTCCTCGTCGGGCACCTCGATGGCGTCGACCTCGACGCTGATGCCGGAGTAGTCGGGGATCTCGAACTCGGGGCGGATGTCGACCTCGGCGGTGAAGGTCAGCGTCTCGTTGTCCTTCAGCTCGGTGATGTCGACCTCGGGCCGGCCCAGCGGCTTGAGGTCACCCTCGTTGACGGCGTCCTCGTAGAGCTTCGGCAGCGCGTCGTTGACGGCCTCCTCCAGGACGGCGCCGCGACCGAACCGCTGGTCGATGATGCGGGCCGGGATCTTGCCCTTGCGGAAGCCCGGCACCGTGACCTGCTGGTTGATCTTCTTGTACGCCGCGTCGAGGCTGGGCTTGAGCTCCTCGAAGGGCACCTCGACAGTGAGCCGAACCCGGGTCGGGTTCAGGGTCTCCACGGCGCTCTTCACGGTCGGTCTCCTTGGGATGGCGTCTGGGAAGTGCTGTACTTCTTCTGGACTTCTTGTGGCTGCGTCCGGCTTCCGGCAGAAGCGTGGAGCGGCCCGGTCCAGGCACGCAGGAACGCAGCTTGCATAGTACCGGTGCCGGGTCCGCTCCCCATAAAGGGACCTTCGTCACGAAGGTCCCCGCGCGGTCGGGGTGGCCGGATTCGAACCGACGACCTTCCGCTCCCAAAGCGGACGCGCTACCAAGCTGCGCCACACCCCGCATGTGCGAGCAGTAGGGTACATGCCCGCGCAGCCACGGCGGGGCGGATTACGCCCCTGGTGACGCCGTACGCGGCCCGCGCCCGGCCGGGGTCGTGACCCGTACGCGACAGGCGGCGCCGCGCGCGGGTACACGCAGCCGGGCGCCCGAAGGCATAGCGGCGTGCGGGACCGGGGGCGCAGCGGCTACGATGCTGGGCGTGCCACCCGCCGCGGGTGGCGCTTGCGGGTGTAGCTCAATGGTAGAGCTCCAGCCTTCCAAGCTGGCTACGCGGGTTCGATTCCCGTCACCCGCTCCGCGAGACGGCCGGGGCCCTGTCCGCGCCGCGTCCTCCGGGACGTGCGCGGGCCGGGGCCCCGGCCGTTGTCGTGTGCGGGCCGGCCGGGTCGCCCCGGTGGCAGCGTCAGGTGCCGATGTCGCTGATGCTCTGGCTTATTTCGTCGAGGGCGTCCTGAATGTCCGGTGCAGCACTGGTGGAGGCCAGGAAGAAGCCGAAGAGCACCGCAACGATCGCCGGGCCCATCTTGATCGAGCCGCCACGGATCAGCACGACCAGGATGATCCCCATCAGCAGCACCAATGACAGTGAGATAGCCACGCCCTGATCACCCCTAGGTTCTCGTTCACCCACCCAGGGCACCCGCCGCCCGCACACCCCGGTGGATCCATCGTGCCACCAAGAGGTGCACGGGGGTGCGTGGGATGCCCAACTGGCTGATATCTCGCGCCCCTTACACCGATCTGCGCCCACGGCGCACGCGGAGCGCCGCACGACCTCCGCGCCGGTGGCGCGCCCATGCGGTCCATCCCCGGCGGCGGTCCTGCGGAAACCGGAGCGGCGAATCCGAATTCCGGGTTCCAGGCGCACGGATATACGCAATAAGCGGTACGCGGACGGGCGTTCCCACCGCTCGGAATTCCCCATTCGGACCGCCCGCCGGCATCCGGAACCGGCCGAAAACTGATCACCGGACACGCCGAGGCTTCGTACCCCTATGTCCGGTTCATTCAGGACAAAACTGGCATACAGTGATGCTCGCTGACCACGCCGCCTGTCTCCATGTCTATGAAATTCCCGACGCTGACTTCGAATTTACGGGCCCGACACTCGGACGCTAGGGTGCCGACGATGTTCCGATCCCCCCTCGACCCCAACCCGCCGGTGCGGTTCCGGGTTCCGCCGCCGGACTCGTACCTGGAGGCTTCGTGACCCACCTGCCGCAGACCGCGGCTCGTCCGGCCGGCGACTCCGGCAAGCCGAAGACCCGCGACCCTTTCTTCGACAACGCAAAGTACCTGGCCATCGTGCTGGTGGCACTCGGCCACGCGTGGGAGCCACTGCGCGACGACAGCCGCGCCGCCTCCGCGCTCTACATGCTCGTCTACTCGTTCCACATGCCGGCGTTCATCCTCATCTCCGGCTATATGTCACGCTCGTTCGACCTCGGCCGCCCCGGACGCGTACAGCGCCTGGTCACCGGCGTCCTCGTGCCGTACGTGATCTTCGAGACCGCGTACACGTTCTTCAACCGCTGGGCGGGCGACGTCCCCGGCTACCGCATCAGCATCCTCGATCCGTGGTATCTGACGTGGTTCCTCATCGCGCTCTTCGTCTGGCGGATGACGACACCGCTGTGGAAGGCGGTGCGCTGGCCGGTGCCGCTGGCGCTGCTCATCGCGACCGCCGCGTCCATGAGCGACACCGTCGGCAACGACCTCGACCTGCAGCGCGTGCTGCAGTTCATGCCCTTCTTCGTCCTCGGCCTGATGCTCAAGCCCGAGCACTTCGACCTGGTGCGCCGACGCGAGGTGCGGCTGCTGTCCGTGCCCGTGGGCCTGATGGCAGCGGTCGTCGCGTACTGGGCGGTGCCGCGGATGAACGCCGGCTGGTTCTACCACCGCGACTCCGCACAGGAGTTGGGCGCGCCCATCTGGGCAGGTCCGGTGATGACGTTCGCGATGTTCGGCTGTGCGCTGGTGCTCACGGTGTGCTTCCTGGCCTGGGTGCCGCGGCGCACGATGTGGTTCACGGTGCTGGGCGCCGGCACGCTGTACGGCTACCTGCTGCACGGGTTCCTCGCCAAGGGCTCGCGCTTCTGGGACTGGTACGACAACGACTTCGCGCACACGCCGCTGGGCGCCCTCGCGGTGACGGCGATCGCGGCCGTGATCGTCACAGTGCTGTGCACCCCGCCGGTGCGGCGGATGTTCCGGTGGGCCATGGAGCCGAAGATGAACTGGCTGTTCAGGTCCGACGACGACGGCGGCCGCGGCGGTTCGCCGGGCGCGAAGCCGGCGGCGGAGCACGCCCCCGAGCGGGAGCGGGCGGCCGCCACCCGCTGAGTCCCGTACGGCACGCGGCCCGGGCCGTCCCTCCTCGCGGAAGGGCGCCCCGGGCCGCTCGCGTTCCCGGGCCCCTGCCCGTACGGGCCGCGCCCCCGCCCGTACGGCAGCGGCCCGTCAGCCCGCCGGCTCCGCCCGCCGCAGCGCCGCGCGGGCCGGCAGCACGGTGCCCAGCAGCCCCAGCCCCACGGCACCCGCCGTGAACGCGGCGACCGTCAGCGGCGGCAGGTACGGATCCCCGCCGGTGATCCCGCGGACCATCGGCACCAGCGTCGCCGCCGCGATCGCCCCGCCCAGCACCAGGCCCGCTACCCCGACGAGCAGCCCCTCCCAGCGGATCATGCCCAGCACCTGGCGCCGGGTGGAGCCGATCAGCCGCAGCATGCCCAGCTCGCGGCGGCGGTCCAGCACCGTCATGACGAGGGTGTTGAGCGCGGCGACGGCGGCGAAGCCGCCGAGGACGCCGGCCATGGTGAAGTTCGCCCAGCGGTTGAGGCTGCGGTCGACGTCCTGCTGCTGCGCGTAGCCGGCCGCGTCGGTCACCGCGGTGCCGGCGCCGCCCAGGGCGCCGAGATCGGCGGCGCGACCGCCGCTGACCAGCAGGTCCGTGTCGTACCCGGCGGTGACGTGCCCGGTCAGCGCCGCGCGGTCGAGCGTCACCTGGGCGAGCCCGAGGCCGCGCCCGTACGTGGCCACCACCTCGGCCTTCTCCGACGTGCCGTCCGGCAGCCGCAGCTCGACGCGCTCGCCGACGCCGGCGCCCGCGGAGCGGGCCAGGTTCTCGTCGAGCGCCACCGTGCCGGGCTCCGGCAACCGGTCCAGGGCGCCGTCGCGGACGTCGAGGTCCTGGACGCGGGTGAGCCCGTCGCAATAGACGCCCTGCGCCGTCGCGCCCTGGAGCCAGCGGTCGCCCCCGCCGCCGACCGGCACCAGCACCTCCGAGCGCAGCACGCCCACCGCCGCGTCCACCCCGGGCTGCCGCGCCGCGCGCTCGGCGGCGTCGGCGGGCAGCCCGTCGGGGTGGGTGACGACGTGGTCGGCGGTGACGCCGGCGCGCTGCTGGGCCGCGGTGGCGTGGTCCTCGCTGGTGTGCATGAAGACCAGCACCGAGGCGAACGCCGTCGCCAGCACGATCGGCGTGATCGCGGAGGCCAGCCTGCGGGCGTTCGTACGGGAGTTGGCGGCGGCCAGCTCCGCGCTGGCGTCGCCGGCGCGCAGCGGCAGGCCGAACAGCCCGGCGGCCAGCCGCGCGATCAGCGGCCCCAGGAGGGCGACGGCGAGCATGAAGAGCATCACGACGCCGAGCGCCGCCTCGGCCGCGTCGTCCCCGGCGGAGCGGGCGGCGACACCGCTGAGCAGGATGCCGCCCGTGACGGCGCCGAGCCCGAGGACCGTGCGGACGATCCCGGGGCGCAGCCGCTCCACGGACGCCTCGGTGAGCGCCTGGCCGGGCTTGGTCCTCGCGGGCCTGCGGGCGGCCGCCCAGCCGGCGACCAGCGCGCTGAGCAGCGCCGTGCCGACGGCGACGGCGAGCGGGATCGGGGAGACATGCAGGTCGACGGCGGCCGGCACGGCGCCGCGGTCCTTGAGCTGGCCGAACCACCAGGAGGCGAGCCCGATGCCGGGCAGCAGCCCGGCGAGCCCGGCGACGGGTGCGACGAGCAGCGCCTCGGCGGCCACGGAGCGGCGGATCTGCCGCGGGGTGGCGCCGATGGCCCGGAGCAGGGCGAACTCGCGCTTGCGCTGCGCCACGGAGAGGGCGACGGTGCCCGCGGCGGTGAAGACGGCGACGGTGGCGGCGATGCCGCCGAACGAGCCGCCGAGCCCGGTCAGCAGCTCCTCGGCCGCCGCGACCCCGGTGTCCTCGACGCCCCCGCGCCCGTCCCCGGTGTGCACCTCGGCCCGGTCCCCCACGGCGCCGCGCACGGCGTCGGCGAGCTGCCCTGCACCGGCCCCCTCGGCGGCCAGCACGGCGACGGCGTCGAACCGCCCCGGATGCCCGGCGGCCCGGGCGGCGGCATCGTCGGCGAGGTACGCGGCACCGGAGGTCTGCGCCGACGCGGCCGCCGCGATGCCGGAGACGCGGAACTCCTGCTGTCCCGACGGGAGTACGAGCGCGACCGTGTCCCCCACGTCCGCGCCCGCCGCGCGGGCCGTCGCCCGGTCCAGGACCACCTCGTCCGCCCCCGGTGCCGAGCCCGCCGTGAGCGCGGTGCCGGTGAAGGCGTGGGAGCCCCAGCCCTGCGCGGTGAGCGCGGGGCCGTCCGGCGCGCCCTCCCCGGCCGCCAGGCGGGCCGGGAAGGTGACGTCGGGGACCGCCGCCGCGACGCCCGGCGCGGACGCGACGCGCTCCGCCAGCTCCGCCCGCACCCGGGCCCGGTCCGGCACCTGCTCCGAGGCGTCGTACGCGTCGTCGCCGCTGCCCACCGTCATGTGCGCCCGCTGGTCCGCGGCGACCACCACGGGCGCCTGCGCGTACCGCTCCGGCGGCACCGAGGCCCGTACGCCCGTCTCCAGCAGGATCCCGCACGCCGACACGATCAGCGCCGCCATCATCAGCGCGACGAACGTCCCGGCGAAGCCCGCGGGCCGGAACCGGAGCGCGGCCCGCGCAAGACCGTTCGTACGCGCCCGCACCCCCGCCCCGGGCAGTCCGCCGCTCACGCCGCCGGCTCCGCCGCGCGAGACGCACCCCGCGGGTCCAGCGTCGTCATCCGGGCCGCGACCTGCTCCGCCGTCGGCCGCTGGAGGCTGCCGGCCAACTCGCCGTCGGCGAGGAACAGCGCCACGTCCGCGTACGACGCGGCCACCGGGTCGTGCGTGACCATGACCACGGTCGCCCCCAGGGAGTCCACCGCGTGCCGCAGCAGCGACAGGATCTCCGCCGCCGTGCGGGTGTCCAGCGCCCCCGTCGGCTCGTCCGCGAAGATCACGTCCGGCCTGGTGACCAGCGCGCGGGCGATCGCCACCCGCTGCTGCTGGCCGCCGGACAGCTCCGCGGGGCGCCGCCTGCCGTGCGCCGCGAGGCCGACCTGCGCCAGCACCTCCGCCGCCCGCGCGTGGTCGGCGCGCAGCCCGGCGAGCCGCATGGGCAGCAGGACGTTCTGCGAGACGGTCAGCGACGGCAGCAGGTTGAACGCCTGGAAGACGAACCCCAGGCGGCTGCGGCGCAGTTCGGTGAGCTTGTTCTCGCCGAGCCGCGTCAGCTCCGTACCGCCGAGGAGCACCGAGCCCGCGGTCGGCCGGTCGAGGCCCGCGGCGCACTGCAGGAGCGTGGACTTGCCGGACCCCGAGGGGCCCATGACGGCGGTGTACGTGCCCCGGGGGAGGGCGAGGTCGATGCCGCGCAGCGCGTGGACCGCGCCGGCGCCGCGACCGTAGCGCCGCTGTACGCCGCGCAGTTCGACGGCGTGGCCCGGGGCGGGTGCCTCGTGGTCCTGCCGCTCTCCCCTGGTCCGCAGCCGCATGTCGTCCGCCCTTCTTCCGTGCCGTTCGCCGTGGTGTCGCCGGGGCTGCCGCCCTGGTCATCGTGGTGTCGACGCTAGGGAGCGGGGGTACGCGGGGCCATGGCGGCTGCTGGCGGACCCGAGGTGGGGTTAACCCGAGGTGGCGGCGGTGGCCGGGGGCGGAAGAGCGGGGGAAGTGGGCTCGGTGGATTAATTGCCAGGGCAACAATGAGGTAAAGTAAGTAAAGGGCTCAGGTCCCGGAACGGCCGTCCCCACGACCCCGGGAGGAACCCATCGGACACGCAGACACCTTGATTGCCATGGGCGGCGCCTTCATGGCGGCCGCCATCCTCGCCCGTATCGGCAGCCGCATCGGGCTGCCCACCATCCCGCTCTTCATCCTCGCCGGCATCCTGCTCGGCCCGAACACCCCCGGCATCGTGCTGGTCAAGGACCCGCACGACTTGGAGATGCTCACCGCTCTGGGCCTCGTCCTGCTGCTGTTCTACCTCGGTCTCGAATTCCACATGGACGACCTCAAGTCGGGCGGTCGTCGCATGGCCGTGGCGGGCGGCATCTATCTGCTGCTCAACGTGGGCGCGGGAGTCGGCTTCGGCTTCGCGCTCGGCTGGGGCACGTCCGAGGCGCTGGTGCTCGCCGGTGTGCTCGGCATCTCCTCGTCCGCCATCGTCACGAAGATCCTCGTCGACCTCGGCCGGATCGGGAACGGCGAGACCAAACCGATCCTCGGCATCATCGTGATCGAGGACATCTTCCTCGCCCTCTACCTGGCCGTGCTGCAGCCCGTCCTGTCCGGTGCCGAAGGCCCCGGCGAGGCCGCCCTGCAGGCCGGCAAGGCGATGGCCTTCCTGCTCGTCCTGGCCACGATCGCGCGCTTCGGCACGAAGGTCATCGGCCGGCTCTTCGACACCCGCGACAACGAGCTGCTCGTCATCTCCTTCCTCGGCGCCGCGGTGCTCGTCGCCGGGATCTCGGAGTGGTTCGGGGTGGCGGACGCCATCGGCGCGTTCATGGTCGGCCTGATGCTCGGCAGTACGACGTCCGCGGAGCGGATCCGCACGCTCGTGCACCCGCTGCGGGACGCCTTCGGCGCCATCTTCTTCTTCGGCTTCGGGCTCTCGATCGACCCGGGCGACCTGCCCTCGGTCGCGGCCCCCGTGGCCCTCGCGGTGCTGCTGACGATCGTGATGAACGTCAGCGCGGGCCTCGCCGCGGCGAAGCTGTACGGGTTCGGGGCGGTGCCCGCCTCGAACATCGCGCTGACGCTGCTGGCCCGGGGCGAGTTCGCGCTCATCCTGGCCACGATGGCGGCCACGGCCGGGCTCGACCGGCGGCTGTCGCCGTTCATCGCCGGGTACGTGCTGGTGCTCGCCGTGCTCGCGCCGCTGGCGGCGGGGCGGTCGCACTGGCTGGCCCGCTTCCTGCCCGGGGGCAAACCGCCCGCGGGCGGGACGGCACTGGAACCCGCGCCGGAGACGGCCGGGGCCACGTGACCGCGGGGACCGGGGCGTACGCGCGCGACGGCGACGCGCGAGCGCCCCGGTCCCGGCACGTCCGCCTCACTCGCGGCAGATCAGCAGCAGCGCCCGGTCGTCCTTGACGTCCTTGGCCACCTTCTCGATCAGATGCCAGGCCGCGCCCCGGAACGTGCTCGACGCGTAGTGGTCCGCCTCGCCTATCAACCGGTCCATGCCCTCGGTCAGATCCCGGTCCGGCGCCTCGACCAGCCCGTCCGAGAAGAGCATCAGCACGTCCCCGCGGCGCAGCGTGCCCTTCAGCGGGTCGAACTGCGCCTCCTCCACCACGCCGAGCAGCGGCCCCTCCGCGCCCTTCTCCTCCCAGCGGCCCGTTCCGGCGCTGAGCTGCACGCCGGGCACGTGCCCCGCGGAGAACAGCTCGTAGTCCCCCGACTCCAGGTCCAGCACCAGGTGCACGGAGGTGGCGAAGCCCTCCTGCCACTCCTGGCGCAGCAGATAGCCGTTGGCGGCGGGCAGGAAGTCGTGCGGGGGCAGCGATCCGAGCAGCCCGCCGAAGGCGCCGGAGAGCAGCAGCGCCCGCGAGCCGGCGGCCATGCCCTTGCCGGAGACGTCGGTGAGCACGGCCTCCAGGATCTGGCCGCCGTGGGTGCGGGAGGCGACGACGAAGTCGCCGGAGAAGGACTGGCCGCCGGCCGGGCGCAGCGACATCTCCGCGTGCCAGCCGCGCGGCAGCCGGGGCAGCTTGCTCTGCACCCGGATCCGCTCGCGCAGGTCGAAGAGCATCGTGCCGCCGCGCCGCCACGGCACGCCGACGCGGCTGCGGAACTGCGCGACGGTCAGACCCGTCAGCCCCACCGAGGCGATCACGAGCACGGTGCCGGGAGTGACCCGGGCCGGGCCTTCCGCGTACGGGCCGAGAAGCATCGCCTCGACGATGAGCGCGGTGGCGGAGGCGGCGTACAGCGCGAGGAGGCTGGCGGGCCGCAGCACCAGGCCGCCGATGAAGATCGGCAGCACCAGCGCGGCCGGCGAGATCCAGGCCGCCGAGAGGATCGTGCCGGCGGCGAGCGCCGGGATGGTCAGCAGGAGGAAGACGAGGGCCATCCAGTCGGAGCCCTCACCGCGGAAGTAGTCGACACCGGCCCTGCGCACGCCTACGCGGGCCCGGTGCAGCGCCTTGTGCCACCGGGCCGCTTGCGAGGTGGAACCCACACCTCCGGCCATGCCCCGGGACCCTATCCACCCGCCGCGCCGGGCGTCGATTCACGGCGTGCCGACCGCACTCTTCGGGCGGCACTGCCGGAATCGTATGCGAATTCACGGAGTTTTGAACGAAGGAGGGCCTGCGCGAACGCAGTTGGGACGAGGGTCACGTGGGCTGGCATGCGGGGCACCAGAAAAGGTTGCGCGCGGCGAGCGTGGCGGTGCGTACGTCGGTGCCGCAGAGGTGGCAGGGGCGGCCCGCGCGGCGGTAGACGTAGACCTCGCCGCCGTGCTCGTCGACGCGCGGCGGGCGGCCCATCGCCTCGGGCAGATGCTCCGGCCGTACGGTGTCGATGCGCCCGGTGCGCACGCCCTCGCGCATCAGCACCGCGAGGTCCGCCCAGACCGCCTCCCAGGCGGCGCGGCCGAGGTCGCGCCCCGCGCGGTACGGGTCGATGCCGTGCCGGAAGAGGACCTCGGTGCGGTAGATGTTGCCGACGCCGGAGATCACCCGCTGGTCCATGAGGAGCGTGGCGACCGGCGCGCGGCTGTGCGAGATCCGCGCCCACGCCGCCTCGCCGTCGTCGCCTGCGCGCAGCGGGTCGTCGCCGAGCCGGGCGTGCACGGCGTCCTTCTCCTCCTCGGTGACCAGCTCGCACGCCGAGGGGCCGCGCAGGTCCGCGTAGCCGGCGCCGGTGGCCAGCCGCAGCCGGACCGCGCCGACGGGCGGCGGCGCGGGGCCGTCGCCGAAGCCGACCTTGCCGTAGATCCCGAGGTGGACGTGGAGATGGCCGACGGGTCCGAAGCCGAGGAAGAGGTGCTTGCCGTGGGCGTCGGTGCCGGTGAGCCGGCAGCCGTCGATGAGCGCGGCGCCGTCGGCGAACTTGCCCTGCGGGCTGGCCGCGCGGACCGCCCGGCCGCCGAAGCGCACGCCGTACTCGACGGACAGCCGGTGGATGGTGTGGCCCTCGGGCATACGCCCCCTCTCGGTCCTGTCCTGTCCCGCCCGTCCCGCCCGTCCCGCTCGTGGTGGCCGTGGTGGCCGCTACGGCTGCGGGTGGTGCGCCGGCACGTCGGGGAGCTTGCCGCTCTGCTCGTACGCGCTGAGCATGTCGATGCGCCGCTGGTGGCGCTCCTCGCCGGTGTACGGGGTGGCGAGGAACACCTCGACGAAGCTCGTGGCCTCGTCGCGGGTGTGCATCCGGGCGCCGACGCTGACGACGTTGGCGTCGTTGTGCTCGCGCGCCAGCCGCGCCGTCTCCTCGCTCCACGCCAGCGCCGAGCGCACCCCCGCGACCTTGTTGGCGGCGATCTGCTCGCCGTTGCCCGAGCCGCCGATGACGACCCCGAGGCTGCCGGGGTCGGCGGCGGTGCGCTCGGCGGCGCGGAGGCAGAACGGCGGGTAGTCGTCGTCGGCGTCGTAGATCAGCGGGCCGCAGTCGACGGGCTCGTGCCCGCGCTCCCGGAGCCAGGCGAGGAGGTGTTCCTTGAGTTCGTAGCCGGCATGGTCGCTGCCGAGGTACACGCGCATGGCCCGGAGTCTACGGGCCCCGGGTCAGCCCCGGTGCGCACGCCCGGCGATGTGCCAGGCGGCGGGCAGCGCGCCCATCGCGAGGGCGGCCTTCAGGGCGTCGCCGAGGAGGTACGGGGTGAGGCCGAGGGAGACCGCCTCGCCCAGGGGGACGTTCAGCGAGAGCGCCAGATACGGCACGCCCACGGCGTAGATGACGACGCTGCCGAGGACCATCGTGCCGGCCGTGCGCCACACGTCGCGGTCGCCGCCGCGGCGGGCCAGCGCGCCGACGGCGGCGGCGGCGAGGAGCATCCCGAGGACGTACCCGAACGAGGGCATGCCCCACCCCGAGGAGCCCTCCGCGAACCACGGCATCCCCGCCACGCCCGCGACCGCGTAGAGCATGAGCGAGAGGAACGCCCGCCCGGTGCCCAGCGAGGCGCCGACGAGCAGCGCGGCGAAGGTCTGCCCGGTGACCGGCACCGGCGAGCCGGGCACGGGCACCGACAACTGGGCGGCGGCGCCGGTGAGCGCCGCGCCGCCGGCCACGAGCGCGATGTCGCGCAGCCGGGCGCGGGCCGCGGTCGAGGCGGGCAGCACGTCGGCGAGTACGGCGCCGGGGCGCGCGTGGTGCGGGGAGGAGACGGCGGCAGTGCTCATCGGGTTCTCCGGTCTCGGTTCGCGGGTCCGTCACGGGGTACGGGGACGCTGCGTACGCTAGCCGACGGCCTCGGGCCGATCACCGTGGAAAGGTGCCAATTCCCCGCCGCACATACCTGTCACTCCCCCGCACCCCCGCGGCTACCGGCCCGGGGACCGCGATTCCAGCATCCGAGCAGGTCACGTGAGATACGCCACACAGTGATCGGGTTTCGCGCCGGGCCAACTGCCCGGCCGTACGCCCGACTCCCGCTGTGGAACCCCTCCAACGCCGGCTCCCCGGCCGCGGCGCGCGCCCGGCGCGATGCCGCAGACTGAATCGTCCCCACGCACCACCCCCCAGGACACCAGCATGAGCACATCCCCCCACACCGACGGCACCGCCGGCGCCCCCGCGGGCGCCCTGGGCGGCGCGGCCCCTGGATCGCGATCTTCTACGTCGGCTCGATGCTGGTCGTCGTCGCGCTGATCCCGTGGGACGACCCGGCGGTGAAGTCAGGGCCGTACGCCGCCGCGCTCGACCACCTCGGCATCCCGGCCGCGGGCCAGGTGATGAACGTCGTCGTGCTGGTGGCGCTGCTGTCCGCGATGAACGCCAACATCTACGGCGCCTCGCGCATGGCGTACTCCCTCGTCGCCCGCGGCCAGGGCCCGCGCTTCCTCGGCAAGCTGACCCACCGCGTGCCGCGCCGCGCGGTCGTCGCCACCTGCTCCTTCGGCTTCGCCGCCGTGCTGCTCAGCTACCGCTGGCCCGACACGCTCTTCCAGTGGCTGCTCAACATGGTCGGCGCCGCGATCCTCGTGGTCTGGGCGTTCACCGCCGCCGCCCAGTTGCGCACCCGCCGCCGGCTGGAGCGCGAGGCGCCGGAGCTGCTGACGGTACGGATGTGGGCGTACCCGTACCTGACCTGGGCGGCGCTGGCCGCCATGGGCGGGATCCTGGTGCTGATGCTGCGCAAGCCGGACTCGCGCACCCAACTGCTGACCACGGCGGGTCTGACCGCGGCACTCTCCCTCGTGGGCCTGGTACGTCAGCACCGCCGGCGGGGTACCCGCATGACATGATTTCGCCATCGGACCTGCGAGACGAAGGAGTCACCCCGTGCCCGGTGAGAACCTGACCCGCGAGGAGGCCCGGGAGCGCGCGCGGCTGCTGGAGGTCGAGGCGTACGAGGTCGAGCTCGACCTGCGCACGGCGGTGGCCCCCGCGCCCGGGCCCTTCCGGTCGGTGACCACCGTGCGGTTCCGCTGCGCCCAGCCGGGCGCGGCGACCTTCCTCGACCTCATCGCGCCGGACGTGACCGCGGTGACCCTCAACGGGCGTGACCTCGACCCGGGGGCGGTCTTCGACGGATCGCGGATCACGCTGGAGGACCTGGCGGCGGAGAACGAGGTCGTGGTCGACGCGCGCTGCGCGTTCAGCCGCACCGGCGAGGGCATGCACCGCTTCGTCGACCCGGAGGACGGAGAGGTCTACCTCTACACGCAGTACGAGCCGGCCGACGCCCGCCGGGTCTTCGCCACCTTCGAACAGCCCGACCTCAAGGCCCCGTTCACCTTCACCGTCACGGCGCCCGGGCACTGGACGGTGCTCTCCGGCGCGGCCCTGGCCGGCGCCGCGGAGCCGCACCAGGACGAGTCGGCGACCTGGCGGTTCGAGCCGACCAAGCCGATCTCCACGTACATCACGGCCGTCCTCGCAGGACCGTACGCCCACCTGGAGGACCGCTACACGCGCACGTTCGACGACGGCCGGGAGCTGGTCGTGCCGCTCGGCGCGCTCTGCCGCAGGTCCCTCGCCCGGCACTTCGACGCCGACGACGTCTTCACCGTCACCAAGCAGGGCCTGGACTTCTTCCACGACCACTTCGACTACCCCTACCCGTGGGGCAAGTACGACCAGGCGTTCGTACCCGAGTACAACATCGGCGCGATGGAGAACCCCGGCCTCGTCACCTTCCGCGAGGAGTTCGTCTTCCGCGGCAAGGTCACCGACGCGGCGTACGAGCGCCGGGCGAACGTCGTGCTGCACGAGATGGCGCACATGTGGTTCGGCGACCTGGTGACCATGGAGTGGTGGGACGACCTCTGGCTCAAGGAGTCGTTCGCCGACTACATGGGCGCGCTGGCGCTCGCCGAGGCCACCCGGTTCACCGGGAGCTGGATCACCTTCGCCAACCGCCGCAAGGCGTGGGCCTACCGGGCCGACCAACTGCCGACGACCCACCCGATCACGGCCGACATCCACGACCTGGAGGCGGCCAAGCTCAACTTCGACGGCATCACGTACGCCAAGGGCGCCGCGGTGCTCAAGCAGCTCGTCGCGTACGTCGGCCGGGACGCCTTCATGGAGGGCGCCCGCCGCTACTTCAAGCGGCACGCCTTCCGCAACACCCGCCTCGCCGACCTGCTGGCCGCGCTGGAGGAGACGTCGGGCCGGGACATGTCGGCGTGGGCCGGGCCGTGGCTGCAGACCGCCGGCGTCGACACCCTCACGCCGCAGGTGACGTACGACGCGAACGAGCGGATCACCGAGCTGGCGATCCTGCGCGAGAGCCCCGAGTCCGGCCCGGGCGCCGCCGCCCCGGCCCCGCGGCCGCACCGGGTGGCCGTCGGCCTCTACGGGCAGCCGGACGCCTCCGGCGAGCTGGTGCGCTACGCGCGCGCCGAGGTCGACGTCACCGACGGGCACGCGGTCGTCGCGGAGCTGGCCGGGCAGCCACGCCCGGAGCTGATCCTCGTCAACGACGACGACCTGACCTTCTGCAAGGCCCGCTTCGACGAGGACTCGCTCGACACCGTGCGCGAGCGCCTCGACGACGTCTCCGACCCCCTCGCCCGCGCCCTGCTGTGGGCCGCCGCCTGGGACCTCACCCGCGACGGCCTCATGCCCGCCCGCGACTACCTCGACCTCGTGCTGCGCTTCGCCGGCCGCGAGACCGACATCGGCGTGCTCCAGGGCCTGCACCAGCAGGCGCACTACACCGTCGACCACTACGCCGCGCCCGGGCACCGCGCCGCGGCGGAAGAGGCCCTCGCCGAGGGCGCGCTGGGCGAGCTGCGGCTGGCGCCGCCCGGCAGCGACCACCAGTTGGCGTGGGCCCGCTTCTTCGCCTCCGTCGCCGGTACGGAGCAGGACCTGCAACTGCTCCACGGCCTCCTCGACGGCCAGGCGAAGATCGACGGGCTGGACGTCGACCAGGAGCTGCGCTGGGAGGTGCTGCTGCCGCTCGTCGCCCACGGCGCCGCCGACGCGGCGGCCGTCGACGCAGAACTGGCCCGCGACGACACCGCGTCCGGCAAGCGCCACCAGGTGCGCTGCCTGGCCGCCCGGCCCGACGCGCGGGTCAAGGAGGCGGCGTGGACGGCCGTCGTGGACTCCGACGAGCTGTCCAACGCGATCGTCGAGGCGACCATCTCCGGCTTCACCCGGCCGGGACAGCGGGACCTCCTCGCGCCGTACGCGCCGCGGTACTTCGCCTCGATCGAGCGGATCTGGCGGGAGCGGACGATCGAGAGCGCCATGGCGGTCGTACGGGGCCTCTACCCGGCGCTGCAGGCGCACCGGGGGACGCTGGACGCGACGGACGCCTGGCTGCGGGAGACCGAAGGATCGGCGCCACCGGCGCTGCGGCGGCTGGTGTGGGAGGCGCGCGACGACCTGGCGCGCGCGCTGCGCGCGCAGGAGCGCGACGGGCAGGAGTGAGCCGTCGGGAGGCGCGGCCCGCACCGGCTGACGGCACCTCTGCTCGACAGTCGAACGTGTGCCCATTGGCCCCGGCTTGTCCGTATTCTTCGACGGCCCTGTAACAGCGGTTAGGGGAGGGTGGGACGCCGGGAATCCAGCGGCCATGAACGCGAACTCAGCCTCCCCGGCACCGCTCAGCCCGCGCCCGCTCCGCGACGCCGCCGGCGCCCGCGACCAGGTCATGACCGCCCGGCAACTGCGCGAGCACGGCATCGCCGCCGCCGACGCCGCGCAGCGCTGCCGCCCCGGCGGCCCGTGGCAGCAACTCCTGCCCGGCGTCTACCTGCTGCACGCGGGGCCACCGACGCCGGCCGAGCGGCTGCACGCGGCCCTGCTCTACGCCGGCCGGTCGCCGGGCCGCGCCACCGTACCCGGCCAGACCCGCGGCCCGGCCGCCTCAGCCCCGGCGCAGGACGCCACCCCGGCGCCGTACGGCGACGCGATGATCACCGGGCTCGCGGCGCTCGCGCTGCACGGCTTCACCGCCGCCCCGCCGCTGCTGGCCCTCGACCGGATCGACGTCCTCCTCCCCCGCACCCGCCGACTGCGCTCCACCACCTCCGTCCGCCTCGTCCGCGCCCACACCCTCCCCCGCCCGGACCGCATCACGGGCCTGCCCGTGGCCCCGGTCCCGCGCGCCCTCGCCGACACGGTCGCGGTCCTCACCGACGCCGCCGACGTGCACCGGCTGCTGACGGAGGCGGTGCGCGGCGGGCACTGCGAGGCGGCGGCGGTGGTGCGTGAGCTGAGCCGGGCCCGGCTGCTGGGCCGCGCGCACGTGATCGACGCGGTCGACACCCTGATCGCGGAGGGCCGCGCGCTGGCCGAGGGCCGCCTGTACGCCATGGTCGACGCCCACGCCCTGCCCGACCCCCTCTGGAACGTCGACCTCCGCCTGCCCGGCGGCCCCCACCTCGGCGGCGTCGACGCCTACTGGCCGGACCACGCGGTCGCCGTGGAGATCGACGCCCGCACCCCGCGCCGCACCTCCCACGACGAGGAGGCGCTGTGGTCCCAGTACGCGCGGAAGCGGGAGACCCTGGAACGCCTGGGCATCACGGTCGTCCACGTCACCACGCGGGGGCTGCGCGAGGCGCCGGAGCAGCAGGCGGAGGTGGTACGGGCCGCGATGATCGCCTCGGCGGAACGGGACCACGCCACCCACGTGGTGGTCCTGCCGCGCTGACCGCGCCGTGCCGGCGCCGTACCGGCGTTATCGCTGGTGGGAAGGGATATCGGGGCGTCGTTGTTGTCCGCGTCGACGATGCGGACAATGACGAAACGGGAGTAGCCCCGATGTCCCGGACAAGACCGGCCTCACGCCGCGTCAGTTCGTCGGGCTGAAGGAGGACCACGACCTCGGGCGCGGGCACGGGATGGCGCTGGTGCACGTGATCAACCGTCCGCGAGGCGCTCGACCTTCTGAACGGCCAGGCCGTCCAGGTCGAGCAACGTCGTACTATCGTCCAAGCCCGTGTGTCCAGGTGATCAAGCTGCGTAGAGAACAGTGGTGATCACCCACGACCACGGGCTTCCGGCATCCAGGCCCAACTCACCCCGTTTTCCTCGTCTGTGACGGTGTGACAGGCCGACTGCGGCAGACCCCGCTCAAGCTCGAAGAACCGAAAAACCCGTAATCCCGAGAAGAAGATAAATGATCAAGCACCAGCAGATGACTGACCTCTACGGCCCCGAAAACATCTTGACGCTCACCGATCAGGACATCGAGCACCTCGGCCTGCACGCGGAAGACGCTGCGGCGATCACGTCCATCGGACTCCCTCGAACCAGTTCACCGTACTTCACTACCGAAGTTCACGGAGAGCCCGGCTTCCTGAACGTCACCGATGTCACCACCGGTAAGGGCAAGGAGCATCGGGAGATCGTCATCGGCGGGCCTCCTGGCGATTCGGGTATCCGGTTCTCGCTGTCCGCCTATGACCGCTTCATTACGCTGATTCAATTCGGCGGCACAAAGCCTCGCGGTGAAGTCGTGAACAACAACCTTCCCGAATTCATTGAGTTTCTGTACCGCATCGAGCTGCACAGGGAAAATGTGGCCGCCGACCCCGGCATCGAGCAGGAGTCGCTCGATGCGCTGCGGAGCACCCTCGCAGGCATCGACCCGTTCTCCTTCGAGCTGCCCGAAGACTGGTGGGCCATTGCATTGCATCAACTGGGCGGGGGCGGATTGGACCTTTAGAGGATGTCTCATGTGGTGCTGCCGTGAGCTGTTGTGACTGAGCACTTCCGTTGGCGAGTTGCCAGTTGATCTGGCGGGTTGAGCACGATGGGTGGCCGAGTTCACGGGCTGGTCCAGGGAGGAGTTCACGCCGGGGCCAGCACAGGTGTCGGTCAGTCTTCGGGTGTCCCGGCGTTCGCCCACTGGGGTGCGTGGTCCTGGACGAACTCGGCGAAGGTGCGGGGCGGGCGTCCGGTCAGGTCCAGCACCGCGGTGCTGACCTGGTCGTCACGGCCGGTTTGGATGCCGGCGTCGACAGCGGCGAGGGCGGTCGCGAAGGCGTCCGGCATGCCGGACGCACGGTAGGTGTCTACCTGCTCGGCGACCCCGACGGGCACGACCCGGATCGGCCGGCCGGTGTGGATGGTGATGATCTGTGCCGCGTCCTGGTAATTCAGCGCCTTCGGCCCGGTGAGCAGGTAGTCACGCCGCTCGTCGGGGTGGCCGTCGGGTTCGGCCAGTAGCACGGCGGCCACCGCCGCGATGTCGCGAGCGTCGATCCAGCCCACCCGGCCGGTTCCGGCGGCGGTGCGGATCTCACCGCGTCGCCGGATCCGCTCACCCAGCGGGTGGGGGGCCAGGAAGTTCTGCATGAACCCGGAGGCGCGCAGCACCACCCATCCGGGCCGGGCCCGCACGTGCGCGGCCAGTTCCAGCGCACTTGGGGCACCGGGCAGCACGATAGCGGAGCCGAGCAGCACCACCCGGCGCACGCCGAGGCGTTCGGCCTCGGCCAAGAACGGTTCGACCAGCGGCATCGGGTCCGTGGTGTCCACCGGAGGCACCAGGTAGACCCGGTCCATCCCGTGCAGCGCGGCCGGATGGGTGACCGGGTCGCTCCAGTCGAACCGAACCGCGTCCGGGGCGTCGGCCGGTGGGATGCGGCTGGCCACCCGGACCGGCACACCGCTTTTGCGGAGCAGTTCGGCCAGGGCGCTTCCCGTCTTCCCGGTGCCGCCGGTGATCAGCACGCCGGTCATCGGGTGGCCTGCGAGCGCAGCGAGCCGAGCAGTTCGGGCAGCGTGCCTGCCGCTGAGGCGGCGGCCAGCGGGTTCCAGTAGTCCCGATAACGGGTGATCAGGCCCTGGTGGGTGGTGAGCACCGTGATGTAGTCCAACTGGTACGGCTCATCGGTGGCCACCGTGCGGCCGCGCGCGGTGAACTCCACCACGATGGTGTCCGGCTGGTCCGTGTGGCGCACGGTGAGGGTCGGGATCGCCTGCACGTCCATCAGGTCCGGGTAGCCGGCCAGATAGCCCCGGACGGCCTCACGTCCAGTCAGCCATCTCGGTGAGGCCCCTTCGGCGAAGGGGAACTCGGCGGTGCCGTACTCCGCCCACAGATCGGCGATGGCATCCATGTCTTTGGCCAGCAGCAGCTCCAGCAGCTGGCCAAAGGTCTCTTCGGAAGTGCGTGGTGACACGGTGATTCTCCAGCGTTCAGCAGGACGTGTGACCGCACCAGAGTGGGCGCACGAGGCAGTGCCGTGGAACGCACCAGTGAGCCCCGGACCACTGGTCCGTGGCTAAGCCGAGTGCCGTTGTGCCAACCTGGCCGGGTGAGCAGAGGAGAACTGGCCGACTTCCTGCGCCGTCGGCGGGAGGCGCTGCGCCCGGCCCAGATGCCGACCACGGCTGTCCACCCACCCGGCCTGCGTGCCCGGCGCACCCCCGGGCTGCGCCGGGAAGAGGTGGCCGCCCTGGCCGGGGTGTCCACGAGCTACTACGAGCGACTGGAGCAGGCCCGCGCGCCGCGTCCGTCGCCGCAGGTGCTGACCGCGCTGGGCACGGCGCTGCGCCTCACCGCCACAGAGCGTGAGCACCTGGCACGGCTGGCCGGGCAGATCCCGCCCAGTACGGACGCCGATCGCGCCCCGGTGCCTGCCGACGCACGCCGACTGCTGCACCGGCTCGGCCCGATTCCCGCCTATCTGGTGAACGACCTAGAGGACATCGTGGCCTGGAACGCTGCGGCGGCCGCGTTGATCATCGACTTCGCGCAGCTGCCCGTCCACGAGCGCAACACCGTGCGCCTCGCCATCCGGCTGGGCGGCACCCTCTGCTCGGCTCCCGTCGGCGCGGAAGGCGACTTCGCCCGGCAGTCCGCCGCCCACCTGCGCGCGGCCGGCGCCCGCCATCCGGCGGACCGTGCGCTGGGCGAGCTGGTCAACGAATACGCCGCGCACAACCCGGACTTCGTCGCCGGCTGGCGCAGCCACGACGTGCGCCCCCGACCGACGCTGCGCAAACGCCTGCATCATCCCGAACTCGGCGAGCTGGAACTTGACCGTCAAACCCTGCTCATGCCCGGCACCAGCCTGCGGCTGGTTCTCTACACCGCAGATCCCGGTAGCCCGAGCGCCACCGCACTGGCCCAGCTGGGTCCTCCCGACGCGCCGCCGTGACCGTTGGCCCAGGCCAGGCGGGGCGGCCAAGCCCTTATCCACGAACGCTCGGGAGCCCCAGTCCAGCGGCCGGCAGACCTCGCCGCGGCGGCAGGCGTCCCGCAGGAGCGCCAGAACGGTCTGGGGGATCGAATCGAGCGAACGGCTCGGCCGACACCGCTGGAAGATCGAGCGGTCGATCGCCTGGCTGTTCGGCTACCGCCGCCTCACCATCCGGTACGAGCGAAAGTGCTCCCACTTCCTCGCCTTCCTCGGCCTGGCCGCCGCCCTCACCTGCTACAAGAAGCCCGCGAAACTCGCCACATGAGACATCCCCTTAGTCCATGACGTCGTAGCCCTTCCGGAACCAACATGGACACCCACGCGAACGGCTAGAGGCCCGCCTGTGACCCGCTGCGTCGGCATCCCCAACCCCATCCGCTCCGGAATAGTCCTCGTCGACCCCGAGTCAGGGATCCCCGCAGTACTCGCCGAAAATCGGGCGGATATGGCTGAGTAGGCTTCCGACCTGCGGATCTGGCGGAGTTGGGGAGGTCGTTCGTGGCGACGCAGGTGTTCGCGGGCGAGGAACTGGAGCGCCTGCGAGGGTTCCCGGAGATCGGCCGGGACGAGCTGGCGAGGTTCTTCACGCTGACCCGGCGGATATCGCGTTCGTCGATCCCGGCCGGGGTCGCGGTCCGGCGGACCGGCTCGGTCTGGGCGTGACGTTGTGCACGTTGCCGTGGCTGGGCTTCGTGCCGGACAAGGTGTCCTCGGCACCGCCAGTTGTGGTGGCAAGGCCGGCTGGCCCCGTTCCTCGTCGAGGTGGTCTCGCTTCATCAGGCTGGCAGGGCGATCACAGGACGAGCATGAGTTTGCCGCCGGGGCGGCGGGATTGGCTGAGCTTGGCCGCTTCCTGGATCTGGTCGAGGGTGTAGGTGCGGGCGACCGGTACGACCAGGATGCCTTCGCCGGCGAGCCTGGCGAACTCTTCAATCTGGTCGTAGCGGATCTCGGTGGTGATCCGGACGCCCAGTTCGGCTGCGGCGGCGAAGTCCGAGACGGTGAGGACACGGTCGGGATCCCCGGTCAGCTCGATCAAGGTCGGTAGCGAGCCGCCGGCCGGGCTGGGCTGGTCGGCGCGGTCGATCCGGCCCCCGGTCGGTGAGGTGTCCAGGGCGCGGTCCACGGGGCCCGGGGTCAGTGCGCTGACGCGTTCGGCCATGCCCTCGCCGTAGGCGGTCACCTGGGCGCCGATCTCTTCCAGGGCGGCGGCCCGGGTCGGCCCGGCTGTGGCGATCACCCGAATACCCCGGTGCAGCGCGAGGCGCACCGCCGCCTCACCCACGGTGGTGCCCGCGCCGTGGACGAGCAGCAGCTCACCCGGCTGGACGCCGAGGTCGTCGAGCGCGCGCCACGCCGTCTCGGCCGCCATCGGCAGCGCGGCGGCCTGCTCGGCGGTGACGCCCTCGGGAATGCGTGCCCAGGCCGGCATCAGCGCGTACTCGGCGGCGCCGGCCGTCGGGCCGTCGAAGGTGGCCGGGCCGAACACGCGGTCGCCGATCTGGACGCCGGTGACGCCCTCGCCGAGCGTGTCGACGGTGCCCGCGACCTCGAGGCCGAGCCCGCGCGGCAGCGGCGGCAGATGGTCGGCGAGGAGACCGTCGACGACGTGCCAGTCGGCCGGTGTCAGGCCGCATGCCCGCACGGCGATCCGGATCTGGCCGGGTCCCGGCTCCGGCTGTGGGACGTCGCGGAGCACGATCACGTCCGGGGAACCGAGCCGGTCGAATTGCAGAGCCTTCATGACGATCTCCTGGCTGATAACAGCATCTGTTGTCATTGACCGTACCAGGCTGATAACAGCTCCTGTTGTCGTATCCTGGTGGGCATGCCGCGATGGGAATCCGACGCACAGGGCCGGCTCGAACGCGCGGCGCTCGAGCTGTTCGAGACGCAGGGCTTCGAGCGCACCTCGGTCGCGCAGATCGCAGGCGCCGCCGGCCTGAAGGAGCGCTCCTTCTATCGCTACTTCCCCGACAAGCGGGAAGTCCTCTTCGCCGGCAACGAACTCGAGGCCCACCTCGTCGCCCAGGTCGAGGCGGCCGACCCGGGCCTCACCCCGATCGAGGCGCTGCTGACCGCGCTGGGAACCGCCGAGGAGATCTTCCGCCCACGCGAGTTCCTGCTGCGCCGGGGAAGAGTGATCGCCGCCAACCCGGCACTGGCCGAGCGCGATCTGATCAAGCTCGCCGACATCGCCGACGCGCTGGCACCGGCGCTCGAGCGCCGCGGCGTCGAGCCCGGCAAAGCACGCTTCATCATCGACGTGGTGCTGGCGATCCACCGGCGCGCCATGCCCCGCTGGCTAGCCGAGCCGGACACCACCCTCGCTCAGCTCATGGCCCAGGCCGCCGCCGAGCTGCGCGAGGCGGTCACACTGCCGGCTCCGACAGTCCGCTGAGTCGACTTGCCACACACTTGCGTCACCACCCGGCGAGCCAGTGGACACCTCCACCCCGCCTGCCTTCGAAGATCCGGCAAGGCCACCCGCCCCTGACCGCCGCGCCCGCCCCCGCCGACCGCGCGGCGTGCCAGGCGCCGGCGGCCGGGAGGAGCGCGCGGGGGTCAGTCCGGGGCGAGGCTCGCCTTTTACTCATCTCCGTCACGCTTTGACCGTCACATGTCTGGCTGCGGACATCCGATGGGCACGCTCATAAACCTCACGTGCTGCCTTATTGGACCGGTACGGCCGGAGGAGTGCCTTCATCTTGGCCACCCGTTCATCAACCCGGCCTGAGTGCACCGTGGGGTAATCGTTCAGAACCCGATTCCACGTCGCACACGACGGCCTCCAGATGGCCTACCTCTAGCTGCCGTTCGGCCAGCATGCCACCGAACCAGAGGAGATCAACAAGGGCTGCAACTTCAACCGTGAGCACTGCTACTTGGCGGAACAGCGCCTTCAGGCGTACGCGGCCAAGCCCCCCACCGACGCCGTGGAACTGCAAGAGCTGCGCCCGCTGGCCGCCTACCGCGCCCGCCAGGCCCGCGGCGAGAACGCCGGCGTCTCGCATGACGAGGCTTACCGCCGCGTGTTCGGCAGCACTGAGGCGTGAGGTACGAGGTCATCGGGGAGCCCGAGGCCCTCGCCCAGGCGGAGCTGGCCGCCGATGGATCCGTCACCCGCGGCCGCCCGCCCCCTGTGCCCCCGCTCCGGCCGCGTGCGGGCGGCCGGAGCGGGCGGCGCGGGAGCCGAGTCAGGACCCGGCCGCTGCCGCGTCGGCCTGTTGGGCCCGGAGGGCGCGTTCTACGCCGGCGCGGGATTCCGTCACCATACGGCGCAGGGCCGGGGACGGCTGGGTCTCCGTGAGCCAGGCGTCCGTGGCGTCCAGGGTGGCCTGGGAGACCTGGAGGGCCGGGTAGAGGCCGACGACGATCTGCTGGGCGATCTCGTGGCTGCGGGAGTCGAAGACGTCCTTGACCGCGTCGAAGTACTTCGCCGTGAACGGGGCCAGCAGGTCACGCTGGTCGGTCTGGACGAAGCCGGCGATCACCGCCTCCTGCACCGCGTTGGCCAGGTTGCCCTCCTCCACGACCTCCGTCCACGCCCGCGACTTGGCCGCCGCGGTCGGCTGGGCCGCCCGGGCAGAGGCCGCGTGGCGTTCGCCGGCCGCGGTCTTGTCGCGCTCCAGCTCCGCCGCGATGGCGTCCTCGCCGGCCCGTCCGGTGGCGGCCAGGCGGTGCAGCAGGGCCCAGCGCAGCTCGGTGTCGACGTCGAGTCCCTCGATCGTGCGGGAGCCGTCGAGGAGGCCCGCGAGCAGGTCGAGTTGGCCGTCGGTGCGGGCGGTGGCCGCGAGGGCGCGGGCCCAGGCGAGCTGGTGGTCGCCGCCCGGCTCGGCGGCGTGGAGCCGTGTCTCGGCCTCCGCCGACCAGCGGGCCAGGCCGGTCTCGCGCCAGTCGGGGGCCGCGTAGAGGTCGAGGGCCAGCTTCACCTGGCGGTGCAGGGACTGCACCACGCCGATGTCGCTCTCCTTGCGGATGCCGGAGAGGACGAGGTCCAGGTAGTCGCGGGTGGCCAGCTCGCCGTCGCGGGTCATGTCCCAGGCGGACGCCCAGCACAGCGCGCGCGGCAGCGTGGTCTCGAAGTCGCCGAGGTGCTTGGTGACCACGTCCAGGGAGGCGGGGTCGAGCCGGACCTTGGCGTAGGTGAGGTCGTCGTCGTTGAGCAGGACGACCGCGGGGCGGGGGCGGCCCGCCAGTTGCGGCACGTCGGTCAGCTCGCCGTCGATGTCCAGCTCCAGCCGGTCGGTACGGACCAGCCGGCCGTCCTTCAGCTCGTACAGCCCGACGGCGATGCGGTGCGGGCGCAGCACCGGCTCGCCCTTGGCGCCCGCGGGCAGCGCGGGGGCCTCCTGGCGGATGGCGAACGACCTGACCACGCCGTCGGCGTCGGTCTCCAGCTCGGGCCGCAGGACGTTGATCCCGGCGGTCTCCAGCCACGCCTTGGACCAGGCCGCCAGGTCGCGCCCGCTGGTCTCCTCCAGGGCGCCGAGCAGGTCGCTCAGCCGGGTGTTGCCGAAGGCGTGGCGCTTGAAGTACGCCTGCACGCCGCGGAAGAACTCGTCCTCGCCGACGTACGCCACGAGCTGCTTGAGCACCGAGGCGCCCTTGGCGTACGTGATGCCGTCGAAGTTGACGAGCACGTCGTCGAGATCGGTGATCTCGGCCATGATCGGGTGGGTGGACGGCAGTTGGTCCTGGCGGTAGGCCCACGTCTTCATCTGGTTCGCGAACGACGTCCACGCGTGCGGCCAGCGCGAGCCGGGCGCCTGGGCGAGGCAGGCGGTGGAGGAGTAGGTGGCGAACGACTCGTTCAGCCAGAGGTCGTTCCACCACTCCATGGTCACCAGGTCGCCGAACCACATGTGGGCCAGCTCGTGCAGGATCGTGTCGGCCCGCATCTCGTACGCCGCGTCGGTGACCTTGGAGCGGAAGACGTACTGGTCGCGGAAGGTGACCGCGCCCGCGTTCTCCATCGCGCCGGCGTTGAACTCCGGGACGAAGAGCTGGTCGTACTTCTCGAACGGGTACGGGTAGTCGAACCGCTTCTGGAACCAGTCGAAGCCCTGCCGGGTGACGTCGAAGATGGCCTCCGCGTCCAGGAACTCCGCGAGCGAGGGCCGGCAGTACACGCCCAGCGGCACCGTCCGTCCGTCGCCCTCCCAGGTGCCGTGCACCGACGTGTAGGGACCGGCGATCAGCGCGGTGATGTACGTCGACATCCGCGGCGTGGCCGTGAAGCGCCACACCCCGGCCGCCGGCTCCGGCGACGGCGAGTTGGAGATGACCTGCCAGCCCTCCGGCGCGGTCACCGTGAAGGCGAACGTCGCCTTCAGGTCCGGCTGCTCGAAGTTGGCGAACACCCGGCGCGCGTCCGGGACCTCGAACTGCGTGTACAGATACGTCTCGCCGTCCACCGGGTCGACGAAGCGGTGCAGACCTTCACCCGTATTGGTGTACGCGCAGTCCGCGACGACCCGCAGCTCGTTCTCCCCCGCGCGCAGCCCCCGCAGGGCGATCCGGGAGTCGGCGAAGACCTCGGCGGCGTCGAGCGCGGTACCGTTCAGCACCACCTCGTGCACCTCGGGCGCGATGAGGTCCGCGAAGGTCTCCGCGCCCTCCTCGGCGGCCGAGAACCGCACCGTCGTCACCGACCGGAAGGTGCCGCCCTCCTGGGCCTCCTTGGCGCCGGAGATGTCGAGATCGATCTCGTACGCGTCCACCTTCAGCAGGCGCGCGCGCTCCTGCGCCTCTTCCCGGGTCAGATTCGTGCCAGGCACCTGGGGCTACTCCTTACGCCTACGACTGACCGCAATCCTCGCACGCCCGCCCCCCGCGCGAAGCGGCCTGTGGATGACGGCGGCACCCCCGCCCGTACGGCCCGTGCCGGCCTGTGGAAAACCCGGTCGGACGGAGGCCCGCCCCGGCTCAGGACCGCAGTTCCGCCGCCACCAGCTCCGCGATCTGCACCGCGTTCAGCGCGGCCCCCTTGCGCAGGTTGTCGCCGGAGAGGAAGAGCGCCAGCCCGTTCTCCGCGGTCTCGTCCCGGCGGATGCGCCCCACGTACGACACGTCCCGCCCGGCCGCGCCCAGCGGCGTCGGCACGTCCGCGAGGGCCACGCCCTCCGCACCGGCCAGCACCTCGGTGGCCCGCGCGGGGCTCAGCGGCTCCGCGAAGCGGGCGTTGACCTGGAGCGAGTGCCCGGTGAAGACGGGGACGCGGACGCAGGTGCCGGAGACCTTCAGCTCCGGGATCTCCAGGATCTTGCGCGACTCGTGCCGCAGCTTCTGCTCCTCGTCCGTCTCGTCGAGCCCGTCGTCGACGAGGGAGCCGGCCATCGGCAGCACGTTGTACGCGATCGGGGCCACGTACTTCGCCGGCTCGGGGAACGCGACCGCCGCGCCGTCCCGCGTCAGCTTCGGCGCGTCCTCGCCTGCGGCGCGGACCTGCTCGTACAGCTCGTCCACGCCGGCCAGGCCGGAGCCGGAGACCGCCTGGTAGGTGGCGACGACCATGGAGACCAGGCCCGCCTCGCGGTGCAGCGGCTTGAGCACGGGCATCGCGGCCATCGTGGTGCAGTTCGGGTTGGCGATGATGCCCTTGGGGCGGTCGGCCACCGCGTGCGGGTTGACCTCGGAGACCACCAGCGGCACCGCGGGGTCGCGGCGCCACGCGGAGGAGTTGTCGATCACGACGGGCCCCTGCGCGGCGACCTTCTCGGCGATGGCCTTGGAGGTGGCGCCGCCGGCGGAGAACAGCACGATGTCGAGCCCGGAGTAGTCCGCGGTGCCGGCGTCCTCCACCGTGACCGTACCGCCCGGAGCGTCCCGCCACGGCAGCGTGCGCCCCGCGGACCGGGCCGACGCGAACAGGCGAAGCTGGTCCACCGGGAAGGCCCGCTCGGCGAGGATGTCGCGCATCACTCCGCCGACCTGGCCGGTGGCTCCGACGATTCCGATCTTCATGGCTCTCCGTTCACGGGTGCGGGTCCGCCCACCATGATGCCGGGCGCCGGGCGGCTGACTCCAGTCGTTTCCCCTGCCCAGCCGCCGGCCACAGGCGCGCTCGCGCGTACGGACTGAGACACACGCCACAGGGGCGGGACACCGGCAGGCCCGGCGTCCCGCCCCCGCGGGTGGTCGTTCAGAGCGTACGGGCGGCGCACACGGCACCCACGGCGTACGCCGGGCGTGCTACGGCACCACCGTCCCGATGCGCACGCTGCCCGCGCCCGCCACCGTGCCGCGGGCGTTCTGCAACTGCACCTCGCCGAAGAACTCGCGCCCCTCGGGCCCGGGCGCCGCGACCGTGACCTCCGCACCGACCTCGGCGCTCGCGCCGCTGTCCAGCTCCACCGGCTCGTCGGCGACGCTCACCTCGCCCAGCGCCGGGGAGAAGTACACGTCGCGGTAGCCGTACTCCGTCGTGCCCGCCGGCACGTCGTAGGCGTAGACCTCCACCGTGTACGTCCCGGGCTCCGGGTCGGTGAGGGTGACGCCCTCCTCCGAGTCGGCGTCCGCGGACTGCGCGACCGGCTCGCCGTCGCGGTAGACCGTCAGGTCCAGGTCCGCGTTGGCGTCCGAGGTGGCGCCGATCACGGCGTCGAACCGGGTGACCCCCTCGCCGACCTCGACCGTCGTGGTGTTCGTCTCACCGTTCGCGATCTCCGGCCGGGTCGACAGACCGGAGCCGAGCGGCCCGCCGGCGAGCTTGCCGGCCACCAGGGCGAACCCGTTGGTCACCGTCCACTCCACCGGACTCGGGGTGCCGACCTTCGCCTCGTCGATCGTCTGCACCTCGGGGTCGAAGGCCGCGCCGAGCACGGCCGCCTCGACCGTGAAGGGGTTGTCCAGCTCCGGCGAGGTGCGCCGCGACTCGACCTCGATCTCCCACACGCCCGGCATCGGGTTGTCGTAGGAGCGCAGGTCGGGGCGGCAGGTGTTGGCCGGGTTGTCGTAGTTGTTGTAGCAGAACGGCGTCGACGTCTCGTCGGCCGGAATGCCCCACGGGTCGATCGCGATCCAGCGGGTCTGGCTCTTGCCCTTGAGCCCGCTCATCGCCACCTCCAGGGTCTTCGCGCCCTCGGGGACCTTCACGAAGTACGAGCGGGTGGAGTTGCGCTGCACCTCGTTCGACACCTGGTGCCCGTACGCCGGCGCCGCCAGCTCCTGCGAGGTGACCACGGTGGTCAGCACCCGGTGGTCGATGCCCTCGGTGCGCTTGCCGTCGACCAGCAGGGCGGCGCTGTGCAGCCCCGCAGAGCGCGGCTCGGCCTGCACCTTCACGGTCACGGGCTGGCCGCGGCGCAGCGTGACGTCGTCGTCGCCGAGCAGCTTGAACGTGCCGTCGTTGCCCTGCCACTCCAGCTCGTGCGGCGTGCCGCCGGCCGGGCCCGAGGTGCGGGTGAGGGTGATCTCGTACGTCTCGGACTCGCCGCGCGCCGGGCCGCTCTCGCGGTCGTAGACGCCGGTGCCCACGCCGGGGGTGGCGAGGAAGCCGTCGAGCACGGTGTCGACGGGCGCCTCGACCTTGTACTCGTACGCCGTGGCGCCGTCCTCCAGGGAGTCCCAGGCGTCGACGACGTCGACCCGGCCGGCGCCCTCGGCGTACGTCTGCACGCCGGGGATGTGGTCGGCGGTGGAGGTCAGCGCGGTGCGCAGGGCGTTCGGCGTGACGTCGACGCCCTCCCGCTCGGCGGCGGACAGCAGCAGCGCCGCGGCGCCCGCGGTCTGCGGCGAGGACATCGAGGTGCCCTGGAGCATGCCGTAGCCGGGCGGCAGTTCGTAGCCGGCCTCGGCGACGGGCGAGCCGGGCTGCCAGGTCGGGATGGTGTTGACCGACGCGCCGGGGGCGGTGATCGTCGGGGTGGCGCCGCCGTCCTCGCGCGGACCGCGGGAGGAGAACGGCATCATCGCGTACTCCGTCCTGACCTGGCTGCCGTAGTTGGCGGCCCAGGTCTCGCGGGACACGGCCGCGCCGACGCTGATGACCTTGCCGGCCAGGCCGGGGTCGCCGATGGTGTTGGCGCCGGGGCCGTCGTTGCCCGCGGAGATGACGAGCTGGACGCCGTAGGTGTCGATGAGCCGGTTGTAGAGCGCGGCGCGTGCGTTGTTGCCGTCGTTGAGCGGCGGCAGGCCGCCGATCGACATGTTGACGACGTCGACGCCGCGGTTGGCGACGAGGTCGATCATGCCCTCGGTGAGCGCGACCGCGGTGCAGCCGCCGCTCCAGGTGCAGGCCCGGGAGGAGACGATCTCGGCGCCGGGCGCGGCGCCGTTCATCTTGCCGCCGAAGAGGCCGTTGGCCGCGGTGATGCCGGCGACGTGGGTGCCGTGCGCGCCCTCGACGACGCCGATGTTGACGAAGTCTTCCTTCTTGCCGATCCAGTCCCCGCCGTACGGGTCCATCGGCACGTCCTTGCGGATCTCCACGACGAACGGGATCGCCTCGGCGATCGCCGTGCTCGGGTCGTCGGCGCCGAAGTACCGGAACTCGTGGTCCTCGCCGTACGGGGCCATCGGGTTGTCGTTCGTGAAGTCGCCGTCGTCGCCGAGGTCGACGCGCACGGTCCCGGCCGCCGCGTCGTACAGCAGCGCCCAGGAGTCGGTGGTGTCGCCGTCGCGGTTCAGGTCGCCCTGCATCTCGCCGCCCAGCGTGGCGTTCTCGCTGAAGAGGCTGACGGAGTAGTCGCCGCGCGGGGCGGTGTACTCGCGGTCGTTGAACGTGAAGGAGGGGCCCGAGACGTCGGTGACCATCGGGCGCCAGGTGCGGTCGCCGTCGACGATCGGGTCGGTGGCCGTCACCCAGTCGGTGATCTTGCGCTCGCCGGTGGTGGTCTTGCGCAGCGCGGGGTGGGCGAGGTCGACGCCGGAGTCGAGGATGCCGATGGTGACGCCGCGGCCGTCGGCCTTCGGGTGCTTCTCGACGAAGTCGACGGCGCCGGTCTCGTGGGCCGGCTGGTACGGGTTCTTGGCCGGGGTCGAGCGGCCGGGGGCCGGGTAGGCGCCCTGCGTGCCGCTGCCCGTGCCGCCCTTGTCGCCCGTGGCCCGGTCGGCGGCAGGGCGCGGGTCGGGCAGCTCGATCTCCTCGTTCAGATCGATGCCCTGGACCGCGGCGAGCTTCGCGGCCCTGGCGATGGCGGCATCGGCGCGGCCGGTGGGCACCGTGGCGCGGACGTAGCCGAGTTTGTCGTGCGTACGGCCGACGGAGGCGCCGCGTACGGCGCGGAAGGTGTCCGCGACCTCGGCGGCCTGCCCGGGCTCGACGGCGACCAGCAGCGTGACGTTCTTGTCGCCCCCGGCCTTCGCCTCGGCGAGCAGCTCGGCGTCCTTCGCGCCGAGTTTGTCCGCCGCGGCCTTGGGCCGGTCGGGCTCCGGTGCGCCCTCCGCGGCCTGGGTGGCCGCCGAGCCGGTCGCGGTGAGCGCGGCGGCCAGCCCGGCCGCGAGGGCTATTCGGGCGGCGGCGCGCGGCCGTCCGCCCCCCGGTATGCGTCCGGGCATGCGTCTGGGAGAGATCGTCATCTCTTGTTCAACCCCCACCTGTGTGGAAACCGGCATCCGGTGCCGGCTGTCCGCATATTTATCAGCAAGCAACGCGTGCGCGGGGGGAGTTGAGAGTGGCGGATTGCGGCGTTGGCGCATAGCCGCCAGAAGGGCGCGCGCGGCGCTTTCCCGCCGCGATGAACCCACGGTGACCGCGGCCACTCGAACGGGCGAGATTCGCGTGTCCATTGCGCGGTGTTTTCAGCCGGTGAAGGTATTTGTGGGCTTCCCGGCCGCCGTCGTTCCGGTTGCGTTAAGTAGCAGGTCACCCGGCGTGCCAAGGCTCCGAGTGTACGGGTGACCCACCCGCGCCGAAGCCTCCCGCTCATCCCCCCAGGAGCGCTGATGCACCGCGAAAGCACGTCCACCAGGCCCCCGGGCCCCCACCGGCGCGCCGTCCTCCTGGGCGCCGCCGGGGCCGCGGGTGCGGCCGCCGGGCTCGGGTTGGCCCTCGGCCCCGGCCAGCCGCAGGCGACCGCCCGGTCCGCAGGACCGCCGGCGCTGGCCTCACGGGGCGGCGCCCGGGGGCTGGCGCCCGGCGCGCCGCCCGCGCCGTCGTCCGCGGGCACCACGATCCGTACGACGGCGGCGGCCGTCGGGTCCGGCGGCTACCGGCACCTCACGGAGGGCGCGGGCTGGCCCCGGGTCGTACGCGCGGAACTCGGCGCCGCGGGCGCGCGGCGCGAGGACAAGCGGACCCCGCTCGCCGCCTTCGTCCAGCTCACCGACCTGCACATCGTGGACGTGCAGACGCCGCTGCGCTCAGAGTACTTCCGCGAGCGCGAGGGCGACGGCTGGCGCCCGCAGGAGGCGCTGAGCGTGCCGGGCGCGATCGCGCTCATCGAGCGGATCAACTCGCTGACCGCCGGGCCCGCCACCGGGCTCGCGCTCGGCTGCGCGGTCACCACCGGCGACAACACGGACAACAACAACGGCCTGGAGCTGGAGTGGTTCCTCACCGCGATGAGCGGCGGCCGGATCGTGCCCAACAGCGGTGACCCCAGGTCGTACGAGGGGGTTCAGAACAGCGGCGTCGACCGCTACTGGCACCCGGAGAGCCGGCTGCGCGACGCCGACAAGGCGCTCGGCTTCCCTCGCGTCGACGGCTTCCTCGAAGCGGCGATCCGGGAGGTCGCAAGCCCCGGGCTGCACCTGCCGTGGTACTCCACCGTCGGCAACCACGACCTGCTGCCCGGCGGCTGTTACGCGGCCCGCCAGCCGTACTTCGCCGAGTACGCGGCCGGCGACCGGAAGCTGATGACGCTGCCGGAGTCGATCGCCGGGCCGCTCTTCGACGCCCTGCGCGCGGGCACCGACCCGCGGGGCGAGGCGTTCGCCGAGATGCTGCGCACGCAGCGGCACCTGATGCGTACGGTCACGGCGGACGAGCGGCGGGTGCCGTTCACGTCGCAGGAGTACGTCGCCGCGCACCTCCAGGGGCGCTTCGCCGGGGCGGGGCCCGTGGGCCACGGCTACACGGAGGCCCACAGCGCCTCCGGCGAGCTGTACTACGACTTCGCCCTCGGCGAGGCGGGACCGGGCGTCGTCGGCATCAGCCTGGACACCACCGACCAGGGCGGCGACTACCGCGGCTCGCTGGGCACGGCGCAGTTGCGCTGGCTGGAGCAGAAGCTGGCGGAGCACGCGAACTCGTACGTCGTCGTCTTCAGCCACCACACCAGCAAGTCGATGAACAACACGACGCCCGACCCCTTCCGGCCGGATGACAAGCGGCACACGGGGGCGGAGCTGCTGGAGCTGCTGCTGGCCCGCCGCAACGTGGTCGCGTGGGTGAACGGGCACAGCCACCGCAACGAGATCACCCCGCACGGCGACGCCAAGGGCGGGCTGTGGGAGATCACCACCGCCTCGCACGTGGACTTCCCGCAACTGGCCCGGGTGGTGGAGCTGGCGGACAACGGCGACGGGACGCTGTCGCTCTTCACGACGCTGATCGAGTCGGCGGCCCCGTACCGCGCGGACGGCGGCGATCTCGGCCAGGCGGGCCTGGCGTCCCTCTACCGCGAGCTGGCCCTGAACGCCCCCCACTCCCCGCGCCGCCGCGCCCTGTCGGGCCTGGAGACCGACCGCAACACCGAACTGATGCGGACCCGTTGACTTCAGCCGTCCACCCGGCGGGGGCCGGGGACAGGCAGGAGGTGCCCCCGGCCCCAAGCCGCCGGCGCGGCTCCGCGCCGCGCCCCCGGCCCGGGCGTCAGCTCGGGAACATCGCCGTGGCGTTGACCCAGGTGCCCGTGACCGCAGCCGCGTGATCGGAGGCGAGGAAGGCGGCCAGGTCGGCGATCTCCTGGAGGCGGGGGGAGGCCGGGAGCATGCGGAGGTTGTCGAGGGTGTCGAGGACGCCGCGGAGGGCTTCCGGGGTGGCCATCGCCGGGTTGACCGCGCCGAGCTTCTGCGGGGTGAGGGTCTCCGGGACGCCTGCCGCCCACAGGCCCGCGGCGCGGACGCCGCTGGGGCCCAGTTCCTGGGCGAGGGAGCGGATGAGGGTGTCGATCGCCGCGTCCGCGGGGCAGGTGCCGCCCATCATCGGGCTGGTGTGGGACGAGCCGCTGTTGAGCGCGAGGATGACGCCTGAGCCCTGCGCCGCCATCCGCTTGCCCGCGGCGCGGGCGGTGACGAAGTTCGTCGTGAGGCCGCGGGTGACGCAGGAGACGTAGTCCGAGACGGAGAGGTCGACCAGCGGGGTGCCCTGGACGTCGTTGCGGGTGATCAGGTTGATGCTCACGTCGATGGAGCCCGCCTCCTCGGCCACCCGGGCCGCGTGCTCCTCCACCGCGTGCTCGTCCAGCGCGTCCACGACGGCCGCGTGGGCGGCGCCGCCGGACTCGTTGATGTCCCTCGCGACCAGTTCGACGTTCGCCGCGTGCCGGCCGGTGAGGTGGACGCGGGCGCCCTCACGGGCGAAGGTGCGGGCGACCGCGGAGCCGATGGCGCCGCCGGCGCCGTAGACGATCGCGTTCTTGTCCTGCAGCAGCATGGTCTCTCCTGGCTGTCGTCATCGGGTGATGTCGGCCATTGAGACGCACGCGGGCCGCGGCAGTCATCGCTCCCCGCCCGGCGTCCGCGGTGCGGCCCCCGGTGTTCGCCCGAATGACCCCCGCCGAGCAGGACTCCCGGCGCCATCGGGGTGAGGTGTGTGTGCCGAGGGGAGCGGCTCACCTGGGCACCGGCCGTCACCACCGACGGCCCAGAGCGGTGCGGCCCTCTACAACCAGGCCATCCCCGCGGCGGACGGGCTGGTGGTGTCATTCGAGCGGTGGCAGTACCGGTAGCCGCCCGCGCACTGCCGTACGGCGGGGAGACGCCGATGCTCAGAGCGTCATCGGCAGCCCGAACGCCGGCAGCAGATGCGGCTCGAACGTGGTGATCTCGGCGATGCGCCCGCCTTCCACCCGCAGCACCTCCAGCGTCTGCGCCCGGTACACCGTCGTGCCCGGCCGGCGCACGTAACCGGCGACCGCCGGGCGGCCGTTGGCGCGGGTCGGCACGTGCCGCCAGTCGCCGAAGAAGCCGGGCAGGGCCGGGTCGAGCGACTGGGAGACGAAGTCCACGATCGTCCGCCGCCCGACGAACCAGAACGGGTTCGGCGGCATCGTCAGCGTCGCGTCCTCGGTCAGCAGCGCCGCCATCGCCGCCATGTCGAGCCGCTCGGCCGCCTCCCGGTACCGGTCGACGGCGGCCAGTTCCTCCGGCGTCGGCGGCGTGAGGGGCGCCCACTCCGCGCGCTTGCCGGCGGGCAGGTGCGCGCGCAGCGCGGGCCGGGCGCGCTGCAGGGCGCTGTTGACGGCCGCGGTGCTCAGGTCCAGCAGGTGGGCGGTCTCCGCGGCGGGCAGGCCGACGACGTCGCGGAGCACGAGCGCCGCCCGCTGGCGGGGCGGCAGGTGCTGGAGCGCGGCGAGGAAGACCAGGTCGACGGTCTCGCGGGCGACGGCCTGGGCCTCCGGGCCCGCGTCGGCCGCGGGCACGTCGGCCAGCAGCTCGTCGGGGTAGGGCTGGAGCCAGGTGATACGGGCGGGCGGCTCGGCGTCGCCGTGGGCCATGCCGGGCAGCCGCTCGTAGCGGGCGGGGGTGCGGGAGTTGCGGCGGAGGTGGTCGAGGCAGGTGTTGGTGGCGATGCGGTAGAGCCAGGCGCGCACGGCGGCGCGGCCCTCGTAGGTCTCGCGGCGGCGCCACGCCTTGAGGAACGTCTCCTGTACGAGGTCCTCCGACTCGTCGTACGAGCCGGTCATCCGGTAGCAGTGGACCTGCAGTTCGCGGCGGTACGCCTCCATGAGGGCGGCGAAGTCCGCGTCGCCGGGGGCGCCGGAGTCCGCCGCGTGATTCGTCACGGGCCGCGGCGTGACGTATTCCGGCGCTTCCTCCGGCGTGACGTTTTCCGTCCCCGGCGTGACATCCTCCGGCGTGACGTTGTCCGACGCGCCGTCCTCCGCGGCCCCCGCCGCGTCCCTGGCCGTACGCGCGATGCGCCGCAGCCGCCCCACCGACGACGACAGCTCCGTCACGTCCGCGTAGAACGTCTCCGGCGGCTGCGGCGTGAGCCGCCCGGCGCGCTCGGCGACGTCGGATATCAGCTCCCGCACGGACCCGGCCGCCCCGGGGGCGCGGCGCTCGCGGTAGGCCCGCTGGCGGCAGGCGGCGGAGCAGTAGACGGACGTACGGCCCCGGCGGCCGGCGCGCGCGGGCACGGGGCCGGCGCAGGCCGGGCACGTGGCGTCCGGTGCGGACACGGTTCCTCCCCTGGTCTGCGTCACGCCGTCGGTGCGTGACGCAATTCTGCCAGCGCCCGCCGACACCGAACCTGACGTCGGATTCCCGCCAGCGTCCGCGGCCCGCGGCCCGCAGCCTGGACGGCATGACGACGACATCGGAAACCCCCGCCGCCTACCGCGCCGCCCCCATCCCCCCGGCCGTTCTCGCGCGGCTCCGCGAAGCCGACGACGCCGGGCGTACCGCCCGGGCCGTGACCGACGGTGAAGGCGGTGCCCCGCTGCGTTGCTGTCTGCGGCGGAGCCGGGCCGGGGAGCGGATCGCGCTCGTCTCGTACGCGCCCCTGCGGCGGTGGGCCGCCGCGGCCGGGGTGGATCCCGGGGCGTACGACGAGCAGGGCCCGGTCTTCGTGCACGCCGGGGAGTGCGCCGGGCCCGGGCCCGGCGGCGGCTATCCGTTCGCCGAGACCGCCGCGCTGCGGGCGTTCCGGCGCTACGACGCGGGCGGCCGGATCGTCGGCGGGGCCGCGCTGCGGCTGCCGGAGGACCCGGCCGAGGCGGAGGCGGCGACGGGGCGGGCGCTGGCGGCGGCCTTCGCGGCGTCCGAGGTCGCGTTCGTGCACGTACGGGCCGTGGAGTACGGGTGCTTCCTGTACGAGGTACGGCGCCCCTGAGCCGTCCGCGCGCGAACGGCGCGCCGCGGGGCTAGCGTGAGAAGTGCACAAATCCGCGCAATATCCCCCAGCCTCAGAGGAGGCGACAGATCATGACCGTACGACCCGAAGGCGCACCCACCTGGGCGGACGCGACCTTCCCCGACCTCGAGGCCGCGAAGAGCTTCTACGCCGACGTCTTCGGCTGGACCTTCGAGGGCGGGGGCGAGGACTCCGGGCACTACACCCAGGCCATGGCGGAGAGCGGCGTCGCCGCCGGTCTCGCGCCGCCCATGCCGGGAGCGGAGGAGGCCCCCGCGGGCTGGACGCTCTACTTCGCCACGCCCGACGCCGATGCCACCGCCGCGCACGTCGGCGAGCACGGCGGGCGGGTCCTCATGGGCCCGATGGAGGTCGGCCGGTACGGCACGATGGCCATCGCGGAGGACCCGGACGGCATCCGGTTCGGCCTGTGGGAATCCGGCAGCCACGAGGGCTTCGCCGCGATCGGCCAGCCCGGCACCTTCTGCTGGGCCGAGGTCGACACCAACCACCCCGAGCACGCCGACGACTTCTTCCCCGAGGTCTTCGGCTACCGGGTGCGCAAGATGCAGGACGACACCATGGACTACGCCGTGTGGAGTGTCGGGGACGGCGACCCGCTCATCGGCCGGGCGGAGATGAGCGGCGATGTCTTCCCCGCCGGGACACCCCCGCACGTGGGCGTCTGCTTCGCGGTGGACGACTGCGACCGGGCCGTGGAGACGACGCGGCGGCGCGGCGGCAGCGTGACGTTCGGGCCGCAGGACTCGCCGTTCGGGCGGATGGCGACGCTTGAGGACCCGCAGGGTGCGGCTTTCACCGTGATCGACGTCAACCGCGCGGTCGGTGACATGCCGGACTTCGCCTGAGGCGGACGGCAGCAGCCGGGGCCGGGTGCCGAGTCGCCGGGCCCCGGCCCACCGGGCGCGTCAGGCGCCGCGGGCCGCGCGGGCGCGCCAAAAGCGCCCGCCCCGCGGAAGGGAGCAGGCGCCTGCGCGCGGCGGGATGACCCGCCCGCGTCAGCTCTTCTTCTTCTCCGCCGCGACCACCAGTCCGGCGATCACCGCGAAGGCCACCAGCGGGGTGAGCACGAAGAGACCCAGGGTCTCCGCAACGCTCAGCCCGGGGCCCGGGTCGTCGCCGTCGTCGCGGTTGAGCGCGGAGGCGGCGGGGGACGACATCAGCATGATCAGCGCCGTCCCGGCGGCGAGCGCGCCGGCGCGCAGAGTCTTCTTCCTGTCCACGCTCAAACCGTAGCGAACACCGCCGCCACCCGCGCGCCCGGGGTCCCCTAACGTGCTACGCGCTCCCCGCCGTGCTCAGATGCGCCGTCACCGGGAGCAGCCGCGGCTTGCCCCGCGCCTCCTCCACCCGTACCCGCAGTTCGTCCGCCGTCACCGGCGCGGCCAGCGGCAGGATCCGGTACGCACCGATCGTCGTGCCCGCCGCGATCCGGCGCCACTGGCCCGTCGCCGGATCCCGCACCTCCACCGCGAAGCGCTCGACCCGCTGGCCGTGCCGGATGTCCTCCGCGAGACGGACCCGGTCGAAGGTCTGCGGCCCGCGCCGGTCCAGCACGTTCTCGCCGTACACCGCGCGCACCCGGTCGCCGAAGGCGCGCAGTTCGCGTACGTCCTCGGGGGCGATCCGGCCGTCGCGCGCGGGCGGCACGTTGAGCAGCAGCGGGGCGTTGCGGCCGACGCTCTGCTCGTACAGCGCGAACAGCTCGTCCGCGGTCTTCGGCCGCTCCCCGGGGTGGTGGAACCAGCCGGGGCGGTTGGAGACGTCGGCCTCCGCCGGATACCACTGCAGGTACCGCACGCCGTCGGCCAGCAGCTTGGCGCGCGAACCGATGTCGGCGTCGGTGGAGTCGTTGGGCAGCGCGCCGTGCGTGGACCGGGGGTCGACGGTGTGCGGGGTGACGCTCCACTCGGTCTCGCGGGCGACGCCGCGCTCGTTGCCGACCCAGCGGATGCCCTGCGGGCCCTGGAAGACGACGGTGTCGGGGGAGAGCGCGTGGATCAGGTCGTACCACTGCCGGAAGTCGTACTCCTGCGTGATGCCCGCGTCCCGCCACGGGTTGGCGCCGTCGAGCCACAGCTCGTCGATGGGGCCGTACTCGGTGAACAGCTCGTAGACCTGGTTCAGGTAGTACGCGTCGTAGTCGTTCGCGCGCACCGTGAACGTGGGCAGCCGCCCGGCCGCCACGTCGTCGGCGCGGTCGTCGCCGTCGGCGAGGGTGGGGATGGTGTGCGTGCGCACGGGGCTGCCGTTGCCGTAGCGGCCGTGGCCCGAGGGCGGGCCGCCGTCCGCGAGCGCGGTGCGCTCGACGCTCGTCAGCGGCTCGCCGGCCTCCTGCTTCTTCCGCAGGTCCGCGAGCCAGCCGGCGTGCCAGGCGTGCGGCAGTTCCGCGCCGTCGGACGGCGAGAGGTAGACGCCGACGCCGAGCCCGGCCCTGCGGGCTTCCTTGACGTACGTGCCGAGGAGGTCGCGGCTGTGCGGGCTGGCGGCCACGGAGTGGTCGGAGTAGCGCGTCGGGTAGAGGTTGAAGCCGTCGTGGTGCTTGGCGGTGAGCATGGCCATCTCGGCGCCCATCGCCTTGTACGTGCGCATCCACTGGGCGACGTCGACGCGCCCCGGGTCGAAGAGCGCCGGGTCCTCCGCGCCGGAGCCCCACTCGCGGTCGGTGAGGGTGTTCATGCCGAAGTGGGTGAAGGCGGTCACCTCACGCCCCTGCCAGGCGAGCTGGCCGCGCGTGGGCACGATGTGGGCGGCCTTGGCGAGAATGCGCTCGGGGGTGTCGCAGTCCTCGACGGTCATCTGGGAGGCGGGCTCGATCGGCCGGGTGCACTCGTCGGCGGCGGCCGCGGGCTCGCGGGTCGCCGGCAGCAGGGCGGTCGCCGTAAGGGCGACGGCCGCGGCTCCGGTGCCGACGGAACGGGCGGCTCTACGCACGGGGTGCCTCCTCGCTCGTACGACCGGACGCCGCGCCCGCGGACCCGGCGCCGGACTCGCCGCCGAGCAGAACGCTCCGGTCCGCGCCGGCCCGGCCGCCGAGTTCGCGTACCACCTCCGCCAGCAGCCGGTGCGTCCGCGGCGCGTCGGCCAGTTCCTCGAAGAGGAGCGTGCGGCCGTCCGGATCGGCGACCGGCAGCCGCCAGCCCGGGTACTCCGCGCCCGCGCCCGGCACGTGCTGCGGGCGCCGGTCGCCGGCCGCGTCGGGCAGCCAGACGGCGACGAGCCGGGCGGGGGTGCGGGCGAGGAAGCGGTACAGGCCGGTGATGACGGACGCCTCGTCGGCCCGGCCGCCGGGCAGCAGCCGCAGCCGTTCGAGCAGGTCGAGCCAGACGCCGACCTCCACCGCGTCGGCGGCGCGGGCGGCGGGCAGCGGTCCTTCGACGAGGCCGAGTTCGTGGCGGAGCGCCAGGTGCGCGCCGCTGAGCCGGGCGGCGGTGGGCGGCAGGCCGTGCCCGGTGACGGCGGCGAGCGTGTCGGCCCGCCAGCGCTCCGGCGGCCGCGGGCACGGTACGCCGCCGGGGATCTCCGGCGCCGGTTCGCGCTGGGTCCACAGCGCCGACGTGCCCAGCACGCCGCGCGCCGCCAGCGCGTCCCGTACCGCGGGCTCCGCCGGGTCTTCCTGGTCGTCGCCGATCAGCGGCGTACCCGCCCGGTGCGCCTCCAGCGCCAGCACGCCGAGCATCGCGTCCGCGTCGTACGAGACGTACGTGCCCTCCGCCGCCGGCCGGCCCGCCGGCACCCACCACTGCCGGAACAGCCCGCTCACGTGCCCGACGCGCAGCGCCCCCGCCCGCCGCAGCGCGGCGCGCAGCACCGAGCGGTACGGGCCGTAGCCCGCCGCCGCCAGCCGGTCGGGCCGCCACACCGGCACGCCCCGGTCGGTGCCGCGGGCGTCGGCGCCGCGCGGCGCGGTGCCCGCGGTGCAGCCGGCGGCGTGGACGGACTGCTCCGCCCACGCGTCGGCGCCCGAGGGGTGCACGCCGGCCACCAGGTCGTGGATGACGCCGACGGCCATGCCCGCGTCCCGGGCGATCCGCTGGGCCCGCCAGAGCTGGTTGTCGGTGAGCCAGGCGAGCCGGCAGTGGAAGTCGATGCGGTCGAGCAGGTCGTGCCGGGCGCGGGTGGTGGCGGTGGAGCGCGGGTCGGCGAGGCCGCCGGGCCAGGAGCGCCAGTCGGGGCCGTGGATCTCGGCCAGCGCACACCAGGCGGCGTAGTCGTCGAGGGGCTGCCCCTGTTCGGCGAGGAAGTGGTGGTACGCGACGCGGCGGCCGGGCGTCAGCTCGACGCGCAGCAGCAGCTCCAGCGCGGCGCGCTTGAGCCGCCACACCTCGTCGCGGTCGACGAGCCCGCCCTTGGCGCGCACCTGGTCGCGCAACGCGGCGGCGCGGCCGGCCAGTTCCGCGGCCTGCGCGCGGTCGGCGGGGGCGAGGTAGCGGTACTCGGGTATGTCCTCGATCCGCAGGTGCACGGGGTCGGCGAAGCGCCGGGAGGACGGCCGGTACGGGGACGGTTCCGCGGTCCGGCCCGCGGCGCCGGGGACCGCGGCGTGCAACGGGCCCAACTGCACGAAGTCCAGGCCGTGGGTACGCGCCGACCATGCGGCCAGCTCCGCCAGGTCGCCGAGGTCGCCCATGCCCCAGGAGCGGGTCGACAGCAGCGCGGGCAGCGGGAGCGCGAGCCCGGCGCCGCGCCTGGCCGGCTGCGGCACGCGCGCGGGGGCGGCGATGACGGTGGCCTTGCCGGTGCGCCCGTCGGGGGTGGTGGCGGTGAGGGTGTGCACGCCGGGCGGGAGCGGGGCACGCGGGTCGAGTTCCGCGCCGTCCTCGCCGGCTACGGCGGTCCCGGTGCCGGGCGGCAGCGGCCCGGGGTCGAGGACGGTGCCCGCGCGCGGCACGAGGGTCGCGGGCAGGAGGCGGTCCCGTTCGGCCGCTTCGTACGCCGCGAGCGATGCGGCGACGGCGGCGGGCCCGGCGGCGTCCACGCCGAGCGCGGCGAGGACGGCCACGAGGGTGTCCTCGGGGACCGGGACGGCGCGGCCTGGCGTGCGTTCGTACGAGACCGCGACTCCGTGCAGCGCAGCTAACCGCGCCAGAGACATGCCACCCCCAGGTGGTATGCGACGTCATCGGCTCCGGCGTCACCCACATGTACCAGTCGCGGGCCCCGGGGGGTCGCCGCCGGGGTGAGCCGGAAGGCTGATCGTACTGCGGCAGCCGCGCGCCGTCAGCAGGCCGTCACGTGAAGTGAACGGGCGGCAGCGGCTCGCTGATGAGGTTGTCGTCGGCGGCGAGCGGCGGCTCGCTGGTCAGCGGAGTGCCCGCGGCCAGCGGGGGTTCGCTGGTCAGCGGCAGCTCGGCGCAGGAGCAGGAGCCCGCCAGGCCGTAGTCGGGGTCGGCGCCCTCGACGGGTTTGTGGTGATGGTCGTGGCTGACTTCGAGCGGAGCGGGAGCGGCCACCGCGGGTCCTCCTCGGTCGACGGCTGGTCACGTCCGCCGCTACCCGATCAAGGGCCCGGCAGTCGTGGCGACACGCGTTCGTGCCATACGTCACAGTACCCGGAACGGGCGAATTCACTGTAGGGGGCCCTGTGGAACGCAAGAGCTGGGGCACGTGCGCCCTTGCGGCCCGCTTTTTCCGCCGGGGCGGGCGGGGCGGAAGACGGCCGCGCACGGGACCGCGCACCGGGCGGAGCGCCTCGCCGCACCGCGGTGGTTCCCGCGCACCACTCCCGCGCAGGCCGGGGGTGCCGCGGCGGTACGGCGCGGGTACCCTGGCTCGCTCGCCCGGCGGATCGGGGCCGACCGGCGCGTTGACAGCGGCGGCATCGCGGTGGTGGGCTCTCGGCCTGCGCCCCGCGCGGGCACGGGCGGCGCGGGACTGGTGTACGGCACACGTACGCGCATCCTTAACCGCCGTGAAACGCGGGGGCGATGAGCAGTCGACAGCGTCGGCTTACGGTCGGCAAGACGGCCGGCAGCCGGGGAGCGGGACCGGAAACGGACGGAGGGCGGGCGGAGTTGGGCGGAGCTGTCAGGCGGCGGATGGCCACGGCGACGGCGCTGTCCGCCGCCGTGATCGGCGGGCTGCTCGGCGGCCGCGCGCCGGAGGCCGCCGCCCAGCCGCAGCAGCCGGACGCCGGCGGCGCCGGATCGGCCGGTGCAGCCGAGACGCCGGCCGCGGAGGAGGCGCTGCGCGACGCGGTGTGGCCGCGCCCGCAGCAGTTGCGCGCCCGCGCCGGCGAGGTGCACGCGGGCGGGGAGGCGGTGCTCGTCACCCCCGAGGGCGCGGACCCGCGGGCGCTCGCGGAGCTGCACGAGGTGCTGCGGGCAGTCGGCGTACGGGAGTTCACGCAGGTACGCCCCGGCGCCGCGCTGCCGGCGACGGGACTCGTGGTCTACGCCGACCAGGCGCCGGCCGGCCCCGCGGGCGTCGCGGGCCCGCCGCCGCGCCGCTCCCCCGCCGACACGGCGCTGCGCGCCCTGGGCGCGGGCGAGCAGGCCGACCTGCCGGCGGGCGGCTACCGGCTGGCCGCCGGGCAGTACGAGGGCCGCGACGTCGTCGCGCTGGCCGGGACCGACGCCGCGGGCCTCTTCCACGGCGTGCAGACGCTGCGCGAACTGGCCCGCGCGGCCCGTACGGAGAACACGCTGCCCGCCGTGTCCGTACGCGACTGGCCGGGCACCGCCGTGCGCGGCATCGCGGAGAACCACTACGGCCGCCCCTGGAGCCACGAACAGCGCCTGGCGCAGCTCGACTTCATGGGCCGCACGAAGCTCAACCGCTACCTCTACTCCCCCGGCGACGACCGGTACCGCCAGGCCGGCTGGCGCGAGGCGTACCCGGCAGACCAGCGCGCCCGGTTCCGCGAGCTGGCCGAGCGGGCCCGCGCCAACCACGTGACGCTCGCCTGGGCGGTGGCACCGGGCCAGGACTTCTGCTTCTCCTCGGCGCGCGACCGCAAGGACCTGCTGGCCAAGGCGGACGCGATGTGGGCGCTGGGCGTACGGGCCTTCCAGCTCCAGTTCCAGGACGTCAGCTACAGCGAGTGGGCCTGCGGCGAGGACGCCGACGAGTACGGCTCGGGCCCCGAGGCCGCCGCCCGCGCGCAGGCCGAGACCGCCAACGCGCTGGCCGCGCACCTGTCCCGGCGGCACCCGGACGCGGCGCCGCTGTCGCTGCTGCCGACCGAGTACTACCAGGACGGCACCACCGACTACCGCTCCGCGCTCGCCGGCGAGCTGGACGAGCGGGTCGAGGTCGCCTGGTCCGGCGTCGGCGCGGTGCCCAAGGAGATCAGCGGCGGTCAACTGCGCGACACCCAGGCCGCGTTCGGCGGCCACCCGCTGGTCACGCAGGACAACTACCCCGTCAACGACTACGCCCGCGACCGCATCTTCCTCGGCCCGTACGACGGCCGCGACCCGGCGGTCGCCGCCGGCTCCGCGGGCGTGCTGGCCGGCGCGATGGAGCAGCCCGCCGCCTCCCGGGTGCCGCTGTTCACGGTCGCGGACTACGCCTGGAACCCGCGCGCGTACGACCCGGATGCCTCCTGGCGGGCCGCCGTGCGCGACCTCGCCGCGGACGCCCCGGAACCGGAGAAGGCGGGCGCCGCGCTCGCCGCGCTGGCCGGGAACTCGGCGTCGTCGGAGCTGGGCGCCACGGAGTCGGCGTATCTGCGGCCGCTGATCGCGGACTTCTGGCGCGCGCGGGAGAGCGCGGCGGGCGGCAGGCGGGACGCGGAGAAGGCGGCGGCGCGGCTGCGGGAGGCGTTCACCGTGATGCGCCGCGCGCCGGAGGAGCTGGCGCCGCTGGCGGACGGCACGTTCGGCGACGAGGTGCGGCCGTGGCTGGCGCAGTTGGCGCGGTACGGGGCGGCCGGCGAGCGGGCGGTGGACATGGTCACCGCGCAGGCCGCGGGCCGCAACGAGGAGGCGTGGCAGGCGCGGCTGGAGCTGCAGCGCCTCGCCGGCGAGGCCGTCCCCCACAGCGCGCCAGGGCGCGCGTGGGCGGTACCCCCAGGCGGCGGGGTGGTGGGCGCGGGGGTGCTCGACGCCTTCCTCAGCCGGGCGCTGACGGACTCCGACTCCTGGCTGGGCGCGGGCGGCGGCGCGAAGCGCTCCGCCGGCACCGGGGCGGCCGTCTCGGGCGGCGCGGAGCCGCTGGAGGGCTCGTCGGTGGCGGCGGCGGCCGACGGCGAGCCGGCCACGGCGTACGAGGCCGCCAGGCCGCCGTCGCCCGGCACGCACGAGGCGCTGGTGGTGGAGTTCGACCGGCAGCCGCTGCGCGCGGTGACGGTGCTGACCCAGCCCGGCACGGGCACCCGCGCCGAGGTGCAGATCCGGGTACGCGACGGCGGCGGGACCTCCTGGCGCCCGGTCGGCGAACTCGACGGCGGCGGCTGGACGGAGCTGCCCGCCGAGCGCGCCGACTCCGACGCCGTACGGCTCGTGTGGGCCGCCGACACCACCGCGCCCGTGGTGCACGAGGTGGTGCCGTGGTCCGCCGCGGAGCCGGGCGCCCGGCTGTCGCTCTCCCGCGACGAGGCGGACGTGACGATCGGCGGCGATCCGGTGGTCGTGGACGCGGAGTTGTCCGCGCGGCGCCCCGGCGACGCGGGCGGCAAGGTGACGGCGAAGGCGCCGGAGGGGCTGAAGGCGGAGTCCCCCGGCGAGGTGCGGATAGCCCGCGGCACGACGGCCAGGGCCCCGATCGAGATCCGGGCGACGGAGGACGTGGCGCCGGGCACGTACGAGATTCCGGTGAAGCTGGACGACGGCGGCGCCGCCCAGGTCCGTAGCGTCACCGTGCACGCCTATCCCGCGGTCGGCGGCCCCGACCTGGCGCGGGACGGCCGCGCCTCGTCGTCGGCGGACGAGACGCCGGACTTCCCGGCGGCGGCGGTGGCGGACGGCGACCCGGAGACCCGGTGGTCGTCGCCGGCCGAGGACGGCGCCTGGGTGCAGGTGCGGCTCGCGAAGCCGGTGCGGGTCGGCGAGGTGGCGCTGAACTGGGAGAGCGCGTACGCGAAGCGCTACCGCGTGCAGGTCTCCGCCGACGGCCGCCGCTGGCGCACGGCGGCGGCGGTGAACGACGGCGGGGGCGGCCGCGAGTCGGTCCGGATGGACGAGCGCGAGGTGCGCTACGTCCGCGTCCAGGGCGTGGAGCGCGCGACGGAGTTCGGCTACTCGCTCTACGCCCTGGAGGTACGGGCCGTCCGCGACTGACCGCTGCGCGGCGGCGCCCGGCGCTCAGCCGTAGTGCGCGCGGGTGCGGGACTCGGCTCCCTCCGGGGCGTCCGTGCGGTCCAGGCCCAGGAGGGCCGCGCCCAGGACCGGCGGGGCGGTGACCACCCGGGGGACCGCCTTCGGAGCGCGGGCCGTGAGCAGGGCGCGTATCCGGTCGTCCAACTGCGCGTGGCCCGCGGCCAGGACGCTGCCGCCGAGCACCACCGGCACCTCCTCGTCCAGCAGGCCGAGCCGCTCCAGCGCCACCGCCGCCAGCGCCACCACCTCGTCCGCCTGCCGGTCCACGATCGACCGCGCCACGGGATCACCCGCCGCCGCCACCGCGAAGAGCAGCGGCGCCAGCCGCTGGGTGCGCGCCGCCGGGACGGTGCCGAGGTGGACGCCCTCGATCAGCTCGTACATCGTGCCGAGGCCGAAGTGCTCCGGCACCGCCGTGGCCAGGGCGGTCGGCTCGCCGCGGCCGTCCTCCGCCCGCGCCGCGTACCAGACCGCCTCGGCCGCGAGCCCCGCGCCGCCGCCCCAGTCGCCGGACAGCCTGCCGAGGGCGAGGAACCGGTGGGTGCGGCCGTCGGGAAGCAATCCGGCGCAGTTGATGCCGGCGCCGCAGACGACGGCGACGCCGCGCGGCTGCGCGCCCGGCGGCAGGCCGGCCCGCAGCAGGGCGAACGTGTCGTTGTGGACGGCGACCGTACGGCCCCAGCCGCGCGCCTCCAGTTCCGCGCGGATGGTGCGTTCCTCCACGGGCAGGTCGACGTTGGCCAGGCACGCGGACACATGCGCGGCGACGGCGCCGCCGGAGCCGTCGCCCCCCGCCTGCCGTACCGCCCCGGCCACCGCCTCCGCCAGCACGTCGACCGCCGCCGCCACCCCGGTCACCGGCGGCCGGAAGCCGCCGCTGCGCCCCTGGCCCAGCACCGTGCCGTCCGCCGCGACCACCGCCGCGTCCGTCTTGCTGTTCCCGGCGTCGATCGCCAGCACGGCGACCGGGCTCAGGCCCACGGCAGATGCTCCCGGTTGTGCGCGATCAGCGCGTCCGTCAGCTTCTCGGCCCGGTCGTACTGCCCGACCAGCGGGTGCGCGAGCAGCGCGCGGAAGACGCGCTCGCGCCCGCCCGCCAGCGCCGCCTCCAGCGCGAGGCGCTCGTACGCGGTGGTGTGCGCGACGAGGCCGGCGAACAGCGGGTCCAGCTCCGGGACCGGCAGCGGCCTGGCGCCCTCGGCGGTGACCTCGGCCTGCACCTCGACGACCGCGTCGTCGGGGAGGAAGGGCAGGGTGCCGCGGTTGACGGTGTTGACGACCTGCACCGCGCCCGCGTCCCCGCCCAGCAGCGACGCGGCGAGCGCGACGGCGGCCTCGGAGTAGTACGCACCGCCGCGCTGCGACAGCAGCTCCGGCTTGGTGTCGAGCGTCGGGTCTGCGTACATCCGCAGCAGCTCGGCCTCCATCCCGGCGACCTGCGCGCCCCGCGAGGGACCCTCGCGCTGTTCGCCTACGACCTGGTCGTGGGCGTAGTAGTAGCGCAGGTAGTACGAGGGCACGACGCCGAGCCGGGTCAGCAGGTCCGGCGGCAGCCGCAGCTCCGCGGCGATCCGGGCGCCGTGCTCGCCGATGAGCTTCGGCGTCACGTCGACGCCGCCCGGCCCGCCGAGGCGTACGCCCAGCTCCCAGGTGAGGTGGTTGAGGCCGACGTGCTCCAGGTGGACGTCCGCGGGAGGGGCATCCAGGAGTCGCGCGAACGTCCGCTGGAGATGTATCGCGACGTTGCACAGCCCCATCGCGCGGTGCCCGGCCTGCAGCAGCGCGCGGGTGACGATGCCGACGGGGTTGGTGAAGTCGATGATCCACGCGTCGGGCGCGGCCCGGCGCACCCGTTCGGCGATGTCGAGCACCACGGGCACGGTGCGCAGCGCCTTGGCCAGCCCGCCTGCGCCGGTCGTCTCCTGCCCGACGCAGCCGCAGTCCAGCGGCCAGGTCTCGTCCTGCTGCCGCGCCGCCTGCCCGCCGACGCGCAGTTGGACGAGCACGGCGTCGGCGCCCTCGACGCCCTCTTCGAGCCGGGCGGTGGTCACGACCCGCCCGTCGTGGCCCTGCCGGGCGAACATCCGCCGCGCCAGGGCGCCGATCAGGTCCAGCCGCTCGGCGGCGGGGTCGATGAGCACCAGCTCGTCGACGGGCAGCGTCTCGCGCAGCCGCGCGAACCCGTCGACCAGCTCGGGCGTATAGGTCGAGCCGCCGCCTACCACTGCGAGTTTCACCCTTTGACTCCTGTCAGCGTGACGCCCTCGATGAAGACTTTCCGGGCGAAGAAGAAGACCACGATCACCGGGGCCATGACCAGGACCGTGGCCGCCACGGTGAGGTTGTGGGTGGGGCGGGAGCGGGCGAGCCGGGTGGGGCGGGCGTTCCGGGAGACGGGCCGGGCGGGTGTCAGCGGGCGGTGGTGTCGAAGACCTCGTCGCGGGTGGTGGCGAGCGCGCTCTCCAGCGCGCCGGTGAGGACGGGGTGCCGCTCGACCGCGCCGGTCACCAGGCGCGGCCGGGGCGCGGCCAGTTCGGCCAGCTCGGACTGGACGAGGGCGCGCAGCCGGTCGCCGCCGGCGGTCAGCACGGCGCCGGAGAGCACGATGAGCTGCGGGTCGAGGACGGCGACGACGGAGGCGAGGCCGACGGCCAGGCGCTGCGCGTAGCGGTCGAGCAGTTCGGCGTGGCCGGGTTCTTCGGGTGCGGCGGCGGCGCGGGCGACGAGTCCCGCGGCGACCTCGGCGTAGTGCCCGCGGCCGGGGGTGAGGCCCAGTTCGCGGGCGAGCGGGGCGAGCGCCTGGGCGCCGGCCAGCTCCTGGAAGCCGCCGCTGTTGGCGCGGGTGACCTGGCGGACGAGGGTGGCGCCGGGCACCGGCAGGAAGCCGACCTCGCCGGCGCCGCCGGTGCCGCCGCGGTGCAGCCGGCCGCCGATGACGACGGCGGCGCCGAGACCCTCCTCGTTCCAGAGCAGGACGAAGTCGTCGTGGCCGCGGGCGGCGCCGCGGCGCTGTTCGGCGACGGCGGCGAGGTTCACGTCGTTGTCGTACGCGAGCGGCATGGGCAGGGCGGCGGCCAGCTCCTCCAGCAGCGTCGGGGAGTGCCAGCCGGGCAGGTGGGAGGCGTAGCGCAGGCGGCCGGTGCCGGGGTCGAAGGCCCCGGGGGTGCCGATGACGGCGCGGTGCAGTTCGGCACGGGTGAGCCCGGCGTCCTTGGCGGCGCCGTCGACGGCGCGGACGACGCGGCGCACGGTCCCCTCCGCGGCGCCGCCGCCGGTGCGCTTGGCGGTGGCCAGTTCGTACGAGCCGACCGTGCGCCCGGTGACGTCGGCGACGGCCGCGCGGATCCGGGCGGCGGTGACGTCGAGCCCGACGACGTGGGCGACGGCGGGGTTGAGGGCGTAGAGCTGGGCGTTGGGTCCGGGGCTGCCCTCGCTGGTGCCGGTGGCGATGACCAGCCCGGCCGCCTCAAGACGGGCCAGCAACTGCGAGGCGGTCGGCTTGGAGAGGCCGGTGAGCTTGCCGAGCCGGGTGCGCGAGAGCGTGCCGTGCTCCAGCAGCAGCTCCAGCGCGGCGCGGTCGTTCATCGCGCGCAGCGTCCCCGGGCCACCGGCCATGGGCGTCACCTCTCCCCGGTCCGGACGGGTGCCGTCCCGCTCGCCGCCCCGAATGGTTAGGAAACTTTCCTATCGGAGTGCGGCGAAAGTAATGCCGCGGACGAAGCGCGTCAAGAGTGCGGGCGAAACGCGCGCCGGGCCGCCCGCGGCGGCCCGGGGCCGGGCCTACTCCCCGCCGCCACCGCCGCCCGACGGCGCCTGCCGCGGCACCGCCACCTGCTCCGCCCGGGGCGGCACCATGGCGCCCGGCGGTACGTCCGACATGACGACCCCGGCCGCGAGCAGCGCCTCCCGGATCCGCCAGCGCAACTCGCGCTCGACGCCGATGGACTTCCCCGGCATCGTCCTGACCTGCACCTGGATGATGGCCGTGCCCTGCGCGACGGCGGTCAGGCCGAGCACGTCGACCTCGCCCCACAACTGCTCGCTCCACGGCTCGGTGCCGCCGAACTCCTCGCCGGCGGCGGCGATCACGTCGCGCACCCGGTCCAGGTCCTCGCCGGCCGCCACCGGCACATCGACCACGGCCGTCGCCCAGCCCTGGCTGAGGTTGCCGATCCGCTTGACCTCGCCGTTGCGCATGTACCAGATCGCCCCGTCGTCGCCGCGCAGCTTGGTCACGCGCAGCCCGACCTCGATCACCTCGCCGGTGACCTCGCCGACGTCGATGGTGTCCCCGACCCCGTACTGGTCCTCGATGAGCATGAAGACGCCGGAGAGGAAGTCCATCACCAGATTGCGGGCGCCGAAGCCGAGCGCGACGCCCGCGACGCCGGCGCTGGCCAGCAGCGGCGCCAGGTCGATCTTGAGGGCGGAGAGCACGGTCAGGGCGGCTGTGCCGAGGATCACAAAGGAGGCGCTGCTGCGCAGGATGGAACCGAGTGCTTCGGACCGCTGTCTGCGTCTCTCGTGGTTGACGAGGAGCCCGCCGAGGGCGGTGCCGTCCACGGCGTCGGCGGTGCGCGTCATCCGCGTTATCAGCTTGGTGATCATACGCTGGACCACGCGGCGCAGCACGTACGCGATCACGACGACGAGCAGGATCCGCAGGCCCACGCCCAGCCAGGAGGCCCAGTTCTCCTGGATCCACCCGGCCGTCTCCTCCGCGCTCTTGCGCGAGTCCTCTAGCGGCGTCGGGGAGGGGCTCTCGGCAGCCGGGCGAGCGGTGGCGAACACGGCGTGGAACCTTCCGTTCAGGGGTGGACGCCCTCACCCTACCCGCCGCTCCGGCCTGCCCCTTTAGCGTCGCTTTACCATCCCGGCGCCGTCCGGCGGGCGCCGCGGGGCCCGCCGGCGGCGCCCGTTGTTGCGGTCCGGTTACCGCCCGGTGGGACCAGGCGTAGGGCGGGCCGGAAGGGGGGATCAACATCACGGGGGCGGCCGTGGAACCTTGCCGGGCGGTTGGCCCGTTTACCTGATCGTGGTGGCGCGGAGGCGGGAGTGCAGGACACACTGTTGACCAGATCGTCCCGGCGCAAGCCACGCGCCGCCGGCGTACAAGGAGGCACCGTGCCGCACGTCCTCGTCCTCAATGCTTCGTACGAGCCGCTCGGCGTCGTGCCACTGCGCCGCGCGCTCGTGCTGGTGCTGAACGGCAAAGCGGTCAGCCTGGAGGAATCCGGTGCCTTCCTGCACAGCGCCACGCGGGTGATAGCGGCGCCAAGCGTCGTGCGGCTGCAGAGGTTCGTACGGGTCCCCGTGAGGGGGCCCGTTCCGCTCACCCGCCGGGCGCTCTTCGCCCGCGACGGCGGGCGCTGCGCGTACTGCGGCGGAGTGGCCACCAGCGTCGACCACGTGATCCCGCGCAGCCGCGGCGGCCAGCACCGCTGGGACAACGTCGTGGCGGCCTGCCGCCGCTGCAACCATGTGAAGGCCGACCGGCCGATCCACGAGCTGGGCTGGCGGTTGCGCCACCAGCCCGAGCCGCCGTCCGGACTGGCCTGGCGGATCATCGGGACAGGGCATAGGGACCCGCGCTGGTTGCCCTACCTGCAGCCATACGGCGCGGACGAGGCCCTGGCCCGGATCGACGGCATCTCTGCCTAGAACCGGGCCTTTGTTATGCCCGCGGCGACCCCCGCCGCGGCCCCGGCACCCCGGTACTCCCCCCGGGGCGCACAGGCCGGTCGGAACAGGAACCGAACGGATGCGCTGCGCGTGAAGAAGGGCAGGATGGGACCCAGACGTCCATCGCGTGGCGCGCTACGGTACCGATCCGAACAAGATCCCGGGAATGGCGGTGTGACGGCCTGAGCGGGCCGCCATACTTGCCGACGTGCCCGGGGTGGACTGGACCCGCCCACGCGACCGGGCGAACAGCCAGCGACCCAGGGGGAGGTCACGTGACGTACCCGCCGCCGGCCGGCAGCGCCGCGCCGCCGGAGCATCGGACCGCGCCTGCGTTTCCCGCGCAGGCCGGCCCTGACGGCCCACTCGTACCGCAGCCGGGCTCCCCCGCGGGCGGCTCCGCCGCACCGCCGCCGCCCGCCGTGCCACCGGGGCGGCGCTCCGCGTTCGCCGAGGGTGTCGACCGGCTGCGCGCCGCCGCCGCCACCGAGCCGGGCCGGCTGCGGATCATCGGGGCCGTACTGGCGGCGCTGGTCGTGCTGTTCGGGGCGCTCACCGCCTGGCAGGTGTCCGACCGTTCCGCCGCGGCCGACGACGTCATCAACCGCAGCCAGCCGCTGAGCGCCGACGCCGCCGACATCTACCGCTCGCTGGCCGGCGCCAACACCACGGCGGCCACCGGCTTCCTGGAGGGCGGGCAGGAGCCGGCCAAGGTGCGCGAGCGGTACGACGCGGACATCCAGCAGGCGTCGAAGCTGCTGGTGAAGGCCGCGGCCAACTCCCAGGGCGCCGCGGAGTCGCAGAAGCAGATCGAGAAGCTGAACCAGGCGCTGCCGGTCTACACCTCGCTGGTCGAGACCGCCCGCGCCAACAACCGCCAGGGCCTGCCGCTCGGCGGCGCGTACCTGCGCTACGCGGACGAGCAGATGCGCGAGACGCTGCTGCCCGCCGCCGAGCAGCTCTACCTGTCCGAGACCGGCCAGTTGGAGAAGGACTACTCCGACGCCAAGTCGTGGCCGTGGGCCGCGCTGGCCGGCGGGCTGCTCACCCTCGGCGTCCTGTTCTGGGCGCAGCGCCGCCACTACCTCCGCACGAACCGGGTGTTCAACCAGGGCCTGCTGGCCGCCTCCGCGGCCACCGTGATCGTGCTGCTCTGGCTGACCGTCGGGCACACCTTCGCCCGCTCGGGACTCGGCGACTCCGACCGGCACGGCGCCCAGTCGATGCACGCGCTCAACGAGGCGCGGATCAACACCCTGCGGGCCCGCGCCGACGAGAACCTGACGTACGTCAACCGCGGCTCCGTCACCACCGAGGACGGCCTCGACAAGTACGAGGACAGCTACCTCAAGGGGATGACCGAGCTGGCCGGCAAGAACGCCGACGCCAAGGCGGCGCCGGAGCAGAGCCTGCTCGGCCGCGCCCTGGAGCTGGCCGACGACGACCAGGGCCGCGAGCCGGTCGCCGAGGCCGTGGACAACGTACGCGCATGGCGCAAGCTGCACGGCGAGGCGCAGCAGAAGAACGTCGCGGGCGAGTACGAGGACGCCAAGGACATGGTCATCGGCGGCGACGGGGAGAAGTCGACCAGCGAGTTCTTCGACCAGGTCGACGAGAGCCTCAGGGAGGCCCTGGAGCACGAGCGGCAGGAGTTCAAGTCCGCGGCCGAGGACGGCCGCGGGGCGCTCGCCGGGCTGTGGATCGGCGCCGGGGTGCTCGCCGTGCTCGGCGCGGCCGGCGCGGTGTTCGGCATCGGCCGCAGGCTCTCGGAGTACCGATGACGGCGAAGGGGGAGGCAGCGATGCGGACGGCGAAGGCACCGAGGACGAGGCGGAACCTGCGCGGCTGGGGCGGCGTGGCCGGGACGGCGGCGGCCGTCGCGCTGACCGCCGCCCTGCTGCCCGGTCTCACGGGCGACGGCCGCCAGGACGGCGCCTCGGACGACCGCGCTGCCGGCGGCGCGGTCGCGGCGCAGCCGGCGAAGTCGGCGAAGTCGAGCCAGGAGGAGTGCGAGACGCCGGAGGCGAGCCTGCGGCCGTCCGCGACCGCGTCGGGCGACGGCGTCAAACGGATCCAGGATCGCGGGTATCTGATCGCCGGCATCGACCAGAACAGCTTCCAGTGGGGTTACCGCAACCCGCTCACCGGCCAGCTCGAAGGCTTCGACATCGACCTGGCGCGGGCCATCGCCGGGGAGATCCTCGGCGACGAGAAGAAGATCGTCTTCCGCTCCATCCCGACCAGCCAGCGCATCCCGGCGCTGCAGGCCAAGGACGTCGACATCGTGGTGCGCACGATGACCATCAACTGCGAGCGCATCCAGGACGTGTCCTTCTCCACCGAGTACTTCACCGGCGACCAGCAGGTGCTGGCGCCCGAGGACGCGGGCATCACCGGCTTCGACGAGACCTTGGACGGCAAGCGCGTCTGCACCGCCGAAGGCTCCACGGGCCAGGCCGCCCTGGAGGAGGACTCGCACGGCGCGGAGGTCATGCTGGTGCCCAACCAGCTCGACTGCCTGGTGCGGGTGCAGCTCGGCGAGGCCGACGCGGTCGTCACCGACAACGCTCTGGCGGCGGGCCAGGCCGCGCAGGACCCGTCGATGAAGCTCTTCGGCACCCTGAACTCCACCGAGCCGTACGGCGTGGCGATGAACAAGGGCGACGAGGACCTCGTGCGCCGGGTCAACAAGCTGCTCGATGACTACCGCAAGGACGGGCGCTGGCAGGACGCGTACGACAAGTGGCTGGCCGACGCCATGCCGGGGATCGAAGGACCGCCGGCCCCCAAGTACCAGGACTGAGCCGGCGCACGCCGGAGCAGGAACAGCAGGGCAACGGGCAGAGTACGGCAGCACGGAGGGAAACAGATGCCGCTCCCGCCACGGGGTTCGATGGACCGCGAGGAGGTCGATCGTGCGCTCGCGCGGCTGGGAGCCGAGCACGAGGCGATCGAGACCTCGCTGCTCGCGCTCCAGGACCACGCGGGACGCCGGCTGCTGGAGGGCGCCGAGCTGTCCGGGACGACCAAGGAGCGCTGGGCCGCCGCCGAGCAGGCGATCTCGCTGCTGTGGGCGCACTTCGACGCGTACACCGGCGCGCTGCGCTCGGCCCGGGAGATCCGGGCCCGCCGCCGCTCGCCGGGCGCCGCGGAGCTGGCCGAGCTGACGTCGCTGCTGCGGGACCACGGCGTCACCATCGCGCCGGGCGCCGCGGCCCTGCCGCGTACCCTCGCCGGCGGCTATCCGGCGTCGCTGACGGGTCCTGCCCGGCTGTCGGAGTCGCTGAAGCTGGACGAGCTGGTGGAGCGGATGAACCGGTGGTACGCGGAGGTGATCGACGTCGTCGCGGCGGCGGACTCCGTGTGGTCGGCGCTGCCCGCGCGCATCGACCTGCTCGCCGCCGAGCTGCAGCGCACCCGGTCGCTGGCCCACTCCGTCGGCGTACGTTCCGGGGAGCACCCGGCGGGCGACGACCTGGAGCGGATCACCGCGGAACTGGCGTCGCTGCGCGACGAGGTGGTGCGCGACCCGCTGGCGTTCTGGTCCCGGCCCGCGGGGCGCAGCCCCGGTGCGGCGCCCGGCGGCGGCACGCCGGACACCGCGCGCTACGACGCGGCGGCGCGCGGTCTCGAGGACGTGCGCCGGGAGATCGACGCCGTGCTGCACGTCCGGCAGGACGCGGAGGAGCGGCTGATCAAGGTGCGCGACGTGCTGTCGCGCGCGGACCGTACGCTGGGCGAGGCGCGGCGGGCGCGCGGCGAGGTGCTGGCGAAGATAGCGGCCTCCGAGGTGCCGGCGGTCAGCGGCCCGCCGACCGCGTTGAACGAGCAGTTGGCCAACGCGGTCGAGTTCCGCAGGCGCGCCCAGTGGCACCGGCTCTCGCCGCTGCTGGAGAGCCTGGAGCAGCGGGCCGAGGAGGAGTTGCTACGGGCGCGGGAGTCGCTGACGGCGGTGACCGCGCCGCTGGCCGTGCGCGCGGAGCTGCGCGGCCGGCTGGACGCGTACAAGGCGAAGGTGGCCCGGCACGGCTTCGCCGAGGACCGCATCCTGGTGGAGCGGTACGACGCGGCGCGCCGGCTGCTGTGGTCGGCGCCCTGCGATCTGATCGCGGCGGAGCAGGCGGTGCTGCGCTACCAGCGGGCCACGGCGGAGGTGCTCGCGGCGGGTCCGGTGGATCGGCCCGGGGGCACGGCGTGAGGCTGGACGGAACGGAGTTGGGGGAGTCATGAGCAACGCGCAGGCATGTCAGCGGCCGGGCTGCGGAGGCACGTACGAAGACGTCGGCGGCGGCGAGCTGTACTGCGACACCTGCGGGCTCGCCCCCGTCGTCTCGCCGGACGGCGTGGTCGGCTCGGCGCCCACCGGGGTGACGGGGCACCGCCGTGGCAGCCGGGGCAGCAGGGGCAGTTCCTCGTCGAGCGGTTCCAGCGCGTCGAGCCGGTCGAGCAGCACGTCGCGGAGCAGTTCGCGGGCGTCGCGCCGGTCGGTGTCCGGGCGGCTGTCGCGCGCGCTGACCGGGGAGTCGACGAGCCGTTCCGTCTCGGTGAAGAGCTCGCGTACGTCCGCGGTGGCCTCCCGCGGCAAGCTGGGCGCGGGCCTGGTGACGGTGCCGGAGGTACCGCGGCCCGACCCGCGCACGGCGGTGCTGGCGAACCCCGAGGTGCCCGAGCGCAAGCGGTACTGCAGCCGCAGCGAGTGCGGGGCGCCGGTGGGCCGTTCGCGCGGCGGCCGGCCGGGGCGTACGGAGGGCTTCTGCACCAAGTGCGGACAGCCGTACTCCTTCGTGCCCAAGCTCCAGGAGGGCGACATCGTCCACGGGCAGTACCAGGTCGCGGGCTGCCTCGCGCACGGCGGCCTGGGCTGGATCTACCTGGCCATCGACCGCGCGGTCGCCGACCGCTGGGTGGTCCTGAAGGGCCTGCTGAACACCGGTGACGAGGACGCCATCGCGGCGGCCGTCTCCGAGCGCCGGTTCCTCGCGGAGATCGAGCACGCGGGCATCGTGCGGATCTACAACTTCGTCGAGCACCTCGACCAGCGCACCGGCAGCCTCGACGGCTACATCGTCATGGAGTACGTCGGCGGCAAGTCGATGAAGGAGATCGCCAACGAGCGGCGCACGCCGGACGGCAAGCGCGACCCGCTGCCGGTCGAGGTGGCGTGTGCGTACGGCATCGAGGCGCTGGAGGCGCTCGGCCACCTGCACAGCCGCAACCTGCTCTACTGCGACTTCAAGGTCGACAACGCGATCCAGCAGGGCGACCAGCTCAAGCTGATCGACATGGGCGCGGTGCGCCGCATGGACGACGACGAGTCCGCGATCTTCGGCACGGTGGGCTACCAGGCGCCGGAGGTGGCCGACGTCGGCCCGTCCATCGCCTCCGACCTGTACACGGTGGCGCGCACGCTGGCCGTGCTGACCTTCGACTTCCAGGGCTACACCAACGTCTTCGTCGACACCCTGCCCGACCCCGACTCGATCGACGTCTTCAACCGGTACGAGTCCTTCTACCGCCTGCTGGTCCGCGCCACCGACCCCGACCCGGCCCGCCGGTTCGCCTCGGCCGCGGAGATGTCCGAGCAACTGACGGGCGTGCTGCGGGAGGTCGTGGCGCTGCAGACGGGCAAGCCGCAGCCGGCGCTGTCCACGCTCTTCGGTCCCGAGCTGCGGGTGGTGGACACCGAGCTGTTCCCGCCGGCGACCGGCGAGACCTCGCAGCTCGGCGCCCGGCCCGTCAACAAGCGCGAGCGCGCGGCGCGGGCCGCGGGCAACGGCGTCCCGGCGCTGCCGCCCGCGCAGGGCGTACCGCCGCAGTTGCCGGGCGGCGGGCAGGGGATGGGCACGCAGGTGGCGCTGCCCGCGCAGATCGCGGACACGCTGCCGCTGGACTCCCCCGCGGCGGCGCTGGCGCTGCCGGTGCCGCGGGTGAGCCCCAGCGACCCCAACGCGGGCTTCCTCGCGGGCCTGATGGCGTCCGCGCCGGCGGAGCTGACCGCGGCGCTGTCCAACGCGCCGACGGACTCCATCGAGCTGCAGTTGCGCCGGGTACGCGCCCATCTGGAGCTGGGCGACCTGGCCGCGACCGGCTCCGCGCTGGCCGAGCTGGGCGAGCAGCACCCCGACGACTGGCGGATCGTCTGGTACCGCGGGCTCCAGGCCCTGGCCACCCGCGACTTCGAGACCGCCGCGCTGTCCTTCGACGCGATCTACGACGCCTTCCCCGGCGAGCCCGCGCCGAAGCTGGCGCTGGGCATCTGCGCCGAGGTGCTGGGCCAGCTGGACAACGCCACCGAGTACTACCGGCTGGTGTGGACGACCGACCCGGCCTACGTCAGCGCCGCGTTCGGGCTCGCCCGGGTGCGGCTCGCCGCGGCCGACAGGTCCGGTGCGGTACGGGCGCTGGAGTCCGTACCAGAGGCGTCGATCCACTACACCGCGGCGCGGGTCGCGGCGATCAGGGCCCGGCTGCGCCAGCGCGCCCCGCAGGAGCCGCTGCTGACCGATCTGCAGGCGGCCGGTACGCAGGTGGAGCGGCTACAGGACGTGGGCCTGGACGCGGGCCGCAGAGCCCGGCTGTCCACCGAGGTGCTGGGCAGTGCGCTGGACTGGGTGCTGACCGGCCGCACCGGGGCCGGCGCGGTCCCGGCCGCACCGGCGGGTCCGCCGCCGCAGCAGCCGCTGCTGGGGTGCACGCTGGACGAGGACGGGCTGCGGCTCGGTCTGGAAAACTCCTTCCGGGTGCTGGCCCGTCTCGCACAGCACGGCCATGAGCGGATCGACATGGTCGAACGGGCCAACCGCTACCGGCCGAAGACCTGGGTATGAGAGGAAAGCCCATGGCGAACACACCTCCCGTATCCCAACTGAACTCGTGCCCCTCGTGCGAGGAGCCGCTGGAGGAGGGTGACCTGTTCTGCGGGGCGTGCGGCGCGGATCTCGCCGCCCCCGCCCCCGCCCCCGCGCCCGCGGCGGCCGCACCGGCGGCCGCGGCACCCGCGGCCGGCCCCAACGGCGCCGCGCCCGCCGCGGCTCCCGCGGGCGGGCCGCCCGCCGGCCAGGCCGCCGTGCCGGACAGCCGGTCTTCCGAGGGACAGCGCACCGGCAGTTACCGCATCGCGGGCCCCGGGACCGCCCCGCAGGGCGGCGGGGACTCCGGCGAGTTCCTGCTCGACACGCCCGCGGAGGACCCGGAGCACTACCGCATCGCCGAGCCGGTGGCGCCGCAGGGCGCCGACCCGCGCGCGGCGCTCGGCACCGCCGCCCCGGACGCCCCGGCCGCCGCCGAGGCGCCGGCCGCCGGTCCGGTGCCGCCCGGGCGGCGCTGCGTCGCGTGCCGTACGGGCGCGATCGACGTCGACGGCTACTGCGAGCGCTGCGGCCACGCGCAGCCGCGCGAGCGGGACCACATGGAGCACGAGGTGGAGGGCGTCGCCGCGGTCAGCGACCGGGGCCTGCGCCACCACCGCAACGAGGACTTCTTCGCCATCGCCGAGACCGCCCTGCCCAACGGCGCACCGGCGACGGTCGCCGTCGTCTGCGACGGCGTGTCCTCCGCCGGCCGCCCGGACGAGGCGTCCGCCGCCGCCAGCGTCGCCGCGGGGGCGTCGCTGCAGACCACGCTGGGCCGCGGGCTGCACCCGCAACAGGCGATGCACGAGGCGCTGCTGGCCGCCGCGGGCTCGGTCAACGAACTGGCCGCGCAGCACTCGCCGCTGAGCCACCAGAACGCGCCGGCCTGCACGATCGTCAGCGCGGTGATCGCCGGCGGCATCCTGACTGTCGGCTGGGTCGGCGACTCGCGCGCCTACTGGGTGCCGGACGACCGCGCCGCGCCGTCGGCCCGGCTCACCGAGGACGACTCGTGGGCCGCCCAGATGGTCGCCGCCGGGCTGATGTCCGAGGCGGACGCGTACGCGGACGAGCGCGCGCACGCGATCACCGGCTGGCTGGGCGCGGACGCGCACGAACTCGACCCGCACACGGCCTCGTTCAAGCCGGACGGGCCCGGCGTGGTGATCGTGTGCACCGACGGGCTGTGGAACTACGCCGAGGCCGCGGCCGAACTGGCCGCCGCGGTGCCGCCGGACGCCGCGACCCGGCCGCTGCACGCGGCCCAGGTGCTCGTCGGCCACGCGCTGGACGGGGGCGGCCACGACAACGTAACAGTGGCGGTACTCCCGTTCCCAGGACCGGCGGGCGGGGCAGGCCCTTCGTGATGGAGGGGGAACGCGAGGGGGTTTGATCCGCCACGGGGGGCGGCGCGCGTAACGTAGTCAGCCTCTCTTGCCCGGTGAATTGTCTACATAGATCTAAATACCATCAGTGGGAGGGGACGAGATGGCCAATTTCTCGAAGTCGAACGCGCCGGAGTTCTCGGTCGAGGTCTACCAGAACGAGTACCTGCCCGAGGGCGGCCGCGAGGTCAACGCGATCGTCACCGTCGCCTCGACGGGCGGCGGCACGACGGGCGGCATGCCGCTGCCCGCCGCCGATCCGGCGCGTATGCAGTTCGGTTCCGCGGGTCCCGACGCGGGCGTGGTGATCATGGTCGACTGCTCGGGTTCGATGGACTATCCCCCCACCAAGATGCGCAATGCCAGGGACGCCACGGCCGCCGCGATCGAGACGGTACGCGACGGCGTCGCGTTCGCCGTCGTCGCCGGCACCCACGTGGCCCGCGAGGTCTACCCCGGCGGCGGCCGGCTCGCGGTCGCCGACGCCGGGACCCGTACCGAGGCCAAGGAGGCGCTGCGCAAGCTGAGCGCCGGCGGCGGCACGGCGATCGGCACCTGGCTGCGGCTCGCGGACAAGCTGCTGGGCTCCTCCGAGGTGGCGATCCGGCACGGCATCCTGCTCACCGACGGCCGCAACGAGCACGAGTCGCCGGAGGACCTGCGCGCCGCACTCGACGCCTGCGCCGGCCGGTTCACCTGCGACGCCCGCGGCGTCGGCACGGACTGGGAGGTCAAGGAGGTCACCGGCATCGCCTCCGCGCTGCTCGGCACCGCCGACATCGTCGCCGACCCGGCCGGCCTGGCCGCGGACTTCACGCAGATGATGGAGACCGCGATGGGCAAGGAGGTCGCGGACGTGGCGCTGCGGCTGTGGACGCCGCAGGGCTCGGTCATAAAGTTCGTCAAGCAGGTCGCCCCCACGGTCGAGGAGCTGACCGAGCGGCGTACGGAGGCCGGCCCGCGCGCCGGCGACTACCCCACGGGCTCGTGGGGCGACGAGTCCCGCGACTACCACGTCTGCGTCGAGGTGCCCCCCGCCTCCGTGGGCCAGGAGATGCTCGCCGCCCGCGTCTCGCTGATCCTGCCGCGCCCCGACGGCAGCGCGCAGACCCTCTCCCAGGGGCTGATCCGGGCGGTGTGGACGGACGACATGGCGGCCTCGACCCGGATCAACGCGCAGGTCGCGCACTACACGGGGCAGGCGGAACTCGCCCAGGTCATCCAGGCGGGCCTGGAGGACCGCAAGGCCGGCGACATGGACGGCGCCACGGCCAAACTGGGGCGCGCGGTCCAGCTCGCGAGCGCCTCCGGCAACGCGGACACCGCAAAGCTACTGTCGAAGGTGGTGGACGTGGTGGACGCGGCGAGCGGTACTGTGCGTCTGAAGGCCAAGGTCGCGGAGGCCGACGAGATGACACTGGAGACACGGTCGACGAAGACCGTCCGCGTCAAGAAGTGACGAGAGTGAGACAGGGGGATCCACCGAGATGGCGACCTGCCCGAACGGTCACCCGTCAGGAGCCGAGGACTGGTGCGAGGTGTGCGGTATCCGCATGCCGGGCGCCGTCCCGCCACCAGCCGCCCAGGTCCCGCCGCCGGGCCCGGGGGGCTACGGCTACCCCGGTCCCCCCGCCGGCGAGCCCACCCAGCCCGCGGAGCCCTGCCCGTCGTGCGGCACGCCCCGGGAGGGGCAGGCGCAGTTCTGCGAGGAGTGCCGGTACAACTTCGTCACTCAGAGCGCCCAGCCGTACGTGCCGCCGACGATGGCCCAGGGCTTCTCGCAGGGCTTCCACCCGCAGCACCCGCAGGGGCTGACGTACCAGCCCTCGGGACCCTCGCAGGTCCACCGCGGCCCCGAGCCGCTGGGCCCGGACACCGGCGCGGCGCAGGCGCCACCGCCTCCGCCTCCGCCGCCCCCGCCGCCGCCCGGCCCCGGGCTCGGCATGCCGCCGCAGGCGCCGCCGCAGCAGGACCCGCGGATGGGCGGCGACTTCGTGATCACGCCGCCCAGTTCCGCGCAGCCGCCGCCGCAGCAGCACGGGCAGCACGGGCAGCAGTTCCCCGGCCAGGGGCCGCCGCCGCAGCCGGTGGGCTGGGTGGCGGTCGTCGCGCCGGACCGGGAGTACTTCGCGGCGATGATGTCGCGCAGCGGTCCCGAGGCGCACGGGCTGAACCTGCCGGCGTACTCGCCCGAGCAGAAGGTGCCGCTGGTCGGGCCGCAGATCACGATCGGCCGCAAACGGCAGTCGACGGGCGAGGTGCCCGACATCGACCTCGCCAGACCGCCGGAGGATCCGGGTGTCTCGCACAAGCACGCGATGCTCGTCGAGCAGCCGGAGGGCGGCTGGGCGGTGGTCGACCAGAACAGCACCAACGGCACGACCGTCAACGGCGCGGCCGACCCGATCCAGCCCTTCGTCCCGGTGCCGCTGAAAGAGGGCGACCGGGTGCACGTCGGCGCGTGGACGACGATCCGCATCGAGCGGGGCTAGCCGCCCGTTCATCCCGCAGGACCCGGAAGGCCCGGTGCCGCATCGTTCCGAGCCGGACGGCAGAGGCGATGTCGTACGGACCCCATCCCGTACGCCACCGCCGAACACCGCACCACCCCGCACCACTGCACCACCCCGCACCACCGCCGCCTCAACGGCGAGGCGCCCTCAGCGGCTGATCGGCCGGTCCCCGGCCGCGCCGTGCGGCACCAGATCGAGCTGCACCCGGTGCGTACCCACCCGGGTCGCGGATCCCCCGCCCCCGCCTCCACCACGCCGAGCCGCAGCGACAGCCGCCCCTCCCCCGTACGGTGCAGCTCCACCGCGAACTCCAGGCTCACCCGGTCCACCCGGAACCGCCAGTCGCTCCGCTCCTCCTCGCGCTCCGCCTGCGCCAGCTCCCGCCGTACCTCGGCGATCGCGTCCGCCAGCCCCACCGACTCGTCGCTCCGCGCCTCGTGCGCCATCAGCGAGCCCCCCCTTCACCTCATGACTACCTGTCATTGAGGCGTGCCAGAGTGTAGAGGGGGAGCCGCCGGGAGCGTTATCGTCAGCCGTCATGGGGGATCGGGCTGCCGCGGAGGGAAACGGCTGGCGGCTGCGGCTGCGCGCCGGCGGCAGAGTGCTGGGCGCGGGCATCCTCATCACCCCCGACCGGGCCCTGACCTCGGCACACGTCCTCGACGGCACCGACGGCGAGCTGACCGTCGATTACGCCGACTACCGCGGCGCCGTCGCGCCCAGCCGCGCCCGCCCGCTGCCCGGCTCCGTCAGGCCCTGCGGCACCGAACCGGCCGACGGCGACGTCGCGCTGCTGTCCCTCGACCCGCCCCGCACCGAGGCCCGCCCGGCGCCGCTGCGCCGCATCCCCCGGTACACCGGCGCGAAGGTGCTCATCGGCGGCTTCCCGGCGAAGGGCGACGAGGGGTTATGGGTACGGGCCCGGGTGGCTCCGGGAGGGTGAACAGGGCCCGGGCGACGCGGTGTCACCCGAAGTGGCGGCGCTGAACCGGGCGTACGGCCACTACGAGGCGGTCTACCGGCGGCTGCCCGGCGAGTACGCGCCGAAGCCGGCGCTCGGCTACTGCGCCGAGCGGCTGGCCGCCGCCGCGGCGGCCGACCCGGCCGGAACGGCCGGCGGGCGCACGCCGGAGGAACTGCGCCGGATCGCCACCGACCACTACCGCACCGTCTGGTACCGCAACCGCATGCAGGGCAACGGGGCGTTCGGCCTGGCCCGGCTCGCACTCCCCCGCGGCAGCCGGCAGGAGGCGGTCGACGTGCTGGACAACATGCCGATGGACTCCCCCGACCACGGCGCCGCGTGGATCGCGACCCTGCGGGTCTCGGCGGCGCGGCTGGGCGCCGGCGGACGGGCGCTGCCACCGCTCGCCGAGATCGGAGGGGCCCGCGCGCGGCTCGCCGACGCCGCCGACACCGGCAGCGCGGCGCCGCTCCATCTGGCGCAGGAGCACGGGCTGCTGCTGGAGGCGGAGTTCCTGGAGTGGGCCCTGGACCTGGTCACGGGGCCGGACGCGGCGGGCGACGGCGACGGCTTCCCGTACGGCCGGCTCTTCGGCGAGCCGTACCGCCCGCGCGCCGGCGAACGCCCCCTGCCCCGCGCGCTGCCGTCCCGGCCCGCCGCCGCCCGCGACACCCCCGAGCGGACCATCCGGCTGCTGCTCGCGGCCTGTTACCGGAGGCTGTCCCGGCACTGCCGGGACGAGGACCGCGCGAAGCTCATCGAGCTGCACAACGCGGTCCGCCCGCCCACCGTCGTCTGACCCGCCCCCCTGGAGGCGCACCCCGATGGACACGCTGCGGTTCGGCGTCACGCTCGCGGACGCGGCGGAGGCGCAGCACCGGCTGCGCGCCGACGTGGCCGCGCACACCGGGGACAGCACCGTGGAGATCACCGCGGAGGCCGCGGGCGGGCCGGTCCCGGCGGCCGCGGACACCGGCGTCCTCGTGGCCCTGGACTTCGCGCCGCAGCGGCTGGCGGAGACCCGCCGGGCGGTCGCCGCGGCGATCACGGCGCTGCCGGACGGCATGGCGTTCGCGGTCCTGCACGGCGGCGGCGCGCCGCGGATCTGCTACCCGTACGACGCCAGCGAGGTCTGGGCGTACGCGGACGACATCAGCCGGAACACCGCGCGCTTCGAGGCGGTACCTGCCGGGCACGACCGGGGCACGCGGGCGGGAGGTGAGCGGGGACTTCGCGGCGCTCTTCGACGACCGCGAGAAGACGCGGGAGGTGTTCCGGTTCCTCGCCTCCAGGGAGGGACAGCGGGCCTGGGCCAGGACCTCGGAGTCGCCGGTCTACAGCGCCAACTCCGAACGGGGCATGCCGGATCAGGGGAAGGAGAACGCGGTGACGCGGCGGATCGTCCGCGACCTGGAGGACACCACCCTGCCGCGCTGTCTGGACGCCTCCGACGTGATGCCCCCCGCGGTGCGCGACGCGTTCTACGACGCGGCGCTGGAGTACCTGGCCGCGGACGGGCTCGACCCGCTGCCGTGGCTGCGGAACATCCAGAAGGTGCAGGAGTTCGAGGAGCGGCGGCCGTGGATGACGGGGATCTGCGGCTGACCCGCGCCCTCGCGCGCGTACCACCCCCGAACTGCAGAAACGGCAACCCCCCACCCCTCCCGGAAGAAATAGTTCCGCCATTAGGGTCGGCCCCATGACCGCCGCGATCTCCGTCACCGGCCTGCGCAAGCGCTACGGCGACGTGCGCGCCGTCGACGGGGTGAGCTTCGAGGTCCGCGAGGGCGAGTTCTTCGGGCTGCTGGGGCCGAACGGCGCCGGCAAGACCACCACCCTGGAGATGGTCGAGGGCCTGCGCCGGCCCGACGAGGGCCGGGCGGTGCTGCTCGGCGAGCCGTCCTGGCCGCGCAACCCGGCGCTGCTGCGGCGCATGGGCGTCCAGCTCCAGGCGTCCGCGTTCTTCGAGAAGCTCACCGCCCGCGAGCAGATACGCACCTTCGCCTCCCTCTACGGCATCCCCGACGAGCGCGCCGACGCGATGCTCGCCGAGGTCGGCCTCACCGAGAAGGCCGGCACCCGCGAGGACAAGCTCTCCGGCGGCCAGGCGCAGCGACTGTCGATCGCCTGCGCGCTGGTGCACGACCCCGAGCTGGTCTTCCTCGACGAGCCGACCACGGGACTCGACCCGCAGGCCCGGCGCAACCTGTGGGACCTGCTGCGCGGCATCAACGCCGCGGGCCGCACCGTGGTGCTGACCACGCACTACATGGACGAGGCCGAGGTGCTCTGCGACCGCGTCGCGGTGATGGACGCGGGCCGCATCCTGCGCGTCGGGAAGCCCGCCGAGCTGGCCGCGGAGCTGGAAGTGGACTCGCTGGAGGACGTCTTCCTGCAGTTGACCGGGCGGGAGTACCGCGAGTGAAGCCGTTCGTGAGCCTGTCGAAGGCCATGGCCCTGGGGCTGCTGCGCGACCGGGCCTCCGTGTTCTTCATCCTGGTCTTCCCGCTGATGTTCCTCGCGCTGTTCGGCGTGCTCTTCAAGGACGCGGGCGTCTCCCGCGCCACGGTGGTGCAGGTCGGGGCCGTCGAGGTGTTCGACGAGATGCCGGCGAAGGCGCGGGCCGGCCTCGACGAGGTACTGGAGATCGAGAAGTCCGGGGACCGGGCCGGGGCGCTGGCGAAGGTACGGGACGGGGACGCCGACGCCGCCGTGTGGGAGGAGCCCGGCGGCAAGGTGCAGATGCGGGTCTCGGCCGCCGACCCGGTGCAGGCGGGCAGCGTCGGCGGGGTCCTCAGGTCCGTCGTGGACCAGGCGAGCATCGCGGCGACCGGGCAGCCGCCCGCGTACACGCTGACCGGCGGGGAGGTCGAGGACGAGTCGCTGCAGGCGATCCAGTACTTCACCCCCGGGCTGCTGGGCTGGGCGGTGGCGATGGGCGGGGTGTTCAGCGCCGCGCTCGGGCTGGTCAACTGGCGCAAGAAGCGCATCCTGCGGCGGCTGTGGCTGGCGCCGGTGCGCGCGGGCCCGGTGATCTCCGCCCGCCTCGGCGTCAACATGCTGCTGGCGTTCGGGCAGACCGCCATCTTCCTGCTGGTGGCCACGGTGCCGTTCTACGGGCTGAAGCTGACCGGCGACTGGTGGCTGGTGATCCCGCTGGTGGCCTGCGGCAGCGTGGCGTTCATGTCGATCGGCTTCGCGATCGGCGCGTGGGCGAAGACCGAGGACGCCGCCAACGGGCTGGCGCAGATCGTCGTGCTGCCGATGGCCTTCCTGTCCGGTTCGTTCTTCCCGCTCGACCAGGCGCCGCCGTGGGTGCGGACGATTGCGGAGGCGCTGCCGCTGAAGCACCTGGTGCAGGCCATGCAGGACGTGCTGACGAGCGGCGGGAGCTGGTCGGACGCGCTGCCGACGATGGGCGTGCTGCTGCTGACGGCGGCGGTGTTCACGGCGCTGGCGCACCGGTTCTTCCGCTGGGACGCGGCGTAGCCCCCGGGCGGGGTCCTACGACTTCCGTACAGCACGCGGCCCGACCGCCACCGCTTCTGGTCACGGTCGGGCTTGTGTTTGTCGGTCAGATGTCGAATTCTTCCCTCTTCACGGCTGCAATGAATCCGTCAAACGCATCGGAAGTGAACAGCAAGGCAGGACCTTCAGGGTCCTTCGAGTCGCGAACCGCGATATGGGCATGCGTCTGGATCACGTCGGCGCACTCGACGCACTGACCCTCGCTTCCCCCGCTGTAAGAGGACTTCTTCCAGGCAGCAGCTTCCAGCTCAGGTGCCATCAGGGCGTGTCCGATCTTCGTGGTCACTTCCGCTGTCCTTCCAGGTACTCGTAAAGAACATCCCGTGACTTGTCTACGGGAAGTGCGACTTCGGCGATGGCGGTGAACTCCTTCTCCAGATAGCTCACCTGCTGTGCGTCGTCGGTGTGGTTGCCGCCCAATGGGCTGTCGACGCTGGCCACGTTCGCCCACGGGTGCTTGTAGGACAGGACGGTGATGGCCCCGTTCGATCCGTACGTGGGGTGGGCCGTGAGTGGAATGAGCTGAAGATCGACGTTTGTCATCTGTGATGCGTCGAGAAGTTTGCGGATCTGGTCCCGCATGATTGCCGGTCCTGAGTCGAACGTGGCATGAAGCGCCGACTCGGGCACCAGGGCATGCAGCTTCGCTGCCTTGCTGAGAACGGCTTGACGTGCCAGACGGATCGACACCAGCATCTCGGCCTGAGCCGGCGATACGGTGGTGGGCCTGCGGGTGATCATTTCCCGGACGTACCCCGGAGACTGGAGCAAGCCGGGGATGATCACGGGGTGTTGGATCTGGAGCGTCTGGGCCTCGGCTTCCAGCTCGATGAAGTCGAGGTAGTTCTGGCCGATGCGACGGGCATAGGCCGCCCACCACCCTTCGCCGATGGGTTCCTCGGCGACCCGCGCGACCTCGTCCACGCCGGCCGGGTCGTCCACGCCCAACTTGCCGCAGAACGTGCGGACATCGTCACCGGAGATCCTGTACGTCCCACGCAGGATGCGGCTGAGCCTGGTGGTGTCCCAGCCCATGAGTCTGGCAGCGTCGCCTGACTTCATCGACCCCATCCACCGACGCAACTGACCGCCAACTCGCCGACGTTTGATAGTCGGCGTTGCTCGCTTCTGCGTCATGGCAGCAGTTTGGCACGTTAGCGACTCCGGTCGCCATGGGCACAAGAGATCGATCCCTTTGGCGGTATCAGGATCGAGTTGCGTCAAGACCGCCAAAAGGAGCACACTCAGAGTCCAACGGGGCGTGACTGTGCGTCAATTCACGGTCAGTCGTGACGCACGGTTACGCCTGCCGCCGCACGGGCCGGGCCGCCGGTCCGGGCAGAGGTCCGCACTCCCACCCCCGTGAGGGCGGGCCTCCGCTGCCCCCTCCGACGAAGCCGAGGCCGTTCATGCCGAGTCCGAGCAACCCCCGAAAGACCTGCGGCGATGCACCCTGCATCGACGTTCTACGCACGACCAGGGCCTTACGACGTGACGTGATGGCTCGCCGCGCGTGCGCTGTGTTGCCGGGCGGATCCACAGCGACGCCCGAGTGCGCTCGGGGCATCGTCCGATCCTGGCTGACTGCCTGGCAGATCCCGCCTGATCCGGTCCACGACACCGTGTTGATCGCCAGTGAGCTGACGACCAACGCAACGGTGCACACAGATAGTTCACAGATCATCGTGGTCGTCCAGATCACCGGCCGGGAGCGACGGCGGCTGACGATCAGAGTGATCGACCAGGGTCCTTCCGGGCCGGACTGGGCCGACCGGCAGACCAACGAGGCCGCCGGGAGCGACGCGCTCGCCCTCACCGGCCGCGGGCTGTTCCTGGTCGGAGAACTGGCGGATCGGTGGGGCGCAGTCCGAGGGCTCGCGGGCACCAGCGTGTGGGCGCAACTGGCCATCCCGGCGACCACAGCGAAGTCGGCGTTACGAGCAGTCCGACGACACGAGATCGGCGGGTAAGGGGTGAACCGCTTCCGTGACGTACTCGCGAGGGTGTGGTGGATTCTGGGAGAGGCGCGGGCCTGCCGCGAGTGCCCCGGGCTGTACCGGCAGTTCCACGCCGCGCATCTGCCGCCGCCGCGCGAGCTTACCCCCGAGGAAGAGGAGCGCATCGCCAACCGGGTCGCTCACCGGCTGGAGGCCCACGCGCTCTTTCCTCCCGAACGAGCGGACCGCGAATTCCGCGAGGCCCTGCACCGGGCCCTGCGCCGGGCCGCGGGCCGGCGTCCCGGCGACGAGTCGGGCTTCCGACACCGCGCCGAGCACCTCACAGACTCCGCCCTCTCCCCGAGGGACGGACGGCCCGCCCTCCCGGAACCGGACCGGCCGCGAACCGCGGGACCCCGGCAGCAGCCCGTCCGCCCCCGGGCCCGCAGCCAGCACGCACCGAGCACATCCCAGACGCGCCCCGGAGTCCGCCGATCGGCGAGACCGTCGCGATCCGCCCACCGCGAAGAGACGAGGGAAGAACGATGACCAACGGCAACGTCAAGGGCACAGCCAACCGGTGGCAGGTGCCGTTAGCAGTCGGCCCCGAGCATGCGAACCGCCACCCGACGACGAGCGACTTGGCCGAGGAACTGCCCGCAGCTGTCCACGTCACGAGCTTCACCTACGAGCACGGTCCGATCCCCGTCGCGGACATCACGCTCGATCTGCGTCAGTTCGGCGACTCCTTGGAGCTGGAGCCTGACAACCTCACCGGCATCACCGTCTGTGACACGTGCGCCCCCCTGGCGCCGGAAGCGGACGGTCTTCCAGAGTTGATCGAGGGCATCGTTCCCGTGGTAAGTGCGTTCCGTAGCGGGCCGGGTGACGGGCCGGTCAGCGTAGCCGTGGGAGGCGCGGACGGCCATCTCTCCGCGACCGTCGCGACCGCGATGCACCGGCGGATGGGCCGCCACGTCCGCGTGACGGTGGAACACCTCAAGCCCAAGCCGGCCGCCAAGCCCGTCTGCACCGAGTCGGCGCGCGATACGGCCCCGAGGTCGCCGGTACCCGACGAGGCGCAGCGCATGATGGATCGTTGCGCGGCCTACATCTGCACGGATCGACGCCCTTACAACGAGCGGAAAGCGCGGTACCAGGTTGCTTCCGATCGGCTCCACCGAGGCGGATTCTGCGACCGCGACATCCTCTTGGACCTCGGCGCCGGCGGCACCGAACTGGATTACTGCCTGCGCACCGAACACCGCTGGCGCGGCCGATACGTACCAGTGGACGGCTGGATCGACGGCACGGACCTGGAGACATGGACGCCGCCCCGTGACGCCGACTGGTTCGCAGCCCTGGAGATCCTGGAGCATCTACAGAACCCGGGGCGGCTCATCGAGATGATGAAGCGTGCGGGCCGTGGCTTTGTGCTGACGACACCGAACGCCGACGTGGTCGACGTCCTCGCCATGGACAGCGACCACGTCCACGCCGTCACCCGCGACCAGCTACAGGCATGGGGCCTCCACACCACCGTCCACACCTTCTACGGCACCCCCGACGACGGCCTGTGCGGTCTGTGGACGAGGGAGCCGACCCGATGAGCCCCCGCCGTACGCTGCCGCTGGTGCCCGTGCAAGGCACGGGCTCCATCGCCCCCTCACCGGCCGTCGTGGAGCGGCTGCACTCACTACCGCTGCAAACGGTCGACAACATCAGCGCAGCGTTCCCCGGCATCCCCGTCGAGGAGATCCGGACCGCGAGCCACTTTCAGAACATTCGGCTGCTGAGCACCGCCACGTGCGCGATGCGTTGTGGCTACCCGGGGGACGACACCGTCTGGTGTCACAACGAGGGCATGATCCGTAACGGGCTGCGCGACGCCGACCTGGACGCACTGCGGGCCACGGTCGCCGGCATCCGGCGTGAACGCGGCATCACCCAGGTCACCCTGGCAGGACTCGAACCCCGGCTGAGCGACGACTTCGTTCGATTCATTGCGCACCTGCGCGCTGACGGCATCGCGAAAATCTCGCTCGTCAGCCACGGGCTGAAGCTTTTGGACTGGCTCGAACGGCTCAAGGACGCGGGTCTGTCCGACATCGTGCTCTCGGTGCAGGCATTCGAGCGGGAAGCGTACGCCGACATCATGGGCCACGACGCCTTCCCCAACGCGCTGAAGGTCATCGACCTGGCCGTCGCCATCGGCATGCCGGTCGCGATCAACCGGGTACTGCTACGGGGCTTCCACGACGACATCCCCGGCTTCCTCGACTGGATCGACCGTCGCCGGCTCCGGGTCCGCCTCTACGACGTGATGTGGATGCCACGCCAGGACGACCAGTGGTTGCGCAATCACATCTCCTGGCAGGAGATCACCCACCTGTGGTCCGGCCGTACCGAACGGATCACCGTGTGGACCTACGGACTGCCCGGCCGCGTCAACATGGTGTGGTGGCTGCGCGGCGGCGCTTCGATCGAGACGAACCTGAACTATCCGCGCACCCAGCACACGGCGCCTGTCTGCCAGAACTGCCGCGTCAAAGACGCGTGCCTGGAGGGATGGATGGGCTGCGGCATCCGCATCACCCCCGACCTCAAGGCCACCGGCTGCGTCCTGCGGCCCGACCTCGCCTTGCCGCTGACCACGTCCGACGGCCGCTATGTTGAAGCGTCCCGCCTGGACGAATACGTGGCCGGCACCGACCACCGCAACTCCTGGGAGAGCCCGTGCTGCTCGACGGCAAACGCCTCGTTCTTTCCGGCGTCCTCACCGACGACTCCATCGCCTTCGCCATCGCCCGCCAGGCCATGGAACACGGCGCGGAGGTCGTCCTGACAAACGCGCCGGGACGACCAGCCTCGATCATGGAACGCATCGCCAAGCGGCTCCCGAGCACGCCGGTCGCTCTGGTACCGGCAGATGTCACCCAGCTGGATGACATGGAACGGCTCGCCGCCGAGACCGCCGCGGTGTGGGACCATGTGGACGGCTTTCTGCACGCCATCGCCTATGCACCCGGCGACGCCCTCGGAGGGAACTTCCTCAACACCCCCTTCGAGTCCGTCGCCACCGCCATGCACGTCTCGGCTTACAGCCTCAAGGCCATGGCCGTAGCGCTACGGCCCCTCATGGAGAAAGCGCCATCAGGCGCCTCCGTGGTATCGCTTGACTTCGACGCCCAGGTCGCCTGGCCGATCTACGACTGGATGGGCCCGGCCAAGGCCGCACTGGAATCCGTCAACCGCTACCTCGCACGCGACCTCGGACCCTCGAACATCCGCTTCAACACCATCTCGGCCGGCCCGCTCAACACCATCGCCAGCAAGTCCATCCCGGGCTTCGAGTCGCTGGCGGGCCCCTGGCAGGAACAGGCACCCCTCGGCTGGGACGTCCGTGATCCGGACGTGGTCGCGGGGACCGCGACCTTCCTGTTCAGCGAGCTGTCGCGGGGCATCACCGGCAGCATCCTGCACGTCGACGGTGGCTACCACGCCATGGGCGCCCCGCTCACAGACTCCCCGAACGCGACGCCGGGCGGGGGGCTGGCACGCCCAGCCGACGCACAGTGAAACTCAGCGGACGGTGACCGCAACCGGGCTCTGCTCGGGCCGCCGCCGCGGCGGGGTGCTGGCGGGTGGGCCAGTACTCCGCAAGCCTGTGGCCCGGCCTGCCCGTGGCTTCCCTCATCCCGCCCGGCCGAGCCCTGGTCCTACGACTTCCGTACTCGGCCGGGCGGGATGAGACGATGGATCCGATGACAGAGATTCCAGTGGGACCGCCGCCGCCCGGGACGTTCTACGAGCAGGTGGGCGGCGAAGAGACGTTCCGCCGCCTCGTGCACCGGTTCTACGAGGGCGTGGCGGAGGATCCGCTGCTGCGCCCGATGTACCCCGAGGAGGACCTCGGGCCCGCGGAGGAGCGGCTGACGCTGTTCCTCATCCAGTACTGGGGCGGCCCGCGCACGTACAGCGAGGCGCGCGGCCACCCGCGGCTGCGCATGCGGCACGCGCCGTTCGCCGTGGACCGCGCGGCGCACGACGCCTGGCTGCGCCACATGCGCACGGCGGTGGACGAGCTGGAGCTGCCCCCCGCGCAGGAGAAGCAGCTCTGGGACTACCTCGTGTACGCCGCGGCCTCGATGGTCAACACCCCCGGCTGACCGGCGGATTCCGCTCCGTACCCGCGGGTTACAGCCGGTCACGATCCGGTCAATTTCCCCCGTCACTCGCTACCGCGTGCGAGCGCGCTCTGACAGCATCCAGACAATTCGACGGTGGTGTCAGGGGGATGCGTGACGGGGTTCGTTCTGCTGCGGGCACGCGCCCACCGGCTGCTCCTCGCCGCGGCCCTCCTCGCCGTGCTGCTCACCACCGCCGTGCTGGCCACGCTCGCCGCCTTCTCCAGCACCGTCGGCGACGCCGCGCTGCGCCGCACGCTGGCCGGTGACGCGGCGGCCGACGCGGCGCTGACCCTGGAAGTCCCGTATCTGACCGGCGCGGACCGGGAGGCGGCGGGCAAGGCGGTCGAGGACAACGCGCGCGCGGCCTTCGCGGGCCTGCCGGTACGGGTCCAGAGCCTGGACCGCTCCGGGCCCTACGAGCTGCCGCGCCGGCTCCAGCCGCCGGCGGCGCGGGCCGGGGAGGACCCGGACCTGACCCATCTGGGGGCGCTGGAGCGGTCGGAGGTCGCGCTGACGGCGGGCCGCTGGCCGGGGGCGGCGGCCAAGGCACCGGACGCCGGGGACACGTCGGATACGCGGGACGGCGGCACCGTGCAGGTCGCCGTGCCGCAGATCGCCGCCGACCGGCTCGGCCTCGCCCCCGGCGACACCCTCACCCTCGCAGGCCGGAGCGACGACGACCCGCCGCTGCCCGTCGAGATCACCGGCGTCTACCGCCCCCGCGACCGCGAGGCCCCGTACTGGCTCGCCGACGAACTCCGCGGCAAGGGCGTCCAGCAGGGCGGCTACACCACCTACGGCCCCCTCCTCGCCGACCCCGGCTCCTTCGCCTCCGGCCGGGTGGCGCAGGCCGCCGGGGCGTGGGTGCTGCGCGGCGACTTCGGCGAGATGACCGCCGGCCGCGCGGACGCCCTGCGCGCGTCGGTGAAGAAAGCTTCCGGCGCACTCGCGGACGAGCCGGTCTTCGACGGCCGCGCCGTGGCCGCCACCCGGCTCCCGCAGCTCCTCGACGGCACCGAACGGGCCCTGCTCGTCAGCCGGTCGACGCTGCTGATCGTCGCCCTCCAGCTCGTGCTGCTCGCCGCGTACGCGCTGATGCTCGTCGCCCGGCTGCTCGGCGCGGAGCGCCGCGGCGAGACGGACCTGCTGCGCGCCCGCGGCGGCTCGCGGCAGCGCATCGGCGTGCTGACCGCCGCCGAGTCGCTGCTCCTCGCGCTGCCCGCAGCGATCGCCGCGCCGCTGCTCGCCGGGCCGCTGATCCGGCTGCTGTCCGCGCGGGGCCCGCTGGAGCGGGCCGGGCTCACCCCGGACTCCGCCGCGGGCCGCGGCACCTGGCTGGTCGCCGCGGCCTGCGCGCTGGGCTGCGCGGCGGCGGTCGTCGCGCCGACGCTGCTGCGCGGCGGCGGCGACGGGGTGCTGTCCGCGGGCCGTACGGTACGGGCCAAGCCGCTGCCCGCGCCGCTGCGCGCAGGCGCGGACGGGGCGCTGCTGGTGGTGGCGGGCGTGGCCTACTGGCAGTTGGACCGGCAGACCTCCGGCAGCGGCGCGCTGAGCGGCGACCGCTCCGGCACCCTGGGCATCGACCCGGTGCTGGTCGCCGCGCCCGCGCTGGCGCTGCTGGCCGGCACGGTGCTGACGCTGCGCCTCCTGCCGCCCGTCGCCCGCCTCGCGGAGCGCCGCGCGGCGGCGGGGCGGGGGCTGCCCTCGGCGCTCGCGGGCTGGCAGTTGAGCCGCCGCCCGCTGCGCGGCGCGGGTCCCGTGCTGCTGCTGGTGCTGGCGGTGGCGATCGGCATGCTGGCGCTGGCCCAGGGCGCCTCCTGGGACCGCTCGCAGCGCGACCAGGCGGACTTCCACGCGGGCACCGACGTACGGGTCCTGACCAGCCGGCTCCCCGAGCTGGGCCAGGGCGGCATGATGGAGCGCGTCCCGGGCGTGGCCGCCGCGGCACCGGCGGCCCGGTGGGGCATGAGCCTGTCGGGCGGCGGTTCTGCGGAGGTCCTGGCGCTGGACACGGCCCAGGCGGCGGAGGGCCTGCGGCTGCGGGACGACCTGGCGGCCGGCACCGGAGGCGCGGAGCTGCTACGCAAACTGGCCCTGGGGGGTCCGGTGGGGAAGCAGGAGTCGGCTCCGCCGGGTCCGGAGGACAAGCGGGAGTCGGCCGCGGGCGCGGAAGACGCAGGCTCCGGCGCGTACGCCACGGGCGCCACGGGCGCCACGGGCGGCACGGGCGCCGCAGGCGGCACGCGGCACCCTGCCGCGGGCGCGGAGCGCCCTGCGGGCAGCCCGCCCCCGGACGCGCGGCGCGCGGAAACCGCGCCCGCAGACACCGCGGCCCACCCCGCCGCGCGCGCGGAGCGCGCCGTCGGCGACCCGGACCCGGTCAACCAACCGGCTTCGCCGGACCAGGCGGTCCCGGCCGCGGCGCGCGCCGGAGGCGCGGGCGCTGCGGCCCCCGCTGCCTCCGCAGCCCCCGCGGAGCGGACCCGTGCCGGCGGGCTGGAGCTGCCCGGGCTGCCCGGGGAGGTGCGGGTGGTGGCGCGGCTCGACGCCGACGCGACCGCGCGCGGGCGGGCCGCGGTGACCGTGCTCGTCGAGGACCGGTACGGGGCCGCGTACGAACTGCCCGCCGGCGACCTCCCCGCCGACGGCCGTACGCACACCCTCACCGCCGACGTCGCGGCCGCCGCGGGCGCCCCCGACGGCCGCCCCGCGGGGCCGCTGCGGCTCACAGGGCTCCGGCTCGTACACCCGCAGCCGAGGGACGGCGGGGAGCGCCGGCTGGACGTCGCGCGCATCGAGGTCGCCAAGCCCATCGGCGACGAGGACGCAGCCACCGGCGCCCGGGAGGTGCCGCTGCCCGACGGGTTCAAGTGGCATGCCCGCGCGGTCTCCGAACCCGAGGCGCTGCACGACGAGATCCCCGCGGCGGTCGCCGACCGGCCCCGTACCACCGGCGACTCCGCGCTCTCCCTGAACTACGACACCGGCGACCAGAACTACGACACCTGGACAGGACCGCCCCTGGTCACCCTCACCGTCACCGCCGCGCGCGGGCCCACCCCGCCGCTCACCGCGCTGGCCACCGACGAGATGCTGAAGTCCACCGGCGCGAAGGTCGGCGACACGATCAGCGTCCCCGTCCCCGGCGGCAGCCTCTCCGCGAAGATCACCGGCTCGGTGCAGGAGCTGCCGACCACAGGACCCGGCTCCCCCGCGGCCGCCGCGGAGCCCTCGCGCGCCCGGTTCGGCGGCGCCCTGCTGCTCGACCTGCCCACCGCCAACAGCGCGCTGACCCAGCGCGGCCTCGCCACGCTGCTGCCCTCGGAGTGGTGGCTGACGACGCGGCCGGGCGAGACGGACACCACCGTCGCCGCCCTGCGCGACCGCGCCGACACCGACCCGGGCAACGTCCTCGTACGCGACGAACTCGCCGACGCACTCGGCAGCGACCCGCTCGGCGCGGGACCGCAGGCCGCGCTCGCCGCCACCGCCGTCGCCGCGGCGGTGCTGGCGGCGCTCGGCTTCGCCGTCAGCGCGGCGGCGTCCGTACGCGAACGCACCCGCGAGTTCGCCGTGCTGCGCGCGCTCGGCGCCCCGCAGCGGCAGCTGGCGCGCACGTTCGCCGCCGAGCAGGGCGTGCTCATCGCGCTCGCGCTGGCCGCCGGGATGCTGCTCGGCTGGGCGCTGGCCCGCTCCGTCATCCCGCTCATCACCCTCACAGGACGGGCCGCGCAGCCGGTGCCGCCGGTGGTGGTGGAGCTGCCGGCGGGGTCCGTGGCGGGTCTGCTGGCGGCGGTCGCGGCCGTTCCCGTCCTCGTCACCGTGCTCGTCGCGCTGCGCCGCGGCGACCCGGCGACGGCACTGCGCCTGGGAGGCGAGTGACATGCCGCCCGCCCGCGCCGCTGCCCGGCCCGCCCCTTCGAGACCGGGAGGTCGGTGACATGCCCGCACAGGACCCGCCGGAGGCACCCGAGTCCCCGGACGTCCCGGAGGCCGCGGTCACCCCGGACGCCCCCGCGGACCCGCAGCACGGCCCCCGCCCGCCCGGCGCCGCCCCCTGGGTGCGGACCCGGCTGCGGGCCGCGCCCGGCGGCGCGGTCGCGCTGGCGCTGCTCGTGCTCGTCACCGCCTTCCTCGCCGCCGCGTTCCCGCGCGGCGTCGACACGTACGAGGACCGCGAGGCCCGCCGGCTCATCGACGGCGCCACGGCCGCCGAGCGCAACGTGGCGGTGACCGCGCAGCCGGACCCCGAGGTGATGTCCGAGGACCAGGCGGAGTCGATGGGCGGGCGGGTCGTCGAGCGGTTCGTGCAGCCGGTCCTGGGGGAGTTCCGCGACCCGCTGCGGGCGGAGCGCGGACAGGTCTCGTACGGCGTACGGACCAAGCCCGTGCTCGTCACCGACGACCCGTGGCTGCCGAAGACCGACGGGCAGCGGCCCGAGGTGCAGCTCGACGCGCGCGCCGGGGTCGAGGAGCGCGCCCGGGTGGTCGAGGGACGGCTGCCGGAGCCGACGGCGTACGGGGCCGAGGGCGGCGGCGACGTCGCCTTCGAGGCCGCCGTCACCGTCGCCACGGCCGGCAAGCTGCACCTGCGCGTCGGCTCCCGCGTCCACATCCCGCAGTCCCAGGGCACGGTCGTCGTCGAGGTCACCGGCATCCTGGAGCCGAAGGCGCCGGGCAGCGACTACTGGTCCGTCGACCCGCTCCTGCGCACCCCCGAGCTGCGCCAGAAGCCGCAGTCGCTCGAACCGCAGCGCTACTGGGCCGCCGCCTTCCTCCTCCACCCCGACAGCGGCCCCGCGCTCTTCGCCGGGACGCAGTCGTTCGGCCCGTCCTTCGAGGACGCGGGCACCTCGCCGTACTGGAACGTGCCCGTGGCCGGCGGCGCGCTCCGCGGCCGGAACGTCGCCGCCGTGCTCGACGCCCTGTCCACCCTCCAGGAGGGCCCCGGCTTCGAGCGGCTCGCCCAGAAGACCGGCGGTACGCTCGACATCTCCACCGGCGCCACCGGGCTGCTCGCCGGCTACACGGAGGTGCGCGACGCCGTCACGCCCGTCGTGGCCGTCGCCGCCTTCGGCGTCGGCGCGGTCGCGGCGGTCGTGCTGGGCATGAGCGGCGGCCTCGCCGCGTCCCGGCGCCGCGCCGAGCTGGCGCTGCTCCGCTCCCGCGGCGGTTCGCTACGGGGCATCGCCACCCGCCTCCTCGCCGAGAACGCCGCCGCCGTGCTGCCCGCCGCCGCGGCCGGCTACGGCCTCGCCGTCCTGCTGCTGCCCGGTGCCCGGCACACGCCCGCGCTGCTCGCGGCGGGCGCGACGGCGGCGCCGGCGCTGTGCGCGCTGCCGCTGCTCGCGGTGGCGGCCGTCCGCAGGCCGCGGCCCCCGGTCCGTACCGACCTGGTCAGGGCGCGGCCCTCACGGCAGCGGCTGGTGGCGGAGGTGACGGCGGTGGTGCTGGCGGTGGGCGCCATCGTGGTGCTGCGCCGCAGGGGCGACGCGGGCGGCGGCGCCGACGCGCTGGTCAGCGCGGCGCCGGTGCTCGTCGGGGTGGTCGCCGCGGCGGTGTTCGTACGCCTCTATCCGCTGCCGCTGCGGCTGGCCGCCCGGCCGGCGGCGTGGGCGCGCGGTGCACTCGGCTTCCTGTCGCTGGCCCGCGCCGGGCGCGCCCCCGCGGCGTCGGCGCTGCCGCTGCTGGCGCTGCTCGTGGCGCTGACGACCGCCTCCTTCGGCGGCTCGGTGCTCGCGGGCGTCGCCGACGCGCGCGAGACGGCGTCGCTGCACAGCGTCGGCGGCGACGCCCGCCTCACCTCGGCCGCGCCGCTGCCCGACGGCCTCGCCGCCAAGGCGGAGAAGGTCGGGGGCGTACGGCACGTGGCGTCCGTCAGCACCGAGAGCGGACTCCAGGTCATCGGGCTGAGCGGCGACCTCACGCTGCTGACCGTCGACGCGAGCGCGTACGCGCGGCTCAGCGCCGACCTGGGCCTCGGCCCCTTCGACGCCGCCCGGCTGCGGGACGGGAACGGCGGCAGGGCGCTGCCCGCGCTCGTCTCCCCCGGCGTGGCCGACCTGATCGGCGACGGCACGCTGGGGCTGCAGTCGTCCCGGGGCCGGATCACGGCGGAGGTCGCCGCGGTACGGACCATGACGCCGGCGCTGACGGGCGGCCAGTTCGCCGTGGTGGACGCCGAGAGCGTGGCGCGGCAACTGCCCGGCACGGAGGCGGTCACCGAGGCCCGCCCCGACACGCTGCTGCTCTCCGCCGCCGGCGGCGGCCTGGACGGCGCCGCGCTGCGCGAGCTGGCCCGCGACTCCGCGCCCGGCGCCGCCCTGCTGCTGCGCGACGACGTGACGGACGACCTGGCCGCCTCGGAGCTCCAGCGCGGCGCGGAGCGGCTGTACGCCGCCGCCGCGGTCGCCGCCACCGGCTACGCCCTGCTCGCCGTCCTGCTGTCGCTCCTGCGGGCCGCCCCCGAGCGCGTCGCGCTGCTGGCGCGGCTGCGCACGATGGGCTTCAGCCGGCGGCACGGGCGGCGGCTGCTGGTGCTGGAGGCGCTGCCGCAGTTGGTCGCGGCCGGTCTGGTCGGGGCGCTGGCGGGGCTGGTCACCGTACGGCTGCTGGGGCCCGGCATCGACCTGAGCGCGCTCGCGCTCGGCGAGGAGAGCCCCGACCTGCTCGGCCCCGGCGGCGCGGAACTGCGGGCGGACCCGCTGGCGCTGGCGCTGCCGTCGGTGGCGGTGCCGGCGCTGGCGCTGGCGGCGGTGCTGGTGCAGGCGTGGTGGGGCGGCAGACGGCGGGCCGTACAGGAACTGCGGGCCTAGGACCTGTCGTCAACCTCCCGCCTGCGGCGCGACCCCCGGCACGCACGCTCGCTGCGTTGTCGGGATCGACCGAACGGGCCCACTGTGCGGACGACCCTCCGCCTTGCGATCGCACGCACCGGACGCCGCGCCGCCCGCCCTGCGGGCGAACGACGCGAGATTGACGACAGGCCCTAGGAGAGGGAGTGAGATGGCCCAGACGCAAGAGAGCACGGGCGGTATGAGGAGCGGGACGACGCTGGAGGACCTGGAGCGGCGGGCGGCGGAGCAGCGCGCCAAACCGGCGTACGGGCACGACGCGCTGATCTCCTGCGACCAGCTCGTCCGTATCTTCCGCACCGACGGCGTGGAGGTGCAGGCGCTCCAGGGCCTCGACCTGCTGGTCGCCGAGGGCGAGTTGCTGGCCCTGGTCGGTGCCTCCGGCAGCGGCAAGTCGACCCTGCTCGGCATCCTCGCCGGCCTCGACGTCCCCACCGCGGGCACCGCCACCGTGGCGGGCTTCGACCTGCTGGCGATGGACGCGCGGGCGCGGCTGCGCTACCGCCGGGAGGTCGTCGGCTTCGTCTGGCAGCAGACCGCGCGCAACCTGCTGCCGTACCTGACGGCCGTGCAGAACGTCGTGCTCCCGATGCAGCTCAGCGAGGGCGGCGGCGGCCGCCACGCGCGCCGCCGCCGGGTGGCGTTCGCCGAGGACCTCCTGGGCCTCCTGGGCCTCGCCCACTGCCGCGACCGCCGCCCGCAGCAGATGTCGGGCGGCGAACAGCAGCGCGCGGCGATCGCGGTCGCGCTGGCCAACTCCCCTGCGGTGATCCTGGCGGACGAGCCGACGGGCGAACTGGACTCGGCGACGGCGGAGCAGATCTTCGCCGCCTTCCGCACGGCGAACGAGGAACTGGGCACGACGATCGTCATCGTCACCCACGACCAGGCGGTGGCCACGCAGGTCCGCCGCACGGTCGCGATCCGCGACGGCCGGATGGCGTCGGAGGTCGTCCGCCGCACGGAGGTCGACGCGAGCGGCGAGGAGAGGGTGGTGGCCCGCGAGTACGCCGCGGTGGACCGCACGGGCCGCCTCCAGCTCCCCCAGCAGTACGCGGAGGCACTGGACATCCGCGACCGGGTGGTCCTGGACCTGGAGGAGGACCACATCAGAGTGAGCCCGGACCGGGAGGACGAGAAGTAGGCGGGGGGCTTGGGAACGGGTCGGCAGGCGGGACCCGGAAGGCAGGCAGGCACCGCCCCGGGCACGCAGGGCCCGCGACAGCCGGGCTCTGCGGACCGGACGCGCGGCGGCCGCAGGCTCGTCGCGTCCCGGCGAGGCCCTGCCCTCCCGTCGTGTTCGCCCAACGCGCCAACGGGCGTGGAGCGTCCGCGGGTTGCGTACCGTACGGACGACCGTGACGGCTCCGTCGCCGCCCGGGCGGCGACCCGCGGGGCGGGTCAGACCGGGGTGACGCCCAGGCGGCCCAGGCCGCCCGTGCGGCGGAGGGCCACCGAGCCGTACGGGGTGCGCAGGCGGAGCCAGTTGCCGGCGGCGAGCAGGGCCGGCTCGGCCGGGTCCGCGGGGTGCGGCAGGAGGCCGAAGACGCGGGCCGCGTGCGCGGCGCGCAGGGGCAGCGGGGTCTCGCCCAGCGGGCGGCTCCAGATGTCGCCGCCTATGCGGTCCACCTCCGAGCGCGTCCGCTTCTCCTCGGGCAGCGCCTCCACCCGGGACTTGAACTCCGCGACCCCCGCCACCACCGCGACGCGCAACTCCTCCGGCCGCGGCAGCCCCGCCACCGGCTCCCAGCCGCTCCGCGGCGGCAGCAGCCCGGCCCACCCGGGCCCGCTCACCGGCTGCGGCAGGTCCACGGCCGGCTCCCGCCCCGGGGCCGGGGATCCGGCACCAGGGGCCGCAGCCGCGGCCTCCGCGGACCCCGCCCCGGCGTTCGCCGCCCCGGCGTTCGCCGCGTCGATCGCCTCCGCCAGCTCCCCCGCCGACACCGTCTCGTCCAGCTCCGCCGCCGTCGTCAGCAGCGCCGTACGGACCACGATCACCTCCAGCGCCGGCGCGTGCCCGAAGACGGCCAGCGCCGCTCCCCCGGTCCCGCCCCCGGCGCCGGGCGCCACCCGCAGCCGTACCGCCGCGCCCCTGTCGTACCGCAACAGCCGCCCCAGGAACACCGCCAGGCTCTCCGCCTGCCGTCCCTCGGCGAACACCAGCCGCCGCGTCATGCCGCCGCTGCCTCCCCCGGTCTCCGGGGCTTCCCCGATCCCGCGGGCGGCGGAGGCCCCAGATACTTCTCCAGGAACGCCCGCTCCCCCGCCGTGATCCGCCGCGGCCGGCCGGCCGCGAAGTCGAACGGGACGATGACCGTCGACGCCTGCGCGTACACCGCGCCGCCGTCCTCCGGGGCGTCCTTCACCTCGTACGCCAGCGTCGCCGCCGCCGCGCGGATCTCCGTCACCCACACCTCGATCGTCACCGGCTCGTACCGGTGCACGAGCTGGCGCCGGTAGTCGATCTCGTGCCGGGCCACGACCGACCCGCCCGCGAAGGACGTACCGCCCCCGCCGGCGCCCTCGCCGGGCGCCAGCCGGAACATGAAGTCGATCCTGGCCTCCTCCAGATAGCGGAGGAACTCCACGTTGTTGACGTGGCCGTACGCGTCCATGTCCGCCCACCGCAGCGGGCAGCGGTAGACGTGCCGGGCCACGTCAGCCACGGGTGAGCTTCTTGTACGTCGCCCGGTGCGGGCGCGCCGCGTCCGGGCCGAGCCGCTCGATCTTGTTCTTCTCGTACGACTCGAAGTTGCCCTCGAACCAGAACCACTTGCTGTCGCCCTCGTACGCGAGGATGTGCGTGGCGATGCGGTCCAGGAACCAGCGGTCGTGGGTGATGACCACGGCGCAGCCCGGGAACTCCAGCAGCGCGTTCTCCAGCGAGGACAGGGTCTCGACGTCGAGGTCGTTGGTCGGCTCGTCGAGCAGCAGCAGGTTGCCGCCCTGCTTGAGGGTGAGCGCGAGGTTGAGCCGGTTGCGCTCGCCGCCGGAGAGGACGCCGGCCGGCTTCTGCTGGTCCGGGCCCTTGAAGCCGAAGGCGGACACGTACGCCCGCGAGGGCATCTCGACCTGGCCGACGTTGATGTAGTCGAGGCCGTCGGAGACGACCTCCCACAGCGTCTTCTTGGCGTCGATGTTGCCGCGGGACTGGTCGACGTAGCTGACGTTCACGGTGTCGCCCACGCGGATGCTGCCGGAGTCCGGCTTCTCCTGGCCGAGGATCATCTTGAACAGGGTCGTCTTGCCGGCGCCGTTGGGGCCGATGACGCCGACGATGCCGTTGCGCGGGAGCGTGAAGGACAGGTCGTCGATGAGCAGCTTGTCACCGAAGCCCTTGCTGAGCTTCTCGACCTCGACGACCACGTTGCCCAGGCGCGGACCCGGCGGGATCTGGATCTCCTCGAAGTCGAGCTTGCGCATCTTCTCGGCCTCGGCCGCCATCTCCTCGTACCGGGCGAGGCGCGCCTTGGACTTCGCCTGCCGGCCCTTGGCGTTGGAGCGGACCCACTCCAGCTCTTCCTTCAGCCGCTTCTGCCGCTTGGCGTCCTTCTGGCCCTCGACCTTCAGGCGCGCGGCCTTGGTCTCCAGGTACGTGGAGTAGTTGCCCTCGTAGGGGAAGGCACGGCCGCGGTCGAGCTCCAGGATCCAGCCGGCGACGTTGTCGAGGAAGTACCGGTCGTGGGTGATGGCGACGACGGTGCCCGCGTACTGCGCGAGGTGCTGCTCCAGCCAGGCCACGGACTCGGCGTCGAGGTGGTTGGTGGGCTCGTCGAGGAGGAGGAGGTCGGGGGCCTCCAGCAGCAGCTTGCAGAGCGCGACGCGGCGGCGCTCGCCGCCGGAGAGGTTGGTGACGGGCCAGTCGCCGGGCGGGCAGCCGAGGGCGTCCATGGCCTGTTCGAGCTGCGCGTCGAGGTCCCAGGCGTTCTCGTGGTCCAGCTCCTCCTGGAGCTTGCCCATCTCCGCCATCAGCTCGTCGGTGTACTCGGTCGCCATCTGCTCGGCGATCTCGTTGAACCGGTCGAGCTTGCCCTTGGTGTCGGCGACACCTTCCTGGACGTTTTCGAGGACGGTCTTCTCCTCGTTGAGCGGGGGCTCCTGGAGGAGGATGCCGACGCTGTAGCCGGGCGAGAGGAAGGCGTCGCCGTTCGACGGCTGCTCCAGGCCCGCCATGATCTTGAGCACGGTGGACTTCCCGGCGCCGTTGGGGCCCACGACACCGATCTTGGCGCCGGGCAGGAAGTTCAAGGTGACGTTGTCAAGGATGACCTTGTCGCCGTGCGCCTTGCGTGCCTTGCGCATGGTGTAGATGAACTCAGCCAAGAGAAACCGTCCGGCAGATCCGAGGTGGGCAGATGCACCCATCTTGCCGCACGGGCGCCCCCGCACGAAAACGCCCCCGGTCCCGGCCGCCGCCCGCGGCGGCCGGGACGGGCACGGGGCGCCGCCGGGGCCGCCGGGCGGGCACGCGAAGGGGCCGGATCCCGGAGGATCCGGCCCCTGTGCCGTGCAGAGCGTCAGCCGTCAGCCGGCGTCCGCCGGCCGGCACCGTTCGGCGCTGCTACGCGCTTCCCGGCGCCGGCCGGAGGGCCGTCGTCAGGCGGCGCCGGCGCCGCCGCTGCCGCGCCGGCGGAGCAGGAAGACGGTCGCACCGCCGACCACGACCAGGCCGATCGCCACGCCCGCGATCACCGGGGTGGCACTGCTGCCACCGGTGTTCGCCAGGTCGCCGCCGTCGTCACCGGCGTCGTCGCCGCCGGCGGAGCCGCCCGCGGAGGCCGGGCTCGGCTCGCTGGGCGCCGGAGTGTCGTTGCCCGCGGTCTCGCAGTCGAGCACGCCGGTGAACTTCTCGCTGAAGCCGTCGTCACCGTTGATGGTGATCTCGTACGCCTGGTCCTCGGCGACCTCGACCAGCACGGTCTTGGACTCGCCCGGCGCCACGGTGTGGGACTCGCCCGCCAGCTCGAAGGAGAAGGGCTGGTCGCCCTTGTTCTCGGCGGTCACGTCCACGCCGCCCTTGGCGCAGTTCTTGTCGGCGGACAGGGCCGGGATCGGACCCTCGCTCGCCCAGTTGGCGGTGGCCTGCGCGGTGACGGTGGTGTCGCTGGAGCCGGCCAGGATCTGGGTCTGGCTCTTCGCGTGCTCACCGACGCCGGCGAAGGCGCGGCCGACGGGCACCTGGGTGGTGGCCTCGGCGGTCAGCGTCGCCGACCCGTCGGGGGTACCGGCGGGGACGTCGAGGAAGACCTCGGCGCCGTCGGAGGCGCTGGTCAGCGCCTTGCCGTCGGCGTCGACGACCTTGACGCCCGCGGACTCGGCCTCCGGCGACAGCGACAGGTTGGCGCTGCCGGCGTCGGTGTTCACCGTGACCGGGCCGAGCTTCTCACCGGACTTGCCGGAGACCGCGGTCGGGCCGAGGTTCAGCGAGGGCGCGGGCTCCTCGATGGCCTCGGCACCGGCCTCCAGGTAGTCGGCGAGCTGCTCCGCCGCGGGGTCCTTGGCCTCGACGTTCACCTTGTCGGAGAAGCGCCAGATGGCGATCTGGGTGCCGGCCGCGGCGGTGTTCTCCGTCAGCCCGTCCGCACCGGCCGCCTCCGCGAGCGCCGTCAGGTCGTCCACCTGCGGGTAGGAGTTCTGCAGAATCCAGTTGATCTTCCCCGCGTCGGGGTTGTTCTGCAGCGAGGATGCGCTCCAGGGCACCTCCTGGTACTTGGCCTCCGGCTGGGTCGGGTTGCCGAAGTCGATGCAGTAGGTCTGGATGGTGCCGCCCTGGTCGACGGCCATCTCGAACAGACCGGCACCGATCTCCTTGCCACCGTCGACGATGGCGGTGTCCTTGATCGTGAGCCCGCCCAGGGTGGCGGTGGCGCCGTTGGCGGGCGGCGCGTCCTGCGCCGCCGCGGGAGCGGCTCCGGCTATCGCACCGGCAGTGGCCAGGCCCGCGGCCAGTACAGCCGCGGTGAACCGAGCAGACCGCCGATGCGACGGCCTCCGAACAGAAGTCATGGTCGAAAATCCCCTCCGGGCGGGTTGGTCAAGGCTCGGATTGCCCCCGCCGTAAGAAACGCCTTCGCTCCGGGCTCGTCGAGCCGCTCGGAATCCTATGGACTCCCCTCGTCCCGCGAACCTCAAATGCCCCAAGGGAACAGGTTTTTAGAACGTAATCGTTACATGGGGCAACGACTATTTCGGGCAGACCCCAGCGGACCGGCAGAAGTTCTCGTGCCCCAGTCGAACTGATCGTCTCAGAACCGTCACCGTCCGGCCCTCGCGTGGCCGGCCGCCGGCCGCGCAACTCCGGTGCCGGACCCAGGAGTTGGGCCAGGAGGCGGGCCCGGGAGCCGGACTCCGACCCCTGCATCACGGACCGCCGTGTCCGGGCCCGGCTCAGACCTTCCCGGGCTCGGTCCGCCCCCTGGCCCCGGGGGGCGCGTCAGCCCAAGTCCGGGGTCAGCACCGGCTGTCGGGGCTCCTGGTCCGCCGTGTCCGGTGTCCCGGGCTCCAGCGCCGGGGTCAGGGCGTCCCGAACCGCGGCGTCCAGTTCCGTCCTCGCCGGGTCCGCGAAGGACGGCCTGACTCGCGAGACCCGGCGGAACGCCGCGGTGCCCCAGCCGAGGTCGTGGCCCACCGCCGTCGCGTCGATCGTCGGGTCCGTGCAGCGCACGCCGTCCTTCTCGTACTCCCTGACCCGCAATCGGCCCCGCACCAGCAGCGGTTCGCCGATGGCCACGGAAGCCGCCACATTGTCCGCCAACTGGCGCCACGCCCAGACCGTAAAGAAATTTGTATATGAATCGCTCCAGCTACCGGTCGCCTGGTCGAACCGCCGCACCGTCGCCGCCAGGCGGAAACGCACCGCCGGCACCCCCGACTGCGTCGTGCGGTAATCCGCGTTCGTGGCCGCATTCCCGACCACGGTCACCATCGTTTCGTTCATCTCCAACGCACCTCCCCCGTCCGGGCACTTCACCTGCCCGCTGACCCCCATGCTGCCTGCTCCTCCCCGCCCCCGCGACCCCTGTGGATAACTCCGGCCCGGACCACGTAGCAGCAGGTCAGGGCCGCGTACCGCCGCCTGACGCGACGGCGTACTGCTCCCGCACCTCGCGGTAGCGCAGCAGCTCCGCCACCATCGGTTCCAGCACCCGTGCGCGCCCGCTCGCGGCCGCCGACTCGCGCAGCCGGCGCTCCGCCTCCTCGCCGTACCGCCGCGCCGCGCCGCGCGCCGCGAACCGGCAGGCCAGCGCCAGCCCGGGACCGGCGGCCGCGGTGACCGCCACGACGGCCAGCGGCAGCGGCCACGGCACCCCGGTGACGCCGGACAGCGCCGCGACCAGCCACAGCACCGCCAGCGCCTGCGCGCCGAGCAGGCCGCGCTGCACGGCACCCACCACCGACCACCACCGCGGCCGCGGCACGGCCCCGGGCCCGGGCCCGTCGCCCGCGGCCGGTTCACCCGCGGCAGGACCGCCGGCGCCGGACGCATCGGGGCCCGGCGACTCCACGCCCGCCTCGGGGTCCGCCGCCTGCCGCGTCAGCCCGTCGGCGAGCCCTTCCGCGCCGCGCACCCCCGCCTCCCGCACCGCCTTCGCCCACGGTGCAGGCAGCCCGGCGCCCGCCTCCTCCGCCACGGTCCGTACGGCCTGCTCGACCACCGCCCGCGCGGGGACCAGCCCCTGCTGCCCGTCCCGGGGTTCCGGCATCAGCGCGCCGGCGTCCGCCGGCTGCCCGTCCGATCCGGGTCGGCTCAGCCGATCCCCCGCACCGCCCGGGCGCACCCGTCCCTTGGCCCCGCCGACCGGCGCCGTACCCGCCCGCCGGCGTCGCCACAGCTCCGCCAGCCGGGCCCCGCACGCCTGTTCCGCCTCGCGGAGCCACAACTGCTCCGCCGCCTGCCCCGTCGCCGCCGCCCCGACCGCCTCCGCGAGCCGGTCCTCGAACTCCGCCCTGACCCGCTCGTCGAGACCGCCCCCGCCGCCGTCGCCGACGTACACCTCGCGCAGCCGCGCCGTCGCCTCGTCCACGTCCGCGGTCAGCCGGCGTTCCGCCACCCGGCGCTCCGCGATGAACGACACCAGCTCCGCGCGCAGATCGCCCACGCCCTCGCCGGTGAGCGCGGACAGCGACAGCACGCACGCGCCGGGCTCGCCGTGCTCGCCGAGCGCCAGGCCGTCCTCGTCGAGGAGGCGGCGCAGGTCGTCGAGTACCTGCCCGACGGCGTTCGCGGGCAGCCGGTCGACCTGGTTGAGGACGACGAACATCACCTCGGCGTAGCCGGCCAGCGGTTGCAGGTAGCGCTCGTGCAGCGCCGCGTCCGCGTACTTCTCCGGGTCGACCACCCAGATCACCGCGTCCACCCGGCGCAGCAGGTCTTCCACGCGGCGGCGGTGCTCGTCCACCGCCGAGTCGTGGTCGGGGAGGTCGACCAGGACGAGCCCGCGCAGCCCGAGGTCGTCGCGGAGCGGGCGGGCGGCGCGCGCCGGCAGCCCGAGGCGTTCAAGGAGCAGGGTGGGCGCGTGGTCGCCGGCGCCGCGCCAGGCGCACGCGGCGGGCTGGGAGGTGGTGGGCCTGCGCACGCCGACGTCGGAGAGGGGGGCGCCGGCGAGCGCGTTGAAGAGGCTGGACTTGCCGCTGCCGGTGGCGCCCGCGATGGCGACGACGGCGTGGTCGAGGGAGAGCCGCTGCCGGTCGGCGGCCTCGTCGAGGACGCGCCCCGCCTCGGCGAGCGTGCGCCCGTCGAGTCGCGTACGGGAGAGGCCGACGAGTTCGCGCAGAGCGTCGAGGCGCCCCCGCAGGGGGCCTTCGGCACGTGGTACGAATCCTCCGGGCAGCCGCGCGTCCGCCCCGTACCCCGCGCGGGCCCCGCCGCGACCCCGGCCCGCAGCACGCGGCACGGCACCGTCACCGTCGTACGCACCGCCGCGCCCCCGGCCGTCCGCGGAGTCCCCGTCCTCCTGGCCCACCCAGAAGTCGTCGCCGCCCGGGCCCGTACCGGCGGCGGCACCGGCGCCGGAACCCGGATCCGCAACGGCACCGGCACCGGTGCCCGGCCGCCCCCCGCCCTCCGCGCCGGCACCCGCACCGCCGCCGCCCTCTTCCGCCGACCCCGCCGCCGCACCACCCACCGGCTCCGGCACCCCCTCCGCCCCTACGTCCAACCCGCCGTCCGCGCCCATCTCCGCGACACCGCCCTCTCGCCCACCGCCATCCGCCGGACCCCCGTGCTCCGCACCGAACCCGGCGCCGGAACCGCCCCCCGTATCCACGCCGACCGCGGCCGGATCCCCGGACCCCGCAACCGCACCCCCCGACTCGGCCACCCCGTCAGCCCGACCAGCCCTCACCGCCCCAACGACAACCCCAACCGCCCTATCCCCCGCGGCAGTCGCCACCGCCCCGCCGCAGGAGTCAGCCCCGTCCCCCGCCTCCCCCTCGCACCCCGGCACCGGCACCGGCACCGGCACCGGCACCGGCACCGAGTCGCCCACCCCCGCGCCGCCCTCCGCCCGTACCGCCTCCCGGCGCTCCCGCCGCACGCCCCAGCGCGCCGCGCGCCGCGCGATCAACCCGTCGTCCCACATCCCCCCGGCCGCGGGCACCGCCCCCGCGCCGACCCCACCCCGCACGTCCCCTGAACCCTGCACATCCCCCGCCCCACCCGCATCCCCAGCCGCATCCCCACCGGAGCCATCCGCCCCCGCGACCCCACACAACTCAGCCATCTCACCTGCCCCATCCACCCCGGCGACCCTCGCCACCGGCTCCGCCGCCTCCCCAATTGGAACCGGAACCTCCGCCGACTCGCCGCGCCCCGGCGTCTCCTCCGCACGCATCTCGCCCACCTCGCCGCCCACCTCGCCCGCCTCGCCCGTCACGCCGCGCACCTCGCCCGTCACCTCGCGCACCTCTCCCGTCACTTCTCCCGCTGCAGCACCGACATGGCCGCGATCAACTGCGCCTGCTGACCCGACTGCCCCTCCAGGGCGTCGATCGCCGCCAGCCGGCGGTCCCGCTCGCCGTCCAGCACCCGCTCGAAGTACGTGCCGAGCAGCCCTCCGCCCCGGCTCCGCAGCCGCAGCCCTTCCTTCGCCCCCAGCAGCGCCGCCAGTTCGTCCGCCGCCCCGTGTCCGTTCTCACCGCCGAGCAGGGCCACCGCCAGCAGAGCCGCGACCTCCTCCGGATCCGCGTCGCCTGGCCGCTCCGCCACCCGCACCGCCTCGTCGGCCAGCTCCTCCAGGCACCGCTGCCAGCGCCGTACGAGCACGCCCACCCGCTCCTGCGCCCCCACGCCCGCCTCGCGGAACGGCACCGCCGCCGCGCCCGGCTCGCGGCGCAGCTCGGCGGTGAACCGTTCGTCGGCGGCGGCCACGGCGCAGTACAGGACGGCGGCGACGCTGCCGGTCAGGGCGTCGAGAAGGGCGCCGGAGGCGCCGGTGAGGGCGCGGTTGCGGTAGTGCGCGAGGGCGTCGCCGGCGAATGCGGCGCCGCCGACGAGGTCGGCGTGCGCCTGCTCCGCGGCCTCCTCGTACGACCGCTCCACCCGGTGCGCCATCCGCGACGACGCCGCGTGCTGCGCGGCGCACGCCCCGGCCAGCGACGTGACCCGCGAACGCAGCGACGCCAGCACGCCGTTCGCGGTCCGTACGGCCGCGTCGGCGCGGGCCGCGGGGTCCTGGGCGCGGTGGGCGAGCCAGTCGCGCAGCTCCCGCACCGCCGTGGCGGGCAGCAGCCCGCTGCCGCCGCCTGCGGACTCGGGGAGTTCGGGGACGGTGAAGCGCGGCACGTCGCCGAGCCCCGCCTTGCGCAGCAGCGTCGCGTACTGCAGGGAGATCTCGCCGGCGACCTGGTGCGGCACCCGGTCGAGCACGGTGACCAGGCTGACGTCGTACTCCTTCGCCGTACGCAGCAGGTGCCAGGGCACCGCGTCCGCGTACCGCGAGGCGGTCGTCACCAGCACCCACACGTCCGCGGCGCACACCAGCTCGGCGGCCAGCTCACGCGCGTGCCCGGCGAGGGAGTCGATGTCGGGGGCGTCGAGGAGGGCGAGCCCGCTGGGGACGTTCTCGTCGACCTCGATCCGCAGCAGCGTCCCGTCGGGCCCGCCCCCGCCCTCGCCGAAGGTCGCCGCCCCGCGGGCAAGACCGCGCCGCGTCACACCGTCCGGCGTCACACCGTCCCGCGTCAGAGCGCCGGGCGCCGGGCCCTGCCGCGGGGGGTACGGGTCACGCACGTCGTACGCACCGAAGGCACCCCTGTTCGCCCCGTACGCCTCACGCGGGCTCCCCCCGTACGCCGCACGGGAACCACCATCCCCGAACGGCTGACGCGCCCCGCCGCCGTCCCCCGCACACCCGCCGTCCCCGTACGGCTCCTCGACTTCCTGGGCCTCGTACGCCCCGTACGACTCATAGGCTTCGACGCGCCCGTGCGCCGCGTCCTGCCGCGGCATCCACACCCGCGTCAGATGCGGCAGCACCCGCTGCCCGGCGAACCACGACTGGTCGTCGGGGTGGCAGACCAGGACGGGCATCCGCGTCGTGGGCCGCAACACGCCGGACTCGCTGACGCATCTGCCGACGAGCGAATTGACGAGCGTCGACTTCCCTGCCCCCGTCGATCCGCCCACCACCGCGAGCAGCGGCGCGTCCGGCCGGTGCAGCCTGGGCACCAGGTAGTCGTCGAGCTGGGCCAGCAGTTCCGCTCTGCTCCGCCGCGCTCCGTCCGCCCCGGGAAGGGGGAGCGGAAAGCGCGCGGCGGCGACGCTCTCGCGGAGCGTGGAGAGTGCGTTCAGCAGGTCAGGCCGTACGTCCGAGGTCGCCACATGCGAAGAATGCCCGCTTCCATCCGAATTTGAAAGCGTTTAGCCCCGCAGCGCGCCTTCTTCAACCCGGAAGCTCCCGCCCGGCGGGCATAACGACTGCACAACACCACCGGCACCGCGGGGAAAAAGCGGTGCGCGAATCGCACTCGCCTGCGATTATCGGGACGCTTCACTGAACCTCCACAAGGTGGTGCCGGAGTGAAGCTACCGGGTGTGGCTCAACGGAGCCCTATCCTTGACCCCTGGCAAGGTCACGGATCCGCCGAGCCCGGCCACCGTTCCACGCCACACCGGCCCCCGTAGCTCAGCGGATAGAGCAGGCGCCTTCTAAGCGCTTGGTCGCAGGTTCGAGTCCTGCCGGGGGCGCAGGGCTGCCCTCCTCCCCCAGGGAGGGCCCAACCTGCGGACCCCGCCGCCGGTCACCGCGCTCCCTGCGCCTCGCATCCCCCGTTTCGCCACCCCCATTCCCGAAAATCGGGCGGCATCCGGCCGGCCCCGCCCGCCGGCCCTCAGCACGGCAGGTGGAACGGGACCGTCGTGATGACGATCTTCGGCAGATGGCGCAGGCCCCGCCGCAGCCTGCCCGCCGTGCGGCTGTGCAGGATCTGGTGCCGCCGGTGCCGGGTGACGACCTCCGGCAGGATCACCGTCAGGGTCAGGTCCGGATTGAGCCGGTGGAGGGTTTCGATGTAGTGCACCAGAGGGGCGACGAGGGCGCGGTACGGCGACAGGACGGTCTGCAGCGGGAGGTGGTCGCCCCACAGGCTCCAGTAGGCCCGGAAGCGCCGCTCCTCCTCCTCGGAGATGCTGATGTGGACGGCCAGCACGGGCTGCCCGAGGGAGGCGGCGTACGCCAGCGTGCGCATGCCGGCGAGGTCCAGGGTGGCGATGGGGACCACCGACAGGTGGTGGATCTCCCCGGGGATCTCCTCGGTCTCCCGGTCGGCCGGCAGCCCGTCCGCGGCGCGGCCGGCGGGGGCCAGCGGTCCGGCCTCGATGCGCGTGGGGAGGTCGACGGCGTGCGGCCGCAGCCGCAGGGTCTCGCGCGCGGTGACGTAGTGGCGCTTGATGCGGGTGGTCACCAGCAGGAAGAGGGCGATGGCGATGAGCGCGGCCCAGGCGCCCGCGGTGAACTTGCTGACTCCGGCGGTCAGGAGGACGAGCCCGGACAGCGCGGCGCCGGTGGCGTTGAAGACGAGGCTCTTGCGCCAGTGCGCGTCACGCCGCCGCCACCAGTGCACGACCATGCCGGTCTGGGAGAGCGTGAAGGCGAGGAAGACGCCGACGGCATAGAGCGGGATGAGGGCGTTGGTCTTGCCGTCGAAAGCGACGTACACCAGGGCCGCGGCCAGGGACAGCAGCACGATGCCGCCGCTGTACGCCAGCCGGTCCCCGAGCCGCAGGAACAATTTGGGTACGTACTCGTCCCGGGCCAGCAGCGACAGGACCCGGGGGAAGTCGTTGAAGGCGGTGTTGGCGGCCAGGAGCAGCACGGCGGCGGTGGCCGCCTGGACGTAGACGTAGAACCATCCGTTCCCGAAGAAGAGATGGGCGAGCTGGGAGAGCACGGTCTCCTTGGCGGTGGGCACCACCCCGGTGAGGTGGATCAGGGCCACGACGCCGACGAACATCGTGATCAGCAGGCCCAGCATCCCGGTCAGGGTGGCACGGGCGTTGCGCCACTCCACCGGCCGGAAGGCGGGAACGGCGTTGGAGATGGCCTCGATCCCGGTCATGGCGGTCGCCCCCGAGGAGAAGGCCCTGGCGATCAGCAGGACGCCGACGGTCTCGGTGACGGGCACCTGGGGCGCGGGCACCCGGTGGAAGCCGCCGCGCGCCGCGTCGAAGAGCCCGTACCCGATCAGGGCGAGCATGGCGATGATGAACGCGTAGGTGGGGGCGGCGAACAGGCTGCCGGCCTGCCGGATGCCCCGCAGGTTCCCGGCGAGGAGCACCGTGATCACCAGCACGCCCAGCGGCACCGCCAGCGGCCGCAGCCCCGGCAGCGCGGAGGTGACGGCGGCGATCCCGGACGCGATCGAGACCGCGACGGTGAGGATGTAGTCCGTCATCAGCCCGGCCGCGGCCACCAGCCCCGCGACGGGCCCCAGGTTGTCGCCCGCGACGATGTACGAGCCGCCGCCGTGCGGATAGGCGCGGATCGTCTGGCGGTACGACACGCCCACCGCCAGCATCAGGAAGACGACCACCGCGGCGACGGGCAGCGAGTACGCGAGACCCGCCGCGCCCGCCAGCACCAGCACGGCGAGCATGGCCTCCGGCGCGTACGCCACCGACGACAGCACGTCCGCCGACAGCACCGGCAGCGCCACCAGCTTCCGCATCCGCTCCTTGACGAAGGCCGAACTCGCCAGCGGCGCCCCGAACAGCACCCGGCGCACGTGTGAGCCCGCCTCCGCCGGGCCGCCGCCCTCCGGCACCTCCCGGCCCTCCGCGGCCCGCGCCCGCAGCGGGGAGAGCGGCACCACCCGCCCGAACCACGCCGCGCTCGCCTCCGCCTTCGCCGGGAACGACCCGACGTCCGGCTCCACCGGCAGCGCCCGCCGCCACACCTCGGGGGCCGCCGACACCCGCCCCCAGGCCCTGCCGACCCGCCGCAGCGCCCGGACCTGCTCCTCGCTCAGGCTCGGCAGCACCGCGGCGGGCCCCGGCGGACCCGCCGTGCTGCCGCCCACGTGCCCCGTCGTTCCCGTCACCCGGCAAGCGTGGGGCACCGATCCCGGGCTGCAGGTCAGCGACACCGCCCCTTCACCCGGCGTCCCCCGGCGTCCGCGGCGTCCGCGGCGTCAGGGGCACGGGCCGGGATCGTGTCCGCGCCCGCGCGACCTGGGCTGAATGTCTATTTTGTTCCCCATGGAGGGTTCCCTGGGGCTGGCGGAGGTCGTGGGCAGGCCGTTGTTCGGCCGGCACGGGGAGGTCGTCGGGCGTCTTTCCGACGTCATCGTGCGGCTGCGCGGACCGGAGTACCCGCTGGTGACGGGGGTGGTCGGGGAACTGGGGCAGCGCGAGGTGTTCGTGCCCGCCGACCAGGTGGAGCGGTGGGGCACGGAAGGAGTGACGCCCACGAGCGGGCGGCTGGACGTGCGCGCGTTCGAACGGCGCGGGGGCGAGGTGCTGCTCCGTACCGACGTGCTGGGGCACCGCCTGATCGACGTGCGGGAGGCCGAGTTCGTCCGGGTGTACGACGTGCCGCTGGAGCCGGTGGCCGCGGGCTGGGCGGTGACCCGGGTCGGCACCCGGCGGCGCAGGCCCCGCTGGCTGCGCCGCGGCGGCCGGGCCGGTTCCGGCTGGCGGGACTGGAAGTCGTTCGAGCCGCTGATCGGGCACGCCGCCACGGTGCCTGGCCGGCGGGTGCACGGCCGGCTGGGACGGCTGAAGCCTGCCGTGCTGGCGGATCTGCTGGAGGCGGCCTGGCGCATGCCGCCGCCGGCCCCCTCCTCGCGCCCGTACGGTGGTCGGCGGGGCGCAGGACCGCCATGATCCTGCTGCGCTGCCACCTGCTGCTCGGCGCGGTGCTCCTGCTGGTCAAGGCCGTCCGCCTGGGCGGCGGATGACTCCGGATGCCACGGCCGGCCGCACCACCCGCGGCCCGCTCACCGCTTCCGCTCCAGCACGGTGGCGAGCCAGCACCCCCAGCCGATCGGTTCGAGCAGCCAGTAGCTGAAGATCCGGTAGAGCAGGGTGGCGGCGAACGCCTGGCCGGGGTTCAGGCCGTAGACGACGAGCAGGCCCGTCAGGCTGGCCTCCGCGATGCCGAGGCCGCCCGGGGTGATGCGGGCGCTGACCGGGATCTGCACCAGCGCGAAGGCGAGCAGCAGGCCGCTCCAGGGCACCGGGAGGCCCAGCGCCCACAGGCTGGCCAGCAGACAGGCCGCGTCGAGCAGCCAGTTGAGCAGGGCCAGCCCGGCCGGCGTCAGCCAGGGCCGCAGCCCCGGCCGGGCGGTGCGGGCGTGCGCGATCAGGTCCCGCGTCGCCCGGCCGGCCGAGCCGAGGTTCTCGTGCCGGGCGGCGATCCGCTCCCAGCGGCGGATGATCGCCTTCCGTACGGCCGGCGAGCGCAGCACGATCAGGCCGGCCACGGCCAGCAGCGCCAGGATGGCCAGCGTCCACAGCAGGGCCATACCGGGACCCCGGGTCCCGGCCAGGAGCACGCCCAGCACGATCACGGCCACCAGGGCCAGCGCGGACAGCACCCCGGAGGCCGCCAGCACCCCCGCCGTCAGCGCCCGGTCGGCGCCCCGGCGCCGGAACTCGCGATAGAGCCAGGCCGCACCGAAGGCCGCGCCGCCCGGCAGCGCACCGGCCATCGCGTTCGCCGCCAGCACCATCCGGCCCATCGCGGCCAGCGGCACCCGCACCCCGCCGACCGCCAGCAGCCACTGCTGCAGCCCGGCCAGGCACGCCAGGCATGCCGCCTGGCACCCCAGCGCGACCAGCGCCTTGGCCGGGCTCACGTGGGTCAGCAATTCGAGGGCGCGGCGCAGTTCGCCGCGCTGCGAGACCGCCAGCAGCAGCCCCACCGTGATCAGCATGGCCGCCAGCACCCACCAGAACCGGCGGATGCGCATCCACCGGGTACGCAGGCCCGTACTGCCCGGGGTCACGACCGGCACACCGGGGTGGTGGTCACGTAGCGCACTCGGCCGACGCTACCGCGTGACGGCCGCGGGCCGGGGGCTGACGTGGCGGGGCGGCTCCACCGGCCGGACGTGCGGAGGCGGCGGGTCCTTGCCCGGCGCGCGGTCAGCGCCCGGAGGCGGTTCGCGGCCCGCGCCGGCGCCCGTCCGACCGGATCTCGCCGCGCAGATGCCGGTTGAACGCGCGCAGCGACGCCGTCACGTCCGCCTGGTCCGACACGTTCCGGGTGCCCTCGTTCCGCCACACCAGCCCCGAGAAGCGGTCCGCCGCGGCGCGCGTCTCGGGACCGCAGAGCAGGTGGATGTGCGACCTGCCCGTCTGCAGCCGGTCCTGCCACGCCACCCGGTCCGCCGTGCTCAGCCGGCGCTGGTCGCTGCCGTCGAGCTGGGCCTCGTACGGGTGCAGCCCGGCCGTGATCATGTCGGCCGCGCTCTTCAGCTTCTGCTCCCGCAGCCACCGCCGGTCCTCGCTGCGCCCGGTCGACCAGGGGTGCCGAGCAGCACCCCCGCCAGTCCGATGAGCGCGCCCACCACGCCCGGAAGAACGTTCTCCACCCGCGCCACCTCCCGGACCGACGACCGCCCCGGCCTTCCTACCGCATCAAGGCGCCCGCCGGGGCGGTAATCCGCACGTCAGCGCCCTGCCGCTGGAGCCGGCCCGCGCACCTCACAGGAACTTGTCATCGATGTGAGGTCGGGCATTGTGGAATTCTCCCGCCAAGGGTCTGTACATCGCTTCCGAGGAGTAGGTGTCCATGTCCAACGGGCAGTTGAACGTCTGCGTCGTCGGCGCCGGGCCGCGCGGCCTGTCGGTCCTTGAGCGGATCTGCGCCAACGAACGCAAGTCCCCGGCCCACGGGGAGCTGCGCATCCACGTCGTCGACCCCCACCCGCCGGGGGCGGGCCGGGTGTGGCGCACCGACCAGCCGGATCTGCTGCTCATGAACACCGTCGCCTCCCAGGTCACCGTCTACACCGACGACAGCGTGGAGATGGAGGGGCCGATCGAGGCCGGGCCCAGCCTGTACGAGTGGGCGCGGTCCGTCGTACGGGGCGACGGGGCCGGCCCCGGGCTGCCGGGCGGGGCGCTGGCCGAGGCACGGCAGTTGGGGCCCGACGACTACCCGACGCGGGCGTTCTACGGGCACTACCTCGGCGACACCTTCCGCCGGGTGGTGGCCGGCGCCCCGGAGCACGTGACCGTGCTCGTCCACCGGTCCACGGCGATCGCGCTGGACGAGGAGGAGGACGGGGCCGGCCAGTGCCTCGCCCTCGCGGACGGCACCCGCTTACGCCGCCTCGACGCCGTCGTCCTCGTCCAGGGGCACCTGCCGGCGCGCGCCACCGAACGCGAGAAGGAACTGGCGCGGGAGGCGGCCGCGTGCGGGCTCGTGCTCGTCACGCCCGTGAACCCCGCCGACGCCGACCTGTCCGGGATCCGGCCGGGGGAGAACGTGGTGCTGCGCGGGCTCGGGCTGAACTTCTTCGACCACCTCGCCCTGCTCACCACCGGCCGCGGCGGCCGGTTCGAACGCAGCGGCGACAGGCTGGTGTACCGGCCGTCGGGCCGCGAGCCGCGGCTGTTCGCGGGCTCCCGGCGCGGCGTTCCGTACCACGCCCGCGGCCACAACGAGAAGGGCGCGCACGGCCGTTACGAGCCGCGGCTGCTCACCCCCGAGGTCATCGCCCGGCTGCGCGAGCGCGGCGCCGCGGGCCGGCGGGTGTACTTCGCCGTCGACCTGTGGCCGCTGATCGCCAAGGAGGTCGCGAGCGTCTACTACGGCGCGCTCCTCGCGGCGCGGGGCCGGGGCGCGGAGCGGGAGGCGTTCGTCGCGCGGTACCTGGCCGCGCCGACCGCCGAGGTGGAGGCCGCGCTGCTCGACGAGCACCAGATCCCCGCCGCGGACCGCTGGGACTGGGACCGTATCGACCGCCCGTACGCGACACGCGAGTTCGCAGGACGGGACGAGTTCCGCGACTGGCTGCTCGGGCACCTCGCCGACGACGTCCGCGAGGCCCGCGAGGGCAACGTCAGCGGGCCGCTCAAGGCGGCGCTCGACGTGCTGCGCGACCTGCGCAACGAGATCCGCCTCGTGGTCGACCACGGCGGCTTGGAGGGCATCTCGTACCGCGACGACCTGCAGAACTGGTACACGCCGCTGAACGCCTACCTGTCCATCGGCCCGCCCGCCTCCCGGATCGAGGAGACCATCGCGCTCGCCAACGCGGGCGTCCTGGAGTTCATGGGCCCGGAGCTGCGCGTGCGCATCGACCGTACGGGCGGGGAACCGGCGTTCGTCGCCGAGTCGAGCCGGGTCAAGGGCCCGCCGGTGCGGGCCGCGGCGCTCATCGAGGCGCGGCTGCCCGAGCCCGACATCCGGCGCACCGCCGACCCGCTGCTCACCCACCTCCTCGCCACCGGCCAGTGCCGCCCGTACCGCATCTCCAGCGACTCCGGCGCCGACGTGGTGACCGGCGGACTGGCCGTCGGCGAGCGCCCGTACCGCCTGCTCGACGCCGCGGGACGGCTCCACCCCCGCCGCTTCGCCTACGGCGTACCGACCGAGGCCGTGCACTGGGTGACCGCCGCGGGCATACGCCCCGGGGTGAACTCCGTGACGCTCGGCGACTCCGACGCCATCGCCCGCGCCGTCCTCGCCCTCACCCCCGCGGACGGCCCACGCCCACACGCCACCAAGGAGCTTTCGTGACCACCGACCTCGACGCCGGCCTCCTGTCCCCCGTACGGGCCGGCACCCCCGTCGAAGCCGCCGTGTCGGACCGCGCGTGGCTGCAGGCGATGCTGGACGCCGAGGCGGCGCTGGCGCGCGCCCAGGCCCGTACGGGCACGATGCCCGCGACCGCCGCCGCCGCGATCACGGCTGCGGCCCGCGCCGAACTGCTCGACCTGCGCGCGCTCGCCTGCGCCGCCCGCGAGACGGCCAACCCGGTCGTCGGGCTGGTCAAGGCGCTCAGCGGGGTGGTGGCCGAACGCGACCCCGCGGCCGCCGAGTACGTGCACCGGGGCTCGACCAGCCAGGACGTCTTCGACACCGGCGCGATGCTGGTGTGCGACCGGGCGCTGCGCCTCGTCCACGCCGACCTGCTGCGCACCGCGGGCGCCCTGGCGGAGCTGGCGGCCGGCCACCGCGACACGCTGATGGCCGGGCGGACCCTGACGCTGCACGCGGTGCCGACGACGTTCGGGCTGAAGGCCGCCGGCTGGCGGGCGCTGGTGCTGGATGCGGCCGAGCGGCTGGAGCGGGTGCTGGCCGGCGGGCTGCCCGTGGCGCTCGGCGGGGCGGCGGGGACGCTGGCCGGGTACCTGGAGTACGCGGCGCTGGACGGCGCGGGCACGGAGGACTCCGGTGCGTACGTCGAGCGGCTGACCGCGGCGTTCGCCGACGAGACCAGGCTCGCGCCCGCCACCCTCCCCTGGCACGTGCTGCGCACCCCGATCGCCGACGTCGCGGCCGTCACCGCCGTCGTCGCCGGGGCGCTCGGCAAGATCGCCGTCGACGTGCAGTCCCTGGGCAGGACCGAGGTCGCCGAGGTGGCCGAGCCCGCGGTCGCCGGACGCGGCGGCTCCTCCGCGATGCCGCACAAGCGGAACCCTGTCCTCGCCACCCTGATCCGCAGCGCCTCCCTCCAAGTCCCCGCGCTGGCCGCCGCGGTGACCCAGTGCATGGTCACCGAGGACGAGCGCTCCGCCGGCGCGTGGCACGCCGAGTGGCATCTGCTGCGCGAGTGCCTGCGGCTGGCGGGCGGCGCGGCGCACACCGCCGTCGAGCTGGCCGAGGGGCTTCAGGTCAGGCCCGAGCGCATGCGCGCCAACATGCGGCTGACGGAGGACCTGGTCACCTCCGAGCGGGTCGCGGCGGTGCTCGCGCCGCTGCTCGGCAAGGCGCGGGCGAAGCAGTTGCTGACCGACGCGGCGGCGGAGTCGGAGCGTACGGGCGCGGGCCTGCCGGGGCTCCTCGCGGCCGTGCCCGCGATCGCCGAACACTTCGACGAACGGGCGCTTGCGGCGCTCCTCGACCCCGCTTCGTACACCGGCGCGGCCGGCGCGCTCGTGGACCGGGCGCTCGCCGACAAGTAACTCCCCTTCGCGGCACGGGACTTGCTGCTGCGTACGCATGCGCATGCAGGTGCGTCCCGGGCCGCGAGCACCGCCATCACCGGTCCGTACGCGGCGAGTTCGACACCCCGCGTCATCGGCACTCCCGCCCCCTCTTACCCCCTGCGGGCGACAACACTCCAGTCCGGGGCGGTTCGTGACGATACGAAGAGGGTGACCGTCATGGATGAATGCCTCCAATTCGTCTGTCCGCCGTGGTGCAACATGGCCGACTCACCGGAAGACCATTTCGGGGCTCTCGGTGACGACCTGACCCGGGTGCTGCACCTGGGCTGGAATGCCGGGGCGATGTTCCAGGGGCGGGGCGACCCGCGCCAGACAGTGGGGTTCGATGTGGATCTGTGCGCGTACTCGTTGACCGACGGCAGTCCCGGGCGGCCGTTCCTGCGGGTGTCGGACGAGACCGGCAGCGCCAACAACTTCGAGGTGCACGACGTGGCGGCCGCCGCGTTCATGCTTCAGCAGATGGCCGGCGCGGTGCGGAACCTGGCCGGCTTCCTGGAGATGCTCAGCGCGCGCCAGGAGGCCGAGGAGGCGCAGTGGCAGGCCGTCCGGCTGGACGGCGAGGTGCGCCAGGCCGAGCAGCAGCGCGCCAGGGCCGAAGCCGGGCTGCGCCAGTCACAGGAGTACATCGCCGTCCTGGAGCGGGAGATGGAGGCGGCGAGCGCGGCGCGGGACGCGGCGCACTGGCAGGTGGAGAAGGCCCGCGAGCGGGTGGCGGACGCCGAGCGCACCGCGCGGGAGAGCCGCCGGGTCGCGGAGGCCGCCGCGGCCCGCTCGGCCCGGCTGGAGGGCGCGCGCTAGCCCGGCGGGATCAGGCGCGGGCGGCCGGCTGAAGCGGAGCAGGTTACCGGCCGGGGCGCGGAACGCGCGGTCCCGTACCCCGAAGGGCTGGTCGGCCCGCTCCCCCAGCACCTCCGACCGGCGGCTTCGCGTATCCGCCCGCGCCGCCGCGCTACGCCCCGACGTACTCCGCGAGGTGCTCCCCGGTGAGCGTCGACCGGTCGGCGACCAGGTCGGCCGGCGTGCCCTCGAAGACGACCCGGCCGCCGTCGTGGCCGGCGCCGGGGCCGAGGTCGACGATCCAGTCGGCGTGCGCCATGACGGCCTGGTGGTGCTCGATGACGATGACCGACTTGCCGCCGTCGACCAGCCGGTCGAGCAGCCCGAGCAACTGCTCCACGTCCGCCAGGTGCAGTCCTGTCGTCGGCTCGTCCAGGACGTAGATCCCGCCCTTGTCGCCCATGTGCGTGGCCAGCTTGAGCCGCTGCCGCTCGCCGCCGGACAGGGTGGTCAGCGGCTGACCGATGCTGACGTAGCCGAGGCCGACGTCGGTCAGCCGCCGGAGTATCCGGTGCGCCGCGGGCGTACGGGCCTCGCCCTGGGCGAAGAACTCCTCGGCCTCCGCGACGGGCATGGCCAGCACCTCGCTGATGTCGCGCCCGCCGAAGCGGTAGTCGAGGACGGACGCCTGGAACCTCTTGCCGTCGCACTCCTCGCAGGTGGTGGAGACGCCGGCCATGATGCCGAGGTCGGTGTAGATCACGCCGGCGCCCTTGCAGGCGGGGCAGGCGCCCTCGGAGTTGGCGCTGAAGAGCGCCGGCTTCACGTCGTTGGCGTTCGCGAACGCCTTGCGGATGGGGTCGAGCAGCCCGGTGTACGTCGCCGGGTTGCTGCGCCGGGAACCGCGGATGGCGCCCTGGTCGACGGAGACCACGCCCGCGCCGGCGGGGAGCGAGGAGTGCACCAGCGAGCTCTTGCCGGAGCCGGCGACGCCGGTGACCACGCAGAGGACGCCGAGCGGGATGTCGACGTCGACGTTCTGGAGGTTGTGCGTGCCGGCGCCGCGGATCTCCAGGGCACCGGTGGCCTTCCGCACGGTGTCCTTGAGCCCGGCACGGTCGTCCAGGTGGCGGCCGGTGACCGTGCCGGCGGCGCGCAGCCCGTCCACCGTGCCCTCGAAGCAGACCGTGCCGCCGGCGGTGCCGGCGCCGGGGCCGAGGTCCACGATGTGGTCGGCGATCGAGATGACCTCCGACTTGTGCTCCACGACCATCACCGTGTTGCCCTTGTCGCGCAGCCGCAGCAGCAGGTCGTTCATCCGCCGGATGTCGTGCGGGTGCAGCCCGGTGGTGGGCTCGTCGAAGACGTAGGTGGTGTCGGTGAGCGAGGAGCCGAGGTGGCGGATCATCTTGGTGCGCTGCGCCTCGCCGCCGGACAGCGTGCCCGAGGGGCGGTCGAGCGACAGATAGCCGAGGCCGATCTCCACGAACGAGTCGAGGGCTTCCCGCAGCGTCTTGAGCAGCGGCGCCACGGAGGGCTCGTCCAGGGCGCGCGCCCACTCGGCCAGGTCGTTGATCTGCATGGCGCAGGCGTCGGCGATGCTGATGCCGGCGACCTTGGACGAGCGGGCGGCCGCGCTGAGCCGGGTGCCTTCGCACTCGGGGCAGGCGGTGAAGGTCGCGATCCGGTCCACGAAGGCCCGGATGTGCGGCTGCATCGACTCGCGGTCCTTGGACAGGAAGGACTTCTGCACCCGCGGCACGAGACCCTCGTAGGTCACGTTCATGCCGCTCACCTTGAGCTTGGTCTGCTCGTGGTGCAGGAAGTCGTGCAGTTCCTTGTCGGTGAACTTGCCGATCGGCTTGTCCGGGTCGAAGAAGCCGGAGTCCGCGTAGAGGCGCACCATCCAGCCGCCGGCCTTGTAGCCGGGGATGGTGATCGCGCCCTCGGCGAGCGACTTCGTCTCGTCGTACAGCTCGCTCAGGTCGATGTCGGAGATGCTGCCCATGCCCTCGCAGCGCGGGCACATACCGCCGGTGCTGGTGAAGGCCACCTTGACCGTCTCCCCCGCACCGCGGTCGACGGTGACGGCGCCGGTGCCCTGGGCGGAGGCGACGTTGAAGGAGAAGGCGTTCGGCGGGCCGACGTGCGGCTCGCCGAGGCGGCTGAAGAGGATGCGCAGCAGCGCGTTGGCGTCGGTGGCGGTACCGACGGTGGAGCGGGCGTTGGCGCCCATGCGCTCCTGGTCGACGATGATCGCGGTGGTCAGTCCTTCGAGGACATCCACGTCCGGCCGGGCGAGGGTGGGCATGAAGCCCTGCACGAAGGTGCTGTACGTCTCGTTGATCATCCGCTGCGACTCGGCGGCGATCGTGTCGAAGACCAGCGAGCTCTTGCCCGAGCCGGAGACGCCGGTGAAGACCGTCAGCCGCCTCTTGGGGATCTCCACGTCGACGTTCCGCAGATTGTTCTCGCGCGCTCCGTGCACCCGGATCAGGTCGTGGCTGTCGGCGGCGTGCTGCTCGGGCGCCGGCGTGTCCTTCCTGGTGGCCATGCTCGTCTCTCCGTGTGTCAGCGGTCGCGCGGCCCTCTCGGCCGGCGGTCTCCGCCACCCTAGAACCCCCCTCTGACAATCCGGCCGGAGCGGCCGCCCCGGGTGCCCGGCGGCCCGGCCCCGGCGGCACCTGGATCGGCAACCAGCACAACGAGGACATGGCCGACATCGTCAACTACACCCGCAACTGGAGCGGCAGCGTGGTCAAGTGGAGCCTCGCGCTCAACCAGAACATGGGCCCGCACAACGGCGGCTGCGGCACCTGCACGGGCCTGGTCACGGTGCAGGAGGGCGGCCCGCGGGCGGGTCAGGTCGACAACACCATCGAGTACTACACCACCGGCCACCTCACCAAGTTCGTCAAGCCCGGCGCCCGGCGCATCTCCTCCACAGCGAGCAGCACGGTGCAGAACGTGGCCTGGCGCAACCCGGACGGCTCCAAGGCCCTGATCGCCCACAACGGCGGCACGTCCCCGCGCTCCGTACGCGTCGACTGGGGCGGCCAGTCCTTCGTCTACTCCCTGCCCGCCCGCACCACCGCCACCTTCACCTGGTCCGGCACCCCCTCCGGCACCGCACCCGGTACGGGCACGGGCACGCTGACCGGCATCGCGGGCAAGTGCCTCGACGTCGCGGGCGGCGCCACCGCGGACGGCACCCCCGTGCAGATCTACGGCTGCAACGGCAGCGCCGCGCAGCGCTGGACCGTGGGCGCGGACGGCACCGTACGGGCGCTCGGCAAGTGCCTGGACGTCGCCGGCGCGGGCACGGCGAACGGCACCGTCGTCCAGCTCTACGGCTGCAACGGCACGGCGGCGCAGCAGTGGTCGTACGATCCCGTGACCCACGACGTCGTGGGCGCGGGCTCGGGGAAGTGCCTCGACGTCACCGGCAACACCTCCGCGGACCGGCACGAAGACGCAGATCTGGTCGTGTACGGGCGGCGCCAACCAGAAGTGGACGCTCAACACGGCGTGAGCCCCGCCCGCGCGCAGCGCGCGTACTGCACCATGGGTCACCGGGGGCGCGGCCCCCGGTGACCGCGTGACGGGAGGGAGGAACGGGTGGGCGGGTCCGACGAACCAACGGCGACGGCCGGGACGGGGCCGTCCGGCGCGGCGGCGACCGCGGCGCGGATGCGGGAGGCCGCGCGGGCGCTGCTGTCGGTGCTGGCGCCTGAGCAGGTACGGGAGCTACGCGCCGGGCCCGCCCGGCTGGACGCGCCGGAGCTGCGCGAGTGGAAGTACGTGCCGGGACCCCGCCCCGGCCTGTCCACCGAGGAGCTGGACGACGACCAGCGCGCAGCCGTCGACGCGCTGCTCGCCGCGGCGCACAGCGCGCACGGCGGGCGGCTGGCGGCCGGGGCGATCGAGGTGGAGCGCCACCGCCGCGAGCTGGTCGGCCGCCCCGGGCCCGACCGCTACTGGCTGCGGCTGCTCGGCGACCCGGACGGCGAAGGACCGTGGGGCTGGCGGATGAACGGCCACCACCTGGCCGTACACGTGCTGATCACGCCCGCCGGGCTGCGGGTCACGCCGCACTTCGTCGGCTCGGAGCCCGCGGTCGTCGCCTCGGGACCGCGGGCGGGCCGGCTGCTGGGCCCCGAGGAGGACCTGGCCCGCGAACTGGTCACGGACCTGGACACCGCCGCCCGCACCACGGCGGTCTACGCCGCCGAGCCCCCGGACGACATCCTCACCCGCGCCGACCCCTTCGCCGACCCGGACCTGCTGCCGCCGGGCCTGCCGTACGCGGCCATGACCCCGGCCCAGCGCGCGCTGCTGGAGCGCCTGGTCCGCCGCTACCTGGCCCGGGCACCCGAGGCGTACGCGCGCGCATGCTGGTCGGACACGGTGGCCGGGGGGCTGGAGCGGCTCTCCTTCGCCTGGGCCGGCGGCCTCGCCCCGGGCGACCGGCACTACTACTGCGTACGCGCCCCGGACTTCCTCATCGAGTACGACAACACCCAGGACGACGGCAACCACGCCCACTCCGTATGGCGCCACACGCGCCACGACTGGGGCCTGGACCTCCTTCGCGCCCACTACGAGAGCGGCCACGGATGAGCGGCCGGGACCGCCCCCCTTCCCCGCGCGCTGCCGCGCCAAGTGGGCGTCAAGTCAGGGGTTAGTCTCGGCCAACCTCCCGGCCCGATCCTGGCCCTTTAAGGCATCGGCCATGGACCGGTAACGGGGGAACCACTCGATGGACACGGCACCCAGCATCGCGATCGCCTACCACTCGCGCCGCGGCCACACCCACGTGCTGGCGGAGGCCGTCAGGGCCGGCGCCGAGGCGGCGGGCGGCACGGTGGCCATGGTGCTCGTCGAGGAGATGCAGGACGGCGACTGGGAGACGCTGGACGCCGCGGACGCCATCGTGTTCGGGGCGCCGACGCTCATGGGCTCCGCCTCCGGCGCGTTCCACGTCTTCGCCGAGTCGACCAGCACGCGCTGGTCGACGCAGTCCTGGAAGGACAAGATCGGGGCGGGCTTCACGCACTCGTCGTGCAAGGCCGGCGACAAGCACATCACCCTCGGGTACTTCGCGACCCTCGCCGCCCAGCACCAGATGCACTGGGTCAACCTCGGCCTCGCGCCCGGCTGGCACCTCAGCCACGAGAGCGAGAACGACCTCAACCGCCTCGGCTACTTCAACGGCGCCGCCGCGGCCACCATGGGCGACCTGGGCACCGACGCCGTGCACAAGGCCGACGTCGCGACCGCCGAGCACCTGGGCGCGCGGGTCGCGCGGCACACCGCCGTGGTCCTCGCGGGACGGGCGGCGCTGGGCGTCGCGTGACGGGCAGGCCGCACCCCGCCGACATTGGTATCTTTGCCTTAAGTAATGGGTACGAGCGGAAGTCACCATGGCCGTAAGTGATTACACGGGGCAGGCCGCACTCACGGCCGTCGACCTGGTCAACAGCCTGGACGTCATCACCGGCAGGGACCGGCTGCGCGACAGCGAGGACGCGGCCGCGCTCCTCGCCCGGCACCACTGGGACGTCGGCCGCACGGTGTCCGCAGCCGACCTGGAGCGGCTGCGGCGACTGCGCCCGCGGCTGCGGTTCGTCTTCGGCGGCACGCCCGTGCAGAAGTCCGTCGCCGACCTCAACGCGCTCCTGCGCGACCTGCGCGCGCAGCCCCACCTCACCGACCACGACGGCGCCTGGCACTGGCACTACGCCCGCCCGCGGGCGCCGCTGGGCGAGCGGGTGGCGACGTCGTGCGTGGTCGCGCTGCTGACCGCGATCGCCGACGGCGGCGCGGGGCGGCTGCGGATCTGCGAGGGCGCCGACTGCGCCAACGTCTTCGTCGACGCCTCCCGCCCGGGGCTGCGCCGTTACTGCGACACCAAGAGCTGCGGCAACCGCGCCCACGTCACCGCCTACCGGGAGCGCAAGCGCACGCGGAGCGCCGGCTGGCCACTCCCGCCGCGTACATGAGTTATTAGCTCTTGACCAATGTCAATGAGCCATCCTACGGTCGAGCCATGCCCACTCCGCTGCCGGCCCGCCCCCGGCTCATCACCTTCGACACCTACGGCACCCTCATCGACTGGGACGGCGCCCTCCGCGCCCACCTGCGCGCGCTGTTCGCAGCGCGGGCGCAGGACACGGACGTCGCCGCCTTTTACCGCCGCTGGTACTACGGCTACGCCCTGCCCGCCGTCCACGGCCGCTTCCTGCCCTACCGCGACCTGCTCGCCACGACCATGGCCGAGGCCCTCGCCGCGGAGGCCGGGATCACCGCGGACGACGCGGAACTGGCCGCGCTCGGCGACGTGATGGCCGAAGCCGACCCCTTCGCCGACAGCGTCGGGACGCTGCGCCTGCTGGGCGCGCACGCGCCGCTGGCCACGATCTCCAACAGCCAGCGCGACATCATCGACGTCAGCGTGCGCAAGCTGGGCAACCCCTTCACGTACGTCTTCACCGGCGAGGCGGTCGGCGCGTACAAGCCGCACCGCGCGCTCTTCGAACTGGTCCTCGGCCGCGCGGGCGTGGAGCCGCACGAGGCGGTGCACGTGGCCCAGTCGCAGTACGTCGACCTGCCGCGCTCCGTACCGATGGGCATCCCGACCGTATGGATCAACCGGCAGGGCCAGGAGCTGCGCCCGACCACTCCCGCGCCCACGGCCCAACTGCCCGACCTGCGCGGCCTGCCGGAGCTGCTGGGCCTGCCTGAGGCGGCGTGATGAGCCGGGAGCCCGGATCCCCGCGTACGGACCGGAAGCCCGGCTACGGCCGCGCCACCGCCGTCCGCCGCCTCCACCTGCCCGAGCGTGCCGGGCGCATGGGCCTCTCCGTCCGCGAGGCCGACCGCTTCGTGGCCGCAGGCGTGACCGGCGACGTGCTGGACACCACGCACTTCGACACCGTCCGCTTCCCGCCGCCGCCCTGGGCCGCCGAGACGTTCGCCGCCGCGGCGGCGGACGGGGCCCACGCCTACACCCCGTACCGCGGCGCCGAGGCCGTCCGCCGGCCGGTGGCACAGGAGCTGGGCCGCCGCCTCGGCATCCCCGTCGACCCGGACCGCGAACTGCTCCTCACCCCCGGCTCGCAGGCCGGGCTCTTCGCCACCCTCGCCGCGCTCGTCTCCCCCGGCGACACGGTCGCGCTCGTCGATCCCGACTACCTGTTCAGCGAGCGCATCCTGCGGCTCCTCGGCGCGCACGTCCACCACGTGCCGCTGATCCCGGTCCCGGCCGGCGCAGGACCGCACGACGGCCTCGTACCCGATCTGGACGAGCTGGCCGCGGCGCTGCGCGGCGGTGCCTCCGTCGTGCTGTTCTCGCACCCCAACAACCCGACCGGCGCGGTCTACCCGCCCGAGGTCGTCGCCGGGATCGCCGCGCTCGTGCGCGAGTACGACGCCTTCGCCGTCGTCGACGAGCTGTACGCCCGCCTCGTCTACGACGCCCCGCTCCCCCGCCTGATCGCCGAGCCCGGCATGCGAGGGCGCTGCGCCACCGTCACGGGACCGTCCAAGACCGAGTCCCTGTCGGGCTACCGCGTCGGCGTCGTCGTCGCGCCCGGAGAGGTGGCCGACGGCGCGGAGGACGTGCTCGCCGCGATGTCCCTGCGGGCGCCCGCGTACGCGCAGCACCTGCTGACGCGGTGGCTGCGCGACGACGAGGAGTTCGTCCGGGACCGGCTGGCCGACCTGCGCGCCCTGCGCGAGCAGACGGCGGCGTGGCTGGCGGACGCGGCGGACCTCGGGCTACGGGCCCGGGGCGGCCCCCGGCCGCCGGGGACCGCGTACCTCTTCGTCGACGCCTCCGCGCTCGGCGTGCCCGACCACGTCCTCGCCGACCGGCTCGTGCGCGAGGCGGGCGTCCTGGTCAGCCCCGGCTACCAGTTCGGGCCGCGCGGCATCGGCTCGTTCCGGGTTTGCTACGCCCGCGACGAGGCGGTGTGGGCGGCCGCCCTCGGCCGGATGACCACGGCGCTGCGCGCCCTCGCGCGCTGATCGCGCCGATTCCGTACCACCGCACTCCGGAGGTCCCGCCATGTCCCGCACCCGCACCCGCACCCGCACCCGCACCCGCACCCGCACGCAGCAACTCCTCGACCGCCTCGACGTCTTCGCGTACGACCGCCTCCCCGCCCCCGTCGTCCGCCAGGCGAAGAACGCGCTCTACGACTGCCTCGGCGCCCTCTTGGCCGCCACCTCCCGCCGCTACCCGGTGATGGACCTGCTGGAGAAGACCGCCGCCGAAGCCGGCCCCGGCACCTCCCGCCTCTTCGGCTCCGCGCTGCGCACCGACGCGAGCACCGCCGCCCTCGCCAACGGCACCCTCGCCTACTACTGCGACATCGAGAGCCACCACCCCTCCGCCAACGTCCACGCCATCGCCGTCGTCGCCCCCGCCGCGCTCGCCGTGGGAGAGCGGGAGCACTCCTCCGGGGCCGACGTGCTGGCCGCCACGGTCGCCGGCATCGACGTCGCCGCCCGCGTCAGCTACGCCCTCGGCCCCGCCGTCCAGTACGCGCGCGGCTTCCACCCGACGACGGTCGCGGGCACGTTCGGCAGCGCGGTCGCCGCGGGGCTGCTGCTGGGCCTGGACGAGGAGCGGTTCGCGGCCGCGCTGGGGCTGGCGGGCACGAGCGCGTCCGGGCTGCTGTCGTGGGTGGACGACCCCACGGAGCAGTCCCGCCCCCTCAACATCGGCCTCGCCGCCCAGGCCGGGGTGCAGGCCGCCACGCTCGCGGGGATCGGGCTGCGCGGTCCGGCGGACGTCTTCGGCGGCAAGTACCCCTTCGGGCTGGCCTTCACGGGGCAGTGGGACCAGGAGGCGCTGCTCGCCGGCATCGGCGAGCGGTACGCGGTCGGGGAGCTGTTCTTCAAGCGCAACTCCTGCTGCGTGTTCATCCCCGCCGCCCTCGACGGGCTGCTGGACATCATGCGCTCCCACGACCTGCGCCCCGGGGACGTCGACCGCGTCGCCGTCCGCGCCCCGCGCTCGTCGTACCACGTGGTGGACGCCAACCCGCTGCGCTCGCACTGCATGCAGTACGTCCTGGCGGTCGCCGCACACCGCGGCCACGTCGGCTTCGCCGACATCATGGCCGACCTCCGCACGACCGACCCGGCGATCGCCGCGCTCGGCGCGCGCATCACGGTCACGGGGGACGCGGGCCTGGACGAACGCGCGGGCGCGCTGCGGCAGTCGGTGGCGTCGGTGACCGAAGTGACCACGCGCTCGGGCGAGACGTACGTACGCGACGTCGAACACCCGCTGGGCGCGGCCGAGAACCCGCTGTCGGAGGCGGACCTGGAGCGCAAGTTCGCGGCGCTGACGGCGGACGTGCTGGGCGGGGAGCGGGCGCGGGAGATCAAGGCGGCGGTGGACGGGCTGGACGGGGCGGCGGACATCGCCGCGCTGACGTCGCTGCTGGCGGCGGACCCGGTGGAGGCGCGGGGCTGAGCGGGGAGGGCTGGGCCGGGGCGGCCCGGCGGCGGTTGTCAGTCGCGTCGGATACCGTCGCCTGACGGCCGACGGCGGCCGCATACGGTGAAGGGGGACAGCCGTGACACTTCCCGACGACCTGGCCGGGATGGCGCGCAGCGTGCTCGACGCGAACCGCTATCTCACCCTGGGCACCGCGGAGCCCGACGGACGGCCGCGGGTCTCGCCGGTGTTCTTCACGCACGCCGGTTACCGCACCTTCTACTGGGTCTCCTCGCCCCGGGCGCGGCACTCCGCCAACCTCGCCGCGCGGCCCGGCGTCGAGTTCGTCGTCTACGACTCCACGGCGGCGATCGGAGCGGGCCGCGCGGTGTACGTCGGCGCGACGGCGGAGCAGGTGCCCGAGACGCAGCTCGCGGCGGCGTGCGACGAGGCGTTCGCGGGCGCGGTCGCCGCCGGGGCGATACGGTTCCGGCCCGAGGACCTCAGCGGCGACGCCGGACTGCGCCTGTACCGGGCGCGGGCGACGAGCTGCGAGGTCCACGTCCCGGGCCGCGACCCCGTGTACGGCACGGGCATAGACACCCGCCGCGAGGTCCGGCTCTGAGGCGGGCTACGCGGGCGGCGAATCGCCCAGTGCGGCGGTGAGCGCGGCGAGGTGGCTCGCGACGGGACCCACGGTCAGCAGCCCGGTCCCGGCGCCGGCGATCTCGCCCGCAGCGGGGGCGAGGCGGTCGCGGGCGCGCGCCATGGTCTCGCGGTCGCCGAGTTCGACGGCGGCCCGCGCCACGAGGCACCAGACGGCCTCCTGCATCAGATCGCGCGGCGGCTCGCCCACAGCCCGCAGCGCGGTCGCCGCCTCGGCCCGCCGCTCCTCGCCCAGCAGGAGCAGAGGCCGCACCCACGGCTCGTACGGGCCCCAGTCGGCGCCGCCGCCGGCGGACACGGCGAGCCCACGCCGCAGCCGCAGGCAGAGCAGGGCCAAGGGGAGCAGCCCCCGCTCCAGACCGGGCATCCCGGCCCCGTCGAGGAGCCGGGCGGCGGCACCGTAGGCGTCCTCGGCGTCGGAGAGGTCCGGCGGGGGCGGAGGGCGGGTCCCGGCTGCGGCGGGGGCGTGCGCGTACGCGGGCGGGGTGCCGGTCTCGGCGAGGCGGAGGGCCGCGTACCAGCCGGTGAACACCGCGACCAGCGGCAGTTCGTGGCGCTGGGCGAGCCGGTCGGCAGCCGCGGCGTGCTCGTCCGCGCCGGGGAAGTCCGCCAGCGCGGCGCGGGCCTGGAGCCGGATGAGGTGGCCCAGCACCTCGTACGTCGCGAGGCCGTGCCGCGCGGCGAGCGCGACCAACTCGGCGCCGATCCGGTCCCGTTCCGCGGCCAGACCGGTGCGCCCGAAGGTCTGCATGAACACGCCGTTGAGCGCGAACGCCAGCAGCGCCGGATCGTCCAGGCCGCGGGCCAGCCGCTCCGCCTCCCGGGCGGCCTGCGGCCCGCGCGCCGAGCGGGTGCCGCGGGACTCGACGGCGACGGTGGCCAGCAGCCGGGCCCGTACCGCGGCGTGCTCGGCGGGCGGCAGCGCGGCGAGGGCGCGTTCGGCGGTGGCCACGACGCGGGCGGCCTGCTCCGGGTCGTCGACGCGGGTCCAGACCGCGGGCACGTCGTACGCGCCGATGACCCGGGCGGTCAGCTCCGGGTCGCCCGACTCCTCGGCCGCCTCGACGGCCGCCACCCGGTGCCGCCGCGCGGCCTGGAGCCCGCCGCCCCCGGTGACCGCGAGGCTGCGCAGCAGCCCGACCGTGGACTCCAGCCGGGCCCGTGCCCCGCCGGCGACGGCCCGGTCGTACGCGGCAGCCGCCTCGGCCCACACCCGCCGTGCCTCCTCCCCCTCACCGCCACCGGCAGCCGCGCCGTCCCGCCCGGCACCGGCCCGCCCGCCGGACACGCGGCCGTCACGACCGGGACCGCCGCCCTCGTCCGTGCCACCGCCACCGGCGCCCGGCGCCGGACCACCGCCGTCCCCCGGCCCGCCCGGCGCCTCCAGGTGGTCCGCCTGCACCAGGATGTCCGTCTCCAGTCGCCGCAGCGCCGGGCCCGGGTCCACGCCCAACTGCTCGCCCAGCATCGTGCGCGCCCTGCGCAGCACCGCGAGCGCGTCGGCCTGGCGGCCCGCGCGGTACAGGGCCAGCGCCAGCAGGCGCCAGGCGTCCTCGCGCCAGGGGTGCTCGGCCACGTGGGCGTCCAGGTCCGCCGCGGTCTCGGCGGCGCGGCCCAGCGACAGCCGGGCCTCCGCGTGCAACTCGACGGCGTGCAGGCGCAGGTCGGCGAGGCGGGAGCGCTCGGTACGGGCCCACGGCAGGTCGGCGAACTCCGCGTACGCGGGGCCGCGCCACCAGCCCAGCGCCCGGTCCAGCCGCGCCACCGCCTCCCCCGGCGGCAGGGCTCCCGCCTCGGCCACCGCGCTCTCGAAGCGCCAGGCGTCGACGGCGTCAGGTTCTGCGCGCAGCGCGTACCCCGGGCCCTGCGTGACCAGCAGCCGCGCGGGCGCGCGCGGCGGGCGGCCGGGTTCGAGGGCGCGGCGCAGCGCGGCGACGAAGGTGCGTACCGTACCCACGGCGTTCGCGGGCGGGTCGGTCCACAGGTCCTCGACCAGCAGGCCGACGGGGACGACGCGGCGGCGCGCGACGATCAGGCGGGCGAGTACGGCCCGGTGCCGCGGCCCCTTCAGCGCGATCGCGCCGCCCTCCGCGCTGCCGTCCCCGGCGCCGGAGGACCCGGCCCCGTCGCCGTCCCAGGCCGCCACAGGACCCAGTACGCCGAAAAGGACCCGCACCGCCGACCACCTCTCCAGACCCGGCCCCGGCCTTGCCCGGGCCCCGCCGGGCGCCACCGTACAGCGCGCTCATCCGCTGCTCATCCGCGCCGCGCACGCTGGGGGCAACGATCGGCTACGAAGGGAATCCCCCGATGTCCCCCCGCATCCCCGGCTTCGACTACCGGCGCGTCCCCGTCGCCGACGGCGTCGCCCTGAGCGCCGCCGTCGGCGGCAACCCCGACGGCAGCCCCGTCGTGCTGCTGCACGGCTTCCCGCAGACCCACCTCATGTGGCGGCACGTCGCCGCCCGGCTCGCCGCCGACCACACCGTCATCTGCCCCGACCTGCGCGGCTACGGCGCCAGCGACAAGCCGGCCGAGGCGGCGGGCGGGCCCGGCGGCGGCACGTACGCGAAGCGCACGATGGCCGAGGACGTCGTGGCGCTCGCCCGCGCGCTGGGGTACGAGCGCTTCGCGCTCGCGGGGCACGACCGCGGCGCGCTGGTGGCGTTCCGCGCCGGGCTCGACCACCCGGACGCGGTGACCCACCTGGCGTGCCTGGACGTGCTGCCGACGCTCGACATGTGGGACGTGATGCACGGGGTGTCGGCCGCGGTCGGCTTCCACCTGTACCTCATGGCGCAACCGCCCGGCCTGCCAGAGGAGATGATCGCCGCCGCCCCGGACGCGTTCTTCGGCCACTTCCTCGACATCTGGTCCGGCGGCGCCGACGCCATCCCCGCAGACGTACGCGCCGCGTATCTCGCCGCGTCCCGCGAAGCGGTGCCGTCGATCGTGGCGGACTACCGCGCCTCCGCGGGCGTCGACGTCGAGCACGACACCGCCGACCGCGACGCCGGCAACCTGCTGCGCATGCCGGTCGCCGTCCTCCAGCAGGACTGGGGTGCCGCGCTCGGCTTCGACGCCGCCGCGCGGTGGCGCGCCTGGGCCCCCGACCTGCGGCACGCCACCGTGGCCTGCGGCCACTTCATGGCCGAGGAGGCGCCGGACGAGGTGGCCGCGGCGCTGCGCGACCTCCTCGCCCGTACGCCCGCGGCTACGACAGCGTGAGGCCGTAGGCCGCCAGGATCTCCTTGATGGGCTGGTAGTACGTCACGCCGCCGCTGGTGCAGTCGCCGCTGCCGCCGACGATGATGCCGACCGCCCGGCCGCCGGAGAACGCCGGTCCGCCGGTGTCGCCGGGCTCCGAGCAGATGTTGGAGCGGAACAGTCCTGAGACGACCCCGCCGGAGAAGTTCACGGTCAGGTTGACCGCCTGCACCGTGCCGCAGCGGTAGCCGCCGACCCGCCCGTAGTGGCACAGCGACATGCCGGGCGCCGGGTCGGCGGCGCCGGTGATGTCCACCGGGGCGCCGCCGCTGCCCTTGACCTCGCCGGGGTACGACAGGGAGGTGTTGGTGTAGCGGACGACGCCGTAGTCGTTCCCCGGGAAGCTCGCCCCCGAGGTCACGCCGACGGACACGCGGCCGCTCTCCCCGTCGACGGCCCAGGTGCTGCCGACGTCGGCGCAGTGGCCGGCGATGATGCCGTACGAGGTACCGCCGCTCACGGCGTTGAAGCCGAGCGTGCAGGCGTACGAGGCCCCGTACAGCGCCTCGCCGCCGCGCACCGCGGTCGCCGCGGCGGGCTGCGCCGGGGCGGAGGGCGAGGCGGACGCCGACGCGGGCGGTGCGAGCACGGTCAGCAGCGCGCCGAGCACGGCGAGGACGGCGGCGGTGGCGATGGTGCGTAACGGAGGTGCGGTACGGCGTCGGCTCACGGGTCCCTGCCTTCCGGGCGGCGACGGTCTCGACCGCATTGTGCGCGCGCCGCGCGGAAGCGGGAAGGGGTCGTGCCGAGGGCCAGCCGGGAAAGCACCGGTCTCAGCGGCCCGGCAGCAAGCCGCTCTCCAGGGCGACGACGACCGCGCGCGTACGGTCGCCGACGTCGAGCTTGGCGAAGATGCGCAGCAGGTGCGTCTTCACGGTGGCCTCGCCGATGAACAGGCGCTTGCCGATCTCCGCGTTCGACAGCCCTTCGGCCACACCGGCCAGTACCTCGGACTCGCGCGGCGTGAGCGTCACCGGGGCAGGGCTGCGCATCTTCGCGACCAGGCGCTGGGCCACGCGCGGCGCGAGGACCGTCTCCCCGCGGGAGGCGGCGTGGATGGCGTCGACCAACTGGGCGCGGGTGGCGTCCTTCAGCAGATAGCCGGTGGCACCGGCCTCGACCGCGCGCTCGATCTCGCTGTCCGTGTCGTACGTGGTGAGGATCAGCACCCGGGTACGCGCCGCTGCCGCGACGATCGCGGCGGTGGCGCCGGCGCCGTCGAGCTGCGGCATCCGCAGGTCGAGCAGGGCGACGTCCGGATCGAGGCGGGCGACGAGGGCGATGGCCTCGCGGCCGTCGCCGGCCTCGCCGACGACCTCGATGCTGGGCTCGGCCGCGAGCAGCGCGACGAGACCGGTGCGCATCACGGTGTGGTCGTCGGCGAGGACGACCCGGAGCGGCGTGCCATGTGCGTGTGTCGTCATCTCAGACCTGTCCGTCCGTGGCGAGTCCGGTGGCGCGCGTCCCGCCCGCGGCAGTCCCGGCGGCCGTCCCGGCTGCGCGGGTCCCGTCCGGGAGGGTGCCGTCCGGGGTGGGCCCGGCGGCGGGTACGGTGACGAGTATGCGGGTACCGTCACCGGGCGAGCTGGTCACGGTGAGCTCGCCGCCGAACTCGGCGAGCCGCCGGCGCATCCCGTCCAGCCCGAAGCCCCCGGCCGGCACGGCGCCGTCCGCCTCGCCGCCGTCGTCACCGGCACCGCCGTCACGAGTCGCGCCCTGCCCCACCGCCCCCGGCGCGAACCCCTTCCCGTCGTCGGTGATCTCCAGCTCGATGCCCTCCGGGCCCGCCGTCAGCACCACCCCGACCGTCGACGCCTCCGCGTGCTTGCGCACGTTGGCCAGCGACTCCTGCGTACAGCGCAGCAGTGCGATCCGGGTCGGCTGGTCGCAGTCGACGTCGGGCAGCTGGGCCTCGACCACGAGCCCGGTGTCCTCGGCGAAGCGGTCCAGGGTGCGCCGCAGCGTGGTGGCGACGGAACCCGTGGCGACACCGCTGCGCGGGGCGGCGCCGACGAGGACGCGGGCCTCGGCGAGGTTCTCGCGGGCGGTGCGTTCGATGGACCGCAACTGCTGCGCGCTCTTCGCGGGCTCGGCGGCCAGCCCGGCGCGCGCCGCCTCGGCGAGGACGACGATCGAAGCGAAGCCCTGCGCGAGGGTGTCGTGGATCTCCCGCGCGATGCGCTCCCGCTCCTCGGCGGCGCCCTGCCGCTTCTGCGCCTGCACGAGCCGCTGTTCGGCGTCGGCCAGCCGGCTGCGCAACCGGGCGCGCTCGTCGCGTACCGCCAGTGCCCGGGGGGTCAGCAGCGCGATCATGACGCTGACGGCGTAGACGGCGACGGACGAGAGGGCGTTGGTGGCGAGGCTGTCGATGCTCCAGCCCTCGCGCAGCGCACCGCCGAGAGTGATCGCGACGGCGCCGAGGGCGCTGCTGACGACGGCGCCCCGCAGGCTGTCCACGAAGATCACGAACTGGGCCAGCGTCACCGTGTAGAGCACGCCGAAGCCGTCGCGGAGCCAGGACAGGCACCCCAGGACGAGAACCAGCAGGACGAGGTAGCCGTACGCGAGCCGCACCGGGTTCCCGGGACGGCTGCGCACGACCGCATAGCCCAGAGCGAGCACGGCCACGAGCGCGAGCGACCCGTACCGGTCCCCGGCCGGGACGTCTCCGAGGATCGTGACCAGTGTCAGCAGGCCGACGATCGCCCAGGAGAAGACGTCCCAGCCGTGCAGCATCCAGATCCAGAGGGGGTCGCCGCGCCGTGGCCGGGGGAGCATGCCGTTCAGGGTACGTTCCGGGCCGTACGGGCCATCGCCCCGTCCGCGCCGTCCACCGGCGCCGACACCACCGCCGGCGGGGGCGGTGCGGGCCGGCGCGGCGCCCGCCGCCAGGCCCGCTCGCCGAGGAGCAGCAGGGCCGCGGGCAGCACCATCAACCGGATCACCACCGCGTCGAGCAGGACGGCGAGCGCGAGGCAGAAGCCCATCTGCTTCATCTCGGTCAGATGCAGCGCGACGAACCCGGCGAAGACGGTGACCATCACGACCGCCGCGCTGGTCACGACCTTCGCCGACGCCCCGATGCCCGCGATCACCGCCTCCCGCGCCGGCATCCCGGCGTCCCGGGCCTCCTTGATCCGGCTGACCACGAACACCTGGTAGTCCATCGAAAGACCGAAGAGGATCACGAAGAGGAACAGCGGCACCCGGGAGGCGATCGCGCCCATCGAGTCGAAGTCGAGCAACCCCTCGGCCCACGTGCCCTGGAAGACGACGACGAGCGCGCCCAGCGCGGCGGCGGCGGAGAGCAGGTTCAGCACGACGCCGAGTAGCCCGATCACCACCGAGCGGAACGCGATCACCGTCATCACGAAGGTGAGCAGCAGCAGGGCTCCGATGACCAGCGGCAGCTTGTCGCGCTCGTCCTCGACGTAGTCGGTGCCGCGGGCGACGTCCCCGCTGACGGCCGTCTCGACGCCGGCCAGCCGCCCGACGGTCGCGGGCAGGTGGTCGTCGCGCAGATGCCGCAGCGAGTCCTTCGCGGACTGGGAGTTGGCGAAGTGCGGTACGGAGAGCACGAGCACGCTGGTCCGGCCGTCCGGTGAGGTACGTACCGCGGGCTCGGCGTCCCGGACGAACAGCGGGTCGGCCGACGCCCGCCGGCCCAGCCCGGCCAGCGCTCGCCGCACCTCGGGTGCGCGCTCAGCGGCGGCCCGGGCGACGACCTCGTGCTGCACCTTCAGCTCGGGGAAGGCGGCGGTCAGCCGGTCGTACGTCTGCATGGCCGGGATGTCGCGGGAGAAGGTGTCCTTGCCGGGGTCCACGAGCTTCATACCGAGCGCGGGCACGGCGAGCGCGACCATGGCCAGCACGGAGACGACCAGGGTGGCGGCGGGACGCCGCTGCGCGGGCCGCAGCAGGGCGGCGAAGACCCGCCCGTGCTCGGGGCGTTGCCGGCGCTGGCGCCGGGCGGCCCCGCGCGCCTCACGACGTGCGGCCCGCCGCTCGGTGCGGCGGCCGATCGTCACGAGCAGCGCGGGCAACGCCGTCAGGGAGCTGACGACGGCCACGGCCACGACGAGGATCGTGCCCGTGGCGAGGGAGGAGAAGATGACGTCGGTGGCGAGGTAGAGAGTGGCGGTGGAGACGATGACGGCGAGGCCGGAGACGACGATGGCGCGCCCCGCCGTCGACGCCGCCAGTTCGACGAGGGCGGGGGACGAAAGCCTGCCCTCGGCGCGGGCGCGCTCCTCGCGCTCGCGCTTGAGGTAGAAGAGCGTGTAGTCGACGCCGACGGCGAGGCCGATGAGCAGGATCAGGTTGGTGCCGACGCCGGGGTCGGGCAGCAGGTGGGAGGCCAGCATCGACAGGCCGAGCGCCGCGGCGATCGACGTCAGCGCCAGCAGCAGCGGCACGCCGGCCATGGCGAAGGACCCGAAGACGACGAGCAGCGTGACGAGCGTGACGGGCAGCGAGATACGCTCGGAGAGCGCCAGGTCCTCGCCGCGCTGGTCGTTGACCCCCTTGCTGATCGCGGGCGAACCGGTCTCCTCGATGACGACGCCGGTGTGCGCCGCGGCCGCCTTCCCGGTCTGCTCCAGCAGGGGCCCGACGTTCTTCTTCCCGTCCAGCTCGGCACCCTTCAGCACGACCGGCACCCGCAGCGCCTCGCCGTTCGCGGAGCGTACGGGCGCGGCGACGGACGCCACTTCGGGAAGCCGCTCCATCCGGCTGGTGATGTCCCGGGCGGCCGCGCGGGCGGCGGCGTGGTCGAGGGAGCGGCCGGACTGGGCGCGGATGAGCACGTGTTCGGTGGGCTTGCGCTGCAGACCGCCCTCGGTCGCCAACTGCTCGGCGCGGCCGCCCTCGCCGACCCAGAAGTCCTCGGTGGTGGCGGGGTTGCCGCCGACGGAGACGCCGGTGCCCACGCAGAGCACGACGAAGACGAACCAGCCGGCGATCGCGCGCCACGGATGCCGGGCGCTCCAGCGGGCCATGCGCACAGGGAGATTTCTCATACCGGAAATGCTCGCGATCGCGCCCCTGTCCCCGACAGCCGCGACCGGTGGAACCGGGGGTCCACCGGTCGGTTGACCCCTGCCGGGAGTCCCGGCGCGTACGGCCGGGCTTCCGGCTCGTACGCACCGGGCCCCGGGCCCCGTTGCTCAGTCCGCGGGCCGCCCGTCCTCAGGCCCGGGAGCCGTGCCCCCGCCCTCACCGTCGCCTTCGCCGTCGCCGCGGTCCCGGCCCGCGCCCCGGCCGCCCCGCAGCCGCCTCGCGAGCCCGCGGATCTGCAGCTCGAACTCCCCGTCGTAGTGCTGGTGTCCGGCCCGTACCGCCGTCTCGACCGCCTGCTCGCCCTGCTCGCCGATGACGATCAGCTCGTCGTGCCGCAGGTCGCGCATCAGCGCCACGCACAGCCCGATCATCACCACCGTGAACGGCACCGCGACGAGGATCGTGAGGTTCTTCAGCCCGGTCAGCGCGGCGTCCCCGCCGCCCCCGACGAGCAGCATGACGGCGGCGACCGCGCCGGTCAGCACGCCCCAGACCACGACCACCATGCGCGTCGGCTCCAGCGTCCCCTTCTGCGACAGTGCGCCCATCACGATCGACGCGGCGTCCGCGCCGGAGACGAAGAAGATGCCGACGAGGACCATCACCAGGAGCGTCGTGACGCCGGCGATCGGGTACGCGTTCAGCACCGCGAACAACTGCCCCTCCTGCGTCGACTCCTCCGTGATGCCCGCCCCGTGGGCTTCCTGCTGCATCGCGGTGCCGCCGAGGATGCAGAACCACACGAGGCTGACCACGCTGGGCACGAGGATCACGCCGCCGACGAACTGCCTGATGGTGCGCCCCCGGCTGATGCGCGCGATGAACATGCCGACGAACGGCGTCCACGAGATCCACCACGCCCAGTAGAAGACCGTCCAGCCCGACAGCCAGCCGGCCACGTCCGAGCCGCCGCTGGCCTCCGTACGCGCCATCATCTGCGGCAGGTCGGCGAAGAACGACCCGATGGAGGTCGGAATAAGGTCGAGGATCAGGATCGTCGGTCCCGCGATGAAGACGAACACGGCGAGCACCGCGGCGAGCACCATGTTGATGTTCGACAGCCACTGGATGCCCCGCTCGATGCCGGAGACCGCGGAGGCGACGAACGCGGCGGTGAGCACGCCGATGACGAGGATCAGCAGCCCCTCGCCGACCTCCTCCGACGTCCAGCCGACCTCCTTGACGCCGCTGCCGATCTGGAGCGCGCCGAGCCCGAGCGAGGCGGCGGAGCCGAAGAGGGTGGCGAAGATGGCGAGGATGTCGATGACCTTGCCGACGCCGCCGTTGGCGTGCCGCGGGCCGATGAGCGGGGTGAAGACGGCGCTGATGGTCTGCCGGCGGTTGCGGCGGAAGACGCTGTACGCCATGGCGAGGCCGACGGCGGCGTAGATGGCCCAGGGGTGCAGCGTCCAGTGGAAGAGGGTGGTCGCCATCGCGACCTCCATCCGCGAGGCGGCACCGGCGCTGGCGGAGACGGTGTCGGGCGGCGGGGTGGCGAAGTGCGCGAGGGGCTCGTTCACGCCGTAGAACATCAGGCCGATGCCCATGCCGGCGCTGAACATCATCGCCACCCACGACACCGTGCGGAACTCCGGCGGTTCTCCCTCCCGGCCGAGGGTGATGCGGCCGTAGCGGCTGAAGGCCAGCCACAGCGCGAAGATCACGAAGCCGGAGGCGGCGAGCACGAAGGCCCATCCGCCGTAGTGCATCGTGTCGTTGAGCAGAGACGTGGAGACGTCCTCCAGGGAGTCCGTCGCCACCGCACCCCAGATCACGAACGCCAGCGTCAGCGCGGCGGCGACGCCGAAGACCACCGCGTCGGTACGCGGTGGGCGACCCGGTGCGCCGCCGCCTTCCGCGGGCTTCTCCACCCCTTCGTCGAGCACGTGCGGTCACCATCTCCCTACGCTCCGTGTGCAGAACCCACTCACCATAGGGGAGAGCGGCCGGAGCGCCGGGGACCGGCGGTGTCAGCGCGCGGCTGCGGCGGCGGCCATCGCGGCGCCGACGATGCCCGCGTTGTTCTGCAGCTCGGCGGGGACGACGTCGGCGCGGATGCCGGTGATGTCGTCGAGGAACTTGTCCGCCTTGCGGCTCACGCCCCCGCCGATGACGAACAGTTCGGGCGTGAAGAGCATCTCCAGATGGGCGAGATAGCGCTGCACCCGGTGGGCCCAGTGCTTCCAGCTCAGGTCCTTGTCCTCGCGCTCCTTGGCGGAGGCGCGCTTCTCCGCCTCGTGGCCGTGCAGCTCCAGGTGGCCCAGCTCGGTGTTGGGGACGAGCCGGCCGCCGGTGAAGACGGCGCTGCCGATGCCGGTGCCGAAGGTCAGCACGATGACGGTGCCGGTGCGGCCGCGGGCGGCGCCGAAGGTCAGTTCGGCGATACCGGCGGCGTCGGCGTCGTTGACGATGTGGACGGGGCGGCCGAGGCGGTTGCCGAGGAGGGCGGCGGCGTCGACGTCGACCCAGCTCTTGTCGACGTTGGCGGCGGTGCGTACGACGCCGTCGGTGATGACCCCGGGGAAGGTGACGCCGACGGGCCCTTCGTGCCCGGCGAAGTGCTCGACCACCGCGGCGACGCCGTCGGCAACGGCGTCGGGGCCCGAGGGGTGCGGGGTGAGCACCTTGTACCGCTCCTCCGCAAGGGTGCCCGTGTCCAGGTCGGCCGGGGCGCCCTTGATGCCCGAGCCGCCGATGTCGACTCCCATGATGTTCATAGCCAGAGACGATACGGGGACGGGGGCCCGGCGCCGGTCAGGACGGCCGGCGGGGTCGTACGAACCGGGGCGGGCGGCGGCGCGCGGGCGCGCCCGGCGGCGTACGACGGGGCGCGGGACCGGGCGCAGAAGCGGGTGCGGGACCGGGCGCGACTGCGTACGACGGCGGGTGGCCGCGTACACCACCTGTCCGATAACCGGTTTTGCGCGACCGGATGGGTTCTTGACGCGGCCTCAACAGCTCCGCCAGCCTCATGTGCACGACAGTCCCCCACCGTTGGGAGCACCCATGCCCCTCCGTCGTGCACGCCTCAGGTCGCGGCCGGCCGCCGCGCTCCTCGCCGGCGGGCTGCTGACCGCGCTGCTCGTGCCGGTCGCGGTCGCCGCCGAACCCGCGGCGCAGCCCGCTTCCGGCAGTGCAACCGCCGCGCCCGCGGCGCGCGTCGCACCCGAGCAGGCGCCGGACATACCCGTCGCGAACGTCAAGGCGCACCTGTCGCAGTTCCAGTCCATCGCCGCCGCCAACGGCGGCAACCGCGCCCACGGCCGCCCCGGCTACCGGGCCTCGCTCGACTACGTGAAGGGCAAGCTCGACGCCGCCGGATTCACCACCAGGATCCAGCAGTTCAGCGCCGGCGGCGGCACCGGCTACAACCTCATCGCCGACTGGCCGGGCGGCGACGCGAACCAGGTCCTCATGGCCGGCGCGCACCTCGACTCGGTCACCTCGGGAGCCGGCATCAACGACAACGGCACCGGCTCCGCCGCCGTCCTGGAGACCGCGCTGGCCGTCGCCCGGTCCGGCTTCCAGCCGCGCGAGCACCTGCGCTTCGCCTGGTGGGGCGCGGAGGAACTGGGTCTGGTCGGCTCGCGGTACTACGTCAGCAACCTGCCGGCCGCCGACCGCGCCGCGCTCTCCGGCTATCTGAACTTCGACATGATCGGCTCGCCCAACCCCGGGTACTTCGTCTACGACGACGACCCGCAGATCGAGAAGGTCTTCAAGGACTACTACGCCGGCCTCGGCGTCCCCACCGAGATCGAGACCGAGGGCGACGGCCGGTCCGACCACGCGGCGTTCAAGAGCGCTGGCGTGCCGGTCGGCGGGCTGTTCACGGGCGCGAGCCGGACCAAGTCGGCGGCGCAGGCGGCGAAATGGGGCGGCACGGCCGGCCAGGCATTCGACCGGTGCTACCACAGCTCGTGCGACACCACGTCGAACGTGAACGACACGGCGCTGGACCGGAACAGCGACGCGCTCGCGCACGCGGTGTGGACGCTGTCCGAGTAAGGCGTACGCGGCCCGCCCGCTCCGCTCCGGCGGACACGCTCCCCGGCGGCGGGGCGGGCACCCGCGCGGCGGCCGGCGCCGCGGCGGGCCGGGGGGCGGGACGTAGCGGCGGGCGTCAGGCGTCCGCGACGGCTTCCCGCGCCTTGCCCGCGGCGCCCTCCACGGTGGCCTCCGCAGCGCCCTCCGCCTCCGCAGCGCCCTCCGCCTCCTCGGCGTCCTCCCCGTCCTCGGCCCGCGCCTGCGCACAGATCGGCCGCAGCCCGTCCTGCACCGCACCGCTGATCTCGCCGAGTTTCTGCTGCTGCTCGGGCGTGAGCACGTCGAAGAGGTGCTTGCGCACCTCTGTCACATGTCCCGGCGCCGCCGCCTCCAGCACGCCGAACCCGGCGTCGGTGAGCTGCGCCACGGAGCCGCGGCGGTCGGCGTCGGTGGTGCAGCGGGAGACGTACCCCGCCTTCTCCAGCGCCGCCACCGCGTGCGACAGCCTGCTGCGCGAGGAGCGGGCCTGCTCGGCGAGCTGGCTCATCCGAAGGCTGCGCCCGGGAGCCTCGGAGAGGTGCACGAGGATCTCGTAGTACGCCACGGGCATCCCGGAGTCGCGCCGCAACTGGCGGTCCAGATGCGCGTTGAAGTCGCGGACGGCGTTCATGAAGAGGCGCCATATCCGCTGTTCGTCATCGGTGAGCCAGCGTACGTCGGTCATGTGTCCAGCATACCTATAGTTGAGTCCTCAACCAGAGAGTGTTAGAGTTTTGGGTGAGAGTTCAACCACTTGCCCAGTGGTGGGCACCGCTACGGAAGAGGCATATCCCCATGACCAGTCACGCCGACCGGATCCCCGCTTACCAGACCGGCACCTGGACGATCGACCCGGTGCACTCCGACGTCTCGTTCGTCGTCCGGCACCTGGGCGTCACGCGGGTCCGCGGCACGTTCGACCATGTCGAGGGCACCATCGTGACCCACGAGGACCCGCTGCAGTCCGAGGTCACCGCGGTCATCCAGACCACCTCGGTCAACACGCGCAACGACATGCGTGACGACCACGTACGCACGGCGGACTTCCTGGACGTCGAGACGCACCCCGAGATGACCTTCAAGTCCACCGGGATCCGCGAGAAGGACGACGTCTACCTGATCGACGGCGACCTGACCCTGCGCGGCGTGACCCGCCCCGTGACCCTGGAGACCGAGGTCGGCGGCTTCGCGCCGGGCCAGCAGGAGGGCAGCATGGTCGTCGGGTTCTCGGCGAGCACGGAGATCAGCCGCTCCGACTACGGCGTGACCGGCGGCGCGGCCGGTGCCGCGGTGAGCGACAAGATCAAGATCACGCTGGACATCGAGGCGGGCCGTTCCTGAGGCCCACGCGCACGACAGCGGGCGGCCGCGGCGCCGCCCGCTGTGCCCACCACGGTGCGGGGCGGCCCCGCCGGTGACGTCCGCTCAGTCGCCGGCCACGGAGTCGCCCCGCACCGTTGCCGTGCCGGGCAGCGCCTCGGCCGGGTCCGAGCCGTGCCGGACGGGGCGGTTGTCGCCGTCCACGAAGACGATCCGCGGCAGCAGCGCCTTCGCCTCCGCGTCGGCCACCGTCGCGTAGCTGATGACGATCACCAGGTCGCCGGGGCTGACCAGCCGGGCCGCCGCGCCGTTGATGCCGATCACGCCGCTGCCGCGCGGGCCCGGGATGACGTACGTGGTGAGCCGGGCGCCGTTGTCGATGTCCACGACGTCGACCTGCTCGCCGGCCAGCAGGTCCGCGGCCTCCATGAGGTCCTCGTCGACGGTGAGGGACCCGACGTAGTGCAGGTCGGCCTGGGTCACGGTGGCGCGGTGGATCTTGGACTTCAGCATCGTCCGGAACACGTGCGGCCTCGCCTGCGGTCAGGGGGTACGGGAGCGACGCCAGGGTAACCGCGCCGCCGCACCGCACCGGTCCCGCGGCCGGCGAACTGTGAGCGACACCACCGCACGGCCGCGCACGGGCACGGCGTCCACGGGCACGGCGTCCACGGGCACGGCGTCCACGGCCATGGCGTACACGGCCATGGCGTACACGGCCATGGCGTACGAGGAGCCGGTGGCCCGCGGTCAGGGGCCCTGTCTCGCGCGGGGGGAGGTCTCCGCCAGGTACCTCACCGTCCGGCTGACGTCCGACAGCGACAGGATCCCGACGAGCCTGCCCTCCTCCATGACCAGGACGCGGTGCTCGGGCCCCGGCGACATGCGGGGCAGCAGATCGGCCAGGGAGTCGTCCGGTCCGACGACGACGAGCTGCGCCAGCGGCACCATCACCTCGCCCACGGTCACCGTCCCGCCGTGGTCGGGCCTCACGTGTCGGGCACCGCGCAGCGTCACCAGACCGACCGGCTCCCCGTCCTCGCCGAGGACCGGGAACGCCGAATGCCGGTACATCGGGTTGTCCAGCAGGTGCGCGACGTCCAGGGCCGCGGGCACCACGACCGGATCCGGTGTCATGGCGTTCCGTACGGGAACACCGGAGAGCACACCGCGCAACTGCGCCTGCCGGCTCTCGGCGGTGGCCGCCCCGATGAGGAACCAGCCGATCAGCGCCAGCCAGAGGCCGCTGAACCCGCCGCCTCTCAGGAACCACACGAACCCCAGCACGATGAGCAGCCAGCCCAGCGCGCGGCCCGCCGCGGTGGCCCCCGCGATCGCCCGCAGCCGGTCTCCGGTACGCCACCACAGCAGCGCGCGCAGCAGCCGCCCGCCGTCCAGCGGCGCGGCCGGCAGGGAGTTGAAGACGGCGAGCAGCAGGTTGATGCCCGCCAGCCAGCCCGTCACCTGCACCACGAGCTCCGGCGCGGACGCGTAGTGGAGCAGCCAGGTGCCCAGCGCGAAGAGTCCGCCCAGCACGAGGCTGACCAGGGGGCCGATCCCCGCGATCCGCAGTTCCGCCCCGGGGCTCGACGCCTCCGACTTCAGCCGGGCCACCCCGCCGAGCAGCCACAGCACGATGTCGTCCGCGTCGACGCCGTTGCGCCGCGCGACCACGGCGTGCGCCAGTTCGTGGGCGAGGAGGGAGATGAAGAAGACCACGGCGGCCACCAGGCCCGCCGCCCAGTACAGCGCCCGGGGACGGCCCGGATCGGAGTCCGGGAGCTGGCCCTGCGCGAGGCCGACCAGGATGATGCCGAAGATCAGGACCACGCTCCAGTGGACCCCGACCCGGATCCCGGCGATGCGCCCCAGCGTGAACGTCGCCCGCACGGCGTCTCTCCTCAGCTCGCATTCGGCGCGGGGACGGTCCGGCGGGCCCTCGTGACGGCCACGCTCCGGCTCCGGCTCCGTTATCGACGCTTCCAGTGAAGCCCGGTCCTGGCCCCGGCACGCTGTCGAAGGGGCGCGGCCTGGGCCATTCGGCTTAGCGGGCGGCCCGCATCGCCTGCGGCGGGCCGCCGTCAGGGGCCCGGTCGCGGCCCGGCGGCCGTCGTCGAACGACGCTCGCTCGGGCGGCCCCTGCCGGGGGGGACGAAACGCACAAGACGCCCCGTTCCTACCGCATTCCGGATCTCCTCGCCACTCGCCGGGGCCCGATCCGGTGCTTCGCCGCGGCGCCCCGTGTCACTGACCGGCCCTGACTCCACCTCGTGAGAGCAGTTGGTCATGAAATACGACAAATACCCCACGCGAGGGGTGCCCCGGCGCGCCGCGCTCTGCCTGGGCCTGCTCGGCGCGTACCAGCTCGCCCTCGCCCCCGACGCGCACGCCCCCAGGTCGGGGACGGCGGCCGCCCGGACGGGCCTGGCGGACGGCAAGCCGCTCGGCCGCGCCTCGTACGGGCTGCGCCCGGCCGCCGACCGCACCGGCACCGCGCCGATGACGACGTCGGGCGGCACGGCCCGTATCGTGGGACCCACCCGGCCGGTCGCGGTGCACGCGGCGCCGCACACCACGCTCCGGGAGACCGGCAAGAAGATCGCGCTCACCTTCGACGACGGCCCGCACGCGACGCAGACGCCGGAGATCCTGCGGATCCTGCGCCGCCACGGGGCGCGCGCGACGTTCTTCGTCATCGGCGAGAACATCCCCTGGAACCGCGACGTGCTGCGCCGGATCGCCGCGGACGGGCACGTCGTCGGCAACCACTCGTACACCCACCCGCAGCTCGACCTGATCAGCACGCCGCGGGTGCGCGACGAACTGGAGCAGACCTGCGAGCTGGTGGCGAAGGAGCTGGGTGCGCCGCCGCGGGTGGCGCGGGCGCCGTACGGGATGTGGCACGGGCCGAGCCTGGAGATCTGCGCGCAACTGCAGATGGAGCCCTTCCAGTGGGACATCGACACGCTCGACTGGGACCACCGCGACCAGGCGTTCATCGAGAGGACCGTGCTCAGGAAGGCGCACGCGGGCGCGATCGTGCTGGCGCACGACGGCGGGGGCAACAGGTGGGCGACGGTACGGGCGTTGGAGTACTACCTGCCGCGGCTGCTGGACGAGGGATACACGCTGGTGCAGCCGGCGTAGTCCTACGAAAGCCCGCCCCCAGCCCTCCCGAAATCCCGCACACCCGGCACACTCGCCACGCACATCACACAGAGAACACCCGGCACATCCCCTGCGTATCCCCCGCACACCCGCCCAAGGGTAGGTCGCCCCACGGCAGAACTGCCCGCCGGCGGAGCGCCCGCGAACCCGCCTCCCGTGGCGTGGCGCGACTGGGCGACAGATCCGGCGGTTCGGGGGCTGGTCCGCAGAAAGCGCTTGCGTCATGCTGGTGCCATGGCCGATCCCGCACTCCCGCCCCTCCCCGGCGGCGTCAGCGTCTCCCGGCTCCGCGTCTACGACTGGCAGGCCCCCGACGGCCTCCGCGGCGGCACCCCGCATCTGCACCTCGCGTGCACCGAGGCGTACGTCGTCCTCGGCGGCCACGGCGCCGTGCAGACCCTGACCGCCTCCGGATACGCCGAGACCGAGCTGGTCGAGGACGCCGTCGTCTGGTTCACGCCCGGCACCATCCACCGGCTCGTCAACGCCGACGGCCGGCTCGACATCCTCGTCCTCATGCAGAACGCCGGCCTCCCCGAGGCCGGCGACGCCGCCTTCCCCTTCCCGTCCGACGTCCTCTACGACGACGCCGCCTACGCCCGCGCCGCCGCGCTCGACCCGGCGGAGCCGGAGAAGTCCGCGCAGGCGCGCCGCGACCTGGCGCTGGCCGGCTTCGCCGAACTGGCCGGGGCCGCGCGGGCGGGCGACCCGGCGCCACTGGAGGCGTTCCACGCGCGCGCGGTGGAGCTGGTACGGCCACACCTGGACAACTGGCGCGAGCGCTGGGAACGGGGCCCGGCCGCCGCCGCGGCGGCGACGGACGCGCACCTGACCGCGCTCCGCACGGACGGCGCCCACCTGCGGTCGGCGTCGGTGCAGCGGACGGGGGCGGAGCCGCGGTACGGGATGTGCGGCCGGCTCCAGGCGTGCGACCTGGACGGCGCGGTGACGGTCGGCACGTAGCAGCGGACCGAAACCGCCGCCGGCACAACGCCGCCGTCCCCCGCCTCACGTCCCCCGCACACCCCGCCCCAGGGTAGGCGCCCCCTCTGACACTGCGGCAACGGCCGGAACCCCGGGTGGCGCCCGCCCACACCGCGAGAAGAATGTCAGGTATGCACCGGTTCCTGGCACCGCTCCTCGCCCTGCTCGCCGCGCTCCTCACGGCGTCCCCCGCGCACGCCCGGGACCCCGTAGGCGACGCCGCCAAGGCGCTGCGCGATCGGCCCGTGTACGTGCACCCCGACGTCCGGGGCGAGATGTCCGTCGACCGGGCCAACGCGCTCGCCGCACGGATCAAGGGCGAGGACAGCCCCGTCTTCGTCGCCGTGCTCCCCGCCGACCCGGGCGTCGCCGCCCGCGACGTACTGCCGAACCTCCGCTCCCGTACCGGCATCGCCGGCGTCTACGCCGTCCGCCTCGGCAACGGCTTCGGCGCCGCCGCCGACGCCCGCGTGCTGTCCGCCCGTGCCGTCGACAACCTTCGCCGCGCCGCCATCGGCGCACACCCCGGCGACGCCACCGACCAGCTCGTCACCTTCGCCGGCGACGCCGCCGGACAGGCCGGCGGCAGCGCGCCCTCCGGCTGGGGCGACAGCACCGGCATCGGCGGTACCGGGGCCATCACCGTCGGCGTCGTGCTCCTGCTGCTCGTCGGCGGCGTCCTGCTCGTCCGGCAGCGCGCCGGGCTGCGGAACGCGGAGCGGGCCAGGGTGGAGCTGGCGCGGCTGCGCACCGTCGTCGACGAGGACATCACCGCGTACGGCGAGGAGATGACCCGTATCGCCTTCGACCCCGCCGACCCGGCCGCCGACGACGCGATGCGCGCGGACTACCAGAAGGCGCTCGACGCGTACGAGAAGGCCAAGTCCCGGATGGACGCGGCCGGCGCCCCCGTCGACGTGCGCGGCGTGACGGAAGCCCTTGAGGAGGGGCGGTTCGCGCTGACGACCCTGGAGGCCCGCCGCACCGGCGCCGCCCTCCCCGAGCGCCGCCCCCCGTGCTTCTTCGACCCCCGCCACGGGCCTTCGGCCGCCGACGTGGAGTGGACTCCGCCGGGCTCCGCGCCGCGCACGGTACCCGCGTGCACGGCGGACGCGAACCTGCTGGCCGCCGGCGAGGAGCCGATGATCCGCACGGTCGACACCGCCCGCGGCCCGCAGCCGTACTGGAACGCCGGCCCGGCGTACGCGCCCTGGGCGGGCGGCTACTTCGGCGGCGGCCTCCTCCCGGGGCTGCTGGTGGGCACGTTGCTGGGGCAGGCGGTGTACGCCGCGGGCGGCTGGGCGGCGACGGACGGCACGGGCGAGGGCGGCTACGCGGGCGGGGACCACACCGGCGCCGACTTCGATCCCGGCGACTTCGGGGGCGGCTTCGGCGGGGGCCACTTCGGGGACGGGGGCTTCGGAGACGGCGGCTTCGGCGGCTTCTGAGCACGGCGCGGCGGCAGGACAGCAGGACGGCAGGTCCGGCCCTCCGGACACGGCCGGACGGCCCGTACCCGAGGCGGGCAAACGTCTGCCGCCTGGACTGGCCGAGTCGCGCCCTTCACGACCGGTGCCGCATTCCTCACACTACGTCACAGCACCGACAACCGACCTGGGGCGGGCGATGGCGGCACGACGACCACGGCGCACGGCCGCACGGCGACGCACGGCGGCCCGGCGGCGACGCGCGGCCCGCCTCAAGGCCGCCTTATCCGGCGGCGCGCTCCTGCTGGCGTTGTTCGTCCTGTACTGGTCCGCGCTCTGGCCGTACGTCCTCGGCACGCTCGCCGCCACCGCGCTCGCGGCAACGGCCGTCTGGCTCCGGCGCACCGACCGCGGCCTCCGGCGCCGCGATCGCCAGTGGCGCGCCCACGACCGGATCAGCGCCGGCCGCCGCACCCTCCCCGAGATCGACGCCATGTCCGGCGAGGAGTTCGAAGAGCACGTCGCACGCCTGCTCCGCCGGGACGGCTGCACCGACGTCCGCCGCGTCGGCCGGTCCGGTGACCACGGCGTCGACGTGACGGCGCGCCTCCCCGACGGCCGGCTGCTCATCACGCAGTGCAAGCGGTACGCGCCCAGCCGCCGGATCGCCGAACGCGACATGCGCGACCTGCTCGGCGCCAGGACCCACACCCGCGCCGACGTCGCCGTCTTCGTCACCACCGCCGGCTTCAGCGGGCCCTCCCTGGCGTACGCGCGGCAGAACGGCCTGATCGCCGTCCACCGCGACTACCTGGGCACCTGGAACAACGGCGCCACCCTCGAAGCCCTCGGCCGCGTCAACGGCGCCGGCCAGGGCGACCGCCGGCACCGCCGCCGCTGGAAGCACACCTACGGCCCCTGACCCCGGCCGGCCCGCGCCGCTACCGCCCCGGCTCCCGCCCTGAAGGCTCCCGCCCCGCCGGCTCCCGCCGCTTCCGCGCCCCCGCCGGCGCCGGACCCCGTACCGCACCCGGCGCCTGCCACTCCGCGCTGCGCCGCGCCCGCCGCCTGGCGCGCTCGCTGGAGCCGAGCTGGTACGGCACCGACGTCACCATCACACCCGGCGTGAACAGCAGCCGCGCCTTCAGCCGCAGCGCACTCTGGTTGTGCAGCAGGTGCTCGTACCAGTGCCCGACGACGTACTCCGGGATGTAGACGCTGATCACCGTGTCCGGCTTCTCCTGGCGCAGCCGCTTGACGTACTCGATCAGCGGCCTGGTGATCTCGCGGTACGGCGACTCGATGACGGTCAGCGGCACGTCCAGCTCACTGTCCACCCACTGCTGCTGAAGCTGCCTGGTCTCCTCGGCGTCGACACCGATGGTCAGCGCCTCCAGCTTGTCGGAACGTACGAGCTTCGCGTACGCCAGCGCGCGCATCGTCGGGCGGTGCAACTGGGAGACGAGCACGATCGAGTGCATGTGCCCGGGACGCGGCATCGCGTCGTCCTCCTCGCCCTCGGCGACCGCGACCTCCTGCGCGACCCGGTCGTAGTGGCGGCGGATGACCGCCATCAGCACGTAGAAGAAGAGCATCCCGGCCAGCGCGATCCACGCGCCGTGGCTGAACTTGGTGATCAGCACGACCACCAGCACCAGCGCGCAGAACACCGCGCCGAAGCCGTTCATCGCCCGCGACCGCAGGATGCGGCGGCGCTCTTCGGGCCGGTGCTCGGTGGTCAGCGCGCGGTTCCAGTGCCGCACCATGCCGATCTGGCTGAAGGTGAAGGAGACGAAGACGCCGACGATGTAGAGCTGGATCAGCCGGGTGGAGTCGGCCTCGAACGCGTAGACGAGGGCCCCGGCGAGCAGGGCGACGAAGAGGATGCCGTTGCTGAACGCCAGCCGGTCGCCGCGGGTGTGCAACTGGCGCGGCAGGAAGCGGTCGTGGGCGAGGATCGAGCCGAGCACGGGGAAGCCGTTGTACGCGGTGTTGGCGGCCAGGAACAGCACGAGCGCCGTGGCCGCCGCCAGGATGACGAACGGCAGCGAGCCGTCGCCGAAGACCGCCGCGCCGACCTGCGCGATCACCGGGTTCTGGATGAAGCCGGAGCCGACCGCCTCGCCGTTCCGCAGCAGGTCCTCGGCGGGCCGCTCCGCCATCCGCACGTCGGTGTGGAGCGCGAGGATGATGATGCCGACGAACATGACGATCGCCAGCAGCCCCATCATCGACAGCGTCGTCGCCGCGTTGCGGCTCTTGGGCTTGCGGAAGGCGGGCACGCCGTTGCTGATCGCCTCGACGCCGGTCAGCGCGGCGCAGCCGGAGGAGAAGGCCCGTAGCAGCAGGAAGACCAGCGCGAAGCCGGCGAGACCGCCCGCGTGCTCGCTGTGGACCTCCAGGTCGGCGGTGGGGGCGCGCATCGTGTCGTCGAGGGCGAGGGCGCGGAAGGCGCCCCAGGCGATCATGATGAGGACGCTGCCGACGAAGACGTAGGTGGGGATCGCGAAGAGCGTCCCCGACTCCTTCACGCCGCGCAGGTTCATGGTGGTCAGCAGGCCGATGACGATCAGCGCGCACAGCACCTTGTTGTCCGCGACGAACCCCCAGGCCGAGCCCAGGTTCTCCACCCCCGCGGAGACCGACACCGCGACGGTCAGCACGTAGTCGACGAGGAGCGCGCTGGCCACCACCTGGCCGGCGCGGCGGCCGAGGTTGGTGGTGGCGACCTCGTAGTCGCCGCCGCCGCTGGGGTAGGCGTGCACCGTCTTGCGGTACGAGGCGACGACGACGACCATCAGCACGACGATGGCCCCGGTGATCCAGGGGCTGTACGTGTACGCGCCGACGCCGGCGATCGACAGGACGATCAGCACCTCGCCCGGGGCGTACGCGACCGAGGACAGCGGGTCGGAGGCGAAGACCGGGAGCGCGACGCGCTTGGGGAGCAGCGTCTCGCCCAGCCGGTCGCTGCGAAGCGCGCGGCCGATCAGTATGCGCTTCGGCAGTTCGGTCAGCTTGGGCACGGGGCGATCGTAAGTGATCCGAAATACCGCTCTGGGCAGCGAAGTGCGCTTTGTCCAAGGCGACGCCTATGTTTTGACGCGACCCTAACGCCGGGCATGCCGCCCGCGCTGCGGACCGCCGTCGCCGCCGTCGGCGGCGGGGGCCGCCGGGTGGCCCTCCTGCTCATCCGAGGAAGGGGCCGCCGGGGGCGCGTTCTTGGCGCGGCTGCGGGCGCGCAGGTACTCGATGACGATCGGCAGCACCGACAGCAGCACGATGCCGATGAGGATCGCCTCGATGTTCTGGTGCACGAAGTCGATCTGGCCCAGGGCGGCGCCCAGAAGAGTGACGCCTACGCCCCAGAGGATGCCGCCGATGACGTTGAAGACGACGAACTGCCGGTAGTTCATCCGGCTGACGCCGGCGATGATCGGGGTGAAGGTGCGCACAATGGGCACGAAGCGGGCGAGGACCAGCGACTTCGGGCCGTGTTTCTCGAAGAACTCGTGCGCCTTCTGCACGTTCTCCTGTTTGAAGAGCTTGGAGTCCGGGCGGTTGAAGAGGGCCGGGCCGACCTTGCGGCCGAAGAGATAGCCGACCTGGTCGCCGACGATGGCCGCGAGGGCGATGAGCACGCACATCAGCCACAGCGGGAAGTCGAGCACGTCCGAGGTGATCAGCAGGCCGGTGGTGAACAGCAGCGAGTCGCCCGGCAGGAAGAACCCGATGAGGAGCCCGGACTCGGCGAAGACGATCGCAAGCACGCCGAGCACGCCGAACCTGTCGATCAGGAAGTCGGGATCCAGCCATCCCGGACCGAGCGCGAGCGTGTTCATGAGTTCGGGACTCCAGACATCCGGGACAGGCGGCAGGGAGAAGAGTGGGCCACCTACGGGGGAGAACGCAAGCCGGGTGCGTGCGGTTCCGGACGCGGCGCGTACGGGTGGAGGGCGGGCGGGTACGGAGGTGCGCGGGGCCGCGGGGGCTGGCGGGAGGGCGGCGCGCTCGCCGGCGGCGCGTGGCTAGATCGGCTCCTCCGGCCAGCCGAGGAGACGGGCGCCCATGGCGGCGGTCTCCAGGGTGTAGCGGTGCAGGGAGTCCGCCACGTCGTAGCCGGTCAGGGTACGTATCCGGTCCAGCCGGTACGACAGCGTCCGCACGCTCACGCCCAGCCGCCGGGCCGCCTCGGCGTTGACGTAGCCGGCGTCGGCGCACGTCTGCAGCGTGGCGAGCAGCGGCTCGGCGCCGCCGCGGGCCTGCGTCAGCGGGCCGAGGACGGTCCGTACCAGATCGGCCATCGCGGCCCGGTCGCGCAGCAGCACGGGGAAGACCAGCAGCTCGGCGGCCCGCAGCACGGGCTGCTCAAGGCCGAGCACGGCGGCCATGTCGAGCGCGCCGAGCGCCTCCTCGTAGCTGCGTACGACCCCGCCGGGACCCGCGTGCTCGCGGCCCATGGCGACGCGGGTGGCGCCGGCGTAGCCGCTGCCCGGCTCCAGGGCCACCTTGGCGAAGGCGTCGAGCAGCGCGCGCTCGCTGCTGCCGGCGACGCAGACGAGCTGCCCCTCCTTGGTGGTCAGCAGCACGTCGCGCTCGACGAAGCGGCCCAGCAGCTCCCGCTCGATGCGCCGCACCAGGGGGTGGACGTCGGCGAAGGGCTCCTCGCCCGCGGCGACCGCGACGGCGTGGGCGCGGGCCAGCCGCAGCCCGAAGCGCTCCGCGCGCTCGGCGAGCCGGCCGAGGTCGCTGCGGCCGTAGAGCAGGTCGTCGACGAACTCGCGGCGCTCGGCCTCCTCCTGCCGGACCGCGAGCCGCTGGGCGCGCTCGTGGCCCTCGCCGAGCGCGCTGACGGCCGCCTCGACCGCGGCCAGCACGGCGTCGCCGCTGCGGGCGCGCTCGGTGGCGCTCGCGGCCCTGGCCACGCCGGGCAGGGTGGCCCAGGTGCGGCGGGTCTCGGCGAGGTGTTCCGCGACCAGCTCGCGCAGGCTGCGCCCTGACTCGGCGGCCTGCTCGCCCAGCTCGCGCAGCGCGTCCAGCTCGGGGCGGCGCAGCAGCCGGCCGGTGGCGGACACGTCGGCCAGCAGGTCCGCGTAGCCGACGAGGACGTCGGGGGGTGACCCCGCTACGCGCGTTCGCGCCACCACCGCTCCCGGTTGCCGGATCCTGGATACGGGACACCGCGGTCGCTGCCGGGTCCCGGAAATGTGGCGCCAAGAGTACGGCACGCGGGTTCGGGCGGGAAAGCGCAGCCTGTACGGGCCCGGGGGCGGCGGGAACCCGCTTCCCGCCGCCCCCGGCCGGCCGGCGCGTCCGCCGGCCGGCTCGTCCGCGGAGCCGGTCCTTCAGCCTGTCGGCGCCTCCGCGGAGCCGGTCCTTCAGCCCGTCAGCTCGACCGCCTGCCGGACGGTCTCGGCCAGGTCGCCCACGGCCGGGTCCTCGGTCTCGGCGGCCAGGTCCTCGGCGTGACCGGCGAGTTCGTCGACCGTGGGCGCACCGGGCAGCGGCAGGTACCCGGCGCCGGTGGTACCGGTGCCTTCCTTGCCGTCCACGGACGGCTCAGGGGTGGTACCGGCGCCGGAGCCGCCGCGCAGGGCGTCGGCGAAGTAGGCGGCCAGGGCGGTGAGCTGCAGCCGGGGCGGGGCCGCGCCCCACAGGTCGCCGGTCAGGGCGCCCGCGTCGACGGTGCTGGACTCCTCGTACGGGGCGCGGGTGTCGGGGTCGAGCCAGCGCACGGTGGCCGTCGCGACGCTGCCCGAGGCACCCTCGGCGAGCCGGACGGCGTAGAGCGCGGTGACGGTGTGACCGGGGCCGACCTCGCCGCCGTCGACGGCGTCGTTGCGGAAGTCCTCGTCGGCGACCTGGCGGTTGTCGTAGCCGATCAGCCGGTAGTCGGAGACGGCGTCCGCGTCGAAGACGACCTGCGCCTTGGCGTCCCTGGCGCGCAGGTCGACGTTGCGCGGCAGATCCTCGACGAAGACCTTGCGGGCCTCGCCGGTCCCGGAGACATAGGCGGTGTGGCCGTCGCCCTGGTTGGTCAGCCGCTCCATCAGGGCGTCGCCGTACTCGCTGCCGACGCCGACGCCGAACAGCGTGATGCCGTAGTCCTCCCGGGCCGCGGCGATGCGGTCGAGGATCGTCTCGGCGTCGGTGGCGCCGGTGTTGGCGAGGGCGTCGGAGAGCAGGACGACGCGGTTGGTGGCGCCCTTGCGGTGGCCGTCGACCGCCTCGTCGTAGCCGCGGGCCACGCCGGCCTCGAGGTTGGTGCTCTCGGTGGGCTGCAACTCCTCGACCGCGTCGTGGATACGGTCCTCCGCCCCGCCGACGGCCGTCATCGGCAGCACCGTGCGGGCCTCGTCGCTGAACGCCACGAGCGCCAGTGCGTCGTCGTCGCGCAGCTCGTCGACCGCCGTGTGCAGGGCCTCCCGTACGAGGCTGAGCCGCCCGGGCTCCGCCATCGAGCCGGAGACGTCCACGACGAAGGTCAGCGCGGCGGGCCGCCGCGCCTGCGTGCCGTACTCGTTGCTCTCCGGGCGGGTCGCCAGCCCCACGCGCATCAGCGACCAGCCGTCGTCCGCCGCGCGGGCGCCGTCGGTGGTGACGGAGAAACCGTCGTCCTCGGGCGCGGGATAGTCCTGGCGGAAGCTGTTGATGAACTCCTCGTGGCGCACGGTGTCCGGCTGCGGCAGCGCCCCGGTGTCGATGGTGCGGCGTGCGTAGCTGTACGAGGCGGTGTCCACGTCGAGCGCGAAGGTGGAGACCATGTCGGGCTCCGGTACGAAGGAGTCCGCCCGCTCCTTGCCCGCGGCCTCCGGGGCGGCGTCGTACGCGCCCTCCGGGGCCACGGAGGGCGCCGCGGGGGCCGGCAGCGGCGCGCTTCCGCCGCCCGCGCCGTCATTGGCAAGCTGCTTGTTCGCCGTATCGCCCCCGCCCCCGCTGCAGCCTGTCAGCAGCAGCGGCACCGTCATCAGTCCTGCCAGTCCCGTGAGCACCACGCGTCTCATCGCGCCCCTCCCTCGCACCGTCCTCATCGGGACTGTGACGAAGGAGGGGGCGATTCGGTGCCGTTACTCCGTCGACTCGCGGATCCCGGCCCGGGGCATCAGTGACACGGCATCAGCTCCTCGCACACACGACGGTTGATGGTGGAGGCGGTGCGGAACACCGGGACCGTCCGGATCCCGATGCCGCAGACATGTCGCACCGTTACTTCGCAACGTACCCGCCGACCGCACGATCTGCCTCCCCAGCGGCGGCACCGGGCTCAGCGGGACGTCGGGAAGCCCAGGTCGACGCCGCCGTCCGCGGGGTCGGGCCAGCGGGTCGTGACGACCTTCGCCCGGGTGTAGAAGCGGACGCCATCCTCGCCGTAGATGTGGTGGTCGCCGAAGAGGGAGTCCTTCCAGCCGCCGAAGGAGTGGTAGCCCACGGGCACGGGGATCGGCACGTTCACGCCGACCATCCCGGCCGTGGCCTCGAGCTGGAAGCGGCGCGCGGCGCCGCCGTCGCGGGTGAAGACGGCGGTGCCGTTGCCCCACGGCGAGCCGTTGACGAGCCGCACCCCCTCCTCGTACGTCTCCGCCCGCACCACGCACAGCACCGGCCCGAAGATCTCGTCCCGGTACGCGTCGGACTCCACCGGCACCCGGTCCAGCAGGCTGACCCCGATCCAGTGGCCGTCCTCGCGGCCGGGAACGGTGTAGCCCGTGCCGTCCACGACCACCTCGGCGCCCTGCGCCGCGGCCCCCCGCACATATCCGGCGACCTTGTCGCGGTGCTCGCGGGTGATGAGGGGGCCCATCTCCGAGTCCGGGTCGTCGCCGGGGCCGATACGGACTTTGCGCGCCCGCTCGGCGATCTTCGTCACCAGCTCGTCGCCGGTGTCCCCGACCGCGACCACCGCGGAGACCGCCATGCAGCGCTCCCCCGCCGACCCGTACGCCGCCGAGACCGCGGCGTCCGCGGCCGCGTCCAGATCGGCGTCGGGCAGCACCAGCATGTGGTTCTTCGCGCCGCCGAGCGCCTGGACGCGCTTGCCGTGGGAGGTGCCGGTGGTGAAGACGTACCGGGCGATCGGGGTGGAGCCGACGAAGCTGAGCGCGGCGACGTCGGGGTGCTCCAGCAGCCGGTCGACGGCCTCCTTGTCGCCGTGGACGACGTTGAACACCCCCTCCGGCAGCCCCGCCTCGGCGAGCAGCTCCGCGAGCAGCCCGGACGCCGACGGGTCCTTCTCGCTGGGCTTCAGCACGAAGGTGTTGCCGCAGGCGATGGCCAGCGGGAACATCCACATCGGCACCATGGCGGGGAAGTTGAACGGCGTGATGCCCGCGACCACGCCGACGGGCTGCCGGATCGAGGCGACGTCGATACGGGTGGAGACCTGCGTGGACAGCTCGCCCTTGAGCAACTGCGGGATGCCGCAGGCGACCTCGACGATCTCCAGCCCTCGGGCCACCTCCCCGAGGGCGTCGGAGTGCACCTTGCCGTGCTCGGCGGTGATCAGCCGGGCGACGTCCTCGCGGCGGGCGGCGAGCAGTTCGCGGAAGCGGAACAGCACGGCGGTGCGCCGCGCGAGCGACGACACGCCCCACTCCGCGAACGCCTCGCGGGCGGCGGCGACGGCGGCGTCCACCTCGGCGGCGGAGGCGAACGCGACCTCGGCGGCCTGCGCCCCGGTGGCGGGGTCGTAGACCGGCCCCGACCGTCCCGAGGCGCCCTCGACTGCCTTGCCGCCGATCCAGTGGCCGATGGTCTTCATGGGCAATCCCTTCGTCCAGCAACGGTTTCGGTCTAACCGCCGCCGAGGAGCCGTGTCAATCATGCGTCGATCACGCCGCGTGCGTGTCTCGTCACCAATGTCACCGTTACGTCGGTTCCCCACCACATCTGCTCGACAACCCCTCGGCAAGGGTCGGCCGGGGTGTCCCGGCGGGCACAGGGTCACTGATCACCAGGGGCGCTGCCCCGGCGCCCCGCCGGGAGGTACAGAGATGACGGACAGTCTGTGGTCGTACAAGGAGATCGCGGCACACATCGGCGTGCAGACCGAGACCGTGCGGTCGTACCGGAAGCACGGGATGCTGCCGGCGCCCGACGTCGTCGAGCACGGCAAGCCCTACTGGTACCCGGACACGGTGCGCGCCTGGGTCGCCCAGCGGCCCAGCAGCCGCACCCGCCGCGGCCGCCGGTGACGCCCCGCCCCGCGGCCGGGCGGACACCACGGCCGGCCCGCGCGCGGCGACTCCCACCCTCCGGCGGGCGGGAGTCGCCGTACGCCCCCGGGCGAGGCCCCCGCCCGGCCGCCCCCGCGGCCGGGCCGGTTCCCCTGGCCCCCGGGTGTCACCGCCCGCCGATAGGCGTGAGGTCGTCGGACTTGTCCGCCGGCCGCTCCTGCTCCTGACCGGTCGCCCGGGGCGCGCCTTCGCCGAATCCGCTGCGCTCGACGCGCTCGTGGAACCGGCGCAGCGGCCCGGGCGCCCACCACGTGGCGGCCCCGGTCAGCTTCAGCACCGCGGGCACCAGCAGCCCGCGCACCACCATCGCGTCCATCAGCACCGCGAGCGCGAGGCCGATGCCCAGCATCTTGGTGTTGGTGACCCGGGAGGTGCCTATCGCGAACATCACCACCGCGAGGATCACCGCGGCGGCGGTGATGAGCCCGCCGGTCCGCCGCAGCCCGAAGACCACGGCCCCGTCCCGGTCCCCGGTGCGGTCGTACTCCTCCTTGATGCGGGAGAGCAGGAAGACGCCGTAGTCCATGGACAGGCCGAAGGCGACGCAGAACATCAGCACCGGCAGCGTCGTCTCGATGTCGCCGGTGGCGGTGAAGTTCAGCACCCCGGACAGGTTGCCGTCCTGGAAGACCCACACGATCGCGCCGAACATCGCGGTGAGGCTCAGCGCGTTGAGCACGACGGCCACGAACGGTATGAGCACGCTGCCGGTGAGCAGGAAGAGCAGGATCAGCGTGGCCAGCACGATCATGAGGGCTGCCCAGGGCAGAACGGACTGGATGGAGTCCTTGGCGTCCACCAGATCGGCGGCCGAGCCCGCGACCGACGCCTCGAACGGCGCTCCGAGGTCACGGATGTCGCGCACCAGATCCTGGCTGGAGGCCTCCACCGCCTCGCCTTCTGCGGTCACGGTCAGATAGCCGGCGCCGGCGTTCATCGCGGAGCCGTCGACCCGCTCCACCCCGTCCAGCGCGGCGATCCGCTCCTGGTACGCGGCCAGCTCCGCGGCGGCCGGCTCGCCCTCGACGTAGATCTCGATCGTCCCGCCGGGAGTGCCGGGGAAGCCGTCCCTGATGTGCTCCTGCACCACGTGGGACTCGGCCGACCCCGGAAGCTGCCGGTCGTCCGCCGTACCGAACTGCACTCCCAGGAACGGCAGTCCGAGCAGCATCAGCCCCCCGGTCGTGAGCACCGCGAAAACCGGCGCCCGGCGCATCACGACCTTCGCCAGCCGCGCCCAGCCGCGCCCGCTCTCGGCACCGCCGGGCATCCCGCCGCCCCGCTTGGGCAGAATGCGCCAGGCGTTGACCCGCGGGCCGAGCAGCACCAGCGCGGCGGGCAGCACCGTCAGCGCCGCCACCGCGGCCAGCAGCACCACCGCTATCCCGGCGTACGCGAACGAGCGCAGGAAGTACTGCGGGAAGAGCAGCATCGCCGAGAGCGACACCGCGACCGTCAGCGCCGAGAACAGCACCGTGCGGCCGGCGGTCCGCAGGGTCGTGCCCACCGCGCCGAGCGGATCCGCGCCCGCCGCCAGCTCCTCCCGGTAGCGCCGGACGATGAACAGCGCGTAGTCGATGGCGAGTCCGAGGCCGAGGGCCGTGGTCAGGTTCTGCGCGAAGACCGACACGTCCGCGAACTCGGTGATCCCGCGCAGCACCGCGTTCGTCCCCAGGATGGCGATGATGCCCACGGCCAGCGGCAGCAGCGCGGCGACCGCGCTGCCGAAGACCACGATGAGCAGCAGGAGCGTCACCGGCAGGGCGATGATCTCGGCCCGCAGCAGGTCCTCCTGGATGGTGCCCTGCAACTCGTCGTAGATCGCGGCCTGCCCGCCGAGGCGCACCTCGACCGGGCCGTGCTCACCGCGGAAGTCCGGCGCCAGCTCGTCGAAGACCTCGCTGTTGCGCGTCTCGTCCCCGGTGATCCGCGCGGCGATCAGCGCCTCGCTGCCGTCCTCGGACCGCAGTCCTGCGGCAGCGGCCGCCGCGCCCCGCGCCTCCCCCGCGCCTTCCGCGCCCCCGGCCGGGCCGGCCTCCGCCTGCCCGGCGGCCTGGGCCGCCGCCCAGTACGACGTCACCCCTTCGACCGAGTCCACCGCCGCCAGCCGCCCGGCCAGCCGCTCCGCCTCGGCGGCGACCGCGGGATCGTCCACCCCGTCCGGCCGGCCGCTGTCCACGAGCAGCAGCAGGTTCGGCCGGGCGCCGGGGAACTGCTCGTCCAGCGCGTCCGCCGCGTACGCCGACTCGGACGCAGGATCCTGCCACCCCCCGCCGCTCATGCGGTCCGCCACCCCGCTCCCGGCCACCACGGCCAGTGCCGTGAAGACCAGCGCGAGCAGCAGCGACAGCCTGGGCCGCGCCGTGACGATCCGCGTCCAGCGGCTCACCCCGGCCGTCCCCCCGTTCGTGCCCTCGGCCATCGGTCCCGCCCTCTCGTTGCACAGCGCAATAGAATGAGACACGAGCCGGAATACGAGTCCGCGCTCGCGTTTCCTCAGAATGCGAGCGGCCACTCGCATTTGTCAACTCCTACCCGGAGGCTGTGGATAGCCGTGTCGAATCCAGCACCGGCCGCCGGCGGGCACACCCCCGCCGACCGGCCGCCCCGCCGCCGGCAGGCGCGCGGCGAGCGGCGCGTGCAGCAGTTGCTCGACGCCGCCGCGGCCGTGTTCGCCCGAAGCGGGTACGCCGCCGCGTCCACGAACGCCATCGCCCGCGAGGCCGGCGTCTCCCCCGGCACGCTGTACCAGTTCTTCCCGAACAAGGAGGCGGTGGCCGTCGAGTTGGGCCGCCGCTACAACCACGAGCTCCACGAGACGAACAGCGAGGCGTTCACCGCCGCCAACGCCGCACTCCCGCTCGACGCGCTGCTCGACGCCGCCCTCGACCCGGTGATCGACTTCTGCGCGGCCAACCCCGGCTTCGAGGTGCTGCTTCAGAGCGCGGACGCCCCCGGCCTGGTCGCGGAGGAGCACGAGGCGGTGCACACGACGATCGTGGCCGCCGTCGAGGGCATGCTCACCCTCCGCGCCCCGGAGCTCTCGGGCACCGAGATCGCTCTCACCACCACCATGTCGTTCAGCATCTTCAAGGCCGGACTGGAGCTGTTCATGAGCGCCGGAGACGCCGAACGGGAGACGTACCGCAGGGAGATCAAGCGGGCCCTCTTCGGCTACCTCGCGCCGGTCGTCGGCACCGACGCCATAACCCCACCGGGCTGACCGCGGGATCAGCACGGAGGAAAATACCCCCAGGGGGTATACTGTGGAGTGCAGGGAGCAGGACACGGCTGCGCCCACCGTCGACAAGGGAGACTCCCATGAGCACCCAGACCTCCGTCACCACCGTCTACAAGGTCACCGGCATGACCTGCGGCCACTGCGAGGGTGCCGTGAGCGCCGAGATCTCCGAACTCGACGGCGTCTCCTCGGTCAAGGCCGCGGCCGCCACCGGCGAGGTGACCGTCACCTCCACCGCCCCGCTCGACGAGGAGAAGGTGCGCGCCGCGGTCGACGAGGCCGGGTACGAGCTCGTCGGCGAGGCCTGACCCGTACGGTCCACAGCCGACGCCGCCCCCGCACACGCGACACGGGGGCGGCGTCGGCGCGTGACGCCGCCGGTTGCACGGCCGGGAGAGTGACCCAGATCACACTGATCAGGGGGTAACCATCGGCGCCATTCGCGTGTCTATTCGGGTGACGTCGACACCCGGCGGAGTCGACGTGCACGAGGCCGGGACGGCACGTGCGAGGAGCATTGAGCGGCCCCTCCCGCGGCGGCGTCCCGGCGGCATGAAGGCGCCCGGCCCCTACCGGGGCCGGGAGAGCGAAGCGCCCCGTCGACTGATCCGTGGGGGGATCGCAGACGGGGCGCCTTCGCGTTCTTGCGCGTCGTTGCCGGCGTGCGGGTGGCCGGCAGCTCAGCGCTCTTCGACCGGGACGAAGTCCCGCAGCACCTCACCGGTGTAGATCTGCCGGGGACGGCCGATGCGGGAGCCAGGCTCCTTGATCATCTCGTGCCACTGGGCGACCCAGCCCGGCAGCCGCCCGAGCGCGAAGAGCACCGTGAACATCTCGGTCGGGAAGCCCATCGCGCGGTAGATCAGGCCGGTGTAGAAGTCGACGTTCGGGTACAGCTTGCGCTCGACGAAGTAGTCGTCGGCGAGCGCGTGCTCCTCCAGCTTGAGGGCGATGTCCAGCAGCTCGTCGGACTTGCCCAGCGCGGAGAGGACATCGTGCGCCGCCGCCTTGATGATCTTCGCCCGGGGGTCGAAGTTCTTGTAGACGCGGTGCCCGAAGCCCATGAGCTTCACGCCGTCTTCCTTGTTCTTCACCTTGCGGATGAAGGTGTCGACGTCGCCGCCCGTGGCCTGGATGCCCTCCAGCATCTCCAGCACGCTCTGGTTGGCGCCGCCGTGCAGGGGTCCCCACAGCGCGCTGATGCCCGCCGAGATGGAGGCGAACAGGTTGGCCTGCGAGGAGCCGACCAGCCGCACGGTGGAGGTCGAACAGTTCTGCTCGTGGTCGGCGTGCAGGATCAGCAGCTTGTCGAGCGCGCTGACCACGACCGGGTCCAGGTCATACTCGGCGGCGGGCACCGAGAACGTCATGCGCAGGAAGTTCTCGACGTACCCGAGGTCGTTGCGCGGGTAGACCACCGGATGGCCGACGGACTTCTTGTACGCGTACGCCGCGATCGTCGGCAGCTTGGCCAGCAGCCGGATCGTCGACAGGTGCCGCTGCTGCTCGTCGAACGGGTTGTGGCTGTCCTGGTAGAAGGTCGACAGCGCGCTGACCACGGAGGACAGCATCGCCATCGGGTGTGCGTCCCGCGGGAAGCCGTCGTAGAAGCGCTTGACGTCCTCGTGCAGGAGGGTGTGGCGGGTGATCTCGCCCTTGAACACCGACAGCTCGTCGACGCTGGGCAGCTCACCGTTGATCAGCAGGTACGCGACTTCCAGGAACGTGCTGCGCTCGGCGAGCTGTTCGATGGGGTAGCCGCGGTAACGCAGAATCCCCTGCTCGCCGTCCAGATAGGTGATGGCCGACTTGTACGCCGCGGTGTTGCCGTAGCCGCTGTCCAGGGTCACCAGCCCGGTCTGGGAGCGCAGCTTTCCGATGTCGACGCCGGTGTCACCGACGGTGCTGTCGACGATCGGGAAGGTGTACTCGCCGTCGCCGTACCGAAGTACTGCAGATTTGTCGCTCACTCTGTCCTCACCCGACGTATCGTGCCTCTTCTTTGAGGTGTGCTTGAGGTGCCCTGACTACCCTCCAGCTTCCCCCATGCGGAGCTCTTCCGTGCACTCGGGGTCGGCTGCCGGATCAACATACGGCACTGCGTGCCACATACGGACCATCGTGCCCTGTCGGAGCGCGTTATGGGAGACCCACTCGCCCACGCAGCCGATGATCCAGCGCCGTACAACGCCGGCCTGCGGAAACGGTCCGCACCGCCTGACCCAGGGCCTTGCGGGAGCCGACCAGCACGACCAGCTTCTTGGCCCGGGTGACGGCCGTGTACAGCAGGTTCCGTTGGAGCATCATCCAGGCGCCGGTGGTGACGGGGATCACCACCGCCGGATACTCGCTGCCCTGCGAACGGTGGATGGTGACGGCGTACGCGTGCGTCAGCTCGTCCAGCTCGTCGAAGTCGTACGGCACCTCCTCGTCCTCGTCCGTGAGCACCGTCAGCCGCTGCTCGTCGGCGTCCAGGGCGGTGACGACGCCGACGGTGCCGTTGAAGACCCCGTTGCTGCCCTTCTCGTAGTTGTTCCGTATCTGCGTGACCTTGTCGCCGACGCGGAACGTACGGCCGCCGAAGCGCTTCTCGGCCAGCCCGGGGCGGCCGGGGGTGACGGCCTCCTGGAGCAGCCCGTTGAGCGCGCCGGCGCCCGCGGGGCCGCGGTGCATGGGAGCGAGGACCTGCACGTCGCGGCGCGGGTCGAGGCCGAACTTGGCCGGAACCCGACGTGCCGCCACATCCACCGTGAGCCGGCCGGCGGCCTCCGTGTCGTCCTCGGCGAAGAGGAAGAAGTCGGCGAGGCCCTGGGTGAGGGGCTGCACCCCGGAGTTGATGCGGTGCGCGTTCGTCACCACGCCGGACTGCCGGGCCTGGCGGAAGATCCGGGTCAGCCGGACCGCGGGCACCGGGCCGCCGTCGGCCAGCAGGTCGCGCAGCACCTCCCCGGCACCGACGGACGGCAGTTGGTCGACGTCGCCGACAAGCAGCAGGTGCGCCCCCGGCGGCACGGCCTTGGCCAGCTTGTTCGCCAGCAGCAGGTCGAGCATCGAGGCTTCGTCGACCACGACCAGGTCGGCGTCGAGCGGGCGGTCCCTGTCGTACGCGGCGTCGCCGCCCGGCTTGAGCTCCAGCAGCCGGTGGACCGTGGACGCCTCGGCTCCGGTCAGCTCCGCAAGCCGTTTGGCCGCACGGCCCGTGGGCGCCGCCATCACCACCTTCGCCCGCTTGGCCCGGGCCAGCTCCACGATCGAGCGGACCGTGAACGACTTGCCGCAGCCCGGGCCGCCGGTCAGCACCGCGACCTTCTCCGTCAGCGCCAGCCGGACCGCCTGCTCCTGCTCGGGCGCCAGCTCCGCCCCGGTGCGACCGCCGAGCCAGCTCAGCGCCCGGTCCCAGTCAACGTCCTGGAAGGCGGGCATCCGGTCCCGCTCGGTGCGCAGCAGGCGCAGCAACTGGGCGGCCAGGGAGACCTCCGCGCGGTGGAACGGCACGAGATAGATCCCCTGCACGGCCTCCTCCCCGGCCGGCCCGGGCACCGTCTCCCGGACGACGCCCTCCTCCTTCACCAGCTCGTCCAGGCACTCGATGACCAGGCCCGTGTCGACCTGGAGCAGCTTGACCGCCTCGGTGATGAGCTGCTGCTCGGGCAGGAAGCAGTTGCCCTGGTCGGAGGACTGCGACAGCGCGTACTGAAGGCCGGCCTTGACCCGCTCCGGGCTGTCGTGCGGGATGCCGACGGAGCGGGCGATCCGGTCGGCGGTGAGGAAGCCGATGCCCCAGACGTCGGCCGCCAGCCGGTACGGCTCGTTCTTCACCACGGAGATGGAGGCGTCCCCGTACGACTTGTAGATCCGCACGGCGATGGACGTGGAGACGCCGACGCCCTGGAGGAAGAGCATGACCTCCTTGATGGCCTTCTGCTCCTCCCAGGCGGCGCCGATCAGCTTCGTCCGCTTGGGGCCGAGGCCGGGGACCTCGACGAGCCGGGCGGGATCCTGCTCGATGACGTCGAGGGTGCCGACGCCGAAGTGGTCGACGATGCGCTCGGCGATGCGGGGGCCGATGCCTTTGATCAGCCCGGAGCCGAGATAGCGGCGGATGCCCTGGACGGTGGCGGGGAGGACTGTTCGGTAATTCTCGACGGTGAACTGTTTGCCGTACTGCGGGTGGGAGCCCCAGCGGCCCTCCATGCGCAGCGACTCGCCGGGCTGGGCGCCGAGGAGGGCGCCGACGACCGTGAGCAGATCGCCGCCGCCGCGGCCGGTGTCGACGCGGGCGACCGTGTACCCGTTGTCCTCGTTGGCGTACGTGATCCGCTCGAGGACCCCCTCCACCACCGCCAGTTGCGTCATGGGAAAGACGCTATCGCCGGGCCCCGACATCGCGGGCGGCCTGTGGATTACTCACCGGTTGTGGACAACCCATGACGGGCGCAGCGAGGGGGCCCGGCCTTTGCGGCCGGGCCCCCTCGCGTGTCCCCCTCCGAAGGCTCCCCCACCCCCCTGGTACTCCCCCCGGGAAGCCTGATGCCCTATACGACCCCGATCGACGGCGAAGGGTTGCACGGCTTCGGCACTTTATCGATCTGTAACCCGACGTGCCGACATCGGTGATCGGCCGTAACGTTTCCGGCATGAGGGACAAACCAATACACAAAGCCGTCCTGGACGACCTCGGTACGGAGCAGTTGCACCAGGTGGCCACCGAGCTGGGCACCGGCAGCCGGGGCGCGAAGCGGGTCGTCGGCGAGACGGTCGCCGCCCTCACCGGCTCGCTCGCCGAGGAGGCCGCCTCCCCGCACGGAGCGCACGAGGTCGAGCAGGCGCTCGACGAGGCTCAGGGGGCGACGCCCGCGGGCGCGGCAGCGGCCGCGCGCCCGGCGAAGTGGGCAGCCGCGCCGGCGGGCGCCGGGACGTTCGCCGGGAGCGCCCTCGGCGGCGGGATGCTGGCGACGATCGTCGGCAGGACGAGCATGCCCGTGGCCCGCGCGGTCTCGCAGCGCACGGGCATCCCCGTGGCGCAGGTGTCCCGGGCGCTGAAGATCCTCACGCCGGTCGCCATGGCCGCCGTCTCCCGGGCCGCGCAGAACCGCAACGTCGGGGCAGACGGGCTGGCCGAAATGCTCAAGGAGGAGCAGGAGGCGACCCGCAGGCCGGGCGGCGCGCTCGGCGCGCTGGCGCGGCTGTTCGGCGGCGGGCACTCCTACGGCGGCGGGCGCCACCGCGCCTGACGGCACGGCCGGGACCGGCCCGTACCCGACGAACTTCCCGGGACTCGCCACCGCCCTGACCCACCGCCGCCACGGCTCAACGGCGCACCGGCTGGCCGCTCAGCGCACGACCAGCCGCGCGTACCGTTCGACGATCTCCGCCAGCACCTCCGCGCCATCGCGCGCCCACAGCCCCGGGTTGAAGATCTCGACCTCGACGAAGCCCGCGTACCCCGCCTCGTCCACCCGCTCCCGGAACCAGCGCAGGTCGACGCTCCCTTCGCCCAGTTGGCCCCGCCCCAGCAGCACCCCCTCCGGCAGCGGCGTCACCCAGTCCGCCAGTTGGAAGGCCGCGATCCGGCCGGACTCCCCCGCGCGCGTGATCTGCGCCGCGACCGTGTCGTCCCACCACAGGTGGTACGTGTCCACCACCACGCCCACCCGGTCCGCCGGGAAGCGCTCGGCCAGGTCCAGCGACTGGGCCAGCGTGGAGACCACGCACCGGTCCGCGGCGTACATCGGGTGCAGCGGCTCGATCGCGAGCCGCACGGCGCGCTCCGCCGCGTACGGCGCGAGGGCGCCCAGCGCATCCGCGATGCGCTCCCGTGCGCCGTGCAGATCGCGACTGCCCGACGGCAGGCCGCCGGAGACGAGCACGAGCGTGTCCGTGCCCAGCGTGGCGGCCTCGTCGATGGCGCGGCGGTTGTCGTCGAGGGCGGCGGCCCGCTCCCCCGGGTCCCCGGTGGTGAAGAACCCGCCGCGGCACAGGCTCGTCACCGTCAGCCCGGCGTCGCGGAAGAGCTTGGCCGCGGCCTCCACCCCGAACTCCTGGACGGGCGCGCGCCACAGCCCCACGCCGCGCACCCCGGCCGCGGTGCAGCCGTCCGCGAGTTCGGGGAGCGACCACTGCCTGATGGTCTCCTGGTTGAGGCTGAGGCGGGCCGGCCCGCCGGCCGGCTGTCCGGTGCTCATTAGAGGACCATCCCTTCTGCAGCCCTCACAGGTAGGGTTGTGACCTCTCGGTCCCGGCGGGTGCATGGCTTGTGGCGCGAGCCATTCGATGGCCACTGTGAGTTGTGCCAGCCCCGTCGGGCCGAGGCCGTCTGATCGGCATCAGGGACACGCCCCGCAGAGGGCCGATTAATGAGCTCCCGGCAGACGGTCTCACCACCGGGCAGGTGCTCCGCGCATGACACAGGAGTACGTCTTTCGTGTACATCGGATGGGACTGGGCGACCGAGACCCACGACGTGACCGTCATGGACAACACCGGTGCCCGGGTGGCCCGTTGGGAGTTCACGCACACCGAGGAAGGCATCGCCAGGACGCTGGCCAAGCTCGCGAAGTACGGCAGCCCGGCGGACCTGCCGGTGGCCATCGAGACCACCCGCGGCCTGGTCGTGGACCGGCTGCTCGAGGCCGGCCACCCGGTCGTTCCGGTGCACCCGAACGCCTTCCACGCGATGCGCCCGCGCTGGGGCGCCTCCAAGGCCAAGACCGACGCGGGCGACAGCCTCAAGCTCGCCGACTACCTGCGCACCGACGGGCACTTCCTGCCCCGTCTGGAGCCGACCGGGCAGGCAACGATGGAGTTGCAGGCCCTGACCCGGCAGCGGGCCGACCATGTCGCGGCCCGCATCGCGGCCGTCAACCAGCTCGCCGCCCTGCTGGACGCGCACTGGCCCGGCGGCAGGGCCGTCTTCTCCAGCCTCGACAGCGACATCGCCCTGGCGTTCCTGGACCGCTACCCGACCCCGGCCTCGGCCGCCAGGCTCACCGCCGGGCGGCTGGAAGCCTGGTGCAAGCGCCACAGCTACAGCGGCAAGCGGCCCGGCAGTGTCCTGATCGAACGCCTTCGCTCGGCTCCCCAGCCCGCATCCCGGCTCGGCGAGAGCGTGATCGAGCAGCTCGTCCGGGTCCAGGTCCAGCTGGTCAGGAGCATCCGGGCGACGATCCGGGTGCTGGATACGGCCATCGCCGACGCCGTCTCCTCGCACCCCTACGCGCCGCTCCTCGCGACCATGCCCCGCATCGGCACGATCAATCTCGGGCAGATCATCGGCGAGATCGGCCCGATCCTGGAACGCTCCCGCACCAGCGAACAGTTCATCGCCGAGACCGGCGTCGTTCCCGTGACCCGGGCGTCGGGCAAGTCCCGCGTGGTGAGCTTCCGCCACGCGGCCAACCGCCGTGCCCGACTGGCCATCGTCGGCTACGCCGACAACAGCCGGCACGCCAGCGACTGGGCAGCGAAGATCTACAACGACGCGCGAGCGGACCGCAAGCGCCATCCCCACGCCGCCCGCATCCTCGCCCGCGCCTGGCTGCGTGTGATCTGGGCCTGCTGGCGCGACGGAACCTGCTACGACCCCGACACCCACCGAGCCAACAACAAGATCAAACCCGATCCCGAGGCGAATCTGGCGGCATAGAGGTTGACTCAGGGAACTCACAGGGCGACTCCGTGGACGGCGAGGAAGGAGGTCATGCGCTGTGCCGCGAGCTGCGGGTCGGGGAACAGGCCGAGGGCGTCGGCCAGTTCGTACGCGCGCGCGAGGTGCGGCAGGGAGCGGGCCGACTGCTGCCCGCCGACCATCGTGAAGTGGCTCTGGTGGCCGCCGAGCCAGGCCAGGAACACCACGCCCGTCTTGTAGAAGCGCGTCGGGGCCTGGAAGAGGTGGCGGGCCAGCGGCACGGTCGGGTCCATGACCTTGCGGAAGCCGGCCGCGTCGCCGGTGTCGAGGGTCCGTACCGCCTCGGCGGCCAGCGGGGCGAGCGGGTCGAAGACACCGAGCAGAGCGTGGCTGAAACCGTGCTCGTCACCCTCGATCAGCTCGGGGTAGTGGAAGTCGTCACCCGTGTAGCAGCGCACCCCGCGCGGCAGCCTGCGGCGCAGGTCCACTTCGCGGGAGGCGTCGAGGAGGGAGACCTTGACGCCGTCGACCTTGTCCGGGTGCTGGGCGATGACGTCGAGGAACGTGTCGGTGGCGGCGTCGAGATCGGAGCTGCCCCAGTACCCGGCGAGCGCCGGGTCGAACATGTCGCCCAGCCAGTGCAGGATCACCGGCTCGCGCGCCTGGCGCAGCAGTGCGCCGTACGTCTCCACGTAGTCCTCGGGCCCGCGGGCGCACGCCGCCAGCGCGCGGGAGGCCATGAGCACCGCCTGCGCGCCCGCGTCCTCGACGAGGGTGAGCTGCTCCTCGTACGCGGCGCGCACGCCGTCGAGCGTCGCGCCCTGCGGCGCGAGCTGATCGGTGCCGGCGCCGCAGGCGACGCGGCCGCCGTGGGCCCTGGCCTCGGCGGCGGAGCGGCGCATCAGCTCGGCGGCGCGGGTCCAGTCCAGACCCATGCCGCGCTGCGCCGTGTCCATTGCCTCGGCGACGGCGAGACCGTGGGACCACAGGTGGCGGCGGAAGGCGAGGGTGGCGTCCCAGTCGACCGCGGCGGGGCTGTCCGGGTCGCCGGGACTGGAGTCCGCGTACGGGTCGGCGACGACGTGCGCGGCGGCGAAGACCGTACGGGAGAGGGGGCGCGGGCCGCCGGTCGCGAGCGCCGGAGCGGGCTCCGCGCGCGGTTCGTACACCTCCAGCACGCCCCCCGGCCTGGGCAGCCGGATCGCCGTCATCGGGCCAGCTCCGGCACCTCGACGCGCCGCCCCTCCGCGGCGGCCTTGAGGCCCAGCTCGGCGAGCTGCACCCCGCGCGCGCCCGCGAGCAGGTCCCAGTGGTACGGCTCGTCGAGCATCAGGTGCCGCAGGAACAGCTCCCACTGCGCGCGGAAGCCGTTGGGGAACCCGGCGGGCCCGGCGTTGTCCGGCACGTCCTGCCACTGGTCGCGGAACGTCTCCGAGACCGGCAGGTCCGGGTTCCAGACCGGCTTGGGCGTGGCCGCCCGGTGCTGTACGCGGCAGCCGCGCAGGCCCGCGACAGCGGAGCCCTCGGTGCCGTCGACCTGGAACTCGACCAGCTCGTCGCGGTGGACGCGGACCGTCCAGGAGGAGTTGATCTGCGCCACGACGGTGCCGCTGGGCGCGGCGAGTTCGAAGATGCCGTACGCCGCGTCGTCCGCGGTCGCCTCGTACGCCTCGCCGTGCTCGTCCCAGCGGCGCGGCACGTGCGTGGTGACGTGGGCCTGCACGCTGCGTACCGGGCCGAACAGCTCGTGCAGGATGTATTCCCAGTGCGGGAACATGTCCAGCACCATTCCGCCGCCGTCCTGCGCGCGGTAGTTCCAGGAGGGCCGCTGGGCGGGCTGCCAGTCGCCCTCGAAGACCCAGTAGCCGAACTCGCCGCGGACCGACAGGATGCGGCCGAAGAAGCCGCCGTCGATGAGGCGCTTGAGCTTCAGCAGCCCCGGCAGGAACAGCTTGTCCTGGACCACGCCGTGCTTGATGCCCGCGTCCTGGGCCATCCGGGCGAGTTCGAGGGCGGCGGAGGCGGAGGTGGCGGTCGGCTTCTCCACATAGATGTGCTTGCCGGCCGCGACGGCCTTCTTCACCGCTTCCTCGCGGGCGGAGGTGACCTGGGCGTCGAAGTACAGCTCCACGGAGTCGTCCGCGAGGACGGCGTCGAGGTCGGTGGTGTACTCCGGCAGGTCGTGCCGGCGGGCGATGTCCTCCAGCGCGTGCTCCCTGCGACCCACCAGGACCGGCTCGGGCCACAGCACGTCGCCACCGCCGAGATCCAGCCCGCCCTCCTCGCGAATGGCAAGAATCGAACGGACGAGGTGCTGCCGATACCCCATCCGGCCGGTGACGCCGTTCATGGCGATACGCAGCGTCCTACGTGGCATCTGGTCTCCCATAGTAAGCGCTTTCTCCCCCGGGAGAAAGCTATCCCCGCCCGGCCTGCAGCGCAAGAGCCCGGCCGGGTACGGACAATGGCGTGCACACTCCTGCCACCCTCGCGACGCGGGCGCCGCGACGTGCAAGACTTCCGCTCACAGTTCGGACCGGCGACCGGCGCCGGGCGGGGCCCGCGCGGGCCCCGGGGATTCCGGCCACCGGGCCGGGACGTCGTACCCAACGGGAGGCAGAGCGATGGCAGTCACCCTCGCGGACGTCGCGGCACGCGCACGCGTCTCCGCCGCGACCGTCTCCCGGGTACTGAGCGGCAACTACCCGGTGGCCGAGGCCACCCGCGCGCGCGTGCTCGCCGCCGTGGACGAGCTGGACTACGTCATCAACGGCCCCGCGAGCGCGCTCGCCGCCGCCACCTCCGACCTCGTCGGCGTCCTCGTCAACGACGTCGCCGACCCCTTCTTCGGCATCATGGCCAGCGCCGTGCAGTCCGAACTGGGCAGCGAGAAGCTGGCCGTCGTCTGCAACACCGGCGGCTCCCCTGAGCGCGAACTGACCTACCTCACGCTCCTGCTGCGCCAGCGCGCCGCCGCCGTCGTGATCACCGGAAGCGCCGTCGAGACGCCCGAGTACGCCGCGGCCAGCGCGGCGAAGGTGGGGCGGCTCGCGGCGAACGGCACGCAGGTCGTCCTCCTCGGCCGGCCGGCGAGCGCCGCGCCCGAGGGCTCCGCGTTCGCCGTCGAGTTCGGCAACCGCGAGGGCGGGCGCCGGCTCACCGAGCACCTGATCTCCCTCGGCCACCGCCGCATCGGCTACGTCGCGGGCCCCGCCGACCGCACCACCACCCGGCACCGCCTCGAAGGCCACCGCGCCGCGCTGGCCGCCCACGACCTCGGCGGCGACGCCGGCGAACTCGGCAGGCTGACGGTGCACGGCCCGTACTCCCGGCAGTCCGGCTACGACGGCGCGCTCGAACTGCTGGACCGGGAGCCGGGGCTGACGGCCATCGTCGGCTCGAACGACGCGGTGGCGCTGGGCATCTGCGCGGCGCTGCGCGAGAAGGGTCTCGACGTTCCCGGCGACATCTCCGTGGCGGGCTTCGACGACCTGCCGTTCAGCGCGGACGCGACGCCGGCGCTGACGACGGTGCGGCTGCCGCTGCAGGAGGCGGCGGCGCGGGCGGCGCGGCTGGCGCTGGGGCGGGAGGAGTCGCCCGCGGACGGGCGCTACATGGTGCCGGCGGAGCTGGTGGCGCGGGCGTCGACGGCGGCGCCGCGGGCGTAGCGGAAGCCGGGGGTCAGGTCGATCATCCGACCGGACGACACGGTCTGTGGATAACTCTGCACAGGGTCGGCGTGTGCCGGTATCTTTGACTCAGTCAAAGGAAAGCGTGCGCCAGGAGGTGGGGTTCCGTGACCATCGAGGACATCCGCTCGTTCAACCGCTTCTATACGAATCTGATCGGCGCCCTCGATTACAGCCGCCAGCTCCACACGCCGTACACGCTCACCGAGGCCCGCGTGCTCTACGAGCTGAGTTATGCCCGGCAGGCCGACGCCGCGGACCTGCGCGGGGCGCTCACGCTGGACGCGGGGTATCTCAGCAGGCTGCTCGGCAAGTTCGAGAAGGACGGCTTGATCACGCGCGGGCCGTCGGCCGCCGACGCGCGGCGGCAGCGGGTGGAGCTGACGCCGCGCGGGCGGGAGGCGGCGCATCTGCTGGAGGAGCGCTCGCGCGAGCAGGTGGGGACGCTGCTGGCGCAGGTCCCGCTGGAACGGCGCGCCCGGCTGGCCGCCGCGATGAGCACGGTGCGGGAGCTGCTGTCGGAGTCGGCCGTGCCGAGCCCGGTCGAGGAGGCCGAGCTGCGCGAGCCGGGCCCCGGCGAGCTGGGCTGGATCGTCAAGCGCCACGGCGAGCTGTATGCGCAGGAGTACGGGTGGGACGCGGACTTCGAGGCGCTGGTGGCCCGGATCGTCGCGGACCACGCCGCGCAGCGGGACCCGTCGTGCGAGCGCACCTGGATAGCGGACCTGGGCGGCCGCCCGGTCGGCACGGTCATGTGCGTGCGGGACGACGCTCCGGAGACCGCGCGGCTGCGGCTGCTGCTGGTGGACCCGGAGGTGCGGGGGCACCGGCTGGGTGCGCGGCTGGTCGACGAGTGCGTCCGCTTCGCCCGTGAGGCGGGATACCGCCAGCTGGTGCTGTGGACGAACTCGGTGCTGGAGTCGGCCCGCCGCCTCTACGAGCGGGCGGGATTCGAGCTGGCGGCCGAGAAGCCGCACCACAGCTACGGGGCGGACCTGGTGGGCCAGGACTGGCGGCTGACGCTCTGACGCATTCGGCCGGATGGCCGCCGCGGGCGCGGCGGCGGCCATGGCGGTCGGGCGGATCGGGGCGGGGCGGGCGGGGCCGTCCGGCTCCGAGGGCCGGCGAGGGCGTACCGCGGGTGCTTCCGCCGGGCGGCTGAACTTCCGGAGGCGGTCCCCGCGGCGGCCCGTTGCGGGCGTGCGCGGCCCGGCGTGCGACGGGGGTGCGGACGGGGCTCCGGGGGAGGTGGCTGCGGGGTTGCCAGGTGCGGTGGGGTCTGATCGACTCACGGCATGCGACTCGCCTTTTCCACCCTCGGCATGCCTCAGCTCCCCGTCGCCGAGGTAGCTCGGCTCGCCCGCGACGGCGGCTACCAGGGCGTGGAGCTGCGGTGCCACCCCGAGGAGCCCGTGCACACCGGGCTCGGGATCGGGGAGCGGGCCGACGTGGTCGAGGAGTTCACCGCGGCCGGGGTGGAGATCCTGACGCTGGCGAGCTACGCGGGCGTCGCCACGGCCGGGGACGACGAGCCGGTGGTCACCGAGATGCGCGAGTTGCTGGCACTCGCCCGGGACTTGGGTGCCGCCCACGTCCGGGTCTTCCCGCGCGGCGGGGACCAGCCGGCCGTGGAGGCGGACCCCACCGCCGCGCGGCGGCTCGCCGCCGTGGCCCCGTACGCCGCGGACCTCGGCGTGCGCGTGCTGCTGGAGACGCACGACTCGCACCGCACCGGCGCGGACGTGGCCCGCATCCTGGACCGCGTCGGGCACAAGAGCACCGGCGCGCTGTGGGACGTGATGCTGACCTGGCTCGGCGGCGAGGAGCCGCAGGAGTCGTTCGCGGCCCTCTCCCCGTACCTCGGCTACGTGCAGGTCAAGGACGCGGCGTCACGGGAGGAGCTGGCGCCGCTGGCGCTGGGCGAGGGGACGGTGCCGCTGGCGGAGTGCCTGGCGGTGCTCACGGAGGCGGGCTGGGACGGCTGGCTGTGCTGGGAGTACGAGAAGCGCTGGTTCCCCGAGGCCCGGGAGCTCGCGCCGCTGCTGGCCGGAGGCCGCGAGCATCTGCTCCGGCTGCTGGCCGACGTGGCCTGAATACGCGGCCCTCCGCGGCGCGCGCCGGGCACCGGCGGGCGGCCCGCTACCCCGGGTGATCGCGCAACTCCGCACCTCGGCACGGATGTCGGAGCCGTGGCTCCGACGGCCTTGTGTCACAGGACGGTTGTGAAACCAAGGGGCCGACTGGCCTAATCCTTGCGCCGCTGCCTACGCTGAGGCGCGACTTGCACATGCACACGGGGAAACGGGGGTTCGATCCGTGATGAAGCTCAGCGCACCGGCGAGTGCCGTGGCACTGGCCGCGGCGATCACGCTGCTGACGGCGTGCGGGTCGTCGGACGACAAACCGGACCGGATCACGGGCGCGAAGGAAACCGCGACGGAGTCGGAGGAATCCTCCTCCGCCTCGCCGTCCCCGGCCGCCGACGGCGGCGCCGGCGCACCGGAGTTCGACTTCCCCGAAGACGTCAAGGTGGAGGTGGAGAGCGAGCCGACGGGCGACGCCGCCGAGGACGCGATCCTGCGCGACCACGGCTACGCCGTGCAGTCGATCCGCCTCGGCTACGCGAAGCAGGACCCGCGCCTGGACGTCCTGGAGCAGTACCTCGGCGGCGACGCCCTGCTGGGCTGGCGCGCGGGCATCGACGAGTTCGTCGCGGACGGCAAGACGGTCTCCGGCACCGTGCGCTACTACGACCGCGAAGTCACCTCGCAGAAGGGCGACGTGGCGTCCGTCGTGTACTGCGAGGACCAGACGAACTCGTACGCGAAGATCGCCGACTCCGGCAAGGTGCTGAAGACCGAGCCGAGCGCCGACGACTTCATCCGGCACGTCTCGACGATGCGCAAGACGGCGGACGGCCTCTGGCAGATGGTCCACGAGTCCGACGAACAGGGAGCAGCGCAGTGCGGAACCTCCTGAGCACCCGGCATACGGCGGCGGTGTCCATAGCCGGCGCGGCCCTCGCCCTCGCGGCGACCGGGCCCGCGACGGCGGGCGACGGGACGGGCCAGGGCGGCTCCGACCAGATCGGCTCCCGGGTGGATTTCAACCACAGCAGCCCGGGCTCCGGCGAGACCTCGCCCATGACGCCGATCGGCGGCAGTTGGTCCCCGCCGGTGTGCTGGTACGAGCCGCGTTACACGCCGGACCAGATGGACGACTACGTCCACGAGAACTACAACGCCGAGCACAACGCCACCGCGGCCATCTCCGAACTCGTCACCGACGACAGCACCTTCGACCTCCGCAAGGACAAGGAAGGGCTGTGGTGGCAGCTCGTCTACCAGGACGACGGGGTGACGGCCGAGGCCTGCCCGGCGACGAAGTCCTTCATGTTCGTCGGCCCCGAGGAGCCCGCGGAGCCGAACACCCGGGTGATCGACCCGGAGACCCTGGCGGCGCTCGCGTACAACGAGACCGAACTGCCCGCCCCGCCGGTGGACCTGAAGCCCAACGCCGACCGCCAGGTGGTGAACCTGGAGACCCTCGCCGTGCTCGACCCGGCCGAGTTGCAGCGCGTCTGGGTCACCGCCTCCATCGACCCGCCGGGCATGGGCCGGATCGCCGCCACCACCGTCGCCACCCCGCAGCGGCTGCGGCTGGAGGCCGGCACGGAGTACGCGGACCCGAACGTCTGCGAGTACGACCTCGTGCGCAAGGGCGGCGGCTTCGCCGTGGACACCGAGGACGCCGGCTGCAACATCACGTACCGCAAGTCCTCCGGCGAGGGGACGTACGAGCTGGAAGCCTCGCTCACCTGGAACGTCAACTGGAACCCGACCGAGAGCCCGGACGGGACGCCCGTGCACGAGGACTTCCCCGACGGCCAGTCCACCACCGAGATCCCGGTGACCGTCAAGGAGATCCAGACGGTGGTGCGCTAGCGCCGCCCGACTGCGCCGGTACGGCGGGGCGGTGCGGCACGGCACCGTCCCGCGGGCCGCCCTTCCGGCCGGCCCGCCGGCCGCCCAGCGACGTCACGGCCACCCCGCCGACCAGCAGCAGCGCCGCCACCCAGCGCAGCCCCGTGATCTCCTCGCCCAGGAACAGCGCCGCCGAGGACATCCCCGCGACCGGCACCAGCAGCGAGAACGGCGCCACCGTCGAGGCGTCGTACGTACGCAGCAGGTACCCCCACACCCCGAAGCCGAATATCGTGACGATCCACGCGATGTAGACGACCGCGCCGGCGCCTGCCCAGTCCAGCGACCGCAGCGCCTCCCAGTCCCGCTCCGGCCCCTCGAACACCAGCGACAGCGCGAGCAGCGGCAGCACGGGCACGCAGGACACCCACACCATGAAGCGCAGCCCGTCCGGCGGCGCGGCCTTGCGCATGATGACGTTCGAGATGCCCCAGCAGAACGCCGCCGCCAGCACGATCGCGAACGCCCCCAGCGGCCCGGAGCCGCCCTCGTCCACCGCGGCCAGCGCCACCCCGCACAGCGCCACCCCCATGCCGGCCAGCCGCACCCGCCCCGGCCGCTCCCCCAGCACCACCGCCGCGATGCACGCCGTGAACACCGCCTGGATCTGCAGCACCAGCGACGACAGCCCCGGCGGCATCCCCCGCTCCATGCCGACGAACAGCAGCCCGAACTTCGCCACCCCCAGCACCAGCCCGACCGCCAGGATCCACTTGAACGCGACCTGCGGCCGGCCGATGAGGAACACCGCGGGCAGCGCCGCCACCAGGAAGCGCAGGGCGGTGAAGAGCAGCGGTGGGAAGTGGTCGAGGCCCACCTCGATGACGACGAAGTTCAGCCCCCAGAAGAAGGCGACGAGGACGGCGAGTGCGATGTGCAGCGGACGCATGCACCCAGGATCGGGCCGGACGACCGTGAAGCACCAGCATGTATTACTTCATGATTGGATGTAGTAACGCTGAAACCTGGGAGTGGCCATGCTCGATCTGTCCCGGCTCCGGGCGCTGCACGCCGTCGCCGTCCACGGCTCCGTCGGCTCCGCCGCGGCCGCCCTCGGCTACACCCCGTCCGCCGTCTCCCAGCAGATCGCCAAGCTGGAGCGCGAGACCCGCACACCGCTGCTGGAGCGCCGCGGCCGCGGGGTGACGCTCACCGACGCCGCCCAGCACCTCGCCGCCACGGCGGAGCAGTTGCTCGCCATCGTCGAGGAGGCCGAGACCTCGCTGGAGGAGCGCCGCGGCCGGCCCATGGGGCGGCTGACGGTGGCCTGCTTCGCGACCGCAGCCCGCGGACTGCTGCCCGCGGCGCTCGCCGCGCTCTCCGCGGAGCACCCCGCGCTCGACACCCGCATGCTGGAGGCCGACCCGCATCTCTCCCCCGGCATGGTCACCCGCGGGGTGGCCGACCTCGCCGTCGCGCACGACTGGGACAGCGCCCCGCTGCCCACCCCCGAGGGGATGGAGCTGGCGCCCGTCGGCGACGACCTGTGCGACATCTGCGTCCCGGCCGGCCACCCCTTCGCCGGGCGCGACGCGCTCGTCCGGGCGGATCTCGTGGGCGAGCGCTGGATCTGCCAGCCGCCGGGCTCGACGTGCCACGACTGGCTCGTACGCACCCTGCGTACCTCCGGCCACGAGCCGGATCTCGCCTACCAGGTCGCCGAGTACGCCTCGCAGCTCGCGCTGGTCGCGGCCGGTCTGGGCATCGCGCTGGTGCCGCGGCTGGGCCGCGGTCCGCTGCCCGCGGGGGTGGTCGCGGTGCCGCTGGAGCCGGTGCCGGTGCGGCGGGTGTACGCGCTGTGGCGTACGGGCGCCGCGCGCCGGCCGGCGATCCGGGAGGCGGTGCGGCTGCTGCAGCGGGAGTGGAAGGAACGGGTCGGCTGACGGTACGGGGCCACCGGTCCCGTACGCCTGCACGCTCCCGCACGCCCCGGGCCGCACGGCCGCGCCCGCGGGCCGTGACACCCGCGGGCGCGGCTTCGTGCGGCTCAGTGGCCCGGGATCACGGCCGGAGCGACTGCTCCCGCAGCTCCTTCTTCGTCACCTTGTCCAGCCCGCTGTCGTACGTGGCCAGCCGCTTCGCCTTCGTGGTGCCGGCCTCGGCCTCGACACCGGCCCAGTCGAGGATCCGCTCGGTGGCCTTGGCGCGCTGCGCCTCCGGGAGCTGGCTGACCCGGGCGCCGTGGTTGGCACCGGGCGCGGTGTAGACGTACGAGTCGTGCGCGCCCTTCCCGAGGCGGAACGGCTCGGCGCCCCACGGATCGTTCTCGCCGTAGACGAAGAGCATCCGGTCGGCGTTCTTGCGCACCCACTTGTCGACGTCGTTCATCACCGACGGCTTGAAGCGCATGTCGATGTCGCGCGGGACGAAGTTCCGCGGCGGCTGGTAGCCGTAGCGGCTCAGGTCCTTCAGGTGCGGCAACTGGATGGTGGGCGCGCCCAGCTCGGTGCCCGCCTGGTAGTAGTACGGCGTGTACGGCGCGAGTCCCTGGTCGGTGTAGAAGGACCAGCCGGCGATGGCGTCGACGTAGTCGTACAGCTCCTGGTCGGAGACGGTGGCGGCGTCCGGCACGTCGGCGCAGTCGGCGGCCGAGCTGTACTGCCAGAAGCCCCACACGAGGTCGAGGACGGTCGCCTCGAACGCCTTGTCCAGGCTGCCGATCGTGGTGAACGTCGCGCCCGACTCCGCGGCCCACGCCGCGTACTTCTCCGACAGCGCGTCCCGCCGCACCAGCGCCTCGCGCTGCACGGCGTTGAGCGCGTCGCGGCACTCCTCGGTCCCGACCCGCTCGAAGAACCGGTCGTAGGCCGAGTCCTCCTGGTTCACCACGTCGTTCGGCGCCACGTAGGCGACGACGCCGTCCATGTCGCGCGGGTAGAAGCGCTCGTAGTACGTGGCGGTCATGCCGCCCTTGCTGCCGCCGGTGGCCAGCCAGTTCTCGTCGTAGATGTCGTTCAGCGCCCGGAAGATGCGGTGCTGGTCGCTGGCGGCCTGCCAGATGTCGAGCTTCTTCCAGTCCGCGGGGTCGGGCCGGGACGGGGTGAAGAACCGGTACTCCATCGAGACCTGGTTGCCGTCGATGATCTGCGTGGGCTCGCTGCGCGACGGCGTCGTGGACACGTTGTAGCCGCCGGTGGAGAAGACCGTGGGCCGGTCGGTGTCCTTGTGCAGCACGGTGATCCGCTGCTGGAAGGTCTGGCCGTGCGGCTTCCGGTGGTCCACCGGCTGTGTGTAGTTCAGAACGAAGTAGCGGTAGCCGTCGACCGGCTTCTCCTCGATCAGGCTCATGCCCTTGATCGAGAGGAGCCGGTCCTTGATGTCGGCCTCGTCCGCGGTGGCGGCACCGACCGGCGAACTGCCCAGCCCCGCCGTGCCGGTGAGCACGGCCAGACTCAGCAGCCATCCGAGCTTCCTGCGCATCTTCCCTCCCCGGATTCACAATGACCCTCGGAACCTAGCCGCGTTGGCCACGCATAAGAAGAACGCCGAGCCCCCTGTGGATAACTTTCCACGCATTGCGCTGCTTCGATTACGCTGAGTAGCGGAATGAGGGGTCTGGGACAGGGAAGGCAGGGCCGAGCGATGGTGCAGGACCGCCCGGGGGGATTCCGCGAGCTACGCCGACGGTTTCGCCGGCTGCGACGGCTGCGTGATCGGCTCCACCGGCTCCGGCTACGCCGCCGCGGGTTCCACCGAGCCCGCGTAGGTCCGCCACAGTTCCGCGTACCGGCCGCCGCGCGCGAGCAGTTCCTCGTGTGTCCCGTCCTCGGCGACGCGCCCGTGGTCGAGGACCACGACGCGGTCGGCGCGGGCCGCCGTCGTCAGGCGGTGGGCGACGACAAGGGTCGTGCGGCGGCCGGCGAGCCGGTCCGTGGCGCTGTTGACCGCGGCCTCGGTGGCGAGGTCGAGCGCGGCGGTGGCCTCGTCGAGGAGCAGGATGTCGGGGTCGACCAGCTCGGCGCGGGCCAGGGCGATGAGCTGGCGCTGGCCCGCGGAGAGGTTGCGGCCCCGCTCGGCGACGTCGTGGAGGTAGCCGCCGGGCAGCGAGGCGATCATGTCGTGCGCGCCGACGGCCCGCGCGGCGGCCTCTACCTCGGCGTCGGAGGCGTCGGGGCGGCCGTAGGCGATGGCGTCGCGCACGGTGCCGGAGAAGAGGTACGACTCCTGGGGGACGACGCCGAGGCGGTGGCGGTAGCCGGTGAGGTCGAGTTCGCGCAGGTCGGTGCCGTCGACGCGGACGGCGCCGCGGGTCGGGTCGTAGAACCGGGCGGCGAGCTTGACCAGGGTCGACTTGCCGGCGCCGGTCTCGCCGACGAACGCGACGGTCTGCCCGGCCGGGATCGTCAGGTCGAGCCCGGTCAGCGCCGCCTCGGCGGCACCCTCGGTCTGTCCGTCGTACGCGAAGTGCACGTCGTCGAAGGCGATCTCGCCGCTCAATTGCGCGACCGGCCGCGGCTTCGCGGGCAGCGGCGTGGACGGCTTCTCGTGCAGCAGTTCCTGGATGCGGCCGAGCGCGACGGCCGCCTGCTGGTAGCCGTCGAAGACCTGGGAGAGCTGCTGCACGGGGGCGAAGAAAAGATCGATGTACAGCAGGTACGCGACGAGCGCGCCCGCGGTGAGGGTCCCCGCGGCCACCCGGTCGGAACCGGCCCACAGCACGCCGACGGTGGCAAAGGAGGCGAGGAGCTGCACGAACGGGAAGTAGACGGAGATGAGCCACTGGCCGCGTACGCGGGCCTGGCGGTAGCCGTCGCTGCGCTCGGCGAACCGGGCGGCGCCGCCGTCCTCGCGCCGGAACGCCTGCACGATGCGCAGCCCGGCGACCGACTCCTGGAGGTCGCCGTTGACGACGCTGACGCGCTCGCGCGCCAGCTCGTACGCCTTGACGCTCTGCCGCCGGAAGAAGAACGTGCCGACGATCAGCGGCGGCAGGGTGGCGAAGACGATCAGGGCGAGCTGGAGGTCGATGACCAGCAGCGCGACCAGGATGCCGAAGAAGGTGAGCAGCGAGACGACGGCGGTGACCAGGCCGGTCTGCAGGAACGTGGACAGGGCGTCCACGTCCGTGGTCATCCGGGTCATGATCTTGCCGGTCAGATGGCGCTCGTAGTAGTCGAGCCCGAGCCGCTGGAGCTGGGCGAAGATCTTGACGCGCAGGGCGTAGAGCACCCGCTCGCCGGTGCGGCCGGTGAGCCGGGTGGCGCCGACCTGGGCCGCCCACTGGCCGAGCACGACGGCGAGCGCGAGGCCCGCGGCCGTCCACACGGCGCCGAGGGAGAGCCGCTGGACGCCGTCGTCGATGCCGTGCCGGATGAGGACGGGCAGCAGCAGCCCGGCGACCGCGTCGCCGGCGACGAAGAGCAGGGCGATGGCGAGCGGCCCGCCGAAGCCGCGCAGCAGCCGGCGCAGGCCGTACGAGACCTCCGGCGCCTCGGCCTGGTCCTCGTCCACGTCGGGGGTGTCGGTGGCGGGCGGCAGGGCGGCGACCTTGGCCAGCAGTTCCGGGCTGCCGGGCGAGCCGGCGAGCATGCCGGCGAAGCCGGAGGGGTCGCCGGCGGAGGCCGTGGAGTTGCCGCCCCCTTCGGCGCTCTTCTCGCCGGTCTCCTTGCGCACCCACAGGTCGGGGGTGACCCCGTCGACGCTGGCGTGGGTGTCGGCGGCGACCTGTCCCGCGGGGTCGCGCTCGCGGTCCGCCAGCTCGTCCGGGTCGGTCAGCAGCCGCCGGTAGAGCGGGCAGCGGCCCTGCAGTTCCTCGTGGGTGCCGACGTCGACCAGCCGGCCGCCGTCGAGGACGGCGATGCGGTCGGCGAGCGCCAGGGTGGACTGGCGGTGGGCGATGAGCAGGGTGGTGCGGCCTGCCATGACGCTGCGGAGCGCCTCGTGGATCTCGTGCTCGACGCGGGCGTCGACCGCGGAGGTGGCGTCGTCCAGGAGCAGCAGCCGGGGGTCGGTGAGGATTGCGCGGGCCAGCGCGATGCGCTGGCGCTGGCCGCCGGAGAGGGTCATTCCCTGCTCGCCGACGACGGTGTCGTAACCCTCCGGCAGGCCGGTGCCGGGGCCGCCGTCGGCGGCGCCGGGGGCGGCATCGCCGGGGGCGGCAGCGGCGCCGTTGCCCAGCGCGGTGATGAAGCCGTCGGCCTGCGCGGCGCGGGCGGCGGCGCGGATCTCCTCGTCGGTGGCGTCGGGCTTGCCGTAGGCGATGTTGTCCCGGATGGACTCGGAGAACAGGAAGCTGTTCTCGGGGACGAGCCCGATGGCCGCCCGCAGGGAGGGCAACGTGAGGTCGCGTACGTCGTGGCCGCCGATGCGGACGGCGCCGCCGCCCGGTGCGACGTCGTAGTAGCGGGGTATCAGCATCGACAGCGTCGACTTGCCGCTGCCGGACGCGCCGACGACGGCCATCGTCTCGCCGGGCTCGACGCGCAGCGTCAGCCCGTCGAGGACCGGGTGGTCGGGGTCGTAGCCGAAGGTCACGGCGTCGAACTCGACGTCGGCTGGGGCGTCGGCCGGCAGCTCGTGGGCGCCGGGCCCGTCGGACAGCTCCGGCTCGGTGTCGATCAGTTCGTAGACCCGCTCCACGCCCGCGCGGGCCTGCTGCCCTACGGTGAGCATCATCGCGAGCATCCGGACCGGGCCGACGAGCTGCGCGAGATAGGTGGAGAAGGCGACGAAGGTGCCGAGGGTGATCTGCCCGCGGGTGGCCATCCAGCCGCCGAGCGCGAGCATCCCGACCTGGCCGAGGGAGGGCACGGCCTGGAGGGCGGGGGTGTAGCGGGCGTTCATGCGGACGGTGCGCAGCCGGGCGGCGTAGAGCTTCCGGCTGATGGCGCGGAGCTTGCCGGTCTCCTGCCGCTCCTGGCCGAAGCCCTTGACGACGCGGACGCCGCCGACGGCGCCGTCCACGACGGAGGCGACGGTGCCGGCCTGCTGCTGGGCGTACCAGGTGGCGGGGAAAAGGCGGGTGCGGCTGCGGTTGGCTATCCACCACAGGGCGGGGGCGACGCCCAGGGCGACGAGGGTCAGCGTCGGGGACAGCACGATCATGACGACCAGGGAGACCGCGAAGAGCAGCACGTTACCGATCATCATCGGGACCATGAAGAGCAGGCCCTGGACGAGCTGCAGGTCGGTGGTGCCGCGGCCGACGACCTGGCCGGTGGACAGCTCGTCCTGGCGGCGGCCGTCGAGCCGGACGATCGCGTCGTACATCTCGGTGCGCAGGTCGTGCTGCACGTCGAGGGCGAGCCGGCCGCCGTAGTAGCGCCGGACATAGGTGAGGCCGTAGACGGCGAGTGCGGCGAGGACCATGAGGGCGGCCAGGGGCGCGAGCGGCCGGTCGCCGGAGACGATGACGTCGTCGATGATCAGCTTGGGGATGAGCGGGACGAGGGCCATGATGCCCATCCCGGCGAGGGAGGCGCCGAGGGAGAGCAGCACGTTGCGGCGATAGCGCAGAGTGTGCCGGAGGAGCCGCCGGGCCCAGCCCTCGGGTGCGTTCCGCGAAGGCTTCCGCCCGGCTGTGTTCCCGTTCGAGGGGGTCTCGTCCGATGGGGTCCGTGCCGCAGGGATCTTCCCCGATGGTTCCGCCACCGGCCGCCTCCGCCTCAGTGTCGATGGTCCTGGTCCAGGATCCACAACCTACGGGCGCCGGATTTTGTTTCTCGGGTGCGTACGGAATGTTGCCCGCGGCCGGCCGCGGGCGCTCGGGCGCAGGTCAGGCCACTGCCTGCAATTGAGGCGGGCTACTGCCCGTGAGCACCTCGACGAGTACCAGTAACCGGGTGAGGGGCTGCTCGACGCCGTGTTCCTCCGCCGGGGCCGCGGCTCTGCCGCCCTCGGAGAAGCGGGCCCAGACGGCCTTGCCGTAGGGGCCCGGCTCGCTCCAGCCCCAACTGTCACTGAGGGACTCCACGATCTGCATCCCGCGGCCGGACTCCGCGAAGGGGTCGGCGACGCACACCCGCGGGACGCCGGTCCCGGGGTCGAAGACCGCGCACACGACCTCCGAGCCGCGGCGCAGCAGGCTGAGGACGACCGGGTGGGGGGCCTGGCTCCAGGACGGTTCGCAGAGACCGTGCCGCAGCGCGTTGGCCACCAGCTCGGAGGCGACCGAGGCGACGTCGTCGACCAGGTCCTCCAACTCCCACCCGCGGAGTGTCGCCCTGGCGACGTTGCGGGCGATGGATATCGACCGGGGGTCGTCCTCGAGCGTGCACGCCGCGAACTCGGAGGCGGTCACCCACCCTTCAGCCGGTGCGGTCATCTCCAACTCCCCAGTCTCACGTGCACGTTGATGAAACAGGTTGCGATGCCATAGTGATCGATGTGCACTTGCCGCTGCAAGTACGGATGCAATTTCATTCGCAAGAACAGGTGCACGTACATTGGAGTCGCGATCATAGAAGGAGACAGGATGCAGCAGGTCATGAACGGTGTACCGGCGGATCAACTGGCCGGAATCACCTGGCGGAAGAGCCGCTTCAGCAATCCGAACGGCGAGTGTGTGGAGGTCGCCGGGCTCCCCGGCGGGGACATCGCGATGCGCAACTCGCGCGATCCGGGCGGACCGGCCCTCATCTACACACAGGCGGAGATCACCGCCTTCCTGCTCGGCGCGAAGGACGGCCAGTTCGACGATCTGATCGTCAACAGCGCGGCGAGGGGTCCTGGTTGAACTCCGTAGTAGCTGTACACCAAACCCTCCACAGTGAGAGACTGAGCGGTCGATTCACCACACCGCGGGACAGGGGCAGGCCAGATGTCAGCGTCGCCGGAGCAGACGTCATCGGTACGCAGGGCACTCTCTCAGCAGCACGGAGGGCCCACGGTTCTTCGGATCCTGCTGGGCACACACCTGCGTCGGCTCCGGGAGGCCGCCGGCGTCTCCCGTGAGGCGGCCGGTGATGCGATCCGGGCGTCGCACGCCAAGATCAGCCGCCTGGAGCTCGGCCGCGTGGGGTACAAGGAGCGCGACGTCTCCGACCTCCTCAGCCTCTACGGCGTCACGGACGAGCAGGAGCGCTCCGAGTTCCTGGCCCTCGCCCGCCGCGCCAGCTCCCCCGGCTGGTGGCAGAAGTACGGCGACGTGCTGCCGGGCTGGTTCGAGACGCTGCTCGGCCTCGAAGAGGCCGCGGGGCTGATCCGTAACTACCAGGTCCAGTTCGTCCCCGGGCTGCTGCAGACCGCGGACTACGCCCGCGCCGTCACGCTGCTGGCCAACGCGGGCGCGCCCGAGCAGGAGATCCAGCGCAAGGTCGACGTGCGGCTGCGCCGCCAGCAGGTGCTGGACCGGCCGGACGCGCCGAAGCTGTGGGTCGTCGTCGACGAGGCCGCGCTGCGCCGTCCGCTCGGCGGGGCGGACGTCATGCGGGGCCAGGTCAGGCACCTGCTGGAGATGGGCACCCGGAAGAACATCACCATCCAGATCGCGCCCTTCGACATCGGTGGCCTCGCGGCGGCCGGCGGGCCGATACACATCATGCGCTTCACCGAGCCCGACCTGCCCGACGTCGTCTATCTGGAGCAGCTCACCAGCGCGCTCTACCTGGACAAGCCGGACGAGGTGGAGAACTACAAGCTGGTCATGGACCGGCTCTGCGCCACTGCCGAGACGCACGCGGGCAGCATGCGGATACTGGAGCGCCTGGTCGACGAGTTCTGACGGACTCCCGGCACGTAAGGCACCCACGGCCCGCCCGGCAGGGTTGCGCGCACAGCATCAGGAGATCAGGCGCGGCGGCGCCTGGTCCGTGGTGCTCCAGCCCGCGTCGTGCCTAGCCCGCGTCCCGCTCACCGGCGATCTGCCGCGCCATCAGCGTCGTCAGCTCGTACGCCGTGTGCGACGCCGCCACCGACGTGATCTCGGCGTGGTCGTACGCCGGCGCCACCTCCACCAGGTCCGCGGAGACCAGCCGGCAGTCCGCCAGCCCGCGGAGGATCTCCAGCAGCTCGCGCGAGGTGAGCCCGCCGGCCTCCGGGGTGCCCGTGCCCGGCGCGTGCGCCGGGTCCAGGACGTCGATGTCGACGGACACGTACAGCGGCCGGTCCCCGAGCCGCTGCCGCAACTGGTCGGTGACCTCGTCCACGCCGCGCCGCATCACGTCCGCCGAGGTGACGATGCCGAAGCCCATCTTCTCGTCGTCGTCCAGGTCCTTGCGCCCGTAGAGCGGCCCGCGGATGCCGACGTGCGAGAGCGCCGCGGTGTCGACCACGCCCTCCTCCACCGCGCGCCGGAACGGCGTGCCGTGGGTGTACGCGGCGCCGAAGTAGGTGTCCCAGGTGTCCAGGTGCGCGTCGAAGTGCAGCAGCGCGACCGGCCCGTGCCGGCGGGCGACGGCCCGCAGCAGCGGCAGCGCGATGGTGTGGTCGCCGCCGAGGGTCATCAGCCGGGCGCCGGTGGCCAGCAGCTCGTCGGCCGCGCCCTCGACGGTGGCCACCGCCTCGCCGATGTCGAACGGGTTGACGGCGATGTCCCCCGCGTCCGCGACCTGGGCCAGCGCGAAGGGCGCGGCGTCCTGCGCCGGGTTGTACGGGCGCAGCAGCCGGGACGCCTCGCGGATCGCGTTGCCGCCGAAGCGGGCGCCGGGGCGGTAGGAGACGCCGCTGTCGAAGGGGACGCCGACGACGGCGACGTCCGTACGCCCCACCTCGTCCAGGCGGGGCAGCCGGGCGAACGTGGCCGGGCCCGCGTAGCGCGGGACGCGGGAGGAGTCGACGGGGCCACGAGGGGTGCCGGTGCTGCTCATGCCTCCGACGATAAGCGCAGGGCAGCCCCGCGACCGCTGTACAGAGTGGACACTTACTCCCCCGCACATGTGTCCGGGTGACAATGACACCATGGCCCTCATGTCCCTGCCTGACGCACCCAGCCGCCCCGCCCTCGTCGACCACCTCGTACGCACCCGGATCGCGGGCGATGTCGCCACGCCCCGCGAGGGAAACCTGCGCCACTACCGCGAGCTCAGCCAGGGCAACCTGCGCTTCTGGCTCGGCCTCGACCTCGGCGACCGCTGGACCGACGAGCGCGACGTGCTGGCCGTCATGGCCGAGCGCGTCGGCGTCGTCGCCGACCCCGCGCACACCCAGGGCCAGGACCGGATCGACCCCGAGCTGACCGTGGACGGCCTGGACCGGATGGCGGCCGAGCTGCGCAAGGCCGCCGAGGGCCGGCGCCGGGTGCTGCTGGCGACGGGCCACCCCGGCGGGCTGCTGGAGGTGCACAGCAGGACGGCGGCGGCGCTGCGCGCGGCGGGCTGCGACATCGTCACCGTGCCGCCGGGGCTGCGGACGGGCGAAGGCGACGACGGGACGTACGGCAACGTCCAGCAGTTCTGCGACGTGGCCGTGCTGGAGCGGGGCGCGACGCTGTGGCACACGCACGCGCCGCAGCCGGTGCGGCAGATCCTCGACGCGCTGGAGCGCGCCGGCGAGCCGCTGCCGGACCTGGTGATCGCCGATCACGGCTGGGCGGGCGGCGCAGCTCAGCGCGGCGTGCACGCGGTGGGGTACGCGGACTGCAACGACCCGGCGCTGTTCCTCGGCGAGGCGGAGGGCACGCTCGCGGTGGCGGTGCCGCTGGACGACCACGTCACGGATCCGGGGGCGTACGCGCCGATGACGGCGTACCTGCTGGCGGCGGCGGGGCTGGAGCTGCCGTAGCGGGGTCGGTCTCGGCCGCGTAGCGCCGCGGCGCCCGGTCCTTACGGGCAAACCCGGTCCGTACGGCGTCAGGTCCCTGCGCCCGTCAGGTCCGCGGGACGCGGATCACGCCCTCCTGGATCACCGACGCCGCCAGCCGCCCGTCGCGGGTGAAGATCCGCCCCGTGCTCAGCCCGCGCCCGCCCTGCGACGTCGGCGACTCCTGGTCGTACAGCAGCCACTCGTCCGCCCGGAACGGCCGGTGGAACCACATCGCGTGGTCCAGGCTCGCGCCCACGACGTCGCCGACGGCCCAGCCGCCGCGGCCGTGCGCGAGCAGCACGGAGTCGAGCAGGGTCATGTCCGAGACGTACGTCATCAGGCAGACGTGCAGCAGCGGGGTGTCGATGGCGCCGGCGAGCTTGCCGTTCGTACGGAACCACACCTGCGAGCGCGGCTCCCGCGGCACCCCGGCCTCGCCGCCCCACGGCGGCGGCTCCGCGTACCGCAGGTCGACCGCGGCGCGCGCCTCCAGCAGCCGGCGCGCGAGGGCGGGGTCGAGGAAGTTGACGGCGTAGCGCGGCATCGCCTCCTCGGCGGTGGGCAGCGTCTCGGGGTCGGGCGCCGCCGGCATGGGCACCTGGTGCTCCAGGCCCTCCTCGTGGAGCTGGAACGACGCCGAAAGGTTGAAGATCGGCTGGCCGTGCTGGACGGCGACCACGCGGCGGGTGGTGAAGGAGCGGCCGTCGCGGATGCGGTCGACGGTGTAGACGAGGGGCGCGCCGGGGTCGCCGGGGCGCAGGAAGTAGGCGTGCAGCGAGTGCGGCGGCCGGTCGGCGGGCACGGTGCGGCCTGCGGCGACCAGCGCCTGCGCGGCGACCTGCCCGCCGAAGACGCGCGGGACGACGGCGGCGCGGGAGTGGCCGCGGTAGATGTCCTGCTCGATCTGCTCCAGGTCCAGCAGGTCGACCAGTGCGGTGAGCGCGGCGTCGTCCATGGTGCGAGTCTCGCAGAGCCCGCGGCCCTACAGGCCCATCGACTTGGCGACGATGGAGCGCATGACCTCGCTGGTGCCGCCGTAGATGCGGGTGACGCGGGTGTCGGCGTAGAGGCGGGAGATGGGGTACTCGTGCATGTAGCCGTAGCCGCCGTGCAGTTGCAGGCACTTGTCGATGACGACGGCTGCGCGCTCGGTGCAGAAGAGCTTGACGGCGGCGGCGTCGGCGACGCTCAGGTCGCCCGCGTCGTGCGCGTCCAGCGCGCGGTCGACGTACGCCTCCATGGCGTCGGCCTCGGCCTTGCAGTCGGCGAGGACGAACTTGGTGTTCTGGAACTCCGCCACCGGCCGGCCGAAGACGGTGCGCTCCTTGACGTACTCCACCGCGAACCGCACGGCCGCGGCGGCCTGGGCGTACGCGCCGACGGCGATGCCGAGGCGCTCCTGCGGGAGGTTGTGGGTCAGGTACGTGAACGCCTTGCCCTCCTCGCCCAGCAGGTCGCCGACGGGCACCTTGACGTCGGTGAAGCTCAGCTCGGCGGTGTCGGAGGACTTCAGCCCCAGCTTGTCGAGCTTGCGCCCGACCGCGTAGCCCGCGGAGGAGGTGTCGACGACGAGGATGGAGATGCCGCCGCGGCGGTCCTCGGGCGTCGGCGGCGCGGTGCGGGCGCAGACCAGGACGCGGTCGGCCTGGACGCCGCCGGTGATGAAGGTCTTGGCGCCGTTGAGCACGTAGTGCGTGCCGTCGTCGGAGAGCTTCGCGGTGGTCTTCATGCCGGCGAGGTCGGAGCCGGTGCCGGGCTCGGTCATGGCGATGGCGGTCATCATGTCGCCGGAGACGAAGGAGGGCAGCCAGCGGCGCTTCTGCTCCTCGCTGCCGTACTTGAGCAGGTACGGCAGGCAGAGCGCGGTGTGGACGGAGGAGCCGCCGAAGGAGACGCCGGCGCGGGCGCACTCCTCGCTGATCACGGCGTTGAACTTGAAGCTGTGCTCCCCGGCCCCGCCGTACTCCTCGGGCACCTCGATGCCGAAGACACCCAGCTCGCCCAGCTTCTTGTACAGCTCGCGGGGGACGACGCCGGCCTCCATCCAGTCGTGGTAGTACGGCACGACCTCGGCGGCGATGAAGTCCCGGATGGTCTCGCGGAACGCCTCGTGGTCCTCGTTGAACACCGTCCGCCGCATGGTCCTCGCCTCCCGGCCAGCTCCGACTAAGCGCTTGCTCAGCGCCCCGCAGTCGAAGTTACCTGCGGGTCACCACGGCTGTCCAGGCCGCGCCCCTGCGGCGGCCGTCACAGCCCCTGCCACGGCTCCGGTCACGGCTCCGGTCCGGCTCCGGGCGGCTACGGCTGCGGCGCCGCCGCGAAGGCGCCGCGGGCCAGGCGGTGGAGGAGCGCGGCGGTGGCGGTGCGGTCGGGGAGGGTGCCGCGGGCGCCGAGGTGGGGGGTGGAGTTGAGGAGGCCGAAGACCGCGTGCACCGCGGTACGGGCCGCGCCCTCGGTCAGCGCCGGGTAGACCTCCCGTACGACGTCGACCCACAGCTCGACGTACTGCCGCTGCAACTGGCGCACCAGCTTGCGGTCCTCGTCGCGCAGCCGGTCCAGCTCGCGGTCGTGCAGGATGATCAGCGGGCGGTCGTCCAGCGCGAAGTCGATGTGCCCGCTGATCAGCGCGTCCAGCGGCGCGTCCGGGTCCGCCCCGTGCACCGCCGCCCGCTCGCGGCCTGCCTCCAGCAGCCGCTCGCTGATGCCGACCAGCAGCTCCGCGAGCATGGCGTCCTTGCCGGCGAAGTGCCGGTAGAGACCCGGGCCGCTGATGCCGACCGCCGCGCCTATCTCGTCCACGCCGACCCCGTGGAAGCCGCGGTCCGCGAAGAGGCGCGCGGCCTCCTTCAGGATCTGCTCACGTCGGGTGGGGGCGGGGGCCTCGGTACTCATGCGGCCCATTGTAGACAGCCCGGTTAGTGAGCGTTAACCTTGGGCGCACGGGGTTAACGACAGCTAACCTGCTTGTCGGCCCGTACGGCCGTACGGGCTCATCTAGGGAAGGGCGCGCCCCCGTGGACCACGCACCCGTGCTGACGACCGCCGCGGACCCCGCGGGCCCGGCCGGCGCCGCATGGCGCACCAACGAGGCGGCGCACCGCGCGCTCGCCGGCGAGCTGTACGACAAGCTCGCCGCCGCCCGCGCCGGCGGCGGCGAGAAGGCCCGCGCCCGGCACACCGCCCGCGGCAAGCTGCTCCCCCGCGACCGCGTCGACGGCCTGCTCGACCCCGGTTCGCCGTTCCTGGAGCTGGCCCCGCTCGCCGCTGACGGGATGTACGGCGGCGCCGCGCCCGCCGCCGGCGTCATCGCCGGCATCGGCCGGGTCAGCGGCCGGGCCTGCGTCGTCATCGCCAACGACGCCACCGTCAAGGGCGGCACGTACTACCCGATGACGGTCAAGAAGCACCTGCGCGCCCAGGAGATCGCCCTGGAGAACCGGCTGCCCTGTGTCTACCTCGTCGACTCCGGCGGCGCTTTCCTGCCCATGCAGGACGAGGTCTTCCCCGACCGCGAGCACTTCGGCCGGATCTTCTACAACCAGGCCCGCATGTCCGGCGCCGGCATCCCGCAGATCGCCGCCGTCCTCGGCTCCTGCACCGCGGGCGGCGCGTACGTCCCGGCGATGAGCGACGAGGCGGTCATCGTCCGCAACCAGGGCACGATCTTCCTCGGCGGCCCGCCCCTGGTGAAGGCCGCCACCGGCGAGGTCGTCACCGCCGAGGAGCTGGGCGGCGGCGAGGTGCACGCGCGCACCTCCGGCGTCACCGACCACCTCGCCGAGGACGACCCGCACGCGCTGCGCATCGTCCGCGGCATCGTCGACACCCTCCCCGAACCCGGCCCGCCCCCCTGGTCCGTACGCGCCGCGGAGGAACCCAAGCACGACCCCGCCGGCCTCTACGGCGTGGTGCCAGTCGACTCGCGGACGCCGTACGACGTGCGCGAGGTCATCGCGCGGGTGGTCGACGGCTCGCGCTTCCAGGAGTTCAAGGCCGAGTACGGCACGACGCTGGTCACCGGCTTCGCCCGCATCCACGGCCACGCCGTCGGCATCGTCGCCAACAACGGCATCCTGTTCTCCGAGTCCGCCCAGAAGGGCGCCCACTTCATCGAGCTGTGCGACCAGCGCGGCATTCCGCTGCTGTTCCTGCAGAACATCTCGGGCTTCATGGTCGGCCGCAGCTACGAGGCCGGCGGCATCGCCAAGCACGGCGCCAAGATGGTGACCGCCGTGGCCTGCACGCGGGTGCCGAAGCTGACCGTCGTCATCGGCGGCTCGTACGGCGCCGGGAACTACTCGATGTGCGGCCGGGCCTACTCCCCCCGCTTCCTGTGGATGTGGCCCAACGCGAAGATCTCCGTCATGGGCGGCGAGCAGGCCGCGTCGGTCCTCGCGACCGTCAAGCGCGACCAGTTGGAGGCGCGCGGCGAGGAGTGGTCGGCGGCGGAGGAGACGGAGTTCAAGGCGCCCATCCGCGAGCAGTACGAGACGCAGGGCAACGCCTACTACGCGACCGCCCGCCTCTGGGACGACGGCGTCATCGACCCGCTCGACACCCGCCGGGTGCTCGGGCTCGCGCTGACCGCCTGCGCCCACGCGCCGCTGCCCGCCAGGGACGGCGCGGCGCAGGGCTTCGGCGTCTTCCGGATGTGAGGGGGAGGGTGGCGATGTTCGAGACGGTGCTGCTGGCCAACCGGGGTGAGATCGCGGTACGGGTCATCCGTACGCTGCGGGCGCTCGGCATCCGCTCCGCGGCGGTCTTCACCGACGCGGACGCGGACGCGCGGCACGTCCGCGAGGCGGACACGGCCGTGCGGATCGAGAGCTATCTGTCGGCCGCCGAACTGCTGCGCGCGGCGCGCGAGACGGGCGCGGAGGCGGTGCACCCGGGGTACGGGTTCCTCGCCGAGAACGCGGAGTTCGCGCGGGCGTGCACGACGGCGGGGCTGGTCTTCGTCGGCCCGCCGGCGGACGCGATCGAGCTGATGGGCGACAAGATCCGCGCGAAGGAGACGGTACGGGCGGCGGGCGTGCCGGTGGTGCCGGGCTCGACGGGCAGCGGCCTGTCGGACGCGGAACTGGCGGCGGCGGCGCGGAAGATCGGCATGCCGGTGCTGCTGAAGCCCTCGGCGGGCGGCGGCGGCAAGGGCATGCGGCTCGTACGGGACGAGGGCGCGCTGGCCGACGAGATCGCGGGGGCGCGGCGCGAGGCGCGGGGCTCGTTCGGCGACGACACGCTGCTGGTGGAGCGGTGGGTCGACCGGCCGCGGCACATCGAGATCCAGGTGCTGGCGGACGGCCACGGGAACGTGGTGCACCTCGCGGAGCGGGAGTGCTCGCTGCAGCGCCGGCACCAGAAGATCGTCGAGGAGGCGCCGTCGCCGCTGCTGGACGAGGCGACGCGGGCGGCGATGGGCGCGGCGGCGGTGGAGGCGGCGCGGTCGTGCGGGTACGCGGGCGCGGGGACGGTGGAGTTCATCGTGCCGGGCGGCGGCGGGGGCCCGGTCGCCTACTACTTCATGGAGATGAACACGCGGCTGCAGGTCGAGCATCCGGTCACGGAGCTGGTGACGGGGCTCGACCTGGTGGAGTGGCAGCTCCGGGTGGCCGCCGGGGAGCAACTGACGTTCACGTCCGCGGATGTGCCGCTGAAGGGGCACGCGGTCGAGGCGCGGATCTACGCGGAGACGGCGCGGGTGGCGGAGGGCGGCGAGCGGGTCGACTTCCTGCCGTCCGCGGGCCGCGTCCGGCTGCTGCGCGAGCCGTCGGGGCCGGGGGTGCGGGTCGACTCGGGGCTGCTGGAGGGCACGGAGGTCGGCACGGCGTACGACCCGATGCTGGCGAAGGTCGTCGCGTGGGGCCCGGACCGGGACGCGGCGCTGCGGCGGCTGCGGGCGGCGCTGGCGGAGACGGTGGTGCTGGGCCTGGACACCAACACGGGCTTCCTGCGCCGTCTGCTGGCGCACCCGGCGGTGGCGTCGGGCGACCTGGACACGGGCCTGGTGGACCGCACGGGAGCGAGCCTGGCGGCGGCCCCGGTGCCACCGGAGGCGTACGCGGCGGCGGCCCTGCTGGCGCAGTCGGCCCTGGAGTCGGCATCCCGCCGCCCGACGGGTCCGGCGGGCTGGACGGACCCCTTCGCGGACCCGTCGGGCTGGCGCCCGGGCGGCCCCCCGGCCTGGACCACGCGGTGGTTCCGCGGGGCGGGCGGGGACCCGGTGGAGGTACGGGTCAGGGGCCTGACGTCGGCGGCGGAGATCTGCACCGGGGCTGTGCCCCAGACCCCGCACGGGGCTGCGCCCCAGACCCCGGAGGTGTCGGGTGCCCCGGCGGCCGCAGCGCCGCGCGGAGCGTCGGCGTCCGCCCCGGCGGGCGGCGAAGCCGCCGCCGAGGGTGAAGGGGCGCAGCCCCGCGGGGGTGCGGGGGCGCAGCCCCGCGGGGCGTCCCCGGGGCGGCGCCCCCGGGTTTCGGGAAGAGGCGGGATCGGGGAAAACCCCCTTCGCGCCCGCCTCGCGCACGCCGACGACTCCTCCGTCACCTTCGAACTCGACGGCGTCACCCACCGGTTCAGCCTCGCCGCCTCCCCCGGCGGGATCTGGCTCGGCCGCGACGGCGACGTCTGGCATCTCCTCGACCACGACCCCGTCGACGCCGCCCTCCGCGGCGGTGCCCTCGTCGCCGGGGCCGACGCGCTCACCGCGCCCATGCCCGGGACCGTGACCGTCGTCAAGGCCGCCGTGGGCGACCGGGTCGCCGCCGGGCAGAGTCTGCTCGTCGTCGAGGCGATGAAGATGGAGCACGTCATCGCCGCCCCGCACGCCGGCACCGTCGCCGAGCTGGACGTCGTCGCCGGCGGGACCGTGGCCATGGACCAGGTCCTCGCCCTGGTCGTACCGGACGACGGCCAGGACGACGGCCAGGACGACGGACAGGGCGACAGCCAGAGCGACGGACAGGCCGTCGAACAGGAGGACCCGCGATGACCCCCCAGCCCCTCCCCATGCGCGTGCCCGCCGCCGGCCTGCCCGCCCGGGTCCGTATCCACGAAGTCGGCCCCCGCGACGGCCTCCAGAACGAGAAGGCCACCGTCCCCACCGACGTCAAGGCCGCGTTCGTGCACCGCCTCGCCGCCGCCGGTCTCACCACCGTCGAGGCGACCAGCTTCGTGCACCCCAAGTGGGTCCCCCAGCTCGCCGACGCCGAGGACCTGTACCCCCGCCTCGCCGACCTGACCGCCGAAGGCGCCGTCGACCTCCCCGTCCTCGTCCCCAACATCCGCGGCCTGGAGCGCGCCACCGCCCTCGGTGCCCGCCGCGTCGCCGTCTTCGCCAGCGCCACCGAGACCTTCGCCCGCCGCAACCTCAACCGCACCGTCGACGAGTCCCTCGCGATGTTCGCCCCCGTCGTCGCGCAGGCCAAGAACGACGGTCTGCACGTCCGCGGCTATCTCTCGATGTGCTTCGGCGACCCCTGGGAGGGCCGGGTCCCCCTCCCCCAGGTGGTACGGACCGCCCGCGCGCTCGCCGACATGGGCTGCGACGAGCTGAGCCTCGGCGACACCATCGGCGTCGCCACCCCCGGCCACGTCGCCGCGCTACTCGACGCCCTCGCACAGGACGGCATCCCCGTCGACCGCCTCGGCGTCCACTTCCACGACACGTACGGCCAGGCCCTGGCCAACACCCTCGCCGCGCTGCAGCACGGCGTCACCACCGTCGACGCCTCCGCAGGCGGCCTCGGCGGCTGCCCGTTCGCCAGGAGCGCGACCGGCAACCTCGCCACCGAAGACCTCGTGTGGATGCTGCAGGGGCTCGGCGTCGAGACCGGCGTCGACCTCGACGCGCTCGTCGCCACCAGCGTCTGGATGGCCGACCGCCTCGGCCGCCCGAGCCCGTCCCGCACCGTGACCGCCCTCTCCCACAAGGAGTGACCCCGATGACGCCCAGCCTCGACCACCGCCTCTCCCCCGAGCTGGAGCAGCTCCGCCGCACCGTCGAGGAGTTCGCGCACGACGTCGTGGCGCCGAAGATCGGCGACTACTACGAGCGGCACGAGTTCCCGTACGACATCGTGCGCGAGATGGGCCGCATGGGCCTGTTCGGGCTGCCGTTCCCGGAGGAGTACGGCGGCATGGGCGGCGACTACCTGGCGCTCGGCGTCGTGCTGGAGGAGCTGGCCCGCGTCGACTCCTCGGTCGCGATCACGCTGGAGGCGGCCTGCTCGCTGGGCGCGATGCCCCTCTACCACTTCGGTACGGAGGAGCAGAAGCGCACCTGGCTGCCGAAGCTGTGCTCCGGCGAGATGCTGGGCGCGTTCGGGCTGACGGAGCCGGAGTGCGGCTCGGACGCGGGCGGTACGCGCACCACCGCCCGCCTGGACGAGGCCGCCGGCGAGTGGGTGATCAACGGGACGAAGTGCTTCATCACCAACTCCGGTACGGACATCACCGGTCTGGTCACCGTCACCGCCGTCACCGGCAGGAGCGAGTCGGGCAAGCCGGAGATCTCCACGATCATCGTGCCGTCCGGCACGCCGGGATTCACGGTCGCCGCCCCGTACTCGAAGGTCGGCTGGAACGCCTCCGACACCCGCGAACTGTCCTTCTCCGACGTCCGCGTCCCGGCCGCGAACCTGCTGGGCGAACGCGGCCGCGGTTACGCCCAGTTCCTGCGGATCCTGGACGAGGGCCGCATCGCCATCGCCGCGCTCGCCACCGGTCTCGCGCAGGGCTGCGTGGACGAGTCGCTGGCGTACGCGGAGCAGCGCCACGCCTTCGGCCGGCCCATCGGCGCCAACCAGGCCATCCAGTTCAAGCTCGCCGACATGGAGCTGCGCGCCCACACCGCCCGCCTCTCCTGGCGGGACGCGGCGTCGCGGCTGGTGCACGGCGAGCCGTTCAAGAAGGCGGCGGCGCTGGCGAAGCTGCACACCTCGACGGTGGCGGTGGACAACGCGCGGGAGGCGACGCAGATCCACGGCGGGTACGGGTTCATGAACGAGTACCCGGTGGCGCGGATGTGGCGGGACTCCAAGATCCTGGAGATCGGCGAGGGCACGAGCGAGGTGCAGCGCATGCTGATCGCCCGCGAACTGGGCCTGCCGCCCACGGCCTGACGGCGGGCCGGCCGGCCGGAGACCCGGCCGTCACGGCCAGAGCCGCGCCTTGTGCACGTACCGGAAGCCGGACCGCCACTGCAGCTCGACGTACGCCATCGGCCGGCCCTTCGGGTTCCCGTACGCGTCGAAGCCGATGGGTCCGCTGAGGCCCCGTACCTCCTTCGTGGTGCCGAGCTGCAGCAGCATCTGCCGTACCGCGCCCGCGTCCACGGGGTCGCCGCCGTCCGGCCCCGTGGCGAACTCCACTGCCTTGACCAGCGCCAGCATCGCGTCGTGCCCCATGATCGCCTGCCCGCTCTGCAGCGGCCCGTCGCCCGCCGCGCAGGCGCCGCGGCGGGCGCCGGGGCGGAAGTCGGCGCAGTAGCGGTCGGCGAAGTCCGCGAGGGCGGCGGGGTCGCCGGCCTTCGGGTGCGCGTAGGCCGTGTACCGGATGCGCAGTCCCTGGGCACCCCAGCGCCGCAGGTCGGGCGAGTCGAAGTACAGGCCGAGGGCGCTGGATCCCGACACCACGGCCAGCGTGCAGCCGGGCTGCTGCCCGAGGGCCTGGACGAACTGCCGCAGGGCGCGCCCGCGCGCGGCGAAGTAGACGGCGTCCAGCTCCTCCTTGGCGCGGCAGACCTGGTCGGCGATGTACGTCAGCGCGCTGGCCGTCGAGGTCCGGCCGGACTCGAAGGAGTAGCCGTCCGCGGTGGCGAGCCGCACGCCGCGCGCGGCGACGGCCTTCTCGAAGCCGTCGCGCAGCGACTTGTTGTACGTGTCCCCCTCCTTGACGTCCTTGACGATGTCGACGCGGTAGCCGGGGTCCTCGCGCTGCCGCCCGGCCAGCTCGCGGGCGGCGATGGCGGCCTGCTGCGCGGTGGGCTGGGAGACGCGGAAGAAGTCGGGGTCCTTGCGGGCGAGTTCGTCGGCGGCGACGGTCGCGCCGACCATGGGTATCCCGGCGCGGCGCAGCCGCTCCACCGTCGCGACGGTGGAGTCGACGCTCTGGCCGAGGCCGGTGACGGCGACCAGGTGCTCGTCGCCGCGCGCCAGCCCCTCCAGGTCGCGTACGACCCGCTCGTAGTGCGCCCCGCCCTCCCCGGTGTTCGCGAGCAGCAGCCGCACCTTGGGCGAGGGGCCCTCGTCGGCGCGCGGGTCCGCGGCGTCGAGCCGGTTGTGCGCGCGCTGGGCGAGGTACGCGCCCTCCAGCGCCTGCCGGACGACGCTCGGGTCGCGGTCGTCGGCCCGTTCGCCGCCGCGGCGGCCGTCCGCGCCGTGGGTCATGGACTCGACGTACGCGATGCTCACGGACGCGGCGCCGGAGCGCTCGACGCGCTCGTTCTCCTCGCGGATCCGCCGGGTGACCTCGTCCAGCTCCTCGTCGAAGGAGTACGCCCCGTCGGTGACGCCCACGCACTCGCCGCCCAGCCGCACCACCCCGGCCGCGCACTTCTCGTCGCCGCCGAGCGTCTTCGGCAGGAACCAGGCCAGCGCGCCGACCGCGACGAGGGCCACGAGCACCACCGCTCCCCAGGGCGTCGTGCCGCCGCGCCCCAGCCGCCTGTCACTCACCGGGCTTCTCCTCATACTGCCGCGCCTGGTCCAGCAGCGCGGGTGTGCCGCCGCCGAAGGGCCCGTACGCCAGCGTCATGAAGCGGGCGTTGATCTCGCCGTAGAGCTGGCCGTAGAGGTCTTCGAGCGGATTGCGGTACGGATCGCCGACGTGGTCGGTCTCGGGCGACTCGGCGGGCTCGGGCGCCATCCAGCTCGCCACCAGCAGCCGGGTCACGGTGCGCTCGCGGCTCTCGACCTCGTCGGTGCTGAGGAAGCCGAGCAGCCCCTCGTACCGCTGCTGCGGCGAGTCGGCCTGCGGGGCGTGCGCGTGGATCCGGGCGCGTACGGGCGCGCGGCGCAGCCGGACGAGGAGGCGGCACCAGCGGACGGTGTCCGCGCCGCCGAAGCGGTCGTTGAGGAAGCGGGCGGCGGCGTGCAGGTCCTCAAGCGCGAGCCGGTGGTACGCCTCGATCTCCGGCAGCCCGCGCTCCGCGGCATCCAGGCGCAGGGCCTCGTGGGCGTGCCGCCAGCCGCCGGTGGCCTCCAGGCGGCGCAGGAGGAGGAGCCGCAGCAGCGGGTGGAGGGTCTGGAGCGGGCCGTCGGCGGCGCTGTCGCGGGTGCGTACGTGCATGGTCTGCAGGACGTCGCCGGAGAAGGCGCCGACGGCGTTGCGCAGCGCCGTCTCGCCCTCCGCCCACAGCGGTCCGGCGGCGACGGCGCGGGCGAGGTCGGTGGCGGCGGCGCAGCGCGGCGCCCACGTACTCCGTCACGCCCCGGTCGCGCCGGGAGCGCCCCTCCCACCCCTGGGCCATGCGGCAGCTCCTCGTTCCCGTCCACGTCGACGGGGCACCAGATTATGTGAACGTACCTTTTTCCGACGGCTTCTTGTCGGACTGATCCGGTTCGTGAACCACCTCACGGGAGAGGCGGACGCACGTAGCCGACCGTACGGAGCAGACGCGCGAGCCCGCGGCGCTCCCGGTTCCTGGCCTGATTCCGGTACCTGTGCACGGGAGTTAGGTTAGGTTAGCCTAATCTGCGTTGCCGGCCCTTCCGTGCGCGGGACGCGGCCGCGACCCCCGCACCCGCCCGGAAGGTGAGCCCGACGTGACCACGGAACCGACCACGCAGACGGCGGAGCCGGCGCCCGACGCCGCCGAGCCGTTCCGCTTCTTCCGCCTCGACGTCGCCCGCACCCGGCGGCTCAGCCCCACCCTCCTGCGCATCACCTTCGGCGACGACGGCACCGGCGGCCCCGGCAGCCTCGAAGGATTCGCCTCCGGCGGCCGGGACCAGAGCCTGTCGCTGTTCCTGCCCCAGCCCGGCCAGACGGAGCCCGTGATGCCCACGGGCCCGGCCTGGTTCGACGAGTACCGCGCGCTCGACCCCGGCGTACGGGCGGTGCTGCGCTCGTACACGGTGCGCGCGCAGCGCCCCGGCGAGGTCGACATCGACTTCGTGCTGCACACCGACCCCGCGGGCCCCGCCGCGCAGTGGGCGAGCGAGGCCGAGCCCGGCGACTGGATCATCGCGCTCGGCCCGGCCGTGCCGGACAACACCGGCGTGCGCTTCCGGCTGCCCGAGGGCGCGGATCACGTCATCGTCGCCGCCGACGAGACCGCGCTGCCGGCCGCCGCGGCGATCCTGGAGTCGCTGCCCGCCGGGCTGCCGGTGAAGGCGTGGATACGGGTGCCGCACCCCGACGACGCGATCGCGTTGCACACCGCCGCGGACGCCGAGATCACCTGGCTGACCGGCCCCGCCGCCGGCGTGGTCGACGCGCTGCGCGCCGCGGACCTGCCCGCGGGCAGCCCGTACGCCTGGCTCGCGGGCGAGGCGGGGATGGTGCGGGAGCTGCGCCGCCAGCTCGTACGGGAGCGGAAGTTCGACCGCCGGGCGGTCGCCTTCACCGGCTACTGGCGCCGCGGCGCCTCCGAGGACCAGTTCCGCTACGAGGCCGAGGCCGGGGCCGACGGCGGTGCGGCCGCGGACGGATGAACCGGCGGCACGTGGCCGAAACGACGGGGGCGGGGGCCCTAGGACCAATTACTTAGGTTAGGCTTCCCTAAGTTTTTGGCCCCCGTCGTGAGGACACCATCCATGAGGTCCCACCTGCTCAACGACCGCACCGCCGGTGCCTACCGTCGTACGGTCACCGCAGGCGTCGAGCACATCGCGGCCCGACTGGCCCATGCAGACCGCCCGTTCACGGGCATCACACCCCCCGCCCTCGCCCCGGTCGTCGACGCCGTCGACCTCGACCTCCCCCTCGGTGACGCCGGCGCCGCGCTGGCCGAGCTGGACCGGCTCTACCTGCGCGACGCCGTCTACTTCCACCACCCGCGCTACCTCGCCCACCTCAACTGCCCCGTCGTCATCCCCGCCGTCCTCGGCGAGGCGGTGCTCTCCGCCGTCAACTCCTCCCTGGACACCTGGGACCAGTCCGCCGGCGCCACCCTCATCGAGCGCCGCCTGATCGACTGGACCGCCGCCCGCACCGGCCTCGGCCCGGCCGCGGACGGCGTGTTCACCTCCGGGGGCACCCAGTCCAACCTGCACGCGCTCCTGCTCGCCCGCGAGGAGGCGTGCGACGGCGTACGCAAACAGCGGGGCGCCGGGCTGCGCACCGCCGAGATCCTGCCCCGGCTGCGCATCCTCGCCTCCGCGCACGGCCACTTCAGCGTCCGCAAGGCCGCCGCGCTGCTCGGCCTCGGCGAGGAGGCCGTCGTCGAGGTGCCGTGCGACGCGGAGCGCCGGATGCGGCCCGCCGCGCTGGCCGCGGCGCTCGCGCAGCTCCAGCGCGACGACCTCGTCCCCATGGCCGTCGTCGCCACCGCGGGCACCACCGACTTCGGCAGCGTCGACCCGCTGGCGCAGCTCGCGGGGGTGTGCGCCGGGTACGGCGTGTGGCTGCACGTGGACGCGGCGTACGGCTGCGGGCTGCTGGTCTCGGGCCGCCGCCGGCACCTGCTCGCCGGCATCGAGCGCGCCGACTCGGTGACCGTCGACTTCCACAAGTCCTTCTTCCAGCCGGTCAGTTCCTCGGCCGTGCTGGTACGGGACCGGGCGACCCTGCGGCACGCGACGTACCACGCCGACTACCTCAACCCCGAGCGCATGGCCGCCGAGCAGATCCCCAACCAGGTCGACAAGTCGCTCCAGACCACCCGCAGGTTCGACGCGCTCAAGCTGTGGCTGACGCTGCGCGTCATGGGCGCCGACGGCGTAGGCGCGCTCTTCGACGAGGTCTGCGACCTCGCCGGGGGCGGGTGGCGGCTGCTCGACGCGGACCCCCGCTTCGAGGTCGTCGTACGGCCGCAGTTGTCGACGCTGGTCTTCCGCTACGTCCCGGACGGCCCGGCCGGCACCGACCCCGCTCTCGTCGACGCCGCCAACCTGCGCGCCCGCGAACGGCTGGCCGCCTCCGGCGCCGCGATGGTCGCGGGCACCAAGGTCGACGGCCGGCACCACCTGAAGTTCACGCTGCTCAACCCCGAGACCACCACCGAGGACCTGGCCGCCGTCCTCGACCTCATAGCCGCGCACGCCGCCGACCACACCGGAGAATCCCTTGTCCCCGACGTCCCCCCCGCCGCCGACTCCGCCGACTCCGCCGACTCCGCCCACTCAGCAGCCCCCGAAGGCCCGGCAGTCCCCGAAGGCCCCGAAGTCCCGGCAGCCCCGCCAGTCCCCGCCCGCTGAGTCCCGCGTCCACGACTTCGTCGCCGTCGGCCTCGGCCCGTTCAACCTGGGCCTGGCCTGCCTGACCGCGCCGGTCGACGGCCTCGACGGCGTCTTCCTGGAGCGCAAGCCCGACTTCGACTGGCACTCCGGGATGTTCATCGAAGGCAGCACGCTCCAGACGCCGTTCATGTCGGACCTGGTCACGCTGGCCGACCCCACGTCCCCGTACTCCTTCCTGAACTACCTGAAGGAGACCGGGCGGCTGTACTCCTTCTACATCCGCGAGAGCTTCTATCCGCTGCGCGAGGAGTTCAACGACTACTGCCGCTGGGCCGCCGCCAAACTCCCCAGCGTCCGCTTCGGCGAGGAGGTCACCGCGGTCGTACGGGACGCGGCCGACGGCACGTACGTCGTCCGCACCCCGCGCGGCACGTACCGCGGACGCCGCCTCGTCCTCGGCACCGGCACCCCGCCGTACGTACCCGGGCCGTGCCGCGGCCTCGGCGGCGACCTCCTCCACAACAGCCGCTATCTGGAGCACCGCGAGCGGCTGCGGGCCAAGGAGTCGGTCACGATCGTCGGCAGCGGGCAGAGCGCCGCCGAGATCTACTACGACCTCCTCCAGGACCTTCGCCCCGACGGCTACCACCTCACCTGGGTGACCCGCTCCCCGCGGTTCTTCCCGCTGGAGTACACCAAGCTGACGCTGGAGATGACCTCCCCCGAGTACGTCGACTACTTCCACGCGCTGCCGGCGCCCGTCCGCGACCGGCTGGGCCCCGCGCAGAAGAGCCTCTACAAGGGCATCAACACCGAGCTGATCGATGCCATCTTCGACCTGCTGTACGTCAAGTCCCGCCGCGGCCCGGTGCCGACCCGGCTGCTCACCAACACCGCCCTCGTCTCCGCCGGGTACGCGGACGGCACGTACACCCTGGGGCTGCGCCACGAGGAGCAGGGCCGGGACTTCGAGCTGGCCACCCAGGGACTGGTGCTGGCCACCGGCTACCGCTACGCCGAGCCGCCCTTCCTCGCCGGCATCGCCGACCGCCTCGCGCGCGACGAGCAGGGGCGCTTCGCCGTCGCCCGCAACTACACCGTCGACCACGCGGGCCGCGAGGTCTTCGTCCAGAACGCCGAGCTGCACACCCACGGCTTCGCCGCCCCCGACCTGGGGATGGCCGCGTACCGCAACTCCTGCATCATCCGGGAGATGACGGGCCGCGAGGTCTACCCGGTCGAGAAGTCCATCGCCTTCCAGGAGTTCGGAGCGCCGGCCTGATGAAACTCACCCTGCGCCCCCTGGACCCGGTCCTGGACGCGCCGCTGCTGCACACCTGGGTCACCCATCCCAAGGCCGCGTTCTGGCTGATGCAGGGCTGCACGCCGGCGGAGGTCGAGAAGGAGTACGCGCGGATCGCCGCCGACCCGCACCACGACGCCTGGCTCGGCCTCGCCGACGGCACCCCCGCCTTCCTCGCCGAGCGCTACGACCCGGCGCACCGCGAGCTGACCGGCGTCTACGCCGCCGAGGACGGCGACGTCGGGATGCACTTCCTCACCGCGCCCGCGGACACCCCCGTGCACGGCTTCACCCGGGCGGTGATCACGGCGGTGATGGAGTGGCTCTTCGCCGACCCGGCGGTGCGCCGGGTCGTGGTCGAGCCCGACGCGCGCAACACCGCGGTGCACGCGCTCAACGAGGCCGTGGGCTTCCGCGTCGCGCGCCGCGTACGGATACCGGGCGCCCCGGGGAGGCCGGGCAAGGACGCGCTGCTGAGCTTCTGCACCCGCGAGCAGTTCGCCGCCTCGCGGGCGGCGGCGCCCCCCGACCCCACCGGGCACCTCACCCCTGACCACTGGGCGGAGGCCACCCGCCGGCTGCTGGCCAAGGCTATCGGGGAGTTCACCCACGAGCGGCTGCTGACGCCGGAGCCGCGGGGGGTCGGCTCGTACGCGCTACGGGCGGGGGACGCCGAATACCGCTTCGAGGCCCGGCGCTACGCCCTGGACCACTGGCGCGTCGACCCGCGCACCGTCACCCGCCACGCACCCGGCGACCCGCCGGCGGGCTCGGCGCCCGACGCGCTGCGGTTCTTCGCCGAACTCCGGGAGCCCCTGGGGCTGAGCGCCGAGGTGCTGCCGGTGTACCTGGAGGAGATCACGTCCACGCTGGCGAGCACCGCGTACAAGCTCACCGGGCCCGAGGACGCGGACCTGGCGACCGCGGACTTCCAGCGGATCGAGGCGGGGATGACGGAGGGCCACCCCTGCTTCGTCGCCAACAACGGCCGCCTGGGGCTGGGAGCCTCGGACTACCGCACGTACGCCCCCGAGACCGGCGCCCGCACCCGCCTCGTCTGGCTCGCCGCCCACCGCGACCGGGCTGCCTTCACCTGCGCCGCCGACCTCGACTACGACACGCTGCTGCGCGCGGAGCTGTCGCCCGGCGTGCTGGACGGCTTCGCGGCCCGCCTCCGGGCCCTGGGCCTGGACCCGGACGACTACCTGCTGATGCCCGCGCACCCCTGGCAGTGGGAGCACAAGCTCTCCGTCACCTTCGCGGGCGAGGTCGCCGCGCGCCGGCTGGTGTACCTCGGCGAGAGCGAGGACACGTACCAGCCGCAGCAGTCGATACGCACCTTCTTCAACACCTCCGCGCCCCGGAGGCACTACGTCAAGACGGCGCTGTCCGTGCTCAACATGGGCTTCATGCGCGGGCTGTCGGCCGCGTACATGGAGGCCACCCCGGCGATCAACGACTGGGTCGCGGGGCTGGTCGACCAGGACGAGGTGCTGCGCGGCACGGGCCTGGTGGTCCTGCGCGAACTGGCCGCCGTCGGCTACCGCCACGAGGCGTACGAGGCCGCCACCGCCCCCGGCTCGCCGTACCGCAAGATGCTCGCGGCGCTGTGGCGGGAGAGCCCGGTGCCGCGGCTCGCCGAGGGCGAGCGGCCGGCGACGATGGCGGCGCTGCTGCACACCGACCGCGCCGGCCGGCCGCTGGCGGCGGCGCTGATCGAGGGCTCGGGGCTGGCGCCCGAGGTGTGGCTGCGGCGGTATCTGGACGCGTATCTGACGCCGCTGCTGCACGCCTTCTACGCGTACGGGCTGGCGTTCATGCCGCACGGCGAGAACGTCATCCTGGTCCTGGACGAGGCGGGGACGGTGGTGCGCGCGCTGTTCAAGGACATCGCGGAGGAGGTCGTGGTCATGGACCCGGACCTGCCGCTGCCGCCGGCGGCGGAGCGGATCCGCGCCGAGGTCCCGGACGACATGCAACTGCTGTCCATTTTCACGGACGTCTTCGACTGCTTCTTCCGCTTCCTGGCACCGCTGCTGGACGAGGCGGGGGTGCTGGGCGAGGAGGACTTCTGGCGGACGGTCGCGGAGTGCGCGCGGGACTACCGGGCGGCGGTGCCGGACCTGGCGGACCGGTTCGAGCGGCACGACCTGTTCGCGCCGGAGTTCGCGCTGTCGTGCCTCAACAGGCTGCAGTTGCGGGACAACCGGCAGATGGTCGACCTGACGGACCCGTCGGCGGCCCTGCAGTTGGTGGGCACCCTACGCAACCCCCTGGCCCCCTACCGCCCCCGCACACCCGCCCCAGGGTAGGCCGCCGCACCGACAGCGGCCCGGGCCACCGACGACGCGACGCCGGTGGCCCGGCAGGCACGCGCCCACCGGCCCCGAACCCGAACGCCGACGCCGAACGCCGAGCCCGAACCGAACCGAACGCCGAAACCCGCCCCCCGAACCCCGCACACCCGCCCCAGGGTAGGCCGCTCCACTGACAAAGCCGTGCCCCGACCACCCCCTTAACCCACCCGCGCCACCGCCCCCTTCACCCCCGCAGCCGCGCGTTGAGCCGCGCTGCCTGCCGCGTCAGGTGGTCCCGCTCCGGTATGTTCGGCGCCGAGCGGGCCGCCTGCGCGTACAGCCCGGCCGCCGTCTCCGTATCGCCGTCCCGCTCGTGCAGGTACGCCGCCACCGCCGCGTACCGCGGCAGCGACGGATCGAGCTCCGCCAGCGCCGCCAGCCCCGCCCGCGCCCCGTCCGCCTCGCCCACCGCCACCGCACGGTTGAGCCTGGCCACCGGGCTGCCGGTGAGGCGTACCAGCTCGTCGTACCACTCCACGATCTGCACCCAGTCCGTCTCCCCCGCCGTGGGGGCGTCCGCGTGCAGCGCGGCGATCGCCGCCTGCGCCTGGAACTCCCCCAGGCGGTCCCGGGCCAGCGCCGCCTGGAGGATCCCGACGCCCTCGGCGATCAGCCCGGTGTCCCACAGCCCGCGGTCCTGCTCGGCGAGCGGTACGAGCCTGCCGTCCGGGCCGGTACGCGCCGCCCGCCGCGCGTGGTGGAGCAGCATGAGCGCCAGCAGCCCCGCGACCTCCTCACCACCGGCCCCGGCAGCCCCGCCCACACCCGCAGCCGCGCCCGTCCTCGCCGCCGCGCCCGTCCTCGCCGCCAACTGCCGCGTCAGCCGGATCGCCTCCGCCGACAGGTCGACGTCCCCGGAGTAGCCCTCGTTGAACACCAGGTACAGCACCCGCAGCACGGTCGCCAGGTCCCCGGGCTGGTCGAACCGCACCCCGGAGACCGTCCGCTTCGCCCTGCTGATCCGCTGCCCCATGGTCGCCTCGGGCACCAGATACGCCCGCGCGATCTGCCGCGTCGTCAGCCCGCCGACCGCGCGCAGGGTCAGCGCGACGGCCGAGGCCGGCGTCAGGGACGGGTGCGCGCACAGGAAGTAGAGCTGGAGCGTGTCGTCGACCGCCCCGCCCCCGTCCGGCACGGGTTCGGCCTCGACCCGTTCCTCGCGCCGCCGCCGCGAGCTCTCGGCCCGTACGGTGTCGAGGAACTTGCGCCACGCCACCGTGATCAGCCACCCCTTGGGGTCCCGCGGCGCGTCGCCCTCCGGCCGGCCGCGCACGGCCTCGACCAGGGCGTCCTGTACGGCGTCCTCGGCCGCCGCGAAGTCTGCTCCGCGGCGGACGAGGACCCCGATGACCTCCGGCACCAGCTCCCGCAGCAGCGACTCGTTCACTCGGCGGCCGGGGCCTGCACACCGTAGGCCGGGCGGATCTCCAGCCACTCGTGGATCGGCTTGCCGCCCGCGCCCGGCGCGGCGGACAGCTCGGCGGCCAGCTCCAGCGCGCGGTCGTAGGTCTCGACGTCGATCACCATCCAGCCGGCGACCAGGTCCTTGGTCTCGGCGAACGGCCCGTCGGTGACCGGGGGCCGGCCCTCGCCGTCGTAGCGGACGAAGGTGCCCTCCGGGGCGAGCGCCTGCTCGCCGACGAACTCGCCGGTGGCCTCCAGCCGGGCGGCGAAATCACGCATGTACTGGATGTGGGCCGTGACCTCCTCCGGCTCCCACTGGTCCATCGGTACGTCGTTGACCGCCGCCGGCGCGCCGCGGTAGTGCTTGAGCAGCAGGTACTTGGCCATGATCTTCTCCTTGCCGAGGTACGGCCCATTGTGGGCCGCGTTCACCCCGGGGACGGAGCCGCGCGCCGGTTCTCGACATCCCCGCGAAAAAATCCCGGAAGAAAATTCCCGGCAGCAGAACTCAGCGCAGCGCGACCGCGCCCCGGGCCGCCGCCCGCAGGAAGAACGGGACCGTCAGCAGCGAGGCCACCGCGAAGAAGCCGAACGCCGCCCGCGGCCCGGCGAGTTCCGCGAGCAGCCCGACCAGCCCGGCGCCCAGCGGCATCGCGCCCCAGGCGAACATCCGGTTCGCGGAGCTGAACCGGCCGAGCATGGCGTCCGGCACCGCCCGCTGGATGACCGTGCGGCTGTTGACCGTCCACAGCGTGCCGCCGAGCCCGCCGAGGAACGCGGCCGCGGCGACGGCGCGCGCGTCGGCGGTGAGCGCCGGGACGGCGGCCATCGCGGCGGTGCCGAAGAGGTCGGCGAGCATCACGCGGCGGCGGCCCAGCACCCGGTTGAGCCGGGTCACGGTGACGGCGCCGAGGAGCCCGCCGATGCCGAGCGCGCTGAGCAGCACGCCGTACTCGCCGGGGGTGAGGCCCATGTCGCGGGTCGCGTAGAGCGGGATGAGCGCGAGCCAGGCGCCCCAGGTGCCGGAGAGGACGGTGAGGATGAGGGAGAGGGAGCGCAGCAGGCGGTGCTGCCAGAGGTAGCGGAGCCCTTCGGCGATCTGCCCGTTGACGGTGGTGGCGGGTGCCTCGCCCCCGTTCTCGTACGCTACGGCCCCCGCCCGGAGCCGCCCGGCGAGCAGCAGCAGCACGAGCGCCGCCGCGGCGTACGCGGCCCAGGTCGCACCCAGCGCCCACCCGGCGCCCAGCGCGATGAGCAGCCCGCCGACGAACGGCCCGGCGAACTCGCTGAACACCGTCTCCGCCCCGGCCATCCACGCGTTCGCCTTGTCCCGCCCGGCGGGCGGGACGGCGGCGGGGACCAGCGCGGTGGCCGCGGTGGAGGCGACGACGTCGGCGACCCCGATGGCCGCACCGGCGGCGGCCAGCAGCGCTAGGGACAGGTCGCCGCTCGCGGCGGCGGCGAGCAGCGGCACCATGGCGAGCAGCCGCAGCACGTTGACGATCCACAGCAGCCGGCGCCGGTCGACGCGGTCGACGAGCACGCCCGCGTGCAGGGCGACGAGCAGCCACGGCAGCGAGATGGCCAGCGCCACCCCGGTGACCTGCGCGGGAGAGCCGCCGGCGCGGACGGCGAGCAGCGGCAGGGCCATCTTCACGACGCCGTCGGCGAGGTTCGTCACGGCGGTGAACGCGACGAGGACGGCGGTGTTGCGGCGCCCGGCGTCCCGCCCGGCCCGTAGCCGATCACTCTCCAGCACCCCGGCTGCACCCATCACGCACCCCCCCTCTAACCACCAAAGCCGTTTACCGGTGAGAGAAAGTTACCACCAAACGCGATAGCCGGTAAAGTGGTCTGCATGCGCACACCTCCTCGGGCCGCCGAGCTGGTGGCCGACTTCGCCAACACCCTGGACATCTACGCCGGCACGGACACCCTGAGCACCCCGGACGAGCTGGCCACCTGGCTGACCACGCACGGCCTGCCGGTCACCGGCACCCCCGACCCCGGCCTGCACGCGGCGGCCGTCGCCCTGCGCGCGGGCATCCGCGAACACCTGGGCACCCACGTCGGCGACACCCCCGACCCCGCCGTCACGGCGGCGGCCGACGCGGCCCTGACCCGCTTCCCGCTCCACCTCACCGCCGCCGGCACCCCGGTCCCCGCCCCCGGCCTCACGCCCACCGAGCGGGCGGTCGCGGAGCTGGCCCTCGCCTGGAGCACGCTGACGATCACCGGCGACGCCGCCCGCCTCAAGCGCTGCGCGGAGCACACCTGCCACGAGGTGTTCTGGGACACGTCGAAGAACCGCAGCAAACGCTGGTGCTCGATGCAGGGCTGCGGCAACCGCGCCAAGGCCCGCACCTACGCCGCCCGCCGCGCCGCCGCCTCCGACTGAGCGGCCACGCACCGTAGCGCCCGGGAACGCGTCAGGGCCCGCACCGCCGAAGCGATACGGGCCCTGACCGAAGAGGGTGAGTGACGGGACTTGAACCCGCGGCCACCTGGACCACAACCAGGTGCTCTACCATCTGAGCTACACCCACCGTGAGCTGATGCTTCCGCACCGGCCGTGTAGAAGTGTACAGGGTCGCCGGCGGTGCTCGCCTCCGGCTTTCCCCGGGCTGCGGTGGCTTCGTTACGAGCCGTCCGCCGCCAGCGTGTGGCGGGCCGCGATGGCCTTGGCGGTCTCCGAATCCGGGCCCGGTGGGGGGACGAAGACCGCCTCGCGGTAGTAGCGGAGTTCGGCGATGCTCTCCCGGATGTCGGCCAGCGCGCGGTGGTTGCCCGCCTTCTCGGGGCTGTTGAAGTAGGCCCGCGGGTACCAGCGGCGGGCCAGCTCCTTGACGGACGAGACGTCCACGATGCGGTAGTGCAGGTGGCCCTCCAGGTCCGGCATGTCCCGGTTGAGGAAGCCGCGGTCGGTGCCGACGGAGTTGCCGCAGAGCGGGGCGCGGCCGGGCTCGGGGACGAACTCGCGTACGTAGGCGAGCACCTGCCGCTCCGCGTCCGCCAGCGTCGTGCCGCCGGCCAGCTCGTCGAGCAGGCCGGAGGCGGTGTGCATGGCGCGTACGACGTCGGGCATGGAGGCGAGGGCCGCGGCCGGGGGCCGGATGACGATGTCGACGCCGTCACCGAGCACGTTGAGCTCCGAGTCGGTGACGAGCGCGGCGACCTCGACGAGCGCGTCGTCGATCAGCGAGAGGCCCGTCATCTCGCAGTCGATCCAGACCATCCGATCGTTCATGGCCCTCACCCTACGTGCCGGTCCCTCTGTCCCGGTACGGTCGCGCGCCTGGCGAGGGCGCCCCGGTGCCGCGGCGGGTGCGGCTCGGGGTGGCCGGGTGCGTAGGCGTCCGACTGCGGCTTCTCCGCGCTGTCCAGGCCGCCTCCCACGCCGCCGCCCGCGGCCCCCGCGGGCCCGGCCGCGCCGGGCGGCTGCGGGCGCCGCGGCGCCGGCACCGTGGGGGGTTCCGGCGGCGGTACGGCCTGGGGATTGCGGGCCCGGTAGGCGGCCCGGTACGCGGCCGGGGAGGAGCCGAGCTGGCGGCGGAAGTGCCCGCGCAGCGCGACCGGCGAGCGGAAGCCGCAGCGCCCTGCCACTTCGTCCACGGAGAAGTCCGACGTCTCCAGCAGCCGCTGCGCCTGAAGCACCCGCTGGGTGATCAGCCACTGCAGCGGTGCGCTGCCGGTGAGCGAGCGGAACCGCCGGTCGAACGTGCGTCGGCTCATGTACGCGCGGGCCGCCAGAGTCTCCACGTCGAACTGCTCGTGCAGGTTCTCCAGCGCCCAGGCCACGACCTCCGCCAGCGGGTCTCCGCCGATCTCCTCGGGTAAAGACCTGTCGAGGTAGCGCTCCTGGCCGCTGCCGCGCCGCGCGGGCACCACCAGCCTCCGGGAGAGCGCGGCGGCGGCCTCGGCGCCGTGGTCCTGGCGCACCAGGTGCAGGCACAGGTCGATGCCGGCGGCCGTGCTCGCCGAGGTCAGGATGTCGCCGTCGTCGACGAACAGCTCGCGCGGGTCCATGTGGACCGACGGGTAGCGCTTGGCGAGCGTCGGCGCGTACATCCAGTGCGTGGTCGCCGGGCGGCCGTCGAGCAGCCCGGCCGCGGCGAGTGCGAACGCGCCGGTGCACAGCCCGACGATGCGGGCGCCGTCCTCGTGCGCCCTGCGCAGCGCGTCCAGCGCCGCGGCGGGCGGCGGCTGGGTGATGGAGCGCCACGCGGGCACGACGACGGTGCCGGCCCTGGCCAGCGCTTCCAGCCCGTACGGGGCGGAGAGCTCCAGGCCGCCGGTGGTACGCAGCGGGCCGTCCTCACCGGCGCAGACCAGCAGCCGGTACCGGGGGGTGCCGGCGTCCTGGCGGTCGACTCCGAAGACGGAGAGGGGGATGGAGTTCTCGAAGACGGGGCCACCGCTGAACAGCAGCACGGCGACGACCTCACGGCGCCGCCGGGGCGGGCGCGGTGCCTCGCCCCGCACCGCCTCGGCCCGCACCGTGGCTGCCGCCACCTCGGGTGTGCGTGGCCCGCCGGACCGGATCGTTGCGCCCGCTCCGGTGGAGTCCTGGCTCATGACGCTAAGCCCCCTCGCTTCTCTCTTCCTCCGCGTCCTGCACCTACACCCCCGGGACGATCTCGGTCTCTCGGCCAAGATCAAATCTACTGTGTGTTGTCCGACGGACCGGACAGCTTCAGCCCCGCATCTATAACGACAGGTAGAGCGCGTCTTGTGTGACACGCGTGGCAGGTTCGGCCCTACCTCTATGTCGACAAGGAAACCTGGCGTGAAGCTTTCGATCGCGAACGGTGTCACTGGTTCACGCGACAGGGAAGGCCACCCCCCTCCGGTTCTCCGACGTGCAAGGCTCGTGCGCCCCGACTGCGCCCCCAGCCCCCCGAGCCCGGAACGTTCCAGCCTTAAGTCTTGCAACTCCGGTGTACAGAAGGGAAGTTGGCCGAAAAGATCGGGGTCACAGGAGGTTGTCCCCTCAACCACGGGCGTACGCCCGCGCCCAGCCGCGAAAACGCCGGTGACCGCCCCGGCCGCGCCGTGTCCTGCGGCGCGACCCCGGCGCACGTGCCACGTTTGCCTTCGCGGCGGCGACGACGCACCCCGGGGGCGCGGCGACAGCGCACGGAAGCGTGGGGGGCGGCACGAAGGGCGGCGGCGTGATCCCCGAGCGCCGCCGCCGTGCGCCCCCGGCAGTGCCCGGGACCGGTCCCCCCGGCCGCCGCGCCGCCCCTCCGGCGTTGCGCGGGACGCCGCACTGGGGCATGCTCCTGTGAACCGTTCGCCGGGGCCACCTGGCATACCGCCGCCCGCCCCTGGGCAAGGGAGGTGGTGTCGCCGTACCCTTGTTGTACGGGATTGGGAAGATGATTCCCGGACACAGGAAGTGCGGACACAGCAAGCCGTGTCCCTCCAGCCACGAGGATTCCCTTCGCCGAGACACCGATGGCCGGTCACGAATTCCCCGAACCCGCGGACCGCAAGCCGGTCGCCGATCCCACGGCGGACCTGGAGGCGGCGGCCGAGCCGCGCCAAGGCTGCGATCCCGCTTTCAAGCACGGCGTCGTCTGCGGCTTCGACGGTTCCATGTCCAGTGAACGCGCCCTGGCCTACGCGGTCGGGATGGCGCGGCGCCTGGGCTGCGGCCTGATCATCGTGCACGTGGCCAACCGGCTGCCCACCACCGTCTGGGCCGGCTGCGAGCCGCCCGTCTTCGTGGACGTCCCCGACCACCGCACCGAAGTCCTCGGGCTGGAACTCGCCTGCGCCGACTACCTGTCGGACGTGCCCTGGATCCTCGTCGAGCGCGGCGGCGACATCTGCCACGAACTGGAGGAAGTCGGCCGGGAGTACGAGGCCGACGCCATCGTGGTCGGCTCCACGCAGGGCATCGTGGGCCGCATCTTCGGCTCGGTCGCGGGCCGCCTCGCCCGGCGGGCGCAACGGCCCGTCGTCGTCGTTCCGTAGCCGCCCCCGCGCGCGTTTGCGCCGGTCGCGCCGGTGGTGCGCGCGGTCACGCCTCCCCGGAGAAATCTACTCGCGGGTAGATGTGGGTTGTGAATTTGTGAGGGGCATATAGGGGACACGATGACGCGCTGCCGACCGGGAGGTGACGGTCCCCGGTACGGCAGCGGCACCGCCGGCGTATTGGGCGACGCCGGCACAGGGGAGGCGGCCCTCTGCGCGACGTGGTGGCACGCGCAGAGGGCCGCTCTTTCGCCTCCCCCTGGGGACGGCGGGTTGGGGGGCGGGTGCACCGCCCCGCACCTGAGGCCCGGGTCAGCGGTCGCGGTGGTGGGTTGCGGGGGAGCCGTCCGGGCGGCGGGGGGAGTTGAGGGCCAGACGGGCGAGGCGGGTGATGAACTCCGTCTGCAGGGTGGTCTGCTCGCGTACGGGGATCCAGCGGGGCCCGAAGTCGGCCGCGTAGCTGCGGCGCCAGCGGGTGAGCAGCGTCTCCGCCGCCGGCCCGAGGGGATGGCCGTCCGTCGCGCGGGCGAGCATCGCCGCCGCCCGCAGCGGCAGCCGCTGGGCGGCCATGCGCAGCGCGAGGGCGCCGCCCGCGGTCGCCGCGGGCGGCGGGCTGCCCGGCGAGGGCGGCGCGGACCACTGCGCGGCGTTGGTGAAGCAGGCTTCGGTCAGCCAGGCCGCGGCGTCCAGCAACGGCCCGGGGGCGGCGCCGAGTCCGGTACGGGCCTCGTCCAGCAGCCCCGCCAACCGGTCGGCCTGCGCCCGCAGATGCCCCACGGCCCGCCCCACGACCAGCCCGGGCGCCCCCGTGGGCCGGAGGTCGGCGACGCCCTCGACGGCCCAGACGGGCGTCTCGACGACCGCGGTGACCGTGCCGTACCGCAGCGGGTGGAACCACGTCGAACGGGTCAGCCAGTCGCGGTGTACGACGTTGGCGTCGAGCCCCGCGCCCGCGGCCATGAGGAAGACGCCCGGCCCCGCACCGGGCATGTGCAGCGTGTCCACAGGGGCCGCGGCCAGCGGCACGGCGAGCCCGGCGGCAGCGTCCGCGAGCGCCGCGCGGGCGCCCGGCAGGTCGTGGGTGAGCTGCGCCCAGGCACCGCCGACGTCGTTGGCGTGCAGGGAGAACTGCACCGCAGGGCGCAGCTCGTCCAGCACGGTCAGCAGCGCCCGGGTCTCGGGCAGCGGTGCGGTCCGGCCGCCCGGCGGCGGCAGCCACTCGGGCTGCTGGTCGGCGGCGGGCCGGTAGAAGTGGCGGAGCTGGCGCTCCAGGGTGCCGGGGTGGCGGGTCCAGGGCTCGGTGTGGCGGGCGCCGTCCGGGTCCAGGCAGAGCAGGAAGTGCCAGGCGGCGTCGCGCGGCCGGCGGTCACGCGCGCCGGCCCCGACGCGCCCGCTGCGCCTGCCGCGTACGGCCTGGTAGGCCAGGTCGGCGACGGCCGCGCCCCCGGCTGGCTCGTTCGGATGCGCGCCGCTGACCACCAGGACGTTCCGGGTGCCGTGGCCCACGGAGAGCAGCCACAGCGGCTCCCCCGCGCGGGATTCGCCGACCTGCCGGAGCCGGCAGCGGGACGGATGGCGCCGCGCCAGGTCGCGGGCGGTCCTGGTGAGGTCGTCCACGGTGGGGTAGCGGTGCCGCGCCAACGCGGGGACGCCGACCGACGTCACTCGCCGCTGGGGTTGCTGCCGCCTGTCGTCTCCTTCTTGTCGAGACGACGGATCCTGATCTCCTGCATCGCGCCTCCCTCCCACCTGGTCAACTCTGTGTGCTTGAAACGACTCACTCAGTAGTGCACATTGGGCCGCGTCGGTGCAAGCTTCCTGGCGCAGCATCCTGGAGTGGGGTATGGCGGTGGGAGAGTGGGCGCGGCCACGGGTCAAACCGGAGCACCGCGGCTATCGCACCGTGGCGGGAAACGTCCGTATCGGCAGCGTGATCTACGGCGTCGGCGCGGAGATCGAGGACCCGCGGGGCTGGGTCTGGACGCTGGTCGAAGCTGCCGACGGCACCCGCAGTGCGCAGGACATCGTCACCGCGGTGCGCAGCCGGCACGAGGAGGTCGAACCCGGCGACGTCACCGCGGCCTTGGAGCGGCTGGCCGCGGCCGGCTTCCTGGAGGACGCGGCCGCGCCGCTGCCCGCGCAGTTCTCGCCGCGGGAGGCCGAGCGCTACAGCCGGGGCGTACCGCTGCTCCGCTGGATGGACCTCGGCGCCCGCGCCAGCGCGTGGGAGGCGCAACTGCGGCTGAAGGAGGCCCGGGTACTCGTCCTGGGCGTCGGGGGTACGGGTGGCGCGGCCGCCTGGCACCTGGCCGCCTCGGGCGTCGGCCGCCTGCACGTGGTCGACGACGACCGGGTGGAACTGTCGAACCTCAACCGGCAGTTGCTGTACGCGGAGGCGGACGTGGGGCGGCGGAAGGCCGAGGCGGCGGTGACCAGACTCGCCGGTCTCAACCCCGACATCCGCGTCACCGGCGAGGTGCGCCGCATCGCCACCGCCGCGGAACTCGCCGCGCTCGTCGTGTCCTCGCCCCCGTACGACGTGTTCGTGCTGGGCGCCGACGGGCCGCCGCAGATACGGCGCTGGGCGAACCGGGCCTGCCTGGCCGCCGGTCTGCCGTGGGTGGACGGCGGCTACAGCGGGCCGCTCGTCACCGCGGGCATCCACCGGCCCGGCACCGGCGGGTGCTGGGAGTGCCTGCACGACCAGGCGAGGGAGCGGGCCGACCTCGGCCTCGCCCCCGGAGCCGACGAGCCCGGCACCTCCGCGCACCTGCCGTGGAACCCCGCCAACGCCGTCACCGCCGGGTTATCCGGCGCGCTCGTCGCGTACGGCGCCCTGGCCCTGCTGACCGGCATCCCGCCGCTCGAACCCGGCAACCGCTTCGGGTTCAACCTGATGGTGCCCGGCGACGAGGTGACCGTCCGGCTGCCCCGCCGTCCCGACTGCCCGGCCTGCGGCGGCCTGCGGTGAGACACGACGGCGACCGGCATCGGAGCCGGCCGCCGCCACCGCCCGTGCCTACTCCACCGTCACCGACTTCGCCAGGTTCCGCGGCTTGTCGATGTCCCGGCCCAGCTCCAGCGCCGTGTGGTACGCGAAGAGCTGGAGCGGGATGCCCATGAGGATGGGGTCCAGCTCCGGCTCGCTGCGCGGTACCACGATCGTGTGGTCCGCCTTCTCCTGCCGCCGGTGCGCCACCGCGAGGATGCGGCCCTCGCGGGCCTTGATCTCCTCCAGCGCCGCCCGGTTCTTCTCCAGCAGCTCGTCGTCCGGCACGATCGCCACCGTCGGCACCTCCGGCTCGATCAGCGCCAGCGGGCCGTGCTTCAGCTCGGAGGCCGGGTACGCCTCGGCGTGGATGTAGCTGACCTCCTTGAGCTTCAGCGCCGCCTCCCTGGCCACCGCGTACCCGCGGACCCGGCCGATGAACATCATCGACCTGGCGTGCGCGTACTCCTTCGCCAGCGCCCGGATCTCGTCCTCGCCGCGCAGCATCTCGGCGATCTGCTCGGGCAGCCGCCGCAGCCCCTCGATGACGCGGCGGCCGTCGGCGACCGACAGGTCGCGGATGCGGCCGAGGTGGAGCGCGAGCAGGCCGAAGGCGACGACGGTGTTGGTGAAGCACTTGGTGGACACCACGCAGACCTCCGGGCCCGCGTGCACGTAGATGCCGCCGTCCGTCTCCCGGGCGATGGCCGAGCCGACGACGTTGACGACGCCGAGGACCCGCGCGCCCTTGCGCTTCAGCTCCTGCACGGCGGCCAGCACGTCGTAGGTCTCGCCGGACTGGGAGACGGCGACGTAGAGCGTGTCGGGATCGACGACGGGGTTGCGGTAGCGGAACTCGCTGGCCGGCTCGGCGTCCGCGGGCACCCGCGCCAGCTCCTCGACCAACTGCGCGCCGATCATGCCCGCGTGGTACGACGTGCCGCAGCCCAGGATCTTCACGCGCCGCACCGCGCGCGCCTCGCGCGCGTCCAGGTTGAGGCCGCCGAGGTGGACGGTGGAGAACCGGTCCTCGATGCGCCCGCGCAGCACGCGGTCGACGGCTTCGGCCTGTTCGCAGATCTCCTTGTGCATGTACGTGTCGTGGCCCGCCATGTCGTACGACTCGGGCGACCACTCCACCGTCTCCGGCGAGGACGACGTGCGCGAGCCCTCGGTGGTGTACGTGCGGTAGTCGTCGGCCTTGATGGTGGCCATCTCGCCGTCTTCGAGGGTGACGACCTGGCGGGTGTGCGAGACCAGCGCGGCGACGTCGGAGGCGACGAACATCTCCCGCTCGCCGATGCCGAGCACGACGGGCGAGCCGTTGCGGGCGACGACGATGCGGTCGGGGTGGTCGGCGTGCAGCACGGCGATGCCGTACGTGCCCTCCACCAGCCGCAGCGTCTCGCGTACGGCCTCCTCCAGGGTGGCGGCGGCGGAGCGGCCGACGAGGTGGGCCAGCACCTCGGTGTCGGTCTCGGAGGTCAGCTCGACGCCGTCGGCGGCGAGCTTGGCGCGCAGGTCGGCGGCGTTGTCGATGATCCCGTTGTGGACGACGGCGACCCTGCCCGCCTCGTCCAGGTGCGGGTGGGCGTTGGCGTCGCTGGGGGCGCCGTGGGTGGCCCAGCGGGTGTGGGCGATGCCCGTGGCGCCGGCGAAGCGCTTGGGCAGCCGGGCCTCCAGGTCACGTACCCGGCCCTTGGCCTTGACGGTCTTCAGCGCGCCGGAGCGGGCCGCGATGGCCACGCCGGCGGAGTCGTAGCCCCGGTACTCCAGCCGCTGGAGCCCTTCGAGCAGCAGCGGCGCGGCGTCGCGCTTGCCGATGTAACCAACGATTCCGCACATATCGTCGCTTCCTGTCGGGAGAGGGTGAGGGTGGGGGGCTAGCCGTAGACGAGGCGGCGCAGCTGGCGCCGGGTCAGCTCGGGCGGGGCGACCGCGCGGTGCGCCAGCTCGCGGGCGATCCGGTCGAAGATCTCGTCGTTCACCAGGCCGCCCGCCTGCAGCTCGCGGTGGCGCCGGCGGACGAACGCGGGCGTCGTCTCGTCGAAGTAGGCCAGGACGTCCTGCACGACCCGCGCGGCTTCGCCGCGGCTGAGTGGCGCGCTGCGCATCAGGTGGTCGATGAGGTCGTCGTGCACCCGTTGATACTGCTTGATGATCACCACTTCCGCAAGAAGTCTGCCCGGAATCGGGCAGGAATTACTCCATTTCCTAGCCGGAACGGCCTAGACCTTGATCGCGCCCCACTCTCTGGCGGCACGCCCGATGTCCGGAATGTCCATGCCGCACGCGCGACCGCAGCCCGATGTGACCATCTGTGCGGCGTCACCGCGGCGTGTCCGCCTCCACGGTCGAAGGCAGCCGTGGGCGCAGCGTCTGCACGCCGTGGAAGAGCCCGGGGGGTGCGGCGGCAGAGATCAGCACCGCCGGCCCAGGAGGTCAGCACCTAGCGCAGGACGACGCCGCCAAGGCAGGCACGCTGCTGGTGCTGTCGCCCGCCAATTGGACGTACCTGGACGTCAAGTACCCCAGGGCCGAAGCCCAGGGCTTGTAAGTCCTGAGCGCCACTGGCTGTGGCGTCGGCCTACGTCTGAGGAGGCGCTAAGCGTGTTGCTTGACGGTCCTGGGGCGCTTGACTTCGCCCCGCTGCCACACAGCATCGGCCCGGTGGGCGATGTTGCGGGAGCCGTTGCGGTCCGCGTTCATCACGTTCCCGCAGGAGCGGCACGCGAACCATGCCTGGGACACCCGGTTGGTCCGGTGGGTGTGCCAGCACTCGGAGCACTGGCGGGAGGTATTGCGCGGGTCCACGTGGACCACGGGAACCCCTGCCCGCTTGGCTTTGTACTCGACGAACGCGCCGAGCTGGGCGAACGCCCACGAGTGCAGCCTGTACCGCTGTTCTTTCCTGGCCGTAACCCTCTTGCGGATGCCCTTCAGATCTTCCAGGGCGACGCCGCGAGAGGTGCGTTCAGCGGTAATGACGATAGTCTTCGAAACGACGTGGTTGGTGTCGGTGGCGAACCTGGCTTCACGGTGCCGGATGCTCTTAAGGCGCCGCTTGGCGGACTTGGTGCCCTTCTTCTGCAGCTTGGTCCGCAGGCGGTTTATGCGCCGCCGGTACCGGTTGACCCTCCGGCCGGACAGCTTCGCACCGTCGTTGGTCGTGGCGATGTTGACGATCCCGAGATCGACCCCGAGCCATCCTTCCGGCTCGTAGGCGTCGGGTTCGGGAAGGTCGATGGTGGCGGTCAGGTAGAACGATCCGTCCCGGAACACCAGGTCGGACTCCCCCTTGCGCGAGGCAAGGAGTTTAAGCGCTTCGGACGAGCACACGAACGGAATGCCCTTGATCCGCCCCGCAACCGTCCAGATGCTGACGGTCTGCTCATCCACGTTCCACGTCAGACAGTGGTCATCGAACGGCTGCGCCGCGTTTTCACGGAACCGGATCGGCTTGGAAGTTGCCTTGCCTTCGGCCTTCTCCGACAGATTCCCGTTCTTGATGTTCCCCGCAAGGGTCGCGTAGGCATCCACGACCTTCTTGATCGTGCGCACCGACGCCTGAGCGGCGAGATCGTAGGTGGCCTTCATGTCGTAGTACACCGCATGGTGCAGCTCGTTACGACGCTTGAGATCACGCTCGTGTGCAACCTCGGAGATCCAGTTCGCCGCCCGGTTGCAGGCACGCAGGGTCGCTGCCAGCGAATCGGCCACGTAGACCGACCCCGGCTGCAACTTCACCTGCGCGACGATCTTCATACAAGTGACGCTAATAGACTCCAGCGGGCAAGGTCAACTTACGGTCCCGGGCACGTAGTTCGGGCAAACGAAGATCTGCTCTGGAGGCGAATCGACTTCCCGCGCGCCGCGGGCGCCGCCGAGCTGGGCTGGTCCCCGGCCGCGAAGCTCGGCTGGGACGGCTACCGGGACCGGCTGGTGGCGCAGGGCCCGCGGTGGGAGGCGATGGGCATCGACTTCTACCGCTCGACGCAGGTGCCCTGGGAGTGACCCCGGCGCGGCCGGGACAGGGGGCACGGGCCCGCCTCCCCCCGGCGGCTGCCGGTCCGCGGCGAGGCCGCGGAGCCCGCTGAGGGGAGGCGGTGGGGGGACGGCCCGCACCGCTCGGCACGGCTGGAGACCACCGCCTCCGCGCCGTCCCGAGGAACGCTACGCACGCTAGCGGCCCCGACTCGGGCAAAAATCGCAACACGGGCACCGGGCGCGAGCCTTAAGGCTCTCTTGAGGAACGCATCGGAAGCACTTAATCCGCGCGCCGCCGGGGCGGGAGCACCCCGCCACGGCGGCGCGCGGACGGTCGTTCAGGTGCGAGTGTCGCTCAGGTGCGGCAGCTCACGTACGGCAGCTCAGGTGCCTCCGCCGAGCTTCACCTCCCGCGGCGTGCCGTTGCTGGCGCTCCAGCCGGCGTTGAAGCCGAAGGAGACCGAACCGCCGTCCGGCACCGCACCGTTGTACGGCGCGTTGCGGCAGCTCACCGTGGTGCCGGTCTGGGTGCAGACGGCGTTCCAGGCGTTCTGCAGGCGCTGGCCGTCGGGGAAGTCCCACTCCGCCGTCCAGCCGTCGAGGGCGGCGCCGTCGCAGGTGATGGTGACGCTGCCGGTGAAGCCACCCGGCCACTCGTTGGGCACCGAGTACGCCGCGGAGCACTCCTCGCCGGGCCCCGGCCCCGGGTCGCCGCCGCCGCCGCTGCCGAGGTCGTCGGCGTAGCCGGCGATCCAGGCGAGCGGGGCGTTCCAGTTGATCGTGACCTCGTTGGTCGAGTACGACTCGATGTCGTCGATGTAGCACATCGCCGGCGGGCAGCCCGCCAGTTCCCGCTGCGCCACCGGGTCCTCCAACTGCGAGTCCGGGCCGCCGGCCAGCGCGCCCGCGGGCGGGTTGGGCAGGCTGGGGTCGAGCTGATTGGCCCAGAACCTGTGGTGCTGGTTCTTCGAGTCGCGCTCGCCGTGTCCGGTGACGTACGACTGGTTCAGCGGGTTGCGGCCCAGCAGGTAGTCGAGGCCCGTGAGCACGGCGTCGCGGTAGCCGGCCTCGCCGGTCAGGCCGTGGGCGGTGGCCAGGACGACCATGTTGTTGAGCACCTGGCTGTTGGAGCCCCAGACGTAGCGCCCGCCCGCGGGGGCGTACGGGACGCCGTAGGCGGCGTTCGCGGCGTCGGCCGCGTAGCCGTCGGCGGCGTCGGTGACCATGCCGCCTACGACGGCGAGCTGCGCGTCCGTCAGCCCGCTGTCGACGGTGGCCAGGTCCAGCGCGCCGAGCCCGGCGGTGGCGGCCCACGACATGCCGCCGTCGGGGAAGACCGCCGCGGCGTCGCCGTGCAGGGGCGAGCGGAGCACGTCCTGGAGGTACGTGTCCTCGCCGGTGGACAGGTACAGCTCCGCGGCGGCCCAGTAGAACTCGTCGCTCACGTCGCCGTCGCTGTACGCGCCGCCGCCGGTGCCGTCGTCCGGGTCGGCGAGCATGTCGGGGTGCGCCTTCGCGGCGGCGTACGCGGTACGGGCCGAGGCCAGGCAGCGGTCGGCGAAGGCGGCCGTCTCGTCATAGTCCGCGTAAAGCCGCCCGCACTGCGCGCCGGTCGCGGCCAGGTTGAGCGTCGCGGCGGTGGACGGCGGGTGCAGCTCGCGCGGCTGCGGGTCCTCGTGCGGCAGCGTCGGCAGGCCGGTCCACTGCGCGTCGTGCAGCTTGTGGTGCGCCATGCCGGCCAGGTCCTCGCCCGCGGGCACCTGCATGGCGAGCAGGAACTCCAGCTGCCAGCGCGCCTCGTCGAGCACGTCGGGCACGCCGTTGCCGCGCTCGGGCACCGCGAGTTTGCCGTCGCCGAGCGGCTCGCCGTCGGCGCCCTCGGTGGTCAGCGTGCGCTCGTACGCGCCCATCACCTGCGCGGCGGCGATGCCGCCGTTGACGACGTACTTGCCGTGGTCGCCCGCGTCGTACCAGCCGCCCGCGGCGTCCAGCGTGTAGTCGCAGCCGCCCGGCTGGCACGGGACGTCGTCGTCGCCCCGGTTGGGCGCGACGCCCACGTGCCCGGCGGGCCTGGCGTACTCCTCGCCGACCAGTCCGGCGTCGATCTCGATGCCGCTGCGGTTGTGGTAGAAGTACGCGAGCGCGTCGGTGCGCAGGGTGCCGTAGATGTCGTCGCCGATGGCGAACGGCTCGCTGGTCTCGCCGTCGATCGTGACGGTGTAGCCCTCGCCCGCCTCGGTGAAGTCGCCGAAGGCGAAGGTGTGCACGTTCTCCAGCGAGGTCGGGTCGGTGCCCGCGGGCACGGTGGTGCCGCTCGCCTTCTCGGTGCCGTCCGCGGCGTTCAGCGTCCAGGTGAGCGGCTGGGCGGACTCGGTGACGAAGGTGCCGTTCTTCGGCCCCTCGGTGAGGTAGCCGACCTGGTTGACGCGCACGGGCGAGCCGGTGTCCGGGTCGTACGGCGGCTGCTCCGCCCCGCCGCGCAGGGAGACGTCGTCGACGCAGAAGGTGAACGCCGCGTCGCTGCCGCCGACTTGGAAGGCGAGCTGGGCGGCGTCGTCCGCGGCGGTGGCGGTGAAGACGTGCTCGAAGGTCTTGGCGGTGTCCGTCACCTGGTCCGCGGAGGAGAAGAACTGGCCCCACGGCTCCACGGCCTGCTGCACGTTGGTGCGGATCGTCACGGGTGCGGTGGCGGTCGCCGTATAGCGCAGGGCGTAGGTCTCGCCGGCGGCAATCGGCAGGTCGTTCTGGCCGATGATGGCGTCCCACGGGTTGGCTGTCCCGGCGGGCACGTCGGCGCAGAGCCGCCCGCCGACCACGGTGGCGGGGCTGTCCGGCGTCCACCACCAGGGCGCGGTGCCGGCGTCGAAGCCGCCGTTGAGGATCAGCTCGGGGCCCTCGTCGGCCGCGGCGGCGCCGGGCGCGGCGAGCGCTCCGGCGACCAGCGCGGCGGCGAGGGCACGGGGTATGTGCCGTCTCACGGAAGACGTCCTTTCGGCAGGGGGTGTGGGGGGCGCGGCCGCACCCCTCGTCGTCACGGCCGCGCCCTCGCGGGGCGGGGGTCGACCCGCCGTCGTGCCGCGGCCGGTGCGTACGGGCCGGAAAGGTCCGGCGCCGTACACACCGGCCGCGCGCCGGCGTCAGGGCTCCGTGCCCCACACCGGCGAGCCGGCGACGTACGCGACGACTCGTTGCGCGTCGATGTACGTTCCCGTGGTGGCGGCGCGGCTGTAGTCGTCCGACTCGTCGAAGGCGGACCAGTCGGTCTTGTTCAGCCGCAACTGGATGTCGCCGGTGGAGGCGCCGGCGGCGAGGCTGCCGGCGCCGGCGGTGAAGCCGACCTCCAGATAATGCGTGGCACCGGCCTTGCCGCCGCCGGCCGCGACCACGCGGTGCGTGACGTTGGCGGCGCCGAGCTGGGCGTAGTCGCACCAGGTGCTGTACGTGGCCGCGCCGGACTCGCCGCTGAACCAGTACCGCAGGGTCAGAGTCGACAGGCTCAGCGCGCCGCCGCCGGTGTTCACGATCCGCAGGCCGGGCCTGATCTGGTTGTCGGTCGCCGCCTGGTCGTTGTTGCGGTACTCGACCTTCACCGCCCCGGTGCCGGTGCCCGTCCCGGTCCTCGCCGCCACCGCGGCCGAGTGGGGCGAGGCGTTGCCCGCCGCGTCCCGGGCGGCGACCGTGTAGGAGTAGGCGGTGGCGGCGGAGAGCCCGGTGTCGGTGAAGGACGTGGAGGTCGCGCTGCCGGCGGGGGTGCCGTCGCGGTACACGTCGTACGCCGTGACCCGCACGTTGTCCGTCGAGGCGGTCCAGGCCAGCGCGACGCTGCTCGCCGTGGTGCCGGTGACCCGCAGCCCGCCCGGCGCGGTCGGCGGCTCGGTGTCGTCTCCGGGTCCGCCGGGGGTCTCCCCGCCGAGCAGTTCGCCGTAGGCGGCGAGGGCGAGGGCCAGGGCGGCCTGGGCCCAGAAGCGGTGGTACGTGAACACCGGCGCGGCGCCGCCGTCGAGGTACGTCTGCACCTTCTCCCAGTCCGGGTCCTCGCGGTACCAGGAGCGCAGGCCGATGAAGGTGACGCCGGGTGCGATGGGGTCGCCGTGCGGGGAGGTGCCGGACCAGCCGGCGGGCACGTACACCTCGTCGTCGAAGCGGTTGTAGTCGCGGCGGGTCTCGGGGACGGCGATGCCCTTGTCGTCGGCGTGCGCGGCCATCGCGTCGAGCAGCGCCTTGGCCAGCGCCGCGGCGTCGGTGTCCGCGGCCCTGGCGGCGTAGTAGACCAGCGTCATGACCAGCGCGGCGCCGACGCCGACGTCGTCGGCGTAGTCCACGACGTCCACGTGCAGGCCGGCGTTGGCGCCCGGGTTCGCGGCGTTCCAGGTGTCGGGGGCGCCCGTCCACCGCAGGGTGGACGGGAAGCGGTAGCTGCCGTCGGCGCCGACCGTGGTCTCGGCGGAGGCCCAGGCCACCCACTTGGCGAGGATCGCCCCGGCGTCGGCGTTGCCGGTGGCGTGGTAGTACTGCGCGACGCGCTCCATGCCCCAGACCTGGAAGCCGAACCAGTTGTTGCTGGGCGGGTCGTGGTAGACGGGCTGCCAGTCGTAGGGCATGCCGTAGAAGGTCGGCGTGCCGGCGGGCGGGGTGCCGTACTGCCCCTCCCAGCTGTTGGTGCAGCCGCCGGCGAGGGCGCCCTCGGTGGACTGCAGCCAGCGCAGGAACTCCAGTTGGCGGGTGAGGGACTTGGCCCAGTCGCTCTTCGCGGTGGGGGATTTGGGGGTCAGCTCGGGCACGGTGGACAGCGCCCAGGTGGCGAAGGGGTTCTGGTAGCCCTGATGGGAGGCGCCGTCCCCGATGCGCCAGGCCCAGCCGCCGCCGCTGCCGGTGGAGCCGCCCCAGGCGTAGTACCAGGACAGCAGGTAGTGCTGGGAGGTGCGGCCGGTACCCGCGGGGCAGCCGGTGGGGCTGTCGCAGTCGCCGATCTGCTTGAAGTACTTGTCGAACATGGCGTAGCGCAGGTAGTCGCCCATCTTCGCGGCCCGCGCCACCGAGGCGGAGATCTGCCCGGCATTGCCCTGCTCCTTGGCCCAGGTCAGCGCCCAGTACGCGGCCTGCACGGCGCGGGCGTCGGCGTCCGGGGCGTTGGTGTACTTCCACTGCCGGGCGTAGGAGGCGTCGCCGACGAAGAGGTCGAGGTAGCCGTTGGGGCCGCCGTACTCGAAGAGGTCCGTCGTCGGCTGCGGGATGGTCTCCCAGACCGACTCCTGCGAGCCCCGCTGGTAGCTGTTGATGAAGGACGCGCCGGGCCCGGGCCCGTTCTGGCCGCCGGTGCCGGGGGTGTTGCCGTAGCCGTAGACGTTGTCGAGGTCCATCAGCCAGTGCATGCCGTAGACGTCCATCGTCCCGTACGCCGAGGCCAGTTCGGCGGCGATGGGGTCCTGGCCGACGGGCACGCCGGGGTCGAGCTGGGAGGGGTACGACGAGACCTCGGGGTGCTCGGGCGCGTAGGTGGCGGGCGAGCCCGGGTTGTACGAGCCGCTGCTGGGCTGGTCGGCGTGCGGCGGGATGATGGAGCGCTCGGCGGTCTCCCAGGCACCGTTGAACGGGCCCCAGTCGCCGGTGACCCTGCCGTACGCGGCCTCCAGCCAGATCCAGAAGCTGAACGCCTCCGAGGTGGTCTGGTGGCCGTGGTCGGGCGCCTCGACGATCAGCGTCTCGACGCAGTGGTAGGGGATGCCGTCCGGGCTGAAGTACCCGTTGGCCGGATCCTTGATCTTCTCGTACTGGGCGAGGAAGGCGTCGGTGTACGGGGTGGCGGCGACGGCCTTCGTGCGGTCGCCCGCCGGCGCCTGGACGGCGTGGGCGGTGGCGCCGGCCACGGCCTGCCCGGCGCCGAGGGCGACGAGCGCGCCGCCGGCGGCGGTGGTGAACGATCTTCGCGACAGCCGTGCGGACTCGTCGGGAGTGCGGGGTGCGTGCACGAATCCTCCTGGAGCTGGAAGGTGTTCGGGCGTGCGGACGCGCGAGCGGACGGCGTGGGGGGACAGCCGGGCCGGGCGCACGGGGCCTGTGTGCGCCCGACCCGGCTGAGCTGACCGGACGGGGTGGTCCTGGTGTGGTACGCCCCCGTCCTCACCTCGCGGAAGGAGGTGCAAGTCTTGAAGGGTGGGAGCGCTCCCAATTTCCCGAAGGGTTATGCACCTGTCAACCCTCCGGACGAAAGTCGCCCCGCGGCCGGGGCAGTTGCCCGCTAGGGTCTGTCTTCAATCTCGCGTCGTTCGCCCGTAGGGCGGGCGGCGCAGGGGGCACCGCCCACGCCCCCCGGGGCGTAGGGGGAGTCTGGTGCGTGCGATCCGGGCCCCGCCGAAATAGCGTGTGTGCCGGTGAACCTCGCAGTGGTGACAGCCGTTGACCCAGGTGGACCGTCTCCCCTTCTACCGATATCTGGGAGTGCTAGTGACCACACCTCCGAGCCCTCAGGCTGACTCTGACGACCCCACAGTGGACGCGCCGTACGTGATGCCCCCTCAGCAGGCAGGCGTGAGCCAGCGGGCCGTCGATGGCCGCAGTGCGCGGTGGGATGCGATGACCCCCGAGCAGCGGGCAGACGAGAGCCAGCGGCTCGCCGACGCCTACCGTCGGTGGTGGGAGGGGCTGAGCTCTGAGCAGCAGGCAGAGGAGAGGCAGCGGCGCGCCGATGTCGGCCGTGCGCGGTGGGATGCGATGACCGCCGAGCGGCAGGCAGAGGTGGGCCAGCGGCTCGCCGACGCCGGCCGTGCCTGGCGGGAGGGGCTGACTGCCGAGCAGCGGCTAGAGGAGAGGCAGCGGCTCGCCGATGGCGTCCGTCGGTGGCGGGAGGCTCCGGCGGATCGTGTTGCGGTAAATGCAACAGCGGCTCAGTTCTCGCGTGGTCGGAGGTACGACTGGATGACACCAGGTGCGGGCGGCTCGAACTCACAGAGCCCGGCTGCCGCGCTGAGTCCAGGGCGCAGGCGGGGGGCTCCGACGGCTTCCCGTTCTTCCAGGTCTGAGGCATCCATGCCCTCCGAACGTCGTCGCTCCGCTAGCCCGCCACCGCGGCGCACGGCCGGCCGCTGAACCCGCACCCCAGCGGGAAACCATCTGACCCGATCAGCGCAGGCTCATGCCCACACGCCCCACCACAAGGTTAAAACTCAAGCTAGGGGCCGGAAGGCCGGCCCGTGCACGCCGACGGGGCGGGCCCGAGCCGGGCCCGCCCCGCCCCGCGTCACGTCCCGGTGCCGGCGGCAGGACCGCCGGGGCCGCCCGCGCCGCCCGGGTCACCCCGAGGCGCGTACCACCAGCTCGGTCGGCAGCACCACGTGCCGCCCCTGGGTGGCGTCCTTCGCATCGATCCCGTCCAGCAGCACCCGCACCATCGCCCGCCCCATCTCCTCCGTGGGCTGCCGGACGCTGGTGAGCGGCGGGTCGGTGTGCCGGGCCACCGGCGAGTCCTCGAAGCCGACGACCGCCACCTCGTCCGGCACCGTACGGCCCGCCGCCCGCAGCACCTGGAGTGCGCCGGCCGCCATCACGTCGGAGGCGGCGAAGACCGCGTCCAGCGCGGGCCGCCGCTCCAGCAGCTCCTCCATCGCCCGCCGGCCGCCCTCCTCGGTGAAGTCCCCGACCGCGACCAGACCGGCGTCCTCCTCCCGGCCCGCTCCCTTCAAGGCCTGGCGGTAGCCCTCCAGCCGGCAGCTCGCGACGTACATGTCGGAGGGGCCGGTGATCGTCGCGATCGCCGAGCGCCCGCGGCCGATCAGATGCTCCACGGCCGCCTGTGCGCCGCCGGTGTTGTCCGAGTCGACGTACGGCACGGCCTCGCCCGCCGCCCGCCGGCCGTTGAGCACCGCCGGGAGCCCCATGGCCGCCAGCATCTCCGGCAGCGGGTCGCCCTCGTGCACGGAGACCAGTAGCACGCCGTCGACCCGGTCGGCGCTCAGATACGCCGCCAGCCGCTCCCGCTCCCGGGGCGAACGGATGAGCGTCAGCAGGAGCTGCTTGTCCGTCTCCGCCAGCTCCGCGCTCACCCCGCGGACGATGTCCGAGAAGTACGGCTCGGAGAAGAGCCGGGTCTCGGGCTCCGGGATCACCAGCGCGACCGCGTCCGCGCTGCCGGCCGCGAGCGCCCGCGCCGCGCGGTTGGGCACGTAGCCCAGCTCCGCCACCGCCCGCTCGACGGCCGTCCGCGCCTGCTCGCTGACCTGGTCCGATCCGTTGATCACCCGGGACACCGTCCCCCTGCCCACCCCGGCTCGCGCGGCGACCTGCTCCAGCGTCGGTCTGCCACCCCGCCCGCCACGTGTCACCGGCGTACGCCGATCCCTGACCGCCATTCCACCCTCCCGCGTTATGGCTGTCTGCTGACTGTCCGATTCTCGCCCCCGACCCCGGCCCACGGACCGCGCCGAAGCTAACAGCCGCGTAACGGGAGCCAGTCGAGATGTCCGGTCCCTTGACACCCCCTCGCCGACAGGCCACCCTTCAACCAATCACTTCTGGGAGCGCTCCCACTCTACTCGACCCATAGAGAACCCGCACGAAAGCCCGCCCGAGCCGCCACTCCCGATCCCCCCTCGTAGACCTCCGGCAGGAGCGGCACGCGTCAGGGCGCTAGGAGGATGCAGTGCGCAGTTACCGCACGACCCGACGGGCCGTGGGCCTTTTGGCCGCAGCCGCTCTGGGCACCGGGTTGCTCAGCGCGTGCGCGAGCGATGACGACGACGGCGGCTCGAAGGCCGGCTCCGAGGACGGAGGCGGCGGGAAGACCACCATCACGATGGGGCTCTTCGGCACCTTCGGCTTCAAGGAGGCCGGGCTCTACGACGAGTACGAGAAGCTCAATCCGGACATCACCATCAAGGAGACGGTGATCGAGCGGAACGAGAACTATTACCCGCAGTTGCTGAACCACCTCACCAGCAACAGCGGCCTGGCGGACGTCCAGGCCATCGAGGTCGCCAACATCGCCGAGATCGTCGGCACCCAGTCCGACAAGTTCATGGACCTCTCCCAGGTGGAGGGCGTCTCCGAGGAGGACTACCTGCCCTGGAAGTGGCAGCAGGGCTCCACCGCCGACGGCAAGCTCGTCGGCCTGGACTCCGACATCGGCCCGATGGCGATCTGCTACCGCAAGGACCACTTCAAGGCGGCCGGGCTGCCCACCGACCGCGACGAGGTCTCGAAGCTGTGGGAGGGCGACTGGCAGAAGTACCTCGACGCCGGCCGCGACTTCCAGAAGAACGGCCCCGAGGGCGTCGCCTGGGCGGACGCCGCCGGCGGCGTGTACAACGCGGCCGTGTCCTCCACCGAGAGCCGGTACTACGACGAGGACGGCGAGGTCATCTACAAGGACAGCCAGGGCGTGCAGGACTCCTGGGACATCGCCTCGACCGCCGCGGAGGAGAAGCTGACGGCCAACCTCCAGCAGTTCACCAAGGGCTGGGACCAGGCGATGAGCAACGGCGACTTCGCGACCATCTCCTGCCCGCCGTGGATGCTCGGCTACATCGCGGACAAGGGCGGTGAGAAGTCCAAGGGCAAGTGGGACGTCGCCCAGGCGCCCGTGCCCGGCAACTGGGGCGGCTCCTTCTTCGGCGTGCCGGAGGCGGCGGAGAACAAGGAGGAGGCGGCCAAGTTCGTCGCCTGGCTCTTCGCGCCCGAGCAGCAGGCGACGCTCTTCGCCGAGCGCGGCAGCTTCCCCAGCACCCCGTCCGCGTACGAGATGGACTCGGTCAAGAGCGCCACGAACGAGTACTTCGGCGACGCCCCGATCGGGGAGATCTTCGCCGCCGCCGCCGAGGGCACCCCGGTGCAGACGATCGGCCCGAAGGACCAGGTCATCGCCGAGAACATCGCCAACGGGCTGCGGCTGGTCGAGCAGGGCAAGGAAGACGCCGACGGTGGCTGGGACACGACCGTCGACGCGGTGGACAACGCGCTGGACCAGTGAGACGGGAATCATGACCCAGACAGGTTCGACCGCGGCCGCGCCCCCCTCAGCGGAGGGGGGCGCGGCCCCGCCCGCGCCCCGGGCCGCCGCCCGCGACCCGCGGAAGACCTGGCGCAGCCGGCGCTACCGGTGGGACGCCAAGTTCAGCCCGTACGCCTTCATCTCGCCGTTCTTCCTGTTCTTCGCCGCGTTCGGCCTCTTCCCGCTGCTCTACACCGCGTGGGCGTCCCTGCACCGGGTGGAGCTGACCGCACCCACCGACATGGAGTGGGCCGGCCTGCACAACTACAGCCGGCTCCTGGAAGACGACTTCTTCTGGAACTCGCTGTGGGTCACCTTCGTCCTCGCGGTGCTGTCCACCGTCCCGCAGCTCCTCATGGCGCTCGGCCTCGCGCACCTGCTCAACTACCGGATGCGCGCCTCGTCCTTCTTCCGGGTGGCGATGCTGGCGCCGTACGCCACGAGCGTGGCGGCCGCGACGCTGGTGTTCGCCATGCTCTACGGCCGCGACTACGGGGTCATCAACTGGGTGCTGGGCCAGTTCGGCGTGGGCGAGATCGACTGGCAGGCCGGGAACTGGACCTCGCGCCTCGCCGTGGCCAGCATCGTGATCTGGCGCTGGACCGGCTACAACACCCTGATCTATCTGGCCGCGATGCAGGCCGTGCCCCAGGATCTGTACGAGTCGGCCTCGCTCGACGGGGCGTCCCGCTGGCAGCAGTTCCGCCACGTCACGATCCCGTCGCTGCGCCCCACGATCCTGTTCACCGTCGTGGTGTCGACGATCGGTTCCGTGCAGCTCTTCGGCGAACCGCTGCTGTTCGACGAGACGAAGGGCGCCACCGGCGGCGCCGACCACCAGTTCCAGACGCTCGGTCTCTACATGTACGAGCAGGGCTGGCGCAACCTGCACCTGGGCAGGGCCGCGGCCATCGCCTGGGTGATGTTCCTGATCCTGGTGGTGATCGGCGTCGTCAACGCCCTGATCGCGCGCCGTCTGCGGAAGAGCTGAAGGAGAGCTCATGGCACTGCTCAAGACGACAGCTCCCCCGGCGGCCGCCCGCCGTCGACGCCGGCCGCGCGCCGGCGAGGCCGGCGGGCAGCAGCGGGCCGGCAAGCTGACGTACGCCGTCCTGGCGCTCTTCACGGCCATCTCGATCGGCCCGCTCATCTACACCGCGATCGCGGCCTCCCGCACCAACACGCGGCTGGCGGAGACGCCCCCGCCGCTCTGGTTCGGCGGCAACCTCTTCTCCAACATGGAGACCGCCTGGACCGACGCCAACATGGACCTGGCGCTGCTGAACACCACCATCGTGGCCGGGTCGGTCGCGGCGGGCACCGTGCTCTTCGGCACCCTGGCCGGGTTCGCCTTCGCCAAGCTGCGGTTCCGCTTCAAGAACCTGCTGCTGCTGCTCGTGATCGGCACCATGATGGTGCCGCCGCAGCTCAGTGTCGTGCCGCTGTACATGGCGGTCGCGGAGCTCGGCTGGATCGACCAGTTGCAGACCGTCATCCTGCCGTTCCTGGTCAGCGCCTTCGGCGTGTTCTTCATGCGGCAGTACCTGATCCAGGCGCTGCCGACCGAGCTGATCGAGGCCGCCCGGGTGGACGGCGCGAGCAGCGTGCGGGTCATCTGGCACGTGGTCTTCCCCGCGGCACGGCCCGCCATGGCCGTGCTCGGCATGCTCACCTTCGTCTTCGCGTGGAACGAGTTCTTCTGGCCGATCATCGCGCTCACCCAGGAGAACCCGACCGTGCAGGTGGCGCTCACCGGCCTGCCCCGCGGCCACAACCCGGACCAGTCCGTGATCATGGCCGGTGCCCTGCTGGGCACGCTGCCGCTGCTGCTCCTCCTGCTGCTCTTCGGCAAGCAGATCGTCGGCGGCATCATGCAGGGCGCGGTCAAGGGCTGAGCCGGCCGTGCACACCCGTATCCGCGGCCCGCCCGCGACCGCAGTCAGGGAATCCTCGCGACCCGACCGACCTGTCCACGATGTTCGCCACTGCCGAGATTGGGAGCGCTCCCAGATGTCCGACACCACCGCCACCTTCCCCGAGGACTTCCTGTGGGGCACGGCCACCGCCGCGTACCAGATCGAAGGAGCCGCGCGGGAGCACGGCCGCACCCCCTCCATCTGGGACACCTTCTCGCACACCCCGGGGAAGACCGCGGGCGGCGACACCGGGGACGTCGCCGTCGACCACTACCACCGGCGCACCGAGGACGTCGAGCTGATGGCCGGGCTCGGCGTCGGGGCGTACCGCTTCTCCGTCTCCTGGCCGCGCGTCCAGCCCACCGGGCGCGGGCCCGCCGTGCAGCGCGGGCTCGACTTCTACCGGCAGCTCGCCGACGAGCTGCTGGCGGCCGGCATCAAGCCGGTGCTCACGCTCTACCACTGGGACCTGCCGCAGGAGCTGGAGACCGCGGGCGGCTGGCCGGAGCGCGACACGGCGCACCGGTTCGCCGACTACGCCCGCCTCGTCGGCGAGGCCCTCGGCGACCGCGTCGAGCTGTGGACCACGCTCAACGAGCCCTGGTGCAGCGCGTTCCTCGGCTACGCCGCCGGGGTGCACGCCCCCGGCCGCACCGACCCGGTCGCCGCCCTGCGCGCCGCGCACCACCTCAACCTCGCGCACGGGCTTGCCACCGACGCGCTGCGGACCGCGCTGCCCGCCCGCGCCCAGGTCTCCGTGAGCCTCAACCCCGCGGTCGTCCGGCCGCGTACGGACTCCGAGGCGGACCGCGACGCCGCCCGCCAGGTCGACGCGCTGGCCACCCGCATCTTCACCGGGCCGATGCTCGACGGCGCGTACCCGCCCGATCTGCTCGACGACACGGCGCGGCTGACGGACTGGTCCTTCGTACGGGACGGTGACCTGCCGCTCATCAGCCGGCCGCTGGACTCGATCGGCCTCAACTACTACACGCCCACCGTGGTCTCCGCGGTCTCCGGCGACGCCAGGCCCGAGCGCGCCGACGGCCACGGCGGCGGCGCGCAGTCCCCCTGGCCGGCCGCGGACCACATCGCCTTCCACCAGCCGCCGGGCGAGCGCACCGCGATGGGCTGGACCGTCGACCCGACGGGGCTGACGGAGCTGCTGCTGCGGTTCACCGCCGACGCGCCGGACCTGCCGCTGTACATCACCGAGAACGGCGCGGCGTACGACGACAAGCCGGAGCCGGACGGCTCGGTCCACGACCCGGACCGCATCGCGTACCTGCACGGGCACATCGGCGCCGTGCACCGCGCGATGGCCGAGGGCGCGGACGTGCGGGGCTACTTCCTGTGGTCGCTGCTGGACAACTTCGAGTGGGCGTACGGCTACGGCAAGCGGTTCGGCGCGGTGCACGTGGACTACACGACGCAGCAGCGCACGCCGAAGTCCAGCGCCCGCTGGTACGCGGACGTGATCCGCGCGGGGGCGCTGCCGGCACCCGGCCTCTGACGGACGGCGCCACGGCGCTCGGCGGACCGGGGCACAGCAGACCGGCGCCCGGGGGCCGGGCGGAGAGACGGGCGTCCGCCGGACCGGCAACCGGCGGGCGCCACAAGGGGAGGGCGAGGGCCGTCGCGGCCCGGACGGAGGCCGCCGCGTGACGGGCGGGGGCCTGCGGCCGGCGCGACGGGCCGGCGCCTTTCAGGGGCGGGGGCCGCCGCCCGCGCTACGCGCGCCGCGCACCCGCGCTCGCGCCCGCGGCGGCCGCCGTCCCGTCCCCGTCCCCCGCGCCGCCTCCCGCCGGGCCCTCCGCCGCCCGGCCGCGCCGCCGCCGCACCACGCGGTGCCGCTGCCGGCGCCGCTCGCCGTCCGCCGCGGCGGGCCCGGCGCTCAGCGCCAGCCAGAGGCGTATCTCCGCGCCGCCCAGCACCGACCGGCCGATCCGCACGTCCCCGCCCGTCGACTCCGCGACCCGCCGCACGATGTCCAGACCCAGCCCCGTCGACCCGGGCCCGCCCTGCCCCTGGCCGCGGGCGAGCGCCGCCTCCGGGTCGCGGATGCCCATTCCCGCGTCCGACGCCAGCACGATCACGGCGTCGCCCGCGTGGTGCACGTCGACGGAGAAGTCCGTGCCCTCCGGGGTGTGCCGGAAGACGTTGCCGATGAGCGCGTCGATCGCGGCGACCAACTCGGCGCGCGCCACCGGCACCTGCGCCGGCCGGTCGACCCCCGCCAGCCGGGCGGACCTGCGCTCGTCCTCCGCCAGCGCCGACCAGAACTCCATCCGCTCCCTGATGACCGCCGAGACGTCGCAGCCGGCGGCCGCCGCGGCCTGCTGCCCCGCGGGCCGGCCGCGCTGCTCGCGCACGGTGGCGATGATCTGGTCGATCTCGCGCTCCAGTTGGGCCACCGCCTGCCGGGTCTGCTCGGCGGCGCCGCTCTCGCCCAGGGAGGCGGCGTTGAGCCGCAGCACGGTCAGCGGGGTGCGCAGCCGGTGGGAGAGGTCGGCGGCCAGCTCGCGCTCGTTGGCCAGCAGCAGCGCGACCTGGTCGGCCATCGAGTTGAACGCCACGGCCGCCGAGCGCAGTTCGGAGGGCCCGGACTCCTCGACCCGGACGCCGAGCTTGCCCTCCCCCAGGTCGTGCGCCGCGCCCGCGAGCCGGCGCGCGGGCCGTACCATCCGGGTGCCGAGCCGGTCCGCGACGGCGACCGAGCCCGCGATCAGCGCCAGGCCGACGCCCGCCAGCACCAGCCACGCCAGCGCCACGCCCTCGGTCAGCTCCCCCGCCGGCACGAACACCTCGACGACGGCGACCCGGTCGCCCTCGACGGCGATGGGCTGCAGCAGCGCGTGCCCGCCGGCGACGGCGACCAGCAGCGACGTCCCCGCGCCTGAGGCGCGCTCCACGTCGGCCGCGCCGGCGCGCGGCTCCCCGATCCGTACCGCCGACATGCCCTCCGCGCTGCCGCGCGGCACGTGCACCGCGATCCGCCCGCCCGCGCCGGCCTCGGTGCTGCCGACCGCGCGCTCCAACTGCTCGGCGTCGGTGGTGATCGCCAGCGCCGGGCCGATGCCCGCGGCGATCCGCTCGGCGTTGGTCAGGGCCCGGTCGCGGGCCATCTCCTTGACGACGAGCCCGAGCGGCACGGCGAAGGCGACCACGACCATCACCGTGACCGCCAGGCACACCTTGACCAGCGCCCACCTCATGCGGGCGGGATCCCGGCCGGCGGGTCGAGCTTCACGCCGACGCCGCGCAGGGTGTGCAGATAGCGGGGCCGCGCGGCGGTCTCGCCGAGCTTGCGGCGCAGCCAGGACAGATGGACGTCGATGGTCTGGTCGTCGCCGTACGACTGCCGCCACACCTCGGACAGCAGCTCCCGCCGCGGTACGACGACGCCGGGCCGCTCGGCGAGGAACGCCAGCATGTCGAACTCGCGCCGGGTCAGGTCCAGCTCGCGGCCGTCCAGCTCCGCGCTGCGCCGCCGCAGGTCGATGGCGAGGCCGCCGACGCGCAGTTGCCGCGGCGGCGGTGCGGCGGCGGTGCGGCCCCCGGCGCGGCGCAGCACGGCGCCGAGGCGGGCCTGCAGATGCTCGACGGAGAAGGGCTTGACGAGATAGTCGTCGGCACCGTCGTTGAGGATGCGGACGATCTCGGACTCGTCGTCCCGGGCGGTGGCGACGATGACCGGCACGTCGGTGAGGCCGCGGAGCATCTTCAGCGCCTCGGCGCCGTCGAGGTCGGGCAGCCCGAGGTCGAGGATCACGACGTCGAACCCGTGGTGCGCGACCTCGCGGAGCGCCTCCAGCGCCGTGCCCACGCTGCGCACGGTGTGGGCGGCGTCCGTGAGGTGCCTGATCAGCGCGGAGCGCACGAACTGGTCGTCCTCCACCAGCAGCACACTTGCCATGTCCGGCAACGTACGCCAAAAGCGCGGTGTGCGCCGCCCCGCCTCCGCCCGCCTGTGGATAACCGGCGGCAAGCGGTTCCGGCCGGGGTGCGGCATCGCGGGGGCGGGTGCGGCAGGATATAGCTGATGCGTCGAAGGCTTGTGCACGCGCTCGCGTGGACCCTGGCGACACTGGCGGCCGTAACCGTGTCGTGGTTCGGGGTCAGGCTGGTGCTGGACAGCACGTCCGACCGGCCGCACACGGTGCCGCTGTCGGGCCGGGCGCCGTCCTCGCAGCCTCCTTTGGTCGGCACGGCGACGGAGCGGCCCGCGCCGCCCTCGCCGACGCCGGAGCCGGAAACCCCGTCGGCGCCGGAGAGTTCGCAGGCTCTGCCGGAGCGCGAGCGGCGTACGCAGAGCCCCGAGGGCACGGTGGGGGCGGAAGAGGGCCCGGGGGACGGCGCAGGGGACGCGGCGCAGCAGGACCGGCCGGCGGCGAGCGCGACGGGGGACGTGCAGACGTATCCGGTGGCCGGCGGGCGGGTGACGTTCGAGATGGCCGCGGACTCCGCGGAGTTGGTGTCGGCGACGCCGGACGCGGGGTGGCAGATGCAGACGTGGGAGCAGACGACGTGGATCCGCGTCGACTTCGTCGCGGACGGCCGGCGGACGTCGGTGATCTGCACGTGGCACGACGGCCCGCCGCGGGTGGAGACGAACGAGTACGCGACCTGAAGGACCCGGACCCGTCCTCGGCTACGTGAACACCCCGGGCGGCGGCGCCGGCGACTCGGTCGCCGTGGCGTCGGTCACCGGCCGGGCGCCGGCGGCGAAGTCCCGGAGCGCGCGCCCGTGTTCGACGCGGCCGGGCTGCGGGTCGGTGGCCGCCCTGCGGGTCAGCTCGCCGACCGGCAGCGGGACGGCGGATCCGAGGAGCACGGCGTTGCCGAAGCGCCGGCCGCGCCAGACGGCGGGGGCGGCGACGACGCACAGCTCGGGGAAGACCGCGGCGGCGGTGGCGGTCTGCGCCCGCAGATACGCGAGCGGCGGCCCGTCGGCGAGGTTGGCGGCGTAGACGCCGCCGCGGCGCAGCACCCGGCGTACGTCGCCCAGGAACTCCGTGGTCGTCAGGTGCGCGGGCGTGCGTGCGACGTGGAAGACGTCGCCGATGATCAGATCCGCCCAGTCGTCCGGCATCCTGGCGAGCACCGCGCGGGCGTCCCCGTGCCGCACCCGGATCCGCGCCCGCTCGGGCAGCGGCAGTTCGGCGCGTATCAGCGCGGTGAGCCTGCCGTCGATCTCGACGGCCTGCTGGACGGAGCGGGGGCGGGTGGCGGCGATGTAGCGCGGGAGGGTCAGCGCGCCGCCGCCGAGGTGCAGGACCTGCACGGGGCGGCCGGCGGGGGCGACGAGGTCGGCGACGTGGCCGAGGCGGCGCTGGTACTCGAACGCCAGGTGCGCGGGGTCGTCGAGGTCGACGTGCGACTGCGGGGCGCCGTCGAGGAGCAGCATCCAGGCGCGCGGGCGGTCGGGGTCGGGACGCAGTTCGGCGGTGCCGCCGTCCACGTCCACCACGACGGGGCTGCGCCCGCCGCGCGACCTCTGCCTGGCCACGGGCCCAGTATCCCCCGCCCGGGTCCTGGGCGCGCTCCGCGGGGGTGCGGGGCGGGCGGCCCGGGGCTCAGAAGCGGTCGGCGGCCTCGATCGTACGGGCCGCCTCGCACAGCGCCGCCGCCAGCAGCACCGGGTCCGTCACCGGCGCCGCCTCCTCCGGCGGCACCAGCCAGTACGTCCCCGCCACCGGCGGCGCCGCGGGCCCGCGGCGCAGCGTCGGGGTGCACGCGCTGCCGGGCAGGTCCCAGCGCGCCGCCGTGCCCGGCGGCACCAGGAAGCCGAGGGTGTCGACGCCGCCGTCGTGCAGCACGGGCCCGACGGCCGTGCGCAGCCGGAGGATGTCGACCGCTTCGAGGCCGTGTCTTGCCGGGACGGTGACCAGGTCACACGGGTCCGCGGCGGCTCTCGTACCGACAGTGGTCTCCCCGCCGGTGTCCGGCACAGGAACCCCTCCTCATCCAGTCCCCGTCGTGGTTCCCCCGGTCCTCTGCACATCCAACGCCAGGACCGCGTCAACGGCACGGTATGAAGTCGCCGCAAAGGATGGCGTTTTATGGCGGATCGGGGGCGAGGAGTCCCGCGGGTCGGCAGACTCTGCGTGGCGGCGCGCGCACCGCGGGTGCGAGCGGGCCGCCGTGCGGCGCCGACCGTGGGGCACATCAGTTGCCGATCGGCGGTCGCGGCACAGCAGTTGTCGAGCAGCATCAGGGAGGAACAGCGGACGTGGCCGCACCACCCGACCGATTGCGCCCCAACGCCGCCTTCCGCGAGCTGCGCGGCAGCCGGTCACCGGGCGAGTTCGCCGCCTCGGTGCGGCGGGCCGCGCGGGAGATCGGCGAACAGGTCTCGTGTGACGCGCGCTACGTGGGCCGCGTCGAGTCCGGCGAGATCCGGTGCCCCAACTACGCGTACGAGCGCGTGTTCCTCCACATGTTCCCGGGCCGCTCGCTGGGCGATCTGGGCTTCGAGCCGCGGGCGGCGGTACGGGGCCGAAGGGCGCGCGGCAGGAAAGATGCGCCCCCGCGCACGTCCGTACGCCCCACGCCTCCGGAAGGGCCGGCGAAGCCCTCCCCCGCGGCCGGCGGGCCGCCGCCGCTCCCGCCCTTCGCGGCGCTGCCGCCCGCCCGGGCCCGTACGCCCGAGTTCCCCGAGGCCGCCGTGGCGGAGGCGGTACGCCGCATCCGGCTGCACGACGACCGGCACGGCGCCGACGACCTCTACGCCCGCGCCGGCTGCACCCTGCGCACCGCCCGCGCCCTGCTCCCCGAGACCGCCCCGCGCCCCGGCTCCGACGCCGACCGGCTGCACGCCGCGGCCGGTGAGCTGGCCCTCTCCGTCGGCTGGCTGGCCCACGACTCCGGCCGCTACGCCGACGCCCGCTCGCACTACGCCGAGGCCCTCGCCACCGCCCGGCTCGCCGACGACCCCGCCCTGGAGGCGCACGCCTTCTCCAACACCGCGTTCCTGGCCCGCGACACCGGCCGCGCCCACGAGGCCGTACGTGCCGCCCAGGCCGGCCGCCAGGCCGCCGCCGCGGCCGGCTGCGACCGGCTGCGCTCGCTGCTCGCCGCCCGCGAGGCCGGCGGCTGGGCGCTCCTCGGCGACCCCGCCGCGACCCGCGAGGCGCTGACCACGGCCGGCGACCTCTTCGCGCGGGGTACGGCGGACGCGTGCCCGGAGTGGATGTCCTTCTACGGCGAGGCCGAGCTGACCGGCCTGGAGGCCCAGTGCTGGGCGGCGCTCGGCGACCACACCCGCGCCGCCGAGTGCGCCCGCCGCGCGGTACTCCTGCAGGACCCGCACTTCGCCCGCAACACCGCCCTGTTCACCGCGGAGCTGGCCGCCGACCTCGCCGCCGCAGGCCGGCCCGACGAGGCCGCCGCCGCGGCCGGCAGCGCGCTCGCGCTCCTGGAGGAGGTGCGTTCCACGCGCGTACGCGCCATGCTCGACGCCACCGCGGAGAGGCTGCGGCGCTGGTCAGGCAGCTCCGAGGTGGACGCGTTCCTGACGAACCCGGGGCTGATTTCCGCCTGATCCGCCGACCCCAGGCAACCTTTCCGGATCATTCCGCGTCTTTCTGGCTCCCTCCACTCTTCGGTGGAGGTTTGCATCCACCAACCGGTGGAGGGATATACATCGTGCGGTGGGCTGACGTACACCGTACGGTTGTCCGTGGGCCACGTGGGGCGGCCCGTAGCGGGGAAGCGGAGACGGAGTGCCTGGACCATGCGACTGAGGCAGCGTTGGTGGACGGAGCTGTTGCTCGTCGTCGTGGTGTACATGGCGTATTCGGCGGGCCGGCTGCTGGCCCGCGGCGACGTGACCATGGCGGTCGACAACGGCCTCGCGCTGCTCGACATCGAGAAGACCCTGCACATCAACTTCGAGGACCCGCTCAACAGACTGTTCACCGCGCACGCGGTGCTCGGCGTCCCCGCCGACTTCATCTACGCGTCCCTGCACTACGTCGTCACGCCCGTGGTCCTGGTGTGGGTCTGGCTCCGCCACCGCGTGCACTACCGGCGCTACCGCACCTGGCTGCTGCTCTCCACCGTCGTCGCGCTCGTCGGCTTCATCCTCATGCCGACCTGCCCGCCGCGGCTGCTGGACCCGGCCTACGGGTTCGTCGACACGATGGCGCAGTACTCGTCCTACGGCTGGTGGGGCGGTGAGGCGAGCGCGCCCCGCGGGCTCGGCGGGCTGACCAACCAGTACGCGGCGATGCCCAGCCTGCACGTGGGCTGGGCGCTGTGGTGCGCGGTGGTGCTGTGGCGGCACGCCCCGCACACGCCGGTCCGGCTGCTGGGCGTCGCATACCCGCTCGTCACCACCATCGTGGTCATGGGCACCGCCAACCACTACTTCCTCGACGCGGTCGCGGGCGCCGCCGTCATGGGTATCGGCTGGCTGCTGCTCCGCCCGTCGCTGCGCGCCGCGGACGGCATCCGCCGCCGGGTGTACCGGCTCGCCTCCCACGTCAGCGGCGGCGGCACGCCCGCGGGCGGCGGCGTGGTCGCCGCGGGCGGCCCGCGGCCCGACGACCCGGACGGCAGCGACGTACCGGCGGACGACCGCGCGCCGGAGAAGGTCCGCACGGGCGGGGGCGGCGCCCCGGGGGACGCCCCGGAAGCGCCCCACATCCCGAGCCCGCGCGCCACCCACGAGAACCCGGGCCCGGGCGACCCGCCGGCACCGTCGGGCGGCAGACGGGCGCCGGTGGAGCAGCGCGGGGGCGCGGCACAGGTGATGTGCAGGAGACTCGCGTACTGACGCGCGGCGGGCGCGGCGATGGACGGGTGCCGCGCCCGGTACGCCCGTACGCGCAGATCCGCCGGATGCGCCGCGGGCGCGCCTGACACCGGTGGACACGACCCCGCGGCGGGCCACCCGGCGGACCGCCGCGGCGCCGCTCCCGCTCCGTGGGCACCCCCGGTGTCGGTGGGGCGTGCCAGACTGCGGCGCGTGGAACGTACGACCGCTACGGGCGACTTGACCCCCGCCCACGCCGACGCAGGCGCCGCCGGGCACGGGACCGACCCGGCGCCCGGACCCTCGCTGCGCCGCCGGCTCGACGCGCTGCGCGGCGCGGACGTCCAGGCGCGCGCCCTGGACGCGCGGGCGCTCGCCGCGCTGGCGGCGAACCCCGGGTGCCGCCGCCGGACGCTGCTGGACGGCGCCGGGATCGACAAGGGCGCGCTCGCCGAGGCGCTGGGCAGACCGGCGCCGTTCGGCCAGTCGCAGTTCGCCTTCGCCCGCGGCAACGCGTTCGAGGCCCGTATCACCGCCGACGACGGGGCCGAGCTGCTGAGCCTCCTCGCCGAGCGGACCGGCGAGACCCCGCCGGAGCCCGCCGCCGTGCACGTCCCCGACCTGGCCGCCCCCGGCCCGCGCGGGCGTACGGAGCGCACCCGGCTGGCCCTCGCCGAGGCGGTGGCGGCGGACGGCTGGACGCTGCTGCGGCACCCGATGGTCAGCCTGGAGGTCGCGGGCGCGCCGGTGTACCTGGAGCCGGACGCGGCGGTCGTCGGCCCCGACGGGCGCTGCACGGTGGTCGAGATCAAGTCCTTCCCGATCCTCGACGGTGCCGCGGACCCGGCGAAGGTCGGCGCGGCGGCCCGGCAGGCGGCGGTGTACGTGCTGGCGCTGCAGCCGCACTGCGAGGTGCACGACAACGTGCTGCTGGTGTGCCCCAAGGACTTCTCCAACCAGCCGGTCGCCGAGCCCGTCGACGTACGCAAGCAACTGGCCGCCACCCGCCGCCAGCTGGCCCGCCTCACCCGCCTCGAAGCGATCGCCGCCACCCTGCCCGCGGACCTCACCCTGGACGTGCGCCAGCCCCCGCCCCGGCTGCTGACGGCGGTGGAGTCGGTGCCCGCCGCGTACGCCCCGGAGTGCCTGGCGGCCTGCGAACTGGCCTTCCACTGCCGCGCGCAAGCCCGCGAGCGGGGCGACGTGACCGCCCTGGGCCGCGGTGTACGCAGCGACCTGGGCGGCCTGCGCACGGTGGCGGAGGTCGTGACCGCGGCGTCGGGCGGGGCGCCGCGGGCGAGCGGCGTGGACGCCGGGGCGGGCATGGCGGAAGCAGGGGGGACCGCCGCGGGTCCCGCCGCTGCCGCGCGGCCGGCGGAGCCGGAGGTGGACCGGGCCGGTCTGTCTCCGGAGGATCCCGCCGTGGCGGCGTTGCGGCGCGCCGCCGTACTGCGCGCGGAGGCGCTGGCCGCCGCCGACGGGGGCGGCGGCGTATGAGTCTCATGGTCACCCTCGCGCGGGCGGAGGCCGTGGTCGCCGGGCGGGCCACCCCGCTCGCGACCGTGCGGCACCGGCATCTGTCCGACCGGCCGCTCGTCCTCGTCCCGATGACCGCCGCCGGCGAGGCCGCCGCCCCGCTCGGCGCGCTCGTCGGCTGCGACCGCGACCGGCCGCGCCTGCTGGTCGTGCCGCAGCCGCGCGACCGCGACCTGCGGTTCGCGTTTCTGGCGGAGCTGGCGGCGGAGGTGCTGCCGTACGTCGAGTCGTACGCCGAGGACGGCGAAACCGGCGGCACCGGCGGCACCGGCGACTCCGAGAACACCACGGACGGCGACGACGAGCCCCCCGCGGAGCCCTGTGCCGACGCCGCGCAGCTCCTCGTGCCCAGCCGCGCCGGCGTCGAGTACGTGCGCCTCCTCGGCCGCTCTATGCGCTTCCGCAGGACCGCCGAGGACGACCCGGACACCCCGCACCCCGCGCCCCCGCGCGTGCCGCTCCTCGGCCGCTGGCTGTCGCACTACGGCGAGCGCGCCCGCGTGCCCGGCGCCGCGCTGCTGCTGTCGGCCACCGAACTGCTCGCCCGGCACTGGGCCACCGGTCAGAGCACCGTCGAGGACCAGCACCTCGGCGCCCTGCTCGCCTGGATCACGGACGGCGCGGCGGCCGCGGAGCGCGCGGAGACCGGCCGCGACGCCGAGGGCCAACTGCTCGTGCCCCCGGCGGGACCCGCCACCGACCCCGCGTTCGACAACCGGCTCCTCGCCCCCGCCATGGCCCGCTTCGACCGCGCCCGCGCCGAGGGCGACAGGGCCGCGACGCGGGCGGCGGAAGAGACCGTCGCCCGGCTCGTGGAGAGCCGGCTGCGCCCCACGTGGGACGCGGTCTGGCGGTCGTACGACCTGCTGCGTGCCCTTCCCGAGGGCGCGCACGTGCCGGGCCGGTGGCTCGGCGACAGGTGGTCGTTCACCGCCCACCGCGACCGGGTGCGCGCCGGCGAGCCCCCGCAGCCGCGCCGCGACGACGCGGTGACCGCCGCCCGCAAGCTGGCCCAGCGCGAGCGCGCGCTGGCCGAGCTGGACGCCCAGGAGGCGCTGGACGACCCGCTGACGATGGCGGAGCGGCGGCTCGCGGGGCAGGCGTTCGTGTGCCGTACGGAGTCGGTGGAGATGGCGTACTCCGAGGGCCGCCGTCCGATGCCCCGGCCGCTGGTCACCGTCGCCACGGACGACGAACCGCACCTGGAGGACGGCGGCAAGGTCTACCGTGAGCTGCCCGGCGGACGCACGCAGCGCGCGCTGGTCGCCGGGTACGGGGACGGGCGCGTCACCGTGCAGTTGCAGGACGGCATGGGCCGCTCGCGTACCCCCGCGGAGGGCTCGGTGCCGGAGCCGGGCGACCGGGTGGTGTGGACGCTCTTCGAGCACACGGCCCGCCGCGGCCCCGCGCTGCCGGAGCCGGAGGACACCCCGTGGACGCACGGCAGCCCGGCGGCGCGGGCCGCGGAGGAGCCGGACCGGGTGACGGCGGAGGACTTCCTGTGACGACGGAGCCGAGGACGGACGCGTACGGGCGCGCAGACCGCACCCAGCGCGCGGCGGACACACGCGCGCCGGGCGGGGCGGGCGCGCCGGACGGCCCGGCGGCCGAGGCGGCGGGCCCGGCGGAGGCGGCCGGTGCCGCGCAGCGCGCCCGCGCGTACGCCCCCGAGCCCCGCACCGCGGCCACGCGCCCCCCGCATCGGGCCGCCCCCGGGCCCCACGACGCCGACCCCGCCACCGCCGCCCGGGCCGCCACCGAGGCCATCCTCCGCGACACCCTCGACGGCCACTCCCGCGGCGTCCTCGTCGACTCCCCGCCCGGCGCGGGCAAGTCGACCCTCGTCGTCCGCGCCGCCCGCGAGCTGGCCGCCGCCGGCCGCAGGCTCCTCCTCGTCGCCCAGACCAACGCGCAGGTCGACGACCTCGTCGACCGCCTCGCCCGGGAGCAGCCCGACCTGCCCGTCGGCCGGCTGCACAGCAGCGACCCCCGCCCCTACGACCCCGTGCTCGACGGCCACGAGCACGTGCGTACCGCCACGAGCGTCGCCGATCTCGCGGGACTCGGCGTCATCGCCTCCACCGCCGCGAAGTGGGCCTACGTCGCCGCGGCCCGGGCGAAGGAGGGCGACGGCGGCGAGCGCTGGGAGCACGCCATCGTGGACGAGGCGTACCAGATGCGCTCCGACGCGCTGCTCTCCGTCGCCGGGCTCTTCGAGCGCGCGCTGTTCGTGGGCGACCCCGGGCAGCTCGACCCGTTCAGCGCGGTCGGCGCCGAGCAGTGGTCGGGGCTGGCCTGGGACCCGGCGGCCAGCGCGGTGACGACGCTGCTGGCGCACCACCCGGGGCTGCCGCAGCACCGGCTGCCGGTGTCCTGGCGGCTGCCGGCGTCGGCCGCGCCGCTGGTGTCGCGGGCGTTCTACCCCTTCACGCCGTTCCGCAGCGGTACGGGCCCGGGTGAGCGGCGGCTGGCGTTCGCGGAGCGGTCGGACGGGTCGGGCGCCGACCGGGTGCTGGACGAGGCGGCGGCGAGCGGCTGGGGGCTGCTGGAGCTGCCCGCGGCGCACACGCCGCGGACCGACCCGGCGGCGGTGGCGGCGGTGGCGCGGGTTGTGCGGCGGCTGCTGGAGCGGCGCGGCACGACGGCCTCGGAGCGCGGCGAGGGCGAGCTGACGGCGGACCGGATCGCGGTGGGCACGGCGCACCGGGACCAGGCCGCGGCGGTACGGGCCGCGCTCACGCGGACGCTGCCCGCGGAGTCGGCGGACGCGGTGACGGTGGACACGGCGAACCGGCTGCAGGGCATGGAGTTCGACGTCACGGTGGTGCTGCACCCGCTGTCGGGACGCCCGGACGCGACGGCGTTCCACCTGGAGACCGGGCGCCTGTGCGTGCTCGCCTCGCGGCACCGGCACGCGTGCGTCGTGGTGTGCCGGGCGGGCGTGCCGGAGCTGCTGGACGAGCACCCGTCGACGGAGCCGGTGCAGCTCGGCGCGGCGGTCAAGTTCCCGGACGGCTGGGAGGCCCACCAGGCGGTGCTGGCGCACCTGGCGGACCATCGGGTACGGGCGTGAGCGCCGGCCCGGCACGCGCCCGTACGGGCGGTCCGGCGGCGCCGGGCGGGGGCGGGGTTGCGCGGCGGGGGAGAATGGGCGGTGGCACAGAGGCAAGTGGAGGACCCCTATGACGGAGCCGGACCCGGCTCGGCCAGGCCGGACGGAGCAGCCGCGCACCCCGCGCCGGCCCGCCGCGCTGCTCTTCGAGCCCCCGCTCGCGGAGCCCGATGCCGAGCACTTCTTCGGCCTGGAGTCGATCGAGGATCCCCGCGAGCTGCTGGCCCGCGCCACCGACCTCACGCTGGCCTTCCGGGCGGCGACCGACCGGGCCATCGAGTACCAGGCGATGGCGGCGGCGCAGCTCGCCGACCCCAAGCGGTTCGACCGGCTGACGCCGGAGGCGATCGCGGAGCGGGCCGACTGGACCGAGGACTACGCGAAGCGGATGGTCGAGTACGGCCGCGACCTCCTCGCGGGCGGCGGCACGGGGTCCCCTTCGGAGACGTAGCAGGCGCGCGAGGACACGCAGCACGCGCGCAAACCGCCGCAGAGTACTCGCCTCCGCGCCGACTTGTCCCCGGTTCCGCGGATCTGTACGGGGGCGTGCGGCAGCGCGCGTAGATGTGGTTTCCATGAACCGTCACGCATCGGACACTCCCGCCAGCGACGTGACCCCCGCGGGCGCCGACTGGCTCGCCTCCGCCAGCCCCTTCCCGCGCAGCGTGCACGCGCTGTGGTCGCAGCGCCCCGCGGCGCCCGCCGTGCTGCCGTGCGGCGGCGCGTTCGACGTGGTGAGCCTCCCCGCGCTGCCGGGCCGCCGGGTGCTGGAGCTGCTGTGGTCGCGCGGCGCGGGCAGCGGCCCCGCCGCGGCCGTACGCGACCGGACGCTGCTCTTCGCCGCCCCCGGCACCGCCGCCCGGCTGCCCGCCCTGCTGTCCTGGGAGGAGTGGCGCCCCGGGCTGCCCCCGGCGCTCTGCCACGGGCCGGGCGACGCGGTCACGCTGCCCCCGGTGTACGGGCGGCGCGAGGGCGCCGGCGCGGGGGCGGCGCGCTGGCTGGTCGCGCCGGAGGTGCGGTTCCCGTGGCTGCCGGGCCCGAAGGAGCTGCTGTGGGGGTGCGTGCGGGCCGCGGCGGCCGCTCCCGAATACCGATTTTCGATCTCCGGGGCCCGGGTGCTAAAGTCGACCACGTCGACAGGCGCCGTTAGCTCAGTTGGTTAGAGCAGCTGACTCTTAATCAGCGGGTCCGGGGTTCGAGTCCCTGACGGCGTACAGCATGCAAGACCGTCGACCCGGGCGCTTTCGGATCTCCGAAGGCGCCCGGTCCGCGTTCCGGGCCGGATCCCGCCGCGGCACCGGCACCCGCGCCGCCGGTCAGCCCCGCTTCGCTGCGCCCCGTACGACCCGTACGCCCCAGCCCCCGTCCGCCGTACGTCCGGTGACCTCCACGCGTACGCCCTCGCGCTTCAGCTCCAGGCTCTCGTCCTCGCCCAGCGGGGCGTCGGCGAGCGGCGGGTAGACGGAGGTGTCGTGGCAGGCGGCGGTGCGGGGGTGGCCGTCGACGACCTCGACGGGGCCGCCGCCGGAGTCGGTGCCGGTGTGGACGCGGTAGACGAGGACGCCCTCGGTGCAGGCGTGCCGGTCGTTGGCGTAGCGACCGCGGGCCTCGACGGCGATGGCGGTGGTGGCGCCGGTGGGCACGACGACGAGCCGGGTGCCGCGCCGCAGGACCGCCGTCCCCTTCCCGTTCCCGCCCCGCTCCCGGCGATCGGCCGGCTCGCCCCGATCGCCCGGCTCGCCCCGGTCCCCCGGGCCTCCCGCGTCCCCGCCGCCCCCGGTATCACCCGTACCTCCCGCGTCCCTTCGCCCCCGGACCTCTCCCGCCCCGTTCTCCGCTTGCGTCTCCGTGGTCCCGCGCGGAGGCGTCCGCGGGCTCGTGGGGGCGGACAGCGCGTGCAGCGTGAAGCGGTCAGACCCGGGGTTCGCGGCGCAGCCGACCTGGTCGTCTCCCAGCCAGCCGAGTTTCCACTTGTGCCAGCCGAAGGGGTCGGGCGCCAGCCCGAACTGGCTGCCCATGAGGTCCCAGTCGCCGACGTGGGTGTCCCAGTCGGCCCTGCCGTCGAGCGGACGGTGGTAGAGGTCGGGGAGGTCGAAGACGTGGCCGGTCTCGTGGGCGAGGACGTTGCGGTCGGGCGGATGCTGCTCGAAGACGGTGACGATGCGGTGCAGGTCGGTGCCATCGGCGCGCATCGGGGTTTCGAAGTTGACCACCTTGGTGGCGTCGGAATCCACGCCGGGGGCATCAGGGTCGGCGACGAGATAGACCACGTCGTAATCACGGAAGTCCACTTTCCGATCGGCGGCGGACACCGCGTCGTTCAGGAAACGGCTGCGCGCCGCCGGGTCCCAGTCACGGGCGATGCCGTAGGACAGGGAGTCCGACGGCATGCGTATCCACCGCTCGCGCGCGTCGACCTTCAGCCGGAACTGCCCGTACGAGGCCCGCTCGAAGAACTCGGCGGTGGCCGGGAAGTGGTCCCCGGTCAACTCGTCCGGGGAGGTCAGCGGCTCCGAATCGGGGAAGGAGAGATACACCATCACCGCGTCGAGGGTCTTCTTCGGCCGCGGGTACGCGGGGTCCCAGCCGGCGATCCCCTCGGAGTGGTGGGCGGCGGTCCGCTCCAGCGCGCAGGGGTGTCCGGGCTGGGCACCGACCGGGTCGGCGATGAGGGAGGTGGCCATGACGGCGGACAGCGAGGTGGCCACGGCGGCGGCCCGGTGCAACGCGCGCGACTGGTCCTGTTCCACAGGGGGTATGGATGGGTGGGCCACATCGACCTCATCGGCTCGGAAGAGTAGGGAACACAGCCCACTTTGTTCGTGTTTGTTCCCGTCCGTCCTGTTCCAGTGCCCCACACGGGTGACTCCGGGGCGGGACGAGAGGGGAGATCAGGAGCATGTGCGGGTAACACAAAGTCACATCTGGTCATTCGCCCGGCAGGAGGCGGCCATGTGCGATCACTCCCGGCCCCATCCGGCTCAGCGCTTTCCGCGCCGTAGCGGCGTCACTGGATCGACACAGCCGGTAGCCCTATGATCGGGCACATTTCCAGCGCTGTGGCTCTGCAGCGGCGGAGCCGAGCGGTCCCCACGGGCGGGAGCGAGCGGTGAGCGTATCTCTCGAAGGGCCGGGCTGCGGGCCCGGGACCTCACTCCAGGCGGTCACGGAACGTCACCTCCCCGCGGGCGCGCCCGTGGACGACTTCCGCGCCGCCTTCGACGGGGCACAGCTCGCGATGGCCGTCGTGGGCGGCGACGGCCTCGTACGGGCCGCGAACAGCCGGATGCAGGAGCTGGTCGGCACGGGCGAGAGCGGTCTCGCCGGCGCCTCGGCGGCGGAGCTGACCGGGCTGCGCGACGAGCCGTGGAGCTGGGCCGGCTTCGTGGACGTGCTCCAGGGCAGGCGCGCCTCCCTGCGCTGTACGCGGCGGATGAAGGACGCGGGCGGCCGGTCGCTGTCGGTCGAGATGACCCTCACCCCGCTCTCCGGCGGGCGGGCGCTGCTGTCGCTCTCGGACGTCACCGAGCAGCGCGAGCTGCGCGCGAAGCTGCGCCATCTGAAGATGCACGACCCGGTGACCCGGCTGCCGAACCGGGAGCTGTTCTTCGAGCGGCTCACCGGCGCGCTCCAGGAGGCCAGGCAGGCGGAGGAGCCCGCGGCCGAGCACGGCGGCGCCGGCCGGGGCCGCGGGCAGGGCGGGTCCCGTACGAGCACGAGGGCGGCGGCGCCGGCGCCGGGGGCGGCGGGGCGCGTCGGGCTCGCGTACCTCGACCTCGACGGCTTCAAGGCCGTCAACGACACCCTCGGCCACCGCGTGGGCGACCGGCTGCTCGCCGCCGTCGCCCGCCGGCTGGTGGCCTGCACCGCGGAGGCGGGCAAGGCCGAGAAGCACGGCATCACGGTCGCCCGGCTCGGCGGCGACGAGTTCGCGGTGCTCGTGGCCCGCTCCGCCGGTACCGAGCAGCTCGGGGAGCTGGCGCAGCGGCTGCTCGACGCGCTGCAGGAGCCCTTCGACCTCGCCGGGCAGCGGCTCGCGGTCTCGGCAAGCATCGGCGTCGTCGAGCGCGCGGCCAGCGGGCAGACGGCCACGGCCCTGATGCAGGCCGCCGACACCACGCTGTACTGGGCGAAGGCAGACGGCAAGGCCCGCTGGACCCTCTTCGACCCCGAGCGCAACGCCCACCGGATGACCCGGCAGGCGCTCTCCTCCACGCTGCGCCCGGCCATCGAGCGCGGCGAGTTCACGCTCGACTACCAGCCGCTCATCGACCTCGGCGACGGCAGCGTGCGCGGCGTGGAGGCGCTGGTGCGCTGGCAGCACCCGAAGCTCGGCACGCTGACGCCGAATCGGTTCATCGGACTGGCCGAGGAGAACGGCGCGATCGTGCCGCTCGGCCGCTGGGTGCTCGCCACCGCCTGCCACCGCGCGGCCGGCTGGCGCCGGCTGCGCCCCGCGGACCCGGTGTTCGTCAGCGTCAACGTCGCCGTGCGGCAGGTGTGGGACTCCGACCTGGTCGCCGATGTCGCGCAGATCCTGGAGGAGACGGGCCTGCCGCCGCGGCTGCTGCAACTGGAGCTGACGGAGTCGGCGGTCATGGGCTCGGCCGGCCGGCCGCTGCAGGCGCTCCAGGAGCTGAGCGAGATGGGCGTCGGCATCGCCATCGACGACTTCGGTACGGGCTACTCCAACCTCGCGTACCTCAGCAGGCTGCCGGTGTCCGCGCTGAAGCTCGACGGCTCGTTCGTCCGCGGCTTCAGCTCCGCGGAGCACCCGAGCCCGGCGGACGAGACGATCGTCGAGGCGCTGGTCGACCTGGCGCACCGGCTGGGCATCAGCGTCACCGCGGAGTGCGTGGAGAGCGGCGAGCAGGCCGAGCGGCTGCGCCGGATCGGGTGCGACACGGCGCAGGGCTGGTTCTACTCCCGGGCCGTGCCGGCCGAGCGGGTGGAGCGGCTGCTGTAGGACGGCCGGAGGGCGTCGCCTTCCGGCCGTCGTGTACGTCCCCCGCCCGGCTCGTACGCCCGTCGCACCGGCGCGTACGCCCCCGGGCGCGCGCGGTCAGTCCCGGGCGCCGAAGAGCCGCCCCAGCGCCGGCTCCGCCGCCCGGCGGCCCAGGAGACGCAGCCCCTCCCAGACCGTGACCTGGTTCGCCGTGAGCACCGGCTTGCCGAGCGCCGCCTCCACCTCCGCGACGTACGCCGCCGTGTGCAGCGCCGTGTCCGGCAGCAGCACCGCCTGCGCGTCCGGGTGGTCGCCCGCGCGGGCCAGCTCCAGCACCTCGTCCCTGGCCCAGGTGCCGACCTCGGCGGCGGTGATGATCCCGCTGCCGCGGGTCGAGGTGACTTCGACGCCGCCCGCCTTCAGGAACACGGCGAACAGCTCCGCCACGTCCTCCGGGTACGTCGCGGCCACCGCCACCCGGCGCACGCCCAGCTCCGCCACCGCGCGCGCGAAGGCGAAGGACGTGCTGGAGGCCGGCAGCCCCGCGGTCTCGGACAGCTCGGCCACCTGCCGCGCCGCGCCCTCGGGACCGTAGACGAAGCTGGCGCTGGTGCACGCCCAGACCACCGCCTGCGCCCCCTGGGCCTTGAGCTGGTCCACGCCCGCGGCCAGCCGGGCGGCGGAGCCCATCTCCAGCAGGGCGTCCACGCGGTGGGCGTCCTCGCCGATGTCGGTGTGGACGAGCGGCAGCGCCGTCTCGCCGCCGAGCATGTCCTGGATGCGGGGGTAGTCGTCCTCGGCCGAGTACCCGGGGTAGAGGAACCCGACGGTCGCGGTCGCCTTCGCGGTCTGCTGCACACTGCCTCCCTACGTGGACGTGCGTCATCCGGCGCGGGCACTCCCCCACGCCGGGTCTCCGGTCTTCTTGCTCCGCCGGCCTGCGGCGGCCCGCCCCGCCCTACGCCGGCCACTGCCCGGGATCGTCCGGCCACAGCGGCTCCACCGCGTCCACCGCGTCGGCGTCCTGCGCCTGCGCGGAACCCGCGAGCGCCGCCTCCGGCGGGGGCGGCGGGGCGGCGATGTCCCCGGGCGGCGCGGGGACCTCGGGGGGCCCTCCCGCCGGCTCCGCCGACAGCACCGTCACGTCCGGGAGCACCGTGGCGTCCGGCGGCGCCATGGCCGCCCAGCCGAGCCGTGCTGCCGGGTCCAGCAGCGCCTGGTAAGGGCCCACGGCCTCCTTGCCGATGCGCTGAAGCGCCTCCCAGACCGTGACCTGGTTCGCGGAGAGCACCGGCATCCGCAGCTCCGCTTCGAGCTGGGGGATGACGTCGTACGTCGGCAGGTTGGTGCAACTGATGAACAGCGCGTCCGGGGAGCCCTGCGCGACCGCGATCCGCGCCATCTCGACGACCTCCCGGTACGGCACCCGCCAGATGTGCCGGGTCAGGCCGAGGCTGGCGCGCCCCGTGACCTCGATGCCGCCTTCTTCGAGGAACTCCTCCAGGGCGCCGGTGACGGACGGTGTATACGGCGTGACGATGGCGGTGCGACGGGCACCGATCTCGTTCAGCGCCGCGAGCATGGCTCCGGATGTCGTCAGCGCCGGCACCGCGGCGGCGGACGACATGGCGGCGGTCATGGCACGCTCGCCCATGCGGCCGTCGGCGAAGCTGCCGGACGCACACGCGTAGGCGATGACCTCGGGGGAGACGGCCGTCAGGGCCCGTACCGCCTCGCGAAGGGTCTGGTGCTCACTCACGAGCCTGGCCAGGTCGAGGCTGACCTCGACGGGGACGTAGGGGGTGCGCGTCAGATGCAGGGACACATCGTCCGGGACCCATCGCCAGAGCTCGCGGTCGAGCGCGAAGTCAAAAGGGGCTACGACACCCACACCACGCTGTGGCTGTGGTCCGCCCAGAAAAGAGACGTCCATGAGGATGCCCCGTTCGTACGGAGGGCTGGGGGAAGGTAAAACATCTGGAGCAGCCGGCGAGCGACCGGGACGCAGTGACAGATGCGGTTATTGACGAAGGTAGAGGCACACCCCTAGCGTGGTCAATCCTCGCATCTCCGACGTTTTTCCGCCTTCTCTTTCAGGCTACATCCGGTGAGGGAATCAGTACTGCCCCGTCACCGGCCCCATTGCAGCAGTGCCACATTGCGGGACGGTTTCCTTCCTATGTCCGATATCCGCGTGCTCGTCCTCGACGACGACCCGCCGCCCGACCTGGACCGGCTCCGCGGCCGGGCCCACGTGACCAGCACGGACGAGGACGGGCTCGCCGAGCTGCTGCCCACCGCCGACGTGGTGCTGGTGTGGGACTTCACCTCGCCCGCGGTGCGCAGAGCCTGGCCGGGGCCGGGACCGCGGCCCGGCTGGGTGCACACCCCGAGCGCCGGGGTCGACCATGTGCTCTCCCCCGAGTTCGCCGCCTCGGACACGGTACTGACCAACGCCCGCGGGGTCTTCGACCGGCCCATCGCGGAGTACGTTGCCGGGCTGGTGCTGGCGATGGCGAAGGACCTGCCGGGCACCTGGGAGCGGCAGCGCCAGCGCCGCTGGCAGCACCGCGAGACGCTGCGGCTCGCGGGGACCCGGGCGGTGGTGGTGGGCGCCGGGCCGATCGGGCGGGCCATCGCGGAGACGCTGGGTTGCCTGGACGTGCGTACGGAGCTCGTGGGCAGGACCGCGCGCGAGGGCGTACGCGGCCAGGCGGAGCTGCCGGCGCTGCTGGTGGAGGCCGACTGGGTGGTCTGCGCGGCGCCGCTGACGGAGGAGACCCGCGGGATGTTCGGCAGCGACGCGTTCGCGGCGATGCCGGACCGGGCCCGGTTCATCAACGTCGGCCGCGGCCCGCTGGTCGACACCACGGCGCTGGTCGCGGCGCTGGAGCAGCAGGAGATCGCGGCGGCCGCCCTGGACGTCTTCGAGAACGAGCCGCTGGCGCCCGAGGACCCGCTGTGGCAGGTCCCGGGGCTGTTCGTCTCGCCGCACATGAGCGGCGACATCGTGGGGTGGCGCGGGGCGCTGTCCGACCAGTTCCTGAAGCTGTTCGACCTGTGGGAGGCGGGCCGGCCGCTCTTCAACGTCGTGGACAAGCAGCTCGGGTACGTACGGTGACGCAGAATGCGGAGAAGGTGACGGACGACTTAGGAGGCGGCGGGATGACGGGGAGTACGGATCCGGCGGATCTCACGGCGGTGGAGCTGCTGCGCGGCTACCGCTCGGGCGACCTGTCGCCCGTCGACGCCACCCGCGCGGCCCTCGCGCGCGCGGCCCGGGCGCAGGAGCTGGCCAACGCCTTCGTCACCCTCGACGACGCGGTACGGGACGCGGCGCTCGCCCGCGCCGAGGCGTCCGCGCGCCGCTGGCAGCGCGGCGAGCCCACCGGGCTGCTCGACGGCGTGCCGGTGACCGTCAAGGACATGATCCTGGAGCGCGGCACACCCACGCTCCGCGGCTCCAGGCTCGTCGACCCGGACCGGGAGTGGGACGAGGACGGCCCCTCGGTGGCGCGGCTGCGCGAGCACGGGGCGGTGTTCCTGGGCAAGACCACGACGCCGGAGTTCGGCTGGAAGGGCACCACGGACAGCCCGCTGAGCGGGGTCACCGTCAACCCGTACGACGCGGGCCGCACCACCGGCGGCTCCAGCGGCGGCAGCGCGGCGGCGGTGGCGCTGGGCGCGGGACCGCTGAGCCTGGGCACGGACGGCGGCGGCTCGGTGCGGATCCCGGCGGCGTTCTGCGGGATCGTCGCCTTGAAGGCCACGTACGGGCGGGTGCCGCTGTATCCGGCGAGCCCGTTCGGCACGCTGGCGCACGTCGGGCCGATGACCCGGGACGTCCGGGACACGGCGCTGATGATGGACGTGATCAGCGGCGCGGACCCGCGGGACTGGTCGCAGCTCGGCCCGCCCGCGGGCGGCTTCGTCGACGCCCTGGAAGGGGCGGCGGACGGCGTGCGGGGGCTGCGGGTGGCGTACAGCGCGACCTTCGGCGGGCAGGTGCCCGTCGACCGGCAGGTGGCCGCGGTGGTGCGGGGAGCGGTGGAGCGGCTCTCCGACCTGGGCGCGTACGTGGAGGAGGCCGACCCGCGGCTGTGCGAGGGGCTCGCGGCGTGCCAGGAGGCGTTCCACACGCTGTGGTTCAGCGGCGCCGCGCGGGTGGTGCAGCCGTACGGTCCGGAAGCGCGGAAGCTGCTGGATCCGGGGCTGAAGGAGATCGTGGAGCTGGGCGAGCGGTACAGCGCGCTGGACTACCTGGCCGCGGTGGACGTGCGGATGGCGCTCGGGCAGTCGATGGGGCGCTTCCACCAGACGTACGACGTGCTGGTCACGCCGACCGTGCCGATCACGGCCTTCGAGGCGGGCGTGGAGGTGCCGAAGGACTCGGGGTTCACCCGGTGGACGGGGTGGACCCCCTTCACGTACCCCTTCAACCTCACGCAGCAGCCGGCCGTCAGCCTGCCCTGCGGGGTGGACGGTGCGGGGCTGCCGGTGGGGCTGCAGCTCGTCGCGGCGCGGCACCGGGACGCGCTGGTGCTGCGCACGGCGCAGGCGCTGTACGAGTCGGGGATCGCGGACGGCATCCGGCCCCCGGCCCTGGGCTGAGCCATGAAGGCGCTACGGGGCCGCGGGCTGCGGCCCCGTAGCGCCGTCCCGGTCAGAGCCGGCGGAAGTTGAGGGTCTCGCCGAGCGCGCCGGCGCGCCAGAGGTCCTGGCAGGCGGCGGCCATCTCGTCCAGCCCCTCCACGACCGAGCCCCACACGATGCCGGGGACCCAGCCGGAGTCGCCGTTGATGAGCAGGTTGTTCCGCTCGTAGAAGAGCGCGAGGTCGACGACGCTGGCGCGGCCCTGGTGCTTGGCCTCCGCCTCGTAGCCGTAGCTGGCGGTGCCGAGCACGGTGTCGGTGAAGCTGAAGTAGCACAGGTCCCCGGGAATGGGGGTGACCGTGGGGTTCTCCAGCGGCGGCTCGGCGGGCGCGAACGCGGGGAGCAGGGCGTAGATCTCGTTCCGGGCGTATTTCGCGTGGTAGACGTCGCCGCCGAGCGGTAGCGCGTTCCAGACCGCGGCGCAGGTCATGGGGGCTCTGTCGTCGAGCAGTTTCGCCGTGCAGCGGACGCCCCGCTTGGCCAGAGAGACTTCGACAAATCGTGCAGACATGCACCACTCCCTCGTTCGGTGTATCCCACGATAACGGGAGGATCACCGGCCGGAACCGACCCGCATAACTTCGGCGGGGACGGGTAGCCGCGCGCCCATGGTTCTACGTGGTGAGAACGAGACGAGAAGCGGGCCGGGCGGGCTGAGGCGCCGCTCGCTGCTCGCATCAGCCGCCGCAGTCGGCGCTGCCGGCGCGATCGGCGGGGCCGCCGGTTGCAGCCGGACGGCCGAGGCGGACGGCACCGTCGAAGGGGGTGACCTGCTCGAAGAGCTGCGGGACCGCGGCGTCGTCAAGGTCGGCATCGCCGGCGAGGTGCCCTTCGGCTACATCAACGAGGACGGCGACGCCGTCGGGGAGGCACCGGCCATCGCCGAGGTGGTCTTCAAGCGGTTGGGGATCCCGAAGATCGAACCGGTGCCGGTGGAGTTCGGGGCGCTGATCCCCGGGCTCAAGGTGGCGCTGTTCGACGTGGTGTCCGCGGGAATGTACATCAACCCGGACAGGTGTGCGCAGGTGCTCTTTGCGGACCCCGATTATCTGATGCTGGACGCCTTCATCGTGAAGAAGGGCAACCCGCACGGCATCGAGGATTACAAGGACATCGCCGAGAAGGGCCTGAAGCTGGCCAGCGGCACCGCGTACGCCGAGATCGACTACGCGAAGGCCAACGGCGTCAAGGAGGTCCTGGTCCTGCCGGACCAGGTGGCCGGCCTGGAGGCCGTCGAGCAGGGCCGCGTGGACGCCTTCGCCGGCACCAGCGTCACCGTGACCAACGCGGTCAAAGGCTCCAGGCGGGCCGAGGGGACGAAGCCGTTCCAGCCGATCGTCGACGGTGAACCCGCCTACGGCGCCGGCGGCTTCGCGTTCCGGCTCTCGGAGAAGAACCTCCGCGACGCCTTCAACAAGGAGTTGCACAAGCTCAAGGACAGCGGCGAGCTGCTGCGCATCGTCAAGCCCTTCGGCTTCACCGAACGGGAGATGACGGACATGACGGTGAAGGAGCTCTGTCCCTGATGATGAGCTGGGATTTCTTCACGGAATGGTTCCTCCCGGGCATCTGGATCACGATCCAGGTGCTGGTCTACAGCGCGGTGCTGTCCGCAGTCGTGGCGTTCGTCATAGGTACGCTGCGGACCTCGCGGTTCTGGATCGTGCGGTTCCTGGCCGGCGCGTACTTCGAGATCTTCCGCGGCATGTCCGCGCTGATCTTCATGTTCTGGATGGCCTTCGCGGTGCCGCTGATGCTCGGCTGGCAGTTCGTGCCGCTGTGGTCCGGCACCCTGGCGCTCGGCCTGACCTACGGCGCGTACGGCTCCGAGATCGTCCGCGGCGCGCTGGCGGCGGTGCCCGCGGCGCAGCGGGAGGCGGGCATCGCGCTCAGCTTCACCCGCTGGCAGCGGCTGCGGCGCATAGAACTGCCGCAGGCGTGGCCCGAGATGATCCCGCCGTTCAACAACCTGCTGATCGAGCTGTTGAAGGGCACATCGCTGGTGTCGGTCATCGCCGTCGCCGACATGACGTTCGCCGGGAACCTGCTGCGGCTGGCGAAGAACGAGAGCGCGCCGATCTACACGCTGCTCCTGGTTCTGTACTTCATTCTCGCGTTCATCCTCACCCGCCTCATGCGGATGCTGGAGCGCCGGGCCAAAGCGGGGGTGGGCCGGGCTCCGGAGAAGAGGAACGGCTTGCTCTCCCGCAAGCTCAGCCCCAGCGGTGAGTCCATGCAGGCGAGCACTCAAGGCGCTGGAGGTCTGGGATGACGTTCGACTGGGAGGTCGTCGACGACTTCATGCCACGGTTCTGGGACGGCGTGCTCGTCACGCTCCAGGCCCTGGCGCTCGGCACGCTGATCGCCTTCGCGCTCGGCCTGGTCTGGGCCATGGCGCAGCGCGCGCCGCAGCGGTGGGTCCGCTGGCCGGTGACCGCGATCACCGAGTTCATCCGGAACACGCCGCTGCTGGTGCAGTTGTTCTTCCTGTTCTACGTGGTGCCCCAATGGGGCCCGTCCATGTCCCCGCTCACCACCGGCATCGTCGGCCTGGGCCTGCACTACTCGACGTACACCGCCGAGGTGTACCGCGCGGGCATCGACGGCGTGCCGGTCGGCCAGTGGGAGGCGGCGAAGGCGCTCAGCCTGTCGCGCGGCCGGACGTGGTCGTCCGTGATCCTGCCGCAGGCCATCCGCCGGGTGGTGCCCGCGCTGGGCAACTACGTGGTCGCGATGCTCAAGGACTCGCCGATGATCGCCGTCATCGGCGCACTGGACATGCTCGGCGAGGCCCGGCAGTTCAGCAACGAGACCTTCACCACCGAGGCCATCACCATCGTGGGCGTGGCGTTCATCGTGATCGCGTACCCCGCTTCCCTCCTGATCCGAGTCCTGGAGCGTCGCCTTGTCAACAACACCTGACTCCACCACCGAGAACCCGCCCGTGGACGGCAGCGAGCTGATCCGCTTCCACAACGTGACCAAGCGGTTCGGCGACAACGTCGTCCTGGACGACCTGTGCTTCGACGTCTCGTCGGGCAAGCACGTGACGCTCATCGGGCCCTCGGGTTCCGGCAAGACCACGATCCTGCGGCTGCTGATGACCCTGGTGGAGCCGGACAGCGGCACCATCAAGGTCAACGGCGACTACCTCTTCCACGAGGAGCGCAACGGCAAGCTGGAGCCGGCGGGCGAGAACCACGTCCGCGAGGTGCGCAAGCACATCGGCATGGTGTTCCAGCAGTTCAACCTCTTCCCGAACATGAAGGTGATGCGCAACATCACCGAGGCCCCGGTGCACGTGCTGGGGATGGCGAAGGACGAGGCCGAGTCCCGGGCGCGGGAGTTGCTGGAGCTGGTGGGCCTCACCGAGCACATCGACAAGTACCCCACCCAGCTCTCCGGCGGCCAGCAGCAGCGCGTGGCGATCGCCCGCGCGCTGGCGATGCGGCCGCAGGTGCTGCTGCTGGACGAGGTCACCTCGGCGCTGGACCCGGAGCTGGTGGCGGGCGTGCTCGACCTGCTGCGGGACATCGCGCGGACGACGGACATCACGATGCTGTGCGTCACCCACGAGATGAACTTCGCCCGGGACATCTCCGACGACGTGCTGATGTTCGACGAAGGAAAGATCATCGAGTCCGGGCCGCCGGAGAAGATCTTCAGCGATCCGGAGAACGAGCGTACGCAGCAGTTCCTGAACGCGATCCTCTGAGACGCGGCGGACGCCATCCGGCGGGCGCCCTCCGGTCACGGAGGACGCCCGCCGGCGTGCTTCGGGGGAGGGAACAGTGAGTTACGGACAACTACGGGGAGGAGGGGGTCTCCGGGGCCTGACGGCAGGGAAAGCGGGGAACACCTGAGGAGACACTTCAGGGAGACCACGTGCCGGTCCTGCACCCGCCTCCCGGGGACCAGCCCCCGGGCCGGCGACCCGAGCCGAGGGACGAACCCGCGGCACCCTTCCCCTCCGTAGGGCACGCCCTCCGCATGCTGGAGTCCGCGGCCCGGCACGGCGGCGAGGGGGTGCCCGTCGCCCGGCTCGCCCGCGAGACCGGCCTGCCGCCGGGGCCCCTGGCGCACCTGCTGCTGACGCTGCGCAGGCAGCGGTACCTGGAGCGGCTGGAGGACGGCTCGTACACCATCGGCGAGGCCGTGGCACTGCTCGGCGCGGGCGGGAGCCGGACGCGGGCGGTGCACGACAAGCTGCGGCGGGAGATGAACGAGCTGCGGAAGGCGACGCGGGCGGCGATATACCTCGGCCGGTACGAGGACGGGGAGGTCCGCGTCACGCAGGTCGCGGACGCGCCGGGGACGCCGCGGGTCAACGAGTGGGTGGACTTCCGCTCGGCGGCGCACGCGACGGCGATCGGCAAGTGCCTCCTGACCCAACTGGACCACGACGCCCGCCGCGACCACCTGTCGCGCCACCGCGCGGCGCGTCTGACGTCCCGCACGATCACGAGCGAGGCGGCGGTCCTGGCCGCCCTGGACCGCCAGGTGGCCACGGTCCCGACCCTGGACCTCCAGGAGTACGCGGTCGGCACGGTCTGCGCGGCGGTCCCCCTCACGGCGGGCCTGGACATAGGCTGCGTGGCCCTGTCCCTCCCGGTGAACCAGACCCACCGCCTGCGCGCGGCAGCGGAAAGACTGAACAGAGAGGCGGCAAACCTGCTGCTGGCCCTGTCACTGTAGGGCCGGCTACGCAGCCGCGGGCAGCCGGGGACGGGGCAGCCGGCGAGCGGACCGGGCGACTGGCCGGATCCGAGCCCGCGGACCGGCGCCCGGGTGCCGAGCGCCTCCGCGCAACGGGCCGAGGGCCGTACGGCGCGCGGACCACCCTGCTTCGCCGACGCGACCGGCGTGGTCGGCCCCGCCTTCGTCCGTGCGCTCACTGCGCCGCAGGCGCCGCCTCAGCACCCGCGCAGCGGGCCCGGCGTCGCCGCGCGGCACCGCACCGTCCACCCCGCCGTGCCCCGCGCAGCGGTTATGTGCGGCGGGAGGGATTCGAACCCTCAAGCCCTGTCAGGGGCCACAGATCCTAAGTCTGCTGCGTCAGCCATTGCGCCACCGCCGCTCCGCCCGGAATGTTACCCGCCCCCCGATCGCGGCCCGGATACGGCGGGTTGGGCCCGGCGTCGTAGGGTGCGGCAATGCGTAGCGAACTGCTGGCCGACGATGCGTGGGCTCTCCTCCGCGGGGGGCGAAGGGCCGTGCTGGGGCTCGCGGGCGCGCCCGGGGCCGGGAAGTCGACGCTGGCCCGCGCACTCGTCGCCGCGCTGCGCGCACGGCACGGGGCCGACGCCGCCGCGTACGTGCCGCTCGACGGCTTCCACCTCTCCAACGCCCAGCTCGACCGCCTCGGCCTGCGCGACCGCAAGGGCTCCGAGCCGAGCTTCGACGCCGCCGGCTACGCCGCCCTCCTGCGCCGGCTCGCCCAGGAGCCCGACGCCGAGGTGTACGTGCCGGACTTCGACCGCGCCCTGGACGAGCCCATCGCCGCCCGGCACCACGTCCCGCCCGGCACCCGGCTGATCGTCACCGAGGGCAACTACCTCGCCTGCGACCTCCCCGGCTGGCGCGCGGCGCGGGAGCTGATGGCCGAGGTCTGGTACGTCGACGCCCCCGACGCGGTACGCGACGCGCGGCTGATGGCGCGGCACGTGGGCTTCGGCCGGACCGCGGCCGCCTCCCGCGCCTGGATCGACGGGAACGACGCACCCAACGCCGACCTGGTGAAGGCATCCCGCGGGCGGTGCGACCGCGTGGTGGTGACGGACGACCCGGCCGAGGGCCCCGCCGGAACCGCGCACGACTCCGGCCACCCGCTCGGCGACCTCCTCGTCGTCAGCGGGCCGCCCGGGGCCGGCAAGACCACCGTCGCCCGGCTCCTCGCCCGGGAGGCCGGACCCAGCGTCCACCTCCACTCCGACGACTTCTGGGCCTTCATCGCCCGCGGCGGCATCGCCCCCTACCTCCCCGCCGCCCGGCGCCAGAACGAGACGGTCGTCGCCGTCGCCGCGGGTGCCGCCGCCCGGTACGCCGCCGGCGGCTACCGCGTCGTGCTCGACGGCGTCGTCGGCCCCTGGTTCGTCGACGCCTACCGCGCCGCCGCCCGCGCCGCCGGCGTCCCGCTGCACTACGTCGTCCTGCGCCCCGACGAGCGGACGACCCTGGCCCGCGCCACCGCCCGCACAGGACCCGATGCGCTGACCGACCCCGAGCCGGTACGGGCGATGCACCGGGAGTTCGCCGACCTCGGCCCGTACGAGACCCACGCGCTGGACACCGGCGGCCAGCCGCCCGAGGCGACCGCCGCCGCCGTGCGCGACGCCGTCGCGGCCGGTGCGTACCGCCTCGGCTGAGGGCGTACCCCGGCCGAGGGCACACGGACACGCGAAGAGCCCGGGCCTTCCGGCCCGGGCTCTTCGGGGTGCGTACGCCGCCAGGGACTCGAACCCCGGACCCGCTGATTAAGAGTCAGCTGCTCTAACCAACTGAGCTAGCGGCGCAGGTCGTCATGCACGACGCCGTCAAGCATACCGGCTCCGCGGGGGTGCTCAGGCACCGTCCGCGAGCCGTACGACCCGGCCCTCCGCCGCCGAGCGGCGGGCCGCCTCCAGCACCCGCAGCGTCGCCGCGGCCTCCGCGCCGGTGACCGGCGGGGGCGTGCCGGTGCGCAGGGCCTCGACGATGCCCGCGTAGTACGCGGGGTAGGCGCCGGGCAGGGTGGGCACCGGTTCGCCGCCGCCGGTGAGCGGGGACTCCCCCGCGCCGAGGCGGCCCCACGCGGACTCCGGCTCCGCGCCCCAGGTCCCGTCCCCGTCCCCCGGGCGGCGGCCGTCGCGCAGCGCGGCCTCCTGCGGGTCGAGCCCGTACTTCACATAGCCGGCCCGGCTGCCCAGCACCCGGAAGCGCGGCCCGAGCTGCGGGGCCATCGCGGTCATCCACAGGTGCGTACGGACGCCGCCGGCGTGCACCAGCGCGAGGAAGTCGTCGTCGTCCACCACCGAGCCGGCCCGGCGGGCGTCGGACTCGGCGTAGACGGAGGTCACCGGGCCGAAGAGGGTCAGCGCCTGGTCGACGAGGTGGCTGCCCAGGTCGTACAGCAGCCCGCCGACGTCCGCCGGGTCGGCGGAGTCGCGCCAGCCGCCGCGCAGCGCGGGGCGCCAGCGCTCGAAGCGGGACTCGAAGCGGTGGACGTCGCCGAGGGAGCCGTCGGCGAGGAGCGCGGCGAGAGTGCGGAAGTCGTTGTCCCAGCGGCGGTTGTGGAAGGCGGAGAGGAGCAGCCCGCGGGCGTCGGCGAGGGTGGCCAGTTCGTCGGCCTCGGCGGCGGTGGCGGCCAGCGGCTTGTCCACGACGACGGGCAGACCGGCCTCCAGCGCGGCGGTGGCCAGCGGCACGTGGGTGCGGTTGGGGGAGGCGACGACGGCGAGGTCGAGGCGCTCGGCGCGGGCGAGGAGGTCGTCGGCGGTGGCGACGGTGGTGGCGCCCGGGTACGCGGCGCGCACCTGCTTCTGCCGCTCGGGGTCGCCGGTGACGACGGTGTCCAGGACCAGCCCGTCCGTGGCCGCGACGAGCGGGGCGTGGAAGACGGACCCGGCGAGTCCGTAACCGAAGAGACCGACGCGCAGGGGGGTGCCAGGGGTGCCATCCATGGCCGTCACTCAACCACACGGCCCGCGGCGCGCCAGGGGCGGGCGGGGGGTTGGCGTGCGCTGTCCGTACGGGCCGGGGCGGTTGCCCCGGACGGGCGTCATGCGGGCGGGCGTTGAGCCGTTCGGAGTCGCCTCGCCGCTCGCCGGTACGGGGACCGTGGCACGGTCGCGAGCATGGGACCGCGCTCCGCCCTCGCCGTCACGGCCGCCACCGCAGCCCTCTTCCTCTGTCCCGTCTCCCCTGCCGCGGCGGTGCAGGAACCGCCGCCGGGACGGGCGTTCGCGCCGCGCTGCGGCGATCCCGGGGCCGGGCGCTTCCCCGTGCGGACGGCGCTGCACGGCGACGGCGCCGCGCTCCGGGCCGGCGGCGCGCGGGGTGAGCTGACGCTGCGGCTGCACAACACCTCGGCCGGGGCCTGCCGCGACGTGCATCCCGTGGCCGTGGTCAGCCACGAGACCGGCGGGCGGCTGCGCCCTGCCGACATCCGGCTGGAGTTCCACGACGGGCAGGCGCGGCGCTGGCGGTCGGTGGCCTTCGAGCGGACGGGCGCGGACGAGAGCGCGGGGGTGTTCGCGGGCGGCTCCCGCGGCTTCGTGCTGCGGGCGGGCGAGAGCCGGGAGGTGCGGCTACGGGTCGGCTTCGCGGAGGGCGCCCCGCCGGGGCGGGTGACGGTGAACGTGACGACGGTGCAGCGGCGCGGGGACGACGGCGAGTGGGTGGGGCAGTCGAAGGACTACGAGACGGGCATCGAGCGGGGACGGCGGTGCTGCGGCGAGACGGGGGAACCGGAGGAGGCGACGGAGCGCCCCGCGGAGCCGAGGGAGGGGGCGACCCCGGAACGCCCCCGACGCCGCCCGGAACAGCCAGGGGCGCGGGAGAGCGGGGGCCCGGAGCGACGAGGGCCCCGGGCGGAGAGCGGCCCGCCGGAAGCGCCGGGCACGCGGGGCGCGCCGGGGACGGGAGCGCCGGGGAGCCCAGCAGCACCGGGGGCTCCGGCAACTCCGGGAGCGCCGGGCACACCGCCGAGAGCGGGAGCGCCGGACGTACCACCGACACTTGGCCCACCGGGTACGCCGACCGCACCCCCGGCGCCGCAGGGCACCCCCGTACCGCAGTGGCCCAACGACGCACCGCCGGCCCCGCCCCGGCTGCCCGGCGCCGCCCCCATGCCGGAGAGCCTCGCGGCTACGGGCGGGGCGGCAACCGCCGCGGCCGCCGCGGCAACCGGCACCCTCCTCCTCGGCACCGCCCTCCTCCTCACCACCCACCGCCGACGCCGCACCCCCCGAAACCCACCCGACTCCCCCCACCCGTGACCCCCGCCCCCTCACCCCTCCCTCCCCACGAGCCAGTCCCCTCCCCCACTCTTCTCCCTCCGCCCCCTCAGCCCCGCCGCTCCTGCGTCTAGGCTGGTGACCCCGTCCCCGAGGCACCGGTTGGAGAGAGCAGATGGCGGAGCGCATGCCGGTCGAGTCCTGGCTGACGGACATGGACGGGGTGCTCATGCACGAAGGCATCCCGATCCCCGGCGCCGACGCCTTCATCAAGCGGCTGCGCGACTCCGGCAAGCCCTTCCTCGTGCTCACCAACAACTCCATCTACACCCCCGGCGACCTGCACGCCCGCCTCTCCCGCATCGGCCTCGACGTGCCCGTGCAGAACATCTGGACCTCCGCCCTCGCCACCGCCAAGTTCCTCGACGACCAGCGCCCCGGCGGCACCGCGTACGTCATCGGCGAGGCCGGGCTGACCACCGCGCTGCACGACCACGGCTACGTGCTCAGCGACCACCGCCCCGACTACGTCGTCCTCGGCGAGACCCGCACGTACAGCTTCGAGGCGCTGACGAAGGCCATCCGGCTGATCGAGAACGGTGCCCGCTTCATCGCCACCAACCCGGACCAGACCGGCCCGTCCGCCGAGGGCCCGCTGCCCGCGACCGGCGCCGTCGCCGCGCTCATCACCAAGGCCACCGGCAAGGAGCCGTACTTCGTCGGCAAGCCGAACCCGCTGATGATGCGCGCCGGGCTCAACCAGATCGGCGCCCACTCCGAGTCGACCGCGATGATCGGCGACCGGATGGACACCGACGTGCTGGCCGGTCTTGAGGCGGGGATGGAGACGTATCTGGTGCTGACCGGGCTCACCCGGGCGGACCAGGTGGAGCGCTTCCCGTACCGGCCCTCGCACATCGTCGACTCGATCGCCGACCTGGTCGCGCTGATCTGACCCGGCGCGCGGCGCGCTGCGGGCAAGCCCGCACCCGCCGTTCGGGTGGGCGGCGACCGGATCGGCGTAGCGCCGCCGCCGTGCGGATGCGCGGGGCGCGCGCGTCGCGACCCTGGGAGTGAGAACTCCCGGAGGTCCCATGCGCCCGGTCCGTGTCTGCCTCGCCGCCGTGCTTCTGCTGCTGAGCGGCGGCGCCGTCTCCTGTGCCACCGACGCGTACGCGCAGGGCGAGGTGACGGTGACCCCGTACCGCGTGCAGCGCGGCGATCCGGTCCAGGTGAGCACCGGCGCCTGCCGCGGCGACTTCGCGTCGGCGAACTCGGAGGCGTTCGAGGCGCCGGTGAACCTGCGGCCGGAGAACTTCGGCGGGCTCACCGGGCGCGGGAAGATCAAGTGGTCCGCCCAGCCCGGTACGTATCCGGTGTGGGTCGACTGCGACGGCGGCAAGCGGGTGGCGCGCGGCCAGGTGGTGGTGGAGCAGCGGCACCAGCGTCCAGAACACTGGAAGAACAACTGGCACCACCAGCCCTGGTCGCCGGTGACCGCGGGCGGCGGCGGCACGGCGAAGAAGACGGACACGACGCAGGCGCAGGCACAGGAGGAGAACGGCTCCGTGCCCGCCCTGCCCCTCGCCCTCGTCGGCGGCGGCGCGGCGGTCCTGGCCCTCGGCTTCGTACGCCGCCGGACGCGCACCACCGCGTCCGGCGACCCGGACGCCGGCACCCGCGAGGGCCGCTAGATGAATGAGTCCGATCCCCCGTCGTTCGCCCGCAGGGCGGGCGCCGCGGCGTCTGGTGCGTGCGATCGCAAGGCGGAGGGTCGACCGCATAGTGGGCCTATTCGGTCGATCCCGACAACGCAGCGAGCGTGCGTGCCAGGCGTCGCGGCGCAGGCGGGGGATCGGACTCATTCATCTAGGCCCGCCCGCCGCCCGGGTCTCGTCACCGCCGCCGCCTGGGCCGTGCTCCTGCTCGGCCTGGCGCTCTGGGGCCGCGACCTGAGCGAAGAGGACGGCGGCGGCGCGGTCTCCGACGGCGCCGCCGCCGCGCAGGTGCTACGCGACGGACCCCCGGCGGCCCGCCCGTTGCCCGGCTCGGTGCCCGCGGGCGTCGCGGTGCCGTCGGTGGGGGTCGAGGGCCCGGTGATCGGCCGCGGGCTCGACGGGGACGGCGCGGTGGCGGCCCCGCCGTTCGGCAACGCGAACGAGATCGGCTGGTACCGCGGCGGCGCGCGGCCCGGCGCGCCCGGCGTCGCGGTCTTCGTCGGGCACATGGACACCCGCGCCAAGCCGGCGGTGTTCTACCGCCTCGGCGACGTGCGCCCCGGCGAGGAGGTCGCGGTGTCGCGCGCGGACGGCAGGACCGCGGTGTTCACGGTGGAGCGGGTGGAGACCGTCGGCAAGGACGACTTCGACGCCCAGCGCGTCTACGGGCAGCACAAGCGCGGCCGGGCCGAGATCCGCCTGCTCACCTGCGGCGGCGCGTACGAGTCGATGGCCAGGAGCTACACGGGCAACCTGGTGGTCTCCGGCTATCTCACGCGGGCGAAGTGACGTCGAGATCCTTGAGGAGCTTTGCGACATGACCGGTGGCCTTGACGTTGTACAGCGCCCGCTCGACCTTGCCGTCCTCGTCCACGACGACGGTGGAGCGGATGACGCCGGTCACCGTCTTTCCGTAGAGCTTCTTCTCGCCGAAGGCGCCGTACGCCTCCAGCACCGCCTTGTCGGGGTCGCCCACGAGCGTCACCCGCAGCGACTCCTTCTCCCGGAACTTCGCCAGCTTGGCCGGCTTGTCGGGCGAGACGCCGATGACGTCGTAGCCGGCGGCGGCGAGCACGTCGAGGTTGTCGGTGAAGTCGCACGCCTGCTTGGTGCAGCCCGGGGTGAGGGCGGCCGGGTAGAAGTAGACGATGACCTTGCGGCCGCGGTGGTCGGCGAGGGACACATCCTTGCCATCCGCGTCGGGCAGGGTGAAGTCGGGGGCGGTGTCGCCGGGCTGCAGTCGCTCGCTCATGGTGCTTTCCCTACTCCTCGGTGCGGGGCGGATGTCGCACCCGAGCGTAACGGCTGACAGACTGTCGAAAAGCAGACGGACGGCGAGGACGGAGGCACCGCGGTGTCGGACGGCAGGACTCCCGCGCAGATCGAGGCGGACATCGCCCGCCGGCGGCAGGATCTCGCCGCGACGCTCGACGAGATCTCGCTGCGGGTGAGCCCCAAGAACCTGGTGGACGAGGCCAAGGCCCGGACCAAGGGTGCGGTGGACCGCACCGCGGGGCAGGCGTTCGTGGTCGCGAACCGCGCCGTCGACAGCGCCCGCGGCGTGCTCGTCTCACCCGACGGCGGCCCCCGGATGGAGCGCATCGTGCCGGTCGCGGTGACCCTTGTGGCGGTGGCCGGGCTGCTGGCGCTGGGCTCGCGCCGGCCGGGGAAGTCCCGGGGCAGGCGACGCCGCCGCTAGCGGCGCGGGTACCGTCGAGTCCGTGAATACGCCCCACGACAAGCTGCCCATCCGGATGCTCCACGACCGGGTGCTCGTCCGCACCGACACCGCGGAGGGCGAGCGCCGGTCGAGCGGCGGCATCGTCATCCCCGCGACCGCGGCCGTGGGCCGCCGGCTGACCTGGGCCGAAGTGGTGGCCACGGGGCAGAACGTGCGGACGGTCGAGCCGGGCGACCGGGTGCTGTTCGACCCGGAGGACCGCGGCGAGGTCGAGGTGCAGGGCGTGGGCTACGTGCTGCTGCGCGAGCGCGACCTGCACGCGGTCGCCTCGGAACGGCTGGAGGGCACGGAGGACTCGACCGGCCTGTATCTGTAACGGCCCCCTCCGCCGCCTCCGGCAGAGGCAGCAGCGGCGCCCCCGGCGTTCTTCTCCCGCGGCTTGCTACGGTTGGAGTAACCCGACGAGACGCGCCGTACCGGGTCACGCAAAGACGACGCACCCCCGTCAGTCCGACTACGGAGGTCCGTCTCATGGCCTGGATTCTGCTGCTCGTCGCCGGTCTGCTCGAAGTGGGCTGGGCGATCGGCATGAAGTACACCGAAGGCTTCACCCGCCTGTGGCCCAGCGTGTTCACCGTCGCCGGCATCGCCGCGAGCATGATGCTGCTCGCGCAGGCCGCGAAGACCCTGCCCATCGGCACCGCGTACGGCGTGTGGGTGGGCATCGGCGCCGGCGGTGCGGCGCTGCTCGGCATGGTGGTGCTGGGCGAGCCCGCGACGGTGGCGCGGGTGTTCTTCGTCGCCCTGCTGCTGGTCGCGGTGGTCGGGCTGAAGGCGACGTCGGGGCACTGATCCCCGTACGACCCCCGCCCCTGCCCCGCTTCCCTGCCCCGCTCCCCCGGCCGCTCCTTACTGCGGCACCGGCGGTGCCGCGCCCGCGGGCGCGGCGGGTACCGGTGCCGCCGGGACCGGCGGCGCGGCCGGTACGGGCGGGGCCGGGAGCGCCGCCGGGGCGGGGGCGGGCATCGGTACGGGGGCCGGGTCGGGCGCCGGGGGCGGGACGTACGGCATCCGCTGCCGGTGGCTGACCTCCAGGTCGAAGTCGCTCGGGGGCACGTCCCACAGCGCGTCCCTCGTGTACGCGCCCCAGATCTTCGCCGGCACTCCGCCGCCGCTGATCCGGTCCTCGCCGAGCACCCCGTGCAGCGACTTCTGCGCGCCGGTCTCCGGGTCCTGCCCCATCACGCCGACCACCGTCGCCAGTTCCGGGGTGTAGCCCGCGAACCACGCCGAGCGGTCGTGCTCGCCGGTGCCGGTCTTGCCGGCCGCGGGGCGTTCGGCGATCTGCGCCTCCTCGCCGGAGCCGTTCTCGACGACACTCTGCAGCATCGCGGTCGTCGCGTCCGCCGCGTCGCGGGAGACCACGGGGTGCGGGCGCCGCGGCGGGAGCTGGAAGATCTCGCCGTTGCGGCTGAGGTTGTCCACGAGCCGGTAGCCGCCGTGGTCGCCGTGGCCGGCGAGCGTGGCGTACGCCTGCGCGAGGTCGAGCGCGCTGGGGGTGGCGGTGCCGAGGCCGATGGAGGGATGGGCCTTCAGCTCCGGGGTGGCGGACGGCAGGCCGAGGCGGACGGCGGTGCCGCGGACCTTCTTGGGGCCGACGTCCTGGGCCATCTGCGCGTAGACGGAGTTGACCGACTCGTTGGTGGCGTCGGCGACGTTGAGGCGGCCGTACGAGACGTCGTCCTGGTTGCTCGGCGCGTAGCGGAGTGCCTTGCCCTTCTTGCCGATCACCCGGCGGTCGGTGTCGCCGTCGTACATCGTCCGCGGCGTGATCCGCTTGCCCTCCCAGTTCTTCGCCTTCGCCTGCACGGCGGCGGTGAAGACGAACGGCTTGAAGGTGGAGCCGGCCTGGTAGTCGCGGCGGGTGGCGTTGCTGACGTACTGCTGGGTGTAGTCCGTGCCGCCGTAGAGCGCGACGACCTTGCCGCTGGCGACGTCGATGGAGGCGCCGCCGACGCGCACGTAGGCGTCAGCCGGGTTGGACTCCGGGTTGAGCTGGTACGTCAGTTGCTCCTCCACGGCGCCGACGAAGGCGTCCTGCTTCTGGGGCTGGAGCGTGGTGACGACGCGGAAGCCGCCGGCGGCGAGGGTCTTCTCGTCGATGATGCGGCGCTCGGTGAGGTAGCTGTTGATGGCCTCGACGAGATAGCCGCGCTGCCCGGACAGGCCGGGGTCGAGCCGGGACGGCTCGGGCACGGGGAACGTGAGGCTGCCGCGGCTGCCGGGCGCGAGCCAGCCCTCCTTGACCATGCCGTCCAGCACGTAGTTCCAGCGGGCCTCGGCGGCGGGCCGGTTGTCGGGGTGCACGGCCACGTCGTACGTGCTCGGGGCCTGGAGCAGCGTCGCGAGGAACGCGCCCTCGGCGACGGTCAGTTCCTCGACGTCCTTGTCGTAGTACGCCCGGGCGGCGGCCTGCACGCCGTAGGCGTTGCGGCCGAAGTAGCTGGTGTTGAGGTAGCCCTCCAGGACGTCGTCCTTGGTGACCTCGCGGTCCAGCTTGACGGCGATGAACGCCTCGCGGAGCTTGCGGCTGATCGTCTGCTCCTGGTCGAGGTAGTAGTTCTTCACGTACTGCTGGGTGATGGTCGAGCCCGACTGGGTGCCCTTGCCGGTCAGGGTGTTGAAGCCGGCCCGGACCATCGCCATCGGGTTGACCGCGGAGTCGGAGTAGAACTCGCGGTCCTCGGCGGCCAGGACGGCCATCCGCACGTGGTCGGGGACGCGCTGCAACTCCACGCTCTCGCGGTCGACCTCCCCCTTGTCGGCGAGCTTGGTGCCGTCGGCGTAGAAGTAGTGGTTGCTCTGCGCGGTCGCCATGTCGTTGGGCCGCGGGATGTCGACGGTCAGGTAGCCGACGGCGAACGCCCCGGAAGCCAGCGCCACCGTCAGCATCGCGGCGCCCAGCAGCACCTTCCACCAGGTCCTGCGGTACGCGCGCCGCCGGCGGTCCTGCGCGGGGCGGCCGGCGGGCGGGGGCGCCGGTTCGAGGTCCGTGCGCTCGCCGTCCTCCGGCTCCGCCTGGGGGCCGAAGCTCCGGGTGCCCTGTCGCATCTCCGTGTGGCTCATCTGCCGTCCGTGGGCTCGATCCGTCGCCTGATATGACACTTGCGAGCAGTTTGTCATTAAGAATGCAGATATCCAGTAGGTGTGGATAATCGGTCGCAGTCCTCAACCCGACTGGACTAGAGTCGGGCTCTTTGTGCGCGGGGCTCATCGGCGGAGCCCCCTGGGAGAGCGGGGGTGGCGGGAGCATGCGCGGGTCCGAGGCCCTGCGGGACGCGCCCGCCGTGCAGGCGCTGCGGCTCTACGGGCTGGTGGCCGCCGGCGGCTTCCGCCGGTTCTCGACGTACCGCGCGTCCACCGCCGCCGGCGTCTTCACGAACACCGTCTTCGGCTTCATCCTGGCGTACACCTTCATCGCGCTCTGGCACGAGCGCCCGCAACTCGGCGGCTACGACCAGGCGCAGGCGCTCACCTTCGTCTGGATCGGCCAGGCGCTGCTGGCGCCCGCCGCCCTCCTCGGCTACGGCTTCCAGGAGGACCTGCAGGAGCGCATCCGCTCCGGCGACGTGGCCGTGGACCTCTACCGGCCCGCGGACCTGCAGCTCTGGTGGTGCGCCCACGACCTGGGCCGGGCCGCGTTCCAACTGCTCGGCCGGGGCATCGTGCCGATGGCGGTGGGCGCGCTGGCGTTCGAGCTGGCGCTGCCCACGGCGGCGCACACCTGGCTGCTCTTCCTGCTCTCCGTGACGCTGGGCTGCGTGGTGAGCTTCGCCATCCGCTACCTGGTCGGCCTCGCCGCGTTCTGGCTGCTCGACGGCCAGGGGATCAACCTGATGAACTCACTGGTGGCGATGCTCCTGTCCGGCACCCTGCTGCCGCTGACCGTCTTCCCCGGCGCCGCCGGCGACATCGCGCAGGCGCTGCCGTGGGCGGCGATGCTCCAGGTCCCCGCCGACGTGCTGCTCGGCCGGCACACCGGCGCGGGCCTCGCCGGGGCGCTGGCGTTCCAGGTGGCGTGGGCGGTGGCGCTGCTGGCCGCCGGGCGGGCGATGCAGGCGCTCGCGACCCGCAAGGTGGTGGTGCAGGGTGGCTGATCTGGCCGCGGGGGTGCGGGGGTACGGGCTGATCGTCGCCATGTGGGTGCGTACGACGATGACGTACCGCATGTCGTTCGCCATGACCGCGCTCGGCAACCTGCTGATGACCGCCGCCGACTTCGCCGCGATCGCGATCATGTTCTCGCACACCGACGTGCTCGGCGGCTTCACCTTCGCCGAGGTCGGGCTCCTCTACGGCACCACCTCCACCTCCCTGGGCCTGGCCGACCTGCTGCTGGGCAACCTGGACCGGGTCGGCCGCCGGATCCGCGACGGCACGATGGACACGCTGCTGGTCCGGCCGGTGCCGGTGTTCGCGCAGATAGCCGCGGACCGCTTCGCGCTGCGCCGGATCGGGCGGGTGCTCCAGGGGCTGATCGTGCTGGTCTGGTCGCTGACGGCGCTGGACGGCGTGGCGTGGACGCCGGTCGCGGTGCTGCTGGTCCCCGTGATGGTGCTGTCGGGGGCGGCGATCTACGGGGCGGTCTTCGCGTGCGGCGCGGCGTTCCAGTTCTGGGCCACGGACGCGGCCGAGGTGCAGAACTCCTTCACGTACGGCGGCAACACGCTGACCCAGTACCCGCCGACGATCTTCAGCAAGGAGCTGGTGCGCGGCGTGACGTTCGCCGTGCCGCTGGCGTTCGTCAACTGGCTGCCGGCCCTGCACATCCTCGGCCGGGACGACCCGCTGGGCCTGCCCGGCTGGGTGGACTTCGCCTCGCCGCTGGTGGCCGCCGCGTGCTGCGCGCTGGCCGGGCTGGCGTGGCGCACGGGGCTGCGCGGGTACCGCAGCACGGGGAGCTGACGCGACGGTGCACACGACGCGAAGGAGGGGCACGTGATCGAGGTCGAGGACCTGGAGAAGGTCTTCGTCGTACGCCGCCGGGCGGGCCGGCTGCGCCGTACGCGGCACGAGGTGCGCGCCGTCGGCGGCATCAGCTTCTCCGTGCCGCGCGGCGAGATGGTCGGCTACATCGGCCCCAACGGCGCGGGCAAGTCCACCACCATCAAGATGCTCACCGGCATCCTCACCCCCAGCGACGGCAGGCTGCGCGTCGCGGGCATCGAACCGGCGCGCGAGCGGACGAAGCTGGCCCGGCGCATCGGCGTCGTCTTCGGCCAGCGCACCACCCTGTGGTGGGACCTGCCGCTGCTCGACTCGTACCGGGTGATGCGCCGCATGTACCGCATACCCGACGACCGCTACCGCGAGAACCTGGAGCGCTGCACCGAACTGCTGGGCCTCGGCGACCTGCTGGAGGTGCCGGTCCGGCAGCTCTCGCTCGGCCAGCGGATGCGCGGCGACATCGCCGCCGCCCTGCTGCACGACCCCGAGGTGCTGTATCTCGACGAGCCGACGATCGGCCTGGACGTGCTGAGCAAGGCGAAGGTGCGGGAGTTCCTGCGCGAGCTGAACGCGGAGCGCGGCACGACCGTGCTGCTCACCACGCACGACCTGTCCGACATCGAGCAGCTCTGCAAGCGGGTCATGGTCATCGACCACGGCCGGCTGATGTACGACGGCGGCCTCGACGGGCTGCACGCGGTCGGCGAGAGCGAGCGGATGCTCGTCGTCGATCTGGAGCGCGAGCTGCCGCCCATCGACCTCGCCGGCTGCCGCACGGTGAAGGTGGAGGGCCCGCGGCAGTGGCTCGCGTTCCCGGCCGGGGCCAGCGCGGCGCCGCTCGTCGCGGAGGTGGCCGCGCGGTGTCCGCTGGTCGATCTCTCGGTGCGGGAGCCCGACATCGAAGACGTCATCGCGCGCATGTATGCATAGGGTCTGTCGTTTGGGTCTTGTCGGGTCAGGGAGCGGCGGCTGGCGCGCGAGGAGCGCCGCAAGCGGCTGGAGTAGCACGGGAGGTGCCCCGGCCGCCGGGTCAGAGCACGGCCTGGGCGCGGGGCTTGAGGTCCGCGGGGTCCAGGGTCAGGGCCATCTCGTGGAAGCCCAGGTCCGTCAGGTGCAGATGGTCGCCCGAGTCGTACGCCGGGTGCAGGCGCGCGGGCCGGTCCGGGTCGCGCAGGGCGGCGTCGAAGTCGAGGACCGCGTCGAAGACGCCGCCCGCGCGTATCAGCTCGTTGACCTCCTGCCGTACGCGCTCCGCCCGCGGCGTGTACGCCGGGTGCCCCCGGAACGGCATCAGCGTCGCGCCGAGCACCCGCAGGCCCCGGTCGCGGGACTGCCGGGTGGTCTCGCGCAGGCCGGCGACGATGGCGTCCGCGTCGGCGGTCGCGGGGGACTTGAGGATGTCGTTGATGCCCAGTTCGACGACGACGGCCTTGACGCCGGTGCGGGAGAGCACGTCGCGGTCGAGGCGGTTGAGCCCGGAGGGGCCGTTGCCGGGGAACTCGGTGCCGCCGTCGGTGAGGATCCGGTTGCCGCTGAGGCCGAGGTTGAGCACCCCGTAGCGCGGCGCGCCGGGCTCCTCGCGCAGACGGACGGCGAGGTAGTCGGTCCAGCGGCGGTTGGCGCCGGGCGTGGAGGTGGTGCCGTCGGTGAGCGAGTCGCCGAGGACGGCGACGGCGCCGGTGGCGTGCTCGCTCCAGACGTCGACGGCGGTGACGTAGCGCCAGGACCGGAACTCCCGGTCGTACGCCGTCCCTTCGGCATCCGTGGTGTGGTCGCCGGCGGCCAGGTAGGAGGTCTGCAACGCGTGCGGGTGGTACGTGACCGGGCCGGCCGGCGCCGACGCGTACGTCGTCACCAGCAGGTCGGTGTCGGCCGGCACCCGCAGCCGTACGGGGTCGCTGGTCACCGTCCGGCCGGCGGGGATCGTCACCGCGCCGGCGCCGGCGAAGGTCAGCGGCCGCATCGTCTCCGGCTGCGCCGCCGGGGCGCCCGCCCCGGCGGCGACGGCGACGCTGGCGCGGGTGAGGGTCAGCGGCGTCTCGCCGTACTCGTTGGACAGTTGTATCCGGGCCCGGGCGCCGCCGATGGAGGTGTGCACGACGTTGCGTATGGACATCCCGGCGAAGCCGCCCCGGGTGCCCGGCTCCGCCGCGGCCTGCGCGGCGGCCCACGTGCCGGCCCAGCCGCCGACGGAGGCGGGGGCGGCGGCGTCCGCGCTGCCGCCGGCGCCCGCGGCCGCGGGCGCGTCCGGGCGGTCGGTGAGGGCGTGGACGCCGGCGACGAGCAGCACCACGACCGCCACCAGGGCGGCGAGCACGGCGTAGCCCGTCCTGTTCCTCACGTCAGCCTGCCCCCCCGGGAGTTCGTCGTACGCGCCGTCTTGGGCGGTCCGCCATCCTAGCGAGGGGAGGGAGGCGTTCCGGTCACAGCCCCGGCGACGCCCGGTCCGTCGCCGGCGGTCTCGTCCTCCGGCGCGGCGGCGGCGGCGCGGTGGCCGAGGAGGAGGCGGGCGGCGACGCCGCCGGCGGCGAGCACGGCGACGGTGATGACCAGCGTGAGCGTGTAGCCGTTGTCGAAGGCGGAGGCGGCGCTCTCCAGCAGCGACCGCGAGCCGTCCGGCGGGAGTTCACCGGCGACAGCGCGGACCTCGTCGATGCTGTCGGAGGCGGCCTCGGGGGCGCCCGCGGGCAGGTCGACGGTGGCGGTGTAGACGGCGGTCAGGACGCTGCCCAGGACGGCGACGCCCGTGAGGCCGCCCAGTTCGAACGAGACCTCCTCCACCGACGACGCCATGCCGGCCCGGTGCGGCGGCGCGCCGCCGGTGATCGCGGCGGAGGCCGCGGTCATGACCGCGCCGAGCCCCGGACCGGTCAGGATCACGCCGGGCACGACCCAGCCCGCGGCGCGCCCGGCGCCCAGCAACGGGCCGATGTCCGGCGTGAGCAGCAGGGTCAGCACCGCGCCCAGGGCGCCGACGAGCAGGCCGCCGCCGATGAGGTGCCGCGCGGGTACGCGGTAGACGAGGCCGCCGACGACGACGCCCGCCGGGATCGCGCCGACGGCCGAGCTGGCGACCACTGCCTGTGTGTACGTGTGCGTGTACGTGCGCGGGCGGGCGTCAGGACGCCGGGTCGGTCAACGCGGCGAGCCGCCGGCGCACCGCCTCCTCCACCTCGGGGCCGAGCGTGGACTGCGCGGTGGCGTGGAACAGCCACAGCCCGTCCGCCGCCACCCGGGCCAGGAACAGGTCGACGGCCTCCGGGTCCGGGTCCGGGCCCGGCGGCTCGGGCGCCCAGCGGTCCGCGAACTCGTCCCAGATCCGCGCCAGCTCCGGCCGGGTCGCGGACGCGACCATGAAGACGAAGTCCGCCGTCCCGCCGCTCTGCCCGCAGCACCGCACGTAGGCCGCGGCCCGCTCGCGGGCGGTGGCCTCCTCGAACGGCTTGCCCAGCTCGGCGCGGAGGTGCTCGTCCAGGGTCTCGGTCAGGTGCCGCTGGATGGCCAGCAGCAGCGCGTCGCGGTTGGGGAAGTGGTACATCAGCCCGGGCTTGGTCAGCCCGGCCTCGGCCGCGACGGCGTCGAGGGTGAGGGCGGTGATCCCCGCGCGTTCGACCACGCGGACGGCGGCTTCGAGGAGCTGGGTACGCGAGCTGGGTCGCATGGGCCGTAACTTTACCATCCGGAAGGTAAAGTTACGGCCCGCGCCGCCCGGCCGCGCCCGGGACACCGGGAACCCCCGATCCGTTCCCGAAGTGAAAGATGGTGCCGAGCCCGGGGACAATGGCCCTCGGGAACGGCGTGAGCGGACGGAGCGCGATGGATCTGCCGGCAGCGGACGGACCGGGTGGCTTTGCCTATACGGACGCCGACGCGGAGAAGCGGCGCGGCGTGCGCCGGATGAAGACCATCGCCACCGGCCTGCTGTTGCTGGCCGCCGTGGTCTTCACGCTCGCCCGCTGGGCGCAGCACAACGGCGCCGGCGCCTGGTCGGGCTACGTCGCCGCGGCGGCGGAGGCGGGCATGGTCGGCGCGCTGGCGGACTGGTTCGCGGTCACGGCGCTCTTCAAGCGGCCGCTCGGGCTGCCCATCCCGCACACCGCGATCATCCCCACCAAGAAGGACCAGCTCGGCCAGAGCCTCGGCGACTTCGTGGGCGAGAACTTCCTCTCCGCCGACGTCGTACGCAGCCGGCTGCACGCGCTCGGCCTCGGCAGCCGCGTCGGCGGCTGGCTCGCCGAGCCCGCCAACGCCGACCGCGTCACCGCCGAGGCGTCGACCGTGCTGCGCGGCGCGCTGACCGTCCTGCGGGACAACGACGTCCAGGCCGTCGTCGGCGAGGCCGTCAACCGCCGGGCCGCCGCCCTGGAGGTCGGCCCCGGGCTCGGCAAGCTGCTGGAGAGGATCGTCGCGGACGACGGCCACCGCCGCGTCGTCGACCTGGTCTGCGAGCGCGCCGAGTCCTGGCTGATCCTCAACGGCCCCTCGGTCGTCGGCGCCGTCACCGGCGGCGCGCCCGGCTGGACCCCGAGGTTCGTCGACCGCCGGGTCGGCGAGCGGGTCTACAAGGAACTGCTGCGGTTCATCGGCGAGATGCGGGAGTCGCCTGAGCACCCGGCGCGCGGCGCGCTCGACCGGTTCCTCTCCGACTTCGCCGCCGACCTCCAGGGGGACACCGCGACCCGGGCGCGCGTCGAGCGGCTCAAGGGTGAGCTTCTGGCCCGCGACGAGCTCCAGGACTTCATCGCCGCGGCGTGGACGTCGCTGCGCGGCATGATCGTCGGCGCGGCCGAGGACGAGCGCAGCGAGCTGCGGCTGCGGGCGCGGGCGGCGCTGCTGTCGTTCGGGCAGCGGATGGCGGCGGACGAGCGGCTGCAGGCGAAGGTCGACGGCTGGGCGGAGGACGTCGCGACGCACGTGGTGACGACGTACCAGCACCAGATCACGTCGCTGATCTCGGACACGGTCGCGGGCTGGGACGCGGACCAGACGTCGCGCAAGATCGAGGCCAACATCGGCCGGGACCTGCAGTTCATCCGCATCAACGGCACGGTGGTGGGCTCGCTCGCGGGGCTGGTCATCTACACGGTGTACCGGGCGGTCGCGGGCTGAGCGGGGCGGTCGCCGCCGGGGCCGGGCGGGGCGGCGCCGCGTTAGGATGCGCGCAGACGTTGCATACACCCGTACGGGACGGCGAACCGAAGGGAGGACGGCCCCGATGCTCCGCATCCTCGATGCCGCCACGCGCTTGCGCATGGTCGCCGTCGCCCTGCTCCTCCTCGCCGCCGACGTCGTGCTCGACGAGACGGGCGTCGCCACCGGCCTCGCCGGCGCCGCGGCCTCCGCCGCGTCCGCCGCCCTGACGCTGCTCGCAGGGCTCGCCCTCTGCGCCGCCGCCGCGCCGCCCGCGTCCGCCGCCGGAATCCGCACCGCGCTGCGCGAACGCGCGCTGCGCACCGCCTTCCTGCCCCAGCGGGACCCCGACGCCGCGGGCCGCCCGCGGCCCCGGGCACCCGGCCGTCGCCTGCCGACGGCCGTGTAGGCGCCTCCGGCGCAGTCCGCCCGCAGCCCGCAGCCCTTGTCGCCGCGCGCTGCCCCGCGGCGCCTCGCCCGCTGGGCGCCCCGCACGGCTCGTCACGCCGCCCTTCTTCCGGTACGACGAGACCTGTGGAGCCCTTCCATGTCCGTATTCGGGGCGCTCTCCGCCCTCCTGTCCAGCCTCGCCGACACCCTCGACCCTCTCTTCGGCGCCTCCGCCACCGGCGTCGCGATCATCGTCTTCACCCTGTGCGTACGCCTCGCCCTGCACCCCCTCGCGCGTGCCGCGGCGCGCGGCGACCGGGTGCGCAGGGACCTCGCGCCGCAGGTGGCGGAGATCCAGCGCAAGCACCGCCACGACCCCGAGCGGCTGCGCCGCGCGCTCACCGAGACATACGCGGAGGCCGGCGCCTCGCCGCTGGCGGGCTGCGGCCCGATGGTGCTGCAGATCCCGGTGTTCATGGTGATGTACCGGCTCTTCACCGGTCACGACCACGACCTGCTCACCCACACCCTGCTCGGCGCCCCGCTGGGCGGGCGGTGGTCCGACGCGCTCGCGGACGGCGGGGTGTTCGGAACGCACGGGATGGTCTACGCGGGGCTCTTCGCGGTGATCGCGGGAGTGGCCGCGTACACGTTCTGGCGCAGCCGCCGGATGATGGCCGAGCGCAAGGCGGAGGCGGAGGCCATACGGAAGGCGGCGACCGCGAAGGACGCGAGGAACGGGAAGAACGGGAAGAACGGGAAGCAGGGCAAGAAGGCGCAGCCCGCCGCGCCGCCGCCCGAACTCCCGGGCCCCGCCGCCGGACTGACCCGCTGGCTGCCCCTGCTCTCCTTCGGCACCCTGGTCACGGCCGCGATCGTGCCGCTCGCCGCGGGCCTCTACCTGGCGACCACCACCGCCTGGACCGCCGCGGAACGCACCCTCCTCTACCGGCACTCCGGTCTACGGGCTGAACAGGGTCTTGCGGAATGAACAGCGGTCAACGGATGATCGATCGACTGTGGAGAGGGGAGTCATCACATGAAGCTGCTGCGTGTCGGACCGTCGGGGAGCGAGCGCCCGGCCCTGCTCGACGACGGAGGGACCCTGCGGGACCTGTCCGGAGTCGTGTCCGACGTGAACGGAGCGCTGCTGTCCGACGACGCGGCGCTCGCCCGCGTACGGGACGCCGCCGCGGCCGGCGACCTGCCGGCGCTCGACGCCGAGGGGCTGCGCACGGGTCCGCCGGTGGCCGGGATCGGCAAGATCGTGTGCATCGGGCTGAACTACCACGACCACGCGACCGAGACCGGCGCGGCCATCCCGGCGGAGCCGATCCTCTTCATGAAGGCCCCGGACACGGTGGTGGGCCCCGAGGACACGGTGCTCGTGCCGCGCGGCAGCGAGAAGACGGACTGGGAGGTGGAGCTGGCGGTGGTCATCGGCCGTACGGCCCGCTACCTGGAGTCCGACGCGGACGCGCTGGCCGCGGTCGCGGGCTACGCCGTGGCGCACGACGTCTCCGAGCGCGAGTTCCAGTTGGAGCGCGGCGGGCAGTGGGACAAGGGCAAGAACTGCGAGACGTTCAACCCGCTGGGCCCGTGGCTGGTGACGGCGGACGAGGTGCCGGACCCGCAGGCCCTGGGGCTGCGGCTGTGGGTGAACGGCGAGAAGCGGCAGGACGGCACGACGGCGGACCAGATCTTCCCGGTGGCCCATGTGGTGCGGTATCTGAGCCGGTTCATGACGCTGTACCCGGGCGATGTGATCAACACCGGTACGCCGGCGGGGGTCGCGATGGGCATGGCGGAGCCGAAGCCGTATCTGCGCGCGGGCGATGTCGTGGAACTGGAGGTCGACGGCCTCGGCCGGCAGCGGCAGGAGATCAAGGGCGCGTAGGCGCAGGACGACACCGAGGGCGCCGCCGGAAGGATCCGGCGGCGCCCTCGGTGTCCGTACGGCGGCGTCCGTACGAGCCGCGTGCGGCGGCCCGTACGCGGCGCTCAGCCCCTGAGCAGCTCCCGCACCGCCGGGGCCAGCGCGCGGAACGCCTTGCCGCGGTGGCTGATGGCGTTCTTCTCCTCAGGGGTCAGCTCGGCGCAGGTGCGGTCCTCGCCGAGCGGCTGGAGGACCGGGTCGTACCCGAAGCCCCCGGTGCCCGCCGGCTCGTACCGCAGCGTGCCCTCCAGCTTCCCCTCCGCGACCCGCTCCGTGCCGTCCGGCAGCGCGAGCGCCGCGGCGCAGGCGAAGTGCGCGGCCCGGTGCCCGGGGCCGACGTCGGAGAGCTGGGCAAGGAGCAGGGCGAGGTTCGCGGCGTCGTCGCCGTGCCGGCCCGCCCAGCGGGCGGAGAAGATACCGGGGGCACCGCCGAGGACGTCGACGCAGAGCCCGGAGTCGTCGGCGACCGCGGGCAGCCCGGTGGCCCGGGCCAGCGCGTGCGCCTTGAGGAGCGCGTTCTCGGCGAAGGTGACGCCGGTCTCGGGTACGTCCGGGACGTCGGGGAAGTCGGCGGCGCCGAGGAGTTCGGCGTCGATGCCCGCCTCGCCGAGGATGGCGCGCAGCTCGGTGATCTTGCCCGCGTTGCGGGTGGCGAGGACGAGGCGGTGCGCGGTCACGAGGTGCAGACGTTCGTCAGTTCGCCGGCGGCGTCGCCGACCGGCCGGAAGTCGGGTACGTCGCCGCGGTCGGTGGCCTGCTGGGCGTTGTCGACCGCGCGCTGGAGGTCGTCGACCGCCTTGCCGACGTCGGCGTTGTCCGCCTGGTCGCCGAAGTCGTCGAGGTTCTTGTCGATCTCGTTGAGGGCGTCCGCGGCGGCCTGCGGGCTCTCGCCCGCGCCGGAGACGGCTTCCTGCAACTGGTCGACGTCGGCCGCGATCCTGGTGGCGAGTTGGCCGCAGTCTATGGCCTTGCTCACCGCGTCACACGCGCCGGTGAGCGTCACCGCGGCGGCCCCCGCCGCCAGCGCGACGCCCGCGCGGGTCCAGAGCCTCTTCCCCATCACTGGTCTCCCTCCAGTGCCGTGCGCTGCAGCCCGTCGAGCTGAGCGCAGCCGCCGACCGCGAGGTCGAGCAGCGCGTCGAGTTCGGCGCGGGCGAACGGCTCGCCCTCGGCGGTGCCCTGCACCTCGACGAAACGTCCGTCGCCTGTGCAGACGACGTTCATGTCGGTCTCGGCCCGCACGTCCTCCTCGTAGCAGAGGTCGAGCAGCGGCACGGAGCCCACGATGCCGACGCTGACGGCGGCCACGGTGCCGGTCAGCGGTGTCGCCTTGGACTTGATCAGCTTGTTCCGCCGGCCCCACGCGACGGCGTCGGCGAGGGCGACGTACGCCCCGGTGATGGCGGCGGTACGGGTGCCGCCGTCGGCCTGGAGGACGTCGCAGTCGAGGACGACGGTGTTCTCGCCCAGGGCCTTGAAGTCGATGACGGCGCGCAGCGACCTGCCGATCAGCCGGGAGATCTCATGCGTCCGCCCGCCGATCTTGCCGCGGACGGACTCGCGGTCGCCCCGGGTGTTCGTGGACCGCGGCAGCATCGCGTACTCCGCGGTGACCCACCCCTGCCCGCTGCCCTTGCGCCAGCGCGGCACGCCCTCGGTGAAGCTGGCGGTGCACAGCACCCGCGTGTCGCCGAAGGACACCAGCACCGACCCCTCGGCGTGCATGCTCCAGCCGCGTTCCAGCGCCACGGGACGCAGTTCCGCGGGGGTACGTCCGTCGATACGGCCGAGGCCGCCGGAGGTCTCAGAGGTAACCATGCCCCGACCCTATCCGCCCGCCGTGCAGGCCAATCCCCGGTCCCCACTGGGTACGGACCCGGCTTGCGCGCCCGTACCGGGACCGGCACCGGGCCGCGGCAGCCCGACCGCGTCGCGTACGCCGACGGGATGCTCCCCGGTGTCCGATGCGGCGCCGCTCAGACGCCGTAGCGCTGCGCGTACCTGTCAAGGCTCCGTCCTCCGTCGAGAAGGAACTGCAACCGCGCGCACAGGTGCTCGGCGTCGCAGCGGCTCAGTTCCAGGTTGCTGGTGTGGCCGGGCTCACCCCGGAGGGGGACGACCACGCGCGCACCGTCGTCGGCGGTGAAGGGCAGGAGCTTGGAGTCGCGCCGGAGGACGTGGCCCAGGATGACGTCCGCGCGGACCTCGTCCTCGGGCCCGTAGCCCTCTGCCGAGTGCTCTTCTCGCTTGTGGCGCTTGATGAGTACACGCGCGTCCGTCTCCTTGGAGCCGTCCCGCGTGGTGATGGCGTTGCGCAGATGCACGGCGAGTCGCAGGCATTCCCTGCACTGGCCTTCCTCACCCATGAATTCGCTCCTTCTGTCGAATCATCGCTTTCCGTGCATCAAGCGTGACTTGGTGCGACTACGGTGCACCAGAGTTGTTCGGCTGACGGTGCGTCGTTCAAGTGGGAGGCAACATGGAGACGTGCAAAACCCCGCGCCAGAAGTACGGCGAGGAGCTGCGGCTCCGGCGGCTGGCGAAGGGGATGACGCAGGAGGCGCTGGCTGACGTGGTGGTGTGTTCTCCCACGCTGATCAGCCACTTCGAGGCGGGACGGCGGCTGCCTCGGATGGACGACGCCCAGCGGATCGACCAGGCGCTGGGCACGGACGGGTTCTTCGCGCGCTGGCTGGTGAACCTTGAGGGCCCCTACGCCGACCACTTCGCGGAGGCGGCGGAACTGGAGCAACTAGCCGTTGTCATCCGTGAGTTTGCCGTCTCTGCGGTGCCCGGGCTGCTCCAGACAGCGGACTACGCCCGCGCGGTCTTCCGGGCCGTGCAGCCCAACCACACGCTGGAAGAGCTTGACCGGCGGGTCGTCAATCGGCTTGAACGGGCTCGGATCCTCGACAATCCGAAGTCTCCGGCCCTGTGGACGGTCCTTGACGAGGGCGTCATCCGGCGCGCGGTCGGAGGCCCGGACGTCATGGCGTCGCAGGTAGAGCACATCGCGAGCCTGGCTGACGCCGGGCGCATCCGGCTACACGTGGTCCCCTTCTCTGCCGGGGCGCACTCGCTGATGGAGGGAATGATGAGCCTTATGTCGTTCGACGCCATGGCGCCGGTGTCGTACGTTGAGGGCGTGACCACAGGGCAGTTGCTCGACGACCCGGGGAGGGTCGCGACGTGCAACACGTACTACGGTCTCGCACTGGGTGATGCACTGTCTCACCGTGCGTCCATTTCTCTCCTAGAGACAGCAGCAGAGGAGTTCCGGAATGCGTGATCATGTCATCGCCGTGGCGTCGACGTTGACGTCGTGGCGCAAGTCCAGCTACAGCGGGGGTAGCAACGGGAGCTGCATCGAGGTCGCTGACGGCCACCCCACCGTCCCCGTACGCGACTCCAAGGACCCCCACGGCCCCGCCCTCGTCTTCACCGGCGACGCCTGGCGGTCCTTCGTGACAGCGGTCAAGGCGAACGAGTTCCCCACCGCCTGACCCACCCCGTCACTGTGGGCCGCCCGTCGAAGTGAGCAGCAATCTCAGCACCGTTCACCGGAGACACTCCCTCCCGCTCCAGCACCACTCCGGCGGGTGACCCGCTTAGCCGTCCCCCGGCTCCTCGTCGAACTCGATGCCCTTCAGCAGGGACACGAGGTGCCGCGCGTACGTGTCCCAGTGGTCCAGATCCGGCGCCTGGAAGGCGGCAGACCATCTCCTCACGGCCGGCCGACAGCTCCCGGGGCACCTGTACGAACGCTTGGTGTTCACGGACCGGCACCACAGCACCGCCCTCAGCGGCGGACCACTCCCCCTCCACCGGCAGGCCGATCTGTCGTGCGAGGGACGCCGCAGGAACCTCGAAGGTCATCAACAGCATGAGACACGCCCTCAATCTCCGTTACCGGGCGGCGGAGGCGGGATGAATCCTCGCTCAACCGCCTGCTGTAGTTCGAACGTATCCACCGTCTGCTGATACCGCCTGAGACGCTTGCTGGGCAGCCAGGGTGAGATAGCGCCGGCGAGTACAAAGGGGATCCCGACTAGCAAGATCGGGACGATGACCTCCGCCCTACCACGAAGGTGCCAGACAATGATCGCGATCAGTACCGCCATCAGCGCGGACATGCCTATGGCCCATGCCTTGTTCCGAAAAAGCGCCAAGGCATAGCGTGCTTGCGCCGCTTCCAGCGGTTCGATACGACGACCCATATAGCCAGGAAGTTGAAACTGGGGCTGCTGGCGACCCCATCTTCCATACGCTCGATAGTAGTTCACAGACCATTCGGCTCTACGCCTTGCGTGATCTGTGTCATCGCGCTCGAATACGAGCCTTGTCGTGCCCTGCCAATGAGAGACGCGACACAGCACATAACCGAACTCATAGGCCATATCGGCCATCCGGGGGATGTCCCAGACTGCGTGAATCGTGATCTCCGCGGTCGGCCGCCGGTCGAAGTAGGCGATGACTTCTCCGTCCTTCATACCGGCCGACTGTCCACCTCATCGAATTCCAGACTCCGCAGAACCTCTACCGCGTGACGCGCATACAATTTCCAATGCACTCGGGATGGCGTCAGTACCGTGACAACAGTCATCGCCTCTTGTCCGCCAGCCGCCTCTCGCGGTATAGGAATGAACGCCTGCAACTGCTGCAGAACGATGGATATATCCTCCCCCTGAGATAGATCACTTCCCGGGATAACGTACGGAAACTCGCCGGTGAACACAGCGGCCTTCCCACACGGCAGGTCGAACGGCTTTCCCATCACCTGTGAACCACCAGGGCTCCGTCGTTCTCGTGATCGGTCCGTCGTAGCCGGTATGGGTGTGGGGACCCGAGTTGGGCCGTGATGGTGGTGTGCCGGGTGGGCAGGTAGACGCGCAGGCACGGTTCCCGGTGATCATGGAGTGTCGAGTTCTCTGATCACCACAACGGAAGACCGTGCCTGCTGCGTCATCATCGCCCATCCCTGCGGGGCTGGGCCAACTCGCTGGTTCTGATCCGGCCCGCCCCGATGAACTGCCCGATCTGCTGGAGTGGCTGCGGCGCCTTCCCGACCCGCGCCGGCTGCGGGGCCGGCGTCACCCGCTGTCGTATGTGCTGGCCCTGGCCGCCTGCGGGGTCCTGGCCGGGGCGAAGTCCCTGACCGCAGTCGCCGAGTGGGCCGCCGACGCCCCTGACCAGTTCCTTCTCCACTGCGGGGCCACGCTGCGCGATCCGGACCGGCCCTACCGGGCGCCCAGCGAGGCGACCGTTCGCCGGGTACTGCAGCGCATCGACGGCGACGCGCTCGACGCGGCGATCGGCGGCTGGCTCACCGCGCGTGCGGACGCCTGCCGCAGCGCCCAGGAGGACGAACGCCCGCCGTCCCGCCCGGTGCGGGCGGCGATCGCAGTGGACGGGAAGTCCCTGCGCGGCGCTGTCCGCGCCGACGGCCGCCGCGTCCACCTGATCTCCGCACTCCGCGGCGACGGCATCGTGCTCGCCCAGCGCGAGGTCGACGCCAAGAGCAATGAGATCACCGCGTTCCGGCCACTGCTGGACCCCCTGGACCTGACCGGTGCAGTGGTGACATTCGACGCGCTGCTGACCCAGACCGACCACGCGAAGTACCTGGTCGAGGAGAAGAACGCGCACTACATCGCCGTACTCAAGGGCAACCACCCGACCTTGCACGCACTGGTGAAGGATCTTCCCTGGAAAGAGGTGCCTGTGATGGACCGCACCCGGGCCACCGCCCACGGCCGCGACGAGATCCGTCGTCTGAAGGCCGTCACGGTGCCGCGACTGCCGTTCCCCTACGCCGGCCAGGCACTGCAGATCGTCCGCCGGCGGCGCACGGTAGGCATCGGCAAGGTGTCCCTGGAACGCATCTACCCGGTCACCAGCCTGACGGCCCACCAGGCAACAGCCGCTGACCTGGCAGAACGCGTGCGCGGGCACTGGGCAATCGAGAATCGTGCGCACCACGTCAGGGACGTGACGTTCAGGGAGGACGCCTCGCGGGTGCGGACCGGCAGCGCGCCCCGGGCGATGGCCTCCCTGCGGAACCTGGCCATCGGCGCACTCCGCCTGACGGGGCGGGACAACATCGCCGAGGGCCTGCGCCATCACGGGCGGGACATGACCCGGCCACTGGCGACCCTCGGACTCACGTGACCATTCCCGGCCGATCACGAGAACGACGGAGCCCTGAGTTGGGGGTGGAGCCGGCGGAGATCGGCGTCGCGGTCTGAGACAGATCCGTCTGTTGTGCACACCCGGCTGGTTGAACCGTCGGGGCGCTGGCCCCGTAGCACCGTAGTACCGGTGTCGGTTCCAACTGGAGGAGGACCCTGTGGCGAAGAAGATCCCCGACGAGGACCTGCTGAATGCGCTGAGAGCGCTGCCCGAGGGTGAAATACCCTCATCAACAAGCAAGTCGGAAGGGGAACAATTCAACCTGGGGAAGAAGATAGAAAATCTGCATATTAAAGGCACCAGTACTGAGCCAAGCGATGCACTGAAGGAGGAGTTCAGTAAGCGCCACCTTAAGTTCGAGTACGACGAGGAGAAGAAGAGGTGGCTACTGACGACCACGCAGACAAGAAGCATCGACTGGGCAGGCATATTGAATAGCCGACGCGAAAGAGACCTGCCCCGGCTGAAAAAGAAGACGAATACACAGGACAGGCTTCGCGAGGCTGGAGGAAACGTGCATGACCCGGCAGTCGTGGAGCACCGACTCAGTAACTTCTTGAAGAATGTTAGAAATCGAGGGCTCCAAGAAGTCCCGCCGGAGCTGGGGGAGGCGCTGGAACGGCACGGCTATGCGCCGGATGGTCAAGGTCGGTGGAAGCCGGGCGGGCAAGTCTCATCCGCCGGCAGTTCAGCCGCCTATCAGGCGAACAACCCGCCCCGCCAAGCGCCCTACGACCCCATCGACGCCCGTCCCGAACCACCCGCGTCGGTACCGCAGGGCGGTACCGACCAAGGGACCATGGCCACCGCTGCCGACTACGCCCAGGCCGGCGCTGTTCTCCAGCAAGCTGCCCCGCAGAGTGCGGCGTACCGGTCCGGGGCCGGAGATGAGGCGGCCCGGGTTTCTGCGATCACGCGGGGGCTCGACACGACGTCCCTCACCGCACCCACGTCAGCATCCGGATCGTACGGCAGCTTTCCGGACGCGCCCGCCGATGCCTGGTTCGGATACGGGGAGGACGCCAGGCACGCGAAGAGGCCGTACCACCCCTCCGCAGCGACCAAGTCGCGCACCGTGAACCCGGCCGACCTCGTTGCCGGCCCGTACAACTCGCCGCCCGCACAACCCCTCCAGCCGACGGATTACAGCCACTACCTCGCACAGAACCCGGTAGATCAGAACTACGCCCGTTCCCTCCCCTCCGGAACCTCCGGGCAGCGCCAGTCGGCTGGCTACGCCACGGCCGCAGCCAGCAGTAGCGCCCCGCAGGACCAGCAGAGTCAATCGACCACCAACAAGAGAAAGCGTTGATGCGCTCTCGGCCCGTCTGGCATGACAGAGACGCTCCCCTCCCCGATACGGACGCGCCTGACCGGGCGCACATGTGGGCCCGATTCCTCACCCCTCGCCCTTATAGACCCGCCACATCACTCCCTCCGTCGCAGGCGGTCCACGTGGCGGCGGATGACCGCCAGCATGGCAACCGGCCGGACAAACACGTCCTCCCAGGTGAACCGGAGGACGGCACGCAGCTCCGGGCAGCCGGCCAGCTCGTTGAAGCGCCGCAGATCGCGGGCCCGCCCCCGGCACGTCAGATGAGTCTCAGCACCGTCGATCTCCACCCCCAACCCAGGGCTCCGTCGTTCTCGTGATCGGCCGGGAATGGTCACGTGAGTCCGAGGGTCGCCAGTGGCCGGGTCATGTCCCGCCCGTGATGGCGCAGGCCCTCGGCGATGTTGTCCCGCCCCGTCAGGCGGAGTGCGCCGATGGCCAGGTTCCGCAGGGAGGCCATCGCCCGGGGCGCGCTGCCGGTCCGCACCCGCGAGGCGTCCTCCCTGAACGTCACGTCCCTGACGTGGTGCGCACGATTCTCGATTGCCCAGTGCCCGCGCACGCGTTCTGCCAGGTCAGCGGCTGTTGCCTGGTGGGCCGTCAGGCTGGTGACCGGGTAGATGCGTTCCAGGGACACCTTGCCGATGCCTACCGTGCGCCGTCGGCGGACGATCTGCAGTGCCTGGCCGGCGTAGGGGAACGGCAGTCGCGGCACCGTGACGGCCTTCAGACGACGGATCTCGTCGCGGCCGTGGGCGGTGGCCCGGGTGCGGTCCATCACAGGCACCTCTTTCCAGGGAAGATCCTTCACCAGTGCGTGCAAGGTCGGGTGGTTGCCCTTGAGTACGGCGATGTAGTGCGCGTTCTTCTCCTCGACCAGGTACTTCGCGTGGTCGGTCTGGGTCAGCAGCGCGTCGAATGTCACCACTGCACCGGTCAGGTCCAGGGGGTCCAGCAGTGGCCGGAACGCGGTGATCTCATTGCTCTTGGCGTCGACCTCGCGCTGGGCGAGCACGATGCCGTCGCCGCGGAGTGCGGAGATCAGGTGGACGCGGCGGCCGTCGGCGCGGACAGCGCCGCGCAGGGACTTCCCGTCCACTGCGAGTTGCCGCCACCCCCAGACCCGTTCTCCGACTCATCGATCACCACCCCACCGGCCTCGGCGTACAGGTTCTGCCCTTCGGCGCCAGCATCCTGGGCACTCGGTGGCTCTTCCACGTTGCCGGTACCGCTGCCGATCTTCCCTTCCGCGTGAGCCACCAAGCCGTTGCTCATGACGGCTGTGACGAGCAATGCCACGGCTAATGTCCTGCGCACATGTTTCAGGGCTGACATGGTGAAGCCCCCTGCGTGGCGATGTCCTTCATCGTGATCCACGTGCCCTGCCCGTCCTTCCGAAGCGTGGCGCCGTGGCTGAAGTAGCTGTTCTTCGTGACCGGAGTCTTGTTGAGTTCGCCGGTCTTCAGATACTTGTCGAATGCTTTGCTCTGGTCCTCGCAATACGCCAGTGTGGCCGTGCCGTCGTCCCTGATCGTCACGGTCGGCTCGTACAACCGGATCGTTCCGGTGATACGTGCCTCCTCATGCACGTATGCCGTCACGTACGCCTCGGTCTCGGCGGCAGCCTCTCCCTCCGAGTAGAAGCGGAAGGCCTCGTGCGTAGGATCCTGCTCGGCGAGCGCCATCTCGATCGCTGCAATGCGCTGCTCCGTGTCCCGCAGGATGGCGTCCTCGTCCGGGTCGCCGGTCTGCGACCAGTCGGCGATGACCCGGACGTCCCCAGGCAGCTTGATCTCCGGTCTGCCCGCCGCCTCCTCCGAAGCGCTCGGCGACGGCGACTCCTCCCCCTTGTCCGCGCCCTGGATCTTGTCGTCCGAAGGGGGGTCACCGTCCTCGTCGCCGCCGCAGGCGGTCAGCAGCAGGCTCAGGGCAGCGGTGGCCGCCAGGGCGGCGGCGGAAAAGGCGCGGGGGGACACGATCAACTCCCGGTAGCGGTGACGATACGTCAGGCAGACGACGCTATCGGAGCCGCTGCTGGCCCACACCACCCCGGATCTGAGCCTGTGGATAACGTGAAGTCAGAGGCGCGTTCCGCTGCCGCCCCGACCAGGCAACTGGAATTCCATTCTGCATTCCGCAGGATGAGAGTTGCCGGAACCGGCATATCCAAACGCTCCGTTCCGGCTACGCGCAGGACATGGCCAAGTTCCGCAGGCATCCGGATCAACCAGCCCACCCCGGGCCGGGAGACCGACGAGGAAATAGCGGAGGAGGAGAAGGCCCAGTACAAGGCGTGAGGGGGGCCCTCAGACCTCGTACACCGCGCCCGCGCGCGCCAGGTCGACGGGCCCTCCGTACACGCCCTTCGCGTCCCGCAGGTTCACCTGCGGGTCCGTCCACGGCGGGATGTGCGTCAGCACCAGCCGCCCCACCCCCGCCGCCGCGGCGGCCTCGCCCGCCTCGCGGCCGTTGAGGTGCAGGTCGGGGATCTGCTCGCGGCCGTGGGTGAACGCCGCCTCGCAGAGCAGCAGATCGGCGTCCGCGCTCAGCTCGGTCAGCGCCCCGCAGGGGCCCGTGTCGCCGGAGTAGACGAGGCTGCGGCCGTCGTGCTCGATGCGGAAGGCGTACGCCTCGACGGGGTGGCTCACCCGGTCCGCGTGCACCGTGAACGGGCCGATCTCGAACGCGCTGCGCTCCAGCGCCCGGAAGTCGAAGACCTCGCTCATCGACGTCTCCGAGGGGGTGTCCGCGTACGCCGTGGTCAGCCGCTGCTCCGTGCCCTTGGGGCCGTAGACGGGCAGCACGTCGGCGGGGCCGCCGTCGTGGCGGTAGTAGCGCGCGACGAAGTACGCGCACATGTCGATGCAGTGGTCCGCGTGCAGGTGGCTCAGCAGGATGGCGTCGAGGTCGTACAGTCCGCAGTGCTGCTGCAGTGCTCCCAGCGCGCCGTTGCCCATGTCGAGCAGGAGCGAGAAGCCCTCCGCCTCGACCAGGTAGCTCGAACACGCGGAGTCCGCGGACGGGAACGAGCCCGAGCAACCGACGACGGTGAGCTTCATCGGGGAGGGACCTCCGGCACGGTCGGGACGGGGCGACGATGCCCCGCCGGCTCTGCCGAGGGTAAGCCGGGACGGGCCGCAGCGGTCCCCCGGCCATCGCGGTTGTGGGCGGAATCACCAGTATGGCGACGGGGTAAGGCCCGCGTGCCGACCTGCGCGGCGCCGCCCCCGCACGCGGGCGTAGATGCCGCCCGCGCGCGCGGGCGGCATCTACGATCGGGCGCATGGACGCCTCGTGGTGGCCGGCCATCGTGGCCGTGGTGGTGCTGGCCGTGATCGCCGGGCTCGTCGACAGCTTCGGCCGGGTGCGGCGCGCGCACCGGCGCCCGGCCGGGCCGGAGCCCGGCGAGGTGTGGTGGGCCCTCGTGCCGTACGGGAACGCCGGGACGGCGGACGGCGAGGAGCGCCCCTGCCTGGTGCTGAAGACCGCGGGCGAGACGGTGACGGTGGCCTGGATCACGGCCCGGGAGGACGGCGGCCGGCCGGACCGGATCCCGCTGCCGCCCGGCTCCGCCGGCGCCGGGGAGGACCGCCCGGCGATCCTGGAGACGGACGAGCTGCACGAGGTCGCCCTCCGGGACCTCCGCCGCAGCGCCGGTCCCGTGGACCCGGCGGTGTGGGACCAAGTCCGCCACCTGTCCGACATCTGATGTCCCCGAACCTCCCGGACACCCTGCCCGGCATCCGAGCGGATTCGTCTCGGTGTTCGGACCGTACGAGGTGGGCCCGCCGCGGCCGTGCCATCCTTCCCCCATGCTGACCATCACGGAGGAGCTGTACGAGCAGATCGTCGCCCACGCCCGCAAGGACCACCCCGACGAGGCGTGCGGCGTGGTCGCGGGCCCGGCGCCGGCGCCCGCCGACGGCCGGCCGCAGCGCTTCATCCCCATGCTCAACGCCGCCCGCTCCCCCACGTTCTACGAGTTCGACTCGCAGGACCTGCTCCGGCTCTACCGGGAGATGGACGACCGCGACGAGGAGCCGGTGGTGATCTACCATTCGCACACCGCCACCGAGGCGTACCCCTCCCGCACCGACGTCTCCTACGCCAACGAGCCCGGCGCCCACTACGTCCTGGTCTCCACCGCCGAGTCCGGCAACGACGAAGGGCCGGTCTCCTTCCGCTCGTTCCGCATCGTGGACGGTGTGATCACCGAGGAGGACGTCACCGTGATCGCCTCGTACGACGACGCCCCCGCGGGCTGAGACCCCGGTCCGCATCATGAAACGGCGATCCGGCAGGCGGACGGGGAATCGATACGATGAGCCCATGGTTGTCCACGACGTGACCCGGAAGCCCCCGGGCGGGCAGGTGCTGCTCGTCGCCCGTCTGCACGTCGACCTCTGCCGTCTCGCCAGCGCCGCCTGTCGGCCCGCGCCACCCCGCGCGGCCGGCCGCGCCTGGGGGCACCGCCCACGCGCGTAAGCGCTGTGGGGGAGTCGCCGGCCCCGGTGTCCGGCGGCCCCCGGCCGCGTACGTCCCCGCCCGCCTGCGGCGCGGCCGGCCCGCTCCGCAAGCGCCCGCAGCCCGACTCCCCGCATCCCACAGGAGCCCCGAAATGGCCATCGAGGTCCGCATCCCGACCATCCTCCGCAGCTACACCGACGGCGAGAAGGCCGTCGAGGGCGACGGCACCACGCTGGCCGAGCTGATCGACGACCTGGAGTCCCGGCACACCGGGATCCGCGCACGCCTGGTCGACGGCGACGACCTGCGCCGCTTCGTCAACGTCTATCTCAACGACGAGGACGTCCGCTTCCTCGACGGCATCGCCACCAAGCTCACCGACGGCGACAGCGTGACGATCCTGCCCGCGGTCGCCGGCGGCTCGGTCTGATGCGCTACGAGAGCACCCTCGCGGCCGTCGGCGACACGCCCCTGGTCCACCTGCCCCGCCTCTCCCCCGCCCCCGACGTGCGGATCTGGGCGAAGCTGGAGGACCGCAACCCCACCGGCTCCGTGAAGGACCGCCCGGCGCTCTTCATGGTCGAGCAGGCGGAGAAGGACGGCCGGCTCACCCCCGGCTGCACGATCCTGGAGCCCACCTCCGGCAACACCGGCATCTCGCTGGCCATGGCGGCCAGGCTCAAGGGCTACCGCATCGTCTGCGTGATGCCGGAGAACACCAGCGCGGAGCGCCGCCAACTGCTCGCCATGTGGGGCGCCGAGATCATCTCCTCGCCCGCGGCCGGCGGCTCCAACACGGCCGTACGGGTCGCCAAGGAGCTGGCCGCCGAGCACCCGGACTGGGTGATGCTCTACCAGTACGGCAACCCCGACAACGCCGGCGCGCACTACGCCACCACCGGCCCCGAGATCCTCGCCGACCTGCCGTCCATCACCCACTTCGTGGCCGGCCTCGGCACCACGGGCACGCTCATGGGCGCCGGCCGGTTCCTGCGCGAGCACCGCCCCGGCGTGCAGATCGTGGCCGCCGAGCCGCGCTACGACGACCTCGTCTACGGGCTGCGCAATCTCGACGAGGGCTTCGTCCCCGAGCTGTACGACGAGTCGGTGCTCACCACCCGCTACTCCGTCGGCTCCGAGGACGCCGTGACCCGGACCCGCGAACTGCTCCGCGAGGAGGGCATCTTCGCGGGCGTCTCCACCGGCGCCTCGCTGCACGCCGCGATCGGCGTGGGCCGCAAGGCGGTACGGGCCGGGGAGAGCGCGGACATCGCGTTCCTCGTCGCGGACGGCGGCTGGAAGTACCTGTCGACGGGCATCTACACCGCGGAGACCACGGAAGAGGCCGTCGCCGCGCTGCACGGCCAGCTCTGGGCGTAGGCGCCGGGCGCGCGGCGGGAACGGGGGCGCGGCCGGCTACTGCGCCCCCGCGACGTACTCCGGTGCCGCCTCCCGGGCCGCGGCCCGCCGCCGGCTCACCGCCCAGCCGCCCGACAGCAGCACCGCCCATCCCGCGCCCACGTACAGCGAGACGCGGGCGTCGGCGTCGAGGGCGGTGAGCACGGTGACGAAGGCGAGGAACACCAGCGCCAGCCAGCTGCACACCACCCCGCCGGGCGCCGGGAACGACGAGGCGGGCAGGTGTCCCGCGGCGACCCGCCGGCGGTAGCGGATGTGGCTGACGAGGATCATCGCCCAGGTCCAGATGCCGGCGGCGGTGGCCACGGACATGACGTACCCGAACGCCTTCTCCGGCACGAGGTAGTTGAGCACCACGCCGACGGACATGACCACGACCGACATGGCGATGCCCGCGGCCGGCACCCGGCGCGGGCTGAGCCGGCCGAAGACCTTGGGCGCCTCGGAGTTGGCGGCCAGGGCGCGCAGCATCCGGCCGGTGGAGTACATGCCGGAGTTGCACGACGACAGGGCCGCGGTGAGCACGACGAAGTTGACGATGCCGGCGGCCAGGGGGATGCCGATCTTGCCGAAGGCGGCGACGAACGGGCTGATGCCCTCGCTGAACTCCGTCCACCGGACCACCGACAGGATGACGATCAGCGAGCCGACGTAGAAGATGACGATCCGCCAGGGCAGCGTGTTGATCGCCTTGGGCAGGGTCTTCTCGGGGTTCGCGCTCTCGCCCGCGGTGACGCCGACGAGTTCGACGGCGAGGTAGGCGAACATCACGCCCTGGAGGGTCATGAGGCTGTCGCCGATGCCGTTGGGGAAGAAGCCGCCGTGGTTCCAGAGGTTCGTGGTGGTGGCGGTGTTGCCGGCGGCGGAGAAGCCGAGGGTGAGGACGCCGACGCCGATGACGATCATGCCGATGATCGCGGTGACCTTGACCATCGAGAACCAGAACTCCAGCTCGCCGAAGATCTTCACCGAGATCAGGTTGACGCCGAAGAGGAGCACGAGGAAGCCGAGCGCGCTGACCCACTGCGGGATGGCCGGCCACCAGTAGTTGATGTAGATGGCGGCGGCGGTCAGCTCGGTCATGCCGGTGACGGCCCACATCAGCCAGTACGTCCAGCCCGTGACGTAGCCGAAGTAGGGGCCGAGGAACTCGCGGGCGTACTCGGCGAAGCTGCCGGAGACGGGGCGGTAGAGCAGCAGTTCGCCCAGGGCCCGCATGATGAAGAAGATGACGACGCCGGCGAGCGCGTACAGGAAGATGAGGCTGGGCCCCGCCTTCTCGATGATCTTGCCGGCGCCCAGGAAGAGGCCCACCCCGATGGCGCCGCCGATGGCGATCATCTGGATCTGGCGGCTGCCGAGCCCGCGCTCGTAGCCCTCCTCGGAGGACGGAGCCGCGCCGCCGCCCTCCGGCACCTTCGCAGTGGTCATGTGGAGTTGTGCCCTTTCCCGTGCAGTCCCCCGTCTGCAGCTTTACCACGGGAAAAGGGTGATTATGTACACATTCACCCGAACGGGCCCTGACAGGGGCCCGCGGGCCTAGCCCATCAGCGTCTCGATCAGGGTCTCCTGGAGCCCGCCCAGCCAGAGGTACGCCATCACCATCGGCTTGCGCTCGTCCTCGTCCGGCAGCCGGAACAGCACCTCGCCGTCGTCGTCGTCCCGGATGTCGAGCCGCGCGCCTATGGCCAGCCGCAGGTCGTTCAGCGTCGCGAGCCACTGCCGCGACTCCTCCGGGCCGACCTTGAGCACCGCGCCGCCCTCGCCCTGCACGGAGAGCAGGTCCAGCCCGCGGACGACCGCCAGCGCGTTCTCCCGCTTGCTCTCCCGCAGCTCCGGCTCGGTGTAGCGGCGGAACTCCGCCGAGCGGGCCCGCTCCTCGTCGTCCGGGCCCTTGCCCGGCTCGCCGTACGCGTCGGGGAAGAGCCGCGCCAGCGCCGGGTCGGACGGCGGCTTGCTGGGGCCCTCGGCGAAGAGCGCGTCCAGCGGGTCGGCGGGCGGCGGGGCGTCCGCGGGGGCGTCGCCGGGGCCGATCAGCTCCAGCAACTGCACGGTCAGGGTGCGCAGGATGGAGATCTCCAGCTCGTCCAGCGCGACGGCCGCGCCGCCGCCCGGAACCGCTTCGAAGTGCCCTGCCATCAGCGGTCCTGCTGGAGGGTGGCCCACAGGCCGTAGCCGTGCATCGCCTGCACGTCCCGCTCCATCTCCTCGCGGCTTCCGCTGGAGACGATGGCCCTCCCCTTGGTGTGTACGTCCATCATGAGCTTGCGGGCCTTCTCCCTCGGATATCCGAAGTACGCCTGGAAGACGTACGTCACGTAGCTCATGAGGTTCACCGGGTCGTTGTGGACGATCGTCACCCAGGGGACGTCCGGTTCAGGCACCGCCGCGGGTGACTGGGACTCGACGGTCTCCGGGCGCTCGATCTCCGTGGGTGCGACGCTCACGGTTGGCGGCAACTCCTCGATAGCTCCGGCTGCGATCGCAGCCCTGACGGTCCCCATGCTGCCACCCGAGGCGGTGCCGCAGCCATTCGGACACCGGAAATCGTCAGAGTGACGAGTATGGGCGTAGGATCAGGTGCATGTCGGAACTGAAGCTGCCGGTCACCGTCCCCTCGACGGCCCTCTTCACCGATCACTACGAGCTGACCATGGTCCAGGCCGCGTTGCACGCCGGCACCGCCGGCCGGCGCTCGGTCTTCGAGACCTTCACCCGCCGGCTGCCCGAGGGCCGCCGCTACGGCGTCGTCGCCGGCACAGGACGCGTCCTGGACGCGCTGGAGAGCTTCCGCTTCGAGCCCGAGGTGCTGCGCTTCCTGCGCGCGCACGACGTGGTCGACGCCCCGACGCTGGACTGGCTCGCGGACTTCCGGTTCACCGGCGACATCTGGGGCTACCCCGAGGGCGAGGTGTACTTCCCCGGCTCCCCCGTGCTCCGCGTCGAGGGGAGCTTCGCCGAGTGCGTGCTGCTGGAGACGGTGGTGCTGTCGATCCTCAACCACGACTCCGCCATCGCCGCCGCGGCCTCCCGGATGGCCGTCGCCGCCCGCGGCCGGCCGCTGATCGAGATGGGCGCCCGGCGCACGCACGAGCTGTCCGCGGTGGCCGCCTCCCGGGCCGCGTACGTCGGCGGCTTCGCCTCCACCTCCGACCTGGCCGCCGGCTTCCGCTACGCCATCCCCACCGTCGGCACCGCCGCGCACGCCTTCACGCTGCTGCACGACAGCGAGCGCGAGGCGTTCACCGCGCAGGTGGAGTCCATGGGCGTGGGGACGACGCTGCTGGTCGACACGTACGACGTGGCCGCCGCCGTCCGTACCGCCGTGGAGGTCGCGGGCCCGGAGCTGGGCGCGGTGCGCATCGACTCCGGCGACCTGCTGCTGGTCGCGCACCGGGTGCGCCAGCAGCTCGACGAGCTGGGCGCGGAGCGCACCCGGATCATCGTCACCAGCGACCTCGACGAGTACGCCATCGCCTCGCTCGCCGCCGCCCCCGTGGACGCGTACGGCGTGGGCACCCGGCTGGTCACCGGCAGCGGGCACCCGACGTGCTCGATGGTCTACAAGCTGGTCGCCCGCGCCGCCTCCGGCGCCCCGGACGCCCCGCTGGTGCCGGTGGCGAAGCGGTCGACGGGCGGGAAGACGTCGATCGGCGGACGGAAGTGGGCGGCCCGGCGGCTGGACGCGTACGGGGTCGCGGAGGCCGAGGTCGTCGGCACCGGGGAGGTGCCGGCGGAGCTGGCGGGCCGGGAGCTGCTGGTCCCGCTGGTGCGCGGCGGGAAGATCGTGGGCCGGGAGCCCATGGACGACGCCAGGGCCCGGCACGTCGTGGCCAGGGACGGGCTGCCGCTGTCCGCCACCCAGCTCTCCAGGGGCGAGCCGGTCCTGCCGACGGAGTACGTATGACGCCCGGCCCAGCGGGCAGAGATCCGGGACGCGCGGCGGCTTGGCTCCCCAGCGGTCCGCCCGTCCGACGCCGACTCACGAAGGGCATCGCACCATGCATCGTGCACTGATCGTCGTTGACGTGCAGAACGACTTCTGCGAGGGCGGCAGCATGGGGGTGACCGGGGGCGCGGACGTCGCCGCCGCGATCACGGACCTGATCGGCCGGTCCACCGCCGGCTACCAGCACGTCGTCGCCACCCGCGACCACCACATCGAGCCGGGCGACCACTTCGCGGCGCACCCGGACTTCGTGCACTCCTGGCCGCGGCACTGCGTGGCCGGCACGGAGGGCGTCGGCTTCCACCCGAACTTCGCCCCGACCGTCGCCTCCGGCGCGATCTCGGCGGTCTTCGACAAGGGCGCGTACGCGGCGGCGTACAGCGGCTTCCAGGGGGCGGACGAGAACGGCGTGCCGCTGGCGGACTGGCTGCGCGCCCGGGAGGTCACGGAGGTCGACGTGGTGGGCATCGCCACCGACCACTGCGTGAAGGCGACGGCGCTGGACGCGGCGGCGGAGGGCTTCCGCACCCAGGTGCTGCTGGACCTGACGGCGGGGGTGGCCGAGGACAGCACCCAGCGGGCGCTGGGGGAGCTGGCGGAGGCGGGCGTGGAGCTGACGGGCAAGCCGGTCGTCGGCTGACGCGGACCGCCGCCGGCGCGGGCTGCGGAGCCGTGTGCGGCCGTCTGCGGAGGGCTGGTGACCGCAGGAGCGGCCTGCCGGCCGGCGCGACGCCGTACCGCGGGGGCGGCCCGCCAGCGGTCGCGGCGCTGCGCCGACGGCGCCGTCAGCGGCGGCCCCGGCGCACGTCCGGGCGTCCGCAAGCCACCCGCGGGCGCTTCCGCGACGGGGCCCGAGGGGCACCTCAGGCCCGCCCGCGGCGGTCTGCGGGCCGTCGCGGGCCCCCCGGAGCCCGCGCATCCCTCAGGCGGCGCCCCGGGTCCCTCGGGCCCGCCGCGGCGTCCGCCCGTACGCCTACGTCGCCAGCCGGAACAGCGCCGCTATCGGGCGCCAGGGCTCCGTATCGTCGTCGAGCGAGCCGCGCCAGACCAGGCCGTCCGGATGGCACAGCACGGCGGTCACCTCGTCGGGCGTGGGCGGGTGCGCGTTGCCGCGGAGGTAGACGGAGCGCAGGCCCAGGTTCCGCAGCCGCGTCAGGGCCCTGGCGCGGTTCGCGGCGTGGACGAGCACACGTATCCGCCGGCCCTCCACGGGGGCCGGCAGGGAGACGGCGACCACCATGCTGCCGTCCGGCAGCTTGGTGAATCCTCCTCCGCCCATGGCGCTCCTCACGTGGTCGTCCGTCGGCCAGCCTACTCACGCCATCTTTACGCGATCGGCCGCCGCCCCGCCAGGGGCAGCGGCCGATACGTCTCTGACCTGCGGTTCTACCGAATCACCTGACGGAGGGCGCCACCTGGATTGTCATGGTCCGGCCATGATCGGGCTCCTGGACGATGGAGATCCTGGTGTTGGTGTCCGGCACCTTCACGCTGCCGCCCGGGTTCCCTTCATCCCAGTACGATCCCTTGTGGTCGTCGAAGACCGAAACGCCCTGCTTCGACGTGATCTTCGCCGGCTTCCCGTCCTTGTGCAGGGTGAAGCCGTCGGTCCGCTGGGTGCTGAAGGTGGCGTCGTACGCCTGGATGCGGTTCCGCATCACCGAGCCGTCCGCCCACTTCTCCGGCTTCGGGTGCGCGTCGACCGGCAGCACCAGACCCTCGCCGGGGTGGCCGCTGGTGTTGTTGTCGAGCTGCGAGGTGTCCCACAGCCACACGGCCAGGCCGTTCTGGTACGGGAAGTGCTCGACCCAGTCCGGCTTGTCCGTGACCCAACCGAAGTTGTACGGGCCGCTCTTGAGCGTCTTGTCGTACGACACGTACTGCCGGTTCTCGGCGATGTAGTACTGCGGGTAGTCCTTGGTGAAGGACTCCTCGACGCGCGAGAAGCCGTCCGCCGTCCAGCCCGCGTCGTCGCCCTCGGCGCCGTCCGCGAAGACCTCCGCGCCGTCCGCCGTGATCGTCAACGCGTCGGCGGCGAAGCCCTTCTGCGCCACCCCGCCGTCGGTCTGGTAGCGGAAGCGGAGCTGGACCTCCTGGCCCGCGTAGGCGTCGAGGGAGTACTCCAGGTCGCGGTACTCGCCGGAGACGCCGGTCAGCGCGGGCCGGTCGCCGCCGTCGCGCGGGATCTGCGCGCCGTCCGCGGTGCCGTCGAGCGGGGTGAAGCTGGCGCCGCCGTCCGTGGAGACCTCGGCGTAGAGGAAGTCGTAGTTCTCCTCGATGTCCCACCAGCCCGCGAGGCCCAGCGAGGCGCTGGACTTGCCGGTCAGGTCGACCGTACGGGTCAGGGAGTTGGACAGGTCGTCGCCCATGCCGCTCCACCACTGCTTGGTGCCCTCGGCGGGCGCGGTGATGGTGGTGGTGACGGCCTTCTCCGGCAGCTCGACGACGAGCGCCTGCGGCTTGCCGTCCACCTGCTCCTCGGCGCGGCCGAGGGTGTGCTTGGAGCGGGTCGCCGCCTTGGCCGTCTCGTAGTCCAGCCAGCCGAGTTGGAGCTTGTCCCAGGCGGTCATGTCGCCGGGCAGGTCGCCGATGGCGTCCTTGCCGCGGCCGAGCCAGGAGCCGGAGGACATGAGCGTCCAGAAGGCGGTGGAGTTCTCGCCGCCCGCGGTGTCGTACAGGTCGGGCAGGCCGAGGTCGTGGCCGTACTCGTGGGCGAAGACGCCGAGTCCGCCGTTCTCCGGCTGGACGGTGTAGTCGCCGACCCACACACCGGTGTCGCCGATCTGGGTGCCGCCGGCCTTGTTCTCGCCGGGGCCCGCGCTGCCCGCGTCGGTGCCGTAGGCGTACCAGCGGTGCGCCCAGATGGCGTCCTCGCCCTGGACGCCGCCGCCTGCGGACTCGTCCTCGCCCGCGTGCACGAGCTGGAAGTGGTCGATGTAGCCGTCGGGCTCGTCGAAGTTGCCGTCGCCGTCGAAGTCGTAGCGGTCCCAGACGTCGTACTCGGCGAGCTGCGCCTTGATCTCGGCGTCGGTCTTGCCGGCGGCCTTCTGGTCCTCGGCCCACTGGGCGGTCGCGTCGCGCACCAGGTCCCAGACGGAGGCGCAGGTGGAGTCGCCGCAGTAGTTGGAGCCGTAGCGGGCCTCGTTCCACTTCACCGAGACCCAGTCGCTGACCTCGCCGTCCACCGTGTACTTCCCGGAGGACTGCTTCTCGTAGTACTTCGCCACGGACTCCTTGTCCGCGTCCTTGGAGAAGTAGAGGTCCTGGTAGTGCTGGCGGTCGTAGTCGGCCTTCCAGTCGGTGGAGTTGTCCACCGCCCGGTCCGGCTCGGCTATCTGGTTGTGCGCCGGGCCGGCGTCGCCGCCGTACTTGACGACGGGCGGCTTCGGGCCCTCGGGGCCGTCCGGGTCGTACATGGTCTCGTTGTCGACGTCGTCGCCGAACTCGACCAGCACGGTGAAGATCTTGTCGGTCTTCGCGCCCCGGCCCAGCTCGGCGAACTTGCCGTCGTCGAGCTTGACGACGGTCGAGCCGTCCTTCTTCGCCCGCGGCTGCGCCTCGGTCTCGCCGGAGAGCAACTGCTGGAGCGCGGCCTCCTGGCGCGCCTCCTGCTCCTTGCTGAACGGACCGTCGAGATCGTGCTCCTGATGCTTCGGCGCCCGCGCCGGGTCACGGCGTTCGATCTGGGCCGCGCCGTCGCCGGGGTCGGCGGCCGCCTGCCCCAGGGGGAGCAGAGCCGCCCCGAGTGCGGCTGCAACCACCGTGGTAACGGCAGTTTTTGACAACTTTCTTTGCCTGCTCTTCACGTTTGAGCTGTCCCTCCCGCGTCGCCGCACGAATAGGTGTGCCAGCATTCGACCGGAGTGAGCAAAGAAATGACAGTCTTGACTTGGACACTTCAGAGGGCTACGGCACCGGAGCCCCTGGTGACGGCGTTGCCCACCCCGGCATGACACCGTGCGCCCCCTCGTGCACCCTCCGAGTGGGTAAGGTCACGCTTACTTGCATCCCCGGGCGGGCAACGCCTTGGGTAATGGGGGGCGGCTGCACGCACGGGGCCGCCCTTCGGCACGTTCACCCGTCCGCACCGATGCTGAGCCCACCAGGGGGGCTGCCATGCCGCGTCCGACTCTCACCCAAATCCTGTACGGGTCGGCCACAGTCATCGCCTCAGCCGCAGCCATGCTGCTGCTCTCGCAGGCAGGCGCAGCCATCGCCCTCGTGGCGATCTGCGTCACCGCCCTGGCGCTCGGAGTGCTCGTCGCACTGACCGCTCCCGTACCGCGCTCCCGCCGCGCTCCCGCCTTGACGGCGGAGCACGTGGTGGCGGCGCGGCCGGACGGTATCGCCGCACCCGCGGCGGACCGGCGGCCGGTCGGCGCGCAGTCCGCGCCGCACTGAGACGGCACGGGGCGCCCGCCAGGACGCCTACGGGGGACGGCCGAGGCACTACCGAACAGAAAGCGGCCGGCGACCACGTGGTCGCCGGCCGCTTCGGTGTGCCGGTCCCCGGGGCGGGGCGGGAGGCGGTGGTCAGGGGGTGTAGCGCTGGCCCTCGGTCGAGACCACGACGGTCTTGGCCGCCTTGTCGTGCACGCACTGGCGGTACGGCCTGTCCCAGGTGCACGACAGCACGTTGTAGAGCCAGAACAGGGTGCCGATGCACGGCGCGATCGCCGGCAGCGAGTAGACGGCGGCGCGGATCCAGCCCGGACCTCCGGCGGGGACGGCACCGTTCTCCAGCATGCCGACGCGGATGCCCATGAGCTTCTTGCCGACGGTCTGCCCGCTGCGGGTGAGCATCAGGCCCTCGTACACGAGGTAGACGAGGATGCCGAAGATGCCCCAGGCGTACTGGGTGCCGGTGTTGTCGGAGTCGGCGAACTCGTCGATGCGGCCGATGAGGGTGAGGAAGAGCGACACCGGGATGTAGACGATCAGGCCGTCGATGATGCGGGCCAGCAGCCGGCGGCCGAGGCCGCCGAGCGGGGGCATCCCGGCGAGCCGGGGATCGGGGGCGCCGTAGGCCGAGCCGGTGTGGCCGGTACCGCCCGAGTCGTCGACGCCGTACGTCGGCGGGGGTGGGGGCATGGCGCCGGGCGGCTGGTCGTACGGAGAGCCGGCGCCGGGGGGCGGCGGGCCGTAGCCGTGCGGCGGACCGCCGGAGCCGGGCCCGGAGCCGGGCGGCGGGGTGGCGCCCGGGGTGCCCTGGCCGGAGTCCGGTGCGGCGCCGGGCTGTTGCTGCCCGCCGCCGCTGTCTCCGTTCGACGGGAGGCCGTCGTGCTCCGCTCCCCCGCTGCCGTGCGGCGGTGTGCCCGAGCCCTCCGTGGGCGGTGGCGGCGGGGGCGGAGCCCCGTGCCCCTCCGGCGTCGTCGGGCTGGCCACCGGCCCCGTCGAGCCGCTCCCGTGCGCCCCCTGAGACCCGCGCTCCTCACCCGGCGGCGACTCTGCCTCCCCCTCCTGCCCCCGCGTTCCGCCGGGAGGCGCGCCGTTCTGCGGCGGCTGCGAGCGCGTGGGCCTGCTGCGGTGCGGGTCGGCGCCCTCGCCGTGGTCGGAGCTCATGCACCGAGTCGACCGCTGGGGCTACCGCCCCGCATCCCGGGGGCCGCCGAACGGCTCAGCCGCGCGCCACGTACGTGCGCCCCGCCTTGTCGTGCCAGCACTGCCGCCACGGCTTGTCGAAGGCGCACCAGACGACGTTCAGCAGCCCGATCAGCGGCAGCAGCAGGAACACCGCGTACGTCAGCCACCGCCGCAGCGCCGAGCCGGTCGCCGGCGGGTCCTGCGACTCGATGTCCAGCACCCGTACGCCGAACAGCCTCTTCCCGGGCGTACGCCCCCACTTCGCGGTGGGCAGCGCCTCCACGACGAGGCCGAGCACGAGGAAGAGGCCGAGGACGAGCGCGAGATAGGGGCCCGTGGTGCCGTCGATGAGCCAGACCGTCACGGTCTTGCCGGACGCCTCGGCGGCGTCGATCTTGTCCTGTACGTGGTCCACGGACTTGCTCACCAGCGGCACCGCGACCGCCGCGAGCACACCGCCGACCAGCAGCGCGTCCACGAACCGGGCGCCGAGCCTGCGGCCGAGCCCGGCGGGCGGCGCGGTGCCCTGCGCGGCGCTGAGGAAGGGGTCGCTGGCCGGCGGCCGCCAGGGCACGACGGGCGGCTCGCTGCCCGCTCCGCCCTGCGGCAGCTCGGCGCGGGCCGCGGGCCGCTCGGGGAGCTGCGCGGCGGGCGGCTGCTGCGGGGTGGGGGGCGGTGCCGTGCGCGCGGCGGGGGTCAGCGGCGGCGCCGCGTGGCCGCCCTGCGGCGCGAGCTGCGGCTGCGCGGGGCGGGGCTGCGGCAGTTCGGGCGTCGTCGGCGTCGGCGGGGCCACCGGTACGTCCGGGGTCGTGGGCGCCGGCCGCGCCTGCGGCAGGTCGGGGGTGGTGGGCGCGGGAAGGGCGCTCGGTCCCCCGGGCGTGGTGGGCGCGGGCACGTAGGCCCCCGCGGCCTGCCGCGGATCCGCGGCCCCGGACCCGGCGGCCCCCTGCCCGAACCCGGAGGCGGCAGCAGCCCCGGAGCCCACACCGGATCCGGACCCGGACCCCGAGTCGGCCTCCTCGCGCGTCTCCTCCGGCGTCCCGGGTGCCGGTACGGGCGCGGGCCCCGACAGCCGCCGCACCTGCTCGCCCCACGAGCCGCCCCCGACGCGGGGGTCGCGCCCGAGCGGCACGCCCGGCCGGTCCTGCTCGTACGTCCCGGGCGCGGCCTGTCCGCCCTCCTGCCCGGCGCCGCCGTCCGCGGCCCCGTCATCCTCCGCCCGGCGCGCGGCCGGCAGCCGGGGCTCCTCCTCGGTGCGGCCCGGCTCCGGCGCGCCGCCGTCCAGCTCGGCCGGCACCGTGAGCGCCGGCGGGTCCTGCGCGCCCCAGGCGACGCGGCTGTCGGCCCGGTCCGCCACGTCCACGACGTCGACCGCCTGCCACGCGCCCTGCGCGTCCGCCGGCTCCTCGGCGGACGCCGACGGCTCGCCGGACCACGCCCGCTCGGTGGCGTCCCGTACGTCGTCCGCGTCGTCGCTCCCGCGCGCGTGCCGCCCGCGGGGGGCGGGCACGGAGTCCCGCGGCTCCTCCTCGTCGAGGAACACCGGACCGGTCTCGCTCAGCGACGGCCCTGAGGCGGCGGCGGGCTCCGCGGGCGCGGCGTCCGCGGGGCTCTCCGCGCCGCCCGCGCTCGCGGGCTCCGCGTCGGCGGTCTCCTGCGCGTCCGCGGCCGGCTGCTCCTCGCCCTCTTGGGCACGGCGGCTGGTGCCGGGGACCCACGCCGCACCGTTCCAGTACCGGACGTAGCCCGGGATGGAGGGGTCGGGATAGTAGCCGGGGCCGGGGATCCCGCCTCCGGAGGGTGGTGTCGGGGCGCTCATGGGGTCCACATCTACCAGAACCGGCGGACAGCCGGGTCCGCCTCACCCCCGTTCCGCCTTAAGTGACTTGTCGAACGATGGGAGGAAGTCTGCGGAAGTCGCGTAAGAGCGCGCCGGTTTGGCCCTCTCTTCCCCGGCAGGCCCGTCGGACCTGCGTGACGTTCGAAAGAGAGGTGCCACACCATGCAGACCGTGGTGGAACGCGAACTGGAGCTGCGGCTCGTGCTGTCGCCGGAGAGAAGCGTTCCGGTTCCCTCCAGACTGACATACCGGTCGTCGGACCCGTACGCCGTCCACATCAGTTTCCACATCGGCTGGGCGGCGCCGGTCAGATGGTCGTTCGCCCGGGAGCTGCTGGTGGAGGGGGTGTTCCGGCCGTGCGGCCACGGCGACGTGCGCGTCTGGCCGACGAAGTCCGGGTCGGGGAGCGTCATCCGCCTGGCGCTGACGTCCTCGGACGGGGACGCGCTCATCGAGGCGCCGAGCGCCGCGGTCTCCACCTGGCTGGAGCGCACGCTACGGGCCGTGCCCCCGGGTTCTGAGGTGGCGCGGCTCGGCCTGGACGAGGGGCTGGCGGAACTGCTGGGGCCCGCGACGCGGGACGAGTTGTGGCTGAGCGACCCGTGGCCGTCGGACGAGTCCGGCGATACGTGAGCGCCCGCACGCCCCACCGCGCGCCCCCGCGCCCTCCCGCGCAACCGTGCGGCGCCCCGCCCCCGTTCGGCGCTACGCCGCCGCGCCCGCAGGAAGCTGGCCGGGCCCGCGGAACGTGCCCCGGTACGCGGTCGGCGAGACGCCCAGCGCCGCCTGCATGTGCTGCCGCAGCGACGCCGCCGTGCCGAACCCGGCGTCCGCCGCCACCCGGTCGACGCTGCGGTCGGTCTCCTCCAGCAGGTGCCGCGCCCGCTCGACGCGCTGCCGGGTCAGCCATTGCAGCGGCGTCACGCCGGTCTCCTCGCGGAACCGGCGGCTGAAGGTCCGTACGCTCATCGACTCCTGCGCGGCCAGCTCCCGCAGGGCGATGGGGCGGTCGAGGTGCGCCAGTGCCCAGGCGCGGGCGCGGCCGGTGGTGCCCAACTCCGGCTCGGCCACCGGCCGGGGCACGTACTGCGCCTGCCCTCCGTCGCGGTGCGGGGGCACGACGGTGCGGCGGGCGACGTCGTTGGCGACGGCGGCGCCGTGGTCGGCGCGGATCATGTGCAGGCACAGGTCGATGCCCGCGGCCTCGCCCGCGGAGGTGAGGACACCCCGGTCCTCGGTGTAGAGCACGTCCGGCTGGAGCCGTACGGCGGGGAAGCGGCGGCGGAACAGTTCGGCGGACTTCCAGTGCGTCGTGGCGCGGCGCCCGTCGAGCAGGCCCACGGCGGCGAGCACGAACGCGCCGGTGCAGACGGACGCCACGCGCGCGTCGGGCCGCACCCGCCCGAGGGCCGCCCGCAGCGCGGCCGACGGCTCCCCGTACCCGGCGCCCTCGACTGGGCCCTCCCCCGCGCCCTCCCCCGTGCTCTCGACCGCGCTCTCGACTGCGTCTGCGGCGTGCGACGCGGGCACCACGACGGTCCCGGCCCCGTCCAGCGCCTCCGGGCCGCGCTCGACGAGCACCGGGAAGTCCGCGTCGGTACGCACCGGGCCCGGCCGCAGCGCGCAGGTGACGACCTCGTACAGCCGCCGCCCCCCGGCCTCAGCGGAGCCGAACATCTGGTGGACGAGGCCGAGTTCGAGGGGCATCACGCCGTCCCGGACGAGGACGGCGACGCGGTGCGGTCCGGTGGGGGAAGTCTCTGCGGAGCCGGTCATGGCACGATTCTTTCATGTGCGCTTAATCCGGCCATTCACGGGCATTGCGCCAGGCGCAACGATCACGGAAAGCGACGGACGTGCAAGATCCTGACCGGATTCTGGACGGGGTCTTCCGCTGAGCGGTGCCGCTCGCTAGGTTTCCGCACACCCCCGCCGAGCAGGCGGAGGCGGGGCTCCGAGATCCGCGGCACAGCCGCCGCGGACACAAGCCGGTGCCACCTGCGGCCGGCGGCTCCAGACGCCGGCGCTGCAAGGGACGGGTGCGCCGGCGCGGGAAGGGCCGCACATCACTTGAGGAGGCGGCGTGCCCGCAGAGACCTCCCAGACCCTCGACCGTGGACTCCGCGTGCTCAAGCTGCTCGCCGACACCGACCACGGCCTGACCGTCACCGAGTTGTCGCACAAACTGGGCGTCAACCGCACCGTGGTGTACCGCCTGCTCGCGACCCTGGAACAGCACGCCCTCGTCCGCCGCGACCTCGGGGGCCGCGCGCGCGTCGGGCTCGGGGTGCTGCGGCTGGGCCGGCAGGTGCACCCGCTGGTACGGGAGGCGGCACTGCCGGCGCTGCGCGCGCTCGCCGAGGACGTCGGCGCGACGGCGCACCTGACCCTGGTCGACGGCAGCGAGGCGCTGGCCGTCGCGGTCGTCGAACCGAGCTGGACCGACTACCACGTCGCCTACCGCGCCGGCTTCCGGCACGCCCTGGACCAGGGCGCGGCGGGCCGGGCGATACTCAGGGGCCGCGGCCTCGGCCCGGGCGCGTGCGAGACGGACGCGGAGCTGGCGCTGGCCCTGACGCACGGCGAGCTGGAGGCGGGCGCGAGCGGCGCGGCGGCCCCGCTGCTGGGGGTGTCGGGGATAGAGGGCAGCGTGGGCGTGGTGATGCTGCACGAGATCGTCCCGGGCGAGGTGGGCTCCCGCGTGGTCTCGGCGGCCCGCGAGGTCGCCCAGGCGCTGCGGTAGCCGGTACGAGCCGGGAGGCCGTACGACGCCGGGTGTCCCCTGGCCTTAGATTGGGGGCGTGCCACCTCGTCGTGTGACCCTCGCGCTCTGTGCCGCGCCCGTTGCCGGGCTGATCGCCGCCGCGGCGTTCGCTCCGCTGCCGTTCTCGCTGGCCAAGCCCGGGATGACCGCCGACGTCCTCGGCGACCACCAGGGCAGCCCCGTCATCACCGTCTCCGGGGCGGAACAGCACGCCACCGACGGCGAGTTGCGGATGACGACGATCGCCGCGACCGGCCCCGAGGTCGACCTGCGGCTCGCGGACATCGCCTCCGGCTGGTTCGCCACCGACGAGGCCGTGATGCCCAAGGACGCGGTGTATCCGGTGGGCGACTCCCGCAAGGAGATCCGCGAGTACAACGCGGAGCAGATGCGCGAGTCCCAGAACACCGCCGTCACCGCCGCCCTGAACCACCTCGGCCGCAAGCCCGGCAGCGTCGACGTCGAGCTGCGCCTCACCGACGTCGGCGGGCCCAGCGCCGGGCTCTTCTTCGCCCTGGGGATCGTCGACAAGCTCGGCCCCGACGACCTGACCGGCGGCCGGGTCGTCGCCGGTACGGGCACGATCGCGCGGGACGGCACCGTCGGCGCGGTCGGCGGCGTACCGCTGAAGACGCAGGCGGCCAAGCGGGACGGCGCGACGGTGTTCCTGGTGCCGAAGGCGGAGTGCGCCGACGCGCAGTCGGAGCTGCCGGAGGGGCTGCGGCTGGTGCCGGTGGAGAAGCTGTCCGACGCGGTGACGTCGCTGAAGGCGCTGGAGTCGGGCGGCGACGTACCGAGCTGCTGACGCGCTCCCCGTACGGCCCGCACCGCCCGCCCCGGAATTCGTGTGCGGTCCGTACGCGATCTCCGTAACCTCGACCGGCGTGGAACCGCTCAGTGAGAAACAGATCCGCGCATCCTTCGTGAACGCCACCAAAGGCGACGCGGGCCGGCTCAAGCTGCCGCTCGACTTCGCCGACCTGCCCTGGCCGGATCTGGACTTCCTCGGCTGGGTGGACCCCGGCGCCCCGCTCCGCGCCCACCTCGTCGTCCCGCGCCCGGACGGGCCCCTCGGGATCACCCTGCGCGTCCCGGCCGCCGGCCGCGCCAGCGCCGTGCGCTCCCGCATGTGCCAGCTCTGCCTGACCGCCCACTCCGCCTCCGGCGTCCGGCTGCTCGCCGCCCCGCTGGCGGGCCCGCGCGGGCGGCAGGGGAACACGGTCGGCGTGTACGTGTGCGCCGACCTCGCCTGCTCGCTCTATCTGCGCGGCAAGCGGCAGCCGAAGCTGCGTACCGTGCCGCAGGAGGAGTCGCTGACCGAGGCCGAGCGGATCGCGCGCATGTGGGGCAACCTGGAGGACTTCGTGACGAAGGTCACCGCCCCGGCCGCTCCGTAGCACCGCCCGTCGTAGCACCGCCCCCCGCAGAGCCGCCCGCCGCCTGCCGTACCAGCGGGACGATCCGCAGCGGCACCGGGTTCTCCATCACGATCGCCGTCGACGCCCGCACGATCCCGTCGAACCCCACCACCAGGTCGATCACCCGCTGCAGATCGGCGTTCGACCGCGCCACCAGCCGGCACAGCATGTCGCCGTGCCCCGTGATCGTGTGCAGCTCCAGCACCTCGGGGACCCGCGCCAGGTGGCTGCGGACGTCCGTGCCCTGCCCCTGCTTGATCTCCAGGGTGGCGAACGCCGTCACCGGGTACCCCAGGGCCGCCGGGTCGACGTCCGGGCCGAAGCCGCGGATGACGCCGCCGGAGCGCAGCCGGTCGAGCCGGGCCTGCGTGGTGCCGCGGGCGACGCCGAGGCGGCGGCTCGCCTCCAGCACGCCGATGCGCGGCTCGTTCGCGAGCAGCTCCAGCAGCCGGCCGTCGAGCTGATCGATCATCTCGCACGCTCCTCGTTGGTCAGCTTGCACAGATAGCCCGGACCGAACCGCGCCTCACCGGTCATTCTGTCCAGTGATTTCGGCAACTATTGCACACCTTGCCAACCAGAGAGACCCTTTTGAGCATGACCGAGACCCTTGATCAGCCCGCTCCGCAGATCCGGCAGGACGACCCCTTCCCGGTGAAGGGGATGGACGCCGTGGTGTTCGCGGTCGGCAACGCCAAACAGGCCGCCCACTACTACTCCACGGCGTTCGGCATGAAGCTGGTCGCGTACTCCGGACCGGAGAACGGCAGCCGCGAGACCGCCAGTTACGTCCTGGAGAACGGCTCCGCCCGTTTCGTCTTCACCTCCGTCATCAAGGCCGCCACCGACCGCGGCCGGCTCCTCGACGCGCACGTCGCCGAGCACGGCGACGGCGTGGTCGACCTCGCCCTGGAGGTCCCCGACGCCCGCGCCGCGTACGCGCACGCCGTCGCGCAGGGCGCCACCGGCCTCCAGGAGCCGTACGAGCTGAAGGACGAGCACGGCACCGTGGTGCTCGCCGCCATCGCGACGTACGGCCAGACCCGCCACACCCTCGTCGAGCGCACCGGCTACGACGGCCCGTACCTGCCCGGCTACGCCGCCGCGGAGCCGCTGGTCGCGCCGCCCGCGCGGCGCACGTTCCAGGCCGTCGACCACTGCGTCGGGAACGTCGAACTCGGCAAGATGGACGAGTGGGTGGCCTTCTACAACAAGGTCATGGGCTTCACGAACATGAAGGAGTTCGTGGGCGACGACATCGCCACCGAGTACTCCGCGCTCATGTCCAAGGTCGTCGCGGACGGCACGCTGAAGGTCAAGTTCCCGATCAACGAGCCGGCACCGGGCAAGAAGAAGTCGCAGATCGACGAGTACCTGGAGTTCTACAACTCCCCCGGCGTGCAGCACATCGCGCTGGCCACCAACGACATCGTCGGCACGGTACGGACCATGCGCGCGGCCGGCGTCGCGTTCCTCGGCGTGCCGGACGCGTACTACGACACCCTCGGCGAGTGGGTCGGCGACACCCGCGTACCGATCGACGAGCTGCGGGAGTTGAAGATCCTCGCCGACCGCGACGAGGACGGCTACCTGCTGCAGATCTTCACCAAGCCGGTGCAGGACCGGCCCACGGTGTTCTTCGAGATCATCGAGCGGCACGGCTCGATGGGCTTCGGAAAGGGCAACTTCAAGGCCCTGTTCGAGGCCATCGAGCGCGAACAGGACAAGCGCGGCAACCTCTGAGCCGCGCGTGACTCCCGCCTCATCCCTCTCGGTTTTCCCACCCCGGCTTGGCCGTTCCGCGACAGGGATGATACGCAATTGTGATGCGTATCGAGCGGGAGCAGCAGGAGGCTGCGCGAGACGACGAGCGAGACGAGCGGCGCCGCCCGGCGTTCCGCCCCGACGTGGAGGGGCTCCGGGCGGTGGCGCTCGGTCTTGTCCTGCTCTATCACGCGGGCGTCCCCTGGTTCCCCGGCGGATACGTCGGCGTGGACGTCTTCTTCGTCGTCTCCGGCTTCCTCATCACCGGCCTGCTGCTGCGCGAGGCGGAGCGGCACGGCAAGGTGTCGCTGCTGCGCTTCTACGGCCGCCGGGCGCGCCGGCTGCTGCCCGCGGCGGCGGTCGTGGTGCTGGCGGTGTGCCTGGCGGCGGTGCAGTGGATGCCGCCGCTGGAGCGGCGGAACGTCGCGGCGGACGCGGTGGGCGCGGCGCTGTACGCGACGAACTGGCAGCAGGCGGGGCGGGCGGTCGACTACTCGGCGGCGGACGCGGAGGCGAGCCCGCTCCAGCACTACTGGTCGCTGGCGGTGGAGGAGCAGTTCTATCTGGCGTGGCCGCTGCTGGTGCTGGCGGTGCTGTGGACGTTCCGGAAGGTACGGGGCGGGGGTGAGGAGCTGCGGGCTGCGGGCGCCACCGGCCGTACGCCGCTCCTGGGCCGCTGCGGGCTGCGGGCGCGGCTGGCGGTGGTGCTGGGGGCGCTGGCCGCGGTGTCCTTCGTGCACGCCGTGCGGCTGAGCGCCGAGGAGGGCGGGGTCGCGTACTTCTCGACGTTCACCCGCGGCTGGGAGCTGGCCGTCGGCGGGCTCCTCGCCCTGGTCCCCGCCGCCGCCTGGCGCCGCGCCCTGCCCGCCGCCGGTCCCGGCGCCCGGCGGGGTGCGCTCGCCGCCGGTGCGCTGGCGGTGGCGGGTCTTGCGGCGGTCGCGTACGCCGGGCTGCGGTTCGACGACGCCACCCGCTTCCCGGGCCCGTGGGGCCTGCTGCCGGTGCTGGGCACGGCGGCCGTCATCGCCGCAGGATGCGGGCTCGCCGCCCACCCCGTGGGCCGGCTGCTGTCGGTACCGCCGCTGCGGTACGCGGGGCGGATCTCGTACTCCTGGTACCTGTGGCACTGGCCCGCCGTCGTCTTCGTGCCCCTCGCCCTCGACCGCGAGCTGTCCGTGCGCTGGATGCTCGTCGTGGTCGCCGCCGCCGCGCTGCCCGCGGCGCTCACGCACCTGCTCGTGGAGGAGCCCGTACGCCGCGCCCGCGTCCTGTTGGCCACCCCCCGCGCCCTGGCCGTCGGCGCCGCCTGCACGGCCGCCACGGTGCTCGTCGCGGCCGGCTCCTGGATCTCCGCCCCGACGATCGCGCTGGCCTCCGCGGAACAGGCCCGCGGCGCCGCCGCCCTCGCCGACGAGGACCAGCCGCAGAAGTCCGCGAAGGCGCTGCGCCCGCTCCCGGAGAAGGCCACCGACGACCGCGGCAGGGTCCACGACGACGGCTGCCTGGCAGGGCAGCAGGAGACGGAGTCGGGGGACTGCGCGTACGGCGACAAGGGCGGCGGCGACACCGTCGTCCTCTTCGGCGACTCGCACGCCATCCAGTACGCGCCCGCGCTGGAGAAGATCACCGAGCGGCGCGGCCTGCGGCTGGTCACCCTGACGAAGTCGGCCTGTACCCCGGCCCAGGTCACGGTCTTCAACAACCAGCTCCAGCGCACGTACACCGAGTGCGACGAGTGGCGCGACAACGCCCTGGAGCGGATCGAGGACGAGAAACCGGACCTGATCATCACGGGCACGCAGGACGTCAAGACGGTCGTCGAGGACGGCAAGCGGCTCAGCGGCAAGAAGAGCGCGAAGGCCCACCAGAAGGGCTACGAGGAGACCATGGACGACCTCCTCGGCACCGGCGCCACCGTCGTCACCCTCGCCGACAACCCCTACCCGCCCGAGGACATCCCGTCCTGCGTCTCCGGCGCGGTCCGGGATCTGGACGACTGCGCGTTCTCGGAGGCGGACGGGTACGGGTACGAGCCGGTGAGCGCGCGGGCGAACGCGAAGTTCGACGAGGTGGGGCTCATCGACCCGAAGCCGGTGATGTGCAAGGACGGCACCTGCCCCGCGGTGATCGGGAACGTGATCGTGTACCGCAACGGCGCGCACATCACCGCGTCGTACATGGAGACCCTGACGGACTGGCTGGACGGCCAGCTACGGCGGGTGACGTGAGGCGGGCGGGGTTTCGCGGCGGGCGGAGGCGTTGCAGTCTGGAGCCATGAGCGATGAGGCAGCCGGACACGCGACCCGGGACGAGGCAGTGCGTACCGCCCTCCGTCAGGGCCTGCCCGCCGCGGCGGTGCTGACGGACCCGGACGTCACCGTGGCGTACGCGGGCGACATGGCCGGGTTCTGCCCCTCCGGCACGCCCGCGGCGGTGGTGCTGCCGCAGACGGTCGAGCAGGTGCAGCACGTGCTGAGGACGGCGACGGAGCTGCGCGTCCCCGTCGTCCCGCAGGGCGCCCGTACGGGCCTGTCGGGCGCGGCCAACGCGGACGACGGGGCGATCGTGCTCTCGTTCGTGAAGATGGACCGCATCCTGGAGATCGACCGGGTCAACCGGATCGCCATCGTCGAACCGGGCGTCGTCAACGCCGCGCTCTCCCGCGCGGTCGCCGCCGAGGGCCTGTTCTACCCGCCGGACCCGTCGAGCTGGGAGACGTGCACGATCGGCGGCAACATCGGCACGGGCTCGGGCGGGCTGTGCTGCGTGAAGTACGGCGTCACGGCGGAGTACGTCCTCGGCCTCGACATCGTCCTCCCCGACGGCCGCCTGCTCACCACCGGCCGCCGCACCGCCAAGGGCGTCGCCGGCTACGACCTGACCCGGCTCTTCGTCGGCTCGGAGGGCAGCCTCGGCGCGGTCGTCGGCGCCACGCTGGCCCTCAAGCCGGCGCCGGGGCCGCAGTTGGCGCTGGCGGCGGAGTTCCCGTCGTCGGCGGCGGCGTGCGACGCGATCTGCCGGATCATGGCGGGCGGGCACGTGCCGTCGCTGCTGGAGCTGATGGACCGGATGACGGTACGGGCCGTCAACTCCCTCACGAAGATGGGCCTCCCGGAGTCCACGGAAGCCCTCCTCCTCGCCGCCTTCGACACCCCGGACCCGGCCGCCGACCTCGCCGCCGTGGGCGCCCTCTGCACGGCGGCGGGCGCCACGGAGGTCGTCCCGGCGGCGGACGCGGCCGAGTCGGAACTGCTGCTCGCCGCCCGCCGCGCCGCCCTCCCCGCCCTGGAGGCGGTCAGCGGCACCACGATGATCGACGACGTCTGCGTCCCCCGCAGCCGCCTCGGCGCCTTCCTCGACGGCGTGGCCGGGATCGCCGCGACGTACGACCTGACCATCGGCACCTGCGTCCACGCGGGCGACGGCAACACCCACCCCAACGTCTGCTTCGACCCCGCCGACCCGGACGAGTCGGCGCGGGCACGGAAGTCGTTCGACGCGATCATGGCCCTGGGTCTGGACCTGGGCGGCACGATCACGGGGGAGCACGGGGTGGGGCTGCTGAAGAAGGAGTGGCTGGCGAAGGAGCTGGGCCCGGTGGGTCTGGAGCTGCAGCGGCAGATCAAGGCGGTCTTCGACCCGCTGGGCATCATGAACCCGGGCAAGCTGTTCTGAGGCGGTGCCCCACCGGGCGGGCGGGACGCTACCGCCGGACCTCGGCCCAGGCGGTCTTGACGACGGCGTCGGGCTGGAAGCAGCCCCAGCGCTCGGCGAACGCGGCGACGAGGACGAGCCCGCGACCGCGGTCGCTCTCGGAGGGAACCGGGCCGGGCGGGGCGGCCGTCGGGAGGGGCCGTTCGGGGCGGGCGTCGGAGACCTCGATCCGTACGACGTGCTCCTTGAGTTGCAGCCGCAGCCGGAAGCACCGCCCCGGATGCCGCCCGTGCACGGCGGCGTTGGCGGCCAGCTCGGCGGTCACGACGGCGACGGCCTCGGCGGTGGCCGTCGTGCGGGGGATGCCCCATGCGGCGAGTTGGTGCACGGCGAGCAGCCGGGCACGGCGGGCGCCGCGGGGGGTGGGGCTGAAGAGCGCGGCGAGGGTGGGGTCGGCGGTTGGTGCGTGCATGGAGCAACGGTGGCGGGGGTGGGGAGGGGGCGGGCAGGGCAGCCGGGCCTCAGGGGCGTTGTGTACGAGAAGGGGGCTGTTTTGTACGGGCCGATGCCCGAAACCCGTGCCGATACGTGTCGTTGTACCCAGGTAGCACGCGCGTACGACAGACAGGGGCGTGGGGCAGATGGGGAACAACCGCCGCCGGGGAAAGCGCATCGACGACGACGGCAGGCCGGGGAGCTGGGTCGCGTACGGCAGGCTGCTGAAGTTCTTCCGCACGAAGGCGGGTCTGACGCAGGAGGAGTTGGCCGACCGGATGGGGTACTCGCTGGACCACTGCGCGTCGGTGGAGCAGGGACGGCGTCCGGCGAAGGCGGAGTTCACGGAGCGGGCGGAGGAGGTGGTGGAGGCGGGGGGTGTGCTGGCTGAGTTGCAGGATGAGGTGGATTTCGCGCAGTTGCCGACGTTCTTCCGGGACTTGGCGACTCTGGAGAAGGATGCGGTGGTCAGGCTCTCGTACGACCCGCTGACGATCCCGGGACTGCTTCAGACGGAGGAGTACGCGAGATGCATGCTGAACGGCACCTACCCGCCCGTCGATGAAGAGACGGTCGACAACTGGCTGACGGCACGCCTCGCCCGGCAGGCACTGCTCACCCGCAAGAATCCCCTGGTGACGTTCGCCTTCATCATCGAGGAGGCGACGCTGCATCGCATCGTGGGAGGCCGCGACGTGATGCGCGCGCAGCTCCGCCGACTGCTGGAGTCCGCAGAGCTGCGCAATGTCGAGATCCAGATCATGCCCTCGGCACGCGCGGTGCACAGCGGCCTGAGCGGGCACATGGTGCTGCTGGAGACGGCCGAAGGAAAACAGTTCGTCTACGCCGAAGCGCAGGGCTGCGTGATGTCCCGGGCCGGTCGGGAACAGACAGGCCATTTCTGGCTTCGTTATGGTTCACTGCGCGCGCTGGCCCTCAGTACCGAGGAGTCGGTTCGCCTCATCGAGGAAGTGGCAGGAGAGCTATGAGTACCGCCAAAACCGAGACCCAGGGGTCGAGGCTGTCCTGGTTCAAGTCGAGCTACAGCAGCCCGCAGGGCGGCGACTGCATCGAGGTCGCCCCCACCCCGCACACCGTCCACGTACGCGACTCAAAGAACCCCGAGGGCCCCATACTCGGCTTCCCCCCCGACGCGTGGGCTGAGTTCGTCGCGTACGCCCGTACGCTCTGACGGGCAACGCCCGCCACCACCCCACACACCGCGGGCCGACGCGGCTCGCGGTGTGCCCCCGGTGTCGCGGCCGGTCCGCACCGTAGCCAGCCTGCGTGGCCACCGCAGCCGTGGACGACGTGCTGCTACGCCGGTCGGCTGAGCGATCTGCCGTCGATGCGAGGATCCACCGGATAGGTTCGTCCCATGCCCAGCCGCCTCCTCGAACTCCGCGTCGAGAACTTCCGCAGCCTGCGCGCCGTAACCATCCCCCTCGGTCCTCTGACCGTGCTCGTGGGGCCGAACGGCGTGGGCAAGTCGAACGTGCTGAAGGTCTTCGACTTCCTCGCCGACATCATCCGCACGGACCTCCAGCCCGCGCTTGACGCGCGGGGCGGGTTCGAAGAGGTGGCCTTCTGGGGTGGGTCCAAGCCGCCCACGTTCGTGAAGGTCTACCTCAAGGCGACGTGGACGACTCACTCCACGCCCACGGCTCCTGATGAATACAGCCTCACGATCCGGCGCCAATCGCGGCCATCGAACAAGGACGGCAACCGCGCTACCTATAGGCTGTCTCGCAAAGAAGAATTCGCGTTCAAGCGGACGCGGGGACGCGGACGGCGTATCACCATCTCGGGCGAAGAAGCAGAGGTGATCGACAGTCGTGCCAGCGAGGAAGAGCGCAGCAGTATCGGTATCCGCAGGCTGAGCAGTGGCTTGTCCACGCTCCCCAGGCTCGGCCCCGCGGACGGGGGCGACGAGGTGGCTCGCCTCGCCGACCGGCTTTCCTCCTTCAGGGTCTTCGACGTAGACGTGCATGCGGCCCGTCAGCCCAATCCGCTGCGTAAGACAGACATGAGTAGGCTGGCATCACACGCCGAGAATCTGGCCGCTTTCCTCGTCTATCTGAGCGGGCGGGAGGAAATCTGGGAGTACCTTGTCGAGGACGCCCGACAGTGCCTGCCCCAGTTGGAGAACATCGAATTCGAGGAGTTCGGCGGTTCGGTCGACCAGCTCATCGTCGTCCTGCGCGAACGCGGCCTGCGCCGCCTGACTCCGCTGGCCGATGCGTCCTACGGTACGGTTCGGCTGCTCGGGCTGCTCGCCCTGCTCTATGACCCCAACCCACCAGCCTTCACGTGCATCGAGGAGATCGACCACGGACTGCACCCGCAGGCGCTGGAACTGGTCGTGCAGCGGCTGCGGGAGGCATCCGAGCGGACGCAGTTCATCGTCGCCACACACTCGCCTGCCCTTGTGAACCGGCTCCGTCCGGACGAGTTCATCGTCTGCGACCGGGACGAGGACAGCGCGTCGATCATTCCGGCGTTGACCGCGAGTGAGGTGGCGGAGATCGTCGAGGAGTCCGGTGAGCAGCCGCTCGGCGAACTGTGGTTCGCCGGCGTGCTCGGTGGCGATCTGACCGGGGGCACTCTGTGAGCGAAAGAGGCCGGGGCGGGGGCCGACGTGCCGGTCGCCAGGGCCAGGTGATCGTCTTCGCCGGTGAGGACCAGAACGACTGCGCGATCATGGCCGACTTGGTACGTGCGCATCGTCCGGATCTCAGTGCCGCGGCCAAGCTGGTCCGTATCAACGATCCCGTGCGGTTACGCAGGAAGTCCGGGAAGCATCTGGCAGAAGCGGCGCGGGTTCTCGTCGGGAAGGCGCGGGCCAAGGCACTCCAGCAGAAGGCGACGTTGCTGGGGTTTGTGGTGCACGAGGACCTGGACGGCTACACCGACCGGAAGTACCAGGAGATCCGTACAGCCGTGACGGGCGCGCTCGCTCGTGAGTGCGGCGGGAGCAACCACACCGCGCTTGCGCTTGCCGCGTGGGAATCCGAAGGCTGGCTCCTCCTCTTCCCGAATGCCTTCCCTCATGTGAACTCTGGGTGGATAGTTCCCGCTCAGTTGCGCGGCAGGGACTTCGGACGGCTCCGAGAGCCGAAGGAGGAACTCAAGAAGCGGCTGGGCGCCCCGGTCTTTCGCGAGCGCGACGGCCCCTCGGTCGCGCGCAAAGCCCTGGAGCACGATCTGATCTCTGCTCTCGAAGGGAAGAACGACTCGTACACCGACTTCATCAATGACCTCAAGGGATGGACCTGAGCGTCAGGGCATGTGTGAAGTGGATGCTGAACCGTCCGTCGTGTCGCTGAGACCGTCACTACAGACCAGGAACCGCGTACTCGTTGAGGGCCCACAGCGGCGCCGAGTACCACAGCACCCCGATGGCGGCGAACAGCGTGCTGCCCGCCGCCGGGAGCAGCCAGCCGGGCAGGTGGCGGCTGTGGACGACCAGGACCTTGGCGACGAAGGCTCCGTACAGCGCGCAGCCGGCGACGGAGTGCAGATAGACGCGGGTGCTGCTGGTTTCCACGCCGTAGGTGCGGACGCAGTGGTAGGCGATGGGCACCGACAGCACGAAGGCCCCCCAGCCGATCACGCGGTGCGTGACGCGGACGCGGCGGGGGGCGGCGGTGAGGCCGCCGCGCCGCCCGTACATCACCAGGGCGAGCAGAACCTGGATGACGGCGAGGCCGAACAGGGCTGTGCCCAGACGGGCCTTGAGGGTGACGGCGCCTTCGCCCTCCTGACCGAAGAGGCTCGTCGCGTACTCGGGGGTGTGGTGCTGACCGACCAGCCAGATCGCCACCCCCGTGGCCGCCGGCAGCAGGGCGCCGAGGGCGAAGAAGACGCGGTGTGCCCGGGTGGGGCGGCGGGGGGCTCGGTGGCGGCCGGTCTTCGGCGGCATGTCGATCGCCCGTCCGACAGGCGGTGACTAGTAGCCCGTCCCGTCCGTGCCGCCCTTCTCGACCTCTTTGCCGTCGGCGTCGAGGACGAACCACTTGGCGCCGAACTGGTTGAGGCCCTGGCCGTTGGTGTCGCCGGCCTTGGAGTCGCCCCCGAAGCGGTAGAGCGGGTGCCCGTCGTACGTGACCTGGGTCTTGCCGTCGGAGCGCTTCGACGTGTCGATGAGCTTGGACTTCGCCGAGCCGTCGGCCTTGGGGGTCCCGGAGGTCAGCAGCGGCGGCCAGGCTTTCGCGCAGGCTCCGTCGCAGGTCGAGGTGGTCGACTTGTCCTTTTCGAAGAGGTAGAGGGTGCGACCCTTTTCGTCGACCAGGATGGTGCCGAGCTTGTCGGACGAGGCGGTCTTCACCGTGGCCTTGTCGCCGGCGGCCTGCGCGGCCTTCGACGCCTTGGCGGATGCCTTGGCCGAGGCTTCGGTCGACGGCGTCGAGGCGGAGGAACCGCCGTCGCTGCCGGAACATCCACTGGCGGTGGTGATCATCACGATCGCGGCCGCGCCTACGACGGCCAGACGGATACGCCTCATCTCAGCTCCACAACTCGCGAGGCCCGACGTTGAAGGGGCCGAATGACCGCATATTGCCTGATTGTGGGTTTTCCGCGGATCATGGTCCGGGCGGGTCGCCGCGAGATTCACCGGGGTGGCGGAAGGCACGGCGTCGGCAGGACCGGTGGCATAGGCGAGGGGCGGGGCTATCGCCTGGGCGTCCGCGCCTTCGCCTACCCAGAGGGCGATGAACAGCGCGGCGGTCGCTTCGAGGAGCCCGGCGCGTTCGAGGCCGCCGCCCGGGACGGGGTTGCAGCCGACGTCGCGTATCAACTCGCGTACGCGCGAGGGCTGCCGGGTCGTCGCCGCAGAGCGGTACGGCGAGGGGCGCCCGTCGAAGACGGGCGGACGCATGCGCCAGACGTCTTCGTGGCAGAGGTTGAACGCTTTGACCACGTGGGCTCCGGGGGCCGCGGCGGCGAGGAGCTGGGCGGGTGAGGGGCCGCCGTCCGCGAGCAGGCGGAAGCCGGGGCCGACCGGGTTGGAGCAGTCGAGGAGCACCTCGCCGTCGAGGGCGGTGCGGAGGTCCCGTACGACGGGTGGGCCCGCGCCGAAGGGCAGGGCGGCGAGGACGACGTCCTGGCCGCCCTCGGCGGCGGCGCGGAGGTCGACGGCGGTGGTGGCGCCGCCGAGGCGGGCGGCGAGGTGCCGGGCTTTGCGGGTGTCGCGTCCGCCGATGGTGAGGTGGTGCCCGGCGCGTACCCAGGGGGTGGCGAGGGCGTGGGCCATGTTGCCGGTTCCCCATACGCCGATCTCATTGCGTGTTCCGTTTCGCGTGGGTGCTGGAAGGTGGGTTCGGAACGACGTGAGAAGGCGGGGCAGGCACACCATTTGGTACGTGACGACTGTGGCGTTTCTCGCCGACTGCCGGGCCCGCCTCGCTTTCGACCTGCTCTCCCACACGTGGAACGCCGTGGTGCTGTGGGCGCTGCGCGAACGGCCCGCGGAGGCCGGTGGACCTGCGGGAGAGGATCGGCGGCATCAGCTCGAAGGTCCTGACGGAGACACTGGGCGGGCTGCAGTTCAACGGCCTGGCCGAACGGACTGAGTGGCCTGGGGCGGCGGGGCGGGTGGAGTACGGGCTGACGGAGTTGGGAGAGGGCTTGCTGACGCCGATCGGCGCGTTCGGGGCGTGGGCTTTCGCGCACGGGGACGAGGTGATGGCAGCCCAGGAGGCATCGTGCGCGTCGTCGCGGGAGGGATAGGCACCCCGGGGGTGACGTGGGTGGGTAGGGTCCGATGGACATCGAAGTCCACCCCTCCTGTGCGCCCCTCACACCCGCCCAAGGTATGCGCAGGGTCTGATGCGTCCGCTCGCGCCCGTGCATCCCCTCACTCCCGCCCAAGGGTATGCGCCTCGTCTGACAACGCGGGGGCAGCAGAGCGCTGAGCTGGTACGTCGTGTCCGTGCGGGGCGGGTACGGGGGTACGGCGTCGAGCGGGCGGTGCTGCGTTGGGATGCCGGTGTACGGGGGGATCGGCGAAGGGAAGAGGGCGTCGCAAGGGCTCCCCCCCGGGCCACCCCACTCCTGATGATGCGGGCCTCCGTCCGCCGTCAAGGGCGCTCCCTCCGCTTCGCTCCGGGAACGTCGCTACGCGATGGGGCTTCGCCCCACCCTTGACACCGGACTCCGGCCCGTAAAGACCGGCAGCTAAGGGTGGCCCGGAGGGAGCGAGCACCCTCGAAGAGGACTACGGATGCGGAGCCCCGCGGACGGACAGCGGCTGCCGGGAGCCGGCCGCGCCCCGATCGCCGATGCCCCCGGCCGAGGTGGGAGGAGACCGGAGACGGGCTGCACTCCTCGCGGCCTTCTCCGGCGGACGGGGGCGGCCCCACGGATCCGGGCTCAGTGCGGTCACCGATCCCTCGGACGGCCGGGGCCGAAGCCCGGAGATGGGCCGCGCCCGATCGCTGGTGCCCCGCCGCCCGGGGGGGTCTCATCAACGGATCCGGGCCGGGGCCCGGGACCCCGGTGTGTGCGGGCGGGCGGGCGAAACTCGGGCTCGGGGGTCCGATTCGGCCCGGATCCGGGGGCGTTACCGCGAGTTACGACGCAATTCCTCCGCCCGGGGACCACGAACGGCGGTCACCGGCCTCGGAATCGGCCGCGTGCACGTCGATGGGCGAAAGTCACCCCACGAGGGCGATTTGCCCTGGTTCGCTGGAAGGGTCACTGCGAGTTTGGCTCAATTCTCCTTAGCCTCGCGCTTTCATGAGGATGCTCGTACATGTTGTGTTGTCTCCCAATGGCAACCGGTACTACGGCCACCTCCGACGCCCACCCGGCCCGCGCCCACTTCCCGGGATCACCGGTTATAGGACGCGCCGCTTCCGATGACATCTATCCGCAGGTCATCGGGCCGGGGAGGGCCTCCCCAGTTCCCGTCGCCACCTTCGATACGTTCCGCGCCCCATACGCCGGGGAGTCCTTCACGGCTGCCCGTCCAGGATCTTCACCGCTTCCATGGCCTTCACCCCGATTTCGAGAGGCTCGGCACTCCCTCGTTCCACCCGAAAGAGTGGCTGAGTAACGACGCCACAGGCTTCGCGTGATGCTACGGACCGTATCGTCGCTCCCCCTTGCAGGGCCTTTGACGCTGGGCTTCGACGCCGGACGTTTCCCTCCGACGCCGCCAGCCTGCTACCGGGCCTCCTGACAGCTACCCGGACCGGACTTCCACCGGCAGGCGACGACGAGCTTCCGAACAGCAAGAACACCGCTACGTCACGGTGTCACCTCCTGTCCTGCTGGGCGCACGAGAAAACCTCACAGCTACGGAGACCACGGAAGCTGACGCCCTGCGTCAGTTCGGCGGGGCTCTCGCTCACTACCGCGATCAGCCAACGCCTTTCCGTTTCGCCGACTGGGGTGAAGCTGTCACCGAGCTCATGCGTATCGCGGACGGGGGCAGCCCCGTCACGGCGGTCATTGATGAGTTTCCCTTCGTCGCGAAGGCGTCCCCGGCTCTCCCTTCGATCATCCAGCGTGCCCTCGATCCGACGGCCCAGCGCATCAATACCCCCGTGCGGCTCTTGCTGTGCGGTTCCGCGCTGTCCTTCATGGGAGGGCTCCTCGCCGGAAACGCCCCGTTGCGCGGCCGCGCCGGCCTGGAGCTTGTCGTCCCCACTCTGGACTTCCGTCTCGCCGCCGAGTTCTGGGAGATCGCCGACCCGCGCACCGCGCTGCTCACCCACGCCATCGTCGGCGGTACTCCCGCCTATCGCCGCGAGTTCACCCAAGGCGACACCCCCGCCGGCCCCGACGACTTCAACGCCTGGGTCGTCCGCGCAGTCCTCAATCCTGCCCGCCCGCTCTTCCGGGAAGCCCGCTATCTGCTCGCCGAAGAGCCAGAACTCCACGACACCGCCCTCTATCACTCGGTCCTGGCCGCCATCGCCGCCGGAAACACCGCTCGCGGCGGCATCGCCGACTACCTCGGCCGTAAGTCCACCGATCTCGCCCACCCGCTCAGCGTCCTTCAGGACGTCGGCATGATCACGCACGAGGCTGACGCCTTCCGCCGTAACCGCTCCGCCTACCGCATCGCCGAACCCCTCATCGCCTTCTACCACGCAGTCATGCGTCCTGCCTGGGGTGACCTGGAGCGCCCCGGACGCGCCGGTGCGGTGTGGCGCCGCGCCCAGTCCACGTTCCACAGCAAAGTCGTCGGCCCGCACTTCGAGCAGGTCTGCCGCGAGTGGGCCCGTTGGCACGCCTCGGCCGAAACCCACGGCGGGGTGGCCACCAGAGTGGCGAGCGGCACCGTCAACGACCCCGCCGCGAAGACCAGCCACGAAGTCGACGTCGCCGTCCACGGCGACACCGAAAACGGCGTCGAGGGGCTTTTGGCCATCGGTGAAGTCAAGTGGAACGACGTCATGGGGCAGAGACATCTGGACCGCCTCCAGCGCATCCGCTCCCTGCTCATGGCACGCGGCACAGCTACCGACGCCACGAGACTGCACTGCTACAGCGCCGCCGGCTTCACCGACGACCTGCGCCTCCGCGCCGAAAGCGACCCCACCATCCAACTGATCGAGCCGCATCGCCTCTACCACGGCGACTGATCAACGCTACCAGGGAGGGCGGGCGGCTGTTCGCCGGATGACCAGAGCTGCCAGCCGGGCCAGCCCGCCTGCCTGCCCAAGTTCCCCCTCACGCCGCCGCCCCCGCCCTCGGGCGGCCCGCAGTGACCGCGGCGTGGCCCGAGCACGCCGCGGCGCTCGCGGACGAGGTGACGCACCCGCAATCCCGCTGGCGCGACGCCGTACGCTCCACGCCGCGGCACCTGCTCGTGCCGCGGTGGTGGTGGGCCGAGCAAGACGGGGCGCTCCTCGGTTCCCTGGCCGCCGACCCGCCGCGCGCGGCGTAGCCCGCGGTCGCGCCGGTCACCTGGAGGAGGACCTTCGGGGCGGTCCTGACCGGGCAACACGTGACCAGTCGCTGTAAGCGACTTGCCCGCGGCCTCTGTTGCCGGTGTGGGTGATGTCGTCGTCGGACGAGGAGTCGTACTCGTGCTGCGCGGAGGTCGAGGGAGGGGCGTAGGCCGGATGTCCGGCGTCGACCGGGCTCTCTGCGCGGAAGTCGCCGCTGTAGGTCGCCTGCGGGGGGCTGCTGCTGCCGGCGTAGGCCGCGCCCTGGGCCGTGCTGTAGGCAGACGGCTGGTGGTACGGGTACTGGTACTGGCCGGGGGTGCCGGTGACGCTCCCGCCGTAGGTGGTGCTCGGGCGGAGTGTGAGGTCGGCCGGATTTATGTACACAGGGTTCTGCGCAACGTGAGGCGGCGCTGGCGCGGCGGGTGCGGCGATGGACATCTCGCTGAACTGCCGCGACATCGCTGTCTGCCACGCAGGCGGTGGCGGAGGCGGTGACACGGCCCCGGACGGGCCCGCAACAGCCGTCCCAGGCGCGCCCGTCGCTGAGGGCTCTGCGCCAGAGTCCCTGATAAGACGGGCGAGATCCCTGTCTAGTTCTTTATTGGTCCGCGCGTAGAGCCGACTGCTAGACCGCTTCTTGGTTTCAGTCGCGATTCGCTCGTCGCGCTGCTCGCGCGTCTCCTTGGCATCCCGCTTAGCCCTCTGTATCTTTTTCCGCTCCTTCTCATACGCGCGTCGCACCTTAGCCTTCTCGGGGGTCTCCTCCGACTTCTTCTTGTCCCGGTGCCTCTGTGAAGACCTACGTGAAGTTTCGCGTCGCTTCCGCGCCCGCCGCTCTTCGGTGGTCTCCCCAGGCTGTCCGTCATCCATGGCGTGCTTGTCCCTCTCGTTCCACAGATCTGATAAGTCGCTTGCTGTACGAGTACCAACGTGCCCCGCCACAGGCCGGTTCACCGGCAAAGGGCGACGACGCTTTCAGTGCCCGCCCGCGGTCGCGCCGGCCACCTGGAGGAAGACCTTCGGGGCGGTCCTGACCCAGGGCTCCGTCGTTCTCGCGATCGGTCGGGAATGATCACGTGAGTCCGAGGGTCGTAAGCGGCCGGGTCATGTCCCGTCCGTGATGGCGCAGGCCCTGGGCGATGTTGTCCCGCCCTGTCAGGCGGAGTGCGCCGATGGCCAGGTTCCGCAGGGAGGCCATCGCCCGGGGCGCCGCGGCTGACCGCACCTGGCCTGACGTGACAGCCGAGTTCGGACCTCCCTCTGTGCTGTTCGGAGGAAACAATCCGCTGTACGGGAAGACGCTCGGCTACCTCACGAAGGATCCGCAGCAGCCGATAGTGGTCTTCCACCTGTGGAACGGCAGCGAACCAGGGGCCGAACCGTGGCCACCCGAGCATGAGCAACCGCTGCTCCTCGCGGTGCGATTCGGCGGCAGCTCGTTCAGCGGATCGCTGACCTTCACCCCCGAGGGCGGACAGAGAAAGCCGACGGGTGATCCTTGTTCGGCGCAGTAGCCGGTCGACGGTCGTCCAAGCGGTACAGGACTCGACGCGAAGGCCGTAGCGGTGAGTCTGGCGGACCAAGGCGTGCAGCGCGATCCGCTCGCGGAACTCTCACGCTTCCGGGGAGTCTTCGGCGTACGCCCGGCCTGCCCGCCACATGAAGGGCACCAACCCACGACGAACAGGCACCGTTCCCGCCTCGTGACGCCAAGGGCGCGGCGTGGATGATGGCTCGATGGCAACGACTCCATGGAGCGACAGGATCGAAGCGGGTTGGCGCGCGGTCCGCGCTGATGGGCGCGTGCGTCCGGAACTGCTGGACCTCGCCTACGCCGAACCGAGACTCCGGCAGTTGTTCCCGTGGACGGGCATGGGTGAGCTGCACTTCAGCCGGTGCACCGAACAACGGTGGACGTGGGACATCCCCTACATCCAGCCCGCAGCCGACGGTGGTTACCGGGTCTCGGGACCTCTACGTTCCCAGACCGTGGGGCCTGCCCAGACAGCCGCTCAAGCCATCGCCATGGTGAGGGAACGCCTGCCAACCGGTTGCGGGCCCGCCTTCCTCGGCACGCCGGACGAACTCGCCGCCCACGAGAAGGCAGCCCAAGACCGCCCCAACGGTTAAGCGACAAGCTCACTCCGAGCGACCTTGGGGCGAGCCGGTCCGCCCGGGGTCCGGCAAGTGCGCGCGAGTGGGCGAAAGGCGGCCCTTGGGCGCCGATTCGGGCCGTATCCAGGGGTGTTACCGCAAGTTACGGCCCATTTTCTCCGCCTCCGGCGGTACGGACAGGGCCCCGGCGCGCCGCCGCCGGGCGGATGCACGTCGTGCGGCGGGGAGTTGGGCGTTGCCTCCCCGGGTAGGCGGGCTCCGGGTGCTGGAGGCCGCGGGTTCTTGCGTGTGATCGCCGCTGCGGCCGGAGCCGGTTCCGCCGGGGACGTGGCCGGGCTCCGAGGTGGGGGGCCCAATGCTCCACAACCCACGTTGGGCCGTTCACCTACGAGATCGCCCACCCCGACGCCCGCCCTCCCCACGACACCGGGCAGTCCGGCGACGAGGGCCCCGCCTACCGCGCCGCCGCCCCCGCACCCCGGAGCATCCGCCCCCGGATCCACCACGCACCGGGCCGCCACCCCGGCGCCGCAGCATCCAGTCCCCCGGGCCCACCACGCACCACGCCGCGCGGGAGCGCCGGCCCCCGGTCCAACCACGCACCAGCCCGCCCCGCCCGGCGCCGGCAGCATCCGCCTCCGGGCCCACCACGCACCCGGCCCCCGCCCCGGCGCAGGCAGCATCCCGCCCCCGGAGCCGGGCCCCTCGCCCGCACTGGGCGCCCACAGCCCAACTCCCGTGCACGCGAACGCGAACGCGAACGCGAACGCGCACGCCCACGCCACGCGACGCCCACGCGCGAGCAGACTTGGCCTCCCGTAGGCGGTCCGCCCCAGCCCCACTCCAGCCCCACCCCGACTTTCGCCGCCCACAGCGCCCCCGCCCCTCTCACCCGCTCCCGACGCGACAACGTGCTGATGAAGGGGGCTTTCATGCTCGTTGCCGGATTTTCCCTCGGCGGGGGTGAGTTCCCCTCATGGATGCAGGAGCGTGAGAACTGCTTCATACAAGGGCACCCCGGGCAGTTCACCCCCGTCGCCTGCCGTTAATCTCCGCGCTTATGACCGACCTTGAGATACACCAGCCGGACGCGGACGGCACCGGCGGCCGACCCGCCGATTCCGCGTCCAAGACCAAGGCTGACGCCGACGCCGACGGGGGTAGCGGGGGGAACGGGCCCAGCCGGGAGCGCGAAGCTGTCCGCCCGGCTGCCGAAGCCGCGGATGTCGCCGCGGCTGCCGAAGCCGCCGACGTTGCCGCAACGGGCGTAGCCGCTGACACCGCAGGAGTCGCCGACACAGCAGCAGTCACCGACACCGCCACAGTCGCCGCCACAGTCACCGGCACCGCAGCAGTCGCCGGCACCGCCGGCACCGGCCCCCTCGCCGGAGCCGCCCCGCCCCCCGCCCGCCGCTGGGTCCTCTGGGGTGCCGGGGGTATCACCGTCCTCGTCCTCGCCGCGGATCTCCTCAGCCGCGGCTTCAACCACTTCGAGCCCATACCCAGCGTCCGCCGCATGGTCAACGTCGACCTCGAAGCCAACATCGCCACCTGGTGGAACAGCACCCTCCTCCTCGCCGTCGCCGGCGTCGCCCTCGCCGCCGCGCTGCTCAGCGGGCGCGGTGCCCGTCCCAGCCGACTGTCGTGGCTCGGGTTCTCCGCCGCCACCGCGACGCTCAGCGTCGACGAGACCGTCTCCCTCCACGAACGCCTCGGCGAGGTCGGCAAGTCGTGGAAGAACACCGCCGGGGTGGCGCTCCCGTCGCACGCCTGGGTGCTGCCCGGGGCGATCCTCGCCGTGGCGGGCGTCGTGGTCGCCGTGGTGTGGGCGCGGCGGCTGCCGCGGGATCTGCGGTACGGGCTGCTGGGGGCGCTCGGGGTGTATCTGGGGGGCGCGCTGGTCGTCGAAGCGTTCAACGGCTGGGCGCACAAGAACGACCACAGCCTCACGCTCATGCTCGGCACCCTCGTCGAGGAGGGCCTGGAGATGGGCGCCTGCGTCGTCGCCCTCGCCGTCCTCGGCCGCTACGTCGTCCTGGAGCACGACCCGGTCACCGGCCGGACCTCGGCCTTTCTACGCTACCAGCGTTCCCGGCGCCCCGAGCGCGCGGTCACTCCGCCCGTTCGACAGGCTGCCTGAGCACGGTCCTCAGCTTCTCCGGCCGGGCGCGCCGCGGGTCGCTCAGGTAGACCTCGTGGTGGTGCCCGGTCATCCGGAGGCCGTTCGCGGCCAGGTACTCGTCGTGGAGCCTGGCCAGCGCCGGCCCTTCGTCGTCGTACGGGCCCACGTGCAGGAGCTGCGCGCTGGTGCCCTCGCGAAGCGTTTCGACGCGGAGCAGCGGCAGCGCGGGCAGGGCGGCGGCGCCCTTCTTCGCCAGCGCCGCCCGCTTCGCCTCCTCGACGAAGTCGTCGGTGATCCACTCCGGCAGGCTGATCAGCATGCGCCACTGCCAGGCGCCCTTGTCCCGCGCCACGAACACCTCCGGGCGATCCGCCCACCACAGCCCTTCGAGCGGTCCGACGACGAAGTCCCGGCCCAGGGTGCGCTTGCTGGCGAACTTCACCGTGTACGCGACCGCGTAAAGCGCTTCGACGGCCCGGGCGTAGTCGGCGCTCGTGTTGGGGTCGCCCTTGCCGTCGACGGCGAGGAAGCGCTGCGCCGGTACGTCGACCAGCTCCCAGTCGGTGTTCTTCGGCGCGTAGAACTGCCTGAGCGCGCGCTTGACGTCGTACTTGACGTCGTACGTGCCGTCGGACCGGCTGTCGGAAGAGGGCATGGCGCAGCCTAGCCCGGCGGGTCCGTCACGCCGCGGCCGCCGTACCGAAGGGGTTGTCGATCACGTACCGCCACACCCCGTCCGCTCCCCTGCGGGCGACGTCGGTGGCGGTGCCCTCGACGTGAACCCGCGCCCGGTCCCGCCCCTCCCCTTCGAGGACCCAGTCGACGACGAGCAGCGCGGTGTCCCCGGTGGCGTACACATGCCGCGGCTCGACCCGGATGGGCACGCCCAGCGCCTGGAATGCGGTGCTGGCCGCCACCAGCTCCCTCCCGGAGACGCACGTGCCGGGGCGGGGAACGAAGACGGCGCCGTCGGCGTAGATCCGGGAGAGGGTGTCCGGGCTGCCGGAGTTGAACGCGGCGGCGAAGGCGTACGGGAGCTGCTCGGCCTCGTACGGGCGGAGGGAGCCGGCGTGGCCGGGGCGCGGGTGAGTGGTCATGGACGCAGCCAAGCCGACCGCGGCGTGGCTCACCAAACGGAAACCGACGGTGCGGACCGCGAGACGCGGGACGAGGAGACCTGGGACGAAGAACTGGCCCCGACCCCCGCCGGACGCACATGCCGGCCCGAGCCGGACTGCCCGGTGGAGATCGCGCTCGACGCAGTCGCCGGCCGCTGGACGACGCTGGTGCTGCGCGAACTGATGGGCGGCCCGCACTCCTTCGGCGCCCTGCGCGCCGGGCTGCCGCAGATCAGCCCGAAGGTGCTCACCGAGCGGCTGGCCGCGCTGCGGGACCGCGGGCTCGTCCTACAGGAGCGGTTCCCGGGCTTTCCCGTCCGTACGCGCTACACCCTCACCCCCGCCGGACGGGCGCTGCGCCCGCTGCTCGTGGAGCTGTACCGCACCGGGGCGGAACTGACCCGGCTCCGCGACTGACTCCCGCCCTGCCCCGTCCCGCCCCGTGCTCACTTCATCCGGGTAGCCCACTCCCGCACCTTGGCTATCCGCTGCCGGATCTGCCCCGGCGTCGCCTCCGCGCTCGGCGGGCCGCCGCAGACGCGGCGCAGCTCCGTGTGGATCACCCCGTGCGGCTTGCCGCTCTGGTGGACGTACGCGCCGACCAGGGAGTTCAGCTCCTTGCGCAGCTCCATCAGCTCGCGGTGCGTGACCACGGGACGCCGGTCGGCGGGAAGTTCCAGCAGGTCCGCGTCCTCCGCCGGCTTCTTCCTGCTGTGCGCGATCTGGCGCGCCTGCCGCTTCTGCAGCAGCAGTTGCACCTGGTCCGGCTCCAGCAGCCCGGGGATGCCGAGGTAGTCCTGCTCCTCCTCGCTGCCGGGGTGGGCCTGCATGCCGAACTCGGCGCCCTCGTAGACGACCCGGTCGAAGACCGCGTCCGACTCCAGTGCCTCGAAGGGCAGTTCGTCCTGGTCGCCGGTGTCTTCGTCCTGCTGCTTCTCCGCCTCCGCGAGCTCCTTCTCGCTCTCGGCGTACGGGTCCTCCTCGCCGTCCGGCTTCGGCTTGTCGAGGACGTGGTCGCGCTCGACCTCCATCTCGTGCGCGAAGCCGAGCAGCGCGGGGATCGTCGGCAGGAACACGGACGCGGTCTCGCCGCGCCTGCGCGACCGTACGAACCGGCCCACCGCCTGAGCGAAGAACAGCGGCGTCGAGATCGTCGTGGCGTACACCCCGACCGCGAGCCGCGGCACGTCCACGCCCTCCGACACCATCCGCACCGCGACCATCCAGCGGTCCCCGGAGTCCGTGAACTCGTCGATGCGCTTCGACGCGCCCGCGTCGTCGGAGAGCACGACGGTGGCGCGGTGGCCGGTGATCTCCTTGATCAACTTGGCGTAGGAGCGGGCGGAGTCCTGGTCGGCGGCGATGACGAGGCCGCCGGCGTCGGGGATGCCGCGGCGGATCTCGGTGAGGCGGCGGTCGGCGGCGCTGAGGACGTTGGGCATCCAGTCGCCGCGCGGGTCGAGGGCGGTGCGCCACGCCTGGGCGGTGGCGTCCTTGGTCATCGGCTCGCCGAGACGCGCGGCGACCTCGTCGCCCGCCTTGGTGCGCCAGCGCATGTTGCCGCTGTACGAGAGGAAGATGACGGGGCGGACGACGCCGTCGCCGAGGGCGTTGCCGTAGCCGTAGGTGTAGTCGGCGGAGGAGCGGCGGATGCCGTCGTTGCCCTCTTCGTAGACGACGAAGGGGATGGGGTTGGTGTCCGAGCGGAACGGGGTGCCGGTAAGCGCGAGCCGCCGGGTCGCGGGCTCGAACGCCTCCAGGCACGCCTCGCCCCAGGAGCGGGAGTCGCCGGCGTGGTGGATCTCGTCGAGGATGACGAGCGTCTTGCGCTGCTCGCAGCGGTTGCGGTGCAGCATGGGCCGTACGCCGACGCCGGCGTAGGTGACGGCGACGCCCTGGTAACTCTTGCCGACCGGCCCCGCGCTGTACTCGGGGTCGAGGCGGATGCCGATACGGGCGGCGGCCTCGGCCCACTGGGTCTTGAGGTGCTCGGTGGGCGCGACGACGGTGATCTGCTGCACGACGTGGTGGTGCAGCAGCCAGGAGGCGAGGGTGAGCGCGAAGGTCGTCTTGCCGGCGCCGGGGGTGGCGACGGCGAGGAAGTCGCGCGGCTGGGTCTGCAGATAGCGGTCCATGGCCGCTTCCTGCCAGGCACGCAGCTTGCCGGCGGTGCCCCAGGGGGCACGGCCGGGGAAGGCCGGTGAGAGGTGATGAGAGGTGGTGCTCACGGTCTCCGGGTGGGGTCGGGTCGGTCGTTTCTGGCGGCCGCTCGTCGCCGACCGCGTCAGCCTACCGCCGCCCCACGCGCCACCCGCGGCGCGCCGGACGAGAGGAGCCTCACACGAACCCGGGTCGCGTACTGCCCGTTTCGCCCAACTCGCCCCGGCGCAGGGCCCGGAGCTCCGCCGCGATCACGGCGGCGTCCTCGGTCTTGCCGGTCGCAATGTCGATGACGAGGTCGAAGGCCCGGTCCTGGTCGATGTCCAGCATCTCCACCCCGTTGATGTCGAGGAAGACGACCGTGCACATCCAGGCCATGCGCTTGTTGCCGTCGACGAGCGGGTGGTTGGTCGTGAGGGACTGCAGCAGCGCCGCGGCCTTCTCGACCAGGTCGGGATACGCCTCGATGCCGAACATCTGCGACTGCGGCCGGCCCAGCGCCGACGTGAGCAGCCCCAGATCCCGTACCGCCACCCGCTGTCCGGCGCAGGCAAGTTCCGCCAGGTCCAGGGCTTCCTGGACCGTCAGGTACTTCACGCGCTACTCCCCCAGCCTCCGGAGCAGATCCGCATGGTTCGTGGCGTACTTCGCCCCCAGCTTGCGGACCGTGGCCCGGTCGGCCTCCTCGGTCAGATACCGCTCGACCGCCATCAGCACTATGGCGTGCATGCTCCGGCCCTCCTCGTCGGCGCGCTCTTTCAGCGCCTCCTGGAGGTCGTCCGGCAGCCTCAGGTTCATGGCCATACCACAATGGTACCGCGACGCGTATCAATGCGGTACCGGATGCGGCCCCGGCGTCGTACGCAGTCTCCCCGCCACCGCCGCGCCGACCAGGGCCACCCCCGCCATCGGCAGCAGCACCGCCACGAACGCGCCCGGCTGGGCGTCGCCGCCGGCGCCCAGGGCGCCGTGGCCGACGGCCGCGCCGCCGAGGGCGGCGAAGACGACGCCGGCGACGGCCAGGAGGACGACGTTGGCGAGGGAGTCGGAGAGCTGGAGGGCGGCCGAGTTGGTGCCGGCCTCCTCGGGGGCGGAGAGCTTCAGGAGCAGCACGCTCGTACCGGAGATGACCATCCCCATCCCGTAGCACCCGAAGGCCCACTCGACGGGGACGATCCACACCGGCAGCGACTCCACCAGCACCAGCGGCGCCGTCGCGATCGCCGTGGCCGCCAGCAGCATGCCGATACGGACGAGCTGAGTCCGGTACGGGTCCAGCCGGGGCCGCGCCTGTGTCCAGGAGCCCAGCGCCCAGGTCGCCCCGCCGACCGCCAGGCACATGCCGGCCCCGGTCACCGACAGCCCGCGCTGGGTGACCAGCATCAGCGGCACGAAGCTCTCCGCGGCGACGAACGACCCCGCCGCGATGCCGCGCATCAGCACCACCGCCGGCAGCCCGCGCGCGGCGACGTACGTGCCCCGCGGCAGCAGCACCCGCACCGCCGGCACCAGCAGCGCCGCCCCGGCCAGCGCCGGCAGCAGCGAGAGCCAGCGCAGGTCCTGCCCCGCGTACTGCAGCAGCCCGCCGCCCGCCGCGATGGCCAGCGCGAGCCGGATACGACGCCGGTCGAGGGCGGGCGGCGCGGCGGGATCGACGGGGCCGCGGGCGCGGCGGCGTATCGCGGGGAGGGCGACGACCAGCGGCACGACGACCAGCGGCGGTATGCCGAGGAAGACCCAGCGCCACCCCAGGTGCTCCGTGACACCCCCGGCCGCCAGCGGCCCCACGACCGACGGCACCACCCACGACGCGGCGAACGCGGCGAGGATCGACGGCCGCAGCCGCTCCGGATACGCCCGGCTCACGGTCACGTACAGCGCGACGATCACCAGCCCGCCGCCGAGCCCCTGCACCGCGCGCCCGGCGACGAACGCCCACATCGTCTGCGCGGTCCCGGATATCACCAGCCCGACCGCGAACGTGCCGATCCCGGCGGTCAGCGGCCGCAGCGGCCCGCTGCTGTCGCACCACTGGCCGGAGAAGACCATGGCGAAGAGCGCGGTGGTGTAGAAGGCGGAGAAGGCGTAGGCGTAGAGCCCGATGCCGTCCAGGTCGTGCGCGGCGACGGGCATCGCGGTGCCCACGGCGGTGGCCTCGAACGCGATGAGCAGGACGACGGTGACGATCCCGATGCTGAGCGCCCGGTACGGCCGCCGCAGCACGCCCTCGGGGGCGGGCGGAACGCCGGCGGGAGCGACGTCGGTGTCGCGCGATTCGAGGCTGGCCATGAGCAGCAGCGTAAGTCCCCACACCGACAAGAGCCCCTGTCGGAGGTCGCGAACCCTCCGGTCCCTTGGTCCTAGTCCCCGCCCGCTCACGCCACCCGCTCACCCCGCCCGGGCCGCACCCGCGTACGTCGGCGGCATGCACACGCTGTTGCCACCGTGTGACATCCCCCCGCTGCGCATTGAGCCCCGCCCCTCCCCCGCCTACGCTCGACGGAGTACCAAGGCCGTGTGCCCGAGTGGCTGAGGGGCTCGCCTGCAAGGCGAGTAACGCGGGTTCGATTCCCGCCACGGCCTCCGCCTTCTGATCAGCCGCTGGTGGACCTGCGCACCACCGCACGCCCCCAGGTCCTCTGCACCAATCTCGCCGGCCACACCGACGCGGCACTCGTCGGGACGGCTGCCCGGAAGGCATAGGCCGGGCCCCGGATCGTCCGGGTGGGCGGGGTCTAGGCCAGGCCCAGCGACCTGACCAGGTCGAGCATTTCGGCGCGGTGCAGGGCGGCCGGATTGCCCGCGACGGGGTGGATGTGGCCGTCGACCTCCAGAGCCACCAGGCCGTGCATCCGGCCCCAGACACGCAGCGCGAGGGCCGCCGCAGCGGGTGGCACGTCCGGGAGATCCGTCCGGATCTTCGCGACGTAGTCCGGGTGGAGGTCGGACCAGGAGGTCTCCTCGGGCTGCCGGTGCCGGGCCTGGGGCCAGGCCTCGGCCACCAGGCGGGTGAGCTCGCGGCACACGCGGCGTGCCGTCTGGTCCACCGGCCCTTCCTCAGGGGGCCGGTAGCCGGGGACGGGGTGGCCGTAGAAGAGCCGGAAGCTCTCCGGGTGAGCCAGCGCCCACTCTCTCAGGGCCTGGCCCCAGGCCAGCAGCCTGCCGCCGGGATCGGTCTCGGGCACGGCGTTGCAGGCGGTTTCCGTCGCCTCCGCGAGCGAGGCGGCGATTCCGCTGATCAGCTCGGTGATCAGGTCGTCCCGGGTGGGGAAGTAGCTGTAGATCGCGCGAGCGGTCATCCCCATCTCGCGGGCGATGCCGCGCAGGGAGATCGCTCCGGGCCCCCCTTCCGTCATCTGCCGCAGCGCGATGGCCTTGATCTCCCGGGTCGTCTCGGCCCGCAGCCGCTCCCGGCGGCTCATCACGGCCGGGACGGATCCGCCCCTGTCGATGCTCACCCGGGAAAGGTTACAGGGGTGCGATAGTCTCCGCCGTGACATTAGTACACGCCGTGTCCAAAGAGACGGAGAAACGCATGCCCGCTTACGTCGTCGTCAACGTCGAGGTGCTCGATGAGGAGGCCGGCCGGGCCTACGCCCCCGTGGCCCAGCAGTCCATCCTCAGCCACGGCGGCCGTTACCTGGTCGCGGGCCCCACGCCCGAGCCCGTCGAAGGCACCTGGGACTCCCTCCGGTTCCTGCTCATCGAGTTTCCCGACATGGCCCGGATCCGGGAGTGGTACGACTCTCCCGAGTACCGGCGTGCCCGGGAGATACGCGGGGACAAGATCCGGGTGGGCATGCTGTTCGCCGAAGGCTCGCCGCCCGAGGGCTTCTCCCTCCCGGCCTAGCCGTGCCGCGGGGTGCGGTGGCGGGGAAGGCTCCCCGGGCGCCGCGAGCGGTCAGTCGCCGTAGGTGAACTCGTCGTACGGGCCCGTCGGGGACGTGGCGGAGTCGGTGACGATCATGATGTCCACCGTCGCCGGGTCCGTGGGGAGGCGGCGGGGGGCCCTGGCCGTGAGGCTCGTGGAGGACTCGTGGTCGACCTGCGCGGAGGCGTGGTTGCGGAAGAGGACCTTGGCGTCCTGGGTGAAGCCGGTGCCGTTGACGGTGACCTTGGTGTCGACCCGGCCGCGGGCCGGGGAGACCGAGGTGATCGCCACCGGGGCGGAGGGGCCGTACGCGAAGCGGGCCGCCGGGGCGGCCGGGGAGGTGCCGAGGAAGTTGGTGACGCGGACGTGGGCGATGCCGGCGCCCTCGGGGGCGTAGGCCGTGAGGGTGGTGGCGGAGTCGACGGTGAAGTTAGTGCAGGGCACCGTGCCGAAGTCGACGGCGGTGTTCGTGTCGAAGCCGGTGCCCGTGATCGCGACCTGGGTGCCGCCCTGCCCCGTGGTGGGGCTCAGGCCGGTCACCACCGGTCCTGCGTCCAGCGCCGGGGCGTCCAGCAGGGCGAGATACGTGTCGTTGGCGTGCTGGTACGCAACCTGGCCCAGGAAGTCCGCGGTGGTCTTGTCGGTGAGCGCGGAGTCGTTCGTGTGGTACTGCGGGTTCGCCGTGATCGGGTTGTCCGCTCGGGGCTGGACGTAGACGTTGCCCTTCCTGAACCCGTCGATCGCCAGCAGCAGTTCCTTCACCTTGTCGGTCGCCGGAGGGCCCGGCGGCGGGTACCAGTTCAGCGCCGTCCTGAGGTTCGACCAGGCCAGCGGGATCAGGTCGTACGCGTTGACGTGGCGCTCGTACTGCGCCCAGGGCAGCGAGTCGACGTAGTCGGCGAACCCCTGCCCGCCCGCGGTCGGCGCGGCGTACGTGACGAGGGCGAGCTGCGGCGGGTTCGCCGGCCAGTTCCACGCCTGGAGGTACGGGGCGAGCATGGTGGCGACGCAGCCGCCGAGGCTGTGGCCGATGACGTAGACGGTGGGCTGGGGCGAAGGCGGGAGGTTCTGCAGCAGGGCGGCGAGTTCCTCCGTGACCGTGGCCGTCAGCGGGACGGGCCCCGCGCCGGTCACGTCCCCCGCCAGCCCCTCCGCGCCGCGCGCCGTCGCGACCTGCGTGAACGCCGCCATCGCGCCCGCCGAGACCGCCAGCGGCGCCGCGCTCCCGGCCGGTGTGAACGTCACCAGCGTGCCGACGCCGAGGTCTTCGAGCATGTCGGCCGGGTTGTCGACGGTGCCGCGGACGACGACGGCGATCTGGTTCGAGCCGTCGGTGTTGAGGGCGACGTAGACGAGGTTGGCGTTGTCCGGGCTGAGGGCCAGCCACAGCAGTTCCCAGCCGCTGACGACCGTGGAGCTCTGCAACTGCGCCACGATGCCCCGGCGGATCCGCGCGGTCTGCTCCGCCACCGTCTCCCCCGAGGGCCGCGGGGTCGCGGCCGTGGCGGCGAGCGCGGCGAGGGTCATGGTGACCTGGGAGCTGAGCGGGGCCTGGGAGGTCACGGGGGTGGAGGGGGGTGCGGTCTTCATACGTGCTCCTTGCCTGCGCAGCGTCGGCGTCGGGGGCGGGGCGGGAGGCCCCGGAGGAGCACGTCTCGGCGGTACGGGCGGGGACGGGAGTACGGGCGGGGGTGCGGGTGCGTACGGCCGCGGCTCTTCCCGCGGACCGTATCGCCTCATCCTTCACATCACGGGCATTGAGCGCACAACGCCCCCGAAGGTGCCCCTACTGCCTCGCCCCCTCCTGCACCCCGGCCTGCCACACCCCGGCCTACTGCACCCCGGCTACTGCACCGCCGCCGACTGCGGCCGGATCGGCAGCCGGCTCACCGGCCGCCCCGTCGCCGCCCGCACCGCCGCCGCGACCGCCGCAGGCGACGTGACCACCGGCACCGCGCTCGCCGCCTTCGCGCCGAACGGCGCCACCACGTCCCGCTCCTCGATCAGCTTCACGATCCGCACGTCGGGCGCGTCGAGCGCCGTGGGCAGCGGATAGCCGGTGAGGTCGGGGTGGCGGACGATGCCCTTGTTCGTACGGAGGTTCTCCATCAGCGCCGCGCCCACGCCCTGCGTGACGCCGGCCTCGATCCGGGTCGCGAGCTGCCGCGGGTTGAGCACCTTGCCGACGTCCTGCGCGACGGCCATCTCCACCACCCGCACCGCGCCCAGCTCCACGTCCACGTCCACCACCGCGCGCACCGCGCAGAACGCCATGCCCACGAACGCGTCGCCCTGCCCGTTGGCGTCCAGCGGCTCCGTCGGGTGCGGGCGGCACTGCGCCGTGGCCCACAGCTCCTTGCCCTCCAGCGCCTCCGCGACCGTCGTCGACAGCACGCCGTCGTACGACGTGATCTTGCCGTCGGCGATCGTCAGCAGCTCCGCGGACATGCCGAACTTCTGCGCCAGCGGCTGAAGGAGTTGGGTACGGACCATCTTCGCGGCCCGCTCCACCGCGCCGCCCGAGACCCAGGTGTGCCGCCCGTGGCAGGCGGGCCCGGCCGCGGGCTGGTCGGTGTCGACGGGCGCGGTGTGCACCTCGTCGACGCCGAGGATCTCCTGCACGATCTGCCGGGCCAGGGTGGCGAAGCCCTGGCCGGTCTCCACGGCCGCGCAGATGACGGTGGCGACGCCGCCGCTGACGCGGACGGTCGCGGTGGCCACCTCGTCGGCGCCCTCGGCGCCCAGCATGTGCACCATGCCCAGCCCGTAGCCCACGCCCCGGCGCACGATGCCCGGCTCGCCCGCGCCCTCGGGGCCGCCGGGCAGCAGCGTCCCCTCGTCGGGCGGCAGCGGCGCTTCGCGTACGGCGGTGAGGAGTTCGGCGACGGGTGCGGGGCAGGTGACGGTCTGGCCGGTGGGCAGCAGGTCGCCCGTGGCCATCACGTTGCGCGCGCGCAGCTCCGCGGGGTCCATGCCGAGGGCGGCGGCGAGCTTGTCCATCTGCCCCTCGTACGCCGCGCAGACCTGCATGGCGCCCTCGCCGCGGACGTGGCCCGAGGGCGGGTTGTTCGTACGGACCACCCAGCCGTCGACGAACGCGTGCGGGACGACGTACGGGCCGCAGGAGAACGCCACCGCGGCGGCCAGCGCATCGGCCGAGGTGTCGGCGTAGGCGCCACCGTCCATCAGGATCTGCGCCTCGACCTTGACGAGCTTGCCGCGGGCGTCGGCGTGGTGCCGGTAGCGCAGCAGGGTGGGGTGGCGGTGGGCGTGGCCGAGGAACGACTCCTCGCGGGTGGCGAGGAGCTTCACCGGCGAGCCGGTGCGCAGCGCGAGCAGCCCGAGGGGCAACTGCATGGAGCCGTCCTCGCGGTCGCCCGTGGCGCCGGGGACGCCGGTGACGACGACCTTGACCCGGTCCGCGGCGAGGCCCAGGCAGGCGGACACCTGGTCGCGTACGGAGTGGGGGTCGGTGGCGGCCGCGTAGATCTCCACGCCGCCGTCGGGACGCGGCACGGCGAGACCGGCCTCGGCGCCGATGGGCGCGGGGTCCTGGCGGCCGATGCGGTACATGCCCTCGACGACGACCTCGCCGGCGGCCTGCGGGTCGCCGTAGCGCAGCGGGATGTGCCGGACCAGGTTGCCGTCGGGGTGCAGGGGCTCGGCCTCGAAGGCGGCCTGCGGGTCGGTCACGGGGTCGAGCAGTTCGTACTCGACGGCGATGGCGGCGGCGGCCAGCCGCGCGGTGTCGGGGTGGTCGGCGGCGACGGCGGCGACGGGCTCGCCGTGGTGCCGTACGACGTCGTGCGCGAAGACGGGCCGGTCCCGTACGCCCCTGCCGTGGTCGGCGGCGTCGGGCAGGTCGCGGTGGGTGACGACGACGCGGACGCCGGGCATGGTCTCGGCGGCGGAGGTGTCGACGGAGACGATGCGCGCGTGCGCGTGCGGGGAGCGGTGCAGGGCGGCCCAGAGGAGGCCCTCGGCCCACAGGTCGGCGGCGTACGGGAACGTGCCCTCGGTCTTGGCGACGAGGTCCGCGGCGGGGAGCGAGGCCCCGATCCCGTGCGCCTCGGGGCCGCCCGGGGGGATGGGGGTCGTGGCCGTGTGCTCCGGGGAGGGGGTCACCGGGGGCCTCCCTCGTGGGGGTTCGGGGAGCGGGGCGGGGGCATGCGGACCGTGTCGGGGGCGGGGTGGGCGCCGCCTTCGCCCGGGCCCGCCTGCTGCGGGATGCGGGCGCGCTCGGTGTCGTCGGCGTCGTCGGCGTCGTCGTCCTCGGTGTCCGGGGCGCGGCGGCCCGCGATGACCTCCTGGACGGCGTCGAGCACGGCGCGGTAGCCGGTGCAGCGGCACAGGTTGCCGCTGAGCGCCTGGCGGGCCTCCAGGTCGCTCGGCGAGTGGTTGCCCTCCAGCAGGTCGTGCACCGTCATCGCCAGGCCCGGCACGCAGAACCCGCACTGCACCGCGCCCGACGCGGCCAGCGCGCGCTGCACGTCGGAGTGCACGCCCTGGTCGGCCAGGCCCTCGACGGTGCGGATCTCGGCGCCCGCGGCCGTCGCCGCCGGCACCAGGCACGCCGCCACGAGGCGGCCGTCGACCTTCACCGAGCACGCGCCGCACTCGCCCTGCGAGCAGCCGTCCTTGGCGCCGGCGAGGCCCAGCCGCTCGCGCAGCACGTAGAGCAGGGACTCGCCGATCCACGCGCCGGTCACCGGGCGGTCGGCCCCGTTGACGCGCAGCACGTACGAGGCGAGGGGGTGTTCGTCCGCCGCGAGGGCGGTGGCGGGGGCGGGCTCCGGCCCGGTCTCGGCCGGGGCGGCTTCCGGCGCCGGTTCCGCTACGGGACCGGTCTCGCCGGTCTCCGGCGGCCGCGGTACGTCCGCCTCCGGCGCCGCGTGCTCCCGGGCGTCGCCGTCCGGCTGCCCTTCGCCCGCGGAGCGGTCGTGCAGCGCGTACTCGCCGGAGTCCTCCGGCAGGTCGTCGGGCGCGGTCGGGATCGCCCAGCCGGGCGACGTGTCGCCGTCCTGCGGCACCGGGCGCCAGGCGCTGATCTGCCCCTCGGCGGGAGGCCCTTCGCGGTCGGCGGGGTGCTGCGCGGCGCCCGGGGGGACCTCGCCGTACGGTCCTTCGCCGGCGTCCGCGTGCGCGGCGGCGCCGGGCCACGTGCCCGTACCCGGGTCCTGGTCCGCGGGGTAGGCCGGGTCCGCCCACCGCTGTGCGCCGCCGTCGGGGCCGGTGTCCTGCTGCAGTCCGTACGCGCCCTGCCCGCCGCCCGGCGCGTCCTGCGCGTACCCTCCCCCACCGGCTACTCCCCCGCCGGCTACTCCCCCGCCGGCTACGCCCTCACTGGCGGGGGTGCCCCCACTCTCACCGGCGGGGGGACCCCCATCGGCCGCCGCGCGCCTGCTCTCCGCCACCGCGCGCATGCCCGCCTGCCCGAAGCCCCCGGCCCCGGACCGCCGGGGCCGGGCCCCGCGGTCGCCGTACTGGTCGCCGTGGCCCCCGCCGTGGCCCTCGTGCGGGCCGGGCCCGGCCGCTTCCGGCCCGTACCCGTACGCCTCGCCGTGCCCGTAAGTCTCCGGCGCCTCCTGGGCCGTCTGCCCGCTCAGCCCCTCCGGGATCTGGAACTGCCCCGTCTGCCCCGGGTCCGTCGCCGGAACCGCTATCGGCGGCGGCACGTACCCGTGCCCGGGCGCCGCCAGCGGCGCGCCCGCGTCGGCCTCGGGGAACGCCTCCGGCGGCAACTGCACGAACGCCGTGGCGTCCGGGTCGCCGTCGGCACCGTGCGGCATCGGCTGCCAGCCCCCGGTGCCGTACTGCGGCTGCTGGTCGTCCACGTGGTCCCGGCTCACGACAGCGCCCTCCCCAGTGCCCGGCGGGCCAGCGCCGACACCGTACGCCGCAGGTGCAGCGCCGCCGCCGGCAGCCGCGGCGGCTCCTCGCCCTCCGCGCCCGGCGGCGGGTCGGGGATGCACGCGGCGGCGACGTACTCGCCGAAGGCGGCCAGCGCCTCCGGGGGCAGCCCGCGGTGGCCGTCCCAGTCCATCAGGCTCGCGACCCACTGCTCGGCCTCCATCGGCCGCAGCGGCGCGGGCGCCACCGCGCCGACGGCGCACCGCACCGAGCGGCGCGCCGGGTCGACCACCAACGCGACCGAGGCGACCGCGCGCCCCGGCCCCGTACGCCCGGTGGCCTTGAGGAACACCTGCGGCGCGTGCAGCAGCGGCGCCCGTACGAACGCGATCAACTCGCCGGTGCGCAGCATCTCCACGCCCGCGAGGAGGTGGCTGACCGGGATCTCGCGGTGCCCGCCCGCAGGTTCGGCGATCACCACGGTGGCGTCGAGCGCGGCCAGCACCGGCAGCGCGTCGCCGGTGCGGTCGGCGGAGGCGATGTTGCCGCCGAGGGTGCCCGCGTTGCGCACCTGCGGCGGGCCCGCGGCGCGCGCGGCGGCGGCGAGCGCGGGGATGAGCGCGGCGAAGTCGGGCCGCCCGATGCGCGCGTGGGTCAGGCCGCTGCCCAGGAGGGCGGCGCCGTCCTGGTAGTGCCAGCCGCGCAGTTCGCTGATCCGGCCGAGGCCGACGAGCGCGGAGGGGCGCAGCAGGCCCGCGTTGACGGCCGCCATGAGGTCGGTCCCGCCGGCGACGGGCACGGCGGCGGGCATGGCGACGAGCGCCGCGACCGCTTCGTCGAGCGAGTCCGGCAGCACCACCGTCTGTGCGGCCTGCGGTGCATGAGTGGTCAACCCGGCTGCCCCTTCCGCAGTGTCCCCCAGGAGTTCCGGCCGTTCCGCCGTACGGTACGGGCTCCCGGCCGGGACGTGGCAACTCTGGCACATCCGTCACGGTCCGGGGCCGCCTCCGGCGGCGCGGAAGAACACGAGCGTACCCCGCTCGGCGCCCAACTCGCGGGCCCGGATGGGGACCTGCTCCACACCACGAGGGGATTGTCACTCTTCGGGGAGTCTTGTACTACTTTCGGGACGGCCGTCGAGGCTCACACGATCGGGGGCGGTCCTTCGATCGGGCGTCCGAGCACTCCCGGGCGCCGCTGCCACGGCCGCGGGCCGCCGGGCGGGCGGTAGTCGACGCCGAGGGCGTCGAGGCGCGCGTAGTGCTCCTCCATGCGGGCCGCGAAGCCGGCGAAGTCCCGCTCGGCGGACGGCGGCAGGGCGGACCAGGCGACCTCGGCGAAGGCAGCGAGCCGCGGGTAGACCTGGTAGTCGAAGCGCTGCGGGCTCTCCAGCACCTCGCTCCAGACGTTGGCCTGGGTGCCGATGACGTGCTCCGCCGCCGCGCCTTCGAGCTGCGGCGGCACGGGCTCGAAGCGGTAGAAGTCCTCCAGGGTACGCACCTGGGCGATCGGCACGGGCTCGTCCGGGGCGCCCGATTCGCGGTAGTTGAGGTAGACCTGCTGCTCCGGGCACATGACGACGTCGTGTCCCGCCTGCGCGGCGGCGATGCCGCCGGCGTAGCCGCGCCAGGAGGAGACGGTGGCGCCGTCGGCCAGGCCGCCTTCGAGGATCTCGTCCCAGCCGATGAGGCGGCGGCCGCGGTCGGCGAGCCAGCGGTCGAAGTGCCGGATGAACCACGACTGCAGCTCGTCCTCGTCGGCCAGGCCGAGTTCGCGGATACGGGCCTGGGCGGCCGGCGAGGACTTCCACTGGTGCTTGGGGCACTCGTCGCCGCCGACGTGCACGAACGCCGACGGGAAGATGTCGAGCACCTCCTCGAAGACGCCCTCGTAGAAGCGCAGCACCTCCTCGGTCGGCGCGAGGACGTTCTCCGAGACGCCCCAGTCGCCCCACACGTCGAGCGCCGCGGTGTCGACGACGTCGGTGTTGCCGAGCCAGGGGTAGGCGTGGATGGCGGCCTGCGAGTGGCCGGGGATGTCGACCTCCGGGACGACGGTGATGTGCCGGGCGGCGGCGTACGCGACGATCTCGCGGAGGTCGTCCTGGGTGTAGAAGCCGCCGTGCGGACGCTCGTCCCAGATGTCGGAGGCGCGGTGGCCGACCTTGGTGCGCGGGCGCCAGGACGCGTCGTCGGTGAGCTTGGGGTGGCGCTTGATCTCGATGCGCCAGCCCTGGTCGTCGGTGAGGTGGAAGTGCAGCACGTTGAGCTTGTGCGCGGCCATCAGGTCGAGGTGGCGCAGCACCTCGCGCTTGGTGAGGAAGTGCCGGGAGACGTCGAGCATGAAGCCGCGCCAGCCGAACCGCGGGGCGTCCTCGACGCGGCAGTGCGGCAGCTCCCAGGTGCGCTCGCCGAGGGGGGCGGTGCGGTACGCCTGCGGGCCGAGGAGCTGGCGCAGGGTCTGCGCGCCCCAGAACAGCCCGGCGGGGCCGCCGCCGGTGAGGCGTACGCCGCCGGGGCCGGCCTCCAGCCGGTACGCCTCGGCGCCGGCCGCGCCGGCGGGGCGGCCGGCGAGGGCGAGCGCGGGGTCGACGGCGAGGCGGATGACGCCGGGGGCGTCCGCGTCGTCGGCGGCGTCCGCGGCGGCCGGGTCTCCGGGGGCGAGCGGCAGCCCGGTCGCCGCACCGAGCTCGGCGCGCAGCCACCGGGCGACGCCTTCGGCCCCCTCGCCTGCGGCGAGGACGGTGCCCTGGCCCAGGACGAAGGTCGCGGTGTCGCTGGTGCGGGCGGCGCTGCGGGGCGCGGGGATGAGATCCATGGCCTCATCCTGCCCCAGGACGGCGATTTGGACTAGACCATTCCGGCCGCGGCCCGGGGACCCTGGGACCCGGGGGCCGCGGCCGGAGAGCCGCTACTTCTTCTTGCCGCCGTCCTTACCGCCGTCCTTGCCGCCGCCGGCGCCCATGGACTCGTAGATCTCCTTGCACATGGGGCAGACGGGGTACTTCTTCGGATCGCGCCCCGGGACCCACACCTTGCCGCACAGCGCCACGACGGGGGTGCCGTCGAGCGCGCTGGCCATGATCTTGTCCTTCTGGACGTAGTGGGCGAAGCGCTCGTGGTCGCCGTCGCCGTGCGACACCTCCGGCGTCGGTTCGACGAGGGTGCCGGTGCCGGTTCCGCGTTCGGGCTCGGGGAGAGGAGTGCTCATGGTGGCCAAGGGTACCGACGGCACCGCGGATCAGTTCAGGCTCGGGTCGTCCGGATATGTCGCGACCATCGCCAGCTCGCTGCGCTGCCGCCGCAGCACCGCCCGCCACAGGCCCTCCGGCGCGGGCGAGGACACGTCGCCGGGCTCGGACTCCACGACGTACCACGCGCCGTCGTCCAGCTCCTCCTCCAACTGCCCGGGGCCCCACCCCGCGTACCCCGCGAAGATCCGCAGCGTGCCCAGCTCCGCCGCGAGCAGCTCGGGCGGGGCGTCCAGGTCCACCAGGCCGATGGCGCCGTGCACCCGGCGCCAGCCGAGCGGACCCTCGCCACCGGGCACGCCGCCCTTGTCGCCGGGGACCACCGCGAGGCCGAGCGCGGAGTCGAGGGAGACCGGGCCGCCCTGGAAGACCACGCCGGGATCGCCGGCCAGGTCGGCCCAGTCCTGGAGCACGTCGCCGACGCCGACGGGGGTCGGCCGGTTGAGCACGACGCCGAGCGACCCCTCGTCGTCGTGGTCGAGCAGGAGCACCACGGTCCGGGTGAAGTTCGGATCGGTCAGGGCCGGCGTCGCGACCAGCAACCGGCCCGTGAGGGATGACACCTCCGTCATGCGGACATGATCCCGCAGTTACGGGCGCGTGGGGAGCGGACGGCCGAGGAATACGGCAATGCGCGCACGCACGCCCCGGGGGGCCGGCCCCGGCCGCCTCTCGCGACGCAGGGGGTGCGCACCGGCGCGGGACGGGGCGCGCACCCCACCGGGCCCCGGGGTCTTCACGCCCCCGCCCGCGGGCACGGGGCGGGGGGTTGTCCCCGATCCCGCCCCTTCCCGAAACCGGGGGCTCCGCCCCCAACCCCCGCCGCGCGCGTCCGCGCGAACCCACGGGGGCTCCGCCCCCCCGGACCCCTGTCCAGCGGGCCCCCCAGCCGCGCCGCGGATTCGCGCTCGCCGGCCCGCGCGCCCGGGCCCGCCGTACGCGGCGCACATCAACCCCGAGGCTCCGCCCTCAAACCCCCGGGGCCCTCGCACACAGCCGCGCCAACCCGAGGGGACTCCCCCACCCACCAGGCCCCGAACCCGTCAGGCGCAACCCCACGCCCGCCCCGTCACCCTGCGCGCCCGGGCGCCGTACGCAGAGTTCCCCGGCTTCGTCCCTCCGAATCTGTAGCGAATTCATGACGTTCCCCGCCCTGCCCCGGCCCGGGGGAAGGGGGTCGGCGGGGCATTAGCATTTCTGTCTGTCCCAGTCCGTCTCCAGGATCGCGAGCCTCATGACAGCTCCTGACAGCGCCGATGTCCTCCTCGTCCACGGCGGTACGCCCCTCCGGGGCGAGATCCACGTCCGCGGGGCCAAGAACCTCGTGCCCAAGGCGATGGTCGCCGCGCTGCTCGGCAGTTCCCCCAGCCGGCTGCGCAACGTCCCGGACATCCGCGACGTGCGGGTGGTGCGCGGTCTGCTCCAGCTCCACGGCGTGACCGTGGGTCCGGGCGACGAGCCCGGTGAGCTGGTGCTCGACCCGACGTACGTCGAGAGCGCGCACGTCGCCGACATCGACGCGCACGCGGGCTCGTCCCGTATCCCGATCCTCTTCTGCGGCCCCCTGCTGCACCGCCTCGGCCACGCCTTCATCCCCGGCCTCGGCGGCTGCGACATCGGCGGCCGGCCCATCGACTTCCACTTCGACGTGCTGCGCCAGTTCGGCGCCCGGATCGACAAGCGCGCCGACGGGCAGTACCTGGAGGCGCCGCAGCGGCTGCGCGGCACGAAGATCCGGCTGCCCTACCCGTCGGTCGGGGCCACCGAGCAGGTGCTGCTGACGGCCGTGCTGGCCGAGGGCGTCACCGAGCTGTCCAACGCGGCCGTCGAGCCGGAGATCGAGGACCTCATCTGCGTGCTGCAGAAGATGGGCGCGATCATCGCGATGGACACCGACAGGACCATCCGCATCACCGGAGTGGACCAGCTCGGCGGCTACACCCACCGCGCCCTGCCGGACCGGCTGGAGGCCGCCTCCTGGGCGTCCGCGGCGCTGGCGACCGAGGGCGACGTCTTCGTCCGCGGCGCGCTGCAGCGCTCGATGATGACGTTCCTCAACACCTTCCGGAAGGTCGGCGGCGCCTTCGACATCGGCGACGAGGGCATCCGCTTCTGGCACCCCGGCGGCCCGCTGAACGCCATCGCGCTGGAGACCGACGTCCACCCCGGCTTCCAGACCGACTGGCAGCAGCCGCTGGTCGTCGCCCTCACGCAGGCCTCGGGGCTGTCGATCGTGCACGAGACGGTGTACGAGTCCCGCCTCGGCTTCACCTCCGCGCTCAACCAGATGGGCGCGCACATCCAGCTCTACCGCGAGTGCCTGGGCGGCACCCCCTGCCGCTTCGGGCAGCGCAACTTCCTGCACTCCGCGGTCGTGTCGGGGCCGACCAAGCTGGAGGGCGCCGACCTGGTCATCCCGGACCTGCGCGGCGGCTTCTCGTACCTCATCGCGGCGCTGGCGGCGCAGGGCACCTCGCGGGTGCACGGCATCGACCTGATCAACCGCGGCTACGAGAACTTCCTGCAGAAGCTCGCGGACCTCGGCGCCCGCGCGGAGCTGCCGGACGTCCCGGCCGCCGCCGCGGCGGCCGGCTGAGCGCCGCCCGCCCCCGTCCGCGTACGGAAGGAGGGCGGGTGGAGAAGGCGAAGGGCGGCCGCCCCCGCTGGGTCCGGCCGCCCTCCTTCTTCGGTCTGCGGGCCTTACTTGCCCTTCGCCGCTTCCTTGAGCTTCGAGCCGGCCGTGACCTTCACGCTGTAGCCAGCGGGAATCTGGATCGGCTCGCCGGTCTGCGGGTTGCGGGCGGAGCGCTCCTTGCGGTGGGTGCGCTCGAAGGTCAGGAAGCCGGGGATGGTGATCCTCTCGTCGCCCTTGCTGACGACCTCCCCGGCGACCTCGGCGAGGGCGGCCACCACGGCGTCGGCGTCCTTGCGGGTCACCTCGGCGCGCTCTGCGATCGCGGCCACCAGCTCACTGCGGTTCATATCTGTCTCCCGTGTTTTCTTGCCATTGAGGCGTGAGATCAAAGCCGATGCTGCCAGGACCCGCTGACAGTCCCCGTAACCGGGTCCCGTGACAGCGCCTCGCGCCCGACTACGCATCCTGCCCTCACCTGCGGCGGAAACGCCAATCCGGCGCCCTGGCGCGTCGTACGCCGCAGCCCGTCCATCCGCACACTTATGACGTACGCGCGGCCCGAAAGCCAGCCGACGCGCCGGGGCCCGGCCCGTTCCCACGCGGGGTGCAGGGGCGGTTACGGCCCGGTGGTGGGCGGCGCCGTCACGCCCGCGGCCTGGGCGGCGTCGCGGACCGCGTCGGCGACCGTGGGGGCCACCCGGTCGTTGAAGACGCTCGGGATGATGTAGTTCGGGTTCAGCTCGTCGTCCTGGACGACGTCGGCGATGGCGCGGGCCGCGGCGATCATCATCTCGGAGTTGACGGTCCGCGAGTGCGCGTCGAGCAGGCCGCGGAAGACGCCGGGGAAGACGAGCACGTTGTTGATCTGGTTCGGGAAGTCGCTGCGCCCGGTGGCGACGACCGCGGCGTGCTCGCGGGCGGCGGCCGGGTCGACCTCGGGGTCGGGGTTGGCCAGCGCGAAGACGATCGCGTCGGACGCCATGGCGGCCACGTCGCCGCCGTCGATGACGTCGGGGGCGGAGACGCCGATGAAGACGTCCGCGCCGCGCACGGCGTCCTTGAGGGTGCCGGTGAGGCCGTCGCGGTTGGTGTTCTCCGCGATCCAGCGCAGCGCGCTGCCGGGCGGGGCGTCCACCAGGTCGGCGCGGCCCGAGTGGACGACGCCGTTGATGTCGGCGACGACGGCGTGCTTGGCGCCGGCGTCGATCAGCAGCTTGAGGATCGCCGTCCCGGCGGCGCCGGCCCCGGACATCACCACGCGCACGTCGGCCAGCTCCTTGCCGACCACCCGCAGCGCGTTGGTGAGCGCGGCGAGCACGACGATGGCGGTGCCGTGCTGGTCGTCGTGGAAGACCGGGATGTCCAGCGCCTTGCGCAGCCGCGCCTCGATCTCGAAGCAGCGGGGCGCGGAGATGTCCTCCAGGTTGATGCCCGCGAAGCCGGGCGCGATGGCCTTGACGATCTCCACGATGGCGTCGGTGTCCTGGGTGTCCAGGCAGAGCGGCCAGGCGTCGATGCTCGCGAACCGCTTGAAGAGCGCCGCCTTGCCCTCCATCACCGGCAGCGCGGCCTTGGGCCCGATGTTGCCCAGGCCCAGGACGGCGGAGCCGTCGGTGACGACGGCGACGCTGTTGCGCTTGATGGTCAGCCGGCGGGCGTCCTCGGGGTTCTCGGCGATCTGCATGCAGACGCGGGCGACGCCGGGGGTGTAGATCATCGACAGGTCGTCGCGGTTGCGGATCGGGTGCTTGGACTGCATCTCGATCTTGCCGCCGAGGTGCATGAGGAACGTACGGTCGGAGACCTTGCCGACGACGACGCCCTCGATGCCGCGGAGCTTCTCCACGATGGAGCGCGCGTGGTCGGTCGAGGCCGCGGCGATGGTGACGTCGATGCGCAGCCGCTCGTGTCCTGAGGCGGTGACGTCGAGGCCGGTGACGCTGCCGCCGGAGGACTCGACGGCAGAGGTGAGCTGGCTGACGGCGTTGCCCCCCGCGGGGACCTCCAGCCGGACCGTGTTCGAGTAGGAGACGCTTGGCGCCGTTGCCATGGCCGTGTGTTCCCTCTTGTGTGGTGAAGCCACGGGGCGTGACACGCCCCGCTGCGGATCGGATCGATGGTCGCACCTACTGGGCGGTATCCGGAAACCCTCCGGAAGGCGGAATCATTTTTCCGCAGAACGGTATCGCGGGGAACGGGCCGGGAGGTGGACCGGGACCGGGCCGGGACAGGCCGCAGGCCGGGTGCGCGGCCGCTGCCGCACACCCGGCCCGTACGAGCCTGGTGGCACCGACCCGCCAGCTCGCCTCGCGGCAAGTGGGCGCTCGAAGCGCCGATGGTTGGGCCCGGGGGCATGGATCGGGCCGGTGCCGTACCCAGGCTAACAAACCCTCCCCGTAAGGCCATTCCCGTCTCGGCGGCCCCTGTGGCGCCTTTTCACGGACGCAGCAGGTCGGGGACGCCGTCGGCGTCCGGGAGGTCAGGGGCCGTGGCGACGACCGCCAGCCGCTGCGTCGCCCGGGTCAGGGCCACGTACAGCACCCGCAGGCCCGCGGGCGACTCGTCGGCCATCTCCGCGGGCGAGAGCACCACCGTCGCGTCGTACTCCAGGCCCTTGGCCTCCAGGCTGCCCAGCACCACCACGCGCTCCCCCAGCTCCGTGAGCCGGCCGCGGGCCTCCTCGCGGCGGCCCATGGGCACCACGACGCCCACCGTGCCGTCCACGTCCGCCAGCAGCCGCCCGACCTCCGCGCGCACCGTGTCGTACGGATCCGCCCCCGCCGCCGCGAACGCCGGCACCACCCCGGTCGACCGCACCGCCTCCGGCGGCTCGGTGCCGGGCATGGCCAGCGCCAGGACCCGGGAGGCGACCTCGGCGATCTCCGCCGGGTTGCGGTAGTTGACGGTCAGCGTGAAGCGGCGGCGCGGGCGGCGGCCCAGCGCCTCCGTACGGGCCGCGGCCGCCTCGTCCGGGTCCGGCCACGAGCTCTGCGCCGGGTCGCCGACGACCGTCCACGTCGCGTGCCGCCCACGGCGGCCCACCATCCGCCACTGCATCGGCGTCAGGTCCTGCGCCTCATCGACGATGACGTGCGCGTACTCCTGCCGCTCCTCGTCCCGCCTGCGTACGGCGGGCGCGGTGCGCTCCCCGTACGTCGTCAGCTCCTCCAGGCCCGTCAACTGGTCCAGCGGGTCCAGCTCCCGCGGCCTGGCCGGCTTCGCGGGCGCGCCGAGCAGCACCTGCAACTCGTCCAGCAGCGCCACGTCGTGCACGGTCAGCCCGTCGCGGGCCAGCGAGCGGGCGAGGCCGCGGACCTCGCCGGGGTTCAGCACGCGCCGCGCGAAGCCCGCGAGCCGCCGCTCGTCGGCGAGCGCCCCGAGCACCGCGCGCGGCGTCAACTCCGGCCACCAGGCGTCGAGGAAGGCGAGGAAGTCGTCCTCGGTGGAGATGTCCTCGTCGAACCCCGCGCGCGCCTCCGCGGCCAGCTCCGGGTCGTCGTAGCGCGGCCTGGCGCCGGACTTCTGCCACAGCGCGTCCAGCAGGAAGCGGCGGGCCCTGGCCCGCAGCAGGTTCACCGGCGCCGTACCGCCGAGGACCGCCTGCCGTACGCGCCGCAGGTCCCGCGCGTCCAGCTCCACCCGGGCGCCGAACGCGACCACCCGCAGCCGCTGCGGCACGTCGCCCGCCGTCAGCGCCCCGCGCGCGGCCCGGCGCAGCACCCGCACCATCCGCGCCGAGCCCTTGACCCGGGCCACCCGCGGCTCGTCGTACAGCGTCGCCTCCGCGCCCTCGACGAGCGAGCCCACCGCGCGGATCGCGACCTGCCCCTCCTCGCCCAGCGACGGCAGCACGCCCTCGGTGTACGCCACGAGCAGCGGCGTCGGGCTGACGACGAGGATCCCGCCCGCGTACCGCCGCCGGTCCTGGTAGAGCAGGTACGCGGCGCGGTGCAGCGCCACCGCCGTCTTGCCGGTGCCGGGGCCGCCCTCGACCTCCGTGACGGACGCGGCGGGGGCGCGGATGACGGTGTCCTGCTCGGCCTGGATCGAGGAGACGATGTCGCGCATCGCGTGCGTACGGGCCCGGCCCAGGGCCGCCATCAGCGCGCCGTCGCCGACGACGGGCAGCGCGGCGCCGGCGAGCGTCACCGACAGCTCGGGCCGCAGCAGGTCGTCCTCGACGCCGAGCACCCGGCGGCCCTTGGAGCGGATCACGCGGCGGCGCACGACCCGGCCGGGGGCGACGGGGGTGGCGCGGTAGAACGGCGCGGCGGCGGGGGCGCGCCAGTCGATGACCAACGGGGCGTAGTCGGCGTCGAGGACACCGAGGCGGCCGATGTGCAGGGTCTCCGCGATACGGGCGCGCTGCTCGCCGCCTTCGCCGGAGGCCGATACGGCGTCGTCGGCGGGCTCGACGGAGGTGTACGCGCCGTCGGGGCCGCGGACGCCGTCCTTGCCGGGCAGGAGGTCGATGCGGCCGAAGAGGAAGTCCTCGAACTCGCTGTTCAGCCGGTTGAGATGGACGCCGGCGCGGAAGACCTGGGCGTCGCGCTCGGCGAGCGCGCCGGGGGTGCCGACCTGGCCGCGCTTGGCGGCGTCGCTCATGAGGAACTCCGCCTCGTGGATCTTCTCCTCAAGGCGGTCGTACACGCGGTCCAGATGTTCCTGCTCGGCCTGGATCTCGCGATCCCGGACGGAGTCCGGGGCGGTGATGTGCGCGGTCACCCGCGGCCCCCTTCGTGCGGACAAGGCAGCCGTTCACCTTACCTCTCGCGAGGGGGCGACCGGAGGTCAGCCCAGGTCGGCGGGGGTGTGGGGCGGGGGTGCGGCGGCGGGTCGCGGCCGTCACGTCACACGACACGGCCGGGCCGCCGCCGTCAGCCCGCTTCCGCCGGGACGATCACCAGTCTGTCGCCCTCCGACGTGACCACCTCGAAGTGGTCGATGTCGTCCGGGGACATGCTCGTGCCGCCCGAGGTCCGCAGGCTGTTGCCGCCGCCCTGGCCGCTCGCGCCCGCGTTCCTGCCGTCTCCGGCGCCGTAGCCGTCCGCCGGGACGCCCCAGCTCGTGACCGTCTCGTGCGAGCCGTCCTTGCCCACGGCCTGGAGGTCGCAGCGGCGCGGGCCGCTCACCCCGCGTAGATCCAGGTCCACGCTCGTGCCCCAGGTCACCGGGCGCATGCTGATCCTGGCCTCCACACCCGTCTCCGGGTCCACGGCCCTGACCTCCTGTCCCGCGACGTCCGCGCGCCGCTGCTCCGGCGCCGGGTCGTCGCCGGTCAGCACCACCGCCGTCACCACCGGCGCCGCGACCGCCACCACCGCCGCCGCCGTCACCGCGACGATCAGCCGCCGGCGCACCCGGCGCTGCCGGGCCCGTACCGCCGTCAGCTCCGTCAGCAGCCGGTCGAGCGCGCCCGGCGGCGGCTCCTGCGGCGGTGGTACGTCCGCCAGCATGCCGGCGACCGGCACCAGTTCCGCCAGCGCGGCGGCGCACCGCTCACAGCCGGCGAGATGCTCCTCGAACCGCTCCGCCTCGTCGTGCTCCAGCGCGCCGATCGCGTACGCCCCGACGTCCGGATGCCGTTGTCCGGTCACGGCACCACTCCCCGTTCCTCCAGCGACAACCGCAGCGAGCGCAGCGCGTAGAACACCCGTGAGCGCACCGTCCCCGCCGGTACGCCCAGCACCTCGGCCGCCTCGTTCGCCGTCCGGCCCTTGAAGTACGTCTCCACCAGCGCGGCGCGGTGGGCGGGCGTCAGGTCGGCGAGCGCGTCGGAGATCGTCATCAGCCGCAGCACCCGGTCGGTGTCGTCTGCGGCCGGGACGCTCTCCAGCGGCGCGGGGTCCGTCTCGCGCGGGCGCGCCTGCCGGCTGCGGTGCCCGTCGATCACTATCCGGCGGGCCACGGTGACGAGCCAGGGCCGCACGGAGCCGTCGGCGGCCGCCAGTTCGTCGGCGTGCCGCCAGGCGCGCAGCAGCGTCTCCTGTACGACGTCCTCCGCCCGGTGCCGGTCCCCGGCGACCAGGCGCAGCACGAAGCCGAAGAGCGGGCCCGCGTGCTCGCGGTAGAGGACCCGCATCAACTCCTCGTCGGGAGTCGGCTTCGAGCGCTGCGCTGCCACCACGGCATCGTCCCGCATCCCTCACCTCCGGGTCGAGGAGTACGGGGTCCGCCGCCGGGGCGTTCAACGGTCCGCCCGCGCGGATGCGTTATGGCCGGACCTCGGCGTATTTGTCGTCCGTGGGCGGGTCGAGGGACAGCCGGTAGCCGCGCTTGACGACGGTCTGGATGAGCTTCGGCACCCCCAGCGCCGTACGCAGCCGGGTCATCGCCGTCTCCACCGCGTGCTCGTCGCTGCCCGCGCCCGGCAGCGCGCGCAGCAGCTCCGCGCGGGAGACGACCCAGCCGGGCCGGTGTGCAAGGGCGCGCAGCAGCGACATGCCGGCCGGCGGCACAGGGCGCAGCGCGCCGTCGAGGATCACGGCGTGGCCGCGGATCTCCATGCGGTGTCCGGCCACCGGCAGCGTCCGTACGCGCCCGGGGAGTTCGAGGGCGACGAGCTGGACGAGCGGCCCGAGGCGGTAGCGCTCCGGCTGGGCGGTCGGCACGTCGTGCCGCTCCAGCGGCAGCGCCGTGAGCGGCCCGACGCAGGCGGGCAGCACGTCGTGGCGCAGGGCGTCGAGGACCTCCTCGCGGCAGTGCCGGGCGGCCGCCCGGTCCAGGAAGCTCGCGGCGGCCGGGGCGCTGGTGAACGTCACGGCGTCCACGCCGCGGGCGGCGACCGCCTCCAGCAGCCGGTCCAGCGGCGCGGGGTCCTCCGGCGGCATCCAGCGGTAGACCGGTACGACGATGACCTCCGCCCCCGCGGCCCGTAGCGACTCGACGAACCCCGGCAGCGGCTCGCCGTGCTGCTGCAGCGCCACCCGCCGGCCCTCGGCGCCCTCGGCGAGCAGCCGCTCCAGCACCTCCGCCATCGACTCCGACGCCGGCGACCACGACTCGGTCAGCCCCGCCGCCCGGATCGCGCCGCGCACCTTGGGCCCGCGCGCCAGCAGTTCGACGCCCGCCAGCTTGTCGAGCAGCGCGTCGCCGAGTCCCCAGCCGCCGGCGGCCTCGACCCAGCCGCGGAAGCCGATGGCGGTGGTGGCGAGGACGACGTCGGGAGGGTCGCTGATGAGCGCCTTGGTGGTGTTGAGCAGTTCGTCGTCGTCGTGCAGGGGCACGATCCGCAGCGCGGGCGCGCGGTGCACGACCGCGCCGCGGCGGGCCAGCAGCGTGCTCAGCTCGTCCGCGCGGCGGGCAGCCGTGACTCCGACGGAGAAGCCCTCCAGGGGTTTGACCTCGGCGGGTACGGTCATGGTTCGCTGCTCCCCCGGTCGGTGCCGTTCGTGCCGTGCCATGGTGCTCCGTTCACACCCCCGCGTAGGCGGGCTGCCGCGGCTCCGGGCCGTCCGCGCCGTCCGCGCGCGCCGCGGGCGTGCGCGGCCCGCGCAGGTACACGACCCAGGTCACCACGAAGCACACAGCGTAGAAGACGAGGAACGCCACGCAGGCGGCCGTGCCGTTGCCGTTGGCGAGGAACGACTGCCGGAAGGCGAGGTTGATGCCCAGCCCGCCGAGCGCACCGACCGCGCCGATCAGCCCGATCGCGGCGCCGGACAGCCGCCGCGCGTACGCGTTGGCCTGCTCGCCGCGCAGCCCGAGGGCGAACGCCTTGGCCTGGTAGATGCCGGGGATCATCTTGTACGTGGAGCCGTTGCCGAGCCCGGAGAAGAGGAACAGCCCGACGAAGCCCACGAGGTAGACGGGCAGCGACTCCCGTACGGACGCGAAGACGACGACGGCCGTCGCGCCGGCCATCGCCGCGAAGTTCCACAGCGTGATCCGCGCCCCGCCGTACCGGTCCGCCAGCCAGCCGCCGACCGGCCGGATCAGCGACCCGAGCAGCGGCCCGATGAACGTCACGGCCGCGGCCTGGAGCGGGGTGCGGTCGAACTGGGTCTGCAGCACAAGACCGAAGGCGAAGCTGTAGCCGATGAACGAGCCGAAGGTGCCCACGTACAGAAACGACATGATCCACGTGTGCGCGTCCCTGACCGACTCCTTCGCCGCCCCGGTGTCGTTCCGTACCGGCGCCAGATTGTCCATCCGCCACCAGGCGAGCGCCGCGGCGACCAGGATCAGCGGCATGTAGATCCCCAGCAGCACCCGCGGCCGCCCGTCGCCCGCGACGGCGATGACGAGCAGGGCGGCGAGCTGGATGACGGGCACCCCGATGTTGCCGCCGCCGGCGTTGAGCCCGAGGGCCCAGCCCTTGCGGTGCAGCGGGAAGAAGGCGTTGATGTTCGTCATCGAGGAGGCGAAGTTGCCCCCGCCGACTCCGGCGAGCGCGGCGACCAGCAAGAAAGTGCCATACGAGGTCCCGGGCTCCATCACGGCGAACGCGGCGGCGGTCGGCAGCAGCAGCATCAGCGCGCTGAACACCGTCCAGTTGCGGCCGCCGAAGCGCGCGACGGCGAAGGTGTACGGCACCCGCACGCAGGCGCCGACCAGGGTGGCGACGGAGACGAGGAAGAACTTCCCGGCGGCGTCGATGCCGTACTCGTCGCCCATGAAGAGGACCAGGACGGAGAAGAGAGTCCAGATGGAGAAGCCGATGTGCTCGGAGAAGACGGAGTAGAGGAGGTTGCGGTTGGCGGTCTTCTCGCCTGTCTCCGCCCAGAACGCCTCGTCCTCGGGATCCCACTCCTCGATCCAGCGCTTCCCCTTGCGCGCGGTCTGCCCGGAGCCGGTCATCGCAGCCGTCCCTGCCCTTCGTCGGCGTGCCGCCACCCGCGGGCGGGGCGGCGGATCTGGTTCAGGGTGACCGTAGGGACGGTGGGTTTCCACCCTGTGTTGACAAGTGACGCACGCGCAACCTTGCCCTCACTCAAGGGGGACTTGACAGGTGAGGAAACGGTGCTCAGGGCGGGTGGACGGGCCTGGTTCGGGGGCTGGACCAGGGTGTTTACCGGGATTCACCTGGATGTAACAGGGGGCGGGGCGGTGGCCGGGAGCCGGTGGACGGGGCGGGGGTAGGCGGGGTGGAAGGCGGCGGGGGGTGCAGTGGCCGACGTCGCCGCGCCCGCCCGGGCGTCGGCGGCGCGCACCGCGGCGGCCAGGGCGGCGTCCAGTTCGGCCGCGGGGCAGGCGAGGCGCGCGTTGACCAGCACCCGCGCCGACCGCATCGCGCCGCCGTCGGCGTCCACCGCCGGCGCCCGGCCGTCGCCGACCGCGGACGCCTTCGTCGTCCGGCCGTCGGGCGCGGTGAGGTGGACCTTGGCGTGGCCGACGAGGGCGGCGCCGGCGGTCAGTTCGGCGAGCAGGGTCGCGGCCCAGCGGGCGGAGGGGAAGCCGGCGGCGGAGTGCGGGGCGCGGACCTCGGCGGTGTGGTTGAGCCAGGCGAGGCGGGCCTCGGCGGCGGCGTAGCGGTCGTAGTCGATGACGAGGTCGCGGTCGCGGCCGGCGCCCGCGCCGGGTACGCCGGGTACGGCGGGGACGCGGGGCGGCGCGGGGGCGGCGGAGCCGGCGTGAACGGCCGGGTCGGCGGGGGCGATCGGGTCCGCGGGAGCGGGGAGGTGCACGGCGTCCGCGCGGCCCGTCAGGGTTTCGGCGAGGGCCGGCAGGCCCGCGCCGGTACGGGCCGAGTACGTCAGCAGAGGTGTGCCCGGGTGCAGGGACGCCAGCGCGGTCCGTACCGCGGCCGACAGCGCCGGGTCCACGGCATCCGCCTTGTTGAGCGCGATCACGTCGGCGTCGGCGAGCTGCCGGTCGAAGAGGTACGCGAGGCCCGCCTCCCCGGCCCGGCCGAGGGCCGCGAACCGGGCCGGATCCACCACCGTCAGCAGCGGCGCGACGCGGAACCGCGCCCCGTACCGCAGGCGCAACGGCCGCACGACCGTGGCCTGGAGGTCCGTACAACTGCCGACCGCCTCGGCGGTTTCGCCAGGCTGTAGGGCTGTGGCCTGGGGAAGCGTGTTCGGGTTGGTGCGTTTTCACGCACTAAGCGGTGTCGGTTCAGGGTGCCGGGATGGCGTTCATCCGCCGGGTCCGCACGGGTCGAGCCGACGCCGACGGTGACAGGACTGGTGCCCGAGCCCGGCGAGCCGGTCCTGTTCGACGTTGCGGGGCAGCACTCGCGTGGTGAGCAGGGCCATGATGACCGCGCTGGTCGGGGTGGTCGTGACCGCGTCGCAGATCACGCGACGCCCTCATGACCGTTCATCAATCGCCGATCCACGACGGCAGGCGCAACCGAATTTTCGCCGGCCAGTGCTGCGTGTTTCCGCAACGCTCACGCACCCGCCGGGGGTGAGCGCGACGCAGAGCCGTCGAGGCTGTCATAGTCGCGTCATGACACGAAGGTTGACGATCGCGGCCGCCGTGCTGGCCGCGCTGTGCACTTTGTCCGCATGTGGTGACGACACGGGCGGCGAGGACAGGTCGAACCCGTCGGCCGTGACCGAGGGCCAGGCTGGTGCGTCCGAGGATGGCTCGGACAGCGACGGGTCGAGCCCGTCGGCCGGGGCCGAGGACGGGGCCGAGGACCAGACCGGTGGCGCCGAGGACGGTTCCGGCGACGCCAATGAGTTGACGGGAGCCACGGTGGTCCCGGCTGATCAGAGCGACGTCACCACCGAGCAGGTCTGCGGGGCGATCCCCGTCGCCGAACTGCCGGTCCCGGTCGACGAACTGAAACCCTTCGACGACCCCTCGCTGGTCGAATGCATGATCGACCGCACCGACAACGAGGACATCACCACCGCGGTGAAGTTCTCGGCCGACACCGAGGTCGGTGGTGACGGAACCACCATCGACGGTCGTGATGCCAAGGTCCTAGAGGCGCCCGGTGTTGGCTGCCTGGTGGAGTTCAGCCGAGGCGACGACTCGGTCAGCGTGGAACTGGCGACGGTCGAGTCCGCCGGCGCTGAGGGCATGTGTGACACAGCTCAGGCGATCGCCGAGGCTGTCGCGCCGTACTTCCCGGAGGACTGAGCCCGACCGCGAGCCGCTGAGCCCGTCCGGCGCGACCCGGCGGCCTCCTGACTTGGTCACGCGGTCGGGTTTCGCCAGGCTGTAGGGCTGTGGCCTGGGGAAGCGTGTTCGGGTTGGTGCGTTTTTCACGCACTACTGAGCTTCAAAGGGTGGTGTCGTGTGGGCTGACGCCTCGTGATCCCTGCAGGTATGCCGGGTGGGTGAGGTACGCACAAGGCGGTGGGCTGACCGAGGAACGGCGGGCCTTCCGCGAGAAGTTACGACTTGAGGCAGCCGAGCGGTTCCGGGCCGGCGACGACAACGCGGTGATCGCCCGTGACCTGCGGATCAGCGTGCGGTCGGTGCAGCGCTGGCGCAGGTCTGGTCACAGGGCGGAACACGAGCCCTTGCATCCAAGGGACCGGCGTCACGGCCGCTGCTGAGCGACGAGTTGTTCATCGTGCTGGAGGCGGAGCCGGCCAAGGGCGCCCTCGCGCACGGCTGGCCGGACCAGACCTGGACCCTGTCGCGCATCAAGACCTTCATCGGACGCCGCCTCCACAAGAGCTACACCGTCCAGGGCGTGGCCGCGCTGCTCAGGCGGCACGGCTGGAGCTGCCAGGTCCCGGCCCGCCGCGCGATGGAGCGCAACGAGGCGGCGGTGGCCGGCTGGGTGAAGGAGCCCTGGCCACAGGGGGAAGGACCGCGGCGGCGCTCGGCGCCTGGCTCGTCTTCGAATTGCGCCGTGAGGCGCTGTGATTCGTGTGGAGGTGAGAGACCTTCACCGCTGACCTGTCGTAGCAGGGATGTGGAGCTGAGGGCAGCCTGATCCGGGTGATGCCGGGGAGGGCGGGAGCGGCCCTGACAAAGCCGGGACGTGCCAGTACTGCCAGATGGTGCGGGTCCGGCGAGCGGGATGGAGAGGAGTACGCGAGGAACCGGCGTCTTTACGTCTCTTAACGACTACACCGGCTCGAACCTGGCGGATCTGGGCCGGAAGCGGTGCGCACTCGTCGCCTGGTGGCGGCGGGGAACTCCTGGGCCGGTGTTTCGAAGCCGGTCGGGAGGCCACGAGGAAGGTCTACGGCGTACTCGTGGCGATGCCGCAGGGACACAGTCGGGCTCCTACTCCAACGAGCGAATCACAGTGAACACGGGAACCACCCGTTCTCAACTCCCCGGTCGTGCACGGCCAGTGCCCGGTTGGGGATAGGTGCATCGACAGCCGAACGGTCCGGGTGGGGCGGAGCCGCCGTAGTACTCCGAGCCGGGGAAAGCCCGCGCACATGGGGAAGGGCGGCAGCGGTATCGAGAAGGGAAGGAGGCTGCAATGCCGAAAGACGCACCGCTGAACAGCAGTGCTCTGCTGGAGGCGGACCCGGTGGGTCCACGCCAGCGGGTATCGGAGATGCAGGCCAAGCTTCACCGTTGGTCGGTGGCCGATCCTGGTCGCCGGTTCGATGATCTGTTCAACCTCGTGCATGACCCGGCGACGCTGATCGTGGCGTTCGAACGGGTCGCCGGCAACCGGGGCGCCCGCACTCCCGGCGTGGACGGCCTGACGGCCGCCGACGTCGAGAAGCGATTCGGGGTCCCGGGGTTCCTGGACGACCTACGGGCCCAGCTCAGGCTGGGCTCGTTCCGGCCGCTGCCGGTGCGGGAGCGCAAGATTCCCAAGCCGGGCGGGTCGGGGAAGGTTCGGCGGCTGGGGATTCCCGTGATCGCCGACCGGGTCGTCCAGGCCGCGCTGAAGCTGGTGCTGGAGCCGATCTTCGAGGCCGACTTCAAGCCGGTCTCCTACGGTTTCCGCCCCAAGCGGCGGGCCCAGGACGCGATTGCCGAGATCCACTTCTATGGCACCCACGGCTATCGGTGGGTGCTGGACGCGGACATCGCGGCGTGCTTCGACGAGCTCGACCACGTCGCGCTGATGGACCGTGTCCGGGGCCGGGTCAAGGACAAGCGGGTGCTGGCGCCGGTGAAGGCGTTCCTGAAGTCCGGGCTCCTCACAGAGCTCGGGGAACAGCAGGAGACGTTCACCGGCACGCCGCAAGGGGGCATCGTCTCCCCTCTCCTGGCGAACATCGCCCTGTCGGCGCTTGATGAGCACCTGCACCGGGCATGGGAGCCGGACGGGGAGCTGTCCACCAGCGGTCGGCGTGAACGGCGGAGTGCCAAGGGCCTGCCCTCGTGGCGGCTGGTCCGCTACGCGGATGACTTCGTCGTCCTGGTCAAGGGGACCAGGCAGGACGCCGAGGCACTGCGCGAGGAGGTCGCCCAGGTCCTCGCACCGATGGGGTTGCGGTTCTCGGAAGCCAAAACCCAGCTGGTGCATCTGAGCGAGGGGTTCGACTTCCTGGGGTTCCACATCCAGTGGCGCCGCAAACGCGGAACGGACAAGTGGTACGTCTACACCTTCATCGCCGACCGGCCTCTCCGGTCGGTGAAGGCGAAGATCCGTACCCTCACCCACAGAACGTCGCAGCAGGACCTGGCCGTGGTCCTGGTGAACCTCAACCAGGTCACCCACGGATGGGCCAACTACTTCAGGCATGCCGTCGCGAAGCGCACCTTCAGCAGCCTGGACAACCTCGTCTGGTGGCGAGTCGTCCGGCTGCTGCAAGAGCGGCATCACTGGAACTGGACGGACGTCCGCAGACGGCTCACCACCCCCACCGGGCGGTGGCGGCCGATCAGCGCGGGCGAGATCGAGTTGCGGAAGATCAGCGCGATCCCGGTCACCCGGTATCGCTACCGCGGCAACACGATCCCCACCCCATGGACCTGCGAGACCGTCTGACGGCAGAGACCGTGGAGAGCCCGTTGCGTCGAGAGGCGCACGGCGGGTTCGGCGAGAGGTCCGGGGAAACGGACCGGGAGCAATCCCGGCACCGCGCCCCGGGCCTACTCAGCGACGAAGCCGGATTCTCGATGACGCCGCCGACCACCCGCACCTGGTCCCGCCGCGGACACACCCCCGTTGTCCGCGTGCGGGGCCGCTCCCGCCGCCGCTTATCCGTCGCCGCCCTGGTCTGCTACCAGCCCGGTCAGCGCCCCCGGCTGATCTGCCGGCCCGGCCCGCAACGCCCGGGCACCAGGCGATCCTGGACGCCCTGAACCCACCCGGCGACGGCGTCACGCACTCACGCGTTTGACCCAACTCAGGTCCCGGTCCAGCGCAGCCGGTGCGTTGCCCCCGGGACCGGAAACTCGCAGCCTCCTCGACTTCGCGGCTCGAACGAGTAAAGTTAAGTACATGCTTAAGTATGAGGAGGCGGCGGACCGGGTGTTCCACGCGCTCGCGGACGCGAACCGGCGGGCGGTGATCGAGCGCCTGACCCACGGCCCGGCCACCGTGAGCGAGCTGGCGGCCCACCTCGGGGTGACCGTCGCCGCGACGGTCCAGCACCTGCGGGTGCTGCAGGACAGCGAGCTGGTGCGGTCGGAGAAGGCCGGGCGGGTCCGTACCTGCCAACTCGATCCGGCCGGCCTCCGGAGCGCCGAGGCGTGGCTGCAGCGTCGGCGCACGGCGTGGGAGCACCGCCTGGACCGCCTCGGCGCGGTCCTCGACGACCAGACGAAGGAGTGAGGATCATGACCGACCACCCGGTGAAGCACAGCACGTTCACCCTGGAGCGGACGTACACCGCTTCCCCCGCCGCGGTCTTCGCGGCCTGGTCCGACCGCGACACGAAGGCGAAGTGGTTCGCGGCCCAGGACGACCGCTACTCGCTGGACTTCCGGGTCGGCGGCACCGAGGCCGTACACGGTGGCGACGGGACCGGCCTCGTCGCGCGGAGCGAGTACCACGACATCGTGCCTGACGAGCGCATCGTCTACACCACGGCCCTGTTCACCGGCGAGGTCCTGTCGACCGTGTCGCTGACCACCGTGCGGTTCACCCGTGACGGCGACGGGACCAGCCTGGTCCTCACCGAACAGGGCACGTTCCTTGACGATCGGGAACAGCCCGAGTGGCGCGAGCAGGGCACCGGCGACTGGCTCGACGCCCTCGGCCGTCAGGTGGCCGGGCGATGACGGTGGACGGCGGCCGGCGGACCCACGAGTCGCCGGAGACCCGCACCCGGGCGTCCGGCCCCCGGTCGGCCGCCGCCGCAGCCGCCGGCCACACCGTGCCGCGCGGCGAGCTGTGCTGACCCTCCGGCAACGGGTCCAGGACGTCCTGGACGAACTCGCCGCCGGTGGGGCCGAGACCGGCGTGCAGGTCGCCGTCCACCATCGGGGCCGTCGGGTCGTCGACGCCGTCGCCGGCGTGGCCGACGGCACGACCGGACGGCCGGTGTCCCCGGAGACCTTGTTCTTCAGCTTCTCCACGGCCAAGGGCGTGACCGCGTTGATCGGCCACCTGCTGGTCAGGGACGGCCTGATCGGCTACGACACGCCGGTGGCGGAGGTGTGGCCGGAGTTCGGGACACACGGCAAGGAGACCGCGACCCTGCGGCAGGTGCTGACGCACACGGTGGGAGTGCCGGCGATGCCCGGCGGCATCGGCCCCGCCGACCTCGCCGACTGGCCACGCATCTGCGCGGCCCTCGCCGGCGCGGAACCGCGGTGGCGGCCCGGCACCCGGACCGGCTACCACTCCTTCACCTTCGGCTTCCTGGTCGGCGAGATCGCGCGCCGGGTCACCGGGCAGCCGGTGCGGCGGCTGTTGCACGACTGGATCGCCGTGCCCCTCGGGATCGCCGGTGAGCTGTACTTCGGCGTGCCCCCGACCGAGTTCGCCCGGCTCGCCCGGCTGGAGGACGCCGAGCCGCAGCCCGCGGAACCGGCGGAGCACGACGGCCTCCTCGCCCCGTGGGAACGGCAACCCCGCGCGTCGATGGGCCACGACCGCGGCTTCCTCCAGGCCGACGTCCCGTCCGTGGGCACCTTCACCGCACGGGGGATCGCGACCGTCTACGCGGCGGTCCTCGACGGCCGGCTGATCGCCGCGGAGCAACTGGAGGAGCTGTCGGCGGTCGCCTTCGAGGGCACCGACCAGGTTTTCGGCAACCCCGCGCGGCTGGCCCTGGGCTACCCGCTCGGTCGCCTCGGCGCCCCGGCGGACGAGGCACCGACCACGTTCGGCTGGCCCGGCGGAGGGGGCAGCTACGCCTACGCCGACCCCGCCACGGAGACGTCGTTCGCGGTCACCAAGAACCGCCTCACCCCCGACTTCGCCACCGCGCAACGCCTCTCGGCCGTGGTGACCGCCGAGTTCGGCCTGCTCACCTGATGCCGTCGCCGTGATCGCAGGTGCGCCGGGTGGGGCCCTGTTGCAGTCGCGAGGAGGCGTCCGCCCCGGCCGGCCACGCACCGGATCGCGAGTCCCGTCCCGTACGAACCCCTCGCCCGCGGCCTCGCCCCTCCCCCGCTCCGGCCCGGCCGCCGGCTCACGGCCTGTCTCCCGGCTGCCACCGGCCCGAGTGCCCGGGCCCGAGGGCCATGTCCCGCCGCGCCGCCGCGTAGTACGCCTCGCGCGCCACCCGCTGCTCCCCGACCAGGGCCGACCACGCACCCGGATCGCGGGTCCCGTCCCGTACGAACCGCTCCATCGCCGCGACCGCCTCGGCCCACGCCCGGCCCGCCTCCACCACCTCGGGCGAGCCGAGCAACAGCATCTCCTCCCAGGCCAGATCGCGGGCCTGCGAGGCATCGCCCAGCCGGGGAGCGGCTTCCTGCGGCGGCAGCGGATGGGGGTTGCCGTCGTTGCCGAGGTGGGCACCGACGCGGAACAGCAGGCTGACGGCCGACTTCACGGCGAGGGCGTAGCCCTGGTACGCGGCGAGACGCCGCTCCTCCCACCGGACGACGCGCTCCCGCCGGAACCGCACCCGCTCGCCGTGCATGACGGCCACGTACGACCCGACAGCCCCGACCACCACACCCACCAGCGCAGGCACCTGCTCCAGAAACCCCGCCACCCCCGCACCGTACCGACTGCGCCTGAGGGCGCGGGGGCGGGTTACGCGGTTTCCTGTTCCGTCAACCGTGATCGCTTGACCCGCGTACCTCAGGCTCGGGAGCATCGAGCCACACGCGGGGTACTGGCAGCGGCGCACGCGAGAGGGCACCGGGACCATGAAGGTCACCAAGCTGGTGAGCACGTGCGATATCAAGGACTGCCCGACGATCTATGCGACGGATCGCGGCACCTTCCTGGTGCAGGGCGAGACTCCGGCCGATCACGGGCTTCAGATTCCCGCTCACGAAACCCTCGTCGAGATCCCCATGGAACTGATCCAGAAGGCCATCCGTGACAACCTCATCTAGAACTCTCGGCGACCTCTGCAATAGGTTCGAGCGGGAGGCGTTCCGCCTGGAGACCCCGGACGACTACAGCCAGTCCGGGAACGTCGACGCCTACCACGCCTACCTTGCCGGGGAACCGCAGCCGGACGACTACAACGCGGGCTGGGTCAAGGAACTGCGCTCCCACACCGGGAAGGGGAAGCGCGTCTACCGAGTGCACATCCTGTCCCGCCCGCTCACGGAGTACCTCAGGTTCGAACTCGGTTGGGGCTACCGGAAGAACATGACCGGCGGCGAGGACTTCTTCATCCTCGATATCACCGGCAAGCCAACCCCCTGGAGAACGTACCGGATTTCTGGTTCTTCGACTCAGCGGCCGTGGCCGTGATGAGATACGACGAAGCCGGGAAGTACCTGGGCTCGGAAGTGCTGCCACCGGAACGAACTGCGGAATTCGCACGGCACCGTGACGCGGCACTCGCCCACGCCGAACCGTTCACCGAATGGTGGGCCGCGTACGGGGCGTGAACAGAGCGATGACGACGCTGCGGCTGTTTCAACCGGCGCTGATCCCCGGCCTGCTCCAGACACCGGAATACATCCGAGCGGTTCTGCGGCGCCACGATCTGAGCGAGGACGGCCTCTCGCCGACGATCAACGGACGGCTTGAGGCGGTCCAACGTGGCCGCGATCAGTCGAGCAGGAAGGTGCAGTGATGCAGAAAAGTTCCGAGCTGTATGCGCTCGACATCGGCGGAGCCTCGTTCGTGAAGGCGTGCGGGGGCCCGTGCACCGAGGGGTGCGTGACCTTGGCCCGTATCGCTGACGACGCCTGGGCTCTGGGCGACAGCAAGCGGCCGGAGGCGCAGCCGCTGCGATTCACCACGGAGGAACTGGACGCGGCCGGGATCGACCCGGCGCGCTTCGGCCTGAACGCCTGATCCTCCCTCCTCCCAGCCGGGCCGGCTCCACCCGCGTCCCCGAAAAAGGTCCGGCCCGGCTGGCACTTCTCGAACGGGAACGACTCGTGCACCACCACGCTTATCTCTGGACCGGGCCGAAAGAGCACTTCGACCAGGAAGCCCTGCGGCGGCCTCCGTACCCCGAGCCGCCCCCGGCCGGAAGCAAGCCGGAACTGAGCAAGGGGTACGGCGCGGTCGCCGCCGAGTTCCCCACGTCGGGAGCGGCTGGCCGAGTACGCGCCCCGGTTCGCGTCGGAGACGGACCGCGACACCACTCGGCTGACCATGCTGGGCGACTCCGCTGCAGAACGGTCGGATTCTGGAACGGACGTGTCGTTCGGCTTCTCCCTCGAACGCCCCACGTATCTGTCCCTGGCCGTGGTGACCTGCTCACCGAGTCGCTCGAAGCGTGAACTGACTTGTCCTGTCAGGTAGTCCAACGCGGGCGCCTGATCGCTCACGGGGTGTGCAGGGCTTGGTCTGCGGCTGGGAGCCAGGCGTCGGGTGGGTGGTGCAGCCAGTCGTGCTGCCTTGCCAGCTTCCGCGCTGCCGTGCGTAGCGCGGTCAGCCCCGGGTGGGTCAGGCCGCTGCGCCAGGCGAGGCTGACCGGGGACAGCGGGACCGGGTTCGTGAGGGGGCGGAGGGTCATCGCGGGGATGGGGGCGAACTCCGTGGTGGCCAGGACCGACCAGCCGTGTCTGTGGACGAGCCGCACGAACTCCGCCTCGCCGTCGATCTCCGGGAACGGTGCCGCCAGGCAGATGTCGTGGGCGGCGAAGAGTTCCCGGGCCAGGTCCGTCCACTCCGCCGTCGCCGCGTTGCCGTCGGCCCCGTACAGGGTCTCGCCCGCCAGCGCCGCCAGCGGCACCTCGGGGCGGGCCGCCAGCGGGTGGGCCGACGGCAGCAGCACCGCCATCGGCTCCAGCCGTACCAGCTCGTGCCGCAGGCCCGCCCGCGTTTCCGGGGCCAGCCCAGCCACCCGGCCGAACGACACGTCCAGCCGTCCCGCCGCGATCTCCGCCGCCGCGCCCGTCAGACCGCTGTGGAACCGCGCGACCAGTTCCAGTTCCGGCGCCGCCGCGCGCGCCGCGTCCAGGACCCGCTGGCCCGTGCTGTAGCGGGCGCCGACGTCGACGAGCAGCGGGCGGGTCCGCGGGTCCGCCGCGGCGGCCAGGTCGTCGTACGCGGCGAGCACCCGGCGGGCGTACGGCAGCAGCCGCTCGCCCTCCGCGGTCAGCCGCACCTGGCGGGTGGTGCGCACGAACAGCTCCGCGCCCAGCTCGCGTTCGAGCCTGCGGATGTCGCGGCTCAGCGCCTGCTGCGCGACGTACAGGCGTCCCGCGGCGCGGGTGAAGTGCAGTTCGTCCGCCACCGCCGCGAAGGCGCGCAGCAGCCGCGGCTCGACGTCCCGGGGTGCGGTCGGCATCCGGCCATTTCACAACGTACGCGCGTGAATGGCCAGCGATCAGGTGTTGGACCCGCGCGGCCGCCTGCGGCCAGCTTTTCCGCATGTCCCCCATAAGCCCGCCGCGGCACCTCCTCGCCCCCTACCGGCGGCTCTTCGCCGTCCCCGGCGCCCGCGCCTTCACCGCGGGCAACCTCGTCGCCCGGCTGCCCATGGGCATGTTCTCCGTCAGCGCCGTCATCATGGTCGCCGAGCGCTACGGCTCGTACGCCCTCGCCGGCGCCGTCCCCGCCGCCGGGCTCGCCGCCACCGCCGTCGTCGGGCCGCTCACCGCCCGGCTCGTCGACCGGCGCGGCCAGGCCCGTATCGCCGTGCCCGCGGCGGCGATCGCCGCGGTCGGCTCGCTGGTGCTCGCGCTCTGCGTCCACCTGCGCGCCCCGGCGTGGACGCTCTTCGCCGCCTACGTCCTCACCGCCACCACCCCCAACACCGGCGGCATGTCCCGCGCCCGCTGGGCCCACGCCTTCCGCGGCCCCGAGCCCGGCAACGCCGCCGCCCTGCACACCGCCAACTCCTTCGAACAGGCCGCCGACGAACTCTGCTTCATGACAGGCCCCGTCCTCGCCGCCCTCCTCTGCACCACCGTCTTCCCCGAGGCGGGCACGGTCACCGGCGCCGTCCTGCTGATGAGCGGCATCCTCCTCTTCGCCGCCCAGCGCGCCACCGAGCCCCCGCCCCTGCCGCGCGCGCCGGGCGAGCGGGCGCGGTCGCCGCTGCGGCGGCCCGGGTTTCCGCCGCTGCTGGCGGCGTTCTGCTGCGCGGGGGCGGTGTTCGGGTCGATGGAGGTCGTCACGATCGCGTACGCGGACCGCCTCGGCCGGCCGGCGGCGGCGGGCGGCATCCTCGCGCTGCTGGCCGCGGGCTCCTGCCTGGCGGGCCTCGTCTACGGGGCGCGGCGGCCGGGGTACGCGGATTCCCCCGCGGGCCCGGGGAGTTCGGACGTGGCGGAGGCATCGGTTGCGAAGACGCCGGTTGCGAAGACGCCGGTCACGGAGGCGCCGGTTACGGAGGCGTCGGTTACGGAGACGCCGGTTGCGAAGGCGCCGGTCACGGAGGCGTCGGTTACGGAGACGCCGGTTGCGAAGGCGCCGGTCACGGAGAAGCCGGTCAAGGAGACGCCGGAGGCCGCGGACACGTCCGCCCCCGAGCCCCTCTTCCTCCGCTGCGTCCTCGCCATGGCCTCCCTCATGCTCCTCCCCCTCCTCGCCGCGGCCACCGGCCGCCTCGTCCTCCTCGCCCCCGCCCTCCTCCTCGCCGGCATGGCCACCGCCCCGACGATGATCACCGGCATGTCCCTCGTCCAGGCCCGTACCCCCGCCGGCCGCCTCAACGAGGGCATGACCCTCGCCGTCACCGCCCTCCTCGCCGGCATCGCCGCCGGGTCCGCCACCGGCGGCTGGGCCGCGGGCGGTTGGGCCGCCGGTACGCCCGCCGCCGCGTATGCCGTCCCCCTCGCCGCCGCCACCGCCGCCGCACTCGCCGCCACCGCGCTCAACGCGACGCGCCGCCCCGCGGCCTGAAGCAGATCCCCGGCCCCGGCGTTTTCCCAGGCGGTCTGTTACATTCCGTTGGCTGCGCTCCGCGCAACGCCCCACCGCAGCCCCTTTCCGGCGGGGTCGACTCCCGCCGAGTATCAGGGAATTGGATACGGGCATTCCCAAACCGGGATTTACGTCCCGGTCGCCCCGGATTAGCATCTTCCCGCATCGAGCGCCGCCCCGACGAAATTCTTCTGCCTACGCAAATGCGTGCCGCCTGACTTTGTGCTGCCCATTTCCCCCTGCGCCGACGGGAGTTTTCTCATGGACAACGTCTCACGCCGGAAAGTACTTCTTTCGAGCGCGGCCGTGGGCGGTGCCGCCGCCCTCGGCACCGGCCAGCTCGCCGCCGCCACCTCCGCAGGAGCCGCCGCCCGCGGCGTACCCGCCTCGACCATCACCCCCGCCGACGCCCGCTATCCCGACTTCGTCTCCGGCAGCAACGGCCGCTGGCGCGCCGGCCCCGAGGCGATCCGGGTGGCCACGGCCACGGAGCAGGTCGTGGCCGCGGTGGAGGAGGCCGTACGGGCCGGAAAGCGCGTCGCCGTACGCAGCGGCGGGCACTGCTACGAGGCATTCGTCTACCACTCCGACGCCCAGGTCGTCATCGACCTGTCGGCGATGAACGACATCTCGTACGACCAAGAGAGACGCGCCTTCGTCATCGAGCCCGGCTGCACGCTGATGGAGGTCTACATGGAGCTCTATCGCGTCTGGGGGGTGACGATCCCGGGCGGTTCCTGCTCCTCCGTCGGCGCCGGCGGACATATCCAGGGCGGTGGCTTCGGGCTGCTGTCCCGGGCGTTCGGGCTGACGGTCGACTACATTCACGCGGTCGAGGTCGTCGTGGTGGACGCCTCAGGCAAGGCCCGCGCGATCGTGGCCAGCAGCGACAAGAACGACCCGCACCACGACCTGTGGTGGGCGCACACCGGCGGTGGCGGCGGCAACTTCGGCATCGTCACCCGCTACTTCCTGCGCGCCCCCGGCACCGAGCGGCTGGCGCCGGAGAAGCAGTTGCCGCAGCCGCCCGGCGAGGTGTACGTGCACCAGCAGTCGTGGCCCTGGAGCAACATCAACGAGGACCGCTTCCGCACGCTGCTGCGCAACTACAGCGGCTTCTACGAGGAGTACAGCGCCCCCGGCAACCCGTACGCCGGCATGTTCAGCATGCTCGTCTGCAGCACGAAGGCCAGCGGCTCGATCTCGATGACGACCCAGTTCGACGCCACCCAGCCGGACGCGGCGCGCAAGCTGGACGACTTCCTCGCCGAGGTCGGCGGCCACATGGGCGACGCCCAGCCGACGACGCTGTCGACGAACGAGATGCGGGCGATGCCCGACCTCTTCGCACCGCAGGCGCGGCCGTGGCTGGTCGCGACCCGCCAGCTCGGCGGCTCCGGCTGGGGCGGGCGGGGCGACTACAAGTCGGCGTACCTGCGGCGGGCGTTCCCGGAAGAGCAGATATCCGCGATGTACAAGAACCTCACCGAGACCGACCAGCGCAGCGCGCTCGTGTCGATCGACTCGTACGGCGCGCAGGTGAACGCGGTCGGCACGGACGCGACCGCGGCGCCGCAGCGGGACTCGATCATCAAGCTCCAGTACCAGGCGTACTGGAGCGAGCAGTCGGAGGAGGCGGCGAAGCTCGGCTGGATCCGGAACATGTACCGCGACGTGTACGCCGACACCGGCGGCGTCCCCGTCCCCAACGAGGTCAACGACGGGTGCTACATCAACTACCCGGACATCGACCTCGGTGACCCGCAGTGGAACACCTCGGACACCCCCTGGCACGACCTGTACTACAAGCAGGCGTACGTGCGGCTGCAGCGGGTCAAGGCCGCGTACGACCCGGGGAACGTGTTCCGCCACGCCCAGTCCGTCCGGCTGCCCGAGTAGGCGGCCGCGGCGGCGGCGCCCGGCCCGGGGCGCAGGGGACCCCGGGCCGGGCGGCGCGCGCGCCGTTCGACGTGTGCCGGGGGCGGGTTCGACTGGCCGGCCCCTTTCGACGGGCCGGGGTGCGCTGGCCGGTGGCGTACGGCGAAGGGGGCGGGACCGGCGATCGGTGCACGGACCCGGCTCGGCCCGCGCGCTGCGATCGGCGCCGAGTCGAATCGGTTCGCGTACCGCAATGGGCTCGCGCACCGCGATCGGTGTGCGTACCCCGATCGGTCCGCGGACCGATCGGTTCACGTGCCCCGGTCAGTTCACGTGCCCCGGCCCCTCCCCGCGCCGCGACCGGGCCGCATACTGCGAGCAGCCCCGTATCGAATCGCTTCCCGTCCCGCGCCACCCCGCACCACGGCCCGATCCCCGTCCCGCCCGCTCCACCGGTGACCGTCCCCGCCACGAGAGGAGCACCGTCTTGCACGCCTCCGCCCCGCCCCCAGAACCCGATGCGGAACCCGCCGCCGAGAGCCCCACAGGACCGAGCCGGCGCCAGATGCTGCCGGTCTTCGGCGCCGCGGCGCTGGCGGGCGTCGTTCCCGCGCTGGGCTCCGCCTCGCCCGCGTCGGCCGCACCCGCGGCCGCGGCGCCCGCCTCCGCCGCGACGGCAGCCCGCGGCCCCCGCGCCGTCTACGTCGGCGGCTACGCCGGCGGCCCCGGCGCCCCCGCCGGGCTCGCCGCGTTCCGCATGGCGGGCGACGGCCGCCTCACCCCGATCCAGGAGGTGCCCGGCGTCCCCAACCCCTCGTGGCTGGCGGTGCATCCGCGGCTGCCCGTGCTCTACGCCGTCTGCGAGGTGAGCACCTGGAACGGGCAGAAGGGCGGCGGCGTCGTCTCGTACGCCATCGACACCGCCACCGGCGAGCTGACCCGCACCGGCGACCAGCCCGTGCCCGGCGTCCCCGCGCACGGCGCCCTCGACGAGCGCGGCGACCACCTGATCGTCGCCAACTACGGCGGCGCCACCTTCGCCGTCGTCCCGCTCGGCGCGGACGGCACTCCCCAGCCGGTCTCGGACACCGTCACCGTCGCCGGTACGGGCCCCGACCCCGAGCGCCAGACCGGCCCGCACCCGCACCAGGTCGCCTTCGACCCCGCGTACGGGTACGTCTTCGGCGCCGACCTGGGCACCGACCGCGTCTGGGCCTGGCGGTTGGACGCCGAGGCCGGGAAGCTGACGCCGAACCCGCTGCCGTTCATGCAGGTCGCCTCCGGCTCGGGCACGCGGCACCTGGCGTTCCACCCCGGCGGGCGGTTCGTCTACGTGGTCAACGAGCTGACGTCGTCGGTGACGGCCTTCACGTACGACGCGGCCCGCGGCACGTTCCGCTGGCTGCAGACCCTCGGCACGCTGCCGCGCGGCTTCACCGGCGAGAGCTACTGCGCGGAGGTCGCCGTGCACCCGGACGGCAGGACGGTCTACGTGTCCAACCGCGGGCACGACAGCATCGCCCGGTTCACGGTCGGCGCCGACGGGCGGCTCGACCTGCGCGAGACCACCTCGACCGACGGCGCCTGGCCGCGGCACTTCGCCCTGGCCCCGGCCGGCGACGTGCTGCTGGTGGCGAACCAGAACAGCGACGACGTGGTGTCGTTCCGCGTCACCCGCTCCGGCGCCCTGCGCCGCACCGGCGCCACCGCCGCCGCCCCGAGCCCGGCATGCGTGGCCTTCGGGGGCGTCCTGCCGAAGTGACGGCCGGAGTGACGCCGGAGTGACGCCGGCGTGAGGCCGGAGTGGCGCGCGGCGCGCGCGGCACAGCGCCGAAGGGGGCGGGCGCCGGCGGGTGCCCGCCCCCTTCGGCGCCGTTCACCGAAACAATTTGTCAACGCCATTGACATACCGCCGGGGCCTCCCTACCTTCCTCCGTCGAAGCGCTTCGACACCCCTCATCGAATCGATTCGACGAGGACAACTCTCCCGGAGGCAGTGGATGTTGAAGGCACGGAGAAGGGCGCGCCTGCTGGCTGCCGCCCTGGCGGGAGCCCTGTCGCTGAGCACGCTCGCCGCGTGCGGCGGCTCCGACGACGGCGGTTCCGGCGACGGCAAGACCCTCCGGCTCTGGCACTACGAGGGCCCCGACAGCGCCATGGGCAAGGCGTGGGCCGAGGCCGTCACCGAGTTCGAGGAGAGCCACCCCGGGGTGAAGGTCGAGTTCGAGGAGAAGGGCTTCGAGCAGATCCAGAAAACCGCCCCGCAGGTCCTCAACTCCGACCAGGCGCCCGACCTCATGGAGTACAACAAGGGCAACGCCACCACCGGCCAGCTCTCCCGCCAGGGCCTGCTGACCGACCTCACCGCGGAGGCGGAGAAGCGCGGCTGGGCCGACGCCGTGCCGCCGACCGTGGCGACCACCAGCCAGTACGACGAGAGCGGCGTCATGGGCTCCGGCGCCTGGTACGGCATCCCCAACTACGCCGAGTTCACGATGGTCTACTTCAACAAGGACCTCTTCGAGGAGCACGGCGTCGAGGTCCCGACGACGTTCGCGGAGCTTGAGGACGCGCTCGCGACGTTCAAGGACGCCGGCATCACCCCGTTCGCCAACGCCGGCGCCGAGTACATGGCGCAGCAGTACCTCTACCAGCTCGCGCTCAGCCGGGCCGACAAGGCGTGGGTCGACTCCTTCCAGATGGAGGGCGAGACCGACTTCTCGGACGCGGCCTGGACGTACGCCGCCGAGACCTTCGCCGACTGGGTCGACAAGGGCTACATCGCCGAGAACTCCTCCGGCACCAAGGCCGAGGACGCCGGCGTCTCGTTCATCCAGGGCAAGCACCCGATGCTCTTCTCCGGAAGCTGGTGGTTCGGCCGCTTCCAGGCGGAGATCCAGAAGTTCGACTGGGACACCTTCCTGTGGCCCGGCAGCGAGCTGACCCTCGGCTCCGGCGGCAACCTGTGGGTGGTCCCGGAGGGCGCCGAGAACAAGGAGCTGGCGTACGACTTCATCGACATCACGATGAAGAAGGGCGTCCAGAACATCCTGGGCGACAACGGCGGCGTCCCCGTCGCGGCCGACGCCGCCGCGATCACCGACCCGCAGTCCAAGGCCCTCATCGAGGACTACACGACCCTCGCCGGGAACGACGGCCTCGCCTACTACCCCGACTGGCCGGCCAACGGCTTCTACGACTCGATGACCTCCGAGACGCAGAAGCTCCTCACCGGCGGCGCGGAGCCGGGCGATGTACTGGAGTCGCTCCAGGCCGAGTACGACGAGAACGTGCTCCAGGAATGACGGCCGTCGTCTCCAAGGACGCGGCTCGCCCCGCCGGCGGGAGCGGAACCCCCTCCCGCCGGCGGTGGCGCACACGCCGCGGCGGCCGTACGCACCGGACGTCCACCGAGGGCTCGTACGCGCTCTTTCTGCTGCCCGGCGCGCTGGCGTTCCTCGTCGTCATCATCGTGCCGTTCGCGATGAACACCGGGATCAGCTTCACCGACTGGAGCGGCGTCGGCACGCCGGAGTTCACCGGTCTGGAGAACTACGACCGGCTCCTCGGCGACGACGACTTCTGGGAGTCGTTCCGGCACAGCCTGGCCATGGTCGCGGCGATGGCGCTGATCCCGACCGCGCTCGGGCTGGTGCTGGCCTCCGCGCTCTTCGACTTCGCCGGCCGGCACGCCGGCAGCCGCTGGGTGGCCGTGCTGCGCGCCTGCTTCTATCTGCCGCAGGTGCTGCCGATCGCGGTCGCCGGCATCGTGTGGAGCTGGATCCTGGCTCCGGAGAGCGGCTCGCTGAACGAACTCCTGGGCGCCGTCGGGCTCGACGCGCTCCAGCAGGACTGGCTCGGCGACCCGGACTGGGCGCTGTACAGCGTGATGGCCGTGATGGTGTGGGTGCAGATCGGCTTCCCGCTGGTGATCTTCATGTCCGGGCTCCAGCGCGTCGACCCGGCGCTGCACGAGGCGGCGGAGCTGGACGGCGCGGGCTGGTGGCGGCGGTTCTGGCACGTGACGCTGCCGCAACTGCGGCCGGAGGTCGCGGTGGTGCTGCTGTGGTGCACGATCGCGGCGCTGAAGGTCTTCGGCATGGTGTACGTCCTCACCGGCGGCGGCCCGGGCGAGGCGACGAACGTCCCGTCGTACTTCGCGTACCAGAACTTCTTCGAGAACTTCCAGGCCGGCTACGGCGCCGCGATCTCCACCGTCCTCACGGTGCTGATCCTGGTGCTGGCGGTCGTCGCCCTGAAGCTGCAGACGAGGGCGGAGGACGAGAACTCGTGACCGCGGTCAGGAAGTACCCCGTGCTCGTGGCGCTGGTGGTGGGCGCGGCGTTCATGGTGCTGCCGTTCTTCGTGGTGCTGATGAACGCGGTGAAGTCGCCGGAGGAGTACTCCAGCGACGGGCCGCTGAGCATGCCGGACGGCGTGTACCTCGACGGGCTCGCGGACTTCTGGGAGCGCGTCGACTTCGGGCAGAAGCTGTGGAACTCGGTGCTGATCTCCGGCTCGGTGGCGGTGCTCGCGGTGGTGCTGTCGGTGCTCAGCGCGTACGCCATCGGCATCGGGCGGATCCGCGGGCGGCCGTACGTGCTGGCGTTCTTCGTGCTGGCGAACATGCTGCCGCAGGAGGCGCTGGTCTACCCCGTCTACTACCTGTCGAAGGAGGCGGGCCTCTACGACACCCGGCTGAGCGTGGTGATCGTCTTCACCGTCGTGCAGTCCGCCTTCGGTACGTATCTGCTGGCCTCGGTGCTCGGCGGGTTCCCGCGCGAGGTGATCGAGGCGGCGCGGATCGACGGGGCGGGCAAGTGGCAGGTGCTGTGGCGGGTGGTGGTGCCCGTCAGCCGGCCGACGATCGGCGTGCTGATGGTGCTGTTCTTCATCTGGACGTGGAACGAGTTCCTGCTGCCGCTGGTCATGCTCGTCTCAGACGACAACCAGACCGTGTCCGTCGCCCTCGGCGTCCTCCAGGGGCAGCGGGACATGGACGCCACGATGACGAACGCCGCCGCCCTGCTGGGCGTGCTGCCGGCGATCGCGTTCTTCCTCATCTTCCAGCGGACCCTGACCCGCGGCATCGCCGTGGGCGCGGTCAAGTGATCACCGTAAGCCCCGTAGTGCCCCACGACGTACTCCCCAAGTGACCCCGAGAGGCTGCGCATGAAGTTCACCGACGGCTACTGGATGCTGCGCGCGGGCGTTCGTGCCGCCTATCCGGTCGAGGTGCTCGACGTCACCGCCGGGGACGGCACGCTGGACGTGCACGCACCGACCCAGCCCATCCGGCACCGCGGCGATCTGCTGAAGGGCCCCGTCATGACGGTCTCCGTGCACTCCCCCATGCCCGACGTGGTCGGCGTGACGCTGACCCACTTCGACGGCGGCACCGACGCCGGGCCCCGCTTCCAGCTCGCCGGGGCGGAGTCGCACGCGCAGGTCTCGTACGACGACGAGCACGCCCTGCTCACCGCCGGCAGCCTCGCCCTGCGGGTGACGCGCGGCGGGCCGTGGCGGCTGGACTTCCTCACCGCCGACGGGCTGAAGCCGCTGACCTCCTCGGGGCCCAAGGGCATGGCCATCATGGAGACCGACCCCCCTGGCGGCGGCCCGGCCCGGCACTACCTGCGCGAGCAGCTCGGGCTCGCCGTCGGCACCCACGTCTACGGGCTGGGCGAGCGCTTCGGGCCGCTGGTGAAGAACGGCCAGGTCGTGGACATCTGGAACGCCGACGGCGGCACGGCCACCGAGCAGGCGTACAAGAACGTGCCGTTCTACCTCACCGACGCCGGCTACGGGGTCTTCGTCGACCACCCCGGGCGGGTGTCGCTGGAGGTGGGCTCGGAGGCGGTGTCGCGGGTGCAGTTCAGCGTCGAGGGGCAGGAGCTGACGTACTACGTCATCCACGGGCCGACGCCGAAGGAGATCCTGCGCAAGTACACGGCGCTGACCGGCCGGCCCGCGCTGCCGCCGGCCTGGTCGTTCGGGCTGTGGCTGTCGACGTCGTTCACGACCTCGTACGACGAGGAGACCGTCACCTCCTTCATCGACGGGATGGCCGAGCGCGATCTGCCGCTGTCCGTCTTCCACTTCGACTGCTTCTGGATGCGCGAGTTCCACTGGTGCGACTTCGAGTGGGACCCGCGGGTCTTCCCCGACCCGGCGGGGATGCTGCGCCGGCTGAAGGAGCGGGGGCTGCGGATCTGCGTGTGGATCAACCCGTACATCGCGCAGCGCTCCCCGCTCTTCGCCGAGGGCCGCGACGCCGGCTACCTGCTGCGCAGGCCGGACGGCGGGGTGTGGCAGTGGGACAAGTGGCAGCCGGGGATGGCGCTGGTGGACTTCACCAACCCCGAGGCGCGCGCCTGGTACGCGGGCAAGCTCGCGGCGCTGCTCGACATGGGCGTGGACTGCTTCAAGACCGACTTCGGCGAGCGGGTGCCGACGGACGTCGCGTACTTCGACGGCTCCGACCCGGAGCGGATGCACAACTACTACACGTACCTCTACAACGAGACCGTCTTCGACGTGCTGAAGAAGCACCGCGGCGAGGGCGAGGCGGTGGTCTTCGCGCGCTCGGCGACGGCCGGGAGCCAGCAGTTCCCGGTGCACTGGGGCGGGGACTGCGAGTCGACGTACGAGGCGATGGCGGAGTCGCTGCGCGGCGGTCTCTCGCTGGGGATGTCGGGCTTCGGCTACTGGAGCCACGACATCGGCGGCTTCGAGGGCACGCCGTCGCCGGCGCTGTTCAAGCGGTGGATCGCCTTCGGGCTGCTGTCGTCGCACAGCCGGCTGCACGGCTCGTCGTCGTACCGGGTGCCGTGGCTCTTCGACGAGGAGGCCGTGGACGTGCTGCGGGTGTTCACGAAGCTGAAGCTGCGGCTGATGCCGTATCTGGACGCGGTGGCGCGCGAGGCGCACGCGTCGGGAGTGCCGATGATGCGGCCGATGGCGCTGGAGTTCCCGGAGGACCGGGCGTGCACGCATCTGGAGCGGCAGTACATGCTCGGGCCCGATCTGCTGGTGGCGCCGGTGTTCAGCGACGGGGGCGAGGTCTCGTACTACGTCCCGGAGGGTACGTGGACGCATCTGCTGAGCGGCGAGGAGGTGCGGGGGCCGCGGTGGGTGCGGGAGCGGCACGGGTTCGCGAGCGCGCCGGTGCTGGTGCGGCCGGGGGCGGTGCTGCCGGTGGGGGCGGTGGACGACCGGCCGGACTACGACTACGCGGACGGGGTGACGCTCCGCGCGTACGGGCTGCGCCCTGGACAGCGGGTGCGGGTGCCGGTCGGGGGGCGGGTGTTCACGGTGGTCTGCGAGGGCGGCACGGTACGGGCGTCGGCGGGCGACGGGGAGGCGTCGGGTGCGGGCGGCTCGGGCGGCTCGGGCGGTGCGGGTGGGCCCTGGGCGCTGGAGGTCGTCGGCGGTCCCACGGTGCGCGCGGAAGCGGGCCGCGCCGTCCTCGTCGCGGAGCTGGGCTAAGGTCCGGCTGTCCGGCATGTCGGACGGCCGGCCGGTCGAGCAGGGGGAGTTGATGGTCAAGATCACCGATGTGGCCCGGCACGCCGGGGTGTCGCCGAGCACCGTCTCGTACGCGCTCAGCGGCAAGCGCCCGATCTCCGAGGAGACCCGGCAGCGCATCGAATCCAGCATCCGCGAGCTGGGTTACCGCCCGCACGCCGGCGCCCGCGCGCTGGCGAGCAGCAGGTCCAACGTGCTGGCGCTGGTCATCCCGTTCCGCAGCGGGATCCACGTACCGGTCGTCATGCAGTTCGCGGTGTCGGTGGTGACGACGGCGCGGCAGCACGACCACGACGTGCTGCTGCTCACCCAGGAGGAGGGCGAGGAGGGGCTGCGGCGGGTGGCGGACACGGCGCTGGTCGACGCGCTCATCGTGATGGACGTGCAGTTGCACGACGCCCGGCTGCCGCTGCTGCGGGCCCTGGACCGGCCCTCGGTCCTCATCGGCTTCCCCGCCGACGCCGCCGGACTGACCTGCATCGACCTGGACTTCGCGGCGGCGGGCGGTGCCTGCGTGACGCATCTGGCGGAGCTGGGGCACCGGTGCGTGGCCCTCGTCGGCTCGCCGCCGGAGGTGTATCTGCGCGAGACGGGCTTCGCGCAGCGCGTCACGCAGGGCTTCACCGCGGCGGCCGACGAGCGGGGGCTGACGTCGACGGTGCACCCCTGCGAGGCGACCCCGGCGGCGGCGCAGGCGATGGCGGAGCGGCTGCTGCGGGAGCACCCGGAGCTGACCGGGGTGGTGGTGCACAACGAGCCGGTGGTGCAGCCGCTGATCGAATCGTTCCGACGGCTCGGGCTGCGGGTGCCCGAGGACCTGTCGGTGGTGGCGATCTGCCCGGACGAGCTGGCGGAGCAGGCGCCGCTGCCGATCTCGTCGGTGGCGGTGCCGTCCGCGCGGATCGGGACGCGGGCGGTGGAGCTGCTGATGGACAAGCTCGACGGGCGGGAGGTGCCGGAGGCGACGCTGCTGCCGCCGTGGCTGACCCGGCGGGCGACGACGGCGCCGCGCGCCGGCTGACCGGCGGGCGGGCGGACCTCCGGGGGGAACGGAACGGAGCAACTCATCGCGTAGTCGAAGCGTTTCGACTAGATCACAAGGAGTCGCGCACGTGAAACGAAGAACAGTTCTCGCCGCCCCGCTGGCGCTCCCGCTGGCCGGTTCCCTCACCACCGCGCTCGCCGGCACCGCCGCGGCGGCCCCGAAAGCCCCGGCATCTCCGGCCGCTTCGGCAGCCGCCGCCAAGGTCCGCGAGCTGCTCTCCCAACTCACCCTCGACGAGAAGATCTCCCTGCTCCACCAGTGGCAACCCGCGATCCCCCGGCTCGGGATGAAGGCGTTCCGCACCGGCACCGAGGCCCTCCACGGCCTCGCCTGGCTCGGCACCGCCACCGTCTTCCCGCAGGCCGTCGGCCTCGCCTCCACCTGGAACCCGGAACTGATCCGCGAGGTCGGCGAAGCCGTCGGCGACGAGGTACGCGGGCTCCAGCACGAGCGCCCCGCGGGCTGGGGCCTGAACGTGTGGGCACCGACGGTCAACCTGCTGCGCGACCCACGCTGGGGCCGCAACGAGGAGGGCTACTCCGAGGATCCGTACCTGACCGGCGTGATCTCCACCGCATACGCGCGCGGGCTGACCGGCGGCGACCCCGACAACCTCAAGACGGCACCCCTCGTCAAGCACTACCTGGCCAACAACAACGAGGTCCGCCGCGACCAGACCTCCTCGGACCTGCGCCCGCGGGTGCTCAAGGAGTACGAGGAGCCGGCGTACCGGGCGGCGATCTCCGCCGACGCGGCGTGCGGCGTCATGACCGCGTACAACCTCGTCAACGGCCGCCCCTGCACGGTCACCGACCTGAACGCCTCGGTACGCACCTGGACCGACCGCACCCTGCTCAACGTCACCGACGCCTGGGCCCCCAACAACCTCCCGGCGACCGGCTCGCAGAAGTACTTCGGCACCCTCGCCGAGGCCGACGCCGCCATCCTCAAAGCCGGCGTCGACAGCTTCACCACCGACGACACCAATGGCGGCCCGACCGCCGCCGCCGTCAGGGAGGCGCTGGCGAAGGGCCTGCTCACGGAGGCGGACGTCGACACCGCCGTACGGCACATCCTCGACATCCGCGCCCGCCTCGGCGACTTCGCCGCGGACGGCGGCCCGTACGGGCACCTCGACAAGTCCGTCATCGACAGCCCCGCGCACCGCAAGCTCGCCCGCCGCACCGCAGCCGAGGCGGTCGTGCTGCTGAAGAACGACCGCGGCGCGCTGCCGCTCGACGCCGGCAAGCTGCGGAAGGTCGCGGTCGTCGGCCCGCTGGCCGACACCCTCTACACCGACTGGTACTCGGGCAGCCTGCCGTACGCGATCACGCCGCTGCGCGGCATCGCCGACCGGCTGGGCGCGGGCGCCGAGGTGACGACCAGCGAGGCCGTCGACCGGGTGGCGCTGAAGAACGCCGTGACCGGCCGCTACGTCACCGCGGGCAGCGGCGACGGGGGCGCGGCGCTGGCGGAGAGCGCGACGGCGGCGGGCGAGACCGAGCAGTTCGACGTCTTCGGCTGGGGCGAAGGCGTCGTCACGCTGCGGGCCGTGGTCAACGGCAAGGTCGTCGGCATGCGCGACCCGGACGGCGACGGTCCTGAGGGCTACCGGTTCGTCAACGACCAGGACCAGCCCAACGGCTGGTTCGTCTCGCAGTTGTTCCGTCCCGAGGAGCAGGACGACGGCACCGTGGTGCTGCGCTACGCGGGCTACGAGAACTGGCTCGGCGACGCCGTCTACCTCCGCGCCCGCGAGGAGGACGGCGGGCTGGTCCTCGGCACCGCCGCCGACGCCTCCCGCTACACCCTCGAAAAGCTTCGAGACGGCATCGACGAGGCCGTGGCGGCGGCACGGGCCGCGGACACCGCGATCGTCGTCGTCGGGTCGATGCCGTTCATCAACGCCCGCGAGACCGACGACCGCGAGGACATGGGCCTGGCCGGCACCCAGTCGGCGCTGGTACGCGCCGTGCTCGCCGCCAATCCCAAGACCGTCGTCGTGGTCGAGAACAGCTACCCCACCACGCTGACCTGGGAGCAGGAGCACGTCCCCGCGCTGGTGTGGACGACCCACGCCGGCCAGGAGACCGGCCGCGCGCTGGCCGACGTACTGTTCGGCGACGTGAACCCGGCGGGCCGGCTCACCCAGACCTGGTACCGCTCGGCCGCCGACCTGCCGCCGATCCTGGAGTACGACAACATCAAGCACGGGCGTACGTACCAGTACTTCACCGGCGACGTGCTCTACCCCTTCGGCCACGGTCTGTCGTACACCACCTTCCGCTACGGCCGCCCGCGGCTGCTGCGCGACGCCGTCGCCGTGCCGGTCACCAACACCGGCAGGCGCGCAGGCGCGGAGGTCGTGCAGCTCTACACGCGGCAGCGCGACTCGCGGGTGGAGCAGCCGCTGAAAAAGCTCCAGGCGTTCGCGAAGGTCAGTCTCCGGCCCGGCGAGACGCGCACGGTGACGCTGCCTCTGGCCCGCGCGGCGCTGGCGCACTGGGACGTCACCCGCGAACGCTGGGTGGTGGAGCGCAGCACGTACGACGTGCTCGTCGGCGCCTCGTCCGGGGACATCCGGGCGCGGACGGAGCTGGCCGTCGACGGCGAGACGGTGCCGCCGCGGGATCTGCGGCGGACGACGCGGGCGGAGAACTTCGACGACTACGCGGGCGTGCGGCTGGTCGACGAGTCGAAGCCGCGCGGCACGGCGGTCGGCGCGGAGTCGGCGGGCGCGTGGCTGCTGTTCGCCGACGCCGACCTGCGGCGCGGGGCGCGGCGGCTGGTGGCGCGGGTGGCGAAGGAGTCGCCGGGCGCGGCCGCGCTGGAGGTGCGGCTGGACGCGCCGGACGGCCCGTTGGCGGGTGAGGCGGCGGTGCGCAGCACGGGGTCGCGGTACGCGTACGAGGAGGTCACGGCGACGCTGCGGGGCGCGGCCGGGCGGCGGGACGTGTATCTGGTGCCGGGTGAAGGGGTGCGTATCGCGGACTTCTCCCTGAGCTGAACCGCGGGTTTGGTGGTCCGCGGCGGGCGGGAGGACGGCCGCCCGCCGCGGACGCTGGTTCCGGCGCCTTCGTTCCGTACGGGATCGGCGGTCGCCTCGGTGCGGGGCGTCGTCGTCAACGGGCACTTTATATGGAGTGGCGAACGCCAGCGTCAACCCGTCGAACGGAGAACGACCTTGATCATCCCCACGCCGTCGCGCAGCTCTCCCCGCCCCGGTTCGTACGCCCTGGGCCCGGACACCCCGCTGCACGTCGCCGATCCGGCGCTCGCCCCGGTCGCCCGCGTCCTGCGCGAACAGCTCCTGCCCGGCACGGGCTGCACGCTGCCGCCGGGGCGGGGCGGGATCGAGCTGGCCCTCTCCGGGGACCTGGCCGCGGACCCGGGTGCGGGCCCGGAGGCGTACCGCCTGACGATCGGCCCCGACGGCATCCGCATCGCCGCGGGCGGCCCGGCCGGCGCCTTCTACGGCGTGCAGACGCTGCGCCAGCTCCTGCCGTCGCACACCCTGCGCCACAGCGCGCTCGACGAGGGCCCGTGGGACCTGGCCGGCGTCGAGATCGAGGACCGGCCGCGGTTCGCGTGGCGGGGCGTGCTGCTGGACGTGGCCAGGCACTTCTTCCCCAAGCGCGACGTGCTGCGCGTGCTCGACCAGATGGCGCTGCACAAGCTGAACGTGCTCCACTTCCACCTCACCGACGACCAGGGCTGGCGCCTGGAGGTGAAGCGCTACCCGCGGCTGACGGAGATCGGATCCTGGCGCACGGAGTCGAAGCCGGGCTGGAACGAGACGGGCGACGGCCAGCCGCACGGCGGGTACTACACGCAGGACGACATCCGCGAGATCGTCGCGTACGCGGCGGCCAGGCACATCCTCGTGGTGCCGGAGGTCGACGTGCCGGGACACACGCAGGCCGCGATCACGGCGTACCCCGAACTGGGCAACACGGGGGCGCAGTTGGCGGTGGAGACCGGCTGGGGCGTCAAGTCGGACATCCTCAACGTCTCCGACGGGACGCTGGACTTCGTACGGAACGTCTTCGACGAGGTGGTCGAGCTGTTCCCCAGCCCGATCATCTGCGTCGGCGGCGACGAGTGCCCGAAGGACCAGTGGAAGGCGAGCCCGGCGGCGCAGGCGCGGATGACGGAGCTGGGGCTGCGCAACGAGGACGAACTGCAGAGCTGGTTCATCCGGCAGGTCTCGGACCATCTGGAGGCGCGGGGACGGCAGTTGCTGGGCTGGGACGAGATCCTGGAGGGCGGCCTGCCGCCGGCCGCGACGATCGTGTCGTGGCGCGACAACCACGGCGCGGTGCGGGCAGCCCGCGAGGGCCACCAGGTCATCACGAGCCCGGCCCGCCAGGTCTACCTCGACTACCGCGCCTCGGACTCCCCGGACGAACCGGTCCCGGTGGGCACGGTCCTGCCGGTCGAGGAGGTCTACGCCTTCGAACCGGTCCCGGAGGAACTCCGCGGCACCCCGGCGGCGGACCTGGTCATCGGCGCGCAGTGCGGCCTGTGGACGGAGGCGATCGACAACGCCCGCGCGCTGGACTACCAGGCGTTCCCGCGGATGAGCGCGTTCGCGGAGACGGTGTGGTGCGACGCGACGCGGGACGGGACGGCCTTCGCGGAGCGGCTGGCGCACCACCTGGGCCGGCTGGAGGCGCTGGGGGTGGAGTACCGGCGGCCCGAGGGCCCGAGGCCGTGGGAGCGGCGGCCGGGGGTACGGGGGAGGCCGGTGACGATGGAGGAGTACCTGGCGGAAGTGGAGGCGGACACGAGGAACATCAGGTAACTCCCGAGGACCCGGCGACCGGCTACGGAGGGCCGGTCGCCGGCGGGTGCGGGCGGGGCCGGAGGTGGCGGCGGGTCGGCGGGGGCGCGCACGCCCCTCACCCCGTACCCCTCATCGCCTCCTCCACCGCCCCCGCGAACGCCCGTACCGCCGCCCCCGCCCCGTCCTCCCGCCACACCAGCCCCAGCGCCGACTCCCGCAGCCCCCGCACCCGTACGTACGCCACATCCCCCCGCGGGTGGTGCTCCGCCGTCGGGCGGCACAGCAGCATCACCCCCCGGTTCGCCGCCACCAGCGACAGGCCCTCCTGCAGCGTCCCCACCTCCGGCCCCCGCGGCACCGGCGCGCCCGACGGGGTACGCGTCGGGGCCTGGGCCTCGCGCCAGTACGGCGGGGCCGGGTCCTTCACGCCGATCAGCGGGGTCGCGGCCAGGTCCTCGGCGTCCACCTCCAGGCACCCGGCGAAGGCGTGCCGCCGCGACACCGCCGCGTACGGGGGCTGCACCGAGAAGACCGGCCCCAGCGCCAGCCCCGGTTCCGCCACCGGCAGCAGCACCACCGCCGCGTCCACCTCGTCGCGGTGCAGCGCCCCGAAGGGGTCGGACAGCGGGAGTTCGGTGAGACGCGTGGCGCACCCCGGGTGCCGGTCCTCGAACTCCCCGACCGCGTCCATGAATCCGTACCCCACCACCCCCTGGAACCCGATCCGCAGCGGCCCGCCCACCCCCAGCGCCGCCGCCCTGGCGTCGTCGACGGCCGCGCGCAGCGCCGCGTACGCCGGGCGGAGCGCGGAAAGGAAGTCCTCGCCCGCCGCGGTGAGCCGGACCCGGCGGCTGGTGCGGTCCACGAGGCGGGCGCCGATGCGGTGTTCCAGCGCGCGGACGAGCTGGCTGACCCGGCTCTGCGATACATACAGCCGTTCGCCGGTACGTCCGAAGTGCAGCTCCTCCGCCAGGACCAGGAAGCACTCCAGCTCGCGGATCTCCACCCCGCCCACCGCCGCCGGATTCCCGTCCCCGGCCCCCTGACCTGCGCTCGCCATCCGCCGCCGCCCTTCTTCCCGGCGCCGTCGCCCGCCGCCTTTCCATAAGCCCACCTCATGGAAGCATGAGCACTTCGCGCTTGTTCCCCTCCCTTCCGCCGGGCTTGGCTGAGGTCATGGCAAAAGTCGACGAGCTGTCCGCAGCCCCGCCCGCAGAAGCCGCTGCCGAAGGCGGCTGGCCCGCCGTGGCGACCGTGGCCGCCGGGACCTTCACCGTGGTCACCTCGGAGATGCTGCCGGTCGGTCTGCTCACCCCCATCAGCGGTTCGCTGTACGTCAGCGAAGGCACCGCCGGTCTGACCCTCACCGTCACCGGCCTGGTCGCCGCGCTCTCCGCCCCGCTCGTCACCGCCGCGGTCGGCCGGCTCGACCGGCGGCTCGTCCTCTGCTCCCTGATGGTGCTCCTGGCCGCCGCCAACGTGCTCGCCGCCTGGTCGCCGGGGTTCGCCGTCATGATCGCGGCCCGCGTCCTCGTCGGCGTCGGGCTCGGCGGCGTCTGGTCGCTCGCCGGCGGGCTCGGGGTGCGGCTGGTGCCGGCCGCGGCCGTCGGGGCGGCGACCTCCCTGATCTTCAGCGGCGTCGCCGTCGCCTCGGTCGTGGGCGTGCCGGCGGGCGTGTACCTCGGTGAACTCGCCGGCTGGCGCGCCGCGTTCCTCGCCGTCGGCGGCCTCGCGCTGCTCGTGAGCGCCGCGATGGCCGTGCTGCTGCCGCCGCTGCCCGCCGCGGAGGCGGTCGCCCTCGGCGGGGTCGTGCGGCTGGTCGGCGACAGCCGGGTGGCCACGGGGCTCGCGGTGGTGTCCCTGCTGGTGACGGGGCACTTCGCCGCGTACACGTATGTGCGTCCCGTCCTGGAGGACCTCTCGGGCGTCGGGGCGTCGATGATCGGGACCCTCCTGCTCGCGTACGGGATCGCCGGTATCGCCGGCAACTTCGCGGCCGGCGCCCGGGTGGGCCGGCGGCTGCGCGGCACGGTGCTGGTGATCGGCGCCGTACTGACCGCCTCGCTGCTGCTCGTGCCGCTGCTCGGGCTGTCGGTGGCGGGTGCGGCGGTGCTGCTGGTCGTGTGGGGGCTGGCGTACGGAGGGGTGTCGGTGAGTACGCAGACGTGGCTGGGCCTGGCCGCGCCGCGGACGCGGGAGGGCGCGACGTCGCTGTTCGTGGCGGTGTTCAACGGGGCCATCGCCCTTGGGGCGTTCACGGGCGGCCGGATGGTGGACGGGTTCGGTACGCGGTCGGTGCTGTGGTTCGGCGGCGCGCTGGCGCTGGGCGCGGTCGCGGTGACGCTGCTCGGCCGGGTGCCGCGGACCTCCGCCGTCTCCTAGGGCCAGCGGCACCGTCCCGCTCTTCGACCCGTACGGCTGGGCCCCCGAGACCGGCCACGACGACGCCGTCGCGTGCCCCGGCATGCGCGGGTCAGGCCGAGGCCCGCGCCCCGTCCCCCCGCGCCCCGTCGTCGTCCGGCCCGTCGCCGTCCGGCCCGCCGCCCGGCCCGTCACCCGCCTCCGCTACGGGCCGCGCCCCCCGCGTCGCCAGCCACACCCCCGTCCCCACCACCGCCACCCCCACCGTCGCCGCCCCGGAACCCGCCAGCACCGCCCGCGCCCCGAACGCCGCGACCAGCGGCCCGCCGAGCGCCGCCCCGACCGGCGTCGACGTGAGCAGCACCGCGCCCCGCGCCGCGAGCACCGTGGTCAGCCAGCCCCGCGGCGTGCGGTTCTGGAAGAGGGTGAACGACAGCGCCGGGTACGGGCCGTACACCGCGCCGCCCAGCGCGAAGCAGGCCATCGCCGCTGCGGTCCCGGCCCCGAGCCCGTACGGCAGCAGCAGCGTCGCGCCCCAGCCGGCGACGATCCCGAGCGTCACCGGCCACAGCGGCAGCCGCCGCAGCGCGCCGACCGTCAGCCCGCCGGCGACCGCGCCGACGCCGAAGGCGGTCCAGAACAGGCCGAGGAGCCCGGCGTCGCCGTCGAGCACACCGGTGACGTAGAGCGGGAGAGCGACCTCGACGGGGCCGTAGAGGGCGAAGAACAGCCAGGTGAGGACGAGGATCGCGAGCAGTTCGCGCTGTCCGGCGAGGAGCCGCAGCCCGCGCCCGGCGGGCCGGGCCGCCGCCGCTTCCTGGCGCTCCTCGCCGCCGGGACCCAGCCGCGCGGTCTGCACGGCGAGGACCGCGTACGTCAGCGCGTCCAGGCCGATGATCCACGCCGGGCTGACGGCCGTGGCGAGGAACCCGGCCACCGCGGGTCCCGCGACGATGCTCGTGGAGATGCTGGCGCCGAGCAGGGCGTTGGCGGCCAGCCGGTGCCGCTCCGGCAGCAGTTCGCCGACGAGCGTGAACTTCCCCGCGCTGCCCCAGGCGGTCAGCACCGACGAGCAGCCGAGCAGCACGACGTACGTCACGGGGTCCAGGATGCCGAGGCCCCAGGCGAGCGGCACGCAGCCCAGCAGGGTGCCGCGCAGCGCGCAGTTGGCCATGAGCAGCCGGCGCGCGGGCAGCTTCCGCAGCCACCGCCCGAGCAGCAGCACGCCCGCCGCCCCCGGCAGCGCGTACGCCGCGAGCGCGGCCCCGACGAGCAGGCCCTCGCGGCCGTCCGGGGCGATGAGGAGGGCCAGCCACGCCACCGCGACCATGCTCATGCCGCCGCCGAAGTCCGAGGCCACGAAGGCGGGCAGCAGCCGGCGCAGTCGGGGATGCGCGAGCACGGGGCGGTAGGCGCGCGGCACGAGGGGGCGGGTCACGCCGCCAGCGTGGCGGTTGAACCTAGGTCGAGGTCAAGGGCCGACGACGGGGCTCCACTCGCGGACGCCGACGACCCGGACGCCGGGGGTGCGGTAGTACGGGTCGTCGGCCAGGAGCGCGTCGAGCCGGTCGCGGGTCGCGTCGAAGACGAGCAGGGCCCCGGAGTCGTCGGCCCAGGGCCCGGCGGCGAGGAGGACCTTGTCGCGGTGCAGCCGGGCGAGCCGCTCGCGGTGGGCGGGCCGGGCGGCGAGGCGGTCGGGGGTGGGGCTGAAGGACAGTTCGAGTACGAGCATGGGGGCGACGGTACGGTCGGGGGCGTGAGGGGATCTGTATCACCCGATACACCGGCGCCGGACGCCGAGCCCGGTGCGTGCGCCGTGCTGAGGGGCGTACCGCTGCTCCGCGGCCTCCCTCCGGACCGCCTCCGCGCCCTGTGGCGCGCCTCCGTCCCGCGGCGGTACGCCGCCGGAGGCGTCCTGCGCGCCGCCGGGGACCCCGCCGGGCACCTGCTCCTGCTCCTCGACGGCCGGGTCGCGGCCACCGTCGTGTCCGCGGGCGGGCGGGTGGTCCGGGTCGGGGCGTGGGCGGGGCCGTGTGCGCTGGACAAGGTCGCGGTGATCGACGACCGCGGGCACACCGCGACGTACACCGCCCTCACCCCCTGCACCGTGCGCAGCCTGCCCCGGGCGGACTTCCTCGCCCTCGTCGACGGCGCCGCCGCCGTCCGTGCCCACGTCCTGCGCACCCTCGCCGCCCAGGCCCGCGACCAGCAGACCCGCTTCACCGCGGCGGCGACCCTCCCCGCGCCCGCCCGGCTCGCGGCCTGGCTGCTCGACGAAGCCGCCCGCCGCCGCTCCCGCCGCGTGCCCCTCCCCGGCGGCCAGCAGGCCCTGGCCGACCACCTCGGGGTCACCCGCGTCACCCTCAACCGCGCGCTGTCCGGACTCCGCCGCGACGGCGTGCTGACGTACGCGCACGGCGAAATCGAGATCACCGCCCCCGAGACCCTGGCGCTGCGCGCCACGCCCGGCACCCGCTGACACAGCGCCGCGGAACGGGCCAGGGCCCGGCCGCGCCCGTCCTACGCCCCGGTACGAAGCGCGGGCCCCCCGGCCCGTATACGAGCGGCCCTCGGCCCCCGGCGGCCGCCCCCGCCCCCGATCGCCTCACGCGGTCGCGTCGCCTCCCCTACCATGACCTATCCTCGATAATCAGAACATAAGGAACAAACCAACCGAAGGACGCCACCACCATGCGACTCCCGCTCCGCGGCGGCCACCGCCGCGATGTCGGAGGCGCCGAGGACTCCGCCCCACCCGGCGCGTCCCCGATCCCGTACGTCCTGTACCCCTTGCTGATCATCGTCGTCGTCGCGGCCGTCGACCTCGCCGCCCCCTCCTGGCTGCGGACCGCGCCGCTGCTCGGCGCCGCGCCCGTCGTGGCCGCGGCGACCGCGTCGGTACGCATCACCGCCGTGACCGGCGCCGCCGTGATGGGCCTGACCCTGGTTCTGGACGTGACCAACGGCGTCCTGGGCCATATCAGCTCCGACATGATCCTCGCCGCCCTGGCCTCCGTGGCGGTGGCGAGCATCGCAGCGGCCAACATCCGGGAAAGACGCGAGGCCGAACTGAAGCAGGTCCGGTCCGTGGCCGGGGCCGCGCAGCGCGCGCTGCTGCGCCCGCTGCCGCCGCGGATCGACCGGCTCGCCCTGCACAGCGTCTATCTCGCCGCCGAGGCGGAGGCCCAGATCGGCGGGGATCTGTACGAGGCGCTGCCGACCCCGTACGGCGCCCGGGTGCTCATCGGCGACGTACGCGGGAAGGGGCTGCCCGCCGTCGGCGTCTCCGCCGTGCTGACCGGGTGCTTCCGCGAGGCCGCCTACCGGGAGCCGACGATCGGCGAGGTCGCCGGGCGACTGGAGGAGACCGCCCTGCGGGAGATCGCCCGGGACGACCCGTCGGAGGCGTACAGCGAGCGCTTCACCACCGCCCTGCTGGTGGAGATCCCGCCGGACGAGCCCGTCGCCCGCATCGTGCACCTGGGCCACCCCGAGCCGCTGCTCATCGACGGCGGCACCGTCACCAGCCACATGCCCGACCGGCCGGGCCTCCCGATCGGGCTCGGCGGCCTGGTCGGCACCCTGCCGGTGCCGCAGACCATCGCCTTCCGTCCCGGTGAGCGGCTGCTGCTCTACACGGACGGGTTCATCGAGGCCCGCGACGAGAACGGCGTCTACTTCCCGCTCGCCGACAGCGTCGCCCGCCACGCTGAGTGCGCGCTGGCCGACCTCGTCGCGGCCCTGCGCGCGGACCTGCTGCGGCATGCCGGCCGGCAGTTGGCCGACGACGCGGCGCTGCTGGTCATCGAGCGCCTGCCGGGCACCCCGCCACCGCTCTGACCGGGCGGACCACCTGCCCGTCCGAAAGCCATCGGTTCGCGACCATGCGCCATTGCCCGGGGCGCGGACTTGCTTGCATATTGAACGCACCGCAGACCGACGGTCCACCTCCCACATGCCCGCGGAGACCTCGATGTCCGGCGACCAGTCCGTCATGCCCGCGCTCGCCGCGGCCTTCGACGACCAGGACGCCGGCAAGGCCGTTGCCGCACTCGGCGAACTGCTCGAAAGCCCGGCCCCCGGCCGGCTCGCGGCCCTGTGGCACCCGCTGGGCTTCTTCCGCCTCGAACTGGCCGGGGACGAGTCACGCCGGCGGTACGCGCTGCACTGCTGGCCGCGCGGCGAACGGCACCCGGCGGCACGGACGCTGACCGTGCACCGGCACGCGTACGCGCTCGAAAGCCTGGTCATCGACGGGGAGTTACGCAACCGGCGGTTCGGCGCCGCGCCGGGCGGGGTCCGGGGGCCGCTGTACCGGGCGGAGGGAGGGGGACGGCTGTCCGTGCTCAAACGCACGGAGGAGGTCGCGGAGTTGGAGGTCGTGGACGACCGGCTGCTGGGCCCCGGCCGCTTCTACGCGGTGTCCGCGGCGGACTTCCACGAGAGCCGGGTGGCGGGCGCGGGGTTCTGCGTCACGCTGAGGAGGACGTCACCGAAGGTACGCCCCGGCGCCCACGCGCTCGGCGAGTTCACGTCCCCGCCGGTACTCCTGTACCGCCGCACGCCGGTAGCCGACACCTTGGTGACCCACCTGATGGACCACATCGGGAAACAGCGATGACAAAGGGGGTGCGGGGGCGAAGCCCCCGCCACGCGCGGCGAAGCCGCGCAGAAACGACGAAGGCGACCAGGCCCGCGCTCTCCGCACGCACACGTCACCGTCACCCCGTAAAGGGGGTGCGGGGGCGAAGCCCCCCCCACGCGCGGCGAAGCCGCGCAGAAACGACGAAGGCGACCAGGCCCGCGCTCTCCGCACGCACACGTCACCGTCACCCCGTAAAGGGGGTGCGGGGGCGAAGCCCCCGCCACGCGCGGCGAAGCCGCGCAGAAACGACGAAGGCGACCAGGCCCGCGCTCTCCGCACGCACACGTCACCGTCACCCCGTAAAGGGGGTGCGGGGGCGAAGCCCCCGCCACGCGCGGCGAAGCCGCGCAGAAATGACGAAGGCGACGAGGCCCGCGCTTTCCGCGGGCACACGTCGCCCATCGCCTTCGTGGAGATGGCGGGAATCGAACCCGCGTCCAACGGTGCAGGGACAGGACTTCTCCGAGCGCAGTCCGCTACGTTTTTCTCGGCCCCGGAGATCACGCGGACAAGTCTCCGACGGGCTCAGTCACTGTGGTTTGTCCTGCTACACCCCGTGACCGGGTCTAGCAGTGGAGTTCCCTAGCTGATGCCAGGATCCGGGTCGGGAACAGCCCCGGGCTGACACTTCGCAAGTCGCTACTTAGGCAGCGAGGGCGAAGGAATCGCGCTTGGGATTGGCGATTATTTGTTTCGGCCTGTGGTTAACGAGATCATGGCCGCTTCCTCGGCTCGCTTCTCCTGTTCCGACAGCCGCTGTCGAAACCGATCATCCCCATGTGGTGTTTTCAAGGTGCGCAGCCCACGAGGAGCCGCTGCGAACAGCCTACTGGAAGAACGCCGTGGCGTGCCACCGTATTCCACCCCGCAGCGCGCCGTCCGCGCAGGTCAGCCGCGGAACCTGCGGCGGGCCGCGGAGATCGCCTTCTGCGCCTCGCGGTTGTCCTGCTTCTCGCGCAGCGCCTGCCGCTTGTCGTACTCCCGCTTGCCGCGCGCCAGCGCGATCTCGACCTTCGCCCGGCCGTCCTTGAAGTACAGCGCCAGCGGCACGATCGTCAGCCCGGTCTCCTGCGTCTTGCCGATCAGCTTGTCGATCTCGGCCCGGTGCAGCAGCAGCTTGCGCTTGCGGCGCGCGGTGTGGTTCGTCCACGTACCCTGCGAGTACTCCGGGATGTGCACGTTGTGCAGCCAGATCTCGCCGCCGTCGAGATGCGCGAAGCCGTCGGCGAGCGAGGCCCGCCCCTGGCGGAGCGACTTGACCTCGGTACCGGTCAGCACGAGCCCCGCCTCGTACGTGTCGAGGATGAGGTAGTCGTGCCGCGCCTTCTTGTTCTGCGCGATCAGCTTGCGACCCGTGTCTTTACCCATAGCCGGGCCATTGTCGCCTAGACGCCGCTCCCGAGGCCACTCAAAACCGTCCGGGCCTCCTCCTCGGCGCTCCGGTCGCCGGTGGCGGCCAGGTCCAGGTCCGGGGTGACGCCGACGCCCTCCAGGCTGCGCCCGGCCGGGGTGCGGTACTCGCCGACCGTCAGCTCGGCGACCGAGCCGTCCGGCAGCGCCTTCGGCATCTGCACCGAGCCCTTGCCGAAGGTGCGGCTGCCGACGACGACGGCGCGGCCGCGGTCCTGGAGCGCCCCGGCCAGCAGCTCGGCGCTGCTCATCGTGCCGCTGTCGACGAGGACGACCATCGGCGTCCGGGTGTTCCCGCCCGGCTTCGCGTACAGCACCTGCTGGCGGCCCGCCAGGTCGTACGTCGCCACCACCCCGTCGTCGAGGAAGCCCGACGCCGCCTCGACGGCCTCCACGACCAGGCCGCCGGAGTTGCCCCGCAGGTCGAGGATGAGGCCGTCGCTGCCGCGGGCCTCCGCTGCGGCCCTGCGCACCTCGGCGCCGCTGCCGCGGGTGAAGCTCTCCACCCGGATCACGGGGGTCGCGTCGCCCGCGCCCTCGGGCTTGTCCTGCCGTACGGTCACGGGCTCGGTCGTCAGCTCCACCCGGCGCACGGGCCGCACCCAGCGCCGCTCGCCGCGCTGCAGCGCAAGCACCACCGTGCTTCCGCGCGCCCCCTCGCCCAGCTCGTCGCCGCGCAGCAGCGCGACGACCTCGGTGACCGGGCGGCCCGCGACCGGGGTGCCGTCGACGGCGCGCAGCGTGTCGCCGGCGCGGATGCCGGCCTCGGCGGCCGGGCTGTCCTCGCCGACCTGGGCGATCTCCATCCGGCCGGCCTCGTCGGTCTTGATCCACAGCCCCACGCCGACGTACTTGCCCGCCAGCATCTGCTGGAGGGACTCGTACTCGCGCGCGCTGTACGCCGTCGACCAGCGGTCTCCGCTGCGGCTGACCAGCTCGCCTGCCGAGTCGGCGGTGCCGCCCTCGCCGGCCCGCGGATCGTAGACCTGCTCGTCCGCGACGTGTCCCGTGAGCACCTTGGGCGGGCGCTCGGCCTCGCCGGGCCAGGACCCGGTGGCGGCGCCGGTGGCCAGGACGCTGACGAAGACCAACGTCAGGGAGGCCCCGCGGCGGAAGGCGCTGCGGGGCCTGTCGCTGTCAGTCGGGCCCGACATGCCGCTGAGTGTAGGACAGCGGCGGGTGCGGCAGGGGGAGTTGGCCCCGCTACTGCACGCACGTGGCCTACGCCACACCCGCCCTGATTGTCAGACCTTGAGGTACTTGCGCAGTGCGAAGAAGGCCGCGATACCCGGCATGAGCAGCCCGATCGCGACGACGAGGGGCAGCACCCGGATCACTTCGTCCCAGCCGATGAAGTTGATCAACAGGATCTTGTCGGCGAGCCAGTTGTCGATCAGGAAGTGCTTGCCGCCGACCAGCAGCACGGCCGCGAAGCTCGCGCCGATCAGCCCGGCGACGGCGGCCTCGACGATGAACGGCAACTGGATGTAGACGCTGGACGCGCCCACCAGCCGCATGATCCCGGTCTCACGCCGCCGGCTGAACGCCGAGACCCGTACCGTGTTGACGATCAGCATGATCGCCACGACGAGCATCAGCGCCATCACACCGATGGCCGCGTACGTCATGCCGTTGAGCAGGTTGAACAGGCTCTCCAGCACATTGCGCTGGTCCTGCACCTCCTGGACGCCGGGTCTGTCGGCAAAGGCGCTGGTGATGACCTCGTACCGCTCGGGATCCGTCAGCTTGACGCGGAAGGACTCCTGCATCTGGTCCGGCGTGAGGGAGGAGGCCAGCGGGGAGTCGCCGAACTGCTCCTTGTAGTGCTTGTACGCCTCTTCGCTGGACTCGTGGTGCACGCTCTCGACGACGTCGAGGGCCTTGAGGTCGTCCTGGATCTCCTTCTTCTGCTCCGCCGTGACCGCGCCCTTCTCGCAGTTGGGCGAGGTCTCGGCGTCCACTTCGTTGCAGAAGAAGATGGAGACGTTGACCTTGTCGTACCAGTAGCCCTTCATGGTGTCGACCTGCTTGCCCATGAGCCAGGAGGCCCCGAACAGGGCCAGCGACAGGGCCACGGAGACGATCACCGCGAAGGTCATCGTCAGATTGCGGCGGAGACCGACACCGATCTCCGAGAAGACGAACTGGGCGCGCATGCCCGTCCTTTCAGCTCCGGGGGCAGCAGCTCAGTGCTGGTATCCGTAGACACCGCGCGACTGGTCGCGGACCAGCCGCCCCAACTCGAGTTCGATGACGCGCCGGCGCATCTGGTCGACGATCTGCTGATCATGCGTGGCCATGATCACTGTGGTACCGGTCCTGTTGATGCGGTCGAGCAGCTTCATGATGCCGACCGAGGTCTGCGGGTCGAGGTTGCCCGTCGGCTCGTCCGCGATGAGGAGCATCGGCCGGTTGACGAACGCCCGCGCGACGGCGACCCGCTGCTGCTCACCGCCGGACAACTCGCCGGGCATCCGGTCGCCCTTGCCGGACAGTCCCACGAGGTCGAGCACCTCGGGGACGGTCTTGCGGATCTGCCCGCGGGGCTTGCCGATCACTTCGAGGGCGAACGCGACGTTCTCCGCGACGGTCTTGTTCGGCAGCAGCCGGAAGTCCTGGAAGACCGTGCCCAACTGGCGCCGCATCTGCGGCACCTTCCAGTTGGACAGCCGGGCGAGATCCTTGCCGAGCACGTACACCTGGCCGTGGGTGGTCCGCTCCTCGCGCAGGATGAGCCGCAGGAACGTGGACTTGCCGGAGCCGGAGGACCCCACGAGGAACACGAACTCACCGCGCTCGATCTCCAGCGAGACGTCCTGGAGCGCTGGGCGGTTCTGCTTGGGGTACATCTTGGTGACGTTGTCGAATCGGATCACGCTGGGCTCCCTGTCGCGGTCGCAGGTGACCTTACGCGAATGCGGCGGGGGCGCGCAGTCGCCGTGGGCGGTTGGTGCGTTTCGTCACGGACAAACCGCCCCGTGCGCCCGCGGGGAATCCGTTGACACGCGCCGATTCGGTCCGGACCTGGCACAGTGGTAGAGGGAGAAACGCAAGCGGCGGTGCACGGAGAGCGAAGCGGGAGGAGGAAGCACATGACACGCGACTGGCTGGTCTGCGCGAGCTGTGCGGGGCCCGTGAGCGAGGGCCGCTGTCCCGTCTGCCGGGCGAGCAGGGAGCGCATGCGCCAGGAGAACGGCTGGCGCGGCGTGACGCCGACGACGGTGTGGATACTGCTGGCGCTGCTGGCGGCCGTGGCGGCGGTGCTGTTCCTGCAGCAGCGGACGGCGTAGCGCGGCACAGTCCGCGGGTGGCGCGGGGGCGCGGGGCGTACGGCGCCCACGAAAACCGCGTATGTGATCTACGTCACATCACTTGACCGACGGTGCGTAACGAAGCACCGGAAACCGCCACACAGCGCTACGAAATGCGCGGAAGGGCCCGGAGCGATTCGCTCCGGGCCCTTCGTGTCGCCTGTGCGGCGGGTGCTACGGGTCAGGCAGCCGACTCGTTGCGGGTCATCAGCCGCGGCAGCAGCCGGAAGCCGACGCCGCCGGCGATGATGCTGGCCGCACCCACGAGCAGGTACGTGGTGCCGCTGGAACCGGTGTCGGCGAGCTGCTCCTGCGGCTCGCTGTCGCCGGCCGGCGAGGGCTCGCTGCCGCCGGAGGTCGACTCGGCCTCGCAGATCACGCTGTCGCCGTCCAGCTCGCAGTCGGTGTCGCCGCCGCCGGTGCCGCCGGTGGTCTGCTGGCCGCCGCTGGCCTGCTGACCGCCGTCGTCGCCGGAGCCGCCGTCGTCACCGGAACCGCCGTCATCGGCACCGCCGTCGGCGGTGGTCTCGCCGGTGGTGGTCTCACCAGTCGTCTCGCCGGTGGTCTCACCCGTGGTTTCACCGGTCGTCTCGCCAGTGGTCTCACCGGTCGTCTCACCGGTCGTCTCACCAGTGGTTTCGCCGGTGGTTTCACCGGTCGTCTCACCAGTGGTCTCACCGGTCGTCTCGCCAGTGGTTTCGCCGGTCGTCTCGCCAGTGGTCTCACCGGTCGTCTCGCCGGTGACCGCACCGGTGGCGCCCTCGATGAGGCCGGCGACCACGCCGCCGGCGTTCCCGTCGCCCTCGTCGTTACCGGACTTGACCGAGACCTCGACACGCGTGTCGCCACCGTCGTCGCCGGTGGCCTGCGCGGCCCCGGCGGCGGCGAGCGAGGCTCCGCCGGCGATCAGCGCGCTGGCGGCGACCCGCGCCACCCGTACACGCACCTTGTTCGTCATTGCTCGCTACCCCCAGTAGCCGTACTCGTCAGTGGGCTGGCGTCGGTACGGGGCCTGTTCGCGGCGGGTTTACCCCCCTGAGTCACACGAACCCCACACACCTGCAGAAAGCTCGGCGGCAAGCCTCTCGGGTATTCGCTGGAGCGTCAAGCGAGTTGAGACGGGGTTGTACCTTTTTCCGGTCAATGTCCGGGGTAAGTGGTGCACGACTGTGACACTCGCACCGGGACCCGCAACGCCCGCGGTCAGCCGTGGAATTGCAGCGGCAGGACCGGTCCGCGGACGCCTCCGGCGACCGGCGGACATCAGCCCTCGGCGGCCGCCTGCTCCTGCTGCTTGCGCCAGCGGATGCCCGCCTCCAGGAAGCCGTCGATCTCGCCGTCGAGCACCGCCTGCGGGTTGCCCACCTCGTGCGTCGTGCGCAGGTCCTTGACCATCTGGTAGGGCTGCAGCACGTAGGACCGCATCTGGTTGCCCCACGAGCCGGCGCTGTCGCCCTTGAGCGCGTTCATCTTCGCCTGCTCCTCCTCCTTGCGCTTGGCGAGCAGGCGGGCCTGCAGCACGCGCATGGCGGCGGCGCGGTTCTGGATCTGCGACTTCTCGTTCTGGCAGGAGACGACGATGCCGGTCGGCAGGTGCGTGATGCGGATCGCGGAGTCCGTGGTGTTGACGGACTGGCCGCCGGGCCCAGAGGAGCGGAAGACGTCGATCCGGATCTCGTTCTCCGGGATCTCGATGTGGTCGGTCTGCTCCACGACGGGCAGCACCTCGACGCCGGCGAACGACGTCTGGCGGCGGCCCTGGTTGTCGTACGGGGAGATACGCACCATGCGGTGCGTCCCCTGCTCGACGGAGAGGGTGCCGTACGCGTACGGGGCCTTCACGGCGAAGGTCGTCGACTTGATGCCGGCCTCCTCCGCGTACGAGGTGTCCAGCACCTCCGTCGGATAGCCCTTGTGCTCGGCCCAGCGCAGATACATGCGCTGCAACTGCTCGGCGAAGTCCGCGGCGTCCACGCCGCCCGCCTCGGCGCGGATATTGACCATCGCCTCGCGCTGGTCGTACTCGCCGGACAGCAGCGTGCGCACCTCCAGCTCCTCGACCGCGCGCCGGACGGCGGTCAGCTCGCCCTCGGCCTCGCGCTGCGTGTCGGCGTCGCCCTCGCTCTCGGCGAGCTCGAAGAGGACTTCGAGGTCGTCGATCCGCCCGCGCAGCTCTTCGATCTTGCGCAACTGGCCCTGCAGGAGGGAGAGCCGGCTGGTGACCCGCTGCGCGTTCTCCGGGTCGTCCCAGAGGGCGGGGGCCGCTGCCTTCTCTTCGAGCACGGCGATGTCGGCCCTCAGCCTGTCGAGGTCGAGCACGGCCTCGATGGAGTCCATGGTGGAGCCGAGGGCCTTGAGCGATTCGGATACATCAGGTGCTGCCACCCCACCAGAGTACCGCTGCGCGCTCCGACCGCAGGTGGCGCGTATCCGCGGATCCGGGCGGAGTCAGGGTTCCGAGGTGGTGGAGCGGTCGCCGCCGCCGCTCCCGCCCCCGCCGTCGTCGCCGCCGCCCGACGCGACCAGCCAGCCGCCGACGCCCGCGAGGGCGACGACGGCCGCGGCGACCGTGAGCTTCAGCCGCTTCGCACGCGTCGTGGTCGCGCGGGCGGCACGGGCCGAGCCCGGCCGCGGCTGGCCGGCCAGCCGCGGTACGCGCGCGGTGCCGCGGGCGCCGCCGGCCAGCTCGTCGGCGCTGGGCATGCGCATGCTCGTGTGGGTGTCCCGGTTGGAGTCCGGGGCCGCGGACCGTACCAGCGGCACCGAGCCGCGCAGCGGCCGGCCGCCGGCGCCGGTCACGCCCGGCTCGCCCGCGGTGGCGAGGGCTCCGGCCGGGGCCGCCTCGCGGTCGCCGCCCAGCCGCATCGTGTGCGGCGACCGGCCGCCCGCCTCGTCCGCACCGTCCGCCGACTCCTCCACGTCCAGCGGCGGCAGCCCGTCCAGGTCCGGCAGTATCTCGCGCAGCCTGGCGGCCAGCTCCACCGCCCGCAGCCGCGACGCGGGCGCCTTCGCGAGGCACTGCAGCAGCAGCTCCCACAGCTCGTCGGGGATGCCGGGCAGCGGCGCGACGGTCTCCGTCACGTGCCGGCGCAGCACGGCGCCCGGGTGGCCGCCGCCGAAGGGGGTGAAGCCGGCCAGCAGTTCGTACAGCACGGTGGCCAGGGCGTAGATGTCGACGGCCGCGCGCGCGGGCAGGCCCTCGACGATCTCCGGGGCGACGTAGTCGGGGGTGCCGATGACACGGCGCTGGGTCGGCACCCGGGTGCCCACGGCGGCGCCGCCGCGCCCGCGGGGCGCGGTGGGGGTTCCCCCGCGCCCCCCGGGCGTAGGGGGCGGCTGCGCCGCGCGGCTGGGGGCGTCGATGAGCTTGGCGACGCCGAAGTCGGTGAGCAGCGCGGGCGGCGCGCCGCCCGCGCCCGCGGGGGCGTCGGAGTCCAGCAGGACGTTCTCGGGCTTGACGTCCCGGTGTACGAGGCCCACGGCGTGCGCGGCGGCCAGGGCCTCCGCGATGTCGGCGGCGATGGCGACGGCGGCCTGCGGGAGCAGCCGGCGGTCGCGCTCCAGCCGGGTACGCAGGTCCGTACCGCGGACGAGGTCCATGACGAGCGCCAGGTCGCGGCCGTCGACGACGAGGTCGCGGACGCCGACGACGCGCGAGTGGTCCAGGCTCATCAGCGCGGCGCGCTCCCCCAGGAAGCGCTCGACCAGCTCCCGGTCCTCGGCCAGGTCCTCGCGGAGCAGCTTGATGGCGACCGGCCCGTCCGGGCCCTCGCCGAGCCACACCGTGCCCGCGCTGCCGCGTCCGATCACCTGATGGGCGGCGTATCGGCTGCCGATTCTGCGTGCCATGACACAAAGCTACGCGGCGGCACGGACGTTGGGTGCCGGACCGGCCCGGAAACCCCACGTGGGTGTCGACTTGTCGGCATGCTCACAGGCCAGGAGGCGGTTCGGGGCCCGGACGGCCCTTGTCGTCACCGGTCTTCGGTTACTGGTCCGCGCCGTTCTTCAGGCCGTTGAGGCCGTCCTGGACGTCGTTGACACCCGAGTCGATGTCGTCCTTCGTCTTCTGGGCGTCGTCGGCTGCGTCGTTGAATTCCGAGATCCAGTTCTTGAGGTCGGTGGCCCAGTCGGTCATCTGGTCCCAGAAGCCCTTGCCGTCCGCGATCCAGTCCTGGACGGGGGTCAGCTCCCAGATCAGCCACGAGCCGACGACCAGGATGAGGACCGTGAACAGGCAGCCCTTCAGGCAGCCGAGCCCCGGGATGCGCATCGGGTTCGCGCTGCGCCGCCGCTGGCGCGGGGGCTGCGGCGGGGGCGCGGGAGGCTGCGGGCGGGGCTCGTAGCGCTGGGGCGGCGGCTCGCGGCGCTGCGGCGGGGCGGCGTACGCCTCGGGCGGCGGCTGCCGGCGCTGGACGCGCCGCGGCGGGCGGCGGCGCAGCGGGTCCTCGCTGGGATCGAGGTAGCCGATCTGCTGGGTCTGCTCGCCGCGGTCGCGGGCGGCGCGCATCTGGGTCTCCCAGGGGTGCGGGCCCTCCGGCTGCGGCGGCCCCTCGGTGACGGGCATCACACGGGTGCCGTCCTCGGACCCGGGGGCGCCGGATCCCTGCTGGCCGTGCGCGGCGGCGGCGCCCGCGGCGGCACCGGCCGCGGCTCCCGCGGCGCCGGCGGGCAGGACGCTGGTGGCGGCGTTCGGGTCGTACGCGCCCTGCTGCCCGGGGGCGCTGCCGCTGCCCCCCGGGAGGACCTGCGTGGGGTCGGACGCGGCGACGCCGGTGCCCGGGACCTGCGCGGGGTGCGGGTCGGCGGCGAGGAGCGCGGCGACGCCGAGGGCGGCGGTCGCCTGCTCGGGAGCGGCGCCGGCGCCGATGCCGGCGGCCACGGTGCGCAGCCCGCGGGCCAGGTTCTCGGCGCTGGGGCGTTCGTCGGGGTTCTTGCGCAGGCAGGACTGGACGACGGTCCACATCGGGTCCGGCAGGCCCGGCGGGCGCTGCGCCTCCTGGTTGAGGTGCTGGTGGAGCACCTCCAGGGCGGAGGTGCCGCCGAAGGGCGGCCGGCCGGTCAGCAGCTCGTACAGCAGGATGCCGGCACCGTAGACGTCCACGGCGGAGGTCTGCGGGCGGCCCTCGGCGGACTCGGGCGCCACGTACGCGGGCGTGCCGACGAACTCGTGGGCCCGGGTCAGGCCCGGGGAGTCCGCGAGCCTGGCGATGCCGAAGTCGGTGAGCATCGGCTGCATGCGGCCGACCCCGTCGGGCCCGGTGCTGCCGGCGAGCAGCACGTTGGCGGGCTTGAGGTCGCGGTGGACGATGCCGTCGGCGTGGCTGGCGGCAAGCGCGTCCGCGATCTGGGCGGTGAGCAGGGCGGCGCCCACGGGCGTGAAGGGGCCGTTGTCGCGCAGGTAGCGGTGCAGGTCGGGACCGTCGACGAGGTCCATCACCAGGGCCAGCAGATCGCCCTCGACGACGAGGTCGCGGGTGCGGACGATGTTCGGGTGGGTGAGGCGGAGGAGCGCGGAGCGCTCCCGCAGGAACCGCATCACCACGTCGGGGTCGCCTGCCAGCTCCTCCTTGAGGACCTTGATGGCGACTACCTCGCCCGGGCTGCCCGCCACGGCGGCTTCCGCCCCCGCCGTCTCGCGCTGGCGGCCGCGCCACACGGTGCCCGTGGCGCCGCGCCCGAGCGGCTCTTCGAGGAGGTACTTGCTGCCTACCGGCCGCACGTCATGCGCTCCCTGGTCGTGATCGTTCCTGCCGGCCCGCGGACCGGTCGGTCCGTGCGCCATCTGCACCACTCTAGTGGCGTCACCGCGGCGCCCGCCGGGGTCGGGCGGGACCGGGGGTCCGGCTTCCCGGTCCGCCCCTGGCCACCGGTTTTCCGGAAGGCGCCTCCTGTTTTGTGCCGTGCCCCCGCCCCTCGGGTGCCAGGGTCGCCGTGCTCGTCCCCGTACCCCCTGCGGACCCCGTACCCGTGCACGGCGCCGTCTCACCCGTGCCGTACCGCCGTATCGCCCGTCCGCGGTCGTTCCGTGACGCCTGTGGCAAGAAAGGACGTCAACCACCCGGTCACTGGTTGCCCCGTAGGGCTGACGAAGGCGTCAACAATGGTCCGTAACGGCAACTTTTAAGTCGGAGTCGGGGCAGGAAGCGGCCATACAAGATCCGCCAACACCGGTCTCGCAGCGGGCTGTCGGTGGGAAGTGGGAATATGACGGCGGCCCTCGAATCGGCCCTGCCCAGGGAAGGGAGCGGTGACCGGCATGCAGATCCGGCTGACCGTCCAGGCGGCGCGCGGCGGCGGCGCCGCCCGCGGTCGCGATGTGATCGTCACCGCACCTGCCGGCACGACCCTGGGCGCCGTGGCGGGCGGCCTCCTGGACGCCGCCGCGGCCGCAGCGAGCGGCGGCGGGGGCACCGCGGGCGGCACGGGCGGCGGCGCGGGCATCGCGGTCTACGCGGGACAGCGGCTGCTCGACCCGGATCGCACCCTCCTCGGCGAACCCCCGCTGGTCGACGGCGCGGTCCTGAGCCTCGGCGGCCCCGCGGACCCGGGCCACGGCCAGCCCCCGGCGGCCGGCGCGGCGGCGGTCACCAGCCTGCGGGTGGTGGCGGGCCCCGACGCGGGCGGCGTCCACCTGCTGCACGGCGGCCAGGTCCGGATCGGCAGATCGGCCGACGCCGACGTCCCGCTGGACGACCCGGACGTCTCGCGGCTCCACTGCGCGCTGACGGTCGCCCCTGACGGCGGCGTCACGGTGTCGGACCTGGGCTCCACGAACGGCACGACGATCGACGGGGTGGCGGTGGGCACGACCCCGGTGCCGCTGCGCGCGGACGCGGTGCTGCGGGTCGGGGAGTCGGCGCTGAGGATCACGGCCGGGCCGGGTTCCGGGTCCGGGCGTACGGGCGCGGGCAGGGCGGAGCACGGGGGTGGACCGGGGTCCGGGTCGGCGGAGCACAGCCGGGTCCCGGAGCAGCGCGGGCCGCAGGATCAGGGCACGACGACGGCGGGCCTGGGCAGCGGCTGGCCGGCGGGCGGCGGCCCGGAGTACGGAGACAGCGGGACGGACCGGGCGCACGGCGCCGGGTACGGCGCCGCGGAAGCGGACCATACGCACGCCGGTGCACACGGGGTGCACGGCCGGACGGACTCCGACATGGTCCACGGGGACGGAGACGGGGCCGCACGCGGCTCCGCCGCGGCCGGCCCCGCGTACGGCGAGGGACACGAGACCCCCGGCCGGAGCGGACGGGGCACGGGAGCGGATCCCGGATATCCGGACCGCCACGTCGCCTCCGGCCGGAACGGCCCCAGGGAGACGGGCCCCGGATACGACGGCGGGCACACTTCCCCCGAACAGACAGGACCCGGCGCGGGAGACGACGACGCACACGCCGCCTCCGGCCCCGGCGGCCCCGCCACGGGGGCGCCCGGGTACGGCGGAGGGCGCGCGGACGCGGGCCCGAGCGCGCCGGGCACCGGCGAAGCCCGTGGCGAGGCGCCCGCCGCGCAGGCGCGCGGGCGCACCGCCGCCGAAGGGGCGCGTGCACCGGGCGCCGCCGCCCCGCGCAGGAGCGGGACGCCGACGCGGGGCACGCTCGTGCCGCCGGAGCTGCAGTCCCGCGGCGGGGCGGCGGGAACGGCTTCCGTACCGCAGCCGCCGCGGCGCGGTATCCGGGCGTGGGCCCGGAGGCTCGGCGGCCGGGAGGAGGCCGCGGAGCTGGCGGCGGCCGCCCCGGCCACGGCCCGTACCGCCGCCGGGCCCGGCGGGACCACCGACCTGCACGAGCGCTACCCGGACGCCGCCACCGTCCTGCTCGCGGCCCTGGCAGGCGAAGCGGCGTACCGGCCCGGCTTCCTCTACGCCCCGGACGACACCCCGGCGCACCACCCCGCGCACCCCGCCGACGCGGGCGGGTTCCCGCACCCCGGCACGGATGCGGGCGCCCCCGCCCGCTCCGGAGACCCCGCACGCCCCGGTGCCGCCGACACCGCCGCGGGCATCCCCGCACAGCCGGGCGCCCCCGCGGGCACCACCCCGCGCGCGGGCGGCACCGCTGGGCGGGGACCCGTGTTCCGGCGCGGGAGTGGGCACGCCGACGCGCTCGTCGTACGGCTGGGGACCGAGTTCCGCCCCGGGGGCGGCACCGCTCCGCTGACCGTCGACCTGCGGCGGGCCGGGTCGCTCGCGCTCGCCGGGCCGCGCGGGCGGCTCGCCGGGCTCGCGCGTTCCGTCGTGGCCCAACTCGCCGCGCTGCACGGGCCCGACGTCCTGGAGCTGGTGCTGATCGCCGCCGACCCGACCCGGCCGCACGAGTCGCGCGTCGAGGACTGGTCGTGGGCCGGCTGGCTCCCCCACGTACGGCCGCGGCAGGGCCAGGACTGCCGGCTGCTGCTCGCGTACGACCGGGAGCAGGCCGCCGCGCGCGTGGGCGAGTTGCAGCGGCGGGTGGAGCAGCCGGTGCCGGGGACGCGCAGCGTCGTCGTCGTCGACGGCGATCCGGGGACGGCCGCCGTCCGCGACGCCGTCGCCCGGCTCGCCGAACGCGGGCCCGCCGCGGGCGTGCACCTCGTCTGCCTCGCCGAGACCGCACCCGCCACCCCCGCCTCGCCGTTGACCGCGACGTACGCTGCGGCCGCCGGCGTGGCGCCCGGCTTCGCCGCCTGCGGCGCGGTCGGGCTGCTCAGCGGCGACGTGGCCACCAGCCTGCGGCTCCTCCAGCGCCCCGCGGCGGCAGCACCGGACAGTGCCGCTACGGAGCCGGCCGCCCCCGGGGTCGCAGCACCGCCGCCCGGGCCCGCGGAGCCGCCCGCGGCCGGTCCGTACGACGGCGCCCACGACGACCCCGCCGGCGGCGGCTCCTCCCCCGCGACCGCCTACGGCACCGGCCGCGCCCGCCTCGGCGGCGACGGCTATGCGGGGCCTGCCGAACCCGCCGCGGCCGGCGGCTGGTTCGGGGCCGCCGCCTCCGGCCCCGCCGCCGCGGGACCGGCGGGAACGGTCGACGCCGTGTCGGCCGCGTGGGCGGAGCGGCTGGCCCGCGCGCTGGCCCCGTACGGCGAGCGCGACGACGCGGACGGCATCCACCCCGCCCGCCGCGGTGCCCTCCCCGGAGCCGTACGCCTCCTGGACGAGCTGGACCTCGCCCGCGCCACCCCCACCGCGCTCACCGCCCGCTGGCTGGAGTCCCGTTCGGGCGCCCCGCGCGTGGGCGCGGTGCTCGGCGCGGGCCCCGCCGGGCGGCTCATGGCCGACCTCGCCGCCGGGCCGCTGGCGGTCGAAGGCGCCGCGCGGGGCGGCAAGTCGGAGCTGCTGCGCTCGTTCGCCGCCGCGCTGGCGGCCGGGGAGCCGCCGGAGCGGCTGCAGTTGGTGCTGGTCGACGGCGCGGGCCGGGAGCGGGGCGACGCGCTGGGCGCGGCGGCGGACCTGCCGCACGTCTCGGGGTATCTGGTGGCGTCCGACCCGGTGCGGATGCGGGAGTTCGCGCAGGAGCTGTGGGCGGAGTTCAAGCGCAGGGCCGCGGGGTACGCCCCGGGAGGCGAAAAGGCGCCGCAGGGCCCGGCGATCCCCGGCCCCCGCCCGGCGGGCGACCCGCGCACGGGCGGCGCGGCGGACATACAGGCCGCGCAGAGCAACACGCTGCGGCTGCGCCCCAGACCCGCCCCGGAGGAGACACCGGCGACGGGAGCGCGGGCCGAGTCCGGCCCGGTGCCGGCGGCCAGCGCGGGAGCAGGGGCACAGACCGGAGCAGGTGCGGGTACGGAAGGCGCCGTCGGCGGCCGTGCGGCCCCGCCCCACGGCACCCGGATGCCCGCACCGCAGCAACGCCCGGGCACCACACCGCCGCACGGCACCACGGCGCCCGCCCCCGTGCCCGCCGGGCGGCGGGCCGCGCCGCCCGCCGTCGTGCTGGTCGTCGACGACTACGACGCCCTCGTGGCCCCCGCCCTCGGCAGCCCCGCGCGGCCCGCCGCCGGATCCGTCGTCCGCGTCGTCGAGGCCATCGCCCGTGACGGCGGCCCGCTCGGCATGCACCTCGTCACCGCCTCCGCGCAGCCCGAGGCGACCGCCGCCACCGCCGCCGTCTCCGGCGCGGCGCACCACGTCGTGCTCGGCGGGGACGATGTGCCGCCGGGGCGCGGGCTGTTGCGCGCCGCCGGGGCGGAGCCGGTGCCGTTCCAGGCGGCGCGGGTCACCGGCCGGATCCCCCGTACGGCGACCGCGCGGCCCACCGTCGTGCCGCTGGAGTGGGCCCGCATGGGCTCACCCCCGACGAGCCGCCCCCTGCGCGAACTCGGCAACGGGCCCACGGACCTGGCCCTGCTCGCCAGCGCCCTCCAGCGCGCCGCGGGCACCCCCGCCCCCCAGCAGGACGACACCCGCACCCCGTCCCCGTAGCCCCGCGGCCTCCGCCCCCACCGGCCCGCGCCTTCGCCCCACGGCCGCACAGTCGGCACGTACGCCTCTCGCACGCTCCGTACGCGCCCGCCCGCGCACGCTGCTGCCCTCAACGTCCCACTCGCACCATCCGCCCCACCCGTCCCCCCAGCAACAATCTGCCACCCCTCGCGTCTCCGCCGTCAACGCACCGCAACCGCTCTCCCTCCAACGGCCGAACTCTCCCCCCACGCTCCACGACCGCACTCACTTCTCTTCAAACCACCTCCCACCAGCGGTTTTTACGCCTCCCCCCGTATTTATCCCGCCCAGGCCCGCCTTCACATTCCGAACGCTCCCCTGTCACGGACGGATCACGAAACGGCCGCTGACGGGGATTGCGTACGAAGCGCTATTGCGGGCCCGCCGGTCCGGGCGTAGGACATACCCCACAGCATTTCGCACCGGTAAAACGGCACAGGCCTCGCGGGGCAGGTTTGTGCCGGTACGGGACAACCCCATCTGCCCCGCGTTCCTGGGGAGGCTGGGATGCGCAGTTCGCTGCATACACTGCAGCAGGTAAGAGTCGTGCGGGCCGCGGTGGCGATCGTCGCCGCAGGTGCTCTCGCCGTGACAGCCGCCGGGTGCGGCGACGACGGCGACGACAACGGCGGGGACGGCGGCAAGGCGGACAAGTCCGGCGCCGGCGTCACGCTGCCGAAGTTGGACGGCGAGTCCCTGCGCGTCGGCGCCGTGTGGACGGGGCCTGAGCAGAAGAACTTCGAGAAGGTGCTCGACGGCTTCGAGGAGCAGACCGGCGCCACGGTGGAGTACGTGCCCACCGGTGACAACGTCGCGTCCTTCGTACGGACCCAGGTCGCGGGCGGGAAGCCGCCGGACGTCGTGTTCGCGCCGCAGGTGGGCGTGTTGCAGGAGTTCGTCAAGGAGGGCTGGGCGAAGCCGCTGGACGCCGCCGCGAAGAAGGAGCTGGGCAAGAACTTCTCGCAGGGCTGGCAGGACCTGGGCGCGGTGGACGGCGAGCAGTACGGCGTGTACTGCAAGGCGGCCAACAAGTCGCTGGTCTGGTACAACACCACGGCCTTCGAGAACGCGGGCGCCCAGGAGCCGGAGGACTGGCAGGGCTTCATGGACACCGCGCAGCTCGTCTCCGACTCCGGCGTGCCGCCGGTGGCGATCGGCGGCGCGGACGGCTGGACGCTCACCGACTGGTTCGAGAACATCTACCTCTCCCAGGCGGGCCCGGAGAAGTACGACCAGCTCGCGGCGCACGAGATCCCGTGGACCGACCCGTCGGTGAAGGACGCGCTGACCACCCTCGGCGAGCTGTTCGGCGACGACACGCTGATCGCGGGCGGCCAGAAGAAGGCGACGAAGATGGCGTTCCCGGACTCGGCGATCGCCCCGTTCGCCGACCTGGAGGACCCGAAGGCCGCGATGGTCTTCGAGGCCGACTTCGTCGGCGCGTTCGTCAACGAGACCGACGCGAAGGTCGGCGAGGACGCGAAGGTCTTCCCGTTCCCTGCGGTCGGCCCGGACAAGCCGGTCGTCACCGGCGGCGACGCGGCCGTGACGCTGACCGGCTCCAAGGGCGCGCAGGCGCTGCTGACGTACCTGTCGTCCACCGAGGCGGCGGAGGCGTGGGCGGCGCCCGGCGGCTTCGTCTCGCCGAACAAGAACATGGACATGGGCGCGTACCCGAACGACGTGCAGCGTGAGATCGCGCAGGCGCTCGTCGACGCCGGGGACGACTTCCGGTTCGACATGTCCGACCAGGCGCCCGCCGACTTCGGCGGCACCGCGGGCAAGGGCGAGTGGAAGGCGCTGCAGGACTTCCTGGCCGATCCGAAGGACGTCGAGGGCGCGCAGCAGGACCTCGAGAAGGCCGCGGCCGCGGCCTACAAGAGCTGACGGACGGAGCAGGGAGACCCTGATGTCGACCTCGTCGGCGGGGGGTGCGGCGGAGTCCGCCGCCCCCTCCCCCCTCGCCCCGCCGGGCAGCAAGTCACAAGAGTCGGAAGAGCAGAAGCAGAGCAAGCCGCCGAGGTCGGTGGTACGGACCAAGAGCTGGATCACGGTGGCGTTCCTGCTGCCCGCCGTGGTCCTGCTCGGCGCCCTGGTGCTGTATCCGATCGGGTACTCGGTCTACCGCAGCCTCTTCGACGTCTCCGGCGACGAATTCATCGGCCTGGACAACTACACCGAGCTGTTCAGCGACGACCGCATCCGCACCGCGCTGCGCAACAACCTCATCTGGGTGCTCGTCGCGCCCGCGGTCTGCACCGCGCTGGGGCTGATCTTCGCCGTCCTCACCGAGAAGGTGCGGTGGGGCACGGCGTTCAAGATGGTCGTCTTCATGCCGATGGCGATCTCGATGCTGGCGGCGGGCGTCATCTTCAGCCTCGTCTACCAGAACGAGCCGGAGCGCGGCGCCGCGAACGCGGCGTGGACGACGATCCACGACACGTTCAGCGACCCCGCGCCCTGGCCGGGCGCCCGCCCGCGCCCCAACGCCGATCTGAAGGGTCCCGACAAGGGCCCCTTCACCAGCAAAACGACCGTCAGCGCCGGGCAGACGGCGCTGCTGCCGCTGGTCGCCGTGAAGCCGCAGGACGCGGCCGGCGAGCAGCCGGCGGCGAAGCCGCAGGCCGCGGGCGACGGCGTGAGCGGCACGGTGTGGCTGGACTTCAAGCCCGGCGGCGGCGAGCCCGACGTCGTCGACAGCGGTGAGAAGGCGCTGAAGGGCATCAAGGTCGAGGCGGTCAAGGACGGCAAGGTCGTCGCCTCGGCCACGACGGCGTCCGACGGTACGTTCACGCTGCCGGCCGCGGCCGACGGCGCCCAGTTGCGGCTGCCCTCCTCGAACTTCGCGGAGGCGTACGGCGGCGTCGACTGGCTCGGCCCGTCGCTGGTGACGCCGGCGGTGATCGCGGCGTACGTGTGGATGTGGGCCGGGTTCGCGATGGTGCTGATCGCCGCGGGGCTGGCGTCGGTGCCGCGGGAGCTGATGGAGGCGGCGCGGGTCGACGGCGCGAACGAGTGGCAGGTGTTCCGGCGGATCACGGTGCCGGTGCTGGCGCCGGTGCTCGCCGTGGTGCTCGTCACGTTGATGATCAACGTGCTGAAGATCTTCGACCTCGTCTACATCATCGTGCCCAGCGCCCGGCTGGAGGACGGCAACGTGCTGGCCGTCGAGCTGTTCCAGCAGGCGTTCGCGGGCACCGAGCCCGACCTGGGCGTGGGCAGCGCGATCTCCGTCGTGCTGCTGCTCCTCGTCATCCCCGTGATGATCTTCAATATCCGCCGCCTGCGAAAGGAGTCCGGCCGATGACCACCGCAGCAGCGGCGGAGACCGCACCGAAGCCGGAACCGCAGAAGGCGAAGGCCGAGGCGCCGGCGAAGGAGTCCCTCGCCGCCCGCATCGGCCGGTACGCGGGCGGCGGCGCGGTCCGGGCGTTCCTGGTGATCGTGGCGTTCCTGTGGCTGACCCCGACGGTGGGGCTGCTGATCTCGTCGTTCCGGGATCCCGCGGACATCGCGACCACCGGCTGGTGGAAGGTCTTCGGCGATCCGGGGCAGCTCACCACGGACACGTACGACGCGCTCTTCGGCAACGACGACGTGATGGGCGCGCTGCCCACCACGATCTGGATCACCGTGCCGTCCACGCTGCTGGTGGTGGTCATCGGCGCGCTGGCGGGCTACGCCTTCGCGTGGATGGAGTTCCCCGGCCGGGACTGGGTGTTCCTCGCGGTGGTGGGCCTGCTGGTGGTGCCGGTGCAGGTGGCGCTGATCCCGATCGCGTCGCTGTACCGGGATCTGAACCTGTTCCACACGATCACGGGCGTGGTGCTCTTCCATACCGCGTTCGGGTTGCCGTTCGCCATCTTCCTGTTGCGGAACTTCTTCGCGGAGATCCCGCGGGAGCTGCTGGAGGCGGCGCGGATCGACGGGGCGAGCGAGCTGCGGCTGTTCTTCCGCGTCGTGATGCCGCTGGGCGGGCCCGCGATCGCGGCGCTGAGCATCTTCCAGTTCCTGTGGGTGTGGAACGACATGCTGGTGGCCCTGGTCTTCGCCGACCCGGGCAAGCCGCCGCTGACGGTGGCGGTGCAGCAGCAGACGCGGCAGTTCGACAGCAACATCGAGCTGATCGCGTCCGGCGCGTTCATCTCGATGATCATCCCGCTGGTCGTCTTCTTCGCCTTCCAGCGGCAGTTCGTGTCCGGCGTGATGGCGGGCGCGGTGAAGTAGGCGCGTACGCGCTGAGGCGAGCGCACCGAAGCGATACGGCCGTCCGGGTGGATCACCCGGGCGGCCGTACTGTCGTAAGGCTGAGCGCGTGGGGCCGCCGTTACGGTGGCGGATACCAGAAATAAGGACATTCCGACCAGCGGACTGTCCTTCCGCCGCCGCCCGCCCAGGGATGTGTCCCGTGCCCCGGTTCAGCGTCATCGTCCCCGCGTACAGGGTCCAGGCATATCTCGACGAGTGCCTGGAGTCCGTGCTCACGCAGTCCTTCACGGACGTGGAGGTCATCGCGGTCGACGACCGCTCCCCCGACTTCTGCGGCGAGATCATCGACGCCGCGGCAGCCCGCGACCCGCGGCTGACCGCCGTCCACCTGAGCGCCAACGTCGGCCTCGGCCGCGCCCGCAACGCCGGACTGGAGCGCGCCACCGGCGACTACGTCCTTTTCCTCGACGGCGACGACACCCTCGTCCCCGGCGCGCTCCAGGCGATCGCCGACCGGCTCGCCGCCACCGCGGACCCCGACGTCCTCGTCTACGACTACGCGCGCACCTACTGGGACGGCCGGCACGCCCGCAACGTCCGTGCCGACCTGCTCGCCGAGCGCGACCCGCAGGTCTTCCGGCTGGCGGAGCGGCCGGAGCTGCTGCGGCTGCTGATGGTGGTGTGGAACAAGGCGTACCGGCGGGACTTCGTCGCCGCGCAGGGCCTCAGCTTCCCGCCCGGCTACTACGAGGACACCCCGTGGACGTACCCCGCGCTGCTGTCGGCGGAGCGGATCGCGGTGCTTGACCGGGTGTGCGTGCACTACCGGCAGCGGCGGTCGGGCAACATCCTCGGCACGCCGGGGGAGCAGCACCTCGACGTCTTCGAGCAGTACGAGCGGGTGTTCGCGTTCCTCGCCTCGCGGCGGCTGGAGCGGTGGCGGCCGGTGCTGTTCGTGCGGATGGTGGACCACCTGACGACGATCTTCAACAAGAGCGAGCGGGTGCCGCGGCACAAGCGGGCGGAGTTCTTCCGGCGGGCGCGGGCGCTGTACGTGCGATATGGGGCGGGGTCGGGGGCGGAGGGTGGCGTACGGGCCCGGGGTGACGCCGGCGGTGCGGTACGGGCAGGGCGCGGGGTACGGGCCCGGACGCGGCATCTCCTCGTGCGGCTCGGCACCGGGCGCGCGTTCCAACTGCTCGGCGCCACCGGCCGGCTCCTCTCCCGTACCCGCGACCTCGCCGCCCGCGCGGCCCGCCGCGCCCGCACCGGCTGCGGCCTGCTCTACTACCGCCTCCAGCTCCGCCTGCCCCTCGACCCGCACCTGGCGGTCTTCGCCGCGTACTGGTACCGCGGCTACTCCTGCAACCCCGCCGCCCTCGAAGCCAGGGCCCGCGAGCTGGTCCCCGGCCTCGCCACCGCCTGGATCGCCCGCCCCGGGTACGCGCACACCGTGCCGCCCGGCGTACGGGTGCTGCGCCCCGGCTCGCGCGCCTGCCACCGCGCCCTGGCGCGCGCCACGTACCTCGTCAACAACGTCAACTTCCCGCAGTACGTGGTGAAGCGCCCCGGCCAGATCCACGTACAGACCCACCACGGCACCCCGCTGAAGAAGATGGGCCTGGACCTCGCCGACCACCCGGCGGGCGCGGCGGGCATGGACTTCGCCGCGCTCATGACCCGCGTCGACCGCTGGGACTACAGCCTCTCCGCCAACCGCCACTCCACGCTGGCCTGGAGCCGCGCCTACCCGGCCGAGCACACCACCCTGGAGTACGGCTACCCGCGCAACGACGCCCTCGCCGGGCCGCCCCTCGCGCCCGCCGCGCGCGCCGGGTTGCGCGCCCGGCTCGGCATCCCCGAGGGCGCCACCGCCGTCCTCTACGCCCCCACCCGCCGCGACTACCTGCCCGGCCACGTCCCCGCGCTCGACCTCGGCGCCCTCGCCCGCGCGCTGCGCGAACGCGGCGCGCACGTCGTCCTGCTGGCCCGCGCGCACTACTTCCACGACGCCGCGCCCGCCGGCGCCCCGCCCGCCGGCGTCCTCGACGTCACCGCGCACCCGTCGCTCACCGAGCTGTGCCTGGCCTCCGACGCGCTGCTCACGGACTACTCGTCCGTGATGTTCGACTACGCCCTGCTCGGCCGCCCCATCGTGATCCACGCCGCCGACTGGGAGGCGTACCGGCTCGCGCGCGGCACGTACTTCGACCTCACCGCCGAGCCGCCCGGCCGCGTCTGCCGCACCGCCGACGAGATCGCCGGCACGCTCGCCACCGGCGCCCACGCGGCCCCCGCCGCCGCGGCGCAGCTCGCCGCGTTCCGGCGCCGCTTCTGCCCGTACGACGACGGGCACGCCGCGGAGCGCGTGGTCCGGCACGTCTTCCTGGGCGAGGCGGGATACCCGCCGCTGCCGGGGCCCCGGGGAGTGGCGCGGGGCGTTCCGGGGGTGCTGCCGCGGCCGGCGGGGAGTGCGGTGGTGCGCAGCGAATGACGGAGGTGCGGAAGCGGGGCGTACGGGGACGGCGGCGCGAACCCCGGTCGTACGAACAGCGCGGCAGCCGGTCGTACGGGCAACGCAGGCACGCACACCGCAGACACGGCAGCCGGACGCACGCACACCCGGCGCAGGCAGTCCCGACGCACGGAAGCCGGAGGTACGGATGACACAGACCCGCAGCGAGCGACCCGCCGCCCCGTCAACGGCGCCCCCCGCCACGGGAGTCGGCCGCCCCCGCCAAGGTCCCGCACGGCCCGGCCCCACCCCCGCCTACGCCGCGGACGCCAACGGCGCGAAGCCCCGGCAGCCGTGGCTCGTACGCCGCTACCGGCGCGCGGTCCCGCGGCGCGTGCGCCGGCTCGTCGTCCTGCCGAGCACGGACCCGGCGGCGATGGCGGCGGCGCTGTCGCCACTGACGGAGCTGGGGTACGGGCTGCACCTCATCCACCCGGAGACGCCGTGGCACGCGCACGACGCGAAGAGCTACGCGCCGCACGGCGCGCCGGGGGCGCCGCCCCGGCCGCGGCGCGGGCTGGAGGCGCGGCTGCCGCGGATGTGGCGGCAGGCGGTGGGACGGTGAACGGGGATCCGGCAGGTACGGGGCATACGGAAGACGCCGCGGGCAGTGGGGCGGTGAGCGGGGACACGGCCCGTACGGTCCGCGCGGAAGACGCCGCGGGCGGCTGGCGGTTGGGGGGCGCCGCCTTCGGGCTGCTGTTCCAGCTCTGCTGTGTCGCCTACGCCGCCCGCCACGTCTCCCCCACCGCCCTCGGCGCGTACGCCGTGGCCCTCACCGCCGTCCACCTCCTCGCCCACCTCGCCGGCAGCGGCATCGCCGCCTCCCTGCACCGCGCAGGACCGCCGACCCGGCCCGCCGCCCACGCCGCGCTGCGGCTCGCCGGGATCACCGGGCTCACCGGCTTCGCCGTCGCCCAACTCGCCGCCCCGCTGCCCGCCCTGCTCCTGCACACCCCCGGCACCACCCCCCTCCTCCGCCTCCTCGCCTGCGCGTTCCTCTGCCAGCCCGCCGCCGACGCCGCGCTCACCGCGCTCCGCCGCGCCGACCGCCCCCGCGCCGCCGTGCTGACGGACGCCGGCGGCCAGGCGGCCGGTGCCGCGACCGGCATCCTGCTGCTCGCCGGGGGCGTCAACCCCCTCGGCCTGGCCGCCGTGCTGCCGGTCTCGGCCGCGGTGACACTCGGCGCCGCGGCGCTGCTCCTGTCCCGTACGCCGCTGGCGGACGGCCCTCCGGTGCAGGCCGCGTCGCTGATCCGCGTCTCGCGGTTCACGGCCGGGTTCGGGCTGCTGCGGCTGGTCGCCGCGGGTGCGCCGCTGTGGGCGGTCTGCGGGCTGCTGGGGCCTGGCGCGGCCGGCGTGTACTCCCGCGCCGCGGCGCTGTGCGAGGTGCCGGTGACGGTGTACGGCCGGGTGGCGGACCGGGCGACGGGCGGGGGCCGGGAGGCCGATCGCCACCCGCCGTCCCGTCCCGTACGCCGCGTCGACGTGCCCACCGCGCGCATCGCCGTCACCGCCGCCTCCGCCGCCGGCTTCGCCGGGTTCGGCGCCGCCGCCGGGGTCGGGCCCGCCGCGCTCGCGCTGCTCCTCGGCCCCGGCTGGGAGTCCGCGACGGCGCTGGTGCCGTGGCTCTGCGCGGCGGCGGCGCTGCAACTCGTCTACTCCGCGGGCTGCTCCCTCGACCTCGCCCGCGGCCGCCGCCGCGAACTCCTCGGTACGCACCTGGTGGTGCTCCTCGCCACCGCCGCCGCCCTCGCCGCCGTCCTCCCGTGGCGCGGCTCCGGCTCCGCCCTGCCGCTGCTGGCCTGCGCCGCGGCCGCCGGTCCTGCCGCGGGGCACGCGCTGCAGTTGGTGCGGTGGGGGCGGTGCGGGCTGGTGCGGGTACGGGAGGTGCTGCGGACGCACGCGGTGCACGGCGGCATCGGGGCGGCGGCCGGGGCGCTGGCGACGCTGGCCGGTTCGGCGGCGGCGGAACCGGGTCGCGCGCTGCTCTCCAGTCTGCTGGCGCTCGCGCCCGTGGCCCTGCTGTGCGCGGGGCTGCACGAGCAGTTGCCGCTCTCGGCGGCGCTGTCCGGCGACCGCCCGGGCCCGGCGCCCGCACCGGGGCCCCGGACGTCCACCCGAACGCCCGCGCCCCGCGGCACGGCGGGTGCCCCGGTCCCGTAGCGCCGCCGTAGGCACCGGGCCCGTCGCCCCGGGTCGGGCCACGCGGTTCGTACGCACCAGGGGCCCGGCTGCGTCAGCGCGGCGGCACGCTCGCGCGCTCCCCCGGCTCCGCGGCACCGCGGGCGGGGGCGCGCACCGCGACCAGCTCCGCGCACAGCTCCTCCCACGCCCGCGTCACCCCCTCCGCCGCGAACCGCCCCGCCCCCGCACGGGCGTTGGTACCCAGCCGGTGCAGCAGCTCCGCGTCCGCCGCCATCAGCCGCGTCATCGCGTCCGCCAGCGCGTCCACGTCGTCCGGCGGCACCAGCAGCCCGTCCACCCCGTCCCGTACGACGTCCGCCGCCCCGCCGCCCTCGGCGTACGCGACCGCCGGCACCCCCGCGGCGTACGCCTCCAGCACTCCGGCGCTCCCCGAAGGCAGCACCGCGAAGCTCGCCTTGGCCCACTCCGCCGCCATGTGCGGGCTCGGGCCCAGCAGTTCCACCCGCTCGTACAGCCCCGGCTCCGCCACCCGCCGGCGCACCCGCGGCGGCTCGGGGCCTTCCCCGAACACCCGCAGCCGCCAGCCGGAGCCGGCCGGCGACGCCGCCGCGAACGCGGCGATGGCGTGGTCCGCCCGGGTCAGCGGGCCCGCCAGCACCGCCGTCCGCGTCGTACGCGACGACCGCGGCCGGAAGCCGCCGGGCGCCGGGTACGGGATCGCCGCCGGCTTCGGCGCCGCAGGCCCCCGCGCCGCCGCGCCCAGCGCCGCCGCCAGCCGCCGCCGCGCACCCTCCGTCCGTACCACCACCGCATCGCACTCCCCCGTCCCCGGCGGCAGCGCCCCCTCCCCCGCCCACGGCGACTCGTGGATCCGCACCACCCCCGCCGGGGCGTGGTCCGCGGCGGCGCGCAGCAGCGCGGGCGAGGCCGTGACGAGGACATCGGTGTCGAGGGTGCGCAGGGCGAGGGTGAGTTCGGTGTCGGTGAGCGCGTCGAAGTCCGGGCCCAGGGCGGGGTCGACGAGCGCGCTGGGCGCGGCGGCGAGCTGCTGCCGGGCACGGTCGGTGAGGGCGGTGGGCCGCAGCGGTACGGGGACGGGGCCGGTGCGGTCGACGAGGTGGCGCAGCGCGACGCGGGCGTCGGGCGCGGCGTGCGGCCGGTCGCGGGTGCGGAAGACGCTCACGACCTCGACGTCGTGGCGGGCGGCGAGGTGGCTTGCCCGGGTGAGGACGGCCCGCGGGACGTCGCCCGGCTCGTCGGCGCGGGAGAGCAGGAAGACGATCCTCACGCCCGTACGCCCTCCCCGCGCGCCCCCGCGCGCTCGTAGGGGGACGGCACCGGGAAGTACCCCTCCAGGAACGCTTGCACCCCTCGGGGGAGTTTGCCGTCGAGCCGGAGACAGAAGACGTCGGTGTCGCGGCGGGCGAACAGCCGGTCGAGCCGCCGCGGCTCGTGGCCGCCCGCGGTCTCGACGCGGGGCGGCCCCGTGCGGCGCCCGGCGGGGAGGGCGCGGCCGAGGAACACGTCGTCGGCGAGGGGCAGTACGTGCGTGGCGAGGGCGTCGAGGGGGTGGCGGCGGTCGACGACGGTGAGGCCGGGGCGGGCGGTGTCCAGCCAGGGCGGCGGGGTTTCCGCGACGACGTAGACGTGCCGGATCCAGGGCGCGTACATCGCGAGGGAGCGGAGGGAGTAGCGCAGCGCCGGGCCCGTGGTGGTGTAGACGGCATCGACGGGCGGGCGGGGTTCGGTGACGAACTCGCGGAGCGTGGGGAACGCGCGGTCGGCCACGTACAGCACGGCGGTCGGCGTCAGCGACGGCAGCGTGGTGCCGAGCGCGGTGGGGGCGCGCGGGGTGGCGTACGCGCCGCCGCGGTGGCGGCGCTGCCAGAATTCGATGTCGCAGCCGTGGCCGGGGCCGTAGCGGAGGGTGCGGCCCGAGGTGAGGTACGGGCGGTAGAGGCGCAGCGCGGGCGGTTCGCTTGCGGCGGTGAGCAGTTCGGCGGGGACGGGGACGTCCGGGTGTCGGAGGGGCAGGACGTAGACGGCCTGGCCGGGGTATGCACCGGCCAGCGCGCGGCAGGCGCGCGAACGCAGGCCCGCGTCGACGGCGAGGCGGTGGCGGGGGGCGGCGCCGGGGTCGGTCCCGTCCAGGTCGTCGGTCCCGTCGGTCTCGTCCGGGTCGTCGGGGTCGTCGGGGTCGTCGGTCCCGTCGGTCTCGTCCGGGTCGTCGGGGTCGTCGGGGTCGTTGGGGTCGTCGGGGTCGTCGGGGTCGTCGGGGTCGTCGGGGTCGCGCAGCAGGAGGTACGGGACGTCGGCGGCCTCCAGCGCGTCCGCGGCGAGGCGGAGGTTGGCGGCGTACGCGCCGGCGGCGAGGAGGTCGTCCCGTACTTCGGCCAACTGCCCCGCCGCCCGCACGAGTCGCCCGCCGTTCCCGCTCCCCGCGGCCCGTACCGCCTCCTCCCACCTGCGCAGCTCCGCCGCGGGTGGCGGGGGGTGCGGCGGCAGGGAGCGGGGCGGCCGGGCGGGAGCGGTCGCGGCGCGGTGGAAGGCGGCGCGGTCGGCGCGGTCGCGCTGGCGGCGGGGCTCGTCGTCGCGGAGTGCGGCCAGCTCGGTCAGGAGCGCGTGCCAGCGGTCGGGGGCGTGCGCGTCGTCGGGGATGGCCGCGAGGCGCGGCGCCGCCGGGCCCAACTCCGCCTCGTACGCCGCCCGGTCGGCCTCCGCCGCTACGACCAGCGCGTCCAGCTCCGGCGCGCCGGGCGGCGGCGGGTGGCCGGGGCCGGGGGCGCGGTGGACGGTGAGGGTGCGGGCGGGGGCGAGGGCGCAGACGGCGGGTACGAGGTCGGGGGCGGTGGTGACGAGCACGTCGGCGTCGAGCGTACGCAGGGTGGAAGAGTCGGGATCGGCGGCGAACTCCACGTCGTGGCGCGCCGCGAGGCTCCGTACGACACCGTCCTGGGCCGCGGCGGCGGGGTCCGCGAGGAACGTGATCTTCATCGAGTCTCCCCCGCGTGCCCCACGACCTCGGTGACGACGACCAGCCGGCCGGCGGCGGTGTACCGCGGGGCGACCCTGACGACGTCGCCGGAGTCGGCGATGAGCAAACGGTTCGGCAGCCGGTGTACGCGCCCGGGGTCGACGACGTCGCCGAGCAACCGCCCCACCGGGAGCGCGACCGCGCACCCGGCGGCCCGTACCCGTACGTCCCACGCCCGCTCGCCGCCCCATCCGGCCACCCGCGTCAACTCGGCACCCCCGGCCCGGGCCACGAACCGCCCGCCCCCGCGGTCGGCCACCGGCAGCGCGCACACTCCCCCGGCCTCCCCGCGCCCCACGAGTTCGCACGCGAACTCCCCGCCGGGAGCCGGGCCGGCCGGCCCGCGGCGCGCGTCCTCCGCGCCCCGGCTCCGGGGCAGCCGGACGGGCCACCGCCACGCCGGGGGCGTATCCGCCGGTCCCACCACCCGCCCGTGCACCGCCAGTTCCGTCCAGCCCACCTCCACGCGCTCCACCTCCGCATGCGGCGGCAACCGCACCGCCCGCAGCACGACGGCGCACCCGTCCCCCGATGCCGCGACGGTGATCCGCCAGCCGTCGGGATGCGGCGGATCAAGAAGCGTCGGCCCCGCCGCCGAACCCGCCCCCGGACTCGCCACCGGCACCCCATCTCCCGGTGCCCTCAGCCCGTACCCCCTGCGCCGACGGCCCCCCACCGCCAGCTCCACGCCCAACTCCCGCGCCTCCCCCTCCCGTACCGCGATCACGTCCAGCCCGTGCCCCGCCCCCGCGGCCCGCCGCCGCCTCATGCCGGCCCCCTCCGGGACCCCCGGCTCCACCACGTACGTCCCGAACGCCCGCTCCCCCGCCACCTCCAGCGGCAGCGCCCTGCCCCCCGCCCGCAGCCACGCCCCCGACCGGCCCGCCCCGTCCTCCGGCAGCCGCACGCACACGTTCAGCGTCCGCCCGTCCAGCACCGTCAGGTGCTCGGCGTCCAGACAGCCCGCCGCCGCCCTCACCCCGGCAGCTCGTACGCGCTCGGCACCGGGAAGTACGCCTCCAGGAACGCCCCCAGCAGCCCCGGCGCCCCCGTGCCCCTGGCCCGGATCACCGTGCGGTTCCGCGCCGCCAGCAGCCCCCGCAGCACGGCGTCCGCGCCGGGCGCCGCCAGGTCCACGTCCGCGTAGCGCAGCGTCGCGGCCGCCGCGCGGCCGGTGTGGGCGGCGTAGTGGTGGTACAGCGACGACGGGATCGCGAGGTCGTCGCGGCGCGGGTCGCGGTGGGCGGCGGTCGCCACGTGCCGGTCGCCGAACTCGCGCTCGATCTCGCACAGCACGCTGCGCCGCAGCGGGTGCGGGGCGTGCCGCAGCGGCTCCTGTACGGGCGAGACGAAGAACCGCGTGAGGCCGTTGGCGAGGAAGAACTGCTCGGGGACGGTCTCGGTGCCGAGGAAGAGGCGGTCGCCGAAGTACAGGAAGTGCTCGGCGAGGCCCTCGATGTGGTGCAGTTGGCTCTCGACGGCGCGCGGGTTGGACGTCGGCAGCATGGTCGGGTCGGCGAAGACCTCGCGGTGCGCGACGACCTTCAGCCCCGGGTGCGCGGTGTCCAGCCACGGCGGCTCGCCGTCATCGGTGAGCAGGTGGATGCGGCGGAGCCAGGGCGCGTAGGTGGCGAGGGAGCGCAGCGCGTAGCGCAGTTCGGGATCGGTCCAGGTGAACACCGCGTCGACCGCATACGTGACGTCCTCGGGCAGCGGGTGCGCGAACTCCTCGCGGGTACGCAGCGTGAGCCGGCCGCAGCCCCAGGAGCCGCGGTCGGTCATCTTCACGGTGGTGGCGCCGGCCGGGACGCTGCCGGCGACGCGGCCGGGGCGGGGCGCGAGCAGCCGGTCGCCGGTGGCGTCCTCGTGCCAGAACTCCACCTCGCAGCCGGAGTCGGCGCCGATGACGAGCCGCAGGCCGGGCTCGGTGCGATACCACGTGAGGCGCAGCACGTCGGCCTTCTCCAACTGCTGCCAGACGCCCGGCTCGTAGCCGGGCACGAGGCTCGGGTACGCACCGGCCGCGCCGTCCCCCACGAGGCCGGCCCCCCGCGCCCCCGCACCGGCCCCGTGCCCCTCACCAGACCCCGCGCCCGCGCCCGCGCCCTCGCCCGCCACCACCGTCACGTACGCCGGCTGCACCCGGCACAGCCGGGCCAGCGCCCGGCACGCCCGGCGGCGCTGGTCCGCGGGCACGGCGACCACCGAGGGCCCGCCCGCCCGGCCCCGTACCGCGAAGTACGGGACGCCGGCGGTCCGCAGCGCCCGGGTGACCCCGAGCACCCCGACGCGGCGGGCCTGCACCGGGGAGAGCGCGCGCTGCAGGTGCGCGATGCGCGGCCGGCCGTCGGCGGTGATGACGACGCGGCCCGGGGCCTCGGTGGCGGCCTGCTCGCGGCGGGCCTTGAGGGCGGCGCGGAGCCGGTCGGCGTGGTGCGGTGCGGTGAGGACGGCGAGGTGGCGGCGGACGGCGCGGGGAAGCGCGCGGCGGTACGCGGCGACGACGGACGCCGTGCCGGGGCCGACGCGCGGCGGTCGCTGATCCGTGGCTGTCTGCCCCATGCGGGACAAACTACGTCATTCGCCCGCCCCGGACTTCGAGCAACGCCCCGCGCCGCCGTCCTCCTACCGGTTCGTCCGCAGCAGCGTGCGCATCGTCCGCATCGCCACCGACAGGTTCGCCAGGTCGAACGACTCCGAACTCTGGATCTCCTCCAGCGTGCTGCGCGCCCGCCCCAGGATCGCCGTGTTCTTCGCCTCCCAGGTCTTGAACCGCAGCTCCGGCGTGATCGCCTCGCCCTCCGCCTCCGGCTCCGCCGACAGCACCGCCGCGGTGAGCAGCGCGTGCGCCGCGTACAGGTCCTCGCGGATCGCCGCGCGGGCCATGGACTGCCACCGGTCGGCCCGCGGGAGTTCCACGATGCGGTCCATCAGGTTGCTGATGTGCAGCCGGTCACCGAGGTCGTAGTACACCTCCGCGACGTCCAGCGGCTCGTGTCCGGTGCGGTCGGCGACGGCGACGATGTCCATCGCCGGGAACGCCGCCGAGAACGTGGCGACCCGCTGCGCCAGCTCGGCCGGGACGCCGTTGTCGGTCAGCTCGTTCTGGTTGCGCTCGTACCACTCCAGGTCCGTGCCGCGCAGCAGCTTCGGCAGCGCCGCCCAGACCTGTCCGATGCGCTCGCTGAAGAAGTCGATCGTCTCGCTCAGTTGCAGCGGCTGCGGCCGGTTGTTGAGCAGCCAGCGGGTGGCGCGCTCGACCAGGCGGCGGGAGTGCAGCCGGATACGGGTCTGGATGTCGGCGGCGATGACGTTGTCGAGGGTTTCGACCTCGTCCCAGAAGTCGCCGAGGTGGAAGATCGCGCGGGCCGCGGTGTGCGCCCGTACGATCTCCTCGGTCGACGCGCCGGTCTCCTCCTTCAGCCGGTGCACGAACGTCGTACCGCCGGTGTTGACCGTGTCGTTGACCAGCACCGTGGTGACGATCTCGCGGCGCAGCGCGTGCGCGCGGATCTGGTCGGGGAAGCGGTCGCGCAACGGCTGCGGGAAGTAGGAGAACAGCAGCCGCTCCAGATACGGGTCGTCGGGCAGCCCGGTGGCGACCAGGTCCTCGGCGGTGGTGATCTTCGTGTAGCCCAGCAGCACCGCCAGCTCGGGCTGGGTGAGGCCCAGGCCCGCGGTGAGGCGCTCGCGCATCAGCTTCTCGCCGGGCAGGAACTCCAGATCCCGGTCGAGCGCCCCCTCCTTGCTCAGCTTGCGGATGTAGCGGTGGTGGGCCTGGAGCAGGCTGGGGGCCTGGGCGACGGCGTTGGCCAGGGCGGTGTTCTGCGCGTAGTTGTTGCGCAACACCAGCGCGGCGACCTCGTCGGTCATCTCCCCCAGCAGCTTGTTGCGCTGCTTGACGGTCATGTCGCCGTCGCCGATGACCTGGTTGAGCAGGATCTTGATGTTCACTTCGTGGTCGGACGTGTCCACACCCGCGCTGTTGTCGATCGCGTCGGTGTTGATCTTGCCGCCCTTGCCTCCGGGGCCGCCGACGCGCACGAACTCGATCCGGCCGAGCTGCGTCAGACCGAGGTTGCCGCCCTCGCCGACGATCCGCGCCCGTACGTCGACGCCGTCCACCCTGATCGCGTCGTTCGCCCGGTCGCCCGCGTCGGCCTGCGCCTCCGCCGAGGACTTCACATACGTACCGATGCCGCCGTTCCAGAGCAGGTCGACCGGCGCCTGGAGGATCGCCTTCATCAGCTCGGCGGGCGTCATCTTCGCGGCGCCGTCGCGGATGCCGAGCGCCCGGCGCATCTTGGCGTTCACCGGGATCGCCTTGGCCTTGCGGGAGAACACCCCGCCGCCCTCGGAGAGCTTGCGGGTGTCGTAGTCCTCCCAGGAGGAGCGCGGCAGCTCGAAGAGCCGGCGGCGCTCTGCGTAGGAGACGGCCGGGTCCGGGTCGGGGTCGACGATGATGTGCCGGTGGTCGAAGGCGGCGACCAGCCGGGTGTGCTCGCTGAGCAGCATCCCGTTGCCGAAGACGTCACCCGACATGTCGCCGATGCCGACGGCGGTGAAGTCCTCCGTCTGGCAGTCCACGCCCAGCTCGCGGAAGTGCCGCTTGACCGACTCCCAGGCACCGCGGGCGGTGATGCCCATGCCCTTGTGGTCGTAGCCGGCGGAGCCGCCGGAGGCGAAGGCGTCGCCGAGCCAGAAGTCGTACGAGACGGCGACCTCGTTGGCGATGTCGGAGAAGGTCGCGGTGCCCTTGTCGGCGGCGACGACCAGGTACGTGTCGTCCTCGTCGTGCCGGACGACGTTCTTGGGGTGCACGACCTCGCCGCCGACGAGATTGTCGGTGATGTCGAGCATGCCGTAGATGAACGTCTTGTAGCAGGCGATGCCTTCGGCCAGCCAGGCGTCCCGGTCCGCCGACGGGTCCGGCAGCCGCTTGCCGACGAAGCCGCCCTTGGCGCCGGCCGGGACGATGACGGTGTTCTTCACCTCCTGCGCCTTGACCAGGCCCAGGATCTCGGTGCGGAAGTCCTCGCGCCGGTCGGACCAGCGCAGCCCGCCGCGTGCGACCTTGCCGAAGCGCAGGTGCACGCCCTCGACGCGCGGCGAGTACACCCAGATCTCGTACTCCGGGCGCGGCTCGGGCAGTCCGGGGATGGCCTGCGGGTCGAGCTTCAGCGACAGATACGAGTGCCAGGACTTCCCGTCGCCGTCGTGCTGGAAGTAGTTGGTCCGCAGCGTGGCCTGGATGGCGGTGAGGAACGAGCGCAGGATGCGGTCCTCGTCGAGGGAGGCGACCTGGTCCAGCGCGCCGTTCAGCTCCTCCAGGATGCCGTCCGTCAGCTCCCGTCCGGCGTGCTGCCGCTCCGGCGCCATGCGCGCCTCGAAGAGGCTCACCAGCAGCCGGGTGGTGTGCACGTTGGTACGGAGGGTGTCCTCCATGTACGCCGGGCTGAACTTCGAGCCGGCCTGGCGCAGATAGCGGGCGTACGCGCGCAGCACCATCGCCTGCCGCCACGTCAGCCCGGCGACGGGCACGAGGGCGTTGAGCCCGTCGTCCTCCGCCTCGCCGTTCCACACCGCGGCGAACGTCTCCTGGAAGCGCTCGCGCGCGTCCTCGCCGACCTCCAGACCGCCGCCGTTCTGCGACGGGGGGAACTGCAGCCCGAAGTCCGAGACCCAGGCGTCGGTGACGCCGCCGCAGCGCAGCACGTACGGCCGCTCCTCGGTGACCTCGACGCCGAGGTTGTGCAGCACGGGCAGCACCCGGGTCAGCGAGAACGGCGCGCCCGTCCCGTAGACCTTCAGGCGGCGCTCGTTGGGCGCGGCGCCCACCGGCTCGTACAGGCTGAGCGCGAACTTGTCGGCGCCGCCCCGGGAGCTGAGCTTCTCGAAGTGCTGGAGGTCGGAGACGGCGGCGCGGGGCGCGAAGTCCTCCTTGTAACCCTCCGGGAAGGCGCCGGCGTAGCGGTGCGCCAGCTCGGCGGCGCGCTCCTCGCCGAACTCGGCGACCAGCGCCTCGGTGAAGCCGTCGTTCCAGGAGCGGGAGGCGTCCGCGAGGCGGTTCTCGATGCGGTGGACGTCGGTCTCGGTCAGCTCGCGCAGCCCGGTGCCGGGGTCGACGCGGACGACGAAGTGCAGCCGGGACAGGACCGACTCGGTGTTCCAGGCGGTGAAGTCGACGGAGGTGCCGCCCAGCTCCTCCTTGAGGATGTCGACGAGCCGCAGCCGCACGGAGGTGGTGTAGCGGTCGCGCGGCAGGTAGACGAGCGCCGAGTAGTAGCGCCCGTACTCCTCCTGCCGGAGGAACAGCCGCAGCCGGCGGCGCTCCTGCAGGTACAGCACGCTGATGACGATGGACTGCAGCTCCGCGACGGGGATCTGGAACAGCTCGTCGCGCGGGTACGTCTCCAGGATCTGCAGCAGGTCGCGGCCGTCGTGGCTGTTGGGCGTGAAGCCGGCCCTGCTGAGGACCTCGGCGACCTTGCGGCGGACGACGGGCACGCGGCGTACGGACTCGGTGTACGCGGCGGAGGAGAACAGGCCGAGGAAGCGCCGCTCGCCGACGACGTTGCCGTCGGCGTCGAACTTCTTCACGCCGACGTAGTCGAGGTAGGCCGGGCGGTGCACCGTGGCGCGGCTGTTGGCCTTGGTGAGCACCAGCATGCGGTGCTCGCGGGCCTTGGCGCGGACGTCGGCGGGCAGCCGGTGGAACGACTCGGAGGCGGGCTGCGGCTTGCCGTCGTCCTTGGCGAACGCGGCGTGCGACGGGTCGGCGCGCAGGATGCCGAGGCCGGTGCCGGGGACGGCGGTCAGCTCCTCGCCGTCGCTGTTGACCGTCAGGCGGTACTCCCGGTAGCCCAGGAAGGTGAAGTGGTCGGCGGCGAGCCAGCGCAGCAGCTCCCTGGCCTCCTCGACCTCCTGCGTGGGCATGTCGTCCGGCAGCGGCTCCTCGTCGAGGTCGTCGGCGATGCGCAGGGCGGAGTCGCGCATCTTCTGCCAGTCCTCGACGGCCTCGCGGGCGTCGGACAGCACCCGCATCAGGTCGGCGGTGATCTGCTTGAGGTCCGCGCGGTCGGACTCGCGGTCGATCTCGACGTGGATCCAGGACTCGATGACGGCGTCGTGCGGCAGGTCTTCGAGGCCGCGGGCGTACGGCGGCGAGGCGTTCGGGTCGCGGCCCGCGTCCAGGACCTCCAGCAGCTTGCCGGTGACGTCCCGGCGGACGACGATCTGCGGGTGGATCACCAGATGAATGCCGCGTCCCTGGCGAGACAGCTCATTGGTGACGGAGTCCACCAAAAACGGCATATCGTCCGTTACTACCTCAACGACGCTGTGACTGGACGTCCAGCCGTTCTCCTCGACCGTGGGCGTGTGCACGCGCACGTTGGCGGTGCCCTGCGGGCGGTTCTGGGCCAGGCGGTAGTGGGAGAGCGCGGCGCCGAAGACGTCGACCGGGTCACGGCCGAGCAGATCCTCGGGCGCGGTATGCAGGTAATAGCGCTGGAGGTACGCGTCGAGGGTCTCGGGAGGCAATCCCCCCTCACCCGTCCCGTCCACCCGCGCGGCGCGCGCGAGCAGCTCGTTCTTGGCTTCAGCCAGCTTGATCTGCATGGTCCTCAGGCTCCTGTCGCGCGCCGTTGCGTGACGGTTCTTGTGGGCCGGGAGTGTTCCCCGGCCCTTGCTGACGAGCGGGCACGGCACCGCGGCCCGGATGCCTCCGGGCCCTGCGCGGCATCGTGCCGGAACGGGAAACGCATCGGTCCGCTTCCGGCCATCATCGGGCGGCGGCACCGGTTTCGCCGATCAGCCGCCCCCCGGTGGGGGTCCCCGGCGCCGACCGACGCCGGGAGGGGCGCGGTGGTGGCCCCGCGGGCCCCGCCTCCGTCGCCCCCATGAGATATCGGGCTGATCACGCCCACCAGGCTATCCCCTTGGGGCCAGGCGCCGTCCACGGCCGAATGTGTACAAACACAGCCCCTGTTCTTTGACGATCCGCACAGCTTCTCCAGCCTGCGGAACGTCCTTCACCTGGACTAAAGCCTTCCGTATGGCCCTGTTGGGTCCGGTGTGCCGGGGGGTGGCGAACGTCACCATCGGAGCGTACGAGCGAGGGGTGGAGCCCGGTGCCGGACGGGCCGCCCGGGGCGCGTTACGCCGCCAGCTCGTCCGCCGCCGCGACCGCCTCCGCCAGGCTGTCCACCACCGGGACGCCCGCGGCCTCCAGACTCGCGCGGCTGTGCGAACCGCCGGTGTAGAGCACCGCCCGTACCCCCGCGTGCCGCGCGGCCACGGCGTCGTCCACCGCGTCCCCGATCACGACCGTACGGGCCGGGTCTATGCCCTGGAGCGCGCCGAGGTGGCGCACCATGTGCGCCGCCTTCCCGCTGTCGGACGGGCCGGTGCGGCCGTCGATCCGTACGAAGTGGTCCGCGATGCCGTGCGAACGCACTATCGGCAGCAGTTGCTCGTGCGGCGCGAGGGAGCACAGCGACTGCGTCTGCCCCGCTGCCCGCCGCTGCGCCAGCAACTCCGCCGCGCCGTCGGCGAGGGCGGCCTCCTCGGCGCGCACCCAGTAGTGCCGGTGGAAGGTCTCGTCCATGATCTCCCACTCCTCGGCCGTCGGCAGCCGGCCCATCAGCCGCTCGTAGAACCGCGGCACCGGAACGCAGTACAGCTCGCGATAGCGCTCAAGCGTGATCGGCGGCAGGCCCAGCTCGGTGAAGGAGGCGTTCGTCGCCTCTATCACCGCGTGGATGTCGTGGAAGAGAGTGCCGTTCCAGTCCCAGACGAGGTGTGTACGCACCCCAGAACGGTAACCGGCCGGTCTGACAACCGGGCCGGAGAGCCGCGCCGGTCGGCCCGGCCGCGCTGGCCGGCCCAGTCGGCCCCGGCGGCTCAGCCGACGAGGTTCCCGATCTCCTGTACGCCGTACCAGAGCAGCTCGTGGTCCTCCGCGCCGTCGACCGTGAACCGCGCGTCGTCGTCCCCGGCGTCCGCGGCGCCCAGCGCGGCCACCGCCGCCGCGACGTCCGCCGCCGCGTCGTCCGCGTCCACGTGCACCGCCGCCGCCAGCTTCAGCGGCACGGCCGCCGCCACCCGCACCTCGCCGATCGCGGCCGGGTCCATCCCCCGATCGGGGTCGGCCGCGGCGGTGCCCTCGGGCAGCTCCACCGCGACCACGACCCGGCGCGGCGGGGCACCGGGGGCGGGGGCGATCGCCAGCAGCCGCAGCGACGCCTGGGCGGCGCGGGTGAGGGCCGCGTACTCCAGCTCTTCGAGGTTGTCCGAGACGTACCACTCGCGCAGCGCAGGGGTCACGGCATAGGCCACCAGGGGCGCCGGGCCCAGCTCACCGGCCTCGTGCGCCCGCGCCAGGCCGGGCAGGGTCAGGGGGACGTACACGCGCATGGGCGAACTATACGGCGGCGGTCCCCCGTCCGAGTGGGTTGCCCGGGCCCGCGGCGACGGCACCGTGTGCGGCGCCCGTCGCAGGTGTGACGGGCCGGCGGGCGGGCGCCGGAGCGGGCGAGTCACCTGGATAGGTGAATCCTCCGGTGGCCCGGCGAATGGGCGGCGGACGTTGCGGAGTGGCGAGGTTCGCCGGTAGACCTTCGGGCATCGCGAACCACACGCATCACGGGGGTGACAGCGTGACGACCACACGCACCCGGCCCGAAGGCGGGCCGGAGCGGAACGAGCCGGCCGCCGGTACGGAGACCGGTGACGAACGGACCGCGGACGCCGCAGCCGGCCGGCCACACGAACCGGCACAGGGGCCGCCGTACGACGCGGCATGCGACGCGGCACACCGCCGGGGCCCCGCCCGCAGGACACCGCGGGGGAAACCCCGGCGGCCCCGCGGCCGTACCGCCCCGCCCAACCGGCGCGACACCCGCCGCCCCGGCCGCCTGCCCGCGCGCCGCCCGGCGGGGGAGCTGCGCCCGCACGAGTGGTTCGCCGAACGGCTGATGCTCGCGCTGAGCGGCCAGCGCCCGATGCACTGGCTCCTCGGCCACACCACCGGCCGCGCCTACGACCAACTCGCCGCGTTCGCCGACGACCTGCCCCTCCGCGACGGTCCCCGCCCGGAACTGCGGGCCTGCGGCTACTGCCGCCCCGCACCCGACGCCATCGAGGGCTTCGCCCGCATCGCCGTGGGCGACCGGCTCCGCGCCCTGGCCTTCCGCCTGGAACTGGGCCCCGACCACCGCTGGCGGTGCGCCGCGGTCGAAATGGCCCCGGGCCCGGAGCGGGACCGCGCATGACGACGGCGGGGCCGGTCCTTCCGGACCGGCCCCGCCGTGCGGTGACGTACTACGGCATCACTTCTTGCGCCGCTTGCCCTTCGGGCCGCCCTTCTGGGCCCGGCGGCGCTCCGCGCGGGTGCGGCCGTCGCCCGAGCCGCCGGAGGCCCCGGACTGGGCGCCGTCGGTGGCCAGCTCGCCCTCCGCGACGCCGCCCTCCGCCGTGGGGGCGGAGAAGTGCAGCCGGTCCGGGCGCTGCGGCTGCTCGAGGCCCTTGGCGAGGATCGCCGGGGCCGGGGTCGCGTCCTGCGGCGCGGCGTCGGCGGGCGCCGCGTCCTGCACCGGAACCTCCTCGACCTGCTGCTCGACCTGGACCTCCAGGTTGAACAGGTAGCCGACGGACTCCTCCTTGATGCCGTCCATCATGGCGTTGAACATGTCGAAGCCCTCGCGCTGGAACTCCACCAGCGGGTCCTTCTGCGCCATCGCGCGCAGTTGGATGCCCTCCTGGAGGTAGTCCATCTCGTAGAGGTGCTCACGCCACTTGCGGTCCAGCACCGACAGCACGACCCGGCGCTCCAGCTCGCGCATGATCTCCGGGCCGAGCTGCTCCTCGCGCTTCTCGTACTGCGCGCGGACGTCCTCCTTGACCATGTCCTCGATGAACTCGGGCGTGATGCCCGCCCGGTCGCCCGCGGCCTCCTCCAGCTCCTCGACCGTCACGGAGACGGGGTAGAGCTGCTTGAAGGCCCGCCACAGCCGGTCGAGGTCCCACTCCTCGGCGAAGCCCTCGACCGTCTCGGCCTGGATGTAGGCGTCGATGGTGTCGTCCATGAAGTGGCGTACCTGCTCGTGCAGGTCCTCGCCCTCCAGCACCCGCTTGCGCTCGCCGTAGATGACCTCGCGCTGGCGGTTCATGACCTCGTCGTACTTCAGGACGTTCTTGCGCGTCTCGAAGTTCTGCTGCTCGACCTGCGACTGGGCGGAGGCGATGGCGCGGGTGACCATCTTGTTCTCGATCGGCACGTCGTCCGGCACGTTGGCCATCGACATGACGCGCTCCACCAACTGCGCCTTGAAGAGCCGCATCAGGTCGTCGCCGAGGGAGAGGTAGAAGCGGGACTCTCCCGGGTCGCCCTGGCGGCCGGAGCGGCCGCGCAACTGGTTGTCGATGCGCCGCGACTCGTGCCGCTCGGTGCCCAGCACGTACAGCCCGCCGAGGTCCTTGACCTCCTCGTACTCGGCCTTGACCGCCGCCTCCGCCTTCTCCAGCGCGGCCGGCAGCGCCGCCGCCCACTGCTCGGCGTGCTCGACCGGGTCCAGGCCCTGCTGGCGCAGGTCGGCCTCGGCGAGGTCGTCGGGGTTGCCGCCGAGCTTGATGTCGGTGCCGCGGCCGGCCATGTTCGTGGCGACGGTGATCGCGCCCCGGCGGCCCGCCTGGGCGACGATGATGGCCTCGCGGTCGTGCTGCTTGGCGTTGAGCACCTCGTGCTGCACGCCGCGCTTGCTGAGCTGCTGCGAGAGGTACTCGGACTTCTCCACCGAGGTCGTACCGACCAGCACCGGCTGGCCCTTCTTGTACTTCTCCTCGATGTCGTCGACGACGGCGTTGAACTTCGCCTCTTCCGTCCGGTAGATCAGGTCGGACTGGTCCATGCGCGCCAGCGGCCGGTTGGTGGGGATGGGCACCACGCCGAGCTTGTAGATCTGCTGGAACTCGGCGGCCTCGGTCATGGCCGTACCGGTCATGCCGGCCAGACCCGGCTCTTCCTTGCCGTCGCGGTCGTGGCGCTTGTAGAGGCGGAAGAAGTTCTGCAGGGTGATCGTGGCGAGCGTCTGGTTCTCGTCCTTGATGTCGACGCCCTCTTTGGCCTCGATCGCCTGGTGCATGCCCTCGTTGTAGCGGCGTCCGGCGAGGATACGGCCCGTGTGCTCGTCGACGATCATGACTTCGCCGTTCATGACGACGTAGTCCTTGTCCTTCTTGAACAGCTCCTTGGCCTTGATGGCGTTGTTCAGATAGCCGACCAGGGGGGTGTTCACGGACTCGTAGAGGTTGTCGATGCCCAGGTAGTTCTCCACCTTGGCGACGCCCGCCTCATGGATGGCGACGGTCCGCTTCTTCTCGTCCACGTCGTAGTCGCCGGTCTCCTGCTTGCCCAGGCGCGGGTCGCCCGGCTCGCCCTTGGCCAGCCGGGTGACGAGCTTGGCGAAGTCGGCGTACCACTTGGTGGCCTGGTCGGCGGGGCCGGAGATGATCAGCGGCGTACGGGCCTCGTCGATGAGGATGGAGTCGACCTCGTCGACGATCGCGAAGTTGTGGCCGCGCTGCACCAGCTCGTCCTTCGACCACGCCATGTTGTCGCGCAGGTAGTCGAAGCCGAACTCGTTGTTCGTCCCGTAGGTGATGTCGCACTTGTACTGCTCGCGGCGCTGCGCCGGCGGCATGTTGGCGAGGATGCAGCCGACCGACAGGCCCAGGAAGCGGTGGACGCGGCCCATCCACTCGGAGTCGCGCTGGGCGAGGTAGTCGTTGACCGTGACGATGTGCACGCCCTTGCCGGAGATCGCGTTCAGATACGCGGGCAGGGTGCCGACCAGGGTCTTGCCCTCGCCGGTCTTCATCTCGGCCACGTAGCCCTCGTGCAGCGCCACGCCGCCCATGATCTGGACGTCGTAGTGCCGCTCGCCGAGGATGCGGTGGGCCGCCTCGCGCACGGTGGCGAACGCCTCGGGCAGGATGTCGTCGAGGGACTCGCCGTCCTCGTAGCGCTGCTTGTATTCCTCGGTCAGTGCGCGCAGCTCGGCATCGGAGAGGTTGGTGAAGTCCTCTTCGATGGAGTTGACCTGGTCCGCGATGCGGTTGAGCTTGCGCAGGATCTTTCCTTCGCCTGCGCGCATGATCTTTCCGAAGACGGACACTTTGGGCTGGCTCCTTGCCGGTCGGGCCTGGCACGGTCGGGTGCGCTGGTGCGGCCCCTGTCCTCTGGGGCTCCTCTCGGGCCTCGCGGAGCCCACGGCCGCACCGGCCATCGTATGCGAGGACGCGGGCGCCCCGGGAGGTCCAGCCCAGGGACGTTAGGTGCCGTCACCGTACGTGTCAACGTCCGAACCCCCCGGAAAGTGCCGCAAAGGGCGCGACGGGCCGCCGTGACGGGCGGGTGCACGCGGGGGTGGCGGGGCGGAAAAGCCGTGGCGGGGCGGGGGGCGCGGGCGGAGAATCCGTGAATGGAACCCGTCACACTGGACACCGACCGGCTGCTGCTGCGGCCCATGGAAGCCGGCGACATCGACGCCGTCCTGGCCGCCTGCCAGGACCCGGACGTGCAGCGCTGGACGCGCGTACCGTCGCCGTACGGGCGCGGGCACGCGGAGGACTTCGTCCTCAAGGTCAGCCCGGCCGGCTGGCGCGAGGACACCATGTACAACTTCGGCGTCTTCACCCGCGACGGCGGGGCGCTGGTGGGCTCGATGGGGCTCGTCGGCTTCACGCCGTCGCGGCACGCGGAGCGGGTCGCGGAGCTGGGGTACTGGACGGCGCCGGGGCAGCGGCGGCGCGGGTACACGGCGGAGGCGGTGGCGGCCGTGGTGCGGTGGGCGTTCACGGAGGTCGGCATCGACCGGGTGGAGTGGTTCGCCGAGGTGGGCAACGAGCCGTCGCGGGCGGTGGCGCTGCGGGCGGGGTTCACGATGGAGGGCACGCTGCGCTCGTGGTTCGTCAACCACGGCACGCGGCGCGACGCCTGGGTGGCGTCGCTGCTGCCCTCGGACCTGGGGCTGGTGTCGCGGTTGCCGTATCTGCCGGCGCCGCATCCGTCGCCGTCGCCGTAGCCGTGAGTGTCCGAGGGCGCACGGGTGTCCAACTGTGCTGCTGGCGCGGCCCGCCCGGAAAGCGGACAATCTTCCCCATGGACCCGATCACGCTGGTCACCGACCGCCTGCTGCTCCGCCCAGCGGAGCCCGGTGACATCGACGCCGTCCTGGCCGCCTGCCAGGACCCCGGCATCCAGCGCTGGCTGCCGGTCCCGTCGCCGTACGAGCGGGAGCACGCGGAGGAGTACGTACTGAAGATCATCCCTGTCGGCTGGCGCGAGGACCGGCAGTACGACCTGGTCCTCACCGACCTGGAGAGCGGCGCGCTGGTGGGCTCGGCGGGCGTCGGGCGGACGGCCGGGCCGGAGGAGCGGGTCCGCTCGGTCGGCTTCTGGACCGCCCCCGGGCACCGCGGGCAGGGGTATGCGGGCGAGGCCGTGGCGGCGCTGGCCCGCTGGGCGTTCACGGAGCTGGGCGCGGACCGGCTGGAGTGGCTGGCGCAGGTGGGGAACGAGGGGTCGCGGTCGGTGGCACGCAAGGCCGGCTTCACGATGGAGGGCGTGCTGCGCTCGCGGCTCATCCACCGGGGCGTGCGGCGGGACGCCTGGGTGGCCTCGCTGCTGCCGTCGGACATGGGCCTGGCCCCGCAGGTGCCGTACGGGGCACCTGTGACGTACCCGGCGCGGACGGCGGGCTGACCCGCAGGCGGGACAGGCCGGGCGCCGGGGCAGGTCGGGGCGCCGGACAGGCTCCTGGACGGGGTTGTCAGAGGCAGGCTCTACGCTCGCCGGCATGACCACGAACGTGTCTCTCTCCGCCGACGACGCCCGCCGTATCGCCCTGCGCGCCCAGGGGCTGCTCGGCGCGTCCGACCGCCGCGCCGGTGCCCGCGGGGTGCTGCGGCGGCTGGGCGCGGTGCAGTTGGACACGATTTCGGTGCTCGCCCGGTCGCACGAGCTGGTGCCGTACGCGCGCCTGGGCGCCATCGGACGCGAGGCCGTGGAGTCGGCGTACTGGTCGGGGACGGCCGCGTTCGAGTACTGGTCGCACGCGGCCTGCATCCTGCCCATCGAGGAGTGGCCGCTGTTCGCCTTCCGCCGCCGGGACCGCCGCGCCCGCGGCTACCGCTGGCACCGTCTGCAGGACCCGGAGGGCTCCCGCGCCGCCGTCGTGGACCGGCTGCGCGCCGATGGCCCGCTGACCTCCACGGACCTGGGCGGGGCGAAGAAGGGCGGCCCGTGGTGGGACTGGTCGGAGACGAAGATCGCGGTGGAGACGCTGCTCGACGCAGGCGAGGTCGTCGTCACGGCCCGGCGCGGCTGGAAGCGGGTGTACGACCTGGCGGAGCGCGCCGTCCCGGACACCCTGTTCCACGACGACCTGACGGACGAGGAGTGCCTGCGCCGGCTCGTCCTTCAGGCGGGCCGGGCCCTCGGTGTAGCCACGCGCGCGGACCTGGCTGATTATCACCGTCTCAAGGGCGAGCAGGTCGCCGCCGTCGTGGGGGACACGGACCTGGTCGAGGTGGAGGTCGAGGGCTGGGGCAAGCCGGCCTGGGCCGACCCGGAGGCGCTGGCAGACGCCCCGCGGGGGCGGCACAGGACGACGCTGCTCTCCCCGTTCGACTCCCTGATCTGGGACCGGCCGCGTACGGAGCGGATCTTCGGACTGACGCACCGGCTGGAGGCGTACGTGCCGAAGCCCCAGCGGATACACGGGTATTTCGCCATGCCGGTGCTCGCCGGCGGCAGGCTCGTCGGCCGGGTCGACCCGGGGCGCGAGGGGAACACGCTCGTCGCCCGCCAGGTGACGCTCGGCGCGGACCGGCCGAACGGCGTCACGCCGGCGAAGGCCGTGGAGCCCACGGCGGCGGCGCTCGCGGAGGCGGCTACCTGGGTCGGCGCGCAGTCGGTGCGGGTGGAGCGGGTCAGCCCGCCGGAGCTGCACACGCCACTCGCACGGGCGGCGGAGAAGGCCGTGGCCGCGGGCTGAAGCCCCGGCCGCCTGGCCCCGCGGCATCATGTGCGCGCGGGGCCCGGGCGCCGCCGCGGCGCCCGTGGGGCGTCAGCGGATTTCGAGGATCTTCTCGCGCATCGCGTAGACGACGGCTTCCATCCGGGAGTGCAACTGCAGCTTCTCCAGGATGTTGCGCACGTGGTTCTTCACCGTGTTCTCGCTGATGAACAGCTCTTTGGCGATGTCGCGGTTGTTCATCCCGGTGGCCACGAGCTTGAGCACTTCCAGCTCGCGGTCGGTCAGCCGCGGCGCCGGCACGAGCCGCCGCTCGTCGGTGCGCTGGATCATCGACTTGAACTCGGTCAGCAGCTTCGACGCCATCGAGGGGCTGATCTGCGACTGCCCGTCCGCCACGGCGCGGATCGCGGTGGAGACCTCGTCGGTGGAGATCTCCTTGAGCAGATAGCCCGTCGCGCCCGCCTTGATCGCGTCGTAGAGGTCGGCTTCCTCGTCGCTGATCGTCAACATGATGATCTTCGCGCTGGGGGCGACTTCCTTGATGGCCGTGCACGCCTCGATGCCGCTGCGCCGCGGCATCCGGATGTCCATCAGCACGATGTCGGGAAGGAGATCGGCGGCCTTGTCCACGGCCTCGGCGCCGTCGCCCGCCTCGCCGACGACCTGAATGTCCTCCTCCTGCGCGAGGACGATCTCCAAGCCGCGGCGGAAGAGCTCATGGTCGTCCACGACGAGGACGCGAATCGGCTCCTCCCGGGGACCGACCGTCGCCTTCGGCTCACCAGCTCCGCTCAGCTCGAACTCCGCCACGCTTGCCCCCAGGCACCGACATTGCCGTGCGCGCACATGATTTCACGATCGGGCGGCGGGGGGACGCCCCCGCCGCCCGCCTACCGTCGCCTTTCAGCCGCCCAGGGCGCCCCCTGCACCGTCGGGCAGCGACTCCTCGATCAGATACGGGTCGAGGTGGATCACGCCATAGTCATATGCGTGCCTGCGGTAGACAACGCTGGGCAGTTTCTTGTCGGAGTCGACGAAGAGATAGAAGTCGTGCCCCACGAGTTCCATCTCGTAGAGCGCCTGGTCCAGCGTCATCGGCGGGGCGGCGTGCGTCTTCTCCCGCACCACGAGCGGGCCGTCGCCGTCCACCTCCAGTGGTCCGCGGCGGTGGAGCCGGGAGCCGCTCTCCAGCAGCTCGCGCTCCGCCGTCGTCTCCATCGACGGGGTCGTCAGCTCCCCGTCGTCGGTGAGCTGCGCCGCGTGCGCGACGACCTCGCCCACCTCCGCGGCCGTCCGGCGGTCCTTGCCGGGCCGCCTGGTCTTGCGCTTGTCGTGCTGCTTGCGCAGCCTCGCCTCCAGCTTGGCCGTCGCCAGGTCCAGGGCTGCGTACGGGTCGGCCGCGGCCGCCTCGGCGCGCACCACGGGCCCCCGGGAGTGAACTGTGATCTCCACCCGGTCGCAGCGGTCGGCCAGCCGCGGGTTGTGCTCCTTGGACACCTCGACATCAAGGCTCATCACCTTGCCGTCGAACTTCTGGATCTTGTCCAGCTTCAGCTTCTCGGCCACATGCCGACGAAACCGCTCGGGAACCTCGGTCTTGCGGCCCTTGACGACGATGTCCACGCAGAACTCCGTTCTGGAACGGCTCCGCGTACCGCTGAGCTGACGGGCGAAGCCGGTCCCTTGGTGCGCTCGGGCCCCGGTTCGTGCCGGAGCCTCGGGGTTCTCTGCCGCCGGTCCCCCTGGTCACGGAGGGCCGGCTTTCACCTCCTCCTCCCCCACAGACAAGATCGACACCCCATCGGATCCAGCGGATTCGGCCCATCCACTGTCCTCACAGCCTCCTCACAATCGAACATAGCTCGCCTGAGATGCTGCGGCACCCCCTGAGACGACTGTAGTCCGATCAGGTGCTTATACCTCCTTTCTACCTGCGGAAACGTAAGATTGCAGTCAAGGGAGCCAACACGCGCGACCGGCTTCGAACGCGTCGCGCGGCGCGGCCACGACGGCCGCCGCGAGCCCGCGATGGCAGCCTGCCGCGCGCACGGCCCGCGCCGCCTCCGCGAGGGACGCCCCCGTCGTCAGCACGTCGTCGACGAGCACGACCCGGCACCCGGGCGCGCGCAACCGCAGCGCACCGCCCCGCACCACCTCCAGCGCCCCCGACACGTTCCGCTGCCGCGCCACCGCGCTCAGCCCCGCCTGGTCGGCCACCGCCCGCCGCTGCCGCAGCACCGGCAGCAACTCCGCCCGTATCCCGCCCCGCCGCAGCCGCTCCGCGGCCACGAGAGCGAGACGCCGCACCGGATCGTGCCCCCGCCGCACCACGGCCCCCCGCGCCGACGGCACCGGCACAAGCACCACCCGCTCCCCGCCGTCCCCGCACACCCGCACCCCCGCTGCCAGGGCCGTGCCCAGGGGGTGGGCCAGGCACAGCGCGCCCCGCTCCTTGTGGGCCAGCAGCGCCGACCTCGCCGCGCCCGCGTACGCCACCGCCGCATACACCGCGGGCAGCCCCGGCGGCCGCGGCCGGGGCGCCACGCGCCGCACCGCCCCCGCCGTCAGCTCCGCCGCACACCCCGCGCACAGCGCCCCCGCGCCCCGGCCCGCCCCGCATCCCGCGCAGCCGGCCGGCAGCATCAACCCCGCCAGTTCCCGCCCTGTCCCCCGCATGCGTCCACGATGCCCGCCGCCACCGACACCCCGCGACCCCTGTGGACAACCCCCCGGCTGTGGACAACCCGGCGGCAGAACCCGCGACCGCCTACCCCGGATACACCGGCGCCGTGCCCCCCTCCCCGCCCGGCACCGCCTTCCAGTACGCGTTCTGCGGCAGCCGCACGATCCCGTCCTCCGACGCCGCCACCAGCGGCTTCGTACCGTCCTCCGCCGCCGCCACCGCCGTCACCCCGGTCAGCCCCTGCCCCAGCTCCGCCGCCGGCGGCACCGACCCGTCCGTCGACACCAGCCGCATCTGCTGCACGCCCTCGGACTCCCGCCCTACGACCAGCAGCCGGCTCTCGCCCGCCCACGACACGGCCCGCACCTCCTCCAGCGCTCCCGTGTCGCGCAACTGCGCCACCACCGGCACGCCGTCCTTCACCGACACCGCCCCCAGCACCAGCCGGCTCTCCGACCCCTCGCTGACGACCAGCGCGATCCGCGCCCCCTCCGCCGACATCCGCAGCGCCTCGATCCGCCCCTCAAGACCCGTGACGTCGATACGCACCGGATCCGCGGTCCCGCCCGCCATCCAGTACAGCCGCGACTCCCCGCCGACCCGGTCGGCCACCCACAGGTCGCCCAGCCCGTCCCAGCTCGCCGCGGTCAGCCCGTCGCCCCGCGCGGCCTGCGCCTCGGTGGCACCGCTGGTCAGCAGCGGCTCCCCCAGCGCCGAGGACTCGTCCAGCGACGACACGTACAGCGCGCGCCCCGTCGCCGTCACACCGGCCGCCTTCTTCTCCGAACGGGCCACCGCCGCCGACCCGATCGCCGGCTTGCCGTCGCCGAGCGGGCTGATCACCGTCGCCGGCCCGGCCTCGCCCGCGTCCGGCCCCGACGAGGTCCGTACCAGCCGGTTCTTGGCGTCGATGAAGTAGAGCGAGGACGGATGCCGCGCCAGCCGGTCCGGCGCATACCGCTCGCCCGCCGTCGCGCTCAGGTCGCACAGCTTGGTGTCCCTGGCCGTCAGCAGCTCCACATTGTCGACACGCACGCCCTCCTGGCTCTCCGCGGTGTGCAGCACCTGCGCCGCCATCCGCTCGCACGTGTGCAGGCCCGGCTTCGTCTCCAGCGCGAGCCGCACCCGCAGCGTGCCCTCCTCGTCGACCGTCAGCCGCTGGTTCTTCGCCAGCGCGGTGCGCTCCGGGAACGTCGTCTCCGTCACCGTGCCGATCAGCCCGCCCGGCCCGTCGAGCAGCGTGCGCACCGCGTCCGTCACGGGGTCGATCCGCCGCCGTACGTACACGGGGTCGGCCACCAGCGTGTCCCTGCTGCGCGCCGTGAAGTGGTACGTCGACGCCGACTGGAAGGTCCGCTCGAAGTCCGCCCGGCTGATCACCAGCCCGCGCGGCGGATCCACGATCCGCCACTGCCCGGACTTGCCCTCCTTCGACAGCTCGATGTTCAGGTTGTACACCCGCTCATCCGGCGTGTACGTGCCCGCGTCGTTGAGCCACGCGACCTTGTCGCCGCTCAGTTGGACGACCGCCGTGGTCATCTTGTCGCCGTTCACCGGCTTCGGCCCGGCCATCGGCTGCTCCGACACCGTGGGCGCCTCGGCCAGCACCGTCGTCTCGCCGGGAGTCCAACTGCGCGCCTTCTTCGTCAGATACGCCTTGGCGACGGTGGCGTAGTCGTCGCTGCGCAGGGCCTCCAGGAAGTCGGACACGATGCGCTGCGGGCTGGCACCGGGCTCCGGCCGCTCCGCGTACGTACGCGCGCGTGGATCCTCGCGCTGCTCCGACAGCGGCACCTGGTGCACGCCCCCGCTGTCCGGCATCGACGCGCAGCCGGCGAGGAGCAGGAAGCCGCCGAGCAGCGCGACGGTGGCGTAGCGGCGCGTACGGGCCGGCAGCCGGCGCCGGTACGCACCCGGGCCGCGGCCCGCCGTCCGGCGCCCCCGCCCGCGTACCGCCGACGCCTCTCCCGTACGCCTAGACGCGACCACCGCGCTCCCCCTCGCCGCCGACCTCACTAGGGACCTCACCGCCGCCTGCGCCCCCCTCAGGGACGCCCTCAGAGCCGTTCTCGGGCCCATCCTCGCTCCGGGCACCCGGCACCTCGTCGGCCGCCCCCGCATAGCCGCTGACCCGCCGCCCGCTGCCCGGCAGCGCCGTCGGGTCCGCCTCCGCCCGCGCCGCGGGCCGCGGCGCCGCCGCCCGCGCGGCGGCGGCCGTCCCACGTCCGCCCTGCGCCGGTACGGTCCCCAGCAGCTCACCGCCCGCGGAACCACCGACCTTCGCCACGCTCACCGCGCCCGGCTCCTGCACCTTCCGCGCCGCCCGCCGCGCCCGCGAGTCCTCCGGCTCCAGCGGCACCGGCGAGCCGTGCAGCGGCTCCCCGCCCGTCCGCGGCAGCGTCAGCCGGAACTGCGACCCGCCGCCCGGCTCGCCCCACGCCTGCAGCCAGCCGCCGTGCAGCCGCGCATCCTCCAGCGAGATCGACAGCCCCAGCCCGGTCCCACCCGTGGTACGGGCACGGGCCGGATCGGCGCGCCAGAAACGGTTGAACACCCGCGTCGCCTCGCCGGGCTTCAGCCCCACGCCATAGTCGCGCACCGCCACCGCGACCGCGCTCTCCGACGCCCCGAGGCGTACGACGACATCGCGGCCCTCGCCGTGCTCCACGGCGTTGACGACCAGATTGCGCAGCACCCGCTCCACGCGCCGCGCGTCGACCTCCGCGATCACCGGCCGCTCGTCGCCCTTGACGAGCAGCCGCCCGCCCTTGGCGTCCGCCAGCATCTGCGCCCCGCCCACGACGCGCCGCACGATCTCCCGCAGGTCGACGGGCTCGGCGTCCAGCGCCGCGGCACCCGCGTCGAAGCGGCTGATCTCCAGCAGGTCGGAGAGCAGCGACTCGAACCTGTCCAACTGATCAAGTAGCAGCTCCGCGGAGCGCGAGGTCACCGGATCGAAGTCCCCGCGCGCCTCATGGATGACGTCCGCGGCCATCCGCACCGTCGTCAGCGGGGTGCGCAGCTCGTGCGAGACGTCGGAGACGAAGCGGCGCTGCATCCGCGACAGCTCTTCGAGCTGCTGGATCTTCACCTGGAGGTTCTGCGCCATCTTGTTGAACGACTGGCCGAGCCGCGCGATGTCGTCCTCGCCGCTGACCTTCATCCGTTCCTGGAGCCGCCCGGCCGCCAGCCGCTCGGCGATGCCTGCGGCCATCCGCACCGGCGTGACCACCTGCCGTACGACGAGCCAGGCGATGGCCCCGAGCAGCACCACCACGAACACCCCGGCCGTCGCCAGCGTCCCCTTCACCAGGCTCAGCGTCTTCTCCTCCTGGGTGAAGGGGAAGACGAAGTAGAGCTGGTACGGGTTGTTGTTCGGGTCGTTCAGCCGCTTGCCGATGATCAGCGAGGGCTCGCTCTCGTCCGAGCCGCGCTTCCAGACGCGCGCGTACTGCTCGTAGATCCCGGACCCGCCGCCGCGGTCGACCTTCTCGCGCAGATCGGCCGGGATGCTGTCCACCGACGTGTCGTCCGAGACGAGCGAGCCGCGCGGATTGTCGGACGAGCCGGTGGCCTCGTTGTTCACGCTGGAGCTCATCACCAGTACGGACACCACGCCCTGCCCGCTGCCCATGAGCTGCTCCACCAGGGCCGCCCGCCACTCCGCGGAGTTCACGGGCGCCGTGGCCTCGCTGCCGCTGCCGGGCTCCTCGGACGCACCCCGTATCTCCGCCTGCGCGAAGCCGCTCTGCGCCTGCCCGTGCGCGGCACCGAGCTTCGCCTCCAGCAGGCCGTTGCGGACCTGCCCGATGACGACGATGCCGAGCAGCACGACGACACCCAGCGACATCAGCAGGGTGGTCGCGACCACCCGCAACTGGATGTTCCGCCGGTACAGCTTCGTCGCGATGTGCAACGGGCGGCGCACCCAGCGCACGCACAGCCGGACGAACGGCTGCACCGGCCCGCCGGGCACGCCTTCCCGCGGCAGCACGCGGAACACGTCAGCTCGGTCCCGCCTTGTAGCCGACGCCGCGGACGGTCACCACGATCTCCGGCTTCTCCGGGTCCTTCTCCACCTTCGAGCGCAGCCGCTGCACGTGGACGTTCACCAGCCGGGTGTCGGCGGCGTGCCGATAGCCCCAGACCTGCTCCAGCAGCACCTCGCGCGTGAAGACCTGCCACGGCTTGCGCGCCAGCGCCACCAGCAGGTCGAACTCCAGCGGCGTCAGTGCGATCGGCTCGCCGCCGCGCTTCACCGAATGCCCGGCGACGTCGATCACCAGATCGCCGATCGCCAACTGCTCCGGCACCGGCTCCTCCGACCGGCGCAGCCGGGCCCGGATACGGGCCACCAGCTCCTTGGGCTTGAACGGCTTGACGATGTAGTCGTCGGCCCCGGATTCCAGGCCCACGACAACGTCCACGGTGTCGCTTTTCGCCGTCAGCATGACGATCGGCACACCAGACTCCGCCCTGATCAGGCGGCAGACCTCGATACCGTCCCGGCCGGGCAGCATGAGGTCAAGAAGCACCAGGTCGGGCTTCGACTCGCGAAACGCGGCAAGAGCCTTGTCACCGTCCGAGACAAATGACGGCTCGAAGCCTTCCCCGCGCAACACGATGCCGAGCATCTCGGCCAGTGCGGTGTCGTCGTCGACGACGAGAACGCGTCCCTTCATGACGACATCATCCCATTTACACATCCCATACAGAGAATCCCGTGTCCCAGGTCACGCCCCGGCCACCGCCGGAACGCACCTCTTCCCCTGACGATCACTCTCGGTCAACGCACAACCAGCTCCGCGAGTGAATCCCCCGTCACCGGCGAGGCCACCCCACGCTCCGTGACCAGAGCCGTGACCAGCTCCGGTGGGGTGACGTCGAACGCCGGGTTGTACGCCTGCGTGCCCGCAGGTGCGACCGCGTAGGTCACCGCGGCCTGCCCCGGACCCGACCCGGCGGCGTGCGGCACGGAGAACTCCGTGACCTCGCCCCCGGCCCGCTGCTCCACCTCGATGGCCGAGCCGTCCGGCGTACTGAAGTCCACCGTCGTCGTCGGCGCGACGACGAGGAACGGAACCTGATGGTAGCGGGCGAGCACCGCCAGCGGATACGTCCCGACCTTGTTGGCCACCGACCCGTCCGCCGCGATCCGGTCCGCGCCCAGGATCACCGCGTCCACCTGCCCGTCCGCGAACAGCGACCCGGCCGCGTTGTCCGTCAGCAGCGTGTACGGCATCCCCGCCCGCCCTGCCTCGTACGTGGTCAGCCGGGCCCCCTGCAGGAGCGGACGGGTCTCGTCCACCCACAGCCGCCGCAGCTCCCCGGACCGGTGCGCCGCCAGCACCACCGCCAGGGCCGTACCCCCGCCACCGGAGACCAGAGCCCCGGTGTTGCAGTGCGTGAGCACCCGAAAACCGCCCTGGGGCACCAGCTCGCCGAGCAGCCTCAGCCCGTGCTCAGCCATCCGCGCACTGGCCCGCGCATCATCGGCATGCAACCGTCGCGCCTCGGCAAGCGCGGCCCCGGCCGCCCCGGCGTCACCGTCCCCGGCCTCCAGGGCGGCGCGAAGGGCGCTCTGCGCCTTCCGTACGCCGTACGCCAGATTCACGGCGGTCGGCCGCGCCCCGGCCAGCAGCTCGGCGGCCTGGTCGACGTCATCGCCCCGCGCAGCCGCCAAGGCAACGCCGTACGCGCCGGCAATACCCAGCAACGGGGCACCCCGCACGGCAAGCGTCTGAATCGCCCGCACCAACACCGGCACGTCGGCACATACCAACTCCACCTCGTCGGCGGGCAGTCGCGTCTGATCCAGCAGGACGACGGCGGGGCCGTCCCTGCCGTCCAACGGCTCTTCCCAACGAAGCGCGGCTATCTCCTCGGCCATTGTCCCAGTCTGCAAGGACCCCGGAAATGACTCAACCCCTGGGCGACAGCCCAGGGGTTGAATCCAAGAATTGTTCGGCGGTGACCTACTCTCCCACACGGTCCCCCATGCAGTACCATCGGCGCGGTCGGGCTTAGCTTCCGGGTTCGGAATGAGACCGGGCGTTTCCCCAACGCTATGACCACCGAAACACTATGAAACTATCCCCCACACCCCTCATACCGGCAGAACACCGGTGTGGTGTGGGTGGGTTGTTGTTTCAGAACCCGCACAGTGGACGCAAGCAGCTATGGACAAGCCCTCGGCCTATTAGTACCGGTCACCTCCACCCCTCACAGGGCTTCCAGATCCGGCCTATCAACCCCGTCGTCTACAGGGGGCCTTAACCCCTCATGGGGGTGGGAGTCCTCATCTCGAAGCAGGCTTCCCGCTTAGATGCTTTCAGCGGTTATCCCTCCCGAACGTAGCCAACCAGCCATGCCCTTGGCAGAACAACTGGCACACCAGAGGTCCGTCCGTCCCGGTCCTCTCGTACTAGGGACAGCCCTTCTCAAGACTCCTACGCGCGCAGCGGATAGGGACCGAACTGTCTCACGACGTTCTAAACCCAGCTCGCGTGCCGCTTTAATGGGCGAACAGCCCAACCCTTGGGACCGACTCCAGCCCCAGGATGCGACGAGCCGACATCGAGGTGCCAAACCATCCCGTCGATATGGACTCTTGGGGAAGATCAGCCTGTTATCCCCGGGGTACCTTTTATCCGTTGAGCGACGGCGCTCCCACAAGCCACCGCCGGATCACTAGTCCCTGCTTTCGCACCTGCTCGACCCGTCAGTCTCGCAGTCAAGCTCCCTTGTGCACTTACACTCACCACCTGATGACCAACCAGGCTGAGGGAACCTTTGGGCGCCTCCGTTACTCTTTAGGAGGCAACCGCCCCAGTTAAACTACCCACCAGACACTGTCCCCGATCCGGATCACGGACCCAGGTTAGACATCCAACACGACCAGAGTGGTATTTCAACGACGACTCCACAACCACTGGCGTGGCCGCTTCACAGTCTCCCACCTATCCTACACAAGCCGAACCGAACACCAATATCAAGCTATAGTAAAGGTCCCGGGGTCTTTCCGTCCTGCTGCGCGAAACGAGCATCTTTACTCGTAATGCAATTTCACCGGGCCTATGGTTGAGACAGTCGAGAAGTCGTTACGCCATTCGTGCAGGTCGGAACTTACCCGACAAGGAATTTCGCTACCTTAGGATGGTTATAGTTACCACCGCCGTTTACTGGCGCTTAAGTTCTCAGCTTCGCCGGATCGAAACCCGACTAACCGGTCCCCTTAACGTTCCAGCACCGGGCAGGCGTCAGTCCGTATACATCGCCTTACAGCTTCGCACGGACCTGTGTTTTTAGTAAACAGTCGCTTCTCGCTGGTCTCTGCGGCCACCCCCAGCTCCCCGCGTAAAACGGATCACCAGAAGCGGCCCCCCTTCTCCCGAAGTTACGGGGGCATTTTGCCGAGTTCCTTA
>NZ_CP109072.1:2967500-4480000 GCF_035917395.1 Streptomyces sp. NBC_01808
TGTTGCCGACGATCGCCTGGTGCTTCATCCGCTGCATGTGCTCGGCGAGGATGATGTCCTTGTTGCCGGTGGCGGTGACGAAGATGTCGGCGGTCTCGACGACGTCCTCCAGCCGCGCCACCTGGTAGCCGTCCATGGCCGCCTGGAGGGCGCAGATGGGGTCGATCTCGGTGATGATCACCCGGGCGCCCTGGCCGCGCAGGGACTCGGCGCAGCCCTTGCCGACGTCGCCGTAGCCGCAGATGACCGCGGTCTTGCCGCCGATGAGGACGTCGGTGGCGCGGTTGATGCCGTCGACGAGGGAGTGGCGGCAGCCGTACTTGTTGTCGAACTTCGACTTGGTCACCGAGTCGTTGACGTTGATGGCCGGGAAGAGCAGCGTGCCGGCCTGGTGCATCTCGTAGAGCCGGTGGACGCCGGTGGTGGTCTCCTCGGTGACGCCGCGGATCTCGGAGGCGAGCTGCGTCCACTTCTGCGGGGTCTCGGCGACGGTGCGGGTGAGGAGCTGGAGGATGACGCGCTCTTCGTCGCTCTCCGCGGTGTCGGGCGAGGGGACCTTGCCGTCCTTCTCGAACTCAACGCCCTTGTGGACGAGGAGCGTGGCGTCGCCGCCGTCGTCGAGGATCATGTTCGGGCCGCCGGTGCCGGTGCCGGGCCAGGTCAGCGCCTGCTCCGTGCACCACCAGTACTCCTCCAGCGTCTCGCCCTTCCAGGCGAAGACCGGGACTCCGCGGGGGTCGTCCGGGGTGCCGTCGGGGCCGACGGCGATGGCCGCGGCGGCGTGGTCCTGGGTGGAGAAGATGTTGCACGAGGCCCAGCGGACCTCGGCGCCGAGGGCGGTCAGCGTCTCGATGAGGACCGCGGTCTGCACGGTCATGTGGAGCGAGCCGGTGACGCGGGCGCCGGCGAGCGGCCGGGCCTCGGCGTACTCCTTGCGGATGGCCATGAGGCCGGGCATCTCGTGCTCGGCGAGCTGGATCTCCTTGCGGCCGAAGGCGGCCAGGGACAGGTCGGCGACCTTGAAGTCCGGGCTCGTGGCGGTGGTCGTGGAAGTCACGTCGCAACTCCTTGAGGGTGATCGGATTCCCTGAGCGCAGACGGGACGTGCGCGCGGCGCGCATGCGCACGCACGCGTACGGACACACCGGTCCCTCTGCGGCTCAGTCCGCCGGAGGCCCTCTCTCCCCCTCGGCCGGCCCGCTCGCGGGCCACCCGATCGCCATCAGCAGCGACGTCTGGCTCTGCCCCACGAATCTACCGCAGGCCGCCCTCGCCGCGTGGGCATGTGGGTAACGGGAACTGGCCATCCCGCGAAGCGGACAGTCGGTGAGACGGCCGGCCCGGGTGGGGGTGCGGTCGGCCGGCCGGCGGTCGCTTCGCGCCGGCCCCGGTTCTCGCTATGTGTCCGCCTGTGCGCGGGCGATGTCCGGCTCCAGGTAGATCATCCTCGCCACCGGCACCGCCTCCCGTACCCGCGACTCCGCGGCGTCGATGGCGCGCGCTACCTCGCCCGCCGTGTCGTCGTGCTGCACCGCGATCTTCGCGGCGACCAGCAGCTCGTCCGGGCCGAGGTAGAGGGTCTTGAGGTGGATGACCTGGGTGACGGCGTCGCCGTCGACGAGCGCGCTGCTGATGGCCTCGACGTCGGTCTCGCTGGCGCCCTCGCCGAGGAGGAGGCTCTTGGTCTCGATGGCGAGAATGACGGCGATGATCAGCAGCAGGACGCCGATGCACACCGTGCCGACGCCGTCCCAGACGCCGTCGCCGGTGGCGAGGGCGACGCCGACGCCGAGGAGCGCCAGGATCAGGCCGACGAGCGCGCCGAGGTCCTCCAGCAGCACCACGGGCAGCTCGGGGGCCTTGGCGCGGCGGATGAACTGCCACCAGCCCTGGCTGCCCCGTACCTCGTTGGACTCCTTGATGGCGGTGCGGAAGGAGAAGGTCTCCGCGATGATCGCGAAGACGAGGACGCCCACCGGCCAGTACCAGTGGTCGATCGCGTGCGGGTCCTCGATCTTGTGATAGCCCTCGTAGATCGCGAAGAGGCCGCCGACCGTGAAGAGGACGATGGAGACGAGGAACGCGTAGACGTACCTCTCGCGGCCGTAGCCGAAGGGGTGTTCCTTCGTGGCGGCGCGCTTGGCGCGCTTGCCGCCGAGGAGGAGCAGCGCCTGGTTGCCGGAGTCGGCCAGGGAGTGCACGGCCTCGGCGAGCATGGAGGACGAGCCGCTGAAGGCCCATGCCACGAACTTCGCGACCGCGATCGACAAGTTGGCGCCGAGCGCCGCGAGGATCGCCTTCGTACCGCCGCCTGCAGCCATGTGCCGCCGGTTCCCTTCCGTCTGCCCTCCGCGGGGCGCGGCGGGAGGCCGCGCCCTTCACGGCGGCACATTCTGTCAGCACCGCGGCCGGTGGGCGCAAGCCCTGCCGGCCGCGGCTGTGGACAACCCGCGGCGGAGCGCGGAGATCCGGTCGGTGGCGGTCAGTTGGCCGTGGTGGCGCGGAAGAGCATGCCGGAGCCGGTGGCGTGCAGCGTGCCGTCGGCGGCCGGGACGAAGGCCGACTCGCCGCGGTGCAGGGCCAGGTGCTCGCCGGCGGCGTTGGTCAGCTCGGCGCTGCCGTCGGTGCACAGCAGGATCTGCGGCCCCGCGCCCTCCGCCTGGGCGACGGTGACGGGGCCGTCGTCGAGGTCGTGGCGGTGGAGGCGGAAGTCGCCGACGGGGACGGCGTAGCGGCCGTCGGGGCCGGCCCGCAGCACCTCGGGGGCGCCGGGGGTGAACGAGACGATCTTCAGCAGCTCCGGCACGTCCACGTGCTTGGGGGTGAGGCCGCAGCGCAGCACGTTGTCGGAGTTGGCCATGATCTCGACGCCGACGCCGTCGAGGTAGGCGTGCGGGACGCCGGCGCCGAGGAAGAGCGCCTCGCCGGGCTGCAGCCTGACGACGTTGAGCAGGAAGGCGGCGATGACGCCGGGGTCGCCGGGCCAGGAGCGGGCCAGCGCGCCGTAGGCGGCGTAGTCGGCGGCGTACGGGGTGCCGGTGGTGCTCAGCTTCTCCGCCGCCCGGCCCGTGGCCTCGACGGCGGCCGCCAGCTCGTCACGGTCCGCACGCAGTATGCCGGCGAACACCTCGCGCAGCGCGGCCTCCTCGGGCTGTGCGCGCAGGGCGTCGGCGTACGGCTTGAGGCCGTCGACGCCGAGGCCGTCGAGCAGGTCGGCGGCGTCCGCGGGCGGGCGGAAGCCGCACAGGCCCTCGAAGAGGGTGAGGGCGCAGATCAGCTCGGGCTTGTGGTTGGCGTCCTTGTAGTTGCGCTCGGGGGCGTCGCCGGGGACGCCGCGCTCCTCCTCGTCGAGGTAGCCGACGCGGGCCTGGGCGAGGTCGGGGTGGACCTGGAGGGAGAGCGGGGCGGCGGCGGCGAGCACCTTGAGGAGGAACGGCAGCCGGGGCCCGAAGCGCGCCACCGTCGCCGCGCCCAGCTCGGCCTCGGGGTCGCCGTCGATCACCTGGTCCAGGGGGACGGGCCCGGCGCCGCGGTCGAGGCGGGAGGGTGCGCCGGGGTGGGCGCCCATCCACAGCTCGGCCTGCGGCTCGTCGGTCGGGTCGGTGCCGAGCAGCTCGGGGATGGCGGTGGTGGAGCCCCAGGCGTACGGGCGGACGGTGTTGTTCAGGCGATCCATACGGCCATCTTGGTACGGGTCAGGCGGAACCTGCAGCCAGGGCGAGGTAAACGGCGGTGAAATCGGCGGTGGCGATCAGCTCGCCCGCGGCCTCCAGGGGATCCCCGTCGGACGGTTCCAGCTCGCTGACGGGGGTGCCCTGGGCGGAGGCCAGCTCGCGGGCCGCGGGGGCGGCCTCCCGGGGGGTGCGGGCGGTGTCGGCGGACTCGTCGTGCAGCAGGACGATGCGGGCGCGGAGCGCGGCGGGCTCCTCGACGCGGTCGCGGAAGATGTCGTCGGGGTCGGCGCCGGAGGTGAAGGCCCCGGACAGCAGCATGGCGTGGGCGGCGAGCGCGTCGGGCAGCGTCGCGGGCAGCGCGGGGCGGCCGGCGACGGCGGCCAGTTGGCGGGCGAAGTAGCGCGCGGCGACGCCCGCGACGGGGCCCTCGCTCCACAGCAGCGGCAGCGACTCGGCCAGCTCGGCGGCGAGCGTCTTGGCGGGGTTCGCGTACGTCTCGATGGCCGGACCGCAGCGCTCGGCGACGATGTCGAGGCGGTCGGCGACCCGCGAAAGGGCGTCGTCGGGGGCGTCGATCAGGTCGATGCGGTCGGCGAGCGCGAGCAGCGGGGTGAGCAGCGGCCACAGGCCGCCGGTCTCGATCTGCTCGCCGGGGGCGCGCAGCAGCGGCATCGCGAGGCCGCGGGAGGTCACTATCTCGGTGACCGCGGAGGTGCGCGGGGCGACGGCGGCGACGGTGCAGCCGCGCCGGTACGCCTGCTCGACGAGCGCGGTGAGGCCCGGCTCGCGGCCGTAGTCGGTGGCGATGAGCAGCAGGTCGTACGGGCCGGCCCAGCCGGGCAGCGTCCAGTTCAGGGCGCTGGGCTCGGGGCGGGCGCCGGTGGGGCGCAGGGCGGCGACGGGGCTGGCGCCGGCGGTCAGCGCGCGCAGCAGGTCGGCGGTGGTGTTCGCGACGGGTCCGGGGGCGGCGACGAGCACCGCGCGGGGGCGGCCGTCGGGCCGCACCCGGGCGAGGTCGGACTCGGCGGCCTGGCGGGCGGCGATGCGCATCTGGGCGCCGGCCTGTGCGGCGCTGCGCAGCAGGCCGCGGGCATCGGCGCGGGCGAGTTCCTCGGGGTCGTCGAGCAGCGACTCGTCGAGCATGGCGGGGCCTAGGCGGGGCGGCGGGCTTCGTCCACGAGCAGGACGGGGATTTCGTCGCGTACGGGATAGACGAGGCCGCAGGTATCGGAGGTGCACTGCAGCTCGGGCTCGCCGGGGGCGTCGGAGGCGCCGCCGCCGGCCGCGCCGTCCTTGCTCTCGCGCAGCGGGGCGTGGCACGCCGGGCAGGCGAGGATCTCCAAGAGGCTGGCGTCGACCGGCATGTACGTCCCCTTCGGCTGGCTGCTGCGGTGCTGGGCTCGGTTGTGCGTACGAGCGGCAGCCGCCAGCCTACCGCCGGGCGTAGTGGCCCGCCTGCGCGCGGGCAGGCCCTGTGGACGGGCGCGGGGACGGCCGTACGTGCGGGCGGCGGTGAGGGCCGTAGGGGCGGGGGTAAGGGCCGTACGCCCAGGGGCGCTGCCCCTTACCGGCCCGCCTGCCGCGAGCCCGCCGCCTCAGCCCCGTACCAGCGCCAGCGCCTCGTCCCGTACCCGTGCCATCGTCTCGGCCTCGCCCGCCTCCACGTTCAGCCGCAGCAGCGGCTCGGTGTTGGACGCCCGCAGGTTGAACCACCAGCCGTCGCCGGTGACCGTGAGCCCGTCCAGCTCGTCGATCGTGACGCCCTCGCGCCCGGCGTACGCGGCCCTGACCGCCGCGAGGCGGGCGTCCTGGTCGTCGACGGTGCTGTTGATCTCGCCGGAGGCCGCGTACCGCTCGTAGGCGGCGACGAGCTGCGACAGCGGGCCGTCCTGGCCGCCGAGGGCGGCGAGGACGTGGAGCGCGGCGAGCATGCCGGTGTCGGCGTTCCAGAAGTCGCGGAAGTAGTAGTGCGCGGAGTGCTCGCCGCCGAAGATGGCGCCGGTCTTGGCCATCTGCTCCTTGATGAAGGAGTGGCCGACGCGGGTGCGCACGGGCGTGCCGCCGTGCTCCTTGACGACCTCGGGCACGGACCAGGAAGTGATGAGGTTGTGGATGATCGTGCCGCCGCCGTTGCGCTCCAGCTCGCGCGCGGCGACCAGCGCGGTGATCGCGGACGGCGCGACCGGGTCGCCCTTCTCGTCGACGACGAAGCAGCGATCGGCGTCGCCGTCGAAGGCCAGGCCGGCGTCGGCGCCGGTCCTGCGGACCTCGGCCTGGAGGTCGACGATGTTCTTCGGATCGAGCGGGTTGGCCTCGTGGTTGGGGAAGGTGCCGTCCAGCTCGAAGTACATGGGGACGACCTCGACGGGCAGCGGTTCGAAGACGCTGGGGACGGTGTGGCCCGCCATGCCGTTACCGGCGTCGACGACGACCTTCAGCGGCCGGATGGCGCCGAGGTCGACCAGGGAGCGCAGGTGCGCCGCGTAGTCGGCGAGGAGGTCGGTCTCCGTGACGCTGCCGGGCTTCGCGACCGGGGCGGGCGCCCCTTCGGCCTGCCACCCCTCGACCTTGGCGCGGATCTCGGCGAGCCCGGTGTCCTGGCCGACGGGGGCGGCACCGGCGCGGCACATCTTGATGCCGTTGTACCGCGCGGGGTTGTGGCTCGCGGTGAACATGGCGCCGGGCAGGCCGAGATGGCCGCTGGCGAAGTAGAGCTGGTCGGTGGAGCACAGGCCGATGAGGACGGCGTCCGCGCCGCGGCCGACGGCGCCGCGCGCGAAGGCGGCGGCCAGCGCGGGCGACGAGGGGCGCATGTCATGGCCGACGACGATCTTGTCGGCGCCGGTGGTCTCGGTGAAGGCGGCGCCGAAGAGCTCGACGAGCGGCTCGTCGAGCTGCTCGGGGAAGACGCCGCGCACGTCGTACGCCTTCACGATCGTCGAGAGATCGGTCACGGTTTACCGCCCTTCGCACGCTGCTGAGGCTTGCACAGTACGCGATGGGGCGGACACACGCCGTCCCGGGCCGGGCAGGCGAGGGGCCGTGCGGGAGCAGCCCTGCGGGCTGCCGGCGGGGCGGGGGCGGTCAGCCTTCGGGGGAGCGGAGCACCCGCAGGTGGGCGCGGCGCGCGACCTCCATGGGGTCGGCGTTCCGGCCACCGGGGGCCACGGCGCGCGGGGCGGCCATCCCGTCACCGTCCGCCGCCGCGCGGGGCGGGCGGGCCGCTTCGCGTACGGCGTTGGCCAGGGCCTCCAGGTCGTCGCTGCTGGGCCGCGCAGGTCCCGAGGGGACCGCGAGCCGGACGACCTCCCAGCCGCGCGGGGCCGTGAGCCGCTCGGAGTGCTCCGTGCACAGGTCGTAGCAGTGGGGCTCGGCGTACGTCGCGAGAGGGCCGAGGACGGCGGTGGAGTCGGCGTAGACGTAGGTGAGCGTCGCGACGGCGGCTCGGCCGCATGCGGTGCGCGAACAGCGACGTACAGGGCTCACGACGTTGGACGGTACCGCACTCCTGAGCGGGCCGCGACGACTCACCATCGCGTCACCCACCCGTGTCGCCCGCCGTCCGGCGCGAAGCCGGTCGCGTATGGCCGAGTTGACCTGCGACGTCGGTCACATCGGCGGTGGCTACGACGTTGCAAGTGATCAGTCCTGGCTGCAAATCATGTCAATCCAACCGGTTTCGGCGGACTTCGGCCCGTTCATCTGCGGGCCGATTCCTGTGCCGACCGTTCACTTCGCGACATTCCCGGGGTTGCCCCGGGATGGTCTGCGGCGGGCCCGGCGCGGGCTACGCTCATCGGTGATGGAGCACACAGAACGACCGGCGCCGCCCCCAGGGCCCCCGCCGCGCCCGCGCGGCCGCACCCGCGACCGCCACGGCCGCGGCATGCGGGGTCCCGTGGCGCCGCCGCAGGTGCCGCTGGCGGTCAGCCGCTCGGACGCCTTCGTCGACCTGGTGCACGAGTCCGCCACCCGGCTCGAACGCCGCTGGCCGCAGCTCGCCGGCGTCGAGTTCGCCGTCCTCGATGTCCCCGGCGGCGACAGCGGCCCGCCCGGCTGGGAGGACGACGGCGGGGTGCCGCTCGGCCGGCTCGTCACGGGCAGCGGGAGCCCGGACCGCATCGTCGTCTACCGCCGCCCCGTCGAGATCCGTACGAAGAACCGCGACGAGCGGGCGCTGCTGGTCCACGAGGTGATCGTCGAGCAGGTCGCGGAACTCCTCGGCGTCGCCCCGGAGTCGGTCGATCCGCACTACGGCCAGGACTGACGGCGGCACCGTACGTCAGTCCGTGAGGACGCCCAGGTCCTGCTCGGCGTCCGGGACTTCGACCATCCCCTTGTCGTCGGGGAGGGTCTGGATCGTGAACATCGGAATGCCGCTCTCCTTCGTCTCCAGCGTCCGCGAGGCGTAGAGCTCGCCGCCCGAGACGCGTTCGACGGTGAGCGCGAAGGTGCCCTTGGTGCCGGACGTCTTGGGCGGCTCGACGGTCAGCGTGGTGCGGGGCTTGACCGTGTACGTCTCCTCCGCCGGCTCACCGCCCTCGCTGCCCGGCGACGCGGTGACCTTGACCTCGACGGCCTTGCCCGGCGCGGCGAGCGACAGGCTTGCGGCCTTCGGCCAGTTCCCCGAGGCGGTGGTGCGCTCCTCGACCGGCGTGGCGGAGGGGATGAACGCCATCTCCTGCTCCGTGTTCTTGCCGCGGGTCACCCGCAGCGCGGCGACGATGGGTGCCTTGCTGCCGTCCTCCGGCTCCAGGATCAGCGAACCCACCTCGCCCTTGGTGAGATTCTGCATGTCGATCGCCGTCGTCATGCCGCTCTTGGCGTGCACCGACTCGTACCCGGCGGGGGTGATCGAGCCGTTGGGTCCCGCGAGCTTCACGGCGAGGTCGGCGTCGTCCTCGCCCGGGACGTAGACGACGAGGCGCACGGAGGTGGCGTCGCCGGGGATGCCGGGGAGGACGGCGCCGGGCGCGGGCTCGGAGACGGGCTGGAGCCAGTCGCCGCCGACCTGCTCGTCGGCGGCGCGCACCGCGGCGCCGACGCGGCCGGAGCGCACGGCGACGTGCACCGCGACGTTGATCGACGGCTCCTCGGCGACCGTGGAGAGCAGCACCGAGACGCTGGAGCGGGCCGGGACCTGGATGCCGTTGCCCGTCTCGCTCTCGACCGGGCCGTCCTTGTCGAACAACTCAAGGTCGACGACGGCGGCCTCGTCGTCGGGGTTGGTGAGCTGGACGTAGTCGCGGCGCTCGTCGATCGTGCTGGCGCCGGCGAACCAGAACTCGCTGTCCGGGGCCGTGCAGCGCGCGCCGGACAGGCCCCGGCCGTCGCCCGCGGTGACGAGGGTCGTCTGTTGCACGCTCCAGCCGGGGGCGAAGTCGCCCTCGGCGGTGCCGACGAGCGCGGGGGCCTCGGCCTCGTCGGTGGTGGCCTCGGCGGGGGTGCCGGCCCGCTTCAGAAGGGCGACGGGGTCCGGGGCGTCGTCCTTCTTTTGTCCGTCGCCCTTGTCGCCGCCGTCGTCCTTCTTCTCTTGCTGGTCCGCGACTTCGGACTCCGTTGTGGCGGGAAGCAGTTCGGCGCTTCCTTCGTCGCCCTCCCCGCCGGGCACGAAGGAGGTGTACGTCGTCTCGCCGACCTCCGTGTCGCCCGGCTGCGGGCACAGGAGGGTGGAGCGCTCGACGGCGATACGCTCCGCGGCGGGCGCTGCCTTGCCGGCGTCGTCCTCGTCGCCGGGGACGGTGAGGGTGGCGATTCCCGCGGTGACGGCGAGTGCGGCCGCGGCGGCGATCAGGGAGAGAGGGCCGGTCTTCACGCGTTGTCACTCCCGTCCCGCTCGGCGCCCGCGCCGTAGTTCCGTTGGTCGTAGTACGGGCCGGAGTACTGCCCCGCGCCGTACGGGTCCTGCTCGCCGTCGCCGTAGCCCTGGCCGCCCTGCTGCGGCACGGCGGGGGCGCCGGGCCGCTGTTCGCCCTCGTACGCACCGGCGTCGTACTGCGGCTCGTAGGGCGCCTCGTACGACGTCCCGCCGTACTGCCCGCCGTAGCCGGTGCCGTCCCACTCGTAGCCCTGCGGCGGGGCCGCGTACGGGTCGGCGACCGCCGTGTCCCCGTAGCCCTGCTCCACCTGCCCGGCACCCGGCACCGGCGCCGCGGCCCAGGCCGGCTGCTCGTCGGGCGAACCGGACGCAGCAGGTGCACCGGGCGGAGCCGGCGGCATCGGCGGCGCCCCGGGCACAGCACCCGGCGCGCCCGCGCCCGCGGCTGCCCCGGCGCCCTCGGCCTCCGCCGCGGCGGCCTGCGCCCGCAGCCGGCGGGCGCGCCGCCCGTCACCCTCCAGCGCCTGCGCCGGGATCGCCGGGGCGCCCGCCTCCGGCAGGTCGTCGTCCACGTCGCGCCGCCGCCCGGGCAGCGCCAGCACCAGCACGACGAGCAGCGCCGCGCCGCGCGCCCAGGTCCACGCCGTGTGCGTCACGGCGGTGTCGTACGTGACGTCCAGCCGCCCGCCGCCCGCGGGCAGTTCGAAGCCCTGCGCCCAGCCGTCGACCGTCGTGGCCTCCAGCGGCTCGCCGTCCAGGGTGGCCTGCCACCCGGCGCTGGCCGCGTCCGCGAGGCGCAGCACCCTGCCCTCGGGGCCCTCCTTGAGGTCCGTGTGCACCTCGACGGGCCCGGCGGCCACGGGCACCGGCTCGGCGGCCCCCCGGCCCTCGCCGTCACCCGCGACGACCGTCGCGCGCGAGACCCGCGCGTCGACGCGCCAGAGCGCGCCGCCGTCCTGCTGGCTGAGCCGGGTCAGGCCGGGGGTGGCGTCGAGTACGCGGCCGAAGGTGCGCGGGGCGTCGTTGCGTACGAGGACGTAGCGCACGGCGTACGCGCCCAGCTCCGCCGACTGGTCGGCGCCGGAGCCGGCCACGAGCCCGGAGACGGTGCCGGAGAGCCGGGAGTTGCCGCCGGCGGCCGCGGCCAGCTCCGCGTCGCCGAGGCGGGCGCCCGCGCCCCGTACGAGCATGTACTCGACCTGGCCGACCGAACCGCCGACGACCAGCGTGCGCGGCTGGTCCGCCGTGCGGCTCTCCTCCGCGACGAACGCCGGCACCTGGTCGGCGCCGCCGCGCTCCAGCGGCCCGTCCGCCCCGCGCCACATCCAGCCGACGGCCAGCACCAGCGGCCCCACCGCGCAGGCGACGGCGACGAGCACCGCGGCCGGCTGCCGCCAGCCGAAGGACTGCTCGGCGACGCGGTGGCGGGCGCCGTCGGCGCCGATGACGGCGGCGGCCAGCAGCGCGAGCCCGTAGACGAGCGTCTGCGGCCCGGTCCAGCCGTCGCCCGCGCCGACCGCGGCGAGCAGCCCGGCGACGGCGGCGACGGCCCACGCGGCACCCACCGGCAGCCGCCGGTCGGAGCGCAGCAGGGCGGCCAGCGCGGCGAGCACGACGCCGGCGAGCAGCACGCCGCCGCCCGCGTTGGGGCCGCCGGGCGAGGCGAGCAGCAGGCCGAGCGGGGACACGTCGTCGGCGGTGGTGTCCAGGCCGGCCTCGGAGAAGAAGCGGGACGGTTCGGTCAGCAGATCGAGCGACCAGGGCGCCAGCAGCACCACGGGGGTCACCAGGACGGCCAGTTGGCGCAGGCCGGGCCCGACGGGGCTCCGGCCGCGCACGACGGTCCAGGCGACCAGCGCGGCGGCCAGGAGGACGGCCAGCGGCCAGACGACGGGGGTGAAGGCGGTGGTGACGGTCAGCAGCAGCGCGTACGCCCAGGCGCCGCGCCAGCTCGCCCGGCCGCGCAGCCCGCTGGCGGCGACGGCCGCGCGGGCGAGGAGCGGCAGCAGCACGGCGAGCACCGCGGTACCGATGCGGCCGGCGGCGAGCGCGCCGGTGGCGGCCGGCAGGAAGGCGTACGCGACGCTGCCCCAGGCGCGCAGCAGCCGGGAGCTGATGAGCGGCCGGGAGGCGAAGTACGCGGTGAAGCCGGCCAGCGGCACGGAGCAGACGAGCAGCAGGGTCAGCGCGGCGTTGGTGCTGCCGAACAGGACGGTGCCGAGACCGGCGAGGAAGGCCAGGTAGGGCGGTGCGTCCTGGGTGCCGCCGGTGCCGACGGGGTGCCAGGAGTCCGCGTACGACGACCAGAGGTCGCCGGCGTCCGCGGGGGCGGGCAGGAGCGCGCCGCCGATGAGGGCGCCGCCGCCGATCAGCTCGCGGCAGGCGATGAGGGCGACCAGCAGCAGGACGGCGAAGAGCGCAGGACCCGGCTTGCGCGCCACCCGCTTCAGCCGGGCGAACTGTTCGACTTCGAGAAAGTCGGCATCGTCGTCGCCCGGGCCGGTCTCGACGGCGCCGCCGTGCCGGCCGCCGCCGGACAGCTCGGGCTCGGAGCGGCCGCTGAAGTTGCTGAGCACCTGCTCGACGGTGACGCGTACGGTCGCGCCGCGGCCCGGGAAGAGGGGCTTGAGGTCGCCGGGCGGCACGGCGGGCTTGCCGCGCCTGCGGCGGGCGGCGGCGATGCGGTGGGGGCGCAGCAGCACGGCGCCGAGCCCCGCCACTTCGTCGAGCGCCTGCCGCGGGACCTTGCCGACGAGGTACGCCAGCGTGCGCAGCAGGGTGCCGAGGACGAGCCGGAAGGCGATGTACGGCAGGGCCGCGCCGCTGGAGTTGACGAGCAGGGTGTAGGCGGCGCCGGCCTTGTCGACGCGGTGCGGGCTCGCCCCCTTTGCGGTTTGCCCGGATCTGCCCATGCAGTCGATGGACCGCCGCTCGCGGGCGGCGGCCTCGGCATGCCGCATGACGGCGTCGGGCTGGACGACGACCCGGTGGCCGGCCTTGTGGGCGCGCCAGCACAGGTCGACGTCGTCGCGCATGAGGGGCAGCCGGGCGTCGAAGCCGCCGAGTTGGTCGAAGACGTCGCGGCGGATGAGCATGCCGGCGGTGGAGACGGAGAGCACGTCGCGGACGCCGTCGTGCTGGCCCTGGTCCTGCTCGCGGCGGTCGATGCCGGTCCAGCGGCGGCCGCTGTGGGCGATGGAGACGCCGGCTTCCAGCAACTGCCTGCGGTCGTACCAGCTCCGCAGCTTGGGGCCGATGATCGCGGCCGAGGGCATGTCGTCGGCGAGGCGGAGCATGGCGGCGAGCGCGTCGGGCTCGGCGGCGCAGTCGTCGTGCAGCAGCCAGAGCCACTGGACGGGCTCGCCGTGCGGGAACTCCGGCATGTCGTATGCGTCGTCGCGCCAACTGCGGCTGACGGGGTCCCAGCCGCTGGGGCGGCGCAGGTACGGCAGTTGGTCGGGGGTGAGCACGCCCGCGGTGCGGGCGGCCTCCGCGGCGGCGGCGCCGAAGCCGGTGCGGCGGGCGAGGTGGAGCACGCGCTCGGCGCCGAGGGCCTCGGTGAGGATGCGGGCGGAGCCGTCGGCGCTGCCGGTGTCGGCGGCGATGACGCTCTGCACGGGGCGCTCCTGCGCCGTGAGCGCGGCGAGCGCGTCGGGCAGCCACCGCTCGCCGTCGTGCGAGACGAGCACGGCGGTGACGACGTGGCGCGGGAAGGCGGGGGTGCCGCCGCCGGGGGCGGCCGCGGTCGTCCCGGGCCGGCCTGCCGCGTCGGCTGCGGCGGCCGGGTAGCCGGCCGCGTAGTCAGCGTTGCTGTGCTCGGACATCGAGGTGCGGACCCCTGGTGGAGTCCGGGTCACCTCCCGGGAATGTGGCGGCTGTCGTGGACGGTGCCCCACACTAGAGGGTCCCTCCGTCACACGGCGACTTGGCGGACGATCCCCGGGCCGCCACCGGGTTCCGCCGAGGTCACGTACGTCGTACGGGCGCCGGGCGCACGCCCGCGCGAATCCCGTGGCGCCGCGCCCGCCGCTCCGGGTCCGCCCGGCGCGCGGCTGCGCCGCCGGTGACAGCGCCCGCTACGGCACGGGCTGGGGCACGGGCTGGGGCACCGGCTAGAGGGCCGCCTTTTTCAGCCGGCGCCGCTCCCGCTCGGACAGGCCGCCCCAGATGCCGAAGCGCTCGTCGTTGGCGAGGGCGTACTCCAGGCACTCGGACCGGACTTCGCAGGCGAGGCAGACCTTCTTGGCCTCGCGTGTGGATCCGCCCTTCTCCGGGAAGAAGGACTCGGGATCGGTCTGGGCGCACAGCGCGCGCTCCTGCCACCCGAGCTCCTCGTCCGCCTCCTCGACCAGCACCTGCTGGAACAGCTCGGTCATGTGCGCCCCTCGTCTTTGCTTCCCCGTGATGTTGCCGTTACTGAATCGCCTGAACGGACACGTGTGAAATTACAGGTACGCCGCTCTGGCACAGTCAAGCCGGGATCTGCTATTGGACCTCTTATTCACCCTGCGGCACCAAGCCCTCGTGAATAGTGTTCATATCGGCCAAGACCATGACAGTCCGATAGACCGCGATCCCGGCAGGCACCCCTACCGGGGGAGACGATCGGGGCTACGGCGCCGTTGCGGCCCGCCCGGCAAAGCGAAGAAGATCACAGTCGCGTCACGGATGCACAACGGCACCCCGGCCCCGATGGTCGCCCTGCGGTTGGTCGCCGTCTCTCCGTACAACGGGGTGAATAAACCTTTCGCCACGCCCGGCAACCGGAAGGTGTGAATCCTTGCGGTCAACCCGGACATCCAGTTGACAACCACCCCCCGGATCCGCTGTGCTGATGCGTATGTCGGGCCCGTGGCCGTACCGGCCGAGCGAGGAGTGTCCGAGCTGTTGTAGCCGCTGAGGCTCCAGCTCCGCTCCCCGCTGCCTGCTGCCTGCTCCGCAGGCCACCCCTTCGCCACTCTCCGCACTCCTCGCGCACCACACACGCCAAGGACTCCCGAGCCCCATGCTCAGCGACATCCAGATCGGCGGCGACCCGCTCGCCTTCCCCCACCTCCTCCCGCCCGCGCCCGCCCACCCCGTCACGGTCGCCGACTTCGCCGGCCTCGCCCGCGCGCTCGCCGCCGACCGGGACGCCTGGGCGCCGCTCGTCGACTACGACCCCGTCACCCGCTGGTACCACCGGCTGCGCACCGGCCCCGGCTACGAGGTGTGGCTGCTGAGCTGGCTGCCGGGACAGCGCAGCGGAGCGCACGGCCACGGCCCGTCCTCGGGCGTACTCACCGTGTTGGAAGGGGAGTTGACCGAGCGCGCGAACCACACCGCGCGCACCCTCACGCCCGGCGCGCAACGCGTCTTCGCGCCGGGGTACGTCCACGAAGTCGTCAACGACGCGCTGACGCCCGCCGTGAGCCTGCACGTCTACTTCCCCGCCCTCACCGAGATGCCGATGCACGAGGACCGTCCCCCTCAAATTACAGTCGCCTGCTGCGCCGCCCGCCGGACGCACGAGCCCGCCCGCCGCTGAGCCCGGCCTGCAAGACTGGGCGCCATGCGCATCGTTGTACTGGCCGGCGGGATCGGCGGCGCCCGGTTCCTCCGCGGCCTGAAGCAGGAAGAGCCGGACGCGGACGTCACCGTCGTCGGCAACACCGGCGACGACATCCACCTGTTCGGCCTCAAGGTCTGCCCCGACCTGGACACCGTGATGTACACGCTCGGCGGCGGCATCCACGAGGAGCAGGGCTGGGGCCGCGCCGGCGAGACGTTCGCGGTCAAGGAGGAACTGGCCGCGTACGGCGTCGGGCCCGGCTGGTTCGGGCTCGGCGACCGCGACTTCGCCACCCACATCGTGCGCACCCAGATGCTCGGCGCCGGCTTCCCGCTCAGCGCCGTCACCGAGGCGCTGTGCGACCGCTGGCGGCCGGGCGTACGGCTGGTGCCGATGACCGACGACCGGGTCGAGACGCACGTCGCCGTCGAGTTGGACGGCGAGCGCAAGGCGATCCACTTCCAGGAGTACTGGGTGCGGCTGCGCGCCTCCGTGCCCGCGCTCGCCGTGGTGCCCGTCGGCGCCGAGCAGGCCAAGCCCGCGCCCGGCGTGCTGGAGGCCATCGCCGAGGCCGACGTGGTGCTCTTCCCGCCGTCCAACCCCGTCGTCAGCATCGGCACGATCCTCGCCGTGCCGGGCATCCGCGAGGCCATCGCCGACGCCGACGTGCCCGTCGTGGGCCTGTCCCCCATCGTCGGCGGCGCCCCGGTGCGCGGCATGGCGGACAAGGTGCTGGCCGCGGTCGGCGTCGAGTCCACCGCCGAGGCGGTCGCGCTGCACTACGGCTCCGGGCTCATCGACGGCTGGCTGGTCGACGAGGTGGACGCGGCGGCGGTGCCGGCGGTGGAGGCCGCCGGGATCCGCTGCCGGGCGGTGCCGCTGATGATGCGGGACACGGACGCGACGGCGCGGATGGCCGCGGCGGCGCTGGAGCTGGCTCAGGAGGTACGGGCATGACGGCGGACCCGGGTACGGGCACGGAGACCGGCGCGGAGACCGCCACGGCGGTGGCCGGGAGGGACGCGGGTGCCCCGGAGTTCCGCGTACGGGCCCTGCCGGGCATCCCCGAGGTCCGGCCCGGCGACGACCTCGCCGAGCTCGTCGCCGCCGCCGCGCCCGGCCTCGCAGGCCCCCCGCTCGCCGACGGCGACATCCTCATCGTCACGTCCAAGATCGTCAGCAAGGCCGAGGGCCGGGTCCGGCAGACCGCCGTGCCGGGCGACCGGGAGGCCGCCATCGACGAGGAGGCCGTACGCCTCGTCGCCCGCCGCGGCCCGCTGCGCATCGTCGAGACCCGGCACGGCCTGGTCATGGCCGCCGCCGGCGTGGACGCCTCCAACACACCGGCCGGCACCGTCCTGTTGCTCCCCGAGGACTCCGACGCCTCCGCCCGCGCGCTCCGCGCCGGCCTGCGCACGGCCCTCGGCGTCAACGTCGGCGTCCTGATCACCGACACCTTCGGCCGCCCCTGGCGCAACGGCGTCACGGACGTCGCCATCGGCGCCGCCGGCGTCCGGGTGCTCGACGACCTGCGGGGCGCCCCGGACACGTACGGCAACGCCCTGGAGGGCACGATCGTCGCCGCCGCCGACGAACTGGCCGCCGCCGGCGAGCTGGTCAAGGGCAAGGCCGACGGGCTGCCGGTCGCGGTGCTCAGCGGGCTGCCGCAGCTCGTCGCCCCGGCCGGCGAGGACGACGGACCGGACGCGCGGGCACTGGTGCGGGAGCCGGCCGAGGACATGTTCCGCCTCGGCACCTCGGAGGCGGTCCGCGAGGCGGTGACGCAGCGGCGTACGGTCCGCGAGTTCACCGCGGAGCCGGTGGACCCGGCGGCGGTGCGGCGGGCCGTGGCCGCCGCGGTGACGGCGCCGGCGCCGCACCACACGACGCCGTGGCGGTTCGTGCTGCTGGAGTCGCAGGAGGCGCGCACGGAGCTGCTGGACGCGATGCGCGAGGCGTGGATCCGGGACCTGCGGGAGCTGAGCAACTTCACGGAGGAGTCGATCGCCAAGCGGATCCGCCGCGGGGACGTGCTGCGCAACGCCCCGTATCTGGTGGTGCCCTGCCTGGTGATGGACGGCTCGCACACCTACCCCGACGACCGGCGCAACGCCGCCGAGCGGGAGATGTTCGTCGTCGCCACCGGTGCCGGGGTGCAGAACTTCCTCGTCGCGCTGGCCGGCGAGGGGCTGGGCTCCGCGTGGGTGTCGTCCACGATGTTCTGCCGGGACGTGGTCCGCGAGGTGCTGGACCTGCCGGCGGACTGGGACCCGATGGGTTCGGTGGCCGTGGGCCACGCGGCGGCCCCGCCGCGGCAGCGCCCGCCGCGGACGGCGGACACGTTCACGGTGGTGCGCTGAGCGCGGCGCGCCCCCGGAGGCGTACGACGGCGGGACCCCGGCCCACCGCGGGCCGGGGTCCCGTCCGACTGATCAATTTGCTCGGTTGGCCAACGCTCAGTCGGCCGAGACGGTGACCTTGTCGTCGTTCTTGAGCTGCTCGAAGAGCTGCTTGGCCTTCGGCTCGTCCCACTTCTGTACGGAGCCGAGCCGCGGGTCGGTGCCGCCGGAGACGACCGGCAGGTTCATCGACTTGCCGTCGCCGCCCGAGACGCCCTTCATGGCCCAGAACATCTGGGCGACGTTGAACAGGCTCATGTCCTTGTCGACGATCAGCGAGTCCAGGCCCGCGCCCATCGTCGGGTAGAGCTTGAACGGGTTCATGATCGTCGTGAACTTCGCCGACTCGCTGGCCAGCTTCGACAGCAGCTTCTGCTGGTTCTTCGTCCGGTCCAGGTCGCCGCCCGGCAGCGCGTAGCGGTTGCGGACGAAGGCCAGCGCCTCGGCGCCGTCGAGGTCCTGGCAGCCCTTCTCGAAGTCGGCTCCGGAGTTCTTGTCCTTGACCGCCTCGTCGAAGCACATCTCGACGCCGCCGAGTTCGTCGACGATGTTGGCGAAGCCGCCGAAGCCGATCTCGGCGTAGTGGTCGATCTTCAGGCCGGTGTTGTACTCGACCGTGCGGACCAGCAGCTCCGGGCCCTCGATGGCGTACGCGGCGTTGATCTTCTGGGTCTGCTCCGGGATGCGGTTGCCGGTCTCCGAGCCGGTGAACGACGGGATGGTGACCATCCAGTCGCGCGGGAGGCTGACCATCGTGTTCCCGTTGTCACCGGTGTGCAGGATCATCATCGAGTCGGTGCGCTTGCCCTCGACGGAGCCGGTGTGCAGCTCCTGCTGCCGCTCCTTGGACATGCCCTCGCGGCTGTCGGAGCCGACGATGAGGTAGTTCGTGCCGTCCTGGTCGCCGGGGCGGTCCTCGACCTTGCTGAGGTCCACCTCGCGGCGCAGCTTGGAGTCCGCCCAGAAGTACGTGGCGACGGGCACGACTATGAGGATGACGAGCGCGACGATGGCGCCGATCTTGATCCGCTTGCGCCAGTTCGGCGGCGGCTTTCCGTAGCCCCCGGCCTGGCGGCCGCCGCCGTCTTCGCCGTACGGCCGTGAGGGGTCGCCGCCGCCGCTGCGGTAGACCTGCCCCTCGTTGTAACCGTCGTCGTACGCACCGTGGCCGTCGTCGTAGCCCCGGGATCGCTGCGGCGGCACCCCGCCGCCGCCCACGACGGGCATGACGCGGTGGGGCTCCGGATCGGACGCGCGACTGCCGCGCCCGTACCGGTCCCTGCTGTCTGCAGTCCATCCCTCGGGCCAGTCATTCATGCGGGAAGTGTGCCCTGCCCGCCCGGCCGACCTGAAGGGGGGTTCCGAATCGGACCGGGCTTGTAGCGGTTCTGATGCAAAGCGGTGCGCCGCATACAGTGACACACATGAACGAGCAGGCACGGCCGGCGGCAGGTGAGACGAAGCCCACCTCGGCCTCCCGCACCACGTTGTCGTCCATCATGACGGCGAACGACGCGAACCTCCTCGGCACCGTGCACGGCGGCGTGATCATGAAGCTGGTCGACGACGTGGCGGGGGCCGTCGCGGGGCGGCACTCGGGCGGGCCCGCGGTGACGGCGTCGATGGACGAGATGGTGTTCCTGGAGCCGGTGCGCATCGGGGATCTCGTGCACGTCCTGGCGCAGGTCAACTGGACGGGGCGGACCTCGATGGAGGTCGGGGTGCGGGTGATGGCGGAGCGGTGGAACGAGTCGACGCCGGCGAAGCAGGTCGCGAGCGCGTACCTGGTCTTCGCCGCGGTCGACGACCGGGGCCGCCCGCGCCCGGTGCCGGCGGTCGCGCCGGAGACCGAGCGCGACGAGCGGCGCTGCCAGGAGGCGCAGATCCGGCGCACCCACCGGCTGGCCCGCCGGCGCGCGATCAAGAACCTCCGCGCCCGCAGCGAACCCGCCTGACGGCGGTCCCGCCCCCCGCCGTCCCCGCGGGAGGCGTCACGTGCAGAGGACTTCGTCGCCCGAGACCGCCGACCAGACGTCCGCGCCGTCCAGGATCGGGTCCGCGGGCCGTACCCGGTGCACCTTCTCGTGGTCGTCGCCCAGCGTGACGGTCATGAGCGCACCGTGGCCGCGGTCGGGGACCAGCTTCGCGTGCGGGAAGGCGGCCGCCAGGGAGCGGGCGGAGCGGTCCCACTCCGGGTCGTACGTGATGACCGTACGGTCCGTCCGCGCCGCCGTCGTGGGCGTGCCGGTGGTGTCGAAGCCGGTGCGGGCCAGCGAGCGGTCCACCCGGCCGCCGAGGCCGTCCTCCCCCGTGCCGTTCGCCACCTGCACCCGGACCTGCTCCGGCGGCACCTCCACCGGCGTCGCCTTGCCCGGTCCTCCCTTCCCCTTCCCCTGTCCCTTCCGGCCGTCCGAGTCCCCGCTACGCGCCTTCAGCGGCCTGTCCTCGCGCAGCCTGTCGAAGAGCCGCCGGGCCCGCTCCTCGTCCCATCTGACCGTCGCGCCGAGCCCCGGCACCTCGTAGTCCATGTCCGCCAGCGGCACCGTCGCGAACTCCGACGACCCCGGCGAGAACCCGTGCAGCGCCTTGCCCAGCGAGAACACCGCGCCGGTGTCCAGCGCCGCGTCCGTACGCACCGCGCCCAGGAGCGTCGAGCCGACCTCGCGGAAGCGCAGCGGGTTCATCAGGCCGCTGGTGCCGGTGAGCTTGTCGATCACGGCGGCCAGGAAGCGCTGCTGGCGCTTCATCCGGCCCATGTCGGACGCGCCGTCCAGATGCCGGGCGCGTACGTACGCCAGCGCCTCGCCGCCGCCGAGGCTGCTGGTGCCGGCGGGCAGGTCGAGACCGGAGTACTTGTCGCGCAGCGGGCGCTGCGTGCACACCTGCACGCCCCCGACCACGTCCACCGTCTTCATGAACGCCGCGAAGTCGATCTCCACGTAGTGGTCGATGTGCACCCCGGACAGCTTCTCCACGGCCCGTACGGTCAGCGGCGGGCCGCCGTGCGTGTACGCGGCGTTGACCTTCGCGGCGTGCGCGGTGCGCCGCTCGCCGAGGGCGCGGTTGGTGTGCGGCGGCAGCTCGACGTAGCTGTCGCGCGGGATGCTGACCACGCTCGCGCGCTCGCGGTCCTTCGACAGATGGACGAGCATCAGCGCGTCCGTACAGTTGCACGGCTCCCCGCCGAGGCGGTACTTGCGCCGGTCCTCCTCGCTCACGCTGTCGCGCCGGTCGACGCCTGCGACGAGAAAGTTGAGCCCGTGGCCCTCCCGGGGGCGGTCGGAGATGCCGCCGAAGGCGTCGACCCGGTGGATGCCGGAGCCGATGGAGCTGAGCAGGAAGTACCCGGCCCCTCCGGTCGCCAGCAGCAGGAGGGAGAGCGCGGTGGCGATCCGCAGACCCCAGCGCGGGCGCTTCACGGACGGGGCTGGCACGGTGTGGGGACCTCCGCGGGGCTCGGGTGCGGGCGTCGGCTGTGGCGCGCACATGCGGGCACGCGCGCGTCTGTGCTGCGTGCCAGGGCGGTGGCACGGGCACGGACCCGACCACGGTAGGGACGTAGGCGCCGTCCTTCCCCGCACACGCCGTCCGTACGCTTAACGCCACCCTGCGGGCACGCCCCGATCCCCCGTTCGCGGTAACCTGAGCGGCGCCATGAACGACTTTGCGACTCCCCCCGCGGTCTCCGTGATCATGCCGGTGCTCAACGAGGAGCGGCACCTCCGTGAGGCGGTGCGGCACATCCTGGAGCAGGACTACGAGGGCGAGCTGGAGGTCGTCATCGCCCTCGGCCCGTCCACGGACGGCACCGACGCCATCGCCGCCGAGCTGGTCCGCGAGACCGCCGACGGCGCCCGGACCAGGGTGCAGACGGTGCCGAACCCCACGGGCCGTACGCCCGCCGGGCTCAACGCCGCCATCGCGGCCTCCTCGCACCCCGTCGTCGTCCGCGTCGACGGCCACGGCATGCTCTCCCCCGGCTACGTCTCCACCGCCGTCCGGCTGCTGGCCGAGACCGGCGCGCAGAACGTCGGCGGCATCATGCACGCCGAGGGCGAGACGAGCTGGGAGCAGGCCGTCGCCGCGGCGATGACCGCGCGCATCGGGGTAGGCAACGCCGCGTTCCACACCGGCGGCGAGGCGGGGCCCGCGGACACCGTGTACCTCGGCGTCTTCCGCCGGGAGGCGCTGGAGCAGCAGGGCGGGTACAACGAGGAGTTCATCCGCGCGCAGGACTGGGAGCTGAACTTCCGGATCCGCTCGGCCGGCGGGGCGGTCTGGTTCTCGCCGGAGCTGAAGGTCTCGTACCGGCCGCGGCCGAACCTGCGGGCGCTGGCCAAGCAGTACAAGGACTACGGCCGCTGGCGCCGCGTCGTCGCCCGGTACCACAAGGGCTCGATCAACCCGCGCTATCTCGCGCCGCCCGCCGCCCTCGCCGGGATCGTCGCGGGCGTGCTGGTCACCCCGCTGACGCCGCTGGGGCTGGCGATTCCGCTCGCGTACGCCGTGGGGATCGCGGCCGGCTCGGTGCCCGCGGGGCGCGGTCTGCCGGTACGCGCGCGACTGCAGATCCCGGTGGCGCTGGCCACGATGCACATGTCGTGGGGCTGGGGGTTCCTCACCAGCCCGCGGTCGCTGGCGCAGAAGGTGATCGCCAGCCGCCGCCCCGCGGTCACGGCGGGCTGACCTCCGGCTGCCTTCCCCACGGACTTCCGTACGGCCCCGCCCGCACGCGCGAGCGGGGTCGCGGCGTCACCAGGTGTAGGACGGATTGACGTCCATGCACGCCTTCTTGTCACTGCCCGCCAGCGGGTTGGAGCTCTCCGGCGCCTTCTCAGGACCCGCCTCCTCGCCGCCGTCGGCGGCGTCGCCGCCCGCGTCCGGCGGGTAGGCGTCGCCCTCCCGCCAGTCGGCGCCGACCACCAGCGTCACCCCGTCGACGCCGCTGGACTCCTTCACCGCCCGGTCGGGCAGCCCGATCGCCTTGGCCACCGCCAGGGCGTTCGCGTGCTGCTCCTCGGTCGCGTACGAGATGGTGGTGTCCGCCTGCGACTTGGGGGTGGCGTCGGTGGCGGCCTGGGTGAAGCCGTCGGTGGCGAGCACCTCGGCGATATCGCCGGCCCGCCCGGTGACCGGGGCGTACATCGTGGTGCCCGTGCCGTTCTGGACGAGGACGGGGATGTCCGCCTTCGGCTCGGCCTGGGCGACGAGGTCGTCCGGCTTCTTCTTCTTGGGCTTGTCCTTGCCGTCGAAGGCGACATCGTTGCGGATCATGGACCAGATCTGCGACGCGTCCTGCTCGTTGGGCACGACGTGCGCGTTGTTCTGGGGGTCCGGCACCCACGGCATCGTGGTCATGGTGATGCGCTCGGGCGGCACCCGCTTGATGTCGTTCCCGAGGTCGTAGAGCTTCTTCAGGTCCCCCAGGCCGTCGTCGACGTGGAGCGCGTTGGTCGCCGCCTCGGCGAGGCGGCGCAGCTTGCCGGGGTCGGAGAGCTTGGCGCCCTCCTTGAGCTGGCGGGCCATCGAGTTCATGTACTGGTGCTGGGCGTGCGTACGCCCGATGTCGCTGCCGTCCTCGAAGCCGTGCCGGGTACGCAGCCACTGCAGCGCCTGCTCGCCCTTGATGGTCGTCTCGCCCTCTTCGAGGCGCAGCCCGGAGTCATCGTCGTAGACGTTGTCCCGTACGCAGACGGGGACGCCGCCGACCGCGTCGGCCATGCTCACCACCCCGGCGAAGTCGATCATCATGAAGTGGTCGATGGAGACGCCGGTCATGGCCTCCCAGGCGGCGACGGTGCAGCCGGGACCGCCGTGCTGGAGGCTGGTGTTGATGGTCTGGGTGGTGGTCTCCGGGTAGACCGTGCCGTCGTCGGGGTCGGTGCACTCGGGGATCGTCACCCGGGTGTCGCGCGGGACGCTGACGACGGACATGTTGCTGCGGTCCGCGGAGACGTGGAGCAGCATCTGCACGTCGGCGAGCGGCTTGCGGCCGCGGTCGGCGCGGGAGCCGCCGAGGCGGACGTTCTCGTCGGAGTTCCGGCTGTCGGACCCCAGGAGCAGAATGTCCAGCGGGGTCTGGCCCTCCGCGTTGGGCTGCTTCTCGTCGAGCTTGTTCTTGCCGAGGTTGAGGGGGTCCTTCTCCAGGTTGTTGTTCAGGTCGCGGTAGTAGAGATAGCCCGCGGCCGCGGTGCCGAGTATGAGGAACGCGACGATGCCGAAGAACCAGCGGGCGATACGCGCCCCGCGGCGGCGCCGCGGCGGCGGTCCGCCGTCGCCGGGGCCCTCCGCGTGGCTCTCGGAGCGGGCCTCGGGGCCCGGTCCTTCGTGGGCGTCGTCGTGGTGCGGGCCGTGGTCGCCGGTGTGACGCGCGTAGCCACGCTGCCGCGGCATGCCTGGCGCGCCCGCGTCTTCGTACAGAGAGTCGTCCCAGCCGAGCTCGCCGGCTCTGTCGGGGCGACCGTCTGCTCCGCTACCGCGGACGTTGCTGCGGCGCATGGGGCCTCCTGGTCGATCGCGGACGTGCGGTGTCCAGTCCGCACGTACGCCTCACTTCGCACAGACGTTCTTGTCTCCGGCCTTGACGTTCTGCACCCCGTCCGGCGCCTTGTCGGGCGCCTCGACCGGGGTGCCCGGCGCGGCGAAGTCCTCGCCGAGCGTGAGCGTCATGGTTCCCTCGGCCCCTGCGTTCTCCCCCGTCTTCTTCATGGCCGACTTCGGCAGCCCCATCATGTCGGCGAGCCGCGCGGCCTGTTCGGCCTGGTCAGGACCGTACTCAAGCCGGGTCTCCGGCTGGAGATCCGGCGTGTTGCCGGCCTCGGCGGCGTAGCCCGCGCCCTCGTCGAGAAGCCACCCGGCGGTGGCCGACGCCATGCCGGACTCCCCACCGCCGTTGACGACGTCGACCCTCACCTCCCCGGGCTCCGACTTCTTCACCGGCTTGCCCTTCTTGCCCTTCTTCGCCCCGTCGAACGGCTTGTCCGCGGCCAGTAGCTTGAAGAGCGGCTTCGCCTTGGCCTCATCCATGACGACTGTTGCTTCGTCCTCAGGGTTGTCCAGGACGGGCAAAGTCGCGAAAGTAATGTCGTCCTGGGGGACCTTCTTGAGGTCGTTGGCCAGGTCCATGAGCTTCTTCGCACTGCCGATGCCGGAGTCGACGGTGAGCGCCTTGGTGGCGGCGTCGGCCAGGTCGTACATCTTCTTCGGGTTGCTCAGCGAGCCGCCGGACTTCATCTTGCGGATGAGCGAGCTGAGGAACTGCTGCTGGAGCTCGATCCGGCTCAGGTCGCTGCCGAACCCGACCGAGTAGCGGGTGCGGACGAAGGCGAGCGCCTCCTCGCCCTCGATCGTGTGCCGGCCGGCGGGGAGGTTGAGCTTCGACTTGGGGTCGTCGATGTCCTCGGCGAGGCACACCTCGACGCCGCCGACCGCGCTGGACAGGTCCTTGACGGCGTTGAAGTCCGCGAGGATGAAGTGGTTGACGTCGAGCCCGGTCAGTTGCTCGACGGTCTTCCAGGTGCAGCCCGGGTCGCGGCCGAACTGGCCGAGGCTCTCGTTGAACTTGGTCTCGTACGTCCCCGGGATGGTCTTCCAGCTCCCGTCCTCCTGCTTGGTCTTGCAGTCCGGGATGTCGGTGATCATGTCCCGCGGGATGCTCATCGCGGTGGCGTTCGTGCGGTCCTCGGAGACGTGGAACAGCAGGGTGGTGTCGGCGTGGCCGGGGCTGTTCATGTCGCCGTAGCCGTCGTTGCCCTTGCCGGTGCGCTTGTCCGTGCCCATCACGAGGATGTTGACGGGGCCGTCGATGACCGCCGCGTGATCCTCGCCGGCGACCTCGACCTTGTCTATGTTCCCGTTGAGCTTGCGGTAGATGAGGAACGCCGCGGTGCCGACGGCGAAGAGCACGACCGCGAGGCCGCCGGCGACCCAGATCAGCGCCTTCTTCTTCTTGCTCTTACGGGGCTTGGGACGGCGGCGGCTGCGCGGCCCGCCCCCGTCCGGTCCGGAGCCCGTACCGGAGCCGCCCGCGCCGCCGGAGCCGCCCGCCGCGCCGCGGCGGCGCTGGGACGGCAGGCGGGGCTCCTGGAGGCTCTCGGGGGCTTCCGCGGGCGACGCGTGGGCCTGATGCCTGCCGCCGGGCCGGGGCGGGCCGCCGGGCTGCGGCGGGCCGGGGGGCGGCTGCGGGCCGGGGGGCGGCTGCGCGTGCGGCGGTTGCGCGTGCTGCGGGCCCGGGGCCTGGCCGTGCGGGGGCTGCCCGCTCTGCTGCGGGATGTACTGCTGCGGCTGCTGCGGCGGGCCGCCGTACCCGTGCGTGGCGTGACCGTGCGGCCCCGGTGCGTGTTGGCCGTGGGGCTGGGGGCCCTGTCTGCCCGGGATCTGCGGGTCGAGACGCAGCTCGTAGCTGCCAGTCTCGGGATTGAACACCCACTGATCTGCGGGGTCGACCTCGCCGGCGTGTCCACGGCCTCGCCCATCCACGGTCGCTTGGGTCCCTCACATCGCTCGGTCAGCGCCTCCCCCTGCCGGCGCCGGTCTTCCTGCCATACGCTCGACGACCGCCTATCAGGCGGCCGGTCGGCTCACACTAGCCGCCTCTTTCGACGACTGGCGACGTCCGTGACAAATTCCACGCACTCGTAACAGGACATCCCACGCATCCCCTCCATACACCGTGCCCCCCTTGTGCGCGTTGATCCGCTCTATCGGCAGATGTCATCCACAGGGGTTGTCCCCTTGTATACGGACGGCGCGCCGGAGTCCCGTTTCTGCTTGGCTTTCCTGCCTTCGGAGACGAAGCGCACGACGCTGTCGGTTCTCAGTGCGCCGAACAATTCGCGCGCCGCCGGCTGCGCCAGTTCGTCGCGGTTGGAGTCCAGGCGGTACGGGCGGCGCGGCACGGTCATGAAGTGCACGCGCTCTTTGGGCACGTCACGGACGACGCGTACGAGGTCGTACAGCTCGGTGAGCGACGACAGCTCCTCGTTGGCGGTGAGCGCGGAAGTCACCGCGTCCACCAGCGGGGCCAGCCGCAGCGGGTTGAACAGCACGCCGTTGCTCTGCACCTTGTTGACGAGCGAGGCCATGAACTCCTGCTGCCGCGACATGCGTTGGGTGTCGCTGCCGCCGTCGAGGGACTTGCGTGCCCGTACGTAGCCGAGCGCCTGCTCTCCGTCGAGCACCTGGCGGCCCTTGGGCAGCCGAAGCCTGGCCGATTTGTCATGCATCGCCGCCGGCAGGCATACCTCCACGCCGTCCACGGCGTCCACGACTTCCTTGAAGCCCTGGAAGTCGGCGATGACGTGGTGGTCGACGCGCACACCGACGAGCTTCTCCACCACGCGGATCGTGCAGGCGGCGCCGCCGTAGGCGAAGCTGAAGTTGAACTGGTTGACCTGCTTGCCGCTCGTCCCGCCGCCGGGGCGGCGGCAGTCGGGGATCTTGACCATGAGGTCGCGCGGGATGCTCACGGCGGTGACGCTGTCGCGGTCGCCGGCGAGGTGCAGGAGCACGGCGGTGTCGGAGCGCTCCACGCCGGTGTCGTGGCCGTAGCGCTCGCTGCCCGCGCGGGAGTCGGAGCCGAGGACGAGGATGTTGGTGGCCCCGCCGGCGGCGGGCGCGGGGCGGTCCTTCTCGTGGCGCTGCAGCTCGCGGGCGGTGGCGGAGTCGACGGTGATGTTGCTGTCGAAGCGCTGGTAGAAATACCAGCCGACACCGGAGAGGGCGAGGACGAAGAGGGCCAGGCCGAGGCCGACGCGGCGGGCGAGGACGCGGCGGCGGCTCTTGGGACGGGGGCGGCGGGGCGGCGGGGGGTCTGCCTGGTACGGGGATGTGCCCTCCCGCGGGCCGGTCTCGTCTGCGCCCATCCCTCACACTCACTCGGCCGTTGTCCACGTGTGCAGACGGCCGAGCACCCCCGGGTCGTACGGCCCGCCGCATTCGGTACATCGCATCACGAATGAGGCGCTACGTCCGATAACTTCGCCCGCGCGCGTCGCTCGGGGGCGGCGGCGCGGGCCGCGTCACGAGACGCGCTCGTCGGCCCTGCGCTTCTCCTGCTGCTCGGAGGTGAGCCGGTCCAGGTACGGGCAGAGCACGACCCCCGCGCCGGCGGCCAGGGGGGCGTAGAGGCCCGCGGAGAGCCCTTCCCACGTGTCGTACCCGAGCGTCGAGAGCGTGCGGGAGCCCGGCGCGAGCGCGCGCGACTCCGCGTCCGCGCGGGCCCGGTCGACCAGCTCGGCGGCGGTGAACCGGGCGCCGGGTGCTTCGAGCGCCGGCGCGTCCGGGTCGGCGGGGCCGTACGGCTGGAAGCGGTCGCCCTGCCCCGGCACCTCCACGGCGTAGTCGAGGAAGCCGTCCGGCGGCTGCGGGAAGCGGGCGCCGAGCGGGCGCAGGCTGAGGGCGACCCGCTCACCGGTGCAGGCGCGGGCCTGCTCCAGCGCGTCGGGACCGCTGACAACGAGGTCGGCGGCGGCCGGGTCCGGGTCGGCGGGCACCGCGGTGACGCCGGTCGCGGCGCAGGCCAGCAGCCAGACGGCGGTCTGCCAGTGGGCGGGCAGGAGCAGCGCGAGCCGGTCGCCGGGTTCGGCGGCGAGGTCGCCCTGGAGGAGGTTCGCGGTCTTGGCCACCCAGTTGGCGAAGGTGGCGACGGACAGTTCGACGCGCTCGCCGGTGGTGTCGTCGTAGTACGTGACCAGGGGGCGGGCCGGGTCAGCGGCGAGGGCGGCGTCGAGGAGGGCGGCGGGGGTGGCGGCGGTGGGGTTCATCGCCGTCAGGTTACGCCGTCGCGTTACTCCGTCCGGCGGGGGCAAATGGACAGCGGTGGGGGGCATGGAAAGGATGCGTCATATGTACGCATATTCTTCTTCGGTCGTTGCGATATCCGCCGCCGCGCTGCTCGCTCCGCTGACGCCGCTCGCGGCGCCGCCCGCTTCGGCGGGCGTGGTCCCTCGGGCGGAACAGGTCGAGCGGGCCGGCGGCCGTACGCAGTCGCTGCCGCTCGCACCGTTCGGCTCGTCCTCGCGCGGGCCCGGGGCGGGCACGATGGGCCTGTCGAAGCCGGACGCGGGGCCGTTCACCATGGTCGGCGTCGTCTGGAAGGACCCGGAGGCGGAGCTGGACGGGCGCGTGCAGGTACGCGCCAGGTCGGCGGAGACGGGCCGCTGGTCCGGCTGGCAGGACCTGGACGCCCACGCCGCGGACGCGCCCGACCCGGGGCCCGGCGCGGAGTCCGGCGGCGAGGCCGGTAACGGGGGCCGTGGCGGCACGGTGGCCCGGCGCGGGGGCACGGCGCCGCTGTGGGTGGGTGACTCGACGGGGGTCGAGGTCCGCGTCGTACCCGCGCGGTCGCGCTCAGGGGACGCAGCGGGGGCGGCGGGGCTGCCGCGGGGGCTGACCGCCGAGTTGATCGACCCGGGCGGGGCGGGGGCCGGAACGGACAAGGTGCGAGCGGCCGGCACCGCGGCCGCGGGCCGACTCGCCGCCCAGACCAAGGCCGCGTCCGAAGCGGACGCCGTCCGCCTCAACCCCGCCCTGCCCGCCGCCCGGCCGTTCGTCGGCCCGCGGCCGAAGATCGTCACGCGCAAGGGGTGGGGCGCGGACGAGAGCAAGCGGGCGAAGGGGTACCGGTACACGAAGACCGTGAACATCGCCTTCGTCCACCACTCGGCGACGGGCAACAACTACCGCTGCACCGAGGCACCCGGCCTGATCCGCGGCATATACCGCTACCACACCCAGAGTCTGAACTGGGCAGACGTCGGCTACAACTTCCTGGTCGACAAGTGCGGCCGCGTCTACGAGGGCAGGGCCGGGGGCGTCACGCGCGCGGTCCTGGGGGCGCACACGTACGGCTTCAACCACAACAGCACGGGCATCGCCGTCCTCGGCAACTATGACTCGGCGGCGCCGTCCAAGGCCGCGGTCAACGCGGTGTCGCGGCTGACAGCGTGGAAGCTGGGCCTGTTCGGCAAGAACCCGAAGAGCAAGCAGACGAAGGTGTCGGGCGGCGGCAAGTACACCAGCGGGACGCGGGTCAGGCTGAACGTCATCTCGGGGCACCGGGACGGCTTCGCGACGGACTGCCCGGGGGTGCGGCTGTACGACAGGCTGGGCGCGGCGAGGGCGAGTTCGGCGTCGTACCAGGGCCGCCGCTGAGAAGAGGGGCGCGCCGGTCGCCGGCGGCGCGCCCGCGGTCCGCGCGGGCGAGGCGCCGCGGCGCGGGCAACTCCCGGCGCCGGCCGCCGCCGTGGCTGTCGGTGGCGGAGGCTAGAGTCGTGCGACGTGCCCGCCGCCCCCGACCACCGCGCCCGTACCCGGACCTGGGCACCCCCGGGTCCGTACGACCTGTGGCGCACCCTGGGCGTGCTGCGGCGGGGGCCCGGCGATCCGGCGTTCCGCGTCGCGGACGGCGCGGTCTGGCGGGCGAGCCACACCCCCGCGGGCCCCGGCACGCTGCGCGTCGCCCCGGCGGGCGGGGCGGTCGCCGCCGAGGCGTGGGGCCCGGGCGCGGAGTGGCTGCTGGACGGCCTCCCGGCGCTGCTGGGCGCGGAGGACGATCCGGAGCCGTTCACGCCGCGCCACCGCGTCGTCCACGAGGCCCGCCGCCGCCACCCGGGCCTGCGCCTGATCCGCACCGGTGTGGTGCTGGAGTCGCTGATCCCCTCGGTGCTGGAGCAGAAGGTCACCACGGACGAGGCGTACCGCTCCTGGCGCCTGCTGCTGTACCGCTACGGCACCGAGGCCCCGGGTCCTGCCGGGACGGAGCTGCGGATGCGGGTGATGCCGGACGCGCGCGGCTGGGCGATGATCCCGTCCTGGGAGTGGCACCGCGCGGGCGTCGACGGCAAGCGCGCGGCGACGATCGTACGAGCCGTCCGCCGCGCCCGCGCCCTCCAGGCGGCGGCGGACATGGACCTCGAAGCCGCCACCCGCCGCCTCACCGCCATCCCGGGCATCGGCCCCTGGACGGCGGCGGAAACCCTCCAGCGCGTCATCGGCGCGGCCGACGCGGTCACGGTCGGCGACCTGCACCTGCCCCGCATCGTGGGCCACACCCTGGTTCGCGAACGCGACGCGGACGACGAGCGCATGCTCGAACTGCTCGCCCCGTACGAAGCCGCGGGCCAGCGCCACCGCGCCACGCGCTACATCTGCCTCCTGGGCCGCATGCCCCCGCGCCGCAAACCCAAGGCGGCCATCCCGGACATAGCCCGCCTCTGACCCCGCCGCGCGCGGCGGGGCCGGGCGTCGCCCCGTATCAGGGCAGGTTGCGGGCCATGACGATGCGCTGGACCTGGTTCGTGCCCTCGTAGATCTGCGTGATCTTGGCGTCGCGCATCATGCGTTCCACCGGGTAGTCGCGCGTGTAGCCGTAGCCGCCGAGGAGCTGGACCGCGTCCGTCGTCGCCTCCATCGCCGTGTCGGAGGCGAAGCACTTGGCCGCGGCGCCCTGGAAGGTGAGGTCCGCGTCGCCGCGTTCGGACTTGGCGGCGGCGGCGTAGGTCAACTGGCGGGCGGCCTCGATCTTCATGGCCATGTCGGCGAGCATGAACTGGACGCCCTGGAAGTCCGCGACCGGCTTGCCGAACTGTTTGCGTTCACGGACGTAGCCCTTGGCGTAGTCCAGGGCGCCCTGGGCGATGCCGAGGGCCTGGGCGGCGATGGTGATGCGGGTGTGGTCGAGGGTCTTCATCGCGGTGGCGAAGCCCGTGCCCTCGGCGCCGATCATGCGGTCCGCGGGGATGCGGACGTTGTCGAGGTAGACCTCGCGGGTGGGGGAGCCCTTGATGCCGAGCTTCTTCTCCGGGGCGCCGAAGGAGACGCCCTCGTCGGACTTCTCGACGACGAAGGCGGAGATGCCCTTGGAGCGCTTCTCCGGGTCGGTGACGGCCATCACCGTGTAGTACTCGGAGATGCCCGCGTTGGTGATCCAGCGCTTGACGCCGTTGAGGACGTAAGAGTCGCCGTCCCGTACCGCGCGGGTCTTCATGCCGGCCGCGTCGGAGCCGGCCTCGGGCTCGGAGAGGCAGTACGAGAACATCGCCTCGCCGCGCGCCAGCGGCGTCAGGTACTTCGCCTTCAGCTCCTCCGAGGCGGAGAGCATCAGGGGCAGCGAGCCCAGCTTGTTGACGGCCGGGATGAGGGAGGACGAGGCGCAGACGCGGGCGATCTCCTCGATGACGATGACCGTCGCCAGCGCGTCCGCGCCCGCGCCGCCGTACGCCTCGGGGACGTGGACGGCGTGCAGGTCGTTGGTGACGAGCGCGTCCAGCGCCTCCTGCGGGAAGCGCGCCTCCTCGTCCACCTCGGCCGCGAAGGGCTCGATCTTCGCCTCGGCGAGCGAGCGTACGGCGTCGCGGAGCATGTCGTGCTCCTCGGCCGGGCGGTACAGGTCGAATTCGGGCGCTCCTGCCAAGGCTCTCTCCATTCCCGCACATGCTAATTACCGTTAAGTAGTTCTGATGGTATGCCGTGCGCGGCGAGCGGACCTACGTGACGTTGGCGACAGGGGCGCGGCCCGGCTCAGGGTGCCGTGCCGCCCAGGCGGTCGGTCGGGTACTTCTCGACGTACTGCGCCATGGTGTCGTTCCGCATGGCCTCCCACAGGGGATCGCCCGCCTTGTCGTCCAGCAGCACCACCGACTGGCCCTCGATCATGTCGAGGCCCGCGACCGGTGCGTTCATGAACACCAGGTCGCCGGAGCGCACCCCCTTCATGTCCCACATCAGGTCGCGCATCGCGCCGTCCGAGAACCGGTCGTCGACGCTGACCGTGGCGGTCACCGCGTCCAGCAGGCGCTTGACCTTGAGCGGGTTGGAGAAGTTGTCCGAGGACATCGTCTCGGTGATGACGGCGCGCAGGAAGTTCTGCTGCCGCTGGGTGCGGTCGAGGTCGCCCCGGGGCAGGCCGTGGCGTTCGCGTACGTAGTCGAGGGCGGTCTTGCCGTCCATGTGGTGGGTGCCGGCGGTCCACTCGCCGCCGCCGTTGCGGCGCGGGGTGGTCTCGTCGATGGTGATGTCCACGCCGCCGACGGCGTCGGTGAGCCGCTTGAAGCCGCTCCAGTCGATCACCGCGAGGTGGTCGATCTCGACCTTCGTCATGCGCTGCACGGTGTCGATGAGCAGCGGGGGGCCGCCGTAGGAGAAGGCCGCGTTGAGCTTGGCGTCGCCCTTGCCGGGGATGTTCACCCAGGAGTCGCGGGGCAGGGAGACGACGTAGCCGCCGTCGCGGCCCTCGGGGAGGTGGACGAGCATCATCGTGTCGCTGCGCTGCGCGCCCGGCTTCCAGGTGTGCTCCCCGGCGCCGTCGCCGGTGAGCGGGAGGTCGGAGCGGGCGTCGACGCCGACGAGAAGGTACGTTTCGCCGCCCTTGGACGGCGCCGGCCGGTGCTTTTCCGGCACGTTCGTCGGGAAGGCGTTCGGGATGCGGTCGACGCGTCCCGTGTAGTGCTCGTACGCCCACCAGAGGCCGCCGGCGACCATGAGCACGCCGGCGAAGAGCATGATCACGGCGCCGAGGAGCACCTTGCGGCCGCGGCGCATGCGGCGGCGGGGCGCGGCGTGGGAGGGGGCGCCGGCGGGGTCTTCGGGGTCGTCCGGGCCGGCCGGGTCGACGGGGCCGGTCGCCGGATCGGCCGCCGGGTCTGCAAGCGGGTCACGGCCGTCGGGTCCCTTGGGCCCGTCCCCCGCTGCACCCGGCGCTCCCGGTGCCCCCTGCGCGCCCGGCGCGAACGCCGCGTCCACGTACGCCGCGTGCGCCGCCGTCGACGTGTCCCCGGCGTACGGCGCCTCCGGTTCGCGGGCGCGCGGCGTACCGGGCTCGTCGGTTCCGCTGCCCGCTCCGTCCAGATGCTGCCTCGCCACGGTCCCACTCCTTTTCGTGCACGGTCATGAGTCAGACTCCGCACCCGGGCCCATGGTTGCCCAGGTGGGTGTGTCGGAGCCCGCCGTTATGCTCGGGACCATGACCTTGAAGATCACCGTGATCGGCACCGGCTACCTCGGGGCCACGCACGCCGCCGCGATGGCCGAGCTGGGCTTCGACGTGCTCGGCCTCGACGTGGTCGAGGAAAAGGTCGAGCTGCTGTCCACCGGCAGGGTGCCGATGTACGAGCCGGGCCTGGAAGACCTGCTGCGCACGCACGTCTCCGGGGTCGAGGGCTCGTCCGGCCGGCTGCGTTTCACGACGTCGTACGCGGAGGCGGCGGCCTTCGGCGACGTGCACTTCGTCTGTGTCAACACGCCGCAGAAGCAGGGCGAGTACGGCTGCGACATGAGCTACGTCGACGCCGCGATCGACACCCTGGCGCCCCTCCTCGACCGCCCCTGTCTGGTGGTCGGGAAGTCGACGGTGCCGGTGGGCTCCGCGGCCCGGCTGGCGCGCCGGCTGGCCGAGCTGGCCCCGGCGGGCGAGCAGGCCGAGCTGGCGTGGAACCCGGAGTTCCTGCGCGAGGGCTTCGCCGTCGAGGACACCCTGCGCCCCGACCGTATCGTCGTGGGCGTGGCGAGCGACCGCGCCGAGAAGGTGCTGCGCGAGGTGTACGCCGCGCCGCTGGACTCCGGCACGCCGTTCGTGGTCGCCGACTACCCCACCGCCGAGCTGGTGAAGACGGCCGCCAACTCCTTCCTCGCCACGAAGATCTCGTTCATCAACGCCATGGCCGAAATCTGCGAGGCCGCGGGCGGCGACGTCGTCAAGCTGGCCGAGGCGATCGGCTACGACGACCGGATCGGCAAGAAGTTCCTGCGCGCCGGGATCGGCTTCGGCGGCGGCTGCCTGCCCAAGGACATCCGCGCGTTCATGGCCCGCGCCGGCGAACTCGGCGTCGACCAGGCGCTGACGTTCCTCCGCGAGGTCGACTCGATCAACATGCGCCGCCGCGCCCACATGGTCGAACTCGCCCGCGAAGCCTGTGGCGGGACCTTCCTGGGCCGCCGGATCGCCGTCCTGGGCGCCGCGTTCAAGCCCGACTCCGACGACGTGCGCGACTCCCCCGCGCTCAACGTCGCCGGGCAGATCCACCTCCAGGGCGGCCAGATCACCGTCTACGACCCGAAGGGCATGGACAACGCCCGCCGCGTCTTCCCCACCCTGCGCTACGCCGAGTCGGCGGAGGACGCGCTGCGCGGCGCCGACCTCGTGCTGCACCTCACCGAGTGGCCCGAGTTCCGCGCCCTCGACGCCGGGCAGCTCGCGCACGTCGTCTCCCGGCCGCATCTGATCGACGGCCGGAACACGCTCGACCCGGTGCCGTGGCGCGCCGCGGGCTGGACGTTCCGCGCGATGGGCCGCCCGGCGGCGTAGCGCACGCCGGGGCGGCTCCGGGACGCCGGACACGGCGAACCCCCCGTTCCGCCGGAAACGGGGGGCTGCGCCGTGCGGGGGACCCTCAGATGGAGACGCCGTTGTCGCGCAGGTACGCGACCGGGTCGACGTCCGAACCGTAGTCCGGGCTGGTGCGCACCTCGAAGTGCAGGTGCGGCCCGGTGGAGTTGCCGGTGGAGCCGGAGAGACCGATCTGGTCGCCGGCGCCCACGCTCTGGCCCACGCTCACCGAGGTGGACGACAGGTGGGCGTACTGGCTGTAGCGGCCGTCGTCGTGCTTGATCACGACGGCGATGCCGTACGCGCCGCCGTCGGCGCCGTTGCCGGCCTTGACGACGGTGCCGGAGGTGACGGCCTTGACCGGGGTGCCGGTGCCGGCGGAGAAGTCGACACCGGTGTGGTAACCGCTGGACCACGAGCCGCCCGCGGCCCGGTACGCGGTGGAGAGACCCGCGTCGACCGGGGCGGAGAACCCGCCCGCAGGAGCGGCCTCGGCGGACTGCTCCTCCTGCTGCGGCTCCTCGGCCGCCAGCTTCTCCTCCTGCGCGGAGGACGGCTGGGCCGACGTGGTCTCCGGCTCGTCCAGGGTGACCTCTTCGCCGCCGTCGAACTCGTACTCCTGACCGGGGAAGATCAGGTCCGGGTCGTCGCCGATGACGTCCTTGTTGCCCTCGTAGATCGTCTGCCAACCGCCCGCGATGCCGTGCTTGCGCGCAATGTCCCACAGGGTGTCACCGGAGACGACGGTGTAGTTGCCGGCCTTCTCGTACTTCTTCTCCGGCGCCTTCTCCTGCTTCGGGGCCTCGTCCTTGGCGGCCTGCTCGGCGGGCTGCCCGGACTCGGTCTGCGCCTCGGGCTCGCTCTTCTCGCCACCGCCGGTGGAGAGGTCCGGGGCGGGGCCGCCCTGGGTGAGCCCGGCCTGCACCGAGCAGACCGGCCAGGCGCCGGGGCCCTGCGAGGCGAGGACCTTCTCGGCGATCTCGATCTGCTGCTCCTTGGTGGCCTGGTCGGCGCGCGGCGCGTACTGCGTGCCGCCGTAGCCCTCCCAGGTGCTCTGCACGAACTGCAGGCCGCCGTAGAAGCCGTTGCCGGTGTCGATGCTCCAGTCGCCGCCGCTCTCGCACTGGGCCACGCGGTCCCAGGTGTCGACGGAGGCGGCCTGGGCGTGGCCGCCGGCGATGAGCGGAATGGCGACGCCGGCGCTGCCGGCGGTGACGATGAGGGCCCTGCTGCCCCGGGCTATCCGGCCCAGGCGACGGTGACGTCCGCGTGCGGACATGGACATGCTCCTCTCCGACGCCTGCGAGGTGAGCTGTCGGGTTCGAGCTGGAGATGCCCGGCCATGCGGAGCATGGCTTCACCCCAAGCCTCCCCGCGCTTGCGCGCGGTGCGGCACTTACCTGGGTCCCCCGCTCCTGCCGTGAAAGCTCAAGTGCCTGCCCGTCGCCGCCGACAGGATTCGGCGTTACGGCGACGAGGTACCCGCATCGGTGGCGCGAGCACGGCGAGCACCGTAATCACACAGCCGAAAACAGAACAAGCTGCGAACCGTCATCAAGGCCGTTCCCCACATCACATCGGAATCAGCCCGACAATCGCCCCATCCCGTGCCACTCCTCAATTCCCCCTCTCCGGTGGAGACTTGTCGACACAAGAGGAGTCGGACACATCGCCTCATGACGTGAGAATTCTGTGAGTGACTTATGTCACTCTGCTCGCCCCTGGACCTTCGCGGGGCCGTCGAGCTGTTCGATGGTGGCGATCGACGGGCCGCGCCGAGCGGCCACTTCGCGCGCCGCCGCCTCGGCGTCGCGCAACACCCGCAGCGCGTTGACCCACAGCAGCCTGGCCAGGTCTTCTTCCGACCAACGGCGGTGCAGCAGTTCGGCGACGAGATGCGGATAACCGGCCACGTCGGCGAGGTCCTCCGGCGTGAACGGCGTGCCGTCGAAGTCGCCACCGATACCGATATGGTCGATTCCCGCCACTTCGCGCATATGATCCAGGTGATCCGCCACGGTCGCGGCCGTCACCTGCGGCCGCGGGTGCGCCTCCTCGAACGCACGCCGCACGCGGACCGCTTCGTCGTCCGCGCCGAACGGGTCGAGGCCGCGGGCGGTCATGTGCTCGTCCACCTCCGCGGTCCACGCCACGGCGGCGGGCAGGACGAACTTCGGCACGAACGTGACCATCGCCACGCCGCCGTTGGCGGGGAGCATTTCCAGCACATCATCCGGAATGTTGCGCGGGTGGTCACACACGGCGCGAGCGGATGAATGGGAGAAAACGACCGGCGCCTCGGTGACGCGCAGCGCGTGGCGCATGGTCGAGGGCGCCACGTGGGAGAGGTCGACGAGCATGCCGACCCGGTTCATCTCGCGCACCACCTCCTCACCGAAGGCGGTGAGCCCGCCGTGCCGCGGCTCGTCGGTGGCGGAGTCGGCCCAGTCGGTGTTGTCGTTGTGCGTGAGCGTCATGTAGCGCACGCCGAGCCGGCGGAAGGCGCGGAGGGTGGCGAGCGAGTTGGCGATGGAGTGCCCGCCCTCGGCCCCCATCAGCGAGGCGATCCGCCCGTCGGCCCGCGCCGCCTCCACCTCGTCGGCGGTCACGGCGAGCCGCAGCTCCCCGGGATAGCGGTCCACGAGCCGGCGCACCACGTCGATCTGCTCCAGACACGCGCTCACGGCGGCGTCCCCGGCCAGCTCGGCGCTCACGTACACGGACCAGAACTGCGCCCCCACCCCGCCGGCCCGCAGCCGCGGGAGGTCGGTGTGCAGCCGCGCGCTCTGGTCGACGGCGATGTCGCGCCGGTCGATGTCGTACGTCACCTGCTCGCGCAGGGCCCAGGGAAGGTCGTTGTGCCCGTCGACGACGGGATGCGCCCGCAGCACCTCGCGCGCACGCGCGAGCAGTTCGCCGGTCATAAGGTCGTCCTCCCTGCGCGGATAGCGTGAGACACACGCTATCCGCGCAGGCTGACAGCCGGACGACCGGGCCCTGATCGGACGGTGTGTCAGCCCGCGTGGGTGGTCTTGCGGCGGAGGCGGGTGCCTTTTTCGCGGGCCTGGTGGTTCAGGTCCTCCTGGAACGCCGTCATCCGGGCGCGGAGGTCCTCGTCGTGGGTGGCCAGGATGCGGGTGGCCAGGAGGCCCGCGTTGCGGGCGCCGGCCACGGAGACCGTGGCGACCGGGACGCCCGCGGGCATCTGGACGATGGAGAGCAGGGAGTCCATGCCGTCGAGGTACTTCAGCGGGACCGGGACGCCGATGACCGGGAGGGGGGTGACGGAGGCGAGCATGCCCGGGAGGTGGGCGGCGCCGCCGGCGCCGGCGATGAGGGTGCGCAGGCCGCGGGGCGCGGCCTGCTCGCCGTAGGCGATCATCTCGTGCGGCATCCGGTGTGCGGAGACGACGTCGACCTCGTACGGGACCTCGAACTCGTCCAGGGCCTGCGCCGCCGCCTCCATGACCGGCCAGTCGGAGTCGGAGCCCATGACGATGCCGACCAGCGGGCTGTTCTCCGCGCTCATGCGTAGCTCATTCCGTGATCGTCCCCCGCAGGTAGTCGGCGGCGTGGCGGGCGCGGGCGCGCACGTCGGCCAGGTCGTCGCCGTAGGTGTTGACGTGGCCGACCTTGCGGCCGGGCTTCACGTCCTTGCCGTACATGTGGATCTTCAGCCCCGGGTCCCGGGCCATGCAGTGCAGGTACGCCGGGTACATGTCGGGGTAGTCGCCGCCGAGGACGTTCGCCATCACCGTCCACGGCGCGCGCGGGCGCGGGTCGCCCAGCGGCAGGTCGAGCACGGCGCGCACGTGGTTGGCGAACTGCGAGGTGACGGCGCCGTCCTGCGTCCAGTGACCGGAGTTGTGCGGGCGCATGGCCAGCTCGTTGACGAGGATCCGGGGCTCGCCGTCCGGCCCGTCCGCCTCGAACAGCTCCACCGCGAGGTGGCCCACCACGTCCAGCTCCATCGCGATGCGCAGCGCGAGCTGCTGCGTACGCACTGCGTCCTCCGGCGCCAGCCCGGGCGCCGGGGCGAGGACCGTGTCGCAGACGCCGTCGACCTGGATCGACTCCACCACCGGGTACGCGACCGCCTGGCCGCTCGGCGAGCGGACGACGTTCGCGGCCAGCTCGCGGCGGAAGTCCACCAGCTCCTCGGCCAGCACCGGCACCCCCGCGCGGAACGGGGGCGCGGCGTCCTCTTCCGTACGGACGACCCACACGCCCTTGCCGTCGTACCCGCCGCGGACCGTCTTCAGCACGACCGGGAAGCCGCCGCCCTCGCGCGCGAAGCGCGCCACGTCCGCCGGGTCCGCCACGATCCGGTGCCGCGGGCAGGGGATGCCCAGCTCCGTCAGCCGGGCCCGCATGGCGCCCTTGTCCTGCGCGTACACCAGCGCGTCCGGGCCCGGCCTGACCGCGACGCCCTCGGCCTGGAGGGCCCGCAGATGCTCGGTCGGTACGTGTTCGTGGTCGAACGTGATCACGTCGCAGCCGCGGGCGAACTCACGCAGCGTGTCGAGATCGCGGTAATCCCCGACGACCGTGTCACCCGCCACCAGGGCGGCGGAGTCCGTACGGGTGCCGCTGAGGAGCTTGAACCTGATGCCGAGGGGGATGCCTGCCTGGTGGGTCATCCGGGCGAGCTGTCCCCCGCCGATCATGCCGACTACCGGGAATGTCACGCGTCCCAGCGTATCGGCCGGCCGGGCGGAGCCGCCCCCTCCGTCGGCGGGCCCGGTTAGCATGAGGGCTCCGGCCCGCCGGAGAAGACCGGGACCAGGGGAACACCACCGACCATCGGAGTCTGACGATCTTGATGAGTGCACGGCAACCGGGGGCAACGCGGCTGCGCCGCCTGAGCCGCGAGGTGGCCGAGTTCGCCGCGGTCGGGGGCATCGGTGTCCTGGTCAACCTGGTGGTCTTCAACCTCGTGCGGAACTCCACGGAGCTTCCCGTGGTCCGCTGCAGCATGATCGCGACGGCCGTCGCGATCATCTTCAACTACATAGGCTTCCGGTACTTCACCTACCGCGACCGGGACAAGACCCGGCCCCCGCGCGAGTTCACCCTGTTCCTGGTCTTCAGCGCCGCCGGGCTCGTCATCGAGAACGGCCTGCTGTACGTGGCCACGTACGGGTTCGACTGGGACACGCCACTGCAGAACAACATCTTCAAGTTCCTGGGCATCGGGGTGGCGTCGCTGTTCCGCTTCTGGTCCTACCGGAGCTGGGTGTTCCGTGCGGTGCCCGCGGCCCGGCCCGCCGCCGCGCCCGCCGATGCCGGCGAAGCCGGTGACATAGCCGTGGCCCCCGAGGTGCGGATCCCGGGCGGCCGGCGGAAGCCGCGGGAGGCCAAGGAGCCGGAGGAGCCGGGGGAACCAGGGGAACCGGAGGAACCCGAGGCGCAGGAAGAGGCGGTCGCGGCGCGGCGGTAGCGTCCGCGCCCCGTACGAGCCCTCACGTATCGCGTACGCGCCCCCTCCACCCCCGCAAGCCCTCCCGCGCGCCCCGTGCCCGAGCCGGCCGCGTGCGCCGCACGCCCCCTCAGTGTTCCTCGTGCTCCCGCGCGAGGAACAGCGCGAACGTCGTCGGCTTCTGCTGCACCAGCTCCAGCCGCCCTCCGTCCGCCTCCGCCAGGTCGCGGGCGACCGCCAGCCCCAGCCCCGTCGAGTTGCGCCCGCTGACCGTGCGCTCGAAGACCCGCGAGCCGAGGTCCGCCGGGACGCCGGGACCCTCGTCGGTGACCTCCACGACCACCTGGTTGCCCGTGACCCGGGTGCGCAGCGCGACCGTCCCCGCGCCGTGCATCAGCGCGTTCTCGATCAGCGTCGCGAGCGCCTGCGCCACCGCACCCGGCGTGCCCACCGCGCGCAGGTCCTTCTTGCCGGAGCGGACGATCGCCCGCCCCTCGCCGCGGTACGCGGGCCGCCACTCCTCCAACTGCTGCTTGACGACCTCGTCCAGGTCGAAGCCCATGCCCGAGCCGGCCTTGGGGTCCCGGGACTTGGTCAGCAGCCGCTGCACCACGTCCGTCAGCCGCTCCACCTGGGTGAGCGCGACCGCCGCCTCCTCCTTGACCGTCGCCGGGTCGTCGGTCAGCGCGATCTCCTCCAGCCGCATGGACAGCGCGGTCAGCGGCGTACGGAGCTGGTGCGAGGCGTCCGCCGCCAGCCGCCGCTCGGCGGTGAGCATCCGCGCGATCCGCTCGGCGCTGGCGTCCAGCACGTCGGCGACGCGGTCCAGCTCGGGGACGCCGTAGCGGCGGTGGCGGGTGCGCTGGTCGCCGGAGCCGAGGCGCTCGGCGGTCTCGGCGAGGTCGGTGAGCGGGGCGGTGAGCCGGTTGGCCTGGCGGACGGCGAGCAGCACGGCGGCGCCGACGGCGAGCAGCGCCACCGCGAAGATGATCAGCAGGGTCTGGCCCAGCTCGTCGTTGACCCGGTCGCGGGCCTCCATGACCGTGACCCGCTCGCCCCTGCTGCCGGTCTCGGTGGCCTCGATGACCGAGCCCTCGGGCCGCTCCCCCATCTTGAGCGGCGGCCGGCCCGGCAGCTCCACCTCCGCGTACCGCCCGTCCGTGACCTGCCCGGCGAGCGCCTGGCGGGTCACCCGCGCGTCGTCGGCGATCTTGCCTTCCACGACGCTGAACAGCCGCACGGCCTCGGACTGCACCCGGTCGCGCGCGGCGGCCTCGATGGTGCGGGTCTCGACGATGACGAGCGAGACGCCGAAGACGGCGATGACGACGAGCACGACCGCGAGGGTGCTGTTGATGAGCCGTCTGCGCATGGCTGCCTGAGGCCGCGGGCGGCCGGCCTAGCTCTTCTCGAAGCGGAAGCCCACTCCGCGGACCGTCGCGATGTAGCGGGGGTTCGCGGCGTCGTCGCCGAGCTTCTTGCGCAGCCAGGAGATGTGCATGTCGAGCGTCTTGGTGGAGGACCACCAGGTGGTGTCCCACACCTCGCGCATCAACTGCTCGCGCGTGACCACCCGGCCCGCGTCCCGCACCAGCACCCGCAGCAGGTCGAACTCCTTCGCCGTGAGCTGCAGTTCCTCCTCGCCGAGCCAGGCCCGGTGCGAGTCGGTGTCGATGCGTACGCCGTGGGTGGCCGGCGGCTGCGCCTCGGTGGAGCCGCGGCGCAGCAGGGCCCGGACCCGGGCGAGCAGCTCGGCGAGGCGGAAGGGCTTGGTGACGTAGTCGTCGGCGCCCGCGTCGAGGCCGACGACGGTGTCCACCTCGTCCGCGCGGGCGGTGAGCACCAGCACGGGGAAGCCGTGCCCGTCGGCGCGCAGCCGCCGGCACACCTCCAGGCCGTCCATGCCGGGGAGGCCCAGGTCGAGCACGAGGAGGTCGACGCCGCCGCGGAGCCCGGCACCGAGCGCCGTGGGACCGTCTTCCCGTACCTCCACCTCGTAGCCCTCCCGGCGCAGCGCGCGGGCAAGCGGTTCCGAGATGGCCGCGTCGTCCTCGGCCAGCAGTACTCGGGTCATGGTGCGATGGTAGACCTCCGGTCACCGAGAGTGTGCCGGTGGCGTCGGGTTCTCTCACCTCCCGGTACGCGCTCGAACGTCTCGGCGGCGTCCGTGCGCCGGTTCGCGCCGTCCGCCTGATCGCGGTCGCCGGATCGCGGCGCGCGGGGTTGTCGGCGACCATGAGGGCACCGGGCCGGCCGGTCCGCGGGAGGCGGGTGCGATGGCTGCGGTACGGGTCCGGTGGCGTCGGCGGCTCGTGACCGCGGCGCTGGGGACCGCCGCGGCGCTCACGGCGGTGGTGCTGCCGGCCGGGATCGTGCCCGCGGAGCGCACGGCGGAGCGGATGGCGGAGCAGCGGCCCGGCGCGGACGGGGCGCTCAGGCGGAGCGTCGAGGCGTACGGGGAGCATCCGCGGCAGCGCGTCACCGTCCACTGGCAGCCGCGGCGGGCGCTCCGGGGCGGGCTGGTCGTGGTGCACGGGGGGTACTGGTCGTACGACACCGACTGGGAGCACTGGGCGCGGGACTTCGCCCGGCGCGGCTACGCGGTCTTCGACGCCGGCTACCGCCTCACCCCCGAGGTGTCGTGGCCGGCGCAGCGGGACGACGTGCTGGCGGCGCTGCGGTGGGTGCGGCACCACGCCGCGGGGTACGCCGTGGATCCGGCGCGGGTGGGGGTGCTGGGCTCGTCGGCGGGCGGGCAGCTCGCCGTCGCGGCGGCCACGTACGGGGCGGGGGCCGCGCACAGCGCCGGGGTGGTGGCGCTGTCGCCGGTGGCGTCGCCGTACCGGGCCTGGCTGGACGGCGGGGCGCCGGGGGCGACGGCGGCGGAGCGGCGGCTGCGGGCGAGCGCGGAGCGGCTGGCGGGGTGCGTACCGGACGGCACGCCGTCGCTGTCGGCGGACCCGGGGTGCCGGCGCGCGTGGTGGTCGCTGGACCCGCGGAGCACGGCGTCCGGGCGGGACGACGCCCCGATGCTGCTGCTGCACTCGGCGCACGACTTCGTGCCCGCGTACCACTCGGAGCAGGTGGCGGCGGCGGAGCGGGCGCAGGGGATGCCCGCGGGGGACGTCCGGGTGCGGGTGGTGCCGGGCAGCGCGCACGGGATGCGGCTGCTGACGGAGCCGGGGGTGGTCGGGGAGATCGAGGGGTGGCTGCGGGAGCGGATCGGATAGGCGTACGCGCCGGGCGGGGGCGTGCGACGATCGGCTCGTACGACGTGCGGCTGGCGGGACACGTACGACTTACGGCAAGCGGCTCGTACGGCGAACCGCCAGTGCGGCGTACGACGGGCTAGAGCGGCGCGGACAGCTCCGCCCACACGGTCTTGCCCACCACTCCGGGCTCCCGCTGCACGCCCCAGTCGAGGCACAGCCGCTGCACGATGAACATCCCGTGCCCGCCCGGCCGGCTGGCGCGGTGCGGGGTGCGCGGCTCGGGCGTGCCGGTGCCGGAGTCGCTGACCTCCAGCCGCAGCACCTTGCCCGCCGTGCGCAGCCGCAGCTCGTCCGGGCCGCCGCCGTGCAGGCAGGCGTTGGTGACCAGCTCCGAGACGACGAGCAGGACGTCCTCCGCGGCCGCGCGCTGCTCCGCGTTGACCGCGGGCAGCCAGCCCCAGTCCTCCAGGGCCCGGCGGGCGAAGTCGCGGGCGCGGGGCACCATGCCGCTGGCGCCGACGAGCCGCAGCCGGCGGACCTGTCCCGCGGGGGCGGGCTCGGCGGCCGGATCGTCCGCGGCGGCGCCGTCCGGGCGCGCGGGCGCGGCGGCGCCGCTGCCGGCCTCGCCCTCCGGCGGCAGTGCGCCCGGCGGCAACGACCTGAAGCTCATCGCCTCACGACACCCCCTTCGCGCAACCGCACGCCCGCTCGCGCACCCGTCCGCGCATTCGTGCCCTTCCTGCCCGTTCCAGAAGTTTCGCCTGGGCTTCTGCCCTACGAGATCGCGGAAACACCCCCGAGTTTCCCCGGGACACTGTGACGCGCATCACCTGACGCACCGGCCCCACCCGGCATCCGGTGACCGGGAGGTCACTCCACGAGGGCGGCCTCCAGGGTGTCGTGCAGCGAGAAGACCGCCTCCGCACCCGTGATCTCGAAGACCCTGGCCACCACCGGCTGCAGCCCCGCGAGGTGCACACCTCCGCCGTCGGCCTCCGCTTTGAGGCGGGCGCCGAGGAGCACGTTCAGCCCGGTCGAATCGCAGAACTCCAGGCGCGAGCAGTCGAGTACGAGCCGGCTGCGGCCGCCGGCGATACATCGCTCCAGCGGCTCCCGCAGCACCTCGGCCGTGTGGTAATCGAGTTCACCCGCAGGTGTGAGGACGGCGCTCCCGCCATGGACCCGCACGTCGACGTGCAGTCGGCCGCGGCTCGGGCTTCCGGCGGTTCCGGCGTCCATGCGCGCTTGTCTCCTGACCTCGGGCTGTCGTGCGATGCAGCTCCGACCCTACGCCTTTGGTCACACGTTCGGCACCCGAACAGCCAACATAATAGGGCAAATATGGACACCTGATTCTTGCACCGGAGGAGAGAAGCGGGTAGGGCTAGAAGCACTCACCACACGTGGCCTTGGGAGGCGCCGCAGACCACAAGCGGACAAGAACTGGCATCGGCAGCCGCATTGCCGAGAACGATGGAGGACAAATGTCAACCCGGCTCGACGCCGCGGCGAGCACGCCGCCGGCACGACCCCACGCCGAGCACGGCGACGACCACACTGAGCACCACGGCGCGGACACCGTCGTCTCCCGTGGCGGGCCCGGCGGCGAGGACGCCGCCGACCAGGCCACCGAGGACATCGCGAGCATCGCGGAAACCGCGAGCGGCGCTGACGCCGCTGACGCCGCCGGCATCGCGGCGGCCTCGTTCACGGGGAGCATCGACGAGCTGGAGGGCATCGCCTTCGACGAGGTCGCCCCCGCGGACGCGCGGGCCATGTCCAAGACCCTCTTCGACCGGCTCGGCACCCTCGAAGAGGGCACCCACGAGTACTCGTACGTGCGCAACACCCTGATCGAACTCAACCTGGCGCTGGTGAAGTTCGCCGCCTCCCGGTTCCGCTCGCGCAGCGAGCCGATGGAGGACATCATCCAGGTCGGCACGATCGGGCTCATCAAGGCGATCGACCGCTTCGAGCCCGCCCGCGGGGTGGAGTTCCCCACCTTCGCGATGCCGACGATCATCGGCGAGATCAAGCGCTTCTTCCGCGACACCTCCTGGTCCGTACGCGTCCCGCGGCGGCTGCAGGAGCTGCGCCTCGACCTGGCGAAGGCGGGCGACGAGCTGGCACAGCAGCTCGACCGCGCCCCCACGGTCGACGAGTTGGCCGAGCGGCTGGACATCGGCAGGGACGAGGTCATCGAGGGCATGGCCGCCTCGAACGCCTACACCGCCAGTTCGCTGGACGCGCAGCCCGAGGAGGACGACTCCGAGAGCGCCCTCGCCGATCGCATCGGCTACGAGGACCACGGCCTGGAGGGCATCGAGTACGTCGAGTCCCTCAAGCCGCTGATAGCGGAGCTGACGCCGCGCGACCGGAAGATCCTCTCGCTGCGCTTCGTGGCCAACATGACCCAGTCGGAGATCGGCGAGGAGCTGGGCATCTCGCAGATGCACGTCTCCCGGCTGCTGTCGCGGACGCTGGTGCGGCTGCGCAAGGGGCTGATGGTCGAGGAGTGAGCCGGAGACCGGGCCGCGGACCGGACACCGGACCGCGGACCTGGCCGAGAGCCGCCTCCCCGGGTTTCCGGGGAGGCGGTGCCATGATCGGCCCATGGCCTCCCCCCGGCGGCGGCCCGGCCGCCAGGGCCCGGTGCTCGCCCTGCTCACGGCGCTGGCGCTGGCGTGGACGGGCGCGTGCGCGATGCCGGGCGGGGACGGCCCGGAGCCGTCTGCTGCTGGCACCTCTTCGTACGAACCGGACCCCGGCGGCGACGAGTGGACCCCCTGCCCGCTGACGGGCATGGAGCAGCGCGAGTGCCGCGGCGTCACCGTGCCCGTCGGCGGCGGCAGCCACGAGACCCTCCGCCTCGCGCTCTCCCGGCTGCCCGCCCGCGACCCCGCCCGCCGCATCGGCGCGCTCGTCCTCGCGCCCGGCGGGCCGGGTCTGTCGGGCCTCCAGGAGGCCGTGTCCGCCGGCGTCGACTACCCGCGCGCGCTGCGCGACCGATTCGACATCGTCGGCTACGACCGCCGCGGCACCGGTCGCAGCCACCGCGTCGACTGCGGCGAGCCCCGCGGCGCCCTCGACCGCCTCGGCACCGCGCGCAGCCTCCGGCTCGTCCGGGACGTCACCGCCGTCGACGCCGCCGCCCGCGACTACGTCGAGGGCTGCCGCCTCGCCTACGGCCCGCTGCTGGCCCGCCTCGGCTCCCGCGCGGGCGCGACGGACCTGGAGCGGGTCCGGCGGGCGCTGGGCGAGGAGCGGATCAGCCTGCTGCTGCACTCGTACGCCACGGTGGCCGGCCAGGTCTACGTCACCCGCCACCCTGAGCGGGTGCGCGCGGCGGTCTTCGACGGGGTCGTCGACCCGGACCGGCCGGGCACGTCCTACGTACTGAGGACGCTGCACACCCGCGAGGAGCTGGACGACGAGCAGGTGCCGGAGCCGGGCCCCAGGGCCGTACCGAAGGCGGTGCCGTCCGACGTGCGGGCGGCATTCGACGAACTGGACCCGGGACCGCCGCCCCTCGCGCTCTTCCTGGGCGTCCACTGCACGGACTTCCGGTGGCCGGGGAACGTGCGGGCGCTGCTGCGGGAGCTGGACGACGCCCACGAGGCGCGGTGGCGTACGCGGACGGTGGCGCGCGACTACGCACCCTGCGTGCACTGGCCGGGGCGCGGGGAGCCGCTGGGCGCGGTCCGGCCCGGGGCCGGTGAACGGGGCGCAGACGGAGCCGTTGACGGGGACTACGGCGCGGCCGACGGGGCGGATCTGCTGCTGATCAACAGCGAGGACGACATCCGCACGCCGGCGGCGGGCGCGGAGCGGGTGGCGATGCGGTTCCGGGCGCCGCTGCTGACGGTGCCGGGCAGGCGGCACGGGCTGGTGGGCTTCGGCAACGAGTGCGCGGAACGCGCGGCGGTGGAGCATCTGACGGCGCGCCCCGCGGCGGACCCGGACGCGAACCTCAGTTGCTGACCGGCCCGCCGGGACCGGCCGCCGCTCCTCAGTTGCCGCCCGGCGCGCACGCGCCCGCCGTCGCTCCTCAGTTGCCGCCCGCCGTCACCCGCTCCCCCCGGCGCCACACCTCCGCCACCAGGGGCACCCCCGGGCGGTACGCCAGGTGTACGTGGCTCGGCGCGTCCAGCAGTGCCGCGTCCGCCCGCGCGCCCGGTGCCAGGCGGCCCACGTCCGTGCGCCGCAGCGCCGCCGCGCCGCCCGCCGTCGCGGACCACACCGCCTCGTCCGGCGTCATGCCCATCTCCCGTACCGCGACGGCGACGCAGAACGGCATGGAGCTGGTGAACGACGAGCCCGGGTTGCAGTCCGTCGACAGCGCCACCGTCGCGCCCGCGTCCAGCACCCGCCGCACGTCCGGGTAGACGGCCCGGGTCGAGAACTCGCAGCCCGGCAGGAACGTCGCCACCGTCACCCCCGACGCCAGCGCCGCCACGTCCGCGTCGGTCAGGTGCGTCAGGTGGTCCGCGGACGCCGCCTCCAGCTCGACGGCGAGCTGCACCCCAGGCCCGTACGACAGTTGGCCGGCGTGCACCCGCGGGGTCAGGCCGCGTACCTTGCCGGCGGCGAGGATCGCCCGCGCCTGGTCGCCGTCGAACGCCCCCTTCTCGCAGAAGACGTCGATCCACCGCGCGTACGGCGCGCAGGCGTCCAGCATCTCGCCGGTGACCAGGTCGACGTACGCGCCCGGATCGTCCGCGTACTCCGGCGCGACGACATGCGCACCGAGGTACGTGACCTCCTCCACCTGCTCCGCCGCGACCCGCAGCCCCCGCGCCTCGTCCGCCGCCGTCAGCCCGTAGCCGGACTTCGTCTCCAGCGTCGTCGTGCCCTGCCGGAGCATCTCGCGGACGAACCGGGCGAGGTTCGCCGCCAGTTCCTCGTCGGTTGCGGCGCGGGTCGCGGCGACCGTCGTGCGGATGCCGCCTGCCCCACGCTTTTGATAGGACGCGGCCGGGCGCCCCGACATCCGGGCGGCGAACTCGCGGGTGCGGTCGCCGGCGAAGACGAGGTGGGAGTGCGAGTCGACGAAGCCCGGGAGCAGCGCCCGCCCCGCCGCGTCGTACGCGGTGTCCGCTGCCGGCGCCGCGTCCGCCGCGCCGACCCAGGCGACGCGGTCGCCGTCGAAGACGACGGCCGCGTCCTCCAGCAGGCCGAGCGGCCCGTCGCCGAGGGCCGGGTCGTTGGTGACGAGGCTGCCGATGTTGACGATGGCTGTGGCGGTCATGTCCTGCCCTCGTGGGTCGGGGTGGCGTGCGGGACGGGAATACGGTTCCGTGGGCCGGTGGTGTGCGGGACCGGGGTACGGGAGTCAGCCGCGCAGCGCCGCGATCGCCGCCGTCAGCGCCCCCGGTACGTCCTTCACGAGCGCGTGCACCCCGTCCCGTACGACGTGCCGGCCCCCCACCACCGTGTGCCGCACGTCCGCCGCCGTCGCCGCGAACACCGCCGCCTCCGCGCCCAGCCGCGGCACCGCGCCCGCCGTGCGCACGCTGTCCAGTGCCACGGTGGTGAAGTCCGCGAGCCCGCCCGGCTCCAGCCGGGCCGGCGCGTCCCAGCCGAGGGCCTGGTAGCCGCCCTCGGTGGCGGCGCGCAGCAGTTGGTGGGCCGTCCAGTGGCCGCGGCGGCGGGTGCGCAGCCGCTCGTTCAGCTCCAGCGCCCGCGCCTCCTCGAAGAGGTCGATCACGGCGTGGCTGTCGCTGCCCAGCGACAGCGGGCTGCCCGCCCGCTCCACGGCCGCGGCAGGGCCGATGCCGTCCGCGAGGTCCCGTTCCGTGGTGGGGCACATGCAGACGCCCGTGCTGCTGCGGCCGAGGAGGGTGAGGTCGTCGGCGGTGAGGTGGGTGGCGTGCACGGCGGTGGTGCGGAGGCCGAGGACGCCGTGGTCGGCGAGAAGGCGGGCGGGGGTGACGCCGTGGGCGGCGATGCACGCCTCGTTCTCGGCGGGCTGCTCGGAGAGGTGGACGTGGAGCGGGACGCGGCGGTCGGCGGCCCAGCCCGCGACGGTGGCGAGCTGTCCCGCGGGCACCGCGCGTACGGAGTGGACGGCGGCGCCGACGCGGACGGTGTCGTCGTCGGGTTCGAGGGCGCCGGCGCGTTCTGCCCACGCGTCGGCGTCGCCGTCGCTGAAGCGGAGCTGGTGCCGCCCCGGCGGCTGCCCGAAGCCGGCGGCCAGGTACGCGGTGTCGAGCAGGGTCAGCCGGATCCCGGCCGCCGCGGCGGCGGCGATCAGCGCGTGGCCCATGGCGTTGGGGTCGTCGTAGCGGGCGCCGCCGGGCGCGTGGTGGACGTAGTGGAACTCGCCGACGCAGGTGATCCCGGCGAGCGCCATCTCGGCGTAGACGGCGCGGGCGAGGTCGTAGTACGTGCCGGGGGTGAGCCGGTCGGCGACGCCGTACATCACCTCGCGCCAGGTCCAGAACGTGCCGGAGCCGACCTGGACGGTGCCGCGCAGCGCGCGGTGGAAGGCGTGGCTGTGGGCGTTCGCCAGACCGGGGAGGGTGAGCCCGCGCAGGACGGTGGCGCCCGGCGGCGGCGCGGGGACCGCGGTCCGTACCGTGGCGAGCAGCCCGCCGGACGCCGCCGCCTCCAGGACGACACCGGGTTCGACGACCCCGCCGACCCATGCCTGTTCCGCCCAGTACGTCGTCACGCGGCCCCTTCCGACCGTGGTACGGAGCTGCCGTCGCAGGACAGGTCCGCCAGCACGTCCGCGAGCGCCCGTACGCCCGCCGCGCAGTCGTCCTCGTCCGCCGACTCGGCCGGCGCGTGCGAGACGCCGGTCGGATTCCGTACGTACAGCATGGCCGCCGGCACCGCCCCCGACAGGATCCCGGCGTCGTGTCCCGCCCCCGTCGGAAGCAGGGGCGCGCCGCCGAGGCGCGCGGCGAGGCGGTCGCGCAGGGCGTGGTCGAAGTCGACGACGGGCGTCAGCGACTCGCGGGTGACCTCCAGCGCCGTGCCGTCGCGTCCCGCGCGCTCGCGGGCGGCCTGCTCGACGGCGGCGACGAGGGTGTGGAGGGTCTCCTCGTCGGCGGCGCGCGAGTCGAGCCAGCCGCGGACGAGCGAGGGGATGGCGTTGACGCCGTTGGGCTCGACGGCGACCTTGCCGAAGGTGGCGCGGGCGCCGGCCTGCGCTGCCTTCTTGCGGGCGGACAGCACCGTGTGGGCGTAGGTCAGCATCGGGTCGTGGCGGTCCTCCATGCGGGTCGTGCCCGCGTGGTTGGCCTCGCCGCGGAAGTCGAACCGCCAGCGGCCGTGCGGCCAGATCGCCGACGCCACGCCCACCGCGTGGTCCGTACCGGCGAGCGCCACGCCCTGCTCGACGTGCAGCTCGACGAAGGCGCCGAGGCGCGCCAGCCGCTCGGGGTCGGGGCCGATGCCGTCGGGGTCGTGGCCCGCGCGCTCCATCGCCTGCGGCAGGGTGACGCCGTCGGCGTCGCGCAGTTCGTGCGCGGCGGCGGTGGTGAGCTGCCCGGTCGTGAGCCGGGAGCCGACGCAGGCCAGGCCGAAGCGGGCGCCTTCCTCGTCGCCGAAGTTGACGACGCCGAGGGGGCGCCCTGGGCGGACGCCGCGGGCGCGCAGCTCGTCGAGGGCGGCGAAGGCGGAGACGACGCCGAGGGGGCCGTCGAAGGCGCCGCCGTCGGGTACGGAGTCGAGGTGCGAACCGGTGACGACGGCGCCGCCTGCGGCGGGGTCGCCGAGCCAGGCCCACTGGTTGCCGTTGCGGTCGGTCTCGTACGCGAGCCCGCGCGCGCTCGCCTGCGCCCGGAACCAGGCCCGGCAGTCGGCGTCCGCCGCCGTCCACGCGAACCGGCGGTAGCCGCCGGAGGGCGCGTACCGCCCGAGGGGGCGCAGCTCGCGCCACATCTCCTGGAACGAGGACGGGCTCACGCGGGTCCGCTTTCCGCGTTCTCCCGCATCGGTACGCGCACGCCCCGCTCGGCGGCGATCTCCTCGGCCCGCTCGTAGCCCGCGTCGACGTGCCGGATGACGCCCATGCCGGGGTCGTTGGTCAGCACCCGGCGGATCTTCTCGCCCGCGAGCGCCGTGCCGTCGGCGACGGTGACCTGTCCCGCGTGCAGCGAGCGGCCCATGCCGACGCCGCCGCCGTGGTGGAGGGAGACCCAGGAGGCGCCGGAGGCGACGTTGACCATGGCGTTGAGCAGCGGCCAGTCCGCGATGGCGTCGGAGCCGTCGCGCATGGCCTCGGTCTCGCGGTACGGGGACGCCACCGAGCCGCAGTCGAGGTGGTCGCGGCCGATGACCAGCGGCGCGGCCAGCTCGCCGCTCGCGACCATGTCGTTGAACCGCTCGCCGGCCCGGTCGCGCTCGCCGTAGCCGAGCCAGCAGATGCGGGCGGGCAGGCCCTGGAACCGCACGCGCTCGCCGGCCAGCCGGATCCAGCGGGCCAGCGACTCGTTCCCGGGGAAGAGGTCGAGGATGGCGCGGTCGGTGGCGGCGATGTCCCCCGGGTCGCCGGAGAGCGCGGCCCAGCGGAAGGGGCCCTTGCCCTCGCTGAACAGGGGGCGGATGTAGGCGGGTACGAAGCCGGGGAAGTCGAAGGCGCGGGCGTAGCCGGCGAGCTTGGCCTCGCCGCGGAGGGAGTTGCCGTAGTCGAAGACCTCGGCGCCGGCGTCCTGGAAGCCGACCATGGCCTCGACGTGCCGGGCCATCGACTCGCGGGCGCGGACGGTGAAGTCGGCGGGCTTCTCGGCGGCGTACGCGGCCATGTCGGCGAAGTCGACGCCGAGGGGCAGGTACGCGAGCGGGTCGTGGGCGGAGGTCTGGTCGGTGACGATGTCGATCGGGGCGCCGGCGGCGAGCAACCGGGGCACCAGTTCGGCGGCGTTGCCGAGGACGCCGACGGACAGCGGGCGGCGGGCGTCGCGGGCCTCGGTGGCCAGCCGCAGGGCGTGCTCCAGGCTGTCGGCCTTCGCGTCGAGGTAGCCGTGCTCCAGGCGGCGCTCGATGCGGGAGGGGTCGCACTCGATGCAGAGCGCGACGCCGTCGTTCATGGTGACGGCGAGCGGCTGGGCGCCGCCCATGCCGCCGAGTCCCGCGGTGAGGGTGACGGTGCCGGCGAGGGTGCCGCCGAACCGTTTCGCGGCGACGGCGGCGAAGGTCTCGTACGTGCCCTGGAGGATGCCCTGCGTGCCGATGTAGATCCACGAACCGGCGGTCATCTGGCCGTACATGGTCAGCCCCAGGGCCTCCAGCCGGCGGAACTCCTCCCAGGTGGCCCAGTCGCCGACGAGGTTGCTGTTGGCGATGAGGACGCGGGGCGCCCACTCGTGGGTCTGCATGACGCCGACGGGGCGGCCGGACTGGACGAGCATGGTCTCGTCGGGGCCGAGGGTCGTCAGCGTACGGACCATGGCGTCGAAGGAGTCCCAGTCGCGGGCGGCCTTGCCCGTGCCGCCGTAGACGACGAGCTTGTCGGGGTGCTCGGCGACCTCGGGGTCGAGGTTGTTCTGCAGCATCCGCAGGGCGGCTTCCTGCTGCCACCCGCGGGCACCGGGCTGGTTGCCGCGCGGGGCCCGCACGGGTCGGGGTCCTGCCATGCCTGCCTCCTGGCGCGCACCGTCCGTTCCTGAATGAACAGAAACACATCCTGGCGCGACTGAATTACCCTAGTCAAGGCCGCCTCGCGTCCGACAGTTGGACGCCGTACGACAGCATTTGCGGACGGATGATTGACTGCCGCCATGCCTGACGACGAGCCCGTTCCCGTGCCGCAGGATCTCCCGCTCGCCGCCCGCCGCGACCTGGCGGTACGCGCGGCGCTGGCCGGGGGCCTGGTGTCCGACGCCGAGCCGGTGGTGGGGCTGCTGGACGTCGCGGGCATCCGCGAGTCCGCGGCCGCGCTGCGGGCCGCGTTCGACGAGGTGATCGCGCCGGGGACGCCGGTGCTGCACTCCTTCGCGGTCAAGGCCGCTTCCCTGGTGCCGGTGCTGCGGCTGCTCGCCGACGAGGGCCTGGGCGCGGAAGTGGCCAGCCCCGGGGAGCTGGAGCTGGCCCGCGCGGCGGACGTACCCCCGGACCGCACCGTGCTCGACTCCCCCGCCAAGACCGCCGCCGAACTGCGCGGCGCCCTGGCCCTGGGCATCGCGGTCAACGCCGACAACCCCGAAGAGCTGGCCCGCATCGATGCCCTGGTCCGCTCGGCGCCGACCCGCTCGACGATCGGCGTACGGGTCAACCCGCAGGTCGGCGGCGGCAGCATCGGCGCGATGAGCACGGCGACGGCCACGTCGAAGTTCGGCGTGACGCTCCAGGACGAGGGCGCCCGCGACTGGCTGGTCCGCGCGTACGTCGACCGCCCCTGGCTCACCGCGCTGCACACCCACACGGGCTCGCAGGGCGTGCCGCTGCCGCTGATGGCGGCGGGGGTGCGCGCGGCGTACGAACTGGCGGAGGAGATCAACGCGGCCGCGGGCCGGCGGCAGGTCACCACGCTGGACATCGGCGGCGGCCTGCCGGTCAACTTCGACTCCGACGAGGTCACGCCGGCGTTCGCGGACTACGCCCGGCTGCTGCGCGCCGGGATCCCGGGCCTGTTCGACGGCCGCTACGCGCTGATCACGGAGTTCGGCCGCTCCCTTCTGGCGAAGAACGGCCTGGTGCTGGCCCGCGTCGAGTACGCCAAGTCCGCCGGCGGCCGCCCCATCGCGGTCACCCACGCGGGCGTCCAGGTGGCCGTACGCACGGTCTTCGCCCCGGACTCCTGGCCGCTGCGCGTGACGGCGTACGACGCGGCAGGCCACCCCAAGACGGGCACCCCGGTCGCCCAGGACGTGGCGGGCCCGTGCTGCTTCGCCGGCGACCTGGTGGCCCGCGCCCGCGCACTCCCCCCGCTGGCGGCAGGCGACCACGTGGCGCTCCTCGACACGGGCGCGTACTACTTCTCCAACCCCTTCTCCTACAACAGCCTCCCCCGCCCGGCGATCCACGGCTTCACGACGGACGCCACCGAGGTCCGCTTCGCCACGGTCAGAACAGCCCAGACCCTCCCGGAGATCGTCAAGGAATCCGGCGGCAACCACAGCAGGTCCCTCACCACTCTGACCTGACGCCGCGGCGGCTGACATGCCCGAGGCCGCGGACTGGCCGGCCCCTGCGGTGAGACGGCCGCCGGCGAAGGACAGCACCCCGGAAAACCGATGTCGCGGTGTGGTCTCGCTCTGTTAGTACTTCGTCATGCCCGAGACAGCCCGGACGGACCACGTCGCCATCGTCACCGGTGCCAACCACGGAATCGGGGCGGCAGTGGCAAAGGCCCTTGCCGCTCGCGGCGTTGCCGTGCTCTGCACCTACCTGCGCGAATCCGGCGAGGAGGCGACGGACGACTACCGGCGCGCCCGGTCCGCCGGAGGGGAGGCGGTCGTCGAGGAGATCCGCGAGGCAGGAGGGCGGGCCGAGTCCCTCGAAGCGGATCTGAGCGATCCGGCGGCCCCTGCGGCCCTCTTCGACGCGGCAGAGCAACGCCTGGGCGCGGTCGACATCCTGATCAACAACGCGTCCGGCTGGATCCAGGACTCCTTCGCGCCCCGGCCGGCCGACCGGTTCGGCCGGCCGCTGCGCGCGGTCACCGCCGAGACGTGGTCCCAGCAGTTCGCCGTCGATGCGATGGCCCCCGCCCTGCTGATCGGCGAGCTGTCCCGGCGCCACCGCGCCCGCGGGGCCGCCTGGGGACGCATCGTGGGCCTCACCTCGGGCGGAGACCTCGGATTCCCCGGTGAGGTCTCCTACGGGGCCGCGAAGGCCGCTCAGACCGACTACACCTTGTCCGCCGCGGCGGAGTTGGCCGATCTCGGCATCACCGCGAACGTCGTGCACCCGCCGGTGACCGACACCGGCTGGATCACCGACGAGGTCCGCGAGTTCGTCGCGTCGAGCGGCACGCACTTCCACGTCGCCGCGCCGGCCGACGTCGCCAGGGCCATCGTGTTTCTCACCTCCGACGACGCCGCCCTCGTGACGGGCAACATCATCACCCTCCGCTGAAGCCGCGCAGCTCCGGCCCGGGGGTCCGGGGCGGGGATGACTCCGGGGCCGGGGCCGCGGACCGGAAGGCACCCCAAGCTCGGGTCCGGGGGAGGTGTACGCGGCGTACGCATCCCTCGTTCGCGACGGCTTCACCAGCCATCTCCTCGCGTAGCGATCAGCCGGGCGGGCAACTGCCGGGTCGTCGGCCACCCGCTCGCCGTGGATGGCTGGTCGGCATCGGTGATGGGGTTCGAGGACTCCTTGACGTCCTCCCCTCCCTGATGCAAAGGGGATTCCTGGCTCAGGCCGCCTCCGGGAGCAGCGCCCCCGGAGGTCTTACGCCCTCGGCACCAGCCGGGTTGAGACCTGCCCGGATGAGTATCACGCGGGCGGAGTTCTTGTCCCTGGGGGACACGACTCCGCATGCGCTGCAGGTGTAGGTGCGCTCGGACAGCGGAAGTGCGTGCTTGGTTCTCGCTCCGCACGACGCGCAGTCCATGGTGGTGTGCGCAGGGTGCACGAGCCGGATGTCCCGCCCGTGCTTGCGGCCCATGAAGAGAGGCGCATCACGCTCCGCCTACCCGCCGACCTCCACGAGTGGCTGGCAGCTCAGGCCAAGTCCGCCCGAAGGTCCCTCAACTCCGAGATCGTCTATCGCCTGGAGACCGAGCGCACCGCTGCCGAAGCGGACAACAAATCGCGCTGACGCCGTTTCGACTTGCCCGCCCCGCCGCCGAAGTGCGGATCCCCTCGGTCCGAAGTCGGGGCGTCCTCGGAGGAACCCAGTACCCGGTCACGGCCACAGCATCTGCTTCGTCCAGCCCGGCGGCTTGGACTCGTAGACCATACGGGTATGGCGCCGCGAGCTGTCGCCCTGCCAGAACTCCACGGTCCGCGGCCGTACCGCGTACAGCGTCCAGCCCGGGGCCACCAGCTCCGGATCCGCCTCGATCCGGGCCAGGGATCCGGCGACCGCCGCGTCCCGTTCCGCCGGGTCCGCGAGCGGGCGGGACTGGCGGGCGAGGAGGGCCTCGGCGCGGGCGCCGGCGCCGCGGGCGCGGAAGTCCGCGGCGCTCAGCTCCGGGTCCGCGGTCGCGACCGGGCCCCGGATCCGTACCTGGCGGGCCAGCGGGGACCAGTAGAACGTCAGCGCCGCGTACGGCCGCCCCGCCAGCTCCCGGCCCTTCGGGCTGCCCGCGTCCGAGGCGAACTGCCAGCCGTCCGGGCCGACGTCCTTGAGGATCAGCACCCGCGCCGACGGGTCGCCGGCCGCGTCCGCCGTCGACAGGGTCATCGCGTGCGGCTCGCGCACCCCCGCCCGTACGGCGTCCAGCAGCCAGCTCGTGAAGAGCGCGACCGGCTCGTCCGGTGTCTCCCGCGGGTCGAACGACGGCAGGTCGCCCTCGAAGACCTCGATCCCGCGCAGCAGCCGCCTCAGGTCGGTCATGCCCGCCCCCTTCGTGCCGGTGGCCCGGCCGGAGGGATCCGGCCGGGCCACACGGTCAGTCGTGTCAGTCGTGTCGCCGTGTCAGTCGCCGCCCTGGAGGATGGCGACCAGGCGCAGCATCTCCAGGTAGATCCAGACCAGGGTCAGGGTCAGGCCGAAGGCGGCGAGCCACGCCTCGTTCTTCGGGGCGCCGTAGGCGATGCCGTCCTCGACCTGCTTGAAGTCCAGGGCCAGGAAGCACGCGCCGAGCACCACGCCGATGATGCCGAACAGGATGCCGAGGCCGCCGCTGCGCAGGCCCATGCCGTCGCCGCCGCCGATGAGCGAGGCGAACAGGTTGACCGCCATCAGCAGCACGAAGCCGATGGCCGCGCCGACGACGAACCGCTGGAACCGGGCCGTGACCCGGATGATCCGCAGCTTGTACGCGACGAGCACACCGAAGAACACCGCCATCGTGCCGAGCACGGCCTGCATGACCGCGCCGTCGACGTAGGTGTTGAAGTACTCGCTGATGATGCCGAGGAAGACGCCCTCAAGGACCGCGTACGACAGGATCAGTGCGGGGATGGGCCGGCGCTTGAACGCCTGGACCATCGCGAGCACGAAGGCGCCGAGCGCGGCCATCAGGCCGATGCCGAGCGACTTCTCGCCGTCGAAGGTGATCCAGGAGGCGACGGCCGCGAGGATCACCAGGCCGAGCGTCATGCCCGTGCGGGACACGACGTCGTCCATGGTCATCCGGCCGCCGGCGGGCGCCGCGTACGGCGCCCACTCGCCCTGCTGCTGGTCTGCGGGCGCGTAGGGGTTCCGCGGGGCACCACCCGGCTGCTGCGCATACGGGTTGGTGCCGGGCTGGGCGTACGGGTTGTTGCCCTGGGCGACAGTGGGGCCCCCGGCCTGCGACGGCGCGTTGAAGCCTGCCGAACCGCCCTCGCGGCTGAACCCCCGTCGCGTGAAGACCGGGTTGCTGCTCCTCATCTCACTCCTCCGTGGCCACACTGCGCGGCCTTGGGACAAGAGTAATGGGTAGGCAAAGACATCGCGCCAGTACCTCAGGAGGATCTTTCACAAGGCTTTTCCCAGACTTTCCCCCTTCCCGGTAAGCAAGCGCTCAGAAATTGAGGTCCGCGTCACAGCACGAGAACCGTGACCCCCTCGCTACGTACGGGTAACTTCAGCCCAGGACCCTGCCCCTCCGCGTCCCCTGGGAGCCGTGATGCCCGAAGCCGTGATCGTCTCTGCCGCCCGCTCCCCGATCGGCCGGGCCGGGAAGGGCTCGCTGAAGGACGTCCGCCCCGACGACCTGACCGCGGGGATCGTCCGGGCCGCCCTCGACAAGGTGCCGGGGCTCGACCCCGAGGACATCGACGACCTCATGCTCGGCTGCGGCCTGCCCGGCGGGGAGCAGGGGCACAACCTGGGCCGGGTGGTCGCCGTGCAGCTCGGCATGGACCACCTCCCCGGCTGCACCATCACCCGCTACTGCTCCTCCTCGCTGCAGACCACGCGGATGGCGTTCCATGCCATCAAGGCGGGCGAGGGCGACGTGTTCGTCTCGGCGGGCGTGGAGACGGTCTCGCGGTTCGTCAACGGTTCCTCCGACGGCATGCCCGGCACCCACAACCCCCTCTTCGCCGAGGCCGAGGCCCGTACCGCCGAACGCCAGGAGAAGGGCGCGGCTTTCGAGGGAGGAGGCTGGCACGACCCGCGCGCGGACGGCCTCGTGCCGGACGTGTACATCGCCATGGGGCAGACCGCGGAGAACCTGGCCCGGGCCAAGGGCGTCACGCGGCAGGACATGGACGAGTTCGGCGTGCGGTCGCAGAACCTCGCGGAGAAGGCCATCGCCGCGGGCTTCTGGGAGCGGGAGATCACGCCGGTCACCACCCCCGACGGCACGGTGGTGAGCAAGGACGACGGCCCGCGGCCCGGTGTGACGATGGAAGGGGTCGCGGGGCTGAAGCCGGTGTTCCGCCCCGACGGGCTGGTCACCGCAGGCAACTGCTGCCCGCTCAACGACGGCGCCGCGGCCCTCGTCGTGATGTCCGACACCAAGGCGCGTGAGCTGGGTCTCACCCCGCTGGCGCGGATCGTCTCGACCGGTCTTTCGGCGCTGTCGCCGGAGATCATGGGCCTGGGCCCGGTGGAGGCGAGCAAGCAGGCGCTCGCACGGGCCGGGATGGCGATCGGCGACATCGACCTGGTGGAGATCAACGAGGCGTTCGCCGCGCAGGTCATCCCCTCGTACCGGGATCTGGGCATCGACCTGGACCGGCTGAACGTCAACGGCGGCGCCATCGCCGTGGGCCACCCCTTCGGCATGACGGGGGCGCGGATCACGACGACGCTCATCAACTCCCTGCAGTGGCACGACAAGCAGTTCGGCCTGGAGACGATGTGCGTGGGAGGCGGGCAGGGAATGGCGATGGTGCTGGAGCGGCTGAGCTGAGCTGCAGCGGAGGGTGGGGGCCGCCCCGAGGAACGAGGGGCGGGACCCGCCCGGAGCGGAAGCGAAGCTCAGCGCGACCCGAGACACCGCGCGGCTGAGTGAGTACGGAGCCGGGCGTGGGGGGCGTACGGGGCGTGTGCGCGCCCCGTCATGCGGCGGTGGGACCAAAGGCCCGTCCTATTCATGCCATTTTCCGCTAGGGGTGGGGTTCTGCGCTCCGGCAGGCTGAGGTAGAACATGGGGGTCCTACAGCAATCGGGAGTCCGACAGTGAGCGCCACCAACTTCGCCGTCCTGCTGGCCGCCACCCCCGCCGCGCTGCTCGGCGCCGCCGTGCTGCGCGCGGTGAGCGGCCTGCGGCGCGAAGTCGTCACGCTCCGTGCCGAGCTGACCGCGCAGGCCGCGACGCAGGGCGCCGGGGAGCGGGCACAGGCCGTCCCGAAGGCGGCGGCGGAGGAAACCGAGGCGGAGACCTCGGACGAGGCGGCCGTGCCGGGTGCGCGGCCCGTACCGGCGGCGGAGATACGTATCGCCGTCGCCCAGGCGCTCGCCGACGAGCGGGAGCGCGAGCTGGCCGAGGCCCGGGCGTTCTGGGCCGAGCAGGAGGCCCGCGACAGCATCGACGCGACCCCCTTCCCGGGCGACCCCGTCGACTTCGGCGGCGAGGTGTTCATACCGCGCCAGGCCGACTTCGCCGGCTTCGAGCCGCTGCTCGACCCGATGGACCGGCTGGACCGCATGGACCGGCTGGACCGGCTGGACCGGCTGGACCGGCTGGACCGGCTGGAGCGCACCGAACCCGCCGAGCCGGACGATGTCGCCGCCGCCGCCGACGCACCGCCCGCCGAGGGCGAGTCCGCCGAACTGGCCGCCGCCCGCCGCCGCCACCCCTCGCACCCCGACTTCCGCCCCCAGCCCGCCGTCGCCGACCACGAGCGCACCGTGAACCGGCTGGAGGACCTGGCCGCGGGCCGTACGCCGCTGACCGACGTACGGCTCGGCCCGCTCGGCACCCTCGACGTCTACGTCTTCGCCGACGGCACCACGCTCTGCCTCTCCCCCGGCCACCGCGACACCGCGGAGCGCCTCGCCGAGGCGCTCGACGGGGGCACGGAGCCGGTGCTGCTGGGCGGTTCGGCGATCAGCGGGGCGTTCGCGCTGACCTTCGACTGCGCGGGCGAGAGCGTCTACATCCTCGCGGACCGCGTCATCGCCTCCCTCTGAGCCACAGCGGCCGGGCCCCGTACGGACGGGCCCCGCGCAAGCCCGTACAAGCCCGTCAGAGCGCCCCGTTCACAGCCGTACGTCCCTGACCACCGCCAGCGCCTCCGCGAGCCCCTCGGCGTCCCCCGCCGCCCGCAGCGCCTCCGCCAGGTCCCGGCCCGCGACGGCCACCTGGTCCCCCACCGCGAACTCCCCCGCCGCCGGCATCTCGTACGGCATCCGCTCCGGCGCCTCCAGCCGCTGCGCCCGCGCGGACAGCTCGCGCGCCAGCGCGAGCCCGGCGGCGGCCGCCCCCGCGCGCAGCCGGCTCTGCGGCAGCGACCGCAGCCGGTCGGCGATCCGGTCGACCGCGGTCACGAAGTCGAGGACGTCGAGCACGAGCCGAGCCTAACCCGCCGGTAGCCCCCGGGCGGTTCGAGCCGTCCCGTTCCAGACGGTTGTCAATCGGCGCGCCCTCAGGCACGGTGCTGAGAAGGACTGCATACCGGAGGCGCCGATGTCCCAAGTCTTCTCCGCAGAAACCCACCGGAACCTGCTCTCCCGCATCCCCCACTGCACCGGCCGTGAAGTCTCCGACTGGTTGCAGACCGTCGAAGACGGTCCCTGTCTCCTCCGCTTCGAGGAGAAAGTGAGCTGGCTCCGTGGTGAGCACAACCTGGCGTACGGCCACGCCAAAGCGATCATCCACGAGTACGACCTGAGGCGGGCCGCGCGCAAACTGCTCTAGGAGGGGACACAGCACCCCCAGCGCACCACGAGAGCACACCACCGCACGGCGAAGGGCCCGCGGGAGGGCGATCCCTCCGCGCGGGCCCTTCCGACGGACACGGCCGCCGTCTCCCCGTTCCCCCGTGGGCTCCTACTCGCTCTTGATGGCCGCGAGCATGTTGAGCCGCGACGCCCTGCGGGCCGGCCACAGCGCCGCCAGCATGCCGACCAGCGCCGCGCCGAGGATGAAGTAGCCCATCCGCTCCCACGGCAGCACCAGCGAGTACGTGTCGATCGAGCTGGCGATCAACTCACCGGCGGCCCAGCCGAGGAAGACCCCGAGCCCGATGCCGAGCACCCCGCCGAAGAGCGAGATGACCAGCGACTCCAGCCGGACCATCCGCTTCACCGCGCGCCGGTCGAGGCCGATGGCGCGCAGCATGCCGATCTCCTGCGAGCGCTCGAAGACCGACATGGCCAGCGTGTTGATGACGCCGAGGACCGCGACCAGGACGGCCATGCCGAGCATCGCGTAGAGCACGTTCAGCATCATGCTGATGAGCCCGGCGACCATGTCGGAGACGTCCTCCTCGTCCATCACCGCGATGGCCGGGTTGTCGCCGAGGGCCGCCTCCAGCTTGTCCTTCACGGCGTCGCTCTCGCCGCCCGCGGTCTTCACCCAGACCTCGAAGTCGGTGATCCGGTCGAGGTGCGGATTGACGACCGAGGTGTCGAGCATGATGCCGCTGAGCATCTCGTTGCCCTTGTAGAGGCCGGAGACGGCCAGCTCGCCCTTCGCCCCGTCCTGGTACGTGACCTGGACGGTGTCGCCCATCTTCCAGCCCTCGTCCTCGGCGGTGTCGGTGTCGACGATCGCCTTGGCGGGGCCGCCGCCGGCCGGGACGCCCTCGGCGAGGCCGGCGAACGAGCCCTGCTCGAAGTCCAGCTCGACGAGCTTGCCGACGGTCTTGCCGTTGACGCCGGTGAGGTCCTCGTCGTCGCCGCCGATGTCGACGGGCACCGTGCGCAGCGGGGAGGCGGCGGTGACCTCGTCGAGGCCGGCGAGCTTCTCCCCGACCTCCGGGTTCAGCGGGGTGAAGTTCGTCATGGAGACCGAGTAGTCGGCCTTCATGGCGTCGGTGGCCATCTTGTCGATGGCGTTCGCGACGCCGCCCGCGATCACCGTCAGGCTGGTGATGAGGGTGAGCCCGATCATCAGCGCGGAGGCGGTGGCGGCGGTGCGCCGCGGGTTGCGTACGGCGTTCTGCCGGGCGAGCTTGCCGGAGACCCCGAACACCCGCAGCAGCGGGGCGCCGAGCGCGATCACCGGGCGGGACAGCAGCGGCGTCAGCACGAAGATGCCGATCAGCAGCACCGCGGCGCCGATGCCCATGAGCGCCTTGCCGTCGCTTGCGGTGGTGCCCGCGACGACCATGACGGCGCCGATGCCCCCGATGAGCGCGCCGATGATGTTGCGTACGACGAGGCTGCGGGTGGACGCCTGGGCGTGCAGGCTGCTCATCGCCGCGACCGGCGGAATCTTCGCGGCCCGGCGGGCGGGCAGCCAGGCGGCGAGCACGGTGACGACGATGCCGACGACGAGCGAGATCACGACCGTCGTGGGCGAGACGATCAGCGGCCCGTCCGGCACGGTGCTGCCGGTGGAACTCATCAGCGAGCGCAGCCCGGCGCCGATGCCGACCCCCGCGGCGAGGCCCGTCAGGGCCGCGGCCGTGCCGACGGCGGTGGCCTCGAAGAGCACGGAGCGGGTCACCTGGCGGCGGCTGGCGCCGACGGCCCGTAGCAGCGCCAGCTCCTTGGTGCGCTGGGCGACGAGCATGGTGAAGGTGTTGGCGATCAGGAAGATGCCGACGAAGAGCGCGATGCCGGCGAAGGCGAGCATGGCGGTACGCAGCCCGTCCATGCCCTGCTCGATCTGCCGGGCCTGGTCGTCGGCGAGCTTGGTGCCGGTGAGCGCCTCGGCTTCTGCGGGCAGGATCTCCTGCGCCTCGGCCCGCAGTTGCCTCTCGGAGGTGCCGGGGGCGGCGGCGAGGTCGATCTCGGTGTACTCGCCGGGCTTGGTGAAGAGGTCCTGCGCGGTCTTGGTGTCGAAGAGCACGAGGCTGCCGCCGGCGGCGACGTTGCCGTCGTCGGTGGTGAAGACGCCGGTGATCGTCGGTTCGAGTACGGGGCCGTCGACGGACATCCGCGGGGTGTCGCCGACCTCGTAGCCGGTGCGCTCGGCGGTCTTGGCGTCGATGGCGATCTCGTTCGCGTTCTCGGGCCCGCGGCCGTCGCGCATCGGGTAGCGGGGGTCTTCGCCCCTGCCGCCGTCGCCGGGGTAGTAGTTGGCGCCGCTGGTGGACCAGCCGTCGCCGACGAGGTCGCCGTCCTTGTCGGCGAGCGCGGCGAACCCGGCGACGTTACCGGTGGCGGACTTCACGCCGGGCAGGGCCACGGCCTCGTCCAGCAGGTCCTGGGTGAGCGGGGGCGGCTCGCCTGGGCGGCCCTCGTCGGCGTCGTCGTCGGGCTGGAGGCGTACGTCGACGTGGTCGAAACCCTGCTCCGAGCTCTTGGTGTAGGCGTCGGAGATGGTGGAGGTGAAGACCAGGGTGCCGGAGACGAAGGCCACGCCGAGCATCACGGCGAGCACGGTCATCAGCAACCGGGCCTTGTGCGCGAACACGTTGCGCAAGGCGGTGCGAAGCATATGGGGTCCTGTGGTGGAAAGCCGGTAGCGGGCGGCCTGCTGGTCAGCGAGCGGGGCTCAGCTCACCCGGCCCTTGGCGTCGAAGCCTGGGGGGGTCTGGGGGGCCGCGCCCCCCGGAAGGTGGCGCATCTTGTCCAGTACCTGCTCGGAGGTGGGGTCGCGCAGTTCGTCGACGATGCGGCCGTCGGCGAGGAACACCACGCGGTCCGCGTACCCGGCGGCGACCGGGTCGTGCGTGACCATGACGACCGTCTGGCCCAGCTCGCGCACGGAGTTGCGCAGGAAGCCGAGCACCTCGGCGCCGGAGCGGGAGTCGAGGTTGCCGGTGGGCTCGTCGGCGAAGATGATCTCGGGCCGGGCGGCCAGCGCCCGGGCCACGGCGACGCGCTGCTGCTGGCCGCCGGAGAGCTGGCTCGGGCGGTGCTTGAGCCGTCCCGACAGGCCCACGGTCTCCACTACCTGCTGCAGCCACTGCTCGTCGGGCTTGCGGCCGGCGATGTCCATGGGCAGCGTGATGTTCTCCAGGGCATTCAGCGTCGGGAGCAGGTTGAACGCCTGGAAGACGAAGCCGACCTTGTCGCGGCGGAGTTGGGTGAGCTTCTTGTCCTTCAGCCCGTTCAGCTCGGTCTCGCCGATGCGCGAGGAGCCGCCGGAGATGGTGTCGAGGCCGGCCATGCAGTGCATGAGGGTCGACTTGCCGGAGCCTGACGGCCCCATGATCGCGGTGAACTCGCCCTGCATGAACTCGACGGAGACGCGGTCGAGGGCGACGACCTTCGTCTCGCCCTCGCCGTAGACCTTCGTCAGCTCGGTGGCGCCGGCCGCCGCCACGCGGGCGTAGGCGGTACCGGGGCCGGAGGCGCCGGGGATGGTGGTGGTCACGGCGGTGGGCTCCTGTCGGGACGGTGGTGTGCAACCTGTCCCCTCCATCGTGGCTGCGGAATCCGTCGCCCGGATCAGCCCGAGCTCCGGTTCCGGGCGAGACCGAGGAGGTACACGGGCCGGCGGCGGCTCCTCCTCGGGGATGACCCGCACCCTGACGAAGGCATGGAGCAAGGGCCTCCGGAGGGGCAATAAGGGAAGTGGAATTTCATCCGAGGACTTCTTCGACAACTCGGGCCTAATTCAAGCCAACATCAGTCCGTAGACGGCCAGTTCGGCCCATCCGCCCCGCTACTCTGGTTACGCGCCATGCGGTGGTCCGTACGCAGCGTGTGCGGGCCGGGAGTCCTGCCCGGATGGTGGAAAGCAGACACGGCGACCTTAAAAGTCGCTGGCCTTCGGGCCGTGCCGGTTCAAGTCCGGCTCCGGGCACCTCCCGGCAAGAGGTCGTCGACGTATGAAGACGGCTGGTCAGCAACGGTGACCCCGCCCCTCCGGGGCACCGCTGACACCCCCTTCGGCCTCGCCCCGGCAGTCTGGAACCGGCCACAGCGCTGAAACGTTCACCCAGATCCCGCCGGCCGCAGATCGGACCACTGCGGCCCCCTGGCGCCCATCGGCCCGCCTCTCATGCCCTCCTCAGAATCCGCAGGTAGCCTCACGCGCTACGCGGTCGAGGAGCCCCGGCGGGAGGAGCGGAAGTGGCACGCGGGACGGTGACGCTGGCGCGGGCGGCGGTCGTGGTGCGCGCGGGCGCGGCGCCGCTGTGGTGGCTGGGTATCGCCGCCGCGGCGGCGGGTGCCTGGCAGGACGGGCTGACCGGTCAGTGGATAGGACTCTACGCGGGCGCGGCGCTCTTCCTCGTCGTCGCCCCCGCGGTCTACGCGGTCCGCCGCGGGCGCGTCCTGGCGCAGGCGCGAAAGGCCCAACGGGCGGGCCGCGGCGCAGTGTTGCAGGACCGGGCCGTGACCCTACGGACATGGCGGCGGGCGCGCCGGTGGTGGCTCGCGGCGGCGTTCGCCGTCGCGGCGGGCTCGGCGGCGGCGATGCCGATCGCCGGCGGGTTGGTGCTGGCCGGAGCCGGTGCGGGGCTGCGGGCGAAGGCCGCGTGGCTCGGCCGCCGGGAGCGGGAGCAGGAGGCGCTGCTGTGGCTGCCGGTCGGCGCGGTCACCGCCCGCGGCGCCGGAACGGGCGGTTCGGGCGCCGCGTACCTCCGTACGGGCATCGCCGCCGGCGACGCCCCGCCGGGCGGGGGCGTACGCCGGGGCTCACCCGCCACCGTCTGACGACGGCGGGCCCGGAGCGCGGGGGTGCACGGGTGCGCGCGTGGGCGGGGTGCGCGGGTGCGCGGCGGCGAGTGGCATTCGCGTACCGGAAAATCCCGTCTATTGCCACCGGCACCCATCGCGCGCTTGGAATTTCAGCAGCACACGAATTACCGGCGTTAAGTGAAAAACAACGTTCCGCATTACCCGCGTAGTTGCGGCTGCCCGGCGGCTTATCCGTTTCGTCGCCCAAATCGCCGTGAACGCGTAGAAACAACGTCAGCGGAAGAGGCGCAGCGGGACCGTGCGGGCGAGGAGCGCGTAACCCGCGGGGTTGAGGTGGAGGTGGTCCCCGGCGTCGAGGGCGGGCAGCAGCGCGCGGGGGTGCGCGGGGTCGCGGGTGGCCGCGTCGAAGTCCACGACGGCGTCGAAGCGCCCGCTGCCGCGGATCCAGTCGTTCACCCGCTGCCGGGTCGCCTCGCGCAGCCCCGCCGGGTCGTCGTACGGCGTGCTGCCGCCGAACGGCGTGAGCGTGGCGCCGTAGACGCGGATGCCCTGCGCGTGCGCGCGCGTGACGATCTGGTCGTACGCGGCCACCAGTTCGTCCCCGGTCTCACGCTGCGCGGCCTCGGTGGCCGGCGCGGTGCCGATGTCGTTGATGCCCTCGAAGACCAGCAGCCAGCGCGCCCCGCTCACCGCGAGCACGTCGCGGTCGAGCCGGGCGAGGGCGTTGGGGCCGAGGCCGTCGTCGAGGACGCGGTTGCCGCCCGCGGCCTGGTTGACGACGGCGACGGGCGGGGCACCGGGCCCGCGCAGCCGGTCGTTGAGGAGGTCGGGCCAGCGGTCGTTGCCGTTGGTGGTGGAGCCGCGGCCGTCGCTGAGGGAGTCGCCGAGGACGACGGCGGCGCGGGTGCGGGCGGGGGCCTGGGCCTCGACGCCGCTGAGGAAGTACCAGTGGTCGGTGGCCGTCGCGCCGGGCAGCGAGGCGGCGCCGGTGTGGTCGCCGGCCAGCAGGTACGAGGTGGTGCGCGAGCCCGGGTGCGAGGTGACGTCGGTGGACGCCTGGCCGTCGGCGAGGTACAGGGTCACGGTCAGGTTGGCGCCGGGGGGAGCGTCGAGGCGTACGGGGTCGGAGACGACCTGCGCGCCGACGGGGACCGTCGCGCCCGTCCGGCCGCCGAACGTCAGCGGGCGCGAGCTGCCCGGCACGATGCCGTCGACGCCGGCCCGGCCGCCGGCGGGGAGGGCGACGGCGGCGCGGGTGATCGGCAGCTCGGCGCCGCCGAAGGAGTTGGAGAAGCGGAACCGGAGCCGCTCGCCGGGGACGGCGAGGCGCACGGTCTGGCGCAGGGTGGCGTCGCGCAGCACGCCGTCGGCCTGGGTGAACGGCGGGGGCGGCATGTTCGCCGGCTCGGTGAGCTGCGGCATCGAGGTCCAGGCGGCGACCCACTGCGCGGGCCCGCCGGGAGCCGCGGCCGTCGCGGGCGCCGCCGCGGGGGTGGCGGCGGCGGGTGCGGGGCCGCGTAGCGCGTTCGCCGCCACCGCGACGGCCGCGACGAGGGCCATGACGAGCGCGGCGGCGAGGTACGGATACACGGCGGAGCGGCGGTCACGGGGGCGTGGGTACGCGGGCTCGGGCATCTGCGGCTCCCGGGGCGAGGCGGCGAAATATTTCGAGATCCGTGCCGAAAATTTCTGACCGTACGCTACGGTCCGCCGCCACCCCGGTCAACGCCGCCACCCGCGCAGGTTCAGGCCAAAGCGACGCCCGCGGCAGATACCGCGACCGGTACAGCCGCAACTGCTCCACCCGCCGCTACCCCTGCGGGTACGCGGCCACATCGCCGCCGGGACCGCGTCAGTCCCAGTCGGACTTGTCCCTCTCCGCCCGGCGGCGGCGGAAGAGGCCCGTGGCGTGCACCGCGTTCACGCCGACGATGCCGCCCCACGTCACCAGCAGCCCGGCCAGCCCCTCGTTGACCACGCCGATCGCCGACAGCGGAATCGCCAGCACCATCGACACGGCGGCGAAGCCGAACCGCTCGCCGAACGTGCCCTCCGTCGAGCTCGCGCCCGGCTGCGTGCCCCGCGCGACCTGCATCTGCTGCTCGGCGAGCTGGCGGCGGAGCCGGGTGTCGAACGTCCCGTCCATCCGCTGCTGCACCTTCTCGAGGAAGCCCTCGATCAGCTCTTCCTCGTACTCGGGGCCGAGGTCCCTGCGGGTCTGCAGGGTGGCATCGAGTTCACTCTTGATCTCCGGGTCCCGCGCACTCATACCCCGTACGGTACGAGTCCGCGCGCTCAGGTGCAGTAGTGCTACCCCCCCCCAATTCGTTCCGGTGCGCCCTTGCCGTCGTGCATACGGTCATGCAAAGTCGTCGTGCAGTGAATAGGACATCGGATCCGGAGGTGGGATGGTCTCCGCCGACGCGGGCGCCAGGCTGCAGAAGCTCTTCGAGGGGCGCCGGCTGACGCCGACCCAGCGCCGTATCGCGCACTGCATGGTGCGCAGGGCCGCCGACGCACCGTTCCTGTCCAGCGTGGAGCTGGCCGAGCTGGCCGGGGTGAGCCAGCCGTCCGTGACCCGCTTCGCCGTCGCCCTCGGCTTCGACGGCTACCCGGCGCTGCGCCGCGCCCTGCGCGAGGCAGGGCTCGGCGAGCCGGCGGGGCGGGCGGAGCGGAACGAGTACCAGCAGGCCGTCCACGCCGAGATCGAGAACCTGCGCAACCTCGCCGCGCTCCTCGCCGACCCCGCCCCCGTCGAGGACGCCGGCCGGCTGCTCGCCGCCTCCCGGCCGCTGCCCGTGCTCGGGCTGCGCGCCGCCGCGGCGCAGGCGCGCGGCTTCGCGTACTTCGCGGCGAAGGTCCACCCCGACATCCGGGTGCTCGACGAGGCCGGCTCGATGCTCGACGACCGCGTCGACGCCGCCGCCCGCGCCGGCGCCACGGCGCTGCTCTGCTTCGCGCTGCCGCGGCATCCGCGGGAGCTGTCGGACGCGCTGCGCGCGGCGCGGGCGACGGGGCTGACGGTGGTCACGGTGGCGGACAGCTCGTTCACGCCGGTCGCGCAGGACAGCGACGTGCTGCTGCCGGCGGCGGTGGGCACGGGGCTGTCGTTCGACACGGCGTGCGGGCCGATGCTGCTGGGGCGGGTGCTGCTGGAGGCGATGTGCGACGCGCTCCCGGAGGCGCAGGCGCGGCTGGAGGAGTTCGACGCGCGGGCGGCGGAGCGGGGGCTGTTCCTGGACTGAGGCGTACGAGGAGCGCGGCGGACCGGGAGCGCGGGCGCGGGGCGCACGGCGGGTGCCGCACGCGAGGCGCGCGCCCGCCGCGAAGCGCATGCCGGACGCGAAACGCATGTCCTACGAGCCGCACGCCCGCCCGCGTCGCCGTACGCCCCGGCCCCCGCCCGCGTACGCCCCCTGCCCGCTACCCCCGCTCCCCCACCGCCGTCTGCTCAGCGTCCGTCTCCGACTCCGCCAGCCGCCGCCTGCGCCGGTGCTTCAGCAGCGCCCACGGCCCGCGGCCGCCCGTCGGCCCCACCGGGGCGACCTCCGTGCCGCTCTCGCCCGCCGCCTGGGCCGCGGCCTTGGCCACCGGCAGGTAGCCCTCGTCGCGGCGGACGTCCGGGCGCTCCTCCTCCGCCGGCCACATGCCGAGCGCCGCGGAGAGGGTGGGCAGCAGGGCCATCGCGGCGGTGGCGTAGCCCTCCGCCGAGGGGTGGTAGTTGTCGGGCCCGAACAGCTCGCGCGGGTTGGCCGCGAACTCCGGCCCCAGCAGCGTGCCCAGCGACACCGTGCGCCCGCCGCGGTCGAGCACGGCGATGGTCTGCGCCGCGGCGAGCTGCCGGCTCAGCCGGCGGGCCAGCCAGCGCAGCGGCTGCTGCACCGGCTCGATCGTGCCGAGGTCCGGGCAGGTGCCGACGACGACCTCCGTGCCGGCGTCGCGCAGCCGCGCGACGGCGTCCGACAGGCAGCGCACGGACACCGCCGGGGGCACCCGGTGGGTGACGTCGTTGGCGCCGACCATGATGACCGCGACGTCGGGCCGCAGCCCCTCCTCGTCCAGCAGCAGCGTCACCTGCCGGTCGAGGTCGTCGGACTGCGCCCCGGAGAGCGCCACGTTGCGCAGGTCCACCGGCCGCTCCGCGATCGCCGCGAGCCCGGAGGCGAGCAGCGCCCCCGGCGTCTGCCGGGGGCGGTAGACGCCCTGGCCGGCGGCGGTGGAGTCGCCGAGGAACGCCAGCAGCACCGGCCGCACGCCACGTCTGCGGCCGAAGGCCGCCCCGTACCGCCCGTCGGCCCGCGGCGGCTCCTCGTCGCTGCCGCCCACCCGGCGCCGCGCCAGGTGCACCTCCGCGACCAGCACCCCCAGCGTCGCACCGCCGAGCAGGCCGATGCCCCCGCCGCCGTACGCCGCCGCCGCGGCGATCCGGCGTGCCGCCCTCGCCCTGGTCATCGACATCGCCTCTCCGTTCCGCGCCGGCCCCCGGGTGCCGCGCCGTGTCCGTACGTACCGCTGCCGCCAGGTCCGTACGACCGTGTCCGAACCGTCGCCGCCCCTGTCCCTTTTCCTGTCCCTTGTGCCAGTCCCTGTCCGCCGTCAGTCCCCTCCCCTTCTCTGTCCTACGCCGTCTCCCCCTCCGGTCCGCGACGGCGCGCGGGCACCCGCCCTCCGGCGCGGTCTACGCGCGTGCTAACACTTTGTTGCCCGGCCTTGTGCCCGGCTCAATCACCCGCGGCGGAAGCCGTACGCTGGGCTCGCCCCGAGAGCCACGGACCCTGGAGTGAGCGGTGCAGTATCACGAGTCGATCACCGACCTGGTGGGCAACACGCCCCTGGTCAGGCTGGGCCGCGTGACCCAGGGCATCCGGGCGACGGTGCTGGCGAAGATCGAGTACTTCAACCCCGGCGGCTCGGTGAAGGACCGCATCGCGCTGCGCATGATCGAGGCCGCCGAGCGCTCGGGCGCGCTGCGGCCGGGCGGCACGATCGTCGAGCCGACGTCGGGGAACACCGGCGTGGGGCTTGCGATGGTGGCCCAGCAGAAGGGCTACAAGTGCATCTTCGTCTGCCCTGACAAGGTGTCCACCGACAAGATCAACGTGCTGCGGGCGTACGGCGCGGAGGTCGTCGTCTGCCCGACCGCCGTCGACCCCGAGCACCCGGACTCGTACTACAACGTCTCCGACCGCCTGGTCCGCGAGACCCCCGGCGCCTGGAAGCCCGACCAGTACAGCAACCCGGACAACCCGGCGTCCCACTACCACTCCACGGGCCCCGAGCTGTGGACGCAGACCGACGGCCGCATCACCCACTTCGTCGCGGGCATCGGCACCGGCGGCACGATCTCCGGCACCGGCAAGTATCTGAAGGAAGCCTCCGACGGCGCCGTGCAGATCGTCGGAGCCGACCCCGAGGGCTCGGTGTACTCCGGCGGCTCGGGCCGCCCGTACCTGGTCGAGGGCGTCGGCGAGGACTTCTGGCCGGACGCCTACGACCGCGGGGTCGCGGACGAGATCGTCGCCGTCTCCGACAAGGACTCCTTCCGCATGACCCGCCGGCTGGCCCGCGAGGAGGGCCTGCTCGTCGGCGGCTCCTGCGGGATGGCGGTGGTCGCCGCGCTGCGGGTGGCGGAGCGGCTGGACGAGAACGGCGTGGTCGTCGTCCTGCTCCCGGACAGCGGCCGCGGCTACCTGTCGAAGATCTTCAACGACGACTGGATGGCGGACTACGGCTTCCTGGAGGAGGCCGGCGCCGCGAGCGTCGCCGACGTGCTGCGGGACAAGGAGGGCAGCATGCCGTCGCTGGTGCACATGCACCCGGAGGAGACGGTGGGCGAGGCGATCGAGGTGCTGCGCGAGTACGGCGTCTCGCAGATGCCGGTCGTCAAGCCCGGCGCGGGCCACCCGGACGTGATGGCGGCGGAGGTCGTCGGCTCGATCGTGGAACGGGAGCTGCTGGACGCCCTGTTCACCCGCAAGGCGGAACTTGACCACCCCCTGGAACTGCACATGTGCCCCCCGCTCCCGCAGGTCGGCTCGGGCGAACCGGTGGCGGACCTGGTCGCGGTCCTGGAGCGCGCGGACGCGGCGGTGGTGCTGGTGGAGGGCAAGCCGACGGGCGTGGTGTCCCGCACGGACCTGCTGGCGTACCTGGCGAAGGGCGCCGGCACGGCGTGAAGTCGCCACGTTGTCCACACCCTTCGAACACGTGTCACCACGCACCGCTACCATGCGTGCGTATCCCGGTGACGACACGTGCGGAGGGACAGATTGGCGGACCGACTCGCAGTCGACGGTGACGAACTAGAGCGCTTCATGCGCTTGTTGAAGCGCTCGGTGCAGTCGCTCGAAGGGGTCCACAAGGCCCTGCGCGACTCCACCATCAGCGGACTGGGTACGGACGACCTCGATGACGCGTGCCAGGACTTCCAGGACGACTGGAAGTACGGGACCGGGCAGATCGGGGAACAGGTAGAGGAACTGGCGGAGATCGTCGGGGACAGCAAGGAGAGCTACGCCGAGGTCGACAAAGCCCTGGAAGAGAACCTGACGAAGGCTGCCCAGGGAGGCGGTACATGACGAACGACGGAACTGCCGGCTTAGATGGCACCGTGCCCCTGCAACCGGGAGCCAAGCCCGCCGAGTTGGTCCCGCCCGACCAGGCGTGGCGCGGCGACCAGCCGCAGGGCCTGCAGCCCGGCACGGTCCCGGATACCTACCCGCACCTCGGCTTCAACCCTGCACCCGGCAGCACCGATACCGTCCACACGCTGCGTGCCAAGCTGATCAAGTGCGCGGACGTGCTCGACGAAACCCGCGACATGATCACCAAGCTGATGGACGGCAGCTACTGGAAGGGCGACGCGGCCGTCGCCTTCCGCGAACAACTGGAGGACGGCCCGCTCCCCCTGAACCTCCGCAACGCCGCACGCTCCATCAGAAAAGCCGCCCATCAGCTCGACGGCTGGGAATCCGACCTCGGCGACTTCCAGCGCCGCGCCAAGCGCCTCAACGACCGCGCCCGCGAAGCGCGGCAGACTCTCGACGAGGCGGAATCCCGCGCGGGGGCGGCAAAGCAGGACGCCGTGGAATCCGGCGACGGCGACGGGCAGCGCGAGGGCCAGGACGGCCGTGACGAGGCGAAGGCGACGATGCGGCGCCTGGACGCGGCGGTGGACGACGCGCAGGCGGAGCTGGAGCGCATCCTGTCGCGGGCGCGCGCGCTCGCCTGGGAGCACGAGAACGAGGCGAGCACCCGAGCGGACAAGATCCGCGACGCCACGGACAAACTGGCCCCCCAGGAACCGGGCTTCTTCGCCAAGGCAGCAGCCTGGATCAAGGAGAACCTCCCGGACATCCTCAGTATCGCGGCAGGTGTGGTGGCCCTGGCCGCGCTGACGATCGTCACGGGCGGCACGGCAACGGCCATCTTGCTGTTGATGGCGGCAGGGCTGAGCGCGGGCGCACTGGCGATGCGGTTCTCAGATCCGGAAGTGCGGGCATCGCTATGGAACGGCATCACGAAGGGCGAATTCGACGCGGACTTCTTCTCCAACCTGACAGGCGTGGGTGCCGACGCTCTCGGCATGGTGCCCGGCCTGGCTGCGGTAGGCCAGGGAATCAAACTCGGCGTGGGCGCTATTCGGACAGGATCCGCAGCTCTGTCACTCGGCCAGAGAATTAGCACCGTAGGCAGCCACGTAATAACAGAAGCGCGAGCTATCAGTGCACTGGACAACCCGACGGTGGCCTGGATTGTCCACAGTACAAGGATGCCGCCCTCAGCACCCAAAGCCATAGAGGTAACCGCGGCTTCCATCGGGGTGGCCTCCGGAGGAATCAACCTGCTCGGCACCAAGGTGGACGCCCTCGACAACGAAGGCGTCAGTAATTCGGGATCCATCTTCGGTGGCCTTGAGATTGCCGGAGTCAGCAGTGGGGATCTCATAAATGTCATCCCTCGCGTCTTCCCCTGACACACCTCCCGACCATGCCTCAAGGAGGTTTAACGTGCACCCAGCCAACAACCCCACAGCATGGGAACACCCGCCGACCCGGCGCGCCTGGGCCAAGCAGACGACGATCAGTGTCCTTGCCTTCATCGGTTGGTTCCTGAGCCCTTGGTGCTTGCTGATCCTTCTCCTCGCGTTCTACTCGCTCGCACTCAGCATCTTCATCATCATTCTCATGGGCTACGGTGCGTATCGCGCCAAAATTCAGCCTGCTCAAATCCTCGCCAACGTCCGAATCCGCAGAGTCCTTCGGGCCTATCCCTGGCGTCTCGACGATATCCCCTACAGTTTCCCCACCCTCCCCGGAGGAACGCCGACGAAGCTCTGCCTCACAATCCCCCACCCCGCGCAGCCGGGGGAAACGTTCCTGATGTACCAACACCTGCGTGACCTGCCCACATGGTGGACCAGAAGGATGGGACCCCGCGCCAAGCCTGAGCTGAAGGCTCAGTTGAAGCCCATCTGGTTCGTCGGCGATCCGCGCTTCTTCGGCGTCATCGCCGTCACCAAACCCGGAAGTGCCCCTGAAACCCCAGCACCAAAACGCATGCACCTAATCGTCCAGGTCGGAGAGACGAAGCAAACGGCACCCATCGACGTCAACTCGTGGCAGGCTTCCCCCGAGGATCTCGCTCACGCACGGCAAGCCATTGGTTGGCGAGGCCCCCGTGGCTGAAGACCAGAACACCTACATCCTCAGCGACTCCGCCACCGCGCCCGACCGTGACGCGTGGTTCGCGTTGCCAGCCGGGTTCACCACCCTGCCGCTCGATGTCCTCACCGCCCCCGTCGGCAGCCCCGGTGCCTCGCGGCTGCGGGAGGTGGTCGATGACCTTCTCGCCGGGGTTCCCGACGGAGTCGGTCGGCAGCAAGTCATCGGGCAGTTAGCAGGCGCTCAGCGGATGATGCTCGCCCTCCGCGAAGAAGGCGTCGTGCACTGTTCGCTGGGGCTCCATCGCGACGACGACGGCGACGGGCGCCTGCTCACCTCGTTCTTCACCTTCCGGTGGCAGGAGATCAGTCGCGCTCCCCGACACCTCACCGCCGCCCGTGCCGTCGCCGCAGGTCACGAACGTATCGAAGTCCTCGACCTCCCCTGCGGCCCCGCCGCCCTCGGCGAGGTGGCGAGGACCGTCGCGCCCGATCTCGGGCTCGCCGTCGAGCGGCTGCTGCAGATTCACGCCTATCTGCCCCACCCCGACGGCAGCCGGCTCGCCGTGCTCACCCTCACCACTCCCGCGCCGCACCGCCGCGCCCACTACCGCGCGATGCTGCACGACGTCGCCGAGCACGTCAGCTTCGACGACCCGATGGTCCACCTGCGAACAAACGTGTGACGCGGGGACCGCCGCACCCCCGGTGCGTGCACCAAGGGGCGGGACGACGGCGGTCCCCGCGTGGGGACGCGCGGGCCGGTCAGGCCGTGCCCTGCGTCCGGCGACCAGGAGGTCCGGGAGCCGCTCCGGAGAGTTCCTTGCCGACGTCCTCAACGATGCAGGACCCGTGTTAACCCCGTGCTGCGCCGGCGTGACGCCCTCGTACCGTTTGCGGAATCAACCGGTCCGCAGCCCCACGCCCCCAGGCCACACGGCCCCACCGCCCCACGGCCCCCAACCGAGCCTCACCGCCACCGCGGCTGCCGCAGCGGCAGCCCCGAGTCGCCCGACGCCGGGGTCCGTACCGCCAGGACCTGGTTCACGCCGATCCGGTTGTGCTCGAAGGACAGCGCCGACGCCGCCATGTACAGCCGCCACACCCGCGCCCGCCCCGGCGAGGTCAGGGCCACGGCCTCCGCCCAGCGGGCCTCCAGGTTCGCCACCCAGCGGCGCAGCGTCAGCGCGTAGTGCTCGCGCAGCGCCTGGGTGTCGCGCACCTCGAAGCCCGCGCGCTCCAACTGGTCCACCGTCGTGCTGAGCGGCGACAACTCCCCGTCGGGGAAGACGTACGCGTCGATGAACTCGTCGATGGCGTAGTCCTCTTCGTCCGCCAGCGGGCGGCGGGCGATCTGGTGGTTGAGCAGCCGGCCGCCGGGGCGCAGCAGCCGGTGGAGGCCGCGGGCGTACTCGCCGTAGCGCTGGGAGCCGACGTGCTCGGCCATGCCGATGGAGGAGATCGCGTCGTACGGGCCGTCCGCCGTCTCGCGGTAGTCCTGTACCCGGATCTCGATGCGGTCGCCGAGTCCGGCGTCGGCCACCCGCTTGCGCGCGTACGCGGCCTGCTCGCCGGAGAGCGTAATGCCGACGGCGCGTACGCCGTATTCGCGCGCCGCGTGCAGCACCATCGAGCCCCAGCCGCAGCCGACGTCGAGCAGCCGGTCGCCCTCCTTGAGGCCGAGCTTGCGGCAGACGAGGTCGAGCTTGGCGGCCTGGGCGTCCTCCAGGGTGCCGTCCTCGTGCCAGTAGGCGCAGGAGTAGACCATGGACGGGCCGAGGACGAGGGAGTAGAAGTCGTTGCCGACGTCGTAGTGGTGGCTGACGGCGGCCTTGTCGCGGCGCAGGGTGTGCAGGGCGCCGCGGACCTTGTGCCGGCGCACCTCCTCGGGCGGCGGCGGGGGCGGGGGCAGCGGCCGGGCGAGGGCGAGGGCGCCGCGGGCGGCTGCGGCGAGGCGGGCCGGGCGGGGGCGGGGGGCGTCGGGGCCGCGTTCCCAGAGGAGTCCGGCGACGCGGTCGAGGGCGGTGTAGAGGTCGCCTTCGACGTCGATTTCGCCGGCGACCCAGGCGCGGGCGAGGCCGAGTTCGCCGGGCCGCCACAGGATGCGGCGCAGCGCTCTGCGGTGGCGTACGACGAGGACGGGGGCGCCCTCGGGACCGGCTTCCGAGCGGTCCCAGGCGCGGATACGGATCGGCAGCGGGCCTCCGAGCAGCTCTTCCGCGAGGGCGGCGAGCCGGGGCGCGGCTCCGTGGGGCATGGCGCACCTCCGTGAGATGGGCAGGTGGTCGACGTGGTGTCCGCCGTTGCTGGACTACACGTAAACACCAAGACCCACCCCGGGAAGTCCCGTTGCCCGCCGGGGCGCGGGTACCAGCCGAAAAGAGCAGTCACGCGCCCTGCCCGGCGGACCGGGTGGGCGCTGACCGGCGGGTACCGGGGAGGTCAGGAGGCGCGGGCCGCCTCCCGGCTGTGCTCCTCACGGCCGCGCTCGTCGCGGCTGTCCTCGGCGGGCGGCAGGCCGGCGGCGCCGCGGGCCTGCTCCTGCTCCCGCGTCGCCTCTGCTTCGCGTACGGACTGGTCGTGCTGGGCCCGGGCGGCGGCGGTGACCGGCGCGGCGGCCTCGTAGAACTCGTCCCGCGGCGACTCCATGGCACCCAGCGAGACGACCTCGCGCTTGAGGAAGACGCCGAGCGTCCAGTCCATGAAGACCCGGATCTTGCGGTTCCAGGTGGGCACGGCGAGGCCGTGGTAGCCGCGGTGCATGTACCAGGCGAGGCGGCCCTTGAACTTCAGGGACCTGCCGAGCACGTTGATCATCGCGACGCCCTTGTGCAGGCCGAGCCCGGCGACGGCGCCCTTGTTCTTGTGCCGGTACTGGCGCTGCGGGAAGCCGCGCAACTCCGCCACGACGTTGTCGCCGAGGAGCTTGGCCTGCCGCAGGGCGTGCTGGGCGTTCGGCGGGCACCAGGCGTTCTCGACGCCGGCGGCGCGGGCGGCGAGGTCGGGGATCTGGGCGTTGTCGCCGGCGGCCCAGATGTAGTCGGTGCCCTGGACCTGGAGGGTGGCGGCGGTGTCGACGTGCCCCTTGGGGCCGAGCGGCAGGCCGTACTCCTTCAGCACCGGGTGCGGCTTGACGCCCGCGGTCCACACGATGGTGTGGGAGTCGACCTCCAGGCCGTTCTTGAGCACGACGCGGCCGTCGACGCACGACTCCAGGGAGGTGTCGAGGTAGACCTCGATGCCGCGCTGCTGGAGGTGCTTCAGACCCCACTTGCCGAGCGCGGGACCGACCTCCGGGAGGATCTTGTCGGCGGCGTCGACGAGGACGAAGCGCATGTCCTCGCGCTTGATCGAGGGGTAGTACTTGGCGGCGTCACGCGCCAGGTCCTCGATCTCGCCGATGGTCTCGGCGCCGGCGAACCCGCCGCCGACGAAGACGAAGGTGAGGGCCTTGCGCCGGGTGTCGGCGTCGTTGGTGGACTCCGCCTTGTCGAGCTGCTCCAGCACGTGGTTGCGGAGCCCGATGGCCTCCTCGACACCCTTCATGCCGATGCCGTTCTCGGCGAGGCCGGGGATCGGGAAGGTACGGGACACGGCGCCGAGCGCGACGATCAGGTAGTCGAACGGCACCTCGTAAGGAGTGCCGACGATGGGTGCGACAACCGCGACCTTGCGGTCCTGGTCGATGGAGGTGACCCGGCCGGTGAGCACCTCGGCGCCGGGGAGGACCTGGCGCAGCGGCACCACGACGTGCCGGGGGGAGATGCTGCCGGCGGCCGCCTCGGGGAGGAAGGGCTGGTACGTCATGTACGAGCGCGGGTCGACGACGGTGACCGACGCCTCCCCGTACCGCATCTTCTTCAGGATGCGGCGCGCCGCGTAAAGGCCGACGTAACCGCCGCCTACTACGAGGATCCTGGGACGCTCCGTAGTGCTCATGATTCGAGTATCCCCCCGGTACCGGAGGGGTGCTCGTGAGGGGGTTCACAAGCTCCACCCCCGATGGTGCTACACTGCGCCGCCGCATCTTGTGCGCTCGCCACGGACCGCGGGCCGGTTTTCGGCGACAGGCCCTTGAGCTGGGATTTCGAGCCCGCGACGCACAGATGTCACTCTGACGCAAAGCGCCTGTCACACGCCGCGCGGGGCCGCGGAGTCCAGGATTCGAGCCAGAAGGCCAAATCCGCACCGGAAGCATGTGAATAACTTCACGAACTTGGTTCGTCCGGTACGAGCCGACTCGTGAAACCGGCGTCGCGCAGCCGCTCGTACGCTGCGGCCACGTCGTCGGGGATGTGCTGTTCGATCATGAACCCCTGCCGCGGGTAGACCATGAGCCGCTGCTGTGCGCCGGCCAGCATGTCGAGCACCAAGCGCGCGTCGCCGATGGAGTCGACGTATCCGGTCAGTGTCATGGGTGTCGAGGCGCTGACCCACTCGACTTCTGGCCACAGCTTGCGTGCGGTCGCGTAGGCCCGTCGTTCCTCGTACGGCTTGCTAATCAGCATGACAGACGCCACAGGGACGCCCTGCTCTTCGAGCAGCACGCGGGAGAAGCGGATGTTCTCCCCCGTGTTCCGGGCTCGCGACTCGACGAGGATCGCACCGGCCGGCACCCCCAGCGCCACCGCCCGCTCGCGGTAGTGCTCGGCCTCCCCACGCGGCACGCGGTCGCGGGTGGTGCGGCTGGTCGCCCCGGTGAAGACGATCAGCGGCATCATGCCCAGGTGATAGAGGTCGGCGGTCGTGTCCGCGACTCCGAGGTCATGGCTTCCGAGTCCGATGGCAACAGAGCACGGGCGCGGCTCGTGGCCCATCTGCTGGAAGTCCCAGAGCCGTTGCGCGTCGGCCCATGCCTGCGCTGAGATCACGTGCTCTCGCCCTCCGCTGTCGCCGAGTCGGGGACCTTGAAGTCGTAGGTCCATGCGAAGCGCGTCGCCGCGTGAACGCCGATCGCGAACTCCACGACGGTGCCGTCAGCCGTGTAGGTCGTCCGGTGCAGCTCCACCACCCATTCGCCCGGTGCGAGCCGGAGGAGCTGCACTTCGTCCGCCGTGGGGATGCGTGCGAACAGCGTTTCCTGCATGTGGTCGATTTCGTATCCGGCGTCATACAGGACACGGAAGCCGCCGCCCCGGCCGGCGGGCCCCGGCGCCGGGTCGACGATGCGCGTCCCTTCCACATGCTCGGGACGGTAATAGCTGGTCAGGGTGTGCGTCGGCTGTGAGCCTTCCTTGACCACACGCGCGCGGGCGTAGACCTCCGCGCCTTCCGGCAAGCCGTGCGCCTGAGCGACGGTGGCCGAGGCAGGCACACGGCTGACGGTCTGAGTCTGTTCGTTCCGCTTGTACGTGCGTCCGGACGCCACACGGTCCGCGATGAACGCCACTTCATCACCGTCGCGCCACTTGGCCTTGTCGTATCGCGCGATACCGAGCCGCTTGAGCGGGGCCCGCTCGCGGACGACCGTGCCGTGTCCGCGCGACGACGTGACCAGTCCTTCGACTTCCAACGCCTTGTAGGCCGCGTGGACCGTGGACTTCGAGCCTTCCCCCGCTTCCACGAGGTCCCTGATCTGCGGCAACTGGGCACCTGGCATGTACTCGCCGCTCCTGATCTGTTCGGCCAGCCGGTCCGCAAGCTCTCGCCACTTGGGCGCCATACAGCACTCCTCTCGACAGCGACAGTGAACCACAGTCCCAGGACTGTTGACTGTCCTAGGACTACGTGCCATAGTCTTGCTCAATCGACTTGCAGTCCTAGGACAGCGAGTGCCAGGGCGCTGTCGGTGCGCCCCCCACGCCCGAGGATGTGACTACACGTGAAATCGCGTTCGTTCCCTCGCAGCGCTGCAGCCGTCGGCCACGCACGAACATTCGTAGCGGGTTGCATCCAGCGATGCGCTCCCGAGCAGGCCGACGACATCCGCGTGTGCGTCTCCGAACTGGCCACGAACGCCTTACAGCACACCCCCATTGGCCGCCGCTTCCTCGTTCAGATCACCTGCAGCGACAACGTAGTACGCCTCGAGGTACACGACGCCAGCACCAACACCCCCCACCCGTGCGCGCCGGCAGACACCGACGACCGCGGCCGTGGGCTGCTGCTCGTTTCCGCATTCGCGGACGACTGGGGAGTGTCCGACCGCACCGGCCCCGGCAAGGTCGTATGGGCCGAGTTCAAGATCAGGCAGCCGGCAGAGGCAACGTGTTAGCGGCGCGGCATCGTCCTGACTACCCGACTGAGGAGGAAGTGTGAGCAGCTACCCGGTATCGCCGAACACCGTCCTTGCCAACGCGCTTTCACATGCTCAGGACGTCCTCACACCTCGCGTCCTCGACGCGACACCCGAGCGGATCGTGTTCGTCGTCGGGACGCAGATCAACGGGGCGCCTCACATCGGCACGTCACTCGTCCAGTCCCTCACCTTCGCCACGGCAGCACGGGTGCGCGAACAGTTCGGCGTGCCGGTCGAGGTGCGGTTCGCCGCGCTGGACAACGCCCCACACACCATCGTCACGGCCCCCGAGACCGGTCACGGGTACATGCGCACCTACGTGCACGCTCTCGGCGCGCAGGCCATCACCGAGCAGATCGACGCCCTGTACCGACCGCTCTTCGCCGCGCTCTCCGAGCGCCTGGCGGTTCCGTACGGCGTCGAGACCTACAGCCGGCAGCAGGCCACCGAGCACTACCGGCGCACGTGGCTGCGCGTCCTGCCCCGTATGAACGCGGCCCGCTGGTGGCTCGCCCCCTCGACCGGCGTCGCTCACCTCCGCGTGCCGTGCCCCGCATCGGGATGCGGCTGGTCCGAGAAGTACGCCGAGCGCACGCGCGTACGCAACAGCAGCCGCGCGGACGCGGTCGTGACGGCCGAGTGCCTGCGCCATGGCGCGTACGAAGTCACCATCGCTCCTGCCGGTGAGCGGGTACCTCGACCTCGCCACCCTCTACCGGAACCTCGTGAAAGAGCTGTCCCTCGGCGACAAGCACAGCGGCACGCTGCACGTGATGGTCAAGGGCGGCGACTGGGTGTTCGGCTCGCAGCTCGTCGACGGCGCCCTACAGGCCGTCGGCCTCGCCCCGGAGCAGCTTCCCGCCCGGTTGTTCTGCCCGCAGGTCGTCACGGACACCGGCACCAAGCTGTCGAAATCCCTCATTCGGGAAGGGCAAGCGCCCTCGCCGGACGGCGCGGCGCCGTGGATGCTCGACACCCGAGAATGGCCCGGCACGTTAGCCGACTACGTCGAGCGCCTGCTCGGCATGACCGAGATCGTGCTCTCAGACCCACGGCACTTCTTCCGTTCGTACTCGGCCGGCGAAGTCGGCCGGATGATGTCCGCACCAGCGACTAGGAGCGTTCCCGCCCCATGACCGGAACCACGGCTCGCGTTCACGAGCTGAACCTCTACCGGCGATATTTCGATCTTGTCGCAGCGGGGAGAAAATCCATCGAGGTAAGGGTCAACTATCCGCACCTCGCCGACCTCGCCGACCTCGCCGCGGGCGACGTGATCCGGTTCCGGGTCAAAGGCACCGAGGAAACCGTCGACGTACGGGTCACCAGGGTCACCGAATACCCGACCTTCGCGGCGCTGCTCGACGGCGAGGGCCCGGAGAACGTCAACCCGACAGCCTCGCGCGAGCAGCAGCTCGCGAACATGCGGAGCATCTACGGCCCTGAAAAGGAAGCACTCGGCGCCCTCGCCATCAGCATCACCCGCGTTACGGCAGGTCAGCGGCCTCGATCAGGCTGAGGCGGACCGGTATGCGATCCCGTCCAGGATGTCGTGTTCGCTGACGATCACCTCGGGGGCGCCCGTGCGCTCCATGACCGACAGCAGGACCAGTGCTCCCGCGGCGATCACGTCGACGCGGCCCGGGTGCATGACCGGGATGGCGGCTCGTTCCTCGTGGGTGGCCTTGAGCAGGGAGTTCGTGATGTCGCGGATGCGGGCCACCGGGACGCGGGCGTGGTGCAGGGCCATCGTGTCGTAGGCGGGGAGGTCCATGGCGATGCCCGCGACCGTGGTGACCGAGCCGGCGAGGCCGACCAGGGTGGCGGTGTCGCGGAGCGGGACCGCGGCTTCCGCGGTGTCGAGGGCCGCGGCGATGTCGGCCTTCGCCGCCTCGATCTGCGCCGGCGTCGGGGGGTCGGCGAAGTGGTGGCGTTCGGTGAGGCGGACGCAGCCGATGTCGACGGAGCGGGCCGCCGCCACGTCGTCCGTGCCGGCGACGAACTCCGTCGAGCCGCCGCCGATGTCGACCACCAGGTACGGCCCCGGCACCCGTCCCGACAGCTCCTTCGTCGCGCCCGTGAAGGCCAGCGCGGCCTCCTCGTCGCCGGTGATGACCTCCGGGCGGACCCGGAGGATCTCCTCCACGCCGCGGGCGAAGTCCTCGCGGTTCTCCGCGTCGCGCGAGGCGGAGGTGGCGACGAACCGGGTACGGACCGCGCCCAGCCGCTCGATGATCTCCGCGTACCGGCGGCAGGCCGCGAAGGTCCGCTCCAGCGCCTCGGGCGCCAGCCGGCCCGTACGGTCCACGCCCTGGCCCAGCCGGACGATCTCCATCCGGCGGTCCAGGTCCTTCACTTCGCCGGACCGCGTGTCGACGTCCGCGACCAGCAGGCGGATCGAATTCGTACCGCAGTCCACGGCAGCCACTCGGGTCATGCCTCATCCTCCCCGGATTCCTCTGGCGTCACGCACGGGCCCTTGGCCCACCACTCCGGCAGCATCGCCAGCGCCTCGTCCCCCAGCGGGTTCACCCCGGGCCCCGCCGCCAGCGCGTGCGCGACCAGCACGTGCAGGCACTTCACCCGGTCCGGCATCCCGCCCGCGCTCGGGAAGCCTGCCAGCTCGGCGATCGCGTCGCGGCGGGCGAGGTAGTCCTCGTGGGCCGCGCGGTACGCCGCCGCCAGCTCCGGGTCCGCCGCCAGCCGGGCCGTCATCTCCTTCATCACGCCGTCCGCCTCCAGCGTGCCGATCGCGGAGTTCGCGCGCGGGCACGTCAGGTAGTACAGCGTCGGGAACGGCGTGCCGTCGGGCAGCCGCGGGGACGTCTCCACGACATCCGGGTTGCCGCACGGGCAGCGGTGCGCCACGGCGCGCAGGCCGCGCGGGGCGCGGCCCAACTGCGCGGCCACGGCGGCGGCGTCGGCCGCGGTGGCGGGGGTGTGCTCGCTGGGCGGCGGGGGCTTGTCCATCTCTCCTCGTTCAGCCGGGCGGTCGGCTTCCGGCGTCAGGCGTCAGGCGGCCTGCGTCAGGCCGGCGTACCGCGGCGGGCGCAGGTTCGCGTACGTACGCGCCTCAGCGCCGGCCGTCCGCGGCGTCCAGGCCGTCCCACAGGTTCTCGTACCACGGCCTGTCCACCGCCTCCCCCTCCTCGCCGGAGCGGGCGGAGCCGGTGCCGTCGCGCATCAGGTAGCCGGTCTCGCCGGGCAGGACGTAGTGCAGGTGCTCGCGAGCCTGCCGGCGCACGTACTCCGGGTCGTTCCACCGGGACTTCTCGTCCCGCAGCTCCTCGACCCGCTGCTCGGCCTGCGCCTTCTCCCGCTCCAGCTCGGCGACCTCGGCGCGCTGGGCGATGTACTGGCGCAGCGGGTACGCGAGCGCCACCACCAGCGAGCAGACGACGAGCGCGAGCACCGCGGCCCGCCCCGTCAGCCGGCTGCGGCGCGGCGGGCGCGCGCGGTAGACGCGCTCCGAGACCCGGCTGACGGCCTGCTCGCCGAGCAGCTTGAGCCGGGTGGTGGTGGAGAAGCGCTCCCTGGCCATGTGCGTCGCGTCCTCCCCGGGCGGCAAGCGGTGGTCGGCCCCGGTCGCACCTTACGCGGTGCGGCCGGGGCCGGGTGCGTCCGACGCCGATGTCGTACGGGTCGGTCCGTTCAGCCGTTCTTGTAGCGGGGGAAGGCGCTGCGGCCCGCGTACTCGGCGGCGTCGTCGAGGATCTCCTCGATGCGCAGGAGCTGGTTGTACTTGGCGACCCGCTCGGAGCGGGCGGGGGCGCCGGTCTTGATCTGGCCGCAGTTCGTGGCGACGGCCAGGTCGGCGATGGTGACGTCCTCGGTCTCGCCGGAGCGGTGGGACATCATGCACTTGAAGCCGTTGCGCTGCGCCAGCTCGACGGCATCCAGGGTCTCGGTGAGCGAGCCGATCTGGTTGACCTTCACCAGCAGCGCGTTGGCCGAGCCCTCGTCGATGCCGCGCTGCAGCCGCTCGGGGTTGGTGACGAAGAGGTCGTCGCCGACGATCTGCACCTTGTCGCCGAGGCGCTCGGTCAGCACGTGCCAGCCGGCCCAGTCGTCCTCGAACAGCGGGTCCTCGATGGACACCAGCGGGTAGTCCGCGACGAGCTGCTCGTAGTACTCCGTCATCTCGGCGGCGGAGCGGCCCTTGCCCTCGAAGACGTACACGCCGTCCTTGTAGAACTCGGAGGCGGCGACGTCGAGCGCGAGGGCGACGTCCTGGCCCGCGGTGTAGCCGGCCTTCTGGATCGCCTCGATGATGAGGTCCAGCGCGTCCCGGTTGGAGTCGAGGTTCGGCGCGAAGCCGCCCTCGTCGCCGAGTCCTGTGGACAGGCCGCGCTCCTTGAGGACGGCCTTGAGCTGGTGGTAGATCTCCGCGCCGCAGCGGACGGCCTCGGAGAACGACTCGGCGCCGATCGGCGCGATCATGAACTCCTGGATGTCCACGTTGGAGTCCGCGTGGCTGCCGCCGTTGAGGATGTTCATCATCGGCACGGGCAGCACGTGCGCGTTGGGGCCGCCGAGGTAGCGGAACAGCGGCAGGTCGGACGCCTCGGAGGCGGCGTGCGCGACGGCGAGCGAGACGCCGAGGATGGCGTTGGCGCCGAGGGAGGACTTGTCGGGGGTGGCGTCGAGGTCGAACATCGCCTGGTCGATGAGACGCTGCTCGGTGGCGTCGTAGCCGACGAGCTCGGGGCCGATCTGCTCGATGACCGCGAGCACGGCCTTCTCGACGCCCTTCCCGCCGTAGCGGGCCTTGTCCCCGTCGCGCAGCTCCAGGGCCTCGAAGGCGCCGGTGGAGGCGCCGGACGGAACGGCAGCACGGCCGGTGCTGCCGTCGTCGAGGCCGACCTCGACCTCGACCGTGGGGTTGCCGCGGGAGTCGAGAATCTCTCGGGCTACGACGACGTCGATGGACGGCACGGTGTCTCCTTCGGAGGGATTCGCTACGGGTTCCGCCCTGAGCCTAGCCGCCCCGGGTGACGGCCCCGGCGCGCACCCGGCCGCATTCCGCGGTACGAGACGGTTCGGGCCGGGGAGCGGGGAGGAGGACCGCGGTGGCGGGTGGCGTACGGCGTGGTCGTCCCGGCCCGCGCACCGGACGGGCCGGGACGGCCGCGCCGTACCGCGGCGGCGTGCCGGGCGGCAGGCGGCACCAGGGGGCGGCAGGCGGCGGCGGTGCACACGGCGCGGGCGGGCCGGCCGGTCCGTGGACCGGTGCGGCCCGCCCGCGCGCCGGGCTAGTCCACCTTCAGCTTCTGTCCCGGCCGGATCAGGTCCGGGTTCGCGCCGACGACCGGCTTGTTGTCCTCGTACAACTGCTGCCAGTTCTCCCCGCCGTGCCGCCGGGCGATGTCGTCGAGGGTGTCGCCCTCGCGGACCTCGTAGTAGAAGCCGCGGAAGACCGTGCGGGACTCCGGCTGCGTCTGCTCGGCGGCACCGCGGGCCTCGGTGCCCTGCGGGGCCTCCTGCGGCGCCTGTTCCTGCGCCTGCGGGGCCTGTTCCTGCGCCTGCGGGGCCGGCTGCGGCTGGGTTTCCGGTTGCTGCTGCGGGGCCTCCTGCGGCGCCGGTGGGATGATCTGCCCGGTGGCCGGACTGCCCGCGGCCAGGCCCGCGCGTGGGCCGCAGTTGGGCCACGCGCCCGGGCCCTGCATGGACAGCAGCCGCTCCGCGACGGCGATCTGCTGCTGCTTCGACGCCAGGTCGGCGCGCGTGGCGAAGCTCCGGCCGCCGGCGGCCTCCCAGCTCGGCTGGGAGAACTGGACGCCGCCGAAATAGCCGTTCCCGGTATTCGTCGCCCAATTTCCACTGGACTCGCAGGCGGCTACCCGTTCCCACGTATCGATGGGCGCCGCGGACGCGTGCTGGGCGCCGAGCACCGGCAGCCCGATCGCGGTTCCGGTGGCGCCCATGAGGACGGCCATGCGGGAGTGTGTGCCAAGGCGTGCCTGTGCGGCGGGGCGGCGGTGCTTACCCGTTCCGGCAGGAAGAAGCATGATGCTCTTTTCTCACCGACGCCTGCGAGGTGAGCTGTCGGGTGCGGGCTGTGAGTGCCCGGCCGTACGTCATGCGTGCGGCTTGACCCCAAGCCGTCCGGTCCGCCTTCTCGTTGGACCGAAGCGGCGCTTACCGTGGGTCCCCCGCTCCTGTCAGCGGTGCTTCATGCACAGGTGGCCCGGGTGAACGCCGACAGGATTCGGCGTGAGGCGATCACCGGGACTCGCGTTGGCGAGCAATGTGACGGTAAGCACATAGGCGTGTGCGATTCAAAGACCCCGGAAAATGCCACGCCCGGTTTTACGTCCGTCAGGTAGCCCGGTCAGCCGATTACGTCAAATATGACTAATCCGCGCCGACTTCACCCGCCGACTGTTCAGTTCCCGCTCAATTCGAGTTCCTGACCAGGCTTGATGGTGTCGGGGTCCTTACCGAGGGAGTTCTTGTTCCCGTCGTACAACTCGGACCATCCGCCCGACAGGGAATGCTCTCTGGCAATTTCCGAGAGGGTGTCACCCGGTCGGACGGTATAACTGCCGCCGTCCGCCGCGGCGTCGCGTCCCGAGGCGTCGCCCTTGCGGTCCTCGCCGCGCTTGTCCGCGTCGCCGGGGATCTCGGCGATCCACTCGCGGCCCGGTTCCGGCAGCTCGGTCTCATCGGGCGACTGGGAGGCGCCGGGGGTCTCGACGGCCTCGCGCGGGGCCTCGGGAGCGCCGGGCGAGGACGGGGCTTCGGAGGGGGTCGGGGTCGCGGAGGCGTCCGGGGCGCGGTGCCGGCCGGAGCCCTCGCCGGAGGTGGTGTCGTCGTCCGGGCCGGTCCGCTCGCCGGGGCCGCCGTCGCGCTCGCCCGGGTCCTGGCTGCCGCGATGCTTGCCGGCGCCCTCGCCGTCCTTGCCGTCGCGCTCGTCCTCGCGGTCCGTACGCCCGTCCTCGTCCTGGCCCCGGGAGTCGTCATCCGGGCTCGGGGCGAGGGTGGGCGGTTCCGTGGGCAGCAGCGGCAACTCGGCGCCGGGGTCGACCTCCGGCACCCCGTCGTCGCCGTCCAGCCCGGCGTCCTGGGCGCACTCCGGCCACGCCTTGTCGGCGCCCATGCCGGCGAGGATGCGCTCGGCGACCGTGATCTGCTGCGCGCGGCTGGCGTAGTCGGGCTGCGAGGCGAACTCCTCGCCGCCGTACTCCTGCCACATGTCCATCGTCAACTGCAGGCCGCCGTAGTACCCGTTGCCCTCGTCGGCGCTCCACAGCCCGCCGCTCTCGCACTCGGCGACCCGGTCCCACGTGCCGGCGTCGGCGGCGCTCGCGCCGCTCGCGCCCAGCAGCGGCAGGGCGAGACCCGCCCCGGTCGCACCGGCCGCGACGACGAACGCGGGGGCCTGGCGGGGACGTCGGTGGCGTCCGTTACCCGAGCGCATGCGAGTGCCTTTCGTTCCCTGTGTGTTCGAGCCAGTGGCCGAACTTAATACCGAATCACCCCCGATCACAAGTTGATCGCCTGATAGTCACGCGCAGATCACAGCGAACGCCCGAAGTGCACCGGCAGCGTCCGCAGGCCCCGCATGATGAGCCCACCGCGCCACCGCAATTCGGACGTCTCGCCCGCCAGCCGCAGGTCGGGAAGGCGGCGCAGCAGGGTACCCAGGGCGGTCTGCGCCTCCAGCCGGGCGAGGGGGGCGCCGAGGCAGTAGTGGATGCCGTGGCCGTAGCCCACGTGCTGATTGTCACGCCGGGACAGGTCCAGGGTGTCGGGGTCTGCGAAGCGCGCGGGGTCGCGGTCGGCGGCGGCCAGCACGACGAGCACGGGGTCGCCCACGGCGATGCGCTGCCCGCAGATCTCCAGCGGCTCGGTGGCGAACCGCCACGTCGCCAGCTCCACCGGGCCGTCGTAGCGCAGCAGTTCCTCCACCGCGGAGGGCAGCAGCGCGGGATCCGCGGCCAGCCGGGCGCGCTCGGCGGGGTGGGTGAGGAGGGCGTACGTGCCGTTTCCGATCAGGTTGACGGTGGTCTCGAAGCCGGCGAACAGCAGGATGAACGCCATGGCGGCGGCCTCGCTCTCCGTCAGCTTCTCGCCCTCGTCCGAGGCGCGGATGAGGCCGGAGATCAGGTCGTCGTCCGCCGCGTCGCCGCCGCCGAGCGCCGCGCGCTTGCGGTGGATCAGCTCGGCGAGGTAGGCGCGCATCTTCTTCACCGCGCGCGCGACGCCGCCGCGCGGGCCCTTGCCGTGGTGGATCATCACGGCGGCCCAGTCGCGGAAGTCGTCCTGGTCCTCGGCGGGGACGCCGAGGAGGTCGCAGATGGCGTAGATCGGCAGCGGGAAGGCGAACTCGTGGATGAGGTCGGCCTCGCCGCGGTCCGCGAAGCCGTCGATGAGGCGGTCGGTCAGCTCCTGTACGCGGGGCGCGAAGGCGGCGACGCGGCGGGGCGTGAACGCCTTGGAGACCAGCCTTCGCAGCCGGGTGTGGTCGGGCGGGTCGATGTTGAGCAGGTGGGTCATGAGACCGGCGCTGCGCTCGCCTGGGATGCCGGTCTTGTCGCTGTGGTGGTGCGCGGGGTTCTTGGACAGCCGCGGGTCGGCGAGGGCCTGGCGGGCGTCGGCGTAGCGGGTGACGAGCCAGGCGTCGACGCCGCTGGGCACGGTGGTGCGGTGGACGGGCGCGTGGGTGCGCAGCCAGGCGTACGCGGGGTAGGGGTCGGTGGCGAACTCCCAACTGAAGAGCGCGGGCTCGGGCCCGTCGCCCGCGGGCGGACCGGCCACGTCAGCTCGCGCCGGCGGACCCGGCGGAGGCGGACGGGCCGTCGGTCCTGGAGCCCGCCTGCTCCGCCGTGAGAATCGCCTCGCGGTAGGTGCGCGCCGCGGCCCGCAGCGCCGTCTCCGGCTCCACGCCCTGTGCCTCGGCCCGCAGCGCCAGCGCGAGCAGTTCGGCGCCGAACCCGTCCACGGGATCGCCCGCCGGCGCGGCCGCGCCGCGGCCCTCCCGTACGGCAGCGGCGGCCTCGTCCCTGCGAACGCCGTTCCCTGCGGCCGCCGGAGCCCCGTTCCCGTGCCCGGCCCGTCCCCCGCCGGGCACCTGCACCGCCAGGCCCGCCGTGCGGGCGCGGCCCGCCAGCTTCGCCACCAGCGACAGCGCCGGCTGCGCCAGCGGCACGCCCTCCGTGACCGACGTACGCCGCTTCTCTATGGCCTTCTCGCGCAGCCAGTGCGCCTTCACGTCCGCCGGGGTCTCGGCCACCGCGTCGCCGAAGACGTGCGGATGGCGGCGGACCAGCTTCTCCACGAGGGTGCCCGCCACGTCGTCGATGGAGAAGGGCTCCTCGGGGTCCTCCTCCGCGATCCTGGCGTGGAAGACGACCTGGAGCAGCACGTCCCCCAGCTCCTCGCGGACGGCCTGCAAGTCCCCGGACTCGATCTCCTCGACCAGCTCGTAGACCTCTTCCAGGCTGTGCGCCGCCAGGCCCGCGCTGGTCTGTCCGCTGCTCCAGGGACACTCGCGCCGGATCCGGTCCATCACCTCGACCACGTCGACCAGCCGGGCACCCGGCACGTCGTACGAACCGGGCAGCAGCTCCAGCGACGGCATCTCCACCCGCCCCGTGCCCGCCAGCCGGGCCAGGCCGTCCGTCAGCGCGGGCTCGCCGTCCGCCGCGGCGACCACGACGACGGTGGCGCCCTCGGCGCAGGCGTCGACCAGCTCGCGGGCGTCGGGCACGGCGGTCTCCACCTCGACGCCCGCCTCCCGCAGATACGGCACCTGCGGATGCGCGGCGTCGGCGCACAGCACGCGGTCGGCGCCGCGCAGCGCCTCCCACGCGGGCCAGGACAGCAGCCCGGGGGCGATGCGGTGGGTGGTGGTCAGCAGGACGATTCGGCCGGTCACGTCCCCGACCGTAGCCGACGCCGCCGACAGCCCGGCACCGGCGGCCGTGGAACGACGGGGCCGGACAGGGCCTGCGCCCCGCGCCGCCCGCTCACTGCTGGGGGACGGCGCCGTCCTCGGCGGTGGCGCTGACCTGCTTGATCCACGGGGTGTCGGCCTGCGCCAGCCGCACCTGCTCGTTGTCCCACTTGCCGAAGCGCGGGCTGACGTCGATGCCCAGGTCCTTCGACGCCTCGACCAGGACCCCGCCGAGCCGCGCCTGGCCCTCCTGCGTCTGCGGGTCGATGCCCAGCTTCTCCACCAGCCCCTGCACCATGAGCTGCTGCTTGTAGTGCGTGTCCAGGCCCTCCGGCGGGATGCTGTACTGCTGGAGGTACAGCGCCTCAAGCTGCTTCTCACCGCCCGCCATCTCCGCCTCCTCCCGGTGCGTGCGCTGCACCTCGCCGCGGGGGACGGTCACGCCGTGGCTCTCCGCGGCCTGCTCGATGACCCGGCCCTGGAGCATCGTGTTCAGCGTGTCCACGCTGAGGTCGCCGCTCTTGTCGATCATCTCGTCGGCCTGGGGGCTGTCGTTCTGCGCGGCGCGCACGTCGGCGACCCGGTTCTGCAACTGCGAGACCGTGATGCGCTCGTCGTCGCCGAGCAAGGCCGCGGCTCCCGCGCGCGGTTCGCCGCTGCACGAGCTGAGCAGCGGCACGGCCGCGATGAACGCGGCGGCGGTTACGGCGAGCGCTGTCCTGCGCATGGCGGCCTCCTGGGCGGCTTTCCTGCGGCGGCGTGCCACTTCGTGATACGGATCACGATCTTATGCAAGGGGTGGCCGGCGCCACCACTGCCAAGGCATGACTTGTCTGTTCGGCCGTTCTGTTCGGCCGTCATTCATGTTCCGTACACCGCGGCACAAGAAGGTTCGGCAGTGACCGTATCCGACGTGGCGAGGCGGCCGGCAGCCGCCTCCACTTCTCTGCCGAATCACACCGACACAGCGCCCGCCCGGCCCTCCGGACACCGCTACGACGTGGACGTCATCCGGCTCCTGTGCGCCTGCGGCGTCATCCTGGGGCACACCGGCTCGGAGTTCATCGACGCCGTGGGCCGCCAGGAGGCGAACGGCGCCGCCGCGTACTGGGCGGGCATGACCGCCGACGCCGTCAGCCGGTTCGCCGTCCCCATGTACTTCGCGATCGCCGGCTGGGCCGTCCTCGTCGGCGCGCCCCCGCGCGACGGGCGGCGGCTCGCGCAGCGCATGGTGCGCATCGTCGTCCCCATGGCCGTGTGGACGGTCCTCTATCTGCTGTGGGGCAAGCTGCAGGAGACAAATGAGGACCCCCTGCGGGACCTGGCCGTGGACGCCGCGTTCGGGACCGTGCGCCCCGCCTACCACCTCTGGTACCTGTACGCGTACGTCCCCGTCGTCCTCCTCCTCGGCTTCGTCGTCCTGCTGCGCGCAGGACGCCGCCCCTGGTGGCTCGGCGCGGTGCTCCTCGGCTTCGCCCTCGGCCCCGGCCTGCTGGCCGACGCGGGCCGGATAGCGGACTCGGGCACGCCGTCGTTCGGCTGGGGCTTCGGCGTCTACTCGCTGGTGTACGCGGCCGGGGGCGCCCTGCTGTTCTCACTGCGCCCGCGGAGCGGACCCGGCATCCGCGCGCTGTGGCTGGGCGCGGCGACGGCGGCGATGCTGGGCGTGCTGCTTTACCAGACGCAGGTGAAGTATGTGATCCCCAACGCCCATGTGCTGGTCGCGGTCTTCACCGGCGCGGTGCTGCTGACGCTGACCCGGGTGCGGGTGCCGGAGCGGTGGCGCTCCCCGCTGAAGCGCGTCGCGGGAGCCGCGTTCGGCGCGTACCTCGTGCACCTCATGGTGATCAGGACGCTGGCGGAGCCGCTCGTGTCGGCGGATCTGGGCGGCACGGAGGCGGTGCTGCTCACGGCCGGGATATGGGCGGGGAGCGTGGTGCTGTCCTTCGGCGCGGCGCTGCTGTGGCAGCGGCTGGGCCTGCGGCGGCTGCTGGGGTAGCGGGCCGCGGGCCGGGTGTCCGTACGCGCGCTCCGGCGCCCGTACGGCCCCTCTTCACACCGCCTGCGCGGCTACGGCTTCGTCAGCGCCCTGCGCACCTTCCCCAGCGCCCTGCGGGCGTTGGGGACCCGGCCGAGGTTGCCGCCCGGCAGCCGCAGCGCCGTCAGCCGCTTGCGCTTGAAGTACGGCCGGGTGGACGCGTCCAGGTACACCGCCAGCCACTCCTGCGCACCCGGGCGCAGCCGCGCGTGGTTGTCGGCCTGCATGCAGTACCCCACCGCCGTGAGCAGCCCGGCGAGTTGGGTGGCATCCCGCGCCGGGCGGTCCGGGCCGCCCAGCTCCGGCACGACGGAGTCCACGATGGTGACGGGGATCCGGTTGCTGTTCTGGTACGGGGTCAGCCGTTCCAGCAGCGTGTCCGTGCCGACGCGGGCGACGGGGATGCCGTACAGGGTGGCCGCGGTGAGCATCGCCGTGGAGAAGCAGCCGACGACGAGCCCCGGGCGCAGCGTGCCGTACAGCGCCTCGGCGAGCATCGGCTCCTCCTGCACCGTCAGCGTGACGCCCGCGTCCGCGGCGGCCTTCTGCAGCACCGTGGAGTAGCGCGCGGGGGCGGTGGGGTGGGGCTTGAAGAGGACGGCGCGGTGGCCGGCCGCGGCGGCACCGCGCAGCATGCGCTCGTGCAGCGCCTCCTCCTCGGCCTGGCTGAGGATGTTGAGCGCGGCGAGGTACTGGCCGAGGAGTACGGCGGTGGGCGCACCGTCGCCGTCGCCCGCTCCGTCGCTCTCGCCGTGCTCTCCCGCGGGCGTGGCGGCGGTCACCTCGTCGAGCACCGCGCGGAACGCCTCGTTCGGCACCACCTCCGCCGGCACCCCGTACTCGGTGAGCAGCAGCGGTTCGAGCCCCGGCACCAGGTCCAGGTGCAGCAGCCGCTGCACCCGGCAGGCCACGTGCTGCGGCAGCTTCTCGCGGGTCGGGCCGTAGCTCATCAGCCCGTCCGCGTACACGTGCACGTCGGCGTCGGCGAAGATCGCGACGAGCGCCTTGGCGGGCGGCGCGGTCACCGACTCGACCACCAGGTCCAGCGGCCCGTCGCCGAGGTTCCAGGCGCGCCGCAGCAGCCGCTGGAGCAGCGGCACGTCGCCGCCCTTGGGGTGCCAGGCGGCGGGGTGGTGCGGGCGGATCTCGTGGTTGTAGTCCAGCACCTCGTCGAAGCGGGCGGAAACCGGAGTCCATCCGTGCATTTCGGACAGTTGGACGGCGGTCTCGGGTACGGCCGCGTTGTTGGCGACGAGCAGGATGCGGCGGGCGCCGGCGCGCGGCCCGAACTGCCCGGCGTCCAGCGCGGCGGCGAGCGTCGCCGCCCCGTACAGCGTGGAGACCTCGAAGATCTGGGTGCGGTGCTCGTGCACGTTTCAGGCGACCCTTTCCGGCTTTCCCGTACTGTCCTGCGTGCCCTGCCTGCCCGGCTTCCCGGGCTTCCCCCGCCCCGACGCGCGCAGTTGCCGCAGCATGCGGGCGCGCTGCTCGTCCATGCCGCGCAGGGTCTCCTCCAGCACGTCCTGCGGCATCCGCCGCAGCGCCTCGGCGGAGGCGCGCTCCAGGCGTCTGGCGAGACCCGGCTCCAGGCGTTCCGAATTGCCGCGGTGGAAGGCGATGAGGGCGCAGTACGTCCGTACGGCCTTGGGCAGGAAGCGGTCGGCGTCCGGGTCGGCGAGGACGGCGTCGAGCATCGCGTCGTGCGCGGGGATGAAGTCGAGCTGGCGGTCGTCGCTGATCTGCGTGAGGGAGGTCTTGACGCCGCGCCGGTAGAAGACCCCGAGCAGCCCGGTGACGGCGAAGGTCTCGGCGGTCAGGTGGAGCATCCACGTCCACAGCCGGTCCTCGGCGGTGCGCAGCTCGGCGGCGAAGCGCCCGGCGCCGTCCTTGAACAGACGGCGGTGGTATATGCCGGCCCAGACGAAGGGATAGTCGACCATCGTTTCGAGATTGGCCTGACCGATGCCGTCGCGGGCCGCGAGTATCGTGTCGCGGCGCCGCGCGGGCGCGCGCCGCACGACCCGGTCGCGCCCGTTGGACTGCACGTGGTCGACGCGCACGAAGTCGGTGCCGTACCGGTCCATGGCGGCGATGAGGTCGTCCAGATACCCCGGCGCGTACCAGTCGTCGCCGTCGAGGAACGTCAGATAGTCGCCTCTGGCGGCGTCGATACCGCTGTTACGGGCCCGGGCGATGCCCTGGTTGGTCTCGTGCCGGATCACCCGCGCACCGGGCAGCGTCCGCGCGGCGCGGTCGACGATCTGCGGAGTGGCATCCGTCGAGCAGTCGTCGACGAGGATGAACTCCCGGTCGGAGCGGGCGTTGCGGGCCAGGCTGCGCAGGGTGTCCTGGGCGAAGTCCTGCACGTTGTGAAAGGGCACGATGACCGACAGTTTGGGCACTTCGCAAGGCTAAGCGTGCGGTCGTTGAAGCGGTTGCCGCCGAGGAGTCCAGCGGGTGAATTCTCGGTGCCCGGCGGGCGAACGTGTGCCGTTTCTCCGGCTTCGTAGGGGGGCGCCGCCCGGCCCCGCACCGCGCGGGGCGATAGGGGGAGCCTGTCACCCGGCGAGGAGTCCGGCGACCGCGCGGCGGATGTCCTCGTCCTCGGTAAGGCGCGCCAGCCGCCGTTGTGGTGGAGGCGGCGGTCGGGAACTCCCACATGCCGGGTGTCACGTCCCGCACTGCTGCCGCAGCGTCTCCTTGTCCGCCGTCGTCACCGGCAGCTCGTACTTCCGCGCGACCTGCGCGAACCGTACGCCGTACGCGCAGCGGATCCCCTCGGCCGGCGGCAGCCACGACTCCGGCCCTGAATCCCCCTTCGAGGAGTTGGTGTCGCCGTCGACCGCGAGGAGGTTCAGCGGGTCGTTCGCCAACTGCTTCCGCTTGTCCTCCGGCCACGTCCCGGCGCCCATCTGCCACGCGTACGACAGCGGCACCACGTGGTCTATCTGCACGTCCATCGAGGTGGACGGGCCGCGTTCGAAGGTTATGTCCTTACCGGCGTACGGGTCCGCCAGCTCCATCGTCTCCACCAGGCAGTCGTCGCCGCTCTCCATCCGGACGTCCCGGCCGTCGCGGCGGAGCAGGTCGTTGCGGGTATCGCAGCCGTTGCCCGCCAGCGGTACGCCGGTCGCGGTGTCCATCCAGGCGTAGCCGAACTCGTCGCGGTCGTAACCGGAACCGGAGCCGCGGCTCTCGGTGGCCAGGCGGTCGATGATGCCCAGGGCCGCCTCGCGGTCGGCGGCGGAGGTGAGGGGGGCGAGGCCGGGGGCGGTGCCGTCGGGGTTGTCGAGGGGGGAGGTTCCGCTGCCGGGAGCGCCGGGGGCGCCGGGACTGCCGGGGCTCGCGGGGGCGTTGTCGGCGGGTGGCTTGTCCACCCGGTCCTCCGCGGTGTCGCAGCCCGCGGTCAGGGTCACGGCCGAGGCGGCGGCGAGGAGCGGCGGCAGCAGGCGGCGTATTCGTATCACGGCACTCGCACTTCACGTCGGAGCCGGGACCCCGGCCGGGCCCCGGCTCCGCATGCTAACGGCCGCCTGCGGACGGCCGCTTACGGATAGACCTCCGCCCGGTCGACGGAGACGAACGCCGCGCCCGAGTTCGGGTTCTTCTCACCGGTCACCCGGATCCGTACCGTGTGCTCGCCGCGCGGCAGCACCGGGCTCACCCACTGCAACTGCTCGCCGACGCGCGGGCTGCCGTGGTAGTCGACGCGCTGCTCCGGGCCGCCGTCGACGGAGATCGCGGCGATGCCGTTGCCGGTGTCCTTGACCGACAGCAGCGCCAGCCGCGTACCGGTGAAGCGGAACGTCGCCGTCGCGCCGGGCTCCGCGCTCCAGTGGTCGTTGCCCCGGAAGCACTGCACGGCGCAGCCGCTGCCGGAGTTCCAGTTGCCGGTGTAGGTCACCTGCGGGTCGGTGTCGTTGATCGTCGTCGTGCCGGGGCCCGGGTCGCCGGCCGGCAGGTCGATGGTCGCGCCCGCGGCGACGGGGGTGCCGAGGTCGGGGCGGCCGTCGGCGGTCCAGCCGATCTTCTGCACCCGGGTGGTGCGCCAACTGTAGGTGTAGGTCGTCGTGTTCTTCGCGTGGTAGGCGGATCCAGTCCTGGCTGCCGTCCGGCGACTTGAAGAAGAAGTGGTGCCCGGGGCCGTAGACGCCCGCACCGTCGTTGCGCGAGAACATCGGACCCGGCTCCTGCCGCCAGGCGGCGGGGTCGAGCGGGTTGGCGCCGGGGGCGAGGGACTTGGCCCAGATCGCGTAGTCGGGCTTGCCGGTGTCGCAGGCGGAGTACGTGAGGTAGAGGCGGCCGGCCGAGTTGTGGAGCGGTGTGGGGCCCTCGCGCACCTCGGGGCAGTTGCCGTCCGCGGGGAGGAAGACGCGGCCGCCGGAGAGGGTCCAGGGGTTGGACATCGGGGCGACGAAGAGCTGGTTGCCGACGCCGTCGTCGCGCTGGCCGCTCCAGGCGAAGTACAGCTTGCCGTTGTGCCGGAAGGGCTCGCCGTCGATGGCCCAGCGGTCGTTGCCGGAGTCGGCGACCTTGGCCTTGAAGTGGTACGGGCCGAGCGGGTCGTTGCCCTGGGACTCCAGCACGTACATGCGGTGGGCGGCGTCGTTGCCGTCGCTGGCGGTGTAGTAGAGGTACCAGCGGCCGCCGTCCCTGAGGAGTCCGGGGGCCCAGATCTGCTTGTTGCGGGAAGGGTCGCTGTCGCGCCAGACCTCGTGCGGGGAGGCGGTGAGGAGGGTCGCGACGGAGCGGGACTTCCACATGCGGATGGCGTCGCCCTGGGTGGTGGCGACGTAGTAGTTGCCCTGGTGGGTGACGAGGGTGGGGTCGGCGCCGGTGTTGACGGGGTTGCGGAACTGGCCGGCGGCGGCGGTGGGTTTGGTCGCCGGGGCGGCGGCAGCCGGGTCGGCCGCGGTGCGTTCAGCGGTGGCCGCGGCGCTGTCGGTCGCCGGGGCCCCGTCGGCGGCTGCCGGGCCGAGGCCGGCCACCACGGCGACCGCGAGCAGCGTCGCGGCCAGGGCCGGCCAGCGCCGGCGGCGGAGTCTGCGTACGGCTTGGGTCACGGTGCGTACCTTCCGTGCGATGCCTGTGGGGGTGGTGCGCGGGAGGGTGTCACGAGGTTTGTAGCGGAGATTTCAACGTTGTACAACCCGTCGCGGCGTCCGCGTCCGCGACGTACCCAGATGCCATAGCAGCGCCACACCCGTGACCCCTGAGGCCACAGGACCCAGCCCCGCGGGGCTCAGCCCGAACCACTCCTGCGCCAGCCCGCCAAGACCGCCGCCCAGCGCCATCCCCGCGTACAGCGCCGAGGAGTTGAGCCCGAGCAGGACCGGCGCGGCGGCCGGGCCGAGCGCGACGAGCCGGTGCTGCTGCGGTACGACGACGAAGCCCACGGCCACGCCCCAGACCGCCGCCCAGAGGAGCGCGGGTATGAGCGCGCGGGTGGCGAGGGGGGTCAGCGCGAGCGCGAGGACCGCGAGCGCGAGCGGCCCGGTGAGGACGCGGGCGGGGTCGCGGCGGTCGACGAGCCGCCCGGCGGCGGTGTTCCCGGCCAGCACGCCGACCCCCCAGGCCAGCAGGACCAGCGTGAGCAGCGGTTCGTCGCCGTCGGTCGCGTCGCGGAGGGCGGGGGCGACGTAGGTGTAGAGCGTGTACGTACCGAGGAAGGCCAGCGTCGTCACGGCCAGCAGCGCCGGCACCCGCCCGCCCCGCGCGAGCGGCCGCAGCCGGTCGGCGAGCGTGGCGGGCGGCAGCCGTACGGCGGGCAGCCCGACGGCGACGCCGACCGCCGCCACCAGCCCGGTCCCCGCGACCGCCCAGAGCGTGACGCGCCAGTCCGCGCTGCCGATCAGCGTGCCGAGCGGCAGCCCGAGCGCGGTCGCCAGCGTCAGCCCGCCGAGCACGAACGCCAGCGCCCGGCCGCGGCGTTCGGGCGGCACGATCGCGGCGGCGGTGCTGGAGGCGGCGGAGTTGATGACACCGGCGCCCACGGCGGTGACGACGCGGGCGGCCATGGCGGTCCCGTAGCCGGGGGCCAGGGCGGTGGCGGCGTTGCCGGCGACGAAGACGCCGAGCGCGATCAGCAGCGTCGTACGCCGGTCGAGCCCCCCGGTGAGCGCCCCGACGACCGGCGCGGACACGGCCATCGTCAGCGCGAAGACCGTCACGAGCTGGCCGGCCGCGGGGGTGGAGACCCCGAGGTCGGCGGCGAGGGCGGGGAGGAGTCCGGCGATGACGTAGCTGTCGGTGCCGACGGCGAACGTCGCGAGGGCGAGGGGCAGGAGCTTTCTGGTCACGGGACGGCACCGTAGCCAATACATGGATGCTTGTCCATGTATCAATGTGTGGGTAGGCTGCGGGCAGACACCGGAGGGAGTACGGAAGACGATGCGCGAGGTGTCCCAGCCCGCGGCCGAGGCGATCCGCATGGTGGACGTGCTGCGCGCGCTCGCCGACCCGGTGCGGCTGGAGGTCGTGCTACGGCTCGCCGCGACGGGCGAGGAGAGCTGCAACGCCATCGGCGGCGACCTCGACGTCCACCAGACGACGATGTCCCACCACTACCGCGTGCTGCGGGAGGCGGGCGTGACCTGGACGACGGTCCAGGGCCGGACGCGACTGGTGCGGCTGCGGCGGGACGACCTGGACGCGCTGTTCCCGGGCCTGCTGGACTCGGTGCTGAACGGCGCGGCGGCGGACGTCACCCGCCGCTGAGCAGGGCCTCCCCCAGGTCCGTACGCCGGTGCAGCACGCAGTGCCCGCGCCGCTCGGACCGTACGAGCCCGGCCTCGCGCAGGACGGCGGCGTGCCGGCTGGCGCTGGCGGGCGCGACGTACAGGGCGTCGGCGATGCGGCCGGTGGACATCGGCCGGTCGAGGACTTCCAGCACGCGGGCGCGCGTGAGACCGATGAGCCTTACCAGCGAGTCACCACCGTCCGCCGGGGCAACCGCCCCCTCGGCGGCAGGCAGCCACCCGGGCGCGGGGGTGAGCGGATAGACGAGCACGGGCGGCAGTTCGGGATCGGCGAGCGCGACGGGCCTGCGGGTGCAGAAGAACGACGGGATCAGCGTCAACGGCCGCCCGTCGAGGGCGAACCCCCTGCTCACCGGGTACACACACTCCAGCCGGTCCCCGCGCCAGGTCACCTCCGGCGCGAAACTGGCCAGCAGCCCCTCCGCCCCCTCCCGCAGCGCGGCCTCCGCCCGTACGGGCCGATCGGCGGCGGCAGCGGACCGGATCGCCTCCCGGTACGGCGCCACGGCCACCGCGTAGTACCGCCGCACCGCGTCCCCGAGCCGCCGCAGGGCACCGGCGTCCCCGTCGGCCAACCGCCGCGCCCCGCGCGACGACCCACCCAAGGCGCAGAGCAGCCCGATCTCCTTGCGCAACCGGGCCTTCGGGGTCCGTAGCACCTGCTCCAGCTCGGCATCGAGCGTCCGGCCACCCCCGGCGCTGGGCGTCAGGAAGTCCGGAAAGTACGCGGCCTCAGGACACAGCCGCTGTAACGCCCCGAGGGTCTCCCCCAGCCCGGCGGCAACCAGCTCGCCCCGCACCCGCCGCCGCCACGGATCCAGCGCGAGCGCGGCGTGCGCGGTCTGCAACGCCTGCAAGCTGAGGACGACTTCCCACATGGGACTGACGTCCCCGGCCGACCGCAGCCGGTTGAGACCGGCAGAAGTGAACTCAATGTGCAGCATGATTCCCCCGTGGATGAGACGTGCGACGCGCGGCCAAAGTTGCACGGCAACTTCGCCGTTCACACCGCCCCGTACGCCACGGGGGTCACGCGGAAGGGGGTCAGAGCCCCCGGGCGAAGGCGACGAAGTCGGCCCAGGCGTCGGGGGTGAAGGCGAGCTGAGGGCCGGCCTTGTCCTTGGAGTCACGGACGTGGACGACGGAGGGACAGGCGGCAACCTCGACGCAGTCGTCGCCGGAGCCGCTGCTGTGGCTGGACTTGCGCCAGGAGACGGCGACCTCGATGCAGTTGTCGCCCGACCCACTGCTGTAACTGCTCTTGAACCAACCCACGTCAGCGGTGTTCATAGGTCTCCTCGAATCTGCTGCAGCAGGCTCAGGGAGTCCTCCGGCGTGAGAGCCTGCGCGCTCATCCTGGCATACCGCCGTTGGAACACGCTGACCACTTTCGGATCGCTGATCAACTGGCCGCTCTCCTGCCCTTCGCTGTAGGCATACGTACAGTTGTCATCGGTCTCCAGCAGCACGATAGGACCGTGCAACCCACAGTGAGCCACGAGCGGCATGACCTGGATCTGAACATTCCGCAGCTCGGCGATCTCCATGACGTGGTCGATCTGCTCGCGTGCAACTTCGACGGCGCCCATACGGCGCAGAAACAGATGCTTGTCGAGGATGAAGCTGAACGCCGTGTTCGGCCGCTCCCGCAGCAGCCGCTGCCGCGCCGCTCGCGCCTCCCACTGAGCCTCAATCTGCTCGTCATCAAGTGGCGGCAACTCGTACTCGAACAACGTTCGCGCGTACGCCTTCGTCTGCAACAGCCCCGGGATCATTCGACACTCGTACGTACTGAGACTGATCGCCTCCGTCTCCAACTGCGCCCACGCCCGAAACCACCGTGCCAGGCCCGGCTTGCGCACCACATGGGGCACGGACCTCCGCAGTACACCCGTGTCCCCGAGGACGGGCTCTGCCCGTTCTACGAAGTCAGGCGGTGGCATACGGCGGCCGCCTTCGACCGACGCCACCGTGTGCTTCGAGTACCGCACGTGCTCACCGAGCTGCTCCCGGCTCAACCCCGCGTGTTCACGCAGTGCTTGGACCACCGCGCCGAAGGTCCTCATGCTGTCCGACGGCTCCGGCTCACTCCCCAGCCCACTCGTCCCGCTCACATCCCCGGCCATCAGCGGCCACCTCCCACTCACCCGGCCCGCCTTGAACACCGTGCACGCGAATACTTACGTACAGTGACGATCACCGTCTATCCCCGCCCCTTCATACAGTTGGACACGTACGCGGGCGGGCCGCCCTCCGATCGCGCGCGCCGACGCCACACCCATGACACTCCGAGCAGAGAAATCGGGCCGTAACTCGCGGTAACACCCCCCAATCCGCACCGAATCAGGCCCCCAGCGCCGACTTTCGCCCCTCCAGGCGCACCCACCCGCCCGCAGGCCGCCACCCCCTCGCCCAGACCACCCGGAATGCGCGCCACCGCCAAAAACCCTGCGCAATAGCAGCGCAAAACCCGGCCAAAACACCCGCACAGCCCGACTTTCGCCCAACCACCGCCGCCCCCAACCCACACCCAGCCCGAAGCCCCAGCGGGAAGGACGGAACCGGGACCACCGACAAGCGGGCGGGGGCCCGACACCGTAAGCCACCGGCATAGGGGGCGGCGTAGCCAGCAACGCAGGAACCGTGTCGGCCACCCGCAAACGGGCCGCGTGAACCACTGGCGCCGGGGCACGCATGAGCCACCGACGCCGAGACCGTCCGCGCACCGAGCGGGCCCGCCTCCGGTGGCCGGCCCCCCGTCACCGGACGACCGATCCGTACGCGGCTTCAAGGGACGCCGCTCCCTCCGGGCCACCCATAGCCGCCGGTCTGTCACGGGCCGGAGTCCGCAGTCCAGGGTGGGGCGAAGCCCCATCGCGAAGCGACGTTCCCGCAGCGAAGCGGAGGGAACGCCCTTGACGGCGCACGCAGGCCCGCACACTCAAGAGACGGGTGGCCCGGTGGGAACCCCAACGACACCGCCCACCCCGACCCGGACCCCCCGCACACCGACCCACCCCACGCACCCCGCCGCCCCGACGCCGTACCCCCGTACCCGCCACACACAGAGACGACGTACCAGCTCAGCGCCCCGCTGCCCCCGCGTTGTCAGACCAGGCGCCTACCCTTGGGCGGGTGTGAGGGCATGAGTGGGCCGATCACGAATGGGCGAATCGCGAGTTGGGTCAAGTGGGCCAAGTGGGCCGAGCGGATCACCACGTCCCGAGCCGCCCCGTGCCTCCCCGACCGAACCCGCCCGCGCACCGAACGCACCCACACACCCACCCACCGGACGCGTCCGTGCGTCCGACCGACCTCACCCACGGAGCAACCGCATCCACCCGTCCGGAGAACTGAAATTGGTCGGGCATGGGAGGTGGTGAGGCGGGCATGCTTGCATTCGCCGTCGCGGTTGCGCCACGGGTGATTCGCTTGGCGAGTGGTGGGCAGAGCCGCGGCACACTTCCTCATGGTTACGGGTAGTTACCGGTACTTTCCATCCCGCCGCTTTGTACCGTCCGGCGCGTACATGCGTTTGACCTGGCTAACTGCCGCTGCTCCGGGCAGATTCGGGGGCATGACCGCACTCTCCACGTCGCTCCCGCTACCCCCGCCCGTCACCGTACGTGTGTTCAGCCAGCGTTTCAGCTCCACCCCGCTCGGGGCGCGGCTGGCGCGGCATCTCACGATCGTGCAGCTCCACTCCTGGGGTGTCCCGCAGACCGCCACCGTCTGCGACGCCGCCGCCATCGTCGCCGAGTTGGCGGCGAACGCCGTGACCCACGGCCGCGTAGCCGGGCGGGACTTCGAGCTGCGGCTCTCGCTCCTCGGGCAGGCCGTCCGCATCGAGGTCTCCGACGCCCGGGGGCAGCGGCGGCCGCCGGGGCCGGAGCAGGTGGGCGCGATGCCCGTACCGGAGGGGGAATCCGGGCGCGGGCTGCTGCTCGTCGACGAACTGGCCGACCGGTGGGCGGTGCTGGACCGGGTGCCGGTCGGCAAGACGGTCCGCGCCGAGCTGGACCTACGCGGGGACGCGGCGGCGGCGCTCCCCCGGCGGGACGCGGTGGCGGCCCGTCCACCGCCCGAGGCGGTGGCGGCGCTTCCACGGCCGGACGCGGCAGCGGCACCTCCACGGCCGGACGCCGCAGCCGCGCCTCCCCAACCGACCCGCCTCGGGTGACGCCCGCGCGCCCCCTCCCCTCAACCGCTGTGTGTCGCCCTGCGGATGAGCCGCCAGCGGTGCAGGAAGAACCGTACGAACAGCACCTCCGCCACCACCGCGTACGTCGCGACCGCCGCCGCGGCCGCGACCGCCGCGGTGGTCCGGCCGTCCTCCCCCACCCTGTCCACGAGGTAGTAGCCGCCCAGCACCTCGCCCAGGACGCCCGTGCTGAGGATGAACAGGGAGGTGGCGACGTACGGGTATCCCATGTGGGTGTTGGAGGAGATGAGCCGGGACTCCCACCCCACGTGGTCGTCGGCGCCCAGCAGCGCGTTGATCCGTCTCTCGATCTGGGCCACTCCCCGCCCGGCGCGCTGCGACCGGTGGTACTCGCCCAGCCAGATCAGCAGGCTCGCCTTCGCCGCCGCCGGTACGAAGACGAGGCTGACCGGGATGAGCACGGCCCGGGACACCGACGAGGTCAGGAGGGCCGCGAGGACCACCGCCAGCGAGGTGAAGGCGAAGTTCATGATCTGGATGCGGTTGGTGATCGCCTGGAGGCTCTCCTGGCGCAGCGAGTTGTACTCGGCGAGGAGCGCGTTCATCGCGGCGGGATCGGCGCGGTGGGCCGCACCGCGGTCGCCGCCGTCTCCGCCGTCCCCGACCTCGACACCGCCTCCGCCTCCGCCTCCGCCTCCGCCTCCGCCGTCTGCCGGGGATAAGGACTCGGCGCGCGGGCCGGGGAGGGGCGGCGGGGGGTTCTCACCGGCGGGGACCTGAGGCATCTGACAGCTTCTCCAGCAACTGATTCGAAGGATCCCGTACCGACGCCGCCAGGGAGAACTCCAGCGTCTCGAAGCCGAGTCCGGCGGCGCGGCGGAGATGGGCCGGCCGGTCCTCGACGACGAGCGTACGGGCGGGGTCGGTGCGGTCGGCGGCGAGTTCCAGCAGTCCGGGGCGCGTTCCCTTGCTGACGCCTTCGGTGCACGAGAGGAAGACGAGCGCCGGGTCCACGAAGCGGAGCAGGTCGAGTGCCGCGGCCTGCTTGGCGTACCAGAACGTGGTGTTGTTCGAGACGATGCCGATGCGCCGGCCGGAGGCCGCGGCGGCGGCCAGTATGCGGTCGGCTTCCGGGTGCGGGAGGAGGAGTTCCTCTTCGAGCGACCGGACGAACTCCCGGGTCAGCGGGATCCGCAGGGCGGCGGACAGCTCGGCCCAGTAGCTCTCCTCGGCGGTGGCGGACAGGCTGTAACGCGCCCACAGCTCGGTCCCCTCGGCCCGTACGCGCTCGCGGTCGAGCCCTCGGCGGTCGGCGAGTCCGGTGCCCGGGGTGAGGAGGAGGGTCTCCCAGGGATCGCAGAAGAGCACGTTGCCGAGGTCGAAGAGCACGGTGGCGGCGGGGGGTGGCGGGGGCAAGGGGTTCCTCTCGCGCCGGGGGCGGCGGGCAGCGGGCGGTGGGGCGCGGGGCTCGGGCCGGCGTGGCCAGAAGCTAGCAGGAGTGGGTCACGGCGTCGGCCGGTTCCGCGAAGTCCGGGACCGTCGGCCTCAGCCCGTCGCCGCCGCCCGGTACGGGCGGAAGAAGGCGCGTAACTCCTCCGCGTAGAACTCAGGCTCCTCGAACGGCGCGAAGTGCCCGCCGCGCGCCGGCTCGGTCACCCGCACGACGTTCGCGGTGCGCTCAAGCCAGGCCCGCGGCGGGCGGGCGATGTCGCCGGGGAAGAGCGAGAAGCCGGAAGGCACCTCGACGCGGCGCGCGAGCTGCGCGGGCTTGATCGCGCCGTTCGCGCGGTACATGCGCATCGACGAGCCGATCGTGTTCGTCAGCCAGTAGAGCGTGACGTTGGTGAGGATCTCGTCCTTGGTGTACGAGCGCTCGACGTCGCCGTCGCAGTCGCTCCACGCCCGGAGCTTCTCGACGATCCACGCGGCGAGCCCGGCCGGCGAGTCGGCGAGCCCGAAGGCGGCGGTCTGGGGCTTCGTGCGGTGCATGGCGCCGTACGCGCCCTCGCTCGCGGCCCAGGCGGCGACGGACTCGAACCAGGCGCGCTCTTCGGGGGCGAGGTCCGCCGGGTCGCCGGGCGGGACGGGCACGCCCGCGTCCGTACGGTGAACGGCGACGACCCGGTCGGGGTGGTCGAGCGCGAGGTAGCGGCTGACGTGGCTGCCGATGTCGCCGCCCGCCGCCCCGAAGCGCGCGTAGCCGAGGACGTCCATGAGCTGGGCCCAGAGGCCGGCGACGGCGATGGAGTCAAGGGGCGGGCCTGCGGGGCGGTCGGAGTAGCCGTAGCCGGGCATGTCGGGGACGACGACGTCGAAGGCGTCGGCGGGGTCGGCGCCGTGCGCACCGGGATCGGTCAGGAGGGGGATGACCTTCGTGTAGCGCCAGAAGGAGTCGGGCCAGCCGTGACTGAGGACGAGCGGCAGGACGGGGGCGGCAACCCCTGCGGGTGGCGGGGCGGCCCGTACGTGTACGAAGTGGATCCCGAGGCCGCCGAGCCGGACGCGGAAGCGGGGCAGCCGGGCGAGCGCCGCCTCCTGCGCCGGCCAGTCGAAACCGTCCGCCCAGTAGCCGACGAGTTCACGGAGATAGCCGAGGTCGGTGCCCATCGACCAGCCGGCGTCCTCGGGCGCGTCCGGCCAGCGGGTCGCGCGCAGCCTCGCACGGAGGTCGTCCAGCGCCGCGGGCTCCGTGTGCGGGGTGAACGGCTCGGGGCGGGACGGGGCATCCGGCATGCGACGCACCTTACCGCCGGGGTCGGGGCGGCTTCGGTTCATCCGCTACGGGCACGGGGGCTTTGCCGGAACGGCAAGGTTTCTCGCGGGATGGGGCGGGGGTGCGGAGACTGGCGACGTACCGGAGGCTCACGCCGAGCGCCGACCGCCGACCGCCGACCGCCGACCGCCGAGACGGACCACCGAGCGCCGACCGCCGAAAGGCAGGACACCCCATGGCCACCGCCGCATCCCGCCGCAGGGACACCCCGCCGCCCCGTACCGGAGCCACGGAGGCCGAGACGCTGCGCGGCTTCCTCGACTACCTGCGGACGTCGATCGCCGCGAAGGTCGAGTCCGCCCCGGAACCGCAGGTGCGCACGGCGGGAGTCCCGTCGGGTACGAACCTGCTGGGCCTGCTGCACCACCTCACGTACGTCGAACGCGCGACGTTCCTGGGCGAACGGGTCACCGACTGGCCGTCGACGTTCGAGGCCCCGGCGGCGTCGACCGTGGCGGAGATCGTCGCGGACTACCGCGAGGCGGTAACGGGCGCGAACCGGGTGCTCGACGACTGCACGGACCTGGGCGCACAGGTACCGCGGCGGGGCGGGAAGGCGCCGAGCGTACGGTGGGCGCTGACGCACATGATCGAGGAAACGGGCCGCCACGCGGGCCACGCGGACATCCTCCGCGAACAAATCGACGGCGCGACGGGCCGCTGACGGGACGGCGACCCCCTTCCGTCACCGCAGGTGGTGGCGGACCCAGATGTGGGGTCCGACGACGGGACGACTATCTGGCCGGCTGCGCGAACGTCGTCACGCAGGCGCGCACCGCCGCCGGCTGTCTGGACTTCGCGCTCTCCCCCGACCCCGTCGAGGCGGACCGGATCAACGTCTACGAGCGGTGGGAGACCGACGAGGACGTCCTCCGCTTCCGCGGCACGGGCCCGGACGCCGACCAGTCCGTCCGCATCCTCGACGCCGACGTCCACAAGTACCGCATCTCCGGCATCGAGGCCCCGTAGCGCCACAGGCGCACCGAACGCCGAGTCACCGCGATTCACACACACGTACGCAGGGTGATAATCCGACACGGAGTGTCATCATGTATGGGAGTATGGGTCAATGGGTATGGTGAGCCATATGAAGACCACCGTCGACATCTCCGACGCGCTGCTGACCGAGGCGCGCCGGACGGCCCGACGCAAGGGAACCACTCTCAAAGCCCTCATCGAGCAGGGCCTGCGCGCCGTCCTGGAGGAAGAGGCCGACCGCGCCGCCTTCACTCTGCGGGATGCCAGCGTGACCGGCGACGGGCTGCAGCGGGACGTGCGCGGGGCGAGCTGGGACGAGATCCGTGACCTCGCCTACGGGGACCGGGCGTGATCGCACTCGACACCAACGTGCTCGTCTACGCCCACCGCGCGGACAGCCCGTTCCACGACGCGGCCGCGGCCGCCGTACGGGGGCTCGCCGAGGGATCGGTCCCGTGGGCGCTGCCGTGGCCGTGTCTGCACGAGTTCTTCTCCGTCGCCACCCACCCGCGCATCTACCAGCCGCCGAGCACCACCGGCCAGGCGCTGACCCAGATCGACGCCTGGCTGCAGTCCCCCACCGCCGTCCTCCTCGCCGAGGGCACGGGGTACTGGCCGGTGCTCCGCGAGGCGCTGGAGCAGGGCAAGGTCGCCGGGCCCATGGTGCACGACGGGCGGGTCGCCGCACTGTGCCGCATGCACGGCGTACGGGAACTGTGGTCCGCCGACCGGGACTTCAGCCGGTTTCCCGGAGTCCGGGTGCGCAATCCCCTGCAAGGGTGACGCCCGCAGCGGCCCCGGCTCCGGCCGCCGCCCCCGCCCCTACGAGTCCAGGATCGTCGTCAGCAGTTCACCCACCCACGCCAGCAGTTCGCGGCCCTTCAGCGGCTGGGCGCCCATCTGCTTCGGCTTCGGGCGGTCCACCAGGATCTGGTTCAGCGCCGGCTTCACCACCGCGCCCGGGTACAGCCGCTTCAGCCGCAGTTCCTGCGACTCCCGCAGCGACACCGGGCTGAAGCGGATGCGGGTGCCCTGCAAGGTGATGTCCGCGACGCCGCAGGCGCGGGCCAGCATGCGCAGGCCCGCGACCAGCAGGAGGTTCTCGACCGGCTCCGGGAGGGGGCCGTAGCGGTCGGTGAGTTCCTCGCGGACCGCGCGGATGTCGTCCTCCGACGTCACCGAGGCGATCGCGCGGTACGCCGCCAGGCGCAGCCGTTCGCCCGGGGCGTAGTCGTGCGGGACGTGGGCGTCGACCGGCAACTCGATCTTGACCTCCGGCGGCGGCGCCTCCTCCGTGCCGCCCTCCAGCGTCGCGCGGTAGTCGGCGACGGCCTCGCCGACCATCCGGACGTACAGATCGAAGCCGACGCCCGCGATGTGGCCCGACTGCTCGCCGCCCAGCAGGTTGCCCGCGCCGCGGATCTCCAGGTCCTTCATCGCCACGTACATGCCGGCGCCCATCTCCGTGTGCTGCGCGATGGTGGCGAGGCGTTCGTGCGCGGTCTCCGTCAGCGGCTTCTCCGGCGGGTACAGGAAGTACGCGTAGCCCCGCTCGCGGCCGCGGCCGACGCGGCCCCGCAACTGGTGCAACTGCGAGAGGCCGAAGGTGTCGCCGCGTTCGACGATGAGGGTGTTGGCGTTGGAGATGTCGATGCCGTTCTCCACGATCGTCGTGGAGACCAGCACGTCGAACTTCTTCTCCCAGAAGTCGACCACCACCTGCTCCAGCGCCGACTCCGACATCTGCCCGTGCGCCGTGGCGACCCGCGCCTCCGGCACGGCCTGCCGCAGCCGGGCGGCGGCGCGGTCGATGGACTCCACCCGGTTGTGGATGTAGAAGACCTGGCCCTCGCGGAGCAGTTCGCGGCGGATGGCGGCGCCGATCTGCTTCTCCTCGTACGGGCCGACGAAGGTCAGCACCGGGTGCCGCTCCTCCGGCGGGGTGGTGATCGTCGACATCTCGCGGATGCCGGTGACGGCCATCTCCAGCGTGCGCGGGATGGGGGTGGCGGACATCGTCAGCACGTCGACGTTGGCGCGCAGCTTCTTCAACTGCTCCTTGTGCTCCACGCCGAAGCGCTGCTCCTCGTCCACGATGACCAGGCCCAGGTCCTTGAACCGGGTGTCGGACGAGAAGAGCCGGTGCGTGCCGATGACGACGTCCACCGAGCCCTCGCGCAGCCCGTCGAGCACGGCCTTGGCCTCGGCGTCCGTCTGGAACCGCGACAGCGCGCGCACCACCACGGGGAACTGCGCGTACCGCTCGGAGAACGTGCCCATGTGCTGCTGCACCAGGAGCGTCGTCGGTACGAGGACGGCGGCCTGCTTGCCGTCCTGCACCGCCTTGAACGCCGCCCGCACCGCGATCTCCGTCTTGCCGTACCCGACGTCGCCGCAGACGAGGCGGTCCATGGGGATCGGCTTCTCCATGTCCTCCTTCACCTCGGTGATGGTGGACAACTGATCCGGCGTCTCCACGTACGGGAACGCGTCCTCCAGCTCGCGCTGCCACGGGGTGTCCCCCGTGAAGGCGTGGCCGGGGGCGGCCATGCGCGCCGAGTAGAGCTTGATGAGGTCGGCGGCGATCTCCTTGACGGCCTTCTTCGCCCGGGACTTGGTCTTGGCCCAGTCGGAGCCGCCCAGCCGGTGCAGCGTGGGGGCCTCGCCGCCGACGTACTTGGTGACCTGGTCGAGCTGGTCGGTGGGGATGTAGAGCCGGTCGCCCGGCTGGCCGCGCTTGGCGGGGGCGTACTCCACCAGCAGGTACTCGCGGGTGGCGCCCTGGACCGTACGCTGCACCATCTCCAGGTAGCGCCCCACGCCGTGCTGCTCGTGCACGATGTAGTCGCCGGCCTGGAGGGTCAGCGGGTCGATCTGCTTGCGCCGCCGCGCGGGCATCCGCGCGCCCTCGCGGCCGGCGGCCTTCTGGCCGGACAGGTCGGTCTCGGTGAGCACCGCGAGGCGCAGGCCGGGGGCGACGAAGCCGTGGTCCAGCTCGCCGCAGGAGACGTGCACGACGGACGGCGCGAGCGCGTCGGGGGCGAGGTCCGCGTCGAGGCGGGCGGCGATGCCCTCGCCGCCGAGGACCTCGGTGGTGCGCTGCGCGGGGCCGTGGCCCTCGGTGAGGTAGACCACGCGCCAGCCGTCGGCGAGCCAGCCCTTGGTGTCGGCGAGCGCGCGGGCGGTGTCCCCCCGGTAGACCTCCGGCGCGTGCAGGCCCAGCTCCAAGGTGTCTTCCTCCAGCTCCGCGTCCGCGGAGAAGGGGCTGACCGACCACCACATCATGCCCAGCTCGCGCGCGTGCTCGCGGACGTCGGCGATGCCCCACAGCGAGGCCCGGCCCAGCAGCTCCAGGTCGATCGGCGCCTCGCCGCCGCCCGCGGAGGCGGCCCAGGACGCCTGGAGGAACTCCTGCGACGTGGCGACCAGGTCCGCGGCGCGGGTCCGCACCCGCTCCGGGTCGCAGGACACCGCCATGCTGCCGGCGGGCAGCACGTCGAGCAGCAGCTCCATGTCGTCGACGAGGACGGGGGCCAGGGACTCCATGCCCTCCACCGCGATGCCCTCGGCGATCTTCCCCAGCATCTCGCCGAGCTGCGGGTGCCGTACGGCGAGGTCGGCGGCCCTGGCCCGGACGGAGCCCGTCAGCAGCAGCTCGCGGCACGGCGGCGCCCACAGGCCGTGCTCGGCGACCTCCAGGGAGCGCTGGTCGGCGACCTTGAAGTAGCGGATCTCCTCGATGTCGTCGCCCCAGAACTCCACCCGCAGGGGATGCTCCTCGGTGGGCGGGAACACGTCGAGGATCCCGCCGCGCACGGCGAATTCGCCGCGCTTCTCGACCAGCTCCACCCGGCTGTACGCGGCCGCCCCCAGCGCCTGCACCGTCTCTTCCAGGTCGGCGGACCGGCCGCTGCGCAGCGCCACGGGCTTGAGGTCGCCGAGGCCCTTGACCTGCGGCTGGAGCACGGAGCGTACGGGCGCGACGACGACGGAGACGGGGCCCGCGGCCGCGTCGTCGGGGTCCGGGTGCGCGAGCCGGCGGAGCACGGCGAGGCGGCGGCCGACGGTGTCGGAGCGGGGCGAAAGACGCTCGTGCGGCAGGGTCTCCCACGCCGGGTACTCCACCACGGCGTCCTCGCGGCCCGGCGGCATCAGCGAGCGCAGGGCGGCGGCCAGGTCCTCGGCCTCGCGGCCGGTGGCGGTGACGGCGAGCACCGGGCGCCGGGTACGCGCGGCGAGCGCCGCGAGCGCGAAGGGGCGGGCGGCGGGCGGGCCGACGAGGTCGACCTGCGGCCGGGCGCCGCCCTCCGCGGCGGTCACCGCCTCGGCGAGCGCGGGGTCGCGGACGACGGCGTCGAGCAGGCCGTACAGGCTCATGGGGCATCCGCTCCGGGTGGCTGGGTGCTGGGTGGGTGGGCAGGCGGCTGGCGCCGCGGGCAACGCGAACAGCCCGAGGCGGCGGACGCCCCGGGGGTCTCCAGCGTACGACGCTCCACCGACACCCGGCGCCCCAAGCGGCCGGACCGCCACCGCGGCGGCGCGCCAGGCCGCCCGCCGCCGCGCCCCCTCGCCCCGCGCCCGCCCCCGGCCCCGTACCCGCCGTACCCCCGCAGCGCCCCGCGCCCTCGGCCCGAAGCCGCAGGTGCCGCCGCGGAACCCCGACCCCCGGCCCGTACCGCCCCGCGCACCCCTAAGGGCCCGCCCCCGTCGGAAAGCAGGGGCGGGCTCCTCCGTCCGGCCGACGGGACCGGCCGCGAGGCTATCTAGCCTGGTCAGGCGAGTCGACGAGACAGACGACGGGCCGGGCAGGGGGTCCTTCCCCAGGAGCGGGGTGGGGATATCCCCACACCCGATACGGCGCCAGGCACCAGGGATTTCCCGGCCCCCGCTCACCAGACTCATACACACGACGAAGCAGCGCCGCAGCAGCGGCGCGAACAGGTTCCGCAGGGCGGTTCCGCAGACGAAGGAGACACGACAGTGACCACGGCTGTAGCGGCGCGCACGGCCGTCGCCGCACGAGCGCGACAGGTGACCAAGGCGTACGGCTCGGGGGAGACGCAGGTCCTCGCTCTCGACAACGTCGATGTGGATATCGCCCGGGGCCAGTTCACCGCCATCATGGGGCCCTCGGGCTCCGGCAAGTCGACCCTCATGCACTGCCTCGCCGGCCTCGACACGGTCACGGCGGGCCGCATCTGGATCGACGAGACCGAGATCACCGGGCTGAAGGACAAGAAGCTGACCCAACTGCGGCGCGACCGCGTGGGCTTCATCTTCCAGGCGTTCAACCTCCTGCCCACCCTCAACGCCCTGGAGAACATCACGCTGCCCATGGACATCGCGGGCCGCAAGCCCGACCGCGAGTGGCTGGAGCGCGTGGTGGGCACCGTGGGCCTGGCCGAGCGGCTCAAGCACCGCCCGAGCCAGCTCTCCGGCGGCCAGCAGCAGCGCGTGGCGGTGGCGCGGGCGCTCGCCTCCCGGCCGGAGATCATCTTCGGCGACGAGCCGACAGGCAACCTCGACTCCCGCGCCGGCGCCGAGGTCCTCGGCTTCCTGCGCCGCTCGGTGGACGAGCTGGGCCAGACCATCGTGATGGTCACCCACGACCCGGTCGCCGCCGGCTACGCGGACCGCGTCCTGTACCTCGCCGACGGCCGCATCGTCGACGAGATGTGGGACCCCACCTCCGAGCAGGTCCTCGACCGGATGAAGTCCTTCGACGCGCGGGGCCGGGTGGCCTGAGATGACCGTCTTCAAGACCTCCATGCGCAACTTCTTCTCCCATAAGGGACGCATGGCGCTCTCCGCCGTCGCCGTCGTGCTGTCGGTGGCGTTCGTGTGCGGCACGCTCGTCTTCTCCGACACCATGACCACCACCTTCGACCGGCTCTTCAAGGCGTCCGCCTCCGACGTCCGCGTCAGCCCCAAGGCCGCGGACAACGACGACGGCGACTGGGGCCGCAAGCCGCAACCGACGATGCCGGCCGCGGACCTGGCGCGGGTGGAGAAGGTCGACGGCGTCAAGGCCGCCGACGGCGAGGTGTCCAACGACGCCATCACCGTCGCGGACGCCGACAACGAGAACCTCGGCTCCACCACCGGCGCCCCCACCATCGGCACCAACTGGGACCGGCTGGAGCTCGAAACCACCGAGATCACCTCGGGCCACGAGCCCCGCGGGCCCACCGAGGTCGTCATCGACGCCGACGCCGCCGACAAGCACGGAGTCGAGATCGGCGACAAGATCCGTACGATCGCCGCCCCCGGCTCGTTCACCTCCGAGGTCGTCGGCATCGCCACCTTCAAGATCACCAACCCGGGCGCGACGATCGTCTACTTCGACACCGCGACCGCGCAGGAGAAGCTCCTCGGCAAGCCCGGTGTCTTCTCCTCGGTCAACCTCACCGCAGAGGCCGGCGTCTCCAACGAAGCGCTGAGGGCCGACGTCCGGAAGGCCGTGGCCGACTCCGCAGAGCCCCTCAAGGTGCAGACGAAGGACGAGGTCGTCGAGGAGAACAAGAACGACCTCGGCAGCTTCATGGACGTCATGAAGTACGCCATGCTCGGCTTCGCCGGCATCGCCGTCCTCGTCGGCATCTTCCTCATCGTCAACACCTTCTCGATGCTCGTCGCCCAGCGCACCCGCGAGCTGGGGCTGCTGCGGGCCATCGGGTCCAGCCGCCGCCAGGTCAACCGCTCGGTGCTCGTCGAGGCGCTGCTCCTCGGCGTGATCGGCTCGGTCCTCGGCGTCGGCGCGGGCATCGGCATCGCCGTGGGGCTGATGAAGCTCATGGGCGCGGTCGGCATGGAGCTGAACACCGCCGACCTGACGATCAACGCCACCACGCCCGCCGTCGGCATTCTCCTCGGCGTCGTCGTCACCGTGCTCGCCGCGTGGCTGCCGGCCCGCCGGGCGGGCAAGGTCTCGCCGATGGCCGCGCTGCGCGACGCCGGCACGCCGGGCGACCGCAAGGCGGGTGCCGTACGGACCGCGCTGGGCGTGCTGCTCACCGCGGGCGGCGGCGGGCTGCTCTTCCTCACCACCCGCGTCGACGAGGCCGCCGACGGCGCGATGTACCTCGCGGGCGGCGTGCTGCTGTCCCTGCTGGGCTTCATCGTCTTCGCGCCGGTGCTGGCCGGTCTGCTGGTACGGGCCCTCGCGGCCGGCGTGCTGCGGATCTTCGGCCCGGTGGGCCGCATGGCCGAGCGGAACGCGCTGCGCAACCCGCGGCGCACCGGGGCGACCGCCTCGGCGCTGATGATCGGTCTCTCGCTGGTCGCCTGCCTGTCGGTGGTCGGGTCCTCGATGGTCGCCTCGGCGACGGAGGAGCTGGACAAGTCGGTGGGCGCGGACTTCATCATCCAAGACGACGGAGGTCAGCCGATCGTCCCGGAGGCCGCGAAGGTCCTCGACGGCGCCCCGCACATGGAGCACGTCACGCACTACAAGGCGCTCGACGCGGACCTGACGCTGCCGGACGGCAAGACCGTCAAGGAGTACAGCCTGACCGCCGCCTCCGCGACGTACGCGCAGGACCTCAGGTCCGAGACCGTGCGCGGCGACCTGGCCGACGCCTACAAGAAGGACAGCATGTCCGTGGGCGAGGACTTCGCCAAGGACCACGGGTTGAAGCTCGGCGACACCCTCACCGTCGACTTCGCCGACGGCGGCACCGCGGAGCTGACGCTGCGCGCGGTCACCTCCTCCGAGACCACGCTCGACTCGGGTGCGGCGTACCTGAACCTGACCACGGCGCGGGACTACATCAAGGCGGGCGACCTGCCGTTCGACGACATCATGTTCGGCAAGGCGAAGGACGGCCAGGAGGAGGCCGCGTACGCCTCGCTGAAGGAACTGATGGACCCGTACCCGCAGTACCAGGTGCGCGACCAGACGGACTTCAAGCAGACCCTGAAGGACCAGGTGGGCCAGATGCTCAACCTCGTCAACGGGCTGCTGGCGCTGGCGATCATCGTGGCGGTCCTCGGGGTCGTCAACACCCTGGCCCTGTCGGTGGTCGAGCGGACCCGGGAGATCGGGCTGGTGCGCGCGATCGGGCTGTCGCGCAGGCAACTGCGCCGGATGATCCGGCTGGAGTCGGTGGTGATCGCCCTGTTCGGCGCGCTGCTCGGGCTCGGGCTCGGGCTGGCGTGGGGCACGGCGGCGCAGCAACTGCTGGCGCTGGAGGGCCTGAAGGTGCTCGACATCCCCTGGCCGACGATCGGGGTGGTGTTCGCGGGCTCGGCGGTCGTCGGGTTGTTCGCGGCGCTGGTCCCGGCGTTCCGGGCGGGCCGGATGAACGTGCTGAACGCCATCGCGACCGAGTAGCGGCGGTACGCGGTGGAGGGGCCCGGCGGAGCTTGGTGGGCGTTCGCCGGGCCCCGAGCCCGTTCCCGGTACGGGCGGTATCCGGGAAGGGCGGTCTGGCGGAGCCGCCGCGGGCGGCTCCCGTACGGGCCGGCGACCCTACGGGGGTGGGATCGCCGGCCCTGCTTCTGTTGCCGGCCTCTGTCGTCGACTTTTGTTGTCGATCGCTGCCGGCTGCCGCTGTCTGCGGCCTCTGTTGCAGGTCGGCGGCTACGGGGTCCAGACGATCGGCTCGTCCCGGTAGTCGTCCTCCTCGTACGAGGCGCCCGCGACGCTGGCGCCGGGACCGGCGCCCTGGAGCCGCTTCGTCTCGTACGAGGCCCCCGCCTCGGCGAACTCGTCGGGCGCCTGGCCCTCCGCGCACCCCTCGACGTCCGCGCCGAAGACCGTGGCCCCGGGGTCGCCGCCGTCCGCGGTGGTGCCGATCAGGTCCGGCGGGTACGAGCCGCCCAGGTCGCTGCCGTCCGCGTTCTCGACGGTGAACTCGACGCAGAACGGCGTGATGTCCGCGTCGCCGTTCTCCCCGAGCGCGGCGTCGAAGGCCGCCTTGTCCACGTCCGACACCCCGGTGACCGTGATCCCGATGTGGCCGGTGGCGCCCGCCCTGTCGTAGGGGACGATCGCCTGCTCGCCGATCTTCAGCTTCGTCCCCGGCGGCGTGACCTCGACCTCCTTCGGCGCGGCGGCCGGGCTCTCCTCCTCGGCCGCCGGCTCCTCCTCGGGCTCCGGCGCGGCCTCCTGCGAGGACTCCTGGTCCGCGGCGGAGGAGTCGGAGTCGTCGTCCGAGCAGCCGGTGAGGGCGAGAGCGGCGGCGCTGACCGCCGCCAGCACTGTCATGCGAGTTCGGTTCACTGGGGGTTGCCTTTCGAAAATGCGCGGTGGCGCGCGCGGTCTCTCGTGCTGGTCGTGCATGAGAGGCACGCAAGCAGGGACACGAGCGGTCACCGCACGCGCAGATTCGTGTCCCGACCCACGGTGGCAGCAGGGCCCCGGCCGGGTCATTGACGCTCTGAGGACACTTTCTTGACGATGCGTCGACCTCAGGCGCACTCCGCGCGGTCCCGCGGTCCGGGTAAAGGGCGGGTAAACGGATGCTCTAGGCTCGGTGTCCTTGCCTCGGGGGGCAGTCGGGGTGGAGGCAGGCATGATCGGGGAAGAGTTCCGCAGCGACGAGGTACCGGCACCGGAGCGGTTCACGCACTGGACGAACCGGATGTGCTCGCGGATGGAGGGGTTCACCGCCCGGGAGGCGGGCGGAGAACGCTGGGACGGCACCGGGTTCCTCGCCGAGGACCTGGAGATCGGGCTGGGCGGGATCCAGGTCGCGGCCCGCAGGTTCTCCCCGGTGCACGTACGCCGCAAGTCCGCGGACGTCGACGACGACACGTACCAGTTCCTCATGCCCCTGCAGGGCTCGCTGCACACGGACTGGGACGGCCGCACGGGCGTCTGCCGGCCGGGCGGCATGTACTTCCACGACGGGACGCGGCTCAACGGCTTCGACTGCCGTCCCGCGGACGCCTGCGGCACCTTCGACGCGCTGGTCGTCACCATTCCGAAGGACCGGCTGACGCTCCCGGCCGGCAGCCTCCGGCGGCTGGTCGGGCGGGAGCTCCCCGGCGACCAGGGCCCCGGCGCGCTGCTGGCGGGCACCGTCGGCCACGTGCTGAGCAGTGCTGCCGTCTACCGCCCCACCGACACCGCCCGGCTGGGCACCGCCGTGCTCGACCTGGTGCACGCGCACCTGGCCCACCAACTGGAGGCGCTGACACCGGAGTCGCTGGACCCGGAGCACCGCCAGCACGCGCTGCTGGTGCGCGTCGTGGACTTCATGCGCCACCACCTGGAGGACCCGGAGCTGACCCCGCAGTCGGTGGCCGACGCCCACCACGTCTCCGTCAGCTACCTGCACCGGATCTTCCGCGCCCACACCGGGGGCCGCGAGACCGTCGCGGGCTGGATCCGCCGCCAGCGCCTCGAACACGCCCGCCGCGACCTCGGCGACCCGGTGCTCGCGGCGGTGCCCGTACACCGCATCGCGGCCCGCTGGGGCTACATCCACGCGGCGGCGTTCTCGCGCAACTTCCGCGCGGCGTACGGGGTGACGCCCCGGGAGTACCGGCACGGCGACCCGGCGGCTTCGCCGACGGCGTCTCCCGAACCCCTTGCGGGCGGCTCGTAGACTCGTCGCGTGGCATTCACGAGCGGTCCGCACTGCTTCCTCTGAGCGGAAGGCACTGAGGGCGACGCCGGCCGGCGTCGCCCTCCCCGGCGTGCCTGCCGGGTGACCCGCGTTCCTCCGCCGCCCGCCTCCCGGGCAGCGGCGTTACGCGCGCGCACGCAGGCACGGTCCCCGTCCGCCCGTGCCAGGAGCGCCCCGTGCCCGTACCGCTTCCCCCTGCCCTCGCCCGCTCGCTCGACGTGCTGCGCTGCCCCACGTGCCGCCGCACCCGCCGTCTGCACCCCGAAGGCGGCGCCCTGCGCTGCCCGGCAGGACACGCCTTCGACCTCGCCCGCCACGGCTACGTCAGCCTGCTCACCGGCGCCCGCGCCACCAGCGGCGACGACGCGGACATGGTGCGCGCCCGCAGCCGGTTCCTGGCCGCCGGCGCGTACGAACCACTGCGCGCGGCCGCGGCCCGGCTGGCGGCCGCGGCGGTGTCCCGGCCGCGGGCCACGGTCGTGGACGCGGGCTGCGGTACGGGCCACTACCTCGCCGGCGTGCTCGACCTGCTGCCCGGCGCCCGCGGCATCGGCCTCGACACCTCCGTACGCGCCCTGCGCGCCGCCGCCCGCGCCCACGACCGGGCCGCCGCGGTGGCCGCCGACGTCTTCCGCCCCCTGCCGCTGGCCGACGGCGCGGCCGACGTCGTCCTGAACGTCTTCGCCCCGCGCAACGCGGCCGGGTTCCACCGCGTGCTGCGCCCGGCCGGCCGGCTGGTCGTGCTCCGCCCCACCGGGCGCCACCTCGCCGAACTGCGCGACCGGCGGCCCGCGATGGTCACCGTCGACCCGGCGAAGGAGGAGCGGCTGCACCGCGCGCTCGACCCCTTCTTCGAGGCCGCCGCCACCGAGCGGATCGACTACCCCGTCCACCTGACCGCGGCGGAGGCCCTGGACCTGGTGGCGATGACACCGACCGCACGCCACCCGTCCCGTACGGAAGGACCTCCGCCGGGCCGGGTCACCGTCTCGGTGCTGGCCACCGCCTACCGGCGGCGGTGAACGGGGCCCGCGGCCGCTCAGAGGCGATCGGGATCGTCGGGACGGAAGGCGGCTCTGACGTGGACGCGCTCGCCCTGGGGGCCGAGGATGCTGAGGAACTCCACGGCGCGTTCGTCGGCGTTGCCGAACCAGTGCGGAAGGTGGGTGTCGAACTCGGCCGCCTCCCCCTCCCGGAGGACGAAGTCCTTGTCGCCGAGGACGACGCGCAGGCGCCCCTTCAGGACGTACAGCCAGTGATAGCCCTCGTGCGACCGGGGGTCGGGCTCGCGGCCGTCGGTGAGGCCGGCGGGCAGGAGGTGCTTGAACGCCTGCAGCCCGCCGGGCTTGCGCGTCAGCGGGACGACGGTCATGCCGTTCCGGGTGAACGGCCGCGGGTACACCCGGGGGTCGAGCTCCGCCGGAGCGCCGACCAGCTCCTCGATCGGCACCTGGTACGCCCTGGCCAGGGGCAGCAGCAGTTCCAGACCCGGCTTGCGCTGTCCGGACTCCAGCCGGGACAGGGTGCTGACCGGAATGCCGGTGGTCGCCGACAGGGCGGTCAGGGTGACGCCCCTGCGGCGGCGCAGCTCGCGCAGCCGGGGGCCGACCGCGGCCAGCACGGCGTCGACGTCATCGCTCACGGGGCCCACTGTGCGGCCACTTTGCACTTTCCGCAAAGACCTTTGCCGGCTCGCCGGGTCGGGGGCACCGTGGCGGCACACAGCGAGAGGACCGGACACATGGACACCGAGTACTGGGATGCGATGTACCGCGGCCGCGAGCAGGTGTTCAGCGGCAACCCCAACGCCGTACTCGTCGCGGAGGCCGCCGGTCTGCCACCGGGCCGGGCGCTCGACGCCGGCTGCGGCGAAGGCGCCGACGCCCGCTGGCTCGCGCGGCGGGGCTGGCAGGTCACCGCGGTCGACGTCTCCGGGCTCGCCCTGCGGCGTGCCGCCGCGGCGGCCACCGACGTCGACGGCCGCGTGGCATGGACACGGGCCGACCTCCTGGCCGCACCGCCGCCCACCGGCGCCTACGACCTGGTGTCCGTCCACTACTTCCCGCTCAGGCGCCGGCCGGGCCACGCCGCACTACGCGGCCTCCTGGACGCCGTCGCCCCCGGCGGCACGCTGCTCTTCGCCACCCACGCCCCCGCCGACCTGGCCCGGCACGGGGAGCCGGGCTTCGACCCCGCCGACTACTACCAGCCCGGCGACATCGCCGAACTTCTCGCACCGGCCTGGGACATCCTGGTCCACGAGACCCGCCCCCGCACCACCCCGCCGTCCGCAGGCACCCGCCACACCCACGACGCCGTCCTGAGAGCACGACGCCCGCGGTGAGCCCCCTCGGCAACCTTTGCGGGGCCGTGTTCCCGCCTAGTCGTCCCCGTGGGGCGAGGGGCCCGGGACCGTGCCGGTGGCCGGGTCGGAGTCGGGGGCGCGGCCCGTCATCGCCGTGAGGGTGGCGCGTACGTGCTCCATGTGCGCCGTCAGCTCCTCGCGGCGGCCCTCCGCCTCGCGCAGCGCGCGCTGCGTGTCGCGCTCGATCTGCTCCGCCTGCCCCACCGCCTCCGCCACCAGTTCCGCACCCTGCGCCTCCGCCTCGTCGCGGCAGCGGGCCGCGTACGCCTCGGCCTCGGCGTGCGCCGCCTGCTGCTCGGCGAGGTGCACCTCCGCGGCCCGGGTACGGGTGGCGAGGTCGTCGTCGATGGCCTGCCGCCGCTCCCGTACCTCCTCGTCCAGCCGCCGTGCCGCCGCCGTGCGTTCGAGGCTTGCCTCGTCGAGCATCGCCGCCGTGCGGTGCTTCATCTCCGCCAGCGCCGCCGCCGCCTCGCCCGCGGTGTCCTCGACCGCGGCGTGCGCGGAGGACAGCAGGTCGGCCGCCTCCTGCTCGGCCGCGCCGAGCGCGCTGCGCAGCCGGGCCTCGGCCTCCTCGCGCAGGGCGTTGGCGGCGCGGCGGGTCTCGGCGGTGGTCTCCTCGACGTACTGGCGCGTCTCGGCCTGCGCGCGCTGCAGTTGCTCCGCCGCCGTGCCGCGGAGTTCCGCGGCCTGGTCCTGGGCGAGGTACAGGATCTCCTGGGCGCGGGCGCCCAGTTCCGCGTAGGTCTGCTCCTTGACCTGCGCCAGCTCGCCGGTGAGGCGTTCCAGCTCCTGGCTCAGCTCGCGCTCCAGGACGGTGAGGCGGGCGGCCCGCTCCCAGGCGGAGTCGCGCTCCTCGCCCACGCGGGTCACCGCGGCGTCCACTTGGTCGGGATGGTAGCCGCGACCACCGCGTACGGTGTCGAAGCCCCGAGCCGACGTCTTCACGGCGCCCATCTGATCGAGCTCCTCTCGTCCCCGGTCGACTGTCGGCGCTCATCCTTCAGGACTCGCGCGAATCGGTCATAATCTGACACCCACTCCTTTCAGGTGGTCATCGGTCGAAGAACATACGAAACGGCCCCACCGGCGGAGCCGGTGAGGCCGTTCCCGTACTGCCCGCGAAGGGTTACAACAGGCCGTCCCAGAGCTGTTCGAGCACCACGGACCACCAGTGGTCGGGGCCCTGGAGGGCCGCCGGGTCGATCGCCGCCAACTGCGACTGGAAGTCGACCGTCCAGCGCCCCGCCTGGTCCGGTGTGAGCCCGAAGCGCATCCGCCACATGTGGCCGAGCATCGCCAGGCAGCGCACGAACTCCGGCAGCCCCGTGTTCACGAACTGCGGCGGCGCGCTGCCCCCGCCGGGCGCCGCCTCCAGCGGCACGGCGACGATGTGCGCGGTGCCGTACTGGACGCACATCTGGCGGCCGAAGTCGTTGCCCATCACGAGGTACGAACCGGCGTCGGACGCCGCCTGCACACCCCGCTCCGCCGCCAGCTCCGCCAGCGTCGGCACCGGCCGGCCCGGCTGCGCCTGGCCCCAGAAGAACGGGCCGAAGTCCATCGGCAGCCCGGCCCACACGAGCGTCTGCGCCACGATGTCCGGCACGCCCTGCCGGGCCACGGCCCGCTGGTCGTACCGGAACACGCCCTGCGGCCCGAACGCCTGGTACAGCTCGTGGCCCAGCCCCTCGGGCGGCAGCGGCGGCAGCACGGGGATCTGACCGGGCGGCGGCAGCGGCACGCGCTGCGGCCGCGGCCGGGCCGGACCGTCGGCGACCTGGTGCAGCTCGCCCTGGTGCTCGATGAGCTGCTGCATGCCCTGCTGCCGGGAGGCGTGGTCGCGGCCGTAGGAGGCGGTGTGGCTCAGCCGCACCTGCGGCCAGGTCTCACGGATCATGCGGGAGCAGTAGCCGCCGGGCAGGTCACAGGGCTCCAGTTCGGTGTGCAGCTCCAGGACCTGCTGCGGCGGTACGCCCATGCCGCGCAGCTCGTGCAGGATCTGCCACTCGGGGTGCGGGGTGCCGGGGGCGGAGCGGCGCATGACCTGCTGCTCGGAGCCGTCCTGGGCGCGGTAGCGCAGGACGGCGAGGTAGCCGGGGCCGACGGTGGGGACGCCGGGGGGCGGGTAGCCGTAGCCGGCGGGCTGCGGGGCGCCGGGGGGCGGCATGCCGGGCGCGGGGGCTCCGGGTGCTCCGGGTACGGGTCCGGCGGGGGCGCCGGGTCCGCCGGGGGCACCCGGGGGGAAGGGGGCGGGGCCGGCGGCGGGGGGCGCGCCGGGGGCGCCCGGAGCGCCGGGCGCGAAGGGGGCGCCGCCCGGGGGCGGGGCGGGCTGGCCGGGCGCGGGGGGCGGGGGTGCGCTGGGTGCCCCGGGCGCCCCGGGTGCGCCGGGTGCTCCGGGGGCGGGTGGGGCTGCGGGTGCGCCCGGGACGCCGGGTGCTCCGGGGGGTGAGGGCGGGCCCGGGGGCGCGCCGCCCGCGGAGGCACTCGGGTCGACCTGCGACACGAGCTGGGTCGGGATGTACGCGTTGCCGCCGCCCGGGGTGCCCGGAGCGGACGGCGGGGGCGGCGCCGAGGACCCGGAGCCGCGGCCGGCGCCGGGCGTGCCGGGGGCGCCGGGAGGCGGCGGTACGCCCTGACCGCCGGGGGACCGCTTGCCCTTGAGCGGGGGCGGGAGGGGGGTGGCCTTGCTGGTGGCCTGCTCGGCGATGTCGGCGGCACCGCCGCCGGAGTTGGAGGGCGGGGCGGAGGGGGTGTGGGGCGCGCTGGGTGCGCCCGGGGCACCGGGAGCTGCGCCGGGGGCGCCCGGAGCGCTGGGTGCGCCGGGGGCCGCAGGTGGGGCGGGCGGCGCGGGAGTGCCGGGTGCCGCGGGGGCGGGCGGGGCGCCGGGAGCGCTGGGCGGAGTGCCCGGGGCGCCGGGGGCGTTCGGGGCTCCCGGCGGGGCGGGGGTGCCCGGGGGCGGGGTGCCCGGGGCGCCGGGGTAGGCGCCGGAGCCGGGGGCGGGTGGGGCGCCGGGGGCCGGAGGGGGCGTGGCGCCGGGGGCCGCGGGCTGGCCGGGCGGCGCCGGGGCGCCGGGGTAGTTGCCGGAACCCGGGGCGGGCGGAGCGCCCGCGCCCGAGTGCGGGCCCGGAGCGCCGGGGTAGCTGCCGCCTCCGGGCGGGGGCGGGTACGGGCCGCTCGGCGGCGGGGTGTCGGGAAGCTGAGCGGAGAGGACCGTCTCCGGCAGAGGTACGGAGGCCGCGTCGTCGTCGCCGCGGGAGTTGGTGTCGTTCCACGGAGTCGGCGCCGCCGCCGCGGGCGCCGTCGGGTCCACCCGCGGGCCCACCGACCCGGAGGAGGCCCCCGGCGCACCGGCACCCCCGGCCGCGTACGGCGAAGCGGGACCGGAACCCCCGGCCCCGTACGGCGCACTCGAACTCCCCTGCGCCGCAGGCGCACCCGGGCCCGAAGCCGACGCCGAGACGGGCGACGGGGAAGACGCGGGGGGCGGGGAAGACGGGGAAGGAGCAGGCGCAGCCGCGTGCCGGCCGCCCGACCCACCGGACCCGGACGAGCCCGAAGACCCCGAGTCACGCCGCGGAATGCCGATCTGGTCCGCCGCCTCCTGGAGCCACTCCGGTGGCGTCAGCAGGAACGACGTCGCCCCCAGGTCCACGCGCTCCCCCGGCTGCGTGCCCCGCGGCGCCGCCGCCTCCTCGCCGCCGTACTCCTCCTCGAAGCGCCGGATCACCTCGCCGACCGGCAGCGCCGGCCACAGCGTCGTGTCGCCCGAGTCGCGCGCGATGACCATGCGCGCCCCCGAGCCCTCCGGCACCTCACCGCCCGCCGGGATCTCGGCCCAGGCCACGAAGCCCAGCTCGAACTCCCGCACCTTGACCTCGCGGCGCCGCTGCTGCGGCACCCCGCCGTTGATCCACGAGTCGGCGCGCTCCTGCGCCTGTGCGAAGGTGACCATTACCTCTTCACCCCTCCACCGGCACGGCGCGCGCGAAGCCGCCGTCCACCATCAGATTCGCCACGGTCTCCAACTCCGGCGGGCCGCCCACCAGCCGGTCGAGGAAGGCGTCGAAGTCCTCCCCGCAGAACAGCAGCAGTCGCTCCACCCGCTCCGCGACCGACCAGCCCGAGTCGCCCTGGTCGCGGGCGTCGTCGTACGGGCAGAACCACACGCTGCCGCGCCTGCGGCCCTTCGTCTTCAGCGCCAGCACCCCGCCCTGCAGGAACGCGATGCCCAGATAGTCCTTCGTCAGATGGTCGCGCAGGCACTTGTTGACGTAGACCACGTCGTTGACCGCCGCCTCGTCGCGCACGGTGAAGAACGGCTGGTCCACCAGCAGCCCCAGCTCCGGGTCGAGCGCCGCGCCGACCGGCGCGCAGCCGCCCGCCGCCTTGAGGAAGTCGCGGTACGCGCCCGGCAGCCCGTAGCCGAGATCCTCCTCGACGCCCATCACCTGGTCCTCGGTGACCGCAGCGCCGTCACGCGGGAGGGTGAAATGCACCGGCCGCGTCTCCTGCAACGGGCGCGTGCCGCGCTTGTCCTGGTCGACGGCCGCCGTCGCCAGCCCGCCGTGGTGCCGCAGCAGCGCCTTCACGTCGGCCGGCACCAGCTCCATGCGGCGGGTGCCCGCCACGTGGTGCCAGGTCCAGCCGTGCGGCGTCGCCACGGACGGCAGCGTCGACCACAGCTCGTGGCCCTGCGCGTGCAGCGCCGCGTTCGCCGACACGTAGTCCGTCAGCCGCAGCTCGTCGATGCCGAAGCCCTCGGGGGGCTCGGCGATGTCCGCCGCCGCGCGCGCGTACGGGGAGAAGTCCGGGTAACCGTCGGCGTCCACACGCACGCCGCGGGGGTGTCTGGCAGCCCGGACCGGGTCCGGGAAGTTCACGACCTGCCCGGCGTATGCCGCGTTCGGCGGTGCGACGGTCGTTCCTCGCCGACCTGACGTCATCGCGTGTGCCCCCTGCCGTTGGTCTCCGTCGAAACACAGCCTATGGGGTGCCGCGGCCGGCGGTCTTGCCCTGGTCAGGGAGCGCCCCGGCAAGCGGCGTGATCTGCTCCGCAATGACGGACTTGCCCAGCACGGACCTGACCACGGGGTGTGCACACGCCGGTACGGAAGGCACCTCGGGTGTCGTGTCGTACGTATGTGGCAAGCTGGACGACGCGAGACAGCGGAGTTTCACGGGGGAGGCTCTTACCGCTATGCACGCACGCTCAGACACAGCCGATCCGCTCACCGGCGGCGATCCATACGGCGGTATGGGACGCCCGTTCGGCGTGACGGACACTCCGTACGGATACATGGAAACGGACATGGGGACGGGGACCGGCCCGGCGGCCGACCCCCGCACAGACTGGCGCGACACGGCGCCCGGCGACGGTGTGCCGCGGCTCACCAGCCGGCGGGACGGCGTCCTGCCGGCCGTCGGCGCCGCCCTCTCCGTCCGCGGCCAGACCCTCACCTGCACGGCGGGCCGCGCCGACCAGGGCCCCCTGCTCCACCCACTGGTGCAGGACTTCCTCGACACGCTCACCAGCGGCCGCCGCGAGCGGTTCACCGGGCGCTGCCCGGAAGCCGTGCTCCTCTCGCGGCACCTGACGGCCGTCGAGGCCGGCCGCAGCAAGCGCGCCGCGCGCAAGCCGCTGTCGGCGGGAGAGGCGCGGCGGGCGCTGAAGCAGGCGAAGATCACCGCCCGGCACATCCGCGAGGACGGCGACCCGCTGCACGGGCGGTACGCGCCGCCGTGCCGCTCCTGCACCGCGCTCCTCACCCACTTCGGCGTGCGCACCGTGGGCGACGCGCACGCCGAGGGCTGAGCCGTGGTCCCCACGGACCCGCGCGACCTGGCCGCGCACCACACGCGCTTCCCCGTCGAGGTCGACAGCGCGCTGCGCGCGGCCGGCTGGGAGCCGGGCCGGTGGGACATAAGGCAGGCGGAGACCTGGGCCGACACGCTACGGGCCCATGTGTCGCCCGGCGGCCACGTGCACGCGGTGTTCCCGGCGGCGGTCGAGGCGTGGGCGGAGTTCGGCGGCCTGCGCGTCGTCGGCGAGGGTCCCGGCCGCCAGTTGGGCCCGGCGGACCTGCACGTGGACCCGATGCACGGCCTGCACCTCACCCGCACCCTCGCGGACCTGGGCCGCGCGCTCCGGACGGAGCTGTGCCCGCTGGGCGCGGAGCTGGCCCCGGACGGGAGCACGGCGCAGGCGGTGCTGGCGGTCGACGCCGACGGCAGGGGATACGCGCTGGACCACGCCGGGGACTGGTTCCTGGGCAGGAGCGTGGACGAGGCGCTGGTGACGCTGGTGACCGGACTCGAACCGCAGCGCCTGACGCCGGAGCCGGACTAGGGGCGGCGGGCCTCCGTACGGGCGGGGCTTCCGCGGGGGATGCGCCGGGTGCTACGTCCCGCTGGGCAGCACGGCCGAGACGCGGAAGCCGCCCGCCTCCGTCGCACCCGAGACGAAGCCGCCGCCCAGGCCCGTCACGCGCTCGCGCATGCCCACCAGGCCATTGCCGCCGCTGGGCAGCCCGGCGCTCTGCGAGGCGGCGTCGGACGGTCCGTTGACCACGAGCACGGCCACCTCGGCGACGCGGTGCGCGAGCAGCACCCGGGTCTTCGCGCCCGGGGCGTGCTTGTGGACGTTCGTCAGCGCTTCCTGCACGACCCGGTAGACGGTCTGCTCCACCTCGGCGGCGTACGGGCCGGGATCGCCCTCCACGGCGAAGTCCACGGCCATCCCGGCGGCGCGGGACTCGCCGATGAGCGACTCCAGGTCGTCCAGACACGGCCCGGGACCACCGGCGTCGGCGTCCGCGGCGTCCCGCGGGCGCTGCCCCGCACGGGCACCCGCGGCTGCCTCGGCCGCGGCCGGGCCGCCACGCGACGGGCGGTCGGCGTCGGCGGCAACGGCGGCGGGGGCACCACCGGCCGCGGAGGAGGCGGCCTCCGGACCGCCCCGGGCACCCCCGGCCCTGGCGCTGGAACCGCCACCGGCCACCGCAACCCCGGCACCGGCCGCCCCCGCCGCCGTACCGCCGGACGCGGCGGCGCCGGACGCCGCACCACCCGGCGCCGCAGCGCCGACGACGGCCTCGCCACCGCCCGGCGCCCCGCTCCCCGGCGACGACACCGACCCCGCCGGCATCCGCAGCACGCCCAGCATCTCCCGCAGTTCCGTCAGCGCCTGCCGCCCCATGTCCCCGACCAGCGCCGCGTTGCGCGCCGCCTTCTCCGGATCGTTGAGCACCACCCGCTCCAGCGCCGCCGCGTGCACCACCATCAGGCTCACCCGGTGCGCCACCACATCGTGCATGTCCCGCGCGATCCGCGTGCGCTCCTCGCGCCGCGCCCACACCGCGCGCTCCTCCGCCCGCTCCGCGAGCAGCGACAACTCCCGCTCAAGACCGTCGGCCCGCTCCCGCAGGCTCTCCACGAGCCGCCGCCGCGCGCCCACGTACAGCCCGAACAGCAGCGGCGGCAGCGTCACACCGACCGACATCAGCAGCGCGACGAGCGCGGCCAGCACGAAGGGCGAGTCGCGGTCGTGCTCCTCGAAGGTCTGGTACATCTGCACGAACGTGACAATGATCACGGCGGAGACGGACATCCCGGCCAGGGCCGCGGTGATGCGCCGGGGGATGTCGGAGGCGGCGAGGGTGTAGAGGCCGACGACGGCCAGCAGGAAGCCCATCTCCGCGGGCGTGACGGCCATGCCCACCAGCACCGGGACGATCGGCCACCGCCGCCGCAGCACCAGTGTGCTGCCCGCGACGAGCCCCAGCACGATCCCGAACCCCAGGGGCAGCCCGGCGTCCCGCGCGAACGGCACGCCCTGCACCACGCACTCCGCGGCCGACGCCGCCGCGAGCACCACGTCCAGCACCATCGACCGGCGCCGCGCCCACCACCAGACCGGCCTCCGCCCCCCGGAGACCTCGCTCACGGCTTCCCCCGACGCGGTCATACCAACCAGCGTAAGGGCCGATCGCACGGTGCCAGGCTTCGGGTGCAACAGCACGCAACGGATTCGAACGCACACGAAACCACCGGGTAAGCCCCGAACTGGCGAATCGACCGAATATTCGCATCCGCCGCCCGGGCCCCGGGCGAGGCTGGTCGCCATGACCCACGCAGCACAACGCCGCCGGGGCGACGGCACGGGCGGCCTGCTCACCGGCACGGCGACCTTCGAGGAACTACGCGACCGGGCGGTCGCCCTGCGCAGGGAGGGCCTGAGCCGCAGACAGATCCGCGACCACCTGAAAGTCGGCAACAACGACCTGCTCAACCGCCTCCTGGAAGGCGAACCACCCCCGGAGTGGACCAAGCGCCCGCGGGCGAAGGACGACCCTCAAGAAGCACAATCCGGTGACCGTGCGCAAGAACGTGGGACAGAGCTATCGAGGTTGCCTCGTGGTTCGCGTCTTGCAGGGCGCGGATCTCTACCGTCGCATTGAAGGGTGGTGGTACGGCATAGTGGTGGCCGCCAGGCAGCGGACAGAGAAAATGTCCATTTAAGCCTGATTAGCTATCCCCTGTGGTGTAATCGGCAACACGGGTCACTTTGGATGATTTGTTCCTGGTTCGAGTCCAGGCAGGGGAGCCCACATACCGATTCCGGGTCCCGGCGCCGCCGGGGCCCGTTTGCGTTACTCACGCGTATGGCGTCGGTATCCTGCCCGTACCCCCGATTCCGCCTGCGTAAGGACACCTCCGTGACCGCGAACCGCCCCGCAGCCGTCGTCGTACTCGCCGCGGGCGAAGGCACCCGTATGAAGTCCGCGACCCCCAAGGTCCTGCACCGCATCTGTGGTCGCTCGCTCGTCGGGCACGTCGTCGCCGCCGCCGGAGAGCTGGACCCCGAGCATCTGGTCGTCGTCGTCGGGCACGGCCGGGAGGCCGTCACCGCGCATCTCGGGGAGGTCGCGCCGCAGGCGCGGGCCGTGGTGCAGCGGGAGCAGAACGGGACCGGGCACGCCGTGCGGATCGCGCTGGAGGAGCTGGCCGGGAGCGGGGTGGCGCTGGACGGGACCGTCGTGGTCGTGTGCGGCGATACGCCCCTGCTCGCCGGCGAGACGCTGGACCGGCTCGCCTCGGCGCACGACGCCGACGGGAACGCCGTGACCGTGCTGACCGCCGAGGTGCCGGACGCGACCGGGTACGGGCGGATCGTGCGGGAGGACGCGACCGGGGCCGTGACCGGGATCGTGGAGCACAAGGACGCCTCCGCCGTGCAGCGGGAGATCCGGGAGATCAACTCCGGGGTCTTCGCGTTCGACGCGAAGCTGCTGGCGTCCGCGCTGACGCAGGTGCGGCGGGACAACAGCCAGGGCGAGGAGTATCTGACGGACGTGCTGGGGATCCTGCGGTCCGCGGGGCACCGGGTGGGTGCGTCGCCGGCCGCCGACCACCGCGAGATCCTGGGCATCAACAACCGTGTGCAGTTGGCGGAGGCGCGCCGGCTGCTGAACGACAGCCTGCTGCGGGACGCGATGCTGGCCGGGGTGACGGTGGTGGATCCGGCGTCGACGTGGTTCGACGTGGCGGTGACGTACGAGCCGGACGCGGTGGTGCAGCCGCAGACGCAGCTCCTGGGGTCGACGCACCTGGGTGCCGGTGCGGAGGTGGGGCCGGGGTCGACGCTGACGGACACGGTGGTCGGCGCGGGCGCGCGGGTGCTCAACACCGTTGCGGACGGGGCGGAGATCGGGCCGGGGGCGAACGTGGGTCCGTACACGTATCTGCGGGCGGGGACGCGGCTGGGCGAGGGGGCCAAGGCCGGGACGTACGTGGAGATGAAGAACGCGGACGTGGGCGCGGGGACGAAGGTGCCGCATCTGTCGTACGTGGGGGACGCGACGATCGGCGAGTACACGAACATCGGTGCCGCGAGTGTGTTCGTCAATTACGACGGGGTGGCCAAGCACCACACGACGATCGGGAGTCATTGCCGTACGGGCGCGGACAACATGCTTGTTGCGCCGGTCACAATCGGGGACGGCGCGTACACCGCCGCGGGCTCGGTGATCACGAAGGACGTGCCGCCGGGTTCGCTGGCCGTGGCGCGCGGTCAGCAGCGCAACATCGAGGGCTGGGTGGCCCGTAAGCGGCCGGGGAGTGCCGCGGCGCAGGCGGCCGAGGCGGCCCGCCGGGAGGCCCCGGCGGAGGACGAGGCGGCCGGTCAGGCGGGGTGAGGGCGTGGGAGGCGGGGGCGTTCGGGGCGTACGGTGAGTAGGACATCCGACCGGCCGCCCGCCCGGCCGCCTGCCCCGACACCGAGGAGACCGTGCTGTGACCGGGATCAAGACGACCGGCCAGAAGAAGCTGATGCTTTTCACCGGCCGTGGCTACCCCGAGCTTGCCGAGGAGGTCGCGCACCAGCTCGGTGTGGGCCTCGTACCGACGAAGGCGTTCGACTTCGCCAACGGTGAGATCTACGTCCGCTTCCAGGAGTCGGCGCGCGGTGCCGACTGCTTCGTGATGCAGAGTCACACGACGCCCATCAATCAGTGGATCATGGAACAGATGATCATGGTGGATGCGCTGAAACGTGCCTCTGCGCGGAGCATCACCGCGATCGTCCCGTTCTACGGCTATGCGCGCCAGGACAAGAAGCACCGGGGCCGGGAGCCGATCTCGGCGCGGCTGATCGCCGACCTGCTGAAGACGGCGGGTGCGGACCGGATCCTGACGGTGGATCTGCACACGGACCAGATCCAGGGCTTCTTCGACGGCCCGGTGGACCACCTGTTCGCGCTGCCGGTGCTGGCGGACTACGTGGCGTCGAAGACGGACCGGTCGAAGCTGACGGTGGTCTCGCCGGACGCGGGGCGCGTGCGGGTGGCGGACCGCTGGGGCGACCGGCTGGGTGCGCCGCTGGCGATCGTGCACAAGCGCCGGGACCCGGATGTGGCGAACCAGGTGACGGTGCACGAAGTCGTGGGGCACGTGGCCGACCGGGTGTGCGTGCTGGTGGATGACATGGTGGACACGGGGGGCACGATCTGCGCGGCGGCGGACGCGCTGTTCGCGAACGGCGCGGAGGACGTGATCGTGGCGGCGACGCACGGCGTGCTGTCGGGGCCCGCGGGTGACCGGCTGATGGGGTCGAAGGTCAGCGAGTTCATCTTCACGAACACGCTGCCGACGGCGAGCGAGTTGGACCTGGACAAGATCACGGTGCTGTCGATGGCGCCGGTGATCGCGCGGGCGGTGCGCGAGGTGTTCGAGGACGGGTCCGTGACCAGCCTCTTCGACGAGCAGGCGTAGCCGTAGCGCAAAAGATCGACTTGGGGCGGCCACTCGCCGCCGGGTAGACTCCCGGAGTTGCTCGGCGAGGGAGGCCGCCCCGGTTCGTCCGGTTCCGGTTCGGTGCTCCGTTATCGACGCGCTCTTCGTAGCAGGCCGATCGCGGCCGGGTGACCGTCCCGTCAGCTTCACCTACTGCGAGGAGTGCCGCCATGGCCGAGTACAAGATCACCGCGGAGCCGCGGACCGAGACCGGCAAGGGCGCCGCCCGCCGGCTGCGCCGCGAGGACAAGGTTCCCGGCGTCATCTACGGCCACGGCGCCGACACGCGGCACGTGGCGCTGCCGAGCTACGACCTGCTGATGGCGCTCAAGACTTCGAACGTGCTCATCAGCCTCGACCTCGAGGGCAAGTCCGAGCTGGTCATCCCGAAGGACGTGCAGCGTGACGCGCTGCGCACCGGGGTGCTCAAGCACGTGGACCTGCTGGTCGTGAAGCGCGGCGAGAAGGTCACCGTCGAGGTGCCGATCACGGTCGAGGGCGACCTGGCGCCGGGCCAGAACCTGCTGGAGCACACGCTGCACGCGCTGCCGGTGGAGGCCGAGGCGACGAACATCCCGGAGTCCGTGACGGTCAGCGTCGAGGGCCTGGAGGCGGGTGCCACGGTGGCGGCGAAGGACGTCAAGCTGCCGGCCGGGGTGACGCTCGCGGTCGACGGCGAGGACCCGGTGCTGCACGTGGTCGCGCCGCAGGCGGAGGAGCCGGCGGCCGAGGGCGAGGCGGCCGAGGGCGAGACCGCGGCCGGCGAGGGCAAGTCGGAGGACTGAGCACGGCCGGGGGCGGGTCGTACGGGCCCGCCCCCCGTCTCCGTACGCGCACGCACACGCACCCCGGGAGGGCCGGCAGATGTCGGACGCAGCGCAGCCGTGGCTCGTCGTGGGCCTGGGCAATCCGGGCCCGGGGTACGCGGGCAACCGGCACAACGTCGGGTTCATGGTCGCCGACCTGCTGGCGGAGCGCGTCGGCGGCCGGTTCAAGGCGCACAAGTCGCGGGCGCAGGTCGTGGAGGCGCGCCTGGGCCCGCCGGGTCCTGCGGGCCGGCGGATCGTGCTGGCCAAGCCGATGTCGTACATGAACCTGTCCGGCGGCCCGGTCTCGGCGCTCGCGGGCTTCTACAAGGTCCCGCTGGAGCGGATGGTCGTCGTCCACGACGAGCTGGACCTGGACTACGGCACGCTGCGGCTGAAGCTCGGCGGCGGCGACAACGGCCATAACGGGCTGAAGTCGCTGTCGAAGTCGCTGGGCCGGGAGTATCTGCGGGTGCGGTTCGGCGTGGGCCGGCCGCCGGGGCGGATGGAGGTGGCGGACTACGTGCTGAAGGACTTCTCCGCCGCCGAGCGCAAGGACCTCGACTACTTCGTGGACCGGACGGCGGACGCCGTGGAGGCACTGGTCACGGAGGGCCTGGAGCGCGCCCAGAACACGTACAACGGCTGATCCCCCGACCTGTCACCAGACTGTGACAAAGGGCTTTCCCAGCACATCCCCTGAAACGGGATGAAGGGCGCACGACGCGCTTGACCGGCACCCCGCCGGCGGCGGAAGCTGAGCCGCCCCCCAACTTCCCTCTGCACACCTTTCACTCACGAAGTTGGGTATGCCATGCGAACCATTGCTTCGGTCGGCGCGGTCGCCGCTGCCGCTGCCGCCTCCCTGCTGTTCGCCGCCGCGCCGGCGCCGGCGGCCAACGGCGACAACGGGACCGTGAAGATCCACGACGCCGCCACCGGCGAGGAGCTTCGCAAGAACGAGCCCAAGGTCTGCGAGTTCTATCTCGACGCCTTCGGCTTCGACGCCGGGCAGCAGGTCACGTGGGAGATCGTCGGCTGGAAGCCGACCGGGGACAACAAGACCGTCGCGGACGAGGGCGAGATCGTCCTCGACGGCGAGGGGCACGGCCGGACCGAGGACATGACCCTCCCGGACGGCCACTACAAGCTGTTCTGGAACTGGGAGGGCGAGAACGGGGCCGCGAAGCACAAGGTCTTCTGGACGGAGTGCGAGGACTCCGAGTCGCCGGACCCGTCGGACACCCCGTCCGACACCCCGTCGGACGACTCCTCCGAGCCGGCGGAGCAGCCGGGCGAGAACGGGAAGCCGGGCAAGGACGGCGAGCAGGGCGGGGACGCGACGCCCAGTGCGTCCAGCGCGCCGGGCGCGCAGGGCGGGGGCGACGACGAGTCGGGCGGCCTGGCCGCCACCGGCGCGTCGGTGACGGGCATCTCGATCGCCTCGGCGATCCTCCTGGGCGCGGGCGGGTACCTGGTGCTCCGCCGCCGTGGCATGGGCCGCCAGCCCTGAGCGAGTCCCGCCGGAAGACCGCACGCGGCTCTCACCCCAGGGGGGTGGGGGCCGCGTGCGGTTGCGGGCGCCGCAACGCCCCGGTGAGCACGGTGTACGTCCGCCCCGCGGCGCGCCACCTCCGGTACGCGGCGCCCGCAGGCCGGACCGCAGGTCAGCCCGTGTTGCGCAGGCCCGCCGCCACGCCGTTGACCGTCAGCAGCAGCGCCCGGCCCAGCAGCGGGTCCGGGGCCTGGCCGCGTTCGGCCGCCTCGCGCTGCCGGCCGAGCAGCGTGACCTGGAGGTACGAGATCGGGTCGAGGTAGGCGTCGCGGATGCGGAACGTCTGCTGGAGCACCGGGTCGGCCTCCAGCAGCTCCGATTCGCCGGTGATGCGCAGCACTTCGCTGACAGTCAGCTCGTGCTCGGCCTCGATGACCGCGTAGATGTGCTTCAGCTCGTCGGGCACGAGGGTGTCGACGTAGTGCCGGGCGATCCGCAGGTCGGTCTTGGCGAGCGTCATCTCGACGTTGGCGAGGAAGTTGCGGAAGAAGTGCCAGTGTTCGTACGCCTCTTCCACCACCGCGTCGAGCCCTGCCTCGCGGGCGGCGCGCAGCCCGGAGCCGACGCCGAACCAGCCGGGGACGATCTGCCGGGACTGCGTCCAGCCGAAGACCCAGGGGATGGCCCGTAGCCCGTCGAGGCCCGCGCCGGTGTCGGGGCGGCGGGAGGGCCGGGAGCCGAGGTGCAGCTCGGCGAGCTGGTCGACGGGGGTGGAGGCGAAGAAGTACGCGGGCAGGTCGGGGTCGTCGACGAGCCGCCGGTACGCGGCGTGGGCGGCGTCGGAGACGACGTCCATCGCGGCGTCCCAGCGGGTCAGCGCCTCGACGGACTGCCGCGGCGCGGTGTGCAGGGCGGACGCCTGGAGGGTGGCGGCGACGGTCAGTTCGAGGTTCTCCCGGGCCAGGGACGGCACGAGGTACTTGTCGGAGATGACCTCGCCCTGCTCGGTGACCTTGATCTCGCCTTCGAGGGTGCCCCACGGCTGGGCGAGGATCGCGTCGTGGGTGGGGCCGCCGCCGCGGCCGACGGTGCCGCCGCGGCCGTGGAAGAGGCGCAGCCGTACGCCGTGCCGGTGGGCGACGTCGCGCAGCCGGCGCTGGGCGCGGTGGATCTCCCACTGGGAGGTGGTGATGCCGCCGAACTTGGAGGAGTCGGAGTACCCGAGCATGACCTCCTGGACGTCGCCGCGCAGGGAGACCAGGCGCCGGTAGGAGGGGTCGGAGAGCATCGCGTCGAGGAGGTCGTCGGCGATCTTCAGCTCGTCGGTGGTCTCCAGCAGCGGCACGATGCCGATCTTCGCCCAGCCGGCGTGCAGGTCGAGGAGCCCGGCCTCGCGGGCGAGGACGGCGGCGGCGAACACGTCGTCGGCGCCCTGGCACATGGAGATGATGTACGACTCGATGACCTCGGGCCCGAAGGTGTCGATGGCCTTCCTGACGGTCCCGAAGACGCCGAGGGTCTTGGTGCCGGCCTCGTCGAGCGGCGCGGGGGTGGGCGCCAGCGGGCGGCGGGAGCGCAGCTCCTTGGCGAGGAGGCCGCGGCGGTAGTCGCGCGGCATGTCCAGGTAGCGCCAGGACTCCTCGCCGAGCCGGTCGAAGAGCTGGCCGAGGGCGTGGTGGTGGGCGTCGGCGTGCTCGCGTACGTCCATGGTGGCGAGCTGGAGGCCGAAGGCGGCGATGGTGCGGATGGTGCGCTCCAGCCGGCCGTCGGCGACGAGCGAGCCGCGGTGCGCGCGCAGCGACGTCTGTACGAGGGTGAGTTCGTCGATGAGCTGCGCGGTGCCGAGGTAGTCGCGGCCGGGCACGTGGGCGCTGCCCTCGGCGAGCCGGCGGCGGGTGTTGAGGAGCTTCTGCCGGATGCAGGTGGCCTTGAGCCGGTAGGGCTCCTCGGCGTTGAGCCGCTTGTAGCGGGGGCTGATCTCGGGGAGCACTTCCAGGTCGCGCTGGACGGATTCGAGGAGTTCCTCGGTGGCGCCGCCGTTGCGGATGGAGTTGGACAGGGCGGAGCGCAGCTCGTCCACGTGGCCGATGGCCTCGGTGATGCCGTGCTCGTGCTGGAGGAGGAGCACGTCCCAGGTGACCTGGGGGGTCACGTTGGGGTTGCCGTCGCGGTCGCCGCCGATCCAGGTGCCGAAGGTCAGCGGGCGGGTGCCGGGCGGCAGCACGGCGGACTGGTCGGCGCCGACGCGCTCCAGTTCCGCGGCGAGGTCTTCGAGCACGTCGCCGACGGCGCCGCGGTTCAGCTCGTCGAGGTAGTAGATGGCGTTCCTGGCCTCGTCGGCGGGCTCGGGACGGACGACGCGCAGTTCGTCGGTCTGCCAGATGAGGTCGATGTCCTCGGCCAGGCGGCGGTCGCAGCGGCGGCGGTCGGCGGCGGACGCGCCCTCGTCGGCTTCGAGGAGGCGGGCCACGTCGCGCAGCTTGGTGAGGACGGAGCGGCGCGCGGCCTCGGTGGGGTGGGCGGTGAAGACGGGGCGTACGCCGAGGCTGGCGACGGTCTCGCGCAGGTGCGCGGGGTCGGCGTCCTTGAGCATGTCGGCGGTACGGGCCAGGCTGCCGCCCTCCGCGGCGCGGCGGGCGCGGAACTCGCGGCCGCGGTGCACCTGCTCGGTGACGTTGGCGAGGTGGAAGTAGGTGGAGAAGGCGCGCACGAGCCGGGCGGCGGTCTCCAGGTCGACGGTGCGCAGGAGCTCCGCGGCGGCGTCGCCGTCGGTGCGCGTCAGTGCGCGTACGCGCTCGACGAGGTCCAGCAGTTCCGGCCCGTCCTGGCGGACGAGGGTCTCGCCGAGCAGGTCGCCGAGGCGCCGGATGTCGGCGCGCAGCTCGGCGTTGCCGGCGGCCGCGGCGCCCGGGTCGGGGCCTGCGGCTCCGGCGGGGCGGTGCGCGTGGGTGTCGGCACTGGTCACTGGTGCGGCTCCTTGGCGTGCGGCGCTGGTGTTTCCGCCCGTGCGCGGCGGCGCGCGGGGGGCCGGGGTGCGGACCGCGCTGTCCGACGCCCCCAGACTAGTCGTCCCTGCTCGCCGCCCGGGTGGGCGAAGCCCGCGGGGTCGCGGCATGGGAACCGGCGTCTGCGGGCACTCAAGAGGTGTTCCTTCCACACGGGCGCGCATGTACGCCCGTTGGGACCGTGCCTCTTTCAGCCCGGAACTGAGGCATGCCATACTTACGCCAACGTAGGTTACGGGACCGTAGCCTCGCTGGTCCATGTTCCCCCAGCCTCCGAGGATGCCCATGCCGTCCACGTCCGAAGTGATCGACGAGCAGCCCCGCTCGGCCACGGTCACCGCTGAGTCCGCGACGCTCGGCGGTGAGAACAAGAGATCGATCGAGCAGATCACGCTGCTCGCCTTCATCGTGCTGCCGTTCGTCGCGCTGGTCGGGGCGATCCCGCTGGCCTGGGGCTGGGGGGTGAGCTGGCTCGACCTCGGACTGATGACGTTCATGTACTTCCTCGGCCTGCACGGGGTGACGGTCGGGTTCCACCGGTACTTCACGCACGGCTCGTTCAAGGCGAAGAAGCCGCTGCGGGTGGCACTGGCGATCGCCGGGTCGATGGCGGTGGAGGGCCCGGTCGTGCGCTGGGTCGCGGACCACCGCAGGCATCACAAGTTCTCCGACGCCGAGGGCGACCCGCACTCCCCGTGGCGCTTCGGCGAGACGGTGCCGGCGCTGATGAAGGGCCTGTGGTGGGCCCACATCGGCTGGCTCTTCGACGAGGAGCAGACGCCGCAGAACAAGTACGCGCCCGACCTCATCAAGGACTCGGCGATCCGCCGGGTGTCGCGTCAGTTCGTGCTGTGGACGACGGTCTCGCTGCTGTTCCCGCCGCTGGTCGGCGGGCTGGTCACCTGGTCGTGGCAGGGCGCGCTCTCGGCGTTCTTCTGGGCCTCGCTGGTCCGGGTCGCGCTGCTGCACCACGTCACGTGGTCGATCAACTCGATCTGCCACGCGGTCGGCAAGCGCCCGTTCAAGTCCCGGGACCGCTCGGGCAACGTGTGGTGGCTGGCGATCCTGTCCGGCGGCGAGTCGTGGCACAACCTGCACCACGCGGACCCGACCTCCGCCCGGCACGGCGTGATGAAGGGCCAGATCGACTCCAGCGCCCGGATCATCCGCTGGTTCGAGAAGCTCGGCTGGGCGTACGACGTGCGCTGGCCGAGCGAGTCCCGTATCGACTCGAAGCGCAACAAGGACGGCGACGTCGGCAAGGGCGCGGCCGCCGCGTCGGCCCGCCGTGAGGAGGCCGCCGCCGACGCGGCATGATGGAGCCGTGGCTACCGGCGGTAAGAGCAGCACGGGCAACAGCGGCGACGGCGGCGAGGGGAAGCCGCCGCGCCGTACCCGGCGGCGGATGACGGGCAAGGAGCGCCGCGAGCAGCTCGTCGACGTGGGGCGCACGCTCTTCGCGGCGCGCGGCTTCGAGGCGACGTCGGTGGAGGAGATCGCCTCGAAGGCGGGCGTGTCCAAGCCGGTCGTGTACGAGCACTTCGGGGGCAAGGAGGGGCTGTACGCGGTCGTCGTCGACCGGGAGATGCGGCAGCTCCTCGACATGGTGGCGGGCGCGCTGACCGCGGGGCATCCGCGGGAGCTGCTGGAGCAGGCGGCGTTCGCGCTGCTGGACTACATCGACGAGTACACCGACGGCTTCCGCATCATGGTCCGGGACTCCCCGGTGGCGCAGTCGCACGGCTCGTTCGCCTCGCTGATCAGCGACATCGCCACCCAGGTGGAGGACATCCTGGGGCTGGAGTTCAAGTCCCGCGGCTTCGATCCGAAGCTGGCGCCGCTGTACGCGCAGGCCCTGGTGGGGATGGTGGCGCTGACCGGGCAGTGGTGGCTGGACGTGCGCAAGCCGAAGAAGGCGGAGGTCGCGGCGCATCTGGTGAACCTCGCCTGGCACGGCCTGGGCGACCTGGAGGCGAAGCCGCGGCTGATAGGCCACCGCCGCGCGTAGCATGCGGCGCGCGGCGGCCTGCGGCGCGTGTGTGTGGTCCCGGCGCCTTCCGCTGCCGGTCCGGGCGGCCGGAACGCCGCCGGCCCCGGGGGCCCAGAGGGCGGAGCCCCGGCATCCTTGTCGGCATCCGGCCCCGGCGGAGCCCCTACGCGGCCTGGAACTCCAGCCGGTTGCCGAACGGGTCCGCGGTGTGGAAGCGCCGTACGCCCGGAATCTCGTCGTCGGCCCAGGTCACGTCGTGGCCGCGGACGGCCAGCCGGCGGGCCAGCGCGTCGAGGTCGGTGACGACGAGCGCGGGGTGCGCCTTGCGGGCAGGGCGGAAGTCCTGCTCGACGCCGAGGTGGAGCATCACGGGTCCCGACGTGAACCAGCAGCCGCCGCGGGCGGCGAGCGCCGCCGGCTTGGGCACCTCGGTCATGCCGAGGACGTCGCCGTAGAAGATGCGCAGGATTTCCTCGCTGCCGGCCGGGACGGCGAGCTGGACGTGGTCGAGTCCGGTGATCATGGCGTGACTCCCAGCGCGAAGATGCGGCGGAACGGGAACGGGGTGCCGTGCGGGCCCGGCGGATAGGCGGTGCGCAGCAGGGCCGCGTACTCGGTGACGAAGGCGTCGGCGTCGGCGCCGAGGGCGTCGAGGACGGGCCGCAGCCCGGTGCCCTTCACCCAGTCCAGCACGGGGTCGGGTCCGTGCAGGAGGTGGGTGTACGTGGTCTCCCAGGCGTCGCCGGCGCAGCCGAGGTCGCAGAGCAGTTCCAGGTACGCGACGGGCTGCAGCACCGGCTGGTCGCGCAGCACGCCGTGCAGCCGCTCGCGCCAGCGCGGGTCGCGGGTGAGCTGCCGCATCAGCGCGTGGCTGGGGGCGTCGTAGTTGCCGGGGACCTGGAAGGCGAACGTGCCGCCGGGGGCGAGCCCGGCGAGCCAGCGGGGGAAGTGCTCCCAGTGCTCCGGCACCCACTGCAGCACGGCGTTGCCGAGGATCAGGTCGTACGCGCCGGGCTCCGGCGTCCAGTCGGCGAGGTCGGCGTGGGCGAAGTCGATCCGGCCGCCGCCGGGGGTGGGGCCGGCGTGGGCGGCGGCGGTGCGGAGCATGGCGGCGGAGCTGTCGTACCCCGTGACGTGGGCGGCGGGCCAGCGGGCGGCCAGCAGCGCGGTGCCGTTGCCCGTGCCGCAGCCGATGTCGGCGATCCGCGGCGGGCGTCCCGGCAGCTCGCCCACGCGGGCGAGGAGATCCGCGAGAGGGCGGGTGCGGGGCCCCTCGTGGCGCAGGTACTGCTGCGGGTCCCAGGAGGGTGAGGTCATGCCTCCAGCGTTCCGCCAATGTATCTCGATGTCAAGAGACTTCATGTCGACAGACCGACTACACTGATCGCATGCGGGACGAGGTGGACCGGCTGGTCGTGGCGTGGCGCAGGGAGCGCCCCGACCTCGACGTGGAGCCGCTGGAGGTGCTGAGCCGGGTGAGCCGGCTGGCCCGCCACCTGGACCGCGCGCGGCGGCTGGCGTTCGCGGAACACGGCCTGGAGGGCTGGGAGTTCGACGTGCTGACCGCGCTGCGGCGGGCCGGCGAGCCGTACCAGCTCTCCCCCGGGCAGCTCCTCACCCAGACCCTGGTCACCTCCGGGACGATGACGAACCGCATCGACCGGCTGGCGAAGAAGGACCTCGTCGAGCGGCTGCCGGACCCCAGCGACCGGCGCGGCGTGCTCGTACGGCTCACCGCGGAGGGCCGCGAACGCGCGGACGCGGCGCTGGCGGCGCTGCTGAAGCAGGAGCGGGCGATCCTCGCGGAGCTGGCGCCGGAGCGCCGCAGGGAGCTGGCGGACCTGCTACGGCAACTGACGGCCCCGTTCGACAACGTTCCGTGACGGCCCCGTATCGCCCCTTCCGCCGCGCGGATGCCCCCGCCCCCGGGAGGCGCTAGCCGCCCACTCTTGCCGGTTCGCCCAGGTCCACCGGGCCCACGCCCGCGCGGCGGGCCAGGGCCACCGCGGCCAGCGTCGAGTGCACGCCCAGCTTGCCCAGGACGTTCTGCATGTGCGTACGGACCGTGTGCGGTGACAGGTACAGCCGCTCCGCGACCGCCTTGCGGCCCAGGCCCGCGACCATGCAGCGCAGCACCTCGTGCTCCCGCGGGGTCAGCGACTCGACCAACTGCTCGCTCTCCGTACGGTGCTCCCGGGCCGCCGTCAGCTCCCGCAGCACACCCGTGAGCAGCGCGGGCGGCAGATGCGTCTCGCCGCGCAGCACGCCCCTGATCACCGCCAGCAGCCGGGACAGCGAGCTGTCCTTGGCGACCCAGCCGAACGCCCCCGCCTGCAGCGCCGCCGCCGCCCGCGCCGGGTCGTCGCGGGCCGCGAGGACCACCGTGCGCGTCTGCGGGTGCGCCGAGCGGACGCGCGCGGTGAGCGATATCCCGCCCGGACCGCCCGCCGCCGAGCCGTTCCCCGCGACCGCCTGCGCGGGCACCGGGGCGCCCGCGGGCGTATCGCGGTCGAGGTCGGCGTCGACCAGGAACACGTCGAACCTGCGGCCCTCCGCCGCGGCCCGCTCCAGCGAGCGCAGCGCGGCCTGACCGCTGCCGGCCGGCAGCACGTCGACGTCGGGCTCCGCTGCCAGCGCGGCGGCCAGCGACTCGGCGAACACGCGGTGGGCATCGGCCACCAGGACCCGGATCCGAACCACGGACACCCCCATGTCGCGGACTACCAAACTCGCGGAATGCGGAATACGGCGCTCGGAGCATGGAGCGCCCGCCTGAGCTGCGGCCGCCGCCGCGTCCCATAGCTACCCCACCCCGTGCGCCGTACCCACGGTCTCGCCCCCTGAACGGCACCGGCCCCCACCGGTGCTGCCCCACAGCGTAGGGCGCGGGACCCACAAGGGAAGCCCAACGGCCGACTTTCCGTGGCGAGTTCGCCACGCGGAGTAGAAACCGGCCGGATACGGCCCCGTTGTGGAGGGATTCCGGAGTTCTGTCGGGCCCGGGAGCGGTAAGGCTGTACCTTGCCGGGGCAGTAGACCCCCCGGGGGGAGGGCGAGATGGCCGTTCGGCTGATCGTGGTCGACGAGCACCGCCTGCTCGCCGAGGCTCTTGCGTCCGCGCTGAAGCTGCGCGGGCACCGGGTGCTGGCCGCGGCCGCACCCACGGCGGGCGCCGCGGAGCTGGTGGTGAGCAGAGGACCTGAGGTGTGCCTGCTGGGCACGGCGACCCCGGCCGCACCCGGGGCGTTCGACCCTGTGCTGCGCATCAAGCGGGAGCGACCGCAGATAGCGGTGGTGGTGCTCGGCCCGGTGCCGAACCCGCGCGGCATAGCGGCGGCGTTCGCCGCGGGTGCCTCCGGGTACGTACGGCATGACGAGCGCATCGAAGGTGTGGAGCGTGCGCTGGTCAAGGCACGTGCGGGGGAGGCGGCGGTGGCTCCGCAGTTGCTGCAGAGCGCGTTCACGGAGCTGCTGAACCCGGCGGCGGAGCCGGACGACGAGGGAGCCCGGCTGCTTCAGTTGCTGACCCCGCGCGAGGTCGAGGTGCTGGTGCGGGTGGCGGAGGGCGAGGACACGCGGCTGATCGCCCAGGGGATGCGCATAGCCGCGAGCACGGCCCGTACGCACGTGCAGCGCGTGCTGATGAAGCTCGGAGTGGGTTCACGGCTTGAAGCGGCGGCGCTGGCGGCCCGTACGGGGCTGCTGGACCGCGCCGCCGCCCGGCCCGCGGTGGACGGCGAGGCCGGGGCGTAGCGGCTTTTCCGCGGCCGAAGAAGCGGCGGCTTTCGGACATTCGCGTCCGGGGCGGGGGCCGGGGCGTACGGATCGGCGGGCGTCCGGATCAGTGGGCGTCCGGGCGGTCCTGTCCTTCGTCTCCGTTGAGGGCCTCCGCCAGCTCCTCCCCCGACGGCGGCCGCACCGGCCGCAGAAACTGCCAGACGAGGAAGAACAGCCCGAGCGCCAGCATTCCCAGCCCGGTCCACAGGTTGATGCGTACGTCCTCCGCCTTGGCGATCTCCGCGTCGGAGTCGAAGGCGCCCGTGATCGCGAGGATCAGCCCGTACACGACGAAGAGGCCGCCGATCAGCCGCCGTACGTCGAACAGCCTGCTGGCCGTCGCCGACTTGCGTTCCAGCTCCTCGATCTGCTGCGCCAGCTCGCCGGTGTCCGGGATGCGGTGGCCGGGGCCGTCCGGGCCGTCCGGGCGGTCGTTGGTGTCGCTCATGGTGCGCTCCTAGAAGGAGAAGGGGATATAGCACAGGGCGGCGAGGACGAGCGCGCCCCAGCCCAGCAGCGCCGGTTTGCGGTACCAGGCGTCGTCGCCGACGGCGGGGGGCTCGGACAGGCCCGGGGAGCGGGTCCCGTAGACGAGGCCCGCGAGCTGCTCGGGGGACTTGGGCCGGGTGAACGGCGTGACGACGAGCATCGCGACCGCGCCGGCGACGAAGCCGACGATCGCGGAGACGAAGTTGGCGCCCTGGTCGCTGGGGATGCTGATGACGCCCTGCTTGTAGATCCAGAAGTAGTTGAGCACCGCGGCGACCGTGCCGACGAGCAGCCCCCAGAAGCCGGCCTTGGCGGAGGTGCGCTTCCAGAACATGCCGATGATGAAGACCACGAACATCGGCACGTTGAAGAAGGAGAACAGCGTCTGCAGGTAGGCCATGATGTTGCTGAACCTGGACGCGATGAACGCCGTGCCGACGCTCGCCGCGACCCCGATCACGGTGATGATCCGGCCGAAGCGCAGGTAGTACGCGTCCGTCTGGCCGCGCTTGACGTACGGCTCCCAGATGTCGGTGGTGAACACCGTGTTGAACGACGAGACGTTGGCCGCCATGCCGGCCATGAACGCCGCCAGCAGTCCGGTGATGGCCACGCCCAGCATGCCGTTGGGCAGCAGTTGCTCCATGAGGTACGGGATCGAGTCGTTGTACGTCAGGTTCGAGCCGGACGTGCCGATCTTGGGCACCAGCGCCGCGGCGGCCAGGCCCGGGATCATCACCAGGAAGACGATGAAGATCTTCGGGTACGCGCCGATGAGCGGCGTGCGCTGGGCGGCCGAGAGGTTCTTGGCGGACAGCGCGCGCTGCACCTCGGCGAAGTTGGTCGTCCAGTAGCCGAAGCTGAGGAGGAAGCCCAGTCCGAGGACGATCGTCAGCCAGTTGGCGCCCAGCGGGTTGGCGTGGCCGATGGCGGTCCCGCCCCAGGCGGTGGTGAAGTCGCTGCCGCGGGAGGCGGTCAGGGTGTCCTTGAGGCCGTCCCAGCCGCCGACGCGCTTGAGCGCGAGGAGCGTCAGCGGCAGCAGCGCGGCGATGATGACGAAGAACTGCAGCACCTCGTTGTAGACCGCGGACGACAGCCCGCCGAGGGTGATGTACGCGAGCACGACGGCGGCCGAGATGACAATGGCGACCCACTCCGGCCAGCCGAGCAGCGCCTCGACGACGATGGACATGGCGTAGAGGTTGACGCCGGCGATGAGCACGGCGGCGACGGAGAAGAGCACCGAGCTGAGCAGGTGCGCGCCGCGGTCGTAGCGGTGCAGCAGGAACTCCGGCACGGAGCGGACCTTCGAGCCGTAGTAGAAGGGCATCATCACCAGGCCCAGGAAGACCATCGCCGGGATGGCGCCGATCCAGTAGAAGTGCGTGGTGTAGACGCCGTACTGGGCGCTGTTGGCGGCCATGCCGAGGATCTCGGTGGCGCCGAGGTTGGCGGAGACGAACGCCAGGCCGGTGATCCAGGCGGGCATGGAGCGGCCGGAGAGGAAGAAGTCGAGGCTGGTCTTGACGCTTCGCCGGGCCAGGAAGCCGATGCCGAGGACGACGGCGAAGTACATGGCCATGATCACGTAGTCGAGGGCGTTGGTGTCGAGCCGCAGCTCTGTCGCTAGTGGGTGCATGCTTCAGGTCCGCTTCCGTGCGTGGTGCGTTCAGAAGACGAAGCCAGACGGATGGCGTTGGATTCCGAAAGCTTCTGTTGGGACTGTTTGCTTGTCTGTTGGATCTCGAACCCAGAATGTCTGATAAGGGACAAATTGGGGTAAGCGACGCTCCGGCGTTGACTCGCCTGTTGGCTTGTGGTTCATTGTGTTCGATTGTGTTGGGGAACCGGACCATGACGACCGGCGGGCAGGGCAGGCCAGGGCCGAGGAAGAGGCTCCAGTGAAGAAGACGCACACGCGGCTCGCGGACGGGCGCGAGCTGATCTACTTCGACGCGCGTGACGACGCCGTCCGGGACGCGGCCGACCGCCGCCCCCTGGAGCCGACGCGCACCGCGTCGGAGGCGCGCTTCGACCCGCTGCGCGGGGAGTGGGTGGTCATCGCCTCACACCGCCAGGGCCGTACGTACCGGCCGCCCGCCGACGAGTGCCCGCTGTGCCCCTCCCGAAACGGGCGGCTGAGCGAGATCCCCGCCGACGACTACGAGGTCGCCGTCTTCGAGAACCGCTTCCCGTCGCTGACCGGCGACCCCGGCCCCGAGACCGGCGAACCGCCGTTCGTCAGCGCCCCGGGCGCGGGGCGCTGCGAGGTCGTCTGCTTCACCTCCGACCACGACGCCTCGTTCGCCGACCTCTCCCCCGGGCAGGCCGCGCTGGTCCTGGACGCCTGGACCGACCGCTCCGTGGAACTGGCCGAACTCCCCGGCGTCGAGCAGGTCTTCTGCTTCGAGAACCGCGGCGAGGAGATCGGCGTCACCCTCGGCCACCCGCACGGGCAGATCTACGCTTACCCGTATGTCACGCCGCGCACCGCGCAGATGATGCGGTGCGCCGACCTGCACCGGGCGAGGACGGGCGAGAACCTCTTCGATACCGTCGTCGCCGCCGAAACGGCGGCGGGGGCGCGGGTGGTGCTGGAGGGGGCGCACTGGGTGGCGTTCGTGCCGTACGCGGCGCACTGGCCGTACGAGGTCCACCTCTACCCGCGGCAGCGGGTGCCCGACCTGCCGGCGCTGGGCAACGCGGCGCGCGCGGAGTTCCCGGAGGTCTACCTCGAACTCCTGCGCAGATTCGACCGGATCTTCGGCCCCGGCGAGCCCTCGACGCCGTACATCTCGGCGTGGCACCAGGCACCGGTGCGGGCGCCGGGCCGCGATGACTACGCTCTGCACCTCGAGCTGTTCACGATCCGGCGAAGCCCGGGCAAACTGAAGTACCTTGCAGGCTCGGAGTCCGCGATGGACGCCTTTGTCACCGATGTGCCGCCCGAACGGGCGGCAGAGCGACTGCGAGAGGTAGCTGGCAAGTGAGTCAAGACGTGGCCGGAGGTGCCGGGGGCGGCGGGCGGAAGTATCTGGTGACCGGTGGGGCGGGGTACGTGGGGAGCGTCGTCGCGGCGCACCTGCTCGCCGCCGGGCACGGCGTGACCGTGGTCGACGACCTGTCGACCGGGTTCCGCGACGGGGTGCCGGAGGGCGCCGAGTTCGTCGAGGACCGGATCCAGCACGCCGCGAAGTGGCTGGACTCCTCGTACGACGGCGTGCTGCACTTCGCCGCCTCCTCGCAGGTCGGCGAGTCCGTCACGCACCCCGAGAAGTACTGGCGCAACAACGTCGGCGGCACCCTGGAGCTGCTCGCCGCCATGCGCGACGCGGGCGTGCGGCGGCTGGTGTTCTCCTCCACCGCCGCCACCTACGGCGAGCCGGAGTCCGTGCCGATCACCGAGGACGCCGTCACCGCGCCGACGAACCCGTACGGGGCCTCCAAGCTCGCCGTCGACCAGATGATCGGCGCGGAGTGCCACGCCCACGGGCTGGCCGCCGCGTCGCTGCGCTACTTCAACGTCGCCGGCGCCTATCTGCCCGCGCAGGGCGGCGGCCCGTACGGCGAGCGGCACGACCCCGAGTCGCACCTCATCCCGCTGGTGCTCCAAGTCGCCCTGGGGCGGCGCGAGTCGATCTCCGTCTTCGGCGACGACTACCCCACCCCCGACGGCACCTGCATCCGCGACTACATCCACGTCGCGGACCTCGCCGAGGCGCATCTGCTCGCGCTCGACGCGGTGCGCCCCGGGGAGCACCGCATCTGCAACCTCGGCAACGGCGCGGGGTTCTCCGTGCGCGAGGTCATCGAGACGGTCCGCCAGGTGACCGGGCACCCCGTGCCCGAGGTGGTTGCGCCGCGGCGGGCCGGGGATCCGGCGGTGCTGGTGGCGTCGGCGCAGGCGGCGAAGGAGCAGTTGGGCTGGCGGCCGTCGCGTACGGAGCTGGCGGGGATCGTGTCGGACGCCTGGGACTTCGCACGGCGGGGTGCGGGCGCGGGGGAAGGCGGAGGGGACGCATGACGGCTGGGGAGACGACGGCGGCGGGCCGCGACGCGGCGGAGTCTGACGCCGCCGGACCGGACGCCGCGGAGGCGGGCGCGGTGGAGGCGACGGCCGCGGCGTTCGCGGAGCTGTACGGGGAGCGGCCCGCCGGGGTGTGGGCCGCGCCCGGGCGCGTCAACCTCATCGGTGAACACACCGACTACAACGACGGCTTCGTCATGCCGCTCGCCCTTCCGCACACCACGCTGGCCGCCGCCCGCCGCCGCGACGACGGCGTGCTGCGGCTGCACTCGGGCGACGGCGAATCCCGCCTGACCGAGCTGGCCGTCGACCGCATCGACCCTCTGACGGTGGGCGGCGACCGCGGCGGCTGGGCCGCCTACCCGGCGGGGGTGGTGTGGGCGCTGCGCCGCACCGTCGACGCCTTCGCGGACTTCGCCGGCGCCGACATCCACTACGAGAGCACGGTCCCCACGGGCGCCGGGCTCTCCTCGTCGGCGGCGCTTGAGGTCTCCACCGCGCTGGCGCTCAGCGACCTGTACGGCCTGCGCCTCGACCCCGTACGGCTGGCGAAGGTCAGCCAGCACGCCGAGAACGACTTCGTCGGCGTACCCAGCGGGATCATGGACCAGATGGCCTCCGCCTGCTGCACCGCGGGCAACGTGCTCTACCTCGACACCCGCGACCTCACGCAGCGCGCCGTGCCCTTCGACCTGGCCGCGGAGGGGCTCACGCTGCTCGTCGTCGACACGCAGGTCAAACACGCCCTGGGCGACGGCGAGTACGCCGAGCGGCGGGCCGGCTGCGAGGCGGCGGCGCGGGAGCTGGGCGTAGCGGCGCTGCGCGACGTGCCGTACGCGGAGCTGGACGCCGCGCTGGCCCGGCTGACGGACCCGGCGGTGCGCCCGCTCGTCCGGCACGTCGTCACCGAGGACCGGCGCGTCGAGGAGTGCATCACGCTGCTCGACGCCGGCCGCACCCGCGACATCGGGCCCGTGCTGCTCGCCGGACACGCCTCGCTGCGCGACGACTTCCGCGTCTCCTGCCGCGAACTCGACGTGGTCGTCGAGTCGTCGGTCGCCGCGGGCGCGCTCGGCGCGCGCATGACCGGGGGCGGCTTCGGCGGCTCGGCGATCGTGCTGGCCGAGACGGACGCGGCGGACACGGTCGGCAAGGCCGTCGAATCGGCCTTTGCCGCGGCGGACTTCCGCCCGCCGCGGATCTTCACCGCCGTCCCCGGCGCGGGCGCCCGCCGCCTGGTCTGAGGCGCTCAGGCGCCCCCGCCCGGGGGCGCCTGGCGGCCGGCCGTCACTGCTTCTTGCTGCCGAACGCGAGGGCGAAGTACTCCACGTCGTCGCGGTCGCTGATGATGTCCTGCGCCAGATAGAACCGGCCGTGCTCGAATATGTACGGCACGCTGTCGCTGTAGGTCAGCGTCGCCTCGGCCTCCGCCGTGTCGTTCGGCAGCTCCAGCCAGGTCTCCTCCTTGGCGGAGCCCGGGTCTATCGCGACGATCTCGCCACCCGAGTCGTACGTCCCCTTCCGGTACGCGATGATCTTGCCGCCGTCCATCCGCAGCGGCACCATCGTCCGCTTCTCACCGGCGTCGTACTTCTTCGTCGGCTTGCCGGTGTCGAGGTCGAAGGCGACGATCTCGTTCGTGTCGCCGTAGTCGCTCTTGCCCTGGTGCTCGCGCGACGGCAGGTACATCGTGTCGCCGTCCACCGCCACCGTCGTACACGACTCGGCGCCGCCGGAGTAGTCGCAACCCGGCTTGTAGCGCGGGCCCGCGGTCTCCGTGCCCAGCGAGATCTTCGAGCGCAGCTCGCCCTCGTCGAGGGCGAAGATGTCGGTCTCGGTGGTCTTGCCCGCGCCGATCGTGATCACCGGCGGCTCGACGCTGAGCACCTGGACGCTCTGCACCCCGTCGGGCACGTCGTACGACCAGTAGATGCCGCCGGTGGCCGGGTCGACCTTCTGGACCTTCATGTCCTCGTTGAGCGAGCCGCAGAAGACCAGGCCGAGCAGGTTCGTCCCGTCGCTGGCGTAGTCGTGGTCCTTGCACTCGGTGGTGGGCTTGGTCTGCCACACCGGGTCACCGCCGGCGAGGGGGAACGCCGCGGAGCCGGAGAGTCCGGAGGCGATGACCGTGCCGTCGGCGATGGTCACGTACTCGAACTTCAGGCTCTCGTCGGCGGTCGCCACGTGCTGCTTCCACAGCTCCTCGCCGGAGTTGACGTCGAAGACCACGACCTCGGAGCACGGCGCGTAGGTGTCGTCCGGGTCGGAGACCTTGCCGTCCTGCACCAGCATGGCGGCCTTGCCGTCGTCGGTGACCGCCCGCGAGGCGCCGCAGACCAGGCCGTCGGTCGGCAGCTCCCAGACTTCCTTGCCGGTCGTGGTGTCGTACCCCTTCACGGCGTTCAGCTCGCCCTTGGCGTAGATCTTCTCGGTCGCCCACTGGCCCTCGGCGGGCCACGTCGCGCCCTCCTCTGCCTGCGGGTACGGGACGCCGAACAGCAACTCGCCGTCGGCGCTGGCGGGCTTGCTGTCGCTGACGGCCTTCTTGGCACCGCCGCCGCCACCGCCCCCGCCGCCGCCGGCCTGCGTGTCGCCGTCGCCGCGGGTGAGGAAGAAGCCCGTACCACTCGCGACCACGAGGATCGCCACCACCGCCGCGATGACCGCCCAGACGGGGACGAGCTTCTGCGCCTCCGGCTTGGCGGGCATGCCCGGGACCTGCGCCTGCGGGTAGCCGCCGGAGTGCTGCGGGGCCGGCTGGGCGAAGCTGTAGTGCTCCTGCGGCGGCTGCGGTGGCGCGGCCGGGGCCTGCGGCGGCTGCGGGGGCTGGACCTGCGAGGGCTGGGGCTGCACCGGCGGGTAGCCGTACTGCGGCTGCTGCGCGGGCTGTTGCGGCTCCTGCGGCGCGCCGAAGCCGCCGCCGGGCGCTGGCGGCGGCGGGGTCTGCGGATATCCGTAACCGGGCTGCTGCGGGTCCTCGGCGGGCGGCGGCCCGAAGCCACCGGACGGCGGCTGGCCCGGCGGCGGTGGCGGCTGCGACATTTCCCTGTCCCCCCGGATGGATGTGCGTACGAGCTGCGGTCGCGTGGCTCATTTCTACCACCCGCAGGTGACGGCCGCCGCAGCCTGTGGACAACCTCCGCGACCGGTGGCGTGCCCCCGGGCTCAGCCCGCCTCCGCCGCCTCCGCCAGTTCCAGCCAGCGCAGCTCCAGTTCCTCGCGCTCGGCCGTCAGCGCGCGCAGTTGCGCGTCCAGCTCCGCCACCCGCGCGAAGTCCGTCGCGTGCTCGGCGATCGCGGCGTGCAGGTCGGTCTCCTTGCCGCCGATCCGGTCCAACTGCCGCTCGATGCGCTGCAGCTCCTTCTTCGCCGCCCGCGCGTCCGCCGCGGACAGCCCGGCCGCCGGCCGCGCCTGCGCCTGCGGCTGCGCTCCGGCGGCGGCCTGGGCCTGCGGCTGCCGGCCCGGCTGCGTCTCGCGGATACGGGCCCGGCGGCGCAGGTACTCCTCGATCCCGCCCGGCAGCATCCGCAGCGTTCCGTCGCCCAGCAGCGCGTGCACCGTGTCCGTGGTCCGCTCGATGAAGTACCGGTCGTGGCTGATGACCACCAGCGTCCCCGGCCAGCCGTCCAGGAGGTCTTCGAGCTGGGTGAGGGTCTCGATGTCCAGGTCGTTGGTCGGCTCGTCGAGGAACAGGACGTTCGGCTCGTCCATCAGCAGCCGCAGCAACTGCAGCCGCCGCCGCTCGCCGCCGGACAGGTCGCCCACCGGCGTCCACTGCTTCTCCCGCCCGAAGCCGAACTGCTCGCACAACTGGGAGGCGGTCATCTCCCGCCCCTTGCCGAGGTCCACCCGCTGCCGTACCGACTCCACCGACTCCAGCAGCCGCCACTGCGGGTCCAGCTCGGTGACCTCCTGCGAGAGGTACGCGAGCCGCACGGTCTTCCCCGCGACGATCCGCCCGGCGGCCGGCTGCGTCTCACCGCCGGAGCGGGCGGCGTCCGCGAGCGTACGCAGCAGGGACGTCTTGCCCGCGCCGTTGACGCCGAGGAGCCCGACGCGGTCGCCGGGGCCGAGCTGCCAGGTCAGCCCCTTGAGCAGCACCCTGCCTTCGGCGCCGCCCCCGGCCCGTACGGTGACGTCCTCCAGGTCGAAGACCGTCTTGCCGAGGCGGGAGTTGGCGAACTTCGTCAGCTCCGCGGAGTCCCGGGGCGGCGGCACGTCGGCGATGAGCGCGTTGGCGGCCTCGATCCGGAAGCGGGGCTTGCTGGTACGGGCCGGGGCGCCGCGGCGCAGCCAGGCCAGCTCCTTACGCACGAGGTTCTGCCGCTTGGCCTCCTCGGTGGCGGCGATCCGGGCGCGCTCGGCGCGGGCGAAGACGTAGTCGGAGTAGCCGCCGTCGTACTCGTGGACCGCGCCGCGCTGGACGTCCCACATGCGGGTGCAGACCTGGTCGAGGAACCAGCGGTCGTGGGTGACGACGACGAGCGCGGCGCGGCGGGTGCGCAGGTGCTCGGCGAGCCAGGCGATGCCCTCGACGTCGAGGTGGTTGGTCGGCTCGTCCAGCACGATGAGGCCGGGGGTGCCGATGAGCAGCTTGGCCAGCGCGATGCGGCGGCGTTCGCCGCCGGAGAGCGGGCCGATGACGGTGTCGAGGCCCTGCTCGAAGCCGGGCAGGTCGAGGCCGCCGAAGAGTCCGGTGAGCACGTCGCGGACGCGCGCGTCGCCGGCCCACTCGTGGTCGGCCATGTCGCCGACGACCTCGTGCCGGACGGTGGCGGCGGGGTCGAGGGTGTCGCCCTGGGTGAGGACGCCGAGGCTGAGGCCGCCGGTGTGGGTGACGCGGCCGGCGTCGGGCTCTTCGAGCTTGGCGAGGAGGCGGACGAGGGTGGTCTTGCCGTCGCCGTTGCGGCCGACGACGCCGATGCGGTCGCCTTCGGCGACGCCGAGGGAGATGCCGTCGAGAAGGGCGCGGGTGCCGTAGACCTTGTCGACGGCTTCCAGATTGACCAGGTTGGCGGCGGCCATGGCGGTGCGGTGCTCCTCGCGGGGTCGGGGTGGGTTCCTCGGCGGGCGGCTTCCCAGCGTAGTTCGCGCAGCGCCGGAAGCCGCCCGCAGCCTTTCCCCCGCCCCGCTCCTTCCCGAACCCGGGAGCGCTGCTCCCGGCCCCCGGGGCGCACACCAGCCACGCTCCCGCGCCGCACCGCGCCCAGCCTCCTGGTGGAACTGCACGGTGGGACCGTGCAGTTCCACCCGAACCCGAGCGGCGTGCCAGGGAAGGGAGAGCCGGGAGCCCGTTCGGTCAGCGCAGGCGGTCGACGGCTGTGGTCGCGGTGTCCTGGAAGTCCGCCACGGGCGCGCTGGTGAAGTCGCCCATCTTGCCCCAGCGGACGACTGTGACCGTGTCGCCGTCGCGGCCCACCGCGTAGAGGGAGACGTCGTTGGCGCCGTGGTCCTGGCGGGTGTGCAGCCCCTGGACGCGGGCGCCGTCCCCGACATGGATCGTGCCGTAGTCCCGGTACTCCGCGGTACTGGCGGGCTGCTGTTCCTCGTACTCGTTCGCGTACCGCTCGATCGCCTCGTCGAGTCGCGTCGCCAGGTCGGCGGCGGCGGACTCGTCGGGCTGTACGACGGTGTACTGGGTGGCGCCGGCATCCAACTCGGTTCGAAACTCGCGGCGCTGGGGAACGTCCCCCTCCGCCAGGGTCTCTTCGAGCCAGGACGGGCCCCCGTGCTCCGGGAAGCCGGTGGTCACCTCGTCGGCAGTCCAGGGCCCGGAGGAGTCCAGGGGCAGATCGTCAGCCTCCAGGAAGCCCGGGCTCGCGGCCGTCGAGGCGTCCGCGGCGTCCGCGGTGTCCGAGCCCTCCTGGGCGCGGGGGTCGTCCTGGGCGCCGGGATCTTCCGTGGTCTCCGGCTCCTGGGGGCCTGGGGCCTCCTCGGCGTCTGGGTGGTCCGTGGTCTCCGAAGTGGTCTCGGTGCCCGTGGTGCCCGATTCGTCGTCCCCGTCCGAGCCGGTGCAGGACACAGCGGTGGCGACGGCCAAGGCCACCGCGAGGACGTTCAGGGTCACGGTCTTCGTGCGGCGCCCGGTAGGGCGGGCGTGGGTGGTCATGCGTGGGTCGTCCCTTGACTGGTGTGGAAGGTACGGGTGTTTCCGGTGTGTGGACGCCAGGAGTTTGTGAGGAGACGGTGCGCGGGGACAACCACACCGCCCGAACCCGGGACGATGGAACACCGTTCGCCCCGGTGACCTGCGTCCTCGCGCCGGCTGCAGAACGCGCGGCGCGGGCGTGTGGGAGGGTGAGAACGGTTCACACACGAGCGGGGAGTCAGGGTGAAGCAGCGGGGAAAGGCACCGGAGGCCGAGGACTTCGCCGCGTACCTGCGCCGGCTCAAGGAACGTGACGGGCGCAGTTACGGAGCCCTGGCCCGGCGGCTGAACGTCAGCGCCTCCACTCTCCACCGCTACTGCTCGGGCGCGGCGGTGCCAGCGGACTTCGCGCTGCTGGAGCGCTTCGCCCAGTTGTGCGACGCGACACCGAACGAACGGCTGAAGCTCCACCGGCTGTGGGTGAGCGCGCGGGAGTCCTGCGGGAGGCAGGAGCAGGAGCCCGCCGCGCCCGAGCCGGAGGAGCCCGAACCGAGGGAATCGAAAAAGCCCGAGCCGGGGGAGCCCCAACCGGGGGAACCGAAGGAGCCCGAGCCCGCAGCGGCGCTGCCGCCCTCGCCCCTCCGCTGGCCCAGGCGCGTCGCCGCGGCTGTGGCGGCGGGAGTCATCGCCGTCGTCGTGGTGACGTCAGCCGGGCTCCTGGCTCCGGACTCGGTGGGGGAACCGACCCCCAGCCCGGACCCGGACCCGGATTCGACGCTCGCGGGCCCGGAGCCTTACCCGGGCCTGGACGGCGCCCCGGAGCCGGCCGAGCCCACGGAACCAGGCCCTGACCCGGGGCTGGACAGCGATCCGGAGCCGCCCCAGAGCCAGGCCCCGGATGCGGGGCAGGAGCAGGGGGACGCGCAGGTGCCGCTGGACTGGACGGTGGACTCGCACGTCTGGCAAGGCGGCTGCTCCCACCGGTACGTCGTCGACCGTCCGGCTGACGAGGTGCCGGCGCCGCCCGTCCAGCAGGACGCGCGTGAGTGGGCGGAATCGCAGAGCGCGGTGCACGGCGGGGAGACCCTGGTGCGGATCTCCGTCCAAGGCCGTGACTCCGCGGCGGTGGTGCTGGAGGCGTTGCAGGTCCGGGTCATCGAACGCGACAAGCCCACTCCGGGCAACGTCTTCCACATGAGCCAGGGCTGCGGCGGCTCACTGACCCCGCGCAGGTTTGAGGTGGACCTCGACGCCGACCGGCCGCTGACCCGGTCCCGGCCCGGCGGCGACGAGGAGAGAGACATCCCCGCCCTGACCTTCCCCTACGCCGTCTCCGTCAGCGAGCCGGAGGTCCTGCTGGTCACCGCCGGCACCATGGCGTGCGACTGCGGCTGGTACCTGGAACTGGAGTGGTCGAGCCAGGGCCGCTCCGGTACGGTCCGCGTCGACGACGACGGCCGCCCGTTCCGCACCAGCGGCGTCGATACCCTTCCCGAGTACTACTACCGCAGCTCCGAAGACAGGTGGATCAGCAGCCAGTAGGTCAGCCGGTCGGTTCTCTGGTGCTCGGACCGGGAACGGCTGCGGGGTCCGGCATGGCTGACCACCCCGCGACCGTCGGCCGACAGGATGAGCTTGGGACGTGACCCGGTCGTGTGCACGCAGAGAGTGCCTTCCCGCTGTGGCGACAGAAGCCCTGGAAGCCTCATCATCCCAGCTCAGAAGGCACTTTCGCGTTCCCGCTCAAGATCCGGAGACCGCGGCAGGTGAAACGCGGAGGCCGGCCCGTCAGTCCACCACCACGGCGCCCGGGGCCGGGGCCTGGGCGACGCGGGCCTTGCGGCAGGTGCCCGACGCCTCCAGCGCCGCCGCGACCTCCGCCGCCGCCGTTTCGTCCGCCGCCAGGAACGCGCACGTCGGGCCCGAGCCCGAGACGAGGGCCGCCAGGGCGCCCGCCGTGGTGCCGGCCTTGAGCGTCTCCGCCAGGGAGGGGCGGAGGGAGAGGGCGGCGGGCTGGAGGTCGTTTCCGCCCTCGATCGCGGTCAGCGCCGCGGCGAGGCCCGCCGGGTCGCCGGAGCCCAGCGCGTCCAGCACCGCGGGGGACGGGTCCGGGTCAGGTACGGAGCGGCCCGCCGCCAGGCGGTCGAACTCCCCGTAGACCTCCGGCGTCGACAGGCCGCCGTCGGCCACCGCGAAGACCCAGTACAGCGGGCCCTTCGCGGACAGCGTCGTGAGCCGCTCGCCCCGGCCGCGCCCCAGCGCCGCCCCGCCGACCAGGCTGAACGGCACGTCGCTGCCGAGTTCCGCGCAGATCCGCAGCAGCTCGCCGGTGCCGGTCCTGGTGCCCCACAGCGCGTCGCAGGCCAGCAGCGCGCCCGCGCCGTCCGCGCTGCCGCCGGCCATGCCGCCGGCGACGGGAATGTCCTTCGCGATGTGCAGGTGGACGTTCGGCTCCCGCCCGTGGCGGGCGGCGAGCAACTGCGCGGCGCGGGCGGCGAGGTTCGAGGTGTCGGTGGGTACGGCGGCGGCGTCGGGGCCCGCGACCGTGATGCGCAGGGCATCGGCCTCGGTGGCGGTGACCTCGTCGTAGAGGCCCACGGCGAGGAAGACGTTCGCGAGGTCGTGGAAGCCGTCCGCGCGCGGCGGGCCGACGGCGAGCTGCACGTTGACCTTCGCGGGTACGCGGACGGTGACGCTCCGCGCGGCGGCGGGGGCGGGACCGGGGGCGGGCGTGGTCGATCCGGATGTCACGGCGTGCTGCTCCTCGTGGTGGCGGTCCGGTGCCGGGACTCCGCGATCCGCGCGAAGTCCTCGATGGTCAGCGACTCGCCGCGGGCCTGCGGCGAGACGCCCGCGGCGCGCAGCGCGGCCTCGGCGGCGGGCGCAGAGCCTGCCCAGCCCGTGAGCGCCGCGCGCAGCGTCTTGCGGCGCTGGGCGAACGCGGCGTCGACGGCCGCGAAGACCTCGGTGCGGGTGGCGCCGGTCGCGGGCGGCTCGCGGCGGGTGAGCGAGACGAGCCCGGAGTCGACGTTCGGCGCGGGCCAGAACACGGTGCGGCCGATGGCGCCGGCCCGCTTGACGTCCGCGTACCAGGCGGCCTTGAGCGACGGCACTCCGTAGACCTTCGACCCGGGGGCGGCGGCGAGCCGGTCGGCGACCTCGGCCTGCACCATGACCAGCGTGCGCTCGATGCCGGGGAAGGTTGCCAGCATGTGCAGCAGCACGGGCACCGCGACGTTGTACGGGAGGTTCGCCACCAGCGCCGTCGGCGGCGGCCCCGGCAGCTCGGTGACCCGCAGCGCGTCGGCGTGCAGGAGCGCGAAGTGCTCGGCGCGGCGCGGCAGCCGGGCCCGTACGGTCGCGGGCAGGGCGGCGGCGAGCACGTCGTCGATCTCGACGGCCGTGACGTGGGCCGCCGCCTGCAGCAGGGCGAGGGTGAGCGAGCCGAGTCCCGGGCCGATCTCGACCACCACGTCGTCCGGCCGCACGCCGGCGGCGCGCACGATGCGGCGGACGGTGTTGGGGTCGATGACGAAGTTCTGGCCGCGCTGCTTGGTGGGGCGTACGCCGAGGGCCGCCGCCAGCTCGCGGACGTCCGCGGGGCCGAGCAGCGGGTCCGGCTCGCCGGTGGTGGCGCTCACCGCTCCAGGTTATTCCCTGCGTCTTGGCGGACTCCTGGCGAGCCGCCGGCGGACTGTATGGCGTCGGCGTCGGCCGGGGCGTAGCCGAAGGCGCGCGCGGTGTTCGCCGCGATCGCCGCGGCCAGCTCGTCGGGGTCCTCGCCGCGCTCCGCGGCCATGGCGCGCAGCGTGAGGGGGATCAGATACGGCGCGTTGGGGCGGCCCCGGTACGGCATCGGCGTCAGGAACGGCGCGTCCGTCTCGACGAGCAGCAGCTCCGCGGGCGCGACGGCGACCGCCTCGCGCAACTGCCCCGCGTTCTTGAAGGTCACGTTGCCGGCGAAGGACATGAAGTAACCGTTTTCCGCACAGGTTTCGGCCATCGCCGCGTCCCCGGAATAGCAGTGGAATACCACCCGCTCCGGCGCCCCCTCTTCCTCAAGAATGCGCAGCACGTCGTCGTGCGCATCCCTGTCGTGAATGACGAGGGCTTTTTGCCGGCGTTTTGCCATCTCGATATGGCGGCGGAAGGAGTGCTGCTGCGCGGCGACGCCTTCGGGGCCTGTCCGGTAGTAGTCGAGGCCGGTCTCGCCGACGCCGACGACCTGCGGCAGCGCGGCGAGCGCGTCGATCTCGCCGAGGGCCGCCTCCAGCCCCGCGCCCAGCCGCGGGGCCTCGTTGGGGTGCAGGGCGACGGTCGCCCACACCGCGTCGTGCGCGGCGGCGGTCTCCGCGGACCAGCGGGACCGCTCCACGTCGCAGCCCACCTGGATGAGCGTGGTGACGCCGACCCGGGCGGCCGCGGCCACCGCCTCGGCGACCGTGCCGTCCTGCATGTCGAGATGGGTGTGCGAGTCCGCCGCGGGGTGGCCGAGCGGCTCGGGCGGCGGCGGCGCGGACGTCGCGTCCGCGCCGCCGGAGGTGTGCTGAGCCATGCCGGGGACTCTACTGGCCCGGTACGACAACGCCGTGCGGGGCGGTGACCGCCCGGGGCCTGCCGGGGTCCCCGCGGGGTCAGGTACGGCGTGAGCGCTGCCGCACCGACTCGACGGACCGGACCTGGCCGGCGCGCATGATGCGTACGACGTGCTCGCCGCAGTTCAGGCACGTGGGCCGGGTCAGCGGCGAGGGCACCCGCTCTCCGTCGGTGTGGTACGTGACGAAGGGCCGGCCCTTCGAATCGACGTGGTGGTGTATCTCGTAGCTCTGCTCCCACCCGTGCCCGCACATCATGCAGGCGAAGGCATATGACTCGATCACTGGCTCGGGTTCGGACATTGGCTGCTCCTCTTGTCCATGTGAGGGACAAGTCGCCGGAACGCATCCCCTATTCCAGTGGACACCCATTCGGCGCGGCCCGCAGCCGTCCATACCATCAATTGAAGGAGTTTTGATCCGGCCACTCTGAGTTGTTTGCCGAATTTTTCGCGGCCACCACCGCATCGAACACGTCGCGCTTGGGTACCCCGGCGTCCCGGGCGACCGCCGCGATGGCCTCCTTGCGCCCCTCCCCCGCCTCCTCACGGATGGTGACCCGGCGCGCCAGCTCCGTGGCACCGGGCCGCTCGCGGTCCACGGGCGCGCCCTCCACGACCACCGTGACCTCGCCGCGCACGCCCTCGGCCGCCCAGTCCGCCAGCTCCCGCAGCGGGCCGCGCCTGACCTCCTCGTACGTCTTGGTCAGCTCCCGGCACACGGCGGCCCTGCGGTCCTCGCCGAAGACCCCGGCCATGGCGGTGAGGCTGTCGGCGAGCCGGTGCGGGGCCTCGAAGTACACCAGGGTGCGCCGCTCGGCCGCCGCCTCCCGCAGCCGCGCGAGCCGCTCCCCCGGCTTGCGTGGCAGGAAGCCCTCGAAGCAGAACCGGTCCACCGGCAGCGCGGAGACCGCGAGCGCCGCGAGCACGGCGGAAGGACCCGGCGCGGCGGTGACCGTGATACCGCGCCGTACGGCGGCGGCGACGAGGCGGTAGCCGGGGTCGGAGACGGAGGGCATGCCGGCGTCGGTGACGAGCAGGACGCGCGCGCCGCCGGCCAGCTCCTCGACGAGATCGGGCGTACGGGCGCTCTCGTTGCCCTCGAAGTACGACACGACGCGGGCCGTCGGCTGCACCCCGAGCGCCTGCGTCAGCCGGCGCAGCCGGCGGGTGTCCTCGGCGGCGATGACGTCGGCGGCGGCCAGCTCGGTCGCCAGCCGCGGCGGGGCGTCCGCGGGGTCGCCGATGGGCGTGCCTGCCAGTACGAGGAGTCCACTCACGTCCCCATCCTGTCGGATGGCACCGGCAGGCCGCGAGGACGGGTCCCGCCGCAGGTCCGCGGCGGGGTCCCGGGCGGGGCCCGCGGCGGGTCCGTGGCGGGCGCCCTCGGCGGTCCGTGGCCGGGTCCGCGGCGGCGGGCGGTCCGCCCGGGGTGTACGGGCCGTGCGGCGGCCGTACGGGCGGCTCCCGGCCGGTTCGGATCAGTCCGGCCGTGCCCGGGACGCGCGCGCCTAGGATGGGCCCCCGTGAGCAGTGACACCGTGACGCAGCCCGCGCAGAGCCGGTCCGCGCCCGCCCCCGCGTGGCAGCGGCGGCTCCGCGCGTTCGGGTACGTGCCGCGGCGCGAGTCCGGCGTCACGGAGCGGCTGGTGCCGCCGTACCGGCGGTCCGGGGCGCGGCTGCTGCAGGTGATGGGCGTGCCCGCGGTGACGGCGATGCGGGTGGCGCGGCTGGGCGCGTGGGGCGGGCCGCTGCTCGTGGCGCTCTTCGCCGGCCTGCTGCGGTTCGTGAACCTGAGCAGCCCGCGCGCGGTGATATTCGACGAGACGTACTACGCGAAGGACGCCTGGTCGCTGCTCCAGCTCGGCTACGAGGGCAGTTGGCCCAAGGACGCCAACGACAAGCTCCTCGACGACCCGCAGGTCATCCCGCTCAGCGAGGATCCCGGCTACGTCGTCCACCCGCCCGTCGGCAAGTGGATGATCGCGCTCGGCGAGTGGGCGTTCGGTCTGGACCCCTTCGGCTGGCGCTTCGTCACCGCCCTGCTCGGCACGCTGTCGGTGCTCATGCTGTGCCGTATCGGCCGCCGGCTGTTCCGCTCCACGCTGCTCGGCTGCCTGGCGGGGCTGCTGATGGCGGTCGACGGCCTGCACTTCGTGATGAGCCGCACCGCGCTGCTCGACCTGGTGCTGATGTTCTGGGTGCTGGCCGCGTTCGGGTGCCTGCTCGTCGACCGGGACCGCGCACGGGAACGGCTCGCCGCCGCGTTGCCGCGAGGGCGGCCGGACGACGCGGTGGCCTCCGGGCTGCGGCTCGGGGCGCGGCCGTGGCGGCTCGCCGCCGGCGTGTGCATGGGGCTCGCGCTGGGCACCAAGTGGAACGCGCTGTTCATCCTCGCCGCGTTCGGGCTGCTGACGGTGCTGTGGGACGCGGGCGCCCGCCGTACGGCCGGTTCCCGCCGCCCGTACGCCCGCGCGCTGCGCCTCGACGTGGTGCCTGCGTTCGTCTCCACGGTGCCGGTGGCGGCGGCCGTGTACGTCGCCTCCTGGACCGGCTGGTTCGCCTCCGACAACGGCTACTTCCGCGGCTGGGCCGAGGACCGCGACACGGCGTTCCCCTTCATCCCCGATGCCGTGCGCAGCCTGTGGCACTACCACGCGGTGGTCTACAGGTTCCATGTCAACCTCGACTCCGGCCACACCTACGACTCCAACCCGTGGAGCTGGCCCGTGGTCGGCCGGCCCGTGTCGTACTTCTGGGACGACCCGCGCCCGGGCTACGACGGCTGCCCCGCCGACGCGACGGAGAACTGCGCCCGCGAAGTCCTGGCCCTGGGCACCCCGCTGCTGTGGTGGCTGGGCGTCGCCGCCGTCGTCTACGCGCTCTACCGCTGGGGCCTGCGCCGCGACTGGCGCGCCGGCGCGATCCTGTGCGGTCTGGCGGCCGGCTGGGTGCCGTGGCTCTTCTACCAGGAGCGCACGATCTTCCTCTTCTACGCCGTCGTCTTCCTCCCGTACCTGTGTCTGGCGGTGACGATGATGCTCGGCGCGATGGCCCGCGCCGGCACCGCCGCCCTCGCGGGCACGGGCACGTCCGCGGCCGGACCCGGCACGGCCCAGCCCACCGAATGGCGCAGAGCCGCGGGCGTGGTCGCGGCGGGGGTGCTCGTCCTCCTGGTGCTCTGGAACTTCATCTACTTCTGGCCGATCTACACCGGTGAAACGATCACGCGCGACGCCTGGGAGGCGCGGATGTGGCTGGGGAGTTGGGTCTGAGCGCGAGCGCGACGGGTGGGCGTCCCTGCGGCAGGTGGCTTAATGTGCTTGACGCAGGGTCGAAATGGTCTCGGGGCGCGCAGAGGGAGCACGGCAGATGGCGGGCAGCCACCGGCGCAGACGCGTCGGATCAGGTGCGTCGGCGCGAGCGACGCGCACCCGGATCGCAGTAGTCGTCGGAGTCGGTGCCGCGGTCGTCGGTGCGGCGGGGTTCGGCGCGTACAGCCTCTTGGAGGACGACAAGGCCGAGAGCAGCGGCAACGCGCTGTCGGCGCCGGCCTCATCCGATCCGGTGAAGACCGGGCCGCCGGGTCCCGGGGAGACCGCCAGGGCGGCGGGGGCCTTCCTGGCCGCCTGGGCGGGCGGCGACACGGAGACCGCGTCCGGGATGACGGACGACAGGAAGGCGGCGCTGCGCGGCCTTGACTCGTACCGTGAGGACGCGGGCGTCGAGAAGGTGAAGCTGACCCCCGGCCGGCCGGAGGGCACGAAGGTGCCGTTCAGCGTCGACGCCCGGGTGACCTTCGGGGACAACGTCAAGCCCTGGGCGTACAGCTCGGCACTTGAGGTCGTACGGGACGAGAAGACCGGCGAGCCAGAGGTCGTCTGGGACCCGTCCCTCATACATCCCAAACTCGGCGAAGGCGAGCGGCTGCGCACCGGTTCGACCGAGGCACCGCCGATCAAGGCACTGGACCGCACCGGCGCCAGGCTCGACCCCGAGGAGTACCCCTCGCTCGCGCCCGTCATCGCGGACCTGCGCGAACGTTACGGCGCGAAGGCCGGCGGCAAGGCGGGCGTCAAGGTCTGGACCGAGCCGGCCGACGCGCCCAAGGGCGACGAGAAGAAGGACGAGAAGGACGACGACAAGGCGGGCACGCCCGAGACCCTTCTGGTGCTCTCCAAAGCCAGGCCCGGCACGCTGCAGACGACGCTCGACGCGGCCGTGCAGGAGACCGCGGAGGAGGCCGTCGCCAAGCAGGGCGGCGCGGCGCTGGTGGCGCTGCAGCCGAGCACCGGCCAGATCCTCGCGGTCGCCAACCAGGTCCCCGACGGCCACAACACGGCGCTCCAGGGCACGCTGCCGCCCGGCTCGACGATGAAGGTCGTCACGGCCTCGATGCTGATGGACAAGGGTCTGGCCGCACCCGACAGGCCGCACCCCTGCCCGCGGTACAAGGCGTACGGCGGCTGGGAGTTCGAGAACGTCGGCGACAACTCGTTCACCATCCAGGGCGGTACGTTCACGCAGTCCTTCACCGCCTCCTGCAACACCGCGTTCATCTCGATGGCGGAGAAGCTGGAGAACGACGACCTGACGAAGCAGGCCAGGGACGTCTTCGGCATCGGGCTCAACTGGCAGACGGGCGTGACCACCTTCGACGGCTCGGTGCCGGTGCAGTCCGGCGTGGAGATGGCGCTGTCGCTGATCGGCCAGGGCGGCGTCCGGATGAACCCGCTGACGATGGCGTCGGTGTCCGCGACCGCGAAGTCCGGCGTCTTCAAGCAGCCGCACCTGGTGCCGCAGGCGTTCGACGGGCGGCAGTTCGCGACGGCGCCGAAGAGCATGAAGGCGTCGACCGCGCAGTCGCTGCGGGACCTGATGGAGGAGACGGCGAGGACCGGTACGGCGGCGGGGGCGATGAGCGGGCTGACCGGGCAGGTGGGCGCGAAGACCGGCTCCGCGGAGATGGGCGGCCAGGAGGAGACGGACGCCTGGTTCACCGCGTACCGCGGGGACCTGGCGGCGGCGGCCACGGTGCCGAACATCGGGCACGGCGGTGAGTTCGCGGGCCCGCTGGTGCGGGACGTGCTGGCGGCGCACGGCGGCTGAGGCGCAGGTTCACCGGGACCCGGCGCGGGGCGCCGGGTCCCGGCGTGCGGAATGTGTTCGCGTGGCCCGTACACCGGGCGTTAACGTCACCTCCATGACGACAGCCGACACCGCACACCCGCTCTTCGCCGCCGCCCTCGCCGAACTCGGCCTGAGCGTCCCGGTACGCCGCTTTCCGGACGCCACCCGCACCGCGGCGCAGGCGGCGGAGGCCATCGGCTGCGAGCTGAGCCAGATCGTCAAGTCCCTGATCTTCGCGGCGGACGGCGTACCGGTGCTGGTCCTGATGGACGGCGCCTCGCGGGTGGACACCGAGCGCGTACGGGCCGAGCTGGGCGCCGCGGGCGTGCGCCGGGCGGACGCGGCGGTGGTGCGCGAGGCCACGGGGTACGCCATCGGCGGCGTACCGCCCTTCGGGCACGTGACGCGCATGACGGTGCTCGCCGACCGCGGGCTCCTCGACCACGGCGAGGTCTGGGCCGCCGCGGGCGACCCGCACACCGTGTTCCCCATGGCTCCCAAGGACCTCGTCGCGCATGCGGGCGCGCGGGTCGCCGACGTGTCCGAGGTGCGCGAGCCCGGGGTGTGACCCCCCTCATAGCCGCGGCGGTCCTCGCGGCCGCCGTGATGCACGCCTCGTGGAACGCCATCGCCCATGGCTTCAAGGACCAGTTGGTCGTCTTCGCGCTGATCGGCGTGGGCGACGTGCTGATCGCCGGCACCGCGGTGTTCTTCGTCCCGATCCCGGACGCCGGCGCCTGGCCGTGGCTGCTGGCGTCGGTCGCGATCCACCTCGTGTACATGACGCTGCTCATGCAGTCGTTCCGGCTGGGGGACTTCGGGCAGGTCTACCCGATAGCGCGCGGCACGGCCCCGCTGGTCGTCGCGGCGGTGGCGCATCTCTTCCTCGGCGAGCGGCTGGGCCTGTGGCAGACCGCGGGCGTCGCGGTGGCGTGCGCGGGCCTGAGCGGCATCGCCCTGTGGGGGCTGCGCGGCAAGGACACCCGCCCGCACTGGCCGGCCCTGGCGGCGGCGTTCGCGACGGGCCTGTCCATCGCGGCGTACACGATCGTCGACGGCGTCGGAGTGCGCGCCTCCGGCAGCGCGATGGGCTACACGGCCTGGCTGGTCCTGCTGATGGGCCCGTGGATCCCGCTGGCGGCGCTGGTGCTGCGCGGCCCGGGGATGGTGCGCGAACTGGCGCCGGTGGCGGTACGCGGGCTGCTGGGCGGGGCGATCTCCATCACGGCGTACGGGCTGGTGCTCTGGGCGCAGACGCGCGCCCCGCTTGCGCCGATAGCGGCGCTGCGGGAGTCGAGCATCGTGGTGGGCGCGGCGATCGGGGCGGTGTTCCTCAAGGAGCGGTTCGGCGGGCCGCGGATCGTGGCGGCCTGCCTGATGGTGGCGGGGATCGCGCTGGTGCTGCTCCCGGCGTAGCCGGGGCGTCCCGGGGGTGTGACGAGTACGCAACAGGGGTTATCCACAGGGGTTTTTTCCGCGGGCGTTCGCCTTCAGGATGGAATCTCCGCAACACCGGCAACGGGGGATGACCATGACAGTGCTCGAAGAAGGGACCAAACGGCAGTCCGGGCAAGCGTCGGACCGGCATGCGCCGCGGCGCCACCTGGGCGCGTATCTGACGGCGGCGGTGCTGCTCACGGCCCTGGGCCGCACGGTGATCGTCTGGATCTACTACGACTTCGACTATGTGAACACCGAGGCCGGGGACTTCCTCAAGGCGCTGTACGACCCGCGCATCATTCTGGAGCCCGAGCTGTTCAGCCCGTACGTGTGGGCGTTCACGGTGGCGTTGATGGTGACGGGGCTGGTCGCGGCGCTGAACCGGCGGGCGGGGCGGGGGGCCGCGCTGCTGTGCGGGTTCGTGATGTTCGCGACCGCCGCGCGCGAGCTGATCGGCCTCGCGTCGAGCGACCAGTTCCGTCAGTGGTACATCGGGGGCAATGACCTGGAGGTCGCGATCATCGCGAGTTGGTCGATGGTCCTGCTGTTCTCGGCGACCGTCGTCGTGCTGATGCTCCGGGCGGGCGACCGGCCGGCCACGGGCTCGGCGGGGATGCCGGCGCAGGGGTCGCAGCTCTACGTGATCGCCGGGGGCCTGATGGTCGTCCTCGGACTGGCGCTCGTCGGCTGGATCGTGCGCATGCTGACCCGGGAAGAGGCCGACAAGGGTTCGTACTTCAAGGGGCTGGTGGACGCCGGCGAGAATCCCTACCCGGTGCTCGCCGGCTCCGGGGAGTTCTGGGCGGCGGTGTTCCCGGTGGCGCTGCTGGTGCTGGGCGTGCTGGCGCTGATGCGGCGGCCGGTGGTGCGGGGCGCATCGATCACTCTTCTCGGGGTGCTGCTCTACCTGTACGTCCGCCAGATGATCGGCATGACGATCACCGACTACCCGGACGACGTGGCGGACGGGAACCGGATCCCCTTCCCCGGCTGGGACGTGTACACCGAGGACACGGAGGGCTGGCTCAACCTGGCCACCTATGTCGGCGGCGCGCTGATAGCCGTCGTGGTGATCGCGATGATGCTGCGCGCGCCGGAGGCGGCGGCCGGGGCGGACGCGCCGCCGGTGGCGGGCGGTTACGTACCGCCGCAGCCGGTGGGGCAGCCCGCGCCGCAGGCGCCGCCGCAGCCGAGGGCCCATCCGCCGTACGACGCGATGCCGCAGGCGCCGACCATAGCCGCGCCGCCGCCCCCGGCCGCGCCGCCGCAGGCGCCACCGCCGCCTGCCGGTCCGCCGCCCGCGGGCTGACGGGACCGGGGCTGACCGGACGGGGGCTGACCGGCGTGGTGCGGGTCAGACCGGGCGTACCGTGTCGCCGAGGCGTACGGTGCCGGGGTTCAGGACGTCGGCGCCCACGCCGATGCACATCCCGCGGTCCGCGGTCAGCGTCTTGAGCACGCGGCGGTCCTCCGGCAGGTCGCGCTGCGCCATCGTGGTCATCACGCAGCGCTTCATGCGCTTGACGACCCGCAGCCGCACCTCGTCGCCCACGGCGATCTCCCGGCCCACCCAGTCCTCCTCGATCCAGGGTTCCTCGGTGTCCAGAAGGATGTTCTTGCGGAAGCGGCGGGCATCGGCGGGTTCGGTGTCGCCGAGTATCAGGCCGAGCGCGTGCAGGGAGGCGGTGCCGATGAGCGTCACGCCGCAGTCGTCGTAGTGCGAGACGGCGTCCTCGCGGGCCAGCCGGGCGTCCACGCCGAGCAGTTCGGCGAGGTGGGCGTCGTCGCGCAGGCCGGATCCCTCGGGGGTGACGACGTGCGGGCGGGCACTGCCGGGGTCGTGGGCGGCGGCGTAGGAGGCGGAGAAGTGGAGCAGGCCCTCGGTGCGGCGGAAGCGGCGGGAGTTCTTGCCGCTGCCGAGCTTGCCGTCGCCGTAGGTGACGGCCCAGAGGCGGTCGCCGACCGTGCCGCGCTCGTCGATGACGAGTTCCGGCAGCCGTTCGCCGAGCATCGACTTGACCGGGAAGCGCCGGAGCATGGCGACGGTGGGGTCGGACGGTTCCGGGGAGGGCGGCGGAGCCGGTATGGCGGGCGGGAGTTCGGGCATGCCTCGGACCCTATGCCCGTCCCGGGCGAAGCCGAAGGGTGTTTCCAGGCCGTACGCGAGCGGAGGCGCGACCGGGTGCGCGCCCGGCCGCCGCCCCCGCGCCGGGCCCGGCGACGGCACGCGGTCCGCGCCCGCCCGCGGCCGCGGCGACGGCGCCCGGTCCGCCGTGGCGCCCGCCGCCCGACTTGCCGTGTCCCCGTACGCCCCGAAACATGGAGTTTGTGACAGCCGGTTCCGACAGCACCGCCGCGCCCGGCCCCGGCCTGCCCTACCTGCGCTTTCCCCACCTGCACGGCGACCTCCTCTGCTTCGCCGCCGAGGACGACCTGTGGCTCGCTCCCCTGCCCGCCCCCGGCGCCAAGCCCGAGCGGGGCTGGCGGCTGACCGTCGACCGCACCCGTGTCGGGCACCCGCGGTTCTCGCCGGACGGGCGGTCCATCGCGTTCACCAGTTGGCACAGCCTCGACGCCGAGATCCACGTCGTGTCCGCGGAGGGCGGCGGGGCCCGGCGGCTGACGTACTGGGGCAGCCCCGACACCCGGGTGTGCGGCTGGACGCCGCCGGGCAGCGGCGAGGACGGCGAGGCGCAGATCCTCGCGGTGTCCTCGCAGGGCCAGCCGCTGTCGTACCAGACCTGGTCCTATCTGGTGCCGGCCAACGGCGCCCCCGGGCGCCGGCTGCCCTGGGGCCCGGTCGACGACATCGCCGTCGCGGAGCTGTCAGGACACCGCAAGACCCTGCTGCTCACCGGCCGCCCGCCGCACGAGCCCGCCGCCTGGAAGCGCTACCGCGGCGGGGCCACCGGCCGGATCTACCTGCACGGCCGGCGGCTGCTCGCCGACCTCGGCGGGCACGTGGAGTGCGTGATGTTCGTCGGCCCGCCGCCCGCCGCGCGGATCGCCTTCCTCTCCGACCACGAGGGCGTCGGCAACCTGTACTCCTGCCTCCCCGACGGCACCGACCTGCGCCGGCACAGCGACCACGCCGAGTTCTACGCCAGGAACGCCGCCACCGACGGCTACCGGGTGATCTACCAGTGCGCCGGCGAGCTGTGGCTGGCCGAGGACTTCGGCCCCGCCGGCCAGCCCCGCCGCCTCGACGTGCGCCTCGGCAGCCCACGGGTCGGGCGGCGGCCGTACCAGGTGGCCGCGCAGAACCACGTCCAGGGGCTGACCGTCGACACCACAGGACGGGCCAGCGCCGTTGCGGTGCGCGGCGCGCTGTACTGGCTGACCCACCGTGACGGCCCGGCGCGCACGATCACCGAGACCCCCGGCGTCCGCATCAGGCTGCCGGAGATGCTGGGCGACACCAACCGCGTCGCGTACGTCACGGACGCCGCCGGCGAGGACGCCATCGAGATCGCCGACCTGCCCCGCACCGGCGCCGTGGGCGAGCCGCTGCGGCTGGCGGCCGGGAAGCTGGGCCGGGTGCTGGCGCTGGTGCCGTCGCCGGACGGCCGGCACATCGCGATCGCCTCGCACGACGGCCGGCTGCTGCTGGTCCGGGTGCCGGAGCGGGTGCACGCGGACGAGCGGATGTCGGCGGAGGTGGCGGAGCAGTTCGCCGAGGCGGTACGGGCCGCGGAGGAGCTGTCGCCGGCGGAGGCGGCCGGCGACTGCCAGCTCACGGAGCTGATCCGGTCGGTCAACGGGCCCGTACGCGACCTGTCGTTCTCACCGGACTCCAAGTGGATCGCCTGGGCGCACCCGGGCATCGGCCGCTCGCTGCGGCAGATCAAGATCGCCCGGGTCGCGGACCGGACGATCGTGGACGTCACGGACGGCAGGTTCGAGGACGAGGAGCCGGTGTTCACGCGCGACGGCCGCTATCTGGCGTTCCTCTCCTGGCGCGGCTTCGACCCGGTGTACGACGTGCACACCGGCGACCTGTCGTTCCCGCTGGGCTCCCGTCCGTACCTCGTACCGCTGCATCCCGCGACGCCCTCGCCCTTCGCGCTGTCCGCCGAGGGCCGGCCCGCGGCCGGCGGGATGGACCCGGTCGGCCCGCCTTCGGCGGAGGCGGGCGCGAACTCCGCGGTGCTGGTGGAACCGGAGGGGCTGGAGAGCCGGGTGACGCCGATTCCGGTGCCGGCGTCGAAGTACTCCTCCCTCGTGCCGGTCGCGGGCGGCGGGCTGGTCTGGCTGCGCTGGCCGATCTCCGGGGCGCTCGGCGAGACGTTCGCCAACCCCGCGGACACCTCGGGCCGGCCGACGCTGGAGCACTTCGACATCTCCACCGCCCGGCTCACCGAGCTGACGTCGCTGGTGACGGAGATCGCCGTGAGCGGCGACGGCAGCCGGCTGGTCGCCAACGACGGCGGCTCGCTGCGCGCGATCCCGGCGAACGGCCTGGCGGACGCGGACACCACCGTCTACATCGACATGCGGCGCGTGTTGCACACCGCGGACCCGGTGGCCGAGTGGCACCAGGCGTACGACGAGGCCGGCCGGGTCATCCGCGCGTACTTCTGGGAGCCGCACATGTGCGGCGTCGACTGGGACGCGGTGCTGGCGCAGTACCGGCCGCTGCTGGACCGGGTGGCCTCCCCCGACGAGTTCGCCGACCTGCTGCGCGAGGTGCTGGGCGAGCTGGGCACGTCGCACGCGTACGTCACGCCCGCCCGCCGCAACGAGGGCCCGCCGCACTACCAGCGGCCCATCGGCTTCCTCGGCGTGAACTTCGTCCGCACCCGCGACGGCCGCGGCTGGGCGCTGGCCCGCATCCTGCCCGGCGACTCCTCCGACACCCGCGCCCGCTCCCCGCTGGCCGGCACCGGCATCCCGGACGGCTCGGTGCTCACGCACGTCGACGGCCGCGCGGTCGACCCGGTCACGGGGCCGTACCCGCTGCTGGAGGGGGCGGGGGGCACGTCGGTGGAGCTGACGTTCGCGGCCGAGGGCGGCGGCGGGAGGCTGCGCCGGGTGGCGGTGGTGCCGCTGGTCGACGACCGGCCGCTGCGCTACCAGGACTGGGTCGCGGCGCGCCGCGCGGTGGTGCACGAGCTGAGCGGCGGGCGCTGCGGCTACCTGCACATCCCGGACATGATCGGCAGCGGCTGGGCGCAGTTCAACAGGGACGTGCGGATGGAGATGAACCGCGAGGCGCTGATCGTGGACGTACGGGGCAACGCGGGCGGGCACATCAGCGAGCTGGTGCTGGAGAAGCTGACCCGCACGATCATGGGCTGGGACCTGACGCGCAACGCGCAGCCCGTCTCGTACACCTCGACCGCGCCCCGCGGGCCCATGGTGGCGCTGGCCGACGAGGCCACGTCGTCGGACGGCGACATGATCACGGCGGCGTTCAAACTGCTCGGCCTCGGCCCGGTGGTGGGGCTGCGGACGTGGGGCGGGGTGGTCGGGATGACGGGCCGTCACCGGCTGGGCGAGGGCACGGTGATCACGGTGCCGATGAACGCGGCCTGGTTCGACGAGTACGGCTGGGGCGTGGAGAACGCGGGCGTACCGCCCGACGTGGTCGCGGAACGCACGCCGCTGGACTGGGCGGAGGGCCGCACCTCCGAGCTGAACGTCGCGGTGGCCACCGCGCTCGACCTGCTGCGCGAGCACCCGGCGGCGGCGCCGCCCGACTACACCGACGTACCTGACCGCAGCCGGCCGCCGCTGCCCCCGCGCACGCGGCGGTCGTAGAACACCCGGGAGGCGTAACGGCACTTGGTTCCGGAATGCGGCATTCGGCCGTCCATGTCAGCCTGATGGAGGGCCCGAACCCCCCTCTCTCACTAGGAGTGACCAGAATGGGCGCATTCGACAAGGCGAAGGACATGGCCGGTGAAGCGGCCGAGAAGGCCAAGCAGGCCGCGCATAAGGCGCAGCAGAGCCGCGAGCAGAAGCAGGAGTCCGGCCAGGACCCTTCGCAGCGCGCCAAGGAGGGCGCGGAGCAGGGCCGCGACCGTATGAAGGACGACCGCGACGAGCGCGACGACAAGCGGGAGCAGCGCTGATACGGCGTCGTTGAGCCACGCCCGAGGGGCGCACCCCACGCCGGGTGCGCCCCTTTGCCGTTGTCCCGCGCCGGGCGCGTACGAGCGCGCGCGGGTCTGCCTTCAGCGCGTACGGGCGTAGAGCGTACGGGCGTTCGCCCCCGCCGCCGTACGCGCCTGGCCCCCGCCGCGCGCTACCGCTCCGGCGTCTCCCGCAGCGCCCGCGTGCGCTCGTCCGCCGCGCCGCCCGCGCCGACAAGCCCGCCGCGCGCCGCCCGCGTGGCCGCGAGCCGGGGCGCGAGCTTGCGCATCTCCCGCCGCCCCAGCGGCCCGGTGACGAGCGACGGCAGCGCGCCGCGCACCGACTGCATGCCGCGCAGCCACCACTGGCCGTAGACGTGCGGCGAGCGCCGCTCGATGCCCGCGACCAGACGGTCGACGGCGGGCGCCAGCGGATAGGTCTTGTTGGACGGCCACGGCAGCCGCGCGCGCATGTCGCGCAGCACCTCGTCCTCGTCGGCGCCGCGCACCATGTCGGTGTCGGTCCAGCTCAGATAGCCGACGCCGACGTCCACGCCCTGGTGCCCGACCTCGCCGCGCAGGCAGTGCGCGAACGCCTCCACGCCGGACTTCGACGCGCAGTACGCCGCCATCATCGGCGCGGGCGTGACGGCGGCGAGCGAGGCGATCTGGAGGTGGTAGCCGCGGGCGCGGACGAGTGCGGGCAGGAAGGCGCGGGCGGTGGCCACGCTGCCCAGCAGGTTGACCTCGATGACGCGGTCGAAGGAGCGGGCGTCGGAGTCGAGGAACGGGCCGCCGGTGGCGACGCCCGCGTTGGCGACGACGACGTCGACGCCGCCGAAGTGCTCCTCGACCTCGGCGGCGGCGCCGGTCATCGCGTCGTGGTCGGTGACGTCCGCGTACCAGTGGGCGGCTTCGCCGGGGAGCGAGTCGGCGACCTTCTTCAGCTCGTCCGGCTCCAGCCCGACCAGCGCGAGCCGCGCCCCGCGCGCCGCGAGCCGGCGCGCCAGCAGCGCGCCGACGCCGCGGGCGGCGCCGGTGACGACGACGGTCCTGCCCTCAAGCCCGTGCCGGCGGCTCATGCGCCCGCCTCCTCCTTCTCGACGGCCGCCGCGGCGGCCGGACCGGCAGTCTCCCCATCGGCCGGGTCGCCGGCCGCCTCCGCGCCCCCTTCAGCCTGCGCCTCCTCCGGCGCTCCCGCCAGGTGGTCGCGTACGAGCCCGCGCAGCACCTCCGCGACCGCGTACGGCGCCTCGATCGGCGTCATGTGCCCCAGCCCGGGCAGCTCGGTGAACCCCGCGCGCTCCGGCAGCAGCTCGTCGATCTTCCGCGCCAGCTTCACCGGCGTGAGCAGGTCGGCGCCGCCGTGCACCACCGCGGCCGGCACCGGCATCCGCGCCACCTCCGCGTCCAGGTCGAGCGCGGCCAGCACCCGCCCCCACGCGCCGCGCGCCCTGCGCGGGGTGGCGAAGACGATCCGTACGCTCGCCTCGATCTGCGCCGGGGTCGCGCCGCGGCCCAGGATCGCCGGGCCCAGCACCTTCTTCGACAGCGGCGTCACCGGCCCCATCGGCAGCCGCGAGACCAGCAGCGCGCGCTGGATCGCGGAGCGCAGCGCGCGGGCCCGCAGCGGCACCACGCGCGACTCGGGCACCAGCCCCGAGCTGCCCGTGCTGCACAGCAGCACGGCGGCGGCCCGCTCCCGCAGGTACGGGCGGCCCGCGGCGGCCATCAGCGTCATGCCGCCCATCGAGTGGCCGCCGATCACGGCCTTCTCGCCGGGCGCCAGCGCCGCGTCCAGCACGGCGCCGAGGTCGTCGGCGAGGGTGGCGGTGTGGTAAGAGCCGTAGCTGCCGGCGGGGCTGCGGCCGTGGCCGCGCTGGTCGTACACGACGACGCGGTAGTCGGGCGCGAGCTGCCGGACGACCGGCGCCCAGAAGGCGGTCGAGCAGCACCAGCCGTGCGCGAGGACGACGGCGGGCGCGGCCTTCGGGCCGTGCTCCTCGACGTACAGCCGGGTGCCGTCGGCGGAGACGGCGGTCAGCTCGCGCCGCGGTACGGGCGGGGCGTACGGGCCGGTGGTGACGTGCATGAGCCGGGTCATCGGACGGCCTCCTCGCCATGCCGCGCCGCGCCGGACCGCCGGGCACCGGGCACTCCTTCACCGGTGGGCAGCTCCCCTTCACCGGTACGCAGCACCTCGTACTCCTCCGGATGCACCCTCCTCGTCACCCTCCGGAACTCGGTCGTCGTGCCCGGCCACACGGTCGTGTTGCGCCCGTTGGCGTCGAGGTACCAACTGTCACAGCCGCCGGTGTTCCATACCGTGCGCTTCATCCGTTCCTGCACCCGCGCGTTCCACTTCTTCACGGCGGACGGGCGCGCGTCGAGCGCGACGCGGCCGCCGGGCTTGCCGAGGCGGCCGAGTTGGCGTACGAAGTCGGCCATGTAGGTGAGCTGCGCCTCGATGATGAGGATCATCGAGCTGTTGCCGAGGCCGGTGTTGGGGCCGATGATCGTCAACAGGTTCGGGAAACCGGCCGCGCTGGCGCCCCGCAGCGCCTCCATCCCGCCGCTCCACGCCTCCGCGAGGGTGGTGCCGTCACGCCCCTTGATGCGGTCGGCGATGGGCATGTCCGTGACGTGGAAGCCGGTGCCGAAGATGATCGCGTCGGCCTCGGTCTCGGTGCCGTCGGCGGCCACGAGGGTCGATCCGCGCACCTCCTTCAGACCGGAGGCGACGACGTCGACGTTGGGCTGGGCGAGCGCCGGATAGTAGTCGCTGGACAGCAGGATCCGCTTGCAGCCGATGCGGTAGTCGGGGGTGAGCTTGCGGCGCAGTGCGGGGTCCTTGATGGCCCGGCCCAGGTTCCGCTTGGCCAGGCCCTCCACGAATCCCAGCTCGTCGGGGTGTTTGGTGAACGCCCCCACCTGGAGTTCGCGGATGCCCCACAGGATGCCGCGGCGCAGCTTGGCGGTCGCGGGTACGCGCGCGTGCAGCCACCGCTCGGGGCCGCTGATGGCGCGGTCCACCCGCGGCAGCACCCACGGCGGGGTGCGCTGGAAGACGGTGAGCCGGGAGACTTCGGGCTGGATGGACGGCACGATCTGGATGGCGGAGGCGCCGGTGCCGACCACGGCGACGCGCTTGCCGCCCAACGGCACGTCGTGGTCCCAGCGCGCGGAATGGAAGACCTTGCCGGGGAACGTGTCGAGGCCGGGGATGTCCGGGACCTTCGGGTCGGACAGCGGGCCGGTCGCGGAGACCACGACGTCGGCGGCGAGTTCGCCGCGCGCGGTGTCGATCTCCCAGTGCAGCTCGTCGTCGTCCCAGCGGATGCCGCGTACCTCGTGGTCGAAGCGGATGTGCTGCCGTACGCCGAAGACGTCGGCGACCTGCTCCAGGTAGTCGCGGATGTGCCGCTGCCCTGAGAAGGTGCGCGGCCACTCGGCGTTGGGCGCGAAGGAGAACGAGTAGAGGTGGGAGGGGACGTCGCAGGCGCAGCCCGGGTAGCTGTTGTCCCGCCAGGTGCCGCCGAGCGTGCTCGCGCGTTCCAGCACGACGAAGTCCGTGATCCCCTCCCGGCGCAGCCGTACGGCGGCGCCCAGACCGCCGAAGCCGGAGCCGATCACCGCCACCCTGACGTGTTCACGCGTCATCGCCGTCGTCCTCCCAGCCGTGGAGTCGATTGCGCCAGCATTCACTGGCACGATGAAGCGTAGGGCCTGCCCTTACCGATGGGTAGGGGGCCGGCGCGATCGACTTCCGCCCGGGGACGGGGTGTCGGTGGGAGGTCCTACCCTGGTGGTCGGGGCGTACGGCACGGACCTGCGAGGACGGCCGGAGACCGGCGGAAGGGCCGGCGACGGACGGGCGAAGACCCGCGAAGGACCAAGGGAAGACCGGAAGAAGACCGGCGGAGGGACAGACGGTGGGACGCGAATACCGGACGGAGGAGCTGGCCGAGCGCGCCGGCATCACCGTCCGCACCCTGCGCTTCTACCGCGAGCGCAAGCTCCTCCAACCGCCACGCCGCGAGGGCCGTATCGCCTGGTACGGGGAGGGCCACCTGTCCCGGCTGCGGACGATCGCCGCGCTGCTGGACCGCGGCCACACCCTGGGCGGCATCGCCGAGTTGATCTCCGCCTTCGAGAGCGGCCGGGACGTACGGGGCGCGGCCGAGCTGCTCGGCCTGGAGGAGACGCTGACCAAGCCGTGGTCGGAGGAGACCCCGGTGCGCATCACGCCGGAGGAGCTGGCCGACCGGTTCGCGGGGGAGGTGTCGCCGGAGAACCTGGCGACGTCCATCGACATGGGCTACGTCGCCGTGGAGGGCGAGGAGTTCATCCACGTCAGCAGGCGGCTGCTGGACGCCTCGTCGAAGCTGGTGGCCAGGGGCGTACCGCTGGCCGCCGTGCTCGCCGCCGCCCGCGAGGTGCGCGCGCACGCCGACGACCTGGCCGAGCTGTTCACCGCGCTCATACGGGCGCACGTGCTGGCCGACGTGATGGAGACGCCGGCGGGCGAGCTGACGGGCGAGCAGGTGGAGCGGCTGACGGACGCGCTGGAGCAGTTGCGGCCGGTGTCGATGGAGGTGCTGGAGACGGAGGTGGCCATGGCGATGGACCGGCGGGTGCGCAAGGAGTTCGAGGAGTGGAAGCGCACGCGCGCCGGGTCCACCGCGGAGGAGCCGGAGAGCTGAACCGGCCGGTCCGGCACCGGCGTTCGGGGACCCCGCACTCAGGCCGCGGGCGGCACGTCGCCGGAGGTCAGGTCCGGTGCCGTGGCGCGGGCGGGGGGTGACCGGGCTCGGTCACGCGGTCCCGCGGGCGTTCACCGGGGTTCCGCCAGCCACCAACGGGCCTTGTAGATCCCGCTGTCGGGGAGCTTGAACACGCCTTCCGGGTTGTGGGCCGACACCGTCGTCGTCCACCACGTCTTGCCGAGGCCCGGCTCCGGCACGGTCGTGACGACCCGGCCGCTGCCCTGCACGTCGCTGACCGCCTTCACGCTGCGCCGGCTGATCTGCGCGGCGCCGGCGAAGTCCTGGCTGAACTCGCGCCGGCCGATGTCGTACTGGTACACCCCGTAGTTGGTGGTCAGCCACAGCCGGCCGGGGCGGCTCGCGACGAGGCTGAGGTCGTGCCCGCCGGCCCGCACGCCGTCGGGGTGCGGCAGCGCGGCGCCGTCGACGCGGGTGAGCGTGGGCGCGGCGGGGGTGCCGCCGACCCTGAGGGCGATCAGCTCGTCGTAGCCTATGGCCCACAGCAGGCCGTTCGTGTTGTCCCACTGCAGCCCGTGTGCGTCGTCGAAGCGGTACTCGAAGTACGTGTCCGTCGCCGGGCCCTGCGAGGCGGCGTAGAGGCGGATGGTGTCGCCCGTGCTGCCGGCGACGGCGACGTTGCCGTCGGGGAGCAGCTCGATGCTGTGCGGGTTGACCGAGTCCGTACCGCCGGCGAGGGCACCGGCCCAGTAGCGCCGTCCCGTGGGCACCTCGACGACGGCGGCGAAGCCGAACGAGGCGCTGGTGAGCAGGTACGTACGGCCCCTGTGGCGGCGGGCCTTGGCCTCGTCGACGTACGTCCAACTGGCCTGCGGCACCAGGTCGGCGTACCGCTCGTCGCCCTCCGGCGAGAACGCCCAGCGCACGGCGTCCGGCGAGTCCCACGGCAGCCGGGAGTCGAGGACGAGGACGCGGCGGGACTTCTGGTCGGTGACGGCGACGGGCGGGGTGGGCTTGCCGCCGGCCGCGTGCGCGGCGGCGGCGGGGAGCGTGGCGGCGGCGCCCGCGCCGAGCGCGGTGAGCAGGGCCGTACGACGGGTGGGTCTGCCGGTCATGGGCACTCCTGACGGGTTGCTCTGATCAACATCATCCGCACAGTGCCACGTGGAACGACGGGAAGTAAGCCCTTGCGGTGGCTGGTTGGTGAATTCTGCGCATCTGTCCCACCCGGTGACCGTTGTCAGTGGCCGCCCGTACAGTGGCGAACGTGACCAGAGAAACGGTGGCGGACCCCACCGCAGAAGAGCCGGTGGAGAAGCGGCTGGAGTCCCACCGCATCGAGCTGACCGGGTATTGCTACCGCATGCTCGGCTCCGCCTTCGAGGCCGAGGACGCGGTCCAGGAGACGATGGTGCGCGCCTGGAAGGGCTTCGAGCGCTTCGAGGGCCGCGCGTCGATGCGCTCGTGGTTGTACCGCATCGCCACGAATGTCTGTTTCGACATGCACGGCAGCCCTCAGCGCCGCGCCCGCCCGATGGACCTGTCGTCCCCCGGCGCCGCCACCACGCCCCCGGAGGCCGCCCTCGGCGCGGCCCTCCCGGAGGCCACGTGGCTGGAGCCGATGCCGGACACGAAGGTGCTCCCCGCGGGCGGCGACCCCGCCGAGGTCGCGGCCCAGCGCGACTCCGTGCGCCTCGCCTTCGTCGCCGCGCTCCAGCACCTGCCGCCGCGCCAGCGCGTGGTGCTGATCCTGCGGGACGTGCTCGCCTGGAAGGCGAGCGAGGTCGCGGAGCTGCTGGAGACCTCCGTGGCGTCGGTGAACAGCGCGCTGCAGCGCGCCCGCGCCACCCTGGCCGCCGAGGCCCCCGCCGGCAGCGAGCCGGCCAAGCCGCTGGACGCGGACCAGCAGCGCTTCCTCGAGCGGTACGTGGACGCCTTCGAGCGGTACGACCTGGATGCGCTCACGGCGCTCATGCGCGAGGACGTCATCCTCTCCATGCCCCCGCTGCCGCTCTGGCTGCAGGGCCCGGAGGACATCCGCACCTGGTTCCTCGGCACCGGCGCGGTCTGCCGCGGCTCCCGCCTGGTCCCCTGCTCGGCGAACGGCATGCCGGCCTTCGCGCAGTACCACCCGGATCCCGAGAGCGGCGGTCACCGCGGCTGGGCGATCCAGGTCCTGGAGATCGAGGACGGCAAGGTCACCCATATGAACAGCTTCCTGGGCGTGGACCGGCTGTTCCCGCTCTTCGGCCTGCCGCTGGTGCTGGAGGACTGAGCGACCGGACCGCCGAACCCGGCGGGGGAGCCCTCCGGGACCGCCGGCACGCCAAGGCGCCCCGGCCCGCTCCGGCACGTCCACTGCGAGCCCGATCTCTACGGCCCGATTCGCCAGGGCTCGTTCGCTCCCGCGCGTCCGCCCATGCCCGGTCCGGCGCAGCCTCGTCCCCTATGGCCCGCCCGGCGAGGACTCGGCCCGGGTCTGCAGCAGTGTGCGCTCCTGCGCGTTGCGCGTCAGCTCCGCCGCCCGCGCGAACTCCTCCCGCGCCTCCTCCGCCCACCCCAGCCGCCGCAGCAGGTCGCCGCGCACGCTCGGCAGCAGGTGGTAGTCCTTCAGCGCCGGCTCGTCCGCGAGCCCGTCGACGATCCGCAGCGCGTCCTCCGGCCCGTACGCCATGGACACCGCCACCGCCCGGTTCAGCTCCACCACCGGCGACGGCGCCACCCGCGCCAGCGCCTCGTACAGCCGGACGACCTGCCCCCAGTCCGTGTCCTCCGCCCGCGGCGCCCGCGCGTGGCAGGCGGCGATCGCCGCCTGCAGCGCGTACGGCCCGGGCCCCGGCGCCCCCGCCGCGACCAGCGACTGCGCCCGCGCCAGCGCCGCGAACCCGCGCCGGATCAGCAGGTGGTCCCACCGCCCGCGGTTCTGCTCCAGCAACAGCACCGGCTCGCCGTCGGGTCCGGTGCGCGCCGCCGCGCGCGACGCCTGGATCTCCAGCAGCGCCGCGAGACCGTGCACCTCGGGATCCTTCGGCATCAGCCCGGCCAGCACCCGCACCAGCCGCAGCGCGTCCTCGCAGAGCCCCGGGCGCATCCAGTCGTCGCCCGTGGTCGCCGAGTAGCCCTCGTTGAAGATCAGGTAGATGACCTCCAGCACCGACTCCAGCCGCTCCGCCCGCTCCGGCCCCTGCGGCTGCTCGAACGGCACCTCCGCCTTCGCCAGCGTCCGCTTCGCCCGTACGATGCGCTGCGCCACCGTCGGCTCCGTGACCAGGAACGCCCGCGCGATCTCGTCCGTCGTCAGCCCGCCCAGCAGCCGCAGCGTGAGCGCCACCCGCGCGGGCGTGGACAGCACCGGGTGGCAGGCCGTGAAGACCAGCCGCAGCAGGTCGTCCTCGATGTCGTCGTCGAGGACCGCGGCGAGCTCCGCCTCGCCCTCCGGCCGGCGGCTCTCCAGGTCGTGGCCGATCTCGACCAGCTTGCGCGCGTAGCGCTCCTTGCGGCGTACGAGGTCGATGGCCCGCCGCCTGGCCGTGGCCATGAGCCATGCGCCGGGGTTGTCGGGCACGCCCGACTCGGGCCACTGCTCCAGGGCCGCGACCAGCGCGTCCTGCGCCAGCTCCTCCGCCACGCCGATGTCGCGCACGATACGGGCCACGCCCGCGATGATCCGCGCGGACTCGATCCGCCAGACCGCCGCCACGGCGCGGTCGGCGGCCCCCCGCGCGGCGGCGGGCGGCCCCGGTACGTCCTCCCGCCGGGCGCGGGCGTCCTGCGAAGCCGTCACAGCCCCACATCAGAACAGCCCGCCCCGGCCGAAGGCAACTCTCAACGGCCCTGACCCGGGCCGTCACCTGCGGCTACGGCTCCATGATCTCCCGCAGCTCCAGGGTGATGGTCCACTCCTCGCCGTGCACCTTCAGGAACCGGTTGGCCCACTCCAGGGCCTCTTCCTTCGACTTGACCTGGGCGATGAGATAGCCGCCGACCAGTTCCTTGGACTCGGTGAAAGGACCGTCGACCACGGAGAGCTTCCCGTGGTCGGAGACGACCCGTACGGCCTCCTCTTCGGGCTTCAGCCCGGCCGTGTCGAGCAGCACGCCGGACTTGGTCATCTCCTCCAGCAGCTTGCCCATCTCGTCCATGATCTCCTGGCTGGGCATCCCGTCGGCGGGGCTGTTCTCCAGGTCCGGCTCGATCAGCATCATGTAGCGCATCGCGCGTCTCCTCGTTCTCGTCACGGGCGGCCCGGTGCCGTCCTTCTGCCCATGCGTCGAACGGCACCCTGCCGGATCGACACCCCGCCGGAAGTTTTTTCCGCGGCCTCAGCGCGCCACGAACTCGACCCGGAACATCCGGGGCCAGTACTTGCCGGTGAGCAGGAACTCGTCGCCGCCGGGGACCGCGGCGATCCCGTTGAGCTCGCGCGCCCCGGCGCGCAGCTCGGCGGGCTCCAGCAGCCCCGCCGCGTCGATGTCGGCGGTGACGGCGCCGGTGTCCGGGTCGATACGGACCAGGGTGTCGGTCTGGTAGACGTTCGCGTAGACGCTGCCGTCGGGGGTGCACTCCAGCTCGTTGAGCTGGTCGACGGGGGTGCCGGCGCGGGTGACGTCCACGTGTCCTGTGGGCTCGAACGTCTGCGGGTCGCGGAACGTGAGCCGGGAGCTGCCGTCGCTCATGACGAGCCGGCCGCCGGTGCCGCCGTCCGTACGGTCCTGGCACAGGCCCCAGCCCTCGCCCTCATAGCGCACGCGGCGCAGCTCCTTGAGGGTGTCGGCGTCGCGCTCGATGGCGATGCCGTTCTGCCAGGTGAGCTGCCAGAGCCGGGGGCCGACGAGGGTCAGGCCCTCGCCGAAGAGCGGGGCGGGCAGATCGCGGCGGACGGTGGGGGTGCCGCCGACGGGGCCGCGGCCTACGGAGGAGCTGCCCTCCAGTCCCGTGCCCTCGTAGAGGACGTCCCCGCGCAGCTCCAGGCCCTGCGTGAACGCCTCGGCGTCATGCGGCAGGCGTTCCAGCACCCGTACCCGCAGCTCCTGTACGTCCTGGTCCGTGGGAGCCGGGCTCCTGCCGTTCCCTCCCCCGCCGGCTACGCCCTCACTGGCGGGGGTGCCCCCATTGGCCGCCGCCTCGGGGTCCCCCGTCGAGCACGCGGCCAGCGCCGCGGCGAGGAGTGCGGAGGCGGTCACGGCGATGCGGCGCATGGAGCCACCTTGGCACAGCCGCCGCACAGCACGGCGGCGGGGCGGCTTCGGTGTCACCGGAGGGGGTGACGGAGGCGGGTGCTACCGGGGCGGGGGCGCCGGCGATCGCCGCCGTGCCGGTCGACGTGGCCAGGCGGGGTCCTGGCGGGCCGGATAAGCGGGAGCAGCCGGCGTGGTGCGGCGCCAGGGCGGCGCCGCCGGACGCGGCGGCAGCGGCGACGATGAGCGCCGCCACCGCGGGTGACGGGCCCGCGGGGGCGGCGTTCTCCGGCGCCGGGACCCGGGGTGCGGGGGTCTCGGGCGCCGGGGTGTGGGGGGCGGTGGGCTCGGAGGTACGGAGCTCGCCGCCCCGGGGCGCGGCGGGCGCGGCGCCGGCACGACCCGTTCCGGCACGGCCGGCCCCGGCGTGAGCCGCGTCCACGCGACCCGCTTGGGCACGGCCGGATTCAGGCACACCTGTCCTGAACACATCCGTCCCGGGCCAGTCGGTCCCGCGCGCCTCCGGTCCGGCCTCCGCGGCCGGGTCGGTCTCGTAGAGCGCCGCCGCCGCTGCCGCGCCCGCGTGGTACGCGGGAGTGGGCGCGGGTACGGAGCCGGGCGCGGCCCCGGTCCCGGCCGGGACCGGGGCGGCGAGCCCCGGCGGCTCGGCCGGTGCGACCGGCTCGGGCGGCGCGGCGGGGGCCGGCACCCTGCCGGTGACCGGCGCCGCGGCCTCGTCCGCCGGCGCCGCGGTGGTCCCCGTGGCCGGGGCGCCGGCCGGCTCCGGCGGCGTACGGTGCGCCTGGACCGTCAGCTCTATCAGCCCCGCAGCCGCGACCACGCCGGCCCCGATGGCGAGCAGGGCGCCCAGTGCCCCGTACCGCACCGTCTCGCCCAGCGCCGTGACGCCGACCGCCGCCGCTATCACGGGGTTGACCACCGTCAGCGTCGCCAGCGGCGCCGACAGCCCCGCGCCGCGGTACGCCGCCTGCGACAGCAGCAGCCCGGCCGGGGCGAGGATCGCGATCATGCCGATGGCCAGCGGGTCGGTGAAGTCCGCGGTGACGTCCTTGGTGAACACCGACGCCATGCCGAACGCCGCGCCCGAGGCCACCGCCAGCGTCACGCTGCGGGCCGCCACATGCCGGATCCGGGTGCCCGCCAGCGTCAGCACGGCCAGCACGCCCACCGTCGCCACGGCCAGCGCCAGCGCCGTCGTCCCGCCCAGCTCCCGTGACTCGACGGGGTCGACCAGCATCAGGAGCACCACGAGCCCCACGGTCGACAGCAGCGCCCCGCGCCAGGCGGCCCGCCCGGCGCGGCGGCTGAAGAAGATCGCCGCCATCGGCAGCGCGAAGACGATGGTCAGCGCGCCCAGCGGCTGGACCAGGCTCAGCGGCCCGTAGGCGAGCGCCACCACGTGCAGCAGCGCGCCCGAGGCGTTGAGCACGACGGAGGCCCACCAGCTCCCGCGGTGCAGCGGCGCGAACGCCCCGCCCGCACCGTCGGCGTCGGTGGTGGTGGCCGCGACACGCTCCTGGACGAGTGCGGCGCCGGCGTACGCCACCGCTGACACCAGCGAAAGCAGCACCGACAGCATGAGTGGGCTCATATAGCAACGATCCCGCGATCGATGACGAAAGTCGTCATCCTGGCGGATGCTCTGGGTCGTACTGCCGGAGCAGTACGACCGCCGTGGGAACCCCTCCCGGGTCGCATTCCACGCCCATAACGGCCCGGGCCGAAAGCCGACTACCGGCCGGTAGCCGGGGCGCGGGCCCGTAGCGGAGGGGCGCCGCTCACGGCCAGGTGTAGAAGCCCTGCCCCGTCTTGCGCCCCAGCTCGCCCCGCGCGACCTTCGCCCGCAGCAGCTCCGGCGGCGCGAACCGCTCCCCCAGCGTCTCGCGCAGGTGCTCGGCGATGGCCAGCCGGACGTCGAGCCCGACCAGGTCCGTCAGCCGCAGCGGGCCCATCGGGTGCTTGTAGCCCAGCTCCATCGCGGTGTCGATGTCCGCGGGCGCCGCCACGCCCTCCTCGGCCATGCGGATCGCCTCCAGGCCCAGGGCCACCCCGAGCCTGCTGCTGGCGAAGCCCGGCGAGTCCCGTACGACCACCGCCGTCTTGCCCAGCGTCCGCGTCCAGCCCCGCGCCGCCGCCAGCGCCGCGGCACCGGTCTCCGGCGCGGTGACCAGCTCCACCAGCTCCGAGGCGGGTACGGGGTTGAAGAAGTGCATGCCGAGGAACCGCCCAGGCCGGCCGAGGGCGGCGGCCAGCTCGGCGACGGACAGCGAGCTGGTGTTCGTCGCCAGCACGACGTCCGGGCCCACCGCCCGCTCGGCGGCGGCGAGCACCCGCGCCTTCAGCCCGGCGTCCTCGGGCACCGCCTCCACCACCAGCTCAAGACCCGCCTCCGCCGGCAGCTCCGCGACGGAGCCGACGGCCCGTATCCGCGCGCACACCTCGTCCGGGTCCACCCCCGCGGCCAGCCGGCCCCGCTCCGCGGCCCGCCGCAGCGCGCCGGCGACCCGCGCCACCGCGGCCGCCGCCGCGTCCGCGCCGCTCTCCACGATCACGACGCGCGACCCGGCGGTCGCGAACGACTGCGCGATCCCCGCGCCCATCCGGCCGCCGCCGACGACCGCCATGGCGCGGGGCGCCTCGGCCCCGGGCTCGTCGGGCGCTGTGCTGTGCTCCGTCATGTCGTACGTCCTGTCGTACCTCTTGACTGGGATCCGGCCGCTCCGCAAGCTAACCGAATGATCGGTCGGGCCACAAGGGGAGTCAGGTGGTGCAGCGCATGACCTCGCCGCACGACGGCACGACGGTGTTCGCGGCGGACGCCGCGGCCCGCCGCCACGGCATCGAGCTGCTGGAGGCCGCGCCGGGCGCCGCGACACTGCGGATGGCGGTCACGGCGGAGATGGCCAACGGCCACGGCATCGCCCACGGCGGCTACGTCTTCCTCCTCGCCGACACCGCGTTCGCCTGCGCGTGCAACAGCCGCGGGGTCGCCGTCGCGGCGGGCGCGGACATCACGTACGCGGCGCCCGCGCACGTCGGGGACGTGCTGGTGGCGCGGGCGGAGGAGCGGGTGCGCTTCGGGCGGAACGGGGTCTACGACGTGCGGGTGCTGCGCGGCGCCGAGGTGATCGCGGAGTTCCGCGGCCGGAGCCGTATCGTCCGCGACCCGTCGACGGGCGCGCAGGGACCGCGCGGAGCCGGCGGCGGCAACGGGGCGAACGGCGAGCACGAGGGGACAGGACCGGAGGGACGAGGGTGAGCGATACGACGACCGGCACCCCCGCCCCCCTGCTCGACGACGGCGAGCGCATGACCCCCGGCGAGCTGGCGGCGTACCAACTCGACCGCCTCCGCGCCACGCTCCGCCACGCGTACGACAACGTCCCCCTCTACCGCCGCACGTTCGACGCCGCAGGCGTCACCCCCGACGACTGCCGCACGCTCGCCGACCTCGCCCGCTTCCCCTTCACCACCAAGGACGACCTCCGCGAGGGCTACCCCTTCGGGATGTTCGCCGTCCCCGTCGCGGACGTCCGCCGGCTGCACGCCTCCAGCGGCACCACCGGTCTGCCCACCGTCGTCGGCTACACGGCGGCCGACCTCGACACCTGGTCAGGACTCGTCGCCCGCTCCATCCGCGCCGCGGGCGGCCGGCCCGGGCACCGGGTGCATGTCGCGTACGGCTACGGGCTGTTCACCGGCGGCCTCGGCGCCCACTACGGCGCGGAACGCCTCGGCTGCACCGTCATCCCCGCCTCCGGCGGGATGACCGCGCGGCAGGTGCAGCTCATCCGGGACTTCGCGCCCGAGGTCATCATGGTCACGCCCTCCTACATGCTCACGATCATCGACGAGTTCGAGCGCCAGGGCCTCGACCCGCGCGCCAGCTCGCTGCGCGTCGGCATCTTCGGCGCCGAGCCGTGGACGGAGGAGATGCGGCGCGAGATCGAGGAGCGGGCCGGCCTCGACGCGGTGGACATCTACGGGCTCTCGGAGGTGATCGGGCCCGGCGTCGCGCAGGAGTGCGTGGAGACCAAGGACGGGCTGCACGTGTGGGAGGACCACTTCCTGCCGGAGGTCGTGGACCCGGTGACGGACGAGGTGCGGGCGGCGGGCGAGGGCGGCGAGCTGGTGTTCACGTCGCTGACGAAGGAGGCCATGCCGGTCGTCCGCTACCGCACCCGCGACCTCAGCCGGCTGCTGCCGGGCACGGCGCGGCCGGCGTTCCGGCGGATGGAGAAGGTCACCGGGCGCTGCGACGACATGATCATCCTGCGCGGCGTCAACGTCTTCCCGAGCCAGATCGAGGAGATCGTGCTCCGCACCCCCGGGGTGGCGCCGCACTTCCAGTTGCGGCTGACCCGGGAGGGCCGTCTCGACCGGATGACGGTACGGGCCGAAGCCCGGCCGGGGGCGCCGGTGGAGCAGCGGACGGCGGCGGGCGAGGCGATAGCGCGGCGGGTGCGGGAGGGCGTGGGGGTGGGCGTGGAGGTGGAGGTCGTGGCGCCGGAGACGCTGGAGCGGTCGGTGGGCAAGATCCGCAGGGTGGTGGACGAGCGGGAGGGTTAGGCGGTACGGGCGCTACCCCCGAACTCCGCCACGGCCCCCGGTGCAGCCCCCGCCGCGGCTCAGCGGGCCGCGACGCCCTCCGCCTGTTCGCCGTCCCGCGCCGTCCGCAGCGGCTTGGCGAAGCAGCGGCTGTCCTGCTCGAAGCGGTAGTAGCCGAACTTCTCCGTCGGCTCGTACCCCTCCGACAGATACAGCGCTATGGCCTCCGGCTGCTTGTTGCCCGTCTCCAGCACCATCCGCGACCGCCCCGCGGCCCGCGCGCTCTCCTCCAGCGCCGCGAGTATCAGCCGGGCAAGACCGCGCCCCCGGGCCTCGGGGACCACGTACATCCGCTTCAGCTCGGCGTCCCCGACCCGGTGCCCCTCGGGGGTCCCGTCCATGGCCCGCCAGCCGCCCGTGGCGAGAGGGGTGCCGTCGGCGTCGTACACGAGCAGGTACAGCCCGCGCGGGGGCGTGAAGTGCAGCGGGTCCATCACCGTGTGATCCCCTTCGCCGTACCGCTCGGCGTACTCGAGCTGGACCCGGTCGTTGAGCACGACCGCGTCGGGGTGGTCGTAGGGCACGGGGACGATCTCCATGACGGCAATGGTACGAAGCCGCCGCCGGGTGCCGAACCGGGCATCACGGTGCAGGTAACCGGACCCGGAGACCGCGAGGGGGGCAAGCGGCCATACTTTGGGACCGTGGAGGAGAACAAAGGTCTGAAGGTCACGCCCGTCAACGCCGCCGCGATGGACCCGGCCGCTCTGCCCGGCCTCGTACCGTCGCCGCCGGACGAGAAGGAGAAGGAGCAGGACGAAGCAGAAACGACCGACGAGAAGAAGGAATCCGAGGACTCCGCGGACGCCGCGGACGACGACAGCGACAAGGACGAGGCGGACAAGGCCGAGTCCGCCGAGAAGGACGCCGAAGGGGACGACGACAAGGACGCCGACGAGGACAAGGCGACCGCGTCCGGGGACTCCGAAGCCGACGACTCCGATGACTCCGATGACTCCGGCTCCGACGCCGACGGCCCCGTCTTCGAGGCCGCCGACCGCCGCGGCTCGGTGACCGTCGACAGCACCGGCGTCCGCTTCCAGCTCGACGACACCGAGGCCGAGTTCACCTGGCCGGAGATCGGCGCGGTCGAGTACAAGACCTCCCGGTTCGGCCGCCGCCTCGTCCTCAGCGTCCACGACAGCCGCGGCATCTGCCCGGCCGAAGTGGAGGCCCCGGACAAGGCGACGCTGAAGACGTGGGCGGCCGACCTGGAGTCGGCTCTCGACGCCTACTTCGAGGATTCGTCGTCGTAACCGCCCGCCGGTCGTAGGCCCGCCGGAGAGGGGTCACATACGTACGGAAGCGAACTAATCCGACCCGGGCGGCTCCCGCGGTGCCGTCGCCACCCCCGGCCCGCGGCGCCGCCGCCACGCCCCACCGACCAGCGCCACGGCGCTGAAGCTCCCGTCCGCCACCCGCCGCGCGGTCTCCTCCCACTCCCGGAGCACGCGCCGCCGCCCACCGGGGGTGGCGGTCCACGCATCGCGCGTCACGACCGGCCCGCCGTACGCGGGATCCCAGGTCAGCGCATGGAAGGGGCCGATGCCGGGCACCTGGGTGGCCAGCATGTGCACGGTGCGCCGGTGGTACCACTTGCTGACGGTGGTGACGGACAGCCCGGCGGCCAGCGCCTCGTGCACGTACGGCAGCGAGAACGCGACGTTCTCCCAGGTGTTCGCCGACCTGTCCTCACACCGGATGACCTCCTCCGGCACCCCGCGGGCCACCAGCAGCCGACGGAACTCCCCCGCCTCGACGACGCCGTCGTGCCGGTTCACTCCCCCGGTCAGGATGACCAGGGGCGCCAGCCCGCGGTGGTGGCGCTCGGCGACGATCTCCACGGGCTGGCCGAACTGGTTGGTGCCGAAGACGAGATGCGCGGTCGCCCGCCCGGCGGGCGGCGGTGCGGAGACGTCCACGTACGCGGTGATCTCGGTGATCTCCCGCGCGCCGAGCCGGCGTTCGCTCAATGCATGCCCCTCGCGGACGGCCTCAGAGGGGGACGGCCACCGCGTTGAAGGTGGTGTCCGGTTCCTGGGGGGACGTGAAGCGGGCGTTAACCAGATAGAGGCGGTCGCCGTGGCGGGCCGCCGTGGTGGGGACGTCGAAGCGGGGGTCCGTGATCGTGTGGTGCAGGGTGGCGGTGCGTATCGCGCGGTCGAGACGGAAGGCCGCGACCAGGTTGTCCCGGTTGCGGACCACGTACAGCGTGTGGCCGACGCGGGCAAGGCCGTCGCCGTTGGCGACGTCCGCCGCGCCGTGCAGCGCGATCTCCGTGGCGTGGCCGGTCCGCGGGTCGACGTGGTACAGGCGGCCGGGGTTGCTGCTGACGACGATGAGGCCGCGGCCGTCGGGGGTGTCGACGATGCCGTTGGCGTTGATGACGCCGGGGGTCTGTACCCAGTCGCCGGTGAGCGGGAGGGCGCGGACGGCGCCGGAGCGGCCGCGGGGGACGGCGTACAGGACCGCCTCGTTGGAGTCGGTGAACCAGGCGCTGCGGCCGAGGAGGACGGTGTCGTTGACGAAGTGGCCGGTCGGCGGCGTCAGCGGGTGGGTCGCGACCACGGCGCCGGTGCGGGCGTCGATGACGCCCGCTGTGCCGCCGGCGCCGCCGGCCACGTACAGCAGGCCGTCGCGGTCGAGCTTCAGGCCGATGGACGCCGTGCCGGGGGCGCCGGCGTGGATGACCTCGGTCGCGCCGGTGCGCAGGTCGGCGCGGAGGATGGCGCCGTTGGCGCGGGAGCCCATGTAGGCGTACGGGCGGCTGCCGATGGTGATGCCCTCGGGGAGCCAGCCGTCCGGGAGCGGGAACTCGGTCGGCCAGTCGCCGCCGGCCGGCCTGCTGGTGCCGTACGGCCTGGTCGTACCGTTCGGCCTGGTGTTGCCTGACGGCCTGCTCGCGCCGTACGCCGCGCCCGTGCCGGCGGCCGTCGCGGCCGTGAACGCCGCGCCGGCGGCGACGCCGAGGAGCAGGCGGCGGGAGAGTCTGGGGTGGTTCGGAGCCATGGTTGCGGGCCTTCCGTGACAGTGGACGGCAGGAGTGTGCGCACCTCGGTAACTCTGCGAACTCTCGACACAACGGATCGTCCGCGCCCCGGAGTTCCCCACGTGAAGCGCCCCCGGGCGAAGTGCCCTGTATGAGGTTCCGCACGCGCGGTTCCCCGCGCGCCCCCGCCGCGCCTGCCTGAGAAGATGACCCCATGCCGCCCCCCGAAGCATCGCCCCAGCGCAGCGCCATCGGCGTCCGCGACGTGGCCGCGCTGGCGCGGGTGTCGCCGACCACGGTGTCCAACGTGCTGTCGGGCAACCGCCCCGTCAGCGCGGCCACCCGCGAGCGGGTGCACTGGGCGATCGACCAACTCGGTTACCGCCCCAACCTCTCCGCCCGCAACCTGCGGCTGCGCCGCGCCGGCCTGATCGCCGTCGCCGTACCGGAGATCGACATCCCGTACTTCGCCGAGCTGACCCGGCACGTCGTCCAGGCCGCCCGCGAGAGCGGCTACACGGTGCTCATCGACCAGACCGAAGGCCGCCTGGAAGCCGAGCGCTTCGTGCTCAGCGGCATGAACCCCGGCACGGTCGACGGCGTGCTCTTCAGCCCTCTCGGCATCGAGCGGCACGAGTTCGACAACCGGCGCGGCAGCACCCCGCTGGTGCTCCTGGGCGAGCGCATCACCGGCACCGGCGTCGACCACGTGGCGATCGACAACGTCGCCGCGGCCGCCGACGCCACCGCGTACCTGCTGGGCCGCGGCCGCCGCCGCGTCGCCGCGCTCGGCCACCAGGAGCCGCACGGCGGCGGCACGGCGCCCCGCCGGACGGAGGGCTACCGCCGGGCGCTCCAGGCCGCGGGCGTGCCGTACGACCCGTCGCTCGTCGTCCACACGCCCTCGTACCACCGCCGCGACGGCGCCCTGGCCATGGCCGCCGCCCTGGACCGCGGCGCCCGCCCCGACGCGGTGTTCTGCTACACCGACCTCCTCGCGCTCGGCGCGATCCACACCCTGCACGAGCGCGGGCTGCGGGTGCCGGAGGACGTGGCGGTCATCGGGATCGACGACATCGACGACGGCCGGTACAGCAACCCGACGCTGACGACGATCGCGCCGGACAAGGCGGAGATCGCGCGGACGGCGCTGGGGCTGCTGCTGGACCGGATCGCGGACGGGGGGCGGGCGGCGCGGCAGGTGGTGGCGGCGCACAAGCTGGAGGTCAGGCGGAGCGCGTGAGGCGGGGGCGTACGCGCGGACGCGCACACCCCCACCGCGGGTCTACGCCCCCTCGGACTCCCCCTCGAACGCCGCCGGCCGGAGCTGCGCGGCCCGTACGCGGGCGACGTCCAGCTTCTCCGACCGGTCGAAACGGTAGATGCCGTTCTGCTCCTGGAAGACGTCCGTCAACTGCGTGTAGCAGTAGCCGAACATGTCCGGGTCGCCGAGCAGCACCCCCGTCAGCCCGGCGAACCGCTCGTGGAACGCCTCCTCGTCACGCGGCCGCTGCCCGTACCCCCACGACACCAGCCGGTCCTCCCCCGCGGCCGCGGCGTCCTCGGGGTTCCACCAGATGCCGCCGAACTCGCTGCAGAAGTAGGGCTGTCCGCCGTACGGCAGCGACCAGGTCTGCCCGGCCGCCTCGTCCTGCGGGTTGACGAAGGGGGTGCCCGCGCGCAGCCCCGCCATCAGCTCGCCGAATGCCTTGGGGTCCTGCTCGTAGCAGTGCGAGTCGTAGACGTCGGTCTCCGGTACGCGGTGGGCGTAACCCGAGGCGTCGAGTACGGGCCGGGAGGTGTCGGCGGCCTTGGTGGCGAGGAACATGGCGCGGGTGACGTCGTCGAGGACGCTCTGCCGGTCGGTGAGCACCTGCCGGGTCTCGTTGAGCGGGCACCAGCCGATGAGGGCGGGGTGGGAGTAGTCGCGTTCGACGGCCTCCAGCCACTGGGCGACGAAGCCGGCGGTGGGCTGCTGGTTGTCGGGCCCGACCGGGCCGCCGGTGCTGGCGCCCCAGTCGCCGAACTCGCCCCAGACCAGGTAGCCGAGGCGGTCGGCATGGTGGAGGAAGCGCTCCTCGAAGACCTTCTGGTGCAGGCGGGCGCCGTTGAAACCGGCGGCGAGGGAGAGTTCGATGTCGCGGACGAGGGCGGCGTCGTCGGGGGCGGTCATGAGGCCGTCGGGGTAGTAGCCCTGGTCGAGCACGAGCCGCTGGAAGACGGGCTTGCCGTTGATCAGGATCCGCTTGCCGTCGACGGTCACCGCGCGCAGCCCGGCGGTGCAGACGGCACGGTCGGTCACGGTGCCGTCAGGACCGGTCAGTTCCAGCGTCAGCTCGTACAGATGCGGATCCTCGGGGGACCAGGGCCGGCGCCGGTCGTCGGGTACGGGCAGGACGAGGCGCGGGGCGAGGTCGAAGTCCGCGGCGACGGCGGCCTCGGCGACGACGCCGCGCTCGTCGCGCAGTTCGGCGCGGACGCGGTGGCCGGTGCGGCTGCCGGCGAGGGGGACCTCGACGTGGAAGCTGCCGGCGGCCAGGTCGGGGGTGATGCGGGGCCGCTGGAGGTGCGTGTCCGCGACGGGCTCCAGCCAGACGGTCTGCCAGATGCCGGTGGTACGGGTGTAGAAGCAGGCGTGGTTGTCGAACGCGGTCGACTGCTTCCCCCGCGCCTGCGGCCCGCGCGCGGCATCCCGCGCCCGCACCACGACGACGGCCTCCTCCCCGGCCCGTACGACACCGCCGAGATCGGCGCTGAACGGCGTGAACCCCCCGCTGTGCCGGACGACTTCCCGCCCGTTGACCCACACGGTGGCGTCGTGGTCGACGGCCCCGAAGTGCAGCAGCACCCGCCGCCCGGCCCACGCCTCCGGTATCCGCACGGTGCGCCGGTACCAGACGGCGTGATGGAAGTCGGTGTCCCCGATCCCGGACAGTTCCGACTCGGGACAGAACGGGACGACGATGCGCTCGGGCAACTCACTTCCGGCAAGCCCGCGCTCGAACCCGCTGTCACCGGGATCGCGGGCGAACTGCCAGGTGCCGTTGAGGTTGAGCCAGTCCGCCCGGACGAAGCTGGGCCGGGGGTACTCGGGCCGTGGAGTCCCCGCGGGGGCGGAGGGAGCGTGCGAATCGGGCATGGCGAAGGGTCTCCTGGGGGAGGACGTCAGATCGGACGGGATGCGGTCCCTGCCATCACAGCACCAAGATGCAACGTTGTAAACCACGCCGGGACCCGGCAGCCAACCAGGCCGCGTAACGTTAAAACCACGGGAGGCGTCAGGGGGATGATCGCGCAGAGGCGTCGGCTGCGCAGGAGGACTTTGCCGGCGCGGGTGCCCACGCCGAGAATGGCGCCGTGACTGATCTCTACGCGGTACGGGTACTGGCCGTCGATCCACCACGGCGCCGCATACAACTGCGGGTGACCGCCATCAACCCGGACGTATGGCACTGGCCGCTGCCCGACAAGAACTTCTTCGTCCGTGACCTGGAAGAGGATGAGGCCATACTCGACCTTCTTGTCGACGAGGACGACGGGATCGATCAGGACTTCGTCGAGAGTGTGGAGCGAACCGCGACCCGCAACTACCCCTTCACGGCTGCGGCCGAAGAACGGCTCTCCGAGAACGGCCGAGGATTTCCCTGGGAGGATGAGGGGCCATTCGACGAGATGTCCCCCGAATCCGCCGCGGCCTTCCTCCGGTGCGAGGAGGTCCGCGTGGGGGCCGACTACGACGTCGTGGTCACCGGCTCACGACTGATCGAGCATCTCAAACCCGGCCTCTGGTGGCGTACCACCGCTTACCCCGGTGCAGATTGACGCGATGAAGGGCCCCGAACCGGCCTCCGGCCGCCCGGGTGGGGCGGAGCGGCCGGAGGGGACGCCTGACGGTGGGGGCGGGGGGCGCCGGGGCGGGGATTAGCTGCGGTCGTAGAGGTAGAACTGCTCCCACGCACCGGAGACGGTCTCGGAGCGGGCGCGCAGCACGTACTTGAGGGAGCCGGTGTAGTTGTTCTCCATCACGACGAACCGGCCGTTCAGTTCGGAGCGGAAGGCTCAGCGGTCGAGTTCCTCGTTGTACCAGAGCGTGAAGCGCTCCCAGGCGCCGGCGGTGGTGGAGCGGGCGCGCAGCACGTTCGCGGCGCTGCCGGTGAAGTTGCGCTCCACGGCCACGTACCGGTTGTTGGCCTTGGACTTCAGGGCGTAGGTCTCGGTGGCCTCGTTCCAGATCAGGTCGAAGGTCTCCCAGGTGCCGGGGTTGGCGGACCGGGCGCGCAGCACGCCGGTGCGCGGCGCGGCGTAGTTGACCTCGGCGGTCGCGAACCCGCCGTTGCGGACCGACTGGATCGCGACGGGCTCCTGCGCGTTCGCCGAGACCGCGCGTGCCCCCTCGGCCGCGGCGGCCGCCTCCGGGCCCTGCACTTCCTCCCACCCGCCGGGCAGCGCCGACGATGAACCGGGCTGCGCCGCGGCCGTCTCCAGCACGGGAAGCCCGAGCGCGGTGCACAGGCTGACCAGTACTACAAGCGTGCGTCTCACGTTGTCATGTCCTTCGTGTCAGTCGATGCCTCGCGGCCCGCCGGGAGACCGGGTGCGCCGGCAGTTGTCGCGGAACGGCAGCGGCTGTCCGCAGCACGCGGCAGCGGATACCAGGACACGGAGATCCCACCCTCTGATTCCTGCGAGCACCGACATCGTGCTCAGCAGCCCCACCCTTCCCCTACGGTGCACTTTCACATGCCCTATGCGGATTGCGGCCGGGGACCGACGATTGCGGCACAACATTCCCGCCCCGTTCACCGGGGATTCGCGAGAGGACCGCCACCTCTTCGAAACCCTCAACGACCGGAAGCCGCCAGTGCCGACGCGAGGCGTGAAGAACCGTTCCCCGTTTACGGGTGGTCAGGTTCGGAGGTGGAGCGGTGGCCCCGCCAGAGGCTTCTGAGGGCTTCGAGCTTCTCGACGGGAATTCCGCACCCCACGTGCCGAGGTAGCCGGGGCGCCGTGGGCGGCCGCGACCTCGTCGAAGCAGCGGACCACGGACCGAGCGAGCCGGTCGAGTTCCTGCCGGCTGCTCCAGATCTCGGTGCCGGCGTCGTCGTGCAGGCCGCCGTGGCGATGTTCGAGGACGCGGATCCGCACGGTGGCGTCCTGCCGGTGGAAGATCCAGCGGAAGACGGTGGGCTCGGCTTCGAACTGGGCGCGGGTCTCGGCCTGTCCGGTGAAGAGCCCGCTGACCGCGTTCAGGAGGTCTTCGGGCGCGTGGCCGATGTACGAAGCGGTGAGGTGGGCGGTGCTGCCATGGTCGGCGACCGTACAAAGGGCCCATCCGCGGCCGCTGAGCGTCCACGCGATACGGAGGTCACTCGGCACGGCACGGCTCCCCACTACACCGGGTCCGGGTGGCGGCTCGCTCCAGCCATTCGGCGTCGTTCCACCTCACCTACATAGCGTCGACCAGGGCGAAGGCGATGACCTGGCCTGTTGCGTCCTTCGGAGGAGACCGAACTCGCGAAGCCTGATGCCATCGGCCGCTCAAGCCAAGTCAAGGGCGAATCGGCCGCGTTCACAACCACTCAAGCGGAAGATGCCGTAATTGAGCCGCAGGCACGACCGGCCGCGACGTAGCGCCGGCGCAGTTTTGCGTGTTCCGGATCGTGGTCGGTACGCATCCCCACATCCCTTCTGCTGTTGGCTCAGTCCCACCAGAAGTTCCAGTTGTTCATACCGACGATGCGTTCCGCGTAGGCGGCCAAGGTGCAGGGAGGGGTACCCTGCCAGACGTTGTCCGGGCAGAAGGCGAAGTGCTCGGCAGCGGTCAGGAGTGCGTCCTCGGTGTTCATCGGGGGTGCCGCGACGCTGAGGTGGAGGGTGTCGAAGCCGACCGCTACGACGCGGGCGCCGAAGCGGTTCTCCCAGTCGCGTATGACGGCGGCGAACTTGGCGGTGTTGTCGTAGTTGGCAGGCCCGTCCCAGCCGAGAACGGTGAGGGTGTGCGCGCCGCAGTCAGCGGCGACGAGCCCGAGACGTGCCTGAGGATGCTGTTCGGTGAAGACTTGCGCAAACTGAGCGGCCAACTCGTCAGGGGGGATCGCGGGCTCGTGGCGTGGGACCGGGCGAGGCCATGCCTGCCCGGACGATGCGGTGACACCGAGGCGCTCGTCCGGCGTCAGCACGTCATCGTCCTCGTCTGCCTCCGTGTACTCGCCCCACCATCGCTCCAGCAGACTGGCTGGGTCGTACGCGTCGGGTGACGCCATGCGCTCGGGAAACAACTCGCCGGACCCCCAGGGCCTGAAGTCGTCGTCGTCCGGATCGTGGGCGTCGAGAAGGAGGGGCCACAGGCCCGAAGTGCCGTGCTGGGCGAGCAAGAGAGCCCACAGCTCGGCGGAGGCCGGGGCGTCGCTCAGCCAGAGCGGCCGCACAGCGCCATCACCTTCATCGGATGTCATCACCCGGCCTTCCGGAAGCGGGACAGCCAGTGAGGCAAGGAGTTCAGGAGTCACGAGCGGATGCTAGTGAGAGGCACTGACAGTCAGGGAAATTCAGACCGTTGCGTGCTACAGCGCGTTCAACGGACAGCGGCATCCGCACCATGGCGGTTGGAACGGTAAGGATGATGAGGTGGTGACGACCGTCACTGAGGAAGGCACCCGTCATGAGGGTGTGGCCTGGGACCGCGGATGCGGCGCGTGCGGAGCGCCCTCCTCATGGCCGATGCCCTGGCGACCGTCGATCGGGCGCTTCCCCATGCCCGGAAGCAGGCAGCAGAAGCTGCACGCCCGACGAACCCGGAAACGGCAAAATCCCGTCTGATCGAGACGATCGGACGGGATCTCGTGAACCGCCTACGAGGTCACTCGTGAACGGCCCTGAAGTGGACCTGTGGGGATTTGAACCCCAGACCCCCTCGATGCGAACGAGGTGCGCTACCGGACTGCGCTACAGGCCCTCACAACGGAAGGAACCTTAGCATCCCCGGTCCCTGGCCAGGAAATCGGTTCCTGCCGCGGGCGATAAGTGCGCGCTACTCGTTGGCCGCGCGGCGGCGGGGTGGGTCGGCGTACTGGTCGAAGAGTGGCGTTCGGTTGGTGGGGCGGCGGGGTGGGGGGTCCGCCTCGGGGGTGGGGTCGGCCGGCGAGGGCTCCGGGTGCGGCTGCTGGGGCTCCGCCGCGCTGGAGCGGGCCGAGCTCCACGTGTCCGGGGCGTCGAGGTCCAGCCCCCTGGTCGCGCGGGGGGCCACCGGGGCCGTGACGTACGTCGGCAGCGGCACCGGTACGGGGTCCCAGCCGGCGTCCGCCGGGCGGTCCCGCTCGCGCTGCTGGTCGACCCACTCCGCGTGGTCGGTCTGCTCCACCAGCGCCCTGCGGTCCGCCTCGTACGCCGCCGCCGGGGCGTCGAACGGGGCGGTGGCGGACGGGTCGTCCTCGGTGCCGGCCTCAGCGTCCCGGGTATCTCCTTCACCGCTGTCGGGCGCGTTCTCGTGCGGCCTGCGCGGCGCCGCTTCGCGGTCCTCGCGCAGGCGGCGCGCCGCCGCCTCGCCGCGGGCCTGGTCCGCGGTGAACGTGCGGCGGCGGCGCTCCTGGGTGCGCACGCGGACCACGTACGCCGTGAGCAGCACCACCGGGACCACGACCGCCCACAGGAAGCGCGGGCCGCCCACCGAGGCAGCCACCGCGCCCACCGTCAGCGCCACGAACAGCAGCGTCAGCGTGCGCCTCCGGCGCGCCAGCACCCGCGCGCGCGCCCGGCGCTCGGGAGTGGAGGGGGGCTGCGGGTTGCGGGCGGACGGCGCGGGGGGGTTCTCTTCCGGGGCGCGCGGGCCTGCAGTGGCGCCTGCCTGTGCGTCCGTACTCCCCGCCGGAGCCGCCTCCGGCTCCTCGTCCGCCCGCGCCGTCACACCCTTGCGCGCCACCGGCGCCGCCGGGGTCTCCTTGCGGGTACGGCGCGGGCGCGGGGCGGCGGCGCGGGGGTCGGTCACGGGCACGGCAGCGGCCCGGACGTCCACCACGCCGCCTGCGGCGGGTGCGGCATCCGGGCTCTCGTCGTCGCCCCCGGCGCCCTCCCCGGAACCGGAAACGGGCCCCGGGCCCAAGCCCGCGCCCGCGTCCGCACCTGAGTCGGCGCCGTCCCGGTCCTGGCTACGGTCCGCCCCACCCCGTCCGGTCAGCAGCCGGATGGCGGTGCTGAAGCGTTCCGTCGGACGGGCTTCGTTCAGCTCGTCCTGCCTACGGAGCCACATCGGCACCAAGTAGGCGGCCCAGGCCCCGACGATCATTGCGTAGATGAGGCCGCTGCTGCTCACGCCTTACACGGTAGAGGCCGCGGCGACAGCGCATGGGCCAATTGGCTCGGTGTGTCGCACCATCTGGCTGATATCTCGACCTTTTCTTCTGACTTTTTACGCCCGTACTATCGAATCTTTGTTTCATTTCTCCGAGTGGCGCAGCCCGCGCCACCGGTTGACGAGCCCCTCCGGGACTTCCTCCGCGGTCAGCACGAACACCAGGTGGTCGCGCCAGGCCCCGTCGATGTGGAGGTAGCGCGGGCGCACGCCTTCCTCGCGAAAGCCCAGCTTTTCCACCACACGGCGGCTCGGCATGTTCTCGGGCCGGATGCAGACCTCGATTCGGTGCAGCCCCACTGTCCGGAAACAGTGGTCCACGGCGAGGGCCACCGACGTCGGCATCACACCGCGGCCGGCGTAATCCCGGTCGATCCAGTAACCGACGTGTCCGGAACGCATCGAGCCCCATGTGATACCCGCCACGGTCAACTGCCCGCACAGCGTGCCCTCGTATTCGATGACGAAGGGGAGCATCCTTCCCGCGCTCGCCTCGCTGCGCAGATGCCGGACCATCTGCCGGAACGTGGGGCGGCGGGTGTGCGGGGTCCCGGGGGGCGGGGGCGGGAGGGTGGCCTCCCAGGGGCGCAGCCAGTCACGGTTGCGCTGGTTGATCTCCCGCCAGGCGCGCTGGTCGCGCACGCGGATGGGGCGGAGGGTCACGGGTCCCTCCGCCAGCACCGCGGGCCAGGACGCGCTCAGTGGGCACCGCCGGGGTGTCTGTGACGGCCGTTGTCCGCACGCGGGCCGTCGTCCGCACGCGCGTGGTCGCCGCCGTGCACCTGGTCGACCGCGTGCGGCAGCAGCCGCGCGAGCACCGCGAGCCCGTCGCGTACGCCCCCGGACGAGCCCGGGAGGTTCACGATGACCGTACGTTCCGCGACCCCGGCGAGCCCGCGGGAGAGCGCGGCGGTGGGCACCTTCGCGTACCCGTACGCCCTGATCGCCTCGGGTACGCCGGGCAGTTGGCGGTCGAGCACCCGGGCGGTCATCTCCGGGGTGAGGTCGGTCGGTGACACGCCCGTGCCGCCGGTGGTCAGGACCACGTCGTACCCGGTGGCGACCGCCTCGCGCAGCGCCGCCTCCACCGGCTCGCCGTCCGGGACCACCAGCGGGCCGTCCGCGGTGAAGCCCATCTCCGTCAGGCCCGCGACGAGCAGCGGGCCGCCCGTGTCCGCGTACACCCCCGCGGCCGCCCGGTTGGACACCGTGACCGCCAGGGCCCTCACGACCGGCTCCAGTCGCCCGACTTGCCGCCGGTCTTGGTCTCGACCCGTACGTCCGTGATGACGGCCGCCTTGTCGACGGCCTTGACCATGTCGACCACCGTGAGCGCCGCCACCGACACCGCGGTCAGCGCCTCCATCTCCACGCCCGTGCGGTCCGTGGTGCGCACGGTCGCCGCGATCTCCACGGCGTCGTCCGCGACGGCGAGGTCGACGGTGACGCCGGAGAGGGCCAGCGGGTGGCAGAGGGGGATCAGCTCCGGGGTGCGTTTGGCGCCCATGATGCCGGCGAGGCGGGCGGTGGCCAGGGCGTCGCCCTTGGGCAGCGTCTCGCCGGGCGCGGTGCCGCGGAGCAGCTCGACGACGCGCGGCGAGACGAGGACGCGCCCGGAGGCGCGGGCGGTCCGTGCCGTGACGTCCTTGGCGGAGACGTCGACCATGCGGGCGGCGCCCGTGTCGTCGAGGTGGGTCAGGCGGCTTGACTGGCTCATGGTGTCAGGAGCTCCCGGGGTGAATTCGCGCGGAGCCACGTTACCTCCACGGCCCGCGGTCCGGCTCCGCGCGTTTCCCGGCTCCCGCCGCTCAGTCGAGGAGAACGACGTCCACGGGCGCCCCCGGCGTCACCTCCGTGGTCTCCTCCGGCACGACGACGAGCGCGTTCGCGCGGGCCAGCGCCGCGATGAGGTGCGACCCGGAGCCGCCGACGGGGGTGACCGCCCCGGGGCCCGGGCCGCCGGGGCCGGTGCCGGTGCCGCCGGGGTCTGTGCCGCCGTCCGCCCGCTCGTGCTCGTACCAGCCGCGGAGGAACTGCCGGCGGCCGGCGGGCGAGGTCAGCGTCTCGGTGCCGGCCAGCCGGGCCCGTACCACCGGGCGCTGCACCGGCTCCACGCCCATCAGCCTGCGGATCACCGGGCGGACGAACATCTCGAAGGAGATGTACGCGCTCACCGGGTTCCCCGGGAGCGCGAACAACGGGGTGCGGTCCGCACCGATGCGGCCGAAGCCCTGCGGCTTGCCCGGCTGCATCGCCAGCCGCCGGAACTCCACGCCGCCGCCCGCCTCGCCGTCCAGCTCGGCCAGCGCCTCCTTCACCACGTCGTACGCCCCGACGCTGACCCCGCCGCTGGTGACCAGCGCGTCCGCGCGGATGAGCTGGTCCTCGACGGTGGCGCGCAGCGTCTCGGCGTCGTCGGCGACGGCGCCCACACGGTAGGCGATGGCGCCCGCGTCACGGGCGGCGGCCGTCAGCGCGTAGCTGTTGGAGTCGTGGATACGTCCCGGGGCGAGCTGCTCGCCCGGGGGCACCAACTCGCTGCCGGTGGACAGCACGACGACCCGCGGGCGCGGGCGGACCCGCACCGTGCCGCGGCCGATGGCGGCGAGCAGCCCGATCTGCGCCGGGCCGAGCACGGTGCCGGCGCGCAGCACCAGGTCGCCGGCGAGGACGTCGCTGCCGCGGGTGCGTACGTGCCGGCCGGTGCCGGCGGGCTCGTAGATCCGCACCGCGCCGCCGGCGCCCGCGGGCGACTCGCTGTGCGGGCGCATGGCGTCGACCCGGCCGCGGCCCGTGCCGCCGTCGGTCCACTCCACCGGGACGACGGCCTGGGTGCCGGGCGGCAGCGGGGCGCCGGTCATGATGCGGGCGGCCTCGCCGGCCCCGACGTGCGGCAACTCGCCGCCGCCGCCCGCCGGTACGTCGCCGACGACGCGCAGGACGGCGGGGAACTCGTCGCTCGCGCCCTCGACGTCGACGGTGCGGACCGCGTACCCGTCCATGGAGCTGTTGTCGAACGGGGGCAGGGCGACGGCCGCGGTGACGTCCTCGACGAGGACGCAGCCCTGGGCATCGAGCAACTGCATCTCCAGCGGCTCCAGCGGGCGGATCTGCCGCAGTATGTCGTCGATGTGCTCGTCGACGGACCACACCCCGGCGGGCCGGCGCCCCGGGCGGTCCTCCTCGGCCGCGTCACCCGTGTCCTGGGCGGCGCCGTCCGGCTCCTGCCCGGTCTCCGGCTCCTGCACCCCGGCCTCCGGCTCCTGCTCCCCCGCGTCCGTCGCCCCCTTCACCGCCTCGCTCAATCCGCCATCTCCTCCGCGACGTACTTCCGCAGCCACGCGCGCAGGTCGGCGCCGAGGTCCTCGCGCTCGCACGCGAGGCGGACGATCGCCCGGAGGTAGTCGCCGCGGTCGCCCGTGTCGTACCGCCGGCCCTTGAACACCACGCCGTGCACCGGGCTGTCGAGCGCCTCGTCCGTCGCCAGCCGCTGCAGGGCGTCGGTGAGCTGGATCTCGTTCCCCCGGCCGGGCTCCGTCGTGCGCAGCACGTCGAAGACCGCCGGGTCGAGCACATAGCGGCCGATGACCGCGTAGTTGCTGGGCGCGTCGGCGGCGGCCGGCTTCTCGACCAGATCGGTGACGCGCACCACGTCGCTGTCCGCCGTGGTCTCCACGGCCGCGCAGCCGTAGAGGTGGATCTGCTCCGGGTCGACCTCCATCAGCGCGATGACGCTGCCGCCGTGGTCGGCCTGGGCGTGCACCATGCGGGCCAGCAGCGGGTCGCGCGGGTCGATCAGGTCGTCGCCGAGGAGGACGGCGAACGGCTGGTCGCCGACGTGCTCGGCGGCGCACAGCACCGCGTGCCCGAGGCCGCGGGGGTCGCCCTGGCGGACGTAGTGGATGTTCGCCAGGTCGTTGGACTCCGCGACCTTGGCCAGGCGCCCGTCGTCGCCCTTCTTCCGCAGGGCCTCTTCCAGCTCGTGGTTGCGGTCGAAGTGGTCTTCGAGCGGGCGCTTGTTCCGCCCGGTGATCATGAGGACGTCGGTGAGTCCGGCCGAGACGGCCTCCTCGACGACGTACTGGATCGCGGGCTTGTCCACGACGGGCAGCATCTCTTTCGGCGTCGCCTTGGTCGCCGGCAGGAAGCGGGTACCGAGGCCGGCGGCCGGGATGACAGCCTTGGTGATCCGAGTACGCGAAGAATCCATGTTCAGCACCATAAGGGTAGGTACGGACAAGTGGGCAGCGACCAGGCCAGAAAGGCGGCGTTGCGCCGCACCCTACTCGCGGCGCGGGCCGCCGTGCCGCGGGGTGAGGCCGAGGCCGCGGCGCGGCGGCTGGCCCGGCGGGCGCTGGAACTGCCGGAGCTGGCATGGGCGCGGACGGTCGCGGCGTACGTGTCGGTGGGGCGCGAACCGGGCACGCGGGAGCTGCTGGAGGCGCTGCGGGAGCGCGGGACGGCGGTGCTGCTGCCGGTGCTGCTGCCGGACGACGACCTGGACTGGGCGGAGTACGGCGGTCCCGAGACGCTGCGACCCGCCGGGCGCGGGCTGCTGGAGCCGGCCGGGCCGCGGCTGGGTCCCGAGGCGGTCCGGGCGGCGGACGCGGTGCTGCTGCCGGGGCTGGCCGTCGACGGCCGGGGGCTGCGGCTGGGGCGGGGCGGCGGGTCGTACGACCGGGTGCTGGCGCGGCTGGCGGGGGGTGTTGACGGCGGGGGTGTCGGCGGCGGGGGTGTGGGCGGCGGGGGTGTCGGCGGCGGAGTCCCGGACGGTACGGGTCCCGCGGGCGCCCAGCGTACGGGCGTGAGCCCCCGGCGTACGGGAGCGGACACCGGCGCGCCCCCCGCCGGCGCGCCGTCCGCCGCCGGGCCCGCCCTCGTCGTGCTCCTGTACGACGGCGAAGTCCTCGACCACGTACCGGCCGAGCCCCACGACCGCCCGGTGACCGCCGCCGTGACGCCCTCCGCGGTGCGCCGTTTCCCGCCGCCGTAGCCGCCGGGGCACCGGCCCCGTACACCTCACGGCGACAGCGTCATCGTGTCCTCAGCGGCCTCCTGCACCGCCTTGTCGGAGAAGGCCCACTCGTAGAGCTCCCCCTTCGCCCACGCCGTCGTCTGGTCCGTGTAGTTCGGGTGGAAGGCGTGCCCCGAGGCGCCGGAGAGGTTGACCCAGCCCGAGGCGTCGAGGTCCGCCAGGTCGACCACCATCCGCATCGACGGCACCCACATCACGTCGTACCCGCCCGCCGCGTTCCAGCCGGTGGCGTTGACGGCGGCCTCGCCGCCGCTGAGGTTCCACGGGCCGCGGTTGAGCAGCCACTGCACGACGCCGGGGCCCTCGGTGCCCAGCGTCTGGTTGCGCAGCATCAGTCGGTGCAGCCTGCCCCAGGACCAGGTGTCGATGTCCTTGCCCAGCTCGGCGGTCAGCTCCCAGCGGGCGTCGTTCATGGCGTGCTCGAACAGCTCGTCGCGGTTCTCGTCGAGGGGCTCGCCGTCGCTGCCGGTGGTCTTCCACCAGCGGTTGTCCTCGTCCTTGAGGATGCTCCGTACGACCTCGTACCACCGGTCGCCGCCGTCCGGCTGGGCGGCGTCCGCGTCCCGCTCGCCGCACTCGCGGACGGTGGCGGGCCCGTCGGGGTTCGCCGCCGGGTTGGCGGGGGGCACGTGCAGGCACTCGCCGTCCGGGCGCAGTTCCTTGGGCATCTTGTCGCCGAAGGAGAGCTTGAGGATGTTGCGCCAGACGGCGTTGAAGTACGCGGCCGCCGAGGAGTCGGTGTCCTGGCTGTAGTCCCAGTCCTTCAGCAGGTCCTGGGCCTCGCGCACCATCGGGTCGTCGATCTCGATCTCCAGCAGAAGCGGGGTGAGGAGTTCGGCTATCTCGCTGTGGTTGTCGAGCTGCATAGTGCGCATGTCGTCGGGGGAGATCTTCCCGCCGTCCTTGATCTTCTCCTCGATGAGGCCGGAGATGCGATGGCTGCGGGTGCCGTAGCCGGGATCGGTGGTCAGCAGATACGGGTAGTCCTTCTCGTCGACGACGGCCTGGTTGGCGGTGACGATGTAGCCGCGGTCGGGGTTCAGCTCCCAGGGCAGCGCGTCGAAGGGGATATAGCCGTCCCAGGAGTACGCCGGGTTCCAGCCGGGCGCGGGCAGGCTGCCGTCGCCGCTGCCGCGCTGCGGGATCTTGCCGGGCGCCTGGTAGCCGATGTTGCCGTCGGTATCGGCGTAGACGAGGTTCTGCGACGGCACGGCGAAGTCGCGGGCGGCCTCGCGGAACTCCTCGAAGTCCGCCGCCTTGTTGATGCCGAAGACGGCGTCCATGGTGCTGGACGGCTCCAGGGCGGTCCAGCGCAGCGAGACGGCGTAGCCGTCGCCGCGGTCGGGCGCGGAGTTGCCCACGGGGGCTTCCTTGCCCACCTCGGCCAGTTCGTCGCTGCGGTCGGAGATCACGGGTCCGTTGCGCGTGGTCCGTACGGTGATGCGCTTGTCCTCGCCGTCCGCGACCTTGATCAGCTCCTCGCGGGTGCCGAACTCGCGCGTCTTGCCGTCGTACAGGTAGCCGTCGTCCTCGACCTTCTCCAGATACAGGTCGGCGACGTCGGCACCGAGGTTGGTCAGCCCCCAGGAGATGTCGGCGTTGTGACCTATGACGACGCCCGGCATGCCGGAGAAGGAGAAGCCGCTGACCTCGTACGGGCACTCGTCGCTCACCCGGGTGCACTGCAGGCCCATCTGATACCAGACGGAGGGGAGCTGCGCGGACAGGTGCGGATCGTTGGCGAGGAGGGGCTTCTCCGTGGTGGTCAGGTCGCCCGAGACCACCCAGGAGTTGGAGCCGATGCCGCTGCCGCTGGGGCCGAGGAGGGCGGGGATGTCGTCCATGGTCTTCGCCAGCGAGCCCATCTGGCTTCTGAGGCCCTCGGAGGCGGTGCTGTACGTGTTCTCCACCCCCTGCGCCCCGCCGGCGCTCCGCGGCTCGTAGCCGTCGGTGGTGGCGGTGCCGCCGTCCACGATGGGCTTGTTGCGCTTGTACGGGTACGGCGGGTACAGGTCCGCGATCTCGCCCCCGTCGAAGCGCTGGGACAGCATCGAGCGGTCTATCTCGTCCTCGACGTTTGCCCGCAGGTCCCACGCCATCGCCTTCAGCCAGGCGACGGAGTCGACGGGGGTCCACTTCTCCGGCTCGTAGTCGTTGACGAACCCCAGGGCGGCGTACTCCACGGACAGGCTGGACCCGCTGTGGTCCGCGAGGTAGGCGTTGACCCCGTCGGCGTAGGCGCGCAGGTACTTCTTGGTCTCCCCCGAGAGCTCCTCGTCGTACTCCTTCTGCGCCACCTGCCGCCAGCCCAGCGTGCGCAGGAACTCGTCCGTCTCGACCTGGTCCTTGCCGAACATCTCCGACAGCCGGCCCGACGTCATGTGCCGGCGGACGTCCATCTCCCAGAAGCGGTCCTGCGCGTGCACGAAGCCTTGTGCGCGGAAGAGGTCCTCGGCGGTGTCCCCGTACAGCGTCGGCACCCCGCGGGTATCGCGCTTGACCGTGACCGGCGAGGCCAGGCCAGGCAGTTTGAGCGATCCGGTGGTCTGCGGGAAGGAGTCGCGCACCGTGCTGACGGTCCAGAACGCGGCGGCGCCGACGCCCAGCACCAGCAGGGTGGCGAGCCCGATCGCGACGAAGATGAGGCGGCGCCTCTTGCCTGCCGTGCGGCCGTTCTCGTTGACGGGCATGCCTGTCCTTCTGGAGCCAGCGGAGCACTTGCTGGAGCAACCTTAGGCGCCCGGTCAAGGGGCTCCGAACGGCCCCTGCGCTGTCCCCCGAAGCAGCAGGCGGACGGTCACTCCGGGTAAATTCTCCGTCAAGGCGGATCAGACGAGAGGGAGAAAGCTGTCAGTCGAAGAACTCAACAAGCTCGCGCTCGTCGCCGCGCTGGTGCTCCTGGTCGCGGTCGCGGCGGTCCGGCTCGCGTCCCGCAGCGGCCTGCCCAGCCTCCTGCTGTACATGGGCATCGGCGTCCTCGTCGGCGAGGACGGCCTGTTCGGCTACGGCTTCGACGACGCCGAACTCACCCAGGTCTTCGGCTACGCGGCCCTCGCGCTGATCCTCGCCGAGGGCGGCCTCGGCACGAAGTGGAGTGAGATCAAACCCGCCCTGCCCACGGCCGCCGTCCTGTCCACGGCGGGCGTCGCGGTCAGCGTCGGCGTGACGGCGACCGGCGCGCACTACCTGGTCGGCCTGGAGTGGAAGCAGGCGCTCATCATGGGCGCCGTCGTGTCCTCCACGGATGCCGCGGCGGTCTTCTCCGTGCTGCGCAAGGTGCCGCTGCCGAAGCGGGTCGCGGGCGTGATGGAGGCCGAGTCCGGGTTCAACGACGCCCCCGTGGTCATCCTGGTCGTCGCCTTCTCCACCCCCGGGCACATCGAGGCCTGGTACGTCCTCCTCGGCGAGATCCTGCTGGAGCTGGCCATCGGGGCGGCGCTGGGGCTGGCGGTCGGCTGGCTGGGCTCCATGGCGCTGCGGCACGTGGCGCTGCCCGCCTCCGGCCTGTACCCGATCGCGGTGATGGCCCTCACCATCGTCGCGTACGCCGTGGGCGCCCTGGCGCACGGCAGCGGCTTCCTGGCGGTCTATCTGGCGGCGATGGTCCTGGGGAACGCGAAGCTGCCGCACTGGTCGGCCACCCGCGGCTTCGCCGACGGGGTGGGCTGGCTGGCACAGATCGGGATGTTCGTGCTGCTCGGGCTGCTGGTCACGCCGCACGAGCTGGGCGACGACATCCTGCCCGCGGTGATCGTCGGGCTGGTGCTGACGATGGTGGCGCGGCCTGCGTCGGTGATCGTGAGCCTGCTGCCGTTCCGCATCCCCTGGCGGGAACAGGCACTGATGTCGTGGGGAGGACTGCGCGGCGCGGTGCCGATCGTGCTGGCGACGATCCCGATGGTGAACGACGTGCCCGACTCCGGTCGCGTGTTCAACATCGTCTTCGTGCTCGTCATCGTCTACACGATGGTGCAGGGGCCGACGCTGCCGCTGGTGGCGCGGTGGCTGCGGCTCGGGGACGGCGACGCGGCGTACGACCTGGGCATCGAGTCGGCGCCGCTGGAGCGGGTGCAAGGGCACCTGCTGTCGCTGTCGGTGCCGGAGCGGTCGCGGATGCACGGGGTGGAGGTCGGCGAGCTGCGGCTGCCGCCGGGGGCGGCGGTGACGCTGGTGGTGCGGGACGGGACGAGCTTCGTGCCGGCGCCGACGGACATCCTGCGGCGCGGGGACGAGCTGCTGGTGGTGGCGACGGACGAGGTGCGGGACGCGGCGGAGCAGCGGCTGCGGGACGTCGGCCGGGGCGGCAAGCTGGCGCGGTGGCTGTCGCCGGACGAGCGGCGGGGGCGGTAGGGTCGGGGTGGAATTCGTACGAACTGTTGTCTCTGTCTGATGCAGGGCCGGCGCGCCTGACCGGTGCGTACAGCGGACGGCCCTCGGTGCGCGGCACTACCAGGCAGCAGGAAGGACCGGGCCGTGTCGCGCCCGTCTCAGCCTCCGCCTTCGGGATCCCCTTCTCCTTCCGGAACCCCTTCGTCTTCGGCATCCCCTTCACCCTCGGGATCTCTCTCCGGTACGCCAGGTGCGCCAGGTGCGCGGCCCGGTTACCGTCAGTTGTTGCGCACGCCCGGGGCGCGGAGCTTCGTGCTCCCCGGCTTCGCCGCGCGGCAGCCGTTCGCGATGCTGACCATGAGCATCGTGCTGCTCGTGGAGCACACGTCCGGCTCGTACACCCTGGCCGGCACGGTGGCCGCCGCGGCGGGTCTGTCCATGGCGTTCTGCGCCCCTGTCAGCGGCAAGCTCACGGACCGCTTCGGGCAGCGCGCGGTGCTGCTGCCGAGCGTGCTCCTGCACGCTGCCGCGGTGGCCCTCCTGAGCGTGCTCGCGCTGGCGGGTGCGCCGGGGTGGGCGCTGGTGGCCGCGGCGGTGCCGACGGGCGCGTCCATACCCCAGATCGGGCCGATGGTGCGGGCCCGTTGGTCGTATCTCTTGGCCGCCGGCCCGGATCCGCGCACCCCGCTGCAGCACACGGCGACGGCGTTCGAGTCGGTGACGGACGAGTTCACGTTCGTCGTCGGGCCGGTGCTCGCCGCGGCCCTGTGCACGGGGGTGCATCCGGCGGCGGGCCTGGTGGCGGAAGGGGTGCTGACGCTGGCCGGCGGGCTGCTGTTCGCGGCGCAGCGGCGGACGGCGCCGCCGGTGGGCCGCGCGGACCGCACGGGCCTGCCGCGCGGACGGCGGGCCTCCGCGCTGCGGGCGCCGGCGCTGCCGGTGCTGGTCGCGGCGTTCTTCGGGGTCGGCGCGGTCTTCGGCGGCATGCAGGTCTCGCTGACGGCGTTCAGCGAGTCGATCGGCCGCCCCGGGCTGAGCGGGGTCCTGTACGGGGTCTTCGCCGCCGGCAACATGCTCGCCGGGGTGGTCATCGGCGTGATCCACTGGCGCGGCCCGGCGCAGCGGCGCCTGCTCGTCGCGTACCCGCTGCTGGTCACCACCGCCTCGGCGCTGTGGGTGGTCGCGGGGCTGGAGTCGGCGGCGGCGCTCGGCGGGCTCGGCCTCGCGGTGGGCGTGTGCATCGCGCCGGCGCTGATCACGGGCTTCACGCTGGCGGATGCGCTGGTGCCCAAGCAGGCGCGCACCGAGGCGTTCACGTGGCTGACGGGCGCCGTCGCGCTGGGGCAGGCCGCGGCGACGACGGCGGCCGGGCGGCTGGCGGACGGCCCGGGCGCGAGGGCCGGGTTCCTCGTACCGCTGGCGGCGACCGCGCTCGCGTGCGCCACACTGCTGCTGCTCCGGCGGCGGCTGCGGCTGCGGCCCGCGGACAGCCACGGGGTGATCACGGCCCGTGGCGGCGGGCGCCCCGTACCGGCGCCGGTGGACTGACGGGCGGGAATGCTGCATGATGAAGCGTCGTTAGCACTCAACAGTTGAGAGTGCCAGGAGGAAGCACGTGCCGACCTATCAGTACCAGTGCACCGAGTGCGGCGAGGGCCTCGAAGCGGTGCAGAAGTTCACCGACGAGCCGCTGACGGTGTGCCCCGCCTGCCAGGGGCGGCTGCGCAAGGTGTTCTCCGCGGTCGGCGTCGTCTTCAAGGGCTCCGGGTTCTACCGGACGGACAGCCGCGGCGGTTCCGGCTCGGGTTCCGGGGGGTCGGGCTCCGGGTCGGGGTCGAGCGAGAAGAAGAGTTCCGAGTCGTCGACTTCCTCCTCTTCGTCGTCGTCCTCGTCTTCTTCCTCCTCCTCTTCGGGTTCGTCGTCTTCCCCGACGTCCTCGTCTTCTTCCTCTTCGTCGTCCTCCAAGTCGTCCAGCGGGACGTCCGCGGCCTGAGCGCCGCCGGGCCCGGCCGCGCGGTTATCGTTGCGGCATGGCTGATGCAGCGGCAGTACAGGCAGAGATCGGCGTCATCGGGGGCTCCGGGTTCTACTCGTTCCTCGACGACGTCACGGAGATCGCCGTCGAGACACCGTACGGGCCGCCCAGCGACTCGCTTTTCCTCGGCGAGATCGCGGGGCGGCGCGTCGCGTTCCTGCCCCGGCACGGCCGCAAGCACCACATCCCGCCGCACCGGATCAACTACCGGGCCAACCTGTGGGCATTGCGCTCCCTGGGCGTACGGCAGGTGCTGGGGCCGTGCGCCGTGGGCGGGCTGCAGCCGGAGCACGGGCCGGGCACGCTGCTCGTACCGGACCAGATGGTGGACCGTACGAAGTCGCGCGCGCAGACGTACTACGACGGCGAGCAACTGCCCGACGGCGCCACGCCGAACGTCGTGCACGTGAGTCTCGCCGACCCCTACTGCCCCACGGGGCGCGGGGCCGCACTGAAGGCCGCGCACGAGAGCGGCTGGGAGGCGGTCGACGGGGGGACGCTGGTCGTCATCGAGGGGCCGCGGTTCTCGACGCGGGCGGAGTCGGTGTGGCACCAGGCGCAGGGGTGGGCCGTGGTCGGGATGACCGGGCACCCGGAGGCGGTGCTGGCCCGTGAACTGGAGCTCTGCTACACGTCGATGACGCTGGTGACGGACCTGGACGCGGGCGCCGAGACGGGCGAGGGCGTCTCGCACGAAGAGGTGCTGGAGGTCTTCGCGGCGAACGTCGGGCGGCTGCGGGACGTGCTGTTCGACGCGGTGGGGCGGCTGCCGGCGACGGCGGACCGGAACTGCTTGTGTGCGGGTGCGCTGGCGGGGATGGACCCGGGGATCGAGCTGCCGTAGGGCGGTTTATCCGGGGCCGTAGGGGCGGTTTCCCCCGGGCCCGGGTGACGGGGTTATCCACAACTGGGGAGTTATCCACAGGCTGGAGCGGGGCGGGCGGGGATCGGGCAGAGTCGAGGGCGTCACGGAACGCGATCGACTCGTCACGAACAGGTGGTGGCCGCCATGTCTGCCCTGGCCCGTACTCTTCCCGGCTCTTCTCTGACTCTTTCTCCCGGCGCTGAGGCGGGCTTGCGGCACGGCAAGGCGGGGGCCGGTGGAGGCAACGGCCCGGCGGGGGCGGTGATTTCACGCGGGGGCGGCGGGGGCGCGGCGGGACCCGGCTCGTGGTCGGCGGCAGGACCGGGATCGTTGCCGCGTGGGGCGCCGCCGCCGGGCGGGGTGCCGGACTTCGAGCCGCTGCGGCCTGCGCGCGGGGCCCGGGTGCGGCGGGCGCTGGCGAGCCGCCGGCGGCTGGTGGCCGCCTTACTCGCGATGGCGGCAGCGGCCCTGGCCGCGGCGCCGCGCAACGACGCGGAAGACCCGCCGCCTGCCGCTGCGCCGGACGGCTCGGATGGGGAGGCTTCCGGGGATGTCACGGGCCCGGCGGCCGAGGGGCGGGACGGGGGCGGTAGCGGCGGCGGGGAGGTGCTGGCGCCGGTGCGGATCGCGGACGCGGGGGTGGTCGGGCTGCTGACGCCGGGTGATGTGGTGGACGTGCTGGCCGTGGATGCCGAGGACGGTGGCCCGGCGCGGGTCGTGGCACGGGCGGCGCGGGTGGCGGAGATCCCGGGGACGGCGGGGGCGCCGGATGCGGAGCAGGGGGCGGACGCGCCGGGGGCCGCGGAGACGGCGGGAGCGACGGGGTCACCCGAGTCGATAGAGGCGCCGGACGCGTCGGAAGAGGCGCCGGACGAGTGGGACTTGCCGGAGAGCCCGGAGACGGAGGTGCCGTCCGGAGCAGCGGGATTGACCGGGTGGGAGGACGGGACGCTGGTGGTGCTGTCCGTGCCGCGGTCCGCGGCTGCGGTCTTGGCCGGTGCGGCGGCCGGCGAGCGACTGGTGGTGACGCTGCGATGATGACAGTTGCGCGGATGGTCACCGGCATGAGTGGGAGGATTGGACAATCCTTCCGTATCTCTGCCATACCTTGCTGGGTCGACCGACCCGTCGAGAGTGAAGCGAGGAAGGGCATTGAGCACGCAGGGCGCCGGGAGCACCTCGGACAGTCAGGGCGTCATCGCCGGGTTCAAGCAGTTCCTGATGCGCGGGAACGTGATGGAACTCGCGGTCGCCGTCGTCGTCGGCGCGGCGTTCACGAGCATCGTGAACGCGGTGGTCAAGGGCGTCATCAACCCCGTCGTCGGCGTCTTCGGCTCGAAGAACCTCGACAGGTACCACTCGTGCTTCAGCGATGTCTGCACGACGAGCCCGGAGGGCGAGGTCACCGAGGGTATCGCGATCCTGTGGGGCCCGGTGCTGAGCGCGACGCTGACGTTCGTCATGACGGCGGCCGTCGTGTACTTCGCGATGATCCTGCCGATGAACAAGCTCAGGGAGCGGCAGGCGGCGAAGGCGCCGGTGGAGGAGACCCCCGCGGAGGCCACGGAGATCGAGCTGCTGACGCAGATCCGCGACGAGCTGGTGGCCCAGCGGAACGGCGCGACGCCGAACCGCGACGGCGGCACGCTTCCGTCGCAGAGGTAGCGCGCTTCCGGGCGGCCGTCCAGAAGCCGCGGGGTCGTCGCCGAGGCCCCGTGCGGGGTCAGATGTGGTGCGGCGGCTTCTCGTCGAGGAAGCGGGCCAGATCGGCGGCGCTCCCCTCGGCGGCGGGCCGCTCGCCCCAGCCCTCGTCGGTGTCGTCCCGGCTCGGCTGCGCCAGCGGATCGTCGAAGACGAGCGGGTTCTCGGGCTCGGTGCTCATAGCCCCCAGGGTACGGGGCCGCCCCGGACGCTGTGGCCCGTGCACGGCCGTGGGGCTTTGCCGCCGGGGTCCCGTGGGGTGGGCGGTTAAAGTGCGTCGCATGGGCGTGGACGGGATCACGGATGTGGCGGGGGTGCGGGTCGGGCACGCGTCGCGGGTCGGTGACGGGTGGCTGACCGGGACGACGGTGGTGCTCGCGCCGGGGGGTGGCGCCGTCGCCTCCGTGGACGTACGCGGGGGCGGCCCCGGCACCCGGGAGACCGATGCCCTCGACCCGCGCAACATCGTGCCGCGGGTGGAGGCGGTGGTGCTGACGGGCGGCAGCGCGTACGGGCTGGCTGCCGCCTCCGGCGTGATGGCCTGGCTGGAGGAGCAGGGCCGCGGCTTCCGGGTGGGGCCCGACCCGGCGCAGGTGGTCCCGGTGGTCCCGGCTGCGGCCCTGTTCGACCTGGGCCGCGGCGGGGACTTCCGGGCCCGCCCCGACGCCGCCATGGGCCGGGAGGCCGCCGCCGCGGCAGCGGCCTCCGCGTCCGGCGCCCCGGCCGCGCAGGGCAACGTCGGCGCGGGCACGGGCGCGGTGTGCGGGGCGATGAAGGGCGGCGTCGGTACGGCGAGCACGGTGTTGCCCTCCGGCACCACGGTCGCCGCGCTGGCGGTCGTCAACGCCGCCGGCTCGGGCCTCGACCCGACGACTGGCGCGCTGTACGCGGAGCTGCCCGGCGCGGCCGCGGGCGGACTGCCCGACGCTGAGGTCCATGCCGCCGCGTTGCGGCGGTTGGAGGCGGCTCGGGAGGAGACCGCGCGGCGGTTCGCCGCGTCGGCCCGGCCGCCGCTGAACACGACGCTGGCCGTCGTCGCCACGGACGCCGCGCTCGGCAAGGCGCAGGCGCAGAAGCTGGCCGGCTCCGCGCATGACGGGCTGGCCCGTGCCGTACGCCCCGCGCACCTGCTCTCCGACGGCGACACCGTGTTCGCCCTGGCCACCGGCGCCCGGCCGCTGCTGCCCCCGAACGCCGCCACCCCCGACCCGGCGTTCGCGGTCCACCAGGAAGCCGGCGCCCTCAACGAGGTCTTCGCGGCCGGCGCCGACACCCTCACCCGAGCCATGGCCAAGGCCCTCCGCACCGCGGAATCCATCGACGGCCCAGGCGGCATCTTCCCGTCCTACACCGACCTCTACGCCCCGGCCTGACAGCGGCCTTCTCTGCCCGGCCCGTCCGCCGCCCGTCGGGGGTTAGTTGCCGGTACGGCGACCGCTGCCAGCGGCGCCAGCGAACCCGGTCGACCGCGGCCGGGCCGCTTCGGACTCCGCGACCCGTACCACCGGGTGTCACCTTTCCACGGCAGGCGCGTTGGACGGACGAGACCACCACTCTCACGTCCCGGAAGCCCGCCAGCCGAGGAGTTCTTCTGCCCATGAGCGTACAGACGAGTGCGCTGGCCACCGCCGTGCTGGTGTGCATCGCGGCGAACACCTTCATCGCCGTCGCCGACTTCGCCAAGGCGGGGTTCGTGATGAAGAACTCCGCCGCCGTGCACACTCCCGCCGCCGCCCTGCCCTATCTCGCGGCGCTGAAGCTCGCCGGTGCGGCCGGGCTCGTTGTCGGGCTGGCGGCGGTGCCGTGGCTCGGGGTCGCCGCCGGGGTCGGGCTGACCCTGTTCTTCGTCGGGGCCGTCGTCGCGCACATCAGGGCGCGGGTCTTCCACAACATCGCGTTCCCCGGGCTGTATCTGCTCCTCGCCCTGGCGTCCGCCGCCTACATGACCGACGCCGCGATCGGCGCGTGATCCCGCCGGCCTCCCGGCATGGGGAAGCCCCCGATGCCGGGGGGAGACATCGGGGGCTGCTCGGGGTGGGCGGTCGGGCCGGCCGTCAGGCCGCGGACTCGAAGCCCGTGTCGCGGGCGAGCTTCTTCAGCTCGACCAGCGCGTGCTTCTCGATCTGCCGGATCCGCTCGCGGGTCAGGCCGTGCTGCTTGCCGACCTCGGTCAGCGTGCGCTCGCGGCCGTCCTCGATGCCGTACCGCGCCTTGATGATCGACGCCGTGCGCGGCTCCAGCCGGCCGATGAGGCCCTCCAGTTCCTCGCGGCGCATCATCACCAGGACGGAGTCCTCCGGCGAGTCCGCGCCGGTGTCCTCCAGCAGGTCGCCGAACTGGGTCTCGCCCTCGTCGTCCACCGACATGTTGAGGCTGACCGGGTCGCGGGCCCAGTCCAGGACGTCCGTCACGCGCTCAGGCGTCGAGCCCAGCTCGGCGGCGACCTCGGCGGGCTCCGGCTCACGGCCGTGCTCGCGGTTGAACTCGCGCTGTACGCGCCGGATACGGCCCAGTTCCTCGACGAGGTGGACGGGGAGCCGGATCGTCCGGGACTGGTCGGCGATGGAGCGGGTGATGGCCTGGCGGATCCACCACGTGGCGTACGTGGAGAACTTGAAGCCCTTCTTGTAGTCGAACTTCTCGACGGCGCGCACCAGGCCGGCGTTCCCCTCCTGGATCAGGTCGAGGAGCGGCAGCCCGCTGCGCGGGTAGCGGCGGGCGACGGCGACGACCAGGCGGAGGTTCGAGCGGATGAAGAGGTCCTTGGCACGCTCGCCCTGGGCCACGATCGCTTCGAGTTCCTCCCGGTTCGCCGACGCGCTCGGCGCGTCCACCGCCTCGGGCTTCGCCTCGCCGGCGAGCAGCTTCTCGGCGTAGACGCCGGCCTCGATGTCCAGGGAGAGCTCGACTTCCTTCGCGGCGTCGAGCAGCGGCGTCCGCGCGATCTCGTCGAGGTACATCCCGACGAGGTCGCGGTCAGCGATCTCGCCGCTCTTGGCGCGAGCGCCGCGAGCGCTGCTTGCCCCGCCGGCCGGGGTCTCGGCCTGGCGGCGGGCGACGGCACGGGTTGCCATGCATACTCCCTTGCGAGTGAGTTCCTCACCGGTGGTCGACACCTACCGGGTGTCCGTTTCACCCTGTCCAACGCAGAGAATCAGGACAGAATTCCCTTCGGGTGCCCCGATTTTCGTGATCTTGCAGTATCCTGCGCCGCCTCAAGGCAGGCTCAGGGCGCCGCACGGTGCGCGGTACGGGCCGGAGAGGGCCTGGTCAGGCCGGGCGGCCGGCGGGCGACGGCGGCCCGGGCCGGTGTCGGCCGCCGCTGATCCGCGAGATGCCCGTCACGTCCGGCATCGTGGCCTCCCCCCTGGGCAGCGCCGTCCTGGGCCGCCCTCCCCCTGTGAAGACGGCGCGCGGGGCCTTCTGGTTGCTCCCGCGGCCGGAAAGTGCGGGTGGGCGCCTGGGCCCGTAGACCTACGGGGACCTAGGGCCCGCGGCCGTTACGGACCGGCGGCGGCGCACGTAGCGTCCCCGGCATGGAGAAGAGCCGTGAGGACGCGCGTACGGAGACGGGCCACACCCGGGAGGACAGCCGCACCCGGGACGACAGCGGGGTGCTCGACGAGGCCCTGGAGCGGCTGCACGCCGCGGGGCCCGAGCGGCAGGGCTGGCTGACGAACCACGGCCCGATGGCCGTCGAGGCCCTGGTGCACGGCGACCGGGCGGCGACCGTGCACCGCTGGCTGGACCGCTACCGGGACAAGCTGGAGGACATGCCGCCGCCGGCCCGGCCCATCGACCCCGCCGCCTGGCGCGAGGCGCTCGGCGATCCGGCCCGGCTCGGGGACTGGCCGGCGTACTTCGCACGGGAGCTGGACGCCCGGCCGTGGCGCGACGTGCTGGCGGAGTGGTGGCCGCGGCTGCTCCCCGGGCTGGCCGGCGCCGCGACGCACACCGTGATCCGCGCGGGCCATGCCGTACGGACCCTCCAGGACACCGAGGCCGCGGGCCACGCCCCCGCCGGCCCCCGCGTCACCGAGCTGGCGCACGCCCTGGGCTACTGGGCCGCCCGCTACGCCCGCCTGCCCAGCGCCCCCGTCCCGACCGGCACCGCGGACCCTGACGCCGCGCTGGCCGCCGTTCCCGCCGTGCCCGCGCAGGCCGGCGGCATCCGCGAGCGGCTGGCGCAGCTCACCCCGGAGTCGACGCCCGGCTGGCCGGCGGCGGTGAGCGCCCTGGCCCCGGCGCGCACCCCCGAGGAGGCCCGCGAGGCGCTGGCCGGGTTGGTACGGGCCGCGGTCCACCGCTATGCGGCGTACGGCCACGGCGAGCCGGTGATGCTGGTACACGCGGCGACCGCCCCGAACGCCGTGCTCCGCGCCCTGCCCGCGCTCCCCCGCGACCTGTGGGTCCCGAGCTACGCGGCCGCCTGGGCGGCGAGCGCCGCCGTCACCGCCGCGTACGGACCGGCCGCCCCGCTGCCGCAGGACCGCATCCCGGCGCCGCCGGCCGGGGACGCGGCAACCGCCGCCGACGAGCTGCTGACCCGGGCGGCGGCGCACGGGGACGAGCACACGATCAAGTTCGTCGACACCGCGCTGGACGTCGGCGACGACACCGCGCGCGTGGCCGCGCTGCAGTCCGTCGCGCTCATCGACCCGGCGTTCTGAACCGGGCGCACGCGAGCATCCAGCCGAGCGCGGGTATGGTTGAAGTCTAAACTTCAAGGGACCGGAAGGCGGCGACCCACCCATGTCCACCATGCCCGCGCTCTATCTCTCCCACGGCGCCCCGCCGCTCGCCGACGATCCCGTCTGGCCGGCCGAGCTGGCCGCCTGGGCCGCGGACCTGCCCCGCCCGCGCGCCGTCCTCGTGGTCTCCGCGCACTGGGAGGAGGCCCCCGTCGCCCTCGGCGCCACCACCACGGTCCCGCTGGTCTACGACTTCTGGGGCTTCCCCGAGCACTACTACCGCGTCCGCTATCCCGCCCCCGGCGCCCCCGAGCTGGCCGAGTCCGTACGCAAACTGCTGCGCTCCCCCGGCGAGAGCGTGCAGGACTTCCCCGACCGCGGCCTCGACCACGGCGCGTACGTGCCGCTGGTGGAGATGTACCCGGACGCCGACATCCCCGTGCTCCAGCTCTCCATGCCGACCCTCGACCCCGAGCGGCTGCTCGCGCTCGGCCGCCGGCTCGCGCCGCTGCGCGCGGAGGGCGTACTGATCGTCGGCAGCGGCTTCTTCACCCACAACCTCGCCGCGCTGCGGCACACCGGGGACGGGCCGCCCGCGTGGTCCGCGGAGTTCGACGCCTGGGGCCGCGAGGCGCTGGCGGCGCAGGACGTGGACGCGCTGCTGGACTTCGTGCGCAAGTCGCCCGCAGGCCGGCTGGCCCACCCCCGTACCGAGCACTTCGCCCCGCTGTTCGTCACCCTCGGCGCCGCCGAGGACGACCTGCAGACCCAGCGCAGCGTCATCGACGGCTTCTGGATGGGGCTGGCCAAGCGCTCCCTCCAACTGGGCTGAGCGAGACGGCGGCAGCGGACAAAAGACCCAGGCATGGCGAAGGCCCCTTCCCGTCCCCCCGAGGAACGGAAAGGGGCCTTCGCTAGCCCTGAACTCTCCTTTGAGTCAGTGCACTAGCGCGGTCAGTGGACCATCACCGGCGCCTGCACCTCGTCCGACGTACCGGCGTCCTTGCCGTCGCCGACCGTCTCGTGCCCCGACTGGGCCCGGGCGGTGACGAGGGTGTACGCAATGGCGGCGGAGACCACGAGGATGCCGACCGCCCACCAGATCGCGGTCGAGTAGCCGTGCACGGCCGCGGAGTTCGCGAAGCCCTCGCGGCCCAGGGTGCGGGCCTCGGAGGCGTGCGAGGAGATCCAGTCGGTCGTCGCACTGGCGGCGATCGTGTTCAGCAGCGCGGTGCCGATGGCGCCGCCCACCTGCTGCGAGGTGTTGACCATCGCCGAGGCGACGCCCGAGTCACGCGGCTCGACCCCGAAGGTGGCCAGGGACATGGCCGGCATGAACGCCGTGCCGAGACCCAGGCCCAGCAGGATGAGGCCGGGCAGGACGACCGCGGCGTACGAGCTGCCCGGCTCCATCTGGGCCAGCAGCAGCATGCCGAGGGCGCCGACGAGGAAGCCGGGCACCAGCAGCAGCCGCGGCTGCACGCGGGTCATCAGCCGGGCGCCGATCTGGGTCGAGCCGATGATCATGCCCACGATCATCGGAAGGAACGCCACGCCGGTCTTGACCGGGGTGTAGCCCTTCACGACCTGCAGGTAGTAGGTGAGGAACAGGAAGACGCCGAACATCGCGATGACCGCGAGGCCGAGCGAGAGGTAGACGCCCCCGCGGTTGCGTTCCAGCAGGACGCGCAGCGGCAGGAGCGGGCTCTTGACCCGGGACTCCACCGCCACGAACGTGGCCAGCAGCACCACGGACGCGACGAACATGACCAGCGTCAGGGTGTCGGTCCAGCCCTCCGACTCGGCCCGGGTGAAGCCGTACACCAGCGCCACCAGACCGGTGGTCGCCAGCAGCACGCCCGGGATGTCGAGCGGGGAGCGGTTCCGGCTGCCCTTCGGGTCGTGGATGGTGGCCATCGCACCGAGGACCGCGACGATCGCGAACGGGATGTTCACGAAGAACGTCCAGCGCCAGTCCAGGTACTCGGTCAGCACGCCGCCGAGGATCAGGCCGACGGCGCCGCCACCACCGGCGATGGCGCCGTAGATGCCGAACGCCTTGGCGCGCTCCTTGCCGTCGGTGAAGAGGACCGCGAGCAGCGACAGGGCCGCGGGCGCGAGCAGCGCGCCGAAGACGCCCTGGAGGGCGCGGGCGCCGAACATCATGGCCTGCCCGGTCGCGGCGCCGCCGAGCGCGGAGGCGACCGCGAAGCCGACGAGGCCGGTGATGAAGGTGCGCTTGCGGCCCCAGAGGTCGGCGATGCGGCCGCCGAAGAGCAGCAGGCCACCGAAGGCGAGCGCGTAGGCCGTGATGACCCACTGGCGGTTGGCGTCGGAGATGCCGAGGTCCTCCTGGGCGGAGGGCAGCGCGATGTTCACGATGGTCGCGTCGAGGACGACCATCAACTGAGCCACAGCGATGAACGCGAGGGCTTTCCAGCGCCTCGGATCAGGCTGCAGTGCCGTTTCTGGCATGGGGGTACCCACCATTCGAGTTCAGGGTTGATCTTGGTACGAATCAGAACGAACCGGTGCTCATCACCGCACAGGGCTCGGAAACAGAGAGTCTCGATGATCAGAACAGACTCACCGCTCGCGGATCACCTCATTTACGTGCCCTTCTGCCGCAAAGCCTCGAACGTAGCGGCGCTGCCGGACAGCGTTGACCTGGCCGGATTCATCAGCCCGTCGAGGAACAGCTCCAGATGCCGGTGCATATACGTGTCGAACCCCACACCGCACTCCAGGCCCGGCAGCGGCCGGGTGAGCTGGGCGAGCGCGACCATCAGGTCGCCGACGCCCACGTCCGACCGGAGCGTGCCCTCGGCGCGGGCCCGCGCCATCAGGTTCTCCAGCGCGGTGTCGAGCCGCTCGCGCATGCCGATCACCTCGGGCGCCGCGTGGTCGAAGCCGTCGACGAGCAGCGGGCACAGCGACCCGATCCGCTCGTCGGCACCCCGGTGCACGAAGCCCCGCAGCGCCTCGAACGCCTCCGTGTCCTCGGCGAGCGCGGCCTCCGCCAGGTCGGCGATGCGGCGCATGGACTCCAGGGTCACCTGGAGGATGAGCTCGCGGCGGTCGGCGAAGTTCCGGTAGACCGTCGCGTTGCCGACGCCTGCGCGGCGGGCGATCTCGTCGAGCGGGACGTCCGGGCCCCACTCCACGAACGCCTCCCGGGCGGCGTCGATGATCCGTTCACGGTTGCGGGAGGCGTCGGCCCGCATGCGCGGCTGCCGCTGCCCGGTGAGCGTGGCACCCTTGCCCCTGCCCATGGTTGCCTCCCTGGTGGCTTCCGGGGAATCACTCCCCGCTTCCTTCGGACACCAGCTAAACGGGGAAGCACTCCCCGCTATTTCCCGGCTTCGCTGTGATCTGCGCCACGCGGGCGTACGGCCCAGGGCCGGACGCCCTCGCGCGCCCCGGCACCGATAACTTGGGGCACGTACCGTCTTTCGCTCCAGACTCGGAGGCTGACCGCCATGGCAACCACCCGCACCGCGAAGACCCACTGGGAGGGCAACCTGCTCGAGGGCAAGGGGACCGTCGCCCTCGAGTCCTCCAAGATCGGCACCTACGACGTGAGCTGGCCGGCCCGCTCCGCCGAGCCCGGCGGCAAGACCAGCCCCGAGGAGCTGATCGCGGCGGCGCACTCGGCGTGCTACTCCATGGCCTTCTCGCACGGCCTGGCCGGCAAGGGCCACACCGTGGAGTCCCTGGACACCAGCGCCGACGTGACGTTCCAGCCCGGCGAGGGCATCACCGGCATCGTGCTGACGGTGCGCGCGACCGTGCCGGGGCTGTCCGAGGAGGAGTTCCAGGCCGCCGCCGAGGACGCCAAGAAGAACTGCCCGGTGAGCAAGGCGCTGGCGGGCGTCGAGAACATCACGCTCAACGCCGAACTGCTGGCCTGAGCGGACGCCGTACGCACCCTGCGGCCCGGCTGCGCAGGCAGCGGGGCCGCGGTCGATCGCCCGGTCGGCGCCTCGGCGCGGACCGGGCGATCGTGTGCCGGCACCCCCGTCAGGTCGTGCCCGACGGGTCCGGCGAGGTGGAGTCGTCCGGGCAGGGGGACGCGCCCGGGTCGTCGCCGGGGCTCGACGAGGGGGTCTCGCCGGGGCCGGCGGAGCAACTGTCGCTGGGGTCCGGGTCGCCGGGGTCGCCCGTGCCGCCGCCGGGGTCGCCGCCCGGGTCGCCGCTGCCGCCCGGGTCGCCGCCCGGGTCGCCGCTGCCGCCCGGGTCGCCGGAACCGCCGGTCTCGCCCGGGTCGCTGGGGCTGGGGCCCGGGTCGCCGCCGCCCGGATCGCCGCCGGGGTCGCCCGTACCGCCCGGGTCGCCGGACCCGCCGGAGTCACCCGTACCGCCGGATCCGCCCGTGCCGCCGGATCCGCCCGTGCCGCCCGAGCCCCCGGAACCGGAACCGCCGGAACCGCCGTCCGAAGGACTCGGCCGCGGCCCGACCACGATCCCGCCGCCGGGACCTTCGGAACCGCCGCCCGGCGTCTTCCTGCTCCCCTCCTCCGGTACGGAACGGGGGTTGCCCGCGCCGGAGCTGGCCGGCAGCACGCCCGTGCCGTCCGGCACCGCGTGCACGCCGGAGCGGTAGAAGCCCAGCCAGGCCAGCACGGTGTCGAGGTAGTCCCGCGAGTAGTTGTAGCTGAGGATCGCCCGGTCCAGGTCGGCGGCCACCGTCAGGTCCCGGTTGCCCGCGCACAGGTAGTGCCCTGCCGCCAGCGTCGCGTCGTAGACGTTGTCCGGGTCGGAGCGCCCGTCGCCGTTGCCGTCCGCGGCCCACCCCGCCCACGTCGACGGGATGAACTGCATCGGCCCCACGGCCCGGTCGTAGCCGGTGTCGCCGTCGTAGCGGCCGCCGTCGGTGTCCGAGATGTTCGCGAAGCCGTTGCCGTCGAGGACCGGCCCGAGGATCGGGGTGAGGGTGGTGCCGTCCGCGTCGACGGCGCCGCCGCGGGCGTGCCCGGACTCCACCTTGCCGATGGCGGCCAGCAGTTCCCACGGCAGCCCGCAGCCGGGATCGCCGACCGCGAGCCGCCGCTCCGCCTTCCGGTACGCGTCGAGCACGGTCGCGGGGACGCCGGACTGCTGCTCGATCACCGCGGGCGGCGTCGGCTGCGTGCTGACGATCGGGTCCATGCCCTGCAGCGGCGGGATCTCGGTGTGGTACTGCCCGTCGCCCGGCGTCCCCGGCGGCAGCACGGGCGCGGTGTCGAGCCGGTCCTCCGCCCCGCCGCCGCCGGCCGCCCGGTCGGCCTCGTCGCCGGGGGCCTGCGAGGCGGTCAGCGCGACCATCGCCGCCGCCGCGAGCGCCGCCGTCGCCACGCTGTGGCGCATCCTGCTGAGTGAAGCCATGGACCTGCCTCCCGGCGAAGTCGAGGGTTGCGGTTGCCGTGGTCGTGGTGCGCGGCGGCGGTCGTGCTCGCCTCGTGCCCGGGCCGTCAGCCGAAGGTGTCGATGTTCGAGATCCGCCACCTGCCGTCGTCCTTCACCGCGTCCACCGCGACCATCGCGGCGCCGTACGACGTCTCGTCCGTGTCCGTACGGGTGTTGCGCTGGTCGGCGAAGACCAGCACGCGGGCCGCGCCGCCGTCGGCCAGCTCCACCGCCGAGTCGGTCACGGTGGTGGTGAGGACGAGCTTCTGCGACGGTGCCTGCTCGCGGACGTCCGCGAGCATCTGCCGGTGCTGGGCGACGGCCTTGCCGGTGAGGTACGTACGGGCCGCCTTCCGGTTCTCGTCGAGGTCGGTGTAGTCGACGGAGAACACCGCCTCCACCGCCTCGCCGACGCCGCCCTTGATCTCGCTGGTCAGCGGCGCGTCCACGAGCGCGGCGTTGTCGGCCGCGGGATCGCCGCCCCCGCTCGCCTGCACGGCGGCGAAGGCCGCGAAGCAGCCGAGCAGCACGGCGGCGGCGCCCAGCACCGCGGCAAGCCGCCCGCCGCGCGGGGGCGTCGAGGCGCCGATACGGTCCCCGGCGGTACGGTCCCGGGCACCGGGCCGCGACCTGCGGGCCGGCGCCGGGGTCTGCTTCCCCGCGGGCTCCGCAGGACGGGCCGCGGTCCTGCTCCCGGGCCTGGCCCGCACGGCCGCCGCGGGCTGCCGCCGGGCCGGCTTCCGCGCCTCCTCGGCGGGAGGTGCGGTGCGGCGGCGCCGGTTGATCAGGTGGCGGGTGGTCGACATCTGTGCGGTCCTCTCCGGAAGTTCACTGCCCGGCTTCGCCGGCCCGGCCCGAGTCCGAGCCCGATCCCTGGCCGGTGCCCTGCGCTGCGCCCCGGCCGGACCCCTCGCCCGCGTCCCCGCCCGCGGAGTCTCCCGCGGGCGCCTGCCCGAGGGCGCTGAGCTTCCAGCCGTCGCCGGTGCGGGTGACCTCGCCGAGCATCCGGCTCTCCTTGGCCTGCGGCTTCTCCCCGGGCGCGGCGACCGTGATACGGACCGCGACCAGCACGTCCGCCCGGCCGGCCCGGTCGTCCAGCTCGGTGAGCGCCGCCGACAGCACCTCGGCCGTGGTCACGGTCTCCGCCTTCGCCACCTCCTTCTCGAACCCCTCGCGCCCCTGCCGCAGTTGGGCGAGGAGTTCGCCGGTGGCGGACGCCTCCCAGCGGTCCAGGCCCTCGTCGAGATCGCGGTGGTCGAGGGTGTTGAGGTTCGTCACAGCCTGCCGGGCGGCGGCCAGCGCGTCGTCCCGGGAGGCGGCGAAGTCCGCCGCGTCGTCGTGCGCGGCCGCGTACCAGGAGGTGCCGGCCCACGCCGCGAGCACCGCCGCCAGCGCGGCCGCCACGAGGGCCAGCGTCAGCAGGGGGTTCTTCCTCAGGCTCACGTCGATCCGCCCTTTCGCTAGCGGGACTTCAGGTCGGTGATGCGCCACTGCCCGTCCTGGCGCTCGGCGGTCACGGAGAGCTGTGCGCCGACGCTCGTCGGGTCCTTGCCCTTGCGTTCGGTGATCTGGTCGAGGAGGACGAGCAGCGTGGCGTCGTCGCCGTCGAGCCGGATCACCCCGGCGCGTACGACGTGGGTCGTCAGCGTCAGCTCCTGGGCGACGACCCGCTGCCGGATCCGGCCGAAGAGCTGCCGGTACTGCTCGCGGGCGCGTCCGGCGAGGAGTTCGTCGGCGTCCCGCGCGGTGACGCCGGGGTCTTCCGGCGCGTACGAGAACACCTTGCTCAGCGCGTTGCTGACGTCGCCTGCGACGGCGGCGGTGCCGGAGGAGTCGGTGAGCGCCCTGTTGGCCAGCGCGTCGTCGCCGTTGAGGCGGGCTGCCTGGACGAGGAGTCCGGTGCCGGCGAGGAGCAGCGCGACCAGCGCCGCGACCCCGGCGGCCCGCCAGCGGCGCCGGGCGGCGGCGGATCCCGTACGGCCCTCACCGCCGGACTCGCCGGACTCGGCCTCGGCGGACTCCGCCGCATCCCGCTCGCGCGCGTCGACGGCCACGCCCGCCGTGCTCCCGCTGTCGCTGTCCCGGCTCATGAATCGCTCCCCTCCACCGTGATCGCGGTGAGCGACGCGATCTTCCAGCCGTCCCCCGTCCGCTCCAGGCCCGCCTCGAACCGCTTGCGGTCCGTACGCTCCCCGTCCGCCCCGCCGCTCGTCTCCACCCGCACCGTGGCCAGGGCCTTCGCCGTGCCCGCGCGCGTGTCCAGCTCGGTGACGGCGGCCTCCGTGACCGTCGCGCGGGCCGTGACCCCCGCGCGGTCGAAGGCGTCGGCGCTCGCGGCCCGCGACCGGCGCAGGTCCTCGTGCAGCGGTCCTGTGGTGGCGTCCTGCCAGCGCGCCAGGCCCGCCTCGGGGTCGGCCGCGTCGATACTGTTGAGCGTCCCGATGTGCTCCTGGCCCGCGGCCAGCACGCGGTCGCGCTCGCGGCCGAAGTCCAGTTCTTCGCGGGTCGCGGCGGCGGCGTAGCGCCAGGCGGAGAAGCCGGCGAAGGCGAGGACCAGCGCGACGGCGAGTGCGGCGACGAGCGTCCGCCGCGGCGGGGCGCTGCGGACGTACGGGAGTCGGGGGCTCATCGCGCCTCCTTCAGGCCGAGCAGCCCGGCCATGTCGGTGGGCCCGTCGCCGACCGCGGGCAGCCCGAGCGCGCCGGGCAGGGCTCCGGGCGCGGCGCGGGTGCCCGGCCGGTCGTCGGCGAGTCCCGAGCCGGGCCTGGCTGGCTCGGGCACCCCGCCGCCGCCCGGGGAGTGCGCGGAGCCGCGGACGTTGACGCCGCTCGACGCCGGGGCGGTGCAGTGGGCGGCGGTGTTGAAGCCCGCCGGGCTGGTCTTGAGGCCGTTGCGGTACGTCGTGGATCCGTACCCCTGGGTGCAGGGCAGCGGGTCGAAGAAGCTGAGCGCCATGCCGAAGCGGGCGCCGTCGGAGGTGATGGCGGTGGAGCCGGCGGCGGCCACCTGCGGCAACTGGACGAGCAGTTGCTCCAGGCCGTCCTGCCGGGTGACCGCGATCTCCGAGGTGGTCAGCAGGTTCGCGAGCAGGATACTCAGGCTCGGGTCGAGGTCGCGCAGCAGCCCGGTGACCTGGCTCGCGGCGCCGGGGCCCGCCTCGACGACGCGGCGCAGGTCGCCGTCGGAGCGCTTGAGCTGCGCGGTCAGCTCCTCGGCGCCCTTCGCGAACTCCTGGAGCGCCTCGCCGGAGTCGTTCTGCGTGCGCAGCACCGTCTCGCCGTCGATCATGAGCCGGGTGCTGTACGGCAGCGCCGCGTCGGCGGCCCGGATGAACTCGCTGCCGGTGTCGAGGAGCCGCTGGAGGTTGTCGCCCTGCCCGGCGAGGGCGTCGCCGAGTTCGTCTACGACGGTGCGCAGCTCGCCGGTGTCGACGGAGGTGGCGAAGGAGTCGACGCTGGTGAGGAGGTTGGTGACGGGCGCGGGCGTCGCGGTGTGCTGGCGGCCGACGACGGCGCCGTCGGCGAGGTACGGGCCGGAGTCGGCGGCGGGCTTGAGGTCGATGTACTGCTCGCCCACGGCGGAGTAGTTGGCGACGTCGGCCGACAGGTCGGTGGGGATCGGCGGGGCCGAGTCGCGGATCTGCAGCTCGGCCTCGACGCCCGTGCCGGTCAGCTCGACCGACCCGACGCGCCCGACCGACACCCCGCGGTAGGTGACCTCCGCGTGCGGGAACAGCCCGCCGGTCTCGGCGAGTTCGACGCGCACCGTGTAGTAGTCGCGCATGCCGACGTAGCGGCCGAGATCGGCGTAGCGCACGCCGACGTAGCCGATGACGAGCACCGCGACGAGGGCGAACACGATGTTCTTGACGATGACGGACCTGGTGATCACCGGCCCTCACCCCCGGGCGACTCGCTGCCGGACGCCGGCGGCGACTCCGGCTCCGTGGCGGACGGGCTGCCCGGCGGCGACCCCGACGGCGTGCCGGCGCCGTCGGACGGGCCGCCGCCGGGAGAGGCGGACCCCGTATCCCCGGGGCCCGTGTCGTCCGGCGCCGGACCGCCCGGGTCCGGGGACGCCGACGGGTCGGCACCCGGCGGCGTCGGTCCCACGGACGGGAGCGGCAGCGGCAGCGCGAGGGCGGTGCCGGGCGGGGCGGCGCGCGGGTCGACGGTGGTGCTCGGCCCGGTGGAGCCGGGCACGGACTCCTCGGTCAGCGGCGGGATCAGCTCCGTGCCCCGAGGGGCGGTGACGCCGAGGTAGATGTTGAGGTAGTCGCCCTTGACGCCGCGCAGCACCTCGTCGGTGAAGGGGTACGTGAGCAGCACCTCCAGCGAGGCGGGCAGCGCCTGCCCGGCGTCGGCGAAGTTCTTCAGCACCTTGCCCAGGGCCCTGAGGTCGGCGATCATGTCCTCTTTGCTCGCGTCGATGGTCTCCACCGCGACGTCGGAGAGCCGGTCGAGCGAGCGCAGCATGGTGACCAGCGCGCCGCGCTGCTCCTCCAGCACCTTCATGCCGGGGCTGAGGTCGTCGAGGATGACGCCGATCTCCGTCTTGCGGGTGGCGAGGGTGGCGGACAGCCGGTTGACGCTGTCGAGCGCGTCGGTGATGCCGTCCTTGTTGTCGTCGAGGCTCGTCATCAGGGTGTCGACGCGCTTGAGCATGGAGCGGACCTGCGGCTCGTTGCCCTGGAGCGCGTTGTTCAGCTCCCGGCTGATGGTGCGCAGTTGCTCGATGCCGCCGCCGTTGAGGAGCATCGACAGGGCGCCGAAGACCTCCTCGACCTCCGGGTTGCGGTTGGTGCGCGCGAGCGGGATGTCGGTCTTGCCGTCGTCGGGGAGGACCGCCGTGGTCACGTCCCCGGGGGCGGTGCCGAGGTCGCCCGCCTGCTGCGCGTCGACCTGCTTCTCCTCGGGCGGGGCGATCAACTGGACGTACTTCTCGCCCAGCAGGCTCGACTGCTCGATCCGGGCGTACGCGCCGGCCGGCAGCCGCACGTCGCCGTTGACCTTCATGGTGACCACGGCGGTCCACCGGTCGTCGGCGACCTCGATGTCGGTGACCCGGCCGACGGCAACGTCGTTGACCCGTACCGAGGACTGCGGCACGAGGCTCAGCACGTCCTCGAACTCGGCGGTGACCTCGTACGGGTGGCCGCCGAGGTCGGCGCCGCCGGGCAGCGGCAGGTCCTGGATGCCGGTGAACTCGACGTCCGCGGACTCGTAGACCTCCCTCACCACCAGCGGCGAGGCGATGACGAGCGCGGCGGCCACGACCCCGGCGACCGTCTTGACGTGCCAGTTCATCGCCCGCCTCCCTGTTCCGGCGTGCCGTAGACGTCGCCGACCGCGGGCAGCGGCAGCCCGGGCAGCTCCTCCTGCCGCTCCGCGGGCGCCGGTACGAGCCCCTCGCGGCCGGTGGCGCTGCCGCCGCCGTCCTCCGCCAGACCGGCGTCCGGCGGGCCGCCCATGCTCAGCTCGTTGAGGTTGCCGCGGCCGTCGATGGTGCGCTTGCCGGGGTTGTAGGCGCGCAGCAGGTTGTCGGTGGCCAGCGGCGCGGCGTCCAGCGCTTCGGCGAGCGAGGCGCGGTTGTCCACGAGGATGCGGGTCAGCTCGGCGAGCTTGTCGACGTTGGCCTTGAGCCGGCCGCGGTTGTCCTTGATGAACCCCTGCACCCTGCCGAGCGCCTTGCCCAGCTCCTCCAGCGCCGCGGCCAGTTCGTCCTTGTCCTCGGCGAGGAAGGTGCCGACGTCGGCGAGCTGCTGCTCGGCGTCGCGCACCTGCTGGTCGTTCTCCTTCAGCATGGTGGTGAAGGACTGGAGGTTCTCGATCGTGCCGAAGAGATCGCCGCTGCGGCCGGAGAGCGTCTGGGCGGCGTCGCCGAACCGGTCGATGCTGTCGCCGATCTCCTTGCCGTTGCCCTCCAGGTTGCGGGCGCCGGTTTCGAGCAGCTTGCTCAGCTCTCCGGTGGCGTTGGCGCCGTCGGGGCCGAGGGCGTCGCTGAGGTCGGTGAGGGAGGCGTACAGCTCGTCGATCTCCACCGCGGTCGCGGTGCGCTCGACGGGGATCTCGTCGCCGTCGGCGAGTTCGGGCCCGCCGGAGTAGGCGGGGCTGAGCTGCACGTAGCGGCCGGAGACCACGCTCGGCGCGATGACCGCCGCCTGCACGTCGGCGGGCGCCTGCACGCCGTGGTCCAGGGTCAGCTCGACGCGCACCCGGTCGCCCTCGGGCTCGACGGAGTCGACGGTGCCGACCTTGACGCCCAGGATCCGCAGGTCCGAGCCGCCGTACAGGCCGACTCCGGAGTCGAAGTAGGCGGTGACCTCCTTGCCGTCGGGGCCCGTCAGCGCCCGTACGCCCCAGATACCTGCGGCCGACAGCACCGCCGCGGTCACCAGCAGCGCGAGGGGTCTGCGGCCCCCCAGCCGGCCGGCGGCGGCGCGGATCCGCCGGAACGCGCCCGTTCCAGGCCGTCGCATCATCGGCCCCCCTTCGGCTTGGGCGGCAGGCACCCGCGGTCCGGGACTACGTCCGGCGCGTACTCCCGCGGCACGAGCCCGCACAGATAGCTGTCGAACCAGCGGCCGCTGCCGAGGGTGTTGCCGACGAGCCGGTAGTACGGACCGGCCGTGGCCAGCGCCTTGTCGAGGTTCTTCTCGTTGGCCTGGAGCACGCCGGTGACCCGGTCGAGGGCGTCGAGCGTCGGGCCGATCTGCTCCTCGTTCTCCTCCACCAGCCCGTCCAGCTCCTTCGCCAGGTCGCGGGTGCCGGTGAAGAGGGCGTGGATCGCGTCGCGCCTGGCGCGTACCTCCGCGAGCAGGTCGTTGCCGTCCTTCAGCAGCGTCTCGAACGTGTCGTTCTGGTCCTTCAGCGTCTTGGTGATCTCGTCGCTGCCGGACAGCAGCCGGGCCAGTTCCGCGTCCCGGGAGGAGATCGTCTGCGACAGGTCCGCCAGCCCGTTCGCCGCCTTGCGCACGTTCGGCGGGGTGTCCTCGAAGGTCTCCGAGATCACCTCGAAGCTCTCCGCGAGCGCCGTGGTGTCCAGCTCGCCGACGGTGGACGACAGGTCCTGGAACGCCTGCGTCACGTCGTACGGGGACGTGGTGCGCTCGACCGGGATCGGCTGGCCGGCGTCCTGCCGGACGCTGCCCAGCGGATCCACGGCCAGGTACTTCTCGCCGAGCAGCGTCTCGATGGCGATGGCGGCGATGGACCGGTCGCCGATCCAGGCGTCGCGCACCGTGAAGTCGACCGCGACCCTGGGCCCGTCGAGCCGGACCTCGTCGACCTCGCCCACCTTCACGCCCGCCACCCGCACCTCGTCACCGGAGCGCAGCCCGGCGGCCTCGGAGAAGTGGGCGGTATAGGAGGTACCGCCGCCGACGCCCGGCAGCGCGTCGGCGCGGTACGCCGCGAACCCGCCCAGGGCGAGGACCAGCAGCCCCACCAGCGCCACGGCGATGGGGTTGCGTTCGCGTACCGGCTTCAGCCGAGGCACTCTCATCGCTCACACCTCGGCGGCTGGACCGTGATCCCGGTCGGCGGCTCGCTGCCGTCGGACATGCTCACGCCCGTCACCCGCGCCTCGCAGAGATAGAGGTTGAACCAGGAGCCGTACGAGGCCAGCCGCCCCAGCGTCGCCATCTTCACCGGGGTCTGTTCGAGGAACTCCTCCACCAGCGGCACGTTGTCCGCCAGCCGCCCGGCGACCCGGCCGGCCTGGTGGATGTCCTCCTTCAGCGGGGCGCGCCCGTCGCGTACGAGACCGGCGGTGGTGGCCGTCAGTTCGCCCATCGCGTCGACGGCGCGGAAGAGCGGCTTGCGGTCGTCGGAGAAGCCGGACACCAGGTCCTGGAGGGTCACGAGCAGGTCGTTGAACTCCTTCTCGCGGGTGTTGACGGTCTCCACCACCTCGGTGAGGTTGTCGATGACCTCGCCGATCACCTGGTCCTTGGCGGCCAGCGTGCTGGTCAGCGAGCCGACCGTCTCGACGAGGCTGTCGACCGTCCCGCCCTGCCCCTGGAGCACCTGGACGATCTCGTTCGCGAGCTGGTTGGTGTCCCGCGGCGACAGCCCCTGGAACAGCGGCTGGAAGCCGTTGAACAGCTCGGTGAGGTCGAGCGCGGGCCGGGTGCGCTCCAGCGGGATCGTGCCGCCGGGTGCGAGCGACCGCCCCACCGGGCCCTCGCCCTGCTCCAGGTCGATGTAGCGCTGGCCGACCATGTTGAGGTACTTCACGGAGGCGTTGACGGAGGCGGGCAGCTCACGCCCTTCGCGTACGGTGAACTCCACCCGCGCGTACCGCCGTCCGCTCAGCTCGATGGACTCGACCTCGCCGACCTTCACGCCCGCCACCCGCACGCTGTCGCCCTCGACCAGGCCGGTCACGTCGGTGAACCGGGCGCTGTAGCCGTCGGTGGGGCCGACGCCGGTGTTGGCGATGGAGAAGGCGAGCGCGGTGGTGGCGAGCGCGGTGACCACGACGAAGACGAGGGACTTCACGAGGGGGCCGGCGAGGCTTCTTCTGGTCACCTGATACCTCCGAGGATGCACCGGCCTTTGACACCACACCCTCCGTAGCGTGTACGATCAACTACGCTAAGCGAGAACCAAGCTGGCATCGTGCGTAGCGAGAACCAAGCGCGCACAGCACCACCTCTTCTTGCAGTAAGAACCCGGGCAGGTTTCAACCCGGCTGGTGTTGATCGTGGAAGACCTGGGCGTCCGAAGGGCGACTGGGCAACGTGAGCCAGAAATCCCCTTGCTTGAGCGGGGGGAGGATTCAATTCAGCCGCACCTCCGTCCCGCGGAAGACTGGTCCGGCAAGCACGCTGGACCAGTCGGGCAGGTCGGCCGGGGCGCTCTTGCCGCCGGCCGCGAGGAGTTCGTTGACGAGCTGGTTCTCCTCCGGGGAGTTGGGCAGCCCGAGGGCGTCGTCGTCGGTGGCCAGGGTCTTCGCGGACTGCGGCCGGCCCGCGGCGGTGCCGCTCCTGGCGGGCGCGCCGGTGTACGGGACGCCGTAGCACCGCGGGCCGCCGCCGGCGTCGAAGCGCGGGGCGTCCCGGCCGGGCACGTACTTGCCGCGGGCGGGCAGCACCTCGACGTCGACGTGCAGTCCCGGCTCGGCGGTGCCCTTGCCGAGCGCCTTGTCCATCACGGGCACGAAGTCGGCGAGGGTACGCAGCGTGCAGGGGAACGACGGCGCGTACTCGGCGATCTTCTCCACCGTGGGCCGGCCGTCGGCGGACAACTGGATGATGTTCTCCCGGTTCTGCTCCAGGAAGGTGTCCAGGTCCTGCGACGTGGTCGTGAGCGTGCCGTACAGCCCGCCCAGGTCCTCGGCCTTCTCGGCGATGGTGCCGCTCGTCGTCGTCGCGTCCTGCAACGCCTTGACCAGGTCGGGGACGGTGTCCGCGTACAGGTGGCCGAACTCGACCAGTTCGCGGATGTCGCGGTTGAGCGTGGGCAGGTGCGGGTTGAGCTTCCGCAGGTGCTCGTCCAGTTCGACGAGGGTGTCGCCGAGCTTCTTGCCGCGGCCGTCGAGCGCGTCGGCCATGGCGGTGAGCGTGGCGGAGAGCTTCGCCGGCTTCACGGCGGTGAGCAGCGGCATCACGTTGTCGAGCACCTGCTCCAGCTCGATGGCGTTCTCGCTGCGGTCCTGCGGGATGACGCTGCCCGCCGCCAGCGTCTCGCCGGCCGTGCCCCCGTCCGCGGGCGGGACCAGGGAGACGAACCGCTCGCCGAAGAGCGTGGTGGGCAGCATCTGCGCGGACACGTCGGCGGGGATCCGGTCCAGTTGCCCGGGGTCGAGCGCGAGCGTCAGCCGGGCGGTCCGCCCGCCGTTCTCCGCGGAGATCTCCCGCACCTCGCCGACGACGACGCCGCGCATCTTCACCTCGGCGTACGGGTGCATCTCGTTGCCGACGCTGCCGGTCTCGACCGTGACGGTCGCGGTGTCGGTGAACTCCTTGTGGTAGACGGCCACCGACAGCCACACGAGCAGCACCATCACCAGCAGGAACACCAGCCCCGCGGTCCTGCGTCCCGCCGTCTCCAGGCCGCTCATCCGGACACCTTCACCGTGGTCGTGGTGCCCCAGATCGCCAGGCTGAGGAAGAAGTCGGTGACCGCGATGAGCACGATCGCGGTACGGACCGAGCGCCCCACGGCGACGCCGACCCCGGCGGGGCCGCCGGTGGCGCGGAAGCCGTAGTAGCAGTGGGCCAGGATCACCATCACGCTGAAGATCAGCACTTTCATGAACGACAGGAGCACGTCGGTCGGGGAGAGGAAGAGGTTGAAGTAGTGGTCGTACGTGCCGGCTGCCTGCCCGTTGTAGAGGACCGTCACGGCGCGAGAGGCGAGGTACGAGCTGAGCAGCCCGATCCCGTAGAGCGGGATGATCGCCACCACCCCGGCGATGATGCGGGTGGTGACGAGGTACGGCATGGAGCGCACCCCCATGCCCTCCAGCGCGTCGACCTCCTCGTTGATGCGCATCGCGCCGAGCTGGGCGGTGAAGCCGGCACCGACGGTGGCGGACAGCGCGAGGCCGGCGACGAGCGGGGCGATCTCGCGGGTGTTGAAGTACGCGGAGACGAAGCCGGTGAAGGCGGCGGTGCCGATCTGGTTGAGGGCCGCGTAGCCCTGGAGGCCGACGACCGTGCCGGTGAACAGGGTCATCGCGAACATCACGCCGATCGTGCCGCCGATGACGCCGAGGCCGCCGCTGCCGAAGGCGACCTCCGCGAGCAGCCGCTGCACCTCCTTGAGGTAGCGGCGGGCGGCCCGCGGGGTCCACAGCAGGGCGCGTACGTAGAAGACGAGCTGGTCGCCGGCCTGGTCGAGCCAGGAGAGCGGGCGGTCGAGGAGCCGTCCTGCGCGCAGCCGCCGGGGGCCCCGCTCGTACTCCCCCGCCGTGCCGTCCTTCTGGGCCAGGGCCATCGCTCAGCCTCCCTTCGGGGGGACGACCTGCAGGTAGATCGACGTCAGGATGGTGTTGACGAAGAACAGCAGCAGGAAGGTGATGACGACGGACTGGTTGACCGCGTCGCCCACGCCCTTCGGGCCGCCGCGGGGGTTGAGGCCGCGGTAGGCGGCGACGATGCCGGCGATGAAGCCGAAGATCAGCGCCTTGATCTCGCTGATGTAGAGGTCGGGAAGCTGCGCGAGGGCGGAGAAGCTGGAGAGGTACGCGCCGGGGGTGCCGCCCTGGAGGATGACGTTGAAGAAGTAGCCGCCGAGCGTGCCGACGACCGAGACCAGCCCGTTGAGCAGGACCGCGACGCCCATCGTGGCCAGCACCCTGGGGACCACGAGCCGCTGGACCGGCGAGACGCCCATGACCTCCATCGCGTCCAGCTCCTCGCGGATCTTCCGGGAGCCGAGGTCGGCGCAGATCGCCGAGCCGCCGGCGCCGGAGATCAGCAGCGCCACGATGAGCGGTGACGCCTGCTGGATGACCGCGAGCACGCTGGCGCCGCCGGTGAAGGACTGCGCGCCGAACTGCTGGGTGAGCGAGCCGACCTGGAGGGCGATCACCGCGCCGAACGGGATCGACACCAGGGCCGCGGGCAGGATCGTCACGCTGGCGATGAACCAGAACTGCTCGACGAACTCCCGTAACTGGAACGGCCGCTTGAACGACAGCCGGGCGACGGACAGCGCCAGCGCGAAGAGCTTCCCGGTCTCGCGCAGCGCACCCGCACCGGGCACGGACCAGGCCGGGCGCGGCGGCGCCGGCTGCCCGGCGGCCTCCGGCTCCTCGCCGGGGTCCGGGTCCGGGGGGTCGGGTGGGTGCGGCACGGGCGGCAGGGTCGTGGTCATGGCCGCTCCTCCGGGGGCGCGGGCATGGTCAGCGTCTTCGCGTGGGCGACCGAGCCGCCGATGCCGGCGAGGATGGCCTGGCGGGCGGCGGTCGGCAGGTGTGTCAGCATGCCGAGCACCCGCTCGCGGTGCCGGTCCACCGCCTGCCGCGGGGGCATCCCGGGCGACGGCTCCAACTGCGGCACGATCTCGCGCGGGCCCGTACCGGAGGCGCCGTCGGGGTCGAAGCCCTCGGCGGCGAGCGTGGCCGCGTCCTTCTCCTCCGACATGCCGATGGGGCCGAGCCTGCTGCCGCTGAGGAACTGCGAGACCACCGGCTCCTCGCTGGTCAGCAGCACCTCGCGGGGGCCGAAGGTGACGAGGTTGCGGCGGAAGAGCATGCCGATGTTGTCGGGGACGGTGGAGGCGATGTCGATGTTGTGCGTGACGATCAGCATCGTCGCGTCGATCTGCGCGTTGACGTCGATGAGGAGTTGCGAGATGAACGCCGTACGCACCGGGTCGAGACCGGAGTCCGGCTCGTCGCACAGCACGATCTCGGGGTCCAGGACGAGCGCGCGGGCGAGCCCCGCCCGCTTGCGCATGCCGCCTGATATCTCGCCCGGCAGCTTGCCCTCGGCGCCGCCGAGGCCGACGAGGTCCATCCGCTCCATGACGATGCGGCGGATCTCGGACTCCTTCTTGCGGGTGTGCTCGCGCAGCGGGAACGCGACGTTGTCGAAGAGGCTCATCGAGCCGAAGAGGGCACCGTCCTGGAACATCAGGCCGAACTTCTTGCGGGCCTCGAAGACGTCGCGCTCGCGGCTGTTCACCATGTCGACGCCGTCGACCAGCACCTGCCCCTCCTCGGGCTTGAGCAGGCCGATGAGCGACTTCAGGAACACGGTCTTCCCGGTGCCGGACGGGCCCAGCATCACGCTGACCTCGCCGGCCGGCAGCGTCAGCGTGACGTCGCGCCAGATGTTCTGCCGGCCGAAGGACTTCGTCAGGCCGTCCACGACGACTTCGATTCCCATCACAGCCCCCTGGCGGGTGCGCAGCGCCGGCCGTGTACACCGCGGCCGGTCCCGTCAACTCCGGTGCGGGCACAGCACAGCACGGCCGGCGCCTTGGTGCCCCTGCCGCAAACGACGACTGGCATCCGGTGACAATCCCGGGCGACGCGTTTGTCTCCGAGTGAGCAAAGAGGAGCGGGCCGGGCCCGGCTTCTGCGCGATGCGTGTTCTGCCGTGCACATGCGTGCATCACTCCATGAGCAGTCCTGCAGCAGCCGGTGCGGCCTCTGCGCCTGAGGGATCCACGCTGGCGGCGGACCCGACTTCTTCGGTGCGGCCTTGCTGGGGGACGGGCTGCACGAGCACCTGCGGAGGGAGACGCTACGCACGGGTAACCGGGGAATCAATAGCCGTGGCAGGGAAAGTCACCGGCTCCTTACCAGCGGGTATTTTCTTGTCGTCCGCTGAGCAATCGGACCCGCCGGATTGTCACCGGCTGACAATCCGGGGACCGCCGGGAACGGCCGCGCGCGTACCGCCGTTCCTCATCCCGTGACAACGAAATCAGCCAGGGCAAAAAGAAGGCTCCGACGCGCACGACGCGCGGGAGCGGGCGCGCGCCGCGGGCCCGCACCGCCCTGACCAGCGCGGTCCGGCGGCCGGCGGACGCCGTACGGCTCAGGCGGCCCGTACGCTCAACCGCCTGCCCGGCGGGGCGACTTCCGGATTTGTCAGCGACTGCGCGCCCGGCAAGCGCCCGATTGTCACCGCATGACAATGATTTGACAGAAACGACACGGCCGCGGGACTTCTTGGATAGTTTCCCGGCGAAGGTGTTGTGCCCTCTTGCGGATGTGGCTACGGTACCCGTCAGTAGCTGAGATGTTGGCTTATTCAGGCGGGCCGGCCTGCACAATTGACGCCGGCAAACGCTCGGAGCCCACGAGCACAGTGTATGTATTCATTGTGCCCCCCTATCACGGTGCGCTGATTCTCGGCTCGGCACTGCCCTCCTGTCCTGCAAACTCGACGAATGCGAGGACGAGAATGCGCAAGATCCGCAAGTTCGCCGTAGGAGCGGCCGTTGCGGTCAGCTCCATCGCCATGGCGGCCGGTCCCGCCACCGCGGACCCCTCCACCGTGTGGACGGTCGGCCCCGGCAGCCCGCAGGCATTCAACGCCGTTTCGAGTTCGACGAAGCTCGAACTCAACGGCATCCTGCTCACCTGTACGAACTCCACGGCCTCGGGCACTCTGTCCAGCAAGACGGGCAACCCGGCAGCGGTCGGCAATATCGCGGCCGTCGCCTTCAACAACTGCACGACCCCCTTCGGGCCCCTCAACGTCGACACCGTCGAGCCGTGGTCGCTGAACGCCGCCGACTACAGCGCCGGGGTGACGAAGGGGAACATCGGCAACGTCACCGCCAAGCTCGCCGTCCTGGCGTGCACCTTCGACGTCGTCGGCAAGGCGTCCGGGAACTACAGCAACGCCACCGGGAAGCTGACGGTCGACAGCCTGCCCGGCGAGTTGCTGGTCGCGAACTCCGTGAACTGCGGTGACATCGCCAAGAACGGCGACAAGCCGAGCTTCGACTCGGTGTACGACGTCACGATCCCCGGCGGCGGCAAGCCGAGCATCGTCGGGTCCAACCCGCCCTCGTGACGACCCGCCAGTGAACGACGCCTGACGTGAAGCTGCCCGGCCCTCTCCCGACGGCCGGGCAGCCCGGGCATGTGCCAGCCGTCGGCGTCCCGCCGAGGTCCTGAAGGGATCGAGCAAGTCGTGACCGAGAGCGACGCGGCGAAGAGCCGCAGACCGCGCATCACCCCGCGCGCCGGAGCGGTGGTCGCCGCCCTGCTCGTGGCCGCGGCGATCCCGGCCGAGAGCGCCGCGGCGGGGACCAAGACCGTCGACACCGAGATCCCGTACGCCTGCGAATTCCCTTCCGGCGGGCAGGACGTCCATGTACGCATCGCCGCCGAACTCCCGGACCGGGTGGACATCGGCGAGGAGATCCAGCCGCAGGAGGTGGCCGTCGAGATCCGGCTCCCGGAGTCCGCGCTCTCCGGCATCTCCGCGAGCAGGCCCGGTGCGCTGAGCGCGCAGGTGTCGCTCGACACCGCCGTCGCCCAGGGCGAGGACACGGCGGAGGCGGAGTGGACGGCGGCGACCGAGGGCGAGGTCCCCCTTCCGGACACGGGTGACGTCACGCTGCCCGCGCCGGGTCTGGCGCCGTCGATGACGACGCAGACGCCCGGCGACCTGACGGTCGCGGCCGGCGACCTGGCCTTGGACCTCACCGCGAGCCCGGCCGCGGACAGCGGCGAGGCGGCACCGGAACCGCTCTCGGTGGCCTGCTCCCCCGTGGAAGGCGCCGACTTGCTGCTCGCGAGCATCTCCGTGACCGGCCCCGACGACGGGGAGAGCCCGCCGGCCGGCAGCCCGCCCGGAGAGGGGAGCCCGGACGACGGCGACCCGGACGACCCGCGCGACGGCGGGGGCACGGTCACCCCGGAGACCGAGGCGGGCGAGCCGGCGTCCCCGGGGGCACCCGCGGACCCGCGGGAGGACGCACCGCCCTGCCCCTCGGACGTCACCAACGTGCAGTCGCTGTCCGCGTACATCACCGGGTTCTCGAACGTCGAAAAGCTGAAGGGCGCGGCCCGGCTCCCCTTGATGTGCGGCCTCTTCCTGCAGTACGAGCCGTCTATCAAAATCGAGTTCCCGTGGGCCTATATCCACGGCACCGGTGACGGCGAGCTGATGTACAAGGGCCGCCCTCAGTCGCCCCCCGTGAAGGCCACCTTCCTCACCTTCGGCTTCATGCCGACGACCGCCACCATGGTGCTCGAACAGAAGGGGCCGATGCGGGTCGTCGCCGATTCGAAGACCCACATCTTCGACGTCACGCAGGGTGAGGCCACCGCCGTCATCAGAATCTCCCTGGTGATCCGCATCACCGACGTACGGGTCAACGGAACGCCCCTGGACGTCGGACCGGACTGCCGCACCGCGGGACCGCTCTATTCCAAGGACCCCGATCCGGCGCAGGACACCAAGGACCACATGGTGCTCTCCGGGTTCACCTTCCGTAATCCGGACGGCAGTTTCGACGGATACACGCTCGGCGCCGGCGGCACCCTGCCCGGAAACGTCACCATCCCGCGTTTCGAGGGCTGCGGTGCGGAAGAGGACCTCGACCCCCTGTTCACCGCCTCGGTGTCCGGGCCCGGCAACCTGCTCAAGCAGACGCAGGGCGGGGCCTGCTCCTGGCGGAGCCCCGAAGGCAACGGCGGCTGTACCGAGGAGTTCTCCCCCCGGGACATCCCCCAGGCCGAACGCTGAGCTCTCCCGCTTCCGGCCCCCGGCCACCCGGGGGCCGGTACGTCACAGGTCACCATCCAACTGTCCAGGCGCCCATGCCCGGTTGTGCGGACGACCCTTTCCCATGACCGCGATCACGGAGTGGGCCCGACCGGAAAGGGAAGCATGAAAGCAGTCAGAAACGGGGTAAAGGCTTCGCTGCTGTGCGCGCTCACGGCCTTCACCGCCTTCGTCTCCCTGGGAATGTCCACGGCGAACGCCGCCGCGGCCACCGAGCTGAACGGTTCCTGGGGGCCCTTCACCCGCTGTCCGGTCGACGACCCCAGAATGCTGGCCGCGGACGGCAACGACTTCGTCACCCAGTGCGTGTCCTCGGCCTCGGCCAGCGGTGCCATCAAGCTCGGTAACACCGAGGTGACGGCGGGGAATTCGAACCTGCAGTTCGGCCTGGTCCAGAACACCGCGGCGGGCACCTTCGAGGTCGTACCGCCCAAGGCCGGCGCACTCGTCGCCGACCCGGCCACCGTGCCGGGCGGGCTGCTCGGTCTGATGTGCCCGAGCGACATCCCGGTGGTCAGCCAGATCTGCGACTCGATCACCAACTCCGGCCTCAACCGCATCACGGCGACGATGGAGTCCGTCGGCTCCCCGTCGAACTTCGACCTGCTGGCGGGCGCGACCACGGGCAAGCCGATCGTGACCCTGCCGGTACGGATCCACCTGGAGAACCCGTTCCTGGCCGACTCGTGCTACATCGGCTCGGCCTCGAAGCCGGTCGTCCTCCGCCCGGCGAACCTCACCCAGCCGTCCTTCGGCGCGACCCGCTTCGACAGCGACGGCACCCCCAACCCCGCACCCGAAGCGGCGATGACGAGGATCGAGCTGCCGGGCGCCGACCAGGGCGACTCCGCGTTCTCCGTACCGGGCGCGACGGGCTGCGGCCTGCTCGGCCTCATCGACCTGGCCGTGAACCTGAAGACAGGACTCCCGTCCGCCTCGGGCAACAACGACCTCGTCCTGAACGACGCCTCGACCTACATGGCGGCCCTCACGGCCCCGGGCCTCATCGCGCCCGACAACGGCAAGCTGCTGTCCCAGTACTGGCACTCGGCGGTGCGCTGAACACGCTGCCCGCATGAGGTGGCCGGCCACACCCGGTGGCCGGCCACCGCCGTGTGTTCCGGTGGGGCGACGGACGTGGTGCGGTCCTGCCCTTTTCTTGCGCACGAGTTCCCTTCCCGTGAGGGATTTCCGCGCGTCTTCCGGTGCGTGTCGAGGACCTCACGGGAATCCGGCGCAGCCCAGGGGACAAAAAAGGACGCGCTTGTCACCACGCAAGTGTTCCCCCCTCGGCTTTTGTCGCCCGGTGCGCAATCGCGCGCGTTCCACTCCCGTACGGCCGCCCCACCGCGCATGCTTGGCGGCATGTGCGCGGCCCCACCCCCCGTATCACCGCCCCGTCTCATCGCACCACCCGCAAGCGGAGCCCCGCCGATGGGGCTCCGCCCCGGGGTGGGAGGAGTCATGCAGATGCCAGACGCAGGACCCGCCGCCGGACTCGTCGAGCCGCCCGAGCCGCTGCCGCCGGAGTTCGCCGCGATCATGCGACCGGAACTGCCCAGCCTCGTCGAGGAAATCGCGGTGGAGATCAGAAGGGCGATCCCCGCATACGACCAGTTGCTGGAAGGCCCGTACGGGGAGGTATTGCAGCAGGGCGTCGAGCAGAATCTCGCCGCGTTCGTCGAGCAGGTGGCCAACCCGAAATCCCCGACAGGCCGCAGGGACGAAATGTGCCGGCGGCTCGGCAGGTTCGAGGCGTACGAGGGCCGCAGCTTCCAGTACCTGCGCTCGGCCCTGCGCATCGGCGCGCGCGTGGCGCTGCGCCGCGCCAAGACGGTCGGCACCCGCTACAACATCTCGCCCACCCTCATGGCGATGTTCGCCGACGCCGTCTTCGCGCACGTCGACGCGACCGAGGAGCTGTGCCGCGAGGGCTACCGGGAGGCGCAGTCGGGTCCCGAGGACGCCGAGGCGCGGCGGCGGCGGCTGCTGCGGCTGCTGCTCTCCGGCGGCGCGCTGCCCCTGGCCCACCCCGCCGTCACCGAACTCGCCGACGGCGCCGGCTGGCCGCTGCCCGACGTGGCGACGCCCGTCGCGCTGACCGCCGACCGCCGCCCGGACCCCAGGCCGCTCCACCCCGACGTGCTCGTCGAACTCGCCGACCCGCAGCCCCACCTGCTCGTTCCCGGGCCCCTCACCGAGGAGCGCCGCGCCATGCTCGCCGCGGCGCTCGCCGGCTGCCGCGCCGCCCTCGGCGTGACGGTGCCGCTCGCCAGGTCCGCGGACTCGCTGCGCTGGGCCCGGCAGGCGCTGGCGCACGCGGAGACCGGCATCGTCCGCGACGAGCCGGTGTTCGCCTGCGACGACCACCTGGTGACGCTGTGGCTCATGGCCGACCCGCCGCTCGCCGAGGAGCTGGCCCGGCGGCAGTTGGCGCCGCTCGCCGGCCACACGCCGGTGCGCAGGGAGCGGCTGGTCGACACGTTACGGGTCTGGCTGACGACCCGCGGCACCGCGGCGCGGATGGCGCGGCTGCTGCACGTCCACCCGCAGACCGTGCGCTACCGGCTGCGCAGCCTCCACCAGCTCTTCGGCGCGCAGTTGGACGACCACGACGAGCGGTTCGCGGTGGAGGTCGCGGTACGGACCCTGCATCTGCGGCAGCGCGGCGACGGCGGCTGAGCGCCCCCGCGCACGGCCCGTACGCGACCCGTACGCGACCTCCGCCCGGCCCGGCGCGGAGGCGGCGAACTATCACCCGCGTACAAAAGATGCGTACGAGCGCTTGCCGGGTGAGTAGTGCCGCATCCACTCTGTGTGGGCTACACGTTCCTCGCGGTACCGAACATGCCACGCAACACCGCGGTCACCGGTGCGCCGCAGGCCGGGCGCCCGCGGATCTTCATCCGAACAGTGAGCTGCCGGCACCACCGTGCGGCAGGGCACCTGACTTGCACACCCCCCACCGGGTCGGTGTCCCCCCGCCTCGCCGGCGGCGTGAGGGGTAGACCTATGCCGTCCGAAGTGCAGGCAGTCGCACTGGCCGAGCCGCCCGAGCCGCTGCCGCGGGAACTGGCCGCGCTGATCCGGCCGGAGTTACCGAGCCTCTACCGGGAGATCGTCGCGGCGATCCGCGGTGCGGTGCCCGAGTACGGGCTCCAGATGGGCGAGGCGTACGACCGGGCCCTGCGGCTCGGCGTCCGGCAGTCGCTGAACACCTTCACCGACCGGGTCGCGACGCCCCGCAAACGCGCCGCGCACCTCGCCGAGGTGCACCGAAGACTCGGCCGGTTCGAGGCTCAGGAGGGCCGCAGCCTCGACACCCTGCAGTCCGCGTACCGCATCGGCGGCCGGGTCGCGTGGCGGCGCGCGATGGTCGTGGGCGAGCGCAACCACCTCGCCTCGCACGTCATGAACGCCTTCGCCGACGCCCTGCTCGCCTACATCGACGAGCTGTCGGAGCTGGCCAGGGAGGGCTACCTCCAGGCGGAGGCCGACTCGGCGGAGCGGCTGAAGAGCCTGCGCAGGCGGCTGCTGCGGACGCTGGTCGCCGAGCCGCCCGTGCCGCGCCACACCGTCGAGGACATCGCCGCCCAGGCCCGCTGGCAGTTACCCGAGGAGGTGACGCCGGCCGCGCTGATGCCGGCGGAACGGCTCACGTCGCTGACCGGGCTGCCCGAGGACGTCCTGGCAGACACCGCGGGCCCGCACCCGTACCTGCTCATCCCCGGCCCCTTCGACGACGGGCGGCGCGAGGCGCTGGACGTCGCGCTGGGCCCGGTAGGCGTGGCCGTCGGCCTCACCGTGCCGCTGCACAAGACCGCGGACTCGCTGCGCTGGGCGCGGCAGGCCCTCGGCATGGTCGAGTCGGGCGCGATCCGCGCCCCTTCCCCGGTACGGGTCGAGGACCACCTGCTCACCCTGTGGCTGCTCACGGACCCCGCCCTCGTGGAGCAGATGGCGGGCCGCCAGCTCCAGCCGCTGGCCGCCGTGACGACCGGCCGGCGCGAACGGCTGGTGGAGACCCTGCGGGTGTGGCTGACCACGCGCGGCACCGCGGGGCGCATCGCCGAGCAACTGCACGTCCACCCGCAGACCGTGCGCTACCGGATGCGGACCCTCGGCCAGCACTTCGGCTCCCAGCTCACCGAGCCGGACCGGCGCTTCGCCCTGGAGGCGACACTGCGCGCGCTCTGGCTGCGCGACCAGGCGGACCTGCCGTCGACGGGCCCGATCACGGGCCGTACGGGACGTACCGAACGCGCGGAACGCACGGAACGCACCGAACCGCCGGGCTGACGACCGGCGCCGGCAGGACCGGGCGGGGCGACGGGGGTCGCCCGCGCTCAGTCGGCCTTGGGGATGTCGAACATGCTCGTCAGCTTCAGCGCGAGCGCCACGTCTCCGGTGACCTTCAGCTTCCGCGTCATGAAGAGCTTGACGGGCCCCGCGTTCCCGGACGTGACGTTCAGGAACTCCTCGTCGCCCATGTCCAGCGTCACCCGCGGCTTCGCCTCGCCGATCCCCTCGCGCACCGAGCAGGCGCCGCCCGAGACGGTCACGTCGTACACCACCTCGGTCACACCCGCGATCCGCCAGCGGATGACCGCCTCCAGCTCCCCGGCCCTGTCAGGACGGAACTGCTGCTCCATCCGCCGGAAGACCTCCCCGACGACCCTCGCGCGCAGCGCCTCGTCCCGGGCCAGCTCCTCGATCTCCCGCGAGGAGAGCCCCTTGACGATGCGCGCGTACTCCTCGGGGGACACCGCGGCGAAGTCCAGGCCCTTGAGCCCCGACGTGTCGTCCGTCATCCGCACACCCCATCTTCCTTACCGAATAGTAGACTTACTCGATCGTTAAATATAGGAGGCGGCAGAGTACGCTCGCAAGCGTGACCGAAAAGCGCAGGCGGCGGCTTCCCCGGCAGGTGCGGGAGCAGCAGATCATCGACGTGGCCGTACGGGTCTTCTCCAAGCGCGGCTACCACGCCGCCTCCGTGGACGAGATAGCCGAGCTGGCCGGCATATCCAAACCGATGGTCTACCTCTATCTGGAGTCCAAGGAAGGGCTCTTCATCGCCTGCCTGCGGCGCGAGGCGGAGCGGCTGGTGGCCGCGTTCCAGGGGGCGGCCGAGGGGGTGCTGACGCCGGAGCTGCGGCTGCGGGCGGGGCTGCGGGCGTTCTTCTCGTTCGTCTCCGAGCACCGCGACGGCTGGGTCGTGCTGCACCGGCACGCCGCCGAGTTGAGCGAGGCCATCGCCGCGGAGTCGGCGCGGGCGCGGCGGGCGGTGATGGCGGAGGTCACCGCGCTGGTACGGACCGGGATCGAGGAGAACGGCGGGCCCGCCCGGCTCGGGGACGAGGACGCCGAGTTCGTCGCGCACACCATCGTGGGCGCGGCCGACGCGCTGACGGACTGGATGGCCGACCATCCCGCCGAGTCGCCGGAGGGCATGACACGGCGGCTGATGAACATGGTCTGGGTGGGCATGCGCAACGTGCTCGACGGCGAGACCTGGGCGCCACCGCCGCCGCCGGAGCCGTCAGCCGCCCAGGGGTGAGACGGCGCCCCGCAGGTGCGCGCGGCCGCCGTCCGCGCCGCGGACGTCGAACGCCCAGCCGCCCGCCGCGTGTTCCGCCCGTTCGGCCTGTTCGGCCCTTTCCGCGCGGAAGCGCACCGCCGCCGGCAGCAGGACCGGCGCGCGGAAGGACACGTCCACCGCGTACGCCCCGGGCAGTTCGGCCGCCAGCGCCGCCAGGCAGTGCGCCTTGGTCCACATCCCGTGCGCGATCGCGCGCCGGAAGCCGAACGGCCGGGCGGTCAGCGGGTGCAGGTGGATGGGGTTGCGGTCGCCGGAGGCGGCGGCGTACGAGCGGCCCAGCGAACCCGGCAGCCGCCAGCTCTCCTCCCGCGCCGCGGCGGTGAGTTCCGGCGCCCCGGGTGCCTCGGCGGGCGGCTCGCCGGAGCCGGTGCCGTTGCCGGTCCGTGGCCCGCGGCTCAGGTACGTGCTCGTCGAGCGCCACACCGTCTCGCCGCGCAGGCGCGCGTGCGCGGCCACCGGGAACGCGGTGCCCTTCGGGTGCGGCTGCGCGCGGCCCGTCGCGACGACGTACGTCAGCCGCTCGCCGGCGTCGACGGGGCGCAGGTGCTCGACGCGGTTGGCGAGGTGGACGAGGCCGAGGAGCGGGAAGGGGAAGTCGCGGGCGGTCATGAGGGACATGGCGAGCGGGAAGGCCACGACGTGCGGGTACGTGGGCGGCAGCCGGCCGTCGTCGGGGAAGCCGCACACGGCGGCGTAGCGGCGGAGGCGGGCGGGGTCGGGGCGTACGTCGCGGAGGACCAGGCGGCGCTGGGGGACGGCGGGCAGCCCGGCGCCGGCCTCCGCCCCGGCCTCCCCGGCGGCCCGGACTCCGGGCGCGGCGGCTCCGGCGCCGGGTCCTCCGTCGGCTCCCGCCCCCGTCCCGTACGCTCTCCCCCACCGCTTCGGCACGACCGCCCGCCCGTACAGCGGCAGCAGCCGCGGCGCTCTGTCCAGCTCCCGTGTCTCCACCTCACGCCCCCAGCAGCGCCTGGCCGCACACCCGCAGCACCTGTCCCGTCACGGCCCCGCTGCCCGGCGCCGCGAAGTACGCCACCGCCTCCGCCACGTCCACCGGCAGGCCGCCCTGCTTCAGGCTGTTCATGCGCCGGCCCGCCTCGCGGATGACCAGCGGGACCGCAGCCGTCATCCGTGTCTCGATGAATCCTGGCGCCACCGCGTTGACCGTCACGCCGCGTGCCGCCGCCTCGGGGGCCGTGGCCTGGACGTAGCCGATGAGGCCCGCCTTGCTCGCCGCGTAGTTCGTCTGGCCGACGTTGCCTGCGATGCCGCTGATCGACGAGGTGCAGACGATCCGGCCGTCCGCGCGCAGCAGCCCGTCGCCGAGGAGGCGGGCGGTGAGGGTCTCGACGGCGGTGAGGTTGACCCCGATGACCGCTTCCCACTGGTCGGCGCTCATCCGCCCCAGGGTCTTGTCGCGGGTGATGCCCGCGTTGTGCACGACGATGTCGACGCCGCCGTGGTGTTCGTCCAGGTACGCGGCGAGCCGGTCCCCCGCGTCCGGCGCCGTGATGTCCGACTCCAGCGCCCCGCCGCCGACCCTGGCCGCCACCGCCGCCAGCTCCGCGCCCTGCGCGGCGACGTCCAGGCACGCCACCCGCGCCCCGTCCCGGTGCAGCGTCTCCGCGACCACCGCGCCGATCCCCCGCGACGCGCCCGTGACCAGCGCCGTCTTCCCGGCCAGCGGCCGCGCCCAGTCCGCCGTCCCCGGCACCGGCGCCGTGCCCGTGACGCGCAGCGCCTGGCCCGAGACGTACGCCGAGCGCGCCGACAGCGCGAAGCGCAGCGTCGACTCCACCCCGCCCTCCGCGCCCGGCGCGACCAGCAGCAGATGCGCCGTGGAGCCGTCCCGCAGCTCCTTGCCCACCGACCGGACGAACCCCTCAAGCGCCCGCTGCGCCACCGCTTCCCCCGCCCCCGCGGCGTCCTCCGGCGGGGTGCCGACGACCACGACGCGGCCGCAGGGGGCGAGTTCGCGGATCCGGGGGTGGAGGAAGTCGTAGAGCGCGCGCAGCCCGGCGGAGGTGCCGATGCCGGTGGCGTCGAAGACCAGCGCCCCGGCCCGTACGGACGCCCCGGCCGCGACCTCCGCCACCTCCGCGCCCGCCGCGTCCAGCAGCTCGCGCAGGGTCTTGTGCATCCGGCCGCCCGCCGCGCCGCCGAGCACGACGGGTCCGCGGGCGACGGGCTGCCCCGGCCGGTACCGCTCCAGGCGCGCGGGCCGCGGGAGGCCGAGCCGCTTGGCGGCGAAGGCCCCGGCTCCGCGGCTCGTGAATTTCTGGTAGCGATCGGCCATTGGCAATCTCCTTACGCCTGAGTAAGTTTACTGTGGAGTAAGGAGCGTAGGAACTGAGCCCCCGCCGCACAAGAAGCCGCGGGGAGGCGAGAGAGGGAGCGCGGCGATGACGGCAGCGGCGAGGACGGGCGGGCGGACCGGCGGCGGCGTGCGGCGCGTCGCGATCGTCGGCGGCAACCGGATCCCCTTCGCCCGCGCGGACGGCGCGTACGCCACCGCGTCCAACCAGGAGATGCTCTCCGCCGCCCTCGACGGCCTCGTCGAGCGGTACGGGCTGCGCGGCGCGCTGCTGGACGAGTTCGTGGCCGGCGCCGTGCTCAAGCACAGCCGCGACTTCAACCTCGCCCGCGAGGTCGTCCTCGGCAGCAGGCTCGACCACCGCACCCCCGCGTACGACGTCCAGCAGGCGTGCGGCACCGGCCTGCAGACCGTGCTCCTCGTCGCCAACAAGATCGCGCTCGGCCAGATCGACGCGGGCGTCGCCGGCGGCGTCGACACCGCCAGCGACGCGCCCCTCGGCCTCAACGACGGCCTGCGCCGCGTCCTCCTCCAGGCCCGCCGGCAGAAGTCGCCGGCCCGCCGCGTCGCCGCCCTCGCCGGGCTGCGCCCGCGGCACGTCGTCCCCGACATCCCGCGCAACGCCGAGCCGCGCACCGGGCTTTCGATGGGCGAGCACGCCGCGCTCACCGCCCGCGAGTGGCGGGTGCCGCGCGCCGCGCAGGACGAACTGGCCGCCGCCAGCCACCGCCGGCTCGCCGCGGCGTACGACGCGGGCTTCTTCACCGACCTGCTCACGCCCTTCCGCGGCCTCGACCGCGACCAGAACCTGCGCCCCGACTCGACCCCCGCCCGACTGGCCCGGCTGAAGCCCGTGTTCGGCGCCGCGGACCCGGACGCCACCATGACCGCGGGCAACTCCACCCCGCTGACCGACGGCGCGGCCACCGTGCTGCTCGCGAGCGAGGAGTGGGCCGCCGCGCGCGAACTGCCGGTGCTCGCGTACCTCACGCACGCGCGCACCGGCGCGGTCGACTTCGCCGAAGGACCGGACGGGCTGCTCATGGCGCCCGCGTACGTGGTGCCGAGGCTGCTGGCCGACGCCGGACTGGCGCTGGCGGACCTCGATCTGTACGAGATCCACGAGGCGTTCGCCTCCCAGGTGCTGGCCACGCTCGCCGCGTGGGAGGACGCCGCGTTCTGCAAGGAGCGCCTCGGCCTCGACGCGCCGCTGGGCGCCGTCGACCGGGAGCGGCTGAACGTCGCCGGCTCTTCGCTCGCCGCCGGGCACCCCTTCGCCGCGACCGGCGGCCGGATCGTCGCGACGCTGGCGAAGCTGCTGAACGAGCGGGCGGCGCAGCGCACGGCCGGCGACGCCCGGCCCGTACGCGGGCTGATCTCCGTCTGCGCCGCCGGCGGCCAGGGCGTCACGGCGCTGCTGGAAGCCTGAACCCCGCCAACCGAAGGAGCGATCGTGGGCGTACGAAAGGACCTCAGGGCCGCGCGGAAGCGCTCGGACCTCGCCGGGCGCGCCCCCGTGGACGTACGCACCGACGGTGGCGTCGTGCGCCAGGCGACCGTCCCGCGGCTCGCCGCGCCGGCCCCGGAAAGCGGCAGCGCCGTCGCCGACATCCCCTACGCCAACGCCGCCGAGGACCCCGGCGCCGTCGTCATCCGCCGCAAGACCGGCGGCCGGTGGGTCCCGGTCACCGCCCGCGCGTTCGCCGACGAGGTGACGGCGGTGGCCAAGGGCCTCGTCGCCGCCGGGCTCGAACCCGGCGGGCGGGTCGCGATCATGTCCCGTACGCGCTACGAGTGGTGCGTGCTGGACTTCGCCGTCTGGGCCGCCGGCGGCCAGTCCGTACCGGTCTACGCGACCTCCTCCGCCGACCAGGTCGCCTGGATCCTGCACGACTCCGGCACCCGCTTCGTCGTCGCCGAGACCGCCGCCAACGAGCGGACGGTCCGTACCGCCGCCTCCGACGCGCACGTCTGGCAGCTCGACGACGGCTGCCTGGACGAGCTGAGGTCCCTCGGCCGCGACGTGTCCGACGACGAGATCGCCAAGCGCCGCGCCGCCCTCACCCCCGGCACCATCGCCACCCTCTGCTACACCTCCGGCACCACGGGCCGCCCCAAGGGCTGCGTCCTCACCCACGGCAACCTGCACGCCGAGGCCGCCAACAGCGTCGAATTGCTGCACCCCATCTTCAAGGAGGTCACCGGGCAGACCGCCTCGACGCTCCTCTTCCTGCCCCTCGCCCACATCTTCGGCCGGGCGATCCAGATCGCCTGCCTGTCCGCGCGCATCGAGATCGGCCACTGGCCGTCGATCAAACCCGACGAGCTGCGGCCGGAGTTCAAGGTCTTCAAGCCGACGTTCCTCGTCGGCGTCCCGTACCTCTTCGAGAAGATCCACCACACCGGCCGGGAGATGGCCGAGAAGCTGGGCCGCGGCTCGTCGTTCGACCGCGCCGACCGCATCGCGGTGCGCTTCGGCGAGGCGCACCTGAACAAGTTCCTCGGCACCGGCAAGGGCCCCGGGCCCGGACTGTCCCTGGCGTGGGGCCTGTACGACCTGCTGGTCTACCGGCGCATCCGCAAGGAGCTGGGCGGCCGGCTCCACTACGCCATCAGCGGCGCCTCCCCGCTCGACCGCAACCTCAACCTCTTCTTCTACGCCGCGGGCATCGTCATCTACGAGGGCTACGGCCTGACCGAGACCACCGCCGCCGCCACCATCACCCCGCCGCTGCGCCCCCGCCCCGGCACGGTCGGCCGGCCGCTGCCGGGGACGGCCATCCGCATCGCGGACGACGGGGAGGTGCTGATCAAGGGCGGCATCGTCTTCGGCGAGTACTGGCGGAACCCGGAGGCGACGGCGGCGGCGCTGGCGGACGACTGGTTCGCGACGGGCGACCTGGGCGCGCTGGACGAGGAGGGGTATCTGACGATCACCGGGCGGAAGAAGGACCTCCTCATCACCACGGGCGGCAAGAACGTCTCCCCCGCGGTGCTGGAGGACCGGCTGCGCAGCCGTCCGCCGGTGGGGCAGGTGCTGGTGGTGGGCGACAAGCGGCCGTATGTGGCGGCGCTGGTGACGCTGGAGCAGGAGGCGCTGGCGCACTGGCTGGCGGTACGGAAGCGGCCCCGGGACACGCCGCTCGCGGAGCTGCGGGACGACCCGGAGCTGCGGGCGGAGGTGCAGCGGGCGGTGGACTACGCGAACGAGGCGGTGTCGCGGGCGGAGTCGATCCGCAGGTTCACCATCGTGGCCGGGGAGTTCACGGAGGAGAACGGGATGCTGACGCCGTCGATGAAGGTGAAGCGGCACGCGGTGGAGGCGGCGTACGAGCGGGAGATCGAGGGGCTGTACGAGGGGTGAGCCGCGGCCGGGCGACGGCGGTGCCCGGGGTCGTGCCTGCACGACCCCGGGCGCGCCGCACGGCGTCCCGGAGGTGTCCGCCGTGTCTCAGCTCCGAGCGGTCGCCGCCGGCGTGACGCTCGCCGGCTGGCCGGCGCCGCCCGGGAGGCCCGCGCCGCCCTCGGACTTCTTGATGCCGTCTGTGATCTCTTCCAGCTCGTCCAGCGCGGGCGCCTCGTCGCCGATGTCGAAGCCGGCCCGTACGACGACCAGCGTGTCCGGGTTCGCCGGGGACGGGAACGCGAGCGACTGCACGTAGCCGTCGTCGCCCTCCTTCGTCACGACCTTCCAGCGCACCAGGTAGCCCTTCTCGCCGGCCACCTCGACCTCGCCGGACTCCACCTCGTCGTGGGAGGTGATGCCGCCGTACGCCTCGTCGCCGTACGACGCCTCCGCGTTGGGCTCGATGTCCTTCTCGGCGATGCTCTTCGGGCTGGTGGCGTCGATGCCGAGGGCGAGGGCGGGCGCGGAGTTCACCCCGCCGCGTACGCACGTGTCCTTCGGTGACGTCGGGCACTTGTACTCGCCCACCGACACCGAGGCGCCTATCTGCCCGGACTGCCCCTTCCAGCCGTCGGGCACCGGGATCTTGATGCCGCTGGCCAGGTCGGTGGCGAAGCCGTCCTCGCTGGGGATCTCCATCGGCGGCTGCCCGCCGTCGGGGCCGCCGGGGTCCTGCTCGCCGCCCTCGGGGTCCTGCGGACCGGGCGACTGTCCTGGCCCGCCGCCCGGGCCGCCGTCGGAACCCCCGGAGCCGCCATCGGGCCCGCCGTCCGGCCCCTCGCCGGGGGCCGGCGAACGGGGCTCGCCGTCCGGGCCGTAGACCACGGGGCCACCGCCGCCGGCCTTGTCGCCGTCGTCGTCGCCCCACATCGCGTACCCCCCGGCGATGCCGCCGCCGACGAGGGCCGCGGCGGCCACGCCGATGGCGATGCCGAGCGCGAGGGGGCGCTTGGCCGCCCAGCGCTTCCTGGCGTACGGCCCCTCGGGACCGAGCGGTTCGGCGTGGCCGCCGGATATGACTTCCGTGGGCGCCCCGTGCATCCCGCCGGGCGGAGGCATGCCGCCGGGGATTCCGGCGTGGCTGTCTCCGTGGCTGCCGCCGGGCGGAGCGTCCTGCGGGGCGGACCCGGGGGCCGGGGGCGCCGCGGGGACCGCGGGCCCGTCCGGACCCGTGGCCCCGCCGGCGGCTCCGTCGGCCCCGGTGGCCCCTTCGGGGCTCTGCGCAGGGACATCTGCGGCGACAGCAGCGGGCCTGACCTCGTCCGTCCAGCCTTCACCGTCCCACCTCCGCTCCCTCGGCGACTCGTCGTCGCTGCGGTCCGGGTCGGGATACCACCCTGCAGGTGCCATTCCACTCATGCACGCAGGCTATCGAGGCTCCCTGAGAACCGGATGAGAGCGGTCTGAACCTGATGCCCGTCCAACTGCGCAAACCCTCAGAAGACGCCCTCGGGGAGCGTTCAGAAGGAGAGCCAGGTCCCCGCAAGCCCCTGCTGCCCCACCCCCGTCGTGGAGTAGTCGCAGACGCCCCGGTCGAAGACGGCCCGTAGCCGCCGCCACTCGGCGTCCGTCCACGTCACGCCGTACTCGCTCGCGTACGTGTCCCGCCGCGGCGGCTCCGTACGGCACTTGATCACGTCCGTGGCGATGTCCTCGCCCGCGACCTCGCGCGGGAAGGAGTGGGACGGGTAGAGCTTCTCGCAGGTGCCGTCCGGGTCGCGGTCGAGCGCCTCGGCGACGAACCGCGGCTCGGCGTCCCGGGTGTTGCAGCCCTCCCGCAGCTCCCCGGGCTTCGCCGCCACGATCTTGTCGATGCGCGGGGCGGCGGAGGTGTCGGCGTCGAGGTTCGTGAGCCAGCGGTCCATCATCGTGAGCGAGTGGCGGACGAGAGGGCTGGCGGTGCTCTGGCCGCCGTAGCGGTTGTCCTCCATGAGGGAGACCATGTTGGCCGCGGTGCCGTTGGCCTTCACCAGGCGCTTGCGCATGGACAGCGAGTAGTAGCGCAGGTGGGTGTCGCCGCGGGGGGCGTCGTCCACGTACGCGCGGTACTCGATGATCGGCACGTCCGCGAGGCCCCCGCCGCCGTTGGTGAGCCGTCCTGTGCGGTACGCGGTGCGGGTGGCGATCGGGTCGGCGGTGGTACGGGCGTCGACGATCCCGGCGTCGTGGTCGTAGCCGCCGACGCGCTCGTTCAGCTCCAGGAACTGCTCCTTGCCGATCGTCCCGGCGGCGAGGGCGCCGAGGCCGTACTGCACGCCGACGTTGTCGAGCGGGCGGCGGGCGAAGCCGGTGCGCGGGTCGGGGCCGTAGACGTTGATGGCGTGGTCGTAGAGGTCGCAGCGCGCGCCGCGGGGGTTGGTCTCCGGGTCGTACCGCAACTCCTCGGGCAGCACGCCGCAGTTGCCCGTCGGGTCGATGCGCGTGGCGTCGCCCTGGGTGCCGGTGGCGACGGCGTACGAGGCGAAGCCGGTGACGGCGCGCTTCTGCTCCTCGGTCCAGGCCAGGTCCGTGTCCCCGGCGAAGTACTCGGTGAGCAGCCGGGTGTCGGTGACCCTGTTCGTCATCGCGAAGCCGACGTCGGGGAAGGAGCAGGCGGGCAGGATGCCGTCGAGGATGCCGGGGTAGTTGTCCACGATCTGGTACGCCTGGTACGAGCCGCCGGAGCAGCCGAAGCCGATGGTGTGGTCGACGGGCCCGTACGCCTCGGTGAACCGCTCCTTGACCATCATCGCGGTCTCGGCGGCGGTGAGGTCGTGGCAGTTGGCGCCGAAGACGTTGAGGGACGAGGACATGACGGCGTACCCGCGGCCGAGCATGTAGGTGTCGGTGACGCCGCCGGTGGTGTTGCCCTGCCGGTACCAGCCGCCGATGCAGCCGCCGCCGAGGGTGTAGACGGCGCGGCCGTTCCAGCCGGCGGGGCGGCTGCGGGGATCGGGGTCCGGCTCGGCGAGGGGGTCGTGGAGGATCGTGGACTGGTAGATGCCGCGGTTGGCGGTGCCGGTCTCCATGCGCACGATGAACGGGACGGTGCGGCCGGTGGAGGTGGTGGTGCGGCCGAGGTCGGCGGGGTAGTCGGTGGCGCCGGCGGGCCAGGCGGTGTAGACGCCGGCGGTGTTCCGGTAGAAGTAGTCGACGCGGGTCTTCGCGGAGCAGTCGGCGTCGAGCGGGTCACCGAGGGTGCCGCCGACGACGGGCAGCCGGAAGGTGCCGGTCTCGCAGACGAAGGGCTGCTGGTGCGGCCCGGAGAAGACGGGGCCCTGCGCGGGGTGGCCGGTGAGCGTGAGCCGGGCGGCGCGGTGGCCGGGGGCGGTGGCGGTGACGGTGTTGCGCCCGTCGCGTACGCCGTCGACGACGCCGGACACGGCGCCGGGTCCTTCGGGGGCGAAGAGCGGGGTGACGTCCTCCCCGTTGAGCCGGATCTCCACGGCGGCGGGGTCTGGGGCGGCGACGCGGAGCAGCGCGTCGCCGCCGGTGACGGAGCCGGGGCGGCCGGAGAGCACGTCGAGGTCGATGCGCTGGGATGCCTGGGGGGCGGCGGCCTGGGCGGTGAGCGGGAGGGCGAGGAGAGCGGCGAGCGCTGCGGAGAGGGGGACGAGCAGAGCACGGCGTGGGCGCATGCAGGGGTCCTCCGGTTCGTTGCGGCCTACAACTTGACCGTACGCGTTCAACTCCACCCCGAAAAGACACCGCGACGGACGAAGCCCCGCCCCCACCCACGCACCCCCGCACCCGCCGACCCCCACCCCCGCCACCCGCTACACTGTCGCGGGTGACCGGGCCTCCGGGCCCACCCCGCCTCCGTAGCTCAGGGGATAGAGCACCGCTCTCCTAAAGCGGGTGTCGCAGGTTCGAATCCTGCCGGGGGCACCACACAGATGGAAACGAAACCCCGTCTGCGTGCCTGGTCCGCATCGTTTCGGCAGCGATGCGGGCTGTTACGTCGATCCAGCGTCCGGCTTCACCGCTCGGAACCAGAATGACGTGAACGAAGCCACGCCCGCCGCGGTGGACCCGGCGAGCAGGTCAACGCCGTCGTCGGCCTTGATCCCGGCGGCTTCGTGCTGGGCGGGCGGGTCCATCTTGGACCCGACATGCGAGAGGCCGACGGCCAGCGGCGTCTCGACCGTCCGTGGGCAAGGCCCCGCACGCCGCCGCAGGTTGGTGCAGGTGATGAGCGGCGGCATACGGGGCCGGTCCGGCCCCGGGGGTCCGAACGCCCTGTGTGTTATCTCGCGGAGTCCGCCATGCTGTCCTGGTTCAGGGACTTGACCCGTAGGCGGTCGTCGTCCTGGCCCGGGTGACCTACCAACCAGGTCAGCAACGGGCCCGCCATCGCCGTGGTGACGACGGCCATGACCACCATCAGCGAGTAGAGGTCCTGTCCCAGGAATCCCATCTGCAGGCCCACGTTCAGGACGATGAGTTCCGTCAGGCCGCGGGTGTTCATCAGTGTGGCCAGCGCCGCCGACTGCCGGACCGGCATGCGGTTGAGGCGGGCCGCGACGAAGGCGCCGAGGAACTTGCCCCCGATGGCCACCAGGAGGATCAGCAGCAGGGCGCCCAGGCCGCTCGTGCCCAGGTCCGACAGGTCCACGTGCAGGCCGGCGACGAGGAAGAACACCGGGAGCAACAAGGTGCCGTTCAGTTGGCCGAGCCTGTCCTGGACCTGGTCGCGGAGTTGCTCCACGCCGGCGCGCGGAAGGATCACGCCGAAGAGGAACGCGCCGAAGATGTAGTGCAGGCCGACCCACTCGGTGGCGGCGGCCGAGACCAGGAGGCCGGCGAGTACGAAGACGAACACCGACGGGGTCAGCCGCACTTCAGGGCGGCTTGCCGCGAAGCCGTTCAGGAGGGGGCGTACGACGAAGAGCATGGCCAGGAGGTAGGGGACGGCGAGGATGATCCGCCACTGCTCCTCGCCCGCCGAGCCGCTGACGGCGACCACGCCGGCGAGCAGGGTCCAGGCGAGTACGTCGTCGATCGAGGCGCAGGCCAGGGCGAGGACGCCCAGCGGGCTGCGGCTCATACGCCGGTCGGTGAGGATACGAGCCAGGACGGGGAAGGCCGTGATCGACATGGCGATGCCCATGAAGAGCATGAACGGCGTCCGGTCGCCTGTTCCGTAGTCGTCCATCAGGTAGAGCGCCAGGAGCATGCCCAGGCTGAACGGCAGCAGGATGGAGCTGAAGGACACGGACGCCGCGAGGCCGCCGCTGCCCCGGATCATCGCGGGATCCCACTCGAAGCCGACGATGAACATGAATATGGCGACGCCGATCGCGGCCAGGGCGGCCAGCAGCGGCCGTATGTTCTCCGGAAAGAGCGCCTCGGTGACGGCGCCGTTGAAGAGGGTCGGACCCAGTGCGATCCCGGCGAGGACCTCTCCGATCACCGCTGGCTGGCCCAGCCGTTGCGCTAAGACTCCGAGCAGCCGGGCCAGCACCACCATGGCGGCGAGGCCGAAGAGAAGTGACGAGGTCTGGTGTGTATCCATGACATCCCTTCCGTGATCGGCGGACCACCCTGCATACCCGGAGTGGGGAGCGCAAGCGAACGATCCGCCGGAACGATGGGAAACGTGGAAAAGCGCCGGGTGGTCGAGTGGTTTGCACAGACGTCCTCGGTCACGTCGCCGCACTCTTTGCCCCGTTGATGGGACCATATCCACACTTCCCATTGCATTTCTGAAATGCCCTCACACAGCCAGGGCGCGCAGGCGGCAGAGCGGGCCCCCCTGGAGCACGCAATGGGTTGACTTCGGCGCATCCCCCGTAGACCGGCATCACTTGTAGCATCGACGTTTAACGATGTAATCGCGATCAGATATTGTCAGCGGCCGACCATAGGCGCCCCTTTCCCAGAGACCGTCAAGGAACCTGCCGCGCTTCGCGGCATAGCAGGAAGTGCCCAACTGCGGCTGCGGCTGCGTCACTTGGCACAGTCGCAACCCCACGGGATCCGGGGGGTGGCCAGTGCCGATGAGGAGCGCCCGGGCGGCCGAAGTCGGCCGGAATCGGGCAGCCACGGCGATGTCCCCGTCCGCGCCGGACTCCGGCACCGTACGACCCTCCCCCGCCCACGCGACCGTTGGCGGCCCGGTTCCCTGCCCCCGCGCGCCGGGGCGCCGGCCGGTCGAGTTGGATCTCGCCCTCGGCCCCGGAGCGGTGCGACCGCCCGCCCCGGGCGACCCGCCCGCGCTATGGACGGTGGACGCCGCCCGGCACGCGGCGCCGGCCGCGCTCGCGGCGCCCGCGGTCCTGGACGACGAGGAGCGGCGGCGGGCCGCCGGCTTCCGCCGCGAGCACGACCGGGCGACGTACGTGGTCGCCCACGTGGCTCTGCGGATGCTGCTGGGCGCGCAGTTGGGCCTCGCCCCGCAGTGCGTCACCCTCGTCCGCGAAGCCTGCCCACTCTGCCGAAAGGCGCACGGCCGACCCGCGGTCGCCGAGGGCCGAACGCACTTCTCCTTGGCCCACAGCGGCCGGCTCGTGCTGCTCGCGTTCGCCGCAGAACCCGTGGGCGCGGACGCCGAGGAGGTGCCGTCCGCCCGTGCCGCCGCGGAGATCGCCGGGGTGCTGCACCCGCGCGAAGCCGCGGAACTCGGCGGGCTGCCCGCGGCGGAGCGCCCCCGGGCCTGCGCCCGGATATGGGCGCGCAAGGAGGCGTACCTCAAAGGCATCGGTACCGGACTCGCCCGCGACCCGACACTCGACTACCTCGGCGCCGCGCCGGGGCCGGTCGAGGTGGCGCGGTGGCAGGTCGTGGACGTGGACGTGCCACCCGGCTTCGCGGCAGCGGTGGCCTCACCGTCGGGAAAGCCGGGGGCACGGCCACGTCCACGACCTGACCGGAAAGGCAGATGACGACGTCTGCGGCGCGCTCATGTGACCGACATCGGGAACATTGCTCTCCGGTTCATTCGCAATCCGTACACCGCTGAGCACACCGGGCCTTACTCGCGCCTCCGGCACGAAAGCGATCTTGTTCCGGTCCCTGGTGGATACGACCCGGTTGGCAATCCTGCAGTATCTGGCCAACGGCGAGGCACAGCCGGACGAGGTAGCGGACTTCCTGGGTTTCCCCCACTCCACCGTTCTGACGCAGTTCAGGCGCCTCCCGGGAGGAGAGCAGCAGTGGCCCGCCCTCGTCGTCGAGTTCGGCGGCGCCGGTGGCGACGGTGCCGCCTGCACAGGCGGCGATCCGGCCATGATCCGCGACGCAGATGTGCAAGACGAGGTTCCGGCCCCGGTGACGATCCCCGCAGGGCCGCATGCGGTTCTGCCGGCCTGCGCGTCCTCGGCGAGCGCCGAGCTGCACCACCACGCTCAACAGGTGCGTCTGGTCCGGGTCCCGCGGTTGACCCACGATTCACCTGGCCGAAGTAAAAATCATCAACCGTTCGTGGTGTTAAAATGAATCAAGATGACGAACAACGACGCACGCGCCGATTTCACACTGTCTGCGGAGCAGCGCGAACAGTTCGAGCGGGACGGCTACATCGGACCGGTCCAGATCTACGAGCCCGAAGTGATCGAAGAGCGATGGCGGACCGTGCGGCGTCAGCTAGTTGACCGGTCCCATGCCATCTACGACGCGAACGCCCGGGGTTCGGCGACCAACATCGCGAACTACGACCGGCACCTGGATATTGATCTGCTCTCGGAGCACATCATGGACCCCAGGATCGTCGACCGGGTGGCGTCGATCATCGGCCCCGACGTCCTGTGCTGGCGCACCGAATTCTTCCCCAAGTACGCCGGCGACGAGGGAACGGACTGGCACCAGGCGGCAACCTTCGCGAACGCCAGCAAAAAGCCGCAGATCGCCTGGCCGTCGGAGAACGGTGAACCGGCGTTCGGCGGCACCATCACGGTGTGGACGGCGTTCACCGACTCGACGCTGGAGAACGGTTGCCTCCAGTTGATGCCGGGGACCCACCGCCACATGAACTACGACGAGTCGAAGCCCATGGACTTCCGACCCGAAACGCTCAACAACACGGAGAAGGAAGGCATCAAGCGGGGCTTCTTCGGCTACGACTACCGGCAGTTGCAGACGGATCCCGACTGGAAGCCGGACGAGTCCCAGGCGTTCCCGCTGGTCATGCGGGCTGGGGAGGCGGTCATCTTCTGGTCCACCCTCATGCACGCGTCCCTGCCACACACGGGAAGCGTGCGGGACTACCGCATGGGTTTCGCTGCCCGCTACGTGCCGACCAAGGTCAAGGTCTACCCGGAAACCGACGACGTGGTCGAGTACGGCGGCGCGATCGACCTCTCGAAGTACGGCGCCGTGCTCGTCTCCGGCGTCGATGACTACGGAATCAACCGAATCGCGACGGAGAACCAGCGGGGCTACCCGTTCCGCGTTCAGTAGCCCGCGGGTCAGGGCGCTGGACCATCGGAGTCACAGCGCTCGGCAGGCCTGGCGGTCGATCTTGCCGTTGGCATTGAGCGGAAACGCTTCCACGTGCACGAACCGCGCGGGAACCATGTGTACCGGCATGTTCGGGAGCAGGCGGCTGCGCAGTTCGCCCGCGTCGACGGCCGCGCCGGTGTACACCGCGGTGAGCTGAAGCTCGCCGGCCGGGGCGGAGCCGACGACCACGACGACATCACCAACACCCGCCCACCGCCGCAACGCGGCCTCCACGTCACCGAGTTCGAGCCGCCGACCCATGATCTTGACCTGCTCGTCGAGGCGACCCAGGTGAACGAGATCGCCGTTGACGTCGGTCATGCGATCGCCGGTGCGGTACCACGCGGCGTCGTCAACCGAACGGTCGACCGAGTCGGCATCACCCTCCGCATCGGGACCCCAGAAGCGGCCGACGTTGTCGGCCGGGTCGAGGTACCCGTCGAACCGCTGCGGCCCGCGGACCTGGAGCTCACCGGTCACCGGGTCGATCCGGCCCTCGAGGTGCGGGTACACCGGGCCGATCGGCACCGTTCCGTTCTTGGTCGCCGGCCACGCTTCTCGGTCGGCCGGCAGTTGGTACGCGGTGACCGTGATGGTGAGCTCCGTCGGCCCGTAGAGGTTCTCGATCGTGCTGTTGGGCGCGGCGTCCGACCACACCCGCGCCTGCTCCAGAGTCAACTGCTCACCCGCGAAAAGGCTGCGGCGCAGCGTGGGCAGGCTACCCGGCTCCAGTGATCCGGAGTCGTGCACCCACGAGACGATCGAGGGCAGCGAGTACCAGTGCGTGAGGGCGTGATTGTTGACGAACTCGACCGGGTCGATCAGCTCGGCCCGTGACGGCACCACCAGCGTGGCGCCACTCCCCCACGCGACGGCCATGTCGAAAACCGAAGGGTCGAAGGTCAGCCCGAATGTCTGGGACAGGCGGCAGCCGGGACCGACACCGTACCGGTCCAGATGGTAGCGGACGAACGCATCGAGGTTGCGATGCCGGATCGGCACCCCCTTCGGCACGCCGGTGGATCCCGAGGTGAACAGGATGTACGCGATGTCCTGCGCGTCGTCCGCGTCCTCGACGGCGTCGGCCACGGGCGCCGCCGACACCTGCCTGGCGTCCTCGCTGCCTATCTCGATGACCGGCAGGTCAAGGTCCTCGGCGAACTCGACGTCGCGGCCATCGTCGACGATCAGGGCGTCGAGCTTGGCGACCTCGACGACTTGGCGGTTGCGCTCAGCGGGATAGTCGACATGCATCGGCACCACCGCGTTGCCGCCGCGGATCACGCCGAGGTAGCCCGCATAGGCCCCCACGCTCTGCGCGGCCAGCAGCCCGATCCGGGCCGGACGTCGAGGCGCGATCTCCGCGACGACCGCGGCCACGGATCGTGCGACCCGGTCCAGCTCCCGGTAGGTCCATTGCTGCCCGGCCACGACCAGCGCGATCTCATCGGGGAGCCGGTCGGCAGTGGAGGTGAACCAGGAATGCAGCGTTCTCACAGGACACGTCTCTCTGTGCTCGCCGACCGCCGGAGGCAGGGGCGGAGTGCGATCATCATCACCGGGGCCGTGCCAGGATACCGGCGACGGCGGGTCCGGTCCGGCGAACGATCGATGTGTCCATGACCTCGGTGTGCAGGCACGTCAGCCGATGCGTCTCGGCGCCACCGGAAGAAAGGTCGGCCCACGTGATCCCGGCCCGGCGGCGTAGCGGCCCGGTCTCGTCGGTCTCGAAGCTGACGGTCCGGCCGTCGAACGGCCGGGATCGATGAGCCGCAGACAGGCGGAAGCAGTGCGTGGCGGTGCCCAGCAAATCATCGAACAGGGACTCGGTCAGCTCGCCGGCCTCGCCGCCGACGGAGCCACGAATCGAGGCCGTGATCGCCTCCATGGTCTCCGGTGAGAGAGCCGCCGGGGAGACGGTCCCGTCGAGTTGGACCATCCCAGGAACGCCTGGGACGGCGTCGAGCAGGACAAGGTCGCGCACCGGACGCCCGGACTCCTGCGCCAGCACCGCGATCTCCTGCGCAGCGACGCCGCCGAAGCTCCATCCGACCAGAGACAAAGGACTGTCGGCATTCACTCCCGAGATGAGGTCGAGGTAGGTCTCGGCCACCTGCCGCACCGTCCCCGGCCGGTCCGCACCGGAGACCAAACGCGTCGCCTGCAGGCCGTAGACCGGGCGTCCCTTCGGGATGAAGGGCAGGAACCGTGCGTAGGCCCAACTGAGACCGCCGATCGGCGGCAGGAAGAAGACCGGGTCGAGGCCGCCGCCCGCGCGCAGGGGGAGCAGCGGCGCCAGCGAGTCGTGCACCGGGCTCCCGAGGCGATCGGCGAGTCCCGCCACCGTCGGCGTCTCGAGCAGCCACTGGATCGCGACGTCCGTCCCCAGCACCGCCCGCACCCGGGACACCAGGGGCGCGATCAGCAGCGAGTGTCCACCGAGGTCGAAAAAGTCGTCGTCGACCCCGACCGAATCCTGGCCCAGCGCCTCGGCGAAAAGCTGGGCGATGATCTCCTCCCGGGAGTTCCTCGGCGCCCGGCCCTCGGCCGGCAACTCCGACGACGGCGGGTTCGCGATCGCGACCTTTGCCCGAGGCTCCTTCCGGGCCGTCTCATCGCCGACAAGCCGCCGGACGTGAATCCTGCTTTTCTTCCGGACGATCGGAGCATCGCCGTCGGAACGCGGAGGCGCGTCGGGCACCGGATGTGCGAGGCGATCGGCGAGTCCCGCCACCGTCGGCGCCTCGAACAGCCACCGGATCGCGACGTCCGTCCCCAGCACCGCCCGCACCCGGGACACCAGGCGCAGGATCAGCAGCGAGTGTCCACCGAGGTCGAAGAAGTTGTCGTCGACCCCGACCGAATCCCGGCCCAGCACCTCGGCGAAGAGCCGGGCGATGATCTCCTCCCGGGAGTTCCTCGGCGCCCGGCCCTCGGCCGGCGACTCCGGCGACGGTCCACTCGGGTCCGTCTCAGCAGGCCGCGACGCGAGTGACGCCCTACTGCGGACAAGACGCCGGACCGGTTCCTCCCGTCCGGACGGAACGGCGCCGTCCGACAGCAGACCCGCCAGCTCGGCATCCGGTTCGGCGATCGCCCGTAGCGCGAGTAACCGGTAGTGCTCGGTGAAGGAGGCTATCGTCGACCGGTCGAAGAGTGCCGTACGGAACGCGATGTCGGTTTCGAAGCCGTTGTCGCCCCAGATGACCGAGACGCCGAGTTCGAACTTGGTCGTGCTGTTGTCGGTCTCCAGACGCGTCACGCCCAGACCGGGCCAGCGGTCTTCTCCCGACCCCTCGTATTCCACGGCGAGAACGGTGTCGAAAAGGTCGGGACGGAGCCCGAGTTCCGAGGTCGCGAGCTCGGAGACCAGATAGGCGTACGGGTATCGCTGGTTCTCGTAGGCGTCCAGCAGGGCGCCCCGGACCTGGCGCAGCAGATCCCGGAAGGTGTGCGCTCCGAGCGAGTCGACGCGCAGTGTCATCATGTTCACGAAGTAGCCGACGGCATCGCGGAATTCGTCGGGCCGGTTCGAGACCGGACTGCCGACGACGATGTCCCGCTGGCCGGTCAGATGCGCGACCGCCAGATGGTGCAGCGCGTGGGCGAACATGAACGGCGTGAGTCGCTCCTGCGCGAGCAGCGAGCGAACACCCTCGAACTCCTGCGCACCGATCGTGAACCGCGCGGCGCCACCGGTCTGCGACGAAGCCAGGGACCGGGGGCGGTCGGTGGGCAGTGTGAGATGCGGGGCGCCGGCGAGGGTCGCACGCCAGAAGTCGAGCTGCTCGCGGCTCTCCTCCTGGTCGAGCCATGCCCGCTCGTCGATCGCGAACCGGGTGTACTGGCCGGCCGGCTCCTTGCGCGAAGCGGCGCCCAGCCCGTCGGCGTAGAACTCGGCGAGCTCGTCCATGACGATGTCGAGCGAGCCGCCGTCGAAGATGATGTGGTGCGTGGCGAGCACAAGCACGTGCTCCAGTTCGCCGCACCTGAGCAAGGTTGCTCGAAACAGCGGACTCGTCGCCAGGTCGAAGCCGCGGTCGGCCTCATGCGCGAGCCGCTGCCGCAGCCCGGACTCGCCGCCCGCCACGTTCTCGACGGTCAACGGCACGCGCAGGTTGTCATGGACGACCTGACACACCTGGTCGTCGCGTTCGACGAACGTCGTCCGGAGAGCGCTGTGCCGGGCGACGAGCCGGTCGAGCGCGTTCTTGAGCGCGGGCACGTCCAGTTCACCGGTCATCCGGAACGGGAAGGTCATCAGGTACTGGGACGTGCCCGGCGCCATCTGGTCGATGAACCAGAGCGCTTCCTGACCGACCGAGACGGGCGCCAGTCCCTGGGGCATCACGGAGTCCGCCATATCACCTTCATCGAGTCCATACGCATCGGGCGATGCTAGCCGAAAAGATCGTGTTGCCGTCTCCTGCTGCGACAACACGAGTAGGCCACGAGCGACGCGTCCTCAGGTCCACGCCACGTCGGTTCACTCGCCGGCGTCCAACTGGGCGCAGAAGTCGCGCAGTCGCGGGTGGTCGAACAGCTTCCGCATCGTCACGGGCGCGACCTTCCGGCGGACCACCGCCACAGCCCGGCTCGCCACCATCGAGTGGCCGCCGAGCTCAAAGAAGTCGTCGAACGGCGACTCGACCGGGACCCCCAGGAACTCCGACCAGATCGCGGCGACGGCCGCCTCGACCGGTGACAAGGTCGTGTCGCCGGTCCCGTTGGACGTTTCCGCGTCGGACGGGGCCTCGACCGGCCCGGCGAGCGCGTTCGGGGACGTGCAGGGAACGAGCCGGGTGAGCGCGTCGGTCAGCCCGAGAGAGTTGATCGGCGCCTCGGGATCGCGCAGCAGGGCGGCCAGGATCTCCCGGTAGGCGTCCCGGTAGCCCGCCGCGGTCTCGCGTGAGTACGTGCGCAGCGCGAACTCCCAGTCGAGAGCAACCACGGATCCCTCGACGTAGCACCAGGTGATGAGTTCGAACGGGCCCTCGACGCGGTGGGCCGGAACCCCGGAGTCCCGCTCGCCGCGGACGGTGGGACTGCCCTTCGAGCCCGCGGTGAACATGGTGTTGATGAGATCGTCGCCCAACCCGCCACCGGAGCCTTCGAGTTCGGCGATCGCGCGGCTGTAGGGCAGATCCTGGTGGTCGAGCGCGTCCATCAGGTCGAGGGACACGGCATCGAGCACGCCCGCGAAGGAGGCGGCCTTGTCGATGACCGACTTGATCACGAGCGTGTTCACGAGCATCCCGACGGTGCCGGCGAACCGTCGCGGCCGCCCTTCCACCGCGGTGCCGAGCACCACCTCACGGTCGTTCGCCGCGTGGGCGAACATGATCTGCATCGCGCAGAGCAGAACGGTGAACGGAGTGGCCCGCGCTCGGCGGGCGTAGTCGAGCACCGCGGCCGCGAGTTCGGGCTCGAGGACTGTCGACACGGCACAGGTTCGGTGGGTGCCCTCCGCCGGCCGGCTGCCGCCGTCACCCGGCAGCACGCTTCCACGCGCGCCGGCAAGCCGTTCACCCCAGTAGTCGCGCTCCTCGCGGAAGCCCTGCCCCGAGAGCGCGTCGAGTTGCCGCCGGACGAACTCGGTGTAGCCGGGGGGAGCCGGCGGGAGATCCGGGACAGTCCCTCGTCGTGCGGCCTGGTGGAACGTCTCGAAATCCTCAAGCACGCGCGACAACGACGGACCGTCACACGCGATGTGGTGGACGACCAGGAGGATCGATGTGCGCTCCTCGGCGACGCGGATCGCAGCGAGCCTGATCGGCAGGTCCACTGCCAGGTCGAACGGCGCGTTGGCCTCGTCGAAGAGAGTGGCGGCGATGCGGTCGGCACGCTCGGCCTCCGGCACGTCGTGAAGGTCGGTGACCCTGACCGGCATCCGGCCCGGGTCGCGCGCCACGACTTGCACCACACCGGACTCGGTCTCCCGGAACGTCGTGCGCAGCGCCTCGTGCCGCCGCACCGTCTCGTCGAACGCGAACTGGATGGCGTCGGGGTCGAACTCGCCCTCGACGTGGAGGACCTCGGGGAGGTTGTACGCCGCGCTGGCCGGGTTCAGCCGCCAGAACACCCACAGTCCCTCTTGGAGCGGTCCGATGGGGAGTGTGTCGCTCGTCTCGTCGACCAGTGGGGCCGCACGGTCGATCCGCGGGGACTCGGCCCTCACGTGGTCATGTGTTGTCATCTCCACCCTTCGCCGTCCCGGCACGGACCGAAGTCGTGTGAAATTATGCCACTCCCCCCGCCGCCCCTGCAGCCAGTACTATTCTTGATCAAACACCGAACTCTTCGGTGCGCGCAGCTAGATCCCCTCTTTCGTTGCGGATTGGCGGTCTACCGGATGTGGAAGCACAGTCGCAAGGACGCGATATTGCTGGCCATCAGCGTGGCGCAGTTCGCCATCACGTTCGCCCTGGCGAGCACATGGGAGGCCATGCCGATCGCGGGACGGATCGCCGGCGGAATCCTGCTCACCTTCATGATGGCCTACAACATCATCGTCGTGTCCCACCTGTTCACGCACATGCCCTGGTTCGTGAGCAGCAAGCTCAACGCGGTCGTGTCGGTCGTCAACTCGGCGAACATCGGACAGTCGGTGCAGGCCTACGAGCTGACGCACGTCCGCAACCACCACCGGCACAACAACGACCGCCCAAAGGGGGGCGAGCCGACCCGCGATCGCTCGTCGACGTACCGCCGCGGCAAGAACGGCCAGCACGAGCCGCTCCCGTCGTACGCGCTGCGAGGAGCCGTTGACTCGATCGCCGACCGAGTCATGGAACTGGCGGCGGTCGTCCGGTTGTGGCGGGTCGGTGCCAGAGAGGAGAACCTGCTCGCCCTGGCTTCCAAGAAGCCTGACCGGCGCAGGCGGGAACTGCTCCAGCTCCAGCTCGACCGCGCCGCGCACTGCCTGACGCTGGCCGGCTTCGTGGTGATCTCCTGGCAGTGGACGGTGATGGTCTACCTGCCGGCGTTCTTCTGCGCGCTGACACTGGTGAACTTGCAGAACTACTACCGTCATTACGGCGCGAACCCGGACTCCCGCATGACCGACTCGGTCAGCCACTACGGCCGGCTCTACAACCTCGTCACGTTCAACGACGGGTACCACCAGGAGCACCACCTGAGCCCGGCCACCCACTGGTCGAAGATGCCCGTGATCAACGCCCGCCACCAGGAACGACTGGCCGCTCAGCCGCGCATCGTCAGCCCGGTCCCGGCGATGGTCGGTTTCCTCGACCGGGGCAGGCCGAGGCTGCACGATGGCCAGGCGCAGGAGGCCGGCTGACATGATCCCCAACCGCTGCAAGATCGAGGACTTCTTCGGCCGGTGGGACCCCGAGGCCGAGTATCTCGCCTGCGCCTCGGACGTCGATCCACTGTCCCTCCGCGAACTACTGGACCTGGCCGACGCCGACACCCGGGCGCTGTGGGACGGGCTCGAACTCGGTTACACCGAGACCACTGGCCATCCACTGCTTCGCGAGGCGATCGCCGATCAGTACACGAAGACCCCGGCCTCCGAGGTCACCGTGTGCGCCGGCGGCGCGGTCGAGGCGCTGTTCCTGCTCGCACACTCCCTGCTCGGGCCCGGAGACCACGCGGTGGTGGTGTGGCCGGCGTTCGAGTCGCTGCACCGCATCGCGCCGTCGCTCGGCGCCACGTTCACCGCCGTGGAACTGGACGCCGACAACGACTGGAAACTCGACATCGGTGCCGTGCGGAAGGCGCTGCGGCCGAACACCCGCGCGTTGTTCGTCAACTTCCCGCACAACCCGACCGGTGCGCTGCCCAGTCACGCCGAGTTCGCCGAACTGCTCACGATGGCCGGCGAGGCCGGAGTCACGGTCGTCTCCGACGAGGTGTACCGCCATCTGGAGTACGACGACGCGGACACCCTGCCGGCGGCCTGCGATCTGGACGAGCGCGCCGTCAGCGTCGGCGTGATGTCCAAGGCGTACGCCCTGGCCGGGTTGCGCGTCGGGTGGTTCGCGACCCGTGACCGGTCCATCACCGACGCGGCCCGAACCCTCAAGGACTACACGTCGGTTTGTTCCTCGGCGCCGGCCGAGATCCTGTCGCTGATCGCGCTGCGCGCCCACGACCACCTGATCGAGCGCAGCCGGACGATCGTCAAGGCCAACCTCGCCCACGCCGCGTCGTTCTTCGGCGGACATCGCGACACGTTCGCCTGGACCGCACCAGCAGCGGGTCTGCTCGCGTTCCCTCGGCTGCTGGCGCCCGTCCCGGTCGAGGACTTCGTCACCGAACTTGTTCGCGATCAGGGTGTCCTGCTCCTGCCCGGAACGGTCTTCGACACCACCGACAACCGGTTCCGCGTCGGACTCGGCCGTTCGGCACTGCCGCAGGCCTTCGACCGCATGGACGAGTTCCTCACCGCCCGCGGACTCTGAAGCGTGTTGCAGAAGGTTGTATCCGGGCCCTGACCTGCCCGGATACAACCTTTGCCACACGCTTTAGTTTCGCAACAGGAAGATCCAGGGCTCGAGCTTTCCGATCATCTGGTAGACGCCCCACAGGGCGTTGGACAGTTCGACGCGGTAATCGACATCTCCGAGTTCGGCTCGCAGTTGCTCGGACTTGCGGATCAGTCGGGCCGCGTACAACAGCTGCCGGGACGTCAGCCCTTCACCGTCCTCCTCCCACGCCTCACGCCACTCGGAGCCGATGATGTCGGTCAACTCGATGGTGAAACCTGCTGCCAGCGCTCGCGTCCGAAAGTCCTCCGGTGACATGCGCTCGGGCGCGACGGCCAAGTCGGAGAAGAGCTGCGCTCTCTCAAGCGGTTCAAGGCGGTCGGTGGCAAAGGTTTGGTACAGCAGCATCTGTCCGCCGGGTTTGAGCACACGCCGGGCTTCGGCCAGCGCCCGGTCGGCACCGACGACATGGAAGAACATGTCCCGGCTGAAGATGAAGTCGAACTCGCCGTCGGCGGCGGGGATCTCCTCCATCATGCCGTCCCGGACCGACACCTTGTCGCCCAGCGGAGACGCGGCCACCGCGGCCCGCGCCTCCTCGTTGTTGCTCGCCACCGGATCCACAGAAACGGCGTCGCAGCCGAACATCCTGACCATCGCGAGCGAATGCGACGCGTCGCGCCCGCCGATGTCGAGCACGACATCCCCCGGCCCGATCCCGAGATCATCGACCAACTCGTACAACATGGCGGACCGCCGGGGCTCATAACTGCGGTACTGCCCCCGCTGCGCCACTTCGAGGTGGCGGGACGTGTACATCTCGTCGATCGTGACCGGATCGACTTCTGCCATGAGTGTCTCCATGTGGCGTCGCGGCCGAAAGATCAGTCTAACCTTATGAACAGGGCGATAGACTCGTGCTGTTCGGCGAAGACCCCACGGAGGCTGGTCGTGAGCGAGATCGACGAGGACAACCGCACTTACTCGGTCGTGGTCAACGAGGAGGAGCAGTACTCGATATGGCTCGCCGGTCGATCGCTGCCGGCCGGTTGGCACGAGGTCGGTCATGCGGGCAGCAGGACCGAGTGCCTGGACCACATCGCCGAGGTCTGGACCGACATGCGACCCAAGAGCCTGCGGCAGGCGATGGACGCTCGCGGGTAGCGGAACGTGGGTGTCTTCCGGGCCGAGCGGGACTCGCTCGCCCGACTCGGTGCGTTGCTCCGCGCAGCGAACTACCGGACCGTCCAGTTGCCGATCCTGCTTGAGCTCGACACGTCCGGCGAAGCCGTCCTGTCGGACATCGGGCGGTTCTCGCTGTACCACCTCGGAGAGCTGTCGCTGATCGACGACCCCGCCGCGGTCCTGTTCGAGTTGTTCCTCCTGTGTGGGCAGGTGCCGGAGCGGCGTTGGAAGCTCCTGGCTCCGGAGCTCGCCTCCCTGCTCACCGACCTCGGGCTGGTCAGGATCCTTCCGGACGGCGAGCGACGCGGCACGGTCGCCATCACCGAGTACCGGAACGGGCTCTTTCTCTCCGACCGGCTGTTCGAACACGGTCCGGACGGGTTCACCCGAGACTGGCCAGACGGCGGGTGCATGCCGCCGCACGCCTCGTCGATCGAGCTGCTCCGAGGCTTCCAGCGACTCGACCTGCCCGGTCAATCCTTCTTCGACATGGGATGCGGGACCGGCTTCCTGTCCCAATTGGCCGACTGTGGTCATCCGCGGGTGGGCGCCGACATCGGCCCCCGATCGGTTGCCTACGCCACCGCGAACGCGGTACTCAACGGTGTCGACGCCCGCTACGTCGTCGGCGACTGCACGACCTACACCGACACCGCCACCTATGCGCGGATCGCGTTCAACGCTCCGGACAGCGCGACCGCGTTCGCTTTCATCAACACCACTCTGCGCGGCCTTCTCGACTCGCAAGGCACGGCACAGGTCTGGTTCGACACCGAGATCACCGCGGCGGACGGCTCACTGAACGGTTTGCTCCGCCGGGTGATCCACGATCCGGAGAGCTGGCACCTGAGCCCGGCGACCGATGATTCGTCGCCGTTCACCCTGAGCCGGGACATGGTCCGCGAACGTTGGCTGCCACCGCATTCACTGCTGGCCGTCGGGCGGGCCGAGCGGGCCGCCTACCTCGACGCGCTCGCCGAGCGAGACGTGCTCGAAGTGCAGAGCGTCGTGCTGTCAATGCGCGCTAGCTGACGCGGTTGACGAATCCCGCGTCGACCGGAAGGTCCGTGCCGGTGATGTAACGGGCCTCATCCGAGAGCAGGAACGCGACGGCGGCGCTGATGTCGGCAGGTTCCAGCAAGGGCATCGCGTTCTGGTGGCCCGCGCCCTTCTCGGCCTGCGCGTCCACATATGCCTGCATCCCCTCGTTGACCGCCATCGGTGTGTTGACCGCCGCGGGATGCACGACGTTGACGCGGATGTTGTCCTCGGCCAGCTCGTTGGCAAGCCCGCGCATGATGCCGACGACGCCGTGCTTGGCCGCGGTGTACCCGCCCGCCCCCAGGCCACGCAGCCCCGCGGTCGAGCCGATGAAGACAATCGAACCGCCTCGGCCGCCGGCGACCATGTACGGAATGGCGGCTTGCGCGGTGTTCCAGGCCCCGGTGAGGTTCACGGCGATGGCGTCGTTCCACGCCTGCTCTTCCTGCTCCGGCGTCGTCATCCCGAACTGGGCGGTGCTGATACCGGCGTTCGCCACCACGAAGTCCAGCCGGCCGAACTGCTCGACGCCCTCCTGCACGGCCTTGCGCAACGATGCGCCGTCACGCACGTCGCCGACCCGTGCGACGACTCGCCGGCCCAGTGCCTCCACCTGTCGCACGGTCTCGGCCATGTCGTCTTCCGACGCCATCGAATAGGCCGCGGACTCGACATCACGACAGATGTCCACACCGATGATGTCCGCACCTTCGGAGGCCAGCCGCACTGCCTGGTTACGCCCTTGGCCGCGGCCGATTCCGGTGATGAAGGCGACCCTACCCTCAAGACGGTACACAACTCTCCTGACGTCGGATGATGGCGAATCAAAGCGCTGACACGGACCGGGTATTACTGTTCCGCCGGGAGGGAAGGCGGAACGAGAGCGTTCCGATCCACCTTGCCCGACTCGCTCTGCGGCAGGGCGGGCACCAGTCGGATGTGCTGCGGAATCATGTAGTGAGGCAGCATCTCGGCCAGGTTGCGTCTGATCGCCCGGACGACTCGGCTCGCGTGTGCCGGGTCGTCCGAGAGAGACCCGGCCGCGACGACATTGGCCAAGAGGGCCGAGTCCTGCCCGGAGGTGCTGTGCAGCACCACGGCGGCGTCGAACACGTCGGGACAGGCTCGCAGCGACGCCTCGACCTCTCCCAACTCGATACGGTGACCGCGCAGTTGCACCTGGTCATCGATGCGTCCGCGATAGACGTAGCTGCCCGTGGCTTCGTCCCAGGCGGCGAGATCGCCGGTGCGGAAACAGTGCTCCCTCGATCCGTCATCGCCGGTCCTCTCGGGGAACCGCTCGCGGTTGAGATCCGCGCGGCCGAGATAGCCGTCGCTCACCCCGGGACCGTCGAGGAGGATCTCGCCGACGTCGCCGCGCTCGACCGGCCGCAGCAGGTGGTCCACCAGGCGCAGCCGGACGTGGGACAGCGGCGTGCCGATCAGTGTTCCCGGCGCGGAGCGCGAGAAGTCGGCCGCCGTCATCTGTCGCAGCGTCACATGCACGGTCGACTCGGTGATCCCGTACATGTTCGCGACCGACGGCCGTCGCGACGTGGGCAGTGCCGAGTGCCACCGCGAGACCGACACCGGATCGACCGCCTCACCACCGAAGATGACTTGGCGCAACACAAGCTCGTCCTGCGGACCGTCACCCGAGGCGACAAGATGCCGGAAGATCGACGGGACCATGTTGCATACGGTCACACCGGAACTCGCCAGAAAGGAAACGAACGCGTGTGGGTCCAGCCGCACATTCTGCGGCACGAGGACGATGCGGGCACCCGTCAGCAACGGCCCCCACATCTCCCACACCGAGAAGTCGAAACTGAACGAGTGGAACAAGGACCAGACGTCGTTGGCCTCGAAGCTCATCCGCGCGTGGGCCGCGTCCAAGAGAGCGAGCACGTTGCGGTGCCGGATCGGCACTCCCTTCGGCCGCCCGGTCGAGCCCGACGTGTAGATGACGTACGCCGGTGAGTCAGGGCCAACGGGCGGGCGTACCGTCGACCGAGCACGCGCGGTCGCGGCCGGCATCGCCACACACGGCCGGCCCAACGCCGGATCCGGCCCTGAGGGTTCAGAGAGGACCAGCGTGAGCGCCGAATCCGACGCCATCATGGCCAAGCGCTCGGCCGGATACAGCGGATCCAGCGGCACGTAACCGCAGCCGGTCTTCAGCACGCCCAGAATCGCAGCTATCCAACGAGAGTCGCGCGGCAGCAGCACACCGATGAGGCCGCCCGGTGCCACCCCGGCGGCCAGCAGTTCGGCGCAGACCGCGTCGGACCACTGGTCGAGTTGGCGGTAGGTGACGAGTTGACCGGCGTCGTCGACCGCGATGGCTTCCGGCGTGGATCTGGCCTGGCGCTCGAACCGTGAGACCAGCGACGTCGAGCCGCTCACGTGATCCACTTCAGCTCCTCACGTGGCGGTTTGAACCGGGCCTGTTTGCGGGCGTGGCCGTGGGGTCGGCGGCAGTGACCGGTAGATCTGCACCATGCCGCCGAGCACCCCGCTGAGCCGAGGAAGTGCGGCGTAGACCGGGTCTTTCGCGAGGATGGCGTCGACCTCACGCAGGCGCCACATCGGTGTCCTGGGAAACAGGTGATGGACCAGATGGAATCCTTCGCCGTCGGTCTCACCGAACAGGAAACGGGTCCAGAACCCGTAGTCCCGGTTCCACGACATGTAAAGGTCTACGCGCGGCGCGTTCTCGATGAGCGGGAAGTGCTCCATCAACTCGGCCACCGCGCCGATCCAGACCTGCGTGGTGACCAGCGGGACGAACCAGAGCAGGATCAACCACAGCCACCAGTTGGCGACCACGGCCCACACCAGCACAACGACGAGCAACGCGATGCGCAGGGCGCGCTCGAACGGCGCTTCGTCCTTCGACCAGATCCGGTGCCGCAGCAGGTAAAGGATGTACGAGCCGGTGGACCGCGGGCCCACCACCTTGCGTAGATAGCGGTTCAGCGCCGGGCGCCCGAGGTTGTCGCCGCACAGGCCGTTGTCCTTGTACTGGCGGTAGTCGGGATCGCGCTCCGGGTCGCCCAGGCGCCCGTGGTGTTCGCCGAGATGTGACGCGCGGTAAGCGGTGAAGCTCTGCAGCACCGGATACCCGCCGAAGACAGCGCCGAGGACACTACCGACGCGATGGTTGGCCATGAACGCGCGGTGCGTGGCCATGTGCAGCACACCCGCCACGGCGCGCTGGCGGCCGCCGATGAAGAAAGCGGCGATCAGGTACACCGGGATCGACGCCCAGAGCGACAAGTTGCTGAAGGTCCACACCGATGCCGTGCACCAGAACGCGATCCAGAACCAGTGCCGGAGGATTTCTGCTGGACCGCGCCAGTTGTCCGGGCGGGACGCTACGCGGACGGCGTCGAGTATCTCCCGATCGAACCGATGCCGGGTCCCCCTGCCGCCCGACATCGTATCGGCGAAGGTTTGCGACATGACCAGACTCTATCCAACTCAACTTATACGTTCTACAGAGTAGGGAACACTCGCGGGGGGCCCGTCGAGAAGCGCGCCGATCGGCTGGTCCGGTTCGGCAAGCGCCGCGGCCAGGGTGGCCATCAGGTCTGCCTGCCACCGACCGGCGGACTCCGTGTCGAAGGCGTCGGCGGCGAACTCGATCTCGCCGACCAGGCCGGTCGGTTCGTTGCGCGCCGTCCAGGTCAGTGCCGTCTTGGCCGTTCCGGAGTGCACGAAGTGCTCGACGACGGACAGTCCCGCGATGCCGTCAAGGCTGTCGAGCGGCGTGGACTGGAACCCGAACATCGCCTCAAAGATCGGCGGGGCGCCGGCTCGGGAGCTGCGTGATGCCCCGTCGGCCGCGTCGGCGAAGGGCAGATCCTGGTTCGTCAGCGCCTCGGCCATCGCCGCGTCGACGTCGGCGATCACGTCGCGGAAAGTCATGGCCCGCTTCAACCGGGCTCGCACCGCGACCGTGTTCACGAGGTAGCCGATGATGTCCTCGGTACCTGGCCGGTTGCGGCAGGCGACCGGCAGGCCGACCACTGGCTCGTCCGTGCCGATCGCACGGCTCAGGGCGAGGAAGAAGGACGCGAGCAGGACCGTGTACGGAGTCGAGCGGCACTCGCGGGCGACGCGCGTGACCGCCGCGGTGTCGATGGCGGCGGGCGGCAACTGCAGCGCGAAGCCGGACGTGCCCACGCGGGCACCGGCGGCTCGACGCGTTCCCAGAGGCGCGGGCTCGGGGGCGCCGGTCAGCTGTGCCGACCAGTACGCCCGCTGTGCCGCCGCCTCCGGTCCCGCCAGCCAGCGTTGCTGCCACACGGCGTAGTCGGCGTACTGCACGGCCACGTCCGGCAGCGGTCGACCTTCGTAGAGTGCCGTGAGCTCCTTCCAGAACAGGGCCAGCGACCAGGCGTCGAACACCGCGTGGTGCACGTCGAGCAGCCACAGCCACTCGCCGTCACACGTGAACGCGGTCGAGCGGAGCAGCGGTCCCGTGCTCAGATCGAAGGGAACCCCGGCCGCGACCTGGGCGCGGTCGGCGGCGTCGTCGAACTCGCTGGCGCGGACGACCTCGGTCCGGACGGGCTCGGCGGGCCGGATGTGCTGCCACACGGTGCCGTCCTTCTGGACCAGCACCGTCCGCAGGGCCTCGTGCCGGGCGACGATGGTGGTCAGGGCGGCGTCCAGGCGTTCGATGTCGAGCGGTCCGCGGATCCGGTAGCAGACTGGGATGGCGTACAGGGGCGCGCCTCGGTGCACTTTGTCGAGGTACGCGAGGGCCTGCTGACCACGCGACGCCGGCTGCCACTCATCGCGGCTGGCGGCCGGGACGATGGCGTGCCCGGCGCCGCGCAGCCGCGTCACCGACGCGGCGATACCGGCGACGTGCGGGGCCGCGCGGAACTGCTTGAAGGTCAGCGCCACACCGGTCACCTCGGCGACCCGGCTCAGGATCTGTATGGCCTGCAACGAGTCCCCGCCAGCGGAGAAGATGTTGTCGTGCCGGTCGCTCACCGGCGCACCGAGGACGTCGGCGACAACCATGGCGACAGCGCGTTCGAGCGTGGTGGCGGCCGCGTCACCGAAACGTCCGGCTCGTGCGCCGCCGACCGGCGGCAGGGCAGAGCGCGACACCTTCCCGTTCAACGGCGAACGCGGGATCCTCTCCAGCAGCACGATATGCGTCGGCAGCGCGGATTCGGGCAGCCGCTCGGCCAGAAGGGTCCTGATCCCTTCCTCCGACACGTCGGTCCCGGCCTCGACGTACGCGACGAGGGACGACCCCACGGGCGGGTTCTCGACCACGACAGCCACGGCGTCGCGCACGCCGTCGATCTGGTGCAGGACGCTCTCCACCTGACCGAGTTCCACCCGCTGCCCACGGATCTTCACCTGGCGGTCGGAACGGCCGAGGAAGGAGAGCGTGCCATCGAGCGCCCGGGCGGCGCGATCGCCGGTCCGGTACATCCGCGCACCGGGCGCGCCTTGCGGGTCCGGCCGGTAGCGGTCGGCGGTCATCGCCGGAGCCCGATAGTAGCCGCGCGTCACCGGCGGACCGCCCACCCACAGGTCGCCGGGCTCGCCGTCGGGCACCGGCCGCAGCTCGTCGTCGAGGATGTACAGTGCCGCCTGCGCGAACGCACGGCCGAGCGACACCAGGGCGTAGTCCGAGCCGTCGGAGCCGCCGACGCCGTCGCGGGCGGGATGGTGCAGAGCGACGCTGATCGACGTCTCGGTCGGCCCGTAGTCCGACACCCAGTTGATCCGTTCCGCTCCCGGAACGCCGTACCAGGCCGTCAGTTTGTCGACGAGGATCTTGTCGCCGCCGATGAACACGGTCCGCAGGCTCGGCGGCAGGCTCACCACGCCGGCCACCAGGTCGTCGACCCACAGGTGCCAGTAGGCGCTCGGCAGGCTGACCATCGTCACCGACAGCCGCTCGATGAGGCTGGTGAACTCCCAGGGGGTGAACTTGCTCTGTGCGGGCATCACCACCGCGCCGCCGGCCAGCCACGCCGGGAGAATCTCCTCGAGCGCGGCGTCGAAGGCCATCGCCGTGGACTGCAGCGAACGATCCTCCGGACCGAGCGAGAGTTGGTCGCGCAGCGCCCGCGCGTGGTTGACGAAGCTCGCATGCGCGGCCGCGACCAGCTTGGGCTTACCCGTCGAGCCCGACGTGAACACGCAGTACGCGAGGTTCTCCGGGTGCGGCTCCACTGACGGCAGGGCTGTGGGCGGGCCGGAAAGGTCGAGGCCGTCGAGGTCGATCGTGTGCACCCCGGCGAGATCCACCGCGACGGGACCGTTGCCGATCAGCAGGGTCACGCCGGCGTCGGAGACCATGCCCTCGGCGACGTCGCGTGGCAGCGACGCGTCGATGGGGACATACGCCCCGCCGGCCTTCCAGATCGCGAACATCGACACCAGCAGCAGCGGCGACGGCTGCATGCTCACGCCTACCAGACGTTCTGGCCGGACACCGAGTTCGACGAGCAGGCCCGCGAGCACGCTTGCCCGCTCATCGAGTTGGCGGAAGGTGTAGCTCCCGCCGTCCCAGGACACCGCCACCGCGTCCGGGGTCTGCTCGGCCTGCGCCTCGATGAGCCGGTGGGCCAGGTGCGACATCGGCTTCACAGGTAGGACCGCAGCTCACCACGACGGCGGACGTCGGTCGTCGCGCAGTGGAACGAACCGCCGAAGCTGTTGAAGTTGCGGAACGGGCAGGGAACCGGGGTGATGCCCCAGCTCTCGGCCAGTCGCTGCATCGGCACGTCCTGTGCCTCCACGAGCATGTGCTCCTCGTCGATCATCAGCACGTTCATGTTGAGCCACTTGCTGGTCATGTACAGCGGGTGGCTGTCGGGGATGACCGGCGGTGGCGCGGACCGCACCTCCCAGTCCTTCAGCAGTTCCGGCACCTCCCTCACCCGCTCCGGCTGTATGAGCAGCTTCCCGGGAGCGAGCGGCACCAGGCTCGCGTCGATATGCATCGGGTGGTCGTCCTCAAGCGTTACCTCGTGGACGCGATAGTCGTCGCCGAGGTGCCGGCGCAGCCATTCGATGCCCATCCCGTTGGTGACGTGGCTGCGCTGGGCGAAGATGTCCCGGCCGAAGCGCATGAAGTCGGCCGCGTCGAAGGTCGGCTCATACTCTGTGATCACCGACCGGAACGGCTCGCCATCCGGCTGGTCCGTCCAGTCCTCGGCGTACAGCTCATCGTGCAGCTCGGGCTTCGGCGCGGAGGCCCAACGCGCCCCGCGCTGGAAGTACTCCTTCAGCAGTGGCCGGAACGCCGACACCGCGTGGTGCCGCGACCGCCACGACATCGGCGCCTCGATGATCTCGTCACCGACGACGAGCAACAGGTCCCGCGGCATCGCGTCGTACAGTCCGGTGCTCGACCAGCCGGGAACGCCGTAGGAGGCGGAGTGGTCGCGAGGCTCCGGCCGACGCACCACGACGCCCATGCTCTCGAGGATCTCCGCCAGCTGATCGAGCTCGTCGCGCGCGGCGGCCACCTCGTCGGCCGGGAACGGCTGCCCGGCCCGCTGTCGGAAGACCTCACGCTGCTCGGGCGACAGCGGCGCGCCGACGGCGACATGCCACGGGGGAAAGTGGGCGTTGTCGACGATGCCGACGATGACTTCCTCGAGCGGATCCCACTCGTTGTAACACTTGACGGGGCCTGACGTCGCGGTCACGGTGCCGTGTGGATGGTCGAGGTCACGCACTGCGGCATCTGTCCGGTCGCTGGACAATCTGGTCCCCCTCCGCTGATGGACCCTCAGGTCGTCGATGAGTCTAGCCGCAACGCCCGGTCGGATGATCACAAATCGATCACCTAGGACCGGCGGGCTCGGCGCATCTCGCCGAGTGGGACGGTGGATCCGGACAGCACCCGCTCCACGGTGGCCGCCAGGTCCGCCGCGTACGGCGCGAGGTCGCTGGCCTGCGACACCTCCGAGATGATCTCGAACCCGGCGCTGTGCTCCTCGACGGTCACCATCGCCGGCCGGGGCATCGCCCGGCGCGGCATCGCCACTGGTGCGGTCGCGAACCCGAACAGGTCCTCCTGGCCCTCGTGCGCGTAGTCGAATGCGATGAGAGCGGCGGGAATCTGGCGGTAGCGCCGGTCCTGCAGCAGGCGGTACAGGCCGGCTGTGGCGTTTGAGGTGTCCACGAGCTGCGTCTGCACGTCCAGAGTCACGTCCGCCAGGCTGCGATCACCGGGAAGCTCCACGAGGACCGGTAGCTGGTCCACGCAGAAGCCGACAAGTGGCTTGTCGGCGTAGTGCGGTTGCCCGGTCCTGTGGGCCACCACGATCGCCTGCGGGGCCCCCGTCAGCAGCGACGACGCCACCGCCACGGCCGACAGCGCGGCGGTGTGCATAGTGGACCGGCCGGCGCGCGACAGGCCACGGAGGTCCGCCAGGCTCTTCTCGGAGAACGAGTCCACCCGGGTGACCGGCACGAACGGCCCGGTACCTTCGACCATTCGGCCCGCCGTCCAGAACTTGTCCAGCCTCGGCCGCCACAGCGCGGCGTTCGCGCCGAACTGCGAGTCCTCCTCGGCCCGCTTGAACCGGGCGTACTCCAGGAAGCCGGCAGGGGCCGGCAGGGCCTGGCTCGTCGCGTCACCCAGGTAGCAGGCCGACAACTCCCCCCACAGGACCTCGAACGACCAACCGTCCACGACCGCGTGCGGCGCGGTCGCCTGAAGGAACGAGGCGTCGCCGGTCCGAACGAGGTGGAACTGGAACAGCGACGGGACCGACATGTCGACCGGCCGCTTCGCGAAACGGTCGAGGAGCGCCTCGATGTCCTCCGGCGACGCGTCGCTCATGGTGCACGTGGTCAGCTTCGGAACGGCGTGGGCGACGCAGTTCTGCGTCGCGCCGTCCTGGTCGAATCCGATCCGCATCGCCTCGTGCCGTTGCGAGACCGCGGCGATGGCGGCCGCCAACCGCTTCTCGTCGATCGCGCCGTCGATCCGGCGCACGTCGGACATGCGGTACGAAGCCTCGCGCTCGCCGCCCAGTTCGCTGCTCATCCACAGCAGCTTCTGGCCGTCGGTGAGCGGAGCCTCGCCGACGACCGGCGAAGGGGCCTGAGGGCCCGGTGGCCGAGGTGACTGCGGCCGTGCGGGTGGAGCCGCTGCCCTGGTTCCCGGCCAGAGGCCGCTCGCGGCGATCTCGGCCGCGGTGTCGGCGACGGTCCGCACGATCCGCTCGCAGTCCGCGTCGTCGTGTGCGGCGCTGAGAAAGCAGGTGCGCCCCTCCCACACGTACACGCCACGGCTGAGCAGGCCGAGGAAGAACATGTCCTCCGCTCGCTCGGAGCCGCCGACGTTGATGCGGAACAAGGACGAGAAGTTCTCGACCGTGACCGGAAAACCGTGCGCGGCCGCGTGTGCATTGATCGCCTCGGCCATATCCGTGGTCCGCCGGGTGAGGTCGGCCTGCAGCCGCGGCGACTCCTTCCTCAGGTGTCCGACCATGTGCTGCGCGACGGCCATCGCCATCGGCTGTTTGCTGAACGTTCCGGAGAACACCATGCTCGGTCGTTGCGGCAGTCCGGCGTCTCCCTGCCGCCAGCGACCGCCGTCGATGGGCGCCATGAATTCCGCGTCGCCCGCGATGACTCCGATGGGCATGCCGCCACCGATGACCTTGCCGTAGGTGACCAGGTCCGGGCGGACGCCGAAGTATCCGGCCGCACCGGCCGGGTGGCACCGGAAACCGGTGATGATCTCGTCGAAGATCAGTGCGGCGCCCACGTCGCTGGTGAGCGTGCGAAGCCGCCGCAGCAGCTCTGCGGGCTGGTAGCCGGGGCGTCGGCTCTGGACCGGCTCCACCAGCACCGCCGCCAGCCGTTCGCCGTAGGACTCGAGAACGGGGATCGCCGACTCGTCGTAGGGGACGGCGATGACGTCCTGGACCATGCCGGCCGGCGTGCCCCGGCCGAGGGTCGTCGTCTCACCCGGCAGCCCACCGGCCCGAGGAGCGACCAGCACGCCGTCGAAGGTGCCGTGGAACGAACCGGTGAACACCGCGAGCAGGTCTCTCCCGGTCTTGGCGCGAGCCGCGCGCACCGCGGCCATGACCGCCTCGGTGCCCGAGGTGGCGAAGCCGACCCGGTCGACCCCGGTCAACGACGCGATGCCGCGGGCGACGTCTCCCGCGGTCGAGGACTGCGGGCCCAGCAACAGTTCGGAGGGCTCGAAGGAGCGCAGCGCCCGTGTCACCGGCTCGGACGCGTGTCCCAGCATGGTGACGCCGAAGCCCATGCACAGGTCGAGGTACTCGCGGCCGTCCACGTCGACGAAGTGCGAGCCCTCACCTTTCACCCCGACCACCGGGTAGCTCACCTCGCGGCGGCCCGTGCGCAGCGAGAACACCACGTTCCGCTGATCGACGAGCGTGTACCGGTCCTCCTCGGTGACTCGTTTCGACACCGGGGTACGCCTGAGCCACTCCTGCTCCTCCTCCGTCGGGAGCCCGGCCGTCTCATCGGGCCGGCGCTCGGGCTCGGACCGCGGCGCCGGCGCGCGGACCTGCGCGGGAGCCGGAGCGAGGGCCGGCTCTGGAGCCGGGGCGGGCACCGCCGCGGCGCCCGACGGGCGCCAGCTCGCCGGCACGAGGTCGGTGAGGTGCTCGGCAAGGAGGGCGGGCGAATCCCGCTCGAAGTACAGCAGACGGACGTCGACGGCGACCTGGAACTCGGCCGACAGCGCGTCCGCAAGCTGAATCAGCAGGAACGAGTCGTACCCGACGTTGATGAAGGACGTGCTCGGCGCCACCTCCCGCAGCGGGAGCCCCACCAGCTTCGCGACAACCTGCCGGATGCCCACTTCGACGCTGTCGCGGTCGGCGGTCCGCGGAGGCTGCGCCGACAGTGGCTCAGGCTGACCGGAAGCGGGAGCCTGGACTGGTTCCGCCGGCATGGGCTCGTGCCCCTCCTCGTTGCTTGCATGAGCGTGGTCCCCGTCGACGCCGTCCCGGTCGAACGCGTAGGTGGGGGCGTGGACGACGACGGTCCGCGCGCCGTCCGCGCGGCGCTCGGTGGTGGACGCGAGCGCCCGGTCGTGCCCGGCCGTCCAGGCTGTCGCGAGCAGCCGGGCGCGCGAGCTCGCGTCGAACCCAGTTTGCCGCCCGGTGGTCATGGCCACCGCGTCGGCACCGAACACGTCCTTGACGAACGGGGTGACGCCCGTGCCCGAATCCAGGACGACGGCCAGGTCCGCGCCGTCCGCGTGCAGCGTGCGCAGCGCGTCACCGAACCGGACCGTCCGGACCAACTGGCCGGCCCAGAATCCGGGGTCCCGGGCGGTCGCCTCGTCGATCGGGCCGCCGATCGTCGGCGACGTCAGCCGCAGTGCCGGGGACCGCAGGTCGATCTGGGCCCAGATCGCGGTGTACTTCTCGATGAACGGCTCCAGGACCGTGCTGTGAAAAGGGTGCGCGACCGGAATCCTGACCGAGGCGACCTTCGCGGCCCGCAGCTCGGCCGCGACCGCCTCGATCGCGAGCGCCTCACCGCTGAGGACGCAGTCCCTGGCACCGGGCACGATCGCCAAAGACACCCGATCGCTGAGGTACCGGGCCGCGGAGTCCTCGGGCAGCCGTACCCGGATCATCTCCCCGGGCGGAGCATCCTCCAGGATGCGGGCACGCTCGGTGAGCACGGTCGCGGCATCGGCCAGGGTGAGCACTCCGCCGACCACACCGGCGGCCAGCTCGCCGATGCTGTAGCCGCACAAGGACTTGGGCTGGATGCCGTCGGCGAGCAACGATCTCGCGATCGCGACGGATCGGACGAGCATCGCGAGCTCGGTGATCCTCGGCGTGGAGGCTTCCCCTGCTCCGGTGAGCAGGGCCGCCACCAGTGGCCGGTCCTCGACCGCCAGGCTCGACAGGGCCTCCGAGAACGAGTCGGCGAACCCGTCGATCTCGTCTTTCGCCGCCGTCAGGTCACCGATCGTGCCCCCCTGCCCGGGGAACACGAGAACGGTGTGAGGGCTCTTCCTCGCCCGCCGGGCCCCCGTCCGCCACGTGCTGATCTGCTTGTCATGCCTGACCACGACGGTGGCCTGCCGGTGGGCGAGCACACGCCGGCCCGTCGACATCGTGTGGGCGAGTCGGCTCAGGCGGTCCGGGTCCTCGGTGGCGAAGTCCGCCACGCGGTTCATCGTTCTCTCGGCGCTGCGCGCCGAGGCGGCACTGACCGGGAGCACGTACGCGCCGTCGACCGGCGGGTTCGCCGGCTCGCGCACCGGCGCCTGCTCCAGGACGACGTGCGCGTTGGTACCGCCGACACCCATCGAGCTGACCCCGGCTCGTCGCGGACGTCCGTCGTCCGCCCAGGACATCACGTCCGCCGGCACGAACAGCCTGGAGCTCGCCGTGATCCTCGGGTTCAGCCGCACGAAGTTCGCGACCGGTGGGATCCGGCCGTGGCCGACGACGAGCGCGGCCTTGATCAGTCCGACGACGCCGGCCGCCGCACCAAGATGGCCGACGTTCGCCTTGACGGCGCCGATTGCGCACCGCGCGCCCTCGGCGCCGAGGGCGCGTTCGAGGCCCGCCCATTCGACGACGTCCCCGACCTCGGTCGCGGTTCCGTGGGCCTCGATGTAGCCTATGTCGCCCTTTGCCACGCCCGCCGCGGTCAGCGCCGCGGAGATGACCTGGCTCTGCTGGCGCACACTCGGCGCCGTGAACCCGGCCTTGCGCCTGCCGTCGTTGTTGATCGCACTACTGCGGATGACCGCGTGGATCTCGTCTCCGTCGGCGAGCGCGCGGTCGAGTCGTTTGATCACCACCGCGCCCGCCCCGCTCGCCGAGATCGTGCCGTTGGCCGACGCGTCGAACGGACGGCATCGGCCGTCCGCGGACCAGATGCTGCCCGGCTGGTGGTAGTAGCCCACCCGGTGCGGGTGCTCGACGTTCACTCCCCCGGCCACGGCCACGTCGGAATCACCGGACAGCACGCTCTGGCCGGCGAGGTGCAGCGCGACCAGCGAGCTGGAACAGGCGCTCTGCACCGTCAGGGACGGACCACGCAGGTCGAGGGCGTAGGCGATCCGGGTGGACAGGAGATCGTGGTCGATCAGCGACACCCAGTTGACCGCCTCCGACGACATGAGCGGTCTCGTGGCATCGCCCCACCGGGGGTCGCCGATGCGCTCCAGGACCGGGATCGGCGAGCCGGCGCCACCAGCGGCGAACAGACCTATCCTGCCGGAGTGCCGCAGCGGGTCGCAGCCGGCGTCCTCCAGGGCCTCGAGGACGACCTCCATCATGACGCGGTGGTTGACGTTCACAGCCTGGGCTTCACCGGCGGTGATGCCGAAGGCGGCGTTGTCGAACTTGTCGTGATCCTCGAGCGGCGCGGCCACCGGCACGTAAGGATGTCTCACGTCCGGGGGAAGGACGATCCCCTCGCGCCGGCGATCCTGCTCGCTGACCTCCACCATGCCTGTCGCGCCGGCCTCGACGTTGGCCCACAGCGCACGGTAGTCGGCGGCGCCGGGGACGCGGCACGCCATGCCCACGATGGCCAGCGGCTCACGCATCCGCCTCTCCCCGCACCCCGTCCGTCCGACGGTCGACCAGAGGCAGGACCTCTGTGATGCCGAGCGAGTCCATCGCCGTCTCGGAGTGCGTCAGTAACATCGCCAGGATCTCCTGATACGCGTCGCAGTAGTCGCGGGAGAGCTGGGGCGAGTAGGCGCGCAGCGCGTACTGCCAGTCCAGCGCGATGCCGGCCTCGGTGATGTCGCAGACGACGCCGAGGTCGAAAGGACCCTGCGAGGTGCGCGCGACCCGCTCCGACAACGTGCCCTCGCCAAGGGCCAATCCACCGCTGGCGCCGGCGGAGAACGTCGTCCGGACCAGTTCGGTGCCGGCAGGCGATCCGTCCGCTCGCCACAGATCCGCCACCTTGCTGAACGGCAGGTCCTTGTTGTCGATTGCGTCCAGCAGGTTCATCGAAACCTCGTGCATAGCTTCGGCGAACGTGCCCGACAGGTCGATCCGCGAGCGCGTCACGGCCATGTTCGTGAGCATTCCCACGGTGCGCGCGAACTTCGGGGTCCGGCAGCTCGTCGCGGTCCCGGCGCACACGTCGCCGTCGCCGGTGGCGGCGGCGATCATGACACTCATCGCGCACAGCAGAACCGAGAACGGTGTCGACCCCGCGCGGCGCCCGTACGCCACCACCTGGTCGGCCAGCCCATCGTCGAGCGTCGTGGACAGGAGTGTCGTGGACAGGTCGCCGTTGTCCGGCGCCGCCGGATTCCCCACTGCTGCCCGGGAGTCCCCGGGCAGGACGCTTCCGCCGGCTCCCGAGAGCCCTTCGACCCAGGACTTCAGGTCGTCGCGGGAGATGTCGTCGGCGAGGGCCGTGAGCTGGTCCGTCACGAAGGCGGCGTATCCCGGTGTGACCGGCGCGAGCTCCGGCGTCGTGTCCGCGCGGGCCGAGCGGTACAGCTCGCCGAAATCGTCGACGACGAGCGCCATCGAGCTGCCGTCGCAGATGATCTGGTGAGCGGAGAGGACCAGTCCTGTCCGCCTGTCCGACAGGAGCACGGCGGTGAGCCTGATCGCCGGCCGGGCGGTCAGGTCGAACGTCGCGTTCGTCGCGTCGGCGATGGCGCGTTCCAACCGCTCGGCCTGCGCGGTCCCGGACAGCTCCCGAAGATCGAGCACCTCGACCGGGGCGTGCGCCGGATCGGGGCTGACGATCTGCGTGACGGTGCCGTCCACCTCGCGGAATGTTGTTCGCAGGGACTCGTGGCGGCGCGCCGTCTCGTCGAGGGCGAACGTGGCGGCTGCGACGTCGAAGGCGCCGTCGAAGAGATAGACCTCCGGCATGATGTACGCCGTGCTCCGGGGGTTCTGCCGCCAGAAACGCCAGAACTGCTCCTGGAGTGGACCGAGCGGGAAGATGTGTTCTCCCACCTCCGTGCTCGTCAACTGACGTCCCCGATGAGCTTGCAGAGGTTCCGCGTGGTGCGCGCCTGGAAGAAGTCCCGCAACCGCACCCGAACGCCGAGCTCTTCGCGGATCTGGGCCAGGATGTTCAGCGAGTCCAGCGAGCCGAGGCCCAGCGTGAAGAACTCGTCGTCGAGCGAGCACCGGGCATCCGTCATCGACCGTACGATCGCGATCACACGCTTCTCGACCTCGGTCATGGCGGACTCGTCGGGCTTCTCGTCCTGGGCTCCGGTCTCCGCCGGCTTCACGAGTCGCGCCAGCGCGGGGATATCCACCTTCCCGCGTTCGGTCATCGGCATGGACTCCACGCGCTGAACCACGGCGGGCACCTCGTAGCCGGGGAGCTCGCGGGCCAGGTGGTCCCGAATACTGGCCTCCTCCCCCGCTTCGGCCACGCCACGATCACCGACGTAGCAGGCGACGAGTAAGGGGGTCGGGGAGTCGCGGTCGACGAACGCGACCGACTGGGCGACAGCGGGGTGCCGGTTGAGGACCGTCGATATCTCGGACAGTTCGATCCGCCGGCCGCTGATCTTGACCTGGTCGTCCGATCGCCCGTGGAAACTGTAGGTGCCCTGCGGCGACACCTTCGCGAGGTCGCCGGTCCGGAAGAGCCGGGAGCCCGGCGGACCGGAAGGGTTCGGGATGAATCGCTCCGCGGTCAGCCGCGGATTGTTCAGGTACCCGCGCGCCACGCCAGAGCCGCCCACGTACAGGTATGCCGGCTCGCCGTCGATCGCCGGGTCGAGCTCGGCGTTGCCGTAGAGGTGGATCTGCGTCCCTGGCAGGGGTTCGCCGATCGGCGCTTCCAGGAACCCGTCGTCGACCACCCGACCGCCCGTCGCCGCGACCGTCGTTTCCGTGGGGCCGTACTGCACCACGACGCGCTGGCTCGCGGCCAGTTGGCGCACGACGCCGTTGGGCACCGCCTCGCCACCGATGAACGCCAGTCGCACGGCGGAGTCGCCGGGTACGTAACCCGCGGCCAACAGCCCGGAGTACCAGGACGGCACGCCACTGAGGACCGTGACCTTGTGCTCGGCGATGCAGTCGATGTGCTCCTGCCACGAGCCCTCGGTCAGGTCCGGCGCGACGACAAGCTCGGCGCCCGCCGCGAGGAGCAGGACGGGCCGCAGCGACGCGTCGAAGGCGAGGTCGGCCGAGAGCAGCACCCGCAGGTCGACCTCGTCGTGCACACCCGGCTGCTTCATCAGGTCGCGAAGGTACCGCGCGTAGTTGTCCAACGCGCCGAACTCGACACAGACCGCCAGCGGGGTACCGGTGGAGCCGGACGTGCAGATGACATAGGCCAGATTGCGCTCGGTCGCGCTCGCCCCGTCGATCCGGGCACGGCCTTCACGCAGACGTCGGACACGAAGCCCTGATTCACCCGGTATGCCACCGTGCGCCTCGCCGTCGGACGCCTCCAGAGCAAAGGTCGCGACCTCGGCGAGGACGAGCTCACGCCGCCGCTCGGGCCACTTCACGTCGACCGGCAGGTACGCCGCACCCGTCATCCAGATGCCGAGCATGGCGATGATCGAATTGCCGCCCCGGGGCAACACGGTTGCCACCACGTCTTCCGGGCCGACCCCCTGCGCGCGCAACTGATCGCTGAGATCGGTCACCTTCGCCATGAGTTCGCCGTAGTCGAGCAGTCCTCCCCCGGAGCGCACCGCGGGTCGGCGCGGTTCACGTGCGGCGATGTCGCCGACCTGTTCCAGTACGGACAGTCCACTCACGAGGCAGGCCTTCCCCTAGGTCGCGAGGTTCCGGGCGGCGAGTCGTCACAGGAAACCCACGATACAAAATCATCCCCCGCTGGCCGGACGGTATGCTGCCGCACGGATCAACACACCGAAAAGGAGCCCCTCCCGCCATGCGACGCATCCCCGAGCTAGGCGCGGGCGCGGTCGACCATCGCTCGGCCAGCAGGTACCTACTGTGGCTGGTCGGGCGTCAAAAGGCCAGCACCGCCTGGGGGATGGTGACTTCCGCGGTGTGGAACGCCAGCCAGGCATTCATTCCGGTCGCCATCGGCCAGTCCCTGGATCGGGGCATCGCTGGCCGCGACAGCGGCGACTTGATCTTCTGGTCCGGGGTCATCCTCCTGCTCGGCGTGGTGAGAGCGGCCGCGGGGATCGCGTTCTACCGGCAAACGGTCGTCAGCCGCACCGTGTCCGCCGGTCTGACCGTCCAGGCGGTCACGCGGCACGTCACGAAGCTCGGCGGCTCGCTGTCGCGAGGGCAGAGCGCCGGCAACCTGACCGCGACGGTGACGTCGGACGTGACCACGATCGGCAACGGGCTGCTCCACGCCGGCCGGGTCCTCGGTTCGATCGTGGCCGTCATCGTGGTCACCATCTTCATGCTCACGATCTCGGTGCCGCTCGGGCTGATGGTCCTGGTGATGGTTCCCGCGCTCCTCGCGCTCAGCGGACTTCTGCTGCGTCCCCTGTACCGGAACCAGGACGAGTACCGGTCTCAGCAAGGACGGTTGGCGGCCAGGGCCGTCGACATCGCCTCGGGACTGCGGGTGCTGCGCGGGGTCGGCGGCGAGAGGCAGTTCTCGACGGCCTTCCACACCGATTCCGCACAACTGCGGGCCGCGGACACCGAGGTGGCACGGGCCGAGGCGAATCTCGAGGCGGCGCGCATCCTGATGCCGGGCCTGATCGCCGCGATCACCACCTACGCCGCTGCTCTCTTCGCGCTCGACCAGCAGGTGACGATCGGCCAGATGGTCGCGTTCTACGCGTTCGCGGTCTTCCTCGCCCTCCCCCTCAACGACATCATGGAAGGCGCGAAGCAGGTGACCCAGGCGCTGGTCTCCGCCGGCCGTGTCACGGCGCTGCTGGACACCGAGGCGCCGGACCGGGCGCGACCGGCGGTGGCCACCGGGACCAACGGCGCGGCCCACCTGGTCGACCGGACCTCGGGACTGGAGGTCCCACCGTCGACGTTGATGGCGGTCGCGTGCGCCGAGCCGTCCTCTGCCGAGCTGATCGCCCGACGGTGGGCGCGCTTCGAGAGCTCCGGCGATGTCACGTTGGACGGCGAGCCGCTGGCTTCGCTGCCGCTGTCCGTCATACGTTCCCGGGTGCTGCTGGCGCGCAACAGTGACCGGTTCTTCGGCGGGACCATCACGCACGAGATCGCGCCGACCGCCTCTCCGGAACAACTCGCGGCCGCGTTCGAGGTCGCCTGCGCGGCGGACATCATCGACTCGCTCCCGGACGGCTCCGACACGCGGATGCGTGGGCGAGGCAGAACGTTCTCGGGTGGCGAGCTGCAACGTCTGCGACTGGCCCGCGCGATTCTGGCCGGCGCCGAGATCACCCTGCTCGTCGAGCCGACCAACGCCGTCGACGCCTACACCGAGCACACCGTCGCGGCCAATCTGGCCAAGTACCACGAGGCTCTCCCGGACGACCGAAGCACGGTCGTGTTCACGGTGAGCCCGTTGTTGCTGCAACATGCCCGGCAGGTCGCTTACGTCGTCGATGGTCGAGTGGTCGCCACGGGGTCGCACAAGGAACTGCTTGCGACCCATTCCGACTATGGGGACCTGATCAGGCGCGACGACGCACTGGAGGCCGGCCGATGAACGCGCGCACGCTCCCCGTCGCCAGCGAGAAGACGGTCCGCCGCTTTGTGTGGACGCTCGTGCGCGGCCACAAGCGAGAGCTGGCACTGGTGCTGGCGCAGTACGGGTTGGCCGCGACCAGCGGTCTGGTCGGGCCCAGACTGCTGGGCACCATGGTTCAGGCCGTGCGCGACGGCACGACGGCAGGCCACGTGACGGTCCTCGCGGGCGCACTGCTCGGCTTCATTCTGCTGCAGGTCTTCCTGATCGGCGTCGCCTTCCGTTCGGCGGGCAGGCTCGCCGCGACGGTCCTGAGCGAGATCCGCGAGAAGTTCGTCGACGATGTGCTCGAGCTTCCCCTCGCCGTCGTCGAGACATCCGACGACGGCGATCTGGTGACGCGCGCGTCACGCGACGTCGACATGCTGCGGCGCACCATGCAGTTGGCGGTACCACAGGTGACCGAGGCAGTGGTGTGGATAGTGCTCAGTGTCGGCGCTCTCCTGCTGGTGTCGTGGCAACTCGCGTTCGCGCTGCTGGTGATCGCGCCGCCGCTCGTGCTCGTCAACAGGTGGTACCTGTCCCGCAGCTACGCCGCGTACCTGCGCGAAGCCGAGGCATCGGCACGCATCACCGAGGGCCTGAGCGCCACCGTCGCGGGAGCGTCGACCGTCGAGGCGTTCGGCCTGGAAGCCGACCGCATGCGCCGCACCGGCCAAGACACCCGATCCTGGTACGGCGCCGTCGGCAGGACGCTGCGATTGCGGACGGTCCTCTACCCGGTCGAGGAGTTCCTCTTCGTCGCGCCGCTGGCCGTGGCGCTGCTGGTCGGCGGGTTCGCCTACGACCATGGCTGGGTCAACCTGGGCCAGGTCACCGCCGCGACGCTGTACATCCTGCAGGCGATGGTTCCCCTCGAAGTCCTTCTCGACTGGGTGCCCACGCTCCAGCAGGGAAAAGTTTCGCTGGCGCGTCTGCTCGGCGTCGTGGACACGGAGACGAAGCCGGCACCGAAGAGCCCGGACAGCGTCATATCCTCGGCTGACCTGTCCACGAGTGCCCTTCGGTTCGGCTACGAGGACGGGCCGGACGTACTGCACGGGATCGACCTCACGGTACGGCCGGGCGAGCGGCTCGCCATCGTCGGTCAGACCGGGAGCGGCAAGTCGACGCTCGCCCGATTGCTGTCCGGGGTCTACTACCCACGTGCCGGCAGCGTGCGCATCTCCGGCGTCCCGTTGCACGAGATTCCGCTGCGCGAACTGCGCCAGCACGTGATGCTGGTCACCCAGGACCACTACGTCTTCGGCGGCTCGCTCCGGGAGAACCTTGAGATGTCCACCTCCCGGGCCGGTCGGGACGTGCGGGCGCAGCCCGACGACCTCGCGCTGTGGACGGCGCTGGAAACGGTCGGCGCGAGCGACTGGCTCGCCGAACTTCCGGAGAAGCTGGACACCGCGGTCGGCGCAGGCGGGGAGTCCCTGACGGACGCGCAGGCGCAACAGCTTGCCCTCGCCCGGCTGTTGTTGGCGGATCCACCGGTGGTCATTCTCGACGAAGCGACCTCTCAGATAAGCCCGGGACCGGCCCGTAGCCTTGAGCGGGCGCTCGCGACCGTGCTGGAGGGTCGCACGGTCATCGCGATCGCGCACCGTCTGCACACGGCCTACGACGCGGACCGGATCGCCGTCATGGAGCACGGGCGGCTCGTCGAGATCGGTTCCCATCAGGACCTTCTCGACCAGGGCGGCACCTACGCCCGGTTGTGGTCAAGCTGGCTCTGACTCGGCATCTTCAAGCCGAGAATTGCAGTGGGAAACGAACTCCTCGATCGTTGCATACTCCAACAATTCAACGATGTCCGTCTCGATGCCCAGGACCGACTTCAGTTCGTCGACCAACTTGACCAGCAGAAACGAGTTTCCCCCGACATCGAAGAAGCTGGTGACCATGTCGATCTCGGAGACATCCACCCCGATCACGTCTGCCCAGACCTGGGCAATGTCTCCTTCGTGCACCGCCATCGTCGGCAACCTCCTACGCATCGCGTCCCGGTCGGGGCTCAGTCACGAATGTAGCCGTAGCGTCGGGGTGACCCCTCACCCGGCCTTCCACTCCCGACACTCGACACCGTCGCATCCTACGCCGGTGATCACCGTGTGTCGCCGGGTTGGTGAGGTGCCCTGGTCCGGACCGGTTGCAGGGCTTCCTGGCGCGGGCGACCTGGGACGCCGACGAGCTGCGCGACCGAGTGCGGGCCCACGCGGTCGCGGCCTTGGCAGGCCGGATCGAGAACGCTCCGGTCAGGGTGTACCTGAGCTACGGCTCCCGGTGAGGTCGTACTAGGTCACCATCGTTCTTTCTGCGCCCTGGCCTCATACAACAGGACGGCCGCCGAGACGGAGACGTTGAGCGAGTCGGCATGGCCGAGCATCGGCACGAACACCCGTTTGAAGTCGGGCTGGTTCCATGCCTTCGGGATCCCGTACTTCTCGGCGCCGAGAACAATCGCCGTGCGACCCTTCCCGTAATCGTGCTGCCGATAGTTACGCGAGTCTCTGGTATCGCTGAGGTAGACGTCGACGTCCCATGCGCGCAGCCAGGCCACGGCGTCCTCGATCTGGTCGAACTCGACAATGGGCGTCGTCAGCAACATTCCCTGACTGGCCCGGAACACTTTCGGATGCGTGAGTCGAGTGCGACGGTTCGTCAGCACCAAGCAATCACCGCGACAGGCGTCGAAGGTGCGGATAAGGGTGCCAAGGTTGCCGGGGATCTCCATGCCATCGGCGATGACCACCAGCGCGTTCGGCGGTAGCTGCACCTCCTCCGGCGTATACCTCGGGAGGGCCGCAAGTGATACCAACCCATCCGGCCGGTCTCGCTCGGAGATGCGCTCAAGCGTCTTCGCTGATATCTGGTAAGCCGAATGAGCGCGGTCCATGAGCTGTTCGGCGCGCTTGCGGGCCTCATCACCGTAAGCGGCTTCCGGGCACCAGAAGAACGCGTCAACCTCCACGTCATTGTCGAGCAGCAGGTTGTGCGCCCACAGACCTTCAGCGACGAAGAGCTTGTGCGGGTTCGGTGCCGAGTTCCTTTGAATCGAAATGATCTGGCGAATCCGCGGGTGCTGCGCCCCGATATGTTGCAGTTTCACCATTGTCCTGTCGCCACTCCATCGGTGTCGGAATGGCTCATGGTAACGCAGCGTCCACAACGCCAACACGCAGTTCCTCGCTCGGCACACCGCCTCCCGCGCGGTCGCCAGCCGCACGAGCGGGTCCGACCGCTCGGTGACCGACGCCGCCGCCACCGTGAGGGCTCCTTCGTCGTCGTGGCATCCAACCAGTCTGACGGGCGGTCACAACCCGTTCGAGCTCGCCGCGATGGTACAGGGCCTGACCGGAGGGCTGAGTGCGCTCACAGTCACCCTGATGCGGTGTTCATCACCCTGAAGAAATCGGGAACCCGGGATACCCGGGATCATCCGCCGCGGTGAAGGCGAGCATGCGTCGCTGTTCGCGGTCAACGTCGCGCGTCCAGACCGCCGACGGCTTCTTCGACCGGGTCCGCGAGCACGGCGTGCAGGTCTTCACCACATCCGGCAGGGCCGAGGACGAGCGCCGGTCCACCGAGTACCGCACGCTGACCACCATCCTGCTGCGACGGGCTGCCCGGAGACCTGTTGTCGCCGGCTTGGTCCAACCGCTGTGCTCGACGTGTGACTGGTTGCGGGCACTGCTGGCGGGTGGCTGAGGAGTTGCTGACTGTGCGGGAGGTCATGGCCCGGCTCAAGCTTGGGCGCCCCGTTGCGAGGTATGAAGAAGGTAACGGGCAGCCGCGACCGGGCCGTCACCGGTCGACCGGCGGAAGAAGGGAAGGCTTCGGACCAGACAGCCTCGACACCATCTACGTGCGCGATCTGCAGATCTGCGTGCTGCCCGGCGAGGCTCCGCCGGGCGAGGACGGCGTCCGCGCCGCCGCGGCCACCGCCGTCGATCGCTTCTTTGCCCTCACCGCGAGCCCCCAGGTCCGGCCCACGGGCAGGCGATGACCCGGTCGTCGGGAAGGCGGCGGTGGCGTCGCGGGCGGAGCCGGTCGGTCGGATGCGGCCGGACCGGCTGTTGCGCTGCCGACGGCGGCCTCGTTCGCGTACGGTCATGGTCATGGCGATGACGCGAACGCGATCGTTACTCGTGCCGGCCGCGCTGCTCGCCGTCGCGCTGACCGCGTGCGGGGGCTCGGACGACGCCGTCGGCCGGAGTGACCGAAGTGAGGAGCCGTCCTCCTCGTCCGCCGCCCCGGCCCCGAGCGCGACCTCCCACGAGGCCGTATGCGTGCGGCTGATCACCTACTGGGCTCACGACCAGCTCAAACCCGGCGGCGGCAGCCAGTCGGACTACCAGCAGAAGGGCCTGTCCGACGGGCAGAACACGATCCTGCTCGATGTCGTCGAGCAGGCCAGGGAGGAGCGGCGGAACAACGGCGACGCCGCGGCCCGGAAGCTGGTGGAGCGCGAAGTGAAGAAGCGCTGCGCGGAGCGGTACGAGGGCGAGGGCTCCGACGACCCGGCTGCCGGCTGGCCCCAGTAGCGCGGCGCTGCGGATCGCCGCGGGCCGCGGCCCGGTGGCTCAGGCCGCCGCCGGGTCCGGGGCCGCCGCGGCCCGGGCCGCGGCCGTGCCCGCGTACAGCGAGCCCAGCACGGCACCGGCCGCGATCAGGAACGTCAGCGTGTAGCTGACCCCCGCGAGCGCGCCGCCGATCAGCCCGGCCAGGCCGATGGCCACGTCGAAGAACGACGTCACGGCGCCCAGCGCGGCGCCGCGTTCGGACTCAGGCGCGGCGTCGATGGTGAGGAGTGCGAGCGCAGGATAGAGCAGCGTGAAGCCGCCGCCGGCGATCAGCGCGCCGAGCGCGGCCAGCCACAGGTCGGACGCGAACGCGATCAGCACCATGCCCAGCGCCTCCACCGACGCGGAGAACACCACTACCGGCAGCGCGCCGACCCGGTCGGGGATCCGGCCCGCCACCACCCGCACCGTCACGTACGCGACGCCGAACGCGCTGACGACGACGGACCCGTGGGCCACGCCGCGGTGCGTCATCGCCAGCGCCCCGAAGCCCGCCACCATCGCGTAGCCGAAGGAGCCGCACGCCAGCGACACCCCCGGCAGCACGGCCGAGCGCGGCAGCAGCTTGCGGGAGACCGCGGCGCCCCGCTCCACCCGGTCGGTGAGCGCGAAGATCACGCAGAATGCGACGGCCGGCAGCGCCGCGACCGTGGCCCACACCGCGCCGAACGAGCCCGCCCGGTGCACCAGCTCGCCGAGCACGGGGCCGAGGGCGAAGCCGCTCCACATGGCCAGCCCGTAGAAGCCGACGATCTGCGCCCGCCGGTCCTGCGGGGCCAGCGCCACCGTCCACAGCGACCCGGCCATGAAGAGCATCGCCTCGCCGACGCCCAGCAGCACCCGCGCCGCGTACAGGCCGGGCAGGCCGAACGGCAGCGCGTACAGGCCGGCGGTGGCCACGATGAGCACCGCGCCGAACAACATCACCCGGCGGCAGCCGGTGCGCTGCGCGAGCTGCCCCGCGTACGGGCGCACCAGCAGCGCCACCACGCCGGAGACGGTGAAGGTGACGCCCACCTCGAACGCCGAGCCGTCCAGCTCGTCCGTGACCAGCTTGGGGATGATCGGGATCACCATGCCGACGGCGGTGAACGTGCAGAGCAGCGCGGCGATCAGGCCGGCGAAGGTGCGTGCCCACCGCTCAGTCATCTGCCCCTCCCGGGACCACGTGGTAGAAGTGCGTCGGCAACTGCAGGGCCACGCCCTCGTAGACCTCGGCGCACACAGCGGTGCCGGGCGCCGCGAAGGTACCGGGCGGGGGCTCCGCCACCTTGATCACGGAGTGGCCGGCCTCCAGCAGCCGCGCCGCCATCGCGAAGTCACCGACGATCGCGTGGCCGGGCGCCACGTGCCGGTTGCGGCAGATCATGACCTTCTCCCGGGCCAGGTCGGTCAGCAGGCTGCCGGAGCCGACCAGCTCGCCGTAGTAGTCCCGGGGGTTGACGATCATCGCGTGCCCGGTGCCGCCGGTCTGCTCGATCTCGTCGAAGGCGGCCAGCACCCCCTGCACGTACGAGCCGGAGTACGGTAGCGGCGCCAGGTCGGGGTGGCGCAGCAGGTCGACGGTGAGCGCGCGGTTCTCCGCGGTGCCGAGCCGCACCATCAGGCGGCGGTCGACGAACGACGCCAGCGCCTCCGGCTCGTCCGCGAGCCGGTCGGGAATCTGCACCCAGCCAGCGATGGGCGCGACGCCGTACGCCGCCGTGGCGAAGCGGAAGTCCGCCTCCCGTAGCCGCTCGCCCGCCGTGCGGGGCGCGGACCCGCCGGGCCGGGACTCGAACCAGGAGACGAGCGCGCCGGTGTCGACGCGCTGTTTGCGGAAGAGGTTGCGCACGGTCAGCCGGGGGCGGTCCACGGTCGGCTGGAAGGCGTCGCTGAGCGTGAAGTCGAAGCGGACCTCCGCCGACGCCGGGTCGGTGCGGAAGGCGTGGGCGAACTGCTCACCGGGGGTGGCGGTGCGGATCTCGGTCGCGGGCATGTCTCTCCTCCTGTGCCGGGTTTCAGAGGGCGTGTTCGACGAGCCGCTGGTAGTAGGGGAGATGGTGGTCGTAGTACGCGCGCAGCCGCGGGTCGTCCTCGACGGTGACCTGGTGCCGGGAGCGCGGGGCGGTGAAGCCGGAGCTGGCGCTGGCGTCCAGGTGCCAGCGCCGGTTCTGCCGCCACTGGGGCAGTTCACCCGGGGCCCAGGTCAGTGCGGCGGGCAGGAAGGGCAGGCCGACCGCCGCGCAGTACGCGGCGACCGTGCCGGCCGGGTCGGCGAGCAGCCGCTCCGCGGCGACGACCACGGGCCGGACGCCAGTGGTCTTCCACGCCAGGTCGAACAGCGCCCACTGGTGCTCGTAGCCGACCTCGCCACAGGCGAACTCCGGCTTGACGGCGTGGTGCGAGGCGATGGTCGCCGCGGGCTCGCGGACGATGAACGTGTGCCGGAACCCGGCGATCGACCCGGGGTGAGCAAAGAGGTGGTCGTAGCGGTACTCCAGCGTGTCCTTGAAGAACACCGGGCCCGCCGCGCCCAGTTCGGCCAGGTGCGCGAGCAGCGCTGCGTACGACCGCACGGTCGTCGTGCCGCCGCCGGGGCCTGGCAGCGCCACCTCGCCGTGGTCCGTGAGCAGCACCAGCGGCTCATGCACCACGGTGACGTCGCCGCGCTCGGCCATCATGCGCAGAAACGCCGTCGACACCGAGCGCGGGTGCGCCCACAGGGCGATGACGCCCGCCCGCGCCCCCGCGCCGTCGCCCCCGCTCACATCGACCACGCCGTGGGCCGCCGGTCCCATCGGTGCCGGCGCAGCTCGGCCAGGAGCTCGGCGTCGAGCGGCGGGGCGTCGGAGACCGCGACGTTGGCGCGCACGTGAGCGGGTTTGCGCATGCCGGGAATGACCGTGCTCACGGCCGGGTGGTGGAGGATGAAGCGCAGCGCGAGTTCGGGCAGCGTCATCCCCTCGGGGAGCACCTTCTTCAGCGCCTCCGCCCGGTCGACGGTGGGGCCGAGGTTGTCCGGGCCGAAGTAGACCGCGCGCCAGTCGTCTTCGGGGAACGCCGTCTGGCGGGTGAGGGTGCCGGTCAGCCCACCCTCGTCGAACGGGACCCGGGCGATGATGCCGATGCCGTCGCGCTGCGCGCGCTCGAACAGCTCGTCCTCCGGCGCCTGGTCGAAGATGTTGTAGATCACTTGGACGACGTCGACGAGGCCGGTGTCGAGCGCCCGCATGCAGTTCTCCGGCTCCCAGCGGTTGACGCTGATGCCGAAGCCCTCGATCACGCCCTCCGCCTTGAGGCCGGCGACGACCCGCTGCCAGCGTTCGTCGCCGGCCCAACTGTCCTCCCACACGTGGAACTGCAGCAGGTCGATGCTGTCGGTGCCGAGGTTCTCCAGGCTGCGGTGCACGTACTCGCGCACGTGGTCGGGCGGGAAGACGTCGTCGAGCGTGTCGTCCTTGCCGGGCGGCCACTCGCGGTTGCGCGGCGGCACCTTCGTCGCGGTGTAGAGCCGCCGCTCGGGGTGGCGCTTCAGCAGCGCCGCGAGCAACTGCTCGCTGACCCCCCTGCCGTAGACCCAGGCGGTGTCGAAGAAGGTGCAGCCCAGCTCCACCGCCAGGTCCAGGCAGTCGGGCGCGACGTCGTAGTCCCAGCCGGTGAAGCCGCCGGGGCCGCCGCCGATGCCCCACATTCCGTAGCCGATCTCGCTGACCTGCCAGCCGAGCCGGCCCATGGTCCGATTCCGCACGAGTTCCCTTTCGTCGCACTTCCGTTCGGTTCCGTCGGGTTGCCTGTGGTACGTCCGGCCCGGCCGCCGCGCCGGCCGGGCCGCTCTCGCTGTCAGCCGGTGAGCGTGGCGCGGTAGGCGGCGAACGCCTTGTCGAGTGGGCCGTCACGCAGCCCGTGGCGCTCGTCCAGCGCCGCGCACCCGGCCCTGGTGAACAGCCGCGGGTTGTCGACGAACAGCCCGGCGAAGTCCGGTGTTCCGTCCGCCCCGGTGGCCGGGAGGGAGGTCAGCACGGCGTGCAGCAGGGCGGAGGCCGACCGCTCGTCGGCCTCGGCCGCCGCGGCGAGCGCGGCCATGAACTCCCGCGGCGGCAGCGGGGGCGCCCCGCCGTCTGCCGCGCCGCCCGGGGACAGGCCGCCGTCCGCCAGGTCGACGCTCTCCGTGCGGAAGACGTGGTAGTCCGCACCGGTCGGCCCCTCGGCCAGCCCCGCCGCGAGCCGGGCGGCCGTCTCGTCGACCGGCGTGTAGTCGGTGCGCATCGGCACCGCGGGCCGTACCCCGGCCTCGTGGATGGCGGACAGTAACAGGTGCGTGAGCGCCCGCGGGTTGGGCACGCCGTTGTCCGCGGCCGGCATGATCTCGCCGAGCCGGTAGACCGTGACCGGCGCGCCCAGCTCGCGCGCCCGCAGCAGCAGCTTCTCCGCCACCAGCTTGGAGCGGCTGTAGCCGCTGACCGGAACCGTCACCCGCCGCGGGTCGGTGTCCTCGCCGAGCGGTGCGCCGGCGTGCAGCGCATGCCGGTCGAGCGTCCCGAGGGTGGACACGTGGTGCAGCGGCTTCGGCCGGCCGGCGAGCGCGAAGCGCAGCGCGTGGGCGGTCCCCGTGACGTTGGCGGCGCGGTGGTCCCGGTAGCCGAGCAGGAAGTTGACCAGCGCGCCGGCGTGCAGCACCGCGTCGCACTCAGCCGCGTACCGTTCCCACCGCCGCGCGGGCCAGCCGAAGCGGGGCAGGGCGAGGTCGCCGGCGCGAGCGTCCAGCCGCTGCCCCAGCGACTCCTCCCACAGCCCCTGGGCGCGCAGCGCGGCCACCATCCGGCTCCTGGCCTGCGCGTCGCCGCGGGCGCGGACCAGGCACACCACCCGGGCCGGCGTGCCGTCGAGCAACCGGTGCACCGCCCGGGAGCCGACGAAGCCGGTGGCCCCGGTGACCAGCACAGTACGCGGCGGCAGCACCGCGGCGGCACCGGCAGCGCGGGCCGCCGCGTGCGCCAGGTCCTCCGGCGGCAGCGCGTCGCGCTCCATCAGCGCCGACTCCTCCTGCTCGTCGTCGCCGTCCTGCGCCGTACGGCGCAGGACGGCGACGACGAGCGCGGCGGGGGTGCGGTGGGTGTAGAGGTCGGAGACGGCCACCGGCACGCCGAGCGCGTCGCGCACGGCGATGGTGGCGCCGAGCGCGCTCAGCGAGTCGCCGCCGCGGGCGAGGAAGTCGTCGTCCACGCCGAAGTCCGGCAGCCCGAGGACGCCGCGCACGATGTCCGCGACGCGTTCCGCCGGCGGGTCGCCGTCGCGGGCGGCGGATCGGACGCCGGCCTCCAGCTTCTCCGCCACGATCCGGCGCAGCGCCTCCAGGTCGACCTTCCCGTTGTCGGTCAGCGGGAGCGACTCCAGGACGAAGCAGTGCTGCGGCAGGTGGATGCGCGGCAGCACCGACGTCAGGTGCGCGCGGAGCGCCGCCGGCGCGGTGCCCTCCTCGGCGGCGGCAGCCACCACCAGCTTGTTGCGCCCGCCCCGCCGCACGGTCAGCGCCTTGGCCTGGATCACCCCGGCGCACCCCTCGGCCGCCGTCTCGACCTCGGCCAGCTCGATGCGCACCCCGTCCACCTTCGCCTGCCGGTCGCGGCGGCCGGTGAAGCGCAGCAGGCCCGCCTCGTCGAACCAGCCGAGGTCGCCGGTGCGGTACAGCCGCGAGCCGGGGATCTGCGGGTACGGGTTCGGCACGAAGACCTGCCCGGTCCGCTCCGGGTCGTCGAGGTAGCCGGCGCCCATGCAGTCGCCGCCGACGAGGATCTCCCCGGTGCGGCCGGCGGGCAGCGGTGTGAGCGTGTCGTCGGCGACGACCGCGTAGCAGTTGTCGATGGGGCGGCCGAGCGGGATGCGGTCGCCCTCCTCGCCGGAGATGCGGTGGAAGACCATGCCGATCGCGGTCTCGGACGGGCCGTAGCCGTTGGTGATCTCAAGCCCCGGCACCAGCTCGCGCAGCCGGTGCACGGCGTGCGGGATGATCTCCTCGCCGCCCACGACGAGGTGGCGCAGCGACGCCACCTTCGCCACCTCCGCGGGCTCGGCCTCCAGCAGGGCCAGCAGCATGCCGAGGATCGCGGGCACGAAGTCCGTGACGGTGACGCGGTAGCGGTGGATGATCTCCACCGTCCGCTCCAGGTCGAGAAACTCGCCCTGCTCTGGGACGATCGTGCGACCGCCGGTCGTCAGCGGCCACAGCAACTGCCAGATCGCCGAGTCGAAGGTGTGCCGGCTGTTCTGCAGGACGACCTCGTCGCCGGTGGCGGCGAACCAGCGGGTCATGAAGCGCAGCCGGTTGGTCAGCCCGCGGTGCAGGTTCAGCGCGCACTTCGGCGCACCGGTGCTGCCCGAGGTGAACACCCCGTACGCCACCGCGTCCGCGCCCGGCGCCGGCACATCGGGCCCGCGTCCGCGCGGACGGATGCGGTGCGCGGCGACCACGTGCGCGCCGTGCTCCACGACGGCGGCGGTCGCGGTGAGCACCAGCCGCGGGGCGGGGTGCACGAGCACGGCGCGCAGCCGCTCCTCGGGCCAGGCGGGGTCGCAGAGCGTGAAGGCGGCGCCGAGCTTCATCAGGGCCACCATGCACAGCGGCAGTTCGAGGCTGTTGCCGAGGACGACGGGCACGACGTCTCCGGCGCGCACCCCCGCCTCGGCCAGCTCGGCGGCCAGGCCGTTGGCGAGCGCGTCGAACTCCGCGTAGGTGAGCGTGGTCTCGGTCGTGCCGCGGTAGGTGACGGCGGGGCGGTCCGGCGTGCGGCCACGCTGCTGTTCGATGAGGGCGGTCACCGGACGGTACGGGCCGTGGTCGGCCCGGCCACCGGCGAGGTGCCAGATCGTATCCGACATGTCCAGCGAACTCTCTCTCCCGGAAGGGTGTTGAGGTCAGAGAGGTGCCGTGCGGGTGCGGGTGCGGGTGCGGACAGGGGTGACGTCCGCGACGAGCGAGCGCAGTGCGGTGGGTGGTGCGTCCCCCGCGGCGAGGGCGGCGAGCAGCTCGCCGGCCGCGGGGGCTGTCTGGATGCCGTAGCCGCCGAGTCCGGCGAGCCAGCAGAACCCCGGCGCGTCCGGGTCGGGCCCGATCACAGGGGTGTCGTCGAGCGCGGCGGTGCGCAGCCCCGCCCAGGCGTGCGAGACGTGCCGCAGCGGGAGTGCGACCATCGCCTCGAACCGCGCGATCGCCAGCGCCACGTCGGTGTCGTCGTGCCGCACCGGGCCCGGCACCATCGGCGTCGCGTCGGCGGGGGAGAGCAGCAGGCCGCCGGGCTCGGGGCGGGCGTAGAAGGTGTCGGCGACGTCGGTGACCATCGGCCAGCCGGTGACGTCGTGGCCGTCCGGTACCGGCGCGAGGGCGGCGGTGCGGCGATACGCGACGAGCCCGGCCGGCGCCACGCCGGCCAGGCGCGCAACGTCGTCCGCCCACGCGCCGGCGGCGTTGACGACGAGCGGCGCGGAGAAACCGCCGACGGAGGTGGCGGCGTGCCACCGGCCGCCGCGGCGGCCGAGCCCGGTGACCCGTGCACCGGTCACCACCGTGCCGCCGGCGGCACGCAGCCCGCGGAGGAAGCCCTGGTGCGCGGCGTCCACGTCGATGTCGCAGGCGCCCGGTTTGTGCAGCGCCCGGTCGAAGGCGCCGGGGTGGAGCAGCGGGCAGAGCGCCAGCGCCGCCGCGGCGGTCAGCTCCACCGCGGGCCGCGGTGCGCCGGCCCCCGCGGCCTTCGCCACCTCGAAGGCGGCGGCGGTCTCCGGGGTGCCGAGGGCGAGCACGCCGCGCGGCGCGAGCAGCGCGCCGGCGGCGAAGCCCGCGGGCGGCGCCGCGTAGAAGGCCCGGCTGTGCCTGGTGAGCGCCCGCACCGCCGCGTTGCCGAAGTACTCGCTGAACAGCGCCGCGGAGCGCCCGGTCGCGTGCATCCCCGGTGCACCCTCCGCCTCCAGCAGGGTCACCCGGCTGCCGCCGCGCTGCCTGGCGAGGAACCATCCCGCCGCGGCACCCGCGATGCCTCCCCCGACGACAAGGACGTCAGCCACCGTCACCCGCCCTTCCCGGCTCCGCCGGACCGGCGGTACCGGCCGACGGCCCGGCCTTCGTCTTCGGCCCGTCGGTACCGCCCGCCGCGGTGCGCACGTCCGCCGGCGGTCCCGGCTCGGCCCTCCCCGGCACGGTCAGCAGCGCGAGAAGCAGGGCGAGCGCCGTGACGCCCGCCGCCACGAGGAACCCGCGGCCGACGCCCTCGGACAGCGCGGCCTCCGCGTCCGCGTGGCCCTGCGCCTCGACCGTCGCCCACACCACCGTGCCGAGCACGGCCAGGCCGGTGGCGCCGCCGATCTGCCGGGACATGTTGAACAGGCCGGAGGCGGCGCCCGAGTCCTCGTCCGGTACGTCGGCGAGCGCGGCGATCGTCAGCGGCACGCTGACCACACCGAGACCCGCGTACGTCAGCACCGTGGGAACCAGCATCCCGGTGACGTACCCGGCGGAGTCCCCGATCCGCGACAGCCACAGCATGCCGACCGTCGCGACCAGCAGCCCGCCGCACACCAGCGGCCTCGTGCCGACCACCGCGACGAGGCGCGAGCTGACCTTGGCGCCCAGCACCAGCAGCCCGGTCAGCGGGATGTACACGAACGCTGTCTTCAATGGCGAGTAGTCCCACACCCGCTGCAAGAAGAGCGTGAGGAAGAAGAAGATGCCGAACATTGCGGTGCTGGTGAGTGCGAACACCGCGTACGTACCCGGCCTGGTGCGGCCCGCGAACAGCCGCAGCGGCACCAGCGGCTGCTTGCTCCGCTTCTCCACCAGCACGAAGACCGGCAGCAGCACCGCCGCGAGCACCAGCGCTCCGACGACCGCGGGAGAGCTCCAGTTGCCGCCGTCCGCGGCGCCGTCGATCAGCCCGTAGACCAGCAGCAGCGCCGCCAGCGTCCCGGTGACGGCGCCCGCCGCGTCGAACGCGCCGCGCCGCCGCTCCGTCTCCTTCAGCACCCGCCGGCTCACGGCGAGGATCGCCACCCCGATCGGGACGTTGACGAACAGCACCCAGCGCCAGGAGAGATACGAAGTGATCAGCCCGCCGGCCATGATGCCGACGCCGCCGCCCGCCGTGGCCACCGCCGTGTACCAGCCCACCGCCCGATTGCGCTCCGGCCCCTCGGGGAACGTCACCGCGATCAGCGAGAGCGCGGCCGGCGACGCCGCCGCCGCGCCCACGCCCTGCGCCGTCCTGCACACCACCAGCAGCCACGGCTCCCAGGCCATGCCGCCGAGCAGCGAGGCGACGGTGAACAGCGCGATGCCGGCGGTGAACACCTGCCGCCTGCCCAGGATGTCGCCGCACCGGCCGCCCAGGATCAGCAGCCCGCCGAAGGCGATCGAGTACGACGCGACGACCCACTCCAGGTCGGAGCCCGACAGATCGAGCGAGCGCTGCATGCTGGGCAGCGCGACGTTGACGATGGTCGCGTCGAGCAGGAACATCAACTGCGCCGTGGAGATCACCAGGAGCGCGACGGAGCGCCGCCTGCGCGCCGCGTGGAACGCGGGGGCGCCGCCGGGCTCCGCGGACCCCGGCGGAGGAGAGGACCCCCGGGGGGGCGGGGAGCCCGGCGAGGCCGTCATCGGCGGGCGGCGTACTCGATCTCAAGGCGCTCGCGCAGCGGATGGCGCAGCACCTTGCCCAGCGAGTTCTTCGGCAGCTCCCAGACGAACTGCACCCGGTCCGGCCACAGCACCCGGGCCATCTTCTCGGCCGCCAGGTGCGCGTGCACCGACTCCAGCGTCGGCGGTTCGCCGTCCGCCACCACCACCGCGCACACCAGCTCGGCCCTGGGAAGCTGAGGATCGGGGTAGCCGACGAGTGCGACCTCCCGGATGTTCGGGTGCCGGGTGAGGACGGACTCGACCTCCAGCGTGGCGATCTTCTGGCCGTTGGCGCGGTTGATCTGGTCCACCCGGCGGCCGGTGATGCGGATACCGCCGCGGCCGTCGTGGCGCGCCAGGTCGCCGGTGTCGAACCAGCCGTCGGCGTCCAGGCACGCCTCGTACACCTCGCGCTGGCCCAGATAGCCCAGGCACTGCGAGGCGCCGCGGACCAGCAGCCGGCCCACGGCGGGCTCCGGCCCGCCCGGCCCGGCGTCGATGCGCACCTCCATCGACGGCTCCGCCCGGCCGTCGCTGTGCGCCGCCCAGCCTTCCGGGTCGCCGTCCCGGGTCACGGTGACCGCGCCGTTCTCGGTCATGCCCCACAGCGCGCGCACGGGCAGGTCGAAGACCTCCCGCATCTCCGAGATCAGCCGCGGCTGAATGGGCGCCGAGCCGGAGACGACCTGCACCACGGCGGAGGTGTCCCGCGGCTGACCGCGCTGGATCTCCAGCATGTCGACCAGCCGCGCCGGCGCGGCGTACGCCCACGTGATGCGGTGCTCGGCGAGCAGGTCGAGGAAGAGCTCCACGTCGAGGTGGTCGGACTGCGTGACGCAGGTGGCGTGCAGCAGGAGCGGCATGTAGCAGGCGTAGGTCAACCCGGCCATGTGCGTGGCGAAGGCCGGGATCGAGATGATGTCGCCGGCGGTCAGCCGGTGCGGCCGGGAGACCGCGAGCACCGCGGCGTGCAGGGTGTTCTGGCTGTGCACCACGCCCTTCATCCGGCCGGTGGTGCCGGAGGTGTAGAGCAGCAGTGACGGGTCGTCCGGCCCGAGCCGGGCGGCCGGCGCCACCGGCGGGTGGTCGGTCCGTACGAAGAACTCCTCGAAGTCCAGCGCCCCGGACGCGGCGGCGTCGCCGACCACCACCCGGTGCGCCAGCGTCTTCGGTGCGGCCTCGGCCAGCCGGGCGCCGTAGTCGGTCTCGCCTATCCGGTCGACCGTGACGCAGACCTTCGCGCCGCTCTCCGTGAGCACGTACGCCAGCTCGCGAACGTCGAGCGCGGGGATCACCGGTGAGGTGACGGCGCCGATCCGGTGGCACGCCAGGAAGAGCGGGGTGAGCTGCCACCGGTTCGGCATGTACAGCGCGACGACGTCGCCGCGTCCGACGCCGAGCGCCGCCAGCGCCGCCGCGAACCGCTCGACGACGTCCGCAAGCTCGGCGTAGGTGAGCGTCCTGGCGCGATCGCGCCCCTCGTACGCGATGATCGCGGGGTGCTCCGGGCGTGAACGGGCCGCCGCCAGAAGGTCGTCGAGGAACGTCTCGTCCCTCCACCAGCCCGCCGTGCGGTACGCGTCGGCCTGTTCCTGGCCTGGCGTGACGAGCGTTCCCCACATGCCCACCGCGGCATTCCCCCTCGTACGCAAGCACGAATATGGCGGCTGATGCTAACGGGACGGTCCGGCCCAGCGGTAGACCGTTTGTGTGGCCAATTTCTTGTGCTGCCAACGGCCTTGACAGGGAGTTCGTCCTGCCGGGAGGCTCCGGGCACGGGAAGGCGGAGGGCCGCGTCGCCACGCACCCGACGGGAGGCACCGTGAAGATCGGCTTGCTGGGCTGGGACTACACCGGAATCGATCCCGACGGCCCGAGCCTCGTGGAGTACGGGCGTGAACGCGGGCACGAGATGTCGTTCTTCACGCTGGAGGAGATCGCGTACCGCACCGGGCCCGGCGGCGACGTGGAGCTGTCGCTGCGCGGGGAGCCCGCCGCGGCCTTCGACGCGATCCTGAACCGGGCCAAGCTGTACGGCGACGACTGGCAGGACCGGGTCGAGCGGCTGACGATGCTCAGTGACACCCCGGGGCCGCGCATGTTCGACCCCGCGGAGGCGTGGCTGACCGGGTACAGCAAGTTCCAGATGGCGCAGCGGCTGGCGGCGGCCGGGCTGCCCGTGCCGCCGCTGCGGTCGGTGACCACCACCGCCGAGATCGAGGCGGCGTGCGCCGCATGGGGCCCGGTGATCATCAAGCCGTCGTTCGGCTACCGCGGGCAGGATGTCGAGCGGATCGCCGACTACGCCGCCGACAAGGCACTCGCCGAGGAACTCCTCTCCCGTCACCGCACGCTGGTGTGCCAGCCGTACCACCCCACCGAGGGCGGTGAGTACCGGATCACCGTCGCCGGCGAGGTCGCCCCGATCAACATGCTGAAGCTGCCGGCGGCCGGGTCCTGGCGCTGCAAGACGCTGGAGGGCTCCAGCTTCGAGCGCTTCGACGCTCCCGACGAGCTGATCGAGCTGTCGGTGGCGGCGACCCGCGCCTTGGGCCTCACACTCTCCGGACTCGACGTCCTGCCGACCCCCGACGGCTACGTCATCCTTGAGGTCAACGCGGTGCCGGGCTTTCTGTCGCTGCTCGGCAGAGAACAGCACCGGCAGGTGCTCGGCGGCGTGTTCGACTGGGTGGAGCGGAGCATGGCGGCGGGCTGATCAGGCACCGCCGCCGGGCTCCGTCAACCGCCGGGGCGGCGCAGCACGGTCGGCGCCAGCGACGGCGCCGCGTACAGCGCGGTGTTCACCGGGGACTCGCAGACGAGGTTGACCGCGAGCTGCCGCGGACCGCCGGCGGCGGCCGGGGGGCTACTCCCGCCGCCCCTGCCGCCCCTGCCGCCCGCGCCGGTATGCTCGCCGCCCGGCGCGGACGCCGGATAGCCGAGCATCAGCGTCGGGTCGCTGAGTGCGCCGAGCCGCAGCACCAGGTCGGCCTCGTCCGTGCCCGCCGGGTCGGTGAAGTCCTGTGCGGGCACCGGCCGGAAGCCCAGCCCGGCCTTGAACACGAACAGGCCCGGCTTGGTGAGGTGCCCCGACAGGTTCGGCTCGTCGCCGAGCGTGGCGTACTCGTACCCCTTCTCCCGGGCGATGCGCAGCGCCGCGGTGTACAGCGCCCGCGGCAGGCTGCGGCGCCGCCACCCCGCGCTGACCGCGGAGAACCGCAGCACCGCGGTCCGGATGTCCGGCCGTTCCAGCACCAGCACGCCGCCGACGACGTCGGTGCCGTCCGCGCCCCCGCCGCCGACGCCGTCCCCGGCGACGGCGAAGACGCCGAAGAACTTGTCCGGGCCGTTCAGGACCGTGTCCCGGTAGTCCAGGGCGAACGGCACGCCGAAGCGCATCCGCGCCACGCGCGCCGCGTACAGGACGAGGAAGCGGTCCAGCAGCTCCGGAGTGACGGGGTCGGCCACCACCTCCCGCAGCCCCGCCGCGGCGGCGCGGCGCTGCGCCCTGCGGATCGACTGCCGGTCGGCCCGCTCCAGCAGGCCCAGGAACGCCGCCTCGTCCGCACCCAGCTCCGCCAGCCACGTCACCGCGGACGGCTTGACCACGAAGCCGCGCGCGGCCAGCTCACCGGCCAGCCCCGCGGGCGGCTCCGGCAGCCGGACCAAGTCGATCCGCTCCCGGACCTGTGCCCAGGGCCGGCGGTCCAGCTCCGCCGGCTCGATCACGGCGAGCGCCAGGCCGTAGTGGTCCCGCAGCTCCATGTCCGGGCTACGCGCCGGCCGTTGCGGGCTCGGCCAGGCGCCGTGCGAAGCACTTCAGCGCGCGCGAGAAGCTGCCGGCGTACTCCTCGACCAGCCGCAGGAACTCCGCCGCGTCCGCGTCGTCCGTGACCAGCGTGGTCATGCCGGTCTCGTCATCGCTGACCTGCGCGGCGTGCACCGTCTCCGCCTTGATGTGGGCGTCGATCCAGGCGAACTGCTCCTTCTCGGTGAAGACCTTCTCGCCGCCCGCCGTCACCTTCCCGTACATCCGCCGGAACGCCACCGCGATGTCGAGCGCGATGGTCTCCACGACGCGCAACTGCACGGCGGCGCCGTGGGGGGAGACGGCGAGCCGGTCCATGTTCGCGAGCAGCTCCGCCACCGGGCCCGGCAGCTCCTGCGCCCGGGCGCGCTCCGGCTCGCCCACGCGTGCGGCGAGGGGCGCGGTGATGGTGTCGTCCCACCAGACGTAGTGGATGCCGGCCGGCCCGCGGGGCGCGACCGAGCTGAACTCGGGGGCGGTGTTGTCCAGGTCGTCGCCGATGACGCGGTAGACGGTCTGGAGGGCGCCCAGGAGCGTACGGGACGGGTCGCGGTCCGCCGCGAAGGAACGGGCGATCACTCCCAGCCCGGCCAGCGTGGTGAACATGAAGCTCTTGGTCATCGCCCGCCACCACACGGCGATGTCGAGCCCGGCCTCCGGGGTGACGGCGCCGGCGTTGCGCGCGGCGGCGAAGAACGGGTTGTCCGTCCGGCGCAGTTGCGCCTTGTCGATCTGCTCCTCCACCCGGTCGTCGAGCCGGCTCCGGTCGACGGCGGGCAGTTCCGCTGCAACAGTCACATGCACTCCAGGATGTCCGTCGGGATGTGCTCCTGTTTTTCCGTTCCGTGCGGGTCGCGCCGCTCCTTCGGCCGCCGCGCGGTGACGCGCGGCCGCCGGGCCCGTCCGGGCCCTTGCCCTACACACCCAACGACGCCTTGACCGCGGCGAAGTACGGGATGTGCCGGTAGTCGCCGGCCTCGGCGTCGTAGTCCGTGTAGGCGTGGGTGAACTCCAGCAGCCGCTTCTTCACCGCGGCCACCGGCTCCTGGTGGATCCTGCGCTCGATCGCCTCGATCTCGCCGAGGAACCCGGCCAGTACCCGGGGGAGGTCCCGGTCGAGGTGGATCAGGCCGCCCCGAAGCCGCAGCCCGCTGTGCTCCGTGAGATAGGAGAAGAGAAGCTGCGAGGCGACGGCGTCGTAGTTGGGGCGGGGTATGCCCTCGACCGCGTAGCGCAGCAGCCGTTCGGCGAGGATGTACTCGTACGTCAACCGCGCCGGTTCCGCCGGCAGCGCGGCGTCGCCGAGGAGCGCCAGCATGCCGGACACGTCGACGCGCAGCTCCTCCAGCCCGGCCAGCGGTTTCGACTTCTTCGCCGGGAGGAACTCCGGAATGGGCATATCGCCCTGCCTGTGGTGGTATTCGTGCAGTCGCACCCACCAGGACGAGGCCATCTCTATCTCCGCGTCCGTAGCTTTCTGCACAAGTGGCAGACTGCCTTCCGCAAGGACCGGTCCCAGCATGCGGCGGGTAATTCGGCGATGCCGCTCCACGAACTTGTCGATGAAATAGAAGATCTGGTCGTCCGGCTCCTGCACCCCGTCGATGTGATTCTCCGGGAACAGCGCCACCACCGGCCGGCCGCCGAATCCCGCGGAGCGGGCGACGATGTTCACCGGCATCGTATTACTGGCGTACCGATCGGCCAGGTGCGGATTCGTGGGCAGGGTTTCGTACGCCAGGAACTCCAACCGCAGCGAGGGGAAGTACGACGCGTCGAACAGGGAGAACAGCCGGTTGTCCCGCCTTGCGTTGATGTGTTCCTTGACAGCTGCGAGCCGTCGCCCCGGGGTGAAGTCGCGTATGTCGTCCAGAAAGGCACGGACCGCGGGTTCCCGGCACAGTCCCGGCATTTCCTCGATGCGATGGGCGAGTCGGGTAAGCATCTCCGGATCCCGGAATAAGGCACGATCGGCGAGGTCCCGGCGGATTTCATCGGTCTCTGCGCACAGCGAGTTCAGCGGATCCATCCAATGCCTCCGGACCGGAGCGGGATTCAGGTGAACGAGCGGAGTCGCGGAATCGCGAGTCGATCAGGGGATCCTAACTCCGTGTCAAGACCGTGGCTAGGGTACGTGCGCATCACCATTCGAGAGCGCCTTCGCCTCCGGGGAGGACGAGCGGTGTCCCGCCGGCCGCGACGCGGGAGGAGGGGCGGCGGCGTGCGGAGAACACGGCGTGGGAGACGGCGGCGTTCGTCTCCGCTCAGCAGCTCGCGCTGGCCGAGCGGGAGCATCAGGAGGAGCGACGGGCCCGGGAGCGGCTGCGGGAGGTTGCGGAGGCGCTGGCGGCGGGCCGAGGTCCGCGCCGAGGCCGTCCGTTCCGTGGCCGGGTTCCGGAACGGGCGCAACGTCCGCGCCGTCGCCGAGATCAAGTTGCAGGTCTTCGGCCTCGACCGGCACATCCGCTGGGAAGTCGGCGCATACGGGGAGGAGCACGACGAGCGGGCCGACCTTGTCGCCCTCGCCCTGGAACGCGCCGGCGTGCCTGCCGCGGACACGGTGCTGATCGGAGACACGCCCGCCGACGTAGCTGCCGGACTTCAACAAGGTGTGCGAGTACTCGCCGTGGCATCCGGCCACAGCAGCGAAGATGTGCTGCGCCAGGCCGGGGCCGATGTCGTGCTGTCGAGCCTGGAGGATCCGCGCCTACTGGTGAAGCTCGTGCGCGGGCACGACGTTGAGGCGTGACCTTCCGCCGCGCAGACACCCGTACAGTGCCGGACACCACATCGGCCGCCGGTGCCCGGGTGACCGGGTGAGCCGTTTCGCACATCAGTCGGCGATGATCGCCGTGAGGTCCGTGAGGGTGTCGATGCGCCAGTCCGCGGCCTGCACCACCTCGGGGTCGTCCGCCCACCAGTGCCCCCACGGGCCCCGCCGCAGGTGAGCCGCCCGCATGCCCGCCTTCTTCGCCGGGAACAGGTCGTTGGGCGGGTGGTCACCGACGTACACGGTCTCTCCCGGATCCGCCTGCGCCACTTCCAGCACGCGGGCGAAGAACGCGGCCCCGGGCTTGGCCACCCCCCACTCCCCGGAGGTGACGACGAGATCCGCCGGCAGGTCGAGCGCCCGAAGCAGCTCGCCCGCGCGGATCGTCTGGTTCCCGGCAACGATCACCCGCACGCCGAGCTTGCGCAGCCCGCTGAGTGCTCCGCGGACGTCCGGATACAGGTCCTCCTCCGCCAACTGCTCGCCGCGGCCTGCTTCCTCGCGGGCAACGCGCTCGGCGTCGACGTCAATGCCGGGCCGCAGCAGGCGCAGCGCGTCGGCGTTGTCCCGGCCGGCGACGACCGCCGCGCCGACGAGCGCAGACACGGTGTGCCGCGGGACGCCGAGCCAGTCGGCCCATCCCGCCCAGTAGCGGTCGTCACGGACCAGGGTCTCCCCGACGTCGAGGACGATCGTCTCAACCACAGGCGCAGCCTAGGCTCCGGCACAGACCGGGCGGGTGCTCGGCCCCACCGGTAGGTGTACCCAGGGAAAAGGGCTCCCCGCGCAGCCGAACACATGTCCGACGCGGATACCCGGTTGGGCGCCGCCGGCGGGCGGCCGGGCCGAGAGCCAAGCCCATAGCAGAGTGGGCAAGCGCTACCAGCGGTTTACCCAGGAGGCGTTCCGGGGCGCCGACTTTACGCGCGCTGGGCTGTGGGCCGGCATCGCCGTCCAGCGGAATCAGCCACCAGAGGACACCGGGTAGTCCCGGGGTCGGCTGAGCAGGGTCAGGGACTGACGCTGTGGCTGTCGCTCCGTTTCCAGTTCCCGACCCTCCTCAGCCGGCGGGTCAAGGCTGGACGTCAAGCTCGGAGCAGGGCGCGCAGTTCGTCGACCGCGTCCGTGGCGTTGAGCAGCCGGGCGCCATCGGGGAGCAGGACCAGAGGGCCACTGGCGGTCCGCGCCGCGATCCGTGCCTGCTCCCAGATCAAGACGATCTGAAGAATGACCGCTTTGTAGGCGTAATGGGCGTCGCCTCCGCGAGGTTTCCCGAACCGGTGGTGGATCTCCTTGTCCACCACGTTGCGGGCTCGCTCGCGCCCCAGTCCGACACCCGTGAACGTCCCCACGAACGTGCTGGCGGCGAGAGGGAGGATCTCCTCGCCGAGCAACGCCTCGACACCAGCAGTTGGGCTCTCAGTCATGAACGGCAGGGTACCGAGCGGGCTGCCCCCGCGGCCGACAGCCAGAACCGGACGACGGCGCGCACAGCGCCGACCACTGACGCAGCGACCCTCACCCACGCGCTCACCGCCCAGTTGTCGTGGATCGTCACCCAGCTACGCGCGCCTTACTCACCCGCGCCGTAGAGCTGCACCGCTCACCCCGTGACCCGGGACGGCGTACTGCGGCACCCTGCGCCTTTATCCGACGGAAACACAGGGATTCGTCAGACCCCACCCTCATGCGCGGCCTACGGTACGGGCACACAGCGTCACAGAAGGAGGAGTCCTGTGTCATCGCCCTGCGACCCCCAGCACGCTCCCGCCGGAGATGTGGGCGCTGCCCTCATGATGATCGACTCCCGGCTCAAGAGCATCTACGACGGCACCACAGGCACGGACGCCGAGCAACGGGCGCTGACCGACCAGTTCATCGCCTCCCTGGGCCCCAAGGGCGCCGATGACGTGCTAGACGGCACCTGCACGCTGATCTACCTGTTCATGCGCTGGCTGCGGTTGGCCCACGAGGACCACGACAAGGACGTCATCGAGTACGTGGTGCCCAGCTTCGTGGCCACGATGCGCCAGATGCCCCGGAGCATCCGTCCCGAGGCCATCCCCACCATGGTCGGCCTGATCATCGCCGCAGGCACCGGCCTGAGCCCCAGCCTGTGGCGCAAACAGTACGGGCCCTGGACCAGCGACGAGATGAACGCTCTGGAGGCCACCGCCTTCCTGCTCGCGGAGCACATCAACCGCGTCACCGACGACCGTGACTTCGCCACCCGCCTGATCAGCGAAGCTCTCGCCGACATCCCCATGGACGAGGCCGAGCCCGGCGAAGACTGATCATCTGGAAGCCGACGGCGCCCCCAGACCTTCGCGGGCCGCCACGCTTGAACACGCGGAGCCCGACGTACCCGTGGTCACCTGCCGACGTACTGCAGGTCCGCGACGGCCAGCGCGCCAACGCCGGTGAGCGCGCCGACCGCGGGCAGCGGCCACCGGCCGCGCTTGAGTGCCTCGACCTCCGCGCGGAGTTCGGCGAGGTCCTGGTCGAAGTCCTCGCGGAGCCTCCGCACGTCCTGCTCGGCGCGGTCCGTGCGCTGCAGCACGACGTCGAGCCGCCCGTGCAGCCGCGCGAACCCGGCTTCGGTGATGCCGCGGAGCCGCTCCAGCTCGACGGCGATGGCCTGCTGCTCCGGCGACGTCATCCACCGCTCCCGCCGGCGGTCGACGTATACGCGCACCGCGCCCTTGATCAGCCTGCTTCGGTCAAGGCTGCGTGCGCGGCGGCGAGGATCTCTTCGGAGAGCGGGGAGCCGTTGATGGCCCGGGACAGGACCAGCGCTCCGAACAGGGTGCAGAGGCGGACGATGCCGTCCTGGTCGTCGGTAGCGAGGAAATCGGCGAAGTCGGCCACTCCCTCGGTGTAGACGCGACGGGCCTCACGTCCCCCGCCTTCGCGCGCGATGTCGGAGGCGAGGGCTGCGACCGGACAGCCGTCCGCCGGGCCGTCGCGGTGCTCGACGGAGAGGTAGGTGTCGATCAGCACCTGCTGGGCGGCGTCACGCCGCCCTTCATACCGCTCAAGTCCCTCGGTGTAGCGCCGAGCGAGCTCGGCGAAGGCGTGGGCGGTTGCCTCGTCGACGAGCGCCTCCTTGGAGGCGAACTGCTTGTAGAACGCGCCGTGGGTCAGACCGGCCGCCTTCATCAGGCCGGCGACGCTGACCTGCGTGCCCTGCTCCCGGAACAGCCGGGAGGCGGTGTCCACCACCCGCCTGCGATTCTCCTCCGCCTGTGCCTGCGATACGCGGCCCATAGCCACCTCCCGTTTGGATGTCGACTGGCATCTATCGTAGTGTTTGGATTGTACACATAATCTATTTTGCTGCGGGTGCCGACGGTGCCCGCCAGGAACAGGAGTGAGCATGGAACTGAAGAACGCGGTCTCGGTCGTCACCGGCGCCAACCGGGGGCTCGGGCGGCACCTGGCAGCCCAGCTCGTCGAGCGCGGCGCGAAGGTCTATGCGGCGGCCCGGCGCCCCGAGACGGTCGATGTGCCGGGCGTCGTCCCGCTGCGGCTGGACGTCACGGACGAGGCGTCGATACGGGAGGCCGCCCGGGTGGCGTCCGACGCGACACTGCTGATCAACAACGCGGGCATCTCCACCGGCGCGACGCTGATCGGAGGCGGCCTGGACGAGGTACGTCGCGAGATGGAGACCAACTTCTTCGGCCCGCTCGTCGCGACCCGCGCCTTCGCCCCCGTGATCGAGGACAACGGCGGCGGCACCGTACTCAACGTCCTGTCCGCCCTGTCCTGGTTCCACCCGGCCGGCCTCGGCTCCTACGCCGCGTCCAAGGCCGCCGCCTGGGCGCTGAGCGACGCGACCCGTGAGGAATTGGCACCGCGCGGGATCACCGTCTCCGCGCTGCACGTCGGCTACATGGACACCGACATGGCCGCCGGCGTGCCCGCCGATCAGAAGGTCGCTGCCGCCGATGTCGCGGCCCAGGCCCTGCAGGGCATCGAGACCGGCCTGCCCGAGATCCTCGCGGACGAGGCCAGCCGGTACGTCAAGCAGAGCCTGTCCGCGGCACCCCAGCCGAACGCAGACTGACGCTCACCCCGGGCGCGACCACACCTCTCAGACAAGGACATCTCATGCGCTACACGACCTTCGGCCACCGGACCGGACTGCGCGTCTCCGAATACGCGCTCGGCACCGCGAACTTCGGCACCGGCTGGGGCGCAGGCGCCGAGCCCGACGAGGCCCGGCGGATCTTCGAGCGGTTCGCCGAGGCCGGCGGCACCTTTCTCGACAGCGCGGACGGCTACCAGTTCGGCGAGTCGGAGGACCTGACCGGACGGCTGATCTCCGCCGACCGCGACCACTTCGTCCTGGCCACGAAGTTCACCCTCGGCGCCGCCCCGCAGCCGGACATCTCCAAGACCGGCAACAGCCGCAAGAACATGGCCGCCTCGGTCGAGGCCAGCCTGAAGCGCCTGGGCACCGACTACATCGACCTGCTCTGGGTGCACTTCCCCGACGAGCTCACGCCGATGGAGGAACTCCTGCGCGGACTCGACGACCTGGTGAGCGCCGGCAAGATTCACCACGCCGCGCTGTCCAACTTCCCCGCCTGGCGCGTCTCGCGCGCGGTAACTCTCGCGGACCTGAAGAGCTGGGCCCCGATCGTGGGCATCCAACACGAGTACAGCCTCGTCGAGCGCACCGCCGACCGTGAGCTCCTGCCCATGGCCGAGAGCCTCGGGCTCGGCGCAGCCCTGTGGTCCCCGCTCGGCGGCGGACTGCTCACCGGCAAGTACCGCACCTCTGCCGAGGGGCGCCTGAGCGACCTGGGCATGGTCATCCACACCGAGAGCACCGACCAGAAGACCGCCGTCGTCGACACCGTCCTGGCGATCGCCGAGGAGACCGGCGTGACGCCCGCCCAGGTGGCGGTGGCCTGGGTGCGCGAGCGCGCCGCCCGTTCCGTGGCCACGCTCGTCCCGATCATCGGCCCGCGCAGTCTCTCCCAGCTCGACAGCTACCTCGGCGCCCTCGACGTCCGGCTGACCGACGCGCAGTACACCCGCCTGACCGAGGTCAGCGCGATGCCGCTCGGCGCGCCCCACGAGGGGATCATCGCCTCCCTGGACCGGCTCCAGGGAGGCGCCGCCGACCGGATCACCACCCCGGTCGTTCCGGTGGCCTGATCCCGGCTGAACCTCGTCGAGCGCTGGTTCGCCGAACCGACGAACCGGAAACTCCGCAGATCGGCGCATCGGAGTGTCACCGAGCTGGAGCGCGACATCCGGCAGTGGATCAACGAGTGGAACAAAGACCCCAAGCCGTTCATCTGGACCAAGACCGCCGACCAGATCCTCGACACCCTCACCGCACACTGCCGGCGAATCAACGACTCAGGACACTAGGTCCCGCCCGTGAACCGAACCTACGGCACCAACGCTGGGGCTTCAGAGTGGCAAAGTGGACTCGATGGTGATCCGTGCGCCCGGTGACCATGGCCTGTGACCGTTCCCATCTGTGTGGTGTCCTGCCGGGGGCACCAGGTATTTCCTCTCTGACCTGGTTTTTCTACGCCAGGGAGGGCTTCACTCGGCCTCGGGCTCCTCGTCCGGGGCCGTTTGCGTGGCGGACGGGGAGTCGATCTTCCGAACGGCGATCAGCGGAACAGAGAGGAACCGAGCGGGTGTTGCCGGTCGAAGCCGGGGAGGATCAGGAAGGTCGCGCCGGCCGTCGTGGTGGTGAAGGGCAGCAGGGCGTCGGAGGTGTCCATGCGGGTGAGCGTGGCCGTGAAGGTCCGCAGGTCGTTCTGGAAGCTGATGAAGAGCAGTCCGGGGGCCGGCTCGTCGGTGCTGTAGGAACGGCGGAGCATGTGGCCGACGCCGACCGCGGTGGGGTTCGCCCTGCGCACGTGGGCGTCCACGGGGATGAGATAGCGCCCGTCGGGTGTCTTGGCGCCCAGTTCCGGGGCGGCAGCGACGGTGCCGCCGGAGAGGGGTGCGCCGCCGGCCCGGCGCCGCCCGAAGACCGCCTCCTGCTCGGGGACGGACAGGGCGGCGAACCGGGTCAGGTCGAGTTCCATGCGCCGCAGTACGGCCAGGGTGCCGCCGGCGACCGCGGAGGGCCCGGCCAGCCACAGGTCACGTTCCTGCTCGGCGTCCGTGTGCGGGCCCACGATGCCGTCGATGAAACCGAGCAGGTTGCGCGGTGCGGTACGGCCCTTGGCGACCGGCACGTCCGTACCGCGGCGTCCGGACTGCCGCCACCGTTCGCGGACGCGGTCGCCGGCCTGGTCCAGGAGCGCGGCGGCGACGACCGGCAGGAGCAGCGCGTCGTCGGCGCAGATCTGTATCAGCAGGTCACCGCCGCGTGCCTGCGGAGCGATCCGCTCGCGGGAGAACCGCGGGAGGTCGACCGCGCCGGGCAGTGAAGCGCCCGCCGTCCGCACCAGCCGCGGACCCACGCCGACGGTCACCGTCAGGTCACCCGGAGACAGGCCCAGCAGCCGCGGGTCGGACCCGGCGGTGAGGGCGCGGACGGTCTCGCCGAGTTCGGCCAGTAACGGGCCCGGCGACACCGCGGTGCCGAGGTCGGCCACCACGGCCAGCAGGTTGCGCTGGGGCGACCGGGGAAGCGTGACCCCCGCCTGATGCCGGCCCGTCGCCGGAACCGGCGTGGACGCGGCCGCCGCGGAACGGGCGGGACGACCCGGCTCGGCGGAGTCCCATGAGCAACCGGCGACGAGACCGGCGGCCACCGTGGCACCCGTGACATCGAGGAACGCGCGGCGTGACGGAGGGCGATCGACGCGGTCCATGAGGTGCAGAGTGTCACACCGGGCCTCGCGTCTGCCGCTCAACCGACGTGTTCCGGCGGGGAATTCGTCCTCGTGCCAGACTGGCCGTCATGTCTCGATCGGCACTTCGCGTGATGACGGCGTTACTGGGCGCACTGACGCTGCTGGCCGGCTGTGGCAGCGGTGGCGACGACGACGGACCGGACGAGGGCCGGCGGCCGGACGGTGCGCGGGTGACGATCCGTGTGCCCGGCGACGCCCCGACGATCTCGGCCGGCGTGTCCCTGGCCCGGCCCGGTGACCTGGTGCTGGTGGCTCCGGGTGTGTACCGCGAGTCGGTGAAGCTCGACACGGCTCGCATCACGCTGCGGGGTGAGTCCCGGGCCAAGGTGGTCATCGACGGTGAGCTGCGGCGGCCGAACGGGGTGGTCGTCACCGCGCCCGGCGTGGCCGTGGAGAACCTGACCGTGCAGAGGAACACGCAGAACGGGGTGCTGGTCACCGGTTCGGCGGCGGCGGTCGAAGGGCTGCCGGGCAGCGGCGGTTACGACACCGGTGATGAACCCGTCACGCTCCTGAAGTCGTTCCTGGTCTCGCATGTGACCGCGACCCGTAACGGCTTGTACGGCATCTACGCGTTCTCCGCGCAGAACGGTGCCATCGAGCACTCCTACGCATCGGGCGGGGCTGACTCAGGAATCTATGTCGGCCAGTGCAAGCCGTGCCGGATCGTGGTACGGGACAACGTCTCCGAACTCAACGCGGTCGGTTACGAAGGCACCAACGCCAGCGGCGAGATGTACGTGGTCGGCAACCGTCTGGTCGGCAACCGCGTCGGCCTGACCACCAGCTCCGACCACCAGGAGAAACTGCTCCCGCAGCGCGACGCCGTCGTCGCCGGCAACCTGATCGCGGACAATCAGCACCCGAAGACGCCCGAACAGGCCGACGGCGGCTGGGGCATCGGTATCGGCGTCGACGGCGGCAGCGACAACCGGTTCGTCCGCAACCGGATCACCGGCAACACCAACGCCGGGCTCGTGATCACCGCGACCGCCGACCTGACGGCCGACCGCAACAGGATCACGGACAACACCTTCACCGCCAACGGCGTCGACATCGGCTCGACGTTCCCCACCGCCACCCGCGGACAGGGCAACTGCCTGCAAGGGAACGCGCTTCAAGAGACCGTGCCCACGGAGCTCGTGGACACCGCGTCCTGCCCGGTTCCCGCCACGTCGCCCACGCCCTCCGGCAGTTGGCCGAGTGCGACGGGGCCCGCGGGCATCCCGTTCACCGACGTGGCCGCGCCGGGCCCGCAGCCGGAGTTCCCGCGTGCCACGACCACAGGCGCCACCGTCGTGCCGGACGTTCCGGCGCTGCCGGACGTCGCGGACATCGCGCTGCCGCCGGAGTCGCTGCTCGCCGACCGTGCGCGAGCGCGGACTTCGTGAGCGGCGGCTACGGCGCCGGTGTGAGGCCGGGTACCGGCTTGACGGGGACGTACGCCCGGTCGTCGAAGTCGAAGACCACCGGCTTCGGCTCGGAGGCGATGCCGGCCTGGACCCGGTACATGGTGCCGTCCGAGCCGATCCAGTAGCGCACGGTCGGTGACGTACCGGCCTCGGCAGACGTACCGGCCTTGTCGGACGCACCGGCCTTGGTGTCGGCGTCCGGTCCGTTCATGATGTCCGTCCGATGGCCGTGCACCTTGTCCCGCCCGACCCATGCCGCGCCGTTCTGCGGCAGCAGCGCGGCGTTCTCCGGCCGGTCGCTGCCGAGGCCGAGTGCGATGCCCAGCGAGGTGTCCAGGGCCATGCCGGACGTCTGCAGCGGACGACTGTGCCAACCGGACGCGGGCGGCGACGCCGGTGCGACCGCCGGGGGGTCTGTCATGGGGTGGACGAGAACGGTGGTGGCCGTCCACTGGATCAGCCCGTCGCTGGTCGTGTCGCGCCCGGTGCCGCGCACCACCCCGTAACCGGTGTGGGTGCGGTAGTCGACGGACGCGGTGATCACCAGCCCGCCGGCGGCGTTCGGGACCGTGATGGTCACCGCCCGGCCTCCCGCCTGGTAGTTGAGGAACCGTGTGACCGCCAGCCGGTTCGCCTCGTCCGAGGTCAACGCCCGTGGGGCGGTGGGCCCACCGCTGTCGCCCAGGAGGACGGAGGCGGTGACGGCGGCAGCCGTGATGCCGAGGGCGGCGGCCGCCACCCAGCGCAACCTCGGCCACCGGCGGCGCCGGCCCGCCTCGCGCCCCCCGGGGCCCCGCTTGGTGTCGATGCTCTGCATTCTGATGCTCCGCACGCGGCGCGACTGTAACAGGTCAAACGCAGCCACGGACAAACTCTGTGTTCTCCGGACATGACCCTCCGTAGCCCATAAACTCAACCTGGAATATGCCGATTTGACGTCGGCGTCGAACAAATGAAGGAATGCCATGCCATTACATGGAGTGGTGCGTTTAGGGCTGTCCGGCCTCTTGCTCGTGGGCGGCGGCACAGGCACACTCTTGACCGGCGCCGGGCAGGCCAGCGCTTCGGCCTCCGACGGCAGCCTCACCGTTCAGGTACTGCGGGACTTCTTCGGCACCGGCGTGATCAACTCGACCATGGACGTGCCGCAGCGCGGGATGAAGGTCGATGTCACCGACCCCGCCGGCCATCACGTCACCGGCGTCACGGATGCCACCGGGAAGGTCGTCGTGCCGCCGTCGAGCGAGCTGACCGGCGGCCGTTACCGCGTCGATGTCACCGTCCCCGCACCCTACAGCGACTATCTGCGGGCGGCGCCCGCCTCGACCGCGCCGAACCACTTCGACAGCTTCACCACGTCCGTGGACGTCTCGGACGGCAAGGACGACTCGGTGATCACCGGGGTCTGGGACCCGGCCGACTACGCACTGCCCGACTCCCGCTATTTCGTGCCGATCCAGAGCGGTGCCGGCGGGACGGACACCCGGGCACTGGTGGCGTTCGGGACGGACGCCCGCGGTAACTGTCCCGACCAGCAGGCATGCCCGGAAGTGCTCAACACGCAGGACCAGGTGGGCACGACCTACGGATTGGCCTACGACAAACACCGCGACCAGCTCTTCCAGTCGGCGTTCGCCCGGCGGTACACCGAGTACGGGCCGGACGGCGGTGACGCGATCTACACCGTGCCGGCCGACGGCGGGGGTGCCCCGAAGCTGTTCGCGAAGGTGCCGGGCGCCACGAAGACGCCGCACGACACCGACAACCTGATCAAGGACGCCGGTTTCACCGACGCACCGGGCAAGGAGAGCATCGGCAGCCTGGACCTGTCGGAGGACGGCTCGACCCTGTACGCGGTGAACCTGCTCACCCGCAGCCTCGTCAGCTTCGACGCGACCAAGCCCACGGCCTCCGCGCCCAAGGCGACCGTGCCGATCCCCGACCCGGGCTGCGCGTCGCCGGACGACTGGCGCCCGTTCAGCGTGGCCACCCACAACAACACCCTTTACGTCGGGGGCGTGTGCAGCGCCGAGAGCACACAGGATCGCGCGGACCTGAAGGCCGTCGTCGCCACCTATGACGGCGAGGACTTCACCACCGTGCTGTCCCAGCCGCTGGACTTCGAGCGCGGGAGCGTGCTCACCAGCAACTCCGGCCGCGACCAGGTCAACCACTGGAACCCGTGGAACACCGCCCTGGAGGACTGGGACACCTTCAGCGTGAACGGCCCGATGATCGATCCGCAGCCGGAGCTGGCCAGTCTGGCCTTCACCCGCGACGGCTCGCTGATCCTCGGCTTCCGTGACCGGTTCATGGACGTCGTGAGCTGGGGCGGGCTGGACCCCAGGCCGGGCAACGACACCCCGCAGAACGGCATGTCCGGCGGCGACATCAACATGGCCTGCGCCACGCCCACCGGCGGGTACGAGTGGGAAGGCACCGGAAACTGCCCCGACCACGCCACGGACCCCACCCTTGACGGGGTCCAGCCCAGCGGCGTCGTCGAGTACTTCCCGGGTGACTTCTTCCCGAACGGCGGCTCCGCGACCCAACCAGGTCCGCACCAGGAGTCCTCGCTGGGATCGGTCGCCTACATCCCGCAGCAGCAGTGGGCCGTCAGCACCCAGATGGACCCGACCGGACAGGTCATCACCAGCGGAACGGGCTACTACGACGTCGCCACCGGCCTCGGCCCCGGCAACGATCCGGCAGCCAACGCCTACCAGTTCGTCGGTCCGAACCAGAACGGGTTCGGCAAGGCCGGCGGCCTCGGCGACATCGCGTACGCCGCGGCGAACGCACCGATCCAGATCGGCAACGTGGTGTGGTTCGACGGCGATCACAACGGCGTCCAGGACGCCGGGCACGTGCTGCTGCCGGATGCGACGATCAACCTGTTGGACGCCGATGGCGAGAAGGTCGCCACCACCACGACCGATGCCGCCGGTGAGTACTACTTCGGCGGTGTCGGAGCGGAGTACGAGCTGATTCCGGGCGCCAAATACACCGTGCAGTTCGATGTGTGCACGGCGGACACCGGCGACGTGCCGGACCGGCCGGCCGCCGATGACCTGCGGTTCACCCTGCCGCGGGCCGGTGACGACCGGGTGCATGACTCCAACGTGACCCCGCCGGACAACGGCCGGCTGTGCAACGGGTACGCCCCGGTCACCGCGCCGACCAGGCCCGGAGGGGTCGATCACACGATCGACGCCGGTGTGTACATCCCGAAGGAGGCACCGCCGACACCCACGCCCCCGACACCCACGCCGCCGGCAACCGAGCCGCCGGCAACCGAGCCACCGACACCGTCACCGGCGCCCCCGACGGACCCGGCGCCCAACACCCCGGCACCGGCAGGCGACCGGAAGCCGGGTGGTTCACTCGCAAGCACCGGCACGTCCGGCCTGGGAGAGGTCCTCGCCCTCGCCGCCCTGCTGCTCGGTGCGGGTGCGGCAGCCGTCCTGGTCAGCCGTCATCGGCGCGCCAGGCACCGCTGACACCCGAACTCCCCGACGGGCCGGTGCGTTCGCACCGGCCCGTCGGCATGGACGCCCTCGCCAAGGGCGTGCCCCGCGCGGGCGTTTCGCGCAGCCGCCAGGGTTCCACAGGGGCAATGGACACGGCAGCGTTGCGGATTCTGCAATCCCCGCGAGGTTACCGAAGGGTGTTGTTCCGGTTTGTCGGGGTGTGGCGTCCTGCGGTGCAGGGGGCTTGACAGCCGAGGGCTGAAGAATCTAGAAATAGGGTTGCGCCGCTGAGGTTCGGGCTCTGGTCCCGATTTCCCGGCGCTTCTGTATGCCGGCTCCCCCTCCCCGCGACCTGGCGTCGCGGGTGCCGTCTTCCGGCCCTCTCCCCCCACATGACAAAGCCACGTTTCTACGCCGCCGTCCGGGACGCAACCCGGTGGCGGCTTTGCCATGCCCGCACACGAATGACTCGCACAGGGAGGAAATGTTGGCAGACAAGACCGAAGTGGAAGAAGTGTATTCGGCGCTGGAGGAATCCGCCCGGCTCGTGGGTGCCGTCTGCGTTCGCGACAAGGTGTGGCCGGTGCTTGATGCGTTCGGTGCCGTGCTGGGTGAGGATCTGGTCGTTCTCGGGGTGCAGAGCGGTGAGCGTAACGCGGCCGAGCTGGACTTCAGTTTCAGGGTGCCGGGTGAGATCGGGAATCCGTACCCGTACGCGCTGGCGAAGGGGTTCGTCGGCGAGACCGGCCATCCCGTCGGCGCCCTGCTCTCCGACATCGGCGGGCGTGTCCCGGTCCAGGAGTACTACATAGACGCCGGGGTCGTCGGCGGGTTCAAGAAGCTCTACGCGCACTTCCCGCAGGCATTGCAGCCGCTCGCGGCGCTCACCGACATCCCGTCCATGCCGGACGCGGTCGCCGAGAACGCAGGGCTCTTCGCGCGCTACGGGCTCGACAAGGTGGCGATGGTCGGGGTCAACTACCGCGCGAACACGATGAACCTGTACTTCCAGTTCACCCCCGACAACCGGCCCGAGCCCGGCGCCATCGCCTCGATGCTGCGCGAGATGGGAATGCCGGAGCCCGGCGAAGCGGTGCTCCGGTATGTCAGCGCGGCGATGCGGGCGAACATCACGCTCGGCTGGGACTCCGCGCACATCTTCCGCGTCGCTCTCGCCCCGCCGCCGAGTGCGGGATTCGAGCCCGCGGAAATCCCGGCCCCCATGGAGCCGCACATGGAACGGTTCGTGCGGCAGGCGCCGTTCGCGTACGAGGGCGAGCGGGTGAATCTGATCGCCGTCAAGTGGGTGCCAGAAGAGCAGTTCGTCGAGGCGAATTCCTACTACCAGCTCTCGCCCATGCTCAGGAAACTCACCCGGGGCGACTGACATCCCGGCGGCAGGAAGCCGTACCCGAGACTTGGAGGTCACCATGTCCGAAGCCGCTCAGGCGGGAAGCGCCGCTCCCGGGAACCTCGCCGCACGGGCGAACGCGCTCTTCGAAGAAGCGGTCTCCGGGCCCCGTGCGCAGCTCGGCGAGAACCTGCTGCGCATGTCCCTGACGGCCTGGGAGAACCCGGAGCTGCGGCCGCGGCTTCTGGAGCGGGTCCGGGCCGCCACCAGCAGCGCCGAGGGCGCGGAGTACCTGCGCGAGCACTTCTCCGCCCTGCTCGTCACCCGGCTGGGAGAGGTCGTCGACGTACCGCGGCTGCGGCTGAACGCGCTGGTGGTGCAGGTCGTCGGGCTGATCATGCTGCGCTACGTGATGAAGATGGAGCCGATCGCTTCGGCGTCGGTGGACGAGCTCGTCGAGACATTCGCGCCCACGCTCCAGGGCTACCTGAGCGAGTAACCGCGACTTCAACGACAGGAGAACCATGTCCAGTTCGGCAGAGAACTTGTACGCCGCCATCGAGAAGACCGCGGGGCTCGTGGACGTGCCCTGCGCGCGCGAGAAGGTCTGGCCGATCCTCGGCGCGTTCGAGGAACTGCTCCCGCAGGCCGCGATCCTCTTCCGGGTGGCGACCGACGCCCGCCACGCCGGAGAGATGAACTGCCACATGATGATGCTCCCGAGCACCATCGACCCGCATGCGCTCGCGCAGGCCAACGGCCTCCTGCCGCGTACGGACCACCCCATCGACTCGCTCCTCGGGGACATCGAGGCGCGCTTCCCCATCGGCAGCTACGGCATCGACTTCGGCCTCGTCGGCGGCTTCCAGAAGGCGTGGTCGTGCTTCCCCGGCGAGCAGATGCAGAGCCTGCCGAAGCTCGCCGCCCTCCCCTCCATGCCGCCCAGCGTGGCCGGGAACATGGACTTCTTCGACCGCTACGGGCTGGCCGAGAAGATCACCCTGATCGGCATGGACTACGGACACCGCACGATGAACGTGTACTTCGGCGAGGTGGACGACTGCCTCACGCCGGCGGCCGTCCGGTCCATGCTGAGCGACATCGGCATGCCGGAGCCGAGCGAGCACCTGCTGAAGTTCGCGCAGCAGGCGTTCGGCTTCTACGCCACACTGAGCTGGGACTCCCCGGACATCGAGCGCTTCTGCTACTCGGCGATCACCCCCGACCCGCTGGCGATCCTGGACCGGGTGGAGCCGAAGATCGAGCATTTCCTGCGGGAGATCCCGTACGGCGCCGACAACCCCAAGGCCGTCTACGTCGCCACCTCGCCGGGCGACGGCGAGTACTGCAAGGTCCAGTCGTACTACCAGTGGCGCCCGCGCCTGGTGAACCACATGCACACCACGGCGCCCCCCGCCTCCGGCTAGCGAACCAGCCGGGCGGGCCCCGTCCGCCCGGCTCCTTCGCCTCACGGTTCATGCCCACGCGGACCAGGACGGAGTCCGCCAGTCGATGGCGACCGGGGTACCCGTACGCCCGGCTCAGGGCCGGCGCTGTGCGGAGAGCGCGGCGAGTTCCTCGATGTCGAAGTGCGAGCGGCGGTTCGGCGCGCCGTAGCGGGTCAGCTTCCCCCGGCTCACCCATTTTCGGATCGTCGCCTCCGACACCCCCATGGCCAGCGCGGCCACCTTGGTCGAAACGAGTCTGTGGTGCGGTGGTCTGCTCACGCCTCGCTGCCCTTTCGCCGCCCTTCCATGAGCTGCCTGAGCAGGAGCCATTCGTGCGGCGCCCAGGCGTGCCCCGCCGAGCAGGCGATGCTCCGCACGGGCACCGGCTCGCCGGCTCCGAGCGAGGCGGTGATGGTTCCGCTGCAGCCGTCCTGGACACACTCCTTGACGAAGGTGAAGTGCCCGCCCGGTTCAGGATCGATGGTCTGCCGTAGCTCCTTGACCAGGCCCTCGATCTCGTCGGCGAAGTCCGCCGCCGCGGGCTGGGTGCTGATCCAGTCCACCTGCCCGGCGAGGAACACCGCCAGGTGCGGCACGCTGCGCTTCGGCGCGGCGGCCCTCCGCTTCTCCACGACCATGCCCGACCACGACTCCAGCAGGGAGGAGATGCGCTGCCGTGTGTCCAGCACCGAGATGTCGGGATAGTCGAGGCGGCGGCTCGTGGAGACCTTCGTCGGATTGCTCCACCGGGTCGCCACCGTCGGCGACGCCTGGTACAGGCACTCCCGGTGCAGGCCGGCCAGCTCCCGCAGATGACGCCCGACCTGGCTGATGCAGGGGTCACACAGGAGAGAGGGGGCAGCAGCGGCACTGCTTCTTCGCGCATGACCTCGCGTACAGGGATGAAACGGCATCGAAGCTCCTCCGTCAGACCCATCGCCTCGAAAACCGCTGCCCCCGAGGGACCCGCGCCGACTGCGGCAGTCGGCCGGTTTGCACACCCGCCCCGGCGCCGGTAGTCCCGGTTGCCTGCTCCAAGACTGACCTGCCCGGCTTGAGGGTGACTTGCCGGTGGCTTGCCGTCGGCACGTGCGCGGTCCGTACGGTCCGGGCCGCCACCGACGTCGCTGGCGTGGAGGTCAGGGCCGTGTCACACTTTGGGCACGTCACCCCTGCCCGGATGAGGAAATGCGGAGGGTGAGATTCCCCCTGAGAATCACGGCAGTGCGGCGGACCGTAAACCGGAAGAGCCGGTGCCGGTGGGGGACTTACGAATCCGGCCCTGCGCCGCAGGACCCACGGTCCTGCTCTCGGCCACGGCCGAGGCCGGCGCGGTCGGCCGCCTGTGTTCGCTATCCGATGTCCTGCTGGAACGAGCAGCGGGCAGGGCCTTTTCACATCACCCTGTGGGGGAGCAATGAGCGCAAATCCTGGGATCGAGCGTTTGTGTGCGGCTGCTGGAGAAGCGGCCGGGCTGGTGGGCGTGGACTGCCCGCCCGAGAAGATGACCGCGTTGCTGACGGCGTTCCCGAACGTCGTCACCGACTCCACCGTCGTGTTCAACGCGGTGAACAAGGGGGGCAGTATCCGGGACATCTCCTTCGACTTCACGGTGCCGCTGGCCGAGGGCAATCCCTATGAGCGTGCCCTGGAGCACGGCCTCGCCGAGGAGACGGACCATCCGGTCCGCGGCATGTTCGCGGACTTGCTGACCACGCTCCCGGTCGACTGCTACGGCGTCGACTACGGCGTCAACAGCGGCTTCAACAAGAGCTACGCCGTCTTCCCCATGGGGCAACTGCAGGAACTGGGCCGGCTCGCCGCCGTCCCCGCCATGTCCACGGCGCTCTCCAAGTGGATGGACGTGCTCGTCGAGTACGGCCTGGACAGCAAGGTGTCGACCGTGGCGATCGACCACGCGAACCGGACGTGGAACGTGTACTTCAACGGGCTGTCCCCGGAGCACTTCGAGCGCGCCACCGTCCAGGCGATGCTGCGGGACTTCGGGCTGCCGGAGCCGAGCGGACAGCTCCTGGACTTCGCCGCGACCTCGTCCGCGCTGTACCCGACCTTCGGCTGGGACGCGGCGGAGATCGAGCGGGTCAGCTTCTCCACCCGTACGACCGACCCGGCGGCGCTCCCCTCGCACATCGAACCGAAGCTCGGCGTGCTCGCCGCCAAGGCGCCGTACACCTACGAGGGCGACCGCAAGCTCGTCTTCGCCGGCGCGCTGACGGCCGACGGGGAGTACTACAAGCTCGCGACGTACTACCAGTTGGCCACGGCCGCTCACGACCGGGTACGCCGCGGGAGCTGACGTACGAGCGGCGTTACGGAGATCCGGATCCGATGCCGCCGGGGTCGTGCCGGGTCATGACGTCGAGGGCCTCACCGCCGGTGCGGCCCTCGATCGCCGCCGACAGCCAGGCGGCGTTCCGGCGCACTCCGTTAACCGAAGGCCGAACCGCCTGGTGGCTGGCGGCCTCGGCCCGTGTGCCGGAGTGTGGTCCGGTCAGGCGGCGTTGTGCGCGATGAGGCGGTTGAGCGCGGTCAGGACCTGGACGTCGGCCAGGACGGGGAAGTCGAACGGCAGCGGACGCGGACCCGCCTGGTCGGCTATCGAGCTGAAGCCGCCGTCGTCGTGCTGCTGGTCGGTCAGGTACGCCAGCGGCTTGGCGAGATCGGTCCCGGGCGCGTGCCGGGCGAGGGCGGCGAGGGCCTGGGCGGTGGACAGCACGTCGCTGTCCTTGCCCGGTACGTGCCCCCAGCCGCCGTCGCTGCCGCGGCTCTCGTCCAGGAACGCCACGGCCTTGGCGGTGGCTTCGCCGGCGCGCCGGTGCAGTGCCGTCTCCGCGGCCGGCACGCAGGCCAGGGCGTCCAGGATGCGCAGGATGGCGCTGGACCTGCTCAGCGTCCAGCTCGGTTCGAAGCTGCCGTCCGGCTGCTGGGCGTCGATGAGGACGTCGACCGCCGGGGCCAGCATGTTCCCGTAGCGGTTCCAGGGCATGGCGATCACCGCGCCGGCCGTCATGTCCAGGTCCGAGGTGTGGCCCCGCAGATACGTCGGGAAGCCGCCGGCCTCGTTGGTCCGCGAGCAGAGGTACTCCTCCCCCGCCGCGATGACGTGGCGGTACCGCCGCGCGTCGAGCATCCGCAGGAGTTCCACGCACCGGGCGGTGTCGTCGACATCCGTCTGCGTGGTCGCCTCGTTGTAACCCCAGCCGCCGTCGAAGTGCTGTCGCGAGGCGAGGTACTGCCCCATGCGCGCCGCCAGCCGCTCGTGGCCCGGCGCGGACGCCAGCGCCACCGCGGCGAGCGAGGTCACGAAGACCTCCTGCCCGTCGATGAACGGCACACCACCGTCCGGGCCGCGCAGCCGCGACAGCGCCTCGATCCCCTCCCGCATCAGCTCGGAACCGGGCCGGAAGGTGTGGAGGGCGTGCAGCGCCACCAGGTGGCAGAGCGCGTTCCCCTCCCACACCCGCCTCGCCGGGAAGGCCGCCAGCCGCCGTACGAGCAACTCCTGGTACTCCGCCAGCTCCTGCCCGGACTCGCCCGCGTCCGCGCCCGCACCGGCGTTGTCGTGGACGTACAGGATCGTGGCGGCGTACAGCGTCAGCTCCGTCCACACCGCCTGCGGCCGCGGAGCGATCTCCCGCGGATCAGGACGCGTACCGTCCGGCAGCAGTCCGCACAGCACGAGAATCGTGTCCAGCAGCAGCCGCTTCCGCATCCCGGACCCGTGCCGGGCCCCGCTCAGGCCCGCAAGCAGCTCGTCCGCCTCGCACGCCCGGCCGGAGAGCGCGTCCACGACCACCCGCTCCAGGGTGCCCTTCGGCTGGGCCCGCTGCAGGTACTCCTGCAGCTCCTTCTGCACCCGCGGCAGCGCACGCTCCTTGCGCAGCAGCAGCAACAGCAGTGCGGACTCGATGATCCGGCCGGCACACCGGTCCCTCAGCGCACCCTCGCCGTCCACCTGCACCGCCAGGTGCCGCGCGACACGACGCCGCACCTCCTGCGGCCCGGGCCGCTGCCCCCCGGAGCCCCCTGCCACGGGCTGCGAAGCGGCATCGGCCGCGGAACCAACCAGTCGATCAGTCATCAAGGACTTCCTTTCGGAATTGCAAAAGACCCGGGCCGCTGAAACCGCGGACCGGGTACCGGAGTTGCCGGGTGCAAAGGGGAAGGACTCACAGTCGCAGGCATGGCGAAGGAGGGCCTGAAAGCCGAAAGCCTTGCGAAATCGTGGAGCGTCGGCGAAGAACGCCGGCGGGTGACGGCGATAATCGTCACCCCAGAGGGGGGAATCTCACCCTCCGAATAACCGATTTCGGGCAGGGGAGACTTGCCGGAAGTGTGACACGGCATGATCTCCGCGTCAACGGCCCCGGTGGCGGCTCGATCTCAGCCCTTCAGCCCCGCCCTCATGCCCCATGTTCTGTGATGTGCCGCGTCGTTCCCGTCGGCGGCAGGATCGCCGCCGCCGTCTCGCGCGCGTACCGCGCGGGCTCGGTGCTGCGGGAGATGGCGGCGAAGGTGAGGGAGCCGGCGTACAGGATCAGGAAGCGGTTCGTGACCGCGTCCGGGTCGGGTATCCCGGTCGCGGCGATCAGGCCGCGGAGGTACGCGCTGACGGCGAGCTGGTGGTCGCGGACCGCGGCGGCGGCGCGGGCGCTGTCCGCGCCGATCTCGTTGAAGGCGTTGGTGAACGGGCAGCCGCGGAAGTCCGGTCGGCCGAACCACCACTCCAGCCAGTCGAAGACCGCCAGCACCCGCTCCCGCGGCAGTCCCGTCGCCTCCTTGGCGACGAAGTCCGCCAGCTCCGCGCGCACCCAGCGGTCGCGCCGCCGCAGGTACGCCTCGACCAGCTCGTCCTTGGAGGCGAAGCAGCGGTAGAGGCGCTTGAGCGAGACGCCTGCGGTGTCGCGGATCCGGTCCATGCCGACCGCGCGGATGCCGTGGGCGTAGAAGAGCCGGTCGGCGGCTTCCAGTACGCGCTCCCGGTCGGCCTCGTTGACCGCGTCGTCCATGTCCGCTGCTCCCGTTCCGCCCGCGTGCCCGCCGTCACGTCCCGCTGCGCCGCCCACAACGTACCGGCCCCGTCCCGATCCCGTCGCGGCCGCGTCCGGCCGCTTGAGAACGACCGTTCTCGACATTACCCTCTGGTCGGAGAACGGTCGTTCCCCGACCGTTCCACACCGTCGGTGCCGGCGGGCCCGGAACAGGGGACCGGGTCCGCCACGCACCGCCGGCAAGACCCGGGCACCCCGCCCGTGTCGGGTTTGCGGTAGAGCGCCCTCCAAGTCGTAGCGTCGGCGACATGACCCACACGACCACTCCGCAGCAGCACACCGGCTCCGGCTTCGGCGCCCGGAGCACCACCGCCGACGTCCTGCACGGCGTCGACCTGAGCGGCCGGCTCGCCGTCGTCACCGGCGGCTACGTCGGTCTGGGGCTGGAGACGACCCGCGCGTTCGTACGGGCCGGAGCCCGCGTCGTCGTACCGGCCAGGCGGCGCGACGCCGCCGAGCAGGCGCTCGGCGGCCTGGCGGCCGAGGGTCCCGGCGCCGTCGAGGTCGACGAGATGGACCTCGCCGACCTGGACAGCGTCCGCGGCTTCGCCGACCGGTTCCTCGCCTCCGGCCGCTCCCTCGACCTCCTCGTCAACAACGCCGGCGTCATGGCCAGCCCCGAGACCCGCGTAGGCCCTGCGGGCTGGGAGGGGCAGTTCGCCGTCAACCACCTCGGCCACTACGCCCTCGCCAACCACCTCCGCCCCGCCCTCGTCCACGACGGCGGCGCCCGCGTCGTCGCCCTCTCGTCCCGCGGCCACCACCTCTCCGGCATCCGCTGGGACGACCCGCAGTTCCGCGCGGAGCCGTACGACAAGTGGCTGGCGTACGGCCAGTCGAAGACCGCGAACGCGCTCTTCGCCGTCCACCTCGACGCCCTCGGCCGGGATGCGGGCGTCCGGGCGTTCAGCGTGCACCCCGGGATGATCTTCACCGAACTCGTCCGCCACATCCCCCGCGAGGAGCAGATCGCGCAGGGCTGGATCGACGAGGACGGCAACCTCAGCGACGCCTTCAAGACCACCGAGCAGGGCGCCGCAACCCAGGTCTGGGCGGCGACCTCGCCGCGCCTGGCCGGCCTGGGCGGCGTGTACTGCGAGGACTGCGACGTCGCCGAGCCGGCGGGCGCCGGCGGCGAGCAGGAACTGCGCGCGGGCGTACGGGACTACGCCGCCGACCCGGACCAGGCCGCCCGGCTGTGGGCGCTGTCGGCGGAGCTGACGGGCGTCGAAGCCTTCGGGGCGGCGTCCAGCCGGGCGTGATCCGGACCCGACGGCCCTTCCGCTGCCTAGAGTTGCGTGCATGGAGATGCGACGGCTGGGGGCGGATGGCCCGCGGGTGGCCCCGATCGGGCTCGGCTGCAGTGCGATGTCCGGTGCGTACGGGCCCGCGGACGAGAAGGAGTCGGTGGCGACGATCCACGCCGCGATCGACGCCGGGGTGACGCTGCTCGACACCGCGGACTTCTACGGCATGGGCCACAACGAGTGGCTGATCCGGCAGGCGCTGCACGCAAGGGACCGGGAGAAGGTGGTCCTGAGCGTGAAGTTCGGGCAGTTGACCGGCCTGGACGGCACGTTCGGGATCAGCGACGGGCGGCCGGCGGCGGTGAAGACCTTCCTCGCGTACTCGCTGCAACGGCTCGGCACCGACCATGTCGACATCTACCGCCCGGCCCGGCTCGACCCCGCCGTGCCGGTGGAGGAGACGGTCGGCGCCATCGCCGAGGCGGTACGGGGCGGGTACGTGCGCGGCATCGGTCTGTCGGAGGTGGGCCCGGAGACGATCCGGCGGGCGCACGCCGTCCACCCGATCGCGGATGTGCAGATCGAGTACTCGCTCTTCAGCCGCGGCGCCGAGGCCGGGGTGCTGCAGACGTGCCGGGAGCTGGGCATCGGCGTCACGGCGTACGGGGTGCTGTCGCGCGGCCTGCTCTCCGGCAGCTACCGCCCGGTGGCCGACGCGACCGGCGCACGCTCCCATCTGCCGCGCTTCCAGGACGGCAACGTGGCGGCCAACCTGGCGCTGGTGGAGAACCTGCGGAAGATCGCCGAGCCGCGCGGCCTCACGGTCGCGCAGCTCGCGATCGCGTGGGTGCTGGCGCAGGGGCGCGCGGGGGCGCGGCCGGAGGGCGACGTCGTCGCGCTGGTCGGGGCGCGGCGGCCGCAGCGGATCGCGGACGCGGTGGCGGCGGCGGGACTGACGCTGACGGAGGAGGAGTTGGCGGCGGTCGAGCGCGCCGTGCCGCGTACGGCGGTGGCCGGTGAGCGGTACGGCGCGGCGGCGATGACGCATCTGGACAGCGAGCGGTAGGACTGGCGGCCGGTACGCGGACGGGCCCGCGATGCGGAAGCGGACCCGCCGGCGTACGGTCTGCCGGCCTGTGGTCGACCGGCCCTCGACCCAGGGCCGTCAGCAGCGCTTCTCGGACGCGGCCTGGTTGGGCAGCGGCGCCCCCTCGACGCGCAGCGTGCCGACCGCGGCCGTGCACTCGTTCGCGGTGGCGGTGCCCTGCGTCCAGAACTCCTGCTGCGTGGTGTCGTTGCGGGTGAGCTTGCCGACCACGGCGTCCCGGTCGTAGCTGAACACGCCGAGGGTCACGTCGTACGGCTTCGCGCCGGTGTGGAAGCTGTCCCACACCCACAGGTAGCCGTAGTTCTCGTTGCACGAAGGCGAATAGAACTGCTTCACCGACGCGAGGGTCGCGCCGCTCCGCTTGATGTAGCCGGTCGCCCCGATCTGGTAAGCGTCTGCACAGACCCCGGCGGCCTGGGCCCGCTTGCTCTCGGGGTTGCCCTGGGCGGTCGGCGCGGTGGCCGCGGCCCGGTCGCTCTTGCCCGAGGGCGCCGGCGCGGGCCCGCTGCCCGCGTAGGCGGCGCCGGCGGGGGTGAGGACCAGCACGGTGGCCGCGGCCGCCAGAGCGAACTTCCTGAGTCGGGTGGAACGCATAGCTGTTCTCCCTTTTCTGGACACAGAGGGATTTCAGAAGCATACGGCTCATGCCCCCGGATACCCGGTAAGACCCGTGACGCCCCCGGGGGGTTGTAGAAGCAACCGGCGCAAATCCCCCGATCTTTCAGGCCCCGGCCGGGGATCGCACGACGCGCATCGGGGCGCGGGTGCGCCGGGCCCGGCGGCGGCGTACGCGGGCGGCGCTAGAGTGAGCGCGTGACCTCCCCTCCGGACGATGCATCGACGCTGGTCGGCGACGGCGAACGGGACGACGGCGCCCGGCGGTTGCGGGACGCGTACGCCGAAGGGCGGCTGACCCGCGAGGACATGGACGCGCGCCTCGACCGCCTGCTCACCGCCACCACGCGCGGCGAACTGGCCGAGGCGCTGGCGTCGTTGCCCGCGGAGGACCCGGGCACGTCGGCCGCGATCGGGGCCGCGACCGGGCGGGTGAAGCGGAGCGGCGCGTGGCGGGTGCCGCGGACGCTGAAGGTGGATTCGGCGCTGGGGCGGGTGCGGCTGGACCTGTCGCGGGCGATCATCGAGCACCGGGTGGTCGACATCGTGCTCAACGTCGGCACCGGCAGGGCCTCGATCACCGTGCCGCACGACGCCGTGGTCGACCTCGACGGCGTGCAGACCGGCATGAAGGACTCCGTCTACAAGCCCCCGCGCCGGCCGGCCTCCGGAGGGCCGACGATACGGATCTCGGGTGTCATGGGCTTCGGCCGGCTGACGGTACGGCACGCGCGCCGCTGACGGCTGCGGACCCGGCGCGGCGCCGGGCGTCAGGCGTCGATGTCCACGTGGACGAAGAGGTCGCCGCGGCCGCGGCCTTTGAGGCGGGGCATACCGAGCTTGCGCAGCCGGAGGGACTGGCCGTCGCGGATACCGGCGGGGATGCGGATGGTTTTGTCGCCGTCGACCAGGGTCGGCACGCGGACGGTGGTGCCCGCGGCCGTGTCCTTCGCGGACAGCGCGATGCGGGTGTGCAGGTCGTCGCCTTCGCGGGTGAAGTCGGGGTGCGGCCGCTGGGTGACGTGGACGTGCACGTCCGCCGCCGGGCCGCCGCCGGGGCCGACTTCGCCCTCGCCGGCCAGCTGGATGCGGGCACCGTCCATGATGCCGGCCGGGATCTTGACCTTGAGCGTACGGCGGGTGCGTATCCGGCCGCCGCCGCCGCACTCCTGGCAGGGATACGGAAGAAGCGTGCCGGTCCCCTTGCAGTGCCGGCACTCCCAGCCGAGGACGTTGCGCCTTGTGCCCTTCGTCCTGCCCGTGCCGTTGCAGTGCGCGCACAGGTGCATCGAGGTCCCCTCCGCCGCGAGCCCTCCCGAGCAGGTCGGGCAGAGGACTGCGGTGTCCACCACGAACTCCTCGACGGTGCTCCGGGCCATGTCGGCAAGGTCCATGTCGAGCCGGAGGGTCGCGTCGGTGCCACGGCGGGTGCGCCCGAGCGGCGGCGCTGCACCGCCCCCGCCGAAGAAGGCGTCCATGATCTCGCGGTAGTTCGTGTCGTCCACCGCCGGTGCGGGCTCCTCCTCCGCGGGCTGCGGCGGCGGTACGCGGGCGATGACGACCTGGTACTCCACGTCCGCCCACATCCGGGGCCGCTGCCGTGCACCGGCGCGGTGCAGCGACTCGTAGACGTAGTCGTACAGCTCCGTCACGGTGATCCGGCCGTCGCCGTCGAGGTCCGCCGCGCCGGTGGTCAGCCCCTCGATGAGGGCACCGGTGAAGCGGGACGGCTGCGGGGAGGCGGTCTCCAGGCGTTCGCCCTCCCAGGCGTACTCGGTGCGGCTGGTCGCGGTGAGCACCACCCGTCCGGAGCCGGCGAGTTCCTCCCGTAGATGCACCTGGTCGTCGCCCTTGGCGCCGGTCAGGAACGCACCGCTGTAGCAGCAGTCGAGCAGGACGACGATCGTGCGCGCCCGGCAGCGCTCCAACTGGCTGCGCAGGAACGCGGCGGGCATGGCGGTCGAGGCGGGCAGGTCGCGGTCGGTGTCGCGGGCGGCGAAGTGGAGGTGTCCATCGTCATCCTTGATCCCGTGGCAGGAGAGATGGAGAAGCAGGAGGTCGTCGCGGCTGCGGTCGCGGAAGAAGCGCTCGACGGCACGCATCACCTGGTGCGCGGGCGCGTCCTTCACCTGCTCGGCCCGGAAGCCCCCGATCGCCGGGTCGGCCAGCGCCCGGGCGAGGCCGGCGCAGTCCTGACCGGGCGAACGGAGCGGGCGGAAGGCGCCGTCGTCGTACGTGTCGGTGGCGATGAGCAGCGCATCACGACTGCCGGAGCCGGGGCCGGCCACGGCTAATCCCGGGCGTCGAGGAACGCCTCGATGAGGCGCTGCTTCTCGGCGTCGGTGGCATCGCCGAGTTCGAGGCTGCGGCCGTCCAGCTCCAGCCGTACGGACCGGACGGGCCGGTTCTGCAACCACGCCTCCACCAGCCGCACGACGGACCGCAGCACGACCGGCGCCAGCGTCACCGCAAGCACCCCGAGGGCAAGGCCCTCCCCGGACTTGGCCCCCGCCGGCACCTCGCCCCCGGCCCGCCAGGACCGTACGTCGTCGACATCCAACTCCAGCAACGCGGACCGCAACTGCCGGGTGAGCGAGTCCAGCTCCTCGTCATCGACGTCCGCCCCACCGACCACGGTCAGCCGCACCGCACCGGCCCTCTCCCCACCCCTGTCCGCCATGGACACGAGTCTATTCAGCCCGCCTCCGCGAACGGGCCTTCCTCGTCAGGAGGTTGGTCGTCCGCGTACGGCGGCGGGTCCTCGGGGAAGCCGAAGAAGCGGCGCAGCGCGTCGGCTTCCTGCTTCCTGCCCGTCGCCTCCATGGCTTCGGCCATCCGCGAGATCAGCAGGATCGTCTCCGGGTCCTGGCGCCCGAGCCGGAGCCAGTCGGTGGTCACGTCGGCGAACTGCTGCTCCGGCGGCACGACCGCCTCCTCCGGCCCCGGCTCGTACTCGGGCTCGGGCTCGAACTCCGGCCCGGGCTCGGGTTCCGGTGGGTACAGCAGGTCGCGGAAGGGTGGGGCCACCTCGCTGTTGTTGGCAGCCGCGGAGAGCTGCGCCAGCAGCCCGATGCGCTCCACGGTGCCCTCCACCTGCTCGTCGTTGCGCGCGAGCCACCAGACGACGGCGCTGCCCGGGTCCTTGAGCACGTCGTCGGAGAGGTACATGCGCTTGTTCCGCTCGTAGTTGCGCTCGTGCTCCCAGACGTCCTCGTCCTTCCGTACGTTCGACAGCTTGCTCAGCCGCTCCCGGTCGGAGTCGGACAGAGCAAGGCCCACGTCCTTCGCCATGGCCAGCACACGGCCGGAGGCATCCGGCTCCATGACGCTCAGCACGCCGTTGAGCTGGTGCTGCGCCATGGCCGGCGACCGCGGTGACTGCCGGGCGGCGAACTCCCGGGCGCGCAGCAGGACGGCGTGCACGGCAAGGCCGCAGGGGTCGAAGTGCGGGCTCTCGCAGTCCTCGGGGATCCAGCGCACGGTTGCGGAGAAGAGGAAGTCGTAGTCGGGCATGGCGCTGGGCAGCGAGACGTTCGTGACCCGGTGCTCCTGGCGCGGCGGGGGCGGGATCGGGCGGTCGGGCTCCAGCGTGGTCTCTTGCGGGATCCGGCCGCCGCGGTACGCGCCCGCGCGGGCGGCGGCGACGGTGCCGGTCAGCGCTACGGCACCGAGGGCGGGCCAGAACCAGCGGGGCCAGTCGGCGGCGAGGCCCGCGATGGTGAGGACGAGCAGGCAGATGACGGTGAGGAAGACCGTCAGGATGCGATGGCCGGAACTCATCGGGGGGCCTCCGGAGGGGTATCGGTGTCGGGGGGTCCGGGCTCCGTGGGCGGGCGGCCGAGGCCCTGGGCGGTGTCGAGGCGGCGGCGGTAGCGCTCCGCCACGTCACGGCGCTGCGCGCGGTCGGGGCCGGGGGCCAGGACCCACCGCTGCGAGAGGACGTAGGTGCGGCCGGCTGCCGCGGGGTATGGGGCCGCGGCAGCGGCCAGGGTCGCGAGCAGCGCGTCGCGGTGGGCGGGGGCACGGGCCGTCGCGGCGGCGGTCAGCCAGGCGGGGACGTGCGGCGCCCACTCCTCGTGCGGCCGGTACGCGAACACGGCGGCCCAGCACTCGGTCAGCCGCCTGCGGGCGGTGGGCCCGGTGCACAGGTCCGGGTCGCGGGCCGCCGCGCCGGCGAGGGCGAGGAAGATGCGTACCTCGTACGGCCACCGGAAGCCGGCGGGGCCGATGCCGTAGGTGGTGAGGCGGGAGAGCAGCAGGGCGCAGAGGCGGGGTTCGCCGGTCGCGAGGGCGAGCAGGGCCGCCAGCGCGGGGCGCCCGTCGCGGTCGTCCTCGGCGCGGGCCAGGTGGTGCAGCCGGACGAGGGCCTGGTCAGGGTGGCCGACGGCCATCACCTGGGCGCAGACCACGGTCAGGGCCAGCCGGTACGTCCTCGGCAGGCCGCGCTGCCGTACGTCGGCGAGGATCTGCTGCCGTAGGACACGTCCGTGCACGTCGTGGCCGACTCCGGCCTCCAGCGCCTTTGCGGCGTCCGCCACGAGCCCGTGCGTTCGGTCGTCGGCCCACGTGCGCGCCAGCGAACTCAGCTCCAGCGGGCGGCCGGTGCGGAGCGCCTGCTCGGCGAAGCGTGCGATGAGCCGGTCCCGTTCGCCGCGGTCCAGCCGCAGGTCCCCCACGCAGTGCGCGACCCAGGTATGGAACTTGGGGCGCAGGTAGGGGAAGTACGACCAGAAGTGCCGGAGCACGGCCCGGACCCGGCCGGGGCGCTCGAAGCGCACCCGGCCGTCCGGCCCGGGGCTGCAACCGAGGTTGACCAGCTCGGCGTTGAGATCGGCCCGGTCCAGCAGGGGGCGTTCGTCCTCGGGATGGTTGACCACCTTGAGCAGGGCGTTCACGGCCTGGTAGACGATGTCGGGCGCGGCGCCGTGGAGCATCGCGACGGTCACGGCCAGGGCCCGCTGCCGCCCGTCGACCAGGCCGCGGACGAACCCGGCCTCCGCGGAGTCGTCCTCCGTGAGCTGCGCCAACTGGTCCGGCCACCAGTCGTCGAACGATCCCGCGGGCGCGGCATCCCGGGCCTGCTTGATGCCCTGGGCCAGCCGCGCGATGTCGTCCATCGGGGCGTCGGCGAGGAAGCGGGCCAGCTCGGGTGCGGCGAGTGCGGCCGGGGGTGGGGTGAGCTGCTCCCGACGGAGGTAGCGCATGAGTACCTGGTCCGCCCGGGGGCGGTCCAGGTGCACCATCAGCCGGTGCAGCTCCGCCGGGAGGAAGTCGCGCAGGTGCGGGGAGAGCACGACGACCAGGCGGGCGTCGCGCTCCTCCAGGACGGACCGGAAGGCGGACAGCTCGCTCTGCAGCCCGACGAAGCGGGTCGCCTCGCAGTCGGACAGGTCGAGGAGCAGGCGGTCGCCGTCGGCCACGGCCCGCCGGTCGAGCGTCACCCGCCCGTCCTCGCCGTCCTCCGGGTCGACCGCGTGGATGCCCGTGCCGGCGGCCGGTTCGTACAGCAGCATCTGCGCGGCGGTGTGCCGGCCGGAACCCGGGGGCCCGGAGAGGACGGCGGTGCGGTGCTCGCGCAGCAGGCGGCGGGCCTCGCCGAGGTGGCGGGGCGGGACGAAGCGCTGGTGGACGAAGGCGAGTTGCTCCTTGGCGACGGCCCGCGGGTCCTTGCCGCGGTTGCCGAGGCGCTGGGACGCCTCGGCCATCGCGGCGATGTAGACGTACTGGTCGCCGGGCCCGGTATGGAACGGGGCGCGGGCTTCGCCGACGAACGTGCCGAAGTCCGTCATCGGTCGTTCTCCCGGCGGCGGCGCGCGGGGCCGAAGTTCTGGTCGATGCCGCCGTGGTCGCTGCCGCCGACGATGTTGCCGTCGCCGGTGACCTGGGGGCCGTTGATCTGGTCGCCATCGATGCGGTCGCCGTTGATCTGGTCGCCGGAGCCGGTGTGGAAGGGGGCGTTCGCCTCGCCGACGACGGTGCCGATGCGGCCGCTGATGTTGCCGATACCGCCGCTCTGGCCGGTGTTGTGCATCCCGGGGGCGGTGTCGTCGGCCCCGGGCCCGGGCTCGGCGGGCGGCTCCGCCGCGGCGGCCGGGTCGGGGCCGCTGTCGGCGGCGGCGAGTTCGGGGACCTGCTTGGCGAGCTGGTCGCCGATGAGCGCGAGGTCGTGGCGGGCGGTGCGTAACGTGAAGCGCATGTACTGGCAGTCCGCCAGCGCCACGATGCTCTCGGGCAGCCGCCGGGGGTCGAGCTGTTCGGTGTTGCGGCCGATGAGGACGGGCATCACGGCGACGCCGTGCGCGAACGCCTCCTCGATCTCGCGGCGCACCCAGTCGTCCTCGTGGTCGAGGGCCCTGGTGCCCGGCCGGGCGGGGTGGACGGTGTCGATCCAGCCGTGGCCGATCAGCGCGAGCAGGACGCTGCAGCGGCGCACGCCCTTGGTCAGGGCGTCGTTGTAGTTCTCGCCCGCGGGGATGGACTGGGCGGCGAGGAAGACCATGCGGTCGCCGAAGCGGCGGGTCAGCTCGTGGTAGAGCGCGTAGGCGGCGTCCTTGCCGTCGCTCGTGCGGTAGTTGATGAAGATTTCGGGCATGGCGGAGCGTCCTTTCGTACGGGTGGTGGTGGAACGGGGCGGTCGGTCAGCGGGTGGTGGTGCGTGGCGCGGTGGCGGTGAGGGCCGCCGTGAGGTCGGGGCTCAGGTCCCGTACGGCGGCGTTGCGCGGGTGGCGGCCGAGGATGCGGGCCGTGCGGCGGAGGTCGGCGCCGATGGTGGCGGAGTGGACGAGGGCGGCGTGGCCGAGGAGGGGGCGCAGGAGGTGGCAGGCGTGCTCGACCTGGCCGGACGCGGCGTGCGCGAGGGCAAGGCGGACGCCGGAGCGGGTGCGGCTGCGTAACGCGTGGAGTGGCATGCGGTCCGTCTCCCGGGCGAAGTAGTCGGCGGCGCGCTGGGGGCGGCCGAGGTGGTAGAGGCACCAGCCGGTGTAGAGCGACACCACGTCGGGGACGTGGGAGGCGCCGATGACCGGCTCCTCGGGGTCCGGCCGGTCGAGGGCGAGGAGTTCGCGGGCCCGGTCGAGGCTGTACATGGACGCGCTGTAGTTGCCGTCGAGCGCGTGGCCCTGGGCCTCGTGCTGGGCGGCGAGGCCGCGGATGCGGGGTGGGGCGTCCCCGTCGCGGGCATGCTCGGCGAGGCCGACGGCGTGCGCCACATCGCCGCGGAGCAGGCTGACGAGGGCGCGCCGGACCAGGCCGTACGCCGCCAGGTGGCGGTCGTCGCCGGCCTCCGCCAGCTCCACGGCCCGGTCGGTCCACCACAGGGCGGCCTCGTCGTTGCCGGACTCCTGGGCCATCCAGCCGGTGTACTCGGCGAACCGGGCGGCCAGCACCAGCAGTTCGCCCCGGGTGCGCGGGCCGGAGCGCAGGGCGAGTTGCTCCGTGGTGTGCGTCTGGGCGATCAGCGCGGGCAGCAGCAGCGCCGGGCCGGCCGTCTGGCCGAGGCGGCGGAACTGGGCGAACACCGCGCGGGACGCCTCGATCAGCGTCGTCCCCCCGGCGTCGGCGGCCGCGCGCAGGCCGCCCTCGTCAAGCGCAAGACCGGGGCCGGCGCGGTCGCGACCGGCGTCGGGACGTGCGCCGCCACCGGTGTCGAGCGCGAAGACCGGGGCGGTGTCGGGGCCGGTGCCGGCCGCGGCGGTGTGCTGCCCCGCCGACGACTCGAACCGGCTCGAACCGTCCTTGTGCATGCGCAACGTCCACACCTCACCGTCATGGCTCGCAGGAGAGCGCCGGGCGGACACGGCGCGCTCGGGTACGAGGGCGGCGAGCGCGCCGCCCGCGCCGAGCGCGGTGTCGCACCACCGGGCGAGCTCCGGCGTGGGGCTCTTCTGCCCGGTCTCGACCTTGCTCAGATGGCTCTTGCTGTAATGCACCAGCGCGGCGAGACGATCGAGCGTGAGCCCCGCCGCCAGGCGCCGCCTGCGGAGTTCGGGCCCGAACCCGTACGTGCGCTCAGGCATCCGGACTCCCGTGACCGGACCGCTGTCGCGGCCTTCGATCGCCGGCACCAGTCAGCGTGCGGCAGCGGACTCGGGTCGAACAAGGCGAATGTGGCTGTTTCCCGTTTCCCATACAGAGAGTGAACGAACGGGTCTCCCCGGCTGTCGAGACTGCGCCTGCGCCAATCGTCAGGGGGCAGCGGTGGCGGGTGGGGTTGGGGTGGGGGTTGGGGTGGGGCCGACGTCGGTGGCCCAGCCGCCGGGCAGGCCCGACCCCACCCCACTCCCTCGGCACCGCCCGCCCAACAATTTGAACAAAACAACAACTAGAACTATCGTTCAAGAAGGAGCCCAGTCGTCCACACCGCCGAGGGAGCCCCGTATGACCACGTCCGTCGCCCGCCGCGCCGGCCCCCGGGAGTGGGCGAGGCTCGCCGTGCTCGCCGTGCCGACCGTGCTGCTCGGCCTGGACGTCACCGTCCTCTACCTCGCGCTCCCCGCGCTCGCCGCCGAGTTGCACCCCAGCGGCACCCAATCCCTGTGGATCATGGACGCGTACGGCTTCCTGATCGCCGGATTCCTCGTCACCATGGGCACGTTGGGCGACCGCTTCGGCCGCCGCCGGCTGCTGCTCGTCGGCGCCGCCGCCTTCGGCGCCGCGTCGGTCGCCGCCGCGTACGCGCCCAGCGCGGAGGCGCTCATCGCCGCCCGCGCGGCGCTCGGGGTCGCCGGGGCGACGCTGATGCCGTCGACGCTCGCGCTGATCAGCAACATGTTCGCCGACGCCCGCCAGCGCGCGCTGGCCATCGGCATCTGGGCGACGATGTTCGCGCTGGGCATGGCCGCCGGGCCGCTCGTCGGCGGGGCGCTGCTGGAGCGCTTCTGGTGGGGCTCGGCGTTCCTCGTCGCCGTGCCGATGGTCGCGGTGGTGCTGGTCGCGGCGCCGTTCCTGCTGCCCGAGTACCGGGCGCGCCAGGACGGGCCCTTCGACCTCCCCAGCGTCGCGCTGTCGCTCGCCGCGATCCTGCCCGTGGTCTACGCGGTCAAGCACGTCGCCGCCGAGGGCGGCGGCGGCCTCGGGGGTGCGACGGTGCCGGCGCTGGCGGTCGGGGCGGCCGCGGGGGTGTGGTTCGTACGGCGCCAGCGCACGCTCGCCGCGCCGCTGCTGGACCTGCGGCTCTTCGCCGAGCGGACGTTCGGGGTGGCGCTCGGGCTGCTGCTGGTCGGGCTCGTCGGTGTCGGCGGGGTGATGTATCTGGTCACGCAGCACCTGCAGTTGGTCGAGGGCATGACGCCGCTGGCCGCGGGGGTGTGGATGGGTCCGCCCGCGCTGATGATGTTCGTCGCCGCGATCGGGGCGCCGCTGCTGGCGCGCAGGGTCCGCCCGGGGTACGTCGTCGGGGCGACGCTGGGCGCGTCCACGATCGGGTACGGGCTGCTCGCCACCGTCGACCGCACGGACGGCGCGGCCCCGGTCGTCACCGGCTTCGCGCTCGTCTACCTCGGGCTCGGCGCCCTCGCCGCGCTCGGTACGGACCTGGTCGTCGGCTCGGCGCCGCCGGCGAAGGCGGGCTCCGCGTCGGCGCTGTCGGAGACGGTGCAGGAACTGGGGCTCGCGGTGGGGGTCGCGGTGCTGGGGAGCGTCACGACGGTGGTGTACCGCGCCCGGGTGGAGGGGTGGATTCCGGCCGGGCTGCCGGACGGCCCGCGCGAGGCGGCGGGCGACAGCCTCCCGGCCGCCGCAGGGGCGGAGTTGCCGCGACAGGTGCTGCGGCGGTCGGAGGAGGCGTTCGTCTCGGGGCTGAACGTGGCCACGGGAATCATGGGGGTCGCGGTGGCGGCGCTCGCGGTGGTGGCGGCGGTGGCGCTGCGGGGGGTGGGGCCGACGCAGGGGGCGGAGGAGGACGGCTGAGCGCGGTGGCCGGTTGCGGAGGGCGCGGCCGGTAGCGCGGTGGTCTCCGGCCTCGTACGGCTCCGCGACCCGCGTCGTACGGGCCCCGCCACCCGCGCCGCACGAGCCCGCCGGCCGCCCCGCGCCCCGACTACCCTGGTCCCACCCACCACCCCGACCGGAGGCCCGCATCGTGGAGCACGGCGTGACGCGCCGCAAGGCCGAGCCCGTCACCGACGGCCGCCGCGCCCGCGGCGTGCGCCGCCGGGCGGAGATCATCGAGGCCACGCTCCGCGTCGTCCAGCGCGACGGCGCCGGCGGCGTCACGCACCGCACCGTCGCCCGCGAGGCGGACGTCACCACCAGCCTCACCGCGTACTACTTCGCGACCCTTGACGACCTGCTGGTGGCGGCCCTGTCCACGGTCGCCGACGAGTACACCCGCCGGCTGCACGAGATCATCGAGAGCGACACCGACGACCTCGAAGGACTCGCCGCCCTCGTCGCCTCCGCGGGCGGCGAGGGCCGTCAGCGCGCGCTCGCCGAGCGCGAGTTGTCCACGATGGCCGCCCGCCGCCCCGCCCTGCGTCCTGTCGCGCGGCGGTGGCGGGAGGTGGTGGCGCAGATCGGCGAGCGGCACTCCACCGACCCGCGCGCGGTCGACGCGCTCGTCGCCGCGACGGACGGGCTGTGCGCGGACATCCTGCTCACCGACGCCCGCCCGGACGTCCGCCGGATCCGCGCCGTGCTCGCGCACACCCTGCGGACCGGCGAGGACTAGCGGGCCGGAAGGGCTAGTCGAGCACCGCGGCGACGGCCTCGATCTCCACGAGCTGGTCGTGGTAGCCGAGGACGGTGACGCCCATCAGCGTGCTGGGCACGTCGTGTTCGCCGAAGGCGTCGCGTACCACCTCCCACGCCTTCACCAGATCCTCCTGGCGGGTGGAGGCGACGAGGACGCGGGTGCTGATCACGTCCGTCAGGGCCGCGCCCGCGTCCGCGAGCGCGGTGCGCAGGTTCTCGACGGACGTGGCCGCCTGTCCGGCGAAGTCCCCGACCGCGGCGGTGGAGCCGTCCGCGTTCAGCGGGCAGGCGCCCGCGAGGAAGATCAGCCGGGCCTCGGCGGGCGCCGTGGCGGCGTAGGCGTACTCGGCGACGTCCGACAGGGAGTCGGAGCGGATGAGCGTGACGGCACGGGGCACGGGCACTCCTTCTGAACTGGGATAGAGCACCTACGACCCTCGCAAGGATCGGCCCCGCCCGCCACGCATTTCTCTACGGCCCCGAGAGCCCCGCAGCCCCGGGCGTTACACGGGGCAGGGGTGGTAGTGCAGGCTCAGCGCCTCGTCGACGGCCGTGCTGGTGCGGGTGGAGGCGGCGATGACCTCCTGCCACGAGCCGTACTTGGCGTAGAGCTGGTCGGCCGTCGGGCCGAGGGGGTTGCCGTACTTGGCCTGGTTGCGCTCCTCCAGCACGCGGACCTCCGCGGGCGTCATGCCGGCGCGGGTGATCTCCTTGGCCTGGTTGCGCATGTCGACCAGCTTCCTGGCGACCTCCTCGTCGGACGCGCCGTCCGCCCGCATCCGGGCCTCCGTGCGGCGCATGTCCTCCAGCAGCCCGTGGTAGCGCATCCGCGTCTGCTGGGCCTCGACCTTCTCGTCCCACGGCAGCACCCGGATCCGGCACACGACGGGATCGGGGCTGGGGCACGGCTCGGCGGCCGGGGCGGGCGGTGCGAGCGGGGCGGTGATGACGGAGCCGCAGGCTCCGGCCGGGCAGGCGGCGGCGGGGTCCGCGGCCGGGCCCGCGAGCAGGGCGGCGGCGGTGAGGAGGGGCGCGAAGAGGAGCGTGAGGACGCGCCGGAGACGGTACGCGCCGTGTGGAACGTATGCAGACATACGCGGAGTTTTGCCTCACGTACGCGTACAGTCCCGCAGGCGCACCGGCGACCACCCCACCCGGCGGATGCCCCTCCCGCCGCCGCCCCTCCCCCCGCGCCCGCCGGGGTCAGATCACACCGTCGAGGTCCCGCAGGAGGCGGGCCTTGGAGCGGGCGCCGACCACGGACCGTACGGGCTCGCCGCCCTGGAAGACCAGCAGCGTCGGCACCGCGAGGACGCCGTGCGCGACGGTCGTCCGCGGGTTGTGGTCGACGTCGAGGCGTACGGCCCTGACCCGGTCGCCCAGTTCGGCGGCGAGTGCGCCGATGACCGGGGTGAGCTGCTTGCACGACGGGCACCACTGGGCGGTGAACTGCACCAGCACCGGCACGTCCGCGCGCAGCACCTCCTCGGCGAACGTCTCGTCCGTGACGTACGGAACGCCCTCGTTCTTCGTCTGCGGCGTCGTCCCTGATGTCGTCATGTGGCCTCTCCCGTCAGCCGCCGCACAGCGGCACGTCTCCGTCGGTCCCGCCCGCGCCGCACGGCGTCGGCAGCGCCTCCGCGCGCGCCAGCTGCGCGGTCAGGTGGTCGCGCGCCGCCCGCAGTTCGGCCATCAGCCCGTCCAGCTCGGCGATCTTCCTGCGGTACACCGCGCGCGCGTCGGGGCACGAGTCGCCCGCCGGATGGCCGGCGCGCAGGCACTCCACGAACGGGCGGGTGTCCTCCAGCTCGAAGCCGAAGTCCTGCAGCGTGCGGATCTGCGCGACGAGCCGCAGGGCGTCGTCGCCGTACACGCGGTGGCCGTTGGCGCCGCGGTCGGCGGCGGGCAGCAGCCCGCGCGACTCGTAGTAGCGCAGGGTCCGCGTGCTGACCCCCGCTCTCTCGGCGAGTTCCCCGATGCGCATACGGCCGACATTAGACGTTGACGCCGACGTCAGGACAAGCGCGAGACCCTACGCTTCCGGCCGCCGGGCCAGGAGGTAGGCGCGCGTCGTCTCGGGCTCCTGGGCGTAGTGGGCGCGCTCCAGCGTGGCCTCGACCTCGAAGCCGGCCGCCCCGAGCAGGGCGGCCACCGCCGCCGGCTCCAGGAAGCGGAAGTCCACGTCGACCGGGTGCCCCCACCAGTCGTCCAGGTGCCGCACCTCGGTGCCGACGTGGAACGAGACCAGCAGCCGCCCGCCGGGCCGCAGCACCCGGCGCGCCTCCGTGAACGCTGGCGCCAGCTCGTCCGGTTCGAGGTGGATGACCGAGTACAGCGCGACCGCCGCGCCGAACTCGCCGTCCGCCGCAGGCAGCCGCAGCAGGTCGCCCTCGCGGAACTCCGCCGCCGGATGCTCGCGCCGGGCGAGCGCGACCATGCCGGGCGACAGGTCGATCCCGACCGCCCGCGCCCCGTGCGCCGCGAGCCACCCCGTGACGTGCCCGGGGCCGCAGCCCAGGTCGGCGACCGGGGCGCCGTCCCCGGCCTGCTCCAGGAGCGCCGCGAGCAGCGCCCGGTCCAGCGGCTTGTGCGCCAGCTCACCGCCGACGGTGCCGAGGTAGGTCTCCGCCACGGTGTCGTAGCTGGTCCGGGTCCTGTCGTGCTCTCCCGCGCGCGCCATGGGGCACAGCATCCCACCACGACCGCGCGGTCACGCCAGCGCCCTCGCGCCCTCCCGCCCTCGCGTCCGCGCGGTCACCTCGGCAGCGTCACATCCGCACCGTCACGTCCGTGCCGTCACGTCCGTGCCGGAACCGCGGCCTCCGAGGCGTCGTCCGGCAGCGGCATCGAGTCCATGAAGGAGCTGACCGAGAACACCGCGCGCCCCGCCCCCGGCGGCCCGTACCCCGGAGGGGACGAGAGACCGTGGCTGTCCAGCGCGTCCTGGTACGTCTCCAGCAGCCGGATGTGGTACTCCAGCGGCGCGCCCTCGGGGTTGGCCTTGCCCAGCGGCGTCGTCGGCTCCGGGCACCAGGTGGTGAACCGCGGCACGACCCCGTGCGACATGAAGAAGTCCAGCCCCTCGCGCGTGGACGCGATGGCCTCGTCGACCGTCGTGAAGCCGAACGGCTCGGCCATCTCCACGCCCGCGACGAAGTTGGGGATGACGTTCGAAGGACCGAAGACCTCCGCGGAGTCGAGGATGCGGCGGTGCCACTCGTCGCGGCCGACGTAGCGCTCCTTGCCGGGGCAGTACAGCTCGAACAGCCGCCGGTCCCACACCTCGAAGTTGGGGTGGTAGATCTGCGCGCCGTAGTCGCGGAAGCGCTGCACGTCGGCCTTCGGCAGGGCCTGGGCGACGACCTTGCCGATCCAGCGGCCGGGGAAGCGCTCCTCGATGGCCTTGGCGTACTGGCCGTAGAAGTCGGCCTCGTCCTTGCCGCCGATGTGGGAGGTGACGGCGCCGCCGGTGAGGGTGTACGCGGTGGAGGTCTTCGCGGTGTCGTACCGGTCGATGATCTCCAGCGCCTCCAGCACCTCCTCCACCGGCTTCACGCCCGTGTACGGGCGGCCCGCGGCCTTGTGCTGGCGCCAGTTGTGGTTGATGTCGCAGTACTGGCACTCCTCCTTGGCGCCGAAGTACTGGCAGACGCGGAAGACCGTGAGGTAGATCAGGTAGCCCCACTGGATGGTGGGCGCGACCTCCATGACGGACTTCCCGTTGGCGAGCTTGTGCCGGTAGTAGTCCGGCATCGGCGGCAGCCCGACGTCGGCGATGCGCACGCCGTCGAGGTAGAGCCCGAGGGCGCCGTCGTCGCCGGGCTTCACGCGGTACGGGGACGAGGGGTTGACCCGTACGGAGACGACCGTGCGGCGCAGGTCGTACGGGCCGCCGGTGAGGACGACCTCCTCCGGCGGGCGGTTGAGCGCGGCGGCGCCCAGCTCGGGGAGCGTGCCGTGGTCGAAGGAGAAGATGAAGTACGACTTCGGCTTCACCTCGCCGGAGCCGTCCTCGCCCGCGCCGCTGAGCGCGGAGTCGTCGAAGGCCATCCCGCCGCGCAGCAGGTCTTCCTTGATCACGGCCTCTCTGGGCACGTTCGGGAAGCGGGCCATCAGGCCCTCGACGAGGTCGGTCCGGCTGCGGCCGGATGCGGTGGCTGCGGTGGGCATGTACTTGCTCCTTCCCGGCGTCCGTGGCGGAGCGACGCCGCACCCTCCATTGAACACGGACGGCCTCCCGTCCCGGGCGCCGGGGGAGCGGACGTGCCGCGTCAGCGGGGATCGGCGGGTGCCCCGGGGGCGGCGGTCGCCGCGGCCGGTACGGCTCGTACGGCCACCGCGTCGACCTCGAAGAGCATCTCCGGCAGCGCCAGCGACGCCACTCCGACGAGCGTCTGCGCGGGCGGTGAGTCGCCCCACAGCCGGTGCAGCGCGGCGAGGACGGTCTCCAGCCGCTCGCGGTCCTGGCCGACGACGTACGTGCCGAGGCGCACGACGTCCTCGACGCCGAGCCCGGCGGCCGCCAGTGCGGTGCGGAGGTTGGCGAAGGACCGCTCGACCTGGGTGGCGAAGTCGGCGGAGACGACGGCTCCGGTCTCGTCGGAGGCGTACCGGCCGGCGATGAAGACCGGCCTGCCGGGGGCGGTGGCGACGTGGCTGTAGCCGTATCCGGTCGGGTCGTGGAGCTGCGAGGGGTTGTGGAGCGTGCGGGTCATGGCCGGTATGTCCTTTCGGGTGAATCCGGAACGGGTGCGGGGGTGTTCAGGGTGGCGCCGGGTGGGTTCACGGCGTCTCGGCGGGCGCGGCGGCGCGGGCGGCGGCTTCGCGGGGCCCCGGCCACGGTTGGCTTTCCTGGATATTTGACATCCAGAAAACCCTCTCCCTGCTCCGGCACCGGCCGGTCCGTATCGGAAAAGTCCGTCAGCCGTTCGCGAGCCAGCGCCGCAGCCGCTCGGGCGCGGCGGGCGCCTGCGCCTCCGCCTGCTCCCGCACGTCGTCCAGCGTCTGCCCGGCCAGCTCCCGGCGCCACGCCAGCTCGGCGCGCGCCATCGCGTGCGCGAAGGCGCACGGCAGCCGGTAGCTCGCGGGCGCCCCGCCGCCGGGCCCCTGCTGCCGGATCTCCGCGCAGCGGAACGCCTCGTCGGGGCCCTCGACGGCGGCGACGACGTCCATCAGCGTGATCTGCGCGAGCGGCCGGGCGAGCCGGAAGCCGCCGCGCGGCCCGGATGCGGAGATGACGATGCCGGCCCGGACGAGGGCCTGGAGCTGCTTGTTGAGGTACGGGGCGGGGAGTTCGTGGTACGCGGCGAGGCGGGCCGCCGTCACCGGGCGGTCGGGGCCGGCCCACGCCAGGTTCAGGCAACTGTGCAGCGCCCACTCGACGCCCTCGCTCATCCTCATGATTCTGGATGTTAGAAGTCCAGAATTACCAACGCAAGCAGGAGAACTGCGGAGCCGTGGATACGCACAGCAGACCGTCCGACATCGCGACTAAGCGCCCAAGTCGGTTACTTTTCAGCACAACTGACTTTAGCGGCACACACTCAAATGGCGGATCAAATCCGGATACTCCGGCTACTGTTCTCCTCAAGTCGCAGTAGCTAGAGGGGAGTAGTGCGGATGGGGCCGATGAAGAAGATCCCGGGACAGCGCAGTCCGGTGGAGTGTGCGCGCGCCTTGGACCAGGCACTTGAGGCCCAGCGAGCCCGGACCGCGCTGGTCCGGGCGATCAAGAACGGGGAGGTCGACTGCGTCCAGGCGCTGGAGCGCGCGGCGCGGGACGCCCTGGCCGGGGACATGCTGGCGAAGGACTTCCTGCTGGCGCTGCCGGGCGTGGGTCCCGCGCAGACGGCGAAGCTGATGACGAGGCTGGGCCTGTCGGATACCCGCAGGCTCCGCAGCCTGGCTCCGGTGCAGCGGGAGCTGATCGGCGCGGCGGTACGGAGCTGACTCCGCCGGGGGCGGGGCGTACGGGGGCGGGGGCGCGCTACGCGTGGGGGCCCACTTCCACCCGGCCCAGCGTCAGCTCCGCCCGGCCCTCCATGATCCGGCCCAGCCGTTCCACCTCCCCTTCCAGCGCCCGGCTCTGCCGGGCCGGGAGCCGGTCGAGGGGTTCGGCCGTGACCGTGATCCGGCGGCCCGAGCGGCGCTGGTGCCAGACGCCCCGGCCTGGCCGTCGATGAGCAGCACCGGGAAGTTGCCCGCCTGGCCGCCGGCGAGGGCGCGCTCGTAGGCCCGCCCGGGGAAGAGGAGTTCGCGGGGGCGGCAGGCGATGCCGTACGCGTCGAAGTACGGCAGCAGCCGTACCCCGCGCGGCTCCTCCGCCGGCGCCGCCGCGTCGCCCGCCACCACCCACGACGGCACCCCCGCCAGCTCCACAGGATCGATCTCGGCCGCCTTCGCCCGCGCCGCGAAGAGGTCCCGGGCCCAGCCGGCGGGGGCGGCGAGCCAGCGGGCGAAGTCCTGCGGGGTGGCGGGTCCGTAGGCGTACAGATAGCGGCGCAGGAGGGCGCTCAGCGCCTCCTCCGGTGGCGCGGGGACGAAGCCCGGCAGCCAGCGCTGCGGGCTCGTGTACGTGACCTTCCGGCCGCGGTTCCGCCCGAAGCACAGCGCGCCGCGGTGCGCGGCCAGCGCGGTGGCGGCCCGCCAGCGCGGCCACTTCGTCTGGAACGCGTCCATCACCGGGTCCGCCGCCCACGACCCGGCCCGCTCGGCGAGGGCGTCGGTCAGCTCGTCGACGGTCAGCTCCGCGTCGGCCAGGGCGTCGGCCGCGGCGGCGACGACGGCGTCGGCCTGGTCGGGGGTGAGCAGGCCGAGGGTGCCGCCGCCGTTGCCGGAGCCGGTGGGGAGCGCGCCGAGCGCGCCGGTCCACAGGGGCAGGTCGGCGGCGGGGAGGAGGTGGACGGTGCCGCGGGGGCCGAAGGTCTTCACGACGGTGCGGTCCTCCCACAGCGCGCGGCGTACGTCGGCGCGGGTGGCGTCGGCGAGGCGCATACCGACCGAGAGTTCGGCGGCGGAGAGCACCTGGGCCTGGGCCCCGCAGAGGGCGCGGAGGACGGCGGCGGGGGTGCCGGCGGGGATGTCGCCCGCCACCGTAACGTCCGCCCCCGCGGCGCCCTCCGGCGCCACCCCCGCCGCCAGCCCGCTGCGCGCCAGCCGGCGCGCGCTCGCCTGCGCCCACGTCATCGTCCGCGTACCCATCCGCCGTCTCTCCTCACCGCCGCCGACCCGGATACCGCCGACCCGGATGCCACCGACCGTAGGAGGCTTCAGGTCAGCTTCTGTCCGCAATTCCCCCACACGGCACCCGGCCGACCGCCTTTTACCACCAGCCCCACCCCCACGCGGCCGTTTCCCGCGGAATCGGCCCGCGCCCCCGCGCTCCCCCTCACACTGGGAGCACGGTCGGCGCACGGGGCAGCGGCGCGGGCCGAGGAGGTGGTCGCCGATGGCATGTGGCTCGTGGAACTCCCGCCGTTGCAAGACCAGGCGCTATTGGCGCACGCCGGCGCCGAGACGCTGCGCCACGCGCCCCAGACCGCCCGTACCCAACCGGCACTGCGCCGCGCGCACCCGCCGCCGGACCGCCTGCCGCTGACCAGCGGCCGCGTACCTGGTCAACGTGGTGCAGAGCCCCGACCTCCACCGCATCATGTTCGACGCGGGCTTCGGCCCGCGGTGCCCGTCAGTCCGGGCAGTGCGTCCCGCGCGGCAGTTGGTACGGGGCCGAGATGCGGTACGTGCCGGGGCGCGGGGCGTGCAGCCGGGTCCACTCGCCGGCCTTCGTCACGCAGCCCTCCAGGTTGACGTAGAGCTGCCCGCTCTCCGACCACTCCCGGACCCCGTCGACGTCCGCCCCGTCCGAGCCGTCGCCCTCCAGCACCTGCGGCGCCTCGACGCCCTCGCCGTCCTCGTCGACCAGCCCGAGCCACGGCGAGAACGGCACCCGCACCAGCACGGGACCCGCGTACTTCACGTCGATGACCAGCTCGCCCTCGTCCGCCCGCCGCACCTCCGCGGGCGCCTCGACCAGCGGCGTGGGGTCGTTGACCCGGAACAGCCGCCAGTTCGCGTCCGCCCAGATCTCCGTCAGGTACGGCTGCCCCTTGGCGACGATCTTCGCCTCCTCGTGCGCCCCGGTGTCCGGCCGGTCCTCCACCGGCAGCACCACATACCGCACCGCCCAGGTCTTCAGCCAGGCGTGGTACGTCTTCGGGGTCAGGCTGCCGTCGTAGAAGATCTCGTGCCGGTCCAGGTCCGCCTGCCGGTTCCAGCCGCGCGCCAGGCTCACGTACGGCTGCAGCGCGGACGCCTCCCGGTGGCTGCGTACGGGCACGACCTCGACCCGCCCCGCCTCCGCGTCCACCTGCTGCAACTGGTCCACCAGCGGCGCCAGCTCGCGCGTCCAGGCCGCGGTCGGGCTGGTGAGCACGAGGTCGACCACGGGCTTGACGACCACCCACACGGTGATGGCCGCGAACGCCAGATACGCCGCCCCCACGGAACGCATCAGCCGCGGCGCCGCCTGCCGCGTCCCCGTCTGCGCGATGACCAGCAGCACCGTGCCGCCGAAGATCAGCGCGAGCCGCTCGATGTTGCTGCCGACCGGCGAGGGGATGACCCACGCGCCGAGCGTGCCGAGGAAGTAGATCGCCGCGACGATCCGGACCGTACGCCACGACTCCGGCGCCATCAGCCAGATCAGCGCGGCGGTGATCATCGGCGCCACCGCGGAGATCCACGGCATCGGCATGTTCCCCTGGAACGGGAAGAGCCAGCTCGACAGCGCGACGACCACCGGCGGCGCCGCCCCGAGCAGATACGCCTCGGTGCGCCGCTTCTGCAGGAACAGCCCGGTGGCGACCACCCCGGCGAAGAGCCCGGCCACCGGGCTCGCGGCCGTCGCCAGCATGCTGGTCAGCACGATGGCGGTCCCCCGCCAGCCGCCCACCCGCCGCCGGCCCTTCTCGTCCTTCTCGGCCTTCTCGCCGTGCTCGTCCTCGTCTTCGTCGTCGCGGTCGTCGCGGAAGACCAGCGCGATCGCGACCAGCGCGAAGAGCAGCCCCAGCGCAAACGTCACGCGCCCGGAGGCCGCGTTCCCCACGAGCGCCACGGCGCCGAAGAGCGACGGCACCAGTGGCCGCGGCACGTACCGGCAGCGGGCGAGGATCAGCGCGAGCACACCGGCGGAGAGCGTGCCGGCGAGCACCATGGTCGTCCGCACGCCGAGCACGGCCATCAGATACGGCGAGACGACGCTGTACGAGACCGGATGCATGCCTCCGTACCAGGCGAAGTTGTACGCCGTGGAGGGATGCCGGCCGGCGAACTCGGCCCAGGCGTCCTGCGCGGCCAGGTCGCCGCCCTCGTTGGCGAGGAGCAGCAGCCACAGGATGTGCAGGACGCCGGCGGCGACGAGGGTGGTGAGCACGGGGCGCTGGGCGAGCCAGCGCAGATGGGGCCGGAGGCGCTCGGGCGGGGTGAAGCGCAGCCGGGCGGCGAAGGGGGCGCGGGGGGCGGCGGCTTCCGTACGGAGGGCGCCGCCGCTGTCCTTGACGTCCGTACGTGCAGCGCCGCCACTCGCCTCTGCGGCAACGGACGGGGCCGCGTCGTCCCCGCCGTCCTCTACGCCCTCGCCGCCCCCGTCCGCCGCGCTCTGCCCCTCGGGACCCGCCGGATCGCCGGAGTCGGCGGACGCAGGCGCAGGCCGGCCCCCGTCGGCTCCTGCGGCGGCTCCATCTGCTGATCGGCCGCCGGCCGCGGCTTCGCGATCCGGCTGCACGGTGGTCACTGCGACGACTCCCCGTCTTCCCTTGACGTCCCCGGGGGCGGTGCCAGCGACGCTAGCACGGGCGTACGACGCCCCCGGGCGCTAACCGAGCCTGCTGAGCTTCGCTCCTATGCCAGGCTCCGCCATGTCCTCCGCCAGCGCCACCGGCACCCGCACTTCCCCCTGGCCGGAGCCCATCGTCAGCACCCCGACCCGGTCACCCTTCGCACCCTCGTGCGGCACCTCTCCGGTGCGGTCGGGGCCGAGTTCCAGGCCCACCTTCAGGCCGCCCCAGCCCGGCGCCACGACGTCCTCGGTCGCCACCACAGGGGTCGTACCGCCGAGGCCGTCGTCGACCTCGCCGACGACGTCGCCCTTCTTCACGACGGTCATGTCCGTGAGCGCCTTCTCGCCCGCCGCCATCAACTGGCGGCCGAACTCCATGGCGGTCGGAAGCTGCGGCACCGCGTACTGCCCGAGGACCGCGCCGACGATCAACTGCTGCTCGCCCGCGACCTTCTTCTCGGTGGCGAAGAGGAAGTTGCCGCCGGCCTTGGTGGTCGAGCCGACCTTGATGCCGATGCCGTGCAGCGGAACCATCTTGTTGCTGTTGTCGTGGTCGTCGCCGCGGCTGTCGGTGTAGACGGGCATGGCGACGATCTGCTTGAACAGCGGGTCCTTCATCGCCGCCTTGCCGAGGAGCACCTGGTCCTCGGCGGTGGAGACGGTGGACTCCTTCAGGCCGCTGGGGTCGCTGTACGTGGTGCCGTCCATGCCCAGCTCTTCCGCGGTCCTGTTCATCTCGTCCACGAACGCCTTCATGTCGCCGTCCGAGTGCCAGCGGGCGAGAAGGCGGGCGACGTTGTTGGCGGAGGCGATGAGCAGGGCCTGGAGGGCTTCCTTCTGGCTGAGCTTGGAGTCCGGGTCCAGCTCGACGGTCGTCTCGCCCTCGGAGCTGAGGGCGGCCTCGTCGACGGCGGTGTCGTCGACGGGGATGCTCGCGCCCTGGCCGCCGGGCTTCATGGGGTGGTCGCGCAGGATGATGTAGGCGGTCATGACCTTGGCGACGCTGCCGATCGGCACGGACTTCTGCTTCCCGTACGAACCGAGGCTGCCGAGCCCCGCCACGTCTATCGACGCCTGCCCCTCGCCGGGCCACGGCATCTCGGGGGTACCGCCCTCGAAGGAGTAGCTGGAGGCGGCGGTGAGGGTGAGCGCGGGGGCGGGCAGCGGGCGGAGCATCTGGACCACGCCGAGGACGATCGCGAGCAGGATGACCAGCGGCGTCCAGATCTTCACGCGCCGTACGAGCGTACGGGTGAGGGTCTCGGGCGGCGGCGGGGTGTTGGTCAGCTCGGCGAGCAGGTCGAGCGGCCGCTTCTCCTCGTACGGCGGGAGGGGCTGCTGCTGCGTCCGCTCCCACCCGGGCGGCGAGTCGGGCCCGGCGGCGGGCTCGGGCGGCGCGGAGTCGGGGGCCGCGGCGGGCGCGGGGACCGCCGGGGGCGTCGCGGGGACCGCGGGAGCCGCCGGAGGCATGGTGGGGGGCGGCGGCGGGGCGGCGGGCCTGGGGGGCAGGTCGGCGTCGGTCTTGAGCGGCACGAAGGTGCTGCCGGGGGGCCCGGCGAGCTTCCCGACGGGCGGGGTGCCGGCGGGGCCGTCGTCGCCGGCAGCGTCGGGCACGGCGTCGGCGGGCTCGTCCGCCACGGACACGTCTTCGACGTCACCGGCCACGGCATCGCTGGGCTCGTCGTCGCCGGTCTTCGTCACCCAGGCGGCGACGGCGGCCCGCAGCCGGTCGTCGCTGCTGACCTTGGCGGCGTCGGCCTCGGCGACGAGCCGGAAGCTGGCGGTGGCGGAGTCCTTGGTGCGGGGGCCCGTCGCCGGGGAGCCGATGGAGCCGTCCGGAGCGTCCTCGGAGGACCCGGAACCGGAACCGAGGCCGGAGCGGGACCCGGAGTCCGGGGCGCCCTCGGAGGAGCCGGAGCCGGGACCGGAGTCCGCGGTGTCCCCGGAGCCGCCGGAACCGGCGTCCGCGGCCTCCCGGGCCCGCCCGGGGGCGAGATCGCCCTCCACACGCGCCTCAGCGGCCTCAGAGCCCCCGGACCCACCCGAGCCCTCACGACCCCCACGAGAGCCGCCCAGAGGCCCCTCAGAGCCCTCCCCGGCCCGAGCTCCGGGCACGGAGGCCGCACCGCGGGGTGCGGGGCCGCCGCCCTCGCCCTCCGGCCGGGCCGAACCCGACGTACCCGAGCCAGCGTCATCGGAGGCAACGTCCGCAATCCGGAACACGGCAGTCGCGTCGTCCTTCTGGGCCCTGGGCCCGGACCCGGCGCCCGAGGCACCGGCAGCCGAGCGGGGCTTGCCGGACGCCGTGCCGCCCTCTGCCGCCGCATCCGCGGCCTCCGGCCGGGACGCGCTCTCCGCGCCCGAACCACCGGCAACCGCCGACCCGGCACCGGCCTTCGGCCGGGAGGGGGCCGGCGCGGAGGCGCCTTCGGGCGCGCCCGTCGTCGTGCCGTCCGCTTCGCCGCGCCGCGCCGCAGGTGCGTCGGCGGCCTTCGGCCGGGAAGCGGACCGCGCGCCGGTACCGTCCTCAACGGCCGGATCGCCCTCGGGCTTGGGCGGCCGCGACGTCGACGCAGCACCGGCGGCCGTCGACTTGGGCGCCGCAGCGCCCTTCGCGCTGGCGTCGCCTCGCGACCCAGGTGTGTCCTCGGCTTTCGGCCGGGACGCCGACCGCACGCCGGAACCGTCCGCGTCCGCCGGAGATCCGGCGCCAGCCGCGTCACCCTTGGGCTTCGGCCGCGGCGCAGCACCCGCGGCCGGCGGCTTCGGCGCGGCAGCGTCCTTCGCGGCGGCATCGCCGTCAGGCGCCGCCGACCCGGCGTCGCTCGGTGCGGCGGGCTTCGGGGCGGGCGCCGCGGCGGGGCGCTTGGCCGGGGGTTCGGCCCCCGGGGTCCGCTCGGGCGCCTTGTCGCTCTTCGCCTTGGGCGCGGCCTTCGGCTTCGGGCCGGGCGCCGCCTTCTCGCCGGAGCCCTCCGGCTTCGGCGACCGACCGGGCGTCTTGCCGTCCTTGCTCGCGGGCTTCCCCGCCGCGCCGTCAGCCCCAGCGGGTGTTTTGTCCGCCTTCGGGCGGGAACCGTTCCGTACCGCCGGGCCCTCGGCGGTCGCCGGCTCCGCCGCCTTGCCGCCACCACGCGCCGTGCGCTTCGCGCTCGCCGCGGGCTTGGGCTTCGGTTCGGACGACGCCCCCGACTCCGACCCCGGTCCCGCTTCCGCACCCGGTGCCTTGCCGTCCTCGTCCGCCGGCTTCGCCGCCGCCGCGCTCTTCGGCTTCGTGCCGGAGCCCTCGCCGCGCGCCGGCGTCTTGCCGCCCTTGCTCGCGGGCTTCGGTCGCGACTTCGTCTTTCCGGTCCCGCTCCCGGACTTCGGCCCGTCCTCGGACGCGGACCCGGACTCGCCGCCCGCCGCGGCCGCGTCGTCATCCGCCGCCGCCCCGGGGGCAGTTCGCTCCTCGCCGCCCTGCGCGGGAACCGGCGCCGGGACGGAGGCGTTGTCGGTGGGGGACGTGAACGCCAGGCGTGGGTCGCGTCCGCCGTCCGTATCGCGAGGTTCGTGTTCGTCCACGGTCGCCGACCCCGACGGTTGCTGCTCCTCGGGCCTCCCGGGGGACTCGACCGCCACCGACTTCCTCCTCCTGAGTCACAACCCACAACCGCACAACCGCGTCAACCATGGCGTGGCCACCCACCCTACGGGGACGCGGCCGTCTCTCGCCCGCATCTGAGAGACGAGAACGACATACCTACAGGTTCCCGATCAAAGCGCCCACGCACTCTCGACAGACCAATGTGAGAGGCGTCACCCTGTCATTCATCCACGCGGGGAGGCATGGATGGGCAGGAGCCGCAGAACACTTCCGGAGGAGCTTCTGCTGCTGGCACTGGACCCGGCCACGGGTACCACTGCACAGCCGCAGTCGCTCGACCTCGGCCTGGCAGGAGCACAGCTCGTCGAGCTCGCTCTGGCCGGGCGAATAGCCCCGGACGGGGATCGTATCGCCGTGATACTTCCGCGTCCGACCGGGGACCCCACTTTGGACACAGCGCTCGAGTTGCTGCGTCGCCGGGGCAGTCCCGTGCGCGCGGTGAACTGGATAGGTGGGCCACGTCTGGGGTTGCGCCAGACGTATCTCGCTCATCTGGAGCGCTGCGGCATGGTGCATGCCGTGGAGAGCCAAATGTGCGGGGTACTCCCCACCACTCGATATCAGGCAACCGACACCGCCATCAGCCGGGAGATACGTGCCCGGCTGGACAGTGCGATCCGCACCGGCGTCCCGCCGGACCCGCGGACCGCGGCGCTTGCCGCGCTGGCCCACGCGGTCGGACTCGGCAAGCATCTCTACCCCGGGAACGAGGGGCGCTCCGCGCGCTCCCGGCTCCGGGATCTGATCAGGCACGACCCGATGGGCGGTCTGGTGGCGCACGCCGTGATGGACGTGCAGAACGGCGTCACCGCTCAGCCGCGGCGCACCCCCGGAGGCGGCCGTCCCGCGGCCCGTCCGCCGGCTGTCGCGCAGCCTGCCGGAGTTCCCGCGGGGTCCCGCCGCGCGGGGATGATCCGGACGGCCGCGGTGCGCTGAGCCCGCCCGGCGGTCGCCGCACGCGACGCCGAGTCCGTACGCACGCATCCGCGTACGGGCGAGGCGTGGCACGGCGGTGCGCCGGACCGGGAACGGGAGCCGCAACGCAGGGCCCCGTCCCGTCGAGACCACTCGACGGGACGGGGCCCTGTCCTGCGTTCCGAACGAGTCCGGCCGCCGGCTGCCGTGGGCACAACCGGCGCCCGCCGCCCCATGCCGCGCACATTGTGGGCCAAACCTTCGCCCTCTGCGGCGATTTCGCGACGATCGCAGCGGCACACACTCCGTCGGTGGCAGGCTGCACCCAGTAATGAGATACGTCCGTACGCGGATTACGCACCCGGAGGTGCAACTCCCTTGGCGTCCAACGTCAACCCCACGGTCAGGCGGCGCCGCCTCGGCCAGGAGCTGCGCAGGCTGCGCGAGCAGAAGAACATGACCGCGGAACAGGTCGCCGACCGGCTGCTGGTCTCGCAGTCGAAGATCAGCCGGCTGGAGAACGGGCGGCGCAGCATCAGCCAGCGCGACGTCCGCGACCTGTGCGGGGTGTACGAGGTGGAGGACGAGCTGATCGTCAACTCCCTGATGCAGATGGCGAAGGAATCCCGCCAGCAGGGCTGGTGGAACGCCTTCGGGGACGTGCCGTACAGCGTCTACATCGGCCTGGAGACCGCCGCCGCCTCGCTGCGCATCTATCAGTCGCTCGTCGTGCCGGGGCTGCTGCAGACGCGCGCGTACGCGGAGGCCGTCATCGCCGGCAGTTCGCCGGAGGTGACCGAGGCGGACGCCGAGAAGCGGGTGAATGTGCGGATGCGGCGGCAGGACCGGATAAAGGGTACGGAGCAGCCGCCGCTGCGGCTCTGGGCGGTGTTCGACGAGGCCGCGCTCCAGCGTGTGGTGGGCGGCGCGCAGATCATGCGCGAGCAGTTGGAGCACCTGATCGAGATGTCGCAGTTGCCGCACGTCACGGTGCAGGTGCTGCCGTTCGAGACGGGCGCGCACCCGGGGGTCACGGGGCAGTACGCGATTCTGGAGTTCCCCGAGGAGTCCGACTCCAGCGTGATCTATCTGGAGGGCGTCACCAGCGACCTCTACCTGGAGAAGGGCGACGACGTCCACAACTACAGCGTGATGTACGAGCATTTGCGGGCGCAGGCGCTCAATCCAGAACAGACCCGGAAATTCATCGCGGATACGGCTAAGAAGTACGCCCGCTGATAATCGGGGGCGCGGCCGGGTAGCCCAAAACGGAGGCACGGTACACCCGTAGCCGGACGCTCCGGAAGCGCAGCGGCCTTTCGCCATCCGGTTGAGTGAAAGCCCCCTGACCGGTGGGTTGTTGAGCGGTAGCGTCTCGGCGTCGGGCCGGGGCGTCGGCAACACTCCGGCCTGGAACGGGCAGGACGAAGTTGAGTTCATCATCAACCGGAGAAGAACATGGCAATCGAACTCGGCGCCACCGGCGCCTGGACCAAATCGACCTACTCCGCGGGCAACGGCGAGTGCATCGAGGTGCGTTCGACCGCTCCCGGGCTGGTCTCGGTGCGTGACTCGAAAGTCCCGGACGGGCCGGTCCTGGACTTCACCCCCGAATCCTGGGCCGCATTCGTGGCCGGGGCGACCGGCGGCGCTTTCCATACCGCCTGACCGGCGGTGAATCCGTGAGATAACCGGAATCTGCACAACCGCATATCCGAACGCCCTCTCGACTGGCTCGCCGTCCCGGCCGAGAGGGCCCGGCCTTTTCCGCCAGGCCCGCCGCCCGGCCTCCCGCCTAGCTTGCCACCGGGCTTGCCACCGGGCTTGCCACCGGGCCGAAGACTGAGCCGGGCTGCCGGCCCTGGCGCCACACGCCCGCCGCGAAGGCCGCCGCCGCCTCCAGCAGCCCGGCCCGCTCCAGCCCTCCGCCGTCCACCGGCTCGCCCCCCGCGTCCCGCACGAGCGTCCGCACCACCGCCAGCGCGGCCTCGTCGTCCCCGCACAGCGGCACCGCGACCCGCGCCTCCCCGGGCCCGGGCGGGCTGCACCGCCAGACGTCGGCGGGGGCGAGGTTGAAGCCCTTCACGACATGGGCCCCTTCGGCGAGGCCGGCGATCCGCCGGGCGGCGCCAGCGCGGAGAGGGCAGCGGTCAGCGCGGGTAGCGCAGCAGCCACGCCTCGTTGGGGGCGCTCTCGCCGTGCAGCGCCGGGCCGAGGGTCATCTCCAGGGCGAAGTCGTCCGCCAGTTGGAGGATCGTGCCGCGGCCCTCGACCTCCGCCACCCACGCCGGGGGCAGCGCCGTCTCACCGTGCTGCGCGCCGAGCAGGCTGCCGCACAGCGAGCCGGTGGCGTCGGAGGCGCCGCCGTGGTTGACGGCGAGGAGCAGGCCGTGGCGTACGTCGGTGGCGGCCAGCGCGCAGTACAGGGCGAGGGCGACGGCCTCCGCGGCGCTCTCGCCGCTGCCGAGCAACTCCACCTGCTCCGGGCCCGGCTCCGGGCCCTGGCGGGCGTCGAGCGCGGCGCGCACGGCGGCCGCGGTCTCCTCGTGCCCCGGGCGCCCGGCCAGGATCTCCAGCGCCCGCGCCACCGCCTCCTCCGGCGCGTCGCCGCGGGCGAGGCCGTGCACCACGACGGCGTACGCGCCAGCCGCCAGATAGCCGGTCGGGTGGCCGTGGGTCTGCGTGGCGCACTCGGCGGCGAGCTGGAAGACCAACTGCGGCTCCCAGCCCACCAGCAGCCCGAACGGCGCGGAGCGCACCACGGCCCCGGGGTCCTTCGCCTCCGGGTTGCGGGGCTGCTGGAGGGTGCCCATGCGGTCGTCCGCCAGGCCGCGCAGGCTGGCGCGGGGGGCGCCGCGCTGCGAGTACAGCCACTCCTCGCGGGCGAGCCAGCCGTCCTCGGCCTTGCGCTCGTCGGGGCCCCAGTCCTTCTGCGTGGCGTACCAGCGGCGGTACGCGGTGTGCACGTCGGTCGGCGGGTGCCACCGGCCGCCGTCGCGGCGCACCTGGGCGCGGATGAGGCCGTCGACGGTGAACAGGGTCATCTGGGTGTCGTCGGTGACCGCGCCGCGGCGGCCGTAGGCCGGGGCGAAGTCGGCGGCGCCCTGCGGTCCGTGCTCGGCCCGTATCTCCGCCAGGGAGGCGGCCGCGACGCCGGCGCCCAGGGCGTCGCCTATGGCGCCGCCGAGGAGGCAGCCGCGCACTCTGCTGCGGAAGTCCTGCTGCTCGGCGCGGCCCCAGGTGCGGCGTGCGGTCGTCACTCGGCCACCTCAGTCCGGACGTTCGGTCTCTCGCGGTCAGTCTCGCTGTCTGGTCTCGCTGTCTGGTCTCGCTGTCTGGTCTCGCTCTGTTCGGCACGTGCTCCGGCCCAGCACTGTAATCGAGGCAAACCGAGAGGCCAGCGGGTGTATCCGCGTCACACACCCGGCAGTTCGCGGAGCAAGTCATCGATTGTGCGCAGATATCCCTCGATCCGGGGCAGGTCAGCCGCCGCCGTGGCGGGCGTGGCGGCCAGCATGGAGAACAGCGCGCGTACCTCCTTGAGCAGCAGCCAGTACGTCGTCGCGGACGCCAGCTCCGCCAGCGCCGCGTCGGCGGCGGCCCAGTCCCCGGCGGCGGCGCGGCACATCAGCCGGGCCTCCACCCGGTCCGCGTCGGTGACGCTGTCCGCCAGCATCGCCGCCTCCACCGCCGCCCAGCGCTCGGCGGGCGGCGGGTTCCCCGTCAGCCGCGCCAGCAGGAGGTCGTCGAACCGGGTGAAGCCGTCCTCCGCACCGGCCGCGAGCGCCGCCGCGACGTGCGGACGGGCCTCCTCGTACCGGCCGAGTTCCATCAGCGTCTCGGCCTTGTCGCTGTACAGCGACTTGTCGTCCGGATCCGCCGCGAGCGCCGCGTCGAGCGCGATCAGGGCCTCCTCGTGCCGTCCCTCCAGGGAGAGCAGCCGGCCCTTCAGGCTCAGCCCGTCGGCGTGGTCCGGCCACTCGGCGAGGACCGCGTCGACTTCCGCGTACGCCTCGGCCGTCCGCCCGATGTGGCCGAGGGTGCGGGCCCGGCCGATCCGTGCCCACCTGCGCGTGGCGTCGATCTCCAGGGCGCGCGCGTAGTCCGCGAGCGAGTCGTCGAAGCGGTCGGCCATCCGGTAGAAGGCGCCCCGCGTCTCCAGCACCCACGTGAGCTGCGGATCGATCTCCAGCGCCCGGGTGAACGCGGCCAGCGCCGCGTCGACTTGCCGCTGCGCCGCCAGGCACTGCCCCCGGCCGGCGATCGCCCAGGCGTAGTCGTGCTCCAGCTCCACGGCCCGGTCGAAGCACGCCAGCGCCTCCTCGATCCGCCCGGCGAGCCGGTGCACCTCCCCGCGCTCGCCCCAGCACCACGACCACTCCGGCTTCAGCTCCAGCGCCCGGTCCACATCCGCCAGCGCCTCGTCCAGGCGGTTCAGCCGGCGGTAGGACTCGCCCCGGTTGGCGTACGCCCAGTCGTATTCGGGCGACAGCTCCAGCGCGCGGGTGTAGTCGGCGACGGCCTCCTCGAACCGCTCGGCGTCCTGGTGCAGCCGGCCGCGTTCGACCCAGCACCATTCCCACTGCGGGTCGATTGCCAGCGCCCGGTTCAGATCCGCCAGCGCCTCCTCGGGGCGGCCGAGCGCGGCGTGGCACTGGGCGCGGCTGGCGTACGCGTAGGCGTACTCGCCCTCCGCCGCCTCCACGGCCCGGTCGAAGTCGGGGATCGCCTGCTCCGGTGCCCCGGTGACCCGCCGCACCTCGCCGCGCATCGCCCAGCTCATCGGGGACGGGTCCAGCTCCACCGCCTGGTCCAGGTCGGCCTTCGCGTCGTCGTAGCGCTCCAGGCAGAGCCGGGCCCGGCCGCGGTGGGTCAGCGACCAGGCGCGGTCGGAGTCGGCCTCGATGCAGCGGGTGAAGTCCGCATCGGCCTCGGCGTAGCGGTCGAGGAGTACGTACGCCTGACCGCGACCCGCGTACGCGCGGGTGAAGGCCGGGTCGAGCGCCAGCGCCCGGTCGAAGTCCGCGACGCTGGCGTCGAGTTCGTCGGCGTTGCGGCGCTCTCGCCCGCGCACCGCGTACGCGAGCACCCGCTCGGGATCCGTCAGCTCCGCCTCCCGCAGCAGGAACGTGCACACCTCGACGGCGCCGCGCGGGCCCTCCCCCATCACCGCCAGCAGCCGCCGGCCCCAGTCCCGTACGGGCTCGCTGTCCGCGTCCGTGCCCGCCTGCTCCATGGTCTGCGCCCACCGCCGGGTCGCGGCCGGGCCGACGTCGGCGGCCTGGAGGGCATCGCGGCGGGCGCGGGGCAGGGCGCCCTGGGGGTCGGCGCACAGCAGGTGGTACGTCTCGTTGCGGCGGTGGCCGAACCACCGCTCGTCCAGCCAGCGCTCCTCCCGCACGTCGTTCCCGGCCGGCAGGGTCGCCTCCAACTCGGCGCACCAGCCGGCGTGCGCCGCCGCGAGCGCGCGGTGCTGCTCGCGCCAGCGCTGCGGCGACTGCGCCCGCTGCACCCGCAGCATCGCCGAGCGCACCACGCCGTGGTACTGCACCCGGCCCGCCTCGTCGCTGACGAACGGCAGCGCGCGCAGCCACCCGTACAGGCCGGCGGCCGCGGGCGCGACGGCGACCCGGAACACGTCCTCGTCCAGGGACGGCGGCAGCGCGGCGGCCTGCGCCGCGGCCTTCTGCACCGGGTCCGCCACCCACTTCAGGAACCGCTCCACCGCCGTGCCGCTCGGGTCCCCGCCGCCGGGGCGGACCGGCGGCGTCTCGGCGAGCATCGAGGTGAGCACCGGCAGCCGCCCGGACAGGTGCAGGATCTCGTCCACGACCTGGGCGTCGGTGATGCCCCTGGCGGCGATGAGCGCGCGGGCCTCCTCCTCGGTGAAGAGCTCCAGTTCCAGTTCTGCGGCGAAGTCGCCGGCCGGCCAGCGGGCGGGGTCGAGCCGCTGCTGCCCGGCGCGGGTCACCACGACGTTGGCGGGCAGCGCGCCGTAGCGGTCGCTGGTCATGACGTCGCACAGCCAGGCGTCGAGGACGGGTCCCGTGCGCTCGTACGTGTCGAAGAAGAGCGCGAGCCACGGGACGGCGGTGCCGACGCCGCGCAGGTCCTCCAGGAAGGCGGGGGTGAGGGCCTGGAGCGGGGAGAGGACGAGCTGGACGTCGTCGTGGCTGCGCAGCCGGGTGGAGAGCGCGGCGCGCCAGCGGTCGAGGCTCTGCGCGACCTGCTGCGGGTCCATGGCGCCGGCGACGGCGCCGAGTCCCGGCACGAGGCCGAGTCCTGCCAGGCCCGCCTGGGCGGCGATGCCGGCCGCGGGCGAGGCGGCGGGCGCCTGGGCGGCGGGCACGGGCCCCGCGGCGTCCACGGGACCCGCCGGGTGCGGCACGCCCGGCGCACCGGCGCCGGGCGGGCCGGGCGCGCCGTCGAGGGTGGCGACGACGGAGTCCGCCTCGTGGCGCCGCTGGCGGTAGCGCTGGAGCAGCCGGTCGAATCCCTTCAGCGGGTGGCCCTGGCGGGCGAGTTGGGTGCTGATCGCCTCCATCGCCTCGGGCACGCTGGCCGCGGACTCGTCGACCTGCGCGGTCAGCGCGCCCTGCTCCCCGGCGAGCTGGAGCAGGCGGCGCAGCAGCGACGTCTTGCCGACGCCTGCGACGCCGTGGAAGTGGAAGAGGAAGCGGTGCGCCGGATCCTCGGGGGGACAGCGGAAGTTGTCCCGGTACGCGGTGATCTCGCGCTGCCGGCCGACGAATCCCGACCGGCGGCGGTCGCGGATCAAGTCCTGCATGGACGGACGCACTTCGCGCACGGCGCCACCTCCCCCGGGGGCGAGCTTAGAGCCTCGGCGCGGCGAAGGGGGCGGGCCGGACGGGTCCGGCCCGGGGCGCCCGCCCGGCACCCTCCGGACGGCCGCCCGGTGCGCCGCGCGTGCCCCGTTCCGTACGCGCCGGGCGCCCCCTTCCCGTACGAACCCGGCGCGCCCCCCCGTACCGCCGCCCGCTACTGCCCCAGCACCGGCAGCAGGTCCGGCAGCCGGCCGTCCGCCGCCTCCGCCGCGCGCAGCCGCTCCTCCGGCACCTCCCCGTACGTCGTCGTCCGCGGCCGGGCCGGGCGGCCCGCGGCGGCGGCGATGGCGACGAGGTCCTTCACCGAGCGGTACGACCCGTACGAGGACCCGGCCATCCGCGAGATCGTCTCCTCCATCAGCGTGCCGCCCAGGTCGTTGGCGCCGGAGCGGAGCATCTGCGCCGCGCCGTCCGCGCCGAGCTTGACCCAGCTCGTCTGGATGTTGGTGATGTGCGGGTGGAGCAGCAGCCGGGCCATGGCGGTGACCGCGCGGTTGTCGCGCATCGTCGGTCCTGGCCGGGCGATGCCCGCCAGGTAGACCGGCGCGTTGGTGTGGATGAACGGCAGCGTGACGAACTCCGTGAAGCCGCCCGTGCGCTGCTGGAGCTCCGCGAGCAGCCGCAGGTGGCCCAGCCAGTGCCGGGGCTGGTCCACGTGCCCGTACATCATCGTGGACGAGGACCTCAGGCCCAGGTCGTGCGCCGTGGTGACGACCTCGATCCAGTCGGCCGCGGGCAGCTTGCCCTTGGTGAGGATCCAGCGCACCTCGTCGTCGAGGATCTCGGCGGCCGTGCCCGGGATGGAGCCGAGCCCCGCCTCCTTGGCGGCGGTCAGCCAGTCGCGTACGGAAAGGCCGGTGCGCGCCGCGCCGTTCATGACCTCCATGGGCGAGAACGCGTGCACGTGGATGCCCGGCACCCGCTCCTTGACGGCGCGGGCGATGTCGAAGTAGGCCGTGCCGGGCAGGTCGGGGTGGATGCCGCCCTGCATGCAGACCTCGACGGCGCCCACGTCCCACGCCTGCTGGGCGCGGTCGGCGACCTGCTCGACGGAGAGGGTGTAGGCGTCGGCGTCGGTGCGGCGCTGGGCGAAGGCGCAGAAGCGGCAGCCGGTGTAGCAGACGTTGGTGAAGTTGATGTTCCGGGTGACGATGTACGTGACGTCGTCGCCGACCGTGGCGCGGCGCAGGTCGTCGGCGATGCCGCAGAGGGCGTCGAGGGCGGGGCCTTCGGCGTGCAGCAGGGCGAGGGCCTGGGCGTCGGTGAGCCGGGTGGGGTCGTCGGCGGCGCGGGCGAGGGCGGCGCGCACGTCGGAGTCGAGCCGGCCGGGGGCGGCGCCGTCGGTTGCCGCAGTTGCCGCCGGGGGTGCGGCGGGTTCGCCGGACAGTTCCCTGGCCGTCTCGCGCAGCGCCTCCCAGTCCCCGTACACCGCGTCGAAGTCACCCCGCCGGTCGCCCGTGCGGCCCTCGGTGTCGATGGTGCGGTGCAGGTCCGTACGCCCCCCGGCGGCGAAGCCGCCGTCCGGCTCCTGCCAGGGCAGCCCCCGCGGGCGTACGTCACGGGCGAGGCCCGTCTCCGGGTCCGCCAGCGCGCTGACGTGCGGCAGCACCCGCGGGTCGAGCCACGGCTCGCCGCGGCGCACGAACTCCGGGTAGACCGCGAGCCGTTCGCGCAGCTCGAACCCGGCCGCCGCGGAACGCGCGGCCAGCTCCTCCACCTGCGGCCAGGGCCGCTCCGGGTTGACGTGGTCCGGGGTCAGCGGGGAGACCCCGCCCCAGTCGTCGATGCCGGCCGCGATGAGCTTGCCGTACTCCGCGTCCACCAGGTTCGGCGGCGCCTGCACCCCGATCGCCGGGCCCAGGATGAGCCGGGTGACGGCGACGGTGGCGGCGAGGTCGTCCAGCTCGGCGTCGGGCATGCCGCGCATCGCCGTGTCCGGCTTGGCGCGGAAGTTCTGCACGATGACCTCCTGGAGGCCCTGGTACGCCCGCTGCACCCGGCGCAGCGCGAACAGCGACTCGGCGCGCTCCTCCGGCGTCTCGCCGATGCCGATGAGCAGCCCGCTGGTGAACGGCACGGAGGAGCGCCCCGCGTCCTCCAGCACCCGCAGCCGTACGGCCGGCTCCTTGTCGGGCGAGCCGTAGTGCGGCCCGCCGGGCTCGCTCCACAGCCGCTCGGCGGTGGTCTCCAGCATCATCCCCATGGACGCGGCCACGGGCTTGAGCCGCTGGAATCCGGCCCAGGTCACCACGCCCGGGTTGAGGTGCGGCAGGAGGCCGGTCTCCTCCAGCACGCGGACGGCCATCGCGCGGACGTACGCCTGCGTGTCGTCGTACCCGTGCGCCTCCAGCCACTCGCGCGCCTCGGGCCAGCGGTCCTCGGGCCGGTCCCCGAGCGTGAACAGCGCCTCCTTGCAGCCGAGCGCCGCACCGCGGCGGGCGATGTCCAGCACCTCGTCGGGCGACATGAACATCCCGTGTCCCTCGCGGCGGAGCTTGCCGGGGACGGTGACGAACGTGCAGTAGTGGCAGCGGTCGCGGCAGAGCCGGGTGAGCGGCAGGAAGACGCTGCGGGAGTACGTGATGACGCCGGGCCGGCCGGCCGCCGCCAGACCGGCGTCGCGCACCCGGGCGGCGGAGGCGGAGAGGTCGGTCAGGTCGGCACCGCGCGCTTGGAGGAGCGCGGCGGCCTCGGACACGTCGAGGGCGACGCCGTCGCGGGCGCGCTTCAGGGCGCGGCGCATGGCGTTGGCGGTGGGGGCGGGGACGGGCGGGGGCTTCATCCTCCCGAGCATAGAAGGCAGATCGGACACCGGTGCGGGTCGCGGGGCCCGGGGTGCGCCTGCGGCGAAAGGGATTCCCGCCTGGTCAGAGGAACTGGGCGTACGCGTCGAGCGCGCGCAGCACCTCCGTCTCGCCGGCGGGCGGCAGTTGGACGACGGTCTCCCGTACGCCCTGCGCGGCGAAGTACGCGAGCTTGCCCTCACTCGGCCGCACGGCGTACGGCACCACCTCCAGCGCCGCCGGATCGCGCCCGGCGTCCTCCCACACCTGGCGCAGCCGCGGGATGCTGTCGGTGAGCCCGCCGCCGCCGATGGGCATCCAGCCGTCGGCGTACTCGGCGACGTGCGCGAAGAGCTTCGGCCCGGGCCGCCCGCCGAGCAGGGTGCGCGGGCCGTGCAGAGGGGACGCGTCCTTGCGGGGGCGGGGCGCCTGGACGGGCTTGGGGTGCGCCTCGGAGGCCCGTACGGCGGTACGGGGGGCGGAGGCAGCGGAGACACCGGCCGCGTCCTCGCCCGCGCCGGTCGCGTCGGTTGTGTCGGCCGAGTCGGTCGTGTCGGCCGAGTCGTACGCCGTGGGCTCCGGCGCCCAGAGCGCATTCATCAGTCCCATCCGCCGCCGCCCCAGCTCCCGCCGCCCGCGCCAGTCGACGCCGTGGTCGTCCGCCTCCTCCTCGTTCCACCCGAACCCGACGCCCAGCGTGAACCGGCCGCCCGAGAGGAAGTCGAGCGTCGCGACCTGCTTCGCCAGCACGATCGGGTCGTGCTGGGCGATAAGCGTGATGCCTGTGCCGAGCGCCAGCCGCTCCGTGACGGCCGCGGCCTGGCCGAGGGCGACGAAGGGGTCGAGGGTGCGCCCGTACTCGCGGGGCAGCGGTTCGCCCATCGGGGCGGGGGTGTCGCGGCTGACGGGGATGTGCGTGTGCTCGGGGAGATAGAGCCCGTGGAAGCCGCGTTCTTCCAGCTCACGCGCGAGGACCGGAGGGCGGACTGTCTCGTCGGTGAGGAAGATCGTCACGGAGATACGCATTCGCGCAGTATCCGGCGCGAGTCGTACGCTGGAAAGGACCGCAGCAGCGATTCCCCCGCACTGATCCGGGAGGTTCGTGATGCTCGTTCGACGGCATCCGTTCGGGATGCTTCCGTTATGGCTCGCGTGCGCCGTCGCGTCGTGCGTGTTCCTGCTGCCGGGAGCCGCGGCGGCCCAGACGTCCGGCGGCGGCATCGGCAGCGCAAGCAGCGCTGCCGGGCGCTACGTCGACCCGGGCATGAACGCGGGGTCCACGATGGGGGCGACGGTGGGGACGGGGACGACGACGTTCTCCGGGGGGTTCTCGTCGAGTACGGGGACCGCCGCCTCCGGCGGCACGGGGACCACGAGCGCAGACGGCGACGTCGGCTGGCGGTCGCTGCTGTTCGTCGTCGGCGGCGTGTTCCTGGTCTACGTCTTGGCCGGGAGGGCGACGCGCCTCGCCGGCGCCGCGGCGAACGCCGTGCACCGCCGCCGCGGGCGCGGGCGCTGACGGCGGCCCCGGCGGCACCACCCGTAGCTCACGAACCACGCGTCCCGCAGTGTTCCCTTCCACGTCACCTGCCTATAGGACCCGTGTAGGACCGTCTCAGCGACGGCCGAACCCACGCGAAGGGACCGCACCCGTGGACAGACGCGACCTGCTGAAGCTCTCGGCGGCCACCGCCGGAGTGATGACGCTCGCCCCCGTGAGCTTCGCCAGCGCGGCAGACGACGCAGAAGGCTCCGCCGCCGGCGCCGAGGACAGCCGGACCGTCACCGGCCATCTGGAGCCGGGCGCACCGGACTTCGTGTACCTGCCCGTCGACGTGCCGCGCGGGGTGCGCGAGATCCACGTCTCGTACCGCTACGACCGCCCCCAGGTGCCGGCGGGCACGACGGGCAACGCCCTGGACATCGGCATCTTCGACGAGCGCGGCACCCGCGACGGCGGCCGGGGCTTCCGCGGCTGGTCGGGCGGCTTCCGCACGGAGTTCGCGATCAGCGCGGACCGGGCGGCGACGACGCCCGCGTATCTGCCGGGGCCGGTACGGGCCGGCCGCTGGCACGTGGTGCTCGGCCCGTACACGATCGCCCCGCAGGGTCTCGACTACGAGATGACGATCACCCTGCGCTACGGCCCCGCGGGCGAGACCGCCCCGCCGCGGTTCCCGCCGGAGCGCGCCAAGGGCCGCGGCCGGGCGTGGTACCGCGGGGACTGCCACCTGCACACGGTGCACTCGGACGGCGCCCGTACGCCCGCGGAGACCGCGGCGGCGGCGCGGGCGGCGAAGCTCGACTTCCTCACGACGACCGAGCACAACACGTCCTCCGGGCACGCCGCGTGGGACGGGCTGTGGGGCGACGACCTGCTGGTGCTCTGCGGCGAGGAGGTGACGACGCGCAACGGGCACTACCTGGCGGTCGGCACCGACCCGGGCGTGTTCGTCGACTGGCGCTACCGGGCGCGGGACGACGCGTACCCGCGCTACGTGCGGCAGATCCACGCGGCCGGCGGGCTGGTCGTGCCGGCGCACCCCAACTGCCCGTTCGTCGGCTGCCAGTGGAAGTTCGGCTACGAGGGCGCCGACGCGGTCGAGGTGTGGAACGGCCCGTGGACGACGGACGACGAACTGGCGGTGGCGGCCTGGGACAACGCCCTGACGGCGGGCCGCGAGGGCGGCGGCCCGATGGACTGGCTGCCGGCGGTGGGCAACAGCGACGCGCACCGTGACGGCCAGGTCGTGGGCCTGCCGCAGACGGTGGTGCTGGCCGACGACCTGTCCCGGCAGGCGCTGCTGGCGGGCCTGCGGGCGGGGCGGAGCTGGCTCGCGGAGTCGGCGGACGTGGACGTGGAGTTCACGGCGTCGGGCCCGCGGGGCGAGCACGCGGGCATCGGGGAGCGGCTGCGGGCGGCGTCGGACGGAAAGGTGACGGTACGGCTGAAGGTCACCGGCGGCCCGGCGAAGGCGCAGGTCCGCTTCATGACGGACGAGGGCCAGTTGTACGCGACGACGCTGGCGGACGGCGCGGGGACGGTGGAGTGGCAGACGACGCCGTCGTACGCGGCGTTCGTCCGCGCGGAGGTCCGCCACCCGGCGGCGGACGGCGGGGCGAGCGGGCTGCCCGGGGCGATGGCGGCCATGACGAACCCGATCTGGCTGGGCCGCTGAGGCGGGAGCAGTGAGGCAGGAGCGCTGAGGCGGCGGGGGCCGGGGCGTAGCGGAAGACGCTCCGGCGGGGCAGCGGCGCCCCTCCGGTGGAGAGACACCCGAGGAACGCCGCTGCCGCTCTGGTCAGGCCGGTGCCGGGACCGCGCGCGCAAGCTACAAGCGGGGCCAGGGCCTCGTCCGATGATTTTGGCCGGGGAGATTCCGGCCGGGGACTCCGGCCGAAGACTCTGGCCGAGGAGGAGTGCCCGGCGGCCGAATGCCTCGGCGAACGCAAGGCTGTCGGGAAGGCCCCCTACAGCAGCCTCCGTAGCACGCCTTCCGGTTTCGGACACCCCTGTTTCGGCCCTGCCCGAACAGGCACGGCCTCTTCAGGACATATAGAATCCAGCCGAACTGACGCGTGCGACAGGTTTGGCCTATGTGGTCGTCCCTCGTGATCGTCTTCGCCAAGGTGGTCGGCAGGAGCACACCGCAGCACTTCCTGACGAGGCGTCAGCTCACGCGCGGTGCGTGGCCGGGGGCGCACGGCGAGGATCACGCGCCGCGCCGCTGCGCGGGGTGTGCTCCCGAAGGCCGAAAAACGTCCACTTACTGGGCCATTGGCCCAGCCAGAGCGCTGTCGTTGCTGACTAAAACACCCCCGGCAGGGCAGACTTGGCTATCTGGAACCACCGGGACCGGGGAGGGGGCGGCCATGGCCCACGAAGACGAGACGAGTGCGCTGCGCTTCGCCGTGCTCGGTCCCGTCCGTGCCTGGCGCGGCGAGGAGTCCCTCCCGGTCGGTACGCCGCAGCAGCGCGCGATGCTCGCGGCGCTGCTGCTGCGCGGTGGCCGTACGGCCACGGCCCAGGAGCTGGTCGACGGCATCTGGGGCGAGGAACCCCCGCCGCGCGCGGTGTCCGCCCTACGGACGTACGCGTCCAGGCTCCGCCGGACCCTCGGCGCCGACGCCCTGGTCAGCGAGGCCGGCGGCTACGCGATCCGGGCCCACGGCACCGAGGTCGACATCGCCACCGCGGAAGAGCTGGCCCGCTCCGCCGAAACCGCCGTCGCGGCGGGCGACTTCACCAAGGCGCGCGAGCTGTACGCGGGGGCACTCGCCCAGTTCACCGGTGAACCGCTCGGCGGCGTGCCCGGCCCGTACGCCGACTGGCACCGCGACCGCCTCGAAGAGCTGCGCCTGTCCCTGCTGGAGCACCGCATCGAGCTGGACCTCGACGCCGCCCGGCACGCGGAGGCCGTCTCCGAGCTGACGGCGCTGACCGCGGGCCACCCCCTGCGGGAACGGTTCCGCGAGCTGCTGATGCTCGCGCTCTACCGCAGCGGCAGGCAGGCCGAGGCCCTCGCGGTCTACGCGGACACCCGCCGCCTGCTCCAGGACGAACTCGGCGTCGACCCCCGCCCGGAGCTGGCCGAACTCCAGCAGCGCATCCTCCAGGCCGACGAGGACCTGGCCGCCCCGAAGACCGAACCCCTCGCGGGCGACGCGCCGTTCCGCGTCGTACGCCCGGCGCAACTGCCCGCGACCGTCTCGGACTTCACCGGCCGCGTCGGCGTCGTGGAGGAACTGGGCAAGGAGCTGGCGAACGCGCCGGACACGGTGATGGCGGTCTCCTCGGTCTCCGGCATCGGCGGCGTAGGGAAGACGACGCTGGCGGTCCACGTCGCGCACGCGGCGCGGGAGTCCTTCCCCGAAGGCCAGCTCTACGCGGACCTCCAGGGCTCAGGCCCGTCCCCGGCCGAACCGGCCGCGGTCCTCGGCGCGTTCCTCCGCGCCCTGGGCACCCCGGACGCGGACATCCCCGAGCCGGTCGACGAACGCGCGGCGCTCTACCGCTCGGTGCTCGCGGGCCGCCGCATACTGACCCTGCTCGACAACGCCCGCGACGCCGCCCAGGTACGCCCCCTCCTCCCCGGCACGGAGGGCTGCGCGGCGCTGATCACGTCCCGCACGAGGATGACGGACCTGGCCGGCGCCCACCACGTCGACCTGGACGTGATGGCCCCGGACGAGGCGCTGCTGCTCTTCACCCGCATCGTCGGCGCCGAACGCGTGGACCTGGAACGCGACGCCGCCATGGACGTGGTAGCCGCCTGCGGCTTCCTCCCGCTGGCCATCCGCATCGCGGCCTCCCGCCTGGCGGCGCGCCGGACGTGGACGGTGTCGGTACTGGCCCGCAAACTGTCGGACGAACACCGCCGCCTGGACGAACTCAGGGTGGGCGATCTGGCGGTGAAGGCCACGTTCGAACTGGGCTACGGTCAGCTCGAACCCGAACAGGCCCGCGCCTTCCGCCTCCTGGGCCTGGCCGACGGCCCGGACATCTCGGTCACGGCGGCGGCGGCGATCGTGGACCGCACGACGGAGGACGCGGAAGAACTCCTGGAAGCCCTGGTAGACGCCAGCCTCCTGGAGTCGGCGGCCCCGGGCCGCTACCGCTACCACGACCTGGTCCGCCTCTTCGCCCGCGACTGCGCGGAACGCGAGGAGCCCCAGGCGGAACGCGAGGCGGCGTTGTCCCGCCTGCTGGACTTCTACCTGGCGACGGCGGCGAGGGTGTACGAGCTGGACCGCCCCGGCGACAACCTCACTTCGCACCTCGCCACAGTGGAGGACCGGGGCCTGCGCTTCGCCGACCGGCACACTGCGCAGGATTGGCGCCTGGGCGAGGCAGACTGTCTGCTGGCCACCGCGCGCCAACTCGTAGGCAAAGACACCCTTGCCCGCGCCGTCGACCTGCTGATGGTGACCGTCGACCTGGCCGAGTCCGGCACGTACTCCCACCGGTTCGCGAAGGTCGCCGATCACTTGCTGAAGGCCGCACAGCGCTTCGGTGACCCCCGCAGCGAGGGCCGGGCACACGACGTTATGTCCGCCTCGCACATCGGCTCGGGCCGCTTCGAGCGGGCGGACAAGCACGCCGCGGAGGCCATGCGGCTGGCGCGCGCAAGTGGAGATCCGGTCATCTGCGCGCACGCCGCCTCCGACCGGGGCATCATCGCCGACATCCAGGGACGCTCCGCCGATGCCGCGATCCACCTGGAGGACGCCCTAGCCGCCTACCGCGCCGACGGGAATCTGCTGGGCGAGGCCAGCGCGTTGGCGAACCTGTCACGTATGCACGGAGACGCCGGCCGGACGAAGCTCGGGTGCGAACTCGCGGAGCAGGCTCTTGCCATCCACCACAGGCTCGGCACGAGCTTCCGGATGGCCAACTGCATGTACGCCCTCGGCATCATCCTCACCGTGGCGGGCCAGCCGGACGACGCGCTCACGCAACTCGACGCGGCGCTGAAGGTCTTCCGCGAGAACCGGATGCACCTCTGGTGCAGCATGACCCAGTTCCGGATGGCCGAGGCGCACCTGACCGCCAAGCGGCCCACCGAGGCCGCCACGCTCGCCGAGCAGTCACTGACGCGGCTGCAGGCGATCGGCGGAGACTGGCACCGCGCCCAGGTGCTCACGGCTCTCGGCCGGAGCCTTCACCAGATCGGACAGCAGGGACGCGCGCGGGCGTGCTGGAGCGAGGCCGCGGCCTTGCATGAGAAGACGAACTCGGCGGAGGCCGCGGAGGTACGGGCTCTCCTGGAACCCGCCACGACTGCCTGAGCGTCTTCTGAACGAAGTCATTCATCGAACGTTTATCACCAGCCGTCATGCTCTTTGTCAGTGACTCGTCACGTCGGGGGAATGGCGGGTCACGCGGGGCCGCTCCCCCGGCACGATCAGCGGAGAGCGGCCACGTAAAGCCCGTCCGGCGATCCGCGGGGGAGTTGCCGGGCGGGCGGCTGCGGAACGCCCAATGCAAAGACAGGGGGAGCACGATGCCGGAGAAGAAATCGACAGAAACTGAGGTCGAGCGGAACAAGCGCAGGATCGTACCGCCGCGAAAGATCGACCCGTCCGACACCGACGAGCCGACGCTGCCGGACGACCCGGCGAAGGACGACGACGAGGAAATCTTCAAGCCGCTCGACAGGCAGAAGCCCTGACACGCACCACCCTGTACCGGCCCGAGGGGGGGCCGAAACGGCCCGGTCGCGGCAGCAAGATGGGGACTGCTGCGGCCGGGCCTTCCTCTTGTCCCGGAGCGTGACTTGCCTTCTCTCATCCACCCCGCCCGTCGACATCCGGCCGTGCGAGCCGACGCCGCTGACACGGCGCCCCGCCCCACGGCAGACTGTCGAAGCGGGGCTCGTCGTACCGGAGGGGGTGGGGTATGGCCGAGGGACGGACAGCCGCGCCGGATGGAGTGGTGTACTTCGCCGTGCTCGGGCCCGTGGCGGCGTGGCGTGGTGCCGCGCCCGTCAACGTCGGGCCCCCGCAGCAACGCACCGTCCTCGCCGTCCTGCTCATCGGCTCCGGCCACCACGCCACCACCCACGAACTCGTCGACGCCCTCTGGGGCGAGGACCCGCCGCGCGATGCCGTGGGGACCGTACGTACGTACGTATCCCGGCTCCGCAAGGCGCTCGGCCCGGACGCCCACCTCATCACCGGCCAAGCCGGCGGCTACGTCCTGCGGCCCGGCGCCGGCGCCGTGTCGGACGTGGCGATCGCCGAACAGGCCGTCGCCCTGGCCGACTCGGCGACGCAGGGCGGCGACGCCGAACGGGCCCGGTCGCTGCTTCGCGAGGCCCTCGGCCTCTGGGACGGCGAGCCGCTCGCCGGCCTGCCCGGGGCGTTCGCCGAGACCGAGCGCACGCGGCTCACCGAGTGGCGGCTGTCGCTGCTGGAGCGCCGACTCGCCCTCGACATCGAGTCGCACGACTACGCCGAGGCGATCTCGGAGCTGACGGCGTTGACGGCGGCGTACCCGCTGCGGGAGCGGTTCCGGGAGCTGCTCATGCTCTCGCTGTCCCGCAGCGGCCGGCAGGCCGAGGCGCTGGCGGTCTACACGGACAGCCGGCGGCTTCTGATCGATGAGCTGGGCGTCGAGCCCGGCCCGAAGTTGGCGGAACTGCAGCAGCGGATCCTCCGGGGAGGCGAGCAGCCCGTGGCACCAGTGGCCACCACCACCGCGCGGTTGTCGCCTGCTCAGTTGCCGGCGAGGTTGGCGGACTTCACGGGCCGGGACGCGTTCGTCGACGAGCTGGGCAAGCAGTTGGAGCAGGCGTCCGGCATGGTGATGGCGGTGTCGTCGGTCTCGGGCATCGGCGGGGTGGGCAAGACGACGCTGGCCGTGCACGTGGGGCATGCGGTACGGGATTCGTTCCCGGACGGGCAGTTGTACGCGGACCTCCAGGGCGCGGGTGCGTCACCGGCGGAACCGGCCGCCGTCCTCGGCTCGTTCCTCCGCTCCCTGGGCACCCCGGACGCCGAGATCCCCGAGCCGCTGGAGGAACGCGCCGCGCTCTTCCGGTCGATGCTCGCGGGCCGCCGGGTCCTGGCCCTGCTCGACAACGCCCGCGACGCCGCCCAGGTACGCCCGCTCCTGCCTGGCACGGAGGGCTGCGCCGCGGTGATCACCTCCCGCGCCCGCATGACGGACCTGGCCGGCGCCCACCACGTGGACCTCGACGTGATGGCCCCGGACGAAGCGCTGCTGCTCTTCACCCGCATCGTCGGCGCCCACCGCGTCACCCCGGAGCGCAACGCGGCGATGGACGTCGTCGCGGCCTGCGGCTTCCTGCCCCTGGCGATCCGCATCGCCGCCTCCCGGCTGGCGGCCCGCCGCACGTGGACGGTCTCCGTCCTGGCCCGCAAGCTGTCCGACGAACACCGCCGCCTGGACGAACTCCGCGTCGGAGACCTGGCGGTGAAGGCCACGTTCGAACTCGGCTACGGCCAACTCGAACCCGAACAGGCCCGCGCATTCCGCCTCCTGGGCCTGGTCGACGGCCCGGACATCTCGCTGAGCGCGGCGGCCGCGATTCTGGACCGTACGGAGGACGACGCCGAAGACCTCCTGGAAACCCTGGTGGACACCAGCCTCCTGGAATCCGCAGCCCCGGGCCGCTACCGCTACCACGACCTCCTCCGCCTCTTCGCACGCGCCTGCGCACACCGCGAGGAACCGCCGGCGGAGCGCCAGGCGGCCGAGATCCGCCTCCTGGACTTCTACCTGGCCACATCAGCGCGTGTCTATGAGCTGGGCCGCCCGGGCGACACCCTGACCAAGCACCTCCCGCCCGCGTCGTACGAGGGTCTGGCGTTCGGCTGTCGCGAAGCCGCACAGGACTGGCTCTTCAACGAGGCCCAATGCCTGCTCGCCACCGCACAGCAATTCGCCCACGGCGACTCCCTGTCCCGCGCAGTCGACCTCCTCTGGGTGACGAAGGACCTCGCCGAGTCCGGCATCTACTCACAACCGTTCATCCTGGCGGCGGACCGCCTCCTGGAGGCATCCCGGCAGGCGGGCGACAGCCGTACCCAGGCCCGTGCACACGACGTACTGGCCGGGGTCCACATCGACGCCGGATGCTTCGAGGCGGCGGACCTGCATGCGCAATGCGCCTACGAGTTGGCCCGGCGCGACCCGGATCCGCTCGTGCTCGGCCACGCACACAGCAACCGCGGGATCATCGCGGATATTCAGGGACGCTACGACGATGCCGGTGACCACCTCGTACTGGCGCTGTCCGAGTACCGCGCCGACGGCAATCTGCTCGGCGAGGCCTCCGTCCTCAGCAATCTCTCCCGCATGCACTGCGGCGCGGGCCGGATCTCGATCGCCGTCGAGCTGGCCGAGCAGTCGATGACGGTCCATCGCCGGCTCGGTACGAGCTTCCGGATGGCGAACAGCATGTACGCACTCGGCATCGCCCTCACCGCCGCCGGCCGGCACGACGACGCGCTGATCCAGCACACCCAGGCCCTCAGCATCTTCCGCGAGAACCGCATGCACCTCTGGGACGGCATGACCCACTTCCGCATGGCCGAAGCGGCCCTCGCCGCTGGGCGGCACTCGCAGGCCGCGGTGCTCGCCGAGCAGGCGCTCGGACGGTTGCAGGGCATCGGGGGTGACTGGCATCGCGCGGTGGTGCTGACCCTGCTGGGCCGTACGCTGCTGGCGATGGGGCAGCAGGGGCGCGCGCGGGCCTGCTGGGCCGAGGCGCTCAGTCTGCTGGAGAGGGCGGATTCCGCGGAGGCCGCCGAGGTCAGCGCGCTGCTGGCATCCATCCCGCCGGGCTGAGGGACCCTCAGACGGTCCGTCCCCCAGCAGGGCCACCGCCCCGCACACCCCCGACGCCAGCGCCCATCCCGCCACCACCCGCAGCCCCTGGCGCCACCGCGCCGGCCACCCCGCCACCGGCAGCAGTAGCGGGAACGCCGGGAGCAGTAGGCGGGGGGCGGGACCCGAAGAATTCCTACGGCCTTCACCTTTGCGGCTCTCAGCCCTGCGGTGCCTGCGTCGAGCCCGATTCCTGGAGGTCATGTGCCTCCGACAGACACGCCCGCGCCCGGTCCGCCTGCCCGAGTTCGTCGAGGGCCCGGCCCAGCACGGTCAGTACGCTCCCCCGGTGCCAGTCGCCGCCGATGCCGCGGAGCTGGGAGAGGGCCTTCTCGGCGTACGAAGCGGCGTCGGCCGGCTGCCCCATGGAGAGGTGGACCTGCGCGATACGGAAGTGGGCCAGCCCCTCCCAGAGGCCCATGCGGTCCTCGCGGAAAGCCGTGACGGCGAGGTCCAGTTGGGCGAGGGCGTCCGCGTGCCGGTCGGCCTGGTTCAGCGCGATGGCCAAGTGGTACCTGCTGCACGCCATGCGGAGCGGTGCGCCGGCCCGCCTGTCGATCGCCACGGTCTGTTCGGCCAGCTCGATCGCCGTGGCCGTCGCACCGGCATCGAGGTGGACGCGCGCGAGGTTGCCCAACGCACAGGACTCCCCGTCCAGGTTCCCGTCCTCGCGGTACGCGGCCAGGGCCTGGTCCAGATAGTGCCTGGCGTCTTCCAGGTCGCCCAGAAGGGAGGCCATCATCCCGAGGTCGTTCGCCGCTTCGCCGCGTACCCAGATGTCGTCGACGGCCAGCCGGTAGGCATGACTGGCGTGCTCGTACGACAGCTCGAACCGTCCCGTGAACCCCCTGGCGGCCGTCACTACGACATGCGCCCGCCCCTGGCTACGCACGTCGCCCGCCTTTTCCGCCGCCTCCAGCAGGGCCGTGGCCAGCCGCAGGAACCGCGGGGAGTACAGGCCGGACTCCGCGAGGTCCTTGGCCGTGAGCAGGAGGTCCACGGTGCGCGGGAGCAAGTCGCCGTGGGCGAACTGGCGGGCGGCGGCGAGCAGGCACTCCACCTCGGTGAAGAGCCAGTCCCGTGCCGTGTGCTGGTTATCGAAGTCGAGCCCGGCGTGGGCCACCGGGGTCAGGTGCCTGATCAGGGTGTCGCCCGGGCGACCCAGTTCGTAGACCCTTGCCGCCGTGGCCAGGTAGAAGTCCAGCAGGCGCGACACGGCTGCCTCGCGGTCAGCCTGCGGTTCCTCGCGGTGCGCGCAGGTGCGGGCGAAGAGGCGGAGGAGGTCGTGGTAGCGGTAGCGGCCCGGGGCCGCCGACTCCAGGAGGCTGGTGTCGACCAGGGCTTCCAGGAGGTCTTCCGCGTCGTCCTCCGTACGGTCCAGGATCGCCGCCGCCGCGCTCAGCGAGATGTCCGGGCCGTCCACCAGGCCCAGGAGGCGGAACGCGCGGGCCTGTTCCGGTTCCAACTGGCCGTAGCCCAGTTCGAAGGTGGCCTTCACCGCCAGGTCTCCGACCTGGAGTTCGTCCAGGCGGCGGTGTTCGTCCGACAGCTTGCGGGCCAGCACCGCCACCGTCCACGTGCGGCGGGCGGCCAGCCGGGAGGCGGCGATGCGGATCGCCAGGGGCAGGAAGCCGCAGGCCGCCACCACGTCCATCGCCGCGGGGCGGTGGGGGTCCACGCGGTCGGCGCCGACGATGCGGGTGAAGAGCAGCAGGGCCTCGTCCGGGTCCATCACGTCCAGGTCGACGTGGTGCGCGCCGACGAGGTGGGCCATGCGGGCGCGGGAGGTGATCAGGGCCGCGCAGCCCTCCGTGCCCGGGAGGAGGGGGCGTACCTGGGCGGCGTCGCGGGCGTTGTCGAGCAGGGCCAGGACGCGGCGGCCCGCCAGCACCGAGCGGTAGAGCGCGGCGCGTTCCGTGAGCGTCTCGGGGATGTCGGCGTCGGGGACGTTCAGGGCGCGCAGGAACGAGCCGAGGACGCCCGCCGGGTCGACCGGGGACGGGCCCCAGCCCTGGAGGTCGACGTACAACTGGCCGTCGGGGAACGACTCCCGCGCCGCGTGCGCGACATGCACGGCCAGCGTCGTCTTCCCCACCCCGCCGATGCCCGAGACCGACGACACCGCCATCACCATGTGCGGCGCCTGCACCAACTGCTTGCCCAGCTCCTCCACCACGTGGCCCCGGCCCGTGAAGTCCGGCAGGGTCGCGGGGGGTTGCGCCGGGGCGACCGAGGCGGTGACCGGTGCGGGGGCCGGCTGGTCCATGCCGCGGAGGATCCGCTGCTGGAGCGCGGCCAGCTCCCGGCCCGGCTCGACGCCCAGTTCGTCGGTGAGCTGGCGCCGCGTGTCCGTGTAGACCGCCAGCGCCTCCGCCTGCCGCCCGCTCCGGTACAGCGCCAGCATCAGCAGCTCCCGGAACCGCTCGCGCAGCGGGTACGCCGCCGTCAACGCCGTCAGCTCCGAGATCGCCTCCGCCCGCCGCCCCGTCTCGACGTCCAGCTCCAACTGCCCTTCCAGCAGCGACAGCCGCCACTCCGCCAGCCGCGTCCGCTGCCGCTCCGCGTACGGTCCCGGCAGCCCGGCGAGCGGGTCGCCGTCCCACAGGTCCAGCGCGCCGCGGCGCAGCTCCCCGGCCCGTTCCACGTCGCCCGCGGCCCGGGCGGCGTCCGCCTCGGCCGCCAGCCGGGCGGCCGTCTCGACGTCCAGTTCCGCACCCGCGCGCAGGTGTACGGCGTAGCCGCCGGCCTCGCCGCGCAGCAGGTCCGCGTCGGGGCCGAGGGCGCGGCGGAGCCGGGAGACGTAGGTGCGTATCGTGCCGGTCGCGTCCCGCGGCGGGTCCTCGCCCCACACCGCGTCGACCAGCTCGTCCACGGCCACGTGCCGGCCGCCCCGCAGCAACAGCACGGCGAGCACGGCCCGCTGCTGCGGCGAGCCCATGCTCAGGGGCCGTCCGGCCCGGCTGACCCGCACGGGTCCCAGCAGGGCGAAGCGCACCGGCGCGCCCTCCGCCGGGTCCTCTCCGGATAACTCCGCGCGCTCACCCTCGGACATCGCCACCCCCTGTCCAGTCCCGCGCACACAGTCTGCCGCACCCCGGACACCCCCCGCCACCGGCCCGTTTCCGACAGCCGGCCGGGCCGATTGACAGCCGATTGACGGCCTCCGACGCACCGTCCACAGCATGTCCATGGCCATCCGTTTCGCTGGACGGCATGAGCGACTCGACTCCCCGGAAAGAATCGCACGCACACGGTCTCCGTCTCGTCGTCGGCGCGTTCCCGGACGAGCTGTTCGACCCGCGGCCCGTACGGCGGCTCCCCGCACCGCCGCCGCCTCATCTGGTGCCGGTGCTGGCCGAGTTGTCGCGCGGCACGCCCGACACGGTCGCCTGCCGCAATCTGCACCTGTCCCCGCGCACGTACAGCAGGCGGGTGGCGGAACTGCTGGAGTGCCTGGGCGCGGAGAGCAGGTTCCAGGGCGGGGCGCAGGCGGTACGGCGCGGGTGGCTCGTCGGGGCGTGCCTCGCCGATACGGCGGAGGGAGGGTGACGGGGGCGGCCGGCGGGCAAGGGGCCCGCGACGGATTCGCGGTTCGCCGTCCCACGTGCCGTCTCAGCTATGGGCCCGGCCCCCGCAGCGCGCGCAGCGGCACGGCGGCCAGCGCCCCGGCAGCGGCACCGGGTCCCCGTCCGAGGGCCGGTAGCGCGTACGGTTCGCGGGGCCGCGGCGGCCGGACCGCGAGACGTGGTAGACGGTGAGCGTCAGGCCCGGGTGGTCCGGCGGCGGGCGCAGCGGCTTCGATGCCATCGGGACGCCCTCACCTCGGTTCCGCGGCCGCCGGGATGTCGACGAGGTCCAGATAGGCGAACGCGAAGACCGCCGCCTCCGCGCGGGAGCGGACCCCGATCTTGCGTACGGCGTTGCTGAGATGCGCCCGTACCGTCCGTTCCGAGATCCCCAGCCGGCGCGCGATCAGCCGGTTCCCCGCGCCCGTACCGACGAGGAAGAGCGTCTGCCGCTCACGCTCGGTCAGAAGCGGGATGCCGTCCGGGTCCCCCGGAGCCCGTAAACGCCCTTCCGTGGCCGCCTCGCACAGGCTCGTCCTCCTCTGGCCCACGACAGTCAGTCCTCCCAGCCCCCCGTTTCGCAGTGGCATGGCAGCCGCGAAGGTATTCCGGCGGCCGGACGCGGGTCAAGGAATCCGGACGTCCCCGCGCAATGCTGGCGATTACTCGCCAATGTCCCCGCAACTCCCTTGCGGCGGCGCCCCGTACGCCCCGTACGCCATGTCCGCCCAGCCCGCCTGCGCGCCCGCCCCGGAGGGGCTGAACGAAAGCTTGACGTGGGCATTAACCAAACGTTGATCGGCCCCTGCCATTCTCTTTTCAGGCCCGCAACAGGGGGAAAAGCCGGGCCGAGCGGTCGGCCGCTTTCTACACCGATGAGGTGAGCGGCCCACACGGTGCCCGTCCGATGACCATCAGGGGAAGTCGTCGGACGGGCACCGTCCTCGTTTCCGGACGCGGTCACGTACGGTCGGGCTCCTCGGGCGGGAAGGGGCGCGCGCATGGAGCGGGACGTACGGTCCGTGGAGGACGTACTGCGGCTGCTGGACGGGATGTTCGAGGCCGGCGCCGACCGGTGGAGCGACCGGGGCGGCGGCTGGTGGGACGGCTTCTACGCGGACCGGGAGCGGGAGGTCCCGTTCTTCGTCGCCAAGCCCGACGAGAACCTCGCCACGTACCTCGACCGCGGCCTCGTCGCCCCCGGCCGGGCCCTCGACCTCGGCAGCGGCCCCGGGCGCAACGCGGTCTTCCTCGCCGGGCGCGGCTTCGACGTCGAGGCCGTCGACCTCTCCGCCACCGCCGTCGCGTGGGGCGAGGAGCGGGCGCGGGAGGCGGGGGTGGCGGTGGCGTTCCACCGGGGTGACGCCTTCGACTTGGTACGCGCCGAGCCCCATGCCGTACGCGCCGATGCGGGACTCGTACGCGACGAGTCCGATCCCCTGCGTGCCGGGCCCCGCCCGCCGCGCGGCGGCCCGTACGACCTCGTCTACGACTCCGGCTGCTTCCACCACCTGCCCCCGCACCGCCGCGTCAGCTACCTTGCCCTCCTGCGCGCGCACGTCGCACCCGGCGGGCACTTCGGCCTCGCCTGCTTCGCGGCCGGCGCCGGCGGGATGGGGTCGGAGCTGCCCGACGCCGAGTTGTACGGGGACGGGCGGCTGCACGGCGGGCTGGCGTACACGGCGGAGTCGCTGCGATGGATCTTCGGGGCGCTGGGGTGGGAGGAGGTCGAGCTGCGGCGGATGCGGGACGAGGGGGCGGAGTCGGCGTACTTCGGCGAGGCGTTCCTGTGGACGGCCCTGTTCCGGCGACCGGCGTGAGGTGACCGGCGTGAGGCGGGCGGGGGGTGCCTGGCTGGCGCCGGTTCCGGCCGGCTTCGGTGGGCGCGACCGGGTCCGCCGCCCCGCCTCAGTCCTCCCTCGCCACCTCTCGCGCCAGCTCCCCCGCCTCCGCCCCGATCTCCCGCAGGCTCCCGCTCGCCGGCCCCGTGAACCCCACGAAGTGCAGCCCCCGCGCCCCCTCCGGCGACCGCCACCCCCGCGCTCGCGGCAGGCCGCGGGCGTCCAGCACGTCGAGGTGGCCTACCAGTTCCTCCAGCCCCCGTCGCCAGCCCGTCGCCGCGATCACCACGTCCGGTTCCGCGCGGTCGCCGTCCGCGAGGATGACGCCGTCGCCGTCCAGGGCCGCCACCGCCGGGACCGGGAGCACGCGGCGGTCGCGTACCGCCGCGACCAGGCCCGTGTCGACGACCGGGACCGCCCCCTCCCGCAGCCGGGTGTAGAGGCCGCTCGCCGGGCGCGGCAGGCCGTACGCGCCGAGGTCCGGAACCCCGATCCGGCTGACCCTGCCCGCCAGCCGGTCCACCGTCCCGGCCGGCAGGACGCCGCTCAGCCGCCGGCCCGCCACCGCGCACCAGCCCGCGGCCGGTCTGCGGACGACGTGCGGCAGCGTCCGTACCGCCAGCCGCACCCGCTTCGCACCGCCGGCCGCCAGCTCCACGGCTATCTCCGCGCCCGTGTTGCCGCCGCCGACGACGAGGACGTCCTTGCCCTCGTACGGGGCGGGGTCGCGGTAGTGCGCGGCGTGCAGGAGTTCGCCGCGGTACGTGTCGCGCCCCGGCCAGTCCGGTACGTACGGGGTGTGGCAGTACCCGGTGGCGACGACGACCCGGCGGCCGTCGAGGACGCGGCCCCCGGTCGCGGCCACCGTCCACCCGGACCCGGAACCGGACGCAGACCCGGAACCGGCTCCAGAACCGGCTCCCGTGCCCGCGCGGTCGACCCGCGCCACCTCCACGTTGTGCACGATCTCCAGCTCGTGGCCCTCCGCGTACTCCTCCAGGTAGTGCGCGAGCTGGTCCCGCCCCACCCACCGCCCGTACCGGCGCGGGAGCGGCATGCCCGGCAGCTCCGACATCCTCCGGGGCGTGTGCAGCCGCAGCCCGTCGTAGTGCCGGCGCCACGAGTCGCCGACCCGGGCACCCCGCTCCAGGACCACGGCCCGGACCCCGGCCGCCCGCAGCGCCGCCGCCGTCGCGAGCCCGGCGGGGCCGCCGCCGACGACGAGCACAGGACGCTCGTCCCGGCCACCCGGCTGCCGCCCGTCCGACGGCCGGCCACCCGGCGGCCGCCCGCGATCTGATGGGACACGGTCATGAGACATGCGGGTGAGCGTAGCGCCGCAGGGGCCGCCGTCCGGCGGCTTGCCCGGCTCCGTGCACTAACGATTCAGCAGCCGCTACGCTGCGCGCTCACACTTACTTCGGCAGCTTCCGGCCCGTCACCCCGAGGTGCACCAGCAGCGCCAGCGACGGCTTCAGGTCCGCCTGCTTCACACCCCACGTCTGGAACGCCTTCTGGTGCGCCGCCACCCCGGCGAGCATCACCACCAGCGACCCGGCCACCGCCGCCGGGTGCACGGCCTCGTCGACCTTGCCCTTCGCCTGCAGCTCCCTGATCGACTCGGTGAGGGACTTGGTGACGGAGTTGAGGATCTTCATCCGGATCTTGTAGAACCGCTTGTCGCCCTCGGCGGCCCCGAGGTCGACGACCCGCAGGATCGCCTCGTTCCGCCGCCAGAACCCGAGGAACCCGTCGACCAGCTCCTCCGCGGCCTGGGCCCCGGACTTGCCCGTCCACGAACGGCCCGCCACGAGCCCGGTCAGGCCGGCGCCCTCCTTGGCCGTCTGCTCCGCCAGCTCCAGGACCGCGCCCTCGACATCGGGGAAGTACTGGTAGAAAGTCGCTGGTGAGGTGCCCGCCCTGCGGGCGACGTCGATCACCTTCACGTCCCGGTACGGCGAGGAGTCGAGCATCTCGCCGAGGCATGCGAGCAACTTGGTGCGGGTCGCCTGGCCGCGCCGGCCGGCGACACGGCCGTCGACCGTCCGAACTTGACCTGTCATGTCGTCAGCTTACCGACGCGTGATCGAACCGCGATCTGACGAGGGCAAACGGGGAGGTCACACGGTCGGAAGTGCGCGAATTGTCACCCTCGAACAGAATTGACGCGACGTTCGGGGTATTTTCGCAAGAGCCCATGTCCGCACCGGATACGTTGGCGATGCGACCCATCGCGCGATCCCCGTCCCTCTTGTCCCCCATCATTCCCCTCACGGTCCCATGGAAGGACGACGACGGTCATGGCCGCATTCGCCGAGGGCTCACCCTGCTGGGCCGACGCCACACTCCCCGACCTCCGCGCCGGTGAGCGCTTCTACGGTGAGCTGTTCGGCTGGACGTTCACGGAGGGCGGCGAGGGTACGGGCGCCGGCCCCGGCTTCCCCCGGCACTCCCGGGCGTACCTCGACGGCAGGCCGATCGCCGCGCTCGTCGCCAAGCGCGACGGCCGGATGCCCACCGCCTGGGGCATCCACCTGGCCACCCCCGACCTCGCCGGCACCGTGGAGAAGGTCCGCGGGGCCGGCGGCACCGTGCTCACCGAGCCGGTGGCGGCCTCGGACGCCGGCCGCTCGGCGACGGTCGCGGACCCGGACGGCGCCGTCTTCTCCGTCTGGCAGGCGGGCGAGCGGCCGGGCTTCGGCGTGACCGACGTGCCGGGCTCCTTCTGCTGGACCGAGGTCTACGTACGGAACGGGGACGCGGCCGACGCCTTCTACCCGGCGGTTTTCGGCTACGAGTTGCAGGCACCCCCGTTCGACGCGGGCGACTTCAAGGCGTGGACGCTGCCGGAGTCCGGCCGCCAGGTGGCGGGGCGGGCGATCGTCGGCGACGTGCTGCCGCCGGAGATGCCGCCGCACTTCCTCGTCTACTTCCGGGTCGGCGACGTCGGCGACGCGCTGCGGACGGTACGGCGCGCGGGCGGGCGGGTGCTCGTGGACCGGCAGGAGATCCCGGGGGCGACGTTCGCGGTGGTGGTGGACAACCAGGGGGCGGCGTTCGCGGTGATGGACGGGGCGCCGGCCGGGGCCGGCGGCGCTCCCGGCGAGCGCACAGCGGAGCCGCCCTCCGCCCCCGCCACCAGCGCCGACGGGACCTGACCCGGTGCTGTCCCGCGCCCCGCGCCCCGCGCGGCCCGCGGGGTTCCACCGGACCCGGCGGTTCCAGGGGCGGCGGTGTCCGGAGCCGCCCCCCGGGTTAGCCCCGGCGCGTTCCGGAGTGGAGAATCGGCAGGCGTACTTTCGGGACTGACGGCCGTACGCCTGCGGTGAGAGGCTGCAGGGGGGCCCGGTTCCGGGAGCCCCCCACGGGGAGGTGGATGGTTACGTGGTCGAGCAGCTTGCGCAGCACGACCCGAGGCGGATCGGTCCTTTCGAGGTGCTCGGCAGGCTGGGCGCCGGCGGGATGGGTCTCGTCTATCTCGCGCGGTCGGCGTCCGGCCGCCGCGTAGCGATCAAGACTGTCCGCACCGAGCTCGCCGAGGACCAGCTCTTCCGCGTGCGCTTCACCCGCGAGGTCGAGGCCGCCCGGGCCGTCAGCGGCTTCTACACCGCCCCCGTCGTCGACGCCGACCCGCGGGCCGCCGTGCCGTGGCTCGCCACCGCGTACATGCCCGCGCCCTCGCTGGAGGAGATGGTCAACGACTGCGGGCCGCTGCCGCCGCAGGCCGTGCGGTGGATCGCCGCGGGCGTCGCGGAGGCGCTGCAGTCCATCCACGGCGCCGGGCTCGTCCACCGCGACCTCAAGCCGTCCAACGTGCTGGTCCTGGAGGACGGGCCGCGCGTGATCGACTTCGGTATCGCGTCCGGGGTCTCCAACACCCGGCTGACCATGACCAACGTCGCCGTCGGCACGCCCGCGTACATGTCGCCGGAACAGGCGCGCGACTCGCGCAGCGTGACGGGCGCAAGCGACGTCTTCTCGCTCGGCTCCACCCTCGTCTTCGCCGCTACGGGCCACGCGCCGTTCCACGGTGCGAACCCCGTCGAGACCGTGTTCATGCTGCTGCGCGAGGGGCCCGACCTGGAGGGGCTGCCGGACGAGCTGCGGCCGCTCATCGAGGCGTGCATGCAGATGACCGCCGACCACCGGCCCTCGCCCGAGACGCTGCAGTCCGACCTGGCGCCGCACCTGTTCGGCGCCGGGGGCGACGACAGCGGTACGGCGTCGGCGTGGCTGCCGCGTACGGCGATCCGGATGATCGAGACGCGCCGGGGGGCCGCGGCCACGCTGGGCGGGGCCGGGGCGCACGGGGGCTCTTCCGGGCGGCACGGGGGGTCGCGGGGGTCCTCCGCCTCGCGCCGGTCGATGCCGCCGCGGCCCGCGCACCCGCCGTCGGCGGGTCCGGGAGCGGCGGGCGTACCGCAGGCGCCGCCGCCGTCGGCGCCCCACTCCGCACCCCAGTCGGCACCGCACTCCGCGCCGCACTCCGCCCCCGGGCGGCACGCCGGGCCACCCGGGTCAGGACCCGCCCACGGTCCCGGCCCCGGCGCGGGGCCCGCCCATGCTGCGCCCGGCGGTGCGCAGGGCGCACCCCCCGCGGCGCCGCAGGAGCGCGTGCCCCCGCAGCCGGCCGCCGCCTCCGCCGCCGCCTCTCCGGCCGCCGCGCCGCCGCAGGCCCCGGCGCCGACGTCCAGTTGGTCGGCGCCGCCGTGCCCATCGGCCCGGGGCCCCGCGTCGTGGACGCCCGCGCCGCCCGCGCCCGCGCCGCCGCGGACGGCGGGCTCGACCTGGGCTGGGCCAGGCCCCGCGGCTCGGCCGCCGCGCCCGGCACCCAGCAGGCGCCCGCCGCGCACTCCGGCGGCCACCCGCCCGCCGCTTCCCCGCCCACCACGGCACCCACGCCCCCGGCCGAGGCGGCGCCGCAGGAGCCGGCGCGGTGGCGGCCGTGGCGGTTCCGGATGTCCAACGACGTGTGGGGCAAGCCCGTCGTCTCCGGAAACCTGCTCTACGTCACCTCCTTCGAGGTCCACGCCCTCGATGTGACCAGCGGCAGACGGCAGTTCAAGACCCGCGAGGTCGCCTGGTCCATGGCGCTGTCCGAGGGCCTGATCCACGCCTCGGACGGCCCCAGCCTGTACGCCCTCGACGCCGCCGACGGCCGCGAGCACTGGCGCCAGGGCACCGGCGGCTGGGTGTACTCGCTCCAGGTCGCCGCCGGCACCGTCGTCACCGGCACCCGCGGCGGCGGCCTCCAGGCCCGGCACGCCGCCACCGGCGAGCCGCTGTGGGAACTGAGCGGCGCCCAGACGGAGTTCGAGACCCAGGAGGCCGGGCCGCTGGCCCACGACGGCACGGTCTACGTCTGGGGCGACGGCCGCCTGCGCGCCCTGGACACCCGCTCCGGCGCCGAACGCTGGTCGTACCCCATCGGCGACGCCGCCGCCTGCGGCGGCGTCCCGGTGCGGCTGCACCCCGCGGACGACGTGGCCGCGGGCCCCACCGTCTTCGCCGCGGCCGGCAAGCGGGTCCTCGCCCTGGACGCCGCGTACGGCACGCTGCGCTGGACGTTCGAGGCCCCCGCGGTGATCCTCAGCCCGCCCGCGTACGCCCCGGGCGCGGCCCTCACCGGCGGCGGCGTCTTCGTCGCCGACCACCTCGGCACGGTCTACGCCCTCGACGCCGCCGACGGCCGCGAACGCTGGCGCATCGCCACCGAGGCCCGCCAGTCCATCGAGCCCGTCCTCGTCGCCGACAACCACGTCCACGTCGGCAGCGGCGCCGCCCTCTACACCCTCGACGCCGTCGCCGGCACCCCGATGTGGCGCTTCGCCACCCGCGGCGACCTGATCGGCGCCCCCGTCGCCGCAGACGGCCGCGTCCACTTCGGCTCCGCGGACCACTGCATCTACGCCGTCGACGCCGTAGGCGGCCAACTCCGCTGGAAACTCGCCACGGACGGCGAGATCACCGGCTCCCCGGTCGTCGCCAACGGCGTCGTCTACGCCTGTAGCAAGGACCGCTGCGTCTACGCCCTGGACGCCGAAAAGGGCACTGCCCGCCGCTGACGCGCGAGCGGCTTCAGGAGGGGCCCGGCCTCAGCGCAGGAGGAGGTCGACCAGGCCCTTGGGGTCCTTCGCCTCGTTCTGCTCCGTCAGGCCGCGGCGCATCAGTTCGAAGTACGGGGCCAGCAGTTCGGGGCTCACGCCCTGCTGGCGGGCCGTGTCGAGGAACGTGGGCGTGCCGGCCACCTGCATGGCGAGGCTGGAGACCTCCTCCTCGGGAGCCGCGTCGGCGGTGAGTCCGGCGGCGATGGCGTGTGCCGCCGGAGCCATCGCCGTGAGCCAGCCGGTCAGCAGTCCGGCGAACGCCGCCGGGTCCAGGTTCTCCCTGCGGATCAGCGCGAAGGCGTGCGTCGTACCGGCGAACATGCCGTACATCGCGCTCAGTAGTGCCACGTCCTGCAGCGCCGCGAAGCCCGGGTCCTCGCCGACGTAGGTGGCGCCCGTCGGGACCGCCAGGGTGTCGCGGTGGTGGTCGAAGACGTCGCGCGAGCCGCTGTAGAGCACGTAGCCGCCGGTCTCCGGGACACCGATCATCGGCGGTACGGCCATGATCCCGCCGTCCAGGTAGCGCGCGCCCCGGTCGCTCGCCCACGCCGCGCGTGTACGGGCCTGGGCGGGGGTCGAGGTGGTCAGGTTGATCAGGTCCTTGCCGGTGAGGTCCGTGCCGGCCAGGACCTCACCGACCGACACGTCGTCCAGCAGGCAGACGACGACGAGGGTGCTCGCCGCGACCGCCGCCGAAGGGCTGTCCGCGGTACGGGCGCCCTCGGCGGCCAGCGCCTCGGCGCGGGCGCGGGTGCGGTTCCAGACGGTCGTCGGGTGGCCGGCGGCGAGCCAGGTGCGGGCCAGCGCGGTGCCCATCGCGCCGAGGCCGAGGAGGGTCGCGGGGGTCTTGTCAACGGTGTGCGGTGTCATGAAGACAAGGCTGGTCACAGGCCCGTAGACGATCAAGTACGCACTTCGGAGTGGGTGGTTACCCTGGGGTGAGCGAGCACCTCGGCGGGGGTCCGGGGGTGCGGAAGTGGGAGGGGAGAGCATGACCACGCTGAACCGGCCCGGGGCTCCCGACGGTCACGTCTGCGGCATCGACGCCGCGATGGAGATCATCGGCGGCAAGTGGAAGGTGCTGATCCTCTGGGCGCTCGACGACCGCCCCGCCCGCCGCTTCGGCGAACTCCGCCGCCTGCTGCCGGGCATCACGGAGAAGGTCCTCGCCTCCCACCTGCGCGAGATGGAGGCGGACGGGATCGTCAGGCGGGTGTCGTACGAGGAGGTGCCGCCCCGCGTCGAGTACTCCCTGACGGCCTCCGGCGCCCGGCTGAACGCCGCGCTGGTGCCGCTGGCGGACTGGGGCCGGGAGCGGGTCGCGGCGGCGGGGACCGCCGCCGGGGCGCCGGCTGTCCGCGTACCTGCGCCGGGGACCGCCGCCGGGCCGCCGGCTGTCCGCGTACCTGCGCCGGGGACCGCCGCCGGGCCGCCGGCCGCCCGCGTACCCGCGCCGGATCCCGCCCCCGCACCCGCCCCCGTCCGCGGCGACGCCGAGCAGGCCCTGTAGATGCGTCGTCGCCCCCTCGCCCCGCCCTCCCCCGCCCGCCTCACCGTCCGGCCCTACGCGCCCGCAGACGAGCCCGCCGTCCTCCGGCTCGTCAACGCCGACCGGCTCCCCGGGCAGCCGCCCGCCACCCCCGCCATGCTCGCCGACGCCCTCGCCGGGCGGTCGCGCGCCGACGCCGACTGGTGGGCCGAGCTGGACCCGCCCGTCACCGCCGTCGCCGAGGCCCCCGGCGGCGACGTACAGGGCGTCGCGTCCTACGCGCTGCGCCCCCAGGACGACACCGGCCTGATCCTCTGGGCCCACTGCCGCGAACAGGCCCCCGTCGCCCGCGCGCTGGCCGACCACGCCGTCGCCGCCCTCGCGCCCCGCGCCGTCGACGCCTTCCACATCACCTCCGCCCTCAGCCTGGGCCTGGAGTGCCTGCCCGTACGCCACCGGCCCGCCACCCGCGCCGCCCTCGTCCGCGCCGGCTTCGCCGACCACCGCCGCTGGCGCTACCTCCGCCGTGAGCTTCCCGCCCCCGAACTCCCCCGCGTCCCGGGCCTCCTCGTCGGCCCCGGCCCCGACGACGACCCGCGGAAGCGGCAGTTGACCGTACGGGACGAGCGCGGCGAGGCCGTCGTCGGCGAAGCCCTCATCGGCGCCCACGGCGGCTACGGCGCCCTGTGGTGGATCGGCGTCGAGGAGCACGCCCGGGGCCGCGGCCTCGCCCGCCGCCTCCTCGGCTCCGCGCTCGCCACGCTGGCGGACGATCTGCGTGCGACGCAGGTCATCCTGCTGCTGGACGACGACGACACCGACGCCACAGCCCAGGACGTCCGGGACCGTACGGCCGCGGCCGCGCTCTACGACCGCGCGGGCTTCACCGAGATCGACGTCCTCCACGCCTTCACCCGCCCCCGCGCCGAAGGACCGTGAGGGCCGCGGACGAGACGCACGCCGGCATCCGGGCCGCAGCCCCCGGGGCGTCCCGGGGCCGACCGGGCCCCGCCCCCCGTACGGGGCCCCTGACGGCGCTCACCTCTTCGTCGGGGACGGAGCCGCCGCGGGCTTCCCCCGCGACGGCCCCGGCCCGTGCCGGTCCCGGGGCCAGGACCGGCTCGCCGTGCGCCCGGCGTAGCGCGGCCGCCCCCCGTGACCGGCCCCGCCGCCGAGCGGTTGCGGCGACTGGGACCGAGAATGTGTGCCGCAGTGCGGACCTGACAAGGCGGATCGGCGTTCGCGTACGTTCGGAACAGGGCTCACCTGTTCCGAACGCCCATGGAACGCCCATGGAACGCCCGCGAACAAGGCCGATTTCATGGTCGCGGGCTTCCGCCGGTGCCGCCATGCTGGGGGCGTGATCCACGAGGAGGACGGCTTACCAGGGCGGCAGCCGGCGCAGCCGGAGCCCTCGCGGGCGCCCCAGCCGGGGCAGCTTCGTACCCGCGCCGAGTACCTCGCCGCGCTGCGGGAGTTGCGCACCTGGTCCGGGCTGACGTACCGCGAACTGGAGGCCAAGGCCGGTACGTACGCCGACTCCCTCCCGGCCAGCACCATCGCCACCACCCTCGGCCGGACCTCGCTCCCCCGGGAGCGCTTCGTCGACGCCTTCACCCGCGCCTGCGGCCTTGCCGAACAGGACGTCGGCCCGTGGCTGGAGGCACGCCGCCGCATCGCCGCCCACGAACAGGCACCCCCGCCACCCGAGAAGGACGACGACCGCGAGCCGGCTCCCCCGCCTGCCGCGCCCGTCCCGCGGTGGCGGTGGGCGGCCGGGCTGCTGGCGGCGGTGGGGATCGGCGCCGGGGGCACGCTGGGCGTACAGGCGCTGCTGCCGGACGGCTCCGGGCCCGGCGAGCCGCGCGCGGCGGTCAGCAATCCTGCGGTGCCCGGGCTCGGCCTCAAGGCCGTGGGCAGTTGGGCGGAGATCCGTCCGGCCCGCAGCCCCGAGCTGTGCGTCTCGGAGGGTACGGACCGTACGGGCCGCTACCGCTCGGCCGTCGCGGCCCAGCAGCCCTGCGCGCAGGCGGCCTTGCCGCGGGTCTACCTCGAACCGGTCGGCGACGGCGCCGTGCAGATCCAGTGGCATCACCCGGAGCACGGCATCGGCTGCCTGACGGCCATGGGCGAGGGCCCCGGCCGCGGCCTGCTCGAACCGCGCGAGGCGTGCGCCGACGACGACCCGGCGCAGCGCTTCCGCCTCGAAGCGGCCGGCAAGGGGGCGGACAGGCGCTTCCGCATCCGCCCGGACACCGGCGAGTGCCTGGCGCCGCGCGACGAGGACACCGCCCCCGGCGCCGAGATCGCCCGGACCCGCTGCTCGGGCGCGGCGGAGCAGGAGTTCACGGTCAGCCTGACCCCGCCGCCGTAGCGGACCGCCTCAGTCGAGGACCGTCCAGGTGCCCCTGTTCTGCTTGTCGTCGGGCTGCAGAAGGGGGTCCATCTGGTACGTCACGCTCGTGATCTCCGCGTCCTCCGGCACGTCGAAGATCATCCAGCCGGTGGCCTCCTCGCCCGGCGGAAGGTACAGGTTGAGGGGGAGGGACGTCCCCGCGGTGGGGTCGCCGGGCTTGGCGGCGTAGGCGTTCCCGTCCGCGTCGACGACCTGCGCCCCGATGTTGCCGGGGTCGTCGTAGGCGGTGTCGCCGGTGCTGAGGATCGTGAACTCCGCCGCGACCAGGCGCTGCCCGGGGCCCGCCCCGAAGGTGGCCATCGCCGGTTCTGCGTCGTCCTCGTACGCGTTCAGCGTGGTGTCGCTCTGTACCTGCCCCGAGCCGCCCAGTCCGGCCGCACCCGACAGCGAGAGGGTGTCGCCGACCTTGGCGCCGAACGGCTCCGTGCTGCTGGGGGCGGCGGTCGGCGTCTGCTCGGTGTCGGACGGCACGGCGCCGGCGTCGGCGGCGGCGTCCGGGCCCTGGCTGGATTCGACGTCGGCGCCGTCGTCCCCGACGGAGAGGTCGGAACCCCCGCACGCCGTGAGGACGGTGGCGAGTGCGACGGCTGCGGCGGTGGACACGATGGTGCGGTGCATGTGGTCTCCCCGTGGTCGGCCCGTAGTCAACGGGGCGTGAAGTCACAGGGATTATGGGGTCCGGACATGCGCGCCGGGTGCCGGTTCTGTCACCGAACGGCATCAGAGTGGGCCCCGCGGCGGCGGGTTCAGGACGGCGACGCATAGTGGGCGGCGAGGGCCGCGGCACGGTCGCGCAGGGCGGTACGCAGCCACTCGGGCGTCAACGCCTCGGCGTCCGTCGCGAGTTGCCACACCGCCCACTCGGCGTGCCGTGCGTCCTGGAACGCCACCTCCAGCCGCAGCCGCCCGTCCGGCTCCACGTCCTCGGCGAGTACGGCGAGCGCGGTGCCCACCAGCTCCTCGCGGCGCCGCGGCGTGATCCGTACCGCCACGGCGACCTGGTCCCCGCCGCTACGGAACCGGGCGCTCCGCTCCTGCCACGCGCGGTCGAGGTCGACGCGCTCGGGGCGCTGCGCGGGTTCGGGGAGTTCCTCCGCGGCGCGGACCCGCGAGAGGCGGTAGGTGCGGTCGGCGCCGTCGCGGGCGGCGAGCAGGTAGCCCTTGTCCCGTACGGTCACCAGGCCGATCGGGTCCACCGTGCGCCACCCCGCGGCCCGCCCCTCGGGGGCGTAGCGGATTCTCAGCTTCCGCCCGGCGAACACGGCGCCGCGGATGGCGGCTATCACGTCGTCCGGTACCTCGTCGGCGGTGAGCGGGCGCGCGAGGAGGTCGGTCCCGGGGTCGACGAGGAGCCGTTCCGCGACCCCCGCGGCGGTGTCGCGGTAGCCGGGCGGCAGCGCGTCGACCACCTTCAGCATCGCGGACGCGAGCGCCGAGCCGAGCCCGAACGCCTGTGCGCCGCGCCGCGATCCGGCGATGAGGAGGGCGAGGGCCTCGTCGTGGTTGAGCCCGGTCAGCTCCGTACGGAACCCGGGCAGCAGCGCGAACCCGCCGTGCCGGCCGCGCTCGGAGTACACCGGCACACCGGCCGCGGACAGGGCCTCGATGTCGCGCAGCACGGTGCGGGTGGAGACCTCCAGCTCGCGCGCGAGCGTCGCCGCGGAGAGCCGGCCGCGCTGGCGGAGCAGGAGGACCAGCGAGACCAGGCGATCGGCGCGCATATGAAAAAATCTAGCAGGATATACGACACAGGATGTCGTCATTCGTTGCGAGGCTGACGCCCATGGAACGTACAGCGATAAACCCGGTCACCTGGTCGACGGAGATGGGCTTCAACCAGGGCGAACTGGTCTCCGGCCACACCCGCACCCTCTTCGTCTCCGGCCAGACCGCCATGAGCCCCGAGGGCCGGCCGCAGCACGAGGGCGACATGGCCGCACAGCTCACCCTCAGCCTCGACAACCTGGAGGCGGTCCTCGCCGGGGCGGACATGTCCCTGGAGAACCTCGTCCGCCTCAATGTCTACACCACCGACGTCGACGCCCTCTTCCCGCACTACGGCGAACTGGCCGCCCGCCTCGCCGGGGCGAAGGCGGCCCCGGCCACGACGATGCTCGGCGTCACCCGCCTGGCGATCCCCACCCTCCTGGTCGAACTGGAGGCCACCGCCGCCGCGTAGCGCACCCCGGGACGGGGCCCGGCCGGCCGTAGCACTCCGGCAGCAGTCGGCCGGGCCGCTTCCGGGTCCCGTACGGACCGACGCGAACCGGAGCCCGGCACCGTGGGGCCCGGCCGGCGGACGGCGCCGCCGGACAGGCCCCCCGGTTTCCCGGGTGCGGGCGGCGCACCTCAAGGGATTTCCCCGGGCCGTAAATCCGTGGACGGATCCGCGGTGATCACCTACTGTGTGACGGCACGCCCTGAGACGGTCGGAAGGAGGCGAGTGCCGTGAAGTTCACCCTTACCCAGCGCTCCCCTCGTCCGCAGTCCGGCGTGGTTCGTATGTCCTGACGGGAGCGCGCCGCAAAGCCCGTATCCCGGAGGAATCCATGACCGATCCGGTCATCATCCGTGCGCTCACCGAGAGCGACGCCCATCTCTTCGACGCCCTGCCCGACCCCCTCGGCGCCCGCGAAGGCCACCGCCGCACCACGTTCCGTACGGCGTGGAAGCACGTCGCCCTGCGCGACGGCCGGGTCGTCGCCCGCGGCGCCTGGTGGGGCGGCCCCGACGACGCGGAGCCCCTCAGCGTCAACTGGTTCGACGTGGCAGAAGGCGAGGAGGAGGCGGGAACCCAGCTCCTGCGCTCCGTGCCCTGGCGGGTCGAACTCGAAATCAATTTGCCCGGCGGCTGGCGCGAAGAACCCGCCCTGCGCGCCGCCGCCGACGCCCGCTTCGCCGCCGCCCGCGCCGCAGGATACGAACTCCTCGTCGAGCGGTTCCTCTACCGCTGGACCCCCGACCACGGCCTCCCCGAGCGCCCCGGCCGGCTGCGCTTCAGGGCCGAACCCGACGACAGCGTGTTCTTCGACGCCCTGCGCCGCATCCACTCCGCCACCCTGGACGCCCACGCGCTCAAGGCGATCGGGGAAGGCGGCCTGGACCAGGCGGCGCAGGAAGAGCTGGACTTCTTCCACTGGTGCCCCTCCCCGCGCGAGTGGTGGCAGACCGCGTACACGCCGGACGGCGAGCTGGCGGGCATCCACATCCCCGCCCACAACCCCTCGGGCCCGATCGTCGGCTTCATCGGCGTCGTCCCCGAACAGCGCGGCCACGGCTACTCCTACGACCTCCTCGCGGAGTGCACGCACTTCCTCGTCGAGCAGGGCGCGGAGTTCGTCAGCGCCGCGACGGACCGGGGGAACTTCCCCATGGCCGCGAACTTCGCCAAGGCGGGCTATCCCGTCGCGCGGGAGCGCATCAACTTCCACCCGGCGGACCTGAAGGCGTAGCACCTCAGGCGGGGGCCCGGCACCGGGCCGGGCCCCTCGCCCTACGACTCCCGGCACCCGCGCGGCTCAGGCGCCCACGGTCCCGTCGATGCCCTCGCGCAGGAAGTCCGCGTGCCCGTTGTGCCGCCCGTACTCCAGAAGTACGTGCACCATCACCATCCGCAGCGACACCTCCTCGTCCCACCTCGGCTGGTACCCGACCAGGTCCAGGGACTCCGCCTCCCGCTCGATCCGGCGCGACCGCCCGACCTCCGCCTCCCAGGCGCCGAACGCCTCGGCCCTGGTCGACCTGCTCGCGTCGTACGCCGCCTGGAAGTCGATCCGGTCGGACCAGACCATGGGCGCGTCGTGGTCCTCGAACACCCGCCGGAACCACGCCCGTTCCACTTCCGCCATGTGCCGCACCAGACCGAGCAGCGAGAGCGTGGACGGCGGCATCGACCGCCGCCGCAGCTCCTCGTCGCTCAGCCCCTCGCACTTCATGGCGAGAGTGGCGCGGTGGTAGTCGAGACAGGCCCGCAGCGTGTCGCGTTCGCTGCCCAGGCGGGGCGGTCCCACACGGTTGTCGACGGTCACGTGCCGTACCCCTCAGTCGTGCATGCGGTTCCGGGCCAGTATCTCCCCGGACACGCAACCGCCGGGCCCGGAAGGGACGGGGCAGGCCTTAATCGGATGTGCGTGCGGCGCGGGGTTGTTAGGTTTGCCGTGTGCCGAAGCTGAATCAGATCATCGCAGTCGAAAAGGGCGTCAAGTCCAAGGCTCTCCAAGAGCTCACCCAGGTTCACCAGGACGTGCAGAAGCCCGCCCTGCTGGCCGGCATCTCCCGGACCTACCAGCCCAAGGACGAGGAGGGCGAGCAGCTTCCCCCCGAGTCCACGCGGGTGCAGATCAAGGCCGAGGACGCCCTGCGGGCAACCGCCGGGACGCTGACGCGGCTCTTCGACGTGACCGCGACGAAGGACTGGGCGAACCGGTCCGCGGTCGCGGACGTGGTGGTCGACGGTACGGTGCTGTTGCCCCAGGTGCCGGTCCCGTACCTGTTGTTCCTGGAGAAGCAACTCACCGACCTGCACACCTTCGTGCGCAAGCTGCCGGTGCTCGACGCCTCCGAGTCGTGGAACCTGGACCCCTCGACGGACTCGTGGAAGACGGACCCGGTGCGGACCATCCGCACGAAGAAGGTTCCACGCAACCACGTGAAGGCCGAGGCCACGGAGAAGCACCCGGCGCAGGTCGAGGTGTACTACGAGGACGTCCCGGTCGGTTACTGGACCACGGTGAAGTTCTCCGGCGCGCTGCCCGCCCGGCGGGTCAACGAGCTCCTCGACCGCGTCGAGAAGCTCCAGCAGTCGGTCAAGTTCGCCCGCGAGGAGGCGAACAACACCGAGGTCACCGACCAGCGGGTCGGCGACGCGGTATTCGGCTACCTCTTCCAGTAGCCCTACATACGCCCTCCGTCGCGAGCGGAGGGTGCGCGATGAGCGCAAGCTGAAACTGATGTCGAAGCTGATAAGGGGTGTCAGTTGGGGGTTCGAATCCCTCTCCCCGCACCACGTGCGGGGGTGGCCCAAGCCTGGCAGAGGCGGCCCCGTGAAACTCAGATTCTCGCTCCAGTCTCAGCATTCGCCGCCGAACACCGGATCGACCGAGCGTGGGCGAACATCGACGGATGGGGGTTCAAGTCCCTCCGGCGCCTCTCTCGTGGCGCTGTAGTTCAAAGGCAGAACACGTCGATCTCAACATGACCCGCGGTTCTTCAACGCCGCCGGTGTGCGCAAATGGGTGGCAAGCTGGAGCCCGGGAGCTGGACATGCTCCCGGGCTCCGTCACGTTCCGTGCCCGCGGCATGTGCTGTGAACGAGCAACCCGGTGAACCTTCCCGGTCACAGCACTAGCGACGCTAGGCGGCGCGCGGCGGCTCCTCGGGGCGGTCGTCGGGGCGCTCTTCGGGGGCTTCCGGCTCACCGGGGCGCCCGGACCGGCCGGGTTTGCCGGTGGTGGAGACGGAGCGGAGGTGGGATTCCGGCTCGGGTTCTTCCGCGGGCGGGGTGAGGGGGTGGCGCTGCTGCTTGCCCCAGACGCCCACGCCGACCAGCATCAGCGCGACGCCGATCACGGCGTTCGCCGTCCCGACGTCCAGCCCCGTGCCGTCCGTGCTGACCTTCAGCCCGCCGACCGCCTGGCTCTGCCGGAGCATCCACAGCGCCGTGATGAAGAGCACCAGCAGCGCGGCGAGGACGACGAGGCGGCGCGAGCGCGTCAAGGTCCCGTAGATGGCCACCAGCGCGGCGAACGCGAAGGGCAGGAAGATCGAGCCGAAGAGCTGCGCCCGGGTCCCGGAGATCCCGTCGAAGACGCTGCCCAGCCCGTAGAAGCGACCGTCCCGGCCGTTGTACCAGGGCCGCCAGACGCTCCAGACCACGCCCACCACACCGGCGAGAACGAGGACGGAGCCGACGACGTAGCGCTTGTTGCGCGTGGTGTTCTCCAGCATCTTCGTACTCCTCCGATGCCGTAGTCCCCCATCCGACGCTACGTCCCACGCGCCCCTCCCGCCACCGGAAGAACAGAAGGCGCACCTGCGGCGAACAACTAGAGTCGGATTCGACTACTTCTGGGGGGCACGGACCACGCATGCGCATTTCATTCCTGCTGCACAATACGTACGGAATCGGGGGCACCATCCGTACGACCTTCAACCTCGCCCAGGCCCTCGCGGAGCGCCACGACGTGGAGCTGGTCTCCGTCTTCCGGCACCGCGACGAGCCCATGATGGAAGCCCCGGGCGGCATCCCCATCCGCTCGCTCGTCGACCTGCGCCGAACGAGCCCGGCCTACGCGGGCGACCTGCCGGACCACAGAAAACCCGCCCGCGTCTTCCCACGCGGGGACGGCCGGCACAACCAGTACAGCAAGCTCACCGACGACCGCATAGGCGCCTATCTGCGCACCGTGGACGCCGACGTCGTCGTCGGCACCCGCCCCGGGCTCAACGTCCACATCGCCCGCCAGACCCGCCGCGGCCCCGTCCGCGTCGCCCAGGAACACCTCACGCTCGACGGCCACGGCGGGCGCCTCCGCCGCGAACTCGGCATCCGCTACGGCCTCCTCGACGCCGTCACGACCGTCACCGAAGCCGACGCCCACGCCTACCGCACCCGCCTGAACCTCCCCGGCGTCCGCATCGAGGCCGTCCCCAACAGCGTGCCGACACCGGCCGTCGCCCCCGCCGACGGCACCGCGAAAGTCGTCGTCGCCGCCGGCCGGCTGACCCGGGTCAAGCGCTACGACCTCCTGATCGAGGCGTTTTCCAAGGTGGTCGCCGCCCGCCCCGACTGGACGTTACGGATCTACGGCAGCGGCGACCGCACGGGCAATGAGCGCGACGCCCTGCGGGCGCAGATCGCCGATCTCCAGCTCACGGAGCACGTCTTCCTGATGGGCAACGCGAAGTCCCTGGAGAGTGAGTGGGTCAAGGGCTCCATCGCGGCGGTCACCTCACACAAGGAGTCCTTCGGCATGACGATCGTGGAGGCGATGCGCTGTGCGCTGCCGGTCGTCTCCACGGACTGCCCGCACGGGCCGAGCGAGATCATCGAGGACGGCGTGGACGGCCGCCTGGTACCGGTCGGCGACGCGAACGCCGTGGCGGACGCGCTCCTTGAGCTAATCCAGGACGACGACCTGCGCCGCCGCATGGGAGCCGCAGCCCTCGTCGCCTCCGAACGCTTCGACCCGGCCCGGATCGCCGCCCGCCACGAGGCGATCTTCACGGAGCTGGCGGCACGGCCCCGCCCCCGCGGATTGCTCCGCAACCTGGCCCTACGCTTCCGCGCCACGGCCTACGGCAGTGCCTACGCGGCACGGTACCTGGCTGCTACCGCCCTGCGCCGAGCCCGCGGGCGAAGTCGGTGAACGCCTGCCAGGCGTCGGCGGAGAAGGTGAGCGTGGGGCCGTCGGGGTCCTTGGAGTCACGGACGTGAACGGCGGCGGGGGTGGTGGCAACCTCGACGCAGTTGCCGCCTTCGCTGCCGCTGTAAGAAGACTTGCGCCAGGTGCGGGCGACCTCGATGCAGTTGCCGCCTTCGCTGTCGCTGTAGCTGCTCTTGAACCACGCCAGCGTGCTCATAGCTCTCCCAAGACCTTCTCGATCAAGTCGAGTGATTCGCGAGGCGCCAGCGCCTGCGCCCGGATGATGCCATAGCGCCCCTCGATCTCGCGGACCCTTTCCCGCTCCATGATCAGTTGGCTGGTGCCCTGCACCTCCACGTACGCAATCCTGCCCTGGTCCTCGGTCTCAAGCAAGGTCAGCGCCCCGTCCAGGCAGGCGTGGTCTTCGCGGTCCGTGGGCATGACCTGGATCTCGACGTTCGGCCGCTGCCCGGTCAGAAGGAGATGCTCCAACTGGCCGCGCAGCACGCCTTTTCCACCGATCGGCCGTCGCAGCACGGTCTCTTCCAGCACGAAGCTCAGAATAGGCACGGGCTGGCGATCGAAGATCGCCTGTCGGTCCAGTCGAGCGGCAACTCGTTGCTGGATGATGTCCTCATGCACCGGCGGACGACGGGCCTGCAGGACGGCGCGGGCGTACTCCTCGGTTTGCAGCAGGCCCCAGACCACCTGCGGGTCGTACGCGTGCAACTCCACCGCCGCCTTCTCCAGGGCGGCGAAGTCCTCAAAGAACGTCGGGTACCGGACCCGCGCCAGCTCCTCCTTCATCACCTTCAGCAACCCGCCCGCGTCCACTGCCACATCCGTCTGGTCGACATACTCCGGACGCGGGATCCGCCGCCCCTGCTCGACCGCCCCGACCATGAACTCGCTGTACCCGATCCGCCCAGCCAACTGCGGCTGTGTGATGCCGACCCGCTCACGCAGGATCTTCTGCTGCCGCCCGAAGGCCCGCAGGATCCCCGCCCCCTCACCCTCGACCGGTCGACTCGGACCCTTGGATTCCGCCATACTGAATCGCCTCCCCACGTGCGGTACGTGTCCGGTACAGCACTCTCCGTAGGGGCTGTACGCCTGGCCAGGGTATTCGCCTCAGCGGCACCGTGGGGATCCATGAATCCCCCAACGATTGCACGAGAACCGGAACGCGCCCCAGGCGCACAACCGACCGCGCTCGCCCGGACGTTCGCGATGCAGTTCACCTCCAGCCGCCGTGGCGCCCGCCTCGCCCGTCTGCTTGCCGTTCAGCGGCTGGAGACGTGGGGCTTCCCCCGTAACGGGGAGGTGTCGCTGAGGCTGGAGACGGTGGTCGCGGAGTTGTGTGCGAACGCCGTGCTGCACGGGCGGGTGCCCGGGCGGGACTTCCACGTGGCGATGCGGCTCCGCGTCGACGGCGTGATCCGCATCGAGGTGGCCGACGCGCGGCGCGAGCGCGTGCCGGTGCGGGAGCGGACGTGCGACGTGGAGGACGAGCGCGGGCGGGGGTTGCTGCTCGTGGAGGAGATGGCGGACCGGTGGGGGGTGGCGGAGCGCAAGGCCGTGGGAAAGATCGTGTGGTGCGAGCTCGACACCTGACGCCCGCCCTACGCGGCCTCCGTGCTCGGGGGCGGAGAAATTGGGCCGTAACTCGCGGTAACACCCCCCGATCCGCGCCGGATCAGGCCCCCAGCGCCGACTTTCGCCCCTCCAGACGCACCCACCCACCGGGCAGCCGCCAGCTCCGCGCCCAGGTCACCCGGAATGCGCGCCACCGCCACAAAGTCGCCGCAACAGCAGCCAGAAACCCGGGCAAAACACCCACCCAGCCCGGCTTTCACCCCAGCACCACCCGCCAAGCCGCACCCGACCAGAAGCCCCAGCGGGACCACCCCGCCGGTGGCGCCGACAAGCGGGCAGGCCCCGGTGCCATCCGCCACCGACGCCGGGGCCGTCCGCGCACGGGGCAGACCCGCCTCCGGTGGCCGGCCCCCCGTCGCGGGACGACCGATCCGTACGCGGCTTCAAGGGACGCCGCTCCCTCCGGGCCACCCATAGCCGCCGGTCTGTCACGGGCCGGAGTCCGCAGTCCAGGGTGGGGCGAAGCACCATCGCGAAGCGACGTTCCCGCAGCGAAGCGGAGGGAACGCCCTTGACGGCGCACGCAGGCCCGCACACTCAAGAGACGGGTGGCCCGGTGGGAACCCCAACGACACCGCCCACCCCGACCCGGACCCCCCGCACACCGACCCACCCAACGGAACAGAGCCAGCCCGACACCGAACCCCCGCACCCGACCCACACCCACACCACGTACCAGCTCAACGCCCAACCGCCCCGCCCCACCGCCCCCGCACTGTCAGACCAGCCGCATACCCTTGGGCGGGCGTGAGGGCACGAGTAGGCCGGATGACGAACGGGCCGACTGACCCGCGCGCCGACTGACCCGAGCGGACCGATCACGAGCAGCCAGCCGCCAGGCAACGGCCCGGCAGCTCCTACGCCGCGGCCCGTACCGGCTCGTCCTCTCGTCCTCGCCTCACCACCAGCGACATCATCGCCGCCAGCGCGCACAGGCCGCCCGACGCCAGCCACACCATGTCGTACGAGCCCGTGAGGTCGCGGGCCACGCCGCCGAGCCAGGCGACGAGGGCGGCGCCGATCTGGTGGGAAGCGAGGACCCAGCCGAAGACGATGGCGCTGTCCTCGCCGAAGTGCTCGCGGCAGAGCGCGAGGGTGGGCGGGACGGTGGCGACCCAGTCGAGGCCGTAGAAGACGATGAAGAAGATCATCGGCGGGTGGATCGACGGGCCGAGGAGCAGCGGCAGGAACATGAGGCTGAGGCCGCGGAGGCCGTAGTAGACCGCGAGCAGGCGGCGGGCGTCGTAGCGGTCGGTGAGCCAGCCGCTGGCGATGGTGCCGATGATGTCGAAGATGCCGACGAGCGCGAGGAGCGAGGCGGCGGCGGTCATGGCCATGCCGTGGTCGTGGGCGGACGGCACGAAGTGGGTGCGGATGAGGCCGTTGGTGGACGCGCCGCAGATGGCGAACGCGCCGCAGAGGAGCCAGAACGTACCGCTGCGGGAGGCGTCGCGCAGGACGCGCAGGGCTCGGCCCGCCGCGCCGCGCTGGGGCGGGGGCTTGGGGACGAACTCGGCGGCGCCGTAGGGGGCGAGGCCGACGTCGGCGGGGTGGTCGCGGAGGAGGAGCCAGACGAAGGGGACGGCGGCGGCGGAGACGAGGGCGACGGTGACGGTGGCCGGCCGCCAGCCGTGGGTTTCCACGACCCAGGACAGCAAGGGGAGGAAGACGAGCTGGCCGGAGGCGGTGGCGGCGGTGAGGAGGCCGGTGACGAGGCCCTTGTGCTTGACGAACCAGCGGTTGGTGACGGTGGCGGAGAAGGCGAGGGCCATGGAGCCGGTGCCGAGGCCGATGAGGAGGCCCCAGTAGAGGATCAGTTGCCAGCTCGCGGTCATCCAGTGGCTGAGCAGGGCGCCGGTGGCGATCATCAGGAGGGCGACCGCCACCACGCGGCGTATGCCGAAGCGGTCCATGAGGGCGGCGGCGAAGGGGGCGGTGACGCCGTACAACGTCAGGTTGACGGAGGCCGCGAGGCCGATGGTGCCGCGGGACCAGCCGAACTCGTCGTGCAGGGGGCCGATGAGCAGCCCGGGGAGCGCGACGAAGGCGGCGGCGGCCACGACGGTCACGAAGGTCACCGCCGCGACGAACCAGGCACGATGCACACGCCACTTGGCGGGAGGCTTCACCGGCGCGGCAGCGCCGGTGTCGGTCTCGGTACGCACGGAGGGCGTCGATGGCTGCGTCACCTGTCGAGGATGGCCCGGGGACCACGCCCGAACGAGTGGCCCGAGGGTCAAGGTGTGCAAGGATCGGGCCAAGCATCGCGCCCGGGATCGAGAACCGGACAGCCACCCAGGGGACACACGTCCGGCCGTGAGCCCTCAGACGATCAAGCAGCTTCCCATGCTGTGCAAGTGCCGCACCCCAGCGGTCACCAACCGGCGGAATCCGGTCGACACACCGAGCCCTCTCACCCACAAAGACGCACCCTCCACCCCTCGACCATTACTGTCCGTATTGGATCTAGTGCTCTCAGTTGCCATCTCTCTAGGCTCGGAGCGACATCAACGACGTATCCCTGGAGGATTCGTGACCCGTTTTCGCACTCGTCTGGCCCTGCTCGGCTCGGCCGCGGCCCTCGCCGCCGGCGCGGTCGTCCCCGCCCAGTTCGCCGGGGCGCAACCCGCCGCCGCGGCAGACCGCCAGTGGGTCGCCCTGGGTGACTCCTACACCGCCGGGGTCATCCGGGCTGCGGGCGACGCCTTCGAGTACCCGCGCGACGGCTGCGAGCGCACGGACCGGTCGTACCCCCAGGTCATCGACCGCGACCTCTACGGTCTCTTCGACCTGACCAACGTCAGTTGCGGTGCCGCCACCATCGAGAACGTCACCGACACGCCCCAGGAGCCGATCGGCCGACACCTGCCGCCCCTCTCCGAGGACCCGGACTACCCCTTCCCCGCGGTGCCGCCGCAGTCCGAGGCGGTGGGCCCGGGCACCGACGTCATCACCGTCGGCGTGGGCGGCAACACCCTCGGCTTCGCCGAAATCCTCAACACCTGCATGCAGGTGGGCGGCGAGAACGACGGCGCGGGCACCCCGTGCAAGGACGCCCTGGGCGCCGGCATCCAGGCCCGGCTGAACAAGGTGAGCCAGGAGTACGACCGGATGCTCACCGTGCTCCACGAGCGCGCCCCGGAGGCGAAGATCCTGACCGTCGGCTACCCAACGGTCGTCCCCCAGGACACCGCCAAGTGCGGCTATGGCGACCTCACGAAGTTCGGCACGATCACCCAGGGCGACCTGGCCTGGCTGCGCCAGGATGTCCTGGAACCCCTCAACAAGGCCATCGAGAAGTCGACGGGCACCCAGGAAGCCGCCGACTTCGTCGACCTCTACACCTCCTCCCAGGACCACAGCGTCTGCGACGACACCAAGTGGGTCGAAGGCGTCGTCACCCTCCCCGACCAGCTTTCCTTCGTGCACCCCAACGCCCTCGGCCACCGCAACGCCGCCGACCACGTCGAAGAGGCGATGCTGAACGCCATCGACTGACCGGCGCCCGGCACCCCGGCCTCCGGGCACCTCTGGCCCGGAGGCCGGGGTGTGTCAGGATTGGGCCATGAGAAGTGTGCAGCGGCCCGTCGTGGTGCAGGAGGCGGTCTCGGTGCCCGTGTTCCGGCATCCGGAGCGGCATCCCGTCGCGGTCTTCGTACGGCACGGGATGCTGCCCATCGAGCTGGGGATCGTGCACCGGCTCTTCGGGCGGGCCAGGAGTGCGGCGGGGGATCCGCTGTACGAGGTCGTGACCTGCACGGTCGCGCCGGGTGAGGTGCGTACGGACGCGGACGTGACGATCAACGTGCGGTACGGGCCGGAGGCGCTGGCCCAGGCCCGTACCGTGATCGTGCCCGCGTCGCACGAGGCGGACGAGGCGTACACGCGCGGGCGGCTGCCGGCGGAACTGGCGGGCGCGCTGGCGTACGTGCGGCCGGAGACACGGCTGGCGTCGATCTGCACCGGGGCGTTCGTGCTCGCCTCCGCGGGTCTGCTCGACGGGCGGCCGGCGACGACGCACTGGGCGTCGGGGGACCGGTTCCGGGCGCTGTTCCCGAAGGTGCGGTTCGACCCCGACGTGCTGTACGTGGACGACGGCGACGTGCTGACGTCCGCGGGGGTGGCCTCCGGGGTCGACCTGTGCCTGCACATGATCCGGCACGACCACGGCTCCGCCGTGGCCAACGAGGTGGCGCGGCGCACGGTCGTACCGCCGCACCGGGACGGCGGCCAGGCGCAGTTCGTGCGGCGGCCGGTGCCGGAGCCGGCGGTGTCGACGACGGCGAAGGCGCGGGCGTGGGCGCTGGCGCGGCTGCACGAGCCGCTGGCGCTGCGGGACCTGGCGGCGTGCGAGTCGATGTCGGTGCGGACGTTCACGCGGCGGTTCCGGGACGAGGTGGGGATGAGCCCGGGGCAGTGGCTGACGGTACAGCGGGTGGAGCGGGCGCGGCAGTTGCTGGAGGACACGGACCTGCCGGTGGACCGGATCGCGACGGACGCGGGCTTCGGCACGGCGGCGTCGCTGCGGCAGCACATGCAGACGGCGCTGGGCGTCTCACCGAGCGCGTACCGCCGCACCTTCCGCGCGGAGTCGGACGGCGCGGTCGCCTGAGGCGCGGTCGCCTGAGGCGGGGGTGTCTGAGGCGGGGGTGTCTGAGGCGGGGGTGTCTGAGGCGGGGGTGTCGGCCGGGGTGCCGGCCGCCTGCGGCGGGGACGCGGGGTTGTCGGAGGGGTGGCCTACCCTAGGGTGGGTGTGCGGGGAAGTGGGGGGATTTGCCGGGGTGTTGGGCGGCTGCTTGGCTGCTTGCGGTGGATGGTCAAGCCGGTTTCGCCCGCGGCCAGTTCCGGTTTCAGCGTCAGTTCCTCGTCGTAGTCCCCGCCCCGCTCCGGGCGGTACGGCAGGGGCGCGGTCGTCCACAGGTCCCGCAGCCGTTCCGCGAGACCCGACGCCACCTGCGGGTACGCCTCCCGGGTCAGGCGGTCCGCGCCGTAGACGACGAACGGCGGCAGCGGTGCCATCCCCGTGTAGAAGAACGTGCCGTGGTGCAGCGGCCACAGCACCTCGTCGATGTGCCCGTGGATGCCCCGCGGTCCGAAGCTCGCCTCGCGCGCGCCGACCGACGTGACCACCAGCGCGCGCCGCCCCGCCAGGCCCCCGTCCCCGTACCGCCGCGTCCTGTCCTCCGCGTCCTTCACCTTCGACGCCAGCCCCTGCACCAGCACCCGGTCGAACCACCCCTTGAGGATCGCCGGCGGCCCGAACCACCACAGCGGGAAGTGCACGACCAGCGCGTCCGCCCACGCCAGCTTCTCGTGCTCGGCGGCGATGTCGGGGCTCACCTTCCCCGCGCGCCAGGCGTCCTCCTGGGCGTCGCCGACCAGGAGACGGTCCGCGTCGCCGCCCGCGTAGTCGTCGGCGTCCAGGACGGCCTTGAAGCCCATGGCGTACAGATCGCTCTGCCGGACCTCGTGCCCCGCGGCGCGCAGCGCGCGGATGCCGTCGTCGCGGAGTGCGGCGTTGAGGGAGCGGTGGTCGGGGTGGGCGAAGAGCCAGAGGACGTTCATGCTTCGAGCTTCGCGCCGCTACGGGCCGGGGACGAGAGCCGTATCGCCATCATTCGCAAGAATCGCGCCACGCGCCGAAGAGAGGGTCGAGTGGCGGCGCGCCCGTGCAACCCCGAGCCCTGCACGTCGAACCGCCACCCGGCATCGGCGGATGGGGACTTGCGCCGGATGCGCGACCCGCCTTCGCCAAGGGCGTCCGACCGGCCGGCAACCCTCGGCGTCCCCTCACGACGAATCGCTGCCCACAAGGGTGATCAGGCCCGTACGACTCGTCAACACCTGTTCCGCACCGGAGGTGTCACGTGCTGTTCGTGCCGGCGCGTGCGTGTTCGTGTGCGCCCGCGAAGAGCGCGCCGTCCGCGCCGTCCGCGCGCTCCCCCCGCGGCGGGGCGAAGGCGCAGGCGCGGTCGATCTCGCACCAGATGACCTTGCCGAATCCTTCCGCCTGCCAGCCCCAGCGGTCGGCGATGGCGTCGACCAGCTCCAGCCCCCGGCCGTGCGTCTCGTACTCCTGCGCGCGCCGCTGCCGCGGCGGGGCGGCGCAGGTGTCGACGACCTCCACCCGGTACGGGCCGCAGTCCGCGGCCGACGCGGGGAGGGCGAGGCGCAGCTCGGCGGGGCGGTCGGTGTGCACGACGGCGTTGGTGACCAGCTCGGAGACGAGCATCACCAGCGACTCGGCGTACGGCTCGTCGGCCGTCACCCCGGTCCACGCCAGCCGCGCCCGCGTCCATCGCCTGGCCCGGCCGACCTCAACGGGGTCGGGCCACACCTTGAGCTGTACCTGCAGGGTCTGCACCGCTCACACCATCCTCGGGATCACGCTGCGTGATCTCTCTGCCGTCCAGGATGATTGACGTAGCGTCACAGCGACAAGCGCTTCGGGCATATCCCAGCGCGAAAGAGTGCGCGTGCGGCATACTGTGCGACGCTCGCGCCCGACGGTCGAACGCCGGTCCGGCATCGACCCCTCATGCTGCTGTGACCTTGTACGAGTCCGGCAATTCCGCACCGCCCCGGCCACCGATTCGCGGGCCGCGGGTCCGTGTCGCCGCATGACAACTCGCACCCGATGAAGGGTAGTGGAGTCGGGGCCGACTTCGTTGCGTAACGGCAGAGTTCCCCCAAGCGTGTTGGCGCTCTGCCCAGTTTCGGCACTCTCCGTAGTCGAATCGCCGGGCCTCCCCCTTGCGCCGACGATCCTCCATGTATAACTTCTTATACATGAGCGAGCAGGTCCACAACAGACTGGCGGTGATCCGCGCAGAGCGGAGCGTGTCGCGGAAGCAGTTGGCCGAGGCGGTAGGCGCGCACTACCAGACGATCGGGCACATCGAGCGCGGGCAGTACAACCCGAGCCTCGACCTCGCTCTGCGCATAGCGGAGTACTTCGAACTGCCGGTGGAAGTGCTGTTCGCCCTCCGGCCGTTCCGCCCGCTCAGCGACGAGCTGTACGGGGCGGACGGGACGCACAGGAACGACAACAGGAACGACCACGAGCACGGCAGCGCAGACAGGGGAGCACGATGACCCAGCCCACGACCGAGCGCCCCCACGGGGACGCGAAGCAGGCCACGCCGTACGACCGCGCCATGTTCCGGGTCATGAACGACCCCGCCGGGCGCCCGGTGTTCGCCACCGCCGGACGGCGCCGCGCCGCCGTGGGGGCGCACGTGGCGCTCACGGGTGCGACCCTGACGTGCATCACCCTGCTCTACGCCCTCGACGACGCCTGGCTCATCGCGCCGTTGGCGGTCCTGCTGCTGCTGTGGGTGGTCGCCACCGGGGTCCTGAACGGCGGCACGCGCGGCCTGCTGGAGCTGCGTACGCGGATGCTGGACGAGCGGCAGCTCGCCGACCGCGACCGCGCCGGGGCCGTGGCGCACCGGGCGGCGACGGCGCTGCTGGCCGTGGCGGCAGGGGTGTTCGTGCTCGCCGAGGCGGTGGGCGCGGACGGGCTGCCGGGGGTGCCCGCGGTGTGGGTTTTGGTGTACGCGGTGGTGGTGGTCTGGCTGATACCGCTGTGGGTCGCCGGGCTCCAGGCACGCGACGAGCCCGCGGAGGAGGCCGAGTTCGAGGAGGCGTGAGGGGTGAGGGGTGAGGGGCGGGAGTGAGGGTGAGGACCGGCCGTAGCGGGCGGTACGGGCGTTCAGGGGCGCGTACGCCCCGCTCCCCCGGCTAGGCCGACAGCGGTTCCGCCGTGCCGCTCGTCGCGTCGTCCACGTCCGCGTACACCGCGAACAGCCGCCGTACGCCCAGCGCCGCGAACACCCGGTTCACATGCGCCCCGCCGGAGACCGCGGTCCCCGAGACGCCCCCGGACGCGCCCGCCGCGCCCACCCCGCCGTCCGCCGGCAGGATCAGGCGGAACTCGCCGCCGCAGGAACTCAGCAGCCGGCGCGCGGCGATGAGCACGCCGACGCCGCTGGAGTCGCAGAAGCGGACCGCGGAGAGGTCGAGGACGAGGCGGCGGCGGCCCTCGGCGACGGCGTCGTGCACGTGCTGCCGCACGCGCGGCGAGGTGACCAGGTCCAGCTCACCGCAGACCCACAGGACGTACCAGTCGCCTCGGTTGTCGGTGGTCACCTGCAGCAAAGACACCCGGTCGCTGTCCTTCCGTCGCCTGTCAGCCTGCCGTGCCCGCTCGCCTGCCCGATTCACTCATCCGCAATCTGCTGTGTTGCACGTGTCACCTGCTGTGCCCGCAGCACACAAGATGAAACACCGACCCTATGCGCAATCGCCCCACACGTCCCACGCATTCCGGTCAGCACTGGATAACCGTTGGCAATTCGTTGCCTTCTGTTGCGCGTCATGCGGTAGAGATAACGCTCCTGGGGCGTACGCCCCCTCTCTCCGGCGCTACATTCGTTGACACCGGTAACCAGGGGGCGGGCGACGGATGGGGGGCGCATGGCGCACGGCACCGGACCGCACGGCACCGGACAGGGCGCCGTCCCGCCGCGCTGGAACCGCAAGATGCAGCAGCGGCTCGCGCGCGGCGAGGCCGCGGCGCTGAGCGAGCTGTACGACCGCTTCGCGCCCCTCGTCTACGGCCTCGCGCAGCGCGTGCTGGAGAACGAGGAGGAGGCGAACGGCGTGCTGGCCGAGGTGTTCTCGTACGTCTGGCAGCACCCGGACGCGTACGACCCGAAGCGCGGCCAACTGCGCTCCTTCCTGGCGGGTCTTGCGCACAAGCACGCCGTGCGGCGGCTGCGCTGGGCGGTGATCCAGGCGGGTGCGGCCGGGGAGATCGAGGACAGCGAGGAGCGCATCCGCGCCGTCTCCGCAGCCGCCCGCGCCGACTACATCGTCACGTCCATGCCGGAACCGCAGCGCGCCGCGCTGGAGCTGGCGTACTTCAAGCGCCGCGACTACCGCCAGACGGCCGAGGAACTCGGCGTCTCGCCCGACGAGGCCCGCCGCCGGCTGCGCTTCGGGCTGCAGATGCTCGCGACCGCGCACACCGAGGCCGGGCGGCCTTCATGATCATGGGCCCCTACGACCACGGCCGGCTGAAGTCCCTGCTCGGCGCGTGGGCGCTAGCGGCCTGCGCACCCGAGGAGACCGCCGCCGTAGAGGCGCACTTGACGGACTGCGCGCCCTGCGCGGACGAAGCGCTCCGGCTGCGCGATGCCGTACGCCTCCTGCACCCGCACGACAACCTCGACATGGATCCCGCGCTGCGCAGCCGGGTGCTGGAGCTGTGCCTGACGCGGCGGATGCCGGGGATCCCGATGCCGGGCTGGTCCGTGCCGTACGACGCCGAGGCGGCCCGGCTCGACGCGCTGCTGGCCGACATGAACGAGGCGGACTGGGGCGCTCCGGTCCAGCTCGCCTGGTACGACGACGACCGTCCCGCGGTCCGGGAGACGTCGGTGGCCGGTGTCATCGGCCATCTCCTGGCCGTGGACGGCCTGCTGGCCCTCGCGCTCGGCCTCCCCGACCCGCTGGCCGCGGACGCGCCCGCCGCCGGGACCCACCCGCGCACGGTCGCCTCACCGACCGAGCGCACCGAGGCGCTGTGGCGGGTGGCCGGCTCGTCGTACGCGGAACAGCAGTCGCTCGCCCGGGAGTTCCGGCGCAAGCACGCGAGCAAGATGCGCGGCGAGTGGCGGAACCAGACGTACACGCTGATACGGACCGCGGGGTTCGCCGGCAGCGGCGTCGGCGACGTGCAGGTGCCGTACGGCGGCGGGGCGTCGCTGCCGCTGCGCGACGCCTTCCTGGACCGGGCCTTCGAGTGCTGGATACACGCCTGGGACATCGCGGAGGCCGTGGACTACCCGTACGTGCCGCCGACGCCGGAGCACATGCACCTCATGATCGACCTGGCGGCGCGGCTGCTGCCGCAGACGCTGGCCGACCGGCGCCGCTCGGGGCGCGCGGCGCCGCCGCGGACGCTGGTGGCCGCGGGGACGCCGGGGCGCACGCTGCACCTGGAGATCGAGGGCAAGGGCGGCGGGAACTGGTACCTCCCGCTGGACTCGCCGGCGGCGGTCGCGGGTCCCGAGCGGGCGGTGGCCCATGTGGCGCTGGAGGGCCTGGAGTTCTGCCGGCTGGCGGCGGGGCACGTGTCGCCGGCGGAGGCGGCGGTGGGGCGCGACGGGGAGCGCGAGGCGGTGGAGGACTTCCTGTACGCGACCGCGTCACTGTCACGGCTGTAGGGGGCCGCAGGGCTTCCCGGGCGCATACGCCGCCTGCGGGCGCGTACGGCGCCTTCAGGGGCGTACGAGACCGCGGACCCTACCGCGGGCGCGCGGGAGCTACGCGAAGACCACCGTGCGCGTGCCGTTCAGCAGCACCCTGTGCTCGCTGTGCCACTTCACCGCCCGCGCCAGCGCCTGGCACTCCACGTCCCGGCCGACCGCCACCAACTGCTCCGGCGTCACCTCGTGCCCGACCCGCTCGACCTCCTGCTCGATGATCGGGCCCTCGTCCAGGTCCGCCGTCACGTAGTGCGCGGTGGCGCCGATCAGCTTGACCCCGCGCGCGTGCGCCTGGTGGTACGGCTTCGCGCCCTTGAAGCTCGGCAGGAAGGAGTGGTGGATGTTGATGATCCGCCCCTCCAACTGCTTGCACAGGTCGTCGGAGATCACCTGCATGTAGCGCGCGAGCACCACCAGCTCGACGTCCTCGGCCCGGACCAGCTCCAGCAGCTTCTGCTCCGCCTCCGCCTTGGTGTCCCTGGTGACCGGCACGTGGTGGAAGGGGATGCCGTAGGAGCCGACCAGCTCCTCGAAGTCGGTGTGGTTGGAGACCACGGCCGCGATCTCCACCGGCAGCGCGCCGATACGGGCGCGGAACAGCAGGTCGTTCAGGCAGTGCCCGAACTTGCTGACCATGAGCAGCACCCGCATCTTCGTGCCCTGCTCGTGGATCTGCCAGTCCATCGCCCACGACTCCGCCACCGCTGCGAAGCTGGCCCGCAGCTTGTCGACGTTCGCCTGCGGCTCGGCGGAGAAGTGCACCCGCATGAAGAACAGGCCGGTGGTGGGGTCGCCGTACTGCTGGCTGTCCTCGATGTTGCAGTCCGTCATGAAGAGATAACTGGAGACTGCATGCACGATGCCCTTTTTGTCCGGGCAGGACAGCGTCAGTACGTACTCGCTCATGGGCCTACGATCCCACACCCGTCAGGCGGCGCCCGTCATGATCGCCAGCACTTCGAGGGAGCGCGGCGGGGCGTCGGGGTCGTCACCGTCGTTCTCCGCGAGCCGCACGTGCGCCTCGCGCGCCGCGCGCACGGCCTCGGGCCACGCGTGGTTCTCCATGTACACGGAGACCGGCGAGTCCGCACCGACCTGGTGCATGATGCGCAGCACGCGCAGCACGGCGACGTCGACGAGCGCGGCCTCGCGGGAGTCGCGGAAGATCGTCCCGACGTACTTCTCCGCCGACCAGTTGTCCAGCCAGGTGTCCTCGACGAGGCGGTAGACGGCGTCGGTGACGTCCCCGTACCCCGCCGTCCCCGCCGCCCAGTACTCCCGCTGGAAATCCGGGTCGGAGAGCATGTGCAGCGCGGAGCGCACATTGGCGCGCCAGCGCCACCACGGCATGTCGTTGATGGGCATGGGCACCATGGTGGAGTAACGGCGGTCGCGGCGGGAAGCCCTTTCACCGACGGGACCGCCGGCGTCCTTCCCGGTGCCGTTCGCGGGGCTCACAGTTGCGTCGCCTGGCGCTGCGTGAGGCCGTACTCGTCCGCGATCGGGTTCCAGAGCCCGGCCGCCTCCTCCTTGGCGGTGGTGGCCTCGCCGCTGGCGCTGTTGCCCGCCGACAGGTGGTTCCCGCCGCCGCCGCAGCCCTTGCCGCGCTTGGCGGCGTCGGCCCAGGCGGCGTAGTGGTCGTCGGCGGAGGCGCTGGCGTTCCAGGCGTCGGTGAGCGAGCGCGTCAGGTCCTCGTGCGACGGGAGCTTGTCGACGCTCAGGTCCGAGAGCCGGGCGACGAGGTCGCGGCGCTGGCCCGCCGCGTCGCGCAGGTCCTTGGCGGCCTTGCCGAGCGCCTTGCACTCGCGGATGTTCGCGACCGAGCTGATCACCGCGTCGCGGCTGTCGTTGCTCTCGGCGAGCAGCGCGTCCAGCTCCTCGGCCTGCGCCTTGGCGGGGTCGTCCTTGACCGGCTTCTCGCCGCCGTCGTCCTTGCCGCCGTCGTCCTCGCCGCCCGGGTCCTGGTCGGCGCTGGCGCTGGGGGTGGCGCCGCTGGCGGTGTCGCCGCCGCCGTCGCCGCTGCTGAGGAGCCATCCCGCGGTGATGCCGACGGCGGCGCAGGCGGCGGTGCCGATGGCGATGGCGGCCCAGCGGGGGATGCCGCCGCGGCGGTCGTCGTCATCGTCGTAGTAGGGGCCACCGGGTCCGCCGGGGCCGCCGTTGCCGTACGGGCCGGGGGGCGGTCCCGCGGGGTGGGCGCCGGGCTGCTGGGCGCCGTACGGGGGCTGAGGGCCACCCGCGGGGGCGGCGCCGGGGCGGACCGGGGGGAGCCGCTGCGTGGCGCCGGGGTCGCCGCCGGGGGCGCCAGGGCCGCCGGGGCCGTCGCGGAACAGGCCCTCGAACTGCGTGTGCACCGGCGCCGCGTGGCGGCGCGAGCGCGGCGAGTCCTCGTCGAAGGCCGGCGGAGCGAACGGCGGCTGCGCCGGGGGCTGCCCGGGCGGGGCGCCGGGGTGCGGGGGCGGCTCGGCGGCGTCGGGCGGGTCGTAGGCGCCGGGCTTGGGGGCCTCGTACGACCCAGGGAGCGAGGGGATGAGCTGGGTGGCGTCGGAGTCGTCCCCGCCGGGTCTCTGCTGCGGTGCGGCGGCGACCGGGGGTATGAGCTGGGTCGCGGCCGTGTCGTCCGCGGTGCCCGGCGGCGGACCCGCGGGCGGCTGGTGCGGGGGCCCGCCGTACGGCGGCTGGGGCGCGGCACCGGGGTGGCCCGTGGCGGCGGCGGCCTCCGGGCCGCCGAGGGCGCCGGGGCCCGCGGGGGCGCCCGGCGCGCCCGCCGCACCCGGGGAGGCGGCGAGCGGCCAGGGCTGCCGGCCGGCCGGCGGGGCGGCCGGCGGCTGCGGGCGCTCCGGGCGGTTGCCGAGGTGACGTATCTGCTGCGTCGACTCGTCCTCGGTCTCGGCGGCTGCCGCGGCCGGGGACGGGTCCTGCGCCCACCACGGCTCGCCGCCCGGGGGCGGCCCGGCGCCGTCCGACGCGGGGGGCACCGCTCCCGCGCGCTCCTCGCGCCGGGGCTCGCTGCCGTGTCCGTCGTGGGTCAACGGGACTCCTCATGGGTACGGACTCTGACCGTCCGGACACTACCTGCTCGGTGCCGCGGTGAGCCAAGAGCCCAGCCCATGGCACCGGGCGGTGAACTCCCGCACCGCCGGCTCGGCCTCGTACGGCTCCAGGCTCCGCGCCAGCCGCGTCAGTTCGGCCGCCGCCCTGCCGGAGGCCAGCCCGTCGAGCAGCCGCAGCGCCCGCGCGCCCGTACGGCACGCCTGCGCGGGCTCCCGCCGCCCGCACTGCGCCCGGGCCAGCGCGACGAGCGCCAGGCAGCGCAGCCGCGCGGAGGACTCCGGCAGCCCGGCGAGCGCCTCCTCCGCGCACCGCTGCGCGGCCTCGAAGCGGCCGAGTTCGAGGAGGGCGCAGGCCAGTTCGTAGGCGAGGGCGGGGCGGCCGAAGCGGGCCAGCCAGGCGGGTTCGCGCCCGCGCGCCGGGTCGCGCGCGGGATCCCGTGCGCCGGCCGCAGCGCTGGTCGCGCCCGTCGCACCCGTCGCTCCGGCCGCGCTCGCGGCACCCGGCGCACCCGGCGCGGTTGTCGCGATCGTCGCGGTTGTCGCTCCGGCGCCGCCCGCCGCGCCCGGCGCGCGCGTTCCGCCCGACTCCGCCTGCTCCATCGCGGCCCGCGCCCGTCCCGCCGCCTCCCGGAACGCCGCCTCGTCGCCCAGCCCCGCCGCGCCCCGCGCCTCGGCGGCGCTGAACAGCGCCTCGGCGCGCGGCGGCACGCGGTCGCGGGTGCCCTCGCGGGCGGTACGGGCCAACTGCACCACCTCCCGGTGGTTGCCCAGCGCCGCGGCCAGCCGGCTCATGCCGGCGGCCAGGACGTAGCCGCCGAAGGCGCGGTCGCCCGCGGCGTCGGCGAGGCGCAGGGCCTGGACGTAGTAGCGCTGCGCGACGCCCGGCAGGCCGGTGTCGGCGGCCATGCCGCCGGCCAGCTCCGTCATCCGGGCGGCGGCCGCGAGGAGTTCGCGGCCGGTGGCGTCGTCGTAGCGGCCGGCGAGCAGGCCGGAGACGACGGAGTTGAGGTAGTGCACCGTCACCGGCCGGTAGTGGCCGCTGCCGTACCGGCGGTCGAGGGTGGCGAGGGTGGCGGTGGTCTCCCGTACGGCGGTCACGTCGGTACGGGTCACGGCCCTGCCCGAGGTACGGGCCAGCGGCGGGCCGGGCGCGCTGATCAGCCAGTCGCGGCTGGGCTCGACGAGCGCGGAGGCCACGGGGGTCGCGCGGGTCAGCACCTCGCGCCGGCCCACGTCGGCGCGCCACAGTTCGCAGACCTGCTCGACGGCGGCGGTGACGGTCGGGGCGTAGATGAGCCCCAGGGCGGTGCCGGAGTGCCGGGAGTCGGCCATGCCGACCTCGTCCAGGGTGACCGCGCGGCCGAGCTTGCGGCCCAGCGCCTCGGCGATCATCGCGGGCGCCTGGCCGCGGGGGCGCTGACCGCGCAGCCAGCGGGCCACGGAGGTCTTGTCGTAGCGCAGGTCGAGGCCGTGTTCGCGGCCGCACATGTTGACGCGGCGGGCCAGCCCCGCGTTGGAGCAGCCTGCCTCTTCGATCACCACCTGAAGTCGTACGTTCGGCGTGCGTGCCTCGATTGGCCTGGCGGCCATGGGTAGTCCTTCCTCAGGGGGCCGTGCGCGGCCGGTTCCTGGCAGAACCGGCAGGACGATCATTTCCCGCGAAATAACCGGAAAACGCCATGCTCCCTCCCCGCGCATCCGTGCGCCCCGCTGCCGCAACGTTGCTTCGGGAGATCCCTTAGAGGGCCCGTAACCCCTGCTCGCGGCTGGAGTTGAGCCGTCCGTGAAGGAGACCCCGGGAGCAGAGGCGACGCACGTACCCCGACAAGAGAACCCGCGCGAGCAGGGCGAAGAACTGCTGTCCGCAGCGCTGCAGTACGCGGAGGACCGGCACTGGGACGTGGTGCCGGGCACATGGATGGAGACCGACGACGGGGCCGGCGCACCGCGGTGCTCCTGCGGCGACACGGCGTGCCACGCGCCGGGCGCGCACCCCGCGCGGCGCGACTGGAAGGCAGCCGCAACGGCCAGCGCCACCACCCTGCGCCGCATGTGGTCGAAGCACCCGCGGGCGGCCGTACTGCTGCCCACCGGGCGGGCGTTCGACGTGGTGGACGTGGCGGAGAGCGCAGGATGCCTGGTGCTGGCCCGGCTGGAACGGGAGCGCACGGAGCTGGGCCCGGTGGCGGCGACGCCGGACCGGCGGATGTACTTCTTCGTCCTCCCGGGCGCCACGCCGAAGGTGATCGACGGCCTGCACGCGCTGGGTTACGCCTCGTCGGCGGCCCTGGACCTGGCGGTACGCGCCGAGGGCGACTGGGCGGCGGCCCCGCCGACGCGGTTCGCGACGAGCGGTCCTGTGCAGTGGATCCGGCGGCCGACGGTGTCGAACGCGTACCTGCCGGACGTGGCCGGGCTGATCAGCACGCTGGCGTACGCCTGCGGCCGCGAGCGCGTAGGAGCACGCCGGGGCGCGTAATGCGCCGGGGCGAGGGCGGGCGGGTCCTCAGGGGGGCGTCGGAGCGTCGCGGTTCACCGGCCGGGCAGCCCCCCGTACCTCTTCCGGCTCTGCAGCCGCCCGCGCCGGGCCCGGCGCGGGCGGTCAGCTCGCCGCCCCCGCGGAGCCGGCCCGGGTGCGCCAGCCCGGGAGGAGTTCGTCCAGCAGGGCTTCCGTGCGGGGCGGCAGTCCGCGGGCGCCGTGGAGGGCCGCCGAGCGGTCCAGGAGGTCGGAGGCGGTGGCCTCCAGGCGGTGGGTCTCTCCGGTGGCGTGGACCGCGCGGAGGAGTTCGTTCCACAGGCGCTCGTCCGCCGGGGCGACGACCAGCGCCGCCTGCACCGCCGCCACCGCGCCGTCCGCCTGCCCCGACTCGCGGCGCAGCGCGGACAGCGCCAGGCCCGCGTCGGCGACGAGCAGCGGCAGTTGGGCCTCCACGATCTCGTTCGACAGCCAGCCGTACCGCCCCTGCGGCCGGTCGGCGAGCAGCGGGCCCGCGGCCAGCGCCAGCGCGTCGTTCAGCAGCCGCTCGCGCGTCTGCGGGCTCGACTGCCGCGTGGGGTCGGTCGCTTCGAGGTGCAGCGTGCGCAGCACGTCCCAGTCGGAGACGACCGAGGTGGACAGCGCCAGCCGCCCGTCCGCGTCCGGCGCGAGCCGCGCCGTTCCCGAGGGGTCCCCGCCCAGCCAGGTGACCAGCCGCTCCACGAAGGCGTCGCGCACGTCGTCCGTCACGCCGCGCGGCCACAGTGCCGCCGCGAGGACCTGCGGGTGCACGCCCTCGCGGTGGAACAGCAGCAGCGCCAGCGCCTCCCGCAGCAGCGGGCTGCGCTCGCCGTCCGGCTCGGCCAGGCCCATGATCTCGTACGAGCCGAGCAGCCGCGCGTACACCGCGGGCCGTCCCTGCTCCGACAGGTCCACGGTGAAGCCGACCTCGCCCGCCGCGCGCGTGACCGAGATCCCGCGCCCTTCCGTGCCGCTGGTCGCCGCCCCCTCGACCTCCACCTGCGAGAACAGCTCGACCAGCGCCTCGTGCTGCTCCTGCGGCAGCCGCTGCGCGGCCAGTTCGAGGCCCAGCAGCGGGGCGCGCAGCCGACCGTCGCGGGTGATCTCGAACTCCCAGGACGCGCCGGGCAGTTCCTCCTGGCCCGTACCGACGAGGTAGCCGATGCCCAGGCGCGAGGAGCCGCCCGCGAGGTGCGCGAGCCGGTCGGCCTCGGCGGCGGTGGGCTCGGTGGCGACGATGACGAGGTGCGGCGCCCACTGGGTACGGCCCGCCTGCCCGGCACGGCCGGTGAGCACGCTGTCGTGGCCGGCGTTGCCCAGCGCGTTGGCGCGCTGCGCGGACTCGGCCTCCATGACCTCGATGAGCGCCGGCACGTCCTCCAGGTAGCGCACGCGCGTCGGCGCCAGCTCCGTCAGCCGCTCGCCGAAGCCGACGACGGTCACCGACATCCGGTCCGACCACCCGTTCGTGGCCAGCTCCGCGGCGATCGACGACAGCACCGCGAGCCGGTCCGCGGGCGCGCCCTTGACGGCGGCGATGCCGGGGACGGCCTCCAGGTTGAGCAGCAGCCGGGCCTCCTCGCGGGTGCCGAGGCTGGCGAGACCGGGGTACGGGGCCGCCGCGTCGTCGGCCTCGTCGGGCTGCGGGTAGCTCTCGATGTCGGCGCGGTCGATGCGCCAGAAGGTCTGGTCCTGCCCGGTACGCCACGGGGCGGGCGGCTCGCCGGCCACGCCCGCCAGTTGCAGGTACAGGTCGGCGTCGGTCAGCCAGGCCGCGTAGATCGTGGGCAGCGGGCGGGCGGCCTCGGTGAGCGAGGCGGACAGCCCGCGCAGCGCGCGGTCGAGGAACCGTACGCCGCCCGGATCGGCGCCGACGAGCAGCGCGTCGCGGGCGAGCGCGGCGCGCCCGGTGGGCTCCGCGCCCGTACGGCCCGCGCCGCCGGACTGGAACGCCGCCTGCCACAGCGCCTGCCGGCGCCGGCGGCTCAGCGCGCCGAGCACGCCGGCGGCGAGCAGCGGCGCGGCGATGAGCACCTCGGGCAGGCCGATGCCGCCGCCGTCGCTCTGCACCTCGGGGGCCGCCTGGTCGCCGCGGTCCGCGCCGGCGTCGCCGCCGTCGCTCTCGCGGGTCGGGATCTGCTGGACCGACTGCTCGCCGCCGCGGTCGGCGGAGTCGCGGTCGACGGCGGGGGTGTCGGGCACGAGGCGCTCACCGCGGCCGGAGGTGGCCTGCCGGTCGTCGCCGCCCGAGCCGCGCTCGTCGAGGGTGGGGCTGGACTTGTCGTACTCGTTGATCTGCTCGGCCTCGGACTTGGACACCTCGTTGCGCTCGTCGGGCATCTCGACCAGGTCGCCGCCGTGCGCGTCGGCGGGCATCTCCATGATCCAGCCGGGGCGGATCAGGCTGGCCTGGCTGAGCTTGGAACCGTCGGGCTGGATGCGGTCCTTGTTGAGCTGGTAGATCTCGCCGTAGCGGCGGCCGTCGCCGAGGTGCCGTTCCGCTATCTCCCACAGCGAGTCGTGGTGGCGGCCCTCGGGCGGCTGGATGCGGTAGAACTTCGTGTCCCGCTCGGCCTGTTCGCGGCTGTCCTTCTGCACCTCGCCGCCGGCGCCCTGGCCCCGCGGGGTCTCGACGTCCACGGCGGGCCTGGCGGTGTCGACCTGCTGGCCCGGGGTCTGCTGGGCGGCGGCGACCGGCGGCGGCTTGTGCTGGTCGAGCTGCTGGCCGAGCTGGGAGAGGCCGGGCGCGAAGCTGGCGGCGCCGGCGGTGAGCAGCAGCACGGCGGCGACGAGCTGGCGGGCGAGCGCCTGGCTGGCGCCGGAGCCCGGCACCCGGCCCGGCATGCCCATCCCGGAGACGGCGGCCTTGGCCTCGACGAGCACGCAGGCGGCGAACTGCGCCCAGGCCAGCCAGACGACGACCGCGAAGACCTTCAGGAAGACGTCGGCGGTGACGTCCTCGTTGAGCATGCTGAGGGAGGGGGCGGAGTCGGGCAGCGGCCAGCCGATGAAGGAGGCGAGCGCGCCCGGCACGCCGACGACGAGGACGACGAGCGCGAGGAAGGCGAAGAACGCCCTGACCACGTCGCCGAAGGTCCTGCGCCGGATGCGTACCGGTACCGGAGTCCTGTTCGCACTGCTGCGTGCCATCGCTGGTCCTGAGCCCTCCCGGTAGGCGCGGCGCGGACCGCGGCCCCCCTCGTGCGCGCGCTGCGCGCGCCGGCCGCTGGGCGGCGTCCCCGTACTTGCCCACCTGACGTTACCGAAGGCCGATTTGGGGGTCGAGCCCAGACAGGTGACTGCATCGTCACGACCTCGTCACCGCGGGCACGCAGCGTACGGCGCCGTGCCACCCTCGGCCCGCCTCGGGCCGCCCCCCGAGCCCCCGCCCCGCCCCCGGCCCGCGCGCGGCAAGGCCGCCGGTGCCGCCCCGCGTTCGGCGGTGCGGCCCGGCGGCCTGCGGTACGGGCAGCGCCCGCGGACGGTCAGCAGAACGGGATGTGGTCCACGTTCTTGACCCAGCGCGCGGCGACGAAGCCGTTGTGGGAGCCGATCTTGTACCAGAGGGAGTTGCCGAACACGTCCTGGCCCTCGACCTTGCATTCGATCCAGACGATCTCGCCGCGCGGGATGAACCCCTTCTCGTGCGAGGCGGTGGTGGGCTGCGAGCGGATCAGGACGCCGGGCTTGGCGATCACCACGCCGCGCTGCGAGACGTTCCAGTCGTCTTCCCAGGTCTTCATGGCGGGCGCGTGGCCCGTCGTCGTGGTCGCCGCCACCGGGGCCGCGCCCAGCAGCCCCAGCGCCATGGCTCCCGTGGCGAGCGCGACGGCGGTCTTCTTTCTCTTCAGCACAGATGCCCCTTGACAGTCGATCGGAGTGAGGCGGTCGCCTCGGTCCGGTTTGTATGACTATCTGACCGATGTCCGGGGCCTAGCTCGCCGAAGAGGGCCCTTTTCCCCCGATTGGCAGGACGGCCTCCCGCGTACGGCCCACATCCCCGCCGCGGCACCCGCCGCCGGCCGGGTGTCTCAGCCCGCTCCGGACGGGCGCCGCCTACGGCTCGCCGACCTCCGTGCGGGGCTCGGCCCGGGCCTTGCCGGTGGCCTCCAGGGGGCCGCTGAGGGCCAGGCCCGTCAGCAGCGGGCGGTAACTGAGGACGATCTCGACCTCGACGAAGGCTTCACCCTTATCGGTGCACCTCGCGGACTCGACGTCGCCGTTGTGGACCGTCACATGGGACATGAACTCCTGGACCCGGCTGTCGCAGTTCTCGTGCCGGATCGGGGCCTCGAACTCGGTCTGGCCCTCGTACAGCGCTTCCTTGTCCGTGTCCTGCGCCGCGTACCGCGCCGCCTGCTCCGCGATGTCCGCCGCCCGCTCGCGCTGCGAGATCGCCAGCCCGCCGTCGACCACGAACGCCGCCAGCGCCATGAACAGGAACGCGAAGATGATGACCGCACCCGCGCCGGAACCCCGGTCGTCCAGCTTCCGCACCCGCCCGGCCAGGCCCGCGCGCAGCCGCGCGGTCCGCACACGCACCCGCGTCATGCCGCCCTCCGGTACGGGTCGAGCGGCGCGGACGACGAGCCCGTCATCCGCGGGTCGATGTCCAGGCCCAGCATCCCCAGGCCCTTCACCTCGCAGGTCACCTCCACGGTGATGATGTTGCTGGCGGCGCCCGGCTCCGGCGGTGAGAAGTCCCCCGACAGGTCCACGTCCACCGGGCCCTTGCACACGTCGCCCTCCAACTGCGACTCCGCCGCCCGCTGCGCGGCCCGCTGCGCCTCGCCCACGGTGCGCTGCAGGGACGCGGCCCGTACCGCGTCGCGCGCCGCGCCGTCGACCCCGCCGCGGCCGTCGACCAACTGGCCGAAGGCGACGAGGACGAGGATGAACAGGAACATCACCGGGGCGAGGATCACCACCTCGATGGTCGTCACCCCCCGGTCGGACCCGAGGTCCCGGCGCTCCCCCGGCTCCCGGGCCCCGTGCTCCCCCCGGTCGCCGCGCGCCCTGCCCGCCGCGCTCACAGCCATGCGTCCCCGTCCCCCGTCATCCCAGATCCGGTACGAACCGCTCGATCGGCCCCTCCGACTCCGCCCGCGCCTTGAGGTCGATGAACGGGAAGACGTTCACCACGCCGCCCTCCACCGCCACCCCGACCCGGTCGTCCGCCGCCTCGTACACCCGGATGTCCGGGCTGGTGAGCAGCTTCGGGCCGACCGTGTTCAGCCGCTCCCGCGCCGCCTGCTGGGCCAGGCCCCGCCAGCCGCCCGGGTTCGACTCGGCCGTCCTGCGCGCCTCGCGCGCCCCGTGCTGCGCGGTGGCCTGCGCGACGTGGTCCGCGAAGAAGTACAGCCCGAACTGCACGGTGGCGAAGATCATGAAGTACAGCACCGGGGTGAGGAGCACGAACTCGACTGCGGACATGCCGCGGTCGCCTCCGCTTACGCCGTGCCGCCCGCTCCCCGGCCCCGTGTCACCGCCGCCGCCGTCGCCGCGGCAGGCGTCCAGCCTGCGCCGCAGCCACGCCGGTGCCTGTGCCGTTGTCGCCATGATCGTCAGCCCGCCCCGTCAGCCGGCGGCTCAGCAGCCGTCAGCGTCGGCGTTGCTGATGCAGTCCTTGACGTCGTTCGCGCCGTCGGACAGCGCCTGGTTGATGATGACCGCGACCGCGCTGACGATCGCCACCACGATGGCGGAGATGATCACCCACTCCACGGCGGAGGCGCCGCGGTCCAGTTCGCCCGAGCGGGCGCGCTCCACGCGGCCGCGCAGGAAGGTGACCAGGAAGTCGATGGCCGGATGTCCGGTGCTGGTGAAGCGGTTCTTCATGACGTCGTTGCGTCCTCTCTGCCTTGTGGGGGGATGACTCAGACCTGCAACACGCGGATCGCCGCGGGATAGACCAGGAAGACCAGGAACCCGGCGCACAGCAGTAGTTGTGCGACGAGCATGGACTGCGACTTCTCGCCTGCCGCCCCCTCGATTTCGGCAAGCTCGCGGTGCCTCATGGTCTCCGCCCTGGCCGCCAGCGACTCGCGCACCTTCGCGCCGTCGTCGGAGACCAGCGCAAGCGACGCCGACAGGTCCTTCAGCTCTTCGATCCCCAGCTCGTCGCCGAGATTGCCCAGCGCCTGCCACTGGCTGGTGCCGGTGATGCGGGCGTCGGCAAGTGCGTTGCGCACCTTGCGCAGGGCCCAGCCGTCGCTGATGTCGGCCGCGGCCATCAGGGCCTCGGGCAGGCCGCGCCCGCCCGCGAGGTTCATCGCCACCAGGTCCAGGTACGCGCCGACCACGCGGCGCAGGTCCTTGCGCTTGTCGGCGGCGTCCCTGCGTACCTCCAGGTCGGGCAGGAGGAAGAAAAGCAGCGCGGCGACCAGCGCGAGCCAGACCGGGATGACGGGGTTCAGGCCGAAGCCGGCCACCGAGATCAGCGCGTACACGCCGGGGCCGAAGACCAGCCCCACCGCGGACAGCAGCACCTTCGTGGCCAGGAAGCCCTCCCAGGAGCGGTCCAGCACCGCCAGGTCGGAGCGGAGCGAACGCTGCTCCCAGCCCTGCCGCAGATAGAACTCCGCGGCCCGCTCCCCGACCTGCGCGCGCAGCCCGCTGAAGCGCCCCTCCTCCTGCTGCTGCGGCGAGGAGGTCACCGTCCGGCCGGAGCCGCGGGCACGCAGCGCGTCGACCCGCGCGACCGTCGCGACCGCGCCGCGGCGGCCGGGCGCGATGGCCCGTACGAGCAGATAGATGCCCAGGCCCATCACCGCGCCGATGACGACCGAGTACGTCAGCGTGTCCGCACCCTGGAACTCCATCAGGAGACCTCCTCACGCGGCCGGACGAAGGCGACCTGCTGCGGCTGCTGCTTCGCGCCGGCCAGGAAGCGCTCCGGCGTCTCGATCGTCGACAGCTTGCGCAGCCACCAGAAGCCGGCCGCGAACAGCCCGCAGACGCAGGCCAGGACCGCCTGGCCGACGGGCGAGCCGTACGGCTCGACGAAGCCGCGGTTGAAGACCGACAGGCCGAGCACGAACGCCACCGAGACGCTGACGACGATCTGCACGCTGCGCCGCGTCGAGGCGCGCTGCGCCATCACGCGCTGGCGCATGTCGACCTCCTCGCGCGCCGACTTCGCCAGCGCGCCCAGCACCTCGCGCAGACCGGGGCCGCGCAGCCGGGCGTTGAGGATCAGGGCGGCGATGATCAGGTCCGCGGAGGCGTCGTCGAGGTCGTCGGCGAGGTGCTGCAGGGCGTCCGGCAGGGGCGTACGGGACCGCAACCGGTCGACCATCGCGTCCAGATGCGGCCGCAGCGCGGGCGCCGCGGCCCGGGCGGACGCCGGTATGGCCTGCTCCAGGCCGACCGCGCCGGCGATCGTGTCGCGCAGCGACTCCGTCCACTGGGCCAGCGCCTCGACCCGCTTCATCGCCATCCGCTCGGCGGCCGCGCCGCCGAAGAGCTTGTCCCAGAACGCCACCAGCACGCCCGTCGCCAGGCCCGCGACCGGCCAGCGGGTCAGCAGCAGCACCAGCAGCCCGGCGACCGCCGCGAGCGTCGCCCGCTGGCTGGCGAAGCGCACCAGCTCCGCGGCCCGTTCGCCCTGCTGCTCCTTCTCGTGCTCCGGCTTCGCCGGCAGCCCGCGGAGCGCGACGATGAGCAGCGCGATGCCGCCGCCGATCACCGCGCCGGCGAGCAGCCCGTAGCCCATGGTGGCGGAGAAGACCGATCCGTTCATCTGCCGCTACCTCCAATCCCCGCTGGGCTGGTAACCGAACGGAATGAGCTCGTCGATGCAGTGGATCGGCGCGTGCGGGTGCAGCAGGCCGTCCCGGCCCTCCTTGAAGACCTCGGACGACATCACGCGGCCGTCCACGCCGTTGACCTCGCGCACCGAGGTGACCATGCGCTGGAGGCCGCCGCCCTGGTGGTAGAGGTTGCGCCGCTCGATGAAGACGACGAAGTCGATGGCGCCGGCGACCAGCATCTGGCTGGCCTCCACCGGCAGCCGCTCGCTGGCCTGGAGGGCGTACGTCGAGATGCGGTTGAACACCTCGGAAGAGCTGTTGGCGTGGATCGTGGACAGCGAGCCGTCGTTGCCCTGCGACATCGCGTTGAGCATGGTGACGATCTCGTCGCCGAGCACCTCGCCGACGATGACGCGGGACGGGTTCATACGCAGCGACCTGCGGACCAGCTCGGCCATCGTGATGGCGCCGTGGCCCTCGGAGTTGGGCAGCCGCTCCTCGAACGCGACCACGTTGGGGTGCAGCTCGGGGAACTGGTCCAGGCCCAGCTCCAGCGCGCGCTCCACGGTGATCAGGCGCTCGGGGGCGGGGATCTCGTTGGCCAGCGCGCGCAGCAGCGTCGTCTTCCCGGCGTTGGTGGCGCCGGCGATCATGATGTTCTTACGGGCCCGCACCGCGCAGGTCAGGAAGGAGCCCAGCTCCGCGGAGATCGTCGCGTTGCCGATGAGGTCGGGCAGGAACACCTTGCCGAGGCGGGCGCGGCGGATGGACAGCGCCGGGCGGCGGGTGACGTCCATGACCGCGGAGAGCCGGGAGCCGTCGGGCAGGCGCAGGTCGAGCTGCGGGTTGGCGGAGTCGAAGGGGCGGGAGGAGAGGCCGGAGTAGGCGCCGAGGATCTGGATCAGCTCGACGAGTTCCTCGTCGCTCTCGGCCACCGGGTCGACCTTGGCCTCGCGGCCGTCGGCGTAGCCCACGAAGACGTGGTCGAAGCCGTTGATGTCGATGTTCTCGACCTCGGGGTCGTCCAGCAGCGGCTGCAGCCGGCCGACGCCGAAGAGGGCGGCGTGCACGGCCGCGGCGTACGCCTCCTCCGTCTCGGCGTCGAGGGGCGTGCGGCCGTAGTTGATCTCGGAGCGGGCGTAGTCCTCCAGGATCTGCGCGATGACGGCGCGGGCGAAGTGCCGCTCGTCCTCGGCGGACATGGGGGTGACGCCGGCGAGCTGGTCCTCGTGGCGCTGCCGGGCTATGCGGTCGCCGGCTTCCTGGCGGAAGCGTTTGACGAGGCCGTGGTCTACTGCGGGTCCGCTGCTCATCGGGCGGCTCCATGGCGAGGGCCGGGGCCCTGCGCGGGGCCTTGGCCGGGGGTGGCGCCGGGGGCGCCGTAGGCGGGGTGCTGGCCGGGCTGGGCCGGCTGGCCGGGCGCTCCGGGCTGACCAGGGGCGGCGGGGGCGGCGGGCTGGCCCGGGGCCTGGCCCTGCTGGCCCGGGGCCTGGGGCTGCTGGGTGTGGGCCTGCTGGGCGTGCTGCGGAGCCGGGTGGCCGGACTGCTGCGGGGCGCCCTGGCCCGTAGCGCCGCCGCCGTACGGTGCCTGCGGGGCCACGCCGCCGTACGGCGCCTGGGGTGCGCCCGCGGACGCCGGCTCGGCCAGCAGCGAGCTGCCGAAGTGCTGGTGCAGATCGCTGGCGACCTTGCGGATGGACCGTACGAGCATCGACTTCTCCGCGCGCCCGCGCCGCCGCCCCGCCAACTGCTCGGCGCCCGCGACGTCGTCCGCGATCACCCCGAGCACGCGGGCGCCCGACTGCGACGCCGTGAGCATGTCGTTGACCTGCGCGGCGACCTTCGCGGCGCCGGACGGCTCGGTGACCAGCAGCACGCCGATCAGCGGCGTGCCCAGCGCGGCGGCGCCGCGCTGGGTGCCGTGCAGCCTGGCGGACAGGGACGACGCCCGGTCCCGTACCCGCGCGATCTGCTCGGGCAGCGCACGGGCCACCAGCAGCACCAGCGAGGCGTGTGAGAACAGTTCGAGGCTGCCGGAGTCCACGCCGACGCGGCCGCAGTCCGCGATCACGTCCGCGCCGCCGTGCGGCGACTCGGCGAGCGCGGCGAACGCGCGGCCCAGCGTGGGCCAGAGCCGGGTGAGCCCGGCGGACTGGTCGGAGTTGCCGAGGCCGACGATGACGTCGAGCCCGCCGGACATCGGCTGCGCGTGGTCCCACAACTGCTCCGCGGCGATCCCGCGGCGGGCGGTGGCGGCCAGCGACAGCATGCCGGTGTTCGGGTCGAGTGAGTTGCCGTTCTGCCCGACCGAGCGGTAGACGAGGTCGCCGCCCGCCGGGTCCGCCTCGGCGAGCAGCGCACGCCGGGGCCAGACGGCGGCCAGCGCGACGGCGGTCGTCGTCACGCCGGGCGCGCCCTTGTCGGCCGCGACTGCGATCAGCGCCATGGTGAGTTCCCTCGCTCCCGTGAAGACCCGCTATACGACGTCAGCTACCGCTGGATACGAGAGTCAGGCCGACTTCCTTCTCGGACGCCGCCGCCACGAGAGGGCCCGCCTGTGTCTTGTCGACGAGGAGATTGACGGTCACGGTTCCACTGGTGACCGTGCCCTCGTCGCCGCGGCTGATGCTCTGTACCTTGACGCCCTCGGCAAGCACGTCGCCGGTGGTGACGGTGCCGGTGGAGCCGGTGCTGCCGTCCTCGCTGCTGCCGGACGAGCTCGGGCTGTCGCCGATGAAGTACGCGTCGACGCGGGCGCCGTCGACCAGGCCGCCGGGCATCTGGCCGGACTCCATGGTCACGCCGACCACGGTCTGGCCCTCCTCCAGGCCCTTGCCCTTCTGGATCATCTCGCTGACCAGGACGCTGCCGGGGACGAGGTCGGTGGTGGCGTAGAACTTGTCGAGGTCGCCCCTCAGGTCCCAGCGGATGTAGGGGATGTCGCTGTCCTCCGGCATCATCACCTGCTCGATGTCGTCGTCGGAGATGCCCTCGCCGGCGGGGACGCGGTCGGAGATCTGCACGGCCGCCACCTGGTTGCCGGCGCGCAGCACGAGCACGGCCGTGCCCAACGCGCCCGCGAGGATGAGCAGGACGGCCAGCGCCGCCAGCGCGGGTTTGCGTTCGCGCGGAGCAAACGGCAGTCTGTCGCCGGACTGCGGAACAGGGGCGGCCGACCTGCCGCCCGCGGCTGCCGTGCGTTCCCTGGTCTTCACGGAATCACCCCGTAACTCGCCGTTTCCTGGCCGAAATTCCCCTACCTGATCGGCCGAGAACGCCGCAACAGGTTGTCAAGCCATCGAACCGTAGCAGTAGCCTAAACCCCCCTCAACCCGCGCCAGGCAACGAGAGCGTCACAGCCCATCGACAGTTCCGATAGCTGAGACGACAACCTTGTCCGGGCCGCAAACGACCAGCTTGCGGGGGCGTACGAGGCCGGTTCCCGCGGGCGTACGTGTCCACGCGCGCGCCGGGAGCGGGGGCGGCGGCGCCGTTGGCGGTGCACGCTGTGACAGAACTGTGGACCGGGTATTGGCGAATCCGGATATGTGCAGTCGCCAACTCGCCGAATGGACGGAATTCCACGGGAGTCGGGGCGCGATTACGGATGTCAGTGGTCGTCGCTACGATCCGGTGGGAAAGGGGGATACACGTGCGACGGCCGGTGCGGCAGCGGGTGTGCGGCGGACTCGGGGGGTCCGGGGGATGGTGAAGTTCGTGGGGGGCGCGGGGGCGTCGGTGCGTACCTTGCTGACTGTCGGCCTGCTGCTGCTCCTGGCGAGCCTGCCGGGTGCCGGGGTGCTGGCAGGTGATGCGGTCGCGGCGGGCCGGGCCGAGGGGGACGGCGGCGGGCAGGCGGCGTATCTGGCGGAGCGGTTGCGCGCGGAACCGGTGTACGTGACGGATCAGGCCCCGCGCGAGATACCGCGGTCCGCCGCCGGGGAGTTCGCGAAGGCCGCGAAGCGGACCGGGGTGCCGACGTACGTCGTGCTGCTGCCCGAGCGCAACCCGTTCGACGAGCGGCTGCTCGGGGCCGTGCACGACAGGCTGCGCCGGGACGGGCTGTACGTACTGCTGGACAGCAGCGGCATCGGCATCACCGCCGTGCCCTTCGGCGTCGACGTGCCGGCGGAGTCGGCGACGACCGTGGCGCTGTATGAACTGCCGTACGACGCCGGGCCGCTGCTCACGTTCCAGCGCTTCGTGGAGGCGCTGACCGACGACGACCCGGCGGGGCGCGCGGAGGCGGCGCGGGAGAAGTACGGCAGCGACGCGGGCCGCGCGCCGGAGGAGGAGCCGGACAAGCTGCACATCACGCGCACCGACCGCGCGAACCAGTCGTTCCTGACGGGCATCCTGCTGGCCGGGGTGCCGCTGCTGGCGCTGCTGCTCGTGCTGTACGTGCTGCGGAGGCGGGCGGCTTCGGCGGGCGCCAAGTCGGGGGGCCGCGGCTTCGCCGGCGTCGGCGGGCGCGGGCTGCTCGCGGCGGTCGCGACGGCGGCGGTGCTGGCCGGGAGCATCGCCCTGGGCGCCGCGGTGCTGTACGACGACGAGACGACGGACCCGGGCCCGCCGCCGACGCGGGCGGACATGGACGCCCGGCTGGACCGGGTGTCGGCGGGGCTCGCGAAGGACCCGGTGTACGTGGACCCGGAGTCGCCCGCGCAGATCGACTCGGCGGAACTGGCCGGGCTGCGCAGGAAGATCGGCGGCCTCGACGTGCCGGTGTACGTGGCCTCGGTGCCGATGGCGCCGGAGGACGAGTCCGGCGGGCAGGGGGACACGTTCCTGAAGTCGCTGGGCCGGACGGTCGGCGGGGACGGCATCTACGTACTGGCCGATCCGCGGAGCGGCTATGTCAACGCCGTGGACTACGGGATCGGGCTGGACGTCGACCTGTATCTGCTGCCGGAGGCGATCGGGTACCCGCCGCGCGACGTGGACGACGACGACCTGCGGCTGGGCGAGCGGGTCGGGATGCTGGTCGAGGAGCTGACCGGAGCCCGGCCGGGCGGCGACCCGGGGACGGCACCGTCGCCCATGGACCCGCCGGACCCGGTGGCGGAGGACGCGCTGCCGTCGGTGTTCGCGGCGGACTTCGTACCGGGGCTGTTCGTCGGGACGCTGGCGGCGGGGCTCGCGTTCGGGCTGGTGGCGGGGACCGTGCGGATCTTCGGCAGGGTGCGGCCGGCGACGGCCGCGGCGGTCGCGGCCGCCGGCGGACCGTCGTACGAGGCGCCGCCGGACCCCTCGGAGGCGTACCTCCGGCGGACGGCGCACGCGGAACTGGAGGCGCTGGCGAGGGAGTTCGAGACGGCGGACCCGGGGGGCGCGGTGCGTGTCCGGGTGTGGGACTGCCTGGACGCGGCGCAGTTGCTGGTCGACGTGGAGGAGGACGGCCGCGTCGACGCGGACGCGACCCCGGAGGCGCTGGCGACGGCGATCACGCTGATCCGCGCGGCCCGCGCGACGCTGGCCGCGCCGGGCACCCCGGCCCGCCTGTGCACCCTGAACCCGATGCACGGCCCCGCCCACGGCAGGCAGCGCACCCGCCTGACCCCGGGCGCCCCCGCCCGCGCGGTCCCGCTCTGCGCGGGCTGCCGCAAGGCGGCGAGGTCGGACCCGGGCACGGCACACCGCCGGCGCCTCACGCTCCCGTCGCCGCGCGGGGAGGCCCGTATCCCGTACGACACAGCCCCGGGCCCGCTGCGCACGGCGGGCGAGGGGGTGCCCCGACTGATCCGCGAGGTACAGGAGGCCGCCGGTGTCCACGACTGAGCAGGGCCGGGGACGTGCGGAGGGGGCCGGGAGGCGGCTGCCCGCCGGGGCGATCCGCGGCCGGGCGGGGTTCTTTCGGGCGGCGCCGCTTGCCGCCCTGGCCGCACTGCTGCTGATCCTCCTTCCCACTTCCGCCGCCTGGGCGGCGCCCAGCCCCGGGGAGGAGATCGCCGACCGTCTCCGGGACTCCCCCGTCTACGTACACGACGCCTACACCGGGGCGGTGGACGAGGCGAGGCAGCGCGCGATCACGGCGCAGATCGAGGAGACGGGGCTGCCGATCAAGGTGGTGCTCGTACCGCTCGCGAAGGGCGACGACTTCGCCGGGGACCCGGGGACGCTCGCGGAGGTGGTGCGCGGACGGCTCGGTGACGGGGACCTGATCCTCGTCACGACCAGCGAACAGGCCGACTGGCTGCAGGGGTTCGAGTGGCCGGGCGACGCCCACCAGGCGCGGGACGCGGTGGGCGCGGTGGGGCACCTGGACGAGATGAACGAGGCGGGGCTCGCGGCGCGGGTGGAGAAGGCGGTGGAGCTGATCGACGCGGGCAACGGCACGGAGGTGTACGAGGAGGCGGTGGCGGACCTGGGCGCGGACACCCCGCCCGCGACCGGCGCGGACGACCCGGACGCCGGGGACGAGCAGTCCGAGGGCGGCTCGGCCCTCCCGCTGACCCTGGCCGCCGCGGCGGCGGCCGTCGCCGTGCTCGCCGGACTGCTGTGGTACGTCCGCCGCGGCCGGACCGGATCCCGCGCCGCCACGGCGCCGTTCGCGACGCCGCAGGCGGTGTTCGCGGCGGCCCGGACGGCGGACGAGGCGGAGTTGCGGCGCCGGGCGGAGGAGGAGGTCGTGGCCCTGGGCGAGGCGGTACGGGAAGTGGAGACCGACGCCCCCGACCGGGCACCCCACGTCCACGCCGCGCTGGACGCGTACGCCGCCGCGGGCACGGTCCTCGACGGCGCCCGGAGCCGCGCCGACCTGGCGGGCGTGCTGGCCCTGGTCGCGGAGGGCCGCGACGCCCTGGAAGCCGCCCGCGCCACGCGCCCCCGCCGCACCGCCCCGCTCCCCCTGTGCTTCTTCAACCCCCTCCACGGCCGCGCCACCCACCGCACCCGCTGGCGCCCCCTGGGCAGCCGCCGCCAACTCCCCGTCGCCACCTGCGACACCTGCACGAAGGCACTCCGTGAACGCCGCGCCCCGGAGGTCCTGACGGACACGACGGACGGCCGCGAGGTCCCGTACTTCGAGGTCCCGGCAGAATCCAGCATCTGGGCAGCCACGGGCTACGGCTCCCTGACCCGGGACCCCCTGGCCCCCCGGGTGGCGCGAGGCGACTTCACCCGCACCCGGGACTGACACCCCCGCGCCAGCACGGTACGTGGCGCCGATACGGAAGGGGTCAGCCCGGGGTCCTCCCGGGCGGCCACTCGACTCCCGCCTGCTCCAGCATCCTGCTGTACCTGACCCGCCCCCGCTGCATGATCACCGACGCCAGCCACAGGTACAGCCACCACGCCGCCGCGATCCCGCCCGCCACCGCCAGGGGCCCCGCGTGCAAGGAGCCGTTGACCGCGAGGGCGATCAGGACGCCCAGGGGGACCGCCACCGCCAGCATCCGGAGGCGGCCGCGGCGCGATGTGCCGTAGAGGTCCACCCTGATCCGGGCGTGCAGCAGCTCCGCCTCCTGCCGCGCCTCCGGTAGCGGCACCGGTCTGCGGTCGCCGGTCAGGCCGGGGAGCGGCCCACCGAGGGGGGCGTCCGGGTAGCGGGCGCGCGTGCGGGTCGCGCGTTCCACGGCGTCCGGGAGGCGGCGGAAGGCGAAGACGGGGTGGGCGCGGCTCGCGCTGTGCTGCGGAGAGAGACCGGCGTAGCGGTATCCGTACTGCTCGGCGAGGTAGGCGAAGGCCGCGAACGTCCGCCGGGAGTTCCACGGGTTGATCGTCGTGTACGTCTCGGCGCCCTGCTCGCCCGCCTTCAGCAGCGCCCGGAGCCGGGACCGGAGTTGCGGCCGTGGTGACATCGCCGTCCTTCGAGCGGAGCCGCTACTGGTTGCCGCCGCCTACCTGGCTTTCTTCCTTCTTCGTGCCCTTCTTGAGCTCGTTCTCCAGGTCGACGTCCACCTTGTGCGCCTCGCGTACCACCGTGTCCGACATCTCCGCCAGGCTCGTCAACTGGTCGTCGATGTCCCCCCGGCCGTCCTTCCAGCCCGACTCGAAGTCCTCCAGCTTGTCGACCACGCCGCCGTCACCGATGTCGTCGCGGTACGACTCGAAGGTGGCCTTCGTGCGGTTCATCCGGTTCTTGATGCTGCGCAGCCGGCCGCCGAAGCCGTCGAGCTCGCTGAGCGGAATCGCCAGCCTGTCGCCGTCGTTGCCCATGAGCCTCTCCCCCAGTCACTACGAAAGCGGGGCGCCGCCGCACCGAATACGATGCCACGGCGCCCCGGCCAAGCGAAACGAACCGAACCGAATCGCGAAGGTCAGCCCTTGAGGCCCTTCTCCAGCTCGGAGTCCAGGTTCTCGAAGGCCTCGGCGGCGGACTTCAGGAAGTCACCCATTCCCTCAAGGCCCTCGATGGTCTTCTTCGCACCGGTGGTGAACTCGTCGAAGGACTGGTCGAACTGCTTCGAGGACCGACCGGTCACGTAGCCGTCGCTCACCAGGCTCTGGATGTACTTGCGCAGGTCATCCAGCTTGCGGTCGATGTCCTGCCGCTCGTCCTTGAGTCGCTTGGCGGCATCCCGCATGTCCTGATATGTAACATCGACATCGGCCTTGCCCATGGCAGCTACCCTCCCGTTTGTCTCTACCGTCGCGAGGGCCGTCCCCGAGACGTCAGTCATGCATCGTTCGTGTCTCGCAACCGTAGACGCAGTCCCCCGCCCCCGCGGTTGCAGGGTCATGCCACACGCCGCGACGGCGGTTGCACCAGTGGCGGTTGCGCCAATAGCGCTCACGCCGGCGGCGGTTACACCGGCGGCCGTCATGTCAGCGGCGTCGTCACCGCGAACGGCTCGCCGTCGCCCAGGTGCAGCAGGCCCTTGCCCGGCTGCACCTGGTCGCCGACCGAACCGCGGTTCAGCCGGATGCCGATGAGGTCGCCCGCCGACGGGTCCTGCGGGGACAGGGCGACGCCGCGGCGGGCCTTCTTGGCCTCCACCTGCCAGCCGGAGAAGCCCGAGGCGACCTCCTCCTCGTCGCCCGCGAGGACCAGCGCCCAGCCGCGCTCCGCGCCGCGGCGGGCGATGGCCTTGAACTCGTCGCCCGCGTCGCAGTTCGTCAGCATCTCGGCGTCGTCCACGAGGACGACGATCGGCTCGTCCGGCGACGCCTGCTTGAGCAGGTCGTGCACCTCGTCCTCGTCGATGTCGTCCTCGGTGAAGACCTGCAACACGCCCTCGCGGTCCGCCAGATCGCGCATCGGCGACGGCCGCGGCGCGGCGATGATCAGGCGTACGCCCTGCTGGAGGAAGGTCAGCGCCATCGACTTCAGCACCGTGCTGCGGCCGGACTTGGCCGGGCCGCCGATGATGAACGCCGGGATGCCGTCCGCCAGGTTGGGGCCGAAGCCCATCAGCTCGTCGCCGCCGACGCCGACCAGCGCCCACAGCTTGGAAGCCTCCTGCGCCTGGACGTCGCGCATCTCCCATGCCTCCTCGAAGCCGAGGCGGCTGGGCAGCACGTCGACGCGGAACGGGCGCAGCGACCGCGGCACCGCCGCGTCCCGCGCCGTGGCCGCCTCGCCGATGGCGGCGACGGCGGCGGCCTGGGCGGCGCCGGACAGGTCGTCGGAGAGGACGGCTATCTGGGTCTCCAGGCCGCTCTCCGCACGGAACATCCGGCCGGGCTCGATGTCCTCGGGGATGTTGCGGGCGTTGAGGCTGATCATGGAGAAGTCGGAGCGGTCGGGCAGCCGGAAGGCGAACTTGTCCTCCGTCAGCGTGCTGATCCGGCCGGTGAGCACGCTGCGGTCACCGGTGATGATCATGTGGATGCCGACGCTCGCGCCCTCGCGCAGCAGCCCGTAGATCTCGTCGGTCAGATCGCCGTGGTTGATCTCGCCGAGAGTGGGCAGCCAGCCCTCCCAGCGGTCGAGGAGCACCACGGTGTACGGCAGCTTCTGCTCCGGGTCCGACGCCGCGGCCCGCTGCTCGGCGATGTCGGCGAAGCCGTCGGCGGCGAGCAGCTCCTGGCGGCGGCCCAGCTCCTGCTTGAGCCGGCCGATGAGGCGCACCGCGCGCTCCGTCTGGTTGCGGCTGACGACGGCGCCGCAGTGCGGCAGCCGGGTCAGCGCGTTGAGCGCGCCGTTGCCGCAGTCGATGCCGAACAGGTGCAGGTCGGCGATCGAGTGCGTACGGGCGAGGGACGCGGCGATCGTACGGAGCATCTGCGAACGCCCGCTGCGCGGGGCGCCGCCGACGATGAGGTGCCCGAAGTCGGCGAAGTCGATGGCGACGGTGCGCCGGGCCTGCTGCGCGGGCAGGTCCTCGATGCCGTACGGCGCCGGGGGCAGCGGGCCCGCGCCCTGCGGCGCGGGCAGCGCGTCGAGTTCGATGCTGTCGGGCAGCGCGGGCAGCCACGGGCTGTGCTGCTCGGGGATGCCGAGGCGCTCGTTGGCCTCGTTGACCGCGTCGACGAGCACCTTCAGGTCGGTGATCTCGTCCTCCTCCTGCTGCGCTCCCGCCGGGCGCTTCAGCGCGCCCCGGCCCAGCTCGGCCCAGCCGAGGCGGCCGGCCCAGGGCTGGGCGGTCGCCGGGTCGGCGGCGCCGGGGCGGCGGCCGCCGACGCGGCCGGACTGGAAGGGGACGAGGGAGGCGTGGCCCAGGCGCACATAGGCGCGGCCGGGCATGGACTTGGCGATGAACCCGGCGTCGGGGGCGTCGATGACGTCCGCGGACTCGCCGCCGTCGGTGACCCGCAGCGCGATGCGCAGGTTGGTGTTCGCGCGGATCTCCGGGGAGACCACGCCGCTGGGGCGCTGGGTGGCGAGCATCAGGTGGATACCGAGCGAACGGCCTCGGGCGGCGATGTCGACCAGGCCGGTGACGAAGTCGGGCAGCTCGCGGACCATGGCGGCGAACTCGTCGATGACGAGCAGCAGCCGGGGCAGCGACGCGTACCGGCCGGGCTCGCGGCGCAGCAGGTCCTGGAAGTCCTCGATGTCCTTGGCTTCGGCGTCGGCGAGGATGTGCTCGCGGCGGTGCAGCTCGGCGCGGAGCGACTCCAGGGCGCGGGTGACGAGGTGGTTGTCGAGGTCGGTGACCATGCCGACGGTGTGCGGCAGCTTCACGCAGTCCTTGAACGCGGAGCCGCCCTTGTAGTCGATGAGGACGAACGTCATGTTCTCCGGGGTGTTCGACACCGCGAGCGCCGCGACGATCGTCTGCAGCAGCTCGGACTTGCCGGATCCGGTGGTGCCGGCGATGAGGCCGTGCGGGCCGTCCTTGCGGATGTCGATGGCGAACGGGCCGTCGTACGACTCGCCGATGACCGCGGTCGTCGACTGCCCGCCGATCTGCCAGCGGGCGGCGATGGCGTCCCCGGTCGGCGGCTCCAGCTCCACCACGTCGAGCAGCCGGCTGGACGACGGGATGGCCGCGTCCTCGGCCTCGCCGCTGATGTCGCGCACCGGCGACAGACCGCGCGCCACCAGCGCGCACCACGCGGGCGAGACGAAGTCCGGGCGCACGCCGCGGCGCCGCTCGGCGCCGGCCTGCTCGACGCGCAGCCGGATCGGCCCGGTGCCGTCGGCCGCGGCGGCGCGCTGGGCGGCGTCCTGCGCGTGGCCGGTGCCCCAGGCGCCGACCTGGAACGGCGGGTAGCCCCCGGGGCCGCCGGGCCCGCCGGCCCCGGCCACCTGCTGCATGGGGATGCCCTGCGCGGCGGCGGCCCGCGGGTCGTGCTCCTCCGGCTTGGGCTCGGCGACGACGATCGCCTGGCACTCGCCGGGCAGGAAGCGGTCCTCGGAGTCGAGGCAGATGGCGAACATCGACACCGCAGGGCCCTCGCGCAGCAGCCGCACCACGCCCGGCAGCGAACGCAGCCGCCGCGAGCCGTCGAAGACGATGACGATGTCGGGGTCCTTGAAGGACGTCGGCCCGCTGGCCCGCTGGTCCTTGGCGGCCTTCTGGCGTGCGTCGAGCAGTTGGGTCAGCTCGGCGATGCGGGCGGCGACGGTCTCGGTGTCGGTGCCGACCAGCGCGTTGGTGTCGTACTCCCCGGCCGGGCGGGCGTGCGGCAGCCAGCGCATCCAGTCCCAGCCGGCCTGGCCGCCGGGCTCGGTCAGCACGTAGAACTGGACGTCCAGCGGGCTGTGCAGCACGGCGGACTGCGCGACGGCCCAGCGGCCGAGGGAGCGCGGGGTGTCGCCGGCGCCGGCGATGCCGAGGACGCCGATCTGCCGCAGCGGCACGGTGACGGGCGCGTCCTGGATCTTCCACAGCACCTGGCGGCGGTGCTCGTCCTGCTCGGGGTCCTCCAGCAGCACTTCGGAGTCCAGCTCGGCGGTGCCGAAGCGGATCAGCAGATGGTCGGCGTCGGTACGGCGCCGCTCCCACAGCCGGGTGCGCGGGCCGGTGGCGGTGGACAGCAGCAGGGCGGGGTCGGGGCCGCCCAGCCGCCGCTCGTTACGCTCGGCGACGAGGGCGTCGCGGGCGTCCTTCTCGATCCGGGCCTTGTGTTCCTTGTACTCGGCGACGGCCTTCACATGGGACTTGCGGCCGTGCTTCTTGTCCATGAAGTAGTTGCCGATCATGATGATCGGGCTCATGAACGCCATCAGCAGGTAATACCAGCGGCCCATGACCAGGCACATCGTCACGCCCATGACGGCCGGCATCAGCGCCATCAGCCACGGCAGCGGCCGGGCCTGGCCCTCCTTCGGCGGCGCGGGCAGCTTGAAGCGGGTCTCGCGGTCGGGCGGCAGCAGGCGCGGCGGGCGGTTGTAGTCGAGCCCTGCGCCGTCCTCCGAGGTGGCGACGGCGGCGTCCGGCGGGGCGTAACGCACCAGCTCGAACAGCGAGTTGCCCATGGCGACCTGGGCCCCGTACGGCCAGGCGTCCTTGCTCTGCGGCGGCTCCTGCGGCAGCGGCGGGGGCGCCGGCTCGCCGGCGCGCCGCCGGCGGCGCTCCTCCCGGCGGGCCTCGCGGCGGCGGCGCCTGCGGGCCCTGCGGGTGTCGTCGTCGTCCGACTTCTCCTTGGGCTTGGCCAGCTCGGCGAACGTCGTGCCGTCGAGGGTGGCCTTCTCCTGGTCGCCGTGGACGTGGACCTTGCACGTGCCGTCGGCGGAGACGGTGAGGCTGAAGGCGCGCTCGGGCAACTCCGGGTCGGAGACGCGGATATGCGTCGCGTTGCCGCTGCCGATGTCGACGCGGCCCAGGCCCAGGCGGTGCACCGCGCCGGCCATGGGGCCGCCGACGACGCGCAGCTCGACCAGGCCCGTGACCTCGCGGGGCGGGCAGCCCACCGGGTCATACAGGCTGACGACCGTGCCCTCGCGCAGCGGCGACTGGGCGACGGGCAGGCGGGGGTCGACGGCGAAGCCGTCGACGAAGACGGGCGGCGGCGCGGGCGCCGCCGCGGGCTGCTGCGGCGGGGCGCCGGGCGCGCCGAAGGGGACGGCCGCCGGGGGCGCTCCGGGCGGGGCGACCGGCGGCGCGCCCGCCGTGGCCCAGCCCCCGGGCATCTGCGCGGGGGCGGCCTGGGCGTGGGCGTGCTGGGCCTGCTGGGCGTGGGAGGCCGGCACCTGGACGGCCTGCGGCGCGCCGTGCGGCGGCGCCGCGGCGGGCGGCGGCGGCGAGTCGAGCTGGCCGGCCAGAACGCGGGCGACATCGCCTACGGACGACTCCGCCTCGGCGTCGAGGACGACGTCGGCACGGTCGCCCCCGAGCGGATCGACGACGGTCAGGGTGAGGCGCACGCTGATCCTCCTCGAACGTCCCCGGCTGTTCCCCGGCTTTCCCCCCGCGGAAATGCGTTCAGCTCGGACACTAGGGTCTACGGAACGATATCCGCCCCGGGCTTCGCGGGGACAGCTCGTATCCGGGATTGTGGATAACTACGTGTGGATAACCGCGCCGCCGCGGCCCCGCCGCGTAGCGCGGGAGACGACCGGACGTGCGACAAAAGGGGGCAGGGCATGAGCCGCTGGATGGAGGCGCTCACGATCGAGCGCGGAGGCTTCCGGATCCGGGTGCCGGAGTCGTGGTGGGAGTTCGACGTACGGCCCGAGTCCCGGGACGACAGCATCCGGCAGATGGTCAACGACCGGGTCCGCCGCAATCCCGAACTGGCCGAGCAGCGCGGCGTGCTGGAGGCGTTCCTGCGCAAGGCCGCCAAGGACGCCTGGGCTTCCGGCGCCCTGTACTGCGGCTGCATGGCGGAGAGCTTCGGCGGCGACGTGCCGGTGACCGGCTCGATCACCGTCTCCCTCATCGGCGCCCGCACCGAGAGCGGCGAGCTGCTGCCGACCGACCCGGCGCTGATCGTCGGCCAGATCAAGCAGATCCGGCCGAAGAAGGAGGGCGACGCCTGGCGGAAGGTCTCGACCGTCGAGATCGAGGGGATCGGCACGGCCGCCCGCACGCAGGGCGTCGAGGACGTCAAGATCCCTGGTGACGACCGCACGATCCGCGCCGTGCTGATGCAGACCTTCATCCCGGTGCCCGGCCAGGAGGGCAAGGTGGCTCTGGTGGCGGGGAGCAGTCAGGTGCTGGACCTGGCGGACTCGTTCTTCGACGTGTTCGACGCGATCACGTCGACGTTCCGGTTCATCGGCGAGTAGCGCCGCGCGGACGGCACCGCGGCGTACGCGTCGGCCCCGCGGGCGCCTCCGTACGGTACGGCCCCCAACCCGCCCCGCTCCCCCGTCACTTCGGCGCGCATCGGTTCACCTCGGGGTGAGCACGTTCTCCAGGAAGGGCTCTATCGCCCGGTGGAACGCCTCGGGGTCCTCCAGGTGCAGCAGATGGCCGGCCTCCAGCTCCGCGTACTCACCGCGGGGCAGGACGCGGACCATCTCCTGTGCCTCGGCCCGGCCCAGCTCGCCGTCGATGCCGCGGATCACCAGGGCCGGGCACTGCACGAGGGCCAGCTCCTCCCAATGCGCGTCGTGCACCCACGTCTCGCGGGCCCGCAGCATCTGCCGGCGGGAGAACACCGGGCGCCAGCCGTCCGCGCGCTCGGCCATCACCTCGGCGAAGAACTCGCCGCGCGCGGGGCGCGGGCGCTCCAGGATGGGGTCGTCCTCGCCGAACCACTTGCGGACGTCGGCGAGCGTGGCGAACGGCGTCGGCCAGGAGCGGAACCACTCCTCCCACTCGCGCTGCGAGGCCGTGCCGAGCGCCGAGGCCCGCATGTCGCAGATCACCAGCCCCCGCATCAGGTCGGGGCGGCGGGCGGCCAGTTGCCAGGCGGTCAGGGCGCCCATCGAGTGGCCCACGAGGACCACCGGCGCGAGGTCCAACTGCTCGATGACGGCTTCCGCGTCCGCGATGTACGCCTCGCGGTCGAACGGGCCGTCCCCCGGTTTGTCACTGCGCCCGTGCCCGCGCTGGTCGAGCGCGATGGCGCGGGAGCGGGCGGAGAGCCAGCGGGCGGTGGTCGCCCAATGGGACCCGCGGCCCATCAGGCCGTGCAATAACAGCACGCCGGGGCGGTCCTGCGGCGCCGTGCCCGGCGGGCCGCCGGCCGGCCCGGCGGCGGACCGCTTGCGCGCCGCGATGCCGTCAGCACCGCGCTTCGGCGGATCTCCGTACTCCCAGGCGGCGAGACGCAGCCCGCCCGCCCCCGGCACGTTGATACGACGCACCATGTGTGCCGACACCCCCAATCCGTTCGGCAAGCTCACGCTATCGAATGTCTATTCGAACACCGCGGCACTGGGCCCAACACCCCTCGTTCGAGTGACCCCGGCCGGGGATTGGCCGCGGTCGTCGCGGGGAGACAGAGACCGGGAGACGGACCCGCATCGGGGACAACGGGTCCGTGGGGAGGCGACCCTGGGAGCTCGGGGCTCCGGGTCGGTACGGGGAGGCGGGGCCCCGGCGAGCCAGGCGCCGGGGCCCTCGTCACACCCCCCGCAGGTGCGCGGGGGTCCGGATATGTCAGCGGCATGACCCACCCCTCCCAGATGCCGTCAGCGACAGAGTGGCACGCCCCGTCCCGGTGCGCTGCCGTTCGGACAGGAATCCCGCGGTCCGCTTAACGCCAACCGCGACAACGGCGCAAAACCGCCACCAGCCTGGCCCGAACGGATCTAGCGCTTGGCCACGAAGACGTGCGAGGCGACCTCGGCGTCCAGCTCGGCGGCCTCGCCGCCGCTGCCGACGAGCACACCGCCGGCCGAGTCCGTCACGCTCACCACCGCGCCCGGCTGCACACCGGCGCGCCGCAGCGTGTACATGAGCTGGGAGTCGGTCTGGATCGGCTCGCCGATCCGGCGGATGATCACCGTCCCGGCGTCGGGACCCAGCGCCGACAGGCTCACCATGCCCTCATCCAGGAACGGGTCCGCCTCGGCCTTCTCACCCAGCTCCTCAAGGCCGGGGATGGGGTTCCCGTACGGCGACTCCGTCGGGTGCTTGAGCAGCGCCAGCACGCGGCGCTCCACGGCCTCGCTCATCACGTGCTCCCAGCGGCACGCCTCCGCGTGCACGTGCTCCCACTCCAGGCCGATCACGTCGACCAGCAGGCACTCCGCCAGGCGGTGCTTGCGCATCACCCGGGTCGCGAGCATGCGACCCTCTGCCGTCAGCTCCAGATGCCTGTCGCCGGCCACGCGCACCAGCCCGTCCCGCTCCATGCGGGCGACGGTCTGGCTCACCGTGGGGCCGCTCTGGTCGAGCCGCTCCGCGATTCTCGCGCGCATGGGGACGACGCCCTCCTCTTCGAGTTCGAGGATGGTGCGGAGATACATCTCCGTTGTGTCGATCAGTCCGGACATGCGTGCCCCTAGATTTCTCGTGCGGTGGCCCTGCACCAATTCTGACTCATCACGGTGACAACCGGACCTGCCGCGTTCCTTTCGCCTGACTTTCGCCGCCGATCTACGGGAAAAAGGCGATCCGCGCCCGGGCTCCCGGGTCCTGGTCACGGACCCCACCGGGCAGGTGTACTAACCCAGCAGCTCCGCCAGGTCCAGCGAGGCCGCGACCCGTACGGCCACGTCCTCCGCGTACGCCGCATCCTGCCGGGTGAAGCCCTTACGGCCGCCGCCGCGCAGGAACGTCACGACGCCCAGCGTCCGGCCGCGGCTGCGCAGCACCGTACACAGCGCGTGCATCGTGCCAGGCGGCCACTTCCGCGCCACCGACCAGCCCTCCGCGACCTCCGGGTCCACGCCGCCGCAGCCGGCGCGCACCGTGCCGCCGCGCTCCACCGCCTGGAGCGCGGGGTGCCCGGCGGGGTAGCGGACGGGGAAGCCGTGCGGCCCGGCCGGCAGGCACGGGCCAGGGCCCTCGGCGGGGGTGGCCGCGGCCCGGGTGAGCTGCACCGGGCCCGGGGGCGCACCCGCGTCGTGCGGGGCGCCGGGGCCCGGCGGGGAGCCGGGGTCCGCGGGGGCGGCGGCCAGGTCGACCAGCGCGTGGTCGGCGAAGCCGGCGAGCGCGAAGTCCAGGTAGACCGTCGCGGCCTCCATCGGGTCCTCGCACTCGGCCGCCGCGCGCGAGGCGCGGTGCAACTGGTGGTCGCGGAAGCGCAGCACCGAGGCCGCGTCCTCGGCGAGCTTCGCCTCGGTGACGTCCTGGAAGAGCCAGCCGACGCCTAGGGGCACCGGGTGCTCGGCGAGCGGCGAGGCGAGCCGTACGAACGCGCCGCGCAGGCACCGGCGCCGTATCGCCGGATCGCCGCCGGTCTCGCCGCGCACCGTCACCCACATGTCGGCGGGGACCGCGGTGCTGCCCTGCGCCAGTACGTGCTGGAGGGCGCTCTCGACCTCCTCCGCGCCCTGCTCCAGCAGCTCGCCGAAGGGGCGCCCGAGCAGCCCCGAGCGCCGGGCGCGCAGCACGCGCGCCGCCTGGCCGTTGGCCAGCGCGGGACGCAGGTCCGCGTCCACGAGGAGCACGCCCCAGGCGGCGTCCTCGCACAGCGCCTCGCTGAAGGCGATAGACCGCTCCAGGTCCATCTGCGCGTGGACCTCGCTGAACGCGCAGTAGACCCCGACCGCGACCCCGCCCGTCTCGGCGCCGCCCGGGCGGACGGCGGAGGTCTGGGTGCGTACGAGCACCCGGCCGCCGTCCTTGCGCAGCAGCGCGAACTCCTGCACCTGCCGCCCCGGCACGTCCATCGCGCCCATCAGCCGCGCCTCCACCTCGGCGGCGTCGTCGGCGCGGACCGCCCAGCCGGCCAGCCCGTGGCGGCCGACGGCCTCCGCGGCGGTCCAGCCGAGCAGCCGCTCGGCCTCGCGGTTCCAGTGGGTGACGACGCCCTCGGCGTCGAAGGCGCACAGGGCGGCGTCCATGCCGTCGAGGAGCGCCACCAGCAGATCGGGGGCCGCGGCGCGGCGGTCCTGCGGCGGCGTGTCCTCAGCGGCCGCGTCCGCCGCCGCGGGCGGTGACCCGGCGGCGTCGTCTCCCGTGCCCGGAGCGTCGGCGCTCTGCTCGCCGGAGGCGTTCCTGCGGTCCCGGTTGGTACGCCGGGTCGCGCTCATCAGGCACCCCCTGCTCGCCGCGGCGTCGTGTGCGTGGTGTGGTGCACCCGGATCATTCAACTCGAACGTGACGCAGCACACACCCCATTCCGTCGAAATCGTTGCACGCGAAGGGGCTCCACCGGGAGGGGGCGCCGGCGGGTAACCCGGTGGCCGCGCCCCGGGACCGCCCGGGGACCAGCGGGTTCCGGCCTTACGCGGAGGTGGCCGGAGTGCCCGCGGCCGGGGCCGCCGGGGCCGCCGAGAAATCACTTGAGGGGGCGGAGGGGCGTGCCTAGTGTGTGAGGCACACGAGAAGGGAGGTGGTTCGGCAGATGATGAAGTACCGGACGCGTGAGGTGACTGCGGGCTAGTGGTCCGCCGTCGCGCTTGAGCGCAATGCCGGACCCGGGTGCCTAGGACGCACCCAGCCGGCCCTTATCCCAAGCAGTTCACCCGACCCGCGGTCCGCCGGTACGTCCGACCGGCTCCCCTCCAGGGGAATGGGCCGCGGGTCGTCTGCTGCGCGGGCCCCGTTCTTTCCCGGCCTTCGTGCCACGGCGGGGGCTCCGCCCCCGGCCCCGCGCGCGCCGTCGCCGCCGCGGTCGTCGTCGTCCCCTACCGCTACGGGCAGAGACGCTCCACCGTCCAGCCGCCGCCCGCCGCACCCTCGGTGCGTACGTACCTCAGGCGGTCGTGCAGCCGGTTCTCGCGGCCCTGCCAGAACTCCACCGTCCGCGGCCTGACCCGGAAGCCGCCCCACTCCGGCGGCGCCGGCACCTGCTCGCCCTCCGGATAGCGGTCCGCCAGCTCCTCGTACATCCGGTCCAGCTCCGCCCGCGACGCCACCGCCGACGACTGCTCGCTCGCCCACGCGCCCAACTGCGAGCCGTGCGGCCTGGTACGGAAGTACGCCACCGTCTCGTCCCGGCCCGTACGCTCCGCCGCCCCCGCGACGATCACCTGGCGGGCGACGGGGTGCCAGGGGAAGAGCAGCGACACATGCGGGTTCGCGGCCAGCTCGCGGCCCTTGCGCGAACCGTAGTTGGTGTAGAAGACGAACCCCCGCTCGTCCACCTGCTTCAGCAGCACGGTGCGGGAGCTGGGCCGGCCCTCGGCGTCGGCGGTGGAGACGACCATCGCGTTGGGCTCGTGCAGTCCGCTCGCCGCGGCCTGCTGGAACCAGCGGCCGAACTGCTCGAAGGGATCGGCGGCGAGGGAGTCCTCCGACAGTCCCGCGGCGCGGTAGTGCGCGCGCATGGCGGCCGGATCGAGGGAGCGTTCGGTGTCAACGTCAACGTGTCGCACCTACATATCTTGCAGTATGAGCGGCCGTTGCGGGGCGGGAGTCTGCCCGCTCGACGCACTCCGTAACCCTCCGGGCCGCGATCGGTGGAGTGTGCCCGATCTCACGTCCCCTCGCATGTAGGCGACCCGACAGATCGGCCGCCCGACCACTGTGGAAACTCCACACCCCCGGCTATGGTGGCCCGGAATGCACGCCCCGGACCGCGAGCGATGGCGCCGCGGAGCCTGGCCAGCAGGTACACCCCCCGCACCACTCCACGCCCTGGGGCCGACCCGTCCGTCGCTGCACACCCCCCGCAGCGCACGCCACACATGAGGGAGCCGCCTGATGTCCGATTTCGTACCCGGGCTTGAGGGAGTCGTCGCCTTCGAGACAGAGATCGCCGAACCCGACAAGGAGGGCGGCGCGCTCCGTTATCGCGGTGTGGACATCGAGGACCTGGTGGGTCAGGTCTCGTTCGGCAACGTCTGGGGTCTTCTGGTCGACGGCGCCTTCAAACCCGGTCTGCCGCCCGCCGAGCCCTTCCCCATCCCCGTGCACTCCGGCGACATCCGCGTCGACGTGCAGTCCGCGCTGGCCATGCTCGCGCCCGTCTGGGGGTTGCGGCCGCTGCTCGACATCGACGAGGCGCGCGCCCGCGAGGACCTGGCGCGGGCCGCCGTCATGGCGCTGTCGTACGTCGCCCAGTCCGCCCGCGGGCAGGGGCGGCCGATGGTGCCGCAGCGGGAGATCGACAAGGCCCGTACGGTCGTCGAGCGGTTCATGATCCGCTGGCGCGGCGAGCCCGACCCCAAGCACGTCGCCGCCGTCGACGCCTACTGGACTTCCGCCGCCGAACACGGCATGAACGCCTCCACCTTCACCGCCCGCGTCATCGCCTCCACCGGCGCCGACGTCGCGGCGGCGCTGTCCGGCGCGGTCGGCGCGATGTCCGGGCCGCTGCACGGGGGCGCGCCGTCGCGGGTGCTCGGGATGATCGAGGAGATCGAGCGCACGGGCGACGCCGAGGGCTACGTGAAGCGGGCGCTGGACAACGGCGAGCGGCTGATGGGCTTCGGCCACCGCGTCTACCGCGCGGAGGACCCGCGGGCGCGGGTGCTGCGGCGCACGGCGAAGCAGCTCGGCGCGCCGCGGTACGAGGTCGCGGAGGCGCTGGAGAAGGCGGCGCTGGCGGAGCTGCGGGCGCGGCGTCCCGACCGGGTGCTGGAGACGAACGTCGAGTTCTGGGCGGCGATCGTGCTGGACTTCGCGGAGGTGCCGGCGCACATGTTCACGTCGATGTTCACGTGCGCGCGGACAGCGGGGTGGTCGGCGCACATCCTGGAGCAGAAGCGGACGGGGCGGCTGGTGCGGCCGTCGGCGCGGTACGTGGGGCCGGGGACGCGGTCGCCGCAGGAGATCGAGGGCTACGCGGAGGCGGGCGGCTCGGCGTGAGGCGGGGATCGGCGTAAGGCGGGGACCGGCGTGAGGCGCGGCTCGGGCTGAGGCGGGTCGGCCTGGGACGGACCGGCCCGAGGCGGGTTTGCCGGGCGGCCCGAGGCGGTTCGGTTCTGATGCGGCTGGGCCTGGGCCCCTCGGGGCGACCGCGGCTTCGTTGTCGGTGGAGCGGCCTACCCTTGGGCGGGTGTGCGGGGGACGTGGGGTGGGCTGTCGCGGTTACGGGCCGGGTGGCTGGCCCGGCCCGGGCTCAGCGGGCGTTGGCGTTCGACAGGGCTGTCGTCAGCAGGTGCGACCACTGCGTCACGACGCGGTCGCGGCGGGCGCTGTCGTCCGTGAGCAGGGTCGCCAGGCCCAGGCCCCGGGCCATGTCGAGGAACCCCTGCACCGTCTCCCGTACGCCCGGCACCGACTCGTCGGCGCCGAGGAGCGCCACCGTCATCCGGTGCGCCTCCCGGCCGACGCGGGCCTCCAGTGCGGCGACGCGGGGGCGTAGCTGCTCCTCGTTCGCGGCGGCGACCCAGAGCTGGAGCGCGGCCCGGAAGAGGGGCCCGGTGTAGAGGTCGACGACCCCGCGCACGACGGCGGCGGTGGCCGCGTCGGCGGGGGGCGTGTCCGCGGCGGCGGCTCGTACCGGATCTGCTCCGTCCGCTCGTACCGGATCCGCTGCCCCCGCCGCCGGGGGCAGCGCGCGCAGGGCCGCCGAGCGTTCCGCCGCCACGTGTTCCACCGCCGCCGTGAACAGGTCCTCCCTGGTCGGGAAGTGGTGCTGCGCCGCGCCCCGCGAGACGCCCGCCCGCTCCGCGACCACACTCACCGTGCTCCCGCCCCAGCCCAGTTCCGCCAGGCACGCCACCGCCGCCTCCAGCAGCCGCTGCCGGGTCGCCCGGCTGCGGTCCTGCTGCGGGCCCCGGCCCCGTGGCTGGCGCGGGGCGTCCGTCAGCGGAACCACTTCGGCTCCCGGCGCTCCAGGAACGCCGTCATGCCCTCCCTGGCCTCCGGGGACGCGAACAGCGACGCCGACAGCTCCGCGAACGGCTCCGTGTCCCGGTCGAACGCCCGCAGCACCTCCCCCGTGACCAGCCGCTTCGACGCCGCCAGCCCCTGCGGCGACGCCGCCCGCAACCCGTCGAGCACCGGCGTCAGCAGCGCGTCCACGTCGTCCCCCGCCAGCGTCACCAGGCCGATCCTCGCCGCCTCCTCCGGGCCGAAGCGCTCGCCCGTGAGGTAGTAGCGCGCCGCCGCGCGGGCGTCCAGCCGCGGCAGCAGCGGCATCGAGATCACCGCGGGCGCGAGCCCGAGCCGCGCCTCGGTGAACGCGAACGTCGCCCCCGTACCCGCCGCCGCGATGTCGCACGCGCCGAGCAGCCCGAGGCCCCCGGCCCGTACGTGCCCGGTCACCCGCGCGACGACGGGCTTCGGGCACTCCACGACCGCCCGCAGCAGCCGCGCCAGCGCCAGCGGCCCGTCCGTGGGGGCGGCGGCGGCCGTGGCCTCGCCGAGGTCGGCGCCGGCGCAGAAGGTGTTGCCGGTGTGGGTGAGCAGGACGGCCCGAGCGTCGTCGTCCTCGGCGGCGGCGGTCAGTCCCGCGTCGAGTTCGGCCATGAGGCGGGCGGAGAGCGCGTTGCGGTTGTGGGGCGAGTCGAGCGTGAGGGTCGTGACGCCGCGGTCGTCGCGCGCGGTCCGGACGAGGGGCGCATCGTCGGCGGCCGGTTCTGCGGGTGCGTCGGTCATGGCGGGGAGGCGCTCCTTCGGTACGTCGGCGTCGTCAGTACGACTTGGGCAGGCCCAGCGTCTGGTGCGACACGTAGTTGAGGATCATCTCCCGGCTCACCGGGGCGATCCTGGCCACGCGGGACGCGGTGAGCATCTGCGCAAGACCGTACTCGGTGCTGAGCCCGTTGCCGCCGAGGGTGTGCACGGCCTGGTCGACGGCCTTCGCCGCCGCCTCCGCGGCCGCGTACTTCGCCATGTTCGCCGCCTCGCCCGCGGCTGCTGCCAGGTCGGCGGCACCACCGGCGTCGTACAACGCCGCGGCCTTCTGCGTCATCAGCCGGGCCAGCTCCAACTCGATGTGCGCCTGCGCGAGCGGATGCGCGATCGCCTGGTGCACGCCGATGGCGCCGCCCTTCCACACCTGGCGCGTACGGGCGTACTCGACGGCCCGCGCCACCGCCTGCCGCCCCAGGCCCAGCGCGAACGCGGCGGTCATGATGCGCTCGGGGTTGAGCCCCGCGAAGAGCTGGAGCAGACCGGCGTCCTCGTCGCCGACGAGGGCGTCCGCGGGCAGCCGCACGTCGTCGAGGACCAGCTCGAACTGCTTCTCCGGAGCGTGCAGCTCCATGGGTATGTGAGAGCGCCGAAAGCCCTCGGCGTCGCGCGGGACGATGAACAGACAGGGCTTGAGCTTGCCGGTACGGGCGTCCTCGGTGCGGCCGACGACGAGCGTGGCGTCGGCGATGTCGACGCCGGAGATGAACACCTTGCGGCCGGACAGCACCCAGCCGTCGCCGTCGCGGCGGGCGGTGGTGGTGATGCGGTGCGAGTTGGAGCCGGCGTCGGGCTCGGTGATGCCGAAGGCCATCTTGCGGGTGCCGTCGGCGAGTCCGGGAAGCCAGCGCCGCTTCTGCTCCTCGGTGCCGAAGCGGGCGATGACCGTGCCGCATATCGCGGGCGACACGACGAGCATGAGAAGCGGGCAGCCGGCGGCGCCGAGTTCCTCCAGCACGATCGCCAGCTCCGCGATGCCGCCGCCTCCGCCGCCGTACGCCTCGGGGAGGTTGACGCCGAGGTAACCGGCCTTGCCGGCCTCGGCCCACAGCTCGTCGGTGTGCCGGCCGTCGCGGACGGCGGCGGTGAAGTAGTCGCGGCCGTAGCGGGCGCCGAGCGCGGCGACGGCGGCGCGGAGGTCACGGTGCTCCTGGGGTTCGAGGATGGCGCTGGTCATGGCTGTCGGCCTTCCTGATCGCGGGGCGGGGCGTCTGCTGCTGCGGGTTCTTCTGCGGCCTCTTCTGCGGCCTCTTCTACGGCCTCGGCTGCGGCTTCGACTACGGCCAGGAGGGCGCCGACCTCGACCTGGCGGCCGGGGGCGGCGTGCAGGGCGGTGAGCACGCCGGAGGCGGGGGCGGCGACCTTGTGCTCCATCTTCATCGCCTCCAGCCAGAGGAGGGGCTGGCCCTGGCTGACGGTCTGCCCGGGGGCGATCCCGTCGGCGAGGCGGACGACGGTGCCGGGCATGGGGGCGAGGAGGGAGCCGGGCGGGGTGTCGGCGCGGGGGTCGGGAAAGCGGGAGAGAGGACGGAGGGCGTACGAACCGTGGGGGGTGTCGACGTAGGCGGCCGGCGCGGGCCGGCCTCCGGCCGGGGCGTCGTAGACGGCGACGTCGAAGGCACGTGCGACACCGGCGACTTCGAGCACCACGCGCCCGGGAGCGGCGGAGAGCACGCGCACCTCGGGCAGGCCGTCGGCGCGTACGCCGTCGCGGGTGAGGCGGTAGCGAACCTCGACCTCGGCACCGCCGGGCTCGACCCGGTACCCCTTCACCTGCGGCTGCGACGGCACATTGCGCCACCCCCCGAACCGGACGGGCAACACGGCGCCCTCCGCCTGCTGTCGCGCGGCGGTATCGGCGAGCGCGGCGGCGAGAGCGGCGAGTCGGAGGTGCGCGTCAGCGTCGCCAGGGGTGGGGGTCAGCGTCGGCAGGTGGGTGTCGTAGAACGAGGTGGTCATCCGCGCGCCGGTGAACTCCTCGTGTGCCAGCGACCGGACGAGCAGGTCCCTGTTCGTCACCGGGCCGTGGATCCGTGCCCGCCGCAGCGCGGTCGTCAGGTGGCGGACCGCCTCGGCGCGGGTGGGGGCGTGGACGATCACCTTGGCGAGCAGGGCGTCGTAGTACGGGGTGACGGTGTCGCCGGCGGTGTAGCCGGTGTCGAGGCGGAGGGCGGAGGATTCCCCGATCCCGCCCCTTCCCGATACCGGGGCCCCGCCCAGGACCCCGCCGGGGCTGCGCCCCGGACCCCCCGGGACGTACGGCACACGGTCGTCCCCGGCCTCCAGGCAGTGGACCCGGCCCGTCTGCGGGGCGAAATCCGACGCCGGGTCCTCCGCGTACAGGCGGGCCTCCACCGCGTGGCCCCTCGGCTGCGGTGCCGACGGCGGCAACGGCGCGCCCTCCGCGATCCTCAACTGCCCGGCCACCAGGTCGACCCCGTACACCGCCTCCGTCACCGGGTGCTCCACCTGGAGCCGCGTGTTCATCTCCAGGAACTGCGCCCGCCCGTCCGGCGCCAGCAGGAACTCCACCGTGCCCGCGCCCACGTACCCGATCGCCCGCGCCGCCCGTACCGCCGTCTCCTCCAGCTCCGCCGCCACGCCCGCCGCAAGGCCCGGTGCCGGGGCCTCCTCCACCACCTTCTGGTGCCGCCGCTGCAGCGAGCAGTCGCGCGTGCCCAGCGCCCACACGCCCCCGTGCGCGTCCGCGAGCACCTGCACCTCCACGTGCCGCCCGCCCTCGACGTACGGCTCGACGAACACCTCGCCGTCCCCGAACGCCGCCGCGGCCTCCGCCGCCGCCGACGCCAGTTCGGCGTCCAGCGCGGCCAGTTCGAGGACGACCCGCATGCCGCGACCGCCGCCGCCCGCCGCCGCCTTGACCAGCAGCGGCAGGTCGGACTCCACCGCCTTCGACGGGTCGAAGGGCGCCAGGCCCATCAGTTCCTTCGCGCGCGTCTTGGACGCCATCGCCTCGATCGCCTCCGGCGGCGGCCCGACCCACGTCAGCCCCGCCGCCCCGACCGCCCGCGCGAACTCCGCGCTCTCGGAGAGGAACCCGTAGCCCGGGTGCACCGCGTCCGCGCCGGCCGCGAGCGCCGCCGCGACCAGCAGGTCCGCCCGCAGATACGTGTCCGCCGCCGCCCGCCCCGGCAGCCGGACCGCCGCCCCGCCGGCGTCCAGCGCGGCGCGTACGTGCAGCGCGCCCGCGTCCGCGTCGGAGTGCACGGCGACGGGCGTGATGCCCAGCTCCCGGCAGGTGCGGAAGACGCGGCAGGCGATCTCGCCGCGGTTGGCGACGAGGAGGGTGCGGATCATCGGTGCTCCCCTATGGATGCCGGTCGCCCTGTGGATGCCGGTCGCCTTGTGGATGCCTGTCGCGCGGTCATAGCCGGAACACCCCGTACCCGTCGTGCACCCCCGCGTACGGCGCCGTGTGGATCGCCGACAGGCAGATCCCCAGCACCGTGCGGGTGTCCCGCGGGTCGATGACCCCGTCGTCGTACAGCCGCCCCGACAGGAACACCGGCAGCGACTCCGCCTCGATCTGCTGCTCCACCATCGCCCGCAGCGCCGCGTCGCCCTCCTCGTCGTACGGCATCCCCTTCGCCTCCGCCGACGCGCGCGCGACGATCGACAGCACGCCCGCGAGCTGCTGCGGCCCCATGACCGCCGACTTGGCGCTCGGCCAGGCGAAGAGGAACCGGGGGTCGTACGCGCGGCCGCACATGCCGTAGTGGCCGGCGCCGTAGCTGGCGCCCATGAGCACCGACAGGTGCGGGACGCGGGAGTTGGAGACGGCGTTGATCATCTGGGCGCCGTGCTTGATGATGCCGCCCTGCTCGTAGTCCTTGCCGACCATGTAGCCGGTGGTGTTGTGGAGGAAGACCAGCGGGATGTCGCGCTGGTTGGCGAGCTGGATGAACTGCGCGGCCTTCTGCGACTCCTCGCTGAACAGCACCCCGCGCGCGTTCGCGAGGATCCCGACGGGATAGCCGTGCAGCCGCGCCCAGCCGGTGGCCAGGCTCGTCCCGTACAGCGGCTTGAACTCGTCGAAGTCCGAGCCGTCCACCACCCGCGCGATCACCTCGCGCGGGTCGAACGGGATCTTCAGGTCGCCCGGCACGATGCCCAGCAGTTCGTCCTCCGGATACGCGGGCGGGGCGGCCGGCGGCGGGTCGGGGTGCGCCTTGCGCCAGGCGAGGCGGGCGACGACGCGGCGGGCGGTGTGCAGGGCGTCCGGCTCGTCGACGGCGAAGTAGTCGGCGAGTCCCGAGGTACGGGCGTGCATGTCCGCGCCGCCCAGCGACTCGTCGTCGCTCTCCTCGCCGGTGGCCATCTTCACCAGCGGCGGGCCGCCGAGGAACACCTTCGCCCGCTCCTTGACCATGATCACGTGGTCGCTCATGCCCGGCACGTACGCGCCGCCCGCCGTGGAGTTGCCGAAGACGACGGCGACCGTGGGGATGCCGGCCGCGGACGAGCGGGTGAGGAACTTGAAGAGCGCGCCGCCCGGAATGAAGATCTCCTTCTGCGACGGCAGGTCGGCGCCGCCGGACTCCACGAGGTGGATCGACGGCAGCCGGTTGGCGAGGCTGATCTCGTGGGCGCGGAACGCCTTCTTCAGCGTCCAGGGGTTGGACGCGCCGCCGCGTACGGTCGGGTCGTTGGCGGTGATCAGGCACTCCACGCCGGAGACGACGCCGATGCCGGTGACGAGCGAGGCGCCCACGGCGTAGTCCGAGCCCCAGCCGGCCAGCGGGCTCAGTTCCAGGAACGGGGTGTCGGGGTCGAGCAGCAGCTCGATGCGCTCGCGTACGAGCAGCTTGCCGCGGGCCCGGTGCCGGGCGACGTACTTCTCGCCGCCGCCCGCCACCGCCTTGGCGTGCTCCTCGTCGAGCGCGGCGAGCTTGTCGAGCATCGCGGCGCGGTGGGCGGCGTAGTCGGGGCCCGCGGTGTCCAGCGACGAGGCCAGCACGGTCACAGCAGCTCCTCGGGTATGTCGGCGTGCCGGGCGCGCAGCCACTCGCCGAGTGCCTTGGCCTGCGGGTCGAAGCGGGCCTGGGAGGCGACGCCGTCGCCGAGGAGTCCTTCGACGGTGAAGTTGAGCGCGCGGAGGTGCGGCAGGACGTGCCGTACGACGGGGAAGGGGGCGGTCTCCGGGAGGAGTTCGCGGAAGCGGTCGACGGTGAGGGTGTGGGCCAGCCACGGCCAGGCGGCGCCGGACCGGGCCCAGACGCCGAGGTTGGCGCTGCCGCCCTTGTCGCCGCTGCGCGCGCCGGCCACGGCGCCGAGCGGCGCGCGGCGGGTCGGTCCCGGCGGCGGGGGCGGCGGCAGGGGCGGTTCCGGTACGGGCTCCAGCGCCCGGGTGCGCGGCGGCGGGGCGACGGGGACGCGGGTGCCGTCGGGGAGCACGGCGGTGTGGGGGACATCGGCGGCGGGGACGTACGCGGCCTCGAAGACGCCGTACGGCTGCGCCCTGCCGGGCGGGGCGGTGACGTGGAAGCCGGGGATGCTGGCGAGGGCCAGTTCGACGGCGGCGCCGCTGACGGCGCGGCCGACGGCGGCCTCGTCGGGGTCCCGGACGGCGAGGCGGAGCAGGGCGGACGCCTCCTCCTGCACGTCGGCGTCGGGGCGGTCGGTGCGGGCGAGGGTCCAGCGGACGTCGGCGACGCCCTTGAGGGCGGGCGCCATCTGGTCGCGTACGAGGGCGGCCTTGGCGTCGATGTCGAGGCCGGTGAGGACGAAGACGACCTCGTTGCGGTGGCCGCCGAGGCGGGAGAGGCCGACCTTGACGTCGGGGGGCGGCGGCTCGCCGCGTACGCCGGTGACGCGGACGCGGTCGGGTCCGTCCTGGGCGAGGCGTACGGAGTCGAGGCGGGCGGTGACGTCGGGCCCCGCGTAGCGGGGTCCCGCGGTCTCGTAGAGGAGCTGGGCGGTGACGGTCCCGACGGTGACGGCGCCGCCGGTGCCGGGGTGCTTGGTGATGACGGCGCTGCCGTCGGGCTCGATCTCGGCGAGGGGGAAGCCGGGGTGGCGGACGTCGTGCTCGGTGAAGAAGGCGTAGTTGCCGCCGGTGGCCTGGGTGCCGCACTCCAGCACGTGGCCGGCGACGACGGCACCGGCGAGGGCGTGCAGGGCGGGGTCGTCGGGGTCGTCGGGGTCGTCGGGGTCGTCGTCGGTGGCTGGGGACCAGCCGTAGTGGGCCTGGGCGGCGCCCGTGACGAGCGCGGCGTCGGTGACCCGGCCGGTGACGACGACGTCGGCGCCCGCGCGCAGGCAGGCGGCGATGCCGGCGCCGCCGAGGTAGGCGTGGGCGGCGAGGGCGCCGGGCCACGTGCCGCGGGCGGTGAGGTCGTCGCCCTCGACGTGGGCGACACGGGCCGGCACGCCGACGCGCTCGGCCAGTTCGCGGACGGCGGCGGCGAGCCCCGCGGGGTTGAGGCCGCCGGCGTTGACGACGAGCGCGACACCGCGGTCGCGGGCGAGGCCGAGGCCGTCTTCGAGCTGGCGGAGGAAGGTCCTGGCGTAGCCGGCGGCGGGGTCCTTGAGGCGGTCGCGGGCGAGGATGAGCATGGTCAGCTCGGCGAGGTAGTCGCCGGTGAGGACGTCGAGTTCGCCGCCGGTGAGCATCTCGCGGACGGCGGCGAAGCGGTCGCCGTAGAAGCCGGAGGCGTTGCCGATACGGAGGGTCACGGGCGCTCCTCAGGAGCAGCGCCGGTACGGGCCGTGCCGTCCGGCGCCGGGTCCCGCCCGGCGCCCGGCGGGCCCGCGAACGCCTGGGCGATGCCCAGCCAGCGCTCCGCCTCCGCGCCCTCGGCGACGAGCGCGGTGTCGGTGCGGTGCACGCGCTGGGTGGCCAGCAGGCAGAAGTCGAGCGCGGGCCCGGTGACGCGCTCGGCGGCGTCCTCAGGACCGTACGCCCACACCTCCCCGCCACCGCCGGGCGCGGTCAGCTCGACACGGAACTCTTCCGCGGGCGGCGCGAGTCGGTGCACGGCGTACGCGAAGTCCCGCGTCCGTACGCCGATACGGGCCACGTGCCGCAGCCGGGCGGTGGGCGCACGCCGTACGCCCAGCGCGTCGGCGACGTCCTGCCCGTGCGCCCAGGTCTCCATCAACCGTCCCGAGGCGACGCCCCCGACGCTCATCGGCGGCCCGAACCACGGCATCCGCACCCCCGCCGGCTGCGCCAGCAGCACCCGCCGCAGCTCCTCGCGCCCCTGCCGCCATCCGTCCAGCAGCACCCCGGGCGGCTGCGCGGCCCCCCGCTCGGCGCCCTCGTCGACGAAGCCGAACGGCGCCTCCCGGGCGTGCGTCAGCATCCCCCGGAACTCGTCGGGATCGCGGGCGGCGGCGAGCGCGGCGCGATCGGTCCACGCGAGGTGGGCGATCTGATGCGCGACGGTCCACCCGGCGGCGGGGGTGCCGAGCGCCCACCGCTCGGGCGGCAGCCCGGCGACGAGGGCGTCCAGCGCGGCGCTCTCGTCGCGGAGGTCGTCGAGCAGGGTGATGATCTCCGGGCCCGCCATGCTGCGCTCCCCTCGTGACTACTGCGCAGTAGGGTGGCAGCGGGCCGGAAAACAAGCAAGCGTGCTTGCCGGATTCAGCCCGGGGTGCGTCAGCTTCGCCCGCCCCGCTCGCCCTCCTCCGGCAGGCCCTCCGCGAGGAGTTCCGCCAGGTGGCGGGCGCGGATGCCGGCGAGCTGGGCGAGTTGGGTGCGGCAGGAGTAGCCGTCGGCCACGACCGCCGCGTCTTCCGGCGCGTTGTGTACGGCCGGGAGGAGCTGGTCTTCCGCGCAGGCGGCGGAGACCTCGTAGTGGCCGCGCTCGAAGCCGAAGTTGCCCGCCAGGCCGCAGCAGCCCGAGGCGAGTCGGCCCTCCAGACCCGCCTTCGCCATCAGGCGGCGCTCGGCGCCGTCGCCGAGGACGGCGTGCTGGTGGCAGTGGGTCTGGCCGGTGACCGGGCGGTCGAGGCGGGGCGGGGTCCAGTCGGGGGCGGCGGTTTCGAGGGCTTCCGCGAGGGTGCGGACGCGGGCGGCGAGGCGCGGGGCGCGCTCGTCGTCGGGCAGCAGCTCGACGAGGTCGGTCTTGAGCGCGGCGGCGCAGGGCGGTTCGAGGACGACGAGGGGCGGGCCGGCCGCGCCCTCGTCCGCGTCGTCGCTCCCGCCGTCCGCCGGCTCCAGCGCGTCCAGCGTGCGCCGCATCGCCTCGCGGGCCTGGTCCAGTTGGCCCGTAGAGACATACGTCAGCCCGCAGCACACCTTCCCCGCCTCCCGCGGCAGCCCCACCCGCAGCCCCGCCGCCCGCAGCACCCGGACCGCCGCCGTACCCGCCTCCGGCGACAGGTAGTTCGTGAACGTGTCCGGCCACAGCAGCACGTCCGGATCCGCGTCGACGCCCCGCCGCAGCGACCGCGTCAGCGGCACCCGCGCGATCGGCGGGATCGCCCGCTCCCCCGCGAGCCCCGCCGCCCGCTTCGCCACCGCCGCCAGCGGCCCCACGGCGGCCAGCGCGTTCGCCACGCCCGCGGCCCGCAGCGCGGCCGTCAGCCGCAGCCACTGCGGCAGCCGCCCCATCGCGTAGTGCGCCATCGGCCGCCGCCGCCCGGCGTAGTGGTGGTGCAGGAACTCGGCCTTGTACGTGGCCATGTCGACGTCCACCGGGCAGTCGCTGCGGCACCCCTTGCACGACAGGCACAGGTCGAGCGCCTCGCGCACCTCCTCCGAGCGCCAGCCGTCGGTGATGACCTCCCCCGCCAGCATCTCGTGCAGCAGGCGCGCGCGCCCGCGCGTGGAGTGCCGTTCCTCGCCCGTGGCCCGGTACGACGGGCACATCACCCCCGGACTCCCCGCCGGGTTCCGGCACTTGGCGACCCCGACGCACCGCCGCACCGCCGCCGCGAAGTCGCCGCCCTCGGGACCGTCGTGCGGATAGCCGAACGCCACCGGCACCGGCACCCGCGGCAGCGGCGCGAAGCGCAGGTCGGCGTCGAGGGGGGCGGGGCGGGCGATCACGCCGGGGTTGAGGGCGCCGTCGGGGTCCCAGAGATCCTTGAAGCCGCCGAAGAGGCCGACGAGTTCGTCCCCGTACATCGCGGGCAGCAGCTCCGAGCGCGCCCGCCCGTCGCCGTGCTCCCCGGACAGCGAACCACCGTGGGCGACGACCAGATCAGCCAGCTCCCCCGAGAACTCCCGGAAGCGGCCGACGCCGGGCGCGGTCAGCAGGTCGAAGTCGATCCGGACGTGGATGCAGCCGTCGCCGAAGTGCCCGTACGGCAGCCCGCGCAGCCCGTGCGCGGCGAGCAGCGCGCGGAACTCGCGCAGATACGCCCCGAGCCGTGCGGGCGGCACCGCGCAGTCCTCCCAGCCGGGCCACGCCTCGCTGCCGTCGGGCATGCGGGTGGCGGTGCCGGAGGCGTCCTCGCGGATACGCCACAGGGCGCGCTGCGCGGCGGGCTCCGCGACGACGGTGTGGTCGACGGCGTCGGCGGCGCGGCACACCTCCTCGGCGGCGGCCCGCGCGGCGGCGGGGGTGTCGCCGCCGGTCTCGACGAACAGCCAGGCGCCGCCGCGGGGCAGCGCGTGCGCGTCGGGCACGAGGTCGGCGGCCATGCCCTCGACGGTCAGCGGGCGCAGCGGCAGCAGCCCGGGGGCGGCTTCCGCGGCGGCGGACTCGTCGGCGTAGCCGAGGACGGCGAGGGCGCGGGCGGGGGGTGCCTCGACGAGGCGGACGGTGGCCTGGGTGAGGACGGCGAGGGTGCCTTCGCTGCCGGTGAAGGCGCGGGCGAGGTCGCCGCCGCGCTCGGGGAGGAGGGCGTCGAGGGCGTAGCCGGAGATGCGGCGGGGGAGGTCGGGCCAGCCGGGGAGGTCGCGGGGGTGCGGGGCGGGGGCGCCGGCGTCCGCGGCGGGGGCGCCGGCTCCGTCCCGTACGCCACCCGCATGCCCGTCTGCACCGTCGCCCGCCCGGCCGGCGGCGCGCCCCACCGCGCGCCCGCCCGTCCGCAGCGTCGCCAGATGCCCCTCGACGAACTCCCGCAGCCCCGGCAGCACCCCGAGGTCCCGCTCCAGCCGCACCGCCCGCCCGCGGTACGTCACCACGTCCAGCGCCCGTACGTTGTCCGCGGTCGTACCCCACGCGACGCTGTGCGAGCCGCAGGAGTTGTTGCCGACCATCCCGCCGATCGTGCACCGGCTGTGGGTCGACGGATCGGGCCCGAACGTCAGCCCGTGCGCCGCCGCCGCGCCGCGCAGCCGGTCGAGCACGAGCCCGGGCTGCACGACGGCGGTGCGCGCCCCGGGGTCGAGGTCGACGAGCCGGTTCAGGTGCCGGGTGAAGTCGAGGACGACGCCGGCGCCCACGGCGTTGCCCGCGATGGACGTGCCGCCGCCGCGGGCGACGACGGGCGCGCCGTACTCCCGGCACACGGCGAGCGCCGCGGCGACGTCGTCGGCGTCGCGGGGGGCGACGACGCCGAGGGGGACCCTTCGGTAGTTGGAGGCGTCCATGGTGACGAGGGCCCGGTCCCGGGTCCCGAACCCCACCTCGCCGCGGACGGCGGCCCGCAGCCGGCGCTCCAGCGCCACGACATCCACCCCGGCGTCCGTACCCGCGTCCGCGCCCGTCTCCGTATCCATAGCCCCAGCGTGCCGGACACCCCCACCCCGTCGCGCGTATTGACGTGCCTCACTCGCGCCTCTAACGTCCGACCCCAGAAAGATTCGCAACTAGTCCCGAATGTTTCGATCCACCTCCACCCCCACCCCCACCACCCGCACGCACGGATCCGGCGCCACCCACTCCACCACCGCCCGCGCCCGCCCGCGGGGGAAGAAGGGGAACATGCGAAGACTCCGCAGCAGGCCCAGGGCCCTGCTGGCCGCGCTCGCCGGCGCCCTCTGCCTGTACGGCCTCGGCTCCGCCGCCCCCGCGCAGGCAACCGCCTCCGCGGACGCCGGCCCGCCCGCGACCGCCGCCGCCTCGCTGAACCAGCTCGCGCAGGCGCACGGCAAGTTCATCGGCTCCGCCGCCGCGACGTCGCACTTCTCCGACACCCAGTACACCGGGATCCTGGGCAGCGAGTTCGGCCAGGTCACGGCGGAGAACGAGATGAAGTGGGACACCGTGCAGCCGTCCCGCGGCCAGTTCAACTACGCCCCGGGCGACCGGGTCGTCGACTTCGCGCAGCAGAACGGCCAGTCCGTACGCGGCCACACCCTCGTCTGGCACAGCCAGCTCCCCGGCTGGGTCTCGGGACTGCCGAGCGGCGAGGTCCGTACGGCGATGGAGAACCACGTCACGCAGGTCGCCCGGCACTACGCGGGCGACATCGACGCCTGGGACGTCGTCAACGAGCCGTTCAACGAGGACGGCACGTTCCGTACCAGCCCCTTCTACAACGCCATGGGCCGCGACTACGTCGCCCACGCGCTGCGCGCCGCGAAGGCGGCGGACCCGGGCGCGAAGCTGTGCATCAACGACTACAACATCGAGGGCGTCAACGCGAAGAGCACCGCGATGTACAACCTCGTACGCGACCTGAAGGCCCAGGGCGTGCCGATCGACTGCGTCGGCATCCAGGGCCACCTGGCGATCCAGTACGGCTTCCCGAGCGACCTGCGGCAGAACATGCAGCGCTTCGCGGACCTGGGCGTCGACGTGGCGATCACGGAGCTGGACGTACGGATGCAGCTCCCCGTCAGCGCGCAGAAGGAAGCCACCCAGTCGCAGTACTACACGAACGTCATCGACGCCTGCCTGGCGGTCACCCGCTGCAAGGGCGTCACGGTGTGGGGCTTCCCGGACAAGTACTCCTGGGTCCCCGGCGTCTTCGACGGCGAGGGCTCGGCGACCCTCTGGAACGACAGCTACCAGCCGAAGCAGGCGTACAACGCGGTGGCGGAAGCACTCGGCGGCGACCCGGGCCCCGGCCCGGGACCGGGCCCCGGTGACGGCTGCAGCGCGAGCTACGCCGTACCCCAGCAGTGGAACGGCGGCTTCACCGCCGCGGTGACGGTGAGCTGCGACGGCGACGCGCTGTCCGGCTGGTCGGTCAGCTGGGACTACGCGGCGGGCCAGCGCGTGACCAACGCCTGGAACGCCACCTGCCAGCAGACCGGCACGAGGGTCACCTGCACGAACGCCCCCTACAACGGCAACGTCCCGGACGGCGGCTCGGTCACCTTCGGCTTCAACGGCGCCTGGACCACCACCAACCCATCCCCACCCACCCTCACGCTGGGCTGACCCCGCACCGCCGGGGGCCACCGCACACACGGGCGGCCCCCGGCGGACGCCTGCGTGGACGCGTGGGGCTCCGGTGAAGCGTCGGCATCAAGCCAACGAACGCGCTGGCGAAACCTCGCGCCCCACGGATAGCGTCTTCCACCCGTAGTGACCCACTTCCTACGGGGAGTTGACGTGAGACGCCGGCACACCTTCCCGGCCGCGCTGGCGGCCTTAGCTGCCGCGAGCCTGCATTACGTGGAGGAACACGGCTATCTTCCGCCGGACGCGTTCATCGAAGGGGTGACGTCCGGCAGAGGGGCCGGAGAGGGGCGGCTCTGAACCCGTCCCCCGCCCCACCACCTCTTACTCACTCAGCGGCAGGTAGCCCAGTACGTGACCGTCTCGTCTCAGAAGGTGGACGGGAGCGTCGTTGCCGGGTGGGTGGGTCGTAGGCTTCGGGGGTGGCTGAGATCGTGATTCCTGATGACATCAAGCCCGCCGACGGACGCTTCGGGTCGGGCCCGTCCAAGGTGCGCACCGAGGCGCTTGAGGCGCTGGCCGCCACCGGTTCCTCTCTTCTCGGTACGTCTCACCGGCAGGCTCCCGTGCGGGACCTCGTCGGGCGGGTGCGTGACGGGGTGCGTGCGCTGTTCTCGTTGCCCGAGGGGTACGAGGTGGTCCTCGGCAACGGTGGGGCCACCGCGTTCTGGGACGTCGCCACCCACGGGCTGATCGAGCGCAAGTCGCAGCACCTGTCCTTCGGCGAGTTCTCCTCGAAGTTCGCCAAGGCCGCGAAGCTCGCCCCGTGGCTGGACGAGCCGACCGTCGTCTCGTCCGAGCCCGGTACGCACCCGGAGGCGCGGGCCGAGGCCGGGGTCGACGTGTACGCGCTGACGCACAACGAGACCTCCACCGGTGTCGCCATGCCGCTGCGCCGGGTCGAGGGGGCCGACGCCGGGGCGCTCGTGCTCGTCGACGCGACGTCCGGGGCCGGCGGGCTGCCGGTGGACGTGGCAGAGACCGACGTGTACTACTTCGCGCCGCAGAAGTCCTTCGCCTCCGACGGCGGGCTGTGGATCGCCGCGTTCTCGCCCGCCGCGCTTGAGCGGGCCGCGCGCGTGCACGCCTCCGGGCGGCACGTGCCGGAGTTCTTCTCGCTGCCCACGGCGATCGACAACTCCCGCAAGAACCAGACGTACAACACCCCCGCCCTCGCGACCCTCTTCCTCCTCGCCGAGCAACTCGACTGGATCAACGGCCAGGGCGGTCTGGACTGGGCCGTACGCCGCACCGCCGCCTCCGCCCGCACGCTCTACAACTGGGCCGAGGAGGCGAAGGCCACCACGCCGTTCGTCGCCGACCCGGCGCAGCGGTCCGCGGTCGTCGGCACGATCGACTTCACCGACGACGTGGACGCCGCCGCCGTCGCCAAGACGCTGCGCGCCAACGGCATCGTGGACACCGAGCCATACCGCAAGCTGGGCCGCAACCAGCTCCGGATCGCGATGTACCCCGCGATCGACCCCGCCGACGTCGAGGCCCTGACCCGCTGCATCGACTACGTGGTCGAGCGGATCTGATCCCCGTTCGCCCCCGCTGCGGGCCCGGCGCGCCTCCGCGTGCCGGGCCCGCTTCGTACGCGCCCTCAGTGCGACAGCCGCTGGTACTTCCGCACCGCCAGCGGCAGGAACACCGCCGTGATCACCACCGGCCACACCACCGCCATCAGCATCGCGTGCTGCTCGATCCACGAGTCGCCCAGCCGCCCCGGGTTGCCGAACAGCTCGCGCACCGCGTTGGCCGTGGAGGACACCGGGTTCCACATCGCTACCGCGCCCAGCCAGCCCGGCATGTCCGCCGGTGAGGCGAAGACGCTGGAGACCATGCCGAACGGGAACGCGACCGCGAACAGGTTGCCCGCCGCCTCCTGGTTGGGCGTCAGCAGACCGAGCACCACCCCGACCCAGATCAGCGCGAAGCGCAGCCACAGCAGCAGCACGAAGGCCGCCGCGGTCTCCAGCACCGAGCCGTCCGAGCGCCAGCCGATGACCAGCGCGATCGCCGCCATCACCGCCAGGTCCAGCGCGGCGCCGATGAGGTCGGAGACGCCCCGGCCGCTGACCACGGCCGACGGGGACATCGGCATGGAGCGGAAGCGGTCGGTGATGCCGTGCTCCTTGTCGATGGCGATCAGCATGGCGGTGTTCATGAAGCCGAAGGCCATGGTCATCGCGAACATCCCGGGCATCGCATACGACTTGTAGGCGTCCGCGCCGCCCTCCATCGCGCTGCCGAAGACGTAGACGAAGAGCAGCACGGAGACGACGGGGAAGCCGAGCTGCCAGGCGATGTTCGACGGCTGCCGGCGGTAGTGCAGCAGGCCGCGGCGTACGACGGTCCAGCAGTCCGCGATCGCCCACTTCAGCGCCCCGCCGGGGGCCTGCTCGCGAGCGGGGGACCCGGGGCGCTTCTCCGCCGCCGCGGTGTCGGTGACGGTGCTCATGCGACCGTGGCCTCCTCTTTCCTGCCGGACGCCTTCTTGCCCGAGGCTTTCTTGCCGGCGTTCTTCTTGTCCGGGTCCTTCTTGTCCGCTGCCTCCGCCGGCTCCTTCTCCGCCGCGGTGTGCCCCGTCAGGCTCAGGAACACGTCGTCGAGCGTGGGCCGCCGCAGCGCTATGTCGTCCACCGCCACCCCCTCGTCCTGCAGCGTGCGCGCCACCTCCGTGAGCGCCGCGACCCGGTCGGTCACCGCGCCGTGCACCCGCAGCTCCTCCACGTCGACGGCCGGGTCGGCGCCCGAGACCCGGGCGACGGCCCGCACCGCGTCCGGGATCTCCTCCGCCGAGCCGACGACGACCTCGATGCGGTCCCCGCCGACCGTGTTCTTCAGCGCGGCCGGGGTGTCGTCCGCGATCGTCCGGCCGTCGTCGATGACGGCGATGCGGTCGGCGAGCTTGTCGGCCTCGTCCAGATACTGCGTCGTCAGCAGCACCGTCGTGCCGCCGGCGACCAGGTCCCGCACCGCCTCCCAGACCTCGCCGCGGCTGCGCGGGTCAAGGCCGGTCGTCGGCTCGTCCATGAACAGCACGTCCGGCGCGAGGATCATGCTCGACGCCAGGTCGAGCCGGCGGCGCATGCCGCCGCTGTACTCCTTGGCGCCCTTGTCCGCGGCCTCGGTCAGCCCGAACTGCTCCAGCAGCTCCGCCGCACGCTCGCGGGCGCGCCGGGAGCCGAGGTGGAACAGCCGGGCGAACATCTCCAGGTTCTGCCGGCCGGTCAGCACCTCGTCCACCGCCGCGTACTGCCCGGCGAGGCCGATCCGCCGGCGCACCTTGACCGGCTCCTTCATCACATCGTGCCCGCCGACGCGGGCCTCTCCGCCGTCGAGGCGGATGAGGGTGGACAGGATCCGCACCGCCGTCGTCTTGCCGGCGCCGTTGGGGCCGAGCAGGCCGTAGACCGTGCCGTACGGCACGGTCAGGTCGAAGCCGTCGAGGGCCCGCTTCTCTCCGTAGCGCTTCTGCACGCCGTCCGCCACGACGGCGTCGGCCGAGCTTGCCTTCACGCTCTTCCTCCCCTATCTGAGTACGCCGTACTCATTTACGCATACGGTGTACGCAGATCGCAAGTCCGCAGCTAGACTCGGCCACATGGCGGCAAGGGAACACAGCGGCAGCGGCGACCTCAGCCGCAGCATGGCCCTGCTCTGGGGCATCGACGAGCGCGGCAAGCGCGGTCCGAAGCCCGGCATCTCGGTGGACCGGATCGTCTTCACCGCGATCGGCATCGCGGACGCCGAAGGGCTGGAGGCGGTCTCGATGCGCAAGATCGCCGGGAGTCTCGGCGTGGGCACCATGTCGCTGTACCGGCACGTGCCCGGCAAGGCCGAGCTGCTCGACCTGATGCTCGACGGCGTCGGCTCGGTCGAGCCGGAGGAGATCGAACACTTCCGGAGCCAGCCGACCTGGCGGGACCGGCTGCGGGAGCTGGCCCACTCGTTCTGGGAGCACTACCTCGAACACCCGTGGCTCCTCCACGTCGACCAGGGCCGGCCCGTGCTCGGCCCCAACGGTCTCGACTCCTTCGAGCTGGCCCTCAGCGGCTTCGACGGACTGCTGCTCACCGACCAGGAGAAGGTCGGCTTCATCACCTCGCTCGACTCCACCGCAGCCGGCCTCGCCCGGGTGCACGTCAACGCCAAGCAGGCGGAGGAGCGGACCGGGATCAGCGACCAGGAGTTCTGGGAGGCGCAGTCACCGGCGCTGGAGTCGGCGATGGCGTCCGGGCGCTATCCGAGGATCGCCGGACTGTCCGAGGACTCCTTCTCGGCCCTGGACGAGGAGACGTACACGTTCGCCACGGAGCGGATGCTCGACGGCCTGGAGGCGCTGCTCGAACACCGCCGCGCGACGGGATGGACCCTGCCGCAGGGCGGGGCGGGGGTCTTCCACTCGGAGGAGTGCCAGAAGGAAGACGCCTGAGGGGGATCCGGCCCGCTCAGTCCGGCCGCGGGCGCTTCGACAGCGCTCGGCGCAGCAGCAGCACCGCGCCGATGCCCCCGCCCACCAGCAGCACCGTCTTCACCGGGTCGCGGTCCTCGTCGTCCCCCGCGCCACTCGCGCCGTCCCCGGAGCCGTCTCCAGCCCCGTCACCCGACCCGCCGGACTCCGACGACGAGCCGCCGCTTCCCTCGACCTCCCGCCAGATCAGGTCGCTCTGCTCCCCCTCGCTCCCGAACACGATCGCCGACCCGTCCGCCGTGTACGTCAGCGACTCCCCCTGCCGCTGCAGCGGCACGTCGAGACGCCCGGCCTCCTCCGGCTTGCCGTTCGCGAAGCGGTACATCCGCCCGCCGACGTAGCTGCGCAGCGCCAGCCGCGTACCGTCGGGCGAGAACGCCCCGTCCGTCACCCACAGGTTGACCGGCGCGACCCGCTCGAAGATGTTCATCGAGCCCGTCGACAGCTCGTCGGGTCCCGCGTACAGCGCCGCGCCCCCGTTCTGCTTCTTGCTCACGACGTACACCCGCCCCGTCTTCGGGTGCACCATCAGCGCCTCCGCGTCCCGCGGCCCGTCCTCGTACTGCGCCTCGTACTGCACCGCGTCCACGGTCGCGTCCTTGAGCTGCTTCGGCTCGGGGAAGCGGTAGATCCACACGTACGACCAGGAGCCGTCCATGTTGTCGCCGATGTCGCCGACGTAGAGCTGGTTGCCGGGCCCGATCGAGATGGCCTCGACATCGCGCGGCTCCCCTATGCCGCGCAGCGTGATCGTCGCCAGCGTCTCGCCGGTCTCGCCGTCGACGGCGTAGATGTACGGGCCGTCGTCGGAGTCGTTGTGCGTCCAGTACACGTTCTCGTGCTGCCGGCTGGCGGCCAGGCCGCTGGACTCGGTGATCCGGGGGTCCGTGAGTATCACGTCGTCCTGTGCCGCGGCGGGCGGGGCGTACGCGGCGGAGGTCGCCACCGCCGCCGCGGTCAGGAGGGCGGCGGCGGTCGGCAGGCGGTGGGCGCGCATGGCGCCAAGCCTGCCATGTGCCCGCGGCGGCACGGGGCCGGATGCGCGTGCGTGGCGCTTGCTTCGAGCGCGCTCGAAGGAGTTGGCTTGATCCTCATGAGGTATATGCAGTTGGGACGTACGGGACTCAAGGTCAGCCGGCTCGTGCTCGGCACCATGAACTTCGGGCCGCACGCCGACGAGGCCGCGAGCCACGCCATGATGGACGCCGCCCTCGACGCGGGCATCAACTTCTTCGACACCGCCAACGTCTACGGCTGGGGCGAGAACAAGGGCCGCACCGAGGAGATCGTCGGCACCTGGCTCGCGCAGGGCGGCGGCCGCCGCGACAAGGTCGTGCTCGCCACCAAGGTCTACGGCTCGATGGACGCCGACCGCGACGCCACCTGGCCCAACCACGACCGGCTCTCGGCGCTCAACATCCGCCGCGCGGTCGACGCCAGCCTCAAGCGGCTGCAGACGGACCACATCGACCTCTACCAGTTCCACCACGTCGACCGGCACACGCCCTGGGACGAGATCTGGCAGGCCGTCGACGTCCTCGTGCAGCAGGGCAAGATCCTCTACGCCGGCTCGTCCAACCACGCGGGCTGGCACATCGCGCAGGCCAACGAGGCGGCGCGGCGGCGGCACTCGCTGGGCCTGGTGAGCGAGCAGTGCCTCTACAACCTGACCGAGCGGCGCGCCGAGATGGAGGTCATCCCGGCCGCCGAGAGCTACGGCCTCGGCGTCATCCCGTGGTCCCCGCTGGGCGGGGGCCTGCTGGGCGGCGCGCTGCGCAAGGAGCGCGAGGGCGGCGGCGCGCGGTCGTCGGCGGCGCTGTCGCGCGGTGCGGTGCGCGAGCAGGTGCAGGCGTACGAGGACCTGGTAGCCGAGCACGGCCTGGACCCGGCGGAGGTGGCCCTGGCGTGGCTGCTGACGCGGCCGGGCGTGACGGGCCCGATCGTGGGCCCGCGCACGACGGAGCAGCTCACGTCGGCGCTGCCGGCGCTGGACCTGACGCTGTCGGAGGGGCTGCTGGCGTCGCTCGACGAGATCTTCCCGGGCCCGGGTCCGTCCCCGGAGGCGTTCGCGTGGTGAGCGTTCGGTAGGCGGGCGCGTCAGCCGCCGAAGGCGGCGGCGATGGCGACGACGGCGAAGATCAGCACGAGCGTGGCGCTGACGACGCGGATGCGGGTCTTGGCGTTCACGCGTACGAGCTTACGGGCCCGCCGCCCCCCACGGGGCGGCGGGCCCGGCGGCGTAGAAGCAGGCCGTGGCGACTCACCGTGAGTATCGTTGCACTGCGCGGCTGCATGCGATCAAGCAGCAGCGGGGAGGAGCGCCACGATGACCGTCGTCGAAACCGACAGGATCGAGATGGCCGACGAGAGCGACGAGCTCACCCTCGACAAGTTGTTCGAGTGGCTGGAGCGGATGCCTGTCCCCGAGGGATACAAGGTTGAGATCGTCGAGGGGAACATCTACATGTCGCCGCAGCGGCAGAAGCACTGGGTGATCATTGCGCTCATCTACGATCAGCTTCGGGCACAGTACCCTGTCACGCGGACCGCATCCGACGTGCGCATCGATTTCCCCGGTCACCTCAACGGCTTCGCCTGCGATATCGCCGCAATGGTGAAGGGCGCCGAACCCGACGACAAGGGACGCTGGCGGCCGCAGGACGTGGAGTTCGTTGGCGAGGTGATCTCCAAGAGCACCGCCGCCAACGACTACGGGCCGAAGAAGGCCGCATACGCCACCGCAGAGGTGCCGGTCTACCTGATCGTCGACCCGTACACCGGCAAGTGCCACCTGCACCTGATGCCCAAGGACGGGGAGTACCGCGTAGAGACGACCCTCGACTTCGGGATGGACATCGATCTCACCGAGACCCCCGTCGGGCTCAAGCTGACGACCGGCGAGTTCCCCCGGGACTGAAGGGCTACGCCCCCAGGGGCCAGGTCGCTACGGGTTCGTAGTGGGGCTGGGCGCCGGGGTGGCCCGGGGGTGGGGGTGGCTCTGGATCAGGGTGAGGGTGGTCAGGTCGCGGTGGGGGGTGGTGAAGTCGCGTAGCGCGTGCGTGAACGGGGTCAGGTCCGTGCCCGCTCGGTGGCGCTGGCGGGCCAGCGTCAGGTGCGGGTGGTAGCGGCGCTCCCGCCCCCGGGCCACGCCCCCGCCCCCGCCCTGCTTCGCCGCCAGCGGCACCCCCGCCGTACGGTGCCCCGCCGCCGCGGCGCCCGCCGCGAGCCGGCCCAGCTCCTCGACGTCGCCCTCCGCCCCCGCCCACAGCACCGTGTCGGAGAACCGCCCGCCCCCCGCCAGCCGCAGCCCGACCGGCCCGCGGCGCCGCGCCGCGCGGGCCAGCCGCTCCTCCAGCTCCGCGACGGAACCGGCCGGCACCTCCCCGTAGAACGCCACCGTGACGTGCCACCCCTCCGGCGGCACCCAGCGCAGCCGCCGGGCGCCGGGCAGCCGCCGCAGCCGGCCCACCGCCTCCGCCAGCTCCCCCAGCACCTCCGCGGGCGGGATCACCGCGGCGAACAGCCTCATCGCACCCGGCTCACCCGAAGCCGGCCCGCCCGCACCCGTACCGCCGGCCGTCACGCCCGCCTCAGTCCGGGAACCGGCGCGTCACCCACCGCCACGCGAACTCCAGCAGCACCGCCGACGCGGCCGCGATCCCCACCGCCGTCCACGGCATCTCCATGCCCACCAGCTTCAGCGCGAAGAACTTCTGCAGCCACGGCGTGACCAGCACGATCACGAACCCCAGCGCCATCGTCCCGACCAGCCCCACCCGCCACCACGTGTACGGCCGCGCGATGATCACCAGCACCCACATCGCGATCAGGAACAGCGTCAGCGTCGCCGCCGACGTCTCCGCGTCCAGCGCCCCCGGCCCGGAGTAGTGGGCCCGCGCCAGCATGTACGTCACGAACGTCGCCGTCCCGGCGATCAGCCCCGCCGGGATCGCGTACCGCATCACCCGGCGCACGAAGTGCGGCCGCGCCCGCTCCTTGTTCGGCGCCAGCGCCAGGAAGAACGCCGGCACGCCGATCGTCAGCGTCGACAGCAGCGTCAGATGCCGCGGCAGGAAGGGGTACGGCACCTGCGTGGCGACGACGAGCAGCGCGAGCAGCACCGAGTAGACGGTCTTGACCAGGAACAGGTTCGCGACCCGCTCGATGTTGCCGATGACCCGGCGGCCCTCGGCGACCACCGAGGGGAGGGTGGAGAAGCTGTTGTTCAGCAGGACGATCTGCGCGACGGCCTTCGACGCCTCCGAGCCGGAGCCCATGGACACGCCGATGTCCGCGTCCTTCAGCGCCAGCACGTCGTTGACGCCGTCGCCCGTCATCGCCACGTCGTGGCCGCGGGACTTCAGCGCGGCGACCATGTCGCGCTTCTGCTGCGGGTTGACGCGGCCGAAGACCGCGTTGTCGTCGAGGACGGCGGCCATCTCGTCGCGGTCGGCCGGCAGGGTGCGCGCGTCGACCGTGCGGTCCGCGCGCGCCATGCCGAGCTTCGCGGCCACCGCGCCCACGGACACCGCGTTGTCACCCGAGATGATCTTCGTCTCGACCCGCTCGTCCGCGAAGTAGCGGAGGGTGTCGGCGGCGTCCGGACGCAGCCGCTGCTCCAGGACGACCAGCGCCGTCGGCTCGACGCCGCGAGCGACCTCCGGGTCGTCGAGATCCCGTGCGGCGCGCGCGAGCAGCAGCACCCGCAGGCCCTGGGCGTTGAGGTCGTCGATCTCGGCGAGGGAGGCGTCGCCGGCGGGCAGCAGCACGTCGGGGGCGGGCAGCAGCACGTCGGGGGCGCCCAGCAGCCACGTACCCGCGCCTTCCCCGTCCCCGCTGAACGCCGCCCCGCTGTACTTGCGCGCCGAGGAGAACGGCAGCGCCCCCGTGCAGCGCAGTTCCTCGGTGTCCGGGTACGCCTCGATGATGGCCTGGAGGCTGGCGTTCGGCCGCGGTTCTGACGAGCCGAGCGCGCCCAGCACCCGCCGTACGTCCGCCTCCGTCGCGCCGCCCAGCGTCCGCAGTTCGGTGACGTCCATGCCGCCCTCGGTGAGGGTGCCGGTCTTGTCGAGGCAGACGACGTCGACCCGCGCGAGCCCCTCGATCGCGGGCAGCTCCTGCACGAGGCACTGCTTGCGGCCGAGCCGGATGACCCCTATGGCGAACGCCACCGAGGTCAGCAGCACCAGCCCCTCGGGCACCATCGGCACGATGCCGCCGACCATGCGGCGGACGGCGTCCTGCGGGCCGCTGTTCTCGACCACGAGCTGGCTGATGACCAGGCCGATGGCGGCCGGGATCATCATGTACGTCACGTACTTGAGGATCGTGCTGATGCCGCTGCGCAGCTCGGAGTGGACGAGCGTGAAGCGCGACGCCTCCTCCGCCAACTGCACGGCGTACGCCTCGCGCCCCACCTTCGTCGCCGTGAACGCGCCGCCGCCGGCGACGACGAAGCTGCCGGAGAGCACCTTGTCGCCCGGCTGCTTGATGACGGGGTCGGCCTCGCCGGTGAGCAGGGACTCGTCGACCTCCAGGCTGTCGGACTCCAGCACCTCGCCGTCGACGACGACCTTGTCACCGGGCCCCAGCTCGACGAGGTCGCCGAGGACGATCTCGGCGGTGGGGATCTCGACGGTGCGGCCGTCACGGCGCACCTGCGGCTTGGCCTCGCCGATGACGGCGAGGCTGTCGAGGGTCTTCTTGGCGCGCAGCTCCTGGATGATGCCGATGCCGGTGTTCGCGAGGATCACGAAGCCGAAGAGGCTGTCCTGGATGGGCGCGACGACGAGCATGATGACCCACAGGACGCCGATGATGGCGTTGAAGCGGGTGAAGACGTTGGCGCGGACGATGTCGGCGGTGGAGCGGGAGGAGCGTACGGGAACGTCGTTGACCTCGCCGCGGGCGACTCGCTCGGCGACCTCGGCGGCGGTGAGCCCGTCGTGCCGCAGCGCGACGGCGGCCGCACCCGCCCCGTTCGCCCCGGCCCGGTCCGGCTTTCCGCCGTTCCCACCCGGCTTGCCGCCGGTCCCGTCCGGTCTACCGCCTGGCCCTCCGCCCGCCGCCCCGCCGGCTCCGTCAGGTTTCCCGCCCGCCCCGCCCGCCCCGCCCGGCCCGCCGCCGGGCTCCGGTCCCTCGCCGCCGTCGGCGGCCGTCTCGACCCGCTGCGTCATGCGTACGACGTTACGTGTTCGACCGGGGGCCCGCGTCGCCACCCCGCGCAAGCGCGGCCTCGCGGCGGCGTACGTACCAGAGGCCGACGACGCCGAGACCGGCGCCCGCCAGGCAGGTCCACAGCCACCACATGCGGTCGTGGTCGTCCAGCCAGCCGAGGAACGGCAACTGGACCACGAAGAGCACCAGCCACAGCACGGTGCCGCCGACCGTCACCGCCGTGATGTCGCCCTCGAACGGCTCCGGCGCCGGGTGCCTGTACGCCTTCTTGCCCATGTCGACCAGGGTACGGGGCCGATCACGGCGGCATACTGAGTGGGCGCCGAAGTCCGGCCGCTGTTCCGCACGAAGGTCACGCATGCCCCCCGACGCGAAGACCACCGGCACGGCCCCCGGGGACGGACCCCCGCCCCGGCCCTCCTCCCCGCTCGACGCCTACTTCCACATCTCGCGGCGCGGCTCGTCCGTCACGCAGGAGCTGCGGGGCGGGCTGGCGACGTTCTTCGCCATGGCGTACATCATCGTGCTGAACCCGATCATCCTGGGCTCGGCGAAAGACAAGTTCGGCCACAAGCTGGACCACGGCGAACTGGTCACGGCCACCGTACTGGTCGCGGCGGTGACCACACTCCTCATGGGCGTCCTCGGCAACGTCCCCGTCGCCTGCGCCGCCGGCCTCGGCATCAACGCCGTGGTCTCGCTCCAGCTCGCGCCGGAGATGTCGTGGCCGGACGCGATGGGCATGGTGGTGCTCGCGGGGCTGATCATCATGCTGCTGGTGGCCACCGGGCTACGGGAACGGGTGATGTCCGCGATCCCCGACGGCCTGCGCAAGGCCATCGCGATCGGCATCGGCCTGTTCATCGCCCTCGTCGGCCTGGTCGACGCGGGCTTCGTCACCCGCAACCCGGACTCCGCGCAGACCACCGTGCCCCTCACCCTGGGCACGGCGGGTCACCTGAAAGGGTGGCCCGTCCTGGTCTTCATGCTGGGCCTCGGGCTGACCTTCGCGCTGCTGGCCCGCCGCTTCCGGGGCGCGATCCTGGTCAGCATCGTCACGATGACGGTCCTCGCCGTGATCATCCACGCGGTCGCCGACCTCCCGGAGAAGGAGTGGGGCCTCACCGCCCCGGTGCTCCCCGACCACGTCGTCGAGGCGCCCCACTTCGGCCTGCTCGGCGAGGCGAGCCTCTTCGGCGGCTTCCGCGAGGCGGGGATCCTGACGGGCTGCCTCTTCGTCTTCACCGTGCTGCTGTCCGGCTTCTTCGACGCGATGGGCACGATCCTCGGCGTCACCGAGGAGGCCCGCCTCCTCGACGAACACGGCCGCCTCCCCGAGATGAACCGGGTCCTCATGGCCGACGGCGCCGCCGTCGCCCTCGGCGGCGCCGCCTCCGCCTCGGCGAGCACGGCCTTCGCCGAGTCGACCGCGGGCGTCGGCGAGGGCGCCCGTACGGGCCTCGCGAACCTCGTCACCGGCGGCCTGTTCCTGCTGGCGCTGGTCTTCACCCCGCTGGTGACGATCGTCCCCTCGCAGGCGGCGACCCCGGCGCTGGTGGTGGTCGGCTTCCTGATCCTGTCGGCCAACATCCGCAGCATCGACTGGTCCGACACGACGATCGCGGCCCCCGCCTTCCTGACCATCGTCCTGATGCCCTTCAGCTACAGCATCACGGTCGGCATCGGCATGGGCTTCCTGGCCCACACCCTCCTCCGCACGGCGGTAGGCCGCCCGGCGAGCGTCCGCCCGGCGCTGTGGGTGACGTCGGCGGTGTTCGTCGTCTACTTCGCCCTGAACCCCATCGAACGCTGGCTTGGCCTCAACTGACCGTGCGGTGCCGTCGCGGTGGTGGGCCAGTGGGTGAGGCGGGCGGATTCCGCTTCCGCGGTCTGGACGCGTTCGTCGAAGTCGTTGCGCTGCAGCAGTTGCAGCACGTAGTCCTGCACCGGCATGTCCCGCTTCGCCGCGTGGGTGCGGAGGCGGTCGAGGAGGTTGCCGTCTATTCGCAGACTCAGCACGTGTGTCCCCATGCCGCTCAGGGTCGTCCGTCGCGTATACCGGGGGCGGCCTTTCCCGTACACGGTCATCCTTTCGGGTGGGCCGCAGAACCAGGCCGTAACCTCCTCTGTCTCGGCTCCCTAACTTTACTTAGCTAAAGTAATGAGGTACGCTAATGACCATGCCTGATCTGTCCCAGGAGGAGAACGCCGCCGCGGTGAACTCGCTCCGCTCCGCGATCATGCGGCTGACCCGCCGGCTGCGGCACCAGCGCGTGGACGAGTCGCTGAGCCCGACCGAGATGTCGGTGCTCGGCACGCTCTTCCGCTGCGGTCCGCTCGGCCCGGGTGAGCTGGCGCGCAAGGAGCACGTCCAGCCGCCGTCGATGACGCGCATCGTCGCCATGCTGGAGACCAAGGGGCTGGTCCGGCTGGAGCCGCACCCGGAGGACCGGCGGCAGAAGGTCGTCAGCCAGACCGAGCAGGCCGAGGCGATGCTCGAGGAGAGCCGCCGCAAGCGCAACGCCTGGCTGGCCGAGCTGGCCGGCGGTCTGTCCGAGGAGGAGTGGGCCACGCTGCGCGACGCCGCGCCGGTGCTCGAAAAGCTCGCCCACCTGCCGATGCCGGAGGCCGCACCACGCTGACGAAGGACGATGACCGGAGGAGAACGCCTTGAGTACGGGACCCGGAGCAGACTCCGCACCCGCACCCACACCCGATGACTACGAAGAAGAGGAGAGCAGCAGACGCGGCACCTTCAGCTCGCTGAGGATCCGCAACTACCGGCTCTTCGCCGGCGGCCAGGTGGTCTCCAACACCGGTACCTGGATGCAGCGCATCGCCCAGGACTGGCTGGTGCTCAGCCTCACGGGATCCGCCACCGCCGTCGGCATCACGACCGCGCTGCAGTTCCTGCCCATGCTGCTGTTCGGCCTCTACGGCGGCGTGCTCGCCGACCGGCTGCCGAAGCGCAAGCTGCTCCTCGCCACCCAGGCGGCCATGGGCCTCATCGGCCTCGCGCTCGCGGCGCTCACGCTGAGCGGAGCGGTGACGGTCTGGCACGTCTACTTGATGGCGTTCCTGCTCGGCCTCGCCACCGTCGTCGACAACCCGGCGCGGCAGGTGTTCGTCGCCGAGCTGGTCGGCAAGGAGCAGATGCAGAACGCCGTCAGCCTCAACGCCGCCAACTTCCAGACGGCCCGCCTCCTCGGGCCCGCCGTCGCCGGCGTCCTCATCACCGCCGTGGGCAGCGGCTGGGCGTTCCTGCTGAACGGGCTCTCCTTCATCGCGCCCATCACCGGGCTGCTGCTCATGCGCACCGCGGAGCTGCACCGCGTCGAGCGCGCGCCGCGCGGCAAGGGGCAGTTGCGCGAGGGCCTGAAGTACGTCGCCGGGCGGCCCGAGCTGCTGTGGCCGATCGTCCTGGTCGGCTTCATCGGCACGTTCGGCTACAACTTCCCGATCTGGCTCACGGCGTACGTGGACGAGGTCTTCCACGGCGACGCCGGCACGTACGGGCTGCTGAACTCGCTGATGGCCGCCGGCTCCCTCGGCGGCGCGCTGTTCGCGGCGCGGCGCGGGGTCAGCAGGATCCGGCTGACGGTGCTCGCGGCGCTGGCGTTCGGCGTGCTGGAGATCGTCGCGGCGGTGTCGCCGGCGTTCTGGCTCTTCGCGGCGCTGCTGGTGCCGGTGGGCGCGGCCGGGCTGCTCTTCAACACGACGGCGAACGCCAACGTCCAGCTCGCCACCGACGAGGCCATGCGCGGCCGGGTGATGAGCCTGTTCGTCATGGTGTTCGTCGGCGGCACGCCGATCGGCGGGCCGGTCGTCGGCTGGGCGACGGACACGTTCGGCGCCCGGATCGGGTTCCTGACCTGCGGGGTGATATCCGCGCTGGCGGCCGTCACGGTGGGTCTTGTGCTGGCCCGGGTCGGGGGGCTGCGGCTGCGGATAGACCTGCGGCGGGGGCGCAAGCACGTCGCGTTCGTGCCGTCGCAGCGGGCGGAGGAGCTGGCTCCGGCGGCGTAGGCACGGAAGGGGTTCTTCGGGGCCGGGTGACTGCTTGTTCCGTTCACCCGGCCCTGTTCCGTGCACCCGGCCCTCGCGTCCCGTGCGTCCTGCGCGTCCTGCGCGTCCCTCCTCAGTCGAACCAGCGGGCCTCCGCCAGCTCCCGCGTCCGCGTCGGGTCCTCCAGCAGCGCCGCCGCCTCGAACCGCCGCTGCCACTGCCCCGTGGCCCACGCCAGACCGGCCGCCAGGCCCTCCATCGTCGCCGCGTGGACGGTGCCGTCCGGGGTGCGGCGCCAGTCGAGTTCGGTGCCGTCGGCGGTCAGTTGCCCGTGTTCCTCGTACGTCGCCGGGGTGTCGGGGCCCAGCAGGTCCCGTACGGGCCGCGGAACCTCACGGGTCTCGCCCGCCGTCTCCACCCGGGCCTCGTACGCCTCCGTCAGCCGCCGCACCTGGAGCAGCTCCCCCAGCGCCGCCGCCTGCCCCGGGGCGACCGGGAGCAGCGGGTGGGCGGTGGCCAGGGGCACCAGGTCGGGGGCGTCCGCGACGAGGGCTTCGCCGGCCGGTACCACCTCCGTGGTGCCGTCGCAGACCGCGCGGAGGTCGTCCGGGAGGGTGACGTCCGCGGGGTCGAGATCGGCGAGGAGGGTGTACAGGGCGTGGAGTTGCCCCGGGGTGACGTCGTGGGCGGGCTCTGCGAGGCGGGCGAGGAGTTCCGCGGCGCCGCCCGGTTCGTCGAGGAGCGCGGCGGCTGAGGTGCGTACGCCCAGGGCGCGCAGGACCTGTTCGTCGCCGACGGCGGAGGCGTCGGCCGCCTCGTACAGCCCGGTGAGCAGCGGGTCGCCGCCCGCGGCCCGCAGGCCGGCGGGCGGGCGGCCGTCGAGCACGGGGTTGCCGCGCAGCCACCAGGCGGTGTACGGGCGTACGGGATACGCCTCGCCGTTCGGCAGCAGGACGCGCGCCGAGCGCGTCAGCGCCTCGCGCAGCGGCGGGCGGGACAGCAGCGCGAGGGCCTGCGGCCAGTGCGCGTCGTCGACGAGGTCCAGGTCCCGTACGCCCACCAGCTCGGTGAGCACCGGCGGCACGGGGGTCTCCGGGAGCTGGTCGAGGACGTCCTCGCACCACACGTCGACCGCGTCGAGCAGCCCGGCGTCGTCGGTCTCGGGGTAGGGGGTGTCGCGGGGCTCCAGCTCGTCGGGGTCGAGGACGACGTCCTCGGCCCGTACGAGCACGAAGTCCGCCTGCACCCCCACCGCCGTCAACGGCTCCTCCCCCCACCGCTCGACCAGGTCGGCGGCGCAGTACGCCAGCTCACCCGGTCGGATGACGGCGGCGAACGGGCTGCCGGGGTAGACGAGTTCCCCGGCGGGGGCGGGGTCGCCGTCCTCGTCGGGCAGCGCGAGGGCGGCCAGCCACGGTTCGTCGCCCGGCGCCAGGTGCGCGTCGCGGACCAGCCCGAGGACGATGTCCGCCAGCTCCTCCGGGCCCGGCGCGCCCTGCTCGGGACCCTCGTCGAACCACACCTCCCCCGCGTCCAGCGACCCCGCCACCGCCGCCCGCACCTGCGGCGTCGTCAGCACGGCGCGCGGCGTGGCGGGCACGGCGCCGAGCTGCTCCAGCACGGGGTGGGCGGCGACCGGGTCGGCGACGCGCAGCCCGAGCCGGGCGAGCCGGGCGGACCGCCCGCCGGTGCCGCCGGTGCCGCCGGTGTCGCCGGCCGGCAGCAGCACCTGGCGCGGGCCGAGGACGACGCGGCCGTCGGCGAGCGGCACCGGCAGGCCGCCCAGTTCCTCGGGGTCGGTGCCGGCGAGGGAGCCGTAGAGGCCGTGCCACCAGGCGGCGGGGCGCTCCACACTCGCCAGCCGCTCGACCAGTTCGCCCAGCGGCATGCGGGAGACGCCGAGGGTGCGCAGTTCGCCGCGGCGCTCCAGACCGGCGGGCAGCAGGTGCGGGAAGACGTCGCCGAGCCGGCGCACCGTCTCGGCGCCCGCGCCCTCGGCGACGAGCGCGTCGCGGGGGCGCAGCGGCTGCGGCTTGGCGCCCTCCTCAGGCGCGGCCGGGGGCAGGAACGCGACGCCGGGCAGGAGCCGCAGGATGCCGGCGCGCAGGGCGCCGTCCAGCTCGCCGCGGCCGAGGGGGCCGGGGACGAGGCCGATGGTGCCGGGGCTCAGCGGGGTCCAGTCGGCGAGGAGTTCGGCGTAGGCGTCGGCGGCGCGGGCGACGAGGAAGTCGGTGAGCGGTCCCGGGGCGAGGTGGCGGCGGGTGGGTTCGAGGGGGAAGGAGGCGATGAGCAGGGCGGGGACGCCGAGGGGTTCGTCGGTGGGGGTGGGGGCGTGGAGCACGGGGGCGGTGGCGGGCGCGGCGGGCGCACCGTCGCCGTCCACGGGGACGGCCCAGGTGACGGTCCAGGTGGGGCGGAGGCGTTCCTCCACGGGGCGGTCGGCGAGGAGGTGGGGGTCGAGGCGGCCCGCTGCGGTGCGGGTGCGGTAGCGGGTGGCGGCGGGTTCGGCGGCGGGGGCTCCGGCCGGGGTGTTCCGGTCCGTACGGCCGGTGTCCTCGACGACCGTGTACGGGCCGTCTTCGCGCCGGCGCAGCGTGCGTACGCCCTCCGGCGTCTCCACGACGACCTCGGCGAGGCCGGGCAGGGCGAGCAGCAGCGCGTCGTCGATGCCGCCGAGCAGCCGGCGGGCCAGGGCGGCGGCGACCGCGTCGCGCAGCGGCAGGCGGACGGCGGTGTCGTACCCCTCGGGTACGGTCGGGGCGTCGGCTTCCGCGAGGGGCAGGGGGAGGCGGAGCAGGGGGACGTGGCCGTCGCGGCGGGCGGCTTCTTCTGCGAGCGCGGGGTTGCGCTCGGCGGTCGTACGGACCAGCTCCCGCGCCTCCGCCAGCGACCACCGCACGCGGGCGCCGCCGCGGGAGGCGACCGCGGGCGCATCGCTGACGGCCAGCACGGCGGAGAACCCCACCCCGAACCGCCCGACGGCCTCCTCGGTGTCCTCGCCGCGCTTGGCGGAGGCCCGCAGCGTCGACAACGACTCGACCCCGGCGGCGTCGAGGGGCGCCCCGGTGTTGACGACTGTCAGCACCCATTCCGGGCCGGCGCCCTCGTCAGCCGGCCGCGCTCCTCCGGCGTCTTCGGCAGGCCCGCCGGGACCGCCGCCGGAGGCGGCCTCCGCCAGCGTCAACCTCAGGCGGCCCGCCGCGCCTCCGCGGGCGGCCGCGTCCGCCGCGTTCTGGGCCAGCTCGACCACCAGGCGGTCGCGGTAGCCGCCCAGCGCCAGGTCCTCCTCCGCGTTGGCGTCCTCCCGGAAGCGGGCGGCCGAGGCCGCCCAGGCGTCGAGCGCCGCGGTACGCAGCCGGGCGGTGGGGTCGGCCACGGGGTCCAGGGGGTCCACGGGGTCCACTGAGGCTCCTTTTCGCGGGAGGTGCCGGTCCGCCGCAGCGTATTCGGTCCCCCGCCGCGTCCGCGCGGCGCACCGGCCGCCGCGCCCACGGCGGTGCCCCGGGCGGTGTGCGCGGGGGCGAGGGGGCAGCCGTGCGCGCGGTACGGTCGACAGGTCAACAGCGCACGGCCGTAGGGGATTCGGTGGGCATCGAGAGCGACCAGCTCGTATACGACTACCTGAGCCGCGTCGGCGACATCGCGCAGCAGCGTGCCCTGCCCTCCGGGCAGCGCATGCGGCTGGTCAACGAACTGCGGGCCAGCATCGACAAGGTGCGCGCCGCCGAGGGCGCGCACAGCGTGTCCGCGGTCAAGCAGGTGCTCGCCCGGTTCGGCAGTCCCGGTGACATCGTCGAGGCCGCCAAGCGGGACCCCGCCTCCGCGGTGCCGGAGGTCGCGGTGCAGCCCGGGGAACCGCCGGGCGGTGGCGGCGGGCTGACGTCGCGGCTGCCGCGGCCGCGGGTCGGCGGGTCCGAGCGCTGGCTGGGGCGGCTGCCCCGGCCGCGTACCGGCGGCGGCGAGACGGGCGGCAGGCCGGGCGGCCGGGAGCCGAAGCGGCCCGCGCCCGAGGTGCCCAGGACCGCGCCCGAGAACTTCACCCCGCCCGCCGAGCCGCCGCCCACGGCCGCCGCCCCGCCGCACCTCGCCGGCGAGGACGAACTCGACCCCACGCACGCCGACCCCGACTGGTGGCGCGTGGAGCCGGCGCCGTTCGCAGGACCGATGCCCGGCGCCGGCAGCGGCGCCGACAACGTGCCGGGGTTCACCGGCGGCATCGAACTCCCGGAGTTGTTCCAGCCGCCGGACCAGCAGGACGGCGACGAGGAGGAGAAGGGCGCGCAGAAGGGCGGCGGCACGGGCGCCATGGGCCGGGCCGCCCGCGCCGCGAAGGCCGCCAAGGAGGCGAACGCCGCGCGCGCGGCCCGCGCCGCCAAGGCCAAGCAGGCCCGGCGGGAGGCCGCGGAGGCCGAGGAAGAGGAGGCGTACGAGGACGAGGAGCCCTCGCCCCCGAGCCGCCGCGGCACCGCCACCCGCGAACTCCTGCGCAGCGCCGGGCTGATGGAGGTGCTGGCGATGGGCGCGCTGCTGGGGGGCGCCGCGCTCGACCAGTGGATGGCGTCGGTCGTCGGCTGGGCCCTGGTGTACACCTCGCGGCGGCTGTCGATGACGGAGAAGAAGTGGGCCGCGCTCGGGGTGCCGGGCACGGTGGGGGCCGCGGGGCTGGTGTGGCTGTGGGGACGGAGTCAGGAGCGGTGGGGCGAGCCGCTGAAGGAGGGGACGCTGGGGCAGGAGTTCTCGGACCTGCTGCCCACGCTGGTCCGGTTCGCGGCGGTCGCCTCGACGCTGTTCCTGCTGTGGCGGGCGCGGCGGCGGCTGCGGAAGTAGGGCCGCGTAGGGAACGGAGGGGACGCCCGCGGGCGTTGGGCCGCTCTCCAGGTCCGCACGGGCCCGTCGGATGCCGCGGATCCGGAGGACTGCTGGGAGGACGCCCCGTACCATCCCGAGGCCGACGCCCTGACCGTCAACCTCGGCGAGCTGGGCGCCATGTGGAGCGACGGGCGCTGGCGGGCGGGCTGGCACCGCGTGCTGCCCCCGCCCGCGGACGCGCCCGCGGAGCAGCTCACGTCGCTGGTCTGGTTCTACAACCCCGGCCCGGCCACCCCCATGCCGCCGGCCGCCGCCGCGCGGGGGGAGAGCGCCGCGACCGTGGGCGCGTTCCTCGCCGAACGGCTGCAGGCCATCCTCCTGTCCTGACCGGAATCGGCGGCAGGCAGAATCGAGGGGTGCGTACTCCCTCCCCGCCGCCGTCTTTCACGGTCGGCTTCGACCTGGACATGACCCTCATCGACTCCCGGCCCGGGATCAAGGCGGTGTACGAGGCGATCGTCGCCGAGACCGGCGTGTACGTCGACACCGACCTCGTGACCTCCCGCCTCGGCCCGCCGGTGGAGAGCGAGCTGGCGAACTGGTTCCCCGCGGACCGCGTGGCCGCCCTCGGCGACCGCTACCGCGCCCTCTACCCCGACCACGGCATCGCCCCCACCGCCGCCCTGCCCGGCGCCGCCGCGGCGATCGCGGCGGTGCAGGCGGCGGGCGGCAGGGCGCTCGTGGTCACCGCCAAGAGCCGGCCGCTGGCGAAGCTGCACATCGACCACCTGGGCCTGGCCCCGGACGCGGTGGTCGGCGGGCTGTGGGCCCACGCGAAGGCGGAGGCGCTGACGGAGTACGGGGCGTCGGCGTACGTCGGCGACCACGTCGGGGACGTCGCGGGGGCGCGGGCGGCGCGGGTGCTGTCGGTGGCGGTGGCCACGGGGCCGTGCCCGGCGGCGGAGCTGCGGGCGGCGGGGGCGGACGTCGTGCTGCCGGACCTGACGGCGTTCCCGGGGTGGCTGGCGGAGCACCGGGCGGGGGCCGCGGCCGGCTGAGGCGCCCGTACGCGACGGGCCGCGCGCCTCTGCGCCGTCCGCCACGCGTCTGCGCGGCCGCGGCTCCGCGGCCGGGTCTGCGCGGTTACGCGCTACGGCGCCGCCTGCCGGGCCTCGCGCCGGGACGCCGACGCGGAGCGGAAGAGCCCGGCCAGCGCTAGCCCGAAGCCGACGCCCATCAGCATCGACACGAGATAGGCGGCCGTCGGCAGCGGGTCCGCCCCGATGAAGAACGGGACGAAGGTGACGAAGGTGCCGAGTGCGCCGACGAGGAAGACGATCGCCCCGGCGCGTACGAGGAGATCCCCGGGGCGGGAGGTTCCGGTGTTCACGCAACCAGGGTAGGCGGCGCGCCCGGCGGCCGGATTGTGCGCTGAGGAAGCACCCGGCGACATCTTGTCACCACGCGGGGGACCATTAGCCTTGTGGTGGCGGGTCACTGGACCCGCTCTCCTGCTCTTTCACGGCAGCGAGTACGAAAACGAAGACAGGGCGACGACACGTGCCTACCGGCAAAGTCAAGTGGTTCAACAGCGAGAAGGGCTTCGGCTTCCTCTCCCGCGACGACGGCGGTGACGTCTTCGTGCACTCGTCGGTGCTGCCGGACGGGGTGGAGACGCTCCGGCCGGGTCAGCGCGTCGAGTTCGGCGTGGTGGCCGGGCAGCGCGGCGACCAGGCGCTGTCCGTGACGCTGCTGGACCCCACCCCGTCGGTCGCGGCCGCGCAGCGGCGCAAGCCGGACGAGCTGGCGTCGATCGTGCAGGATCTGACGACCCTGCTGGAGAGCGTGACGCAGCAGCTCGAACGCGGCAGGTACCCGGACAAGGCACACGGCCGCAAGATCGCCGGGATGCTCCGGGCCGTCGCCGATCAGTTGGACGTCTGAGGGGGCGGCGGGAACGGGCGCGTCGGCACCTTCGGCCCGTAGCGGCTGCTACGGGAACGCCAGCGCGTCCGGGGCGACGGGCGGCACCAGGCCCTCCGCCGCCGCCCGGGTGAGCAGGCCGCGCACGGCCGCGTAGCCGTCCTCGCCCAGGTCGGCGGTGAACTCGTTGACGTACAGGCCGATGTGCTGGTCCGCCACGGCGGGGTCCAGCTCCTGCGCGTGCTCCCTCACGTACGCCCGCGACGCCTCCGGGTCGTCCCACGCCATCCGCACCGAGGTGCGGGCCGCGGCGGCGAGCGCGTGCAGCGTTTCCGCGCCGAGGGCGCGGCGGGCGACGATGGCGCCGAGGGGGATGGGCAGGCCGGTGATGGCCTCCCAGTGCTCGCCCATGTCGGCGAGGCGGTGGAGGCCGTAACCCTGATAGGTGAAGCGGGCCTCGTGGATCACGAGCCCGGCGTCGACCTTGCCGTCGCGGACGGCGGGCATGATCTCGTGGAACGGCATGACGACGACCTCGCCGACCCCGCCCGGCACTTCGGCCGCGGCCCAGAGCCGGAAGAGCAGGTAGGCCGTCGACCGCTCGCTGGGCACGGCGACGGTGCGGCCGGCGAGGTCGGCGGGGCGCTGCGCGCCGGCGGTGAGCACCAGGGGCCCGCAGGCCCGGCCGAGGGCGCCGCCGCAGGGCAGGAGGGCGTAGCGGTCGAGGACGTAGGGGAGGACGGCGTAGGAGACCTTGAGGACGTCGAACTCGCCGCGCTCGGCCATGCCGTTGGTGAGGTGGATGTCGGCGAAGGTGACGTCGAGGGGCGGGGCGCCGGGGACGAGGCCGTGGGCCCAGGCGTGGAAGACGAAGGTGTCGTTGGGGCAGGGGGAGTAGGCGATCCGGAGCGGCTGGTCGCTCGGGGTGCTCGGCGAGGTCATCGGGGCTCCTCTCCGCCGGGTGGGGCGGGGTCGGCGGCCACGTCGGCGGCCGGTGCGTCGCCCGCGGCGAGGTCGGGCCGGGCCGCGAGGTCGGGCACGGCGGCGAAGTCGTGGAGTTCGTCGAAGTCGGGGAGGGCCGCCAAGGCGGCCGTGAGGGCGTTCAGCGCGTCCGGGATGCGCCAGGCGGCGCGGTCGCGGGGGCCCACGGCGTTGGACACCGCGCGGATCTCCAGGACCGGGACGCCGTGCCGGGCGGCGGCCTCGGCGACGCCGAAGCCCTCCATCGCCTCGGCCGCGGCGCGCGGATGGCGGCGGCGCAGCTCCGCGGTGCGCCCGGCGGAGCCGGTGACGGTGGACACGGTCAGCACGGTACCCAGCACCGCGCCGGCCGCCTCCGCCGCGGCCCGCGCCGCCGCCGGCGGCGGCCGGTGCGCAACGGCGCCGAAGCCCAGCTCGGTGACGGGCACGAACCCGTCCGGCGTCTCCGCGCCCAGGTCCGCGGCCACGATCTCGTCCGCCACGACCACCCCGCCCACGGGCGCGACGCCCGCGAAGCCGCCGCCGATCCCGGCGGCGATGACGAGGTCGTACGGAACGGGCGCCGCGGCCAGCGCGGTGGCGGCCCCCGCGGCGGCGGCAGCGGGACCCACGCCGCCGATCACGACGTCGAAGCCGCGCCCGCCCCGCTCGACGGCCTCGCCCTCGGCGGCGACGGCGACCACCACCAGCACCCGCGCCCCGGACCCGCGCCCGACCCCGGTCACCGCATCTCCGCCCGGCACCACACCATTCCCACGCACCCGCCCAAGGGTAGGCCGCCCCGCCGACAGGACGCGCCCGCCGCCGGGCGTCCCCGCGCCGCCGCGGGCATTACCGCCACCGGTCCTTCAGTACTGCTTCCGCTTCAGGTCGAAGCTCCACGCGCCCTTGTAGTTGCCCTCGTCGTCGATCTCCACGATCCCGACCTTCGCCTTGTCGCTCTGCACCGGCGGCTGCCCCGGCTCCGACTGCGCGTTGAAGAACTGGTCCCCGCTGTACGTCACATACGTGTGCTTGCTCGGCTGCGACGTCACCAGCCGGCCGTCCACGAACAGCACCCACCCGCTGTCCGCGATCTCCGGCTCCACGCCGATCCTGACCCGGTCGCCGCTGTCCACCGTGATCGACTTCTCCGCGCGCTCCGAGATGCAGGTCTCCAGCTCCTCGTTGGAGATGTCCTTGCCGTCGTCGTAGCACTGCGCCTCCGCGCTCGCCGTCCGGTCGTCCACCGTGATCTGCGCCAGCGGCGTCGGCTTCTCGCACGCGGACAGGGCGAAGGCGGAGAGGACGACGGCACCGAGCGCCGCCGCGCCGCGGCGGCTGCGGAGGCCGCGGGCACGGGAGAACACGGTGGTGGCGGGCGCTTGGGTCATGCGGGCAGGCTACCTGCAGGCCCCGGTCAGGCCACGCGCGGGTGCGGCGTGCCGTGCCGGGCCGCGGTGAGCAGCCCTCGTACGGTCGCGGCCAGCCCGACGGCGATGACGGCCGCGCCCGCGGCCATGCCGCCGACCCCGTTCAGCGGCAGCAGGATGCCGATCGCGCCGCCCACGACCCACGACAACTGGATCACCGTCTCGGAGCGCGCGAACGCCGACGTGCGCACGTACTCCGGTACGTCCCGCTGGATCAGCGCGTCCAGCGACAGCTTCGCCAGCGACTGCGCGAACCCCGCCATGGCCGCGACGCAGATCAGCAGCGGCAGCGAGTAGAAGACCGCCGCCAGCACCGTCGTCGTCAGGGCGAGCGTGAGCAGCACGGCGATCAGCTTCTCCGGCCCGCGCGAGCGCAGCCAGGAGCCGATGACCGAGCCCAGCGCGTTGCCCGTGCCGGCGGCGACCGCCGCCATGCCGAGCGTCAGCTCCGGCCGCAGCCCGCCGGGCGGGTTGTCGCGCAGCAGGAACGCCAGGAAGAGCGTCATCAGCCCGGACAGCACCCGCAGCGAGGAGTTGGCCTGGAGCGCGTACAGCACCGAGGGTCCTACGGAACGCAGGCCCGGCTTCGGCGGCGTCCGCAGCCGGCCCTCCTCGCCCGACGCCAACTGCGCCTTGCCCTCGCCGCGCGCCGAGTCCACCGCGTGCGGCATCCGGAACGCCAGGAAGACGCCGAAGCCGAAGATGACCATCGCCCCGTACAGCGGGAAACCGGGGCCGATGAAGTGCAGCAGCCCGCCGACCGGTGCGGCGATGCCGGTGGCGAGCAGCCCGGCGAGCGTCACCCGGCTGTTGGCCTTCACCAGCGAGATGCGCCGCGGCAGCAGCCGCGGCACGACGGCCGAGCGCACCACCCCGTACGACTTGGAGCACACCAGCACCCCGAGGGCCGCCGGATACAGGCTCAGGTCGCCCGTCTTCACCGCCCCCGACAGCACCAGCGCCAGCAGCAGCCGCGCCAGCATCGTGCCGGCCATCGCGGCGCGGCGGCCGTGCGGGATGCGGTCCAGCAGCGGGCCGACGACGGGGGCGAGCACGGCGAACGGCGCCATCGTGATGGCCAGGTAGAGCGCGACCCGGCCGCGGGCCTCGTCCGTGGGCACGGAGAAGAACACCGTCGACGCCAGCGCGATGGTGATCATCATGTCCCCGGCGGCGTTGACCATGTGCAGCTCCATCAGCCGCCCGAGGCCCGACTCCCCCGCGCCCTGCGCGTCCGTGGCCCGCCGGATCCGCCGGCCCGCGCCGACCACCGGCCGCCGCACGGCACGCCCGACCGCCCGGCCCGCCTGCTGGAGCGGGCCGGCCGCGGGAGCCGTCCGGTCGTCGACCACCTCGCCATAGTGCCCGCATGCGGGACCGTAGGGCGAGAACCCGGCGGGGGCGCATGCGGTCATCCGAGGTGCCGCGGGTGGTCCGTACGGGGCACGGGGCAGGCGGGCGGGGGGGCGCAGGGACGCGGCGGGGGCGCGGCGGGGGCCCGTGGCGGCCGGTGGGCGTACGGTCCCGGCGCGGCGCCAGGTAGGGTGAACGACGCGCCTCTGTGTGTCGTGAGGATACGAGCGTTGACGCGGCCCCCTGTCCGCTCCCTCGGCTCCCGCGCCCGCCCGGCCGTCCGTACCGAAAGACTGTGAGCCAGATGAGCCCTGCGAACAGCCCCGCCAAGACGACCGCCGTGCGCGGTGCCGCGGTGCGCAGCCGCGTCACCCCCGACCAGCAGTGCGCCGACGCCGTCGACCTCGCCCGTGCGGCGGCCGAGGAGGCCGCGGGCGCGGAGCAAATCGGCGAGCACATCGGCGTCACCGCCGACGACACGCGTGTGGTGACCCACCTCTTCGAGTGCCGGCTGCCCGGCTACCGCGGCTGGCGCTGGGCGGTGACCGTCGCGCGGGCGTCCCGCGCGCGGACGGTCACGCTTGACGAAACGGTGCTGCTGCCAGGCCCGGACGCGCTGCTGGCGCCGGAGTGGGTGCCGTGGCACGAGCGGCTGCGCCCCGGCGACCTGGGCCCCGGCGACCTGCTGCCGACGGAGGACGAGGACCTGCGGCTGGAGCCGGGCCTCGCGGTCGGCGACGAGGAGCTGGAGCCGGCGGAGTCCGCCGGGGCCGCCGCGCCGGCCGGGGCCGCGGAGGCCGTCGGCGAGGCCGGTACGGAGGGCGCGGAGGGTGCCGGGGGCGTGGAGGCCCGTCCGGTCGCCGCGGCGGCGCCGCCCGGCGGCGTACCGCGGCGCGCGGAGATCGGCGCCCTCGCCGACGAACTGGGCATGACCCGCCACCGGGTGCTCTCCCGCTACGGGCTGCACAGCGCCGCGGACCGCTGGGAGGACGAGTACGGCCCCAAGACGCCGATGGCGCAGGCCGCGCCCGCGTCCTGCGTGAGCTGCGGCTTCCTCATGCCGATCGCGGGCTCGCTGCGCCGCGCCTTCGGCGTCTGCGCGAACGAGTACTCCCCGGCGGACGGTCACGTGGTCTCCCTCGCGTACGGCTGCGGCGCCCACTCGGAGGCGGCGGTGATGCCGAAGCCGATCGAACCGGCACCGCCGGTGCTGGACACGATGGGCGCGGACCCGACGTAGCCCGCGCCGTACGGCCACCGCCTCCCGCCGGAGGCGGTGCCGAGCACCGCCAACCCCGGCTCCGTCCGATGCCGTGCGTCCGGCGAGGACTACTGTGGAGCGGATGACGACCGGCAACCCCGCCCGGACCCTCGCCGAGGAGCTCCGCGGCCGACCGGACACCGCGCTGGCCGGGCTGCTCCGCGCCCGGCCCGATCTGCTCACCCCCGTACCGGGTGACCTGACCCAGCTCGCCACCCGCGCCGGCACCCGCGCCTCCGTCGTCCGCGCGCTGGAACGGCTCGACCGGTTCACGCAGCAGACGGCCCAGGCGCTCGCGATCGCGCCCGACCCGTGCCCGTACGACGTGCTGGCCGGGCTGATGGGCGACGAGCCCGACACCGTGGCCGCGCTGCCGCGCGCCGTCGCCGAGCTGCGGGCGCAGGCGCTGGTGTGGGGGGACGAACGGCGGCTGCGGCTGGTGCGTACGGCGCGGGAGCTGCTGACGCCGCAGGCGTCCGGGTCGGCCACCGGCCTGGGGCCCGCCGCCGCAGAGGTGGCGACGGGGATGTCGCCGGGGCGACTGCAGCAAGTACTGGCGAACGCGGGGCTGCCGGCAACACATGACCCCGTCTCGGCCGCGGAGTCGCTGACCGCGCTCTTCTCCGACCCCAAGCGGATGGCGGACCTGCTGGACGAGGCACCTCCGGAGGCCGTGACGGTGCTGGGGCGGCTGACGTGGGGCCCGCCGTACGGGACGGTGTCGGCGCAGCCGCCGGCACATGTGCGGTGGCTGCTGGACCGCGGGCTGCTGCTTCCGACCGCGCCGGGCAGCGTGCTGCTGCCGCGCGAGGTGGCGCTGCACCTGCGCGACGGGCGGGCGCACCGCAGCGTCGCGGCGGTGCCGCCGGAGCCGGTGGCGGCCGGGACGTACGGGATGCGGGTCGTCGACGCGACGGCCGCCGGGCAGGCGGCGGTGGCGGTCGAGACGGTCGAGGAACTGCTCGGCCAGTGGGCGACGGCGAGCCCGCCGGTGCTGCGGGCGGGCGGCCTGGCCGTACGGGACCTGAAGCGGACGGCGACCGCGCTGGACGTCGCGGAGCCGCAGGCGGCGTTCTGGGTGGAACTGGCCTACGGGGCCGGGCTGCTGGCCTCGGACGGCGAGACCGACGAGCGGTACGCGCCGACGCCCGCGTACGACGAGTGGCTGGCGCTGCCGGCGGCCGAGCGGTGGGCGGAGCTGGCGGCGGCGTGGCTGGCGGCGACGCGGACACCGGGGCTGGTCGGCGGCCGGGACGGCAAGGGCCGGGCGCTGTCGGCACTGGGCGAGGGCCTGGACCGCGGCGCGGCACCGGAGGTGCGCCGCGCGGCGCTGGGGCTGCTCGCGGGGCTGCCGGAGGGCACGGCGGCGACGCCGGACTCGGTGGTGGACCGCCTCCGCTGGGAACGCCCCCCGCGCGGCGGACCCGCGGCGGAGGGCGAGGAGGAGGACCTGCGCACGCGGCTGGCCCGCTGGACGCTGGAGGAGGCGGAACTCCTGGGCGTCACGGGCCGCGGCGCCCTGGCCACCCACGGACGCGCCCTGCTGAGCCCCCCGGAGGAGACCGCAGGCCCACCGGAGGCCCCACCGGAGGCGGACGAGGGCCCACCGCCGGCCACACCGGAGGCGGACACCGCCGACGCCGCAACCCCACTTCTCCCGCGCACCCGCCCAAGGGTAGGCCGCCCCTCCGACAACCACCCCGCTCCACCCCCCGCCACCGGCACCGACGCCCCGGAGCACCCCGCTCCCGCCACCCCCGCCGAAGCCCGCGCCGCCGCACTCCGGGCCGCCGGCGCGCTCGCGCCGCACCTCCCCCCGCCCGTCGACCACGTGCTGCTGCAGGCCGACCTCACCGCCATCGCCCCCGGCCCCCTCAAGCGCGAACTCGCCGCCGTGCTCGGCGTGCTCGCCGAGGTCGAGTCCAAGGGCGGCGCCACCGTCTACCGCTTCACACAAAGCTCCGTACGCCGCGCGCTCGACGCCGGGCGGTCCGCCGCCGAGCTGCACGACTTCCTCACCGCCCACTCCCGCACCCCCGTGCCGCAGCCGCTCAGCTACCTCATCGACGACGTCGCCCGCAAGCACGGCCGACTGCGGATCGGCGCCGCCGGCGCGTATCTGCGCTGCGACGACGACGCGCTCCTCGCCGAGATCGTCGCCGACCGGCGCTCCGCGGAACTGCGGCTGCGCCACCTCGCGCCCACCGTCCTCGTCTCCCCCACCCCGCCCGACGTGCTGCTGGCCCGGCTTCGCGCGATGGGCTACGCGCCCGCCGCCGAGTCGCCCGACGGCGCCGTCCTCGTCGCCCGCGCCGCCGCGCACCGCACCCCGCCCCGTACGCCGCCCGCGCCCGTACCCGACGGCCCGCCGGCCCCGGACACCGCCCTCCTCACGGCGGCCGTCCGCGCCGTACGGGCCGGAGACCGCGCCGCCACCGCCCCCCTCCGCACCCCCCAGACCCCGCAAGACCCCCGGGCCCAGGAAACCCCGCGCGCCCCGAGCACCCCGCAAGCCCCCGGCGGCCTCCCCCGCACCCCCTCCGCCGAGACCCTCGCCGTCCTCCAGGCCGCCGTCCTCGGGAACGCCGCCGTCTGGATCGGCTACGTCAACGCCGACGGCGCCGCCAGCCAGCGCGTCATCGCCCCCGTCCGCGTCGAAGGCGGCTACGTCACCGCGTACGACCACACCGCCGACGAGGTGCGCACCTACCCTCTCCACCGCATCACCGGCGCCGCCGAACTCGCCGACGACCCCACCTGAAGCACCGCGCCGGCAGCACCCGGATGGGCCCTTGACCCTCACACCGTGTCAGCCCCTCCACTGGAGTACGTCATGTTCACCATCGGAGAGTTCGCCCGCCACGGCCGCGTCTCGGTCCGCATGCTGCGCCACTACGACGCCCTCGGCCTGCTGCGCCCCGCCCGCGTCGACCCGCACAGCGGCTACCGCAGCTACGACGCCGCCCAGCTCAGCCGCCTCAACCGCATCGTCGCGCTCAGGGACCTCGGCTTCAGCCTCGGCCAGATCGGTTCGATACTGGACGAGAAGCTGACCGCCGAGGAACTGCGCGGCATGCTGCGGCTGCGCCGCGCGGAGCTGGAGACCGCCGCCGCGGAGGCCGGTCGGCGGCTCGCCGGGGTGGAGGCGCGGCTCCGTACGATCGAGAGCGAGGGCCGCATGTCCGCCACCGACGTCGTCCTGAAGTCCGTCCCCGCCGTCCGGGTCGCCGAGCTGAGCGGCAGCGCCGCGAGCTTCGAGCCCGCCGACATCGGCCCGGTGATCCAGCCGCTCTACGACGAGCTGTGCCGCCGCCTGGACGCCGCGGGCGTCACGCCCACCGGCCCCGGCATCGCCTGGTACGAAGACGCCCCCGACGGCACCATCACCGTCCACGCGGGGCTCCAGGTCGGCGTCGAGCCTTCACCGGCGTACGACTTCACGGTCACCGGCCTCCCGCCGCTCGACACCGCGGCCACCGTCGTCCACCGCGGCGACATGGACGCCGTGCTGCCGACCGTCCAGGCCCTCGCCGCCTGGATCGACGAGAACGGCTACCGCTCCACGGGCTACCCCCGCGAGCTGTACCTCGAAGTCCACGAGTCCCACGCCGACTGGGTCACCGAACTCCAGGAACCGGTCACCCCCGCCTGACACCCGCCCGCCCGGGTGCCGGTGGCCTACGCCCCGCACCCGGCGGTCGTCCGAGTGGTCAGTCATGGGGAAGTCGTCACCGCCGATTCTCCGTAGGCTGAGATCCGGACCAGGTCAGACCCCGGAAAGGTACTGCTATGGCGGACGAGAAGAAGGCGGCCACGGCCGGCGGCGAGTCCTACGAGGGCTTCACCGAGGCGGAGATCGCGGCCATGAAGGACCGCGCGAAGGAGATCAGGAAGACCAAGCGCGGCGGCCCGAAAGCCGACCCGGTGGCCGAGCTGCTGGAGAAGATCGCCGAGATGCCCGAGTCCGACCGGACCATCGCCGGGAGGCTGCACACCCTCATCACCGAAGCGGCGCCCGAGCTGTCGCCGCGGCTGTGGTACGGGATGCCCGCGTACGCCGCCGGCGCCAAGAACGGCAAGGGCGGAAAGATCGTCTGCTTCGTGCAGGCCGCGGACAAGTTCGGCTCGCGCTACCTCACCCTCGGCTTCAACGACGCCGCGCACCTCGACGACGGCACCATGTGGCCCACCGCATTCGCCCTCACCGACCTGACGCCCGCCCACGAGAAGACGGTCACCGAACTGGTGAAGAAGGCCATGAGCTGAAGCCCCGCCTCTCCGGCCGTCCGGCGGCCCGGGCCCGTACCACCCGGCCGCCGGCGCGCCGCACGCTGTCGCCGCCGCGAGGTAGAATTCCCTGTTTCCCGCGTATCCCCCGGGCCCCCGGGGGTCCCCGAACCGGGCGCGGCAGCAGCGGCAGCAGTGGGAGGAGGTCCGCATGTCCTGCCTGATCGTGCAGTCGGACAAGACGCTCCTGCTGGAAGTGGACCACGAGCTGGCGGAGGAGTGCCGGCGCGCCATCGCGCCCTTCGCCGAGCTGGAGCGCGCCCCCGAGCACATCCACACCTACCGCGTCACCCCCCTCGGCCTGTGGAACGCACGCGCCGCGGGACACGACGCCGAGCAGGTCGTCGACGCCCTCGTCACCTACTCCCGCTACCCCGTGCCGCACGCGCTCCTCGTCGACGTCGCCGAGACCATGGCGCGCTACGGGCGGCTGACCCTCACCAAGGACCCCGCCCACGGCCTCGTGCTCTCCACCACCGACCGGCCGGTGCTGGAGGAGATCCTGCGGTCCAAGCGGATCCAGCCCCTCGTCGGCGCCCGGCTCGACGACGACACGGTCGCCGTCCACCCCTCCGAGCGCGGGCAGATCAAGCAGGCGCTGCTGAAGCTCGGCTGGCCCGCCGAGGACCTCGCCGGGTACGTGGACGGGGAAGCCCACCCCATCGCGCTGGTCGAGGACGGCTGGGGGCTGCGCCCGTACCAGAAACAGGCCGTCGAAGGCTTCTGGCACGGCGGCTCCGGCGTCGTCGTGCTGCCCTGCGGGGCCGGCAAGACCCTCGTCGGCGCCGGGGCCATGGCCGAGGCGAAGGCGACCACGCTGATCCTCGTCACGAACACCGTCGCCGCCCGGCAGTGGAAGAGCGAGCTGCTGCGCCGCACGTCGCTCAGCGAGCACGAGATCGGCGAATACAGCGGCGCCCGCAAGGAGATCCGGCCGGTCACCATCGCCACGTACCAGGTGCTGACCACCCGCCGCAAAGGCGTCTACCCGCACCTGGAGCTGTTCGACTCCCGCGACTGGGGCCTCATCGTCTACGACGAGGTGCACCTGCTGCCCGCGCCCGTCTTCAAGTTCACCGCCGACCTCCAGGCCCGCCGCCGGCTCGGGCTGACCGCCACTCTCGTACGGGAGGACGGCCGCGAGTCCGACGTCTTCTCGCTCATCGGGCCCAAGCGCTTCGACGCCCCGTGGAAGGAGATCGAGGCGCAGGGCTACATCGCGCCCGCCGACTGCGTCGAGGTGCGGGTGAACCTCACCGACGCCGAACGGCTCGCCTACGCCACCGCGGAAGCCGAGGAGAAGTACCGCTTCTGCGCCACGACCGACACCAAACGCAAGATCGCCGAAGCGCTCGTCGCCAAGCACGCGGGCGAACAGACGCTCGTCATCGGCCAGTACATCGACCAGCTCGACGAGCTGGGCGAGCACCTCGACGCCCCCGTCATCAAGGGCGAGACCACCAACGCCCGCCGGGAGAAGCTCTTCGACGCCTTCCGCAGCGGCGAGATAAGCGTCCTCGTGGTGTCGAAGGTCGCGAACTTCTCCGTCGACCTCCCGGAGGCGACGGTCGCCATCCAGGTCTCCGGCACCTTCGGCTCCCGGCAGGAGGAGGCGCAGCGGCTCGGCCGCGTGCTGCGGCCCAAGGAGGACGGGCACGAGGCGCGGTTCTACTCGCTCGTCGCCCGCGACACCATCGACCAGGACTTCGCCGCACACCGGCAGCGGTTCCTCGCCGAGCAGGGGTACGCGTACCGGATCGTGGACGCGGACGACGTCCTCGCCGGCGACGACGCCTGACGGCGGGCATCAACCGCCCTCTCGCCGTAAGCGGCTGAGAGTCACCGCGTACGCCGCCGCCTCACGCCGTCGTGTACCCGTACGCCAGCATCGCGTACGTCACCGCCGGCACCGCCAGCATCCCCAGCACCAGCGCCACCCCCCGCCGCTCCCGGCCCGTCTCCGCCAGCCGCCGCCCCACCGACTGCGCGACCGCGCCCGCCACCAGCAGCGTCAGCACCCCCAGGCCCAGCCCCGCGGCCGAGCCGGCGCTCATCTCCTGGATGCGGTCGCACGGGCCCGTGTGGTCCGGCGGCCCGCAGTACTCCCGCTCGCCGCGGAACAGCGGGATCATCAACGCCATCAACGCCGCCGGTAACGCCCCCAGCGCGTACGCCATCTGCCCCAGCGTCGTCGTCACGCCCACCCACGGCGGGCGGCTCAGCAGCGGCGGCTCCCCCAGTGACATCCGTACCCCCTTTGGACATACCTGCTGCCCCAAGGAGACGTGCCGAACGGAGACGGGGTTCCCGCGGCCCGGCCCCTCCCCCCGCGGTGGGGGCCGGGGCCGCGGGAAGCGCGGCGGGCCGGGGGCGGTGCCCCGGCCCGGAAGACCGGGCGGGCGTACCCGTCAGGCGTAGAACGCCGGGCGCTCCACGAGGTCCACGTCCACCACCGCGCCCGTCCGCTGCGCCTCGACCGTCGCCGCCGCGACCGCCGTGGCGGCGTAACCGTCCCAGGCGCTCGGGCCCGTGGCCGCACCCGCGGCCACCGAGTCGACCCACGCCTGCACCTCCACGTCGAACGCCTCCGCGAAGCGGCCGCCCCACTCCTGGTCGATCTCCGTGCCCACCCGCGCCGCCGCACGCACCTCCGCGCGCGCCGGGTCGGGCAGCCGGATCAGACCCGTCTCGCCGACCGTCTCGCACTGGATGTCGTACCCGTACTGGCAGTTGACGAAGACCTCCAGGTCGATACGGACCCCGCCGGCCGTCTCGAAGAGCATGAACTGCGGGTCCCGCAGGTGCGGGAAGCGGCGCTCCGTGGCACGCGGCAGGATGACCTGCGCCGACACGATCTCGTCGTCCAGCAGCCAGCGGGCCGCGTCGATCTCGTGCACGCCCGTGTCCTGCGCCGCCATCTCGGTCGTGTACCGCTCGGGCGCCGACCGGTTGCGGTGCGCGCAGTGCATCATCAGCGGCCGGCCGATGCCGCCGTCGGCGATGACGCGCTTCAGCTCCCGGTAGCCCGGGTCGTAGCGGCGCATGAAGCCGACCTGCACCAGCCGCCGCCCGAACGCCTCCTCCGCGGCCAGCACGCGCAGCGCGTCCTCCGCCGTCGTCGCCAGCGGCTTCTCGCAGAGCACCGGCTTGCCCGCGGCGATCGCGGCCAGCACGTGCTCGGCGTGCGCGGCGTGCCAGGACGACACCAGCACCGCGTCCACGTCGTCCGCGGCGATCAGCGACCCCGCGATATCGGCGGCGTCGGCGACCCGCGCCCCGCCCGCCTCCGCCGCGGCCTTCTCCGCCAGCGCCGCGTCGATGTCGGCGACGGCGCTGACGCGGGCACCGCTGATGACGCGGCTGACGCGCTCGATGTGCTCGCGGCCGATGGCGCCGGTGCCGACGACTCCGATGCGTACGGTCATGACTTCTTGCTCCTCAGTACTGGTTCTCAGCGGGCCGCTTCAGCGGGGGCGGCGCGTGCCGCTCAGGCCGACGCCCGCCAGGTAGTCGCGGGTTCGGACCGCGATCGGCAGCGGCACCTCCGGCTCGCACGGCCACAGGTCCTGCTCCACCACCACGAACAGCTCCGCGTCCAGGCCGGACAGCGCCGCCACGATGTCCCCCGGGTCCGGCACGCCCGCGGGCGGCTCGACGGCCACGCCGCGGCTGACCGCCTCGCTGAACGACAGGTTCTCGGCCCGGACCTGCTCGATGATCACCGGGTCCATCTGCTTGATGTGGACGTAGCCGATGCGCTCGGCGTACCGGCGGATGAGATCGAGGTTGTCGCCGCCGCCGTACGCGACGTGGCCGGTGTCCAGGCAGAGGTTGGCGTAGCGGGAGTCGGTGGCGTTCAGGAAGCGCTCGATCTCCGGCTGCGTCTGGATGTGGCTGTCGGCGTGCGGGTGGACGACGAGACGGACGTCGTAGTCGTCCAGGAGGATCTTGCCCAGATCGTCGGCGGCCTTGCCGAGCGCCGTCCACTGCGCGGCCGTCAGCTCCGGCGGCTCGGTGAAGTCGCCGGTCTTCTCGTCGCGGTACAGCGGCGGGATGAGCACGAGGTGGTGCGCGCCGGTGGCGGCGGTCAGCTCGGCGACGCGACGGACGTTGGCCAGCGTCTCGTCCCACTCGGCGGGGCGGTGCAGGGCGCCGAAGATCGTGCCGCCGGAGACCTGGAGGCCGCGCTCGGCGAGTTCGCCGGCGAGGCGCTGCGGATCGGTGGGCAGATAGCCGTACGGGCCCAGCTCCAGCCACTTGTAGCCGGTCTCGGCCAGCTCGTCGAGGAAGCGGGTGTACGGGACCTGGTGCTCCTCCTCGGGGAACCACACCCCCCAGGAGCAGGGGGCGGAGCCCAGGCACAGATTGCCGGCGGCGGGTCCCGCGGCGGGGCGCGGGGCGCCGGGTGCGTCGGTCATGAGGGTGCGGCCTCTCGGTGGTCGGGGCTCGTGACGGGGGTACGGGGTGCGGGGGTGCGGGGGGCGGGGGTGCGGGCGGGGCGGGTCAGTTGGCGGTCGGGAAGGCGAACGCCGCGCCGCGGGCCGCCGGGTTGCCTCCTGCCGGCCAGCGGGTCGTGACGACCTTCGGGCGGGTGTAGAAGCGCACGCCCTCCGGGCCGTGCAAGGGGCTGTCGCCGATGAGCGAGTCCTTCCAGCCGCCGAAGGAGTACGCGGCCATCGGCACCGGCACCGGCACGTTGATCCCGACCATCCCGACGTGCACCCCGCGCTGGAAGCGCCGGGCCGCGCCGCCGTCGCCGGTGAAGAGCGCGGTGCCGTTGCCGTACGGATTGGCGTTGATGAGCGCGATCGCCTCGTCCAGGGTGGCGACGCGGATCACCGCGAGCACCGGGCCGAAGATCTCCGTACGGTACGCGTCCATCGCCGCGCTGACGTGGTCCAGCAGCGTCGGTCCTGTGAAGAACCCCTCCTCGTGCCCGGCGACCTTCAGGTCCCGGCCGTCGACCACGACCGTCGCGCCCTGCGCCGCCGCCGAGGCGACGGCCCCGCTGACGCGCTCCTGCGCGGCGCGGGTGACGAGCGGGCCCATCTCGCTGGCCGGGTCGTCGCCGGGGCCGACGCGCACCGCGCGTGCCTTCCGCTCCAGCACCTCGACCAGCGGCTCCGCCGCGTCCCCGACCGCGACGGCGACGGAGATCGCCATGCAGCGCTCGCCCGCGGAGCCGTAGGCGGCGGCGACGAGCTGGTCGGAGGCGTACTCCAGGTCCGCGTCCGGCAGCACGACGGCGTGGTTCTTGGCGCCGCCGAGCGCCTGGACGCGCTTGCCCGCGGCGGTGCCGCGCTCGTGCACGTACGTGGCGACGGGCGTGGAGCCGACGAAGGAGACGGCGGAGACGCCGGGGTGGTCGAGCAGTGCGTCGACGGCGGTCTTGTCGCCGTGGACGACGTTGAAGACGCCGTCGGGCAGCCCGGCGTCCGCGTAGAGCTGGGCGATCAGGTTGGAGGCGGACGGGTCGCGCTCGCTGGGCTTGAGCACGAAGGTGTTGCCGGTCGCGAGGGCGATGGGGTGCATCCACAGGGGCACCATCGCGGGGAAGTTGAACGGGGTGATGCCCGCGCAGACCCCCAGCGGCTCGCGGAAGGAGAGGACGTCGACGCCGCGCGAGTACTGGTCGGAGTAGCCGCCCTTGAGGGCGTCGGCTATGCCGCAGGCGTACTCGACGACCTCCCGGCCGCGGACGATCTCGCCGCGGGCATCGGAGACGATCTTGCCGTGCTGGGCGGAGATGACGCGGGCCAGCTCGTCCTCGTGCCGGACCAGCAGCTCGCGGAAGGCGAACATGACGCGCATCCGCTGGGACAGCGAGCTGTCGCGCCAGGTGTCGTACGCCTTGGCGGCGGCGCTGACGGCGGCGTCGACGTCGGCGGTCTCGGCGAGCAGGACGCGGGCCTGCTCGCGTCCTGTGGCGGGGTCGTAGACGGGGGCGGTGCGGGTGGAGGTGGCGGCGGTGGCGCCGCCGGCGATCCAGTGCTCGATCGTGTGCATGAGGGTCTCGCTTAACTTGCCGGGGAAGTACGGGGTTGCTGGGCTGTCAGAGGTACGGGCGTTGGGCGCGCTTGCCGTCGCGGTACTCCTCGTACGCCTTGCGCGTGGACTCCAGCTCGGAGACCTCGCTGACCGGCACGTCCCACCACGCGGAACTCGGCGGGTTGGGCCCGGTCAGGTCGGTGACGACGTGCACCACCGTGGTGCGCTCCGCCTCCTTGGCCCGGACGAAGGCGTCCCGGAACTCCGCCACCGTCGTCGCCCGCAGCACGTCCGCGCCCAGGCTCGCCGCGTTCGCCGCCAGGTCCACCGGCAGCGGGCCGCCGTCCAGTTCGCCGGTGTCGGGGTTGCGCCCCGCGTACCGGGTGCCGAAGCGCTGCGAGCCCAGCGACTCCGACAGCGCGCCGATGGACGCGAAGCCGCCGTTGTCGACGAGGACGACGATCAGCTTCAGCCCCTCGGAGACCGCCGTGACGATCTCCTGGGAGAGCATCAGGTACGAGCCGTCGCCGACGAGGACGACGACCTCGCGGTCGGGGGCGGCGAGCTTCACGCCGAGTCCCGCGGCGATCTCGTAGCCCATGGTGGAGTAGGCGTATTCGACGTGGTACGCCTTCGGGTCCCGGGCCCGCCAGAGGGCCTGGAGGTCGCCGGGCATGGAGCCGGCGGCGTTGATGACGACGTCGCTGTCGCCGGCCAGGTCGTTGACGGCGCCGAGGATCTCGGTCTGCGCGGGCGGCGGGCCGTGGCCGCGCTCGGGGTGGTAGACGGCGTCGGTGGTGCGGCGCCAGGCGTCGGCGAGTTCGCGTACGCGCGCCCGGTGGGCGTCGTCGGCCTGCCAGTCGGCGAGTTCGGCGTCGAGCGCTTCGAGGCCCGCGCGGGCGTCCGCGACCAGCGGCTCTGCGGCGTGCTTGACGGCGTCGAGGCGGGCGACGTTGAGGTTGACGAACGCCACGTCGGGACGGGCGAAGACGGTGCGGCTGGCGGTGGTGAAGTCGCTGTAGCGGGTGCCGACGCCGAGGACCACGTCGGCCTCGGCGGCCAGCGCGTTGGCGGCGGCGGTGCCGGTGGAGCCGAGCGCGCCGACGGCGCAGGGGTGGTCCCAGGGCACGGCGCCCTTGCCGGCGTGGGTGTCGGCGACGGGGATGCCGGTGCGTAGCGCGAAGGCCCGCAGTTCCTCCCACGCCTCGGAGTACACCGCGCCGCCGCCGGCGACGAGCAGCGGCCGGCGGGCGCCGCGGAGCAGCGCGACGGCGCGGGCCAGCGCGGCGGGTTCGGGTGCGGGACGGGGCACGTGCCAGACGCGGCGGCGCAGGAACGCCACGGGCCAGTCGTACGCCTCGGCCTGGACGTCCTGCGGCAGCGCGAGGGTGACGGCGCCGGTCTCCGCGGGGTCGGTGAGCACCCGCATCGCGGCGAGCGCGGCGGGGATGAGCTGCTCGGGGCGGTCGACGCGGTCGAAGTAGGCGGAGACGGGGCGGAGTGCGTCGTTGACGGTCACGTCGCCGTTGCGGGGGTCTTCGAGTTGCTGGAGCACCGGGTCGGCGGCGCGGGTGGCGAAGACGTCGCCGGGGAGGAGGAGGACCGGCAGGCGGTTGGTGGTGGCGAGGGCGGCGCCGGTGACCATGTTGGTGGCGCCGGGGCCGATGGAGGAGGTGCAGGCGTAGGTCTGGAGGCGGCCCGCCATCTTGGCGTAGGCGGTGGCGGAGTGGACCATGGCCTGCTCGTTGCGGGCCAGGTGGTACGGGAGGTCCGCTTCGCCGGTACGGGCCGCCTGGAGCAGCGCCTGGCCGACGCCGGCGACGTTGCCGTGGCCGAAGATGCCCCACATGCCGGGGATGAGGCGGTGTTCGACGCCGTCGCGTTCGCTGTACTGGCCGGCCAGGAAGCGCACCAGCGCCTGGGCGGTGGTGAGCCTGACGGTCCCGCCGTCCTTGGTGCTCGTCACGTCGCTCGTCACGTCGCTCGTCGCGTCGCTCATCGCGTCCCTCCTCCGAACGGCAGCCTCGGGTCGGTGTCCTGGTCGTCCCAGGTGCTGCGGATCCAGCCGTGTGCCGGGTCGTCGCAGATGAGCCAGGCCCGTTCGGCGCCGGGGCCGGCCATGACGTTCAGGTAGTACAGGTCGTAGCCGGGTACGGCCATGGAGGGGCCGTGCCAGCCGTGCGGGATGAGCACGGTGTCGCCGGTGCGTACCTCGGCGAGTACGTCCAGCGGCCGGTCGGCGGTGCCGTAGACCCGCTGGTACGCCATGCCGGGGCCGCCGCCGGGGCCTTCGGCGACCTCGAAGTAGTAGATCTCCTCCAGCTCGCTCTCCTCGCCGGGGCGTGCCTCGTCGTGCTTGTGCGGCGGGTAGGAGGACCAGTTGCCGCCGGGGGTGAGTACTTCGCAGACGAGGAGCCGGTCGGCGTCGAAGGTCTGGGGGAGGCAGTAGTTGTGGACCTGGCGGCTGCAGGTGCCGGCGCCGCGGAGTTCGACGGGTACGCCGGCGGCGGGACCGTACCGTACGGGCAGACGCCGTTCGCAGCGGGCGGAGGGGAGCGCGAAGCGGCCGCCTCCGGTGCTGGTGATGCGGACGTCGGTGTCGCGGGGGACGTAGGCGAAGTCGGTGGGTTCGCCGAAGACCCCGGGGCGGCCGGTGAGGTCGAGGCGCCGGCCGTCGGCTTCGACGGTGCAGCCGCCTGCCAGGGGGAGCACGAGGTGTTCGGCGTCGCCGGTGGCGAGGGTGTGGCTCTGGCCGGGGGCGAGTTCGAGGATGCGCAGGCCGGAGTAGCCCCAGCCGGCGGTCCCGGGGGTGATGTCGGTGCGGTACGGGCCGGAGGCGGCGCCGCCGCCGGGTACGTACAGCGTCTCGTTGGTGCCGTTGGTGCCGTTCACAGCAGGCTCACCGCCCGGTCGACGGCCCCGCTGACGTCGCCGTCGGCGGGGTAGAGCAGCGAGCGGCCCACGACGAGCCCTTGCACGCCGGGCAGCCGCAGTGCGCCGCGCCAGGCGTCGAAGACGGCGCGCTGGCTGTCGGCTCCGCCGGCGTCGCCGCCGAGGAGGAGCACGGGCAGGGTGGTGGCGGCGACGACGCGCTCCATGTCGGGGACGACGGGCAGCTTCAGCCAGGTGTACGCGCTGCGCCGGCCGAGCCCGGAGGCGATGGAGACGGACTTGACGACGGCGTCAGGGGTGAGGTCGTTGCGTACGCGACCGTCCTGCCAGCGGGACAGGAAGGGCTCGACCATGGCGATGAGGCGCCGGTCGGCGAGGGCGTCGACGGCGCGGGCGCTGGATTCGAGGGTGGCGGCGGTGGCGGGGTCGTCGAGGGCGATGCGGGTGAGCATCTTGCCGCCGTCGAAGCCCATGGCGTCGATGGTTTCCGCGTCGTAGCCGGTGAAGCGGTCGTCTATCTCGAAGGCGGAGCCGGCGAGGCCGCCGCGGTTCATGGAGCCGAAGACGGATTTGCCGTCGAGGACGCCGAGGAGGAGGAGGTCTTCGAGGATGTCGGCGGTGGCGAGGACGCCGGTGACGCCGGGGCGTTCGAGGGCGAGGCAGAGCCGTTCGAGGAGGAGTCCGCGGTCGGCCATGGCGTGGGCGTCGCCGCCGACGGCGTTGGCGCCGCGGGCGGGGTGGTCGGCGGCGATGATCATGGCCCGGCCGGGGTCGCCGTCGCCGAGGGGCGAGGCCGCGGGGCGGCGGGCGGCTGCCGCGGCGGCGATGGCCTCGGGGTTGTGGACGCGGGTGGCGGTGAGGTCGCCGGTCTTGTCAACGGTCATGCCTGGGTCTCCGGGGAGTGGGCGCGTACGCGGGTGGGTGCGGTCGTGGCTGCGGTGCGGACTTCGATCGTCGCACTGCTCGACCGCGAACGCCGCGTACGCTGCGTGCGCGTGCTGTCACTGGGGCGGCCTACCCTTGGGCGGGTGCGTGGGGGAGGTGCGGGGCGTGGCGGGCGTGGGGGTGGGGTCACGCCCGGGTCTCCGCCGCGCGCAGCCTGGCCTCCACCTGTGCCGCCGTGGGCATCGCGTCGGAGCACGCGAGTTCGCCCGCCACGTGGGCTCCGGCGGCGTTGGCGAAGGCGATGGTGCGGTCCAGTTGCCAGCCTTCCAGCATGCCGTGGATGAGGGCGCCGCCGAAGGCGTCGCCGGCGCCGAGGCCGTTGACGACGTCGACGGGCACGGGGGGCACTTCTGCTTCCGCGCCGTCGCGGTGGACGGCGAGGACGCCACGGGGGCCCTGTTTGACGACGGCGAGTTCGACGCCTGTCGCCAGCAGGGCCCGCGCGGCGGCGCGCGGTTCCCGCTCCCCCGTCGCGACCGCGCACTCCTCCAGGTTGCCGACGGCGACCGTGGCGTGGGCCAGCGCCTGCCGGTACAGCGCGCGGGCGGGCCCGTCGGCGGACGCGCCCGCGCCCTCGGGCCAGAACATGGGACGCCAGTCGAGGTCGAAGACGGTGTGTGCCGCGCGGCTCCGGGCTTCGAGCGCCGCGAGCGTCGCGGTCCTGGAGGGTTCCTCGCTGAGTCCGGTGCCGGTCATCCAGAACACCCGGGCGGCGCGTACGGCGTCCATGTCCAGTTCGCCGGCCGTCAGGTCCAGGTCGGGTGCCTTGGGGTAGCGGTAGAAGTAGAGCGGGAAGTCGTCCGGCGGGAAGATCTCGCAGAACGTGACGGGTGTGGGCAGTGCCGGTGAGGTGCCGACGAAGTCGGTGCCGACCCCGTATCCGCGCAGCGCGTCGCGGATGAAGGTGCCGAAGGGGTCGGCGCCCGTCTTCGTGATCACCGCCGCGCCGTGCCCGTAGCGGGCGGCGGCGACGGCGACGTTGGTGGCGCTTCCGCCGAGGTATTTGCCGAAGGTGCTGACCTCCGCGAGGCTGACGCCGGTCTGGAGTGGATAGATGTCCACTCCGACGCGCCCCATGGTCACCACGTCGTACGGCTTCGGCTTCGGCACTGCCACTCCCAACTCTCTTACTCCTTCACTGCTCCGGTGAGCATTCCCTCGATGAACCGCCGCTGCAGCGCTATGTAGACGACCACGACGGGCAGTGCGATGAGCACGGCCGCGGCGGCGAGCAGCGAGGTGTCGGAGGTCTGCTGTCCCTGGAAGAAGGCCAGTCCCAGCGGTACGGTGCGCAGTCCTTCTTCGCTGATCATGACCAGGGCCATGAGGAACTCGTTCCAGGTCCACATGAAGGTGATGACGATCATGGTGGTGATCGCCGGCCGCCCCATGGGGACGAGGATCCGCCACAGCGTGGTGAAGCTGTTCGCACCGTCGACGCGGGCTGCTTCCATGACGGATTGTGCGCTGTTGCGGAAGTAGGTCCGCATCCAGAACACGCCGAACGCGAGGGACTGCGCGGTCTGCGGCAGGATCAGCGCCCAGTACGTGTCGGTGATCTCGTAGTGCCGCAGGTCGAAGTAGAGCGGTACGACCAGCGCTTCCTGCGGCAGCGTGAGGCCGATGACGAACACGTAGAAGAGGACGTTGGAGCCGGGGAAGCGCATCACGCCGAAGGCGTACGCGGCCAGGATCGACAGCACGGTCGCGACGGTGACCACGACCACGGCCACCAGGATCGAGTTCCCGAGGTAGGTGCCGAAGTGGCCCTGGCTCCAGGCGTCGGAGAAGTTGCTCCAGCTCAGGCCGCCTTCGGGCAGCGAGAACCCGGTGTTGAGCGAGCCCTTCTCGCCGAACGCGGTCGACAGGATGCCGATGACGGGCGTCAGGGAGATGACGGCGAAGATCGACAGGATGCCGTACGTGAAGGTGCGTTCGATCTTGGTGCTCATGAGCGCCGCCCTTCGACGAGCCGGGAGACCGTGACGGTCAGGGTGAAGATCAGCACGGTGAGCGCGACGCCCACGGCGGCGGCGGAACCGACCTGGTTCAGCTCGAAGGCGCGGTGGTAGACCTCGTACGCCGGTACGGAGGTGGCCTCGCCGGGCCCGCCGCTCGTCATGACGTAGATGAGGTCGAAGTTACGCAGTCCGGCGACGATCGTCAGGGTCAGCGCGACGGCTATCTCGGCGCGCAGCGCGGGCAGCGTGACGGCGAAGAACTCGCGGAACGCGCCCGCGCCGTCCAGCCGTGCGGCCTCGTACAGCTCCTTGGGGATGCGCTGGGCACCGGCCAGGAAGAGGACGAGACACAGACCGGTCATGACCCAGGTGCCGACGATGCCGACGGCGGGCAGCGCCCAGTCGTAGTCGCCGAGCCAGGGCCGGGCCAGGGAGTCCAGGCCCACGGCGCGCAGGACGTCGTTGAGGAGCCCGTCGGGCGCGAGTATGGACTGCCACGCGACGCCGACGACGACCATCGCCAGCACCTGCGGCAGGAACAGCACGGTGCGGAAGAACGTCATGCCCCGTATGCGTATTCGGGACATGGCGGCCGCGAGCAGCAGGCCGATACAGACGGGGAGCGCGGAGTAGAAGATCAGCAGTACGAGTGCGTGCCCGAAGGGGGCGCGCAGGGACGGGTCGGTGAATATGTCGGAGTAGTTGGAGAACCCGGCGGAGGTGGCCCGGGTGAGGCCGTCCCAGTGCAGGAACGACAGCCACACGGACTGCCCGAAGGGGACGAGCAGGAACAGCGCGTAGACGACGAGCGCGGGCAGGACGTACAGGTATCCGACCGCACGTGGTTCGCCCGGCGCGCGGCGGCCGTAGCCGGCGGTGAGGGACTTCATCACGACCCCGCAGGCTCGGAGCCGGCGCCGTCGCCGCGCTGCTTCTCCATGAACGGCCCGTAGTCGTCCTGGAGCTTCTTCGCGAAGCCGTCGGGCGAGGTCTTGCCGGCGATGAGGTCCTGGAGTCCGGCGGAGACGGTGTCGTAGAACGTCGGCGTCGAGTAGTCCAGGTACGGGACGAGGCCGTCGTCGGCGTTCAGCCGCTTCCAGGCCGCGATCATCTGGCCGTCGGGGCTGTCGGGGTCGACTTCGTCGGCGGCCTTGCCGGGTACGGCCGGCAGCACGCCGTTCTCCGTCATGACGTCGGCGGCGTGCTCGTCGGTGATGAAGTCGAGGTACGCGGCGGCGACGTCGGGGTGCGCGGACTTGGAGGTGACGGACCACGACAGGCCCTGGCCGCCGGTGGTGGTCGGGTTGCCGCCCTCGCTGGCGGGCGGCGGCGCCATGACGCCGAGGTTGTCGCCCATGGGCTTCTTCAGGTCGGCCTGCAGCCAGGTGCCGGCGATCAGGTATCCGCCGTCGCCGCCGGCGAACTGCTTGTAGGAGTCGTCGTAGCCGCGGCCGTTGGCGTCCTTGGGCAGATAGCCCTTGTCGATCCAGTCGGCGAGTTCGGCGGCGGCGTCCTTCGTGTACGCGTTGTCGAAGCCGTCACCGCGGCCGAGGACGGTGTCGCGCGCCTCGGCGGCGCCGTGCTGGTCCTGGAGCACGCCGAAGTTGTGGATGGCGGGCCACTGGTCGAGGTTGCCGAACTGGATGGGCAGTTCGCCCTTGTCCTTGAGGGTGGCGAGGCTGTCCGTGAACTCCTTCCAGGTCTTCGGCGGCTCGATGCCCGCGTCGGCCAGCTTCTCCTTGTTGTAGTAGACGCCGATGAACTCGCCGGTCTGGGAGATGCCGTAGAGCCTGCCGGTGCCGAACTGCTTGCCGTCGGCGGAGACCCGGTTGAGGTTCAGCAGGGTGTTGGGATAGCGCGTGTTCCAGTCGTAGACGCCCGCGTAGTTGTCGAGCGGCATGAGCAGCCCGGCCTGCACGAAGGCGACCATGTCGGGGTAGCCCTGGTTGGCCTGGACGATGTCGGGCGGCTTGTTGCCGGACAGGGCGAGCTTCAGCGTCGTCTTGAGGTCGTCGAAGCTCCGGGAGACCCGCTTGATCTTGACGTTCGGGTACTTCTCCTCGAACTCCTTGTTGAGCTGTTCGAGCTCGGCGTTGGTGCCGCCGCGGACCTCCTGGTCCCATACGGTCAGCGTCACGTTCCCCGCCTTCGACGGGTCCGGTACGCCGCCCGCGCCGCCGGCGCCCCCGCCATCGACGGCGCCGGAGCCGTCGGTGCCGGGCACGCAGCCGGCGGCTATCACGGCAAGTCCCGCGGCGAGCGCGGCGGGCACGAGTGCCTTGGTCCGCTTTCTACCGCCGCCCTTGTTGCGCAATCCCATCAGAACTCCTTCGTTCTACTCGTCCCGGAAGCCGATGGTCGGGATGGCCCGCCGGCGCGGCCGCTGCCGCACCAGGGCCGGGACCAGGCCGTCCAGGAAGTCGTACCGCCGGGCCACCTCGGCGGCGTCCGCGTCGCCGGCCTTGGCGCCGGCGGCGGCCTCGATCCACCACGCGGCCACCTCCGTCCAGTCGGGCGCGGACAGCGAGCCGCCGAAGTGCTGTACGGACAGCGCGGCGGTGAGGTTGGCGAAGGCGAGCCGGTCGGCGAGCGGCCAGCCCGCCAGTGTTCCGGTCATGAAGCCGGCGACGAACACGTCGCCGGCACCGGTCGGGTCGAGGGCGTCCACGAGCAGGCCGGGGACGTCGGCGGTCTCGCCGGTGACGCCGTCGACGGCGACGGCGCCGTCGGGGCCCTTGGTCACCACGGCGATCGGCACCAGCTCGGCGAGGGCGCGTACCGCCTGCTCCGGGGAGTCGGTGCGGGTGTACTGCATCGCCTCGGCGGCGTTGGGCAGGAAGGCGTGGCTGTAGCGCAGCCCGGTCAGCGCGTCGAGGTCCCAGCGGCCGGTCTCGTCCCAGCCGACGTCGGAGAAGACCCGCGAGCCCTGCTCGTGCGCGTGCCGTACCCACTCCTCGTCCCGGCCCGGCTCCAGCGACGCCATGACGGAGCGGGCGCGCGGGAGCGTGGCGCAGACGGGGGGCGGCGCGGGGTGCTCGTGCGTCACCATGGTGCGCTCGCCCTCGTACGCCATGGAGACCGTGACCGGCGAGTGCCAGCCGGCCAGCCGCCGCGACGGGCTGAGGTCGACGCCTTCGCTCTCCGACAGGCTCTCCCAGCAGTAGTCGCCGTAGAGGTCGGTGCCGAAGCTCGCGCTGAGCGTGGTGCGCAGCCCGAGGCGGGCGAGCGCGGTGGCCATGTTCGCGATGCCGCCCGGGCTCGAGCCCATGCCGCGGGCCCAGTTCTCGCTGCCGCGCACGGGCGCGCCTTCGAGTCCGGTGAAGACGATGTCCATGAACACGGTGCCGGTGAGGAGAACGTCGTGCTCAGGATCGCCGGGAGCGCGTGTGCCCGCCAGCGGGTCGATCGCTGTGCGGACCGCCGAGGGTGTGCTCAACGGCGTGCCCTTCCTGCTCGTGGTTCACATTGAGCGACACCTTGCACCGCCGCGACAGAATTTGCAAGAGGTCACTCACACTCGCGCAAACTCGCTCACGTGGAGTACATTGCGGTCCATGCTGCGAGAGACGCGCCACGAGAAGCTGCTCAGCATCCTCGGCGACGAGGGCGTGCTGCCCGTACGGGACATCGCCAAGCGGCTCGGCGTCAGCGAGGCCACGGCCCGCCGCGACCTCACGGAACTGGGCCGCGCCGGCCGCCTCACCCGGGTCTACGGCGGCGCGGTGGCGGCCCGCGCGGACGACGAGAGACCCTTCGCCGAGGTCGCGGACGACGACCCCGGCGGCCGGGAGTCGGTCGCCACCCGCGCCGCCGAGCTGATCGAGGACGGCGACGTGGTGCTGCTCGACATCGGCACCACCACGCTGGCCCTGGCGCAGCGGCTGCGCGGTCGCCCTGTGACGATCGTCACCAGCAATCTCGCGGTCTACGAGGAACTGCGCGACGACCACGCGGTCACCCTGATCCTGCTCGGCGGCGAGGTCCGGCGGAACTACCGCTCGGTCGTCGGCGTGCTCACCGAGTCCAACCTCCGTGAGCTCTACGTCGGCCGCCTCTTCCTCGGCGCCAGCGGGATCCTCCCCGACGGCAGCGTGCTGGACAGCACCCACGTCGAGGTCCCCGTCAAGCGCGCCATGATCAAGGCGTCCCGGCAGGTGGTGCTGCTCGCCAGCGCGGGCAAGTTCCCCGGCGACTCGGGGCTCGTCCGCATCTGCGGCCCCGAGGACGTGCACATGCTCATCACGAACACGTCATCGGACCCGGTGACCCTCGCCGCCTTCGGCGAGGCCGGTGTGGAGGTAATCACGGTATGAGGCTGACAGTGCTGGGCGGCGGCGGGTTCCGCGTGCCGCTGGTGTTCCGGGCCCTGCTCGAAGACAGCGGCGACGAGTCGGGGCGGTGCACGGAGCTCGTCCTGTACGACACGGAGCCGCGGCGCCTGGAAGCCATCGGTGCCGTCCTCGCGCAGCACGCGGCGGACGGGGAGGCCAGAGGCGCCCGGCCGCCGGCGGTCCGTACCACCACCGACCTCGACGACGCCCTGCGCGACACGGACTTCGTCTTCTCCGCCATCCGCGCCGGCGGCCTCGAAGGCCGCAGCCTCGACGAACGCGCCGCGCTGACCGAGGGGTTGCTCGGCCAGGAGACCGTCGGCGCCGGCGGCGTCCTGTACGGTCTGCGCTCCGTACCCGCCGCCATGCACATCGCCGAGCGGGTCGCGGCCGTCGCCCCGAACGCCTGGGTCATCAACTTCACCAACCCCGCAGGCATGGTCACCGAGGCCATGCAGCGCCTCCTCGGCGACCGCGTGATCGGCATCTGCGACTCCCCCGTCGGCATGGCCCGCCGCGCCGCCCGCGCCCTGGGCGTCGACCCGGAGCGCACCGAACTCGACTACGTCGGCCTCAACCACCTCGGCTGGCTGCGCCGCATCCTCGTCGACGGCGAGGACCGCCTCCCGGCGCTGCTCGCCGACCCGGCGACGCTGGAGTCGTTCGAGGAGGGCAAGCTCTTCGGCGCCGAGTGGCTGCAGGCGCTGGGCTCGCTGCCCAACGAGTACCTGCACTACTACTACTTCAACCGCGAGGCCATCGCCGCCCTGCGCGACGCGCCCGCGACCCGCGGCGAGTTCCTGCGCGAGCAGCAGGCGGCGTTCTACGCCGCGGCGGCCGCCGACCCGGGCGAGGCGGCGGCGGCGTGGGAGCGCACGCGCAAGGAGCGCGAGGCGACGTACATGGCGGAGAGCCGGGAGAGCACCGGCGGCTGGCAGCGCGACACGTGCGACCTGGACGGCGGCGGCTACGACCGGGTGGCGCTGGCCCTGATGCGCGCCATCTCCCGCGACGAGCACGCCACCCTGATCCTCAACGTCCCCAACCGCACCACGATCCCGGGGCTGGACGCGGAGGCGGTCATCGAGGTCCCGTGCCGCGTGGACGCCCAGGGCGCCCACCCGATCCCGACGGGCCCGGCGGCGGCGGACCAGTTGGGCCTGATGCTGACGCTGAAGGACGTGGAGCGCGCCACGATCGCGGCGGCGGACACGGGCAGCCGCGCGAAGGCCCTCCGGGCGGTGGCCCTGCACCCCCTGGTCGACTCGGTGAACGCGGCCGACCGCGTCCTGACGTCCCGCGGCATCTGACAGCCCCGCCGGCCTGAGGGGGCGGCCGGAGGGGCGGCCCGAGGGGGGGCGGGCACGGGGGCCCGAGGGGGGCAGCCGGGCAGGGGGGCCCGAGGGGGCGGCCCGGCACGGGGGCGCCGGTCGGCGGGACCGGCGCCCCCGTCGGCGTCAAGGCGGCGAGGTAGGTCACTCGTTCGAGGGGCAAGATCGGCGTACCCGGTGGGTACGCTGGTCGTACGGGCGAGGATCCGGCGCATGGAAGCACCTGCCATGAGCGTGGCACCGAAGAAGCCGGGGCACACGACCCCGGCATGGCCGATGCCGCCTTCCGGCGGCTATACGGCCGACGACCTGGACACGCTCCCCGACCTGCCTCCGCACACGGAGCTGATCGACGGGAGCCTCGTTTTCAGGACGCCGCAGACCATTTTCCACAGCGTGACCATTCGCATGCTGGAGAACAGTCTCCTGCGTACAGCCCCGGACGACCTGACTGTGCTGCGCGAGATGACGGTCGTGATCAGCCGGCAGCAGCGGCCCGAGCCCGACCTCATCGTGGTCCGGAGGGACGCGGCGGCGACACTTGCGCAGACCAGTTTCCAGGCCCAGGACGTGCTCCTCGCCGTCGAGGTCGTCTCGCCCGAATCCGTCGATCGCGACCGGGAGACCAAGCCGCTGAAGTACGCGAAGGCGGGCATTCAGCACTTCTGGCGTGTCGAGAGAAAGCGCGAGCAAGCAGTCGTGCACGTTTACCAGTTGGACGATGCCACCCGGAACTACATGCTCACGGGAATTCACACCGACCGGCTGAAGCTCTCACTCCCGTACGAGATCGACATCGACCTCACCCTCACGTACTGACCGGCGGGCCGCTGCGGGTGGCTCCGCTCAGCGGCGGCACACCCTCGTGACCAGGACCTTCCAGCCCTCCGCCAGCGCCCGGAGGTAGCGCGTGGCCTCCCCCTCCTCCTGGGCGGGCGTCGCGAGGTAGAGCAGCACCGGGCCCTCCAGGGCCGCGGCGAGTTGCAGGGTCAGGGCGTCGAGGTGGTCCGCGGCCACGCCTGACTGTTCCAGCAGCAGGCGGATGTGCATCCGCGTCAGTCCCGGGCCCGCCGGCACCGGGACGTTCTGGCCCAGTGCCGCGCGCGCCACCGCGTGGTGGTCGAGCAGGAACGTAATGCGCCCCTGGCCGTACGCGATCAGCCGGTCCACCGGGTCGGCCCCCGGGCCCAGCGGTGGCGGGCCGGAGAGCACGCGCTGCTGGAAGCCGCGTTCCTCCTCGTCCAGGAGCGCCACGAAGATCCCCGCCCGCGTACGGAAGCGGCGGTAGACCGTGCCCTTCCCCACCCCGGCCTGCTCCGCGAGGCCGTCCATGGTCACGTTCTCTGCGCCCGCCTCGGCGATCATCCGGCGGGCCGTATCCAGCAGCAGCCTGCGGTTTCGCGCCGCGTCCGCGCGCTCCGCGCGGGGTCGCTCCAGGGGGATCAGGTCACCGTCCACGGTCGCCACCGTATCGTCAGGAATATAACCGGGGTAAAGTCCGCTTATGCTGGATCGCGATCCCGCGCAACACGCGCAGAACCCTGCATACGGAGACGAACCCCTATGAAGCTCTTCCGCATCGACGCCAGCATCCTCCCCGGCGCCTCCGCCTCAGCCGAGATAGCCGACACCGTCCAGGCCGCATGGGCCCAGACCCACCCCGACGCCCCGGTGGAGCGCCGCCACCTCGGCACCGCCCCGCTCCCCGCCGACGCCTGGGCGCTGGCCACCACCGCCGGCTTCACCCCCGCCCCCGAGCGCACCCCCGCGCAGCTCCGGGCCATGGAGCTGGCCGCCGAGCTCGCCGCGGAACTCGACCGCGCCGACGCCGTCCTCCTCGCCGTCCCGCTCTACAACTACGGCGTCTCCCAGCACTTCAAGGCCTGGGCCGACCTCGTCATCAACGGCGCCGGGGCCACCACCCCCGTGCTCAAGGAGAAGCCCACCGTGCTGGTCACCAGCAAGGGCGGCGGCTACCAGCCGGGCGCGCCCCGGGCGGGCTGGGACCACTCGACCCCGTATCTGCGGCGGGTCCTGGTCGACATATGGCAGGCCGATCTCACCGTGATCGAGCGCGAGCTGACGCTGGCGGCCAGCACCCCCGGCATGGAGGCGCTGCGCGAGGAGGCCGCGCGGGAGCACGAGGAGGCGCTCCAGGCCGCGCGGGGCGCGGGGCGGGTCCTGGCGGAGGCGGTGGCGCGGGTGTGAGGAGGGCGGCGGCGCGCGGTACGGGGCGCGGGCGGGGCCGGTTCCGGGTGCCGTACGTGAGTCGCGGGACCGCGTACCGTACGGCCCTCGCGCACCCCGCGCCCGGCCCGCCCGCGCCCCCGCGCGTACGTACGGCACCACCTCGTACGTACGCCCCACCCGCACCGCGCGCACCGCGCCCGTAGCCCGTTTCGGTCATCTGCCCGGCCGCGCGGCGGGGCGCCCTCCCACTCACCTCCCGGCGATCACACAATCCCTTTCACTCCACCCGCTCCACCGCCGAAGGGGATCCGCGTGCCGTACGTGAGTCGCAGGACCGCCGTCACCGCCACGACCTGGCTCGCCGCCGTCGTCGTCCTCGGGCCCACCGCCGGGTCCGCCGCCTCCGCGGCCGAGGAGGACTGCTTCGACCGCCGCACCGAGCCGTACACCTCGGTCGTCGACGGGCACCTGCACTTCCGGCCCTTCGGGGGCGAGGCGGTCCCGTTCCGCGAGGTGGTCGGCTACCTCAAGCGCACCGGCGTACGGCACGCCGGCGTCTTCGGCATCGGGCAGAAGCTCCCGGTGGACTCCCCCTGCACGTACTACCTGGACTGCCCCGGCACGCCCGTACTCCCCAGCATCAAGAACGACGTCGTCAACGCCGAGAACGTCGTCGAGCACAAGCAGGAGGACGTCGACCTGGCCCTGTCCATGACGTACCCGGACCTCGCCCACCCCGAGACCGTGATGGGCGGGATGCGGCAGCTCGACAAGGAGTTCCCGGGGATGTTCCAGTGGATGGGCGAGGTCAACCTCATCAAGCAGGCCCTCCTGCCCAACAAGCACGAGCCCGCGGACGAGGCGGACATCACCGGGTGGGCGCCGTTCATGGCCGAGCTGCGCCGGCGCGACATGCCGATCACCATCCACTCCGACCTCGGCAACGACCAGGACCCGACGCGGTATCTGCACCTGATGGAGCGCGTGCTGGGGCTCTATCCGCACAACAAGATCGTCTGGGCGCACATGGGCCTCTCCAAGGAGCTGTCGACCATGGACCCGGACGAGCACATCGCCATCATGACGCGGCTCCTGGAGCGCTACCCGAACCTCACGCTCGACCTGAGCTGGCGGGTGCTGGAGGACATGTACTTCGGCAAGCCGGGGGTGCGGGCGAAGTACGCGGCGCTGTTCGACGCGTATCCGGAACAGGCGATCCCGGGGACGGACTTCGGCGCGTCGCGGGACAAGAGCTTCGGGGTCTACAAGGAGGAGCTGGAGGTGACCAGCCGGATCAACAAGGCGATGGGGGACGAGGCGTTCCGTCGGATCGCGCTCGGGCAGAACTACTTCGACCTGCTGGGGATCAAGGAGCGGGCGCCGGAGATCTGCGAGGCGTAGGGGGCCCGCCTGTTGCGGGCGTGTTGCGGGTGTGTGGCCGGACCGTTCGGCCCCTTCCGGGCCCACACCCTGCACTGCGGCCCCGACGGCGTGTTCCTCTCCTGCCTCGGCGGCGCGAACGGCGAGGACGGACCCGGCGGGGTGGCGCTGCTGGACCACGAGACGTTCGACGTGCTGCGCGCCTGGGAGACGGACCGGGGGCCGCAGCGGCTCGCGTACGACGTGTGGTGGCACCTGAACCACGAGGTGGCGGTGACCAGCGAGTGGGGCACGCCGTCGATGGTGGAGGAGGGCGTCGACCCGGAGCTGCTGCTCGGCCGCAAGTACGGTCACGCGCTGCACTTCTGGGAGCTGGGCACGGGCCGGCATCTCCAGCGCGCCGACCTCGGCGACGAGCACCAGATGGTGCTGGAGCTGCGCCCCGCGCACGACCCGGAGGCCACCTGGGGCTTCGCCGGGGTGGTGGTGAGCGTGGCGGACCTGTCGGCGTCGGTGTGGCTGTGGCACCGCGAGCGGGGCGGCGGGGAGTTCACCGTACGCAAGGTCATCACGATCCCCGCCGAGCCCGCGGGCCCGGCGGAACTGCCGCCCGCGCTGCGGCCGTTCGGCGCGGTGCCGCCGCTGGTGACGGACATCAACCTGTCGGTCGACGACCGCTGGCTGTACGTCTCGGCGTGGGGCACGGGCGAGCTGCTGCAGTACGACGTGAGCGACCCGTTCCACCCCCGCCGCACGGCCTCCGCCCGCCTCGGCGGCATCACCGCCAGGACGCCGCACCCCGCGGCGCCGGAGACACCGCTGACGGGCGGGCCGCAGATGGTCGAACTGAGCCGCGACGGGCGGCGCGTGTACCTGACGAACTCCCTCTACGGCTCCTGGGACGACCAGTTCTACCCGGACGGCGTGGAGCCGTGGCTGGTCAAGCTGGACACCGACCCGGCGGCGGGCGGCCTGACGGTGGACCACCGGTTCTTCCCGCACGGGGCGGACTTCCGGGGCCGCCGCGTCCACCAGACGCATCTGCAGGGCGGGGACGCCTCGTCGGACTCGTACTGCTACCGCTGAGGGCGGTCCGGCGGCGGGCCCGACTCGATGTGGATGCCCTGGGCGGCGTGGAAGTCGCGCCCCTGGACGACGGGTCCGTTCCAGACCTGGCCGCTGACGCTGTTGCTCACCGAGTCCGCGCCGTCGCCCGGCAGCGGCGGCAGCTCCTCGTGCCAGGTCCGCAGCGCGGCCCGGAACTCCCCGTCCAGCGCGGCCCGTACGGCCAGCGCCGTACTGAGCGCCTGCGCGCGCACCTCGTCCACCGGCTCCTCGGCGAGCCGCGTCAGCTCCGCCTCGGCGGAGCCGCCGCCGGCGTCGCCCCCGCCGTCGCGCCGGAACGGCATCCGCACCAGCCGCACCAGACCGGCCCAGGCATCCCGCCCGATCTCACCCCCGGCCCCACCGGCCAGCGCCGCCAGCAGCCCCACAGAAACCGGATCCACCCGGACCACCCCATCTCCGGCTACACCATGCCCCGCAAGAAGACTGACGCCCGACCGCCCCCGGCGGGTTCCGGGGGCCGACCCGGTACTCCGGCCGCACGGGTGGAGGTCTTCCTGTACGGAGCGCTCTCGGACGACGCCAGGTGAGCGCCGGCGCCGCCCGGGGGTGACCCCGGGGGTGACCCCTCAGGCCCGGATGCCGGCCGCACGCCGCATCGGGTCTAGGGCGTTTCCTTGGGATCATCTGATCCTTGGTCTGGGTGTGTCGTTGACTGGTGCCCGGTGGGCGGCCGACGGCACGTGGGAGAAGGTCCTGACCGCTCTGCTCGCCCAGGCTGACGCCGAAGGTGATCCGGACCGGGTCGTCGCGGTCGATTCCACGATCGTGCGGGCTCACCGGCACGCCGCCGGGACCCGTCAGAAAGAGGCCCAGGGGCGGGAAAGCCCGTTGCCTGTGTCACCGGGCGTACTCGCGCTCGGGCACCTGCGGCGCAGTTGCCGCACGGCCCGCTCTCCCCTCGGCGACGGTGACCGCCGTCGCGAACAGAGCCAGGGCGGCGGCGGGAAGGCCGAGCAGGGTGATCGACAGCCAGTCCTGGGCGAGGCCGCCGAAGACGCCGCTCACCGCGACGCCGATGTAGATCGCGGAGGAGTTGAGTCCGAGGAGGACCGGCGCCGAGGCGGGTGCGAGGGTCACCAGGCGGTGTTGCTGCACGACCGAGGCCATTCCGTCGCTCGCGCCCCAGACGACGGCCCAGACGGCCGCGACGACCAGGTGCTCGACCGCGAGGGGACTGATCGCGAGGAGCACGGTTCCGGCGGCGAGCGCGGCGATCGCGACGCGGAGCATCGGGCGCTTGTCGACGAGGTAGCCGGCGAAGAAGTTGCCGGCGAGAACGCCGACGCCCCAGGCGAAGAGAATCATGGTGAGCGCCCGGGAGAACGATCCGGCCGTGATGTCGGCGGTCATCGCGCCGATGTAGGTGTAGACGGTGTAGTGCCCGGCCATCACCAGCAGCGTCGCCGCCAGGATGGTGAGCACCTCGGGCCGGCGCAGCGGAGCCAGGCGGGCGGAGAGACTCGTGGCCGGGAGCATGAGCGTGGGCAGCGCGACGGAGACGCCGATCGCTGCCACGACGCCCAGGGCGGCCACCGCCCACAGCGTGAGGCGCCAGTCCACACTGCCGAGCAGGTTGCCCAGGGGCATGCCCAGGGCGGTGGACAGGGTCAGGCCGCCGATGACCAACGCCATGGCACGTCCCCGGCGTTCGGGCGGCGTGATCGCGACGGCCGTGCTCGACGCGGTGGCCGTGATGGTCGCCGCCCCCAGCGCGGTGAGGATCCGGGCGAGCAGTGCCAGCAGGTAGGTCGGGCTGACCGCGGTCAGGACATTGCCGACGACGAAGGCGATCAGGGCCAGTTGCAGTGCCTTCCGGCGGTCCAGCGGACTCAGCAGCCAGCTCAGCACCGGCGCCGCGACGGCGAGCGTCAGCGCGAACGCCGTCACCAACTGGCCCGCGGCCGGGGTGCTCACGTCCAGGTCGTCGGCGATGGCGGGCAGGAGTCCCGCCAGCACGAACGCGTCGGTGCCGACCGCGAAGGTGGCCAACGCCAGGGGGAGCAGCGGTCGTACGAGCCGGCCGGACCGCTGCTCCCCCGGTTCGCCGGCGTCGTTCCGGCTCAAGCGCGGTCTCCCGCCTCTTGCGACAGGCTGAACTCCACGCCCTGGTCGTCGGTGCAGTGGGCGTACGCGCCGGACGGGATGGTGACCGGGTCCTCCGCCGTGCCACCCAGCTCGCGCACCCGGGCCACGGCGGCCTCGATGTCGTCGACCGCGAAGTAGATCCGCGGGTGCCGTGACGCGTCGTCGTGCGGCGCCCCGCCCATCGGCTCGGGCCCCTGGATCATCGAGTAACCCGGAAAGTTGCCCTCGTGGAACGTCCAGCCGAACAGCGTGCCCCAGAACTGCCGGGTGGCCGCGATGTCGCTGCTGGGCAGCTCGAAGTAGGTGACCTGTCCACTCATGCCGTTACTCCTATGTCAGCGTACTGACATCCACCGTATGTCAGACTGCTGACATGGAGCAACCAGAGACGGTCGGGGAGCTGGAACTCTCGGTGGGGTACGTCCTCAAGCAGGTGCACGCCGCACTGCGCACCGCGATGGACGAGGCCCTGCGGCCCCTGGACCTGACCGTCCCGCAGTACGCGTGCCTCGAACTGCTCGGCAGGGATCCCGGCCTGTCCAACTCCGAACTCGCGCGCCGCGCGTTCGTCACCCGGCAGTCGATGAACCTCGTCCTGCGTCGCCTACAGGAGCGCGGCCTGCTCACCAGACCCGACCACGCGACCCACGGCCGCGCGCTGCTGGCGGAACTCACCCCGGCCGGGCAGACGGCACTGCACCAGGCCAGCGTCGCGGTCCGGGCCGTCGAGAAGCAGCTCTTCTCGCCCTTGTCGCAGGAGCGGCAGCGCCGCGTACGCGAAGACCTCGCCGCCTGCCTGGCCCCGCCCGGCACCGACTAGGTGCCGCAGCCGGTTGTGGGCGCCTTTCCCTGAGCCGAAGCGCTCGGGCGGGCAGATACATCCACGGCGTCCCCATCCGGAACGTGTACGCGATCGCGGCGATCACCTGCCGGTGATCCCGCCACCGCCCACCCCGCCTCGGCATCCGATCAGGAAGCAACGGCTCAATCCGCGCCCACCGGGCAAACGCCCTAGGCGGTGACGCACTTGTCGGCGACGGGCTCCACATCCGCCTCGGGGGTGGGTTCCGCGGTGTCGTCGGCGGGCGGGGTCTCGACCCGGCGGGGGAGGGTCGCGGCCAGGGCGATCATCACCACGGCCAGGGCCGCCGCCACGCCGAAGGCCAGCTTCATGCCGCTGACCTGGGCGGGGATCGGGGCCATGCCGTCGTCCACCAGGCTCGTGGCGCGGGACGACATCACCGTCACCACCAGCGCCGTCCCGAACGCCGCCGCGACCTGCTGCAGGGTGCCGAGGATGGAGCTGCCGTACGAGTACAGGTGCGAGGGCAGCGCGCCCATGCCGAGGGTGAAGACCGGGGTGAAGGTCGCCGCCAGGCTGATCATGAGGATCACGTGCAGCGCGAGGATGAGCCCGTACGGCGTCGTCATGGAGATCTGCGTGTAGCCGAAGAGGGCCACCGCGATGCCGGCCGAGCCCGGCACCACCAGGCCGCGGCTGCCGAAGCGGTCGAACGCCTTGCCGACCGTCGGGCCCAGCAGCCCCATCGCCAGACCGCCCGGCATGACCAGCAGGCCGGTCTCCAGCGGGCTGAGGCCGCGGACGTTCTGCAGGTACAGAGGCAGCAGGATCATCGAGCCCATCATCGCCAGGAAGCCGACGGACATGACGGCCAGCGACCGGGTGAAGGCCCCGTACCGCAGGGTCCGCAGGTCCATCAGCGGGGTGCCCTTGCGCTGCAGCCGGAGCTGGCGGAAGGTGAAGAGGCCGATGGCCACGAGGCCGGCCACGGCGATGCCGATGCCGGTGCTCCTGCGGTCGTGCTCGCCGATGAGGCTCAGCCCGTACACCAGACCGCCGAAGCCGAGGGTCGCCACGCCGACGCTGATCCAGTCGATGGAGCTGACCTGCGGCTCGCCGATGTTCTCCAGCCTGCGCAGCCCGAAGACGGTCACCAGCGCGGCGATCGGCAGCACCACGACGAACAGCAGCCGCCACGAGCCGGCCTGGAGGATCACGCCGGACACGGTCGGGCCCAGCGCGGGGGCGGTGGACATCGCCAGGGTGACGTGGCCCATCACCTTGCCGAGGTGCTCCGAGGGCACCACCGCCATCAGCGTGGTCATGAGCAGCGGCATCATCACGGCAGTCCCGGCGGCCTGCACGATCCGGCCGGCCAGCAGCACGGCGAACGTCGGCGCGACGGCCGAGACGACGGTGCCGACGAGGAACGTGCTCATGGCGACGGCGTACGCGCGGCGGGTGCTGACCCGCTGGAGGAACCAGCCCGTGACGGGGATCACGGTGGCCATGGTGAGCATGAACGCGGTGGACACCCACTGCGCCGCCTGCTCGGTGACGTCCATGGACTCCATCAGCCGCGGGATCGCGTTGATCATGATGGTCTCGTTGAGGATCACCACGAACGTCGCCAGCACCAGCAGCCGGACGACGGTCGGCGTCCGGCCTTCCGCCGCTTCATCTGCGGAGAAACGTTTCGTTATCGCCACTCGCATGACAGCTCCTCGCTGGGGTTCCTGATCACAGTCACCTCGCAGCCGGGGGCCGCGGACTGGATGGCTCGGTCGTTCCACCAAGACAGACCGGCGGGCACGCCGGAACTCATCGGCGTACAAGAATCGCACGCGAGACGGGCCCACCGCCTCCGCATTTCGCCTCAGGCAGACGAGCGGACAAGTGCAGGTCAGGACGGGCCGGGGCCAGGTGGGCGACGGCGAACCCCGCGGCTGCGGGAAGCGCTCGAAGCCGGTCATCGGACCGAGGATCGGGTTGGGACCGTCCCCGCGGGGTGCGGGGAGCACGCCTCACGCCGCATGGGCGTGGCCTTCAGACCCACCCCCCGGGTCTCTTCGCTGGGCCCGGACTCCCAGGTCAGGTCCCCTCTGGAGCCCCCTGTCGGATTCGAACCGACGACCTACGCTTTACAAGAGCGTTGCTCTGACCGGCTGAGCTAAGGAGGCGCGCCCGTGAAGTGTAACCGGGGCGTCGAGCGGCGTGGTGATGCGTTTTCGGGACCTTCCAGGTGGTGACAAGGGGCCTGACCGGCAGGTACGGTCGGCGCCAAGGTTCACTCAGTGGACTGGACCACATCCTTTACTCGGATCGTCCGGCACGTTCCTGCCGGTGAAGGGAAACACCATGGCAACGGTTTCGTTCGACAAGGCCACCCGGGTCTACCCGGGCTCGGAAAAGCCCGCGGTCAGCGAGCTGGAGATCTCCATCGCGGACGGCGAGTTCCTCGTCCTGGTCGGCCCGTCCGGCTGTGGCAAGTCCACCTCCCTGCGGATGCTCGCGGGTCTGGAGGACGTGAACTCCGGCACCATCCACATCGGTGACCGCGACGTCACCCACCTGCCCCCGAAGGACCGGGACATCGCCATGGTGTTCCAGAACTACGCGCTGTACCCGCACATGACCGTCGCCGACAACATGGGCTTCGCGCTCAAGATCGCCGGCGTGCCGAAGACCGAGATCCGGCAGAAGGTCGAGGACGCCGCCAAGATCCTCGACCTCACCGAGTACCTCGGCCGCAAGCCGAAGGCGCTCTCCGGTGGTCAGCGGCAGCGTGTCGCGATGGGCCGCGCGATCGTCCGTGAGCCGCAGGTGTTCCTCATGGACGAGCCGCTGTCGAACCTCGACGCCAAGCTCCGCGTCCAGACCCGCACGCAGATCGCCGGCCTGCAGCGCCGCCTCGGCGTCACCACCGTGTACGTCACCCACGACCAGGTCGAGGCCATGACCATGGGCGACCGGGTCGCGGTGCTCAAGGACGGCCTGCTCCAGCAGGTCGCCACGCCGCGCGAGATGTACGACAAGCCGGAGAACCTGTTCGTCGCCGGCTTCATCGGCTCCCCGGCGATGAACCTCGTCGAGGTCCCGATCACCGACGGCGGCGTCAAGTTCGGCAACAGCGTCGTGCCCGTCAGCCGCGAGGCCCTGGCCGCCGCATCCGACAAGGGCGACCGCACCGTCACCGTCGGCGTCCGTCCCGAGCACTTCGACATCGCCAACGGCGACACGCCCGCGGACAAGAGCCTGTCGAAGGAGAAGGACGGCGCCCCGGCCGGTCTGCCGGTCACGGTCAACGTGGTCGAGGAGCTGGGCGCCGACGCCTACGTCTACGGTTCCGCGAACGTCGGCGGCGAGGACAAGGACCTGGTCGTCCGCGTCTCCGGCCGCGCCGTGCCGGACAAGGGCGCCACGCTGCACATCGTCCCGCGCTCCGGCGAGACGCACGTGTTCTCCACCTCCACCGGCGCGCGCCTCAGCGACTGACCGACTGAGCGACACCGCCGGGCAGTTCCTGCGCAACGGCGCCGCAGCCCCGACAAGGCTGCGGCGCCGTTCCGCGTTTTCCGGCCGCCGAATACCTCGTGTAACGGCAAGTACGTCGGAAAGTCCGCCACTTCGTTCGACGTGCACGTCAACACGGAATTCGAATTTCCCGCCCAACCGCGCTCGTTAGGGTTACTCAATGTCGCCTCATCGCTACCGGTCGCTACGATCGCCCTCGTGAAACAGGCAGCCCGCCGTATCGGCAGAACCATCGCATTCGTCCTCCCCGTCGTACTCGTGCTGTCGGGTACGCTCGCGGTCGCCACCGTCCCCTGGGCATCGCCCTCGACCGACGCCCGGATGCTCAGCGCCTCCGCGGAGAGCGCCACGGCCAAGTCCGGCGCCCGCGCCCCGCATGAGGTGCTACGGGACCGGCTGATCGCCGAGTTGCAGGAGAAGGACCCGGGTGCCGCGCTCACGCAGTTGCAGCGCGAGGTGCACGCCCGGCCGTCGCTCGCGCGGCACTGCGTCGGCATCGCCCGCGCGCTGGGCGAGGCGGCGGTCGCCAAGTACGGGGTCCCCCGCGCGCAGTCGTTCTCGCGCCCGGTGTGCGACACCGCGTTCGCGTCCGGGGTCGTCACGGCCCAGTAGGGCGTCCCCCACCGGCCGGTAGCAAGGGCCCCGCACCCGCGGGCCCTTGCTACCGGCCGGTTAGGGTGCGGGGTATGACCGCAGCCGCAGCACTACCCACTCAAGCCGTGGTCCTTGCCGGGGGGCAGGGGTCACGGCTCCGTCCGTACACGGACGACCGCCCCAAGCCGATGGTCGAGATCCCCGGCACCGGCGTGCCCATCATCGGGCACCAACTGGCGTGGCTGGCGGCCGAGGGCGTCACCGACGCGGTGGTGTCCTGCGGGCATCTCGCCGAGGTGCTGATGGACTGGCTGGACGCCACGGAGCTGCCGCTGAAGGTGAGCTGCGTGGTCGAGAAGGAGCCGCTGGGGCGCGGCGGCGGGCTGAAGTTCGCGGCTGCGTCGCTGCCGCGGCCCGACGAGCCGTGGTACGCGACGAACGGCGACATCTGGACCCGGTTCTCGCTGGCCGCAATGGCCGCGTTCCACCAGGAGCGGGGCGCGGACGCCACGCTGGCGCTGGCGCGGCCGCACATGCCGTGGGGCGCGGTGGAGACGGACCAGTTCGGGCACGTCATCGACTTCATCGAGGCGCCGCCGTCGCCGTACCTGATCAACGCGGGTGTGTACGTCTTCTCCGCCGCCTTCCGCGACCTGCTGCCGGAACGCGGCGACCACGAGCGCACGACGTTCCCGCGGCTGGCGCGGGAGCGCCGGCTGGCGGGCTTCCCGCTGCCGCAGGGGGCGTACTGGCGGGCCATCGACACGGCGAAGGACCTGACGGAAGCGGCGAAGGAACTGCGCCGGGGGTAGGTGCGGGGGCAGGGCCCGTGCTCGTACGGTACGAGCCTGCTGCCGCCCCGCTCCGTTCCCCGTACGCGTACGGGCCGGGACCCACCTCCGTATCGCGGAGGACGGCGCAGGCCCGCAGGTCCGCGGCTACCCCAGCAGCCCGCCGACCAGGCCCTTCGGCTTCTCCTCGCCGCCGCCGCCCGTAGACCCGCCGCCAGGCGAGCCACCGCCCGTGCTCCCCGTACCGTCGGCACCCGACTCCGGCGCGCCCGCGCCCGGTGCCGGGTCCGTGCCGGAACCCGTGCCGGAGGGCGGCGGCGCCGGGTTCTCGGCGGACGGGGGCGGCGCCTGCTGCGACGCCGGGGGCGCCGCCGGCTGCTGCTCCGGGGGAACGCTGCCCGACTCCGTCGCCGGGCCCGCCTTCTCCGTACCCGGCTCGCCCGCCGCACCGGGGGAGGACGCCTCGCCGCCCGGCTCCGCGGAACCCTCCTGCGACGGGGTCGCCGAACCCGCGTTGCCGCCCCGGGCCTTGCCGCCCGGCGTGGCGGGCAGCGGGGTGCCCGGCAGGTGGTTGACCGGCGGCTCGTCGGGGCCCGGTACCCGTACCGTGCTCGACGACCGCACGGCCGCCCCCAGCATCGACCCGACCAGCAGCGCGAGCCCCACGATCACCGTGGCCAGCACCGTCCCGCGGCGCAGCACCCGGCGGCGCAGCTCCCACAGCTCCGAGCGCGGCCCCAGCGTCCGCCACGCCTCACCGGCGAGCCGGGCGTCGAGGGAGTACACGGGGGCGCCGGCGATCACGAGCGGGGACCAGGCGGCGAGGAACAGGGCGTCCGTCGCGTCGTACGCGGAGGACGTCTGCCACGCCACCGTCACCAGCAGCCCGAGCGCGAGCAGCCCGCCGATGGCCGCCGCGAGCCGCTGCCACAGCCCGCAGATCGTCAGCACGCCGACGATGATCTGGAGGAAGGCCACCGTCAGCCCGGTGCCGACGGGGTGCGCGAGCCCGAAGTCGTAGAGCGGCCTGGCGATGAACCACGGGTCCATCCGCTCCAGCCAGCTCCGCATCGAGCCGTGCTCGCCGCCCTCGAAGAACATCGGGTCGCTGAGCTTGCCCATGCCGGCATAGAGGGAGACGAGGCCGAGGACGATGCGCAGGGGGAGCAGGACGACGCCGAGGTTCATCCGGCGCCCGGGGTAGTAGGCGTGCCGTACGGGGTCGGCGCCGTGGCGCTGGGTGCGGCGGCCGTCGTCGGGATCGGCGTCGGGGTCGGCTCCGGCTCCGCCCGGCTCGGCGTAGAGGTCGTACGGCCCGTCGTGGCCGCCCTGCCCGTCGTCGTACGGGCCATCCCCCGGGCCGTACGCCCCGGGGTGGCCGGTCCCGTACGGGCCGGAGGGCTCCGGGATGCGCGGGATCACCTGCGTCGCGTCGCCGGCCGTCCCCGGCGGCAGGCCGGAGCCGTCGATGCGGGGCAGCCGGTGGGTGGCGTCGTCCATGGGCGGGAGCACCTGCGTGGCGCCGTCGTAGCGGGGCAGGAGCTGCGTCGACGCCGCGTCGGAGCCGCCCGCGGGGTGCGGTCCCGCGCCGCCCCGGGGGATGGCCTGGAGCAGCCGCCCGGCGGCGGTGTCGTCCACGCGCCCGGTCCACACCACGGGCACCCGCCGCCGCCCGGCCCCGGCGCCTACGGCCCTCGCGCCCACGCCCGCGCCGACGAGGGCGGGCTCGTACCCGCCGCCCCCGTACAGCGGCGCTCCCGCCGCGGCGAGCGTGCGGCGGGACGAGGGCCCGAGCCGCACCCGGAAACTGGGGTTGTCGACGTTGATCCGGGTGGGCTCGCTCGGCACCCGCACCATCGTCAGCCGGCCGGTGTCCTCGGGTTCCTGGGCGCTACCACCCGTGGGGGTGGGCCGTGTTCTGGTGTCCACGCTCCACTAACCGAGTGACGCGCCGTGAAGACACTGCCTGACCCAACCCTTTTGTGTCGGAGGCCGGTCAAACACACCGTTCGCAGGGGCTCGTTCCGATTCGCCGCGCCACGTCCCGTACGGCGTTCACGCCCTCCGGCGCGCCGTTTCGTACAGCACCACACCGGCCGCGACGCCCGCGTTCAGCGACTCCGCGCCGCCGGGCATCGGGATCCGTACCCGTACGTCGCACGTCTCCCCCACCAGCCGCGACAGGCCCTTGCCCTCGCTGCCGACCACGATGCACACCGGGCCGTCCAGCAGGTCCAGATCCGGCAGCTCGACCTCGCCGTCGGCGGCGAGCCCGACGACCATCACGCCGGCCTTCTGGTACGCCTCCAGCGCGCGCGTCAGGTTCGTCGCCCGCGCCACCGGGGTGCGCGCCGCCGTGCCCGCGGAGGACTTCCACGCGCCCGCGGTCATGCCCGCCGCCCGGCGCTCCGGGATGACGACGCCGTGGCCGCCGAAGGCGGAGACGGAGCGGACCACGGCGCCGAGGTTGCGCGGGTCGGTGACCCCGTCGAGGGCGACGGCCAGCAGGTCCTCGGCCTCCTCCGCGGCGGCGTCGAGGAGGTCGTCGGGGTGGGCGTACTCGTACGGCGGGACCTGGAGGACCAGGCCCTGGTGGTTCAGGCCGTCCGTCATCCGGTCCAGCTCGGGGCGCGGCGCCTCCATGAGGTGGACGTCGCCGCGGTCGCCGGCGAGCTGGAGGGCGGCGCGCACCCGGTCGTCGCTGTCGACGTACTGCTGGACGTACAGCGTCGTGGCGGGCACGCCGTCGCGCAGCGCCTCGTACACCGAGTTGCGCCCGACGACCAGCTCGCTGCTGCCCTTCCCGCCCCGGCGCTTCGCGGCCGGGCGGGCCGTGGCGGCTCTCTTCGAGCGCGCGTTGGCGGCGCGCTGCTTGGCGTGCCCGGGACGCTGGTCGGCGGGCGGCGTGGGGCCCTTGCCCTGGAGGGACCGGCGGCCCTTGCCGCCGCTGCCCTTGGTCGCGCCCTTCTTGCTCGCCGTTCTGCGGCCTCGGCGCTGACTGTTCCCGGCCATGGGGCTTCCACCTGCTTCTGCGATCGTCGTTCTCTACGTCATGAGTGTGCCGCCCGGTCCGCCGGGCGGCACCACGGGGCTCGTACGCCCTGCTCCGCCGGTCAGCAGAGCGTCCAGCGCGGCCCCTCCGGGGTGTCCTCGATGGCGAGGCCCGACTGCTGGAGCTGGTCGCGGATGGCGTCCGCGGCGGCGTAGTCCTTGCGCGCCCGCGCCGCCTCGCGCTGCTCCAGCACCAGCCGGACGAGGGTGTCGACGGCCCCGTGCAGATCCGCGCCGCGGCCGGCGTCACCGGCCCCCGTCCACTGCGGGTCGAGCGGGTCGAGGCCGAGCACGCCCAGCATGGCGCGTACCTCGGCGAGGCGGGCGACGGCTGCTTCCTTGTCGTCGGCGGACAGGGCGGCGTTGCCCTGCCGGACCGTGGTGTGCACGACGGCCAGGGCCTGCGGCACCCCGAGGTCGTCGTCCATCGCCTCGGCGAACGCGGGCGGCACGTCGGCGGCCGGCGCGACGGGCCCCCCGGCCTTTTCGGCTACACGCTGCACGAAGCCCTCGATGCGCGCGAACGCCGACTCGGCCTCGCGCAGGGCCTCCTCGCTGTACTCGATGGTGGAGCGGTAGTGCGGCGTGCCCAGGTAGTAGCGCAGGACGATGGGGCGCCAGCGCTTGACCATCTCGGAGATGAGCACCGAGTTGCCGAGCGACTTGCTCATCTTCTCGCCGCTCATGGTCACCCAGGCGTTGTGCAGCCAGTAGTCGGCGAACTCGTCGCCGAAGGTCTTGGACTGCGCGATCTCGTTCTCGTGGTGCGGGAAGACGAGGTCGATGCCGCCGCCGTGGATGTCGAAGCGGGAGCCCAGGTACTTGTGGGCCATCGCCGAGCACTCCAGGTGCCAGCCGGGCCGCCCGCGGCCCCAGGGGGTCTCCCAGGACGGCTCGCCGGGCTTGGCGGCCTTCCACATGGCGAAGTCCCGCTGGTCGCGCTTGCCGGTCTCGCCCTCGCCCTCGGGCTGGCGGAGGTTGTCCAGCTCCTGGTTGGACAGGGCGAGGTAGTCGGGGTACGAGCGCACGTCGAAGTAGACGTTCCCGTCGGCGGCGTAGGCGTGCCCGGACTCGATGAGGGCGCGCATCATCTCGATCATCTCGGGCACGTGCCCGGTGGCCCGCGGCTCGTACGTGGGCGGGAGGCAGCCGAGCGCCCCGTAACCGTCGTTGAAGGCGCGCTCGTTCTCGTACCCGATGGCCCACCAGGGGCGGCCCTGGTCCGCGGACTTGGAGATGATCTTGTCGTCGATGTCGGTGACGTTGCGGATGAACGTCACGTCGTAGCCGCGGTGGAGCAGCCAGCGGCGCAGGATGTCGAAGTTGAGCCCGGACCGGATGTGGCCGATGTGCGGGGCGGCCTGCACGGTGGCGCCGCACAGGTAGATCGAGACGCAACCCGGGACGATCGGGGTGAAGTCACGGATCTGCCGGGTGCTGGTGTCGTACAGGCGAATGGTCACCCCTCAAGGGTAGTAGGACGGGGACACCCCGAGGGCCGCAGCCCGCGTATAGGCGCACCGAAACCCCGCCCCGGGGCGGCCTCCCGCACGACTCCCCCCGAACGTCCCTCCCCTGACCTCCCCGCGCACCCGCCCCAGGGTAGGCCGGGCCACCGACACCGGAGCCCGCGCGACCGCGGTCCACGCCCCCAGCGTGTCCCCCGCACACCCGCCCCAGGGTAGGCCGCCCCACTGACGACCGGGCGTGGGGCGGCCTGCCGCCCCACGCCGCCGCGGCCTCGCTCAGTGCAGGTTTCCCTGGCCCGAGATCGTCTCCGGGGTGACGCGCACGACCACCCGCGTACCGTCCCCGCCGTGGCCGCCGCTGAAGGTGTCGTAGTCCTTGCCCGTGTACTTCACCGACAGTTCGTCGATCAGCTCGCGGGCGCCCTCCGTGCTGACGCTGGCGGTGCCGCGCACCTGGGCGTAGTTGTACGGGGCCGCCGGGTCGATCACGACGACGCTGATCCGCGGATCGCGGTTCAGGTTACGGGCCTTGACGCGCTCGGCGGTGGTGGAGAAGAGCAGGTCGTCGCCGTCCCGCTTCACCCAGACGGGCGATGCCTGGGGGGCGCCGTCGGGCTGCACGGTGGCGACCGTGATGAAGACCTGGCCGTCGAGTACCTGCTTGAGGTTGGCGGGGAGGGCGACAGACATGGTGGGAACTCCTCGGGTTTCACGCACGTATGGCACTACCTGCGTACCCAACAACCAACCCGCCGCGGACCTTCCGCGCGGGAGCGCGGAGCCCGCGTCACCCGGTCGGCGGCAGGAGGAGCGCGGTGGCGATCGCCGCCAGGCCCTCGCCCCGGCCGGTGAGCCCGAGGCCGTCGGTCGTCGTGCCGGAGACCGACACCGGCGCCCCGGCCGCGGCCGACAGCGCCTCCTGGGCCTCCGCCCGCCGCTTGCCGATCTTCGGCCGGACGCCGATCACCTGGATCGCGACGTTGCCGATGTGGAAGCCGGACGCCCGTACGATACGGGCCGCCTCGCCCAGCAGCGCGACGCCCGCGGCGCCGGACCACTCCGGGCGGCCGGTGCCGAAGTGCGCGCCCAGGTCACCGAGGCCGGCCGCGGAGAAGAGCGCGTCGCAGGCGGCGTGCGCGGCGACGTCGCCGTCGGAGTGGCCGTCGAGGCCGTGGCTCTCGCCCTCCCAGAGCAGGCCCGCGCACCACAGCTCGCGGCCCTCCGCGAAGGCGTGCACGTCGGTGCCGACGCCGATGCGCGGCAGCACGCCGTACGCACCGGCCGTACCGCCCTCCGCAGCGGCACCGGCCACGCCCGCAGGCCCGGCCACGCCGGCAGGACCGCTCGCGTCAGAAGGCATCCGTCGCCCTCCTGCGCGCCAGTACGGCCTCGGCCAGCACCATGTCCAGCGGCCGCGTCACCTTGAACGCCTCCTCGTGCCCGGGTACGAGCACGACCTCGACTCCCAGCCGCTCGACCATCCCGGCGTCGTCCGTGGCGCCCTCGCCGGCGGCGGGCACCTTCTCGTGGGCCTCGGTGAGCACCCGGCGGTCGAAGCCCTGCGGGGTCTGCACCGCGCGCAGCGCGGCCCGCTCGGGGGTGGCGACGACCGGCTCCGGGCGGCCCGGCTCGCCGCCGGGCACGACCTGCTTGACGGTGTCGGTGACGGGCAGCGCCGGTACGACGGCGGGCGCCCCGGCCCGTACCGCGGCGGCGACGGCCTCCACGGTGTCCACCGGGACCAGCGGGCGGGCGGCGTCGTGCACGAGCACGACGTCGACGTCGTCGGGGAGCGCGGCCAGCCCGAGGCGTACGGAGTCCTGGCGGGTGTCACCGCCGGGGACGACGACGATCTCGGTCGAGTCGAGGTGCTCCAGGTGGTCGTCGAGCAGGGTGCGCACCTGCGCCGCCTCACCGGGCGGGCCGACGACGACCACGAGGGACACCGCGCGGGCGCGGGAGAGGGCGCGTACGGCGTGCACGAGCATCGGCGTACCGCCGAGGGCGCGCAGGGCCTTGGGCGCGCCCGGGCCGAGCCGTACTCCGCGGCCGGCGGCGGGGATCACCGCGGCGCATCTGTACGGACCTGACGGGTCCGAGTGGCCGGGCCGGGTCCGTACGGACGCGGCGGGCGAGTCGGACGTGCCTGACGGAGACATTGCGGTGTTCAGGTTTGTGTCCTTGGACGACATGGGTATGGCCAAAAGCGTGCCGGGCACGTGCTTCGTGCCCCCACCGCGGAGCTCGCTGACGACCCCCTTCCGTGACGCACATGGTCGCAGCAGCTACCCGGGCCCGGCACGGTTGTCCACATGAAAGCGGGACAGCCGTCGGCCCGGCGCGCCGCACGCGAGCATACGCACGCGCGGCGCGGGAGCCTACGGCTGCCCCCCGAAACCCGGCACGCTTTCAGGCCGTCGGACGGACGTGAAAGGACGAGCGGGGACAAACGGACGGACCACGAGGGACGTGACCGGGCAGCGCGGCACGCCGGTGTACCGCAGCGGCAGCCGGAGCGACACCGGGATTCGGCGGATCGACGGAGAGCGCGTGCGTGACGGCACACGCGACCGACGAACGCCGGCGAACGGCCGGAGCCGGACAGCCCGGCACCGTACCGATGCCGAGACGACGGCACCGCCGGAGCCGACGCCGAACAGAGCCATGACCACCCCACCGGGCAGCCGCGACGGCACCCGGAAACCGGGCGATGCCGCAGCCGTCACGGCCACGGTGCCCACGGGGCACCGCCGACGTGACGTGAGGCGCGGTCAGGCGCCGTTCAGGACGCCAGCACCTCGTCGAGCAGCGCTTCCGCCTTGTCCTCGTTCGTGCTCTCACACAGCGCCAGCTCGCTCACCAGGATCTGGCGGGCCTTGGCGAGCATCCGCTTCTCTCCGGCGGAGAGACCGCGCTCGCGCTCCCGGCGCCAGAGATCCCGGACGACCTCCGCGACCTTGATCACGTCACCCGAAGCGAGCTTCTCCAGGTTCGCCTTGTACCGCCGGGACCAGTTGGTGGGCTCTTCCGCATACGGTGCACGCAGCACCTCGAAGACCCGCTCCAACCCTTCCTGGCCAACCACATCGCGTACCCCGACGAACTCGGCATTGTCCGCCGGCACGCGCACCGTCAAGTCGCCCTGCGCGACTTTCAGCACCAAGTAGGTCTTGTCCACACCTTTGATCTGGCGAGTTTCGATCGCCTCGATCAGCGCGGCCCCGTGATGGGGATAGACCACGGTGTCGCCAACCTTGAACGTCATGTGACAGGTACCCCTTCCGTGGCTATCCAGGGTAACACGGCGCAGGCCGCTTCTGAATGGCGTTTTCGCAGGTCAGGGCCCGTCTCGGGGCTTGACAATCGACCCTGGAACGTGCTTCGCCCGCCGCCGGAATCATGGTTTCCGCAGGTCGGACCGCCCCTACCGGAAACCCGAAACGCGAAGGTTACCTGCCGCCGGAAGGTTCGACAGGGCGACGATCGTCCCGATTTGTCGGAGTCGGCCGGTGAAGTCGTGCTGCTCCGTTCGGCCGATCACGAACGAATCCGGTCGGATTCCCTGAATTGATCACGCGTGCTGTGATCGATATCCCCGTTCTCCCTCCGCCGGTGTTCCCCCCTTCTTCCCAACACCCCTTCCCGCGCGGATATTGCCGGGCATTAGCACGGCCGTACGCCGGAGGTGAGCGAAGGCGCGCCGGGCCGCGAGAGGGCGGGTCGGGTCCGTGCCCCCAGAAGGGGGTCGGTACTGTTCCCCCCAGCACCACCGTCACCGCACCCGAGCCGAACCGGCCCTCACGTCCAAGGAGATGCCGCCGCCGTGAGCAGCAGCAGCATTCGACGCGGCACGCTCGCCGCGACCGCCCTCGCTCTCTCGCTCGCCGCCCTCACCGCGTGCGGGGCGGGCAACAACGCCGAGACCCTGAAGATCAACCCCGACAACGCGCGGGTCACCGCCGGCAGCATCAAGATCCAGAACGCGGTGGTCATCACCCCGGCGGACGAGGCCGACGGTCCTGCCGCGGTCTCCGCCCGGATCTTCAACAACGGCGACCGGGACCAGACGCTGGAGCGGCTGACGCTCGCGGACGGGGGCCAGGAGCTGGAGCTGTCCGGCAAGAACGGCCGCGGCGGCGTGGTGGTGCCGGCGGGCGGCTCGGTGATGCTGGGCGGCGAGGGCCACGCCTCGGCGGTGCTGCCCGACGGGCACGACGCCGGGCACGGTGCGACGAAGAAGCTCGCGTTCGAGTTCAGCCAGGAGGGCGAGGTACGCCTCGCCGCGTTCATCGTCGCCGACGACGGCGAGTACGCGCCCTGGGCCGCGACCCCGACGCCGACCCCGGTGGAGACCGGGACGTCCTCCCCGGACGCCGAGCCCGGCGAGGACGCGGGTACGGGCACCGGCACCGGCACCGGCACGGACGCCACCGAGGGCGCGGAAGGCGGCGCCGAGGGCGCGGACGCCACCGACGGCGCCTCGCCGGACGCGGGCGCGGGCGCGGACGCCACGGAGAACGCCACCGAGGGCACGGACGGCACCGAAGGCGCGACGTCCTCGGAGAGCCCGGTCACCGAGCAGTAGGCGGTACGCCCCGGGCGCGCGGCAGCCCGGTCACGGCCCCGGCCCCCCGGCGCTGCCGCGCGCCGGGGCCGGGTGCCCTATCCGTTCCGTACGGCGGACGCACACGCGCACCCGCCGCACCGGCCCGCCTACGGCTCGAACTTGTAGCCCAGGCCGCGGACCGTCACCAGATACCGCGGCGCGCCCGGATCGGGCTCGATCTTCGCGCGCAGCCGCTTGACGTGGACGTCGAGGGTCTTGGTGTCGCCGACGTAGTCGGCGCCCCAGACCCTGTCGATGAGCTGCATCCGGGTCAGCACCCGGCCGGCGTTGCGCAGCAGCATCTCCAGCAGGTCGAACTCCTTCAGCGGCAGGTCGACCTTGTCGCCGGCGACCGTCACCACGTGCCGGTCGACGTCCATCCGGACCGGGCCGACCTCCAGGGCCGCCGGTTCCGCCTCCTCCGGTTCGCCGCGGCGGCGCAGGACCGCGCGGATCCGGGCGACCAGCTCCCGGGAGGAGAAGGGTTTCGTCACGTAGTCGTCGGCTCCTATTTCCAGCCCGACGACCTTGTCGATCTCGCTGTCCTTGGCGGTCACCATGATGACCGGGACGTTGGACCGGCCGCGCAACTGGCGGCACACCTCGGTGCCGGGCAGGCCCGGCAGCATGAGGTCCAGCAGCACCAGGTCGGCGCCGTTGCGGTCGAAGTCGTCGAGCGCCTCGGGGCCCGTGGTGGCCACGGCTACCTCGAAGCCCTCCTTGCGGAGCATGTACGACAGTGCGTCGCTGAACGATTCTTCGTCCTCGACGACGAGAACCCGGGTCACGCTCTGACCTCCGAGGGGGACGGACAGCACGAAGTGGGAGGGGCGGGGCGGCGGGGGGTGGGGCCGCGCCGGGGGGTGGGCACGCGGGTCACGGAATGACCTCCGGAGCTGTGTCTGACGCGTCGGTCCCGTCGAGCCGGAGCCGGTCCTCGCCGTCGAGGTCCTCCGGGCCGATGAGAGCGCCGCTGCGGCCGGCGTCGGGCCGGCCGGCCTTCGGACGTGCGGCTTCGGGTAGCCGCAGGGTGAACGTGGAGCCCTGGCCCTCAGCGCTCCACACCGTGACCTCCCCGCCGTGCGAGGCGGCCACGTGCTTGACGATGGCGAGACCGAGTCCGGTCCCGCCGGTGGCCCGCGAGCGCGCCGGGTCGACCCGGTAGAAGCGCTCGAAAACCCGCTCGCGGTCTCTCTCGGAGATGCCGATGCCCTGGTCGGTGACCGCGATCTCGATCAGGTCGCCGCCCTGGGCGGGCAGCCGGCGGGCCGCGATGCCGACCCTGGTACGGGCCGGGCTGTAGTTCACGGCGTTCTCCACCAGGTTGCCCAGGGCCGCGGCGAGCTGGCCGCGGTTGCCCCAGACGTGGAGCCCGGCCGTGCCGCCGGTGGCGATGGTTATCTGCTTGGCGCCGGCCTGCTGCCGGCACCGCTCTATGGCCTCGCCGACCAGCTCGTCCGCCCGTACCGGCTCGGCGTCCTCCAGCGGGTCGTCGTTCTGCACCCGGGAGAGGTCGATCAGCTCCTGTACGAGGCTGGTCAGCCGGGTCGCCTCGCCCTGCATCCGGCCGGCGAACCGCTCCACGGCCTCGGGGTCGTCGGCGGCGTCCATGACCGCCTCGGAGAGCAGGGACAGCGCGCCGACCGGGGTCTTCAGCTCGTGGCTGACGTTCGCGACGAAGTCGCGGCGGACGGCCTCGATGCGCCGGGCCTCGGTCATGTCCTCGACGAGCAGCAGGACGAGCCGGGAGCCGAGCGGGGCGACGCGCGCGGAGACCGCCAGCGCCTCGCCGCGGCCGCTGCGCCGGGGCAGGTCCAGCTCCACCTGCCGTATCTCGCCGTCACGCCGGGTGTCGCGGGCCATGGCCAGCATCGGCTCCACGGCCAGCCGGCCGCCGCGGACCAGCCCCAGGGCGTACGCCGCGGAGCTGGCCTTGACGACGGCGTCGTCCTCGTCGAGCACGACGGCGGAGGAGCGCAGGACGGACAGGACGGTGTCCACGCCGGGCGGCAGCACCGCGTCCGTGTGCAGCGAGGTGCGCGTGGGCCTGGCCTGCTCACGCTCACTCCAGCGGAACGCGAGCACGGCGATGACGCCGGTGCACAGCCCGGCGATCGCTGCCGCCGCGGCGACCGCCGCGTTCACGTCCATGACTCCAGGTTAGGCACGTCGCACACCCCTTCCACAGCCATCCGGGTGCCACCTCGAATACTGGTCGCCAAGAGTTCACTCTCAGGTCGGTCTCGATTCACTAAGTGGCGCATCGTCCCCTGCATGGTGGATGCTGCATAAATCGGCAAAGAGGATGGACGGGACACTGGGATGCGCGACTCTTACCACGAGGAGCTCGACTCGATCGGCGAGGGCCTGGTCGACATGGCCCGGCTGGTCGGCTCCGCCATGGGCCGTGCCACGGCAGCCCTGCTCGACGCCGACCTGCAGCTCGCCGAGAGCGTGATCGCGGGCGACGAGAAGGTGGACGACCTGCAGCGCGAGCTGGAGACGCGGGCCATCCAGTTGCTCGCCCGGCAGCAGCCCGTGGCCACGGACCTGCGCATCGTGGTGACATCGCTGCGGATGAGCGCCGACCTGGAGCGCGCCGGCGACCTGGCCAAGCACGTCGCCAAGCTCGCCCGGCTGCGCTACCCCGGCCGCTGCATCCCCGACGACCTGCACGCCACCGTCCTGGAGATGGGGCAGCTCGCGCAGCGGCTGATGGCGAAGACCGCGGAGGTCGTCACCACCAAGAACGTCGACCTGGCTCTGGAGCTGGAGCAGGACGACGACCGGATGGACTACCTGCACCGCAAGATCTTCCAGCACCTGATGGACGACCGCTGGAAGCACGGCATCGAGACCGCGGTGGACGTGACGCTGATCGGCCGCTACTACGAGCGCTTCGCCGATCACGCCGTGGCCTGCTCCGGCCGGGTGGTGTACCTGGTGACCGGCGAGCACGCCGACGAGCTGAGCGCCGCGCCCGTCGAAGGGGCGTAGCCACCGGAGCGCGGGAGCACGGCCCCCGCGCGCGCCGGGCGCGCTCGGCGGCGGCTCACGCGCCGGGCGCGGCCTCCGGGGCGTACGGCCGTACGACGGCCGCAGATGCATCCGCGCGCCCGCATGTGCGCCCCGGCCGCCGGGGCAGCCTCCCGGTGGAAGGGAACACCCCTGCTAGGAGGTCCGCATGCCGGAAGAGTTCACCTCCCGCACCCGTGCCGACCCGCGCGCCACGGCACGGCCGCCGCGGATGCGCCCGAAGATGACCCCGCTGCCGAAGCTCAGCTCCTGCTCCTGCGGCTCCGGCTGCTCCTGCGGGTGCCGGTCGGGCGGGTCGTGCAACTGCGGCGGGAGCTGCGGCTGAGCCGCCGGACGACGCCTGCGACGAGACGCCCGCAGCCCCTGCCCTGACGACGCCGGGCAGGGGCTGCGGTGTACGTGCGCCGGTGGGGCGCCGCTACTTCTTGCCCTGGTTCGCGACCGCCTGGATGGCCGAGGCCGCCGCCTCCGGGTCGAGGTACGTGCCGCCGCTGCCGACCGGGCGGAGGTCGGCGTCCAGCTCGTACGCCAGCGGGATGCCGGTGGGGATGTTCAGGCCCGGGATCTCCTCGTCGGCGATGCCGTCGAGGTGCTTGACCAGCGCCCGCAGGCTGTTGCCGTGCGCCGCGACGAGGACCGTCCGGCCGGCCTGGAGGTCCGGCACGATGCTGTCGTACCAGTACGGCAGGGCCCGCTCCAGCACGTCCTTCAGACACTCGGTCTTCGGCCGCAGCTCGCTGGGGATGTGCGCGTAGCGCGCGTCGTGCGCCTGCGAGAACTCGCTGTCGTCGGAGATCGGCGGCGGGGGCGTGTCGTACGAACGGCGCCAGGTCATGAACTGCTCCTCGCCGAACTCGGCGAGCGTCTGCGCCTTGTCCTTGCCCTGCAGCGCGCCGTAGTGCCGCTCGTTGAGCCGCCAGGAGCGGGCGACCGGGATCCAGTGCCGGTCGCAGGCGGCCAGCGACATGTTCGCGGTCCTGATGGCGCGCTTGAGCAGCGACGTGTGGACGACGTCCGGCAGCCAGCCGGCCTCGCGCAGCAGCTCGCCGCCGCGCACCGCCTCCTTCTCGCCCTTGTCGGTGAGGTTCACGTCCACCCAGCCGGTGAACAGGTTCTTGGCGTTCCAGTCGCTCTCTCCGTGGCGGAGGAGGATCAGCTTGTACGGTGCGTCGGCCATGGCTCCGAGCCTAATCGAGTGGCCGGGCCCCTCCCCCGCGGCCCCGGATTGACGGCAGCCGTCAATCCGGTGGCGAAACGGCGACCCCGCTTCGTAACATCCCCTCATCCATCGCGCCACTTACTTCGGGGGGTCCCGCCGTGTCCGTCACCCGCATCGGACGTGCCGCCCGCGAGACCGTCTCAGGACTGCCGCGCGAGTTCTGGTGGCTGTGGACGTCCACGCTCGTCAACAGGCTCGGCGGCTTCGTCGCCACCTTCATGGCCCTCTACCTCACGCAGGAGCGCGGCCACTCGGCCTCGTACGCCGGGCTTGTCGCCGCCCTGTACGGGTTCGGCGGCGTGATCTCCTCGCTCGGCGGCGGCGTGCTCACCGACCGCCTCGGGCGCCGCCCCACCCTGATGCTCGCGCAGTCCTCGACCGCCGTGACCGTCGCCGTCCTCGGCTTCACCAGCCACCCCGCGGCCATCCCCGCCGTCGCCTTCGCCGTGGGCATGGCGTCCAACGCCTCCCGGCCCGCGGTGCAGGCGATGATGGCGGACATCGTCCCGCCCGCCGACCGGGTACGGGCGTTCTCGCTCAACTACTGGGCGATCAACCTGGGCTTCGCGATCTCCTCCGCCGGCGCCGGCTTCATCGCCGAGTACAGCTACCGGGCCGGCTTCCTCATCGAGGGCGCCCTGACCCTCGTCTGCGCGATCCTCGTCTTCGTCAAGCTCCCGGAGTCCCGGCCGGAGCGCCCCGCGGGCGCGGCGGGCGAGGCGGCGGACCCCGTCAGCCTGGGCACGGTGGTGCGCGACGGGCGGTTCATGGGGGTCGTCGGGCTGTCGTTCCTGATCGCGCTCATCTTCATGCAGGCGTACGTGTCGCTGCCGGTGGCGATGGGCGACCAGGGCTTCTCCAGCTCGGACTTCGGGCTCGCCATCGCCGTGAACGGCGTGCTGATCGTCGTCATGCAGATACCCGTGACCCGGTTCATCGAGCACCGCGACCCGCGGATGCTGCTGATCGTCTCCTCGCTGCTGGCGGGGTACGGGTTCGGGCTCAACGTCTTCGCCGGGTCCGTCGCGGTGTACGCGCTCGTCGTCTGCGTCTGGACGCTCGGCGAGATCGTCAACGCCCCGACGCAGACGAGCATCGTCGTCCGCCTCTCCCCCGTCCACGGGCGCGGGCGGTACCAGGGCATGTACACCACGTCCTGGGCCGTCGCGTCGCTGGCCGCGCCGCTGCTGGGCGGGTGGGTCATCGACGTGGCCGGGGCGGAGTGGCTGTGGGCGGGGTGCGCGGCGGTGGGCACGGTGGCGGCGGCGGGGTACGGGCTGCTGATGCGCGGGCTGCCGACGGAGGATCCGGTGGTGGAGCCGGTGGGCGATCCGGTGGGAGATCCCGCGGGGAAGCCGGGGACGGAGTCCGCCAAGGACCAGGCGCCGGGGGCGGATCCGGCCATCAAGGCGCTCGCGGGGCCGGCCGAAAGCGTCGTCGAAGAATCGTCCGCCAGGCCGCTGTAGCAGCCCCAAGCGTCACACGGGTAGCGTCAGCCCCTCGGAAAAGCCCACCGTTCCGGTCCGAGGGGGATGCCCATGTCCGACCTGTACATCGACAACGAGATGCTCAAACGCGTCCGCAACAACCTGGCCCACATCGGGGAAGTCCTGGACAAGCCGGCCCGCGCGATGGCGGACGTGGACGCCAAGGCCATGGGGGCGAGCGCGCTGGAGCGGCGCATGGACGAATTCGGCGACGAATGGTCGTACGGATTCGGCCAGTTGCGTAAATTCGCGAAGGGCGCGGTGGAGGCGCTCGACCAGATCGAGAAGGGCTTCGCCGACCTCGACAAGGACCTGGCCGCCGCGCTCTCCGAGGCGGCGCAGCAGTGAGCGCACCCACCGCCGCGGACTACCCCACGCTGGGCTTCGTGCCCTGCCCCGGCGACTTCGAGATAGCCAAGGACACGGCGGCCACCGTCCGCCGTACGTCCGACGCCCTGGGCGAGATATGCCGGGTCCTGGAGGGGGCGGACGAGGGCGACTGGCGCGGCAAGGCCGCGGACGCCTTCCGCGCGCTGCTGGCCGACGACTTCCGCCCGAAGGTGCAGGACGCGTACAGCGCCTTCTCCACGGCCCGTACGGTGCTCACCGACTGGGCCGAGAACATCGACCGCCGGCAGCGGGCGGCGGCGCGGCTGGAGGACGAGGCGGCGGAGCTGAAGCGGACGGCGGACGCGGAGGCGGCGAAGGAAGAGGAGAAGAAGGACGAGGAGGGCGAAGGGGGCTCGGGCTCCGGGTCCCGTTCGGGGTCGGGGTCCGGGGGGTCCGAGGCCGAGGAGGATCCCCTCGCCGACGTACGCCGCCGGGCGCGCAGCCTCCAGGACGACTACGAGCAGGAGGGCCGCGACGCCGCCAACCGGCTGCAGCGGGCCCTCGACATCGCCCCCAACGAGCCCGGCTTCTGGGACAAGCTGGGCGACGCGGTGGGCGGGGCGCTGGAGGCCATCGGCCAGGCCGTGATGGACCCGATGGGCACGCTCGCGGAGCTGGCGCCGCTCTTCAAGACGCTCGGCGACATCGCCGGCCTGCTCAGCACCGTCACCGGGCTCCTCGCGCTCGTCCCCGGGCTGCAGTTCCTCGGCGCCGCCTCGCTCGCGCTCGCGGGCGTCGCGCTCGTCGCGCACTACCTCTCCGCGGTCGGCACCACCGGCAGCTTCCTCAAGGCGCTCACCACCAAGGACGTCATCATGGACGCGGTGGGCTTCGGCCTCGGCAAGCTCGGCGCCCGCTTCGGCGACGAGATCCTGTCCGCGGCGCGGGCCAGCAACCAGCCGACCCGGATGGTCGCCCAGCTCGGCGGCCGGCTGCCCGCGATGGAGCTGCCGCAGGGCTACTTCCAGCTCGCGCGCGGGGCCTCGTACAGCATGAGCGTGCGCGAGTTCGGCATGCGCACCGGGCAGTACTTCACCACCTGGACCGGCAACGCCTTCACCGCCGAGGGCTCGAAGGACACCATCGAGACCGCCGGGAACCTTCTCACCTGGGACTTCGGCCCGCTGACGAACAGGGAGACGGTGGCGCCATGGGCACGCTGACCCCCGGCCGGATCCAGTTGTACGCCCCGGCCGACTGGTTCGACCTGATGGCCGACGGCGGCGACCGCGCGGCGACCCGCGCCCGCTGCGCGGAGCTGGTGCGGCTGACGTACCCGCGGACGGCGGCGGAGCGGCGGGAGCAGTTCACCGACGCGCTGCTGGCGTGGCACGACGTGCTGTACGCGGACGGGGTGCTGATGAACGGCATCGTCACGGCGCCGCTGCCGAGCAGCGGGGAGCAGGCGGCGTGGCTGGTCTTCGCGGGCGTGGTGGAGGTGCCGGAGAACCCGTCGGACCTGGACCTGGGCGAGCTGATGACGTCGGTGTTCGCGGAGCACTACGGCGCGGCGCCGGCGTACACGGAGGCGTACGCGACGGACATGGGGATGGGGTTCGGCTTCGTGGCGCAGCCGGCTCTGCCGCGGGCGGCGGTGGCGGGCGTCGAGGGCGTCGGCGAGGACCCCGTGCAGGTGGGCCTGGCGGGGGCGCTGGCCGCGCCGGTCGAGGGCGGTCTCGGGCTGCTGGTCGTCGGTACGAGCCTGAACCCGCTGCAGGCCGGGGAGCTGGCGGGGCTTGTGGCGGTGATCGCGGGCCGGTCGGTGTTCGTGGACGAGGCGCAGGATGGGCCCGGGACCGCGGGGTAGCGGCTCGGCGAGCCCGGCGGAGGTCGTCGCGCGCAACCGGCTGCTGATGCGGGAGCTGCTTTCGCGGCCGGAGGCGGCGGCGCCGCGGGGGCGCAGGGCGCTGCTGCTGGTGGCGATGGCCGCGCCGGTGGTGGCGGCGTTCGGCGCGGCGGCAGTGCTGGCGCCGGGGGCCGTGGCGAACGTCGCGGTCGCGGCGGGGATCGGGTCCTGCGTGGTGGCGCTGCTGCTGCCGTGCGCGCTGCTCGTACGCCGCCGGGCGGACCGCGGCCTCGCGGCGGCGGCGGCACCGGCGTGCGCGGCGCTGGCCGGCGCGGGGCGGGCGCTGCCCGTCCGCTACGGGCTGAACACCGCCTCGCCGTACGCCACGGAACCGGCGGCCTGGGACCGCGGCCCGCAGCGCGCGGGCGCGGTCGCGGTGACACCGTCCGCCCTGCTGCTCCGCGGCGCGGACGGCGCGGCGCTGGACGTCCCGCTGACGGCGCTGCTGGGCGCGGTGGACCAGCCGGGGACGTGGCCGGTGCAGGGCTGCGTGGACGTCCACCTGCGGTCGGGCGAGGCGGTCCAACTCCGCACACCGCACCGCAGAGAGCTGGTCACGGAGCTGCGCGCGGCGGGGGTACGGGTCCCGCGCTGACGCGGCGCCGCGGCGGGTGGAGGGCTCGTACGCTGGACGCATGGTGTCCCAGGAGCGGTCCGGGCGGTCCGGGCGGTCCGCGCCCCTCGCCCGGCCCGCGCGCCCTGTCGGGTCCGTGACCCGGGGGACGACCAATCCCAACCGGCTGCGCCGCATGGACCGCTGGATCGCCGCCGCCCACGGCGCCGCGCTGCGCCGCACCGCACGCGCCGAGGGCCGGGCCGTCGCCGTGGACCTCGGATACGGCGCCGCCCCCTGGACCGCCGTCGAACTGCTGGCGCGGCTGCGCACGGCCTGCCCGCGGGCCGAGGTCGCGGGCGTGGAGATCGATCCGGAGCGGGTGGCCGCGGCGCGTCCGTACGCCCGCGAGGGGCTGACGTTCCTGCGCGGCGGCTTCGAGGTCCCGCTGCCCGGCGGCGCCCGCCCGGCGCTGATCCGGGCGGCCAACGTGCTGCGGCAGTACGGCGAGGAGGAGGTCCCGGCGGCGTGGGCGCGGCTCACGGCGCGGCTCGGCGCGGACGGGCTGCTGGTGGAGGGGACGTGCGACGAGGCGGGCCGGCGGCACGTGTGGGTGGCGCTGGGCCGGGAGGGCCCCCGTACCGTCACCTTCGCCGCCCACCTGGCGACCCTCGCCGCACCCTCGGACCTGGCGGAGCGGCTGCCGAAGGCGCTGATCCACCGCAACGTCCCGGGCGAGCCGGTGCACGCGTTCCTCCGCGACTTCGACCGCGCCTGGTCGACGGCGGCCCCGTACGCCCCCCTGGGCGCCCGGCAGCGCTGGATCCGTACGGCGAGCGCCCTGTCGGCGGACTGGCCCCTGACCGACGGCCCGGGCCGCTGGCGCCAGGGCGAGCTGACGGTCCCGTGGGCGGCGGTGGCCCCGCGGGGCTGGGCGGCCTAAGCCCTGCCCCGCCCCCGGGAATGAAGCCCCCCGCCGCCGGTGTTCCTCCCAGGACGGCGGGGAGGACGGCGATTCCGAGGAGGAAACAGCAGCCGTGAGCCACCACCTGTCCCGGCTGCGCGCGCTCGCGCGGCACCGGCGGCCGCGTCGCGTCGCCATGCTCTCCGTGCACACCTCCCCCCTCCATCAGCCGGGTACCGGCGACGCCGGGGGCATGAACGTCTACATCGTCGAACTCGCCCGCCGCCTCGCCGAGATCGGCGTCGAGGTCGAGGTCTTCACCCGCGCCACCTCCGCCGCTCTCCCGCCGGTCGTCGAGCTGGCCCCCGGGGTGCTCGTACGGCACGTGGACGCCGGCCCGTACGAGGGGCTGGCCAAGGAGGACCTGCCCGCGCAGCTCTGCGCGTTCACGCACGGCGTGATGCAGGCCGAGGCCGGTCACCGTCCCGGCTACTACGACCTCGTGCACTCCCACTACTGGCTCTCCGGCCAGGTCGGCTGGCTCGCCGCCGAGCGCTGGGGCGTGCCGCTCGTGCACGCGATGCACACCATGGCCAAGGTCAAGAACGCCGCCCTCGCCACCGGCGACAGCGCCGAGCCGCCCGCCCGAGTGATCGGCGAGGGCCAGGTCGTACGGGCCGCGGACCGGCTCATCGCCAACACCGACGACGAGGCCCACGACCTGATCCACCACTACGACGCCGACCCCGCGCGCGTCGCCATCGTGCGCCCCGGCGTGAACCTCGACGTCTTCCGCCCCGAGGGTCCTGACGGACCCGGCGAGTCCCGCGCCCGGGCCCGCGCCGCGCTCGGGCTGCCGCAGGGCGCTTTCGTGCCGCTGTTCGCCGGCCGCATGCAGCCGCTCAAGGCCCCCGACGTGCTGCTGCGCGCCGTGGCGCTGCTCCTGGAGCGGGAGCCGGCGCTGCGCGAGCGGCTGGTGGTGCCGGTGGTGGGCGGGCCGAGCGGGAGCGGTCTTGCCAGGCCGGCGGCGCTGCAGAAGCTGGCGGCGAAGCTGGGGATCTCCGACGTCGTACGGTTCACGCCGCCGGTGGCGCAGCAGGCGCTGGCCCGCTGGTTCCGGGCGGCGTCGGTGCTGGTGATGCCGTCGTACAGCGAGTCGTTCGGGCTGGTCGCGCTGGAGGCGCAGGCGTGCGGGACGCCGGTGGTGGCGGCGGCGGTCGGCGGGCTGCCGGTCGCGGTGCGCGACGGCGTCACGGGGCTGCTGGTCGACGGCCACGACCCGGCGGACTTCGCCGACGCGATGGGGCGGCTCGCCGCCGATGCGGCGCTGGCCGGCCGGATGGGCGCGGCGGCGGCCGGGCACGCGGCGGGCTTCGGGTGGGACGCCGCGGCCCGCGCGACGGCCGACGCGTACGCGGCGGCGATCGCCGGGTACCCCCACGCCGTAGCACCTCGCCTACGATCGCCGCATGGCTGAGGCAGCGAGCACGGACAGCGAGGCAGCGAGCACGGACACGGCCGCGGCGGGCAAGGTCGTCGAGGACACCCTCCGCGAGGCCGGGATCGAGTACGAGTCGCCCGCCCCGGGCACGTACGTCGTCTCCCTGCCCGGCACCCGGAAGCTGTCGACCACCTGCCAGCTCATCGTCGGCCGGCACTCCCTGTCGGTGAACGCCTTCGTGATCCGCCACCCCGACGAGAACGAGGCCGGCGTCCACCGCTGGCTGCTGGAGCGCAACACCCGGCTGTACGGGGTGGGTTTCGCGGTCGACCGGCTCGGCGACATCTACCTCGTCGGGCGGCTGCCGCTGGCCGCGGTGACGCCAGAGGAACTGGACCGGGTGCTGGGCACGGTGCTGGAGACGGCGGACGGCAGCTTCAACAGGCTGCTGGAGCTGGGGTTCGCGACGGCGATCCGCAAGGAGTACGCGTGGCGTACGGCCCGCGGGGAGTCGACGCGCAACCTGGAGGCGTTCACGCACCTGACGCGGCCGGAGCGGCCGGAGCGCCCGGAGTAGTACGGAGCGAGTCCAGCATCCGCGCCAGCGCCGCCCAGGTGTCGGCGAGAGCGTCTGGCCCGGCGTCGGCGGCCAGCCACAGCGCCGCCTCGTTCATCGCGCCCGACAGCAGGTGCGCCAGCGGCGCCACCGGCTGCCGTGCCACCACCCCCGCCGCCACCAGCTCCGTCAGCGCCTCCGTCAGATGCCGCGCCGACGCCGCCTCGTCCATCGCCCGCCACTCGCTCCACCCCAGCACCGCGGGCCCGTCGACGAGCATGATCCGCTGCAGCTCGGGGGCGGTGCTCGCGGTGAGGAACTCGCGGCAGCCGGCGGTCAGTTGGTCCCAGGGGTCCGGGTGCCGCCCGGCGGCCGCCGCGACCCGCCGGCCGACCTCCTGCTGCACCTCCTCCAGGACGGCGCGGAAGAGGTCCGCCTTGCCGTCGAAGTGGTGGTACAGCGCGCCCTTCGTCACGCCGGAAGCGCGCACGATCTCGGCCAGCCCCACGGCACCGTAGCCGCGGCCCGCGAACAGCCGCCGGCTCTCGCGCAGCAGCGCCCGCCTGGTCTGCGCCCGCTGCTCCGCCCTGACTCCGCCGCGCGCGGTCATGCGCACCTCCCGGATTGACGTACCGATGGTATGCGAACTACGGTTTTGACATACCGATGGTACGCGAAAGGAGTCGGCCATGGAGCTGACCAGTTTCTATCCCGTGATCGGCACGAGCCGGCTGACCGAGTCCCGGGACTTCTACGTCCGGCTGATGGGCTTCGAGGTCACCTTCGAGGCCGACTGGTACGCGAGCCTGCGCCGCCCGGGCGACCCGGCGTACGAGCTGGCCCTCCTCGACCCGGAGCACCCCACCATCCCCGAGGGCTACCGGGCGGCCGCGCGGGGCCTGCTGCTCAACTTCGAGGTCGCGGACGTGGACGCGGAGTGGGAGCGGCTCGTCGTCCGCGAGGGGCTGCGGCCGGAACTGGAGCTGCGCAGCGAGGACTTCGGGCAGCGGCACTTCATCGTCGCGGACCCGAACGGGATCCTCATCGACGTGATCACGCCGATCGCGCCGACGGGCGAGTTCGCCGGGCAGTACGCGGCGCAGTAGCCCCGCGGGGGCCGGTCGCGGTCCCTCAGGCCGCCTCGGAGGGCAGGGTCGCCAGCAGGGCGTCGACGAGGGCGCGGTCGTGGCCCTGGGTCAGTCGGCGGCGGGCCGCGGCCGGGGGCAGCCAGACGACGCGGTCCACCTCGTGGCTGGGCACGAACGCGCCCGAGGCCGCCCGCGCGGCCCAGTAACGGACCTCCTTGGGGCGCCCGTCCGCCACCCGGTAGCGGGTCGTGGGCAGCGGCGCGCCGGGCTCGCAGGCCATGCCGGTCTCCTCGGCGACCTCGCGGACGGCGGCGGCCAGCGGCTCCTCGCCGTTCTTGAGCTTGCCCTTGGGGTGGGACCAGTCGTCGTACTTGGGGCGGTGGACGAGAGCGATCTCCAGCCCGGCGGGGACGTCGGGGGCGCTACGCCACAGGACGCAGCCCGCGGCGCGGATCGGGTGGGTCGGGTGCTCCTTCACTCCTGCTCCCCTCTCGTCTGCCAGAGCCTGCCGAAGGCGAAGCGCGCGGCTTCCACCTCGTGGCGCTGGTCGGCGTGGAGTACGCCGAGGGCGTAGGCGGTGGCGGGGGCGATGCGTGGCGTCGCGGCGGCGGCCGCGGCCGCGGCGGCGGCCGCGGCGGCCTCGCGGTCGCGGTCGAGCGCGGCGCAGGACGCGGGCAGCGGCGGGCCGGTGGGGCGTACGGGGACGGTGCCGGGCGGGCACGCCGCGAGGATCTCCGCGGCGTGCCGGGCGCGGCGGACGAGGGCGTGCACGTGCCGCCAGGGGGCGTCGTCGCGGTCGTCGGCGGCGGGCGCGCGGGGAGCGGCGAGCCCGCGGGCGAGGGCGGCGGCGTTGTACGGGCGGCCGGCGCGGGCCAGCGGCAGCGCGGCGACGGCGGCGGCCAGCATGCGGCGCAGCTCGTCGTGGTGCTCGGGCAGCGCGGCGGCGGACCGCCGGGCGGCGCCGGTCAGCGGCGCGTCGGAGACGAGCAGGGCGACGGCGTCGGCGAGCGCGTGGTACCGGGCGGACGTCAGCGCGTCCAGCGCCTCGGAGTGCGCCCGGCTCCGCGCCAGCCCCAGCCGCCGCTCCAGCAGCGCCCCGGCCCGGGCCGCCCCCACGCTCCGCGGGGCGCCTGCCGCGGGCACGGCGGTGGTGGCCACCCCGGTACGGCGCGCGCCGTCGGCAGCCGTCCACCCGGAACCGGAGCCGGAGGAGCCCGAAGCGCGCGATGCGGAACCGGCGGAGGAAGGATCACCGGTCGCGGACGCGGAGACGCCGGAGGCGGAACCGGCGGAAGGGGAGGTCTCGGAGGCATGTCGCCCGACCCCGTCCCGGGACCGCCGGCCGCGGGCCGCGCTCGCGAGCGTGCCGCCCGGCCGCCGCGCCGCGGCGGTGGCTGCGGTGCCTGCGTCGCCGGTGACGGTCTCCCGGTCGAGATCGTCGGGGCCACCCCGCGTCACGCCGCCGCTCGCGGGCGCGGCTCCGCCGCCGCTCCCGGGCCGCGCCCCCGGCACCGCGCCGGCGGCGCGGGCCGTACCGGCCGGGTCCGCGATCCGGTGCGGCCGTTCCGCCGCTCCCGGTGGCGCGTCGCCGGACCCGGCGTGACCCGCCGGCGCGGGCGCGGTGCCCCGCGTATCCCGTACACCCGCGCCCGGACCCGCAGACGCGCTGCCCGCGGCGGCCTTGCCGGTATCCGCGTCGCCACCCGCCGCACCGCGGGCCGCGGCGTCCACGACCCGGCCCCGGTCCGCCGCGCCGACCGCGAGGTCAGCCGCGTCCTCCTCGCCCGACAGCCGCCGCAGCGCCGTCACCAGCCGGTCCCGGCGCGCCGCGTACACGTGCTCGCGCAGCACCGTCGTGCCCAGCCAGTACAGCTCGCCCTCCAGGCGCTCCGCCCACTCCGGGTCCAGTAACGGGCCGAAGCTGCCCAGCGTGTCCGCGATGCGGAACGCCGCGCCGTGGACCGCGCCCGCGACCGCCGCCGCGCCCGCCTCGGCGCCCGGCTCCCGGGCCGGGAGGTCCCGCAGGCCGCGGAGCAGTTCGGTCGCCTGCGTGCTCAGGTACGCGGCCAGCACCTCGCCCGCGGCGGGGGTACCGCCGTCCGGCGCCGCCGTGGCCGTCACGGATGTCTCATGCGGCGATGACACGCCGGCGCCTCCGGGCGTCGATGAGCATTTCCTGTACGTTCGCCAGCCGGTTCCCCGCGTCGTCGACCGCGCTGCGCGTCCAGTCGCCGTTGGAGTCCAGGCGCCAGGAGTCGACCGTGTCCGACATGCCCGTCTCCAGCAGCCGGTTCAGCGCCTCGCGGTGCGCCGGGTCCGCGACCCGGACCAGCGCCTCGATGCGCCGGTCGAGGTTGCGGTGCATCATGTCCGCGCTGCCGAACCACACCTCCGGCTCGCCCCCGTTGCCGAAGCCGAAGACCCGGGAGTGCTCCAGGAACCGGCCCAGGACGCTGCGTACCCGGATGTTCTCCGAGAGCCCCGGCACCCCGGGCCGCACGGCGCAGATGCCGCGCACCCAGATGTCGACCGGCACGCCCGCCATCGACGCCCGGTAGCAGGCGTCGATGACCGCCTCGTCGACGATCGAGTTGACCTTGATGCGGACGTACGCGGGCTGCCCGGCCCTGTGGTGCGTGATCTCGCGGTGGATCCGGTGGACCAGGCCCTCGCGCACCGACGTCGGCGCGACCAGCAGCCGGCGGTAGTTCTCCCGCCGCGAGTAGCCCGAGAGCCGGTTGAACAGGTCGGAGAGGTCCGCGCCCACCTGCGGGTCGGCGGTCAGCAGGCCCAGGTCCTCGTACAGCCGCGCGGTCTTCGGGTGGTAGTTGCCGGTGCCGACGTGGCTGTAGCGGCGCAGGGTCTCGCCCTCCTGCCGGACGACCAGCGACAGCTTGCAGTGCGTCTTCAGCCCGACGAGCCCGTACACGACATGGCAGCCCGCCTCCTCCAGCTTCCGCGCCCACTTGATGTTCGCCTGCTCGTCGAAGCGCGCCTTCAGCTCCACCAGCACCAGCACCTGCTTGCCGCTCTCCGCCGCGTCGATGAGGGCGTCGACGATCGGCGAGTCACCCGACGTGCGGTACAGCGTCTGCTTGATGGCCAGCACGTCCGGGTCCGCCGCCGCCTGCTCCAGGAACGCCTGGACGGAGGTGGAGAAGGAGTCGTACGGGTGGTGCAGCAGCACGTCGCGCTCGCGCAGCGCCGCGAAGATGTCCGGCGCGGACGCCGACTCGACCTCGGCGAGGTCGCGGTGCGTGCCGGCGACGAACTTCGGGTACTTCAGCTCCGGCCGGTCCTGCGCGGCGATGCCGAAGAGCCCGGTGAGGTCGAGCGGACCTGGCAGCGGATAGACCTCGGCCTCGGAGATCTTCAGCTCGCGGACCAGCAGGTCCAGCACGTACGGGTCGATGGACTCCTCCACCTCAAGCCGCACCGGCGGCCCGAAGCGGCGCCGCATCAGCTCCTTCTCCAGCGCCTTCAGCAGGTTCTCCGCGTCGTCCTCCTCGACCTCCAGGTCCTCGTTGCGCGTGACCCGGAAGGTGTGGTGGGCGAGGACCTCCATGCCAGGGAAGAGGTCTTCGAGATGGGCCGCGATGACGTCCTCCAGCGGTACGAACCGCTGCGCGCCGCCGACCGTGGCGGTCTCCAGGAACCGCGGCAGCAGCGGCGGCACCTTGACGCGCGCGAAGTGCCGGTGGCCGCTGACGGGGTTGCGGACGACGACCGCGAGGTTCAGGGACAGTCCCGATATGTACGGGAACGGGTGCGCCGGATCGACGGCCAGCGGCGTCAGCACCGGGTAGATCTGCTGCCGGAAGAGGGTGAAGAGCCGGGCCTGCTCCTTCTCGCCCAGGTCGGCCCAGCGGATCAGGGCGATGCCCTCGTCGGCCAGCGCCGGCTGCACGTCCTGCTGGAAGCAGGCGGCGTGCCGCGCCATCAGCTCGCGCGAGCGGTTCCAGATCAGGTCCAGCACCTCGCGCGGCTGCAGCCCGGAGGCGGAGCGGGTGGCGACGCCGGTGGCGATGCGGCGCTTGAGGCCGGCGACGCGCACCATGAAGAACTCGTCCAGGTTGCTGGCGAAGATCGCCAGGAAGTTCGCCCGCTCCAGCAGCGGGGTCGCCGGGTCCTCGGCCAGCTCCAGCACCCGTTCGTTGAACGCCAGCCAGCTTCGCTCCCGGTCCAGGAAGCGGCCCTGGGGCAGTTCCTCGTCCGCCTCCTGCCCGTCGTAGTCGTCCGGGTCGGCGTCGAGGTCGGGGTCGATCTGCTGGGCCGCGCGCTGCATGGCGGGGGCCACCGCGTGCGGGCGGCGGGCGGCGATCGAGCCCACCGACGGCTGGGCCGGCTGCGCGGGCTGGGTGACGAGGGGCGAGCTGTCGTCCATGCCCCTATTCTCCCGTGTACGGGCCGGACCCGGCACGGTGGAGAGGTTCGCGGCGGAGCGCTGCATCCATCGATGCTCGCAATTGAGGTTGAACCGAGGGTAACGACACGGCTAACCCTCGGTGTGCGGTACGGCCCGCCCGCCCTGGTCAGCCCTCCGTGCGGTACATCAGATCCGTCTCGTGGGTGCTGAAGCCCATGCCCTCGTAGACCACGACCGCCGGGGTGTTGTCGGCGTCGACGTACAGCATCCCCGTGGGCATGCTGCGGTCGTACGCCAGATGGCGCAGCCCGATCGTCGTCAGTGCCTTGCCGAGCCCGCCGCCCTGCGCGTCAGGGTGCACCCCCAGCACGTACACCTCGCCCAGGCGCTCCGCGCTGTGCACCTTCGTCCAGTGGAAGCCGACGAGCTTCCCGGCGCGCTCGGCGAGGAAGAAGCCGCGCGGGTCGAACCACGGCTCGGCCATCCGGTCGTCCAGGTCGGCCTGCGTGAGGGAGCCCTGCTCGGGGTGGTGGGCGAAGGCGGCGGCGTTGAGGGCCAGCCACTCCGCGTCGTCCTCGCCGGGCCGGAATGTACGCACCGTGACCCCCGCCGGCAGCCGGGGCTCTGGCGGGTCCTCCCCCGCGTACGCGTCGAGCGGCATCCGCAACTGGCGCAGTTCGCGGAAGAGCGTGAGGCCGAGCAGTTGCGCCAGGTGCCGGGCGGCGGGGTGGCCGCCGTGCGCCCACAGGCGCATCCGCTGCCCCGACTCGGTGAGCAGCGCACGGCCCAGCGCCCGGCCGTGGCCGCGGCGGCGGTAGCCGGGGTGCACGACGAGTTCGGCGGCGGGCGGCTCGACGGGGTCGGTCTCCTCAAGCTGCGCGTAGCCCGCAGGATCCGTGCCGTCGTAGAGGAGGAGGTGCTTGACGCCCTCGCGGTGGCCTCTGCGCAGGGTGAGCCGGCCCTGCTCGGAGACGGCCTGCCGGCCGTCGGTCGCGGCGGCGTCGTCGATGATGCCGAGCACGGCGTGGGACTGGGACGGCGTGAGCTCGTCGAGCACCTCGATGCGCCTGCCGCGCGGCTTCCCCGTGTCGGTCTTACCGGACTCCGTCATGAAGGAAGCCTAAGGCCAGCGCAACGCCGGACAAGCTTGGGGAATAGTTCAGTCTTTGTTGGAGACGTGCTACGCGCGTTGACCTTAAGCTGCCGAGCGGTGTTTCCACGTCGCGCCGAGGGGGCGTTCGCAGTGAGGTCTGGGAGAACAGAGCCGTCAGGCAGGTTCCGTACGACACGAAGGAGGCGGCGGGCCGCGGCCGGTGCCGCCGCGCTGGCGGTGGCCGGCAGCCTGTTCGCCGCCGCGCAGCCCGCGGGCGCGGACAGCGCGGACCAGCAGGAGCGCGCGCGTAGCGTCGACGTCCAACTGCTGTCCTTCAACGACTTCCACGGCAACCTCGAACCCCCGCAGGGCTCCTCGGGAGAGGTCGCGGAACTCCAGCCGGACGGCTCGAAGAAGACCGTCAAGGCCGGCGGCGTCGAATACCTCGCCAGCTCTCTGCGCGACGCCCGCGAGGGCAACCCCTACTCCGTCACCGCCGCCGCCGGCGACCTCGTCGGCGCCAGCCCGCTGGTCTCCGGCCTCTTCCACGACGAGCCCACCGTCGAGGCCATGAACGGCCTCGGCCTCGACGTCGCGGGCGTCGGCAACCACGAGTTCGACGAGGGCATCGCCGAGCTGCGGCGCCTCCAGGACGGCGGCAACCACCCCGAGGACGGCGGCTACAAGGAGGGCCGCACCTACGGGGGCGCCGACTTCCCCTACCTCGCCGCCAACGTCACCGACGAGAAGACCGGCAAGCCGGCCCTCGACCCGGTGCACGTCTGGGAGAAGCAGGGCGTGAAGATCGGCTTCATCGGCGTGACGCTGGAGGCGACCCCGGACATCGTCTCCGCGGAGGGCGTCAAGGGGCTGAAGTTCCACGACGAGATCGAGACGATCGACAAGTACGCGAAGCAGCTGCGGCGCCAGGGCGTGGAGTCCATCGTCGCCCTCGTCCACGAGGGCGGGTACCCCGCGGCCTCGGCGGGCGGCGCGTACAACTACGACTGCGACACCCCGGGCCCCGGCGCCGGGATCTCCGGTCCCGTCGCCGAGATCGCCAAGGGCACGACGGCGAGCGTCGACGCCTTCGTCACGGGACACACCCACCAGCCGTACGCCTGCACCATCCCCGACCCGAAGGGCAACCCGCGCAGCGTCACCTCCGCGTCGTCCTTCGGCCGGCTCTACACCGACACCACGCTGACGTACGACCGCCGCACCGGCGACATCGTGCGCACCGCGACCAAGCTGCCGGACGCCGAGAACCACGTGGTCGACCGCGAGCAGCGCCGGGCGCCTGACATGACCTCGCTGGTCGAGGAGTGGAACGCGCTCGCCGCGCCGATCGCCGCCAAGCCCGTCGGCCACGTCTCCGGCGACATCCCGCGCGAGGGCACCGAGTCCCCGCTCGGCGACCTCATCGCCGACGCGCAGCTCGCCCACGCCAAGACGCTCGACGAGGGCGCCCGGGTGGCGCTGATGAACCCGGGCGGTATCCGCGCGGGCATCACGTACGCGGCGGCCGGCGACGAGGGCGACGGGGTCGTCACGTACGGGGAGGGCTTCACGGTCCAGCCGTTCTCGAACACCGTGAACCTGACCAGCCTGACCGGCGAGCAGCTCCTCCAGGTGCTCCGCGAGCAGGTCAGCGGCGCCAACGAGGCGGCGCCGAAGATCCTGCAGCCGTCCGCAGGGCTGACGTACACGCTGGACTTCACGAAGTCCGGCGCCGACCGCATCGTCGCCGACTCGGTCAGGCTCGACGGGCAGCCGCTCGACCCGGCGGCCACGTACCGGGTCGCCGTCAACTCCTTCCTCGCCGGCGGCGGCGACGGCTTCCCCACCCTGGCCGACGGTACGGACCCGCTGGTCGGCGGGGACGACCTGGCCGCCCTTGAGGGCTACCTGACGGCGAACTCCAGCGCGGACAAGCCGCTGGCACCGCCGGCCGCCGACCGGATCACGGTGATCGGGCAGCAGTAGCCGACCGGGGAGACCCCTGGGGTGAGCGGCGGGGCGGCCGGAATCGCCTGCGCCGCTCACCCCCCTTCTGCTGTGATGGTCCCCCGGCGCGTTCCGCCCCGGCCCCCGGCGGGACGGGCCCTTCCGGCGCAGCCCTCTCCCGGCAGGACGGTCACGATGAGCAACGAGGACGCGGCACCACCGGCGGTCGACCCCACCGTGCCGCACGCGGCCCGGATCTGGAACTACTGGATGGGCGGCAAGGACAACTACGAGTCCGACCGAGCCGCGGGCAACGCCGTGGCGGAGGTCTACCCGGACATCGTCACGATGGCCCGGCAGTCCCGCCAGTTCCTCATCCGCGTCGTCTCCCACCTGGCGGGGGAGGCGGGGATCCGCCAGTTCCTGGACATCGGCACCGGCCTGCCCACGATGCAGAACACCCACGAGGTGGCGCAGCAGAGCGCCCCCGCGGCCCGCGTCGTGTACGTCGACAACGACCCGCTGGTCCTGGCGCACGCCCGCGCCCTGCTGGTCAACACCCGCCCCGAGGGCGTGACCGCCTACGTCCACGCCGACTACCACGACCCGGACCGGATCCTCGCCGGCGCGGCGGACACCCTGGACCTCACCGAGCCGGTGGCGGTGATGTTCATGGGGGTGCTGGGCTACGAGCCGGAGCAGGCCGAGCTGCGCCGCATCGTGCGCCGGGTCATGGACGCCGTGCCGCCGGGCAGCCACCTGGTGCTGTGGGACGGTACCGACACCGGCGAGGCCGTCGTCGAGGGCGGCGAGAAACTCATCGAGGCCGGCGGCGTCCCGTACCACCTGCGCGGCCCGGACGAGCTGGCGCGCTGCTTCGAGGGTCTTGAGCTGCTCGAACCCGGCATGGTGCCGATCACCCGCTGGCGGCCGGCCGCGGCGAAGGTGGGCGCGGCGAAGCCGATCGACGCGTACGGCGCGGTGGGGCGCAAGCCGTAGAGCGCTCGCGCCCCACCGCGGCGGCGGCCGGGACGGCTAGAAGTTGAAGACGTTGCCGCCGGTCGCGAGGTCCGCCATGCAGGGGTTGGTGAAGACCTCGGAGACGTAGTCGACGGGCTTGCCGCGCCACGTGCCGGTGGCGTGCAGCTCCACGGGCTCGTACTGCATCGTGCACGCGCCCTGCTTGTCGGACAGGTCCTCGAACCGCCCGTCGACCTTCGCCAGGTCCGTGCAGGCCGACTCCGCCGCGGGGTGCGTGCCGCCGACGGGTTCGCAGTCCAGATACGTGAAGCCGCCCTTGGCGCGGTCGCTGACGTACTTCGTCGTCAGCCGCAGGTGCGTGGCGTCAAACGGCTCGGGCAGCGGGCGCTCGGCGGAGGCGGTGGAGGCGGCGGTCAGCGGCAGCAGCACGGCGGCGGCGGTGGCGGCCAGGACGGCGGCGAGGGGCCGGACGGTCATGGGGGGTTTCTCCTCGGCGGGGGCGTGGGGCGTACGGGCGTCTGGCACGTCAGAGATACCCCAGTTGGTCAGCGGCGCGCGGTACCGTCACCCGAAGGAGGCATGTCCTTCGATTCCGTTTTTCTCCCCCGTATGGGTCCCGCGAGGGCTGACACCGCTCCGGGCGCACTGGGCCGAACGGCCCTACGCCGAACGGTCGGGACCGCGCCCCCGGATCGCGGCTGAGGACCCCGGCGGCGGCTCCGGCGCCCCCGGCAGCCGCAGCAGCGCCTCCGTCCCGCCGCCCGCCGCCCGGCGCAGCTCCACGGTGCCGCCGGCCTGCTGCACCGTACGGGCCACGATCGACAGCCCGAGCCCGCTGCCCGGCCTGCTGCGCGCGGAAGGCGAGCGCCAGAACCGCTCGAAGACGTGCGGCAGCTCCGCCTCCGGGATGCCGGGCCCGTGGTCGCGCACCCGCAGCAGCCCGTCGCCGCCGAGCCCGACCTCGACCCGGCTGCCGGCGGGCGAGAACTTCACCGCGTTGTCCAGCAGGTTGACCACGGCCCGCTCCAGCGCCGCGGGCTCGGCCCGTACGAACCAGGGCGCCAGCTCCGCGTCGATCCGCACCTCCGGCGCCCGCAGCCGCACCCGCCGCACCGCCCGCTCGGCGATCTCGTCCAGCGCGACGACCTCCAGTTGGGCCTTGTCCGGCGCCGCGTCGGGCCGGGACAGCTCCTGGAGGTCGCCGATGAGCGCGGCCAGCTCGGTCATCTGCGCGGTGACGGACTCCAGCAGCTCCCTGCGCTGCCGCGGCGGCAGCTCGCGGCCGGACTCCTCGCTGCGGGCGAGCAGCTCGATGTTCGTACGCAACGAGGTCAGCGGTGTCCGCAGCTCGTGCCCGGCGTCGGCGATGAGCTGCTGCTGCCGCTCCTGGGAGGTGGCGAGGGCGGCGGTCATGGCGTTGAACGACCGGGACAGCCGGGCGATCTCGTCGTCGCCCTCGACGGGGATCTCGACGGCGAGATCCTCGGTACGGGCGATGTGCTCGACGGTATGCGTCAGCCGCTCCACGGGGCGCAGGCCCGCGCGGGCGAGCGCCACCCCGGCGACGCCGGAGGCGACGACGCCGCCGGCGGCGAGCAGGGTGAGGACGAGGGCGAGGGTGTCGAGAGGGTCGGTGACCTCGCTGAGGGGACGGCCGACGGTGTACGCGACGCCCGGGATCTGGGGCGCCGGGCGGGTGAGGACGCGGTACTCGGTGCCGTCGTCGGCGGTGGTGTTGTGCGCCGCCCAGTCCAGCTCGCCGCCAGCGACCCGGGTGTCCTGCCCCTGGACTTTGACGAGCTGCTCGCCGTTCTGGTAGCAGCGCTGGCCGTCTTCCAGCACGAGCTGCACCGTCGGGCCGCTGGGCGTGAACGGGCCGGTGTCGTCCGGCACCGACTGGAGGCACTGGAGCCTGCCGTTGTCGATCTGGATCCGCGCCGCCGGCTGCGTCTTGTTCAGCTCGTCGTCGAGCGACGACAGGAGCTGCGAGCGCACGAGGAACCAGGCCGTCACCGCGCACGCCGTCACCGCGACCGCGACCGCGGCGGCGGTGAGCAAAGCCAGCCGCGAGCGCAGGGGCAGGCGGCCGAAGCGGGACGTCACCTGGCGGCGCCCCTGCCGCCGCTCCTGGCGTCGCCCTCCGGGGCGCGCAGCACGTAGCCGACGCCGCGGACCGTGTGCACCAGCCGGGGGGCGCCGCCGGCCTCGGTCTTGCGGCGCAGGTACATGACGTACACGTCGAGGGAGTTGGAGGACGGCTCGAAGTCGAAGCCCCAGACCGCCTTGAGGATCTGCTCGCGCGTGAGCACCTGCCGCGGATGGTTGAGGAAGAGCTCCAGCAGCGTGAACTCGGTGCGGGTCAGCTCCACCGGCCGGCCGCCGCGGGTGACCTCGCGGGCGGCGAGGTCCATCCGGAGGTCGCCGAACTCCAGCGTCTCGGCGGTGTCGGCCGGCTCGCCGCCCACGGCGTACGCGCGGCGGCGCAGCAGCGCGCGGATGCGGGCGAAGAGTTCGTCCAGCTCGAACGGCTTGACGAGGTAGTCGTCGGCGCCCGCGTCGAGGCCCGTCACGCGGTCGCCGACGGTGTCGCGGGCGGTGAGCATGAGGATGGGCACCCGGTCGCCTCCGGCCCGCAGCCGGCGGGCGGCGGTCAGGCCGTCCATGCGGGGCATGAGCACGTCGAGGACGACGAGGTCGGGCCGGTACGAGGCGGCCTTGTCGAGGGCGTCGAGACCGTCGACGGCGAGTTCGGTCCCGTAGCCCTCGAAGGCGAGGCTGCGCTCCAGCGCCTCGCGTACGGCCGGTTCGTCGTCGACGATCAGGATGCGCTGCTGCTGCTCGGTCACGGCCTCAATTGTTCCTGAGGTCGCCGAGGATGTGCTTCACATCGTTGATGGGGATGGCGAAGCCGAGGCCCACGCTGCCCGCGGAGGAGCCGTCCTGCGGCGCGTACATCGCCGAGTTGATACCGACGATCCGGCCGTTCATGTCGACGAGCGCGCCGCCGGAGTTGCCGGGGTTGAGCGAGGCGTCGGTCTGGATGGCCTGGTACGTGGTCGTCTGCGACCCGAGCCGCCCGTTGTACTGGCCGCCGCCGAAGCCGAACGGCCACTGCTCGCCGCTCTGCGGCTGCTGCTGCTCCTTCTCGACGGTCACGTCGCGGTCGAGCGCGGAGACGATGCCGCTGGTGACGCTGCCGCTCAGGCCCTCGGGGGAGCCGATGGCGACGACCTCGTCGCCGACCTTCAGGGAGTCGGAGTCGCCGAGGGCGGCGGGCTTGAGGCCGCTCTTGCCCTGCACCTTGATGAGGGCCATATCGAGGTCGGGGTCGGTGCCGACGACGTCGGCGGCGGCGGTGGAGCCGTCGCTGAAGGTCACCTGGACCTGCTCGGCGCCGGAGACGACGTGGTTGTTGGTGAGGATCTCGCCGCTCTCGGTGAGGATCACCCCGGAGCCCGTCGACTGCCCGGCGGTCGAGGAGGACTGGATCTCCACGACGCTGGGGCTGACGGCGGCGGCGACGCCGGTGACGGAGCCGCTGTTCCCGGAGGAGACCTGGGTGCCGCTGGCGGGGCTGGAGGCGCTGGTGCTCGTACCGGACGAATCGGTCAGCTCCCCGACGAGCGCGGCGCTGCCACCCCCGACGACGGCGGCGACGAGCGCCGCGGCGGCGAGCAGCCCGAGGGGCCCCTTGGCCCGCCGCCGCGGGGGCGGGCCCGCGGGGGGCGGCGGCGGGGCGCCGAACCCGGCGTAGCCCCCGTGGCCGCCGGGGGCGAGGGTCTGGGTCTGGTCCCCGGCGCCGGCCGGATCGGCGGGCAGGACCCCGTCACGGCCGGCGACGAAGGCGGGCTGGCTGCTGGTGCGGTATGTCTGCTCCGTCATGCCATCGACGATCCCCGGCGATTCTGAGAGGCGTCTGAGACGGATGTAAGAAGCGGAGTAGAACCGTGTTTGCCCGATATAAAGACGAGGGCTGCGGGCGGCGAGGAACCGGCGAAGCGCCGCGGGCGCCCCCCGCGCCAGTGAACCATTTCGGCCGGGGTGCCGTGGTGCTTGACGGCTGTCCGCCAACGTCCATCCGTGGCGACGGCAGGGCTGGCCCGGGAGACCCCCGGGGCTGCCGCGGCAGCACATCGGCCGACCACAAGGAGATCCGGCATGCAGGACAACAGGGGTGCAGGCGAGCCGCCCGGAGATGACGACCGAGACTCTGCGGCGCCCTCGCGTGGCTCAACAGGCCGGGCCCCTTCCGTGTACAGCATCCCTGTTCACGACATATCCGTACCTACGGTGACCGCCCTGCACAGTGCGGCGAATCCGGTATCCCAGCCGCCGGCCGGTCAGGAGCCGCTGGATCTGGAGGCCGCGCCTGCGGTCGGCCCGGATTCCGGGGCATGGGAGATCGCACGCGCCACGGCCCGGACGATCACGAGAACGGCTACGGCGGTAAGAGCAGGCAGCATGTTCCAGGAGCCCGCTGATGCCGCGCCTGTTCGGGCCTTCAGCTCCCTACTCGGTGCGGCGGACGCGCTGACCGTCTCGGTGGAGCAAGCGACCAGGCTCTACGAGACCCGCAGCCGACCGGACGAGCCCCATCCCGGCGTCAACTATCCGCTCTGGGCGGTGAGCACTGTCGCCGTCGCGGGAGCGGTCACGTCCGCGGCCTTCGCCGCGGCAGCAGGACCCACCGCACCCGCGGGAGAGGCCGTCGGCCTGTTGGTCTACGGTGTCGCGGCGGCAGCGATGGTCGGCGCCGAGCGTTACCGGCCCAAGCCCTACATTCCCGCGCCGACGTCCGGTCAACGGGCCGGTTCCGCGTATGAACTCCCGCCCTGGCAGGGGCGGACGCAGAGGCCGGCAAGCCGCGGAAGCACCCCGTCGACGAACCACAGCGAGCCAAGCCCGCAAGCACAGCGGGGTCCCGCCCGCTGACGGGCTGCCGCCGGCTGCTTCCTCGGCCCCAGGGGACTTACGGTGCGCACACGAGTGGTGTCGCCGGAGCGACCTCACGCGCGAGAAACGCGCGATGAGGTCGCTCAGCCGTGCCCTCGCCAGTTCTCGAACTCCGAGGTGTCCTGCGGCCTGCTCGCCAAGGCGGCCCGCGCCCAGGCCGTCCCCGACCTCGCCGGGGCACGCTGTGGGCGCGGCTGCGCTCCGAAGCGTCAGCGTCCCCTCGACGATGGCCTCGCGGGCTGTCCGGCGGGCAAGGCAGAGCGGCTCGGCCCGCCGGACACAGGCGACGGACGTACGGTTTGCCCATCCGAACCGGGCGTTGCTGTGTAGACCGATATAAACGGTGGAGACGTGGGCCAGTTGTTCCCATCACGTCGTTCCTGCTGTGCAACCTGCTCGTAGGACGGGGCGCGCGCCAGCTCAGGCGCCCGCGCCGTACGCTGCATGTCCTCCAGGATGGAGGATGCCCTCTGCACTGCGAATTTCCATTGAAAGTCGGTACCCTCCTTTTGGCTTTTGAACACGTCAAAGATCCGCGGGGTCCACTCCCACTCCTGGGCCTTCTCAATCCACTCAGTCACATACGCCCGCTCAGCGGCTTGCACCGTCCGCAAGCCCTCCTCCAAGACCGGCTTGTTCTCACAGTCATACGCCGCCAACCGACGAAACTTCACATCCCTCGGCTCGTAGTCATTGTAGGCATTGAATTCCCTTGCCCTCCCCCTACTGATCCGATCCGCCTCGAAGGTCAAGTCCCTCGCCGCCTCCACTGCCGGGCGATCGACCCCCGCCAGTTTCCCCGCGACGAATTCATAGACACGCTCATCCGACCAAAACCGCAGCGCGGCCAGGGTAGTGATGTGTTCCGCTGTTGGCATTTGCTCTCCTGTTGATCGCGCACAGCCCAGGCCAGCCGCCTGTGCGGTTCTCCTCTGCGGTTGCCGGTTCGCCCCGTTTGTTCCGCTTGACTTCGCCGGCGATGCCAGGGCGAAGTCCTATGCGGGTCAGGGTTGTACGTGGGGGAGGTTCGCCGGGATCATCTCGTCGGGGGCAAGCGGTGGGCCGGAGGCGATCCGGCCGTTTGCGGCGGCGGTTGTCTCCATGCTGGACCGGCTGCGGCGCTCACCGAGGGACATCTCGGCGCGCGCGGTGGTCAAGGCCCCGGAACGCTACGACGCGCTGAACACCTTCGGCGGCACCGCCTGGGACCTGTCCGCGATACCCCCGGGCCACTTCCAGGCGCTGGGTGCGCTTCGCCACGGCGGCCCGCGCCCAGGCCATCCCCGACCTCGCCGGGGCGCGCTGTGGGCGCGGCCGCGCTCCGAAGCGTCAGCGTCCCCTCGATGGCGGCCTCGCGGGCTGCCCGGCCGTCGAGGCAGGGCGGGTCGGCCCGTCACCCAAAGCCGGGTCGACGGCTTGCTCCTGCGGACCGGGCGTTTGTGAGTAGGCCGGCAGAAACGGTGGAGACGTGGGCCGGTTGTCCGCAGCACGTTGTTCCTGCTCAACCTGCTCGAAGGACGGGGGGTGCTCCAGCACAGACGCCGTACTCTGCATGACCCCCAGGAGGCGGGATGCCTCCTGCTCCACGTATTGCTGATGCCGGTCGAATCTCCCCTTTTGGCGTCTGAACTCGTCCATGATCCGCGGGGTCCACTCCCACTCATGGCTCTTCTCATACCACTTCGTCACATACGCCCGCCCAGCGGCTTCTACCTTCTGCAAGTCCTGCTGCAGGCCCGGCAAGTTCTGACGGTCATACGCCGCCAACCGGCGAAGCCTGTCGTCCCTCGGCACGTCGAAATATTGATGATTCCTTACCGTGTTCCTGTCGCTGGTGATCCGCTCCAGCGCCGAGGACAAGCCGTTCCTCGCCTCCCCTGCCGGATTAGCGACCTCCGCCAGTTTCCTCGAGACGTATCCACTGACATCCGAATCCGTCCAAAACGGTAGTGCGGCCAGGGTAGCCATGTGTTCCGCTGTTGGCATTTGCTCTCCTGTTGATCGCGCACAGCCCAGGCCGGTCCGCCTGTGCGGTACTCCTCTGTGGGTTGCCGGTTCGCCCCGTTTGTTCCGCTTGACTTCGCCGGCGATGCCAGGGGGAAGTCCTGTGCCGAACGTTCGCCCGCAGCCTGAGCCGGCCACTCTCCACGGCCATCAGCGCGAACGCTGTCGCGCGGGGTGGACGGGGCCGCCTTGGCTGTCATTGCCGGCGGGGATGCCGGCTGGCTCTGTGCAGATCGCGCGGATCGATCTCTGCCGCTCACGTTCCCCCTGCTGGACCGGCAGATGCTCCGGAGGCCCTTCCCGGGTAAAGATCGCCCATGCTTCTTTCCGCAGATTGAGCAGGGTCCCCTGTTTCCGCAGCGCGAGTAGAGTCTCCCGCTGCCGCAACAGGCTCTCCACCTGCGCAAGCACCCTGCTCAGCTGCCGCTCTGAAGCAGACGGTCGTGGGGACCCACCGTCTGGTTCACGTGCGGTGCCAGGCATCTCACCTCACCGGTCCCTTCCACATCACCATCCGCTGCTGCGAGGAAGCCGTTCCACAGGAGTCGAGACACCGTTCCACGGGACAGCGCCCAGGCGTCGCTCGAACATCGGACAGTCCACACGTGACAACGCATCAGCTGCCCATCCGGTTCAAGACCGCTGCCGTGTGCATCCCCTCACGCTTCGTAGCGGCTCTTGAGGTGGCGCCAGAAGTCCCGCAGCATCCAGGCGTCGAACTCGGTGATCTCCGTGGCGCTCCCGGCCTTCATGAGGAAGCCGCCGACGCCGGTGGGGGTCCAGTCGTAGAAGTCGTCGAGGCCCCAGGTGTGCCCCATCTCGTGCAGCAGGATGTGGATGTTCTCCTGATCACGGCCGACGGCGTCCATGAAGTACTCGCGGGCGATCCGCTGTCCCCAGTCGCCGCCCGCGCCGCCGCCGAAGCCCTCGGTCAGCCACAGCGACTGGTCGTAGTGGCGCTCCTCGCGCCCCGGGCAGCGGGAGTAGTCGCCGTCCTGGTGGAAGAAGCGGCCGCAGTCCGGCGCGCACTGCGGGGCGCCGTCGCCGTCCAGCACGCCGGCGTAGATGTCGACGGAGTCGTCCTGCCACTGCAGCGTGGAGCGGTCCGCCACCGCCCAGCCGACGACCTTCACCTCCACGTCCTGGTACGGGAAGTCGTCGAAGCCGGCGACCGAGTCGATCCACTTGTTGTACTGCTTCTCCAGCGACTCGTGCACGTCGTCCCGCTGCGCGGCGGTGACCGGCACGCTCGACTCCCAGCGGACGCAGTAGTGGATCGTGCCGTCGCCGTTGGCCATGAGCTGGTCCCAGCCGTAATTCCGGAAGCCGTAGAGATCACCGTACGTGTCCTCCATATGGCTCCAGACCTCGGCCAGCGGCTGCACCAGGTGGGCCGGCGGATTCCACGGCTCCGCCGCCGCGGCCTCGCGTCCCGGGGCGGGAGCGGCGATGAGGAGGGTGGCGCCGACGGCGGTCGCGGTCGCGGCGACCAGGACCCTGCGCAGGCGGCGGCCCGCGGCGGACACGCGTGGAGCGATCACGACGGACACCTTTCCGGACGGAAGTGGGGAGCGGTGTTGTGGGTGAGTCGCCGCCGCTGCCGAAAAGGTTTGCGGGCACCCTCAATCACGTGTGTGCGGCCGACAGGCAGGGGGCGGCCCGGCCCGTACGATGGCGGTAGCGCGCGATGGCAGGGAGGCACAATGAGCACGATGTACCCGCAGTACGCGCAGTGGCTGCGCCAGGCCCGGCGCTCGATGAAGCTGCCCAAGTCGGTCAAGCTGCTCTTCGACCAGGGGCGCTTGTACATGTCGCCGGTGACGGAGGCGCACAGCGAGGCGGACGATTCGATCCGCTCCCAGCTGGCGGACCAACTGGGCGGAGAGCCGGCCCTGCACGTCACGCGTGACAAGGGTGTGCTGCCGGAACTCGACGGCTACACGCCCGAGCCGGATGTGCTGGTTGTGGACGCCGGCGCGCTGGGTCCCGGGGATGCATTCGTCGACCAGAAGCATGTGCACTTTGTGGCCGAGAGCGTATCCCGCTCGACGGTGGGGCAGGACTACGGCCGAAAGCTCAACCAGTACGCGGCCCGCGGAATCCCGACGTATCTGATCGTGGATGTACTGGCCGGCGAGTCCGTGCTGTACCAGGCGCCGAAGGGCGACGAGTACACCTCGGCCGTCCCTTACCGCTTCGGCGAGAAGATCGATTTTGCCCTCGCCGGGGTTCCGGTGACGGTACGCACGGACTTCAAGAAGATCCGCTGAACCTATGTCTCCGCCGCCGCGGCCTCCCGTCCCTGGGTGGGAGCGGCGATGAGGAGGGTGGCGCCGACGGTGGTCGCGGTCACGGCGACCAGGACCCTGCGCAGGCGGCGGCCCGCGGCGGAGACGCGTTGAGCGATCACGACGGACACCTTTCCGGACGGAAGCGGGGGGCGGTGCTGTGAGTGAGTCGCCGCCGCCGAAAAGGTTTGCGGGCAGGTTCATGTGCGGGCGCGGACCCGCTGTCCCGGAGTGCTGTGGACGTGGTAACGGCCGGCTGGGAGCTTGCTCGGTTACCGACTGAGCATGACGATCAGTCCACGTCCCGTTCGGGCCGCTTCCGCCAGCCATGTCTCCTGCATGCCTACGATGCGGCGAAAGTGCTCCATGTCACGGACGTCGTACCTGGTGGTGCGTGCTGGCATCGCCGCTCGCACGGCGGCTTGCTCTATCCCGGGCCAGGAAACCGACCTTGCGCGTTCGAGTACTGCCCGCACCATTGCCGGACGCATCGAGTAGTGCGTTTCGTACTCCTCAAGTTCGATGCCCGCGTCGTCGGCCAGATCCTCGGGCGGCTCCGGACACCCCTGCCCGAGGTCGTCGTAGATGCAGCCGAGAAAGGCGTCCGCTTCGTCACGCAGCTGACCCGGCAACTGAGGACGCAAGATCTCGTAGTAGAAGCCGGCTTCGATGAAGTCGAAGCCGCGACGCCAGCGTTCGATCGCGAATGGCAGAACAACGCTGCCGTCTGGGCTCTCGGGTGCGTCCCAGTAGAAATCGGTGCCATGGGACGCCCGGCAGGCCGCGACGGCGGGCGCCCATTCAGCGATGAGGCAGATGACATCGAAGCTCACCGCCCCCCCTCCTCACAGGCGATCTTCGGGCGGCAGGACAGCCGAGGCAAACCGCCCACGCTCCCTGCCGCCATAGCGAGGAGCGAGCTATGTCTGCGGGAACTCCCCGCGCTTGACGGCCTCGACGAAATCCGCCCAGGCCACGCCGCTGACCGCAAGCACGCCGCCCCCGGGGTCCTTGCTGTCCCGGATGAGACGGCGGTCTGGGCCTACGGCGGCGACCTCAACGCAGTTACCGGCCTGACCGCTGTAGGCACTCTTGAACCACTCGGAACGAGATGACACGGACTCTCCTCCGACTGTGAATTACACCTGCGGGAACTCCCCGCGCCTGACCGCCGCGACGAAATCGGCCCACGCGGCAGCGTCGACAGCGAGCACACCGCCCGCGGGGTCCTTGCTGTCCCGTACGCCGATCGCATCCGTGCCCAGGCGCACCTCGACGCACTCACCGTTCTGGCCGCTGTAGGAACTCTTGAACCACTCGGGACGAGATGACACGGACTCTTCCTTAGGGACGAGGCAGTTCGTTCGCAATCTTGCCGATCAGTGACTCGGACTCCAGCGCGCTCAGAGCTGTGGCCCGGATGTGGTCGAAGGCGCTGCCCAGCCGGGCCGTATCTTCCCTGGCCTCCAGGTAGGCGTGGCTCGCGAAGTTCTCCAGGAGTACTACTTCCAGGGCTGCCGGAGGCGGAAAACGGTAGATCAGGAACGGATACGGCCCGCCCTGGTAGGCACCTGCTGTGAAGGGTAGTACCTGCAGCGTCACGTTCGGAAGCTGTCCCATCTCCACGAGATGAAGCAACTGGGCACGTAGCACCCCGGGTCCACCCACCTGCTGACGGAGAGCTGCCTCACCGAGCACCATCCACACGTTGAGGGGCGCGGGGGCAGAACGAGTCAGCGCCTTCTGGCGCTCCATCCGCACGCGAAGCTTCGCGTTCTGTTCGGCGTCCAGGATCCCCGTCGATCCACCCTGGATCACTGCCCGCGCGTAGCTCTCCGTCTGGAACAGCCCTGGAACGATGCCCGGCTGGAATCCCCGGCACTCGTACACCTCGTCCTCAAGCCCGACGAGGTCCAGGAAGTCCTGGGGCAGTTGGTCCTCCAGAACACGCCACCACCGCTGGCGCCGCCCCTCCCGCGCGAGCGCCAGCCACCCTTCACGCTCGGCATCGCCGGTGACTTCGTAGAGATCGAGCAGTACCCGCAGGTCGAGTTGCCGAATCCCACTGCGCCCGGCCTCAATGCGGCTCACCTTCGCCGGGTGGCAGCCCAGCTGTTCCGCCGAGTCCTCAAGGTAGAGGTCCTTGTCTTCCCTCAGCCGGCGCAGGTTGGCGCCCAGTACGCGCCGACGCACGGTCGGCATGTCCGCACCCCGGGATTCCAACGCCACGGTCCAGGTTCCCCGCCTTGCCACCGCCGTTCATCTGTTCGCTCGCCACCGGAAGAGTCCGGGCCGCGCACGGGACGCCCTGCGGATCCAACTCGCTCGTTGGCAGGTTGACAGCAGGACGGCCGAGACGGCCGTGCTGCTGCTCTCCGAACTGGTCACCAACGCTGTGTGTCACGGACGAGTCCCGCCGGGGCGGCGGGTGGGTACGCGGCTCACGCTCGGCGGCGGATGCCTGCGGATCGAAGTCGCCGATGCCAATGACGATTTGCCGCTGCCCCGTACCGCGGGTGAGGACGACGAGAGCGGGCGGGGCTTGGCGCTCGTGGATGCGCTGGCGGATGGGTGGGGGACGTATCGGCGCGCGGGCGGCGTCGGGAAGTGCGTGTGGGTGGAGCTTCGGCTTCCGGCCGGCCGGGGTTGACGCCGCCCCGGCTACGGGCAGCCGCAGGAGCGGCGGACGACCAGGTGGGACGGGAACTGCTTCAGTCGTTCGCGGCGGGTGGCCAGGGGGGTTTCGTCCAGGACCAGGTCCACCGCCGCGCGGGCCATCGCCGGGCGGTCCGAGGCGACCGTCGTCAGGGGCGGGTCCGTGAGGCCCGCCTCCTTGACGTTGTCGAAGGCCGCCACCGCGAGTTCGCCGGGGACGTCTATGCGGAGTTCGCGGGCCGCGCGGAGGAGGCCGATGGCCTGGTCGTCGGTGGCGCAGAAGAGGGCCGGGGGCCGGTCCGGTCCCGCGAGGAGTTTCAGGCCGACCTGGTAGGCGTCGTAGCGGTTGTACGGGGACTGGAAGAGGCGGCCCTCCGTCGAGCGGCCCGCCGCGCGCATCGCGATGCGCCAGCCCTCCACGTGGTCGGTGACCGGGTCGCCCGTCGTCGGGGTCGTCTCGACGCCGCCCAGGCAGGCCACGTACGCGTGACCGTGCTCCAGCAGATGGCTCGTCGCCAGCCGCGCGCCGCCGACGTCGTCCGTGACGACGACCAGGTCCTCCGGCTGGTCCCGGCGCTCGTGCATGAGCACCACCCGCGCGTCCCACGCGTCGATCTCCGCCGCCGCGGCAGCGCTCGGGCCCTGGCTGACGAGGATCAGGCCGGAGACGCGCATCCCGAGGAAGGCCCGCAGATAGTGGACCTCGCGGTCGTCGAGATAGTCGGAGTTGCCGACGAGCACCATCTTGCCGCGCTCGGACGCCGCCTGCTCCACGGCGTGCGCCATCTCGCCGAAGAACGGCTGCCGCGCGTCCGGCACGATCATGCCGATGAGGTCCGTACGCCGCGAGGCCATGGCCTGCGCCACGCGGTCCGGACGGTAGCCCAGCTCCTTTATCGCGGCGAGCACCCGCTCCCGGGTGGCCGGGGCGACCGGCCGGGGTCCGTTGTTGATGACATAGCTCACGACCGCGGTCGAGGTCCCCGCCAGCCGTGCCACGTCGTCCCGCGTCACCTTGGCCACGGCGCAAGTCTACGCGTGATGACTCCCCGCACTACCCCGCATCTGTGATGCCCCGGCCACCGTGTGGGGGCTTACTACGCGCGGTGGCGCGCGTCCTGCACCACACCCTTCTGCTCCTGCTTCTCGGCCAGCTTCTCCGCCTTCTCCGGCACCACGAAGCGGTAGCCCACGTTCCGTACCGTGCCGATCAGCGACTCGTGCTCGGGACCGAGCTTCGCCCGCAGCCGCCGCACATGGACGTCGACGGTGCGGGTGCCGCCGAAGTAGTCGTAGCCCCAGACCTCCTGGAGCAACTGGGCCCGGGTGAACACCCGGCCCGGGTGCTGCGCCAGGTACTTCAGCAGCTCGAACTCCTTGAAGGTCAGGTCCAGCACCCGCCCCTTCAGCTTCGCGCTGTACGTGGCCTCGTCCACCGTCAGATCGCCGTTGCGGATCTCGGTGGGGCTCTCGTCGGCGGGCAGTTGCTGCCGGCCCAGCGCGAGCCGCAGCCGCGCCTCCACCTCGGCGGGACCCGCGGTGTCCAGCAGTACGTCGTCCACGCCCCACTCGGCGGTGACGGCGGCGAGCCCGCCCTCCGTCACGACGAGGATCAGCGGACAGCCGGGGCCGGTGGACCGCAGCAACTGGCACAGGCTGCGCACCTGCGGCAGGTCGCGGCGGCCGTCGACGAGGATGACGTCGGCGCCGGGGGTGTCGATCAGGGCGGGGCCCTCGGCGGGGGCCACGCGCACGTTGTGGAGCAGCAGCCCGAGCGCGGGGAGCACCTCGGCGGAGGGCTGCAGGGCGTTGGTCAGAAGCAGCAGAGAACTCACGGGCGCACCTCCCGGGGGACGCCGGTCGCTGCCGTCTCGGTCTCGGCTCTGCCTCTGCGTTTGCCCATGTGGTCGGCCTCCTCAGAAGGTGGCATGAAAGCGCGAAAGGACCCGGGGGCAACCTTGCCCGAGTCCTTCACAGGTCAGAATAGCCCACATGAGCTCCACCGCCGCGGCCTCGTCCGGCCGACGAGACGCCGCACCCGATCCCGCCGCACCCGTACCGCCCCATTCCCGTACGGCGCTGCTGCGGGCGGCGGACGGGGTGCCGATCGAGGCGGCGTACGCCCCGGGCCCCGGTCCTGCCGCCCCGGCGATCGTGGTGGCGCACGGCTTCACGGGCGCCTTGGAGCGGCCGGCGATCCGCCGGGCGGCGGCGGTGTTCGCGCAGCGTGCGGGGGTGGTGACGTTCTCGTTCCGGGGCCACGGCGGGTCCGGCGGGCGGTCGACGGTCGGGGACCGGGAGGTGCTGGACCTGGCGGCGGCGGTGGCGTGGGCCCGGTCGCTGGGGCACGCCCGGGTGGCGACGGTGGGGTTCTCGATGGGGGGCTCGGTGGTGCTGCGCCACGGCGCGCTGTATCGCCGGGAGGCGCGGGGCGACGAACGGGAGCGCGGGGGGCGCGAGGGGCGCACGGGGGCGTACGGAACGGCCGCGACGGGGGCGGCCGGGGGCACGGCCGACGGGGGAGCCGGTGAGGTTGCCCCGGGCTCGGAGACGGGCGGCGCGGGAGCGGACGGCCCGGTGGCGCTCGGCTCGGGCACGGACGGCTCGGTGGCGCTCGGCGCCCACGCACTCGGCGCCGGCGCGATCCCCACGGGCACGGTCCCGTACGCGGACGCCGTCGTGTCCGTCAGCTCGCCGGCCCGCTGGTACTACCGCGGCACGGCGCCGATGCGGCGGCTGCACTGGATCGTGGAGCGCCGTACGGGCCGCGCGGTCTCCCGCCTCGTCCTGAAGACCCGCATCCACCACCGCCGCTGGAACCCGGAACCCCTCTCCCCCACCGCCGCGGCCCCCCTGATCGCCCCGACCCCGCTCCTCATCGTCCACGGCACCCGGGACACGTACTTTCCCCTGGACCACCCCGAAGCCTTGGCCGAGGCGGCGGAGCCGGGCGCGGCGGAGCTGTGGCTGGAGGAGGACTTCGCCCACGCCGAGAACGCGGCAAGCGACGAGTTGCTGGAACGGATCGCGGCGTGGGCGGCCGAGGCGGTCAGCGGACGTAGTTCTTGAGTTCCTCGGTGTCGAGTTCGATCCCCACCGGGTCGGGGAGGACGACGGGCTCACCGAAGGGGACCGTGTGCGCGTCCCGGTAGCGAGCGTGTTCCGTGTCCGGTCTCGTGAAAACGGTCACGGTGCACGAATCGCGGTCGACCAGCAGATGGACCGGGATGCCCACGGCCGCGTAGGCGGACGGCTTCTCTCGCCGGTCTCGGCTGTCGGTGTCGGAGTCGAAGGAGGTGACCTCGACGGTCATCAGCACGCCGTCCGGCTCAGCCCATTCGCCCTGGCCGGCGAAGTGCTCCCACGGAGCCAGCACGCCGTCCACCAAGGCGCGCCCCTCCCGGTAGGCCTCTACCTTGAGTCGCTTCTCAGCGAAGAGCCCAAGCTCCGGCCGGCTCTGCATGCAGCAGCGCAACAGCCACATGATGATCGTGTCGTGATCTCCGTCGGCCACAGGCTTTTCCCTGATCTTTCCAGCAACGAACTCCAGCCTGACCGCCTTGTCGGACACCTTGTAGGCGTACCTGGCGATCTCCTCGAACTCCTCGACCGTCGCCTGCGACGTGCGCTCTGCCATAACGGTCATGGTGCACCCCCTTCCGGGCCGCGGCCAGTCTCTCCGGCCGCGCCGGGCCGATCATCGGTCCGGGACGGAGTCCACCCGCACGGGTGATCTAGATCGTTTCTGCTACCGGCTCCGCGAACTGCGCCTGGTACAGGCGGGCGTACGCGCCCTGGGCCGCCAGGAGTTCCTCGTGCGTGCCCTGTTCCACGATCGACCCCGACTCCATCACCAGGATCACGTCCGCGTCGCGGATCGTGGAGAGGCGGTGGGCGATCACGAAGCTCGTGCGGCCCGCGCGGAGTTCTGCCATCGCGTGCTGGATCAGGACCTCCGTGCGGGTGTCCACCGAGCTCGTCGCCTCGTCCAGGACCAGGATCGCCGGTTCCGCGAGGAACGCGCGGGCGATGGTGACGAGCTGCTTCTCGCCCGCCGAGACGCCCGTGCCCTCCTCGTCGATCACCGTGTCGTAGCCGTCCGGGAGGGTGCGGACGAAGCGGTCCACGTGGGTGGCCTTCGCGGCGGCGACGATCTTCTCCTGCGGCGTGCCCGCCGGCGCCCCGTACGCGATGTTCTCCGCGATCGTGCCGCCGAACAGCCACGTGTCCTGGAGCACCATCCCGATCTGCGCCCGCAGCTCCTCGCGGCTCATCTCCGCCACGTTCACGCCGTCGAGCCGGATCCGGCCCCCGTCCACCTCGTAGAACCGCATCAGCAGGTTCACCAGCGTCGTCTTCCCCGCCCCCGTCGGGCCGACGATCGCCACCGTCTGGCCCGGGCGGACCGTCAGCGACAGGTCCTCGATCAGCGGTTTCTCCGGGTCGTACGAGAAGGAGACGCCCTCGAACGCCACCTCCCCCCGCACCGGCTCCGCCGGGCGGGCCGGCGACTCGGCGTCCGGCTCCTGCTCGTCCGCGTCCAGCAGCTCGAAGACCCGCTCCGCCGACGCGACGCCCGACTGCACCAGGTTCGCCATCGACGCGATCTGCCCCAGCGGCTGGCTGAACTGCCGCGAGTACTGCACGAACGCCTGCACGTCGCCGATCGACAGCGCCCCCGAGGCGACCCGCAGCCCGCCGACGACGGCGACCAGCACATAGTTGAGGTTGCCTATGCACATCATCGCCGGCTGGATCAGCCCGGAGATGAACTGCGCCCGGTAGCCGGCCCGGAACAGCTCGTCGTTCTCCTTCCGGAACGTCTCCGCCGCCTCCTCCCGGCGGCCGAAGACCTGCACCAGCGAGTGCCCGGTGTACATCTCCTCGATGTGCGCGTTCAGCTTGCCCGTGGACGCCCACTGCGCCACGAACTGCGGCTGCGCCCGCTTGCCGACCCGCGTCGCCACCGTGATCGACAGCGGCACGGTCACCAGCGCGACCAGCGCCAGCAGCGGCGAGATCCAGAACATCACCGCCAGCACCCCGGCGATCGTCAGCAGCGACGTCACGATCTGGCTCATGGTCTGCTGCAGCGACTGCCCGACGTTGTCGATGTCGTTGGTCGTACGGGAGAGGATCTCGCCCCGCTGGTGGCGGTCGAAGTACGACAGCGGCAGCCGCGACAGCTTCGCCTCCACCTCCTCGCGCAGCCGGAAGACCGCCCGCTGCACGACCACGGCCGTCAGCCGGGCCTGCGCGAGCCCGAGGCCCCACGCGGCGACGTACACCAGGGCCGCCCACAGCAGGGTCCGGCCGACCGCGTCGAAGTCGATGCCGTCGGTGGCGCGGGCGGAGCCGGTGTCGACGCGGTCGCCGTAGACGCCGGCGACGACGAGGTCGGTGGCGTGGCCGAGGAGCTTCGGGCCCGCGACGGTGAGCGCGACGCTGGCGGCGCCGAGGACGAGGATGACGCGGATCAGGGTGCGGTCGGGGCGCAGGGTGCGCAGGAGGCGGACGGCGGAGCCGCGGAAGTCGAGGGAGCGCTCGACGGGCGGGCCGCTGAACATCCGCATGGGCCCGCCGCCCCCGGGGCGCGGGCCGGGCGGCGACGGCTGCCGTTTCGCGGGTTCCTTCGCCGGCGCGCTCATGCCGCGGCCTCCTTCGGCTGCGTACTCATGCCGCCGCCTCTTTCTCGGTGAGCTGGGAGAGCACGATCTCGCGGTACGTCTCGTTCGCCGCCATCAGCTCCGCGTGCGTCCCCGCGCCCGCCACCCGGCCCTCGTCCAGGACCACTATCCGGTCCGCGTCCCGGATCGTCGCGACCCGCTGGGCGACGATCACGACCGTCGCGTCCCCGAGCCGGCGCGCGAGGGCCGCGCGCAGGGCGGCGTCCGTGGCGTAGTCGAGGGCGGAGAAGGAGTCGTCGAAGAGGTAGATGTCGGGGCGGTGCACCAGAGCGCGGGCGATCGCGAGGCGCTGCCGCTGGCCGCCCGAGACGTTCGAGCCGCCCTGCGCGACGGCCGCGTCGAGGCCGCCGTCCATCTCCCGGACGAAGTCCGCCGCCTGCGCGGTGCGCAGCGCGTCCCACAGCTCGTCGTCGGTGGCGTCGGGCTTGCCGTAGCGGAGGTTCGAGGCGACGGTGCCGCTGAAGAGGTACGGCTTCTGCGGTACGTAGCCGATGGCCAGCGCCAGCGCCGCCGGATCCAGGTCCCGTACGTCCACGCCGCCCACCGCGACGCTGCCCCCGGTGGCGTCGAAGAGCCGCGGCACGAGCGCCAGCAGCGTCGACTTGCCGCTGCCGGTGCTGCCGATGACCGCCGTCGTACGCCCCGGCCGGGCCTCCAGGTCGACGTCCTTCAGCACCGGCTCCTCGGCGCCCGGGTAGCGGAACTCGACGCCGCGGACGTCGAGCCGGCCGCGCTCGCGCGGCTCGGCCGCCGCGGGCACCGGGGCGGCGGGCGGGACGACGGACGACTCGGTGTCCAGCACCTCCTGGATCCGCTCGGCGCAGACCTCCGCGCGCGGGATCATCATGAACATGAAGGTGGCCATCATCACGCTGCTGAGGATGTACATGAGGTAGGACAGGAACGCCGTCAGCGCACCGACGTCCATGGCACCGCTGTCGATGCGCCCGGCCGCGAACCAGACGACGGCGACGCTCGACAGGTTCACCGCGAGCATCGGGGTGGGGAACAGCAGCGCCAGCAGCCGCCCGGCCCGTACGCCCACGTCCATCAGGTCGGCGTTGGCCTTGCCGAAGCGGCGCTGCTCGTACCCGTCGCGGACGAAGGCGCGGATGACGCGGATGCCGGTGATCTGCTCGCGCATGATCCGGTTCACCTCGTCGATGCGCTTCTGCATGCTGCGGAACAGCGGGCGCATGCGGCGCACGATCAGCGCCACGACGACGCCCACCGCGGGCACGACGACGAGCAGCAGGGACGTCAGCGGCACGTCCTGGTTGAGCGCCATGACGATGCCGCCGACGCACATGATCGGCGCCGCGACCATCATCGTGAACGTCATCAGGGCGAGCATCTGGATCTGCTGCACGTCGTTCGTGGTGCGCGTGATGAGCGACGGGGCGCCGAAGTGGGCCATCTCACGGGCGGAGAAGGACTGCACCCGGTCGAAGACCGAGGCGCGCATGTCCCGGCCGAGGGCGGTGGCCGTACGGGCGCCGAGGAACACGGCGCCGCCGGCCGCGCAGAACTGCACCACGCTGAAGACGATCATCCAGCCGCCGGTGCGCAGGATGTAGCCGTTGTCGCCGGGGATGACGCCGTGGTCGATGATGTCGGCGTTGAGCGTGGGGAGATAGAGCGTCGTCACGGTCGCGACGAGCTGCAGCGCGACGATCCGGCCGAGGTCCCGGCGGTACGGGCGCAGGTGAGCGCGGAGGATGCGGACGAGCACGTCCGCAGCGTACGTCGAAGGTTGGCCGGGGCGACGAGAATTTCGCCAGGGGCATGATGGGGGTCGGAAGTCGGCGGACGGGGAAGGGCGGGACGCCATGGCGGCGAACGGCACCATCCGGTACTGGGCCGCGGCCAAGGCCGCGGCGGGCACCGCGGAGGAGCCCTACGCGGCGGACACGCTGGCCGAAGCGCTGGCCGCGGCCGGTGCGCGGCACGGGGACGAGCTCACCCGCGTGCTGGCGCGCTGCTCGTTCCTGGTGGACGGCCGGGCGGTCGGCAAGCGCGACCACGCGGGGGTGGCGCTGGCGGACGGGGGGACGGTTGAGGTCCTGCCCCCGTTCGCGGGAGGCTAGGCGCACGATGAGCGACCAGAGACACGACCCCACGCCGTGGTCGGCGGCCCCGCCGGCGTCCGCGGGCTGGGCCCCGTACGAGGAACCGCGCGAGGGCGCCGAGGCAGGCGCCCCGAGCGGGCACACGCAGTTCCCGCCGGCGGCGGGCCAGGGCGACGACGGCTACGGGGGCCCGGAGACACAGTTGGGGATGGCCCTGCACGAGGAGTCGGCGGCGGCCCAGCAGACGTCGTACCTGCCCCCGGTGACGGACGCGGGCCCGTACGGGGGCGGCTACGGCGGGTCGTACGGGGGCGAAGGTCAGCCCGGCGGAAGCGGCGGCGGCCCGGCGGGCGCCGGCGGGCCCGGTACGCCGTACGGCGGCGGCCAGGGCCCCGCGGGCACGGGGCATCCCGGCGGGCCCGGCACGGGGTACGGCGAGGGCTCGTACGGCGGCGGGCAGGGCTCCTCGCCCGGGGGGCAGGCCGGCGGGCCCGGTCCCGGGTACGGCGGTGGCCGGCCCTCCGCGGACACGGCGCGGCCTAGCGCCCATTCGGCGCCGTACGGCGGTCACGGGCACGAGCAGCCCGGCGGGTCCGGAGCGCCGTACGGCGGCGGCTCGCTCGGCGGCGGTACGGCCGCGGGCGGGGGCCCGCAGGCGTACGCCCCCGGCGGCGGCGGCCCGGGTACGGGCTATCCGTCCCCGGCCGGGAGCGACGGCCGCGGCGCGGCGGCACCGCGGGGGCCGGGGGCGGTCGAGGAGACGGCGTACCTGCCCCCGGTGACGGACGACGGCCCTCCCGGCTACGGCGGCACCGGCGCCGGAGCGGCCGCCGAGCAGACCGCCTACCTTCCGCCTGTCACCGGACACGAGCCCCCGGGCGGGGGCGGCGCCCAGTGGCCCGACGGCTGGGACCGCGGCGGCCCGGCCTCCTCCGCTACGGGCACGGGTCACCCGGGCGCCGCGGGCCACTCCGGCGCCGCGCCGGGCCACCCCGGACCCGCCGACGTCCACCCCGACGTCCCCTCCGCCGGCCGGCACGCCCACCCCGGCGCCCCCGGCCAACCCGGCCGGCCCGGCGCCGACCCCGGCTTCCCCGGCCCCGGCGGTCCCGAGACCGGCACCCTCTACGGCGCCCCCACCCTCCGCCGTCCCAAGCCCCCCGCCGAGGTGCTCCGCGAGGAGGGCACCTCCGTCCTCATAGCGCCCGGGCCGCAGCCCGCCGCGCTCACCGCCGTGCTCGCCGGGCTCCTCGCCGTCACCGCCGCGCTCGACGTGCGGCCAGGGCTCGCCGTCGCCGTGGCGCTGCTCCAGGTCGTCACCGCCGCCGGCTGGTTCCGGCTGAACGGCATGTGGCCCGCCCGCGAGGGCATCGCGCTGGCCGCGGCCGCCGGGCTCACCGCGACCGGCGCCGTCCTCGCCGTCGACGAGGACGACGCCACGATCGCCGCGCTCGGCTCCCTCGGCGGCTGGTTCCTCCTCATCTGCCTCGTCCAACTGCGCAGCACCACCGCACCCAAGGAGCGCCTCACCGCGCTCAACGTCGCCCTCGCCGCCGCCACCCTCGCCGTCCTCGCCTCCGGCTACCTCGCCGCCGAGCGGCACGCCGTCGTCGTCGGCGCCGCCGCGGTGGCCGCCGGGACGCTGGGCCGCGCGGTGCCGCTGCCGCCGAACGCCTCGCCCGTCGCCGCGGTCGCCGCGGCCGGGGCCGGCGGGCTCGCCGCTGGGCTCGGCACCGACATGGGCGCGGCCGGCGGGCTGCTGGGGCTGGCGGCCGGGGTGTGCGTGCTCATCGCCGTCCGGGTGGCCAGCTACGACTACCCCTCGCGGTTCGTGCACATGACGGCCGGTGTCTCCCTGCCGCTCACGCTCTCGGTGCCCGCGGTCCACCTGCTCGGGCTGGCCCTGCTCTGAGCGCCGGCCGCAGGCCGCCGCTCCCGCCAACCTGCGGGTACGGAGCCGTACACCTGTCTAAGCTCTCAGGCACGACCGACCGGGGGGCGGAGAACCGATGCGCGCATTGAAGATCACAGCGGTGGTGCTGGTCGTGCTCGGCCTGCTCACGCTCGCCGCCGACCGCGTCGCGCTGAAGATGGCCGAGTCGGACGCGGCCGAGCGCATCGAGAAGGAGTACGGGTTCTCCCAGCGGCCCGAGATCGACATCAAGGGATTCCCCTTCCTGACCCAGCTCATGTCGCGCGAGTTCGAGGCCGTGGACGTGCGGATCGACGGCATCGACGCCGTCGGCAGCGGCGGCCGCGCGCTGCGCCTGGACGGCGTGCGCGGCGAGCTGGAGGGGGTGCGGATCTCGGGCGACGACTGGAACCGGGCGACGGCGGACAAGGCCGACGGCAAGGTGACGATCAGGTACGAGGACATCTCCGCGGCGCTGCCGGTGGTGGACGTCTCGTACGGCGGGAAGGGCGCCGCCGGCCAGAACAAGGTGAAGGCGACGGTCGGCACGTCCTTCCTCGGGCAGCGGCTGGAGGAGTCGCTGCTGGGCAAGGTCAGCGTGGTCGACGGCGACACGATCCGGCTGCGCGCGACCGGGGTCGACAACCTCAAGGGCGTGCCGGGCCTGGAGGACTTCGTCCGCGACCGCATGAACTACAACTGGACGATCAACGACCTGCCGCCCGGGATACGTCTGACGGACGTCGAGGTGACGAAGGACGGCATCGTCATCACGGGCAGCGGCAGGGACGTGGAACTGGGCGACGAGCGCTCGGCCAAGAAGTGAGCCGGCGCCCCCGCCTCCCCCACCCGCCGGGATACGGCACCGACACGGCCGCCGTACGCCCCGGAGACCCGCGCCCGTCCGTAAGCTGAGACCGCCGCGTCCATACCGCAGAAACCCCGCCCCCGCCACCCCCCGTCCGCTCGGCCGCGCGGCACCGCCACCCCGCCTCTCGTCCCACATCCCGGACGAAGCCGTCTCATAATCCGACACAACGGTGACACATGCCCACGTCCCTCCGTACGATCGACCGCATGCTGTGCTCGATGAGCGGTCCCCGCCCCAGGGGACAGGCAGATCACCTGACCCAGCGGCGCGCCGTCGACCTGTGCCGCGTCGCCGCCATGCTCTGTCGCACCGCCTGACCGGGGTCCGGGTCCGCAGCTCCCGCCCCCAGCCGGGTCCGTGCCTCCCCGCACCGCCCGCCCGGCTGTCCGCACACTCCGCCCCCGGCGCTCCGCCCTGCCTGCCGCGCGCCGGCGGCACACCCGCCCGTACCCCTGTCTCAGCGCTCCGGAGGAGAGAAGCAGATGAGTCGCCGCAGTGACGTCCTGGTGGACGCCGACTGGGTCGAGGCCAACCTCGACAACCCGAAGGTCGTCCTCGTCGAGGTCGACGAGGACACCGCCGCGTACGAGAAGAACCACATCAAGAACGCCGTCCGCATCGACTGGAAGACCGACCTCCAGGACCCGGTGCGCCGCGACTTCGTCGACCAGGCAGGCTTCGAGAAGCTGCTGTCCGAGCGCGGCATCGCCAACGACGACACGGTCGTCCTCTACGGCGGCAACAACAACTGGTTCGCCGCGTACGCCTACTGGTACTTCAAGCTCTACGGCCACGGCGACGTCAAGCTCCTCGACGGCGGCCGCAAGAAGTGGGAGCTGGACTCCCGCGACCTGGTCGCCGAGGTGCCGCAGCGCGCGGCGACCGCGTACAAGGCCAAGCCGCAGGACACCGCCATCCGCGCCTTCCGCGACGATGTCGTGGCCGCGATCGGCACCCTCAACCTCGTCGACGTCCGCTCCCCCGACGAGTTCTCCGGCAAGCTGCTGGCCCCGGCGCACCTGCCGCAGGAGCAGTCGCAGCGGCCCGGGCACGTGCCCTCCGCGCGGAACATCCCGTGGTCGAAGTCGGCCAACGACGACGGCACCTTCAGGTCGGACGAGGAGCTGAAGGAGCTGTACGAGGGCGAGGGCGTGGACCTGTCCAAGGACACCATCGCCTACTGCCGCATCGGCGAGCGCTCGGCGCACACCTGGTTCGTGCTGCACGAGCTGCTGGGCCAGGAGAACGTCAAGAACTACGACGGCTCCTGGACCGAGTACGGCTCGCTCGTCGGCGTGCCGATCGAGCTGGGCGCCAACGACTGACCGCTGATCGCCCGGTCACACCCCGAGAAAGGACACCACCCTTCATGTGCGGAGCCAAGGCAGGCGGCCCCGACGCCGCCAGCGTCAAGGCCGGCGAGACCACCATCCAGGGCTCCGTGACCCGCGACGGCGAGCCCGTCACCGGTTACGTGCGGCTGCTGGACGCCTCCGGCGAGTTCACGGCCGAGGTGCCGACCTCGGCCACCGGCCAGTTCCGGTTCTACGCCGCGGAGGGCACCTGGACCGTACGGGCCCTGGTGCCCGGCGCCACGGCCGACCGCACTGTGGTCGCCCAGCAGGGCGGCCTCTCGGAGGTCGCGATCGCGGTCTGAGACCGCGCGTCCGCGCGGAAGCCCCGCACCGCCTCCCCGGCGTACCGTGGAGGTATGCGGGGCTTTCGCCGTTCCGGCGTCCAGATGGACCCCCGCGCGCCGCGGAGTCAGCCGCGGCGCCGGAGGCGGTACTTCCTGCTGATGGGCACCGCGCTGCTGCTGTTCGTCCTGGCAGGCGCGGTCGTCGCCCCCTTCTCCGCACCCGCCGCGATCGCCATGTGCGTGGCCGCGGCGGCCCTCGTGCCGGTGGCGGTGATCATCGGCAACCGGCGGGAGGAGGGCGACAAGTGGTGGGACGAGAAGTGACACCGCGCACGAGAGGTGCGGTGCGACACAAGAGGACGCACGCCCGCCGGAAGGGGAGGGCGGACGGGACGGTGGACGGGCTCAGTAGACGAGGGCCTGGCTGCCGTCCGCCATCGCCTCGCTGACGAACACCTGCGCCCCCGCGATCCGTACGCCCTCCAGCACGTCCTTCTCCTCGATCCCCCGCCGCGCGGCGCACTGCGTGCACAGCGTGATCTGCCCGCTCGCCAGCACCCCGTCGATCAGCTCCGGCAGCGGCGCGGCGTGCGGCAGCTCGAACTCCGCGGCCCGCCCGGGCAGCGCGAACCACGCGGACTCGCCGGTCAGCCAGAGCGACACCTCCACCCCGCTGGCGGCGGCGACGGCCGCCACCGTGAACGCCTGGGAGCAGCGCTCCGGCGCATCCGTACCCGCGGTCACCTTGATCACAAGCTTCTTGGCCATGCGCCAACTGTAGGTACTGCCGCGAGGGTGACATTCTGGCGGCGCCGCGCGCTGTACAGGTATGGACCGGAGCAGGGGGCGCTTGTGACCTTTCCCGACGGAACGAGCGGCCCGCAGGCGGCCGACGACCCGCCGACGACCCGGCTCACGCCGATCAGACCCGACACCCGGCCCCCGGGGACCTCGTCGTACGGGACGTTCGGGAGCGCGGCGCAGGGAGCGTACGGGAGCACGGCACAGGGGGCGTACGGCACGACCACCGAAGCGGGACCGGCCCCGGAGGCGGGCGGCAGGCCGCGCCGCCGCGGGAGGCGCACCGCGCTGCTGCTGGCCGCCGCCGTGCTCGCGGGCGCCCTCGGCGGCGTCACCTACGGCTACTTCGAGCAGGCCGGCAACCCCCCGACCCCGCTCCCGCCGCTCAACCAGCCCGGCCTCGCCCACCCCGAGAAGCCGCTGCCCGCCGACGAGGCCGAGCCACTGTCCGCCGCGCAGGACCGCCGGGTGAAGACGGACGGCGACCTGCGCGAGCTGCTCGTCTCCCGGCCGGAGGGGACGGTCGACGCCGAGATCGACATCGGCGGCGAGGGCGAGGGCTGGCTCGCGCCGTACGAGGTGGCGGCCGACACGGGTGCGCCCGCGGAGGTGCTCACGTTCATGCTGGAGAACGGGCTGCGGCGGACCGCGTTCACCGCGTGGCGCAACGAGGGGGACACCGAGTCCGTCGTCATGATCAACCTCTTCCAGTTCCGCAACGACGCCACCGCAGGCTCCGTGGACTACCTGGAGAACCAGCAGGTGTACTCCTCCCTCGGTCCCGGCGGCCGGGTGCCGGCCGTGTCGCTGAAGGGCTCCGCGGACGGCAGGGCCTACTTCCCCGAGGAGCCGTTCCAGGAGGCCGGGGTGCCGCCGCTCTACCAGGGCATGGCCCTCGCGCGCCGCGGCGACATCGTGATGGAGATCTATCTGATCGAAAGCTCCCCGGTGGAGCAGAAGGACCTGACGAAGCTCGCCGAACGCCAGTTGGAGCGCCTGTGACCGGCCACTACCCCGCACCCGTTCCGCCGCCGCCCGCCGCGCCCGTCCCGCCGCCGCCGGCCGCCCCGCGGTCCGGGCGGCGGCGGCTCGTGCCCGTCGTGCTGGCCGCGGTGCTCGTCGCCGGGGCGGCGGCCACCGGGGTCGTCGTCACCGCGCTGAAGGTGCAGGACGCCGACCGCGGCGCCGGCAGCACCGACGTGTGGCAGAAGCCCAAGGAGCGCGGCCTCGAAGGCGACGCCGCGAAGGACCCGGGCGTCGCCGCGCCCCCCGGCGGCCCGATCGGCGACGCGCTGCTGCCGATGCCGGCGGGCTACCACCCGGGGCCCGACATCGACGAGTTCGGCAACGACACCGTCCTGACCGCCAAGCAGGCGGAGGCCGTCTACGAGCAGAGCGCGCGCGGACTGCCGCCCGACCAGCGGCGGTTGCAGCTCGACGCGCTGGACGACCTGAAGCTGAAGGGGATGGCCATGCGGTCCTACGCGGCCGACGAGTCCGACCTCGTCGTCGAGGTGCAGCTCGCCGAGCTCTCGGGTGAGGGCAAGGCGGCGGGGCTCGCGGCCGTACAGGAGGAGCTGACGCGCACGATGGACCTCTTCGAGGAGGGGCCGGAGGTCGCCGGGCACAAGAGCGCCGCGTGCTTCCTGGTGCCCGAGACCGCCCTCAGCGCGGAGGGCGACGCGGTGAAGATGATGACCTGTTCGGCGGCCAAGGGCGAGATCCTGGTCACGGTCACCGCGTACGGGCCCGCCGCGCACGGCAAGCGGGCGGTACGGCTCCTGGAGGAGCAGCTCGACCACATCGACGCCCCGGGGAAGTCCATATGAGCGGCTACGACCCGGCCCCCCGGCACCCGGACCCCACCCCCCTGCCGTCCCACGCGACCCCGCCGCAGCAGCCCCAGCCGCAGCCCCCGCAGCCGCAGCAGGCGCAGCCCCAGCCGCAGTACGGGCAACCGCAGCACCAGCAGCCGCAGTACGCGCAGCCCGCGCCCGAACCCGCCGCGCCCGCCCCCGCGTACGCCCAGCAGCCCCCGTCCCCGTACCAGAGCCAGGTCCAGGGCCAGGTCCAGGGCCAGCCGCACCTCCAGCCGCCCGCACCGCCCAAGCCGCCCCGCCGGTGGCTGCGCCCCGCCCTGCGCTGGGGCGCCGCCGTCCTGCTGCTGGCCGGCGCCGCGTTCGGCTCCGCGTACGCCGTCACCGGCGCCGAGCGCGGCGACCTGCCAGGACTGGCCACCGAGAGCGACGGCCGCTGGGACTACCCCGAGCTGGAGCTGCCCCCGCTGCCCGAGGGCAAGCCGCCGCCGTTCGCGCCCGCCAACGCCGGCGAGATCCACCACGCCGACCTCCGCGACCTGCTGCTGCCCGCCCCCGCGGGCGCCGAGGACGACGACGAGCTGAAGACCGAGGACGGCTGGCTGGCGCCCGCGGACTTCGCCTCCATCTACGTCCAGGAGGAGCGCAAGGAGCTGCGGCAGGCGCTCACCGACGACGCCGTGCGGCACATCGCCGCCACCGGCTGGACCATGCCCGACGGCACCCGCGCCCGGGTTTACCTGCTGCAGTTCAACACCGCCTCCCTCGCCGCGCACTTCTACGACGAGCAGCTCGCCGGCGGCATCTCCACCGCCCGGGATCTGACCGGCGCCCCCGAGGTGGCGGTCGACGAGCGCTGGTCGGACGAGGACCAGTTGCCGGGGATGGAGCTGTACGTGTACGACGAGGCGAAGCCGCGCGGCAAGGAGCACGTCCGGCAGGCGTACGTCGTCGCCGGCGACACGGTGGGCCTCGTCACCGTCGAGGCGCCCGGGGAGGCGGAGCTGGTCCCGTTCCAGCAGACCCTCGTCCTCCAGCACCAGCTCCTCGGCTGACCCCCGCCCGGCACCCCGCCCGGCACCCGCGCCCGGCGCCCGCCGGGCCGGTGCCGGGCCCGGCGGTTAGACTCGCTGGCGGTACGTCCCTCATCGTTACGGAGCGCCCTCGTGCTTGTCGTCACCTTCGACATCCTGCTCGCGCTGGTCTGCGTGGGCACACTCGCCTTCGCCGGCCTGGTCGTGAAGAAGCTGTACCAGGGCCAGCGCTGACGATGCCGATCGAAATCCCCTCCGACCTGCACAAGGACCTGGTCCCGCTGGCGTTCCTGCTGGGCGACTGGCAGGGTGCGGGCGTCTTCGACTTCCCCGGCAGCGAGAAGTGCAACTTCGGCCAGGAGGTGCGCTTCGGCCACGACGGCCGGGACTTCCTGGCGTACACGTCGTACACCTGGGTGCTCGACGAGGACGGCGAGAAGGTGCGCCCGCTGGAGAGCGAGTCCGGCTACTGGCGGATCCGGCCGGACCGGCAGCTCGACGTCGTCATGGTGCGCGACCAGGGCGTCGCCGAGGTCTGGTACGGCGAGCTGGCCGAGGGCAAGCCCCAGCTCGACCTGGCCACGGACGCGGTCGCACGCAGCGCGGCCTCCCCGCCGTACGCGGGCGGCAAGCGGCTGTACGGGTACGTGAACGGCGATCTGATGTGGGTCGGCGAGAAGGCCACCCCGGAGGTGGAGCTGCGCCCGTACATGTCGGCCCAGCTCAAGAAGGTCGTGAACCCGCGGGAGTGGGCGAAGGACCTCAAGGACCTCCCGGACGACGGGATCGCCTTCTTCCGCTGACGCCGCGGACCCGCGAGGGTGCGGCCCCGCGCGGGCCCCGTCAGGGGCGCTTTCCGGCAACCGGCCGGGGTTCCGCCGCGACACTCATACACTTGAGCCGTGGAGACCACCGACTGGAAGCGCGACCTGCGCGAGCGCGGCTACCGCCTGACGCCGCAGCGGCAGCTCGTGCTGGAGGCCGTCGACTCCCTGGAGCACGCGACGCCCGACGGCATCCTCTGCGAGGTCCGCAAGACCGCCGCCAGCGTCAACATCTCCACCGTCTACCGCACGCTGGAGCTGCTGGAGGAGCTGGGCCTCGTCAGCCACGCGCACCTCAACCACGGCCCGCCGACGTACCACATCGCGGACCGCCACCACCACCTGCACCTCGTCTGCCGCGTCTGCGACCGGGTGATCGAGGCGGAGAACGCGGTGGCGGAGCCGTTCGCGGAGACGCTGCGGCAGCGGTTCGGCTTCGAGAGCGATGTGCAGCACTTCGCGATCCTCGGCCGCTGCGCGACCTGCGCCGAGCCGGGCGCGTCCGACGCCGCCGCCCCGTCCCACTCCTGAGACATCCGGACTCCCCGCGGTCCTCGGCGCGACTGAGGCCCCGCGGCACCGGGACGCCCCGAACGCGGCCGAATCCGGCCCGTGACCGCGGGTGGCCACCCGGACGTACTCTTGAAGCATGAACGCGCCTTCCCCCCTCCTCTCCCTGCCCGGGGCGGTCGCCGCCGAGGCTCCCGACGAGGGCGTCGCCGCGCACTACGGCGATCTCTTCCGGGAGCAGCGCGCGCTGGACGCCGGCGAGGGCTTCGTCGACCTCTCCCACCGCGGCGTCGTCTCGGTCACCGGCCAGGACCGGCTGAGCTGGCTGCACCTGCTGCTGACGCAGCACGTGGAGGCGCTCGCGCCGGGGCACGCCACCGAGGCGCTGGTGCTGTCCGCCCACGGGCACATCGAGCACGCGCTGTACCTCGTCGACGACGGCGAGACGACGTGGGCGCACGTGGAGCCGGGTACGCAGAAGGACCTCATCGCGTACCTGGAGAGCATGAAGTTCTTCTACCGGGTGGACATCGCGGACCGCACGGACGACCTCGCCGTCGTCCATCTGCCGGCCGGCTCCATCGCGGAGGCGCCCGAGGGCGTGACCGTCCGCGAGACGGCGTACGGGCGCGATCTCTTCCTGCCGCGCGAGTCGCTTGCGGACTTCGCCGCCGCCGCGGGCCCGCCCGCCGGGGTGCTGGCGTACGAGGCGCTGCGGGTGGCGGCGCACCGGCCGCGGCTCGGCCTGGAGACCGACCACCGCACGATCCCGCACGAGGTGGGCTGGATAGGCACCGCCGTGCACCTGGAGAAGGGGTGCTACCGGGGGCAGGAGACGGTCGCGCGGGTGCAGAACCTGGGCCGGCCGCCGCGTCGGCTGGTCTTCCTGCACCTGGACGGCAGCGAGGTGACGCTGCCGCCGCACGGGGCGGCGATCCGGCTGGCGGCCGAGGAGGAGGGGCGCAAGCTGGGTTTCGTCACGACCTCGGTGCGCCACCACGAGCTGGGGCCGATCGCGCTGGCGCTGGTGAAGCGGAATGTACCCGCGGACGCGGCGCTGCTGGCGGACGAGACGGCGGCGGCGCAGGAGACGGTCGTCGAGCCCTGAGCCCGCGGGCCGGAGGCGCCCCGAGCGCGGGGGCGTGCTGCCGTGCGCCTCGGATGTCGCGTACGCCCCCGCGCCCCGCGCGATACGTACACCTGTGCGCCGCGAGTTCGTACGCCTTGCTCCTTACGGCTGCGTTCGCGTGCCGCCGTCCGGGCCTTGTCCGCCTTCGGCTCGTACGGCTCAGACCTCGACCAGCACCGTGAACGGGCCGTCGTTCGTCAGCGTCACCCGCATCTTCGCGCCGAACGCCCCCGTCTCCACCTGCGCACCCAGCGCCCGCAGTTGCGCCACGACCTCCTCGACCAGCGGCTCCGCGACCTCCCCTGCCGCCGCCGCCTGCCAGGTCGGCCGACGGCCCTTGCGGGGGTCACCGTAGAGGGTGAACTGGCTGATCACGAGCAGCGGCGCCGACACGTCCGAGCAGGACTTCTCGTCGTCCAGCACCCGCAGCGTCCACAGCTTGCGGGCCAGTTGCGCCGCCTTCGCGGAAGTGTCGTCGTGGGTGACGCCCACGAGTACGCACAGCCCTTCGCCGATCACCTCGCCGACCGTCTCGCCGCCGACCTCGACCCGCGCGCCGTCCACCCGCTGCACCACCGCTCGCATACATCGCATTATCCCGAGGGCGCCACGTGCGCCGCCGTGCCCCCGGGCGCCGCAACGTGCGCGGGGCCGAACGGGCGCAGTCTCCCTGCGATTCGGTCGTGCGCAATGGCACGATTGCCTACGGTGTCCGGAAGGTCGCCACGCCGACGCGGCATCTTCGGACGAAGGGGACTGACACTCGCATGAGCTCTCCCGGAGCCGGGCGGCCCACGCCGCCCGTACCGACCGCGCGCAGCAGCCCGCCCGCCGACCGCCCGCCCCGCCCGCCGGGGCCGCGCGCCCCGGACGGCGGTCCTGCGCAGGCTTCCCAGGCGGTGCAGGCCGCGCGGGCGGCGGCGACCGCGCCCGCGGGGGCCGGCGCCACCGCCGTGCTCGCCGCCCCAGGCCCCGCCACCCCCTCCGCGCCGCTCGACGCGCTGGGCCTGCCCGAGCTGCGCCGGCTGCGCCGCTCCGCGCAGCAGGAGGAGACCGACCTCAGCTACGTACGCCGCCTGCTGCACGGCCGGATCGACATCCTCCGCGCCGAGCTGGGCCGCCGCGCGAGCCCGCACTCGCCGGTGCTCGACCGGCTCCCCGAGATCCTCACCGACGGCCCCTCGCCGCGCCCCGCCTCGGCCCGGCACGTCACCCTGGGCACGCCGCTGCGCGAGGAGTACCGGGAGCTGGCGGAGGAGATGCTCGCCGAGGTCGCGCTCTCCGACCTCTCGGCCCGTACGGACGAGGAACTGCACCGGGGCCTCGCCCGGCTGGCCGGCTACGAGGCCCGGATCTCCGGCCGCCGGCAGCGGCTGCAGCGGACCGCGGACGAGTGCAGCGCCGAGATCGCCCGCCGTTATCGTGAAGGGGAGGCGCAGGTCGACGACCTGCTGTCCTGAGTTCTGACCGAGCGACGGAGCGGAGACCCCGAGGCCGTCCCCGGCACGGAGGGCGCCGCGCATGCACGACGACACCTGGATATCCCCGCCACGGGTCCCCGGTCCCGCGGCGGCCGAGGAGGGCGCGCACGCCGGGCCCGCGCCCGTGCTGGCGGAGGTGGTGCGCTCCGGCTTCGCCGAGGGGCGGCACCGCGGGTCGCTGGTGCTGCTGGGTCCCGACGGCGACGTGGAGCGGGCCTGGGGGGACGTGACGGGGCAGGTGTTCCCGCGGTCGTCGAACAAGCCGTTCCAGGCGGTGGCGGTGCTGCGGGCGGGGGCGCGTACGGACGCGGGGCCGCTGGCGGGCGAGCGGCTGGCGCTGGCCGCGGCCAGCCACTCGGGCGAACGGTTCCACCTCGATCTCGTACGCAAGATGCTCGCCGAGACCGGACTGTCCGAGGACGACCTGCGGACCCCGCCGGACCTGCCGCTGGACCCGGAGGAGCGGGAGGCGTACCTGGCCGCCGGGGGGCGGCGGGACCGGGTGACCATGAACTGCTCGGGCAAGCACGCCGCCATGCTCGCGGCCTGTGTCGCGAACGGCTGGCCGCGCGCGTCGTACCTCGCCGCCGACCACCCGCTGCAGCGGCTGGTGCGGCAGGTGGTGGAGGAGACGGCGGGCGAGGAGGTGCGGCACGTCGGCGTCGACGGCTGCGGCGCGCCGCTGATGTCGCTGTCGCTGACGGCGCTGGCGCGCGGCTTCCGGCGGCTGGTGCTGGCCGCGGAGGGCACGCCGGAGCGGCGGGTGGCGGACGCGATGCGGGCGCATCCGGAGTACGTCGCGGGCACCCGGCGGTCGGACACGTGGCTGATGCGCGGGGTGCCGGGGGTGCTGGCGAAGGTCGGCGCGGAGGGCGTGCAGGCGGTGGCGCTGCCGGACGGGCGGGCGCTGGCGTTCAAGGTCGACGACGGGGCGCTGCGGGCCGTCGGTCCCGTGCTGGCGCGGGGTCTTGCGCTGCTGGGCGTACGGTCGCCGGTGCTGGCCAGGATCGGGGCGGCGCCGCTGCTGGGCGGCGCGGAGCGGGTCGGGGAAATTCGCGCGACGTTCTGACGCCCGCCACCTAGCGTGGGCGGATGATCGATAACTCCGGCACAGCAGCGCACCCCGCGAACGAGGTGCGGTCATGAGCGACGGCATCGAGATCCGTACGCTCACCGAAGGCGACGTGGGCGACTGGATGCGCGCCCTGCACACCGGCTTCATACGCACCCCCGCGGTCACCGAGGAGGACGTGGCGCTGTTCGTCGCGGAGCGCGACCTGGCCCGGGTGTGGGGCGCGTACGACGGCAGGCGGTGGGTCGGCACGTACCGCAGCTTCGATCAGGAGCTGACGGTGCCGGGCGGGGCGGCGGTGCCCTCGTGCGCGGTGTCCAGCGTCACGGTCTCGCCGACGCACCGCAGGCGCGGGCTGCTGAGCCGGATGCTGCGGAACGACCTGGCGGCGGCGAAGGAGCGCGGCGACGTGGTCGCCAGCCTGATCGCCGCGGAGTACCCGATCTACGGCCGCTACGGCTTCGGCCCCGCCACCTGGACGACCGCCTACGACGTGACCACCCCGCGCGCCCAGCTCGACCCGCGCTACGCGGGCCCGGACGACGGCGGCACCGTCGAACTCCTCGACGCCGCCGAGCTGATGGCGATCGCCCCGGCGCTGCACGACCGCTTCCGCACGCTGGTCCCCGGCGCGGTGAACCGGAGCGCGTACCAGTGGAAGGTGCACACGGGCGCGGCCCGCTTCAGCGTCGACGGCCCGTGGCACGAGCCCTTCTACGCGGTCTACCGCTCGGCGGCGGGCGAACCGGAGGGCGTCGTCACGTACCGCACCAAGTGGGGCGAGTGGCCCGGCAAGCTCTCCGACGACGAGCTGACGGTGACCGACCTGATCGCCGTCACGCCCGCCGCGGAGCGGGCGCTCTGGCGCTATCTGGTCTCCTTCGACTGGATCACGACGATCCATACGGGCCGCCGGGCGCCCGACGATCTCCTCCCCCTCTGCCTAGGTGACCCTCGGGCGGCCCGGGTGACCACGCACGCGGACTACCTGTGGCTCCGGCCACTGGACGTCCCGCGACTTCTGGAGGCCCGCACGTACGCGGCCTCCGGCTCCCTGGTGCTCGACGTACACGACCCGGCCGGCCTGGCCGGCGGCCGCTTCCTGCTGGACGCCGGTGGCCCGGGCGACACCGGCTGCGTACCCACGGACCGGCCCGCCGACCTCGCCCTGAGCGTGGCGGAGCTCGCGAGGCTCAGCCTGGGCGACGAGTCCGCGGTACGGCTCGCCGCCCTGGGCGTGGTCGACGAGGAGCGCCCGGGCGCCGCCGCGCGGGCGGACACCCTGCTGCGCACCTCGCGCCGACCGTGGTGTCCCGACATGTTCTAGATTTCCTCTGGTTTCCTCTGCCTCACTGCCCGGCCGCGGCGCGGCCGGGCTCGGCGGACTGGATCAGCAGCACGGCGAGCGCGAGGCCGCCGATGGTCATGCACGTGACGTTCTGCGTCTTGAGCCCCACGAGCAAGGTGGTGAGCCCGATCGCTCCCACCGTGCCGAAGCGCCATTCGACGAAGCGCTCGAAGCCGACGAGCAGCGCGGACATGGCCAGAGTGATTCCGACCGGCATGGTGGGTCCCTCCCTTCTGCGTACGCAGCGGTCCCCCCTCCCCCCATGCGCCTTCGGACAGCGGGAGAGCGCGAGCCCCGGGCGACGACCATCACCGCCAACTTCTCTCAGTTGCCGCCAGGGTCGCAGAGTTGGTCACCAACTCTGCTTAACTTGTGCCCAGTTGGTAACCAACTCAAAACATTTTCGAGTCAACCCCCGCCGGTTGGCTGGAAGTTGTAAGGTTGGCAGGGTGAGCAGGGACCAACCTTCGGCAACCAGCGCCCGGGCGGACCGAGACCGCGTCGCCGACGCACTGCGCGCACGCATCGACTCCGGCGAACTCCGCCCGGGCGACAGCCTGCCGACGCAGAAAGCCCTGATGGACGAGTTCGAGGTCGAACGCGGCGTGGTCCGCAAGGCCCTCGCCCTCCTCAAGAGCGAGCAGTTGCTCGCCGACGTAGGCAGGGGGTCGCCGCCGACGGTGGCGGAGCCCGCCGCCCGCCGCGAAGGGGCCTCGTCGCTCACCGCGGACGTGGAATTGGCAGAGCGGCTCGACGTGGCATTTCAGGCCACCGACGTCACCCTCGACGTCTTCGGTCTGACCACCGAGACCCTCAACAGCGCGATTGCGCCCACCCTGATGGCCATCAGGGCCGGCCGCGTGGTCCCCCGCTCGGTCACCTGCCGCATCATGGTCCCCAGCCCCGAGGCCCACCTGGCCATCCCCTTCCTGATCGACGACCCGGCGGACCCCCGCCCCCTCCAGCGCCTCAACCGCCTCATCGAACTGCACACGCGCGCCTTCGCACACAGCATGCAGTACCTCGGGGAACGCGGGCTCGTACGGGAACTCTCCGTCGAAGTCCGTGGCGTGGCCCTCACTCCGACCATCAAGCTCTACGTCCTCAACGGCACCGAAGCCCTCACCGGCTTCTACGAGGTCGTCCCCAACAGCGTCCCCGTCCCGTTCAGTGAGGATCATATGGACATCTACGACGTCCTCGGCCTCAACTCCCACCTGTTCCGCTACTCCGCGGGCCCCGACAGCCGCGGCAAAAGCGACGTGGACTTCGTCGAGCACTCGCGAACGTGGTTCGAGTCGCTGTGGACCAAAATCGCCAAGCCGTACCCCATCAGCTACTGAGCCGTGACTCACGGCAACCCGGCCAGTAGCACCGGCGTGGGGATCGGGCGGCCGCCCGGCGCACTGTTCGGTGATCAGGAAATGGGCCATACCTCGCCTCCGAGATCACACATCGTCACTCGCTGACCTTCGACGGTGCGAATCTACGGAGTTGCACCAGTTGCACACAGCGGACAGCGACGCAGAAGATGCCCGGCTTTGTCGGATCGAGGGCACCCACCGGCCTCGACAGCATTGCCAACTGCCCGGAGATGACAGGGCGTTGTACCTTTCTGAGATGCATCAAGCTGCAGCGGGGGATGACGCCCGTGCTCCCGCCTTCCAGCGAATCGCCGACGACCTCCGCCGCCGGATCAACGAGGGCGAGTTTGCCGACGACACCACGCTGCCCACCCAGGAGTCCCTGGCCGACCGGCACCATGTCTCGCGGCCGACCGTGCAGCGCGCCATCGACCTGCTGCGCAAGGACGGTCTGGTCGACGCTCCGAAGAAGGGCCGCCCGCCCAAGGTGCTGCGCACGGCTCCGGGCCCGGATGACCCGGCTCCGGTCGACTGCCTGATGCGGGCATTCGGCGAAGAGGACGTCACGCTGGACGTGGTCTCGGTCACGATGCAATCGCTGGTCAATACCTTGAAAGAGCCGTTCCAGGCGGTATCGCGTGGGACCCTGACGCCGGCCAGCATCACTGTCAGGGCACTGATCCCGCGGCGCTCGGCCTTCGACGATCTTCCCCAGCTCATCCAGCAACCGCAGGACCGGCGACCGGGCGACAGGCTGCACGAGATCGGCAACAGCTTCGCCCGGGTGCTGTGGGCCGATCTGAACCACCTGGAGGAGACCGGCCGCGTCAAGGTTTCCGTGCGGATAAAGACAACAGGGCAGCTCCCCGGACACAAGTTCTACATCCTGAACAGCGCCGAGGTCCTGTTCGGCGCCTACACGGTGCAGCCGAACGAGGTCCCGCTCGATCCCGGTTCGGAGAGACGTCACGCCATCTACGACGTCCGCGGCATGGAGACCCCGTTGCTGCACTTCCACGGGACCGAGTACGGCGGCAGCACGCATGACGCGGCCTTCATCGACCAGCAGCGCGCGTGGTTCGAGACGCGTTGGCAAACCATAGCCGTACGGTGGAGCGGATGAATGTGACTGCTCTGGAAGAAGTGCTCGAATCGGCGAAGTGCGTGTTCTTCGACTTCGACGGCCCCATCTGCCGGTTGTTCTCGGCGTACCCTGCGGCACAGGTCGCCGGGCAGCTCCGCACGATGTTGCACCGTCGCGCAGCCGGCATGGCGGGCACACCCGAGTACGACTCGAACGACCCGCACAGCATCCTCGCGGCGGCCCGGAGACTGTTGCCCGACGACGGCATTGTCCGGGAGGTGGAGATGCTGCTGACGAAAGAGGAGAAGACGGCGGCCGCGACCGCCACACCCACCCCGTACGCCCACGAACTGGTTGCCGAACTACACACGCTCGGGCGTACCTTGGCCATCACGTCCAACAACTCGGCTGCTGCCATTCAGGTTCACCTGGAGTGGCAGGAACTCAGCCAGTACTTCTCCCCGCACGTACACGGGCGCCGACCCGACGGATCCGGGCTGAAGCCCGACCCCGACTGCCTGCGACGTGCACTTGAGTCGACCGGCACGACGCCCGGTGATTGCGTGATGCTCGGCGACACGCCGTCCGACTGGCAGGCTGCAAAAGCCGTGGGAGTCGCCTTCATCGGCTATGCACGCGCACCCCACAAAGAGCAGGCTCTCCGCCAGGCAGACGCACCGCTCACGGTCGGTTCGCTGGATGCCGTGCTCCACGCGCTACGCGGTACAGCCACTTCGCGCTGACACCATCTGGACAATTGATCCGTGTCCAAGGGGCGCCATGCAGCAGACGGAGTAATCTTTCCTGATCACGCCCGCAGCAGAGGACACTTCGCCAGTGCCGGCCTCCGCAACATCCGTTTTCCAAGTCCTCTTCGCCACGACGGAGCAGGTCATCGGGCCGCTGCCCGGATACCACCACGAGACGTACGCGGTCCGGCTGGGCGCCGCTCCAGGGTTGTTCGGGCAGTCGGCCGGGTGGGTGAAGTTGCGGGATCCCCGGCCCGGGTTGTTGTGGTTCGACCGCAGGTGCTTCGGGTCCGAGGACGATCTGCTCGCCACGCTGGCCGGTCGTGTCTCCCACATTCCTACGGTCGGCCACATCGACTCCCTCACCGTCCAGGGCTTCATCGAAGGGTGCACCCTGGCTGAAGTCGCGCCGCCCGGGGAGGAAGTGCCCGCCGCGTTCGTCGGCCAGATCGTCCGGCTCTTCCGGGAGCTGCTGGCCGTCGAGCCCTACGATCCCGCGCTGCTCGCGCTGCACGCGCCGCTGCCGGCGGAGCGCGGGAGCGCGGAGTTCGCCCGGGATCTCGTCCGGTTCACCTTCACCGACGTGGTCGAGCACTCCCTGCCGCACTTCGACGCGCTGTTCCACAGCCTGGGCATCCACCCCGGGTCGGCCCCCGCCACCGCTTCCTCCCTCGAAACCCGGCTCCGCGGCATGACCCCGCGCCCCTTCGGGCTGCTGCACGGGGACGTGCACCGCGCGAACCTCATCGTCGACGAGCACGACGCTCTCTGGGCCATCGACTGGGAGCTGGCCCTCATCGGCGATCCGCTGTACGACCTGGCCACCCACCTGCATCTGATGCGCTATCCGGCACGCCAGGAGGGCGAGGTCATCGCTCGCTGGGCCGACGTGGCGGAGGAGTCCCGGCCCGGTGCCGCCGAAGGTATCGAGGCGGACCTGCCCCGATACCTCGCGTTCAAGCGGATCCAGTCGGTGTACACGGATGTGATCCGGCAGGCGTACTCGACGGAGCGGGGTGAGACGTCGACCGCCGAGGCGGCCAAGGTGATCAACGCCGCGCTCGACCGGGCGGCGGACTCACTGCTGCTGCCCACGGTGGCCGGCGCCGGCGAGATCGAGCACGAGTTGCTGAGGTGGCTGGCCACACCGCGGCAGCGGGGCGCGGCCAATACCGGGGGATCGCCTTCCGCGTCATAGGGTGACGGCATGAGTGGAGCGGACGAGCCCGCGCACGACCCCGCCGTGTTCGAGCTGGCCACCAAGGCTTTCGAGCTTGCCCGGCAGGGGCGGACCGACACGCTGGCCGCCTATGTGGACGCCGGGGTGCCGGCCGGGTTGCGGGACGACGACGGGGACACCCTCGTCATGCTCGCCGCGGTCAACGGGCATCCCGGGACCGTCGCCGCGCTGTTGCAGCGGGGGGCCGACGCGGATCAGGTCGGGGCCGTGGGTGCGACGCCGCTGGCCGCGGCGGTGCGGGCGGGGGCGGACGACGTCGTGCGGGTGCTGCTGCGGCACGGGGCGGATCCGCAGGCCGGGTCCCCGTCCGCGGTCGCGACGGCGCGGGTGGCCGGCAGGACGGAGCTGCTGGAGCTGTTCGGCGGGGTGTGAGGCCCGCGGGTCGGCCCTTGCGGTCCAGTGCTGGCGCCGGGGGCCCGGGGCTCTCCCTTTCGGGTCGGGCCGTCCGTTGCGGTGCATGGCTCACTCCTCGTCGGCCATCGGCCCCTTTCCGTACGCCCCCTTACCTCATCCGCCTCCTGAACAGCACCGCCGCTGCCGCCATCGACCCCACCGTCAGCGCCGCGCACCACGCCAGGGCCTCCCACGGGCTGCTGCCCACCGGCTGGCCCAGCAGCAGTTTCCGCAGTGACTCGATCACCGGGGTCAGCGGCTGGTGCTCGGCGAAGCCGTGGAGCCAGCCCGGCATCGAGTCGACCGGGACGAAGGCGCTGGACGGGTACGGCAGGAAGGCCAGGAAGAACGTGAAGCCGCCCGCCGCCTCCGGGGAGTTGGCCAGCAGGCCGACCGCCGCCGCGACCCACGATATGGCCGTGATCACCGCCAGCAGGATGCCCGCCGACGCGAGCCAGCCGCCGACGCCGGCGTCCGGGCGGAAGCCGATCGCGAAGGCGACCGCGAAGACCAGCACCGTGGCGGCCAGGTTCCGCACGACGCTGGCGGCGACGTGGCCGGTGAGGACGGCGGTGCCGCCGACGTCGAGGGAGCGGAAGCGGTCGATGACGGCGCCCTTCATGTCGTCCGCGACGCTCATCGCCGTCGTGCCCGCGCCGAAGCCGGCGCACAGGACGAGGACGCCGGGGGCGACGTAGTCCACGTAGCGCCAGCCTCCGCCGGTGTCGATGGCGCCACCGAAGAGGTAGACGAAGACGAGCATCAGCAGCACGGGCAGCGCCAGCGCCGTGATCAGGGCGTCGGGGTTGCGGGAGCTGAGCCGCACGGAGCGGCCGACCATCGTCGCCGAGTGGGTCAGGGCGTCAGCCATCGCGGGTCACCTTCAGGAAGACGTCGTCGAGCGTCGCGGAGTGCACGGCGAAGCGCTCGACCTGGGTACGGTCGGGGTCGATGGCGTCGAGCAGGTCGCGTATGTGGGCGGCGCGGCCGTCGGTGGTGACGCCCAGGGTGCGGGTGCCGGGGTCGCGGCGCACGGCGAGGTGGTCCAGGGCGTGGGCCGCCTTCTCGTACGCCTCCGGGGAGACCAGCGTGAGGTCCAGCCGCTCGGCGGAGACCTGCTGCTTCAGCTCCGCCGCCGTGCCCTCGGCGACGAGCCGGCCGCCGTCGAGGAGGGCGATGCGGTCGGCGAGGCGGTCGGCCTCCTCCAGATACTGCGTGGTGAGGAAGACCGTGACGCCGGCGTCGGCGAGGCGGCGCACCTCGTCCCAGACGGCCTGGCGGCTGCGGGGATCGAGGCCCGTGGTCGGCTCGTCGAGGAAGATCACGGAGGGGTCGCCCACCAGACCCGCCGCGAGGTCGAGACGGCGGCGCATGCCTCCCGAGTACGTGCGGACGCGGCGCCCGGCGGCGTCGCCCGCGAGGCCGAACCGCTCCAGCAGCTCGGCGGCGCGGCGGGCGGCGGCGGGGCGGGACAGGCCGGTGAGGCGGGCGACCATGCGGAGGTTCTCGGCGCCGGTCAGCTCCTCGTCCAGCGCGGCGTACTGCCCGGTGAGGCTGATGGCCCGGCGGACCTGCGAGCGCTCCGCGGCCACGTCGAACCCGGCGACGCTCGCCGTGCCCGCGTCGGCCCGCAGCAGCGTCGCGAGGATGCGGACCGTCGTGGTCTTCCCCGCGCCGTTGGGCCCGAGGAGGGCGAAGACCGTGCCGCGCCTGACGGTCAGGCCGACGCCGTCGAGCACCTTCGTGCCGCCGTACGCCTTGGTGAGGCCGGCGGCCTCGACGGCGGGGCGGGTGGGCTGGGGCACAGCTCCCCCCTTTCTCCGTGGGGGCTCCGTAGAGCCGCTTCTGCGTATGCCATACGCACTACTGCGTAGAGCATACACGGCACTGTGTATGGCGTAAACTGAGCAGATGGACGCCATGGACGCCGCAGGCGAAGGCCGGCGCGGCGAAGACAAGCGCGACACCGGAGCCGTTCCCGCCAGCGTCGAGGCCGCGTGGGGCCTGCGGCCGCGGCCGCAGAAGGGGCCGAAGCGGGGGCTGACGCTCGACGGGATCGTCGCGGCGGCGGTCGCGGTCGCGGACGCGGAGGGGCTGGAGGCCGCATCGATGGGGCGGGTCGCCAAGGAGCTGGGCGTCTCGACGATGGCGCTGTACCGGTACGTGGCCACGAAGGACGAGTTGGTCACGCTGATGGTCGACGGGGCCTTCGGCCCGCCGCCGCCGCTTCCGGCGGGGGCCGAGGGCGACTGGCGGGCGGGGCTGCGGCACTGGTACCAGGCCGTCGGCAACGCGATGTTCGCGCACCCCTGGGCCGTGGCGCACGTACCGAGCGGCGGCCCGCCCGTCACGCCGAACCAGCTCGCGGCGCTCGACCAGGCCCTCTACATTCTCCGCGACACCCCGCTCACGGAGTTCGAGAAGGTGGCCACGGCGCTGCTGGTCAGCAACCAGGTGCGCGCGGAGGTGACGATCGCCCTGGCGATGGGCGGCAGCCCCGACGTGGAGCGGCTGATGAACGAGTACAGCCGCTTCCTGCTCCGCGTCTCCGACGCCGGTCACCTGCCCCATCTACGTACTGCGGTGGAGGGCGGCGCCTTCGACGAGGCGGACGTGGAGCCGCCGCAGAACCCCTCGGACTACGACGAGTTCGCGTTCGGCCTGGAGCGCGTGCTCGACGGCATCGAGGCGCTGATCGAAGGACGCCGCCGGGACTGATCACGGGCTTCCGCACGCTGATCACGGACTTCCGCACGTGATCACGGGTTCCGCACGCCGGGGCCGCGGGGGATCATGTGGCATGCGCGCGGACGGCTGGCACCTCACCGAAGACCTCGACGAATTCCTGGCCGAAGCGGAGGACTTCCTGCGCGGCAGGCCCGTACCGCACATCATGGCGCTGACCTGGGCAGCCCGGCTGAAAGCGCGCGGCACGGGCCCGTACGGCGGCGGGCGCCCGCTGCTCGGCCGGCTGTCGCGGGCGGGGTCGGTCGCCGGCGTCTGCCACCAACTGCCGGGCCGCAGCCTCGGCCTCACCCCGCTCACCGCAGCACAGACCGACTCCCTCGCCGCGCACCTCGCGGCCCTCGGCCACGCCCCGCCGGGCGTCGGCGGCGACCACGACACCACCACCGCCTTCGCGGCGGCCTGGCAGCGGCACACGGGCGCCACCCCGACCCCCGCCGTCCGCCTCCGGCTGCGCCGCCTCGGTACGCTCACGCCGCCGGATCCCGCGCCGGCCGGGCGGGCGCGGGCGGCGGGCGAGGCGGACCGGGAGCAACTCATCGACTTCTGCCGCGGCTTCGCGGCCGACGTCCGCGAGGACGTCACCATCGACGCCGCCACCTGGTCCACGACCCGCTACGCCGACAAGCACTACACCTTCTGGGAGACCCCGGACGGCACCCCCGTCTCCATGGCCGGCGTCAACCCGGCGGTCGCCGGCCTCGCCCAGGTCGACCCGGTCTACACCCCGGCCGCCCACCGCGGCCACGGCTACGCGGCCGGGGTGACGGCGGCGGTGACCCGGGCGGCGCTCACCGCGGGCGCCACGGAGGTGGCCCTCTTCACCGACGCGACCAACCCCACGAGCAACGCGCTCTACCAGCGCCTCGGCTACGACGTGTTCGCCGACTGGACGACGTACAGGTTCGCGCAGGGCTGACGAGCATCCTCAGCATGCCGAGCCCCGCCATGACCGCGGCGAGATGCAGCACGGCGGCGACGGCGGGGCTCTCGGGCAGGGTGACGTCGGCGGGCCGGGCGAGTGCCACGTACACCGTGAAGGGCAGCTTCCAGCCGCTCCACGCGAAGAGCGAACCGGAGCCGAGCCAGCCGAGTCCGAGCAGGAGCGGGCGGGGCACGCGGGCCGGACGCGTCCGCACGAGCGCCAGGACGGCGGCGGACCCGGCGAGCGCCCAGAACGCGCTCAGGCCGGTCAAGAGATACCCGTCCGTGCTGCGTTCGCCCGGGTGCGCGACGCCCGCGGTGCCGCCCGCGGCCCAGTACAGCCACACCAGGCCGACGGCCGCGGCGACGCCGGCAGACCAGGACGCCACGGTACGGGGCCCGCCCCCGGCCCGCCCCGTGAACGCCTCCGGCCAGCGCCGCCGCAGGTAGGCGGGCAGGGCGAAGGCGAGACCCAGCCCCATCGACACGAAGCTGAACTGGATCAGGGCGGCTTCCCAGCCGGGCATGGCGGGATCGTCGCGGGACGCCGAGTCGCCGTCCCCGCCGTCACCACCGCCGTCCCACAGCGTGCTGAACACCGCGTAGGGAAGGATCGACACGAGGAACCCCGACCCGACCCAGGCGCAGAACGCCACCGGCCGCCCCGGTATCCGCATGCCCCAGGGCCGTACCAGCGCGAGCCCCAGGGCGATGCCGCTCGCCGCCATCCCGATGGTCACCGTGTTGAGGAGCAGCCAGCCGGCCAGGTTGAAGCCGCCTCCGACCGGCGCCACGCCCAGGAGCGCGCCGACCACCCACGACACCTTGATCAACGCATACGGCGCCAGGGCCAGCGCCGCCCCGTATCCCGACCACCGGCCGACTCGGTCCCAGCCTTCCACCGGATGTCCCCTCCCTCGGCAGGAACACCAGGCTCGGCCCTCACCCCGGCCCCGTACGTCCACCGCCGGGGGTGTTCGCCTCCCTCTGACGGCGGGGGCGGGTCTCGTCATCGAGGCTGACGGGCTTCCCGGGCGAGCCGGAAGGGGCGGTACGCGCCGGCGCTCGCGGCGGAGTCCGTACGCGCGCGTCTACTGCGGCAGGCGCTCCACGACATCGGCGACCACGCAACTCACGTTGTCGGGGCCGCCGGAGCCGATGGCCAGGGCGACGAGCGCGCGGACCGTCTCCTCGGGCTCACCGCCCTCCGCGAGCACCCGGCGGATCTCCCCGTCCGGCACGACGGCCGACAGCCCGTCGGAGCACAGCAGGTACCGGTCCGCCGGCCGGGCGTCGTGCAGGCGCATGTCAGGGGTGACGTCCGGGGCGTGGCCCAGGGCGCGGAGCAGCAGGGCGCGCTCGGGGTGGGAGGCGGCTTCCTCCGGGGTGAGCCGGCCTTCGTCGACCATCGACTGCACGACGGTGTGGTCGTGGGTGATCAGGAACAGCTCACCCTCGCGCAGGAGGTACGCGCGTGAGTCGCCGATGTGGACGAGGGCGAGCTGCGAGCCGGTCCAGAGCATCGCGGTGAGCGTGGTCCCGGCGTCCGCGGGCGACGAGGCGGCGACGCGGCGCACGGCGTGCTCGGCCTGTTCGATGGCGTCCTCCAGCACGTTGAGGAGACCGCCCGCCGGAATGCCGTCGGTCTCCAGCCGCCTGAGGGCGTCGACGGCGGCCGCACTCGCGGGCGCGCCCCGCACCCCGTACCCGTCGGCGACGGCGAGCAGCCGCTCCCCGGCGTAGGCCGTGTCCTGGTTGCTCTCCCGCACGAGACCGGTGTCGGACAGGGCGGCGTAACGGATTTCCAGGGGCATGGCAGGTTCCTTCCACGACAGATGGTCGACGAGGAAGGCGGCCAGCTCCCGCCGCGCGGCGGTGTCGGCCTCGACCTGCGCCCAGTACGCCCGGACCTCCGCCGCGGCGGCTCCGGCGTCCAGCGAGCAGACGTGCCGGATACGGGCCAGGGGCATCCCGAGCCGCCGCAGCCAGGCGACGAGCCGCGCCTGCTCCAGTTGCCCGGGCGCGTAGAGGCGGTAGCCGGTCACCGGGTCCACGCGGGCGGGGGTCAGCAGCCCCAGCTCGTCGTAGAGCCGCAACGCCTTGGGCGACAGCCGCGCCGCGCGCGCGAAGGCCCCGATGGTCAGCAACCCCATGCCGTCCCTCCTCATACCGGGCGGCCGCCCGGCCCGGCCGATGCTGCGGCTTCCCCCAGGGTGAAGGTCAACCGCGGCCTCTAGGCTCGTCACCAGTGAGTCCACCGGCCGGTCCCCAGGAGCCGTCATGCAGATGAAGTTGAGCGCGATCACCCTCGACTGCCCCGACCCCCCGCTGCTGGCGGCGTTCTACCAGCAGGCCACCGGCCTCGCGCTCCACCCGAAGTCGGACGCCGACTTCGCGGGTCTCACCGGGGCCGGCGAACTCGTCCTCGGCTTCCAGCGGGTCGACGGCTACCGGGCCCCGACCTGGCCCACCCAGGACGTGCCGCAGCAACTCCACCTCTGCTTCACGATCGAGGAGGACCTGGCCGAGGCCGAGGCCCGGCTCCTGTCCCTGGGCGCCGCCAAGCCGCCCGGCCAGCCGCAGGAGGACAGGTGGCGGGTCCTCACCGACCCGGCGGGGCACCCCTTCTGCATCGTCAAAGCCGCCGCCGCGTCGGAGTGAAGCGGTGAGGCTGCGCCGTCACGCATCCGGCACCTCTTGACCATCGGTGTCGTCGTCCTGGGCCGGACGAAGCCTGCGGCGGGCGGCTTCCAGCCGCTCGGCGTAGTCCGCCGCGAACATCGACGGCAGCGACTTGTCGAGGGCCCCGGCGATGCGGTGAAGGGGCGCCCAGACCGCGGCATCGTCGACGAGGCGACTGAGATCCGTCATCTGCACCCGCTCCAGCCAGTCCGACAGGACCAGCGCCTCGTCCGGGGTGAGTCTGACGACGATCTCGGGGTTCTCCACCGGTCGAACATAGTCCGTGGACGGTGCGTTGTCAGAGCCGTAGGGCACGAGGCGCGAAAACCCGGCGACGTCGGGGATCGTCCCCCGGGATACTCGTCGCCCATGGATGGGGTCAACGTCGTCGTCGCCCATTCCGAGCGCGCGACCCTGCGCGTCGGCGATGTGTTCCTGAAGGTGGATACCGATCAGGCGCGCATCGACGTGGAGGTCGAGGCGATGGCCTTGGTGCCGGTCCCCACTCCGGAGGTCCTGTGGCGCAAGCCGTCCGTGCTCGCGATCGCCGCGGTCCCGGGGACGGCGCTCGGCCGCCTCGGTGAGCCGTCGGCCGCGTCGCCGGCGGCGTGGGCCGCGGCGGGCGCCGCCATCCGGCGGTTGCACGAGGCGCCGTTGCCGCCCTGGACCGGCCGGCGCCGCCGGGATCCCGACGAGTGGGCGGCGGAACTCGACGGCGAGTGCGAACTGCTCGTGAAGAACGGCATCCTGCCCGCCGACCTGGTCACCCGCAACCGCCAGGTCGCCGAGGCCGCGCTCCAGCCGTGGACTCCGGTGTTCGCGCACGGCGACCTTCAGATCGAGCACGTCTTCGTCGACGGCGACGAGGTCACGGGCATCATCGACTGGTCCGAGGCCGGTCAGGGTAATGCCCTGTTCGACCTCGCCACCCTGACGCTCGGACACGAGGGGCACCTCGACGACGTCATCGCCGGCTACGGCAACGACGTCGACAACGACGTGATCCGCGCGTGGTGGTCGCTGCGCAGCCTGCTGGGGGTTCGCTGGCTGGCCGAGCACGGCTTCGACCCGTTCGCACCGGGCTGCGAGGTCGACGTACTGAAATCCCGGATGTGAGACTGCGCGGCCCGCTGCCATGAGCGTTGATCCCGTGGTCGCCGCGATCGGGGGACTCGCGATAGTATCGCGATATGTGGTGTGCGACACACTTGCAAGCAAGTGCTTGCAATAGTTAGCACGGGTGCGGCAGCATCGAAGTATGGGTTCGATACACGTCGGCAACCTCGGGGAGTTCCTGCGGGAGCAGCGGCGCAGTGCGCGGCTCAGTCTGCGGCAGCTTGCCGATGCCGCCGGGGTGTCGAATCCGTACCTCAGTCAGATCGAGCGCGGGCTGCGCAAGCCCAGCGCCGAGATTCTGCAGCAGCTCGCGAAGGCGCTGCGGATCTCTGCCGAGACGCTGTATGTGCAGGCGGGGATTCTGGACGAGCGCCGGGGTGACGGGGCCGACGGGATGGCGGTGCATACCGCGATACTCACCGATCCCGCGATCAGCGAGCGGCAGAAGCAGGTGCTGCTGCAGATCTACGACTCCTTCCGCAAGGAGAACGCGCGCGAGGACGCGGGCGGCGGCGTGGAGGAGGGACAAACGGAAGGGGAAGCCCCGCGGCCGGGTGGCGGGCGGGGTGAGGGCGACGCGAGGCCCGCCAGTGACCGGAGGAGAACGCCATGACCATGACCGACGACGTACGCAAGACGCTCAGCGACCCCACGCCCCTCTACGCCGTCGCGGGTACCGCCGATCTGGCGCTGGAGAAGCTGCGTGAGGTGCCCGCGCTGGTGGAGCGGCTGCGGGCCGAGGCGCCCGAGCGGCTGTCCGCGGTGCGCGAGACCGACCCGCGTGAGGTGCAGGAGCGGGTGTCGAAGCAGGCCAAGGAGGCGCAGGCGAAGGTCGCCGAGCGGCTCGGCGACCTGGACACCGACATCAAGAAGCTGCGTGAGACGGCGCAGGACCTCGCCCTTCAGGGCGTCGGTCGGGCCGCCGAGTACGCGGTGAAGGCCCGCGAGACCTACGACGAGCTGGCCGAGCGCGGCCGCGGTGCCGTCGCGGAGTGGCGCGGCGAGACCGCCGACGCGGTGCAGGTGACCACCGAGATCATCCGGCCCGGTGGCGAAAAGGCCGCCGCCGATGAGGGCGTCGCCGACAAGGGTGCCGCCGACGAGGGCGTTGCCCCCGACGAGGCTCCCGCCGCCGGCAAGCCCGCCGCGAAGAAGGCCGCTGCCAAGAAGGCCGCCCCCCGCAAGCGCGCCCCCCGGGCCAGCGCCAACGGCACCGCGAAGAAGTCCGCCGCCAAGAAGAACCCCCCCAAGGCGGACTCCTGAGCTTCGCGCCCCGGGCACCCCTCGCGTGCCCGGGGCGTTATCCGGGTACGGTGTCTGCGCCGGATCCCTGAACACTGAGTCGGACTAATAGGCGGTGGACCGCGTGCTCATCTCTGGCTTCTACTCGTTGCTCGGGCTGCTCAGCCTGGCCTTGACGGTGTTCGCCGGGGCGGCCCTGATCCTGGCGGCCCTGGCCCGCGAGGACGCGTACCGCGCCGCCGACAAGAACACCAAGCAGTTCTGGCTGATCATCCTCGGCGTCGGCTTCGCCGTGATGGTCATCTTCCCGATCATGTCGTTCCTGCCGATCATCGCGCTGATCGCCGCCATCGTCTTCATGGTGGACGTGCGGCCCGCGCTCAAGCAGGTCGGCGGCGGGCGGCGGCGCGGGGGCAGCAGCTCCGACGGGCCCTACGGCCCGTTCAACGGGCGCTGACCCGCGCGTCGGCGATCACGACATCCGGTCCCCGGGTCCGCAAGGGCCCGGGGGCCGATCCAGTAGCACCACCGCCACGTCGTCGGTGAGGTCGCCGCCGTTGAGCGCCCGCGCCTCGGTGACCGCGCCGTCCAGCAGGTCGTCGCCGGCCAGGCCCTGGTCCAGCAGCCTGCCGACCAGCGCGAGCATGCCGTCCTGGCCCAGCCGGCCGCGGCCCGGGCCCGTACGGCCCTCGATCAGGCCGTCGGTGTAGAGCATCAGGCTCCAGGCGCCGCCCAGCTCCACCTGCTGGCGCGGCCAGCGGGCGCGCGGCAGCAGGCCCAGCGCCGGACCGCCCAGCTCCTGCGGCATCAGCCGCGGCCGGCCGCCGGGGACGGCGACCAGCGGCGCCGGGTGGCCCGCCAGGTAGAGGCCGGCGCGGCGGGCGTCGGGGGAGACGTCGACGGTGCACATCGTGGCGAATATCTCGTCGTCCGCCCGCTCGTTCTCCAGCACCTGCTGGAGCGTGGCCAGCAGCTCGTCGCCGACCAGGCCGGCGAACGTCAGGGCCCGCCAGGCGATGCGCAGCTCCACCCCGAGTGCGGCCTCGTCCGGGCCGTGGCCGCAGACGTCGCCGATCATGGCGTGCACCGCGCCGTCGGGGGTGCGCACCGCGTCGTAGAAGTCGCCGCCGAGCAGCGCGCGGGTGGGGGTGGCGCCGGCGGCGGGCGGCGGCAGGCCGGGGCGGTAGCAGGCGGCGAAGCCGAGGCCGGAGCCGGCGAGCAGCGGCGTGGGCAGCAGCCCGCGCTCCAGCCGGGCGTTCTCCTGCGCCCGCAGCCGCGAGGCCGTCAGCCGGCTCTGCGCCAGGTCGGCCCGCTTGCGCTCCACCGCGTACCGGATGGCGCGGCCGAGCACCCGGCCGTCCAGCTCGCCGCGGAAGAGGTAGTCCTGCGCGCCGACGCGGACCGCCTCGGCGGCCAGCTCGACGTCGTCCTCGTCGGTGAGCGTCAGCACCGCGTGCAGCGGCGCCATGGCCAGCACCTCGTGCAGCGCCTCCAGCTCGTCGCCCTCTTCCGCCGGTTCGCCGTCCTCCGCGGTGGCCGCCTCGCCGGTCACGCTGAGGTCCAGCAGGATGCAGTGCACGTCGGGGCCGAGCAGCCGCTCCGCCTCGGTGAGGTTGCGCGCCGTACGCACCCGGATGCGCTCGCCGTGGCGGCCGGCGCCCGCCTGCTCCAGCATCCGTGCGATGCCGGGTCCGCTGCCCGGCTCCGCCTCTATCAGCAGCAGCGTCAGCGCCTCCGGCACCGCCCGCTGGCGCGCATGCGCCTGCCCGGGCACCGGGCCGTGCCCCGAGCGCTGCGCCGGCAACGGCGCGTGCGGCTGCGGCGACGGCGCGTGCGCGGCCGACGGCAGGGGGTGCCGCCGCCGCGTCGCGGCCTGCGTCTCGGCCACCCCGGCACCTGCGGCGGACTGGTCAGGTCCGCCGGACGGTCCGGAGGCCGGGGAACGCCCGGGTACGGGCATCGCTCTTCCTTCCCTCCCCCCGAGGGTGACGGCCGGGCGCGAGCGCGCTCGCGGCCGTGGACGGCGGCTCGTGCCGTTCCTCCAGCAAAACCGCCAAGGAGGGACCCTAGCGTGATCACCCGCCGGTAGGAACGGGCGACGCGGCCCGGAATGCGGCCCCTCCCCCGGTCCTTTGCCCTGCTGGGAGGGCCCGCGCCCCGCCCACCCGCCCCGAATCCGGCAGGCCGGCCACATGACGCAGATCACGCGTCGGGACGCACCACGCCCTTGATCGGCATGCTGCCCGCGCCGGCGACGGTCACCTGCCGACCGGGCCGCGGCGCGTGCACGATCGCGCCGTCGCCGACATATATGCCGACGTGGCTGGCGTCGGAGTGATAAATGATCAGGTCCCCCGGGCGCATCTCGCTCACGTCGACCCGCGCCAGCCCCGCCAACTGGGTCTGCGAGGTCCGCGGGATCCCCACCCCGGCCGCCTCCCAGGCGCGCATCGTCAGCCCCGAGCAGTCGAACGTGTCCGGCCCCTCTGCACCCCACACGTAGTCCTTGCCGAGCTGGTCCGTGGCGTACGCGATGGCCTTCCGGCCGGCGGGCGTCGCGTCGGCGTCGATCTCGTCGAGGATCCCGGAGTCCAGCCAGCGCGCCTGCGCCTCGCGGGCGCGCTGCCGCTCCAGCCGGCGCAGCCGCTCCCGCTCTTCGGCCTTGAGCTTCTTCTCCAGCTTCTTCGCCTCGGCGAGGCGCTCCTCTATCCGCTCCTTCGCCCCGGCCCTGGCCTCGCGGCTGCGTTCCAGCCGCTCGTACGTCCCGGCGGCCTTCTTCGCATAGCCGTCCAGCCGCTGCTGCGTGCCGGTCACCTCGGTGATCAGCCGCCGCTGCGCGTGCTGCCCCTTGCGGGCCAGCCGCAGGTCGTCGACGAACTCCTCCGGGTCGTCGCTGAGCAGCAACTGCGCCTCCATCGGCACCCCGCCGCCGCGATACTGCGCCCTGGCCAGCGCGCCCGCTTCGTCCTTCAGCCCGGCCAGCCGCTCGCTCGCGTCGGCCACGGCCTTGTCGAGCCGCTCGACCTCCTTGCGCTGCTTCTTCGCCTTCTCCTCCGCGTCGTTGTACGCGTCGGTGGCGGCCTCCGCCTCGCGGTACAGCCGCTCCACGCGGGCGTGCACCTCCTCGACCGTCGGCTTCGGCTCCGCCTCGGCGGCCGGCCCGGTCAGCGGCACGAGCAGCGCCAGCAGGCCGGTCACGGCCAGGACGATGCCTCTGCGCCGGCGCGCTCCCGCCGCCCGCGCCTCCCCGATTCCGCGCATGCGTCTCCCCCACTCCCCCGATCGTGGTCCGCGGGCCCCTCCTTCCAGCGGGCCCGTCCCGGGGCTCTGGCCAGCCCCGCGCGATCACATGCCTCGGATGCTGCCATATCGACCGCAACTCCCGCAGCCCTCATCCACAGACCTGTGGATAACCGGATGAGGAGTTGCAACACGGCTGCGACACGGGGTGGTTCGGGGAGGTGCGGGGGGTTCGAGTGGTTCTGGTGGTTCGGGGGGTTTCAGATGCTCCGGGGGTTCGGGGGGTTCGGGGGGTTGGGAGGCTCCGGGGTTCGGAAGTCCGGCGTCCCGGAGGTCACGGGGGTTTGGGAGGTACCAGAAGGTTCGGAAGGGGGCGGAGGAGGGTCGGAAGGCTCCGGGGTTCGGAGGTTCGGGGGCGGATGCTCCGGGGGGGTTCGCGAGACTCCGGGGGTTGCGGAAGGTTCGGAAGGTTAGGGGTTCGGGGTCGGGGGGTTCGGGAGTTCCAAGGGGTCCCGGCGGTTCCGGGAGGTCCCGGGGAGAGGCGCCGGCCTCAGCGGCAGCCGCAGCTCGCCACCGCCGCCGCCAATCGGTCCAGCGCGTCGCCCGCCCTCGTGCGGTCGGTCGCGCCCATCGTGAAGAACGCGAACGCCAGCAGCCGCCCGTCCGCGTCCACCACCGTCCCCGCCAGCGAGTTGACCCCCGTCAGCGTCCCCGTCTTCGCCCGCACCACGCCCCGCGCCGCCGCCGTGTCCCCGGCGTCCGAGCCGTCCGCGCCTGCGTCCCCGTACCGGTCCCGCAGCGTGCCGTTGAACCCCGCCACCGGCAGCCCCGTCAGCAGCGACCGCAGCTCCGGGCGGTCCGGGTCCGCCGCCGTGACCAGCAGCCGGGCCAGCAGGTCCGCCGAGACCCGGTTGTCGCGGCTGATGCCGCTGCCGTCGGCGAACCGCGTTCCGCGCACCGGCAGCCCCAGCTTCTTCAACTGCCCCGCGACCGCCTTCCCCGACCCCGCGAAGCTCGCGTCCCGCCCCGCCGCGATCGCCGTCTGCCGGGCCAGCGCCTCGCCGAGGTCGTTGTCGCTGTACGTCAGCATCCGCTCGGTCAGCTCCGCCAGCGGCGCCGAGTACGTCGCCGCCAGCTCGTCCGCCTTCTCCGGTACCCGCTCCGCCCGCGGCTCGCCCGCGACCCGTACGCCCGCCTCGCGCAGCTCCCCGGCGAAGGCGTCCGCCGCGTCCCGCGCCGGGTCGGTGCCGCGGGGCGCCGGGCCGTGCCAGGAGTCGTCGAGACGGGCCTCGTTGACCATGAGCGGGGTGACGGGGGCGATGTTCTCGTTCGGCCCGATCTCGTGCAGGACGTCACCGGCGTACGCGGTGGCGTCGTACCGTACGGCCACCTTCCGCACGCCGTCCTTCTTCAGCTTCCGCGCCGTGTCCCGCGCCAGCCCCTTCAGCCGCTTCGCGGACAGCGTGGGGTCGCCGCCGCCGACCAGGAAGACCTCCCCGCCCTCGGCGAGCGAGGCGGTCGGGATGCGGTGGTCGGGGCCGAGTGCGGCGAGTGCGGCGGCGCCGGTGGCCAGCTTGACCGTGGAGGCGGGGACGACGCCGGTGGTCTCGTGCGCGCCGTACAGCTCGCGGCCCGTGGTCACGTCCCACACGGCCGCGGTGGTCGGCGAGCCGAGCGCGGGGTTCTTCAGCAGCGGCGCCAGCTCCTTGGCGAGCCCGGCGCCGGTCGGCCGGGGCGCGGCGACGGACCTGGTGCCGTCCTGCGGGCCGATCGGGGTCAGCACCCGCGGGGCGCCCGCGCCGGCGCCTTGCAGGCCGTCTCCGGGGGCGCCTTTGCCCGGTACGCCGTCGGAGGAGCCGTGATCCGCGTCACCTGTACGGCCTCCGGCGGCGTCCGCGCGCGCGGCCGTCTGCTTCTCCGCCGTACGCTGACCCGAGTCCCAGGGCCCCGCCGCGGCGATCATGCCGGCGGCGAGGACGCCGCCCAGCGCGCCGGACGCGGCCACCAGCCGCACCGTACGCCGGGTGTGCAGGGGCTGCGCTTCCCACCGCCGGGTCCAGTGCCGTACCCAGCGGGCGGCCTTCCGCCGTGCCACCGCGACCCCGACCCTCACCAGGGACCAGCCCCTTTCGCCACCACCCCGCTGCGTGGGGGACACTTAATCATCTGAACCATGCTGATCTTGAAGGAGAGCCACCCGTGGAGTTCGACGTCACCATCGAGATCCCGAAGGGTTCGCGGAACAAGTACGAAGTCGATCACGAGACGGGCCGGATCCGCCTGGACAGGCGGCTCTTCACCTCGACCAGCTACCCGGCAGACTACGGCTTCATCGAAGGCACGCTCGGAGAGGACGGCGACCCGCTGGACGCGCTGGTCCTTCTGGACGAGCCGACGTTCCCCGGATGCCTCATCGCGTGCCGCACGATCGGCATGTTCCGCATGACCGACGAGGCCGGCGGCGACGACAAGGTGCTGTGCGTGCCGGCGCACGACCCGCGGGTGGAGCACCTGCGGGACATCCACCACGTGTCGGAGTTCGACCGGCTGGAGATCCAGCACTTCTTCGAGGTGTACAAGGACCTGGAGCCCGGCAAGTCCGTGGAAGGCGCCAGTTGGGTGGGCCGGCAGGACGCGGAGGCGGAGATCGAGGCGTCCAAGAAGCGCCTGGAGGCCTCGGGCGGCCACCACTGACAGGCGCCCCTGACGTACGTCCCACGCTGCCGGCTTCCGCGAGGAGGCCGGCAGTGTGGGTCGGCGGGGGGGCCTGTGCGGGGGTACGGCGCGGGAGGTACCGGCGCGAAGACCTCGCCGGGGTCGGGCTCCTAGAAGCCTCTGGTGCGTTTGACGCCTCGGCGGGCGGGGGCCGTTTTCTCGCCCGGGCGCTTCATGAAGAGGCGGGCCATCTCGCTGCCCAGGTTCACCCCGATCGCGATCGCCAGCGCCAGCGCGGCGGCGGTCAGCAGCGAGCGGGCGCCGGCGTTCAGGTTGTCCTGGGCGAAGCCCAGCAGGCCGAAGTACGTGGCGCTGCCCGGCAGCAGCGGGCCGATGGCGGCCGTGACGTACGGCAGCGCGGAGATGAACCGGTAGCGCGAGAAGAGCTGGCCGAAGAGGCCGACGAGGCCGGCGGCGAGCGCGGTGGCCAGCACCGGCGACTTGTTCGCCTGGTGGGCGATGACCGCGTAGATCAGCCAGGCGACGCCCCCGTTGAGGGTCACGACGATCACGGTGGAACGCTCCTGCTGGAGCAGGACCGCGAAGGCCAGCGTCAGCAGCATCGCCGCGAGCAGCGAGACGATCGGCCGCTCCTGGCGGTGCAGCGCGGCGTCCGGGCTCAGCTCGGCGCCGAGCTGGACGCCCACGTAGAGCACGATCAGGACCCCGACGACGATGCCGACGACGAGGTAGAGGACTTCGAGCAGGCGCGCGGAGGCGGTGATGTAGTAGCCGGTCAGCCCGTCCTGGACGGCGGCGACCAGGGCCCGCCCGGGGATCAGCGCGAAGAGCCCGCCGGTGATGACGGCGGAGGACTGGGCCTCGACGGCGGCGATGTTGAGCGTGACGCCGACCGCCGCCGGGGCCATCGCGGCGGCCACGAACTGGTAGAACTCCGGCAGCCCGCGCCCCGCCGCCAGCCACGCGAGCCGGTCGCCGAGCATCGCGCCGATCGCCGCCGCGCAGAACACCAGCGGCCCGCCGCCCACGAGCGTCGCCGCCGCGCCCGACAGGCCGCCGCTGGCGACGGTGAGGGCCCACTTGGAGTACGGGTGCCGGTTGCGCCGGATCTCGGCGAGGCCGCGGTACGCCTCCTCCAGGCTGACGGCGGCCGCCTCGTCGACGATGGCGTCGACGAGGCGGTAGACGGCGGAGAGCCGGTTGTAGTCGGTGCCGCGGCGGCGCACCGTGCGGCTGAGCGTCACCGGATCGTCGACCAGGGACGGCTGGTACGTGACCGTCAGGAGGGTGAACGTGACGGTCGGCTCGCAGCGGTCCAGGCCGAACGCGTGGGCGATGGCGAACATCGCGGCCTCGACGTCCTCCGCGCCCTCACCGCCGGCGAGCAGCAGTTCGCCGATGCGCAGGGTGAGGTCGAGGACGCGCGGGACCGGCAGCGCCGTCTCCTCGGTGGGCGACAGCGTCCGTTCGGGCGTGGGGCGTTCCGTCATGGGCGTACGGAGCATGACACGCATCCGGTCCTGCCACGGCGTGGATCGCGACAGTGGACCCGTAGCGGGTGGGGGTGGCGGGGCGACCCCGGCGGCGGCCGCGGGGCCGCCGCGCGGGGCCCGGAAGCCGGAGTGGCCGTCGCCGTGGTCCTCGGCGGCGTGCTCGCCGACGCCCGCGGGGCGGGCGAACTCCGAGGTCGTCTGCCCGTCTTCAGGCGGCGGGGGAAGGGGCACGCCAAAGGGCGGCGTGAACGCGCTGTGCGCCTCGTCGGACTGCGGCTTCTCCACGCCGTTATCCGGTTCGGGCTCCTGACCCACTGGACCATCACCCCCCGCGGACGTGCCGAAAGGTTTACGCCCGCGAGCATAAGTCGGCCGCATGAAGAACGCCCCCGGGGGGTCGGAAGGGTACGGAGGCACGGCGGCACATCGGATCAAGTCGTACGAACGGGGCGCCACTGGCGTGCAGCGGGGGCGCCACCAGCGTCGAGAGCGCCGTCGCCCACGCCCGCGGGCGCCGCCCACCACCCGCTTGTACGCGCCCTCAGCGCCCCAGAGCCCGGTACCGGCGCACCGCCAGCGGGAAGAACACCGCGAGCAGCACCAGCGGCCACACCACCGCCAGCAGCACCGGGTGCTGCGCCGCCCACGAGTCGCCGGTCCAGCCGGGGTTGCCGAACAGCTCGCGGATCGCGCCCGCCGTCGCCGACATCGGGTTCCACTCCGCGACGGCGCCCAGCCAGCCCGGCATCGTCTCCGGCGAGGTGAACGCGCTGGACAGGAACGCCACCGGCCACACCAGGATCTGCACGGCCTGCACCATCTCCGGCTTGCCCGCCACCAGACCGAGGAAGATCCCGGCCCACAGCATCGCGAACCGCAGGAGCAGCAGCAGCCCGAACGCGGCCAGCGCCTCCGCCCACGTACCGTGCCAGCGCCAGCCGACCGCGAGCCCCGCGCCGGCCATCGCGGCAAGGCCGGCGACCGACTCGGTCATGTCGGTGAGCGCGCGGCCGACGAGGACCGCGGACGGGGCCATCGGCATGGTCCGGAAGCGGTCGACGACGCCCTTGCCGAGGTCGGAGGTGAGGGAGACCATCGTGGCCTCAAGACCGAAGGACATGGCGAGCGCGAGCATGCCGGGCACCAGGTACTCGCGGTAGCTGCCGCCGCCGCCGACGGCCATGCCGCCGCCGAGCAGGTAGGTGAAGACCACCAGCATCATCACCGGGAAGACCAGGCTCACCACGGCCTGGCCCGGCCGGCGGGCCCAGTGCGCGAAGCCGCGGCCGGTCATCGTCAGCCCGTCGGCGACCGCCCACTTCAGCCGCGCGCCCGCGGTGCGGGCGGGCGGCGGGACGGCGAGGGTGGTGGCGGTCATACGGTGCTCCCTTCCGCTACGGCGCCCGCCGGGCCGGCGGCGCCGCCGTCCGCCCGGTCCCGGCCCGGCTGCCGGTCCTGGCCCTGGTCCTGGCCCTTGTCCCGGTCCTGATCCTCGCCCCGGTCCTGCTCCGGTCTGCGGCCGGTGAGGTGGAGGAACACCTCGTCCAGCGTCGGCCGGCGCAGCGACACGTCCTCCGCCGCCACCCCCGCCGCGCCCAGCCCCGCCACGGTCTCGGCCAGCGCCGCCATCCGGTCGGCGACCGGGGCGCTGATCCGCCGGGCGTCCGCGTCGACCTCGATGTCGTCCTCCTCGGCCCGGGCGGCCATGCCGATGACGGCCGCGGCGGCGGCGAGCCGGTCCGCGTCCCGTACGACGACGTCGATGCGGTCCCCGCCGAGCCGGGCCTTCAGCTCGTCGGCCGTGCCCTCGGCGACGACCCGGCCGTGGTCCACGACCGAGACCCGGTCGGCGAGCTGGTCGGCCTCCTCCAGGTACTGGGTGGTGAGCAGCACGGTGGTGCCGTCGCCGACGAGCGAGCGGACCGCCTGCCACACCTCCGTACGGCCGCGGGGGTCGAGGCCCGTCGTCGGCTCATCCAGGAAGAGCACCTGCGGCCGCATGAGGAGGCTCGCGGCCAGGTCGAGCCGGCGCCGCATGCCGCCGCTGTACTGCCCGACCGGCTTGTCCCCGGTGCCGTCGAGGCCGAACTGCGCCAGCAGCGCCGCCGCCCGCCGCCGGGCGCCGGCCCGGCCGAGGTGGTAGAGCCGGCCGAACAGCTCCAGGTTCTGCCGGCCGCTGAGCACCTCGTCGACGGCGGCGTGCTGGCCGAGCAGCCCGATGCGGTAGCGGACCTCGTCCGGCTCCCGCACGGGGTCGTGTCCTGCGACGCGCGCGGTGCCGGCGTCGGGGCGCAGCAGGGTGGCCAGGATCCGTACGGCCGTGGTCTTGCCCGCGCCGTTGGGGCCGAGCACGGCGTGCACCGTGCCCGCGGGGACCGCGAGGTCCAGGCCCGCCAGCGCCTCCTTCGCGGCGCCCTTCTTCCCGTAGGTCTTGCGCAGTCCTTCGGCGAGGATCGCCGTCATACGCCTCCTCCACTCCCCAGGTAGTCAAGTTTGACCACCGGGGCGAAGGTACCCCCGGTCCGACCATTAGTCAAACTTGATTAATGGCGGTCCCGAGCGCCGGGCCCCTCCGGGCTCGTGGCCACCCCGGCCCACGGATCGCCCTCGCCGGCCATCACGTACGCGCCGGCCTCCAGCCGCGTGATCAGGGCGCGGGTCCACTCGGCGCCCGCCTCGGCGGTGTGCAGCCAGAGCCGCATGATCTCGCCGATGTGGCCGTAGTCCTCGCCCTCCTGGGGCGAGTAGTGCTGGAGCACCGCGCCGCGCCACTCCTCCATCGCCGCGACCCGCTCCTTGAGCAGCGCGATGGCCTCGGCGCGCGGCAGGTCGACGAGGAAGCCGACGCCCGCCGTGAGGAAGTCGATCTTCTCGTCGTGGCGGCGCAGCGCCTCGCGCAGCAGCCGGAAGTACTCGGCGTCGCCCTCGGCCGTCATCTCGTACTCGGTACGCGGGGGGCCGCCGGCCGTGCTGGGCGCCACCTCGTGGGCGATCAGCAGCCCCTGCTTGGCCATCTGCTTGAGCGCGTGGTAGATCGAGCCCGGCTTGACGTTGGACCACTCATGGGCGCCCCAGTACTCCAGGTCGGCCCTGACCTGGTAGCCGTGCGCCCGGCCGTGCCGGCGGACGGCGCCCAGGACCAGGAGGCGAGTCGCGGACAAATGGACCCCTTGCCTTCCGCGGAGAAGTGTGTCCTCCCAGCCTAGTCAACCTTGACTAGCACAGTGAGGGGGCACCCCGCAGAGAGCAGTACAGGAGGGCGGCACAGGTGCCGGGGGGCGCCGCGGTGCGGAGGGGCGCGAGTGCCGGACGCCGGGGAGGGTGTGCGGAGGGCACGGGGCGCGGGGGCGCACGACGAAGGGCCGGGCTCCCCGCGCGGGAGCCCGGCCCTGCGCCGGTCCGGTGGCGGTACGGGTCAGTGGTGGCCGCCCGCGTACACGCTGCGACAGAAGGCCGCCATCTGCTCGTCCGACAGGGCCCTGCTCAGGTCCGCCTCGCTGATCATGCCGACGAGCCGGTGGTCCTCGATGACCGGGAGGCGGCGCACCTGGTGCTGCTCCATCGTGCGCAGCACCTCGTCGACCGGGGCGCCGGCGTCGACGTAGACCGGGCGGCCCTCCGCCAGCTCGCCGGTCATGCAGGTGGTCAGGTCGCGGCCCCTGGCGACGCACTCCACGACGATGTCGCGGTCGGTGATCATGCCGGCGAGCTTGCCGTCCTGGCCGCACACCGGCAGGCAGCCGACGTCCATGGAGCGCATCTTCGCGGCGGCGGTGGCGACGGACTCGGTCGAGTCGATGCACTCGGCGCCTTCGTGCATGAGGTCGCGGGCGATCCGGGCGGTGGTGGGAGCGGTCATCGCGGTGGGCTCCTGTTCGTGAGGCCGGGAGATCCGGTGGGGGTACGGGAAGGGGTACCGTCACCGCCATGTTCCGGGCCCCCGGCCGGGTGGGCGACATGGGCTCCGCCGAACGGGTGACCGGCACGGGAACGAAGCCGGGATCTCGTCCGCCTGCGCCGGACGAGCGAGAAGAGCGCGCGATCCACTTCAGCGTGTTGATGCTCCCCACCCAAACAGGGTGGAGATTCCTCCTGGAGCAACGCTCCAGGAGGTCTTGTGCCCTCGACCCCAGCTGCCCCGACGCAGCCACGGGGTCACCCGCCTGGCCTGGGTCAGCATCCTGTCTAGCCGGGCCGGGCGTTTGCTGATCCCCGGGCGCGCCGTGTTGTGCGCGTGCACAGCCTGGGACCTGGCCACACACTCGTGCCACACCCAACGGCAGCGGTCCCATTCGGCGAGCAGTTGGGTGCGGGCGGTTGAGGACACTCGCAGCCGGTAGGTGTACGGGGCGTGCGCGTCCTTCCCGCTCTCCTTCACCACCGGCACGACATCCCCGCGCCCCGGCTGCTCCTACCGGCGTCCATGACGAGACCGTATGTGCGACACCCGTACGCCCGGTGCGCGAAAGGGCGCCTCCCTACACCTCCCGGACGAGCCTGTGCAGCAACTCCCTTGATTCCGACTCGTCTTGGGCGGCGACGCGCAGCAGGTCCATGGCCTTCGTGTACGTCGCGACGTCCTCCGGCTTGTCCAGGTAGAGGGCGCTCGTCAGATGCTCCACGTACACGACGTCGGAGAGGTCCTCCTCCGGGAAGCTCAGGATCGTGAAGGCACCGGAGTCGGGGGTGTGGCCGTGCTGCGCCAGCGGGATGATCCGCAGCGACACGTTCGGCATCTCGGAGGCGTCGAGCAGGTGCTGCAACTGCTTGCGCATCACCTGCCTGCCGCCGTAAGGGCGGCTGAGCGCGGCCTCGTCGAGCACCGCCCTGAGCTGGGCGGGGTGCTCGGCGTACAGCCGCTTCTGCCGCTCCAGCCGGGCGCCCACGCGCTTGTCCGCCTCGGCGGGCGAGAGGGGCAGCCCGGCGGTGACGACCGCGTGCGCGTAGTCCTCGGTCTGCAGCAGGCCGTGTACGAACTGGACCTCGTACACGTCGATACCGGCGGCGGCCGACTCCAGTCCCACATAGGTGGGGAACCAGCCCGGCAGCACGTCGCTGTAGCTGTGCCACCACCCGGCGGTGTTCGCCTCGCTGACGAGGCCGACGAGGGCGTCGCGCTCGGTCTGATCGGTCACGCCGTACAGCGTGAGCAGGTCCTCCACGTCTCGGCTCTTGAAACTCACCCGGCCCAGCTCCATCCGGCTGATCTTGGATTCCGAGGCCCTGATCGCGTATCCGGCGGCGTCGCGCGAGATCCCCTGTTCTTCCCGCAACCGTCTGAGCTGGGAGCCCAGCAGGATACGGCGCACGACCGATCCGCTTGATCCGTCCACGGCCATCGGAGCCCTCCACCCACCTCGGCGACATGGCACTTACAAAGGACATGGCACTACAGCGCGCCCCCGGCGCCACCGGCCCATACTGCCACCACTCCGTATCATTGCGTGCCCGAACGGTTACCCAACCGAGAAAATCTTGCCGGGCAATGCCCATGAACCGGTAAGTTGCTAGACATTCCTCGCGCGTGCACGTGCATCTGCCCTTGCATCTGCCAAAGGCATTCGGAAGCATGGGCATCCGCACGGTGACGACAGACACGCACGCGACTGGGGAGTGCCGCGCATGGGGACCGAAGCAGCAGCCGTGCTCCCGCCCTTATGGCGAGGGCTGCCCCCGCTGGACTCCGGCGCCGTCGACGGTGCCGCCTCCTGTGCGATATCCGGCAGCCACGAGTCGGTCAGCGGCGCGCGCGCCTTTACGCACACCACGTTGCGGCACTGGGAGCTGACCGACCTCAGCGACGACGTCGCCCTGGTCGTCTCCGAGCTGGTCACCAACGCGCTCCGGCACGCCCTGACCGGCTGCAACGGGCAGGACCCGGCGGTGCGGCTGCACCTGATCCGCTGGGCGTCCCGGCTGGTGTGCGCCGTACGCGACCCGAGCACCGCGAGTCCGGTGGCCGGGGTGGCCGACGTGGGCGCCGAGTCGGGGCGCGGGCTCTATCTGGTCGACTCCTTCAGCGACAGTTGGGGCTGGCACCCGCTGGACGGCTCGCTGCGCGGCAAGGTGGTGTGGGCCGTGTTCCACCTGCCGTCGCCGGCGGCGGGCTGACGGCCCGCAGGCGACCTCCCCGTACGGCACCCGCACCCGACCCGCCGCGGACCCCTGCCCACCCCTGAGCCCCGTGTACGGACGGACGCGGCGCGCTGTCGCGTGGCCAGCGTGCGCGGCGTACGCGCGGCGGCGCCGCCAACGCCAGGGACCCGGGCGGGCTCACGGGCGTGCCGGAGGCGGAACTGCCGTGCGGCGACGGCTCTTCGCCACGCCCTGGATACCGGGTGATTCAGGCTCCGGGACCGTTCGCGGACGGAAAGGAAGCGATCGCATTCTGTGCGGATCGACGGACGTGCCGCGATCAATGCCTACGTGGGCGATATCTCAGCCGGGATCCGGATGAGGGCCGGCCGCGGTGTCACGCCGCCGATGGCGGAAGCGGGCGGTGCAGCCGGGAATAGGGGGGTGTCAGTCAACTATGAGATGGTCGAACTCTCCGTCCTTGACGCCCAGCAGCATCGCCTCTACCTCGGCTCGGGTGTAGACGAGGGCGGGTCCTTCGGGAAATCGGGAATTGCGAACGGCTATCTCGCCGCCGGGAAGCCTGGCGAACTCCACACAGGAACCCTGCGAGTTGCTGTGCCGGCTCTTCTGCCAGGCGGCGCCGTGAAGATCTCTGGCCGCAATGCCGTTGTATGCGTGGGCCACAGCGCTTCTCCAAGGTGGTTGCCAGTGTCAACTGTCGGGGATCATAGCTGTGTTGGCGGCTAGGTGCACGCGCAAATGCACGTGCACACAGCGTGCGCGCTTGATTCCGATCAGGCACCACCAAGGTCATCCCCCGGGGGTTCAACGCACAAGGCGGTACCGAATAGTTCCCGGCGCGGCCACATTCACGGCCGGATGCTGCTCACCACGTTCGCCGTGGCCTCCAGACCGGACTGGATCGTGGGGGCCACGGTGGTGCCGGACAGATAGAAGCCGAGGAGCACGCAGACCACCGCGTGCGAGGCCTTCAGCGAACCGCTGCGCAGAAACACCACGGCCAGCACCAAGAGCAGCAGCACGACCGACACCGACACGGCCATCTGATCACCGGTCCCCTGGTTCGCCGTCCACATACGTGGCAGTCTGTCCCACCTGTACCCCCCGTTCCACGCGAGCCGTGCCCGCCATCCGGGTGATAGGAGGGCCGTCCGGGGCGGGCGGGCGCGCGTCGCGCGCCGTCGGGTGGTGGGCGCGCCCCCGGCCCGTAAGACTTGGCCGTACCGCCTACCGCCCCCTTCGTCGATGGGACGACGATGAAGAAGCAGGAGCTGGCCGACCTCGACGCCCACTGGCGCGCCCTCAACTACCTGGCCGCGGGCCAGATCTACCTCACCCGCAACCCGCTGCTCACCGAGCCGCTGACGCCCGCCGACATCAAGCCGCGGCTGCTGGGCCACTGGGGCACCTGCCCGGGCCTCAACCTCGTCTACACGCACCTCAACCGCGTCATCGGCGCCCGCGACCTCGACGCCGTCTGCGTCTGGGGCCCGGGACACGGCGGCCCCGCCGTCTACGCCGGCGCGTGGCTCGACGGCTCGTACGGGGAGGTGCACCCCGACGTCTCGCGCGACGCCGCCGGGATGGCGCGGCTGTTCCGGCAGTTCTCGTTCCCCGGCGGCACGCCGAGCCACGTAGCGCCCGTGATCCCCGGTTCCTTCCACGAGGGCGGCGAGCTGGGCTACTCCCTCGCGCACGCCTACGGCGCCGCCTTCGACAACCCCGGGCTCGTCGCGGCCTGCGTCATCGGCGACGGCGAGGCGGAGACCGGGCCGCTCGCCGGGTCGTGGCACGCGAACAAGTTCCTCGACCCCGCGTACGACGGCGCCGTGCTGCCCATCCTGCACCTCAACGGCTACAAGATCGCCGGCCCCACCGTGCTCTCCCGCATCCCGCAGCGCGAGCTGGACGAGCTGCTGCGCGGCTACGGCCACGAGCCGCTGCACGTGAGCGGCGGCTCCTCTCCCAAGGACACAGCGCGCGTCCACCGCGACATGGCCGACGCGATGGACACGGCGCTCGACCGGATCGCCGAGTTCCAGCAGACCGCCCGCGCCCGCGGCGGCCTGCGCGGGCGCCCCCGCTGGCCGGCGATCGTGCTGCGCACCCCCAAGGGCTGGACAGGACCCGAGGCCGTCGACGGCACGCCGGTCGAGGGCACCTGGCGCGCGCACCAGGTGCCGCTGCCCGAGGTGCGCGAGAACCCCGCGCACCTGGCGGAACTGGAGCGGTGGCTGCGCAGTTACGAACCGGAGAAGCTCTTCGGCGCCGACGGCCGGCCGCTCCCGCAGGTGCTCGCCTGCGTGCCGCACGGCGACCGGCGCCTCGGCGCCAACCCGCACGCCAACGGCGGCCGGCTGCTGCGCGAGCTGCCGCTGCCGGGGCCCGAGACGTACGCCGTCGCCGTCGACCGGCCCGGCGGCCGGATGCACGAGCCGACCCGGGTGCTCGGCGCCATGCTGCGGCAGGTGATGGCGGACACCGCGGAGCGCCGCGACTTCCGCGTCTTCGGCCCGGACGAGACCGCGTCCAACAGGCTCCAGGAGCTGTTCGAGGTCACGGACCGGGCGTGGCAGGCGGAGACGGAGCGGACCGACGAGCACCACGGGCCGCACGGCCGGGTCATGGAGGTGCTCTCCGAGCACCTGTGCCAGGGCTGGCTCGAGGGGTACGTCCTCACCGGCAGGCACGGGCTGTTCTCGTCGTACGAGGCGTTCGCGCACATCGTCGCGAGCATGGCCGCGCAGCACATCAAGTGGATCCAGACCGCGCACGAGGAGCCCTGGCGGGCGCCGGTCGCCGGGCTCAACTACCTGCTCACCTCGCACGTCTGGCGGCAGGACCACAACGGCTTCAGCCACCAGGACCCCGGCTTCGTCGATGACATCCTCAACAAGAGCCCCGGCGTCGTACGGGTCTACCTGCCGCCGGACGCCAACACCCTGCTGTGCGTGGCCGACCACGTGCTGCGCACCCGCGACGTCGTCAACGTCGTCGTCGCCGGCAAGCAGCCGTCGTTCGACTGGCTGACGCTGGAGCAGGCCCGCGCCCACTGCCTGCGCGGCGTCGGCATCTGGGAGTGGGCCGGCACCGAACGCCCCGGCGAGGCGCCGGACGTGGTGCTGGCGTGCGCCGGGGACGTGCCGACGCAGGAGGTGCTGGCCGCGGCATCGCTGCTGCGCGAGCATCTGCCGGAGGTGGCGGTACGGATCGTCAACGTCGTCGACATCGCCCGGCTGATGCCGCACGAGGACCATCCGCACGGGATGACGGGCCGGGAGTTCGACTCGGTGTTCACCCGCGACACCCCGGTCATCTTCGCGTACCACGGCTATCCGTGGCTGATCCACCGGCTCGCCTACCGGCACGCGGGACACGACCAGTTGCACGTCCGCGGCTACAAGGAGATGGGCACCACGACCACGCCCTTCGACATGGTCGTACGCAACGACCTCGACCGCTACCGGCTGGTGATGGACGTCATCGACCGCGTCCCGGGCCTGGCCGTGCGGGCGGCGGCGGTGCGGCAGCGGATGGAGGACGTACGCGGCAGGCACCACTCCTGGATCCGCGAGCACGGCACGGACCTGCCGGAGGTGGCGGACTGGACGTGGCCGGGCTGAGCCGGGCCGCGGTGGTCCCGAGGGCGGCTCCCGGCCGGGGCGGCGGTTGCCGCCGGACCGGCCGGGAGCCGTCGCGCCTCGGTCAGTTGGCGCCGATCTGCACGTCCTCCAGGATGCCGAGCGCGTCCGGGACGAGCACCGCCGCGGAGAAGTAGGTGCTCACCAGGTACGAGATGATCGCCTTGTCGCTGATCCCCATGAACCGGACGTTCATCCCCGGACGGATCTCGTCCGGCAGCCCCGTCTGGTGCAGCCCCACCACGCCCTGGTCCGCCTCGCCGAGCCGCATCGCGATCACCGAGCTGGTCCCCTCCTGGGTGACCGGGATCTTGTTGCAGGGCAGCAGCGGGATGCCGCGCCAGTTGTTGACCTCGCTGCCCAGGTACTCCGTGCGCGGCGGGTAGATGCCCCGCTTGTTCCACTCCCGGCCGATGGCCGCGATCGCCCGCGGGTGGGCCAGCAGCACGTGCGTCTGCCGGCGGCGGGAGATCAGCTCGTCCAGGTCGTCGGGCGTGGGCGGACCCGAGCGGGGGTGGATGCGCTGCTTGAGGTCGGCGTTGTGCAGCAGGCCGAAGGAGCGGTTGTTGATCAGCTCGTGCTCCTGGCGCTCGCGCAGCGCCTCGACGGTCAGCCTCAGTTGCTGCTCGACCTGGTTCATCGGGTCGTTGTAGAGATCGGCGACCCGGCTGTGGACGCGCAGCACGGTCTGCGCGACCTCCAGCTCGTACTCCCTGGGCGTCAGCTCGTAGTCCACGAACGTGCCCGGCAGCTCCGCCTCGCCGTGGTGGCCCGAGGCCAGCTCGATCTCGGCCTCGCCCTTGCTGTTCTGCCGCTGCTGCGGGATGGCGCCGAACGCCGCCAGGTGCTCGCGCAGCCCCGCCGCCTGTGCCAGCAGCTCGTCGAGCGCGGAGCGGGCGAGGACGAGCACCGTGCCGCGGGTCTGGGCCCGCACCGTGAACGGCCAGGTCCCGTCGGCTTCGAGGAGCACCTCCCCGCCGACGTAGTCGCCGTCGGCGAGGAGGCCGAGGACGGTCTCGTCCCCGTACTTCCCGGTGCCGACCCGCTCCAGCCGCCCGTGCGCGATCAGCACCACCTGGTCCGCCACCGCCCCCGCGGACACGACCGCGTCCCCCGGCGCGACCTCCCGCTGCTCGAACCGGTCGGCCAGCGCCGACAGCACCTCCTCGTCCTCGTACGCGCGCAACTGCGGCAGCTCGCGCAGCTCCTGCGGGATGACGCGCACCTCGTCGCCGACCGAGGTGAACTCGACCTGTCCGTCGCCGAGCGTGTGGGTGAGGCGCCGGTTCACCCGGTACGCACCACCCTTGACCTCCGTCCACGGCAGCGCCTTGAGCAGCCAGCGGGAGGAGATCCCCTGCATCTGCGGGGGCGTCTTGGTGGTGGTCGTGAGGTTCCGCGCGGCGGCGGTGTCGAGGCTGAGCCGGGCGGGGAGTTCGACGGACGCGGACGTTTCTTCTGGCGAGGTCGTCATGCCACCGAAGCTAGGCTTCGGCGCAAAGCGGCAGCAATCGCTCGAAAGAGTAGGAATATCTGTCTTGATTCCTGGATAGGGCTGGCTCTTACCGAAGTATGACGGTGGGCGTGGCAGTCGCCGCCCTCCGCCGCCGGCGATCCTAGGCTCGCAGGCATGCGCGTACTCGTCACCGGCGGCGCCGGGTTCATCGGATCGCACGTGGTCTCCGCCCTCGCCGAGCGGGGGCACGAGGCGGTGGTGCTGGACGTACGGGATGGGGGGCCGCCCGGTCGTACGTGCGACACGTACCTCCAAGGCGACGTGCGGGACCGCGACGCCGTCGCGGCGGCGCTCGCCGGCGCGGACGCCGTCTGCCACCAGGCCGCGATGGTCGGCCTCACCGAGGACTTCGCCGACGCGCCCGCGTACGTCGGCGTCAACGACCTCGGCACCGCCGTGCTCCTCGCCGCCATGGCCGACGCGGGGGTGCGGCGGCTGGTGCTGGCGGGGTCGATGGTCGTGTACGGGGAAGGGCGCTACGACTGCGCCGCGCACGGCGCCGTACGGCCGCGGCCGCGGGCGGCGGCGGACCTCGCGGGCGGGCGCTTCGAGCCGCGGTGCCCGCGCTGCGGCGCGGAGTTGGCGCCGGGTCTGGTGGCGGAGGACGCGCCGGTGGACCCCCGGAGCGTGTACGCGGCGACGAAGCTGGCGCAGGAACACGTCGCGGGCGTGTGGGCGCGCGTCACCGGCGCGCGTGCGGTGTCTCTGCGCTACCACAACGTCTACGGCCCGGGGATGCCCCGCGACACCCCGTACGCGGGCGTCGCCTCCTTCTTCCGCTCGGCGCTGGCGCGGGGCGAGGCGCCGCGGGTGTACGAGGACGGGGCGCAGCGGCGGGACTTCGTCCACGTACGGGACGTCGCGGAGGCCAACGTCCGGGCGCTGGAGGCGGTGTACGGGGACGAGGACGTCGCGGCGGGGACGCTCACGGCGTACAACACGGGCAGCGGGGACATGCACACCGTCGGCGAGCTGGCGACGGCGCTGGCCGCGGCGTACGGCGGTCCCGCGCCGCGGGTCACGGGCGAGTACCGGCTGGGGGACGTACGGCACATCACGGCGGACTCGGCGCGGCTGCGGGCGGAGCTGGGGTGGCGGCCGGCGGTGGGGTTCGCGGAGGGCGTGACGGAGTTCGCGAAGTCGCCGCTGGGCGCGGCGCCCTGAGGCGTCGGCCGCCGGCCGCCGGGGGACCGCGAAGCGTCAGCCGGTGGCCGCTGGGAGGGTGACCTCGAAGCGGCAGCCGCCCGGCACGTTGCGTACCTCCGCGCGCCCGCGGTGCGCCTCGACGATCCCCCGCACGATCGCGAGCCCCAGCCCGGCCCCCGCGGGCGGCACCGGCGTACGGGCGTGGTTGCCCCGCCACCCGGTGTCGAAGACCCGCGCCAGGTCCTCCTCCGGGATCCCGCCGCACTGGTCGGTGACCGAGACGACGACCGCCGCGCCCTCCCGTTCCCGGACCGTGACGGTGACCGCGACCGTGCCGTCCGCGGGGGTGCGGCGGATGGCGTTGACGAGGAGGTTGCCCAATACCCGGGTCATCTCCTTGCCGTCGACCTCCACCGGCACCGCCGCCGCCGGCTCCGGCTCCGGCGGCTCGCCGACGAGCCGTACGCCGCGCTCACGCGCCAGCGGATCCGCGCCCGCGAGCGCGTCGCCGACGAGGTCGTAGACCGACATCCGGGTCGGCGCGAGCGCGAGGGCGCCCGCGTGGATGCGGGAGAGTTCGAAGAGGTCGCCGACCATGGCGTCGAGGCGCTCGGTCTCGGCGCGGATCTGCCGGTGGTAGCGCCCGGGATCGGCGGCCATGCCGTCCTCCAGCGCCTCCGCCATGGCGCGCAGCCCGGCCAGGGGCGTACGCAGATCGTGCGAGATCCACGCGACCAGCTCGCGCCGGGAGGCATCCAGCGCCCGCTCGCGCTGCCGCGACTGCGCCAGCCGCTCGGCGGTCGCCGCCAGCTCCCGGCTCAATGCGGCCAGCTCGGCGGTCGCGCCGCCCGCGGGGGGCGCGAAGGAGCCGCCCGTGTCGAAGGCGTGGCCGAACGAGCGGGTCGCGGCGGCCAGGGCGTTGCTGCGGGCGACGACCCAGCGGCCGAGCAGCACGGCGGTGGCGAGGGCGACGACGGCGGCCATGAGGCAGACGATGCTGACGACGGTGAGGTCGTGCCCGGAGAGGAACATCTCCCGGGCGACGGCGAGGGTGCCGAGGAGCATGGCGGTGACGGCGGTCGCGGCGACGACGGAGACGGAGACGACGAGGGAGCGGTTGCGCAGCAGGCGCAGGGCGACGGCGCCGAGGAGGCCGGCGACGGCGGCGCCGAGGAAGGCGAAGGCGGCCATGAGGAGGATGTCGTTCACGGGCGGCCTCCCGGGGGACCGGTCTCGGGCGCGGCGCCGGTGCGGGTGGCGGGGCCGGGCTCGTGCTCCGGGGTCTTCTCGCCGTCGTACGTCCCGTCCCGTACCGCGGTGTCGAAGCGGTAGCCGACGCCCCAGACCGTGGTGATCAGCCGGGGCCTGGCCGGGTCGTCCTCGACCTTGCCGCGCAGCCGCCGTATGTGCACGGTCACCGTCGACAGGTCGCCGAACTCCCAGCCCCACACCTCCCGCATCAGCTCCTCCCGCCCGAACACCCGCCCCGGGTGCCGCAGGAAGTGCGCGAGCAGGTCGAACTCCCGCAGGGTCAGCGCCAGCTCGGCCCCGTGCTTGGCGGCCCGGCGCGCCGCGGGGTCCAAGGTGAGCCCGGCGCCGCTCAGTTCGCCGCCGCGGGGCGCCGCGGCGCGGCTGCGGCGGAGCACGGACTCCACGCGCAGCACCAGCTCGCGGGGGCTGAAGGGCTTGGTGACGTAGTCGTCGGCGCCGAGTTCGAGGCCGAGGATGCGGTCGTCCTCGTCGCCGCGGGCGGTGAGCATGATCACCGGTATGGGTCCTGTGGCGCGCAGCTTCGCGCAGACCTCCAGGCCGTCCATGCCGGGCAGCATCAGGTCGAGCACGACGAGGTCGGGGCGCGCGGAGGCGGCGGCGGCCAGCGCCTGCGGGCCGTCCTCCACGCGCTCGACGGCGTAGCCGGCGCGGTCGAGGTAGCCGGCGACGACCTCGGCGACGGTGGGGTCGTCGTCGACGACGAGCACGCGGGCCCGGCCGTCCGGCGGCCGGGTCATGGTGGGCGGGACGAGGTCCATAGCGCCAGCGTGCCACGGCCGGGTGACGGATGGGCGCGGGCCGAACGGACGGCGGCGGGCGACGTCCGTGATTCGTAAGAACCGTGCATCCGATATGCGGCTTTTGCGCTCGTAGGGTGGTGACCATGACCGACGTCGTACTCCCCTGTCTGGACGAAGCAGCCGCGCTGCCCCGGGTGCTGGCCCGGATCCCCGCCGGCTGGCGCGCGATCGTGGTCGACAACGGCTCCACGGACGGCTCGGGCGACCTCGCCCGCGCGCTCGGCGCCACCGTCGTGCACGAGCCGCGGCGCGGCTTCGGCGCCGCCTGCGCGGCGGGCCTGCGGGCGGCCACGGCCGAACTGGTCTGCTTCTGCGACTGCGACGGCTCGCTGGACCCCGGCCTGCTGCCCCTGCTCACCGACCGCGTCACGGCCGGCACGGCGGACCTCGTCCTCGGCCGCCGCCGCCCGACCGCGCGCGGGGCGTGGCCCCTGCACGCCCGGGCGGGCAACGCGGCGCTGGGCCTGATGCTCTACCGCCGCACGGGCGTGCGGCTGCACGACCTGGGCCCGATGCGGGCTGCCCGGCGGGCGGCGCTGCTGGGTCTCGGGGTGGCGGACCGGCGCAGCGGGTACCCGCTGGAGACGGTGGTACGGGCCGCGGACGCGGGGTGGCGGATCGCGGAGCTGCCGGTGCCGTACGCGCCGCGGACGGGGAAGTCGAAGGTGACGGGGACGTGGCGGGGGACGTGGCAGGCGGTCCACGACATGAGCGGCGTCCTGCGGGATGTCCGGCGGACGGCACCGGGGGAAAGCGCGGGGGGCGTCGGGGTGTTCGGGACCGGCAGGGGTGCGGGGGGACGCACGGCTTCGGGGCCGGGCGCGGTTGGGCGCGCGGGTTCGGGTGCTGACGTGGATGCGGTTGCGGGCCCGGGGGCTCGCGCGGGCGCGCAGGGGGGTGCGGACGCGGGGGCGCGTGCGGATTCGGGTTCGGGTTCGGAGTACGGCGGGGGCGATATCCGGGAGGCCGGGGCCGGGGGTGCGGTTCGCCGTTCCGGCGGTGGTGCCGCCGCGGGTGGCCGGGGTGCGGGGGGCGGGCGGTGAAGGGCGGGGGCGTCACCGTACTCGTCATCGCCAAGGAGCCGCGCCCCGGCCGGGTCAAGACCCGGCTCACGCCCGCTTACACCCCCGCCGAAGCCGCCCGGCTCGCGGAGGCGGCGCTCGCCGACACCCTCGCCGTCGTACGGGACCTGCCCGCCCGGCGCCGCGTGCTCGTCCTCGACGGCGCTCCCGGCGACTGGCTGCCGCCCGGCTTCACCGTCGTACCGCAGGCCGCAGGCGGGCTCGACGAGCGGCTGGCCGCCGCGTTCGGCGGGTGTACGGGCCCCGCGCTGCTCGTCGGCATGGACACCCCGCAACTCACCGCCGCCCTGCTGGCGCCCGCCCTCGCCGCGGACGCCTGGTCGGCCTGCGACGCCTACCTCGGCCCGGCGCCGGACGGCGGCTTCTGGGCGCTGGGGCTGGCGCGGCCGGACCCGGAACTGCTGCGGGGCGTACCGATGTCGACGCCGCACACGGGTGCGGCGCAGCACCGGCGGCTGGTCGAGGCGGGCCTGCGTGTACGGGAGTTGCCGCCGCTCCGCGACGTGGACACCCCGGCGGACGTCCCGCGGGTCGCCGAAGCCGCCGCCCCGGACAGCCGCTTCGCCGCCACGGCCCACCGCCTGGACGCCTGGACCCGCGCGGCCCGCGCGGCCACCGCACCGGGCGACGCAGCCTCGGATGGCGCGGCTTCGGACCACGTGGCACCGGGCGACGCGGCCACGCACCCCGCGGCGGCGGACGACGCGGCACTCGACCGAGCCGCCGGATGACCTCGCCCCCACCCCGCCGCTCACCCGACCCCGCCCCGACTGCCGGGACCGACGCACGGTCGGGGACGGCCGCAGCCGGCACGGGCCGGCCGCCGGCCGCCCGGCCCGCCGCGCGGCCGGCCGCCCGACCGGCGGCCGGTCCGTACGACCCGCGAACCGCCACCGCCCCGCCGGACCCCGCGACTTCCCACCCCGCGACTCCCTCGCCCCGCACCGGCGTCCCCGACGACGCCTGGGACCGTGCCGACCCCTACGCCCGTGCCCTGCGCAGCGGCGGCGGGCCGCTCTTCCTCCGGCGGCGCGACGGGTGGCTGCTGCCGCTCGACGTGGAGCGGTGGTGCGGGGTGCCCGACGGGGGTGACGTGACCGTGCTGCGGCGGTGTACCGGGCCCGTGCTGGACATCGGCTGCGGGCCCGGCCGCCTCGTGGCCGCGCTGGCCGCGCTGGGGCAGCCCGCGCTCGGCGTCGACGTCAGCTCCGAGGCCGTCGCGCACGCCCGGTCGCGGGGCGCCGCCGCGCTGCGCCGGTCGGTGTTCGAACCGCTGCCCGGCGAGGGCCGCTGGGGCACCGCGCTCCTCGTCGACGGCAACGTCGGCATCGGCGGCGACCCCGCCGCACTCCTCGCCCGTGCCGCCGCGCTGCTGCGCCCGGGCGGGCGGCTGGTCGTCGAGGTCGCCGCGGACGACGACGTGGACGAGCGCGTGCACGTCCACGTCACGGACGGAACCCACGGCACCCATGGAACCGACGGCACCCACGGCACCCACAGCCCTGCCGCGGGCCGCCGCCCCGACCGCGCCCCCTTCCCCTGGGCCCGGGTCGGGCTGCCCGCCCTGCTCAGGTACGCGGCGGCGGGCCGCTGGCGGGAGGAGGACCGCTGGACCGCGGGCGGGCGACAGTTCGCCGCGCTGCGAGCACCAGAGCGGACGCCGCGAACAGCGCGGCGGTGATGAGCAGCCAGCGGTACAGGAAGGCGTCGGCGGGCAGCGCGGTGACGGTCTCGTAGCGGCCCACCTGGCGGGTGATGAGCGGGAAGCAGACGAGCAGCAGCAGCCCGGAGACGGCGGCCGGGAAGCGCACGTAGTTCACCAGCCGCGGGCCCAGGACGCGCTGGGCGCCGCGGTCGGCGAGCGAGTACAGGGGCAGTAGCGCCAGGTCGTGCAGCACCGCCGCAACGGCCAGCCACAGGGCGACGCCGAGGGGGTCCTTGCCGAAGAGGCGGACACCGGCGTAGCCGGTGAGCGCGAAGGAGGCGAGGAGGAGGACGAGGGTGGGGAGCGGCCCGGGCGCGAGCAGGCGGCGTACGGGCCCGGGGGCGGCCCGTTCCGTACGCGATCCGCCCGTGCCGCCCGTGCCGCCCGTGCCGCTCGACCCGCCCGCTCCGCTCTCCGGCCGGTCCGCGCTCACGGCAGCTCCCCGAACGTCAGCCTCGTGACCCACTTCGTGTTGTGCACGCCCGGGTTCGCCGGGACGATGATCCGCGCCGGGTACCCGTGGTCGCGCGACATCACCGCGCCGTTGACGTGGAGTGCCAGCAACGACCGCGGATCGCGTACCTGGTTGGCCCGTAGCGACGCCGCGCGGAACGCCCCCTTCTGCTGCGCCGACTCCGCGAACACCCCGTCCGCCTCCCCCGCGCCCACCAGCGCGGCCAGGTCCGCCAGCCGGACCCCGCGCCACAGTTGGTCGTCCGTCGACCAGCCCTCCACGCACGCGATCGGCAGCGCCGCCGTGTGCTGCGGCAGCGCCAGCAGTTCCGCCCGGGTGAGCACCGTGGGGCGGCCGTTCCCGGCGCGTACGACCAGGCGCCAGCGCTCGCCGATGTCGGCAGGTTCGATGCCGAGGTCCGCGGCGGTCTTGTTGATCTGGAAGCCGTTCGGCCCCTCGCCCGGGTCCGCGCCGCCGTGCGGGGCGAGGAGCGCGGTGCGGCGCAGCGGGCCGCCGATGCTCTGCCCCGCGGTGACCGCGACCAGGCCCAGCGACCCGGCGCCCACCAGCGCCGCGGCCCCGCGCCGCGAGATCGTCGGCGGCGCGGGTTCCGTGGCCCGTAGCTCCTCCATGCCCCGGTCGTGCAGCCCGCGGCGCAGCTTGCCGACGCGGGTGGCGAGGTGGACGGCGAGGGCGCCGAGGAACACCCAGGCGCCGTAGAAGTGGAGGGTGTAGAAGGAGCCGGGGAAGACGTAGAAGAGCTGCATGTTGAGGATGCCGGTCGCGAACTCGAAGAGGCCGCTGCCCACGAGCAGCAGCGTCGAGGCGCGCTCCAGCGCGTGCCGGGCGGAGCGCAGCGGCGGCCAGGCGAAGAGGCGGGGCAGGACGGACCAGAGCTTCGCCAGCAGGACGGGGACGAGGGCGACGCCGAGGGTGACGTGGACGCCCTGGTTGAGGCGGTAGAGCCAGTGCGGGTCTGTGGGCCAGGAGAAGAGGTAGAAGCCGAGGAGGCCCTTGCCGGGGGTGGTGTCGTTGCCGGGGAGGTCGGGGTTGTAGGCGGCGTACGACAGGAAGCCGGTCAGCAGCATCAGGGGCAGGCCGGCGAGGAGGACCGTGCCGAGGAGCGCGGTGAACCACGGGCCGCGCAGCGGGCTGCGCCAGAAGGCGGGGCGGAACGGGCCGGGCGGGGGCAGGGCGGACCCCTGGGCGGTGCCGGGGCGGGGGGCCGGCGGGCGTACGGCGGGCATGGACCACGGTAGGCCGGGGATACGTGCGTATCACCGCAACGACTCCTGACGAAAGCGTGACGTCGCCGCGCGTTCCCTGCGCGGGCGCCCCGCGGCTGCCTAGCGTGACGGCGTGACCTCCTCGCCCACCCGGCCGCCCGCCGCCGGAGCCGTGCCCGTCCCCGGAGCCGGGACGGGGGCCGGGACCATCGCTTCCGCCCCGGCCGCCGGGCGCCGCTGGGACCTCCTCGCCGCCTGCCTCGCCGTCGCCGCGATCGCCGCGGCGGTGGTCATCGGGCGGGCCGTCAACGGCAACGACATCCTCCACGTACGCTTCCCGCCCCTGTCCGCCGTCTGGCTGCCGCACTACGGGCCCGGCACCCCCGCGGCGCTCGCCGTGGCCGCCGCCGTCGTCGCGTACGGGCCACCGCTCGCCGACCGGCTGCCGTGGCGGCGGCTGCTGCTGGCGACCTGGACGGCGGGCATGGCGTGGATCTGGTCGCTGGCGCTGGTCGACGGCTGGCAGGCGGGCGTCGCGGAGCAGCTCACGGCGCCGAACGAGTACGCCCGGCCGGAGACCGTCGCCCGCTTCGCCGACCTGGGGCACGCCGTACGGACCTTCACCGACCACATCCTGATCCAGGCCCCCGACAACTGGCCCGCGCACATCGCCGGGCACCCGCCCGCCGCGATCCTCACGTTCGTCGGCCTGGACCGGGCGGGGCTGGGCGGCGGGGCGTGGGCGGCGGTCTTCTGCATCACGGTGGGCGGGTCCGCGGCGGTCGCGGTACTGGTGACGCTGCGGACGCTGGGCGGCGAGGAGCGTACGCGGCGCGCGGCGCCGTTCCTGGTGCTGGGTCCTTGGGCGGTCTGGGCCGGGGTGTCGGCGGACGGCTACTTCGCGGCGGTGGTTGCGTGGGGCCTGGCGCTGCTGGCGCTCGCGGCGACGGGTACGGCCCGGCGCCCCGCCGTGGCGGCGGCGGGTGCGGGGCTGCTGCTGGGGTGGGCGGTGTACCTCTCGTACGGGCTGACGCTGCTGGTGCTGCCGGTGGCGGCGGTGCTGGGGTACGCCGCCCGCGGCGGGCGGCGGGGCGCGGTGCTGCGGACGGCGGGGTGGGCGGTGGCGGGTGCGCTGCCGGTCGCGGTGGTCTTCACGGCGGCGGGCTTCTGGTGGTGGGAGGGGTACGAGCTGCTGCACGAGCGCTACTACCAGGGCTTCGGCGGAGAGCGCCCGTACGGCTACTGGGTGTGGGCGAACCTGGCGGTCGCGGCGCTCAGCGCGGGCCTGGCGGCGGTGGCGGGCACGCGTCGCGCGGTACGGACCGCCTGGCGGCGGCGCTCCGCACGCCCGTCAGCGCAGTCGTCCGCTGCGCCGTCCGCGTACGCCGTGGCCGTGATGGCGGTCGCCGGGCTCGCCTGCCTCGTGGCGGCCGATCTCTCGGGGCTCAGCAAGGCGGAGACGGAGCGGATCTGGCTGCCGTTCACGCTCTGGCTGCTGCCGGCCGCCGCCCTGCTCCCGGCCCGCGACCACCGGGCCTGGCTGACGGCACAGGCGGCGGTGGCGCTGGTCGTGAACCATCTGCTGGTCACGAGCTGGTAGCCCCCCGCCCCTTCCCGGCCCCGTCCGGATGTCAGTGGTACGGCGTACCGTCGTACATATGTGCCGAAGCATCAAGACCCTGCGCCCCCCGTACGCCGACACCGTCACCGACGGCGACATGCGGGCGGCGGCTCTGCAGTACGTACGGAAGATCTCCGGATTCCGCCATCCCGCGCCGCACAACGCGGAGGCGTTCGACAAGGCGGTGGAGGAGATCGCCGCCGTGACGCACGAGCTGCTGGACTCGCTCGTCGTCCGGAGCGGCAAGGGGGCGGCGTAGCCGTCAGCCGGCCGCGGGAGGCCCGGTTGCCGGGCTGGTGGACCTCCCGACTGGCGCCCGGACCCCTTCCAGTCGCCCCTGGAGCCGGTCCCCCCGGAGCTGTCGCCGTACGTCGACGCCACGAAGCGCGCCAAGCGGCTCTACGAGTACGGCGGCCTGCTGCGCAAGGCGTAGACCCCGCGTCTTCCGCCCCGCGCCTTCCGCCCGCCCGCGCTACGGCTTGCGCCCTGCCTGCCGTCTAAGCGAGCTCGTGAAAGAACTCCGTGCCGTGGGTGACGCACCACCCGTCGGCGACGAGGTCGCGGGCGACGTCGATCAGCGCCGTGCGCCCCGGCGATCCGTCCTCGCTCCACAGTGACCAGTTCGCGGAGACCGCCAGTTCCACCAGGCCGTAGTTCGAGGCGTGCAGCGTGATCGGCGCGCGCGCTCCGAACTGCCGCATCTCGCGGGTCGGCCCGGCGACCCAGGCGGTTCCCTCCCGCCACTGGAGGGGCACGTTCGCGACCGCGCGGACCTCGGCGACATGCAGGGCGACATGTGCGGTCGCATCCGGTGCGTACGGGCCGGGGACCAGGGCGCGAGTAGCGTTGAACCACAGGTCCGTCCAGCCGACGTCATGGGTGCCGGGCGCGGGAGAAGCCTGCGCCTGTGCGCGTGCCAGCCAGGACTCGATCGCGGCGGCGGAGAGATCCGCGACCGGCTCGACGACCGGGTCGACGTGCCAGGGGTCGAGGACGTCGAGTCCCTGCCGGCCGGCCGGCCGGGCCGCCGCGCGCTCGTGGATGAACCAGTGCGGGCGCTGCGGTCTGACCTCGATGTCCGGATAGCTGGTCTCGCGGTCGAGGCAGCCGATGATGGCCTCCGCACTGAGAGGCCGGACCAGCGGCCAGAGGCGCCGGATGCCGTGCACGAGTTGGCCGAGGGTGGACACGGCCGGCTCTGCCCCCGGACTCGGAAGAGGCTCGTCGAACGTCAGCGTCGGCCCGCCGTCCTTGTGCTCGCGGACCACGTCTACGCCCCACCGCCCGGTGCTGTGGCGGCAGCCGGGCAGATGTCGTGATGTCTGACGCTGACCATGGCGCGCAGCGTACCGCCGCGTGTCCGGGGCCCGTCCCGGGCGGTACGTGCCGGGCCGGGGGCCCGCCCCCTGGCGCGAGTACCGGGGACCAGGGGGCGGGAGTTCAGTGCCCGGGGTGTCGGCGGAGGAGGACGTTGGCGTCACTGACGGCGGACAGGTCCCCCGACGCGCGGGCGGCGGTCCGCCCCGCGGCCAACTCGGCACACCGCCCGCATCCGGCGACGGGCTCGGGCTCCACGAGCGGCCACGCGTCGGGCAGGTGCACCGGCTCCGCCATCCGCGTCCACGGCCCGTCGCTCACGGCCGCGCCCTTCGCGGCAGCGGTGCGGTCACGGTGATCCGCCCGCGGCCGGGTTCGAGGTCGTCCTCGCCGCCGGTGGTCATGCAGTACCCGCCGACCTGGTGGACGGCCAGCCGCAGGATCGCGCTGCCCTCCCGGTCCCGGCTGATCCGGTCCCACGACTCGACCAGGCACACGGCACGGGCGGCGGCCTGCCGCATGGCGTACGTCATCGCCTCCCACTGCGGCCGCGGCCAGTTCGTGAGCGCGGCATCCCCGCGGTCGACCCACTCCCCGGCGACCACCCAGCCCCGCTCGACGGCGTACCGGCGGCATCGCGTTATGCGCTCGTCCAGAGCGGCGGTCGCCAGAGTGGCGTGCCGGTCGTAGAGGAACGCGAGTGTGGGCCGGGTGGCCGTGCCTGGGGTGGGGGTGTCCATGACGCTCACCTGTCGTCGGTGATCAGATCGTCACCGACCGTAGAAGCGCCGCTGGTGTGGTCACCATGGCAGTCCGGCAGGAGGAGGCCCGGAACTCGTAAGTCCGCAGATCAGAGTGGTAGTCGAACGGTGTCCGCCAGCTCGCGCATCTCCGGTGTGAGCGTGCGGCGCCGTTTGACCACCTGGCCGAGGATGTCGCGTGCGAAGCGCTGGTTCGGCAGCCACTCCGGCGACTGCTTGCGGACGTCGGAGAGGACGCCCACGGCCTCGGCGTACTGACGCTGCCGGGTGTAGGCATGCGCGACGGTGAGGAGATGGCGGTTGCCGTTGCTCTTGGTCACCGCCTGCAACGCCGTCGTGGGGAGCCGTTCGGCCCGCTTCAGCACCAGGTCCGGCCGGTCGCTGATCGACTCGTTCTCCGCCAGCTTCAACTGCACCGTCACGGGGCCGAAGGTCCGGATGACGTCGATCCTCGGCGCGTACTCCCGGCCCATCGCCACCGCGGCGGCGTGCGCGAGCCGCAGCGCGTCTTCGGCTTCGCCTGCGCGGTTGTCCCGGATGGCGGCCGCCGAGACGCGGACGAGCATCCACCCCCACGCCGCCAGCTCCGTCATGGTCGCGCGCGAGAGGCGCGGCTCCATCTCGTCGGCCCACCGCGTGGCCAGTTCGCGCGCCTCAGCGAGCCGGCCGCGGCGGAGCAGCAGCCAGCACTGGGCGTTGGCCGTGGCCACCGCCTGCAGGCGATCGCTCGCATCGTCCAGCGACCGCTCCAGCGCGATGTCCGCGGTGTCGAACTGGCGAGTCTGCGTCATCAGCCACCCGACCAGTTGCAGGACACGGATCCGCACCGCGCGGCCCTCGACGCCGAGTTGGGCGACGGCATCGGCGTCGCGCAGCATCGACGGCAGCAGAGCGCCCAGCTCGGCGAACTTGCCGCCGACGACGAGGGGCTGGGCGGCTGTGAGAGCGTCCCGCAGGCCCTCGACCGTGGGCGGCTCGTCCAGCGTGTCGACCGGGGCGAGCAGCGCGTTCCGCACCGGCGCCCACCGGTCCTCGGCGGAGGCGGGCGCCTTCTCGGCTTCCTCGTGCGCTGCCAGGAGGGACGTCGTCGGTACGCGCAGCGCGCGGGCGAGCGCGTGCGCGGTCTCCATGCGCGTGTCGGTGAGTTCGCCCTGCTCCAGCTTTGAGACGAGCGACAGCGAGACACCTGCTCCTCGGGCGAGTTCCTTCTGCGTCAGCCCACGGCGCTTCCGTACCGATCGCAGGCGGTCGCCGATGTGCTCTTCGGGATGGTCGGGCATGCTGACTCCCGTTCTGAGACGACACCAGAACCGTACCCGCGGGACACCCCGCGATTACCCCGCAAACGGCCCCAGCCCGCGGACGGTTACGCCACCGCACCCGCCTCATCCAGGACCAGCATCACGTGCTCGTCCTCGCCGTTCCACTCCGAGCCCGTTTGCTGGAAGCCCAGCCGCTTCAGCAGCCGGACCGAGCCCTCGTTGCCCACGTACGGGTCCGCGTGCAGGGGGCGGTTGCGTTCCACTTCCAGGAACGCGGCCACCGCGCGTGTGCCTATGCCGCGGCCCCAGAACTCCCGGCCGAAGACATAACCCAGGAACCGGCGGTCGCCGTCCCACCACGCCACCACGTTCCCCGCGACCTTCCCGTCGACCTCCACCGTCTGCACCAGGCCCGTCGGGTCCCCCATCACCCGCTCCCGCCAGTGCGTCAGGAAGCGCTCCCGCTCGCGCGGCGGGAAGTGGGACCGGCGCACGTTCTCCGGGTCGTGCTCGTGCGCGAAGAAGACCTCCAGGTCCTCCTCCACCACATCTCTCAGCAGGATGTCCTCCGTCATGCCGACGAGTCTCGCACCCCCCACTGACATCACCGCCCCGCCCTTGCTGAAGCCATGAATCATTGCTTCAATCCTTCCTATGCCCTACCGCCGCACCCCCGCCGTCCAGGCGCGGATGGACGGCCGGCGGGACGCCGTCCTCGGCGCCGCCCGCGCGCTGCTCGCCGACGAGGGGTACGCCGGCTGCACCGTCGCCGCCGTCGCCGCGCGGGCCCGTATCGCCACCGGCAGCGTCTACCGGCACTTCCCCAGCAAGTCCGTGCTCGCCGTCGAGCTGTTCCGCAGCGTCGTCACCGCCGAGGTCGAGGCCGTCTCCGCCGCGGCGGGCAGGCCCGAAGACCCCGCGGAGGGGGTCGCCGCCGCCGTGGAGACGTTCGCGCGCCGGGCGCTGGCCAGTCCGCGGCTGGCGTACGCGCTGCTCGCCGAGCCCGTCGACACCGCCGTCGAGGCCGAACGCCTCGTCTTCCGGCGGGCGTTCCGCGACGTGTTCGCGGCGCGTATCGCCGAGGGCACCGCCAGCGGGCGGCTGCCGCGGCAGGATCCGCTGCTGACCGCCGCCGGGCTCGTCGGGGCGTGTGCGGAGGCCCTCATCGGGCCGCTGTCCGGCGCGACCGGCCGCACGGACGGGCCCGGGCCCCACACACCCGCGCACCTCGTCGCCTTCACCCTGCGAGCCCTGGGAGTCCCCCATGCCGACCACCCATGAGGTCACCAACCAGCCCCCGCCCCTCACCTCCTACGACGTCTCCGCCTACCCCGCCCTCCTGGAGTCCCTCCGCGCCCACGGCGCCTCCTGGGCCGAGGACGAGGTGCGCGAACTCGGGCTCCTCGCCGGCGGGCCGCAGGCCCAGGAGTGGGCCCGCAGCGTCGAGGAGCAGCCACCCGTGCTGCGCACCCACGACCGCTACGGGCACCGGATCGACGAGGTCGAGTTCCATCCGCACTGGCACGACCTGATGCGTACCGCCGTCGGACACGGGCTGCACGCCGCGCCCTGGCGGGAGCGCACGCCCGGCGCGCACGTCGCGCGCGCCGCGAAGCTCTTCGTCTGGGGTCAGACCGACGCCGGCCACCTGTGCCCCGTCTCCATGACGTACGCCGCCGTCCCCGCCCTGCGCACCTCGCCGGATCTCGCCGCCGCGTACGAGCCGCTGCTGACCTCCGCCGCGTACGACTTCGGGCTTCGCCCGCCCACCACCAAGTCCGGCCTCATCGCGGGCATGTCGATGACGGAGAAACAGGGCGGCTCCGACGTACGCGCCAACACCACCCGCGCCGTGCCGATCGGCGACGGCGACGGGCTCTACGCGCTCACCGGGCACAAGTGGTTCACCTCCGCGCCCATGTCCGACGTCTTCCTCACCCTCGCCCAGGCGCCCGGCGGGCTGTCCTGCTTCCTCGTCCCGCGCATGCTGCCGGACGGCACCCGCAACGCCATCCGCCTCATGCGCCTGAAGGACAAGCTCGGCAACCGCTCCAACGCCTCCGCCGAGATCGAGTACGAAGGGGCGGTCGGCCATCTCGTCGGCGAGGAAGGGGCGGGCGTGAAGACCATCATCAAGATGGTCAACATGACGCGGCTCGACTGCGCCCTCGCGACCGCGGGCGGCATGCGCCTCGGCGTCGTCCAGGCGCTGCACCACGCCGAGCACAGGCGGGCGTTCGGCGCGCGGCTCGCGGACCAGCCCCTGATGGCGAACGTGCTCGCCGACCTCGCCGTCGAGGCCGAGGCGGCGACCGTGGCGGGCATGCGCCTCGCGGGCGCCGTCGACCGCGGCGAGACGGGCCAGGCCGACGAACAGGAGGCGCTGTTCCGGCGGATCGGGCTCGCGGTGACCAAGTACTGGGTGTGCAAGCGCGGTCCCGCGCATGCCGCGGAGGCGCTGGAGTGCCTGGGCGGCAACGGGTACGTCGAGGAGTCCGGCATGCCGCGGCTGTACCGGGAGGCGCCGCTGCCGTCGATCTGGGAGGGCTCGGGCAACGTCGCCGCGCTCGACGCGCTGCGCGCGATGGCCCGCAGGCCGGAGACGGTGACGGCGTTCTTCGCCGAGGTCGGCGCCGCGGCGGGCGCCGACGCGCGGCTGGACGCGGCGATCGGGCGGCTGCGCAAGGACCTGGCCGACGTGACGGCGGTGGAGTACCGGGCGCGGCGCGTCGTCGAGTCGATGGCGCTGGTGCTCCAGGGCGCGCTGCTGCACCGGCACGGCGACGCGGCGGTGGCGGACGCCTTCTGCGCAAGCCGCCTCGGCGGCGACGGCGGGCTGGCGTTCGGCACGCTGCCGCCGGGGGCGGACACGGAGGCGATCCTCAAGCGGGCCCGCCCGTCGGGCGGCGAGTACGGCGGGAGCTGAGGCGAGGAGCCTCGCACGGCACGGGGCGCGCCCCCACCGGTTCGTACGGTACGGGCCGGGCGGGCGCGCCTCGTAGGCCGTACGGGACCGGCCGCCGCCGCCTGCCCCGCGCGGGTCAACTCCCGTTCACCGCGGGCACCCTGTGCAAGTCGCCCCGGCCGGTCGATACTTCGGTCCATCCTGCACGCCGCACCAGGGGAGGGACCCTTGTCCGCCTACTCCAGACGCCGCGCCGTCGCCACGCTGTCCGCCGCCGTCGCCGGCGGCGCGCTCGCCGGAGGGCTTCCCGCGTACGCCCAGGCCGCCGACCGTAGCGACGGCGACCGGGGCCGCGGGCCCGCGCCGCTCAAGCGGGCGCACGCGCACAACGACTACCTCCACGAGCGCCCGCTCCTCGACGCGCTCGACCACGGCTTCGCCAGCGTCGAGTCGGACATCTGGCTGGTCGACGGCCAGCTCCTCGTCGCCCACGACGAGTCGCAGCTCGACCCGGCCCGTACGCTCCAGGCGCTCTACCTCGACCCGCTGGCCCGCCGCATACGGGCCAACGGCGGCCGCGTCTACAAGGGCCACGCGCTCACCCTGCAACTGCTCATCGACCTCAAGACCGCAGGCGACCCCACGTACCGCGCGCTGTCCGAGGTGCTGCGCGGCTACGGCTCGATCTTCAGCTCCGCCACCGGCGGCAAGGTCCGCCGCCGCGCGGTGACCGCCGTCATCTCCGGCGACCGCGGAGCCCGCGCGCCGATGGAGGCCGAGAAGCTCCGCTACGCCTTCTACGACGGCCGCCACGACGACATCAACTCCGGTGTCCCCGCCTCGTTCATCCCGCTCATCAGCGGCAACTGGAACTCCAGCTTCACCTGGCAGGGCACCGGCACGATGCCGGCCGCCGAGCGCAACTGGCTGAACCTGATCGTCCACACCGCCCACCGGCAGGGCCAGACCATCCGCTTCTGGGCCACGCCCGACGCCCCGGGCGAGGCGCGCGACAACATATGGCGCACGCTGCTCGACGCGAACGTGGACTGGATCAACACCGACGACCTCGCGGGCCTGCAGACCTTCCTCCGCAAGCACGACGCCTGACGTCCCGCCGGAGCCGCGGGTCTCACACGACGTACGCCCCCTCCCGCGCCGCCACCGCCGCCGCCTCGGCGGCGCGGTCGGCGGCGGCGGGGTCGAGGGGGTCGCCGCTGGCGAGGAGGCGGTAGTAGAGGGGGGCGGAGACGGCGCGGACGACCTCGTGCGGGTCCGTGCCGGCGGGGAGTTCGCCGCGGGCCACCGCCTGCTCGACGCAGGGGGCCCACTCGGCGATGCGGATCGCGTAGAACCGGTGCAGGGCCGCCGCCGTACGGTCGTCGCAGGTGGCTGCCGCGATCACGGCGCGGAACAGCGCGCCCTGCCGCGGGTCGGTGAGGGTGTCCAGCACGAGGCGGGCGTTGGCGCGCAGGTCGCCGAGGAGGGTGCCGGTCTCGCTACGCGGTACGGACTGCTCCGCCATGTCCGCGAGCAGGTCGGCGACGAGCCCGGTGGCGGAGCCCCAGCGGCGGTAGACGGTGGTCTTGCCGACCTCGGCGCGGCGGGCGACGTCGGCGAGGTCGAGGTGGGCGAAGCCCTGTTCCGCCAGGGCGTCCCCGGTGGCCCGGAGGACCGCCGCGCGGACCCGGGCCGTGCGGCCCCCGGGCCTGAGGGTGCCGGGATCGGGCTCGGAGTTCATTAACGGGTCTCCAGTTTCATTAGCGCCGGGTTCTCTGCTACCTTCGGTTTCAGCTTAACGGAACACAAGTCCCGTTAGCCCAGCCCGAAGGGAACCTCCATGTCCGTGCTCGACAAGGCCGCCGCAGCAGCGGCCCCCGCCCTCCGCATGACCGGGCGGCAGAAGCTCGTGCTCACCCTTCTCCTCGGCGCCCAGTTCATGGTCGCGGTGGACTTCTCCATCCTCAACGTCGCCCTCCCCGTCATCGGCGCGGGGCTCGGCTTCCCGCTCGCGCACCTGCAGTGGATCGCCACCGCCTTCGCACTCGCCGCCGCCGGCTTCACCCTCCTCTTCGGCCGGATCGCCGACCTCTTCGGCCGCAAGCGGCTCTTCCTCGGCGGCATGGCCCTGCTCGGCCTCTCCTCCGTGCTCGGCGGCCTCGCCACCTCCCCCGGGATGCTGCTCGTCGCCCGGGTACTCCAGGGCCTGGCCACCGCCGCCGTCACCCCGGCCGGGCTCTCCCTGCTCACCACCGCGTTCCCGGAGGGCCCGCTGCGGCAGCGGGCGCTCGGGCTCAACGGGGCGCTGATGTCCGCCGGGTTCACCGCGGGCGCCGTGTTCGGCGGGCTGCTCACCGACCTGCTCTCCTGGCGCTGGGCGTTCCTCGTCAACGTGCCGGTGACCGCCGCGATCCTCGCCGTCGCCCCCGCCGTCATCGCCGACTCCCGCCCCGCGGGCCGGCCCCGGCTCGACCTCCCCGGCGCGGTCACCGTCACCGGCGGGCTGCTCGCCGTCGTCTACGGGCTCACCCACGCCGGCGAGGCCGGCTGGACCGAGCCGGTCACGCTCGCCGCGCTCGGCGGGGGCGCCGCGCTGCTCACCGCGTTCTGGTTCGTGGAGAAGCGGGCGGAGAAGCCGCTGGTGCCGGTACGCATCCTGCGCCGGCCCACCGTCGTGTGGGGCAACGCCGCCGGGCTGGTCGCGTTCCTCACCGAGACCTCCCTGGTCTTCCTCCTCACCCTCTACCTCCAGGAAGTCCTCGGCTACACCCCGCTCGCCACCGGCCTCGCCTTCGGCGTCCTGGGCCTGGGCACCGTCCTCGGCGGCACCCTCGGCGGCCGGGTCGTCGGCCGCGTCGGCAGCCGTGCGGCGATCGTCTACGGCGGCGCGGCCCAGGCCGCCGCCACCGCGGCGCTGCTCGCGCTCGGCACCTCGGGCGGCTGGATCTGGCTGCTGCTCGCGGCGACCTTCGCCGGCGGGGTCGGCAACATGCTGATGATCGTCGGCTTCATGGTCACCGCCACCTCGGGGCTGCCCGACTCCGAACAGGGCCTGGCCACGGGCCTCGCCACGATGACCCAGCAGGTCGGCATCACCATGGGCATCCCGGTGATGAGCGCCATCGCCACCGCCCGCATCACCGCCGCCGACGGCACCGGGCCGGAAGCCGTGCTCGACGGGGTCAGGACCGCGGTCGGCGTCAACGCCGCGCTCGTCCTCGCCGGAGCGCTGGCCGCGGGGGCGCTGCTCGGCCGCCGGCAGCGGGCGAGGGTGACACCGGCGGCGCCGGGGCATTGAGTTTCGTACGGGCGGGCGGCCGGTCCGTACGCGTACGCGCCCCGGTCAGGCCGCCCGCGGGGTCAGCACCCGCTCCACCGCGTCCCGCGTCAGCTTCCGCAGCGCCGCCGCGTCGTCCAGGTCGTTGCCGACGACGAGGCCGTCGCGCAGCACCAGCAGGAGGTCCGCCGTGTGCTCGGGGTCCGGGTGGCCGTCCGCGGCCAGCAGGTCCCGCATCAGGCCGCGGAACCAGCGCCGGTAGTCCGTCACCGCGCGGCGCACCGGGTGGTCCGGGTCGGGGTACTCGGCGGCGGCGTTGATGAAGGGGCAGCCGCGATAGCCGGGGACCCGCGGCAACATCCCGGTACGGCTCGTCGTGGAGTGATCCCGGCGCGCCGTCGCCAAATCGGGGTGGGCGCGCACCTAGCGTGACGCCGTGTCAACAAGACGTCATCTCTCCCCCCGAATGCGGCGCACCGCCGTCGCCGTTGTCCTCGCCGCCCTGCTCGCGGCCCTCGCCGGAGCGAGCACGGCGGGCGCGGCGAGCGCCACGTCCGCCGCGTCCGCCACGGGTGCCGCGGCCGCCACCGCCGCGGGACCGCCCGCCGCGTACGCCCGGCACCCCCCCGGCGCCGCTCCCGCGGAGCCGGCGCCGCCCTCGTACCGCGTACGCAAAGGCGACACCCTCACGGCGATCGCCCGCCGGCTGGGGGTGCCGCTGGACCGGCTGTACGAGGTCAACAGGTCCGTGATCGGCGCCGACCCGAACCTGCTGCGGCCCGGCCAGGCCCTCCGCGCGCCCGCGCCCGGCTGGACCGCCCCGGTCAACGCCGAATACCGGATCTCCGCGCGCTACGGCCTCCCCGGCGACGGCTGGATCGCCGGCCACCACACCGGCGTCGACCTCGCCGTCCCCACCGGCACCCCGGTGTACTCCGTCGGCCCAGGCGAGGTCCACAGCACCTCCACCGAGGGCGCGTACGGCAACCACATCCTGATCCGGATGGCCGACGGCCACTACGTCCTCTACGCCCACCTCGACCGGATGTCCGTCGCCGTGGGCGACCGCGTCGAGGGCGGCACCCGCATCGGCGATTCCGGCAACACCGGCAACACCACCGGGCCGCACCTGCACTTCGAGGTGCGCACCGGCACCGATTACGGCACGGACATCGACCCCGTCGCCTACCTCGCCAAGTACGGCATCGACCTCTGAGACACCCCGCACGCACAGCGGCGCCCCGGGCTCATCGCCCGGGGCGCCGCCGCCCTTTCACCTCCCGATCGCTAGCTGAAGGTCACCGAGTCGACGTCGAACGAGTTGTTCTGCGGCGACGTGAACTTCAGATAGAGCTTGTGCGACCCTTCCAGCGCCTCGACCGGCACGGCCGCCGTGGCCTGGTAGTTGTCCCAGCCCCCGGTGTTCGGCACCGGCGTCGTCGCGAGCAGTTGCCCGTCCGGGCCGTCGGCGCGCAGTTCGATCGCGCCCACGCCGTACGGCGACGACAGCTTGTACGAGACCTGGCTCATGCCCTCGACGGACATCGGCTCGAAGGCGACCCAGTCGCCGTTCGAGACGTCGCCGATGCGCTTGCCGTTCTCGGCCCCTGCCTGGCTGACGATCCGGGTGCCGGACTGGTCGTCGTAGTACTCGGCCTGCTTGTGCTTGGGCTGCAGGACCGACTTGTCGTACCCGGTCAGCGAGGAGGCGCCGTCGCCGCCGCCGTCCTCGTAGCGGGCGTTCAGCACGTACGTCAGGTCCGCGCCCTCCGGGTGGCCGCCGAGGTCACCGGTGTCGACGGTGCCCTCGCAGCCGGGCAGGTCGGTCGTCGAGTGCTCGTGGTCGTCGTGCCCGAGCGCCGGGTTGACGAAGACCTTGGAGCAGTCGATCGTGCCGTCCTCCGGGTCGGTCACGGTGACCTTGTACGGGATCTTGTCCCCGAACTCGATCAGCTTGCCGTTGACCGGGGTGTCGATCTTCACCTCGGGCGCGGTGTTGCCCGCGGTGATGGGGATGTTGGCGTAGCCGGTCTTGCCGGAGGAGTCGGTGACCTTGAGCTGGGCGGTGAAGTCGCCCTTGTTCTCGTAGGTGTGGCTCGGGTCGGCCTCGGTGGAGTCGAAGGTGCCGTCGCCGTCGAAGTCCCACTCGTAGGAGAGCGAGTCGCCGTCGGGGTCGTTGGAGCCCTCGCTGGAGAAGTCGACCGCCAGCGGCACGGGCCCGTTGGTCGCCGAGGCGGTGGCCTTGGCGACCGGGGAGCGCTTGCCCTGGCTGTAGTCGATGCGGTAGAGCCCCGAGTCGCTGTTGCCGCCGCCGAAGGCGCTGCCCCACTCCAGGACGTAGAGCGAGCCGTCAGGGCCGAAGGTCATGTCCATCGGCTTGTTGAACTTCGCCGAGGACAGGAAGTCGTTGATCTTCAGCAGCTCCTCGTTCTCGTCCCAGCGGACCTCCTTGACGTAGTTGCGGGTCCACTCGTAGAGGAAGCCGGCGCCGTCGAAGTACTCGGGGAACTTCGTCTCGGACGGGTTGTCCGGGTCGTAGTTGTAGACCGGGCCGCCCATGGGACCTGAGCCGCCCTGGCCCAGCTCGGGGAACTGCTCGGACTCGCCGTAGCCGTACCAGATGTCCGGCTTCTGGACCTTCGGCAGCTCGGTCAGGCCGGTGTTGTTCGGCGAGGGGTTCGTCAGGTTGTCGCAGTCGAACTTCGCGCCGATCTCGCCGGTGTCCGGGTTGTACGGGGCGTAGGGCTGGTTGTCACCGTGGCAGAAGGGCCAGCCGAAGTTGCCGGGCTTCTTGATGACGTTGTACTCGACCATGCCCTCCGGGCCGCGGTCCGTCGTCGGCAGCCCGCGGTCGGGACCGTAGTCGGCGGCGTGGACGTAGCCCGTCTCCTGGTCGACGGTGAAGCGGAACGGGTTGCGGAAGCCCATCGCGTAGATCTCGGGACGGGTCTTCGACGTGCCCGGCGCGAACAGGTTGCCCTTGGGGATGGTGTAGGTGCCGCCCTTGGTGGGCTTGATCCGCAGGATCTTGCCCCGCAGGTCGTTGGTGTTGCCCGCGGTCCTGGCGGCGTCCAGCATCTCCTCGCCCTCGCGCCAGTCGATCGGCGCGTAACCCTGCCAGTCGGGGCTGAGGTTCGGCGGCACGTCGTCGCCGGTGCCCAGGTACAGCGAGCCGTCGGGGCCGAACTCGACCGCGCCGCCGGTGTGTCCGGGCTCGGGGAAGGTGCGGTCCCGGTACGCGGGCACGTCGAGGAGCTTCTTCTCGCTGGCGGTGTCGAGCTTGCCGTCCTTGAGCGTGAAGCGCGACAGCCTGTTCACGTCCTCGGCGCTGCCGGCCGGGGCGTAGTAGAGGTAGATCCAGCCGTTCTTGGCGAAGTCCGGATCCAGCTCCATGCCGACCAGGCCGTCCTCGCCGCCGGTGTAGACGTCGAGCTTGCCCGCGGTGGTGGTCTGGTGGGTGGCCGGGTCGAAGACCTGGACCTCGCCCGCGCGCTGGACGTAGTAGACGCGGCCGTCCTTGGCCACGTCCAGCTCCATCGGGTCGGCGGTGTCGTCGTCGAGGGTGACCTTCTCGTAGCCGTTCCAGACCGTGCCGCCGCAGTCGCCGGGCTCGGCGCCGGCGGCCCACTTCACGCCGCCGATGACGTGGTCGCGGAACTCCTCCTCGCTGTACGCGGGGGTGTCGTGGCCCATGGCGGTGGCCCAGACCTTGCCGCCCTCGGCGTTACGGCACCAGGAGATCGGGTGGTCGGCGCCCATGGCGTCGCCGCCCGGGTTGTACGTCGTCTCGTCGGCGGTGACCAGGACGTGCACGTCGCCGCGCGGGTTGACGTCGAAGTTGTACCACTCCTCGGGGCGCTCCCAGCGCTCGGGCAGGCCCTTGGTCGAGGGGTGCACCTTGTCGGCGACCTTCGCGGTGCCCTGGAGCACGCCGGGCGAGTGGCTCGGCATGTGGGCGCCGCCGTTGATCAGCTCGTCCCACCACGGGAACTCGTTCTCGATCCCCATGTCGAGCGTGTTGTGGATGGCCGCGACGCCGCCGCCGGACTGCACGTACTTCTGCATGGCGGCGCGCTGCTCGTCCGTGTCCCAGACCATGCCGGAGTTCTGCAGCATGATGATCACGTCGTACTCGGCGAGCGCGGCGTCGTTGAAGACGGTCGAGTCGTCGGTCTGGTCGACCTCGAACCCGTTCTCCTCCGCCTCCTCCTTGACCATCTGGATGCCCGCCGGGATGGAGCCGTGGACGTAGCCCACGGCCTTGGTGAAGAGCAGCGCCTTGAAGGCGGGCGCCTTCTCCGCTGCTGATGACGGCAGCGCGGTGAGTGCGAGCAGGACGGCGGCCAGCAAGGTGACCAACGACCTGCCTATGTCACGAGCATGACAGCTCATGAGTCGGTCCTCTCCTTCGGTGTGCGGAAATGGGATGGGCGTACCGGTCGGTGAGAGGGGTTCGTGGGGCGCCGAGCGCGCAGGGGTGCGCGCAGGGGTGGTCCGCCGGGCCCGGCTCTGCGTCCCGGAGCTCCGGGCCCGGCGGCGTGTGGCGCGGGGGGTGCGTGCGGTGCGCGTGCGGGTGCGTCCGCGGTCAGGGTGCGTACGGGAGGAAAGGCGGTGCGGTTACGTCAGGTGCGTAAGGCGCGGCGCAGGAAGGCGAGTCCTTCGACGGCGATGGCGTCCTGGCTCGGCGCCAGCGCCCGCCACACCGACGCGGCCACCGCGATGCTCGCGTTGTGCGCCGTGAACGACTCGATGCACAGCGGGCCGCGGTAGCCCGCCTCGTCCAGCGCGCCGAGGAAACCGGGCCAGTCCAGGTGGTCCGCGCCGGGTGCGCCCCGGTCGTTGGCGCACACCTGGACGTGCGCGATCCGCCCCGCCGCCGCGCGCACGGCGCCGGGCAGGGAGCGCTCCTCGATGTTCTGGTGGTACGTGTCGAGGGCGACCCCGATCGTCTCGCCGGGCAGCCCGTCCAGCGCCGTCACGGTCTGCGCGACGGTGTTGAGCAGGCTCGTCTCGTACCGGTTGAGCGGCTCGACGGCCAGCAGCACCCCGGCGGCCGCGGCGTGCGCGACGACCGGCGCGATGTTGTCCCGCCACTCGGCGTACGCCGCCGCCCGCTCGTCCGCGTCCATCCGCCAGGTCCTGCCGACCGCCGCGTACATCGGCCCGGCGACCGCCGGCGCGCCGATCTCCCGCGCGGCGTCCACGCAGCGGCGCAGGTAGTCCTGCGTCGTACGGACCGCCAGCGGCTCGGCGCGGACCAGCCCGCGCTCCGGCGGCATCACGGCGATCACCGCGGCCGCGGCCAGGCCGTTGCCGTCGAGCAGCTTCGCCGCGGCGGCCGGCTGCCAGTCACCCGGCTGCTCCAGCGGCAGCTCCGCGCAGTCGAACCCCCAGTCCGCCAGCCGCGGCAGCACCCCGGCCAGCGCGCGCTCGGTCACCGGGGAGTGCCAGATCCACGGGTTGGCGCCGATCAGCCGTCTTCCGGCCGGCATCACTCACCGCCCCAGTCGCCGGGGTAGCCGGGCAGGTCCTCGCAGCCGCAGGCGCCGTAGTGCAGCGGGGGCATGCCCTCCTTGTAGTACTCGTCGAAGTTCTCCTCGGTGACCACCGGCTGCGGCAGCGTCCACTCCTTCGGGACCTCCTCGCCGTTGAGGATCTTGAGCGCGGCGATCACGGGCGTACGCCACTGGAACGTCGGGTACGCCGGCGCGATGGCGGTCAGGTCCTTGTCCTTCCACGCCTGGAGGAAGTCCTGCTGGTCCTCGCCGGTGATCGGCGGGATGTCCTCGCCCGCGTCCTCGAACGCCTCGACGGCCGCGACCGACGTGGCACCGGAGTCCATCCACACGCCGTCGATCTGGCCGTGCCGCGCGATGGCATCGGAGACGATCGACTTGGCCTTCGACGGGTCGCCGTCGGTGAACTTCACCTCGACCACGTCGAGTCCGGCCTTCTCGAACGCGATCTCCGCCGCCGACCAGCGGGTCTCCAGCACGTCCACGCCGGGCGAGATCCGCAGCGCCACGATCTTGCCGCCCTTGTCCACCTCGTCCACCAGGAAGTCCGCGGCGGCGGCGCCGTAGGCGTAGCCGCCGATGGGGCTGATGAACGTCACGGCGCAGTCGGTCTCCACGCCGCGGTCGAAGACGATCACCGGGATCTTGCCGCACGCCTCCTCGACGGCGGGGGTGAGGGTGGCGGTGGTGTTCGGCGAGACGATCAGCGCGTCGCAGTTCTGGCCCGACAGCTCCTGGATGTCGGAGATCTGCTTGTCGTCCTTGCCCTGCGCGTCCAGGACGGTGAAGTCGGCGATCTCGTCGTGCTGCGCGACCTCCGCCTTCATCGTCTTCAGGCCCACCTGCCGCCAGGGGTTGAAGACGCCGGCGTTGGAGAAGCACAGCTTGACGCCGCCGTCGCCCTTCTTGGCGTACTCGGAGGTGTCGACCATCCCGCCCGACTGCGGATCGAGCATCTGCTCCCAGGGCTTGCCCTCGGGACCCTCGGGGGTCGTCTTGGTCAGCTCCAACTGCCGGTCGTAGTCCGCCTGGTTGAAGAACTCCGACCGCTTGCCGCCGTCCTCCGCCTGCTCGGAGGCGGCGGGGTCGTCGGCCAGATCGTCCTTGGGCGCGTCCGACGAGCAGGAGGCGAGCAGCGCGGCGGCCAGCAGCGCGGCGGCCGGTGCGGCCAAGCGGTTGCGAGCGCCGGGGCGGGTCGTGCGGCGCGTACGGGTCATGAGGAGGACTTCCCTTCCGGGGGCGTTGTAGGAGCGGAGGGTGGTGGTGCGGTACGGCGCGGGCGCAGCCGGGAGAAGCCCGACCTGCCGGTGGCGCCGAGGCCGACGGCCGCGATGACGATGAATCCCTGGACCGTGGACTCCAGCGCGCCGGAGACGCCCTGGAGGTTGAGCAGCGTGAACAGCGCCTGGAGCGAGAACGCCCCGGCCATGGCGGCGACGACCGAGCCGCGGCCGCCGCCGAGGATGACCCCGCCGAGCACGACGGCGGTGATCGCCTCGAACTCCAGCCCCCGGCCGGCCTGCGCCGAGACCCCGGAGAAGCCGGCGACGAGCACCGCGGCGAGCGCCGCGGCGGTGCCGGAGAGCACGAACGCGAGGGTGCGCACGCGGGGTACGCGCACGCCCGCGAGCGCGGCGGCGCGCTCGTTGTCGCCGGTGGCCAGGAGCGTACGGCCGAAGTCGGAACGCATCAGCCACACGGCGATCGCGCCGACCGCGAGGCACGCGAGCACCGCCCAGGGCAGCCAGCCGCCCGCCTCGCCGCGGCCGAAGTTGCGGAAGCTCTCCGGCAGTACGCCCTGGGGGGAGCCGCCGGTCCAGTAGAAGACGGCGCCTTCGAGGATCAGCATCATGCCGAGCGTGGTGATGAACGACGGCACCAGCAGCACGGTGGTGATGAGCCCGTTGACCAGGCCGACGATCGCTCCGGCGAGCAACAGCCCGGCGGTGACCAGCAGCCAGGGCGCGTCCGGGTACGAGCCGTAGAACTCGGCACCTGCGACGACCCCCGCCGTGACCACCGCGCCGACGGAGAGGTCGAAGCCGCCGGAGACGATGACCATGTACTGGCCGGCGGCGAGGATCACCAGCGGGGCGGCGCGCTTGACGAACGCGAGGAAGGAGTCGGGCTCGTAGAACCCGGGGTCGGTGATCGCCAGCGCGGCGAGCAGCACGGCGAGGAGGACGTAGACGGGGGCACCGGTGCCGAGTGCGGCGAGAAGTCGCCGCCCCGGCCGGACGGTGTGGTCGGTGGTCGCGGTGGTTGCGGCGGTCATGCGGGCAACTCCCTACCGGGCGCATCCTGTGCGTCCCGCCGTGATTCGGCGCGGGACCTGCCGCGGGACTCGGCACGGGAACCGCCGCGCTCTGCGTCGCGCACTGCCTCCGCCGGGCCCGGCGGACCCGCCGGTGTCTTCGCCGACTCCCCCTGCCCTCCTCCGCCCGACCTGCGCCGGCGTCCGGCCGCCCGCGCCACGCGCGGCCTCGCGTAGAGGGCGACGGCGGCGATGATGACGACGCCGCGGACGACGTTCTTGAAGAAGGGGTCGACGGAGAGCTGGTTGAAGATGCTGTCCAGCACGGACAGCAGCAGCACCCCGCCGAGCGTCCCCGCCACCCCGCCGCGGCCGCCGGCCAGCGCGGTACCGCCGAGCACGACGGCGGCGATGGAGTCGAGGTCGTAGCGCGCCTCGGTGCCCGCCCAGGGGGCGCCGGCGCCGAGCCGGGAGGCGAGGAAGAGGGCGGCGGCACCGACGCACAGGGCGCACAGCACGTGGGCGTAGATGACGGTGCGCTTGGTACGTACGCCGGAGAGGCGGGCGGCGTGCTCGTCGCCGCCGGTGGCGTACATGTGGTGGCCGAGGCGGGTGCGTTTGGTGATCAGCCACAGCACGGCGGCCACGGCGATCAGCAGGAAGACGGAGACCGGGATGAAGCCGATGCGGTCGTAGCCGAGGCGCTGGAAGGACGCGGGGACGTCGCCCGCGGGCCCGGTGTAGTTGTCCTCGATGTAGCCGCGCAGGATGAACGCCATGCCGAGGGTGGCGATGAAGGCGTTGACCTTCAGCCCGGTGACGATGAGTCCGTTGGCGAGCCCGACCGCGGCGGAGAGCGCGAGCACCGCGAGCACCGCCGTGACGACGCTGCCGCCCTCCATCGTCTCGGCGGCGACCAGGGTGCCGAGGCTGATGAGGTACGCGACGGACAGGTCGAGCGAGCCGGTGAGGATCACCGCGGACTGGCCGACGGCGACCAGGCCGAGGGCGACCGAGTTCTGCAGGATGCCGGTGAAGTTGGACTGGGTCATGAACTGGCCGCCGTCGATGGTGACGACGATCCAGCCGATGAGCGTGACCGCGGCGGCGGCCAGCCAGACGCCGACGACGGGGTCGGTGAGCTTGAGCCGCCCGGTCGGGGGCAGCCGGCGCGGGCGGGCGGCCGGGGCCGGGGCGTCGGTCCGTACGGCGGTCATGCGGCACTCCCCTCGGGGGCCGTGCCCGACGCGTCCCGGGTGGCGAGCCGCATGATGTCCTCTTCGCCCGCCCCGGCGGGGAGTTCGCCGGCGAAGGTGCCGTCGGCCATGACGAGGATGCGGTCGCTCATGCCGATCAGCTCGGGCAGTTCGGAGGAGACGATGAGGACGGCCATGCCGTCGCGGGCGAGTTCGCGGACGAGGGTGTGGATGGCGGCCTTGGCGCCGACGTCGACGCCGCGGGTCGGCTCGTCGAAGAGCAGCACGCGGGGCCGGGCGGCGAGCCACTTGGCGATGACGACCTTCTGCTGGTTGCCGCCGGAGAGGTACTGGACCTCCTGGTCGTGGCCGCGGGAGCGGAGGTTGACGCGGTCGAGCAGCCCGGAGACCTCGCCCGCCTGCGCGCCGCCGCCGTGGACGGCGCGGGTGACGAGGAGGGCGTTGTCGCGTACGGACTGGTGGAGGGCCAGGCCCTCGCCCTTGCGGTCCTCGGTGACCAGCGCGACGCCGCCGCGGATGGCCTGGCGGGGGCTGCCGGGGCGCAGCGGGCGGCCGGCGACGGTCATGCCGCCGCGGGTGAAGGGCGCGGCGCCGAAGAGGGCCCGTACCAGGGAAGTCCGGCCGGACCCCTGGAGCCCGGCGACACCGGTGACTTCGCCGGCCCTGAGGGTGAGGTCGATCCCGGAGAGGCGCTCGTTGCCGGCGCCTGAGGTGGTCAGCAGCGGCTCGCCGATCTCTTCGGCGCGGGCGCGGGGCGGGTAGTAGGAGCCCAGCTCGCGGCCGACCATGGCCCGGACGACGTCGTCGGGGGTGGTGTCGGCGGTGGTGAGGGTGGCGACCCTGCGGCCGTCCTTGAGGACGGTGATGCGGCGGGAGAGGTCGAAGACCTCGCGGAGGCGGTGGCTGATGTAAAGGATGCCGATGCCGCGGGCGGCGAGGCGGCGGATGAGCGCGTAGAGGAGATCGACCTCGTGGTCGGCGAGGGGTGCGGTCGGCTCGTCCATGACAAGCACACGGACATCGGACGCCGCCAGCGCCTTGACGATCTCCACCGTCTGCTGGCGGGCCACCGAGAGGTCCTTGACCAGGGTGTGGGGGGTGATTCCGGTCTCGTCCAGCTCGGCGAGGAGCTCGGCGGTGCGGCGCTCCATGGCGCGCCGGTCGACGAGCCCGCGGCGTACCGGCTCGCGGCCGAGGAAGACGTTCTCCGCGACGGTGCGGTGCGGGAGCAGCGCGAACTCCTGATGGATGAGACCGATCCCGGCGGCCTGGGCCTGTACGGGGTGCGAGAAGGCGTGCACCGTGCCGTCGAGCGTGATGGTGCCCTCGTCGGGGGCGTACTCCCCGGCGAGCACCTTCATCAGCGTCGACTTGCCCGCGCCGTTCTCCCCCACCAGGGCGTGAACCTCACCCGGGTCGAGGTCGAGCGACACCCCGTGCAGCACCCGTACCCCGAGAAAGCTCTTGGACACGTCCTGCATCGTCAGCATGAAAGGCAGAGTCCCCAGGCTTCTTTGGACTGTCAAGAGCCTAAGCAAGGGCTTTCGCTGATGAGTTGGCAAATGCTTTGGCCGAATGTCGAACAAAGAAGGTCTTGTTGGTGCTCTAGGTGGTCTCTAAGGTGGTCGATGTGACAGCCGCTTCTTCGTCTTCCTCGCCGATGCCGCCACCGCCGCGGCCGTCGGCCTCCGGCACGCCGCCCCCCGGCACGCCCGGGGCGCCGCCCGGGGGCCGGCCCGGGGGCCCGCCTGGCGCCCCGCCTGGCGCCCCGCCGTACAGCCCGCCCGCGGGCCAGTCCCCCGGCGAGGTGCTGGCGCTGATCAGCTCCGGCGCCGCCGCCACCCGCGCCGAGATAGCCCGCCTCACGGGCCTCGCCCGCTCCACCGTCTCCCAGCGCGTCGACGCGCTGATCGCGCACGGCTTCGTCGACGAGGACGCGGAAGCCGGCTCCACCGGCGGCCGCCCCCCGCGCCGCCTCTCCCTGCGCACGCGAGAACACGCCGTCGCCGGCGTCGACCTGGGCGCCTCGCACTGCCGGGTCGCGCTGCTGGACATCGGCGGCACGCTGCTCGCGGTCCGCGAGGACCCGCTGACGATCGCGGACGGCCCGGAGGCGGTTCTCGGCCACGTCGAACGGACGATGCAGCGGCTCCTGGAGGAGGCCGGCCGGGACCCGAAGACGCTCCGCTCCATCGGCGCGGGCGTACCGGGCCCGGTGGAGTTCTCCACCGGCCGCCCGGTGGACCCGCCGATCATGCCGGGGTGGCACCAGTTCCCGATCCCGGAGTTCTTCGACGAGCGCTTCGGCGTCCGCGCGCTGGTGGACAACGACGTGAACGTCATGGCCCTGGCAGAACAGCGCCGCGCCTTCCCGGACACGTCGTACCTGCTGTACCTGAAGGTGGGCACGGGCATCGGCTGCGGCATCATCGCCGACGGCCGCCTGCACCGGGGCGCGCAGGGCTCGGCGGGCGACATCGGCCACATCCGCGTAGGCGAACGCGAGGAGCTGTGCCGCTGCGGCAACTCGGGCTGCCTGGAGGCCATCGCGGGCGGCGCGGCCCTGGCGGTGCGCCTGAAGGAACTGGGCCTGGAGGCGTCGGCGGGCCTGGACGTCGTCCGCCTGGTGAAGGAGGGCAACCGCGAGGCGGTCCGCATGGTCCGCGAGGCGGGCCGGGCGGTGGGCGAGGTCCTGGCGGGCCTGGTGAACTTCTTCAACCCGGAGACGGTGGTGGTGGGCGGCGCCCTGGCGGCGGTGCACGACCAGTTGCTGGCGGGGGTGCGGGAGGCGGTGTACCGGAGGTCGCACCCGCTGGCGACGCATGTGCTGCGGATCGAGCCGAGCAGGACGGGGGAGAACGCGGCGGCGATCGGGGCGGGGATTCTGGCGATCGAGCATGCGCTGTCGCCGAGGCAGGTGGATATGGCGCTGGCGGGGGTGGGCGGTTGAGGTTGGGGCGCCGGGGGCGGTGATCCGCGACGGGTGGGGGGCGGTTGGTGGTCGGTGGTCGGTGGTGGGTAGTCGGTGGCCCGTGATCGGCGGCCGGATGGCCAGGTGGTCGGTGGCCCGCGGCCCGTGATCGGCGGCCCGATGCCCAGGTGGTCGGTGGTCCGTGATCGGTGGTCGGTGGTCCGTGATCGGCGATCGGTGGTCCGTGATCGGTGGTCCGTGATCGGCGATCGGCGATCGGCGATCGGTGGCCCGCGATCGGTGGCCCGCGATCGGTGGCCCGCGATCGGTGGCCCGCGATCGGTGGCCCGCGATCGGTGGCCCGCGATCGGTGGTCCGTGATCGGTGGTCCGTGATCGGTGGTCCGTGATCGGTGGTCCGTGATCGGTGGCGCGTGGCAGGAACCGATCTCACGGGAGAGTCCTCGGACAGCGCACGGCCGGTGAAGTGAGCCGCCCCGACGGAACGAACGCAGGGAGCACCGCAGTACGGGAACCCCGCAGTCCGGGAACCCCGCAGTCCGGGCGCACCGCAGTCGAGGAGCACCGCAGTCGAGGAGCACCGCAATCCACCGGAACCACGTCCCCTCACACCCGCCCAAGGGTATGCGCCTCCACTGACAACGAGCCTGCCCACCACCGGGGCCGACCACTCCGACCTGCACCGGGGCCAGGGCGTTCGCACCGATCCCGGCGTACGGACGCGGGCGTCAGCTCCGTCCGCGGTGTGGGCCGGTCCGGGGGGCGGAGTCGGGGTGGACGGTGTCGTGAGTAGGCCGTCTCGACGTGGGTTTTGAGCATGGGGCCCCCTCGAACGCAGGCCGGCTGCGCGGAACAACCGCCCGTCCGACGCCAGCGGCGATGATCGGGGACAACCGGCGGTAGGGCCCTCGGATCTGCCCCGAGCCAAGCCCCGGTTGGGTGTACGCACCACGCAGACGGCCCGGCGGTTGCGTACCGATGCCACCTCCGGCGGTCCGGGGCGGAGAAATCGTGCCGTAACCCGGGGTAACACCCCCGGATCCAGCCCGAATCGGGCCGAGATCACCGACTTTCGCCCCCGCAGACGCATCCACCCCACCGAGACCACCCGGAATGGCCGCCACCGATACAAACGAGCGGCAACCCACCCCCAGAACTACCCCAAAACGCCCACGCGTACCGACTTTCGCCCACTGACGCGCACGAGCCAGCCTCCAGACATTCCCACAGCCGCCCAACCCGCCCCGATTGAATGCCGGTGAGACAAACTCGCCGCACCTGCGCCACCAAATCGACCCAAATCGCCCCCGTGGGCAGACTTTCGCCCATCGACACGCACTCAACCGACTTCCCGCTCCCGCCACCGCGACCGCAGCGCCCGCGCGGAGAAATTGGGCCCTAACTCGCGGTAACACCCCGGGATCCGGCCCGAATCACCCCCCGAGGGCCGAACTTCGCCCCAAAACGCACACGCAACCACCCGAGCCCTACGCCAACCCCAGCCCAGGACTCGAACGAGCCCACCTCGGACGCACCGACCCCGCTCCCGCGCGAGGGCATCCGCCCCGAGTGCCAACCCGACGCCCCCGGGCCCGACTTCCGCCTCCCGTGGACCTAGCCAATCGGGGTGCGCCCGCCACCGGCGCTGCGGCCGCACCCGCCCCGGGGGAATCCGCGAACCGAACAGCCCCGCCGCGGACCTCCGCCCACCGAGGGCGCCTGGCGGCCGGAGCAGGCCCGGCTCCACGCCGACTCGGGGCGCTCCGCGAACAGGGCAGGCCAACTCGGGGCAGCCCGCCCCCCGTCCGCGGGGCACCGCTCCGTATCGCAGCGTTAAGGTGCCCGCTCCCCCTGGGCCACCCATAGCTGCCGGTCTTTCGGGCCGGAGTCCGGTGTCAAGGGTGGGGCGAAGCCCCATCGCGCAGCGACGCCTCTCGCAGCGAAGCGGAGAGAGGCGCCCTTGACGCCGGACGCAGGCCCGCACACTCAAAAGCGGAGTGGCCCGGGGGGAGCCCCAACGAACCCGCTACTCCCCTCGCCGCTCCCCCCCGTACACCGGCTCCCCTTACGAAGCGCCGCCCGCCCGCCACCGTACCCCCGCACCGGGCCCATACAGACACGACGTACCAGCTCAGGGCCCTGCTGCCCCCGCGTTGTCAGATCAGGCGCGTACCCTTGGGCGGGCGTGAGGGGGACGTACGGGAGGGACGCATCAGACCCGGCGCATACCTTGGGCGGGCGTGAGGGGGACCTACGGGAGGGACGCATCAGACCCGGCGCATACCTTGGGCGGGCGTGAGGGGGACCTACGGGAGGGACGCATCAGACCCGGCGCATACCTTGGGCGGGCCTGAGGGGAGAAGGGCCCGCGGGCGGTCCCCGGGCCCCCGCCGATCGACGAGAGCAGGTGCTCATCACCCGTGGATCGATCTGACTTCTGCTGGGACGACTTCACATGGGTCACCCTCGTCCCCCTCCCGTCTGAAGCCACCGCCCCAGGCGGAGCCGCGGCGACGCCCAGGTGCGCGTTCCGGTCCGCTACGCGCCGGAAGACAGAGATGACCGGCCACTCGACGACTCCGAGATCGCATCGGTCGCCTGGACCGTCGCCAACCTCCCCCGGCTGTTCACCGCGCTCCTTCCCCACCTGCTGACCTACTGTGAAGCGCTGCGAGCCCACCCCGAAGCCCAAGACCTGGCCCCGGACGATCTGCCGGCAGTCGACACCGCGGCGGAGATGGCAGCCCTCATCCCAGTCGAGAACATCTACGTCCATCAGGTCAGCAAGGACGGCATCCCGTATGTAGGCGTCGAGTTCTCCTCCCCCTGGGAGGAGGAGCACGGCCTGGGGGTGCTCCTCCACGACACTCGCATCGTCGATCAAGGCGGCGCCGACAGCGCTCTTCACCTGTGGATCGCGGAGGAGGACGCACAAAAGGGCCCCTCGTAACCAGCCCACCGCATCTCGACGTCGACCACTCGTCGACAGACTCCGCACGAGACGGGCCGGCGGCCAAGGCGGGTACGGCGAGCCGCAGTTCAGCGCGCGCTTCGGTCGGGACTCACCCGTGCCGCTCCCCTAGCCCTTCCAACCCACCCCGCAATACCCGAACACCGCCGGCGGCGCCCCCTCCACGGCCTCCTCCGGCCGCCACCTGCTCATCGACACCACCCCCGGCTCGATCACCTCCAAGCCCTCGAAGAACCCCTCGATCTCCTCCCGCGTCCGCGGCGTCAGCGGTACCGCCGCAGACGCGTTGTACTGGTCCTGGGCCCGCCGGTTCTGTGCGGCCACCTCCGTGCCGCCCAGCGAGGGGTCCAGCGTCGCGTGGGTGAGGGCCAAGTAGCTGCCCTGCGGGACCGCTTCCAGCAGGTGGCGGACGACCCTCCGGGCCTCGTCGTAGTCGCGGAGGAAGTGCAGGATGCCCAGCAGCGTGAGCGCCACCGGGCGGGTGAAGTCCAGGGTGTCCGCCGCGCCCGCGACGATCGCCTCGGGGTTGCGGAGATCGGCGTGGATGTAGTCGCAGGAGCCCTCCGGGGTGGAGGTGAGCAGGGCGCGGGCGTGGGTGAGGACCATGGGGTCGTTGTCTACGTAGACGATGCGCGCGCTCGGCGCCGCCCGCTGCGCGACCTCGTGCGTGTTGTTCATCGTCGGCAGCCCGGTTCCGATGTCGAGGAACTGGCGGACGCCGGCCTCGGCGGCCAGGTAGTGCACGGCGCGGCCCAGGAACGCGCGGTCCGTGCGCGCGATATCGGTGATCTGGGGGAAGGTCTCCTTGTACGCGTCGGCCGCTCTGCGGTCGACCTCGTAGTGGTCCTTGCCGCCGAGGAGGTAGTTCCACACTCTCGCGGAGTGCGGGACCGTGTTGTCGATCACCTGACGAGGGTCCTCGCCTCGGTACATGAACCGCCTCCTAGCTGCCGGTGCTACCCACCTCACCAGTGTCACCGGTAGCCGCCCAAGATAGTGGCGCCCCCGGGTGACAATCCGCCGCCCGGCTCAAGCCCGCGTGTCCCGTTCCTTCTCGACTCCTTCCCGAGCCCTTCTCGACGACCGACACCCTGCGCGGGCCCTCATCTCCGCCACCCATCCCCGCCACCATCCCCGCGGGCTCCGCGAGCGCCAGTTCCGCCAGGCGGTCGGCGGCCGCCGCCGCCGCGACCGGCTGGATACGGAAGCCGGAGGGGGCCGGGAGCACCGGCATACGGGCCATCGCGCGCGCCGTGGGGCAGCGTCAGCTCGTGGGACCGGGTGGCGCGAGCGACTCGCGTTCGTGCTGCACGATATGTTCGCCGTCCTTTCGACGAGATCGGGCCGATGCTGGAGCGCACCCCCGGCGCGCGCGCCCCGGAGCCCCCGGCGCGCGCCCCGGGACCACCCCCGGCGTACGCCCGGCGGCCTCCCCGGCGCGCGCCCGCGGGCCACCCCCAACACCCGACCCTCCAAAGGGTGAAGCTCGCCCCTCCCCCGGGTGGCAGCCCGCCCACCGGTCCCGCCGGCCCCTCGCACCGCCCTACGGTGTGCGCCATGTTGATCATGAAAGCCCGCCCGGCGGCCCCGCGCCGCCGCTCGCTGGCCGCCGGCGCCGCCGCGGTCCTGGGGCTCTCCCTGCTCTCCTGGACCGGCCCGTCCGCGGCCACCGAGCCGACCGCACAGCGGCCCCCCGTGCCCGTCCAACTCCTCGCCCTCAACGACCTGCACGGCAACCTCGACCCCGTCGACGGCCCCGCCGGCTCCGTCGCCCGGGTCACCGACTCCGGCGACGTGGTACGCACCCAGGCCGGCGGCGTCGCCGGGCTCGCGGCCCTCCTCAAGGACGCCCGCGAGGGGCAGCCCAACTCCCTCACCGTCGGCGCCGGCGACCTCATCGGCGGCAGCCCGCTGCTCTCCGCCAACTTCCACGACGAGCCCACCGTCGACGCCCTGGAGGAACTCGGCCTCGACGTCGCGTCCGTCGGCAACCACGAGTTCGACGAGGGCCCCGAAGAACTCCTCCGCATCGCGCACGGCGGCTGCCACCCCGCCGACGGCTGCGCCGTGCCGAACGAGCCGTACGACGGCGCGGACTTCCCGTACCTCGCCGCCAACGTCACCCGCAAGGGCAGCGCCGAGCCGCTGCTGCCGCCGTACTCGATCAGGACCCTGCCCGGCGGCCAGCGCATCGGCTTCATCGGGCTGATCACCGAGAACGCACCCGATGCGATCTCCGCCGCGCGCATCCGCGACGTGGAGTTCCACGACGAGGTCGAGACCGTCGACCGCTACTCGCGCGAGCTGACCGACATGGGCGTGACCGCCCAGACCGTGGTCCTCCACGAGGGCGGCAACCACGGCGGGAGCATCCCGTACAACGAGGACTGCGACGAGGGCGGCCCCGCCGCGAAGCTGGGGCAGCCGATCCGCAGGCTCGCCGAGTCGTTCACGCCGGACGTCGACATGGTCCTCAGCGGGCACTCGCACGAGCCGTACGTGTGCACCGTTGCCGACCCCGCCGGCAATCCGCGCGTCGTCACGCAGGCCGCGTCCTTCGGCCGTACGTACACCGACCTGCGTTTCGCCCTCGACCCCGAGAGCGGCGACGTGCTCCGCGGCACGGTGGAGGCCGCCAACCACCCCGTCCTCACCTCCGGCCCGCAGGACCCGGCGATGGCGAAGCTCATCGGCACCTGGCGCGAGCGCTCCGCCGAGCTGGAGAACAAGCCCGTCGGCTACATCACCGCCGACCTGCCGGGCCGCGGCTCGTCCGCGCCCGAACGGCCGCTCGGCGGCGTGATCGCCGACGGGCTGGCCGAAGCCACCAGCGGCAACGGCGCGGAGATCGGCTTCATCCAGCCGGGCGGGATCCGCGGGGACCTCACGTACGGGTCGTCCGGCGACGAGGGCGACGGGGTGGTGACGTACGCGGAGGCGTTCCGCGTCTCGCCGTTCGAGTCCGCGGTCGTGACGATGACGCTCACCGGCGAGCAGGTGGTCGAGGCGCTGCGGAACGGCTTCTCCGGCGCGAACGAGAACAGCCCCCGGTTCCTCCAGCCGTCCGCGGCGCTGTCGTACACGGTGGATCTGCGCCGCGAGGGCGGGGCACGGCTCGACGCGGCGAGCGTACGGGTCGCGGGCGAACCGGTGGTGGCCGACCGGGAGTACCGGGTCACCGTCAGCGAGTTCCTCGGCGAGGGCGGCGACGGGTTCACGGCGTTCAGGGACGGTACGGACCGGCAGGGCGGCGACGTGACGGACACCGCGGCCCTCGTCACGTACCTGCAGAACACCAGCTCGCCCGAGGCCCCGCTGGCGCCGCCGTCGCCGGCGCGGATCGCCGTGAGGCAGTAAGGGGCCAGGAAGTAACGGGCCGGGCAGTAAGGCGCACGCCCCTGGCGGACGGGCTCCCGCGGCTACGCTCGGCGGTATGAGCGAGACGTGGGAGCCCACCGGGGCCGGAGTGATGCGGCTGCCGTCCGGGCGGTACGTGCGCGGGCGCGGGCTGCGCAAGCCGGCGCCCGCGGGCCCGGATCCGGAGCTGGGGGTGTACCTGCTGGGCCGCCCCGCGCCGGAGACGGCGTGGGAGAGCCGCTGGGTGCGGTGGCCCGACTTCCGGCTGCCGGCCGACCGCGGCGCGGCGGAGGCGGCGCTGCGGGAGGCGTGGGAGCGGGCGGACCGGGAGCGGGTGGAGGTCGCCTGCGGCGGCGGGGTGGGCCGTACGGGAACGGCGCTGGCCTGCCTCGCGGTGCTGGACGGCGTCCCCGCGGGCCGGGCGGTGGCGTTCGTACGGGAGCACTACAACCGCCGCGCGGTGGAGACCCCGTGGCAGCGCCGCTACGTCACCCGCTTCCCGTAATTCCCCCTCCCCTTCTCCTACTCCAGCCCCGCCACCAAGATCTCCCCGTTCTTCTCCCGTACCTCGTACACCTTGATCGGCTTCACCGCCGGCGGCGACAGCGGCTCCCCCGTGGCGAAGTCGAAGACGCTGCCGTGGCACGAGCACAGCAGGCCGTCCTCCGTGACCTTGCCGGACGACAGGTGGCAGGCCAGGTGGGTGCAGTAGTTGGCGCTCGCGTAGACCTCGCCCTCGAAGCGGGAGACCGCCAGCTCGGTGTCGCCGACGAAGAAGCGGCGCACCACCCCCTCCGGGACCTGGCCGGAGCGGGCGACCCGGACGTACGTCGCGTTCCCGGTGTCGGGCATCGTCAGTTTCCTCCCGCCAGCGCCGGCTCCGCCGCCGCCTCTTCCGCCAGCTCCGCCAGGTCCACGTCCTCGTCCGCCAGCCTTGCCGGGTCCGGCGCGGCCGCACGGGCGATCAGCTCCTTCGCCGCCATCACGTCCCCGCCGCGCTCCGCCGCGAACGCCGCCCGCAGCACGCCCTCTTCGAGGTAGAACGCCGTGAAGTCGCGCTCCGCCACCGAGCCGCGGACCACCAGCCGGTCCCACGCCCGCGCGTGCCCGACGTGCTGGAGGTTGAGGCCGAACTGGTCCGACCAGAACCAGTGCGGCTCCCCGTGCACCGCCGTGCGGCCCAGGATGTTCTTCGCGGCCACCATCCCCTGCTTGTTCGCGTTGTCGAAGTGCTCGACCCGCACCCACCGCCCGTACAGCGGGTGCCGGTGGTTGGCCACGTCGCCCGCGGCGAAGATGCCCGGGACGCTGGTGCGGCAGTGCTCGTCGACGAGGACGCCGTTCTCCACCGCGACCCCCGAGGCCCGCGCGACCGCGGTGTTGGGGACCGCGCCGACCGCGACGACCACCGCGTCCCCCTCGACCCGCAGCCCGGACTCCGTGGTGACGACGACGCCCCCCGGCCCGGTCCGTACCGACGCGACGGTCTCGCCGGTGTGCAACTCCACTCCAGCGGCGCGCTGGACGTCCGCGCAGAAGCGGCCCATCTCCTCGCCCAGGACCCGCGCCTGCGGCACCGCGGCCTGCTCGATGACCACCGGCTGCACCCCGCGCGCCAGCGCCGTCGAGGCGACCTCCGAGCCGACGAAGCCCGCGCCGACGATCACCAGCCGGCCGCCGGGGCGCAGCAGCGAGCGCAGCCGCAGCGCGTCGCACAGCCCGCGGAGGTGGATGATCCGCTCGTCGTCCTCCGCCACGCCCGGCAGCCGCCGGGCGCTCGCGCCGGTGGCGAGGAGGAACCGGTCGCCGGGGACGGCCGTGCCGTCGGCCAGTTCCACGGCGCCCGCGGCGGTGTCGATGCGCCGGGCGGCGGTGCCGAGACGCAGTTCGACGGCGTTGTCGCGGCACCACTGTGCGGAGAGCAGCGTCGCGTCGGCGTCGTCTGCGGCGCCCTCCAGCAGCTCCTTGCTGAGCGGGGGGCGCTGGTACGGGGCGTGCGGCTCGTCGCCGACGAGGACGATGCCGCCGTCGAAGCCGCGGCGGCGCAGGGTGCGCGCGGCGACGGCCGCGGTCTGGCTGGCGCCGATCACGACGACGCTCCTGGGGGTGTCGGGCATGGGTCACTCCGTAAGTTGTTGGGCGGCCCGGGAGGGCCGGATGTGGCTTATGGGTTCTTGCCTTCAGTGGCTTCCAAGGAGTGGCCGTCCGGTTCTCCGGGGCGCCCTGGCTGCTGATTGAGATGTGCGCGCTGTGTGCGGTCGCTGATTACGGAGATGACAGCGGGGTGTTCCTCGGGCCGGCGGCATGCTGTACGGAACGAGGAGGGGCGAGTGAGTAAGCGACAGGTCCGGGTCTGGGCCGGTATCGACGCGGGCAAGGGCCATCACTGGGCCGCGGTGGTCGACGACACCGGCGCCACGCTGTGGTCGAAGAAGATCGGCAACGACGAGTCCGCGATCCTGACCGCGCTGGGGGAGATCCTCGGCCTGGCGGACGAGGTCTGCTGGGCGGTGGACATTGCCGGCACGTCCTCCGCGCTGCTGCTGGCTCTGCTCGCCGCCCACGGCCAGCGGGCCGTCTACGTGCCCGGCCGCACGGTCAACCGCATGGCCGGGGCTTACCGGGGCGAGGCCAAGACCGACGCCCGTGACGCCTACGTCATCGCCGAAACCGCCCGCCACCGCCGGGACTTCGCCACGATCGACGTGCCCGCGCAGCTGGCCGCCGACCTCGCACTGCTGACCGCCCACCGCGCCGACCTGGTCGCCGACCGGGTGCGGATGATCAACCGGCTCCGCGACATGCTGACCGGCGTCTTCCCCGCGCTGGAACGGGCCTTCGACTACTCCGCACACAAAGGTGCGCTGGTCCTGCTGACGGGCTACCAGACACCGGCCGCGATCCGGCGCCGTGGCCGGGCGAGACTGACGGCCTGGCTGGCCAACCGCAGCGTGCGCGGCGCCGACGCCGTTGCCGAGACCGCACTGGATGCCGCCCAGGCACAGCAGACCGCGCTGCCCGGCGAGGACGTCGCCGCTCAGCTCGTCGCCGACCTGGCCACGCAGATCCTGGCCCTGGACGACCGGCTCAAGCAGATCGACAAGCAGATCCGTGAGGTGTTCCGCAGCCACCCCCAAGCCGAGATCATCGAGTCCCTGCCCGGCATGGGCCCGATCCTCGGCGCCGAGTTCATCGTCGCCGCCGGCGACCTGACCGCCTACACCGACGCCGGCCACCTCGCCTCCGCAGCCGGCCTCGTGCCCGTCCCACGCGACTCCGGCCGGCGCACCGGCAACATGCACCGGCCCAAGCGCTACAGCCGCCGCCTGCGACGGGTGTTCTACCTCTCCGCGCAGACCAGCATCATCCGCGAAGGCCCGAACCGGGACTTCTACCTCAAGAAGCGCGGCGAAGGCTGCAAACACGTCCAGGCCGTCATCGCCCTGGCCCGCCGACGCGCCAGCGTCTTGTGGGCACTCCTGCGCGACAACCGAGCATTCACCCCCGCCCCGCCGGCCACGCAGACGGCTTGACTTCATCATTGAGACTCCTGGGTGGCGGCGGTGGGTGAGGCCGGGAACGGGACGGACGGCGGAGTGGCGGACGAGGGTGCGGAGTTCGCCGCCGGGGCGGGTACGGAGGCGGAGGCGGAGGTCGCAGCGGCGCCCGCGGACACCGCGGCGGCGCCCGCGAAGGCGGCCGGGCGCAGCCACACGCCGCCGTCCGCGACCCGTACCTCGTACCGCGGCTGGCACTCCTCGCGGTCGTCCGCCTGCCCGGTGCGCAGGTCGAACGCCCACTGGTGCCCCGGGCAGACGACCCGGCCGTGCAGCACGGTGCCGCGCGCCAGCGACTTGCCCTTGTGCACGCAGGCGTCGCGGAACGCGAACACCTCGCCGTCGGCGTAGAAGAGCGCGACCCGCTCCTCGCCGAGCGCCACCAGCTTCTTTCTGCGTCGGCTCACGTCGGTGAGTTCGGCGACCCGCGTCCATTCGGACATGTGCTGTGCTCCTCCGGATATGAAGAGACGGCGGCGGCCGGAATGTCGCGTCCGGCCGCCGCCGTCTGCCGGCCCGCGGTCCTTTCAGGCGGCGGCCGCGGCCGGCTCCAGGTCCGGCCTGACGTAGTGGTCGTAGAGCGCTTGGGTGTACGAGTAGCGCATCTCCGCGCCCCAGCGGACGAATTGCAGACACCGCTGCTGGAGCCGCGGGGTGTCGGCGTGGTCGAGCACGATCTGGTATCCGCGCTCGCCGTGCACCACGTCCGAGGTGATGTGCAGATCGAAGAACTCGATCTCGTCCTCGGTGAATCCGTACGATTCCCGCAGCGGCACGATCTGCTTCTTGTAGATGCTCGGCACCTGCGACTCCAGGCCCACGACGAGCGCGGCGGTGGCGACCACGAAGTGCTCGCGCATGGCGACCGCGTAGCACCAGGACTGCAGGCCGCGGGTGACGGGGTTCATGTTCGAGGGGTCCTCGATGCGCTCCTTGGTGGTGCCGCACGCCTCCGCGAAGCGGATGAGGAGGTCGGTGTGGCGGATGTCCGCCAGCTCCTCCTCGTACATGTTCTGGAGCGTGAAGTCCTTGGCGCCCGTGAATTCGTCCGGGGTGTTTCCGTAGATGTACCCCAGGTAGTCGGCGAACGGGCCGACGTAGTGGTAGTGGTTCTCCGCCCAGCGGGCGAAGTGCTCGCGCTTGAGCTGCCCTTCCGCCCACGCGGTGCTGAAGGAGGCATTCTTCGCCTCGCGGCCCTTGATGGCCTCTTCGAGCGCGCTGCGGAATTCGTCTCTAGAGAGCAGTTCCGTCATCTGCTGCGTCCTTTCCGCGGTCCGTGTGTCACCAAAGTAGGGAGCGTGCGGGGGAGTCGAGGATGGTGTTTGTGCACAGGTGTGTGCGGAATCTCTGTGCACAGTGCCGGGTACGGGTGCGGGCGGGCGTCAGAACAGGACGGTCGCCAGCGCCGTGGCCGTCACCAGACCGGCGACGACCGGCACGAAGCAGTGCCGTACGACGTCCTGCACCGGCACCCGCGCCACCCCCGCGACCGCCAGCAGCGACGACCACGCGATGAGCACGCCGCCGCCGGTCCACACCGAGCCCATCTGCCCCACGGCGGCCAGCGTCGCCGGGTCGACGTCCGCGGCCGGGCCGAGGGAGCCGGAGAGCGAGCCGGTCAGCGGCAGGCCGGCGAAGCCTGAGCCCTCCAGGCCGGTGATCATGCCGATGATCAGGATGGCGAACGCCACGATGAAGCCGATGTCGGGGATGTACTGGTCGACGGCGGTGACGAGGTCGAAGAGCAGCGCCGGCGGCTTGTCGTCCTGCACACCGGTGATCTCGGTGATGAAGTCGACGTTGCCGAGGAAGAAGAACCCGGCGATGGGCACGACGACGCCCATCGCCTTGAACGCGAACACCAGCCCGTCGACGACGTGGTCCGCGGCCGTGGTCAGGCCCTCCTTGCCGTCGCAGCAGAACACGGCGGCGAAGAGCAGCAGCATCGCGACGCCGCCGACGAGCCCGGCGGCCTCGCCGCCCTGGACCTCGGTGACGGCGCCGGTGAACTTGCCGAGGAGCATGTAGCCGACGATGGCGGCGAAGGTCAGCGGCACGATGAGGGCGAACGCGCGGGAGCGGCGCACGGGTTCGCCGGGGATCTCGCCGGAGTCGGGGCCGGAGGCGGGGCCGGGGCCGGGCTTGCGGTCCGTACCGGGGCCGGTGCCTGAGCCGGGGCCGGAGGCGGCGCCCGGGTCCGTAGCAGAATCGGTTCCGCTGCCGCCCGGGCCCGCGCCCCCCGGCGGGCTGAGCAGCTTCGTCGCCGCCCCCGCAGAACCGCCGGACGCCGCCGCCGTACGCGCCGTGCGCCCCGCCTCCGTACCGCCGAGGGACACTCCCCCGCCGTCCGCCGACAGCGCCTCCGCCTCGGCCTCCCAGCGCAGTCGGTGCTCCTCGCTGACCGTGCCGAAGGAGCGCCGCCCCTTCAGGTACACCAGCGTCAGCGCCACCACCCCGGTGATCACCGACAGCACCATCGCCCGGTCCGCGACCGCGGAGGTCTCCACGCCCGCCGCCTTCGCGGACAGCCCCGGCGCCACCTGGATCACGTAGTCGCTGGACAGGGCCATGCCCTGCCCCGCGATGGCGATGGCCGCAGCCGCGCTCACCGCGGGCAGCCCGGCCCGGATCGCCGCGGGCAGCAGGATCGCCCCGATCAGCGGCACCGCGGGCGTCGGCCAGAAGAACAAGCTGATGAAGTACGTGACGCCGGCGATGGCCAGGAACGCCATCCGCCCGTTGCGCATCAGCACCCGGAACGGCGCCACCATCCGCCGCTCCGCGCCCAACGCGCGCATCGCGCCGAGCAACGCGGTGATGAGGGCGATGATGAGGAAGATGCTGAAAAGCTCCCCGGCCGCGGTCAGGCTCGCGGAGAAGATCGCGGCCAGCCCCTTGACGAGGCTGCCGCTGTAGAACCAGGCCGTGAAGAAGGTCGCGACGACCGCGGGAACGACGACATTACGCCGCGCGATCATCACGCCGATGATGACGACAACCCCCGCGAGATACGTCCAGTGCGCAGCAGTAAGCTCCACGTCCGCACTCCCTACCCGGCGCCCGGCACTGCTGCCGGACGGCCGAAGTCCGATGGTTGTGCGGCACTCTGGCGACCGTTTCTGCCAGGCCACAGGGGGAGGGTGCACATTGTCCGGCACATTATTTGTGCACTGTGCGGGCGGGAAGACCCCGGAGTTTCCGCGTCGTTTCCCGGGGAGATCCCGGCCGTTGCCGGGGGTCCGGAATGTGCGGTACGCACAAGGAGGCCGCCGGATCCGGGGGCAGATTGCACATGGATCTTCGGTTCGCCCGGGCGGATACTCGCCGTATGGCCGAGTCGTACGAGTCGCAGCAGCCGTCCGTCCAGCAGCAGCCTGAGCAGCAGCGCCCGCCCCGTACCCCCGTGCTCTCCGCCGGCGGCATGGCCGCGAGCGCGCACCCCGCCGTCACCTTCGCCGGCGCCGCCGTGCTGCGCGACGGGGGCAACGCCGTGGACGCGGCGCTGGCGATGGCCGCGATGTCGTGGCTCGCGCTGCCGGGCCAGTGCGGCGTAGGCGGCGACGCCTTCGCCGTCGTACGGGAGCCGGACGGCCGGGTGTGGACGGTCTGCGGCAGCGGCTACGGGCCCGATGGCGGCGACGCCGACTTCTACGCCGCCCAGGGCCACGACGCCGTGCCGCTCTCAGGACCGCTCTCCGTCGCCGTACCCGGCGCGCCCGCCGCCCTCGCCGCCCTGCACGCGGCCGGCGCCACCCGCGAACTCGCCGAGCTGTGGGCCCCCGCCGCCCGCGCCGCCGAGGGCGGCCTGCCCTGCACCGCGAAGACCCGGGGCGACATCGCGGAAGTCCGGCAGCTCCTCGCCGCCGACCCCGACGCGCTGCGGAACCTGCTGCCCGCCGGCCGCCCGCCCGCCGTCGGCCACCGGCTCGCGCAGCCGGACCTGGCCGCGACGATACGTACCCTCGCCGCCGACCCCGCCGCCTTCTACACCGGCGCGTTCGCCGAGCGGGCGGTGGCCGCCCTGCGCGCGGCGGGCGCGCCGTTCAGCGGCGAGGAGTGGGCCCTCTGCGGCGACGTGGCACCGCAGCCGGCGATCAGCACCGCCTACCGCGGCCGTACCGTGCACCAGACCCCGCCCCCCACGCCCGGCTGGATGGCCCTCCAGCAGCTCGCCCTCTGCGACGGCACCCTCGGCGCCCTCGCCCCGCTCGGCGCCGACGCCGTGCACCTGCTGGCGTCGGCGGCCCGGCTGTCCTTCGCGGACCGCGTCGAGCGCTGCGCGAGCGACACCGAGGTGTGGCGGGAGACCCTGACGCCGGCCGCGGTCGCGGCGGCGCGCGAACGCCTCGCGCGCGGCGAGGCGCCGCCGGGAGCGGCGGGGCCCGCGGACGGCGACACGACGTCGATGGTCGCCGTGGACGCGGAGGGGCGCGCGGTGAGCTACATCCACTCGCTGGCGTTCACGTTCGGCTCCAAGGTCACGCTCCCCGGCACCGGCGTGCTGCTCAACAACCGCCTGGGCCGCGGCGCGTACCTCATACCCGGCCACCCCAACGCGGTCCGGCCGCGCCGCCGGCCGCTGCACACGCTGAACGCGTGGGTCGTCACGGACGAGGCGGGACGACTGGAGCACGTCGGGAACACCCCGGGCGGCGACGGCCAGGTGCAGTGGAACACGCAGCTCATCTCGCATCTGGTGGACCACGGGATGGACGCGCAGGCGGCGGTGGAGGCACCGCGGTTCTTCATCCACCCGGGCAGCGACGCGGACGTCCTCGGGCGGCCGGAGGAGCTGCGGTGCGAGTCGCGGCTGGGCGCGGGGGTGCTGGCGGGGCTGCGGGAGCGCGGGCACGCGGTGACCGACGCGGGGCCGTGGGGCGGCGGCGGCAGCGCGATGGTGATCACGGCGGACCGGGAGCGGGGCTGCCTGCTGGGCGGCGCGGACCCGCGGCAGGACGGGGTGGCGCTCGGTGTCTGAGGGGGATGCGGTGCCGGGAGCCGCGGCGTCCGGGGGTACGGCGCCGGAGGCGGGGGAGTCCGGTCGTACGGGAACGGGGGCGCCGGGCGCGGGCGTCGCGGCTGCCGCCGCGGAGGCGGCGGGCGGAACCGGGAACGGGGCCGCCGCGCCCGTTCCCCAGGGGGACTACCGGGCCGCCGTCGTCGACGGCGGGCTCGCGCTCAGCGCGGGGATGACGCCGCGGGTCGACGGCCGGCTGACCGTCACCGGGCTCGTCGGCGGCGACGTCGGCCCCGCGGTGGCCCGCGCCGCCGCCGGGCTCGCGGCGCGCAACGCCGTCGCGGCGATCGTCGCCGCGCTGGACGGCGACGCGGGGCGGCTGCGGCGGCTGTTGCGGATGACGGTGTACGTGGCGTGCGTCGACGGGTTCACCGACCTGTCGGCCGTCGCGGACGGCGCCACCGCGGGGCTCCGCGAGGCCGCGCCCGCGGCGGGGCTGCCGGTGCGGTCGGCGATCGGGGTCAGGTCGCTGCCGTCGGGGGCGCCGGTGGAGGTCGAACTGACGGCGGCCGTACGCCCATGAAGCCTGTCCGCGCGTGGTGGCGCCGTACCGCGGGAACGCGGAAGACCGCCACCGGTGCCGCCGCCGAAGCCGCGCCCGTGCGCCGGCCCAGCCGGTGGGGGCTGCTGCCCGTGCTGACCGCCACCGTGACCACCACGATGGCCAACACCGTCGTCAACGTCCCGATGACCTCCATCCTCGCCGACCTCGACGCCCCCCTCAGCCGCGGTGTGCTCGTCGCCACCGCCTTCCCCGTGACCCTCGCCGCCCTCATGCCCGTCTCCGGCTGGCTCGGCGACCGGTTCGGGCACCGCCGCGTCCTGTGCTGGGCGATGTCCGGCGTGCTGGCCGGCTCCGCCGGGGCCGCACTGGCGCCGAGCCTGCCGGTGCTGGTCGCCTTCCGGATGTTGCAGGGGCTGGCCGCCGCGCCCGTGCTGCCCGTGGTGATGGTGCTGGTGGTGCAGGTGCTCGGGGAGGGGCGGCGCGGGCGGGCGCTGTCGCTGTGGGCGGCGGCCAACGGCGCCGGGCAGGCGCTCGGGCCGACGACCGGCGGGCTGCTCGCCGAGTTCCTCGGCTGGCGCGCGGTGTTCTGGCAGATCGTGCCGCTGTCCGCGCTCGTCGTCCTCGGCGGCAGACTGCTGCTGCCCAAGCCGCCGGAAGGGCCGGCCCGCACCCGGCTCGACTGGCGCGGCGCGCTCACCGTCACCGGCGGCGCCGCCCTGCTGCTCGCCGCCACCTCCGCGGTGCCGTCGCAGGGCATCGGCTCCCCCGCCGTGTGGGGGCTCGCGGGCGGCGGGCTGCTGTGCCTGGCCGCGTTCCTCCTGGTCGAGCGGGGCCGGCCGGGGGCGTTCCTGCGGCCCCGGCACCTGGTCGAAGTGCGGTATCTGCGCTCGTCGTTCGCCGCCGCCGCGCAGATGTACGCGCTGGGGGCCACGCTGCTCGCGGCGCCGGTGTACCTGGTCGAGACGCACGGCATGCCCGAGGGCACCACCGGTCTTGTGGTGCTGGCGCTGCCGCTGGCCATGGCGTCGCTCGCGCCCGTCGCGGGGCGGGCGACCGAGCGGTTCGGCGGCCGGGCCGCCATGCGCGGCGGGCTGCTGACGCTGCTCGCCGGGCTCGGCGCGCTCGCCGCCGTCGCCGGGTGGCACGGGGCGGCGCCGCCGCTGGTCGCGGCGCTGCTGGCGCTGGGCGCGGGGGTGGCGTTCGTCCAGACCCCGGCGGCGACCGGCGCGTCCCGGTCCCGGGCGGGGCGTACGGGCGCGGGTCTCGGGCTCTTCAACCTCGTACGGTTCGGCGCCACCGCCCTCGGCACCGCCTCCGTCGCCCTGCTGGGTACCGAACCGGAGCGGCTGGTCTGGGTCTTCGGCACCGGCGCGGCCCTGGCGGCGGCGGCGTTCGTCTTCTCCTTCGCCGGCAAGGACCCGCAGCCCGACACCGCGGCCGTTCCGGAGCCACAGCTTCCGGTACGTACCCGCTGAGGGGCCCGGCGCTACGCCGGGGGCGACAGCTCGGCCTGGAGCACGCGCAGCGAGTCGTTCAGCGTCTGGATGCGGTGCGCCAGCCACACCGTGAACTGCGTCTCCGCGGACCGTACGTCCATCTGGAGCGCCCGCGAGGCCCGTTCGAGCTTGTAGAGCATCGTGTTGCGGTGGAGCTGGAGCCGCCGCGCCGCCGCGTTGAGGTTGCCCGACTCGGCGATGTAGGCGAGCACGACCTGTTCCAGGTTGCCCGTCTGGCCGTCCGCGCGGCGCAGCGGCTCCAGCACCTCGCGGGCGAACTCCCGCCCCTGCGCGCTCGCCGCCGCCTCCTCGACCGCCGCGAACACCCGCAGCTCCGCGTACCCGCACACCTCCGGCACCTGCACCCGGCCCGACAGCTCCAGCGTGATCCGCGCCTCGCGGAAGCTCGCCGCCACCCCCGCCGCGCCCGTGGCCGCCCGGCCGTACGCGATCTGCGCACCGGGGTCCGCCCGGCCGGTCACCAGCCGGTGCAGCCACCGCCCGTACCGCTGCAGCGCCGTCTTCTCGGCCTGGGCGTCGAACGGCGCCGCCGCGTCGGCCGCCGCGAACTCGGCCACGACGACCAGCAGCCGGCCCATCAGCGTCGCCATGGTGAACCCCTTGCCGTGCCCCGGCGCGGCGCCCGCCGCCGGCCGGTCCGTACCGCCGGGGCCGCCGCCCGCCGCGTCCGCCGCCCCCGCGACCGCCCGCTGCACCGCCTGCGCCCGCGCCGCGCTCGCGGCCGGCATGGCGACGACGAAGACGGCGTGCCGCGCGTCCATGTCGAAGCGGTAGTGCCGCGACCGCGCCTCCAGTTCGTGTGCGTCCGTGAACCGTCCGTGCACCAGCGTGTCCAGGAAGTCGTCCCGCGAGCGCTCCTCCGCCTCCGTGACCGACCGCTGCCGCAGGATCTCCGACGCCACCAGCGGCGCCCCCTGCTCCACGATCACCCGGTGCTGGGCGAGCGCGTGCGACTCCGGCGCGAGCACCGGCTCGACGACGGCCACCGTCCCGTACGGCTCCCCCGCCACGCCCACCGGCGCGCACACCACGTGCAGCCGCTCGCCCCACGGCGCGGCGACGTCGAGGTCGCGGGCCGCGACGTGGTGGTGCCCGGCGTGCAGCGACTGCGGCCGGGCCCCGCCCGCCTTGGCGTGGACGGCGTCCGCCAGCTCCTGCCACTCCGCGTCGGAGGCCGCCCGGTCGCGCTCCGCGCGGGCCAGCAGCTCGCCGCCGCGGTCCAGGATCAGCACCGAGCCGCCCGACAGCGTCGCCATCGACCGCGCCAGCGCGGGCAGGCCCGAGCCGGAGGCGAAGACCTCGCCGAGGGTGCGGTGGACGCGGACGCTGTACTCCAGCACGTGCGCCGTGTCGGCGATCGACTTCACCGCCACCAGCCGCCCCACGCGGTGGTAGTCCGCCTCGGGCGCCAGCCGCACCAGCGGCAGCCCCGCGGTGTCGGCGGCGCGCATCAGCGGGCCGAGGTCGGGTTCGACGCCCTGCTGGAGCCGGGCCAGCACGGCGGCGGCGCCGCGGGCGGCGAGGCCGGAGAGCAGCCGGCGGGAGTCGGGGGCGGCGACGAGTTCCGCGGCCGGGGCGTAGACAGCGATGCCCGCGAGGTCCTCGCCGGCCGCGGGCCGGTCGGCCCCGGGCGGCGGCGGCAGCTCGGCGAGCGGCAGGCACCAGGTCACCTCGCGGCGCAGCCCGGCCTTGCCACCCAGCAGCCGCCCGCGCAACACGGGCTCGGCGAGCAGCGATTCCACCGTCATGTGCAGTTTGTGCGATGTGTCGTGTGCCATCTGCCTACATCCTCCTGCGGCGATGGTGCGGATTGTACGAAGCCGCCTCGGCCGGAAACGCCAAAGCTAGGGACGAGGAACGAGGAACGTCACGGGAACCACGACGCGCTGCCCGGCCGATGAGGACGTGGAGGTCATCTTGTCGAGAAAAGCACTTGCACACCAGAGTCCGGGCATACCGACCTGGCCGGGGGCACGGCGATGACGGCCCCGGACCCGGCCGCCTCGCCGACTGCCACACCGGCCGTGCTGCGCTCCACCGACCCGGCGTCCCCCGGTGAGACCGTCACCGAGGTCGCCGCCGCCTCCCCGGCGCAGGCCGCCGAGTCGGTACGTACCGCACACCGGGCCTTCGAGGGCTGGGCCGCCGCCCCCGCCGGGCGCCGCGCGGAGGCGCTGCACGGCGCCGCCGCGGAGCTGGCGGCGGACGCGGCCGGGCTGGCGCTGCTGATCTGCCGCGAGGAGGGCAAGACACTCGGCTCGGCGCGCGGCGAGGTGGCCAAGACCGTCGAGCAGTTCCGGCTGGCGGCGCAGCTCGCGTACCTGGTGGAGGGGGCGACGTACCCCGGCGAGAGCCCGGGAGTCGCGGCCTGGACGCTGCGCGTGCCGCTCGGCGTCGTCGTCGCCGTCACCCCGTGGAACTTCCCTGTCTCGCTCGCCGCCCGGAAGATCGCCCCCGCGCTGGCCGCCGGGAACACCGTCGTCTTCAAGCCATCGCCGGTCACGCCGGGCGTCGGCGCGCGGCTGGCCGCGGCCTGCCATCGCGGCGGGGTACCGGAGGAGGTGCTGCGGGTCGTCCAGGGCGAAGACCCTGCGGCGATGGCGGCGCTGGCGGGCGCGCCGGAGGTACGGGCCGTGACGTTCACCGGCTCCGACCGGGTCGGCGCGGCGCTGCGCAGCACCGTCGGGCCCTCGGCCCGGGTGCAGTTCGAGCTGGGCGGGCACAACGCCGCCCTGGTCTGCGCCGACGCCGACCTGCCGCGCGCGGCGGCGGAGGTCGCGGCCGGGGCCTTCGGGCTCACCGGACAGGTCTGCACGGCGACGGACCGGGTACTGGTGGAGCGGCCGGTGGCGGCGGAGTTCACCGCGCTGCTGGCGGAGCGGGCCGCGAAGCTCACCGCGGGGCGCGGCGACGACCCGGGCGCCGACATCGGCCCCGCCGCCACCGCCGGGCAGCGCACCCGCCTCACGGGGCTGCTCGACTCCGCCGTCGCCGCGGGCGCCGTCGTCGCGGGGCGCGGGTCGCTGGCGCCGGGCGCGGATCCCGCGGGGCACTGGGTGCTGCCGGCGGTGCTGACCGGCGTACCGGCGGACCATCCGGTGAACACGGGTGAGCTGTTCGGGCCGCTGCTGTCGGTGGTGCCGGTGGAAGGGCCCGAGGAGGCGCTCGCCGCGATCAACGCGGACCCGCACCGGCTCGTCACCGCGATCCACACCCGCGACCTCGGCACCGCGCACCGCTTCCTGCGGGCGGCGCGCTGCGGGGTCGTGAAGGTCAACGAACGCACCACAGGCAACGGCGTCGCACCGCCCTTCGGCGGCTGGGGCGCGTCCAGCTCCGGCGCGTTCCCCGAAGGGGGGCGGACGGCGCTGGAGTTCGTCACGGACACGAAGACCGTGTACTGCGCGTACTGAGGAGACTCCCATGCACAAGATCCACCGGCTCACCCTGGAAGACGCCCTGGTCATGCTGGAAGCCGCCGAGGCGGAGGCCGCGCGGATCGGTGTCAGGCAGACCATCTGCATCGCCGACGACGGCGCGCACCCGATCGCCCTGCACCGGATGACGGGCGCGCGGCTGACGGGCGTGGAGATCGCCATCGCCAAGGCGTTCACTGCCGCGGGACACCAGCGGGCGACGCACCTGTTCAACGAGGAGCCGAAGGGCCCGGCGCTGCCCGGGAACGAGGCGTTCGGGATCCAGCACATGCACCCGGGGCGTTTCGCCGCCTTCGTGGGCGGGTTCCCGATCGTGTACGAGGGCGAGGTCGTCGGCGCGGTGGGGGTGAGCGGCGGCAACGGCGACCAGGACAAGGCGGTCGGCGCGGCGGCGCTGGCGGCGTTCGAGCGGAAGGTGGCGACCGGGGCGGCGTGACGACGACAGCGACGACAACGACGGCGACGGCGGCCCGCCCGGCGGCCGGCTCCCGCGGGCGCGGGGCAACCCTCCGCACGGACACGGCCCTGATCCTGCTGACCGTCACGGCGGGCATCACGGACGCGATCTCGTTCCTGGGCCTGGGCGGGGTGTTCACGGCGAACATGACGGGCAACCTGGTGCTCGTCGGCATGGCGGCCACGTCCGACGAGTCGTGGCAGGAGGTGCTGCGCGGCGACGTCCTGCGCTGCACCGCCTCGTTCGCGGGCTTCGCCCTCGGCATGCTCGCGGGCTTCCGCCTGCTGCGCACCCGCCCCGCCGGCTCCGCGCGGGTGCTCGGCGCCGGGCTCGCGCTGCACGCGGTGTTCCTCGCCGGGTGGGTCGCGACGGACGCCGCCCCCGGGACCGCCGCCGGCGCCGGGCTGATCGCCGCGTCGGCGACGGCGATGGGCGTACAGACGGCGGCGGCCCGCGGTCTCGACCGGGCGGGCATCACGACGACGTTCGTCACCGGCACCCTGACGTCGCTGATCTCCGGCCTGGCGCAGGGCGACCGCCGGCACGCCGCCCTGCGCACCGTGGTCCTGGCGGCGCTGCTCGTGGGGGGTCTGCTCGGCGGGCTGCTGCTGGCGTACGCGCCGAAGGCGGCGGCGGTGCCGCTGCTGGTGGCGACGGCGGGGGCGATGGCGCTGTGCGTACGGCCGGGTCAGCGGCCGGAACGTACGGGATGAACCAGGTACTTGAGGTGCGTGACCCCCTCCCCCTCGACGGCGCGGACCTGCTCAAGACGGACGCGGCTGCCGTCCACGCCGTCGAGGAGGCGGGGGCACGCCACGGCTCCGTGACCGAAGCTCTGTGCACCGGCCGCGTACGGCCGGCCGCCGCGCCGCCGTACTCAGCACGATCGTCCCGGGGTCGTGGTCCGGGCCCTCGTCGCGGCGGGCATCGGCGTCACGACCGTCCCGGGCCTGGCCCTTGCGGCCCACCGGGGGAAGGGGATCCGCACGACGGAGATCCCGGGGGCGGAACGCCGGATCCACGCGGCGACGTACGGGGACCCGCCGGACCCGCCGGACCTGCCGGGGGCGAGGGCACTCGTGGAAGCGCTTCAAAAGGCAGCGGCGGAACTCACGGCACAGTAGTCTCGACACGAACGTCTCCGGATCACCGCCTCGTCGGCGAACTCCCCGGTTCCACGAAGGCATTCGGACGGCGTAACGGCGGGCCTGCAGCAATTCTGCATGCGGGCTGCAAGGAAACGCTCTGGTCACCTCCCGCAGACTCGGATGCGCGGGCCGGATACCCGGCCCGATGCCGCAATCTGGGGGAGACGAGATCGACTATGCCGCGGTTTGTCATCGTGGGAATGACGAGGCTGGCGATGACTGCGCCCGTCGAGGAATTTCCGTTGCAATACAGCGCGTACCGCAGCGCTTCATGGATGCGCTGCACTGTCGTGGGAGGTGCGTACAACGTCGCCGGCGCGTTACGGAAGCTGGGGAGTGAGGCACACGTCTGCACGCTCGTGGGAACCGACGAAGCCGGAGCGGTGATCCGGGAGGCCATGGAGCGGCGGGGACTGAAGGGACGGGGAGTCGTCGACGTCGCGGAGACGGCCAAGACCATGATCCTCACCGACCCGAGCGGGCGCGTGGCACGCAATGCCTGGGCCGTGGGCGGCTCGGGCGACTATCCGATGGAGCGCTTCATCGAGCAGGCGGTGGACGCGGACCTGGCGGTGATCACCAACCGGCCGTTCGGCGAGCCCTTCCTGCGGCCGGCGAAGGAACTGCTGGGGCTGCCGGTGGCCGTGGATCTGCACGTGTCGGCCGATCTGGACGACGAGAGCCACCGGCCGTGGCTGGAGGTGGCCGACGTGCTCTTCTGCAGCCATGAGCGGCTGCCGGGCACGTGCGCCGAGTGGATCGGGGAGGTCTTCCGCCGTTACCCGGGGTGCCGGATCGCCGCGGTGGGATGCGGCGAGGACGGCTGCGTCATGGGGCTCCAGGACGGGCGGCTGGTGGAGATCGGCGCCGTCACGCCGCGGCCGGTCCGCGACACGGACGGCGCGGGGGACGCGCTGTTCGCCTCCTTTCTGCACGGCTGGCTCACGTCGGGCAAGCCGGTGGAGGCGCTGGAGTCGGCCGTTCTGTTCGCCGGCTGGAAGGTCGGTGCGGACTCGGCCGCCGAGGGTTTCCTGACCGACAGGGAACTGGCCGCGCTGCGCCGGGTCTACCCGCTGCGTACGCGCGTCGGCACCTGGCGCTAGCGCGGCGCCCGACGCTAGTCGGGCGCCGGCACGGGATCCGCCGGTTCGTCGGGCCCGGCGCCGGTATCGAGGCGGCGCCGGTGTCCGGCGGCGCGCTCCGCGTGCGGGAGGGCGCCGAGTTTGCGGTAGACCTCTTCGGCCCGGGTGTAGTGGCCTCGGGCCGAAGAGGGATCGCCGTCCTGCTCGGCGACCTCTCCGAGGATTTCGCGCAGGGTGCCCTGGTCGAAGACCGTACCGGCATCCTGGAGCGCGGCCAGGGCGGCTTCGAGTTGGACGCGCGCCGCGGGGCGGTCACCGGCGCGCAGGTATGCCTGACCGAGGAGACGGCGGGCAAGGATCTCGGAGTTGAGATCCCTCTTTCCCGCGATCATGTCCATCGCTCGGGTGAGATGGCGGATGGCATCGTCGTCGTGTCCCAGGAGGCTTTTCACCTCGCCGATGGCGAAGTGCGCCTTCGCCTCCCCGCGGGTGTCAGCCGCTGCTTCCCGGATGACGAGTGCAGCCGCGAACAACTCGCCTGCCCGGTCCAGCTCGTCTCGTTGCATGTGCACGAGGCCCACGTTGTGCAGGACCAGGGCCTCACCCGGCCGGTCGCCGATCTCCCGGCGGAGGTCCAGGGCTTCGTCGAAGGCGGCGAGAGCCTCCTCGTAGCGGCCCGTGTCCCGCAGCGCCATGCCGAGGCCGGTACGCATCCTTGCCTCACCGAGGCGGTGCCGGCAGGCCCGGGCGGCCTCCGCGCCGATCTCGTGACTGGCGATCCAGTCCCGGTGGTATCGCGTGTAGATGAACAGACCCCACATGGCGTCCACGATCTGCCAAGCGGCTGAATGGTGACCGCGCTTCGAGGCGAGCCGCAGGACGGCCATGAGGTTGGCGAGTTCCTCCTCGAACCACCCGAGCGCGGTGGCGAAGTCCGCGAACGTACGGCTCTCCTCCGGCGGGAACCGGTATTCCGGCACCGGGCGCCGGCGTTGGGGATAGACGACGTGATCCGCGCTGTCCGCGGTGGCGAGATAGTGATCGATGATCCGCCGCTCGGTCACCGCACGCAGGTCGCGGTCGTCGTCCGCTTCGCCCCGGTGCCTGGCGTGCTCGTGGATCAGGTCGTGGAAGCGGTACCGGCCGGGGTTGTCCGTGCCGAGGAGGTTGGCGTGCACCAGGGTCACCAGGCAGTCGATCGGCGCTGAGATCTCGGGAGGCCCCGCAGCCGCCGCCTCGGCGACACCGACGTCGAACTCGCTGCCGGGGTGCAGGCCCATCCGGCGGTACAGCCGCGCGGCGTCGTCGGGGAGCGCCGCGTACACCTGGTCGAGTCTGGCCTTCATGGATACCTCCTCGTCCGCTTCGCTGAGGTGAGAGCCGCCGGCGGGGTCCGTCACCGCCGTCGCCACGCTCCAGCCGGGCCGGGCGACGAGCAGCGCCGCACTGACGCAGACCGCCAGCGGGAAGCGGCCGCAGGAGAGGACCAGTTCGCGGGCGGCGGCGACATCGGCCGCGACGCGCTCGTGCCCGGCCACGTTGCCCAGCAGCTCTATGGCCGAATCCGTGTCCAGCGGATCGAGCCGCACGAACTCCGCGCCGTCCAGCACCAGGGGCCGGAGATGCCATCGGCTGGTCACCACGCAGACACTGCCCGCGGACGCCGGCATCAGGGGGCGGACCTGGGCGGCCGACAGGGCGTTGTCGCAGAGGACGGCGATACGTCGGCCGGCCGTGACCGTACGGAAGTGGGCCATCTGCCCGGCGAGATCGACGGGAACGTGCTCCGGAGCCACGCCGAGCGCCTGCAGAAACCGGGGCAGCACGTGGGCCGGACTGGTCGGCTCGCCTACCCGGTGCCCCTCCAGCCCGGCGTAGAGCTGACCGTCCGCGAAGTCGTCGCTGTGGCGGTGGAGCCACGACAGCGCGAGGGACGTCTTCCCCACCCCCGGCAGACCGCTGATGGAGACGAGCGCGGAGGAGTCCTCGCTACGCGCCCGCGCCAGCGCAAGGTCAAGAACCTCCAGCCCCGCCTCGCGGTTGGTGAAGTACCGGGGCCGCGGCGGAAGCTGCCTGGGAACCGGCGGTCGCTGCCGGGGCGCGGCACCGAGATACACGTCCCCGCGGATGGTGGCCGCCTGAAGACTGGGCCCGTGGACGGTCCCGGAAAGATCGTTGCGCGTGTCACTCCGCCCCCATGGCGCATGACCGTCGGACGGTGGCATACGGATACCCCCAGGGTCGTCAAGATCAAATCCGACTGTAGCCACACCTGGGCCGGCATATCCCTCTGGCAACTACCAACACTCGAATGAGTGGCTGGCACGCTCACGACTCCCGTGCGACTGTCGCACAGAGCACCGGACGCAACCAGGAGATTGTCAGCCGCCTTGGACCGCCCAGAACCCGAAACGCACACCCCACCAGCCCAAACCGCAACTCCAGACCAGGTGCCCGCACGCATAGCTACGGGCCTGGGAAGCCCGGCTGGACGGTGGCCTTCGCCGGGTTCAGCGGCCCCGCCGTCGCCGCCTGTGCCCGGCGCGGCCTCATCCCCGCCCCGGACGACGCCGTCGTCCCCCTCGCCACGGGCGCCCCAGCGCACCGTACGATCCGCAAACTCGCCACCGTCTGCAACGAGTCCGAGCCCACCTACGACGCCACCTCCGCCGCCGGGCTCCACGAACTCCCCGGCGTCCTGCGCCGCTCCCGCGCCACCCCGCGGGACCGGCCCCCTGCGGTCGTCGAGGAACTCGCCCGCGCCGCCCACCTGCCGGTCTCCGTGACCGAGCACGCCCGCCGGCAGGCGCTGCCGCTGCCCGGGCTGCGCGAGGAGGTCCAGTACACGGCCGGATGCAGCCCGAAGGACTTCGTCCTCGCCACCCGCCTGAACACGGCCAAGGACCTGCTCGCCACCACGGACCTCAAGGTGGCTTCCATCGCCCGCCGCATCGGCTACGCCGACCCCGGGCACTTCACCCGGCTCTTCACCCGCCGCGTGGGCGTGCCGCCGGGCGCCTTCCGCGCCGGGCACGCACCCCGGACGCATTGACGTGCGCCTGCCCGTTCCCTAGCGTGCTGTCGTTTCGGGGCGGGGATGTCATGGGTCCAAGGCGGTCGGCTTGAGTCTCATCGAACGGGAACAGCCCCTGCTCGATGGGTTACGGCCGGACGAGCGGGCGGCGCTGCTGGCACTCGGCGTACCGCGGAGCTACGCGAGCGGCGACGTGCTCCTGCCCGAACGCGCCCCCACCTCGTACGTCGTCGCCATCCTCCGCGGCTGGACGGTGGTCTCGGTGGCGACCGAGCGCGGCCACCGGCTCATCCTCGCGCTGCGCGGCGCCGGTGAGCTGGTCGGCGAGCTGGCGGCCGTCGACCGCAGGCCGCGCAGCGCCACGGTGACGGCGCTGGGGGCCGTGGACACCGTGGTGATTCCCGGCGACCGGTTCCGCGGGTTCCTCGGCGCCAGCCCCGCGGTCAGCGCGCTGGTGCTCAGGCAGCTCAGCTCCCGGCTGCGCAGCTCGGACGGCGAACGGCGGTCGCTGGCCTCGGAGAACGTACTCCAGCGGCTGGCCGTACGGCTCCTGGAGCTGGCCCAGCGCACCGGCCGCCGGCACCCCGACGGCAGCGTGACCATCGACCTGCCGCTGCCGCAGCACGACCTCGCCGCCTCCGTGGGCTCGACCCGGGAGGCCGTCGCGAAGGCGCTGCGGCTGCTGCGCGGGCAGGGCATCGTCCGAACCGCGACCAGGCGGCTGGTCGTCGTCGACACCGAGCCGCTGCGGCTGCTGGCCGGGGACGGCACCGAGGTTGTGTAAACGGCTACATACACCGGCGCCCGGCGCGGCCATCCTGAGTACGCGGCACGGTCGCCGGGCGTCGTCCGAGGGGGGTTGAAGTGAGCGTGAGCAGGGGCGGGGCGGTCCACCGGCTGGTGGTGAGCGCGGATATCAAGGGGTCCGGGCGCCTCGGCCACCGGGCCAAACTCCGGGCGCGCCAGGGGATGTACGCGGTCTTCGAAGCGGCCTTCGCCGCCGGGGGCGTGGGCGGCGACCAGGTGCACCTGGAGGACCGGGGCGACGGCGTGCTCGCCGCGCTGGCGCCCGAGGTGCCGCCGGCGGCGCTGGTCGGGCTCTGGCTCGAAGAGGTCCACCAGGGCGTGCGCGAGCACAACGAGGGGCTGAGCGAGCCGCTGCGGTTACGGATCGCGATGCACGGCGGGCCCGTCGGCGACGACGGCAGGGGGCTGGTGGGCCGGGCGGTCGACCTGGCGTGCCGGCTGTGCGACAGCGAGCCGGCGAAGGCGATCCTGGCGGCGGACGACGACGTGCACGTGGTCTTCGTGGCCTCCGACGTCCTCTACCACTCGGTGGTCGCCGAGGGCGGCAGGTTCGTGGAGCCGGAGCACTACCGGCCGATTCCGGTACGGGCCAAGGAGACGGACGAGGTCGCGTGGTTCCACGTACCGCGCCGGGCCGCGCCCCCGTGGCCGGCGGCCGCACCGCCCGAGCAGCCTGCCCCGACCGCGGCGCCCGGGGGGCGGCCGGGGCAGGCACCGGGGGCGAAGTACTGGATCAACGTCAACGGCCACAACCAGATCGTGGACGGCGCGGAGGTGCACGGCGACATCGTCGGGGTGCGCGTGACCCGCGAGCGGGACGGCGGCGCGGAGGGGGCGGAGCGCGGTGAGTGACGGCGGCAGCGGTTCCGGCGGGGGCGGGCAGGGCGGCGGCGGTGGCGGAGGCGCCGGCGGAGGAGGCGGAGGAGGCGGCGGCGGGCGCAACGGAAGCCGGGGCGGCGCAGGCGGCGGCGCGGGGCGCCACGCAGGCGGAGGCGGAGGCGGAGGCGGAGGCGGCGGGCAGGGACGCGGCGACGGCGGCGGATCGGGCGGCGGATCGGGCGGCGGATCGGGCGGCGGCTCCGACGAAGGTCTGCTGAGCGCCGCGCACTCCGGCCCGTTCGCCGGCCGCGTGGAGGACGGCGCGTACGACGCCGCACGGCAGGCCCGCGCCAACTTCGTGGACGTACAGGGCCGCAACGCCATCGTCGACGGTACCCGCGGCGACGTCCACCTCGGCGACCACCACCACTACACCACCCCCCGCGCCGACCTGCCGCGCCTGGTCACCGGCACCGTCCCGCGCGACGAACTGCGCCGCCTCCGGCTCGTCTTCGAAGAGCCCCCCGGCTATCCGGAGCTGCGCGGGATCCTGGAGCGGCAGCGCCTGATCGCCCTCTGCGGCGACACCGGCAGCGGCCGCGGCTACGCCGCGCTGTCGCTGCTCGACGAGATCACCCGCGGCCAGGTCGAGCGGATGGACCCGCGCACCGAGCTGGACCGGATCGCGGAGGCCGACCTGGCCGAGGGCCGCGGCTATCTGGTGCAGATCGCCGACCAGGTGCCGCTCGCCCCGCGGTGGCGTCCCGACGCCGACGACCGCGACCGGCCGGAGCGGGACGGCAGATGGGTCGCGGAGCGCCCCGCCGAGCTGCACCTCGACCGGCTCGGCGCGCTCCTCGCGCGGCGCGGCGCGTACGCGATCCTCGTCGTCGGCACCGACGCCTTCGGCGACGAACTCCTCCGCGGCCGCTACGGCCACCTGTTCCGTACGGCGTCGGCCGACGGCATGCTGCGCCGGCACCTCACCGCGCTCCTCGGCCACGCCGAGGAGGAGCCGCTGGCGGAGGCGCTCGCCCTGGCGCGGCGGCCGGACGTCACCGAGGCGCTTGGGCTCGATCCGCTGCGGCCGCACGAGGTGGAGTCGCTGGCACGGCTGCTCGTCGCGCGGCTGCGCGCGGAGTCCACCGACGACGAACTCCTCGCCGGGCTGCGCACCTTCGCCCCGTCCCAGGCCCGCGCGTGGTTCGCGACCACCGGGCGGGCCGCGACGCGGGGCCGCGACGCGGTCGCGGGCGCGCTGCGGCAGGCGGCGTTCCGTACCGCGGCGGCCGTCTACAACGGCTCGCCGTACAGCGTCGCGACCTCGGCCGCGGAGCAGTTGGCGTGGGAGTTCGCGCAGGCCGCGGAGCCGGGCCGGGAGCCGGGACGGGTGCTCTTCGGCGACCACAGCCGGGCCCGGCTGGCGGCGGCGCGGGCCGAACTCTTCACCGGGGACGTGCTGTTCGCCGACGGGCGGCGGCTGGAGACCCGCAAGGTTCGGCTGCAGGGAGGCGCGCTCGCGCGGGCCGTCCTCGCGCACGTGTGGGAGGAGCACCACAACGTACGCGGGCCGCTGTGCCAGTGGCTCCGTACGCAGTGCGCGGACGAGCGGCCGGTGGCGTGGGTGCCGGCCGCGATCACCGCCGGGGCGCTGTGCACGCTGGACTTCTCGTACGCGCTCCAGGAGATCGTGCTCCCGCTGGCGTCCGACGAGTTCCTCCAGCAGCAGCTCGCCGCCGCGACGACGCTCGCCCAGGCGGCGGCGCTGAGCGAGCCGTTGCGCGTGGTGGTACGGCACACCGTACGGGGGTGGGCGCGCGAGGACGACGACGCGCGGGCCGGCACGGCGGCCCTGGTGCACGGCTTCGGCACGGTGGCGGAGTCGGTGTCCGCCTCCCTCGACGAGCTGGGCCGCATGGCAGGCCGCCAGTACGAGGGCCCCGACCCGATCGGCCTGGGCTACGGCGCGCTCAGCGCGGCCCGGCTGCTCGCCGGCGCGGAACCGGAGACCGTGCTGAAGCGGCTCGGCGCCTGGATGGGCGACCGCCGCACCAGCCACCGCAACCTCGCGCTGATCACCGTCGACTACATGATCCTGCTGCACACCTCCAGGCTGTGGGGACTCCAGGACACCCCCGCGCGCCGCGACCACGAGCGCTGGCCGCTCGCCGCCGCCCTGCTGGACGCGCATCCGCGGCTCACGCGGATGCTGGGGGACCTGGTGTGGTGCGGTCTCGACACGGCCAGGTCGCGGGACCGGCTGGAGGACTCGCTCGCCGAGTGGATACGGAACGGGGACGAGGATCCGCAACTGCTCGACGTCCTGTGCGCGTTCCTGCCGCACGCCCTGTACGACGAGGACGACGCCGCGCGGCTGCGCAACCTCGTACGCCGCCTGGAGCGCGACCCCGACGAACCCGTGGCGCCCGCCACCGTACGCAGGCTGCGCGAAGCGATTGCCGGGCAGCGGGCCATGACCGTACGAACGGACTGATCCGGCCCGCCGGACGAGACGAGGTATGCAGATGACCATCCCGCCCCCACCCGCCCCCGCCCCGCCTCCCGCGCCGGGCCCGCCGCCGATGCCCCACGCGCCCGGACCGGCACCGATACCGGCACCGGTACCCGCGCCCGCACCCGGGCCGCCGCCCGCGCCGGGTGCCGGGAGCGGCCGGCTGACGGGGCTCACCCCCGCCGCCCCGAAGGCGAAGACCACGGCCGACCGGCCCGCCGCCGCCCAGCAGTTGGCCGGCCCGTTCCTGCGCGAGTACCGGCCGGAGTGGCCCTACCGGCACCCCAGCGCCCAGGTCGCGACCGTGCTCTACTACCGCGGCCGGCCGACGCAGACGGTGCACCCCGACGGCGGGGTGCGGTTCCTGCTGCGCTGGTGGTTCCCCCGCCCGTACACCGCCTTCGAGCTGCAACTCGGCTGGCACACCGTGTCGTTCACGGCCGAACTGCCGGCGGCCGAGAACGGCAGGACCTTCCCCGCCGAGGTGGACGTGCGGTGGCAGGTGAGCAATCCGCAGCTCGTGGCGCGGTCGCAGGTCACCGATGTCGCCGCGCTGCTCGTACCGGAGCTGGAGCAGCGGCTGCGCGACGTCTCCCGCGGCTACTCCATCAACAGCGCGGAGGAGGTCCGCGACGCCGTGCGGGCGGAGCTGCGGACACAGCCGCTGGGCAGCCAGTTCGGCCTGGACCTCGACGTGTTCGTCACCATCTCGGTCGACCGGCTGATCCAGGACCACGGCAAGAGCATGGGGCGGGTACTGCACCAGACCGACCTGGAACGGCTCAAGCACGGGCTGCGCGACCTCAGGGACGACAACAAGCGCGAGCTGATCCGCAAGTGGGCCGCCGACTTCCAGGAGGCGGTGGCGAGCGGCGACCACGCGCTGATGGCGCAGATGATGGCGCGCAACCCGAAGGACCTGGCGGAGATCCGGCAGATGTTCCGCAAGGAGCAGCGCAAGGAGCGCCAGGACGGCATGGAGCTGATGTCCCGGCTGATCGACGGCGGGCTCCTCGAACGCTGGGAACTGGGCGACCAGGCCATGGTGGTCGTCGAGTTCCTGCGGTCCGGCACGCGGCACGTCACGTCGGACTCGCTGCCGCAGTTGACGGGCGGGGGCACGGGGACAGGGCCCAGCCTGTACTGGCAGGCGGCGGGCGACGACGGCGGGGAGGCCGCGGAGGCCCCCGAGGCACCCGAGGCACCCGAGCCGCCCGAGGGGACCGAGGGGACCGACTGACCGACCGACTGAGAGACGAGACGGGAGGCGGGGACGATGCCGGCCCCGGACACCGCACCGCAGCATCCACCGTCCGCGGCCGCCGCGGGGGCGCCGCCGCCGGACCCGCCGCCGGACCCGCCGCCCGTCCCGCCGTCCGTCTCCCCGCTCTCCGAGCCGGGCCCCCGCTACGTCGCCGAGCGGCTGCTCACCACCCTGCGCGAGGAGATCGCGCGGGCCGACACCAAGGCGGCGGTCCTGCTGTCGAGCAGCGTGGCCCTGCCCGCGCTCGCGGTCCCGGCCGTGCGCGCGGGCGTCGGCTCGGGCCCGGTGGGCGTGGCCGGGGTGGTGCTGTGGCTGGCAGGTATCGCGATGCTGGCCATCGTCACCCTGCCCCGTACCCGACCGGGCCGCCCGGGCGCAGGACCGTCGCCGACGGCGCTCCACCGCGGCCCCGGCCGGGACGACGCGACGGCGGCGGTGCTCGCGGCGGGGCGGGACCCGGGGCGCTGGCTGCTGGAGCAGTCGTACGACCTGGGGGCGATCCTGGCGGCGAAGTACCGCTGGATGCGGTGGGCCGTGGGGTGCCTGGTGGCGGGAGGAGCGGTGATCGCGGCGACGGCGCTGCTCTGAAGACAGTTACCACAGCACTGTTATATTAGCGCTGTGACATCTACGGACCCCACCAAGCTGCCCGACCCCTGGCAGTCCCTGCACACGCTCCTCGCCGGCCTCGACGCCGAGATCGAGCAGGTCTACGCCGACCGCGGCATCAAGGGCGTACGCCCGCGCTTCGCGTATCCGCTGATCCGGCTCGCCCACACCGGGCCCCTGACCATCCGCGAGCTGGCCGAGTCCCTGCACCGCTCCCACTCCGCGATCAGCCAGACCATCGCCGCCATGCGCAAGGAGGACCTGGTCACCTCCGAGCCGGGGCCCGACGCCCGTACCCGGCGGATCGAGCTGACCGAACGCGGCCGGTCGCTCGTCCCGTTCCTGGAGGCGGAGTGGCGCGCGACGCACGCGGCGGTCGCCGAGCTGAACGACGTGCTGCCGTACGCGATGACCGCGGTGGTCGAGGACGTACGGGCGGCGCTGGCGGACCGGTCGATGCGCGAGCGCATCGAGGACCACCTCGTCGAGCCACCCCGATGAGCCGGCGCGTCCGCTTCCTCGACACCCGCCCGCTGCGCAGCAGTCCCCCGTACCGTGCCCTGTGGATAGGCACGTCGGCCTCCCAACTCGGCGCCCAGATCACCCTCGTGGCCGTACTCGCCCAGGTCTGGGACCTGACGGGCAGCCCCGTCGGCACCGGCGCCATCGGCCTGGCCACCGGCGTGCCGATGGTCCTCTTCGGCCTCCTCGGCGGCACCCTGGCCGACACCGTGGACCGCCGCACGCTCGTACGGGCCACGACGGCGGGCCAGTTGCTGGCCGCGGGCGCCCTGTGCGCCCAGGCGCTGGCCGACAACAGGAACGTCGTCCTCCTGCTCGCCCTGGTCGCCCTCAGCACCGCCTTCGCCGCCCTCGGCGCCCCCGCCCGGCGCACCTTCCCGGTCCGCCTGCTGCCGGCCGACCAGGTCGCGGCGGGCCTGGCGCTGAACAACGTCTCCTTCCAGTTCGCGATGCTCGCGGGGCCGGCGACGGCCGGGCTGATCATCGCCCGCTGGGACCTCCCCGCCGCGTACGCCACCCAGGCCGCGGCGATCGCCGTCGCGATGGCGGCCGTCTTCCGCCTCCCCTCGATGCGCCCCGAGGGCGTACGCGCGAAGGGCGGCAGACGGCGGGCGGAACGCGGCGGCTGGCGCATCGTCCTGCGCCGCCACACGCTGTGGGGCTCGCTGGCCACCGACCTGTCCGCCACGCTCCTCGCGATGCCCGTCGCGCTCTTCCCCCTCGTCAACGAGGTCCGCTTCGATGGCGACCCGCAGACCCTCGGCCTCTTCCTCTCCGCCGTCGCGGTCGGCGGCATCACGGCGGGGCTGCTCTCCGGCACGGTCACCCGCGTCCACCGCGGCGGCCTGGTCCAACTCACCGCGGCCGCGGTCTGGGGCCTGGCCCTCGCCTGCTTCGGCCTGGCAGGACCCCTCTGGCTGGCCCTCGCCTGCCTCGCCGTGGCGGGCGCCGCCGACACGGTCTCGGTCGTCACCCGCAGCGCCCTGGTCCAGCTCGAAACGCCGGACGCCTACCGCGGCCGGGTCTCCTCGGTGGAACACGTCATCGGCGTGGCAGGACCCGAACTCGGCAACTTCCGCGGCGGCCTCGTCGCCTCCGCCACCTCGGCGACCGTCTCCCTGGTCACGGGCGGCCTGGCCGCGGTGGCGGCGATAGCGGCGATAGCCGCCACCAACACCCCCCTCAGGGCCTACCGCACCCCGCCGGCGGAAGCGGAACCCCCGGCCGCGCCGGAAGCCGCCGCCCAGCCGGCCTCGTGACCGTCCTCCTCAGCCGGCGGCGGCGTAGAAGGCGTGGGCGGCGGGGGTGAAGGGCCGGGGCTGATCCGGCGCGGTCGGCGCCGGGTCAGCCCCGCCGCTCCGCGGCGGCCGCGACGATCTCGTCGAGGCGGGCGAGGGCGGCGGTGTACTCGTCTATCTGCTGCCTGATCCGGGCCCGTTCGGCGTCGAGCATGGCGCGCTGCTCGCCGGTCGTGGTGCCGGTGTCGACGCAGGGGAGCAGTTCGGCGATGCGGCGGCTGGGCAGCCCGGCCGCGTAGAGCTGCTGGAAGAAGCGGACCCGGTCGACGGTGTCGTCGGCGTACTGGCGCTGCCCGCCGGGGCTGCGGGTGGGCGTGAGGAGCCCCTGCTCCTCGTAGTAGCGCAGCGCCCGGACGCTCACTCCGGAGCGCCTGGCGACCTCTCCGATCCGCACGGGCACCCCTCTCTTCAACACAGGACTTGCACCTGACGTCAACGGTAGGTCTTAGCGTACCGGCATGACCACACCGAACACCCACCCCTCCCCCGGCCTCCGCCTCAAGGGCGCGGTCGCCCTGGTGACCGGCGCCAACCGCGGCCTGGGCCGCCTCTTCGCCCAGCAGCTCCTGGAACGCGGCGCCACCCGCGTCTACGCAGCGGCCAGACGCCCGGAGTCGGTCGACCTCCCCGGCGCCGTACCGCTGCGGCTGGACGTCACCGACCCCGCCGAGGCGGCGGCCGCCGCCGACGCGGCGGGCGACGTGACGCTCGTGGTGAACAACGCGGGAGTCAGCCACTGGACCGACCTCGTCACCGGCGACCTCGCCGCCGTACGCGCGGAGATGGAGACCAACTTCTGGGGCACCCTCAACGTCGTACGCGCCTTCGCCCCGGCCCTGGCGGCCAACGGCGGCGGCGCGATCCTCAACGTCCTGTCCGCACAGTCCTGGTTCGCCTACCCGGGCACCAACGGCTACCACGCCTCCAAAGCCGCCCAGTGGGCCCTGACCAACGCCGTCCGCATGGAGCTGGCAGCACAGAACACCCTGGTCACCGCCCTCCATCTGGGCGCGGTGGACACCGACTTCAGCTCCGCCTACACCGGCCCCAAGGGCGCCCCGGCCCCGGTCGCCCGGGCCGGGCTGGACGGCATCGAGGCGGGCGAGGCCGAGGTCCTGGCCGACGCCTGGAGCACCCACGTCAAGAAGTCCCTGGCCGAGGACCCCACCCGCCTCTACGACGAGATCCGCGCCGGCATCGTCTGACCGGTCCGCGGATGGCGAGGGCGCCGGCATCCGCGATCCGGACCGACCGGGTGAGCCAGGCAACTCCCGGCCCGCGGGTAGGAGCCAGTCCGGTCGGATCCTCGTGGCCGGGAGGCTGGATGCGTGCAGGAGTCGTGGTCGCCGCGCACCCGACGCGGCCCGGGACGCTGCCGGCCACCTCGTCATGTCGCTGCTGGCCTTCGCCGCCGACACCCCGGACGTCACCGGGCACCTCGGCCCCGACGAACGCGAGGCGGTACGCCGTCTCCTGCACCGCCGCGGCACCACCGCCACCGCACCGGACCGGTACACCCAGCTCTACCCCGGCTACCTCTGCCGCATCGCACCGCAGGACCGGGACCTGATCCTGCCCTCACTGATGCACACCCTGGCCCTCGTCGGCACCCGCGACGACCTCCTCGCCCGCATCACGTCCCTGGAACAGGCGGGGATCGACGAACTCCTCATCCAGCCGGTGATCGACCCAACCTGAGACCAGGAGCACCCAGGCGGCCTGCACGCGCCGCCGACGTCGCATCGGGGGATAAGAAAACCCCAGCTCAGAGAGATTCTGAGCTGGGGTTCGGTGGAGCCGCCTAAGGGAATCGAACCCTTGACCTACGCATTACGAGTGCGTCGCTCTGGCCGACTGAGCTAAGGCGGCAGGTTGCGGGCCGGGGCCCTGGCAACGGCGACAAGTTTACACAGTCCCCCGGGGTCCTCCGCACGCGGTTTGGGAGTGGGCTACCGGCAGCGCTTGCCGTCCTTGGGTGGGGTGCCTGCCAGGAGGAAGGTGCCGACCGCGTCGTCGATGCAGCCGTTGCCCCTCGCGTACGCCGTGTGGCCGTCGCCCTCGTACGTCAGCAGCACGCCCTCCTTGAGCTGGGCCGCCAGGCTCTCCGCCCAGACGTACGGGGTCGCCGGGTCGCGGGTGGTGCCGACCACCAGGATCGGGTTCGTGCCCGCGGCCTCGATGCGGTTGGCTTCGCCGGTGGCGGTGACGGGCCAGTCGGCGCAGTTCAGGGCGGCCCAGGCGAAGTCGCGGCCGAAGACCGGGGAGTCCGCCTCGAAGTCCGGGACCAGCTTCTCGACGTCCGCCGGGGTCTCGAAGGGGGGCGGCTGGTCGATGCAGTTCACGGCGGCGAAGCCGTACATCATGCTGCCGTACGAGCCGTCCGGCTCGCGTTCGAAGTACATGTCCGCCAGCGCCAGCAGCCCGCTGCCGTCCTTGCGCTCCATCGCGTCCGTCAGCGAGTCGCGGAGCTGCGGCCAGAAGTCCTCCTGGTACATCGCCATCAGCACGCCCATCGTCGCCAGCGGCTCGCCCAGCTTCCGCTTCTCGCCGGTCGGCACCGGCTTCGCGTCGAGGCGGTCCAGGAAGTCGCGGAGCTGCGTGCCCGCGTCCTCGGCGCTGCCCGTGCCCAGCGGGCAGTCGGAGCGCTGGACGCAGTCCTCGGCGAAGGAGTCGAAGGCGGTGGTGAAGCCGGCGTTCTGGTCGAGGTTCAGTTGCCGGGAGGTGAGGGACGGGTCCATCGCGCCGTCGAGGACCAGGCGGCCGGCGCGCTGCGGGAAGAGGCCCGCGTAGGTGGCGCCGAGCATCGTGCCGTACGAGGCGCCGACGTACGTCAGCTTCTCGTCGCCGAGGACGCCGCGGAAGACGTCCATGTCCCGGGCCGCCTCCTCCGTCGAGACATGGCCCAGCAGGTCGCCCGCGCGCTTCGCGCAGCCCTGGGCGAAGCGGTCGAACGACGCGGTCAGCGCCTCGACCTCGCGCTCGTCGTCGGGCGTCTGGTCGACCTGGGTGTGCGCCTCGAACTCCTTGTCCGTCAGGCACTTCACCGGCTGGCTGCTGCCCACGCCGCGGGGGTCCATCGCCACGATGTCGTACCGGGCCCGGACGCCCGCCGGGTATCCGATGCCCGCGAAGTTCTGCAGGAACTCGATCGCCGACGCGCCCGGGCCGCCCGGGTTCACGTGCAGCGAGCCCAGGCGCTCGCCGGGGTTCTCGGCCTGCTTGCGGGTCACCGCCAGCTTCAGGTCCCCGCCGTCCGGCTCGGCGTAGTCCATCGGTACACGCAGCGTCGCGCAGTCGAAGCCGGGGGAGTCGCACTCGCTCCAGCGCAGCTTCTGCTCGTAGTACGGCTTGAGGTCCGCGGGGATCTTCGCCGGGAGCGGTTGGAGCACCTTGCTGACGCTGCCGGCGCGGGCGGCGTCGGCGCCGCTGCCGCCGGTGTCCGTACCGCCGTCGTCGGATCCGGCGGAGTCACACCCGGCGGCGCCGATCAGCACCAGCAGCGCGGTGACGGGCGCGGCCGTACGGAACAGGCTGCGGAATTCCATGCGCCTGAGCGTAACCGCTGGGGGCGGGGCCTCCACCCGGTCACCCTCTCCCCGTACGAGTGACGTGGGCTGGGCCGGGGCGGCGTGCCGCTTCCCGTTTTCTACGGTTTGCGCAGCGTCACCGTCATCGCCTCCAGCGCCAGCAGCGGCGCCACGTTCCGCTCCAGCGCGTCCCGGCACTCCATGATCGCGTCGATCCGCCGCAGCGTCATCTCCGCGCTGCTGTCCTCCGCGATCCGCCGCAGCCCGTCCCCCACGTCCGCGCACGGCAGCAGCGAGGCGTCGGCCACCGCGCCGAGCTGGAGCGCGAGCACGTCCCGGTAGAAACCCGCGAGGTCGGTGAGGGCCAGGTCGAGGCTGTCGCGCTGGCTGCGCGTCGCCCGGCGCTTCTGGCGCTCCTGGAGGTCCTTCATCACGCCCGCCGTACCGCGCGGCATCCGGCCGCCGGGCTGCGCGCCGAGCGCCGTGCGCATCTCCTCCGTCTCCTGCTCGTCCAGCTCCTCGGCCCGCTCCTTCGCCGCGTCCGCCGCGACCTCGACCAGCTCCTGCGCCGCGCGCAGGCAGCCGCCGATGTCGTCGACGCGCAGCGGTATCCGCAGCACCGCCGCCCGGCGTTCGCGGGCGCGGTCGTCGGTGGCCAGGCGGCGGGCCCGGTCGAGGTGGCCGCCGGCGGCGCGGGCGGCGGACTCGGCGACCGCGGGGGTGATGCCGTCGCGCTGGACGAGGACGGCGGCGACCGCCGCGACCGCGGGGGTGCTGAGGGAGAGGTGGCGGCAGCGGGAGCGGATCGTGGGCAGCACGTCCTCCAGCGACGGGGCGCAGAGCAGCCACACCGTGCGCGGGGCGGGCTCCTCGATGGCCTTCAGCAGGACGTTGCCCGCGCCTTCCGTGAGGCGGTCGGCGTCCTCGACGACGATGACCTGCCAGCGGCCGCCGGAGGGGGCGAGCTGGGCGCGGCGGACCAGCTCGCGGGTCTCCTTGACGCCGATGGTGAGCAGGTCGGTGGCGACGACGCTGACGTCCGCGTGGGTGCCGACGAGGGCGGTGTGGCAGCCGTCGCAGAAGCCGCACCCGGGGCCGGCGGACGCGCGGTCCGGGCTGACGCACTGGAGGGCGGCGGCGAACGCGCGGGCCGCCGTCGCCCGGCCGGCGCCCGGCGGTCCGGTGAACAGCCAGGCGTGCGTCATCGCGGATCTGGAGAGCGGCGCGGCAGCGTCTGCGGGGCGGCTGCCGGGGGCGGCGGTGCCGGCTTCCGCCGTGACCCGGGCGTCGGCGGCGCGGGCGGCGGCGGCCAACTGATCGCCGACCCGCTGCTGCCCGACCAGCTCGTCCCACACCGCCATGGCACCGTCCTTCCGTCGTCCGCCGACCATTGTGCTGCACGCCACTGACAGCCGGCCGCCGGTCGCTCCCCCGTCCCTCAGTGGTGGTGCCCGTGCTGGTGGCCCTTGCCGTGGCCCTTGCCGTGGTGGTGGCCGTGGCCCCGGCGGCGCCAGCTGATCGCGTCCGGGTCGCGCGGCGCCCGGTCGACCACCAGGGCGCCCGCGGTCAGCATCAGCCCCGCCACGGAGGCGGCGTTCTCCAGCGCGGTACGGGGCACGCGGACCGGGTCGAGGACGCCGGCCGCCGGCAGATCGCCGTACGTACCGGTGTCCGCGTTCCAGCCGTGCCCCGGCGGGAGGGCGTCCGTCTCGGCGACGACCCGGGCGCCGTCCGCGCCCGCGTTGTCGGCGAGCTGCCGCAGCGGAGCGGTGAGGGCGGCCCGTACGGCCAGGGCCCCCGCCCGCTCGTCGGCGGACAGGGCGCGGGCGGGGGTCTCCCCCGTATCCGTCGCCGCGGTCGCGGTCCCCGCGGTCGCGGTCCCCGCGGTCGTCGCGGATCCGGTACGGGCCACGCCCCCCGGCCCCGTACCGCCCAGCAGCGCGTCCACCGCCCCCCGCGCACCCGCCAGCCCCGTGCCGCCGCCCGGCGTGACGCCCTCCGCGAGCGCCGCCCGTACCGCCGCCACCGCCCCCGCGACGCGCTCCCGGCGCTCCGCCCGCTCCGGGTCCGTGGCGCCGCCGACCCGCAGCACCGCCACCCCGCCCGTCAGCCGGGCCAGCCGCAGCTCCAGCACCTCCCGGTCGAAGTCGGACGCCGCCTCGGCCAGCGCGTACTCCAGGTGCGCCACCCGCCGCGCCACCGCCTCCGCGGCGCCCGCGCCCCGCGACACCGTCGTCGTCCGCCTCGTCACCACGACCCGCTCCGCACGCCCCAGCGACGGCAGCTCCGTGTCGCGCAGCAGCATCCCCTTCTCCGGCAGCACCACCTCCGCCCCCGTCAGCGCCGCCAGGTCCTCCAGGTGTGCCAGCCGCCGCGTGCCCAGCGCCGGTGCGGGGACGGCCGCGGAGAGGAGCGTGCCGCGCAGGCGGTTGGCGACCAGCGCCGCGAGCGCGTCCTGCTGCACGGAGTCCGCGACGACCAGCAGCGGGCGCCCGGTGGCCGCGACCCGCTCCATGACCGGCAGCAGGTCGCCGGGCCCGGCGACGCGCCCGTGGTGCAGCAGGATGTACGGGTCCTCCAGCACCGCCGTGCCCTGCTCGGGGTGGGTCATCATGAACGGGCTGAGGAAGCCGCGGTCCAGCCGCAGCCCCTCCGTGAACTCCAGCTCCACGCCCGCCACATGCGCCTCCTCCACGGAGATCGCCGCGTTCCGCCCGGCCTTGGCGAAGGCGCGGGCGACCAGCTCGCCCAGCTCGGGGTCGCGGGCCGCCGCGGCGGCGACCCGCGCGGTGTCCTGCTCGCCGTCGACGGCGCGGGCGGTGGCGGTCAGGTGCGCGACGGCCGCCGCCGCGGCGGCGTCGAGGCCGCGGCGTACGGCGACGGGATCGGCCCCGGCGGTCACCGCGCGCAGCCCGGCCTCGAACAGCGCCCGGGTGAGCACGATGGTCGTCGTCGTGCCGTCGCCCGCGGCGCGGCGGGTGCGGGTGGCGGCCTGGCGGACGAGGGAGGCGCCGAGGTTCGCGTACGGGTCGGAGAGCCGGACGGCGTCGGCGACGGTGGCGCCGTCGCGGGTGGCCACGGGGCCGGAGGCGGCGCCGGCCCCGCCGCCGGCGCCCTCGGCACCCGCCCGGGAACCGGATCCGGAACCGGAACCGCCGGCCCCGGACCGGCCGCTACGGGAGCCGGCCGACCCCGGCCCCGTACCGCCCAGCACCACCAGCCGCCCCCGCGGCCCCAGCGTGACCCGGGCCGCGTCCGCCACCGCGGCGACGCCGCGGCGCAGCGCGGCCCGCGCCGCGTCCTCGAAGAGCAGTCCGCTCACTGCTCGTCGTCGTCCCCGCGACCGAACCGGCCCCGCTCCATGATCAGCGCTGCCTGCATCATCGCCCGCGCGTAGCCGGTGTCGTACAGCTCCATGCCGTGGCCGCCGCCGCCCACGTCCTTGTACTGGTTGCTCTGGTCCGACCCGTTCTCCCGGTCGAAGTCGTTCGCGCGCGGGTGCTCGGCGAGGATGCCGCGCGGGTAGCCGGCGCGGACGAGCTGGCGCATGAAGCCGAACATGTCGGTCTCGCCGGTGTCCGGGAACACCTCGGCGTACTTCACCTGCGGCTCGTCCACGCGCACGTTGCGGTAGTGGATGTGGTTGACCCGGTCCTTGGCGCTCATCCAGCGCAGGAATTCGACGGAGTCGAAGCCGACCTCGGCGGTCACGCCCGCGTGCACGGTCATGCCGTTCGACGGGCTGTCGACCGTCTCGACCATCCGCTTCCAGTCCGCGACCGAGCCCATGATCTGCGGGTTGCCGCGGCTGATCGCGGCGGGCGGGTCGTTGGGGTGCACGGCCATGCGCACGCCCGCCTCCTCGGCGACGGGCATGACCTCGCGCAGGAAGTGCTCGTAGTGCTCCCAGAGTTCGTCGCGGGTGAACGCGGGCACGCCGTCGGGGCGCGGAAGGTCGCGGACCTTGACGCCGTCCACCTCGTGGTCGAGGTCGAAGGCGGTGTAACCGGCGCCGATGCGGTCGGTCTCGTCGATCTCCTCGTAGTAGCCCTCCTTCAACCGGTGGACGTACCAGTTGTATTCGACGACGTCGATGCCCGCCTCCCCCGCGGCCCGCAGCGAGGTCTTCATGTCCTCGATGGCCTGGTCCCGGCCGTCCTCGCCGCGTACCACCGAATCCGGGGCGCTGATGAGGTACGCGGTGACGTGCATCCCCATGTCCTCGACGCGCTCGCGGTCGGCGCGCAGTTCTGCGGCGTCCCAGGGGACGGGGGGCACGTCGGTGACGAGCGCGCCGGTGATGCCGGCCTGCCGCCAGCGGCGCACGGTGGCCTCGCTGGGCCTGCGGGACATCCACTGGCAGAGCTTGGGGGTGTCGGGTCCTTCGCGGACGTCGTCGGGCCAGTTCAACTGCGGGAACGGGGCGTCGCCGCCGGGGCCGTCGCCGGGCCGGCTGCCGCCGCCCGGGGCGGCGAACGCCGGGGCCGCGGCGCCGGCCGAGGCGCCGATCGCGGCGGCTGCCGCGGCGGTCGAGCCGCGTTTGAGGAACGAGCGGCGCGAACTGCCGTCGTGCGCGGGGGATTCCATACGTCACCTTCGCTTTCAGTGCTCTGCCGGCTGCCTGATGCTGCGGTAGTGCGTCCTGCGTGGTGCGTCGTACGCCGTTCGTCGTGCATGGTACGTACAGCTCGTGGGCGCACGTGGTGCGTCGTGACACAGGGGGGGTTGGGCGCAGCGTACGTACGCAAGTCCCCGGCCGTTAAGGGCGTGTTGCGTATACGCCCATTCGCGAAGCGAATCCAGCGGTCACCCCTGCGGCCATTCGCTTTCCTGATGAATGCATACGGAAACTAACGCTGCGGAACCGCTCCCACGCCTCGGGTCCCGCCCCTATGGTGATCCCGCAGAATTCCCGGAATCCTTACGGAGGACCCCCCATGCAGGAATCCGAGAACCGCCCCGCCAAGCGTTCCAGGCGCACCGTACTGGGACTTGGGGCAGCCGCCGCCACGGGTGGCCTCGGGCTCGGCGCACTCGCATTCCGACCGGCGGAAGAACAGGTCGAGTTCCTCACCCAGAAAGTCAGCAGGGCGTCGAAGCCGAGCAAGCTGAAGATCACGGATCTGCGGATGGCGGTGCTGGAGGGCGTACCGTTCACCAGCCCGATCGTCCGCATCGAGACCAACCAGGGCATCTCCGGCTGGGGCGAGGTGCGCGACGACGCCGACAAGCGCTACGCGCTGGAGCTGAAGAGCCGGCTCCTCGGCGAGAATCCGTGCAACGTCGAGATGCTCTTCACACGCCTCAAGCAGTTCGGCAACCACGGCCGCCGCGGCGGCGGCGTCTCGGGTGTCGAGATGGCGCTGTGGGATCTGGCGGGCAAGGCGTACGGCGTGCCGGTGTTCCAGATGCTCGGCGGCGCGTACCGCAGAAAGATACGCCTCTACACCGACACCACCGAGTCCGAGGACCCGAAGGTCTACGCGCAGCGCATGAAAGAGCGCGTCGAGATGGGCTTCACCTTCCTCAAGATGGACCTCGGCCTGGAAATCGTGCAGGACCTGCCGGGCGCGGTCGTCGGCAAGAGCCTCTACGACGGCAACCTCCAGCAGTACGACGGCACACCCGGCGGCTACGGCATGACCGAGCACGGCCTCACCATGGTGCAGATCACCGACAAGGGGCTGGACGCCATGGCGGAGTACGTGGAGGCGGTGCGGGACGCCGTCGGCTACGACATCCCCATGGGCATGGATCACTTCGGCCACTTCGACGTCAACACCGCGATCCGGCTGGCGAACCGCTTCGAGCGCTACAACCTCGCCTGGCTGGAGGACCTGGTGCCGTGGTTCCGCACCGGCGACTGGAAGGAGATCACGAAGGCCGTCAACGTCCCCACCATGACCGGTGAGGACATGTACGGCCTGGAGTCGTTCCGCGCCCTCGTCGACGAGGGCGCCGTCGACCTGATCCAGCCCGACCCCGCGACCGCCGGCGGCATCCTGGAGACCAAGCGCATCGGCGACTACGCGCGCGAGCAGGGCATGGCGATGCCGCTGCACTACGCGGGCTCGCCGATCGGCGCGATGGCCAGCGCGCACATCGCCGCCGCCACCGAGAACTTCGTCTGCCTGGAATACCACGCCAGCGACGTGAAGTTCTGGAACGACCTCATCGCGGGCGGCGAGCCGCTGCTCAAGGACGGCTTCTACCACGTGACCGACGCACCGGGTCTCGGCGTGGAGCTGGACGAGAAGGAGATGGCCAAGCACCTGGCCGAGGGCGAGAAGCTGTTCGCGCCGACGAAGGAGTGGAACGAGACCCCGGCCTGGGACCGCACCTGGAGCTGAGCCCGGAAGGCCCGGACGGCCCGGACGGCCCGGACGGCCCGGACGGCAAGGAGCCCGTACGCACCCGACCAGGGTGGTGCGTACGGGCTCCCGGCTTCAGCGCGCGGGGCGCGCGCTCACCGCGGCGCCGGGGTCTCGTCCTCCGGCGGCACGATGCGCTTGATCCAGTACTCCCGCGCCAGCGCGTCCACGCCCGCGGGCGCCACGCCGCGCAGATGCACGACGTTGCCGTCCGTGCCGGCGATCCGGCCGTGCTTCTGCATCCGCAGGATGTGGTACCGCTCCGGCGGGAAGCCCAGCTCGACGTCGGCGGAGAAGCGGCCGCGCATGTCGCGCTCGTCGCCGACCGCCGGGTCGACCTTGCCGCCCGCCTGGACGGTCAGCCAGACCTGGTACGCGACGATGAGCAGGACCAGGATGAGCAGCCGCCGGATCGTGGGACTGCGGACCGCCCTAAACGCCAGCGACTGCCGTTCCGTCGCCATCGGCCGCACCTCCCGCGTCGTCCGTCGCGCCGCCGGCCGCCGCGCCCTCGTCGTCGACGAGCAGCTCGTTGACCCGGTTCGCGATCTCCCGGAACTCCGGCATCTCCAGCGCCGTACGCCACTCCCGCGGCCGCGGCAGGTCGACGGTGACGATCTCCCGTACCCGGCTCGGCCGCTTGGACAGCACCACGATCCGGTCGGAGAGGAACACCGCCTCGTCCACGTCGTGGGTGACGAAGAAGACCGTCGGGTGCCGCTTCTCGAAGATGCGGGTCAGGTCCTCCTGCAGCTTGCGCCGCGTCTGGGCGTCGATGCTGGCGAACGGCTCGTCCATCAGCATCACGGCCGGCTCGTTGGCCAGCACGCGGGCCACGCCCAGGCGCTGCTGCATGCCGCCGGACAGCTCGTGCGGGTACTTGTGCTCGAAGCCGGCGAGCCCGACCAGCTCCAGGAACTCCTTGCCCTTGGCGTCCCGTTCGGCGCGCGGCACGCCCTTCATCCGCAGCCCGAAGACCACGTTGCCCAGCACCGTCTTCCAGGGGAAGAGCGCGTGGCTCTGGAACACCACCCCGCGGTCGGGGCCCGGGCCGCCGACCTCCTGGCCGTCGACGACGACCGAGCCCTCCGTGAGGGGCACGAAGCCGGCGACGATGTTCAGCACGGTCGTCTTGCCGCCGCCGCTCGGGCCGAGCACGGAGACGAACTCGCCCTCGTCCACGCTGAACGAGACGTCGTCGACGGCGGTGACCTCCTCGCCGCTGTACGTGTCGACGTAGGTCTTGTGCAGTCCTGTGATCTCCAGCGCCGTCATCCGTCGGCCTCCAAACTCCGTACCATGCCCCACCGTTCGACGGTGGCGCGCTCGAACGGCGCCAGGACCATGGCGTCGAGCGCGTACCACAGGATTCCCAGCACTGCCATGCCCAGGAACACCTGGCTGATGTCGCCCACCCGGCGGGCGTCGAACATCATGAAGCCGACGCCGCTGGTGCCGACGATGATCTCGGCGGCGACCAGGGCCCGCCAGCCGTAGCCGAGCCCGGTGCGGACGCCGCCCGCCACGGACGGCAGCGCGCCCGGGAGGATGACCTCGAAGAACACCCGCGTCCTGCTCGCGCCGAGGCTGCGCGCCGCGCGCAGCAGCTCGCGCGGCACCTGCTCCACACCCGCGACGACGCTCAGCATCAGCGGGAAGACGATCGTGTAGACGATCACGAAGGTGACCGCGGTGAGGCTGAAGCCGAACCAGACGATCACGATCGGCAGCCAGGCGATGTCGGCGACCGCCTGGAAGAACAGCAGGATCGGCCAGAAGAACCGGCGGACCTTGGCGAACATCGCCACCACGAAGCCCATCGGCAGGCCGATGGCCAGGCCGAAGCCGACGCCGTACGCCAGCCTGGTCAGCGAGTCCGTCAGGTAGCCGGGCAGGATGCCCTTTTCCATCAGGTCGCCGAACTCCTCGACCACCCGCGGCGGGCCGACGAAGAACGCCTCGTCGAACACGCCCATCTCCGCGACCAGCCACCACAGCGCGATGACCGGCACGAACGGGCCGAGGGTGCGGAACGCGGCGCGGCGGGTGAGCCAGAGCCAGACCTTCCGGGCGCGCACCACGCCCGGGCTCGCGCCCCTGCGCGGCCTGCGGCCCGCGGGCGGGCGCCGTACGGGCCCGGCTGCCTTGGCGGAGTTGGTCGTCGCAGCGGTACCAGTCGTGTCCGACGCCATCAGCCCCTCCCTCCGGTCATGCCCCAGCGCTCCACCGTGCGCTTCTCCAGCGGGGCCAGCAGCAGCCGGTCCATCAGCAGCCAGAGCACGCCGATGATGACCATCGAAGCGATGATCACGTCGGTCTGGAAGTACTTCTGCGCCTGGAACAGGGCGTAGCCGAGGCCCGCGTTGCTCGCGATGATCTCCGCGGCGACCAGCCCGCGCCAGCCGTAGCCGAGGCCGACCCGCAGGCCGGTGACGACGCTGGGCAGCGCGCCCGGCAGCAGCACCTCCCAGAACATCCGCAGCCGGCTCGTGCCCATACTGCGCGCGGCGCGCAGCAGTTGGGTCGGGATCTGCCGGACGCCGAGCATCGCGTTGTACGTGATCGCGAAGAACATCGCGTTCCACACGATGAAGATCACGGCCCGGTCGCCGTAGCCGAACCACAGGGTGGCGACGGGGATCCAGGCGATGCCCGCGAGCGCCACGGAGAACCGCAGCAGCGGGGAGAAGAACGCCGACAGCGCCGCGCTGGAGCCCAGCGCGATGCCGAAGGGCAGGGCGGTGGCGATGGCGATCACCGAGCCGATGCCCATGCGGCGCAGGCTCGCGCCGAGGTGGTCGAAGAGCTCGCCGCTGGACCACATGTCGCCCAGCGCCGAGAGCACGTCGCCCACCTGGGGGAAGACCCGCAGCGGCGGATCGGTGATCGCGACGACCACCAGCCACACCACGACGAGCAGCGCGAGCGGGGTGAGGAACCACAGCGCGGAGATCGCGCGCGCGGCCGGGGTGTTGGCCCCGCCGCGCTTGCGCTTGCGCTGCTGCCCCGGCGGCCGGCCGCCCGGCCGCGGTCGCCCCACGCTCGGGGCGGCCGCGGCCGTGGCCGCTTTTTCGGTACGGGGCGTGATCACGACGGGCAGGCCTCGGCGGCCGTGTCGCGGTCGAACGTGTACCCGCCCTCGATCGCCGCCGCGTCCGGGACGGGCGGCAGGTCGGCGAAGAGGTCGGGGTTGTCCTTCATGACCTTGAGGATCGGCTCGGGCTGGAAGTACTTGTTGACGTCGAAGCCCTTCTCGACGTTGCCCTGCTCGGCCAGCAGCCCCGCGAGGGTGTCGAGCGCGAGGTAGTTGCAGGCGGAGAAGCGGCCGTCGAGCTGCTTGACGTTGTGCTTCATCGCCTCCTGCGCGACCGCCTTCTCGGTGCCCGGCAGCCAGCGCGTCGCCGAGTCGGCGGCGTCGTCGGGGTTCTCGCGCATCCACTGGTCGGTCTGCGCGCGGGCGGTCAGGAACTGCTCGATGACCGCGGGGTTCTTCTCCGCGTAGTCGCGCGTGGTGACCAGGTAGCCGATGAACGGGATGTAGCCGCCGCCGCGCAGCACTTCCTTCGCGCCGTCGACCTGCCCGGTCATGGTGATCGGCCACGGGTCCCAGACGATGCCCGCGTCGATGCCGCCGGTCTCCAGCGCGACCGCCATGTCCGGCGGCTCGGTGTTGACGATCTCGATGTCGCCGGCCTTCAGCCCCGCGTCGTCCAGCAGGCCGAGCAGATAGAGGTGGTTGATGGAGCCCTCGGAGACGCCGATGCGCTTGCCGCGCAGCGTCGAGAGGTCCTTGCCGTCGATGCCGGAGTCGCCGCCGGCCACCACGGCCATCGTCTCGTCGATGCTGAGCTGCGAGGACGAGCCGGTGTAGTTGCCGACGAGCACCAGGTCGATGCCCTGCTGGGCGGCGGCGATGGCCGGGGTGCCGACCTGGACCACGTCGACCTCGCCGGCCTGCAGCGCGTTCAGCGCGTCGACGCCGGTCGGGTAGGGCTCCTTCAGCTTCACGTTGAGGTTCTGCTCGTCGAAGTAGCCCGCCTCGACGCCGGCCGGCAGGCCGATCTGGTCGATGGCGGAGACGTACCCGGCGGACAGCTTCGTCGGCTCGGTGCCGCCTGCGCCACCGTCGACGTCGTCGTCCACGGTCGAGTCGCCGCCGCAGGCGGACAGCAGCAGGGCTCCCGAACAAGCCGCCGCCACTGTTATGTGACGTGTTGCGCGAAACATGAGTCTCTCCTGATCCGTACGGCTACGGGGCTGGTGTGGGAGCGCCGGGGAGCAGCGCGTCCACCGCGGCCCGGTGCGGAATCGGCAGGACCGCTCCCGGTCCGGTGGTGGTGAGCGCGGCGGCGACGGCCGCGTAGCGGGCCGCCTCCAGCGGTACGGCACCCTCCAGGAGCCGGGCCGCGAACGCGCCGTCGAAGGTGTCGCCGGCCCCGGAGGGGTCGACGGCCCGCACCGGGTGGGGCGGAATGCGGGTCACGGTGCCCTCGTGGGCCAGCAGGGCGCCCTGGTCGCCCATCTTGAGCACGACGATGCCGGGGCCGCGGCGCACGAAGGCGTCGAGGACCTCCTCGGGCTCGTGCAGGCCGGTGAGCAGCCTGCCCTCCTCCAGGTTCGGCAGTGCCACATCGCACAGCTCGACGCTGCGCATGACCACCGCGCGGGCCCGTTCGACGGGCCAGAGCGCGGGGCGGTAGTTGGGGTCGTAGCCGATCAGCGTGCCGCTGCCGCGGGCCAGTTCCATGGCGTGGAAGGCCGCGTCGCAGGCGGACGGGCTGATCGCCTGGGTGATCCCGGTGACGTGCAGCATGCGCGCCCGCGCGATCGCCTCGGCCGGCACGTCCGCCGGGGCGAGCCTGCTGGCCGGCGAGTCCGCGCGGTAGTACGTGAACCTGCTGGCCGCGGGCGTACGGGAGATGAAGTAGATCCCGGTACGCCCGCCCGCCTCCCGGACGACGTGCTCGGTGCCGACACCCTCGCGCTGCCACAGCCGCAGCAGGGCGTCGCCGAAGTCGTCGTCGCCGATGCGGGTGACGTATCCGGTGCGCGCACCGGAGCGCTGCGCGGCCACCGCGAAGTTCGACGAGTCGCCGCCGTAGCCGACGGCGAAGTCGTCGCCCGGGCCGACGGGCTCGCGGCCCTCGGCGCGGGCGTTGAACTCCAGCAGGGGCTCGCCGATCGCGAGGATGTCGTTGTCCATGTCCGCCGCCGTCAGATCCGCTGGTACTTCTCGAGGCCACCCTGCAGCGAGCCGGACTCGCGGATCAGCCGGGTCTGCTCGCGCTCGCGCTCCTCGATGTCCGTGGCCAGCGCCAGCACCTCGGCGACCAGCTCCAGCGGCACGCATACGACGCCGTCGCTGTCGGCGACGATCAGGTCGCCGGGGCGTACGGACACGCCGCCGACCTCGACGGGCTCGTTGAGCGAGACGGTCCGGTAGCGGCCGACGGTGGTGGCCGGGACGGCGCCGCGGGCGTAGATGGGGAGTTCTGGGTAGTCGCGGCGGATCTCCTCGACGTCCCGTACGCCGGCGTCGAGCACGGCGCCGGCGATCTGGTTGGTGACGGCGCCCGCGGCCATCAGGCCGCCCCACACCGCGACGTCGGCGCCGCCCGCGGCGATGCAGATGACGCTGCCCGGCGCCGACTCGTCGATGGCACGCAGCGCGTGCGTGGGGGGCTCCGACACGTGGGAGGGCACCTCCTGCACCGTCACCGCGGGGCCCACCAACTTGCCCGGCAGCACCGCTTTGATGCTTCCGGTGAGGTAGCCCCGTACGCCCTTCTGCTCCACGGCGTCGGCCACCGAGGCGGTGGCTATGCCGTGGAAGGCCGCGATGGTCTCCGGCGGGATGGTCGTCGTCATCTCGTGTTGGCTCCGATCTCGTACGTGCGTGCTGTATCGCGGCGGTGGGCTCAGCGCGACAGCCAGCCGCCGTCGACGGCCAGGACGTGACCGTGGACGTAGTCGGCGGCGGGCGAGGCGAGGAACACCACGGGTCCTGCGATGTCGGCGGGGCGGCCCCACCGTCCTGCGGGGATGCGGGCGAGGATCTCGCTGCTGCGGACGCCGTCGGCGCGCAGCTCCGAGGTCACGGCGGTGTCGATGTAGCCGGGGGCCACGGCGTTGACGTTGACGCCGCGGCCGGCCCACTCGTTGGCCAGTGCGCGGGTCAGCCCGACGAGGGCGTGCTTGCTCGACGTATACGACGGGACGTACATCCCGCCCTGGAAGCTGAGCACCGACGCGATATTGATGATCTTGCCGTAACCGCGCTCCAGCATGCCCGCGCCGATCGCCCGGGTCAGCTCGAATGCGGCGTGCAGGTTCAACTCCACGACGTCGTACCAGTCGGCGTCCCCGAATTCCGCGGCCGGGGCTCTGCGAATGAGCCCTGAATTGTTGACCAGAATGTCCAGGTCGAATCTCTCGACGAGTTGACTGATCTCACCTCTGCGGGCCCCGGCATCGGTGAGGTCGACGTGCACGCGAGTGACGGAAACTCCCCATTCAGCGGCTTCGTTGGCCACCGGGTCGAGATTGTCGCGCTCCGACAGCAATACCAAGTCGGCGCCGACGGCCGCGAGTCCGAGCGCGACTGCACGCCCGATTCCGCTGCCCGCTCCCGTAATGAGCGCACGACGGCCGTGCAGATCCCCGGTCCGGGAATCAGACTCCTCCGTCAACGCCCCTCTCCCTTCATTCGGTCCCAGCCGTACATGGTTCCGGCTACGGAAACATTAGAAGCGGACTGCCGGGGCGTTAAGACTGAATTGCGAATGACAGTATTCGCAAAGCTGATGTGCCGGGCCGCACCGGACGGATACGTACGCACGCCCGGTCACGCCGCGGCGGGCACCGCGTGGGTGCCGGCCGGGATCCGGGCCCGGACGATGGCGCGCAGCAGCGTACGGGCCGAGGGCGTGAGCGGCCGCGAGGAGTCCCAGCAGACCGCCACGCGGCGCTCCGGGGCCCCCTTCAGCCGCCGTACGCGAACGCCGTCGACCTCGGCGACCTGGGCGGCCAGCGAGTTGGTCACGCCGACGCCGATGCCCTGGCGGACCATCGAGACCAGCGTCTGCGGCTGGTTGGTGGCCTGCACGGGCTCGATCTCGTGGCCGTTGTCGCGGAAGGTCCGGTACGTCTCGAAGTCGGGCGTCTCCGGGGCGTCGAGCCGGCCGATGGAGACGATCGGGTGCTCGGCGACGGCGTCGACGGACAGCGGGTCCGGCACCTCGGACAGCGGGTGCTCGCTGGGGTGGATGGCGACCAGCGACTCGCCCCACAGCAGCCGGCTGCGCACCGAGGCGGAGGACGGCGGAGGCGACATCGGGCGCAGGTACACGTCGACGGCGCCGGAGGTGAGGGCGTCGTCGAGTTCCAGCGTCGACCGCTCCACCAGCACCACCCGTACTTCGGGGCTCGTCCGCGCCAGCCCCTGCAGCAGGGCGGGCACGAAGGCGGCGCTCGCGCTCGGATACGAACCGAGCGTCACCACGCCGCGGGCGCCGCTGCGCCACGGGGCCATCGCGGCCTCCGCGGACTCCAGCGCGCGCAGTATCTCGTGGGCGTGGTCGGCGAGGACGACGCCGGCCTCGGTCAACTCCACGGGGCGCTTGCGGCGGTCGAAGAGGGGCAGGCCGATCTCGCGCTCCAGCGCGGCGACGTGCATGCTGACGCGGGGCTGCGACCGCTTGGTGGACTCGGCCGCGGCGACGAAGCTCCCCGTTTCGATGACCGCGAGGAAGGAGACGAACCATTCCAGCCTGACATCCGGGTTCAACATCTCGCCCTCACCCCGCACCGAAGCAGCGCGTCTTCCCGCCCAAACCAGCCCGACCCAGCCCGATCAGCACAACGGCACCAGTGATCAACAGCCGTCCTTAGGCTAAGTTGCGAGCTAGCAGGGGGCAACAGTCGTGCACGGCGTAATGCTCGTGACAGGCATATCCGCCGGGCGAATGCCGCTATTCGAAAGTCGGCCCTTGACCAGCATTCGGACAACTGGCTTCGTGGGGGGATGGCCAATGAAGTAGCCCCCGCCGTCATCGCGGCGACCACGTCGCTGCCGCCCGAACTCGCCGTCGCCGCCGTCCCCGAGGACGAGCGCGTCTGGGTGCCGCAGGCGCCCAATGTGTGGTTCCGGCCGCTGCTCTTCAATACGGTGACGGGCCAGTGGTGCAACCTCTTGAAGGTCACCGCCGCCGGCATCGTCTCCCGGCACCGGCACCCGGGCGCGGTCTTCGGGTACGTGATCAAGGGCAAGTGGCACTACTACGAGCACCCGTGGGTGGCCGAGCAGGGCCACTTCGTCTACGAGCCGCCGGGCGAGATCCACACGCTGGCGGTGCCGGAGGACTGCGCGGAGATGATCACGTTCTTCAACATCAGCGGCGCGATGATCTACCTGGACGAGGAGAACCGGAACACGGGCTACGAGGACGTGTTCACCAAGATCGACATGGCCCGCGCCCACTACGCGGACAACGGCCTGGGCGCGGACTACGTGGACCAGTTCATCCGCTGACGGCCTGCGGGCGTGCCGCGTACGTCTCCGGCGCGAGCACCGTCGAGCAGCATGCACGGTGGACGCGGACACGGCCGTAGCCGCACGTACGCCGCGGATACGAGCGCCTCGTAGCCGCCGGCACGGACCCCGCACGGCGCGCTTCCCCGACGCCGGTACGCCCCGCGCGTACCGGCGCCGGCGCACCCGGTGGTCGTCACACGCCGGTGCCGCAAGCCGGCCCGGCCCTCCGCGGCAGCGGCCCCGCGGGGGGGTCAGCGGCGGCGGTCTTCGCGGTCTTCTTCGCCGCGCGGGCCCAGGAGTTCGTCGGCCAGGGAGGGGAGGTCGTCCAGGGGCGTCTCCTCCGCCCAGTCCGGGCGGGGGCGGCGGCGGTCCTGGTCCTCCGGGTCCGGGACCTGGGGCACCTGGAGCGTCTCCTCCGCGTCCGGGTCCGGCACCTGCGGCAGGACGCGGGTCTCCTCCGCGTCGCGGGCGGCGTCCGTGCGCGTCCGCGGCAGCCGGGACGTCTCCTGCACGTCCGGATCACCGGTCACCGGCAGCGGCTGCGTGGTGTCGTTCGCCGAGGTTCCCTCCGCGGCCGAAGCCGCGGCCTCCGCCGCCAGCCGCTCCTGCTCCGCGCGCAGCAGCGCCTCCTCCGCCTTGCGCTGCTTCTCCTTGCGGCGCTCCTCCGCCTCCCGGCGCAGCCGCGCCTCCTCCTCGGCCTGCCGCCGGATCCGCTCTTCCTCGGCCTTGCGGGCGGCCTCCTCGGCCTCCCGGCGCTTGCGCTCCTCCTCCGCCTGGCGGCGGGCCTCCTCGGCGCGCTGCCGGGCCAACTCGGCCTCGCGCTCGGCCTCCAGCCGCTTGGCCTCCTCGATCTCGCGCCGCTTGCGCTCCTCTTCCTCCCGGCGCAGCCGCTCCAACTGCTCCTGCCGCTCCCGCTCCAGCCGCTCTTCCTCGGCCTTGCGCGCAGCCTCCTCGGCCTCCCGGCGCTTGCGCTCCTCCTCGGCCTTGCGGCGGGCCTCCTCCTGGGCGCGCACCTCCTGCTCCGACAGCGGCAGGATCTGGTCCAGGCGGTGCCGTACGGCGGTGGTGACCACCCCGGGGTCCTGCCCGGCGTCGACCACCAGGTAGCGCCCCGGGTCCGCGGCGGCCAGCGCCAGGAACCCCGCGCGCACCCGCTCGTGGAACTCCGGCGGCTCCGACTCCAGCCGGTCCGGCGCCTCGGTGAACCGCTCCCGCGCCGTCTCCGGCGCGATGTCCAGCAGCACCGTCAGATGCGGCACGAGCCCGCCGGTGGCCCAGCGGTTGATCCGCGCCACCTCGGTCGGCGACAGCTCGCGTCCGCCGCCCTGGTACGCGACGGAGGAGTCGATGTACCGGTCGGTGATGACCACCGCGCCCCGCTCCAGCGCGGGCCGGACGAGGCCGTCCACGTGCTCCGCGCGGTCCGCCGCGTACAACAGGGCCTCCGCGCGGTGCGAGATCCCGGCGGTGGAGACGTCGAGCAGGATGGAGCGCAGCCGCTGCCCGATGGACGTGGCACCTGGCTCGCGGGTGACGACGACCTCGTGCCCCTTGTCCCTGATCCACTGCGCCAGCGCCTCGACCTGCGTGGACTTCCCGGCCCCGTCGCCGCCCTCGACGGCGATGAAGAACCCGCTCTCCGCCAGCCCTTCGTCCGGGTCCGCGCCGCGCAGCGCCTCGCGCAGGTCGACGCGGAGCGGCACCCCCTGCCGGTCGTCGGTGCGCACCAGCACCAGCACCGCCACCGGCAGCAGCAGCGCGCCGGCCAGCATGTACGTGAACGCCGCGCCGCCGTGCGCGAAGACCAGGTCACCCGCCTCCAGGCGGTGCCGGCCGATGGCGGCGGCCAGCAGCGGTGCGCCGATCAGCGCGAGCGCGACGGCGACGCGCGAGACGGCGTGCAGGTGGTCGACGAGCCGGGGCCTGCGGGCCTCCTCGGTCTCCTGCTCCAGCAGCGCGTGCCCGGTGGCCGCGGCGACGCCCGCGGCGGTCCCGGCCAGCAGCGCGCACAGCACCCCGGTCGCCGCGTCGGCCACCAGGCCGACGAGCAGCAGGCAGAGCCCGGCGACGCCGACGGCCAGCGCCAGCAGCCGGCGCCGCGACAGCCCCGGCAGCACCCGCGGCGCCGTCCGCACCCCGAGCACGGGACCGGCGGTGGCGGCGAGCGCCAGCAGCGCGTACGCGATGGTGCCGTCGATGTCGTACGCCTCCTGCGCCTGCAGGACGGCGAGCGCCACGGACGCGGCGAGCGCGGCGGCCGCGGCGGCGCAGGCGGCGACGAGCAGCGGCACCGCGCCCGTACGCCCGCGCTCGGGACCGCCGTCCGCGGCGCGCGGCCGGCGCAGCCCCTCCAGCGGGGAGCGCGCCCGCGCCCCGCCGTCGGGCAGCTCCATGAAGAACAGCACCGAGACCGACGCCGCGAAGAGCCCGGCGGCAAGGTACGAGCCGACCGCGCCCGGGTGCCCGTCGAACCAGTCGAAGCCGGAGCCCAGCAGCCGGCCGATCCACGCCGTCACCAGCAGCGCGGCGGCACCGAGCGGCAGCGCCCCGTACCCCGTGCGCAGCGACAGCCGGCGCAGCGCGGCGCCGTGGTCGGGCAGCGGCCTTATCGCCGCGCCCTCGGGGGGCGGCGCGGGCAGCAGCGCGGGGGCGACGCTGTCCTTGGCGACGATCCACACCCGCTCCGCCGCGCCGGCGACGAAGACGGTGACGAGGATCCAGGTCAGCGCCGAGTCCTGGGTCCAGTCGATCCACAGCGGGGCGACGATGAGCAGCCCCACGCGCACCACGTCCGCGCCGACCATCGTCCAGCGCCGGTCCAGCTTCCCGGTCCCGGACAGCAGCGACCCGACCGGGCCGAGCAGCACGGCGCCGAAGACGACCGTCGACAGCAGCCGGACCGCGAAGACCACGCTGACCGTGACCGCCGCGCCGCGATAGCCGCCGCCGAACGAGTCGGCCGCGAGCCCCGCCTGGAGCGCGAGCAGCACGAGGACGAGCATCGCCAGCGCGTCCGCGGTGGCACTCGTGAGATGGGCGCCCCACAACCGCCTCAATGACGGCACGCGCAGCAGCGCCCGCACGGCGCGCTCGCGCGAGTCCGCGACAAGGCTCTCGGTGGGGTCCGGCGCTGTCGTCGGCTGGTCGGCTCGCATGCGGTCAGCCTAGCGGGACGGGCCGGACCGGCGAGCTCCGCACGAACACTTGCCCGGTTCTGTGGATTACCGGCCGGTTGTGGACAATGCGCGGCCTCCGCCCCCGCCGGGCGCTACCGGTCCTCGTCCGGCACATCCGCCTTCGCCGACACCGTCTTCTTCGTCGTCGCCTTCTTCGCCGCCGCCGTCTTCGTCCCGGTCGTCTTCTTCGCCGCGGACTTCGCCGCCGTCTTCTTCGCGGTGGTCTTCTTCGCCGCCGCCTTCTTGGCCGGCGCCTTCTTGGCCGGCGCCTTCTTCGCGGGAGCCTTCTTCGCGGTCTTCTTCGCCGGCCCCTTCGCCCGCTTCTCCGCCAGCAGCTCGAACCCGCGCTCCGGCGTGATCGACTCCGGCTCGTCCCCGCGCCGCAGCGTCGCGTTCGTCTCGCCGTCCGTCACGTAGGGACCGAAGCGCCCGTCCTTGACCACCACCGGCTTCCCGCTCGCCGGGTCCTCGCCCAGCTCCTTCAGCGGCGGCTTCGCCGCGGCCCGCCCGCGCTGCTTGGGCTGGGCGTAGAGCGCGAGCGCCTCCTCAAGCGTGACCGTGAAGAGCTGGTCCTCGCTCTGCAGCGAGCGCGAGTCGGTGCCCTTCTTCAGGTACGGGCCGAACCGCCCGTTCTGCGCGGTGATCTCCGTGCCGCTCTCCGGGTCGGTGCCGACGACCCGCGGCAGCGACAGCAGCTTCAGCGCGTCCGCCAGCGTCACCGTGTCCAGCGACATCGACTTGAACAGCGACGCCGTCCGCGGCTTCACCGCGTTCTTGCCGGACTGCGGCGTGCCCTCGGGCAGCACCTCGGTCACGTACGGCCCGTAGCGCCCGTCCTTGGCGACGATCTCGCGCCCGCTCTCCGGGTCGGTGCCCAGCTCGTACGCCCCGCTGGGCTTGTCGAGCAGCTCCTCGGCCAGCTCCACGGTCAGCTCGTCCGGCGGCAGTTCGTCCGGCACGTCCGCGCGCCGGTGCTCCTCGGTGTCCCGCTCGCCGCGCTCGACGTACGGCCCGTAGCGCCCGACGCGCAGCACGATCCCCTCGCCCACCGGGAACGTGGAGACCTCCCGGGCGTCGATCGCGCCCAGGTCCGTGACCAGCTCCTTCAGCCCCGCGAGGTGGTCGGCGCCGGCCCGCTCCTCGGCGGGGGTGACGACGTCGTCCGAACCGAAGTAGAAGCGCCGCAGCCACGGCACCGCCTCGGCCTCGCCGCGCGCGATGCGGTCGAGGTCGTCCTCCATCCTGGCGGTGAAGTCGTAGTCGATGTAGCGGCCGAAGTGCTTCTCCATCAGGCCGACGACGGCGAAGGAGAGGAAGGACGGCACCAGGGCCGTGCCCTTCTTGAAGACGTAGCCGCGGTCCAGGATCGTGCCGATGATCGAGGCGTACGTGGACGGGCGGCCGATCTCCCGCTCCTCCAGCTCCTTGACCAGCGTCGCCTCGGTGTAGCGGGCGGGCGGCTTCGTGGCGTGCCCGTCCGCGGTGATCTCCTCGGCGCTCAGCCGGTCGCCCTCGGCGAGCTGCGGCAGCGGCCGGTCGCGGTTGTCGAGGTCGGCCGAGGGGTCGTCGGAGCCCTCGACGTACGCCTTCATGAAGCCGTGGAACGTGATCACCCGGCCGGACGCGGAGAACTCGGCGTCCCGCCCGTCGGCCGCCGTGCCGCCCAGCTTCACCGTGACGGACTGCCCGGTGGCGTCCTTCATCTGCGACGCGACCGTACGCATCCAGATCAGCTCGTACAGCCGGAACTCGGTGCCGGACAGCCCCGTCTCCGCCGGCGTGCGGAACCGGTCACCGGAGGGCCGGATCGCCTCGTGCGCCTCCTGCGCGTTCTTGACCTTGCCCGCATAGATGCGCGGCCGGTCCGGGAGGTAGTCGCTCCCGTACAACTGCGTGACCTGCGCCCGGGCGGCGGCGACCGCGGTCTCCGACAGCGTCGTGGAGTCGGTCCTCATGTAGGAGATGAAGCCGTTCTCGTACAGCCGCTGCGCCACCTGCATGGTGGCCTTGGCGCCGAGCCCCAGCTTGCGCGACGCCTCCTGTTGCATCGTCGTGGTACGGAACGGAGCCGACGGCGAGCGCCGGTACGGCTTCGCCTCGACGCTGCGTACGGCGAACGCGGTGTCCTGCAACGCGGCGGCCAGCGCACGGGCGCTCTCCTCGCTCAGGTGCAGCACGTCGGCCGAAGAACCGCCCTTGAGCTGCCCGTCCGGGCCGAAGTCGCGCCCCTGGGCGATGCGGCGCCCGTCGACGGCGGAGAGCTTGGCGCCGAAGGTGGTCGGGTCGGTGGCGTCGCCGGCGCGGCCGGTGGCGAAGATGCCTGCCAGGTCCCAGTACTCGGCGGAGCGGAACGCGATGCGCTCGCGCTCCCGCTCGACGACGAGGCGGGTGGCGACGGACTGCACCCGGCCGGCCGACAGCCGGGGCATGACCTTCTTCCACAGCACCGGCGAGACCTCGTACCCGTACAGCCGGTCGAGGATGCGGCGGGTCTCCTGGGCGTCGACCAGCTTCTTGTCCAGCGCTCGCGGGTTGGCGACGGCCTGGCGGATCGCGTCCTTGGTGATCTCGTGGAAGACCATCCGGTGCACCGGGACCTTGGGCTTCAGCACCTCCAGCAGATGCCAGGCGATCGCCTCGCCCTCGCGGTCCTCGTCCGTCGCGAGATACAGCTCGTCCGACTCGGCCAGCAGTTTCTTCAACTTGCTGACCTGTTGCTTTTTGTCGCTGTTCACCACATACAGCGGCTCGAAGTCGTGATCGACGTTCACCCCGAGCCGCGCCCAGGGCTCTCCCTTGTATTTGGCCGGCACCTCGGCGGCGCCGTTCGGGAGATCACGGATGTGTCCGACGCTCGCCTCGACCTCGTAGCCGGGGCCCAGATAGCCCTTGATCGTCTTCGCCTTGGTAGACGACTCCACGATGACGAGTCGGCGGGACTTGCTGGTGGCGGACAACTTCGGCTCTCTCTTCTCCGGTCGGAAGCTGGCAGCGATCTGGTGGGGGGATTCGCGGCGATCTTGCCGGTGGTCGTTATCGGTGGGCCTTGGGGGACCTCTTGTGGACGGCTGTGCGGGTCGTACGTCGCTGTGCTGGACGTTGCTGCGGAGTGTGACGGTACAACCCGCCCCCGTGTCAAGCGGCTAAAACCCGGGGCGCCACTCGAACGGTAACCCGACAAGCCGCCTAGCTCCCGCACAGAGCACATTCCGGTCGTGGTGGCCTGTATCGCACAGCCCCTTGACAGCAGCCAGTACTACGGATGGGAGTATGGGCGTCCGACCGCGCCGTGAGGCCCGTTCGGAGCCCACCACTTCAGACATCCGACCGGGGGGGACGTACCAGTGTCCGATCCGTATCAGAATCCTTATGGCCAGCAGCCCGGACAGCCGGGCCAGCCCGGGCAGCCGGGCCAGCAGCCCCAGCCGGGATACGGCTATCCGCAGTACGGCCAGCAGGACCCGAACCAGAACCCGTACGCGCAGCAGGCAGGCCAGCAGCCGGCGTACGGCTACCCGGGTGGTCAGCCCGGCGGTCTCCCGCAGGCCCCGGCCGCGGCGGCGGGCTACGACCCGAACGCACCGTACGGCTACGACCCGCACGGTCGTCCGTACTCGGACAAGTCCAAGATCGTCGCGGGCGTGCTGCAGCTCTTCATCGGCACGCTGGGCATCGGCCGCTTCTACACCGGGCACACCGGCATGGCCATCGCCCAGCTCCTCACCTGCGGCGGCGTGGGCATCTGGGCCCTCATCGACGGCATCATGATCCTCGTCAGCGATGACAAGACCGATGCCAAGGGCCGCGTCCTCCGCTCCTGACGCCGTCGGCCCTCCGGCGCCCCCCGGGCATCCGGACCCGCCGCCTCCCGTTTCCCCGCGACCGGAGACGGCGGGTACCGCGCGCCCGCGGCCGGCGGAGGGCGTACGGCGCAGGGGCGCGGCGCGCGTACGGCGCCTGCTGCGCCGGCCGGCCACCGCACCGCTCGCACTGGCGGCGGCGGGGGCCGCGGGCGCGGCGTACCTCTACGGCACGAATCCCCACGAGCCGGGGCACTGGCTGCCCCGCTGCCCGTTCAACTGGGCCACAGGACTGGACTGTCCCGCCTGCGGCGCTACCCGCATGGCGTACGACCTCCTCCACGGCGACCTCGGCGCCGCCTTCCAGAGCAACGCCCTGATGCTGCTGCTCGGCCTGCCGTTCGCGGCGGTGCTCTACGGCCGCTGGCTGTACGAGGGCCTGCGCGGGCGCCGCTGGCGGCCGTCCTTCGGGCGGCTCGGCACGGCGGCGGTGCTGGGCGTGGCGGTGGTGTGGGCCGTGGTGCGGAACGTCGCGTGACCCCGCCCCCGCGCGGGCCGGGTCCGCGGGGACTCAGCCCGCAGGGGCCAGGAACCCCTGCTCCACCAGCAGCCTGATCATCTCCGGCGTACGCTCCCGCAGCGCCGCCGGGTCCGCCGCCAGCACCTGCGCGATGGCGTCCAGGATGACCCCCGCCGGCAGCGTCCCGTCGCACGCCCCGGCGAAGCCCGCGGAGACCGTGTCCACCCGCGTCGCCCGCCGCATCCCCAGCCCCCGGCGCAGCACCACGTGCTCCGGGTCCTCCTCACCCGGCCGGCCCACCTGCTCCTGCACCACGTCGTCCGCGAGCCGGAACGTCGTCGCGAGCAGCGCCGCGTCATCCGTACGGCGCAGGAAGTCCTGCCGCGCGAAGTGCTCCACCACGGCCGCGCCGAGCGGCTGTTCGACGGCGTGCGGCCAGTCCTCGACGGTGACCGCGGGGTCCGCCGCGTCCGTACGGCGCAGGGTGATCCAGCCGAAGCCGATCGCGCGGGTGCGGGTGGCGGCGAAGGCGTCGAGCCAGTCGTCGTAGTGGGCGGCGTAGGCCGCGGGGTCGGCGTGGTCGCCCGCGTCGCGCAGCCACAGCTCCGCGTACTGCGTGACGTCCTGCACCTCCCGCTGCACGATCCACGCGTCGCAGCCCGGCGGCACCCAGTCCGCGACGCGCTCGCGCCAGTCCTCGTCCTCGACGTGCTGCCAGTTGGCGAGGAGCTGGCAGTAGCCGCCCTCGGCGAGGTGTCCCGCGGCCCCGGCGACCAGCGCGCGGCACAGCTCGTCGCCGGCCATGCCGCCGTCGCGGTACGTCAGCCGGGCGGCGGGCGAGATGACGAACGGCGGGTTGGAGACGATCAGGTCGTACCGCTCGCCGGCCACCGGCTCGAAGAGCGACCCGGCCCGCAGGTCCGCGGCGGGCGCGCCGGAGAGGGTGAGCGTGAGCCGGGCGCAGTCGAGGGCGCGGGGGTTGACGTCGGTGGCCGTGACGGCATCGGCGCGGGCACCGGCGTGCAGCGCCTGGATCCCCGAGCCGGTGCCGAGGTCGAGCACGCGCCCGCCGTCGAGCGGCACGGTGAGCCCGGCGAGCGTCGTGGAGGCACCGCCGACGCCGAGGACGAGATCCGCGCCGGACGAACCGGGTGCCCCGGTTCCGTACGCGCCGGCCCGCCGCGCCCCGGCCGCACCCCCCACCGCGCAGCCCAGATCCGAGACGATCCACCAGTCCTGCCCCTCGGGACCGCTGAACGGCCGGACGTCGACCACGGCCCGTACCGCCTCGCCGTCCTCCCGCACCCAGCCGTCGGTGAGGCACGCGGCCAGCGGCAGCACCGCCTCGGCGTGCGCCCGGGGGACGGCGTGCTGGAGGAGGAAGAGCCGGGTCAGGGTGGCGAGTGCCGGCGGCGTCTCGCCGGGCGGCCACCGGGTCGCCCGCTCGGCGGGGACGGTCTCGCTGCGGGCGAGGGCCGCGTACGCGGGGGCGCCCAGGAGGTCCAGCAGGCCGTCGGCGGTGAAGCCCGCCGCGAGCAGCGCCGTGCGCAGCTCGGCGGCGCTGTCGGGGAAGGGAAAGTCCGGGAGGGAAAGGCCGGAGAGGGGAAGATCGTCGGTCGCGCTCACGGGCACCATTGTGCTGCCGCCGCGGCCGCGCCGCCGACCAGCCCGCCGCGCGCCCCTACGCCTTCTGCGACGGCTTGGCCTTCGACTTCTGGCAGCCCTCCTGCTCGGCCAGCGCCTGGCCGACCTCGCCCGCCTGCAGCTTGTTCAGCGCCTCGTCGCCGCTCTTGCTGATCTTGTCGGCCTCGCCCGCCAGCTCGCGCAGGCCCTCCGCGAACGCCGCCTGGTCCTTGACGTCCAGGTCCTCGACCTGCTTCTGCAGGTCCGCGTACGCCGCCGCCACCTGCTGCAGCTCGGTCACGGCACCGCCGTGGGTGTTCTTGCCGTCGTCGACCGGCGGCGCGCCCACCTTGCTCACGGCCTTGCTCATGGCGGTGTACGCCTCGGAGATCTCGCCGAACGCCTGGGCGTCCGCCTCCTGCACCTTCCGCGGGTCCTTCTCGGTCGTCGCCTCGCCGATGGCGAGGTTGGCCTGGTCCCGCTTCTGCAACTCCGGCTGGATCCGGTCGCAGAGGGAGCCCGCCCACTTCTGGACCTCTGCCCCGTTGTCATCGCTGCAGCCGGTCGCCGCGAGCAGCGTGACGGCGGCACCGGCCAGGGCGGCGGCAAGCTTCTTGTTCACCGGATCATCCCTTCGAGACTGAGACACCCGGAACATACACCGGCACCCCGCCGGTACGACGAATCGCCGGGGCCGCTCGCCGCGTCGTGCACCATTTGCCACAACTGCCACGGCAGATCACTGCTGTCACAGGAGTAACAGCGCTCCCGTCGAGAACCACCACACCCCGCCGGCCGGGAGCGGTGTCGCCTCCCGGCCGGCGGGGTGTGGTGCCGTGGCCCGGTCTCAGCCGTTGACCACCGCCGGGTCGCTCGGCGGCGTCGGCGACGGGCCGGTGGGCGCCGTGGTCTCCGGCTCCTCGTCACCGACCGCGATGCCGCGGCGCTTGGAGACGTACACGGCACCGGCGATGATCCCGATGGCCGCGATCGAGATGACGGCCCGTACTCCGACGTTCGCGTCGTCGCCGTACGAGAACTTCACCACCGCCGGCGCGATCAGCAGCGCCACCAGGTTCATCACCTTCAGCAGCGGGTTGATCGCCGGGCCCGCGGTGTCCTTGAACGGGTCGCCGACCGTGTCGCCGATCACCGTGGCGGCATGGGCCTCGCTGCCCTTGCCGCCGTGGTGGCCGTCCTCGACGAGCTTCTTGGCGTTGTCCCAGGCGCCGCCCGAGTTGGCCAGGAAGACCGCCATCAGCACGCCCGCGCCGATGGCGCCGGCGAGGAACGAGGCCAGCGCGCCGACGCCGAGCGTGAAGCCGACCGCGATCGGCGCCATGACGGCGAGCAGACCGGGCGTACGCAGCTCGCGCAGCGCGTCCCGGGTGCAGATGTCGACGACCTTGCCGTACTCCGGCTCCTCCGAGTAGTCCATGATCCCCGGGCGCTCCCGGAACTGCCGGCGCACCTCGAAGACCACCGCGCCCGCGGAGCGGGAGACGGCGTTGATCGCCAGACCGGAGAAGAGGAAGACGACCGCGGCGCCGAGGATGAGGCCGACGAGGTTGTTCGGCTGCCCGATGTCCAGGCTGAGGGCCAGCGGGTTGCCGACGTTCGTCGCGTCCGAGACCGCCTCGTTGACCGCGTCGCGGTACGAGCCGAAGAGCGCCGCCGCCGCGAGGACCGCGGTGGCGATGGCGATGCCCTTGGTGATGGCCTTGGTGGTGTTGCCGACCGCGTCCAGGTTGGTGAGGACCTGGGCGCCGTCGCCCTCGACGTCGCCGGACATCTCGGCGATGCCCTGGGCGTTGTCGGAGACCGGGCCGAAGGTGTCCATCGCGACGATGACGCCGACGGTGGTCAGCAGGCCGGTGCCGGCCAGGGCGACCGCGAAGAGCGCCAGCATGATGGACGTACCGCCGAGCAGGAACGCGCCGTAGACGCTGAGGCCGATGAGGACCGCGGTGTAGACGGCGGACTCCAGGCCGATGGAGATGCCGGAGAGCACCACCGTGGCCGGGCCGGTCAGCGAGGTCTTGCCGATGTCCCGTACGGGACGGCGGTTGGTCTCGGTGAAGTAGCCCGTGAGCTGCTGGATGACCGCCGCGAGCACGATGCCGATGGCGACCGCGACGAGCGCGAGCACCTGCGGGTTGCCGTCGTGCTCGGCGATGCCGGCGCCGACGCCGTCGAGGTCCGCGTACGACGAGGGGAGGTACGCGAAGACGGCGATGGCCACCATCACCAGGGAGATCACCGCGGAGATGAAGAAGCCGCGGTTGATGGCGGTCATGCCGCTGCGGTCGCTGGCCTTGGGCGCCACGACGAAGACGCCGATCATGGCGGTGACCACGCCGATCGCGGGGACGATCAGCGGGAAGGCGAGACCGGCGTCGCCGAGGGCGACCTTGCCCAGGATGAGCGCGGCGACCAGGGTGACGGCGTACGACTCGAAGAGGTCGGCCGCCATGCCGGCGCAGTCGCCGACGTTGTCGCCGACGTTGTCGGCGATGGTGGCGGCGTTGCGCGGGTCGTCCTCGGGGATGCCCTGCTCGACCTTGCCGACGAGGTCGGCGCCGACGTCCGCGGCCTTGGTGAAGATGCCGCCGCCGACACGCATGAACATCGCGATCAGCGCGGCGCCGAGGCCGAAGCCCTCCAGCACCTTGGGCGCGTCGGCCGCGTACACGAGCACGACGCTGCACGCGCCGAGCAGGCCGAGGCCGACGGTGAACATGCCGACGACGCCGCCGGTGCGGAACGCCAGCCTGGTCGCCTCGTGACTCACCGCGGTGAGGTCCTTGGCGGGCTCGCCCTCGCGCGGGGTGGCGGCGCGCGCGGCGGCTGCCACGCGCACGTTGCTGCGGACCGCGAGCCACATGCCGATGTACCCGGTCGCGGCCGAGAATGCGGCGCCGACCAGGAAGAAGATCGAGCGTCCCGCCCGCTCCGACCAGTCGTCCGCGGGCAACAGGAAGAGCAGGAAGAACACCACGACCGCGAAGATGCCGATGGTGCGCAACTGGCGGGCCAGATAGGCGTTCGCACCTTCCTGTACCGCCGCCGCGATCTTCTTCATATTGTCCGTGCCCTCGCCGGCGGCGAGTACCTGACGGAGCAGCACCACGGCGACCGCGAGTGCGGCAAGCGCGACCACGGCGATGATCGCCACGATGGCCCGGTTGCCGCTGGTGAGTTCCACGGCCAGTAGGTGGTCCTGCTGTAGTGGGGTGAAATGCCCCGCCATTCGTCCTCCTTGACGTACGGCACATGGGCGCGCGGCAGCCCCGACTGCGGGTATGGGCGGTCGGGGTTTGGGCGGCCGCAGCGCTCAGGCGTCCTGAGCTGCAAGTTGTGGACGGATTGTAGGGAGCGGAACTAGATCAAAACAGAGCGTCCCCAGGGGAATTCGGCTCCGACGACGATCAATGCGGTGACGAGCGTCTGTCAATTCGCTCGAAAGAGGGATGCGGGAACGGCGGGGCAATGCCGGGAAAATGATCTCGGAGCCCGAAGAAAGCGCTGATCAGAAGCGCCTTGATCTTGAAATGCCCGGGTCAAGGGGTGGGCTGAGGGAGGGCCGGGGGCGGTGGGGGCGGGCGGTTCGGCGGTTGGCCGGAGTCGATCGGCGCCGGGCAGGGAAGCCGCAGGGTGGCAGGGGTTTGCCGTGGGGGCCGTGGGGGCCGGGGGGACCGGGGCGGGTCGGGGCCGGGCGCAGGCGAGATCGGGGCGGGCGTACGGGCGGGCCTGCCGGGGCGCGGGCGGGCCGGGTCTGCCGTACGCGCCTCGGACAGCGGTGCGGGCCTCAGACCGGCATACGGGCCTCAGCGCGCCGTACGCGCCTCAGAGCGGCCGTACGGGGATCAGGCCGCGTACACGCGCGGGAAGCGCCGTACGGCCCGCAGAGGGGCCGTACGCGCGTCAGGAGCCCGCTGCCGCGGGGGAGGCCGGCCAGCTCATCCGGATCGTGCCGCCGGACTCGCTCGCGGTGACCTCGACGTCGTCGACCAGTCCGCTGATGACCGCGAGACCCATCTCGTCGTCTATGCCCGACTCGCCGCCGCCCGGGCCGCTCGCGTTCCCGTCGCCGTCCGGGTCGGGGTGGGTCTCGGCGGTGCTGCGGGCGGCGGGCACGTGGCCGGGGACCGTCGGCGCGTCGTCGCCGACCTCGATGGAGAACTTCTTCTCCTCCTCGGTGAGCACCACCCGCACAGGACCCGACAGCCCGTTGTGCTGGTGGAGCCCCACGGCGCGCAGGCAGGCCTCGCCCACGGCGAGGCGCACCTCGTCGAGCACCGCCTCGTCCACACCCGCCCGGCGCGCGACCGCGGCCGCCACCAGGCGGGCCGTGCGGACGTGCTCGGGAAGAGCACTGAAGCGCAATTCAACGGTGGGCATGCCATCCCCTTCACGTCATCCCACGCCATCCCGTACATCACGGGATGCATCCGTACCGGAGCCAACCGCGGAGGGACCCGGCGCGCGGCCCGGTCCCTCCGCCTGTGTGGCGTCCTGTGTCAGTCCTTCGCGGCGACGGCTTCGTCGACCGAGGTGTGGATGGGGAACACCTTGGTCAGGCCCGTGATACGGAAGATCTTCAGAATGCGCTCCTGGTTGCAGACCAGGCGCAGCGAGCCCTCGTGGGCTCGGACCCGCTTCAGTCCGCCGACGAGGACACCCAGGCCGGTGGAGTCGAGGAAGTCGACCCGCTCCATGTCGACGACCAGGTGGTAGCTGCCGTCGTTGACCAGCTCGACCAACTGCTCGCGCAGCTTGGGGGCGGTATACACATCAATCTCGCCACCGACTTCGACGACCGTGCGGTCGCCCACGGTGCGCGTCGACAGGGACAGGTCCACGGATCCTCCAGCACATTCAGCGAGCGGCTGCCCCGGGCGTCCCCCGCCGTCCGGCCGGAGACGGATCGGCATCCGCCATGGCATTCAATCACTTACTCCGGGGCGTGCACGACGCCTTGGGGGCATTGTCCGTCGCATCGGTGACACACTCGTGCCGATGGACGCGAACGAGTGGAGGGACGCGAACGAGCCGGGGGCAGCCCCCGCGGCCGCCGGCACCCGGCCGGGGCACGTGCCCGGCGCGCGCTCCGGCACACCGCACGTCACACCGGCAGGACCGCCCGACGGCGCACCGCCCGGCACGGCGGACCGCGCGACGGCGGACGGCACCGCGGCCGGTCCTGCGCATGTCACGCCCCGCACCGCGCTGCGCCGGCTCGCCGCCCGGGAGGACCGCGCCGCTCGCATCACTCATACGGAGCACCTGCCCCCGCGCGGCGGGCGCCATGCCGACTGGCCTGCGGGCATCCGGCCCGAGGTGGTCGGCGCCATCGAGGCCGCCGGGATCCGGCGGCCGTGGGCGCACCAGGCGCGGATGGCCGCGCACGCGCTCGCGGGCGACTCGGTGATCGCCGCCACGGGCACGGCGTCGGGCAAGTCCCTGGCCTATCTGGCGCCCGTGCTCAGCGCGGCGCTCGACGGCTCCGAGGCCCCCAACGGGCGGGGCGCGACGGCCCTGTACGTGGCGCCGACGAAGGCGCTGGCCGCCGACCAACTGCGCGCGGTCAAGGCGCTGGCCGCCCCGCTCGGCAAGGCCGTCCGCCCGGCCGTCTACGACGGTGACACGCCCACCGAGGAACGCGAGTGGGTGCGCCTCTACGCCAACCTCGTCCTCACCAACCCCGACATGCTGCACCGCGGCATCCTTCCGGCCCACTCCCGCTGGTCCTCCTTCCTGCGCGCCCTGCGCTACGTCGTGATCGACGAGTGCCACACCTACCGCGGCGTCTTCGGCTCCCACGTCGCCCAGGTCGTACGGCGGCTGCGCCGGCTCTGCGCCCGCTACGGCGCGGACCCGGTGTTCCTCCTCGCCTCCGCCACGGCGGCCGAGCCGGGGCAATCGGCGGAGCGGCTGACGGGACGGCCCGTGGCGGAGGTCACGGACGACGCGTCGCCGCGGGGGGAGGTCGCGTTCGCCCTGTGGGAGCCGCCGCTGACGGAGCTGCACGGCGAGCGGGGCGCGCCGGTGCGGCGCACGGCCACGGCGGAGTGCGCGGAGCTGCTGACGGACCTGGCGGTCGCGGACGTACGGACCGTCGCCTTCGTCCGCTCACGGCGCGGCGCGGAGCTGGTCGCGATGATCGCCCAGGACCGGCTGGCGGCTGTCGACCGGACGCTGGCCGGCCGGGTCGCCGCCTACCGCGGCGGCTATCTCGCGGACGAGCGGCGGGCCCTGGAGGCCGCCCTGCAGTCCGGCGAGCTGCTGGGGCTGGCCGCGACGTCCGCGCTGGAGCTGGGCGTGGACGTGTCGGGCCTGGACGCCGTGCTGATCGCCGGCTACCCCGGCACCCGGGCCTCGCTCTGGCAGCAGGCCGGGCGCGCGGGCCGGTCGGGGCAGGGCGCGCTCGCGGTGCTGGTCGCGCGGGACGACCCGCTGGACACGTACCTGGTGCACCACCCGGAGGCGCTCTTCCGCCGCCCGGTGGAGTCCACGGTGCTGGACCCGGACAACCCGTACGTGCTCGCACCGCACCTGTGCGCCGCCGCCGCCGAACTGCCGCTGACCGACGCCGACTTCACCGGCGACACCGCGTGCTTCGGCCCCGGGGCCGCCGGGCTGCTGCCGCAGCTCGCCGACCGCGGGCTGCTGCGCCGCCGCGGCACCGGGCCCGGAGCCGCCTGGCACTGGACCCGGCGGGAACGGGCCTGCGACCTCACCGACATCCGCGGCGGGGGCGGGCGCCCCGTCGACGTCGTCGAGGACGGCACCGGGCGGCTGCTCGGCACGGTCGACGCCGCGGCCTCCCACACCACCGTCCACGAGGGCGCAGTCCACCTCCACCAGGGCCGCACCTACGTGGTCCGCACCCTGGACCTGGAGGACAACGTGGCGCTCGTGGAGCGCGCCGACCCCCCGTACACCACCGTCGCCCGCGACACCACCTCCGTCTCCGTGCTGGAGACCGAGCGCGAGATCCCGTGGGGCGACGCCCGGCTGTGCTTCGGGTCGGTCGAAGTCACCAACCACGTGGTCTCCTTCCTGCGCCGCCGGCTGATCACCGGCGAGATCATGGGCGAGACGAAGCTCGACCTCCCTCCGCGGACGCTGCGCACCCGCGCCGTCTGGTGGACCGTCACCGACGACCAGCTGGACGCGGCGGACATCGCCCAGGACCAGTTGGGCGGCGCCCTGCACGCGGCGGAGCACGCCGCCATCGGCATGCTGCCGCTCTTCGCCACGTGCGACCGCTGGGACATCGGCGGCGTCTCCGTACCCCTGCACGGCGACACCCTGCTGCCGACCGTCTTCGTCTACGACGGCCACCCCGGCGGCGCGGGCTTCGCCGAACGCGCCTTCGGCGTCGCCCGCGACTGGCTCGGCGCGACCCGCGCCGCGATCGCCGCCTGCGAGTGCGAGTCCGGCTGCCCGTCCTGCGTCCAGTCCCCGAAGTGCGGCAATGGGAACGACCCGCTGGACAAGGCAGCGGCGGTACGCCTGCTGACGACGCTGCTGCGGGAGTCAGGGCAGGGAGCGGAGCCCGCGGCAACGGAGGCGGCGCGGACGGAGGCGGCGGTCGAGAGCTGACGGACTACGACCGGACCGGACCGACCCCGAAACCGCCCGAACCGAATCCTCCGTCCGGCTCCCGCACGGGGCAGCGCCCCGCCCCCTGCCGAAACTCAGCCGGCGGCGTCGAGGCGGGCCCGCTGGTCCTCCGTCAGCTCCAGGTCCACCGCGGCCAGGCTCTCGTCCAGTTGCGCCACGGACGAGGCGCCGACCAGCGGTATCACCGGCACCTCCCCGCCTATGAGCCAGGACAGCACCACCTGGTTGACCGTCGCCCCGGCCTCCTTCGCCACCGCTCGCAGCGCCTCCAGCCGCGCCGGCGTCCCCGGGTGGTCCAGCTCGTCCCCGAGCGGCTTGTCCGCGCGGACGTAGCCCCCCGCGAGCAGCGGCGAGTACGCGACGAGCGTGAGCCCCGGGTTGTGGCGCAGGTAGCTGAGCATCGCGCCGTCCACACCGCCCGGGGACCCGTCCGGGTCGAGCTCGCTCGGGCGGTCGGTGCGCCGGCGCAGGTAGGTGTGGTGGTACTGCAGCAGCTCGTATCCGGCGAGGCCGGAGGCCGCCGCATGGACACGGGCCCGCTCCACCCGCCAGACCCACTGGTTGCTGACTCCCAGCAGCCCGACGGAGCCCTCCGCCACGAGCGCGCCGAACGCCTCGACGGTCTCCTCCTGCGGGACGGTCATGTCGTCGATGTGCGCGTACAGGATGTCCAGCTTCTCCACCCCGAGCCGCCGCCGGCTCTCTTCGGCGGACTGCCGGATCACCTTCGCCGACAGGCCCTCGGGGTTGTCGACGTACGAGGTGCCGGGAGCGAGCGGCCGGGCCCCGAGCTTGGTCGCGATGACCACCTCGTCCCCGATGCCCCGGCTGCGCCGCCACCGCCCCAGCAGGCTCTCGCTCTGGCCGCCCTGCGAACCGTCCACCCAGAACGCGTAGTTGTCGGACGTGTCGACGAACGTGCCGCCGGCCTCCACGTAGCGGTCGAGGATCGCGAACGAGGTCTCCTCGTCGGTCCTGGAGCCGAACAGCATGGCCCCGAGGCTGAGCACGCTGACCTCGCGCCGGTTCTGCGGGTCGGCACCGATCGTGCGGTACTTCATGCGGAGTCCTTTCGTGTGTCTGCCCAAGCGGGAGTCTGAACGCTGGAGCGCGCTCTACCGCAAGCCCGGCCGCGGGACCGGGCGTGAGACCGGCCGGGGCCGGCGGGCCTGCGCGGGAGCGGACTTCGGCGGTGAAGCGGCCGGTACGGGCCGACGCTACGACGTCCGCGACCTCCCCGGACACGGCGCACCGCAGCAGCCGGGCCCCCTGCGCCGCCGCCACCCGGCGGGCCGCGGCGCAGGCCGCCGCCTCGCCGAGCAGCGCCCGGTCCGCCGCCGCCAGCGCCGCCAGGTCGGCGGCACCGCCGGCGCGGTGGCGGGAGTGCACCGCCTGCCCCAGGGCCAGCGCGGCGGCGAACACCGCGCACAACGCGAAGCACGCCAGCGCCGACCACACCGTCGCCCCGCCCCGGTCATCGAACGGTCTCTTCCGCAAGGGCGACCGCCTCCCCTCCGAGGTCGAGGGCGAGCGACCCCGGCCCGGGGGCCGCCGCCCGCACCCGTACCCGCACCAGATCGCCGTCCCGCGCCACCGCCACGTCCGCCCCGCGCGGAGCCGCCGCCAGTGCCGCCCCGCGTACCTCATCCGGGGGCTCGCCCCGGGCCGCCGCCCGCGCGCCCGCGCGGGCGGCGTCCACGCACTGGATCTGCGCGGCGGCGGCCATCAACGCCCAGACCAGCCCGAGGGCGAGGAACACGAGAGCCGGAACGGCCACCGCCGCCTCCGCGGTGACGACCCCCGCGTCCCTCCGCGCCCCCGCGCGGCCCGGGTCAGAACGGGACGTCCAGCGCGCGTTCCACCACCGCCTGCAGCGCACCGCCGACCGCATCGCTCGTCACCACCTTGTACAAGATCGCCGCGAACGCGACCGCCGCGATCGTGCCCACCGCGTACTCGGACGTCGTCATCCCCGCGTCCCCGCCGAGCCTCCGTGCGCACGCGCGCATCCTCCGGACGAACCTGCCGGCCATCTCAACCCCCGTGTCTCCGTATCCGAATCCGTGTCCTTCATCGACTGCCGCCCAGCAACTGCGCCGCCAGGCCCATCACCACCGGCGCCACCCCGACCGCCAGGAACGCGGGCAGGAAGCACAGCCCCAGCGGGCCCGCCACCTTGACGCCCGCCCGGCGGGCGCGGGCGGCAGCGGCGCGGGTCTCCTCCGCCCGGCACTCGGCGGCCAGCCGGGAGACCGCGTCGACCACCGGTACGCCCGTGTGGTCCGCCTGCTCCAGCCAGCCGGCCAGCCGGGCCGCGCCCGGGAGTTCCGCGAGGGGCGCCCAAGCCGCATGCGGGGCGGCGCCGAGGCGTAGCTCCGCCGCGCCCTGCGCCAGCCGAGTCCCGACCGGTCCGCCCAGCGAGCGGCCCACCTCGGCGGCGGCCTCCCGCGGGCCCGCGCCGGCCGCGAGGCAGGCTGCGAGGAGGTCGGCGGCCTGGGCGAGGTCGGGGCCGGTCCGTATGCCCGCGTCGCGGCGTGCGACGGTGGCCGCGCGGCGCTGCCACCGCCGTATGCCGTACGCGGCGGCGAGTCCCGCCACCGCGCCGACCGCCCCGCCGACGAAGATGAGCACCGCGGCCCCCGCGAGCAGCCCGGGACCCCACCGCACCACCGCTGCCCGGAGCCGCACCACGGCCGGCCCCCGCCCGCCGCCGGGCGACCCGGCCGACTCCGGGCGTACGGGCGGCGCCACGGGGCCCAGCACGGCGGGAAGCCGGCGCCGCGAGACGCGTGCCCGCCAGAACGCGAGGGCCGCGTCCGCCGCGCAGTACGCGGCGGCCAGCACGGAAAGCACCGTCCACAGGCTGTGGATGAACTCAGCACGCATGCGCACCTCGCACGATCCGGCCCACCCAGGCCAGCCCCGCCCACTCCAGCAGACCGCCCGCCACCAGGCAGACCAGCCCCGCGGGCGTGTGCAGCAGCACCCGCAGCGGCGCGGCGCCGAGCGCCGAGCCCATCAGCAGCCCGAAGCAGGGCAGCAGGGCCAGCAGCAGTGCCGTCGCCCGCGGGCCCGCCAACTGGGCCTGCAACTCGTCCCGTTCGTCCCGCTCGGCGCGCAACGCCGCCGCCACCCGGTCCAGCCCGTCCGCGAGTCCTGCGCCGCCACCCGCGGCCACCTGCCAGCAGGCGGCGACGCCCGCCAGCCCCTGCGCACCGGGTGTCCCGGCCGCCGACCGCAGCGCGCCCGGCACATCACCGCCGAACCGCGCGGCGGCCAGCACCTCCGGACCGCCCGCGGGCCCACCGGGCGCCGCGGCGAGCAGCGCCCCGGCCGGCTGCCGCCCCGCCCGCAACCCGCCCGCGACCGCCGCGCACAGCTCGATCACGGCCGCCGCCCGGCGCACCTCCGCACCACGCCGCTCCCGGCCGCGCAGCCGCCGCCCGACGAGCGGCACCGCCACCACCCCCGCGAGCAGCGGCAGCCACGACGCACCCAGCAGCCCCACCGCACCCCCGGCCGGCAGACACCACAACTCGCGCCGTCCACCCCACGTCCGTACGACCGCGGCCACCCGCCACCGCCGCCCCGGCCGCACCGCACTCCCCGGCGGCCCCAGCAACGCCCGGGCCCTCCGCACCGCGGGCCTCCGCCCGCCGGCCAGCACCACGGCCGCCCCCGCGCACAACGCCGCCCCGCACACCGGCGCGACCGCCGTGACCTCCCCGCTCACGCCGCACCCCCGCCCCGCGCCAGCAGCCGCTCCAGCCGCGGCCACCCAGCCCTGCGGGCGAACCCCTCGGCCGCCCACACCGCCGCGGGCACCGCCGCCACCAGCCCCGCCGTATCCCGCTCCAGCACGTGCACCTCCGCGATCCGCCGGCGCCCCCGCCGGTCGCGCACCAGGTGCAGCAGCACCGACACCCCCGCGGCCAACTGGCTGTGCAGAGCGGGCCGGTCGAGTCCGGCGACCGCCCCCAGCGCCTCAAGCCGCGCGGGCACGTCCCCCGCCGCGTTCGCATGGACGGTGCCCGAGCCGCCCTCGTGGCCGGTGTTCAGGGCGGCCAGGAGGTCGACGACCTCGCGCCCGCGCACCTCGCCCACGACCAGCCGGTCGGGCCGCATCCGCAGCGCCTGCCGCACGAGGTCCTGCAACGTCACCTCGCCGGCGCCCTCCTGGTTCGCGGGGCGGGCTTCGAGGCGTACGACATGGGGGTGATCCGGTCGCAACTCGGCCGACTCCTCCGCCAGCACGATCCGCTCGTCCCGCCGCACCAGCGACAGCAGCGCACTCAGCAGCGTCGTCTTGCCGCTGCCCGTACCGCCGCTCACCAGGAACGACAGCCGGGCGTCGAGGAGTCCGCGCAACAACCCCTCGCCGCCCGGGGGCACCGTGCCCGCGGCGGCCAGCTCCGCCAGGCTGAACGCCCGCCGCCGCACCACCCGAAGCGAGAGACAGGCCGACCCCACCGCCACCGGCGGCAGGACCGCGTGCAGCCGCGTACCGTCGGGCAACCGGGCGTCGACCCACGGCCGGGCGTCGTCGAGCCGCCGCCCGGCGACGGCGGCAAGCCGCTGCGCCAGACGCCGTACGGCATCGGCGTCCGCGAACCGCACATCGACCCGCTCCAGGCCGCAGCCCCGGTCCACCCACACCTCGTCCGGCGCGGTGACCAGCACGTCGGTGACGTCCGGCTGGGCCAGCAGCGGCTCCAGCGGCCCGCTGCCGACCATCTCCGAACGCAGCGCGCCCACGATCGCCAGCACCTCGGTGTCGCCGAGCAGCCGCCCCTCCCGCCGCAGCGCGGCGGCCACCCCGGCGGGCGTCGGCTCGCCACCGCTCTCCGCCAACCGCCGCCGCACCGCCCCGACCAACTGCCCCGACACGGCAGGAATGTGCCTGTCACCGCCGCCGGAGCACCGGGACGAACGGACGTATGCGGGTACGGAATCCGGGAGCTCCGCCCCGCCGACGACCACCGAGTCCGTTCCGGCACCGGCAGACGCGGAGTCCAGGCCCCAGCCCGGCCGGCCGTCTCCCGCGGAGGCCGCGGAGCCATACCCCCATCGCATCGGCCCCCGCGGCGCCTCGCTCTCACCAGCCGTACGAGCCGGAGCCGTTGCCGCCGGTCCACCACCCGAGCCGTACACCGCCAGCAGCGAGCCCGGCCGTACCTCGCGCCCAGGCGCCGCGAGAGCCGCACCGGGCGTCCCCGGGGCGTCCGGACCGCACTCCGCCAAGGCCGGCTCCGGCTCGGCGTCGTCCCCGCGGGCCGTACGAGCCACGGCGGTTGCCGTCTCTTCCGCAGCGCCCCGGCCGTACGGCGGCAGGGTCCACCCCGACACCGTGACCAGCTCCTCCGCCGCCTGTTCCGTGCGCCTCATACCGCCGCTCCCTCGGTGCTCGCACCCGGCAGGGCCCGGGCCCAGAAGTCCGTGCAGAAGCGGGACAGCGGCGTACGGGGGCGGCTGCCCGGCGGCGGGGCGCCGGTCTCGGCGGCCTGCGACAGACCCGGCTCCGCCGGGAGTTCGCCGGCCAGCGGAAGGCGCAGCAGCTCGGCGACGTCCTCGGCCATCAACCCGCCCCGCGTCGGGCCCCGTACGACCACCCGCAGATCGCCCAGCACCATCCGCACCGCGTCCGCCACCCGGTGCGCCGCCGCGACCGCGCGCAGCTCCGCCGGCACCACCAGCAGCCCCACGTCCACCTGGGCCAGCGCCTCGGCCACCGGCTCGTCCACCCGCCGCGGCAGGTCCACCACGACCACCCCGCCCCGCCGGCGCGCCGCCGCCAGCACCGAGCGCATCGCCTCCGGCGCCACCGCCCCCGCCTCACCGCCGCCCCGGTCCCAGCTCAGCAGCCGCAGGCCGTGGAGCCGCGGCAGCGACTCCTCCAGCGCCGCCCCGCCGATCCGCCCCCGCGACGACGCGAAGGCCGGCCAGCGCAGCCCCTCCGCCTCCTCGCCGCCGAGCAGCACATCGAGCCCGCCGCCCAGCGGATCCGCGTCGACCAGCACCGTGCGCCGCCCGGCCCGCGCCGCGGTCACCGCAAGCGCGCAGGCCAGCGTGGACGCCCCCGCACCGCCCCGGCCGCCGACGACGCCGACCGTGCGGGCCTGCGCGCCGACTCCCTCCGCGGCGTCGGCGATCCGGTCCACCAGCGCCGTCTCGCCGTCCGGCAGTACGACCACCTGCTCCGCCCCGACCGCGACCGCCCGCTCCCACACCCCCGGGTCGTCCTGATCCCGGCCGACGAGCACCACCCCGTCCCGCCGGGCCCGCCCCGCCGCCAGCCGCCCGGCGCTGTCGTCCCCGACCAGCACCAGCGGTGCCGCGGCCCAGTCCTGCCGGCCCGGCGCGTGCGCGACCTCCGCCTGCGTGCCCGCCGCGGCGCAGAGGCGCAGCAGGTCGTCGAGAAGGTCCTCGTCCTCCGTGACGACCAGCGGCCGTCCCACGGCACCGTCGTCGGCACCGGCGGACGCGCTCCCCTCACCTCCGGACCCGCCGCCGGGACCGCCCGTCCGCCCTCCGGCCCCGGGCCCGAACCCACCGGCCCGGCGCCCCCAGGCCATCCGCGCCCCGGCTCCGCGCGCCGACACGCGACGTACGGAAACCCCGCGAGCCGCAACCCCCGGCCCCGTAACCCCGGCCCCCACGAGCCCGCCGCCCGGCGCCGCCAAGCCGCCCCGCAACCGCGGACCACCGCCCCGCGAACCGCCGTTCCGCAGCGCACCGCTCCACACCCGGCTCATCTCGCAGCCTCCCCCGCTTCACCCGTCGCGCCACCCGGCACGCCGTCCGCCTCGGCCCGCGCCGCCGCCCTCCGCGACAGCACCCGGCCCGCTTCCGACCCCACCGTGCCCCCGGCGCCCCGCCCCTCGTGGATCTTGGTCAGGATCTGGGGATAACCCGCCAGTTGTGGACAACTCCGTCACCCGATCGGGGGAGCGTGCCGATCCAGGGCAACGGTTACCCACGGTGATGCGTCTAGTTCCACGACGAGGATGAAGACAGCCCGAAGGACCGCCCGAAGCAAGGAGCGACCGGGAAGAGCGGAAGAAGATCCGACGCGGTCGGAGAAAAATTCGAAAAGACCGGAGTCCGGACATGCGACGACCCCCGCCGGGGGGGAGAGCGGGGGTCGTCCCCACGGCCGACTCGGGGGGGGAGGAGCCGGTCCGGGTTAGCACGGTCGCGAACGATCCGTGACTTCCATGGTGTACCCGAGAGCCTTCTCAGGCAAACCCACGCGCCACACCTTACGCCGAATGGTGGGCGCCTATGCTCGCACTCGTGGAAAACCACTCGTTGCCCAGGACGGCCGCCTTCTTCGATCTGGACAAGACGGTCATTGCGAAGTCGAGCACCCTGACCTTCAGCCGGTCCTTCTACCACGGTGGGCTGATCAACCGGAGGGCTGTGCTCCGATCCGCCTACTCGCAGTTCATCTACCTCCTGGGCGGCGCGGACCACGAGCAGACCGAGCGCATGCGCGCCTACCTTTCCAACCTCTGCCGCGGCTGGAACGTGGCCCAGGTGAGCGACATCGTCGCCGAGACCCTCCACGACCTCATTGACCCGATCATCTACGACGAGGCCGCCTCCCTCATCGAGGACCACCACCTCGCCGGCCGCGACGTCGTCATCGTCAGCAGCTCGGGCGCCGAGGTCGTCGAGCCCATCGGCGAGCTGCTCGGCGCGGACCGCACGATCGCCACCCGCATGGTCGTCGAGGACGGCCGCTACACCGGCGAGATCGACTACTACGCCTACGGGCCCGCCAAGGCGGAGGCCGTACGGGAGCTGGCCGACGCCGAGGGCTACGACCTCGCGCGCTCGTACGCGTACAGCGACTCGATCACGGACGTACCGCTCCTGGAGACCGTCGGCCACCCCTACGCCGTCAACCCCGACCGGGGTCTGCGCCGCGTGGCGGAGCAGCGCGACTGGCCGGTGCTGTCGTTCGCGCATCCGGTACGGCTGAAGCAGCGGCTGCCGCAGTTCTCGCTGCCCTCCCGGCCGGTGCTCGCCGCGGCCGCCGCGGGGCTGGCGGCGGCTACCGCGGCCGGGGTCGTCTGGTACGCGTACCGCCGCCGCCTCCAGGCCGCCTGAGGGCACCGGACACCCGCCCCGACCTGCAGATATCTACTTCGCCCGATAATTAACCTTTGCCAATATTTGCAGATGAAAGTAAATATCTGTGCGGCGGGCTTCCCTCTCCCCGCAGACAGGAGTACAAAGGAATTGCGGCCCGCGAAGCCAGGGCATCCGAGGAGGATCCCCGAGTAACAACGGCCCCGCGGACCGCGCATGGAAGTCGGGAACCCACGCGACGCCGATCCCTCGAATAGGGACCGCCACACCAGGCAACGGACGGGTGCCGGGCCTGATGGGCAAAGAATTCTGCACGCACTGGTAGCCCGGCCGACATGAGACAGCGGCGGTGCCCCAGGGCGCCGCCGCAACTCTGTGTCTACGGGGCCCATAGAACCCCCGCGCGTCGTGCCTACGCAGCGCCCCGCTGCAGCGCCTCGCAGACCGCCGTGCTCTCCCGCGCCCCCAGCTCGACGGCCCTGCCGCAGTGCGCGATCCACCCCCCGACGCCTTCCGGCGTCCCGCTCGCGTAGCCCGCGAGCGCCGTCTCGTACGCCCCGCGCCCCTGCTCGGTGTGCCCCACCTCGGCCGGGCAGACCGCCTTCGGGTCCAGCCCGCTGCCGACGAGCACAACCCGCTCGGCGGCCCGGGCGACCAGCCCGTTGCCGGTACGGAACGGGCGCAGCGTCAGCAACTCGCCGTGCACCACCGCCGCCATGACCAGCGCGGGAGCGGACGAGCCCGCGACGACCAGGGCCGCCAGCGCGTCCAGCCGCGCCGCGGCCTCCTCGGCGTCCGGCAGCGGCGACGGCAGCACCGCACCCGGCTCCGTGACGCCCTCGCCCGCCAGCCGCGGCCGGCCCACCGCCTCGCCGGCATCCCCCGTCGACGGGTCCCCGGTACCCCCCGACGCCACCACGTGCAGCCGCGCCAGCACCTGCATCGGCGACTGCCGCCAGGTGCTCAGCAGTTGCCCCGCCTCCGCGTTCGCCCGCAGCGCCCCGCCGACCGTCCGCGGCTCCCCCGCGCCGGAGAAGTCGCTGCGCCGCCGTACCTCCTCCAGCGCCCAGTCCGCCCCCGACAGCGCCGCCGAGGCCCGCGCCCCGCGCAACGCCGCCTCCGCCGACACCTCGTTGCTGCGCCGCCGCATGACCCGGTGCCCGTAGACACGATCGACCGCCCTCCTTACAGAGGACACCGCCTCCTCGACTCCCGGGAGGGTGCTCAGGGCCGCCAGCGGGTCGGTCACGCTCGTCATGCATACGAGACTACGCAACCCGATGGGGTGGACTTGCCGGGCCCTTTCCCTGACCGCGGGGCAAGATCCCGCTACCGTTTCTGAACATGAAGATCGCTTTCGTGGGAAAGGGCGGCAGCGGCAAGACCACCCTGTCGTCCCTCTTCGTCCGGCATCTCGCCGGCACCGGCCGCCCCGTGCTCGCCGTCGACGCGGACATCAACCAGCACCTGGGCGCCGCCCTCGGTCTCGACGAGGAGGAGGCCGCCCGGCTGCCCGCGCTCGGCGCGCACCTCCCGCTCATCAAGGAGCACCTGCGCGGCGCCAACCCGCGGATCGCGGACGCCGCCGGCATGATCAAGACCACACCCCCCGGCACGGGTTCCCGCCTGCTTACGGTCACCGGGGACAATCCGGTGTACGCCGCCTGCGCGCGCCCCGTGCGGTTGGACAACGGCTCCGTACGCCTCATGGTCACCGGCCCGTTCACCGAGGCCGACCTCGGCGTCGCGTGCTACCACTCCAAGACCGGTGCGGTGGAGATGTGCCTCAACCACCTGGTCGACGGGCGCGAGGAGTACGTCGTCGTCGACATGACGGCGGGCAGCGACTCCTTCGCCTCCGGCATGTTCACGCGCTTCGACATGACGTTCCTCGTCGCCGAGCCGACCCGCAAGGGCGTCTCCGTCTACCGCCAGTACAAGGAGTACGCCCGCGACTTCGACGTCGCGCTGCGCGTCGTCGGCAACAAGGTGCAGGGCCCGGAGGATCTGGAGTTCCTGCGCGCGGAGGTGGGCGCCGACCTGCTGGCCGCGTTCCCGCACTCCGACTGGGTGCGGTCCATGGAGAAGGGGCGCCCCCCGGCGTTCGCGATGCTGGAGGAGCCGGCGGCGCAGGTGCTGCGGGAGTTGTACGGGGCCGTGGACGCGTCGTACGAGCGCCGCGACTGGGCGCGGTACACCGACCAGATGGTGCACTTCCACCGCAGGAACGCGGAGAGCTGGGGCAACGCGAAGACCGGGGCCGATCTGAGGGACCAGATCGACCCCGGCTTCGTCCTGGGCGAGACCGCGCCCGCGGAGCCCCTGCCGGCCGTACGGGGCGCGGCCGCGGCCCCTCAGCCCGCCTGACCCTCCTTGGCGGCCTCGGTGCCGGCGTGGTCCTTCTGCCCGGGCCCCGCCGGCTCGGCGCGCTGCGCGCTCCCCCGCTTCGCCTCCTTGGCGTCCTTGGCGTCCTTCACCAGGAACTTCTCCCAGCCCTTCGCCGGCTGCTCGCCCACGTCCAGCGTGCGCAGCTTGGCGAGCACCGCCGGGTCCTGCGCGTCCAGCCAGTCCACCAACTGCCGGAAGGAGACGCAGTGCACGTCCTTCTTGGGGCAGACGGTCTTGATGGTGTCCTCTACGGCGCGCATGTACGCGCCGCCGTTCCAGCTCTCGAAGTGGTTTCCGATGACGAGGGGCGCGCGGTTGGTCGTGTACGCCCGCTCGAAACCGGCCAGTAGTCCCTCGCGCATCTGCCGTTCGAAGGCGGCGTGCTGGGCGGCGGGTGCATAGGCGGTGCCCGACTGGTTGGCCATGAAGTTGTAGTCCATGCTCACGACTTCGAAGGCGCGGCCGGGGAAGGGGACCTCCTGCAACGACAGGTCCCAGATGCCCTCCTTCTTCTTGGGCCACACCTGGCTGCTGACACCGCTGGTGTCATACCGGAAACCCATCTCCTTCGACGCCTTCATGAGGTTCTTCTGCCCCTCCAGGCAGGGGGCGCGACCGCCGACCAGCTCCTTGTCGTAGTCGAAGGGAAGGGGTTCCGCCTTCTTCCGGCCGGTGTTCGTCTTCCAGCGCTGCACGAACTGCTTGGCCTGCGCGATCTCGCTCTTCCAGTCCTCCTTCGACCAGCTCGCGACGCCCGTTCGGCCGCAGAAGTGCCCGTTGAAGTGGGTGCCGATCTCGCTGCCCTCCAGCCACGCGCCGCGTACCTGCTCCAGGGTGGCGCCGACCTCCTCCTCGTCCAGGTAGCCGATGTCAGAGGCGCCGCGGGCGTGGCCCGGGGGCTCGTACTCCATGCGCTTGTCCCGGGGCAGGACGTAGACGCCGCTGAGGAAGTACGTCATGGCCGCGTCGTTCTCCCGCGCCACCTTGCGGAAGTGGGAGAAGAGCCGCTGGCCGTCCTCGCCGGCGCCGTCCCAGGAGAAGACGACGAACTGCGGCGGCTTGGCGCCGGCCGACATCCGGCTGACCTTGGGCTGGTTGGGCTGGCTGCCGGTGTAGGCCGTGGAGCCGTCGCCGATGAGCTTCATCGGCCGGCCCTTGCCCAGTGCTTCGTCCTCCGCGCCGCTCCCCGAGCGCTGCGGATCGCCATCCGATCCGGTCCCGGGAGAACAGCTCGCGACCGCCACTCCGCCCAGTGCCAGGACGCCGCAGATTCCCACGGTCGCCCGCCATGTTCCGAACAAAGCTCCCACCTCTTCCCGGCGTCGCCAGGGACGCACTGACTCGAATGGCCGAATGCACGCGCGATACCTCGACGCACACTCAGAAAGAGGGATAACCGGGAATTCAGATTATCTCTCTGTAATCACTCGATGGATGGGAGAAGTGGTCCGACCGGCGCAAAACGCTTCGCGGACTCTTTACGTGGCATTACGATTCATTTACTCGCCCTTGAGGGTCACCGAACCGTCACACTGAGTGACGTAACCCGTGTGCCCGTGCTGCAAGACGCCCCCTCCACCTCGAGGAGACGCCACATGCCCGCAGGACGCCCGACGCCCCTGGGAAGCCCTTCCGCCGAGCGCGCGAAGGATCCGGAACACGAACCGGAACACGATCCGGCCGCCGACCCGGAACACACGGCAGACCCCGAACCCGCGAAGACCGCCGAACCCGCGAAGACCGCCGAGCACGCCGCAGTCCCCGGACCCGCCGCTCCCCCCGAACACACCGCCCCCCGGCGGCCTTCCGTCGCGGACCTCTCCGCCTCCGTGACCGTCTTCCTGATCGCGCTGCCGCTCTCCCTGGGCATCGCGCTCGCGACCGGCGCCCCGCTGCAGGCAGGGCTGCTGTCCGCCGCCGTGGGCGGCATCGTCGTCGGCCTGATCAGCGGAGCGCCGCTCCAGGTCAGCGGGCCCGCCGCCGGGCTGACCGTGGTCACGGCCGACCTCATCCAGCAGTACGGCTGGCGCGCCACCTGCGCCATCACCGCCTTCGCGGGGCTCGCGCAGCTCGCGCTCGGCTCGCTCAAGGTGGCCCGGTCGGCGCTGGTGGTCAGCCCGGCGATCGTGCACGGCATGCTCGCGGGCATCGGCGCGACCATCGCGCTGGCCCAGTTGCACATCGTCCTCGGCGGCAGCCCGCAGAGCTCGCCGGTCGACAACACCCTGGCGCTGCCCGGTCAGTTCGCCGACCTGGACCTGGCCGCCGTGTCGGTGAGCGCCGTCGTCGTCGTCGTGCTGCTGGGCTATACCTGGCTGCGCGGGCGGGGCACCGGTCCCCTGCGGTACGTACCGGGGGCGCTGGCCGCCATCGTGCTCGCGACCGGCTTCGCCTCGCTCACCGGGCTGCGGCTGCCGCGCGTCGACCTGCCGTCGTGGAGCAGCCACGCGCTCGCGGGGATGCCCGACGGACCGGTGCTGGGGCTGGTGGCCGCGGTGCTGACGATCACGGTCGTGGCCAGCGTGGAGTCGCTGCTGTCCGCGGTGGCTGTCGACAAGCTGGCGGTGGCACGGGGCGACCGGCACCCCGTAGCGCGCGCCGACCTCGACCGGGAGCTGCGCGCCCAGGGCGCCGGCAACTTCCTCGCGGGGCTGCTCGGCGGGCTGCCCATCACGGGGGTCGCGGTGCGCAGTTCCGCGAACGTCGCGGCGGGAGCGGTCAGTCGCAGGTCCGCGGTGCTGCACGGTGTGTGGGTGGTGCTGGCGTCGCTGCTGCTGGTGGGGACGCTGGAGCTGATCCCGCTGGCGGCGCTGGGGGCGCTGGTGATGGTCGTCGGCATCCAGATGGTGAAGATCAGCCACGTACGGTCGGTGCGGCGGCACCGGGAGGTGCTCGTCTACGCGGCGACCGTGGCCGGCGTCGTGATGCTGGGCGTGCTGGAGGGTGTCGCCGTGGGGATCGCGGTGGCGGTGGCGATGTCGCTGCACCGGCTGTCCCGTACGCGGGTGACGCTGGAGCGGCGCGGCGGGGGTGCGGCGCCGGGCGCGGCGGGCGAGGGCGCGTCGGAGGACGCGTACCTCGTGCGGGTGCGCGGACAGCTCACCTTCCTTGCCGTCCCGCGGCTGAGCCGGGGGCTCGCGCAGGTGCCGCCGGGCGCGACGGTGGAGGTGGAGCTGACCGGCTCGTTCATGGACCACGCCGCGTACGAGACGCTGCAGGAGTGGCGGCAGGCGCACGTCGCGCACGGCGGCGCCGCGGAGCTGGTCTCCGCCACCGGCCGGCGCATCGCCGAGCCGGCCACGACGCACCACTGCCACCCCTGGACGCCGTGGCGCAACCACTGCTGCGTCACGACACCGGAGCAGCCCGCCCCGGCGCACCGGCTGCTCAGCGGGATCAGCAACTTCCAGCGCAACACCGCGCCGCGGGTGCGCGAGGAGCTGGCGCGGCTGGCCCGCGAGGGGCAGCGGCCCACCCAGCTCTTTCTGACGTGCGCGGACTCCCGGGTGGTCCCCAGCATGATCACGTCGAGCGGGCCGGGCGATCTGTTCACGGTACGGAACGTGGGGAACCTGGTGCCGCTGCCCGACGAGTCCGGGGCCGGCGCGGACTCCGCGAGTGACGCGGGCGGCGGGACGGCCACGGCCGGCGCCCGCCGAGACGCCCCCGACGCCGCCCTGCCCGACGACTCCGTCGCGGCGGCGATCGAGTTCGCGGTCGAGGTGCTGCGGGTCGAGTCGATCACCGTGTGCGGGCACTCCGGCTGCGGTGCGGTACAGGCGCTGCTCGACGAGGAGGCCGCCCACGGCGACGCCGCGGGCCCCGCCGCCGGCGTACCGCCCACGCCGCTGCGGCGCTGGCTGCGGCACGGGCTGCCGAGTCTGGCGCGGGCCAGGGAGGACGGCCCCCGGATCGCCTCCCGGCCGTACGCGGACGACGCCGAGCGGGTGAGCCTGGCCAACGTGGCGCAGCAGTTGGACCATCTGCGCCGGCACCCGTGTGTACGCCGCCGGCTGGCCGACGGTTCGTTGAGCCTGCACGGTATGTACTTCCACGTCGGCGAGGCGCAGGCTTATGTCCTCGGAGCGCAGGGCGACTTCACTGCCGTACGCCCCGGACCCGCCGTGCTGCCGGAGCGTGCCGCGGCCGATGTCCGATAGCACACGGCGCCTGCGGGTACCCACAGGTCTAAACCATTTTATCCCCAGGCCCTTGTCACGCCCTCCCCACGCCTGATGAGCTAGGCCCGGGACTGAGGCGGACATCCTGGAAAGGGAGATGTCGTGAGCAACGAAAGCCTGGCCAACCTGCTCAAGGAGGAGCGCCGGTTCGAGCCGCCAGCCGAGCTGGCCGCGCACGCGAACGTCACGGCGGAGGCGTACGAGCAGGCACGCGCGGACCGGCTGGGCTTCTGGGCGGAGCAGGCCCGGAGGCTCAGTTGGGCCACCGAGCCCACGAAGACGCTCGACTGGTCGAACCCGCCGTTCGCGAAGTGGTTCGAGGACGGCTCGCTCAACGTGGCGTACAACTGCGTGGACCGGCACGTCGAGGCCGGCCTCGGCGACCGCGTCGCGATCCACTTCGAGGGCGAGCCGGGCGACTCCCGCTCGATCACCTACGCCGAGCTGCAGCGCGACGTCGCCAAGGCGGCCAACGCGCTGACGGAGCTGGGCGTCCAGACCGGCGACCGGGTCGCCATCTACATGCCGATGATCCCGGAGACCGTCGTCGCCATGCTGGCCTGCGCCCGCATCGGCGCACCCCACTCGGTGGTCTTCGGCGGCTTCTCCGCGGACGCGCTCGCCACCCGGATCGCCGACGCGGACGCGCGCGTGGTCATCACCTCCGACGGCGGGTACCGGCGCGGCAAGCCGTCCGCGCTCAAGCCCGCGGTGGACGACGCGGTGGAGCGCACGGACCGGGTGCGCAGCGTCCTGGTGGTCCGCCGTACGGGCCAGGACGTGGCCTGGACCGAGGGCCGCGACGTGTGGTGGCACGACGTCGTGGACCGGCAGGAGGACACGCACACCCCCGAGGCGTTCCCCGCGGAGCACCCGCTCTTCATCCTCTACACCTCGGGCACGACGGGTAAGCCCAAGGGCATCCTGCACACCACCGGTGGCTACCTCACCCAGGTGTCCTACACCCACCACGCCGTCTTCGACCTCAAGCCCGAGACCGACGTGTTCTGGTGCACGGCCGACGTCGGCTGGGTCACCGGCCACTCGTACATCGTGTACGGCCCGCTCTCCAACGGCGCCACCCAGGTGCTCTACGAGGGCACGCCCGACACCCCGCACCAGGGCCGCTGGTGGGAGGTCATCCAGAAGTACAAGGTCTCGATCTTCTACACCGCGCCCACCGCGATCCGCGCCTGCATGAAGTGGGGCGACGCCATCCCGGCGAAGTTCGACCTGAGCAGCCTGCGGCTGCTCGGCTCCGTCGGCGAGCCGATCAACCCCGAGGCGTGGATCTGGTACCGGGACCACATCGGCGCCGGCCGCACGCCGGTGGTGGACACCTGGTGGCAGACCGAGACGGGCGGCATCATGATCAGCCCGCTGCCCGGGGTGACGAGCACCAAGCCCGGCTCGGCGCAGGTGCCGCTGCCCGGAATCGCGGCCACCGTCGTGGACGACGAGGCACGCGAGGTGCCGGACGGCTCGGGCGGCTATCTGGTGCTCACGGAGCCGTGGCCGTCGATGCTGCGCACCATCTGGGGCGACGACCAGCGCTACAGGGACACGTACTGGTCCCGCTTCGAGGGCCGGTACTTCGCGGGTGACGGGGCGAAGAAGGACGACGACGGCGATATCTGGCTGCTGGGCCGGGTGGACGACGTCATGCTCGTCTCCGGGCACAACATCTCCACCACCGAGGTGGAGTCCGCCCTCGTCTCGCACCCCAAGGTCGCCGAGGCCGCGGTCGTCGGCGCCACCGACCCGCAGACCACGCAGGCCATCGTCGCCTTCGTGATCCTGCGCGGCGGCGCGGAAGAGGCCGAGGGGCTGGTGGAGGAGCTGCGGGCGCACGTGGCGAAGGCCCTGGGCCCGATCGCCAAGCCCAAGCGGATCCTGCCGGTCGGGGAGTTGCCCAAGACCCGCTCCGGCAAGATCATGCGCCGGCTGCTGCGGGACGTCGCGGAGAACCGCGAGATGGGCGACGTCACGACGCTGACGGACAGCACGGTCATGGATCTCATCCAGGCGAAGCTGCCGAGCGCGGCCTCGGAGGACTGAGACCGGGCCCGCGGTGAGCGGCGCCGGCGGTGGGGGACACCCCGCCGTCGGCGGCTCCGCCGCGCCGTATCTCCCCTTTGGCCCGTAATCTGACCCCAGGTTGATCGGCCGGCGCCGCCCTGTAGGGTGGCGGAGACACGTAAAGAGAGCGATAAAACCCTGAGGCGCGCCGGGAAGTCTGGTCGGCACAGAGCACTCGTGTATCTGCCGTCCACCGCCCGGGAGGCCCCGTCGTGACCGCGCCCCAGCGCCCGCAGCAGTCCCAGTTCCTGCGCAGACCGTCCCTCAAAGAGAGCAAGTTCCTCACCGAGGCCCTGCGTACGGAGACCGTCGGCGGACTGATCCTGCTGGCCGCGGCCGTCGTCGCCCTCGTCTTCGCGAACAGCGCGCTGAGCGGCACGTACGAGGACATCAAGGGCTTCACCTTCGGCCCCTCCGCGCTCGACCTCCGCCTCGACCTCGCCCACTGGGCCAAGGACGGGCTGCTGACGATCTTCTTCTTCGTCGTCGGCGTGGAGCTCAAGCGCGAGCTGATCGACGGGGAGCTGCGCGACCCGCGGGCCGCCGCGCTGCCGATCATCGCCGCGCTCTGCGGCATGGCCACCCCCGCCCTCTTCTACGTCGCCGTCAACGCCGGCCGCGGCGACCTCGGCGGCTGGGCCATCCCCACCGCCACCGACATCGCGTTCGCCCTCGCCGTGCTCGCGGTCATCGGCAGCAACCTCCCCTCCGCGCTCCGCGCCTTCCTGCTGACGCTGGCCGTCGTCGACGACCTCTTCGCGATCCTGATCATCGCGATCTTCTACACCTCCGGCATCAACCTCGCCGCCCTCGGCTTCGCCCTCGCCGGCCTCGTCCTCTTCTGGTTCCTCCAGCGCCAGGACGTGCGCGGCTGGTACGTGTACGTACCGCTGGCCCTGGTCATCTGGGCCCTCATGCACGCCAGCGGCGTGCACGCCACGATCGCGGGCGTCGCCATGGGCCTGATGCTGCGCGTCACCACCCGACCGGGCGAAGAGCGGTCGCCGGGCGAGCGCATCGAGCACCAGATGCGCCCGCTCTCCGCCGGGCTCGCTGTGCCCGTCTTCGCCTTCTTCGCCGCGGGCGTGGCCGTGAACGCCGACTCGCTGGGCGGCGTGTTCACCGATCCCGAGCCCCTCGGCGTCGTGCTCGGCCTCGTCCTCGGCAAGGTCGTCGGCATCACGCTCGGCTCCCGGCTCGCCGCCCGCTTCACACGGGCGGAGCTGAACCCGGCGCTGTCCTGGCCCGACGTGTTCGCCGTCGCCACGCTGGCCGGCATCGGCTTCACCGTCTCGCTGCTCATCAGCGAGCTGGCCTTCACCGACGACCCCGGCCTCGCCGAGGAGACCAAGGCCGCGGTGCTGACGGGCTCGTTCATAGCCGCCCTGCTCGCGTGCGTGATGCTCAAGATCCGCGACAATCGCTACAAGGCGATCGCCGAGGAGGACGAGCGCGACGAGGACGGGGACGGCATACCGGACATGTACCAGCAGGACGATCCGGAGTACCACCTCCGGATGGCCGCGATCTACGAGGCAAAGGCCGCGGAACACCGGAGGCGTGCCGAAATGCGGCACCCGCCCGGCGAGCAGGGTGACCGTCGGGCATGATGTGACTTCAGGCGGCGAAGGGACGGACGATGAGCGCAGCCGGCAACGGTGCGGCAGGTAGCCGGACGGCCGCGGACGCGAGCACCACGGCGAAAGTCACCACGGCGAAGGACGGCGCGGGCCCGGAGCCCGGCTCCGACGCCCACCTCGACGCCCAGCAGAGCCTGGGGCAGCTCGTCTCGACCGCCACCACGAATCTGAGCGCGCTGCTCCACGACGAGATCGCCCTGCTCAAGGCCGAGACCAGGGAGGACATCAAGCGCGCGGGCGCCGGCGGCGCCGCCCTCGGCATCGCCGCCGTCCTCGTCCTCTTCGGCATCCCGGTGCTCAGCTTCGCCGCCGCGTACGGGCTGCACGCCCTGGGCCTCCACCTCGCCTGGTCGTTCCTCATCGTCTTCGGCGTCCACCTGCTCCTCGGCGCGCTCGCCGCCCTCTGGGGCATCGCCAAGATGCGCCAGATGCGCAAGCCCGAGCGCGCGATGAACTCCACCAAGGAGACCGCCACCGTCATCTCCGACTCCCTGCGCGGCCGAAGTCATCCGGCGGACCGACGCAAGCCGGCCGCGGGCGTGGCACGCTCGGAGTCATGACGGCACCGTCGCCAGTCGACCCGGCAGTCCACCTCGAGGGCCCCTGGACCCACAGGGACGTCGCGGCGAACGGCGCCCGCTTCCACATCGTGGAGATGGGCGAAGGGCCGCTGGTGCTGCTGCTGCACGGTTTTCCGCAGTTCTGGTGGACCTGGCGGCACCAACTGCCCGCGCTCGCCGAGGCCGGTTACCGCGCGGTGGCGATGGACCTGCGCGGCGTCGGCGGCAGCGACCGCACGCCCCGCGGCTACGACCCCGCGAACCTCGCCCTCGACGTCACCGGCGTGATCCGCTCGCTCGGCGAGCCGGACGCCGCGCTCGTCGGCCACGACCTCGGCGGCTATCTCGCCTGGACCGCGGCCGTGATGCGGCCCAAGCTGATCCGCCGGCTGACCGTCGCCTCGATGCCGCACCCGCGCCGCTGGCGCTCCGCGATGCTCACCGACCCGCGGCAGAGCGCCGCGGGCTCCTTCGTCTGGAGCGCCCAGCGCCCCTGGCTGCCCGAGCGGCAACTCGTCGCCGACGACGCCGCGTTGGTCGGCCGGCTGATCCGCGGCTGGTCGGGTCCGCGGCAGCCGGACGACAAGGCGCTGGAGGTCTACCGGCGCGCGATGACCGTGCCCTCGACGGCGCACTGCTCGGTGGAGCCGTACCGCTGGCTCGTACGGTCGCTGGGGCGGCCCGACGGCATACAGTTCTACCGCCGGATGAAGCTGCCGGTGCGGGTGCCGGTGCTGCATCTGCACGGATCCCTCGATCCGGTGATGCGCACGCGCAGCGCGGCGGGATCCGTCGCGTACGTGGAAGCGCCGTACCGGTGGCGCCTTTTCGACGGTCTCGGGCACTTCCCGCACGAGGAGGACCCGGTCGCGTTCACGACCGAACTCGTCAACTGGCTACGGGATCCCGAGCCCGACCGCTGACCCCGCCCAGGTCACCGGCCGGTCCACCGCCCGTACGGCACCCTCCGCCACCGCCGCGACCGGGACCCGGCGCCGCCGGCGCTGGAACTGGACACGTCAATTGCACTCTGCATAGGCCGATGGGCCCGGGAAAGGGCGATTACCGGCCGCCCGGCGGGGGAGGATCCGGGGTATGGGTTGGACGCATGACTACAACGACGTAGGAACCCACCGCGCCACCACCCCGGACGCCAGACCGCTCCGGGGCGCCTCGGCGCATCGCGAAGTGGACCTCCGTCTGGGGATCCCGCACATTCTCCGCCGCCGGGCCCGCTGGATGAGCGCCCGGTTGCGGCGCGTGCACTGAGCGGCCCGCCGGGGCTGGTCCTGACGTGGATTCCGGAGGCTCCGCCCCCGGCTCCCCCGCGGCTCACATGGCGCAACTGTCGCTGTCCACGCGCTGCGACGCCGTGCGCCCCCGCTCGATGCCGTCGCGGACCTCGTCGACCGTCAGCGCGTAGCCGGTGTCCTTGTCGTCCATGGACCTGGCGAAGATGACGCCCACGACGGCGCCCTCGGGAGTGAGCAGCGGGCCGCCCGAGTTGCCCTGGCGGACGAGGGTGAAGAGGGAGAGGACGTCGCGGTTGACGGTGCCGCGGCGGTAGATGTCGGGGCCGTTGGCCGTTATGCGGTCGCGCACGCGCGCCGCCCGTACGTCGAAGCCGCCGTTCTCCGGGAAGCCGGCGACGATGGCGTCGTCGCCGCGGCTCGCGTCGTTCTGGTCGAACGGCAGCGCGGGGGCGTCCAGCCCGGGGATCTCCAGCACGGCGATGTCCCGCTCCCAGTCGTAGAGCACGACCTCGCCGTCGTAGAGCCGGCCCTCGCCGCCGATCTGCACGGTGGGCTCGTCGACGCCGCCGACGACGTGGGCGTTGGTCATCACGCGCTGCGGCGCGAAGACGAACCCGGTGCCCTCCAGCACCTTGCCGCAGGACTGCGCCGTGCCGACGACCTTGACGATGCTCTTCCGGGCCTGCTCGACCACCGGGCTGCTGACCAGCGCGGGGTCGGGCGCCGGCACGTTGGTGATCTGCTCGCTCTGGAACGGCGCGAAGACCTGCGGGAAGCGGTTCTCCGACAGCACGGAACTGAACTCGCCGAACCAGGTGTCGGCGCTCTTCGGCATCACCTCGGCCACGCCGTTGAGCACCTTCGACGCGCGCACCTCGCGGGCGACGGTCGGCAGCGTCGTCGACGCCAGCGCCGTGCCGAGGAGCCAGGCGACGAGGAGCAGCGCCACGACGTTGACCAGCGCGCCGCCGGTGGCGTCGAGGGAGCGGGCAGGCGACCAGGTGATGTACTGCCGCAGTTGGTTGCCGAGGTGGGTGGTGAGTCCCTGGCCCACCGAGGCCGCTATGAGGACGAGGACGATGGCACCGAACGCGGCCGTCGGGCCGAGCGCGGCGCCGTCGGTCACCAAGTCCCAGATGACGGGCAGCAGATAGATGGCCAGCAGCCCGCCGCCGACGAAGCCGCACACGGACAGGACACCGACCACGAAGCCCTGGCGATAGCCGACCACGGCGAACCACACGGCGGCCGCCACCAGCAGGATGTCCAGCACGTTCACCCGGTCACCGTCTCATGCGTGCCAGTCCAGCGGCACCCGGCGGTCGCGATCCCACGGGCGCTCCCACCCGGCCAGGTGCAGGATGCGGTCGATGACGCCGGCGGTGAAACCCCAGACCAGCGCGGAGCAGACGAGGAACGCGGGGCCGAGGTGGCCGCGCGGATGGACGGCCATGGCGCGGTTCGCCGGGTCGGTGAGATCGGCCACGGTGACGCTGAACACCCGCGCCGTCTCGGCCGGATCGACGACGCCGACGGGGCTTGGCTCGCGCCACCAGCCGAGCACGGGCGAGACGACGAAGCCGCTGACGGGGATGTAGAGCCGCGGCAGCACGGAGAACACCTGCACGCCCGCGGGGTCGAGTCCCGTCTCCTCCTGCGCCTCGCGCAGCGCGGCGCGCAGCGGCCCTTCGCCCTCGGGGTCGCCGTCCTCCGGGTCGAGGGAGCCGCCGGGGAAGGAGGGCTGGCCGGCGTGCGAGCGGAGGGAGCTGGCGCGCTCGGTGAGCAGCAGCTCGGGGCCGTCGTCGCCGTCGCCGAAGAGGACGAGCACGGCGGCGGGCCGGCCGCCGTCGCCGTCGGGCGGGAGGAAGCGGCTCAGCTCTTCCGGCCGTACGGTACGGGCCGCGTCGGCGACCGGCGCCAGCCAGCCGGGCAGCCCGGCGTCGCTGACGGCCACGGGCGGCCGGGCCGCGGGCGTAGGAGAGCCGGACCCGCGGGACGCGGACGCACGGGACCCGGGCGTACGGGACGTCTGAGTACGGGATCCGGGCGTGCCGGAACCGGGCGCAGGGGAGTCGGGCGCCTGGGACACGGGCGTTCGATCCGCGGACGTACGAGCGGAATCCGTGCCTTCGGCGGGCCCGTCCGCGGCGCTCGCGGCGCCGCGCGCGCCCCCGTCCGCTTCACTGCGCGCCTCACCCGCCGACGCCCACGCCGAAGCGCCGGGCGCCGTCTCGTCCGCCGTGCCGCGCGCCGCACCCGGCGCCGCGCCGCCACCCGGCCCGCCGGGCGTCCCGCGAGACCGCGTCATGCGGCTCCCAGCGGGGGCGCGGGCTTCCCGGGGTAGTCCGGCGGGGGCTTGAGGCGCTGTCCTGGCATGCCGCCCTTCTCGTACTTCAGCAGCTTCTGCGCCTTCTCCGGGTCCGTCTCCCCCTCGCCGTACGCCGGGCAGAGCGGGGCGATGGGGCAGGCGCCGCAGGCGGGCTTGCGGGCGTGGCAGATGCGCCGGCCGTGGAATATCACGTAGTGCGAGAGCATCGTCCAGTCCTTCTTCGGGAAGAGGGACCCGACCTCCTGCTCGATCTTCTCGGGGTCGGTCTGCTCGGTCCACTTCCAGCGCCGCACGAGCCGCGCGAAGTGCGTGTCGACCGTGATGCCGGGGACCCCGAAAGCGTTGCCGAGCACGACGAACGCCGTCTTGCGGCCCACGCCGGGGAGCTTGACCAGGTCCTTCAGATTCCCCGGGACCTCGCCGCCGAAATCGTCCCGCAGGGCCTGCGAAAGACCCATGATCGACTTGGTCTTGGCGCGGAAGAACCCGGTGGGCCGGATCAGCTCCTCGACCTCCTCGGGATTGGCCGCGGCCAGGTCCTCCGGCGTCGGATACTTCGCGAAGAGCGCCGGCGTCGTCTGGTTCACCCGCAGGTCGGTGGTCTGGGCGGAGAGCACCGTGGCGATGAGCAACTGATACGGGTTCTCGAAGTCCAGCTCCGGGTGCGCGTACGGATACACCTCGGCCAGCTCGCGGTAGATCCGCCGGGCCTGCCGCACCAGCCCCGTCCGCGTCGGAGCCGGTTTCGCCTTGCGCACCACCGCGCGGCCCCCCGCCGCGGATGCCGCCTTGCCACTCTTCGCCATGGGGCCAGCCTACGGGCCCCGACTGACACCGAAGCGCGAAACCGCTGGGGCCCCTCCCGGGGAGGCGAAACCAAGATTGAGCGACCGTCGTCGTGAGTAGGGTACGCATGAACGTCGCGAGCAGGGTGATGGAGGGGGATCCATCGATGGTGCCTGACGACGCCGTGATCGGCTGTCTGGGCGTTCTCGTCATCCCCACCCGCGGGTCCGCGGGCCCCGGCGAGGTGCTGGTGCGGGTCAGGGGTGGCACCGAGACCTTTCTCGCCTGGTCCGCCGAGCCGTTGCCGCAAGGGGCGGAGGTGCTCGTCACCGAGTACTGCGGCGGTCGCCAGGTCACCGTGATCGCGTGGGCCGATCCGCTGGACGAGCTGACCGGCGGTATCGGGCCCGTGGAGTGAGGAGGTAAGCATGTTCGGCTATCGCGTTCCGGCCCCCGACCAGGCCATGCTCGTGTCGGGCGGCAGGCGCCGGCGGGACGGTGCACCGTTCCGTGTCGTCGTCGGGCACGGCAGGTTCGTGTTACCGATCTTCCGCAAGACCCGCTTCCTGTCGCTGGCGATGCACGAGTCGGAGGTCGCCGAGTACTGCGTGACCAGGCAGGGCATCCCGCTGACCGTACGGTCCGTGATCGCCTTCAAGGTCGGCAACGACATCGAGAGCATCGTCAACGCCGGGCAGCGCTTCCTCTCCGAGCAGAAGGAGATGTCGGTGCTGACCGGGCGGATCTTCGCCGGGCACCTGCGCGCCATCATCGGGTCGATGACGGTCGAGGAGATCGTCACGGAGCGGCAGAAGCTCGCCTCCGAGGTGGTGGAGACCTCCAAGAGCGAGATGGGCCGGATCGGCCTGATCGTCGACTCGTTCCAGATCCAGTCGATCGACGACGGCGACACCGGCTACATCAAGGCGATGTCGGCGCCCCATCAGGCGGCCATCCAGCGCGAGGCGAAGATCGCCGAGGCGCAGGCGGCGCAGAGGGCGTCCGAGGCGGAGCAGGAGTCCGCCCGGAAGCAGGCCGAGTACGCCAGGGAGACCGCCATGGTGCGGGCGCAGTACAAGGCCGAGGTCAGCCGGGTCGAGGCGGAGGCGGCGCAGGCCGGGCCGCTGGCGCAGGCGCACGCGCAGCAGGACGTGCTCGCCGCCCAGACCGAACTGGCCGAGCGCGCGGCCCGGCTCCGCCAGCAGGAGTTGCAGGCGGAGGTCGTCAAGCCGGCCGAGGCGGAGGCCGAGCGGGTGCGGGTGCTGGCCCTCGCCGAGGCGGAACGGATGAAGATCCAGGCCGAGGCGGCGTCCTCGTACGACAGGGTGGCGCTGGACCAGCAGTTGATCGACCAGCTCCCGAAGATCGTCGAACGGGCCGCGGCCGGCCTCCAGGGCGCGAACATCAACGTGCTCAACGGGGCCGACGGCCTCGGCGAGCTCACGGCGGGGCTGGTCGGCCAGGGACTGGCCATCCTGGACTCGGTCAGGACCACCATGCCCCAGCCGCGGTCCCCGGAGGGCGAACGGCTGAACGACTAGGGCACATTCATCCGGCCTTCCCGGCCCTCTCCCCCGCCGGCGGGCGTTCCGTACGGCCGGGGGAGGCCGGCCGCCGCACGACGGCGCGGAGCGGGCTGATCCCTGCGGCGGGCGGCTGCGGGTGTCGCTTGACCTGAACCTTCGTTGAACTTCTACGTTTGGCCGCGTCGAGTCGATCAAGACGGGAGCGTGGTCGCGGTGCGTGCGATCGAGGTGCGGGAGTTCGGCGGGCCCGAGGTACTGGTGCCGGCGGAGGTGCCCGAGCCGGTGGCCGGGGCGGGGCAGGTCGTCGTGGGACTGGAGGTGGCCGACGTCATCTACCTGGACACCCTGCTGCGCAGCGGCTGGGGCGGCGAGATCTTCCCGGTGCGCCCGCCGTACGTCCCGGGCCAGGGCGGTGCGGGGACCGTGCTGGCCGTCGGGGAAGGGGTCGACGCGGCGTGGGCCGGGCGGCGCGTGGCCGCTCCGGCGTCCGCCGGGTATGCGCAGCAGGTCGCGGAGGTGGCGGAGATCGCCGCCGTCCCCGACGCGCTCGGCCCGGCCGAGGCGGCGGCCCTGCTGCACGACGGCACCACGGCGGTGCGCCTCGCCCGCGCCGGGCAGCCCCGGGAGGGCGAGACGGTGCTCGTGGCGGCGGCCGCCGGCGGGGCGGGGTCGCTGGTGCTGCAACTGGCGCGCGACGCGGGGGCGCGCGTCATCGCGGCGGCGCGCGGCGAGCGCAAGCTCGCGCTCGCCCGCGAGCTGGGCGCGGAGCACTCCGTCGACTACTCCGAGGACGGCTGGCAGGACCGGGTCCGCGAGGCCGCCGGCGGGGACGGCGTCGACCTGGCCTTCGACGGCGCCGGGGGCGAGCTGGGCCGGGCGGCATTCGGTGCGGTGGCGCGGGGCGGCAGGTTCGTGACGTACGGGACGTCGGACGGCGGTTTCGCCGAGATCGACCCGCGCGCGGCCGCGGAGCGGGACGTGCGGGTGACCAACCTCCTGGAGGGCGGTCCGCCGCCCGCAGCCGTCTCGCGGGCCGCGCTCGTCGAGGCCCTGGACCTCGCAGCCGCGGGCCGCATCAGGCCGGTGATCGGCGCGACCTACCCGCTGGCGCGCGCGGAGGACGCGCACGCCTCGCTCGCCCGGCGCGCGACGGTGGGCAAGTCGCTGCTCGTCGTGTGAGGGCGCGGGCGGGGCTCACATGTGGATCGTGGGTGCCCCGCCCTTCAGCTCCTTGGGTGCACCCCGCCGGTACAGGAACAGGGTCACCAGGGCGCCGGCGGCGAAGAACCCCGCCGACCACCAGAACGCGGTGTGGTAACTCTCCAGCGCCGCCTGTGCCTTCACCGCCGGGTCCCTCGGGTTGCGCCCGGAGAGGTAGTTCGTGGCGGCGCTGGCCGAGACGGTGTTGAGCAGGGCGATGCCGATGGAGCCGCCGACCTGCTGCATGGCGTTGACCGTCGCGGAGGCCACGCCCGCGTCGTGCACGGAGACACCCAGCGTGCCCAGGCTCATCGCCGTCGCCACGACCAGCCCGAGGCCGAAGCCCACGATCACGGTCATCGGCAGGATGTGCACCGCGTACGAACTGTTCATGTCCAGCCTCGTCATCCACACCAGGCCGACCGCCGAGATCGCCATGCCCGGGGGCACCACCAGCCGCGGCCCGATGCGCGGTACGAGGACGTTGGTGGCGAGCGTCGCCGCGATCACCAGGCCGACGACCATCGGCAGAAAGGCGACGCCGGAGTCGATCGGCGTGTAGTCGAGGCCCGTCTGCAGGAAGTACGTGAGGAAGAGGAAAACGCCGAACATCCCGCCCGCGGAGATCAGCATGCCGAGGTAGGAGGCGCCGCGGTTGCGGTCGGTGACGATGCGCGTGGGCAGCAGAGGGTGCCGGCTGCGGGTCGACCACCAGGCGAACGCCGTGAGCAGCACGCCACCCGCGATCAGCAGCCCCCAGGTGGCCGGCGCGCCCCAGTCCTGGTGCTCGGCGTTGGAGAAGCCGTAGACGACGCAGAACAGGCCGGCCGTGACCAGGGCCGTGCCGGGCACGTCGAGCGTGACGCTGCGGTCCCGTGCCGTACGGGTCAGCAGCGCGGAGGCGAAGACGAAGGCGACGACGGCGAGGACCACGTTCACGTACAGCGTCCAGCGCCAGTCCAGGTACTCGGTGAGAAACCCGCCCAGCAGCAGGCCGATGGCGCCGCCCGCGCCGGACACGGCGCCGTAGACGCTGAACGCCTTCGCCCGCTCGCCCGGGTCGGTGAACGTCGTCGTCAGCAGCGACAGCGCGGACGGGGCGAGGAGCGCGCCGAAGGCGCCCTGGAAGGCGCGGGCGAGGATGAGCATGTCGAAGCTCACGGAGGCGCCGGCCACGGCGGACGCGGCGGCGAAGCCGACGAGACCGACGAGGAAGGTGACCTTGCGGCCGACGAGGTCGGCGATGCGGCCGCCGAGGAGCAGGAGGCTGCCGAAGGCCAGCGAGTACGCGGTGACGACCCACTGCCGGTCGCCGTTGGTGAAGCCGAGGTCGGACTGGGCGGACGGCAGGGCGATGTTCACGATGGTCACGTCGAGGACGACCATCAACTGGGCGAGGCCGAGGACGCCGAGGATCAGCCACCGGTGGCGGTGGGCGCGGTCGTCTTGAGGTGCGCCGGCGGCGGCGGGCGGGCCGGGTTCGCCGGCGGGACCGCTGCCGGCTTCGGCGTCGGTACAGGACATGGCGGGCTCCGTGTGGGGGGTCGGATGCTCGGAGGACCGGATACGGCTCGTACGGATACGGCGTAGGGGTATGAGGCCGTCCGGGTACGGGCCCTGCGCCGGCGTCGGCCCGCGCGGCGGGCGTACGGCGGCCGGAGGGACCGGAGTGACCGGCGAGGAGTGGTGAAGGGCGTACGGCTCAGGAGTGACGCAGCGCCGGGAGCACCACGAGGTCGACGAACCGCGCGAGATACGCGGAATCGGCGAACGTCCCGTCGATCAGCGGGCGTATGACGACCGCGCCGAACAGCAACTGCGGCAGGAACTCCGCCGCGCCAGGCTGCCCCGGCAGTTCGCCGCGCGCCACCGCGCGGCCGAGCAGGCCGCACAGGTGCGTCAACTCGTAGTCCGCGAGGGAGGCGTGCAGCGTCGCGGCCAGGTCCCCGTCGGTGAGCGCGGCGTGGTGTATCGCCGCGATCAGCGCCGTGTCCTTCTCCGCGGTGGTGGACAACTCTTCGACGAGGCTGATCAGATCACCGCGCAGGGAGCCGGTGTCGACGGCGCCGGGATCCACGGGCCGGTTGGCGATCATCGCGGCGACGACCATCTCCGCCTTGCTGTGCCACTGCCGGTACAGGGTCGCCTTGCTGCATCGCGCGCGGGTCGCGACGAGGTCCATCGACAGCGCCTCGTACCCCGACTCGCGCAGCACGCCCAGCACCGCTTCGAGCAGCTCACGCTCGCGCTCGGGGGTCATGCGGGGCCGGCGGATCCGGGCGTCGGGGGCCTGGCCGGGGAGCTGGCCGACGGGTCTGCCGGGCATGACGGGCGATCCTTTTCGTACGGAACCGTTTCGTACCGCCCACGCTAGATCGCCGCTGGGAGAAACGCAACCGTTTCACCCGACGATTTCGTGAGGGGATACCCAACCGGCCAATCCCCCTTTTATGCCTACTCTTTCGAGCGATTGCCGCACTCGGCGCAGATGCCTAGCGTCGAAGTATGACGATCTCCTCGCCGGCCGCCGCGGAGGCCGGGTGCCGCGCATGACCGGAGCACCCGCAGAAGCACTCCGCGCCCTCCTCCCCCTCGGCCCCACCGGCCTCGGCACCGCCGCCGCGCACCCGCTCGCCGGGTACGTACCGGAGGCCGTCCCGCCGCCCGAGGCGGAGCCCCCCGCCCGTACGAAGCCCGGGCCGGAGCCGGCATCCGGCGCCGGGCCCGACACCGACTCCGACTCCGGCTCCACCGCGGGGCCCGAGGCCGGCACCGCGCCACCGCCCGACGGCGGCGCCGAGCGCGGCGGCCTGCGGATCCCGCCGCTGTACTGCCCCGACGCCCTGCGCAACGACCCCGCGCTCGGCGACGAGGTCAACGAGCGGCTGGTCGCGTGGGCCGAAGAGATCGGCATCTTCACCGGCCGCATCGAGCGCCTGCGCTCCCACCAGTTCGGCCGCCTCTTCATGCTCGCGCACCCCGACTGCGACGACCCCGACCGGCTGCTGGCCGCCGCCAAATGCGGCCTGTCCGAGTGGTCCGTCGACGACCACTGGGTAGACGAGGGCGAGGACCCGGATCCCGCGCTGCTCGGCGAGCGGATGGCGCTGGCGCACGCCGTCATCGATCCCGTCCGGCTCCCCGCGCGCTACATGCCGCAGTTCGAGGAGACCGTCCAGCGCGAGCCGGTGCTCCGCGCGTTCCGCTCCGCCCTGGCGCACCTCTCGCGGTACGCGAGCCCCACCCAGGTCGCCCGGCTGCGGCACGAGTTGGCCGTCATGTTCGTCGGGTACGGCCAGGAGGCCGAGTGGCGCTCCTCGGCGCGCACCCCCGCGGTGTGGGAGTACCTGCTCCACCGCTACGAGAACGCGTTCTTCCCCTGCATGGTCCTCGTGGACCCCGTCAGCGGGTACGAGCTGCCGCCCGACGAGTTCGCCGACGCCCGGGTCCGCCGGACGTACCTCTACGCCGGCACCGCCAGCGTGCTCCTCAACGACCTGTACTCGATGGGAAAGGAAGACCCCACGGACACCAACCTGCCCAACCTGATCGCCGCCGAAGAAGGCTGCACCCTCCAGGAGGCGGTGGACCGGACGGCCCTGATCCACGACGAGCTGATGCACACCTACGAGATGGAGGCCGCGGCCCTGACCGCCGCCGGCTCCCCCCAGCTCGGCCGCTTCCTGGCCGGGGTGTGGGCATGGATGGGCGGCTGCAAGGAGTGGCACGCCACCAGCGCGCGCTACCAGACCGCCTGATCCGCCGGGCCGACCCGTCTGCCGGTCCGGACCGCCTGGCCGGCCCGGACCGCCTGGCCGGCCCGGACCGCCTGGCCGGCCCGGCAGACCCGGCCCGTCCGTCCCCCTGCCGTACCCGCGGGTCCGCCTGACGGGCCCACGCGTCCCGCATCGGCACGTCCCCGACCACCACGCCTCAGCAGCTACAGCACGCTCAGCACGCCCTCAGAAGGAGAACGACCATGGCGGCAGCCGCCGACACGAACGTCCTCAGCAGCCCGTACCAGCACTCCATCGCCGACTACTGGAACCGGGAGAAGGACCCGGTCAACCTCAAGCTCGGTGACGTCAGCGGCACGTACCACCACCACTACGGCATCGGCGAGGTCGACCAGTCCGTGCTGGCGGGCCCGGAGGAGACCAGGGAAGCGCGGATCATCGCGGAGATGCACCGCCTGGAGACCGCACAGGCCACCCTCCTGCTGGACCACCTCGGCGAGCCCGACCCCGGCGCCCGGCTGCTGGACGCCGGCTCCGGTCGCGGCGGCACGAGTTTCATGGCGCACGAACGATTCGGCTGCCGCGTCGACGGCATCTCGATCTCGCAGTCGCAGGTCTCCTTCGCCAACGACCAGGTGCAGCGCCGCGGGCTGGGGAGCGCGGTGCGGTTCCACCTGAAGAACATGCTCGACACGGGCTTCGAGACGGGCGCGTTCCGCGGGATCTGGAACAACGAGAGCACGATGTACGTGGAGTTGGCGCAGCTCTTCAAGGAGCACGCGCGGCTGCTCGCGCGCGGCGGCCGGTACGTCACCATCACCGGCTGCTACAACGACGCCTACGGGCTGCCGTCCCGCGCCGTCAGCCAGATCAACGCGCACTACATCTGCAACGTCCACCCGCGGTCGACGTACTTCAAGGAGTTGGTCGCGAACCGGCTGGTGCCCGCGCAGGTCATCGACCTGACCGAGGCGACGATCCCGTACTGGGAGCTGCGGGCCAAGTCCTCGGTGGCCACCGGGATCGAGGAGGTGTTCCTCACGGCGTACCGCAGCGGGAGCTTCCAGTACCTGCTGATCGCCGCGGACCGGGTCTGATCGGATCCGGTTGGCTCGCCCGGTGGGCGCCCGCGGCCGGCGGGACCCACCGGAGCGGCCCGGCGCCGGTGGCCGCGTCCGCACCGGCGCCGGGTTCGGGGGTTCGAGGGTTCGGGGGGTTCGGGGGGTTCGGGGGGGGTTCGGGCGTCCGGGGGTCCGGGGGTTCGGTAAAGGGGCGGGTAAAGGGAGATCGGCCGCTCACGGGGTGCGTGAGAGGCTGGCGTACGGGCGCATTGGGGTGCTGGGTCCGCTGGAGGTGGCGGTCGGCGGGGTGCCGGTGGAGATCGCCGGCGGCCGGCTCCGCGCGCTGCTCGTACGGCTCGCGCTCGACCCCGGCCGGTACGTCGGCACGGCGCTGCTCGCCGACGGCCTCTGGGGCGACGACGCCCCCGCCGACCCCGGCAACGCACTGCAGTCCCTCGTCTCCCGGCTGCGCCGCGCGCTCGGCCGGGCCGACGTCCTCGCGTACGGGCCCGCCGGCTACCGGCTCGCGCTGCCGCCGGAGGCGGTGGACGCCGTGCGCTTCGAGCGGCAGGCGCACGCCGGGCGCGAGGCGCTGGCGGCGGGCGACGCCGTAGCGGCGCGACGTCTGCTGGAGGAGGCGCTGGCGCTGTGGCGCGGGCCCGCGCTCGCGGACGTGGCGGACGCGCCGTTCGCGGCGGCGCCCGCGCACCGGCTGGAGGAGCTGCGGCTGGAGGCCACCGAGGACCGCATCGAGGCGGGCCTCGCGGAGGGCGGTCCCGGCGGCGCTCGCCCCGGTGCCGCGGTCCCCGAGCTGGAGGCGCTGACGGTGGCGCACCCGCTGCGCGAGCGCCCGCGCGCGCTGCTGATGCGCGCGCTGTACGCGACGGGGCGGCAGCCGGAGGCGCTGGGGGCGTACGAGGAGTACCGCGCGCTGCTGGCGGAGGAGCTGGGCGCGGACCCGTCGGAGGCCCTGCGGGAGCTGCACGTGGCGGTGCTGCGTGGCGAGGCGCCGGGGCGGCGCGGTGGGGGTGGCCCTATTGGTACGCGCCGGGGCGGCGAGGGTGATCCGTACGGTACGAAGCCGGCCGGCGCAAGCGGCTCGTACGGCACGAGGCCCGGCGCCACCGGCGGTCCGTACCGTACGAAGCCTGACCCCAGCACCGGGCCCGGAGCCCCCGGCGCCCCCCCGCCCCCGGTCCGTACCAGCCTGCGCGCCGCCCTCACCAGCTTCGTCGGCCGCGACGACGAACTGCGCCGCGTGCGCGCCCTCCTCGGCGGCTCGCGGCTCGTCACCCTCACAGGACCCGGCGGCGCCGGCAAGACCCGGCTCGCCACCACCGCCGCGGAAGCGCTCCTCGGCGACTCCCCCGGCGGCGTGTGGCTCGTCGAACTCGCGCCCGTGACCGGCGGCGACGACGTCCCGTTCGCCGTACTCGGCGCGCTCGGCCAGCGCGAGACCGCCGTGCTCGACAACCGCCACCTGCCTCCGCGCGACGTGCTGACCCGGCTCACCGACACCCTCGCCGCCGCACCCACCACCCTTGTACTCGACAACTGCGAGCACGTCGTCTCCGCCGCCGTCCACCTCGCCGACCACCTGCTGCGCCGCTGCCCCGAGTTGCGCGTGCTCGCCACCAGCCGCGAGCCGCTGGGCATCGACGGCGAGGCGCTGTGCCCGGTCCCGCCCCCGAGCCTGCCCCCGCAGGACACTCACGACGCCCGGGACGGGAGGGACGAGCAGGCCACCGGCGCGGCCGTGCGGCTCTTCGCCGACCGCGCCCGCGCCGCCCGCCCCGACTTCGCCGTCGGCCCCGCCAACGCCGCCGCCGTCGCCGAGATCTGCCGCCGCCTCGACGGCCTGCCGCTGGCCATCGAACTGGCCGCGGCCCGGCTGCGTTCACTGCCCGTCGAGCAGGTCGCCGCCCGCCTGGACAACCGCTTCCGGCTGCTGACCACCGGCAGCAGGACCGCGCTGCCCCGGCACCGTACGCTCCAGGCCGTCGTCGCCTGGAGCTGGGAGCTGCTGGGCGACGAGGAGCGGCGGCTCGCGGAGTGGCTGTCGGTGTTCCCGGGCGGTGCGACGCCCGAGTCCGTCGCGGGCGTGTGCGGCATGGACGTCGTCACCGCGCTCGACCTGCTCGCGGCCCTCGCCGACAAGTCCCTGCTGCAGATCACGGAAGCGCCGCAGGGCGCGAACGCCGAGCCGAGCGCCGGTCCGCGCTACCGCATGCTGGAGACATCCGCGAGTTCGGTCGCGACCGCCTCGCCGAGGCCGGCGACCTCGACCGCGTACGGGCCGCGCACGCCGCGCACTTCCTCCGGCTCGCCGAGACCGCGGACCCGCACGTGCGCGGCCACGAGCAGCTCGGCTGGATCGCCCTGCTCGACGCCGAGCACGACAACCTCCTCGCGGCCCTGCGCTACGCCATCGACGCCGGGGACGCCGGCACCGCCGTCCGGCTGGTCGCCGCCCTCGGCATCTACTGGATGATCCTCGGCCACCACAGCGAGGCCGCCGACTGGCTCCGCCTCGCACTGGCCGTCCCGGGCGACCTGCCCCTCGAACCGCACGCGGTCGCCCTCGGCTTCTACCTCATCAACTCCGCGACGAGCGGCACCGAACCAGAACCGGCGGCCCTGGAGGAGCTGACGGCGCTGGCCGCGCGGGTCGATCCGGTGGGCGGGCATCCGATGCTGGCGGTGCTGGAGCCGGGCATCGCGGTGTTCACGGACGACGACGAGCGCGGGCCCGGGCCCGCGGCGCCGCCCTCAAGCAGGGCGACGCCATCGAACTGCTCCGCACGTACCTGGCCGACGCCCCGGACCCCGCTCCGGACCCCGCCGCGGAACCGGCCGCCGAAGACCCCGGCCCCGCTCCCGGCTCCCCCTAGGTGCGCCGCAGATAGGCCCGTACCGCCAGCGGGAAGAACACCGCGAACACCCCCGCGCTCCACAGCACCGACTCCAGCACCGGCCCCGCCCGGGCGGCGGCGGCGCGCATGTCGAGGAGCCGCCCGATGAGCACGAGGTTCTCGGTGCCGGTCAGGTCCTCGTCCACGGAGGCGTACTGGCCGGTGAGCCCGATGAGCCGGCGCACCTCGCCGGCGTCGCGGACGACGTCGAGGCCGCCGGCGGTCGCCGTGCCCTCGTCGGGGCGGAGGAGGGTGGCGAGGATGCGTACGGCGGTGGTCTTGCCGGCGCCGTTGGGGCCGAGGACGCCGAGGACGGTGCCCTGCCGGGCCGCGAGGTCGATGCCGGCCAGCGCGGTGGTCGCGCCGAACCGTTTGACCAGGCCCTCGGCCCTGAATGCGTAGGTCATGCGGGTGTCTCCTTCTCGGTCTGCGGGAAGGAGCGTGCCGAGGGCCGCTGGCACGGCGCGCACAGGACACTGTCATGGCGGCGCTATGTCCGTTTTATCGGATTGCAGGAGGTGCGTTCGCTGAGAGCGGAATAGGGCCGTACGGGTCAACCCACGCGTCACGCACGACGGCGCCCCGACCGGCTCGTTGAGCGCCCGCCCGGGCCTCCGCCCGCAACCACGCGCCCCCGCGCAACCCCCGAGCGCCCGCTGCTGAGCACCGGAAAAGTGCCGCCAATCGGACCCCTGGGCTACGGTTCACGCTGCGGTACGTCAAACTTGTGACTGATCGCACTGTTTTACTGTCCGGCATCATGGAAAACGACGGGCCGACCGAGCAACGGCCCGCGGTCGCCCGGGCACCCCGACAAGGAGAGAACTCGTGGACGACGTTCTGCGGCGCGCGCCCCTCTTCGCCGCGCTCGACGACGAGCAGGCTGCGGAGCTGCGTGCCTCCATGACCGAGGCGACGCTGTCGCGCGGTGACGCGCTCTTCCACGAGGGCGAGCCCGGCGACCGGCTGTACGTCGTCACCGAGGGCAAGGTGAAGCTCCACCGCACCTCCCCGGACGGACGCGAGAACATGCTGGCCGTGCTCGGCCCCGGCGAGCTGATCGGCGAGCTGTCCCTGTTCGACCCGGGCCCCCGCACGGCCACCGCCTCGGCGCTGACCGAGGTCAAGCTGCTCGGCCTCGGCCACGGCGACCTCCAGCCCTGGCTGAACGCCCGCCCCGAGGTCGCCTCCGCGCTGCTGCGGGCGGTCGCCCGCCGGCTGCGGCGCACCAACGATCAGATGTCCGACCTGGTCTTCTCCGACGTCCCTGGCCGCGTCGCCCGCGCCCTGCTGGACCTCTCGCGGCGCTTCGGCGTGCCGGGGGACGAGGGCATCCACGTCGTGCACGACCTGACGCAGGAGGAGCTGGCCCAGCTCGTCGGCGCCTCCCGGGAGACGGTCAACAAGGCGCTGGCGGACTTCGCCAGCCGCGGCTGGCTGCGCCTGGAGGCGCGGGCCGTGATCCTGCTGGACGTGGAGCGCCTGGCGAAGCGCTCGCGCTGACCCCGAGCCGGCACCGCTTCACGGACCGCCGCCGCACCGACGTGGCCGCGCCACGGACGTGACCGCGCCACCGACCTGACCGCGCCACCGACGCGACCGGGCCGGTGCGCCCGGCTACGTGATCAGGCCGTGCTCCTTCAGGTACTCAAGCTGGGCCCGCACCGACAGCTCCGCCGCGGGCCACAGCGTCCGGTCCACGTCCGCGTACACGTGCGCCACCACGTCCGCCGCCGTGCGGTGCCCGTTCTCGACCGCCGTCTCGACCTGCGCCAGCCGCGTCGCGCGGTGTGCCAGGTAGAACTCCACCGCGCCCTGGGCGTCCTCCAGCACCGGCCCGTGGCCCGGCAGCACCGTCGAGACGCCGTCGTCCACGGTCAGGGACCGCAGCCGGCGCAGCGAGTCGAGATAGTCGCCGAGCCGGCCGTCCGGATGGGCGACCATCGTCGTGCCGCGGCCGAGGATCGTGTCACCGGTGAGCACGGCGTCGTCGGCCGGCAGGTGGAAGCAGAGCGAGTCCGCCGTGTGCCCCGGCGTAGGCACGACCCGCAGCTCCAGCCCGCCGACGGATATCACGTCCCCCGCGGCCAGCCCCTCGTCGCCGAGGCGCAGCGCCGGGTCCAGGGCCCGCACCTTCGTCCCGGTCAGCTCCGCGAAGCGGACCGCGCCCTCGGCGTGGTCCGCGTGCCCGTGGGTGAGCAGCGTGAGCGCCACCCGCAGGCCCGCCCGGTCCGCGGTGTCCACGACCGCCGCCAGATGGCCCTCGTCCAGCGGCCCGGGGTCGATCACCACGGCCCGCGCGGAGTCCGGCTCGGCGACGATCCACGTATTCGTACCGTCGAGGGTCATGGGCGAGGCGTTGGGCGCCAGCACGCACGTCGCACGGGCGGTGGCCGGCCCACTGAGCACCCCGCCGCGCGGCTGCCCGGGCAGCGCCGCCGCGTCCGTCACACGACCACCCCCGCCGTCCCCGGCGCCGCCGCCCTCATGACGGCAGCCTCCGCGTGAACTCTTCGTGCCCCGGAGCGCTCAGCACGACGTCGTCCCCCTCCATCCGCGCCTTCACCAGCACCGCCGACAGATCCCGCTCCCCGGCCGCGCCCAGCGCCTCGGCCGCCGACCCGTACTCCCGCAGCCCGCGCAGCATCGAGATCGTCGGCGGCAGCATCACCAGCTCGCCCCGCTCGTACCCCTCGGCCGCCTCGGCGGGCCTGACCCACTCCGCGCGGTCGGCCTCCGTCGAGGCGTTCCGCGTGCGCTGTCCCTCGGGGAGGGCGGCGACGAAGAACCACGTGTCATACCGCCGGGTCTCGAACTCCGGGGTTATCCAGCGCGCCCAGGCGCCGAGCAGATCGGTCCGTACGACCAGTCCGCGGCGGGCCAGGAAGCCGGCGAAGCCCAGCTCGCGGGCGACCAGCGCCGCACGGTCCGCCTCCCAGCCCGCCCCCGTGGTGTCCGCCACGACCTCCGCCGCCGAGGCCCCGGCCAGCAGCACCCCGGCCTCCTCGAACGTCTCCCGCACCGCCGCGCAGACCACCGCCTGCGCCTCCGGCTCGGCCACCCCCAGCCGCGCCGCCCACTGCGCCGGAGACGGCCCGGCCCAGGCCGCCGCGGACAGCGGGCGCTCGTCGCGCGGGTCGACGCCGCCGCCCGGATACGCGTACGCACCCGCGGCGAAGGGCATGGAGGTCTTTCTCCGCAGCATGTACACCCACGGGCCGTCGGGGGCCGTGCCGCGCAGCAGCAGCACCGTCGCCGCGCGGCGCGGCGTGACGGGCGTCAACTCGCCGCGGGCGAGCGCACGGATGCGCTCGGCGGGCGGAATCCACCGGGGCTGCGCTCCGCTCGCGGCGTTCGCGGCGTTCATTTCGGACATGACCGGGAGCCTACGGGCTGCCGAGGCCATGTTCGAGTGGGCAATCCCAGCCTGTGGACAACTGCCGGTATGTGGATAACTCCGGGCCTGCCGGCCCCCGTACCCGCCCCGGACGAGCGCCCGGGGCGGCAGCCCCCTACTCGGCCAGCTCCGCCTGGAACTCGATCTCCACGGGCGCGTCCAGCGGCAGCACCGCCACCCCCACCGCGCTCCGCGCGTGCACGCCGGCCTCGCCCAGCACCTGGCCCAGCAGTTCGCTCGCCCCGTTGACCACACCCGGCTGCGCCGTGAAGTCCGGTGCCGAGGCGACGAAGCCGACGACCTTCAGCACCCGTACGACCCGGTCGAGGTCCCCGGCTACGGACTTGATCGCCGCGAGCCCGTTCAGCGCACACCGCGCGGCCAGCTCCCTGGCCTCCTCCGGCGTGACCTCCGCCCCGACCTTCCCGGTCAGCGGAAGCGTGCCGTCGACCATCGGGAGCTGCCCGGCGGTGAACACGTACGGCCCGCTGCGCACCGCGGGCACGTACGACGCCAGCGGCGGCACCACCTCGGGCAGGCTGAGCCCCAGCTCCGCGAGCTTCCCCTCGACCCGCCCCGCCATCAGCTCTTTTCCCGCTTCAGATACGCCACGAGCTGCTCGGAGTTCGGCCCGGGCACGACCTGGACCAGCTCCCAGCCGTCCTCGCCCCACTGGTCCAGGATCTGCTTGGTGGCGTGTACGAGCAGCGGCACGGTCGCGTATTCCCACTTCGTCATGGGCCAGACTTTAGCCCGCCCCGACTGGCCCCCGCTTGGGGCCGCCGGGCGGAGGCGGTCTGCTGAGTCGCGCGGCGAGGAATTAGGCTCGCGGACATGAGCGGGCTCCAGAGGCTGCACGTGGTGACCGGCAAGGGCGGGACCGGCAAGACGACCGTGGCCGCCGCCCTGGCGCTGGCACTGGCCGCCGACGGCAGGCGCACCCTGCTCGTCGAGGTGGAGGGTCGGCAGGGCATCGCCCAGCTCTTCGAGACCGAGCCGCTGCCGTACGGCGAGCGGCGCATCGCCTCGGCGCCGGGCGGCGGCGACGTGTACGCGCTCGCCATCGACGCCGAGCAGGCCCTGCTGGACTACCTGCAGATGTTCTACCGGATGGGCAGCGCGGGACGGGCACTCCGCCGGCTCGGCGCCATCGACTTCGTCACCACCATCGCCCCGGGCCTGCGCGACGTCCTGCTCACCGGCAAGGCGTGCGAGGCCGCCCGCCGCCAGGACAAGCACGGGCGGCACGTGTACGACGCGGTGGTCATGGACGCCCCGCCGACCGGCCGCATCACGCGCTTCCTTGGCGTCAACGCCGAGGTCGCCGGGCTGGCCAAGGCCGGGCCCATCCACAACCACGCCCGTTCCGTGATGCGGGTGCTGACCTCGGCCCGCACCGCCGTGCACCTGGTCACCCTCCTTGAGGACATGCCCGTGCAGGAGACCGTCGACGGCGTCGCCGAGCTGCGCGAGGCCGGGCTGCAGGTCGGCGCCGCGGTGATCAACATGGTGCGCCCCGCGCTCGTGGACGAGGCGGAGCTGGAACGGGCCGCAGCCGACCCCGCCGCCCTCGCCGCCGCGCTGTCCGCCGCCGGGCTGGGCGGCGCGAGCCGGGGCGCGCGGGCGGAGCGGCTGGTCGCGCCGCTGCTGCGGCAGGCGCGCGAGCATACGGAGCGGCTCGCCCTGGAACGTACGCAACGGGCCGCGCTGGCGCGGCTGGAGCTGCCGCAGTACGAACTGCCGCTGCTCACCGAGGGAGTGGATCTGGCCGGCCTCTACCGGCTGTCCGGCGAGCTGGGAAAGCAGTGGCCCCTATGAGCCTCGACACCGCCCCCCGGCTGGACGCCGACGGGCTCCTCGACGACCCGCAGACCCGCATCGTCGTCTGCTGCGGCGCCGGCGGCGTCGGCAAGACGACGACGGCCGCCGCCCTCGGCGTACGGGCCGCGGAGCGCGGCCGCCGCGTCGTGGTGCTCACCATCGACCCGGCGAAGCGGCTGGCGCAGTCCATGGGCATCGACGCCCTGGACAACAGCCCGCGGCGGGTCGACGGTGTGGAGGGACCCGGCGAGCTGTACGCCATGATGCTCGACATGAAGCGCACCTTCGACGAGATCGTCGAGGCGCACGCGGACGCGGACAGGGCCCGCGCCATCCTGGAGAACCCCTTCTACCAGTCGCTGTCGGCCGGCTTTGCCGGCACGCAGGAGTACATGGCGATGGAGAAGCTGGGCCAGTTGCGGGCCCGGGACTCCTGGGACCTGATCATCGTGGACACCCCGCCGAGCCGCTCCGCGCTGGACTTCCTGGACGCCCCGAAGCGGCTGGGCTCGTTCCTCGACGGGCGCTTCATCAGACTGCTGACCGCGCCGGCGAAGGCGGGCGGCCGGGCGGGGATGAAGTTCCTCAACGTGGGGATGTCGATGATGACGGGGACGCTCGGCAAGCTGCTGGGTGCCTCCCTGCTGCGCGACGTGCAGACGTTCGTCGCGGCGATGGACACGCTCTTCGGCGGCTTCCGTACGCGCGCGGAGGCGACGTACCGGCTGCTCCAGGCGCCGGGCACGGCCTTCCTGGTGGTGGCGACGCCGGAGCGGGACGCACTGCGGGAGGCGGCCTATTTTGTCGAACGCCTCGAAGCGGACCGGATGCCGCTGGCAGGACTGGTGCTCAACAGGGTGCACGAGAGCGACGCGGCGCAACTGAGCGCGGAGCGGGCGCTGGCGGCGGCCGAGGCGCTGGACGAGCGGGGCGTGGACGACGCTGGCTCCGGCGCGAAAGGCGCGGGGGCGGCGGATACGGGCAGCACTGGCGGCACAGACGGTACTGGCACAGAGGGCGCGGCGGATGCCGCGGCGCTGCTGCGGCTGCATGCCGAACGGATGCAGGTGCTGGCGCACGAGCGCCGTACGCGCGACCGGTTCGCGGCGCTGCACCCGGAGGTGCCGGTGACTCAAGTCACCGCGCTGCCGGGGGATGTGCACGACCTCGCGGGGCTACGGGACGTGGCGGAGCGGCTGACGGCGCAGGAGGCGCCGGGCGCGTAGGCCGGAGCACGCGTGGGGAGCGTAGCCGGGGCGTACGGCGCGCGGGCCGCGCCCGGCCCGTAGCAACGGGCACAAGGGCAACGGGCGCAGGGGCTCAGGACGGGCTCACAGCGGGGCTTGCGGCGGACTCACGACGGGCACACAGCAGGCTCACGGCGGGGCCGAGGGCCCCGGAGCCCGGGGTCAGCCCGCGGCGACCGGCAGCTCCTCCGCCGCGCGCAGCGCGTCCTCGTGCAGGGCGCCTTCGTGCAGCGGCGTGCCCGCGCTCTCGTACTCCTCACGTGCCGTCTCCAGCAGTCTGCGCCATGACGTGACCGTCGGCCGGCGGCGCAGCAGCGCCCGCCGCTCGCGCTCCGTCATGCCGCCCCATACGCCGAACTCGACGCGGTTGTCGAGCGCGTCGGCGAGGCACTCGGTGCGCACCGGGCATCCGGTGCAGACCGCCTTGGCTCTGTTCTGTGCCGCGCCTTGCACGAACAGTTCGTCCGGATCGGCAGTGCGGCAGGCTGCCTGTGCGCTCCAGTCGGTAACCCAGCTCATGCTGGCGCCGTCCTCTCCCGAATTGAGGCTCCCCCACGGCGGCAAACGGCATATGCACCGTTGCCAGTTGAGGACGTTACGGAAGGAGTGCGGCAACGCAACACCCCCGTCAGGCCCAAAGTTGAATGGCCCGAACGGACTATGCGTACGCGGCAGATCACCCACCGGAGTGAGCCCTCCCAACCAAGGGCGATCCGGGCAAAGCGGGCAGTTCGCCGACTTGCCATCGGATCCCGGGCGTCACATGTCGTCAATTCGGTCAAGCCTCATCACCCACAGGAGTGAACCAACGGGCGAAGTAGACCGTGGCCGGTGGTGATGGCCGAAAACAGAGTAGGCGAACAGACGGGCGGCTGTCCGGGGAATCAGAAGTTAGGGTGGCCCCATGGCCTACAAGCGCCCGGGCGGCGGACTCACCGCCACGCAGCAAGCCGCGAAGTTCCTCGGCGTCAGCGTCCTCGCCGGCTCCGTACTCGCGGGCCTCGCGCTGCCCGCCGCCGGTCTGCTGGGTTTGACGGCCAAGGGCACGGTCGCGGAGTTCGACGACATCCCCGCGGACCTCAAGCGACCGCCGCTCAGCCAGAAGACCACCATCCTCGACCGCGAGGGCGGCCACCTGGCCGACGTCTATTCGCGCAACCGCACGGTCGTCAAGTTCGACGACATCGCGCCGGTGATGCGGCAGGCGATCGTCGCGATCGAGGACGAGCGGTTCTACGAGCACGGGGCCGTCGACCTCCAGGGCATCCTGCGCGCACTGAACAGCAACGCGCAGTCCGGCACAGTCTCCGAAGGCGCCTCCACGCTCACCCAGCAGTATGTGAAGAACCTCTTCGTCGAAGAGGCGGGCAACGACGCCCGGAAGGTCGCCGAGGCCACCCGGCAGACACTCGGGCGCAAGATCCAGGAGCTGAAGTACGCGATCCAGGTCGAGAAGGAGCTGACCAAGGACGAGATCCTGGAGAACTACCTGAACATCGCCTTCTTCGGCCAGCAGGCGTACGGCATCGAGGCCGCCGCCGAGCGCTACTTCAGCAAGTCCGCCGACAAGCTGACCCTCGCCGAGTCCGCGATGCTCGCCGGCATCGTGCAGTCCCCGAGCCGGTACGACCCGATCAACGACCCGGAAGCGGCGGAGAAGCGTCGCAACACCGTGCTGCGGCGCATGGCCGGCAACGACAACGTCACCCGGGCCGAGGCCGACAAGGCCATGAAGGAACCTCTGGGCCTCAAGATCAGCGAGCCGCGCAACGGGTGCATCACCGCGGTCAGCGGCGCCGCGTTCTTCTGCGACTACGTACGCGAAGTGCTGCTCGACGACAAGAGCTTCGGGAAGACGCCCGAGCAGCGGGTCAAGCGCTGGAACCGCGGCGGCCTGACCATCCGCACCACGCTCGACCCGGTGGCGCAGAAGTCCGCCAGCGAGTCGATCAAGAGCCACGTCTACCAGGACGACGCCGTCGCCACCGCCGTGACCATGGTGGAGCCCGGCACCGGCAAGATCCGCGCGATGGGGCAGTCCAGGCCGTACGGCTCGGGCAAGAACGAGTTGATGATCAACCTGTCCGTGGAGAAGTCCATGAACGGGTCCAACTTCGGCTTCCAGGTCGGCTCCACCTTCAAGCCGTTCACGGCCGCGGCGGCGCTGGAGAAGGGCGTACCGAACACGAAGGTGTACCCGTCGCCGAACGAGATGCCGTATCCGAGCCCGGTGGACACGTGCAAGTCCGGCGCGCCGTACGTCAACACCAGCGGCGAGGACGTCGCGAACGAGACGGAGGAGGAGGTCGGCCCGTACAGCATGCGCGAGGCCACCGCCAAGTCCATCAACACCTACTTCGTCGACCTCATCTCGGACATCGGCATCTGCCCGGTCAAGGAGCTGGCGGAGAGCATGGGCGTCCAGAGGGGCGACGGCAAGGAGCTGGAGGAGTCCCCCTCGCTCACGCTCGGCGGCCAGACCATCGCGCCGCTGGCGATGGCCAACGCGTACGCGACCTTCGCCAACCGCGGCGAGTACTGCACCCCGGTCGCCATCGAGTCGATCAAGGACGCGAAGGGCAAGAAGGTCCCGGTGCCGAAGACGCAGTGCAAGCGCGTCATGTCGGAGAAGACGGCCGGGACGATAAACACCCTGCTGTCGGGCGTCGTCGAGGACGGCACCGGCAAGGAGGCGGGGCTGACCGGGCGCGACAACGCGGGCAAGACCGGTACGACGGACGAGCGGAAGGCCGCCTGGTTCGTCGGCTACACCGCCGACCTCGCCGGCGCGGTGTGGGTCGGCGGGCCCCTGGACGACGTCTCCATGGAGAACATCCAGATCGGCCCCACGTACCACGCCCGCGTCTTCGGTGGCGCGGTCCCCGGCCCGATCTGGCGCGACGCCATGGACGGCGCCCTGGCGGGCAAGACATCGCCCGAGCTGTACAAGGTCCCGGTGCCGGTGGACCGCCCGGACAAGGGCAAGGGCGACGATGACGACGAGGACGACGAGGACAAGCCGGAGGACCCGCTGGGCGGCCTCCTCGGAGGCAGCAACGGCAACGGCGGCGGGAACGGCGGTGGCAACGGCGGCGGTGGCCCCGGCGGCACACTCGACGGGGGCACGCTGGACGGCGGCTGGTCGGACGGCGGGAACGGCGGCTGGCCGGACGGCACGTGACGGGGGGCCGGCCGCTGAGGCCGGAGAGCCCCCGTACCCCTGCCTCAGCTTTGGTGGCCGGAGACGGTCATCCCTGACCGAGGGCGCGCTTGACCGCGGCGGCCACGCGCCCGCCCTCGGCCCGCCCGGCGACCTTGGGGTTCACGATCTTCATCACGGCGCCCATGGCCCTCGGCCCCTCGGCCCCGCCCGCCTTCGCCTCGGCGACGGCCTCGTCGACCAGCGTGGCCAGCTCCTCGTCACCGAGCTGCTTCGGCAGGTAGTCCGCGAGCACCTCGCCCTCGGCGCGCTCCCGCTCGGCGGACTCCTGACGGCCGCCCTGCGCGAAAGCCTCCGCAGCCTCGCGCCGCTTCTTGGCCTCGCGGGTGATCACCTTCAGCACCTCGTCGTCGGAGAGCACGCGCGCCTCCTTGCCCGCGACCTCCTCCTTCGTGATCGCGGTGAGCGTCATACGGAGGGTGGCGGCGCGCAGCTCGTCCCGGCCCTTGATGGCGGCCGTGAGGTCGTCCTGCAGCTTCGACTTGAGCGTGGTCATGCCCGGAGTCTCCCATGCCGCGCCGTCAGCGCGCCGCCGCCGCGGGATCCGGCCCCTGGCCGCCTCCACCCCGCACCTCTGCGACGATAGGAGAATGCGCGCGCGATACGGAGTGCCCCTGGGTCTGGCCGCTCTCTCGGCCGGCAGCGTCGCCTACGCGGCCGTGGTCGAACCCCGCGCCTTCCGGGTCCGCCGGGTCACCGTCCCCGTACTGCCGGAAGGGATGCACCCGCTGCGCATCCTGCAGATCTCGGACATCCACATGGTCTCGGGCCAGCAGGCGAAGCGCCGCTGGCTGCAGTCGCTGGCGGGCCTGCGGCCCGACCTGGTGGTGAACACGGGCGACAACCTGTCGGACCCCGACGCGGTGCCGGAGCTGCTGGACGCGCTGGGCCCGCTGATGGAGTTCCCGGGGACGTACGTCTTCGGCTCGAACGACTACTACGCGCCGACGTTCCGGAACCCCGGCCGCTACCTGATCGAGAAGGCCCGTGGCATACACGGCCTCAACGGCCGCCACAGCCTCCGCCACAACGTCCCCCGCAACCCCTGGGAGGGCATGCGCGACGCCTTCGACGCGGCGGGCTGGGTGGGCCTGGACAACAGCCGCGGCCGGCTGAAGCTGGACAGCGGCGCGGTGCTGGGCCTGACGGGCCTGGACGACCCGCACATCAAGCACGACCGCTACACGGCGGTCGCCGGCGGCCCCGACCCGGACGCGGACTTCTCCCTCGCCCTGGTCCACGCCCCGTACCTACGCGTCCTCGACGCCTTCACCGCCGACGGCTACCCCCTGATCCTCGCCGGCCACACCCACGGCGGCCAGCTCTGCATCCCCTTCTACGGCGCCCTGGTGACCAACTGCGACCTGGACACCAACCGCGTCAAGGGCCTCTCCACCCACACCGCCGGCTCCCGCCGCTCCGCCCTCCACGTCTCCGCCGGCTGCGGCGCCAACCGCTACACCCCCTTCCGCTTCGCCTGCCCCCCGGAAGCCACCCTCCTCACCCTGACCCCCACCTCCGGAAACGGATTTCACCCGACCCGCCCGGGTGGGCTACAGTAGTGCTCGCAGTCACGGGGTGTGGCGCAGCTTGGCAGCGCGCTTCGTTCGGGACGAAGAGGTCGTGGGTTCAAATCCCGCCACCCCGACAGCAAAGCATCAGGTCAGGGGCTTGATCCGTTTGATGGATCGGGCCCCTGAGTGATTCCTGGAGATCGCTTGGGAGAGATCTGGGAGAAGATCTTGGTCGGCTTCTCCCGGGAGCAGTCTCCAGTGCCGCAGGAACAGCGGCGCTCACGCGCCCCGGGACCTGCGCAATCGCGAATCCAGGGCTCGTAGCCGACCAGGAACACCGCGGCGGGCCGCCCCAACGGTCGTGAGGAACACCGCACATGGCAGGTCATCGCTCAGCGCCTCCACGCGACCACGCCCGTGCGCTCGCCCGGCGGGTGCGGGCGTTGCGGGAGGACCGCGGGTGGTCGCGTGAACGACTGGCCAAGGAAGCGGGCATCGCCGTCGGGACGCTGGGCCGTCTGGAGAGCGAGGGGGCGATCCAGCCAGGTTTCTTCACCGTCGGCGCGGTGGCCGAGGCTCTTGCGGTGTCCCTCGATGATCTGTTCCACGCAGCCCAGGTCACGCCCGGTCTCTGGTCAGCCGGATACGAAGGACGCGACATCGACTCATTCGTCGCCGCGCTCATCGACAGCCATGTCAGCGTCGTGGCGGACGTGCGGCTCACCCCGATCAGCCGCAAGAAGGGCTTCAGCAAGACGCGCCTCAAGGAGGCCCTGGCCGAGGTCGGCATCGAGTACACACACCTACGTGGCCTGGGCAACCCGAAGGACAACCGAGAGCCCTTCTGGGACGGCCGCGTCGAAGTGGGTCAGGCACGCTTCCGCAGCCTTCTGCGGTCCGATGAAGCCCAGGCCGACCTTGACCGCCTTGCGGAGCACGCCCAAACATCGCGGGTCGCGGTGCTGTGCTTCGAGAAGGACGAGAGCCGCTGCCACCGACAGGTCGTCCTGGAGACGATCCGGAGCCGAGTCTCGGTCCCCCTGAACCCCCTGGCCTGACTTCGCCCCCGGCTTCCGCAGGCGCCCTTGCCAGCAGTACATGCCTCTCTTCCAATCGGATTGGGGAGACTGCTGGAGGGGGCACGCCATGGTGTCGTCGGCATTCGGGAAACGGCAGCGCGCACGGATCGTGATCACGGTCAAGACGTATCCGGAGCTGTCCAACAAGTACCGTGAGACAAGTTGCGTGGCAGGCATACGCCTGGACCGGGGCGAACCGCAGCACGTACGGCTCTTCCCGGTGCCCTTCCGGCTGCTGAGCGAGGATGCCCAGTTCTCCAAGTACTCGATCATCGAAGTCGACGTCGAACCACACCGCCCGGAGCGGGACTCCCGCCCGGAGAGTCTCCGACCCGACCTCGACACGTTGGAGATCGTCGGTGAGGTGCCGTCCGACGGCGGCTGGAAGGAGCGGTACAGGTACGTCGAGCCGCTGGTCGCTCCCTCCCTCTGCGCCATAAAGCGCGACCAGGAGAGTCGAGGAACATCCCTCGGCGTCTTCCGCCCCGCCGAGATCACCCGCTTCCGACTGGAGCCCGCCGAACCCTGGTCCGCTTCCAAAGCCGCTCTCGCCGACCAACTCGACCTGTTCGAGCAGGAACTGAACCCGCTGGACTGGGTACCGCTCGACCTCCGCTACAGCTTCCGCTGCACCGAAGACGACTGCCCGACCCACGACATGGCCCTGAAGGACTGGGAGGCCGGCCAGTCGTACCGCAAGTTCCTGCGCAAGTACGGCGAGCACGGAGTCCGTGATGCGCTGCACGAGCGCTGGTACACCCGGATGTGTGCCCCGAACAGGGCCGTCCACTTCTTCGTCGGCAACATCGCAGCCCACCCCAAAACCTTCATGCTGCTGGCCGTCTTCTACCCGGAGCGGAAGGTCATCGAATACGTGCAAGACAGTCTGTTCGGCTAGTGACGCGCACCAGCCGGGATTCAGCCGGACTTGCGGTGCTACTGCTCAGCCCTCGTTTCGGCCCTGAAGGCGCTTCAGGACGGAGCTCGCGGTCAGGCGTCTATTGGGCCCTAGTAGACGCCTGACATGGTTCAGCATCCCTCAGGTATGCCCCGGGCGCAGATGGCGAGAGGCTGCCAGACAAGAAGACAGCCAGGTTGCCTCCGAGCGATTAATAATTAGATCGGCCACAGTGATCACCCCGTCAATAGCCCCGTCGAGTCGGATCGAATGGTCACTGACCCGGAACAACTTCCAGTTCGCGTCGCTGTGCCAGAGCTGGGCGGTCTTGTCGCCCAGCCGCTGGGCGAAGACGAGTTCCTCGCCGTGCTCGTTCACGAAGTAGCCGACGTAATCCCTGCTACTGATCGCGTCACCGCAGAGTCTCGCCAGAAGCGGCTTGATCGCGGGGGTGTCGTCGTTCATGCTGTGTGTCCCTCACTTTGGCCGGAGTTCCGCTCGGCCGACGAGAGTGCCAGCATCCGCTCCGCAGACTCCAATAAGGTCTCGTAGGTAATCACTTCTATACGTGCCATGTGCGTGTTGTAAGTCCTCAAGGTTGTCGCGACCTGCTGGCGGGTGACACCTTCACTGACGTACTGCGGATGCCCGATCACGACAGTCGCGGAAGCCCTGCGCGTGTCGACCCCATAGAGCTCGTAACACGATCACGGGCGGGCTTTCTTGAGGCGTCTCCGGCAGATGAGGCTGCAGGCCAATGAGACGAAGGCGTCGTGGAGGTCGGTTCGGCGTTCCCAGCGGACGGCGAGACGCTTGAACTGGTGGAGCAGGGCGAAGGTCTGCTCGACGACGTAGCGGAGTTTGCCCAGGCCCTTGATGTTCGGGGCGCCCTTGCGGGAGATGACCGGCAGGATCCGCCGCTTGCGCAGCTCCCGCCGGGTGGCGTTGGGCGGGCAGCGGATCAGCTCGCCTGAGTCCAGCTCGTATAGCTGGTGTTCCACGCGTATGGTGCCGGGCCGGGCGAACCCGGTCTCCAAACGGACGATTTCGCCCCAGCGCATCCCGTGTAGCCCTTGAGGATCACGGCGACGAACTCGTCTTCGCGGCCGGACAGCAGGGCGGCGCGCTCGGCGATAAGGAGCAGGCCGAGCGGGTCGGTTATCACCTTCTCGGGGCTGCGGTCGCGCGAACGGCCGGCGCGTTTCCCGCGACCGCGCCGCTTCGCTGCGGGGTTGGAGGTGATGAGGCCCTCGTCTACGGCGTCTTCCAGGATCAGATGGAGCGCCGAGCGCCACGTCTTGACGCTGGATGCCGCGTTACGCAGCCACTTTGGCGCGAGCCTCGAAGATCATGGCCCCAACGTCGTGCCTTACAGGGCAGGTCCACAGACTGCCCGACGCGCCGGAAGCTTACGGGGCCGTGATCACTCGCGCCAAAGCAACTCCAGCCCAAAGCCGCTCCGCCGACTGGTCCTTTAGCACAAGGCGCGCAGCCCTCAGGCTAAAATACCCCTGGGCGGGGTCCCGACGGCGAACTGTCGATCAGAGTGACGCGGGCGGGATGCTCTGCTCGTACTGGAAGACGTTGCAGGGGTCGTACTTCGCCTTGATCTTGCGCAGCCGCTCGAAGTTGTGTCTCCCCCAGTAGGCGGTCTCCCACTCCTGCATTCCGACGTTCGGCACGTTGACGTAGGCGCCTTCCACGTAGGGCCGCAGCGCCTGGCTGAACTCGGCGGTCCAGGCCTGGCATGTCGAGGTGAGCGGGTCGCAGACGCCTGGTGTCGTTGAAGGAGTCCCCCAGGCTGCGCCGATCTCGCCGTAGAAAATCGCGTCGCGGTGCACGAACGCCGTGCCGCCGCGGGGCTCCCTCTTGATCGCCCCGCCGAAGGCATCGACGAAGTAGTTGCTGTCCTCCGTGGGAGCGTTTCGCATGAAGTCGCCGATGACGTCGATCGCCTTCTTCGGGAACAGCTGCTTGGCGAACTCCGAGAAGAACTTCGCGTTGGCGGGCTCTTGCGCGCGCGGAATCTGAGATCCCGCAAAGATGTCGCCCCAGTTACCGACCTGCACCGTCACATCGGGCGTGCCGACCGACAGGATCGGGGCCAGCATCTCTTTGGCCTCTGCCGCCGACCCCTCCGCGAGCCACGCGAACAGCAGGATCTGGGACTTGTGGATCTCGACTTCGGATCCGAGACGGTTGTCGGCGAACGGTACCGTACGCTGCCATGCATCGAAGATCCCGTGCAGGTCCCCCAGGCCGTCCCAGGTCGCCTGCACATAGGCGATACGCTTGAGCGAGTGCACCTTGTAGGTGAGTTGCGTGACGATCCCGAAGTTGCCGTTTCCCGCCCCGCGGAGCGCCCACAGCAGGTCCGAGTGGTCCTTCAAGTCGGCACGGATCACCTTGGCGCAGTCGTGACCCGACGGGACGACGACCTCGGTCCCGATCAGGCTGTCGCAAGCCATGCCGAGCCAGCGGTTGAGGGGCCCGAGGCCGCCGCCGACCGTCGCACCGACCAAGCCGACACTGCCCTCACTTCCGGTCGTGACGGCAAGGTTCTGCTTGGCGAGCGCCGTCACCGCTTCCAACTGGGTCAGCCCGGCGCCGACCGTCGCGATACGGGCGTCGGTGTCGATCTGGACCGACTTCAGCTGGCTGACGTCGATCACGATGCCGTTGTCGACGTTCGACCAGCCCTCAAGGGCGTGGCGGCCGCTCCGTACGCGCAGCGCGACGTTGTGCTGCCGCGCCCACGTGAGGGCGTTCACCACGTCCTGGGTTTCCTGTGCGAAGACGATGACCAGCGGATAGTGAGAGAAGAGCTGGTCGTACCCGATTCGGTCATCCGTGTACGAGGCGTCACCGGGGCGGACGATGTGGCCGGTCAGCTTCGCCGGCGGGCATCCCGGCCTTCCACTCGGGTCGCTCGCGGCCATAAGGCCCGGGGTGCTCGCGGCCGCGATATCCGGCGCGCCTGCGGCCGTAAGGCCCGGGACGACGACCGCACCGGCGCCGGCGGCCGCCGACGCCCTGAGCAGGTTGCGGCGAGAAAAATCGCTCAAGGTCCAGATCCTCTCGATCGGGCTACGCCGGTACGCGGCTAAGGGAACCCTTATCTGCCCGGTGCCGGGCAGCCCTTTGTGGTTGACCTCCGCACGCTAAGGGGGTGGCCGTGCGGTGTTTCCCGACACGCCAATTGAGGACGATGACGACAGCCTGAAGGAGTAACCCGGCGGATCTCGTCATAACCGGTTTGTAAGATCGCCGTTTGTTGTGCGCCAACTGTCGCTGTGACAGCGGTGACGGCAGTCCTGACGGCAACGATGGCGTACCCCCCACCTGCACGTTCGCGAACAACCAGTCGTCGACTCGACTGCGGAGGCGCCTCAGAACTCCGTGCCTGGGAGCTCTGTCATGCCGGTGGATGCGGATTCTGCAGGAACTGCTGCGCGGCGCCCCTGCGGCGACGCGGACAGGGCCCCGAGGCGACGACATCCGGGACCTACATGGCGGTCGAGCGAACTGATCCCATGCTTGCTCGGCGTCGACGCTGCGTCATAGTCATTCTGCCCGGCAGGCGGTGGTGGTGCTGGGCTGGGACGGTGCATCCGCCTCCCGTTTCGAAGGAGCCAGGGCGCGGCTGAAGCGGCTGGTGGAACGAGGCTGGCTGGTGGAGCCGAATCCGGGCAGGTTCACGCCGCCGCCCCCGCTGCCGGAACAGGACGCCGCTGGTCCCGGACGGCCAGGCGGCGGCTCATGAGCATGGTCATCGACCACAGGACGACGGCTTCACTGGTGTCGGTGCGCCGCTCGTAGTCACGGACCAGGCGCCGGCTGCGCAGGCACCAGGCAAATGATCGTTCCACGACCCAGCGGCGGGGCAGCACCTGGAAGCGGCGGATGTCGTCGCTGCGACGGACGATGTCGAGAACGACTGCGAACTGTGCCGCACTCCAGTCGACGAGGTGGCCGGTATAGCCACCATCGGCCCAGACGCGTGCCAGCCGCCCGAAGCGGCCCTTGGCCGTCGGCAGCAGGATGCGGGCGGCGTCCCGGTCGGTGGTCGACGCCGGTGTGACCAGCACGGCCAGGAGAAGCCCAAGGGTGTCGCTGAGCAGGTGGCGCTTGCGTCCATTGATCTTCTTGCCGGCGTCGAAACCCCGTGAGGTGAGGGCGACGGTGGCGTCCGCCTTCACCGACTGCGAATCGATGACTCCGCACACGGCTCCTCCTGGCGGCCTTCGGCATCGCGGACGGCACCGCGCAGGCGGTCGTGCAGCTCGGCCACGAGTCCCGTATCCCGCCAGCGGGCGAGGAAGGCATACACCCGTGGCCAGGGCGGGAAGTCCGACGGCATCGCCCGCCACTTGATGCCGTTGTCGACCAGGTAGCGCACCGCGTCGATCATCTGCCGGTGGCAGTAGCCCTCCGGCCGCCCACCCCGGCCCGCCAGCCATCCCGGCACCGGCATCAGATCCCGCATCAGCTCCCACCCGGCATCGCTCATGTCCGAGCCGTACCGGGGCCGGCGCCCCGGACGGTCGCCAGCTTCCCGACCCTGTGGGCGAGGCAGTCACACCCAGGAGTGGACCAACTGGACCCGGCAACCGTAACCACGCGACACTTCGACAACAGGGCCTCTTGCTCCTCGCTGGACTCGACATCCGCGAGCTACCAAGAGGCCCTTCTTCCATGCACCCGCACCGGCAGACTCACCCGGACCACGCCCCTGTTCGAACCCCACCGACGACCCGAGCGGATAGAGAACAGCCAGTCACACACGGCACCCTGCTCAATGCGCCACCGAACGCCGACATCAGCGACTGGGCCGCCACCTGGGACGAGCATCGAATCCGCACGCGGGGCACGTACCTCGCCTCGCTCTCCTTGGCCATCTGGCCACATGCCAACGGTTTACGCGCCGGCCTGTTGTCTTCCGAGCACGCCGACGTGTGACGCTCGATCGACCTATTCGGTCTTACAGAGGGTGGGTACAGCAACCACACTGCCAGTCCACGCCTAGGAGGGATTTGGTGGAAGAACTTCTTACAGAGCCTCCGGCCCCGGGCGTGTACCCGGTCCCCGGTGACCCGGCCCTGCGGTAGATGTTCTCTCCGAGGCGTCATCGTCGGAGGGAACGGGTGTGGAGAGCATCACCAAGAACAGGCAGTCCCCCGATGCTCTGCGCGCCATGGTCAAGCGTGCGTACGGGGCCGACCGGGTGCCCGTGGGGGGCCGGTGGGCCGCCGAGTTGGGGCACGGGTGGTTCAACGTCGCCTACCGCATCCGGTTGCGTGACGGGGTAGAGGTCGTGGTGAAGATCGCGCCGTCGCCGCATGTGGAGGTCATGACCTACGAGCGCGGCGCCATGTCCGTCGAGCTGCGCATGCTGGATCTCCTCCGTACGCACACCTCCGTGCCGGTCCCCGCCGTCGACTTCGCCGACCTCAGCCGCGAGCTGTGCGACGCCGAGTACTTCTTCATGCCGTACATCGACGGCGACAACCTCGGCGTCGTCGCGAAGGAACTCCCCGCCGCCGCACGGGACTCGCTCATGGAGCAGGTCGGCGCGGCCAACCGGGAGATCAACTCGCTGCGCGGGGACGTCTTCGGGCCGCTCGCCGGGCCCGGTGATCCGAGCTGGCGGCGGGTGTTCACCGGCATGGTCGAGGACGTCCTCGCCGATGGCGAGCGTCGCGGCGTCGGCCTCGGCTGGGACTACGACACCGTGCGTACGGTCGTGGACGCCCACGCCGGCAGCCTCGACGAGGTGACCGAGCCGCGTCTCGTCGAGTGGGACCTGTGGGCCGGCAACGTCATGGTCCGCGACGGCAAGATCGTGGGGGTCATCGACCACGAACGCGCCTTCTTCGGCGACCCGTTGATCGAGTCCGGCTTCGCGGGCACCCAGATGGCGGCCTTCGGCCACCCGGTGCCGTTCATGCGCGGCTACGGCCACCCGGAGCTGACCGCGACGCAGCAGGTGCGCCGCCGCCTGTACTGCCTCCATCTGATGCTGATCATGGTCATCGAGACGGTCTACCGCGGCCACACCGACAGCAAGCAGTACGACTGGGCCCGCATCCGGCTCGACGAGGCCATGGCCCTGTTCGGCCACACCCGCCGCTGACGGTCGCGCCCCGCACCCGCGGGGCCGTGGCGCGAACGGTCTCGGGGCATCTCTCTCCTGCCCGGCTGTACGTGCGGGCGGCACCGGCCGCGGCGCCCGGCGCGGTGAGAACGGAATCCGCCACGCCCCTCAGCAGGCCGGCCGTCGTCTGCCGGTGCCGCACCACACCGTCTAGGGTGGCGGGTTCACGCCGGGGTGGCGGTGAGGCCGTGGGGGGGCTGGATGGCGGAGGCGCGGGAGGGCTGGGTACGGGTTCCGGTGGGTGAAGGGGCTCGGCGGTGGGCTTCCCGGGGGCGCTGCCGGCGGGTGCTGTTCGTCGTGCACAACGTCACGTCGGCCACCCGGCTGCTGGACGTGATGCCGCTTTTCGACGACGACCTGCGGGTGCAGATGCTGGCGACGTGCACGGGGTCTTCGCCGTTCCAGGGCGGCGTCGGCGAACTGCTGGCGGCGGTGGGGGTGCCGGTGCTGCCGTGGGAGCAGGCGGTCCGTACGCCCGTCGACCTGGCCGTCTCCGCAAGCCTGGGTGGTCAAATAGCTGCATTGCATGGCAAATTGGCAGTTCTGTCGCATGGCGTTGGATATACTAAGAGGCTCAGGTCGCCGGTCGCCGGTCGCCGGTCGCCGGTCGCCGGACGCCGGACGCCGGACGCCGGACGCCGGACGCCGGACGCCGGGCTCCCGTCTTCGGGCTGGCACCGGAGTGGCTGCTTGAGGACGGGCGGCCCGTGGCCGACGCGTTCGTGCTCTCGCACCCCGAGCAGGCGGAGCGCCTGCGGCAATCGTGCCCCGAGGCGACCGGGGCCGCGGTGCTCGCCGGGGATCCGTGCTTCGACCGGATGCTCGCCGCCCGCGGGCACCGGGACCGGTTCCGGCGGGCGCTGGGCGTCCGCGACGGGCAGCGGCTCGTCGTGGTGTCCGCCACGTGGAACCCCGAGGGCCTCTTCGGCGACGGCGGCGCGGGCGACGTGCTCCCGGCCCTGCTGCCGCGGCTGACCGGCGAGCTGGCCGCCGACGAGTACCGGGTGGCGGCCGTCCTGCACCCCAACATCTGGCAGGGGCACGGCCCCGGGCAGGTGCGGTCCTGGCTCGACGGGGCGAGGCGCGGCGGGCTCGCGCTCGTCGATCCGCTGGGCGGCTGGCGGCAGGCGCTGCTCGCGGCGGACGCGGTGATCGGCGACCACGGGGCCGTCACGTACTACGCCGCGGCCCTCGGCGTGCCCGTGGCGCTGGCGGCTGCACCCCTCGAACACGTCGACCCGCGGGCGCCGCTGGCCGGCTTCCTCGCCGACTCGCCGCGGCTGGACCCGTTCGCGCCGCTGCCCGCGCAGCTCGACGCGCTGATCGCCGGCCACCGGCCGCAGCCGGGTCCCGCACGGTTCACCTCGTCGGTGCCGGGGGAGTCGGCAGGCCGGCTGCGGGAGTTGTTCTACGGGCTGATGGAGCTGCCCGAGCCCGAGCGGCCCGCGCTGCTGGAACCGCTGCCGCTGCCCGCGTACGAACCGGTCCACCGCAGCGCACCGATGCGGGTGCTCACCCGGCTGCCCGCCGGGGCGGGCGCGGGCGCGGTGGTGCTGCGCCGCTGGGCCGATCCCGCGTACGAGCCCGGCGGCGACGGCGCGGCGCACACCGCCGTGCACACCGCCGTGCCCGAGGACACCCGCGACCCGGGCCGCCTCGACCTGGCCGACGTGATCCTCCGCCACGGCGCCCCCGACGACCCGCGCTTCGGCTCACCCGCCGCCTGGTGCGCGGAGACCCTGCGGCGGTACGCGCACTGCGCCCTCGCCGCGTACGTCACGGGACCCGGTGACTGCACCATCCGCACCCGCGCCGGCGACGCGCTCGCGCTCACCGCCGTCCCCGGAGCGGCCGACGCCGACCCCGCGGCGTACGCCTCCGCCCTGCACGCCTGGCTGGCGGCGGGCCGGAGCACGGCCGCCCTCGCGGAGCACGGCCTGCTGGTCCGTACGGGCGCGCGCGAGCACCGCGTGACCGTCGCCCCGCTCAGGGGGTGACGCAACGCGCCCGTACGGACCGCGCGTAGGCCAGCGGGTGCTCGGCCTGCTGCGCGTCGAGCAGGGCGATGGCCTCGTCGATCAGCGGCAGGGCCGCGGCGGGGGCGGCGGCGAGCACGTGGGTCTCGGCGAGGTCCGTCAGGGCGCGGGCGCGGTTGTAGTCGTCGCCGATCTCCTCGAAGGACCCGACGGCCGTACGCAGCAGGGCTATCGCCTCCTCGAAGCGGCCGTCGACACGCAGCGCGCGCCCGCGGTGGCGCACGAGCAGCGGCCGGGCACGGCGCAGGTCGGCGTGGCCTTCTTCGCCGGGGGCGATGGTCCCGTACAGCGTGTCCGCGCGGTCGAAGAGTGCCAGCGCCTCAGGACCCGCCCACTGCCGCAGCCGCAGCAGGCCCAGCGCCTCGACCGCGGAGGCGTGCCCGCGTATGTGGCCCGCCGTCCGCTCGTCCTCGGCGGCGGCCCGGAACCCGGTCTCGGCCTCGGCGTGTTCGCCCAGCTCCGTCAGGCTCATGGCCAGTTGGAAGCGGAGGGCCGCGCGGTCGCGCAGGCCGGTGGCGCGCGGCTCGCTCTCCGGCGCGGGGAGGCGCAGGGCCGTGCGGAGCGCGGGAACGGCCTCCGCGTGCCGGCCGGCCTTGAGCTGCAGCGGCCAAAGGGCGCGCGCGAGGCATACGGCCACGGCCCGGTCGCCGGCGTCCGCGGCGGCCTGCACGGCCTCGAAGAGGTTCGGCGCCTCCCGCACCAGGGTGCCGAGGGCCTCTGCCTTGCCCAGCGGCGGACCGGGCCTCGACGGCGCCGGTACGCGCCAGCTCTCCGGCAGCGCCTGGTGAGCGGCGTCCTCGGCGAGGTCCGCGTAGCCACGCACGACGCGGGCGGCCGACTCGGCGCAAACGTGCGGGCCGTCCTCGTGCCGGGCGAGCAGCTCGGCATGGCGGCGTACGGCCGGACGGAAGCGGTAGCGCTCGGTGCCGGCGGGCTCCAGCAGACCGCGGTCGGCGAGGAGGCCGAGGAGCGCCGCGGCGGGAGCCGGGTCGGAGGCGCGGTCCGGCGACGGAGCCGGGGCGCGGTCGGGCGCCGCGGCCGGCTGCGTCGCCCAGGCGGCGGTCCTGGCGTCGACGTGGGGCCAGTCCCGTAACGCCAGCAGCCGGTACAGCCGGGCGGCGTCGGCGTCGAGCGCGCGGTAGGCGGACTCGGTCAGGGCGGCGACGGGCCCGGCCGTATCCGCGGCACCCCGCGACGTATCACCGTGCACCGACAGCAGCGGCGCGGCCGTACGCAGCGCGTACGGCGACCCGGCGCAGCGCACCAGCAGGTCCTTCGCCGTGTCCGGCGCCGCGGCCACGGCTTCCGACCCGGCGAAGTGCGTGAGCAGCCGCCGGGCGTCCTTCGCCGCCAGCGGCCCCAGCGCCACGGGCACGGCGTCCAGACCCGGCAGCGGATGGCGGGCCGTCACGAGCGTGAACACCCCGGGCGCGGAGGTCAGCAGCGGACGCACCTGAGCCGCGGAGTACGCGTGGTCGAGGACGACCAGCAGCCGCAGCCCGGCGACGAGCCGCCGCCACAGGTCCAGCCGCCCGTCCGCCGCGTGCGGCGTCTCCTCCGCCGGCAGCCCCAGCTCGCGCAGCAGGCGGCCGGCGACCACGGCCGGGCCGAGGGCGCTCTGGGACGACCAGCCGTGCAGGTCGACGTGCACCTGCCCGTCGGGGAAGTCCTCGGCGCGCCTGCTGCCCCAGTACAGCGCCGTGGCCGAGGTCCCGATGCCCTCGGGGCCGTGCAGCAGCGCCACCCGCGGCCGGCCGTCGAACTTGCGGTCCGCCTCGCGGTCAAGCAGCCGTAACGCGGGGCGGCGATCGGTGAAGTGGCGCGTCGCGGCGGGCAGGCGGGGCGCACCCGCGGAGCCGGGGCCGGAGCCGGCCGGCAGGGTCGAGGCGAACCGCTCCCACATCCGGGCGAGTTCGGGATCGCGCGCGGCCCCCTCCCGCAGCAGCGCGGCCACCCGCTCCACCTCCGCGGCCCGCCCGGGCGCCCGCACCTCACGCCCGGCGGCCCTGCGCACCAGCGCCCCGGCGGTCTCCCACGCCGACCGGCCCACCTCGTTGGCCATCCCCATGCCGATCGCGCCGAGCACCCCGGAGATCGCGGCCAACGACACCGGATCCGTCATCACACACCCCTCCCCCTGCACGCCGTAGCGAGTTGGTACGACTCCGAAGAGTAACGCGGGTCACTGACAGCGGAGTCCGGGACAGCGGCGAGGGCATAAGACAGCAGCAGAGCATGACGCCGGCGCCCACGTCAGCGGGCGAGCCAGTTCTCCGGGCCCATCACCGCCACCGGGTGCTTCCGCGGGTCCAGGCTGCGCAGCAGGGTGCGCATGTGGGGTTTGGCCAGCGATACGCAGCCGCTCGTCGGGCCGCCGTGGTCGACGTGGACCCAGATGCCGCCGCCGCGGGCGTCGCCCAGGGGGCGGGTCCAGTCGAGCGGAGTGGTGCCGGGCTTGCGGTTGTAGTTGATCGCCACGACGTAGTCGAAGGAGCCGGCGAGGGGTTCGCCCTCGTAGCCGCGGCCCGTGGCGGTGAAGGCGGGGCCGTGGTCGTACGGGAGCTTCGTGCCGGGGTCGGGGTCGAGGCCGCCGGCGTCGGTGAGGCCGTAGACGCCGGTCGGGGTGCGGAGGTCGCCGACGGTGTGGCGGTGGGTCCAGCCGCGGAGGGCGTTGTGGGCGGGCCAGGCGGGTCCTGCACGCCAGCCGCCGGGGCCGCGTTCGTAGAGCACGGCGGTGGAGTCGGACGAGCGGCCGGAGGTGCCGGTGACGACGAGGGCCTGGCGCGCGCCCGCGGGGAGGCGGGCGCGGATGCGCGGCCCCAGCCCCGGTATGTCCCGCGGCAGTCGCGCGGGGGCTGCCGCGACAGGCGAGCGGGTCGGCGCGGGGGCGGGTGGCGGCGCGTCGTCCGTACGGGGCGAGGCCGCGTCGGTGCAGCCCGCCGCCGCGAGCAGGGGGAGTCCGGCCGCGTACAGCATCCGGCGACGAGGCAGCATCAGCGGTCCGTCCGCTTCGGTCGGCGGGGTTGCTCGGCGGGGTCGAAGCGCATCGAGCCGAGTACGGTGCTGGCCTCGGCGACGTCGCCCGTCGCCGGTGTCGCCAGGCATACCGTGGCCAGCACCTGAACCCCCTCCGCCGCGCCCGCCGGTCGGCGTACGGCCCACAGTTCCTCCGTGCCGCCCGCGACGACGCACGCCTTGCCCATCTCGCGGGTCCGCAGGCCGGGGTCGGGTTCCTTCGGCCCATAGAGCAGTTGCAGGGTGATGAGCGTGCCGCGGCGGGGCAGTTCGCGCGGCGGGGTGGTGCAGGTGCCGTCCACGCCGGTGGGGCAAGGCTCGGGGGAGGGGCTGAGGGACAGGCTCGCGACGTAGCCGACGTACTCGCCCTTCGGCGAGTCCGTACGCACCGTGCGGCTGCTCCAGCCCGCGGGCACCTTCAACGTGAGGTCGGACAGCTCCGCCAACCGCGTCTCGGCGTCCCGCTGTTCCCGCGTCCCGGCGCCCGCGGCGGGAGGCGCGGAGCGGGGCGGCGTGTCGGTGGCGGGGAGCGCCTGCGGCAGGAGTACGCCCACGGCCGCGGCCGTCGCGGTCGCACCCCACACCGCGCGCCGCCGACGGCGGCGCCGCAGCGCCCGTCCCCGTATCCGCTCCATCCGCTCGGCGGGCGCGGCCGGCCGCGGAACGGCGCGCTCCAGCAGTGCGCGCAGCGCGCGCTCCTCCTCGGCGGACTCCATGAGGTCGGCCGACGCGGCCGGCTCACCCGGCCCCGCCGTCTCAGCTGCGTTCCAGGCCACCGGACTCACCGCCCTCCACCAGCTCGGCCTCGGGCAGCAGGCCGCGCAGCGTGCGCAGCGCCTTGGCGGACTGGCTCTTGACGGTGCCCGTCGCGCAGCCGAGGGTCGCCGCGGTGTCCTCGACGCTCAGGTCCTCGAAGTAGCGCAGGACGACCACGGCGCGCTGCCGCGGGGGCAGGCGCCGTATCGCGGCGGCGAGCGACTGCTCCAGGTCCACCTGCGCGAAGGCGTCGGCGGGGGCCGCCGTGTCGGGCAGCTCGCCGTGCGGCACCTCGCCCCACCAGTGGCGGCGCCACCAGGAGATGTTGGTGTGCACCATGGCCGTACGGACGTACGCCTCGGGGCTGCCGTCCGCTATCTGCTCCCACTTCGGCCACACCTTGGCCAGCACGGTCTGCAGCAGGTCCTCGGCGAGCTGGGCGTCCCCGGTGAGCAGCCAGGCCACGCGGAGCAGCCGCGGCCCGCGGGCCGCCACGAACTCCTCGAATCCCGGCGGCTGGGCCGCGCCCCGTCTCAGCATCCTGCGCCTGCCATCCGGTCCCCACTTCACGTCGCACACTCGTCGAACGCGATGAGGTCCGCGCCGGGTTGCCTCCCCTGCGCCCCTTCAGCTACCGCGCGCCGCTACTGCCCCACCCGGCCGTCGACGCACTCGCGCAGCAGGTCCGCGTGGCCGCAGTGCCGCGCGTACTCCTCCACCCGGTGCACCCACAGCTCGCGCACCGACGTGCCGTCCTTGGGCAGCCGCGCGCCCAGGTCGGTGTACGCGGCCAGCACGGCATCGCACTCGGCCTGCTCGCGGGCGAGGTCGGCGAAGGCGGCGTCGACGAGCGCCTGGTCGGCGGCGGCGCCGTGGAAGTCGGCATCGCGCTCGCCGTAGATCTTGGGGGCGGGGTTCTCCGGCACGACCCAGTTGCGCCAGTCCCGTTCCACTTCGGCGAGGTGACGTATGAGCCCGAGCAGCGACATGGTCGACGGCGGCACGGAACGGTGCGCCAACTGCTCCGCGGTCAGCCCCTCGCACTTCATCTGCAGCGTGAGCCGGTAGTTGACCAGGAAGTCCTGGAGCGTCGCCAACTCGCCGTCGGGACTGGAGTCGTTGTTGCGGGGGTCCTTGTCGGGGTCGGCCCACATGTCGGGGTAGACGCTGGCCTCGGTCCACCGCTGGGGTGCTTCGTCGTCACTCACCGTACACACGATGCGGCTCTGCGACCGGACACGCAAGCGAATATCGCCGCGCGGGCGGCGGAGCCGAGGGGAATCATCGGGGGATGCGTCCGATGAAGCACGGCTACACCAACCGCACGTTCGGCGACGGCGCGGTGGTGCGGAAGACGTACGAGGGGCCGGACGCCGCGCTCCGGCTGCACCGCGAGCGGGCGCTGCTCACCGCGCTGCGCGGCCTGTTGCCCGTGCCGCCGGTGCGGGCCGCGTCCGCGGATGCCCTGTCGCTCGGCCAGGTGGCGGGCGTGCGGGGTCAGGAGTTGCTGGACGCCGGGCAGGCCCCAGCCGTGCTGGCGGCGTGCGGGGAGATGCGGCGGTTCTGCGAGCGGTGGGAGCCGGGCGGTCCCGGCGTACGACAGTGGGAGGAGCGCGCGGCGGCGACGGCGGGCTGGACGGAGTAGGCGCCGGGCGTCAGGTCGCGGCGTCAGACGGGCCGGCCGTCGGGCCGGGGCGCGTCGTAGACGAGGCTGTAGCGCCAGAACAGGCGGCGGCGTATCCGCGCGCCCGGCAGCTCCGCCGCCGCGGCGGCCCGGATCTCGGCCAGGGTCTCCTCGGGGTCGGCGGTGGGCGCGGTCATGTGGACGGGTACGGCGTCCGCGCGCGCCGGGTGCTTGGCCAGCCCGACGAGCGGGTTCGCGACCACCGCCGGCAGGGCGGCGACGAGGTCGGCGGCGCCGGTCTCGCGGTAGCACCCGACGACGATCAGCCGCCCGCCCGGCGCGAGGCAGTCGCGCAGCTCGCGCAGCGTGGGCACCAGCGGCATGTGGTGCAGTACGGCGACGAGCGTGACGGCGTCCCAGCGCCGCCCCGGTTCGCGGCCGGCGAAGTCGGTCCGTACGACGGTGACCGCCGGATCGCCGTCGAACCGCCGGGCCGCGGCGGCGGCGACCGCGGCATCGGGTTCGAGCCCGGTCACGGCACCGACGCGCCGCCGCAGCAGCGCCACCAGGTTCCCCGCCCCGCACCCGACGTCCAGCACGTCCCGCGCCCCCGCCTCGGCGACCCGCCGGGCGATCCACGGGCCGTAGTGGTCGTTGTGGCTCCAGGGGTGCCGCCGGTTGAAGCGGCCGAGCGCGTCCGTGACTCCCATACGGCACACGCTAGCCGGACGCCGCACACCGTATTGACTTCGCCGGACCGCGGGGTTACAACGTTGTACTCGACTGTCGGTGCGGACCGGAGGACAGGTGCGGGGGCGGGTTCTGGCGCGGGACGGGGCGGCTTGGGCGATTCCGGTGGCGCTGGGCGTCGACGCCGTCGGGAGCGGGCTCTATCTGCCGCTCTCCATGGTCTACTTCCTCGCCGTCACCGACCTCTCCGAGGCGCGCGTCGGGCTGCTCATGACCGCCGCGACCGCCTCCGCGCTCCTGCTGCCGCTCCTGGTCGGGCGGGTCGTGGACCGCGTCGGCCCGCGGCCCGTAGTGATCGCGGGGCAACTGCTGCAGGCCGGCGGCTTCCTGCTGTACCTGGCGGTGGACGGGCCGGCGTCGCTCTTCGCCGCGGCGCTGGTCGAGGCGGCCGGGCTGCGTGTGTACTGGTCGTCGGTCTTCGCACTCATCGCAGAACAGGGCGACGACCGCGCCCGGGACCAGTGGTTCGCCCGCACCGCGATGATCCGCGCGGCCGGGACCGGCGCCGGGACGGTGCTCGCCGGCGTACTGCTGGGGCTCGCCTCGCAGGACGCGTACCGGGGGATGATCCTGGCGAACGCGCTCTCCTTCGTCCTCGCCGCCGGTGCCCTCACCTTCTTCGTACGGAGCCGCCCGCGGCCGGCCGCCGGGGATGCCGAAGGGAAGCCCGCCGACGGCGTACGGCACCTGCTGCGCAACCGCGCCTATCTGTTGCTGATCGCCGTCAACGTGCTGTTCAACATCTGCACCGTCCTGCTGGCCGTCGCTACCCCCGTCTACGTCGTCCGCGGGCTGGACGCGCCCGGCTGGGCGGTCGGCGTCCTTCTGACCCTCACCACGGCCGTCGTCGCCACCTCCACCGCCGCGGTCACCCGCCGCATCCGCCGGCGCACCTCACGCGGCGGCGCGATGGCCTGGGGCGGGGTGGCGTGGGCGGGGTGGTGCGGGGCCGTCGCGCTCGCGGTGCTGCTGCCGCGCGGCCCGGTGCTGGTCGGCTATCTGGCGATGGTGATGCTGCTCTGGGCGGCCGCGGAGATGCTGCACGGGCCGGCCTCCAACGCGCTCTCCGCGGACGCGGCACCGGAAGGGGCGCGGGGCACGTATCTGGCGGCGTTCCAGTACTCGTTCGCGACGGCGGACATGGTCACGCCGGGCCTCTTCGGGCTCCTGTACGGCGTGGAGCGGGTGCTGCCGTGGGTGGTGGTCGGCTGCCTGGCGCTGGTCGCGAGCGTGGCGATACGGCCGCTGGAGAGGCGGCTGACGGGCGTACGGACGGGACCGGAGGGGGCGGCGGCCTGAGGCCCCGCAGGGCCCGTACGAGGGCAGCAGAGGCGCACCGCCGCACCCCGCACGCGGAACCGGCGCTCCCCGCGTGATCTGTTGTTTCCCGCCCCCGGCACCGCCGTTCACGCCCCGTTCCGTTCCACCGTCGAAACTCGCTGGTCGCCCCCCGCAACGCGAAGGAGAGGCCCGCAACATGAACGAAGGACGCATCGAAGGCGCCGAAGGCCCCGAGCGCACGGGGATCTCGCGGCGCCGCCTCGTCCGGTACGCCGGCGTGGGGGCGACGCTCGCGGCGGCCAGCCCGCTCGTCGTGAGCGGCGAGGCGGTCGCCGACGACGCGCAGGGGGACGTCCAGGGCGGGCGCGGGAACGACGGGCGGCGCGCCTGGCGGGCCGGCGACCACCACGTGCACTCCGAGTACAGCGGCCGGTTCGACACGTCGACCAACCCGCCCACGTTCCACAAGGGCGCCGACGCGGTGTACCCCATCGTCACCAACGCCATCATGGCCAAGCACTTCGGCCTGTCCTGGGTGATGTGCACCGACCACGGCGGCCCGACCCACTCGAAGGTCAACCTGGAGCTGGCCTACCCCGACCTGCTGCGCTCGCGCGTCCTCGTGCCCGAGGTCCTCCAGTTCTGGGGCATGGAGTTCGACGCGCCCGCGCTGGACCACCACACGCTGATGATCCCGCACCACCGCGACGAGGCGCAGCAGTTGTACGAGCTGGAGCGCCGGTTCGCCAAGCTCGACCCGTTCCCGGCCGACCCCGGGCGCGACACCGAGGCCAAGATGATCGAGTTCCTCAAGGCCGCGAACACCATGGACCGCAAGCCGCTGGTGCTCGCCCACCACGCCTCCCGGTCCGCGCCGGGCCTCGGCGTCTACGGCCAGGACACCCCGCGCGAGTTCCGCAACGGCAACGACGTCGCCCCGAACGTCTACGTCGGCTTCGAGGGCGCCCCCGGCCACCAGGCGGGCCCCCTCGTCGGCGGCGCCCGCGGCGGCTACGGCAACCACCCCACGTACGGCGGCTTCGACCAGATGACCGCGCGCCTCGGCGGCCTGTGGGACGCGCTGCTGGGCGAGGGCCGGCGCTGGTGGATCACCGCCACGTCGGACTCGCACGTGCACTGGACGCGCGGCGGCTCGGACTTCTGGCCGGGCGAGTACAGCAAGACGTACGTCATGGCGCGGCAGGACTACGCGGACGTCATGGACGGCCTGCGCAACGGCCGCGTCTGGGTGGGCACCGGCGACCTCATCACGTCCCTCGACCTGACGGCCGGCAACCGCGGCCGCAGCGCGGCCATGGGCGAGACGCTCACCGTCAGCGGCCGGAACGGTGCGGACGTGGAGATCGAGATCCGCTTCCGCCCGCTGGACGGCAAGAACGGCAACGGCGACCGCCCCGAGGTCCGCCGCGTCGACCTCATCACCGGCAGCATCACGGGCCCGAGCGCCGACCGCGACGCCGACACCAACCCGACCACCGAGGTCGTCGCCCGCTTCGGCCCGAACGACTGGCGCCGCCAGGGCAAGGACTACGTCATCCAGCACACCCTGCGGGACGTGGACGGCGACATGTACGCGCGCGTACGCGGTACGAGCACGGACGAGGCGGAGCCGGTGGCGGACGGGCTGGAGAGCCCGTGGGAGGACCTGTGGTTCTACTCCAACCCGGTGTTCGTCAGCGTCCGTTAGGGGGCGCCCGCGCGCGGTGCAGCTCACACCGGCGCCCCCGGCCGGCAGCGGGTCAGGCAGACGCCGGCTCCGGCTCCGGCCGCATCGCGCGCAACCGCCCGCCGCGGGCCAGCGCCGCCAGCGCGCCCGCGCAGGCCGCGCCCGTCGCGGTCAGCACCAGCCACGGCAGTCGCGGGTACCTCTCCGCGGCGTCCCAGAGCGCGCCCGTCGCCAGGTTGCCCAGCGTGATGCCGAGGCCGGACACCGTGTTGTAGAGGCCGTAGTGCGTGGCGACGAGGCGGCCTCCCGAGAGGGACACCACGGTGTCCATCTCGAAGGGGTACGCCAGGGCCGTACCCAGCGCCAGCAGGGCGGCGGCGAGCAGCAGCGGGGTCAGCGCCGCCGCGGCCGCCGGCGCCCCGCCCCCGCCCGGCGGGGCGCCGGTGAGCAGGAGCGGCAGAAAGGCGACGCTCATCAGGGCGATGCCGTACACCAGGGCCCGCTGCGCCGGCCAGCGCTTCCTCGCCCAGCCCGTGACACGCAGTTGGCCCGCCGCCGCCACGCCCGCCGAGACGGCGAAGAGCGCGGTGGTCACCCCGTCGCCCGCAGCCGGGAAGGCGCGGTGCGCCTGGAGGGGGAGCGCCAGATACACCTGGAAGGACAGGACATACGAGCCGATCATGGCGGCGGAGAAGAGCATGAACGGGCGGTTGGCGACGACCGTGCGCCAGTCGGCCAGCACCCCGCGCGCCCCCGGGCGCTCGGTCCGTACCGCGTCCCCCTCGGGCAGCGCCAGCACCTGTACCACGGTCAGCCCCAGGAACAGCAGCGCCGCGACCGTGCACACCAGCCGGAAGTCGGCCGCCAGCAGCGCCAGTCCGACGAGCGGGCCGACGAACATCCCCGTCTGATAAAAGACGTTGAACAACGCGAACGCTTCCACGCGGCGCTTCTCACCCACGGCCTGCGCGAGGTATGTCCGCACCGCCGGGTTGAACAGCGCCCCCGCGAAGCCCGTCAGCGCCGACGCGACGACCAGCGCAGGCAGCGACTGCACGAAGCCCAGCAGCCCGAACCCCGCCGTCCGCAGCACGCACCCCGCGACGATCATGCGCTTGCAGCCCAGCCGGTCCGCCAGCGTGCCGCCGACCAGGAACATGCCCTGCTGGGAGAAGTTCCGTACGCCCAGGACCAGGCCCACGGCCCAGGCAGCCATGCCCAGCCCGTCGGCGAGATGCGCGGCAAGGTAGGGCATCAGCATGTAGAAGGCGGTGTTGATGGTGAACTGCTGCACCATCAGCAGCCGCACCCCGCCGCCATACGAGCGGAACTCGCGCACCAGGTCCCTCATCGGACCGGCACCCCCGCCGGCACGGCCGTGACGTCGGCGCAGCGCGTCCACCGCTCGACGGTCCGCTCCCCCGGGTGCCCGATCTCGTCGGGGTCCGCGGCCGGCGGGCGGTCGAGCAGGTCGTGCGCACGGCAGTGGTCGTCGCTGAAGACGGTGTTCCAGTACCGCTGCACCCCGTCGGGGAAGACGGCCGCGATCCGGACCGAGGGCCCCTCCGTACGCGCCAGCCACCCCGCGACCAGCGCCACCGCGCCGACGCTCCAGCCGCCCCCCGCGTAGTGGTGCCGCACCAGCCGCCGGGCCGCCCACACCGCCTCGTGCGCCGCGACCCAGTGGCACTCGTCGAACGCCGCGTGGTCGACGTTGCGCGGGTGGATGCTGCTGCCGAGCCCGCGCATCAGCCGCTCGCCCGCCGGCTGCCCGAAGACCGTGGAGCGCACCGAGTCGACCCCGACGAGCCGCATCCCCGGCGAGAACGCGCGCAGCGCGCGGGCCACGCCCGCCGAGTGGCCGCCGGTGCCGACCGCGGTGACGAGGACGTCGACGCGGCCGAGCTGGACGGCGAGTTCGAGGGCGAGGGCGTCGTACGCGGCGGGGTTGTCGGGGTTGTGGTACTGGTCAGGACACCAGGCGCCGGGCCGCGCGGCCAGCAGTTCCGCGACCCGGTCGCGGCGGGCCTGCTGCCAGCCGCCGGTGGGATGCGGGGCGCGTACGACCTCGACGCGCGCCCCGTACGCGGCCAGTTGGTGCCGCATCAGCGGCTCCAGACCCGGGTCGGTCACGAGAGTCACCGGGTGACCGAAGGTGATCCCGGCGAGCGCGAGGCCGAGGCCCAGGGTGCCGCTGGTCGACTCGACGACGGGCGCTCCTGGCGCCAGCTCGCCGCGGCGGCGCGCGGCGGCGACCATGTGCAGCGCGGAACGGTCCTTGAGCCCACCGGGGTTGGCGCCCTCCAGCTTGGCCCAGAAGCCGTGGCCCGCCGGGCTGAAGGGCTCGCCGATCCACAGGACGGGGGTGTTGCCGACGAGCCCCGCGGGGGTGCTGCGGGCGCCGTCGGCGGGGGCGGGGAGGCGGTGGTCGGCGGCGAAGCCGCGGAGGTCGCCGGAGGAGACGGTGCGCAGAGTGGAGTGCATGGGTGGTCCTTCCGCGGCCGCGCGGGTACGGGGCCGGGTTTCGCGTACGTACGTGGGGGGTGCCGGGCGCGCGCGGACGCGCGGGGGCCGTCACGTACGGCTGACGCAGACCAGGCGGAGGAGGGCGGTCCCGGGGCGGGCGTTGGGGAGAGCGGCGGCGGCCGGCGGTGCGGCGCGGGCCCCGCCGGCTTCCCCGAGCGCGCCGGGGGCGGGGACGGGGACGGCCGGGGCGGGGTGGGCGGCGGAGCCGGCGGGATCGTCCCGTACGACGGCGTGCGGGAGGGCGGCCGAGGGCTCGCAGCACGGCTCGCTGCAGTCGGCGTGGCTGGCGTGGTCGTCGAGGTGGTCCTCGACGTGGCGGGCGAGGGCACCGTCGGCGGCGCTCCCGGCGCGCCCGCCCGCACGGCTGCCGTCCGCACGGTTGCCGACCGCACGGTCACCGGCCACGCGGTCACCGGCCGTACGGTCCGCCCGCTCGCCGCCGTGGCGGGCCGCGTGCGCCCGCGTCACCTCCGCGTACGCCACCGGCGCCAGCGCCACCGCGAGCGTGCTCCCCCGCAGGCTCTCGCCCTCGTGATGCGGCGTACCGGCGTCCACGCACGCGAACACCGGGGCCAGCACGACGATCGCCAGCCCCGCGAGAAGAGCGATCACGGCGCGGCAGAGTCGCGGCAGCGAGGCGGCGTGAGTACCCGGCACGCGACTGAGCGTAGCCACTTCTGTCCCACCCGCACTTTATTCGCCTCTTTCAGGTGAAAGGCGGGGAGACAGGTTGACTAGCTCTCGCCACCGATCCGGACCAGGGTGCCGGGCAACCACCGCGCCAGCGGCCTTCAGGGGCTGGCGGCCCGGGGGCGCTGTCAGTGGCGGTCCCTACGATGGCCGGCATGAGCGTCGATCTCTTCGCCTGCATCTCCGTACGGGACTTCCCGGCCGCGCTGAGCTGGTACGAGCGCCTGCTCGGCACGCCGCCGGCCTTCGTGGCGTCCCCCGACGAGGTGGTGTGGGAGCTGGCGGAGCACCGCTCGCTGGCCGTCGAGCACCGCCCGGAGCACGCGGGGCACGCGCTCACCACCGTCTTCGTCGGCGACTTCGACGAGCGAGTGGCCGCGATAGCCGCGCGCGGGCTGGAGCCGGTGCAGCGGGAGACGTACGGCAACGGCGTGCGCAAGGCGGTGTACCGCGACCCGGACGGCAACGAGATCGGCTTCGGCGGCGCCCCGGAGTAACGCCGGGAGCCGTCACAGGCCCACGTCGCGGCCGCGGTAGTCCTCCAGGGTCTCGCGGCGGACCAGGTGTCAGGCCGGCGGGCGGCGGTGCGTCCAGAGGTCCAGCGGCGGGGTCGGCGGCACCGGGTGGAGGCTGCCCGTTCTGGTCCAGCCCCAGGTCTGGTACGCCGCGCCCGCCGCCGCGTTGTCCTGCGGCAGCAGCGCCACCGCGGGGGACGGCGCCCAGCGGGCCAGCAGGTGCTGCTGCAGCCGGGTAGCGATGTGCCGGCGGCGCTGGTCGGGCACCACCATCAGCTCCGCCACCACGAACGCCCGCGCGGACGAGGTGACTTCCGCGAGCGCCAGCGGCGGCCCCTCAGGGAAGTCCGGCCACCACACGCCCGAGCGGTCCGCCCGGAACCCGTACGCGCAGCCCACCGGGCGGTCGCCCCCGGCCAGCACCATCTCGAACCCCGGCCGCTGCACGTGGTCTTCGAGCCGGCGCAGGAAGCCCTCCCGCTCCGGCGCCACCCCGCCGACCGCGCCGTTGTACGACGCGACGTAGACGTCCGCGACGGCCTCGCGCTGCGTGTCCGCCTGCCACCGGCTCAGGCCACGTAAGAACAACTCGGACACTCGTCCTCCCCCGGTCCGGCCGGCCGCGACCGGCCCGAGCCCCTGTGACCACAGAGTAGACCGGCCGACCGTCGTGCACATGACCCCGAACCGGACGACCTGCCGCCTACGTCTCCAGGCTCACCGTCAGGCTCCTGCCGTACGCGTGATGCGTGTCCACCACCAGCTTCGTCCCACCGGCCACCCGGCTGACCCGGATCCCGTCGTCCCCCGCGGCCTTCCGCAGCGGCTGCCCGCGCAGCACCACGGTGACCGTGTCGCGGTCCATCGTCGGGTCCGCCACGGCCACCCCCACACGTCCGTCGTCCCCGGTCCTTACGAGCACCGAGGCAGGCCCGTCGATGCTCAGCCCCGCGGTGTCGTGGCTGCCGGGGGTGAAGGAGTTGGCGGCCTCCAGGCGGAGGCCGGAGTGGCGGACGGCCTGGAGGCGCGGGGAGTTGGCGGTCACGGTGAGCGGGCCGCGGCCGCGGTACGTGTCCAACTGCTCGGCGGAGGCGTGCGGCACCAGCGCGTACGCCAGGCGCGCGAGCCCGTGCCGCGGCTCGTGGTCGACGGTGGCGCTGAACACGGTGCGCGTCACCGCCGTGTCCGGATTGCCGGTGCGTACGACGCGGCGGCTGCGCGTGACGTCCTCCAGCCCGACCCGTACGCGGGGCGCGTCCAGGAAGACGTACCCGACGGCCGTGCCCTCCGCGGCGTCCGCGTAGCGCAGCCAGCTCAGTTCGGCCGTGCCGGGACCCTCCCAGGCGCGGCCGTCGCGGCGCGCGCCGGTGACGGTGACGGCGGCGGAGGGGTCCGCGGTGCGGGCGTCGACGGTCGTGGTCACCGTGCGCCCGGCGGGGTCGCCGACGCCGGCGGCGAGGACGACGATCTCGTCGTCGAGCATGAACCACGACTTGGTGGCGGTCGCGTTGCGGTAGACGACGAAGTCGTCGGGGAGGCGTTCGCGTTCGGCGTACGCGACGTCGTCGGACTGCACCATCGCGGACGTGCCGTACGCGCCGAGGACGGCGCCGCCGGAGTGGCGGTTGGTGCCGCGCGGGAAGTAGACGTAGGTGTTCTGCGACTCGGAGGACGAGGTGAAGTTCAGCGGGTGCCCGGGGTTGTCGTACCAGAGCTTGCCGTCGTAGAGCTCCGGTACGGTGCCGCGCCGCTCGACGGGCGCGGTGGCGCCGGCGAGGCCGTAGGGGGAGACGACCGTGTAGTAGTCGACGCCGTACGCGCGCGTCTGGTCCTGCCCGGAGAGGTACAGGTAGTACGCGCCGTCGCCCTGGAACCAGGGCATCAGGTTCTCGCCGCTCATGTACTCGTACTTGCTGATGCGGTCCGAACTGCGCGCGAGCGCGAACGCGAAGCCGGGGCGGCGGTGGACGTGCTTGTCCATGGCGTTGTAAGCGACGCTGCGCGCGGCCGGGTTGAGGTCGGCGGGCGGGAGGGCCTCGTCGCCGACGATGTCGGCGTAGCGCACCACGCTGACGGGGGAGACGAACCCTGTGGGGTCGAGGGCGGCGCGCGAGGTGGCGCGGATGTGCTTGACGTAACTCTTGAGCGCGGCGGCCTCGGCTCCGGCCGCGTAGTCGGCGAGGTCGACGACGGCCTCGACGACGGTGGCGACGTCGGTGTAGCCGGAGGTCGTGCGGACGACGGAGCGGCCCTTGACTATCTCCATCATCCAGCCCTCGAAGATCAGCGGCGCGAAGCCGTCGCGCACCCAGCGCTGCACGACGGGCACGAGCGCGCCGGTGTTCGCGAAGCCCGTGCCGTCGAGGATCTTGAGCGTCTGGACGACGCGGGTGAGCAGCGCCCTGCCGTACGAGCCGGTGTACGCGACGGAGTGGTGCTGGATGAACGAGCCGTCGGCGTAGTAGCCGTCGGTGTTGCCGTGGCGGATGTCGTACGGGTCGATGGTGGCGAAGACGGTGAGCTGGTCTTCGAGCGCCCTGGCGATGCGCGCCTCGCCGCCGGTCTCCTGGGCGGCGGCGAGCAGGGCGCCCTGGATGATGCGGTTGGTGGTGATGTCGGCGAGGTTGGCGCCGGTGTGGAAGCGGGAGTCGAGATCGACGTCCCCGTCCTTGCCGTTGCGGAGGTACGCGTCCATGGAGGCGACGTACGTCGTGAGCAGCCCCGCGGGGACGGCGCCTGGAACGTCGGCGAGGAGCGCGAAGGTCTTGCCGACGTGGGTGGAGATCGCGATCTCCCAGTTGTGCCAGTTGCCGTAGTAACCCCGGGCCTGGTCGCCGTAGTAGCGCTCGTGCAGCCACACCAGGCCCTCGACGGCGCGGCGCTGGGCGGCGGTGTCGCCGTGGAGGCCGCCGCCGGGGGCGCGGGTGGCGAGGGCGATCTCGTAGAGCATGCGGTACGAGGTGGCGAGGTTGACGTCGCTGGTGCCGAGGGGGACGCCGGCGAACAACTCGCCGGTGGCGGTGCCGGTGTCGGCCATCGCGGCGAGGTTGGCGCGGGCGGTGGCGTGGAGGGCGGCGACCTTGGCGGCGGCCTCGGGGCGGGCGTTGATCTCGGCGGTGCCGGCGAAGACGGCGCGAGTGTTCGCGAGGAGGAGGGCGGGGTCCGCGGCTGCGGCGCTCCCGGCGGCGAAGCCCGTACGGGCCGGAAGGACCGCCAGCAGGCCGGCGGCGGGCAGGGTGGACAGCAGGCGTCTGCGGGTGAACTCCATGGGGTCCTCCCCCGGTGCGTTGGGGCACTGGCAGCCGGAGTCAAGCAGATGGGGGAGGTGCCGACAAGCGCTTGCGTGCCCGCACCGGGAGATCGCGCCCGGGGATCGCACCGGGTGCGAACTGCACCACGCCAAGCACCACGCGGCCTACGTCAAGGGCGCCAACGACACGCTGGAGCAGCTCGCCGAGGCGCCCCGACGGCGCCCTCGGCGACGCCATCGAGGAGCACCTGGGCGGCTTCGAGGCGTTCCGGAAGCAACTGAGCGCGGCCACCGCCTCGGTGCAGGGCTCGGGCTGGGGCGTCCTGGCGTGGGAGCCGCTGGGCAAGTGCCTGATCGTCGAACAGGTCTACGACCACCACGGCAACGTCGGCCAGGGCAGCGCCCCGCTGCCGGTCTTCGACGCCTGGGAGCACGCGTACTACCTGCAGTACAAGAACGTCCGCCCCGACTACGTCCAGAAGCTGTGGGACCTCGTGAACTGGGACGACGTCGCTGCGCGGTACGCGGAGGCGACCGCGCGCGGCTGACAATCAGACATATTCGGCGGAGGTTTCACGGGAAACACCGCCAGAAGACGACCGGCCGCTCCCCCGTGTACGCGAGGGGGCGGCCGCCGCGTACGGCGTGCGTCGCACGGCAGTGCGGTTTCGTTCCGTACGACCAGACTTGCCGGTTCCCGCCGGGTGACGGGCCGCGGCCCACTACGATCCACGCTACCCCCCACCCCCATCGGCGAGAGCGAGAGCATGCGGTCGGACACGCGTCAGAACGCGCACCTCACCTACCGCGCCAACGCGGGCGCCGGCCGCCACGGCTGGCTCCGGCTGACCCCCGCCTACTCCGTGAGCCTCGTGCGCCGCTACGCCGCCGAGATGCCGCCCGGCTCCGTCGTCACCGACCCCTTTTCCGGCACCGGCACCACGCCGCTCGCCGCCGCCGAGCACGGGCTGACGGGGCAGTCGCTGGACGTGAACCCCTTCCTGATCTGGCTGGGCAAGATGAAGACGGCCGCATACGAGCCGGATCATCTGCGCGAGACCCGGCGGGCGCTCGCGCCGCTGGTGCACCGCGCCGAGGAGTTATTGCCGGAGGCCAGCGAGCTGTGGCAGCCGGAGCTGCACAACATCGGGCGCTGGTGGGCGCGGAGCGCGCTGGACGCGCTGAAGGCGATACGCCGGGCGCTGGACGTCGCGGCGGGCGCGCTGCCGCCGGGCGGGCGTGACCTGCTGGACGTGGCCTTTTGCCGGACGCTGATCGCGTCGAGCAACGCGGCGTTCAACCACCAGAGCATGTCCTTCAAGGAGGAACAGGCGGGCGACGACAGCGCCCTCCAGGTACTCGACCCCGACGCCGCGCGGGCCGTGCTGGAGACCTTCCGCCGCGAGGCCGGCACCACCCTCGCGAACGCCGCGACCCCGCTGCCCGGCACGGCGCGCGTCCTGTACGGCGACTCCCGCGACATGCAGCCCGCCGCCGGCCGGCTCACGCCCTGCGACCTGCTGCTGACCTCGCCGCCGTACGTGAACCGCATGTCGTACATCCGCGAGCTGCGCCCGTACATGTACTGGATGCGGCACCTGCGGCGGGCGGAGGACGCGGGCCGGCTGGACTGGCAGGCGATCGGCGGCACCTGGGGCGCGGCCACCTCGCGCGTACGGGCCTGGCGCCCGCCGGGTCCCGACGCCGAGGGGGTGCCGGAGCCGGTCGCGGGCGAGCTGGCCGGGACGCAGGCGGCGATCCGCCGGGACGGCGGGCGGAACGGGCCGCTGCTGGCGAACTACGTCGGCAAGTACATGCATGACATGTGGGGGCACTTCCGGGCGGCGTACAAGAACGTGCGCGGCGGCGGGCGGGTGGTCTACGTGATCGGCAACTCGACCTTCTACGGGAACCAGGTGCCGGCCCAGGAGTGGTACGCGGCGCTGCTGCGCGAGGTGGGCTTCGCGGGGGTCGAGGTGGAGGTGATCCGCAAACGGAACAGCAACAAGGCGCTGTTCGAGTACGCGGTGTCTGGCGGGCGGGCGTAGGGCTCGCGGCTGCCGGGGGCGGGCGCGGCCGGTCCGTGAGGGCCGGGGGGCGGCGGTGCGCGGCGGTGGTGGTTTATCCACAACTGGGGAGTAATCCACAGATTGGCGCTGCGGACGCCGACGGGCCGGGCCGAGGACGCAGAATGTCGGCATGAGCGAGATCGACGGGGGCAAGGCGGGACGTGCCGGTGACGACGCGAGCGTCGGCGGCGAGGGCTACGGAGACAGCGGGGTCGGCGGAATCGGCGGGGGCCGGGGAAGCGGCGGGGCCTGGGGAAGCGGCGGGGACGGGACGGGCGGCGAGGCAGGCGGCGGCGAGGCGGCCGGCGGCGAGGCAGGCGCCGGCTCCGGCGGTGCCGCGGACGGGGCCCCGGCGTGGGAGCGGCGGTTCCGGGCGCCGCGGATCAGCCTGCCCGGGTGGGCGGAGGACGCGCCGGATCGCGCGCTCTACGTGTCGAACGTGACGGGCACGTTCGAGCTGTACGCCTGGGACCGCCGCACGGGCGGCGTCCGCCAGGTCACCGACCGGCCGAACGGCACGACGGACGGCGCGCTGACGCCGGACGGCGAGTGGGTGTGGTGGTTCTGCGACACCGACGGAGACGAGTTCGGCGTGTGGCGGCGGCAGCCCTTCGCGGGCGCCGCCCCGGGGCAGGACCGGGCGGCGGCGCCGGGGCTGCCGGCGGCGTACTCGGCGGGGCTCGCGCTCGGGCGGGACGGCACGGCGGTGGTCGGCCGGTCCACGGAGGAGACGGGGACGACGATCCACCTCGTCCGGCCCGGCGGCGAGCCCAGCGAGATCTACCGGCACCGGGAGTCCGCCGGCGTCGGCGACCTCTCGCACGACGGCAGGCTGCTCGCCATCGAGCACACCGAGCACGGCGACGCGATGCACGCCGCCCTGCGGGTGCTGCGGCTCGGCGGCGCCCCCGGCGGTGACCCGCTGGTCGCCGAGCTGGACGACACCAAGGGCGGCAGGGAGGAACTGGGCCTGGAGGTGCTGGGCTTCGCCCCGGTGGCGGGCGACGCGCGGCTGCTCGTCGGACACCAGCGGCGCGGCCGCTGGGAGCCGATGATCTGGGACCCGGTCACGGGTCAGTCCCGGGAGCTGGAGTTCGACCTGCCGGGGGACGTGTCGGCGGAGTGGTATCCGGACGGCAGCGCGCTGCTCGTCCTGCATACGTACCAGGCGCGCAGCGAGCTGTGGCGGTACGGGCTGGAGGGCGCCGACTCCGGCGCCATGACCCGGATCGAGACCCCGCCGGGGACGATCTCGGGGGCGACGGCCCGGCCGGACGGCACGGTGGAGTTCCACTGGTCGTCGGGCGCGGAGCCGCCGCAGGTGCGGTCCGCCCAGGGAGCCGTGGTGGTGCAGCCGCCGGGGCCGGCGGCGCCGCGCTCGGTGCCGGTGGAGGACGCCTGGGTGGACGGGCCGGGCGGGCGGATCCACGCGCTGGTGCAGCGGCCGCCGGGCGAGGGCCCGTTCCCCTGCGTGTTCGACGTGCACGGCGGCCCCACGTGGCAGGACAGCGACGCCTTCGCGGCCGGCCCCGCGGCCTGGGTCGATCACGGCTTCGCCGTCGTCCGCGTCAACTACCGCGGCTCCACCGGCTACGGCCGGGAGTGGACCGACGCGCTCAAGCACCGGGTGGGCCTCATCGAGCTGGAGGACATCGCGGCGGTGCGGGAGTGGGCCGTCGCCTCCGGCCTCGCGGACCCGGAGCGGCTGGTCGTCGGCGGCGGCTCGTGGGGCGGTTATCTGGCGCTGCTCGCCCTCGGCACGCAGCCGGACGTCTGGGCGCTGGGCCTGTCGGCGGTGCCCGTCGCGGACTACGTCGCGGCGTACGAGGACGAGATGGAGGCCCTGAAGGCGATGGACCGCACGCTGATGGGCGGGTCGCCGGAGGACGTCCCCGAGCGCTACGCCGCGTCGTCACCCCTGACGTACGTGGACGAGGTGCGGGCGCCGGTCTTCATCTCCGCGGGGGTCAACGATCCGCGGTGCCCGATCCGGCAGGTGGAGAACTACGTCGGACGGCTGGCCGAGCGCGGGCACCCGCACGAGGTGTATCGCTACGACGCGGGGCACGGCTCGCTGGTCGTGGACGAGCGGATCAAGCAGTTGAGGCTGGAGCTCGACTTCGTTCGCCGTCATCTGCTTCCCGACCTGGCTCCGCGGCCGCAGCAGCCGGATCCGGAGCCCCGGGACCGCCCTCGTCAGGATCGGGGGAGGTGAGGCCGAGGGCCGTGTCGCGCGCGACCTCCGCCTCGCGGCGGAAGAGCCGGTACCACATGAAGATCACGAAGCCGGCGAAGACGAACCACTGGGCCGTGTAGCCGAGGTTCTGGAACGCCTTCAGGTCGAGTCCGCTGCCCTGCGGGACCTCGGCGGGGACGGGCTGCATCCCGCCGTCGGCCTCGAAGAGGGTGATCCAGGCCGCGGAGACCTGCTCGTCCACGACGTTGACCAGCGCCGCGGCGCTGATCATGCCGACCTGGCCGCGGGGCAGCCCGCCCTCGGTGTGCACGCCGGGGGAGCCCTGGTGCTCGGACGCCTGGAGGGCACCGGTGACGGTGACCTCGCCTGCGGGCGGCTCGGGTGCCTTCGCCGGGTCGGCCTCGCCGGGCAGCCAGCCGCGCAGGACGGGAACGGAGGTGGTACGGGCCCCGGCGTCGCCGTCGCCGCCGTCGTCGCCCACGGGGGCGTCGGTGCGCAGGAGGGTCAGGACGTAGAAGCCGGTCTCGCCGTCGAGGGTGCGGTCGGGGACGAGGAGTTGAGGGCCGTAACGCCCGGTGACGGTGGCCGCGTCGCCGGTGGTCTCCTGGGTCACGGGCAGCAGCTCGGCCATCGGCCGGCCGTCGATGCCGTCGGCGGCGCGGTCCTGCTGCTCCTGCTGTTCCTGGTGGGTGTCCACGCGCGTCTCGAAGCGGCTCATCTGCCAGCTGCCCATGACCAGGCAGACCGGGATGGCGAGTGCGGCGAGGACGTTGACGACCCACCACCGGGGCGTCAGCAGGAACCGGTACACGCCTCCACGGTACGGCCTCCCCCGCGGCCGTCCCGCCCAGGGGGCGGGATCGGGGCCGGGGTACGGGTCAGGCGCCCGGGAGCGGTTCGGTGTAGTAGACGGTGCCGGCGCAGGCGTTCTGGACCGTGACGCTGGCCACGGCGGAGGAGTCGGCCTCCGGCGAGTGGGTCAGGGTGACGGAGCCGTCCGTCGTGCCGTCGCCCTCGCCCGGCTCGCCGGTGCCGCCGGTGTCGCCGCCGGTCTCGGTCCCCTGGTCGGTCTCGGACTGCGTCTCGTCCGGCGACGACTGCGTGTCGTCGGTGGGGTCCGGGGTCGGCGTGGTGGCGGTGGTGGTGCAGCCGCCGTCGGTGCTGGTCTCCGGCACCCAGGCGAACTCCACCACGTACGACTCGTTGGGCGCGAGCACCAGCGCGCCGGCCGCCTCCGGCGCCGGCAGCAGGTCCGTGGCGGCGTCGCCGACGGTGTGCGTACGGGTGTCGACCGCGCTCGCGCTCGCCGCGCCGAACGTACCGCCCACCCGGACTCCCTCCGACGACTCGACCACGCAGGCGGTGGTGGAGACGTTGGTGACGGTGAAGGACCCGGTGACCCGGCCCGCCTCGTCCGGCGTGCCGCTCGCCGCGACAGGCTCGCTGATCTGCGTCGGCGCGCACGGCTCCGTGGCGGCCGTCCCCTCGGAGCCGCCGGTCGGGGCGGCGGTGTTCTCGTCGTGCCCGGGGCTCTCGGTCTTCTCTTCCTTGTCGCTCGGCTCCTTGCTGCCGGCGGTGGCATCCGAGTCGTTGCCCTCGACGGCGCCGCCCCCGCCCTGCTGCCCGGCGCCGGGCAACTGGCTGTTGGCGATGTCCTGGCGCGGGTTCTTCTCGCTGGTCGAGCCGGCGACGTTCATCAGCGCCGGCACCGAGAGCGCCAGCGCGACCACCGCGACCGCGGCGACGGCGACCAACTGGCGGCGGCGCGTACGCCGCGCGGGCACGGCCCGCTGGAGGTACTGCAGCGTGCCGGGCGCCGGCTCCAGGCCGTCGACGGCAGAGTGCAGCAGCAGCCGCAGCTCGTCCTCGCCGCCCGCGTCGTCGCCGCCGTCCCCGTCGCCGTAGCCACCGGTCCACCGCGGGATCCCGGCCCCGCCGGAACCGCCCGCACCACCCGAGCCGACCGCACTACCGGAGCCGGCCGCACTACCCGCACCGTCCGAGCCGTCCGGCTCGCGACGACGGTCCAGACCACCAGGGCCGTCCAGCCCCTCCGTACCACCGGACGCGGCAGCACCATCGGAGCCGGCAGCACCGCCCGGCTCGCCCGAGCCTGAGCCAGCGCCGGCCCCCTTCGACGTACCCGCCGCGCCCTGCACCTTCGCCCCGTCATCCGGCCGCCCCGCGGCCCCGGGCTCAGAAGCCCCGGGCACCGAAGCCTCCGGCACCGCCGCCGTCACCTCGTCCGAACCCGCCGGAACCTCCGGCAGCTCCGCCGTCTCCGCCACGTCCACTGCCCCACGTCCGCGCTCGGACCCGGCCCCGGACCCGGACGACCCGGCGGACCCCGACCCGCCGGATCCCTCGGATCCCCGCTCCCACGGCGGCCCCGATCCGTAGAAACGCTCGCTCATGCCCGCGCTCCCATGGCTGTTCGCAGTGCGGCGATGCCCCGGGAGCCGTACGCCTTGACGGAACCGAGCGAGATGCCCAGCGCCTCGGCCACCTGAGCTTCGGTCATGTCCGCGAAGTAACGCAGCACGAGCACCTCGCGCTGCCGGCGCTGCAGCCCGCGCATCGCCTGGATCAATTGGTCGCGCTCCAACTGTTCGTACGCACCCTCTTCCGCGCTGGCCATGTCGGGCATGGGCTTGGAGAGCAGCTTCAGCCCGGTGATGCGCCGACGGAGCGCGGAACGTGACAGGTTGACGACCGTCTGCCGCAGATAGGCGAGGGTCTTGTCCGGGTCCTTGACCCGCTTACGCGCCGAGTGCACGCGGATGAAGGCCTCCTGCACCACGTCCTCGCAGGAAGCAAGGTCGTCGAGCAGCAGCGCGGCGAGACCGAGCAGCGACCGGTAGTGGGTCTGGTACGTCTCGGTGAGGTGGTCGACGCTGGTGCCCTCCGCCATGGCGTCGTCAGCGTCTGCCGCGGACTTCTTCTCGGCAGGCCGCGCCGACCACGGCGCGATCACCGGCAGTCCCCGGGACGCCGCGGAGGAACCGGGGCGCAGCGCGGGGCCGGCCGGAAGGGTCGCAATGCTGAGTGCCTCTGCCACGCCTGTTTGACACGCCGACCCCTGTCAAGGTTGTACGCGCACGGCGGCAACGACGGTCGTGTTACCGCGCGTACTGCCATGCCCACTCCCTCGCTACCCGTGCGGCCGGCCAATGCGGGCAGGGACAGAGACGCTTCGCGGCGCCGCCGCGGTTGCAGACGGCGCAAACCGAAATCGTCGGATGGCAAGGGTATTCGGCGCAAGCGGTATGGACTAACGGATCGATGACGACTGGCTCAACGGCCCGTGCCGCCGTAGACGACCGCCTCGTCGCTCTCGCTGTCGAGACCGAACGCCGTGTGCACGGCCCGCACCGCGTCCTTGACCACGTCCTCGCGGGTCACCACCGAGATCCGGATCTCCGAGGTGGAGATCAGCTCGATGTTGACGCCGGCGTTGGACAGCGCCTCGAAGAAGGTGGCCGTGACGCCGGGGTGCGAGCGCATGCCGGCGCCGACGAGGGAGATCTTGCCGACCTGGTCGTCGTAGCGCAGCGACTCGAAGCCGATCGACGGCTGCGCCTTGGTCAGCAGCTCCATCGCGCGGTGGCCGTCGGTCTTGGGCAGGGTGAAGGAGATGTCGGTCAGGCCGGTGGCGGCGGCCGAGACGTTCTGCACCACCATGTCGATGTTGATCTCGGCGTCCGCAATCGCCCGGAAGATGGCGGCGGCCTCGCCCGGCTTGTCCGGGACCCCGACCACCGTGATCTTCGCCTCGGAGACGTCGTGCGCGACTCCGGAGATGATCGCGTGCTCCATGCCTTCTGCTCCCTCGGAGATATTGCCTACCCAGGTGCCCGGGTGCCCCGAGAACGAGGAGCGGACATGAATGGGCATGTTGTACCGGCGGGCGTACTCGACGCAGCGGTGCAGCAGGACCTTCGATCCGCTGGTGGCCAGTTCGAGCATGTCCTCGTACGGGATCCGGTCGATCTTACGGGCCTTCTTCACCACCCGCGGATCGGCGGTGAACACGCCGTCCACGTCGGTGTAGATCTCGCAGACCTCCGCCTCCAGCGCCACCGCGAGCGCCACCGCCGTGGTGTCCGAGCCGCCGCGGCCGAGCGTCGTGATGTCCTTGCTGTCCTGCGAAACACCCTGGAATCCGGCCACGATCGCGATGGCGCCCTTGTCCACCGCCTCCTGGATCCGGCCGGGCGTCACGTCGATGATCCGCGCCTTGTTGTGCACGGCGTCGGTGATCACACCCGCCTGGCTGCCGGTGAACGACAGCGCCTCGTGACCGAGCTTCTTGATCGCCATCGCCAGCAGGGCCATGGAGATCCGCTCGCCCGAGGTGAGCAGCATGTCGAGTTCGCGGCCGGTCGGGATCGGCGAGACCTGCTCGGCGAGATCGATCAGCTCGTCCGTCGTGTCGCCCATCGCGGACACCACGACGACGACCTGGTGGCCCGCCTTCTTGGTCTCGACGATCCGCTTGGCGACGCGCTTGATGCCCTCGGCATCGGCGACGGAAGAGCCGCCGTACTTCTGCACGACAAGGCCCACGTGCGCTCCTCGCAATGGTGTTTCGGTCGGCTCAGTCTACCGAGCCGGCGGGTACGCCCAGGGCGGGCCGGCTCGGAGACGTACCTGCCCGGGAGCACCGCGGGCACACGGAAACGTAAGGCAGGTCACATCCGGAGCCCGAAAATCCGGGGCGCGAGGGCAGCGCGCGAACTCGGGGCGGGGGATCGGATCGGCACCCGGCGCGTGCGCACGGCGTACGCGACGCTGCACGCGCCCCGGCCCGTACGCCGCGCTCCCTGGCTCAGGTACGCCGCAGCCCCAGCGGCTCCGCGATCTCCGCCGCCATCACGCGGCCCGCCTCCTCCTCCAGCCGCCCGTCGTCCAGCGCGGCATCGCTGTCGGTGTCGAGCCCGTCCAGCTCCCCCAGGGGCGTGTCCAGCCGCACGTGGGCCACCAGCGACTGCAGCGCGCGCAGGCAGGCGCTCGCGGTCGGCCCCCAGTTGGACAGGTACGAGAACTGCCACCACCACAGCGCCTCGTTGACCCGCCCCGCCGCGTAGTGCGCGCGGCCGTGCCGCAGGTCGGTGATCACGTCGGCCAGGTCGTCGGAGATCCGGCTGGCGACGGGGGTGCTGCGCGGCACGTACGGGTCGAAGACCTCGGAGTAGACGTCCACCGGGTCCAGCAGCTCGGCGAACCGCTCGCGCAGCTCGTCCACGTCCGGCTCGGGGCCGGTGTCCGGCTCGTACCGCTCGTCCGGCACGAAGTCCTCGTGCGCCCCCAGCCGACCGCCGGCCAGCAGCAACTGCGAGACCTCCAGCAGCAGGAAGGGCACGGCGCTGTTCGGCTCGTCGCCCTTGGCGACCTCGGTGACGGCGACGATGAAGCTCTCGATCGAGTCGGCGATCTGGACCGCGAAGCTGTCCGGGTCCTGCGTCGCCTGGTGCGTGGTGGCGTCAGACATCGAGCAGACCTCCTCTGTCGGCGCCCCGCGCACCGGCAGGCCGCGTGCGGCGGCCTGCCGGGCTGCTGGGCGCTGCGCCGGGATCCAGCCGGCGGGCACGTGGTTCCGTTTCAGACATCGAGCAACCGCCTGCCTTCGAAGGCGCGGCCGAGGGTGACCTCGTCCGCGTACTCCAGATCGCCGCCGACGGGCAGACCGCTGGCCAGCCGGGTCACCTTCAGGCCCATGGCCTTGACCATGCGGGCCAGATACGTGGCCGTGGCCTCGCCTTCGAGGTTGGGGTCGGTGGCGAGGATCAGTTCGGTGACGGCGCCGTCCGCGAGCCGGGCGAGCAGCTCCCGTATCCGCAGGTCGTCCGGGCCGACGCCCTCGATGGGGCTGATCGCGCCGCCGAGCACGTGGTACCGCCCGCGGAACTCACGGGTCCGCTCGATGGCCACGACGTCCTTGGGCTCCTCGACCACGCACAGCACGGCCGGGTCGCGCCGCGGGTCGGCACAGATCCGGCAGTGCTCCTCCTGCGCGACGTTCCCGCAGACCGCACAGAACCGGACCTTCTCCTTCACCTCGGTCAGCGCATGCGCCAGCCGGCGGACGTCGGCCGGCTCGGCCTGCAGGATGTGGAAGGCGATGCGCTGCGCGCTCTTGGGACCGACGCCGGGCAGCCTGCCCAATTCGTCGATCAGATCCTGGACCACGCCTTCGTACACGCAACGCCTCTCTCGTGTCCGCTCTCCTGCACCAAGCTAGCCGCTACCGCCGGGTTCAACCCGCTTCGGGGGTGGCCTCCGGTTCCGGAACCCGGCAGATCCGGACGGCAGGAAACGGCCCCGCGGGACGACGGAAGAAGGAGGGGTCAGAAGGGCAGCCCCGGCATCCCGCCGAGCCCCTGCGCGAGCGGGCCGAGCCGCTCCTGCTGAAGCTGCTGCGCGGCGTTGTTCGCGTCCCGTACGGCCGCCACGACGAGGTCGGCCAGCGTCTCGGTGTCCTCGGGGTCGACGGCGCGCGGGTCGATCACCAGACCGGTCAGCTCACCGGAGCCGGTCACCGTGGCCTTCACCAGCCCGCCGCCCGCGGTCCCCTCGACCGGCGTCTCGGCCAGCTCCTGCTGGACGGACGCGAGCTCCTGCTGCATCTTCTGGGCCTGCTGCAGCAACTGCTGCATGTCGGGCTGGCCACCACCAGGCATCACGTCGCTCGCTCCTTGTCGCGCTACTGCAGTTCTCTGTGGCTACGTCTACGTCTTCTGCGTCTGCGTCGAGATCGCCGGCCGGTGTCAGGCCGGTCGTCCAGGCGAGCCTACGTTCTCAGCCGCCGCGCTGCCGTCCATCGCAGGGAGGACGCGCGCCACTTGGGTTGCCCCGCCGGGAGTCGCCGCTCCTCCCGCCGTCGTCATCCTTCCGGAGTACGCGGACGGGCGGGCCCGCCTAGTCGTGGCGGATCTCCTCTATGACGGTGGCACCCAGCTCGCGGACGATGAGGTCGTGGCCGGACAGGGCGGTGTCGACGAGGTCGGGGTCGTCGTCGCCGGGGATGTCATCCTCCAGCGGCGGCGGAGGGGGCCCTGGATCGGGGGGCGGCCCGGGGTCGGGCGGGGGCTGGCCGCCGGGGCGGGCCGATGCGGGCCGGGGCTGCTGGGGGGGAGCCGGCGCCGGTACGGAGGGCGCGGGCGAGGTCGTCTGTACGGACTGCCGCAACCCGGCACCGCCACCCCCGCCACCACCGCCGAACCCCCCGCCGCCGCCTCCGGGTCCGGGGCCGCCCGGCCCCGGACCCCCGCCGCCACCGGGCCCCGCCGCGGGCCCGCCGCCGGCACCGCCGGTCGGATCCACGATGGCCTCGACCTTCCACTGCACGTCGAACCGCTCCGCCATCACCTCGCGCAGCACCTCGTCGCTGCCGCCGTTGACGAAGCTGTCCCGGGCGCCGGCGTTCCCGAAGCCAAGCTGGAGGGTCCCGCCGTCGAACCCGGTGACCTGGGCGTTCTGGCTCAGCAGAATCCAGGTGAAGCGCCGCCGGTGCTTGACGGCCTCCAGGATGTCGGGCCACATCTGCCGCACGGAAGCGGCACCGGCGACCCCGCCCCCCTGCTGCGCGGGCACGCCCTGAGCCGTAGCGGCGGGGGCCTGCGCCGCCACAGGCGCGGGCGCGGGTGCCGCTGCGGGAGCAGGAGCCGGAGCAGGTGGCGGCGCGGGTGCTGGGCCCCCGGACGCGGCCGGGGCCCCACTCCCGGGCCAGGCCCCGGGCCGCCGTGCCTGCGGGCCACCGCCGGTGGAGGCGGGCGGCCCGGAGGGCACACCCCCGCCGGCGTCGACCGCAGGAGCGCCAGCCCCGGACCCAGCACCGGCCCCAGGCGCAGGCGCAGACCCAGCACCGGCCCCAGAACCACCGGTACCGGCACCGGGAGCCGGACCACCCCGCTCGGCAAGGGCGGCACGAGCAGCCCCGGCACCACCGCTGCCGGCACCGGGGGCATCCCCGCCCTCACCCCCACTCCCGCCAGGAGGCTGGTGGGCGTCCGGCCCGGGCACGTACCCCATGGTCGGCGGACCGGTCGAGGCGTTGCGCTCCAGGCGGTCAAGCCGGGCCATCACCGAGCGCTCGTCCCCGTACGCCCCGGGGAGCAGCACGCGCGCGCAGATCAGCTCGAGCTGCAGCCGGGGCGCGGTGGCGCCGCGCATCTCGGTCAGCCCCTCGTTCACGATGTCGGCCGCGCGGCTCAGCTCTGCCGCACCGAAGGTGTCGGCCTGGCGCCGCATCCGCTCCAGCACGTCCGCCGGAACGTCGATCAGCCCCTTGTCGCCTGCGTCCGGCACGGCGGCGAGGATCATGAGGTCCCGCAGCCGCTCCAGCAGGTCGGTGACGAACCGCCGCGGATCGTGCCCGCCCTCGATCACCTGCTCCACCACCGAGAACGCACCCGCCCCGTCACCCGCCGCGAAGGCGTCGACGACGGAGTCGAGCAGGGCGTCGTCCGTATACCCGAGGAGGGCGGTGGCCATGGCGTACGTCACACCCTGCTCGCCGGCACCGGCGAGCAGTTGGTCCATGACGGACATCGAGTCCCGCACGGAGCCGGCCCCGGCCCGTACGACCAGGGGCAGCACCGCGTCCTCGACGGGGATCGACTCGACGCGGCAGACGTCGGCGAGATAGTCGCGCAGGGTGCCGGGCGGGACGAGGCGGAAGGGATAGTGGTGGGTCCGGGACCGGATGGTCCCGATGACCTTCTCCGGCTCGGTCGTGGCGAAGATGAACTTCAGGTGCTCGGGCGGCTCCTCGACCACCTTCAGCAGGGCGTTGAACCCCGCGGAGGTGACCATGTGCGCCTCGTCGACGATGTAGATCTTGTACCGGCTGGCGGCGGGCCCGAAGAACGCCTTCTCGCGCAGCTCACGCGCATCGTCCACGCCGCCGTGCGATGCGGCGTCGATCTCGATGACGTCGATCGACCCCGGCCCGTTCCGCGCGAGGTCCCGGCACGACCGGCACTCCCCGCACGGCTCCGGCGTCGGCCCGCGCTCGCAGTTGAGACACCGGGCGAGGATGCGCGCGCTGGTCGTCTTCCCGCAGCCGCGTGGCCCGCTGAACAGATACGCGTGGTTGACCCGCCCGTTCCGCAGCGCCTGCTGCAGCGGGCCGGTCACGTGGTCCTGCCCGATGACCTCGCCGAAGGTCTCGGGTCGGTAGCGGCGGTAGAGAGCGAGCTGCGACACGACTACGACGATATCGGTGACCGCCGACAACGGCGCCCACCCACGAAAACCCCGCACCCGCCACCCCACCCCGGACAGCAAGGCGCCCCCCACGCACCCGCCAGAGCCCACCTACCCTTGCTGCCTTCCGGCCCTGGGGGAGTTCAGCGAGATAGCGCCGCGTGAGGGGCGACTCCACCTTAACCGATCCCACCCCCAACGAACGAGTTCGCGACCACCCCACCCCGTCTTGTACTCTTGCCCGCGGAGGATTCGCCTAGAGGCCTAGGGCGCACGCTTGGAAAGCGTGTTGGGTTCACACCCTCACGAGTTCGAATCTCGTATCCTCCGCACCCCGCCTGATCAGGCGAAATGAGAACCCTGGTCCACTCAGCGGCCAGGGTTCTCGGCACGCTCTGGTCCCAGTTCTGATCTCATCTATTTCCGGCATAGGGTATTTTTCGCTGCCGCGCGCTGCCGCTGACGGGGCGACCCACGGGACAACGCCTTCACTCACAAGCGGCTTCCTGCCGTCGCAGGACGCGGATGTCACCCGCGATGCACAATCGTGGAGCGTGTACAGGACCGGCTCCGGTTCGAAGAGCAACTTCGTCGCCTTTGCGAGGTGCCCCATCGGCAAGCCCAGCGGATCGACTCTGGCCTCGTGGCTGAGCAGTCTGGAAGTCGGCCGACTGCAGCGAGTTCTGGCGACCCGCCCGGACGCCGTGTCCCCGCCGGAGCCACGATCGTTCGGCGAACTCGCGGACCGCCTTCAGCGCCCGTCGTCGGTTGCCCCCGTGCTGGCGGAACTCGCGCTGCCACAGTTGCAGGTGGCTGAGGCGCTGGCGGCATTGGGGCACGTTCCACGTGCCGCTTTGGCGGATCTGCTGGACGTGACCGAGCCGGAGAGCGATCGCGGGCTGGACGCAGCCCTGGAGACACTGGCCGATCACGCCCTCGTCTGGCCGGACGGCCAGGGTCTGCTGCACATGGCGGCGCCGTTGCGGCGGGCGTGGGATTCACCGCTGGGGCTGGACGCGCCGCTCGCCCGGCTACTGGCGGACACGACCTCCGAGGAACTGCGGCGCACGCTGGTGGCCCTGGGCATCCCGGCGCCTGGCACCACCAAGAAGGCGCGGCTGGCCGCCCTGCTGAAGCACCACAGTGATCCCGAGCGGGTGGCCGCGGTGGTCGCTTCGGCGCCTGTGGGCACTCGGAAACTGCTTGAGCGGCGAGTCCGTCGCCAGGGTGTACAGGCGCAGACGCACGCGGGGTTCATCATGCCCGGGGCCCCACGGGCCGACTCCGAACCGGGTGTGCGGTGGGCGCTGGAGCGAGGACTGCTGGTCCAGGACCGGTACTCCGGGTACGGGCCCGCACGAATGCCGGCCGAGGTGGCGCTCGCACTGCGAGGGGCCGACTGGCACGCCCCGTTCGAGCCGTTCCCGCCCATCGTGCAGACGGTGTCCGTCACCTCGGCGGAAGTGGATCGAGAGGCGGCGGCAGCCGCCACGGCGTTCGCCGTCCACGCCGCCTCCGTTCTGGCGGCGTGCGCCGCGTCTCCCCCGGCCCGGCTGAAGTCCGGCGCGGTCGGAGCACGTGAGCTGTCCCGGATCGGCAGGGCCGCGCAGTGCGACGACATCGTCGTACGCCTCGTCCTGGAAACGGCGTACGACGCCGGGCTGCTGGCCCGGGACGGCGACCGGGTCGCGGCGACGGAACACTACGACGCCTGGGCGGAGCGGGAACCGGCACAGCAGCTCACAGCGCTTCTCCAGGCGTGGCGGACGCTGCCGCTGACCCCGACCCAGGCCCGCGACGAGGACGGCAAGGCGCTGCCCGCGCTCGCCGGGACACCACCCTGTGGCGGCTGTGTGCAGGCCCGGGACGGGCTACTCACCGCCGCGGCATGGCTCCCGGCAGACCAGGGAGTGCTGAACCCCGGAGAACTGGGGCCGCTCGTTGCCTGGCACCGTCCGCTCGCCGATCAACTCCCCCAGGACGCCGCGCCCTTCGCCTCCGTGATCCGCGAAGCGGAACTACTCGGTGTTATTGCCCGCGGCTCCCTGTCCCGCGTCGGTGCCGCCTTGCAGGCAGATGACGGCGAAGCACTGGCCGCAGCCAGTCGGCTGCTGCTGCCGACCGCCACCAGTACGGCCCGCTTCGGCGCGGATCTCACCGCCGTCGTCACGGGCACACCGTCAGCCCGCCTGGCCGCCCTGCTGGACGCCGTCGCGGACCGGGAAGCCGTCGGCACGGCATCCGTATGGCGGTTCAGCCCGGTCACGGTCCGCGCCGCCCTGGACACCGGCCGTACACCCGACGCCATCGCCGCCGACCTGGCCGACGTCGCCGTCGGCACACTCCCCCAGCCGCTGTCATATCTGATCCACGACACCGCGCGCGCTCACGGCCGTGTGCGCATCGCTCCCGCGGCCTGTGTGATCCATGGAGAAGAACCCGCCCTCCTCTCCGAACTCGCCGCCCACAAAAGGCTCGCCGAACTCGGTCTGCGCCAACTGGCACCGACCGTGCTGGTCGGCCGTACTCCGCTCGACAAGACCCTCGCCGCGCTCCGGGCCGCCGGCTATGCCCCCGTCGCCGAGAAGGCCGACGGAACCGTACGCGTCGAGAGGACCCGGCGCCGACGTGCCTCCGCCCCGACTCCTCCTCCACTCCCAGGCCAACGGCGGCGGTCTGCACCGACGGAGACCCCGGTGGACGCCGCCGGCCTGGTGGCCCTGGCCGCCAGGCTGCAGGACGCCCCGCCGACACGTCCGGCCCCCGGCCCGTCCGGCACCGGGGACCGCTGCGGCACAGACACCGAGGAGATCGTCGCGGGGTACGCGAAAAACCTGACGTACACCGATGTCCGCCAGCTCGCCCACGCCGTCGACGCCGGCACGGCCATCACGGTCGAGTACGTCGCCGCCTCGGGCAACCGGACCGTACGTACCCTCAGCGAGCTCGACCTCGACCCGCCCCACCTGTATGCCTGGTGCCATCTGCGCGAGGACGAACGGGTCTTCACCCTCTCCCGCATCCTCGGTGTCATGCCCGCGTAGCCCTCGACGTGGCTCACCCCGTACACGGACCGCAGTTCGACGAGCCGCACTACGATCGCCGGTTTTGGACCGGGTCGAGCACACCGCGCGGCTGAGGCAGTGGACGAGGGGTGGAGCTCGGGCTCCGCACAAGCCGTTGCTGTTCCCGTACGCGCTCCGCCGGTTCCAGTAGGACGGCGACGCCGAGCTGCGGTATAGCGCGGTGGAGCAGGGCCAGCGGCGGCTGCTCGCCGAGTACGGGCCCCGACAACCGGACTACGCCGGCCTGCCCCTTCCCGCACCTGGTGGGTGACGGGGGGGTAGGTGCGCACCGAGTACGGTACGGGCAGCCCACGGCCCTCCACAGCAGGCGCCCCAGCAGGCCGCACTTTCGTGATCGGCAGTGGAGCCCCGCACGGGCTTGGTCTCAGTTCTGGTCTCATCCGCTTCCGTCCGGCACCGTCCGCTGACCGCTCATCAACGCATTCAGCCACGGGTCAGGACGCCGTCGTCCGCCCGTGGACCCACGCACGGCGAATGGGAAAGCGTGTCGGGTTCACACCCTCACGAGTTCGAATCTCGTATCCTCCGCACCCCGCCTGACCAGGCGAAACGAGGCCCCGCAGCGGCATGCCGCTGCGGGGCCTCGTCGCGCTCCGGCCCTCGGGGCTTCGGGCGGGTTACCGGGGTGTGAGGTTCATGCGGATGTCCTCGGCAGCCCACAGGACGAAGCGTTCGACAGGCGTGACCGTCTGACCTGGCGCCATCCGGAACCGGAACCGCTTCAGCAGCATCGCCAGGACGAGTTTGGCCTCGACCATCGCCAGAGTGGCGCCTTCACAACTGCGGGGCCCGAGCCCGAACGGGATGTACGCGAACCGGTGGCGCTGGGCGGACGCCTCGGGTGTAAAGCGGTCCGGGTCGAACACCTCCGGGTCGGGCCAGTGCTCGGGGTTCATGTGCACGGCCCAGAAGGGATAGAAGATGGTCGTGCCTGCGGGAACGGTGTACTCGCCGAGCTTGAGGTCCTCGGTGGCCTCCCGGGCGCCGTACGGTCCCGGCGGGTACAGCCGCATGGCCTCCCGGAGCACCATGTCCAGGTACGAAAGCGGCCTGAGGTCGCCGTAGTCGGGTGCGGCGCGGTCACCGAGAACCCGGTCGACCTCCTCGGTGGCCCGCTCGGCTATCTCCGGGTGCCGGGCCAGCAGGTAGAGCGTCCAGGAGATGGCGACACCGGTGGTGTGGTGGGCGGCCATCATGGTCGTCAGCACCGTGTCGCGTATCCGCGCCGGCGACTCGCCTGCCCTGACCAGAGCCGCGACCAGGTCGCTCCGGTCGGCGTGCTCGGTGGTGCCGCGTTCGCGGTGCGCGGTGAGCACCTCGTCGACGGTCGCACGCAGGTAGGCCAGGGCCTCTTCGGAGCGTACGCGGCGCTCCTCCTCCGTGCCGCCCACGTCCATCTGGTACAGCCGCGCCAGGTAGTCGGTGAGCACGTCCTCGAACGCCGACACGACCCGCCCGGCGGCCTCCTCGGACTCCAGGCCGTTGCCCAGCGAGTATTCACAGATCATCCGCAGCGACAGCTCGCTGAGGTCCTTCTGCAGCTCCACGGGGCCCCGCGCGGCGTTCTCCGCCCACCGGTCGGCCATCGACGTCGTCAGCGCGGTGAACTGCGCGAAGTGCGCTTCGTGCGAGGGTCGTCCAGCCAGCACGGAGAGCATCACCCGCCGCCACGGCACGTGTTCGTCTGCCGGGAGCGTCTGCACGTTGCCCGACTCCTGGAGGGGCTCCAGGAACTCGAACAGCTTCTCCGGCCGCTTGTTGATCTCCGCGGTGGCCTCCAGCAGCACCGGATCGGCGACCGACACCGCCACGTCCGCACCCGGTAAGGGGAAGCGCACTACCGGACCGAACTCGGCGTGCAGCTTGAGCTGGTAGTTGTGCAGCCCTCCCGCCGCCACGATCGCCTTGACACCGTCACCGCCCGCGGGCGGGCCGGGAATCCTGTCGATGCCGTCGTCCGGCATGGCACTTCCTCCTCGGGTCACGTCCCGGCAACGTTGTCAGCCGAAAACGGCCGTTGCCGGGGTGGCTTCGTCGGCCGGTCGCTACGCTCGCATGGTTCCACGGATTCTGCAGCGCGGCAGGGGCATGGCGGGAGAACTCGATGAACAAACCGTCGTCGAACGGGAGAGGACGCGAGGAGGAGAACCCCCTCCAGCTCCGGACCCCGGCCGTCCCACGCATCTACGACTACTTCCTCGGCGGCAAGGACAACTTCGCCCACGACCGGGCGGTCATGGAGGAAGTCCGGCGGCACGTTCCCGACGCACCCCTCATGGCGCGGGAGAACCGCGCGTTCCTGCGGCGCGCGGTACAGTGCCTGGCCGGGTCCGGAATCCGGCAGTTCATCGACATCGGCTCGGGTATGCCCGTCGAGGGCGGCGGGCACCAGAACCTGCACGAGATCGCCCAGCAGGTCGCCCCGGACTCGCGCGTGGCATACGTCGACATCGACCCGGTCGTCGTCAGCCACGGACGGGCGTTACTCGGCAGATCGCCCCTGGTGGCCGTCACCCGCGGCGACGCCCGGCACCCCGAGGCCATCCTGGCCGATCCCGAGCTGCGTGACGTTATCGACCTCGACCGGCCGGTCGCCGTGGTCATGCTGGCAATGCTGCACTTCATCGACGACGAGGCGGACCCACCCGGGATCGTGGCGCGACTGCGCGGAGCGATGGCACCCGGCAGCCATCTGGTCATCTCGCACTCGACCTCCGAGTTCGACACCGACGGCCGGGTTCAGAAGGCCGCCGACGTCTACAAGAAGGCCCGCTCTCCGCTCACGCTGCGCAGCTACGCGGAGATCAGGCGGCTGTTCGACGGCTTCGACCTGCTCGACCCGGGCCTGACCACCGTGTCGCTATGGCGCCCCGAGCTGGCACCCGTCTCGCCGTGGTCCACCACACCGGCCCCGACCGCTCCGTCCGGTGCCGAACGCCAGTGGGTCTGCGCAGGAGTCGGACGAAAGACCGACTGACAGCGGCCGACGCGGCGACGTGGTACGAGCATGCCGACCGTGCCAGTGGCGGAAGTCGAGCGTCCTGCCGGAGCCGCACATCGCGCACGCGTATGCGCAGGCCCGCAGCATCGGCTCGGTGAAGCCCGCGCGGGGGTGCGGCTCGTGCAGCCACCGTGTCGTACGCGGCGAGTTCAAGATCGGTGAGGTCCAGACCGGCCGCTGTACAGATCGCCCCGTGGATTGCGGGGATGGACGGGCCGCATGGTCTCAGTTCTGGTTCTCGTTCACCAAAGTCCGCCGCCGCCCACCGGCTGCGCTCTACGAGGCCCTGCCGCAGGTCGGAACCCCGGCGCCCGCGCCCGGACACCCGCACGGCGAAGGGGAAAGCGTGTGGGGTTCACACCCTCTCGAGTTCGAATCTCGTATCCCCCGCACCCCGCCTGAGCAGGCAAAACGAAGGGCCTTGCTGTTCGTCGGCAGGGCCCGTCGCTGTGGCGCTCAACGGTGGGTCTCCGGTCTCCGGTCTCCGGTCTCCGGTCTCCGGTCTCCGGTGTCCGCGTGATCGCGGGCCGGTCTCACCCGTGATCAGGGCGATGGCCGAGACCCGCTGCGACGATACTGTCCACGGGGACGATGGATGACTGCGGCGGGACAGGGGCCGCGATCGGTGTGGGGGTAATGGCATGGCGGCGGAGTCCGTGCGGGTCGTGTTCGTCGACGCCGAGACGGAGGCGGAGTTCGCGAGGACCGAGCTCGCTCCCGGACAGCTTCCCGACTCGTTCGAGCATGAGACGCGTCTTGACCTCGGAGGAGAGCCGTGGGCCGTTGTCCGGGCCGAGCCGCCGACCGCCGCGCAGTTCCTTCGGAGCGGCAGCCTCGTGCTGACCCTGAGACGGATCCAGCCGGTGGACCCGCAGGAGTTGACGTACTCCCTGCCGACGATCTTCGACCCGCTGCCGCCGGCTGAGGACTCGACCGGTCCGGGGGAGCACTTCGTGATCCACGAGGACGGCTGGCGGCAGGCCGAGATGGTGTCCCGTCAGCTCGCGGGGCAGGCCGAGGCCGAGATGCGCGCGATCCGTGAGATCTTCCGGCAGCATTCGCGGGTGATCGGCGAGGATGCGTCGTCGGTGCGGGTCTTCGACAGGATCCACCTTCGCCGGACCCCGACCGCCCCCATCTCCACCGAGGTTTCGCTGCGGCGGCTGTCGGAGCTGCTGCCCGGCGGCGGCAGGCCGTACGCGGGCGTGCGTTTCCGTGATGCCCCGGGCCGCGTGGTCGACTCGTTCGCGATCGCCTCCGATCCCCTCGTCGTGTACGGCCAGGCACAGGGTGACCGGGTCACGACGCTGTGCCTCGTGCCCTCGCCCGATGCCGCGGCGGAGTCGGCCGCCGGCCTCGCGCAGGCGATGCGCGAGTTCGATCTGTTGCTGGCCGACTGGTGCAGCGGTCGGCTGTTGGACGCCTCGGCGATCGGCGCCTTCGTGAATCCGGCGTAGCCGCCGGGATGTGTGCGACCGCTCGTTCTCCGGGGCCGCTACGGGCGCTCCGCAGCCCGGTGCGGTTCAGGCTGCCGTGCCGATGTCGCCCTTGAAGACCTCAAGGCCGTGCCAGCGGAGATGAACGGCGTCAAGCGGCGGCCGGCCCGGACGTGGCGTACTCATCGGCCGGTCGTGGAGGTCGTCGATGGCGAGGCCGGCCGGGCTGCGGGCGACGTACAGCTCGGACACCCTGATGCGCAGCTCCGAGGTGAGGCCGAGGACGCCCAGGTCGAAGAGGGTGTGGTGCAGCGAGCACAGGGCGATGCCGTTGCTGACCTCGTCCGGTCCTTCATGGCTGTGCCAGCGCACGTGCGCTGCCTCCAGTCCCACCGGGTTGCGTCCGAGCGCGCCGTCGAAGCCGCACGTCGCGCAGGCGTACGCAGTCACCCACCGGGGCGCTACGAGGGAAGGCGTCGCGTGGGTACGCACCCCGAACCCGGTACCGCCTGCGCACCGCGGTCGCCTTCCACGGGGTCCTCGTATCACTCGTGCCGGCCCGGGAGACATGGCGCGGGGGGCGCCGGAGCGGGGCTCCCCCGGGTTGTTCTACGTGGGGTAGAGTGCGGTGCCACCGCGGTCGCGTCGGAGGGAGCGGGCACGTGCGGCGTTCTGGGGAGTTGGAACGCGCGGTCATGGACGTCCTCTGGGACGCCGGCCGCCCCCGCACCGCCAAGGACGTGCTCGACGCGCTGCCGGACCGCGCGCTGGCGTACACGACGGTGATCACGGTTCTGGACCGGCTGGCGCACAAGGGGACCGCCCGGCGCGAGCGTATCGGCCGGTCCTGGCACTACACCCCGGCGGCCAGCAGGGAGTCCTACGTCACCAGCCTGATGATGGACGTCCTCGCCCAGGCCGGGGACCGCGACGCCGTTCTGGCGCACTTCGCCCGCTCCGTGTCCGACCCGGAGGCCGACGTCCTGCGCGACGCGCTCGCCCGCGCGGCGGATGAGCACCAGCGGTCCGACGACAAGGGCAAGCGCCGCCGATGAGCCATCTGCTGCACTTCGCCGTCATGCTGGCCTGCTGCCTGGCGGCCGTGCGGCCGCTGGCCCGGGCCCGCTGGGTGACGCGGATGCCGCGCACCGCGCTCGTCACCTGGCAGGCCCTCGGCCTCACGCTGGAACTGTCCCTGCTCGGGCTGGTCTTCGCCGCCGTGTTCGCGCCCGCCAACCAGGGACTGGTGCCCGGCCTGCTGCACCTCGCGAGCGCCGGCGGCACCCCCGCGGGACCGCTCGCCCCGGCCGCGCTGGCGCTCGGAGCCGCCTATCTCGCCGCCCGGGGCTGGAGCCTGGCGCTGGTCTGCCGGGACCTCGCCCGGCACCGGCGCCGCCACCGCCACCTGCTGACGCTCGTGGCCCGCTCGCGGGAGGCGCTGCCCGGTGTCGAGGTGCTCGACCACCCCGTCCCGGCCGCGTACTGCCTGCCCGGGCGCCCCGGCCTCGTCGTGCTCAGCACCGGCGCCCTGCGTCTCCTCGGCCCGCGGCACCTCGCCGCCGTCGTCGCCCACGAGCGCGCCCACCTGCGCCAGCGCCACGATCTCGTCCTGCTCCCCCTGCTGGCCTGGCGGCGGCTGCTGCCGCACAGTGCGCTGCTGCTCGAATCCGTGGCGGCGGTCCGGCTGTTGCTGGAGATGTGCGCGGACGACGCCTGCTGCCGCCGCCTGCCGCGGCGCGACCTGACCGACGCTCTGGCCCGGTTCACCGCCGCGGGCGGCACCGTCCCGCCCCCCGCCGGCGGCTTCGCCGCCGCGGACACCGCCGTCACCGCCCGGACCGCCCGGCTGCTGGCACCGCGGCAGGCCACGGCTTTCGCCCGTACGGCGGTCCTGGTACTCGCCGCGGTCGCGCTGTCCACTCCGGTGAGCCTGTTCGCCCTCCCGCTGTGATCACGGCCAAGGCACGACAGCCCGCCGTGCGGCTTCCCCGCGGAGCGCGGGCCACCGTGGTGACCAAGTCCCCCGTGAATCCCGGGCGGACGGCCGACGGCACCCGGCCCGGGACGTGCGTTGCGCGCGGGCGTTCGGAGGGTGGCGGCGCGCCTACGTCCGGGTCGGCTCGTCGCTCCGGGCAGCGGCTTCCGGCCGCGGCCCGGCGGCCGGGACGCCGGGGCGCCGGGCCGGGCGCGGCCAGGCGCGGTCGCCGAGGTACGTGAGCAGCGCGGGGGTGACGACCAGTACGGCCGCCGCGGCGACCAGGACGCCGCCGGCGAGGCCGAGTCCGAACTGCTTCATGATGCGGTCGGGAGAGAGCGCGAAACTGGCGAAGACCGCGGCCATGATCAGCGCCGCGGCCAGCACCACGCGGCGCGAGTCCCGCAGGCCCTCGGCCACGGCGTCGCGGGCGTCCGCCCCGCGCAGGCGGGCTTCGCGGATCCGGGCGAGGACGAACACCTGGTAGTCCATTCCGAGTCCGAACAGCAGCGCCATCAGCGTCATCGGCAGGTAGCTCTCCAACGGCCCGGTGGCGCCGGCGCCGAGCGGGCCCGCCGCCCAGCCCCACTGGAAGACCGCGACCAGCAGCCCGTAGGACACCCCCAGGGACAGCAGGGTGAGGACCACCGCCTGCACCGACACGACCGGCGAGCGGAACATCACCGCGAGCACCAGCGCGGAGATGACGACGACGGCCAGGATGAAGACGGCCAGCCGGTCGGCCATCCGGTCGGTGAGGTCCTGGAACGTGGCGGTCACCCCGCCCACGTGCAGGCGCATCGGGGTACCGGCCGCGGCCTCCGGCAGCGCCGTCTCCCGCAGTTCGCGTACGAGGCGGGGTGTGGCCTCGTCCTGCGCGTCGGTGCGCGGGACGACGGTGATGACCCCGGCCCGGCCGTCCGGGCTGGTGGCCGGCGGGCTGACGTGGGCGACGCCGGGGGCGCGGCGTAGCCGCTCGGCCAGCCCGGCGGTGTCGCCGGGAGAGGCACCGCGCAGGTCGGCCACCACCATCAGCGGCGCGGTGGCGCCCGGACCGAACGCCTCCTGCTTCAGCTCGTGGGCACGGCGGGTGGTGTCCGAGGCGGGGGCGTTGCCGGCGTCGGCGGAGCCCAGCCGCATCGCGGCCAGCGGCGCGCAGAGGACCAGCAGCAGCGCGGTGGCGCCGATGACCACCGCGAGGGGCCGGCCGCGCAGGAGCTTCTCGTACGGACCGGGGGCCCGTTCGTACGCACCGGGCCCCCGCGCCCCGGCACCCCGGCGCTCCAGCCGCCCGCGCGGCGTCAGCCACCGGTCGGCGATGCCCAGCAGAGCCGGCACCAGGGTGAGCGCCAGGCCGAGCGTCGCAGCGACACCGAGCATGCACGACACCGCCAGCCCGTACACGAAGGGCACCCCCATGAAGAACATCCCGCCCAGCGACACGATCACCGTGGTGCCGGCGAAGAGGACCGCCGCCCCCGACGTGCCGGCGGCCAGCGCAACCGCCCGGTCAGCGTCGTGTCCTTCGCGGCGGGCACTGCGGTAGCGGACGGCGATGAACAGCGCGTAGTCCACGGCGACACCGAGGACGATCATCACGGCCACCGACATGCTGAAGTCCGGCACGTTCATGGCCTTGCTCAGCAGCATGACCAGCCCCATGGCGGTCAACAGCCCGGTCAGGGCGGCCAGGACGGGCAGCCCCGCCATCGCCAGCGACCCGAACGCGGCGAGCAGGATGACCAGCGCGGCCCCAAGACCGACGCTCTCGCTCAGCCCGGTGCTCGGCTTCGGGGCGAACATGGTGCCGGACAACTCGACTTGCAGGCCGTCGCCGGACATGCCGGTCAGCCGCCGCTCGATCTCCCCGGCGGCCTCGTCGGGCACCTCGGTGCGGCCGACGGTGAAGACGATCCGCGCCGTCGCGGTGGTGCCGTCGTCGCTGACGAGCCCGCCGCGGGCGGCGTCGTCGAAGGGGACGACATCGGCCACCACCGGGTCGGCGGTACGTGCCGCCGCGAGCACGTCCCGCGCCCGCTCCCGTACGCCGGGAGCGTCGAGGCCGGCGTCGGCGTGCAGCACGATGTCGCCGGTGCCCGCGGCCTGTTCGGGAAAGTGCCGCTCCAGTACGTCGTACGCGCGCTGGGAGTCGGTGCCTGGCAGGTCGTACTCGGAGTCGAAGTCCGTGCCGGCCATGCCGCCGACCGACGCGAGGGTCAGGGCGGCAAGCAGCCAGCCGAGGAGGGTGGTCCAGCGCCGGCGGTGGCAGGCGCGGGCGATGCGGACGAGCATGAGACGGGCCTTCCGTACCTGACTTTGCTCTACGTCTTGTAGAGCAACTGTGGGCGGCACCGTAGCAGGGCTCCGGCCACTTGCTCTACGCGAGGTAGAACAATCGGCGACACGCGCCGGATCCGGCCTGAGCGGGATGCGTCCCGTCCGGCGGCGAGACGAGGCCCCGCAGCGGCGTGCCGCTGCGGGGCCTCGTCGTTGCCGGTCGCCCGGTACGGGCCCGGTCTCGTCGGGGGATCGAGGGGGCGGTGGGCGGTTCGGCGTTCGGTGAGGAGCGGCACCAGGGCGATGACGACGGCGTACATCGCGAAGCTGTTCAGCATCAGAGCGGCGGCCAGGGTGACGAAGGGGCGGGTGCGGGCCACGGACCGCCCGCCGCCGGCGGACCGCGGGGGCGGCGGGGGTGCGGGTGGCCAGGGGGCGCGGCGGGCGAGGGCGTGGGCGGGGAGGGTGACGACGGCGAGCACCGCGGCCAGCACGGCGTACGTGACACGCCAGGAGAAGTGCGACGCCAGTGCGGCCGTCAGCGGGGCGAAGACGGTGGACGACAGCCCGCCGGCCAGCGTGACGATCGTCAGCGCGCGCACCCGGTCCTCGCCCCACCAGCGGGTGACGGCCGCGAAGGCGGGCTGGTAGAACGTCGCGGCCATGGTGATCCCGGCGAGCAGCCAAGCCGCGGTGAAGACCGCCTGGTTGGGGGCCGCGGCGAGGGCGGCGCCGGCGGTGACGCCCAGCGCGGACCCGGCGGTCATGACGGCGCGCGGCCCGCGGCGGTCGAGGACGCGGCCGAGGGGGATCCCGGCGAGGGCGGAGACCAGCAGGGCGGCGGAGAAGGCCGCCGTGGTGGCGGTCGGCGACCAGCCGGTGTCGGCGGTGATGGCCGGGTTGAGGACGGGGAACGCGTAGTAGACGATGCCCCAGCTCGTGATCTGGGTGGCGCACAGGGCGGGGAGCACGGCGCGCGGCCGCGGCCGGTTCGCGGTGCCGGCCGCGGGCGGAGGGCGGTAGCCGTGCGCCGCAGGGCCGGCGCCCGCTGACCGTGCCCGTGCTGCTGCGGACCGCCGAGGTCTTCGGCGTCGGCGCGGAGTTCTTCTCCCAGGCCGACGAGCCGGCCGGCGATCGCCCCGGCCGGCGTACGTACCTGCCGTATCCGGTGGTACGCAGGACCCTGTGACCGAAGCCCGACCGCCCCAGAGGGAGCACCCGTGAGCCAGCCGTCAGACCTCCAGCACCCCCGCTTCGCCCGCCAGTACCTGAAGATGGCCCCCGTCGCCGACCGCCGCGGCGGGGCCGAGCACCGGCGCCGGCTGCTCGCGGGCCTGACCGGCCGGGTCATGGAGGTCGGCGCCGGGCAGGCGCGCAACCTGCCGCACTATCCCGGCACCGTCACCGAGGTCGTCGCCGTCGAGCCGGACGACACCCTGCGCGCCGCCGCCGAGCGGGCCGCCGCCGCCGCGCCCGTGCCGGTGCGGGTGGCCGCCGGGCACGCCGGGGAACTGCCGGCCGCCGACGGGGAGTTCGACGCCGTGGTCTTCTCGCTGGTGCTGTGCTCGGTGCCCGACGTGCCCGCGGCGCTCGCCGAGGCCGCCCGCGTGCTGCGGCCGGGCGGCGAACTGCGGTTCTACGAGCATGTGCGCTCCCGGCGCCGCCTGTTCGCCGCGCTGGAGGACATCGGCACCCCGCTGTGGCGCCGGGCCGCCGGCGGCTGCCGCCCCAACCGCGACACCGAAGCCGCCGTCCGCGCCGCCGGGTTCGCCCTCGGCGACGTCGACCGCTTCGGCTTCGCCTTCTCCGCCCTGGCCCCCCGCGTCGCCCACGTCATCGGCACCGCCACCCGCCCCTGAGCCCCTGAGCCCCTGAGCCCCTGAGCCCCTGAGCCCAGGGTGGCCCGGCCGAACGGCCGTGCCGCCCGCGGGAGTCGGTGAGGAGTGCACGGCGGCGGCGCGCGCCCTCCGCGCCACCCGCACTCCGTCCCCGCCTGCGATATTCGCGTCGGCCGCTGGTCGGACTGATCGTAAAACTACACCCACTTGAGTGGCCCGGAGAGCGTCGTCGTTTTCGCCGGGACACGCTGGAGAAATCACCTGGCGTGGCGGAGGCATTCACTCATCTCCGCTGCTACCGGACCGAGTTCGGCTTTTCCTCGAATTTCGCAAAGGCAGGACAAAGTCGTGGCAAAGAATGAGGCACTGGCCGCCAGGGTCACCCTGGAAGACGTCGCGCCGAACCGTCGGCAGGGGGGTGCCATACGGGCGCTGCTCACCCCCGCCTCCGTCGGCGCGACCTCCGGGTTCCTGGGGCATCTCGAATTGGCACCGGGTGAATTCGTCACAGAGCACTACCACCCGTTCTCCGACAAATTCCTGTACGTGACCGAGGGTTCCGCCGTCGTCCGGGTCAACGGCGAAGAAGTACCGCTGGAATCGGACCAGGCACTGCTCATCACCCGCGGGCAGCGCAACCGCATCGAGAACCGCGGGTCCTGCGTGCTGAAGGCCGTATTCCAGATCGCCCCGCTCGCGCCCCGGCCGGAACTCGGCCATGTGGACACCGAACCCGTGCCCCATCCCGGGTGCGTGCCGCCGCGCGTGGGCGGCTGACATGGACGGGCACGCGGAGAAACGCCCGGTGATCACCGGCATCGGCGTACGGGCCCCGGGCGGGGTGGGGACGGAGGCGTTCTGGAAGCTGCTGGTCTCCGGGCGCACCGCGACGCGGACGATGACCCTGATCGACCCGGCCCCGTTCCGGTCCCGCGTCGCCGCGGAGATCGACTTCGACCCGGCGGCGGAGGGTCTGTCGCCCGCGGAGGCGGAGACGTACGACAGGGCGACGCAGCTCGCGCTCGCCGCGACCCGGGAGGCGGTGCGCGGCAGCGGGCTGGACACGGCCGGGACGGACCCCGGGCGGATCGGCGTCAGCATCGGCACCGCCGTCGGCTGCACCACCAGTCTCGAGCTGAACTACCAGCGGGCCAGCGACAACGGCGCGCACTGGCTGGTCGACCACACGCGGTCGGCGGAGCAGGTCTTCGACTACTTCATCCCGTCCTCCATCGGCCGCGACGTGGCCTGGGAGACGGGGGCGGAGGGCCCGGTCACCGTGATCTCCACGGGCTGCACCTCGGGCCTCGACGCCGTGGGCTACGGGGCCGACCTCATCCGCACCGGACGGGCGGACGTGGTCGTCTGCGGCGCGACCGATGCCCCCATCTCCCCCATCACCGTGGCCTGCTTCGACGCGATCAAGGCGACCTCGCCGAACAACGACGACCCGGAACACGCGTCCCGGCCCTTCGACCGCCGGCGCGACGGCTTCGTCCTGGGCGAGGGGGCGGCGGTGTTCGTCCTGGAGGAGCTGACGGCCGCGTACCGCCGCGGGGCACGCGTGTACGCCGAGGTCCGCGGCTTCGCGACGCGGTCGAACGCGTACCACATGACGGGTCTGACCCGGGACGGCCGGGAGCTGGCCGAGGCGATCCGGGCCGCCATGCGGCAGGCGCGCTGCACGGGGGACGACCTCGGCTACATCAACGCCCACGGCTCCGGCACCCGGCAGAACGACCGGCACGAGACGGCCGCGTTCAAGCGGAGCCTGGGCATGCGTGCGTACGAGGTGCCCGTCAGCTCCATCAAGTCGATGATCGGGCACTCGCTCGGCGCGATCGGCTCGCTGGAGCTGGCGGCCTGCGCGCTGGCCATCGAGTACGGCGTGATCCCGCCCACCGCGAACTACGCGAATCCCGACCCCGAGTGCGACCTGGACTACGTGCCCAACGTGGCGCGGGAGCAGCGGGTGGACACCGTGCTCAGCGTCGGCAGCGGCTTCGGCGGCTTCCAGAGCGCGGCGGTGCTCGCCCGGCCGCCGGCGAAGGCGGCGGCGCCGTGACCGTGGCACCCGGCGCGGCGACCGCCGCGGCCGGGGAGACGGCCACCGGGGGAACCGGCACCGCGCCGCCGGGCGCCGTCGTGACCGGAGTCGGCGTCGTCGCGCCCAACGGCATCGGCACCGCCGAGTACTGGGCGGCGACCCTCGCCGGCGCGAGCGGCATCGGCGTCATCCAGCGCTTCGACGCGCGCGCCTACCCCGTGCGCGTCGGCGGCGAGGTGCTCGACTTCGACGCCGACGCCCTGCTGTCGCAGCGCATGCTGAAGCAGACCGACCGCATGACGCGCTACGCCCTGGCCGCCGCCGACTGGGCGCTGGCGGACGCCGGTCTGGTCCCGGGGGACCCGGGCCCGTCCGGCCCCGGAGCGGCCGGCCTCGGGAAGTACGACCTGGGCGTGCTGACGGCCGGCGCGTGCGGCGGCTTCGAGTTCGGCCAGCGGGAGTTGCAGAAACTCTGGGCGATCGGCCCCGAACGGGTCAGCACCTACCAGTCGTTCGCCTGGTTCTACGCGGTCAACACCGGCCAGGTCTCCATCCGCCACGGGCTGCGGGGCCACAGCTCGGTCTTCGTCTCGGAGCAGGCCGGTGCCCTCGACGCCGCGGCCCACACCGCGCGCCTGCTCCGTACGGGCACCCTCGGCGCCGCCCTGACCGGCGGCTTCGACGCCCCCCTCTGCCCGTGGGGCCTGGCCGCCCAGCTCCACACCGGACTGCTCAGCACCTCCGCAGAACCGGAGCGCGCCTATCTGCCCTTCGACACCGACGCGGCGGGCTACGCGGCCGGCGAGGGCGGGGCGCTCCTGGTGGTCGAGCGCGAGGACACGGCTCTGCGCCGGAACGCCGCCGGGATCTACGGGCGGATCGCGGGACACGCCTCGACGTTCGACCCCCGGCCCGGCTCCGGCCGGCCCCCCGCGCTGGCGGCGGCGATCACCGGGGCGCTGCGCGAGGCGCGGCTGGATCCGGCGGACGTCGACGTGGTCTTCGCCGACGCCCTCGGCGTACCGGCCGCCGACCGGGCGGAAGCGGAGGCGCTGGTACGGGTCTTCGGCCCGGCGGCCGTCCCCGTCACCGCGCCCAAGACGCTGACCGGCCGGCTCTACGCGGGCGGCGCGGCCCTGGACGTGGCGACGGCCCTGCTCTCCATACGCGATTCGGTCATCCCGCCGACCGCCGGCACCCGTTCCCCCGCCGCCGGCCTCGGCCTCGACCTGGTACTCGACGGGCCCCGCGAGACGCCGGTGCGCCACGCGCTGGTCGTCGCCCGCGGCGCCGGCGGCTTCAACTCGGCGCTGGTCCTCAGCCGTTACGGCTGACCGCGGTCCTGCCCGTACCGGACACACCACACCCCCAGGAGGTCACCCGTGTCCGAATTCACCCTCTCGCACCTCGTCGCACTGATCAGAGACTGCGCCGGAGAATCCGACGTGGCCGATCTGAACGGCGACATCGCCGACATGGCCTTCGACGAACTCGGCTACGACTCGCTCGCCCTGCTGGAACTGGCCGCCCGCATCAAGCAGACCCTCGGCGTCGAGGTCGCGGAAAGCGACATGCGGACTCCCGGGGGCACGCTCAGCCTCATCAACGAAGCAGTCTCCGGAAGGGAAGCCTGACATGGGAGCACGCACCGAACACGCCATCGTGATCGACGCCCCGGTCGACCTCGTGTGGACCATGACCAACGACGTCGAGTCCTGGCCCGATCTCTTCGCCGGCTACGCCGAGACGGAAATCCTCCGGACCACGGACAAGGGCATCGACTTCCGGATCAAGACGTGCCCGGACGCGAACGGGCGGGTGTGGGAATGGGTGTCCCACCGCGCCCCCGACCGGGAGTCCCTCACGGTCGAGGCGCACCGGATCGAGACGGGCCCCTTCGTCTACATGAAGCTGCACTGGACCTATCGCGTGACCGGCGAGGGCACCGAGTTGCGCTGGGTGCAGGAATTCGACATGAAGGACGGCGCCCCGTACGACAACGCCCAAATGACCGCGCATCTCAACGAGATGTCGGAGATCAACATGGGCCGGATCAAGGAGATCGTCGAAACGGCGCACCGCACCCGGCAGGAGGGCGCCCCCGCCGGCTGACCGCCGGGACCGGCGCCCCCGCGGGCGGGTCAGGTCGCCGGGCCGCCGGTGGCCAGGCGCATGAGGTCGGTGGTGAAGTCGACGTCCGCCGCGCTCTGTTCGGAGCGGGTGGCCTGCCCGGCGAACCGGTGCCGGTACCCGGTCCAGTTGTCCTCGGCGATCTGGCGGGGCGCGTCCGTACGCAGCAGGACGGCCAGTTCGCCCGCCGCCCGGCCGATCCGCTTGCCCAGCTCCGGGGAGCCCCAGTCCTCCGGTGCCGCGTACAGCGACGTGGGGACCGGCAGGGCGCGGAGGAAGGCGAAGAGCGGGCGGAGCTGGTCGTCGGTGACCATCGCGTGCCTGGCGGTGCCGCCGGTGGCCGCGAGGATCACCGGCACGGCGATGAGCAGGTCGTTGTCGATCAGGTCGGCGAACGACTTGAACAGGCCGCTGATCCCCGCCTTGTAGACCGGCGTGGCCGCGATCACCGCGTCGGCCCCGGCCAGCCGGGAGATCGCGTCGCTCACCGCCTCGGTGGGGAAACCGGAGACGAGGGAGCGCGCGATCTCGGTGGCCAGCGGCCCGAGGTCGAGCATCGTCACGGTGGCCGGGACGCCGGCCGCGCCCAGGGTGTCGATGCTCTGCTGCGCGATCCGGCCGGCCAGCCGGCGGGTCGACGACTCCTCGCTGACCCCGGCGTTGATGACGACGATCTTCCGCTCCGTGCTCATGCCGGTCTCCTTCGCTGTGGTCGGGCGGGACGGGGGGCGGGGCGGGGGCGGGGCGGGGGGCGGGGCGGGGGCTGGCGGCGATCAGGGCCTCCGTCAGCTCCCGCAGGGTTTCCATGGCCTGCGGGTCCAGAGCCCGCGTCATCACCTCGCGGACCTGCCGCGCGTGGGCGCGGCCCAGGGTGCGGTACGTCTCGCGGCCCCGGGCGGTGAGCGCGACGCGGCAGGCGCGGGCGTCGTCGGGGTCGTCGCGGCGTTCGACGTACCCCCGGCTCTCCAGCCGGGCGACCAGGCGCGAGACGCCGGCCTGGGTCAGCAGTGCGTCCTCCATCAGCTCGGTGATCCGGCGCCCGTCGTCCGCGTCGGACAGGGCATGCAGGACGGCGTACTCGCGCGGGAGCACGTCGCCCCAGTCGCCGGTGTACTCGAACTCGCGGGCGATCGTGGCCTGGGCCCGTAGCAGCGACTCCCAGGCCGCGACCGCGATCTGCGTGGTGTTCGCCATCACCGCACCACGGGGAACTTCGCCCGCACCTTCGGGTCGCTGTCCTGGTACGGCCTGGTGCCGGACAGGTTGTCCCCGCGGTTGGGGTTCGGCCGCGGCCGGCGCGGTTCCGCGTCCCCGTACTTGGCGGTGACGAGCGACTCGTGCGTCGGCGCGTCCGGCACGCCCTCCGCCCGGCGCGACTCCAGTTCCTTGCGCAGGACCGGCACGACCTCGGTGCCCAGCAGCTCGACCTGCTCCAGCGCCGTCTCGACCGGCAGCGCGAGGCCGTCGAGCGCGAACAACTGCCGCTGGTAGTCGCCGAAGCCCTCCTGGAAGGTGAGGACCTTGTCGATGACCTCCTGCGGGCTGCCCACGGTCAGCGGGGTGGCCTCCATGTGGTCTTCGAGCCGGGACCCGCGGAACATCGGGTAGTTCTCGAAGTACGGGCGGAAGCGCTCCACCGCGTCCTGCGACCGCCCGGCGATGAAGGACATCCCGCCCAGGCCGACGATGGCCTGTTCGGGCGTGCCGTGCTCGTAGTGCGCGTACCGCTGCCGGTAGAGGTCGACCAGCCGCTTGAAGTGGAAGTTCGGCGCCAGGATGTGGTTGGCGAAGAACCCGTTCCCGTAGTACGCGGCCTGCTCGGCGATCTCCGGCGAGCGGATGGAGCCGTGCCAGACGAACGGCGGTACGTCGTCCAGCGGTCGCGGCGTGGCGGTGAAGCCCTGCAGCGGGGTGCGGTACTTGCCCTCCCAGTCGACGACGTCCTCGCGCCACAGCCGGTGCAGCAGGTTGTAGTTCTCCAGCGCAAGCCCTACGCCCTCGCGGATGTCCTTCCCGAACCACGGATAGACCGGCACGGTGTTGCCGCGCCCCACCATCAGGTCCAGCCGCCCCTTGGCGACGTGCTGGAGCATGGCGTAGTCCTCGGCGATCTTCACCGGGTCGTTCGTGGTCATCAGCGTGACCGAGGTGCTGAGCATGATGCGCTGCGTCTGCGCGGCGATGTACGCCAGGAGGGTCGGCGGGGACGACGGGATGAAGGGGGGGTTGTGGTGCTCGCCCAGCGCGAACACGTCGAGCCCCACCTCGTCGGCCCGCTTCGCGACCCGGACGATGTTGTCGATCCGCTCGGCCTCGCTGTAGGTGCGGCCGGTCAGCGGGTCGGGTGCGATGTCACCGACGCTGAAGATCCCGAACTGCATGATCCTCTCCTCTTCACTCTGCGCGTCCGCCCGGGCGCACACCTCCCTGAACAACATGACTGCTCATGTATTCCCCGGGGCCGAGAGGGCTCCTGTGGACGGCCAGTGGATCAACGACACGCAGACCGGCGGAGAGAGATCGTGGTTCGTGGCTCAGCGCTCTCCGGGGACGAGCAGGCGGTGCGGATGCAGACGGATCACGTACGGACGGGACGCGGGCCGCCTCGGCGGCCCATACTGGGCTTCCGATGAAAAAAGCACCCGCGCCTCGGCGCCACCTGCCCACCAGCCCCTTCAATGCGCCTGTCGTCCCCGCGGTCAAGACTTTCGCGCCCGGCGACAAGGTCACACACGACCGGTACGGCCTGGGCACGATCGTCGCCGCCGAGAACGGCGTCGCGATGCTCGTCGACTTCGGCTCGTGCCAAGTCCGGGTCACCGCTCCGTACGATCAGATGGAAAAGCTCTGACGGCGCGCGGTTGAGCGGACCGGGAACCGCTTACCGGCACCGCGTACCGCACAGCAAGGGGCCGTGCCCCGCGGCACGGCCCCGTGTGGTGCGGCTTGCGCCGCGTCATCCGGATCAGACGATGCGGATGTTCTCCGCCTGGAGGCCCTTCTGGCCCTGGACGACGTCGAACTCCACCTGCTGGCCCTCGACCAGCTCACGGAAGCCCTGCGCGTCGATGTTGGAGTGGTGGGCGAAGACGTCGGCGCCGCCGCCGTCCTGGGCGATGAATCCGAAGCCCTTTTCGCTGTTGAACCACTTCACGGTTCCGTTTGCCATGGCTTGTTTCTCCTTTTTGGGGGGCATACCGGGAACATACGTGTGCATGATCCCGCGTCGCCGTGATGAATTCCCGATCCGGAGCAAGCACCGAAAAACAAAAATGCGCCCGAGGTCAAAGCCGGCAGGCGCACGCGAAACGCATGGGAACCACAACTGCAACTTATTCAGCCTAACACAGCCCATCCGAACGGCCGCGACCGTTCGGATCAGCGCGGCGGCGGGAAGCGGAGGGTGACCGTCAGGCCGCCCTGCGGGCCCGGGGTGGCGGTCAGGGCGGCCGTGTGCGCCTCGGCGATGGAGGCGGCGACGGGGAGGCCCAGGCCGTGGCCCGGGGCGGGGGCCGTGCGGTCGGGGTGAGGCGGCGGAAGGGTTCGAAGAGGGCCGGGATCTTGCCGGCGGGAACCGGTGGGCCGGTGTCGGTCACCGTCTGGTGCGGGGGTCCTCGAAGTGGGCGGCGGTCTCGGCGTCCGCCGGGTAGTACGACTCGATCGCGACCTCGGCCAGCGTGATGTCCATCGGCGTACCGAACGTGGTGATCGTGGAGAACAGCCGCAGCTCCCGCCCGTCCACGCGCAGAATCATCGGGATCACGACGTCGGACGCGACCGTCGGGCCCGGCGGGTCCGCGGCGCCCGGCTCCAGCAATTCTTCGTAGAGCGCACTGAGTTCGGGGTCGGGCGCGAGGGCGAGCTGGCGGCGGATCCGGGTGCGGAACACGGTGCGTACGTCGTCCAGGTTGACCACCAGCGGGGCGAAGCCGCGCGGGTCCAGGCCCAGCCGGACGAGGTTGACCGGCGGCCGGAGCAGGGCGGGGTCGACGCCGGCGAAGAACGGCTCGACCGCGCGGTTGGTCCGCAGGATGTTCCACCGGCGGTCGAAGGCCACCGCGGGGTACGGCTCGTGGGCGTGCAGCACCCGGGCGACCGCGGCCCCGGCCGCCGCCAGCGCCTCGTCGTCGAGCGGCCGCTCGGGATACCGGGGGGCGAAGCCGGCGGCGAGAAGCAGCCGGTTGCGGTCGCGCAGCGGCACGGCGAGCTGATCGGCGAGGCGGAGCACCATGGCGGCGCTGGGGTTGGTCTTGCCCGTCTCGATCAGGCTGACGTGGCGGGCCGAGACGTCGGCGGCGAGCGCGAGGTCGAGCTGGCTGAGCCGTCGGCGGTGCCGCCACTGCCGCAGGAGGTCACCGATGGTGTGCACGGTTCCCGAGAGTACGCACCGTGGCGTCGTACGCCATGAAATGCCATGTCATCGACAGCCGCCGCGACCGCGGAAAAACTTCGTCGCATGACCGCAGACAACAAGACCCTCGTGCAACGGGCACTCGCCGAGCTGATCGAGACGGGCGGCACCGACGGCCTCGCGCCGCTGCTGAGCGACGGCTTCGTCCACCACCGGCCCGATGCGACCATCTCGGACAAGGCGGCATGGCTCGCCGCCGTGCGCGCCGCGCTCACCCCGCTCGCCGGCATGCAAGTCGAGATCCACCACCTGCTGGCCGACGGCGACCACGTCGTCATGCACTCCCGGCGATGGCTCCCCGACGGCGGGCCGGAGATCGTGGTCGTCGACATCTTTCGCGTCGAGGACGGGCTGATCGCCGAGGGCTGGGAGATCATCGAGCCGGTGGCCCAGGCCGCCGCCCATCTGGCGTGGTGGGAGGCGCCCGCCGGGCGCTGAGCGGCCGGTCGTACGGACCAGGCGCCCCCCGGCGCCTGGTCCGTGCCCGGCGCGCTGCGCCGGACGGTCAGGGCCTGGCCGTTCCTTCCGCCGTTCGCCCGTAGGCCGCCCGCGCACCTGACCGGCTAGTCCTCGTCAGGAAGGGCCGTCGGGTTGCAGGGTGCCACGGGTCCGGTGACCAACTGAAAGCCCCAACCCATGCCGGTGATCGCGTCGCCCTGCCACTCAAGGGTTGTCTCCAGCACGAGCGTCTCCCCCGGCTTGAAGTCGGCCGGGCGGACGGTGAAGGTGTACGGGCCGTCAGCCTCGGGCGGCGGCGAGTCCTGCTTGAGCAGGAAGTCGCGGGTGGCGCTCTCGCCTCGCTCGGACTGGCACTCCTGTCCCCACTCCACATAGTCGACCTCCGCGCGCACCCCGTGCTCCTCCAACTGCCGCTCCAGCCCCTCGGCATCGGTGAACTCCTTGATGGTCGCCGTCACCGTCCCGTCGTCGTTCGTCTCGACGGCGTACGCGGCCGAACCCCCCATCGCCGGCAGGGCGACCACCGCCGCGGCGCCCGCCGCCGCCACGCCCGCCGAGGCGGTGAGCCCGGCCCACATCCGGCGGCGCGGGCGCGGCGCGCGTACGGCCACGGCCACCGGCCGGGCCGCCGCGCCCTCCTCCGCGGCGCGCGCTTCGACGACCTGCTTCAGCTCACCGAGCAGCCGCTCCTCGAAGCCGCCCATCGGGCCCTCTGACTTGCTCATGGTGGTATCTCCTACTGTCTCGGTCCGGAAGCCGCCGACACGGCCGGCGGTGAGACGGGGGCTCCGAAGTGGTCACGGACCCGGCGGCGGGCGCGGTGCAGCCGGACCCGCGCGGTAGGCGCCCGGATGCCCAGCGCCTTGCCCGCCTCGCTGACGCTCAGGCCGTCGACCGCGACGAGTTCCAGCACCGCCCGTTCGTGGGCGGGCAGTCGACTCATCGCCTCGTAGAGCGTCCTGGCCTGTGCCTCGGCGTCTATTCGCTCGTGCAGCCTGGCGATGTCGTCCCCCTCGACGAGCCGCCGCCCCGCCAGCCGCAGACCGGCGTCGCGCTCGCGCGCGCTGCGCCGCCTGTCGCCGGCCAGCACGTTGCGGGCGATGCCGTACAGCCAGGCCACCGGCGCCCCCCGGGACGGCTTGTAGCCCTCGGCCGACTCGATCGTGGCGAGGAACACCTCCGCCGTCAGATCCGCGGCACGATGCGGATCCGCGACCCGGCGTGCGATGAACCGCTCGACCGCGTCGACGTGCGCGCGGTAGAACGCCTCGAACGCCTGGGGATCCGTGCCGATCCGGCGGACCGCCTCACCCGAGCTGCTGACCATGTGTGATCCCTTCAACCCCTGCCTACATCACGCACTTGGCCGGCGGGCCCCAAAGCGTTACCGCGCGCCACCGCGGGCGAACCGTGCCGCGCGTAGCCTCGTCTTCCACTGGACACGTGGACTGCGGGAGGGGAGACGCATGTTCGGCATCATTCGGCCGTGCCGCTGCCGGCTGCCGAAGGGGCTCGCCAAGGAGTGGCTGGGGCACCTGTGCGGACTGTGCCTGGCGCTGCGCGGCCAGGGCGGGCAGGTCGCGCGGGCGGCCACCAACCACGACGGGCTGCTGATATCGGTGCTGTACGACGCGCAGGCCGCCCCGGCGGAGGGCAAGGCCGGCGGCGGCTGGCGCACCGCGGGGCCGTGCCCGCTGCGCCGGATGCGGCGGGCGGAGGTGGCGCACGGGGACGGGGCGCGGCTGGCGGCGGTGGTGTCGCTGCTGCTGGCCTCGGCGAAGATCCGCGACCACGTCGCCGACGGCGACGGGGCGCTGGCGCGGCCGGTGCTGGCCGCCCCGGCGCGGCGGGTGGCCGGGGGCTGGGAGGCGGCCGGGGCCCGGGGCGGCGCCGGGCTGGGGTTCGACACCGGGGTGCTCGTCGAGGCGGTGGAGCGGCAGCGGGAGGTGGAGGCGCTGGCGGGGCCCGGCACGTCGGTGCTGGTGGTGACCGAGCCGACGGAACTGGCGACGGGGGCGGCGTTCGCGCACACCGCGAAGCTCGCGGGCCGGCCCGGGAACGCGGCGGCGCTGGAAGAGGCCGGCCGCCTCTTCGGCCGGGTCGCGCACCTGCTGGACGCCGTACAGGACGCGGAGGAAGACCGCCGTACGGGCGCGTGGAACCCGATCACGGCGACGGCCACTCCCCCCGCCCGGGTCCGGCAGTTGTGCGACGACGCGACCCGCGGCGTGGCACTCGCCCTGGCGGACGCGGAGTTCACCGACGACCGGCTGGTCCGCGCCCTGCTGGTCGGCGAACTGGAACGGGCGGTCCGCCGCACCTTCGCCCACGCGGGCGGCGGGTTCGGCCCGCCGCCGCCGGAGTTCGTACCGCTGGGCAAGGGCGAGGAGGGGGAGAAGGAGGAAGCGAAGGAGGAGAAGCACAGCAACTGCGACTGCGGCGGCTGCGACGGCTGTGGCTGCGACGGCGACTGTTGTGACTGCTGCGGTTGCTGCGACTGCAGTTGCTAGACCGGGTGGCGGAGGGGGCTCGGGGTGATCGATCCGCGCTGGGTGTTCGTCAGTGCCGTGCTCGGGATGGCGGGCAGTGTCCGGTACGCCTTCGCCATCGTGCGCGGCACCGTGCGGCCGAACCTCGTGACGTGGTCGCTCTGGGCCGCGGTGCCGCTGATCGCGTTCTCCGCGCAGCTCGACTCCGGCGTGGGGCTGCCCGCGGTGCAGACGCTGGTGGCGGGGGCCGGGCCGCTGGTGGTCGTGGTGACCGGGGTGTGCACCCGGCGGAACCTCGCGCGGCTCGGGGCCTTCGACCTCGCCTGCGCGGTCGCCGCCTGCGCCGCGCTCGGGGTGTGGCTGGGGCTCGGCGAGGCGGCGCTGGCCGTGGTGTTCGCCGTGGTGGCCGACGCGGCGGCGGCGCTGCCGACCGTCGTGAAGGCGTGGCGCGACCCCGCCTCGGAGAACCTCCTCTTCTACGTCCTCGTCGGCACCGGCGCCACGGTGACGCTGCTGACGATCACCTCGTGGTCCCCGGCGGCCTGGGCGTTCGCGGCGTACGTCCTCACGCTGAGCGTCTCGCTGGTGGCCATCGTGTCGGGCCGGCGGCGGGCGCTGCGGTACGCGTAGGGCGGGCGCCGCGCCCGCCCTACGCGCGCACCGCGGTCAGCCCTTGTCGAGCATCGACTTCATCGCGTCGATCTCGGCCTCCTGGGAGCTGATGATCTGCCCGGCCATCTCCTTCGCCGGCGCGTACGAACCGTCCGCCTGCTCGGTCTCGGCCATGGCGACGGCACCCTCGTGGTGCTCGATCATCATCTCCATGAAGGCGGTGTCGAACGCGGCGCCCTTCGCCTTCTCCAGGCTCTTCATGTCCTCGGCGGACATCATGCCGCCGGCGGAGCCGTGCATGGAGTGGTCCATCTCGCCTTCCGCGGGGACGTCCTCGCCCCAGGAGGTGAGCCAGCCGGAGAGCGTCTCGATCTCCGGATCCTGGGCCTTCTTGATGTCCGCGGCGAGCTTCTTCACCTCGTCGGACGCGGCCCGGTCGGGCGCGAGGTCGGCCATCTCCACGGCCTGGCGGTGGTGGGGGATCATCCCCTTGGCGAAGGTGACGTCGGCGGCGTTGTGCTCCTTCTGGGAGGCGGCGGGGCTGGACGCGGAAGCGCCGCCGTGCTTGCCGTGGTCTCCCGACTCGTCGTCGTTGCCGCCGCAGGCGGCAAGCAGGAGGGCGACCGCGCCGGCGGTCGCCACCGCGGCGCCGCGGCGGAACAGGGAACGTGTGCGGATCATGACTGTGCAACTCCTTCGCGCACGCCGGTGCCGGCGCGCGGAACGTACGGATGTGAAGGCATGCGGCAGCGCGGCACCCGCCCCTGTGCGGGGCGTACGACGTCGTACGGGGATGCCGTGCGGGCGGCTCTATATCCGCAGGAGTTGCAGCTCGGACAGGTCGGGCGGCGCCCGGCCCCACACCGCCGCCGGCCCGGCGGGCGGTATGCCGGCAGCGGCAGGGGCGCCGGGTAGGGCGCCGGCGAGAGCCGGCGGCGCGTACGCAGAGGCCGTCCCGGCCGCGGCGCACGTGCTGTCCGCGTGGGCGAGATGGCCGGAGCCTCCGTCGGTGTGCGAACAGGCATCCCCCGTCGGCACGGCCACGGGAGCCCGCTCGACGGGCGGATGCGCTGCGGGCGCGTGCTGCGCCGCGAGGGCCGGGGCGGACGCCGAGGCCGGGGCGGACGCGGAAGCCGGGGCGGGCGCGGAAGCCCGGGCGGTCATGGGTGCATGCGCGGCGGTGGCCGACGCCGTCGCGGGTGCCTGGTCCTTCGCGGGGGCCGGCGCGGTCGCCGGGGCCCGTTCCGCCGTCCGGGCCTGCGCCGCCGCGCCGTGGCCCGTCTTCATGCCCGCCGCCCGCTCCGCGGCGGACGCACCGCCGGGACCCAGCGCGTGCATGCCCAGCACGCCCGCCAGCACCGCGAGCACCAGCAGCACGAACAGCCGCCCGGCGGGGCGGCTGCGCGGTCCGATGCGGATGCTCCCGGTCATGCCGCCAGCGTACGCACCCCCACCGACAGCGCGGGCACCGGTCCGGGAAGCCCTCGCGTCCCGGGCACCACTCCCGGTCACCCCCGCGCCGCGGCCGACTCCTCGTCGCGCAGGTCGTCGCGCCCGGCGGCCGCGGGGGCGCCCGTGAGGCCGAGGCGCAGGTGCTCGGTGTGGTGGAGCGCCTGGTCGAGCAGTTCGGCGACGTGGTCGTCGTAGAGCGCGTAGACGATCGAGCGCCCGTGGCGCGTGCCGGTGACGAGGCCGAGGTTGCGCAGCAGCCGCAGTTGGTGGGAGCAGGCCGACTGCTCCATGCCGACCTCGGCGGCCAGCTCCGAGACCGGCAGCGGGCCCTCGCGCAGCCGGGCGAGGATCAGCAGCCGGGAGGGGGTGGCCAGGGCCTGGAGCGTGGCGGCCACCTTCTGCGCGGTGGCGGCGTCGAGACGTACGCGCCCGCCGTCGCTCGCGCCCGGGGTGGCGGCTCCGTGACCCATGCCGTCATCGTACTGAAACCACACATGAATACCTCTTCATGCATTCCTGTATGGTGAGGCGGTCAGGCAGCTCCGCCACCCGCAGGGAGATCGCGCCGCGATGCCGCACACCCTCACGCAGCCGGACCCGCAGACCGCCCGGGCCGCCCGGACTCCGGCTCCGGCCGCCCCACCCCGCCGCCCCGGGCCCCTCTCCGTACCGGAGGCCCGCTGGGCGGCCGCGGCGCTCGCGCTGTTCCTCCTCGCCCTGCCGCTCGATCTCCTCGGCGCCCCCGCGTGGACCTGGGGGCCGCTCTACGCGCTGACGTACGCCACCGGCGGCTGGGAGCCCGGCTGGGCGGGGCTGCGGGCGCTGAAGGACAAGACGCTCGACGTGGACCTGCTCATGGTCGTCGCCGCGCTGGGGGCGGCGGCCCTCGGGCAGTTCCTGGACGGCGGCCTGCTGATCGTCATCTTCGCCGCCTCCGGCGCGCTGGAGGCGATCGCCACCGCCCGCACCGCCGACTCCGTACGCGGCCTCCTCGACCTCGCCCCCGCCATCGCCGTCCGCCTCGCGGCCGACGGCACGGAAGAGGACGTACCCACCGGGCAGTTGCGGGTGGGCGACGTGATCCTCGTCCGGCCGGGGGACCGCATCGGGGCCGACGGCCGGGTGCTCGACGGGGCGAGCGAAGCCGACCAGGCCACCATCACGGGCGAACCGCTGCCGGTGCCCAAGGAGCCCGGCGACGAGGTGTTCGCCGGCACCCTGAACGGCACCGGCGCACTGACGGTACGGGTCGAGCGCGACCCGGCGGACTCGGTGATCGCCCGGATCGTCGCCATGGTCGAGGAGGCGTCGCGGACCAAGGCGCCCACGCAGCTCTTCGTCGAGAAGATCGAACAGCGCTACTCGATCGGCATGGTGGCCGCCACGGTGGCGCTGTTCGCCGTGCCGCTGCTCCTCGGCGCGGAACTGCAGTCCACGCTGCTGCGGGCGATGACGTTCATGATCGTGGCGTCGCCGTGCGCGGTGGTGCTGGCCACGATGCCGCCGCTGCTCTCCGCCATCGCCAACGCGGGACGGCACGGGGTGCTGGTCAAGTCCGCTGTCGTCATGGAGCAGTTGGGCCAGGCCGACCGGGCGGCGCTGGACAAGACCGGCACCCTGACGGAGGGCCGGCCGCACCTCACCGACGTACGGCCCCTCGGCGGCTCGGGGATGACGGAGGACGACCTGCTCGCCCTCGCCGCGGCGGCCGAACACCCCGCGGAACACCCTCTCGCCCGCGCCGTCGTGGCCGCCGCCCGCGAACGGGCCCTGCCCGTCCCGGCCGTACGGGACTTCGCCGCCGCCCCCGGCCGTGGCGTGACCGCCACCGTCGCGGGCGCCCGCGTCATGGTCGGCAGCCCGGCGGCACTGCGCGGCGAGGACCGGGGCCCGGACCCGGTCCCGGACTCCGCCCCCGCACCGGGCGCTTCGCCGGGCTCCCCGCCGGACGCGGTGGCCGCCGCCGGGCAGACGGCCGGCGAACTGGAGGGCGAGGGACGTACCGCCGTCGTCGTCACCCGCGACGGCACGCCCGTCGGCGTCCTCGGCATCGCCGACCGCACCCGCCCCGACGCCCCCGGCACCGTCGCCGCCCTGGCGGCGCTCACCGGCGCGCCCCCGCTTCTGCTCACCGGCGACAACGCCCCCGCCGCGCACCGGCTGGCGGCCGGCGTGGGCATCGCCGCCGCCGACGTCCACGCGGGCCTGCTGCCGCAGGACAAGGCCGAGACCGTACGCGCGATGCAGTCCGGCGGCCGGCGGGTGCTGCTGGTCGGCGACGGCGTCAACGACGCCCCCGCCCTGGCCACCGCGCACACCGGCGTCGCCATGGGCCGGGCGGGCTCCGACCTCGCGCTGGAGACCGCCGACGCCGTCGTCGTACGCGACGAACTCACCGCCGTCCCCGCCGTCGTCGCGCTCTCCCGCAGGGCCCGCCGCCTGGTGGTGCAGAACCTCGTCATCGCCGGGGTGTGCATCGCCGGCCTGGTGGTCTGGGACCTGGCCTGGCACCTGCCGCTGCCGCTGGGCGTCGCAGGCCACGAGGGCTCGACGGTGCTGGTCGGCCTCAACGGACTGCGGCTGCTGCGCACCGCGGCGTGGCGGCGCGCGGCGGCCGGGGGCCGGTGAACCCGCGCCGCGGCGGCTAGCTTTCGACTCGCCGCAGGTTCCGTACCGCCGGGATGGACAGGAGCAGGAGGCAGGTGAGCACCGCCATCGTGGCGGAGACGAACAGCAGCGGCACCGTGCCCACCACCCCCGCCAGCGGTCCCGCCGCCGCCTGGCCGACGGGCTTCATCACCAGCGATCCCGCCGCGTCGTAGGCGTGCACCCGGCCGAGGACGTCCTGCGGGACGTGCGTCTGCACGCTGGTATGGAACATGACAATCCAGAAGGCGGCGCCGATACCGCTCACCCCGTAGCAGAGGGCGACCAGCGGCGCGGAGAGCCCGAGGCCGACGCCCAGGGGCATCAGCGCCCACACCGTCATCGACAGCGCCCCGGCGCGCAGCGGGTGCCGCGGGCGGAGCCGGATCGCGACCAGCCCGCCCAGCACGCTGCCCGCCCCGAGGGACGACATGACCAGGCCGAACGTCGAGGCGCCGTAGTCGGTGACGAGCGTGCTGTTGCCGAGCGTCGTGGTGGGGCCCGCGCCGGCGAGCTGCCAGAGCATGAAGACGACGATGACGCTCCACAGCCAGGTGCGGGCCGAGAACTCGCGCCAGCCCTCGACCAGATCGGCCCGGAACGACGGCGCCCCTTCGCGCGCCTTGCCGGGACCCATGGGGACGGCGCGGAGAGCGAAGAGACAGGCGCCGCTGACCGCGTACGTCACGGCGTCCAGGGCGACGACGACGGCGGGCGAGGAGACGGCCAGCAGCAGCCCGGCGAGCGACGGGCCGAGCACGAGGGTGACCGACTCGGCGATGCGCAGGGTGGCGTTGGCCTTCTGTACGTCCCGGGCGACCCGCGGCGTGATGCTGGCGACGCCGGGCTGAAAGAGCGCGCTGCCCGCGCCGACGAAGGCGAGCAGCACGAGGATCTGCCACAGCGGGGGCGTACCCACCAGGAAGAGCAGCGCGAGCGCCATCTGGAAGACCAGCCGCGCCCCGTCCGAGAGGACCATCAGCCGCCGGGCGCCGAAGCGGTCGGAGAGCACGCCGCCGAAGATGATCAGCGCCGCGAACGGCGCGACGAGGGCGGCCAGGGCGTAACCGACGCCGCTCGCGCCGTAGCCGGCGCCCAGGACGGCGGCGGTGATGGCGACGGGGAGCATGGCGTCGCCGAGGAGGGAGGTGGTGCGGGCGGTGAAGAAGAGCCGGAAGTCCGTCGTCCACAGGGGTGTGGGGGAAGGCGGATCCCCGGCATCCCCGGCTCGCAGCTTGCGGGCCATCTCCGAACCAGCCACCACACCGCCCCAGGCACGCCGCCGACCGACCCCTGCCGGACGACCACTCTTGCGCCGGGGCGGGCGGGGGTCAACGGAATATCTACGGGGGCGACTTCGCCGGGCGGGGGCGGGAGCGTCACGGCGGGCGGGGGCGTTGGCGGGCGGGGGGGGGAGCGTTTCACCCCGCACCCGCCTCCAGGCGGGGCGGGGGCAGGCGGGGCGGGAACACTTCCTCGGACTCGACCGGGCGGTGGGTGCGTGCGGCGGGGCGAAACTCCGGCTCCGGGGCCCTTTTCGGCCCGGATCCAGGGGTGTTACCGCGAGTTACGACCCAATCTCTCCGCTCCAAAGCCGTTGACGACGGCCACCGGGCCTCGGAACGGTCGCGTGCACGCCGATGGGCGAAAGTCAGCCCATGAGGGCGATTTGCCCCAGTTCGGTGGGGGTGTTACCGCGAGTTGCGGTCCCATTCCTCCGCCTCGTGCCGTAACCGCATAGGTCCAACGGGTTGGCGGTCGTGGCGGTGGGATGAACCGCAGCCCCCGAGCGCCGAAGGGGGCAAGTTCAGGAGGAGGACGGCGGCAGAAGGATGACTCAGGAAGCGGACGGTTCGATCTCCCCCGCAAAGACGATGACCTGGTCGATGAGGCTCCGCCGCAGATGGACGACGTCCGTTCCCGCCAGGCGGGGACCTCCGTCCGGCGCGGTGAAGACCCACTGGTACCGGGCCCACTCGCCAGGCATGTCCACCGCCGAGCAGCGCACCATCGTGCCGGTCCCCGCCGGGTGGCGCCGGATGTCCAGCACGAACCGCTCGACCACCTCGATTCCTTCGCTGCGCCCCAACGGCCCCCAGAAGACCACGTCCGAGGTCAGAGCCTGGGAGAGCAGGGCAGTCACATAGCTCTCGTCCGAGGCGTTGAACGCCGAGATGAACATGTCGATCGCGGAGCGTGCAATCTCTTCCTGCATGCCTCAGTCATATCAGCCGTTTCGCGTGCGCTCGTCCCGCGAGCCACCTCCCGATCACGGTGAACCATCCCGGTCACAGCACTAGGCCGTTTCGTTTAGATCATCTGATCGTTGGTCCGGGTGTGCCGTTGACGGATGCGCAGTGGGCGCGGATCGAGCCGTTACTCCAGGACCGGGCGCCAAAGCGGGGTGGCCGGTGGCGTGATCATCGGGAGGTGATCGACGCGATCGTCTTCAAGTTCCAGACCGGAACGCAATGGGTCCACCTGCCCAGAGAAGTACGGCAACTGGCGAGGCGCGTACAACCGACTGCGGATGTGGGATGTCGACGGCACCTGGGAGCGAGCGTTCACCGCACTTTTGGCCCAGGCTGATGCGGACGAGGATCTGAACTGGGCCGTCTCGGTGGACTCCACCATCGTGCGTGCTCACCAGCACGCGGCCGGGGCCCGTAAAAAAGGGCTCCGGCTGCTGAGCCTGACCACCATGCCATTGGCCGCTCCCGCGGCGGAATGACCACAAAGATCCACCTCGCTGCCGACGGCAACTGTCGGCCCCTGGCCTTTCACGTCACCGCCGGACAGGTCGGTGACGCTCCCGCCTTCACGAAGGTCATGTCACGCCTGCGCGTCCCCCGACCGCGAGGACGGCCCCGTGCCAAGCCCGAGGTCGTGCTGGCCGACAAGGCGTACTCCTCCCGCGCGATCCGCGAGCACCTGCGCAGGCGCGGCATCCGCGCGGTGATCCCTGTCCCGGCGGACCGGCAGGGCCACCGGCTACGAAGAGGCAGTCGAGGCGGCAGACCACCGGCCTTCGATCGCGATGCCTACAAGCAGCGCAACACCGTCGAGCGGTGCATCAACCGCCTGAAGCAGTGGCGGGGCATCGCCACTCGCTACGAGAAGACCGCCACCGTATACCTGGCCGGGCTACACAGCGCAGGCATCTTCCTCTGGTCCGCCCGGTGACCTGGCGAGGACTACGAGCTGGCGATCTCTTGCCGGAGCTGGCGGGTGAAGCGACGCAGGAGGTCCAACGTCTCCCGGAACTCGGCCCGGCGGTCGTCCCTGCCGTCGGTGGGCCGGGTGCGCCACACCCGACGCGCGAGAGCATCGGCGAGATCGACAGTGTCGCTGGCGCAGAGCAGGTAGAGAGCTGAGCGTGCTTCCTGCATCCGGTTCGCCAATTCGTTGGCTCCAGGGCCGTCGTCACTCAGCTGTGATTCCTTCAGGTAGTCCAGGAGCTGAACTACGGCCGTGTTGAAGCCGATCCCGGCCTTGAGCTTCTGTTCGCGCAGCCACATGCGGTCCTGCCGGCGAGCGGTAAACCACGAACCGAACAGCACCCCTATGAGGCCGATAGCGGCCCCAATGGCCACGGACAGGATGTTCTCCACGGTCCCCCCCCAACATCAGCGGCGCCAGGCTACAGGGGCCCTCGGAGGCACCGCACTCGATAGGCGCGCTCGCCTGCCAAGGGTTCGATGATCCGAACGAAACGGCCTAGGACCTGTTGTGAAAGTCCCGCCTTCCTCTCGGTCGAGCGGCGGGATCTTTGCATCAGGCGCTAGGCATACCGAGCAACCCGGTGGGACCTGTCAGATCGTGGTCGGCAGCGCGTTTTCCAGGAGGGTCTCCGCCGCTGTCCGCGCGTGCCGGCCGTAGTTCGACTCGCCCAGCACCATGGCGCGGCTGGCGGCGCCGTCCGCGAGGGTCACGAGTTGCTCGGCGAGGACGGCGGGCTCGCGGCAGCCCAGTTCCGCTACCAGGTCGGTCACCAGCCGCGCCATCATCAGTTTCTGTTCGCGGGCGTAGGAGTGGACCGCGTTCTGGGGGTCGGGGAACTCCGCGGCGGCGTCGATGAACGGGCATCCGCGCACGGGATCCGTGCCGGTCGGGGGCGGGTCGAACAGTGCGAGGATTCGCTCCTTGGCGGGGATGTCCTCGCGTGCCAGCACGCCCTCCAGGGTGCGTCCCGTCGAGGAGAGGTCCTTGAGGTGGGCGAGGACCAGCTCGTCTTTGGTCCTGAAGTGTGCGTAAAGGGTGCGCTTGGACACCGGCGCCCGCTCCGCGATCTGCTCCATGCCGGTCGCGTTGATCCCCTGGGCCGCGAACAGTCCGGCCGCGGCGGCCAGGATGCGCTCCCGCCCTCCGCGCCCCGGCCGTCGAGACGCCGTCGTCATCGTGGTCATGACGTAAGTATACGTTCTTGTTTACTTCGGAGGGGGTGGCTGGCTATAGTGCGACTTCAGGTAAACGATTCTGTTTACTTCAGTGATCCTGAGGAGAGTTCCATGAGTGGACCGGTCTTCACCCGGACACGCACGAGCGAGGCGCCCACCGGCGGGACACAGCCGGGCGGGACGCGAACGCCGGAGTACGCCGAGCAGCTGATCCGCGGGCGCCGCGCGACCCGCGCATTCCGTCCCGACCCGGTGCCCGAGGACGTTTTGCGCGCGGTGTTCTCCCTGGCCGGCGCCGCGCCGTCCAATTCCAACGCGCAGCCGTGGCGGGTCGAGGTGGTCGGCGGCGCACGGCGAGACCGTCTGGCCGACGCCCTGCGGACGGCCTACAGTGAGCGACCTGTCACGGCTGACTACCCGTACTCCGAGGACATATACGCCCCCGTCCACCAGGAACGGCGGGCCGCCTTCGGCGCCGGTCTGTACGGAGCGCTGGACATCGGCCCCGATGACCACACGGCCCGCGCGGCCTACGACGTGGAGAGCATGGGCTTCTACGGGGCGCCCCATGCCGCGTTCCTGTTCGTCACCGGCGACGGCGGGCCGCGACTGGCCGCCGACGTCGGCGCCTACCTGCAGACGCTGCTGCTGGCCATGACCGGCTACGGCGTGGCCAGTTGCCCGCAGGGCATGCTCAGCTTCTACGCCGACACCGTCCGCGATCAACTCGGAGTGGACGAGGGGAAGCTGCTCGTGGGCGTCTCCTTCGGCTACGCCGACGAGGACGCACCGGTAAACCGGTTCGCGACCGGCCGGGCGGCCCTGGAGGCAACCACCACATTCCACACCTAGAGTCGGTCCCGAAAGCGCTGGTCACAGCCACTCGTTGAGGGCTGCGACCAGCACGGTCGCCTCGTATCGGACGGCGAGTTCGTCGTATCTCGTGGCCACTGCGCGGTGCCGTTTCAGCCGATTGATCCCGCACTCCACGGTGTGGCGTTCCTTGTAGTCGTCCTTGTCGAAGGCCGGTGGCCGACCTCCTCGGGAGCCGAGCTTCTTGCGGTTGCGGAGCTGGTCGGCCTTCTCCGGGATGGTGCATCCGATCCTGCGCCTGCGCAGGTAGGAGCGGTTCGCACGGGATCCGTAGGCTTCGTCGGCACGGACCCTGTCCGGCGTGGTGCGTGGGCGTCCGGGACCGGTGCGAGGCACGCGGATGCGTTCGAGGACGGGCTGGAACTGCGGGCTGTCGTGACGGTGGCCCGCAGTGACCAGCAGGGACAGCGGCTTCTGCCCCTGCTCGGCCGCGAGGTGGATCTCCGTTGTCAGGCCGCCGCGGGAGCGTCCGAGCCCGTGATCGTCCGGCTCGGTGTCGACCCCCACCGGGCGGCTCACGCTGCAGATCCCCTTTTTGCGCGCGCCGGCGGCGTACTGGTGGGCACGGCAGACGGTCGAGTCCACACTCACGTCCCAGGTGATCAGGCCCTGTACATCGGCTTGGACCTGCAGTTGTTCCAGGATCCGCTTCCATGTGCCGTCGCGCTGCCAGCGGCGGAACAGGTCGTAGACCCGGTCCCATGGGCCGTACCGCTCGGGGACGTCCCGACAGGGCGTGCCAGCCCGGGTCCGCCACCGTATCCCGTCGATCAACTGCCGCCGCGCCCACGTCCGTGGCCGCCCCGACTTCTTCCCCGCCGGCAGCAGCGGCTCCAGTCGAGCCCACTGCCAGTCCGTCAAGTCCCCTCGCGCCACACCATGATCATCACAGCTCAAGATCCACTTTCGCAAAACGCCCTAGGTGTATGAGGGCTGGACGTTGGTGACACCGGCCCGGAGTCTGGACCAACCGGCGGCGTCCCTCGTTGCTGAGCGGGGCGTTGGCGTGGCTCATGCGTCCATCGCCTAGGAGCGCTCCATCAGGTCGGTCATCGCCTGCTGGAAGTCGCGGCGCTTCTTGTCGCTCCAGCCTCTGGTCAGCTCAGCGAACACTTCCTCCTGCCAACGATGCGCCTGGTCCAGCATCAACCGGCCCGCAGGGGCGAGTGATGTACCCACTCGGCGAACTGCGCACGCGTGATCGGACCCGCACCCTTCGGGCCGAGCACGACGACTGGATCACCGACCGCCTGCGCAGACCGCGGCAGGTCGCCGGCGTTGACGCTCGCGTGCCACTCGCTGATCGCTTCTTCAAGGTTGGGCTCCATGACCAGAACTATATGCGATCCGCATACATTCACGATCGGGCCGGCGCGACGTCAACCTCCCGCCCCACAACAACTAGGCACCCTGAACGACGGTGGCCGGCCTCGGAACCGGCCGCGCGTGTATCGATGGGCGAAAGTCGGGGCCGGTGGGCGGTTTGGGCCGGTTTTTGCCATGGGTTACCGCGAGTTCGTCTCGGTCGCGTGCGTTCCGCGTGATCCGAGTACTGGAGGATGGGCTGTGGCCCGGTGGGTGCGGCCCGGTGGGTGAAAGTCGGCGGCTGGGGCTGATTCGGGCCGGATCCAGGGGTGTTACCACGAGTTACAGCTCATTTTCTCCGCCGCGGCGGTACGGACAGTGCCCCGGTGGGCGATCACCGGGCGGGTGCACGTCGTGCAGCAGGCGTTGGGCGTTGCTCCCCCATGCGACACCGTTCACCCCAGCTCGGCCCCCGGTCCCTCCGCAGTCCAGTCGCCCGGCTCCGGTCCGAGGCGGCGCCGGGCCTGTCCGCGAGCGGGGTGGCCCCGCCCCGGCGGCGTCGGCCCCCGTCCGCCGGGCACCGCTCCGTAGGCCCTTCGACGGGGTGCCGCTCCCCCCGGGCCACTCATAGCCGCCGGTCGTTACGGGCCGGAGTCCGGTGTCAAGGGTGGGGCGAAGCCCCATCGCGCAGCGACGCTCCTCGCAGCGAAGCGGAGAGGAGCGCCCTTGACACCGGACGGAGGCCCGCATCATCAGGAGATGGGTGGCCCGGGGGGTGCCCAAGCGACGCCGGTACCCCCGACGCCGCCCCTTCCGACGCCGGGTTGGTCCGTTACAGCAGGTGGTCCGCCTTGCCGGCCTTGATGTCCCGGATGAGCGTGCGGAGGGCTTCCACGGAGTCGGTGACCCGGTGCTCCTCCCTGCCTGCCACGGCGATGTGCGCGTTGCCCTCCGCGTCCGTGCCTATCCGGAAGCACGAGTTGCCCTCGGCGCAGAAGGGGTCTTCCCAGTCGATGGGGGCGGACATGCGGTCACTCCTCACAGTTGGCGGGCGATGCTGCGGATGCAGTCACGGGACTGCTCCGGCGGCAGGGCCACCTCTTCCATCTGGTCCAGCAGCGAACGGTACTTCGAGAGCTGGCCGTCCGCGTGAAGGAAGTCCGGGCCGTGGGCGCTGTCGACTTGCACGGTGTCCAGCCGTGGGACCGGCCCGTCGGCGTAGAGGATGGTCTGTCCTGCCCCCGGGAACGCCCCGTGGGTGAACGGGATGACCTGGATGCTGATGTTCTCGCGTTCGGACATGTCGAGAAGGTGGTGCAACTGCGCTTGCGCGACGCGACGGCCGCCGAACTGCATACGCAGTGCGGCTTCGTGCACGACGGCGACGTAGTCGGGGCGGTCGTCTCGCGCGAGCACTTCCTGGCGCTTCGCGCGATGAGCCAGCCTGAGGCCCACCTCGTGCTCGGGCAGAGCCGGTACAGCACTGCGGAAGATGGCCAGGGCGTGGTCCGAGGTCTGCAGCAAGCCGGGGACGTGCACGGTGTTCGCGACACGCATCCGGACCGCGTGCGCCTCCAACTCCGCGATGTCCAGCAGCCCGTGCGGGAGCACGCCCCGGTACTGCTCCCACCAGCCCTTCGGCTCGCGCTGCGTCATTTCGACCAGCGCTTCGACGTACTTCTCGTCGGTGCAGTGGCAGTTGCAGGCCAGCGTCCGAAGCCGCTCCGCGCTGATCGTGCGCTGGCCAGACTCCATATAGGAAATTTTTCCGCTGTCCAGTCCCAGTAATCCGGCGGCGTACGTGGTGGACATCCCGGCTGACGTACGGATCTTCCGCACCTCGCTGCCCAGGCGCTGCTGCCGCTGGGTGGGTGTCTTCCTGACGGCCATGTCCGTGCCTCCTGCGACAAGAGAGATTCTCCGAGGGGAGGTAGCAATTATGCCAACCTATGGCTACTCTCGGTTGCGCGAAAGGTACTCACAGCAACGCCGGAAGCGCACCGCGCGAGCATGCCCGCTCTCCCTGGGGTGGGCGTGCTCGCGTCCAGGGAGGCATGCCACCGGCAAGTCAACGCCCAACCCCCGCCCGGGAGTACGCCATGCCCCCACACCCCTCCGCCCCCACTCCGACCATCCCGCCCCTCCCCGTCCGCTGCGTCTTCCCCGCCCATCCCCTCTCCGTCCCCCGCGCCCGCCGGGCCGTCCTCGACGCCCTGCCCCGCCCCCATCACCCCCGCCTCGGCGATGACCTCCAGCTCCTCGCCTCCGAACTCGTCACCAACGCCGTACGCCACGGCGCCCGCCCCGACTCGGACCACCTCATCGAGCTCTTCCTCTGGCCCGCCGACGGCCACTACTGGCTCGCCGTCTCCGACCCCGGCCCCGGCACGCCCTTCCTCACCGCACCTGCCGCCGCCGACTGCGGCGGCCGTGGGCTCCTCCTCGTCGACGCGCTCACCGCCGCCTGGGCCGTCGTCCCGCGCCGCGTCTGCGGCAAAGCCGTCGTCGCCGGGCTTCCCCTCGGCGTCCGGTGACCGCGGACGGCCGCGGACGGCCGCGGCGACCGCCTCAGTGCCGGATCAGGCCGCCGACGCGGACAGGAGCGACATGGCCGGTCGCCGGAAGGGTCTGCGCCAGTGCGAGGCCGATGTCCACCAGCGACGAACGGCGCAGCCCGGCGACATCAGGGACCGCGGTCCACACCGACTCCGCGATGTCGCCCTCCGGTTCGGGCCGGAGGCGGCCGCCCGCGATGCGGACCCGGTAGAAGATGCCGACGTTCTGGTGCTCGACTCCCGCCCGTGCGACGGCCGCGGGGATCACCCTCGAATCCACGCCCAGCAGACGATCGACCACCGCGGCGCAGCCTGTCTCCTCGGCGACCTCCCGGATCACCGCATCGAACGGATCCTCCCCGTGCTCCACCCTGCCGCCCGGAAGAGTCCAGTTGCTCTCGCCCTCCGGCGGTACGTAACGGGCGAGCAGCACCCGCCCGTCCTCGATGCACACCGCGTACGCCGCCAGCCGGAAACTCATCCCCGCACCCCCACCGCCGGACCCTATTCAACCCCCACATCGAGGTGCCGGCGAACAGGCGTCCGGCCCCGGCGGCATGGGGGCACCGCCGGGGCCGGATCGGGGGTGGGGACGGGGTCAGCCGAAGGCGCGGACGGCCTGGTAGTAGACCCAGGCGGTGCTGTTGCAGGAGGTCTTGGTGGCGCCCGAGTAGCGGTTGCAGACGCGCTTGAGGTCCTCGTAGAAGGCGCTGTCGAGGCGGGACTTGTTGGCGTCGAAGCCGCCGATCTCCTTGTAGTTGCGGTAGCCGAAGTCGTGGCGCTGGCACGCCTTCTGGAAGGGGAAGCCGAAGGGGTTGTCGGGGGAGCTGCTGCAGTAGTCGGTCGACCAGTTGAACGCGTAGGCGGACCAGGCGCCGCGGTTCGCCTCGGCGGCGGCCCAGGTGTTGTAGCTCGTGGCGCTGGTCTGGGTGAAGCTCGCGAGCACCTGGGGCTTGTCGGCGGGGGCTGCCTCGGCGGGGGCGGCGGTTGCCAGGAGGGCCGCCGCGGTGACGCCGGCGGCGACCAGACCCTTCTTTGCGGTGGGGCGCATGGGGACTCCTCGGGTAGGTGCGCCGGGTCGCGGCGCACGGCCTGGGGGTGTGCGCCAACTGCCGCGGGAGTGCCGGCAGTCGGCCGTGCCGGCGCTCAGACTATGCGCGTAGAATGGCCGTGGGAAGTCATGCCCCTGACAGGATCATGAAGTCGGTGTACGTCCCCCAGACCGCGCAACCGCGGCGCAACCGGCGTGCATTACCCGTGCATTACAACGGAAAAGGGCCGAGCCCCCACCAACGAGCCGACGAACGGATGGACGGACGATGAAGCGACGCAGCCTGCTCACCGGAGCCCTCGCCGGCGCGGTCGCCGCGCCGGCCGCCGTCACCCTCGGCGCGTCGAAGGCGAACGCCGCGGTGGCCAATTACCCCATCGCGCTGACCGACCAGGCCACCAACAGCTTCCAGGTCTTCGACCGCACCGGCGACTGGTCCGGGGCGTCCAACTGGAGCTTCACCCCCGGCACCACGAACGGCTGGGACGACCCGTTCGAGATCCGCTTCCGCGCGACCACCCGCTACGGCACGATCGCGCTGATGACCGCAGGACAGCCCGGCAACGGCCGCGCCGGCATCGTGGCCGTCACCGGCAACGGCAACCGGCTGGACCGCGGCGACCTCATCTGGGAGACGTCCGTGGCCAGTTACCCGCACTGCATCGAGCGCATCCCGAACGTCGCCGCCGTCGTCGTCGCCGGCACCCGCGACCGCATCCACGTCTACGGCGGCGCCAACAGCGACCACTCCACGCTCCGCGAGGTGCAGACGATCACCGACATGCCCAAGCCGCATGCGGTGCTCTGGGACGACGTGAACGACCTCCTCTGGGTCACCGGCGGCACGGTCATCCGCACCTACCGGGTCACGGGCGCCAACTCCACGGCCCGGCTGGTGAAGTCGGGTACGGACATCGCGTTCGCGGGCAACGGCCACGACATCCAGCCCGACTACACCGACCCCGGCAAGCTGTGGGTCACCGACAGCGGCCGGGTGTACTCGCTGGACAAGGCGACGCGGAAGGTGACGATCATCTCCGAGGAGAACTACGTCAAGTCGTACGTCCGTTACACCGACGGCGAGGCGATGTGGACCCTGGACCCCACTCCCGCGGACCCGCCGTGGGGCGGCCCGACCGTCTACTTCTCCGGCGGCCAGTCGAAGACCCGCCCCGGCGCCCAGATCTACAAGGCCCGCATCGTCACGACCCGCTTCCACTGACCCCACCGCCACCGCCGCCGGGCCCAGCGGCCTCGCCGGGCCCGTCGGCCCCGCCCGGCCCGGCGAGCAGCGCCGAGACCCCCAGCAGCGTACGAGCCGCGACCAGCGCCGCCAGCACGACCGCCGCCCCGCCCGCGACGAACGGCACGCGCAGCCCGTACGCCGCCGCCAGCACCCCGCCCAGCAGCGAACCCAGCGGCAGGCTGCCCCAGCTCAGGAACCGGTGCACGCTGCTGATCCGCCCCAGCAGCCGGTCCGGCACGACGGTCTGCCGCACGGCCGCGGTCAGCACGCTCCACGTCATCGTCGCGAACCCGAACCCGGCGCTGCTCGCCCCCGCCACCCACGGATTCGAGGTCGCCCCCATCGCGACCGTCGTCAGCCCGTGCCCGAGGACGGCCGCCACCAGGCACGGCCCGGCCGCCGCGGGCCGGATGCGCTCGGCGGCCCAGGACCCGGCGACCGCGCCGACCGCGACGGCGCTGGACAGCACCCCGTAGCCGACCGCCGACAGGTGCAGCGTCTCCAGGGCGTACAGCACGAAGACGGCCATGGTCATCGCGCGCGCCAGGTTCATGAAGGTGACGACGACCGACAGCGTGCGGATCACCGGATGGCGCCACAGCCACCCGAAGCCCTCCCCTATCGCGCGCCCCACCCCGGCCTTCGGCGCCTCCGCCGTCCCGGCGGGCCGGAAGGTGCCCCGCAGCCGGCTCAGCAGCGCCGCGCTGGCCGCGAAGCTCACCGCGTCGAGCACGAACGGCACCGCCTGCCCCAGCCGGAAGAGGAAGCCGCCGAGCGGCGGGCCGGCGAACTCGTTGGCGCCCAGCTCCACGCCGAACAGCCGCGCGTTGCCGCGCGTGAGCTGCTCCCGGGGCACGATCCGCGGCAGGAGCGTGGGCGCCGCGGCGTCGAAGACCACCTCCCCGATCCCCAGCAGGAACACGAAGGCGCAGAGCACCGCGATCGAGGAGCGGTCGGCCAGGACGGTCGCCGTGAGAAGCGCGGCCAGGCACATCCGGACGAGCTGGACCGCGACCATCAGCCGGCGTCGGTCGACCCGGTCGGCCAGGGCGCCGGCGGGGAGGCTGACCAGCAGCCAGGGGAGTTCGGCCGCCACCGACACGGCGGCGACGGCCACCGGGTCGCGGGTCACGGCGGCGGCCAGCAGGGGCAGGGCGGTCAGGCGGACGCCGTCGCCGAGGTTGGAGACCGCGGAGGATAACCACAGCCGCCGGAAGTCCGCCCCCAGGCCCGTCACGGTGGCGGGTCAGTCCTCCGTCGGCGTACGGGCCTCGGAAGCCGAAGCCGCAGCCGAAGCCGCAGCCTCAGCAGGAGCGGCATCGCGACGGCGCAGGTACACCGCCGTGCCCACCGCGCCCGCCGCGAGGGCCACGATCGCCCACTCCGGGGCCGAGCCCACCCGCGTCGCCAGCGTCTCGTCGGTGCGCAGCGGGACCTCCGCCGTCAGCACCTCACGGCGCCACGGGCCCGTCTCGTCGACCGTCTCGCCGTCCGGCGTGACGATCGCGCTGATGCCCGTCGTGGAGGCGACCAGCGTCGAGCGGTCGTGCTCGACCGCCCGCAGCCGCGACATCGCGAGCTGCTGCTCGGGCTCGCCGAGGTTGCCGTCGCGCATATAGGTGGCGTTGTTGGTGGGTACGGCCAGCAGGTTGGCCCCGGTGCGCACCTGGTCGCGGACCTGGCCGTCGTACGCGACCTCGTAGCAGATCGACTCCGCCAGCCGCACGGCCCCGGCGTCCAGCCGCACCGCCTCCTCGCCCGGCTCGAAGTCGCGCGGGATGAGCTGGAGGTCGCCGAAGCCGCCGAGCAGCGAGCGCATCGGGATGTACTCGCCGAAGGGCACGAGCTGCCGCTTGGCGTAGTACTCGCCGGGGCCGCTGCCCGGGAGCCAGAGGAGGCCCGCGTTGCGGATGCGGTCGCCGGGGGCGTCGAGGATGGCGCCGACGACGACGGGGGCGCCGAGGTCGTCCACGACCTGGGAGATCCGGGCGCTGAGGACGGGGTCGTTGCGCGGGTCGCGGTCGGTGGCGTTCTCCGGCCACAGCACCAGGTCCGGCCGCTCCGCCCGGCCCGCCCTGATGTCCTCGACCAGTTCCTCGGTGGCCGCGATGTGGTTCTCCGCGACCATCTCGACCCGGGCCTGCTCCTCCAGGCTGCGCGCCCGCGGCACGTTGCCCTGCACCACGGCCACGGTCGCCCGCTCGTCGCCCGCGTCGCCCGCGCTCGGCAGCAGCAGCATCCCGCACGCCCCCAGCGCGACAGCCCCTGCCAGCGCGACCGCCGGCACCACCCGGTGCGCGGTCCGCGCGGTGACCAGCGCCGCGAGCGCGCCCGCGGTGAGGGCGACGACGGCGCTGACCCCCGGGGCGCCGCCGACCGACGCCCAGCCGAGCGTCGGGGCGTCGGCCTGGCTGAAGGCCAGCCGGCCCCAGGGGAAGCCGCCCAGCGGCGCCCGCGAGCGCACCGCCTCGACCGCCACCCACCAGGCCGCCGCCCACAGCCACCACACCGGCAGCCGCACCAGCGGCGGCACGGCGAGGCACAGGCCGCCGAGCATCAGCGCCTGGATGACGCTGAGCAGCAGCCACGGCAGGATGCCGAGGTTGGACAGCCACCACAGCAGGGGGACGAAGAACGCGACGCCGAAGGCCGTGCCGAGCCAGAACGCGTCCCGCTTGCGGCGGGCGCCTCGCAGCAGCACGAACAGCGCCGCGGGCGCGACGGCGGCCAGCGGCCACAGCCCGTAGGGCGGGAAGGCCAGCGCGAGCAGCACCCCGGCGACCGCGGCCAGCGCGGGCGGGAACCACGCCCGGCGGCTCAGCGCCGCCAGCCACGGCGCCCGCTGCCCCACGGCGGCGGCCCACGGCACGGTGGCCGGCGCGGCCTCCCCGCCGCCGACGGGGGCGGCTGTCGTACGCGGTGGTGCGGCGGTCACGGAGCCTCCAGGATGTGCTCGTCTGCGGGCGCCGCGGGTGCCTCGCGCCCGCGTGTGGGTCCGGCATCCGCACGCCGCCCACCCGTATTCTCGCCCCGCCACCCCCCTCGCGCGCCAGTGAGGTTCGCCTCCCGGCGCCGCCGGGCCCCGCCGAAGCCCCACGCGTACGCCCGGAAGCGGCCCGGCTACCAGGCCCCGACCTGCGCCAGCGCACTCCTGACGTACCTGCGTACCGTCTCGTCCGCGTCGTCCGCCGCTGCCCGCATCCCCTCGGTGAACGTCCTCCGCCCCTCCGCGGTGACCTCGCACACCACAGGACCGTCCACCGACCACCGGCCCGCGCCGCCGTTCGTGAGGCGGACCAGGTGCTGCGCCGCCCGGCGGCGCACCGGGACGGGCCGGTCCTCCGCCAGCAGGTCCAGCAGGGGGCGGAGCATCACGGTGTCGCCCAGGACGGCGAGCGCCGGGGCGACCCAGTCGACGGCCGGGATCAGCGGGTAGAAGTCCGGGCGGTGGATCTCCCGCCAGGACGCGGGCGCGCGCAGCAGTGCGTCGAGGTGACGACGGGCCTCCTCGCCGCCGGTGTCGGCGAGCGCGAACATCAGGGTGCCGACGTAGTACGACCGTTCCACCCGGGGATGGTGCATCTCCGACCGGATCGCCGTGATCAGCGGCGCGACCGCGCGCGGGTCGCGCAGCGTCGTCAGCACGCGCGCGGCGTCCTCGCGGACGGACAGGTCGGGGTCCCGCAGCGCCGCGACGTACTTCTCGACGGGATGCGCCCCGCGGTAGTCCGCCTCGCCTTCCGCGGTGAGTTCGCGGTGCCGCCGCCAGCAGTCGTCGCAGGCTTCCCGGACGACGGTGGAGTCGACCCGGCCCGGCGCACCCACGTAGAACGGGGACAGCACCCCGGGCGGCGGCGCCTTCGTCACCGGGCCCGGCACCCGTCTGCGGCAGGCGTCGCACCAGGGGCCGGTGTGCTTTTCGCCACCTGTCAGGGCCCTACGGAGCTTCTTCCACCAGTTCACCGGGCGGGCCTCCTCGGGGAGATGGGGGCGCGGGGAAGCGTAGGCGGCCGGTCCGCGGAAGGCGAGGGGGACGGCCCCGGGCGGGCGGCGCGCAATCTTCCCTCGCGTACCGACTGCCGAGGCGGGGTGAGGTTAGGTTAACCTAAGCTCCCGTGAGAGCCGGAGAGAGCACGCCCACCGCCGCGGGAGCCCGCGGGCACGCCCTGTCCGCCGCCGACGTCACCGTGGCGTACGACGGCGTCGACGTCGTCCACGACGCCTCGCTGCGGCTGCGGCCCGGGGAGGTGACCGTCCTCGTCGGGCCCAACGGCAGTGGCAAGTCGACGCTGCTGCGCACCCTCGCGCGGCTCCAACGGGCCCGCCGCGCCAGCCTCGTCATCGACGAGGAGACCGACGGGTTCGCGATGTCCACCCGGCACTTCGCCCGGCACGTCGCGCTGCTCACCCAGGGGCGGCCCACGCCCAGCGGGCTGACCGTGCGCGACGTCGTGGAGTTCGGCCGCTACCCGTACCGCGGCCGCTGGGGCGCCTCCGACCCCGGCGGGCGCGCGGCCGTCGACCGGGCGCTGGCGATGACCGGCGTCACCGAACTCGCCGAGCGCGGCGCCGAGCACCTGTCCGGCGGGCAGTTGCAGCGCGTCTGGCTGGCCGGCTGCCTCGCGCAGGACACCGGCGTGCTGCTGCTCGACGAGCCGACCAACCACCTCGATCTGCGCTACCAGGTCGAACTCCTCGACCTGGTACGCGACCTGGCCGACGACCACCGCATCGCGGTGGGCGCCGTCCTGCACGACCTCGACCAGGCGGCGGCCGTCGCCGACCGCATGGTCCTGCTCGACGACGGCCGCATCGTCGGCGACGGCCGCCCGGAGGACGTCCTGCTGCCCGAACTGCTCAGCAAGGCGTACGGAATCCGCATCGACGTCGACGACGACCCCCTGACGGGCCGGCTGCGCACCCGCGCGATCGGCCGGCACCACAAGCGAAGCGAAAGGCTCAGCACTTCCTCATGACACGCCTCCTGCTGACCGCGGCGGTCGCCACCGCCGCGACGCTCACCCTGGCCGCCTGCGGCACCACGGAAGACGCCGCGGACGACGACGACAAGGGCGGCGCCGGCAAGGGCGCCGCGCAGCCGATCACCCTGACCGACTCCACCGGCAAGAAGGTGACGCTCGAAGACGGGCCCGCCACCAAGGTCGTCGGCACCGAGTGGAACGTGGTCGAGAACCTCATATCGCTGGGCGTCGACCCCGTCGGCGTCGCCGACGTCAAGGGCTACAACACCTGGGACTCCGCGGTCCCGCTCAAGGGCGAGCCCGAGGACATCGGCACCCGCGGCGAGCCGAGCATCGACACCATCGCCTCGCTCAACCCCGACCTGATCATCGCCACCAGCGACCTGCCGGAGTCGGCCGTCAAGCAGTTGAGCGAGCGGACCCCGGTGCTCACCCTGCGCTCCGCCGACGCCTCCGACCCCGTCGGCCAGATGACCGAGAACCTCGACCTCATCGCGAAGGCCACCGGCACGACCGACCGGGCCGAGAAACTGAAGAAGGACTTCGACGCCAAGCTCGACGAGGGCAGGAAGGCGCTCGGCGACGCCGGCCTGGGCGGCGGGAAGATCGCCTTCGCCGACGGCTACGTCGTCTCCAACCAGGTCTCCATCCGCCCCTTCACCAGCGGCTCCCTGCTCGGCGGCGTCAACGAGCGGCTGGGCCTCGAAAACGCCTGGGACGTCAAGGGCGACAAGGACTACGGCCTCGGCTCGACCGACGTCGAGGGTCTGACGAAGCTCCCCGCGGACACGCAGTTCGTCTACATCGGCAACGACGAGGACGAGGCCAGCACCCCGTTCACCGGCGAGCTGAAGGACGACTCCGTCTGGAAGTCGCTGCCGTTCGTCAAGGCGGGCGACGTCCACCGGCTGGACGACGGCATCTGGATGTTCGGCAGCGTCGGATCCATGAACCAGTACGTCGACGCCCTCGTCGGCGCGCTGACGAAGTAGTCGGTGGCCTCGATGGCCGTCACCGCCCCGGCCACCGCCGCCGCGCCCGCCCCGCCGCCGCCGACCGTGCGGTCCCGTACGGGCGCGGCGGTGGTGGCCGCCGGAATCGCGCTGCTGGTCGCGGCCCTCGCGGTCGTCGACCTGACCCAGGGCACCTCGGATGCGGGCACCGCCGAGGTCTGGAAGGCGCTCACCGGCCAGGCGGACTCGGCCGACTCCTCCGTCGTCATCGCGTCCCGGCTGCCCCGGATGGTCGCAGGTCTGGTCGTCGGCGCGGCGCTGGCGATCGCCGGCACCGCCCTCCAGGCGGTCAGCCGCAACGTGCTGGCCTCGCCGGACACGCTCGCCGTCAACGCCGGTTCGTACGCCGCGCTGGGGCTGGCCGCCGCCACCGGGGTGTCACTGCCGCTGCTGGCGTCCTCCGGCATCGCGTTCGCCGGCGGGCTCGCCGCCGCCGCGGTGGTGCTGGGGCTCTCGGGCCTGGGCACGGGCACCGTACGGCTGGTGCTCGCCGGCAGCGCGCTGACACTCGGCCTGTACGCGGTCACCGAGGGGATGCTGCTGCTCTTCCCCGAGGAGACGCAGGGCCTCTACGAGTGGCACCAGGGCAGCATCTCGCAGAGCGGCTGGGACGGCGTCACGCAGATGCTGCCGCTCGCGGTCGCCGGGCTCGCCGGGCTGCTGCTGCTCTCCCGGCGCATCGACGCCCTGGCCCTCGGCGACGACGCCGCCCGCGGGCTCGGCGTCCCGGTACGCGCCACCCGCGTCACGGCGGTGCTGCTCGCGGTGCTGCTCGCCGCGGCGTCGGTGACGCTCGCGGGGCCGATCGGCTTCGTGGGGCTGTGCGCGCCGGCGCTGGTGCGGTCGGTCGCCCGCAGGTTCCGTACGTACGGCAAGACGCGGGCGGGCATTCCGCTGGCGGCGCTCCTGGGCATGGCGCTGGTGCTGGGCTCGGACGTGCTGCTGCGGGCCATGGTGCCGTCGGACACGGCGGTCTCCGTACCGACGGGCGTGGTCACGAGCCTCGTCGGCGCGGTGTTCCTCGTCGTGATGGCCGCCCGGCTGCGGGACACCGCGGGCGCGGCCGACACCGACAAGCTGCGCATCCGCAGCCACCGCACGTTCGTGGTCACCACGGCGGTGCTGGTGGCGGCGCTGGTCGCCGTCACCGTCATCGCACTGCTGGTCGGCGACACCAAGCTGCTCCTCGGGGACGTCGCCAACTGGCTGCAGGGCCGGGCGGGGCCGACCACCGAGGTGGTCCTGGACACCCGCGTCCCGCGGGTGCTCGCCGCGCTGCTGGCCGGCGCCGCGCTCGCGCTCTCCGGCACGATCGTGCAGGCCGTGACCCGCAACCCGCTGGCCGAGCCGGGCGTGCTCGGCGTCTCAGGCGGCGCGGCGCTCGGCGCGGTGCTGCTGGTGACGACGGTGTCGGTGCCCAACTCGTGGGGCCTGTCGGCCGCCGCGCTGGGCGGCGCGGCGCTCACCTCGGTCGGGGTCTTCGGGCTCGCCGCCCGCGGCGGGTTCCAGCAGAACCGACTGGTGCTCGTCGGCATGGGCTTCGCCACCGCCTCGACGGCGCTGATCAGCCTGCTGATCGTGCTGACCGACCCGTTCAACGCGACGATGGCGCTGACCTGGCTCTCCGGCTCGACGTACGGGCGGACGCTGCCGGACGTCGTACCGCTGGCGATCGTCCTGGTCGTGGGGCTCGCCATCGCGCTGGTACGCCGCCGGGAGCTGGACCTCGTCTCGCTGGACGAGGACACGCCGCGGCTGCTCGGCCTCGACCTCGGCCGCAGCCGGCTGTGGCTGCTGATCCTGAGCGTCGTGCTGGCCGGCACGGCGGTGTCGGCGGCGGGCACGATCGGGTTCGTCGGCCTGGTGGCGCCGCACGCGGCGCGGGCGCTGGTGGGCCGGCAGCACACCCGGGTGGTCCCGGTCGCGGTGCTGCTGGGCGCGGTGCTGGTGTGCACGGCGGACGTCATCGGCCGCTCGGTGATCGCCCCGGCGCAGCTCGGCGCGGGCCTGATGACGGCGGTCATCGGCACGCCGTACTTCCTGTACCTCCTGGTACGCAGCCGCGCCGCCCGGTGACGCGCGAACCCCCTCCCCGGTTGCCCGGGGAGGGGGTTCCGCTTGGAGTCAGCTCGGCGGCTGCGGGTCGGGGCCGGGCTGTTCCGCCAGCTCCTTGATCCGCAGCAGGCGGGTCTCCCAGGCCCGGCCGATCCGGTCCAGCTCCCGGGCGAGCGCGTTGAGGCGGGCGCCCACGGCCACGTACACGACCTCCCGGCCGCGTTGCTCGGACTCGACCAGACCGACCTCGCGCAGCACGTCGAGGTGCTTGCCGATGGCCTGCCGGCTGACCGGCATGACCTTGGCCAGCGCGGACGCCGACATCGGGCCCTCGCCGAGGCGGGTGAGTATCGTCCAGCGCGTCGGCTCGCCGAGCGCGGCACACACGACGGCGGGGCCGGCGGCCGCGGTCACGACCGCGGCGCCGCGGCGGCGGTCTTCTCGACGTACCGCTTGCCGGCCGCCAGCTCCTCGGCCCAGCCCACGTCGTTGCCCTCGCGCTCCTTGAGCCAGGCGGACCGCTCGTCGAAGAGGCGGGAGAAGCCGCTCTCCACGACGCGCAGCGTCACGCCGCCGGGGCGCTCGTCGATCCAGAACTCGACGAGGGTCGAGCCCTTGGCCCCCTGCTGGTTCCGGCCGGTGAGCCAGCGGAAGGCGGCGTAGCGCGGCTTGTCCAGCTCCACGGTGCTGAACCGGAACTCGCCGAGCCTGTCGCCGCGGACGACGGCCACGTCCCCCTCGTAGCTCAGGTCGGGCTCGGGGTCGACCTCGCCCTCGTTGATGTACCAGCCGGGGCGTACCACCAGGTCCCAGACCCGGGCGGCGGGGGCGTCGATGTCGATCTGGCGGGCGACCCGGTCGAGCTCCGCCAGCTCCGCGTCGGTGTACGCGATGTCGTTCACGGTTCCTCCTCGTGGGTCTATCTGCAACCACAGAATTGCACATGGGCTCGGTTTGCTGCAACCGTAGAGTTGCAGTTAGGCGAGTCGCATCCGGCGCCGATGAGTTTGCGCCCGCCAGACCGTCTGCACGGACATGGACACACACACGCTGAACCTCCCCGGCGCCGACCTCGTCTACGACGTGCGCGGCCCCCTGCCGACCGCCGACGGCCGCCCCCCGCTGCTGCTCATCGGCCAGCCCATGGACGCCAGCGGCTTCCGTGCGCTGGCGGCGCAGTTCACGGACCGCACCGTCGTCACGTACGACCCCCGCGGTCTGGGCCGTAGCACCCGCAAGGACGGCCGCCATGACCACAGCCCGCAGACGCAGGCCGAGGACGTGCACGCCCTCATCGCCGCGCTGGGCGCGGGCCCGGTCGAGCTGTTCGGCAGCAGCGGCGGCGCGGTGACGGCGCTGGCGCTGGTGACCGCGTACCCGGAGGACGTCACCACGCTCGTCGCGCACGAGCCGCCGATCATCCCGGCGCTCCCCGACGCCGAGGCCGCGGAGCGGGCCCGGCAGGGGATCACGGACGCGTACAACGCCAAGGGCTGGGGCACCGGCATGGCGGCGTTCATGGCCTTCGGTGCCTGGGAGGGCGAGTTCACCGACGCCTACTTCGCGCAGCCCGCGCCGGACCCGGCGGCCTTCGGCATGCCCGCCGACGACGACGGCAACCGCGACGACCCGCTGCTCTCGGACGCCTCCTGGGCCGTCAGCGGCTACCGCCCGGACCCGGCCGCGCTCGCCGCCGCGCCGACGCGCGTGGTCATCGCGGTGGGCGAGGAGTCCGGCGACACCTTCACGGCCCGTACGGCACGCAGCACGGCCGCGCTGCTCGGGCAGGAGGCGACGGTCTTCCCCAGCCACCACGGCGGCTTCCTCGACGCGGAGTTCGGCTACGCGGGCCAGCCGGAGGCGTTCGGCGCGAAGCTGCGGGAGGTCCTCGACGCGAGCGCGTGAGCAGACGCCGCGCCATGTCCGTACGTCACTTACACCGCGCGGTGCGCCTCCCTCGCGCACCCCGCACCGCTCACCTCCACCGCACCGGGACAGCCGCGGCGCGGGCCGGACACGGGGCCGGCCCGCGCCGCGGCGTATGTTCGGGCATACGACCGGCGCACACGGGTCTCCCGCCCCTGTTCGCCCCCGTCTGTTACGGGCCCGCGCCGGGCACACGGTAGACAGGAGGGGTCCGCGGCGGTGAGCCGGGCGGGCGTCGGCGGAGCGAGCGACGATCGGAGTCTGGGCCGATGAAGCGTGGGGTGCACGCACGGGGCAGATGGGCGAACGGGGCGCGCTACCGCGCCGCCCTGCGCCGTACCCCGGTGGCCCTCTGGAACGACGACATCAGCGACTGGGCCGCCGCCCTCACGTACTACGCCATACTCACGGTCCTGCCCACGCTCTTCGTCACCCTCACCGTCATCGGCCTCGCCGACCCCTCCGGCACCGAAGCCCTCATCGCCTACATCGCGGGGCTCGCCCCCACCGGCACCGACACCGCGCTCAACGACGCCCTCCACGACGTCACCCGCGGCCACTCCACCGCCTGGATCCTCACCACCGTGGGCACCGCCAGCGCCGTCTGGTCCGCGTGCAGCTTCCTTTCCGTCTTCCGCCGCGCCCTGCACGCGATGTACGGCACCTCCGACAGCCGGCCCGTGCTGCGCCGCGCGCCCGCGATCCTCGCGATGGCGCTGCTGCTGCTGACGCTGCTGGTGTCCGGCGCGCTGACGCTCGTGGTCACGGGGCCCGGCATGCGGGCGCTGGGGCGGCCGCTGGGGATGGGCGAGCAGACGGCGGCGCTGTGGGACTTCCTGCGCTGGCCGTTCCTGGTCTTCGTGGCGGCGCTGCTGGTGCTGCTGCTCTTCCGCTCGGGGCCGCCGGAGTCGCGCGCCGTGTCGCACGCCGTGCCGGGCGGGCTGCTGGCGGGCGTGCTGTGGCTGCTGGCGTCGGTGGGGTTCGCGATGTACGCGTCGTACGCGGCGGGGACGTACAGCAGGCTGTACGGGTCACTCGCCGGGGTCGTCGTCTTCCTGATCTGGCTGTGGTTCTCGAACCTGGCGCTGCTGGCGGGTGCGCAGTTCAACGCGCTGCTCGCGCGCGGCGAGGACACGCCGGAGGCGGCACGCCCGCCGCGGCGCCCTGCGGTGCCTGCCGTACCGCGGTGAGGACCGCGGCGCCCTGACGCACCGGGCCGGGGGCGGGTTCAGCGGCGGGCCAGCCGGCGTTCGCCCGCCGCGCCCGACTCGTACGCCAACTCGTAGTGCTTGAAGACCGCCGGCTCCTCCTCGAACGTCAGCTCCCCGTCCGTGTCGATCGACGGCGCGGACTTGACCTGGCCCTTGTCGTACGCGACGGTCACGTACCCGGGGCTGACGGACGCGCCGTCCAGCGGGACGAACACCAGCCGCTTGCGCCCGGGCACGCCCGCCTTGACGGTGGCGAAGGACGGTACGTCCGTACGGGTGTCGACGTAGACGGACTCCATCTCGCCGATCTTGCCGCCGTCCGCGCCGCGGACGGGGTGGCCGCGCCACTCGCGGATGTCGTGTGCCTCGAACATGCGGACCTCCCGGGGATGCGTCAGCTCCTGGCCGGCCGGTAGACGGTCAGCGCTCTTTCGAGCTTATCCAGCTCAAACGCGGTCGGCGCGGGGACGACCTCCCCGTCGTAGGCCATCCGCGTACCCTCCGGCAGCCCCGAGACGACGATCCGGCGCAGCCGCCCCGCCGCGTACAGCCGGGTCCTGGCGAGGCCCCCGGCCAGGGCCGTGGCCAGCAGCCGGGCCCGCGCGAAGTCCCCCGCGCGGGCGATGCGCACGTCCAGCACCCCGTCGGCGAGGTTGTCGCGGCGCACGGGCGCGATGCCCACGCTGTGGTACGCGCCCGCGCCCGCGAACAGCAGCCACACCTCCCGCCGCCGGCCGTTGATCCGCGCGCTGACCGGTTCCGCCGTACGCATGACGCGCAGCACCGCCGCGACCGTGCCCGGCGGCCCGCCGAGCGGCGGCGAGAAGCGCTCGCGCCACCGCACCAGCTCGGGGTAGACGCCGAGGCTGAAGGTGTTCAGGAAGAGGACCGGCGGGCCCGCGGGCTTCCCCGGCTCCCCCGGGCGGAGCCGGCCGACGTCCACGGCGACGGCGCTGCCGCGCGCCACCGCCTCGCCGGCCTCGGCGATGCTCGCCACCCCGAGGTCGGCGGCGAAGTGGTTGAACGTGCCGCCCGGCAGCACCGCCAGCGGCACGCCGTGCCGCAGGGCGGCCTCCGCCGCCGCGGCCACCGTGCCGTCCCCGCCGCAGACGCCGAGGGCACCGCCGTGCCGCGCCGCCTCCCGCGCCGCGGTGTCCAGCAACTCGGGCAGCGGTCCCGCCCCGGGCCCGGCCGGAGTATCGGCCACCGCCACCCGGGCTTCCGGCAGCACGGCCGCGAGCTGCCGTACCGGGTCGGCGTACTGCTGCCCGCCGGAAGCGGGGTTGACCACGGCGTACAGCCCGGCTCCCGCGGGCAGCGCGGGCGCCCCGGCGGGCGGCGGCGCCGGGTGCGTCCCGCGGGCGCGGGGCGGCACCAGGCGGCGTACGACGAGCGCCGCGCCCAGCCCGAGCGCGGCCCCGGCGAGCACGTCGCTGGGGTAGTGGACGCCGGTGTAGATCCGGGAGAAGCCGACCGACCACGCGACCGGCGCCAGCGCCGCCCCCCAGCGCGGCGACTCCATCGCGACGCCGCACACGAAGGCGGCGGCGGAGGCGGTGTGTCCCGAGGGGAAGGACGACGTGATCGGCTGGCGCGTGAGATGCCGGATGACGGGCACTGCGTCGAGCACCGGCCGGGCACGGCGGAACGCGCCCTTGCCCGCCGTGTTCGCCGTCGCGGAGGCCAGCGCCAGCGAGCCGAGCCCGCGCAGCGCGGCGCGGCGTCCGCGCGGGCCGCCGAGCGCGGCGACGGCCGCGGCGGTGCCGAACCAGAGGACGCCGTGGTCGGCGCCCCGGCTCAGCCGTGGCAGCACCGGCTCGGCGCCGGGCCAGCGGGTCGCGGCGACCCGGGCGAAGAGCACGTGGTCCGCCCGGCGCAGCCGCCGGGCCACCGTGGGCCGGCCGCCGCGCCGGGCGGCGGCGACGTCCTCGTACAGGCCGCGCCCGACGCCCCGCAGCACCCGCGCCGCCCGCCGCACACCGGGCCCGCCGGGCCGCCGGGCGGCGGCGAGGCCCTCGGCCGCGGCCCGGGCGGCGGCCCGCGCCGAGCGTCCCGCCTCGGCGATCCCGGTCGCCTTCCGGTGCCGTACGCGGCCGGGGCGCCCGGCTCGCCCGCCCCGCCGCAGGCGCGCGCCCGCGCTCACGCCGGCTCGGTCAGTCCCTCGCGCAGGCGTCTGAGGATCGAGGACAGCAGCCGGGACACGTGCATCTGCGAGATGCCCAGCTCCGTGCCGATCTCGCTCTGCGTCATCTCGGCGCCGAACCGCAGGTCGAGCACCTTGCGGTCGCGCTCCGGCAGCGCCTCGACCAGCGGTTTGAGCGACACCAGGTTCTCGACCTTCTCCAGGTCGGGGTCCGTCACCCCGGTGCGCCGCGCGAGGAAGGACTCGCCCTCCTCGTCGGCGGCGTGGTAGTCGAGCGACGACGTCTTGTACGCGTTGGCGGCGACCAGCCCCTCGACGACCTCGTCCGGGTCGAGACCGGTCTGCTCCGCCAGCTCCGCGACGCTCGGGCCGCGGCCCAGCGTCTGCTCCAGCCGCGCGCTCGCCTTCGCCAGCGTCAGCCGCCGCTCCTGCATCCGCCGCGGCACCCGCACCGCCCAGGAGGTGTCGCGGAAGTGGCGCTTGATCTCGCCCGTGATCGTGGGCAGCGCGAAGGTGGGGAACTCGGTGCCCTCACCGAGGTCGTAGCGGTTGATCGCCTTGATCAGGCCGACGGTGCCGACCTGCACGACGTCCTCGCGGGACTCGCTGCGCAGCCGGAAGCGGCTGACGGCGTAGCGGACGAGCGCGAGGTTCAGCTCGACGAGGGTGTTGCGGACGTACGAGTACGCGTACGTGCCCTCCTCCAGCTCCGCCAGCCTGCCGAAGAGGATCCGGGACAGGGCGCGCGCGTCGGCGGTACTCGCCTCGCGCAGCTCGGGCGGCGGCGGCAGGTCGAGGCCGGCGAGCGGGTCGGTGGCCGGGCCGGTGCCCGTGTCGACGGCCGTGCCGGGGCCGGTCCCGGGTCCGTGGTCACGCGTCACGAATGTCGTCATGGTGTCCCCCTGATGTGGACTTCTGCTCGACAGGCGTTGTGTGCAGCTACCCGTCATCACGGCGGCTATACCTGACCGTTACTTTGCACCCGTAACCAACATGGTCCGACAACATCCCTTCCAGCTCGCATTTCCGCCCGTCCCTGGGCCATGTGCAGCACGCGTCAACTATCAGGGCGCAGGGGGGCGCGCGGCACCCGGGACCGCGCTGGGGGGCCAGCGAGCCCGCAGCGGCTCCGGCACGTGCTCCAGCGCCTCCCGCACACTGCGGTACGCGGCGATCATGTCGGTGCTGCCCGTCTGCTCCAGCAGGTACGTCACCCGCCGGCCGACGGCGGCGAGCAGCAGCTCGCCGCCCTGCCGGCGCAGCAGCCAGCGCACCGCGAAGAGGCAGTTGAGGCCGCGGGAGTCGCAGAAGGTGAGCGTGGTGAGGTCGAGGACGACGTAGCGGTGCCCGGAGTCCACGCACGACCCCACGGTGTCGAGGAACAGCCGCTCGCCCCCGTGGTCCAGTTCGCCGCCGACGCGGATCACCGCGCACTGCGCACTGGAGCTGAGCACGTACAGCGACAGCCGGTGTCCCCTCATCGTCCCTCCCTGGTCCTCCGGTCCCGCGGACTGCGGTCCTGCGCCTCCGGTCCCGCGGCTGACGCGCGGTGTCAGGTCACCACCGTTTGACGGTCCTGGACACCGTGTGCCCGACCGCGAGGTAGACGAGGGCGGCGATCCCGTAATTGAGCAGGACCTGCCACCAGTCGGGGTCCACGGTGAACATGTCCCGGGACCAGCCCGCGAGCCAGCTCGCGATGTCGTGCACGAAGGCGACGAAGTCGTTCGAGCGGTTCGCGTCGAGGACGTACAGGAGTACCCACAGTCCGATCACGATCGCGGCCAGATCCGCGATGCCGGCGATCACCGACGACGCACTGGGTCTGCTTCTGTTCGACATGGACGGCGTCTTGCCGAGTAACGAATCGGTAAACGCCGCCCGGGGGCGGGCCTTCGGTGGCGTACGTCACGGGTACGGCCGGGGCGTACGCCACCGGCATGGCGGCGCGGGGGGCGGAGGCGGGGGCGCCGTGAGAATGCCGGGGCAGGCGTCCGTCACGTACGCAGGGAGCAGTCGCCGCAGCCGAGGGCGGCGACGTCGCCGAGCGCGGCGGCGACGACGGCCGGGGGCAGGGGCTGGTCGGCGGCGGAGGTCACGGTGCTCCCTTCGGGGCGGGGCTGGACGAGCCGGCGGCGGTGGGCGGGTCGGGTGGGTCGGGTGGGTCGGGTGGCTCGACGGCCGGTATCGCACCAGGAGATTCGGCGGCCCGGGCCGGGCTCGCGCCCTCCGACAGGCCCCCACCACCCGGCGCACCCGGGCCTCCCGCCGTGGCCGCCCCCGGCGGCGGCGCGTCCGGGAGCAGGGTGAGGTGGGGGCGGGACGTGCTCGGGTGGACGGCGACCTCCGCCACCACCCCGTACACCTCCGCGAGCAGCGCGGGCGTCAGCACGTCGGCCGGCGGGCCTGCGACGACCGCGCGGCCGGCCCGTAGCACGCAGATGCGGTCGCAGAACGCGGCCGCCAGATTGAGGTCGTGCAGGGCGACGAGGGCGGTGGCGCCGAGGCCGCGGACGAGGCGGAGCGCGTCGAGCTGGTGGCGCAGATCGAGGTGGTTGGTCGGCTCGTCGAGCACCATCGTGCCCGCGCGCTGCGCCAGCGCCCGCGCGATCAGCACCCGCTGCTTCTCGCCCCCCGACAGCCGGTCGAACGGCGCCGCGGCCAACTCCGCCGCCCCGACCGCCGCGAGGCTGGCGGCGATGACGGCGCGGTCGGCGTCGTCGTCCCCGGCGAAGGCGCGCTTGTGCGGCGTCCGGCCCATGGCCACCACGTCGTACACCGTCAGCTCGAAGGCGCCCGGGATCTCCTGGAGCACCGCGGCGAGCCGCCGCGCCAGCAGCTTGGGGGGCAGGGCGCGCACGTCGTCGCCGTCCAGGAGTACGCGCCCGGAGGTGGGCCGCAGCGCGCGGTAGACGGTGCGCAGCAGCGTCGTCTTGCCGGCGCCGTTGGGGCCGACGAGGCCGACGACCTCGCCGGGCGCGACGTCGAGGGACACCGCGTCGACGAGCGTGCGCCCGCCCGCGGTCACGGTGACGGACTCCAGCCGCAGGGCGCCGGGCGCGGCGGGCGCGTGGCCGGTCACCGGGCGGCCCCCCGGCGCATCAGCCACAGGAAGAACGGCCCGCCGGCCAGCGCCGTCAGCACTCCCACCGGGACCTCCTCGGGGCTGATCAGCGTGCGCGCCGCCAGGTCGGCGGCGATCAGGAACGCCGCGCCGAGCAGCGCCGCCGCGGGCAGCGCCCGCCGGTGGTCGGCGCCGGCGAGCAGCCGCACCACGTGCGGCAGGATCAGCCCGACGAACCCGATCGCCCCGCTGACCGCGACCGCCGCGCCGACCATCACGGCGACGAGCGCGAACATCGCGGAGCGGAAGCGGTGCACGTCCAGGCCGAGGGCGGCGGCGGCCTCCTCGCCGGCGAGGAGCAGGTTGAGCGGGCGGGCGACGGCCAGCAGCGCGACCGTACCGAGGACGACGACGGCCAGCGGGATCCAGATGAGCCGCCACGTGCTGCCGGCGAGGCCGCCGAGCATCCAGCGCAGCGCGGCCTGCGTCTTGTGCGGGTCGCCCGAGGTGACGATGAGGAACCCGACGACGGCGGACAGGACTTCGGCCATGGCGACGCCCGCGAGCACCAGGCGCAGCGACGTCATGCGGCCGTCGGTGCCGAGCGCGAGGAAGTAGACGGCGGCGAGCGCGGCGAGGGCGCCGGCGAAGGCCGCGAGCGGCAGGGTGAAGAGGCCGAAGACGGTGACGTTGAAGACCACGACGAGCACGGCGCCGACCGTGGCGCCCGAGGAGATGCCGAGCAGCATGGGGTCGGCGAGCGGATTCCGTACGAGCGCCTGCAGCGCCATCCCGCACACCGCGAGCCCCGCCCCCACCGCCCCGGCGAGCAGCACGCGCGGGAGGCGTACGTCCCACACGATGGTCTCGCGCACGGGCGTCCAGCCGGGGTCCGCGAGGGCGGGGTGGAGGCGGTGCAGGAGGATGCCCCAGACCTGGCCCGCGGGGACGCGGACGGAGCCGAGGGCGACGGCGGCGGTGGCGGAGAGCAGCAGCAGGCCGAGAAGGAGAACGAGGAGGGCGGGAAAGGGCAGCGCCCGGGCCTTCGTCACCGGAAGCGGTCCGGGTGGAGCTGGCGGGCCAGGGAGTCGACGGCCTCCGGGACCCGTACGCCGAGGACGGTCGAGGACAGCGGCAGGACGGCGAAGCGCTTGTTCCGTATCGCCGGGACGTCTGTGAGCGCGGGGTGGGAGAGCAGGAACCGCTTCTTGTCGGCGACGGACTGGTCGCCGTAGTCGTAGATGACGACCACATCCGGCGCCCGGGCGGCGACCTGCTCGAACGACACGTCGCCGAAGGTCTTGCCGAGGCCGGCGAAGACGTTGGCGCCGCCGGCCAGTTCGATGATCTCGTTGCCGATCCCGCCGCCGCCCGCGGTGAACGCGGTCTTGTCCCCGCTGTCGTAGACGAAGACCTCCGCGGCCTCGGCCCCGGCGACCGCCTCCCGCACGCCGTCGAGCGTCCCGTGCAGCTCGCCGAGCAGCTTCTCCGCCCGCCGCGGGACGCCGAACACCTCGGCGACGGTGCGTATCTCGCGGTCCATGAGGTCCACCGTCACCGGCGGCTCGGCACACTCCTCCAGGCTGAGGTACGAGTCGATGCCGGCCCCGGCGAGCGCGTCGCGGCTGCGGCCCTCCTCGAAGGTGCTGGCGAACCCGCCGTAGACGAAGTCGGGTTCGGCGGCGAGAAGCGTCTCGTACGAGGGGTACCCGTCGGCGATCACCTCGATGCCGTCGTACGCCTCGCGGTAGGCGGGCGGGATCTGGTCGTCGAGATAGCCGGTGCCGACCATGGACTTCTCCAGCCCGAGGGCGAGCATGATCTCGGTGACGTGCTGATTGAGGGTCACGGCCCGCTCGGGGGGCCGCTCGTAGGTGGTCTCGACCCCGCAGTTGCCGACGGTCACGGGAAACCCGGGCGGCGACTCCCCCTCCGCCCGCCCGTCGTCCCGCGCGGGCCCCCCGCAGGCGGCGACGAGCAGCAGGGAAAGGGGAACGACCACACGCAACGACCGCACCGGGCCGCGCAGCAGGGCACGCACGACGACGCACGCTCCTCTCCGGGGAAATCCGCCCCAGATTCGCCGAGGAGGCGACGACGTGAGTCTCCTGGCTCTCGGTTCACCGCCGGCCCCTGGCCTTCCCACCCCCGCGGGGGCAGTGGCCTGTTCGGAGCCGGCTCACCGATCACAGTGGCGGGACCGCACCGGATTCACACCGGCTTCCTCGTTCCGCCGTCACCTTGGGAAGCGCCATCATCGCAGACGAACCCCCTCCGGGGGGAGAGGGAGTGCTACCGTTGATATCAAAGATGGCTTGATTGATATCAAGGGAGGTGCAGAGTGAGTCGTACGGTGATCGATCTGGACGACGGCCTGCTCGCCGACGTCGCGCAGGCCCTCGGCACGAGCACCAAGAAGGAGACGGTCAACACCGCGCTGCGCGAGGTGCTGGACAACCGGCGGCGGGCGCTGGCGCTCACGCGGCTGCGGGCCGCGGCCGAGGAGGGCGCGTTCGACCTCGACCTGCTTGAGGACAAGAGGGACTACCGCGGGTGAACGCCGCGCAGTACCTCGTCGACACCAGCGCGCTCGCCCGGATGATGCGCGGCGACGCCGAGCAGTTCGGGTGGGACCGCGCGGCCGCGGCCGGGCTCATCGCGGTCTGCCCCATCACCGAGCTGGAGTTCCTCTACAGCGCCCGCTCCGCCGACGACCGGGCGCGGGGCGTGGACGACCTGCGGACGATCTTCGGGTGGGTGCCGGTCGACGACCGGGCGTACGGCCGGGCCCTTCAGGTGCAGGAGGCGCTGACCAAGCGCGGGCAGCACCGCGGTGCGGGTCCGGTCGACCTCGTCGTGGCGGCCACCGCGGAGTTGCAGGGGCTGACCCTGCTGCACCGCGACCGGGACTTCGACGGCATCGCCGCCGCCACCGGGCAGGCCCTGCAATGGTACGGACCCGAAGCGGGGAAGTGACCGGCCGCTCGACTAGGGTGTAATGCATGACATCGATAGGTGACCCTTACGAGATACGGGCCGGGGTGCCCTCCGTCGCGGACTACCGGCGGTTGCGGACCGGGGCCGGGTTGTCGGACAAGGCGGCCGAGGCTGCCGCCGTGGGGTTGCCGCAGACGTGGTACGGGGTCGTCGTGTACCACCGCGGGGTGCCGGTGGGGATGGGGCGGGTCGTGGGGGACGGGGGCACCGTGTTCCAGGTGGTGGACATGTGCGTGCTGCCGGAGCACCAGGGGCAGGGGCTCGGGAAGCAGATCATGGCGGCGCTCGTCGCGGAGCTGGACCGGCGGGCGCCCGCCACCGCGTACGTGTCGCTCGTCGCCGACGGGCCCGCGCGGTTCCTGTACGAGAAGTTCGGCTTCGCCGACGTCGCCGGGCACGGCTCCATCGGCATGTACCGCGCCGGTTGAGCAGCCGCGACGCCCGCCCCGGGCCTCGTACGGCCATACGATGGGCGCATGCCGGAGCGCGACACCGCCCCCTCGCCCACCCCCGCCGTCCACCGTCACGAGTGGACGCCCGACCGGGAGCAGCTCGAAGCCGCGAGCACGGTCTTCGCGCTGCTCGCCGACGCGACGCGGCTGCACCTGCTGTGGCTGCTCGCCGAGGGCGAGGCCGACGTCACCGAGCTGGCCACCGCCAGCGGCGCCGCCCGGCCGGCCGTCAGCCAGCATCTGGCCAAGCTGCGCCTCGCCAACCTGGTGCACTCCAGGAAGGAAGGCCGCCGCGTCGTGTACTCGCTGCGCGACGGGCATCTGCGCGGCCTCGTCGTCGAGGCCCTCAACCACGCCGATCACCTCATGACCGGCGAGCCCTGGCACTCCTGAGCCGGTAACCGGCCCCGCGGGAATAGCACCGGGGCCCTCCTCTGCTTATCATGTGCGTATATGCGCACACGAGCACAGGAAGAGGCCAGGGCCATGTTCTCCGTACTCCGCAACCGCACCTACAGACACCTCTTCGCCGCCCAGGTCATCGCCCTCGTCGGCACCGGCCTCGCCACCGTCGCGCTCAGCCTCCTCGCCTACGACCTCGCCGGCGGCAACGCCTCCGCCGTCCTCGGCACCGCCCTGGCCGTCAAGATGGTCGCCTACGTCGGCATCGCCCCCGTCATCGGCGCCCTCGGCGACCGCATCCCGCGCCGCGCCCTGCTGGTCGCCGCCGACCTCGTGCGCGGCGTCGTCGCGCTCGCGCTGCCGTTCGTGACCGAGGTCTGGCAGATCTACGTGCTGATCTTCCTGCTCCAGTCCGCCTCCGCCGCGTTCACCCCGACCTTCCAGGCCACCATCCCCGAGGTGCTCCCCGCCGAGCGCGACTACACCCGGGCGCTGTCGCTGTCGCGGCTCGCGTACGACATGGAGAGCCTGTTCAGCCCCGTGCTCGCGGCCGGGCTGCTGACGCTCCTCACGTACGACCGGCTCTTCCTCGGCACCGCCGCCGGCTTCGTCGCCTCCGCCGCGCTGGTCGTCTCCGTGGCACTGCCGAAGCCGACGCCGCGCGAGACCGGCGGGGAGGGCGGCACGGAGAGCGGCGGGGTGTTCGCCAGGGCCGCGTACGGGATCAGGCTCTTCGGCTCCGCGCCCCGGCTCCGCGCGCTCCTGGCGCTCAACTTCGCCGTCGCGGCAGCCAGTTCGATGGTGATCGTCAACACCGTCGTTCTGGTCCGCGACCACTTCGCCCGCCCGGTCGGCGACGTCTCGCTCGCGCTGGGCGCCTACGGCGCCGGGTCGATGGCCGTCGCCCTGGCGCTCCCCCGGGTGCTGGAGCGGGTCGGCGACCGCGCGGTGATGCTGCCAGCGGCGTTCGTGCCGGCGCCGGTGCTGGCCGTCGTCGGCGCGGGCCTCGCGGCGGGGGTACGGACCTGGCCGGCGCTGCTCGCCGCGTGGGCCGTGCTCGGCGCGGCGACCTCGGCGATGGTGACGCCGACGGGGCGGCTGATCCGCGGCGCGGTGCCGGGGAAGGCGGACCTGCCGGCGGCGTTCGCGGCGCAGTTCTCGCTGTCGCACGTCGCGTGGCTGCTCACGTACCCGCTGGCCGGCTATCTCGCGGCGCGGGCGGGGACGGGGGTGGCGGCCGGCGCGCTGGCGGTCATCGGGCTCGCGGCGGCGGTGGCGGCGGTGCTGCTGTGGCGGCCGGCGGGCGCGGCGCGTACGGCCGGGCCGTATCTGCCGGCGCGCGGCGCGCGGCTCACCCGGGACCGTACGACCACCGCGGCGTAGCGCCCGCGTCTCAGCCCTGTCCGGGCCCCGCATGACGCGCGTCACCGCACCTCGATATACCCCTGGGGGGTATCTCTGCTACGCTGATCACCAGACAGACCGCACCGGATACGAAGGGCAAGGACACCCACCATGAACGCCACCCAGCACCACGACGCCGGCCACGGTCACCACGACGCCCACGCCCACCACGGTCACCACGCCCCCGCAGGACCCGCCGGGCTGGACAGCTCCGAGGACGGCTACACCCTCGCGCTGGAGACCACCGCGCTCCCCACGGGCGCCGAGACCGAGCTGCGCTTCCGCCTCCTCGGCACCGACGGCCGCCCGGTCGCCGACCTGACGCCCATCCACGACAAGCTCGTCCACCTGATCGTCGTACGCCGCGACCTCACCCGCTACGTCCACGTCCACCCCGCGGAGGCGGCCGACGGCACCTGGTCCGTCCGCGTCCTCCTCCCCGAGGCCGGCGCCTACCGCGTCTTCGCCGACTTCGCCCCCGCCGCGCTCGGCCGCACCCTCACCCTCGGCGCGGACCTGACGGCCGGCGACGGCGCCGGGCCCGCGCGCGAACTCCCCGCGCCCGCCCCGGCCTTCACCGTCGACGGCCGCGAGGTGACGCTCACCGGCGAACCGGCGGCGGGCGAGGGGCGGCGGCTGGAGTTCGCCGTCGCCCGCGACGGCAAGCCCGTCACCGACCTGCAGCCCTACCTGGCCGCGTACGGCCACCTCGTGGCGCTGCGCCGCGAGGACCTCGCGTACGTCCACGTCCACCCGGACGGCTCCCCCGGCGACGGGACGACCGAACCCGGCCCCGTCGTGGCGTTCCACGCGCAGGTGCCGGGCCCGGGGACGTACCGGCTGTTCCTCGACTTCAAGCACGAGGACGCCGTCCGCACCGCGGAGTTCACCGCGGTCGTGCGGTGACGGCGGTCGCCGGGGCCGCAAAGGCCGTCGGCAAAGGGGTCAGTCCTTGCCGACCGGGAAGTTGCTGCGGAACACCCCCTGCGGGTCGCGGGCGCGCTTGACGGCCCGCAGGCGGGCCAGGCTCTCCGGGCCGAAGACGTCCGCCGGGCTCTCGTCGGGGCCCAGGAACGTGTACGGCTTGCGACCCGCGACGTACGGGCCGAGGGCCTTCACCAGCGCGCTCCGGCGGGCGGGGATGCCGGCGGCCACCTCGGGGGAGAACGGGACGCCGAAGAGGTACAGCAGGTACGGCTCCGGCAGCGCGCCGTGCGGGGAGTCCGAGGGGCGGGCCAGCGCACCGCCGACGTGACGGATCTGGACGCCGAGCAGCGGCGCGATCGGCTCCGCGAGGAGCGCGTCGATCACGGTGTCGTCGACGGCCGTGAGCATCTCGGCGCGGCCGAGGCCCGGGCTGGGGTCGGTGGGCTCGGCGGTGATGGTGCCCAGCTCGTGGACGGGCAGCACGGCCCGGTTGTCGTCGATCCGGCCGGCGATCGCGTCGAACGGGCGCAGCAGCTCGGGCCCGGCGTCGCCGGCGCCCCCGCCGAGGTACGTGGTGTGGACGGCGACCATCGGGTCGGCGCCCGGGAGGTTCAGCAGCCCGGCCCAGACGGTCAGTTCGTCGGGCGCCGCGGCGGTCACCGAGCGGAAGACGTCGAGCACCTCGCGGGCCTGCGCGCCGGGCCACAGCATCTGGCCGCCGTAGAGGGCGGGCGCGGGGTGCAGGCGGAACTCCGTCGCGGTGACGAGCACGTAGTCGCCCCCGCCGCCCCGCAGCGCCCAGAACAGCTCGGGGTCGCTCTCGGCGGTCACCCGGGCGGGCACGCCCTCGGCGTCGACGACCTCGAAGGCGGTGACCGAGTCGGCCGCCCAGCCGTGCGCGCGGCTGAACCAACTGACGCCGCCGCCCAGCGTGTAGCCCGTCACCGAGACGACGGGCGAGCTGCCGGGCAGCCCGGTCAGCCCGTGCCGCGACGCCTCTTCCAGTACGCGCCCCCACTTCACCCCGGCGCCGACCCGCGCGATCCGCGCCGCGGGGTCGACCCGCACCTCGTCCAGCAGCCCGGTGCGCAGCAGAACGGCGCCCTCCACGGCCCCCGAGGCGCCGTGCCCCGCGGGCTGCGCGGCCACCGCGACACCGGCCCGCCGCGCATAACGGACCAGTGCGGCGACGTCGTCGGCGTCGGCCGCCTCCACGACGCCGCCGGCGGCGGGCTGCGGCACGGCCAGGTTCCACGGCTTGGTGGCCGCCTCGAAGCCGTCGTCGCCGGGCAGGAGCACCCGGCCGCGGACGGCGGAACGGAGTTCGGCGAAGCTGCTCATCTCGGATCCTTACGGAAGTCAGCAACAAACGGTTCGGATTCGAGCGTCTCGCGTGGGTCTGACATCGCGGCGCCCGGGGTGCCCGTACGGCGGGATCTTCCGGGGCGAACGGGACAGCGCGGGCGGCCCCCGCCGCCTACCGGCGGGCTAGAACTGCCCCGGCCGCCACGCGAGTTGGGCGCGGGCGTACGCGAACGCCGCCTCGGCGTCCAGTTCGCCCGTGTCCACCGGCACCGTCCGCCACGGCGTACGGGCCAGCACCCGCCGGGTCAGCTCCGTCTCCGCCCGCAGGTGGGCCGCCGCCGAGTCCAGGTCCCCTACGTGCCGCGTGCCCGGCGAGGAGCCCAGCTTCGCCACGTACCACTCCGCCCACCCGGCGCCCTCCCGGGCGACCGCCCGGCGCAGGGCCGCCCCGGGGTCATCGTGCACGTAGACGACCGTGACCTCCGCGGGGGCCACCGCCCGTACCAGGTCCTCGGCCACGCCCGCGACGGCGTCCTCGTCGTGGCCCCAGGCCACGAGCGACGGCACGAACGGCAGCAGCGCGTCCGTCACCAGGACGCCCGTCCCCGCGGCTGCCGCCTCCGCGACGTACGCGCGGACGCACGCGACCAGCGTCCCGGGGCGCACCGCCCCCGTACCGTCCGCGAACTCCTCGGCCACCGGGCGGAACGCCTCGCGCACGAGGATGTCGGCCTCCTCGAAGTGGTCGACCACCGCCCCGTCTTCGCGGAGCGCCGCGGCGAGGGCCCGGCAGAGGGTGGACTTGCCGACCCCGGGGCTGTTCCCGATCACGGACACGAGCTGAACGGTCATCGCGGCAGTCTCGCAGCCTCCGCCAGGCCCCGGAGGCGTGGGTGCGATGTCCGGAGGCGCGGCGGTCTGTACCACCTCCTGCAGTGTGAGATAGGTCTCACCGCCGCACTCCTTATGGGGATTCTTCATGCTCCGCGGGATTCCTGCGCTGGCACATTGATCCGGCGTCGGAGCACCTCTCGCCCCCACGCGACGGAAGGGACGCCAGGACAGTGACGACGATCTACTGCCCGCGGTGCGACAGCCGGCACGACCCGGCGGGAGCACCGTGGTGCGCGCAGCCGCGCCACGTGCCCGCGGTCCCCGAGATCTACGGGACCCTCGGCACCCCGGCGCTGCAGCTTCCCGCGGCGGAGTCGAGCGGACCCGCGCCCGGGGACCTGGAGCTGTTCGAGAACCACGACCGGACGGCGCCCCTGCCCGCGGTGGCGGAAGCCGCGCACGGCGGCGAGGGCGTGGGGGCGGAACTCGTGCCCGTACGGCCCCGGGCGCGGCACCGGCGCTACAAGCGGCGCAGCCGGCGGCTGGCCGGTCTCGCGGCCGCCGGGATGACCGTGCTCTCGGGCGGGCTGCTCGCCGCGAACGCCATAGGCGGCGGCGGAGGGGCCCGTACGGACGAGGCCGTGGCACGGGCCGACACCCCCGTGCAGCCGCTCCCGTCCGAGGAGCCCGGCAACGACGGCAGCGCCACCCCGGACGGCGACCGCCCCTCGGGCGCGGCGAAGCCGGACGGCGCGGAGCCCGCGGAACCGCGGACCGGGCCGACGAAGGCCGCCCGCGACGCGGGCCGGCCCACGGAGAGCCCGGCACCGACGAAGGACAGCCCGGCGCCGACGACCACCACCCCGGCGGAGGGGCGCGTCACGGCGCCGGATACGGCGGAACCCGAGTCGTCGTCACCGTCCACCGGCACCCCGACGCCCACGCCGACCAACGAGAGCGACACCGGCACCGGCACCGGCGGCGACAGCGGCGACAGCGGCGGCTCGAACGGCTCCGGCTCGGGCGGCTCGGACGGCGGCTCGGCCGAGGACTCCGACCGCGGCGGCCTCGAACTCGACCTCCCCCTCCTCAACGGCCTCCTCTGACGGCGCCGGCCACGCTCACCCGCCGTTCCGCGCCCCCGCGACCACCCCGCGGAACGGCGCCGCGACGAGCAGCGCCGCCAGGACGAGGACCCCGCTCGCCCACAGCGGCCCGCGGGTCCCGGCGGCGCCGATCGCGCCCGCGGCGACGAGCGGCCCGGCCACGGCGCCGACGTTCAGCGCCGCCGTCGCGTAGGCCCCGGCCATCGTGGGTGCGCCGGCGGCCTCGTACAGCACCCGCGTGATCAGCGTGCTGCCCACCGCGAACGACAGCGCCCCCAGCACGCACACGAGCCCGAGCAGCGCGACCGGATACCCGGCCAGCAGCCCCAGCAGCGGCCAGCCGACGAGCAGCAGCGGCCCCCCGGCGGCGACGACCGCACCGGGGCGCACGTCCGCGAGCCGCCCCGCGAAGGTGACGCCGGCGAACGACCCCGCCCCGAAGAGCACCAGCGCGACCGAGATCCACGGCTTGGCCAGCCCGGCGGTGTCGGTCACCAGCGGCGCCAGGAAGGTGAAGCTGCCGAACGTGGCCGCGTTCACCAGCGCGCCGAGCAGCATGACGAGGATCAGCCGCGGGCTCCTGAGCCGCGCGAGCTCCGACCGCAGAGCGGGCTCGCCCGCGGCACCCGGCCGCGCCCTGCGCCCGGGGATCCCCGCGAGGATGCCGAGGGCCGCGGGCAGGCACAGAGCGGCGACCGCCCAGAACGTGGCCCGCCAGCCGAACGCCGCGCCCAGCAGCGACCCGCCGGGCACCCCGGCGACCGTCGCCACCGTCGTACCCGACAGCAGGACGGCCAGCGCCCGCCCCTTCCGGTCGGGCGGTACGAGCCCTGCGGCGGTGGTCAGCGCGACGGCGAGGAAGCCCGCGTTCGCCAGCGCGGCGAAGAGCCGGGTCGCGAACAGCACCGCGAAGCTGCCGGTGAGGGCGCCCACGACGTGCGCCGCCGCGAACACGACGACGAAGGCGAGGAGCGTGCCCCGCCCCGGCCAGTTACGGGCGAGCGCGGCCACGAGCGGGGCTGTCTGCGGGTGCGGGAACGCCGGGACACTGATCTGATTCTCGGTCAAGGCATGGCGAAAGCAGGGTGGCACGCTGAACGGCTCAGCCTCCCGGGAACATTCCTGCTTTCCACTCCGGAGCATCACATGCCGGAAAGGGCGCGCGCCTTTCTCGTTGACGACGACGCCGTCAGCCGACATGCGGCGCTGCATGCGGGGAGGCGGCCGACACTGCCCCGCCCGGCACCCGTGCCCGCCAGGGACACGAGCGAGGTGGAGACAGGCGCAAAGCTCCCCGCACACCCGGACAGCCCTCGGAGCGCCCCGGAGACGCCCCAAGACCCGGAGACGGCACTCTGGACGGCCCTGCGGGAGGCAGGCCCGCAAGGGGCCACCGTGGGCCGCCTCATGGCTGCGTGCGGCATGGGACGGAGCTGGGTGTACGCCCGGCTTCGTCAGCACGCCGACGCCGGGCGCGCGGTGCAGCTCGCGCGCGGCAAGTGGCGAGCTGCCAACGCCGGTCATCACCAGCGCGGCACGACCAGCCCCGGCACCACCCAGCGGGCGCGGCGCTCTCGTGACCGCAGCCAGCAGCGACCCCCCAACCGCGACGGAAAGTAGCCGTCCTCGTCCGCGCATCGTCCACGGGGCCTCGCGCGCGCCTGCGCGTGTAGGCCGCGCACTCGTCCGTGGACGTACACGGTGGACGACCACAGTCAGTAACGGGCAGCCGGTTCCGCCTGGGGACAGTCACGCCCCGGGCGGAACCGGAATTCAAGCGCAGATCAAAGAAGGAGGAAAAGCCCAACATCGAGAAATGGAGGAAGATCTATGAAGGAGGAATCTGAAAGCAAATTGTCGATTCGATCCGACGCCCCCGAGGAACGCAGAGGGCTTCGACGGAAGACCGAAGAGACCAGCAACGGAGCATCCGTTGAAGTGATTTGGCACGCGGGCGCGACTCTCACCGAGACCGAGCGTCAGTGGCTCCTGCGACTTCTGTTTCAGAAATCCGCTAAAAGGCAACGTGAGCCACGCGCTAGTGACGACCCGTCAAGTGATGGCGTAAGATGCTCGAATCACAAGGTGCCCCGAGCGCGGCTGCCACCGCCCCGGGGCTGGCCGACTACTAGGGAGCCGACGTGGCCCATATAAGCACACCCACCCCCGCCTCTGTCCAGGCAGCGACCGAATTAGTTGGGCGGCGCGTCCTGCGCGCGGTTGATTACCTGCGGGTGTCGACCGAGGAGCAGAAGAAGGGTTATGGCGTTGCCAGTCAGGGGAAGAAGACCGGCCGCTACATTGAAAAGAAGTCGTGGAAACACGTAGGCACCTACGTAGACGACGGAGTGAGCGGCAGTCTTGAAGCCGACCAACGCGATGACCTTCAGCGGTTGATGGAGGATGCCCGCGCAGGACTTTTCGATGTCGTGGTCGTAAAAGAAGGCCGTGCTATTGGGCGCACCGGGCGCGCATTCTGGCGTTGGGTGTGGGAGTTGGAAGATCTCGGGATTTTCGTAGCCATCGCTGAGGGCGACGTCGACAACACCACAAAAGACGGCCGTTCGGAAATGCGGCGGCAGGCCGATTATGCCGAAACCGAATGGGAGACCATTCGGACGCGCACGCAGGACGGGTTGCAGGAGAAGGCCCTAGACGGCGGTTGGGTCGGCGGCATTCCACCGTTCGGCTATCGAATCAAAGACCAAGGAAAGAAGAAGCGCTCCCGTCTCGCGATCAACGAATCCGAGGCTGCTGTATTGCGGCGTGCCTGGGAACTCATTGTGCTGGAGAGAAAGAACTGTCGGCAGGCCGCTCAACGGCTCAATGAAGAAGGGCTTCACAGGCGGGACGGAAAGCCCTGGCGTCATTGGGGTCTGCGAAAGACAATGTCGTCGGATGCCGTCTCGGATGCGTGCAGCGTATTCCGCAACCCTGCGCGCGACGAGGGTGGCAGTTACAGCAAGACCAAGTTGAACCCGGACGGTTCACCGATGTTCGGGGACACGGTTGTGGTCCCGATCCCGCCCATCTTCGATGAGGACGAAAGGCGGAAGCTTAAGCTTGCACTGGACACGGGACGCCGGGGCCAAGTGAGCGGCAAGCACACTTACCCGCTTTCCGGTCGAATCTTCAATTCCCACGGCTGCGGGAGTCGTTACAACGGATCATGGCGCTCCGAGAGTGACGGGCGCTGGTACATCTGCTCCGGGAAGCAAGAAAAGTACCCGGGCAACAAACCATGCTCCTGCCAGCATGTAGATGCTGACGCGCTTGAGGCACGGGTTTGGCAAGAAGTTTGCGAACTCTTCCGTTCGCCGGAACAGCTCAAGTCGATGGCAGCCGAATGGCTAGAGATCTCGGCTGACCAAAAGAGCAACCATGCCCGCCGAATCAAAGAGCTTGATCGGCAAATCGAAGTCCAGAACAAGGCAATTGCTGCTGTCATCGTCATGGCAGCCAAAGAGGCGGTCGAATCGGGAGACGAAGACCCCCAGCCCGCCATCAAAGAGGCCACAAAGGACTTGAAGCGAGAGTTGGTAAAACTCCGAACACTTCGTGACGATGCCATCGAGTGGCAAGCCGAAACAGAAGCCTCCGAGATCCTCGCCAAGGATCTAGAAGATCTCGCTGCGATGGCGACCAAGGATCTTCCAGATCTCCCCTTGGAAGATCAGCGTAGGTTTCTTGCGCTGTGGAATGTAAGGGTGACTATCACGGGCCCTCGCCTGAAGACACGAAGGGGTCGCCCATGCTCGCTTGAGACGTGGTTCTACCAGAACGATCGGCTAGTGCCTGAATCTCTGCCGGACGAGGTATGGGAGAGAATTGAGCCTGATTTGCGCGGGAAGTCACGGACGATTCCTCCACGCCAAGTAGTAGAGGCGATTCTCTACAAGGCGCGCACAGGTGTGAACTGGGATGCCTTGCCCGCAGAGTTCGGCCATCACAGTACAATCCACTCGCGTTGCGCGCACTGGATCAACAGCGGCATGTGGGATCGGATCATGCATCACGTGCCCAATGAGGGAGTCCCGGCATTCAAGCGGGTCAGCCTGCCTCCGATTCGAATTGAAGGGGAGGTGGACCCCCGCTACTGCGGGAGTCGGAAACTGACAGATCAGGACCCCGTAGCGCAGACGACCAGGGCAAGCAGATAGAGCGGGAAGGGCATCGAGAGGCTCCGAGACGAGGAGAGGAAGGGGGAAGGCGTCTCGGTCACCGCGGGGTCAGCGCCCGGAGGGCGCGCACGTCCGGCCGCGCCGGGCGGCGCGGCGGCGGGGCTGCGGACTCAGTGGTTCAGGGGGCTGACGGCGTGACCGAAAGCCCCCGCCTGTCCGACTCGGGGCTCGACATGACGCGCACGCTACCCGAGCGGCCGCCGGGGAAGCACGCCGGTTTCCGGTACGCCCCGTCCGTACGGCCCGTACCGCCCGTACCGCCCGCACCGTCCGTACGGCAACGAGAGGGCGCCCCTCACCCCCACACCGCCTCCCCCGCCACCGCGCCCAGGAACGCCGCGCCGAGTCCCACCGCCAGGCTCGCGCCCGCGTACGCCGCCGCGTACCGCCCCTTGCCCTTCTCGGCGAGCCGCAGCACCTCGTACGAGAACGTCGAGTACGTCGTCAGCGCCCCGCACAGCCCCGTGCCCAGCAGCAGCCGCACCGACTCGGAGGCGGCGCCGGCCAGCGTCGCGCCCGCGAGGGTGCCGAGGATCAGGCAGCCGGTGACGTTGACGGCCAGCGTGCCCCAGGGGAACGGCGAGCCGTGCCGCAACTGCACCGCCCGGTCCGTGACGTACCGCAGCGGCGCCCCGGCCATCCCCCCGGCGACCACGAGCAACCAGTTCACGCGTCCTCCCCCGCGGGCACCCGCGAGCCGCCCGCGCCGGACGAGGAACGCCCCACCGCCCGCCGCGTCACGGCCTGCGCCGCCCACACCGCCGCCAGCGCCGTGACCGGCGTGAGCGCCAGGTACGCCACCCCCGTCGCCGCCCGGTCCTCCTCCGCCACCAGCCGCTGCACGTCCACCGCGTACGTCGAGAACGTCGTGAACCCGCCGAGCACCCCCGCGCCCAGGAACGGCCGCACCAGCCGGTGCGCCGTCCGCGCCTCCGTGATCAGGACCATCAGCACGCCGATCGCCGCGCACCCGACGACGTTCACCAGCAGCGTCGTCCACGGGAAGGCCGCCGGCTCCGTGGGCCAGAGCAGCCCGGCCCCGTACCGCGCCGCGGACCCCAGCCCTCCGCCCAGCGCCACCATCGCCACCGGCGCGCCCTGACCGCGCCACCGGTGCTCGCGCGGCGCGGGCTGCACCACCTCGACATCGGGGTCGATCGGCTCGGCCCGGTGCATCCGGCGGACGTCTTCGCCGGGCCGCGGGGCCTCCGTCATCTGCGCACCTCACCCACTCGCCGCGGCGCGCGCGGCAGCGCGCGCCTTCCGTCGCAAGCAGGGACCGTTGGCGGCATCCGGCGCCGCGGTTCGGGTACGGCGGGCCCCACCGCCGCGGGACGGCCCGGCCGGCGGACCGGCGGCCGTCTCCGTACCTCAGGCTACGCTCCCGCACCCCCCGCGGGCCGCCCATACCCCCGCCCGGGAGGCCACGCCGTCACGCGGCGCCCGCACCCCCTCACCTGCGTATGAATCGCGTCAACGCCGCCCCCCGCCTCGTCAGGGGACCGTCAACGCCTGTCACATCCGTCCCGCCGCGGGGTTTCTCTGGACGTGTCCGTTCGATTCGATTCCGTCTAGGAGCACCGATGGCCGACGTGGCCTTCGCCGTCACCACGCTCGCGGTCTTCGCGCTGGTGGCGCTCATCGCCCGGGGGGTGGCCAAGCTATGACCGCCGACAACGTGGTGGGCCTCATCGTGGCCGTCGCCCTGCTGGGCTACCTGGTCCTCGCCCTCGTCTTCCCCGAGAGGTTCTGAGGTCCCGGCATGAGCCCGATACTCGCTGACGTGCTCCAGGTGTCGGCGCTGGTCGTCGCCCTCGCGCTCGTCCACCGCCCCCTCGGCGACTACATGGCCGGGGTCTACGGCGGCAAGAAGCACAGCCGCGTGGAGCGCTGGATCTACCGCGTCATCGGCGCCGACCCCGACGCCGAGATGCGCTGGCCCGCGTACCTGCGCGCCGTGCTCGCGTTCTCCCTGGCCGGCGTGCTCTTCCTCTACCTGCTCCAGCGGGTCCAGGACAAGCTCCCGCTCTCCCTCGGCTTCGCCGCGATCAGCCCCGACCAGGCGTTCAACACCGCCGCGTCGTTCGTCGCGAACACCAACTGGCAGTCGTACTCGGGCGAGTCCGCGATGGGCCACCTCACCCAGACCGGCGGCCTGGCCGTGCAGAACTTCGTCTCGGCCGCCGTCGGTATGTCCGTGGCGGTCGCGCTCATCCGCGGCTTCGTCCGCTCCCGCACCGGCGAGCTGGGCAACTTCTGGGCGGACCTGGTGCGCGGCACGATACGGATCCTGCTGCCGACGGCCGCCGTCGCGGCCGTGCTGCTCGTCGCGTGCGGCGCGATCCAGAACTTCTCCGACCCGCAGTCCGTGACGACCGTGACCGGGCAGACCCAGCACCTCACCGGCGGCGCCGTCGCCTCCCAGGAGGCCATCAAGGACCTGGGGACCAACGGCGGCGGCTTCTACAACGCCAACTCCGCCCACCCCTTCGAGAACCCGAACGGCATCTCCAACCTCCTCGAAATCTTCCTGCTGCTCGTCATCCCGTTCGCCATGCCGCGCACGTTCGGCAGGATGGTCGGCAGCGTCCGGCAGGGCTACGCCGTCGTGGCCGCGATGGCCGGCATCTGGCTGGCCGGCGTGATCGCCGTGACCGCGCTGGAGGCCGCGCACCCGGGCACCGCCGCGCAGTTGGCGGGCGGCGCGATGGAGGGCAAGGAGCAGCGCTTCGGCGAGGGCGCGTCGTCGCTCTTCGCGGTCTCCACGACGATGACGTCGACCGGCTCGGTCAACTCCTTCCACGACTCCTTCGGCGGACTCTCCGGCGGCGTGCTGCTGTTCGGCATGATGATCGGCGAGATCGCGCCCGGCGGGGTCGGCTCGGGACTGTACGGGATGCTGGTGATGGCGATCGTCGCGGTCTTCATCGCCGGGCTCATGGTGGGCCGTACGCCCGAGTACCTCGGCAAGAAGATCGGGCCCCGCGAGATGAAGCTCGCGGCCTGCTACATCCTCGTCACCCCCGCGCTGGTGCTGACCGGCACGGCACTGGCGATGGGCACCGGCAACGGCGAGTCGTCGATGACGAACACCGGGCCGCACGGCTTCTCCGAGGTCCTCTACGCCTACACCTCCGCCTCCCACAACAACGGCAGCGCCTTCGCGGGCTTCTCGGCGAACACCGAGTTCCACAACACCGCGCTCGGCCTGTGCATGCTGCTCGGCCGGTTCCTGCCGATGGTGTTCGTGCTGGCGCTGGCAGGATCGCTCGCCGGGCAGCGGCCCGTGCCGGCCACCGCCGGGACGCTGCGTACCGACAAGCCTCTGTTCACCGGCGTGCTGGTGGCCTGCATCGCCATCGTCGCCGGGCTCACCTTCTTCCCGTCGCTCGCGCTCGGGCCGCTCGCCGAAGGACTGGCCGCATGACCCTCCAGACCCGCACCCCCGCCCCCGCGCCGCACACCGACGCGGATCCCGTACGGCACGAGCCCGGACCCCGGGTCGGCGGCGGGCTGTTCGACCCCCGGCAGTTGCTCCGGTCCGTACCCGACGCGCTGCGCAAGCTCGACCCGCGGGCGCTGGTGAAGTCGCCGGTGATGTTCGTGGTCGAGATCGGCTCGGTCCTGACCACGGTCCTCGCGGTCACCGACCCCGGCGACTGGTTCGGCTGGGTCATCGCCGCCTGGCTCTGGCTCACCGTGGTCTTCGCCAACCTGGCGGAGGCCGTCGCCGAGGGCCGCGGCAAGGCGCAGGCCGACACGCTGCGCAGGGCCAAGACGGACACGGTCGCCCGCCGCCGTACCGCCGCGGGCGAGGAACGGGTCCCCGGCACCGATCTGCGCGTCGGCGACCTCGTCGTCTGCGAGGCCGGCGACGTCATACCCGGCGACGGCGACGTGGTCGAAGGCGTCGCCTCCGTCGACGAGTCCGCGATCACCGGCGAATCGGCGCCGGTGATCCGGGAGTCGGGCGGGGACCGCTCGGCGGTCACCGGCGGCACGAAGGTGCTCTCGGACCGCATCGTCGTACGGATCACCGCCAAGCCGGGCGAGACGTTCATCGACCGCATGATCGCGCTGGTCGAGGGCGCGGCCCGGCAGAAGACGCCGAACGAGATCGCGCTGAACATCCTGCTCTCGTCGCTCACGATCGTCTTCCTGCTGGCCGTCGTCACGCTCCAGCCCTTCGCGGTCTACGCGGGCGCAGAGCAGTCCCTCGTCGTGCTCGCCGCGCTGCTCGTCTGCCTGATCCCCACCACCATCGGCGCGCTGCTGTCCGCCATCGGCATCGCGGGCATGGACCGGCTCGTCCAGCGCAACGTGCTCGCCATGTCCGGCCGGGCCGTCGAGGCCGCAGGCGACGTGTCCACGCTGCTGCTGGACAAGACCGGCACCATCACGCTCGGCAACCGGCAGGCGCACGAGTTCCTGCCGGTCCCCGGCGCCGAGGAGGCGGAACTCGCCGACGCCGCGCAGTTGTCGTCGCTCGCCGACGAGACGCCGGAGGGCCGCTCGATCGTCGTCCTCGCCAAGTCCCGCTACGGGCTGCGCGAGCGCGAACCCGGCGCGCTGGCGCACGCCGACTGGGTGCCGTTCACCGCGCAGACCCGGATGTCGGGCGTCGACGTCGACGGCCGCCAGATCCGCAAGGGCGCGGCGGGCGCGGTCGCGGCGTGGGTACGCGAACGGGGCGGCGACGTCCCCGGCACCGTACGGGACATGGCCGACACCGTCGCCGAGTCCGGCGGCACCCCGCTGCTCGTCGCCGTCGCCGACGACCGCGGCGGCGCGCGGGTCCTCGGCGTCGTCCACCTCAAGGACGTCGTCAAGGAGGGCATGCGCGAACGCTTCGACGAGCTGCGCCGCATGGGCATCAGGACCGTCATGATCACCGGCGACAACGCCAAGACGGCGAAGGCCATCGCCGCCGAGGCCGGCGTCGACGACTTCCTCGCGGAGGCCACGCCCGAGGACAAGATGGCCCTCATCAAGCGCGAGCAGGCCGGCGGCAAGCTCGTCGCCATGACCGGCGACGGCACGAACGACGCCCCCGCGCTGGCCCAGGCGGACGTCGGCGTCGCCATGAACACCGGCACCTCCGCCGCCAAGGAGGCCGGGAACATGGTCGACCTGGACTCCAACCCGACAAAGCTCATCGAGATCGTGGAGATCGGGAAACAGCTCCTCATCACCCGGGGCGCGCTCACGACCTTCTCGATCGCCAACGACGTCGCGAAGTACTTCGCGATCATCCCCGCGATGTTCGCCGCCGCCTACCCGAGCCTGGACAAGCTCAACATCATGCAGTTGTCCTCGCCGGAGTCGGCGATCCTCTCCGCGGTCGTCTTCAACGCGCTGATCATCGTCGCGCTGGTCCCGCTGGCCCTGCGCGGCGTGCGCTACCGCCCGATGAGCGCCGACCGCATGCTCCGGCGCAACATCGGCGTCTACGGCGTCGGCGGCCTGGTGGCCCCGTTCGTCGGCATCAAGCTGATCGACCTCGTCGTCTCGCTCATCCCCGGCATCGGCTGACGGAGGCCGACCACACATGAACACTTCCGCACGCTCCACCGCCCGCCTGCTCTTCAGCGCGCTGCGCGCGCTGCTGGTCCTGACCGTGGTCACCGGCGTGATCTACCCCTTGGTGATCACGGGCATCGCGCAGGGCGCGTTCGCCGACAAGGCGAACGGCTCGAAAGTCGCATACGAGGGCCGGGAGGCGGGCTCGAAGCTGATAGGCCAGAGCTGGAACCTCAAGGGCACGGACGAACCCGACCCCCGCTGGTTCCAGCCCCGCCCCTCCAACAGCGCCTACGACCCCCTGGCCACGGGCCCGTCGAACCTGGGCGCGTCGGACGCGACGCTGGTGAAGACGGTGAAGGAGGCACGACAGCAGGTGGCGTCGTTCAACGACGTCCCCGTGTCGGCCGTCCCGAAGGACGCGGTAACGGGCTCGGGCTCGGCCATAGACCCGCACATCTCCCCGGCGTACGCGGAGATCCAGGTGGACAGGGTGGCAAAGGAGAACGGCCTGGAGGTGGCGCAGGTGGAAAACCTGGTGAACGCCCACAAGGAGGGCCGGGACCTGGGCTTCCTCGGCAACGACAAGGTCAACGTCCTGGAACTGAACCTGGCGCTGTCCCGCCTGGCGGACGACTGACGGGCGGCGGCCGCCGTCCGTCAGTGGAAGCCGAGCATTCCGGGGGAGTTGACGTCGACGGTGACGACGCCCGGCGGGTAGTGCCCCTCGCCCTCGGTCAGCAGGATCGACATGCCGGTGAACTCGGCGCGGGGCAGCGCGCAGTACAGGGCGTGGCAGGTGTCGGAGGCGCCGTAGCCGTCCCGGATCATGGTGCCGACGGAGGCGGCGGCCATGGTGTCGAGCGGGTCGACGACGACCGAGGAGAACGCCAGCACCCGGCGGTGCAACCGCTCCTCGTCGGCCTCGGCCCGCATCAGGCACAGCGCGGGGATCCGCAACTGGTCGCCGGGGGTGTTCGCCATGTTGCCCGCGAGCAGGTTCAGCGCCTTGTGACCGGCGGCGAGAGCCTTGACCGCGCCGGTGTCGAGGATGATCAAGCGACGGCGTCCCGGGCGGCACGGGCCTTCTCGGCGGCCATCTTGTAGATGTTGCCAAGAACGTCGGGAGCCTGGTCGAACTCCTCGTCGCTCAGGTCGACGCCGATCAGACGACGCGCCACCTCACGGTCGGCGGCCAGCCGCTCGGCCCGCTGCGCCGCCGTGGGCTGCTCGGCAGCGAGGGCTTCGACCAACTGCCCCAGGCTCACCCCCCGCTCCTTGGCGAGCTCGGCCAGGTGATCCCGGACTTCACGGGTGACCTGAATCGTCGTCGTAGCCATAGCCCCACTATAGACCGCCACTGGCAAGAAGCCTCTGCACCGTTACCGTGTACCGAGGCGAGCCGTCGTCCGGCTCGAACCCGTCGACGTTCTGACCCGTGGTCAGCCGACGTAGTTCTTCAGGGTCTCGGTGTCGAGCGTGATGCCCACCGGGTCGGCGAGAGTCACTTCTTCGCCGAAGGGGGCGCGGTGGATGTCCAGGTAGCACCCGCGCTCAGGAGGCGTACGCCGTCTATGCGATCTGCTGCAAGTTCGCGCATACGGCTGCTCATGCTCTTGGTCACCCTGAGCTGATCGCCATGGCCTGCGAGCGGGCAGCCTGGTCTGCCCAACGCTCCGGTGACGCACTGATGCCGGCTGTCGCCGACTGGATGCGGGTGTGGGACATGTGGACGACCGCCGCCTGGGATGACTCTCTATCACTGGCGGACAAGGCCCTGCGTCATGTGCAGGATGCCTACGACCGGGGCGATCAACTGGCGGTGCGCCTGTGGGGGGCCTTGCAGTTGCGTGCTGCGGTGTCTGCCGCTCTGGCGAACAACGAGGCGGAAGCGGAGCACCGCATTGGCTTGGCCCGTGAGGCGTGTGGCTTGGTGGATGCGTATGCGGGGCCGCCGATCCACGATCGGGCGACCTTGACATTCTCGACCGGCAACGTGGAGATCCATGCGATCAGCGTGCAGTTGGAGATGGGTAATCAGGGCGCGGCACTCCGGCTGAACGGCGAAGCCGATGACGAGGCTCTGGCCGCCCTGCCGAACTCTCGCCGTGGTCACCATCACATGGACCTCTCGCGTGCGTACCTCTGGGACGGAAAACGCGACAAGGCGCTGGAGGAGCTGGGCACCGCGGAGAGCCTGGCGCCTGAACTGGTACGCAACCACCCGATCGCACGTGCGACCCTCCGCAGGATCGTCTATGCGGAACGGGCCTCCACACGTGAGCAGTTGCGGGGTATGTCGAACCGTTTTCACCTGGATGACCAGGGCTTATTCCGCTGATTCATATTGATGGGTAATTGACTGCCTACCGTCTGTTGCATGGTGGCACGGAGACGAACACGCCCTCGCCGACGACTGGGGCACCTCCGACCGCCTCGGCATCGGCAAAGTCGTCTGGGCGGTGTTCAAGTCCCCGGACCTGGAGGCCGCCGCGGGCCACCGGTCGTGAAGTGGCTGTTCACCCGCCGTCCGGGCAGGTCGTAGCGTCGGGCGGGCGGGGCGCCGGTGTGGGCGTGCCGGGGAGGGGTGTACGCCATGGCTGTGATCGCGCATTTCAGTGACGTTCATATCGACGACGAGCGCAGTGTCCGGCGGACCCGTGCCATCGTCGAGTATCTGGAGGACCTGCCGTACGACCTGGACCTCGTCCTCGTCACCGGGGACATCGCCGACCACGGCGCGCCCGAGGAGTACGCGACCGCCCGCGAGTTGCTCGCGTCGCGGCATCCCGTGCTGGTCTGTCCCGGGAACCACGACGACCGGGCCGCCTTCCGCAGCGGGCTGCTCGGGGAGGCGGCGTCCTCGGCCCCCGTCGATCAGGTGTACCGCGGGGCCGGGTTCACGGTGCTCGCGTGCGACTCGTCGGTGCCGGGGAAGCCCGAGGGGTGGCTCGGGGACGGGACGCTGGCGTGGCTGGAGGAGGAGTTGGGGCGGGTGCCGGAGGGGGAGCCGGTGCTGGTCGCGTTCCACCATCCGCCCGTCGAGCTGCATGTGCCGTACGTCGACGAGATCCGGCAGTTCGACGAAGCACGGCTTGCCGAGCTGGCCGGGCGTCACCGCCAGGTGGCCGCCTTTCTCGCCGGGCACGCGCACACCGCCGCCGCCACCACCTTCGCCGGCCGCCCGCTGCTCGTCGCGGGCGGTGTCGTCAACACCGTCCGGCTGCCCTGGGAGCGGCGCGCGCACGCCGACCAGCACGTCCATCTCGACCAGCCGCCCGCCGTGGCGTTCCACGTCCTGGACGCGGACGGCAGGCTGACCACCCACTTCCGTGCGGTGTCAACCGAAGGTTGACACACACCGGGGTGTCAACCTACGGTTGTCAGCATGACGGAACCCGCGCGCTCGACGCATCCCGTACGCCTCGACGACCTCATCGAGGCCATCAAGAAGGTCCACCCCGACGTCCTCGACCAGCTCACCGGAGCCGTCGTCGCCGCCGACCACCTCGGCGACGTCGCGGACCACCTCATCGGCCACTTCGTCGACCAGGCGCGGCGCTCCGGCGCCTCCTGGACCGACATCGGCAAGAGCATGGGCGTCACCCGGCAGGCCGCCCAGAAGCGGTTCGTGACCAAGGGCTCGGACGAGGGCTTCACGCTCGACCCGAGCGAGGGCTTCGCCCGGTTCACCGGCCGCGCCAAGAACGTCGTGATGGCGTCCCAGAACGAGGCGCGCGCCGCGGGCAACACCGAGATCGGGCCCGCCCACCTCGTCCTCGGGCTCATCGCCGACCCCGCCGGCATCGGCGCCGCGTCGATCGTCGCGCAGGACATCCTCCTCGACACCGTGCGGCAGGAGGCCACCGCGGCGCTGCCGCCGGCCGCTGAGGGGACGGTGCCTGAGCTGATCCCGTACAACGCGGAGGGGAAGAAGGCGCTGGAGCTGACCTTCCGCGAGGCGCTGCGGCTGGGCCACAACTACATCGGTACGGAGCACATCCTGCTGGCGCTGCTGGAGCAGGAGAACGGCGACGGCGTGCTCTCCCGGCTCGGCGTCGACCGCGCGGCGGCGGAGGCCCACATCGCCGCGGCGCTGGCACCGCTCCAGCAGGGCGGCGGCGCGTAGCACGTCACCGTACGGGTGCGCACCGGGGCTCGGGGTCGTCCTGTACGGGCCGCGCCCTGGCCCGTACGCCCCGGGCGCCACCCGTACGCGCGGCCCCCCGGGCAGCCCCCACCCGCTCCGCCACCCACAGCACGACCGTCCCCGCCGCCAGCACCGCGCCCAGCGCCGACACCGCCTGCCAGCCGCCCCGCGCCCACACCACCGACGTCAGCGCGGAGCCCACCGCCCCGCCCGCGAAGAAGCTCGTCATGAACGCGGAGTTGATGCGGTTGCGGGCGTCGGGCCGTATCGCGTACACGACCGCCTGGTTGCTGTTGAGCACCGCCTGCTGCGCGACGTTGAGGCCGACGATCCCCACGACGAGCCACGGCAGCGACTCGCCCGCCACCCCCAGCAGCACCCACGAGCCGGTCAGCAGCAGCACGCCCGCGCCCGTCACCGCCTGCACGTGGCCGCGGTCGTTGAGCCGTCCCGCGAACGTCATCGTCACCACGCCCAGCGCCCCGACCAGGCCGAACAGCCCGATCGCCGACTCCGACCAGCCGTACGGCGGCCGCGCCAGCAGGAACGTCAGCGCCGTCAACTGCACGCTGTACGAGGCCAGCGACAGCGCCCCGAGCGCCGACCGCCGCCGCAGCACCGGCTCCTCGCGCAGCAGCGCGACCGTGGAGCGCAGCAGCGCCGGGTACGACATCCCCGCGCCCGCCGCCGGCAGCCGCGGCAGGTGGCGGTGGAGGAGGACGGCCATGCCGGCCATGAGCAGGGCGTTGACCCAGTAGATCGTGCGCCAGCCGCCGAGTTCCGACAGCGCCCCCGAGGCGGTACGGGCCAGGAGCCCGCCGAGCAGGATGCCGGACATCACGACGCCCACTACCCGCCCCCGCTCCTCCGGCGCCGCGAGCCCGGCCGCGTACGGGACGACGACCTGCGCGCCGACGGACGCCAGCGCGGTGAGGACCGTACCGGCGAGCAGCACGGGCCCGTTGGGCGCGGCGGCGGTGAGCGCGAGGAACGCGGCGGTGGCGACGAAGAGCCCGACGGACAGCCGCCGCCGGTCGGTCACGTCGCCGAGGGGGACGAGGAGGATGAGGCCCAGCGCGTACCCGGTCTGCGCGGCGGTGACGACGAGCGCGGCCAGCGTGCTGCCCACGTGCAGGTCGCGGCCGATGAGGTCGAGGAGGGGCTGGGCGAAGTAGTTGCCCGCCACGGACAGGCCGGTGGCGGTCGCCATGAGCAGCAACAGGCCGCGGCCGAGGGCGGCGGGCTCCTCGCGAGGGGATACCGAGTCCGTTGTCATGGACCCAAACTCCGCCCACCCCCATCGATGAGTCCAACACATAGTTGTCATCTGATCCATCTCGTATCACGATGGATCGCATGGAGCTGCAGCAACTGCGCTACGTCGTCGCCGTCGCGGACACCGGCGGGTTCACCCGCGCCGCCGAGCGCTGCCATGTCGTCCAGTCGGCGCTGAGCCACCAGATCGGCAAGCTCGAACGGGAGCTGGGCGCCCGGCTGTTCGACCGGACGAGCCGGCAGGTGCGCCCCACCCGCGCCGGCGAGGCGTTCCTGCCCGCCGCCCGCGCCACCCTCGCCGCCGCGGAGCGGGCCCGCGCCGAGGTCGCGGCGGCGACGGGGGAGGTGCGCGGGCGGCTGGCCATCGGGTCGATCCCGACGGTGGCGGCGGTGAACCTGCCGGCGGCGCTGAAGGAGTTCCACGACACGTACCCGCAGGTGCGGATCAGCCTGGCGGTGGGCGCGAGCGAGAACCTGGTGCGGGCGGTCGCGGAGGGCACGTACGACCTGGCGCTGCTCGGCGTCCCCGCGGGCTTCCGGGCTACGAGGGTGCGCGAGCGGATCCTCGTACGGGACCGGCACCTGGCCGTCCTGCCGCCGGACCACCCGCTGGCGGACGCGGGCGAGACGGACCTGGCGCGGCTGGCGGAGGAGACGTTCGTCGACTTCGCAGCGGGCACGGCGGCGCGGGCGCAGTCGGAGGAGGCGTTCGCGGCGGCGGGGCTGCGGCGGACGGTGGGCTTCGAGGTGTCGTCGATGGACTTCATGGCGGATCTCGTACGGGCCGGGCTGGGCGTCGCCCTCCTCCCCAGCACCTTCGCGCCCCGCCTCCCGGGCCTGGCCACCGTGCGGATCGCCGACGGTCCTTCCCGGGAGGAGCGCCTCATCTGGCCCCGCACCCGTCCTTCCCCGGCCGCGGCGGCGTTCCTCCACAGCCTGGGGGTAACGCCGGACGACGACGAGGACGCCCCGCCGGGGTGAGCGCGCACGGAAACGGACCCGGGCCTGGCCGGCCCGGGTCCGCGTACCCCCGATTCCCCGTGGTCGTGGCGGTGTGGGTCAGTCGGCCGCGTAGACGAACTCGCGGTCCTCCACCGGCTTTTGCTCCTGGTCCGGACGGCGCGAGCCGCGCAGGCCCGTGAGCGCGATGACCAGGCCCAGCAGCGCCATGGCCGCGACCACGTACAGCGCCGGGTCGAAGCCGTTCAGCAGCGCCCGCGAGCCGGTCTCGCCCTCCGCGTTGGCGGTGAGCACGGCGGTCACGATCGCCAGCCCGATCGCCCCGCCCACCTGGAGCGAGGTGTTCAGCAGCCCGCCCGCGAGACCCTGCTCGTCGTCCGGGATGCCCGCGGTGGCCTGGATGTTGAACGACGCGAACGCCAGCATGAAGCCGAGGCCGAGCAGCACCATGCTCGGCAGGGTGCCGACGAGATACGGCGCGTCCCGGTCGATGGCGAGGAAGAGCACATACGCCAGCAGATGCGCCACCACGCCGCCCGCGATGGTGCGCGTGGTGCCGACCCGGTCGATCAGCGAGTCCATCCGCGGCGAGCCGAACGCGACGATCAGCGCGGCCGGCAGGAAGCCGAGCGCCGTCTCCATCGCCGACCAGCCCAGCACGGACTGCAGGTACTGCATGACCAGGAACTGGAAGCCCAGGTACCCGCCGAAGAACACGGCGGCGCCGAGGTTCGCGCGGGCCAGCGGTCCTGAGCGCAGGATGCCGAGCCGGATCAGCGGGTGGCTGCTGCGCCGCTCGATGGCGAGGAACGCGCCCAGCAGCACCGCGGCCACGGCGAACTGCAGCAGCGTACGGGTCGCACCCCAGCCCACCTCCGGCGCCTCGACGACGGTGTAGACGAGCAGGAGCATCGCGCCGACGCCGGTCACCGCGCCGGGGATGTCGTAGCCGCCGGTACGTTCCGGACGCCCCTCCTTGGGCAGCACGCGGAAGGCCGCGACGAGCGCGATCAGGGCGATGGGGAAGGGCAGGAAGAAGGTCCAGCGCCAGCCGACCTCGGTCAGCAGGCCGGAGAAGACGAGCCCCGCGCTGTAGCCGCTGGCGCCGAAGACGGCGAAGATCCCGAGCGCCTTGTTGCGGGCGTGGCCCTCGGCGAAGGTCGTGGTGATGATCGAGAGCGCGGCGGGCGCGGTGAACGCCGCGGAGACGCCCTTCAGCAGCCGGGTCGCGATCAGCAGCCCGCCGTCGTCGACCAGCCCGCCGAGCAGCGAGGTGACGGCGAACACAGCGACCGCGACGAGGAACACCCGCCGCCGGCCGAGGAGGTCGGCGGTGCGGCCGCCGAGGAGGAGCAGACCGCCGTAGGTGAGGACGTACCCGCTGACGACCCATTGGAGGGTGCTCGTGGACAGCCCGAGGTCGGCCTGGATGGAGGGGAGGGCGACCCCCACCATCGACACGTCGAGAGCGTCGAGGCCGACCACGAGGGAGACGGTCAGCAGGATGCCCCACAGGCGGGCGTCCCACTTCGTCGAGGTCGTGGACAGATGTGCGGAAGAGCTCATGACGGACCACAGTACATGCAGAGACATCTAATGCCAACGCATTTAATGAAGTGGCATTAGGTTCACGCGCATGTTACCTTGGGGTCTGTGAGCGTGAGCGACGTCGGCGCCGAACGCGCCCTGGTGGACCGCTGGCACGGCCTCCTGGCCTGTCACGCGGCGGTGTGGGGCGCGCTGGAGCGCGAGCTGCAGAGCAGGCACGGCATCGGCGTCAGCGAGTTCGAGGCCCTGGAGGGCCTGGCGACGAGCGACCACGACAAGTGCCGCGCGGCCGAGCTGGCCGGCACGGTGCACCTGAGCCAGAGCGCGACGTCGCGGCTGACGGCCCGGCTGGAGCGCGCGGGGCTGGTGACGCGGGCGATGTGCGACGTCGACCGGCGCGGCGTCTTCGTCCTGCTGACGGAGGAGGGCCGGCAGCTGTACGAGGATGCCAGGCCGACGCACCGCGAGGTGCTGGCCCAGGCGCTGCCCGGGGCGGAGCAGTCGGCCGGCCGGTAACGGCCTTCTGGCCGAGGTCGGTTGACCGCCGCGCCAGTTGCTTCGTATACGCCTCTGCGTCAGAGGTCGAGGGCCCCGTTGCGGGCCGCCTGGAGCCCCGCCTGGAAGCGGGTACGGGCCCCGAGCCGCAGCATGAGCGCGCTGACCCGGCGGTTGAGCGTACGGGCGCTCACGCCCAGCCGCCGCGCCACCGCCTCGTCCTTTAGCCCGGCGGCGAGCAGCGTGAGCAGTTGCCGGTCGGACTCGGCTTCGCCCGCCCGCTCTTTCGAGGCTGCACCGACCGCCGTCCCCGGTCCCGCCGGCACGGGCACCGCCGCCGCCCACAGCAGCTCGAAGAGCTGCACCAGCGCGTCCAGCAGGGCCCCTTCGTGGATCACGAACGCGCTGTCGACCATCTCGTGGGCCTCGCGGCTGAACGGCAGGATGGCCGTCGAGGCGTCGGCGACGGCGAGCTTCAGCGGCACGTCCGTATGCACCCGGGCCTGCTCCCCGGCCGCGACGACCGCCTCGAAGACGTCGAACGCGCCCGGCACCTCCAGCGCCTCCGGCGCGTACAGCCCGCGCACCCGCGCGCCGCGCGCCAGTATCTCCAGCTCCGCCCGGTTCGGCTCGGCGGGCTCCTGCGCGTACGGCGGCCGGTCCAGGACCAGCAACTCGCGCCGCACCGACCGCTGCAGCCGGTCGAAGGCCGCCGCGACGGAACCGCGGCCGAAGAGGATCTCCACCTGGTCCTCGGGGCGGTGCCTGCGGTCGACCGGCAGGTCGGCGAGGAGCGCGGTCGCCGCGGTCCTGGCCACGGCGACCTGGTCCTGCCAGCGGACCGTGAGCTGGTCGACGGCCGCGTCGGGACGGGTCGCGACCAGCCGGACCGGGGCGCCGGGCAGCAGCGTGACCAGGCCCAGCTCCGCGAGCCGCTCGACCGCGGGGGCGGTCTCGGCCTCCGTACGCCCGGCCGCCGCCGCCAACCGCGCGGTGTCGAGCGGCGGATGACGGAGCAGCAGGCGGTACAGGGCCTCGTCGGACGCGAGAACGCCGAACGGCTCGAACATGACGTGGACCCCCCGGGCGCGTATCGGATATGTCCCGCCTGATGGGGGCAGCGCGAGCGGCGCATGGGCGCCATGGCGTCCGTCCGCCAGTCGATGCACGTGGACATCCAGACGATCACGGTACTTCCTGGTGAGGACAACGTCATCGAGGAGGAGATCCGGGTGAGACCCCTTCACCGCGCGATTACCACCGTGACGGTCGGCGCAGCGCTCGTCGCGAGCCTGTTCACGGCCGCCGCCCCCGCCAACGCCGCCGCGCACCCCGGGCACTGGGACGCACCCGAGTGCGACCGGGTCGTCAGCGACGGCTCGCTCTCCCACACCCGGGACGGCGGCGCCACCTTCGCACCGACCACCACCCCCGAGCGGCCGCCGTACTACCAGTTGGTCACCGGCCTGGAGACCCTCGCCACCCCGAACCGGCTGCTGGCCACCGACATCAACGGCCGGGTGACCGGGTCGGCCGATGCCGGCTGCCGCTGGCGCACCATCGCCAAGCTCGGTGCGGGCCACTGGTTCGTCGCGCCCGGACGCGACGGCAGCGCCTACGTGTGGGAGCTGCGCGGCGACCGCGTCTACCGGGTCGACGGCAACGAGGTCGTCAAGATGCCGGCCTTCGACGGCGAGAAGCTGGGCGGGCTCTACGGGCTCACCGCCAACCCGCGCCGCGCCGGCCACCTGCGGGCCGTCACCGACAACGGCCGCGTGCTGGAGTCCACCAACCACGGGCGCAGCTTCCGCCCCATCGGCACGCCCGTCCCGCTGGCCGATGTCGGCCCGCACACCATGTTCTACGACGCGAAGGTCTCCAGCGCCGACTTCGACCGCATCGTCGTCGGCGTGAGCGACGCCGGCGGCTTCACCAGCGACGACGCCGGCCGCACCTGGCGCCGCGCCAGGCTCGGCGCCGCGGGCGACAAGGTCAACGGCTTCTCCCTGGCGATCTCGCCGGTCGACCCGCGGGTGGTCTACGCGAAGGCGCTGAACGTCACCGAGCTGGAGGCCGGCGAGAGCGGCCGGCACCTCTACCGCTCCACCGACGGCGGCCGCACCTTCAGGACCGTGGTCGACCAGTTCCAGGACGGCGAGGACGTCGTGATCTACAACGGCGGCTGGATGCGCCCGGATCCGACCGACGCCGACGTCGTCTACTTCGAGTACGGCGACCCGTGGAGCGGCACCAACCTCTACCGCCACGACGCGGACGACGACGAGCTGACGATCCGGCACTCCGGCCACCACGGCATCGGCGCCCTCGCCGTCAGCCCGGCCGACCCGGACGTGCTGTACGCCGGCCTGACCTCGGTGCCCAGCGGCGCACCGGTGACGGGGGACGGCGCGTAGCAGCGCCGGGGACCGGGGGCGGTGCCCTGACTCACCGCCCCCGGTCGGCGCCGCGCCCTACGCTCTTTTACGCCCCCGGCCGCGCAGCAGCAGCGGCGCGACGACCAGATACGGCAGCGCGCACACCGCGAACGCCGCCCCGTGCCCGAGCCCGGCGGCCGAGCCGAGCAGGCCGTACGCGCCGTAGACCGCGATCGTCCCCAGGTCCGTACCGACGCCGGCCAGCGAGGTCAGGGTCGCCCGCGCCGGCCCGGTGATCCGCTCCTGCAACCGCGCCTCCGCGAGCACGGTCGCCACCTGGAACCCGCCGAACGCGACCCCCACCAGCGCGATCCCCACCGCCGTCCCCAGCAGCCCGCCCGCGGCGAGCGCCACCGCGGACCCGGCGAGCAGCGCGGCCAGCACCCCCGCCGGCGTCCTGGCGGCCCGGCCCCGCTCCTCGACCCGCCCGGCCAGCAGCCCGCCGGCGGCGGCACCGGCCCAGATCAGCAGCAGGTACAGCGGGACGGCGGGGTCGGCGACGCCGGCCTCGCGGACGAGGTAGGGGGTGTACTCGTCGAGGGAGCCCCAGACGGCGACGACGGCGGGGACGAGGAGGAGGGCGCCGCGGACGGAGGGCTCGGCGCGGAGTTCGGCGAGCCCGGCGCGGAGGGTGCCGACCCAGCCGAGTTCGGGGTCACCGGAGTCGGGACCGGCGTCGGCGTCGGCGGGGGGACCGGCGTCCACGCCCGAGGACGCGCCCTGACCGTCGCCCCGGCGAGCGCTGCCGGAGCCGCCCGCGTTCCCGCCCGACGGTGGCTCCCCGTCCGGTGCCGCCTCGCCACCCGCCGGACCCTGCCCCCGCGCCCGTACCGTCTCAGCGCCGGCGGCAGCCGCCCGGTGCTCCGGAAACCGCGTCGCCACCGCCGCCCCCAGCAGGCAGGACGCCACGCTCGCCGCCCCCACCGCCGCGTACCCGCCGGCCGCGAACACCGGGGCCGCCGCCGCCATCGACGCCATCACGCCCACCGTGCCCGCCGCGCGCCCCCGCCCCAGCGTGCGCGCGTACCGGTCCGCCGCGCCCGCCCGGCCCAACTCCTCGTATACCAGCGCCTCCAGCGCCCCCGACGCGAACGCGCCCTTCGCTCCCCACAGCACGAACCCCGCCGCGAACGCCCAGTACGACGGCGCCAGTATCCACAGCGTGAACCCCACGCCCGTCAGCAGCGGCCCCGCGCACAGCAGCAGGCGGCGGGAGAACGCGTCGGCCCAGGCCCCGGAGGGGACTTCGAGCAGGAGGGACGTCAGCGACCAGATGACGAAGAGGGAGGAGATCTGCCACAGCGACAGCCCGTGGTCGGCGAAGAGCAGCGCGTACACGGGGTAGAGCAGGACGAAGTCGTCCAGGAACGAGTACGCGTAGAAGCAGGCCGCCAATCGCCGCTCGGGGCGGGCGGTACGTATACATCAATGTCGCCAGGTCATGCCCGCAACCCTACCCGTCGGCCAGCACCTCGTCGATGACGAACTTCGAACTGGCGACCATGACCGGGTTGGTGTGCCGGTAGTACGGCAACTGGATCAGCGAGATCGACAGCGCCCACCCGCGCCCGCGCGCCCACGCCGCGTCGTCGTCCCCGCCCGTCACCGCGGCGCGGAACGCCTCGCGCGCCGGGCCGGTGAAGAGGTTCCAGGCGGCGATCAGGTCGACGGCCGGTTCGCCGAGGCCCATGCAGCCGAAGTCGATGACGCCGCCGAGGCGGCCGTCGTCGGTGAGCAGGATGTTCCCGGGGGACAGGTCGGCGTGCAGCCACACCGGCGGCCCGGCGTACGCGGGCGCGCGCAGCGCGGTCTCCCAGGCGGCGGTCACGGCGGGCACGTCCACGCCGTCCTCGGGCTTGAGCTGCGCGAGGGCGGCGCGGGTCTCCGCGTCGCGGTCGGCCAGGGTCTCGCTGCGGTACGAGGGCGGGCCGCCGGCCGGGTCCGCGGCGCGCATCGCGTTGACGAAGCCGGCGAGCTGGCCGGCGAGCGGCCCGGGGGCGGCGACGCCGGCGTCGGGCGGCAGGATCGTCCCGGGGAGCCAGCGGCAGACGCTCCACTGCCAGGGGTACCCGGCCCCGGGGTCGCCCACGGCGACGGGCTCGGGTACGGGCACGGGCAGGCCGGCGGCGAGCCGGGGCAGATGGGAGAACTCCAGGTCCACGTCCTTGGCACCGGCGGCGGTCAGGGGCATCCGCACGCTCAGCTCGTCGCCGAGCCGGAAGACGGCGTTGACGGTGCCGCCGGAGGCGACCCGCTCGACGGGAAGCGCGGCCCACCGCGGGAACTGGGCGGCGATCAGGCTCCGTACGAGCGCGGCGTCTATCTCCGCCTCGTCGGCGTGCATCCGGACGGCAGACATGGGCGCGACCCTACGCCGGTCACGCCCCGGTCCGCGTCCCCGTCCGCGTCCCCGTCCGCGTCACCGTCGCCGTCGCCGTCGCCGTCGCCGGAGCCGTAGAGCCGCCTCACTCGGCCTTCCGGAACAGCTCCGACATCCTGTCCCCCGCCTCGTGCCCGAGCAGCCCCGCCTCGTCCGCCCCGATCAGGCCGATCCGCTGGGCCAGCTCCCGGCCGTGGACGTCGACGGCGGCCTCGACGAGCGCGGCGAGCGCGCCCAGCGCGTCGCGGGCCCGGGCGCGGGCGACCACCGCGCAGCCGGCGGCGGCCAGCGCGGCCGGCCACCACCAGCAGGCGAGGAGGGCGTAGCCCACGGCCCAGGCGGCGAGGCGGGCGGCGGCGCTGAAGGAGTCGTGCGCCGACTGGATCTGGCGTACGGCGGGCTCGGGGAGGATCAGCCACAGGCGGGGCCAGAGGGTGGCGAGGTCCACGCCGTACGCGGACTCCAGCCGGTCCGCCGCCGCCTGCATGCGGTCGCCGTACCAGGTGGGGCGGGTGGGCGTGCGCAGCGCGATGCGGTCGCGGGCCCCGGTGAGGTCCTCGATGCGCGCCTGGACGTCCGGCGGGACCAGCACCGCGCCGTGCGGTCCGGTGCCGCGCAGGGGGATCTCGGCGACGGCCGCTTCGAGCTGCGCGTGCAGGCGCGTCCACCTGCCGGCGCGGCGAGCGGTCAGGGCGCGGGAGAGCCGGTCCCGGCCCGGGCGCAGCCAGTACCGCTCGATCGCGCCGCCGAGGAACTGCACGGCGAGCGAGGCCGCGGCCGCGGTGAGCAGGAGGAGGGCCACCACGAGGGCGGCGGTGCCGGTGCGGTCGAGGGCGGGGCGGGCGGCGAGGTCGTCCAGGGTGGTGCGCAGCCGGTCGGCGTCGTACCAGTGGCGCTGCCCCAGGGTGGTGCCGACGGCCGTGGCGGCGAGGAAGAGGGCACCGGGGAGAACCAGCAGGTTCAGCCAGCGCTCGGTGAGTTTGCCGCCGAGGGTGGCGAGGAGCGGGTTCATGCGGGCGGGGTCACTGCGCGGTCCCGAGCCGGCCCTTGTGCATCCGGGTGTCGTTGACGGCGCAGTGCGGGGCGGGGAGCAGGTCGCGGGCCCTTTCGACGCGGGTGCACCGGGCAGGGCCCGGACAGACCGCCACCTTGATGTGGGCGGTGACGCCGGGGACTTCGCCGCCCCGGGACTCGGCGACAAGGCCGCGGGCGTCCCCGCTCTGGCGCAGCAGCATGTCCAGCGTGCGTACGCAGGCGGCGAGTTCGTCGGCGTCCGCGCCCGCCCGCAGCAGGTCCCGGGCCCGCTCGGCCGCCTCCCGCACCCCGGGGTACTCCAGGTCCTCCGGCGAGCCGAGCAGCGTGCACAGCGCCGCCGCCGTTCTGCCGTCGGAGGGAGAGAAGCCCGGAGACGCAACCACAGTCGGAGTATGCCGCAGATCGGGCAGAATTGCGGGCGAGTTGACGTACCGTCAGGGGCGGCGGCGAGGGGGTGCGAAGGTGTGAGGTACGACCGGGACGTGTTCCTGCGGGCGCTGGGAGCGCGCCTCGACCGGGCCGGGGCGGCGTACGGGGGTGTCGACCGGGCAGTCGTCTTCGGCCGCGACGCGGACGCCGAACTCCGGGGGCTGCTGCGGACCGCCGACGCGCAGACCGACGTGGAGGCCCGGCACGCGGCCGGCTGGCTCTGCGCCGCCCGCGCCATGGCCGACCCGGAGGCCGGGGGCAGGGTGCACGGGTGCATGGCCGGGACACTGCTCTTTCCGGTGTGGGTCGCCGACCCGCAGTCGGTACCCCCGGAGCTGGCGGCGGGCTACGCGACCGCGGATCCCGCGTCCCGCCCCGATCCCGCCGCCGCGGACGGTCCGAACGAGTGGGCGGCCCAGTGCGCCGCGGTCGGGCTCGCGGCCCAGGGGCAGCACCGCGACCCGCCGGCGGACGCGCCGGAAGACGTCCGCCGGCTGCACGAGGTGGCCGCGGCGATGGTCGCCATGACCGCCTCGCGCGAGGCCCTGCTCGCCACCGGGATCGGGTGCGGCGGCCTCGCCGTCCTCGCGACGCCGGAGCACCACCCCCGGTTCGCCCCCCGGCTCAGGGACCTGTCCGGCATCGTGGCCCATGCCGGAATCGCCTGGCCGTTCGGGGACGTGGCCGACGCGGATCCGGTCCGCTTCGTCCACCGCGCCGTCAAGGCCCTGCCGGCGGACTCCCCCGAGCGGCTCCTCACCCTGGCCGGCCTGGGCCGCCAGCTCCTGCTCCGCCACCTGGACACGTACGAGGCCGACGACCTGCACGCGGCGGTCGGCATCGCGCGTGACGTACGGGCCCAACTGCCGCCCGGGAGCCCGCACCTGGCCGTCTGTCTCAGCACCCTGGCGAACGGGCTGCTGATGCTGCGGCAGGTGGAGGGCGCGACCCCCGAGGAGTGCGACGAGGTGGTGGACGTGTGCCGCCTGGCCGTCAGCGGCCATCCGCGGGGGGCCGCGGAGGCGGGCCACGACCTGGGCATGGCGCTCGTCCTCAGGTACCAGCACACCGGCCGGGCAGAGGACCTGCACGAGGCGATCGCCGTGTTCACCCAGGCGCTCCGGACGGCGGAGGATCCCGGGGAGACCGCCGCCCTGCGCAACGCGCTGGGCAACGCCCTGCGCGCCCGGCACGTGGCGACCGGCGACCCGGCCGATCTGGACGAGGCCCTCAGGCTTACCGCCCCCTCCGGCACCGCCGAGGGGGCGGCGGCCGGGCAGGAACTGCCCCTCATCTCTCCCGCGATGGCCCTCTACAACAACTACATGCGCGCGCCGGAGACGCGCGGGGCGGACCTGGACGAGGCGCTGCGGCAGCTAAGGCACGCCGAGACCCTGATGCCGCAGAACCACCCGGACCGTTCCAGTGCGCTCGACGACCTCGGCCTGGTGCTGATGGCGTGCTACCAACGCTCGGGAAAATCGGAGGAGTTGAACGAGGCCGTACGGGTCCATCGCGAGTCGGTGGCGCTCACCCGCGACGGGCACGCGATGCTCGGGCTGCGGCTGCTCAACCTCGCCGCGGCGCTGAGCCTGCGGCACCGGCTGACCGAGGACGGCGACGACCTGCGGGAGGCGCAGGAATGCCGGCACCGGGCCGCCGCGCTGCCCGGTATCGGGCCCGCGCACGAGGCGGCGCGGCTCAGCTCGACGGCTCTCGGCGTCATGGCCGGCTCCGAGCGCGCCGCCGAGCCCCTGGCCCGGCTCGACGAAGCCGTAGGGCTCTTCAGAGAAGCCCTCGCCCTCACCCCGGCAGGCGACCCGGCGCTGTCCCGGCGGCGCCACAATCTCGCCGTCGCCCTGCTGAGCCGCTTCTCGCACACGCAGCGCTCCGAAGACGCCCACGAGGCGCGCGAACTGGCCGACGCGGTGGTCGCGATGCTGCCCGCGAACTCCCCGGAACTGCCGGGCGCCCTCACCGTGGCCGCGAGCGCACGGCAGGTGAGCCCCCGTGCCGTGCTCTCGTCGGCCGCCCGGGACGAGGTGGTCGCGCTGTACCGCCGGGCCGCCGAGGCCGCCCCGCCCGGCCACCCCACGCGCACGTCGCGCCTGATGAACCTCGGCAACGCGCTGCGCGGCCCGCTCCTCGGCCGCCGGCGCCGCCCGGCCGACCTGGCGGAAGCGGCCGGGCTGTGCCGGGAGGCGGCCCTGGAGCAGCAGTGCCCGCCCGCCGTACGCCTCGAAGCCGCACAGACCTGGGGCGAGATCCGGGCGGAGCTGGGCGACTGGGAAGGCGCCCTGGACGGGTACGTCGTGGCGGTCGACCTGCTGCCCGCCGTGGCGCCCCGCCATCTCGTCCGCGACGACCAGGAGTTCCTGCTGAGCAGGACCGTCGGTCTCGGCGCCGCTGCCGCCGCCTGCGCGGTCCGCTGCGGCCGGCCGGGGCTCGGGGTCGGCCTCCTGGAGCAGGCCAGGGGCGTGATCCTCTCCCACGCCTTCGACGCCGACAGCGACCTGACCCGGCTCAGGGAGACCGCCCCGGATCTCGCCGACCGCTTCGACGAACTCCGGGAGGCGCTGGACACGGCGACCGGCGGTCCGGGACTCCTGGACGAGGGACCGTCCGCTTCCGACGGTGCCCGCACCGACCTGCGGCAGCGGCTGGCCGCCGAGTGGCGGGACCTCGTCACCCGCATCCGCGCCGAGCACCCCGAACTGGGCCTGCTGCGCCCGGTGCGGGACTGGGACGAGCGCGAACTCCGCGCCACGGCGGCCGCGGGCCCGGTGGTGCTGGTCAACGTCTCCCCGTACGGCAGCGACGCCCTGGTCGTCACCGAGCGCTCCATCGATGCCGTACCGCTCCCCGGCCTCACCCCGCAGACGGCGGCGGCGCGGCTGAAGACCTTCGAGAACGCGCTGACCCGCATCGACGCCCCGGAAACCTCCCGCAAGCAGGCGCAGCACGCCCAGCGGGACGTACGGGAGACCCTCGCCTGGCTGTGGGAGGCCGTCACCGGCCCGGTCCTCGACCGCCTGCCCGCCGCCACCCGCGTGTGGTGGTCGCCCGGCGGCCTCCTGGGCACCCTGCCCCTGCACGCGGCGGCGCCCGCCGACGCCGGTCCCGGCGCGCTGGACCGGGTGATCTCCTCGTACACGCCGACGCTACGGGCCCTGCACCACGCCCGCCTGCGCACCGCGCGCCCGGCGGGCACCGGGACCCTCGTCGTCAGCGTCGCGCAGGCGGCCGGACACGCCCCGCTCCCCGGCGCGCTCCGCGAGGCCGGACACCTGGCCCGCGTGGTGCCCCGGGCCACCCTGCTCGCGGACGCCTCCGCCACCCACTCCGCGGTCGTCTCGGCGCTGCCCCGGCACGCCTACGCCCACTTCGCCTGCCACGCCCTGGGCGACCTGGAACGCGCCTCCGGCAGCCGGCTCGTCCTGCACGACCACGCCGAACGCCCGCTGACCGTCCGCGACCTGGCCCGGCTGCGGCTGCCCTCGGTCCGGCTCGCCTACCTGTCCGCCTGCGCCACCCTGCACACCAGGCCCGAACTCGCCGACGAGGCGGTCCACATCGTCAGCGCCTTCCAGATGGCCGGCTTCCCCCATGTCGTCGGCTCGCTGTGGCACGTCGACGACGTGATCGGGGCGCAGGTCGCGCTCAGCGTCTACGAGAGCCTGACCAGGGGCGACGGCACGCTCGACGCCGACCGCACGGCCGAGGCCCTGCACCGCGCCGTACGCGGTCTGCGGGACACCTATCCGCAGACACCCAGCCTGTGGGCGTGCCAGGTGCACGCGGGGCCCTGATAGCGCCGCCGCCCGGCCGGCGGGGTCAGCGGGACCGTGCCCGGAGAGTCCGGGCGGCGGAATAGCAGAGCAGGTGCTCTCCTAAACCCGGTTACTGCCGGAATCGTGCAATGACCACGTACCCGTGTTGTCACGATCCGCGCCTGTGCTTGCGCACGACTGTACGAAACGGTTGGGCTTGCGGAGAGTGATCACGCGACTGAGGAGGGGGACGACATGGCACGTTCGCGTGCGCAGACCATCAGAGGCGCGGCGCAGGCCGTGATGGAGGGGAACGACCCGAGGCAGCTCGCCCAGGACGAGCTGCGCCGCCGCGGCGTACTGCCCGACGGGGAGCAGGGCCGCGAGGGCAGGGAAGGCGGCCGGGGCCGGCGCAGTGACGCGCCCCGGGAGGACGGGATGGACCCGGCCGACTTCCCCGCCGCCCGCGACCAGGGCGGCAGCCTCGACACCGTCATGACGCAGCAGTCCGTGCCGCTGGACGAGGCCGGGGAGGTGCTGAACCGCAGCGAGCTGAAGCGCGAGGGTTTGGAGCAGGTGCACGCCATCTGCCCGATGGTGCTGCCGCGCGGGCGCTCGTTCCTCAGCATGCTGCCGGTGTCGCTGCTGCTCGTCGTCGGCGCCGTCGGCACCATCGCGGTGGCCGCCACCGGCGACGACGTGGTGACGAACCCGCTGTTCGGCGCCCACTACTGGGTGCTGGCGATCTTCGCCGTGGGGTTCGTGTGGTGGCGGCAGGGGATGGTGATGGTGCCCGATGGGTGTCATGCCCTGATCACCAAGTTCGGCAAGCTGGAGCAGGTCGTCGGCCCCGGCCGGGTCATCCTGCTGAACCCGTGGAAGCGGGTCTCGTACATCCTCAACACCACCCGCGAGTACCCCTTCAACGCGCCCGTGCGCGAGGCCCCGACGAAGGGCGGGGTGAAGGCGTCCATCGACCTCTTCATCCAGTTCCGGATCAGCGACCCGGTCGAGTTCGTCTACACCCTCGGCGCCGTGCGCGGCTTCGAGGAGAAGCTGAACAACGCCGTCAGCGAGACGATCCGCAGCCTCATCTACGAGCAGGAGGCCGCCGGCATCTACGACATGGTCGGCGAGGACACCACCCGGCTGCTCGACTCGCTGAACCGCCAGTTCCGGCCCGCGGTCGAGCTGACCAACGCCAACATCACCCACGCCGAGCCCTCCGACCAGCCGTACCGCATGGACCTCGCGGCGCCGGAGATGGTGCGGATGGCCAAGGAGGCGTACACCCACGAGTACGCGCTCCAGCTCCGCAAGGAGCAGGACGAGGGCGACCTGAGCAAGGAGCTGGCGACCCGCGAGGAGGAACTGTCCGCGATCCAGGCGGACATCGCCCAGTACCAGGCCCAGATGGACACCGCCGTCGAGCGCGAGACCAACCGCGCCGAGGCGCTGGCCCGGCAGCGGTACGTCCAGGCCGAGTCGGAGGCGCGGGCCAACGCCGCGCTGCTGGAGGCGCAGGCGCTCGACATCCGCGCGGTGACGACGGCCGAGGCGCCGGAGATCCTGGAGTACCGCTACCAGCAGCAGGTCCTCGACACCCTGGAGCAGGTCGCCGACCACCTGCCGCAGTTGCTGCGCATCGGCGGCCCCGCCGACGGCGCGAACGGCGGCGGCGCGGGCGTCGACTTCCTGGCGCTCGCCCGGGAGCTGATCGGCGAGCACGGCGCGGACCTGTTCTCGGAGGCCGAGATGGCGGCCGTACGGGAGCGGCTGGCCGAGGTCGCGGCGCGGATCGCCGAGCGGGAGCCGGAGATCCGGGCGCTGCGCGAGGCCGAGCGGCCGGCGCCGGTGCCGGCCCCGGCGGGCAGCGCGGAGGCGGAGCAGCAGCCCGCGCCGCACGAGCCGCAGGCAGTCGGTGCCGCCATCGGAGTCGCCGGCGAAGGCTACGGACACGAGAGCACGGGCTTCGGGCCCGCGAACCACGGGCACGAGGAGGCGGGAGCATGAGCACGGCGGCCATGAAGCGCAGGTCGGTCATCTCCGAACTCGTCGCGGCCTGGGGCGACATCCCCCAACTGCTGCGCGGCGGCGAGGCCGGCACCCTGATCCCCGTCATCATCCCCCGCCACCGCCGCCGGCTGTGGTGGATGGTGCCGCTGTGGCTGGCGCTGCTGGCGCTGACGACCGGCGTGATGGCCGGGCTGCAGAGCGGCAGCGAGGACGGCTGGAGCGCGAGCGCGTACGACGCGCTGGCGGCGGCCGCGTACGGCACCGGCGTCTTCCTGCTGGTCGTCGGCGTGCTGTGGTGGTGGCGCTCCTCGATCGTGAAGATCGAGCAGGGCACGAACGGCGTCCTCACCCGCTACGGCGCCATCGCCCGCACGCTGGGCCCGGGCCGGCACTTCGTCTGGCACCCCTGGTCGCGGGTGGACTTCGTCGTCGACACGGCCACGGAGATCCCGTACTCGGCGCCGGTCATGGCCTGCCCGACGCAGGAGAACGTGCCGCTGCGCTCGATCGAGTTCTTCCTGAAGTTCCGCATCAACGACGCGGTGCTCTTCGTCCGCACCATCGGCGCGGGCAACTTCGACCTGGTGCTCTCCAGCGCCGTGCAGGACGCGATCCGCCAGCGCGCGCGCCGGGTGCGCACGGAGCGGGCGTACGACCTGCGCGGCTCGGACGTCGCGGACATGCAGGACCTGCTCAACCGCCAGTTGGCCCGCTACGGCGTGCGCATCACCGGCGCCAACATCCCCGACGTCCAGCTCCCCGCGCAGTACCAGCAGCACCTCGCCACCCGCGAGCGGGTGGCGAAGGAGCGGACCGCGTACGAGCAGGAGTGGGGCCTGACCCGCAAGCGCCGCATCGACAACCTCCAGATGGACATCGAGCGGGCGAAGAAGGCACGCGACGCGCGGTTCGTCGAGGTCAAGGCCGCGCTGAACCGGGCCCGCGAGGAGGTCGCCCGGCTGCTGGAGCAGCAGGAGACCGAGGCGCAGAAGGTCCGCTTCGAGATCGAGACCCGCGGGCGCAGCGGCCTGATCGCCGCCGAGAACGAGGCGAAGGCGCAGCGCCGGCTGGCGCAGGCGTACCGCGACAACCGCGCGGTGCTGCAGTACGAGCTGGCCAGGCGGCGGCTGGAGGTGGGCGCGGTGCTCGCGGGCAGCGCGCCGCAGCCGACGGTCATCCGCACGGACGGCGGCGGGGGCGGCGGCGTTGATGGCACCGCGCTCTCGACCCTCCTCACGGCGCAGTTGCTCCCCCGGCTGACGGCCGGCTCTCCGGCGGGCGGGCCCCCGCCGGCGGGCGGCCTGCTCCGGGCGGTGGCGGCCGAAGGACACGGGGCCGGCGAGGAGTGAGCGGGGCCGTGCGGCGGGCGCGGGGGGCTCGCCGCACGGCTACCGTGGACGTATGACGACAAAACACGCACCTCCTCGGATACGCCGCGTCTACGACGCCCCCGCCGAGGACGACGGCCGGCGCGTCCTCGTCGACCGGATCTGGCCCCGCGGCATGACCAAGGAGAAGGCGCACATCGACGAGTGGCTGAAGGCCATCGCGCCCTCGGACGAACTGCGCCACTGGCTGCACGCGGACTTCGAGCGCTACCCGGACTTCGTGAAGCGCTACCGCAAGGAGCTGGCCGACCACGAGCGGGCGGAGGCGCTCGCGCATCTGCGCGCGCTCTACGAGCAGGGGCCGCTGACGCTGGTGACCAGCACGAAGGAAGTGCAGCGCAGCCACCTGACGGTGCTCGCGGAGGAGCTGGAGCGCGGCTGATCCGCGGCCGTACGCGTCACCCGTACGGCCCAGCGCCGGTGGCAGCCCGGCCGGAGCCGCTCGCAGCCTGGAGCATGAGCACCGACCCGGCGCCGCACCGCGGCCGCCCCGACAGACCCGGTCCCTCCGCTGCCGACGCCGCCGACGCTGACACCGACGAAGGCATACACCCCGTCGGCGACGGCACCCGCCGCGTGGAAGAACCCCGCGCCGCGCCCACCGCCACCCCCGGGGAGCACGCCCCCCGGGAGCGCCGGCTCAGCGTCGTCGCGGGCGACGAGCACGCGGGCCCGCCGCCCGGCGGCGGCGCGGCACGTACCGCCCACCACGACCGCGGCGCCGTCCCCGAAGGGCCCCTCGGCCTCCTCGCCAGAGGCGCCTGGCAGGCGGTGCTGCTCGCGGGCGTCGCCGCCCTCGTCCTCGGCGCCCTCACCCTCGCCTGGCCCGGCGAGACGCTCCGCGTCGTCGGCATCCTCTTCGGCCTGTACCTGCTGGTCATCGGCGTGATGCAGCTCGTCGCCGCGTTCGGTACGCACGCCTCCACCGCGCTGCGCGTGATGGCGTTCATCAGCGGCGCGCTGTGCATCCTGCTGGGCCTGCTGTGCTTCCGCAGCGCGCTGCGGTCCATCCTGCTGCTCGCCCTGTGGATCGGCATCGGCTGGCTCTTCCGCGGCATCACCCAGGCGGTGGCCGCCGGTTCCGACGAGGCGATGCCCGCGCGCGGCTGGCAGATCGGCCTCGGCGTGATCTCGGCGCTGGCCGGCATCGTGCTGATCGTGTCGCCGCTGACGTCGATCGCGATCCTCACCTACCTCGCCGGCGCCTGGCTGCTGGCCGTCGGCGTCATCGAGATCGCCACCGCGGTTCGCATCCGCCACCGCGCGAAGCAGCTCCCGGCCGGCGCCTGAGCGGGACGCCCGGCCGGGCCGCGGCCCCCGGTGCGCAAGGCGCGCGCCGGGGGCCGCGTGTTGCCCGGCGGGGCCGCGACCGGCTGCTGCCATGATGCTCGGATGAACGTCACCGTCCGTCTCGCGCAGCAGCCGGAGGCCGACGCGCTGCTCGGCCGCAGCCCGCTGGCCGTCCTGGTCGGCATGCTCCTCGACCAGCAGGTGCCCATGGAGTGGGCGTTCTCCGGCCCGTACACGATCGCCCACCGCATGGGCGGCGACGACCTCGACGCCCACGCCATCGCCGCGCAGGACCCCGAGGCGTTCGCGACGCTGCTCTCCGAGAAGCCGGCCGTGCACCGCTACCCCGGCTCGATGGCCAAGCGGATCCAGCAGCTCTGCGCGTACCTCGTGCACGAGTACGACGGCGACGCGGAAGCCCTCTGGCGCGATGCCGGCAGCGGCCGGGAGCTGCTGCGGCGGCTCCAGGCGCTGCCCGGGTACGGGAAGCAGAAGGCGCAGATCCTCACCGCGCTGCTGGGCAAGCAGTACGGGGTCGCCCCCGACGGCTGGCGCGAGGCGGCGGGCGCGTACGGCGAGGACGGCAGCCGCCGGTCGGTCGCGGACATCACCGGGCCGGAGACGCTGACGGAGGTACGGGCGTTCAAGCAGGAGGCGAAGGCGGCGGCCAAGACGGCCAAGGCGTCCGGGGCGGCCGGGGCGCAGGGGAAGACGGGGCAGAAGGCGAAGAAGACCGCCTGAACCGGGACGGGTTGGCCACCGGCCATTCCGCAACGCCGTTCGAGTCGCTAGGTTGCTCGCACCCCGTCCGCCTTGCGGACAGGAGACCCCACACGCCGGACAGGTCGCCCACCTTTGACGTCGGAAGGACTCCTGTGTTCCCTCGAAGATTCACGGCTGCGCTGGGCGCGGCCGCCCTCGCCGTCCCCCTGCTCCTGGCCAGCGCGGCACCCGCGGCGACGGACGGCGCGAAGCTGGCCCGTGAGCTGGTGCGCGCGTCCAGCGCCGCGGACGCGTACAAGCACCTCAAGGCGTTCCAGCGGATCGCGGACCGCAACGGCGGCCACCGCGCGGCCGGTTCGCCGGGGTACGAGGCGTCCGCCGCGTACGTCTACGACCAGCTCAAGCAGGCCGGCTACGACGTCACGTACGACACCTTCGACTTCACCTACTCCGAGACGCTCAAGGACGAGTTCGCAGTCGTCTCGCCCGGGGCACGGGACATCGAGATATACGCGATGACCTTCTCGAAGGCGACCCCCGAGGGCGGCCTCGACGCGCCGCTGGCCGCCGTGCCCGTCGACGCCGACGGCACCTCGGGCTGCGAGCCGGGCGACTTCACGGGCGGCGACTACACGGGCAAGGTCGCGCTCGTCCAGCGCGGGGGCTGCAACTTCGCCGTCAAGCAGGCCAACGCCGCGGACGCGGGCGCCGTCGCCACCGTCATCTACAACAACACCGAGGGCGCCCTCAACGGCACCCTCGGCGACGCCGACGCGGTCAAGGTGCCCACCGGCGGCATCACCAAGGCCGAGGGCGAGGCCCTGGCCACGCTGCTGACGCAGGGCGAGGTCACCGTCCACGTCGACATCCAGATGATCGTCGAGCCGCGGACGACGCGGAACGTCATCGCCGAGACCAAGGGCGGCGCCGACGACCGCACGGTCATGCTCGGCGCGCACCTCGACTCGGTCTCCGAGGGCGCCGGCATCAACGACAACGCCTCGGGCTCCGCGGCGCTGCTGGAGGTCGCGAAGGAGCTGGCGAAGGCGGAGGAGAAGCCGCGCAACCAGGTGCGCTTCGCATTCTGGTCGGCGGAGGAGCTGAGCCTCGTCGGCTCCACGGACTACGTGAGCCGGCTGACCCCGCGCCAGTTGCGGGACATCGAGCTGTACCTGAACTTCGACATGGTCGCCTCGCCGAACTACGGCCTCTTCGTCTACGACGGCGACGACTCCGACGGCGTCGGCGAGGGCCCGGGCCCGGAGGGCTCGGCGCAGTTGGAGCGGCAGATCACCGACTTCATGGACCGGAAGGGGATGCCGCACGAGGGCACCGACTTCACCGGCCGCTCCGACTACGGCCCCTTCATCGAGGTGGGCATCCCGTCCGGCGGCACGTTCACGGGCGCGGAGGGGACGAAGACCGAGGCGCAGGCCGTGAAGTTCGGCGGCACGGCGGGCAAGGCGTACGACCCGTGCTACCACACGGCGTGCGACGACCTGGACAACATCAGCATGCCGGCGTTCGACGCGAACATCGACGTCATCGCCAACGCGGTCGGGACGTACGCGCACGACGTCAGCTCGCTGCGCGAGCCGGTGTCGTTCGTGCCCACCGAGGGCGACGAGGGCAGCGGCGGGGGTGCGCACGACGACCACGCGGAGCGGTGAGCGCGTGACGGCGTAGCACAGACGCGAGGGGAGCCCGGGCCGCGGACGGCCCGGGCTCCTGCCGTTCCGCCCGCCTTGCCGCCGCCTCTCTTCGGCCGTGCTCCACCGTGCTCCACCTTGCTCCGCCGTGCTCCGCCTTGCTTATGCCGTCCCCCGCTTGCCTCCGCCTTGCTTCGCACTTGCCGCTGGCTTGTGGCTCCTGTGCATCACTGCTGCGCCCGGAGGCGCATCCCCGGTAGGCTTTCCGTGTGATCTTCAAGCGCATCGGAAACGGGAGGCCGTACCCCCACCACGGCCGGGAGTCCACCCGCCAGTGGGCTGATGTCGCGCCACGCCCGGTACGCCTCGACCAGTTGGTGACGACGAAGCAGCAACTGGACCTGGAGACCCTGCTCGCCGAGGACTCGACCTTCTACGGCGACCTCTTCGCCCACGTCGTGAAGTGGCGCGGCGACCTGTATCTGGAGGACGGACTGCACCGCGCGGTGCGGGCGGCGCTGCAGCAGCGCCAGGTGCTGCACGCGCGCGTCCTTGAGCTGGACTGAGCAGTCCGTTGACCCTTTCGGGGGGACCCGCGTCCACCCCGTAGATCATTTAGTAGGCACGGCCCCTTCCGGCTACTACGCTGCCGCCATGAGCATGCTGACGCCCCCCGAGATGGGCGGGCCGTACCGCATCAAGGGCACCAAATATCCGCGTATGCGGCGAAGCCGCCGGCGCCGGAGGGTGCTGATCCTGCTCGGTGCCGTGCTCGCGGTCGCGCTCGCCGGCTGGGGCACGCTGCAACTCGTCGACGCCTTCACGGGCGGCGACGAGGAGGAGAAGGCGGTGCAGGCCCGTACGCCCGAGGACTGCGGCGCCGGGGAAACCGGCGCGAAGTCCGGCGAGGGCAAGAGACCCGAGAGCGGTCCCGGCGGGAAGCCGGCCGAGCTGCCCGCCCCGGGCCGGGTCGAGGTCAACGTGCTCAACGCCACCGCCAGGACCGGCCTCGCGCAGAAGACCGCCGACGAGCTGGAGAAGCGCGGCTTCAAGATCGGCAAGGTCGACAACGCGCCCGCGGCGTACGACAAGAAGGTACCCGGCGAGGGCGTCCTGCTCGGCGCCCCGGGGACCGTGGACGGCGAGCTGAAGGTGCTGGGCACGCAACTGGCGCAGGCGGAGCCGAAGGCGGTGGAGCGCAAGGGCGCGGTGGTCGATCTGATCATCGGCGACGAGTTCCGCGGGCTGGCCAAGCCGGCGGAGGCGAAGGCGGCGCTGAAGGCGCTGGCGGCCCCGGCGAAGGCGAAGCCGGGGGCGTGCGACTGAGGACGCCCGCGGCAGCCCGCGGCACGGGGCACCACGGGGTACCCGCCGACCCGGCGGTCGCTGACCCGGCGCCTGCCGGCCCGGCGGTCCCCGGCCGGGCTCGCCGCTAGGCGGTCCCGTACATCCGGTCGCCGGCGTCGCCCAGGCCGGGCACGATGTACCCCGCCTCGTTCAGCCGCTCGTCCATCGCCGCCGTGACCACCGTCACCGGCGCGCCCGCCAGCTCGTGCTCCACCGCGTCCGTCCCCTCCGGCGCCGCCAGCAGGCAGATCGCCGTGACGTCGTCCGCGCCCCGCCGGATCAGCTCGCGGATCGACGCGACCAGGGTGCCGCCGGTGGCCAGCATCGGGTCCAGGACGTAGACCTGCCGGCCGGACAGATCCTCCGGCAGCCGGTTCGCGTACGTGCTGGGCTGCAGGGTCTCCTCGTCGCGTATCAGCCCGAGGAAGCCCGCCTCCGCCGTCGGCAGCACCCGCATCATGCCGTCGAGCATGCCGAGCCCGGCGCGCAGGATCGGCACGATCAGCGGCTTGGGACGGGCCAGCCGCACACCGGTGGTCTGCGCGACGGGGGTGCGCACGTCGACCTGTTCGGTGCGGACGTCGCGCGTCGCCTCGTACGCGAGGAGCGTGACGAGCTCGTCGGCCAGCCGCCGGAAGGTGGGAGAGTCCGTGCGCTCGTCGCGCAGCGTGGTGAGCTTGTGCGCCACCAGGGGGTGGTCGACCACGTGAATCCGCATGCTCCCGAATCTATCCGAGACCCGGCCGGGCACGGATACCCGTGGGGGCCAGGGGGTACGCGTGGAGAAACGGGCCGCGGTGCGTACACAACCGCCAACCGGGTGCAAGGCGGATATGTCCGCCCGGCCCGCTCGGACGCTGGAGGTGTGTGATGCCGGATCGTGATCTGCGCAGCGGTGATCCGCTGGCCGAGACCACCGACGACCGCGGCCGGCGCCGCGCCGCCTTCCTGCGCGACCTGCACGAAGCCGAGGCGCTGCGGGCGCGCGTCCAGCCGCGGCGCGCCCGGGCGGCGCGGCGTCGGCATGTCCACCGCATGCGCACCTTTCGCTGGTAGACGGCCGATGAGCGGCGGAACGGGGGCCGCGCGACGGCCCAATTCACGACGCACAGCGGAAGACCCCGCAGACAGCGCAGGTTTCTGTCACGATTCCGGTGAGGGCGGGTCCCCCGCCCCTGGTCGGGGGGAGAGAGCAGGCAAGCTCGACCACCCGGCCCGGCACACCTAGGACCAGTGGGAGAGTCACGGTGTACTTCGCCGCACTGCTCGCGCGCACCGAAGACGGGTGGGAAGCGAGCGATACAGAGCTCGACGACGTGGAGACGCTGGACGACCTGGCCGACCTCGCCCGCGAGGCGACGGCCGACGACGACGAGACCGTGCTGGTGCTGCTCGAGCAGGAGGGCATCTGGTACGGCGTCATCCGTATAGACGGCGAGGACGACCCGCGCGTCTTCGTCTCGAACGCCGCGGGGGCCGCGCGCAGCGCGTACGGGGAGATCCTGCTCACCCCCGAGCTGCTCGGCCGGGAGCCCGAGGACGACAGCGCCCTGGACAGCCTGACGGACCTGGACGGCACCGAGGACGGCGAGCCGGACGCCGCCGGCGGCTCCGGCGCGGACGCCGACGCCGACCCGGACGCCCCGCCCGGCACGCCGGCGGGCCCGGTGGGCGACACGGAGCTGCTGGAGGACCTCGGGGTCTCGGAGAAGCAGTTGCTGGCGCTGCACAGCGATGCGGTCAACGAGATCGCCGAGATGCTCGGCGCGGCGGACGTCCTGGAGGCGGTCCGCTGACCGAGCCCGGCGGAGAAGGGGAGAGCGGCCCGTACGAGGAGCTGTGGGCACCGCCGATGCGCGCGGCCCTGGCGGAGGCGGAGCGCGCCCTGGAGACGGGTGACGTGCCGGTGGGCGCGGTGGTCGTGGGTCCGGTGGACGCGTCGGGGGACTCGTACGCCTCGCTGATCGAGGCACCGCCCACGGGCAGGATCCTGGCCCGCGCCCGGAACGAGAGGGAGGCGACGGGCGATCCCACGGCGCACGCGGAGATCCTGGCGCTGCGGGCGGCGGCGGCGGAGCTGGGCGGCTGGCGGCTGACGGGCTGCACGCTGGTCGTCACGCTGGAGCCGTGCACGATGTGCGCGGGCGCCGCGGTCCTCGCCCGCGTCGACCGCGTCGTCTACGCCGCCCGCGACCCCAAGACGGGCGCGGCGGGCTCCCTCTGGGACGTCCTCCGCGACCGCCGCCTGAACCACCGCCCGGAGGTCATCCCCCACGTCCTGGCCCCACCCGCCACCGCCCTGCTCACCGCCTTCTTCCGCACCGCCCCGGCCCCGGACGGCCCGCGCCCGTAACGATTTCTGCTCACGGCGGCGGGTGGGCTAAGCTGCGTGGCGGTAGCGTGTCCGAGCGGCCGAAGGAGCTCGCCTCGAAAGCGAGTGTGGGGGCAACTCCACCGTGGGTTCAAATCCCACCGCTACCGCCGCTGAAGAGCAGAAACACGAATGCCGGGCCCGCGACGGGCCCGGCATTCGTGGTGGTGGTCTCAGTTTTGGTCTCCGTTGGCCGGTACGAGCGCGCCTGATAGCCCGTCATCGTCGTCCGGGCCGTCACCCGCCTCCCAGATGAGGCCGGCCCCCGCCCCCGTCATACGGCGGGAAGGCCGTAGATGTTGTCTGTGTGGACGGCGATGAGCCGGCTGCCCGCCGCTGCCACCTGCCACTGGCCGCTGTCGTTCACGCCGTCGTTGTATCGCCAGCGCAGCTCGCCGGATTCGGCGTCGAACGCGTAGATGCCGCCGCCGTCGAAGTACGAGGCGCCGTACACCGAGTCCTCGGCCCGCACGAAGCTGATCGGCATCTCCATCGGCGACACGTCCTTGTTGCGCCACAGCACCTCGCCGCTGTCGGCGTTCACGGCGAAGACCGCGTGCCGGGTGACGGATGCGTACACCACCCCGTCGACGACGCTCACCGAGGGGTTGAAGCCGTTACCGGGGTGCCCAGAGGGGACCGACCAGAGTTCGTCCCCGCTGTCCAGCGCATAGGCGACCAGCGTCCGCTCGCTCTGGTTGGCGAAGACTGCCTTGTCGCCGTGGAGGGCGGGACGCTGGGCGATCTCGTCGCCGACCTCCTTGGTCCACACCTGGTTTCCGGCGGCGGTGGAGCGGACGGTGAGGTTGTAGTTGTCGTCGGCATACACGAGGTAGGTCCCGTCGGTGGTCGCGGCCACGCTCCACTCACCCGCCCCCGGGTCGCGCTGCTTGCGCCAGACGACCTTGCGGGACTCCAGGTCCACGGCGGCGACGACGGTGCCGCCTTCCCCGGCGCTTTCCACGCCCTCGATCTCGGCGATCACGTAGACGTGTCTGCCGTCGGCGGCGACGGGCCGCGGGTTGGTGAAGCCGGCGCCGAGGCGGCTGCGCCACGCCTCCTTGCCGGTCTTGACGTCGAGGCCGACGAAGTCGCCGTCGTAGTCGGCGCTGAGCAGGAACAGCAATCCGCCGCTGTGCACGATCCCGGAGCCGGGTGTGATGCCCGCTTCCGACCACTTTTTGTCGCCGGTCACCGGGTCGTACGCGAGCAGCGGGTCGCCCATGGCGATGGCCAGGCCGTCGATGACCTGCGGCGCGACGTCGTACGCCAAGCTCAGCGGCTTGGCGCGCTGCCGCCACAGCGGCTCCGGGCTCGTGCCGGCGGGCGGGGTGGTGAAGTTCTCCGCGTCCAGCGCCTCGGGCAGCTTGTCCTTGTCGTCGTCCGGCTTCCCGCCGCCGTCCGCGCCGGGGAGCAGCCACGCGGCCAGCCCGCCGCCGCCGAGCGCGAGCGCACCGGTGCCGAGCCCGGCGGCCAGGAACCTCCGCCGGGAGGACCGCTTGCCCCCGGCGGGATCCGGCCGGGGCGCGGTAAAGGCGGTCGGGGTGTATCCGGAGCCGGCCCCGGCCCCGGCCCCGGCGCCGGGCGCCGGTGTGCCGCCGCCGGGCCTCGTCGCGTCGTAGGCCCCGTCCGGAACCGGCCCGAACGCCGCCGGCGGCCCTGCGGCGCCCGCGGGGGCGCCTTCCCGCAGCGGCTCCTCCAGGTCGAGAATCCACGCCGCGTGCTGCGCGATCGTGGACGCGACCGGGCCTGGCAGCCACGACTGCAGCAGCTCCGCCGCGCCGCCGGCCGCGAAGCCCGCGCCGACCTGCTCCGGGCCCGGCCGGATCGCCGGATCCTTGGCGAGCAGCGGCGTGATGTGGCCGCGCAGGCCGTCCGGCACCCCGCTCAGGTCGGGATCCGCATGCACCACCTGATACAGCAGCGCGGGCGCGCTGCCCTGACCGAACGGCTGCCGCCCGGTCGCCGCGTACGCCAGCACCACGCCCAGCGAGAAGACATCGCCCCCGGGACCGGCGTGCTGTCCGCTCGCCTGCTCCGGCGGGATGAAGCCGGGCGAGCCGACGATGACGCCGGTGCTCGTCAGGTGGTCGCCGTCGACGGCGCGGGCGATACCGAAGTCGATGACGCGCGGGCCGTCGGCGGTCAGCAGTACGTTCGACGGCTTGAGGTCCCGGTGCACCAGCCCGGCGCCGTGGACCGCGACCAGCGCCTCCGCGAGCCCGGCACCCAGGGCGCGCACAGTGGTCTCCGGCAGCGGCCCGTGCCGCTCCACGACGTCGGACAGCGAGGGCCCGAGGACGTACGCCGTCGCCAGCCACGGCAACGCCCCCTCGGTGTCGGCGTCCACGACGGGCGCGGTGTACGTCCCCGACACCGCCCGTGCGGCCTCCACTTCCTGCCGAAACCGCTGCCGGAACCCGCCGTCCTCGGCCAGCTCCGGTCGCACGACCTTGACCGCGACGGTCCGCCCTCCCGCCGAGCGCGCAAGATACACCCGCCCCATGCCCCCCGCCCCCAGCCGCGCCAGCAGCCGGTACGGGCCGAAGGCCACCGGATCCTCGGCGTGCAACGGCTGCATCGACAGCCACCCCCCAGACTCTCTCGTACGTGTGCATGAAGCGGGCGAGCGCTCCGGCAGCCGCCGCACGTATGTGAGCAGCTCACGACCTCAGCCGCCCGCCCGCATGCCTTCGCGGGCGGCGTAGAGGGACCAGGATGCGGGCGTGGCCCCGGGCCGGTTCTGCTCGGCGTCCCCGCGCCCGGCGCGACGGCTGCTTCCGCTGCGAAGCAGGTGCGGCAGCACCGACGGGCGAGGCTGCAGCGCCTGTCAGCCCTGACGGTGAAGTGTGCCCGCCAGACCTTGACGAATCCTGTCAGGGACCTTGATGAGCCCGGGCGGCCGGCGTGCCGGGCCGAAGTGCCACCGGCCGGCCGTCGACCGGACCCGGCACCAGGCCGGCATTCCCGGACCTCGTCGCCATCGCGTCTTCCCCGGTCACGGTCATCGAGCCGGGACGGTCGCCGGAATACCCCGCCGGAGCGCAGGCGCGGTCGCTGGGGCATGGCGGGATCAGCCTCGTCGCCCGCGCGGCCGGGGTCCGCGAGGGCACCGTCTCGCGTGGGGTGGCTGAACTGGAGGCCGGTGAAGCGCCGTTGGGACGGGTCCGGCGGGAGGGCGGCGGGCGCAAGCGGGCCGTGGATCTCGGTCCCGGGCTGCGGCCCGGACTGCTTGCGCCGGTCGAGCCGGATGTGCGCGGGGATCCGATGTTGCCGCTGCGGTGGACGACGAAGTCAGATCGACCGGCGAGGTCACCGGCTCACCGACCCGAACTTCTACGGCCGCCTTGACTGTTGCTTTGCTGGTTGTACGGAGGTGTACCGGCCCCATTTGTGTTACGGGAAAGGAGTCGTGCCGACCGGCGAAACGGAGGTGTACCGGCCCCATTTGTGTTACGGGAAAGGAGTCGTGCCGACCGGCGAAGAGGATGTCGATTCCCGGACTGCTGGTCGTGCTGTTCCGGGTTCACCGCGTGACGGGCCACGTCAGCGTTAATAGGCTGATATGCAGGGGGTTGCGGTGGAGTATAGGCGGGCAGCGGGTTGGGACGTTGCCAAGGCGTATCGGAGCGCGGGTCCTGCCGGCGGTCCTGAATATACTCCGGAAGTGAATTCTCGCGAGCGGCCCGGGTGTCGTTTCCCAGTGATCGTACCCACGCCGCATCCCGCGCATGATCAAGATCAATCGCGGCATCGATCCTGGTCTCATATAGACCTGCGGAAAACGCAGCCTCAACATCCTCTCGGAACCCAGGGTCACGATCGTAGCCGACTCGTGCAACTTCCACCTCGTAGAGGGCGTCCTGCGCAGTCAACCCGCGATCCACGTGCCGAATTATTTCCGCCCCGCCTGATACGATTTGATCCCGCATATCCGGGAACTGGGCGATAAGCGTCTTGAGGCGAGTATCCTGCAAATTGTCGGCATCATAGCGCTGCCCAGCCTCGAAAATTGCGTCGTCGGCACCCATCTGCGGGATCAGCGCCACAATCTCATCATGCCTTTCGCGGGCAACCGTTTGATACCTGGTCAATAGATCCGCTGCTTCCCGGCGCTCTAGTGCGCCTTCCTCAACCAGTGTCCGAGTTTCCCCTGGAAGGGTGTCAAGAAAATCTTGAATTCGGGGATCAGTGCCGTCGTTTGCAGGCATAATCTCTCCTGGACTCGATGTGCAGATGACTCCCTATCAGGTGGAGCAACGTCTCGCGCCCGAGAGCGGTTCAATGTCCAGTGCGCAGGCGCAGACGTGTGCGCATGCGCATGCTGCTCCGCCCGCCTTCCCCGCTGCATCGCAGCCACCCGCTGCCGGGTCCGCTGAAGCCTCCGCCACCGCCGTGACCTGCACCGCCCCGAGCAGAACACCGTCTCCGCCGCCCTCGTCTGCGGCAGTGGATCACCACACTCCCGGCAGTACCGCCGAGCCGTCCCGCCAGCCCTCCACGAACCAGATCATCCAGCCGTACCCACCTCACGGCCAGGGATCACAAACACCTGCTGACGTGGGGCGGCCTGACATGCGGCGGCCGTCCGGTGACGACGTGGTTCGCCACGTCAGCCGGGTGGGCCAGGTCGTGCTGGGCGGCGAACACGGCCAGGCGGACGCGGTTGGTGGCGTCGGTCTTCATCATCAGGCTGGCGACGTGCGTCTTCACCGTTGTGACGCCCACATGGAGCCGTTCGGCGATCTCGCCGTTGGACAGACCGGAGGCGACGAGGGTCAGCACCTGCTGTTCCCGCGCGGTGAAGTCGGGGAGGGCGGGCGCGACGTGACCAGAGGGCCGGGTGGTCTGGCGGGTGCGCAGGGCCTCGTTGACCAGGCGGCGCAGGACGCCGGGGCTGAACGGGGTGTCGCCGTCCTCGGCGCGGCGGATCGCAGCGAGCAGTTCGACCGGGGTGGAGTCCTTGGCGAGGAAGCCGGACACCCCGGCGGCCAGGGCCGGGTACAGGTGCTCGTCGTCGTCGAAGGTGGTGAGGACGACAACGCGGGTCGCGGGGCGTTCGGCGAGGATGCGGCGGGTCGCCTCGGTGCCGTCCATGCCGGGCATGCGCAGGTCCATCAGGACGACGTCGGGCACCGCCTCGCGCGCCTGGCGAACGGCCTCCTGCCCGTTGCCGGCCTCCGCGACGACGCTGAGGTCGGGGGCGGACGCGCACAGCATCCGCAGGCCGGCGCGGACGAGTTGCTGGTCGTCCACGATCAGGAGACGGATCACGGCTGCTGCTCCGATCCACGGGGGGCGGGGGGCGCGGCGTTCTCTGCCGGGCTGCTCGGCGTTGCCGGGAGGGTCGCGGCCAGCCGCCACCCGTCACGGGCCGGGCCCGCGTGGAGCCGACCGTCGGTGAGGGCGACCCGTTCCCGCAGGCCCGCCAGGCCGTAGGAGTCGGGGCTGCCGTTCGGCAGCGGGAAGGTGCCCTCGTTGCACACCTCCACCTGGACTTCCCCGCTGCCGGTGAAGCCGACGCGCACCCCGGCGCGTCGCTGCGGATCGCCGTGTTTGACGACGTTGGTGAGCCCTTCCTGGACGAGCCGCACCACGGTGAGCGCCCGTACCGCGTCCAGGCCGGCCACGGCCGGATCGACCGAAGCGGTGAGGGGGACTCCGGCGGTGCGGGCGCGCTCCATCAGGGCGTCGAGTTCCGTCGGCAGCTCGGCGGGATCGACGAGCCGGGTCTCGGGGTGGGCCGGTGCCTTGTCGGGGTCGCGCAGCACCGCGACCAGGCGCCGCAGGTCGGTCAGGGCGGTGGAGGCGCCGCGGTGGACGTCGTCGAGGACCTGGCCGACGGCGGGTTCGAGGCGCGGCATCACATGACGGGCGACGCCGACATGGAGCACCATCGCCGCCATGTGGTGGGCGACGATGTCGTGGAGCTCGCGGGCGATCACGGTCCGCTCGGCGAGCTGGGCCTCGCGGACACCGGCCTCGTGCCGGATCCGTTCCTCGGCGGCGTGTTGCCTGGCAAGCCGGGCGACGTCCTGCAACGACCGCACATACGCGCCCAGCAGCACCGGCGCACCCAGCACCAAGGCCACCTTGTAGCCCAGCGAGGCCAGGGCGGACACCGGCGTGTCAGCGATGGCCACGACATAGGCACCGGTCAACGAGGCTGCGCCGCAGATCGTCGGTACTCCCCAGCGCCGCACCGCGAGTTCCAGCAGGGCGACGCTGGCCATGACCTTCACGATGACCGGGCTGGCGTCCGCGAACGCGCTGGTGATCGCGACGAGGGCGGACTGCCCCACGGTCACCGTCAGCGGGATCCGACCGGAGGCCAGGCTCAGCAGTGCCGCGCTCAGACCGAGCGCCCAGTCCACCGGCGAGGGCTGCCGGCCGGGGGTGTGCAGCAGGAGGAACCCGGGCACCAAGGGCAGCACCACGAGCCGCAGGGCCCTGAAGTCACCCGCGAACTCCCAGCGCAACAGCACCCGGACCATGCGCCCCACTGTACGAGCCGCCTCCGCGCGCGCCCTCCTCCTGCTGGAGGACGGCATCTCCTGCTACTGGCCAGGCGCTCGGGCCGGCCGCAGGAGGTGCCCTGAGCGCTCCGGGGTGAGGCTGGCGAGGCGACGACGCGAACGGCGCACACGGCACCGCGGTGCGACAGCGCGTGAACACATCAGTTGCCTAGGAGGCCCCCGTGACCAGCGATGACATCGAGCGGACAGGAGCGGTGCGCCAGCCGGACAGCGCCGGGGCGATCGGCGCCGGGCCGGGCGGCGCGGCCGAGGACGACGCCCCGCCGCGGCGCCGGGCCGTACTCGGCGCCGTGCTGGGTGCGGCCACGGTGGGCGCGGCGGGTGCGGGAACCATCGCCAGCGCACGCGCCGCCGGCAGCACGGCGGCCGAGGACAGTACCCCGGCGGGGACCGGGGCCGCGTCGGACGACACCGCACCGGGCAGGTTCCGCGACCAGGTGGTTCTCATCACCGGCGCCACCTCCGGCATCGGCGAGGCGACCGCCCGGGCCTTCGCCGCGGAGGGCGCCAAGGTCAGTTTCTGCGGACGCCGCACGGAACTGGGCAGGAAGGTCGAGAGCGAGATCCGTGCCGCGGGAGGAGACGCCACCTACCTGCGGGCCGATGTGCGCGTCCCCGAACAGGTCAAGAAGTTCGTGGACGACACCGTGCGCATCTACGGGCGGATCGACGTGGCGTTCAACAACGCGGGCATCACCCGCACCGCGCCCCTGCACGAACTCGATCTCGAGACCTGGGAGGACGTCCACCGCACCAACGCCCGCGGCGTCTTCCTGTCGATCAAATACCAGGTGCCGCACATGCTCAGGACCGGCGGCGGTGTCATCATCTGCACCTCCTCGGGCTCGGTGCGCCCCGCGGGCACCGCCTACACCGCCAGCAAGCACGCCATCGACGGGATCATCAAGACGGCGGCGCTCGACTACGGAACCCGGGGAATCCGCGTCAACGCGATCCTGCCCGGCACCACCGACACCGCGCTGGTGCGTCTCGAGGGCATCTCCGACGAGCAGTGGGAGGAGTTCAAGGAAGCCTGGGGTCCACTCAACGTGGACGGGATGGAACGCCTGGCGACGCCGGAAGAGATCGCACGCTCGGTCGTCTCCCTTGCGCAGGCCGATGCGTTCTCCTTCATGACCGGGTCCACGGTCTACGTGGCCGGCGGGCCGCACGGGGGCGGGAAGATGCACATGCCGGAGGGGTTCTCCTGACGGGCGGACGGTGGACGGGTGGACGGACGAACCGGTTGGCGTCGTGGACGTGGCCCTCGGTCCATCTGCCCCCGGGGCGGGGGCAGGCGCCCCCCGTCCCCCGTTCACCCTCCCGACCCGGCCGGCGCCCGCCTGAATTCCCAGCCTGCTCAGCACCCACGCGTGGAACCCACCGATGTGGTGCTCGCTGGGCACCAGCACGCCCCCGTCGGGGTACGCCCGGGAGCCCATGGCCGGTTGGGTGCGCCCACAGGCGGCGAGGTCCTGGGTGTTGACCCGGTGGAACAGTTCCACCAAACGGGTCAGGTCCTGTCCGGACTCCACCACCGACCGGTCGTAGAGCCGGTCGCACTCCACGAGGGTGCGCTCGGCGGATATCGGGTGCATCCGGTGCACGATCACGTGGTCGGGCACCAGGTTTACGAACACCTGGGGCCGCTCGGCCACCGCCTCCGCGTGCCGCGCGACCAACTCGACGGCCTCGGCGAGCTGCCGGGCCCCGTCTCGGTGCCCACATCCGGTCCTGTACGAGGCCGGAGCCGGGCAAGCCCGATACCTGTTGCCGCGCCGTGGTGACCGGTGAGGTGAGCACGCGCACGCGGCAGTGTGATGGACGACGGTTGTTCTTCTTTGGTCACGGTCTCCTCATCGTCCGGGGCGTTTGGCCCCCGGGACGCATCACACTAGGTAACAGACGACGTTGACTACCGCCGCAGCCGGACTGCGTAGTGCCGTGCCGAGGACACCACCCACTCAGAAGACGACCGTGCGCCGCCCCGGGGCGGCGAGCCAACCCCGCATCACCGATCAGGGCTGTCCGGTCGGAGACGCCCCAGAGCGGCGGCGCCCACACTGCAGTAGCCCGACGAGCGGCAGCAGAGCAACGGGAGGATCGACGGAGTGACCGAACTGCGACTGCTGGGCCCCGTGGAGCTGCGCGGGGCGGACGGTCGGCTGTACGCACTGGGGCCGCCGCAGCAACGGTGCGTGCTGGCCGTGCTGGCGATGTCCCCGGGCCGGCCGGTCATGGTGGAGATGCTGATCAGGCACGCCTGGCACGACGAGTCAGCCGACGTCGCGCGCGATGCGCTCTACAGCTATGTCTCCCGGCTGCGCCGGCTGTTGCGGCAGGCTTCGGGGGAGGACCCGGACGTGCCGGTGCTGCGCCGTGGCGACGGCGGGTATGTGCTGGACATCGCCCCCGAGAGCGTCGATCTGCTACGCGCCCGCGCACTGGCCGGCAAGGGACGGTCGGAACGGGCCGGCGACCCGGAGCGGGCGCTGCAACTGCTCGGCGAGGCGACCGCGCTGTGGCGCGGCACGCCGCTGGCCGGGCTGCGCGGTCAGTGGGCGGAGCAGGTGCGGACCGGGTTGGAGCGTGAGCGGGTCACGCTGCTGACCGAGCGGTACGACCTGGAGCTGGAGCTGGGCCGGCATGCGGAGTCGGTGGCGGGCTTGTCGGCCGAGGTCGTGGAGCACCCGTTGGCGGAGCCGCTGGCGGGGCAGTTGATGCTGGCGCTCTACCGTTCCGGGCGGCAGGCCGACGCCCTCCAGGTGTACGCCCGGGCGCGCCGGTCGCTCGTCGAGGAGATCGGCGAGGAGCCCGGCCCGGAGCTGCGCCGGCTGCACGAGCAGATCCTCCGCCGGAGCCCTGGCCTCGACCAGGGTCCGGATCCGCAGGCCCCCCCGTCCGAAGAGCAGAAGCCCGGCGTCCCCCCGGCCGGGGCGGAGGAGCCCAAGGCACCGCCTCTCGCCGCCCTGCCCGCCATTCGGCCCGCGCAACTGCCTCCGGACGTGGCCGGGTTCACTGGCCGGGAGACGTATCTGTGTCGTCTGGAGCGCCTGTTGCCGGTCGCGGGGGAAGTGTCTTCCGGTGCGGCGATCAGTGCCGTGGTCGGTACCGCCGGGGTGGGGAAGACCGCGCTGGCGCTCCACTGGGGACATCGGGTGGCGGACCGCTTTCCCGACGGGCAGTTGTACGTGAACCTGCGCGGTTTCGCGGCGGCGGACAGCCCCACCGAGCCGGCCGAGGCGTTGCGCGGCTTCCTGCAGGCGCTGCGAATCCCGGACAGCCAGATCCCCGAAGGCACCGACGCGCGTACCGGACTGTTCCGCAGCCTGCTGACGGGCCGGCGGATCCTGGTGATCCTCGACAACGCCCGCGACGCCGATCAGGTACTGCCGTTGCTCCCTGGAGCCTCGGGTTGCGCCACCCTGATCACCAGCAGGCGTCAGCTTCCCGACCTGGTGGCCGCCACCGGCGCGGACCAGATCGTGCTGGAGCCCTTCAGCACCGAAGAGGCGCGGCAACTGCTCGTCCGGCGCCTGGCGGACGAGCAGTTGGAAGGCCGGGAGGGGGCGGTGGCCGATGTCGTGAACGGATGTGTGCGGCTGCCGCTGGCCCTGGCCCTGGCCGCCGCTCACCTGGCCGCCCGTCCGGGCATCACGCTCGGCGCACTGGCGGACGGGCTGCCCGAGTGGGTCGGCAGCGAGCTGATCGCGGACGTACGGACGGTGTTCTCCTGGTCGTACCGCATTCTGAGCCCTCCCGCTGCCCGGCTGTTCCGTTTGCTCGGTTTGCACCCCGGGCCGGAGCTGAGCACCGGCGCGGCAGCCGCCCTGGCCAGTACCGGGCTGCCTCAGACTCGCGTTCTGCTGCGTGAGCTGACGCGGGCCAGCGTGCTCGACGAGCGTGCGCCGGGCAGGTTCGTCCTGCACGACCTGCTGCGCGACTACGCCGCCGAGCTGGCGTGCGAACAGGATGAAGAAGAGCAGCGCCGGGCAGCCGTGTGCCGCACGCTTCGTGCTGGCCACCAAGTACAACTCCGCCACCCGACCGGGTGATGTGAACGCGGCCGGCAGCCACCGCAAGAACCTCGTCCAGTCGGTGGAAGCGAGCCTGCGGCGGCTGCGCACCGACTATGTCGACGTGTTGTGGGTGCACGCCCGGGACAACTTCACCCCGGTCGAGGAGGTGATGCGGGCCCTCGACGACCTTGTACGGGCCGGAAAGGTGCTCTACGTCGGCGTCTCCGACTGGCCCGCCTGGGAGATCGCGCAGGCGGGCACGCTGGCCGAGCTGAAAGGCTGGACGCCCTTCGCGGGCTCCCAGATGCGCTACAACCTGCTGGAGCGCACCCCCGAGCGCGAGTTGCTGCCGCAGGCGCGCGCCTTCGACCTCGCCGTGCTGGCCTGGGGCCCGCTGGCGGCCGGCAAGCTGACGGGCAAGTACCACCGCGGCGAGAACGGGCGCCTGGACGTCCACGACTGGGACAACCGGTCGGACCACAACGAGGAGGAGGTCGTCGCCGCCGTACTGGAGATCGCCGGGCAGGGCGGCTGGAGCCCGGCGCAGGTGGCGCTCGCCTGGCTGCGCAGCCGCCCCGGCAACATCATCCCCATCGTCGGCGCCACCCGCGAGAGCCAGCTCCGCGACAACGTCGCGGCCGTCGACGTCGAACTGGACGCCGACGCCGTGGCGCGGCTCGACGAGGCCAGCGCAGTATCGCTCGGATTCCCGCACGACTTCCTGCAGGAGCCCGGCATCAAGGAAGTCGTCTACGGAGACCGCTGGGCCGCCATCGACGACCGCCGCTCCACCCACCGCCGCACCACGAGCACGGCCGGGTGAGACCGGAGAGGACAGGTGGCATCCACGGCCCGCCGTCGCTCCCGCGGGGAGGAGGCGTGGATGTCCGCTGACCGCCGGAGCGCGCCCGGACAGGTGGGATGCTCCTATGGATGTCAGGCAGCGGTTGTGAGGTGCCTCGGGCCGCTGTTGTGGTGTTTGTGGTGGTCAGGACGTGGTAGATCTCGCGGGCGCCGAACCGTTTGGGGCAGCGGATGATCTCTTTCTTCGACAGGCCCTGTTTGGTTCGTCGTTCCATGTAGGTGCGGGTGTGTGGGTCGCCGCGCAGGCGGCAGAGCACGATCCGGTAGAGGGCCGCGTTCGCGGCCCGGTCGCCGCCGCGGTTGAGGCGGTGGCGGTGGGTTCGGCCGGATGAGGCGGGCAGTGGGGCGACGCCGCAGAGCATGGCGAAGGCCGCCCAGCGTGACGAGCTGTCGCCGGGGCAGATCCAGACCGGCCCGGGAGTACACGTCGCCGAAGGTGAACTCGACGACGAAGCGGCTGCTGGTCATCGCCCTGACCTACATCAAAGGGCGGCTGCTGTGAACCTCCGCCGCTCTCCCGGCCCGCGGCTCAGAGATCACCGCCTGTCGTCACGACGACCTGGTCGGCCGGCTCCGCGCAGCCGACCTCGCCGCGATCGCCGATCACAACTGGCTGAGGAACTCACTCGTTGTCGTGCGGTGTGCGGCGGAGTCCGTCGAAGACGACGGCCAGGGTTCTGATGCGCAGCTCGCGGCTCCACTGGTTGCGCTCCGCGGCGAGGCAGGTCGCGCTGAGCAGCGCCAGCAACTCGGCCATCTGCAGGTCTTCGCGGACCGCGCCGTCCGCCTGGGCCCGGGCCAGCAGCCCGGCGATCGCCGCCCGCATGTCCGCGGCGACGTCCGCCGTCCCGGCCTTGGGATCGAGGCCGGCGTCGGCGACCGCGTCGGCGAGGACCTTCTTGCGGGTCGCGTTCTCCACGATGCCGTCGAAGAACGCGAAGAACGCCGGACCCGGCTCCGCCGCGGCCGCCAGCCGGCCCGCCTCGGCGACGAGGCGCTGCACTCGGTCCATGATGACCGCCTGGTAGAGGGCCGCCTGAGTGGGGAAGTGCCGGTAGATCGTGCCCAGTCCGACCCCCGCCTGCTCGGCGATCGTGCGCATCGAGGCGGACAGCCCGTCACGGGCCAGGACGGCCTCGGCGGCCTCCAGGACCCGGGCCTGGTTCCGCTGTGCGTCGGCGCGCTTTGGCCGCGTGTCGTCGGTCATCGTCTCCTTGCCCCGGTTGACAAGCGGAACAGGTGTTCCGTAACGTGCGGTTCCGGAACGTGCGTTCCGATACTACAGGAGGTCCAGACGATGCAGTTCGCAACGCTCGGCCGGTCAGGACTCCACGTGTCCTCGGCCTGTCTGGGAACCATGAACTTCGGCACCGGCGGTAGCGTCGCAAGCTGCGGCGAGGCCGAGGCCACGCGCATCGTCGGAACCTTCCTGGACGCCGGCGGCAACGTCATCGACACCGCCGACGGCTATGCCGGCGGCGAGTCCGAGCGGATCGTCGGCCGAGCGCTCAAGGGCAAGCGGGACTCCGTCGTGCTGGCCACCAAGGCGTACCTGCCCCAGGGACCCGGCCCCAATGAGAGAGGACTGTCGCGGGCGCATCTGACCCGGGCACTAGAGGCGAGCCTGCATCGCCTCGGCACCGACTACGTCGACCTCTACCAGTGCCACCAGTGGGACGAGGCGACGCCCATCGAGGAGACCATCGCGACGCTCGACGGGTTCATTCGCTCCGGCAAGGTCCGCTACGCAGGCTGCTCGAACTTCAGCGCCGCCCAGATCGTGGAGTCTCAGTGGGCGGCCCAGCGGACGGGCGCCACGCCCTTCATCAGCCTCCAGCCGCAATACTCGCTGCTCGCGCGAACCATCGAGACGGAGATCCTGCCGGTCTGCCGCCGCCACGGCCTCGGCACACTGGTCTGGTCACCGCTCGGCGGAGGGGTGCTCACCGGCCGGTACCGCAGCGGTGCCGCACCGGACGCGGACACCCGGATGGGCCGGCTGCAGGCATCGCCGTTGCCCATGGCCCGCGCGTGGGCCGCCGGCCTGCTCAATGAGCCCAACCTCGCGATCGCCGACGAGGTGGAGAGGACAGCCACGGAACTCGGCACCACCCCCACAGCCGTCGCGCTGGCCTGGGTGCGGCGGCACCCGGACGTGACCTCCGTCATCGTCGGCCCCCGCACCGTGGAGCAACTCGAAGGCAACCTCCAGGGGCTGGACTTCGAGCTACCGCCCGAGGCCCGCGCCCGGCTTGACGAGGTCTCCCGGCCAGCCGTCCGCACACCGGTCAACGGGATGACCAACCAGCCGTGACCCCCGGGGCGCTTGCGGGCGGCCACATCCGAGTCCGCGCCGTACGACGGCCCACAGCCGCCGGACACGCCCCAGGACCCCGGCGCGGGGTGCCTTTATGTCTTTCGTCAAGCGGTCTGGGGTGTCCGGGGTTCGTAGAAGGTGCCGTCGCGGAGCGTTGCGAACAGGACGCTGATGCGGTGGCGGGCGAGGGCGGAGGAGGGCTTGGGTGTGGGTTTTGCCGCGGGCTCTGCATCGGTAGAAACCCCGCTGCCCGCGGCGTTTGCCGGCGACTTTGGCGCTTGCGTTGTAGCGCGCTGCAACTCGTATGTTGCCGGGATTGCACCGTCGCAGCCCCTTCAGCACGAGGTGATCATGCGCCCCATCCTGACGAGACTCATCGCGGGCGGCCTTCTGCCCGCCGCCGCAGCCGCTGCGGCGTGCGGCGGCGGAGGGGACGTGCCGCAACGTGGCACGGAGTCCCCCTCGGCCGGCATGCGGGAGACGAAGGCCGGCCACACCGGCTTCTCGTCCCCCACCGGCCTGGTATTCGGCCCGGACGGTGCGATGTACGTCTCGAACTGGTCTGCGGGCACGGTGGAACGCATCAGCCCGGACGGCGGGCGCTCCACCTATCTCGACGGGCTGGACGCGCCTGCGGGTCTCGCGGTGGACGAATCGGGCGCGCTGTACGTCGCCGACTACGGCGCGGACGTGGTCTACAGGTCCACCGCCGCGGGTGAGAAGACGGAGTTCGCCGCAGGCTTCCACACCCCCACCGGTATCGCCTTCGATCCGGGGCAGAACCTACTCGTCGCCAACCGGGCGAGCGACGAGATCATCCGGGTCGACCCGGAGGGCATGACCAGCCGGCTGGCCGGGGGCCTGAGCACGCCGGTGGGCGTGGCCGCGGACGCGGACGGCACCGTGTACGTCGCGAACTATGACGGCGGCATCGCCCGCATCCGACCCGGGGGTCGGCCGCAGGCCCATTCCCAGGAGGTCGCGGGCCCGGGGGTGGGCATCGTCGTCGACCCCGACGGGGACCTGTTCGTGACCGACCGCGCAGCCGGGGAGATCAAACTCGTACGCGCCGACGGCTCGGCCGAGTCCGTGATGCGCGATCTCGACTCCCCGGTGGCGCTCGGTCTCGACAGCGCCGGCGAGCTGTACACGGCGACCTGGGGCGACTCCGCGGTCTTCGAGGTGACCGGCTGACTTCTTAGCCCTCGCGGTTGCCTTGGAGTGCACTACAACCCCTAGCGTCCGCTGCATGACCACCATGCAGACCGAGAAGGTCCTGACCATCGCCGAGACGTCGGAGCAGACAGGGCTGAAGCCCACCACGCTCCGCTACTACGAACGCATCGGGCTCATCGACCCCGTTGACCGGGCACCGGACGGACACCGCCGCTACCGGCAGTCGGACCTGGCCTGGCTGGCCTTCTTGCTGCGGCTGAGAACGACCGCGATGCCCATCCGCCAGATGCTGCTCTTCGCCAAGCTGCGACGCGGCGGGGACGCCACCGTCCGGGACCGGCTGGAGCTGTTGCGCCGGCATGAGACCCGGGTCCGAGGCGAGCACGAGGCCGTGAGGCGCAGCCTCGCCGCCATCGAAGACAAGATCGCGCACTACGAACGAGTTCTGGAGGAGAAGGATGGAGATACCGGAGGGTAAGCCCGAAGGACGGCGTGCGCTGCTGCGCTACTCATTCGCCGGCGGCGCCGGCGCCGTGGCGGCATCCCTCGTCGCGGCGAAGCCGGCCGGCGCGCACGAGGAGGGCGGAACCATGCGGTACGCGCGCGGCCTGGCGCGGATGAAGCAGGTCGCCGGTCCGGACGCCCTCGCCTCGGTGAAGGCCCTGGACGACATCGCGCCCGACCTCGGGCGCTTCGTGGTCGAGTTCGCGTACGGCGACGTACACTCCCGTCCCGGACTGGATGTCGTACAGCGGCAGTTGGTCATCGTCGCCGCACTCGCCGCCGCCGGGGACACCGCGTCGCAGTTGCACTTTCACATCGATGCCGGCCTGCACTCCGGACTCGACGCGGCGCAGATCGTCGAAGCGCTGATCCAGCTGGTTCCGTTCGCCGGCCTGCCGCGCGCGCTGAATGCGCTGACCACCGCCCGTACGGTCTTCGAGGAACGACACGAGCGCATCGACCCGATCGTGGTGGACCCGGGCGGCGACCGCTACGGGCGCGGCGAGGACATGCTGGTCCGGATCGACGGCGAACACGGTCTGGAGGTGATCGAGTCCCTTCGGGACGTGGCGCCGGATCTCGGCCGGTACATCGTGGAGTTCACGTTCGGCGACGTATATTCCCGGCCCGGGCTGGACCTGCCCCAGCGGCAACTGGTCACCCTGGGCGGCCTCATCGGCCTCGGTGACACTGCGCCGCAGCAACAGGTGCACGTCAACGCTGCGCTGAATGTGGGCCTGTCGCCCCGGCAGGTGGTCGAGAGCGTCATCCAGGCCGTCCCGTACGCGGGATTCCCCCGAGCGCTCAATGCCATCCGCGTGGTCCGCGAGGTCTTCGCCGAACGCGGCGTCGGCGCCTGACCCGGCGGACGGGCATCAGGCTCACGTCGCGAGCACACCGCCGAGGAAGACCCGGGTGACCGCGGTGCTCGCCTCCTCGACGCCGAGGCTTCCGTAGTCCGCCGTGGCCCGGGAGGTGACGGCGGCATCGCGCAGCCAGAGCGTGTACGAGCCGTCCGGGCAGGACTCCATCCACGGAAAGGCCGCCGGCATCTGGAGCCCGATGGCGAACGCCCGCGCCGCAGGCGGACGGCGGAGGGGGAGGCGGCCCCGGGGGGAACCGGCCGCCTCCCCCCGCGGAGGGCGGGCCCTACGACCCGCCGCAGCGAGGGGGGAGTAGCCGCGGTGGACGCGCAGAGGGCCCGCCCCGAGCCTGCCGGGGTCCTGCAGACCCGGCGGGGCTCACCGTCCATGCTGCGCCGCGCACGGCCGCGGGCGGGAGACGCAAAAGCCCCCTGTGACCGGGCCTTTAGTCCATAAAACATGGGTACGGTTCCAAGCGCGGATAGAATCATGCGACTGCGCCTGGGGAGAGAGTGGGAACGGGCGTGTGCCGCACAGGGGAGGCATCGACGCTCGTGGACTACAAGAAGATAGCGCTGGGGCTCCTCGGGCTCTTCGCCATCTACTCGATCATCAGCTCCCCCTCGCAGGCGGCCGACCTCGTGCAGGTCGTCTTCGAGTGGATATCGGAGCTCGCCAGGGCCATCGGGAACGTGATGTCCGACCTGCTCGACGACGCCTCCTCCTCGGAGTGACGCGGGGCGTTGCCCGCCCGGGGCCGCCGCCCCGCGGCGGCTGCCCACCCGGGTGATCGCCGACCACGCGATCGGCCCCGTACGCCCGTACGCGATCAGCCCTCCTGCCTGGCCGAACGGCCCCCGTCCCGGGCACGTGGCGGCGGCCAACTGGCCGCCAACACGGCAAATTACGGTGCTTGCACAGAGTGCGCATCTCTTGTGATGCTATGACCGCTTTTCCGGATTTTGCCGGGCCCGTCTGCGCTACGCGCCGTGGCGCCGGTCGTACGTCACGTGGTCGCGAAGGGGTGGTGGTGTGGTGCAGCCGTTGTCCGCTCGTACGGCCCCGCCCGCCCCCGGTCCACCCGCCTCCAGCCCGGACTCTCCCCCGGCACCGGCCTCGCCCCCAGCACCCGCCCCGGCCCCGGCCTCCACGACGGCAGCCACGGCCGCCCCCGCCTCCGCGTCGGCCGCCCCGGGACCCCCGGCCGCCCGCGCCGAGCCCGCAGCGGCGTCCGACCCCGACCCCGCCCCCGGCGAAGCCGGCGACTCCGGTGATCCCGGCGACCCCGACGCCCCCCGCAAACCCGACTCCCGCGCCCTCACCCGCGCCCTCTTCGCCGAGCTCACCGCGCTCGAACCCGGCACCCCCGAGCACACCCGCGTCCGTACCGCGCTCATCGAGGCCAACCTCCCCCTCGTGCGCTACGCCGCCGCCCGCTTCCGCAGCCGCAACGAGCCCATGGAGGACGTCCTCCAGGTCGGCACCATCGGCCTCATCCACGCCATCGACCGCTTCGACCCGGCCCGCGGCGTGCAGTTCCCGACCTTCGCCATGCCCACCGTGATCGGCGAGATCAAACGTTACTTCAGGGACAATGTGCGCACCGTCCACGTCCCCCGCCGGCTGCACGAGCTGTGGGCCCAGGTCAGCGGCGCCACCGAGGACCTGACCGTACGGCACGGCCGCGCGCCCACCACCGCCGAGATCGCCGCACACCTGAAGATCGGCGAGGAGGAGGTGCGGGCCTGCCGCGAGGCCGGCCGCTCGTACTACGCCACCTCCCTCGAAGCCGCCCAGGAGGGCGACGGCATGCCGGGCCTGCTGGACCGGCTCGGGTACGAGGACCCGGCGCTGGCCGGCGTCGAGCACCGCGACCTCGTACGCCACCTCCTCGTCCAACTGCCGGAGCGCGAACAGCGCATCCTCATGCTGCGCTACTACCGCAACATGACCCAGTCGCAGATCAGCGCCGAGCTCGGGCTGTCCCAGATGCACGTCTCCCGGCTGCTGTCGCGCAGCTTCGCACGGCTGCGATCCGCAAACCGGATCGATTCCTAACCGGATCGGGTAGGACTCTTCGAGGTCATCCCTGACGCGCAGGCTCCGTATCTGCGCGTATATGTCGACTTGGCGCTACAGCGCGTTGCCGACTTGTGACATTCTGCTGGAACGGTGTTTGGCATGCCCCGGCACCCGGTAAGTCAGTCGGAGGCTGCTTCTCTCGGCGGTCCGGCGGGAGTCCAGGTTCCCGCCGGGGCAAGGGGAGGGGCGGCCTGGAACCGTCCGCGACCTCAAGGGGGTGGCATGTCCGCAGAACTGGGCAGCTCGCAGATGCTCACCGAAGTCGCGCCTCTCGGCGCACAAGCGGCTTTCCCCGACGCCCCGGCCGCCACGGCCCAGGGCCCGGACCGCATCCTGGACCCGTCCCCGGGCGGCCCGTCCCCCGGCCCGGCCGCCGCCGGCCACGCCCCGGCGCCACCGGCACCGCCACCACCCCTCGGGGCCGCGGCACCCCAGAACCCGCCCGACGCCGCCGCCCCGGCCATCCCGGCCCCCGCCGCCCCGGCGGACGACGCCGCCCCGGAGCCCGATGCCGCCCCCTCCGGCAGCATCGACACCCGTACGCTCTCCCGCGCCCTCTTCCTCCGCCTCGCCGAGTTGCCCCCCGGGGACAGCCCCGAGCGGTCGTACGTGCGCGACACCCTGATCGAGCTGAACCTGCCCCTCGTGCGCTACGCCGCGGCCCGCTTCCGCAGCCGTAACGAGCCCATGGAGGACATCGTCCAGGTCGGCACGATCGGCCTGATCAAGGCGATCGACAGGTTCGACTGCCAGCGCGGCACCGAGTTCCCGACCTTCGCCATGCCCACGGTCATCGGCGAGATCAAGCGCTACTTCCGGGACACGAGCTGGTCCGTGCGCGTCCCGCGCCGGCTCCAGGAGCTGCGCCTGGCGCTCACCAAGGCGAGCGACGACCTCGCGCAGCAGCTGGACCGCTCCCCGACCGTGCCCGAGCTCGCCCAGTACCTCGGGGTGTCCGACGAGGACGTGGTCGACGGCCTCGCCGTGGGCAACGCGTACACGGCCAGCTCCCTCGATTCCCCGGCCCCGGAGGAGGACGGCGGCGAGGGCTCGCTCGCGGACCGCCTCGGGTACGAGGACACGGCGCTTGAGGGCGTGGAGTACCGCGAGTCGCTGAAGCCGCTGCTGGCTCAACTCCCGGCGCGGGAGCGGCGGATCATCATGCTGCGGTTCTTCGGGAACATGACGCAGTCCCAGATCGGCGACGAGGTGGGCATCTCGCAGATGCACGTGTCGCGGCTGCTGACGCGGACGCTGGCGCAGCTTCGGGCAGGGCTGATCGCGGACTGACGACGGGGCCGGCGCGGGGCCGGCCCCAGCTCGTACGCCGTACGCCCGGATCCCGTAGACGGCGCCGTAAGCCGCGTCTACGGAAGCGCGGGAAGGCGAGACGGCGGCGTAAACGCCCCCTGACCCCGGCGGGCACTACGGAAGCGCGCGGCGCGGACTCCGTACGCGGGGACGCGAACTCAGCGCCCGGGACCCCGAATTCAGGCCCCCGGCCCTCGGATCAGGCCCCGGCTCCCGGCTCATCCCACCGCGAGCCACACCACTCCCGCCAGCACCGCCACCGCGACGACGATCCCGATGATCATCCCCACCCGCGGCCCCGAACTCGCCGCCGCGGCCGCCGGCTGCTGCGGCCCCCGCGCCTGCGGGCCGCCGCCCTCGTCCACGAACGCGCGGAACATCTGCGTGCTCCCGGCCGGGTCGTAGTGGGGATCGGGCTGTTGACCTTGCGGATTGTGAGCCATGGGGCAGGACACTAGCGAACGCCCCGGACGCCTGTCAGCGGGGGGAAGCCCCCCTTCCGCTCGCCCGCGCCGGCACCGACCCGACGTCGATTGCCTTCGGCAACCATTCGTCATACTGTTGCTTAGTGCAACAAACTAAAGCCGAATCTCCCGGCATGACCCACCGGCAGATACTGGAGGCCCTCTCCGGCCTGCTGCTCGGCATGTTCGTGGCCATCCTCTCCTCGACCATCGTCAGCAACGCCCTGCCCCGGATCATCGCGGACCTCGACGGCACGCAGAGCGCGTACAGCTGGGTCGTCACCGCCGCCCTGCTCGCGATGACCGCCTCCACGCCCCTCTGGGGCAAGCTCGCCGACCTCGCGAGCAAGAAGCTCCTGGTCCAGTCGGCCCTCGTGATCTACGTCGCAGGATCGATCGTCGCCGGCCTCAGCCAGAGCACGGGCATGCTCATCGCCTGCCGCGTCGTCCAGGGCATCGGCGTCGGCGGCCTCAGCGCGCTCGCGCAGATCATCCTCGCCGCGATGATCTCCCCGCGCGAACGCGGCCGTTACAGCGGCTACCTCGGCGCCACCTTCGCCGTCGCCACCGTCGGCGGTCCCGTCCTCGGCGGCGTGATCACCGACACCAGCTGGCTGGGCTGGCGCTGGTGCTTCTACATCGGCATCCCGTTCGCCATCCTCGCGCTCGTCGTACTCCAGAAGACCCTGCGGCTGCCGGTGGTGCGCAAGAAGGTGTCGATCGACTGGCGCGGCGCGATGCTGATGAGCGCGTCCGTCTCGCTGCTGCTGATCTGGGTCACGCTGGCGGGCGAGTCGTACGCGTGGCTGTCCTGGCAGACGTTCGCGATGACCGGCGGCGCGGTCGCGCTGGGGCTGGCGTTCCTGTGGGTCGAGACCTGGGTGCCGGAGCCGGTCCTTCCGCTACGCCTCTTCCGCAACCGCACCATCACCCTCGCCTCGCTCGCGTCCCTCTTCGTCGGCATCGCGATGTTCGGCGCGACGGTCTTCCTCAGCCAGTACTTCCAGCTCGCGCGCGGCGAGAGCCCGACGAAGTCGGGCCTGCTGACCATCCCCATGATCATGGGGATCTTCCTGTCGTCGACGATCTCGGGGTGGGTCATCACCCGTACCGGCCGCTGGAAGGTCTGGCTCGTCGCCGGCGGGCTGCTGCTCACCTCGGGGCTCAGCCTGCTGGGCACGATGCGCTACGACACCCCTTACTGGCACATCGCGATCTACATGGCGGCGCTCGGCACGGGCATCGGCATGATGATGCAGAACCTGGTGCTCTGCACCCAGAACCAGGTCGACCCCGCCGACCTCGGCGCCGCCAGCTCGGCGGTCGCGTTCTTCCGCTCCCTCGGCGGCGCGGTCGGCGTCTCCGCCCTCGGCGCGATCCTCGGCGGCCGCATCTCCGGCTACATGCGCGACGGCCTCCACGACCTCGGCATCCCGCCGGCCCGCGCCGCCGGCGAGGCGGGCGGCGACGGCACGGCGATCCCGAACCTCGCGGAGCTGCCGGTGCCGGTGCGGACGGTGGTGGAGAGCTCGTACGGGCACGGTCTGGCGGACATCTTCCTGTACGCGGCGCCGGCGGCGCTGCTGGCGTTCGTGATGGTGGCGTGCATCAAGGAGGTCGCGCTGCGGACGCGCAGCGGCCTGCAGCAGACGGGGGCGGCGGAGCGGCGGGTCGAGGAACTCACGCGGGGGTGATGGTCGGCCGGACCTGCTCGGCGACGCGGTCGCGCATGGCGGCCATACCGGCGAGGACGCACTCAAGGGCGAAGGCGAAGTCGCGGTCACGCTGCTCGTGCCCGGAGACGACGGGGACATCGGGGGCGGGAACGTCGGCGGCGGGGCCGTCGGGTCCTGGCTCGGGGGGCGGGGGGAGGCCCGGCGCCCACGCACCCGCGGCGGGCGGCTGCACGTACTCGGGATGCTCCCGCAGGGCCCGTACGAACGCACCGTAATCCTCGCCCAGCTCCGCCAGGCGCCCGCCCGCGCCCCCGAACCCGTACGAGAACGGAAACAGCAGCGAGAGCCCGCCCGTCAGGCACTCCTCCGGCAACCCGGCCCGCCGCATCGCGCGCTGCGCGGCGGCGACGCAGGCCATGGCGTGCGGCCCGACGTTGAGATACTCGCCGGCGAGCCGGGAGACCCAGGGGTGCGCGACGAGGATGCGCCGGTGCTCGTGCGCGAGCTGCCGGAGCTGGGCGGCCCAGTCGCCGCCGTCCTCGGCGGGGAGGTCCAGCTCGGCGTAGGCGTGGTCGAGGGCCAGCTCCAGGAGTTCGTCCTTGGTGTCGACGTACCAGTAGACGGACATGGCCGTGACGCCCAGCTCAGCGGCGAGCCGGCGCATCGACAGCCGCCCCAGCCCTTCGGCGTCGAGCAACCGCACGGTGGCCGCGACGATCTTCCCCAGATCCAGCCCGCCGGCCTCCCCCACGGCAGGCGCGTACCCCCTGCGCCGCACCTTCGCCCGCCCGGTGAGCCAGATGCTCACGCGGGCGCCGCGGACCTTCCGGCGGACGGACGCCATCGTGCGCCTCCCAGCGGTGCTGTCGCATCGTGACCACAGGCCTACGAACCGAAACGGCCCGTACACCGATGCTATGCCCGCTCCGCCCCGCCTCCTCCCCTTCGCCCCGACCCCACACCCCGACAAGCCCTTTGCCCCCACGGCCCGGTGACCGGTACGGTAGGTGCGATTGGCAGCGGCCCTGCCGCCTGTGCCATCATCTGCACACACCTGCTTGACCGGCAGATGTGCGGGAGGCGTCGCCTAGTCTGGTCTATGGCGCCGCACTGCTAATGCGGTTTGGGGTTTACCCCCCATCGAGGGTTCAAATCCCTCCGCCTCCGCCACCCGACCAGCGAGCCCGTGCCGTACGGCGCGGGCTCTCTGCATGCCCGGTGGACCACGGGTTTGCGCAGGTCGGCGGGGGTGCGGGAATCGGATTTCACCTGGCGCGGAGGGTCATGTAAAGTTGTGCCCGCAACGCAGCCGGGCCGCTAATGCCCGAAAGCGGGCGCTCGTAGCTTAACGGATAGAGCATCTGACTACGGATCAGAAGGTTGCAGGTTCGAATCCTGCCGAGCGCGCACCGACCGAAAGCCCCGCAGCCACCCCTGCGGGGCTTTTCGCATGCGGTGCCACGACAGCACCAGCCGACACGGCCAAGGCGGCCGGTCAGGCAGCCGAGGGGGCCGAGGACCGTGAGTACCGCAGAGCGCCCCCACTCCGTGAGCGTCGCCGGAGTCATCGTCGACCACGAGGGCAGGGCCCTGCTCATCCAGCGACGCGACAACGGCCAGTGGGAACCACCGGGCGGCATCCTTGAGCCCGGCGAGACGGTCCCCGAAGCGCTTCAGCGCGAGGTCCTGGAGGAAACGGGCCTCAAGATCGCCCTCCCCGCCACCCTCACCGGCGTGTACAAGAACATGCCGGGTCTGGTCGTCTCGCTCGTCTTCCGTTGCGAGGCCATCGACGGCACACCGACCACGGGAGACGAGACCTACGCCCTTCGCTGGGCCACCCGCGCCGAGGTCACCGAACTCGCCGACGAGGCTTACGCGATCCGCGTCCTGGACGCGCTCGACACCGCATCGCCGCCGGCCGTGCGGGCACATGACGGCGTGAGACTCGTCCAGGTCGACCCGCTACCCACGGCTTTGTCCACGAGAACCGACAGCACCAGTACATGAGATGGGGAGGTGTCAGCGGCGCGTCGTGTTCGATGTTCATGAGAAACGACGGCGCCCCAGCGCGCCCCGCCGTCGCAGGACCTCGCCTCGGGAAGCCGCGACGAGGCCCCAAGTAGCTCTGCATACGGTGCCCGCGCAAAAACCGATTGGCGGTCAACGACGGCCGCTGCTACCTTCGCGGAGGCCGTGCGAGAGAACGAGGAGGTGGTACCCGTGAACGTATCGACGTGGGTGCTCTCCTCCGGGGTCACGGTCGGGCGATAGGTCGTCCGGGAGCGCCGTTCAAGCGCACTCCCGAAAGGCACGACCATGGCCCTTCACTTCACTTCCGAACAGCGCCTCGACGATCTCCTCGAACGCAAATTCGTCCTCGGCGACATCCCCGGCATCCTGTGGACGCCCGCATCCGCACCGGCACCGCTGATCCTGCTCGGCCACCCCCCGCTCGGACTGCACAAGATGTACCCCCGACTGGTGGCGCGGGCCCAGCACGCCGCGGCGGACGGCTTCGCCGCGGCCACCATCGAGCTCCCCGGGAGCGGTGACCGGCCCCGTTGGGCCACCGCCGAGCAGGCCCGCGCCGACCTGCGCCGGGCCATGAAAGCAGGAGAGCCGGTCAGCGACGAGATCATCGACGCCCTCACCCTCCCGCTCGTCGACAAAGCGGTCCCGGAATGGCAGGCAGCCCTCGACGCCCTCCTGTCGCTGCCCGACATCGGCGGCCCGGTCGGGTACTCGGGGGGAGTGATCTCCATCGGTATCCGGCTTGCGGTGGTCGAGCCGCGCATCGTGGCCGCCGGTCTCTTCGCCGGGAGCTTCGTGCCTCGCGCCATCTTCGAGGAGGCCCGCCAGGTCACCATTCCGCTGCACGTCCTGCTGCAGTGGGACGACGAAGGCAACGACCGGCAGGCGGCCCTGGACCTGTTCGACGCCTTCGGCTCCAAGGAGAAGTCCCTGCACGCCAATATGGGCGGGCACACCGGCGTCCCGCAGTTCGCAGGGGAGGGCGCGGCCCGGTTCTTCACCCGGCACCTGAAGTGAGGCCGGGCTGTCAGGCCATCAGCAGACGATAAGCCATCCTGGCCAGGGTGCTGCTCTTCGAGGGCAGGTCCCGGCGCTCCTCTGCTGATTGCGCCGCGGGGCCCCTGCCAACGCGGCACGGGCCCCGCACTGCCCGAAGCCATGGACAGTTCGACTTCCGCAGTGCTTCGGGTGCTGCCCCATATCGTGTCCAGGCGCTATCCGCTCCCGTGGAACAAAGCCACAACCTTCTCTACGACTTCAAGGCGGCCCGCTACCGCTCGCCGCGCGGCCAGGCTCCCCGGGCCGCTGCTCCTCTCTCCGCCCCGCTCCGACCAGGTCCACCGGCCCGCGCCACGGAAGGCGAGTGCTCAGGAGAAACGACTCACGGCCGGGTCCGGTCCGTAGGCAGGGCTGGGGGACTCGCTCATGCTCGCTAGCAGCCACCCTTGAGAGCGCCCTGTGTTCTGAGCCTCACATGCAGATGTCCGCCACGAGCTGCGGTACAGCAGCAAAGCACAGCAACTACCCCACCAACTACGCCCGTCAACGCCCCTCACTGCCGCGCTGACGGCCTGTACGACCGTAAGTGCCCGATCCTTGTAGAGCTACGGATCAGAAGGTTGCAGGTTCGAATCCTGCCGAGCGCGCACAGCTCAAAGGCCCCCTGGAGATCGTCCAGAGGGTCTTTTGCATGGCGTACAGCAACGCTCATCGCGGCCCCGGCCGGGCGTACCGTGACAGCGTGGCAAACGAAGACCTGGGACGGACCCTCCGTCGTCTCCGCCGTCTGGCGTCCCTGACGCAAGAGGCTCTGGCCGAGCGCTCCGGTGTGTCCGTTGACGTGATCCGCCATCTTGAGCAGGGCCGGAAGCACTCAGCACGCCTCCCGACACTCCACGCCCTGGCGAACGGTCTCGGGGTGGAGCTGACGACGCTCCTTGGCGACCCGCCTGCGGTTGCGTCCACCGGCGAGAGCGACGGCCCGCGGTTCGTAGCCGTACGCCGCGCAGCGCCGCTTACGCCCAGGGTGCCGGGTCCTGAGCTCCGGCTTCGGCGGCAGCGGCTCGGTCACCGCACATGGGGTGCGTCTCTTCTCCTCACCCGGGGACCGGCGTGTTCTCGGGGACTTGTTGCGTGCGGGGTGCCGCGCGTCTGGCCGTGATGACCGTCTGCGTTTGCGTCGTCTGCCCCACCAGCACCCGCTCCTGCGTCTCGAACACATCGGTCTGTACGACGATGACGGACCTCCCGACGTGCAGAGGACGTGCCACTGCCTGTGCGGTGCCCGCGCGAACCGGCCGGAAGAAGTTGGTCTTGGACTCAAGGGTGGACGTGTCGGCTCCTTGCGGCAGATTCAGGTAGGCGCACACGGCGCCGACGGTGTCCGCGAGGGCTATCAGCGCACCGCCGTGGAGCGCCGCGCCGGCCGTGCACAGGCCGGAGGACCAGGGCAGGGTGCCGGTCGCGCGCTCCGCGGTCGCCTCGGTGAGGTCGATTCCCAGGCGCACCGCGAACGGCATGGCGCGCAGGAGGTCAGCGGGGTGGGGGATGTCCGAGGTCATGGCACCACCATGGCCGAGGCCGACTCCGTGGTCGATTACTCCGGGAATCATTGACGTCAGGCGTCACCGGTGCTCGTCTCCTGTCCCCGGCCCACGGTTCCCGTGGGCGTCAACCGCGGCCGTTGGATCAGGCGGCTGGGAGGGTGAAGGAGGCCCGGGCGGCGTTTTCCTGGGCGAGGGATTCGTGCTTGCCGGTCCAGCCGTTGGTGTCCCGCAGGGCGTCGAATTCGCGCTGGAGGGTGGTGGCGGCGGTGGTGCGGATGTCGGTGCTGATGGTGACCGGCAGTCCGTCCGTCAGCAGGACGGTGGCGGGGTGCTCGGCGAGGCTGGACACGGCGCCGGTCCCCACGTTGCTGAGGGGGCACATCTCCAGCGCGATCCGGTCCGTACGCAGCCGGTCGAGGAGCGCGCTGTCGGACGTGCAGCGCACACCGTGGCCGATGCGGCGGGCGCCGAGGACGTCGATGGCCTCCCACATGCTCTCGGGGCCCGCGGCCGCACCCTCCCCGGCGTGCACGGTGCAGGGCAGACCCGCGCTGTGGGCGAGGTCGAAGGCGGCGCGGTGCGGCAGGGCCGGGTACCGCGACTCGTCGCCGGCCAGGTCGAGTCCGGCGACGACATCGCGCTGCCGCAGGGCGGTCTCGGCGACGGCCAGACTCTCGTCCGGGCTCTGGTGGCGCAGACAGCACAGCAGCAGCCCGGTGGCCACGCCCGTGTCGGCCCGTCCGCGTGCCAGCCCCTCGGCAACGGCCCGCACGGCCTCGTCCAGGGTCATGCCCTGATCGCCGTGCAACTGCGGGGCGAAGCGGACCTCGCCGTGGACGACACCGTCGGCCTTCCAGTCCTCGACCAGTTCCCGGGCGGCCCGGGCGAGGGCGTGCGGGGTCTGCAGGAGTCGGATGGGAAGGTCGAGGTACGTGAGGTACGTGGTCAGGCTGCCGCAGGGGTCGGGGGCCACGACCAGGTCCTCAACCGGGCGGTCCAGGGTGATGCCCTGTTCGCGGGCGAGGTCGGCAAGGGTGGCCGGGCGGACGGAGCCGTCGAGGTGGCAGTGGAGTTCGTAGCGCGGGATCGGCGCGGGAGGAGTGCTCATGAAGGTGGTCCCGATCAGAGAGCGGCTGCGGGTGCGGGCGGGGCGAGGGTGCTGACGGTGTCGAAGAGGAGTTTCTTGAACCCGGCCTCGTCCACGCGGCGGACCAGGGTGAGGTTGGGGGCGGGGGCGGACACGCGCCGGTCGATGATCATCTGGCCGCGGGTCTCGTCGGCGACGGAGATGTCGACGTACGTCTGCTCCTGCTCGGTGATCAGGTCGGGCTTGAGCGCCACGGCCATGGCGACGGGGTCGGGCAGGTCGTAGCCGGCCAGCCCGGTGACGTCGCGGGCCCAGTCGGCCACGGTGCGGTTGATGCGGTGCGCGAACGTCGCCATCGGGGTGCCGATGTCCTCCAGGTGCCGCTGGTCGGCCGGGGTCATGACCGCGTCCTTGCGGGAGACGTCCCAGCCGATCCACGTGACCTTGTCCGGCGTGGCGGCCTGCGTCACGATCTTCGCGGCCTCGGGGTCCGCCCAGACGTTGAACTCGCCGGTGGCGGAGATGTTGCCGCGCAGGTCGGCGGCGCCCGCCATGCAGTACACGTGCCGGTAGCGGGTGAACAGGTCCGGGTCGCGCAGCAGAGCGGCAGCGATGTTGGTGAGCGGCGCGAGCGTCACCAGCGTCAACTCCCCGGGGTTCTCGCGCGGGTGGGACAGCAGCACCTCCACCGCGTGAGTGCTCTTGCAGGATGCGCTGGGGTCGGGCAGGCCGATGTCGCCCATGCCGTCCTGGCCGTGTACGTGCTGCGCGCTGGACAGCGTGCGCGTCATCGGCCGGGCGCAGCCGGGGTGGACGGGGATGTCGGTGCGGCCCGCGGTTTCCAGGGAGATGAGAGCGTTGCGGGTTCCGGTCTCGACGGGAACATTGCCGGCCACGGTGGTCACCGCCCTGATGTCGCCGAGTCCGCTGGCGGTGGCGAGCAGCAGCGCGACCGCGTCGTCGGACCCGGTGTCAGAGTCGATGATCAGGGGCAGGGCGGGCATGGACGTGCTCCGTTCATGACGGGTGGGGTGGGTGTGGCGGAAGTGCCGTGGGTCAGCGGGACCGCATGCGGACGAGGTCGCGGGGGCGCGGGAGGGCGCCCCGGGCGCCGGGCGCGGTGACGGCGAAGGCGCCCGCGGCCGTCGCGGCGGCCGCCGCGGCGACGAGGGGGCGGCCATGGGCGAGTTCCGCGGCAAGCACGCCGCAGAAGACGTCTCCTGCGCCGGTGGTGTCGATGACGGTCACGGTGGGGGCGGGGAGGTGCTCGCACTCCCCGCCCTGGTCGACCAGTGCCCCGCCGCCGCCCAGGGTGACGACCGCGCCGGAGGCCGTCCGGCCCAGGATCCGGGCGGCGGATCGGGAGTTGTCGGCCCCGGTGAGCTGCCGGGCCTCGACTTCGTTGACCACCAGCACCGGCCGACGGTCGTCGGACCATACGGGCAGGGCGCCGGCCGGGGCGGCGTTGTGCACCCAGCGCGTACCCGGCGGGAGGTGGTCGGCGACGGCCTGAAGGCAGGGACGCGGGACCTCGCCGCTGGTGAGGACCACGTCCGCCGTATGCGGCCTGAGCACCGTCAGGGCGTCGGTGACGTCCCGGGCCGAGAGCAGTGCGTTGGCGCCGCTGATCACGGCGATGCCGTTCTCGCCGTCCGGGTCCACCATGACCAGTGCCTGGCCGGTCGGGGCGGAAACGTCGGTGATCACCGTGTCGACGTCGACCGAGGCGTTTCGCAGATCGGCCAGTGCCTTGAGGCCGTCGGCATCGCCGCCGACCTTGGCCACCAGATGCGTGGCGGCCCCCATGGTGGCGGCAGCCACGGCCTGATTGGCGCCCTTTCCGCCGAAGCCCTCTGCAAGAGAGGCCACCAGGACCGTTTCGCCCGGAGAGGGAAGGACGGGACAGCGCAGGATCCGGTCGAGATTGACCGAGCCGACGGCCATCACGCGGCCTGGAGAGAATCCGTTCACGCTTCATATCTAATCGTTTAGATGAGACGATGCAAGACCTATGACGAGACGAGAAGCCAAGGCGCCGACGCTGGCGGACGTGGCCCGCACGGCCGGGACCTCCACCGCGGTCGTCAGCTACGTGATGAACAACGGCCCCCGGCCGGTCGCGGCGGACACCCGCGACCGTGTCCTCGCCGCCGCGGCAGAACTCGGCTACCGGCCCAACCGCATCGCCCGCGCCCTGCGATCACGCACCACCGGCGTGGTCGGGCTCATCCTTGCCGACGCCTCCAACCCCTACTTCGGGGCACTGGCCCGGCACGTCGAGCAGGCTCTTGAGCTGCACGAGAAGCTGACACTGATCGGCAACGCGGGGTACTCGCCCGACCGGCAGAAGCACCTCTCCGAACGGTTCCTCACCGCCCAGGTCGACGGGCTGGTCATTGTCTCCGCGGACGGCGGGGCGGACGTCACGGCCGAGGCGGAACGGGCCGGCGTCCCGGCGGTGTACGTCCACAACCAGCCGGAAGGGGTGGGGGTCGCGGCGGTGACGGCGGACAACGATGCCGCGGTCCGGCAGGCCGTCGCGCACCTGCGCGAACACGGACACGCCGACGTCGCCTTCCTCGCAGGACCGCAGGACGCCGGCCCCGTCGGCCGGCGCCGGGCCGCATGGGAGGCGGCGGTCACAGGGGCCGGCGGCTCCCGGCCGCCGCTGCTGCTGCGCTGCGCGTATGCGCGTGCCGCGGCGGCCGACCTGACCGGGTGCTTGATCGGCGAGGGCGCGATGCCCGCGGCGCTCGTCACGGCAACGGACGAACAGGCCATCGGCGTCCTCGCCGGGGCCAGGGCCCACGGCGTTCCCGTACCCGAACGGCTGGCCGTCGTCAGCCTCGACGGCACACCCGACGCGGCGTACACGGCCCCGGCCCTGACGGCCACGGAACAACCCCTACGGGCCATGGCCCAACGCGCCGTAGACCTCCTCCTCAACGGCACCACGCAAGAGCCCCCGGCCACCGCAACCCTCATCCCCCGCCACAGTTGCGGCTGCGGCCCCGCGTAGCGGAGGCGCAGCGGCGGCCGGGCAGGGAGCGGCCCCAGGGGCTCCTGCGGCGGGGAGATCCCTCCGTGCGCCGGGCCGACGCTTCTTGACCGTCGCTGTTGTCTTGGAATGACCTCCACCGGAATCGGTTGGTTTCACCCTCGGACGGCCTTCGCCGTGCGTGGTCTTCACAAGGGCGCGGCCAACGACGCCGACAAGGCGGAGACTTCGCCGAACACTCCGCTGGTGCTGAGGAGGAGTTGTGTCATCGCGGGTTTCCGGGTTCCAGTTTGATCAGGTACGTGGGGGTGCCGGAGAGGTGGATGCGTTGGGTGTGGGTGGGGAGTAGGCCCGCTTGGAGGGCGGGGAGCAGGGGGGTTGGGGTGGGGAGGAGGAGTACTGCGGTGCCGGTGGGGGTGAGGAGGCGGTGGAGTTCTCGCCACCAGGCCGCGGGGGCCTTGGCCATGCGGGCCTTTGCCTCGACCTGGGTGCCCCACGGGGGGTTGCACACGATGCGGTCGACCGTTCCGTCCGGGAGGGGGAGTCTGCCTGCGTCTGCCCGTTCGAGGTGGATGCGGACTGCCGCCGCCATTCTCTTGTTCGCGCTTGCCGCCTTCAGTGCGGTCTCGTCTATGTCGTAGCCCCGGTACTGTCCCGCCTCCGGGTGGGCCAGTGCCGCCTCAATCAGCACCGTTCCCGCCCCGCAGCACGGGTCCAGGACCGTGTGGCCCCGGCCGATGTCCGCCAGTCTCGTCATCGCCGCCGCCAGCGGCGGGTGCAGTGTTCCCCGTACCGTCGCCTGCTTGTACGGGCGGCGGTGGAGCGGGCGCGGGGTGATGCGGAGCATCAGCGTCGCCTCGGTGCCGTCCAGCGTCAGGCGCCACGACGCGTAGTCCGGCGGGGGTGCGCCCTTCGTGCGGCGCGGGTGGTACGGCACCTTCAGTCGCGCCGCCAGTGCGTTGCCGACCGCGTCCTCCACGTCGTACCTGTTGAAGCTCCGCCTCCCCAGGAAGGATGCGGATACCTCCAGCCCCGGGGGTTTGACGGTGTTCCCCAGCAGGGTGTTGCGGTGCTGGATCAATCTCGCCGAGTCAGTTTTCGAGGCGAGTTCTGTCAGTCCCGGGACGCCTGATTTTCTCGTTCCTACGTCCCTCCCCCTCGCCGCCAGCAGAAACACGTCGTCCGCCGTCCGCAGCCCCGTCACCCCCGTGTCGTACGGGCGCCAGGCCCTGAAGTGCACGGAGCGGTGTCCGACCGCGGTGATGCTGCCCAGTTCGCGTTGCAGGATCTCGGCCGCCAACTGCGGTTCCAGACCGCGTGCGGACCGAGCGACGAAGTGTGCGTCGTCGCGCATGATGACCGTTCTTCTCCCACGCCAAGGCCCGGGACGGCGCCACGCCGCCCCGCCTCGTCGGCGACGGGGGATCCTCGCCTCGCCGACGGCGCCTAGCGCAGGTGGAAGAAGTACATGCCCCCGATCCTACGGGCGGCGGCCCCGGCGCGGGCGGGTGGTGGCCCTCCGCTCGTGCGGTCGGGTGCAGTGCGATGCTGGTGGGCATGGCCGACACCGATCCCAAGGCGGACCTCCACCGCTATCTGCGGGCCGCGCGCGAAGCGCTGCTCTGGAAGCTCGACGGGCTGTCCGAGTACGAGGCACGGCGTCCGCTGACGCCGACCGCCACCAACCTGCTCGGGCTCGTCAAGCACCTGATCGGCTGCGAGACCGCGTACTTCGGCGACACCTTCGGGCGCCCCTTCGGCGAGACGGTGCCCTGGCTCGACGGTCCGGACGCCGAGGTGCCCAACGTCGACATGTGGGCCACCGCCGACGAGTCCCGCGAGGACATCGTCCATCTCTACGAGCGCGCCTGCGCGCACTCCGACGCGACGATCGAGGCGTTCGCCCTGGACGACCTCGGGCGCGTGCCGCACTGGCCCGAGGACGGGGCCGAGGTGTCGCTGCACCGCGTGCTCGTCCACATGCTCGCCGAGACCCACCGGCACGCCGGGCACGCCGACATCGTCCGCGAGCTGGTCGACGGCGCCGCCGGGATGCGGCAGGGCAACGACAACATGCCGGACGGCGATCGCGCCTGGTGGGAGTCCTACCGGCGGAAGGTCGAGGATGCGGCCCGGGAGGCTCAGGGGCGGCAGTGAGTCCGGAATGGGGAGTCACGGAGTCGCTGCTTGGGAGTCGGGTCCCGGAGGTTCTTCTGTGCGGGGCCTCCCCCTCCGTTCGCCTTCGGCGATTCTGCCGTTGGCAGATCGCCCACCCCTTCCCTCCTCGCCCCGCCCGCCTAGGCTGAGACCGTGACCCACCACGCGCCGAACCGCCCCGCCCGCGTCCTCCCCCTGCGTCCCCCCGCGCCCGAGGCGGCCGACGGGCGCGAGCCGCTGTGGCGGCAGGTCGTCGGGGGTGTGCTGCGGCGGGAGCGGCTGGCCCAGGAGCGTACGTTGAAGGACGTCGCCGACGCCGCGCGGATCTCCATGCCGTACCTCTCCGAGGTCGAACGCGGGCTGAAGGAAGCCTCGTCCGAAGTCCTCGCCGCCGCCGCGCAGGCGCTCGGGCTCCGGCTGGCCGACCTGCTCGCGCTCGTGCACGGCGAGATCGTCCGCCTCTCCGCCATACACGACCGGGAGCGGCCCGCCGGGCTCTCCTCCGTCACCGAACTGCCCAGCGCCCGTTCGCGCCCCGGCGACGTGCGGCTCGCCGCCTGATCCGCCTGAAGTGGCGGCACAGCGGGGCGTCCCCGCTGTGCCGGCCCCTCACAACTGGCGCTTGCTGATCACCTGGTCCGCCAGGCCGTACGCCACCGCGTCCTGCGCGGTGAACACCTTGTCCCTGTCCGTGTCCGCCCGCAGCGTCGCCACCTCGTGGCCCGTGTGCCGCGCCAGCACCTCCTCCATCTGCGTCCGGATCCGCAGGATCTCCTTCGCCTCCAGGCTCAGGTCGGACACCGTGCCGCGCCGCACGCCGCTCGCCGGCTGGCCCAGCAGGACCCGCGCGTGTTCCAGTACGAAGCGGCGGCCCTTCTCCCCGCCCGCGAGCAGCACCGCCGCGGTGGACGCCGCCTGCCCGACGCAGTACGTGGAGATGGGGGCGCCGACGAACGTCATCGTGTCGTAGATCGCCATCAGCGAGGTGTACGAGCCGCCGGGCGAGTTGATGTAGATCGAGATCTCGCTGCCGGGGCTCGCCGACTCCAGGTGGAGGAGCTGGGCGATGACGACGTTCGCGACGCCGTCGTCGATCTCGGTGCCGAGGAAGATGATCCGTTCCGAGAGCAGCCGGCTGTAGATGTCGTACGCGCGCTCGCCGTGCGCCGTGCGCTCGACCACGTTCGGGATCGTGTACTGGCTCATGGTCACAGCCCCATCCGTCGCTTCGAACCTGCCGGGCGGATGTCGGCCAGCGACTCGACGACCTGGTCCACCATCCCGTACTCCTTCGCCTGCCCCGCCGTGAACCACCGGTCGCGGTCGCCGTCGCGCGAGATCGTCGCCTGGTCCTGGCCCGTGTGCTCGGCGAGGAGGCGTTCCATCAGCGTCTTGCTGTACGCGAGGTTGTCCGCCTGGATCTCGATGTCGGCCGCGCTGCCGCCGATGCCCGCGGAGGGCTGGTGCATCATGATGCGCGCGTGCGGCAGCGCGAAGCGCTTGCCCTTCGTGCCGACCGTGAGCAGGAACTGCCCCATGCTGGCGGCGAAGCCCATGGCGAGCGTCGCCACGTCGTTGGGGATCAGCCGCATCGTGTCGTAGATGGCGAGTCCGGCGTGGACGGAGCCGCCGGGGCTGTTGACGTAGAGCGCGATGTCGGTGCGCGGGTCCTCGGCGGACAGGAGGAGGAGCTGCGCGCAGACGCGGTTCGCGGAGGCGTCGGTGACCTCGGTGCCGAGGAGGACGATGCGCTGGCCGAGGAGTTGGGCGGCCAGGTGGTCGTCGAACCTCGACGGGGGCGGTGCGTCCTCTTCTTCCGCGCGCGGTGTCAGTGCGGTGCGGGCCGCTGGTGTCATCGTGCCTCCCTCATGGACGGGTGCTGCTTGCCTTGCTTCCACCGTCGGCCGGAGGCGGCCGGAAGGGGAGGGATCTTTGCCCGCGGCAGATTCGCCCGTGGCAGAGGTACGGCGGGGAGGGCCGGGGGCCGTTGGGAGGTACGTGCGATTTGTTGCGTTGGGGCGCTTCCGCCGGGCGGTGTGCTTCTACGCCACCGCACCCGGCGGGATCGGGATCTGTGTCCAGCCGGTGAAGAAACCGCCGACGACCAGCAGCACGAACGGCGGCGCGACCGACGCCAGGGCGGTGGCGCGCGGCTTTCCCGGCTGCCGGAATCGTCGCGTTCCGTCTTCGTGCCGCCCGTCCCCCGGTTCCGTTCTTCACCTACCCTGCCGCCGGCGCCGGGCAGTTGCCGCGCTGGGCCGTACTGCCCGTACCGTTCGGCGGACGGCACGGCCGCCGGGCCCCTCCGGCCGCTCCCCGGTGGCACCCGGCGGAGTTGTGGTGGCGGCGTGACGATTCTCATCCGCCGTCCCCCGGGCAACGGGGGACCGTAGACTCCTCTCGTGGCACGGCCACCGGCGCGCACGGGGTGAACGCGGTGCGTACGGGAAGCGCGACGGCGCGTAGGCAGGCCGCACCGCACAGCAAGAACGGTCGTCGAGGAGGAAGTTCGTCGTGAGCAGCCGGCCATCCCGAGGCGCTGCTCGCCTCGCCGCCATACTCGACGCGCTCCCCGACGCGCTGCTCCTCGTCGACACCAACGGCACCGTCGTCGCCGCCAACCGCGTCGCGCTGGAGACCTTCGAGCGGCCCGGCGCGGCGGTCGTCGGCCGCGGGCTGCTCGACCTGCTGCCGGACTTCGACCCGCAGCTCATCCCCGGTTCCATGCGCCGCCCCCGCGGCGACTCCGCCGGTTCCGTCGCGCCCGACGCGGGGCTGCGCCCCGAGGAGCGGACGAAGCCGCTGCGCCTGGCCGCCCGCCGCACCGACGGCAGCGCCTTCCCCGCCGAGGTCACCAGCGCCGACCTGGAGGACGGCCCCGGCGGCGAGTCCCCGTACGCGCCCGGCCACCACTACACGGGCGACGAGCTGCTGATGCTCGTCGTACGGGACCTCACGGGCTCCGCCGAGGTCGAGGCCGAGCTGCACCGGCAGCGCCGGCAGACCGAGATGATCCTGCGCGCCGCCGCCGAGGGCATCGTCGGCACGGACACCACCGGCAAGGTCGTCCTCGTCAACCCCTCCGCCGCGCAGATCCTCGGCTACCGCGCCAGCGAACTCGGCGGCGCCGACCTCCACCCCCTCGTCCACCACTCCCGCCCCGACGGCACCCCCCTGCCGTACGAGGAGACCCCGATCGCCGACACCCTGCGCTCGGGGCGCAAGCACCGCGTACGCGGCCAGGTGCTCTGGGGCCGCGACGGGCAGCCGGTGCCGGTGGACATGACGACCGCCCCGGTGCGCGACGGCGACCAACTCGTCGGCGCCGTCCTCGCCTTCACCGACCGGCGGCGGCGCGACGCGCTGGAGGCCCGGCTCGCGCAGTTGCAGGCGGTGCTCGACGTCGCGCTGCGCGGCCCGCTCGACACGCTCCGCGCGGAGCTGAACACGCTCGTCGACGACCCGGCCGGGCAGCTCTGGCCCGAGGCCAACCAGACGCTGCGCCACCTCTCCGCCGGCTACGGGCGGATGACCGCGCTCATCGACAGCGTGCTCGACTTCCAGCGGCTGGACACCGGCAAGGCGCGTCTCGCGATGGAGACGGTGAACCTTGAGGACGTGGTGCACGCCGCGACCGAGGGTGCGGACGAGCTGATCGGCCCCGGGCGGGCGCAGTTCGTGGTGCACGCGCCGCAGATGGAGATCGAGGCGGACGGGCGGTGGCTGGCGCTGGCGCTGGCGCACCTGATCGCGGAGGTCGCGGGGATCGACGCCACGGGGCAGCGGACGGCGGGGGCGTCGGACGCGCCGGTGGTGGTGGCGGCGGCCCGGCGGGGCGATGTGGTCCGGATAGAGGTGCAGGGGCCGCGGGGGGTCGGTGGCGGTCGTACGGGATCCGCCGGTGCGGGGGCGGCGACCGGGGCGGGTTCGGTGCACGAGCCGCTTGCGCGGGGCGTGGCGCTGCTGCACGGCGGGATACTGCAGACGCACGAGGTGCCGGGGCAGAGCGGCGGTGCGTATCTGCTGGAGGTGCCGGTGCAGGCGGCGGGTCCTGCGGCGCGGGTGGCGCGGGGGCGGGAGACGTCGGGGCGCGGCCGGGACACGGGGAACGAGACGACGGTCATGCCGGGCGCGGAGGCGCCGGGGCGGGGGGCGTCGGGGTCTTCGGGGTCGTCCGGGGCTTCTGGATCGTCGGGGTCTTCGGGTGGCGCGGGAGCTTCGGGCGAGTTGGCCGTGCCCGGTGGGGCGGCCGGGTCCGCGGGTGGTTCGGGTGGCGCTGCAGGGGACGGTACGGCCGGGGGCGGGGCTTCCGGTGGCGGTGCTGCCGGTGGCGGTTCTGCCGGGCGCACGGGCGGTGGGCGGCGGCGGCGCGCTGCTCCCCCCGCCGAGGAGTCGGGCGACGGAGCGGGAACACCCCCGCGCGGTACGGGTGTCGGCGGTACGGGCACGGGTACGGGCCGGCGCCGGCGCGGGGCGACACCGGCGGCGGGGGTGCCGGCGGGTGCCGGGGCTCCCGGTGGGCCCGGTGCGGGGGCGCCCTCGGAGGGCGTCGCGGTGGCGGGGCTGCCGCCGGGGCAGGGCGCGGATGACGGTGCGGGGCGCGGCGGTGCGGGTGCGGTAGGCGGTCGCGGGGCCGGTGCGACGGAGGCCGGTGGGCCGGCGGTTGCCCAGGACCCGGGTCACACGCCCGGGCACGGTACGCCGCAGGGTGCGGCGGCGCCCGAGGCGGTCGGCGGCGTCGCCGGGCAGGCGGCTCCCGGTGGCCCGACGCCGCCGCACGGCACGAGCGGGGCCGGTGGACGCCGGCGGCGGGCGGTGCCGGAGAGGGCGCAGGGCGCGTACGACGGCGGGAGCGGTGCGCCGGCGCCGGGGGGCGGCGACGCGGACGGCGCACGGAACGGCGCGCAGGACGGGGCGCAGGACGGGGCCGGCGCAGCGGCGGGCGGTACGGGCGACGCGGGCGAGGCCGGCGTCGTGGACACCGGCGCGGCGGCGGTCGGGCACGCCCTCCCCGGTACGCAAGGTCGCGGCCGTCGCCGCCGGCCCGTGGGCCAGGGGCCGGGCAGCCAACAGCAGCAGGACCGCCCCGAGTCGGGCGAACCCGCGACGGGCGGCCGCCGCAGGCCCGTAGGACGTGGCCCGGCCGGGCCGGAAGGACCCGAGAGCGGGCCGGGCGGACCGGCCGACTTCGAGGGGCATGCCGCTCCGGGTGGCCCCGGAGAGCGCGGCGGCCAGGGCGGATACGACGGACCCGCCGCGCCCGGCGGCCCCGCGGAGCGCGGTGGCCAAGGTGCGTACGACGGTTCGGGTGAGCGTGAAGGTCACCGCGTCCCTGGTGGACGTGGCGGAGCGGCCGGGCCGGAGGGTGACGGCGGTCCGGGCGTACCGGCGGGCGCAGGCGGATACGGCGGTCCTGAGGGCCGCGGCGGCGGTCCTGACGCGTACGACGAGGGTCACGGCCCCGGCGGGCGCGGCGGCCCAAGTGGGCCTGACGGAACGGGCGGTCAGGGCGGTACCGGCGGGCCGCAGGGACGTGGCGGCCGGGGTCGCCCGGGCGGGCGCGGCGGTCAGGGCGGGTTCGACGGCCCGGATGGGCCCGAGGGACCGGACGGCCCGATGGGGCCCGGAGGTCCGATGGGGCCCGGAGGTCCGATGGGGCCCGGAGGTCCGGGTGGCCCGGGAGGGCGCGGCGGACCAGGCGGGCACGGCGGACCAGGCGGTGGTCAGGCAGGACCGGGCGGACCCGGCGCGCCGGGCGGGCCGGTCGGCCCCGCGGCGCCCGGTGGCCCCGGCGGACCGGTCGGCCCCAACGGCCCGGCCGGTCCCGGCCCCTTGCCTCCCGGCGGCCCCACCGCCCACACCGGCCCCGGCGCCCGCATGGGCCCGGGTGCGCATGCCGAGCCGGTAGACCACCCTTCGCGTACGGGCCACACCCCCGGCCACGTCGAACCGCTGGACCCCGCCGAGTACGACGACCCGGCGGCCCCCGGCGGCCACCCGGCGCGCGGTCGCCGGGGCGGGCCCGCGTACACGGCGGGCCCGGGTGAGTACGACGGCGCGGGCCGCGGCCCTTCCCGTGCACGGCAGTTGCCCGGCGGACACGACGCCCCGGCGGGCCGCCCCGGCACGCGCGACGACCGGGGCGGGTACGCGGACCCCGACGCCCCGGCGGGCGAGTACGACAACTCGGCCGCGCCCGGCCCCCGGACGCGCGGCAACCCGGGCGCCTACGCGGGCCGGGGCGACCCCGGCGACCCGGCCACAGGCGAGTACGACGACGCGGCGCACCCGGGCGACGGCAGGTCCCGTAGCCGGAACGACTCCGGCGGGTACGCGGGGCCGCCCGCCCCCGGCGAGTACGACGACGCCGGCTACGCGGGCCCCGACGGCCCGGCCGGCAGCGGAGCGTACGACGAGACACCCCCCGGCCGCGGCCCCGCACGTGCGCAGGGCGACCCCGGCGGATACGCAGAACCCGGCGGCCCCCACGGCCCGGCCGGGGCGTACGACGAGCCCGCAACTGCCTGGCGCGGGCCCTCCGTTGCCCAGGGCGACACCGGTGGCGCGGTTTCCGCCGGGCGGCTGGAGCCCGCCGATCCCGCCGGGCACCGGGGCGGGGCCGGGCACCCCGCCGCCCTGCCCGCCGGGCAGAACTCCGGGGCGCCGCAACTGCCCCAGGGCACCACCGACCCCGGCGTACGGAACGTCCAGGGCACCCCCGTGCCTCCCGGCGGTATCGGTCCTGCGCAGCCGCAGCACCCCACCGGGCGGCGCCGCCGCCCCGCCGCACCCGCCGACGCCCCGCAGGCCGCGCCCGCGCTGCCCCCCGGTCCCGCGACCCCCGACCCGGACACCGGTCCTCATCCCCGCTCCCAGAACCCCGGCGGCTACGACGACGCCCCGCCCCCCTACACCCCCCGGCCCCGCCGGGGCACCGGCCGCCCCGTGCAGGACCCCGACACCGGCCCCTACCCCCACGACGGCAACCGCGGCGCCGCCACCGGCGACGACACGGGCGAGGTCCGCACCGTACGCGCCTCGCAGACGCCGCACCCCGGCCACGGCACTCCGGACACCCCGCAGCCCCGGCGCGGCGCCCCCACCCCCGCCGTGCCCGCCCAGCACGACCCCCGTACGCAGGGCGACGGCCGCCCGCAGGACGACCCCCGCGACCGGCGCGCCCAGGACGACCCCCGTACGCAAGGCGACCCCCGCACCCACGGCGGCAACGTCCCCCGCCAGCACGGCCCGCAGGCCCCCGCCGCCCAAGGCCCAGCCGCCCAGGCCCCCGCCGCCGGCCCCCACGCCTCCGGCCACACCCCCGTGCCCGTAGACCCGCGGCACGGGATGCAGACCCCCGCCCGCGGCGTCGACCCGCGCCGCGCGACCGCCGACCCCGCCGCCGCCCAGGCCACCCCCGCCCCGCCCACGGTCCCCGCACAGGACACCCCGCCCGCGGCCGCGCCCCAGGCGCCGCCCCGCAACGCCCCGGACCCCGCCCACGCCCAGGCCACCCCCGCCGACGCCCCCGGACCCCGCCCGGCCGCGTCCGGCTCCGCCCCGACCCCGGCCGGCCGCGGCGGCGCCACCCGCTTCGCCCGCTCCGCCGCGACCCCGGCGATGCCGGAGTTGCCGGCGCAGCAGTCGGGCCCCATCAGTGTGCGCACCCTCGGGCAGGGCGTCGCCTACGTCGACCAGCCCGGCTCACCGACGCAAGGCGGCCAGGGCACCCAGGGCGGCCAAGGCGGCCCGCCCTCCCAAGGCGGCCAGGGCACCCAAGGCGGCCAAGGCGGCCAAGGCCCCCGGAACGGCCCGGGTCCCCAGAACCGCCCCGAGGACACCCCCCGGGACCCCCGCGGCACCCACAGCCAGACCACCGGCACCGGCACCGGCACCGGCACCGGCACCCACAGCCGGAACACCCCCGCCGGAGCCCGAACCCACGACCCCCACGACCCGTACGACCCCGCCCACGACTCCGCGTACGACCCCTACGCCGCCGGCGACCCCGCGCACGCCCCCGCCCACGACCCGTACGACTCCGCCGACGAGCACACCGGCGGCCGCCGGCGCCGCCTCGGCGCCGGGTCCCCCGGGGACGGCGCGCCCCCGCGCGGCGGCAACCCGCCCCCCGCGGAAGCGCCCCCGCAGCAGCATGCACCCCACGCGCCCCACGCCCCCCACCGCCCCGCGCCCCGCCCCGGCACCACCCCCCGGCGGGACGCCATCGGGCGCGCCTTCGCCATAGGGGCTCCCGACGCCTCCGCCGCCGAGGGCCCCGAGCCGCTCGACGGGCGCCACGGCGTCATCGAGGTCGCCGCGCAGGACCCCGAGACGACCCCGCTGCGGCTCGACGACGAGATGCCCCCCGAGCCGCTGGACAACCCGCGCCGGCTGCTCGTCTGGCCCGAGCCCGACGCCGCCACCCAGCAGGCGCTGACCGCGCGCAACTACCGCCCCGTCGTCGTCCACTCCCGCGAGGAGCTGGACGCGCAGATCTCCGTCTCCCCCGCCGGTCTCTTCGTGGACCCGCTGACCGGCCCGATCACCCGCACCGCGCTGCAGTCGCTGCGCAAGGCGGCGGTGGCGGCGTCCGTACCGGTGCTGGTCACGGCCGGTCTCGGGCAGGCGACGCGGGAGGCGGCGTACGGGGCGGACCCGGCGGTCCTGCTGAAGGCGCTGGCGCCGCGCGACAGCGAGCAGCACCCGCCGCGCGTGCTCCTCTTCGAGGAGAACCCCGACATCGCGGACGCGCTGGCGGCGACGCTGGAGCGGCGCGGCATGCAGGTCATGCACGCCACGTCGGACGAGGCGGCGGTGGACCTGGCGACGCGCTTCCGGCCGAACCTGGTCGTGATGGACCTGATGCGGATCCGCCGCCGGCGTACGGGCATCGTGGACTGGCTGAACGCGAACGGGATGCTCAACCGGACCCCGATGGTGGTCTACACGGCCGTCGACATCAACCGCGCGGAACTGCCGCGGCTGCGGTCGGGGGAGACGGTGCTGTTCCTGGCGGAGCGGTCGACGAGCGCCGAGGTGCAGAACCGAATCGTCGACCTGCTGGCCAAGATCGGCACCACGTAGACGGCACGGCGGCCGTCCACGGGTGCACACCCCTCGACCCCGGCCCCCTCACAACCGCGTCACCGTCAGCTCCCCGTCCGCGTACCGCCGCCGCAGCACCTTCTTGTCGAACTTCCCCACGCTCGTCTTCGGCACCTCACCGATCCGCGCCCACCGCTCCGGCAACTGCCACTTCGCGATCCGCTCCCCCAGATACGTCCGCAGCTCCTCGTCCGTCACCTCCGCGCCCTCGCGCAGCACCACCGCCGCCAGCGGCCGTTCCTCCCACGTCTCGTCGGGTACGGCGATGACCGCCGCCTCCGCGACGTCGGGGTGGGCCATCAGGTGGTTCTCCAGCTCCATCGACGAGATCCACTCGCCGCCCGACTTGATGACGTCCTTCGCCCGGTCCGTCAGCGTCAGATAGCCGTCGGCCGTGATCGTGCCGACGTCGCCCGTGCGCAGCCAGCCGTCCTCGCTGAACTTGTCCTCCGGCCGGAACGGCTCCCCGTCCGCGCCGCCGTAGTACGCGCCCGCGATCCACGGCCCGCGTACCTCCAGCTCCCCCGCCGACTCGCCGTCCTTCGGCAGCAGGCTCCCGTCGGGGCCGCGCAGCCGCGCCTCCACGGAGGCGGGGAAGCGGCCCTGCTTCAGCCGGTACGGGTACTCCTCCGCCGGTTCGAGACCGGCCGGCGGGTGCGCGATGCAGCCCAGCGGCGAGGTCTCCGTCATGCCCCACGCCTGCACGACGCGGATGCCGTGCCGCTCGTCGAACCCCTTCATGAGCTGGGGCGGGCAGGCGGTGCCGCCGACGATGGCGGTGCGCAGCGAGGAGACGTCGCGGGGGCGGGCGTCGAGCTCGTTGAGCAGGGCCTGCCAGATGGTGGGGACGGCGCCGCTGATGGTGGGCCGGCAGGTCTCCATCATGTCGGCGATCGGTCCTGGCTGGAGGAAGCGGTCGGGCATCAGCAGGGACGTACCGGCCATGAAGGCCGCGTGCGGCAGCCCCCAGGCGTTGACGTGGAACATCGGCACGATCGGCAGCGCGAGGTCGTGGACCGTGATGCCGAAGGACTCGGCGGCGAGGACCCCGAGGGAGTGCAGGTAGACGGAGCGGTGGCTGTAGAGGGTGCCCTTGGGGTCGCCGGTGGTGCCGGAGGTGTAGCAGAGGGCGGCCGCCTCGCGTTCGTCGAGGACGGCCCAGTCGTACGACTCGGGGCGGCCGGCGAGGAGTTCCTCGTAGTCGTGGACGGTGACGTGGGTGCCGTCGAGGGCCGCGCGGTCGCCGGGTCCCGCGACGACGACGTGCTCGACGGCGGGGAGGTGCGGCAGCAGCGGGGCGAGGAGGGGGAGGAGGGTCCCGTTGGCGAGGAGGACGCGGTCACGGGCGTGGTTGATGATCCAGACGAGCTGGCGCGGGTCGAGGCGGAGGTTGAGGGTGTGGAGGACGGAGCCCATGGCGGGCAGCGCGAGGTACGCCTCCAGGTGCTCGGCGTTGTTCCACATGAGGGTGCCGACCGGCTCCTGCTGCCGTACGCCGAGTTCGTCGCGGAGCGCGTACGCGAGCTGCGCGGCGCGGGCGCCGACCTCGGCGTAGGTCCTGGACTGCGGGGGCTCGCCGGATCCGGTCCAGGTGAGGACCCTGGCGGCGCCGTGGATGGTCGAGCCGTGGGTCACGATCCGCGAGATGGTCAGCGGTACGTCCTGCATCGTGCTCAGCACGGAGGGCCTCCCGGGGGTAAGACACGCAGAGATACGCGGCTGTTACGCACCAGTAGACGGTGGCGCCGATTCTCGTGGTGCCCGCGCACCTTGTCACTACCTCGGGAGGGGTGACTGTCCGCCCGCGTAGCCCCCCGCGTAGCCCCGTGTACGTCCCCCGCGCAGGCCCGGCTCTGTGCGTGAGAGCGGACAGCACTTCGACACCGGTTTGGGAAGCGTTCGGAGGCGAGCGTCGGGCCGGAATGCTCACGAGTTTCGGTTCTGGCTCGCTTTCCGTGATGCGCGCACGCTGAGTGACGGCTGATGCTCCGATCAGGCTTCGGGAAGTTGCCTGAGAATGATCAGGGCCGATCTTGGTGTGGTCGACAGCGCGGCGTCGTGGAAGAGACGTCGCCCCGCCTGGAGGGCCTGCTGTCATCGTCCATCGTGGACGTGTCGGTGCTGTCGCTGGACGTGAGTCACGAGGCGATAGGCAACTATGTCTGCAGTACGGCAGCCGGGGCGGCATGCCCGGACTGTGGGAGCGATTCGACCCAGGTGCACAGCTCTTACCTGCGGTTTCCTAAGGACGTGCCGAGTGGGGGACGTCTGGTGGTCCTGCAACTGCGAGTTCGGCGGTTCTTCTGTCCGGAGTCTTCGTGGCTCGGCGGACTTTCGTTGAGCAGTTGCCGGGGCTGACCCGGCGGCACAGCCGGTGGACGGAGCGGTTGCGGTCGACTCTCGCCGCGGTGGCTCTTGCCCTCGCCGGCCGGGCCGGCGCCGCCTCGTCCTGGGCGAACCTGCTCGTCCTGGACCTGGTGGCCGACGCGGGGCGAGGGAACGCGAGGACATGTACCGGCCGCAGCGCCGAGGGCATGGTCCGGGACCGGTCCCGAACCTGCGGTGTCACTCTGATCGCCCGGTTACAGGTGGCTTGGACCGGCCCATTGCTGCTTTCAGTTGCTTCTGTTGGGATTGGATGCTCAGCATCGGAGCGATGTGATGGTGCGTCGGTTCTTCGACTCAAAGGTGTAGGTGGGGCGGGCGTGAGGTCGGACAACGACGGGACCACCGACAAGGCAGCTACAAAGTCCCGGACCCGTGTGCTACAGGCGGCAGGAGCATGTGCGGCAGCGGTGATTATTCTGCTCGGGTTCGGGAGCCTGTGGCTCTGGAACGATGATCCGGACACAGGAAGTCGGGAACCTGCCCGCCCTGCACACGGAGATCCGGCGGATTCCTGGAAGATCCGTGACACGCTCGACCCCGCTGCCGTGAATTCGGTGACGTTCAGCCCCGATGGCAAGACCCTCGCCGCAGGTACCAACAAGAGCGACGACTCCGACTTCGACGGCGACGGCGAATTCGACGCTGACGACGACACCGATGGCAACGGCGACGGCTCCGTCGCCCCCGTCGGGAGCGTACGCCTGTGGGGCGCGACCTGATCGTCGGGGGAGAAAGTCGGTGCCGCCGGCGCCCCTTGACCAACTCGGTGGCCCGCACCGCCGCGCGGCCCGTACGAAACCCGCGGCGCATCCCCTACGGGAGCCGCGGCGCGACCCCTACGCCGCCTGCGTCAACTCCCCCAGCCCCGTGTCCTCCCGGAGCTTCGCGAGCGCCCGCGAGACCGCGCTCTTCACCGTCCCGACCGACACCCCCAGCACGGCCGCCGTCTGCGCCTCGCTCAGGTCCTCGTAGTACCGCAGCACCACCATCGCCCGCTGCCGCTCAGGCAGCCGCAGAACCGCGCGCCACATCGCGTCGCGCATCGCCTGGTGCTCCGCCGGGTCGGGGCCCGGCACGGGGGTGGGCTCGGGGAGGTCGTCGCCCGCGGCGTACTCGTCGACGCGGCGCTTGCGCCACTGCGAGGTACGGGTGTTGAGCAGGGCGCGGCGTACGTAGCCGTCGACGGCCCGCGGGTCCTCGATCCGGTCCCAGGCCAGATACGTCTGCGCCAGCGCGGTCTGCAACAGGTCCTCGGCGTCCCACGGGCTGGTGGTCAGGGAGCGCGCGGTGCGCAGCAGCACCGCCCCCCGCAGGTGCACGTACGCCGCGAAGGTCGGCAAGGGCGGTCGTGCGGTGTCCGCCGCCGCGGGGGCGTCGGTGGTGCTGGCTGTGGACATGGCTCCACGCTAGGAGCGGCACCCGGGTCGGCGGATCGGCCGGAGGTCGCGATGCGGGCTCCACCCGGGGGAGTAGGTGCCGAGCCGGCCGGACCTCCCGTAGGTGGAGGGCCGGCCGGCGGACCCTTCGGGGTACTACGTCCGGGGACCCGTGATCGCGACCGGCGCGTCCACGACGTTGCGGTCGATGACGATCCGCTTGCCGCCGTGCCGCTCCTCGACCATGCCCGCGTACTGGTGGATCCGGCGGTGCGGGCGCCACGCGGCGGGGTCGACGTGCGGCTCACCGTACAGCGTGGGCGCGGTGCGCCAGCGGGCCACCCAGAGCACGGACGGCAGGCCGTCCTGCCCGGCGCGGCGGGCCCGCTCGATCATGCGGATGCCGGAGTTCGCGCTGCTGTAGAGCCCGGGGAACCAGCCGAGGCGGCGCACCTCTTCGTTCCACGCGCGGATGTACGTGAGCGTCGTGCGCTTGCAGGCCGCGGAGCCGCGGAAGTGCTCGATGTCGAGGTAGAGGGCGCTGCGCGGGGCCATGCCGAGCGCGCGGGCGCTGCGCACGGCGTCGCGCGCCTCGGCGCGGCCCTGGCCGCGGGGGCGGGCGGGGTCGATGCGTACGTGGTCCTTGTTGTCGGCGGCGACGCAGGGGGACTGGGAGCCGACGTAGAGGGGGAGCACGCGCCAGCCCATGCGGTGCACGGCGCGGAGCCAGGAGGGGGTGAGGTGCGGCTGCTCGGGGCAGGCGCGGCCGCGTCCTGCGAAGTAGACGCCGACGGCGCCGTAGGGGGAGGCGCGCCAGGCGGACATGGCGGCGCGGGAGGGGGTGTGGCAGGTGTCGAAGGCGCGGCCGCGGAAGACGTGGGCGCCGAGGTCGCGGGGGTCGCGGAGGTCTTCGGGTACGGCGGCGGGGGCGGCGGGGGCGTTGGCGGTGGCGGTGGCGGTGGCCGCGTCGGCGGGGGCGGTGGCGGGGCTGCCGGTGAGCGCGCCGGCGAAGACGGCGGCGGCGAGGAGCGGGGCGAGAAGGCGGCGGGTGGTGCGGCGGGGCCGGGGAAGCATGCCGAGCAGTGAACGGCGCGTGCGGGCGGGTCGGCCGGTGCGACACGCAGGGGTGGGCCGTCCGGAGGGCGGCGGGAGGCCCGTACGCGGGACGCGGGGGCGCGGGGGCGCGGGACGTACGCGGAACGCACGGGCCCGTACGGGCCGGACGAACCCCGAGGGCAGACCCGCACCCCCGGACGCGACCGCGCGGCCGCACCGTGACGGTGCGGCCGCGCGGCCATCCCCATGAGCACCCCGAACTGCGTGAGCCTTACCAGATGTTGGTGAAGGCGATCACGGTGTCCGACTGGTCGACGGCGTTGCCGAAGCCCTGGACGTTGGCGGTGTTGGACTCGTTGTAGCCGCCGTCGCCGTTGTTGACCTGCTGGGTCTGGGCGTTGTTGCCGAAGTTGTCGTCACCGACGCCGCCGAGCTGGCCGACGACCGCGGAGTGGGAGTCGTCGTTGGCGAACGCTCCGGCCCCGTTGTCCGCGTGCGCGACCCCTCCGAAGAGCGCGACAGCGAGCGGCAGTGAAGCTGCCGCGGCCAGGATGCGGGCCGTGCGAGTGCGTGCCATCTGCTTCCTCCTATGTAACGGAAGACGGTTCCGTTGCCGGGAGCCGACCGGGGTCCGGCCGGCTCTCCGGCGGTTGTGCGACGTCGCGAGAGCATCGTTTCCCACGCGCCCCCGGACATTCGCGGAACTGCAACCATTTCCCCCGCAGGCATGATCGGCGGCGGGTAAACCCGCACAGCCGCCCACTTTCGCGTATCGAACACTTGTACGAGACTAGGGGGATGGACAGCTCCGTACACAGCCACGCCCTCACCGCCGCGCTGGCCGCCGCCCGCCGCGGCCTGCCCGTCTTCCCGCTGTCCCGCGCGAAACAGCCCGCGGTCCGCTCCCCGCACCACGCTGACTGGCCGCGGGTACCCTGCCGCGGGGAGTGCGGGCGCATCGGCCACGGCGTGTACGACGCGACGACGGACACCGACGCGGTACACACCCTCTTCGCCGCCGCACCCTGGGCGACGGGGTACGGGATCGCCTGCGGCCGGCCGCCGCATCACCTGATCGGGCTGGACCTCGACGTGAAACCGGGGACGGACGCGCGGGGAGTGTTCGAGTCGCTGCTCACGACGCACGGGATCGTGCTGCCGCCGACGGTGGTGATACTCACCCCGGGCGGCGGCCGTCACATCTGGCTCACGGGCCACCCTGACCACACAGTCCCCAACTCCGTGGGCCGCCTGGCGCCCGGCGTCGACGTCCGCGGCACCGGCGGCTACCTCGCAGGACCCGGCTCCCGCACCCTGCACGGCACGTACCGCCTGGCCCCCCGCTCCGCCCGCGCCCCGGCCCCCGCCCCGAGAGCCCTGCTCCGCCTCCTCACCCCGCCCCCACCGGACCCCCCGCCGCCGCCCCCGCACCCTCCGGGAGAGGAACGCCGGCCGGACGCCCTGATCCGTTTCGTCGCCGCCTCCCACCCCGGCGAACGCAACGCCCGCCTGTTCTGGGCAGCCTGCCGCGCGTACGAGACGGGCCACGGCCGGGACGTAGCGGAAGCGCTGATCCGCGCCGCGATGACGACGGGCCTGCCGGAGCGGGAGGCGACGGCGACGGTGGCATCGGCGGCGAGACACATGCCGAGGTGACGGGGAACCGCCGCAGAACCGCAGACGGGAGGCCCTCGGTGAAAAAATCGGGGAGAGGGGCCGACCCACCGATGAGTTGGCCGCCCCCACGCCGTCTACTCCTGTGTAAGCGTGCTCCAGGAGCCGACGACCACAGCCCGGAGAGGGGCCACCACGATGCCGCACAAGATCTTCGTCAACCTTCCCGTGAAGGACCTGGACCGCTCGATGGCCTTCTTCACCGCCCTCGGCTACCGCTTCGACGAGAACTTCACCGACGGGAACGCCACCTGCCTCGTCATCTCCGACGGCATCTACGCGATGCTCCTCACCGAGCCGTTCTTCAAGGGCTTCACGAAGAAGGAGATCGCGGACGCCGGCACGTCGACGGAGGCGATCCTCGCCCTGAGCGTCGACAGCCGCGAGGAGGTCGACGAGATCGTCGACAAGGCGCTGGCCGCGGGCGGCGGCGTCGCGAACGAGCCCAACGACCAGGGCTTCATGTACGGCCGCAGCTTCCTCGACCCGGACGGCCACCAGTGGGAGATCTTCTGGATGGACCCCACCGCCGCCACCTCCGCATGACCCCGCCCCACCACCCCCACACCCCACCCCCATCCCGCACGCGACCCCGCCACCCGAACCGCTAGCCTTGGTCCCTGCCGCCGCGGAGCGACGGCAGGGAGAGTTGCCCGAGTGGCCTAAGGGACCGGTCTTGAAAACCGGCGTGGCGTACCCCGTCACCGTGGGTTCGAATCCCACACTCTCCGCCGAGCAGCCCCATCCCCGCAGCCCAGAAGCGGCACGGTCTTGGCGCGGCCGACCACGCACCCGACGCCGCGCAGCAGGGCAGCCGTCCCCCTCCCCAGGTGCGCCCCGCGACGTGCCGTCAGGCGAAGGTGATGACCGAGCGGTTGGGTGGGGTGGTTTTGGCCATCGCTTCCAGGGCTGCGTTCGCGCCCTCCAGGCCGATCGGGGTGTAGTCCGGCACGATGCCGTGCGCCGCCGAGAACGCCAGCGTGTCGCGGGCGTCGTGCGGGGAGCCCGAGGGGTTCAGCATGACGTGGAGGCGGTTCAGGACCATCGGGCCCGGGGGAAGGACCAGCGGGGTGTCGTCGTAGCCGCAGAGGACGAGGGTGCCGTCCGGGGCCAGGCCCGTCAGCGTTGCGGTGGCCGCGGCGGTGGAGGGGGCCGCGTTCAGGATCACGTCGGCGCCGCCGTCCCAGCCCTGTAGCGCCTGGGCGGGATCCGTGTCGCGGGTGGCGATGTAGCGTTCGGCGCCCAGGTCGCGGGCTGCCGCCTCGCCGTGCGGCGAGCGCCCCACCGCTGCGACGCGGGCGCCCATCGCGACCGCGTACCGGATCGCCAGCGCCCCCACACCGCCCGTGCCGATCACGGCGACCCGCGAACTCGCGGTGGTCCCCGCCTGCCGCAGGCTGTTGAACGCCGTCAGCCCCGCGCACATCAGCGGCGCCGCCGCCACCGGGTCGAGCCCCTCGGGCAGCGGCGTGACGAAGTCGGCCTTGAGGACCGCGTACTCGGTGTAGCCGCCGTCCATGACGATGCCCGTGATCCGCTTCGCGGGGCAGAGGATCTGCTCGCCGCGTACGCAGTAGTCGCAGTGCCGGCACGAGTCCCCGAGGAACTGCGCGCCCACCGCCGTCCCGACCGCCGGCCAGGAGACGCCGGGCCCGAGGGCGGCGACCTCGCCGGTAATCTCGTGCCCGGGGACGACCGGGAAGCGGGCGATGGGCCACTGGCCCTGGAGCAGGTCCAGGTCGGTATGGCAGACGCCGCACGCGATGATCCTGACGAGCACCTCACCCGGCCCGGGCTCGGGCACCTCGCGTTCGGTCAGGGTGAGCGGCGCGTCGGCCGCGGTGGCTACAGCCGTGAGCATGGGGGCCTCGTTCCTTCGCCTTGTCGGGACGAATCTAGTGCGCTTCCCCCGCATCCCGGCGATGACCGGCCGTCGCCCCGCCGTTCGCTACGGCGCTGAGCGTGCACCCGGATTCCGTCTCGCTCAACCGGCTCGTGACGCCCCGCCCGGTGTGGGTGCACGGACCCGGGCGTGAGCCCTGGGAGGTGTACGTCGTCAAGGGCGACGCCGAACGGCTCGCCAACGACGCCTGCCCCGACTCCGGCTCCCGCGGTGCCGGCTCCTGAGGCGGGAGCTGAGGCCGGCTACAGCGGCAGGTCCCGGCCGAACACCACCATCGACCGCCCCGCCCCGTCGTAGTCCTCCTCCACCCGCGCCGTGAACCCCAGCCCGCGGTGGAACGCCTGCGACCCCGTGTTGGCCACCGACGTGATCGCCTTCAGCCGCTCCGCCCCCTGCCGCGCCGCCGCCGCCGCGAACGCGCCGTACAGCCGCCGCCCCAGTCCCGCGCCGCGGGCGTCGTCGCGGGTGGCGATCAGGTGGACGTATCCCGTACGGGACGGGGTGACGAAGCCGAAGACGTAGCCGCGGATGCCGTCCCCGGCGCGGGCGACCAGGCAGGTGTCGCCGAACTCCTGCACCATCGCCAGCAGATGCAGCGCGCGCATGTCGCGCTCGCCCCAGTAGCGGGGGTGGTCGGCGAGCACGCGGTGGAAGTCCGCCACGCTCGCCGGCTCGATGCGCGTCCCGTCAGTGCCCATGCGTCTCGCTCCTCGCAGCCGCGGTCACGGCGTGGTGTCCGCCAGGGCTTCGGTGATCTGGCGGGTCGTGTTGCGGGCGACGAGGGGGTTCGTCGCCGCGTACGCGGTGTACGCGCTGAGCGCCGTCGTCAGCGCCCAGCCCCGCCCCCGCGCCCACGCCGCGTCGTCCGCGCCCAGCGCCTCGCGGAACGCCGCGCGCGGGCCGGCGTCCAGCAGGGTCCAGGCGATGACCAGGTCGCAGGCCGGGTCGCCGACGCCCAGGCCGCCGAAGTCGAGGACGGCGCTCAACTGGCCGTCGCTGGTGAGGAGGTTGCCGTTGTGCATGTCGCCGTGGAACCACACCGGCGGCCCGTCCCGGTCCCCCGCCTCGACGGCCGCCTCCCACACCGCCGTCAGCGCGCGGGCGTCGAACGCCCCGGCCGCGTCCACCGCCGCGATCGCCGCCCGCGTCGTACGGTCGCGGTCCCCCAGCGGCACCGCGGGGGAGAGCAGCCCGTACGACGCCTCGGACGGCAGCGCGAGGCCCTGCAACGCGCGCAGGAACGCCGCCACGTCCGCCGCCGCCTCGACCGGGTCCGCCAGTCCTTCGGGGGTCGCCGTCCGGCCGTCGAGCCAGCGGGACACCGACCAGTGCCACGGGTAGCCGAACGCCGGCTCGCCCACCTCCAGCGGGGCGGGCACGGCCAGCGGCAGGTGCGGGGCGAGGCGGGGCAGCCAGAGGAGTTCCTTCTCGGCCTGGCCCGCGGCCCAGTCGCCGCGCGGGAGCCGTACGGACATGGCGTCGCCGAGCCGGAAGATCACGTGGTCCGAGCCGCCGGGGTACAGGGGGCGTAGCGGCAGATGCGCCCAGCGCGGGAACTGCGCCGCCAGCAGGCGCCTGGCCAGCGCCTCGTCGACGGCGGGGGTGACGGCGGGGGCGACGACGGGGGTGACGACGGGGCTGTCCGCGGCTGCGGTGGCGCCGGCGGTGGTCTCGGACGGCAAACGACTCTCCTCCCGGCCTGCGGTCCGCCTCATCCCATCCCCCGGACGCCCGCGCTGTCGAACGGTTTTCTGCCGCGGCCCGCCGCGCGACACGCGCACACCGCGGGCCGTCTGCGGGCCGTCTTCGGTCGGCCGGGGCGGCGCGCCGGTGCGGTGGCGGGAGGGGATCCGGTGAATACGCGTGACTCGAAAATCGAACACGTGTCAGAATAACTGCGTGACCCACACCTTCCCCGAAGACCTCGTCCAGACCCAGCGCGACTGGTACGCGGTGTACCGCAGGCTCGCGGAAGAGCCCCGGCACAGCGCCAGCGAAACGGCGGTCCTGCGGCGGCGACTGCTGCGGCTGTCGGTGCGGGTGTCCACGCATCCGTACTGGCAGACGACGGGCGGCCGGCTGCCGTCGGCGCGGATGGCGCTGAAGGAGGCCGCGTGGGCGGAGGTACGAGCCGAGGCCGCCGCCCGCAAGGGCTGACCGGCGGTCCGGCGGCCGGCCGGATCCGGCGAGCAGCCGGGTCCGTTCGGCGGCCGGGCCGGTGCGGGGAGGTTCCGGCCGGGGCAGTGACGGGCCCCGGGCCGAGCCGGTCCGGGCCGGGTGAGGGGCGGGGCCGACGAGGGACGGCCCCGAGCACCCGGCCCGGACCTCCCGCCCCGCGGGCCCTACGCACCGCGCGGGCGCCCGCTGCCATCCGTGACCGCAAACGGTCCCGTCCCGGCAGGCCGCGCACAGCCCGGTGCCCCCCCGCCCCGTACCGCCGAAGCCCCCAACCCCCAGCCCTCACCCCCCACACACACACCGGCGGCCGGGCACCCGCACGGGGTGACCGGCCGCCGGGGCGCCGGCGCTGGGGCGTCAGGCCTCGTCGCCCTCGCGTTCGCCGAGGGTGAGCTGCGTCGTCTTCTGGTCGCCGCCGCGTTCGTAGGTGATCTCCACCTTGTCGCCCGGCTCGTGCGCCCACAGTTGGGCGATCAGCGTCGGTCCGCTGTCGACGATCGTGTCGTCCAGCTTCGTGATCACGTCGCCCGGCTGCAGACCCGCGTCGGCCGCGGGACCGCCCGGCGTCACCGGGTCGCCCGTCGCGTCGCTGCCCGACTCGCTGACCTTCGCGCCCTTGCCCTGGTACGAGTTGTCGACGGAGACGCCGATGATCGCGTACACCGGCTCGCCGGTCTCGATGAGGTTCTGCGCGACCCGGTCCGCCTGGTTGATGGGGATCGCGAAGCCCAGGCCGATGCTGCCGCCCTGGCCGCCGCCGAACGGGCTGCCGCTGTCCGCCGGGCGGATCGCGGAGTTGATGCCGATGACGTTCCCGTCGTGGTCCAGCAGCGGGCCGCCGGAGTTGCCGGGGTTGATGGAGGCGTCGGTCTGCAGCGCGTTCATGTACGAATTCTGCTGGCCGCTCGCGTCACCGGAGGCCACCGGGCGGTTCTTGGCGCTCACGATGCCGGTGGTGACCGTGCCCGACAGGCCGAACGGCGAGCCGATGGCGATGGTCTGGTCGCCGACGTCGACCTTGTCGGAGTCACCGAGCGGCAGCGGTGCCAGCTTGGCGCCGGAGGCGTCGGTGAGCTTGATGACCGCGACGTCGTAGCCGCTGGCCTGGCCGACGACCTCGGCGTCGTACGTCTTGCCGTTGGAGAACGTCGCCGTCAGCGACCCGCTGCCCTCGGCGCCCGCCACGACGTGGTTGTTCGTGAGGATGTGGCCCTGCTTGTCGTAGACGAAGCCGGTGCCGGTGGCCGCGCCCTCCTCGCCGGAGGCGCCGTCACCGCCGCCGCCGCTGGCCTCGATGGTCACGACGCTGGGCAGCGCCTTGCCGGCGATGCCGGCGACGGAACCGGGCGGGTTCTCGATCTTCTGGCCGTCCTGCGTGCCGGAGACGGTCGTGGACGTACTGCCGGAGTCGTCGCCCTCGGCCGCCCAGTACCCGATGCCGCCGCCGATGCCACCGCCGAGCAGCGCGGCGACGAGGGTGGCCGTGACCACCGTGCCCACGCGCCGGCCGCCGTTCCCCGAGGGCCTGGGTGCGGAGTCCCAGCCGGTGCCGCCGGGCGGCGGGGCGCTGCCCCAGCCGGGCTGGGTGGGGGGCGGCGAGCCCGCCGGGCCGGGGCTCGCCGGTGTGGCGCCCGCCGGGGAGGTGTCCGCCGACAGCGGGGGCGGGGGCCATTGCGGGCCGGCGCCGCCGGGGGGACCGGCGGCGCCGCTGGGCCCGGCCTGACCTCCGGCGGGACCGGTGTGGCCGCCGGAGCCCGTGCCGCCCGCGGCGCCGACCGCGGCGAACTGCTCCGTACGCGCCCCACCGTGCCCCCCGGCACCCGGGCCACCCGGAGGGCCGGCAGCGTCCGAACCACCCGGCCTCTCCGGTCCCGTCGGCCAGGCGCCGCCGGCTCCGCCGCTCGCGCGCTCAGGAGACTCGACCGGAGACCTCGCTCCCGCGTCCGGCGGCGGGAAGTCCGGCCGCCGGGGCGTCGCGCCGTCGTTCTCGGTGCTCACAGCTCTCTCCTTCACGTTTCACGCCAGGTGCCAGTTGCGCCTACCCGCCCAACCAGGGTCCCGCACCGCTTGTCAGCGGACGGTAAACCGCACCTAGTCTTTGGCTGACATCCTTTACTTCGGACATTCCCGGCGCATCCCCTGGGTGGCAGACGAGGGCCGGACCACCCGGCGCGCCGGGTGGCACGATGAGCCGGTGAGCCAAGCACCAGCGGATCGGCCATACGGGCGTACGGAGCCGGGTCCCCCCGCCGTCGTCGCGCACCGGGGCGCATCCGAGGTGGCGCCGGAGCACACGCTCGTCGCGTACCGCAGGGCCATCGAGGAAGGCGCCGACGCCCTGGAGTGCGACGTGCGGCTCACCGCCGACGGCCATCTCGTCTGTGTCCACGACAGGCGCGTCAACCGTACCTCCGACGGCCGCGGCGCCGTCTCCGCTTTGGAGCTCGCCGACCTCGCCGCCCTCGACTTCGGCTCCTGGAAGGCCCGCGAGGCCCGCCGCGACGAGATCGGCCGGCGCCAGCGCGAGACACCGGAGGAGCCCGACTGGGAACGTACCTCGGTACTCACCCTGGAACGCCTGCTGGAGCTGGTGACCGACGCCGGCCGCCGGGTGGAGCTCGCCATCGAGACCAAGCACCCCACCCGCTGGGCCGGCCAGGTGGAAGAGAAACTGGTCGAACTGCTGCGCCGCTTCGGCCTCGCGGGCCCGGCCGCCCCGCCCGTCAAGGGCGCCGCATCCCTTACCGCGCCCGGCCCTCACGAGGACGGCGGCGAGCCCTCCCTCGTCCGGGTGATGAGCTTCTCCGCCCGCTCCCTGCACCGCGTCCACGCCGCCGCGCCCGCCGTCCCCACCGTCTTCCTCATGCAGTTCCTCCTCCCCCGCTTCCGCGACGGCCGGCTGCCCCGCGGCGTCGGCATCGCGGGCCCGAGCGTGCGCATCGTCCGCAGCAACCCCGGCTACGTCGCCCGCCTCCACCGCGCCGGCCACCGCGTCCACGTGTGGACCGTCGACGAACCCGAGGACGTCGCCCTGTGCGCCCGCCTGGGCGTCGAGGCCGTCATCACCAACCGCCCCCGCCAGGTCCGCGCCCAACTGGACCGCATCGGCTACGACACACCGCCGACCGGCGATGCGTGACTACACGTAGTACAGCGGCGCGCGCACTGCGTTCGGTTACGTAACGAGTCCATCAACGGTCGGCGGTTGGCCGGTTTCCGATCCACCCCGCGGGGGCATTGACTCCCTGTTGCGGGGCGAGGAGATCGCTGGGGGTGGTGATGTTCGTGGTGGCACAGCAGGCGCCGGCTTCGTCCATGGCCGTTCCCCACGGCCCGGACGGGGTGGGGCTCGCGCGCCGTCGGTTGCGCGCGGACCTGCGCGCCCGGGGCACCGCGGAGGCGACCGTGGACGACGCCGTGCTCGTCCTGTCCGAGCTGCTCAGCAACGCGTGCAGGCACGCCAGACCGCTGGCCACGGAGGCGGCGACCGCGGACGCGGAAGTTCTCGTACCCGGCCGGACGGACCCCCGCCCCGCCGCCGGGCGGGGCCAGGACCCGGCGCCCGGCGCGGACGCCGCGCCCGCCGCCCCGGCCGCGGAGGAGGCGCCCGCCGCCCCCGGCCCCGGTACCGCGGACACGCGCGTACGGGCAGACTGGCACGTCGATCCGGACGGCCGCGTCACCGTCGCCGTCACGGACGGTGGCGGACCCACCCGACCACTTCCCGCCACACCCTCGGTCACCGCCAAGGGCGGCCGCGGGCTGGCCATCATCTCCTCCCTCGCCTGCGACTGGGGCGTGCGCTACGACGCGGGCCCCCTCGGCGAGGTCACGGTCTGGGCCTCCCTGCCCGGCCGCTGAACCGGCGCAGCCCCCGCACTGAACCCGCGCCGACCCTGGGGCCGGACCCGCGCCGGACCCGCCCGGATCCCGCGCCGACGCCCCACCGGCTCCGCCCCGGCCCCGGGACCGCCCCCGGGCGGTGCGCCCGGGGACCCCGCGCTGGGACTAGGCTCCGGCGGTACGTGACACCGTCCGCGCCCCGAACGGAGCATTCCAGCCATGGCGAAGAAGCGCCGCCCCCGTACGAAGGCATCCCAGCCCGCCCCCGTGCCCGACGGCGACATCCCCGTCGTCGGCGCCCGCGAGCCCTGCCCGTGCGGCTCAGGCCGGCGGTACAAGGCATGCCACGGCCGCGCCGCCGCGCAGGCCGTCACCGAGCTGGTCCGCCGGCCCTTCGAGGGACTGCCCGGCGAGTGCGACTGGGTGGCACTGCGCGAACTCGTCCCCGCCGGCACCGCGGAACTCACCCTCGCCGCCGGCCTCCCCGACGACGTACCGTCGCTCACCCTCGCCACCGTGCTGCCCATGGCCTGGCCCGCGCTGCGCCGCGACGACGGCACGGTGCTCCTCGGGCTGCAGAACGACACCGCCTCCGGCGACATCAGCCGCGACCTCGCCGACGTCCTCACCCGCGCGCTGACCGCCACCCCCGGCTCCCCCGTCGAACCCGCCGCGCCCACCGGCACCGGCGAAGGCCCGCGGCTCCAGGACCTCCTCGACACCTCCGCGGCGCTCCGGCCCGTGGTGCACGACGGGTTCGAGTTCTGGCTGGACGACGCCGAGTCGGCGTCCGGCGAGGTCGCCGCCTCCCTGGAACGGGCCAACGCCGCCGCCATCCCCACCGCCCGCCTCGACGGCGTCGAGGCCGCGTACTGGTGCGAGGCGCCGGAGAAGAACCACCTGCGCTGGGTCATGCCCCACCCCGAGGAGAAGCTCCTCGACGCCCTCGCCCGGCTGCACGCCGCCGGCCACTCCCAGCTCGCGGAGGACACCCGGCTCGTCGGCTCGTTCCGCGCGCACGGGCTCGTGGTGCCGGTGTGGGACCTGCCGTCGTCGATGACCGCGGAGGACTGCGAGAAGCCCGCCGCGGAGTTCGGGGAGCGGCTGGCGGAGGCGCTGGCCGTCACCGAGCCGCTGACGGGGACGGAACGCAAGGCCCGCGGCGGACTCGCCAACCGCCAGGTGACGCTGAGCTGATCAGCGGCATACCGTGCGGTATGACGGGTCCATCATTTGACGGGAATTACCACGTTCGAATTTGCGAAACGCCAAAGTGTTGTTACCGTCGCTTGTAGCCCGGTCGCTGGTGCATCCCCCGTCGCCAGCGGCCGGGTCTTTACATGCCGGGACACGGGACGGCGCAGGGTCTTTTCCCCCCGCACCGCGAAGCCCCGAAGGCGGGGACACAGCGCCATTTCGGCGGCGCGGGGCAGGCAGGCGGCGCGTACGGACCGCCTTGCGGCATGCCTGCCCGTACGCACCGCTCCACCTCTCGTACGCCCCGCCGGGCCCGGCGGATGCGCGCCCGTTCAGCCGACGAACCTGCTGCCGCCGCCCGGGGCCGCCGCCACCGCCGCCACCAGGACGTCGACCACCGACGCCACCGGCGGCAGCCACGGCGCCCCGCCGTCCGGCGCCGGCCGCGGCGCCCGCTCCCAGCGGACGCGGCCCGCGCCCGTCTGCGACGGCGGCAGCGCCAGATAGCCGCCCTCGCCGTGGAAGCCCAGCGACGCCGGCACCCAGCCGAGCTCGCCGAGCAGCTCGCCCAGCTCCTCGTAGCCGTAGCCGGCCACCAGCAGCGCCCAGCGCTCCGGCGTGGCCACCACCGGGCCCGTACGCACACCGAGCCGGTCCAGCCGGGCCAGCGCCCGCGCCGCGGTCACCGCGGGCAGGCTCACCGCGCTCGGCGCGCGGCCGCCGGTGGCGAGCAGCACCGGCGCGTCCGGCTGCCGCTCCCACCACCAGCGCACCATGCGCGGATCCGTCGTCGCGGCGAGCACGCCGGGGTCGTAGGGATGCGCGCCGGGTGCGGCGCACTCCGCATAGGGGCACGCGCAGCCGCGGTCACGCGGCTGGGCGGTCGTCTCCTGTGTCCTGTTCTGCGTCCGGTCCCGGCGGCTGCGCCGCTGCGGTTCCAGGCCCGCTCCGGGTACGACGGGCCACTGCCACTGCGAAGCGAACGTCAGCGCCGCGTCCGGCAGCGCCCGCTGCCCGTTACGCCTGCGCCGCTTTCCGGGATATTCGCGCATAAGCGCTCATCCTTCCGTGGCACCAGGGTCTGCTGGCCGATTCACCTTGCGAGGGTCATACAGTCACTGCGGTCTCGGTGCGGTGTCTGTGCTGCATCGGTGCGCTGCTTCGGTGCGTGGGTGCGTGCGTCGGTCGTGCGATGGCGCGCCACGCGTCGGCGGGGCCCGGGCTCTGTATCTCTAGGACGCACTGCCGCCTGGGCGGGTTCCTGCCGTTGCCGGCTTGTGTGGGGACCTCCGTGTCGAAATCCAGTCGACCGCAGTTGAACAGAGCACCCATCGGTTTTCGGCCAAACTCAGATGCCCCGCAGACACCACCATACCCGGGCCGACAACACTGGACATCGCATCACCAGTCCGTGTAAATGTGGATCTATTGCGAGTGGTACAGCATGAGATGGGGGTCTGCAATGCTGTTGAGCGCGATGCCTGTGCCGGTCAGGCCCGTACGGACGGGCCGCGCCGGAACGCGGGCCGCGGGTGCGGAACCCCTGCGCGAAAGCCGCCGACGGTGAGCACCCCACCGTTCCCGAATGTGGCCGGAATTGAGCTGCAGCGGCTGCTGCGACCCGCTATCGCCCACCCCGCCGAGTCCCCCGCGGCCTCGTACGACCGCCTCTCCGCCTGGGCCGGCGACCTCACCGCACTCCACGAACTCACCGGACGCCTCGCCCGCACCACCGAATTGGAACAGGCGCTGCACGAGATCCTGCGCGCCGGCGCGGAACTGCTCGGCGCGCGCCGAGGCTTCGCCGTCCTGCAACCCGCCGACGGCCGCGGCCCCGACGCCCGCGTCGGCTACGGCATCGGCGCCGCGGAACTCGGCGCCATGGAGACGGTGCCACGCGCGTCCACGTCGTACGGGCGCATCCTCGACGCCCCCGCCGCCACCCGCCCCGCCGACGTCTGCCGCCCCGACCTCGCCGCAGAACCCGACCTCCACCCCCGCCACCGCGACGTCGCCATGCGCCTCGGCTACGGGGCGGGCTACGCGGTACCGCTCGCGGCCACGGGCGCCGGGGCAGAGGCGGCGACGAGGCCCGGGACGGGGGCCGCGCGGGCTCCGGGCGCGGCGGGGCCGGGGAGCGACGGGGGGTCTGCGGGGGGCGCGGCGACGGGACAGGGACACCCGGGGCCGGGACAGCCGGACCAGAGGGGCATGGCACAACCGGGCCAGACGGGAACCGGACAGCGGACACACCCGGGAGCCGGGCACCCGGGCGCGGGCCATCCGGGGGCGGCACACCCGGGAGCGGGGCACGCGGGAGCGGGGCACGCGGGAGCGGGGCACGCCGGCTACGGGCCGCAGGGACCCGCGGCGCCCCGACCCGCGCAAGCCGACCACGCCGGCCACCCCGACCACGGACCCGCGGCCCCCCGGCCACCGGCCCCCGGGCCCCCGGCCCCCGGGCCCCCGGCGCCGGGCCGGCCCCACCCGCACCCGCACCCGCACGCCGGACAGCCGCTGCCGGGACAGCCCGGGGGCACCCCCGGCCCCGTACACCCGGAGACACCGGGACCCGCACCGGCCGGCCCAGCCGCCTACCGCACCGGCACCCACCCCGCCCCCGCGGCCGCCGCACCCCCCGCCCTCCTCGGCGCCGTCGAGTGGCTCTACGACGGACCCGCCCGCCCCACCGACCGGCAGCGCCGCATCGCCGGCCTCTACACCCGCCACGCCGGCGACCACCTCGCCCGGCTCCTCGACCTCACCCGCGCCCGCACCGCCGCCGACGGCGTCCGCGCCGCCCTCCTCCCCGCCCGCCTCCCCCGAGTCCCCGGCGCCCGCGTCGCCGTCCGGCACCGCACGGGACCCCTCGGCGGCGGCGACTTCTACGACGTCCTCCCCCTCCCCGACGGCGCCCTCGGCCTCGCCGTCGGCTCCGCGGGCGGCGGCGGACCCGCCGCCGTCGCCGCCATGGGCCAGTTGCGCGCCGGGCTGCGCGCGTACGCCGTCATGGAAGGCGAAGACCCCGTCGCCGTCCTCTCCGACCTCGAACTCCTCATGCGGCTCACCGAACCCGGCCGCCGCGCCACCGCCCTCTTCGCCTACGCCCCGCCCGGCCGCCGCAGCATCGTCGTCGCCGGCGCCGGACACTGCCCGCCGCTCGTCACGGGCCCCTGGCGCACCGAGTACGCCGAGACCACCCTGTCCGCGCCGCTGGGCATGCTCACCTGCTGGGAAGCGCCCAGCGTCACCATCGACCCGGCGCCAGGAGAAACCGTCCTCCTCTACACCGACGGCCTCCTCCACCGCACCGGCCGGCCCACCGACCAGGCCATGACCCGCCTCCACCACGCCGCCGCCACCGCCCCCGCACCCGTACGCGACGACCCGGAAGCGCTCACCGACCACGTCCTCGCCCGCCTGCTCCCCGCCGGTCCCCACAACGGCGCAGACCACCCGGAGGACGTCGTCCTGCTCGCCGTACAGCTCACCGGCTGACCGCCCCCGGGCCACCGGCCGCCCCCGGGCCACCGGCCGGCCGCCCGCAGGACGGCGGCTCGGCCCCCGTCGTTCGAAACGTCACTGCTCGCAGGGTCTTCGCGGCGCGCCCCCGGCCGTACGCTGGGAGCGGCCGACGCATCGCAGAGGAGGAAGCCGTGACCCAGGAGCAGCCGCAGACCCGGACGCCCGAGACCGCGGAGACCGCGGAACCCGCGGAGAGCGCGCCCGGAGCGACCGCGGAAGGCGCCGAGGGCGCGGAGGGCGCCGAGGGCGCCGAGGGCGCGGAGGGCGCCGAGGGCGCGGAGGGCGCCGAGGAGAAGCCCGTCAAGCAGCGCAAGAACGGCCTGTACGGGGCCCTCTCCGACGAGCTCGCCGAGAACATGAAGTCCGGCTGGGCCGACACCGAACGCCACGACCTCCAGCTCCTCCCCCAGGCCCCGTACGCCGCGGAGCGCCGCGCCGCGCTCTCCGCGCGCTTCCCCGGCGAACGCCTCGTCATCCCCGCCGGCAACCTCAAGGTCCGGGCCAACGACACCGAATACCCCTTCCGGCCCTCCTCCGACTACGCCTACCTCACCGGCGACCAGACCGAGGACGGCGTGCTCGTCCTGGAGCCCGTCACCACCGGCGACGGCACCCCGGGACACGAGGCGACCGCGTACCTGCTGCCGCGCTCCGACCGCACCAACGGCGAGTTCTGGCTCTCCGGCCAGGGCGAACTGTGGGTCGGCCGGCGCAACAGCCTCACCGAGAACGAGAAGCTGCTCGGCCTCCCCGTCAAGGACGTCCGCAAGCTGACCGAGCACCTCGCGGAGGCCACCGGCCCCGTACGGCTGCTGCGCGGCTACGACGCCGCCGTCGACAAGGCGCTCGACGACAAGGTCACCAAGGAGCGGGACGAGGAGTTCCGCGTCTTCCTCTCCGAGATGCGGCTCGTCAAGGACGGGTTCGAGATCGCGGAGCTGGAGTACGCCTGCGAGTCGACCGCGCGCGGCTTCGAGGACGTCGTGAAGATCCTCGACCGGGCCGAGGCCACCAGCGAGCGCTACATCGAGGGCACGTTCTTCCTCCGCGCGCGCGTCGAGGGCAACGACGTCGGCTACAGCTCCATCTGCGCCTCAGGACCGAACGCCACGACGCTGCACTGGGTACGCAACGACGGCGCCGTCCGCTCCGGCGAGCTGCTCCTGCTCGACGCCGGCGTCGAGACCCGCAACCTCTACACCGCCGACGTCACCCGCACCCTCCCCATCGACGGCACGTTCACGCCGCTGCAGCGGCGGATCTACGACGCCGTGTACGAGGCGCAGGAGGCGGGCATCGCCGCCGTCCGGCCGGGGGCGGCGTACCGCGACTTCCACGACGCGGCGCAGCGGGTGCTGGCGGCGAGGCTCATCGAGTGGGGGCTGCTCCAGGTCGAGGACGTGGACAAGGTGCTGGAGCTGGGGCTCCAGCGGCGCTGGACGCTGCACGGCACGGGGCACATGCTCGGCATCGACGTCCACGACTGCGCCGCGGCCCGCACCGAGGAGTACGTGGGCGGCACGCTGCGGCCGGGGATGTGCCTGACGGTGGAGCCGGGGCTGTACTTCCAGGCGGACGACCTGACGGTGCCGGAGGAGTACCGGGGCATCGGCGTGCGGATCGAGGACGACATCCTGGTGACGGAGGACGGCTGCCGGAACCTGTCGGACGGGCTGCCGCGGCAGGCGGACGAGGTCGAGGCGTGGATGGCCCGCCTGCGGGCCTGACCGGCGGGACTGAGCGGAGCACCGACCGGTGCGTACGGGCGGACACCGGCCGGTGCACTGGAGAAGACGCAGACGGGGCGCGGAAGGTTTGCACGAATTCGGCGCCCCGCTCGGCTGGTTGGCGTGTGACGCCTGACACCTGCCAATTGACGGATGACAGACTTTGAAATCTGTCATCCGTCAATTGTCAACCCTGGGCCGTTACCACCGCGCCGTTAACCCCTGAGTCGTCAGTCGCCGGCCGTCGATCCGCTCAGCGGCAGCCGTACGGTGAACAGCGCCCCGCCGCCCGCCGCCTCGCCGACGCCGATCGCCCCCCCGTGGCGTACGACCACGTCCCGGACGATCGCCAGGCCCAGGCCCGCGCCGCCCTCGTCGCGGCTACGGGCGTCATCAAGGCGCACGAACCGCTCGAAGATCCGCTCCCGGTCCGCCGCCGGCACGCCCGCGCCGTCGTCCGCGACCTCCAGCACCGCCCACGCCCCCTCGCGGCGCACGCTGACGTCGACCCGGTCGGCGGCGTGCCGTACCGCGTTGTTCAGCAGGTTGCCGAGGACGCGCTCCAGTTGGCTGCGTGAGCCGGCCACCGTCGCGTCCGCCAGTTCCCCGGCCACGACCGCCACCCCGCGCCCCGGACCAGCGCTCTCCTGGCCCTCCGCGCTGCGGCGTTCCACAGTCTCCCGTACCAGCGCGCCCAGCGCGACCGGCTTGCCCAAAGGCTCCTCTCCGGCGTCCAGCCGGGCCAGCAGCAGCAGGTCGGCGGCGAGGTGCTGGAGCCGTACGGTGTCCGCCACCGCGCCGTCCAGGTCGAGGAGTTCGGGGTGTGCGGCGGCGACCTCCAGTTGGGTGCGGAGCGAGGCGATGGGGCTGCGCAGCTCATGGGAGGCGTCGGCGACGAAGCGGCGCTGGCGTTCGACGGATTTCTCCAGCGCGGTCAGGGTTTCGTTGGTGGTACGGGCCAGCCGGGCGACCTCGTCGTGGGTGGCAGGCTCCGGCACCCGGCGGGAGAGGTCCGTGGAGGCGGTGATCGCGGCCATCTCGCCGCGGATGCCCTCGACTGGGCGCAGCGCGCGCCGCGTGACCAGCGAGGTCACCCCGGCCACCACGGCGAGCAGCGGCACCAGCCCGGCGAGCATGGCGCGGCCGACGGTGCCGACGGCGTTCTGCTCGGTGTCGAGGGGGACGCCGGCCCAGACGGTGTAGGTCTGGCCGTCGGGGGAGGTGACCTTGAGGCCGGCCAGGCGGTAATCGGCGCGTTCGCCGTCGAGTACGGCCGTGCCGGTGCGGTCCTCCGCGTCGTCCTCGACCTCGCCGCGGCGCGGCGCCGGGTCGTCGTCCCCGGAGTCCCCGGAGTCGTCGTCGGAGTCGTCGGCCGAGTCATCGGAGTTCGCGTCGTCTGCGGCGTCCGCGGCGTCGTCCGCCGCGTCCTCGGCGTCGTCGTCCGCGTCGTCGTCGCGGTCCCCGCCGTTGTCGTCCCCGGAGTCGTCGGAGTCGTCCGAGTCCCCCGTCGGGCTCGGCGTGGGCGTCGGTGTCGGTGTCGGCGTCGGTGTCGGTGTCGGTGTCGGCGAAGGACTCGGCGGTGGCGGGCTCTCCGTGCGGCTGGCGGGCGGCGGTTCCGTGGGGCCGTCGCCGGCGCCGGTGATGTCGCCCAGTTCCTCGCTGGCGAGCACGATCTGGTCCCTGTCGTCGCGTACGACCGTGGGGTTGTCGTCGGGGAGGTCGAGGTCGGCGAGGGGGATGCCGTTGCTCAGTTCCGTCGCGATGCGGCGCGCGTCGACCTCGGCGCGAAGTTGGGCCTGGTCCTGCAGGTTGGAGCGGAGTACGAGCAGGACGACGACCCCGGCGGCGATGAGCGCCAGGGCGACGACGGCCGTCGCGCCGACCGCGGCCTTGGCGCGTACGGAGGAGAAGGGGCTACGCACGGGCGCTGCCGCCGACGTCGGGGTCGGGGTCGGGGTCGGCGAGGCGGTAGCCGGCGCCGCGTACGGTCTGGATGGTGCGGGCGCCGAGTTTGCGGCGCAGGGCGCTGACGTAGACCTCGACGATGTTGGGGTCGCCGTCGTACGCGAAGTCCCAGACGTGGTCGAGGATCTCGGACTTGGCGACGACCTCCCCGGCGCGCTGCGCCAGCACTTCGAGGACCGCGAACTCCTTGGTCGTCAGCGTCACCTCGGTGTCGCCGACGTGGACCCGGCGCGCGGCGGGGTCGACGGCGAGGGCGCCGACGCGCAGGACGGGGGCGGCGGTGCGGCCGCGGCGGCGCAGCAGGGCGCGTACGCGGGCGAGGAGGACGACGTAGCTGAAGGGCTTGGTGAGGTAGTCGTCGGCGCCGGTGTCGAGGCCCTCGGCTTCGTCGTACTCGCCGTCCTTCGCGGTGAGCATGAGGATGGGGGTCTCGTCGCCGGCGGCGCGGAGGGCGGCGCAGACGCGGTAGCCGTTGAGGCCGGGCAGCATGATGTCGAGGACGATGAGGTCGTAGTCGGTCTCGGTGGCCCGGTGCAGGCCCTCGACGCCGTCGTGGACGACGTCCACGGCGAAGCCCTCGGCGGCGAGCCCGCGGGCGAGGGAGGTGGCGAGGCGTCGCTCGTCCTCGACGATCAGCAGTCGCATGCCCCTAAGGGTCGCAAACCGAACCTGAAGAACCGTTCAGGTGCCTTCAGGATGCCTTCAGGGTCGCTCAGGCAGCTTGGTCCCTGTCAGCAGACAGCGGCACGGGCCGTCGACAGCAGGAGGAACCCTCATGAAGCGCAACATCGTCATCGCCGCCGTCGCGTCGGCCGCTCTGATCACCGGCGGCACGGTGACCGCGTTCGCGGCCTCGAACGGCGGCGACAGCGGGGCGGACGCCGCCTCGGTGCCTGCGGACGTGCAGGTGGGCGACGACAACGGCAAGGACGACGCCCGGGACGACGACGGCCGGGACGACCGGGACGACGACGGCCGGGACGACCGGGACGACGACGGCCGAGACGACGACCGGGCCGAGGCGGAGGCGCTCGCCGCGGCGAAGGTGAGCGTGGACGACGCGATCGCGGCGGCGCTGCAGGAGCACGCCGGGACGGTGGGTTCCGCCGAGTTCGACGCCGCGGACGACGACGGCAAGAGTGAGGCCGGCAAGTGGGAGATCGAGGTCCTCGGCGAGGACGGCAAGTGGTACGAGGTGAACGTCGACGCCGCCAGCGGTGACATCGTCGCGGACCGCGGGGACGACGACGGTCAGTCGGACGACGGTGACGACGATGACGACAGCGACGACGGCCAGGACGACGACAGCGACGACCGGGGCGACGACTCCGGTGACGACGGCTCCGACGACTGAGCCACGGGCTGATCCGTACGCCCCTCTCCACCCCTGATCCATCCCCCGTCCCCCGGCCCCCCGCGGGTGCCGCCCCGTGATACTCCCCAGTTCACACGGAGGCGGCCCCGCCGGGGGCTTTCCCTGTATGCGGGTACGCCCCCTTCCGTACCGCAACGCCCCGCACCCCGGCCCCGCCGCCGCACCGCACCCCGCGCATGACGAAGGCCGGCCCCGGAGCCCCGTGCCCCCGGTGCCGGCCTCGTCCCGCCACCCGGCTATCCCTTGCCGGTGGCGCGTCCGTACTGCAGCAGCGCCCAGCTCACGCTGCCGAAGGAGAGCACCATGACGACGGAGCGGACGTTGTTCCAGCGCACCCACCTGTCCTCCACCCGCTCGCGCAGCCCGGCCAGGTCCTTGATCTGGTCGACAGCTCCGGCGGCGTCGAGTTCGTTGTTCATCGGCACGTTGATGGCGAAGGTGATGGCCAGCATGGCGACGTAGAGGACGAGCGCGGCGATGAGCCAGGGGAGCGGCTTGGACCGCTGGTCGCCGTCGGCGCCGAGGAGCAGTCCGCCGGCGAGCAGGAGGAGGACGAAGGCGCCGCCGAAGGTGAGGGCGAACCAGCCGTTCATCATGGCCCGGTTCATCTGCTGGAAGCTTTCGGCGAAGGTGCGGTCGGAGGCGCGGGCGAGGCCGGGCATCACGGAGTACGACCAGACGTAGAAGAGGCCGGCGCTCAGTCCCGTGGTGAGGACGGCCGCGAAGAGCGCGGCGGTGCGGAAGTCAGACATTCCAGGCTCCTCTCCCGGCGGCTTCGCGCACGAAGTCGGTGAAGTCGCGGGGGGCGCGTCCCAGGGCCTTCTGGACGCCGTCGGTGAGGTGGGCGTTGCGGCCGTCGAGTATGCGGGTGAAGAGTTCGACGAAGATCTCGACGAGTTCGGGCGCCAGGTGTCCCGCGGCGACCTCGCGGAATTGTCCGGGGGTGACGGGCACGTAGCGCACGTCCCGCCCCGTGGCTTTGCTGATCTCGGCGACGGCTTCGCCGAACGTGAGCAGCCGGGGCCCGCTCAGTTCGTATGTGGTCTCACTGTGCCCGTCTTCGGTGAGGGCCGCGACCACGACGTCGGCGATGTCGCGGGTGTCGAGGAAGGGCTCTTGGACGTCGGCGGCGGGGAGGACGAGTTCGCCGGAGAGTACGGGTTCCAGGAGGAAGTCCTCGTCGAAGTTCTGCATGAACCAGGCGCAGCGGACGATGGTCCACTGGGCGCCGGATTCCTTGACGGCGTCCTCGCTGGGGTGGCATTCGGGTTCGCCGCGGCCGGAGAGGAGGACGAGGCGCTGGACGCCGGCGCGTACGGCCGTCTCGGTGAAGGCGCGGATGGCGGGGGCGGCGGCGGGGTCGGCGAGGTCGGGGGCGTAGGTGAGGTAGGCGGTGCGGACGCCGCGGAGGGCGGGGGTGAAGGTGTCGGGGGCGTGCCAGTCGAAGGGGGTGTCGCTGCGGCGGGAGACGGCGCGTACGGCGTGGCCGCGGGCGGTGAGGGTCCGCGCGACGTGGCGGCCGGTCTTGCCGGTGCCGCCGATGATGAGGTGGGTGTTCTGCTCGTTGTGTGTCATAGGGACAGTGAAGCGGCGTGCGGCTGGACGCTCCATGCTTCAAAGACTCGCTCGCATACGTGAGCGTCTACGCTGAGGCGTATGGATTCGATTGCCGGACTCCTCGACAGCCCGCGCGCGCACGGCGCGTTCATGATGCGCGCGATCCTGGAGCCGCCGTGGGCGGTGCGGATCGTGGACCGGGCGCCGTTGTGCATCGTGGCGCAGGCGCGGGGCACGGCGTGGGTGACGTACGACGACGCGGAGCCGGTGCGGGTGGAGGAGGGCGAGATCGCGATCATGCGCGGCCCGGATCCCTATGTCTTCTCCGACGATCCGGCCACCGAGCCGCAGGCGCTGATCCATCCCGGCGGGCGGTGCGAGACGCCGGACGGGCAGAGTCTCGCCGGCGAGATGGATCTCGGGGTACGGACCTGGGGGCACAGCGGCGAGGGTTCGGCGATGATGCTCATCGGCTCGTACGAGAACACCGGCGAGATCGGCGCCCGGCTGCTGGACGCGCTGCCGCGGCTGGTGGTGCTGCGCCGGGACACGTGGGACTGCCCGCTACTGCCGCTGCTGGGGGAGGAGATCGCGCGGGACGACCCGGCGCAGGAGGTGGTGCTTGACCGGCTGCTGGATCTGCTGGTGGTGGCGGCGCTGCGGGCGTGGTTCGCGCGGCCGGAGGCGCGGGCGCCCGGCTGGTACCGGGCGCAGGGCGATCCGGTGGTGGGCCGGGCGCTGAAGCTGCTGCACAACAATCCGGCGCATCCGTGGACGGTGGCGGAACTGGCGGTGCGGGCGGGGGTGTCGCGGGCGGCGCTGGCGCGGCGGTTCGCGGAGCTGGTGGGGGAGCCGCCGATGACGTATCTGACGGGGTGGCGGCTGGCGTTGGCGGCGGATCTGCTGCGGGAGCCGGACGCGACGGTGGGTGCGGTGGCGCGGCGGGTGGGGTATGGGAGCCCGTTTGCGCTGAGTACGGCGTTCAAGCGGGTGCACGGGGTGAGCCCGCAGGAGCACCGGCTGGCGGCGGCGGGGGCGTAGCGGGCCGGGGGCACAGGGGGCGTACGGACGGGAGCGCCCGGGGCGTACGGGCCGGGAATGCCCGGGGCGTACGGGAACGCCGTCCGGCCGCGCATGATGAGCAGGGGCGAGTGCCGCGTGCCAGTGTCGGAACATGACCGTCCGCACGGCTTCCCGGCGCATCCACTGGTCGGTCGTCGTGCCGCTGGCGGCCGCGGTGGTGCTCGTCTTCACGTGGCAGCGTTCGCTCTCGGGCGTCATGACGGGTGTCGTCTGCTTCTTCCTCATCACCGCGGTGCTGGCCGCTGTGCATCACGCGGAGGTGGTCGCGGAGCGGATCGGGCAGCCGTACGGGGCGCTGGTGCTGGCGGTGGCGGTGACGATCATCGAGGTGGCGCTGATCGTCACGATGATGGTCGACGGGGGCGAGAAGTCGAACGCGCTGGCCCGGGACACGGTGTTCGCCGCGGTGATGATCACGTGCAACGGGATCGTCGGCCTCAGTCTGCTGCTGGTCGCGCTGCGCCGCGGGGAGGCGTTTTTCAGCGCGGAGGGTACGGGGACACAGTTGGCGACGGTGACGACGCTGGCGGGGCTGAGTCTGGTGCTGCCGACGTTCACGACGAGCGAGCCGGGGCCGGTGTTCGCGACGCCCCAGTTGGCGTTCGCGGCGCTGGCGTCGATCGCGCTGTACGGGATCTTCGTGGCGACGCAGACGGTGCGGCACCGGGAGAAGTTCCTGCCGGTGACGCCGGGCGGCGAGGTGATCGACGACCTGGACGACCCGGCGCACCGGCCGTCGAAGGGTACGGCGTGGCTGGGTCTCGGGCTGCTGCTGCTGGCGCTGGTGTGTGTGGTGGGGCTGGCGAAGGGGGTGTCGCCCGCGATCGAGGACGGGCTGGACGCGGCGGGGCTGCCGCGCTCCGCGGTGGGTGCGGCGATCGCGCTGCTGGTGCTGCTGCCGGAGTCGATCGCGGCGGTGCGGGAGGCGGGCCGGGACCGGGTGCAGACGAGCCTGAACCTGGCGTTCGGGTCGGCGATCGCGAGTATCGGGCTGACGATCCCGACGGTGGCGATCGCGTCGATCTGGCTGGCGGGGCCGCTGCACCTGGGGCTGGGGAGCAGCCAGTTGGTGCTGCTGACGATGACGGTGCTGGTGGGGACGCTGACGGTGACGCACGGGCGGGCGACGCTGCAGCAGGGCGGGGTGCATCTGGCGTTGTTCGCGGCGTATCTGGTGCTGGCGGTGATGCCGTGAGGGGGGCGCGGCTCGTTCGGGTGTATCCGCGGTGCGGGGGCGGGGGGTGTCGCGGAGGCTGGGGGCATGCGTCTGGACAGCGGGGACGGCCTGGGTGGCAGCGGGGCGGCTGACGGGGGCGTGCCCGGCGGCGGTTCGGGGGGCGGGGGGTCGGAGGGCGGCGGTTCGGGGGGCGGGGGGTCGGAGGGCGGCGGGGAGAGTGTCCGGCATCAGGTGAAGGACGCGGTGACGCCGCGGTCCGCGCTGCTGGTGCTGGGGGTGCTGGCGCTGGGCGTGCTGTTCATCACCTCGTACGCGGGTGCCTTCCACTCGCCGAAGCCGAAGGACGTACCGGTCGGGGTGGTCGCCCCGGCGCAGGAGCGGGGGAAGCTGGTCGACGGGCTGAACGGGCTGCCGGGCTCGCCGCTGTCGGCGCGGGCGACGGCGTCGCGGGAGGCGGCGGTGGACCGGATCCGGGACCGCAAGCTGGACGGCGCGCTGGTCGCCGACCCGCGGGGGTCGACGGACCTGCTGCTGGTCGCGAGCGGCGGCGGGCCGTCGCTGTCGGACGCGGTACGGAAGGTCGTGACGGCGGCGGAGCGGGCGCAGGGCCGGGACGTACGGACGGTGGACGTGGCGCCGGCGGACCCGGGGGACGCGCGCGGGCTGTCGTCGTTCTACCTGGTGGTGGGGTGGGGCGTCGGCGGGTATCTGTGCGCGGCGATCCTCGCCGTCAGCTACGGGGCGCGCCCGGCGGATACGCGGCGGGCGGTGATCCGGCTGGGGGTGCTGGTGCTGTACGCGATCGCGCTGGGGGTGCTGGGTGCGGTGGTGATCGGCCCGGTGCTGGGGGCGCTGCCGGGCAGCGTGCTGGGTCTTGCGGCGCTGGGGGCGCTGGTGGTGTGTGCGGCGGGGGCGACGACGTTCGCGTTCCAGGGGATGCTGGGGATCCTCGGGATCGGGATGACGGTGCTGGTGATCGTCATCGCGGGCAACCCGAGCGCGGGCGGGGCGTATCCGTATCCGCTGCTGCCGCCGTTCTGGCGGGAGATCGGTCCTGCGCTGATCCCGGGGGCGGGGACGTGGACGGCGCGGTCGATCGCGTACTTCGACGGGCGGGCGATGACGGGGCCGCTGCTGGTGATCGCGGCGTGGGCGGTGGGCGGTGCGGTGCTGACGCTGGTGTTCGCCCGGATCCACCAGTCGGACGCCCGCCGCCTGGCCTGAGGGGGGACCGGAGCCGACCTTCCCCCGCACACCCGCCCTAAGGGTAGGCCGCCCCACCGACAACGATCCGTGCATGCCGCGGGAGCCGCACCGCTCCGGCCTCTTCGCCTGACGCCCGCCCGGCACCCGCCGGTCACCCGCCTGGCGTCCGCCTGACGTCCGCCCGGCGGGCCGCGCCGTCACACACCGGCGCGGCATGCCCCACGCGGCTCAGTGGTGGAAGCCCGGCTGCTGCGGCGCCGGCGTCCCGGCACCGTCCTTCAGCCGGTCCAGCGCCTCCCGTACGTCCGCCGCCAGCAGCTCGATCTTGTCGTGGCTGATCCCGTGCCTGATCAGCACCCGCTGGATGACCGTCTCCTGCCGCCGCGGCGGCAGCGGGTACGACGGCACCTGCCAGCCGCGCAGCCGCAGTTGCTCCGTCACGTCGTACAGCGTGAAGCCCGCCCCGGCCGGGTCCTTCAGCGTCCACGACACCGCCGGCAGCGCGCCACGCCCGTCGTACAGCAGCGTGAACGGGCCCATGCCGGCGATCTGCTCGCCCAGCCACTCGGCGCTGCCGGCCGCCGCACGATAGATGCGGCGGTAGCCCGCGCGGCCCAGCCGCAGCAGGTTGTAGTACTGCGCGACGACCTCGCCGCCGGGCCGGGAGAAGTTGAGCGCGAACGTCGGCATGTCGCCGCCGAGGTAGCTGACGCGGAAGATCAGGTCCTCGGGCAGCAGGTCCGCGGAGCGCCAGATTGCCCAGCCGACGCCGAGGGGCGCCATGCCGTACTTGTGTCCTGAGGAGTTGATGGACGCCACCCGCTCCACCCGGAAGTCCCACTCCAGCTCGGGGCGGAGGAACGGGGCGACGAAGCCGCCGCTGGCGGCGTCGACGTGCACGGGCACGTCCAGGCCCGTGTCGGCCTGGATCGCGTCGAGTTCGGCGGCGATCTCCTTGACCGGCTCGTAGTCGCAGGTGTATGTGACGCCGAGGATGGCGACGACGCCGATGGTGTTCTCGTCGACGTACTCGCGCAGTTGGTGCGGGCGCAGCCCGGTGGCGTCCGGCTCCAGCGGCACCTGGCGCAGTTCGACGTCGAAGTACCGGGCGAACTTCTCCCAGCACACCTGCACGGGACCGCACACCAGATTCGGCCGGTCGGCGGGCTTGCCCTCGGCCTTCCGGCGTTGCCGCCAGCGCCACTTGAGCGCCAGGCCGCCGAGCATCGCGGCCTCGCTGGAGCCGGTGGTCGAGCAGCCCATGGTGGTCTCGCCGTGCGGGGAGTGCCACAGGTCGGCGAGCATGTGCACGCAGCGGTTCTCGATGTCCGCGGTCTGCGGGTACTCGTCCTTGTCGACCATGTTCTTGCCGATGCACTCGTCCATGAGGCTGTGCACCTCGTCCTCGGCCCAGGTGGTGCAGAACGTCGCCAGGTTCTGCGCGGCGTTGCCGTCGAGGGCCAGCTCGTCGCGGATGAGCGCTTTGACGGCGCGCGGGTCGGAGACCTCCTCGGGCATGAAGTACTTGGGCAGCGCGTGCTCGCTGATGGGCATCGCGTAGACGTCGTCGTACGGTCCGGCGACGCCGCGGTCGGTCTGGTGCAGGGCCACGGTGCGGCTCCTCTCGCCTCGGCGCACCCATCGTGGGCACCGCGAGCGGCGGGGCACGGACCGACACGCCGCCCGCGAGGGCCGGGCGCGGCGTCCGGCTCAGTCCGTACGCGCCTCCCGCAGCCCGGCGAGGGCCGCGAGCGGGAACGCGGGCACGTGGTGGCCGTCGCGCCCGGTCATGGGCTCGGCGGCGGTCAGCACGTTGAGCACGGCCTCCTCGACGGCTTCGACGACGGCCGTGTGGAAGGGGTCGACGCGGCCCCAGGGTATGAAGCGCAGCGTCTCGTACGGAGCGTCGTCACCGGCGCCGCCGTCATCCCCTTCCGCGGCGGGGCGCGGCGGGAACGTGCTGGTGAGGGCGCCCGGGTTGGCGGTGGAGAAGGCGAGGAAGAGATCGCCGGAGAAGTGGCTGCCGGTGGTGCCCGTACGCGCCAGGCCCAGCGGCACCCGCCGGGCGAGGGCCTTGCACTGCCCGGGCAGCAGCGGCGCCCCCGCCACCACCAGCTCCCGCCGCGCCCCGAAGTTGGCCTGCACGAAGACCCCGACCGTGTACCGCTCCGCCCCGTACCGCACCACGCGCGACGCCGTCCCCGAGCCGCCCTTGTACCCGTAGCACCGCATCCCCGTGCCGCCCCCGACGCCGCCCTCCGCGACCGGCCCGCCCGCCGCCGCGTCGATCGCCGCGCCCGCGTGCGCCGGGGTGACGTGCGCCCCGTGGATGTCGTGCAGGTACCCGTCCCACGTCTCGGTGACCACCGGCAGCAGCCACTCCGGCGCGATGTCCCTGCGGTGCGTACGCACCCACTCGACCACGCCGCGGTGCACCGGCCCGACCGCGTACGTGTTGGTGAGGAGCACCGGCACCGCCAGCGAGCCGCTCTCCTCCAGCCACGCCGTGCCGGTCATCTCGCCGTTGCCGTTGAGCGAGTGCCACCCCGCCGCGCACGGCGTGCCGACGCCGTCGCGCCCGCGCGGCAGCAGCGCCGTGACCCCGGTCCGTACGTCGTCGCCGTCGACCAGCGTCACGTACCCGACCTGGACGCCCGGCACGTCCGTGATCGCGTTCCATTCCCCCGGCTCGCCGGTCAGCGGGATGCCGAAATCCCGTGCCCGCCCGCGCTCTTCGCTCATGCGCACCAGTCTCACATCGGGGACTGACATCGCGGCGAAGCGAACGCGGACGGGCAGCGGGACCGGCTCGGCCGGAGCGTCAGCCGTCCCAGGGGACCGTCTCGCCGGCCGGCGGGGTCTTGTCAGGGACGGGCTGGTCGAAGGTGAAGTTCGTCGTCTGCGAATCGCCGTCGCCCTTCAAGGTCGCCCGCACCGGGAACGGCTTGCCCTGGGTGGAGACCGACAGGGTCATGTCCATCCCGTTGTGCTTGCTCGTGACGTCGATGACGGGCTTGCCGTCGGCGGTCGTCTCGCTGCCCTTCTTCAGGGTGCCCACGGAGGTGGCGTCCTTGAGGGTGTCGCGGTGCTCGTTGATGCTGCAGACCCTGGCGAGGTCGGAAAGGCCCTGGTCCTGGGCGGTGCCCTGGAGGAACTTGCCCTCCAGCTTCTGCACGTCCTGCGACTGGTCGGAGGGGAGGTTGTTCCGCAGCCAGGCGGCGTTGGCCTTGACCCACACCTTGTCGGCGTGCCGGATGATCTCCAGGCTGCCGCCGTCGGCGGCGAAGCCGACGGTGCCGACGCAGTTGTTGTCGCGGTCGGCGCTGACGTCGAGGCTGGTCGCGTCCGTGCGGCTGAGGCCGGACCCCGTCCTCTCCGTGGTGAGGTGCAGGGACCGGGCGTCGTTGAACGCGGACACGGCCCGGTTGGCTATGTCCGTGGCGCTCTTCTTGGCGACGCCGTTGTCGTCCTGTGCGTGGGCGGTTCCTGCGGTACCGACCAGAGCGGTCGCGCAAAGCGTGGCGCCCAGGGCGCCGAGGGTCGCTTTCCGAGTACGGGGCATCGGAGTTCCTTCCAGGAGGGAACAGCAACGCCAGAATCGTATATTCAGGGCAAAACGGTCGCACGGCCGGAGCAGCCCCCGCCGCTACGCCCCCTGCGGCCCCACCCTGGGACACGCCTGGAACCACGCCGATCCGCGGGGGCGCGCGCGGGGAGCCGCCGGGGCGTACGCCGGGGTGAACGGGGCGCACTGTTCGTTCAGAGGGGTGTCCGGAGGTAGAACAGAGTAATGAGCCGCGCCCTGGCCCCCACCGTGGCGGCCGTGACAGCCGTGGTGACCCTGTTATCAGGCTGTACGGAGGCGTCGCACCGCTGCGACGACCGCCCCGGGCCCTCCGACGTCAGCGGCCACCGGCGCCCCGTCGAGATCCGCCCCGGGGGCGGGACCCCCGCCCTGACCACCGCCGCCGCCGCGCGCGCCGTACCGGCGGCGGGCCACGGCGCGAACGCCACGGACCGGCTCCTCGTCCGCCTGCAGCGCGAGACCCTCCTCATGGCCGACGACCTCCGCCCCGTCCGCCCGGGCCACTGCACCGGCACCCTCCGAGCCCGCGCCGGAGCGACCACCCGCTGCACCGTCTTCTACGCGGACGTGGAGGTGCCCTGGACGGTAGAGCGCACCGGCACCCCGCGCGACACCACCCCCGAAACCCGCCCCCGCTACGACACCACACCCCTCACCAGCGTCCACACCGCCAGAGCCGTCTACGCCGCATACGCCCGCCACGTCGCCCGCAGCGACGCCGACGGCCCCCTGGCCCCCCGCGACCCGCGCTGCGACCGCCTGCCGGACGTCTTCACCGCACCACCGGGCGAGGACACCGGCTACTTCTGCCAGGACATCCTCTGGTCATGCCGCAGCGGCGACTTCGACTTCACCTGGAACGACCTCCCCGTCCGCACGGACGACCGCGGCAAGGTGACCTTCGAGTAGCCCCCGCACCGCCCGGCGCCCCCGGTGTCAGGCCGCCTGCAGCGGGGCGCCCTCGCGCCATTTGAGGATCAAGTGCCTCCGACCCAGCCCTGACCTGCAGGTTCACCGCTAGAACGCCGCTGACCAGCAAGAATCACCTTCACTGTTCTCCGCTGGTCAGCGGCGTTTTCGACCCCAGCGTGCACTCGATGTGCACTGTCCCTAGGGCCTGGACGTGGAGGCACCCCGGCTGACGCCGTGCACCGTGCCAGGGTTGACTCCGGCGCACCCTCTCACCCGCCGTCGTTCCGGCGAGGCCGCCGAAACTCCTGATTGGCATAACCAATCTCATCAGGGTGGCGGTGTATGCGGGCCAGCCTCCATGCCGTTGCGGAATCGAGTCCATGTCCGTACTGGATGGCCAACTGACGTGCTCGCCAGGTCGTGGCAGGCGCCAGCAGCCAGCGGATCAAGGGAAAAGAAGGGAGCGCCGACCGGCGCCGGATCATTGCGGTGTGCCATTTTCGCCAGCCGTATTCTCTTCAGGTTCGTTGGCTTTGACCGGGCTCCCTAGAGGACAGTCCGGATGGGCGCTGGCGCCATGCTCGCAGGCGCTCAGTTTCGCCAGCGCGAAGCGTGCATCGATGATCGCTTGGTCGTCACGCTCCGGGCTTCCGTAGAGGAAACGGTACATGGCATCGAGCGGGGTGTGCTGGTCGCGCACCTCGGTGAGAATGCCGAAGGTAAGATCCCGCTGCAGTTGACCTGCATGTGCTGCCTGCGCCCAGGTGAGCAGAGAGCTGAAAGTCTGCTCGCGGAGTGCGGTGTGGTGCAGTGCCGCTAGCCAACCGCTGATGAGGAAGTCCCTTACCTCTGGCGTCTTCTGGGCAAGTGCCATCAGACGCTTCAGAACAGTCGCGGCGCCCTCGGGATCGACGAGGGCAAGAAATGCCCGGGGGCCTGCTGGATTCCCTGGATAGTCCTCAATCCAGCCTTCAACGACTCCGGCCGCACGCGAGAGGGCACCAGATCCTCTCTCGGCGTGGCTGATCAACGCAGCGGCGGCGACCTCTGTTGCGTCATCATCCTGCGCAAGGATGTGTCGGAGGCGGACGAGTGCTCGACTCGGCCAGCGTTGGCCGTAGTCTCCCCTGCACACCAGCGCTACCGACATACGCTGGGCGCTATTGCTTTTCGCTGCCCAGTTGAGGAGCGTCCTATGCGTCTCACGGGCGAGTTCGTCGGTAAGTGCTGCTTCCGTCAGCAAGCGTGCTACTACGGGGATCCGATCACTGCCCACATCCACAGCGTTGATCCAATCCCCGATGAGAGGAAAGAATGGGGCTTCGACAGCAGTCCGGGAGAGTTCCAGAACGCGTTCACCGATCTGCTGAGACCACGCTTCCGCAATCCCACCGGGGGCCGAGATTCGCTTTAACCACCTCGTGGTCTCGTCCCGCTCGTCAGCCCAATGATGCCAGTCGGTACGAATGGCTGCGGCGGCGAGTCCCGGTTTGCTGTCGAATCCGGCTCGGTCATCCTGTGTAACGTCCACTCCGACATCCCTCATCCGGCGGCGTGGACTCCGACCTTCACGGAAGCGCCGGGCAGCGGGAGTGTCCTGCGGATTGAATTCGGCTGCAGCCCGAATGCACATCTCCAGCGGAGCGTCTTCGAGGTAGGCAGCAGCCAAGAGCATGACCCGGTCCTGTCCGCGGGTACCTGCCTCGGTCAGCTTCTGCTCCAAGAAACTCGTCCAGAGCAGGACTTCATCCCGGATGGACTTGAGTTCCTTGCTGCCCTCTTCTCGTACCTCCGCCGGCTGCCGGTTCGAGATCTTCTCCAGGGCCCGGCTGACTCGTTGCGGCTCGATACGCTCAAGGCGCTCGGCAATATCGACTGCATCCTGCGGGCTGACGCTGCTGGTGAAGAGATCTGCGAAGACCCCAGCGCTCGGATCGGATGGAGTGGGGTTGCGGAGGATGCCACGCGAAGTGCCCTGGTTGGGGTCCTGCTTCAGCCAGGACGCGTGCTGAGGAGCCCGAAGTCGATGGACAAGATGTTTGTGCGCCACCTCCAGAGGAGCGGGGCGCACGGCATCGACCACGTAGCGGATCTCATCCTTCCAACCGTGCGGACGGCACAGCACGACGAGGAAAGCTCCGGCTGAACGCAATTCATCGACCCAGGTCACGAGAGCCTGGGCGGCGACCGGTAGAAGTGGCCGGCTGGACGCGTCGATTATGTACCCGCGCCCCGACACCGGGGATGGCAGAGTCGTGTTGTCGGGCGTCTCATCGTCATCCCAGTCGGGAGATACATAGAAGATCTCAGCAGAGGCAGCGTGTGCCATCTGAGATAAAGTCAATGCCCGCACAGCAGAGATGCGGCGTCCGGTTCCTGGTTCGCCGACTATAACGGCGAGGCCATAGTTACGCAGCACATCGACTGCGCGCTGCGGGGTCGGCGTATTGGCCCATAACGGCTCCGCCGCCGCCTCCAGATCCTGCTGAGGCACCTTCCGCGTGGGTAGTTTTGGTCGGTGCTGGAGGGTGATCGGCGCGAAATTGTGCCCACCGATCTGCGCCGCGGGAGCGTGGATGCCAGCCATGGACTGCTGTGGGCTGGCAGACGGGGACGAGCCCGGCGACGTCACTGGCCGCTCCCCGTGTCCACTTGGCCGACATTGTCCCCACCTATCTGCACAGTCGGCCCAGTGTTCCCTGTTGCCGTCTGTGTAACGGCACCAGGCTCACCGGCCGGACCTCGACTGGCCAGCTCAGAGAGATCGGCGGCAGCGGCGGGAAAGTCTTCCACCAAGGTGATCAAGCGTCGTTGCCATCGGTCACGGAGCACGGCAGGATCGATCGCTCCGGTCTGCTCCTGATCGGCATCCAGCCGGTCCAGTTGGCGCCGCTCCTCAGCCTCACCGCCGTGCCGGAATATCTGGGCCGCCAGTTCCCGGGTAGAAGACCACCCAGCCTTGATCATGTCAGCTACCAGCACAGCAGCGGCAGCAGTGGCAACTGCAACGAGTCGCGCATCATCGCTCACGACCTCAGCCCCCCTTGCGGTGCTCACCGGCACCGTAGATGACTCATGGAACTTGAATGGTCGCAGCGAGTGAGAAGCGGCGAAAGAGGGCATTACAGGATGGCTGGAAGCATTCGCCCACCAGCGCGGTCCACACGCAGGCGGAGATCGAACGGCCCGGCTACGGTGCGAGACCTGCCGCCTTCCCCCGACCGCTGGCCAGGCCAAGCCCACCACGAGTCTCAAGTAGGCGGTCGCAGAGGTGGATGCCATCCGCGATACGGCGACGCTCGCCGGGATGTCGTGGTTCAGCCGGACCCTGGGGTGAGGCAGGGTGGCGAGGCGGATCGCTACCTCGACACAGGTACTGTCACGGCCTCCGCCGTCCACTCCTTGCGCCAGCTCGAAGATGTCGGGGTAACGGTCCTCGGTCGCACCGGCCATGAAGTCCTCCTCGCCCAGGGTCCGGGCGTCGTCGAGCACGTCGGGCGTGGTGTGGGGTTCAATCTGGGAGAAGAGGAGGCTGGCAGCGCACTGCCGGCCTTCGCCCGCTGGTACCGCGAGGGAGCACACCGGGAAGGCACGCACGAGTGCCTACGCCAGAAACTCGCCGAGGAACTCGTGCAGATCGGTCATCCGGAGCTGGGTGCCCGCCTGGACGAGATCACCTTCACACCAGTGCGAACCGTGCTGGACGACCCGTTCAAGGTGCCAGGGAAATCCCATCACCAGCTCCGTTTCATCGAGGTCTGCGACCTCGACCCACGGACCATCACCGCGGCCCTGCTCAAGCAACGGCTGTTCACACTCGGAGAGCAGCCCGAGGAGACACAGGTCATAGGGGTTCGGGGAGAGGATGTCAGACACGGTCGCCGCGACGAGCACTACATCGCTCCGCAAACGGCCTCCTCTTCGGCAGCCGCCGCCTGCACGCCGACCTTCCAGTGCTGCGCTGACCCGGAATGGCTCGGACCACCCCCGCGAGCACACATCCCAGTGGGAACGACGGCTCCCGGGCCACCCGCGGCGACGCTCCGCGATTCACGCCCTGTGCAGAGGGGCGCGCATCATGGCGGCGAAGACCGGGGAGTCGGGGAAGGGTTGTTGTTCGCCGATCTTGTCGTAGCCCCACCGTTCGTACACGGCTTGGACCTTCCCGCCGCCGGCTTTCGGGTTGACCAGCAGCGTGACGCGCTGTTCGGCGCGAGGGGCGAGGAGGTGTTCGTGGAGGGCCTGCGCGGTGCCGGTGCCTCGCCAGGGCTTGCGGACGACGATCTCGTTGACGGCGAGGGTGCGGTGGCCGTCCTCGGTGGTGTAGCCGTCGGGCAGCGGGGTGGTCATGGTCTTCCACCACCGGGTGTTCGGGGCGAGGGGGAGGCAGTACGCGAAGCCAACCGGGGTGTCGTCTTCGTAGCCGATGGCCGCCTCCCAGCCGGGGGCTGTTGAGTGGCCCGAGAGGCGTTCATTGAAGCGTTCACGGGAGTAGAACGGTCCGGTCAGGCCGAGGTCGCCGGCCCGGACTTCGACGTGGATGTCGCAGATCGTCTGGCGTACCTCCTCGATGCGGCTCTGGTCGTAGCGCTGGAATTCGACGGTCACTGGCGTGTGCTCTTTTCTGTTCGGGCGGCTTGGGCTTCGAGCCAGTGGCGGGTCTCGGCGGCGCGGGGTGCCACCCTGGTCAGCCGCTCACCGAAAGCATCCAGCAGGCCGGAGATGCGGCCGTGCCGGGTCTCTGCCGGCACCTTCAGAGCCGTGGTGACCGCGTGTTCCAGGTCGTCCTGCCCGAGTTGGGCGTGCGCGAGGTGCGCGAGTGCGAGGGCTCGGTTTCGCTGGAAGCCGGACCGCAGCAGGGTGAGGTGGCGGTGGGCGTGTGCTTCGGCTTCCGCCCAGCGGCCCAGGGTCAGATGGGTGGTCAGGGCCAGCAGTTCCAGTTCGGCCTGGTCGTAGAACGCCATCCACGGTGGTCGGTGGGCGTCGGCGTCAGCGCGGTCCAGGGCGTGCTGTGCGTGGTCCAGTGAGCGGCGGGCGGCGGGGGTGTTGCCGTCGTCGGCACGGTGGACGGCGGTGCGGGCGTGGGCGAGGGAGGCGTACAGCGGGTCGCGGCGGGTGATGGGGGTGCTGCGGGCGGCGTCGTCGGCGGCGAGGGCGTCCGTGCTGCGGCCAAGCTGGCGGTACAGCGCTCCGGCGTGGCCCCAGACGCGGAACTGCACCGCCGGATCGGCGGATAGCCCGGCGAGGGTCACGGCCTTGTTCAGGTGCTGCGTGGCCTCGTCCAGGCGTCGGCCGTCGATGGCAGCCCACATAGCCGACGAAGTGAAGGCGGCGGCCAGGGAGTACAGCTCTCCGCGTACCCGCTGGCTGGCGATACTGTTCTGCTGCAGGTCCAGGGTCTGGGCGGCCAGGCGGACGGCCCGAGCCTCCACGGCCTGGGTGCCTCCATGACGGTTGTCCGAGGCCACGAGATCGGCGAGCTTGGCGGTGAGACGGTCCACGTCCGAGCTTCCGATGCGCGGTATAGGGCTGCTCGTGCTTGCCAAGGGCACAGCCACTGTGCCGACGCTGGCGGTGATGAAGGTGCGTCGCCGCACAGGATCCTCCGGTGGTGCTGGGTGGGTGCCTTTCCCTCGCCGGACGAATCCCAGGTCCTCGGGTGACTTCCCTGTCACTGTTTCCAGTGCGACGCGCTGCTTGGCCTGAGGCCAGGCGACTTCGCCGCTCAGCCAGCGGCGCACGCTGCGGTCGGTCAGCATTCCCCGACGGCCTGACAGCTGCCCGATGGCGTCATTGACCTCCTCGGCGAACTCGGTCTCGGTCATGCCGGTTTCGGCGAGGTGAGTGGCTAAGGCCGTGTTCAGGGCCATGTCTTCACGCTAGGACTCGGCAGCGGGCGGCAGTGGTAAAGAGAGTGTCAAATCGTCCTGTGCTGCGCGCGCTGCCGCGGGGCGCTTCGGCCTGTTCATGACCGTCTCCGCCCAGTTGTCTAGGTGTAGCCAGGCCCTCACGCACAGGAGGGGGAGCAGAAATTTCGCCCACAGGCGACGTCATCAGCTCAGCCCGTGCGTGACGGGCGCTGGCACACCTCGTACCAAACCGCAGAGGCGGAGACGACAATGAGCGCCAGAGATCTGGGGATGGGCCATCGGTCGCACCCATGGCTGGGCCGCCGAGTAGTCGACACCGAACACGGCGACCGGGTGGGCGTCCTCCAGGCCGTCGCGCCCGACGTGGACGACATTCGCACGGAGCCCGTTCTCGCGGTGCCGAGCACGCCGCCGGTGGCGTGGCTGGCTCCTGAGCGCGGCGGTGGCTGCGAGTGGACCACGAGTCTCACGGCGATCCGGGAGGCGGCCCGGTGACACCGCCACGGCATGCGCGTCCTGCTGAGCCCATCCGATTAAGCGTGTGGCGCCCCGTTGCCCTCCTCGCCCTTCTGGGCACCACGGTCCCGGCGGCGTTCATCTCGCAGGCCCGCGGCGAACCGGCGGCGATTTCAACTCCGGATGTCCAGGCGGAAGGGCAAGGGGACGGGCGTCGCGAGTAGGTACACGCTGACCTCCCCACACAATCCGGCCGCGTAGACGCAGCTCCCTGTCTCCTGGTCCTTGCGCCGCTCGGCGTCGCGACCAGGTCGCATCACCAGTGAGAAGCACCATCGACCAGTTGGAGGAATCATGCTTACGAACGTCGAGCTGACCCAGGCCGCCGCACCCGTGGCCGACGTTATCGACCTGGACCTGAACGTCAGCATCGTCACCACCGGCCCGGTGGCCGCGGCCCTGCTGTCGTCCACGGACGACGGTTGCGACACCGTCCGCGGCGGCGACTGCTGAAGCAGTTGACCCGGCTCTGACGCCCCCGGGGTGTCTGCGGCGAGGAAGTCTCGGTGCGGGCCCCCCGGGGGCCATGCCCGAAAGCCCAGGTCGCGGCGTGGAGAGGCAGCAGAAGGTGGCAGCGATCGAGCACACGCGGTACTTCCGACCGCAGACGGCGGCGCTGTGGCGGGCGAGCACCTACGGATCGGACAAGCACCTGCCGCCCTGGCCAGGTGAGGCAGCCGACGCCGCTTCATGGCGGTCCTGGCTCGCGAGTGTGTGGACGGTCGGCGCCCTCGGCGAAGCCGTCACGCTGGCGAGCCCTTCTCTGGCCGACCGGATCGACCAGACCCTGGCCGGGCAGGAATGCGCTGTCGCTGACCTGCGGCACATGGCCACTTCCCTGGCCCGGTACCTGATCCGTCTACGCGGCCGGGCCACCCCCTTCGGCACGTTCGCCGGCGTCGGCTCCCTCCGCTTCGGCGACCGGTTCCGCCTGTCGTGGAACGACGACCATCGGCTACTTACGAGGGTCGACGCCGTGTGGCTCGCCGACATCATCGCCCGGCTCGAAGCGTGCCCGTCCCTGCGGGAGCGGCTGCCTGTCGTCGTCAACAACCTCGCCTTCGAGCGCGGAGAGAAGCTGGTGGTGCCCTGGCAGCCCCACCTGGCCACCGCCGTCCGCAGCGCGGGCGAGGACGTGGCGGAGGTGACCGTACGACGGGTTCCAGTCGTGCACACGATCTGCCAAGCAGCCGGCACCCCCGTCGCGGCTGGCACCCTGGCTGAGAAGACCGCCGCCGAGCACCCCGGCGCCTCCCGCGATGCGCTGATGAGCGTGGTGGGCCAGTTGATGGCCTCCGGCGTACTCATCAGCAGCCTGCGTGCCCTGGGCACCTGCACAGACCCCCTCGGATGGTTACTGAGCGCTCTGGACGCGGCGGGCGCCGCTGCCGTGCCCGAGGTGGAGACGGTGCACGCGGAACTCCGAGTCCTTCACCATCAGATGAGCGGCCACGGCCAGGTTGGGGCCGGGGGTGGCAAGCAGCACCGGCGCTTGGTCAAGGACCGGATGCGGGCTCTGTCGAGCGTCACCGACCAGCCCCTGGCCGTGGACCTCTCCTTGGACGCCGACCTCGTACTGCCCCGCTCGGTGGCCATGGAGGCTGCCGACGCGGCCCAGGCCCTGATCCGGCTAACGCCGCAGCCGTCGGCAAGCACATCGTGGCGCGAGTACCACCACGACTTCCTGGCCCGGTACGGACCCGGAACCCTCGTCCCGGTCATCGAGCTGACCGATTCCGCTGGCGGACTCGGCTACCCGCGCCATTTCACCGTCCCGTCCTCCAAGCGGGAGTTCACACCGCGGGACGAAGCCCTGCTCTCCCTCGCCCACCAGGCCGCCCTCGACGGCGTGAGCGAGATCGTCTTGGAGGAGGCGGACCTGGAACGGATCGGCCCTGCCGCCGACAGCGCTTCGCCGGTGTCACCGGCGGACCTTTCGGTGGACCTGCGCGCCCGATCCCAAGCTGCCCTCAGTGAGGGCGAGTTCACTCTTGCCGTGAGCGGGTTCGGCCGCGCCGGAGCCACGACCGGCCGCTTCCTCGATCTGCTGGAGGAACGAGACCGGGGCGAGACCACCGCCTTGTATCCATCGACGGTGACCGGGGTGGCCGGGGCGATGGCGGCACAACTCTCGTACCCGCCCCGGCAAGTGGGCAGCGAGAACGTCCTGCGCGTGATGCCCGTTCTGCCGCACGTCATCTCGCTGGCCGAGCACCGCCACGGCGACGGGCACCTCCCACTGACAGACCTGGCCGTCGCCGCGGACACCACCCGCCTGTACGTCGTCTCCCGCTCGCAGCGGCGGGTTGTGGAGCCGATGCTGCCGCACGCCGGAGCCCGGCACACCATGCCGGATCTGGCAAGGCTGCTGTTCGAGATTCCACGCTCCACCCACCCGGCAGTCACCGCGTTCGACTGGGGCGCCGCCGCCTGTCTGCCCTACCTGCCGCGCGCGTGCTACGGCCGAAGCATCCTCGCCCCTGCCCAGTGGCGGATCGACCCATCCGACCTCCCCGGGCCAAAGGCCCCCGCGCAGCAGTGGGCGGCGGCCTGGCAGGCGCTCCGCGACCGCCGGCAGCTACCCTCCACCGTCGCGGTCGCAGACGGCGACCGCCGTCTGCGACTGGACCTGGACCAGACCATGGACTGGGCCTTGTTGCGCTCCCATCTTCAGGCCGCCGACGGGCCGGTCACCGTGGCCGAGGCGCCCAACGGCACCGAACACGGATGGTGCGGCGGCCGGGCCCACGAGATCGTCATTCCGCTGGCTCCGACAGCTCCGCCTGCGGCGTCACCGTCCTTCCTCACCTCCGTCCCACCTCCGGTAGCCGACAGCCGGGCCGGGGGAGGAGTGCTGTTCGCGAAGCTGTACGGCCCGAGCGAGACGGCCGACGACATACTCACCCGACACCTGTCCGCGCTCCTGACCCGCTGGACCGAGCCGCCGAAGTGGTGGTTCGTCCGCTACCGCCACCCCTGCCCTCACCTGCGGCTGCGGGTCCGTGACGCCGACACGGCGCGGGCCGCCGGTCACCTCGCAGCCTGGGCCGGCGAGTTACGGCAGGCGGGGCTGGCCGGGGAGATCGCCTTCGACACCTACCGACCCGAGACAGGCCGCTACGGTGCGGGGGAGTCCATGAACGCTGCCGAGCATCTGTTCGCCGCCGACTCTGCCGCCGTCCTCGCCCAGCTCGCCTTCCTGGACGCTCACCGGGAGATCCCGCCGCAGGCGCTGACCGCCGCGAGCATGGCCGACCTCGCCGCCGCCATCATGGGCGGCCGACAGGCGGGGCTGGGCTGGCTGCTCGACCACCCCCAGTACGCCGACGGCGCCGGTCCCCAGGATCGTCAGACGCGCGGCCACATGCTCCGCCTCGCCCACGACGGGGCGTTGGAGACCTTGCCGGGTGGCAGCGATCTCGCTGCGGCCTGGGCAGCCCGCACGCAGGCGGCTGCCGCTTACACCGCCCGCCTCACCATCACCGGCAATCTCCCAGCTCCAGCGACGGTGCTCGGCTCGCTGCTGCACCTGCATCACGTCCGCGCCCACGTCCCCGGGGGTACGTCCGAGGCGACGACTTACAAGCTGGCCCGAGCCGTCGCCCTGGCCGGCGCCACACGCCACACCGATCGACAACACCGGGAAGGAGGCCGGTAACCGTGCGGGATACCACGACAGCCACGGCCGCGGCCCTGCGCGCACACGCAGCCACCATCGCCGCCGAACTCGCGGACACCCTGGCCATGCCGCCGGATGTGGACTACGGCGACGACGTACGGCCCGACAGCCCACGCTGGCGCGACCAGTCCTTGTCTAAAGGCGCCGCCGGCATCGCCGTTCTGCACGGCCTGCGTGTCCAGCACGGCCTCGGCGGCACCGAGGCGATGCAGGCATGGCTCGCCCGCGCCACACGCGACGGCCTGACCGCCGGGCCGGGGGCCGGTCTCTGGTTCGGCGCCCCTGCCGTCGGCTTCGCGCTGCACCTCGCCGCCCCTGGACGCTACCAAGGCGCCCTTGCCCGCCTGGACGCCGCCGTGGCCCAGCTCGTCCGTACCCGCCTGACGGCCGCCGCCCAGCGGATGGACGCCGCACGGCGGCCCTCGCAGTACGAGTTCGACCTCACCCGCGGCCTCGTGGGGCTGGGTGCCTACTTACTCAGGCGCGATCCCGGCGGCGCCCTGCTCCGCCGGGTTCTCGACTACCTGGTCAGCCTCACCCGGCCCATCCCGGCGGACGACGCCGCCGGAAGCCGGGCACCAGGCTGGTGGACAGCCGACCTCCCGGCCGGGATGCGCGATTCCTCCTTCGACCACGGGCACGCGAACCTCGGCATGGCCCACGGCATCACCGCCGCCCAGGCCCTGCTCGCCCTCGCGATGCGCGAGGGCATCACGGTCGACGGGCACGCCGACGCCATCGAGACCATCAGCCTCCACTTGGACGTCTGGCGCCAGCCGTCGGCCGCCGGACCCTGGTGGCCCGAGCGGATCACCCTCGACGAACTGGAAGACGGCCGCCCGCACCGGGACGGACCCGCCCGCCCCTCTTGGTGCTACGGCACCCCCGGCATCGCCCGCGCCCAGCAACTCGCCGCCCTCGCTCTCGACGACACTGCCCGCCAGCACACGGCCGAGGACGCCCTCACCCGGTGCCTGGCCGACCCCGCCCAGCTCGCCCGCGTCACCGACCCCGCCCTCTGCCACGGATGGGCGGGAATCGTCGCCACGGCCTGGCACGCCGCAGCCGACGCCACCACCCCCGGCACTGTCCACGGCCTGGACCGGCTGCTGGTCCGCCTCCTCGACCACGCCCACGACACCGCCCCCGATCAAGCAATCGGCCTCATCGAGGGCAGCGCAGGCATCGCCCTGACCCTGCACAGCATCGCCACCGACACCGCCGGCGGCTGGCCCACCTGCCTGTTGATCAACTAGACCGAGGAAGTATCCGTGATCACACTCGACGAACCCGCCCCTGCCTGGCGGCAGGTCAACCTGTCCAGCGACACCTGGCAGGCCGCCGAAAACCGGGCCGTCCGCCATCACCTGCCGCTGCTGGCCCAAGCCGAGGACGACGGAGCGATCACCTCCTGGTGGTTCATCCGAAAGCGGGAAACCTGGCGCCTGCGCCTCCGGCCTGCCGCCAACCGCGACGAGGACACCACCACGCTCCTCATGCAGATGGCCGAAGCCTCCGGCCTGAACGCCTACGCCGACGTCGTGTACGAGCCGGAGACTTACCGCTTCGGCGGCAAGCGGGCCATAGAGATCGCCCACCGTCTCTTCCATGCCGACAGCCGGCACGTCCTCGCCCACCTTGCCCGCGCGTGCGGCGGGCCGGATCACCGGCACGAGATCGGTCTGCGGCTGGCCACCCGCATGATGCAGGCGGCCGGCCAGGACTTCTACGAGCAGGGCGACATCTGGACGGCCGTCGCCGAACACCGTGCCACCCACGCCATGGCGCCGTCCGCGTCGACCCAGGCCAGGGTTCAGATGCTCATCACCGCCGCCGACGACAGCCCTGGCAGCCCTCTTGCCCAGACTCCCGCCTGGCCCGCGGCCTATGAGAACGCCGCGAAAGCACTCGCCGACCTCGCCGGCCACGGGGCTCTGACCCGCGGCATCCGCGCCGTCCTCACCGACCATCTGCTGTTCGCCTTCAACCGTCTCGGCATCAGCGCGGAGCACCAGGCCGTTGTCGCCCGTGCCGCAAGCCGCACCGTCTTCCACCGCAAGCCGGGCAGCGGCACGGTCCCGCGAGGCTCCGATGTCGCCATTGCTCAGCCCACTACAGTCAGGCCAGTGACCATGGACACCGCCCCTGCACCGACCACTGATCCGCGCGGCCTGCGCGACGCCCTCGTGGCCAAGATCGACAGTCTCGGCACCTTTCGCACGGAGGCCGTCAAGAACGCCTTCCGCACCATCCCAAGGCATCTGTTCCTGCCCGAGGTGGACCTCGCCACGGCGTATGCGCCCAAGCAGGTGGTCACCAAGCGTGCGGCCGACGGCACCGCGGTCTCCTCCGCCTCCAGCCCGAACATCGTCGCCACGATGCTCGAACAGCTCGACGCCGCCCCCGGACAGCGGGTCCTGGAAATCGGTGCGGCCACCGGTATCAACGCCGCCCTGCTCGCCGAACTCGTCGGCGAGAGCGGGCAGGTGGTCACCATCGAACTCGACGACGACCTCGCCGAAGGTGCCCGCACCCACCTGGCCGAAGCTGGCTATGAGCACGTCACAGTGCTGTGCCAGGACGGCGCTCTCGGCGCCCCGGACCACGCGCCGTTCGACCGGATCACAGTCACCGCCGGCGCCTGGGACATCCCGGCCGCCTGGTGGGCACAACTCGCGCCCGGCGGACGGCTCGTCGTCCCCTTGCGCCTGCACGGCAGCGGCCTGACGCGGTCCATCGCCTTCACCCGCACCGAAGAGGACCGCATGGTCAGCACCAACTCGGCGGTGTGCGGGTTCGTCCCCCTGCGTGGCGCGGCCGAGATGGGCGAGATCCACGTCCGACTCGCCGACGACGCCATCCTCAAGATCGACGCGGACGACGAGCCGGACCAGGCCGCGCTGGCAGGTGTCCTCACCTACCCCGCTCACCAGCAGTGGACCGGAATCCACGTGCGCCACGATGAGCAGGCAGCTCATCTCGACCTCTGGCTCGCCACGGTCGATTCCGGCATGAGTTTCGGCAAGCTGTCCATCGGCCCCGCTGCTCGCGACCTCGGCCTGGCCGCCCCCGCTCGCCGCTGGTCCGGTGCCGCCATGTATGTCGACAGCACCCTCGCCTACCTCACGTCCCGCCCCGTCGACGACGACGCCGATGAACTGGGCATCATCACCCACGGTCCGAACGCCGACCAGCTCACCGAGCAGATCGGCGACCTTCTGCACCGCTGGAGCCAGCAGCGCCCAGGCCAACCCCTCATCACGGCCTACCCTGCTGCCACCGAAGACGACCAGCTCGGCGACGGCGCCCGCATCACCCGGCCCGACACCCGACTGACCATCGGTTGGTGAACGGGCCTCGCCTCGCACGGCAAGCAAGGCACTGAGCCTTTGAGGCGGCGGATCTACCGGACCACAGCGACGGCACACTGCGAGCGGGCAGCGGGCCGGGCACGGAGATCGTGTCCGGCCCTCGCGCGGTTCTGGGGTCACCTGCTGGGTGAAAGTCCGCCCTGGGAGCGCATGTCACGGGCGATCGGTGGTCTCGATGCGTCCCAGGTAGCCCTCTCGCACGTACTCGTGGACCGCTTGTTCGGGAATCCTTAACGACCGCCCGACGCGGATCGCGGGGAGGTGACCGGTGTGGACGAGGCGGTAGACCGTCATCTTGGACACTCGCATGACGGCGGCCACTTCTGCGACGGTCAGGAAGACCACCTCGTTGAGCGGGCGTTCCGGGCCACCTTCGGTCCGGACTCGCTGGCCTGCAGTCTCCGGGCCCTCGCGGTTCTCGTCCGGTTCCAGAGCAGGCAGCGGGGGCTCTGTCATCCAGTCGAGCAGCCGGTTCTTGCGCTGCGCGAGGCTCTGCTCATCGATGTCTACGACGGCTTCGGTCTGGTGCAGCATGTTGCCGATCAGGATGTCGGTGTCGATGGCGCGGCTCTGCTCGTTGTCCGTCATGCCTGCTCCTCCTCTCCGTCTTGCGACGTTGCTGTCTCGACTGATTCGGCGTCCACGGGCCTGCCTACTGCCTCGCGCAGTGCTTGCCGGGCCTTGGCTACATGTTTGCGCACTCCCGATGCCTGGATGCCCAGCATCTCCGCGATGCGCATCTCGGACTGCTGCTCGATGAAGTACAGCAGGGCAACCTCCCTGCGCCGGTCTGGGAGTTCACGGATCACCTGCCAGCAGCGGTCCAAGTCGTCCCGGGCAATGACCGCGTGAGCCGGGTCGGGACTGACGTGGTCGTACAGTCGTTCCACACCAGCCTGCAGCCGCTCCCCGAGGACTTCCCGCCGGATGCCGTCGATCCACCTGCGCCGACACACGGTGCGCAGCCAGCTACGGCGCTCCTCCGCGTCCAAGCCGGCGAGTGACTCCCATTGTAGGAAGGCGGCCATGAACGTCTGCTGCACGAGATCCTCGGCCGCGGCCTGGTTACCGCCGGTCCGCACCATGGCATAGCGGGTCAAGCCGATCGCTTCCCGCTCCCATAAGTCGGAGACCCGTTGCACCTTCTCCTGGCCTTGTTGCGCCACCCCGGTTTCCTCCTGATCCGTTTCCGAAGGAGTTCCGACATGCACCTGCACGGCAGGCCCCCCTCGTCCCCGCTCCTGGACCACCACCGTGCCGCTGGGAGCGTGGCGTACCAACGCGATCAGGGTGGCTCTGCGCTGCCATTCCGCCATGAATGCGGCAGCAGCCGCAAGAGCGGCAAGTAGACACAACGGCGCCCAGAACTTGGCCTCCGAAAGGACGGGCCCCAGCAAGCCTGTCCCGCTCTCTACGAAAGTTTTCACGTCTCGGAGTCGAACGGGCAGCCCAATGTGCTGCCTCCGTGTTCCCGGCAGGCGCTTGGCCACACCCACCCGGCGTGGCGCCCCGAGCCAGGGCGGTGATAAAGCCGGTCGGACACCCACCACACCCAGGCAGCGTCGCTATCGCCGTCGTCGGGAGCGCTCCGGACTGGGGGACGGAGCCAGGGGGCGATGACCACCCGGTGCCCGTACCTGCTGTTTTTCGGTGCGGCTGCGGGTGGTGACACGGGCCTGTGCTCCTTCGGCCGGTCGGGACTCCCTTCCCGCGATGTTGTGCATACGCCAGACAAGCACCTCGGCAACGGAATCAGCGGTGCCGAGTTCGCGGCTGTCGATGGCGATGGTCAGAACGTCGGCTGGACTGTGACCATCGGACTCGGCCTGGTGGAGGGTGGCGGCCAGAGCTGGCCAGGTGGGGTCGGTGAGGATCTGCTCGGCGTGCTCTGGGAGGGCCCCGCGGACGAGGGTGGCGTGGCGGTCGACGGCCTCGGGTGCCGGGGTGCGCTGGGTGAGGTCGTTCAAGGCTGAGGCGGCGGTGTGGCGGTAGGCGGCGCGGAGGTGGGGCAGGGCTGCTTGGGCTGCGGTGGCTTGCTGGGTGTGGCGTTGGGCGCGGTGCCAGTGGGCGGCGGCGATGGTCAGGAGAGTGAGGGTCAGGATCAGGTCGAGGACGGGGGCGTCGGGAATGGGCTGGCCGGCGGTGCGGAGGAGGTGTTTAACGGAGGTGCGGAGTTCGGCGGCTTGGGCGTAGTCGAAGCGGATGCGGGAGCGGGTGGCGCGTTCGAAGGTCTGGGCGGCGGCGAAGAGTTCGCGGCGGGTGGTGCCGGTGGTGAGGGTGGGCAGGATGTCCAGTAGGTCGCCGGCGGCGGCCAGCTCGGCTTGGGCGGCGGACGGGTTGCGGTTCTCGTGCAGGGTGCGGTGTGCGTCACGGAGCGCAGCGGTTGTCTGGCGCCAGCGCTCGGCAGGATGGGCTCGGCGGGTGGCGTGGGCGTCGGAGGGCTGGCTGGTGAAGCGGGCGCGGATCTTCGGCAGGGACAGGTCCGGGGCGAGCTTGCCACCCGGGAACCAGATCGGCTCTCCGGCGGCGTTGGTATCTCCAGCGAGGGCGACCTTGTAGCCGAGGGCGTCCCCGGAGGGCGCGATGCGCTTGTCCACGAGGACGTCGGCCCCGGCAAGCAGAGCGAAAAAGTGGTCTTCGTCCTGGGCGTGGGCGGCTGCGGTGCGGACGGTGGCGCGCAGCTTCTCCCGTGGTGTGACGGGGCTGCCGGTGCGGCGGGTGGCTTTCTCGGTTTCGGCGCGGGTGGGGCGTTTGGCGGCGGTGCGGTCGCCGCGGTCGTAGGCACGTAGCCCCCACTCGGTCTCGATCTTCGCCAGTTCGGCGTCGGCGCGGTGGTAGTCGTTCCAGTGGCGGGGGCGGCGCAGGTCGCCGCGCATCTTGGTGGCGACGATGTGGATGTGGTCGTCGGCGTGGCGGGCGGCGATCCAGCGGCAGCCGTCCGGGTCTCCGGTAGGGGCGATGCCGGTGGCGTGCACGATGCGGCGGGCGACCTCGGCCCATTGCTCGTCGGTGAGGACCGGGTCCTCGGGTGCGGCCCGGATCGCGCAGTGCCACACGTGCCCCTTCGGAGCGCGGTCGCCGGCCTGTTTCACCCGCAGATCAAGGGCCTGCACCAACTGGGCGAGTGTCTGCTGGGGATTGTCGGTGCGGCCGGGGTCGGGGACCAGCTCATCCCAGGCCGCGACGAGGTGCGGGTCGGTGTGGTCGTGGGTGCGGCCGGTCTTGTACAGGTAAGCGATCGTGTTGCGGGTGCTGTGACCCGGCTTCATGATCTTCGCAATCATTAGCGCGCCCGGTCGGTGGCGGCCTGGTAGGCCGAGGAGTCCACGGACTCCAGAACCGCCTGGGTGAGCGTGATGGCCTGCACTGCGGCTGCCAGCACAGCCGCGTCCGTGGGGTGGGTGGGGCCACGGGAGTTCAGACGCTTGGCGATCTGGTTGACGTTCTTGCCGACCCGAGAGATGGCACTGCGCAGGGCGGCGAGTTCATCGATCAGGTCGTCGGTGGCGGTGCGCTGACCGACGAGCGGGATGGTGTGGTCCACCACGGCCATGGTGGCGTCCGCCATCAGATGAGCCACGGCGATGTTCAGCTCCCTGGCCCGCGTCTTGATCTGCGCTTCCTCGGCACGGCTGAAGCGCACGGTCAGGCGTCGGGTGCGCTGGCGGGTATCGCGGCGCCGGCGGCGGGCGGCGCGGTGCACGGCGGCGGCGCTGGCGGCCCGGATCGGCAACGGCCCGGCGGACTCGCCGCCCGTCCCGCTCTGGTCCGGCTCCCCCTGGAGCCGGGCCCCAGTCTCCGCCACCCCCGGGGCGGAAACACCCCCCCTGGAGCCGATCTTGGACGGTCCAGGGGGATACCTTGCTGCGCGGTCGGCAGGCGGGTCGCCGGTGTCGGTGCGGCGGCCGGCGGTCTGATCAGGGCCGGGCATGGTTGCCTCTTTCCTCGGTGCGGGGTCGGGTGCTATCCGTCCCATGCGTTGCAGGGCTGGTCAGCACAGGTACGGATACGGGGCCCGGGACGGATGAGTCCGTCCCGGCCACCCCATCCGTCCCGGCGCTGAGCTGCACGGGGACGGACGGGACGCATCCGGCGGTCCCGGGACGGACCCGCCACCATGCTCGGGACCGGGGACCGGGGACCGGGGACCGGGGACCGGGGACCGGGGACCGGGGACCGGGGACCGGGGACCGCGGACCGCGGACCGCGGACCGGGGACCGGGGACCGGGGACCGGGGACCGGGGACCGGGGACCGCGGATCGGGGACCGGAGGACTGGGACGGATGTGTGCGTCCCGTCGAAGCCATCCGTCCCGGCGTTGACCTGCGGTGGGACGGATGGGACGCATCCGGCGGTCCCCGGGACGGTCTAGCGGCGGCGGGCGGGACCGGGCGTCCGCCCGGGCGGCGGGACCGCCACCGTGTTCGGGACCGGGACCGGCGCGGGGACCGTGCTCGGGGACCGGGACGCGGTCGCGGACGGGGCGGCGGGTGGGGACGGTCCCGGGTGGTGGGGTGGGGTGGCTCCGGGTTCGGGTTCGGGGCAGTAGCGGTCCCAGGCGTCGGTGAAGCGGCTGCGGGGGTATCCCTTGGCCTGGGTGCCGTCGGGGAAGCGGATGTTGGCCGGGGTGATGCCGAAGTCGCGCAGCAGGTTGCTCAGGTGGTAGGCGTTCAGCCCACCGGTTGCGTGGTCGGCCCAAGGGGCTTCGGCGTCCTGGCACAGGCTGGCGAGCAGGTCGCGGGTACGGATGGCCGTGGGGTTGCCGGCGTGGGCGAAGGCGCGGCGGATATCGCGCAGTAGGCGGGTCTTGAGGCTGGCTTCCTCGTCCTGGCCGGCCTCGTGCGCGGTCATGGCCACGCATGCGGTGCGGGCCAGGGTGGGCCAGTCACCGCCGGCGATGTCGGCCACCAGGACCAGCGGCTCCCAGGTGTCCGCTGCACGGTCGGCCACCGGCATCGCCGGGGTCATCTCGGCGGCCTGCTCGGTCAGCGGGGTCAGCCACGCGGTCAGCCGCTCGCGCAGGTCGTTGAGGACGCGGCTGTCGCGGGGCACGCGGAAGTCGGCGATCTCCTCGCCTTTGTGCCGGCGCTGCATCCGGATGACGATGGCGCGGTCCATGATGGTGTCCGGCAGGTCACCGATCCCGGCCAGCGCCGCCATGGCGAAGGTGGGAAACGCGGCCGGCTCGTGTGCTGGCCCGGTGATCCGCCAGGCAGGGCGGTTGCGCTGGTGCCCGGCGTTGAGCAGCCCGCGCAACTCCTCGTTCTTCTCCGCCACCTTGGCGCCGAAGATGGTGTCCGCCTCATCCACCAGCAGCGTCGGCGGCTTCGTGCCGATGATGCGGAAGATGACCGCCGGGCTGGTGTTCACCGTGATCATCGGCCTGTTGACCGTCTCGGCGAGGATGTCCAGCAGACGGGACTTCCCGCACTTCTTCGTCGGCCCCACGATCGCCATCCTCGGCGCATGCTGCAACACCGGCTGGATGTGGCTGGCCGCCACCCACAGCGTGACCGCGGTCAGCGCCTCCTGATTGGGCAGTACGACGTACCGGGCGATCGCCGACCGCAACTCGGCCAGCACCTCAACCCCCTCAGCCACACCCCGACCAGCCGAAGCGGTCAGGTCAGCGGAAGGCGGGTCAGCGGAACTCTCGGAGATATCCGCAGCCCCCTGCACATCGGTCAGTGCCTCCGTTGCGGTCAGGGCGCCCACCGCTGGTTCCGCCGCCGTCGGCTGACCGGATGTTCTGTCGCGGTCGGAAGTCGTGGTGTGGTCTGCGGATGTGGACTGACCGGAACTCGCAGGTTCCGCAGGGGGGTTCTGTTTCCGTGCCGCAGCCGTTCGGGCGGCGTTGCGCTGAGCGCGTGCGGCCAGTTCGGCGGCGCGGGCGTGACCGCGTTGTTCCCGGTGCGAGACGGGTGCGGAGGGCTGGGGTCCCTGTCGTTCCTGGCTGGCGCGGGCCGCAGCGACGAGGTGATCACCCGCCTCCCGGCCGGTGCCGGCGGATTGTGGTGGTTCGGTGGGAGGGGTCGGGGCTGTACCCTCGCTCACGGACATTCCTCACCCGGTGCGGGCCGGGCAGTCACCCGGCCCGCACCGCTTGGTAGATCGCTTACAGGGCGGTTTCTTGAGGTGTCTTCGGCCCCTGGTGTTGGCGCACCGGGGGCCACCTCGTCTCTGCGGTCAGGCCGCGTCGTGGTCCGTCGTCCGGGAATCCAGCCACGCCTCCACCTCCTGCCAGCGGTAGCGCAGGTGACGGCCGACCTTGGTCGCCTTCGGACCGATCCCCCGGTGGTTCCAGGAGTACAAGGTCCCCAGCGGAACACCGAGGTAGGCCGACAGCTCTTCCGGGGAGGCCAGCGGCCGGCGTTCCGAGCTGGACGAGGGCGTACGGGACGAGGCTGCGGCGGACTCGGCGGCACGGGATGAACGCATCCAACACTCTCCATCATGACGAGACGGTGGCCGTGCAGCACCGGACGGTGCCACACGATCGGGAACCCATCCGGCGACATTGTGGCCGAAACCATGTAACACGACCAAACGACACCGGCTGTTGAACTCGATCCGTCAATTGTCAGCAACAACGCCGGTTTGGCTAACCGGCGATCGTCGTCTATGTTCCCCGCCGCACCCCGCCGACCGCCCCGGCTCCGCACCCCGAAGCCGTACACTGGGACTTGCCTGAGACCCGCCGTCCAGGTCAACATCGCGGTCATGGCAACCCGCCCCGTGGAGATCGGCCCCACCGGCCGTCAGACCGCCACCAACATCGAACGCATCCGCACCCTCCTCGGCCTCTCCCAGCGCCAACTCGCCGAGCGCCTGACCGACTTGGGCCGCCCCATCCCCTCCACCGCACTGAGCAAGATCGAACGCGGCGACCGCCGCTGCGACGTCGACGACCTCGCCGCCCTCGCCGCAGCCCTCGGCGTCTCCCCCGCCGCCCTCCTGCTGCCCCCGGTCGCCGACGACACGACCACCACCGTCACCGGCGCCGGCGAAGTCACCACCCGCCACGCCTGGGACTGGGCCGACGGCATCCACCCCCTCCTCCCGCAAGAGGACGACAGCGCGCTCGACCACGCCCTCCGCACCCGGCCTGAAGGCCGCCGTGCCGACCACCTCGTCACGAAGGGAGGCAACCCCCCGGGCCCGAATCCGCTGGGCCACCTGAACAAGACCGAACTCATCCACCTGCTGGACGACCTCAAGGAGGCCCTGCTCGATGGCTGACGTCTACGACCACTGGCACAAGACGTATCCGAAGAAGGACGACACGGAATGCCCTGAGCACAAGGGCAAGGTCCCGACCAGCGCACACGGCAAGGGGAAGCGCTGGCAGGTCCGCTATCGCGATTCCAGCGGTGAGCAGCGGGCCCTGAACTTCGACCGGAAGGTCGACGCGGAAGCCGCGGCGGACTCCGTCGGCAACGATCTGCGGCAGGGCACCTACATCGACCCGGGTGCCGGGAAGATCACCCTGCAGCGGTACGCCCAGCGATGGCTCGCAGCCGCGACCGCCGGGATGGGGACCGTGGACGCCTACGAGGGAGTGGTCCGCAACCACATAGAGCCCCACCTCGGACGCTATGAACTGCGCTCGCTCTCGCAGCCGTCACTCATCCAAGGGTGGGTGAAGAAGCTGCAACAGGCCGGGCTGGAAGCATCCACGATCGCCTGGGCCGCCTCCATCCTCACGGCCGTCCTCGACGCCGCAGTCGACGACGGGCTGATCGTCAAGAACCCGTGCAAGGCGAACTCGGTCAAGCTGCCGCGAAAGCCGAGGAAGAAGGTCGTGCCATGGACGATCGAGCGGGTGCACGCCGTCATCGACCAACTGCCTGAGCGGTTCCAGGCGGGCGGAAAACTCACCTTCGGCTGCGGTCTTCGCCAGGGCGAGGCATTCGGCATGGCGGTCGAGGACATCGACTTCGCCAGGAAACTGGTCCGGGTGAACCGGCAGATCAAACTCGTCAGGTCAACGATGGTCTTCGCCCTGCCCAAGGGCGACCGAGTGCGGGAGGTCCCGCTCCCGGAGGAACTGGCCAGGGTGCTGGAGCAGCACATCAAGAGGTTCTCACCGAAGCGGGTCGCCCTCCCGTGGCGGACGCCCGACGGTGAGGTGCGCACGTTCCGGCTGCTCTTCACGACGGACGAAGGCAAGGGGTACCACCGCAGCGTCTTCAACCAGTACGACTGGAAGGCCGCCCTCGCCGCGGCCGGCGTCATACCGCCGCGGGAGAAGGGCTCACCGCGCTACGCCGCGGCGCCGGACGACGGCATGCACGCACTGCGTCACGCCTACGCCTCCGTGCTCCTCGACGCCGGGGAGAGCATCAAGGCTCTCTCCGAGTACCTCGGGCACTCCGATCCCGGCTTCACCCTCCGGACGTACACCCACCTCATGCCGCAGAGCGAGGCCCGCACCCGCCAGGCCATCGATGCGGCCTTCGCACCGCCACCGGGCGGGGGCACAGCGAAGCAAGATCATGCGCACCTGTGCCCTCAATGTGCCCTGGCAGCCTGATTCCGGGTCGTTCGCAGTGACCTGAAGTCCTGGATTTCACGACCTGATCCGGTCGAAGTAGCTGGTCAGAGCGGCAGCCTGTCAGTCAGGCCGCCTGGAGTGGCGCGTCCTCGCGCCATTTGAGGATCTTGTCGAAGCTCACCACCGCGCCGCGGCCCGGGCGGTCGCGGATGTCGACGTGGTCGCTCAGCTCCGCGATCAGGAACAGGCCGCGGCCGCCCTCAGCGCCCGTGTCGGTCAGGGGCGGGGGCGTGGCGGGTGAGTCGGGGGGTGGGGCGGGGGTGGCGAAGCCGGGGCCGGAGTCGATGACCTCGATGTGGCAGCGGTCGCCGTCGAAGCAGGCGGTGACGCGGTAGTCCTCGCCGGGGGCCGCGCCGCCGTGTTCGACGGCGTTGGCGCACGCTTCGGTGAGGGCGAGGGAGAGGTCGAAGGCGACATCCGGGTCCACCCCGGCCGTCTCCATCGCGCCGACCAGCAGGCGGCGGGCGAGCGGGACGCTGGCCGCCTCCCGGCGCAGTCGCAGGGACCACCACATGCTCATGCGTTCAGCCTCCTGGCCGCCACCCCGACATACGGTACGTATAACCCTTGTGTCGGCACCGTAAGCACGCGAGTTGCGTGAGAACCCTCATTCGGCGGAGGGGTTTCTTCCGCCTTTCGGGGTGGGAGATGTCCTGGCCCGGATCCGGCCGACCGGCGCCCCGGTGGGGTCCGTACGGCCGTGCGGTGAGATGATGGCGCCCGCCATGGCTGTCCCTCACGCTCCCGCCACCGCGGAGCTGCGCCTTCTGCGGGCCGCGGTGTTCACCGCGGTCTGCGTCGCGCTGTCCGCGGGCGGGCACGTGCTGGCCTCGAACGAGACGGTGCCGCTGTGGACGCTCGGCGTCGCCGCGGCGCTGGTGTTCGCGGTGGCCGTGCCGCTGGCCGGGAGGGAGCGGTCGCTGCCCGGGATCGCGGCGCTGCTGGCGGGGGGGCAGATCGGGCTGCACGGGGTCTTCGGGCTCGGGCAGCACTGCGCCGTCGGCACCGCGGCCGGGGGCCACGGCGGTGCGCACGCGGGCGGCTCCGGCGGCGACGGCGGCAGTGCCGCCCTCGACCTCGCCCGGCGGCTGCTGTGCAACGACGCCGCCATGAACCTCACCGAGGGCCGCGCCCGGGAGATCGTCACCAACGCCGGGCTCGACCCGGACGCCGGCGCCGGCAGCCGTACGGGCGCCGGGCACGCCGCGGACGGCGGCGGGATCGGCGAAGGACTCGGCGCCGCGTTCGACCTGTCCACGTACTCCCTGCCGATGGTCCTCGGCCACCTCCTCGCCGCCCTCACCGCCGGGTGGCTGCTGCGCCGCGGCGACGCGGCGCTCACGACGCTGCTGCACCTCGCCACCGGCGCCGGCCTCGCCCCGCTGCGCGCCGCCGTGCGCTACCGGCGGGCCCTCGACGCCGGGTTCGACGGCGCGGGCCGGCCGGACCTGCGCCCCGGGGCGGCGACCGCGTACGACGAGCGGAGCGCCCGTACCGTACGCGAACTGCAGCACACCGTCGTACGCCGCGGGCCCCCGGCCTTCGCCCTCGCGGCCTGACGCGACGGCACCCCTTCCGGCTTACGGCCCACGCGCCGCACGCCCCATACGACACGGGCGAACGCGGGCGCAGGGCTTCGGGTGAGCGGGTGGTCGCGCCGCTGCCGCACGCGCGCCAACCCCCAATCCATCCACACCCACCGGAGTGTGTAAGTCATGAAGTCATCCCGTATGCGGCGAATGTCCGTCAGCACCGCCGTCGCCGCCGGCGCCGTCCTGTTCCTCGCCGGGCCGGCCGCCGCGCACGTCAGTATCGACCCCGGCGAGGCGGAGCAGGGCGGGTACGCCACCGTCAACTTCAAGGTGCCCAACGAGCGCGACGACGCCTCCACGATCAAGCTGGAGGTCACCCTGCCGACCGACCACCCGCTGACGTCCGTCATGCCCGAGCCCGTGCCCGGCTGGGACGTGAAGGTGGAGCAGGCCAAGCTCGACACCCCGATCGAGTCGCACGGCGAGAAGATCACCGAGGCGGTCAGCAAGGTCACGTGGTCCGGCGGGAAGGTCGAGCCGGGGACGTTCCAGCGGTTCCCGGTCTCCATGGGCGCGCTGCCCGAGGACGCCGACCAGTTGGTGTTCAAGGCGGTCCAGACGTACGACAACGACGAGGTCGTCCGCTGGATCGAGGTCCCCGGGGAGGGCGCGGAGGAGCCGGAGAGCCCGGCGCCCGTGCTGGCCCTGACCCCCGCGGAGGACGGCGGCCACGGCGGCGCCGGTGACGACGACGCCGACGACGCCGGGAACGGCGACGACGCCGAACCCGCCGCCGCCGAGGGCGAGGGCACCGACGACAGCGCCGCCGACGACGGCAGTTCCTCCGACACCATGGCCCGCACGCTGGGCGTCGTCGGCATCGTGCTCGGCGCCGGCGGCGTCGCGTTCGGCGTGCTGTCGCGACGCCGCGGCGCGGGCAGCGGCAGCGCGGGCGGCTCGTCCGCGGCGCAGTAGGCGCGGCACCCGCACCCGGCACGTATACGCAAGGGGTGGCCCGGCCGGCAGCACCGGGCGGGCCACCCGCGAGCCCTCAAGGATCAACAGCATGCGCACAACCCGTACGACCACCGCCTACGCCGCCGCGGCCCTCGCCGCCGCCGCGGCCCTCACCCTCACCGCCTGCGGCTCCGACTCCGGCGACGACGGCGCCAAACCCGCCGTGGAGATCTCCGGCGGCAGCAGCAAACCCGGTGTCGTCCTCGACACCCCGAAGGAGAAACCGGACCTCGTCCTGACCGATACGGAGGGCGAGGAGTACGACCTCGTCGCCGAGACGGCGGGCAAGCCCACCCTCCTCTTCTTCGGCTACACCAACTGCCCCGACGTCTGTCCCACGACGATGAGCGACATCGCCATCGCCAAGCAGAAGCTGCCCCGCGCCGAGCAGGACGAGCTGCAGGTCGTCATGGTCAGCACCGACCCCGAGCGGGACACCCCGAAGCGGATGGGCACGTGGCTCGACGCCCAGGACAAGGACTTCATCGGCCTCACCGGCGACTTCGCCGCGGTCAGGGACGCCGCGCGGAGCGTGGGCGTGCACCTGGAGAAGCCGGTGAAGGAGAAGGACGGCAGCATCACCGTCAGCCACGGCGCGGAGGTGCTGGCGTACTCGCCGAAGGATGACAAGGCACACGTGCTGTATCTGGCCGGGGTGACGGCCGACCAGTACGCGAAGGACATGCCGAAGCTGGTGAAGGGGCAGAACCCGTGAGGCGCAGGCGACGGGTATCAGTAGTTACTGCTGGTGCCCTGTCCCTCGCCCTCGGCCTGACCGCATGTTCCGGTGACGACGCCGGTACGGGGAGGAAGGCGGAGTCCGGCGACGGCTCCGGCTCCGGACCGGGCTCCGGGCCCCGGCTGCGCGCCGGGGCCGGCTTCGTACCGCAGCCGGTGATGAAGGACCTCGCCGCCGGCTATCTGACCGTACGCAACGACGGCGCGGCCGACGACCGGCTCACCGCCGTCAGCACCGACCTCGCCGACGACGTCACCATGCACACCACCGAAGGCGAGCGGATGCGCGCCGTCGACGGCTTCGACGTGCCCGCGGGCGGCGAGCTGACCCTCGCCCGCGGCGGCGCCCATCTGATGCTGGAGAAGCTGGATCGCCGGCCGGAGGTTGGCGAGAAGGTGTCCTTCGTGCTGCACTTCGCCGAGTCGGAGCCGATCGAGGTCGAGGTGCCGGTGCAGCCGACGACGTACCGCCCCGCGGAGTGAGAGGCGTGTCATGACCCCAACCGGACAGCTCCACCGAGCCCGCCGCGCACCGATCCGCCGGCGGTCGATGCATCGCAAGGGCGCGCATCGCGGGCGTGCGCTCGGGGCGTTGTGCGCCGCCGTCGCCGCCGTGCTGTGCGTCCTCGTGCCCGGCGCCACCCCCGCCGCGGCGCACGCCGCGCTCACCGGCACCGACCCCGCCGAGGGCTCCGTCGTCCAGGAGGCCCCGCAGGCCGTCACACTCGACTTCTCCGAGGGCGTCCAGTTGGCCGACGACGCCATCCGCGTCCTCGACCCCGACGGCAACGACGTCACCAAGGGCGGCGCCGCCCACGTCGACGGCAACGCCAAGACGGCGACGGCCGCGCTGCGCCCAGGGCTGCCGGACGGCACGTTCACCGTGGTCTGGAAGACCGTGTCCGCCGACAGCCACCCCATCTCCGGCGCCTTCACGTTCTCCGTGGGCAAGCCGTCGAAGACGACGGTGGCGGTGTCCGAGGCGGGCGAGGACAACGGCAGCGCCAAGGCGCTGTACGACACCGCTCGCTACGTGGCGTACGGGGGCTTCGTGCTGCTCGTCGGCGGCGCCGTGTTCGCGGGCGTGTGCGGCGGGCGCAACCGGGTCGTGCGCCGGGTGGCGACCGGCGGCTGGGCGCTGCTGTTCGCCGCCACCGTGGCGCTGCTGCTGCTGCGCGGGCCGTACACGGGCGCGGACTTCGGGCTCGACTCGCTGCGCGACGTGCTGGAGACCCGGCCGGGCACGGCGCTGCTGTCGCGGCTGCTGCTGCTGGGCGCGGCGGCGGTGGTGCTGGCGGTGCTGTTCGGGGTGTACGGGCGGGAGAGCGCGCCCGGCGCGAAGGCCGCGCGCGCGGAGGCGAAAGCGGGCGCGGGCGCGGATGCCGGTGAGGATGCCGGTACGGGTACGGGTACGGGTACGGGTACGGACTCCGGCTCCGACGCTGCCGCCGGGCCGGACGCCGCCGAGTCGGCAACCGAGCCGGCCGAGGCCGCCGCCTCCGCCGCGCAGTCTGCCGCCGCCGGGGACGACGCCGCGCGCAGCCGCGACCTGGCCATCGGCCTCGGGCTCGGCGGCGGCGTGGTCGCCGTCGGCCTCGCCGCGACGTGGGGCATGGCCGAGCACGCCTCCACCGGCATCCAGCCGTGGCTGGCCGTGCCGATGACGATGCTGCACCTGCTGGCCGTCGCCGTCTGGCTCGGCGGCCTCGCCTCGCTGGCGCTGAGCCTGCGCCTCGGGCCGCGGGTCCCGTCGTACGTCATACGCCGCTTCTCGCGGCTGGCGCTGACGTCGGTGTCGGTCCTCGCCGCGACGGGGCTGTACCAGGCGTGGCGCGGGCTGGGGAGCTGGGGCGCGCTGACGGACACGTCGTACGGGCAGTTGCTGCTGGTGAAGCTGGGGCTGGTCGCGGTGCTGATCACCGCGGGCTGGACGTCGCGGCGCTGGACCCACCGGCTGGCGGGTTCGGGGCTCGCGGCGCGCGCGGAGGAGGAGGGCGAGCCGGCGCAGCCGCAGCTCGTGCACGCAGGCGCCACCGCGGAGGCGGGCGGAGCGGGCAGTTCCGGCACGGCGGCGATCGCCTCCGGCGGCGGGACGTCGGACGGCGTCACGGTGCCGGCGCAGGGCTCCGGCGCGCGTTCCGGCTCCGGCTCCGGCTCCGTACAGGATGACGACGTCTCCGGCGACGGGCCCGACGCGGATGCCGGGGCCGGCAGCGACGCCGGGTCCCGCGCCGGCGACGACCCCGACCGTGCCGCTCAGCTCGCCCGCCAGCGGGCCGCCGTCGACGCGACCCGCGCGCGCAAGGAGCGCGACTCCGACCCCGTGCGCCGGGGCCTGCGCCAGTCGGTCCTTGTCGAGACCGGTCTCGCCGTCGTATTGCTCTCCGTCGTGACGCTCCTGACGGGAACCCAGCCCGGCAGGGCCGAGACCGAGCAGGCCGCGGCCGAGTCGGCGCAGCGGCAGCCGGTCGGGCCGGTCAAGGTGAAGATCCCGTACGACACGGGCGGGCAGGGCGGCGCCGGGACCGCGGAGGTCACCGTGGACCCGGGTCGTACCGGCGACAACCAACTGCACATCTACCTCACGGACGCCAACAACCAGCTCCTCAATGTCCCCGAGGTACGGCTCTCCTTCACCCTGGAGGAGAAGAACGTCGGCCCGCTCGACGTCACGCCCACCCCCGTCGAGAACGGGCACTGGGCCGCCACCGGCGTGCAGCTCCCGATGCCCGGGGAGTGGACCCTCCGGATGACCGTGCGCACCTCGCCCATCGACCAGGTGACAGAAGAGAAGAAGTTGACGATCCCGTGAGTTCGACACGTTCCGCCCGTACCGCACCGGACACAGAGACGGCAGAAACCCCCCGGCACCCGGTCTCCCGCCGCCGCCTCGTCGGCGCGGCGGGGGCCGCCGGGGCGGCGGGGCTCCTCGCCGGCGGCGCCTCCGGCGCGGCCGCCGCCGAGGCGCTGCGGGACGCGCCCCCCGCGCCGCTGACGTCGATCGGCGCGACCGGGGTGCCGTTCCACGGCACGCACCAGGCGGGCATCACCACCCCGCTGCAGGCCGCGGGCCACTTCGCCGCCTTCGACCTGGCCCCGGGCGCGGGGCGCAAGGAGGCGGCGGCGCTGCTCAAGCGGTGGTCGGCGACGGCCCGCGAGCTGAGCGAGGGCAAGGGGGCGGCGGCCGGCACCGGCAGCGCGCTCGACGCCGGGCCCGCGGCGCTGACCGTGACGTTCGGCTTCGGGCGGACGTTCTTCGACCGCACAGGGCTGGCCGGCCGGCGCCCCGACGGGCTCGCCCCGCTGCCGCCGTTCTCCGCCGACGCGCTGGACGGGCGGCGCAGCGACGGCGACCTGTGGCTGCAGATCGGCGCAGACGACGCCCTGGTGGCGTTCGACGCGCTGCGCACGCTCCAGCGCCGGGCGGGCGACGCGGCGGTGCTGCGCTGGCAGATGAGCGGCTTCAACCGCACCCCGGGGGCCACCGACAGGCCCCGTACGGCACGCAACCTGATGGGGCAGGTCGACGGCACCAACAACCCGAAGCCCGAGGACCCGGACTTCGACAAGCACGTCTTCGTGCCCGCGTCCGCGGGCGGCGGGCAGGAGTGGCTGGCGGGCGGCTCGTACGCCGTGTTCCGCCGGATCCGGATGCTGCTCGACACCTGGGACCACCTGTCGCGGGAGCGGCAGGAGCGCGTCATCGGGCGCCGCAGGTCGGACGGTGCCCCGCTGTCGGGCGGGGAGGAGACGACGCCGGTGGACATGAACAAACAACTCGCGGACGGCTCCCTCGCCATCGCGGGGGACGCGCATGTACGGGTGGCGGCGCCGGAGTCGAACGGCGGGGCGACGATGCTGCGCCGCTCGTTCTCGTACCACGACGGCTATCTGGACACCAAGGACGGACCGGTGCCCGATACCGGGCTGCTGTTCGTCGCCTGGCAGGCGGATCCGCTGAAGGGGTTCGTGCCGGTGCAGCGCAAGCTGGACCGGGGCGACGGGCTGTCGCGCTTCCTGCGGCACGAGGCGAGCGGGCTGTTCGCGGTGCCGGGCGGGGCGGCGGAGGACGAGTACGTGGGGCAGCGGCTGCTGGAGGGCTGAACGGGGGCCGGTAAGGGGCGTACGGCAGAGGCCGCCCGGTTCTTACGGGCAGGGCCCCTCCGGTTCGTACGGCACGGGCGTCCGGCTTCCGCACCGGGGCCGCTCCATGATCGTCCGTTCCCCGGACCGGCGCCCCCCGCCCCTCGCCCGTGGGTATCGTGGCCGTCTCGCCGACCGCCCACGAGGAGCCGCCCCCATGTCCGCCAGCCGCTTCACCTATCTCGGCCCCGAGGGCACCTTCACCGAGGCCGCGCTGCGCACCCTCCCGGAGGCGGCGACACGCGAGCTGGTGCCGATGGTCTCGGTGCCGGCGGTGCTGGACTCGGTGCGCAGCGGGGGTGCCGCGGGGGCGCTGGTGCCGATCGAGAACTCCGTGGAGGGCGGCGTGACCGCCACGCTCGACGAGCTGGCGCTCGGCGAGCCGCTGATGATCTACCGCGAGGTGCTGCTGCCGATCGCGTTCGCGCTGCTGGTGCGGCCGGGGACGAAGCTGGCGGACATCAAGACGGTCACCGGGCACCCGGTGGCGCAGCCGCAGGTGCGGCGCTGGCTGGCGGGGCACCTGCCGGACGCGGTGTGGGAGTCGTCGGCGTCGAACGCGGACGGCGCGCGCCAGGTGCAGGAGGGGCGGGTGGACGGGGCGTTCGCGGGCGAGTTCGCGGCGTCGGTGTACGGGCTGGAGCCGCTGGTCTCCGACATCCACGACGCGGAGAACGCGGAGACCCGGTTCGTCCTCGTCGGCCGCCCGGCGCGGCCGGCGGCGCCGACGGGCGCGGACAAGACGTCGGTCGTGATCTGGCTCGGCGACGACCACCCGGGCGCGCTGATGGAGCTGCTCCAGGAGTACGCGGTGCGCGGCGTCAACCTGCTGCGCATCGAGTCGCGGCCGACGGGCGAGGGCATCGGGCGGTACTGCTTCTCGGTGGACTGCGAGGGGCACATCACCGACCGCCGGGTGGGCGAGGCGATGATGGGGCTGAAGCGGATCTGCCCGCGGGTGCGGTTCCTCGGTTCGTACCCGCGCGCAGGGCTGTCGCCGGCGGACGTGCTGCCGCTGCGGGCGGGGACGTCGGACACGGCCTTCGTGGAGGCGTCCGACTGGCTGACGCGGTGTCTGGACGGCCGGGCCTGACCTGGGGTCTGTGCACAGTTCGCAGAGTTATCCACAGGCTGTCGGCGTTGGCTGTGTATAACTCCGGAGCCCGAACAGGCAATGTCGACAAATCTGTCTAGTGACTGATTTCCGGCGTCCAACTGCTCAGATGGTTACTCGTCACGGGAATTCCCTTGATCCACTCTAAGGCGGTAGGCAATTCCGCTCCAAAGGGTGTGTAGCCGGGGGCGTATCGGGGAATTCCTGCGCCAGCACCGGCCCGGTGGAACGATCTTCACCGACTTCCACAGGCCACCTCCCCCGCCTGTGGATAACTTTGGGGATCCGCGGCCACCTGTGGAAAAGGATTCCTCAACTGCCGTGCGCGCCGCGGACGTCCGCTGGCTTTATGTCCTGATTGCACCATCCCGCCCCTTTTCTCCGTACGCCGGGAAGCGTGCTTCGCGAAACCGGCTATTCACCGCAAAGCGCCGAGAAATCCACAGGGGTGGAAATCGGCGTCGAGCCGGTCCTCGTACCCCGGTAACCTGGCTGGCGTGATTGACCTTCGCCTGCTCCGTGAGGACCCCGACCGAGTGCGCGCGTCGCAGCGCGCCCGTGGAGAGGACGTCGGCCTCGTCGACGCGCTGCTCTCCGCCGACGAGCGGCGCAGGTCGTCCAGTACGCGCTTCGACGAGCTGCGGGCCGAGCAGAAGCAGCTCGGCAAGCTGATCCCGCGCGCGCAGGGCGAGGAGAAGCAGGAGCTGCTGCGGCGCACCGGCGAGCTGTCCGCCGCCGTCAAGGCCGCCGACGCCGCGCAGGACGAGGCCGCCGCCGAGACGCAGGCCCTGCTGCTGCGCCTGGCGAACGTGGTGCATCCCGACGTGCCCGTGGGCGGCGAGGACGACTTCACGCTGCTGGAGACCGTCGGCACCCCGCGCGACTTCGCCGCCGAGGGCTTCGAGCCGCGCGACCACCTGGAGCTGGGCCGCATCCTCGGCGCCATCGACACCGAACGTGCCGCGAAGGTCTCCGGCTCGCGGTTCTACTACCTGACGGGCGTCGGCGCCCTGCTGGAGCTGGCGCTGGTCAACGCGGCGATCGCCCAGGCCACCGCCGCCGGCTTCACCCCGATGCTCACGCCCGCGCTGGTCAAGCCGCGCGCCATGGAGGGCACGGGCTTCCTCGGCCAGGCCGCCGAGGACGTGTACTACCTGGAGCGCGACGACTTCTACCTCGTCGGCACCTCGGAGGTCACGCTCGCGGCGTACCACATGGACGAGATCATCGAGGCCGACCGGCTGCCCCTGCGCTACGCGGGGTTCTCGCCCTGCTTCCGCCGCGAGGCGGGCTCGCACGGCAAGGACACCCGCGGCATCATCCGGGTGCATCAGTTCGACAAGGTCGAGATGTTCTCGTACGTGGCCCCGGAGGACGCGGAGGCGGAGCACGCGCGGCTGCTGGACTGGGAGAAGCAGTGGCTGTCGGGGCTCGGCCTGGCGTACCGGGTGATCGACGTGGCCTCGGGCGACCTGGGCGCGTCGGCGGCGCGGAAGTACGACTGCGAGGCGTGGATCCCGACGCAGGGCAAGTACCGGGAGCTGACGTCGACGTCGAACTGCGGGGAGTTCCAGGCGCGGCGGCTGTCGGTGCGGATGCGCGACGGGCAGGGCCAGAAGAAGGCGGCCCGCCCGCTGGCGACGCTGAACGGGACGCTGTGCGCGGTGCCGCGGACGATCGTGGCGATCCTGGAGACGCACCAGCAGCCGGACGGCTCGGTGGTGGTGCCTGAGGTGCTGCGGCCGTATCTGGGCGGGCGCGAGCTGCTCGAGCCGGTCGCGAAATGAGCGGCGGGCTTCCGTACCGGCTCATCGCCACCGACCTCGACGGCACGCTGCTGCGCAGCGACGAGACGGTCTCGCCGCGCACGCGCGAGGCGATCGAGGCGGCATGCGCCCGGGGCGCGGCGCACATCGTCGTCACCGGCCGGGCCGTGGCCTGGACCCGGCACATACTGGACGAGCTGGGCTACGAGGGCCTGGCGGTCTGCGGCCAGGGCGCGCAGGTGTACGACGCGGGCGCCCACCGGCTGCTGACCTCCGTGACCCTCGACCGGCGTCTCGCCGCCGACGCGGTGGCGAAGCTGGAGGCCGAGGTCGGCGAGGTCGCGGTGGCCGCCAGCGCGGACGGGCTCGCGGGCGAGGTGCTCTTCGGCCCCGGCTTCCGCGCGGTGGCCCGTGAGGACCTGCCGGTCCGCCGGGTGGCGGAGCGCGCCGAGCTGTGGGCCCAGCCGATCGGCAAGCTCTACATCCAGCACCCGGAGCTGGACGACGACGCGCTGACGGCCGCGGCCCGCGACACGGTCGGCGGCCTCGTCGAGGTGGTCCTGGCCGGCGCCGACACCGTCGAGGTGCTCCCCCACGGGCTGGACAAGGCCACGGGCCTGTCGCTCGCGGCCCGCCGCCTCGGGGTGAAGGGCGCGGAGACGATCGCCTTCGGGGACATGCCCAACGACATACCGATGTTCCGCTGGGCCGGCCACGGGGTGGCGATGGCGGGAGCGCACCCGGAGCTGCGCGCGGTCGCGGACGAGGTGACGGGGTCGAACGACGAGGACGGCATCGCGACGGTGCTGGACCGGCTGTTCGGCTAGGCGCGTACCCGCGGGGCGCGCCCCCTGTGGCCTCCGGGGCGCGGCGGCTCTGCCGTCAGCGGATGATCATCGTGAGCGCGGCGGTGGTCCCGACAGTGACGATGATCGTGCGCATCAGGGTCGGGGTGAGCTTGCGGCCCAGGTGCGCGCCGAGGAAGCCGCCGAGCGTGGAGCCGATGGCGATGATGCCGGCCGCCGTCCAGTCCACGTCGGTGACGATGATGAAGACGATCGACGCGACCGCGTTGACGAGGGCGGCGAGGACGTTCTTGACGGCGTTGAGGCGCTGCAGGTCGTCGCGGACGAAGGTGCCGAACAGTCCCATGAGGATGACGCCCTGGGCGGCCCCGAAGTAGCCGCCGTAGATGCCGGTACCGAGGACGCCGAACCACATCGGGGTGCCGCCGTCCTTGTCGTCGTCCTCGCTGCGCTCCGCGAGCCTGCGGCTGAGGACGGGCTGGAGGAGGACCAGGGCGCAGGCCGTCAGGATCAGCGCGGGGACCACTGCCTGGAACGCCTCGGCGGGCAGTTGCAGGAGCAGCAGCGCGCCGGCCAGGCCGCCGACGAGGGAGGCGGTGCCGAAGCGCAGTATGCGGCGCCGCTGGCCGCGCAGCTCGCGCCGGTAGCCGTAGACGGCGCCGACGACGCCGGGGACGAGGCCGACGGTGTTGGAGACGTTCGCGAGGACCGGCGGGTAGCCGAGGGCGAGGAGCGTCGGGAAGGTGATCAGGGTGCCGGAGCCGACGACCGCGTTCATGCCGCCGGCGACGAGTCCGGCGCCGGCGAGCGCGGCGGCTTCGAGCGGTTCCACGGCGGCGTCCTCGTTCCGTTGGGTCGGCTCCGGCGGGGTGCTCCCGGCGGGGTGCGGGGCGGTGCCCCGTTCCGGATGGTGCGTACAGCGAAGACCGTGGTCATCGTGGGCGCGGCGGTCCCTCCAAGTCAATCCTCGGGTGTTCTTGCACGTCCCCAAGGGTTAGCTTGACGCGCATGACTCTGGACGACCTGCGGGTGTTCGTCGCCGTCTGCCGGGCGGGGAGCCTGAGCGCGGTGGCGCGGGAGCTGGGCTGTACGCAGTCGGCCGTCAGCCAGCACGTCAAGCGGCTGGAGCGGGAGGTCGGCCTCAGCCTCGTGGAGCGGCATCCGCGCGGGGTGGTGCCCACGCACGCCGGGGAGCTGCTGCGCGGCGCCGCCGCCGAGGGCATCGGCGGCGTGGACCACGCGCTGCGGCGGCTGCGCGACCTGGCACGCGGGGACGGCGGCTCGGTGCGGGTGACGACGGGGGCGACGACCGTACGGCACTTCATGTCGGCGGCGGTCGTCGCGTTCCGCGAGCGGTATCCGCAGGTCAGCCTGGAGTTCCAGACGGAGAACTCCAGCCGCGGCTGCGTCGCCGCGCTGGCCGCAGGCGGCGCCGACCTGGCGTGGATCACGATCGCCGCGCCGGTACGGGGGGTGGAGCTGCGGCGCGCGGCGGAGCTGCGGTGGGTGCTGGCCGTACGGGAGGGCGATCCGCTGGCGGAGCGGTCGGCGGTGGGGGCGGCGGACCTGGCGGCGGTGCGGCTCATCGGGCTGCCGGGCAACTCTAGTTCGCGGGCGCATCTGGAGACGTGGTTCGCGGAGTCGGGGGTGCGGCTGCCGGCGTTCGACACGTCGGTCGCGGACTGGGACACGGCGATCCTGCTGGCGGAGCTGGGGCTCGGCTACGCCGTCGTACCGGAGCTGCCGGGGTGGCGGGACGGGAGGCATCCGGGAGTGCGGCTGGTACCCGTACCGGAGCTGCCGCCGCTGTGGGCGGGGTGGGCGGTGCGGCGGTGGGCGGCGCTGTCCCCGCTGGCCCGGGCGTTCGCGGACATGGTGGCGGCGGGGGTGGACGCCGAAGGGGTGCCCTAGTTATGGACTCGTGATCTCGGTCCTCTTTGGCTCTGCCCGACAGGCCATCGGTGGACGAGGCTGGGTGCCGTTCCGCCCTAGCCGAATCGCCACCGCCGGAGGCCCTCCTTGAGCATCGCCTTCCTGCTGACCACGCTCGTCGTGGTCGTCACGCCGGGCACCGGCGTGGTCTACACCCTCGCCGCCGGGCTGTCCCACGGCCGGCGGGCGAGCGTGGTCGCCGCGTTCGCCTGCACGCTCGGCACCGTCCCGCACGTCGTCGCGACCGTCACCGGGCTGGCGGCGCTGCTGCACGCCAGCGCCGTGGCGTTCGAGGTGGTGAAGTACCTGGGCGTCGCGTACCTGCTGTACATGGCGTGGTCGACGCTGCGCGACAAGGAGGCCCTCGTCGTCGAGGACGCCGCGGCGGCCGGGCCGCGGCCGGTGGGGCGGGTGATCGTCTCGGGCGTGCTGCTCAACGTGCTCAACCCGAAACTGACGATGTTCTTCGTGGCGTTCCTGCCGCAGTTCGTGCCGGCGGGCCAGGAGGGATCGGTGGCGGCGATGCTGCGGCTGAGCGCGGTGTTCATGGGATTGACGTTCGCGGTGTTCGTGGCGTACGGGCTGTGCGCGGCGGCCGTACGGGGGCACGTGCTGGGGCGGCCGCGGGTGATGGCGGGGATCCGGCGGGTGTTCGCGGTGTCGTTCGTGGGGCTGGGCGCGAAGCTGGCGGTGGCGTGACGATGCGGTTCGGGCATGCGGAGGAGCTGCGGGCGGAGTTTCCGGAGCTGGTGGCGGGGGTGCTGTACGGGGAGTTCGGCGGCGGCGACGCGGCCGGGCCGGGCGGGGGTGCTCCCGGGCCGGCGGCGGGTGCGGAGCTGGAGGCGCGGGTCGCGGCGTACACGGACGTCGCGCGGGGGCGGCTGGCGGCGGGCACGGAGGGGGAGTTCCCCGAGGTACGGGCCTGGCGGCGGACGTACACGCGGCTGGGGCTGCGGCCGACGCAGTACCGGTGCGCGTCGGAGTCGCTGCTGCGGCGGCTGCGGCGGGAGGGGTCGCTGCCGCGGATTCACCCGGTGGTGGACCTGTGCAACGCGGTCTCCGTGGCGTATGCGATTCCGGTCGCGGTACTGGATGTGGACCGGATCGCGGAGCCGTGGCTGGAGGTGCGCCGGGCGCGCGGCGACGAGACGTACACGACGTTCGGCGGTGGCAGCGAGCATCCGGCGGCGGGGGAGGTGACGTTCGCCGACTCGGCGGGGCGGGCGCACGCGCGGCGCTGGACCAACCGGCAGAGCGGGTATTCGGCGGTCGGCGAGGCGACGCGCCGGGTGCTGGTGGTGGCGGAGGCGGTGCACGAGACGGCTGCGGCGGATGTGGCGGAGCTGACGGGTGCGGTTCAGGGGGAGATGGAGCGGCTGTGGGGCGTGGCGCCGAAGGCGGCGCTGCTGACGGCGGCGGAGCCGGAGTTCGTGTTCGGGGAGTGAGGCGCGGGGTGGGGCACGGGTGCGTACGGCGTGAGGCGCCGGCTGAGGAACCCGGTCCGAGCTGGGGCAACGGACTTCGGCGGGGCGTTGTCAGTGGGCCGTGCCACGATGGCTCCATGAACGGGGTGGAGAAGACGGCCTCCGAGAGGTCCAAAGCGTACGGGTCGGATTTCCTGCAGCTCGACGTCGGGGACGCACCGGCGGGCGGGATGGCGGACTGGCTGGCGTGGCGGCTGCGGGAGGCGATCGCGGACGGCCGGCTGGCGGTGGGCGGCCGGCTGCCGCCGACGCGGGTGCTGGCGGCGGAGCTGCGGGTGTCGCGCGGGGTGGTCACGGAGGCGTACCGGCGGCTGACGGAGGACGGGCACGTCGAGGGGCGGCGGCGCGGGGGCACGGTGGTGGTCGCGGCCCCCGTGGACGCGGGTCCCGGCCCCCGGGCGGCCGGGCAGGAGCAGCCGGCCGTGTTCTTCCCCGCCGCGCCCGGGCCCGAGGCGTTCGAAGTCCTCCGCGCCGCCCCGGCGTCGATCGACCTCACCCCCGGGCTGCCGGACCTCGCCGCGTTCCCGCGCGCCGCGTGGCTGCGCGCCGAGCGGGCCGTCCTTGCCGAGTTGTCCGCCGCCGACCTCGGCTACGGCGACCCGCACGGCACTCCCGCGCTGCGCCGGGCCGTCGCCGGCTGGCTCGCCCGGAACCGGGGCATCCGTGCGGACCCCGACGATGTCGTCATCGTCGCCGGCACCGCCCAGGCGCTCACCCTGCTGCACCCGGTGCTGCGCGCCGACGGCGTGGGGGCGGTGGCGGTGGAGGACCCCGGTTCGCTCGGCACGCGCCAGCATCTGGAGAACGGCGGGCTGGACATCCTCCCGGTGCCGGTCGACGCCGACGGCATACGTGTCGACGCGCTACGCGCCACCGGCTCACGTGCGGTGCTGCTCACCCCGGCGCACCAGTTCCCGACCGGGGCGGTGCTCAGCGGCGAGCGCCGCCGCGAGCTGCTGCGCTGGGCGGAGGACGGCGGCGGGCTCGTGCTCGAAGACGACTACGACGCCGAGCACCGCTACGACCGGCCGCCGGTGCCCGCGCTGCGGGCGATGCTCGCGGAGCGCGTCTGCTACATGGGCAGCGTCTCGAAGCTGCTGGCGCCGGCGCTGCGGGTGGGCTGGGTGGTGCCGCCGCCGGGGTACCGGGACGCGCTGGTGAACGCCAAGCGCTTCACCGACCTGGGCAACGCGGTGCTGCCGCAGCTCGTGCTGGCGCGGCTGATGGAGTCGGGGGAGCTGGAGCGGCACCTGCGGCTGCTCCGCGGGCGGCACCGGCGGCGGCGGGACGCGATGATCGCGGCGATCGCGGAGCACCTGCCGGGCGCGGTGGTGCACGGGGCGGCGGCGGGGCTGCATCTGACGGTGACGTTCGAGGGGGCGGGCAGCTCCGGTTCGTACGGGAAAGGCGGGACGGACGGGGGACGCGGGACTGACGGCGGGCGCGGGACGGGTGGCGGACGCGGGATGGACGGCGGGCGCGGGCCGGGTGGGGAAGCGGCGGCAGAGGCGTTCGGCGCGGGGCTGGCGGGGAGAGCCGATGCGGGGTTGGCAGGGGTGACCGATACGGAGTTGGCGGCGGCGGCGCTCAGTTGCGGCGTCAAGGTGCAGCCCCTGTCCTGGCACCGCCTCCGTCCCGGCCCGCCCGGCCTGGTCCTCGGCTACGCGGCGAGCCACCCCGACTCCGTGACCGAGGGGGTGCGGCTGCTGGGGCGGGCACTGCGGGGGAGGTAGCGGGCCGGGACAACGGCGGGGATAACGTGCGGAGATGGGCGGTGAGGGCACGGGACGGACGGGCGGCAGGGTCGTGGCCGCCGGGGACGGGGCGCGGCTGTGGGCCGCGCGGCAGGGGGACGGCGCGGTGCCGGTGGTGTTCTGCCACGGCGGGCCGGGGCTGTGGGACACCCTCGGGGACGTGGCGGAGCTGCTGGCCGGGGCGGCGACCGCGTACCGGTGGGACCAGCGCGGGTGCGGGCGGTCGGAGGGCCGGGACGGGCCGTTCACGATGGCGCGCGCGATCGCCGATCTCGACGCCGTACGGGCGCACTTCGGGCTGGCGCGGCCCGTGCTCCTCGGGCACTCGTGGGGTGCGAGCCTCGCCCTGCGGTACGCGCTGGCGCACCCGGAGCGGGTGAGCGGGCTGGTCTACGTGTCGGGCACCGGCATCGACCCGCAGGAGACCTGGCGCCCCGCGTTCCTCGGGAACCTCGACGCCGCGCTCGGCACCCGGGGGCCGCGGCTGCGGGAGCTGTGGGCCCGGGCGGCGCGGGGCGGCGGCCGGGGTACGGCGGAGGAGCGGGAGGCGTGCGTACTGCAGTGGTCGGCGGACTTCGTACCGCCGGCGGGTCCGCGGGCGGTGGCGGAGGCCGAGCGGATGGCGACGCCCTTCTTCGGGGTGAACGCCGAGGCGAACACGGCGCTCGTCGCCGAGGAGGGGAAGGAGCTGGGGTCGGCCGGACTGCGCGGCGGGTGTGCGGAGTTGGAGGTGCCGGTGCTGGTGGTGGACGGGGAGGCGGACATCCGGCCGCGGACGGCGGTGGATTCGCTGGTGGCGGCGTTGCCGCGGGTGGAGCGGGTGGTGCTGGCCGGGGCGGGACACCTGCCGTGGTCGGAGGCGCCGGAGGAGTTCGGGGAGGCGGTGACGGGGTTCCTGGAGGGGGTGTCGGCGTGACGGGGCGGGGATGACGGGGTGAAGGTGACGGCCGGGCTCGTACGGGCCGGGCACGCGGCCGGGATTGGCGACGCGGGTTCCGGGCGTCCGGGGCTCGGCCCCGTCTCACGCGTCGCGGCGGTGCAGCACCGCCGCGCCCAGTGCCAGCGCCGCAGCCGACCACGCCGCCAGTACCCCGAGCCCCGCCCACGGTCCGATCGGCAACTCCGCCGTGTCCACCGTCGACTGCACCGCGAGACCCGCCGACGCCGGCCCGTAGCGCTGCAACCGCTCGGCCCACTCCGGATCCGACAGCATCCCCGCGACCAGCGGCGACGCGTACAGCACCCCCAGGCACGCCGCGACCGCACCCGCCGTGTCGCGCAGCGCCGCGCCCAGGCCCAGCGCCAGCAGCGCGACCAGCACCAGGTACAGCGCCGTCCCGAAGCCGGCCCGCAGCACCGGCCCCGCCCCCAGGTCGTACGCGGTGAAGCCCGCCGGCACCAGCACCCGCCCCGCGAGCAGCGCGCCCAGAACTCCCGCGCCGCCCGCGACCAGCACCGCGGCGCCGACCACCGCGGACTTCGCGGCAAGTACCCGCAGCCGGCCGGGTACGGCGGTCAGCGTCGTACGGATCGTGCCCGTGCCGTACTCCGCCGTGAACGCCAGCGACGCGAGCACCGCCACCGCCGCCTGCCCGGCCCAGACGCCCACCAGGCTGGTCTTCACGACGTCCTCGCGGCAGCCCGCCGGCGGGCAGTGCGCCGTGGACAGCCCGCTGACCGCGCCCGCGCCGACCGCCGCGGTGACGGCGGCGACGGCGAGGAGGAGCCACCAGGTGCTGGGGACGGTGCGCAGCTTGGTCCACTCCGCCCGCGCCGCGTACCCCGCGTCCCGTACGCCCCCGAACGCCACCCGCGCCCCGGTCACTTGCCGCCGCCCCCGCCGTCCCAGTCCTCCCTCACGCATCGCGCCGCCGCAGCCGCCACGCCGCCAGGGCCAGCGCCCCCGCCGCCCACACCGCCAGCACCCCGAGCCCCGCCCACGGCCCCTGCGGCATGCACCCGTCCTCCGGCAGGCACACCGTCTCCACCTGCTCGTACCGCGGCGTCGTGCTCTGCACCCCGAACCCCGCCACCGGCGTCACCCGGAACAGCCACTCCACCGCCCCCAGCGGCAGCCCCCCGCCCAGCACCAGCGGCAGCACGAACAGCACCACCACGATCGTCACCGCCGCCGCCGTGTGCCGCAGCAGCGCCCCGAGCCCCAGCGCCAACAGCGCGACCAGCGCCAGCAGCAGCCCCGTGCCCACCACCGCCCGCAGCGCAGGCCCTTCGGCCAGCGACACCTCAGGGAACTGCGGCGGCCGGTGCCCGCCCGCCCGCAACGCATGCTGCCCCACCAGGAACGACAGCACCGCCGCCGCCAGCCCCGCCGCGAACGCCACCGCCGCGAGCACCGCGCCCTTCGCCGCCAGCACCCGCCCGCGGCGCGGCCCGGCGGTGAACGTCGTACGGATCATGCCGCGCTTGTACTCGGCGGTGATGAACAGCACGCCCAGCGCCGCGAAAGCGATCAGCCCGACCTGCGCCCCCGCCAGGCTCATCCACGTCAGGTCACCGGCGGGCAGGAGCGGGCCGATGTCGCCGGAGCCCGTGACGGTGAACGTGCCGCCGACGCGCTCGGTGCCGCCGGCCGGGCCGTTCGCCGCCGCCGGGCCGGACGCCGGCCCCACGGCCTCGTCCCGCCAGTCCGTACGCGCCTCAATGCTCCCCGCGCCGCCGGAACCGCCCCCTTCGAGACGTACGTTGTCGAACACCCCCGTCGCCGCACTCGGCCCCGCCCCGATGCTCAGCGACCCGAACGACCGCTCCACCCGCACCGTCTCCGGCGCCGCCACGAACAGCCCCGCCCGCGCCGTGTCCGGCAGCCCGGCCGCGGGCACGCTGCCGACCTCGCGCCAGCGTTCGCCGTCGGCGGACTCGTAGCCGGTCAGCCGGTCGCCCTCGCGTGTCAGCCGCAGCCACACCGGCGCGTCTCCGGCCACGGCGCCGCCGGCGACGTCGTGCTCGAACCCGTACTGCAGCCGCACCCCGTGCCCCGCCGTGCGCATCAGCGCCACGTACGGACTCCCCGGCTCCGTACCCGCCTTCACGATCACACCGGCCTTCGCCCACGGCGCGTCCGTGCCCTCCCCCGGGGTCAGGTCCGTCACGCGCGCGGTCACGCTGCCGTCGCCGGCCAGCGGCCGGTGCACGAAGCGGAACGAGTCGGCGACCCGCGCCGCCGCTTCCGTACCGGAGCCACCGCCGTCGTCGGACGTGGCCGTCTCGCTGCCGCCCGCCGACACCAGCGACACCAGCACCGTCACGACCACACCCGCAAGCAGCGTGAGCAGCCACCGGTCGACACTGCGCAGCTTCGTGAACTCGGCGCGCAGCAACTGCCAGAAGCCGGCACGCGCGGGCGGCAGCTTCGAGCGGTACGGAGCCACACCCCCGGCACCCGCCCGCGCCCCCGAACCGGCGCCGACGCCCGAGTCCGCACCCGAGTCCACACCCGTCCCCGTACCGGAACCGATACCCGTACTCACAGCGGACCCTCCCCCTCCGGGCCGGCGGCGAACTCAGCCTCGCCGCGCGTCAGTTCCATGTACGCCTCCTCCAGCGACGCCCGGTGCGCCGCCAGTTCCGAGAACGGCACCGCCTCCGCGCCCAGCAGCTCCGCCACCCGCTCCGCCGGCAGCCCCGACACCGTCAGCGACTCCCGGCCCGTCGCCGCCACCGTCGCCCCCGCCGCCGCCAGCACCGTCATCGCCCGCTCCCGCGCCCCCGTACGCAGCGCGACCCTGCCACCGGACGCCGCGGCCAGCACCTCGGCGACCGGCATGTCCGCGACGAGCCGGCCGCGGCCGATGACCACGAGGTGGTCCGCGGTGTCCTCCAGTTCGCTCATCAGATGGCTGGAGACGAGCACCGCCCGGCCCTCCACCGCCAGCCGGCGCAGAAAGCCGCGTATCCAGCGGATGCCCTCCGGATCCAGGCCGTTGACCGGCTCGTCGAAGAGCAGCACCGGCGGGTCGCCGAGGAGCGCGGCGGCGATGCCGAGGCGCTGGCGCATCCCCAGCGAGTAGCCGCCGGCCCGCCGCCGCCCGGCCGATGCCAGACCCACCTGTTCCAGCAACTCGTCGACGCGGCGCGGCGGCAGCCCGTGCGAGTGCGCCAGCCACAGCAGGTGGTCGCGCCCGCGCCGGCTGGGGTGCACGGCCGCCGCGTCCAGCGCGGCACCCACGTGCTGCAGCGGGCGGCGCAGCGCCGCGTACGGGCGGCCCCCGACCAGCGCGCTGCCCGCGTCCGGGGCGTCGAGGCCCAGGACGATGCGCATGGTGGTGGACTTCCCGGCCCCGTTGGGGCCGACGAACCCGGTGACCTGACCGGGCACGACCGTGAACGACAGGCCGTCCACGGCGGCGACGGGACCGAAGCGCTTGCGCAGCTCCCGGACCTCGATGGTTGCTTCTGACGCTGCCATGGTGAGGAGGCTACGAACCGGGCGGCGGGCCGGTCGTCACGCGGGGGAGGAGTCTTGCGGGCGGCGGGGTAGCTCGTGCGGGGGACGCGATCGTCCAGGGCGGGAGGGACGCCGGAAGGGGCGTACGCAGGGACAATGGCGGGGTGAAGGGAGCACGGGGGGAGTGGACGGGGGGTACGGGCGTGACGCGCGGGGCGGAGGGTACGTACGCGGAGGACGCCGACCGTACGGCCGACGCGGACCGCACGACCGCCCGCCGCGTCCCGGCTCCCCCGTTCCGCCGCCTCGCCTCCTCCCCCGACGGGCCCGTCGCCGCCGCCGCGCTCCTCGCCCTCCTCGCCGCCGTCGACACCGTCCTGCGCGCCGGCGCCGGCGACCGCCTCACCGCCGCCCTGCTCCTCGCCTTCGGCGCCACCGCCCCCGTCGCACTCCTGCGCACCCACCCCACCCCCGCCGCCGTCCTCACCACCGCCGCGAACGCCCCGCTCGCCGCCCTCCTCGGCGCCCCCGTCGCCGCCGGCGTCGCCGCCCAGGCGCTCCTCCTGCACCGCCTCGCCCGCCACGGCACCCGCCGCGCCCGCACCCTCGCCGTCCTCCTCGTGCTGCCGGGCGCCGGCTACGCGGTCGGCGACCCCGGCGCCACCGAAGGCGGCCGGCTCGACGCCGCCGGCCGGCTGCTCGCCGTGGCCGCCGCCGTCCTCCTCGCCGCCGCCACCGCCACCGGCCTCGCCCGCCGCGCCCGCAGCACCGCCGCCGCCCACAACGCCACCGAACGCGCCATCGCGCACACCCTCTACGAACACGCCGCCCGCGGCGAACGCGCCCGCATCGCGCGCGAACTCCACGACGTCGTCGCCCACCACATCTCGATGATCTCCGTGCAGGCGGAAACCGCCCGCCTCACCACCCCCGGCCTCCCCGACGAAGGCGCCCGCAAGCTCCGCGACATCGGCGACACCGCCCGCACCGCCCTCACCGAGATGCGCCGCCTCCTCGGAGTACTGCGCGAAGACGCCGGCGCCGCCCCCGCGGAACGCCGCCCCCCGCCCGGCCTCGCCCAGCTCAACGAACTCCTCGACGGCGCCCGCGACGCCGCGGGCGCCGCCGTCCGGCTCATCGTCAGCGGCACCGTACGCCCCCTCGGCACGGGCATCGAACTCACCGCGTACCGCATCGTGCAGGAAGCCCTCACCAACGCCCGCCGGCACGCCCCCGGCGCCGCCGTCGACGTCGAACTCCACTACACCGACGTCGCCCTGCGCCTGCGCATCCGCGACAACGGCCCCGGCCCGGGGCCCGGCCACGGCCCCGGCCCCGGCCCCGCGGACGGCGGACACGGGCTGCCCGGCATGCGCGAACGCACCGCCGCCGTCGGCGGCCGGCTCCGCAGCGGCCCCGCCGCGGGCGGCGGCTTCCTCCTCGAAGCGACGCTCCCCGCACACACCCGTACGAGCAGGGAGGAAACCGCCGCATGACCGGCCCCGCGGACACGGACACCGTGCGCGTCGTCGTCGCCGACGACCACGAGGTCGTACGCGCCGGCTTCGCCGGACTCCTCGCCACCCAGCCCGACTTCGACGTCGTCGGCACCGCACACGACGGCGCCGACGCGGTCCGCGTCTGCCGCGCCCGGCGGCCCGACGTCGTGCTCATGGACGTCCGCATGCCCGGCGTCGACGGCATCGAGGCCACCGCCCGCCTCACCGCGGAGCCGCCGCACCCGAAGGTGCTGATCCTCACCACCTTCGACCTCGACGAGTACGTCTACGACGCCCTCGCCGCCGGCGCCAGCGGCTTCCTGCTCAAGGACGTCACGGCGGAGCGGCTCTTCGACGCGGTGCGCGTGGTCGCGGCCGGCGAGGCGCTGCTGGCGCCGGGGGTCACGCGGCGGCTGATCGCCGAGTTCGCGCGGCTGCGCGCGGCGCGGCCGGAACGGGACGGGGCGGCGGCGCCGCTGGCCGCGCTGACGCCGCGCGAGACGGAGGTGCTGCGGCTCCTCGCCGAGGGCCTGTCCAACCCCGAACTCGCGGCCCGCCTGCACGTCGGCGAGGAGACGGTGAAGACGCACGTCAGCCGGCTACTGGCGAAGCTCGGGCTGCGGGACCGTACGCAGGCGGTGGTCATGGCGTACGAAACGGGCCTCGTCGTCCCCGGCACCCGCTGACGCCCAGAGGGCCGCCGGCCCCCTGGGCTCCGGCCGCCCGGCCCGTAGCGGCGCGGCTCGGCTAGCCTCGTGACCATGCCCGGAGCCATCGAACTCGTGATACTCGACTGCGACGGAGTCCTCGTCGACTCCGAGCGCATCGCCGCCGCCGCGCAGGTCACCGTGGGGGCGGAACTCGGCTGGCCGCTCACCGAAGCCGACGCCGTCGAACTCTTCATGGGCAAGTCCCAGGAATCCGTCGGCGCCATGGTCGTCGAACGCCTCGGCCCGGGCACCGACGAGACCTGGCGCACCCGCTACTACGAGGAGTTCTTCGCCGGCCTCGACCGCCTCGAAGCCGTACCCGGCGTCGTCGACGCGCTCGACGCCATCGCCGCCGCCGGCCTGCCCACCTGCGTCGCATCCAGCGGCGGGCACGAGCGGATGCGCCGCACCCTCGGCCGGACCGGTCTGTACGACCGCTTCGCCGGACGCATCTACTCCGCCACAGACGTCGGCGGCCGCGGCAAACCCGCGCCCGACCTCTTCCTGCACGCGGCACGGGAGATGGGCTACGCGCCGCGGGGATGCGCGGTGGTGGAGGACAGCCGCTACGGCGTCCAGGCGGCGCGCGCCGCGGGCATGCGCGCGTACGGCTTCACCGGCGGGCTGTCACCGGCCGACTGGCTGGCGGGGCCGGACACCGTGCTCTTCGACGACATGCGCAAGCTGCCGGTCCTGCTGGAGACGGCGGGTACGGGCGGCACGGCGGACTGACGGCGCGAGGGCGGGGCGGACCGGCGGGGGGACGGCCCGTACGAGCAGGAACCCCCTACGCCTCCTGCCCCTTGCCCCACTCGGACGCCAGCACCGACCACACCTCCGTGTCCTGCCGCACCCCCCGATAGGGGTGCTTCGCGCGCAGCACCGCGTCGCGGCTCATGCCGAGGCGCTGGGCGACCTTGATGCTCGGGGTGTTCTTCGCGGACACGAGCCACTCCACCCGCTCCACGCCGCGCTCGTGCACCGCCCAATTGATGATCACGCGTGCGGCGCGCGTGACCAGCCCGCGGCCGGCCGCCGCGGGCTCCAGCCAGCAACCCGCCTCGCAGGTGCGCTGCTGCGCGTCGAAGACGCGGAAGAGGACGCCGCCGACGAGGAGGCCGTCGAGCCAGATCCCGTAGAGGCGGCCGGAGTCGGAGGCGGTCTTGTCGGCGTACGACTGGAGCCAGGCGCGGGCGGAGTCGAGGTCGGCGGCGGCGTCGGAGAGGCCGATGTGGCGGCCGATGAACTCGCGACCGCGATCGATGTGGGCGAGGAACTCCTCGGCCTGCCACGGCTCCAGCGGCCGCAGCTCGGCGCCGTCGTCACCCAGGGGTATCGCGAACATCGGTCCTCCAGTGGCTGTGCTCCGTACGCTGATCCTCGCACGGGCCACCGACAGGTTCCGCAGGTCATCCGCCCGCCGCGGGCTCCGCCCGGGTCGCCTCCGCCTGCCCTGCCTCGGCGAGGGCGGCGACACACGCCCGTACGGCCGGACTCTCGCCCCGGGACCGCCACGCGGCCTGCACCGTACGCCGCACCGACGGCCGCACGGGCAGGAACCGCACCCCGGGCGGGCACGGCCGCTGCGCCATCTCCGGTACGAGCGACACGCACAACCCGCCCCGCACGAGGGCAAGCAGCGTGGCGTACTCCGTCACCTGGTACCGCACCTCCGGCTCCAGACCCACCTCGCGCAGCGCCTGCGTCAGCCCTTCGTACGGCTCGGTGCCGACCGGACAACTCGCCCACACCGCCGCCCCGGTCGGATGGGCGAGATCACCCAGCTCGGCGAGGCCGACGCGCTCGCGGCCGGCCAGCGGATGGGCGTCCGGCACCGCCAACTGCACGTCCTCGACCACCAGCGTCCGCACTGCCAGCCCCTGCGGCAACCGGATCGGCCGGCTGCTCCAGCTCTCGATGAGCAGCAGATCCAGCTCCCCGCCGACCAGCCTGGGCACCAGCTCGACGACCTCGCCGTCGACGACGGTGGGGGCCAGCCGCGGATGGGAGGCGGTGAGGGCGGTCAGCACCTCGGGCAGCAGCGCACGCAGCGAACTGCCGACGCCGCCGAGGCGCAACGGGCCGAGGATCTCGTCCTGCAGATCGGCGAGATCCGCCTCGGCCTCGGCGACCTGCGCACACACCCGGGCCGCATGCGCGGCGAGCACCTGGCCGGCGTGGGTGAGGCGGACGCTGCGCCCGTACGGCTCCAGCAGCCGGTGCCCGGACTCGCGCTCCAGCTTGGCGAGCTGCTGCGAGACGCCGGAGGCGGTGACGTGCAGCGACTCGGCGGCACGGGCGATGGTGCCGTGGACGGCGACGGCGTCGAGGGCGCGGAGGCGCTCCAGGCTGAACACAAAGTGATGCTAACGCTTGCGGCTAACGAATCATCGCTTTTTCTTGGGGGAGCGGGCAGGCAGAGTGAGGAGCATGCGAGTCGACGGGGAGAGCCGGGACAGCCAGGGCGACATACCGTTCGAAAGCCGACCGGCCGCCAGCTCCGCCGCCGGGGACCACGACCACGGGCTCGCCCAGGGCCTCCTGACCCGGCTGGCCACCCCGGCGACGATGGTCATCGGCGGCTCGGCGTGCATCTCGCTGTCGGCGATCTTCGTGAAGCTCTCCGACGTGAACGCCGGCACCGCCGCCTTCCTGCGCTGCCTGCTCGCACTGCTGCTGCTCGCCCCGCTGGCGGCCGTCGAACTCCGCCGCCTCGGCCCCCGGGCCCGGCGCCCGGTGCTCACGGACCTGGCGGCGGGGCTGCTGCTCGGCGTCGACTTCGTGTTCTGGGCGGCCAGCATCAGGGACGTCGGGGCGTCCATCGCGACCGTGCTGCTCAACATCCAGGTGATCGTCTTCCCGCTGCTGGCCCGCCTGCTGACCCGTACGCCGCTGCCGCGCGGCTTCTGGCTCACGGCGCCGGTGCTGCTCGCCGGGGTGGCGCTCGCGGGCGGCGCAATCGGCAACCCGGAACCGGGCAGCAACCCCGTCACCGGCATCCTCTACGGCACCGCCGCCGGCGTCGCCTTCGCCGCCTACCTCTTCCTCACCCGCCTGGCAGGCACCCACCCCCGCACAACCTCCTACCGGAACCCAGCCCTCGATGCGGCCCCCCACTCCCCTCCCCGCCGGCACATCGCCGTGCCGGTGTGCACCGCGACGTTCTCCGCCGCCGTCGCCTCCGGCGTCCTCGGCGCGCTGTGGACCGGTATCGATCCGATGCCCGAGCCCGCCGCCCTCGGCTGGCTGGCCGCGCTGGCCACGCTCGGCCAGGTCCTCGCCCTGCTCCTCATCACCCCCGCGCTGCCCCGGCTCGCCCCGGCCACCGGGGCGGCGCTGCTCCTGCTGCAGCCGGTGCTCGCCATCGCCACCGCCGTCGCGTTCCTCGGCGAGCGGCCCACGGCGACGCAGTACGCCGGCTGCGTGCTGGTGATCGCCACCGTCTGGTACGCCACCCGCGGCGCCGCCGGCCGCGGCGCCGGAACTCCCGCGCTCCGCACCGCGGGCCGCGGCTAGGCTGCGCCCATGCCGCCGTATGACGACGCCCTGCTCCCCGCCACCGCCCGCGCCCTGCGCCACCGGCTGGCGGTCGCGCAGAGCGAGGGACGTACGCCTTCGCTCGTCGCGGCCGTCGTACGCGACGGGGAGACCGTCTGGTCCGGCGCCCGCTCGATGGTCGACGGGCACGAGCCGACCACCGACACCCAGTACCGCATCGGCTCGATCACCAAGACGTTCGTCGCCGTGCTGGTGCTCCGGCTGCGTGACGAGGGCCTTGTCGACCTCGCCGATCCGCTGGGCAAGCACGTCCCGGGCACTCAGGCCCCCGCGGTGACCATCGCTCAACTCCTCTCTCACAGTTCCGGTATCGGCGCCGAGCCCCGCGGCCCCTGGTGGGAGCGGACCCCGGGCACGCTCCGCCCCGAACTCGGTGAACTCTTCGACGGCGACCCCACCCGCCACCCGGCGGGCCGCCGGTACCACTACTCCAACCCCGGCTTCGCCTACCTCGGCGCGGTCGTCGAGGCACTGCGCGGCGCGCCGTGGGGCGACGTGCTGCGGCGCGAGTTGCTGGAGCCGCTGGGGCTGCGGCGTACGACGCTGCTGCCCGAGGCCCCGCACGCCGGCGGGTTCGCCGTCCATCCGTGGGCTGACGTCATGCAGCCCGAGCCGTTGCACGACACCGGCCGGATGGGCCCCGCGGGCCAGTTGTGGTCCACGGTCGGCGACCTGGCCCGGTTCGCGGCCTTCCTCGTACGCGGCGACGACCGGGTGCTCTGCGCCGACACGCTGGCGGAGATGCGCACCCCCGCCGTTGCTCCCGAGGCCGCGTCGGGGGACAGCGGGTACGGGCTGGGCGTGCAGCTCATCCGTCGCGACGGCACGGTGCTCGCCGGCCACACCGGCTCCATGCCCGGGTTCCTCGCCTGCCTCCTTTCCGATGTCGACGAGGACGTGAGCGCGGTCGTCCTCACGAACGTCACTTCCGGTGTGTCCGTCTCCGGCCTGGCGGCCGATCTGATCGGCACCGTGGTGCGGCACGAGCCGCGTATCCCCGAGCCGTGGCGTCCGCTGGCCGCGGACGCGGTGGATCCGGAGCTGCTCGCCCTCACGGGCCCGTGGTACTGGGGCGCGAACCCGCACGTGCTGCGGCTGAAGGAGGACCGGTGGCTGGACCTGAGTCCGCTGACCGGCAACGGCTACGCCTCCCGGCTCCGCCCGGAGGCGGACGGCACGTGGACGGCGGTCGACGGCTACTGCGCCGGTGAGACGCTGCGGGTGGAGAGTTCGGCGGACGGCGAGGTGTCGCACCTCGACCTGGGCACCTTCGTCTTCACCCGCGAACCGTACGACCCGGACGCCCCCGTCCCCGGCGGCACCCGCGGCTGGACGTAACCCCGCTCCCGCCGCACGGGACACGCGACACGCGAGGCCGGTCAGCCCCGAGGCCCCGGCGGGCCACGCCGCTGTCGTCGTGCACAACGACAAGCCCCGGCAGCAGACTTGGGAGACGCGGGCATGCCGGCCCGGTGCCCACCGGCCAAGCCAAAGGATCAAGCGGGTGGCTTCGCCGCAGCCCCTATGCGGCCAACTCCTTCTCCAGCGGCGTGCGGAACCTCGGCGTTATTCGGGCATCGCCCACCCATGCCGCCAGTCGTTCGGCCTCCGCGGCCACCGCGCGTTCCGCGTCACCGCCCACATCCGTGAGCATCCGCCACACCACCTCTCCGTCCCGTCGTTGCGCCCAGCCGCCGACGACTTCGCCGTTCCACCACACCGTCGGTCCCACGTTGCCGCTGCCGTCGAACAGCGCCTTGCGGTAGTCGGCGTCGAGGTGCCAGTCGCGTTCCTTCCAGCCCATCGGCGTCGGGTCGAGACCCGGGAGCAGCGCCGCCCACGGCTCCGGTTCCGCGACCGGCTCGGTGTCGTCCGGCAGTACGTACCCCGTGCCCTCGTCCAGTTCCACCGCCACGGCGCCGGTCGCGGCCAGGGCCTTGCGCGCGGCGGTCTTCGTCCAGCCGGTCCACCACACGAGGTCCGCTTCGGTGGCCGGCCCGTACGCGTACAGCCAGCGTCTGGTCAGCTCCGTCTGCGCCTCGACGACGTCCATGCCGCCGAAGTCCTCGCCGGGCGCCCATCGGAACTGGCTCGACGTCCATGACCCGCGCGGGTGCCCGCGGCGTATGTGCCCGTCGCAGGCGAGCATCCGCAGCACGCGCGTCGTCACTCCCTGCTGCGTCTCCTGGCGGCTGCCGGGGAAGACCGTGATCTTCGTGCGCAGCAGCGGCTCGGCGGCGGATATCTCGCTGCCGGTCGCCTCGCCCTTGTCTTTGAGCACGGCCAGCGCGGCGGCTTCGGCGCGCTGCAGCCACGCCTCGTCCAGGCCGTTCCAGTCCTTGAGGTGTTTGAGGAAGGTGGCGCGCTCGCGCGCCGCTATGGCGCGGGCCGCCGCCGCGTCCACGACCGGCGCCAGCTCGCGGCTGACCGCGAAGAGCGTGCGCCGCATGGACAGCAGCTTCACCAGCGCCACTTCCTCGTAGAGCGCGCGCTCTACCGGCGTGACTCCGGGCTTCCTCATCCGCGCGCAGGCGGAGAGGAAGACGGTCGCCGCGTCCGTCGCATGCAGCGCGACGACCGCGTCGGCGGCGTCCACGGGCGAGGCCGCGCGGGCGGTCGGCGCCAGCGCATGCCGCACGCCGATGCGGGCTCGTCGCTGCTCTGTCGTGATCTGCATAGTGGCAGTATGCCGAAGCTCACGCCGCCCCGCTCGGGCCTGTGGACAACTTCGGATCTTGCCCGCCGATACCCCCCTGACCAGGGAAGATTCGACGCAAGGGGCGAGTTCATCCGGCTCGGTAACGAGCCCTCCGGCCGGTTGCGAACCCGCTCCGGCCCCGGCCACAGTTCCTGGCCACGCCCCCGACGCCGCCGCTACAGCATCCGCTTGAACCCCACGTGCGACGCCGCGAACCCCAGCCGCTCGTAGAAGCGGTGCGCGTCCGTGCGCGTAGCGTCCGAGGTGAGTTGCGCGACCGCGCATCCGCGCCGTCGCGCCTCCTCGACGGCCCACTCGATGAGCTGCGTCCCCAGCCCGCCCCCGCGCTCCTCGCGGTGCACGCGCACCGCTTCGATGAGCGCCCGCGTCGCGCCCCGCCGCGACAGCCCGGGGATGACGGTGAGTTGGACCGTACCGACGACGCGGCCGTCGCGTTCGGCGACGACGAGGTGCTGGCCGGGGTCGGCCTCGATGCGCACGAAGGCGTCCTCGTACGGGGCGGGGTCGTCGGGTGTCTCGCGGGTGGCGCCCAGGGGGTCGTCGGCGAGCATCGCCACGATGGCGGGGACGTCGGCGGCTGTCGCGTGCCGGATTGCCAGGTCGGTCATGCTGCCGACCCTATGCGTGCCTCCGGGGCGCGCCCCATGCCGTACGCGCCCCTCGGCGCCCTGCACGCCGCCCCGCCGCCGTACACGCTCCTATCTCGCGTACGCCGCAGGAGCCTCCAGCGTCTCCACCGCCGCGACCAGCGGCGCCAACTCCGGCCGCTTCGCGGCCTCGTCGAGCGCGGCGCGCAGGGATGCCTCGTATCCGGGCCTGGCTTCGGCGAGGAGGCGACGGCCGGCGGGGGTGACCTCGGTGTAGATGCCGCGGCGGTCGTCCGGGCAGAGGTAGCGGCTGAGCAGGCCGCGGTCCTCAAGGCGGGTGACGAGGCGGGTAGTGGCGCTCTGGCTGAGGACGACGGTGTCGGCGAGCTGGTTCATGCGCAGGTGGAAGTCGTCCTGGCGGCTGAGGGCGTCCAGTACGGAGTACTCGCGGGCGCTCAGCCGGTGCGCGCGCTGGAGCGTGCGCTCCACGTGGGTCTCGATGCGGGCGTACAGGGATGCCAGGGCCGACCAGCCCCGGGCCAGTTCGTCGAGCTGCTCGGCTGTGGCCGCCATGAGCGCCTCCGCGTCCCGTGAGTGCAGTGCGTGCATTCGCCGTCCTGACCCGAGTTTACTCCACCACGCAATAGACCGCGTTTGCAAGGATCGGCGTACGCAATTATTGTGGGCGCTTGGTAAATAGCAGCCCCCCGCACCCACCGCAGGAGTCCCCGCATGCCTCTCGTGCTGCTCGCGCTGGCCATCGGCGCCTTCGGGATCGGCACCACGGAGTTCGTCGTCATGGGCCTGCTGCCCGAGGTGGCCGACGAGTTCTCCGTCTCCGTCCCCACCGCCGGCTGGCTCACCACCGGCTACGCCCTCGGCGTCTTCGGCGGCGCCCCGCTGCTCACCGCGCTCGGCACCCGCGTCTCGCGCAAGCGGATGCTGATGAGCCTCATGGGCCTGTTCATCGCCGGCAACGTCATCTCCGCGCTCGCGCCCGCCTTCGGCATCCTGCTCGCCGGCCGCATCGTCGCCTCGCTTGCGCACGGCGCGTTCTTCGGCATCGGCGCGGTCGTCGCCGCCGGGCTGGTCGCCCGGGACAAGCGGGCCGGTGCCATCGCGATGATGTTCACGGGGCTGACCGTGGCCAACGTCGTCGGCGTCCCCGGCGGCACGCTCCTCGGGCAGACCGTCGGCTGGCGGGCCACGTTCGTCGCGGTCGCGGCGATCGGGGTCATCGGGCTGGCGGGTGTGGCCAGGCTCGTACCGGACCTGCCGCAGACGCCCGGGGAACCCTCCTCCCCCGGCGCAACCGGCCTACGGCGAGAACTGGCCGCGTTCCTCAACGTCCAGGTGCTGCTGGCCATGGGCATGACCGTCGTCGGCTTCGGCGGGGTCTTCGCCGCGATCACCTACATCGCGCCGATGATGACCGAGGTCGCCGGCTACGCCGACAGCTCCGTCACCTGGCTCCTCGCCCTCTTCGGCCTCGGCATGGTCGGCGGCAACCTGATCGGCGGGCGCTTCGCCGACCGCGCCCTGATGCCGATGCTGTACGTCGCACTCAGCGCCCTGACCGCGACGCTGGCGCTGTTCACGCTCACCGCGCACAGCAAGCCGGCGGCGGCCGTGAGCATCTTCCTCGTCGGGTTCTTCGGCTTCGCGACCGTGCCGCCGCTGCAGAAGCGGGTACTGGACCAGGCCGCCGCCGCGCCCACCCTCGCCTCGGCCGTCAACGTCGGCGCGTTCAACCTCGGCAACGCCCTCGCCGCCTGGCTCGGCGGCCTCGTCATCTCCGCCGGTCTCGGCTACACCGCCCCCAACTGGGTCGGCGCCGCCCTCGCCGCCTCCGGCCTGGCCCTCGCGTTCCTCTCCGCGAGACTGGAACGCCGCGCGGCAGGCACCGCGGGTACGGCGGCCGCCTCCCGGACGGTACGGGTGGCGGGCAGCGCCGTACGCGACGAAGGGGGCGACCTGCGGAAGGACACCGCGGCCGTACGGGCCGAAGACAGCACCGCCGCGGTACGGAACGAGGACACCGCCGCCGTACGGACCCACTCGACCGCCGACTGACGCGCGCCGGAGGCTCGGCGACCGCCTCGCGACCGTCACCGAGAGCGCCGAGCACCGCCGACCGGGGCGACCGGTCGCCTCCCTCGACGTAGCGGCGTGCCCTACTCCGCCCAGGGCAGGGCGTGCCGCGTGCCGTCCTCGGTGAGGGCGCTGCCGCCGGCCTCCATCGCCACCAGCACCTCGACGGCGGCGCTGCCCTCGGCCGCGCCGAGCCGCCGCGGCACACCGGACGGGAGCAGGACCGCCTGCCCGGCGGCCGCGGTCTCGGTACGGCCGTCGCAGGTCACGGTGAGCGAGCCGGATATGACCATCCAGACCTGCTCGCGGTCGATGGCGTGCACGGGCCCGGACTGGCCCGCGTCCATGCGTACCCGCCAGGTGCTGAGCGCGGTGCTGCCCTGGGAGGGGGTGGCGAGGGACTCCATGGAGGCGTTCGGGGTGGTGACGGTGCGGTCGGGGGCCGGGGTGATGACCTTCATGCGGGTAAAGCTCCTTTACTCGGATGGGTTGAGTAAAGGAGCTTTACTCAACCGTGTCAAGATGTTCCCGTGACCCGCGACCACGACAGCCCGCCGACGCCCGAGCTGCTGTTCCTGCTCGGCATGGCCTTCCAGCTCGTGCTGACCGAGTTCAACGAGCGGGTGGCCGCCGCCGGTTACCCCGACCTGCGGCCGGTGCACGGCATGATCTTCCAGATCCTCGGCGCCGACGGCGCCACCAGCAGCGAACTTGCCACCCGGCTCGGCGTCACCAAACAGGCCGCCGGCCAACTCGTCGACGACCTGGAGCGCCGCGGCTACGTACTCCGCACCGCTCACCCCGCCGGCGGCCGCCGCAAGCTCGTCGTCCTCACCGACGCCGCCCGCCGGCACCTCCGCGTCGCCGGGGACGTCCTGCACGACCTCGAAGCCGAACTCGCCCGCCGCACGGGCACCGACATCCCCCTCCTCCGCACCGAACTCCTCCGCCTCGTCCACGGCCTAGCCGGCGACGACCTCCCCCCGCTGCGCCCCGTCTGGTGACTCGGGGCCAGAAGCCCGGTCGTCGGGTCGACCGGCGTGAGGCCGACGATCGGGGCGGCGATCGAGGCGCCTGTCCGACGCAGAGCGGCAGGTCGGGGCGTCAGTTCCGCTGGACCGCCTCCACCAGGCGCTCCATCACGTCCCCGTCGCCCTCGACCGTCAGCTCTCCCGCCTCGACCGCCTCGGACAGCGGGCGCTCGTGGGACAGCACCGACTGCAGCGTGTCGTGGTCCGTGGTCACCGCGACGTCCGGGGACGGCGGCTCCTCGCCGCGCCGCACCGCGGTCAACTCGCCGTCGGCGACCTCCAGCCGGTACACCTCGCGCTCAAGCTCTATGCGGTAGCTCGCCGACCACGCCGCGTGCGGCTGCGGCTGGAAGAAGGCGCGCAGCCCGAGCAGCACGGTGTCGGAGGTCAGCACCCCCTCCAGCGGTATCACCGGAGAGCGCAGCCCCCACGTGCGCAGGGCGGCGAAGACCGGCTCCAACTCGCTGCCCCACTCCGTCAACTCGTACACCTTCGCCGAGGCGGGCGGCGGCAGCGCACGCCGGGCGAGCACGCCGAACCGCTCCAGATCGCGCAGGCGCTGGGACAGCACGCTGGGCCCGATGCCGGGGAGCGCGGCCTGGAGGTCCGCGTAGCGGCGGGGGCCCAGGCGCAGTTCGCGTACGACCAGCAGCGCCCAGCGCTCGCCGATCATGTCGAGCGCGTGGGCGATCGGGCACGCCTGCCCGTAAGTCCGCCTGTCGTCGCCGCCGTCCCTCGCCATCTCCGCGCTCCTCCCACGCTCCCAAATTTCACTACGAAAAATGTAGCACACACTTCGAGAAGTGTAGTAGCCTTCGAAAAAGCCAGGTGAGGGAGGCGAGTCATGAACGGCACGGCGGAAGTCCGGCCCGACGCAGAGCGGTTGGTGCGGGTCGGGGAGGTGGAAATCTGTACGCAGACGTTCGGCGCGGCCGCGGATCCGCCGATCCTGCTGATCGGCGGCGCGGAAGCGTCGATGGACTGGTGGGAGGACGGCTTCTGCTCACGCCTCGCCGCGGCCGGGAGGTACGTCGTCCGCTTTGATACGCGCGATACGGGCCGGTCCACGACGTTCCCGGTCGGGGCGCCGACGTACGGCGGCGAGGATCTGATCGCCGACGTGGTCGGGCTGCTCGACGCACTCGGCCTCGGCTCCGCACACCTCGTGGGCATCTCGATGGGCGGTGGCATGGCGCAGGTCATCGCGGCGCGACATCCCGGCCGGGTCGACTCGTTGACGCTGATCGCCACGAGCCCCGCGGCGCCGGGTGGGCCCGACCGCCCGGAGTTGCCGCCGATGAGCGAGGAACTGGCCCGGAAGTTCGCGGAGCCGCAGCCGGGGCCGGACTGGTCGGACCGCGAGTCGGTCCTCTCCTACTTCCTCGCCGGTGAACACACCTTCGCCGGCGCCATCCCGGTCGACGAGGAGCGTGTGCGCCGCGTCGCCGGGCGGGCCTTCGACCGCAGTCCCGCCCCCGCCGCGGCCGCCAACCACTGGCTGCTCGATGACGGAAAGGAGCAGGCCGCACTGTCCCTCGGCGACATCACCGCGCCGACCCTCGTGCTCCACGGCACGCACGACCCCCTTTTCCCCTACGCCCACGGCGAGGCGCTGGCCCGCGAGATCCCGGGGGCCAGGCTCGTACCGTTGCAGGGGATGGGCCACCAGATGCCACCCCCGGAGCTGTGGGACATGGTCATAGCCGAGCTCGTCCCCCACACGGGCGCGGCCGCCCGCTGACCGGCCCGACGGCCCGAACGGGGCCGTGGGCCCGACGAATTGGGTCGCGGGCGCGGGTGCAGGCGATCGTGCCGGCCTGGGAAATCGGGCCGGCGCGCCGGGATGCGGTGATGTCGGGGCATGCCATGGATGCCGAGTGGTGCTGTCCCTTGGCGGAGTCGGGGGTGAGGCAGGTCAGAGGATGCGTGCGTGGCGGGCGGCGGTGATCCAGCCGGGGAACTGGGAGAGGAGGCGGTCGTAGAGCTGCGGATCGGGCAGTCCGCTGATGTCGTCGACGGAGAAGAACCCGACGTTGTCGACGCGGCGGCCACCGAGGCTGTCGAACCGTTCCAGTACGCCGTAGTCGGAGGCTCCCAGGCCCACGAACTGCCAGAAGATCGGTTCCTCGACCGCTTCGCGCAGCTCGCGCTCGATCTCCGCGTTGCGGTAGACACCGCCGTCGGAGAAGAACAGCACGAGTGTGGGATCGGGGGCAGGGTTCTCGCGGACGTAGGCGCGGACTTCGGCGATGACCTTCTGCTCTTCGTTCTGGATACCGACCGTCCGCATGTCGATCTGGCCGTTCTCCAGGCCCTTGCGCTTCTTGCGGGGACGGAAGAGAGCGAGCTGCCCGACCCGCACGTGCAGTCGCAGCCACTCGGGGAGATCCCCCAGCAGCAGGTCCGGAAGCCGGGCCGGATGGGAGGCGAACGTCCACGCCTGCATGGCCCCGTCGTCGTCCAACTCCGCGGCGACCGCGGCCATTCGCTCGACGACGTCGGCGACGACGCCTTGGGCGTAGAGGCGGGTCATGGAGCCGGAGGCGTCCAGCACGATGATGACGCGCGCGGAGATATCGGCGGCCCCGTGCTTGCGCAGGCTGATGGCCACCTGCTCCTTGCGGAGAGACAGCCGCTTGCGCATGTCGACGGGCAGGTGCTCCTCGCCCTTGATCAGCCGCGGCCCGCCGGACGCGCCGGGTGAGGCGGCAGGTGCCGGTGCGGGGTGTGTGCCTGGCGACGGTGGCGCGGGGGCGGGGGCAGTCGGCGCGTGGGGCGCGGGAGGTGGCGCCGCGAAGGGTGCCTGCGGCGCCGCTGGCGCAGGGCCGGCAGGGGCCGGAGGCATGGGTGCCTGCGGGACGGGGGCAGAGGTCGGGGCCGAGGGCGGGGGTGGCGGCGGGGCGGCTGGGGGCGGGGTGGGGGAGGGAGGGGGTGGGGAGTCGTCGACCGTGATGCCGAAGTCGGTGGCCAGGCCGGCGAGTCCGGAGGCGTAGCCCTGGCCCACCGCGCGGAACTTCCAGCGGCCGCCCCGCAGATACAGTTCGCCGCCGACGAACGCCGTCTCCGTCGTCGCCTCCATGTCGAAGCGGGCCAGTTCGGCGCCCGTTCCGGCGTCCAGGAGCCGCAGCGACAGCCCGGGTACCTGGCCGAAGGTGCCGCCGTCGGCCGAGGCGCACAGGACGACGCGTTCGATGCCCGGTCCCAGGGAGTTCAGCAGTACCTCGACGGAGTCGGTGTAGCGGCCGCCCGCCTGCTGCTTGCCGAGGTGGGTGACCGCCTGGGAGGTGTGCTGCGGCTGGTTGTAGAAGACGAAGTCGCCGTCGTCGCGGACCCGGCCGGCGGCGGTGAGCAGCAGCGCCGAGGCGTCGACGTCGGGTACGCCGGGGCCTTCGGACCAGGAGAGTTCGGCGCGTACCGCGGGGGCGTCGACGGGCAGGTTGGCGCCTTTGGCGAGCGGTGCGGTGGCCATGGACTCGGTCCCTCTCCGATGCGGTCGGGCTGCGGCTGTTGGTTGTGGCTGTCGTGGCGTACGACGTGCTGTGTGCGACGTGCTGTGTGCGACGTGCTGCGTGCGGGCGTGCTGTGTGCGGGCGTGCTGTGTGCGGTGCACCGTGGTTCCGTGGGGAACGCCCGGCGCCGCGGCGGGGTTCCGCGGCCGGTGGCCGGGAGCCTGCCCTGGTCAGGTACAGCGTGTCATGCCGGGGAGGTAGCGGTAACCGGTGGTGGGGCAGACCACGGGGGTACGTCGCTTGCCGCCGCGGGCTGACGCGGCGCGCCCCCGCCGCGGGCGAGGCTGCTGGCACCCGGATCGTCCGGGCCAACAGCCCTTGAGGAGCAGTTCTCTTGCGCTACGTACGCAGCAAGCGCCTTCGCGCCGTCGCCCTCTCCGCCGCCCTGCTCGCGACGGCCACCGCCGGTACCGCCGCCGCGGCCGGCGACGCCCGCACCGACGACGACCGCGGTGGCAGGAACGTCCAAGGTGCGGGCAGCGCAGACAGCGCCGCGAGCGCCGACCGCGGGCAGCGGCCCGCCGCCTCCCTGACCGGCACCGCGAAGCTCACCCGGTCGCTCGGCGACGACATCACGTTCTCCTTCGACGCGCGCCTCGCCGCGAAGCACAACGACGACCCCCGCCAGGCGACCGGCACGTTCCGCTTCAGCCACTACCTCGGCGGCGAGGGCGCGTGGGCGGAGGCCGACGTCGACTGCCTCGTCACCGGCGGCAAGGTCGCCGTCGTCTCCGGTGTCATCACCGACACCGACCTCCCCGGCGCGAAGGGCCTGCGCGTCGGCGTCACCGTCCACGACCAGGGCCGCAACGACCGTCTCGGCTATAGCTGGGCGGGCACGGGCAGCCCGGTGGAGGACGAGGACCTTGCGCCGTGCGTGAGTTCCGCGCCGTTCGAGAAGGTCAAGCGCGGCACCGGCGACTTCCGGGTCCAGCCCTGGCAGCCGGAGCTCTGACCAGCGGAGCCCCGGCCGCCGGGGTTCTGACCGGAGTCACGCCCCCCTGCGGGCGCGCGGAGTGGTGACCCGCGCGCCCCGCCCGCGGTACGGTCCCGGGGTGAGGTGATCTTCCGGGCGGCGGCAGCCGGCCGCGCGGCCGCAGCCCGGCCAGTGGCCGCAGGCCCGCCGCGGACGACGCGGGCGGCTCCCGGCAGCGGGGAGCCGCCCGGCCGGCCTGCCCGCCCCGATCCCTCCGGGAGACCACCGCATGACCGCCGAAAAGCAGCAGCACCCCCTCGCCTACGACGACTTCGTCGCCCGCGCCACCGCCGACCAGGCCGTCGTCGGCCTCGTCCTCAAGGGGTCCCACGCCCACGAGGGCATGGCGACCGAGCGCTCCGACCACGACCTGTACGTCGTCCTCGCCGACGGTACGGCCGGTGGCCTCACCCGCCTCCACGGCCACCGCTCCGCCGCCCTCGACCTCCTCGTCCTCCCCCTCGCCGACTTCCGCGAACTCGGGCGCGCGCCCGGCTTCGAGCGCTACGCCCTCGCGCGCGCCCGCGTCGTCCTCGACCGCCTCGGCGGCGGCATCGCCCGCGTCCTCACCGCCGCCGCGCAGCTCGACGCCGGCGAGGCGTTCCGCGCCACCGCCGCGCTGCTGGACGCGTACGCCAACTCCCTCTACCGCTCCGTCAAGAACACCCGCGACGGCCGCCCCCTCGCCGCCCGCCTCGACGCCGCCGACAGCGCCCGCCACCTGCTGGAGCTGCTCTTCACGCTGGAGCGCCGCCCGCGCCCGTACAACAAGTACCTGCGCTGGGAGCTGGCCCGGCACCCGCTGCCCGGCTGGGCGGGCGACGAACTACCCGCGGCCGTGGACCGCATCACGTGCACCGGCGACGCGGGCCTGCAGCGCGCCGTCTTCGCGCGGGTCGAGCCGGTGGCCCGGCGGGCGGGCCACGGCGGTGTGCTCGACGCCTGGGGCGAGGACCTGCACCTGATGCGCCCGCCCCAGACGTGAGCCCCCGGCCCCCGCCCCCGGGTCAGGCGGGCAGGGAGACGTACAGGCGGGTGCCGCCGGGGCGGTAGCCGACGCGGGTGTACGTGCCGCGGGAGCCCGCGCCGGAGTACTCCAGCCACACCGATCCCGCCCCGCGGTCGAACATCGCCGCCGTCAGCGCCGCGGTCGCCGCCGCCGCAACGCCGCGCCGCCGGTACGCGGGGCGGGTGCCGACGCCGGCGAGTTCGGCGGTGTCCTCGGCCGGCGGCGAGCACGTCGCGCCGCCGGCGCAGCCGCCCTCCCCGGCCCGTACGAACCGCACCTCCCCGCCGTCCTCCCCCAGCCGCCGCAGCCGCGCCGCGCCCTCCGCCGACGCGGCGAACGCACCGCCGAACGCCTCGGCGAGCGCCGCGTCCAGCGCCTCGAACTCCGCGTCGGTGGCGGGGGTTTCCACCTGCGGGCGATTGCCGCCCGGCAGGGGATCGGTGTACGTGTGCGGGGTGCAGACGAGGTACTCGTGCACCGCCTCCGTCTCGAACCCCGCCACCCGCAGCGCCCCCTCCACCAGGGGCGCGGCCTGCGGCGCGAACTCCAGCCGCGGCAGCAGCCCCCGCTCCCGGAACGCGCCGACGAGCGCGGCGACGTCGCCGGCGGTGGGGGCGGTGCCGGGCAGCGGGGTCGCGTAGTTGAGGTAGGGGCTGTCGGTGTCGACGGCGAAGCCGGCGACGAAGCCGCCGGTCTCGACGACGTCGGGGCGGCGGCGGAGGTTGGCGACGGCGAAGTTCTGGACCTGCTTGTCCATGGGGGTGGCCACGGTGGTATCGACCTCACGAAGTCTCTGACGTGCGCAGACAGGAGAGAGCGTGGGGCCGCCGTACGGGACGGGCGTGTCCGGCGTGGGAGAGCGGGCGGCTCCGCTACGGAAGCGGGCGGGCCACTCGGCGCCGACGGCGGCCGCTGACGGGCGCCGGGATCAAAGGCTTCGTTCCTCACCGTGAGTGCGCCGGCGGGTGGCCGGCGGATGCGTCCGCGGTCGCGCGGACGGCGGTCAATGTCCCACGCCGGCCGCGGCCGTGCAACGCCTTTACGTGATGAGACCGGAATGTCAGTGGGGGGTGCCACAGTACGGGACATGGACATCGACCGGTTCTGGCACCTCGTCGAATCGGCGCGCTCCTCCGCGGCGGCGGACGGCGTGCCGTTCGACGAGGCGCTCGTGGGACTCCTCGCGGGGCTCCCCCGGCAGGAGATCCTGGCGTACGCGGAGCGGTTCGGCGAGGTGCACGGTGCCCTGTACCGCTGGGATGTGTGGGCGGCCGCGTATCTCATCGGCGGGGGCTGCTCGGACGACAGCTTCATGGACTTCCGCGCCGGGGTGATATCCCTCGGCCGCGAGTGGTACGAGCGCGCCGCGGCCGCGCCGGACAGCCTTGCCGAGCACCCGGCCGTCGCCGAGGCCGCGCGGGACGGCCACGACGAGGTCCTGTTCCACGAGGAGGTCAACTACGCGGCGGGCGCCGCCTTCGAGCGGCTGACGGGCAGCAGGGACGCCTTCCACGAGGCGTGGGCGGAGTACCGGCCGGCGGACGGCGAGGGCGGGGCGGCACCCGACATGGGGGAGGACTTCGACTTCGACGACGACAGGGAGATGCAGAAACGCCTGCCGCGCCTCGCCCGCCTCTACCTGGGCGCAACCGACCGGGCGTAGCCGGAGGCACGAAGCGGCCGTACCCGGCTACGGCCGGAACGCACCGACGACGCGACCGCGGCACCCACCCGCCCGCGGCACCCGCCCGTCGCCGCAACTCCCGGCCCTCGCCGGGGCCGTCGCGATGGAACCGCGCTTGGCCGGAGCGTTCAGGAAACACTCCGGCCAGGCCCGCTCCGGGTCGGGGTCAGTCCGCGAGAGGCAGGTAGACGCGGTTGCCCGTGGCCGCGAACTCCTTGGACTTCTCCAGCATGCCGCGTTCGATCTCCTCCGCCGTCAGCTCCGCCTGGTCGTCGGAGCCGAAGCGTTCCGTGATGTTCCTGCTGATCTTCATCGAGTACAGGTCCAGACCGGATATGGCCTACCTACCGAGCAGGGAGTTGCTCCTTACTGCAACTCGAACAACGCGTCGCCTCGCGCGGTCGCGTGTCGTGCCGGTGAACCTCGCAGAGGTGACAGCCGTTGTCCGAGGTGGACCATCTCCCCGTATACCAGCGTCTAGATGAATGAGTCCGATGTTCTCAGTGGTCGTAGTCGATCAGAGATCGTTTGATCTTGGCGTCGGTGGTCCAGTTGTGCCAGATGCCGGCGGCCAGGGCGAGGAGGCGTTGGCCGGTGCGGGCGAAGACCCCGGCGGGGGTTCTGCCGCCATGGTGTTCCAGGCTGAGCTGACCTTTGAGGGTGTCGAACACCGCCTCGATCCACTGGCGGACACGGGCCAGTCGGCCGTGCCGGGCGGGTTCGTCCTTGCGGTCCGGCCGCACCAGGTGGATGCCCAGCCGTTCGGTGAGGAACGCCTCGAACTCGCGCCCGGCGAAGCCCTTGTCGGCGAGGATCACCTGCCCGCTGCGGACGAGGTGGTGGTCGCGTTCCAGCAGCGCGGTCATCACTTCGCGTTCGCCGAGCTTGGGGTTTGCCAGGCACCAGGACACCGGCATGCCTTCGGCGGTGGTGAGCAGGTAGAGCCGGAACCCCCAGAAGAAGCGGGAGTGGCTGCGGCAGTAGCCGTATCCGGCGTGCCCGGCCAGTGCGGAGCGTTTGACCGTCTCGCGGGAGGCTGCGCAGGGCAGAGGCGTGGAGTCGATCAGCCGCAGGTCGTCCTGCCAGGTCGGCACCTGCTTGGCCAGGGCCTCGATCACCTGGCTGATCAGCGGACCCGCCGCGTTGAGCCTTTTGTTGTAGGCCGACTGCTGGGGCAGATAGCGGAAGAGGTGCCCGAGCCGGGCGTGGGCGAAGCGGATCCAGTGCCGGGCCGAGGGGAAGCCGAGCAGTACCTGCGCGACGGCCAGGCACAGCAGTTCGGCATCCGTCAGTTTCGGGGGTCGCCCGATCCGGCGACGAGGCGCCACGTGGTCGTCGATGAACACGTACAGTGCCGCCAGAAGGGCGTCCAGGCTGGTAGTCACACACGAGCCAACGGGCGCCCTTCGCGATGGTCGCGACCAGCACAAACATCGGACTCATTCATCTAGGAGTGTGAGTGACCACACCGCCGAATCCTCAGACTGAATCTGACCGTGAGCCCTCAGCGGAAGCACCGGTCACAAGTACGCAAGCGCAAGGACACCGTGCGCGGCAGGATGCGATGACTCCCGCGCAGCGGGAAGCCCACATGCAGCAGCGCAACGATGACCGCCGTGCGCGGCAGGATGCGATGACTCCCGAGGAGCGGCAAGCCGAGGCCCAGAGGCGCCGTGCGTGGTGGGATGCGCTGGATCCCGAGGAGCGGGAAGCCGTGAACCAGCGGCTCACCGATAGCCGCCATGACTGGTGGGCTGCGATGGATTCCGAGGAGCACGATGAACGGATCCGGAAGCTGCACCAGGGCTACCGTGATTGGTGGGATGGGATGCCCCCCGCGGAGCGGGGAGCCTACACGCAGCAGCGCAACGATGCCCGCCGTGCGCGGCAGGATGCGATGACTCCCGAGGAGCGGGAAGCCGAGGCCGAGAGGCGCCGTGCGCCGTGGAATGCGCTGGATCCCGAGCAGCGGGAAGATCGGATCGACCGGGCCATCGCCGGCCGAAGGGCGCAATGGGCGGCGGCTAATCCGGAGCGGGCGGCCCGGAGGCGGCAGCGCGAACAAGCCCGCAACGCGCGGCACCCGGTAGGTCGTGATGAGACAAATGCAACAGCGAATGCGCAGCTGGGTGGTCAGAGGTACGACTGGATGTCACCAGGAGTCGGTTCACGGCCCGGGCGGCGGGCTCCGGCGGCGTCCGGTTCTTCCAGTTCTCCGGCATCCACATCCAACGAGCGTGGTCGCTCCGCCAGCCCCCGGCGCAGCCGCTGACCCTCACGCCGATCGGAACCATCTGACCCGGCCGGCGCAAGCTCGTGCCCACACGTCCGTCACAGGTTCACAGGTTGAAACTCAGGCCAAGTTGCGAGGTTCCCGCAGGACAGGGGCATGAGGGCCCGCGCCGTCATGAGGCTGCATCAACTGTGCCGAAGAGGACGGCCCGAGAGTCGTGTGTCTCGGGCCGTCCGTCGACCTCGGGTCAGTCCGCGATCGGGAGGTAGACGCGGTGGCCGCTCTCCGCGAACTCCCGTGACTTCTGGAGCATCCCGGCGGCAGCCTCCTCCTCGGTGGCGTCGGCGGGCACGTCGCCGCCGAAGCGCTCTATTACTGATTTGCTGATTTTCATCGAGCAGAACTTCGGGCCGCACATCGAGCAGAAGTGCGCCGTCTTCGCCGGCTCCGCCGGGAGGGTCGCGTCGTGGAACTCGCGGGCCGTGTCCGGGTCCAGGGCCAGGTTGAACTGGTCCTCCCAGCGGAACTCGAAGCGGGCGTCCGACAGGGCGTCGTCCCAGTCCTGGGCGCCCGGGTGGCCCTTGGCGAGGTCCGCGGCGTGGGCGGCGATCTTGTACGTGATCACGCCGGTCTTGACGTCGTCGCGGTCCGGGAGGCCGAGGTGTTCCTTCGGGGTGACGTAGCAGAGCATCGCCGTGCCCCACCAGGCGATCATCGCCGCGCCGATGCCGGAGGTGATGTGGTCGTAGGCGGGCGCGATGTCGGTGGCCAGGGGGCCGAGGGTGTAGAACGGGGCCTCTTCGCAGATCTCCTGCTGGAGGTCGACGTTCTCCTTGATCTTGTGCATCGGGACGTGTCCCGGGCCCTCGATCATGGTCTGCACGCCATGGGACTTCGCGACCCGGTTCAGTTCGCCGAGCGTGCGCAGCTCCGCGAACTGCGCCTCGTCGTTGGCGTCGGCGATCGAGCCGGGACGCAGGCCGTCGCCGAGGGAGAACGTCACGTCGTACGCGGCGAGGATCTCGCACAGTTCGTCGAAGTGGGTGTAGAGGAAAGACTCCTGATGGTGGGCCAGGCACCAGGCGGCCATGATGGAGCCGCCGCGGGAGACGATGCCCGTCTTGCGGCGGGCGGTGAGCGGGACGTAGCGCAGCAGGACGCCGGCGTGGACGGTCATGTAGTCGACGCCCTGCTCGCACTGTTCGAGGACGGTGTCCTTGTAGACGTCCCAGCTCAGTTCCTCGGCGCGGCCGTCGACCTTCTCCAGCGCCTGGTAGAGCGGCACGGTGCCGATGGGCACGGGGGAGTTGCGCAGGATCCACTCGCGGGTGGTGTGGATGTTACGGCCGGTGGACAGGTCCATGACTGTGTCGGCGCCCCAGCGGGTGGCCCACGTCATCTTCTCCACCTCCTCCTCGATGGAGGAGGTGACGGCCGAGTTGCCGATGTTGGCGTTGACCTTCACCAGGAAGTTCTTCCCGATGATCATCGGTTCGGACTCGGGGTGGTTGACGTTCGCGGGGAGCACGGCGCGGCCGGCCGCGATCTCGTCGCGTACGAAGGCGGGCTCGACGCGCTCGCGCAGCGCGACGAACTCCATCTCGGCGGTGATCTCCCCGCGTCTGGCGTACGCGAGTTGCGTGACGGCCGCGCCGCGGGCGCGCCGCGGCTGGCGCGGGCGGCCGGGGAAGACGGCGTCGAGGTTGCGCAGGCCGCCGCGGGGTGAGGTGTGTTTGAGGCCGTCGTCTTCGGGGCGGGGCGGGCGGCCCGGGTACTCCTCGGTGTCGCCGCGGGCGATGATCCAGTTGTCGCGCAGCGGGGTGAGCCCGCGGCGTACGTCGGTGTCGGTGGTCGGGTCGGTGTACGGCCCGGACGTGTCGTACAGCGTCACGTCGTCGCCGTTCGTGAGGTGCACGCGCCGCACCGGGACCCTGATGTCGGGCCGCGCGGGGTGCTCGATGTGGTCCTTGTGCCAGCCGATCGCGGTGGCTTCCGCGGATTCCGCGGACTTCGCGGAGTCCCCGGTGGCGGGCGTACGTGCATCCGAAACGGTCATGGAGACCCACTCCCTACGCCGGCATTACCCGGTAACAGGTTCGGCGGTCGGCGCAGCCTCGGTCCGGATCCGGATCCGTCAGCGCCCTCTCAGCCCGGTGCTCCGAGCTCCCGCGGTGTGCAGTTCGCCGACCACGCTAACCGCTGCACGCACCGGTACGAAAGAGGGCCCCGGAGCGCTCCTGCGATGATCTGGCCGTGACACCTTCGCACAGCCACCACCACGACGCCCCGGCCCCGCCCGCCTCGCACCGGCTGCGCAGGGTGATCGCCGCGGTGCTCGTCCCGTTCGCGCTGGCGGTGCTCGCCGGGCTGATCGCGCTGTGGCCGGGGAGTGAACCGGCGGGCGAGCGCAGCGGCATCGGCTTCGACCAGGAGCGGCAGCGGGCGAAGGTCACGAAGGTCGAGGAAGTGAAGTGCGCGGACGTGGGCGCGCAGATCCAGGAGCAGGGGCCGCCGGGCGGCGGCGACACCGACGAGCCGCGGCCCGACGAGGACGCGGTGTGCGAGCAGGCGACGATCGAGGTGACGTCGGGCAAGCACGCCGGGCGGACCTTCACGGAGATCGTCGCGCCGGATGCGTCCCGGCGGTACGAGGTGGGGCAGGAACTCGTCGTCTCCTACTCGCCGAAGGCGCCGCGTGAGCTGCAGTACGCCGTCTCCGACGTGGTACGCACCGTGCCGATGACGGCGCTGGCGCTGGTGTTCGCGGTCGCGGTGGTCGTCGTCGGGCGGCTGCGCGGGCTGGCGGCGCTCGCGGCGCTCGCGGTGAGCTTCGCGATCCTGATCCTGTTCATCCTGCCGGCGATCCTGGACGGGTCGAACCCGCTGGTGGTGGCGGTGGTCGGGGGCAGCGCCATCATGCTGATCGCGCTCTATCTGTGTCACGGCTTCAACGTGCGTACGTCGGTGGCCGCCCTCGGCACGCTCGCGTCGCTGATGCTGATCGGGCTGTTGGGCTCGCTGTTCATCGGCTGGTCGAAACTGACCGGGAACACCGACGACTTCACGGGGCTCATCCACACCCAGTACCCGGATATCGACATGAGCGGGCTGCTGCTCGCCGGGGTGCTCATCGGCTCGCTCGGGGTGCTCGACGACGTGACGGTGACGCAGGCGTCCGCGGTGTGGGAGTTGCGGCAGGCCGATCCGTCGGCGCCGTGGCGGAAGCTGTACGCGTCGGCGATGCGGATCGGGCGCGATCACATCGCGTCGGTGGTGAACACGCTGGTCCTCGCGTACGCGGGGGCGGCGCTGCCGCTGCTGCTGCTCTTCACGATCGCCGACCAGGGCGTCGGCACGGTGGCGACGAGCGAGTTCGTCGCCGAGGAGATCGTGCGGACCCTCGTGGGCAGCATCGGGCTGGTCGCGTCGGTGCCGCTGACGACGGGGCTCGCGGCGCTCGTGGTCTCCGCCGACCGCCGCCACGGGGCGGGTCCTGCACCGGTGCCGGGTGCGGCACCGGGCGGGGGTACGGGACCGGGTGCCGGTACGGGAACGGGGCCGGATCCTCGTACGGGACCGGGAACGGGACCGGGATCAGGGCCGCAGCCGGGAGCCGGCATGGGACCAGGTCCGGGGCCGGGAGCCCCTGCGGGCTGGGCGGCGGGCACGGGCTCCGGCGCTGCCGCGGCTCCTCCCGAGGGCCGCTCCCGCCGCCGGGACGGCGGCGGACGGCGGCGCCGGAGGTAGCGCCGGAGATGATGAGGCCGGCCTCCTACCAGTCGTTCTTCGACGACGACGCGGTCATGAACTTCCGCACCAGGAAGATCGCACCCGCGATCAGAGCCGCGGCCAGCAGCACCTTGAAGAGCAGGCCGATGATGAAGCCGACCAGCGCCATGATCAGGCTGCCGAAGACCACCAGCACGATCGCCGGGATCAGCACCCACGTCACCCACCACGGCAGTCCCGCAGTGATCTCTTTCACGGACACGTCATTCCTCCTCCGGTACGCCGGGGTTGTCCCGGTGCCTTCGATGCTAGGACGCCGGGCGGGCGGACGGGAGTGCCCCCTGCCCCGGTCCACCCCGGAACGAACCCCGAGGCAACCCTGAGGGACTGATTCACGCCTCGGGTGGAGAGAAGACCACCAGAACCCGGAGATCCTCGGTGATGTGGTGGAAACGATGCGGTACGCCCGCCGGCACGTAGACGACGCAGCCCCTGCCGACCTGCAGGGTTTCGTCGCCGACGGTGACGGAGCCGCGACCGCTCATGATCACGTAGACCTCGTCCTGGCGATGCGGCTGCTGCGGATCGGGCGCTCCGGCGTCCAGCGCGTAGAGGCCCACCGACATGTTCCGCTCGCGCACGAACTGCAGGTACGCTCCGTCGTTCGCACGGCGCTCCGCCTCGAGGTCGTCCAGCCGGAATGCCTTCATCGTGCTCCGTCCTCCGCGTCCATGGTGCTCCCGACTACCTCTGGAACGATCAACCCATGAAGACTTTCCTGATCAAGACCCTCGCCAATGCGGCGGCCCTCGCGGTCGCGGTCTGGCTGATCCCCGATATAGGGCTGACCGGTCACGACAACGCCGACAAGGTCGTCACACTGCTGCTGGTCGCGTTGATCTTCGGCGTCGTGAACTTCATCGTCAAGCCCCTCGTGCAACTCCTGTCGCTGCCGCTGCTGGTGCTGACCCTCGGGCTCTTCACGCTCGTGATCAACGCGCTGATGCTGATGCTCACCTCCTGGATCGCGGACAAAGCGGACTTGAGCTTCCATGTGGACGGATTCTGGACGGCGGTGCTCGGCGGACTGGTGATCAGCATCGTGTCGTGGGCGACGAGCATGGCCCTCGACCGGGACTGACGGCCGCGGGCGCCGGTACGGCCCGGAGCGGCGGGCTCCGGGGCCGGGAACCGGCGCGGGAACCGGCCGCCGGCACCGGGCGCCCGCGCCCCGGCTGAGGCAGGATGGACCGCATGCGAACGAGCGAACGCCCCCTCCCCGCGCCTTTCCGCGTCTGCTTCGTCTGCACCGGCAACATCTGCCGCTCGCCGATGGCCGAGGCCGTCTTCCGCGCCCGCGTCGCGGAGGCGGGGCTCGACGGCGAGATCGAGGTGGACAGCGCCGGCACCGACGGCTGGCACATCGGCGAAGCCGCCGACCCGCGCGCCGACGCCGTGCTCACCGGGCACGGCTACGAGCTGGCGCACACCGCCCGGCAGTTCACGCCGGACTGGTTCGCCGAACGCGACCTCGTCCTCGGCCTGGACGGCGGGCACGTCCGCAGGCTGCTCAAGATCGCGCCGACGCCCGTCGACGCCGAGAAGGTGCGGCTGCTGCTCTCCTTCGCGCCCGACCTCGACCTGACCGACGTCGAGGACCCGTACTACGGCGGCACCCGCGGCTTCGAAGAGGCTCTGGACCTGATCGAGACCGCCGCCGAGGGCCTGCTCCAGGCCGTACGCGACGAACTCACCGCCCGCCCGTGAGCTCCCCGGCAGCCGGCGCCCCGCGGGGCGCCGCGGACGACCCCCGGGGCGTCGAGGCCCGCGCCGCCGCGCTCGCCGGCGCTCCCGTACGGACCGCGCGCCCCGTCGGCGGCGGGGACATCTCCGCCGCGCACCGCCTCGAACTCGCCGACGGCCGCCGTGTCTTCGCCAAGACCCGCGCCGGCGCCCCCGCCGCCTTCTTCGCCGCCGAGGCGCACGGCCTGCGCCTCCTCGCGGACACCGGCACCGTCCCCGTCCCCGCCGTGCTCGGCGAGGAGCCCGGGATGATCCTGCTGGAGTGGATCGAGCCGGGACCCGCGACCCCCACGCAGGCCGAGCGGCTGGGCCGCGACCTCGCCGCGCTGCACGCGACCCCCGCCGCCGCCTTCGGCACGCCCTGGCCCGCCTACATCGGCTCGCTCCCGCTGCCGTCCCCGGGCACACCGGACACACCGGGCACGCCCGACACCCCGGACACCCCCGGCCCTCCGGCTCCGGCTCCGGAACCACCCCCTGAGCACACCGGACATGCGCCTGCCTCCCCCGCTGACTGGCCCGCCTTCTACGCCGGGCACCGGCTGCTTCCCTTTCTACGCCTCGCCACTGACAACGGCGCCCTGACACCCGCCGACACCCGCGCCGTCGAGCGCCTCTGCGACGTGATCGACGAGGTCACGGGCCCGCCGCAGCCGCCCGCGGTCATCCACGGCGACCTGTGGTCCGGCAACGTGCAGTGGTCGGCGGGCGACCGCGCGTACCTCATCGACCCCGCCGCGCAGGGCGGCCACCCCGAGGTCGACCTCGCGTTCCTGGAGCTGTTCGGCTGCCCGCAGCTCGGGCGGCTGCTCGCGGCGTACGAGGAGGTACGCCCGCTGCCCGGCCGGCGCGGCCGGGTGCCGCTGTACCAACTCCACCATCTGCTCGTGCACGCCGCGCTGTTCGGCGCCGGCTACGGCGCGCAGTGCGGCGCCGCGGCGCGCGCGGCCCTGGAAGGAGCCGGCCGATGACACCGGACGACGCCCCGCACGCCGACCCGCCCCTGCGGAACACCGCCGGCACCCCCGAGGCCCCCGAGGCCGCCGAGGCCGCCGAGGCCCCCCAAGCCACAGCAGCCGACGCCACCCGCGTCGTACGCGCCGGCCTCCCCGCCCCCGAGCCGTACGAACCCGCCCTCCCCGGCCCCGTCTTCGCCGCCCACTACCACCTCCCCGGCGACATCACCGCCGCCCCTTACGACTACGGCCGCGACGCCAACCCCACCTGGACCCGCCTCGAAGCCGCCCTCGCCGAGCTGGAGTCGCCCGGCGTCCCCGCCGAGGCCGTGGCCTTCGCCTCCGGCATGGCCGCGATCACCGCCGTCCTCATGGCCGTCCCCGGACCGCCGCAGGACCCGGGCGCGCCACGCGGCCACGTCGTCCTCCCCTCCGACGGCTACAACCTCGTCCCCGGCGGCCTCCGCGCCCTCCTCCAGGAGCACGGCACCGACGTGCGCACCGCCCCCACCGCCGGCGACGCCCAGGCCGAACTCCTCGACGGCGCCCGCCTGCTGTGGCTGGAGACCCCCTCCAACCCCGGCCTCGACGTCTGCGACATCCGCCGCCTCGCCGCCGCCGCGCACGCCGCGGGCGCGCTCGTCGCCGTCGACAACACCCTGCCCACCCCCCTCGGCCAGCGCCCCCTGGAGCTGGGCGCCGACCTCTCCGTCGCCAGCGGCACCAAGGCGCTCACCGGCCACGGCGACGTCCTCCTCGGCTACGCCGTCACCCGCGACCCCGCGCTCGCCCGCCGGCTGCGCACCTGGCGGAAGACCGCGGGCGCCATCCCCGGGCCGATGGAGGCGTGGCTCGCGCACCGTTCGCTGGCGACGCTGGAGTTGCGTACCGCGCGCCAGGCGGCGAACGCCCTCGCCGTGGCCGAAGCGCTGCGCGCGACGGCGGGGGTACGGGACGTGCGCCACCCCGGTCTGCCGTCCGACCCCGCGCACGCGCTCGCCGCGCGCCAGATGCGCGCCGGGCGGTACGGGTGCGTGGTGGCGTTCACGCTGCCGGACCGGGCAGCGGCGGAGCGGTTCCTGGGCGCGGCGCGGCTGGTCGACGAGGCGACGAGCTTCGGCGGCGTGCGCTCGACCGCGGAGCGGCGCGGGCGGTGGGGCGGGGACGCGGTGCCGGAGGGCTTCGTCAGGCTCTCCGCGGGCGTCGAGGACACCGCGGACCTCGTCGCTGACCTGCGCGAAGCGCTCGCGTACGCGCTCGCCCGCTGACTCCGCACGCGACCGGCAAAAACCCGGCAAAAGCGATAAAACTCGCGTAAATCGGTAATGCGTGTGTTCATGGTGTGTGGGGGAGCCGCGGGCACGCGGATCGGGAGCCGCGTCGAGACGCCCGTCGGCACAGCTCTCAAGGGAGATCACACCATGCGTAAGATCGCCGCAACACTGGGCGCGGCCGGGGTCATCGCCCTGGCTCCCCTGACCGGCGCGAGCGCGCAGCCCGCCACCACCCCGGCGGACAACCCCCAGACCACGGTGCAGCAGGATCAGGGCCCGCGCGGCCCGAAGGGTGACAGTGCGAGCAACTGGGGCCTGCTGGGTCTGGCCGGCCTGCTCGGCCTCGCCGGTCTCGCGAAGAAGTCCGGCACGGGCAAACGCCGCGGCGACGTCTCCAACCGCGCCGCCCAGACGACGGGCACGCGCCGCGAGTACGGCATGGAGCACGACACCCACGGGCACGCCCGCGGCCACGGCAAGCAGGAGATGCACGGCGGCGAGCAGGGCGGCGAGCAGGGCGGCGAGCACGGCAAACACGGGAAGCACGGGAAGCACGGCAAGCACGGTGACAAGCACGGCAGGCACGGGATGCACGGCGACAAGCAGGGCATGTCCGGCGACACGTCCGGCACTTCGGGTCCGTCCGGCATGAAGGGCGGCGAATCCGGCGCTTCCGGCGGTACGTCCCGTACGTCCCCCTCGCCCGACCCCGGCCGTACCTCGCACAGCGACATCACCGGCGGCACCGCGCACGAGAGCAGGCCCGGCACCGACCAGAGCGGCACCACGCACAGGGTCTTCGGCCAGGACGAGCCCGCCCCCGGCGACGACGACAAGCGGCGGTGACCGCCCAGGCGCCCCACCGCCGGATCCCGCCCGTCCCGTCGCGCCCCGCGCCCCGCGCGCGCCCGGCGCGGCGGGACGGGGATGCTCCCGCCGTACGCACCGCTCCGCCGCATTCCTGCGGCGGCCGCGGGTTTCGACCGCCGCCCCGCGTGCCACATACATCCCATGACCGTGTCCCACCGGCCGGTGGTCAAGCGCACCGCCCGCGCCGTCCTCCTGGACGGCGACGAGATGCTGCTCATCAAGCGCACCAAGCCGGGCCGCGAGCCCTACTGGATCACTCCCGGAGGCGGCGTCGAGCCCGCCGACGCCTCCGTCGTCGCCGCGCTGCACCGCGAGGTCGACGAGGAGCTGGGCGCCCGCGTCACCGGCGTCGTCCCCGTCTTCGTCGACACCGTCCCCGAGGACGGACGCGGCGTGAAGGTCCAGCACTTCTTCGCCTGCCGGCTGGCGTCCATGGACCCGGCCCGGCGCCACGGCCCCGAAGTCGACGAGCCCTGCGGCGAGTACGAGACGGTGCGCGTCCCCTTCACCCGCGAAGGCGTCGACTCCGTCGACGTCGTGCCGCCCAGCCTGCGCGCCTATCTGCGCACGAACATCGAGGGCGTCCTCGCCGTCCTCGCCGACGACTTCGGCTAGCGCCCCCTCATCCGCCGGTACGCGTCAGCGCGTACGCCTCCCGCAGGTCCCGGCCGCTGTACGCGTGCGAGGCGAGGCCGCTCACATGGTGGTCGGCGTTGACGGCGACCGACCGCGGCACCACCGCGAAGAGGTCGGTGTCCGACATGGAGTCCCCGTACGCCACGCAGTCCGCCCGCGTCAACCCGTACTCCGCGCAGAGCAGATCCGCTATCCGCACCTTGTCGGGCGGCCCGAGGATGCCTGCCATGTCGACCGGCTCGCGGAACGGCAGCGCCGGGAACCGCGACCCGTGGGCCGCGTGCACGCCCCACTCCAGCAGCCGTTCGACGAAGAACCCGGGCGCCAGGGAGATGACCGCGCAGTGCTCCCCGCGGTCGGTGATGTCCGCCCACACCTCGCGGATCCCCGCGAGCCAGGGCGCGCCCGCGAACGCTCGGCCCAGGATCTCGGGCGTGAGGCTGCTCCACATGCCGTGGGCGTGCTCGGCGTAGTCGTACGTGTCGATCTCGCCGGCGCCGAACGCCGCGTCCAGCGCCTGGAACTCCGCGACCAGGCCCAGTTGCCGCGCCATCTCGATGTTCGCGGAGGAGCCGTGCAGCAGAGTGCCGTCCATGTCGAAGATGTGCAGCCGGGACATGGCGTGAGGCTAGGACGTGCGGACGCCCGCGGACAAACGATTACTCGCGCCGCACCCGGAGCCGCGCCGCGGCGGCCCTAGGTGGTCCGGGCTCAGTCCGGGTCGTGCTCCGGACCGCCGTAGTCGGGGCTGGTGAAGTCGGGGCTCGAATAGCTCGGTCCGTCCGGCGACTGGCCGTCGTCGGGGCTGGAGAACGCCGGGCGGGAGTAGCCCAGCCGCGGGGTGCGGGTGGCGGTCGGGTCGGTACGCACCGCGGGGTACGCCCCGCCGCCCCCGGCGCCACCGCCCTCGGGTCCCGCGTCCGGGCCGCCGTCGGGCCCGCCGCCCTCGGCGCCGCCGGCGAGGGCCTGCTCGATGAAGGGCTGGATGCCGCGTTCGAGGAGCGCCGCGCGCCACTCCTCGCGGGCGCGTTCGACCTGCTCGGTCAGGTCCCGGCTGGCCGCCGCCCTGATGGACGTCGAGCCGTTGCGCACCGCCGTCAGCAGCAGCGCGACCATCGAGATGACGATGGCGGCGGCCGCGAGGATCGCGAAGATCCAGCCCGCCTGGCGCATCGAGGAGGCCACCGACGGCTCGGGGTCCATCAAGTGCAGCAGATAGCCGACGACGAGGAAGATCACCGCCGCCGTACCGGCCAGCACCGGCACCAGCACCGCCGCCGCCGCGGCCACCCCCGCACTGGAGTTGTCGCCCTGGGCGCCGCCCCGCGCGCCGGAGAAGCGGATACCGTCAGGGCCGCCCAGCGTCCCGCCGCCCCCCGCGGGCCGGCGCAGCTCCGTGCGCAGCCCTACATACCGCTCGTATTCGGCCGACGCGGTCGCGGAAATCTCGGCCGTGGCCCCGAGGGCCCGGGTGCGGAGTTGCTCGGGGTTGAGCGGCCGCCCGCGGCCGGCGCCGACCGTGAACTCGGCATTGTGCAGCGCGGTATCGAGGAGCCGCTCGAACTCCGGGCGGTCCTCGGTCAGCAGATGCGACGCACGGGTCATGTGCTTGTGCTCCCCCGGATGGGCAGGCAACAAGGCAAACGGGGACGGAGCGTGCCTGCGGCGCTAGGCCCTGGGCGGCAGAGCCTATTACCGATGGTAGAGCGCTTCGCGTATGGCGGATAAGTGTCTTTTCAGAAAAGGAGGTTCCGTATTAGAGCACGCCAGGCGGACGCGCGCTACCGCCCGACCAGCGGAAGTCGCACGACAAGCAGTTTTCCGGCCATGGTGATCCCCCCGTCCATGGCGATGGCCAGGTCGTCGGCGTAGATGTGCGGCCCCTGCACGGAGGCGCCGCGCTCCTCGGGATCCGTGTCCTCGCTGGGCACTTCCCCGAGCAGATACGGGATCGGGCTGTGCCCGTGCACCAGCCGCTCGCCGCCGTACCGGCCGAGCAGTTCCCGTACCGCCGAGGGTCCCGTCTCCTCGTCACGGAAGGCGAAACGCTTGGTGAACTTGCGGAAGAGATCCCATACCTCGTCCGCGTCCGAGCGGGCGAGGATGTCGTGGATGGTGTCGTTGACGCCCTCGATGGAGTCGCCGTAGTCGAGGTACGCGGTGGTGTCGGAGTGCACCAGGAGGTGGTCGTCCTCCTCGTGGATGGCGTCGAGCCGCGCCATCCACTGCAGGTGGACGTCCTCCAGCCGCTCCATGTCGGTGCGCTGGCCACCGTTGAGGAGCCAGGCGGCCTGGAAGGAGGCGGTGCCGGCGCCGGAGTTGACCGGCGTGTCGCCGAAGCGCTTGGCGCCGAGCAGCAGCAGCTCGTGGTTGCCCATGAGCGCCTTGCAGTAGCCGCCGGCGGCCGCGGCCTCGGCGGACAGCCGCATGACGAGGTCGATGACGCCGATGCCGTCGGGGCCGCGGTCGGTGAAGTCGCCGAGGAACCACACGCGGGTGTTCCCGGCGATCCAGCGGTCGGCCTCGTCGATGATGCCCTGGGCGCGCAGGGCGGCGCGCAGCTCGTCGAGATAGCCGTGGACGTCGCCGACGACGTACAGCGGGCCGTAGCCGCCGCTCTCGCCGCGCCTGATCACCGGCAGGTCGGCCTGGGTCGGGGTGTACCCGTCGTCTGCGTGCCCGAAGGCGTCACCGGCGGCCGGTGCCGCGGGGACGGGAGGCGCCGCCCCGGCGGGCACCCCAGCCGTGGTCCGCAGCCCCGGCGTCTGACCGGCCCCCTGTTGCATCGAACCCCTCCACCGCCTAGCCGTTCTGCCACCGGGACACGACCCGGCCGCCATGGGACCAGGTGCCGCTCCCCCGTGCTGGTGGAGGAGATCCGCGGTGTGCGTGCGCCCATCATAGAAATGCCTGTCCCGCCTTGTGCGGTACCAGGGGCCGCCAATTGGCTCCGGCTACGGAAGACGGCGCCCGCCGGACCACCAGAACCGGGCAAACGGGGCACGACCGGCGTGAAGGAGGACGGGACGAGGGCCGCCGGGGGCATGAGTTGTCGTACGGCACGGGGCGCGGGCGGGTCCGTGGCGGGGCGAACGCGGCGGGGCGGGCCTCGGCGCGGGGCGTCGCCCGAGGTGTGTCGCAGTGCCGGAGGGGTCGTACGGCATGGGTCCGGCGGCGGGGGTGCGGGTGGTGCGGGTGGCCGTACGAGCCGGGCGTGAGCCGGGTCGTACGGCCGGGGTACTTCGCTACGCCGGGCGGCGCGGGGCGCTGACGACCGTGCGCGGCGGGCGGCGCTGCGAGGACGCCCGCACGATCAGATCCGTCGGTATGACCTGCTCGATGGGCCGGCCCGCGTCGACTCCCTCGATGGCGTCGATCAGCAGCTGGACGACCGCCGTGCCGATGCGGCGCGGCTTCAGCGAGAGCGTGGTGATGGGCGGGTCGGTGGAGGCGTAGCCCGGGGACTCGCTGCAGCAGACGAGCATCAGGTCGTCGGGCACCCGCAGGCCGTAGCGGCGGGTGGCGGCGAGGAGGTCGGTGCCGTTGGGGTCGAAGAGGCCGTAGACGGCGTCCGGGCGGTCCGGGCGGGCGAGCAGCCGGTCGGCGGCGACGGCGCCCGCGCGGGGGTCGTGGGCGGGGTAGGACTCGTACACCGGATCCTGTCCGACGCGCTCGCACCAGGTGAGGTACGCGGTGGTGGACAGCCGGGTGTAGGTGTCCGTGCTGGTGCCGGTGAGCAGCCCGATGCGGCGGGCGCCGGCGTCGGCGAGGTGGTCGAGCAGCTCCATGACGGCGGCCTGGTGGTCGTTGTCGACCCAGGCGGTGACGGGCAGGGAGCCGCCGGGGCGGCCGTCGCTGACGACGGGGATGCCCTGCCGGACGATCTCGCTGACGACGGGGTCGCCCTCCGCCGGGTCGATGACCACCGTGCCGTCGAGGGCCACGTTGGACCACACGTCGTGCCGCGAGGTCGCGGGGAGGATCACCAGCGCGTACCCGCGGGCGAGGGCGGCCGAGGTCGCGGCGCGGGCCATCTCGGCGAAGTACGCGAACTCCGTGAAGGTGAACGGTTCTTCCCCGTATGTCGTCACCGTTAAGCCGATGAGTCCGGACTTGCCGGTGCGCAGCGCGCGGGCGGCGGCCGACGGCCGGTAGCCGAGGCGGTCGGCGACCTCGCGGACGTGCCGGCGGGTCGCTTCCGGCAGCCGGCCCTTCCCGTTCAGCGCGTCGGAGACGGTGGTGATCGAGACGCCCGCGGCGGCGGCGACATCCCGGATGCCCGCCCGCGCCAGCTTGCGGCTGGGCGGCCGGCTCACTTGCGGTTGGATCGAGCCGGTCATGCGCCTTCTTTCTTCAAACACGTACGTGGTCCCCCGTGCAAGCCGCGTAGTCAGGCAGGCTTGTCATCGCGAGCTGATAGTAGGGCTCGGATGGCTCGATTGCGGGAGAATCCGAACCGTAACTGACAGGCACGATTCTGCAGGAGCGCAACGGTCAAACGACCATGGAATGCCAAGTGGTTGCACCATTGTCGGCCATCGGTCCATGGCGCAAGCTGGGTGGCACCTGCCATGGTACGAAGGTCTCGAAGAGGTCTCAGTCACCTTCACGGGTGATGCGCGCCATGGCGTCCGCCACCCGTGCGCGCCAGGGTGGATGCGCCCCCTGCGGGTGCGGCCCCGTCCGCGGCGTGCGGAACGGGCCGGCGGGAAGGGCGCGTAACGGCGCGTAACGGCAGGGTACGGGCTCGGTCGAGGAGGACCGCGGTGACGAACGACAAGACTCCCAGGGCCGCTGAGGCCGCTGAGACTCCGGAGGCTGCTGCGGCTGCGGGGGCTGCTGCGACGCCCAGACTGCGGGCTGCGCTGGCGGGCATTCCGACGTACAAGCCGGGGAAGCCGGCGGCGGCGCGGAGGGCCGGCGGTGCGGGGTCGGGGGCGGCGTACAAGCTCTCCTCGAACGAGAACCCCTACCCGCCGCTGCCCGGCGTGCTGGAGGCGGCGGTCGCGGCGGCCGGGAGCTTCAACCGCTACCCCGACATGGCGTGCGCCGCGCTCACCGCGGAGCTCGCCGAACGCCTCGGCGTGCCGCCCGAGCACATCGCCACGGGCACCGGTTCCGTGGGCGTGGCACAGCAGTTGCTGCAGGCGACGGCCGGGCCGGGGGACGAGGTGATCTACGCCTGGCGGTCGTTCGAGGCGTACCCGATCATCACGCAGATCTCGGGCGCGCGGTCGGTGCAGGTTCCGCTGACGGCGGAGGAGCGGCACGACCTGGACGCGATGGCGGACGCGGTGACGGACGCCACCCGGCTGATCTTCGTCTGCACGCCGAACAACCCGACGGGCACGGCGGTGCGCCGCGGGGAGCTGGAGCGGTTCCTCGACCGGGTGCCGGAGGACGTGCTGGTGGTGCTGGACGAGGCGTACTGCCAGTTCGTCCGGGACGACGGCGTGGACGGGGGCATCCCGGACGGGCTGGAGATCTACCGGGACCGGCCGAACGTGTGCGTGCTGCGCACCTTCAGCAAGGCGTACGGTCTTGCGGGCCTGCGGGTCGGCTTCGCGGTGGCGCAGGAGCCGGTGGCGGCGGCGCTGCGGAAGACGGCGGTGCCGTTCGGGGTGAGCCAGATCGCGCAGGAGGCGGCGATCGCGTCGCTGCGGAGCGAGGACGCGCTGCTGGAGCGGGTGGAAGCGCTGGTCGGGGAGCGCACGCGGGTGCGGGAGGGGCTGCTGGCGCAGGGCTGGACGGTGCCGGAGACGCACGCGAACTTCGTCTGGCTGCGGCTGGGGGAGCGGAGCATGGACTTCGCGGCGGCGTGCGAGGCGGCGGGGGTGGTGGTCCGGCCGTTCGCGGGCGACGGGGTACGGGCGTCGGTGGGCGAACGCGAGGCGAACGACATCCTGCTGGCGGTGGCGGAGGAGTTCCGTAAGGAGCTGTAGGAGGGGCCGGGGGCGGCGGCCGGCTGCCTGGGCGGGGCCGGAGCGGTGCTCGCGGTGGTGAGCACTGCTCTACGTCGAGAGCAGTGCTCTCGGAGTGGAGCACTGCTGGCGCACGAGATCACCGCTCTCCCGTGCGGGCACCGCTCTCGCACCCTCCTCGCATCACCCCCTAGACCTGCCGAAACGCGACGTAGGGGACCCCCCTGAAGGGCCGGAAAACCGCTGTGCCACACTGGGGCTTGTGAATGTGAACGCATTCACGAGCGGCGCTGTTCGTAGGGGTTTCCCCCCGTATGCCATGCCGCCACGGCCCCACCCGGCCGACCGGCGCGTGGATCATCGTCAGAGCCGTGCCCGTGATCGCGGAGAGGAGCCCTCGTGGATCTGGCACTCGCCCCGGAGACCCTGGCGCGCTGGCAGTTCGGCATCACCACCGTCTACCACTTCCTCTTCGTCCCCCTGACGATCTCCCTCTCCTCCCTGGTCGCAGGACTGCAGACAGCCTGGGTGCGCACCGGCAACGAGAAGTACCTCAGGGCGACGAAGTTCTGGGGCAAGCTCTTCCTCATCAACATCGCCATGGGCGTGGTGACCGGCATCCTGCAGGAGTTCCAGTTCGGCATGAACTGGTCCGACTACTCCCGCTTCGTCGGCGACGTCTTCGGCGCCCCCCTCGCCTTCGAAGCCCTCATCGCCTTCTTCTTCGAGTCGACCTTCATCGGCCTCTGGATCTTCGGCTGGGACCGCCTGCCGCAGAAGATCCACCTCGCCTGCATCTGGATGGTCGCGGTCGGCACCGTGCTCTCCGCCTACTTCATCCTCGCCGCCAACTCCTGGATGCAGCACCCCGTCGGCTACCGGATAAACGAGAAGTCCGGCCGCGCCGAGCTGACCGACTTCTGGCACGTACTCACCCAGAACACCGCCGTCGCGCAGTTCTCCCACACCATCACCGCGGCCTTCCTCACCGGCGGCGCGTTCGTCGTCGGCATCGCCGCGTACCACCTCATGCGCGGCCGGCACGTGGCCGTCATGCGCAGCTCGCTGCGGCTGGGCCTGATGACGATGGTCGTCGCCGGGCTGCTGACCGCGTTCACCGGCGACCGGCTCGGCAAGATCATGTACGAGCAGCAGCCGATGAAGATGGCCTCCGCCGAGGCGCTGTGGGAGACCGAGGCGCCCGCGCCCTTCTCGCTCTTCGCCATCGGCGACGTCGACAAGGGCCACAACAGGGTCGCGATAGAGGTCCCCGGCGTGCTGTCGTTCCTCGCCCACGACAACTTCTCCGACGAGGTCCCCGGCATCAACCCCACCAACGAGGAGCTCAGGGACAAGTACGACGACAAGTTCGGCCTCGGCGACTACCGGCCCAACATCCCCGTCGCGTACTGGAGTTTCCGCTGGATGATCGGCTTCGGGATGTCCTCCCTGGCCCTCGGCGCCCTCGGGCTCTGGCTCACCCGCCGCCGCTTCTGGCTCGCCGACCGGCTCCGTACCGGCGAGGACGACGTCCCCAGACTCGCCCTCACCAAGGACCGCGAACTCAGCGCCCGGCTCGGCACCTGGTACTGGCGCCTCGCCCTCTACACCCTCCTCTTCCCCCTCGTCGCCAACGCCTGGGGCTGGATCTTCACCGAGACGGGCCGCCAGCCCTGGGTCGTCTACGGCGTCCTGCCCACCTCCTCCGCCGTCTCCCCCGGCGTCTCGCAGGGCGAGGTCATCACCTCGCTGAGCGTCTACACCCTCCTGTACGCGGCCCTCGCCGTCATCGAGGCCAAGCTGATGATCAGGTACGTGAAGGCGGGACCCCCCGAACTCACCGACTCCGACCGCAATCCGCCGACGAAGATCGGCGGCCACCACCACGAAGACTCCGACCGGCCCATGGCCTTCTCGTACTGAGGGGGGGAGATCACGCCATGGAACTGCACACCGTCTGGTTCGTCCTCATCGCCGTCCTGTGGACCGGCTACTTCTTCCTGGAGGGCTTCGACTTCGGCGTCGGCGTCCTCACCCGGGTGCTGGCCCGCGACCGCACCGAGCGGCGCGTGCTCATCAACACCATCGGCCCGGTCTGGGACGGCAACGAGGTCTGGCTGCTCACCGCGGGCGGCGCCACCTTCGCCGCCTTCCCCGACTGGTACGCCACCCTCTTCTCCGGCTTCTACCTGCCCCTTCTCCTCATCCTCGTCTGCCTCATCGTCCGCGGCGTGGCCTTCGAGTACCGGGCCAAGCGCCCCGAGGAGCACTGGCAGCGCAACTGGGAACTCGCCATCTTCTGGGCCTCCCTGCTGCCCGCGTTCCTGTGGGGCGTGGCGTTCGCCAACATCGTGCGCGGGGTGCAGATCGGCCCCGACAAGGAGTACGTGGGCGACGTCTTCGACCTGCTCAACCCCTTCGCGCTGCTCGGCGGGCTGGTCACGCTCTTCCTCTTCACCTTCCACGGCGCGGTGTTCACGGCGCTGAAGACCGTCGGCGACATCCGGATGCGGGCGCGCCGGCTGGCCACCGTCCTCGGTACGGTGACGGCCGCGCTGGCGCTCGGCTTCCTGCTGTGGCTCCAGGCGGACACCGGCGACGGGCGGAGCCTGGTGACGCTGATCGTGGCGGCGGCGGCGCTGTTCTGCGCGATCGGCGCGGTGGCGGCGGGCCGCGAGGGGTGGTCGTTCCTCTACTCCGGGGTGACCATCGTGGCCACGGTCGCGACGCTGTTCCTGGCGCTGTACCCGGACGTGATGCCGTCGAGCCTGAACCCGGCGTGGAGCCTGACGGCGGAGAACGCCTCGTCGACGCCGTACACGTTGACGATCATGACGTGGTGCGCGGGGATCGCGACACCGGTGGTGCTGATGTACCAGGGGTGGACGTACTGGGTGTTCCGCAAGCGCATCGGTACGCAGCACATCGCGCCGGAGGCACACGCGGCGGTCGCCGCGGGCGGGGCGGGCACGGACGGTACGGAGAGTGCGTCTACCGACGGTACGGGGACCGGCGGGGCGGGCCGGTGAGATGAAGCCCGTCGACCCGCGCCTGGCCCGCTACGCCCGCGCCACCCGGCTCTTCCTCCTCGCCACGGTCGCGCTGGGCGCGGCCGGTGCGGGGCTGGTCATCGCGCAGGCGGTACTGATGGCGGAGATCGTCGTCGGCGCCTTCGAGGACGGCCTGTCGGCCGCCGCCCTGCGTACGCCGCTGCTGCTCCTCGCGGCGGTCGCCGTGGGGCGGGCGGTGGTGAGCTGGCTGACGGAGCTGGCCGCGCACCGGTCGAGTGCGGCGGTCAAGTCGGAACTGCGGATGCGGCTGCTGACGGAGGCGGTACGGATCGGAGGTTCCCGTACTCCGGCGCGGCCGGGCGCGGCGGACCCCGAAAAGCAGGGCACGGACGCCCCGGAGACGCAGGCTGCGGACGGCGCCGCCGGGGGCGAACTCCGTACCGGCGAACTCGCCGCCCTCGCCACCCGCGGCATCGACGCCCTGGACGCCTACTTCGCCCGCTACCTGCCCCAACTCGGCCTCGCCGTCGTCGTCCCCGCGGCCGTACTCGCGCGCATCGTCACCGACGACTGGGTCTCCGCCGCGATCATCGCCGGCACCCTGCCGCTGATCCCGGTCTTCATGATGCTCATCGGCTGGGCCACCCAGGCGGCCACCGACCGCCAGTGGCGCACCCTGTCGCGGCTCTCCGCCCACTTCCTCGACGTCGTCTCGGGTCTGCCGACGCTCAAGGTCTTCGGCCGCGCGAAGGCGCAGGCCGACAACATCCGCACCATCACCGCCGACTACCGGCGCGCGACGATGCGCACGCTGCGGATCGCCTTCCTGTCGTCGTTCGCGCTGGAGTTGCTGGCGACGATCTCGGTGGCGCTGGTCGCGGTCACCATCGGCATGCGGCTGGTCCACGGCGAACTGGACCTGTACACCGGCCTGGTCGTGCTCATCCTGGCCCCGGAGGCGTACCTGCCGCTTCGGCAGGTCGGCACGCACTACCACGCCGCGGCGGAGGGCCTGGCAGCGGCGGACAGGGTCTTCGCGATCCTGGAACGGGCCGAGCCCCGCGATGACAAGGCCGACTCGACGCCACCGGCCACGGCCACGGCCACGGCCACCACCCCGGCGCCAACGGACTCAACGGCCGCAACCCCGACCCCATCCCCGCACACCCGCCCAAGGGTAGGCGCCCCCACCGACAACGCCTGCCCCGACGCCCGCCACGCCGACCTCGTCCTCGACGGTCTCGTCGTCCGGCACGAGGGCCGGGCCGAGGACTCCCTTCCGCGTACGGACCTCACCCTCCGCCCCGGCCAGACCGTGGCGCTCACCGGGCCCTCCGGCGGCGGCAAGTCGACGCTGCTCGCCGCCCTCCTGGGCCTCGTACGACCCGCGTCCGGCCGGGTGCTCATCGGCGGGCACGACCTCGCCGAACTGGACCTGCCGAGCTGGCACGCGCAGGTCGCCTGGGTACCGCAGCGGCCCGCACTCTTCGCCGGCACCATCGCCGACAACGTCCGCCTCCCCCGCCCCGACGCCACCGACGCCGAGGTCGCGCGGGCACTCCGCGACGCCGCCGCCGGCGACCTCGACCCCGCCGCCGTCCTCGGCGAGGGCGGCACGGGCCTCTCCGCCGGGCAGCGGCAACGGGTCGCGCTCGCGCGGGCGTTCCTCGCCGACCGGCCCGTGGTGCTCCTCGACGAGCCGACCGCCGCCCTCGACGGCGACACCGAGGCCGCCGTCACCGCCGCGATCGCCCGGCTGGCCCGGGGCCGCACGGTGCTGCTCGTGGCGCACCGCCCGGCGCTGCTCGGGGTGGCGGACCGGGTGGTACGGCTGGGGGAGGGCCGGGCGCGCGTGGCCGCCGGGACGGACGCGGTACGGGCCGGGGCGGCGGTGCCGGTGCCGGTGCCGGTGCCGGTGCCGGTGCCGGTGCCGGTGCCGGCGGCCGGTTCCGTACCGGAGCGGGGTGGCGAGGGTGCGTACCCGGAGGGCAGCGGGTCGTACGAGCCGGAGGAGGCACCCCGGGGCGGCAGCGCGCTTCGTACCACCACCGCCCGCGGGCGGCTGGCGCTCGCCGCGCTGCTCGGCGCGCTGGCGCTCGCGTCCGCCGTGGGACTCATGGGCGTCTCGGGGTGGTTGATCTCCCGGGCCTCCGAACAGCCGCCGGTGCTCTACCTCATGGTCGCGGTGACCGCCACCCGCGCGTTCGGCATCGGGCGCGCCGTCTTCCGCTACGCCGAGCGCCTCGTCTCCCACGACGCCGTACTACGGATCCTCGCGGACCTCCGCGTCGCCGTGTACACCCGGCTCGAACGCCTCGCCCCCGCCGGCCTCGCCCCGCACCGCCGCGGCGACCTGCTGACCCGGCTCGTCGCGGACACCGACACGCTGCAGGACCGCTACCTGCGCTGGCTGCTGCCCGTCTCCGCCGCCGCGCTCGTCGGCGCCGGGTCTGTGGGGATGGCGGCCGTGCTGCTGCCCGAGGCGGGTGCCGTGCTCGCGGCCGGGCTGCTGGCGGCGGGCGTCGGGGTGCCGCTGCTGGCCGTGGCCACGGCCCGGCGGACGGAGGCCCGGCTCGCGCCGGCGCGGGCGGCGCTCGCGACGGAGGTCGTCGACGTCCTCACCGGCACGGCGGAACTCGCCGTCGCCGGCGCCCTGCCCCGCCGTCTCGCCGCACTCCGCGACGCCGACCGCCGGCTCACCCGTATCGCCGCCCGCAGCGCCGCGGCGCTCGCGCTGGGCGCCGGGCTGTCGGCGCTGATCTGCGGGCTGACGGTGGTGGGGGCGGCGGCTGCCGGGGCGCAGGCGGTGTACGAGGGGCGGCTGCCCGGCGTGTGGCTGGGGGTGGTGGTGCTGGGGACGCTCGCGGCGTTCGAGGCGGTGAACGGGATGCCGCTGGCGCTGCAGCAGCGGGCCCGGGTGCGGCGGAGCGCGGCGCGCGTGGACGAGATCCTGGACGCGCCGCCGCCGGCCGCGGAGGGTACGGGGCGGCCGCCGGCGGATCCGTTCCCGGTGACGCTGGCGGGGGTGTCGGCGCGGCATCCGGGGCAGGCCGGGCTCGCGCTGGACGGGGTGGATCTGACGCTGACGCGGGGGCGGCGGGTCGCGGTGGTGGGTGCGTCGGGGTCGGGGAAGACGACGCTGGCGCACGTGCTGCTGCGGTTCCTGGATCCGGTGGCGGGTGCGTACCGGCTGGGCGGGAAGGGGGAGAGCACCGCTCTTGCTTCGGAGCACCGCTCTTCGGAGCACCGCTCTCCCGCGAGAGCGGCGCTCTCGAACGAGAGCACCGCTGACGCCCTCGCCTGTGACCCCGACGCCGTACGCCGCCTCGTCGGCCTCTGCGCCCAGGACGCCCACCTCTTCGACAGCACCCTGCGCGAGAACCTGCGCCTCGCCCTCCCCCATAGCCTGAACGGCATGGGCGGTACCCCCATCGACGCCACCGACGACATCCTGCGCGAAGCCCTCGCCGCCGCCCGCCTCCTCGACTGGGTCGAGACCCTGCCGCTCGGCCTCGACACCCCGGTCGGCGAACACGGCGCCCGGCTCTCCGGCGGCCAGCGCCAGCGCCTCGCCCTGGCCCGCGCGCTCCTCGCCGACTTCCCCGTGCTCGTCCTCGACGAGCCCGCCGAGCACCTCGACCTGCCCACCGCCGACGCCCTCACCGCCGACCTCCTCGCCGCCACCGAGGGCCGGACGACGGTGCTGATCACGCACCGGCTGACGGGGCTGGAGGAGGTGGACGAGATCGTGGTGCTGGAGCGGGGCCGGGTGGTGCAGCGCGGGACGTACGCGGAGCTGGCGGAGGCCGACGGCCCGTTCCGGCGCACGCTGCTACGGGAGCGGGCGCATCCGTCCCCGTACCCGTACGAGACCGCGGACGGCCGCGGCACACCTGGCGCACCCGTCGTAACCGACAATCCCGACTTTCCCCACCAAGAGCCGCTTATTACCCTCGGGACATGACCGCTGCCGACTCCATGGACGCCGCCGCCCGCGCCACCCGCGGACTCCAGGGGGTCTCCAGCGAGCTGGCCGAGCGCGTGACGCAGTTGCTGGCCGCCATGCGGTCCATCGGCACGGGGCTGCAGCTCCACCCCACGCTCGACGTGATCGCGCAGACGGCGGCGGAGCTGGCGGGAGCGCGGTACGCGTCCCTCGTGGTGATCGACGAGCAGAGCGGTGACCTCGACGAGTTCGCGTCGTACGGCGTGGACGAGGTGGACCGGGCCCGGCTCGACGCGATCCCGGACGCGCCGGGGACGACGCTGACGGTGCCCATCGACGTGGACGGGCGGTACTTCGGGGACCTGGTGCTGTCGGAGAAGCGCGGCGGCGGCCGGTTCCTCGACGACGACCTGCACCTCGTCCGGATCATCGCCACCGAGGCGGGCATCGCGATCGGCAACGCGCGGCTGCACCTGGAGGCGCGGCAGCGGGAGCGGTGGATCGACGGGGCGCACGCCGTGACGACCGCGCTGCTGTCGAGCGCGGACGCGCGGGATGCGCTGGGGGTGATCGCGGAGCAGGCGCGGGGGCTCGCGGACGCGATGGCGGGGGTGGTGCTGCTGCCGCGGTCGGGGGGCGAAGAGGTGGGCGTTGGGGGGAGAGCGGGTGGTGCGGGTGGTCGGGGTGGTGCGGGCAGGGCTGCCGGGCCGGAGTGGCTGGAGGTCGTGGCGGTGGCCGGCGAGGGGGTGGACGACCTCGTGGGCCGGGTGCTGCCGTCGTACAGCCCGACGGTGCGGGCGCTGCTGGCCGGCAAGGAGGTCTTCCTCGACGACGCCGGCGCCGACCCGCGGGCGGTGAGCGACGGCGCGGAGCGCTTCGGGCCGTGCATGATGCTGCCGCTGCGGAGCGGGAAGAAGGTGCTCGGTGCGCTGTCGCTGCCGCGGGCGCCGGGGGCGCGGCTGTACCGGGAGTCGGAGAAGCAGTCGGCGACGCAGTTCACGGGGCAGGCGGCGCTGGCGCTGATGCTGTCGGAGGTGCAGCGGGACCGGGAGCGCCTGGCGGTGTACGAGGACCGCGACCGGATCGCGCGGGACCTGCACGACCTGGTGATCCAGCGGCTGTTCGCGACGGGGATGCAGTTGCAGGGGGCGAAGCGGCTGGAGCGGGCGCCGGAGGTGCGGCAGCGGATCGACGCGGCGGTCGACGCGCTGGAGCTGACGATCGAGGAGATCCGCGGCACGATCTACGCGCTGCAGCAGGAGCCGGCGCAGGCGCCGACGGGGATGCGGGCGCTGGTGCTGCGGGAGGTCGCGACGGCGGCGGCGCCGCTGGGGTTCCAGCCGTCGACGAGCTTCGTGGGGGCGGTGGACGAGCGGGTGGACGAGCGGATCGCGCGGCAACTGCTGGCGGCGCTGCGGGAGGGGCTGTCGAACGCGTCGCGGCATGCGGGGGCGGGGCAGGTGGGGGTGGTGGTCGATGCGACGGCGGAGCTGCCGGACGGGCGGGACGCGGTGCGCCTGACCGTGGCGGACGACGGGCGGGGACTGCCGCCGGACGCGGACGGGCGGCGGAGCGGGCTGCGGAACATCGAGCGCCGGGCGGAGGAGCTGGGCGGGCAGGCGACGTACGGGCCGGGGCTGGGGGACTGCGGCGGGGGGACGTCACTGATCTGGGAGGTCCCGCTGACGGCCCCGGCCGGCGAGTCGGGCGGCGGCCCAGGGGCGGCGGGGGCGGCGGGGGCGGCCGCGGCGTAGGGGGCGGGTCGGGCGCTCCGGGCGTGGAGCACTGCTCACGTACGAGAGCACCGCTCTCACAGCGACCCGCATCGCGGATCACCGCTCTCCTGATGGAGCACCGCCCTCGCGAGAGAGCGCCGCTCTCGGTCCGGAGCACCGCCCCCGTGCCCGCTCTCGCGGTGGAGCGCCGCTCTCGGTCCGGAGCGGTGCTCCCCCTCACAGCCCGTGCAGCAACTGCTCGATGACCAGCGCCACCCCGTCGTCCTCGTTCGCCGCCGTGCGGTCCGTCGTCGCTGCCAGGACCTCCGGGTGGGCGTTGGCCATCGCGTACGACCTGCCCGCCCACGTCAGCATCTCGAGGTCGTTCGGCATGTCGCCGAAGGCCACGACCTCCGCCGCCCCGATCCCCCGCGCCTCGCAGTAGCGCTCCAGCGTGCTCGCCTTGCTCACGCCCAGCCCGCTCACCTCCAGCAGCGCGCTCGACGTCGAGCGGGTGAACTCCCCGTGCCCCGCCGCCCCCGACCGCGCCGCGTGCAGGAACTCGTCCGCGCCGAGGCTCGGGTGGTACGCCAGCAGCTTCAGCAGCGGGTCCCCCGCCCGCTCCCCGTCCTCCGCCAGCAGCCTCTCCACCGGCGCTATCGGCCCCGGCCCCCGGTGCAGCGGATACCCCGGTTCGCGGCCGAAGCCGCCCGTGTACTCCACCGCGAACGCCGTACCCGGCGCGATCGTCCGCAGCACACCGACCACCGCCACCGCGTCGGCCAGCGGCAGCGGGCAGACCTCCGCCAGTTCGAGCCCGCGGTGCAGGTCGACCACCGCGGCGCCGTTGGCGCAGATCGCCATCCCGTGCCCGTGTACGTGCTCCGCGACCACGCCCATCCACCGCGCCGGCCGCCCCGTGACGAACACCACCGCCAGCCCCGCCTCCTCCGCCGCGGCCAGCGCGGCGACCGTGCGGTCCGAGACGGTCTGGTCGTTCCGCAGCAGGGTCCCGTCGAGGTCCGTGGCGATGAGCCGGGGACGGAAGGCGGAGGGGGAGGCGGCGGAGGAGGTCGAGGCAGGGGCGTCGGTCACCCGGCCATCATCGCGTACGGCCCGCGAGGACCGTACAGGCGTACGGACAGCCGCCACCCCCGCCACGGCTCACGAACCACGACCACCCGCCCCACGGCACCCGCCACCTCACCCCACCGCCTCCAGCACGTCCCGCACCACGGGACCCGCGTCCCCCGACCCGCTCTCCGCGTCCTCCACCACGCACGCCACCGCCACCCCGTCGCGGTACGCCACCAGCCACCCGTTGTTCGGCCCCGTCGCCGTCACCTCCGCCGTCCCCGTCTTCGCCCCCACGTCCCCCGGCAGCCCCGCCAGCACCTGCGCGCTGCCCTCCGTCACCGTGTCCCGCATCAGCGCCCGCAACTGCTCCACGACCCCCTCCGGCAGGTCCTCGGCCGAAGCCGACCGCTCCTGCCCCGCCACGATCACCGGCTGCCGGAACGTCCCCGTCGCCGCCGTCGCCGTGACCGACGCCATCACCAGCGGGTTCGCCCGTAGCCGCCCCTGCCCGAAGAGCGACGCCGCCTTCTCCGTCTCGTCCCCCGGCACCGGCACCTCCCATCGGAGTTCCCGCTGTGACCCCGCCCGAGCCGCCTCCCGCGCAACCGCCGCCGCCCCCGGAGCGCCCCGGCCCTCCGCGCCCCCCGGACACCCCCGTGCCCCCCGGCCCCCGCATGCCGGCCGCCCACCGCACCGCCAGGTCCCGCATCCGCCGGGCGTTCACGGAGGCCGGCGTCACCGGCCAGCTCCACGCGCGCGACATCGACACCGGCGCCGAACTCGCCGTGGCCGCCGACACCCTGGTCAGCACGGCCAGCGTGCACAAGGTGTGCCTCCTGGCCACCCTCTACCGCGAGGCCGAGCACGGCCGCATCGACCTCACCGCCGCCGTCGACGTCCCCGCCGACGGCCGCACCCCCGGCCCGACCGGGCTGGGCGCCATGCGCGACCCCGCCCGACTCTCGCTGCGCGACCTGGCCGTCCTCGCGGTCTCCGTCAGCGACAACACCGCCGCCGACGTGCTGTGGGACACCGTCGGCGTCGAGGCCGTCAACAGCACCATGACCGCCCTGGGGCTGACCCGTACCACCGCCGTGCAGAAGGTACGCGACCTCTACGCCGTACTCGCCGAGGACGCCGGCCCCGCCGGCGCCCCCGCGCTCCTCGACCCCGCCCGCGTCGCCCGCCTCCGCGCCCTCGACCCGGCCCGTACGAACCGCTCCACCCCGCGCGAACTCACCGCCCTCCTCGCCGCCGTCTGGCGCGACGAGGTGTGCACCGGCGCGTACGCCGCCGATCTGCGCCGCACGCTGGGCACCCAGGCGTGGGGGCACCGGCTGGCGTCCGGGTTCCCCTTCGACGACGTACGCATCAGCGGGAAGACGGGCACGCTGCCGACGCTGCGGCACGAGATCGGGGTCGTGGAGTACCCGGACGGGGGCCGCTACGCGGTCGCCGTCTGCACCCGCGCGGCGGCGACCGCGGTGACGCTCCCGGCGGCCGACGCGGTGATCGGCACCGCGGCCCGGCTGGCGGTGGACGCGCTGCGGGCCCCGTAAGCGATCAGGCCCCCAGCGGCCGCCCGGTCCGCCAACGGGCCGCCTAGGAGCCCAACTGCGCCGGTGCCTCCGTGGCGATGCGCTCGAAGACGCGCTCGTCGGCGGCGAAGACAGAGTCAGGAATGGGCCAGTGGAGCACGATCTCGGTGAAGCCGAGGGCCGCGTGCCTGCCGGCGAAGTCGACGAAGGCGTCGAGGGAGTCGAGCGGCCGGTCCGGGGTGAAGCCGGCGAGCAGCACCTTCTCCATCGCCGCGGTGTCCCGCCCCACCGCCGCCCCCGCCTCGGCGAGCCGGGCGATCTGGGCGCGGATGGCGGCCAGGGAGTCAACGGCGGTGCCCGTCGCGGAGGTCTGCGGGTCGCCGGTCGTCACCCACGACTGCCCGTAGCGCGCGGCCAGCCGCATCCCGCGCGGCCCGGTCGCCGCCACGGCGAACGGCAGCCGCGGCCGCTGCACGCACCCGGGGATCATCCGCACTTCGTGCGCCGAGTAGTACGTGCCCGCGTACGACGTGGTGTCCTGCGTCAGCAGCGTGTCCAGCAGCGGCACGAACTCCCCGAACCGCTCCGTCCGCTCCCGCCCCGCCCACGGCTGCTGCCCCAGCGCGGTCGCGTCGAACCCGGAGCCCCCCGCGCCGATCCCGAGGATCATCCGCCCGCCCGACACGTCGTCAAGCGAGATCAACTCCTTGGCGAGCGTGACCGGATGCCGGAAGTTCGGCGAGGTCACGAGCGTGCCGAGGCGCAGCCGGGAGGTCGCGCAGGCGGCGGCGGTCAGGGTCGGCAGGGCACCGAACCAGGGCCCGTCGCGAAACGTCCGCCACGACAGGTGGTCGTAGGTGTACGCGGCGGAAAAGCCCAGCTCCTCCGCCCGCTGCCATGGCGCACGACCGCCGGAGTGCCACCGCCGGACGGGCAGGATCAGGGTGCTCAGTCGCATACCGCGACCCTACGGCCTGCGTTGCGCGGCCGCAGGGTCGCGGCGGGGGGCTGTGGCGGGCTATGGGCGGAGCTTTGGCAGGTCAGCAGCCGCCGCAGTTGTAGTACGTGACGTCCCAGTGGTTGCCCTCGCGGGCGTAGATGTTGCCGGAGCCCGACTTGTACATCGGTGCGCCGTCGCCGCGTACGCCGATGTAGGCGAAGTTGCCGGTGACGTAGTTGTTGACGCAGGTGCCGAGGGAGTAGTCGAGCTTGTAGCCGTTCCAGTGGCTGTACGTGCCGCCGGCGTGGCCGGTCTCGGTGCCGCCGGTGATGTTCAGGGCGCAGCCGCTCGCGGACTTGAGCGTCTGGGCGCCCTGGGCGGAGGCGAGGTTGAGCTGCTCGAAGGAGGTGCAGGTGGGGTTGTTGCGGTCGGAGCAGCCGCCGGAGGACGACCAGGTGATGCCGGAGGAGCGGAACATCGATGTGGCCTGGGAGTGACTGATCTTCGTGACCAGGGGCGCGGCGGGGGCGGCGGCCTTGGTGGGGGCCGCGGGGGCGGCGGGCGCCGCCGCGGCCTGGGCGGGGGCGGCCGCCAGGCCCACCGAGGCGCCGGCGACGAGGGCGAGGGCGGTGAGTGCGGAACGTACGCGCATGTGGAACCTCCTGCTGGTGCGGGGGAGTTGTGGGGGTCTTGCTGCTGAGCAGGTGGTACACCGCAGGATGATGCCCGATGTCTACGCGCGTCGCCAGAGGTGCGGGGCACGGAGACGGGGGAACTTCGCGCGGGTTGGACGCGTCTGTTTCCGGCGGGGGTGGTGTGGGGCGTGGGCGGGGTGGAGGGTGACGAGACGGGTGGTGACGAGGGGTGAAGAGGGGTGGTGACGGCGTGGGTGGCGACGGCATGGGTGCAGAGGTGCGCGGCGGTACGGGGGCAGGGCTGGGCGGGTGCGCGCTCGCGCTGTTCGGTGCGGCCGTCGCGCCGCTCGCGTGGGCGCCGCGGGCGGCGGTCAGCGTACGCGGCGGGTTCGAGGGGCACGCGCGCGACCTGAGCGTGCTCTACGTCGACCTGCCGCTCGTCGTCCTCGGCGGTGCGCTGCTGCCGCTGGGGGTCTGGGTGCTGGGGCTGCGGTGGGTGGGGCGGCCGTGGGTGGCGGCGGTGGCGGCCGTGGTGGCGCTGGGTCTTGGGGTGTGGGGGCTCACGGAGTGGTGGTCGCCGCGGCGGCCGCCCGACCCCGGGTACGGGCCGGGGATCTGACGTCGCGTACCCGGGGGTGGGGGTCGGGGGGGCCGGCTGCGGGGCGTCGGCCGCTCAGACGAGGACGCCGGTGAGGGGGTCGTAGCGCAGGAGCGTGAAGTCGTTCTCCGCGGGATGGCTCAGGCCCCGGGTGCGGAGGGTCATGAGACCGACGCGGTAGCGGTCCTCGGTGGCGACGCGCAGCCAGGGGCGGCCGTCGCGCAGGAGCGTGACCTCCTCGATCAGTGAGCCGTCGCGGCCCGCGGCGAGGGCGTAGACGGGGCCGGCGGGCGGGGCGATGTCGATGCCGCCGTCCTCCCGGATGGTCATGGTCGCGACGAGTTCGCCGCGGCCGCCGTTGGCGTCGCCGGCGAAGTCGTAGAGGCGGGCCGGGTCGCCGACGTAGTGGCGCAGGCGGCCGAGGCCGGTGACGTCCATGCCGTTGTAGAAGTTCTTCGCTTCGGCATCGAGCCAGAAGTGGGTGTTGTGGGTGGGGGAGTTGAAGTCGCTGCCGGAGTTGTACGAGATGTGCCAGTGGGGCGGGTTGTCGACGTGCAGGGTGTTGTTCGTCTCGAAGCCGGCGACGAACCAGCGGTGACCCTTCGCCGCCGCGGTGGCCTTCAGGCCGGAGTCGACGAGGATGCGGTGGGCGGCGACGAGTTGGTGGAGCTGGGAGCGGGCCTGGTTGGCGGGCCACGCGACGGTGGTCCAGGGTCCCGCGACGCGGTCGGGGTCGTTGTGGTCGAGCTTGTAGTACATCCCCGGGGATATGTCGGGGTGGCTCCAGATCTGCAGGGTGGGCTGGTTGGCGTCGGCGGAGGGCTGGGTGACGGGGAGGGTGAAGGCGAAGCGGTGGCGGCCGGCGCGGTCGCGTCTGAGACGCAGCCGGGTGTCCATGTGGACGACGGCGGCGACGGTGACGCCGGGCCAGCGGACGGAGACCTCGATGCCGTCGGGGGCGGCGGGGCCGCGGACGAAGGAGTAGTACTCGGCGCGGCTGGCGACGTGGTAGCGGTCACCGGGCACGAACTCGTAGCCCTCGGGGAGCGTCACCTCGGGCACGGCGGGGTCACCGGGGCGGAGGCGGACGAGGCGGAAGGCGGCGTACGCGACGGCGGCACCGGGGGCCGCGGGTGCCGATTCGGCGGTGCCGGCGGCGGGTTCGGCGACTGCGGCGGAGTGGGGCAGCGCCAGGGCGAGGCCGGAGGCGGAGGCCCCGGCGACCAGGGCGCGGCGGCTCAACGTGCTCATGCGGGATCCCTCTCGGTCGGATACGCGACGCGGGCCGGCTTGCTGGGTCTCGGGGCCCGCAGACTTTCTGTCCCGCGACGGGCAGTTGAACCCGGGCGATGGGCCACACCACCGGTCGCTGCGGCGCCCGGTTCCTACGCGGCCCGGCCGCTACGCCGTCCGGTCGCTATGCCGCCGGATCCTCGTCTCCGTCCACGTAACGCAGCACTCCCCACATCGCGTCCTCGCCGCCGTCCTGCGGCGCGTGGCCGCGGCAGGCGTCGAGTTCCTTGCGTACGGCGTCGGCGTCGATCCCCGCGCCGATCAGCACCAGCCGCGTGACGCGTTCCTCGCCCCGGCCCCAGGGGGCGGGGCGGAAGCGCAGGAACCGGCCGACGGCGTGCAGCCCGTACTTCTGCGGGTGGCCGGGGATGCCGAAGTGGACGAAGCCCTTGACGCGGTAGAGGCCGGCGGGGCGGGTGTCGAGGAAGTCCAGCAGGCGGCGCGGGCTGACGGGCTGGTCGGTGGCGAACTCGACGCTCTCGTACGCCGCGTGGAGGTGCGCGCCGTGGTCGTCGCCGGTGCACTCCTCGGCCGCCAGGTCGGCGAAGGAGAGCTGGCGGTGGCGGGGCGCCGCGGCGCCGGGGGCGTCGTCGCCCCCCGGGTCGAAGAACAGCTCGGGGTCCACGCGCCCGTACGCCGTCGCCACCACGGGGGTGCCGGGGGCCAGTTCCCCGATCGCCTCGTGGAGGCGGCGGCGTTCCGCGTCGTCGATCCGGTCGGTCTTGTTGAGCACGACGAGGTCGGCGACGGCGAGGTGGCGGTCGATCTCGGGGTGCCGCTCACGGGTCGCGGCGAACTCGGCGCCGTCCACGACCTCGACCAGCCCTCCGTACACGATGCTGTCGTTCTCGCTGGCCAGCACCATGCGCACGAGTTCCTGCGGCTCGGCGAGGCCGCTGGCCTCGACCACGATGACGTCGATCCTGCCGGTGCCGACGAGCCGGTCGAGAAAGGCGTCGAGTTCGGAAGTGTCGACGGCGCAGCACAGGCAGCCGTTGCCGAGGGAGACCATCGAGTCGACCTGGCCGGCGACGGCCATGGCGTCGATCTCGATGCTGCCGAAGTCGTTGACGACGGCGCCGATCCGGGTGCCGCCGCCGCCCAGCAGCAGCCCGTTGAGGAGGGTGGTCTTGCCGGAGCCGAGAAACCCCGCGAGGACGACCACGGGGATCCGTCCGCTGCCCACCAGCCACCCTCCCGGCGCCGTCCGCTCTCTGCCGGCGTCCAGCGTAGAGGGCGGGACCGTCAGCCGTAGCGCTCGATACGCGCCTGGGCGGGCGGGAACGGCGACTGCGCCGTGGTACCCGCCGACCAGAAGCCGGCCGTGCCGGGTATGGGCGCGAGGGCGGACATCACGGGGGTCGTGCCCTGGGCGGCCACGGGCCCGCGTTCGCTGGTCCAGGCGGCTCCGTCCCAGCGGAGGTAGTGGGCGCTGGTGCCGTCCCAGAAGTCCCAGCCGGCGATCACGGCGGGGCGGCCGGCCGCGTCGGGCGCGATGGCACCGAGGGAGCCGACGGTGAAGGGGGCGGCGACATCGCTCCACGCCGTGCCGTCGTAGTGGCGCAGGACGACGCCCGGCGGCTTGCCGGGCGGGCCGCCGACGCCGTAGTCGTGGCCGGTGAGCCAGATGTCGTCGGGGGCGACGGGGAGCAGGTCGGTGACGGACAGGCGCAGCCCGGCGAGCCGGGGCAGGACGAGCCAGGAGCGGTCGTCGTACCGGGCGACGACGACGTCACCGGAGACCCAGGTGGCACCGGCGCGGTCGACGTGGACGTTCCACAGGCTGGGGACGGAACCGTCGTCGGTGGGCAGCGGCGGCGACCAGCTCCAGCGGGTGCCGGCCGCGTCGTCGGAACGCAGCACGCGGGAGGCGCCGTCCCGGGTGCCGGAGACCCGGACGGTGCCGTCGGGGGCGACGGCGACGGACCACAACTCCGCACCGGACTCGCCGCGTCCGGGGAAGTCGTGCTCGCGCCAGGTGGCACCGTCCCAGGCGAGGAGGTGATCGGCACCGGCCCGGTCGTACGCCACGGCCCAGGCCGCGATTGCCCCCGCGGCGCCCGCGGGGGCGGCGGCGACGTTGCGGATGCTGCCGGCGAAGGCGAGGTGCGAGACATCGGTGGCCTGCCAGGCGGCGCCGTCCCAGGTACGGGCGACGGGCCGGCCGGACGTCGAGCCGCTACGGGCCTCCTCACCCACGGCCCACGCGAGATCGGGCCCGGCGGCGGCAACGGCGCTGAGCAGGACGGCGGGCGCCCCGGCCGGCACGGACATCTCCCGCCAGGCAGTCCGGGGCCCGACACCGCGACCGGACCGGCCATCGGTGGTTGCGGGGGCGGTAGTTGCGGTGGCGTGGCCGTGACCGGCGGCGGTGAGGCCGAGCCCGGTGGCGGCGGTCGTAGCGGTTAACCCTGTGACAAAGCTGCGTCTGCGCATGGGTGTTCTCCTCCCCTTGTACGGCTGACCCAGAGTGACCCGCCAGTAACCAGGGGTCAACCCCCGCCTCCGGCCGCGCCGTCCTCCCCGCCCGCGCCCCCCGCCAGGGCGTCCATGCGGCGCTTGTGGAGCTCCCGTTCCGTCGCCGAGGTGACGAACTCCGCCGTCGCCGCCGGGCCCACCAGATCGCGGACCGCCGCCACCGTGGCCGCCGGCAGGCTCACCGGGACCGTCACCGGAGCGGCTGCCTGGGGCTGGGGCGGTCCTGCGAGGTGCTCGTGGAGCTGGCGCGTGGCCAGGGTGCGCATCGCGCGGGCCAGCTCCGCGTCCATCGTCTGCTGCGCCAGCGGCCGCAGCCGGCGGACGAGCCCGGCGGCCTCGGTCGCCTCCGCATCCGACGGGGGATGGTCGAGGTAGCGCTGGAAGACGTGCTCGGCGGTGAAGTCCAGCAGGCCCGCCGCTATCTCCTCCACCCGCAGCCGCAGCTCGCGCAGTTGCCCGGTGATGGCGGAGAAAGGGACGCCCGCCGCGTGCAGTTCCGCGGCGACCGTGAGCTGCTGCGGGCTGGGCACGAGGAACATCTCCGGCTCGCCCGGCACCCGCTCCAGCACGCCCAGCTCGACGGCCTCCGCGACCGCGGACTCGTCCGCCGCCCCGCCGAACAGATCCGCCAGCTCCGCCCGGCTCAACTGCCCGGACTCCTCGTCGGTCCACGGCCCCTGCACCTCGGCGACCAGGCCCAGCACACCGCCGAGCCCCCGGCCCTCGTCCCACGCCTCCAGCAGTTCCTTGATGGACGCCAGGGTGTAGCCGCGGTCGAGGAGGCCGGCTATCTGCCGCAGCCGGGCGAGGTGTTCCTCGCCGTAGACGTTGGTACGCCCGCGCCGCTCCGGCCGGGGCAGCAGCCCGCGGTCGGCGTACGCGCGGATGGTGCGTACGGTCGTGCCGCTCGCGTGCGCCAGCCCCTCGATCCGGTACTCACCGGCCGTCTGCTCCTCCAGCACCGCTCGCCTGCCCCTCGGCCCGTCCCCCGGCCCGCTTGCCGCCGCGGCAAGCCTTCTTGGGAGGGATGGTACGGCCGGCGCGAATACCGGAGGCTCCAGCCGGCCGAACGAGACCTGGTGCGGCGTGCTCGCGCCGTGCTCCGCGGGCGGGGGACGTGCTTCGGTGCTCATGATGCGGCTCCTGGAAGGCAGATGGATGTGGTCGGATGGTGGGTGGACGACGGACGCGCCGGCCCGCGCTAGATCTTCGGCTCCACCCGGGCTATCGCCCGCAGCGCCCGCGGCGCGAACCGCGACAGCAGCCGCGAGCCCCGCGCCTCCGGCGTGACCGGCACCACCGCCTGGTTGCGCGCGACCGCCCGCAGTACCGCGTCCGCGACCTTCTCCGCGGGGTAGTTCCGTTTCCCGTACCAGCGGTGCGCGCTCTTCCTCCGGCGCTGCTCCTCCTCCTCGGAGACACCCGCGAACCGCGTGGTGGCCGTGATGTTGGTGTGCACGAAGCCCGGGCAGACGGCCGAGACGCCGATCCCCTGCCCCGACAGCTCCGCGCGCAGGCACTCCGAGAGCATCAGCACCGCGGCCTTCGACGTGGCGTACGCGGGCAGGGTCCGCGACGGCGCATAGGCGGCGGCCGAGGCGGTGTTGACGATGTGCCCGCCCTGGCCGCGCTCGGCCATCTGCCTGCCGAAGAGCCGGCAGCCGTGGATGACGCCCCACAGGTTGACGTCCAGCACCCGGCGCCAGTCCGCCGTCGAGGTGTCGAGGAACGGGCCGGAGAGACCGATCCCCGCGTTGTTCACCAGCACGTCCACCACCCCGTACGAAGCGGCGACCCGCTCGGCGAACTTCTCCATCGCCTCCTCGTCCGCGACGTCCACGACCTCGGGCCACGCCTCCGCCGCGCCGATCATCCGGCACAACTCGGCGGTCGTGGCCGCCCCCTCGGCGTCGATGTCCGCCGCCACGATCCGCGCGCCGGCCTCCGCGAAGGCGAACGCGGTGGCCCGGCCGATGCCGCTGCCCGCGCCGGTGATCAGCACCAGCCGGCCGCCGAACCGGTCCGCGTACGGCCCGGCCGGGACGATCTCCGCCGCCGGCGTGCCGTCCTCGTGGGCGAGGACGAACTCGCCGATCCACGCGGCGAGCTGGTCGGGCCGGGTGCGCGGGACCCAGTGCCGGGCGTCGATGGTGCGCCGCAGCAACTGCGGCACCCAGCGGTCCAGATCGTCGTAGAGGCTGGGCGAGAGGAAGGCGTCGCCGGCGGGGGTGATGAGCTGCACCGGCGCGTGCGCGTAGGCGTCGGCGCGGGGGTGGCGCAGCCGGGCGCGGACGTTGTCCCGGTAGAGCCAGGCGCCGTGCGCCGCGTCGTCGCCCAGGGAGGCCGTCGGATAGCCGTCGCCGGGCACCTTCTCCAGCCGCCGCAGGATCGCCGGCCAGCGCGCGCCGAGCGGACCGCGCCAGGCCATCTCGGGCAGGACGGGGGTGTGCAGCAGGTACACGTACCAGGACTTGGCGGTCTGGCCGAGCAGTTGACCGGCCCGCCGCGGGGTGGGGCGGCGCAGCCGGCCGTTGATCCAGTGCCCGAAGTGGTCGAGGGACGGTCCGGAGAGGGAGGTGAACGACGCGATACGGCCTTCCGTGCGCTCCACCGTGGTGAACTCCCAGCCCTGCACCGAGCCCCAGTCGTGCCCCACGAGGTGCACCGGGCGGTCCGGGCTGACGGCGTCGAGCACGGCGAGGAAGTCGTCCGTGAGCTTCTCCAGCGTGAAGCCGCCCTTCAGCGGCTTCGGCGCGGTGGAGCGGCCGTGGCCGCGGACGTCGTACAGCACGACGTGGAAACGCTCGGCGAGCCGGGACGCTACCGCGGACCACACCTCCTTGCTGTCCGGATAGCCGTGCAGCAGCACGACCGTCGGCTGCCCGGCGTCCCCCAGCTCCGCCACGCACAGCTCGACCCCGGCGGCCCTGACCCATCGCTCCCGCACGGCCACGCCGCCCCACTCGCTCATGCCACCCACCCCTTCTCCTGCGCCCGCCCCTGCACTTCACCCTGCCCGCCGCCCGGCGCCGGGTCCGGCGCCCGGTCCCGCCCCAAATCCACCCCGCCCGGCCCGACTTCGCCCGAAGCCCGACCCGCCCCAAAAGCTGACATCAATGACTGTGACATCGCCCCATGGCTCCGTCAATGCCCGCAGTCGCCTTGTGGATACCGTCGGTAACCTCAGGGTTCCCGCCCCCTTCCCCCTACGGGTCCGTCCCTCCCCGGTCGTATCCGGCAACCATCGCCAGGTCTGACGACCCCGCGCCCCCGCGCCACTACCGTCGTGCAACGTGACAGTCATCGCCACCGAGAACCTGAGCAAACGGTTTCCCCGGGTCACCGCGCTCGACGGCCTCACCCTCGACATCGGCCCCGGGGTCACGGGCCTGGTCGGCGCCAACGGCGCCGGCAAGTCCACGCTGATCAAGATCCTGCTCGGGCTCTCGCCCGCCTCCGAGGGCTCCGCCACCGTGCTCGGCCTCGACGTGGCCGCCGGCAGCGACACCGCCGCCACCATCCGCGAGCGCGTCGGCTACATGCCGGAGCACGACTGCCTGCCGCCCGACGTCTCCGCCACGGAGTTCGTCGTCCACATGGCGCGCATGTCCGGCCTCCCGGCCACCGCGGCCCGCGAGCGCACCGCCGACACCCTGCGCCACGTCGGGCTGTACGAGGAGCGCTACCGCCCCATCGGCGGCTACTCCACCGGCATGAAGCAGCGCGTCAAGCTCGCCCAGGCCCTCGTGCACGACCCGCAGCTCGTCTTCCTCGACGAGCCGACCAACGGCCTCGACCCCGTCGGCCGCGACGACATGCTCGGCCTCATCCGCCGCGTACACGCCGACTTCGGCATCTCCGTCCTCGTCACCTCGCACCTCCTCGGCGAGCTGGAGCGCACCTGCGACCACGTCGTCGTCATCGACGGCGGGCGGCTGCTGCGCTCCAGCTCCACCAGCGACTTCACGCAGACCACCGCCACCCTCGCGGTCGAGGTGACCGACACCGACGCCCACCCCGACGGCACCGCCACCCTGCGCAAGGCGCTCGCCGGCGCGGGCCTGGGGATCACCGCGGACGGCCGGCTGCTGTACGTCGAGGCCGAGGACGACGGCACGTACGACGTCGTACGGGACGCGGTGGCCGGGCTCGGCCTCGGGCTGGTGCGCATGGAGCAGCGCCGGCACCGCATCGCGGAGATCTTCCGCGACGACGACACCCTCCCGACGAGCACGAGCGTGAACGCGAGCGCAGACACGAACCCCCGCACCCCCGCGAGCACGTCCGCGACCGACCCCGCAGGAAGCCCTCATGCCCACTGACGCGCCCGCCACCGGCAACTCCGGCGCCACCGGCAAGCCCGGCGCCACCGCCCAGGCCCCCGGCACGAGCACGAGCACCCCCGCCGCCACCGACGTCATCCACGACATCGGCTACCGCCACTACGACGGCCCCCGCCTCGGCCGCGGCTACGCCCGCCGCTCCCTGTTCACCCAGTCCCTGCGCGCCGCGTACGGCCTCGGCCGCTCCGCCAAGTCCAAGGTCCCGCCCGCGCTCCTCTTCGGCATCATGTGCCTGGTCGCGCTCATCCTCGTCGCCGTCGCCATCGGCACGAGCATGGACGAGCTGCCGCTGGAGTACACCGACTACGCGATCTACCTCCAGCCCGTCATCTTCCTCTTCATCGCCGCCCAGGCCCCCGTGTCCGTCTCCCGCGACCTGCGGTTCCGTACCGTCCCGCTCTACTTCTCCCGCCCCGTCGAGCGCCTCGACTACGTCTCCGCCAAGTACGCGGCGATGGCCGGCGCGCTCTTCATCCTCACCGCCACCCCCCTGCTGATCCTCTACGTCGGCGCGCTGCTGGCGAAGCTCGACTTCACCGACCAGACCAAGGGCTTCGCCCAGGCGCTCCTCTCGGTCGCCCTGCTGTCGGTGCTCTTCGCCGGCATCGGCCTGGCCATCGCCGCCCTCACCCCGCGCCGCGGCTTCGGCGTCGCCGCCGTCATCGCCGCGTTCACCGTGCCGTTCGGCGCGGTCAGCGCGCTGCAGGGCATCGCGTGGGAGCAGGACAACCTCGGCGCCATCGGCTGGTTCGCGCTCTTCTCGCCCATCGGCATCATCGACAACATCCAGTCGACGTTCCTCGGCGCGACCCCCGCCACCGCCTCCCCCGAGCCCGTCGACCCGTCCACCGCGGCCGGAAGCGCCGCGCTGCTGGTCGCGCTCGCGCTCGCCGCCGGCTGCTTCCTCTTCCTGCTGCGCCGCTACCGAAAGGCCGGGCTGTGACCACCATCCGGATCGACAGCGTCTCCCGCTGGTTCGGCAACGTCGTCGCCGTCAACGACGTGACCATGGCCATCGGCCCGGGCGTCACGGGCCTCCTCGGCCCCAACGGCGCCGGCAAGTCGACCCTCATCAACATGATGGCCGGCTTCCTCTCCCCCTCCACCGGCGCGGTCACCCTCGACGGTGTGCGCATCTGGCGCAACGAGCGGGTCTACAAGCAGATCGGGCTTGTCCCCGAGCGCGAGGCGATGTACGACTTCCTCACCGGCCGCGAGTTCGTCCTCGCCAACGCCGAGTTGCACGGCCTCGGCGCCGAAGCCGCGCGCAAGGCGCTGGCCACGGTCGAGATGGAGTACGCGCAGAACCGCCGCATCAGCACGTACAGCAAAGGCATGCGCCAGCGCGTCAAGATGGCCTCCGCCCTCGTCCACGAGCCCGACGTGCTGCTCCTCGACGAGCCGTTCAACGGCATGGACCCGCGCCAGCGCATGCACCTCATGGACCTGCTACGGCAGATGGGCGCCGCCGGCCGCACCGTGCTGTTCTCCTCGCACATCCTGGAGGAGGTCGAGCAACTCGCCGCACACATCGAGGTGATCGTCGCCGGCCGGCACGCAGCCTCCGGCGACTTCCGCAAGATCCGCCGGCTGATGACCGACCGCCCGCACCACTACGCCGTACGCTCCAGCGACGACCGCGCGCTCGCCTCCGCGCTCATCGCCGACCCGTCCACCGCCGGGCTCGAACTCGACCGGCGCGACGGCGTCCTGCAAATCCAGGCCGTCGACTTCGCCCGCTTCACCGAGCTGCTGCCGCGCTTCGCCAGGGACCACGGCATCCGCCTCTACGAGGTCTCGCCGTCCGACGAGTCCCTCGAATCCGTCTTCTCGTACCTGGTCGCGGCCTGAGAAGGAGCGAAGAACGCGATGCTGTACCACCCCACCGTCGCCCGGCTCACCCAGCGGGCCATCCTCGGCCGCCGCCGGGCGCTCATCCTGCTCCTGCTGCCCGTGCTGCTCATCGTCATCGCCATCGTCGTACGCGCCCTCGTCGGCGCCGACGACGAGGTCACCGCCGACCTCCTCGGCGGCTTCGCGCTGGCGACCATGGTGCCGCTCATCGGCGTCATCGCCGGCACGGGCGCCATCGGCCCGGAGATCGACGACAGTTCGATCGTCTATCTGCTCGCGAAGCCCGTGCCGCGCCCGACGATCATCCTCACCAAGCTGATCGTCGCGGTCAGCGTGACCGTCGCGTTCTCCGCGCTGCCCACGCTGGTCGCCGGGTTCATCCTCGGCGGCAACGGCAGCCGCCTGGCGGTCGCGTACGCCCTGGCCGCCGCGGTCGCCTCCGTCGCCTACGCCGCCTTCTTCCTGATGCTCGGCACGATCTCGCGGCACGCGGTGGTCTTCGGACTCGTCTACGCGCTGGTGTGGGAGGCCCTGCTCGGCAGCCTCGTCGACGGCGTGAAGACGCTCAGCATCCAGCAGTGGGCGCTGGCGGTGGGCGAGAAGACCGGCCAGGGCGGCCACGTGGTCTCCGACGTGGCGCTGCCGGTGGCGACGGTCCTGCTGATCGTGGTCACGGCGGGCGCGACGTGGTTCGCTGCCCAGCGCCTGCGGTCGCTGACACTGGCGGGCGAGGAGTAGATTCCAGGGCGGGGGGCGGGCGATGCCTAAGACGTTCGAGATGATTCCGGATCCTCCGGCCCGTACCGCCGCGTTCGAACCGCACCTGGACGGGCTGCTGGAACTCTTCAGCCCCGCCTGGGCCGTTCCGGACGAGGCGGGGGAGGACGCGTACCGCCGGTGCGAGGTCAAGCGCTGGGAGATCGGCCGGGCCGCCGAGGCCGACCCCGACCGCACGCGCCGGCACGCGGCCCCGCTCCTCCAGGCCGCGGTTCTCGACCACTGCCGCAGCGGGATCAACCAGCTCGTACGCCCCCTGGTCAAGGCCCCCGGGCACCGCTGGACGCAGGAGCGGATCGTCTCCTACGTCCGCACCGGTACGCCCGCCGAGAAGACGGGGGCGACCATGGCCTGGTACTTCTCCGGGCCCCCGCTGCGCTACGCGTCCGCGGACGGCGTACGAAGCGGAACGCCGACCCCGGAGAGCCAGGCCGCCCTCGACGCGCTCGCCGACGTGCGCGCGGCCTACCGGGAGGCCGTCCTGACCGCCTTTCTGACCTGCGAAGAACCCGCGGTGCGGCTGGACCTCGCGCTGTGGATCCCGCTGGATCCCGCCGCCTGGCCGGATACCCTCCGGGCGGACCACGACCGGGCCAGGAGCCTCATCCTGGCGGACCCCGAGCACTACGGGCTCGTGCTCCGCCGCGCCGGGCTGAGCTGACTGCGTTACGGCGGCTTGCGGCGGCTCAGTCCTGGTCCGGGCCGTCCTGCGGGTCGGGCAGCAGGGGGAACAGCCGGGTGACGAGGGCCACGGGCCGGGCGTCGCCGGGCCGCGCCAGGGGGCGTTGCTCGCGGTCCTGGTACGGAAGGAGCGCCCGGCGGATCGCGTCCCCGACCCGGCTCATCTCCTCGGGCGTCAGATAGGCGACGGCGCTGAAGGCTTCGTCCCGCCGCCACGTCGCCGGAGCCTCGTCCCGCCGCGCCAGCCACCGCTGCCAGCTCTCGTCCTCCAACCCGCGGGCCAGATCGCCGAACTGCTCCTCGGCGGGGCTGGCGGCAGCGGGCGCGCGCCGCGTCAGGCGCCAGGGGCGCGCGCGGCCGCCGCGGGTGGGGACCTCCTCGACGTATCCGTGGCGGGCGAGCTGCCGCAGGTGGAAGGAGCAGAGGCCGGAGCTGTGGCCGAGCCGGGCGGCGGCCTCGGTCGCGGTGACGGTGCCGACTTCGGCGAGGAGGTCCAACAGGGCGGTACGGACCGGGTGTACGCGCAGTTCCGCGCCGGTGGCGGCGGTCGGGTGGTGCGGGAGTTCGGGACCCCGGAGCTGTCGGCGCTGATCGACGACATGTTCCTGACCATGTACGTGGCCGAAGGCGCCGGCCTCGCCGCCAAGTCGCCGACCTCCCGTGCGCCGCGTCCGTGAGCCATCGGCACGGTCAGAGGCTCCCCTCTGCGATCCGGCGGCGGGCAGTGGCCCAGACCGTCTCGAACTCTTCGGCGGTCAGCGGCTCGGGATCGTGGCCTTCCCACTCCGAGACGGGTGGTTCGGCGGTGAGGCCGTACTTCTTCTCGTAGTCGGCAAGGCGGCCCGCATCCCGCGCTTGCTGCCGTTCGTCGAGGGACGCTGCCGCAATCGGGACGCGCATCGGGCCCTGAAGCTCGACCTGTCGCGTCACGATGCCATCGGCCCTGAACTCGAAGTAGAACCAGATGTCCTCTTCATCCCAGTAGCAGCGCATCCACTGGAAGACTTGCCGTCTGCCCTCTGCCACCGGCTCCTCCTGTCCCGGCCGTCAGGCAAGACCGACGGTTTGCCGGGCGACGAGTTCGGCCCGGATCAGCTCAAGCAGCCGGCCCACCCAGTTTCGCCCACGACTGTCGGGGACGTCCCGCCAGAAGGGCGACTCCGAGATGCCGGTGTAGCTGATCCTCGCGTCGCCCGAGGAGAGAAGGACCTCGGCGAGCCGGGGGTGCTGCGTGAACTTGGCCCGAAGGAGCCCGGCCATGACCGCAAGCCGCGCTTCCGGCCAGTCCTTCCGGCGCGCCGCCTGACCACCGAGCTCCTGCGCCTCCCGGCCGGACGGCGCGTCCCGGATGCCGCTTCGGGCGGAGGCATCGGCCGCCGACAGGGACCAGTAACCATGGAGTACGGACGCGTAGGTCTCACCGGCGTAGGTGATCTGCGCCGGGAAGTCGTTGCGCAGCATGAACAGACCGGGTTCCTCGGGCCACCCCCGGGGATAGACGGTTTCGTACGAGACGAGAACCGGCCGACCGCGTTCCGCAGGATCGTCGGCATAGAGGACGGCCCGTCGCTCCTCCTGCCGCCGGACGCCCTGGTCCCCGCGTCGATCTTCTCTCCGTCGACGATCCGGTACGTAGGGGTCCGCCAAGTCATCCGCCCACGCTACGCCGGACCCGCATCGAGCCGTTGCTCCCGGACCGGACACCGAAGCGGGGGTGGCCGCTGGCGGAATCACCGGCAGGTGATCGACGCGATCGCCTACAAGTTCCAGACCGCTACCCAGTGGGTGCACCTGCCGGAGAGGTACCGCAACTAGTGGGGCGTCCTGACGGCGATGCTCGGCTGGGCTGCCGGCAGCAGGGGCTGGCGGGACGGTTTCACGTGGAACAACATCGGCGCGCAGTTCGCAGCCGGAGAGGCCCCGCAACTCGGGTGATCACGTCACCGGTCCGGCAGTTGCTGCGCCCTTCGTCTGGAACCACCCGCAGACGGTCTCGATGGCGTCGAGAAGCTCCTCGAAGGTGCGGGGATCTCGATGCTGCCGATGAAGTCACGAGTCCACGGTGGCCGCGATCATCGCAGCGTGGCGAGTTCATCGACGGAGTGCGTTGGGGTGCTCAGGAACAGATCGGTCGCCGTCGGACCGTAAGCGATGTTGAGGGTGTCGAGGCGGTAGGTCCATTCATCGCCGTGGGTGCCTGCGAAGCGGTAGTTGACCTGCCAGCGGAGCCATTCGCCCCGGGCGAGCCGGACTGCTGGCGGCCGACGCCACCTGCGGGGCATGCCGAATGGTGTAACGACCAGCTCAACCCGCAGGAGCCCCTCGTGTTCACGCAGCAGCACGCCGGTGTCCGCGGTGGAGTCGGGCAGGCCCTCATGCGTGACGAACCTCGGCTGGAAGTCCTCGGCTTCGTGCATGAGGACTTCATGGATGTAGGGCGGCGTAAGAAGCGGTAGGGGAAAGGCCGTCGGGGTCGCGTTCCGGCGGGAGGCTCCCGGCTCGCCGCGGGATCGTTTGGTCCAAGACGTGCGGATCCACTGGACCACTGTTTCCACGGCGCTGATCCTTCAGCATCGGCAACCAGTCCGACAGCCACTTGCCCGGGCGATTTCCTCGGCGGAACGATGAGTCTGCGGCTGACCACCGAGCACGAGGACTACATGTGAGCTCAGATCGCGCACCGATGAGTTTCCCGCGCCGCGCCGGTCTGTACGCGTGAGATCGACTCACGGAAGGCTGGCACCATGCGGAAACTCATCTATGGCATGAACCTCACCCTGGACGGCTACATCGCCGCGCCCGGCGACGACATCGGCTGGAGCGCGCCGAGCGACGAGCTGTTCCAGTTCTGGTCCGACCAGTTGCAGGCGACCGACCTGACGCTGTACGGGCGCAAGCTGTGGCAGACGATGAGCTCCTACTGGCCGACCGGCGACCAGCAGCCCAGCGCCACCCCGGCGGAGATCGAGTTCGCGCGCCGCTGGCGGGACATGTCGAAGGTGGTGTTCTCCTCGACGATCGACAAGGTCGACTGGAACACCCGCCTGGTCACCGGCGACGCGGTCGCTGAGATCACCCGGCTCAAGGCCGAGGACGGCGGCCCGATGGACATCGGCGGCGCGACGCTCGCCGGGGCGGCCATGCGCGCCGGGCTGATCGACGAGTACGTGATCGCCGCCCATCCGGTCCTGGTAGGCGGCGGCACGCCGTTCTTCACCGCGCTGGACGACTGGGTGAACCTCAACCTGGTGGAGACGCGGACGTTTCCCGGCGGCGTGGTCCTGACCAGGTACGAGACGAGGCGCTGAGCAGCTTCCCGCTGACTCACGGCTTGGCCGGGATGCTCCGTCCCAGCTCAGTGTCGGATCCGACTCCCATCCGACACCAAGCGTGAGATTCCGACACGAAATTTGAGGCGGTACAGCTCCGCGGGTCAGGTCTGGGCCATGTCCACGAAGCGGGAGTAGTGGCCCTGGAACGCCACCGTGATCGTCGCCGTCGGGCCGTTGCGGTGCTTCGCGACGATCAGGTCCGCCTCGCCGGCGCGCGGCGACTCTTTTTCGTACGCATCCTCGCGGTGCAACAAGATGACCATGTCTGCATCTTGCTCGATCGATCCCGATTCACGAAGGTCGGAAACCATCGGCTTCTTGTCGGTGCGCTGTTCAGGGCCGCGGTTGAGCTGGGACAGGGCGATCACCGGGACCTCCAGCTCCTTGGCCAGGAGCTTGAGGTTCCGGGACATCTCCGAGACCTCCTGCTGGCGGCTCTCCGGGCGGCGGGAGCCGCCCGTCTGCATCAGTTGGAGGTAGTCGATGACGATCATCTGCAGGTCGTTGCGCTGCTTCAGCCGGCGGCACTTGGCGCGGATCTCCATCATCGACAGGTTCGGGGAGTCGTCGATGTAGAGCGGGGCGCCCGTCACCTCCGGCATCCGGCGGGCCAGGCGGGTCCAGTCGTCGTCGGTCATGCTGCCGGAGCGCATGTGGTGGAGCGCCACGCGGGCCTCCGCGGAGAGCAGCCGCATCGCGATCTCGTTGCGGCCCATCTCCAGCGAGAAGATGACGCTGGGCAGATTGTTCTTGATCGAACAGGCGCGGGCGAAGTCCAGGGCGAGGGTGCTGTTGTGCGTCGGCACCATCGACCGCGAGGCCAGATACAGGTGGTCGGGATTCTCGACCTGTACGCAGCGGACCGGGACGCTGTCCAGAGGTGTGACTGCCTTGATGTACCGAGTGACCTGCTCTCGTTTCCATTGCCGCCGGGCAGAACGCGCCTTACGCGGCATCCGGGCCAGCGGGAGACTGGTCGGGACGATGACATCCCACGAGTCTGCGCAGGACCTTCCCGCCCGGGTCCGACCGGTGCGCCCGTGGATCTGCGGGACGCAACCCAAGGTGACGACGAGTTCGCGGAAGCCGTCGATAAGCACGCGGTTCGTGTTCGTGAATCGATAGGCACCGTGCCCGTCGACGTAACCATCCGAGTCCACCAGCCCTTGCACCAGCGCCAGACGCTGCTCGAATGAGGCCCGCAGATAGGCTGGAGGGATGTGCTTGCCCGCTGACAGGTTCAGCGAGCGCCACGTTTCTGTCAGCCCGCGCACACCGAAGTGGCCTGCACTGCCATAAGGAATGGCCTCATGCCCAGCCGCGCGGAACTCCCTCATCAGCCACTCGCGATCTTGTGGATCGCAAGCCACTCGTCCGTTCCCAGTCGTGTCGCCGTCTCCGAGAAGATAGCCGAGCACATACGGGTCCACGGGCAGTTCGGCTTCAGGGCAAGCCAAAGGTTGCGCGGCTGGAATGGCGTGGTTGTGCATGCCGTGCACGCGAAGCGTGCCGGCAATCTCCGCTGTGGTACGCGGCCTCAGCACCCTGCTCTCAGGTTCGGGGCGATTCCACTGCTGTTGCACCGCCGTCGCGGTCCTGCCGAGTCTGGCGCCGATCTGCGCGGATGTAAGACCGGCACTACGCCAGGCACGCATCTGATCACGCTCACCAGCGGCATAAGGTCGCGCGGACGACGGGCGGCGAGACCACGAAGGCCAGTCGTCCGGGTACGCGGCGGCCCCCGGGGCGGCGTGGTCGTACGCCTTGCGGGTGCTCCGATCCCAGGTAAGCCATTGATGGTCGGCGTCTGCCACGATCTTCGCGCCATCCGAGAACTCGACCTCGTAGCACGGACGCCCTCTCATCACGTCGGTAGCGGCAACGACGCGTGTGGGCCTGCCCTTCGCGTCAAGCAGGTAGTCGCCGACTCGAACCTCCCCCATTGTCGTCCACCCCGTGGGCGTGGGCAGCGGGGTGTCGAGGGCCAGGGCCTTGCCCATGGCGGGGCGGGCGGCTACGACGATCATCTGGCCGGGGTGGAGGCCGTTGGTGAGGGAGTCGAGGTCGGTGAAGCCTGTGGGAACGCCGGACATCTGGCCGCTGCGGGAGCCGATGGCCTCGATCTCGTCGAGGGCGCCCTCCATGATCTCGCCGAGGGGAAGGTAGTCCTCCGCGGTGCGCTGTTCGGTGACGGCGTAGATCTCGGCCTGGGCGGAGTTGACGATGTCGTCGACCTCGCCGTCGGCCGCGTATCCCATCTGCGTGATCCGCGTGCCGGCCTCGACCAGGCGGCGCAGGATGGCGCGCTGGTGGACGATCTCCGCGTAGTACTCCGCGTTGGCGGCCGTGGGGACGGACTGGACGAGGGTGTGGAGGTAGGAGGCGCCGCCCACGCGGGCGAGCTCGCCGCGCTTGGTGAGCTCGGCGGAGACGGTGATGGGGTCGGCGGGCTCGCCGCGGGCGTAGAGGTCGAGGATCGCGGTGTAGACCGTCTCGTGGGCCGGGCGGTAGAAGTCGTGGCCCTTGAGGACCTCGACGACGTCGGCGATGGCGTCCTTGGACAGCAGCATGCCGCCGAGGACTGACTGCTCGGCGTCCAGATCCTGCGGGGGTACGCGCTCGAAGGCGGCGGGGGCGCCGGGGCCCCAGGGGTCTTCGGGCGCCGGCTGGTCCGGCCGGCTGTGCTGGTCGGCCTCGCGGCGCAGTGGACGGACGTCCCCGGGCATGGTGTCCACGTAATCCCTGTGCTCTGACACGGCTGCCCCACCTCCTCCCACCCGCCTCGCGGCGGACCTCTCAGGGCGCCCCTCTTTCTTACGGCACGCCGCTGACAAATCGCCCGCGGCGTTCCGCTTCCGGCGCGTCGGCCGGGCCCCCGGACCGCGGGGCGGCGGCGCCGCTGCCGGCAGGGGGGAGGGTCAACGGTAGGTCCGCGGCGGGCTGTCGCCAATTGCGCTATCCACAGGGGGTGTGGAAAGCGTCGCCCAACCTGTGGATTACTTGGGGAAAGCTGTGTACGAGCCGGGGGACAGTGCTGTGGACAAGCACACTATCGCTCCGCGATCACCCGTTTGACCTGCTGATTCTTCGTCCACCCCCGGTGGAGGAGAAAAACTTTCCCCGCCGGGCCGAGGTCGCGGCGTACGCCGCGCGCGATCACCCCGTACACGTCATCTTGTAAGTGCCCGCAGCCTGTTGCGTCTGTTACCTGTGGACTATTAGATTTGCTGCATGCAGGACGTCCCCGCGCCCACCGCCGCCGACCAGGGCACGCCCGGCGAGCAGCGACGCCGTACCCGGCGGCGGCACGACCGCGAGATCGTCGCCCTCGCCGTCCCCGCCTTCGGCGCCCTCGTCGCCGAGCCGCTCTTCGTGCTCGCCGACAGCGCCATCGTCGGCCACCTCGGCACCCCGCACCTCGCCGGGCTCGGCGTCGCCGCCGCGCTCCTCACCACCGCCGTGAGCGTCTTCGTCTTCCTCGCCTACGCCACCACCGCCGCCGTCGCCCGCCGCGTCGGCGCCGGCGATCTGCGCTCCGCGATCCAGCAGGGCGTCGACGGCATCTGGCTCGCCGCGCTGCTCGGCGCGGTGCTCGTCGCGGTCACCGTCCCCACCGCGCCCGGGCTCGTCGGGCTCTTCGGCGCCTCCGACACCGCCGCTCCGTACGCGGTGACGTATCTGCGCATCAGCGCCTTCGGCATCCCCGCCATGCTCATCGTCTTCGCCGCCACCGGCGTCCTGCGCGGCTTGCAGGACACCCGCACCCCGCTGTACGTCGCCATCGGCGGCTTCACCGCCAACGCCGTGCTCAACGTCGCCCTCGTCTACGGCGCCGGCCTCGGCATCGCCGGCTCCGCCTGGGGCACCGTGCTCGCGCAGTGGGGGATGGCCGCGGTCTACCTGGTCGTCGTCGTACGGGGCGCCCGCAAGCACGGCGCCGCGCTGCGCCCGCAGCCGGCCGGCATACGCGCCTCCGCCCGGGCCGGGGTACCGCTGCTGATCCGTACCCTCTCGCTGCGCGCCATCGGCCTCATCGCGACCGCGGTGGCGGCGGGGCTCGGGGACGAGTCGGTCGCCGCGCACCAGGTGGTGCTGAGCATCTGGTCGCTGCTGGCGTTCGCACTGGACGCGATAGCGATCGCCGGGCAGGCGATCATCGGCCGCTATCTGGGCGCGGGGGACGTGGACGGGGCACGGGAGGCGTGCCGGCGGATGGTGCAGTGGGGCGTGGCGACCGGCGCGGTGCTGGGCGCGCTGGTGGTGGCCGCCCGGCCGCTGATCCTGCCGCTCTTCACGGACGACGCGGGGGTGCACGACGTGCTGTTGCCTGCGCTGCTGGTCGTCGCGGTGACGCAGCCGCTGGCGGGGGTGGTGTTCGTGCTCGACGGCGTGCTCATGGGCGCGGGCGACGGGCCGTATCTGGCCTGGGCGATGCTGCTGACGCTGGCCGTCTTCGCGCCGGTGGCGCTGGCGGTGCCGACGCTGGGCGGGGGGCTGACGGCGGTGTGGTGGTCGATGGGGCTGATGATGCTGACGCGGCTGGTGACGCTGTGGCTGCGTGCGCGGTCCGGGCGGTGGCTGGTCACAGGCGCCGTCCGGGCGTAGCCGCGGTGTGGGTACGGGCACGGGCCGGGCGCAGCCGCCGTACGGGCCGAAACCCCGGCCCGCGGAGGGCCGCCGTCCCGCTGAGCACCCCGGGTCCAGAGCCGTTTCCCTGAAAACGCACGCACGCGAACGGGCCGCGCCCCCGCAAGGGCGCGGCCCGTCCTTCGTCCTACCCGTCGCCGAACGGCGTCAGCCGGCCACGACCTCGACGCCGACCTTCGCGTCGACCTCGGGGTGCAGCCGTACGGACACCTGGTGGGCGCCGAGGCTCTTGATCGGCGCGGACAGCTCGATGCGCCGCTTGTCGACGTCCGGGCCGCCGGCCTGCTTGATCGCCGTGGCGATGTCGGCCGGGGTGACGGCGCCGAAGAGCCGGCCGCTGGCGCCGGCGCGCGTGGACAGGCGCACCTGCACGCCCTCCAGCTCCGACTTGACGGCGTTGGCCTGCTCGACCGAGGCGATCTCGCGCAGCTTGCGGCCGCGGCGGATCTGCGCCACGTCCTTCTCCCCGCCGCGGGTCCAGCGGATCGCCAGCCCGTTGGGGATCAGGTAGTTGCGGGCGTACCCGTCCTTGACCTCGACGACATCGCCCGCGGCACCGAGGCCGGAGACCTCGCCCTTGAGGATGATCTTCATGCTTGTCTCACCCTCCCAGTCAGCGCGCGGTCGAGGTGTAGGGCAGCAGCGCCATCTCCCGGCTGTTCTTCACGGCCGTGGCGACGTCACGCTGGTGCTGGGTGCAGTTGCCGGTGACCCGGCGGGCACGGATCTTGCCGCGGTCGGAGATGAACTTCCGCAGCAGGTTCGTGTCCTTGTAGTCGACGTAGGAGATCTTCTCCTTGCAGAAGACGCAAACCTTCTTCTTCGGCTTGCGCGGAGGCGGCTTCGCCATGATGTCTCTTACTCCAGTGTGATCAAGAAGTGTGGTGTACGAGCACGCTCGTCACGCCCCGGGAAGCCCGGGATCAGAACGGGGGCTCGTCCGAGTAACCGCCGCCCTGGCCGCCCTGGCCGCCGCCGGAGTTCCCACCCCAGCCGCCGCCCTGACCGCCCTGCTGACCGCCACCGCCGCCGGACGTCGCCCACGGGTCGCCCTGCGGGCCGCCGCCACCCTGGCCGCCCTGGCCGCCGCCGGGGTTTCCGCCCCAGCCGCCGCCCTGGCCGCCCTGCTGGCCGCCGCCACCGCCGAAGCCGCCGCCCTGGCCGCCCCTGCCGGTGGTCTTGGTGACCTTGGCGGTGGCGTACCGGAGCGCGGGGCCGATCTCGTCGACCTCCAGCTCCACCACGGTCCGCTTCTCGCCCTGCTGGGTCTCGTACGAACGCTGGCGGAGCCGGCCCTGGGCAACCACGCGCGTGCCGCGCGTCAGCGACTCGGCGACGTTCTCCGCCGCCTGGCGCCAGATCGACGCGCGGAGGAACAGCGGGTCGCCGTCCTTCCACTCGTTGGTCTGCCGGTCGAACGTCCGGGGGGTCGACGCGATCGTGAAGTTCGCGACGGCCGCGCCGGAGGGCGTGAAGCGCAGCTCGGGGTCATCGGTCAGGTTTCCGACGACGGTGATGACGGTCTCGCCTGCCATGTCTTGACCTCTCGCGGTTGCTGCCGGGTGGTGCGGTCTGGCTTGTCAGTGCGGTCAGTGCTGTCTGTGCGGTGAGTACAGCCAGCGCTGTCGGTTCAGTCGGTTCGGTTACTCGTGCGCGGTCCGTCCGTCGCCGGACGGGCCGTACGCGGTCTGCTCGTCGGTTGCGGTCAGTGGATTGCGGGGCGCAGGACCTTGGTCCGCAGCACCGACTCGTTGAGGTTCATCTGCCGGTCGAGCTCCTTGACGACATCGGCCTCGGCCTGGATGTCGATGACCGAGTAGATGCCCTCGGGCTTCTTCTTGATCTCGTAAGCGAGACGACGACGGCCCCAGGTGTCGACCTTCTCCACCTTGCCCTTGGCCTCACGGATCACGGACAGGAAGGACTCGATCAACGGGGAGACTGCACGCTCCTCGAGATCGGGGTCGAGGATGACCATCACCTCGTAGTGACGCATTGTGGAACCCACCTCCTCTGGACTCGGCGGCCACGGTCTCTCCGTGGCAGGAGGTTCTTCATTGCGTCGCAACGGTAGCGCCCGGCACTGACAACCGCGGGGGCGGCGCCGGATGGGGCGCCGGTGCGGTGGGGTGGCCTGGACAGACTCCGCTACAGACCGTACACAGTACCCGCAGCGGCCCTTCCGGTTGAAATCCGGCCACGATTCCCGGCAATCTGTACACATCGGGTGTGAGCGGCGCCACGTACGACTCTGGAGCCCGCGCCGCCATACGGGCATGGAGGTGCCCTTATGCCTCAGGCAGTACAGCCCCCGCAGCGCAACATCGGACTTTTCGCCAGCGACGGCGAATATCACGTCGCCCAGGACACGCTCCTGGCCATCACGCTCACCGTCGGGGCGGTCGCGCTCGTCCTGGCCCAGTGGCGCGGCCTGCACGTGCCGGCGACCTGGGCGGGACTGATCGGGATCGTCACCGGGGCGTGGGGACAGATGATCTCCGTGACCACCAGGGAGCGGTTCCTGATGCTCCTGGGGCTGGGAGCGTCCGGCCTCGGGTTCTTCCTGGCGATGGCGCGCGGGGGCTTCTCCCTCTGATCCGTACGGCCGTCCCCACGGCTGATCCGCACGGCTGATCCGTGCGGCTGATCCGTGCGGCACGCCGCCGATCCGTACGACACCGTCGCCTTACACCACCGGCGCTCTCCGTGTCTGCGTAGCCCCGCCGCTTGGGGCCTTCCCTCCTGGGGTGAGGTGCGCCCGCAGTAGGCTTCACCCGCGAGAAGCCTGCCGCAGTCGGCAACCCGCCGCAGCACGAGGAGCGCCGCCATGAGCCTGACCCTGCAGCCCATCAGCCGCGAGCAGCATCTGGCGTACATCCGCAGTCTGCCCGCCGCGAGCCACTGCCAGATCCCGGCGTGGGCGGACGTGAAGTCCGAGTGGCGCGCGGAGAACCTGGGCTGGTTCGACGCCGACGGCCGGCAGGTGGGCGCGGCTCTGGTGCTCTACCGGCAGTTGCCGAAGGTGAAGCGGTATCTGGCGTATCTGCCGGAGGGGCCGGTCATCGACTGGTACGCGCCGAACCTCGACGCGTGGCTCAACCCGATGCTGGCGCATCTGAAGAGCCAGGGCGCGTTCTCCGTGAAGATGGGCCCGCCGGTGATCATCCGCCGCTGGGAGGCGCCGACGATCAAGGCGGGCATCGCCGACCCGGACGTCAAGCGGCTGCGCGACGTCAACGCGGACGTCGTCGAGCCGCAGGCCTTCGAGGTCGCCGAACGGCTGCGGCGGATGGGCTGGCAGCAGGGTGAGGACGGCGGTGCGGGCTTCGGCGACGTACAGCCGCGGTACGTCTTCCAGGTGCCGCTGGCGGGGCGGTCCCTGGACGAGATCTTCAAGGGCTTCAACCAGCTCTGGCGGCGCAACGTGAAGAAGGCCGAGAAGGCCGGCGTCGAGGTGGTGCAGGGCGGTCTCGAGCACTTCGGCGAGTGGCAGCGGCTGTACGAGATCACGGCCGAGCGCGACAAGTTCCGGCCCCGGCCGCAGGGGTACTTCGAGCGCATGTGGAAGGTGCTCAACGCCGAGGAGCCGGGCCGCATGCGGCTGTACTTCGCGCTCTACCAGGGCGAGTGCCTGGCGGCGACGACGATGCTGACGGTGGGCGGGCACGTGTGGTACTCGTACGGTGCCTCCGCCAACCACGGGCGCGAGGTGCGCCCGTCGAACGCCATCCAGTGGCAGATGATGAAGGACGCGCACGCCGCCGGCGCGCACGTGTACGACCTGCGCGGCATCGGCGACGCGCTCGTCGACAGCGACCACCTCTTCGGGCTGATCCAGTTCAAGGTGGGCACGGGCGGGCAGGCGGCCGAATACCTGGGCGAGTGGGACTACCCACTGAATAAGCTGCTCCACAAGGCTCTCGACATCTACATGTCCCGCCGCTGACCACGGCGACTTCACGCGAAGCAGCGGACTTCACGCGAAGGAAAGAGCCCCCGACACCGCGAAGGAAGGTACATCGACCGCCATGCCGCTCACCCTCTACGTCGATTCCGCGCGGTGGCGCGCACACCAGCAGCACATCCTGGAGCAGTTCCCCGGACTCGTCCCCGTCTGCAAGGGCAACGGCTACGGCTTCGGCCACGAGCGCCTGGCCGCCGAGGCCGGCCGGCTGGGGGCGAGCCCGCTGGCGGTCGGCACGGTGTACGAGGCGGCGCGGGCGCGCGACTTCGTCAGCGGCGACCTGCTCGTCCTCACCCCGTACCAGCTCACCGAGGAGCCCGTCCCGCTGCCGACGCGGGTGATCCGCACCGTCGCGTCGGTGGACGCGGTGGGGCGGCTGGTCGGGGCCCGGGTCGTCATCGAGGTGATGAGTTCGATGCGGCGGCACGGCGTGACGGAGGAGGAACTGCCGAAGCTGGCGTCGCTGCTGTCGGACGTGACGCTGGAGGGCTTCGCGATCCATCTGCCGCTGGACCGTACGGACGGCTCCAGCGCGGTGGACGAGGTCATCGCGTGGATGGACCGGCTGCGCGCGGCGCGGCTGCCGCTGCACACGATGTACGTGAGCCATCTGCGGGCGGACGAGTTCGAGCAGTTGCAGCGGCAGTTCCCGCAGACGCGCTTCCGGGCGCGGATCGGCACCCGGCTGTGGCTGGGCGACCACGACGCGACGCATTACCGGGGCACGGTGCTGGACGTCACGCGCGTGGCGAAGGGCGACCGGTTCGGCTACCGGCAGCAGAAGGTGTCGGGCGACGGCCACCTGGTGGTGGTCGCCGGCGGTACGTCGCAGGGCGTCGGCCTGGAGGCGCCGAAGGCGATGCACGGGCTGGCGCCGCGGGCGAAGGGCGTGGCGCGGGCGGGGCTGGCGACGGTGAACCGCAACCTCTCGCCGTTCGTGTGGGAAGGCAAGCAGCGGTGGTTCGCGGAGCCGCCGCACATGCAGGTGTCGATCCTGTACCTGCCGGCGGAGTCGTCGGCGCCGGTGCAGGGGGACGAGATGGTGGCGCATCTGCGGCACACGACGACGCAGCCGGACCGGGTGGTGGAGCGCTAGCGGTTCGCTCGCCGCGTACGGCACGGAGCGTGCCGCGTACGGCGGCGTAGGACGCACGAAGGGCCCGGCGCCGCGGCTTCGGGCCCTCGCTCGTGTCCGGAGTAAGCCGGTCCGGCCTGACCAACCGCTCAGGATGCCCGGTCGGACGCCGGACGACGTCACTCGATGGGGGACACCCGGCCCGTCTTCGCGCTGCGTTCCGCTCCCCACCGCACGCGCATCGCCCCCGGCGCTCCGCCCGCTCCCGGGACACCCGGCCCGCCCGCGAAGCCCGGCCCGCCGGGGACGCCCGCCGCATGCCGCCCGTGGCCGGCCTCGGCCAGCACCCGCACGTCCCGCGCCCGGTCCAGGACGCCGCCGCCGGGGTCGTCGTCGCCGAGGCGGCGTACGGGATCGCGGTCCGGCATCACGATGTCCCGTACGACCACCGCGCACAGGTACAGCGTGCCCAGCAGATGCGCGGCGATGGCCACGTGGTAGCCGTCCGGGGGCAGGCCCTTGGCGTCCTCGCCGCCGTTGGTGTAAGCGAGGTAGAGCCAGATCCCCATGTAGTACGCGACCTCGCAGCCCTGCCAGATGAGGAAGTCGCGCCAGCGCGGCCGGGCCAGCGCGGCGAGGGGGATGAGCCACAGCACGTACTGCGGCGAATAGACCTTGTTGGTGACGATGAACAGCGCCACGACCAGGAACGCGAGCTGCGCGAAGCGCGGGCGGCGCGGCGCGGTGAGCGCGAGGGCGCCGATGCCGAGGCAGCCGAGGACCATCAGGGCGGCGGCGTAGATGTTGGCGTCGTCCAGGGGCTCGCCGGAGCGCTGGGAGATGATCAGCCAGAACGAGCCGAAGTCGACGCCCCGCTCCTGGCTGAAGGTGTAGAACTTCGCCCAGCCGTCCGGCGCCTTGATCATCACGGGCAGGTTGACGACGAGCCAGGCGCCCGCCGCGGCGGCGGTCGCGGTGGCGAACTGCCGTAGCCGCCCGGCCCGCAGACAGAGCAGCAGCAGTGGCCACAGCAGCAGCACGGGGTACAGCTTGGCGGCGGTGGCGAGGCCGAGGAGCACGCCGGCGGCGACGGGGCGGCTGCGGGACCAGGCGAGCATCGCGGCGGCGGTGAGGGCGACGGCGAGCAGGTCCCAGTTGATCGTCGCGGTGAGCGCGAGCGCGGGGGCGAGGGCGACGAGGAGCGCGTCCCAGGGCCGGCGGCGGTGCGTACGGGCGACGCAGACGGCGACGATCGCGACGCAGATCATCAGCATGCCGGCGTTGACGAGCCAGTAGACCTGCTCGCGGTGCACGAGGTCGTCGCCGCCGGGTGTGAGCCAGGAGGCGACCTCCATGAAGAGCCCGGTCAGGACCGGGTACTCGAGGAACTCCATCCCGCCGGACGCCTCCGGCGGGATGCGGTCGAAGTACGGCGTGAGGTCGTCGGCGAAGCCGCGGCCCTGGTAGAGGTGCGGGATGTCGGAGTAGCAGGCGCGGGTGTACTGGGCGTTGGCGCCGGAGAACCAGGCGCCGTCGTAGCACGGGTACTTCTGCACCATGCCGAGCGCGAACATCCCGATCGCCACGAGCGCGATCACCCGCACCGGAGTCCACCAGGAGCCGCCGAGCAGCGCCCGGCGCCCGAGCGGGCCACCGAGGACCTCGCTGCCGCGGGCGGCGATCTCGTCGTGCCGGGTGGGGGCGACGGGCGGCTCGTCCGGCGCCGGGGCGGCGGCCGGCCGCCGGGCCGGGTCGTGGTCCACGCTCGTCATGGAGCCATCCTGCCGTACGAGGGCCGACACGTCTGTCCGGTACGGGCTCCCCCTGCACGCCGACGGCGGCGGATGGGATCCATCCGCCGCCGTTTCGGGAAACGGGACTCCCGGCTAGGCCGCCGGCCCCCGGGATCCGGGAACCGCCGTCATGGGATCAGTCCTCCGCCGTCGTCGCCGCCGTTCGATCCGGCGTTGCCGCCGCCGTTGGGCTGGCCGCCGCTGTCCGTCTCCCCGGTCGTCTCACCGGTGGTCGTTTCTCCGTTCGTCTCACCGGTGGTCGTCTCCCCGTCCGTCTCACCGCCGGGATCACCGCCGTTGGTGGCGCCGCCGGACTGGCACTCCAGGTCCCACGGCTCGCACGTCTGGCTCGGCGGGGGCGAGGTCGAGGGCGGCGGGCTGCTGGTGGGGTCGTCCGGCTCCTCGCTGGGCTCGGTCTCGGTCGGCTCGGGCTCGATCGACGACTGGGTGGGGCTGGGGACGCCGCCGCCGTCGACCTTCTCGCCCAGCGGGCCGGGCTCCGGGAAGTCCTTGACCTCCTCGCCCTTCAGGGCGGCCTTCATGTAGTTGGTCCAGATCTCGGTCGGGATCTGGCCACCGTGGATGGAGTCGAAGCCGCCGGTTCCGTTCATCGACAGCAGTTCCTGCTTGTCGCTGCGCGGATCGGTACGGAAGAGGGTGACGGCCGTGGAGAGCTGCGGGGTGTAGCCGACCCACCAGGCGGACTTGTTCTTGTCCGTGGTACCGGTCTTGCCCGCCGCGGGCCGCTCCAAGTCGCGCGCGGCGGCGCCGGTGCCGCTGCCGTACTCGCCGAACTCACCCTCGATGACGTTCTCCTTCATCACCTTCGTGACAGTGTCGGCTACTTCCGCGTCGATGCCGCGCTTCGTGGGGTGCTCGTCGTACCCGCCCAGCTCCTTGCCGTCCTTGACCACCTTCGTCACGGAGTACGGCTCGATGTGCTCGCCGGAGGCGGCGAACGTTCCGTACGCGCTGGCCATGCGGATGGCGCTGGGGGTCGAGGTGCCGATGGAGAACGAGGCGTTGTTGTTCGGGTCCATCGAGTCCTCGAGGATGCCCAGGTTCTCGGCCGTCTTGCGGACGTTGTTCAGCCCCACGTCGATGCCGAGCTGGACGTACGGGGTGTTGATGGAGAGCCCGGTGGCCATGTTGAGGTCGACGTAGCCGTAGCTCTTGTCGGCCTCGTTGACCTGCCGGAAGTCATCGCCTCCCGGACCGGGCATCGGGTCGCCGTTCTGGTCCCGGATGATGATCTCGTTGTTGCCGTTGTACTTGCTCTCGGGCGAGATCGGCTCGCCCTCGCTGCGGTACGTGCCGTTCTCGAAGGCGGACGCGAGGACGAACGGCTTCCAGGTGGAGCCCACGGGTACGCCGAGGGTGTCGGCGTTGTTGGAGAAGTGGTCCTTGTCGAAGCCCTCGCCGCCGTAGAGGGCGACGATCCTCCCCGACGCCGGATCGACCGAGGCCCCGCCGAACTGGACGTACTTGTCCTTGTCCCGGGTCTTCGGGTCGAGGTACTCCTTGCGGGCGTCGTCGACCGCCTTCTCCATCTGCGCGACCTTCTTCTTGTCGAAGGTCGTGTAGATGCGGTAGCCGCCGCGCTCCAGCTCTTCCTTGCCGATGTTGGAGTTCTTCAGGACGTAGCGGTTGGCCGTCTCGATGAGATAGCCCTTCTGCCCCGTCAGACCCGAGCTGGGGTTGTACTCCTCGATCTCGGGGAACTTGTCGTACTTGGCCCGCTCGGCCGGCGACATCATCTTCTGGCCGTCCAGCTCGACCTCGGTCTGCCGGTCGAGGATCCACTCCCAGCGCGCCTCGGCGCGCTTGCGGTTCTCCTCCGGCGAGGCCCCCGGGACCGAGCCGCCCTGGGGGTCGTAGAGGTCGGGACCCTTGAGGACGGCGGCGAGGAAGGCGGACTGGTCAGGCTTGAGGTCCTCGGCGTCGACGCGGAAGTACGCCTGGGCGGCGGCCTGGATGCCGTAGGCGCCGCGGCCGTAGTACGCGGTGTTGAGATAGCCGGCGAGGATGTCGTTCTTGTCGACCTTCGCGCCCACCTTGATGGAGACGAACAGCTCCTTGACCTTGCGGGAGAGCGTCTGCGACTGGTCGTTGAGCATGGCGTTCTTCACATACTGCTGGGTGATGGTCGAGCCGCTCTGGGTGGAGCCGCCGCCTGCCATGTTGAGGACGGCGCGGGTGATGCCCTTGGGGTCGATGCCCGGGTCGGAGTAGAAGGTGGCGTTCTCCGCGGCGATGACCGCGTTCTGCATCTCCTTCGGGATGTCCTCCAGATCGACCTCCTGGCGGTTCTTCTCGCCGCCGTACGTGGCCATCTGGGTGCCGTCGGACCAGTAGTAGACGTTGTTCTGCGCCATGGCGGCATCGGCGACCTTGGGCACGGTCACCAGCATGTAGCCGAGGATGAACAGGCCGACGAGCAGGCCGAAGCCGAGCACGCACATCCCCGTGACCTGCTTCCAGGAGGGGAGCCAGCGGCGCAGGCCGGTGTGGTTGGAGCGGGGGTAGTCGATGAACCGCTTCCGCGGCGGCGGCTCGGGGCGGCGCCTGCGGCGCGGGCCGTCGTAGCCGCCGGCGGCGGAGTGGCTGCGGCCGTGTCCGGCGGCTGCTCCGGCTGCCGCGCCCGCGCCCGCACCGGCTGCGGCGCCCGCGCCGTAGGCGGTGTTCCCGTCGGGGGCTCTCCTTCTGCCACCGCCGCCTCCGGCGGCCCGGCGGCCGGCCGCGGCGCCCCCGTCCGCGCCGGGCGTCCCGCGGCGGCCGGAGTGCGCGCCGTGACGGCCTCCTCCGCGGCCGCTGTTCGGCGGCTTGCGACGGTGCTCGCTCATGAAGGGACTACTCCTCGAACAGGTGGCATCGCCTGTGGGCGTTTTCTGTCAGCCGGTCCCCCCGATGCACGACCGGTTCTCTGTCCTCTGGCAACCAGCCGCACTGTACCGAGGACGAAGACGTCCGCATGCGGCTCTCGGTTCCCTTCGGACAGCATGCGGAACAGAGTACGCACCGGCGTTGCCCGCTTTGCGCCGGGTATTACGCGCTTTACCGGACACTTCGGCGCGCCCGGTCAAGCCGATGTGACGCCGTTCACAGAACCCTCACTTGCTGCTGCCCGAGCACCGGCCTATCGTTTAGATGTATCGAGTCGATACATCCGCGCGACACATCGGTGCGACACATCGGCCCGGTATAACCAGAGCGGGACATCCGCGGCACGGAAGGAGGCGGCGATGAGCAGGCGCTCAGGCATCCTGGAATTCGCCATCCTCGGCCTGCTCCGCGAGTCCCCCATGCACGGCTACGAGCTGCGCAAGCGGCTCAACAGCTCGCTGGGGGTGTTCCGCGCGTTCAGCTACGGCAGCCTTTATCCCTGTCTGAAGACTCTCGTCGCGCAGGGATGGCTGACGGAGGAGACCGCTCCTGCACCACAGGACGGTCCCGCCGTACCGCTGGCGGGCCGGCGCGCCAAGATCGTCTACCGGCTGACGGCCGAGGGCAAGGAGCACTTCGAGGAACTGCTCGCCCAAACCGGGCCCGAGGCGTGGGAGGACGAGCACTTCGGCGTCCGCTTCGCCTTCTTCGGCCAGACGTCGCGTGACGTACGGGTCCGGGTGCTCGAAGGCCGGCGCAGCCGGCTGGAGGAGCGCCTGGACAAGATGCGGACGTCGCTGGCGCGCACGCGCGAGCGACTCGACGACTACACCCTGGAGCTGCAGCGGCACGGGATGGAGTCCGTCGAGCGCGAGGTGCGCTGGCTGACCGAGCTGATCGAGAGCGAACGGGCGGGGCGCGACGAGCGCCCTTCGGGGAACGCCGGTTCAGCAGAGACGGGCGGCCTGCCCCGTGACCGGGACAGCACCCGGCCGGATCCGTCCGACGACACCGCCATCTGAGGCCCTGCCCTGGCACGGCCTCAACGAAAAACAGGGAGCAACCGTCAATGGGTTCGGTTCGTGTAGCCATCGTCGGCGTGGGCAACTGCGCCGCGTCCCTCGTGCAGGGCGTCGAGTTCTACAAGGACGCCGCCCCCGGCAGCCGGGTGCCCGGGCTGATGCACGTCCAGTTCGGCGACTACCACGTCCGTGACGTCGAGTTCGTCGCGGCGTTCGACGTCGACGCCAAGAAGGTGGGCCTCGACCTGGCCGACGCCATCGGGGCGAGCGAGAACAACACCATCAAGATCTGCGACGTGCCCAACAGCGGCGTGACCGTGCAGCGCGGCCACACGCTCGACGGCCTCGGGCGCTACTACCGCGAGACGATCGAGGAGTCCGCCGAGGAGCCGGTCGACGTCGCGCAGGTGCTGCGGGACCGGCAGGTCGACGTGCTGGTCTGCTACCTGCCGGTGGGCTCCGAGGACGCCGCGAAGTTCTACGCGCAGTGCGCCATCGACGCCGGCGTGGGCTTCGTCAACGCGCTGCCGGTGTTCATCGCGGGCACCAAGGAGTGGGCGGACAAGTTCACCGCGGCGGGCGTGCCGATCGTCGGCGACGACATCAAGTCGCAGGTCGGCGCCACCATCACGCACCGCGTCATGGCGAAGCTCTTCGAGGACCGGGGCGTCATCCTGGACCGTACGATGCAGCTCAACGTCGGCGGCAACATGGACTTCAAGAACATGCTGGAGCGTGACCGGCTGGAGTCCAAGAAGATCTCCAAGACCCAGGCCGTCACATCCCAGATCCCCGACCGCGACCTGGGCGAGCACAACGTGCACATCGGCCCGTCGGACTACGTCGCCTGGCTGGACGACCGCAAGTGGGCGTACGTGCGGCTGGAGGGCCGCGCCTTCGGCGAGGTGCCGCTCAACCTGGAGTACAAGCTGGAGGTCTGGGACTCCCCGAACTCCGCGGGCATCATCATCGACGCGCTGCGCGCCGCGAAGATCGCCAAGGACCGCGGCATCGGCGGCCCGGTGCTCTCCGCGTCCTCGTACTTCATGAAGTCCCCGCCCGTGCAGTACTTCGACGACGAGGCGCGGGAGAGCGTGGAGAAGTTCATCCGCGGCGAAGTCGAGCGCTGAGCGCCACTCCACCGCCGACGACTCGCCGTCTTCAGGGGCCCCGGGCTGCAGCCCGGGGCCCCTGGGCATGTGATGCTGAACGCCATGCCCGTTGTCCGCGACCTCCGCAGCCTGCTGCGGCTGCACGGCTTCCGCCGGCTACTGGCCGTACGGCTGCTCTCCCAGGGCGCCGACGGCGTCTACCAGGTGGCGCTTGCCGCGTACGTGGTCTTCTCCCCCGAGCGGCAGACCTCGCCGGCCGCCATCGCCTCCGCGATGGCGGTGCTGCTGCTGCCGTACTCGCTCGTCGGCCCCTTCGCGGGGGTCCTGCTGGACCGCTGGCGGCGCCGGCAGGTGCTGCTGTACGGGAACCTGCTGCGCGCCGTCTTCGCCGCGGGCACGGCGGCGCTGCTGCTGGCCGGGGTGCCGGACTGGCTGTTCTATCTGTCCGCGCTCTCCGTCACCGGCGTCAACCGCTTCGTGCTGTCCGGGCTCTCCGCCGCGCTGCCGCGCGTGGTGGACACCGAGGAGCAGCTCGTGGTCGGCAACTCCCTGTCGCCGACCGCGGGCACGCTGGCCGCCACGGCCGGCGGCGGCGTCGCCTTCCTCGTCGGGCTGGCCGGGCCCCAGGGGGGCACGGCGGACGCGCTGACGGTGCTGGTCGGCTCGGGGCTGTATCTCTGCGCGGCGCTGGCGTCGCTGCGGATGGCGCCGGGGGCGCTGGGGCCGGACCCGGAGCTGGTGCTGCCGCGGATAAGGGCGGCGGTCGCCAGCACCGCGCGCGGGCTCGTCGCAGGGGTACGGCATCTGCGTGAGCGGCGCGAGGCGGCACAGGCGCTGTCCGCCATGGGCCTGATGCGCTTCTGCTTCGGCGCGCTGACCGTGATGCTGCTGATGCTCTGCCGCTACGCCTGGTCCGACGGCGAGGACGACGGCATGGCGCTGCTCGGCGTGGCCGTCGGGCTGTCGGGGCTGGGGTTCTTCGTCGCGGCGGTGGTGACGCCGTCGCTGGTGACGCGGCTGGGCAGGACCGGCTGGATGACGCTGTGCGCGGCGCTGGCGGCGGTGCTGACGCCGGTGCTGGCGCTGTCCTTCGCGCCGGGGCCGATGCTGGTCGCGGCGTTCGTCCTCGGGGTGACGACGCAGGGTGCCAAGATCACGACGGACACGGTGGTGCAGTCGTCGGTGGACGACGCGTACCGCGGCCGGGTCTTCTCCCTCTACGACATGCTCTTCAACGTCGCCTTCGTGGGCGCTGCCGCGGCCGCGGCGGCGCTGCTGCCCGCGGACGGACGCTCGGCGCTGCTCGTGGTGGGAGTCTCGGTGATCTTCGCGGCCGTCGCCTTGTCGATGTTTCACGTGAAACACGCGCCCGCGGAGGAGGGGCACCCGCCGGTCCTGGAGGGCGGCGCCGAGCCGCATGTTTCACGTGAAACGTGACGCCCGCGCCCGCGGCGGTGCCGCCGTCCCCGTATGCCGCCGGCCTACGGGACCGTAGGCCCTACGCCGGCGGGTTCTGCTCCGCCCACCACGCGCGCAGCGCCTCGACCGCCGCCTCGTGCCCCATCGGCCCGTGCTCCAGCCGCAGCTCCAGCATGTGCCGGTACGCGCCACCGACCGCCGGCCCGGGGCCGATGCCGAGGATCTTCATGATCTCGTTGCCGTCGAGGTCCGGGCGGATCGCATCCAGCTCTTCCTGCGCCTGCAGCCGGGCGATGCGCTCCTCCAGCCCGTCGTACGCCCGCTGCAGGGCCAGCGCCTTGCGCTTGTTGCGCGTGGTGCAGTCGGAGCGGGTCAGCTTGTGCAGCCGCTCCAGCAGCGGCCCGGCGTCGCGCACATAGCGGCGCACCGCGGAGTCGGTCCACTCGCCGGTGCCGTAGCCGTGGAAGCGCAGGTGCAGCTCGACCAGCCGGGAGACGTCCCTGATCTGGTCGTTGGCGTACTTCAGCTTCGTCATCCGGGCCTTGGTCATCTTGGCGCCCACCACCTCGTGGTGGTGGAAGGAGACCCGGCCGTCCTTCTCGAAGCGGCGTGTACGCGGCTTGCCGATGTCGTGGAGCAGCGCCGCGAGCCGCAGCACCAGGTCGGGCCCGTTCTCCTCCAGCGCGATGGCCTGCTCCAGCACGATCAGGGAGTGCTCGTAGACGTCCTTGTGCCGGTGGTGCTCGTCGCGCTCCAGCCGCAGCGCGGGCAGCTCCGGCAGCACGTGCCCGGCCAGCCCGGTGTCGACGAGGAGGTGCAGACCCAGGCGCGGGCGGGGGGCCAGGAGCAGCTTGTTCAGCTCGTCCCTCACCCGCTCGGCGGACACGATCTCGATGCGCGCGGCCATGTCCGTCATCGCCGCGACGACCTCCGGCGCCACCTCGAAGCCCAACTGGGCCGCGAACCGCGCGGCCCGCATCATCCGCAGCGGGTCGTCGCCGAAGGACTCCTGCGGGGTGCCGGGGGTGCGCAGCACCCGGGCCGCCAGATCGTCCAGACCGCCGTGCGGGTCGACGAACTCCTTCTCCGGCAGCGCCACGGCCATCGCGTTGACCGTGAAGTCGCGGCGGACGAGGTCCTCCTCGATGGAGTCCCCGTACGACACCTCGGGCTTGCGCGACGTCCGGTCGTACGCCTCGGAGCGGTACGTGGTGATCTCGATCAGCAGATCGCCCTTGCGGCAACCGACGGTGCCGAACGCGATACCGACCTCCCACACCGCGTCGGCCCACGGCCGGACGATGTCGAGCACCCGCTCCGGGCGGGCGTCGGTGGTGAAGTCGAGGTCGTTGCCGAGCCGGCCGAGCAGCGCGTCCCGTACGGAGCCGCCCACGAGCGCCAGCCGGGCGCCGGCGTCCTGGAAGCGGTGCGCCAGGTCGTCGGCGACGGGGGAGACGCGCAGCAGCTCGCTGACGGCGCTGCGCTGGGCACGGCTGAGCGTGGCCTGCTGGGTTCGGTGGTCTTCGCGGGCATTCGGCACAACAGAACAGGGTACGGCCCGTGCGCCGCGTGACCGCAACTGGCCACCCTCCGCGGCCTCTCCGTACGCCCCCGGTGCCGATCAGGTGGCGGAGCGCCCGAGGGTTGACGCGGTCCCCGCCACCCGGCGTCCCGTACCTCGTTACCATCGGGGTCCAAGGCAGGCGGCACAAGGCCGCGGGCCGGGCACGAGGACAATGAGGACGGGCGAGCGCGTGGCCGAGCTGGCACATTTGACCGGGTCCCCGGGCGGCCTTCCCGCCCGTCCCCCGGCCCACCGGCGGCTGCTGACCGCCCTGCTGCTCGTGGCGCTGCTGCTGCCGGCCGCACTCGTGCAGGTGCCGACGGCGGGCACGGCCCACGCGCAGCCGTCCGGCTCCCGCTCGGTGAACGTGTCCGTGGACTATCTGAACCCCTCCGTCCCCTCCGGGGGCGACGACCTGACGGTCTCCGGCAAGGTCACCAACAAGACCGACGCCAAGATCACCGACCCGCATGTCTCCCTGCGCCTCAGCGGCCCGCTGACGAGCCGCAGCGAGGTCACCCAGGCCAGCGAGCGCACGGGCTGGCTCTCGGACTACGACGGGGCGGAGATCGACGGCCCCGGCACCGAGGAGCTGAAGACCCTGGCTCCCGGGATGAGCCGCGACTTCAGCATCACGATCCCCGTGAACCGGCTGCCGCTGGACGCGCCCGGCGTCTACCAGCTCGCGGTCTCCCTCAGCGGTACCTCCGCGGACGCCGGCTACGAGCAGGTGCTCGGCATCGAGCACACCTTCCTCCCCTGGCAGCCCGACGACCTGTCGACCAAGACCCGGCTCACCTTCGTCTGGCCCGTCATCGCCACCCCCCAGCTCACCGCGCGCACCGAGGCGGAGGCGGACGAGCAGCAGACGCCGGTGCTCGCCAGCGACCGGCTGCTGGAGCAGATGGAGCCCGGCGGCCGGCTGCAGCAGATGGTCGCGCTCGGCGAGGAGCTGCCCGTGACGTGGGTCATCGATCCGGACCTGCTGGCCACGGCGTCCGCGATGACGGAGGCGTACAACGTGGTGGACGAGGACGGCGAGACCGTACCCGGCAAGGGCCAGGACACCGCCCGGCAGTGGCTGGCCGACCTGCAGAACGCCGTGAAGGGCCGCGAGGTCGTCGCGCTGCCCTTCGGCGACCCCGACCTGGCCGCCATCGCCCACCGCGGCCGCAAGGTGCCCGGCACCCTCGACCAGCTCGGCGACGCCACCACCCTGGCCCAAAAGACCGTGGGGTCGGTCCTGCACCTGGAGCCGGAGACCGACCTCGCCTGGCCGGCGGAGGGCGCGATCGACAAGCGCATCGTCGGCGTCGCGGGCGCGGCCGGGGCACAGTGGGTCCTCGCCCGCAGCGACAGCATGACCGAGAGCGGCCTGTCGTATACGCCGACCGCGGCCCGCCCCATCGGCGGCGGCCGGACGGCGCTGGTGGCCGACGCACAGCTCTCCCGGGCCTTCGAGGGGGACATGAGCCGGGCGGAGACGTACTCCCTGGCCATCCAGGAGTACCTGGCCCAGACCCTCGTGACGACGCTGCAGCAGCCCAATCTGCAGCGCAGCATCGTGGTCGCCCCGCAGCGCACCCCCACGCTCGGCCAGGTGCAGGCGATGGCCGAGGCGCTCGGCGACCTCGACACCAGCACGTGGATGACGCCGCTGAACCTCAGCAGCGCCGCGGTGGAGCCGGCGGACCCGGGCGCCAACAGGGCGGTGCCGAGCACCGGGGCGTACCCGAAGAAGCTGCGGAAGCAGGAGATCCCGCGCGAGGCCTTCGAGCGGATCCTCGACACCCGGCAGCACCTCGACAACTTCTCCGTCATCCTCGACAACAGCCTCCGGGTCACCGTTCCCTTCGGCAACGCGCTGCTGCGCGAGATGTCCACGCAGTGGCGCGGGCGGAAGACGGAGGCGGAGGCGTTCCGGCGGGAGGTGCAGGGTTACCTGGAGGACCTCACCTCGCAGGTGCAGCTCATCGACAAGTCGGACCTCACCCTCTCCGGCAACAGCGGCACGATCCCGGTGACGGTGCAGAACAACCTCCTGCAGAACGTCCGCGGGCTGGAGCTGCGGCTGACGTCGGACGTGCCCAGCCGGCTGCGGATCGAGGAGGAGCGGCAGTCCATCGAGGTGGCGGGCGGCCACAGCACCTCCGTGAAGTTCGAGGCGTCCGCGCGGGCCAGCGGCCCGGTGACCATCACCGCCCAGCTCTACACCGCGGACGGCAGGCCCTTCGGCGCGGAGAAGACCTTCCAGGTGGAGGTGACGTCCATCACCTCCACGGTGCTGCTCGTCATCGGCGCCGGGATCCTGCTGCTCGTCCTGGCCGGGGTACGCATGTACTCGCAGCGCAAGCGCGCCGCCCGGACCGCGGAGGCGGGCGACGAGGCGGACGAAGAGGCGGACGGGAACGGGGAAGAGGACGAAAACGGGGACGGGGGCGGCGGCACCGGGGGTGCCGGGAGCCCGGAGGACCCGGCGGATCCCGGTAGCGACGGCGATACCGGGGAAGCTGACAAGGAGGCACACGGAACGCACCTCACCGGGGGCGACCGTGCCGACGACACCGACACGGAAAGCGGTGCCCGGTCGGGTGCCAGTGAGAGAGTGGAGCGGTGAGAACGACCAGGCCGTTTCCAGGCCGGCCATGACCCTTGTGGGGTGTCGATGAACGCGCCGTACGACGGTGACCGCAGTCAGGGCGCCGGCGATCCCGCGAACCTTCCGCCCGCCGGGTCGCCTCCGCCTGCCCACCAGCAGTCCCCGGCCGACCAGCAGAACGCCGATCCGTACGCGCCCGACCCCTACGCGCAGCCCGTCCAGGACCCGTACGCGCAGTACCCGCAGGAGCACTACGCCCCGCCCGCCGCCGACCCGTACGGCCAGGGCACCCCGGGCCACTACGGACACCCCGCCGCTCCCGACCCCTACGCCCAGCACCCGCCCCAGGCCCACCCGGGGGCGCAGGACCCGTACGCGCAGCACGGTGAGCCCGGCCAGCACGGCCAGCACGCACAGCACGGTCAGCACCCACAGCCCGGACAGCACGGCCAGCAGCCCCACTACGGGCAGCCGCAGCCGCAGCAGCAGCACAGTGGTCCCCCGCAGCAGGGCCATCCCGATCAGTACGGCAGGCCCGTGCCCCCCGCGCACCAGGGGCAGCAGCCCGGCGGCCAGCACGCGCCCGACCCGTACGGCAGGCCGGGCCAGGACCCCTACGGCCGTCCCGCCGACCCGTACGCCGCCGGCCCTCAGCCCTCCGCCCCCCAGGCGCCGCACGACCCGCGCTCCCCGTACCAGCAGAGCGACCCCCGGGCCCCGCACTACCCGCAGCAGTCGCACCACCCTCAGGGCGGGCAGCCGCAGCACCCGCACGCCGACCCCCGGGACCCGTACGGCCAGGCCGCCGCCCAGGCAGCGCCCAACCCGTCGGCGCCCTACTCCCACGACCCGTACCTCCAGGACGCCTACGCGCCCGACCCGTACCAGCAGCGCGCCGACCCCCTCGGCGACGCGTTCTACGACCACGCCGCCCACCCCCCGCCGCCCGCGGGCAGCCAGCCCGCCGCCCAGCCGCCGTACCAGCAGCCGCCCTCGCCGCACTACCGCACGGACCCCCGCCAGTGGGCCGACCCGCCCGCGCCCGAGCCCGACGGACCCACCCGGCACCTGCGCTACGGCGACGAGACCACCCAGTTCGTCGGCATGGACGACCTCGTCACCGGAGCCGGCCGCCCGGCGCAGCCGGAGCCGGACGCCTTCGCCCACCTCTTCCGCGACCAGCGCGCCCCGCAGCCGCCGCCGCTGGGCCTCCAGCCGCAGCCCGCGGCGGCGCCCGCGCCCGTACCGCCGCAGCGCCGCGGCGGCCGCGTCGCGAGCCTGGCGCGCTCCAGCGCCGTCATGGCCGCCGGCACCCTCGTCTCACGCATCACGGGGTTCCTGCGCACGCTGGTGATCTCCGCGGCCCTGGGCGTCGCGGTCCTCGGCGACACCTACACCGTCGCGTACACGCTGCCGACGATGATCTACATCCTCACCATCGGCGGCGGCCTCAACTCCGTCTTCGTCCCGCAGCTCGTGCGCGCGATGAAGAACGACCCCGACGGCGGCATCGCCTACGCGAACCGGCTGCTGACCCTCGTCTCGGTGATCCTCGGCGGGATGGTCCTCATCGCGGTCTTCGCCGCCCCGCTGCTCATCCGCGCGATGTCGGTGAAGATCGCCGACAACCCGCACTCCAACGAGGTCGCGATCACCTTCGCGCAGTACTGCCTGCCCACCATCTTCTTCATGGGCATCCACGTGGTGATGGGGCAGATCCTCAACGCGCGCGGCAGCTTCGGCCCGATGATGTGGACGCCGGTCCTCAACAACATCGTCATCATCGCCACCTTCGGCCTCTTCCTCTGGGTCTACGGCACCTCCGACTCCTCGGCGATGGACGAGACCACCATCCCGGCGGAGGGCGTGCGGCTCCTCGGCGTCGGCACGCTCCTGGGCCTCGTGGTGCAGTCGCTGGCGATGATCCCGTACCTGCGGCAGACGGGCTTCAAGATCCGGCCGCGCTTCGACTGGAAGGGCCACGGGCTCGGCAAGGCGGCCACGCTCGCCAAGTGGACGTTCTTCTTCGTCCTCGCCAACCAGGCCGGCATGATCGTCGTCACACAGCTCGCCACCTGGGCCGGCGAGTCCGCCTCCGAGGAGGGCCACGAGGGCACCGGCATCATGGCCTTCCAGAATGCCCAGTTGATCTGGCAGATGCCGCAGGCGATCATCACGGTCTCGGTGATGGCCGCGATGCTGCCGCGTATCTCCCGGGCCGCGGCCGACGGCGACCCCCACGCGGTGCGCGACGACATCTCGCACGGCCTGCGCACCTCGGCCGTCGCCATCGTCCCGATCTCCTTCGCGCTCGTCGCCCTCGGCATCCCGATGTGCACCCTGCTCTTCGCCGCGGTCGGCAGCGACGCGGCCACCTCGATCGGCTACGTCCTGATGGCCTTCGGCCTCGGGCTGATCCCCTTCTCCGTGCAGTACGTCGTGCTGCGCGGCTTCTACGCCTACGAGGACACCCGCACGCCCTTCTACAACACCCTGATCGTCTCCGCTGTCTTCGCGGCCGGCTCGGGGATCTGCTTCCTCGTGCTGCCCGACCGGCAGGCGGTCATCGGCTTCGCCGCCTGCTACGGCATCGCGTACCTGGTCGGCGTCGGCGTCGCCTGGCGGCGGCTGAAGCAGCGGATGCGGACCAACGACCTGGACGGCTCCCGCGTCGTTCGCACGTACGCCCGCCTCATCGGCGCCAGTATCCCGGCGGCGCTCGCCGGCGGCGCGACCGCGTGGGTCGTGACGGACAAGCTCGGCGAGGGCGTCACGGGGTCCCTCGCGGCGCTCGTCGCCGGCTCGCTCGTGCTCGGCGCGATCTTCTACGTGGCCGCCCGGCGGATGCGGATCCAGGAGCTGAACGCGATGATGGGGATGGTCCGCGGCCGCCTCGGCCGGTAACCGGGGGCACAACCTTCCGTCATCGCCGTGTGTCGTGGATGACGTGAGGCTGTGGGCACAATTGTCATGGCGCGGCTGTACGACACGAGAGTTGGGGAGGCAGGAACGGCGGTGGCGGAACGGAGCACGGCAGCCGTCGACGGCTCGGCGGCCGACCGCAGCGATGCGGCCGACACGACTGGGGCGGCGGACACGGAAGACCCAACGGGCGCCGCGGAGACGCCCGCTGCCGGGGCCCGTGCCGCGGCAGCCCCCGACTCCGGCACCGCGGAAGCCGCCGAGACGGAAGCCGGTGATGCGGAAGCCGGTGATGCGGAAGCCGGTGATGCGGAAGCCGGTGATGCGCAACCGGCCGCCGCGGAGCCTCCCGCCGCGGACGCCCCGGCCACGGAGCCGCCCGCACCCGAGGAGCCGCCACGGGCCGGAGTTCCCGTCGCCGACATGCACAGCGGCCACAAGCTCGCCGACCGCTACCGGCTGGAGGAGTGCGTCACCCGCCTCGACGGCTTCAGCAGTTGGCGCGCGGTCGACGAGAAACTCCGCCGCGCCGTCGGCGTCCACGTCCTGGCCGCCGGGCACGACCACGCCGAGGCCGTCCTCGACGCCGCCCGCGCCGCGGCCCTCATCGGCGACCCGCGCTTCGTCCAGGTCCTCGACGCCGTCGAGGAGGACGACGTCGTCTACGTGGTCCACGAATGGCTCCCCGACGCCACCGAGTTGTCCACGCTGCTCGCCGGCGGCGCGCCGATGGAGCCGCACGAGGCGTACGAACTCGTCACACAGGTCTCCCAGGCGCTGGCCGCCGCCCACCGCAAGGACCTCGCGCATCTGAGGCTCACGCCGTCCGCCGTGCTGCGGACGGGCAGCGGGCAGTGGCGCATCCGCGGGCTGTCCATCCACGCGGCGCTGCACGGCACCGAGGCGGACGACCCGCAGCGCACCGACACCGAAGCCGTCGGCGCGCTGCTGTACGCCGCGCTGACGGGCCGCTGGCCGTACGAGGGGGACGCCTACGGGCTGGCCGGGCTGCCCAAGCACGTGGGCCTCATCGCGCCGGAGAAGGTACGCGCGGGGGTGCACCGCGGGCTCTCGGAGCTGGCCATGCGCGCGCTCGCGGCCGGCTCCCCCGCCGCCGCGGCGCACCCGCGGCCGTGTACGACGCCCGCGGAGCTGAGCGCCGCCTGCGCCGAGCTGCCGCGCATCCGCCCGCCGGAGCCGCAGTACCCGCGGCCCGCGCCGTACCAGCAGACGACGTACCAGCAGGGCTACGCGCAGAGCGGCGGCCGCCCCGGAGGGCCCGCCGCGCGCCCCGCCGCCGCCGTGCCGCCGACCGCCCCGCCCACGCTGCCGGGGCGGACCGGGAAGGCCGTGAAGTGGTGCGTGTCCGTGCTGCTGATCGTCGCGCTCGCCCTCGGCAGTTGGCAGCTCGCCGATGCCCTCATCAACCACGACGGCCGCAGCGGCGACACCGGCAACTCCGCGGCCCAGCCCGGCGGCGGGGGCGGAGGCTCCGGCGGCGGCCGCGAGGGCGGCAAGCCGGTGGAGATCGAGAGCGCCCAGGACTTCGACCCGTACGGCACCGGCAGCGAGTCCCCGAGCAGCGTGCCCGCGGCCTACGACTCCGACCCGTCGAGCTACTGGGAGACCAAGTGGTACACCAGCGCGGTCTTCGGGAACCTCAAGGAGGGCGTCGGGCTGGTCCTGGACCTCGGTGAGCCCCAGCGCGTCGGCAGCGTGAAGGTCTCCCTCATCGGCGACAGCAAGCTGACGGCCATGGCCACCCCTCAGGACACGGCGTCGATGCCGACGGATCTCTCCGGCTTCGAGGAGTTCGACGCGGCGAACGGCACCAATCTGACGCTCAAGCCCACCAAGCCGGTCGTCACCCAGTACGTTCTGCTGTGGCTCACGGAGATTCCGCCGTCGAACGAGGGCAACTTCCGTGGCAAGATCTCCGACATCCAGATTCGGAGCTGAGCGCAGTACTCGACCAGGGGGAGGGGTCGGCGTTGGAGAACGCCAGCGGCGGCGACGTCGACGACCGCACGCTCCTCGCCCGCCATGTCTCCGGCGAGGACCCGCACGCCTTCGCCGAGATCGTCCGGCGCCACCGGGACCGGCTGTGGGCGGTGGCGCTCCGCACCCTGGGCGACCGCGAGGAGGCCGCGGACGCGGTGCAGGACGCGCTGCTCTCCGCCTTCCGCGCGGCGCACACCTTCCGCGGCCAGTCCGCCGTCACCACCTGGCTGCACCGCATCACCGTGAACGCCTGTCTGGACCGGGCCCGCAAGGCCGCCAGCCGCCGCGCGGCACCGGTTGCGGACACCGAGCACTTCGAGCAGTTGCTGGAGCCGGAGGAGTCCGCCGAGGCGCCCGCAGAGCGGGAGGACACCGGCCGGGAGCTACGCGAGGCGCTGGCGACCCTGCCCGTGGACCAGCGGGCCGCCCTGGTGCTCGTCGACATGGCGGGCTATCCCGTGGCGGAGGCCGCCGACATCCTCGGCGTTCCCGCGGGTACCGTGAAGAGTCGCTGCGCCCGCGGTCGGGCCCGTCTCCTTCCTCTCGTACGTCATCTGCGGCTGTCCGCCGCCGACTCCGGGGCGGGCGGACGGAACCCGGCGCAGGGGACATCCGTCCCACCGACGGCAGAGCAGAACGACGTACGCGCGGCGAAGGGTGGAGGTGAGAAGCCATGACGCAGCCCCCGCAGTCCTCCGGCGCCGACGACGGCCACCCGGAGGTCGAAGAACTGGCCGACCTCGCCGAGGGGCTGACCTCCCCCGCCCGCACGCAGCAGCTCCACCGCCATCTCGACGAGTGCGCCACCTGCCGTGAGATCCAGGAGGCCCTCGACGGCGTACGCGGGCTCCTCGGCAGCCTCCCGGAGCCCGCCCCGATGCCGGCCGAGATCGCGGGGCGTATCGACGCCGCGCTGGCGGCCGAGGCGCGGTACGACGCTGATGTGTCCGCCGCCGATGTTTCACGTGAAACCGCGCCGCCGGAGACCCATGTGCCCGCGCCGCGCGAGGCCGTTTCACGTGAAACACGACCCCGCCGCTCGCACCGCCGGCCCGCCGCACACCGCACGGACGCCGCCGGCCCCGGCCGGCGTGCCCGGCGCTGGCCACGCGTCCTCCTCGGCGCCGCCGGGGCGGCCGCGCTCGTCGCGCTCACCGTCGTCCTCTTCCAGCTCCCGGAGAGCGGCGGCAACGACGACAGGGCCGTAGACATGACGGCCAACCAAGAGCAGTCCCAGGGGAACGCCCCGAAGGTCGCGCCGAGCGACAGCAGCCAGGGGCCGCTGAGCGCCGACTCGCTGGAGTCCCGCGTCCTCGGCATGCTCCAGCAGCCCGAGCGACGCGAGGGCGGCGGCGCCGGCGAGGGCACGGCCGACAGCGGCGACGACCCGTTCGTCGCCGAGGGGGACGCCCCGCAGATGCCCGAGTGCGTACGGGCCGCCGTCAACCGCTCCGAGACGCCGCTCGCTGCCGAGAGCGACACGTACGAGGGAACCCCCGTCTACGTCGTCGTGCTGCCGCACCCCGGCGACACTCAGCGAGTGGACGCCTACGTGGTGGATTCTTCCTGCGCCGCCTCCCCGGACCAGCCGGGCGAGATTCTGCACCGCGACACCTTCCAGCGACCCTGAGCCGCGCCCACCCACCCACGGGAATGTCCGGCCCGTAGGATCCGTTGAGTGGGCGAGAGGGACAGGACGTAAGCGTTCCCCGCCCCTTCAGGCAGCCGGTCGTAGACAAGGAAGAGTCCGTGAGCGACGTTCGCAACGTGATCATCATCGGCTCGGGGCCGGCGGGCTATACCGCCGCGCTGTACACCGCCCGCGCCGCGCTGCAGCCGCTGGTCTTCGAAGGCGCCGTCACCGCGGGTGGCGCGCTCATGAACACCACGGACGTGGAGAACTTCCCGGGGTTCCGCGACGGGATCATGGGCCCGGATCTGATGGACAACATGCGGGCACAGGCGGAGCGCTTCGGCGCCGAGCTCGTCCCCGACGACGTGGTGTCCGTGGACCTCACCGGCGACATCAAGACCGTCACCGACACCGCGGGCACGGTGCACCGCGCGCGGACCGTGATCGTCTCCACCGGATCGCAGCACCGCAAGCTGGGGCTGCCCCGGGAGGACGAACTGTCCGGCCGGGGCATCTCGTGGTGTGCCACCTGTGACGGCTTCTTCTTCCGCGAGCAGGACATCGTGGTCGTCGGCGGTGGCGACACCGCGATGGAGGAGGCCACGTTCCTCTCCCGCTTCGCCAAGAGCGTCACGGTCGTTCACCGCCGGGACAGCCTGCGCGCCAGCAAGGCGATGCAGGAGCGGGCCTTCGCGGACCCGAAGATCTCGTTCATCTGGGACAGCGAGGTCTCCGCCATCCAGGGCGGCGACAAGCTCTCCGGTCTGACCCTCAGGAACACCAAGACAGGCGAGGAGTCCGAGATCGCGGTCACGGGTCTGTTCATCGCCATCGGGCACGACCCGCGCACGGAACTGTTCAAGGGGCAGTTGGAACTCGACGGGGAGGGCTACCTCACGGTCGACGCCCCCTCCACCCGCACCAACCTCCCCGGGGTCTTCGCATCGGGCGACGTTGTCGACCACACCTACCGCCAGGCGATCACCGCCGCCGGGACGGGTTGCTCTTCGGCGCTGGACGCCGAGCGCTACCTCGCCGCGATCGCTGACAAGGAGAAGTCGGCGGAGCCGGAGAAGGTCGCAGACGCCGTCTGAGACCGAGCAGCCATCAACGCACAACGACGTAAGGAGTACGCCATGGCCGGTGCCACGGTGACCGCAACCGATGCGGACTTCGAGGAGAAGGTCCTCAAGAGCGACAAGCCCGTACTGGTTGACTTCTGGGCTGCCTGGTGCGGCCCGTGCCGCCAGATCGCCCCATCGCTGGAGGCCATCGCCGCGGAGAACCCCGAGAAGATCACCATCGTCAAGCTCAACATCGACGAGAACCCGGCGACGGCCGCGAAGTACGGCATCATGTCGATCCCGACGATGAACGTCTACCAGGGCGGCGAGGTCGTGAAGACCATCGTCGGCGCCAAGCCGAAGACCGCCCTGGAGCGGGACCTCAGCGAGTTCATCGGCTGACGAAGCGAACCTCGTTTCACGTGAAACGTCCGCTCGGCGTGTGAAACGCAGCCGCCGAAGCCGAAGGGCCCGTCCCCGTGGGGGACGGGCCCTTCGTCGCGCCGGGACGCGGAGTCAGAGCGGCCGCAGCACCGGATCCTTGCGCGCACCGCCGAGCAGCTTGTCGAGCGCCAGCTCCACATCCTCCTTCCAGGAGATCGCGGAGCGCAGCTCCAGCCGCATCCGGGGATGGCGGTAGTGGGGCCGTACGGTCTTGAAGCCGACCGCCACCAGATGGTCCGCCGGCAGTACGCACGCGGGCTCCTTCCAGGCCGCGTCTCCGAACGCCTCGACGGCTTTGACGCCCCGGCGCAGCAGATCCTTCGCGACCGTCTGGACGAGGGTCCGGCCCAGGCCCTGCCCCTGATATCCCGGGTTCAGCCATGCGGTCATGAGCTGGACGGCGTCCGCCGACACCGGGCTCGTCGGAAAGGCGAGGGAGCGGGGCACGTAGGCGGGCGGGGCGTACATCACGAACCCGGCCGGCACATCGTCGACGTAGAGGACCCGGCCGCAGGAGCCCCACTCCAGCAGGACGGAGGAGATCCATGCCTCCTTCTCCCGCTCAGGGTTCCCGGACTTGGCGGCCGCTTCACCGCTGACAGGATCCAGCTCCCAGAAGACACACGAACGGCACCGCCTGGGAAAGTCCGGGAGATTGTCCAGGGTGAGCGGTACGAGCCTTCGCCCCATGCAGCCCGATCCTCTCCTTCACCGGCATCCCCCTCGATACCCGTATGCATCGTATCCGGAGACGACAAAACAGGCCGCGGATTCCATCCGCGGCCTGTCTCGTGGGTATCGAGGGGAGGGGTCACTCGTCCTCGTCGGCGTCCTCGTCGCTCAGCTTCTTCTCCAGCACCCTACCCTCGCCGGGCGCCATCGATCCGAGGATGCGCTCCAGATCCTCTATCGAGGCGAACTCGACGACGATCTTCCCCTTCTTCTGCCCCAGGTCGACCTTCACCCGGGTCTCGAAGCGGTCGGAGAGCCGGGATGCCAGATCGGTCAGCGCCGGAGACATCCGGTTGCCCGCACGCGGCGCCTTCGGCCGGCGCCCGGTCTTGGGCTCCGACGCCATCAGGGTCACGATCTCCTCAACCGCCCGCACCGACAGCCCCTCGGCCACGATGCGGTGCGCCAGCCGGTCCTGCTCGCTGGCGTCCTCCACGGACAACAGCGCCCGCGCATGGCCCGCCGAGATCACCCCGGCCGCCACCCGCCGCTGCACGGGCGGCGAGAGCCGCAGCAGCCGCAGCGTGTTGGAGACCTGGGGACGGGAGCGGCCGATCCGATCGGCGAGCTGGTCGTGCGTGCACTCGAAGTCCCGCAGCAACTGGTCGTAGGCGGCGGCCTCTTCCAGCGGGTTGAGCTGTGCTCGATGCAGGTTTTCGAGCAGCGCGTCCAGGAGGAGCTTCTCGTCGTCCGTGGCGCGGACGATCGCGGGAATCCGCTCCATGCCCGCCTCGCGGCAGGCACGCCAGCGGCGCTCACCCATGACCAGCTCATAGCGGTCCGAGCCCAGCCGGCGGACGACGACCGGCTGGAGGAGCCCGACCTCCTGGATGGAGGTGACCAGTTCGGCGAGAGAGTCCTCGTCGAACACCTCACGGGGCTGCCGCGGGTTCGGCGTGATGGCGTCCAGCGGAACCTCGGCGAAGTGCGCACCGGCCACTTCGCCGCTGTCCGCGGCACCCTCGACGGCCGGCGGCGCCTCGTAGGCGTGCTCCGGCGGCACCTGCTCCTCGTACCCCTGCGGCTCGGGCTGCGGCGCCCGCTCCGACACTATGACCGGCACCGCTCCAGGCGACATGGTGGCGCCGCCGACCAGCGGTCCCGAGTCATCGGCGGGAGTGGGGGCGGCGGGGATCAGCGCCCCCAGCCCGCGACCCAGCCCTCTGCGTCGTTCCGTCACTGAGCCCCTCCGTCGTGCCGCTCGTGATGAGCTTCGCCCTGTCTGGGCATACCGCGCAGGGCCATCTCGCGGGCCGCCTCCAGATAGGAGAGCGAGCCGCTCGACCCCGGATCGTAGGTGAGGACCGTCTGCCCGTAGCTCGGTGCCTCGGAGATACGCACCGAGCGCGGGATGCTGGTCCTCAGCACCTCGTTGCCGAAGTGGCCGCGGACCTCGTCCGCCACCTGGGAGGCCAGGCGCGTCCTCCCGTCGTACATCGTGAGGAGGATCGTCGACACATGGAGCCGGGGGTTGAGATGCCCGCGCACCAGGTCGACGTTGTGGAGCAATTGGCCCAGCCCCTCCAGCGCGTAGTACTCGCACTGGATGGGGATGAGCACCTCGTTGCCCGCCACCATGGCGTTGACGGTCAACAGGCCGAGCGAGGGCGGGCAGTCGATGAAGATGTAGTCCAACGGCTGCTCGTAGGCGTCGATCGCGCGCTTCAGCCGGCTCTCCCGCGCCACCAGCGAGACCAACTCGATCTCCGCGCCCGCGAGATCGATCGTCGCCGGCGCACAGAACAGCCCCTCGACATCGGGGACCGGCTGCACCACCTCGGCCAGCGGCTTGGCCTCCACCAGCACGTCGTAGACCGAAGGCACCTCCGCGTGGTGGTCGACGCCCAGTGCGGTCGAGGCATTGCCCTGCGGGTCGAGGTCGATGACCAGCACCCGGGCCCCGTGCAGGGCCAGTGATGCCGCCAGGTTGACCGTGGTGGTGGTCTTGCCGACCCCACCCTTCTGGTTGGCGACGACCATCACACGGGTCTGCTCAGGGCGCGGCAGACCCTGACCGGCCCGCCCGAGCGCCTCTACGGCGAGTTGAGCGGCACGGCCGATCGGAGTGTCGTCCATCGGAGGCGGTGTTTCACGTGAAACATCCGCCGATTCGGAGCGGGGACCGGGGACCGGATCGGCCATCGGCCCCGCGACATTGGCGTCGGACCGCAAGGATTCACTCTCCTCGACTTCAGACTCGCACTGCACAGAGCCTGCCATGCTTTCGGGGTCGCGAACCAGCGAGGCCCGTTCTCCTGTGGATGATTCCTTATCCACAGCCGACTCGCGGGCCTCTGCGGCACCGCGTCCTCGGCTGAGGATCCCGGGGAGCAACGAACGATGTTTCACGTGAAACACGATGCACAGCCCCGCGGGCCCTACCGCAGCGACACTCCGGTGCATGTACGGTAGGCGGCTTTAATGGACCGATCGGCCCTCTTTCGGATACGAGCAGACTAACGGCGTCGGCCGTGCCCACCGCGACCGCCCTTACGAGCGGCGCGGGCCCGCTTGGCGGCGAAGCGCACGCCTCCGGGACTCTCGCCCACCACGGCCCGCACGACAGTCGCCGGCGGGTCCACCACATCGGCTCCGACCTGCACGATCTCGGTCTGCGTGACGCCGAGCTTGTGCAGCGCGGCCTTTGAGGCGCGCAGTTCTTCCTCGGCGCTCTCGCCCTTGAGCGCCAGCATCTCACCGTACGGGCGCAGCAGCGGAACGCCCCAGCCGGCCAGCCGGTCCAGCGGGGCGACCGCCCGCGCGGTGACCACATGGACGGGCTCCAGCGTGCCGAGGACCTCCTCGGCCCGGCCGCGGACGACGGTCACCTGTTGCTCCAGCCCCAGCAGCTCGGTGACCTCCTGCAGAAACCGGGTGCGCCGCAGCAGCGGCTCCAGCAGCGTGATCCGCAGGTCGGGACGGACGAGGGCCAGCGGGATGCCCGGCAGCCCCGCGCCCGAGCCCACGTCGCAGACCGCGACGCCGTCGGGCACCACTTCGGCGAGCACCGCGCAGTTCAGCAGGTGCCGCTCCCACAGCCGGGGGACCTCCCGCGGGCCGATCAGCCCGCGGGTCACCGCCGTGTCGGCCAGCAGCTCGGCGTAGCGCACCGCGTCCGGAAGGGCACCGCCGAAGACCTTGTCGGCGGCTTCCGGCGCCGGCGGAAGATCCGCTACTTCGGACACGGGAACGTCCTCTCGCTGGAGCACGGGTGGGCGGGCGACGGCAGGTGACAGGGAGCAGTCTGGGCCGGTCGGATCAACCGGCCCAGGGGCGGAGCATCGACGTTCCGGTCAGGCCGGGAGCACGACCACGCGGCGCTCGGGCTCCTCGCCCTCCGACTCGCTGCGCAGCCCCGCGGCCTTCACCGCATCGTGCACCACCTTGCGCTCGAAGGGGGACATCGGCCGCAGCTTCTCCGGCTCGCCGCTCTCCTTGACCCGCTCGACGGCCTCGGTGCCCAGCTCGGTCAGCTCCGCGCGCTTGCGTGCCCGGAACCCCGCGATGTCCAGCATCAGCCGGCTGCGGTCGCCCGTCTCCCGGTGCACGGCCAGCCGGGTCAGCTCCTGCAGCGCCTCCAGCACCTCGCCTTCGCGCCCCACCAGCTTCTGCAGATGGCGGTCCGACGACCCTTCGCCGATGATCGACACCGAGGCCCGGCCGCCCTCGACGTCCATGTCGATGTCGCCGTCGAGGTCCGCGATGTCGAGCAGCTCCTCCAGATAGTCGGCGGCGATCTCGCCTTCCTGCTCCAGGCGCGTCAGGACGTCCTCGGCCGTGGCCTCGGGCTGCTCGGGCTGGGCCTCGATGTCCGAACCGGTTTCGCCGGTCGTGGACGCGGTGTCCGTCACGTGGGGACTCCTTCTTACTTCTTCGACGGGTGCTTGGGCCGCTGCGGCCCCTTGCGCTGACCGGACTTCCCGTTACGGGCGTTGCCGCCCGCACCGCCGCGGCCGGATGAGCCGCCCGCCTTCTTCTTCGCGGCGCTCGACGCGGGCTTCTTGTCCTCGGGCTCCGCGGCGCCGTCCGCGTCCTCCTGCTGCTGGCCGGAGCCGCCGGACTGGGCGTGGCTGCGGCGCTGGGACTTCGACTGCCGCTTCGGCTGCTGCCGCCGGCCGGGGTCGCCGCCGCCGGGCTTGGCGTCCGCCAGCGGAGTCTCGCTCTTGACGATGGTGCCGTCCGCCTGGGGCAGCAGGTCGTGCTTGGCCAGCGCGGAGACGAACTTCCGCTCGTCCTCGTTGCGGTCCTTGCCCTTGGCGACCATCTGCTTGACGACGTAGCGGTCGCGGCGGCCGCGCACGCCGCCGCGGTCGATGACGTGCTTCTGCATGCGCTCCAGCAGGTGCCCGTAGGACTTGCTGCCCGGGGTGGGGTTCCGCTTGATCACGTACATCTGCTGGCCCATGGACCACACGTTGGTCGTCAGCCAGTAGATCAGGACGCCGACCGGGAAGTTGATGCCGAAGACGGCGAACATGACCGGGAAGATGTACATCAGCATCTTCTGCTGCTGCATGAACGGCGTCTTGACCGTGAGGTCGACGTTCTTCGTCATGAGCTGGCGCTGCGTGTAGAACTGCGACCCCGACATCAGCACGATCATGATGACGGTGACGACCCGCACGTCGGCGAGCGTGGCGCCGAGGCTCTCCACCTTGCTCGCGCTGTCCATGAACTTCGCCGCGATCGGGGCACCGAAGACGTGGGCCTGCCGGGCCTCCGCGACCTGCGACGCGTTGAGGACGCCGACCTCGTTGTTACCGGCGATCTTGTTCAGCACCTGGAAGAGCGCCAGGAAGAACGGGGACTGGGCGAGGATCGGAAGACAGCTCGAGAGCGGGTTGGTACCCGTCTCCCGGTACAGCTTCATCATCTCCTCGGACTGGCGCTGCTTGTCGCTCTTGTAGCGCTCCTGGATCGCCTTCATCTTCGGCTGGAGCACCTGCATGTTCCGCGTCGCCTTGATCTGCTTCACGAACAGCGGGATCAGCGCGATCCGGATCACGACCACCAGCGCCACGATGGACAGCCCCCATGCCCAGCCGCTGGCCGGGTCGAAGACCAGGCTGAACAGCGAGTGGAACTGGACGATGATCCAGGAAACGGCGATATAGAGAGGTTTGAGGACCGTGTCCACGAATCAGGCTCCTTGGGCCTTGGGCTGCGTCTTGCCCAGGCGGCTGCGCAGCCGCTGGTGCCAGACCGGATGCTTGCGGGGCGGAACGTGATCGACCCCGCCGAGCGACCACGGGTTGCAGCGCAGGATGCGCCAGGCGGTCAGGCCCGTGCCTTTGACCGCACCGTGCAGCCTGATCGCCTCATAGCCGTAGTGCGAGCACGACGGGTAGTACTTGCAGACCGGCCCCAGCAGCGGGCTGATGGTCCACTGGTACAGCTTGATCAACCAAAGCAGCGGATACTTCATCGCGGCGCCCTTCCCAGCAACCGCCCCAGCGCTGCGTCCAGGTCATCGCGCAGCCGGTCGTAGCCGGCCTCCGCGGCGCCGGGCAGCGCCCGTACGACCACCAGGCTACCTGCGGGCAGCAGATCCAACCGATCCCGTAGGAGATGACGCAGGCGACGCTTGACGAGGTTGCGCGCGACCGCCGGTCCGACGGCCCTGCTGACGACGAAACCCGCACGCGTCGGGGAGGCGTCCTCCCCGACGGCATGCGGGTCTCCGCTGCTGTTCAGATGGACGACGAGTAGCGGGCGGGCGGCCCGTCGTCCGCGGCGTACCGCTCGGGCGAAGTCCTCGCGCCGCCGCAGCCGGTGCTCAGCGGGCAGCACGAGCACACCAAGGGGTCAGGCGGACAGGCGTGCGCGGCCCTTGTTGCGACGGGCCGTGACGATGGCACGGCCGGCGCGGGTACGCATACGCAGCCGGAAGCCGTGCGTCTTGGCACGCTTGCGGTTGTTCGGCTGGAAAGTGCGCTTGCTCACTCGGGGGCTCCAGGAAAGTTGGCACGGGTGGTTAGGCGCCGAACGGCTGCCACCGTGCGCCCTCGAGCCGGCTCGTCATCGCCCGACACGTGACATGATCACTGTCGCGGCCTGAGACTGATCGGAGGCAGGCGGCAGCAGCCGTCGACATCTCGACCTCGACACGGTACGCGGGCAGCCGCCGTCCGGTCAAACTCGCTCTGTGCGACCGACACGCCACAGGACACTGTGCACAGCCTGTGGACAGCGACTTGAATGGGGCAGCTCGGCGTGACTACCGTGGCTGGACTTCCGACCCTTGCGCGGATCCATCCCACCCGTCCCGAGATCACACCTTCGTGACCTGCCGTGACCTGAAAGAGCGTGCCCCGTGGCCGACCTGCCTGCCGATCTCGCTGCAGTGTGGCCACGCGTGCTCGAGCGGCTGCTCGCGGACGACCAGGGCATCGAGGCCAAGGACCACCGCTGGCTGCGTGACTGCCAGCCGCTCGTTCTCGTCGCCGGGACCGCGGTGCTGGCCGTGCCCAACGAGTACGCGAAGGGCGTCTTCGAGGGCCGCCTCGCCTCCAAGATCACCGATGCGCTGAGCCACGCCTGCCACCAGCCCATCGGGCTGGCCGTCACCGTCAGCCCCGGCGAGCCCGAGTCGAAGCCGCAGCAGGCCCCGCCGCCGCAGCCGGGCCCCGAGGCGGGCGGGCACGCCCCGCACGTACCCCATTCCCCGCAGGCTCCGCAGCCGCCGGCGCACGAGCAGGCCGCGCACCCCGGCGCCCCGCACCTCCCGCTGCCGCACCCCGCCGCGCAGCCCACGCACCAGAGCCACCAGGCCCACCAGGCCCACCAGACCCACCAGCCGCCGCACCAGAGTCACGGCGGGCCGCTGCCCGAGCCGCCGTACGACGCGTACAGCCGCCCGGCACCCGGGGACGACCGCCTCCCCACCGCCGCCCCGACGTACCCCGAGTACGCGCAGCCGCGCCCGGCGCCGGCCGCCTGGCCCCGCGCCGACCACCACCCGGGCCCGCCCGGCGCCCAGCCGGACACCTCGGCGGGGACCGACCGCACGGACTTCTACTCGGCCCACGACCACCTCGCGCAGCGCCCCGCTCACGACCGGTACGCGCACCCCGGGAACCACCCCGGCGGGCACACGGGAGGCCACCCCGGCGGCCACAGCCCCTCCGGCGCCCCGATCCCGCCGCTGGTGCAGGCCATGGGGAACGTCGAGCTGCCCGCGCCCAGCGGCGCGCCCGGCCCGCTCGCCGCCCAGCCCGCCCCGGCGACAGGACCCGGCGAGCCGACCGCGCGGCTGAACCCGAAGTACCTCTTCGACACCTTCGTCATCGGCGCCTCCAACCGCTTCGCGCACGCCGCGGCGGTCGCCGTCGCCGAGGCTCCGGCCAAGGCGTACAACCCGCTGTTCATCTACGGCGAGTCCGGCCTGGGCAAGACGCACCTGCTGCACGCCATCGGCCACTACGCCCGCAGCCTCTATCCCGGCACCCGGGTGCGGTACGTGAGCTCCGAGGAGTTCACCAACGAGTTCATCAACTCCATCCGCGACGGCAAGGCGGACACGTTCCGCAAGCGCTACCGTGACATGGACATCCTCCTGGTCGACGACGTCCAGTTCCTGGCGAGCAAGGAGTCGACGCAGGAGGAGTTCTTCCACACCTTCAACACCCTGCACAACGCGAACAAGCAGATCGTGCTCTCCAGCGACCGGCCGCCCAAGCAACTGATCACCCTGGAGGACCGGCTCCGCAACCGCTTCGAGTGGGGCCTGATCACCGACGTGCAGCCGCCGGAGCTGGAGACCCGGATCGCGATCCTGCGCAAGAAGGCGGTCCAGGAGCAGTTGAACGCCCCGCCGGAGGTGCTGGAGTTCATCGCCTCCCGGATCTCCCGCAACATCCGCGAGCTGGAGGGCGCCCTGATCCGGGTCACGGCCTTCGCCTCGCTCAACAGGCAGCCGGTGGACCTCGGGCTCACCGAGATCGTGCTGAAGGACCTCATCCCCGGCGGCGAGGACGCGGCCCCGGAGATCACCGCCGCCGCGATCATGGCCGCCACCGCCGACTACTTCGGGCTGACGGTGGAGGACCTGTGCGGCTCCTCCCGCAGCCGTGTGCTGGTCACCGCGCGCCAGATCGCCATGTACCTGTGCCGGGAGCTGACAGACCTCTCCCTGCCGAAGATCGGCGCCCAGTTCGGCAACCGGGACCACACCACGGTCATGCACGCGGACCGCAAGATCCGGGCGCTGATGGCCGAGCGGCGCTCGATCTACAACCAGGTCACCGAGCTGACCAACCGCATCAAGAACAGCTAGCGGCCCCGCCGCCGTTCCGTACGTCCCGCACCCCGCCCCGCGCCGCTCCACAGCGCCTCGCGGGGTCCCATGCGTCCCCCGGCAGCCGGTTCTGCACAGGTCCTCCGCACGCGTCCTGCTGCCCCCGGCACGTACCCGAACAGCCGAGCCCCCGCGCCCTGTTCGATTTCAGGCCCTGACCAGGCACTTCTCCACACCTTGGCGGCTTTTTCGCCGTCCACACCCTGGGGATCGGTGAGTTACCCACGGGCGGGTGTGGACGCGGTCTGGACAACTCGCGTCCGCGCAGCTCATCGGGGTGTGGATTTGTGGGCGAGCGTTGCCCACAACCTGTGGACACCCGCCACCGGCTCGATCGGTGCCGAGCGCTGTCCACCGCGGAAGACCACTCACCCACAGAAAACCCCGCTCTGTACACAGCCTGTCCACAAGTTTGTCCACTGTTCGGCAACGCAACGCGCCCCTTCACCGGATCGAGTGAAAGCCGTCACACCGAGAGGCAGGATTGGCTGTGCAGAAACCCGGGTAACTCTGGGGATGGAGCTGTGGCTAAGTGGCCCCCGCCTGTGAACGGCCTGTGTACAGCCGGGCATCGTCCACAGGAACAGCGGGTTATCCACTCTTCGTCCCCAACCCGCCTGTGGGCAAAATTCGCGGGCTGACCTGCTCAGACAGGGTTTTCCACGGTTTCCACAAGCCCTACTACTACCTCTACACGTAGCTAGCTCGGAATCCGCTTCGAAGCGGGGCCTGTGCACAAGTGCGGTCGACGGCCTCCAAGAGCGGCAGCGACGAGTTGACCCCGACCTGCCCCCTGTGTCGGTGCCGTGCGTCAGACTGGTCCCCCACACCAACCGAGCCGGCAAGGGCCGAGAGCACCAGGAGGCGGTCTCCGTGAAGATCCGGGTGGAGCGCGACGTACTCGCGGAGGCAGTGGCGTGGGCAGCGCGCAGCCTCCCGGCCCGGCCGCCCGCGCCGGTGCTCGCCGGACTGCTGCTGAAGGCCGACGGCGCGGACGGCGGGACGCTCAGCCTCTCCGGCTTCGACTACGAGGTCTCCGCCCGCGTCTCCGTGGAGGCGGACGTGGAGGAGGACGGCACGGTCCTCGTCTCCGGGCGGCTGCTCGCCGACATCTCCCGTGCACTTCCCAACAGGCCTGTGGAGATCTCCACCGACGGCGTCCGGGTCACCGTGGTCTGCGGCTCCTCGCGGTTCACACTCCACACCCTGCCTGTGGAGGAGTATCCGGCGCTGCCGGAGATGCCGACCGCGACCGGCACGGTCTCCGGCGAGGTCTTCGCCGCCGCCGTCGCCCAGGTCGCCATCGCCGCGGGCCGGGACGACACCCTGCCGGTGCTCACGGGTGTGCGCATCGAGATCGAGGGCGACACGGTCACGCTGGCCTCCACGGACCGGTACCGCTTCGCGGTCCGCGAGTTCCTGTGGAAGCCGGAGACCGCCGACGCCTCCTCGGTGGCGCTCGTCCCCGCCAAGACGCTCCTGGACACCGCCAAGTCGCTGACCAGCGGCGACATCGTGACGCTCGCGCTGTCGGGCGCCGGTGCCGGCGAGGGCCTGATCGGCTTCGAGGGCGCCGGCCGGCGGACGACGACGCGGCTGATCGAGGGCGACCTGCCGAAGTACCGCACGCTGTTCCCCACGGAGTTCAACTCGGTGGCGGTCATCGAGACCCCGCCGTTCGTCGAGGCCGTCAAGCGCGTGGCGCTGGTGGCCGAGCGGAACACGCCGGTGCGGCTGAGCTTCGAGCAGGGCGTGCTGACCCTGGAGGCCGGGTCGAGCGACGACGCACAGGCTGTGGAAAGGGTGGACGCGCAGTTGGAGGGCGACGACATCTCGATCGCCTTCAACCCGGTGTTCCTCCTCGACGGGCTGAGCGCGATCGACTCTCCCGCGGCGCAGCTCTCGTTCACGACGTCGACGAAGCCGGCGCTGCTCAGCGGCAAGCCCGCGCTCGACGCCGAGGCGGACGAGGCGTACAAGTACCTGATCATGCCCGTGCGGCTGAGCGGCTGAGGTCCGGCGTAGGCTCGGACCCGATAGGACGCGCAGACGGACGAAGGGGCAGTGATGGAGCTCGGTCTTGTGGGTCTCGGCCGGATGGGCGGGAACATGCGTGAGCGCATCCGGCGCGCGGGCCACACCGTCGTGGGGTACGACCACCACCCGGACAGAGCCGATGTCCACAGCCTGCGGGAGCTTGTGGACGCGCTGCCCGCCCCTCGTGTGGTGTGGGTGATGGTGCCCGCGGGCGCGGCCACGCAGTCGACCGTCGACGAGCTCGGCGAGCTGCTGGAGCCCGGCGACGTGCTCGTGGACGGTGGCAACTCGCGCTGGACGGACGACGAGAAGCACGCCGAGGAGCTGGGTGCGAAGGGCATCGGCTTCGTGGACTGCGGTGTCTCCGGGGGCGTGTGGGGCCTGGAGAACGGCTATGCCCTGATGTGCGGCGGCGACGCCGAGCACGTGGCGCGGGTGCAGCCCGTCTTCGACGCGCTGAAGCCGGAGGGCGAGTACGGCGCCGTCCACGCCGGCAAGGTCGGCGCGGGGCACTTCGCGAAGATGGTCCACAACGGCATCGAGTACGCGATGATGCAGGCCTTCGCCGAGGGCTGGGAGCTGCTGGAGGCCGCGGACTCGGTCACCGACGTGCGCGAGGTCTTCCGCTCCTGGCAGGAGGGCACGGTCATCCGCTCCTGGCTGCTGGACCTGGCGGTCCGGGCGCTGGACGACGACGAGCACCTGGGCAAGCTCCGCGGGTACGCGGAGGACTCCGGCGAGGGCCGGTGGACCGTGGAGGCGGCGATCGACCACGCCGTGCCGCTGCCGGCGATCACGGCCTCGCTCTTCGCCCGGTTCGCCTCGCGCCAGGACGACTCGCCGCAGATGAAGATGATCGCCGCGCTGCGGAACCAGTTCGGCGGCCACGCGGTCAAGGAGGAGAAGTAGCTCTGCCGGGCGGCCGGCGGGAGCACCGGCCCGTTGTTCGCCCAAGCTGAGTCGAAGCTGAATCGGCCGAGTGCCTGGGGAGGTCGGCGTCGGGCTATGCACGTGACTCATCTCTCGCTGGCCGACTTCCGTTCGTACGAGCGGGCGGAGGTGCCCCTCGACCCGGGGGTGACGGCCTTCGTCGGGCCGAACGGCCAGGGCAAGACGAACCTGGTCGAGGCGGTCGGCTATCTCGCGACGCTGGGCAGCCACCGGGTGTCCGCGGACGCGCCGCTGGTGCGCATGGGCGCGGCGCGTGCGGTGGTACGGGCCGCGGTGACGCAGGACGGCCGGCAGCAGCTCGTGGAGCTGGAGCTGAACCCGGGCAAGGCGAACCGGGCGCGGCTGAACCGCTCGTCGCAGGTGCGGCCGCGCGATGTGCTGGGCGTGCTGCGTTCCGTGCTGTTCGCGCCGGAGGACCTGGCGCTGGTCAAGGGCGACCCGGACCAGCGGCGCCGCTTCCTCGACGAGCTGATCACGGCGCGGGCGCCGCGGCTTGCGGGGGTGCGCAGCGACTACGACCGGGTGCTCAAGCAGCGCAACACGCTGCTGAAGACGGCCGCGATGGCGCGGCGGCACGGCGGGCGGCAGCTCGACCTGTCGACGCTGGACGTCTGGGATCAGCATCTGGCGCGGGCCGGGGCGGAGCTGCTGGCGCAGCGGCTGGAGCTGATCGCGGTGCTGCAGCCGCTGGTGGACAAGGCGTACGAGCAGGTGGCACCGGGCGGCGGACCGACGGCGTGCGAGTACAGGTCGCCGGCGGGCGGGCGGTTCGCGGAGGCGCGTACGCGCGAGGAGTTCGCGGGGCTGCTGCTGGAGGCGATGGCGGAGGCGCGCAAGCAGGAGATCGAGCGGGGCGTGACGCTGGTCGGTCCGCACCGCGACGATCTGGTGCTGAAGCTGGGCGAGTTGCCGGCGAAGGGCTATGCGTCGCACGGGGAGTCGTGGTCGTACGCGCTGGCGCTGCGGCTCGCGTCGTACGAGCTGCTGCGCGGCGAGGGCGGCGGGGAGCCGGTGCTGGTGCTGGATGACGTGTTCGCGGAGCTGGACGCGCGGCGGCGGGAGCGGCTGGCGGAGCTGGTGGCGCCCGGCGAGCAGGTGCTCGTGACGGCGGCGGTGGCGGAGGACGTGCCGGGGGCGCTGGCGGGGGTGCGGTTCACGGTGGCCGACGGGCGGGTGGAGCGCGGATGAGCGAGGAGCCCGTACGCCCCGGGGGTGCCGCCCGCCCGGCCCCGTCCGCGGACTCCGGGGCCGCGGAGTCCGCGGAGGCCCCCGCCGCTCCCGAGCCCTCCGGGGTCGACCTGGCGCGCGTGGCCCTGCGGGCGGCGCGGGCGGAGGCCCGTGCGCGGGGTGCGGCGGCGCAGCAGCGCCGGCAGGCCCGCCGCGGCGGCGGGCTGCGCTCGGGCGCCCGCGCCGACGGCCGCGATCCGCTGCCGCTGGGTGCCGCGGTGAGCAGGCTGATCACCGAGCGCGGCTGGGAGGCGCCGGCGGCGGTGGGCGGCGTGATGGGCCGCTGGCCGCAGCTCGTCGGTCCCGAGGTGGCGCAGCACTGCGCGCCCGAGCGGTACGACGAGCAGGAGCGGGTGCTCGTGGTGAAGTGCGACTCCACGGCGTGGGCGACGCAGTTGCGGCTGCTGGCGCCGCAGTTGGTGGCGCGGCTCAACGAGGAGCTGGGCCACGGCACCGTGAAGCTGATCAAAGTGGTGGGTCCCGGGGGCGGCGGGCGGCGCTTCGGGCCGCTGCGGGCGCCGGGGAGCCAGGGGCCCGGGGACACGTACGGGTAGGCCCGTACCTTCTGCTGAACCCCGGCGGTAAACCTGTGATGGAGTGAGGTCGGTCACAGTAGCTGATGGTTGACGCCCCGAAGCGCTGAGTGGCGCTCAGAGGCTCTGCAGGCCCCGGTGTGTGCAGTCCCCCTCGGCGGGCAGATGTTCAGGGCGCCACATGCGGGTTCAGGCACCGGCAAACCGCCATTCTGTCGTGGCCTACCGGTAGACTGGGGAGCAACCCGCCCACTTGCGGAACACGCCGACCAACAACGACGCGGCCGCTCCCGCTCAGCCAGGAGAGTAGCCCGTGCTGTGCCAGAAAGGGCGCTTCGTGGCCGATTCCGGCAACTCCAACGAGAACATCCCTACCAGCGAGAACGTGCCTCCAGGCGCCGACGGCGCCGCGGAGGCGGCCGCTGAGGCCGCACGGGCGCACGTCCGCGCGGACGCGGAGGCCGTCGAGGACGCGGCGTACGACGCGAACGCGATCACGGTCCTGGAGGGCCTCGACGCCGTACGCAAGCGCCCGGGCATGTACATCGGCTCGACCGGTGAGCGCGGTCTGCACCACCTGGTGCAGGAGGTCGTGGACAACTCGGTGGACGAGGCGATGGCCGGCCACGCGGACACGATCGAGGTGACGCTGCTCGCCGACGGCGGCGTGCGCGTCGTCGACAACGGCCGCGGCATCCCCGTGGGCATCGTGCCGTCGGAGAACAAGCCGGCGGTGGAGGTCGTGCTGACCGTCCTGCACGCCGGCGGCAAGTTCGGCGGCGGCGGCTACGCGGTCTCCGGCGGTCTGCACGGCGTCGGCGTCTCGGTCGTGAACGCGCTCTCGACCCGGCTGTCGGTGGAGGTCAGGACCGACGGCTACCGCTGGACGCAGGACTACAAGCTGGGCATCCCGACCGAGCCGCTGGCGCGGAACGAGGAGACGGACGAGACCGGCACCACGGTCACGTTCTGGGCGGACGGCGACGTCTTCGAGACGACGGACTACTCGTTCGAGACGCTGTCGCGCCGCTTCCAGGAGATGGCGTTCCTCAACAAGGGCCTGACCATCTCGCTCACCGACGAGCGGGCGGCGGCCAAGCAGACCTCGGGCGCGGACACCGCGGGCGACGAGGACGAGGACAAGGCGCGCAGCGTCACGTACCACTACGAGGGCGGCATCTCCGACTTCGTACGCCACCTGAACTCGCGCAAGGGCGAGCCGGTGCACCCCTCCGTGATCGACTTCGAGGCCGCGGACACCGAGCGGCTGATGTCCGTCGAGATCGCGATGCAGTGGAACACGCAGTACAGCGAGGGCGTGTACAGCTTCGCGAATGTCATCCACACCCACGAGGGCGGTACGCACGAGGAGGGCTTCCGGGCCGCGCTGACGGGGCTGATCAACCGGTACGCGCGGGACAAGAAGCTGCTCCGCGAGAAGGACGACAACCTCACCGGCGAGGACATCCGCGAGGGCCTGACGGCGATCATCTCGGTCCGGCTGGGCGAGCCCCAGTTCGAGGGCCAGACGAAGACCAAGCTGGGCAACACGGAGGCGAAGACCTTCGTGCAGAAGGTCACGCACGAGCACCTGACGGACTGGCTCGACCGGAACCCGAACGAGGCCGCGGACATCGTCCGCAAGTCCATCCAGGCGGCGACGGCCCGCGTGGCCGCCCGCAAGGCGCGCGACCTGACGCGGCGCAAGGGGCTGCTGGAGACCGCGTCGCTGCCGGGCAAGCTGAGCGACTGCCAGTCGAACGACCCGTCCAAGTGCGAGATCTTCATCGTGGAGGGCGACTCCGCGGGCGGCTCGGCGAAGTCCGGCCGCAACCCGCGGTACCAGGCGATCCTCCCGATCCGCGGCAAGATCCTGAACGTGGAGAAGGCCCGGATCGACCGGGTGCTGCAGAACACCGAGGTGCAGGCGCTGATCTCGGCGTTCGGCACCGGCATCCACGAGGACTTCGACCTCGACAAGCTGCGCTATCACAAGATCGTGCTGATGGCCGACGCGGACGTCGACGGCCAGCACATCCAGACCCTGCTGCTGACGCTGCTGTTCCGCTTCATGCGCCCGCTGATCGAGGGCGGGCACGTCTTCCTGGCCCAGCCGCCGCTGTACAAGATCAAGTGGACCAGGGACGAGTTCGAGTACGCCTACTCCGACCGCGAGCGGGACCAGCTCATCGAGCTGGGCCGCTCGCAGGGCAAGCGGATCAGGGACGACTCGATCCAGCGCTTCAAGGGCCTGGGCGAGATGAACGCGGAGGAGCTGCGGATCACCACCATGGACCAGGCGCACCGCGTGCTGCGCCAGGTGACGCTCGACGACGCCGCCGCGGCCGACGACCTGTTCTCCGTGCTCATGGGCGAGGACGTCGAGGCGCGCCGCTCGTTCATCCAGCGCAACGCCAAGGACGTCCGCTTCCTCGACATCTGAGTCGGCCCCGCCCGGGCGGCCCTCCGCCCGGGTTTCCCGGGGTCCCCGCCCGGGTGCGACCGACCGCCTTCGAGACCTCTTCGAAAAGGTAGAAAAGACCCGCAATGGCCGACGAGCTCACTCCCCAGAACCCCGACCCGCAGCCGGACGGCGAGGGCGAAGACGGCGGCATCGTGCTGCGCGTGGACGCCGTCTCGCTCGAGACGGAGATGCAGCGCAGCTATCTCGACTACGCGATGAGCGTCATCGTCTCGCGTGCGCTGCCGGACATCCGCGACGGCCTGAAGCCCGTGCACCGCCGCGTCCTGTACTCGATGTACGAGGGCGGCTACCGCCCGGAGCGCGGCTACTTCAAGTGCGCGCGCGTCGTCGGCGACGTCATGGGCAACTACCACCCGCACGGCGACTCGGCGATCTACGACGCCCTGGTGCGGCTGGCCCAGCCCTGGTCGATGCGGATGCCGCTCGTCGACGGCAACGGCAACTTCGGCTCCCCGGGCAACGACCCGGCCGCCGCCATGCGCTACACCGAGTGCCGCATGGCGCAGCTCGCCATGGAGATGCTCCGCGACATCGACGAGGAGACCGTCGACTTCGGGGACAACTACGACGGCCGCTCCCAGGAGCCCACCGTCCTGCCCGCCCGCTTCCCGAACCTGCTGATCAACGGCTCGGCGGGGATCGCGGTCGGCATGGCGACGAACATCCCGCCGCACAACCTGCGGGAGGTCGCCGAAGGGGTGCAGTGGTACCTGGAGCACCCCCAGGCGTCCAACGACGAGCTGCTCGAAGCCCTCCTGGGGCGCATCAAGGGCCCCGACTTCCCCAGCGGCGCGCTGGTCGTCGGCCGCAAGGGCATCGAGGAGGCGTACCGCACCGGCCGCGGCTCGATCCCGATGCGCGCGGTGGTCGAGGTCGAGGAGATCCAGGACCGGCAGTGCCTGGTGGTCACCGAGCTGCCGTACCAGGTCAACCCCGACAACCTCGCGCAGAAGATCGCCGACGGGGTGAAGGACGGCCGGCTGACGGGCATCGCCGACGTCCGGGACGAGACCTCGTCGCGTACGGGCCAGCGGCTGGTCATCGTGCTGCGCCGGGACGCCGTCGCGAAGGTCGTGCTGAACAACCTCTACAAGCACACCGACCTGCAGACGAACTTCGGCGCCAACATGCTGGCGCTGGTCGACGGCGTGCCGCGCACGCTGTCGCTGGACGCCTTCATCCGCCACTGGGTGGAGCACCAGATCGACGTCATCGTCCGCCGCACCACCTTCCGGCTGCGCAAGGCCGAGGAGCGGGCGCACATCCTGCGCGGCCTGCTGAAGGCGCTGGACGCCATCGACGAGGTCATCGCGCTGATCCGGGCCTCCCAGACCGTGGACGTGGCGCGCCGGGGCCTGATGGACCTGCTGGAGATCGACGAGATCCAGGCGAACGCGATCCTGGAGATGCAGCTCCGCCGGCTGGCCGCCCTGGAGCGGCAGAAGATCACCGCGGAGCACGACGACCTGCAGGCGAAGATCGACGACTACAACGCGATCCTCGCCTCCCCCGAGCGGCAGCGGCAGATCATCAGTGAGGAGCTGGCGGCGATCGTCGCGAAGTTCGGCGACGACCGGCGTACGCAGCTCGTGCCCTTCGACGGCGACGTGTCCATCGAGGACCTGATCGCCGAGGAGGACATCGTCGTCACGATCACCCGCGGCGGCTATCTGAAGCGGACGAAGACGAACGACTACCGCGCGCAGAAGCGCGGCGGCAAGGGCGTACGCGGGGCGCGGCTGCGCGAGGACGACATCGTCGACCACTTCTTCGTCTCCACCACCCACCACTGGCTGCTGTTCTTCACGAACAAGGGCCGGGTGTACCGCGCCAAGGCGTACGAGCTGCCGGACGCGGGACGCGACGCCAAGGGCCAGCACGTCGCGAACCTGCTGGCGTTCCAGCCCGACGAGCACATCGCGGAGATCCTGGCGATCCGGGACTACGAGGCCGCCCCGTACCTGGTGCTCGCCACCAAGGCCGGGCTGGTGAAGAAGACGGTGCTCAAGGACTACGACTCGCCGCGCCAGGGCGGCGTGATCGCCGTCAACCTGCGGGAGATGCCCGACGGCTCGCCGGACGAGGTGATCGGCGCCGAGCTGGTGTCGCCCGAGGACGACCTGCTGCTCGTCAGCAGGAAGGCCCAATCGATCCGGTTCACCGCAACGGACGAGGCGCTGCGCCCGATGGGCCGCGCGACCTCCGGCGTGAAGGGCATGAGCTTCCGCGAGGGTGACGAACTCCTCTCGATGAATGTCGTGCGGCCCGGTACGTTCGTGTTCACCGCCACCGACGGCGGGTACGCGAAGCGCACGAACGTGGACGACTATCGCGTTCAGGGACGAGGTGGCCTCGGCATCAAGGCGGCGAAGCTGGTGGAGGACCGGGGTTCGCTGGTGGGCGCGCTGGTGGTGGAGGAGTCGGATGAGATCCTCGCCATCACGCTCGGCGGCGGCGTGATCCGTACGCGGGTCGACGAGGTCAGGGAGACGGGCCGTGACACCATGGGCGTCCAACTGATCAACCTGGGGAAGCGGGACGCCGTGGTCGGCATCGCGCGGAACGCCGAAGCCGGTCGGGAGGCGGAGGAGGTCGAGGAGGCCGCCGACGCCGCCGACGAGGCCGGGAGCGCGGACGCCGGGGCCCAGGGCCCCGCCGCGGACGGTGAAGGCGAGGAGTAGGTCGTGAGTGGAGCCACGGGTGCCGGCGCCGGGCCGGCAAGGGCGGAGGGGTACGCGCAGCCGAACCCCCCGCCGGGTCCGGACGACGCCGGCGGCGGGCACGGCGGCCGGCGCAGACGCGGCGCCTCTGGTGCCGCGGGTGCCGGGGGCGCGGAGGACCCGCAGGGGCACGCGTATCCGTACGAAAGCGCCCCCGAGGGCCCGATGCCCCCGCCGTCGGCGGCCCCCGGGGCCCCGGCGGCGCCGCACCACCCGCCGCAGGCGTACACCCCGCCGGCCGGCGTGGACGGCGGCGGGCACGCCGGGGGGCATACGGCGGGGCGCGGCGGTCAGGCGTACGAGCAGGCGCAGCAGACGGCCGCCGGCGTACGCAGGTCGCGTACCGGCGCCAGGACCGTCCCGCGCACCCGCAAGGCGCGGCTGCGGATCGCGAAGGCCGACCCGTGGTCGGTGATGAAGGTCAGCTTCCTGCTCTCCATCGCGCTCGGCATCTGCACGATCGTGGCGGTGACGGTGCTGTGGATGGTGCTGGACGCGATGGGCGTCTTCAGCACGGTCGGCGGCACGATCAGCGAGGCCACCGGCTCGGACGACTCGGCAGGCTTCGACCTGGAGTCGTTCCTGTCGCTGCCCCGGGTGGTCGGGTTCACGGCGGTGGTGGCGCTGATCGACGTGGTCCTCGCCACGGCACTGGCGACGCTGGGCGCGTTCATCTACAACCTCTCCGCGGGCTTCGTCGGCGGCATCGAGGTCACGCTGGCGGAGGACGAGTAGCGCCCGCCGGGTACGCCCGCTATGGATTTGGGCCGCGGCTCGGCGGTGGGGTAATCTCTGTGCAGCGCGCGGCTATAGCTCAGTCGGTTAGAGCGCATCCCTGATAAGGATGAGGCCCCAGGTTCAAGTCCTGGTAGCCGCACCGGAAATGGCGAAGGGCGCCTTCTCGTGACGAGGAGGCGCCCTTCGCCTTTGTCATGCAGTTGAACTCATGCGGCTACGGACCCGGAGACCGGCCGGGTCTGCTTGCCCGGGCGGGGGAGGAAGGGGACCAGGAGCATCGAGGCGGCGGTGATGATGCCGGCGGCCAGGAAGGCGCGGGCGTAGCCGTCCTCGGGGGCGCCGTGGCCCGCGGAGGCGACCGCGCCGAGGATCGCCAGGCCCAGCACCGCGCCGATCTGGCGCGAGGTGTTGACGAGGCCCGAGACGCCGCCGGCGTCCCGCTCGCCGACGCCGGAGGTGGAGACGTCGGTGAGCAGCGCCAGCAGGACGGCCTGGCCCGCGGCCATCGGGAGGGCCGGGCCGAGGATCGCGGAGACGAAGGTGCCGTCCGCGTCCATCGCCGCCGCCTGCCACAGGAACCCGGCGCCCGTGAGCAGTCCGCCGACCACCGTCATCGTGCGGCTGCCGAAGCGGGCCGAGAGCCGGGGCGCGAGCTGGGAGGCGATGATGAGCGCGGCGGTGTGCGGGAGGAAGGCCAGGCCGGTGCGGATGGCGCTGTAGCCGAGGACGGTCTGCATGTAGAGGGTGAGGAAGTACCAGAGGGCGAAGGCGCCGACCATGCTGACGAGCGTGACGACGTTGCCGACGGCCACCACGCGGATGCGGAACAGCCGCAGCGGCATCAGCGGCTGCGCGGAGCGCGCCTCCACGGCGACGAAGCCCGCCAGCGCCGCGAGCCCGGCCAGCAGCGGCAGCAGCGCGGAGCCCGAGGTCCAGCCCGCCGACTCGGTCTCGGTGATGCCGTACGCCACGGCGCCGACGCCGCCGGTGACGAGCACGGCGCCGGGGAGGTCGAGGGCGGGGCGGTCGGCGTCGCGGTGCTGCTCGCGCAGCCAGACGAGGACGACGGCGCCCACGGCGACGCCGATCGGCACGTTGATCAGCAGCACCCAGCGCCAGGACGCCAGGTCCGTGAGCGCGCCGCCGATGAGCCCGCCGGTGGCGCCGCCGGCGGCGCCGACCGCCGTCCAGGCGGCGATGGCCCGGGTACGGGCGGCGCCCTCGGGAAGCGCCCGGGTCAGCAGGGAGAGGGTGACGGGCGCGAGGAACGCGGCACCGACGCCCTGGGCGGCGCGGGCGGTGATGAGCACGGCGTCGCCCTGCGCAAGCCCGCCGGCGAGGCTGGCGACGGCGAAGAGGGCGAGTCCCGCGAGGTAGACGCGCTTGGGGCCGAAGAGGTCGGAGAGCCGGCCGCCGAGCAGCAGGAAGCCGGCGAAGGTGAGGGCGTAGCCGTTGACGACCCACTGCAGCGCGCTGCCGCTGAGGGCGAGGTCGTCGCGCATGCTGGGCAGGGCGACGTTGACGACGGAGACGTCGAGGACGACGAGGAACTGGCCGATGTACGAGGCGAGCAGCACCGGCCAGAGCCGGGACGGGGACGCGGTGCCCGCCGGTGCGGCGGCGGGGGCCCGGGACCGGGGGCCCGCGGTCGGATCGGTCGTCTTCGTCAGGGCCGCCGGGTCCGCGGCGTCGGTCGTGTCGGTGGCGTCGGGCGTGGTCATGAAGGTCATCGTGCGCGGTGGACGGGCGCGTACGGATCGGGCGCCGGATGGAACCGGGGCGGGGACTTAGGTCCTAGTGCCACGGTCCCGAGCCCGGCTCCGGTGTCGTTTGCGCTGTGTATCATCGGGCTTCGTAGTCGAATGTCTCTGGAAGGACGAGGTAGCGCGGTGAAGAAGCTGTTCCTGATCGCATTGGCCGCTCTGGGCGGGCTTCTCGTGTACCGCCAGATCCAGGCGGATCGCGCCGAGCAAGACCTGTGGACGGAGGCCACCGACTCGGTGCCCTCCTCTTCGGGCGTCTGAGACGCGAGAGTTCCGAGTAGGGCCGCCCCGTTCCGGCGGGCCCTGGGCCCCGGCCCCGCCGCTCGCGCGGCGGTGCGGCTGGGGCCTCGGCATGACCGGAGCGCTGTTGCACGACCGTGACGCACGCCCCCTGTTATTTGCTACTGCACACGTTTTACGGTGCATGAGCACATGGCAGAGAACGAGGGGGACATGTCATGGAACGACCCTTGCGCGGCCGCCCGAGACGGCCCGCGTACGCCGGCGTTGCCGCGGCGCTCGCCGCCGCGCTGACCGCGGGACCGCTCTCCGCGGCGACCGCCGCACCCGCCGCGCCGGGAACGCCCGGCGCACCCGCCGCGCCTGCCGCACCCGCTGAGCCCGCGCCGACCGGCGGCGGCCTGGTGATGGTGCTGGACTCCTCCGGCTCCATGGCCGACGACGACGGCTCCGGCGCCACCCGGATCGAGTCCGCCCGCGCGGCCGTCGGCACCGTCGTCGACGCCCTGCCCGACGGCTACCCGACCGGCCTGCGCGTCTACGGCGCCGACCGCGCCGGCGGCTGTACCGACACCCGCCTCGCCGTGCCCGTCGAGGAGCTGGACCGGGGCCGCATCAAGGGCGCCGTAGCAGATGTGAAGCCGAAGGGCGATACCCCCATCGGCTACGCGCTCCAGCAGGCCGCCCGGGACCTCCCCGAGCGCCCGCCCGGCGCCCTCGGCCACCGCTCCATCCTCCTCGTCTCGGACGGCGAGGACACCTGCGGCACCCCCGACCCCTGCGAGGTCGCGGCGCAACTCGGCGAGACCGGCGGCGCCTTCGGCGCCCTGCGCATCGACACGGTCGGCTTCCAGGTCGGCGGCAAGGCCCGCGACGAGCTGAAGTGCATCGCGGAGAAGGGGCACGGCGCGTACTACGACGCCCCCGACGCCGATGCGCTCGCCCGCCAGCTCCAGCGCGCCGCCCGCCTGTCCGCCGACGGCTACCGCTTCCGCGGCGACCCGGTCGAGGGCGGCCCCGGCCGCGGCGGCGCCGCGGACGTCCGGCCCGGCCAGTACCTCGACAGCATCGGCGCGGGCGAGACCAAGTGGTACGCCGCCGAGCTGGACGCCGCCTCCGCCGCCGACTTCGGCGTCACCGCCGTGCCGCAGCCGGGGGTGCCCGTCGCGTACGGCGACGGCATCGAGCTGGAGCTGCACGCCGCCGACGGCAACGGCACCCGGTGCGACGCCAGGGACGGCCACTTCGAGCAGGACGAGGGCGCGCAGCCGCTGACCGACGCGGTCAGCCGTATCCCCAGCGCCGAGGGCGGCGGGCCCTGCGACGCCGCCGGCCGCTATCTGCTCAGCGTCCACCGCACCAGCGCCGCCGGTTCCGACCGGGCCCGCTGGCCGCTGGAGCTGGTCGTCGGCCGGGAGGAGCCGCTGCGCGCCGGCGTCACGCCCGCGCAGTCCGAGACCGACTACGGCCAGGCCGGCGACAAGGGCGCAGAACTGCCCACCGCGGATCCCGAGGACATCACCGGCGGTACGGGCTTCAACGACGCGAAGGCGATCGGCCCCGGCGTCTGGCGCGACGAACTGCTGCCCGCGCAGACGCGCTTCTACAAGGTCGGTGTCGGCTGGGGCCAGCAGCTCCGCTACCGCGCCGAGTTCGCCAACGAGCCCACGCTCGACGGCGCCGCCGGGGTCTCCAGCTTCGCCGCCACCGACCTCTACTCGCCCGGCCGTGCCGTCGTCGGCGAAGGACCGTTCAGCAGCAGCCGGAGCTACTACGGTGAGCCCGTCGCCGCCGACCTCGGTACGGTGCCGGTCAGTTGGACGAACCGCTACGAGACCGCCACCGAGGTCGTGCCCGTGCGCCGCGGCGGCGAGTACTACCTGTCGGTCTCGCTGGGGCCCGACGCCGCGCGGTTCGCGCAGAACACGGCCATCGGCGTCGTGCTGCGCGTCGACGTGCTGGGCGAGGAGAAGTCGGGGCCGCAGCACGGGGCACCGGCCGTCGCCGGCGACGGGAGCGGCGGCGCGAACGGCGAGGGCGGCGAGGACGGCGGGAAGGATGCGCGGGCGGGGGCGGACGAGGAATCATCGGACTCCGTCCTGCCGCTCGCCGGCGGGATCGCGGGTGGCGTGCTGCTCGCCGGCACGGGGGCCGCGTTCGTGATCGTACGGAACCGGAAGCGGCGGCCGGTGGGCGAAGCGCCCGCGGGAGCAGCGGCAGGCAACGGCGTAAGGGGTGGATGGTGAGGACGCGAACGATGGCGGGGCCGGCCGTGGCGCTGGCGGTGGCCGCGCTGGCGGCGCAGGCCGCGCTCCCGGCGGCGGCTCCGGCCGCTTCGGCGGCTTCGGCGGCTTCTGCGGCTTCTGTGGCTTCGGCCGCGGCGGCGGCCGGCCGGCCGGGCGCGGCGCCGGTGAACTCGCCCGTCGACGCGGACGCGTACCGGACGGCGAAGGACGCCGAGCCCGTCGAGGGCGCCGCGAGCAGCACCGGCGGCGAGAAGGTGGAGGCCGGCAAGACCTACACCGACTCCCTTGCCCCCGGCGACAAGCTGTACTACAGCGTCACGCTCGACGCGAAGTCCAACGCCTGGATATCCGCCGTGGCCGCGCCGAAGCCGGGTACCAAGGTCGCGTACGGCGACGGCATCGAGCTGGAGCTGGAGAGCAAGGGCGGCGACCGGTGCAGCAGCTCCGACGTCGACTTCGCCGCCGACGGCGCGGCCCGGCCGATCGCCAACTACGTCTGGCGCGCGGCCCAGCCCCATGGCACCTGCCAGGAGGCCGGCGTCTACAACCTCATCGTCACCCGCGTCAGCGACGCGACCTCCAGCCCGGCGGAGTGGCCGCTGGAGCTGCGCTTCATGGCGGAGCCGCCGCTGGCGAAGGCCGGGTCGACGACCCCGCCCGACCCGCAGTCGATCCCCACGCAGGCCCCGCCGCCGCCGACCGGCAAGGCCGAGCCGCGCAAGGGCGGCACCGGGTTCAACGACGCGGTCGGCATCGACCACGGCGTGTGGACGGACAAGATCCGGCCGGGCGCCACGCACTTCTACCGGGTGCCGCTCGACTGGGGCCAGCAGCTCTTCCTGCAGACCGAGTTCGGCACGACGCGGGTGAGCGACGAGACGGCGTTCGCCTCGAACGGGGTGCGCGTCGACTTCTACAACCCCGCCCGCGGGTTCATCGCCAACGAGAACGAGACGTACTTCGGCGACGACCCCGCGGCGATCCCCGCCGTGGCCCCGCCGGTGGCGTACGAGAACCGCTACGCGGTCTACAGCGGTGAACTCGGCAACGTCGGCTTCGCGGGCTGGTACTACATCGCCGTCAGCGTGTCCGAGGAGGTCGGGGAGTTCGCGGACGGGCCGGTGCCGGTGGAGCTGCGTACGACCATCAAGGGCGAGCCCGAGGAGGGCCCGGCGTACGACGGGGACGCGGCGGCGGCCGGGTTCGCGGTGACCGACGACGACCGCGACACGGCGGCGAAGGGCACGGCGGCGGGCGAGGAGAGCGACGGCGACGGTGCCGGGAAGAAGATCCTGGCGGTCGCCGGGATCGGCGCGGGCGTGCTGCTGCTGGCGGGCCTGGGGCTGTGGACGCTGCTGGCGCGGCGCCGGGCGGTGCCGGGCGCGGGGCCGCAGGCGGCGGGCGAGGACACGCAGACGGCGCCCGGGGCGTACGGGAGCGGGGCCGGCGGCCCGGCGTACGGCGAGCGGCCGTACGGGGACGGGCACCCGCCGCTGCCGCCGCAGCAGAACTGGCGGCAGTAGGAGGGAAGCCGGGCGCCCGGCGGGGGCGTGGGTGCGGACGCGGGCGTACGGGCGTCAGCCCGAGGCCAGCGCCCAGAGGCCGGCCGCCATCAGCAGCACCGCGAGGACCACGACCGGGATCGCCACCTTCGCCGGCGGTCCCGGTCGCCGTTGCGGCACCGCGGCGCCGGGCCGCGGCTGCGGCGGCTGGGACTGCGGCTGCGGCGCGGCCGTGGTGTACGGGGCGGTGGGCGTCGGCGGTTGCGACGCGGCCGGTGGCGCGATGCCGTAGCTGGTCTCCTCGGCCGGGTCGCCCGCCCCTGGCCGCCCCGCCGCGGGCGGGTGCGCGGTACCGGGCCCCGCCGGGCCCGGCTCGGGCGCGGCGGCCGCGGGCGGGGGTGCGTATCCGGTGCCGCCCGGCGCGTACGCGGGCCCCGCCGGGCCCGCTGCGTCACCGGCCGGCCCCGTACCCGTACCGGGACCGAGACCGGCACCGAGACCGGCACCGGCACCGGCGCCGAGTCCCGTACCGGATCCGGCACCGAGTCCCGGACCCGGCCCCGGCCCCGGCGCGGCCTCCGCCGCCCGTTCCTCCGACCGCTCGGGACCTCGCGGCCCGAACCCCACCGGCAGCGGCCCGAGCTGGTCGAAGACCTCCACCGGCTCCTCCGCCGGATCCAGCTCCGGCAGCAGCTCCGCCGCCTCCGCCAGCGCCTTCCGCGTACCCGTCGCGGTGCGGAACCGCATCTCCGGATCCGGCTGCAGCAGGCTCGCGAGCACCTGCCACAGCGGCTCCGGCACCTCCTTCGGGGCCGTCGGCACGCCGTTCTTCAGATACAGCTCCACCAGCGCCTGGCTGTCCGGACGCTCCCCGGTCAGCAGGTACAGCGCCAGCAGACCCACCGCGAACAGGTCCGCGGGGAAGTCTGGCTCCGCGCCCAGCATCTGCTCGGGCGCGAAGTAACCGGGCGTCCCGACGACGAAGTTGGTGTCGGTCAGCCGCGGCTCGCCCTTGCGCATGGAGATGCCGAAGTCGGAGAGGCGGAGGTGCGGCCGGCCGGTGCCGGTCGCCTCCAGCAGCACGTTCGCCGGTTTGATGTCGCGGTGCACGACGTTCTCGCCGTGCACCGCGGCCAGGCCGGCGAGCAGTTGGTCGAGCAGCAGGCAGACGAACCGCGGCGGGAGCGGTCCGTAGTCGCCGATCAGATGGGCCAGTGAGCCGCCGCCCACCAGGTCCATCGTGAACAGCACCTTGTCGTCGTCGGCCGCCCAACTGGCGGGTGCCAGCACGTGCGGGTGGTCGATGCGCACCGCCTGCTCGCGGACGAAGCGCAGCAGCGTGTGCGCGTCGCTCTGCTGCAGCACCTTGGCCGCCACATAGCGCCGTCGCCGGTGATCCCAGGCGCGCCAGACCGCGCCCACCCCGCCCCGGCCGATCGGATCGATCAGCTCGTACCGCCCAGCGAAGACCTCACCCATGCTGCTGCGCCCGCCCCTTGTACGGCTTCGTTAGTAATTCATCCGGTTATGACTGATGTGCTTCGTAATGTGCTACGGCATCGGCGGTGCGCCCGGCGCCGTACACCCGGAGGAACTCTGCCAGCTCCGGCTGCGTCGGCGCGAGCCGGTCCGCCGCGTCGATGATGTCGCCGGCGGCGGCCACCGAGCGCAGCAGGGACTGGATCTCCCGTACGACGCGGCGCACCGTCGTCGATCCGGTCGACGACTGCGTCTGCGCCGTCCCGAGCACCGCGCCTCCCGCGCTCTTGCGGATCCCCTCCATCCGTTCCGCCGCCTCCGCCGCGGAAACGCTGCCGCTCGACACCTCGGCGGCCAACTCCTGCAACGCCTGTACGCGCTGTACCACCGACGGATTGCCGATCTTCGCCCGCTGCCCGCTCATGAGCTGCGACAGCATCGGCGCCGAGATACCGAGCACGGCGGCCAGCCGCGCCTGGTTCAGGCCGAGATCGTCGATCAGCCGCCGGAACAGCACGCCCAGCGGTTCGCCATACCAGCTTCGCTGTAGTTCCCGTGCGCGTTCGCTGGTGTCCTGCCGTGGAGCTCCCATGCCGTGCGGCCTCCCCAGATGTCCCCGAGTCCAGATTCGCGCTTGCGAACTGCATCCTACGGAGCGGGACCGCCCCCAGACAGACCTCGGGGAGGTGAGATAACCGGGACGCGTTCTTCCACGTCCGCGACGGTCTACGCGTGCCACTCCGGGCACCCGCCGGGGCGCTCAGGACAGCTCGGGCGGCGGGGTGCGCTCCTCGTCGACGCGGTCCACGCGCTCCAGCTCGCCCCAGACGACGTAGCGGTGCCGCGAGGTGTACATCGGGGTGCACGTGGTGAGCGTGATGTACCGTCCCGGCTTCGTCTTCCCGGACTCCTCCGGGATCTTGTCCAGCACGGCGGTGTTGTACTTCGACGTCTCGGAGAGCACGGCGTACGTCTTGTAGACGTACCAGCGGTCCTTCGTCTCGAAGACGATCGGGTCGCCCTCCTCGATGCGGTGGATGTCGTGGAACTTCGCGCCGTGCCCGTCGCGGTGGGCGGCGAGCGTGAAGTTGCCGCGGCGGTCCCAGGGCATGGCCGACTTCTTCGGCTCGGTGTAGTAGCCGGCGACGCCCTTGTTCAGGTCGTCGGTCGCCGTGCCCTTGCGGACGAGGATGTTCTCCTCCATCGCGGGCACGTGCAGGAAGCCGATGCCGCCCTTGAGGTCGCCGATGTCCACGGGGCGGGGCTTGCCGTCGTCCGGGGTGTTCTCCCAGGAGTCGCGGAGGTCGTCGGTCATGCGGCCGGCTTCGCGGTTGGCCTGGACGTTGGTCCAGTACAGGGAGTAGACGACGAAGAGGGCCATGAGGACGCCGACGGTGATCAGCACCTCGCCGAAGAGGCTGAAGGCCCCGGCGAGGAGGCCGCGGCGGGGGCGGGGGCGGGGCGGGGCCGCTCCTTCTGCCGCAGCCGTTGCCCCTTCGTCCCGTACGGGCTCGGCGGCTTCTCCCGCTCCGGCCTTCGCCCCTTCTTCGGCTACGGGCTCCGCCGTCTTCTCCCCGGCCGCTTCTTCTCCGGGCTCCTCCGGCTCCTGGGCTTTCGGCGCAGCCTCTTCCGCGGCCTCCGCTGCGGGTCTGCTCTCCCGCTCACCGTCCGTCGCTGCCACCGCTTCCCCGTCCGTTCCGTCCCGCCGGCCTCCGGCCGCCCGTACCGCTCAGTCCATGAGCGCGTCGGGCTTGCCCTCGCTGCGCGGACGCTCCTCGATCATCTTGCCCCAGACAATAAGCCGATATTTGGACGTGTACTCAGGCGTGCAGGTCGTTAGTGTGACGTAGCGGCCCGGCTCGGTGAATCCGGACCCCTCGGGCACCGGGTCGATGACATCGGTGTTCGACGGCGAAGTCGACGGGAGCGTGCTGGCCACCTCGTAGATGTAGTAGGTGTCCTTGGTCTCGACGATGATCTCCTCGCCCTTCTCCAGCCGGTTGATGTACCGGAAGGGCTCGCCGTGGGTGTTGCGGTGCCCGGCGACCGCGAAGTTCCCCTTCTCGTCCCACGGCATCGCGGTCTTGAGGTCGCCCTCCGAGTAGTGGCCGAGGAGGCCGCGGTCCAGGACCTTCTGCTTGTCGATGCCCTGCGCCACCGGCCGGTTCACGTCCAGCGACGGGATGTGCATGATCGCGAAGCCCTCGCCGGCCTCGAACGCCCCCGGGTCGCGGGCGTCCTCCTTGCCCGCGCCGTCGCCGCGCTCCCACTGCTCCTCCAGTTGCTTGGCCTCCTGCCGGGACTCGCGGTCGGCGAGGACGTTGGTCCACCAGAGCTGGTACACGACGAAGAGGAGCATCAGCACGCCCAGGGTGATGAACGCCTCGCCGGTGATGCGGCTGATCAGCACGGTGCGCTGCTGCTTGGCGGCGCGCGCGGCCTTGCGGGCGGACATGCGGGTGCCCAGCGCGCGGGCGACGTTCAGGGACATCGTCTGAACGGTGCGGTCCTCGCGGTCGCCGCGTCCTCCGCGGCCGTCGTCGGCTATGCCGCGGCGGCGGGCGGCGGGGGCGGTGCCCCAGGTAAGGCGCTGGTCGCTGCTCGCGGGCTGGTCGGGGGTACGGGCGGCGGGTGCCGGAGTCGGCGCCTGCACCTGGGTCGGTGCCTGCACCTGGGTCGGTGCCTGCACCTGGGTCTGTGGCTGGGTCTGTGGCTGGGCATGGGCATGGGGCTGGGCTGCCTGGGCCTGCGCCGGGTCGGCTGGGGCGGGGCCGCCGGCGTGCGCCGCGGCGGAGAGGTCGCCCCAGGGGGAGGGGTCGCGGTGGCCCGAGGGGGCGGTGCCGGCGGCTACGTCTGCGGCGGCGGCGCTCGCCGGGGGGCCGCCTCCGGCGTGCCGGCCGTGGGCGGGCGCGGTGTACGGCTGCTGCTGCTCCTCGACCGCGGGCCGCCCGGCGTGGCGGCGTGGGGCGGGCTTGGCCTGGGCGGCGGGCGGGTCCAGCGGATCGGTGAGGGGGTCGCCGGTCCTGGCCCGGCGGCGGCCGGTGGGGGGTGCCGGGTCGAGGGGGTCGGTCAGCGGGTCGCCGGTCGCCGCGGGGTAGGAGGCGCCGAGGGGGTCGGCGGGGGCCTGGTCGTAGCCGAGGAGCTGCGGGTCGTACGCCGCCGGGCCCTGCGGGTCGTACGCGGAGGTGCTCTGCCCGTACGCGGCCGCCTGCGGCGCCTCCGCGTACGGCGACGGGTGCCCCGCGTCGTACGACGACATCGGGTACTGCGCCGCGGTCCCCTCCTGCGGCACGATCGCCGTCTCGTCGGCCGGCGCATCGGTGCGCGCGGCGTACGCCGGGGACGCGTGGGCGCCGGGGGCGGCGCTGTCGTCCGGGTGGTGGGCGTGCGGGGTGGGCGCGTAGCCGCCGGGGTGGTGGCCGTCGTGGGGCGGCGGATCGTTTCGCGGGGTGCCCTGCGCGGGGTCCGCAGGGGGCGCGTAGTCGGCGGGGACGGCGTTCGGGTCGCGGCTGTCCGGCGTGGTGTGCGGGCGGAACCAGCGGGAGACCGCCGAGGTCGGCGACTCGGGCCGCTCCAGCGGCCGCGGCCGCGGTCCTTCCGCGGCCACGGGCTCCTGCCGCGGCACGTGCGGCTGCGGGTAGGCGGACTGCGGATGCTGGGGCTGCGCGTGCCGGCCCTGCGGGTACTGCTCCTGCGTGAAAGGACCCTGCCCCTGCGGCGGCTGTGCGCCCTGCTCCGGCCGCGACCCCGCGTCGGCGCTGCGCGGCGGCGGCAGGGGGTCGCCGCGGAGCGGGTTGCGGTGGGCGTACTCCGGCAGGTGGCCCTGTTCCAGCGGATCCTGTCCGCCCCCCCCGGCGCCGTAGCCTCCGGGCCTCTGGCCCCGGCCGCCCTGCCCCGGTTCGTACGTCCCGGAGCCGCCCCCGGCGCCCGCGCCGTAACCGGCGGGCCCCGGCCCCGTAGCACCACCGGCACCACCCGGGCCGCCGCCTCCGGGTCCCGGACGCCCGCCCGCTCCCGACGTGTCCCGGCGCGGCAGCGGCGGCCGGCCGCCGGACTGCGGGTCGGTGAGCGGGTCCGCGGCGTCGCCCGCCGGCGGGCCGGGGGCGCTTGGGTCGTGGAAGCCGCGGTAACGCGCTTCGCGCCCCGGCTCGCGCTCCTCCGCGCGCCCCGGTGCGTTGCCGTCCGGCCGGGTGCCGGTCACCCCGCGGTCCCGGCCGCCCCGCCGCCCGCAGGCGCCAGCCCGCCCGCAGGTGCCAAGTCAGGTGCCGGGCCCGGCGCCGAGCCCGTCGCCAGACCGCCCGTCACCGGCGCCAGCCCCGCCGACCGCTCGACGGCACCGCCGTCGCCGCACTCGACCAGCCAGTTCGCCAGCATGCGGTGCCCCCACTCCGTCAGCACCGACTCCGGGTGGAACTGCACGCCCTCCACCGGCAGATCGCGGTGGCGGAGCCCCATCACCAGGCCGCTGTCCGTCTCCGCCGTGACCGCCAGCTCGTCGGGCAGCGACTCCCGCTCGACGGCCAGCGAGTGGTACCTCGTTGCGGTGAACGGCGACGGCAGCCCCGCGAACACTCCCGCGCCGCCGTGCGTCACCGGCGAGGTCTTGCCGTGCAGCAACTCCGGCGCCCGGCCGACCACACCGCCGTACGCGACGGCCATCGACTGCAGCCCGAGGCAGACCCCGAACACCGGCAGCCCCCGCTCCGCGCAGTGCCGCACCATGTCGACGCACACCCCCGCCTGCTCCGGGGTCCCGGGACCGGGGGACAGCAACACGCCGTCGAAGCCGTCGTCGGCGTGCTGGGGCGTCACCTCGTCGTTGCGCAGCACCTCGCACGAGGCGTCGAGCTGGCACAGGTACTGGACCAGGTTGAAGACGAAGCTGTCGTAGTTGTCCACGACCAGAATGCGCGCGCTCATCGCCGGGCGGCTCCCTCGTCGACGGTGACGTCGTTGAACGGCAGCAGCGGCTCGGCCCAGGGGAACACGTACTGGAAGAGGAGGAAGACGATGCCGAGGACGAGGATGAGCGAGATCAGCGCCCGTACCAGCGCGTTGCCCGGCAGATGCCGCCAGATCCAGCCGTACATGCGTCCCTCTTCGCCGTTCTTCGCCGTTGTCCTTGCGTTGCCTTGCGCTGCCTTCGCGTGGCCGTCCGCGGCCCGCGCGCGGCCTTGCGCCGCTGCCGAATTCGTCCGTACGAGTCACCAGACTAACGACCCGTGCCCCGCGAAGCGGCGGGCTTCGCCCGCGCCACCGGCCGGGGGGACGTGGGAGTGGTCACTCCACGGGGCGGGCGTGGTGCAGGTCGACGGTGCCGGAGTAGCCGGGCAGCGTCACCGAATCGTGCCGGTCGACCTCGTAGCCGAGGCCGTACGCCTCGACGTAGCGCAGATAGTTCTGCACCGCGGGCTCCGCGTCCAGGGCGGCCTGGAGATCCTGCCGGTCGCCGACCGCGGTGATCTTGTACGGGGGTGAGTACACCCGGCCCTGGAGGATCAGGGTGTTGCCGACGCAGCGCACCGCGCTGGTGGAGATCAGCCGCTGGTCCATGACCCGGATGCCCTCCGCGCCGCCCGCCCACAGGGCGTTGACGACGGCCTGGAGATCCTGCTGGTGCACGACGAGGGTGTCCGGCGTGGGGTCGGGTACGCCGGGGATGAGCGCGGTGGCGTCCGGCGGGGCGTCGGTGAGCGTCACGGTGAGCCCGGCGCCGTCGACCTCGGTGGCCCCGGCCGCCCGCTCGGCCTCCCGGAGCTCCTTGCCGGGGGCGGTGCCGGCGCCGTGGTCGCGCTCGGCGAGGGAGTCGACGTCCTCGCGGAGGGAGGCGTTGCCGCCGTCGAGGCGCTGGTTGGCGCGGTCGCGCTCGTAGATGAGGTCGGTGAGCCGGAGCATGGAGTCGTCGGTGCGCAGGTTGGTGCCCTGCGCGGTGTTGAAGCTGGTCCAGAAGATCAGCCCGGCGAGGGCGAAGGCGGCGAAGGTGAACAGCCGTGCGGGCCTGATACGGAGCCGCTGTGCGGAATTGGTCACCGTACCCTTGTCTCCTTACCCCCGGTGGAAGGACTACGCTAACGGACACGCCCGGGGAAGGAGCCGCCCCGCGGCTCGGGGCCTACCCGACAGGCCCGCAACCGCAGCGTCGACAGGAGAGTCTCTCGTGCCGAAGTCACGGATCCGTAAGAAGGCCGATTACACCCCGCCGCCGGCGAAGTCGGGCGAGTTCAAACTGTCAGGCACCGGCAGGGGCTGGGTGGCGCCGCTGATGCTGGCGTTGTTCGTCGTCGGACTCGCCTGGATCGTCGTGTTCTACGTCACCACCGGGGACCTGCCGCTCGAAGCGATCGGCAACTGGAACATCGTGGTCGGCTTCGGCTTCATCCTCGCGGGGTTCGTCGTCTCCACGCAGTGGAAGTAGCCGCCGCCACCCCCTCGCGGCCCGCCGCGGGCAGAGTTATCCACAGGTCATCCACATGCTGTGCAGAAAGCAGAAGATCTGTGGATAACCTCAGTGGCGTTGACGCCGGTCCGACCGCGGTACACCGTCCGGACCAGCGGTGATTCCGCAACCTGTCAAGGAAAACGCAGGGGTGTTCGATATCGAACGGCTGTCCCCACAGTACGCACAGGATCGCTGACTACCTGTGGACAACTTCGGGCGTGGCTGCTTGCCCCATCCCTCTCAACGCGGCTGCGGCCCGGAGGTTACGAGGCCCGCCGCGGCGGGCACTACGTCAGTTGCAGGGTGCGGATCACGACCACCGCGACGATCGCCAGCAGCGCCGCCGCCGCAACGGCCCGCTGCACCAGGACCCGCTTGTCGCGGGGCGCGTGCACGAACCCGTACGCGACGGCCGTCCCGATCACCAGCCCGCCGATGTGGCCCTGCCAGGCGATGCCCGACCAGGTGAAGGTGAAGACCAGGTTGATCGCCAGCAGCACCAGCACGGGCCGCATGTCGTAGTTCATCCGGCGCATCAGCACCGCGGTGGCGCCGAAGAGGCCGAAGATGGCGCCGGAGGCGCCGAGGGCGGCGTCGTTGGGCGCGGCGACCAGATAGAACAGCGCGCTGCCGCCGAGGCCGGAGAGCACGTAGAGCGTGACGAACCGCAGCCGGCCGAGCGCGGCCTCCAGCGGCGGCCCGAGGAACCACAGCGCCAGCATGTTCAGCGCGATGTGGGCGACTTCCTCGTGCAGGAAGACGGAACTGAGCAGCCGGTAGTACTGGCCCTCCGCGACGCCTTCGAGCGGCCCGCCGAAGGAGAAGATCGCCTTCCCGACGAGGAGCATCGGGTCGCTGACCCGGTCGCCGCCGGTGAGCACGGCGAGGAAGACCGCGAGGTTGAGACCAAGGATGATCTTGGTGATGAGCCGTGGGTCCTCCGACATGACGCCGCCCGCGAGCGTACGGGGCGCGGCGGCGCCCGGCGCGGGGCCCGTACCCGAGCCGCCGCGGACGCACTCGGGGCACTGGAAGCCGACCGACGCGCTTATCATGCACTCCGGGCAGATGGGCCGGTCACAGCGGACGCAGCGCACGCCGGTCTCGCGGTCCGGGTGCCGGTAGCAGCCCGGCAGCCCGCTGTCCTCGGCCGGTCTCTCCGCCCCTCCCGGCGCCTGGTCCGTCATTGCCCCGCGTCCCCTCTGGTTCTCCGCACGCCCCGCCCCGCACTCCCGCCCGTCGACTCACCTGCTGGTGGTACGACGGGCGGGGCGCTCAGGTTCCCGGGGTCAGCGGCGCGTGATCTCCACGGACTCGATGACCACGTCCTTCTCGGGGCGGTCGGCCCGCTTCGTCCGGACGGCCGCGATCTCGTCGACGACCTTCTTGCCGGCCTCGTCGGTGACCTCACCGAAGATGGTGTGCTTGCCGGTCAGCCAGGCGGTCGGCGCCACGGTGATGAAGAACTGCGAGCCGTTGGTGCCGGGCCCGGCGTTCGCCATCGCCAGCAGGTACGGGCGGTCGAAGGCCAGGTCCGGGTGGAACTCGTCACCGAACTCGTAGCCGGGGCCGCCGGTGCCGTTGCCCAGCGGGTCACCGCCCTGGATCATGAAGCCGCTGATGACGCGGTGGAACACGGTGCCGTCGTACAGACGCTCGTGGGAGACCTTGCCCGTCGCCGGGTGGGTCCACTCGCGCTCGCCGGTGGCGAGCCCGACGAAGTTCTGCACCGTCTTCGGCGCGTGGTTCGGCAGGAGCTTCACCTCGATGTCGCCGTGGTTCGTCTTCAGGGTGGCGTAGAGCTGCTCGGCCACGATGTGCCTTCCTTACGGATTCATTTGCGTCCCCCGATCCTCGCACGCCCGCCCGGGCGATCCCCAGCCTCCTGCCAAGTGATCGGCGTGACATAACATGCTTAAAAGGTTGAATCTGGGCATGATCTGTACGCAGGTGAACAGGCGCACAGTGCCACCCGTCCCGTACGAAGGAGAGATCCGTGACCCGCAAGAACGGTGCGCGCACGGCCACTGACACGGCGAAGCAGAGCGTGCAGCAGGCGGCCGAGGCGGTGGCGCCGTACGCCGCCACCGCCAGGGACCAGTGCACCCACATGGCGCACGAGGCGCTGGAGCGCTTCCGCCCGATGGTCTCCGACATGGCCGCGAACGCCCAGGTGGCGTACGGCGCCCACGTGGAGCCCCAGGTGCGGAAGGTGCGCCAGGCGGTGCCCGACGAGCTGGACAGGACCGCCTCCGGCGTGGCCCGCCGGGCGCGCGAGGCGGCGGCGTACGCGGCCCCGCGCGTCCTGGGCGCCGCCGCGGCGACGAAGGCCGCGGCGGTCGCGACGAAGGCCGCCGCGGGCCCCGTGACCAGGCAGACCGCCGCCCGCGGTACCGCGGCGCTGTCGGCGCTGCGCGGCGAGGTGAGCCCGGCGGAGATCGACCGGCTGGCGCGCAGGCGGCACCGCCGCGCGGTCGTCGGCCGTACGGTCAAGCGCACCGCCGTCGTCGGCGCCCTCGGCGCCGCGGCGGTCGCCGTCTGGCGCTGGTGGGACCGCCAGGTCAACCCGGACTGGATGGTCGAACCCCCGGAGGCCACGGAACCCGGCAGCGACGCCTCCACCACCCGGATCGTCGACGACACCGAGTACATGGACCGCGAGACCCGCATCGACCGCGCCGACGCCGACCGGGACGCGGACGCCCAGGCCCGCCAGGCGGCGGCGGACATGGACGCCGAGGGCGGCGGCACGGCCCGCTCGGAGGCGGGCGAGCCCACGGACACCGGCCGCGCGTACTACGAACGCGAGGACGACCTCTGACGGCGAGTGACGATCCGGCCGTCGGCACGTGTGACGTCGATCACGCCGAAGTCCGCCGCGGCGGACACCACCGGGACGTCTTCCCCACCCATGCGAACGCCCTCCGGAAGATCCCTTCCGGAGGGCGTTCGCATGCATCCGGTCCGCGGTGCAGGCCGTGGAGCCTAGGAGAGTCGAACTCCTGACATCTGCCATGCAAAGACAGCGCTCTACCAACTGAGCTAAGGCCCCGAAGCGGCACCCAGCCTACCTGCTCGGCGGGGGCGCTCGCATCGCGCTGATCTACGCGGCCGGGAGCCGGCCAGGGGACTCTACTCGCCGTCGCCCGGCCGCGTGACCAGGTTCACGGTGCTGCCCGGCTCCACCTCGGTGCCCGCCGGCGGGTCGTGCGCCATGACGATCGCGGCGTCGTCCGAGGGGGCGCCGGGGATGAAGCCGACGACCAGGCCCATGCCCTCCAACTGGGCCTTCGCCTCCCCGACGGTCTTGTTGACCAGGTCCGACGGCACCGTCACCGCGGCGGGCTCGTCCGGCTCGACGGCGACGGTCACCGTGACCGTGTCGCCCTCCGTGGCCGCCGTGCCGCCCTCCGGGCTCTGCGCGATGACCGTCTCCGGGGCGGCGTCGGCCGTCTCCTGGTCGGTGCGCGAGACGACGAAGCCCTGGCCCTCCAGGGTCGACTTCGCGTCCTCGTAGGACAGGTCGATGACCCGCGGGATGTTGATCGTCGCCGGCTCCGTCTCCTCCGGCGCGACCGCGACGGTGAGCGTGACGGTGGCGCCCTTCGGGGCCCTGGTGTCGCCTGCGGGGTCCTGGCTCAGCACCTGTCCCTCCGGCTCGCTGGACTCCTGCTCCTCCCGCTCGACGTCGAAGTCCGCCTCCCGCAGGGTGTCCTCGGCTTCGTCGGCGTCGAAGCCCTCCACGTCCGGGACGGTGACCTGCTGCGTGCGCGAGCCCTTGGAGACGACCGCCGTGACCGTCGAGCCGCGGTCGACGTCCTCGCCGGCCGCCGGGCTGGTGCTGCACACCGTGCCCTCGGGCTCGTCGCAGCGCTCCTCGCCGGACTTGGTCAGGGTGAGCTTCACGTTGCTCATGGAGTTCTGGGCGTCCGCGAACTTCTCGCCGACGACGTTCGGCACCGTGACCGGGTCCGCCCCCTGGTCGCCGAAGATGGACTTGCCGATGAAGATGGCGCCCACGAGCACCAGGATGCCGGCGAGGATCAGCAGCACCGTCGACGTCGCGCCGCTGCGCTTCTGCTGCCGGCGGCGGCCCTGGCCGCGGTCGTCATAGCCCATGCCGCCGTCGTCGTCCCGCGCGGGCGGCAGCATCGAGGTGCCGTAGCCGTTCTGCGGGGCCATGGCGGTGGTCGGGTTGTCGCCGCCGTAGCCGACGGCGCCCATCGCGGCGGCCGCCGCGACGGGCAGTCCCTCCAGCGCGGCGTCGATGTCGGCGCGCATCTCGTCGGCGCTCTGGTACCGGTAGTCCGGGTCCTTGACGAGCGCCTTCATCACGATGGCGTCCATCTCGGGCGTGACCTCGGGGTCGAACGTGCTCGGCGGCGGCGCCTCCTCGCGCACGTGCTGGTACGCCACCGCCACCGGGGAGTCGCCGACGAACGGCGGCCGGCCGGTCAGCAGCTCGTACAGCAGGCAGCCCGTCGAGTAGAGGTCGGAGCGGGCGTCGACCTGCTCGCCCTTGGCCTGCTCGGGGGAGAGGTACTGCGCGGTGCCGATGACCGCGGCGGTCTGCGTCATCGTCATGCCGGAGTCGCCCATCGCACGGGCGATGCCGAAGTCCATGACCTTGACCTGGCCGGTGCGCGTCAGCATGACGTTCGCCGGCTTGATGTCGCGGTGGACGATGCCGCTGCGGTGCGAGTACTCCAGGGCCTGGAGGATGCCGGTGCACATCTCCAGCGTGCGCTCGGGCAGCAGCTTGCGCCCGGAGTGCAGCAGCTCGCGCAGCGTGGAGCCGTCGACGTACTCCATGACGATGTACGGGATGGAGACGCTGTCGATGTAGTCCTCGCCGGTGTCGTACACGGCGACGATGGCGGGGTGGTTCAGGGAGGCGGCGGACTGGGCCTCGCGGCGGAAGCGGGCCTGGAACGAGGGGTCGCGGGCCATGTCGGCGCGCAGCGTCTTGACCGCGACCGTACGGCCGAGGCGGGTGTCGTGGGCGAGGTACACCTCGGCCATCCCGCCGCGGCCGAGCACCTGGCCCAGCTCGTACCGCCCGCCGAGGCGACGCGGCTCTTCCATAGCTTCTCCCAGCCCTCTTCCGTTCCTGCTCCCGTGCCGAGGCGGAGCGTCGGCACGGGGTGTCCGGCTCGTGCTGCTCGGCATACCGTACCGGGCGCGGATGACACCGTTCGGGCCAGACCGTCAGCCGATATCCGACCGGTATCCGACCGCTATCGGGTGACGCCGCGCACCCGCTCCGCGGTTCCCTTCATGCGGTCACTTTCCCGGCACTCCCCCCGGGTGACATCCCCCGCCGCTCCACTCCTCACCCTTTCGTTCCCCGCCTGCGTTCCGCTTGCGTGCGGTCCGCTACCGCCCCAGCCCGGCTTCCATGACGCTCTTCGCGATCGGCGCCGCGACGCCGCCGCCGGAGATGTCGTCGCGGTTCGCGCTCGCGTCCTCGACGACGACGGCGACGGCGATCTGCTTGTCGCTGTCGGGGTCCTTGGCGTACGAGATGAACCAGGCGTACGGCAGGTCGCGGTTGTCGATGCCGTGCTGCGCGGTACCCGTCTTGCCGCCGACGGTGGCCCCGTCGATCCTGGCGTTGGAGCCCGTGCCCTCGTTGACGACGGTCTCCATCATCTGCTGCATCTTCTGCGCGTTCTCGCCGGACAGCGGCTCGCTCAGCGTCTGCGGCTGCGTCACCTCGATGTCGTTGAGGTTCGGCGCCACCAGCTTCTCGACCATGTACGGCTTCATCAGCTCGCCGTCGTTGGCGACGGCCGAGGCGACCATCGCCATCTGCAGCGGCGTCGCGCGGTTGGACGCCTGGCCGATGCCGCCCATGGCGTTCTGCGGGCGGTCCATCTCCGGGTAGATGCTCTCGGCGGCGCGGACCGGGGTGTCCAGCTCGGCGTTGCCGAAGCCGAACTTCTCGGACATCTCGATCATGCCCTCGTTGCCGACCTTGTCGCTGATCATCGCGTAGACCGAGTTGCAGGACCACTGCAGCGCCTCGCGCAGGGTGGCGTCCTCGCACACGCCCTTGACCTCGTTGCCCAGGGTGTTGGTCGACAGCGGCAGCTTGTACGTCTCGGGGGCGCCGGTCGACTCGTCCATGTCGTACTTGCCGCTCTCCAGCGCCGCCGCGGCGGTGACGACCTTGAACGTGGAGCCGGGCGGGTACGTCTCGCGCAGCGCCCGGTTGAGCATCGGCTTGTCCTTGTCCTTGTTCAGCGCGACCCAGTTGTCCGAGTCCTTGTTGGAGTTGCCCGCGAAGGAGGACGGGTCGTAGCTGGGGCTGCTGGCCAGGCCGAGGATCGCGCCGGTCTCCGGGTCGATGGCGGCGACGGCGCCCTTGCGGTCGCCGAGCCCCTCGAACGCGGCCTTCTGCACGTTCGCGTCGAGGGTGGTGACGACGTTGCCGCCCTTCTTGTCCTTGCCGGTGATCATGTCGATCGTGCGGTTGAAGAACAGCCGGTCGTCGTTGCCGGTGAGGATGCCGTCGTTCAGCGCCTCCAGTTGGTTGGCGCCGAACGCCTGGGAGGCGTAGCCGGTGACGGGGGCCCACAGGGGGCCGTCCTTGTAGGTGCGCTTGTACTTGAAGTCGCTGCCCGAGGTCTCGGCCGAGCCGGTGATCGCCTTGTCACCGACGATGATGTTGCCCCGGGGGTGGGCGTAGCGCTCGATGGCCACGCGCCGGTTGTCCTCGTGGTTGCGCAGCTCGTCGGCCTCGACGAACTGGATCCAGTTGACCCGGACGAGCAGGGCTATCACCAGCAGGCCGCAGAAGACGGCGACGCGGCGGAGTGGCTTGTTCATGTGCGTACCACCTGGGTCATCTCGGCGTCGGGCGAAGGTGCGGGTGCCGGTGCCGGCCTGCGCGCGGTGTCGCTGATGCGCAGCAGGATGGCGATCAGTGCCCAGTTGGCGATGACCGAGGAGCCACCCTGGGCGAGGAACGGCATCGTCATGCCGGTCAGCGGGATGAGCGCGGTGACGCCGCCGGCGACGACGAAGCACTGCAGCGCGAACGCGCCGGAGAGGCCGACCGCGAGCAGCTTGCCGAACGGGTCGCGGGCCGCCAGGGCCGTGCGCATGCCGCGCTCGATGAGGAGCCCGTAGAGGACGACGATCGCCATCAGGCCGGTCAGGCCCAGCTCCTCGCCGACGGTGGCGAGGATGTAGTCGCTCTTGGTGGCGATGCCGCCGATCAGGCGCGAGAAGCCCTGGCCGAGGCCGGAGCCGAAGAGGCCGCCGGAGCCGAAGGAGTACATCGCCTGGGCGGTCTCGGTCACGCCGTCGTTGACGGGGCTGCGCGCCAGCGGGTTCAGCCAGTTGTCGACGCGGTCGCCGATGTGGCTGTTGAAGGAGGCCACGCTGACCGCGCCGAGTGCGGACAGCAGCAGGCCGAAGACGATCCAGCTCGTGCGCTCCGTGGCCACGTAGAGCATGATCACGAACAGGCCGAAGAAGAGCAGCGAGGTGCCGAGGTCGGTCTCGAAGACCAGGATCATGAGGCTGAGGCCCCAGATCACCAGGATCGGGCCGAGGTCGCGGCCGCGCGGCAGGTACAGCCCCATGAAGCGGCGGCTGGCCAGCGCCAGCGCGTCCCGCTTGACCATCAGGTAGCCGGCGAAGAAGACCGCGATGACGATCTTCGCGAACTCACCGGGCTGCAGCGAGCCGAGGCCCGGGATGCGGATCCAGATGCGGGCGCCGTTCACGTTCGCGCCGAGGCCCGGCACCATCGGCATGATCAGCAGGACCAGCGCCGCGGCCATGGAGATGTACGTGTAACGCTGCAGGACCCGGTGGTCCTTGAGGAAGAGCAGCACGACGACGAAGAGCCCGACGCCGACCGCGGACCACATGAGCTGGCCGGGCGCCATCGGACCGCCGAGCGCGGGCGTGGTCAGCGACGGCTCCTGGTCGAGGCGCCAGATCAGCACCAGGCCCAGGCCGTTGAGAAGGGTGGCGATCGGCAGCAGCAGCGGGTCGGAGTACGGGGCGAACTTCCGTACCACCAGGTGCGCGACGGCGGCCAGACAGCCGAGCCCCGCCGCGTAGCCGAGGACGCCGGCGGGGACCGTGTCCTCCTTCGCCAGACCCACGTTGACGTACGCGAAGACCGGGATCAGCACGGCGAAGACGAGCATCGCCAGCTCTGTGTTGCGCCGACTGGGCGCAGCCACCGAACTGATGGTGCTGGTGTGGCTGCTGCTCATGTACGGTCCGCCCCCCAACGGGTTATTGGTTCGGGCACTGCCTCGCCAGTTTCTGCTCTTCCTCGGTCAACGAGGCTCCGGGTGCCGGCGACTCGGCCTTCTCGTCCCCCGCCTTGTCTCCGGCCTTGTCCGCTGCGTCGCCCTGCTTGTCGGGGTTCTGCTTCTCCTGCTCCTGCTGCCGCCGCTCCTCCTCCTGCGCGCGGGAGTCGGCGGCCTTGGCCTCCGCGACCGTACGGCAGACGTCGGCCTGCTCCTGGAGGTCGGCCACCTTCGCCCGGGCGTCGCCGAGGCTCTCCTCGGCGATGTTGTCCTCGACGCGCTTCTGCTGGTAGGTGGGGAGGTACTTGAGCTCGATGTCCGGGTGGTCCTGGTGGACGGAGGACAGGCTCATCCAGGCGAGCTTCTGGTCGATGCCCTGGTACACGGCGACGTGGTCGTCCTTCATGCCCACGTAGTACTGGGACTGGGTCCAGTCGTACGCCTTGTAGCCGCCGAACCCCAGCCCGCCGAGGACCACGGCGAGCAGCAGCCCGCGCTTGAGCCACTTGAAGCGGGGCGGGGCCTTGACGAAGTCCTCGTCGTTGTACGACAGCCCGTACGGGTCGCCGCCGTCGCCGGCCGGGCCGAAGCCGCCGGCCTGCGGCGGCGTGGGCCGGCCGAGGCCCGCGGCGCGGGCGGCCGGGGTCTGCATGCCGGCGGTGTCGATCTGGTGCTGGTTCTCGGCGACGGCGCCGACGACCAGGGGGGCGTCGTTGAGCCGGCCGGCCATGGTGTCGTCGTCCGTGGCGTCGAGGACGTCGGCGATGATGACGGTGATGTTGTCCGGGCCGCCGCCGCGCAGCGCGAGCTCGATCAGCTCCTGCACCGTCTCCTGCGGCCCGGCGTAGCCGGCGAGGGTGTTCTCCATCGTCTCGTGACTGACCACGGACGACAGGCCGTCGGAGCAGACCAGGTAGCGGTCGCCGGCGCGCACCTCGCGGATGGACAGGTCGGGCTCGACCTGGTCGCCGCTGCCGAGCGCGCGCATGAGGAGCGAGCGCTGCGGGTGGGTGGTCGCCTCCTCCTCGGTGATGCGGTTCTCGTCGACGAGCCGCTGCACCCAGGTGTGGTCCTTGGTGATCTGCGTCAGCGCACCGTCGCGCAGCAGGTACGCGCGGGAGTCGCCGACGTGCACGAGGCCCAGCCGCTGGCCCGTCCACAGCAGGGCCGTGAGCGTGGTGCCCATGCCCTCCAGGCGCGGGTCCTCCTCGACCATGCGGCGCAGCCGGTCGTTGGCGTGCTCCACGGTCGTACCGAGCGCGGTGAGCAGGTCCGAGCCCGGGACGTCCTCGTCCAGGGCGACCATGACGGAGATGACTTCGGAGCTGGCGACCTCGCCGGCGGCCTGGCCGCCCATGCCGTCGGCGATGGCGAGCAGCCGGGGACCGGCGTAGCCGGAGTCCTCGTTGTGGTCACGGATCATGCCCTCGTGCGACCCGGCGGCGAAGCGCAGAGAGAGGCTCATGCGCACCTCGCCGGTCGGCTCCGGGTACATCCGCATGGTGCCCGCCCTCCGGTCATGGTCTTCTACTTCCGCAGCTCGATGACGGTCTTGCCGATCCGGATCGGTGCGCCGGGCGGGATCGGCACCGGCGAGGTGAGCCGGGTCCGGTCGAGGTAGGTGCCGTTGGTGGAACCGAGGTCCTCCACGATCCAGCGCCCGTCACGGTCCGGATAGATCCTGGCATGCCGCGAGGAGGCGTAGTCGTCGTCCAGCACGATTGTCGAATCGTGGGCCCGTCCCAGGGTGATGGTCTGCCCCTGCAGGGTGACGGTGGTGCCGGTGAGCGACCCCTCGGTGACCACGAGTTTGGTCGGGGCCCCGCGCTGCCCCCGGCGCCCGCCGCGGCCGCCCCTGGCGTCCTGCGGCGGCGCCTGCGGCCGCGGGGGCGGCCGGTCCTGGGCGGCCGCCGCCCGCCGGGTGACCCGGGTGCCGAACAGGTCGCTGCGGATGACCTGTACGGCGACGATGACGAACAGCCACAGTACGGCGAGGAAACCCAGCCGCATGACCGTCAGGGTCAGCTCTGACATCGGCCCCGCTTCACCCTTCTTGCCGGTAGAGGACGGTGGTGTTGCCCACGCGGATGCGTGAGCCGTCGCGGAGCGTAGCGCGCTGGGTGTGCTGGTCGTCCACCACGATGCCGTTCGTGGACCCGAGATCCTGCACCATCGCGCCGCCGTCGAAGGTGCGGATCTCGGCGTGCCGGCGGGAGACGCCGGGGTCGTCGATCCGCACGTCGGCTTCCGTGCTGCGCCCCAGGACCAGCGACTGCCTGGTCATCTGGTGGCGTACGCCGTTGATCTCCAGCCAGTGGCGCAGCCGGCGCGCGCCGCCGGGCGGGGCTCCGGCGGGGGCGCCGCCGGGCGGTCCTGGCGGCGGGCCCGCGGGCATCGGCGGCGGCTGGTGCTGCGGCGGCCGGCCGTAGGCGGCGTAGTCGCTGGGCTGGGAGCCGTAGCTGCCGGGGCTGGCGGGTCCTGGCGGCGCGGTGGGCGCACCGCCGGGCCGGCCCCGTGCGGGCGCCTGGGAGTGGCTGCCTGCCAGGGTGCGGCTGCGGATCCGGTAGAGGCCCGTGTCGAGGTCCTCGGCCTTCTCCAGGTGCACCTTTATGGGGCCCATGAAGGTGTAGCGCTGCTGCTGGGCGTAGTCGCGGACCATGGCGGCCAGCTCCTCGCCGAGCTGGCCGGAGTAGGGAGCGAGCCGGTCGTAGTCGGGGGCGCTCAGCTCCACGATGAAGTCGTTGGGCACGACGGTGCGCTCACGGTTCCAGATCGTGGCGTTGTTGTCGCACTCGCGCTGCAGGGCGCCGGCGATCTCCACCGGCTGCACCTCGGACTTGAACACCTTGGCGAAGGTGCCGTTGACGAGACCCTCGAGACGCTGCTCGAAGCGCTTGAGTACTCCCACGGGGCACCTCCTCTCCTACGGGCCTTCCCGCCGGGCCCTCGAACATGCTGCTCGAAACTGCACGCTGATCGTATCCACGCGCGGGGGAATGGACTGGTTCCCGGTCCCCGCCGCCGGTACCTGGTGTCCTCTCTCACACCTGTCTCGCACCTGTCGGGACGGCCGTCCAGCCGGCCGTCCCGCCCTGCTCCACCACCGTCCGCCCAGGCGTCCCCTGGGATGGTACGGGCGGCTCCTCCCAGTGTCCCGCACCAGCGGCCCCCGGCGGCCTCGGTGCGGGCAAATCGGATGTGATTCCGGTCGGGACCGCGTGCTAGTCTTCCTGACGTCAGCACGACGCCGGGGCGGCCTGCAGCCGCGCACGGCACACCCTTTGCGCGGGTGGCGGAATAGGCAGACGCGCTGGATTCAGGTTCCAGTGTCCGAAAGGACGTGGGGGTTCAACTCCCCCCTCGCGCACAGAGAAGCACCGACGGAAGGTGCCTCGTATCAGTGATGTAAGTCGCTGGTGGGAGGCGCCTTCCGTCGTTTTTGTGTGCGCTGAGCTGTGAGGTGGGGCTGGCGGATGGTGCTGGGCATGGGTATGCCCGCCCTGGCGGTAAGTGTTCGCTTGGGGCGGGTCTTGGTGTCTTAGCTGGTGGCGACGGTGGTGTGTCCGGTGGGTGTCCAGGTGCCGAGCGGCTTGGTGGCACGTCTTCGGGTGGTGCGGCGTTTGGGTCGCTGGCCTGGGCGGGGGAGGGTGTCGAGCCAGCGGGTGAGTTTGCGCTGGTTGGCGTGGGCGAGTTGGAAGGCGAGGAGGAGGCTTTGGGCGGCGATGCCGCGGATGCGGCGCCGGCCGGGCTGTTCGATGGCTTCGTAGGCGGTGTCCTTGGCGAAGCCGTTGAAGGCTTCGACGCTGTTGCGTAGGCGGAAGTAGGTCTGCTGCCAGGTGGGGCTGCCGTAGTCGAGGTGCTGGTGGTGCTGGGCTCCGGCTTCGGGGTGCAGGGTGATGCTGTGCTGGTGGCAGATTTTGTGCGGTCCGGCAGGGGTGGGGGCGGGGTCGGCGACCGGTAGTCGGAGGATGCTATTCGGCTCGCATGCTGGTGAACTCGCACCCCCCACCGCCGGTGATCGGCCAACTTGTGCGCCACACTGAGCGCCGTGACCGCCAAGGACGCCCGTGCCCAATCCCCCCGCGGCTTCGTCCGATCCGGGCAGTGGCCTCACGCGGACCTCGCCGACCACCACGGCGCCCGCGTCGCCCAGACCCTCGCCCGGCACCTCGCCGCCGAAATGCACCGCCGCGAACTGTCCGCGAACCGGCTCGCGGCTGCCGCCGGCCTGAACCGCCAGACCATCGCCAACGTCCTCGCCGGCACAGGCTGGCCCGACCTGCTGACCATCGCCAGCCTCGAACTCGCCCTCGATACCGACCTCTGGCCCGGCCGGGCTCCCTGATCGGCCACGATCCACCCGGGCCGCCGCGCAGACCCGGGCGAGCAGAAAATGAATACGCACACGCTCCGTACTTCCTTCGAGCGAAGGGATGATGGATTCCCCGGAGTGCAGTCCACACCCCATGCGCGCGCGCTAGAATGAGCGCGACACGGAGAACCCGGAACTTGGTAGGTTGACGGTCACCGTGATCATAGGCCGCCGCCGGTCCTCGACAAACCGGCGGCGGCCGCCCTGCTTTACGCTCTAAAGGGCTCCTGATAGGCATGCGTGCGATGAAAATACGTCGCCGGCGCCACTCGGACTTGACCACCTGTCCACCTCCCCACAGTGGGAAACGATCACCTTCAGCGCGGGAACCAGACCGCAGGAGACACCCACTCGCCCTGGTCACCAGGTTCCGTCGGTGCCCCACATAGGTCCTGACATCCCTGCCGGGGATCGGCATCAGGTCCGAGCGAGGATCCTCATCAATGGCGGCGGCGGTTCCGGCTTCCGTTCGGCAGGCGGGCTGCCCGCCCTCGCGGGCGCACACGCCACCACCCGCACCCGGACATCCCCTCTGCGCTGCCCGCGACGCATCAGCCGGACCACCCAAGCCGTCCACGCCCTGCTGACCTGCAACTACTCAGGATGAAAGAGATTCGCCCGGTCGATGGACACGCCCGTCACCGGCATCGAGGACGTCAAGCCGCGGACACCGCCGGCGTACGGAATTGAACCCGGCGACTACGGGTTGCGTGGTGTGGAGCAGGTGGCCGGTGCCGCAACGCGGCCAAACGGGCGCCGGAGCGGAAAGACCATACTCGACGAGGCGCCAGGGCCAGCAGGACACCCCGCACAGCCCGGCCCCAACTCCACGGAGAACACATGCCACGAGAAGAATGGCTCCCAGGCGAAATTGTGCACGCTCTGAAAACGTGGGCAAATTCCGAACTACCGGTAGCGGAGTTCGTGAGACGCCAAGGGGAATTCCACGAATCCCTGAACCTAAAGGGCAAGACACTCGCGGAGAGTTCCCTTAACGGGTGGGTGAGCGTCGCACTGAAGGACCCGGACAAGTATCCCGGCCTGGGCCGGGAAGGCCGGGAAAAGCTGCGAGCGGCCCGTGATCGCCATCGTCCTTTCAGCAAGGAAGACCGGGTGCGCGAAGTAAATGCGTTTGCTGCATCCGGCCTTAGTAAAAGTCAATTCGTCATGCAGCGTGACGGCGGAAACCCGGAAAGACGATACACAGCCAAGACCCTGAAGATCTGGGTGAATGAGGCAATGGAGAACCCGAATTGGTTCTCTTCAGCGGACTGGGATAAGTTGCAAGCAGTGCATGAACGCGACCGTCTAGCCACTCAGCAAGAGAGGGAGGGCGAAATAAATGCGTGGGCCGCATCCGGCCTTAGTAAAGGGGATTTCGTCCGGGCCCGCGACAAGGGAAACCCGAAAAGGAAATACACCACCGCGACCCTGCATATTTGGATTAATGATGCGCTGGGGAGCCCGAGCTTGTTTCCCTCAGTGGACCCGGAGAAGCTGAAAGAAGCGTGTACTCGCTTCGGTTATACCGCTCAGGTGCGTGCTTTTCCTGGTGAGTCTGGGTCGGACCTGCGGCAGGAGGGTTCGTATCTGCCGGAGATCGCCGCTGCGCAGATCTATGGGGAATATTGGAAGCTCCGGCCGGACTGGCCGGACCTGCCCCACGGGGTGCGGATCGCCATCCACCCGGAGACCGTCCAACAGTCGCCCGAACTCGGTGCGATCGTGGTGCACCTGAACCCATCGAACCAGGTGGGCGGCAGGCAGGGGACATCGCGGCCGCCGGGGTTCCTGGCCGACCCGGGGCTCAACCTCCGCGACCCCAACGTCATTGCTGCCCTCAGCCGGGCAGGAGTCGACGACGCCGGGTACCAAGAAGCCTGGAACCTGCAGCTCCGCTTCAGACACGCGAATTTCGCCGTTGACCCCGGCGGTCAGCCGACGGCACCTACCCTCTATCCGCCGTCCTTCGCAGACCGGTCCGGCGCCAGGGCCCAGACACAGGCCGCATTCCCCACCATGCCCGAGGGCCCGGGAAACCCGCTCACCACCGGCCCGGCCACCACCCACCTGCCCGGGCCCTACCCCCACCACGGCCACCACGAGGAGCCAGGCGAATCCAGCGCGACTCGACCCACTGGGAACCCCCCGCCCGCCAGCCAGCAGGGGAAGCGACCAGCGCGAAAATAGGCGACTCGAACGATCCGGTGGGTGCGGGCCGCGGTGATGCCGGCGCCCCCCGTCCGGCATGGACATAGAAAGATCGACGGAAGGTGCGCCCGGCCCGGGTGACGCAAGTCACCGGTGCGGGGAGCCTTCCGTCGTTTTGTTGTGCGCCCCGCGCCCCGCGCCCCGCGCCCCGCGCTCTTCGTGGGTGCGGCCGGCCGAGGGGCCCGGATGCGCCGGCGCTCTTTCCCCGCAGGACGGCGCCGGTCGGCGATGTGTGAAACGGTTGAGGGGAGCGTCGGGCCGCCGCGGGGCGGCCCGGGTCTGGTTTCACGTGAAACGCCCGGACGGCGTAACGCGCCGCCCGGGGGGTTCCGGGGCGATCGGCGAAGGTGGTAGACACCGAGGGCACGAGGTCCGATTCGTCGCCGTACGCTGGCGGGAACCGGGGTCCCGGGGTGCTCGTTGCACCGATGGGTGCCGCGGTCAGCCGGGCCCAGCAATGTTCGTCAAGCGGCGCGGCCCGCGCCGGATTGGGGCAGGGTAAGTCATGGGTGTCAGCCTCGCTAAGGGTGGAAACGTCTCGCTGACGAAGGAGGCGCCGGGGCTCACGGCCGTCGTCGTCGGCCTCGGCTGGGACGTGCGTACCACCACCGGCTCGGACTTCGACCTCGACGCCAGTGCGCTGCTGCTCGGCGCCGACGGGAAGGTCCTCTCGGACCAGCACTTCATCTTCTTCAACAACCTCAAGAGCCCCGACGGCTCCGTCGAGCACACCGGTGACAACCTCACCGGTGAGGGCGAGGGTGACGACGAGCAGGTGAAGGTGAACCTCGCGGGCGTGCCCGCCGAGATCGAGAAGATCAGCTTCCCGGTGTCGATCTACGAGGCCGAGAGCCGCCAGCAGAGCTTCGGCCAGGTGCGCAACGCGTTCATCCGCGTCGTCAACCAGGCCGACAACAACGAGATCGCCCGCTACGACCTCAGCGAGGACGCCTCGACCGAGACCGCCATGGTCTTCGGCGAGCTGTACCGCAACGGGGCCGAGTGGAAGTTCCGCGCCGTGGGCCAGGGCTATGCCTCGGGGCTGCGCGGCATCGCGCAGGACTTCGGCGTCAACGTCTGAGTCAACGTCCGAGCCGGTAACGGCTCTTGAGGCGGTGGATCCGCGGACCCCCGGGCCCGCGGTCTTCCCGCCCTGCCCGATCAGCGGACCGGCGACGGCAGAGCCGTCGCCGGTCTCGCCGTTTCCGGGGCCGGACCGCGGCGGGGGGCGGGGCGGGGCCGTATGCGGCGGGCCACACCTCGCGGAACTGGCCGTCCTGCCCCAAGGCCCACCCCGTACGCTGGCGGGGTGACGGAACCCGCGGAGCCCGACGAGCAGACGCCCCCCGACGACGAGCACGCGCGCGCCGACGGGACAGCAAGCGGTGGTGAGCACGCCGAGGACGCGGACGGCGGAGAGGACACCGGCGCCGAGCGGCTGGAGCGCGCCGTACGGGCGGCGGAGCAGGCCCTCATCGAGTTCGAGGTGGCCGTCGAGACGTTCCGTATCGAGGTCGACAACTTCTCCCGGCTGCACCACCAGCGCCTCGGCCCCATGTACAGCCGCCTCGACGAGCTGGACGCCCTCATCGCCGAGGCCAAGGCCGAGCGGACCGGCGACCCGGAGGACAAGCGCCGGGCCGACGAGGCGCGGGCGCTGGTGATGCCGATGCCCGGCGTCGAGGAGCTGTTCGGCGGCTGGCTCGACTCCGACGGGCTCTCGCCGGAGGCCGCCGACATGCTCACCGGCCGGCCGGTGTCGCCGCCGCCGCGGGTGCGGCCCAGCGAGGAGGCCCGCCGGCTCTACCGCGAGCTGGCCCGCATGGCGCACCCCGACCTCGCCCAGGACGAGCACGAGTCGGACCGGCGCAGCGCGTTCATCGCCCGGGTGAACACCGCGTACGCCTCCGGGGACGTCGAGGCGCTGACCGCGCTCAAGGCGGAGTGGCAGGCCGGGCCCGCGCCCGAGGAGCCCAGGCGCAGCCGGGCCGAGGAGCTGTACGCGCGGCTGGAGTGGCTGGCGCAGCGCAAGGAACTGCTGGTGTCGGTCGCGAAGCAGTTGGAGGAGGGCGCGATCGGCCAGATGCTGAAGCTGGCGCCCGACGACCCGGACCGGCTGCTGGAGGAGATCGCCGAGGAGCTGCTGGCGCGGGTGTCGGAGAAGGAAGCGGCGCTCGCGGAGCTGGCCCGCGGCTGAGCCGGGGCCGGGAGCGGGACGGAGCCGGGACGGCCACGGGCGGCGGTCCGGTAGCGTCGGAGCATGAGCTTTGGTCACGTACCCACGGTCGGCATCGACGAGCTGACGGAGACCGCCTTCCTCCTGGACATCCGCGAGGACGACGAGTGGCAGGCCGGTCACGCCGAGGGCGCCCTGCATGTCCCGATGAGCCAGTTCGCCGCGCGCTACGGCGAGGTGACCGAGGCGGCGCCGCAGGACGGCCGGATCAACGTGATCTGCCGCTCCGGCGGGCGCTCGGCGCAGGTGGCGATGTACCTCGTGCAGCAGGGGATGGACGCCGTCAACGTCGCCGGGGGCATGGAGGCGTGGGCCGCCGCCGGGCGGCCGGTCGTGGACGACAAGGGCGCCGCGGGGCACGTGCTCTGACGCGGCCTGCGGCTGCGGTCGCGACCACGGCCGCGGTCACGGCCCGTGCCGGTCAGCGGTCGAAGTCCAGCTCCACCTGCTCGGTCACCGGGTGCGACTGACAGGCCAGCACGTAGCCGGCGGCCAGTTCGTCCGGCTCCAGCGCGTAGCTGCGGTCCATCCGGACCTCGCCGCGGACCAGGAACGCCCGGCACGTACCGCAGACGCCGCCCTTGCAGGCGTACGGGGCGTCCGGGCGGGCCCGTAGCACCGCGTCGAGCAGCTTCTCGCCCGGCCGCAGCGGCCAACTGCCGGAGCGGCCCGCGAGGGTGGCGGTCAGCGTGCTGTGCTCGGGCGCGGCGCCCGCGGGCTCGGGGGCCGGGGCGTCGTCGACGTGGAAGATCTCCTCGTGGATCCGGCGGCGGGGCACGCCGAGGCTGCGCAGCCCGCGCTCCGCCTGCTGGATCAGCCCGAAGGGCCCGCACAGGAACCAGCCCGCGACGTCCGCCACCGGCAGCAGCGCGGGCAGCAGCTCCGCCAGCCGCGCCGCGTCCAGCCGCCCGGCGGGCAGCCCGGCCTGTTGCTCCTCGCGGCTGAGCGACTGCACGATCTGGAGCCGGTCGGGATAGCGGTCCTTGAGGTCCGCGACCTCCTCCAGGAACATTACGGAGTCGGTCGACCGGTCGCTGCGGACGAGGCAGAAGCGGGCCCGCGGGTCGCGCCCGAGGAGGGTCGCGGCGATCGAGAGCACGGGTGTGATGCCGCTGCCGCCGACCACCGCGCCGTAGCGCCCGCCGGGGACGGGGGCGCCGCGCAGCCCGAAGCGGCCCGCGGGGGTGAGCACGGGCAGGGTCTCCCCCGGCGCGAGCCGCCGGTTGACGTACGGCGAGCAGGCGCCGTCGGCGACCTCGCGGACGCCGACGGTCAGCTCGGCGGGCCCGGGGTCCTCGGGGGAGCAGATCGAGTACGTCCGCCGGTCGCTGGCGCCGCCTTCGGTGCCGGTGGGGATCCGCAGGGCGACGTGCTGCCCGGCCCGGAAGCCGTACGCGGCGCGCAGCTCGGGCGGCACGGCGAAGGTCACGGCGACGGCGTCGTCCGTGAGACGGCGGATGTCGGCGACCTTGAGGTCGTGGAAGACGGCGTGCCCCCGGGGTGCGGCGGCGGAGGTCACGTCAGCTCCTTGAAGTGGTCGAAGGGCTCCAGGCAGGCGGTGCAGCGGCGGAGCGCCTTGCACGCGGTGGAGGAGAACGGCGACAGCAACTCGGTCTCGGCGGAGCCGCAGTGGGGACAGCGCAGGGGCTCCCCCGCGGCGGGGGCGGCGGGCCGCGGCGCCGGGCCGCGGCGGGGCCTCAGCGTGACCGGGACCGGCCCGGCGGGGCGCGTCGTACGGGGTGGGGCGATGCCCGACTCGGCGAGCTTGCGGCGGCCCTCCGGCGTGATGTCGTCCGTCGTCCACGGCGGCGCCAGCACCCGCCGTACCCGTACCTCCGCCATCCCGCCGCGCTCGCGCAGCACCTGCTCGATGTCCTCGGCCATGGACTCCACGGCCGGGCAGCCCGTGTACGTCGGCGTCAGCTCCACCTCCACCGCCGCCGCCCCGGTCCTGCGCACCCGGCGGACCACGCCCAGCTCCGCGAGCGTCAGCATGGGCAGCTCCGGGTCCGGCACGCTGCCGGCCAGCTCCCGCAGCCGCTCCTCCAGCGGGGTGTCCCGCGGGGTGTCCGTCACCATGACGCTCCCGGGTGGCTGCGGTGCAGATGCTGCATCTCCGCGAGCATCAGGCCGAACGGCTCCGTGTGCACGCCCTCGCGCCCGGCCCCGGCCGACCAGCCGGTGCCGCGCGGGCCCTCGGGCAGCGCGAGTGCGGCGCGCTCCAGCACGCCGCCCACGGTGGCCAGCCACGCCGCCTCCAGCCCGGCCCAGTCCACCGCCAGCCCCTCGACGGGCCTGAACAGCTCGCCCGTGTACCGCCAGAGCGCGTCGAGGCCCGCCCGCATCCGGGCGTGCGAGGTCTCCGTGCCCTCGCCGAGGCGCAGGGTCCACTGCTCGGCGTGGTCGCGGTGGTACGCGACCTCCTTGACCGCCTTCGCCGCGAGCGGCGCCAGGGGCGACAGCTCACCGCCGGCGGCCAACTGCCCGTAGAGCAGCTCCTGGTAGACGGAGAAGTACAACTGGCGGGCGATCGTGTGCGCGAAGTCGCCGTTCGGCTGCTCGACCAACTGCACGTTGCGAAAGGCGCGTTCCTCGCGGAGGAAGGCCAGCTCGTCCTCGTCGCCGACGAGGGAGAGCAGCGTGCGCGCCTGGCCGAGCAGGTCGAGCGCGATGTTCGCGAGGGCGACCTCCTCCTCCAGGACCGGCGCGTGGCCGGTCCACTCGGCGAGCCGGTGGGACAGCACGAGCGCGTCGTCCCCCAGCGCCAGCGCACCCGCGGCGGCAGCGGGGTCGAGGGGCGCCGGGTCGGCGGTGGCCGGATCCTGGGCGGTGCTCACAGGTTCCGCACCCCCTCCGGCAGCTCGTAGAACGTGGGGTGCCGGTACGGCTTGTCGGCGGCGGGGGCGAAGAACGGGTCCTTCTCGTCGGGCGAGGAGGCCGTGACCGCCGCGGACGGCACGACCCACACCGAGACGCCCTCCTGGCGGCGGGTGTAGAGATCGCGCGCGTTGCGCAGGGCCATCGCGGCGTCCGGGGCGTGCAGCGAGCCGGCGTGCACGTGCGACAGGCCGCGCCTGCTGCGTACGAACACCTCCCACAGCGGCCAGTCCCCTGCCGCCGCCTCTGCGGCGTCGGCCCCGGGGCCCGCCTCCGCGCCCGTACGACCCGGGCCCGCGCCCGGCTCCGTACCGCCACCGGCGGCCGGCGCGGTCATGCCGCCGCCTCCGCGGACTCCGCGGCGCGCGCCTGCTTCGCGGCGTACGCCGCGGCGGCGTCGCGCACCCACGCGCCGTCCTCGTGCGCCTGGCGCCTGCGGCCTATCCGCTGCTCGTTGCACGGCCCGTTCCCCCGGAGGACTTCCTTGAACTCCGTCCAGTCGATGGGCCCGAAGTCGTGCTGCCCCCGCTCCTCGTTCCACCGCAGGTCCGGGTCCGGGAGCGTGAGGCCCAGGATCTCGGCCTGCGGGACGCAGATGTCGACGAAGCGCTGGCGCAGCTCGTCGTTCGAGTGGCGCTTGATCTTCCAGGCCATGGACTGCGCCGAGTGCGCCGACTCGTCGTCGGGCGGGCCGAACATCATCAGCGAGGGCCACCACCAGCGGTCGACGGCGTCCTGCGCCATCGCGTGCTGCTCGGGGGTGCCGTGCGCGAGGGTGTGCAGCAGCTCGTACCCCTGGCGCTGGTGGAAGGACTCCTCCTTGCAGATGCGGACCATCGCGCGCGCGTACGGGCCGTAGGAGCAGCGGCACAGCGGCACCTGGTTGATGATCGCGGCGCCGTCCACGAGCCAGCCGATGGCGCCGACGTCGGCCCAGGTGAGCGTGGGGTAGTTGAAGATCGAGGAGTACTTCTGGCGGCCGGCGTGCAGCTTGTCCAGCAGCTCGTCCCGGCCGGTGCCCAGGGTCTCGGCGGCGCTGTAGAGATACAGGCCGTGGCCCGCCTCGTCCTGCACCTTGGCGAGCAGGATCGCCTTGCGGCGCAGGGAGGGGGCGCGCGTCAGCCAGTTCGCCTCCGGCTGCATGCCGATGATCTCGGAGTGCGCGTGCTGGGCGATCTGGCGCACGAGCGTCGCACGGTAGGCATCGGGCATCCAGTCGCGCGGCTCGATGCGCTCGTCCGCGGCGATCTTCGCCTCGAACGCGGCGGTGGCCTGCGGCGCGGCTTCCGCCGCCCCCGTGCCCGTACGGGATCGGGGATCCGGCTCGGCTCCCGGCCCGCGGCCTCTTTCGGTGATCGTCTCCGGCATCTCGGCTCCCGTGCCCTCCCTACCGACCGATCGTTCGGTTCTATGCTCCTTGCCCGGCCTTACCCTGTCAAGGTCGGTTTCTGCCCCCGCACGCTGCGCGGAGGCGGTCGGGGTGGGTAGCGTGCCGGTCCTAAGGACCGGAGGAGACGGGAGCCCGGGGGTTATGGAATCGCGCCAGCCGGACGAGAGCCGCGCCGGCATACCCGGCGACGGGGGCGTCACGGGGGCGGAAGCAGCGGCACCGGCGGAGCCCGCGGAGGGCGAGCCGGCGGCGGCGCCGCGGCCGGTGCTCGGCATCGCCGGGCTGTCGCCGCTCTCGCGGATCATCGTCGCCCTGGCGATCGCCGTGCTGGCCGGCGTCGTCACCGTGCACCTGGGCGCCGGCTTCCTGCACGTCGCCCCGGCCAACACGCTCAGCAAGAAGCACGACGAGACGATCGACCGCATCGTCTTCCCCGAGTTCGAGCAGAACTGGCGGCTCTTCGCGCCCAACCCGCTGCAGACCAACATCCATGTCGAGGTACGCGCCCAGTTGCGGATGCCCGGCGGCGACACCGAGGAGACCGGCTGGGTCGACCTCACCGCCATGGACCACGAGAACATCGAGGGCAACCCGGCCCCCAGCCACACCGTGCAGAACGAACTGCGCCGCGGCTGGGACTACTGGACCGACACCCACGACGAGGACAACCGCGCCATCTCCGACCGGGCCGACCTCGCCGAGGACTACGTCAAGCGCATCGTGATGCGGCGCCTGGGCCCGGTGCTGAACGAGGGCCGGGTCGAGAAGATCCAGCTCCGGCAGACCAGCCGCCGGATCGCGCCGCCGCCGTGGAGCAGCGAGCAGTGGGACACCGCGCCGGTCTACCGGGAGCTGCCGTGGTGGATCGTCACGGGGGAGGACCTGATGGAGAGCGACCGTGAGGTGTGGGAGGAGACCGCCCAGTGACCTCGGCACCGCACACACCCCCCACGCCCCCGGCGCCTCCCCCGCCCGCCGTGCCCCCGCACACGCCCCCCGCGCCCGGCGGACCGCCCACGCCCCCGAAGGTGCCCTCGGCGAGTGAGCTGCGCCGGCGCTTCGAGGACGCCCTCACCCGCGGCCTCGGCCACGTCACGACGCGGGCGCTCGGCCCGTATCAGACGGCCGTCGTGCGCATCGGCTTCGCGTTCACCTGGCTCTGCTTCCTGCTGCGCGAACTGCCGCACCGGCACGAGCTGTACGGTCCCGACGGGCCGTGGAGCTACGACCTCGGCAAGCGGCTGATCAGCCAGACCGACGCGTTCACGCTGCTGATGTGGACGCGCAGCGAGTTCTGGTTCGAGATCGTCTACCTGCTCGCCATCGTCGCCAGCGTGATGCTGCTGCTGGGGTGGCGGACGCGGACGGCGTCCGTGCTCTTCATGGTCGGCGTGCTGTCGCTCCAGAACCGCAGCATCTTCATGGGCGACGGCGGCGACAACGTCATCCACCTCATGGCCACGTACCTGGTGGTCACGCGCTGCGGCCAGGTGTGGTCGCTCGACGCGCGGCGGGCACGGCGGCAGGCGGCGCTGGGTACGGCCGCTCCCGCGCAGGACCGGGTCGGGACGGTGCTCTGGGCGGTGACCGGCGCCGCGCTGGCCGCCGCGACCGTGCTGGGGCAACTGACCTGGGGCTGGGCGCTGATCTTCTGGGGTCTGTGGGTCGCGCACGCGGTGTGGTGGGCGGCGCAGCGCGCCGGGTCCGCCGAGCCGCGGACGGTCTGCGACGTGCTGGCGAACCTCGCGCACAACGCCGGGCTGCTCGTGATCATGGCCCAGGTCTGCTACATCTACGCGACCGCCGGCTGGTACAAGGTCCAGGGCACCCGCTGGCAGGACGGCACCGCCGTCTACTACCCGCTCAAGCTGGACTACTTCACGCCCTGGCCGGGGCTCGCGGACATGATGGCGAGCAACGGGACCGTGATCATGCTGCTCGGCTACGGCACGGTCATCGTGCAGGTCGCCTTCCCGTTCACGCTCTTCAACCGGCGGCTGAAGAACGTGCTGCTGACCGTCATGATCATCGACCACGCGTCGATCGCCGTGATCATGGGGCTGCCGTTCTTCTCGGCGGCGATGATCTCGGCGGATCTGGTGTTCCTGCCGACGATCGCCCTGGTGTGGGCGGGTGCCAAGGTCACGGGGCTGAAGAACCTGCTCCTCGGCAGGCTGCCGGGCACGGCCCCGCCGGACGAGCACCCACCGCGGCAGCCGGCGGCCGAGGATCCCGACCCGGCGATCCCGGCCCAGGCGGACTCCCCGGAGGCACCCGCCGACGTCCGCGGGGCCTGAGGGGCCTGAGGTCGCGGACGGGCCGCGGGCCGCGACGCGTAGGCTCGGCGCATGAGCGCGGAGGTCGTACGGGAGTGGCGCGAGGCCGTCGCGGACGACCGTGCCGTACTGCTCGACGGCTTCCACGCCCTCAAGCACGCCCTGCGCTTCGGCGCCCGCGTCCGGATCGCCGTCACCGCCTCCCGCGCCGACGCCCGCGCGCTCGCCGGCGAACTGGCCCCCGACCTCGCCGACCGCCTCGACGCCCTGCTCGCCGAGGTGCCCGACCGGGAACTGCGCGAGCTGGTGCCCCGGCGGCACCCCACCGGCGTCGCCGCGCTGGCCGACCGGCCGGAACCGGCCGCCGTCCGCGCCGCGCTGCGCGCGCCCCGCTCCGCGCCGGTCGTCGTCCTCGACAATCCGCGCAACCTCGGCAACGTCGGCGCCGTCGTCCGCCTCGCCGCCGGCATGGGCGCCGCCGGCGTCGTCACCACCGGCGACGCCGACCCCTGGCACCCCAACGCCGTCCGCGGCGCCGCCGGGCTGCACTACGCCACCGCCGTCGCCCGCCTCCCGCTCGGCGACCTCCCCGACGCCGCCCCCGGCCCGCTCTACGCCCTCGACCCCGCCGGCGACGACCTGCGCACCCTGCGCCTGCCGCCCGGCGTGCTCCTCGCCTTCGGCTCCGAACGGCACGGCATCTCCCCGGCCCTGCGCACGCACGCGGACCGGCTCGTCTCGCTCCCGATGCGCCCGCAGGTCTCCAGCTACAACCTGGCCACCAGCGTCGCCATGACCCTCTACCACTGGTCCCAGACCGAGGGCCCGGACACCCCGGCCCACCGCTAGGCGTCCCGCCGCGAGGCCGCGGCCGGGCGTTGGGCGCGGACTGCGGAGCGGCCCGGCCATCGACTGACCGCGGGCGGCGCTACGCGGGGCGGCGGACCTCCACCATCCGGAAGCGGTTCGCCACGAACGCGCCGTCCGTCAGCGCCGCGTTCGCCGCCGGGTTGCCGCCCGAGCCGTGGAAGTCGGAGAAGGCCGCGGTCTGGTTCACGTACACCCCGCCGGTGAGGTTGAAGGACAACTGCGCCGGCTCCTCCAGGCACGCCTCCTCGATCTGCCGCTCCACCTCCGTCGACGTCGTGTACGCCCCGACCGTCATGGCGCCCTTCTCGCGGATCGTGCGCCGCAGCAACTCGACCGCGTCCCCCGTCGAGTCGACCGCGACCGCGAACGACACCGGGCCGAAGCACTCCTCCAGATACGCCGCCTCGGCCTCCGGCTTCGCGCCGTCGAGCTTGACGATCACCGGCGTACGCACCGTGGCGCCGGGGAACTCCGGGTGGACCACCGCCCGGGTGGCCAGGGCGACTTCGCCGAGTCCCGGGGCCGCCGCCAGCCGCTCCTGGACCCCCGGGTTGACGATCGCGCCGAGCAGCGCCGCCGCCCGCTCGTCGTCGCCGAGGAGCTTGTCGACCGCGGTGGCGAGGCCGGTGACCACCTCGTCATACGACTTGTGGCCCTGGTCGGTGTCGATGCCGTCGCGGGGGATCAGCAGGTTCTGCGGGGTGGTGCACATCTGGCCGCTGTACAGCGAGAGGGAGAAGGCGAGGTTGGCGAGCATGCCGCGGTAGTCGTCGGTGGAGTCGACCACGACCGTGTTGACCCCGGCCTTCTCCGTGTAGACCTGCGCCTGGCGGGCGTTCTCCTCCAGCCACTCGCCGAAGGCGGACGAGCCGGTGTAGTCCACGATCCTGATCTCGGGGCGCAGCGCCAGCGACTTGGCCACGCCCTCGCCGTCCCGCTCGGCGGTCAGGCACACCAGGTTCGGGTCGAAGCCGGCGTCCGTCAGCACCTCGCGGGCGACCTGCACCGTCAGCGCCAGCGGCAGCACGGCCCGCGGGTGCGGCTTGACCAGCACCGCGTTCCCCGTGGCCAGGGAGGCGAAGAGGCCGGGATAGCCGTTCCACGTCGGGAACGTGTGGCACCCGATGAGCAGCGCGACGCCGCGCGGCACGGCCGTGAACGTCTTGCGCAGGTGCAGCGGGTCCCGCTTGCCCTGCGGCTTGGACCACTCGGCGACCAGCGGCGTGCGGCTCTGCTCCGCGTAGGCGTACGCGACGGCCTCCAGGCCGCGGTCCTGCGCGTGCGGCCCGCCGGCCTGGAACGCCATCATGAACGCCTGGCCCGACGTGTGCATCACCGCATGCGCGAACTCGTGGGTGCGGGCGCTGATCCGGGCCAGGATCTCCAGGCACACCAGCGCGCGCAGCTCGGGTCCTGCCTCCCGCCACGCCCCCGTCGCCGCCCGCATCGCGGGCAGCAGCACGTCCGGGTCCGCGTGCGGATACGTGGTCCCCAGCTCCAGCCCGAACGGCGAGACCTCCTCCCCCGCCCAGCCGTCCGTGCCGGGCTGGCCGAGGTCGACGCGGGTGCCGCGCAGCGCCTCGAAGGCCGCCTGGCCGTCCGCGGGGGCGCTCTCGCCGTACGCCTTCGGGTGCTCGGGGTGCGGCGACCAGAAGGCGCGGGTGCGGATCGCGTCCAGCGCCTGGTCCAGGATCGGGCGGTGCTTCTCGGCGAGCGCGTCGGGCGTGAGGGGGGCGGGCATGCGGAACCAACTCCTCGTCGAGCTGGGCGGAAATCGGGCTTCGCGGCTAGAGTAACCGAATGATCGGTCGGGGCAAGAGAGGCTGTGGATAAGTGGCCGAGAGCAGGCGGACAGGCGCGCAGAGCGGCGCGAAACGGGACACGTACACCCCCGAGACGCTGCTCGCCGTGGCCGTCGAGGTCTTCCTGGAGCGGGGGTACGACGGGACCTCGATGGAACACCTCTCGCGCGCCGCGGGCATCTCCAAGTCCTCGATATACCACCACGTGCGCGGCAAGGAAGAGCTGCTGCACCGGGCGGTCAGCCGGGCGCTCGACGGCCTCTTCGGCGTCCTCGACGAGCCCGCCGCGCGCACCGGCCGGGCCGTGGACCGGCTGGAGGCCGTCGCCCGGGGTACGACCGCGGTGCTGATGGCGGAGCTGCCGTACGTGACGCTGCTGCTGCGCGTGCGCGGCAACACCGAGACGGAGCGCTGGGCGATGGAGCGCCGGCGCGAGTTCGACGCCCGGGTGGCGGCGCTGCTCAAGGAGGCGGTGGCGGACGGCGACCTGCGCGCCGACGTCGACGTCCGGCTGGCCACGCGGCTGCTCTTCGGCATGATCAACTCGATCGCGGAGTGGTACCGCCCCCGCGCGGGCAACGCCCACGACGACGCCGAGGTCACGGCGGCCGTGGTGACGCTGGCCTTCGCGGGCCTGCGGACCTGACGGCGGGCGGCCCGGCGGTACGGCGCCCCGGGGGGTATGCCCGACCCGCGCGGGCGGGCCCCGGGTGCGTACTCAGCTCAGCAGGTCGTTCTGCACGTCCGTCTCCTCGAAGACCAGCAGCGTGCGCGTCGACAGCACCTCCGGGATCGACTGGATCCGGGTCAGCACCAGGTCGCGCAGCGCGCGGTTGTCCTCCGTATGCACCAGCAGCAGCACGTCGAAGTCCCCGCCGACGAGCGCGATGTGCGCAGCGCCCGGCAGTTGTTCGAGCTGGCGGCGGGCGGTGCGCCAGGTGTTCTGGACGATCTTCAGCGTGATGTACGCGGACGTCCCCTGCCCCGCCCGCTCCTGGTCGATACGGGCGGCGAAGCCGCGGATCACGCCGTCGTCGATGAGGCGGTTGATCCGGGCGTAGGCGTTGGCGCGGGAGACGTGGACCTGCTCGGCCACGGAGCGTACGGAGGCGCGGCCGTCGGCGCGCAGAATGCGGACGATCTCGCGGTCGACGGAGTCCAGGCGGCGGGCCGGCGGGCGCGGCGCGGGCACCGCGGGGGCGGGGGCGGGCAGGTCCGGGGTGTCGTCTGCCAACTGTTCTTCCGCCATGCCGTACCGCCTCCCCTGTCTGGACGACCTGCTGGTATTGGAAGCTGTGCAGAACCGTTTGTCCACAGGCTGGGGTTCCCTGTAGCCAAAATGTGCCGTCAACCGAACAATCGGTAGGGAGTGCATGAGGACTCAGCCACGCCCACAAGGAGGTGGACGTCATGACGGTTCTTGAGCAGCCCGGCCGCGCCTACCACCCGGCGCCCCCGCCGGCCTGGAAGCCGCGTACGGAAGCGGCCCCCCTGCTGCCCGACCCCGAGCCGTACCGCGTGCTCGGCACCTCCGCGGCGGAGAAGGCCGACGCCGGACTGCTCCGCGAGCTGTACGGCTCGCTGGTCACCGGCCGGCGGTACAACGAACAGGCCACCACCCTGACCAAGCAGGGCCGCCTCGCCGTCTACCCGTCCACGACCGGCCAGGAAGCCTGCCAGGTCGCCGCCGCCCGTGCCCTGCGCCCGCAGGACTGGCTCTTCCCCAGCTACCGGGACACGCTCGCGGCCGTCGCCCGCGGCCTCGACCCCGTGCAGGCCCTCACCCTGCTCCGCGGCGACTGGCACACGGGGTACGACCCCGCGGAGCACCGCATCGCCCCTCTGTGCACCCCGCTCGCCACCCAGCTCCCGCACGCGGTCGGCCTCGCCCGCGCCGCGCAGCTCAAGGGTGACGACGTGGTCGCCCTCGCCATGGTCGGCGACGGCGGCACCAGCGAGGGCGACTTCCACGAGGCGCTGAACTTCGCGGCCGTCTGGCGCGCCCCCGTGGTCTTCCTGGTGCAGAACAACGGCTTCGCGATCTCCGTCCCCCTCGCCAAGCAGACCGCCGCCCCCTCCCTCGCCCACAAGGCCGTGGGGTACGGGATGCCGGGCCGCCTCATCGACGGCAACGACGCGGTCGCCGCGTACGAGGTCCTCACGGACGCCGTCGAGCGGGCCAGGGGCGGCGGCGGCCCGACGCTCGTCGAGGCCGTCACGTACCGCATGGACGCGCACACCAATGCCGACGACGCCACGCGGTACCGCACGGACAGCGAGGTCGAACCCTGGCGGGCGCACGACCCCATCGCGCTGCTGGAGGCCGAGCTGACCGGCCGCGGGCTGCTCGACGAGGCGGGCGCCGCCGAGGCCCGCGCGGCCGCGGAGAAACTGGCGGCGGGCATGCGTGAGCGGCTGCACGCCGACGCCGAGCTGGACCCGATGGACCTCTTCGCGCACGTCTACACCGAGCCGACCCAGCAGCTCCGCGCGCAGGAGAGCATGCTGCGCGCCGAGCTGGAGGCGGACCTCCAGGCCGAGGAGGACGAGCGATGACGACGACGGCAGTCGCCGGCACCGCCGCCGGACGCAAGCCCGCCACCATGGCGCAGGCCCTCACGCGCGCGATGCGCGACGCCATGGCCGCCGACCCCGCGGTCCACGTCATGGGCGAGGACGTCGGGCAGCTCGGCGGCGTCTTCCGCATCACCCAGGGCCTGGCGGAGGAGTTCGGCGAGGCCCGCTGCGCGGACACCCCGCTGGCCGAGGCCGGCATCCTCGGCACGGCGGTGGGGATGGCGATGTACGGGCTGCGGCCCGTGGTGGAGATGCAGTTCGACGCCTTCGGCTACCCGGCGTTCGAGCAGCTCGTCAGCCACGTCTCCCGGATGCGCAACCGCACCCGGGGCGCCACCCCGATGCCGCTGACCATCCGGGTCCCGTACGGCGGCGGCATCGGCGGCGTCGAGCACCACGGCGACTCCTCCGAGGCGTACTACATGGCGACCCCCGGGCTGCACGTGGTGACGCCCGGCACCGTCGCCGACGCCTACGGGCTGCTGCGCGCGGCCATCGCCTCCGACGACCCCGTGGTCTTCATGGAACCCAAGCGGCTCTACTGGTCGAAGGCCGGCTGGGACCCCGACCGTCCCGAGGAGGTGCCGGGCATCGGGCGCGCGGTGGTGCGCCGGCCTGGCACGACGGCGACGCTCGTGACGTACGGGCCGTCGGTGCCGGTCTGCCTGGAGGCTGCCGAGGTGGCGCGGGAGGAGGGCTGGGACCTGGAGGTCGTCGACCTGCGCTCCCTGGTGCCGTTCGACGAGGAGACGGTGACGGCGTCCGTGCGGCGCACGGGCCGGGCCGTCGTCGTCCACGAGTCGCCCGGCTTCGCCGGCCCCGGCGGCGAGATCGCCGCCCGCATCGGCGAGCGGTGCTTCCACTACCTGGAGGCGCCCGTGCTGCGCGTCGCCGGCCTCGACATCCCGTACCCGCCGCCGATGCTGGAGAAGCACCACCTGCCGGGCGTGGACCGCGTGCTGGACGCGGTGTCGCGGCTGCAGTGGGAGGCCGAGTGGACGGAGGGCGGCTGATGCCGGAGGTCCGCGAGTTCGCGCTGCCCGACCTGGGGGAGGGCCTGACGGAGGCGGAGATCGTCACCTGGCTGGTGGACGTCGGCGACGTCATCGCCGTCGACCAGCCGGTGGTCGAGGTGGAGACGGCCAAGGCGATGGTCGAGGTGCCGTGCCCCTACGGGGGCGTGGTCACCGCCCGCCACGGCGACCCGGGCACGGAGGTGCCGGTGGGGTCCGTGCTGGTCACGGTGGCGGTGGAGTCCGGCACCGGCACCGGGGGCGGGTCCGGGTCCGGGGCCGGTTCCGGTGGCGGATACCGGGACCGGATCGAGGACAGGATCCGCGGTGCCGGTGCCGGTGCCGGTGCCGGTGCCGGTGCGGCGGACGGTGGTCCGGCGGGCGCGGTCGACGGCGCACGGGTCGACGGCGCGGTGACCGACGCGCGGGCCGCGGCGGAGTTCGCCGGGGAGGAGACGGGCGGCTCGGGCAACGTCCTCGTCGGCTACGGCACGAGCGAGGGCGGTACGCGCCGCCGGCGGCGGAGTGCCGGTGCCGGGCGAACCGCCCTCGGCGGCGGCCCGGTTCGTCCCGGAGCGGGCGCACCGGCAGGGCGGGGCACGAAGGCGCCCGAGGTCCCGGCGGACGGACCGGTGGCGGTCATCTCGCCGCTGGTGCGGCGGATCGCCCGGGAGTCCGGGCTCGACCTGCGCGCGATCACCGGCAGCGGGCCGCACGGGCTGATCCTGCGCGCCGACGTCGAGGCCGCGGTACGGGCCGGGGCGCCCGCTGGGCGCGGTGCGGCCCCGGCTGCGGGACGTACGGCGGCCGGTGACACGGCAGTTGGCGCCGGGGCTCGTACTGCCGGTGCCGGGACGGCCGGGGGCGTGGCCGCCGGTGGCGGGCTCGCCGAGGGTGAGCGGGTGCCGTTGCGGGGAGTGCGCGGGGCCATCGCCGACAAGCTGTCGCGCAGTCGGCGGGAGATCCCCGATGTCACGTGCTGGGTGGACGCCGACGCGACGGAGTTGCTTGAGGCCCGGCGGGCGATGAACGCCGCGGCGGGGGACCGCCCCGCGGTGTCGCTGCTCGCGCTGCTCGGCCGCGTCTGCACCGCCGCGCTCGCGCGCTACCCCGAGTTGAACTCCACGGTCCAGGGCCGCGAGATAGTCCGGCTGCCCGCCGTCCACCTCGGCTTCGCCGCGCAGACGGACCGCGGGCTCGTCGTCCCGGTCGTACGCGACGCGCACGCGCTCTCCGCCGAGCGGCTCTCCGCGGAGATGGCGCGGCTGACGGAGGCGGCGCGGTCCGGCACGCTGACGCCCGCGGAGCTGACCGGCGGCACGTTCACGCTGAACAACTACGGCGTCTTCGGGGTCGACGGCTCGACCCCGATCCTCAACCACCCCGAGGCGGGCATGCTCGGCGTGGGGCGGATCGCGGAGAAGCCGTGGGTGCACGGCGGGGAGTTGGCGGTGCGGCGCGTGGTGGAGCTGTCGTTCACGTTCGACCACCGGGTGTGCGACGGCGGCACGGCGGGCGGCTTCCTGCGGTACGTGGCCGACTGCGTCGAGCATCCCGCGGTGCTGCTCAGGGCGCTCTAGCGGAACGGCGCGCGGCGGGTAGGGTCCCGTGCCATGGAGGAGTCCGGTGGTACGGGGTCCGGGGCGGTCGGGGCGTACGCCGCCGTCGTGCTCGCCGGAGGTGCCGCGCGGCGGCTCGGCGGGGTCGACAAGATGGCCCTGCGCGTCGGCGGGCGGACCCTGCTGGACCGGGTGTTGCGCGCGTGCCGCGGCGCCGGGCAGACCGTCGTCGTGGGGCCGCGGCGCCCCACGGTCCGCCCGGTGACGTGGACCCGCGAGGCGCCGCCCGGCGGCGGGCCCGTCGCCGCGCTGGCCGCCGCGCTGCCGCTGGTCTCCGCCGACACCGTCGTGCTGCTCTCCGCCGACCTGCCGTTCCTGGACGAGGGCACGGTCCGTACCCTCCGCGCATCGCTCGCGGCGGCCGGCGACGGCGTGGACGGGGCGATGTTCGTGGACGGCACCGGGCGCGACCAGCCGCTGGTCGCGGCGTACCGGGGCGAGTCGCTGCGGCGCGGCCTCGCGCTGCTCGCCGTCGAGTACGGAGGGGTCGCCGGACTGCCGCTCCGGATGCTCACCGGGGAGCTGACGCTCGTCCGGTCGGCATCCGGTGCCACGTTCGACTGCGACACCTGGGAAGATCTGGCCACGGCCAGGGACCGGATCAGGGAGCATGGGCACGTGCTGGATGAATGGCTCGCAGCGGTCAAGGAAGAACTCGGTCTCGACACCGAGGTGGACACCCGCGTCCTGCTCGACCTCGCGCGCGACGCCGCGCACGGAGTGGCGCGCCCCGCGGCGCCGTTGACGACGTTCCTCGTCGGCTACGCGGCGGGGCGGGCCGGCGGCGGCCCCGACGCGGTCGCGGAGGCGGCGCGCAAGGTCACGGCGCTGACGGAGCGGTGGGCGGAGGAGGCGGCCGACGAGGGCCGGTCGGACACATGACGTCTGGTCGGCGCGGCGACCGGCGCACCGCGGGGACGGGCGCAGGAGCCGGGAGCGGGAACGGGAGCGACGGCGAAACCGGGCCCCGCGGCGACGAGTTCGCGGACGCACTGGCGCTGGCGAACGACCGCCGAGACCTGGCCGCCACCTACGGCGACGCCTTCACCCTCGCCGACCCCCCGCCGTCCGCGGCTCCCGCGGGTCCGGCTGCTCCCGCTGCTCCCGCACGGCCGGGTACGTCCCGGGAGCGGGCGCGCACGGACGAGTTCGGCGACGCCCTGGCGCTCACGGACCGGGACGGCGCGGACGGCACGGACGGCGCTGCCGCGCGCGGTGCGACGGGTCGTCGCGCCGAGGGGCGTGCTGCCGGTGCACGTTCGGACCGTGGCGCCCGGGAGCGCCGGGACGGTTTCGCCGCGCCTTCTTCGCGTACGGGTTCGGGGCTCCGCCCCGAGGGACGCGGGACCGGCGGGGGCCGTGGGGGCGCCCCGGGCTCCGAGCCCGGCTCCCAGGGGCGCCGCGGCGGGCCGGGCGCCGGGGACGGACCTGCCGTGCCGGGCGCAGGGGCCGGCTCCGGGCGCCGCGGGGCTCGCGCGGCGCGTGAGGGCTCGGACCGCAACCCCCGGGAACCTGGCGGCGACTCCGCCCCGGGCTCTCCCCGTACGGGCCCGGGGCGGCGCCCCGAGGGGCGTGCGGGCTCCGACGGCGCCGGTGCGCCCACGGCGCGTACCGGATCGGGGCACGGTGGGGATCCACTGGACGTCGCCCTCGGGCTCGACGGGCGCGCCCGGCGGGAGCCGAGTGACCCGCGCGGGCTGTCCTGGGACGCCGCCCGCCGGGTCGCCGCGCGGTCCGGGCGGCGGCTGGGCGCCGTCGCGGTGCCGGTGGCCGGAGCGTACGGGCAGGTGCTCGCCGAGCCGCTCAGGGCGCTCGCCGACCTGCCCCCCTTCGACACCTCCGCCATGGACGGCTACGCCGTCGCGGGACCAGGCCCCTGGCGGCTCGACGCCGCAGGACAGGGCATCCTCGCCGGCCACGCCGCCCACCCCGCGCTGCCCGACGGCCACGCCGTACGCATCGCCACCGGCGCCCGCGTACCGCCCGGCGCCACCGGCGTCCTCCGCTCCGAGCACGCCGAACTCCGCGACGACGGCAGCCTCTACGCCACCGGGGCCACCGCCGCCCAGGACGTCCGCACCGGCCAGGACATCCGCCCCCGCGGCCAGGAGTGCCGTGCGGGCGTCGAGTTGCTGCCCGCCGGCGAGCGCGTCACCCCCGCCGTCCTCGGGCTCGCCGCCGCCGCGGGCCACGACGAGCTGCGCGTCGTCCGCCGCCCCCGCGTCGAGGTCCTCGTCCTCGGCGCCGAGTTGCTGCACCGCGGCCTGCCCCGCGAGGGCCGGATCCGCGACGCGCTCGGCCCGATGCTGGAGCCGTGGCTGCGCGCGTGCGGCGCCGAGCCGTTCGTCACCCGGCGCCTGGGGGACGACGCGGAGCTGCTGTACGAGGCCGTCGCCACGTCCACCGCCGACGTCGTCGTCACCACCGGCGGCACCGCCGCGGGCCCGGTCGACCACGTCCACGGGACCCTGCGCCGCCTCAAGGCGGACCTGGTCGTCGACGGCGTCGCGGTACGGCCAGGACACCCGATGCTGCTCGCGGTGCTGCCGACCGGTGCCCACGTCGTGGGGCTGCCCGGCAACCCGCTGGCGGCGGTCTCCGGGCTGCTCACGCTCGCCGAGCCGCTGGTGCGCGTGCTCGGCGGCGCGCCCGTGATGGAGCCGCCGGAGGCGGTGCTCACCGCGGATGCGAAGGGGCACCCGACCGACACCCGGCTGGTGCCGGTCGCCATAGAGCACGGCGGCGCGCACGCTCCCGCAGCGCACCGGCCCGCGCGTACCGAGCGCCCCGCGCCCGACGCGCCCACCGCGCAGATCCCGCCCCCGAGCGCCCAGCGCCCGGCACGTACCCCCGCGCGCGGCGCCCACGCCGCGCCCGTCCGCGCCGCGGCCTCCGGCGCCCCGTACCCCGCCGCGCGCCCCCTGCACTTCACGGGACCCGCCATGCTCCGCGGCCTCGCCGTGGCCGACGCCCTCGCCGTCGTCCCGCCGGGCGGCGCCCCCGCCGGCACTCCCGTACGCGTCCTCCGCCTCCCCTGGACCGCCGCCCCCGCGGCCGCGACCACCCCGGCAGGCCCCGCGTGAGATACCCCGACCAACGCGTCGCCCTGCCCCGCCGCCCCCGCGCCCCGCTGCGCCAGGTCGGCGGCCGCATCCTGGCCGCGCTCTTCGTCCTCGCCCTCGCCGTCTTCGTCGTCTACCTCGGCCGCGACGGCTACCACGACAACGCCGGCGGCAAGGTCGGCCTGCTGGACGCCGCGTACTACGCCACCGTCTCGCTCTCCACCACCGGCTACGGCGACATCGTCCCCGCCACCCCGGGCACCCGGCTCACCACGGTCCTCGTGGTGACCCCGCTGCGCGTGCTCTTCCTGATCATCCTCGTCGGTACCACCCTTGAGGTGCTCACCGAGCGCACCCGCCAGCAGTGGCGGCTCGATCGCTGGAGGTCCACGTTGCGCGATCACACCGTCATCGTCGGCTACGGCACGAAGGGCCGCTCCGCGCTGCAGACGCTGCGCGCGAAGGGGCTCGACAAGAGCCAGGTCGTGATCATCGACCCGAGCAGCAAGGTCATCGAGGCGGCCAACGCCGACGGCTTCGCCGGCGTCGTCGGCGACGCGACGCGCTCCGCCGTGCTGCTGCGCGCCGAGGGGCAGCGGGCCGCGCAGTTCGTCATCTCGCCGCAGCGCGACGACACGGCGGTGCTGGTGACGCTGACGGTCCGGCAGCTGAACCCGCGGGCCAAGATCGTGACGGCGGTGCGCGAGGAGGAGAACGCGCCGCTGCTGCGCCAGTCCGGCGCGGACGCGGTGATCACCAGCTCCAGCGCGGCGGGCCGGCTCCTCGGCCTGTCGGTGCTGAGCCCGAGCGCGGGCACGGTGCTGGAGGACCTGATCGTGCAGGGCTCGGGACTGGATCTCATCGAGCGCCCGGCGACCAAGGCGGAGTCGGGCCTCCACCCGCGCGAGACCGACGACTTGGTGGTGGCGGTCAAGCGCGGGCACCGGCTGATGGCGTACGACGATCCGGACGTCGGCCGACTGGAGATGACGGACCGTCTGATCACCATCAGCCGGGCCGAGGGACCTGCGACGACGCCGGAGAAGGAGCGCATAGTCACCCGCGAGGGTGGCTGGGACCTGGGCGGACGCCGCGACCGCGGCTACCGGGACTACGAGGACATCCGCGAACCCCGCGACTCCCGCGGCGCCAGGGGCTACGGCGCCTACGGGGAGTTGGGCGGCGCGGACCGGGACCGCGACCGGGACCGCGGCCGCGGCCGGAACCGGAACGGCGACGGCGGTCCGGGGGAGGACGGGGACGGCGCGGACGACGCGGAGTAGTAGCGTCCACTCCATGCATGCCATCACCATCTCAGAGCCAGGCGGCCCCGATTCGCTCGTCTGGGCCGAGGTCCCCGACCCCGTGCCGGCGGAAGGCGAAGTGCTGATCGAGGTGGCTGCCGCCGGCGTGAACCGCGCCGACGTGCTGCAGCGCCAGGGGTTCTACGAGCCGCCCGCCGGTGCGTCCCCGTACCCGGGACTGGAGTGCGCGGGACGCATCGCCGCGCTCGGCGCGGGCGTGGCCGGCTGGCAGGTCGGCGACGAGGTGTGCGCGCTGCTCGCCGGCGGCGGGTACGCGGAACTGGTCGCGGTGCCCGCCGGTCAACTGCTGCCCGTACCGCGCGGGCACGACGCCGTGACCGCCGCCGCGCTGCCCGAAGTGGCGTGCACGGTCTGGTCGAACGTGTTCATGATCGCCCATCTGCGCCCCGGCGAGACGCTGCTCGTGCACGGTGGCGGCAGCGGCATCGGCACGATGGCGGTGCAACTGGCCAAGGCGGTCGGCGCCCGGGTGGCGGTGACGGCGGGCAGCGTGGAGAAGCTGGAGTACTGCCGCGAGCTGGGCGCGGACGTGCTGATCAACTACCGCGAGCAGGACTTCGTCAAGGAGGTACGGGCCGCCACGGGCGGCGCGGGCGCGGACGTGATCCTGGACATCGTCGGGGCCGCGTATCTGGCGCAGAACGTGAAGGCGCTGGCGGTCAACGGCCGGATCGCGGTGATCGGGCTGCAGGGCGGCGCGAAGGGGGAGCTGAACCTCGGGGCGCTGCTGGCCAAGCGCGGGGCGATCACGGCGACCTCGCTGCGGGGGCGGCCGCCGGGCGAGAAGGCGGCGATCGTGGCGGCGGTACGGGAGCACGTGTGGCCGCTGGTGGAGGCGGACCGGGTGCGGCCGATCGTGGACCGGACGCTGCCGGTGCAGCAGGCGGGGGAGGCGCACCGGGTGATGGAGTCGAGCGCGCACGTGGGGAAGCTGCTGCTGACGACGTGAGGGACGGGCGGTGCGCCGTGCGGGTGGATACCCGTACGGCGCAGCCCCGAATGTCGGCTTTGTTGGGTTATGTGACTATGGTCACGTCAGCACTGCCGGCACGGAAGGGTCCCCGCCGTGGCTGCTCCCGCACGTCGCCTGCGCCTCGCGGCCGGGGTGGTGGCGGTGGTGCTGTGGCAGGGGGTGGTGGCGGGACAGGGGGTCGCGTACGGGGTGAGCAACGCGGCACCGACCGGAACCCGGCACGAGGCGACCCGGCCGGTCCCGGCGGGGCAGCCCGCCCGTCTCGCCGGCCCTCCGGCGAACGCCGCGGCCCTCCGCGGCCCCGCCGCACCGCCGCAGCGCCCCGGCACTACGGACGGACGCCCCGGCGCGACGGACGGCAGCCCTCGCGCGACTGACCCCCGCCCCGGCGCCACAGATGACCGACTCGGGTCCGCAGCCGACCGCCCCGGCGCCACGGATGACCGCGCCGGCTACGTAGCCGACCGCCCCGGCGCCACAGACGACCGCCCCGGTTCCCGAGCCGACCGCCCCGGCGCCACAGACGACCGCCCCGGCTACGTAGCCGACCGCCCCCGTGCCGCAGACGCCCCCCGCGGCTCCGCGGTGCGCCCCCCAGACGCCGACGGCGACCCCGACCGCCCCCGCCGCCCCGGCGGTCTCGCCGGCAACGGCGCCGGCGAAGGACGCCGCCACCCCGGTCGCCCCCACCCCGCTTCACCCCCCGGCGACGTCACCGCACCACCCCGCCCCGACCGCCCGAACCGCCCCGAGCCCCCCACCCCACCCCACCCCGGCGCCGACAGGCCCGCACCCCCGGACCCGCCCCGCCCCAAGCCCCCCGGCGCAGACCGCACCCCCCGCCCCGACCCCCCGGCACCGCGCGGGGACCGCCCGGACCGCCCGGACCGCCCGGACCGCCCGGACCGCCCGGACCGCCCGGACCGCCCCGACCGCCCTCCGCACTCCGACCGCTCCCCCGCACCCACCCCCACCCCCCACGGCAAGCGCCGCGACGCCGACCACCCCCGCGCCGAACCCGACCGCCCCCGCAGTCCCCGCCCCCGCGCCTCCGCCCCCGGCGCCCGCCCCGCGGACCCGGACCCCCCGCACTCCCGCCCCGGTCCTCCCCGCGCCCCCGCCCCGTACCGCAGCAGCAAACCCCCGGTCCCCGGCACCGACCACACCCCCGACCCGGCGCAGAGCCTCACCTTCGTCCCGGACGCCCAGGCCGACGCCGCCGAGCCCGCCCCGCGGCGCGGCTCCGGCACGGCCGACCGCGTACTGCCCCTCGGCACGGGCATGACCCTCATCGGCCTGGGCCTGGCGTACTTCGCCCTCCGCCTCCGCCGCCGCTGAACCCGCAGCCCGCAGCCCGCAGCCCGCAGCCCGGAGCCCGGAGCCCGGCCCTCAGCCCCCAGCCCTCAGCCCGCAGCCCGGAGCCAGGCCCTCGGCCCGGAGCCCTCAGCCCCGCAGCCCGCGACTACGCTGCCGGAATGGACCCGGCGAAACCCAGCAACGCGCAGGCCAACGCACCCGACAGCGAGCCCGGCGCACCCCACCGCACCACCCCCGCCGCTCCGGGCCCCGCGCCCGCCACCCCACCCGCCTCCCCGTCCGCCGCGCACGCCCCCACCCTCCTCACCGCCCCCGCCCTGGCCGCCACCCCCCACCTCGCCGCCGCGTTCCCCGCCGCCGCCCACCGCCTCCTCGCCGCCCTCGTCCGCGACGGTGCCGCGCTCGGCTGGGTCGAGCCGCCGTCCCCCGCCGACGTGGCCGCGCTCCTCGACGACGTGTCCGCCGCCGCCCGCGCGGGCGACGCCGCGCTGCGTGCCGCGTACCTCGGCGACCGGCTCCTCGGCCTCGGCTACTGGCTCCGCTACGCCCGCCCGACCCACCGCCCGCACGCCGACCTGGAGAAGCTCGCGGTGGCCGCCGAGGCGCACGGCCGCGGGGTCGGCCGGGCGCTGGCCGCCGCGCTGGTCGCCGACGCGCGGGCCGCCGGCATCGAGGTGCTGACCCTCGACGCCCGCGGCGACAACGCCCCCGCCCTGCGCCTCTACCGCTCGCTGGGCTTCACGGAGTACGGCAGGCTTCCCGGGTTCGTGGCCGTCGGGGAGCGCCGCTACGACAAGGTCTTCCACATGCTGGACCTCCGCCGTCCGCCGGGACCGCCGGCACCGCGGCGCGCCCGGCCCTCCGACCAGCGGCCACACCCGACCGGACCCGATCCGCCCCCGCCGCCCAAGATCCCGATAGCCCCGCCGCCGGGCTCGTGCGCGACAATGGCCCTATGAATACTCCGAGCAACGAGCGCCCGCCCGAGACCCCCCAGGTGGTGGTGGTCGGACCCGACGGCATGGCACGCGGGACCGTCGCGCCGGGCGACGGCGGCGCGGACGAGGAGGGCCGCGAGATCCCGCTGACCGACAAGGTCGAGCAGCCGGCGAAGGTCATGCGCATCGGCAGCATGATCAAGCAGTTGCTGGAGGAGGTGCGGGCCGCGCCCCTCGACGAGGCGAGCCGCGCCCGGCTGAAGGAGATCCACTCCAGTTCCGTGAAAGAGCTGGAGGACGGCCTTGCGCCCGACCTGATCGACGAGCTGGAGCGGCTCACGCTGCCGTTCACCGACGAGACCGTGCCCACGGAGGCGGAGCTGCGCATCGCGCAGGCGCAGTTGGTCGGCTGGCTCGAAGGGCTCTTCCACGGCATCCAGACGACGCTGTTCGCACAGCAGATGGCCGCGCGGGCGCAGTTGGAGCAGATGCGCCGGGCGCTGCCGGCCGGCGGCGGCCTCGGCGGCGACGACCAGGGCGAGATGGGCCCGGAGCACGGCCGCACCGGCGGCCCGTACCTCTGACGCGGAAGCCCCGGGCTCCCCACGGCACCGGGCCGGTTCGTACCACGGTACGAACCGGCCCGTAGCCCTGTGCGGGACGGGGAGGACTACTGCTTGTACCCCGTCGCGATGACCAGCTCCAGCTTGTCCTTCGACGGGTCGAAGTAGTCGTCGTACTCGTCGAAGTTCTGCTCCAGCACGGTGTCCTTGCCCCACAGCTCGTCGGGCTCCTCGTCCACCTCGTACGACCACTGCGCGGCGCGCAGGCACTCGCGCACCGACTGGTAGTCCTTGAAGGTGAAGTCCGGCACCCGGACCAGCTTCTCGTTCTGGGGGTCGGTCATCGGCTCCGTGCAGCGGGTCTTGTCGATCGTGCGGGAGCGGTCCGGCGGGATCATCTCGTTCTCGCCCTTGCCGCCGTCGCCCCCGCCGCCGCTGTCGTCGCCGGGGTCCGCGGTCGGGTCGGAGTCGGGGTCCTGCTGCGTCTGGCCGGTCGGCTTGGCCTCGGGATCGCCGTCGTCGCCGCCGTTGAGCGCGACGACGATGATGGCGGCCGCGATCACCGCGACGGCGATGACGACGGTCAGCCCTATGACCGCGACGTTCCGGTTCCCCTTGCCGCCGCCATGACCCCCGCCCGGCCCGCCCTGCGGGCTCAGCGAGTACGGCTGGGGCGTCGCGTACCCGCCGTGGGGCTGCTGCTGCTGCGGCTGCGGCGGGCCGAAGCCCTGCTGCTGCATCGGCTGGTACGGAGTGGGGGCGCCGGGCGGCGGCGAGTGGTACGGGTTGACGGGCGGGAACACCGCCGAGCCGACCCCCGCGCCCGAGTCGCGCGCGTGCGCCCCCGCGACGACGGACGGCATCGCGCCCGGCGGCGTCATGCCGCCCGCCCGGCGCACCTCCTCGCGCATCTCCTCGGCGCTGCGGAACCGTTCGCCGGGGTTCTTCGCCAGCGCCCGCGCCACCAGCGCGTCGACCACCGGCGGCACCGTCATGTTGATCGACGACGGCGCCGGCGGGGGCTCCTGCACATGCGCGTACGCGATGGCCAGCGGCGAGTCGGCGTCGAACGGCAGCCGGCCGGTCAGCAGCTCGAAGAGCATCACGCCCACCGAATACAGGTCGGAGCGGGCGTCGACGCCGCGGCCCAGGGCCTGTTCCGGGGAGAGGTACTGCGGGGTGCCGACGACCATGCCCGTCTGCGTCATCGACGTGACGCCCGACTGCACGGCGCGGGCGATGCCGAAGTCCATCACCTTGACCTGCTCGCGGCGCGTCATCATGACGTTCCCCGGCTTGATGTCGCGGTGGACGAGGCCCATCTCGTGGCTGGCGTCGAGCGCGGCCAGCACGTCCGAGACGATCCGCAGCGCCTTCTCCGTGGGCATCGCGCCGAACCGCGCCACGTCCTCGTCGAGCACCGAGCGCAGCGGGCGGCCCTCGACGTACTCCATGACGATGTACGGCACCGGCCCGCCGCCGTCGCCCGCGAAGCGGTCCTCGCCGGTGTCGAAGACGGAGACGACGTTCTGGTGCGACAGCCGGGCGACGGCCTGGGCCTCGCGGCGGAAGCGCTCGCGGAAGGAATCCTCGCGGCCCAGCTCCGTGTGGAGCGTCTTCACCGCGACCTGACGGTCGAGCACGGTGTCGTGGGCGAGGTGGACGGAGGCCATGCCGCCCGTGCCCAGCAGGTCGAGGAGCCGGTAGCGGCCCCCTCCCACGGATCGGCCGGCGTAGTCGTCCTGGCCGCCGTACTCGGTCATGCTGGATCTCCCCCGGGTGCCTGCCTGATGCTGAAAGTCTGCCTCAGGCAGAGGAGAGGTCAAGCGGGTTGCCCGTTCCGTGACCACCTGCCCCCTTGCACCGTCCCTTTGCGCCCCCTTTACCCACCCCTTTACCCACCGCGCACCGCGGCCCCTCGCGCCCCGCGCCCCGCGCACCCCTCCCCACCACCGGCCCCGTCCGGGATTTGCGTACGGACCCCCGGACCCGGTTGCATGTTCCGTTCAGCGGGATCCGGTGTGTCAGGGGCAGGAGGTAGCGTTCCCCGTAACCGGACAGACGACGGAACAACGACGAGACGACGACGAGACCAAACCACCGCGAGGAACTGATGTCACAGACGGAGCCCCCCGAGGAGCCGTCGGCGAACGGGCCGGGCCGCGGCGGTATGGCTGACTCTCCGGAGAACTGGGGGGTCGGCGGCCTCGTCGGAGACGGGCGCTACCGGCTGACCCGCCGCCTCGGCCGCGGCGGCATGGCCGAGGTCTTCGCCGCGGAGGACGTGCGCCTGGGCCGCGAGGTCGCGGTCAAGCTGCTGCGCAGCGACCTCGCCGAGGACCCGGTGTCCAAGGCCCGCTTCACGCGCGAGGCGCAGTCGGTCGCGGGCCTGAACCACCACGCGGTCGTCGCGGTGTACGACTCGGGGGAGGACCAGGTCGCCGGCAGCACCGTGCCGTACATCGTCATGGAGCTGGTCGAGGGCCGGACGATCAAGGAGCTGCTCACCGGCGCCGAGATCCCGCCGCCCGACCAGGCGCTGCTGATCATCTCGGGCGTGCTGGAGGCGCTGGCGTACAGCCATCAGCACAGCATCGTCCACCGCGACATCAAGCCCGCGAACGTCATCATCACCACCACGGGCGCCGTGAAGGTGATGGACTTCGGCATCGCCCGCGCGCTGCACGGCGCGGCCTCCACCATGACGCAGACCGGCATGGTCATGGGCACGCCCCAGTACCTCTCCCCCGAGCAGGCGCTCGGCCGGGCCGTCGACACCCGCTCCGACCTCTACGCGGTCGGCTGCCTGCTGTACGAGCTGCTGACCGGACGCCCGCCGTTCATCGGCGAGACCCCGCTGGCCGTGGTCTACCAGCACGCGCAGGACAACGCCGTGCCGCCGTCCCAGATCAGCGAGGACGCGCCGCCGGAGCTGGACGGCCTGGTGATGCGCGCGCTGGCCAAGGAGCCCGAGGACCGCTTCCAGACCGCCGACGAGATGCTCGGCCTCCTGCAGTACGCGCTGCGCATGCTGCGCGACGTCGGCCCGCACACCGGCACGTGGGACACCGGCGCCGTCGCCGTCGGCGGTACGCCGCCGATGGGCACCCCGGCCGTCGGCGCCACCGCGGCCACCGCGGCGCTCGCCTCCGCGGGCGGCGACACCCCGCCGCGGCTGCTGCGGGCCAGCGGCCCCGACGACGGCGGCTTCGAGCCCGGCCCGCGCCGGGCGGGCCGCGGGCGCGGCAGGATGTGGGCGATCGCGGCGCTGGCGGTGGTCGCCATAGTGCTGGGCGTGGCCTTCGCGCTGAGCGGCGGGGACGACGAGAACAAGAAGCAGGCGCCGCCGACGCCGACGAAGCAGGAGCCGAGTCCGACGAAGGACAAGGAGAAGGAGGAGGACTCGCCCTCGCCCACGGAGGAGGAGCCGACGTACCACGACGACGAGCCGACGTGGGAGGAGACCTCCGAGCCCCCGCCCACCACCTCGCCGACGGACAGCCCGACCGGCACCGGCAGCCCCACGGGATCGCCCAGCGAGCCGACCGACGACGTCGGCGGCAGCACGAGCGAGGGCAGCGGCAGCACGACCGAGAGCGGCGGCAGCACGACGGGCGAGACCACCGGGGAGACGACCGGCGAGACCACGGGCGAGACGAACGGGGAGACGACGGGCGAGGTCGAGGGCGGCGAGATCGGCGGCGAGGTCGTCGACGGGGGCCAGGCCAACGGCGGCTCCACCGGCACCGAAGGCTGAGGGGAGGGGGAGCCGCCCCTCCCGCCCCCGGCCGGGGGTGTCCTGCCCCCGGCCCTAGGGTCTGTCTTCAATCTCGCGTCGTTCGCCCGTAGGGCGGGCGGCGCAGACGGGAGATTGAAGACAGACCTCAGTCCTCCCGGTGCCTGTCCCGGTCGCTGCTGCCGCCCTGTTCCGCCTGGCGCCGGGCGACGTACGCCGCCGCCTGCGACCGGCGCTCCATGTTCAGCTTCGACAGCAGGCTGGACACGTAGTTCTTGATCGTCTTCTCGGCCAGGTGCAGCCGCTCGCCGATGGCCCGGTTCGTCAGCCCCTCGCCGATCAGGTCGAGGATCCGGCGCTCCTGGTCCGTCAGCCCGGCCAGCCGCTCGTCCTCCCGCCCGCGCCCGCCGGCGCGCAGCCGCTCCAGCACCCGCGCCGTCGCCACCGGGTCGAGCAGCGACCTGCCGGCGGCCACGTCCCGTACGGCGGTCAGCAGCTCGTTGCCGCGGATGGCCTTCAGCACGTACCCGGACGCGCCCGCCATGATCGCGTCGAAGAGGGCCTCGTCGTCGGCGAACGAGGTGAGCATGAGGCACTTGATGCTCTCGTCCCGGGAGCGGATCTCCCGGCAGACCTCGACGCCGCTGCCGTCGGGCAGCCGGACGTCCAGCACGGCCACGTCGGGCCGTACCGCGGGGATGCGGACGAGCGCGTCGGCCGCGGTGCCGGCCTCGCCGACGACCTCGATGTCCGGCTCGGCCTGAAGCATCTCGTGTACCCCCCGACGGACCACTTCGTGGTCATCGAGTAGGAATACGGTGATTTTTCCGTCTATGGCCACTTTCCCAGTCTCACATACCGGGTCTTCCCGCGCTCAGGGCCGCCGGGATAACGTGCCAGTGTCCCGGCAGCCTGCGAGGCTGTGACCAGTGGACCTGATGCCGACGAGGCGAGCCGGCTCCTGCATTACTAGGAAATCAAAGCAAAACCGCAGGTCAGGACCGCTTCGCGAAGCAGCGGCCCACTGTGTAACGTGCCTGCCAGTGGGAAGGATGCCGGGCGCCTGTCACCCCCGTACCCATCGGTGCACCCACCCCGTGCACATATGGGAATGGGGTGAGCCGCCCTCCGCTGCCGCGGGGGACCGAAGGCCACCGGCGATCCCGGGGGCCGGAGAGACGTCAGGAGAGACCGTGACCGAGAGCACTGCCGCGCGCGACCCGCGCCGCAGCAGCAAGCGCACCAGCGGGAGCGACGGCGGGAGTGCCGCCGCGACGGCGGCGCCCGGGACGCCCGCGAAGAAGGCAGCGGCCAGCAAGACGCCGGCCGGGAAGGCGACGGCGAACGCCAAGCCGCCCGCCAAGAAGGCCGCCGCCAAGAAGACCGCGGCGAAGAAGACGGCACCCGCGAAGAAGACGGCCGCCGCCGGGCCCGCGAAGAAGGCCAAGACCGCCAAAGCAGCCAAGACGGCACCCGCGAAAGCGGTCAAGAAGGCGACCGCATCCGCCGCAACCCTGCCGCACGGCGACGGCGCCGCCGAGCCCCCCGAGCTGGTCCAGCTCCTCACCCCCGAGGGCGAGCGCGTCGAGCACCCCGAGTACGCGGTCGACCCGAGCCCGGAAGAGCTGCGCGGCCTCTACCGCGACATGGTCCTCACCCGCCGCTTCGACGCCGAGGCCGTCACCCTCCAGCGCCAGGGCGAGCTGGGCCTGTGGCCTTCGCTGCTCGGCCAGGAGGCCGCCCAGGTCGGCTCGGGACGGGCGACCCACGAGGACGACTACGTCTTCCCCACGTACCGCGAGCACGGCGTCGCCTGGTGCCGCGGCGTGGACCCGACGCTGCTGCTCGGCATGTTCCGCGGCGTGAACAACGGCGGCTGGGACCCGAACAGCAACAACTTCCAGCTCTACACGATCGTCATCGGCTCCCAGACGCTGCACGCCACCGGCTACGCCATGGGCGTCGCCAAGGACGGCGCCGACTCCGCCGTCGTGGCGTACTTCGGCGACGGCGCCTCCAGCCAGGGCGACGTCGCCGAGTCGTTCACCTTCGCCGCCGTCTACAACGCCCCGGTCGTCTTCTTCTGCCAGAACAACCAGTGGGCCATCTCCGAGCCCACCGAGCGCCAGAGCCGTGTCCCGCTCTACCGCCGCGCCGCCGGCTACGGCTTCCCCGGCGTCCGCGTCGACGGCAACGACGTGCTCGCCGTCCTCGCCGTCACCCGCAAGGCGCTGGAGCACGCCCGCTCCGGCCAGGGCCCGATGCTGATCGAGGCGTACACGTACCGCATGGGCGCCCACACCACCTCCGACGACCCCACCCGCTACCGCCGCGACGACGAGCGCGCCGCCTGGGAGGCCAAGGACCCGATCCTGCGGCTGCGCACCCTGCTGGAGCGGGAGAAGCTCGCCGACGCGGCGTTCTTCGCCGAGCTGGACGAGGAGAGCGACGCGCTGGCCAAGCGGGTGCGCGAGGCCATCAGGACCATGGCGGACCCGGACCCCATGGCCATGTTCGAGAACATCTACGCCGACGGGCACGCCCTCGTCGACGAGGAGCGGACGCAGTACGCGGCGTACCAGGCGTCCTTCGCGGACGAGGCGGGCGCCGCCGCCGGGAAGGGGCACTGACCATGGCGGTCGAGAAGATGGCGCTGGCCAAGGCGATCAACGCATCGCTGCGCACGGCCATGGAGGACGACGCCAAGGTGCTCGTCATCGGCGAGGACGTCGGCAAGCTCGGCGGCGTCTTCCGCGTCACCGACGGGCTGCAGAAGGACTTCGGCGAGGACCGGGTCATCGACTCGCCGCTGGCCGAGTCCGGCATCGTCGGCACCGCGATCGGGCTGGCGCTGCGGGGCTACCGGCCGGTGGTGGAGATCCAGTTCGACGGGTTCGTCTTCCCCGCGTACGACCAGATCGTCACGCAGCTCGCGAAGATGCACGCGCGGGCGCTGGGCACGGTCAAGCTGCCGGTCGTCATCCGGATCCCCTACGGCGGCGGCATCGGCGCCGTCGAGCACCACAGCGAGTCGCCGGAGGCGCTGTTCGCGCACGTGGCGGGGCTGAAGTGCGTCTCGCCCTCGACGCCGGCGGACGCGTACTGGATGCTCCAGCAGGCCATCCACAGCGACGACCCGGTGATCTTCTTCGAGCCCAAGCGGCGCTACTGGGACAAGGGCGAGGTCAACACCTCCGCGATCCCCGGTCCGCTGCACGAGGCGCGGGTCGCCCGGGAGGGCACGGACCTCACGCTCGCCGCGTACGGGCCGATGGTGAAGACGTGTCTGGAGGTCGCCGCGGCGGCCGCGGAGGAGGGCACGTCGCTGGAGGTCGTGGACCTGCGGTCGATGTCGCCGATCGACTTCGACACCCTGCAGCGCTCGGTGGAGAAGACCGGCAGGCTGGTCGTCGTGCACGAGGCCCCGGTGTTCTACGGGTCCGGCGGGGAGATCGCCGCACGCATCACGGAGCGGTGCTTCTACCATCTGGAGGCCCCGGTGCTGCGCGTCGGCGGCTTCCACGCGCCGTACCCGCCGGCGAGGCTGGAGGAGGAGTACCTCCCCAACCTTGACCGGGTGCTCGATGCCGTCGACCGCGCGCTTGCGTACTGAACAGGGAGCGTGTCCGTGACCATGAGCAACACCGCGCGCCTCCGCGAGTTCAGGCTGCCCGACGTGGGCGAGGGCCTGACCGAGGCGGAGATCCTCAAGTGGTACGTCCAGCCTGGCGACGCCGTGCACGACGGCATGGTGGTGTGCGAGGTGGAGACGGCGAAGGCGGCCGTCGAGCTGCCGATCCCGTACGACGGGGTGGTGCAGGAGATCCGCTTCGCCGAGGGTGACACGGTCGACGTCGGTACGCCGATCATCGCCGTCGACACGGAACCCGGGGCCGTGGAACCCGGGGCCGCCCCCGGACCCGGTGGGACCGAGGCCCCGGCCGACGGGACCGCTCGCGCGGGCGCGGGGTCCGCGAAACCGACGGCCGGAACGGAGGGCGTGTCCGGCGGTGACGCCGCCGGGCCGGCGCCCGCGGCGCAGCCCGGCGAGCCGGGCGCCGAGTCCGGTGGCACCAAGCGGGAGCCGGTGCTCGTCGGCTACGGCGTGGCGCAGAGCTCGACGAAGCGCCGGCCGCGCAAGCCGCAGCCCGGCGCCGAGGCGTCGGTGGCGGCGGCCGCGATCCAGGGCGAGTTGAACGGCCAGGCGGCACCACAGCCGGCGCCGCAGGCGCCCGGCGGCCCGGTCGGCACCGGCACGGCTGCCCCCGCGGCCGGCCACGGCGCCTCCGCTCCGTCCGGCGCCACTGCCGCGGGCGGCATCACGGACATGCCGGGAGCACACGGCTCTACCGCGGAGCCGGGCGCCCCCGCCGCCGCGGCACCCGCCGCGGCACCCGCCGTGCCCGCCGCAGGCGGCCCCGCAGGCGGTCGCGTTCTCGCCAAGCCGCCCGTGCGCAAGCTCGCCAAGGACCTCGGGGTCGACCTCGCCGCCGTCGTGCCCACCGGCGACGGCGGCGTCATCACCCGTGACGACGTCCACGCCGCCGCGGCCCCGGCGCCGGCCGCGCCCGCGCAGCCCGTACCGGCCGCCGAGCCGGCCGCCCACCCGGCCCCCGCCGCCGAACCGGCGGCCACCGCCCGCGAGACCCGGATCCCCATCAAGGGCGTCCGCAAGGCCACTGCCCAGGCGATGGTCGCGAGCGCCTTCACCGCGCCGCACGTCACGGAGTTCGTCACCGTCGACGTCACCCGCACGATGAAGCTCGTACGGGAGCTGAAGGAGGACCCCGATCTCGCCGGGCTGCGGATCAACCCGCTGCTGATCGTCGCCAAGGCCCTGCTGCTGGCGATCCGGCGCAACCCCGAGGTCAACTCCGCCTGGGACGAGGACCGTCAGGAGATCGTCCGCAGGCACTACGTGAACCTCGGCATCGCCGCGGCCACCCCCCGGGGCCTGATCGTGCCGAACATCAAGGACGCGCACGCCAGATCGCTCCCCGAGCTGGCCACCGAGCTGGCCGGGCTGGTGGCCACCGCCCGCGAGGGCAGGACGACGCCGGAGGCGATGCAGAACGGCTCGGTGACCATCACCAACGTCGGCGTCTTCGGCATCGACACCGGCACGCCGATCCTCAACCCCGGCGAGCCGGCGATCCTCGCCTTCGGCGCGATCAAGCTCCAGCCGTGGGTGCACAAGGGCAAGGTCAAGCCGCGGCACGTGACGACGCTCGCGCTCTCCTTCGACCACCGCCTGGTCGACGGGGAGTTGGGCTCGAAGGTGCTCGCGGACGTCGCGGCGGTCCTGGAGCGGCCGAAGCGGCTGCTCACCTGGGGCTGACCCGCGCCAGGTCCACGCCCCCGGCCCTCTTCAGCAGGGTGCCGGGGGCGTTGGCGTGCGTACGTACCCATGAACTCCTGTCCGCATCGCGGACGTCCGCGGCGTACGCATACGTGTGGTATCTATGCTGTGCGCATGCCCCCGAGCCCCGCCGCCCCCGCCAAGCCCGCGCCCGCCGCCGACCGCGTCTACGCCCACGTCAAACAAGGTGTGCTGGAACGGCGTTACGAGGGCGGCACGATGCTCACCGAGGGCGAGCTGGCCGAGGCCGTCGGCGTCTCCCGTACGCCCGTGCGCGAGGCGCTGCTGCGGCTGCAGGCGGAGGGGCTGCTGGAGCTGTACCCGAAGAAGGGCGCGTTCGTCCTGCCCGTCTCCGCGCAGGAGATCGCCGACGTCGTCGAGACCCGGATGCTCGTCGAGGAGCACGCCGCCCGCCGGTCCGTACCCGCGCCCGCCGCGCTGCTCACCCGGCTCGAAGAGCTGCTGGAGGAGCAGCGCCGGCACGTCGAGGCCGACGACCGCGCCGCCGCGTCCGTCACCGACCGCTGCTTCCACGCCGCGATCGTCCGCAACGCGGGCAACGCCATCCTCGTCCGCCTCTACGACCAACTCCGCGACCGCCAGCTCCGCATGGGCGTCGCGCTCATGAACGCCCAGCCCGACCGCATGCGCCGCTCGCTCGCCGAGCACGCCGAGATCCTCCAGGCGCTGCGCAGCGGCAGCGCGGACACCGCCGCCGCCGCGGTGCACGGCCACGTCGCCTCCGTACGGAACCTGTTGCGCGGGGACCTGCGGTGACCGCCGTGCGCGCGGGGGGCGCCCGCGGCCTGCCCGGCGACCCGTCCGGCGGCCTGACGGCCGCCGCCGTCTGGAGCCTCGGCGTCGCCGTCTACTTCGTCGCCGTCACGTACCGTACGAGCCTGGGCGTCGCCGGCATCGACGCCGCCGAGCGCTTCGACGTCGGCGCCTCCGCCCTGTCGGGCTTCTCCGTACTCCAGCTCCTCGTCTACGCCGGGATGCAGATCCCCGTCGGCCTGCTCGTCGACCGGCTCGGCACGCGCCGGGTGCTGGCGATGGGCATCGTCCTGTACACGGCGGGGCAGTTCGGCTTCGCGCTCTCCGGCACGTACGGCACCGCCCTCGCCTCCCGCGCGCTGCTGGGCTGCGGCGACGCGATGACGTTCATCAGCATCCTGCGGCTGGGCTCGCGCTGGTTCCCCGCCCGCCGCGGGCCGCTGATAGCGCAGCTCGCGGGGCTCGTCGGGATGGCGGGCAACCTGGTCTCGACGCTCGTACTCTCCCGCATGCTCCAGGAGTTCGGCTGGACCCCGACCTTCGCGGGCAGCGCGGTGGCCGGCGCGGTCATGCTCGTCCTCGTCCTGCTCTTCCTGCGCGACCAGCCCCGCGACTACGTACCCCCGCCCCCGGAGGACCACCACGGCCGCGGCATCCGGGCGCAGATAACCGGCGCCTGGCGCGAGCCGGGCACCCGGCTGGGCTTCTGGGTGCACTTCACCACCCAGTTCCCGGCGATGGTCTTCCTGTTGCTGTGGGGGCTGCCGTTCCTCGTCGAGGCCCAGGGCGCGAGCCGCGCCGAGGCCGGCCAATTGCTGACACTGCTGGTGCTCTCCAACATGGCGGTCGGCCTCGTCTACGGCCAGCTCGTCGCCCGGCACCACGCGGCCCGGCTGCCGCTGGCGCTGGGCACGGTGGCGGCGACGGCGCTGGTGTGGGGCACGGTGCTGAGCTGGCCGGGGGCGCACGCGCCGGGCTGGCTGCTGGTGGTGCTGTGCTGCGTACTGGGCGCGTGCGGGCCCGCGTCGATGATCGGCTTCGACTTCGCCCGCCCGGCGAACCCGCCGGAGCGGCTGGGCACGGCGTCCGGCATCGTCAACATGGGCGGCTTCACGGCGTCGATCACCACGCTGCTGGCGGTGGGCCTGCTGCTGGACGCGACGGGTGACCGCTACGGCATCGCCTTCGCGAGCATCTTCGTCCTGCAGATCCTGGGCACCACCCAGATCCTGCGCCTGCGCCGCCGAGCCCACCGCCGCGAACGCGAACGCCTGGTCGCAAGCCGTGTCTCGGCCGTCCACGTCCCCGCGTGAAGCGGGTCCGCGGCAAGCGTCCGTGACCTAGTCCGTCGCCACCTCCGTGGCCACTTCGGGGGCCTGGTTGGGCTGCGGGGCCGGGTTGGGCTGCGGGGCCGGGTTGGGCTCGTGGAAGCCCGCGGGGCCCGAGGTCGCGTCGGGGATGGCCTCCGGCGGGGCGCCGTTCTCGATCATGGAGCCGAGGCCCACCACCGCCGCCACGTCCGGGCGTTCCGCGATGCGTACGGGCAGCCCCACCGAGGTACGCAGCATCGTCTCCAGGCCCGGCATCGTCGCGCTCTCGCCCGCCAGCACGATCCCGCGGTCCCCGATGTCCGCCACCAGGTCCGGCGGGCAGCGGCGCAGCACCGAGCGGATCCCGTCCAGCACCGCGAGCATCGGCACCCCCGCCGCCTGCCCCACCGCCGCCGGGTCGACCTGGACCGTACGGGGGCGGCCGGAGACCACGTCGCGGCCGAGCACCTCCAGCGTCGCCGCGCCCTGCGCGCCGGCGATCGAGAGGTCGTGGTGCACCTGGCTGACGGTGTGGCTGCGCAGCATCATCTCGTGGTTGATGCGCAGGTGCTCCACCAGCGCCCGGTCCACCGCCTGCCCGCCCACCGGCACCTTCTCCGCGGCGACCACGTTGCCCAGCGACAGCACGGCGATCTGCGTCATCGCCGCACCGCACACCACGATCAGCGTGCCCTCCGCCGCCGGCACCGGCAGCCCGCAGCCCACCGCCGTGGCGATGAGGGTGTCGACGAGGATGACCCGCTTGGCGCCCAGCCCCGCCAGCGTGTCGATCATCGCCCGCTGCGTCAGCGGCTCGGCGTCGTGCGGGGTGCACGCCGCGGCCCGTAGCGAGGGGTGGAAGCGCCAGGATCTGCGGACCTTGGCGTGGATGAGGTGGCGCAGCATGCGCTGGGCCATCTCGATGTCGGTGATGCCGTTCGGCCCCACGGGCCGCACGACCTGGATGTGGTCGGGGGTACGGCCGGTCATCGCCTCGGCCTGCCCGCCGACGGCCACCAGGGCACCGGTATGGGAGTTGAGGGCGACGGCACTCGGCTCGTCCACGACGAGGCCGATGCCCCTGAGGTAGACGCGGGTGCGGGTGGCCCCGACGTCGACGGCGACGCTGCAACGGAGAAGCTGTTCCTGGCTGATACTCACATGATCAGCCTGGGGTGACCGGGCGCGGGGCGCCCGCCGGGCTGTGCCGGTCGGATGAGGGCTGCCCCCTTACGGGTGAGGAGGTGCCCCCGTCCCGGCCCGTACGGGCGCCTGTGGGCGGGCGCCTGCGGGCGGCGTCGCACGGGCGGGGCCGCAGGTGCCGTACGGACCGTCAGGTGCCGTACGGCCGCGGTCAGGGCGCCGTACCGGCCGTCAGGGCGCCGTATCCGGGCCCGCCCTCAGTCCGTCACCGTGAAGTTCCGCAGGACCGCCTCCGCCAGTTGCGGGTCGCCCTCCGCCTTCACCCGGTCCGCCGCCGCGGTCGCCCGCAGCCGGCCCGTCGCCAGCCACAGGTACGTCTCCCAGTCCGTCGTCAGCGTCACCGTCGGCCCGAGCGAGACGCTGCCGTCGATGGAGCCGCGGCCGTCCTCCCCGACCCGTACCGTCCGCATGAACTCCACCGGGCCCGTCACGTCCACGACCACGATCGACCCCGGCCGCGCCGCCGCGTCCTCGGCCACCACCTTCGGCAGCCGCGCCAGCAGCTCGTCGCGCACGAGGTGCGCGCCCGGCGAGTCGATGTTCCCCGGCTTGCCGAGCGCGCGGCGGATGTCCTGCTCGTGCACCCATATGTCGAAGGCGCGGTAGTGCGTCAGCTCCGCGAGCGTCATCTCGCTGCCGAACGCCCCGCGCACCTTGGCCTCCGGCGCGCGCTTCTCGTCGCGGAGCTGGCGCCGGCGGCGGATCAGCGTGTACTCAAGGTCGGCGGTCATCTCCGGCGCGGTGTGGTGGCGGCGCGTGTCGACCTGCACCTCGACGTAGCGCGCCTTCTCGCTCGTGATGTGCATGAGGTCGGCCGGCAGGTTGTGGATCGGCCGGGGGTCGCCGAGTGCCTCGCACTCGGCGCCGATGATGTGGGAGACGACATCCCGCACGGACCACCCCGGCAGTCCGCTTCGACCGCTCCACTCCCCCTCGGAGAGCGGTGCCACGAGTTCGGAAATGGCCTCGGCCGAGTGGGCCCAGGCATCGATGGACGGCTGGAGGCTGGAGTGGACGGTCACACTACCCCTTACGGGATCGTTCGCGAGATGCACGGCAGGCCCTAAGTTACGCTGCGCACGGGTGCCCCGGCAGTGCTTTCGGGCGACGATTATGCGGTGACGCACACGACTTGGGCTTCGAGGTGGTGGTAAGGTGCGCGCTTCTCTGATCCAGTTTCGGGTGGATCCGGATGAAACCGTGGAAAGCCGACGAGCCCGCGCGGCGGCGCTCGTCCGTGCCGAGGAGGGCTCCGGGCTGGTGGTGCTGCCGGAGCTGTGGCACGTGGGCGCGTTCGCGTTCGAGGACTTCGCGGCCGCGGCGGAGACCCTCGACGGTCCCACGGCGGCGGCGATGGCGGCGGCGGCCCGGGACGCGGGCGTGTGGCTGCACGCGGGCTCGATCGTGGAGCGGGACGCGGCGGGGACGCTGTTCAACACGAGCCTGCTCTACGCGCCGGACGGCGAGCCGGCGCGCACGTACCGCAAGATCCACCGCTTCGGCTTCGACCGCGGCGAGGCCGTCCTCATGGGCGCGGGCGACGAGGTCGTGACCGCGGACCTCCCCGGCACCGTCGTGGGCCTCGCCACCTGCTACGACCTGCGCTTCCCCGAGCTGTTCCGGGCCCTGACCGACAAGGGCGCGCAGACCTTCGTCGTCCCGGCGGGCTGGCCCGCGAAGCGGCGCGCGCACTGGCGGCTGCTGGCGCAGGCGCGGGCGGTGGAGAACCAGGCGTTCGTCCTGGCCTGCGGCACGGCGGGGACGACGGGCGGGGTGGAGCAGGCGGGGCACAGCATGATCGTGGACCCGTGGGGCGAGATCCTGGCCGAGGCGGGCGAAGGGGAGGAAGTCCTGCGGGCGGAGCTGGATCCGGCGCGGGTGGCGCGGACGCGGGAGGAGTTCCCCGCGCTGCGGGACCGGGTGCTGGGGCGGCCGTAGCGCCGGGGCTGCCGGGACCGACGCGGCCGGTGGGGAATGGGCGCGTCAGGGGTGTGGTTGGCTCTGCTTATGGCGAAACGTGCCCGGGTACGGGCTCCCGAGCCGGCCGGCAGCGGCGGCTGGCTGAACACCGGCGGGGCGGAGCTGAGCCTCGCCGCGCTGCGCGGCCGCATCGTGATCCTGGACTTCTGGACGTTCTGCTGCATCAACTGCCTGCACGTCCTGGACGAGCTGCGCGAGCTGGAGGAGAAGCACCGGGACACGGTGGTCGTCGTCGGCGTGCACTCGCCGAAGTTCGTCCATGAGGCGGAGCACGCCGCGGTCGTGGACGCCGTCGAGCGCTACGGGGTGCACCACCCGGTGCTGGACGACCCGGAGCTGGCGACGTGGAAACAGTACGCGGTGCGGGCGTGGCCGACGCTGGTGGTGATCGACCCGGAGGGGTACATCGTCGCGCAGCACGCCGGGGAGGGGCACGTCCACGCCATCGAGCGGCTGGTCGCGGAGCTGGAGGCGGAGCACGCGGCGAAGGGCACGCTGCGGCGGGGAGACGGTCTGGGGGCACCCCCGGCGGTAGCTGGGGGAGGGGCGCCGGAGCCGGTGGCGACGCATCTGCGGTTCCCCGGGAAGGCGCTGCGGCTGCCGTCGGGCAACCTGCTCGTCTCGGACACGACGCGGCACCGGCTGGTGGAGCTGGAGCCGGACGGCGAGACGGTGGTGCGGTCGATCGGGAGCGGGGAGCGGGGCTACGCGGACGGGACCGCGCCGCGCTTCAACGAGCCGCAGGGGCTGGCGCTGCTGCCGTCCGGCGCGGTGGCGGTGGCGGACACCGTGAACCACGCGGTCAGGGCCGTCGACCTCGGTACCGGGTCTGTGACGACGCTGGCGGGGACCGGGCGGCAGTGGTGGCAGGGCTCGCCGGCGTCGGGGCGGGGGCGCGAGGTCGACCTGTCGTCGCCGTGGGACGTGGCGTGGTTCGACGGCCGGCTGTGGATCGCGATGGCGGGGGTCCACCAACTGTGGACGTACGACCCGGAGACGGAGACCGTGCAGGCGGCGGCCGGCACGACGAGCGAGGGGCTGCTCGACGGGCCCGCGGAGGAGGCGTGGTTCGCGCAGCCGTCGGGGCTGGCGGCGACGGACGGCCGGCTGTGGATCGCGGACTCGGAGACGTCGGCGCTGCGCTGGCTGGAGCCGGGCGCCGGGCCGGGGCAGCGGGCCAGGGTGCACACGGCGGTCGGCACCGGGCTCTTCGACTTCGGTCACCGCGACGGCCCGGCCGGCGAGGCGCTGCTCCAGCACCCGCTGGGCGTCACGGCGCTGCCGGACGGCTCGGTGGCGGTCTCGGACACGTACAACCACGCCCTGCGCCGCTACGACCCGGCCACCGGCACCGTGACCACCCTGGCGACGGACCTGCGGGAGCCCTCGGACGCGGTGGTGGACGGCGACGAGATCGTGGTCGTCGAGTCCGCCCGGCACCGCCTGACGCGCCTCCGGCTCCCGGACGAGGCGGTCCGCGTGACCCCGGTCGCCCACCGCACGCAGCGCGCGGCGACGGACGTGGCCCCGGGCGCCCTGTCGCTGGACGTCGTCTTCCGCCCCCCGCCGGGCCAGAAACTCGACACCCGCTACGGCCCGGCGACCCGCCTCCTGGTGAGCGCCACCCCGCCGTCGCTGCTGGCGGGCGGCGAGGGGCAGGGCACGGACCTGACCCGCGAGGTGACCCTGGCGGCGGACGGCCCGGGGGAGGGTGTGCTGCACGTCTCGGCGATGGCGGCGAGCTGCGACGACGACCCGGCGGTGGAGTACCCGGCGTGCCACGTACACCAACAGGACTGGGGCGTCCCGATCCGCGTCACGGAGTCGGGGGCGCGGCGGCTGCCGCTGATCCTGGCGGGGATGGACGAGGGGGAGGAAAGGGAAGAGGAAGACGCTTAGTGGAGAAGCGACCCTGCATCGGTGCAGGTCAGATACGCTAGGCCGTATGAGTGAGTCCGACGAGCTTCGTCGCCGTGTGGAGACCCTGGAGGCCCGCGTGGACGCCGTCCACGACCAGATGTCGCAGACGCACGCGATGGTCGCCATAAACGATCGGGACGTGGCGGATCTGAAGCTCGAAATGCGGGCGCACCGGAAGGTGCTGGAGGCATTGCGCGAGACGCAGTTGGAGCAGAGCCAGCGGATCGACGCGCTTGACACCAAGGTGACCGAGGGCTTCGCCACGGTCTTGGCCGCGGTTCAGGCCCTCGCCGACCGCCTGCCCGAGGAGCCCGCCGCCTAGTCCGCCGGGATGCCGAACCACCGCAGGTGGACCGGGCGCGCGCCCGGGGCGGCGTCCTCGGGGGTGTGGCGGTACTTGGCCAGGAGCTTCAGGTAGTCGTCGTGGAAGGCGTCCAACTGCTCCTTCGTCAGGTGACTCAGCCCGCGTGACCCCCGCAGCCAGCCCTCCTCCGACTCCTCGCCCTCTCCCCCCTGCCCCGCCGCGAACCGCCGGGCCAGCTCCAGGTCCTCCGCCCCGCGGAGCCGGTCCAGTTCCGCGATGACCGCCCGCTCCCCCGCCGTGACGTCGTCCATCGGACCTGCCGGCCCCGGCGGGGGAGAACTCGCTCGAACTCGACGCCACGGTCGCCATCAAGCCGTACGCGTGACGCCCCGCGGGCGGCACCGCGGGCCCGAACCCGCCCACGCACCAGCCGCGGGCACGCTCACGCCCAGGAAGCAGGCCCGCACCCGCGACCCGTGACAGCGCCTGCACGCCAAGCCCACGACTACGACTACGCGACCACGAAAGGCGGCCCGCCGGGGTCACTCCGTCAGGAACGCCGCCAGCGCGCCGGCCAGCAGGTGCGGGTCCTCCGCGCCGCACAGCTCCCGCGCCGAGTGCATCGAGAGGATGGCCACCCCGATGTCCACGGTCGTGATCCCGTGGCGGGCCGCCGTGATGGGGCCGATGGTCGTGCCGCAGGGCATCGCGTTGTTGGAGACGAAGGTCTGCCACGGCACCCCGGCCCGTTCGCAGGCGGTGGCGAGGATCCCGCGGCCGGCGCCGTCCGTGGCGTAGCGCTGGTTGACGTTGACCTTGAGGATCGGGCCGCCGTTCGGCATCGGGTGGTGGCCCGGCTCGTGGCGCTCGGGGTAGTTGGGGTGCACGGCGTGGCCGGTGTCGGAGGAGAGGCAGACGGAGCCGGCCAGGGCGCGGGCGGTGTCGTCGTACGAGCCGCCGCGGGCGGCGACGGTGCGGCGCAGGACGGTGCCGAGGAGGGGGCCTTCCGCGCCGGTGTCGGACTGGCTGCCGGTCTCCTCGTGGTCGAAGGCGGCCAGCACGGGGATCGTGGTCGGCGGGGTGTCGGCTGTGGCCGCGGCGGCGAGGGCGGCGACGCCGGCGTGTACGGAGAGGAGGTTGTCCATGCGCGGGCCCGCGAGCAGTTCGCGGTCGCGGCCGAGGTAGGCCGGCGGCTCGACGCTGTGGACCATCAGGTCCCAGCCGATGACGTCGCCCGCCGCGACCCCGGCCTCCGCGGCCAGGAACTCGATGAGGTCGCCCTCGTGCACGGGGCCCAGCCCCCAGATCGGCGTCGAGTGGCGCTGCTTGTCGAGCTTGAGGCCCTCGGTGACCACGCCCCGGTCGAGGTGGATGGCGAGCTGCGGTACGCGCAGCAGCGGCCGGTCGACGTTGACCAGCCGCACCTCGGCGCCGCCCGGCCCCCGGGCACCGCCGCCCGCGCCCGCGGCACCCGTATCCGGCACGTCCGTGCCCGTGTGGCCCCCGCCGCCCGCGCCCGCGTGCATCGCGCCCGGGCGCAGTGTCAGCCGGCCCGCGAGACCCAGGTCCCGGTCCAGCCAACTGTTGAGCAGCGGCCCGCCGTAGACCTCCACGGCGATCTGCCGCCATCCGTGCCCGCCGGTGTCCGGCACCGGCTTGACCCGCAGGTTGGGCGAGTCCGTGTGGGCGCCGACGATGTGGAACGGCGTCTCGGGGGCGCTGCCTTCCGGCACGTACCAGGCGATGAGCGCGCCGCCGCGCAGCACGTAGCGGCCGCCGGCCGTCGCGTCCCAGGCGTCGGTCTCCCGGAGCTGTGTGAACCCGGCCTTTTCCAGCCGCCGGGCGGCTTCCGCCACGGCGTGGTACGGCGTGGGGGAGGCGGTGAGGTACCCGGCGAGGTCATCGGTGTGGCTGCGGTCGAACCGGGGCGGGGGAGCAGACGTCATGGGCAAAGCCTAAGACGTGGGAGAGAAGCGGAATCGAGCCATTGCCTTTGCCGAATCGTTGTCCTACGTTCTTCCGGGTGCGCGTCGCCTGTTGCCCATGAGGCACCGGCCGTCCGCGCGGGGGGAGTGACGGGCAGGCACGGTGCGAGGAAGGGTGGCAGAGGCGCCATGGGAGTCGTGAACACGGGCATCAAGCGCAGAGCCAGGCTGCTGGGCGAGGCGCTCCGGCCGCCGCGGCAGTTGACCGGCCCGGGCGCGGAGGCGGTACCCGCGGCCCAGGTGGCGCCCGAGGCCGCGACGCCGCAGAAGACGCCGGAGAAGGCCAAGCCGAAGGGCCCGCGCCCGCCCAAGCAGACGGTCGCGATGGAGTACGGGGTGGAGGCCATGCCCCGGCAGGTCGAGGCGCCGGTCTTCGTCCTCGCTCCGGTGCGCTCCGGCTCCACCCTGCTGCGCATGCTGCTCAACAGCCACTCCCGCATACGCGCCCCGCACGAGCTGCACCTGCGCACCCTCGGCGTGGAGCTGACCCCCGGCTTCTCCGACCAGTCCATGCTCGAACTGGGCCTGGACAAGGTGGAGCTGGAGCACGTGCTCTGGGACCGGGTGCTCCATCTGGAGCTGGAGCGCAGCGGCAAGGACATCGTCGTCGACAAGACGCCGGGCAACGTGTGGGCCTGGGAGCGGCTGACGCACGCCTGGCCGAAGGCGAAGTTCCTCTTCCTGCTGCGCCACCCCGCGGGCGTCGTCAGCTCGCTGGACAACCGCAAGTCCAACACCTCCACCCGCGCCCAGAACGAGGCGAACGCGCTCAAGTACTTCGAGCCGCTGGAGCGGGCCCGCACCGCGCTCGACGGCCACACCCTCACGTACGAGGACCTCACCTCCGACCCCGAGCGGGTCATGCGCGGCGTGTGCGCGTACCTGGAGGTGGAGTTCGAGGAGTCGATGCTGGCGTACGGCGAGCAGGACCACGGCCGGCTCCGCCCGAACCTCGGCGACCGCAGCGACAACATCAAGTCCGGCCGGATACAGGCGGCCCGCACCTTCGAGGAAGGGTCCGCCGAGCTGTCGCCGAAGATGGCGGAGTACGCCGCCGCCTGGGGCTACCGGGACTGACCCCGCCCCTCCGAGCCCTCCGGGGGGTCCGGATCCGGCGCCTTCGTCGTCGTCAGAAGGCGCCGTATCCGGACCCGGGCCCGCCGGTCCCGCGCCTCAGAACGCGGCCTCGTCCAGCTCCATCAGCGACTGGTCCGTGCTCTCCGCCAGCGACCGCTGCACGCCGACGCCCGGAAGCACGTTCCGCGCGAAGAACGTCGCCGCCGCGATCTTCCCCTGGTAGAACGGCACGTCCTTCGCCGCCGCAGTCGGCAGCTTCTCCGCGGCCACCGCGGCGCCCTTGAGCAGCAGGTAGCCGATGACGACGTCGCCGGAGGCCATCAGCAGGCGGGTGGTGTTGAGCCCCACCTTGTAGATGGACTTCACGTCCTTCTCGGTGGCCGCGAGGTCGGTCAGCATCACCCCGACGATGGCCTCCAGGTCCACCGCGGCCCTGGCCAGCTCGTCCCGCGCGGCGGCCAGTTGCTCCCCGCCGACCGCCTCGGCCAGGAACTTCTTGATCTCCTCGGCGAGCGAGGTGAGCGCCTGCCCCTGGTTGCGGACGATCTTCCGGAAGAAGTAGTCCTGCCCCTGGATGGCGGTGGTGCCCTCGTAGAGGGTGTCGATCTTCGCGTCCCGGATGTACTGCTCGATCGGGTACTCCTGCAGATAGCCGGAGCCGCCGAAGGTCTGCAGCGACTGGGCGAGCTGCTCGTACGACTTCTCCGACCCGTACCCCTTGACGATGGGCAGCAGCAGGTCGTTCAGCTCGTGCTGCTCCGAGGTGTCCTCGCCGGCGGCCTCGCGGACCTGGATGGTGTCCTGTACGGAGGCGGTGTAGAGGACGAGGGCGCGCATGCCCTCGGCGTACGCCTTCTGCGTCATCAGCGAGCGGCGCACGTCCGGGTGGTGCGTGATGGTCACCCGCGGCGCGGTCTTGTCGGTGAACTGCGCCAGGTCCGGGCCCTGGACGCGCTCCTTCGCGTACTCCAGCGCGTTGAGGTAGCCGGTCGAGAGGGTGGCGATGGCCTTCGTACCGACCATCATCCGGGCAAACTCGATGATCTTGAACATCTGGCGGATGCCGTCGTGCTTGCCGCCGAGCAGCCAGCCCTTCGCCGGGTGCCGGTCACCGAAGGTCAGCTCGCAGGTGTTGGAGACCTTCAGGCCCATCTTGTGCTCGACGTTGGTGGCGTAGACGCCGTTGCGCTCGCCCAGCTCGCCGGTCTCCCAGTCGAAGTCGTACTTGGGCACGACGAACAGGCTCAGCCCCTTCGTGCCCGGCCCGGCGCCCTCGGGGCGGGCCAGCACGAAGTGCACGATGTTCTCCGACATGTCGTGCTCGCCGGAGGTGATGAAGCGCTTCACGCCCTCGATGTGCCACGTGCCGTCCGGCTGCTCCAGCGCCTTCGCGCGCCCGGCGCCCACGTCGGAGCCGGCGTCCGGCTCGGTCAGCACCATCGTCGAGCCCCAGCGCCGCTCGACCATCAGCCGCGCGGCCTTGCGCTGCTCCTCGGTGCCCTCGTCGTAGAGCACGCCCGCGAAGGCGGGACCCGAGGCGTACATCCACACGGCCGGGTTCGCGCCGAGCACCATCTCGGCGTACGCCCAGATCAGCGACGAGGGCGTCGCCGTGCCGCCGATCTCCTCGGGCAGGCCCAGGCGCCACCACTCGGCGTCCATGTAGGTCTCGTACGACTTCCTGAAGGCCGCCGGGACGGGGGCGGTGCCGGTCTCCGGGTCGAAGACCGGCGGGTTGCGGTCGCCGTCGGCGAAGGACTCGGCCAGGTCGTTCTCGGCCAGCCGGGCGATCTCCGTGAGGACGCTCCGCGCGGTCTCGGTGTCCATGTCCTCGAAGGGGCCCGTGCCGTAGACGTCGCCGCGGCCCAGCACCTCGAAGAGGTTGAACTCGATGTCCCGGAGGTTCGACTTGTAGTGGCCCATGCGCAGGCTCCGTATCAGGCATAAGGGATCAGCGACCTCCCATGATGCTACCCGCCAGTAATAAAACGCAACCCTCGTCTTGTCACATCCCTCCGGCTGGCGGAGTCCCCACCCGTATGCCCGCGGCACGGCTAGGCTTGAATGCATGTACGGCTACGACCAGTCCGCCGGTTACGGCGCCCCGCCGGGCCACCCCCAGGCGCCCCCGCAGGGGCATCAGTACGCCGCGCCGCCCGGGCCGTACGACCAGCCCGCCCCCGGCTATGCCGAGCAGCCCCTCTACCCCGAGCCGTCCCAGCCCGCCCCGCCGTCGCTCGCCGACGCGGTCAAGGCGTTCACCGGCGGGGCCATCGGCTCCGAGGACTTCCAGCAGATCTTCGCCACCTCCAAGATCTACTGCCCCCGCGGCGACAACCCCGGCTTCCTCGCCCTGCACAACACCCAGCAGCCGGTGATCCCGCTCTTCAGCTCGCTGAAGGAGCTGCGGCGCTACGCGGGCCGGGAGTCGAAGTACTTCACGGTCACCGGCGCGGAGGTCATCGACCTGCTGCCCACGGGGTACGGCTTCGTGCTCGACATCGAGGGCGACCACCGGATGGTCGTGGACGCGAAGGCGGTCGAGGAGATGGTCGACTTCGCGATGCGCCGCATGTACGGCTGAGCGGAGGGAATGAGAGGGCTCCCGGAGGTCGTTTAGCCCTCAACCACCTGAGGGCGGACCAAGCGAGGAGACCCCATGCCTGCAGTCACCGCCGACAACCCCCTGCTCCTTCCCCGGATCTCCCCGCCCCCGCCCTCCGCCGAGGCCCGCTCGGTACGTACGGTCAGCACCGCGCCGCAGGGCTACGAGGGCGAGGGCTTCCCGGTCCGCCGCGCGTTCGCCGGCATCGGCTACGCCCATCTCGATCCGTTCATCATGTTGGATCACATGGGTGAGGTCGACTACGGGGCCGGCGAGCCGAAGGGGACCCCCTGGCACCCGCACCGCGGCTTCGAGACCGTGACGTACATCATCGACGGCACGCTCGTGCACCGGGACTCCCAGGGCGGCGGCGGGGTCATCACGGACGGCGACACCCAGTGGATGACCGCCGGCAGCGGGCTCCTGCACATCGAGACCCCGCCGGAGGAGCTGGTCGTCAGCGGCGGCCTCTTCCACGGGCTGCAACTGTGGGTGAACCTGCCGCGCGCGGACAAGATGATCCCGCCGAAGTACCAGGACCTCCGCGGCCGGAACGTCAAGCTCCTCGCCTCCGCCGACGGCGGCGCGCTGCTCCGCCTGATCGCCGGCGACCTCGCGGGCCACGCGGGCCCGGGCGCGACGCACACCCCCATCACCCTGATCCACGCCACCGTCAGCCCCGGCGCGGCGGTGACCCTCCCCTGGCGCGCGGACTTCAACGCCCTCGCCTACGCCCTCGCCGGCAGCGGCACCGCGGGCCCCGGGTCCCGCCCCTTCGCGAGGGGCCAGGCGGTGCTCTTCGGCCCCGGCGAGACGCTGACGGTCCGGGCGGACGCCACGCAGGACTCCCGCAGCGAGACCTTCGAGGTCGTCCTGCTGGGCGGCCTGCCGATCCGGGAGCCGATGATGCAGTACGGCCCGTTCGTGATGAACACCCGCGTCGAACTGGCCCAGGCCTTCGAAGACTTCCAATCAGGCCGCCTCGGCACCGTCCCCGCCACGGACGGCGCCTGAGCCTCCGTCAGGGGTTCGTCAGTCCTCCTCGTGGAACTCGCACCAGATCTCCTTGCCGTCGCCCCGGGGCTCCGTGCCCCACTCGCCCGACAGTTCCTGGAGCAGGAACAGGCCGCGGCCCGAGGAGGACATCTCGCCCGGGTGGCGGAGGTGGGGGAGGCCGGTGTCGGCGTCGGAGACGGTGACGCGGAGGGTGCGGTTGCCGCGCGGGCCGTCGACGTCGGCGCTGATGTCGGCGTCGCTGTCGGTGTGCAGCAGGACGTTGGCGATGAGCTCGGAGAGGACCAGTTCCGCGGAGTCGACCTGCGCGGGGGTGGACCAGTCGAAGAGCATCGCGCGCAGTTCGTGGCGGGCGTCCGCGGTGCGCTGCTGCTCCGCCTGGGGGACGGTGAGGTGCATGTGGCGGCCGGTGGCGGGGGCGGCGCCCGGTTCGACTTCGGCCGGCGGCAGGTCGCGGCGGAGGAGGACGAGCGCGATGTCGTCCTCCCGGCGCTCCGCGTGCGGGCCGGGGGTGGCGTGGGAGCCGGGGCCGCTGGCGGCGTCGATGAGCCCGTCCGCCAGCGTCTCCAGGTCGTCCCCGACGTGCTCGGCGAAGGCCCGGCGCAGCCGGTCGCGGCCGGTCTCCAGGTCGTGGCCGCCGGTCTCGATGAGCCCGTCGCTGCACAGCAGCATCAGCTCGCCCGGCTCCAGGACCAGCCGGGTGACGGGATAGTCCGGGTCCTCGACGACGCCGAGGGGCAGGCCGCCCTCGGTGGGGCGGACGAGGAGGGTGCCGTCGCCGATGCCCATGGCCGGGTCGAGGTGGCCGGCGCGGGCGATGTGGAGGGTGCCGGTGGCCGGGTCGGCCTTGATGTAGAGGCAGGTGGCGAAGCGGGGGTCGGCGTCGTCGGGCGGGGAGTCGCCTTCGAGGCCCTCGCGCTGGTTGAGCTGGGTGAGGAAGTGCGAGGCGCGGGTGAGTACGGCGTCGGGGTGGTGGCCCTCCGAGGCGTACGCGCGGATGGCGATGCGCAACTGGCTCATCAGCCCGGCGGCGCGTACGTCGTGGCCCTGCACGTCGCCGATGACCACGGCCGTCTTGCCGGCCGGCAGCGTGATCACGTCGTACCAGTCGCCGCCGATCTCCAGACCGCCGCCGGTCGGCACGTAGCGCGCGGCGACGGTCATGCCCGGCGTCGGCGGCACCTCCTCCGGCATCAGGCTGCGCTGCAGCCCGGCGGAGAGTTCGCGCTCGGACTCGTGCACGTGCGCCCGGGACAGCGCCTGCGCGAGCATGCGTGCGACGGTGGTGAGCACGGAGCGCTCGTCGGGGGTGAAGGGCGCGGGGTGGGAGAAGGCCGCCAGCCACACGCCGATGACCCGGCCGGCCACGATCAGCGGCACGTACGCCCACGAGCGCCGGCCCAGCCGGCCGGCGAGCCGCCACGCCTCGGGGAAGCGGCGGCGGTACTCCTCGCGGCCGGCGATGTAGATGGCGCGGCCGGTGCGGACGGCGACGGAGCCGGGGTAGTCGGAGTCGAGGGGGATGTCGTGGAAGGGCTCCTCGTCCTCGGGGCGGTAGCCGTGCTGGCCGATCACCTTGAGGTGGTTGCCCTCGACGCCGAAGACGGCCATGCCGTCGGGCGAGAAGCCGGGCATCGACAGGGACGCGGCGACGCGCAGCACCTGGTCGGTGCCGCGGGACTCGGCCAGGGCGCGCCCCGCGTCGAGGAGGAACGCCTCGCGGGACAGCCGCCAGTCGCTGGTCAGCGGCGACGGCGGGGAGGTGCCGGCGCTGGCGCCGGGCTGGGGGCACCGCCCAGGTGCGGAGCGCTCTGGGGGAGGTTCGACGACCTCCTGCACGATGCCGGACATGACCACGTCGCCGGAGTCGTCGGCCGCGGCGGGGCCGGTGGCGGCAGCGGGCCCGGTGCCGGTGCCGGTGCCGGTGCCGGTGCCGGTGCCAGTGCCGGGGCCCGCGGCCGGGCCGCCGCCCGTACCCGCGTCGGGACCTGCGCCCGGCGCCCGGTCCGTACCGTGTCCCCCCTCCGCCGGCTCACCGCCGCGGAACGGCCGCATCCTGGTCCGTACGACCCGCAGCACCGTCCCCCGCTCGTCCACGATCCGCAGCCGCGCCTCCGCCACGGTGCCCTCCGCGCGGGCCAGGTCCATCGCCCCGGCCAGCTCGACGTAGTCCACCCCGTGGCAGCGGCCCCGGACGTCGGCCGCCGTCGTCTCCGTCGGCCGCTCGGGCAGCCCGACGAGCCGGGCGGCCTCGGCGTCCATGGTCACGGTGCCGGAGGCGGTGTCCCAGCTCCACACCCCGGTGCCGACGGCAGCCAGGACCTCCTCGGTGTGCATTGCCCTATTTTAAGGTGATTGGCCGCGTGCGGCCGCGGAAGACGGGGACGGTAGTCTTGGCGGGCTGAACACTCTCCTGGCCGAACGGTCGCCCTCCCGGCCCGGGCGCCCCCGGCCGCGAGCGAAGGCAAGCCGAAGACGACGAGTCCGACGAACTGGATGGATGATGCACCGGTACCGGTCCCACACCTGTGGTGAGCTGCGCGCGAGCGACGTCGGCAGCGACGTCCGGCTGTCCGGCTGGCTGCACAATAGGCGCGACCTGGGCGGCATCCTCTTCATCGATCTGCGCGACCACTACGGCATCGTCCAGCTCGTCGCCCGCCCCGGCACCCCCGCGAACGAGGCGCTGGCGCACCTCACCAAGGAGACCGTCGTACGGATCGACGGCAAGGTCGTCTCCCGCGGCGCCGACAACGTCAACCCCGAGCTGCCCACCGGCGAGGTCGAGATCGAGGTCGGCGACGTGGAGGTGCTCGGCGCCGCCGAGCAGATCCCGTTCACGATCAACGCCGAGGACGGCGTCGGCGAGGAGCGCCGGCTCGAATACCGCTTCCTCGACCTCCGCCGCGAGCGCATGCACCGCAACATCATGCTGCGTACCGCCGTGGTCACGGCCATCCGGCAGAAGATGACGGCCCTCGGCTTCAACGAGCTGACCACCCCGATCCTCTCGGCCACCTCCCCCGAGGGCGCCCGCGACTTCCTGGTCCCCTCCCGGCTGCACCCCGGCACGTTCTACGCGCTGCCGCAGGCCCCGCAGCAGTTCAAGCAACTGCTGATGATGGCCGGGTTCGACCGCTACTTCCAGATCGCGCCCTGCTTCCGCGACGAGGACGCGCGCGCCGACCGCTCGCCCGGCGAGTTCTACCAGCTCGACATGGAGATGAGCTTCGTCGAGCAGGAGGACGTCTTCGCCGTCATCGAGAAGGTGATGACGGAGCTGTTCGAGGAGTTCGGCGACGGCCGGCACGTCACGTCGCCGTTCCCGCGGGTCCCGTACCGCGAGGCGATGGTCAAGTACGGCTCGGACAAGCCGGATCTGCGGGCGGAGCTGGAGCTGTCGGACGTCACGGACGTCTTCGCGGACAGCGAGTTCAAGGCGTTCGCGGGCAAGCACGTACGGGCCCTGCCGGTGCCGGCGGTGCAGGACCAGCCGCGCAAGTTCTTCGACGCGCTCGGCGACTTCGCCGTCGAGCAGGGCGCGAAGGGCCTCGCGTGGGTGCGGGTCGGCGAGGGGGGTGCGCTGTCCGGGCCGATCGCGAAGTTCCTCACCGAGGAGAACGTGCGGGTGCTCACCGAGCGCCTGGGCCTGGACGCCGGGCACGCGGTGTTCTTCGGCGCGGGCGAGACCGACGAGGTCTCCAAGATCATGGGCGCGGTGCGCGTGGAGGCCGCGAAGCGCGCCGGGCGGTTCGCCGAGGGCGTCTTCCGGTTCTGCTGGATCGTCGACTTCCCGATGTTCGAGAAGGACGAGGACACGGGCGCCATCGAGTTCTCGCACAACCCGTTCTCGATGCCCCAGGGCGGCATCGAGGCGCTGGAGACCAAGGACCCGCTGGACATCCTCGCGTACCAGTACGACATCGTCTGCAACGGCGTCGAGCTGTCCTCCGGCGCGATCCGGAACCACGAGCCGGAGGTCATGTTCAAGGCCTTCGGCATCGCGGGGTACAGCAAGGACGAGGTGGAGCGCGAGTTCGGCGGCATGCTGCGCGCGTTCCGCTTCGGCGCCCCGCCGCACGGCGGGATCGCGCCCGGCATCGACCGGATCGTGATGCTGCTGGCCGACGAGCCGAACATCCGCGAGACGATCGCCTTCCCCCTCAACGGCAACGCCCAGGACCTGCTGATGGGCGCGCCCAGCGAGGTCGACGAGGCCCGGCTGCGCGAGCTGCACATCGAGCTGCGCAAGCCCCAGCCCAAGTAGGCGGCCCAAGGAGGCAGCCCAAGGAGCGGAGAGGCTTTCCCACCGGCGTACGGGCCGGGGCGCCCGGCGGGCCCCCGGCCCGTGGTGGTGCCAGGTACACCCCGGAGCCGGGTGGCCATCCCATGGGGCGCGGGGACGCGAATTCCTAGGTTGATGTCATCGACATCGCAGAGGGGAACCGTCCCATGTGGGCCATGGCCATCCGTACGCTCCGCCACAGAACCGCCGCGCTCTCGGCGACCTTCCTGGCGCTCTTCCTGGGCACCGTCATCGTGATGACGTGCGGCGGTCTGCTGGAGACCGGCATACGCAACAACGCGCCGGCGCAGCGCCTCGCGGGCGCCGACCTCGTGGTCACCGGCGACCGCGACCTCCCCCGCGGCGACGAGACCGCCGTCCTCCCCGAGCGCCCCGCCCTCGACGACTCCCTGACCGCGGCCGTACGGAACGTCCCCGGCGTCGAACGCGCCGTGCCCGAGCGGGTCTTCGAGGCCGCCGTACTCGGTGCCGGCGACGCCCCCGACGCGCAGGCCCACGGCTGGTCCTCCGCCGCCGTCACCCCGTACGAGCTGACCGAAGGCCGGGCCCCGGCGGGCCCCCGCGACGTGGTGCTGGACGAGGCGACGGCCCGCGCGTACGGCGTGCGCCCCGGCGACAAGGTGCGCGTCGCGGCGCAGGGGAGCGCCGAGGCGTACCGCCTGACCGGCGTGGTCCGCACCGCGCACGCCGTCGACCGCGGCGCCGTGTTCTTCACCGACGACCGCGCCCGCGCGCTCTCCCCCGCCGTCGCCGACATCGCCGTCACGGCCGCGCCCGGCACCGACCACGGCGAGCTGAAGGACCGCCTCGGCGAGGTCGTCGCGGACCGCACCGCGCAGGCGCAAACCCCGGCGAAGGTCGTCTCCGGCGACGACCGCGGCGCCGTCGAGTACCCCGAGGTGCTGACCCGCAAGGAGGACCTGATCGCGCTGGCCGGCGCCTTCGGCGGGATGGCCACCCTCGTCGCGGTCTTCGTCGTCTCCGGCACCGTCGCGCTGTCCGTCGAGCGGCGCCGCCGCGAGTTCGCGCTGCTCCGCACCCTTGGCGGCACCCCGCGCCAGTTGCGCCGGCTGCTGCTCGCCGAGACGCTGATGGTCGCGCTCGTCGCCGGGGCGGCGGGCTGGTTCGCCGGGCCGCCCGCGGGGGAGCGGCTGTTCGAGGAGTTCACCGGCAGCGGCATGGTGTCGGAGGCCGTCGCGTACGAGCAGGGCTGGATCCCCGCGGTCGCCGCGGCCGGTGCGCTGCTGCTGACCGCGCTGCTCGGCGGCTTCCTCGGCGGCCGGCGCGGGGTGAAGGTCACGGCCGTCGAGGCGATGGCGGAGTCGGCGGTACGGACCCGATGGGCGTCCCCGGCGCGGATCGTGGCGGCCCTGCTCTTCCTCGCCGGCGCCGTCGCGCTGGCCATCCTGACCTGGGTGCTCTTCGACGGCCCGATCGCCGCCAGCACCGCGGGACCCACCGTGCTCTGCACGGCCATCGCCCTCGCGCTCCTCGGCCCGGGGCTGACGAAGCTGTGCACCGTGCTGATCTCGGGCCCGGTCAAGGCCGTCACCGGCGCCGGCGGCGAACTCGCCGTCGTCACCGCCCGGGCCCGCGCCGTCCGGATGGCGGGCGTCGTCACCCCGGTGATGCTCGCCGTCGCCATGGCCACCGCGAACCTGTACCTCCAGACCACCCAGACCGACGCCTCCCGCGAGGCGTACGCCCAGAACCTGCGCGCCGACGCCGTCGTCGACTCCGCCTCCGGCACCCTCGACCCGGCGCTCACCGCCGACGTCCGCGCCACCGAGGGCGTCGCCGCGGCCGGCGCGTACGTCACCAGCACCGGCTGGATCGACGGCATGGGCGACGAGGACGGCGTACCGCTCCAGGGCATCGACGCCCGCGGCGCCGCCCGCACCACCGCGCTGGACCCGGTCGAGGGCGAGGTCGCCGACCTCACCGGGCGGACCATCGCCCTGCCCGCCGGGGCCGCGGACGGCCGGAGCGTCGGCGACACCGTCGAGGTCCGCTTCGGCGACGGCGCCGCCGCCGACCTGCGGATCGCCGTGCTCTTCGAGGGCCGCGCCGGCTACGACACCGCGTTCGTGCCCGCCGGCCTCCTCGCCGGGCACACCGACGGCGCGCTCCCGCAGCAGATCCTCGTACGCGCCGAGGACGGCACGAGCGCCGCGGCGCTGACGGCGAGCCTGGAGAAGACCCTCGCGGACCACCCCGGCACCGTCGTCGCCGACCGCGATGAGCTGATCGAGGACAACATCAAGGACACCGAGACCCAGGCGTGGGTCAACTACCTGATGGTCGGCATGATCGTCGCGTACACCGCGATCTCCGTGGTCAACAACCTGGTGCTCTCCGTCTCCGGCCGCCGCCGCGAGTTCGGGCTGCAGCGGCTGGCCGGTGCCACCCGCCGGCAGGTGCTGCGGATGCTGACGATCGAGGCGCTGATCGTCGCCGGGATCGGCGTGGCCCTCGGCACGGCGGCCGCGGCCACCGCGCTGGTGCCGTTCAGCCACGCGGCGGCGGACAGCCTGCTCCCCTCGGGACCGCTGTCCATCTATGCCGCGGTGGTCGCGGGTGCGGTGGCCCTCGCCCTCACCGCCACCCTGGTGCCGGGCTGGGCGGCCCTCCGGGCGCGGCCCGCGGAGGCGGCGCTGGCGGAGGAGTGAGCGGGCGGGCCCGCCCCGGGTGCGGGGCGGGCCCTGATGTCTTGCGGAGGCACCGCCAGGCAGCACCGCAAGACGGCTCGGCCGGCCGGGGTCCCGCGGGGACTCCGGCCGGAGTCGTCGGCTCAGCCGAAGCGGCCCGACACGTAGTCCTCGGTCGCCTGCACCGACGGGTTGGAGAAGATCTTGTCGGTGTCGTCGATCTCGATGAGCCGGCCCGGCTCGCCGACGGCGGCCAGGTTGAAGAACGCGGTACGGTCCGAGACGCGCGCCGCCTGCTGCATGTTGTGCGTGACGATGACGATCGTGAACCGCGTCTTCAGATCCCCGATGAGGTCCTCGATGGCGAGGGTGGAGATCGGGTCGAGCGCGGAGCAGGGCTCGTCCATGAGGAGCACCTGCGGCTCGACGGCGATGGCGCGGGCGATGCACAGGCGCTGCTGCTGGCCGCCGGAGAGACCGGAGCCGGGGCGGTTGAGGCGGTCCTTGACCTCGTTCCACAGGTTCGCGCCGCGCAGGGACTTCTCCACCACGTCGTCCAGCTCGGACTTCTTGTAGCGGGCGTTGAGCTTCAGACCCGCGGCCACGTTCTCGTACACGCTCATCGTCGGGAACGGGTTGGGCCGCTGGAAGACCATGCCCACCACGCGCCGTACGGAGACGGGGTCGACGCCGGAGCCGTAGAGGTTCTCGTCGTCCAGCATCACCTTCCCCTCCACCCGCGCGCCCGGTATGACCTCGTGCATGCGGTTGATGGTGCGCAGGAAGGTGGACTTGCCGCAGCCGGACGGGCCGATGAAGGCCGTCACGGACTTCGGCTCGACGGCCATCGAGATGTCCTCGATCGCCTTGAAGTCGCCGTAGTAGGCGGTGAGGCCGCTGATGTCGATGCGCTTGGCCATGTCAGATCACTTCTCCTCTGGCCGTCAGCGGCCGGTTTTCGGGGCCTTCCAGCGGGCTATGCCGCGGGCCAGCAGGTTGAGGATCATCACGAAGACGATGAGGACGAGGGCGGCGGCCCAGGCGCGGTCGAACGACGCCGACGTACCCGCCCCCCACTGCTGGTAGATGTACAGCGGCAGGGACGCCTGGCCGCCGTCGAAGGGGTTGTTGTTGATCGCGGGGCTGCCGAAGACGAGCAGCAGCACGGGGGCGGTCTCGCCGGTGATGCGGGCGACGGCCAGCATGACGCCGGTGGTGATGCCGCCGAGGGAGGTGGGCAGGACGACCTTGAGGATCGTCTTCCACTTCGGTACGCCCAGGGCGTACGACGCCTCGCGCAGCTCGTTCGGGACGAGCTTCAGCATCTCCTCGGTGGAGCGGACCACCACGGGCATCATCAGGATCGCCAGGGCCAGCGCACCGGCGAAGCCGGAGTAGCCGAAGTCCAGGATCATGATCCACAGGCTGAGGACGAACAGGCCGGCGACGATGGACGGGATGCCCGTCATGACGTCGACGAAGAACGTCACCGCCCTCGCCAGCGCCCCGCGGCCGTACTCCACCAGGTAGACGGCGGTCAGCAGCCCGATCGGGGTGGCGATCAGCGTGGCGATGAGCACCTGCTCGATGGTGCCCATCAGCGCGTGGTAGACGCCGCCGCCGGGCGCGACGTTCACCACGCCGCTCATCGAGTGGGTGAGGAAGTAGCCGTCGGTGACCTTGATGCCCTTGCTGACGGTCTCCCAGATCAGCGACGCCAGCGGGACGACGGCCAGCAGGAACGCCACCCACACCAGGGAGGTCGCCAGCCGGTCCTTCGCCTGCCGGCCGCCCTCGACCGCGGTCGAGATGACGAACTGGCCGATGACGAAGAGGATCGCCGCGATCAGGCCCCACTGGATGCGGCTGCCGAGGTCGGCGAGCACGCCGATGGCCACGGCCACCGCGGCGGCGCCGCCGGCGATGCCCAGGGGCGCGAAGCGGGGCAGCCGCGGCTGCTTGATGCCGAGCCGGTCGACCGGCCGCTTGTCGGCGATGGTGCTCATGCGTTGGCCCCCGAGTACTCCTTGCGCCGCGCGATGATCAGCCGTGCCGCGCCGTTGACCAGCAGCGTGATGACGAACAGCACCAGGCCGGAGGCGATCAGCGCGTCCCGCCCGAACTCCCCGGACTCGCCGAACGACGCGGCGATGTTCTGCGCGAACGTTCCGCCGCCCGCCTGGAGGATCTCCGCCGACAGCAGCGCCGACGGCGACAGCACGGTGGCCACCGCCATCGTCTCGCCGAGCGCCCGGCCGAGGCCCAGCATCGAGGCGGAGATCACGCCGGAGCGGCCGAAGGGCAGCACCGTCATGCGGATGACCTCCCAGCGCGTGGCGCCCAGCGCCAGCGCGGCCTCCTCCTGGAGGCGGGGGGTCTGGGCGAAGACCTCGCGGCTGACGTTGGTGATGATCGGCAGGATCATCACGGCCAGCAGGATGCCCGCGGTCATCAGCGAGCGAGGCGCGGTGCCGTCGAAGGAGAGCACGACGGTCCAGCCGAAGTAGCGGTCCAGCCACTCGTACGTGCCGACCAGGTGCGGCACGAGGAACAGGGCGCCCCACAGGCCGTAGACGATGGACGGGACGGCGGCCAGCAGGTCGATGACGTACGCGATGGGCGCCGCCAGCCTCCGCGGCGCGTAGTGGGTGATGAACAGCGCGATGCCCACGGCGATCGGCACCGCGATGACCATCGCGACGATCGAGGAGACGACCGTGCCGAAGGCCAGGACGGCGATGCCGAACTTCGGCGGGATGGCGTTCGCGTCCCACTCGAAGGTGGTGAGGAAGTTGCCCTCGTTGTCCGCGAGGGCGATGGACGCGCGGTACGCGAGGAACGCGGCGATCGCGGCCATGATCAGCAGCAGCGCGATCCCGGACCCCTTCGACAGGCCGGAGAAGACCTTGTCGCCGCGGCGGGAGCCGCCCTTGCCGTTCGACAGCAGGACCTGTGACGGCGGTGGGGCGGGGGTTTCTATGTCGGTGGGTGGAGCAGTCATACGTGAATCTCCGGTCTGGTGTGGGGCGACGGCGCGGTCTGCGCCCGCGTCCCGGCGGCGGTGCACCGGATGGCCCCCCGCCGGCCGGACGGTGTGGTTCGCCGGCCGGCGGGAGGGGGGATCAGGACAGGCTGTCGACGGTCTTGGCGACCTCGGCGGCCATCTCCGCGGGCAGCGGGGCGTAGCCGACGTCGACGATCGACTGCTGGCCGGCCTCGCTGGCGGTGTAGGCGAGGAAGGACTTCACCGCGTCCAGGGACTCCGGCTTGTTGCCCTTGTCGCACGCGATCTCGTACGTCACGAGGGTGATCGGGTACGCGCCCTCCTCCTTCGTGGCGTAGTCCAGCTCAAGCGCCATGTCGGGTGCCTGGCCGACCCGCTCGCCGACGGCGATGGCCTGGGAGGCGTTCTCCACGGTGGCCTCGACGGGCTCGGAGGCACCGGTGTCCAGCTTGACGGTGCTCAGGTCGTTGGACTCGGCGTGCGAGATCTCCATGTACGAGATGGCGCCGTCGGTCTGCTTCACCTGCGAGGACACCCCGGCCGAGCCGGTGGCGGCCTGGCCGCCCTCGATCGGCCACTTCTTGTCGGCCTCGTCCGGCCAGGCGTCCTTCACGACCGTGTTCAGGTACGCGGTGAAGTTCTCGGTGGTGCCCGACTCGTCGGAGCGGTGCACGGGCTGGATCTTGGTGTCAGGCAGCTCGGCGTCGGGGTTCAGCTTGGCGATGGCCTCGTCGTTCCACTGCTTGATCTCGCCGTTGAAGACGTTCGCCAGCGTCTCGGCGTCGAGCACCAGCTCGTCCACGCCCTCCAGGTGGTACGCGATGGCGACCGGACCGCCGACCATCGGCAGGTTGATGCCCTGACCGCCGGAGCAGACCTTCTTGGACTTCTCCACTTCCTCCGGCTCCAGCGCGGAGTCGGAGCCGGCGAAGGCGGTCTGGCCGTTGAGGAACTCCTCGATGCCCGCGCCCGAGCCGACCGGCTTGTAGTTGACCGTCACGTCGGGGCAGGCGGCCTGGTAGTCCGCGACCCACTGCTGTACAGCGTTGTCCTGGGAGCTGGCGCCCGAGGCGAGCAGCTCGCCGCTGCCGCCGCACTTGATCTCGCCGCCGGCGGCGCTCTTGTCGCCGCCCTTGGCCTTGTCGTCGCCGGAGCCCGAATTGTCGTCCGAGCCGCACGCCGAGAGGACGAGGGCGCTGGAGAGGGCGAGTATGCCTGCCGCGGTGCGGTACCGGATCTTGCTCTGAGACTTCACTGGGGACTTTCCTTCCTGAGGCCGCACTTCCAGGAGCGGCTGATAACAAATCGAGACAAACTGAGTTGTGGGGTCTAGGGGAGGTCCGGGGCCGGCGGCACGAAGCGGTAGCCGACGTTGCGGACGGTGAGGATGATCCGTGGATCGTGAGGGTTGTCCCCGATGCGGTCGCGCAGCCGACGGATGTGCACGGCGATCGTGTTGGACTTCGGTGCGCTGCCACCCCACAGCTCGGCGCTGATCTGGTCTCGGGTGACGACCTTCTCGGCGTTGGCCACCAGCAGGTGCAGCAGCTTGAACTCGCGAAGCGGAAGCTGCACCAGCCGGCCGTCGACGCGGGCCTCGAAGGTGGCGGGGTTGACGCTGTACGGACCTGAGGCCACCGTCTGGTCCACGTCGTACGTCGCCGGGCTGGCGACGCCGAGCATCTTCAGGACCTCGTACGGCCGGTAGGGCCGGGCGACGCAGGCGCTGGCCCCGGCGGTGAGCGCCTCCACGGCGTCCTCCGCGTCCTCGGGGCCGACGCCGATGATGACCGGCGTGGCGCTGCGCCGCCGCAGCACCTCCACCACACGGGCGCCGGGCACGAGCGGCAGCTTGGCGCTGACCAGCAGTGCGTCGGGGGACTGCAGGCCGACCTGGAGCAGCGCCTCCGCTCCGTCGGAGCAGAAGACGACCTTCACCTGATGGCCCGCCAGGTGCTCCGCAAGATCGTGCGCCACCTGTTCGTCCGGATCGGCGAGCAGCAGGACATGTCCGTGTCGCTGGCCGGGTATCGCCGGTGTGTCCATCGGTCGGTCACCACCCCCTTCGTCGCCTCTCATGGAAATCGGTGACAGCGGACTCGGCCGGAGGTGACGGTTAACTGAAGGTGAACATCGGAACAGGGGTGCGTGATGCCGTTATCCGCCCGTTATGAACGGCGTGATCCACGACACCGTGAGCCCCACCGTGTGTGTCGCGGCTCACCTTTCCGGCCGCCTGCCGGACCGCCGTACGGGCACGTGACCGGGACACCTCACAGGCCGCCCGAGCCGCCCGAGTCCCCGCCGGTGTCGCCCGCGCCGCCCGGCCGGTCGCTGTGCTCCTTCAGCCGCGTCAGATCGCGCTCCAGCTTCTTCTCCTGCACTTCGCTGAGCGGGATGTAGCCGGCCTCCGAGGCGAAGTCCGTGTGGCTGTCCACGTAGAACTCGACGAACCCCTCCACCTCGGGGCGCTCCAGCGCCTTCGCCGAGGGGTAGATGAACAGCGGCCGGGCCAGCGGCTTGTACGAGCCGTCCTGGACCGACACCGTGCTGGGCGCGACGCAGCCGTCGCCGGCGTCGATCTCCAGGGCGCGCAGCTTGTCGCGGTTCTCGTCGAAGTAGGTGAAGCCGAAGTAACCGAGCCCGCCGGAGTGCTCCGCGACGCCCTTGACGAGCGTGTTGTCGTCGCTGCTCGGGGTGAAGTCGGCGCGGGACGCCTTCTCCTCGCCGTTGATGGCCTCGGTGAAGTAGTCGAACGTGCCCGAGTCGGTGTCGGGCCCGTAGAGCTGCAGCGGCTCGTCCGGGAACGCGGGGTCGACCTCCTGCCAGCTCGTCAGCGCGGAGCCGGGCTCCCAGATGCGCTTGAGCTGGTCGGTGGTGATGCAGTCGATCCAGTCGTTGCCGCGCGGGACGACGACGGTGAGCGCGTCGTTGGCGATCGTCAGCTCGCGGTACGGCACGTCCCAGTTGGCGCAGGTCTCCTTCTCGAAGTCGTTGATCGGCCGGGATGCGTCGGATATATCCGTTTCGCCCGCGCAGAACTTGTCGAAGCCGCCGCCGGTGCCGGACGCCTCGACCTTGACCCGTACCCCCGGCTCCTGCCGGCCGAAGCGCTCGCCGGCGAGCTTCGTCAGCGGCTCCACCGTGCTGGAGCCGTCGATCGTGACCGTCCCGGACGGCCGCCCGGTCGTCCTGTCCTCACCCGAGCCGGCCGCGCTCTCGCCGCCGCAGGACACGAGGGAGGCGACGGCGGCCGGGGCGAGGAGGAGGGCGCCCAGGCGGGCGGCGGTGCGCTTCGTCTGCATCGGGCTCACGGGCTTTCGCTGCTCTCCGGTGATCGATTCGGACATACCTCGGGTCCTGTATCGAAGTGGCGGCAGTCGGCCATGCGGGGCGGCTTCGGTGAGCAAGGGATGAACAGTGGACGACCAGACATGATGCCGTTATGCGGCTGTGATGAAAGCGCGGATCACGGGGCGAACGCGCAGGCGGGAGGGGCGTACGCGGTCCGCGTCCACCCCCGCGTGGCGGTGCGCGCGGCCCGCTAGATCGGATCTAGCGGGCGCCTGCCGGTTTCTGGCGCCTGAAGGGTGGAGGCCCGGGCGCACCGCCCGGGGTGGCCGAGACCGGGAGGTGCCCGATGCGGAACGGCGAGTCCGGCGTACGTGGGACGCCCGGGCCCGCGGCGGCGTCCGGCCCCTCGGGTGCGGCCGGCGCGGGCGCCCCGCTGCGGATCGCGTGCATACTCGGCGGCCAGGAGGAGCCCGACTGCCGCCCGCCCGCCGCCGCCCACTGGCTCGACGAGCTGGCCGGGGCCCGCGGCGGCATGACCCTGCGCGTGCTGGACCTCGCCGACTACGACCTCCCGCTGCGCTACCCCGCGCACCCGACCGAGCAGATGGCCTCGTTCACCGCGGAGCTGGCGTGGGCCGAGGGGTTCGTCGTGGTCACCCCCGAGTGCAACCGCAGCTTCCCCGCGCAGCTCAAGCACGCCATCGACATCGGCTACGACGAGTGGCACGCGAAGCCCGTCGGCTTCGTGTCGTACGGCTTCGGCTGCGACGGCGTGCGCGCGGTGGAGCACCTGAGGTCGGTCTTCACCGAGCTGCACACGGTCACGGTGCGGGACTCGGTCGGAATCGACCTGCGCTTCACCGATGAGAAATTCCCGGCCGGCGGGTCCCTCTATTCGGACGGGCTGGTACGCGCCGCGGGCGCCCTGCTGGACCAGCTCACCTGGTGGGGTCTCGCGCTGAGAGAGGCCCGCGCGACGCGGCCGTACGTGGCGTAGCAAAAGCCGCACACATACCTGATGTTGGAGAATCTGGAGAAGAAGCACATGACTAACGACCCGTCCGGCCTGGCGATCGAGACGTCGGGGCTTGTGAAGGTGTTCGGCGAGACCCGTGCGGTGGACGGCGTCGACCTCGCCGTCCCCAGCGGCACCGTCTACGGCGTCCTCGGCCCCAACGGCGCCGGGAAGACCACCACCGTGAAGATGCTCGCCACCCTGCTGCGCCCCGACGGCGGCGAGGCCCGGATCTTCGGCAAGGACGTCGTCCGCGACGCCAACGCCGTACGCTCCCGGGTCAGCCTCACCGGCCAGTACGCCTCCGTGGACGAGGACCTGACCGGCACCGAGAACCTGGTGCTGCTCGGCCGCCTCCTCGGGCACAGGCCCGCGGCCGCGCGCGTGCGCGCCGCGCAGTTGCTGGAGGCGTTCGGCCTCAGCGAGGCCGCGGCCAAGCAGGTGAAGAACTACTCGGGCGGCATGCGGCGGCGCATCGACATCGCCGCGTCCATCCTCAACACCCCCGACCTGCTCTTCCTCGACGAGCCGACCACCGGCCTCGACCCGCGCAGCCGCAACCAGGTCTGGGACATCGTCCGCGCGGTCGTCGCGCAGGGCACCACCGTCCTGCTCACCACCCAGTACCTGGACGAGGCGGACCAGCTCGCCTCCCGGATCGCCGTCATCGACCACGGCAAGGTCATCGCCGAGGGCACCAAGGGGGAGCTGAAGGCGTCCGTCGGCGCCGGCTCGGTCCACCTCCGGCTGCGCGACGCCGCGCAGCGCGCGGAGGCGGTCGCCCTGCTGGAGACGGCGCTCTCCGGCGCCCAGGTGCAGCTCGAAGCCGACCCGGTCGCGCTCACCGCCCGCGTCGGCAACGGCGACAACGGCAGCGGCGCCGCCGCCCAGGCCGCCGCCGCGCTGGCCGAGCTGGCCCGCGCGGACATCACCGTCGACAACTTCTCGCTGGGCCAGCCCAGCCTGGACGAGGTCTTCCTCGCCCTCACCGACCGCCCGGCCGGTGCCGAGACCCAGGAGGCAGCAGCATGAGCACCGCGACCGAGACCCAGACCCAGGGCCGTACGGAGGACCTGGCGCCGGTCACCACCGAGAGCCTGGCGGAGCTGCTGGTCTCCAAGGAACGGCCGCCGCAGCCGAGTGCGTGGTCGGCCTCCGTGACGTTCGGCTGGCGCGCCGTGCTGAAGATCAAGCACGTGCCGGAGCAGCTCTTCGACGTCACCGCCTTCCCGATCATGATGGTGCTGATGTACACGTACCTCTTCGGGGGTGCGCTGGCCGGCTCCACCTCGGACTACCTGCAGTACCTGCTGCCGGGCATCCTGGTGATGAGCATCGTCATGATCACGATGTACACCGGCGTCTCCGTCAACACCGACATCGAGAAGGGCGTCTTCGACCGCTTCCGCTCGCTGCCGATCTGGCGCCCCGCGGTGATGGTCGGCTACCTGCTCGGCGACATGCTGCGCTACGTCATAGCGTCGGTGGTGATGGTCGGTGTCGGCCTCGTCATGGGCTTCCGCCCGGACGGCGGCGTGGTGGGCGTGCTCGCGGGGGTGGCGCTGCTGATCGTCTTCTCGTTCGCGTTCTCGTGGATCTGGACGATGTTCGGCCTGCTGCTCCGTACGGAGAAGTCGGTCATGGGCGTCAGCATGATGGTCCTGTTCCCGACGACGTTCCTCAGCGACATCTTCGTCGAGCCGGAGACGATGCCGGGCTGGCTCCAGGCGTTCGTCAACAACAACCCGGTGACGCACCTCGCCGCCGCGGTCCGCGACCTGATGCACGGCGACTGGCCGGGCGCGGACATCGCGTGGACGCTCGGCTGGGCGGGCGCGATCGTGGCGATCTTCGGCCCGATCACGATGCGCCTGTACGCCAGGAAGTAACGCGACGCTGAGAACGGCGGCGCTGAGCACGCGACGCCGAGCGTGACCGGGCCCGTCCTCTTCCGGCCGGAAGGGGGCGGGCCCGGTCATGTCCGCCTCCCCGTCTGCTAAGTTCGGCCGCATGTTCCTCCCCCGTGCATAGGAGCCGGCGCCGCCGCGCCCGTCCGGCGTGGCCGTATGCCGCCCATGCACGCTTCGGAGCGCCGGTGCCCCGCGCTCCCTTCGCCGAGGAACCTCACCATGCCTGCGCCGTCGTACGCGGCTCTGCTGCGCATTCCCCATGCCTCCCGCACCTTCGGTGCCGCCCTGCTGGGGCGGCTGTCGTACGGGATGGTCTCGCTGTCGCTGCTGCTCTCCGTCAAGGACGCCACCGGGTCGTACACCGCGGCGGGGGCCGCCCTGGCGTGCTTCGGGGCGACCAGCGTGACCCTGTCGCCGGTACGGGCCGGCTTCATCGACCGGCACGGCCCGCGGCGGGCGCTGCCGCCGATGGCCGCCGCGTACGCGGTGCTCCTGGCGGCGCTGGCCGTCGTCAGCGCGGACGGCGGCACGGGCGCCGCGGGGCTGACCGCGCTGGCGGCGGCGGCCGGGATGCTGACGCCGCCGCTGGGTCCCGTGATGCGGGTGCTGTGGAGCGACCTGGTGCCGCCGGGGCTGCTCTCGCGCGCGTACAGCCTGGACTCGGTCGCCGAGGAACTGCTGCTGGTGACGGGGCCGTTGCTGGTCGGCGCGATCGTGACCGTGGCGCCGGCGCCGGCGGGCCTGGCGGCGAGCGCGGCCCTGATCCTCTGCGGCACGCTGGCGCTGGTCACGTCGCCGGTGGCGGGGGCGAGGAAGGGATCCCGGGCGACGGCGCACCGGACACCCGGCCGCACCCCGGGAGTCCTGCGCGGGAACCTTCCGATGAAGCAGGCGGTCATCGGGGTGGCCGGGGTGGGGGTGTGCCTGGGGGCACTGCAACTGCTCGTCGTGGCCTTCGCCGACGAGCACGACGCCGCGGGCCTGGTGCCGTGGATCCTCGCCGCGATGTCCGCGGGCAGCGCGGTCGGCGGGCTCGTCTACGGTGCCGTCGCCTGGCGCGCACCGAGCACGCGGCGGCTGCCGGTGCTGGCGGGTGCGCTGGGCACGCTGCTCGCCGCCGCGGGCCTGGCACCGCACCCGTACGTGCTGCTCGGCTGCGCCGCGCTGGCCGGGGTCTTCGTGGCGCCGGGCATCACGACGGCGTACCTGATCGCGGACGAGTCGGCCGGCCCCGAGTCCCGTACGAAGGCGGGCGCGTGGGTCAACACCGCCCTCAACGCCGGCTCCTCCACGGCCACCGCCGCCACCGGCCTCCTGATCGACAACGCCCCCCTCCCCCTGTGCTTCGCCCTGGCCGCCCTCCCGGCCGTCCTGGCCGCACTCACTCTGGTGGTGGTCGCAGCGCGGTCCCGTACCGGGGAGGCACCATCGGCCGCCGTGCCCAGTGCCTGATACGCGCGGGACGCACCGCAACTCACCCGGAACCGGGCCGACGGCACCGCGGCACGCCGACACGTGCGCGCGGAGCCGCCGGACCCGTCGAACCGGGGGTTCTGCCAGGGGACCGGAGGGTGTATCGGGGTCGCCCGCAGGAGAAGCGTCAGGCCCCGATGCGCCCGCCCCCGGTGCGCCAGACGTTGACGACCGCCGGGCGGTTGGGCTTGCCGGGGCCGTCAGGCCACGCCGAGCCCGGGTTCTCGTACGACGCGCCGTCGACCTCGCCCGGGTGCTGCACCGCGACCAGCACGCGGTCCTCCTGCACCACGGGGCCGCAGGTCTCCGCGCCCGTCGGCATGCTGAGGAACTGCTTCACCTGGCCCTCGTAGCGGCCCGTGGTCGCCACGCCGAACAGCCCGTCGTGGTTGCCGAGCGCGTTGCCGTCGGTGGAGATCCACAGGTTGCCGTACGGGTCGAACGCCACGTTGTCCGGGCAGGAGATGGGGCTGACCTTGTCCTTCGGGAAGCCCGCGAAGTACGTCGACGGGTCCGCCGGGTCGCCGCAGACCAGGAACAGCCGCCAGCCGAAGCCGGTGGCCGCCGGGTCGTCGCGCTCCTCGGTCAGCTCCAGGATGTGCCCGTGCTTGTTGGCGTTGCGCGGGTTGGCCTCGTCGGCCTTGGCGTTGGTGCCGGTGCCGCGGTTGGAGTTGTTCGTCAGCGCGACGTACACCTTGCCGCTGTTCGGGCTGGGCTCCACGTCCTCCGGGCGGTCCATCTTCGTCGCGCCGGCCTTGTCGGCGGCGAGGCGGGTGAAGACGTAGACCTCCTCTGCGGTCATGCCGGGGACGAAGCTGCGGTCGCCGCTGGCCAGCTTGATCCACTCGCCGGAGCCGTCGAACTCGCCGTCCGCGGGCAGCTTGCCGCTGCCGTCGATCTCGGCGGCCGGGCTGTCGCCGGTGAGCTTGGCGACGTACAGCGTGCCCTCGTCGAGCAGCGTCATGTTGTGGGCGCGCGCCCAGCGGCTGTCGCCGCGCACCATGCGCTTGTCGGAGACGAACTTGTAGAGGTAGTCGAAGCGCTCGTCGTCACCGGAGTACGCGACCGCGCGGCCGTCGCGCGTCAGCCGGATGGTGGCGCCCTCGTGCTTGAAGCGGCCGAGCGCGGTGTGCTTGACGGGGGTCGAGTCCGGGTCGTACGGGTCGATCTCCACGACCCAGCCGAAGCGGTGCGACTCCTGCGGCTCCCTGACGACGTCGAAGCGGTCGTCGAACTGCTCCCACTTGCGCTCCGAGGCGCCGCCGGAGAGCCCGTAGCGCGCGAGGCGCTGCTTGGCGGCCGGGTCGGTGACGGAGCCGGCGTTGGCGAAGTACTGGTTGAAGTTCTCCTCGCCGGAGAGCACCGTGCCCCACGGGGTGGTGCCGCCGGCGCAGTTGTTGAGGGTGCCGAGCACGCGCCGCCCGGTCGCGTCCGCCGACGTCTTGAGCAGGTCGCTGCCCGCGGCCGGGCCGCGCAGCTCGAACTCGGTGGTGGCGGTGATCCGGCGGTTCAGCGGGTGCCGCGGCACGGCGCGGAGGTTGCCGCCGCCCTCGCCCCGGCCCTCCTCCTGGACGGCCACGACGGACATGCCGTGCGCGGCCCAGCCGATCTCGGCCTGCTCGCGGGTGACGTTCTCCGGGTCGTACCCGGGGAACATGAGCTGCTCGTCGGTGTACTCGTGGTTGGCCACCAGCAGTTGCCGGTCGCGCTCGCCGTGCAGCGGCAGCAGGGCGAGGAAGTCGTTGTTGTAGCCGAACTGGCCGGCCTGGGCGGCGGCCGACTGGCGGGCCGGGTCGAAGGCGGGGGCGCCGCGCAGGAGGGGGTCGCCCCAGGCGATGACGACGTTCTGCTCGTAGCCGTCGGCGACGGTGACGACATCGTCGGTGTTGGGCGCGACCGCGTCGAAGCGCAGGCCGCGGGCGGCGTCGCCGCCGGCCTCGCCGCTGCCGGGACCGCGGCCGAAGGTGCCGGCCGGCGAGGTCGGCGCGGCCGTCGCCGGGGCGGCCCCGACGATCCCCGCGCCGGCCGCCACCACGGTCACCGCGGCACCGGCGCGCAGCGCGCCGCGGCGGGAGACGGCGCGGGCGACGATGTCGCCGGCGTACTCGTTGTCGCTGGTGTTCGGAACCTCGTGGAAGCAAGCGTCGCCACAGCGGTAGCGACAGGTCATGGCCGAGCGCCCGCCCGGGTGCGGCGAGCCGATGAGCGGCAGAAGTCTGCGCACGATCCCCTCCGGATTCTGTGAGTTCGCGCCGGACGCTAGGCGCGTAGTCCCGCCGGGGAGCGACGCGGACCTGAACTCCGGGTGAACCCGCGCCGGTGGGCATATGCGGCGGCGTACGATGAGCGGTTCGTCACCGTACGTAATCGGATGAGTGCGACGGTCCGCGGCCGTTAGGATTTCGACCATGGCGGCCACTGGAGAAGAGCAGCAGGGGACGAAGGCGTTCTACGTCTCGACCCCCATCTACTACGTGAACGACGCTCCGCACCTGGGCCACGCCTATACGACCGTCGCAGGCGACGTGCTCACCCGCTGGCATCGCCAGCGCGGTGAGAAGGTGTGGTACCTCACCGGCACGGACGAGCACGGTCAGAAGATCATGCGCACCGCGGAGGCGCACGGCGTCACCCCGCAGGAGTGGTGCGACAGGCTCGTGGAGGAGGCGTGGAAGCCCCTCTGGGAGCACCTGGAGATCGCGAACGACGACTTCATCCGCACCACGGAGAAGCGGCACACGGACCGGGTGCAGGAGTTCGTCCAGGACCTGTACGACAAGGGCGAGATCTACCAGGGCGGCTACGAGGGCCCGTACTGCGTCGGCTGCGAGGAGTACAAGACCCCCGGCGAGCTGCTCGACGGCGAGGGCGAGTACGCGGGCCTGAAGCTCTGCCCCATCCACAAGACGCCGGTGGAGATGCTGAAGGAGGAGAACTACTTCTTCAAGCTCTCCGAGTACGGCCCGAAGCTGCTGGAGTTCTACGAGGCCAACCCCGGCTTCGTCCAGCCCGAGTCGGCCCGTAACGAGGTCGTCAACTTCGTCCGGCAGGGCCTCAACGACCTGTCGATCTCCCGCTCCACCTTCGACTGGGGCGTGCGGGTCCCGTGGGACGACAAGCACGTGATCTACGTGTGGATCGACGCCCTGCTCAACTACGCGACCGCCGTGGGTTACGGCGCGGACGAGGCGAAGTTCGCGGGCACCTGGCCGGCGGACGTCCACCTCGTCGGCAAGGACATCCTCCGCTTCCACGCGGTGATCTGGCCGGCGATGCTGATGGCCAACGGGCTGCCGCTGCCGGGCAAGGTCTTCGCCAACGGCTGGCTGATGGTCGGCGGCGAGAAGATGTCGAAGTCCAACCTGACCGGCATCAAGCCGCAGGACCTCACGGACCACTTCGGCGTCGACGCGTACCGCTGGTACTTCCTGCGGGCCATCCAGTACGGCCAGGACGGCTCGTTCTCCTGGGAGGACTTCACCCACCGCTACACCAGCGAACTGGCCAACGACTACGGCAACCTGGCGTCGCGGGTGGGCGCGATGACCGTCAAGTACTTCGACGGCGACCTCCCGGCGGCGACCGCGGCCGGACCCGCGGAGCAGGTGATCGTCGACGGCCTGGCGCACGCGGCGGCGGAGGCGGACCGCCGGATCGGCGACGAGCTGGACTTCGCGGGCGGCATCGCGGCGGTCTTCGACTTCATCAAGAAGGTCAACCTGTACCTGACGGAGCAGGAGCCCTGGAAGGTCGCGAAGGACCCCTCGGACGAGGCCCAGGCCCGCCTGGCGACGATCCTCTACACCGCCGCGGAGGCGCTCCGCGCGGTGGCGGTCCTCCTCCACCCGGTGATGCCGCGCACGTCCCAGCAGCTCTGGGCCTCCCTGGGCGCGGAGCCGGCCCTGGGCCCCCTGGCCGACCAGCGCCTCGCGGAGGCCGCCGCCTGGGGCCGCCTCCCGGCGGGCGCCCGCGTGACGAAGGGCGCAATCCTCTTCCCGCGCCTGGAGGAGCCGAAGCAGTCATAGCGGGCGCTACGGGCCCGCCGCCGCCCCGCGCGGCAGCGGGCCCGTAGCGGTCACGTGGCGGGGTCCTGGTCGTTGACCCAGACTCCACTCCCGTACATGCTTCCCGCCTCGCCCCAGAGGCCGGCGGTGAACTTCTGGTTTTCCGGCAGGTTGTACACCCCGCCATGGCTGGCCCGGCGTGTCTTACAGGTGCCGTCGCCGCCCTTGGCTTTGATGGTGTAGATCTCATCGCCCAGGTACTCGTGCACTACGACAGTGGCCGGAAAACGGTTTGCCGCTGTATCGCAGACCTTGATGACGTCGCCGTCTTCTCGCATGGAGACCGAAATGCCTTCGAACTTATAGGTTCGATCCCAGGTTTCCTCGGCTGAAGCGGTGCTGAGCAAGGTGCCTGCAGAAATCAGAACGGCAGCCCCGAGCGCTAACGCTCCCAAACTCGTGCGGATCCGCACACTTCTCCCTCGTGCGTCTGTGTTGATCAGATAAAGAAAGACAGCATGGCGTCCATGCTTTTCAAGGCGTGGTGACCAGGGTGCCTTATTCGGCGCTCCCGGGTCCGGCTGTAACCTGCCATACGCTCCTTGACGGAACCTTGACGGCATTTCGCATCCCCGACAGGCAGGACCCGCGGACGCACGTGTGGGCGGGGCATACGTGAGGGCTCGCTACCTCTGGCGCGTGGGCCGGAGACCGGGAGCTTGCGTCAGAAGAACAGGGTGATCTTTCCCGCCAAGCCGCCCTGGAGGAAGCGAGCGTGTGCGGCTTGGACTTCTTGGAGGCTGAAGGTGGAGTGCACGCGTAGCTGCAGGGAGCCGTCGTCGACGAGCTTGGCCAGCTCGTTCAGACCCGCACCGTCCTCGCGCACCTGGTTGATGGTGGTACGCACACCACGGGAGGACAGGTCGGGGACCGGACCGGCTTGGGTGGCGATCGACGCGTACCGGCCGCCGTCGGCCACCGCCTCGGTCACGAATCCCCCGAAGGTATCGAAGACTGCGTCATAGTGACGGTCTCGCAGAGTGTTGCGGTCAGTGGTGACGAGGTCGGCACCGTGGTCACGGGCGAAGGCGAGCTGCGCATCCCGGGAGACCAGAGCATCGACCTTGGCGCCGCGTGCACGGGCGATCTGCAACGCCAACCCGCCAACTGCCCCCGCGGCACCAGCGATCAGGAGGCGCTCACCGGCCTTGACCGCCAGCCAGTCCAGCGTCTGCAATGCCGTCAGCCCAGGCAGCGGCAACGTGGCGGCCTCGGCCAGGCTGACCGACCGCGGCGCGGCGGCGACTGCCTGCGCGGGAAGCGCGACCAGGCCGGCCCAGGTCCCTCGGCCGGTGCTGAGTTGGTGCGACATGGCGATGACGCGCTCACCGGCGCGCAGCCCGCTGCTCCTGTCGTCGACCACCATGCCGGCCAGGTCCCAACCGAGCGTCATCGGCAGTGGCGGCGTTCCTTCACCAATCGCTCCCTCCCGTGTCTTGTCGTCGACGGGATTGATGCTGGTCGCGACGGTCCGGATCAGCACCTCTCCGGGGCCGGGTTCGGGATCAGGAGCATCGATGACGTCGAGGACGTCAGGGGTGCCGAAGCGATCGATCTGTACGGCGCGCACGAAAAGCCCTTCACATGGTGGGTCTGACAGCAGGTCCCAACACCGGTGATGATCAGGGGATTCCCGATTCAGTGCAGCTCGCACTTCGGATCGGCAGCGGCTACCTACGTTGTTGCCCACAGCAACCGAGTGAGGACCCAGGGCACTCTTGGCCGCTTCCAGGGATCCTCATCCCAACGGCCCAGTGACAGCAATTCTCGCCGACATTGATCACGAAAAGTGAGAGCAGGCGATTCCCGAACCCACATCGAAACGACATCCACGAGAAGTGCCACAGCCAACGGGGACAAAATGTCGACGGGGGCTTATGGGGCGAACCTCGGCGATCTCGGTGCCGTTCCGGTGATGTGGTAGGTCTCACCTGCCTCGACGTCGTCGAGCACCGCCTTGGAGCGGGCTGCCAGCTCACGCTGGGTGATGGTCTTCATGACAAGAAGCGCATTGCAGCGTAATGCGCCGTGCCACGCGCTATCGCTGTTCCCGGCGTCCACGGCATCACAGCCGCCAGGGGGGTGAGGGCCGGGATTCCCCGCAGCCGCGAGGAAGTCCCCACGTCCGAGCAATGCGCCGCACGGCGCTTCCGCGCGCCCCAGGTTTGCCCGATTCGTCTCGTTGGTACCCGACTCCCAGGAACGACGTCCCAGGAGGTGGGAGGCCATGCCCAATACGCTCGTGTACCTCCACGCGCACGAGGTGCTCCTGCGCGAGCACCCGTACGAGGAAGAGGTGGCCGGCGGGGGTGTGCCGCAGCGCGTTGGTCGCCAGCTCCGAGACGCACACGCGGATATCGTCCGCCCGCTCTCCCGCGTCCACCCGGGAGGCGACGAAGTTGCGTGCCCGGCCGACCGAACGGGGACTTCGGGCGAACATCCGCGCCTGCGTGGTCATGGTGCTTACCTCGTTCCGGGTGATATCGAGCTGTGGTCCCTGACCGTCTCCCCCTCGGCCCTCCCCGCCGCGGAACCCTGCGGTGTTCAAACTGCGCACCGAACGCGGTTGGTCTCAGACGGAGTTGGCGACGAAGGCGCACACCACGGGGGCCATGGTCAGTTATGTGGAGAACGCGAAGCGGGTGCCGAGTGCGGATTTGGCACGTGACCTCGACCTCGCGTTCGGCAGCGACTTCTTCGCGGACTTCTTCCCGCTGGTGATCCAGTTCGCCTACCCGAGCTGGTTTCTGCCGTTCGTGGAGTTGGAGCGCGACGCTTCAACGATCTCGACGTTCGAAAGCCAGATCATCCCGGCCCTGTTGCAGACGGAGGAGTACGCGCGGGCGATGCTCGCTCCGGTGCGGCCGGACGACCTGGCCGACCTTGTCGCCGCTCGCATGACCCGGCAGGCCATCCTGGAGCGGCGGGACCCGCCGCACACGTGGTTCATCGTGGATGAGCAGGCGCTGCGCAGGAAAATCGGCGGGCCCGCTGTCATGCGGGCTCAGCTTGAGCGTCTGCTGACAGCCGGCCAGCAGCCCCGGACGGTGATCCAGGTGGTGCCGGAGGAGTTGGCTGCGCATCCGGGGTTGGCGGGCCCGTTCACCCTCCTGAACTTCGGCCAGGGCCGGAATCCGAAGGCACGCGACCGCCAGCCGCCGCACGATGTCCTGTTTGTCGACGGCTTCTCTCAGGGGCCGATGGCCCTCGACTCGACCGAGGTCGCCGAAGGCGTCCGGGCCTATGATCTGCTTCGTGGCTACGCCTTGTCGCCCGAAGCGTCTGCCGAACGCATCGGTACGCACCTGGAAGGGTTGGAGAAGCGATGACCAGCGCAAGTGAGTTGTCTGTTCGCTGGCGCAAGTCCAGCTACAGCACCAACGGGGGCGACTGCGTCGAGATCGGCGAAGGGACCACGCCCGTCGTCCCGGTCCGCGACAGCAAGGACCCGCACGGCCCGGCGCTCATTTTCACGACGGAAGGCTGGGCCGACTTCGTGTCCGCGGTCAAGGGCGGGGAGTTCTCCGCCTGAGTCACGGCAGCCCCGAACGTCCGGCCCCCGCCGCCACCGGCGGGGGCCGTCGTCACCAGGGAGCACGCGGGCTTGCCCGGACGCGGCCCGTTCCTGCGGCTGGAGGGAGCTGGAAAAGGGCTGAGGGGTGCTTCCCTGGCGGTCCCAAGGGCGTCAGCTCAGACGACGATGACGTCCACGGCTTCCTCCAGGCCCTGGAAGTCGTCTCCGTTGCGGGTGTAAAGCGGGAGGCCGTGCGCGGCAGCCGTGGCGGCGATCATCAGGTCCATGCGCCGCGGGCGGGGATTGCGGTTCGCCTTGACCGTCAAGGCCACCAGCGTGCCGAACCGGCGAGCTGCCTCGCGGTCGAAGGGAATCGAGGAGAACACGGATTCCGCATCGGCGAGCCGCTGCGACCTGGCCAGTATTGCCACCGGGTCCCGCGTCATGGCCACGCCCTGCGCCAGCTCGGCGAGCACGACCGACGGCACAGCGGCTTCGACGGGCAGCTTCTCGGCATCGATGTCGGGGAGATCGATGAGCACACACGTGTCGAGGAGCCCTCGCGGCCGTCGGCGACCGGTCACCCCCGCTGCCACGGATCGTCTTCGCCGTCGCCGACGCGGTCCTCGTCGCCAAAGAACTCGTCGATCTCGGCGCGGAGCTGCCGACGATCCACCCGCGGTGCGTGCTGCCACTCGCGCTGGAGCTGGGCAACGGGAACGAACCGGCGACGGGGGCTTATGGGACGAACCTCGGCGATCTCAGTTCCGTTCCGGGTGATGTGGTACGTCTCACCCGCCTCCACGTCATCGAGCACCGCCTTGGAGCGTGCTGCCAGCTCACGCTGCGTGATGGTCTTCATGACAAGAAGCGTATTGCAGCGTAACGCGCCGTGCAACGCGCTCCCGCCGTTCCCGACGTCCGCGGCAGCGCAGGCGCCAGAGGGGCGGGGCTGAGCGGCACGGGCATGGTCCGCTCAGCCGCGGCCGGGCTCCGTCGGCATGCGGCCGTACGGGTGCCAGCCGTGTGTCTGCACGGTGAAGCCCATCGGCTCCGGGAACGTGAGCGGCTGGCCGAAGATGCCCTTGCCCGTCTCGACGTACACCCGGCCCTCCAGCTCCAGAACGTGCCAGGTCGCGTCGTTGGGGTCGACGACCAGGTAGACCGGGATGCCCACGGCGGCGTAGCGCTCCCGCTTGTCCTCCCAGTCGCGCTTGATGGCCGTACGGGTACTGGAGACCGTCTCGACCACGGTCAGCACGATCTGCGGGGGCCAGTCCGCGTCCGCCTCGTCCGCCGGGCGGTTCTCAGCCCGGATGATCACGGCGTCGGCGCGCGGGCGGTAGTCGTCGGCCACCAGCAAGCCCCGCTCGGACCATGCCTCGAAGGGCTCCGGCGTGTGCCGGACGAGGCTCCGTCCGGGCAGGTCGTGCACGTGCCCGGGGCTGGCCTGCACCACCAGCTCGCCGTCGAGCAGCTCCACCCGCAGACCGTCCGGGAAGTCGAGGTCGTGCCACTGCTGCACCAGCGCGTTGGCCTTGTCCACGGCCTGACACTCCTCCGGCTTCGTGCTTACAACATAGAGAAGGCCAAGGAAACCCCAGAGCCGGTTCAGCGCGGCCGCAGAACGGTCATGCGTGCCAGGAGGAGAGGCCGAGGTAGCGGGCTACCGCGTGCTCCACTTCTGCCAGTTCGGCGTGGTCGAGGTAGTGGACCGGGTCGCCGTGGACGTACGACACGTCGATCGTGCGGATCTGGTCCACCATGAGCCGGGTACGGGCGCCTGCGACCTCAAGTTCCGGCCGGAAGGCGGCCGGCTGCGCGCTCGTCGATGTGGGGATGATCGTGGCTACGCTCCACGGCATGGAACTCGGGCTCAGGACGAGGCCGTAGCGGCGGCCCCGCTGTTCGTGGCCCCGTTTGGCGTCGCCCAGGTCCACGCGGTACATCGCGCCGCGGATCACCAGGCGTCCTCCTCGGCGGACAGGTCCTCGTCCTTCAGCCGTTCCGCGTCCTCGCGGGCCTGCGCGAGCCAGACCTCGTGTTCCAGCAGCCGCAGGGCCCGCCGGATCACGTCGCTCGTACGCTCACCCTCGCGCATGGCGGCTCTTATGATGCGCTCGTCCTCGTCCGTGGGGCGGAATCCGATGGTTGCTGCCATGTCATCAGCGTACCCCGGCGTGAAACAACTGTCGCGCAAATGTGGAACGACCGGTCACAGGCGCCAGGGGGGTGCGGGGGGCTGGGGGTGGTAGGTGCAGGTGGTGCCGGTGGAGATCGTCTGCTTCAGGTGCTCGGCCAGGGGCGGGTGGCCCTTGGCGATCTTGCGGAGGGCGTCGCGGATGCGGGCGCCCACCGCCTTGCGGGCGCGTTCCGCCTCGTCGCCGAGGCGGCGGGTGCGGCCGGCGAGGCCGGCCGCGGCGCGGAGTTCGTCGAGGAGGGCCGCGCGTTCGCGGTCGTACGAGGCGGCGCGGGTGTCGTCGCCGGCGGCGGTGGCGTGGTCGATCTCCTCGTCGAGGAGTTCCAGGCGGCGCCGGTAGCGGGACTTGGCCTCGGCGTCCAGCACCGGGTCGCCGCCCAGGCGGTGGGCGGCGGCCAGTTCCTCGCCGCCCTCCGGGTTGAGGAGGCGGACGGCGGGGAGTTCTGTGCCGGGGGCGGCGAGGAGGGTGTGGAGGTCGCGCAGGCCCTTGGCGTCGGGGAGGTGCACGGTCCGGCCCGCGTACGTCAGGGTCCACACCCTGCCGTCGTAGCGGAACTCCGCGGCCGGTGGGGGCGGCGCCGCGGGCGGGGTCCTGGGCCGTTCCGATTCCAGTCGCATGCCGAGGCGGGCCGCTTCCGCCGCCGTCGCCCGCGCCAGTCGCTCCGCCGCCGGGTCGCCCTGCTCCCGTAGCACCCCCGCCAGGCCGTGGCGGGACAGCACCGACCACGGGCGGGCCTGCATCAGGTCCGCCGAGCGGCGGGCCGCGCGGAAGCCGGCCGCGGCCGGGGCCCAGCGGCCCTCCGCCGCGTCGACCAGCGCCAGCCAGTAGTCGACGGGCCCGCTCACGTCCCAGCCGTAGACCGCCACCAGCCACTGTCCGCGGTACGGCGACAGCGCGTCCCGCACCGACGCGGCCAGCTCCGGGTCCCGGGTCGCAGCCGCCGTCTCCGCCTGGATCCGCAGCCACAGCGGGAAGAAGCCGCGGTTCTGCTGCTCGTCCGTCGGCGGGCCCTCGGCCACCAGCCGCAGCGCGGGCTCCGGATCGCCGCGGCGCAGCTCCGCCAGCGCCTGCAGCCCGGCAGGGAAGCCGTGCCCGCCGACGGTGAGCCTGGCCGCCGCCTCGGCCGCCTCCGCGTACCGGCCCTGGAGCATCCGGATCGTCCACCAGTGGTGGTCGAGCAGCTCTATCCAGTGCTCGTGCTCGGTGTCCCGGCCCATCTCCACGACCTGCGCGATGTGCCGCTCGGCGGCGTCGAAGTCGCCGCGCAGCGCCTCCACCAGGCTCTGGTCGATCACCAGGGTGTGGCGGATGCTGGGCACATCGCTCCGCTCGGCGGCCTCGACGTAGCCGCGGTACGTGGACGCGAAGCGCGGGTCGCCCAGCTCCAGCAGCGCCACCCAGCGCATCGCCACCGCCATGTGCCGCCCCGCGGGGTTCCCGGCCCGCTCGGCGAGCGTGATCAGCTCCTCCGTCAGCGCCACCCGCTCGGCGGCCGTGCCCAGGCCCCAGATCGCGTTGTGCCTGGTCCACAGGCCGAAGCCCAGCTCCTCGTCGTCCTGGCCGCGGCGGGCGCTGACCGACAGGGTGATGCTCAGCTCCGCGGCCATCTGGCCGGCCGTCAGTTCCCCCTCGTCCGGCCCCGCCGACGCCGGGTGGGAGCTGCGGGCCAGCGCGCGGTGCGCCTCGCGCAGCAGCAGGCGGTTGGCCTCGGCCTGGTCCCGGGGGACCGTCGCGCAGTAGCCCTCGGCGCTGAAGACACCGAGGGCGACGCGGGCCAGCATCTCGGGGTCGTCCTGCTCCCGCGCGGTGCGCACCGCGCCCTCGATGAGCGGCCAGGCGTCGGCCGTCTTGCCCGCGTGCAGCAGCGCGCCGCCCAGGTCGAGGGCCGTGAGCACCCGGCAGCGCGCCGACGCGGCGGCGGACCGCTCGTACGCCCGCCGCAGGTGGGAGACGACCTCCTCGAACGCGAGCCGGCTGCCGGCGTCCTGCCCGGCGTCCCGCAGCAGTCCCACGGCCTGCTCGGCGGGCAGCTCGTCGCCGGCCTCCCAGGCGTGCCGGGCGCGGTCGGCGGGGAAGACCTTCTCGCTCAGCGCGGGCGAGGCGTCCAGCGCGCGTACGACCGCGGCGTGCCGGCGGCGGGCCTCGGCGGGGTCCAGGCCCTCGTACAGCGTCTCGCGCACCAGGTCGTGCCCGAAGGCGAACAGGCCCGCGCCCCGGCCCACGACGAGCCGGGCGGCGACCGCGGTCTCCAGCAGCCGGTCGACGTACCCGGGCGGCCTGCCGACGGCCGCGGCCAGCACCTGGCGGTGGAACTCGCGGCCGAGCACCGCGGCGGCGACCAGCAGCTCGGCGACCGGCGCCGGCAGCAGTTGCAGACGGCGCTGGAGCGCGTCCCGCACGCCGGGCGCCACGGCGTCCGCGGAGGCGCCGCCGGCCCAGAGGCGGGCGGTCTGCTCGATGAAGAAGGGGTTGCCCCCCGTGCGCCGGTGCACCTCGGCGGCCAGCGCCTCGTCCGGCTCCCGGCCGGCGGTACGTTCCATGAGCCGTGCCGTACCGGCGCGGTCCAGGCCGGTGAGCGTGAGGGTGGTGGCCTTGGCGACCAGCGGCGCGATCTGGTCGCGCAGCGGGTGGCCGGGGGTGTCGACCTCGGCGTCCCGGTACGTGCCGATGAGCAGCAGCCGCTCGAACCAGGTGTGCTGCGCGGCGAACTCCAGCAGGCGCAGGGAGGCGGGGTCCGCCCAGTGCAGGTCGTCGAGGACGACGATGACGGGGCGGTTGTGCGAGACGGCGACCAGGGCGGTGGTCACGGCGTCGGCGAGGTGGAAGCTGTCGGCGTACGTCCCGGCGCCGGCCGGGTCGGTGCCGGGCCCTGCAGGGGGGCCGGTGACGACCGCGGGATCGGTGCCGTGGTGCGCCGCGTCGTGGTGGTGTGCCCCGGCGCGGTCGTGTGCGTGGTGCGCGCCGCGGTCGTCCCGTACGCGCTCCGCCCGCCCGCCGTGCTCATGCTGCCCGCCCGCGGCCGGCTCCTCGCCGAGCAGCACGTCGAGCCCGCTGCCCGCCGCCTCGCGGGCCGCCGCCCACTCGGCCGCCGGCACACCGCGCCGCAGCGCCCGCACGACCTGGACCCACGGCCAGTACCCCGGGGCGCTGTCAGAGGCCCAGCACGAGCCGCCGAGCACCAGCGTCCCCCGCCGTCTCGCCTCCGCCACCGCGGCGGTGACCAGCGACGTCTTGCCGATGCCCGGCTCGCCCGTGACCAGCACGAGGCCCCCGTGGCTGTCCGCCGCCCGGTCGGCCTCGGCGCGCAGCACGCCCGCGGGATGGTCTCGTCCGATGAGTGCAGCAGTCATGTCCCCAGCACTCTGACACGCCCCTCTGACACCGGGGCAGCCCTTTTCGCCGGGATGTGACGCTAAGGCCCTGTTCAGCGGGCCCGTAGCGGCGAAGGGGAATGGCCGGGGGACCGGGGATGTTACTCTGACATCAGCATCGAGTCGCGCCCGCAGTCGGCGCCCGTGCTTCTTCACCCCCGCGCTCCGGTTCTCCGTCGAGTCGCTGACTGACGCCGAGCGAGGTTGTTCCACCTCTCCACGCGACCGCGCGTGCCCAAGCCGCGCCTCTGCCGCACATCCCACACCCTTTGGAACCGCGACACCGTCCGTGAAAGGACCGTGCATGACTACTACGACACCCACCACAGCAGAAACCCCGGCGGCGGGCGCCGTCCGGGCCACGTCCGAACTCGCCGCGGTCGCCGGGGTGTTCGAGCCTGTGGGCAACCACGGCTTCCTGCGTGTCGGCAGCCTGCAGCCGGGCGACGACGACGTGCAGGTGCCCGCGAACCTCGTACGCCGCTTCGGCCTCCGCAAGGGCGACCTCGTGGAAGGCGGCGTCCTGCCGGCCGGCGGCCAGGCACCGAAGTCCGGCTCGGGCACGGCATCCGGGTCCGGCTCTGCCTCGGGTTCCGGGTCCGGCAAGCGCCGCGACCGCGACCGCGGGGCCGCCGCCGACCGGCGGGCGAAGGTCCCCGCCCTCGCCCGCGTCGACCGCGTCGCCGGCCTCGACCCCGAGGCGGCCGCCCGCCGCCCCCGCTTCGCCGACCTCGTCCCCCTCCACCCCACCGAGCGGCTCCGCCTGGAGACCCCCGCGGGACGGCTCACCAACCGCGTCGTCGACCTCCTCGCCCCCGTCGGCAAGGGCCAGCGCGGGCTGATCGTCGCCCCGCCCAAGACCGGCAAGACGATCCTGCTCCAGCACCTCGCCGACGCCATCGCCGTCAACCACCCCGAGTGCCACCTGATGGTCGTCCTCCTCGACGAACGCCCCGAGGAGGTCACCGACATGCAGCGCTCCGTACGCGCCGAGGTGATCTCCTCCACGTTCGACCGCCCCGCCCGCGAGCACGTCGCCGTCGCCGAAATGGCCATCGAGCGCGCCAAGCGGATGGTCGAGGGCGGGCAGGACGTCGTGATCCTGCTGGACTCGCTGACCCGGCTGTGCCGCGCCGCCAACAACAGCGCCGGCGCCGGCGGCCGCACCCTCACCGGCGGCGTGGACGCCTCCGCGCTGCTGATCCCCAAGAAGCTCTTCGGCGCCGCCCGCAACATCGAGGGCGGCGGCTCCCTGACGATCCTCGCCTCCGCGCTGGTCGAGACCGGCTCCCGCGGGGACGACTACTACTTCGAGGAGCTGAAGAGCACCGGCAACATGGAGCTGCGCCTCAGCCGCGCCCTCGCCGAGCGGCGCATCTTCCCCGCCGTCGACGTCCACGCCTCCGGCACCCGGCGCGAGGAACTCCTCGCCGCCCCCGGCGAGGTCGCCCTGCTGCACCGGCTCCGCCGGGTGCTCGGCGACCGCGACGCCGTGCAGAGCATGGAGCTGCTGCTGGAGCGGATGAAGGCGAGCGGCGGCAACGCGGAGTTCCTGCTGCGCCTGGCGCGTACGACACCGGCGTGACGTGGCCGGGGGCGCGCGGGCGTACGGAGCCGGGCGGGCGCCCCGTGCGTACGACACGAACGCCCCGCGCCGCGCCGCCGGAACCGGCTACGCCGCGTCCCGCAGCGCCGTCGGCCCGCCCTCGCGCCGCTCCTCGACGCCCGCCAGCTCCGCCTCCGTCTCGGCGATCCGCTCCTTGAGCTGCGACGCCTTCTCGTACTTCTCCGCCGCGACCGCCTCGTCCTTCTCCCGGCGCAGCTTCAGGAAGCGATCGGAGACGTAGCGGTCGGACAGCTCGGCGGCGGTGGCCAGCGCCTCGTCGGCGAAGCGGACCTGGTGGTGTGCCTCGTACGAGTCCCGCAGCCCTTCGAGGATCTGCACGGTCTCCGCGACGGTCGGCTCCGGCACCAGCACCGGCTGGAAGCGGCGCTCCAGCGCGGCGTCCTTCTCGACGTGCTTGCGGTACTCGTCGATCGTCGTCGCGCCGACGACGTGCAGCTCGCCGCGGGCGAGCGCGGGCTTGAGCATGTTGCCCGCGTCCATGGCGCCCTCGCCGCCGGATCCGGCGGCGACGACGGTGTGCAGCTCGTCGATGAAGAGGATCGTGCTGCTCTCGGTGTTCTTCACCTCCTCGACGACCTTCTTCAGCCGCTCCTCGAACTCGTCCCGGTACTCCGAGCCCGCGACAAGACCTGCCAGGTCCAGGCCGACGACCCGCCTGCCGGCGAGCGTCTGCGGCACGTCACCGGACTCGATGCGCTGCGCCAGGCCCTCGACGAACGGGGGGTGGGGGCGGTTGTCGAGGGGGGTCAGGCGCCGGTCGGCTCTGTCTGCCCGGCTCTCCCGGCTTGCCCGGTGCTGTCGGCCGCCTGCTCCGCGCGTCGGCGGCGGTGGGCGGCGACGCGCGTACGGGAGGCGCAGGCCGGGGAGCAGTAGCGGCGGGCGCTGCCGGGGCCGGTGCCGAGGTAGAGGACGGTGCAGTCGGGGGCGGCGCACTCGCCCCAGGCCGGCTGCCCGTACTCGGTGAGGATCTGCGCCAGCGCGAGGGCGCCGGAGGCGAGGAACCAGTCGGCCCAGCCGGCGTCGTCGCCGCGGTCGACGTGCAGGTGCCAGGGGTGGTCGCCGTGGCGGGAGAGCCTTGGGCGGGCGCCGCACTCCGCGAACACGTCGTTGAGCGCGGCGGCGGCGCGGTCGGGGTCGGGCTCGGTGAGCACGGCGGTCATGCGCCGGGCGGCACCGCGCAGCGCGTCGGCGTCGGCGTCGGAGAAGGCGCCGGGCGCGAGGTCGGCGGGCGTCTCGCCGTGGGCGGCAAGGAGCCGGGCGAGGTCGGCGCGGGGGATTTCGGGGTCGCGGCGGACGGCGTTGGCGACGTCGAGGAGTCGCTGCGCGGGCCGGAAGCCGTGGCCGGGGGGTGGGGGCGGTGGGGGCATCGGGGGCGCTCCTGGGCTTGGGCTTGGGCTGGGCGGGGTGGCGGGCCGAAGGTAGTGTAACGTCTTGACTCGATAAGCCGTTACGGAGAGCAGGGCTCTGCCGCGCGAGCGGTGCTCTGGGGGCGGTGCTCCGTGGCGGGATCGCCGCCCTCGGGCGAGAGCAGTGCTCTCGAACGGCGGGACCGGACGGCCGGACAGGGAGGCGGGGCGATGGGGCGGGGGTTGCGGGGGTATCTGGCCACGGCCACCTGTGCCCGGCTCGCCGACGACGGGATGGCCGTCTCCGTCACGTTGCTCGCCCTCCACCGGACCGGCAGCGCCGCGCAGGGCGCGGCGGTGCTCGCGGCGTGGACGGCGCCGCACGCCGTCGCCGCCCCGCTGACCGGGGCGCTCGCCGCGCGGGCGCGGGGTGCGGGTGCGGCGTTCCACGTCGCCGCGCTCGGCGTCTTCGCCGCCGCGATCGCGGGCGTCGCCCTCACGCTCGGCCGCGCCCCCGTGCCGGTGGTGCTGGCGGTGGCGGCGCTGGGCGGCTGCTGCGGCCCGATGGTCACCGGCGGCCTGTCGAGCCTGCTCGCGGGCCTGGTCTCCGGCACCGCCGCCCGCGCCCGCGCGTACGCCCTGGACGCGGCCACGTACAACGCGGCGGGCATCGCCGCCCCCGCCGCGGTGACGGCGACGGCGGGCGTGTGGGGCGCGGGCCCGGCGATGGGGACCCTCGCCGTGTCGGCAGCGGGCGCCGCGGGCCTGGCCACGACCCTCCGGGCGCCGAGACCGGCCGGAGAGGTGCCGAAGGCCGCGCCGAATGCCGGGACTTGGGCGGGTGCGGCGCCGGAGGTCGAGGAGACGGAGGAAACGGGCGACGGCCCCCGGCCCGCCTCCGGCGCGGCCGGGCCGGAGTCCGCGGGCGCGGGCACATGGGCCAGGCTGTGGCGTCGGCGTACGCGCGGCGCCGGGGGCGACCCGGCTGCGCCGGTCGTGCCGGGCGGCTGTCCCCGGCCTTCCGGCGGGGAGCCCGGGTCCTCCGGCTGCCGCCCCGCGGCGCAGGGTCGTCGCCGGCGGCTGTGTACGCGCACCGCCGGACGCCGCGCCTCCGCGCGCCGCGCCGGCCGGCCCCTCCGCCGTCACCCCCGGGACCGTTCCTCGCTCTGGCGCGAACTGCTCGGTGGGCTGCGGGTGCTGTGGGAGATACCCGCCCTCCGGGGCATCACCGCCGCCACCTCCCTCGCCTACGTCGGCATCGGCGGGCTCGCGCCCGCCGCCGTGCTGCTCGCCGACGAGCGCGGCTACCCCGGCGGTGGCGGCGTGCTGCTCACCGTGCTGGCCGCAGGGGCGCTCGCAGGGGCGCTCGGTGCCGCGCGGCTCTGGCCCGGCGTCTCCGACGCGCGGCTCGCCGCCGTCTGCCTCGTCGGTACGGGTGTGGCGCTCCTCGGCGCCGCCGCCTCCGGCCCGTACCCGCTGTGCGTGGCGCTCTTCTGCCTCGCCGGGCTCTGCGACGGGCCGCTGCTCGCCGCCACCCTGCGGATCCGCGCCGACCACGCGCCGCCCGCCGTGCGCACCCAGGTCTTCACCCTCGGCGCCGGGCTCAAGACCACCGCCGCCTCCGCCGGTGCCGCGCTCACCGCCGCCGCGACCTCCGCGCTCTCGCCGGCCCAGCTCCTCGCCGCCCTCGCCGCCTTCCAGCTCGCCGGCGCCGCACTCCTGTGCGGAATCGGGAGTTCCGTACGCCCGGAGCAACCCCTGGGGCAATCCGGGTCCTGAGCGGGCGACTTCGCTCAACTTACGGTCACTGTCCGTAAGTTGGCCGGTAGGGTTCGTGATCGAAGGGGCCCCTCCTGGGCCCGGTCGCGGGGCCCACGGCGTCTCCGCGGCGGCGCCCGGGGCGGACGTGCCCCGGTGTGCCGCCTGTCGGAGCAGAAGGAGTTGGCCGTGTCGCAGTCCTCGAAACCCCCGGTGATCGATTCCAGCGTGCCGTCGTCGCCGCGGATCTGGAACTTCTGGATGGGCGGCAAGGACAACTATCCGGTCGACAAGGCGGTCGGCGAGCAGGGCCTGGCGATCGATCCGCACATCGGCACGATGGCCAAGGCGTCGCGCGGCTTCCTGATCCGTGCCGTGGCCCACCTGGCGCGGGAGGCGGGGGTGCGGCAGTTCCTCGACGTCGGCACCGGGCTGCCGGCGTCCGAGAACACCCACGAGGTCGCCCAGCGGATCGCGCCGGAGTCGCGGGTGGTGTACGTCGACAACGACCCGTCGGTGCTGCGGCACGCGGCGGCGCTGCTCCAGCCGGTGAGCGCGGAGGGCACCGTCGCGTACATCGACTGCGACTTCCACAACCCGGAGCGGATCGTCGAGGAGGCCCGGGAGACGCTGGACTTCGGCGAGCCGGTCGCCGTGATGTTCATGGGCGTCCTCGGCCACGCCCGCAGCTACGCCGACATGCAGCGCATCGTGCGGACGGTGACGGAGGCGGTGCCGAGCGGCAGTTACCTGATCCTGTGGGACGGCACCGTCGACAGCAAGCCGTACGTGGCCCTGTGCGAGGAGTACGCCAAGGGCAGCCCGGATCCGTACTACCCGCGGACCCAGGCCGAGATCAGCGCGTGCTTCGAGGGCCTGGAGTTCGTCGAGCCGGGGTTCGGCAGGATCGCCGACTGGCGGCCGGATCCGGCGGCGGAGGAACGCCCGGAGGTGGCCGCGTACGGCGGCGTGGCACGCAAGCCCTGACACCGGCCCGGCGCCGTCGCCCCAGGTCGTGGGACGCCCGCTCCGGGCGCCCCACGACGCGGCCCGATCGCAGCCCTCAGCCGTGGACCGGTCGCGGCCCCCGGACCGCGGGGCCCCGGGGCGCCTCAGGGGTTCAGCAGTCGGACGGGGCCGGCTTGCCGGCCAGGCGGCCCTCCAGCCAGCCGTACGCCGCCGGGTACGACGCCAGCGCGCCGCCCACGTGCGTCGGCGCGACGTTCGTCGAGAAGTCCACCGTCGCGCCCTTCGCGCACCAGTCGGCGACGAGCTTCTTCCCGACCCCGTACGGAATCACGTCGTCCAGCATGCTGTGCGAGACGAAGACCGGAACCTCCGGCTTCCGTACGCCGATCCGCTGCTCCTCCACGACCTCGCGCCACGGCGACGCGTCCATGTAGTCGGTGATCGGCCGGCCGTCGGCGGTCAGCGTCTTCGACTGGAGGAAGGGATAGCGCAGTACGGCCTCGGCCGTGCACGTCTCCGCCGCCTCGGCCATGACCTGCCGGCCGTGGTCGTTGAGGTACGGGCCGAGGTCGACGTCCGAGCCCTCGGCGAGTCCGGCGACGGCGAAGCCGAGGAACGCGGCGTACAGCGAGCCGTCGAGGTTGCGGCCGACCGCGGCCAGGTCCGCGGGGACCGCGCCCGCCGCGACGCCCTTGACGTCGAGGTCCGGGGCGTAGGAGCGGGCGAGTTCTGCGGCGGAGGCGGCCGCGCCGCCGCCCTGGGAGTAGCCGTAGACGGCGACGGGGCCGTCGTCGGGGAGGCCGGCGGCGGGCAGGCGCTGCGCGGCGCGCACGGAGTCGAGGACGGCCTGGCCCTGGACGGCGCGGTTCATGTACGTGTGCAGGCCGGGGGTGCCGAGCCCCTCGTAATCGGTCATGGCGACGCCGTAGCCGCGGGCAAGGAGGCCCTTGACGAACAGGCCCTCGTACTCCGTGCCGTTGGCGAGCTGGCGCGAGGGCGCGCACTGGTCGCCGAGGCCCTGGGTGCCGGCGGCGTACCCGATGACGGGGCGCTCGCCGGGCCCGGACCAGGCGGACTTGGGGGTGATGACGGTGCCGGTGACGGCGACGGGCGCGCCGTGGCCGTCGGTGGAGCGGTACATGATGCGCTGGACGTTCGCGTCGACCTTGAGGGTCTTGAGCGGGTCGAGGTAGTAGACGGACGGTTCGGCGCGGATGACGTCGCCGTCGGCCGCGGGGAGCGTGGCGGGCGGCTCGTAGAACGGCGGCCGCTCGGCCGCGGAGGCGGCGGTGAGCGGGAGGGCGACGGTGGCGGCTACCGCCGCCGCGGTGGTGCCGGCGAGCGTGCCGAAGGCACGCCGGAGGATACGGCCATGCATGCGGGCGACTCCTCGGTGGGCGACTCTGCCAACAGAAGTTACTGACTTGTCAGTAAGAAAGCGCGGCCTCCGCGTACATGTCAACCCTCCGCGCGCACGCGGTGCAGACCGCGCCCTACGCCGCCCCGTACGCCCGTCCCGTACGCCCCCGCCGGCGACCCGGCTCGACGAACACGGCGGCGCCACAGGAGAATTCGTACGCCCCTTCCAGGCGCACGGAAATCACGCCTATCGTCGTACATCCATCGGGCCCTCTCGTGAGTCAGGAGTAGAGCGGCGCAGCCGCCGCGCCCGCCGTGATCTTCACGCCGGCGCCGCGCGCAGCGCGCAAGCGCGCCGCTCACCGACATTCGGAGCATCGGAGCAACTGCCTTGACAACAACAGAACACAGCGTCCGCCCGCGCCGCACGGGCACCCGGTTCCGCAAGGTGACGGCGGGGGTCGTGGCCGCGGGCGCCCTGCTGGCCGTGGCGCCGATGGCGGCCCCGGCGAGCGCCGCCGAGGCCGCCGCCGCGCCCACGGTCTCCGCCAAGGGCGCGTTCCTGATGGACGGGTCGACGGGCGCGAAGGTGTTCGGCAAGGGGTCCGACACCAAGCGGCAGATCGCCAGCACCACGAAGATCATGGCCGCGCGCGTGGTGTTCAGCCAGCCGGACCTGAACCTCGACAAAAAGGTCACCATCAAGCAGGCGTACCGCGACTACGTCGTCAACAGGGGCGCCAGCACCGCCGATCTGAAGACCGGCGACAAGGTCTCCGTCGGCACCCTGCTGTACGCGATGATGCTCCCGTCCGGCTGTGACGCCGCGTACGCGCTGGCCGACACGTACGGCTCGGGCAGCACGACCTCGGCCCGGGTGAAGTCGTTCATCAAGAAGATGAACGCCAAGGCCGACTTCCTCGGGATGACGAACACCCACTTCGACTCGTTCGACGGCGTCTCCTCCACCGGGGACAACTACTCGACGCCGCGCGACATGGCGAAGCTGGCGAAGAGCGCGTACGGCTACTCCAGCAAGTTCCGCGAGATCATCTCCAAGACGAAGGCCGTGCGCTACGCCACCGCGAGCAACGGCAACCGCCGCACGTACACCTGGTACAACACCAACCAGCTCCTCGGCTCGTACAGCGGCGCCAACGGCATGAAGACCGGCACCACCACGCCGGCGGGACCGTGCCTCGTCTTCACCGCCAAGCGCGACGGCAAGACGTACATCGGCGTGGTCCTCAACGCCAGCGACCGCTACAAGGACGCGGCCAAGCTCCTGGACTACGGCTTCGGCACGCGCACCGCGAGCACGATGCAGCTCCGCCAGCTCCCGGAGGGCGCCCAGCGGGACTGATCCGCAGGCCCGTACGGAACGAGGGCCGGTCAGCGGCAGCGCTGACCGGCCCTCGTGCTGCTCAGCAGGGTGCTTGCAGGGTGCCGCTCAGGTGAACAGGTCCAGCGGGACGGCCGCCGCCATCGCCGCCATCCCCGCGTCGTTCGGGTGCAGTCCGTCGCCGCTGTCGTACGCCGGGAGCAGGCGGCGCGGCTGGGCCGGGTCGCGGGTGGCCGCGTCGAAGTCCACGGTGCCGTCGTATTCGCCCGCGGTACGGATCCAGTCGTTCACCGTCTGCCGGACCTCTTCGCGCTCCGGCGTGTAGAAGCCGAGGTCGTCGCCCTCCACCGGCAGCACCGTCGCGCCGTGGATGCGCAGCCCGTGGGCGTGGGCCTGGCGGATGAGGCTGCGGTGGCCGTTGATGAGGTCGGCGGCGGTGACCTCCTCGTCGCGGGGGGCGTCGCGGCCCGGGTGGCCGAGGTCGTTGATGCCGAGGAGCACGACGACGTGCCGGGCGGCCGGCTGGTCCAGTACGTCGCGGGCGAAGCGGCGGATGCCGGCCTCGCCGAAGTACGGCGCGTACCTCTCGGCGTTGGAGCCGGGCGGCGGGTTCGGGTCGCGGAGGAGGCGGTTGCCGCCGATGCCGGCGTTGAGGACGCCGGTGCCGGGGCGGCCGGCCTCGTCGCGGAGGCGGCGGGCGAGGACGTCGGGCCAGCGGCGGTTGGCGCCGACGGTGGTGGCGGAGCCGTCGGTGATGGAGTCGCCGAAGGTGACGATCGCCTGGCCGGAGCCGGAGCCGGAGCCGGAGCCGGTGCCGGCGCCCGCGTCCGTGTCGGGGGCGGCGCCGGTGACGGCGATGCCGGCGAGGAAGTACCAGCTCGTGACGGTGCGCTGGGCGTCGACGGCCGGCTTGGCGGCGACGTTCCCGGCGGCGACGTAGTTCCGCTGGAACGCCGACCTGTGCACCGTGTCGGCCGGAGTCGGCTGCGGCAGGTAGACGCTGACGGCGAGGTCCGCGGCGGTCGGTACGTCCAGCGACACCGGGTCGCTCCACCGCCGGGTGCCGGGCGCCAGCGTCACCGACGTACGGCCGCCGAAGCGCACCGCCCGGTCGGTGCCGGGGACGACGGCGGTGCCGTCGCCGGGGACCGAGCGTCCGACGCGGACCTCGCCGACGACGAGGGGTTCCGTGCCGTACCGGTTGGTGAGGCGGATACGGAGTGCGCGTCCGCCGGCGCTGGTGTGGACGACCTGGCGCAGGGTCTGGTCGGCGAAGGCGGTGCCGTCGGCCGCGGGCACCGTCGTCTCGGCGCAGGCCCAGGTGCCGGTCCAGGCCCGGCCCTGCGCGCCGTCGGCCGCCCCGTCGGCCGCGGCGGCGGAGGAGGCGGTGAGCGCCTGCCACGTACCGGCGAGGACGGGGGTGGCGGCGACGGCTACGGCCGCGCGGCCGAGGCTGCGTCTGCTGGGGCCCCGGGCGGCGCCGTGGCCGTGATCGGGGGGCGGGGTGGCTTCTTGGGGCACGTGCGTACCTCCCGGCTCGGCGGTCGGCGCACGCCGGGCGGCCCGCCGTCGAGCGGCGGTCGATCCGGCTGTCCGACCGGCTGAGAAACCAAACGGATGGAAGGTACGGCTGCTCAGAGCGGCGGTCAACGGTGCCGCGCGGGCGGGGAGTTGCCGCGTGTCGGCGCCATAGAAAGCCCTTGCTGGTGAGGGGCCGTAGACCGGCGTGCTGATCCTCGGGGTATTTGTTGGTCTAGACCTTGACAGGTCCAGACCAATGGGCTTTGCTCCACCATGCCACGTACACCCCCACTGACAGGATGTGATGACGTGTCAGCCACACACGTGCACGTACACCTGCACCGCAGACTCGGCAGACGGATCAGGGGCCTCGTCGCCGCCTTCGCCGCGGTGGCCTTCATCGCCGTGCTCGTCCCCCTCGCCACCGCCACCACCGCCAGCGCCGCCGCCTGCGCGGCCGCGTGGAACAGCGGCTCCGTCTACACCCAGGGCAACGTCGTCTCCCACAACGGCCACAACTGGCAGGCCAAGTGGTGGACCCAGGGCGAGACCCCCGGCACCACCGGGCAGTGGGGCGTCTGGGCCGACCAGGGCACCTGCGGCGGCAGCGACCCCGGGCCCGGCCCCGGGGGCTTCGTGACCGAGGCCCAGTTCAACCAGATGTTCCCGAACAGGAACCCCTTCTACACGTACGCGGGCCTCACCACCGCCATGCGGTCCTACCCCGCCTTCGCCAACACCGGCGACAACACCACCAAGGCCCGCGAAGCCGCCGCCTTCCTCGCCAACGTCAGCCACGAGACCGGCGGCCTCGTCCACATCGTCGAGCAGAACCAGGCGAACTACCCCCACTACTGCGACGCGACCCAGCCCTACGGCTGTCCCGCGGGCCAGGCCGCGTACTACGGCCGCGGGCCCATCCAGCTCAGCTGGAACTTCAACTACAAGGCCGCGGGCGACGCGCTCGGCCTCGACCTGCTCACCAACCCCTGGCGGGTGGAGCGGGAACCGGCCGTGGCCTGGCAGACCGGCCTCTGGTACTGGATGACGCAGAGCGGCCCCGGCACCATGTCCGGGCACACGGCGATGACCACCGGCGCCGGCTTCGGTGAGTCCATCCGCTCGATCAACGGGGCCCTGGAGTGCAACGGGGGCAACCCCGCGCAGGTCCAGAGCCGTATCAACAACTACCAGCGCTTCACCCAGATCCTCGGCGTCACCCCGGGCGACCGCCTGAGCTGCTGACCCGCACCCCGTCCCGCAAGACGGCGGGCCCGCCTCCCCGGCGGGCCCGCCGTTCGCGCGCCTGCTCTTCCTCGTGTCACTCGCTGGGCACCGGGAAGACGAAGCGGAACGCGCCGTGCCCCGGGCCCTCGAAGCCGGGGTTCTCCCAGGTCAGCGTCGTGTCACAGGTCGCGTCGTCCAGGCGCACCGCGGTCAGCAGCACCGCGGTCGGCGGCTCCGGCAGCAGCGGCACCTCGCCGAGCCCGCGCCGCTCGCCTTCGCCGAACGTCCCCGACGCCAGAGGCGCGTCGGCGCGGGATATGCCGGCGGACGACTCGTCGGCCGGGTCGCCGGCGCCGATGCGCCAGCGGACGCGCGCCGCCTCGCAGCCGTGGCCGAGGCGCACGGTGCCGGCGAGCTTCTCGGCGTCGGAGCCGCCGTCGGCCTCCAGGACGGTGCTCACACTCGCTCCGGGTGCCAGGTCCCAGACCTGGTACAGGCCCGTCCCGTCCACGTTCAACGTCGGGCGGTCGCCGTCCTTGTACGTCAGCGGGTAGTCCGTCAGCGACCTCCACATGAGGAACGCGAACAGGCCCGAGACCACGAGGACGGCCACTCCGGCGGCGATGTTCCACCCGCCGTCCGTGTACGCGACGTACGCGAAGACGAAGGCGAAGATGAGCACCGCGGGGATCCAGCCCTCCACGTACACGACGTCCGACGCCGACATCGCGGCCGTCCCGGTGGCGCGCATCATGGTCATCAACTGCCCGTCGCCCTGCGGTCCCCCGCTTCACCTCAGGGAGGCGGGGAGCTTTCTCCGCAGTATCCCGGGCCCGGCCGGGGACTCATCCCGCAAGCTCCTGGTACAGGTCGGCCAGCGCCGTATGGTCGTCCGCCGTGCCCGTGTGCGGCGCGGTGAACCAGCGGACGTACTCGTCGAGTTCGGAGAGCCGCCAGTCCAGCGCGAACAGCTCCAGCATCGCCGGGTCTGGGTCGGGTGCGTCCCGCAGGGCGGGCGGTACGTCGGCGTAGTCGCGCTCGCGCGGGGCCAGCGCGAGCGACTCCCAGTCGACGAAGCGCAGGCCCGCGGGGGTGAGGAGCTGGTTGGCGTGGTGCGGTTCGCCGTGGGTGGGGACCCAGGAGGCGCGGCGGGCGCGGGCGGCCTCGGCGAGGTGCAGGTAGCGGTCCGTCCAGCGGGCGACGGCGTCGCCGTGGGCGGCGAGGACGGTGCGGGCCTCCTCGGCGAGCGGCCCCGACGTCCAGGGCTCCGCGGTACGGGCCCGGAGGCCGGCCGCGAAGCCGGAGCCGACCCGCGGCGCCCAGACGGGCAGCACGGACGGCAGGACGGCGGTGGCGTGCAGGGTACGCAGGGCGCGTACGACCTCCGCCGCGTGCGCCGGCTCGGCCGCCTTCGCCTGCGTCGGCGTACGCCCCTCGACCCACGGCGTGACGCTCAACGCCCCGTCCCCGTACGGCACCGTGAACGCTCCGGCGCCCGCCCCTGACCGCGCCCGCAGCGGCGCGCACACCGACTCCAGCCCGCCCGCCGCCAGCGCCGCCGCCCCCGCGTACGCCGCCTCCAGCGACGCCGCCGTGTGCCGCGGCGCCAGCGCGTCCAGCGTCGCGAAGAGCACCGTGCCGCCGCCGGCCACCCGCCAGTGGTACGCCCCGAAGCCCCAGGGCAGGTGCGCCACTTCGTCCGCCTCCGGCAGCCAGTGCCCGGCAACCGCCCTCAGAACGTCCTGGTCGGTCACGGAAGTCGGCGGCGTCAGCATGAAAACGATCGTACGAGCGCCGGGCGCCGACCCCCGAGCGCGCCGAGCCCCGGCCCCCGGCCTGCCGTCCGGCCGCCCCTGTTACGGCCGGATGGTCAGGCCCTGCGCGGTGCCCGCCACCGCCTCCGCATACGCGCGCGCCACCTCCGCGGCGGGCGTGCCGCCGGCCGGGTCCATGCCCAGGCTCTCCAGCGTCTCCGTGATCCACCCCGGGCTGATGAGGTTGATCCGCAGGTTGCGCGGCATCTCGGCGGCCGCGTTGCGTACGAAGCCCTCCAGACCCGCGTTGACCAGGGCCCCCAGCGACCCGCCGGCCAGCGGCGCGGTGAACGTGCCGCCGGTCAGCGTGACGGAGCCGCCGTCCGGGAGCCGGTGCATGGCCCGCCGGGCGAGGGCGACCTGGCCGAGGAGCTTGCCCCGTACCCCCGCGGCGAACTCGTCGTCGGTCACAGCACCCAGGTCCACCAGCGGGCCGCCGGCCGCACAGCACACCAGCGCGTCGATGTCCGGCACGGCGTCGAAGAGCCCGTCCAGCGTGGCGGGATCCTCCAGATCCACCCGCACGGGACCGCTGCGCGACGCCTTCACGACGTCGTGGGAAGCCTCCTCCAGCACGCTGACGACAGCGCTGCCGACCGTTCCGGTCGCACCGATCACAAGTACCTTCATGCGCCGATCATGTCAGCGGCCGTACGGACAGCCCGTGGTGGAAGACGTTCCGCGGGTCCCAGCACCCCTTTTCGGCCGACCTCTCCGCGCCGCCTCACATTCCGCGGGGCTGTCCCGTCATGGAGGGTGAGCAAGGGAGAACTGACCATGAGCGACGACACCATCGACTTCACGCTGATGTACGCGATGCACCACGCGCTCCGCCGCGACCTGGAGCACATCGCGAAGGCGACCGTGCGCACCGACGACGAACCGCGGCGCATCCTCGCCGCCGCGGCCGGCTGGGAACTGTTCAAGAAGGTCCTGCACATCCACCACACCGCAGAGGACGAGGCCCTGTGGCCCCCGCTCCGCGAAGCCCTGGAGAACCGTCCCGACGACCTTGCCGTCGTCGACGCCATGGAGGACGAGCACGCGCAGATCGACCCCCTCCTCGACGCCGTCGACGCCGCCCTGGCGGACCGCGAGACGGGCCCGGAGCGGCTGGCGGGGCTGGCGGACGAGCTGGCGGTGAAGCTCAACGCGCACCTCACGCACGAGGAGGACGTCACGCTGCCGCTGATCGAACGGACGCTGACCCCGGCGCAGTTGCTGCACTTCGGCGGCGTGCACGCGGCCAAGGGCGGCGCCGACGGGCCGGTGCTGACGGCGTGGATGCTGGAGGGCGCGGACGACGAGACCCTGGCGGCGACGCTGGCGATCCTGCCGGAGCCGGTGCGCGCGGCGTACCGCGACGAGTGGCGGCCGGCGTACGTGGCGCGGGACTGGTGGGGCACGCGCGGCTGACGGCGCTCCCCGTGGCGGGCGTACGGGCCGGAATTGCGCATTCATGCCCGTATGCCCGGCCTTCCGGCATTTCACCTCCGCGGTCACATCGGCCTGCTCTCGACTGTCATCAGGACGAAGGTGTCGCCGAGAGGACTCGACCGGAATGGATGAACACGACTGGCTGGCCGAACGTTTCGAGACCGACCGCCCCGGCCTGCGCCCGCTGGCGTACCGGCTGCTCGGCCCCGCAGAGGAGGCGGGCCGGGAGGAGTGGACGAGGCTGGGCCGCCGCGCGCCCGGCGCCGTTGGTGCCGAGGGGGTGACGGCGGACGGCCTTGACGGCTGCCTGCGCACGACCGTCGCGCAGGTCACGCTGCACGTACTCCGGTCGGGGCCCGTCGTGGAGACGCCCGAAGTGAGCGGACCGCCGGCGGACCTCCCCCGGTCCGTACGCGTGACGCTGCTGGTCGCGTGCGAGACGCTGCTGCCGCCCGAGCGGCTGGCGTACGTGCTCCAGGACGTGTTCGCGGCGCCGTTCGAGGAGATCGCGGCGCTGGCGGCGCTGGCGAACCGCGAGTTGGCGGGCAGCGCCCGCCGTCCCGGCGCGGTGGCCGGATACGGCGGGACGACCGGCTACGACAGGGGCCCGTTCGGCTCCGGGATGGACGCCGGGGCGACGACCGGCGCGGACATCGCGGGGGCGTTCCTCGCGGCGTCCCGCGGGGGCGACTTCCGGGCCATGCTGACGGCCCTGGACCCCAACCACCCCGACCGCCGGCCCCCGGCGGACACCCCGCCCGCCTCCCCCGGCTCGGCCGGTGAAGCCGCCCCGCACCCCGCCCCGGCGGAACACCGCGGCGGCGACGCCGTCATCGGCACCACGGAGGTCCGCGGCACGGAGTCCGTCACCCGCGTCTGCACGGTACGCACCTGGACCCCGATCCCCGCGCTCATCGACGGCGCCGCGGGCCTGGTGTGGGTCCAGAACGGCCGTCCTCAGGTGGCCTTCCGGTTCACGGTCGAGGACGGCGAGGTCACCGCCACCGAGCTGGAAACGGACCTCTCGGCGCTGAGCATCGTCTACTGACGGCCACCGCTGGGGTCTCGGGCTACCAGGGAAGCGGCCCGTCCTCGCTGAAGAACCCGCCGGTCGGGCCGTCGTCGCCGAGGGTCGCCAGGCGCACCACCACGGCCGCGCCCTGGGCCGGGGTGAGGAAGCCGCTGTGGCCGTTGATGTCCGTGTCGACGTACCCGGGAGCGGCGGCGTTGACGAGGATGTTCTCCTCGCGCAGCTCGTTCGCGTACTGCAGGGTCAGCGCGTTCAGCGCTGTCTTGGACGGCGAGTACGCCATGGACGGCAGCTCCGACAGCGGCCCGCCGACGGTGGCGGTCATCGTCAGCGACGCGGCGTGGCTGGAGAGGTTGACGATCCGCGCGGCCTTCGACCGGCGCAGCAGCGGGAGCATCGCGTTGGTCACGGTGATCACCCCGAAGACGTTGGTGTCGAACACCGCGCGGACCCGCTCCACGTCGACGGCGCTGGGCACCCGGTCGAGGGCGTCCTGCGGCGCGGCCTGCCCGGACCCGCTGATGCCGGCGTTGTTGACCAGCACGTCGAGCCGCCCGAACCGCTCCTCGATCCAGCGGGCGGCAGCCCGCACGGAGCCCGGATCGGTCACGTCCAGCACCACCGCCCGCGCCTCCCCCACCCCACGCCGGATCGCCGCCGCGGCCTCCTCCCCCCGCCGCGAATCCCGCGCCCCGACGACGACGGTGACCCCCTCGGCGGCCAGCAACTCGGCGACGGCACGCCCGATCCCCTTGTTGCCCCCGGTGACCAGAGCCACCTGCCCCTGCACGGTGCGCTCCTCCATGGCCGGACTCCTCTCCCGCCCAGGGCCGCGCGGATGCGACCCGGTTCCCATGAAGATGCCGCCACCCCAAGATCCGTGACACTTCGCCCGTGTGACGTAGAGCACCGCGCCACCCCGGCCGACGCGGCGCCGTATCAGCGCACTCTCGCGCGGACCATCACGGCGAGGAGCGGCGACGCGGCGGAGGGCTGGCTCTGGCCGATGTCCTTGTAGCCCCACGACTCGTAGAGGGCGTGCACCTTTCCGTCGCCGGCCGCCGGGTTCACCATGAGGGTGACGTACGGCTCGCTGCGGGTGGCCAGCAGCGCATCGTGGATGCGCCGGGCGGTCCCGGTGCCGCGCCAGGAGGTCCGTACGCCGATCTCCTTGAGCGCGGTGGCCGGGCGGGCGGTGTAGGCGTCCGCGGGCTCCGGGTCGGTGCGCTGCCAGTAGCGGTCGCCGCGTTCGATGGTGTTGCAGTAGGCGTAGCCGACGGGCTGCCCGTCGGCGTAGGCGAGTACGGCGGTGAACCCGGGCTCGGACCCGTGCCGGTCCAGGCGCTCGCCGAAGGCGGTGACGGCGTAGTTCGGCAGATGAAGGAGCGGGGCGCGGACGGCGGCGTAGACGTCGAGCAGGTCACTGCGGACGGTTGGCAGGGCGGTGGTGACGCGAAGCTCGATCGGGAGTGTCGTCATCCCTTGCTCCTCCAGGTCTCGCGCGTGTGCTCGGTCCAGGTCTGTGCAGCGATGCTCTTCGGAGCCCTGGCACGAAGGGCTGCTCCGAACTCCTGAAGCATGCGGGACACCCGTGGATGCTGGGCAGCGGCTTCGGCAGGGACCGACATCGCCGTGCTCGTGGCGGAATCTGCGTCGCCCTGCGCGAGCTGGGCGTGGGCGAGGCGGGTCGTGGTGATGGCCAGCGACCGGCGCATGTGGGGGCGCAGGGCGGACAGACAGCGGTGCGCGTGGTACTCGGCGGTTTGGTACTGCCCGAGCGACAGATGCGCGGAGAGGGCCAGGGAATCGAGTTCGGCCTGGTCGTAGAAGGCGACGAGCCACACGGGACGGGGCACGCCCGGGCTGGAGCGTTCCATCGCCTCTTGGGCTTGGCCCAGAGACCGGCGTGCGGCGCTCCGGCTCTGCGCTACGCCGAGGATGGCACCCTGCCGTGCCAGGCCGAGGGAGGCGAACAGGGGGTCGCGGCGGGTGATGTGCAGATTCCGGGCGACGTCATTCGCGGCGATGGCGTCGGCGGGTCGACCTGTGTGCCGGTACATGGTGCCGGCGTGGCTCCAGATGCGGAACTTGATCGCCTGGTCGCCGGACATCTCGGCAAGCGACTGAGCCTCGCGCATGTGCGTGGTGGCCTCGCGGTAGCGACGGCCGTCGATTGCCGCCCACATCGCCGAGGAGCGGAATCCGGCCGCGCACGCGTACAGGTGGCTGCGGACGCGCTGGGTGGCGCTGGCGGAGTTCTGGAGCGTCAGCGCTTCGTCGGCTAAGGCGGCGGCGCGCTCCTCGATGCCGCGCTGCCCGCCGTGGCGGTGGTCGCTCGCGATGATCTCGGCGAATCGGCGCTGTAGCCGGTCGACGTCGCCCATCCCGATGCGGCGCGGGGCTGCGCTGCCGGGAACTGCTGCCGCCAGGGCGGCGGTTGCGGCCATACCGCCGACGACGCTGCGGCGCTTCATGTCGGGTTCCTCCTGCGGTGGGGCGGACGTAAGCGGGGTCCGTCTCCGTGGCACGAACCCTAAGGCGGTGGCGGGGAGACCCGACACGGCTTCAAGCCCGAGGCGGGCAGCCGCCTTTGGCCATCGGACGCGGCCTGCTTTCCAGGCACGGATGGATGAGCCGTCGAGGCCGCCCGTGCGGCCGGTGATCCGCTCGGTGGCCAGGTTGACCGCCTCGGCCAGGCTGTTGGCACTGTGCCCATGCTCGTCCATCCACGCCTTCAGTGCCTCGTTTCGCGTGGCGTCCATCTACGCACCGTAGCCTCACGAACCTCCACGGTGATAAGAGGCGAGTCAAATCACCCTAGGTAGATCGCTCGGGTTTTCCTCTGTTCGCCCTAACCGGTGGGTTGTGTACGGGGGTTGGCTAACTGCAGGCCGCTCTCCACGCGAGGCGCAGGAACGGCCGCTCGACCTCCTTCCAGCATGGACGGGACAGAGCCATGAACCAAGTGAACGAATCCGAAGCGGCAGCGTGTGCGGCCGAGACCGCCTACAGCGTGACTCTGCCGCGCACCGAGGCTTCCGTGGCCAGGGCGCGCAGGCTTGTTTCCGCCTCGCTGCGCGCGTGGGCGCTGGAGGCCGGGGCCGAGGACGCGTGTCTCGTCGTGAGCGAGTTGGTGACCAACGCCGTGCGGCACGCGCGGCTGGAGGTCGTGCACGTCAAGGTGTCCCGGGTCGGGCCGCGGCGCGTGCGGGTGGCGGTCGTCGACCGGTCCCGGGCCATGCCGAAGGTCGTCGAGGCGGGCCGGGACGACGAGTCGGGGCGGGGGCTGGCCGCGGTGGCCGGGTTCTCTGCCGCGTGGGGAGCCGAGCCGATGCCGTGGGGTAAGCGGGTGTGGGCGGACGTCGATGTCTTCGGAGGTGGCTCGTGAATGAAGTCGGCGGGTTGATCTCCCTCCGGCCGCCCGTTGATCTGTCGGACCCCACACCGAGGACTGTCATGGACGAGACCTGGACCACGATCGAGCGGCTGTGTGCGTGGCTGGACGAGGAGAGTCCGGTGCAGGGGAGGACCGGGCGGTTGCTGCGGATTCTGAAGATCGGGGAGGAGTACGGGGAGGTGGCCGCGGCTGTGCACGGGCTGCTGGGGTCCAATCCGCGGAAGGGCAGGACCCACACCATCGACGACGTCTGCGAGGAACTGTGCGATGTGATCGTGACGAGCATGGTCGCCCTCGCCTCGATCTCCGACGACGCCGGCGAGGTCTTCACCGCGCGGCTGCGGGAGGTCGCCCGCCGTTCCCTCGGATGAGACCCGCGCGGAGAGAAGAGTGGCACGGCACCCCGGGGGAAGGTGCCGCGCCACTCGGTCTGTGGGCCCGGTCAGCGGGACCGGGGTGGGGAGTGGGTGGCGTGGGACCCCGGCGGTGGGCTCACGCCACCCACGGTCTCGTGGGCGAGGCGGTTCGTACCGGCGCCGGCCGGGCGCGCGCGGGAACCTCCTGGATGCTCCATGACGCCCCCCTCGGTCGCCTGCGAACCCGCTGCCTTCCTCTATGACAGCCGCGGGGCCCGTGATGTGACACGCCGGGTCGGTCTTGCTTGGCGTGTGCGCTGACGCTTACCTTCACGCTGTCGCCGCCGCGACGCGCTGTGCACACCCCCGCCCCGCGTGTCGCTGGACCCCACCGGCCGGAGGCGCTCATGACCGTGACCGTTCCGCGCCCCGCGGAAGCGCCCGTGCTGGTCGGCCGGGCGCGGGAGTTGGGCGCGCTCGTGGATGCCGTCACGCGGTCGCCGTCCGTGGCGATGGTCGAGGGCGAGGCCGGGATCGGGAAGACGCGGCTGATCCGGGAGGCGTTGCGGGATCCCGCCGTGCGGGGGCGGCGGGTGTTGCTCGGGGGGTGCCGGCCGCTGCGGGAGCCGTTTCCGTACGGGCCGGTTTTCGATCTGCTGCGGCATCTCGCCGGCGGCCTGCCCACCGCCCTGAGCCCCGTCTGCGGTGCCCTGCGCGCGTATCTGCCCGAGCTGGCCGACCGGCTGCCGCCCGCGCCCGAGTCGCTCAGCGACTTACGGGCCCGGCGGCACCGGCTCTTCCGTGCCGTACGGGCCCTGCTGGACGCCGCCGGCGAGACCGTGATGGTGGTCGAGGATCTGCACTGGACCGACGACGGCACCCGCGACCTGCTGCGCTTCCTCGTCGACGATCCGCCCGACGGGCTGTCCGCCGTGCTCAGTTACCGCCGCGAGGACCTGCCCGGCAGCGGGCTCCCGCTGGGCCGCGCGTACCGGCAGCCGCCCGGCACCTCCGCCGTCGTCATCCCCCTGCGGCCCCTCGACGTCCACGGCGTACGCGGCATGTTCACCGCCCTCACCGGGGCGGCGGAGTCGTCCGACGCCTTCACCGCCGAGCTGCACCGCCGCACCGCCGGCATCCCCTTCGTCGTCGAGGAAGTCGTACGCGCCCTGCCAACCGTCGAACAGGACGCCCAGCACGCCGCCTTCGCCCGCATGCCCGTCCCCACCCGCCTCCAGGAAGCCGTCGCCGACCGCATGAGCGTGCTCTCCCCCGCCGCCGCCGACGCCGTACGGGCCGCCTCCGTCCTCCGCGTGCCCGCCGGCGAGGCGCTGATCGCCGCCGTCGTCCGCGGCACCCCCGGGCAGCCCGCCGCGCCCGCCGACTCCGCGGCCGTACGCGAGGCGCTGCGCGCCGGCGTGCTGCACGAGTGGGGCGAGGACCGCTACGGCTTCCGCCACGCCCTCGCCCAGCAGGCCGTCTACGCCGGTCTCCTCGGCCCCGACCGGCACCGCCTCCACCGGCAGGCGATGCGCGCCCTGGCCGCCGAGGACCCGCAGCCCCTCATCCGGCTCGCGTACCACGCGCACCACGGCGGCGAGCTGGTCCAGTGGCAGCGCTACGCCGAGGCCGCCGCCGGCTTCGCGCGTGAGATGGGCGACCTGGCGCTCGCCGTGGGGGTGCTGGAGGAACTGCTGTCGGACGGGCGGCTCGGCCGGCCCGAGTGCGCCCGTATCGCCGTCGACCTCAGCCGCGACGCCGTCGTCGGGCTCACCCACCACCGGGCCACCGCGCTGCTCCACGACATCGTCCGCGACGGCCACATCCCCGAAGGCGTACGCGGCGAGATCCGCCTCAACCTCGGCCTGCTCCTCTACAACCAGGCAGGACGCTACGAGGAGGGCCGCGTCAACACCGAGGTCGCCGTGGCGGAGCTGCACGCCCGGCCCGCGCTCGCCGCCCGCGGCATGGCGGCGCTCGCCATGCCGAGCTGGGGCGACCACCCGCGGCAGGTCTACGAGACGTGGATCGCGCGAGCGGAGGCGCTGGTGGCGCACGAGTCCGACCCCGCGGTCCGTACCGCCGTACGCGGCAACCACCTGGCCCTGCGCATGAGCCTCGGCGACCCCGCCGTCTGGGCCGAGGCCGACGGCCTCATCGCGGGTTCTGGACCCGGCACCCACCGCCGCCAAGTCGCCCGCGCCTGCGGCAACTTCGCCGACGCCGCCACCTGCCTCGGCCACTACCAGGCGGCGCAGCGCTACCGCGGCGAGGGGCGGCGGCTGGCGGCGGAGTGCGGGGCGGCGTTCCTCGAAGGCATCGTGGAGGGCACGGCGCTGCGCCTGGAGTGGTACGCGGGCCGCTGGCGCGGGCTCGCGGAGCGCTGCCGGCACACCCTCGACGCGGTGCAGGGCGTCTCCAGCATCGCCGCCGACGCGCACCTGGTGCTGGGGCTGCTGGCGTCGGCGCTGGGGGAGTGGGACGAGGCGGCGGCGGAGCTGGCGGCGGCCGGGCTCGCCGACCCGCGCAACGCGCCCGCGCCGGTACTCGCCACCGCCGCCGGCGCCATGACCCGGCTGCTCGCCGCCCGCGGCGAGCCGGAGCGGGCGCGCGCGGAGGCGGAGCGGGGCCTCGCGCGGATCCGGCGCAAGGACATCTGGCCGTGGGCGGGCGACCTGGCGCCGCCGGCGGTCACGGCGCTCGTACGGGCCGGGGAACTGCGGGCGGCGGAGGAGGTCACGGCGGAGCTGGCGGCGGGCATCGCGGGCCGGGACGCGCCGCTGGTGGCGGCGGCGCTGCCGGCGTGCCGGGGGATCGTGGCGGCGGGGCGGGGGCGGACGGAGGAGGCGGCGGGGCTGTTCACGGCGGCGCAACGGGCGTACGGGGCCCTGCCGCAGCCGTACTCGGCGGCCCGCGCGGGCGAGGCGGCGGCCCGCTGCCGCCTCCCGGCGGAAACCGGCCCCGAACCCGCCCGCGAACTCGCCGCGTTCGCCCAGCAGTTCGCCGACCTCGGCGCCATCCGCGACGCCGCCCGCTGCCGCCGCGTGCTGCGCGGCCACAACGTCCCGCTCCCCTCCCGCCGAGGCCGCCGCGGCTACGGCGACCAGCTCTCCCCGCGCGAGGGCGAAGTCGCCCGGCTCGTGGCGCTCGGCCACACCAACCGGGAGATCGCCGACGTGCTGTACCTCTCCCCGCGCACCGTCGAGCAGCACGTGGCGAAGCTGCTGCGGAAGCTGCACGTCGGCTCGCGGTCGGAGGTGGCGGAGGCCGGGCTGGGGTACGGGACGGACGGGTTCATCCGCATCACGGAGCTGGTCGCGGGCCGGCTGAACCGGGTGGCGGGCTGACAGCCCGGCCGACGGGGGACGTCCGGGCCGCTCCCGGTCCGCCTCACCCGGCTGTCAGCCGAAGTCGTCGGGGACGATGCGGAGTTTCTGCGCGATGCGGGTGAGGGCCTTCTGGTCGGTCGTGTTGAGTGAGTCGAGGACGATGCGGCGTACGGAGCGCAGGTGCGTCGGCGCCGCCCGCTGCACGATGCCGAAGCCGGCGTCGGTGAGTTCGGCGACGGTGTAGCGGCCGTCGGCCGGGTCGGGTGTCCGTACGATCCAGCCGCGCTGCTCACAGCGTTTGACGACGTTGGACAGGCGCGAGAGCGACCCGCTGGCGAGGAAGGCCAGCTCTCCCATCCGCAGCTTGCGCCGCGGGGCCTCGGAGAGGTGGCTGAGCACGAGGTACTCGAAGAGGGTCAGGCCGTGTTCCTGCCGCAGCGGCGACTCCAGCTTGCCGGGCAGCAGCAGGACGAGGGAGATCAGCCCCGTCCACGCCGCCTTCTCCTGCTCGTCGAGCCATCGCAGCTCCGCGTCGTCCTCGTCTTCGCCCGCGCCTGTCATGGGCCCTTCCGTGCTGCTCATGGATCTTCCCGTCTCTCCGGCAAGCCGGCCATCACTTTGCGCTTGAAGTCATCCCTTGCTAGTATCACTTTACGCGTGAACTCATGCGAGAGGAAGCGCACCCCTATGGACAGGAAGAGGGAACATCATGAGCACCGTCACCTTCGGCGTCGTTCCGGGCTACGGCGAGAAGCTGCACGAGGCCCTCGGCTACAGCGGGGCCGTCCGCGTCGGCGACCGGGTCGAGATCTCCGGCCAGGCCGGGGTGGATGACGATCTGGTCATCCCCGACGCGCTGGAGGACGAGATCATCCGGGCCTTCGACAACGTCGAGCGCACGCTCGCCACGGTCGGCGCCACCTGGAAGGACGTCATCCACGTCAACTCGTACCACAAGGTCGCACCGGGTGAGGACGTCATCGGCGCCGACCACAACGCCGTCATGGCCGAGCAGTTCCGCCGTCGCCTCGGCGGCCGCGCGCCGATCTGGACCGAGACCGGCGTCACGGTCCTCGGCCTCGCCGACATGCGCGTGGAGATCCGCGTCACCGCCATCGTCGGCTCCGGGGACTGACCCCGCACCGGGCCGCCGTCCCCGGCTCGCGAGCGCCTGCCTGCGTCTGCATACACTGCAGACCCCGGCGCCGGTGTGAGGAGGCCGTGACCCGTGGAGGCCACCCGGGCGTTGAGCGACGCGGACTGGCGGGCGCACCGGCCCGCCGTGTTCGGCGCCGCCTACCGGATTCTCGGGTCCGTCGCCGAGGCCGAGGACGTGACGCAGGACGTGTGGCTGCGGGCCGCAGAGGCGGATCTGGCCCAGGTGCGGGACCTGCGCGCCTGGCTGGTGACCGTCGCCGCGCGGACCTCGTACAACGTGCTGCAGTCCGCCCGCGTCCGGCGCGAGGCGTACGTCGGTCCCTGGCTGCCCGAGCCGCTGCCGACCGGGCCCGACGCCGCCGCGCAGGTGCTCGTGGACGAGTCGGTCGGCACCGCGATGCTCGTGCTGATGGAGCGGCTGACGCCCGCCGAGCGGGTCGCGTTCGTGCTGCACGACGTCTTCGGCTTCCCCTTCGCCCGCGTCGCCGACGTGCTCGGCGCCACCCCCGCCGCCGCCCGCAAGCTCGCCTCCCGGGCGCGCGCACGGGTGCGGGCGGACGGGGGGCAGCCGCACGCCTCCCGGGCCGAGACCGAGCGCGTACTGCGGGCGTTCAAGGCCGCCGCAGAGGCCGGTGACATGGCCGGGCTGGTCGCGCTGCTGCACCCCGACGCCGTGTACGTCGGCGACGGCGGCGGCAAGGCGACCGCCGCGCGCCGGCCGGTGCGGGGGGCGGAGACGATCGCGCTGCTCGCGGTCCGTTCGGTACGGATCGCGCGCCCCGACGCCGTACGCCTCGTCGAGGTCAACGGGCAGCCCGCGCTCGCGACGTACCGCGACGGCGTGCCCGTCTGGCTGGACACCGTGGAGGTCGCCGGCGGCCGTCTCACCGTGATCCGCCGGCTCGCCAACCCCGACAAGCTCGGCCCCGTCGCCGCCCTCGGTCACATCTGAGCCCCCTGTCTTGTCTCCCTGCGGATCCTCGCCCCGAGAGGGTCCGTACCGAGCAAGCTGAGGAAGGACCACACGATGAACCATGTCGTGATCATCGGCGGGGGCTTCGCCGGCGTGTGGAGCGCGGCGGGCGCCGCGCTCGCCCGCGGGGACGCGGATCTGCGCATCACGCTCGTCGCGCCCAACGACCGCCTGGTGCTGCGCCCGCGGCTCTACGAACCGGAGCCCGACCGCGCGACGGTGGCACTGGACCGGATCCTGGGCCCGATCGGCGTCGAGCACGTACGGGCGACGGTCAGCACCATCGACACCGAACGCCGCGTCATCGTGGCGGACGGGACGGAGATCGGCTACGACCGGCTGGTGCTGGCGTCCGGCAGCCGGCTCGCGCCGCCCGCGGGGCTGCCCGGCGCCGAGCGGCTCTTCGACATCGACACCCTCGCCGGCGCCCGCCGCCTCACCGACCACCTGCGCGGCCGCGACGGCTACGCCGCCGTGGTCGTCGGCGCCGGGTTCGTCGGCCTGGAGGCGGCGACGGAGCTGGCGGCGCGCGGCCGGGTGCTGCTCGTGGACACCGCGGAGACGGTCGGTGAGCCCCTGGGCCCCGGGCCGCGCGCGGCGATCGAGGCGGCGCTGGACGAACTGGGCGTCGAGCGGCGGCTCGGCACCACGGTGACGGAGGTCGGCGACGGGTACGCGGTGCTCTCCGGCGGCGAACGGGTCGACGCGGACGCCGTGGTGTGGTCGACCGGGATCCGCGCCCAGGAGCTGACCCGGCAGCTCGTGCACGACCCCGGCGACCTCGACCATCTCGGCCGGGTGCCCGTCGACGAGTGGCTGCGGGCGCTGCCCGGGGTGTTCGCGGCCGGGGACACGGCGGCGGCGCCGTACGACGCGGAGCACACCGTGATGCAGGCGTGCCAGCACGCGACGCCGCTGGGCAAGGTCGCCGGGTACAACGCGGCGGCGGACCTGCTGGGTATACCGCCGCGGCCGTTCACCCCCGCCCCGTACGTCACCTGCCTCTATCTGGGCGGCGCCGGCGGGGTGTTCACCCGGGGCTGGGACCGCACGGTCATGGCGACGGGCGCGGACGGCGCGTTCGTCAAGGAGCAGATCAACGGGTACATCCACCCGCCGGTGGACGACGCCCGGGAGATCCTGGCGGCGGCCGACCGCGTCTACATCGACCTGCCGTTCTTCCCGCGGGAGGACGAGCCGGAGGCGCCCGCGGCGGTCAGGTCAGCGAGGTGAAGTAGTCCCGCTGCGCCGGGTAGTAGTCGTCGAACGACGGCGCCGCGGTGTCCGCGGCGCCGTCGCGGGCGGCGACGAGCAGGTCCAGGTAGTACTCCCAGCCGGGGCCGACCTCACCGACGCCCTCGACGGAGGCGAGGTGGTGGATCGTTACGGACTTACGCGTCGTCTTCCCCGCACGCCGGCCCGCGCCACCAGCACCGCCGTCGCCACCGTCAGCGCCGCGCACACCCCCGCCGCCACCTGGAACCCCGACTCGAACGCCCCCCGCGCCGCGCCCAGCAGTTCGTCGCCCACCGGCCCCGGCAGCCGCTCCGCCGCGGTGACCGTGGCGCTCAGGTCGTCCTCGAACGCCCCGGCCGCGTCCGCCGGTACGCCCTCGGGGGCCGCTCCGTCCGTACGCCCCCGGTACACCGCCGTGATCACGCTGCCCAGCAGCGCGATGCCCAGCGCGCCGCCCAACTGCGGCGCCGTGGACGAGATCGCCGCCGCCGCGCCCTGCCGCTCCGGCGGGGCCGCGCCGACGACCATGGCGGTGGCCAGCGCCATCATCGGCCCCAGACCCGCCGACACGATCACCGCGCCGGCGACCAGCACCGGCAGCGCGTGCGCGCCGCCGGCCTGCGTCAGCACCCCGTATCCGGCGGCGGAGAGCGCCAGCCCGGCGCCGATGATCCGCGCGGGCTCGTACCGGCGGGCCAGCCTCGGCGCCAGCGTGGAGCCGGCGAGCACGCCGAGCGGCTGGCCCAGGAGTCCCGGGTGCCGCCGGCGGGCTGAGAGTGTCCGTGCTCGTGGGCCGGTCCGGTAGTCGGCCGGCCTCGGCAGGTTCCTCCGCTGGTGCGCGGGCGGTGGCGACGGCCGGGCCGGTCAGTTGCCGGGTGTCTCCGGTGTGATCTGTTCGGCCCAGATGACCTTGCCGTCCTGGGTGTAGCGGGTCCCCCAGCGTGCGGTGAGCTGGGCGACGAGGAACAGACCTCGTCCGCCTTCGTCCATGGTGGCGGCGTGGCGCAGGTGTGGTGAGGTGAGGCTGTGGTCGTAGACCTCGCAGGTGAGCGTGTGGTCGCGCAGCAGCCGTACTTTGATGGGCCCGACGCCGTGGCGCATGGCGTTGGTGATCAGTTCGCTGAGGATCAGCTCGGTGTTCTCCTGGAGGATCTCCAGTTCCCATTCTGCGAGGAGTGTGGAGACGGCGGCGCGTACGCGGTGGACGGCTGCGGGATCGGACTCGACGTCCCACTGTGCGACCTTTCCACTCCCCAGGACGCGTGTGCGGGCGACGAGCAAGGCGATGTCGTCGCTCTGGACGGGCGGGAGGAGTGCGTCGAGTACGGCGTCGCAGGTCTCCTCGGGGGTCTGGTCGGCGCGTGCGAGGGTCTGGCGGAGTACGTCGAGTCCGGTATCGATGTCCTGGTCGCGGCGTTCGACGAGGCCGTCGGTGAACAGGACGAGTCTGCTGTCCTCGGGCAGGTGCAGTTCGACGGATTCGAAGGGCAGTCCGCCGATGCCGAGGGGGAGGCCCGAGGGGACGTCCGGGAATTCCACGGTGCCGTCGGGGCGTGCGAGGGCCGGTGCCGGGTGGCCGGCTCTGGCGATGGCGCAGCGCTGGGTCACGGAGTCGTAGACGGCGTACAGGCAGGTGGCGCCGGTGATGGTGGTCTCGCCGCCGGCGGCGAGGGCTTCCTGGTCGATGCGGGTGGTCAGTTCGTCGAGGTGGCCGAGGAGTTCGTGGGGCGGTGGATCGAGGGAGGAGAAGCTGTGTACGGCGGTGCGCAGCCGTCCCATGGTGGCGGCGGCGTGCAGTCCGTGTCCGACGACGTCGCCCATCACCAGGGCGACGCGGGCGCCGGACAGGGGGATCACGTCGAACCAGTCGCCGCCGACGCCTTCCTTTGCGGGGAGGTAGCGGTAGGCGACGTCGACGGCGCCCTGTTCGGGCAGGGTGCGGGGCAGCAGGCTGCGCTGAAGGGCCACGGCCATGCCGTGCTCGCGGGTGTAGCGGCGTGCGTTGTCGAGGGATACGGCGGCGTGGGCGGCCAGTTCGGCCGCGAGGGAGAGATCGTCCTGCTCGAAGGGCTCGGGCCTCTCCGAGCGCCAGAAGTGGACGACACCCAGCAGCACACCGCGGGCGCGCAGCGGCGCCGTGATGAGCGAGTGAACTCCGTAGTCCAGGATGCGTGCGGCCCGTGCGTGATCCACCTCCCGCCACCCCGGGGAGTCACGCAGCCGGGGCACCAGGATCGCTTGCCCTGTCTCGATGCTGCGGGCGGGTGGCGAGGACGGCGCGAAGGTGATCAGGTCGCCGAGGGGGAAGAAGGGGGTGTCGTCACGGATACCGCTGACGGCCGTGCGCCGTATCCGTGGGCCGCTGTCGCCGGCGCCGCTGCCGGTCACCCCCGGTTCGTCACCGCGCACCACGGCCTCGGGCAGGTCGACGGTGACATGGTCGGCGAAGCCCGGAACCGCGACCTGGGCCAACTCCTCGGCCGTATGCGTCATATCGAGGGTGGTTCCGATGCTGCTGGTCGCGTCGTAGAGGAACTCCAGCCGTCGCCGGACCAGCTCGACCCTCTGCGACGCCTCGCCGATCATCTCCATCACTTCATCGGTGCGGACTGGTTCCTGTCCGACCACCGCGTCGACCGCGAGCCGCGCGGATGCCGCGCCGACAGAGCCGGAGAGCTGGGCTTCCGCGTGATGGATCAGTTCCGGGGGCGCCTCGGCTTCCGGTGAGTCGGGCCTCGTCCCCGGGTAGGCGCGCACCGCCCGCTCGGCGCCCTCCCGCCCGAGGAAGCGCTCCAGCATCGTCTGCAAGGTGCCGACCGTGGCACGGGCCCGCCAGCGCCGTTCTCTGGCAGGCTCCGCGAGGACGTCGACGTACTGCACCGCCTGCGCCCGCTCGGCGGCATTGGGCCGACCGGCGAGTGAGACACCGACATACCCGCCGATGTTCACCAGCGCGCTCCAGAACATCGCATGGCTGATCGGGTCCATTCCCGAAAGGCCGAACAACCGCTGCGGCCGGAGCAGACCGATGCCGAGCGGGCCCTCACGCAAGAACGAGGCGGGCAGCAGCCCGGACTCGGCAAAGCTCGGCAGCAGCAAGGTGTATGCCCACATGACGAACCCCGCCACAAGACCCACCAGCACACCCCGGCGGGTGCCGTCCTTCCAGAACAGGCCGCCGAGGATCGCGGGCGCGAACTGTGCCACAGCCGCGAACGACACCAGTCCGAACGACGTCAGCGCCCGCCCCTCGCCCGCGAGTCGAAAGTACGCGTAGCCGAGGAGCAGAATCAGCACGATGGTCGTTCGGCGGATGCCCAGTACCAGGCCGGTGAGATCGTCTCGATGGGCGAGCCGGGACTTGCCGCGCAGCAGCAGCGGCATCACGAGTGAGTTGGACACCATGGTGCTGAGCGCGATGGTCTCGACGGCGATCATGGCGGTGGCCGCGCTGAGGCCGCCGATGAAGACGAACAGCGCGAGTGCCTGCTGGCCCGCGGCCATCGGGAGGGCCAGCACATAGGTGTCGGTGTCGGTGGCCTTTCCGAGCCGCAGAAGGCCACCGGCTGCGAGCGGGAGCACGAAGAAGGTGTTCGCGAGCAGGTACAGCGGGAACAGCCACATGGCGCGTTTGAGGTGCTTCTCGTCGATGTTCTCGACAAAGGTGACCTGCCACTGCCGAGGCAGCAGCAGGATCGACAGCATGGACAGCACGATGAACCAGACCCACGCGCCATAGCTGGTGTGCCCGTGCAGTGTGAACAGTTGGGTGAGGTCGGCATGCGCTGCCTGGGAGAACAGGTCGTCGAACCCCCGGAACATCCAGAAGGTCACAAAGATCCCGACCGTGAGGAGCGCCGCGAGCTTGACCACGGACTCGAACGCGACGGCAGCGACCAAACCCTCGTGGCGTTCGGCGGTGTCCAGGTGGCGGGTGCCGAAGAGGATGGTGAACGCGGCGAGCAGCAGCGCTGCGTACAGCCCGGTGTCCTGAAGCAGCGGAACCTGGCCCATCTCCGAGGCAGCCGTGATCTCGGGATACCGGCGAATGATCTCGAAGGTGTCGGAGACTGCTTTGAGCTGGAGCGAGATGTACGGAACAACCCCTACCACGGCGATGATCGTGACCAGACCACCCAGCACCGCGCTCTTGCCGTAGCGGGCGGAGACGAAGTCGGCCAGTGAAGTGACCCGATGCCGACGGCTGATCCGGATGATCCTGCGCAACACCGGCCAGCCGAGCGCGAGCATGATCACCGGCCCCAGATAGAGGCCCAGGAAGCCGACACCGGTCGTGGCGGCCCCGCCCACGTTGCCGTAGAGCGCCCATGCGGTTTCGTACACCGCGAGGGACAGGGCGTAGACCGTGCCGTTGTTGATCAGGCTCCGGCCGGCGTCCGCCCTCCGGTCGGCGTAGAAAGCCACGCCGAAGAGCAGACCGAGGTACCCCACCGAAACAGCGACGATGACCTCGGCCCGGAGCACGGCACTACCTTGATCTGCCGCCGATGACGGCGACCAGGCCGATCACGATCGCCCAGACGAGATACAGGTACGCCCAGAGAACCGGGACACCGAAGACCCGGTCCATGTGGTCGAACTGCGCCAGCAGCGGTGGAACAACCAGCACGAACCCCAACGCCCCCACGGCCACCAGGCGCCCGGCCAGCCGGTCGTCGTCTCGTGACTCCGCCACGGCTGCCTCCACAACCCCATGTCACGCCTCGCCACGCACCCAGGTGTGTCCAGTGCCGATCACGGCCGCCGACACCGCCGTGCCCACAAACGCCGCCCCAAGACGCTATCGGCAGCCCGCTGCATCATCGAAGACCAACACACCCACTCCTGCTCCCCTTGCAGGACGACAGCCCGCCCCTGGGCACCCACGCCCGCACCCGCCGGCCGGCCCGGGAGACCCGGGTCCCGCCGGCGGGTGCGGGGGAGGAGGGGGCGGACGCCTGACGCGGGTCCCCGCACCGGAGCGCCGGCCGCAGGCCCGGCGCCCGGCGCGTACGGCCGCCGGCACTCCGGCCCGTACGCGAACGCCGGCGCCCGCCCCCTGCCGGGCGCCCCTCCACACCGGTCCGTGCCGCCGCCCTTGACCCCGACGCAGGGTCAGCCTTCGAGCATGGCGCCATGACCACGAGAACCCCCGCCGTCGAGGCCGCGGGACTGCGCAAGGCGTACGGCGGCCGCGAGGTCGTCGCCGGCGTCGACCTCACCGTGCCCGCCGGCACCGTCTACGCCCTGCTCGGCCCCAACGGCGCCGGCAAGACCACCACCGTCCGCATCCTCACCACCCTCCTCGCCGCCGACGCCGGCACCGCGCGGGTCGCCGGCCACGACATCCGTCGCGCGCCCGCCCGGGTCCGCGCGGCGATCGGCGTCACCGGCCAGTTCTCCGCCGTCGACGGGGTGCTCACCGGCCGGGAGAACCTGCGCCTCATGGCCGACCTCGGCCACCTCGAAGGCCCCCGCGCCAGAGCCGTCACCGCGGAGCTGCTCGCCCGCTTCGGCCTCGCGGACGCCGCCGACCGGCGGGCCGCCACGTACTCCGGCGGCATGAAGCGGCGTCTCGACCTGGCGATGACGCTGGTGTCCGGGCCGCGGCTGATCTTCCTCGACGAGCCGACCACCGGACTCGACCCGCGCAGCCGCCGCGAGTTGTGGGACGTCGTCCGCGAACTCGTCGCCGACGGCACCACCGTCTTCCTCACCACCCAGTACCTGGAGGAGGCGGACCGGCTGGCCGACCGCATCGGGGTGCTCGACGGCGGCCGGCTCGTCGCCGAGGGCACCGCGGCCGGGCTGAAGCGCCGCGTCACCGGCGGCCACGTCGAACTGCACGCCGCCGACGCCGCGCGCGCGGCGGAGCTGGCGCGCCGGCTGCCCGGCGCGGTGGCCGACCCGGCGGCGCCGGCGGTCGCCGTGCCGTACGACGGCAGCCTCGGCGCGCTGCGGCGGCTGCTGGCGGGGCTCGACGACGACGGGTCGGTCACCGGGCTCGCGGTGCACACCCCGGACCTGGACGACGTGTTCCTGGCCCTGACCGGCCACGCCGCCGCCGCTGCCGAGGGGGTACGGGCATGAGGGCCCCCGGCACGTACGTCCTCCGCGACTCCGCGACCATGCTGCGCCGCAACCTGAGACACATGGCCCGCTACCCGTCCATGACGATCATGCTCGTCGGCCAGCCGCTGCTGTTCCTGCTGCTGTTCACGTACGTCTTCGGCGGCACCATGGGCGCGGGACTCCCCGGCGGCGACCGCGGCTCCTACCTCACGTACATCGCCCCCGGGATCCTCACGATGACGGTCGCGAGCGTGTCCATCGGCACCGCCGTGCTCGTCGCCAACGACATGACCGACGGCATCATCGACCGGTTTCGCACCATGCCCATCGCGAAGTCCTCGGTGCTCACGGGCCACGTGCTCGCCGCGATGATCCAGACCGCGCTGGCGCTCGCGGGGGTCGGCGCGGTGGCGTTCGCGCTCGGGCTGCGGACGGCCGCGTCGGCGGGGGACTGGGTCTGCCTCGTGGGGCTGCTGGCGCTGCTGTCGTACGCGCTGACGTGGTTCACGGTGGCGCTGGGCCTGGCCAGCCCGGACCCGGAGACGGCGAGCAACCTGCCGATGGTCTTCGTGCTGCTGCCGTTCGTGGGCAGCGGGTTCGTCCCGGTCGACTCGATGCCCGCCGGACTGCGGTGGTTCGCGGCGCACCAGCCGTTCACGCCGGTCATGGACCTGATCCGGGGGCTGCTCGGCGGCACACCGGACGGCGCGGACGCGGCGTGGGCGGCCGGCTGGTGCGCGGCGCTCGGCGCGGCCGGCCACCTCTGGTCACGCCGTCTCTACCGGACCCGCGCGGCGGCCTAGGATGCCCCGATGCTGACCATCGGCGAACTGGCGTCGTACGCGGGCGTGACGGTCCGCGCGGTCCGGCACTACCACGCCAAGGGCCTGCTCCCCGAGCCGGACCGGGACCACTCCGGCTACCGCCGCTACGACGCCGCCGCCGTGGTCGAGCTGATCCGCATCCGCACCCTCGCCGAGGCCGGCGTCCCGCTGGCCCGGGTCCGGGAGTTGCTGCGGGCCGACGAGGCGGAGTTCGCGGCGGCCGTCGCGGACATCGACCGGCGGCTGCGGGCCGAGATCCGCGCCCGCCAGGAGACCCGCCGCCGCATCGCCCGGCTCACGGCGGGCGACAGCCTGGCGCTGCCCGCGGAGGTCGTGGCGTTCCTGGACCGGCTGCGCGAACTGGGCGTCGACGAGCGGATCGTGGCGGTCGAGCGCGAGGGCTGGATCCCGCTCGCTGCGCACTCCCCCGACCGCGTACCGGAGTGGCTGGCCCGTAAGAGAGCCCAGCTCGCCGACGCCCAGCTCCTCGACTTCTACCGCACCCTCGGCCGCGCCCTCGACTGGGCACCCGACGACCCCCGCCTGACCGCCCTGGCCGACGACCTCGCCGCGTACCTCGCCCGCCTCACGGCGGAACGGGGGCGGGACTACGTCGCCGACGTCGACCTCGCGCCGCCGCTCGCGGAGCTGATGGACACGCTGGCGTTCGAGGCGGCGCCGCCGGCGCGGCGGCTCATCGAGCTGCTGCGGAAGCGGGGTTGGACGGGGTGGACGAGGCTGGAGCCGCTGGAGACGCGTCGATCTCCGGGGTGATGGGTACACATCACGTGGGGTCGTACTACCTGCGCCAGCGCACCGGTTCGCGCATGTGGCGGGCGCTGCACCGCTTCATCATCATCGTCTACGTCCTGAGCGTCTGGCACACGCTGCTGTACGGCACGAACGTCTGGTACGACGGCGCCTTCCGCACCCTGGTCTGGGCCCTCCAGATGCCCATAGCCGCGATGCTCCTCCTCCGCCTCCTCTCCCCCGCCCGCCCCAGCGAACGCCTCCACCTCCGCGGCCCCCGCCGCGCCCGCCCCCTCCCCCTGACCGCCCGCGCCGCCGGCCGCCTGGCGGTCGTCGCGACGGTGGCGGGCCTGGCGGCGGTGGTCGCCACGGGCGTGGACGGCGGCCGGACCCCGGACGGGGCGTCACCGGGGCTGTGGCCGGAACAGTGGGTGATCTGGGTGGGGCTGCTGGCGCTGACGCTGGCCCTGGTGGCGGTGATGCACCGGCTGCGGCCGTCGGGCGAGCGCAGGCAATCTGCTGGCAGTGCAGGTAATATGCAGGCATGACTGCCGTGACCATTCGTGACGTTTCCGAGGAAACCCTGAGAGCGATCAAGGTGCGTGCTGCCCAGGAAGGGAAGTCCCTCCAGGGCTTCCTGCACGAGTTGATCGAACGTGAGGCGACGATCCCCACGATGGACGAGATCGTCACGCGCATCCGCGGGCATGCCTCGGTCGATATCACCGATGTGGACACCGCCGCGCTCGCGGACGAGGAGCACCGTTGATCGTCGTCGACTCGTCCGCGGTCGTCGATCTTCTGGTCGACACCGGCGCGAGGGGCAAGGCGGCCGCCCGCCACCTGGCCGGCGCGAGCCTGCTGTCCGCCCCGTACCTCATCGATACCGAGGTCGCCTCCGTGCTGCTGCGCCTTGAGCGTGCCGGGGTGCTCGCCGGGGACAAGACCACGCGGGCCGTGACCGACTACCGCACCCTGCCCATCCGCCGGCACGAGCACCTGCCGCTGCTGGAGCGCGTGCGTCAGCTCGGGAGCGTGCGTTCCTACGACGCCTTCTACGTCGCCCTCGCCGAGGGACTCGACGCTCCGCTGCTGACCTCCGACGCCAGACTCGCCCGCGCCCCGGGTCCGCGCTGCCGCGTCATCAATCTCCACGACGAGCCCTGACCCGGCGTTCAGCCCTCCGGTGTGGGGGCCTTCGGGGGGAGGAGGCCCTCGGCCTTGGCCGTGGTCCAGAGCTGCTCCGGGATGGGGTGCGCGAACGCGCGGGCCGTGTCGGCCACTTCTGCGGGAGCGCGGGCGCCGATCACCACGCTGGTCACCGCCGGGTGGCCGAAGGGGAAGGCGATCGCCGCCGCGGCCGGGGGGACGGCGTGGCGGCGGCAGAGGGTGTGCCAGGCGGTGACGCGGGCGGCGAGGGCCGGCGGGATCGTGGTGTAGCCGTGGGGGGCTTCGGGGCGGGGGTCGGTGAGGAGGCCCGACTGGTAGACACCCGCCGCCAGCACCGCGACCCCGCGGGCCGCGCACAGCGGCAGCAGTTCGTCGAGGCCCGTGTGGTCCAGCAGGTTGTACCGGCCGGCCAGCATCACGCAGTCCGGCCCGGGCGCCGCCACCTCGCGGAGGTAACGGGCCGCCACCGGCGCGTGGTTGACGCCGATCGACACCGCGCCCACCGTGCCGCGGGCGCGGAGTTCGGCCAGCGCCCGGTAGGCGTCCGTGACGGCGACGGGGAAGTCCTCGTCCGGGTCGTGGACGTGCAGCACGTCGATCCGGTCAAGACCCAGCCGCGCCAGGCTGTCCTCGACCGAGCGCATGACACCGGCGTACGAGTAGTCCCGCCGCGGCCCGACGCCGGGCGGCGGGTCCGCCCAGATCGGCTGCGTGTCGGTGCCGCCGGGCACGATGAGCCGGCCGACCTTCGTGCACAGTGCGTACGCCCCGCGCGGGCGGGCGGCGAGCGCGGCGCCGGCGCGGCGTTCGGAGAGCCCGTACCCGTAGACGGGCGCGGTGTCGAAGAGCCGGACGCCGGCGTCCCAGGCGCGGTCGACGGTGCGTGCGGCGTCCTCGTCGGACACGGGCGCGAACAGGCCGCCGATGGAGGCGAGTCCCAGCCCGAGGCGGGTGACGGCCACGCCGGTACGTCCCAGGGGCACGACCTCGTCGGCTCGCATGCGCGGCTCCTCTCGGGGGCTTTCGGGACAGTGATCACAACGCGGTGTCGTAGCCGGGTTGGGGGACGTTCGCGGAGCGGGCCGGGTCGGGGACGGGCGCCGGGTCCGGGGACACGCAGACCGGGCTCGGGGACGCAGACCGTGTCCGGCGACGCAGACCGGGTCCGGCGACGCAGGCCGGGTCCAGGCGCGCAGACCGGGTCCGGGGACGCCGTACTCCGCCAACCCCCCATCTCCCCTCACACCCACCCAGGGTATGCGCCTGCTCTGACAATGCGGGGTGCAGCGGGGCGCTGAGCTGGTACGTCGTGTCTGTGCGGGCCGGGCGCGGGGGTACGGCGCCGGGCGGGCGCCGAGACAGAGGGGAGCCGGGGCTGCCACATCCCGGGACGCACCGGAGGACGGGGGGACGGGGGGCCGCCGGTGACCCGCCTCTACTGACGCTCCGCGTCGAAGGCTTGGGCGACGGCCAGGCTGTCCTCGTAGACGTGGTGCCGGGTGACAAGCCCGTTCCCCACCGTGAGGTGCAGCGCGAACCGGGCGCGGTACGCGCGTCCCGTGGGCCGGGCGGTCTGGCGGATCTCCCCGAGCACCACCGCGTCCTCTCCGTCGACGAGGATGCGCTCGACCTGAGTCGCTACCTCTTCCGGCACGTGATGCTCGGCGATCTCGCGGAAGTGGGCCGCCGCGTCGACCCGGGTGGACCGGCGGCGGATCCAAGGCGTGGCGGGGCGACCGTGCTCGGCTTCGGGCCAGTCCAGCTTCCAGTCGCTCTGCTCGGCGTACAGCTCAGCGATGTGGTCGGGATCGCCCTCGCCGATCCGGCGCAGCAATTCCTCAACCACAGAGCGCGTGCTCGCGGGCGCGGCTTCCGACACGACTGCCCCCTACGTCTTGGTCCGCGTCCGGGCAACGCGGCGAGATCAGCAAGCTTGCCCGCCCAGGCCCGCTGACACGATTACCCCCGGGGTAAGTCAGGCCCTTCGCCCTTGGGCGGGTGCGTCCCGGTGAGCAAAAGTCGACCCCCGTGGGTGATTTGCCCTGATTCTGTAGGGGTGTTACCGCGAGTTTGCATCGGCGGCGCTCCCTCGGGTGGGTTGGGTGGCGGTCAACGCGCCTTGAGGAGTGGCCGCGTGCGCGCGAGGGGGCGAACTCGGCTCTCGCGGGGGTGTGAGGGGAGATGGGGGTAGCGGAGTACGGCGTCCTCGCCCCCGGCCTGCGTTCCCGCCCCCGCCCCGCCCCCGCCTCCCGGCGCGCACACTCCTACCGCTTGAAGTACTCCGACATCATCCCGCTCACCCACCCCGGCTGCCTTACCTCCGCCGGCAGGAACTCCCTCATCATCGGCTTCAGATCCACCACCGGCGTCCCCGACACCGCGTCCAGGCCCACCACCCGCAGCTCCCGCCCCTCCACCCCCACGATCTCGCACGTCGTCGCCCCCAGCCGGTTCGGTCTCCTCGGCCCCCTGCCCGCGAAGATGCCCATCGGCGGGAGGTCCGCGCGGCCCCGGTACGGGCGGGGTTCGTGGAAGGCGTCCGCGTTCGGTTCCGGGAAGCGGTCGAAGACGAAGAGGACCTCCACGTGGGAGAAGTCCTCCAGGCCCTGGAGGCAGGACTCGCCGAAGCGTTCGTCCACCGTGATCGTGCTGCGGACAGCACCCCAGTTGTCCGTGTTCTGGACGTCCGTCCGGTCGTTCCGGACCGTACCAATCGGCGTGATCTCGAAGCTCGGCATGGCCAGAGGCTATCCCCGCACCACACCCGGCCGTGCCGAACGTGATGTCCGATTCTCGCCAGCCATCCGCCCCCGCCCCGATCATGCTGGCGGCATGACGACCTCATCCGTCCCAGACTCGCTCACCGTCCTCACCGGCATGTACGCCGCCGAGGCCGACTACCTCGCCGCCGGCGGTCCCGGCCAGGCTTCGTTCGACATCCTCGCCCCCTTCTTCGCGCCGGACGTCGTGCTGCATCAAGCGGAGGCCCTGCCCTACGGAGGCACCTGGCGCGGCCACGACGGCATGGCGCGGTTCTTCCTCGCGATGGGCCGGGTCTGGGAAGCCTTCGACATGGTGGAGCAGGAGTTCCTCGCCACCGGCGAGACCGCGGTCGTGCTCACGCAGGTCCGTGCGCGCGCTCGTGCGACCGGCCGCGAACTCGCCTTTCCCGTCCTCCAGACCGTCACGGTCAAGCGCGGGCAGATCACCGAGGTACGGCCGTTCTACTGGGACACCCACGCCATCGCTGACGCCTGCGACCCCTCCGTCCCGCCGACCTGACCCCCACCGAGCCGACTCCCCGCCGCCCCGTCACCCCTCCCGGTTCACGAAGTACGACGGGCACCGCACGCCCTCCTCCTGCGCCCTGTTCAGCGCCCGCAGCCGCTCCCCGCGCACCGTCTCCAGGCCGGGCCCCTCCCCCGGCCCGTCGCGGAAGTACGAGATCGCCTCCCGGCCCAGGTCCTCCACCAGCAGCGGCTCACCGCGGGCGAAGGGCTTCTCGTCGTTCCACTCCACCGGATCCGGCAGCCGCACCGTCACCCGCGTCTCCGTCGACGGGGGTACGTGCCAGCGGACGTCGGTCAGCGTGACCTCCACCCACGGGAACGCGTCCGGCGGGTGCGGGACCTGCTTCACGTCCGCCACCGTGCCCTCCAGCAGGCGCTTCGTGCACGCGGCGTTCTCCAGGCGCGACAGCCCCTTGCCGTCCGCTCCGGCGTCCGCTCCCGCGTCCCCTCTGGTGTCCTTCCCGGCGCCCGCCCCCGCGTCGTCCTTCGCGATACGGTCCGTCCCCGCGCCGCTGATCGTCGTGTACGCGAGCAGGCAGAACGCGACCACCGCCGCCGCGCTCACCACCACCGCCAGCGCCCGCCGTGCCCCCCGCACCCGCCGGACCCCCGGCGACGGCTCGGACCAACCCCAGTCCTCGCCCGCCGCCGACTCCGCCGACTCCGCCGCCGACTCCGCCGCCGTTTCCGCCTCCGCCGCGATCAGCCCCAGCGCCCGCCGCAGCCGCGCCTCCTCCGCCTCCGTCAGACCCGGCACCTCACCCCACCTCCCTCTCCCGCAGCCGCGTGCGCAGCACCGCCGCCGCGCCGTGCAGGCGGCTCTTCACCGTGCCCTCCGGGATGCCCAGGGCCTCCGCGATGTCCTTCACCGGCAGGTCCGCGTAGTAGCGCAGCACCACCACCTGGCGCTGCCCCGGCGGCAGTTCCTCCAGGCCCTCCGCCACCGCCAGGGCCAGCAGCCGGGCGTCTTCGGGGTGTTCCGCCGGGCGGGTCCAGCGGGCGGCGAGGCGGTCGCGCAGGCCCGCGTCGCGGGTGCGGCCCCGGTGCCAGTCCACGGCTACGCGGGAGGCGACCGCCGCCGCCCACGCGGCCGGGTTGCGGACCGGGGCACGGTCCGGGGCGAGGTGCTGTTCCAGCAGCTTGAGCTGGACCTGCTGCACACCGTCGTCGAGTTCGCCGAACGGCACGCCGCCGAGCGCGAGCACGGCCCGCACCCGGCGCGTGTCGGCCGCGGACAGCGCGGTGTCCGCGGCCGACGTGTCCGCGGCCCCCGCGGCCCCCGCGGCGCCCGCGCCGCGCGCGCCGTGCCCGCCGTGCGCCGGTCTGCGGCGGACTGCCATCGCGTCCCCTCCCTCGCCCTGCCTGCAACCGCGTCGGGGCTATGACGGAGTACGGGCACAGAACGTTCGCCCGGACCGTGAACCGCTGACCCGCCTCACCCCGGCACCACCGCCAGGGCGTCCACCTCCACCCGGAACTCCGGGCTCACCAGACCCGCCACCTGTACCAGCGAACTCGCCGGCGGGAGCGCCGGGTTCTGGATCCCGTCCCGTACCCGGCGGAACGCCGGCAGGTCGTCGAGGTCCGTCAGGTAGACCGTCAGCTTCACGACGTGCTCCAGGCCGGAACCCGCCGCCCGAAGCGCCGTCGTGAGGTTCGCGAACACCTGGCGCACCTGCGCCTCCGCGTCGTTCGCGCCCACCAGGCGGCCCGCCTCGTCCAGCGGCACCTGGCCGGAGACGGCGACCATGGTGCCCGTGAACGTCACCGCGTGGCTGTAGCCGTTGACCGGCGGGGATCCGTCGGGTCGGACGATGTGCTGCATGCGCGTGCTCCGCTCGTCGATCACTTCAGTATTCAGCTAGTCGATCAGATTCCGGCATCTCGAACCTACCTTCCGCACGAATCTTGCTTTCCCTCCCGCCACGGGTGATATCCGGACACGTCATCTTCCATTCCCTCGCCGCGGCCCGCTCGATGGCAGCCTGGTAGCGACCGCGTGCACGAGCGAAACGGGGGCGAATCCATCGTGCGCATTGTGGTGATCGGTGCAGGCGTGATCGGTACGGCGCTGGCGGCGCAACTCGGCAGCGGGGGACAGCGGAGCGGGGGAGAGCGGGCGGACAGCGCCGTGCAGGTGTGGCTGCTCGACGGCGGCGAACCGGGGGCCGGGACCACGGCCGGCTCCATGGCCTGGATCAACGCCCACTCCAAGACCCCTCGGCACTACCACGAGTTGGCGGTCTCGGGCATGCGCGCCCACGCCGCCCTCGTACGGGCCACAGGACCCGCCGCGTACGCGGACGGGGGAGGCGGCGCCGCCGCCCGCGGCCCCGGCTGGTACCGCCCCGGCGGTGCCCTGCGGTGGGCCTTCGGCGGGGCCGGGCTCGACCAGCTCCGCCGGACCGTCGCCCGGCTGCGCGACTGGGGGTACGCCGCGGAGTGGATCCCCGTGCCCCGCGCCCGGGAGCTGGAGCCGGCGTTACGTATCGAAGACGCCGCCCAGGTCGCGTACTTCCCCGACGAGGCCGCCGTCGACCCGCGGCCCTTCGTCGCCCACCTCCTCGCCGCCGCCCGTGCCCGCGGCGTCCACGTCCGTACCGGCGAGGCCGCCCGCGTCGTGGCCATCGACACCGCCGGCGGCCGGGTACGCGGCGTGCGCTGCGCCGGGGGCGAGACGGTGCCGGCGGACGTCGCGGTGTGCTGCGCCGGGTGGCGTACCCCGGCGGTCGCGGCGCTGGCCGGCGCGTACGTGCCGCTCGTGCCCGGCGACGCGCCGGGGTCCGAGGCACCGACGCTGCTGGCCCACCTCCGGCCGGACGCCGCCGCGGGACCGCCGCTGACCCGCATGGTGCTCAGCCCGCGTCTGCACGCCCGCCCGCTCGCGGGCGGGCGCGTCTACCTGGAGGCGCTGGACCTCAACGACGAGGTGGACCAGCACACGCCCGCCGAGCGCGTCACCGCGCTCGCCCGCGAACTCCACGCCCGCGCCCGGGACATGCTGCCCGGCCTCGCCGGCACCGCCCGGCTCGCCGACGCCCGGGTCTGTACCCGCCCGCTGCCGCCGGACGACAACTCCATCGTCGGCCCGCACGCCGAGGCCGAAGGGCTCTACACCGTCGTGACGCACAGCGGTATGACCCTGTCCCTGCGGCTGGGGGAGCTGGTGGCACGGGAGTTGCTGACCGGCCGGGACGCGCCGGAGCTTGCGCCGTACCGGCCCGCCCGGTTCGTGCGCCCCTAGCGCACCGAAGCGCCGCCCCCCTCCATGACGCTCCGTCAGCGCAGCATCCGCGCCGCCTTGTACGAGAAGTCCCGCGCCGCCGGTACGTTCCGGAACGGCCGCAGCCGCTCCCGGAACCCGGCGAGATAGCCCCGTATCCGCTCCGACTGGATGTCCTCCGTCGCCCGCAGCGCGCCCGTCGCCACCTGGCAGGCGCGCTCGACCTCCCGCTGCTGGAGCCACGCCGTGGCCAGCACGACGCGTGTGAACGCGATGCTGCGCGCGTACCGGTCCGTGCGCGCCGCGATCCCGTGCTCCGCGTGCGGCCGGGCGGCGCGCGCCTGCCGCAGGTCGACGAGGCAGTGCGCGATCTCGTCGTGCAGCTCCGCGCCGCTGAAGTAGCGCAGCCAGACCGGCTCCTGGGCGGGCGTGCCGGCGGACAGCGAACTCTCGGCGTGGGAGAGGGAGATGGCGGTCGCGCGCGAGTCGCGCAGCCGGGCGTGCGCGCGCGCGGCCATCGCGTGCAGCACGGCGCGTCCTGCGGGGGTCAGGCCGGGCTCGGCGAGGCCGGCTTCGGAGAGTTCGACGGCCTCGCGGTAGTCGCCGAGGTGGACCGCCTGGTGGGCGAGGGTGCCGAGGATCTTGGCGGCGAACGCGCGGTCGTGGCCGTGGTACGCCATGTCGAGCGCGAGCCGCAGATAGCGCCGGGCGGCGCCGTGCCTGCCGGTGTCGTACAGCAGGTGCGCGGTGTGGTGGGTGACGAGGGAGGCGGCGCGGAACAGGTTGCGGCCGACCGTGCCCGTGTAGCTGCCTTCGAGCATCGGCAGTACGTCGGTACGGAGGTGGGTCATCGCGATCGACCGGGCGGCGCCGCCGCCGTAGCGGTTGTCGAGCATCGCCAGGTGCTCGGTCAGCGCGTGGATCTTCGCGATGTCCGGCTGTCCGACGCGGTACGAGCCCACGGCGCGCTGCGGCGGCGCGGGCGGCGTGGCTCGGCGCCAGCGGCGGACGGAGTCCCGCAGGTCGGTGGCGGAGACCGGCGGCAGGGCGTAGCGCGGGTCGGCGTCCCAGAGCTGGGCGGCGGTGCGGACGGCGTCGAGCGGCGTCGACGGACCGCGCAGGCCGAGGTCGTCGGGCGGGAGGCGGCGGCCGATGGGGGCACCCCTGCCGCTGAGGGCGTAGCCGGTGGGGGAGGGGGCGGCGATGTCGCGGGGGGTGATGTCGCGGCCGAGCCTTCGGGAGAACACGGCGGCGATCAGCTCGGGCGGCACGGAGGAGCCGAAGCTGCCACGGAGCCAGCGCTTGACGTAGGTGTGCGTGCAGCGGAGTTCGAGCCCGCGGCGCCGGCCCAGCTCCCGTACCTGGCCGGCGAGGGAGGTGGGGGTGAGCCCGGACTCCCGCATGAGCGCGGTCAGCCGGATGTTCACGTTCTCGCCTGCGGCGGCACCGGGGTGTGCGCCGGTGCCGCCGCCTATGCCGGGCCCCCGGCCGCCCGAAGCCCTGGCCCGGGGCCGGGATGCGGTGGTGGACGGGGATGCGGTGGTGGGCCGGGTTCCGGTGGTGGACCCGGATACGGTCGCGGCTCCGGACCCGGTCCCGGAGGGGGAACCGGCCCCGGACCCGGGCTCGTTCGCGGATCCTGCCCCGGGTCTGGTCGTCGACCCGGACCCGGACCCGGACCCGGACCCGGACCCGGACCTTGGTCCGGCCCCGGACGCCGCCGGGGCGCCGAACCGCCGGAACAGGGCCCGCCCGACCGCGTGCCCGGTCCCCCCGGGATCGGCGCCCGGCTGCCCGCCGCCCACAGGGCGGCGGCCCGCAGCACCACCCCCCGCGTGCCCGCCGTCCGCAGGACCGCCGCCCGCGCGCTCGGCCTTCGCGTAACCGCCGCCCTCGTGCCCGCCTTCCGCAGCCCTCGCGTGCCTGCCGTCCGCCGGGCCGTTTGCCTCCCGCCGGGATCCATTCCGGTTCTGCACGCCAGCTTCCCGCCCGGCCCCGTCCCGCACCCCCGACTCCCGAGTAGTCCCGCCCCGCCGTTCCCGTACCCCCGATACGCCCGGCTCCCGCCTCGCGGCGTCCGCCGCGCCCCGGACCGCTCCCAGGCGCTCCCGCGCGAACCGGTTGCGCCAGCGGCACACCGTCGCCGGGGTGATGCCGAAGCGGGCCGCCACTTCGCCGTTCGACTCCCCCGCCGCGCACGCCAGCACGATCCGGCAGTGCAGCCGACTCGCCGCCGGGGTGGCGCTGTGTGCGACCAGGTGTTCGAGGAAGTGGAGTTCCCGGTCCGTCAATGTCAACCGAGTCGTGGGCCTGCCTCGCGTCATGGACGCGCATTATTGCCCGTCCGGCGCCGCCCGCAGGGCGCTCTGCCTCGGACGACCCTCGAACGACCTGGAAGATCACCCGATTTAATGCGCGTCATCGGCGGTGAACGCTCTGCACACCCCCGGAACTTACGAACGGCACATGCCAGACGGCAGGCTACGGAGCGCAAAGTTCCGGTCTGAGCCGGCAGATCGAGGTAGCGCTTACATGACCACGACGGGACCACCCGCCGACGGCCACACCCCGCAGCCCGCGGACGACGACTCCTCGGGCCCCTCCTCGGGCGATGCACGAGGGGACAGAGCAGACACCCAAGTCGCCCCGCGGGAGCCGGAATCCGGCCCCGTACCGCCGCCGCCGCCGACGCTGCTGCGGGTCGAGCTGGCCAAGCGCGGCTGGGCGAGATTCTCGACGTTCGAAGTCCATTACACGCACGCCGCCCGCAAGGCCGCCGCCGAGTACGGCGACCCGCGGCTCGCCCGGCTCACCATCTCCAGCACCACCTTCAAGCGGTGGCTCGCCGGGGAGCAGATCCCGCGCGGCAACGCCGGCACCGTCCTGGAGCACATGCTCGGCATCGACGTCGACGCACTCCTCGGCCCGGCGCCCACGCGCACGTTCACCACGCCCCGCCTGCCCGACGACGCCTCCCTCGCCACCGCCCGCGCGCTCGACGTCACCTGGTCCACGTCCTTCCTCTCGCCCACCGCGCCGGCCCCCGGCGGCGGCGGGGTCTGGCAGCTCGACGGCCACCGCGTCTTCGACGGGACGTCCGTGGCCGTGCAGTTGTACGAGGCCGAGGCCGGTACGGACAGCGTCGTCATCGGGCCCGACGACCACCCGCACCTGCGCGACTTCATCCGCCCCGCGCGCCGCGCGCTCCTGCTCGCCGCGCTCGGTGCGCGGCGCGGCGAGGGGCTGTTCGTGCTCGACGCCGTACGCGCCCGGCAGCCCGTCGCCGCCGACCCGGTGGACGTGCTGCCGATCCCGCGCGCGTACCGGCTCGACGACCTGACGTACGCGGTCCTGTGGGCCGTGCTCAACCTCGACGACGGCCTCCTCGCCGACGACGCCGTGCTGGAGGCGGAGCGCAGCGGGCTGGACGACTTCCTGACCCGCGAGCGGTCCGCCGTGGCCCGCTCGGCGATGCCGGAGCTGTCCGACGTCGGCACCGCGTGGCTCGGCTCGTACGTCTGCGACCGGCACATCCTGCGCGAGCTGCGCGCCGACTCCGGCGAGCCGCCGGTGTTCTGGGCGCGCGAGCAGTTCGGCGAAGAGGCCGCCGCCTGGCTGTTCTTCCGGCACAAGCACACGTATCTGCGCGCGCTGCGTGACGTGCTCGCGGACCCCGACCGCCCGTACGGGTACGCCTTCTGCCTGCCGCACAACGCGGTCAAGACCAGCGAGCGCTACGAGCGCACGCTGCTGTTCCTGACGCTGGCGCTGCTGGAGCGGCACGGGCTGACCACGTGGGTGGTCACGGAGCCGGAGTACGCGCAGGTGGACGGGTTCGCGCTGGTGCCGGGCGAGCGGGCGATCATCGCCAACTGGCTGCGTACGGACGGGATCTGGCAGGTCGACACCACCAGCCACTGGGCGCGGCTGCGCGCGTACGCCGACGCCGTACGGCACGCGCGGACGCACAGCGTCACCGACGGCGCCACGCCGGCGGAGCGGTTGCGCCGGCTGGCGGACCACCTGGACCTCGACTGGGCCTGGCTGACCGACCGGTGCGCGGAGCTGGGGCGCTACGGCAGCGCCGGGATGCTCCGGCCGCGCAGCCGGCTGATCGGCCTGGCGGAGCTGGACGACGTGCTGAGCTACGTCGGTGAGCTGGGGGCAGGCGACCCGGCCGGGCGGGAGGCCGCCGACGGCGATCTCGGCGTCTTCGCCGGGGCCGTGACCGGTGGAAACCGAACGCAGTTCCGGCCCGACCGGCACCGCGGCGGGCGAAGATAACGCAGACGTTCGAACCCCCGGGAAGCGACCCCCAAACGACCCCGGGGAGCGGTGGCAACGACACCGGTTGCTGAGCAATGTAGGTGTGGCTCACGGTGCCGTTGAGGCCACGGTGACCATCCGATGTGTGTGCGCCGCGCGCGCACTGCCCGGCAGACGGCCGGAAGAAACGCCGCACGACGCCGTACGACAGCGCAGCCAGATGCTGGCCTCGTACGGCCCACCCAGCGAGGAAGCCCATGTCCGACCACCCCGCTCCCGCCGGGAACGACGGCCCCCGCCAGGGCCGGTTCCCCTCCCGGCGGCGCCGCGCGGGCCGCGCCCTGCGTGCCCGGCTCTGGCGGGTCACGCTGCTGCCGGTGACCGCCGCGCTGCTGGTGGGCGGCGCCACGACGTACGGCGCGCTCATAGGCGGGTCGACGAGCGCCGAGACCCGCATGATCATCGGTGCCGGAGTGCTGGCCGTGGTGGGCATCACGGTCCTGGCGATACTCCGCATCGGCGCGCTCGCCGACGCGCTCGACGCCGAGGAAGACGCCCGCGCGGAACGCAACCTGGAGCTGACCGCGCTCCTGGAGGCCGCGCAGGGCGAGCTGCTGCGCCTGGTCGACCAGGCGCAGCGCGGCGAACGCCCCGAGCCCGACGCGCTGTCGCTGTCCTCCCCCTCCCCCGCCGGCTACGCCCCTGCTGGCGGGGGCACCCCCACTGCCCGCGCCGCGGCCGACGTCAGCCCCGAGACGGTGGAACGCCTGGTGCACGCCACTGTGCACGCCGCGCTCAAGGCCGTCGTGGACGTCTCGTCGCGCGGCCGCATCGAGGTCTTCGTCAACCTCGCCCGCCGGCTGCAGAACCTCGTCATCCGCTCCCTGGACGAACTGGACGCGCTGGAGAAGCAGGTCGAGGACCCGGACCTGCTGCACGGCCTCTTCCAGCTCGACCACCTCGTCACCAGGCTCCGCCGCCAGGTGGAGAGCCTGGCGATCCTCGGCGGCGCGGTGCCGCGCCGTATCAGCCGGCCGATGCCGGTGAACGCCGTGCTGCGCTCGGCGGTCTCCGAGGTCGAGGACTACGGGCGCGTCAAGCTGGTGCCGCCGATGACCGGCGTGCTGGAGGGTGCCGTCGCCCCCGACGTCATCCACCTGATCGCCGAACTCGTCGAGAACGCCGCCGGGTTCTCCCCGCCGGAGACCAAGGTCGAGCTGCGCGTCGAGCCGGCCGCGGCCGGTCTGGTCGTGGAGATCGACGACCGCGGCCTCGGGCTGCAGTCCGACACGCAGGACCGGATGAACACCCTGCTGAGCCGGGCCACGCCGCAGGTCGTGGACGAGCAGATCAAGGACGGCCGCATCGGCCTCCTCGTCGTCGCGCACCTCGCGCGCCGGCACCGGATCCCCGTCCAGCTCCAGCGCAACGTCTACGGCGGCTGCCGCGCCACCGTGCTGCTGCCCAACGCGCTGCTGATGGACCCGGAGGAGAAGAGCAAGCCCGCCGCCGCGGCCGCCGCACCGCAGCCGCAGCCCGCCGCGGCCGCCGCACCACAGCCCGCGGCCCTCGCCGCCGACGCCGCCGAGCGCCGCCCGGCCACCGTCGGGAGCGCCGCCCCCGCGTCGCTGCCCTCCCGTTCCGCCAACGGCGTGGCGCGGCAGCGGCAGCCGGGCGCCGCCGAGATCAACGGCGCGACCCCGAGCACCGCCGCGCACGAGGCCACGGGCGGGCACCGGATCCCCGGTGTCCCCGAGACCACCGGTAGCCACCAGATCACGAGGGCCCAGGAGATCACCGGCAGCCACGACATCCTCGGCGCCTACGACAGCACCCCCGCGTACGACGGCACGGAGTACGAGAGCACCACCCCGTACGAGAACACCGCCGCCCACGAGCGCACCCCCGCGCACCCTCCCCCACCGGCTACGCCCTCACTGGCGGGGGAACCCCCATTGCCCGCCGCCGGCCACCCCGACGCCACCCCGCACACCGCCGGCCCCGCGGCCGGCTACACCCCCCGCCACGCCGCCCCGCCCCCCGCGTCGCCGGCCCCGGCTCCCGGGCAGCGCCCCCCGCTGCCCGAGCGCTCCGGCAGCCACCTGGTGCCCGAGCTGCGCCGCGAACCCGGCATCCCCGGCGCCGCACCCGGCGGCGCGGCGGCCCCCTCCTCCCCCCTGAACACCGGCCTCATGGCCAGCTTCACCGCCGGCTCCCGGGCCGCGGAGGACGGCGACCAGCGCGCCGCCGGCTACGCCGAAGAACCGGCCGGACCCACCCCCCAGCACCAGCACCAGCACCGATCCACGGAAGGCCCGTCTTCGTGAGCGAAAGCCTCGACTGGCTTCTGGCCAACTTCGTCCAGCAGGTCGCCAGCGCCCGCAGCGCCGTCGTCGCCTCGACCGACGGCGTGCGGATGCACGCGCACGACCTCGACACCGCCGCCGCCGACCGGCTCGCCGCGGTGGCCACCGGGCTCTTCTCGCTCGGCGCCGGCATCGGCACCGACACCGTGCGCGGCGTGCGCCAGGTGCTCGTGGAGCACGAGGACGTCGTGCTGTGCGTGATGGCCGCGGGCCCCGGCGCCGTCCTGGCGGTGCTCGCCGAGCCGGACGCGGACCTGGGCGTGATCGGCTACGAGATGGGCCAGTTGGTCAAGCGCGTCCCGACCCACCTCACCTCGCCCGCACGGACCGCCGCCGCCGCGGCTCCGGGCTCCGTCCGGTGACATGACGTCGTACGACGACGCCCCCTGGGTGGAGGACGGAGCCCCGCGGTTACGCCCGTACGCGGTCACCGGCGGGCGGACCACGCCTACCCGCAGGCTGGCACTGGAGACGCTGGTCATGGCCGCCAGGACGCTGCCCCGGGTGCCGCTGACGCCGGAGCACGACGAGACGCTGCGGGAGTGCCGGGCGGGCCCGCGCTCGGTGGCGGAGGTGGCCGGCCGGCTCGGGCTGCCGGTGGCGGTGACCAAGATCCTGCTGTGCGACCTGCTCGACACCTGCGCGCTCATCCTGACGGCGCCCGCGGGCCCGCCAGACCCCACCGACCCATACCTACTGGAGAAGGTCCTTGTCGGACTACGCAATCTCTGACGACTCCTTCGTCCCGCTGAAGATCGTGATAGCCGGCGGGTTCGGGGTCGGGAAGACCACGATGGTCGGTGCGGTGAGCGAGATCCCGCCGCTGACGACCGAGGAGACCCTGACCGCCGCGAGCGTCGACCACGACAGCCTGGACGGGGTGCCGGAGAAGGACGCCACCACCGTCGCGATGGACTTCGGCCGCATCACCCTGACCGCCCACCACATGATGCTGCTGCTGTTCGGCACGCCGGGCCAGAAGCGGTTCTGGTTCATGTGGGACCACCTCGCGAGCGGCGCCATCGGCGCCGTCGTCCTCGCCGACACCCGGCGGCTCGCGGACTGCTTCGCGGCCGTCGAGTACTTCGAGCGGCGCGGCCTGCCGTTCGTGGTGGGCATCAACGAGTTCGACGACGCCTACCACTACACCCCGGAAGAGGTGAAGGCCGCGCTCCATCTGCGCAGCGACACCCCGGTGATGTGCTGTGACGCCCGCGCCACCAGCTCGGCGCGCAGCCTGCTGATCAGGCTGGTCGAGCACGCGCACGCGCGGTCCGTGGCGGCCAGGGCCGGGGCCCCGGCGGAACCGGAGCCCGCGACCGGGGCCGTGTCCGCGTCCGAGTCCGCACAGCCCGTGCCCACCTCCCCACCGAGGAGCCCCGCATGACGACCTTCGACTACCACACCGCCCGCCACCTGATGACCGACGGGGAGCAGGACCAGGAGCTGGAGCGGCGCAAGCAGCGGCTGCACGAACTCGGCCTGGGCGACAGCCCCGACCCGGAGTTCGACGCCTTCGCCGCCCGGCTCGCCGAGGGCGCCGCGTCGCTGGCGCAACTGGGCGGGACCCCGTACGCGATGGTCAACCTCATCACCGACCACCAGTACTTCACCGGCCTGTACGCGCCGCCCGCCGAATGGGCCGACCCCAGCCTCGCCGAGCAGCCGGGCAAGCCGGAGGTCAGCCGGGTCATGGACCGCGACCACGGCTACTGCCCGCACGTCGTCGGCCGGCGCACCGCGCTCGTGCTGCCCGACGTGTGCGCGTACCCCCGCTTCGCGGGCAACCCGGTGGTCGACCAGATCGGCATCCGCACCTACATGGGCGCGCCGCTCATCGACCCGGTGACCGACGTGACGCTCGGCACCGTGTGCGTGGTGGACACCGAGCCGCGCCCGTGGGGCCGGCAGGCCCAGGAGGGCCTGGAGTTCATCAAGACCCAGGCCCGTTCGCTGATGGAGATCCTCGAAGAGCGCAGCCGGGGCCGGGCCGCAAGCTGAAAGGCCCCCGCGGCGAAGCCGCAGGGGCCTTTCGGGGCCCGGCGCCCCCTGTCGCTCCGCTCCTCAGACCGGCTGGACGGAGTGCGGCGCGAGGCGCGTCGACCACGGCTCGTGGTCCGCGCCGAGCGCCACCTCCGCCAGCCGCAGCCGCTGCACGTCGGAGGTGCCCGCCGGCGGTGACACGTGGTACGCGTCGCGCAGATACCGCTCCACGGACATCTCCGGGTAGAGCCCGCAGGCGCCGTGCACCTCCATCGCCGTACGGGCCGAGTCGAGCGCGGACTCGACGTTGACCAGCTTGGCGTTCTGCAGCTCGGCGTCGCACGGCAGCCCGCGGTCCAGCAGATGTGTCGCGTGGTACGCGGTCAGCCGGGCCGTCATCAGCCGCGACTGCATCTCCCCCAGCCGCTGCTTGACGGTGCCCAGTTCGGCCAGCGGCCTGCCGTAGCGGATCTGCCGCGCGGCGAAGGCGGTCGTTTCCGACACGAGCGCCTGGTGGATGCCCAGGGCGACGGCGGTGAGGTTGGGCCTGCCGTACAGGATGCTGGAGGAGTACGCGACCGAGAGTCCGTCGCCCTCCCGGCCCAGCAGGTTCGACACCGGCACCCGGCAGTTGTCGAAGATCACCTCGCCGAAGCTGAAGCCGTGCAGGCCCATGGAGGGCCGGTGCGGGCCCAGCGTGCAGCCGGGGCGGTCGGCCTCCACCAGCAGCGCCGAGAGGCCCTTGGAGCCCGGTCCGGTGCGCACGACGACGCCGTGAAGATCACCGACGTGGCTGTTGCCGACGAACACCTTGCGGCCGTTGACGATGTACTCGTCCCCGATGCGCTCCGCGCTCGCCGACATCCCCAGCACATGGCTGCCGGAGGTGGGTTCCGTGACGGCTATGGTCGGCATGCAGACGCCGGCGGATATCAGCGGCAGCCAGGTCTTCTTCTGGACGGCGCTGCCGAAGTGCACGATCTTGGCGACACCGAGCTGCGACGCCTGCACCATCGCGCCCATGGCGGCGCTCACGCGCGAAAGCTCTTCGATCACGATCGTTTTGGCGAGGTGCCCCAGATCCATCCCGCCGTACTCGGCCTCGACGGTGACGCCGAGCCAGCCCTGCCGGGCGATGTCGCGGGACAGCTCGAACTGCACGCTCCGCGACTCCTCCATCCCTGCGATACGGGGGCGGACCTCGCGCTCCGCGTAGGCGCGGACCTCCTCCCTGAGACGTATATGACGCTCCGTGAGGAAGTAACCGTCCATCTGAGTCTCGCCTTCTCGCGTACAGGTGGGGTGAGCAGGTCGGCGTGGGCCTGTGGTGACAGAGGCCGGGTAGGGCCTCCACCCACGGTGAAGATTTATCGCCATCGCCGCAGCACCCACAAACGCTCGCTTCCGGGTCGTTCACCTCCCCGTGTGCGTACGGTCGCGTTCCGCACCCGCCTCGTATGGGCGCTACGGTCCCTTTTGCTCGACGGTCCGCCGCGGCCGAACGCCCCCGTAACGGCCCCCGGCCGGCCGGCGGCGACCGGCCGGCCGGGGGGCCGTCCTCAAAGGGGCGAAAAAGGGACGCGGTTGCGCGGGAGGCGTCAGCCGAAGGACACGGAGAAGCGGCGGTTGGCCAGGCTCGGGTTCTTCACCCGCACCTCGGCGACCCGCGCCGCGTCCAGGACCGCGGACGCCACCCCGGGCGCCTCGCCGGCGGAGGCGGCGATCTGCCCCATGGGGTCGACGATGGCGCTCTGCCCGCACGAGACGGGCCCCGTCTGGCCGCAGCCGAGGACGTAGACGGTGTTCTCGATCGCGCGGGCCCGCAGCAGCGTGGTCCAGTGGTCCTCCTTGACGGGCCCTGTGACCCAGGCGGCGGGGACGACGATCGCCTCGGCGCCGGCGTCGACCAGGAACCGGGCCATCTCGGGGAAGCGGAGGTCGTAGCAGGTCATGACGCCGACGGTGAGGCCGTCGAGGGTGAACGTCAGTGCCTTGGCGGGCTGCGGCTGGATGCGGTCGGACTCGCGGTAGCCGAAGGCGTCGTAGAGGTGCACCTTGCGGTAGACGCCGAACTGCTCGCCGCCCCGGTCCACGGCCAGGACGGTGTTGCTGGGCTTGCCGCCGCCGGTCGCGGCCTCCGTCATCCCGGCGACGATCGCGATGCCGTGCTCCTTGGCCAGCGCGCCGATCGCGGTGGCGAACGGACCGTCGATCGCCTCGGCCTGGCTCGCCGTCTCGGCCTGCGGGTCGGGGTTGGCGTACATCGAGTTCTCGGGGAGGACGACGAGGTCGGAGCCGCGCGCGGCGGCGGTCGCGACGAGTCCTGAGGCGGCGTCGAGGTTGGCGGCCTTGTCGGTCGTGGCGGCGAACTGGGCGACGGTGGCGAGCATGAGGTGGTGCCTTTCGTGTGGTGGAGCGGTACGGTCCGGCGGCGCCGGGTCAGGCGCGTCCTGCCAGTGCGTCGGTCTCGGTGACCGCGGCGCCGAAGCCGGCCAGCAGCGCGCCGTGCTGCATGGTCAGCACCAGTTGGTCGGCGCCGTGCGCGAGCGCGAACGCCTTCTCCGCCGCCGACCAGGCCGGCAGCACCCACGGCTTGCCGGCCGCCCGGGCGGCGTCCGCGATGGCGGCGAGGTCCGCGAAGTCCGCCTCGCTCCGGGTGTACGCGCCGCGCGCGCGGCGCATCGACAGGTCGCTGGGCCCGACGAACACCCCGTCGACCACCGGCAGGTCGAGGATCTTCCCGATCTCCTCGATGGCCCCGGCGTCCTCGATCATCGGGTAGACCCGGGTCTCGCGGTCCTGCCTGGCGATCCAGTCGTCGTCGAACCCGCCGTAGCCCGCGGTCCTGCCGCCCGCGAAGCTGCGGTCCCCCAGCGGCGGGAACTTGCCGTACGAGCAGACCTCGGCGGCGTGCGCCGCGTTCTCCACGTGCGGCACGACGACGGCGGTGGCGCCGAAGTCCAGCGCCTGCTGGATCGGGCCGCGTTCGGGGCCGAGCACCTTGGCGAGCACGTCGAGGTCGAGCCGGCGCAGGAACGGGATGAACCGCTCCAGGTCGGCGAGGTCGAAGGCGCCGTGCTCGATGTCGAGCACCACGGCGCCGTACCCGGTGGCCGCCACGATCTCGGCGGTGGCGAAACTCGGGTCGGACAGCCAGGCGGCGTATTCGCGCCGGCGGTCGGTCGTGCGCGGGGGCATGAGCCTCCTTCAAGTAGGTATACACTGCGTATACATATGAGCCAGAGAGGGCGGGGAGCGTGTCAGTCGACGAGGACGGCCGTGCGGTGACGGCGCGGGCGCGGGCGTACGAGTGGGTCAAGGAGGCGATCCTGCTGGGGCGCTACCCCGAGGGTTCGTTCCTGGAGGAGAAGGTCCTTTCCGAGGCCGCGGGGGTGTCGCGGACGCCGGTGCGCGAGGCGCTGCACCGGCTGGCCGCCGAGGGGTTCCTCGACCTGCTGCCGCGGCGCGGCGCGCAGGTCCGGCGCGTCACCGTGGCCGAGATGATCGAGACGTACGAGATGCGCCAGGTGCTGGAGATACACGGCTTCCGCACCCTGTGCGACAAGCGGCTGGAGATCCCCGCCCGGCAGGCCGAACTGCTCGCGCAGATGGGGGACACGGAGCTGCTGGCGCGCTGCCGCGCCGGCGACCGCGAGGCGATCGCCGAGCACGGCAAGCTCGACTTCCAGTTCCACTTCGGCTTCGTCCGGGCCACCGGCAACACCGTGCTGACCGACCTGTTCCGCAGCCTCCAGCCGCGGCACCAGCGCATCGGGGTCTCGGCGATAACGATCCGCCCCGAGCGGCTGCCGCTCATCATGCGCGAGCACCACGCGCTGCTCGACTCCCTCGGCGGGTACGAGTTCGAGACCGCCGCCCGGACGATCCGCACCCACCTGAACCCCGACCAGACGGTGGTCGCGCACCTGAACTGACCGGCGGCGGCAGCGCGCGGCGGTCACGCCGCCGCCATCTCGCGCCACAGCCGGCGCCGCTCCGCCTGCTCCACCGGGTCCGGCACGGGCGCGGCGGCGACGAGCCGCTTGGTGTACTCCGTACGCGGGTTGGCCAGCACCTCGCGCGCCGGGCCGTGCTCCACGAGCCGGCCGTTCTGCAGCACCGCGACCTCGTGCGCGAGGAGTTCGACCACGCCGAGGTCGTGGCTGATGAACAGGCAGGCGAAGCCCAGCCGGTCCTGCAACTCGCGGAACAGCCGCAGCACCGTGGCCTGGACGGACACGTCGAGCGCGGACGTCGGCTCGTCGGCGATCAGCAGCTCCGGCTCCAGCGCCAGCGCGCGGGCGATGCCGACGCGCTGGCGCTGGCCGCCGGACAGCTCGTGCGGGAACCGGCTCGCCCAGTGCGCGGGCAGCTCGACCTGCTCCAGCAGCTCCGCCACCCGGGAGTGCGCGGCGGCGCGGTCGGCGCGGCGGTTGACCAGCAGCGGCGCGGCGATCGAGTCGCCGATCGACCAGCGGGGGTTGAGCGAGGCGCCGGGGTCCTGGAAGACCATCGAGTACGTCGGCCTGAAGGCCCGCAGCCGGCGTCCCGACAGGCCGGTGACGTCGGTGCCGCAGACCTCGACGGATCCGCCGGTGGCGCGCGACAGCCCGACGACGGCCCGGCCGATGGTGGACTTCCCGGAGCCCGACTCGCCGACCAGGCCCAGGACTTCTCCCTTGCCGATCGTGAGGCTCACGCCGTGCACGGCCTTGAACCCCTTGCGGCCCAGCCGCCCGGGGTACTCGACCTCCAGGTCCCGTATCCGCAGCGTCGTGTCCTCCCCCGCCGGCCATGCCCCCGTTGGCGCGGGTACCCCCACTGCCGCCTCGGGCTTCGTGACCGCGGCGGGCTCGGCCTCGCCCGGGAGTGGGGGCACCCCCGCCAATGGGGGCACCCCCGCCAATGGGGGCGTAGCCGGTGGGGGAGAGGGCGTAGCCGGCGGGGGAGGCGGTTTGGGCACGGCGGCCAGCAGCCGGCGGGTGTACTCGTGCTCGGGCGCGGCGAACAGCCGCCCCACGGGCGCCTCTTCGACGACCTCGCCCTCCTTCATCACCACCACGCGGTCGGCGATGTCGGCGACCACGCCCATGTCGTGGGTGATGATGAGCACGGCGGAGCCGAGGTCCCGGCGCAGGCCGCGCAGCAGCTCCAGGATCTCGGCCTGCACGGTGACGTCGAGCGCGGTCGTCGGCTCGTCGGCGATGATGACCTCGGGCGAGCCGGAGATCGCCATGGCGATCATCGCGCGCTGCCGCTGGCCGCCGGAGAGCTGGTGCGGGTAGCTGTCGACGCGGCGCTCGGGCTCCGGGATGCCGACCTTCGTCAGCAGCTCGATCGCGCGGGCGCGGGCGCCGGCCGCGGACACCTTCTCGTGGCAGCGGATGGCCTCGGCGATCTGCCGGCCGATGGTGTAGACGGGGTTGAGCGCCGTCATCGGCTCCTGGAAGATCATCGCGATCCGCTTGCCGCGGATGCTGCGCAGCGCCTCGTGGCCGAGGCCGAGCAGCTCGGTGTCGTGGAAGCGGATGCTGCCGCGGTGCCGGGCGCTGCCGGCGACCAGGCCCAGCACGGACATCGAGCTGACCGACTTGCCGGAGCCGGACTCGCCGACCAGCGCGACGACTTCGCCGCGGCCGACGGTGAAGCTGACGTCCCGTACGGCGGGGGTCCACTCGCCGGCGACGCGGAAGTCCACCGACAGCCGCTCGACGCTCAGCACCGGCTCGGGCGCCGTCCCCTCCTTCTCCTGACCGGCGCCGGTCACTTCGGCCCCGCCGCGGTTCCGGCGTCCGCCGCCGTACGGGTGTTGCGGTCGTACTCCGCCAGATACGCGGCGCAGAAGCCGAGCACCCGCTCGATCCACACCTTGCCGGTCTCGGCGCTGCCCAGGCTCACGTCGCCGGTGCAGCCGGTGGCGCTGATCTCGGAGAAGTCCCAGAGGACCGTGCCGGGTACGGGCTGGCCGGGGATGGCGGCCTCGGTGTAGCTGGTCGGCGTCCAGCCGGCCGGCGAGGAGAGCCCGCCCGGCTCGGCCAGCTCGCTCTGCACCTGCTCGGGGAACATCGCCAGCATCGCCGAGTGCTCCGGCTCGGCGCCGTGCCCGTAGGCGGTGGCCGGGTCGTCGTACACGTCGCGCATCAGGGCGTAGCCGAGCTGCCAGGGGTAGAGGTGGCCGACGAGGATGCCGAAGTCGCGCCGGGCGTCGATGGCCGCGCCGGTCACCGGGCCGACGTTGCCGCCGTTGTTGTCGACGATGACGATCCGCCGGAAGCCGGACGCCACCAGGGCCTCCAGGATCTCGTACGTGACGTTGCGCAGCGTCTCCTGGCTGAGGGAGAGGTTCCCGGCGAAGCCGCGGAAGACGCCGGAGTGGCCGTAGTTGAGGGCGGGCGCGACCCAGTAGCCGTGCTCGCGGGCGAGCTTGTCCGCGACCCACTCGGCGACGATGGAGTCCTCGTGGACCGGCAGGTGGGGCCCGTGCTGCTCGATGGCACCGATGGGCAGCAGGACGACCGGGTCCTGCTCCGCCAGGTGCTTGACCTGCGTCCAGGACAGTTCGCCGAGACGGTGGGTGTCGGGCAGGGAGACGGCCATGGGGCTGGTTCCTTTCGCTGCTGTGCTGGGGTGCTGCTGCGGTGCGGTGTACGTACGGGGGTTCACGAGTCGGTGCCGCTGCGGCGGGGGTCGAGGAGGTCGCGCAGGCCGTCGCCGAAGACGTTCAGGGCCAGCACGATGAGGATGATCAGCACCGACGGGTAGATCAGCAGCGTGGGCTGGACCTCCAGGAAGTCACGGCCCGCGCCGACCATCGTGCCGAGCGACGGCAGCGGCGGCTGGGCGCCGAGGCCGAGGAAGCTCAGCCCCGCCTCCATCTGGATGGCGAAGCTCACCGACAGGCTGAGCTGCACGATCACCGGCGCGGCGACGTTCGGCAGGATCGTGCGCAGCAGGATGGTGTTGCGCCCGGTGCCCATGATCTCGGCGGCCTCGACGTACTCCACGCTGCGGATCGCCAGCACCTGGCTGTAGACGATCCTGGTGAACCGCGGGATGTACAGCACGCCGATGACCATGACGACGTTGACCAGCTCGGGACCCATCGCGGCGACCACGGCGATGGCCAGCACGATGGGCGGGAAGCTGAGCAGGATGTCGATGCCGCGCATGATGACGCTGGACGCCCAGCGGCCGCCGTACCCGGCGACCAGGCCGAGCGTCGTGCCGATGGCGCCGGCGATGAGGACCGCGGAGAGCGCGACGGCCAGCGACGTACGCAGCCCGATGAGCAGCCGGGAGAGCACGTCGCGCCCGTAGTCGTCGATGCCGAGCACGCCGCCCTGGGTGAGCGGGGTGCCGGCGATGTCGCGGTAGTCGTGCGGCGCGATCACCGGGGCGAGCAGCGCGGCGGCGCAGGCCAGCAGCAGGAAGCCGCCGGCGATCGACGTCCGCCGGTTGGCGACGAGGCTGCGCAGCAGGTGCCGGCCCCCGCGCCGGGGCGGGGTCGCGGCGGTGGGTGGTGGGGGGGCGGTGGTGAGTTCGACGGTCGGCATGTCAGGCTTCCTCCGCCCGCGGGTCGAGGGCTCGTACGACCAGGTCGCCGACGAGGTTGACGAGGATGACGACGGCCGCGACGGCGAGGACGACGGCCTGGATGACGGGGTAGTCGCGCTGCCCGACCGCGCTCATCAGCAGCGAACTCACCCCGGGCCAGCCGAAGATCGTCTCCACCAGCACGGTGCTGCCGATCAGCGTGGTCAGCTCCACCGTCGTCGCGGACGCCACCGGCAGCAGCGCGGTGCGCAGCGCGTGGTCCTTGATGACCCGCTGCTCGGCGAGGCCCTTGGAGCGGGCGGTGCGTACGTAGTCCGCGGAGAGCGTCTCCAGCATCGCCGCGCGCGTCATGCGCGTGATGACCGCGCACGAGGCGGCGGTGAGCGTCACCACCGGGAGGATCAGGATCTGCAGATGGGCCACCGGATCCTGCCAGGGCGTGGTGAAGCGCTGCGGCGGCAGGATCGGCACGAGGAACGCGAAGACCATCAGCAGCAGCGTGCCGACGACGAACACCGGCAGCGAGATCCCGAAGATCGAGCCGGCGACCAGCGCGTGGTCGGCGGGCTTGTCCGCGCGGGTGGCCGCGACCCGGCCGAGCAGCACGCCCAGCGTGACCGCGATGATCAGCGAGACGAGCACCAGCTCCAGGGAGTTGCCCAGCCGGTTCGGCAGGTCCTGCATCACCGGCCGGCTGCTCAACAGCGAGGTGCCGAGATCGCCCTGGAAGAGCCGGCCCCAGAAGCCGAAGTACTGGCTGACGAAGGAGTCGTTGAGGTGCATCGCCTCGCGGGTCTGCGCGACCTGCTCATCGGTGGCGCCCTCGCCGAGCGCGGCGCGCGCGGGGTCGCCGGGGATGAGGCGGACGAGGAGGAACACGATGCTGCCGACGGCGAAGAGCTGCAGCGCCGCCTGCGCGAATCTGGTGAGGAGGAACCGTCTCATTTCTTGTCCATCCATATGCGGCGCAGAGTCACTCCGGTCCACGAGCCCTTGGGCGGGTGCCGGTAGCCCTTGACGTAGTCGTAGTGCGCCTCGCCCTGCTGGCGGCGTACGGTCCAGGTCATCGGCACCAGCTCCAGGGCCCGCTGCTCGACGTCCCGGTAGATCTCGTCGCGCAGCGCGCGGTCGCGGGTGCGGCGGCCCTCGGCGAGCAGTTGGTCGAGGCGCTCGTCCTTGAAGTCGGTGTTCGCGGTGAACGTGCCGGTGCTGGCGAGGAAGTCGCCGAGGGAGGCGGGGTCGCCGAACTTCGGCGCCGTGCCCCAGGAGTGCACGGGGTACGACTTGGCCTCGACGCTGGCCCGGAACGTCAGCCACTCCTGCTGGGTCAGCCGCACGTCCACCCCGGCCTCCCGGATGCCGGGGAGCATGGCCTGGGCGGGGCGGGCGATGACCGAGTACGTGCTGGTGGTGACGACCGGCAGCGTCAGCTTTTCCTGGCCGGCCTTCTTGAGGAGGAAGCGGGCCTGCTCGGGGTCGTAGGCCATGGTGTTGTCGAGGGAGCCGGAGTAGCGCGCGAAGGCCGGCGGCATCAGCGCGCCGTCGATCGGCTGGCCGTGGCCGAGGAGCGCGGTCTCCAGCACGGAGTCCCGGTTGATCGCCATCGCGACGGCCCTGCGGACGCGTACGTCGTCGAAGGGCGGCTTGCTGGTGACGAAGCCGACGAAGCCGAAGCCGAAGGTGCGGTCCGAGGCGAGGCGCAGCCGGGGGTTCTCGCTGATGACGTCGACGTGGGTGGCGGGGACGTAGTCGATCATGTCGACGGTGGCGGTGCGCAGGGCCGTGACGCGGGCGTAGTCGTCGCTCATCGGCTGGAAGACCATCGCGTTGAGGTACGGCAGCTCCGGCTCGAAGTACTCGTCGAAGCGCTCGTACGTCGTGCTCACCCCGGGGATGCGCTCCACGAACCGGAACGGTCCCGTGCCCATGACCTGCGTCTTGGGGTCGACGCCCGACTCGATCCAGCGCTGGGAGACGATGTTCGCGGTCGGGTTGGCGAGGACGAACGGGATCGTGGAGTCCGCCTGCTTGAGGTGGAAGAGGACCGTGGTGTCGTCCTTGGCCTCGACCTCCTCGATCAGGTCGAGGAGCGGACCCGTGGTCGCCGCGGTCTTCTCGTCCATCATGCGGCGGAACGAGAACGCGACGTCCTTCGTGGTCAGCCGCGAGCCGTCGTGGAAGCGGACCCCGGGGCGCAGCTTGACCTCGTACGTCGTGTCGTCGGCCCAGCCGAACTCGGCGGCCAGGTCGCCGATGATCTCGCCGTCGCCGTCGTACTGCAGCAGCGCGTTGTACGTGAGCTGCCGCAGCAGGTCCGACGCGGCGCCCGTGGTGACGTGCGGATCGAGGTTGGCCGGGTCCGTGGAGAGCCCGAAGTGCAGCACCCCGCCGCGGCTCGGGCCGCCGGGCCGGGGGGTGACCTCCTCCATGGACGACGGCAGGTTGACCGGGCTGCCGCACGCGGCCAGCGCCGCGCTGCCCAGCGCGCCGCCGCCGGCGGCGAGGAGGTGCCGCCTGCTGATTGGTGCCATTGATTATCTCCACACATCGGGGCCAGGGGACGAGCCGTACCGGCGGTGGATCCACCGTGCATGTGGCAGGTATACACGGGGTCCACATAGGGGTCAACGGGTCTGCAGACCTTGATTCCGGAAGAGAAGCGGTGGTCAGGGAGGTGTGGAGCAGCGGTGGGGGAGGTGCCGGGCGGCCCGGTGGGAGCCCGTACGTGCCGTCAGCCCGGCAATTGGGCGCGGGCTCCGGCGAACAGGTCCGGGCGGGCGCTGCCCCAGGTCACGGCCGCGTGCGAGAGCGCGTCCAGGGCGGCCCGCAGCGGGTCGGGGTCGGCGGCGGCGAGTAGCGCGGGCAGCGCCATGGCCTGCTGGAGCGCGTTGTCGTACCGGCCGTCGGGGGTGGGCACGAGGGTCTGCGGGACGCCCGGGTCGGCGAAGAGCCGGTCGAAGGCCCGGCCCTCGTCGTCGAACGGCTCCGGCAGGTCCCCGCCCCTGTCCAGGGCGTCGAGACCTGCGGCTATCCAGCCGATACGGTCGAGTCCCGCCGCCGCCAGCGCCCGGCGGGCGGCCCAGCGGGCGAGGTCGCGCTGCGCCTGCGGGTCCGCGGCGTCGACCTCGTCGATCAGGTCGCGGTCCCACGCGACCAGCCACGACCCGGCGCCGATGGCGGCGCGCACCCGCTCGCTGGGGATCCGCCCGCCCCACCGCCGCCGCTCCACCTGCTCGCGGAGCGCCGTGCGCTCCCGCTCCTTACGCTCCCGCTCCGCCCGCTCGGCCGCGGCCGCTTCCTCGCGCGTGGGCGGCGGGGGGAGGCGACGGGCGTATGTGTGCCAGTACGCGGCGCGGCGGGAGGTCTGGCGGATCACCCGGTCCGGGGCCGGCGGGGCGGGCCAGAACTGCAGCAGGTAGTGGTCCACGGGCGGCCCGCCGTCGAGTACGGCCGACTCCGCGTCCCACTCCACGTCCATCCCGCGCGCGCAGTACCGCACCCGGTGGTCGGTCTCCGCCAGCTCCGCGGCGCACAGCTCACCGTCACCCCACGGGAACACCGCCGTCCGCGGCGCGGCGGGCCGGAAGGAGACCTCCACGACCTCCTCCCAGGTCGCGGTGACGGGCGGCGCCTGATCATGTACCTCGACGGTCAGCCCCACCCGGCCGGTGTGCAGCCCGGTGGTGAGGAACAGGTACCCCGGCACGGCGGCCCCGCACAGCCCGTTGCGCTGCCCGGCGAACGTCTCCGCCAACCCCTCCCCGGACCAGTCCCGCCGGCCTTCCACGTAGAACTGTCCGTAATCCACGTCCAGTTCGCCGCTGTACACCGTCTGCATGACGGCAAGTCTGCCCGCCGCCACTGACAACGGGACGGCTCCGCGGTGGCCTCCGTGTGCGCGCCCCGGCGCTCCCGGGAGCCGCCGGGCGGGACCTAGGGTGCCAGTTTCATGTCGATCCAGGGGATCGTCTCGCCCGGCAGGACGTAGCGTTCGGTCTCGGCGAAGCCGTGCTTGTGCGCGAAGCGCAGTCCGCAGTCGTTCGACGACAGCACCACGGTCGCGATCTGCTCCGCGCCCAGCTCCCACGCCTTGAACAGCCCGCGCGCGTACAGCTCCTCGCCGATGCCCCGGCCGCGGTGGTCCGCCAGGACGCGCGCGATGACGGTGGCCGTGCAGGTGCCGTCCTCGGGCGGGCGCACGGTGCTGCAGCCGGCGAGCACGCCGCCGGCATAGGCCAGCTCCAGGTGGTGCCGCCACGACCGGTCCCGTACGTCGTCCAGCGACAGGTGATGCGTCGGGATCGTCGCGTTGTGGACGCGGCGCCAGTCCCGTAGCGCCTCGTCGTCGGCCGGCGGCGTGAAGCGGAGATCGGACACCCGGGCAGCCAACATCGCGGACGGCCCGCGCGTCAAACCGCGGTCCTGCGCAGTTGGTCAGTGCCCGCCGACGGGCTCGGTGCAGCCGCCTTCCATGTAGACGCCGTGTACGTCGATCTCGTCGGGCCAGTCGGTGTTGCCGCTGATGCACGGGCCGGCGCCGGCCACCATGACGTCCCATGCGACGGCGGATGCGCCGGCCTGCTGCGCGGTCACGGTGTCCGTCGCGTAGCCCAGGTCTTCGAGGACGAGCCGGATCCGCCGCTCGTCCTTCAGGTCGGCGGGGGCGGCGTCCTTGAGCGCGGCGGCGATGCGTACGGCGTGGGCCTCGCCCCGGCACAGCTCGTCGGGGGTGACGTCGGTGGTCTGCTTGTAGGCGTTGTTCTCCCCGTACTTGGGATTCTCGGGCACGGCACCTTCGCCCCCGTCGCCCGCCTCTGCCGAGGGCTCCGGCCGCACGTCGCGGCACTTCCGCGCGACGTCGGGCCACGCCCGGTCGTGCTCCTTCCGCGTCGCCTCGGCGTACTCCTCGGCGGTGGAAGGGGACCCGCCGTTCGACGGCGTACCCGTACCCGCACCGGAACCGCTCTCCTCACCGCACCCGGCCAGGAGCACCGCACCCGCGCACACCGCGGCCAGGACCCCGAAACCCCGCCCCATCCCGAACCTCCCCAACCCGCACCCCAGACCCCACGACAGGACGATCCTCCCGCATCCCCGCAACCCGCGCAGTAGCGGACGTCACGCACCGGAGGCGGGCGGCAGGACGGTGGCCGCGGCGGCGGGGAGGCTGACGGGGACGGTGCGGGCGGGGTCGCTGTCCGATCGTGCGGGGACGTGGACTGTTGCCTGGACGGCGGTGTCGGTGAGGTTGAAGACGGCGAGGTGGCCGTCGGCCAGGGCGGCCGCCACGCCGGGCACGTCCGTGGTCGGGGCGGGGGCGGCTGCCAGGGCGCGGGTGCGGCCCGCGCGCTGTGCCGGGTAGCCCTCGGCGATCAGCGGGGTGGCCGGGCCCGCGGAGAGGGTGACGGAGCCGGCCGTCACGCGGATCGGGTTGCTTCCGCCGCGTACGACGAAACCGGCCCGGTCGTCGACGTTCACCCAGTTCCCCGCGAAGCCGTGCGCCGCCGGCACCGCCGCCACGTCGCGCCAGCCCGTGCCGTCTGCGGACACCTGCACCCGGTACTCCGCGCCGTACGCCGCCTCCCACCCCAGCAGCACCTGGTCCACCCGCTGCTCCGCGCCCAGGTCCACCGCCAGCCAACTGTCCGCCCGCGGCCGCTCCGCGCGGGCCACCGCCCAGCGGGTGGCGGGGTCGCCGTCCGTGGCGTGCGGCGGGGGGTACGCGGGGTCGGCGGACGAGGCGGTGGCGGTACGGCCGCGGGCCAGGTCGGTGCCGGAGCCGGGGGCGTAGACCTCGACGCGCCAGAGGGAGTAGCCGTACTGCGTCGCGGGCCGGGCGCCGAGGATCCGCACGTGCCGCGCCGCGACCGCGGGAAAGCGCACCTCGTCCACCCCGCCGTCGCCCCCGTCGGGCGCCAGGGTGACGGCGCCGCCGGGGCCGTGGAACGTACGGTCGCCGTCGAGGCCCCGTACGCCCGGCATGGCCAGCGTGTGCAGCCGCAGCCGCCCCTCGTCGGGGGCGAGGCCGGACGTGGCGTAGACGACCGCGCCGGTGGGCAGCGTCGCATAGCCGGCGGTGCCCTGCGCGAAGCGCAGCACCGTGGCGGAGCCGTCGAAGCCGTCGGCGGCCCGGGTGTAGCGGGCGACGCGGCGGCCGGTGACCGCGAGCGCGGTGCCCGGCAGGAACGCGGGGGCCGCGCCCGTGACGTCGAAGAGCCAGTCGTCGTGCTCGGGCAGGAACGCGAACTTCACGTGCCCCGCCTTGCTCACCGCCATCGCCAGCGCCCGCGCCGACTGGTGCCCGACGAGCCCGACTTCGGCGCCGTAGTCCGTCGCCCCGGCGACGCTCGCCCAGTAGCGGGTCTCGCTCACCGGCCGCACGTCGCCGTGCAGCCGGTCGCGCCAGACGTGCAACAGGTACGCGATCGCCACCTCCGCGCGCGCCTCCGGCTCGTACTTCGGCTCGCCGCTGAACTTCGTCAGCCGGTTCTCCGGCGGGTACGCGAGATACGGCTCCAGATGCGCGGCGAGCATCCGCTCCGCGCGGGCGGTGTACGGGTCGGCCTGGCCCATCCGGCGCCAGGTCAGGGGGAGTACGTCGCGGCCGTAGAGGTGGTAGCGGTCGGCCACCATGGGGTGCGAGGAGAGCCCGGCGGCGGTGCCGAGGTGGGTCATCGTGCGCCAGAGGCCGGCCGCGTTGGGCTGCTTGGCGAGCACCTCCGGCAGCGGGGCGCCGGCGATGAGGAAGTGGAGGGCGTTGCGCCCGGGGTACGCGCCGGTGGACTGCTGGTACATGGGCGCGTAGGTGCCGTGGTTCTCCACGACATGGCCCTCGTACATGTTCTGCGCGGTGTTCCATTCGGACACCGGACGGCCGTCGATGAACGTGCCGTTCTCGCGGTCCGCGGAGGGCAGCCCCGTCATGTTCGACAGCCAGCGGGTCAGCCACTCCCGCCAGGCGGCGGCGTCCGCGTGGCCCGGGTGGTACGCGAGGCCCGTGGCCAGCGGCATCGACTTCGCGCCCATCTCCTCGATCTTCGAGTCGCCGCGGTGCCCGCCGGTGAGCCCGTTGGACGACCAGCCGCCGCTGCGCGGGTCCTCGCCGGCGCCGAGGCCCGCGACGTACTGCGCGCCGCGGACGGCGATGGCGTCGACGTGCGCGCGGGTGCCGGCGTCGAGTTCGTCCCAGAGCAGCCGGGCGGCGGCGACGAAGTACGACTCGAACGTCCCGTCCCAGAACACCCGCCCGCCCCACTCGTACCCGCCGCCGCCCCAGGTCGCCCCGGTGGCCCAGAAGTTGGTGGCGGCGAAGTGCCGGATGGTCCGTACGGTGTGGTCGGCGAGCGTGTCGCGGTCGACGCCTGCGAGGTCCGCGTCGTACGTGCCGTGGGTGAGCAGCACGGCGTTGCCGAGGACGCTGGCGAAGCCGAAGTCGGCGAGCGGGTAGCGCCCGGCGGCGGCGTCCCACTGCGTCTCGACCCAGCGGGTGTGGCGCAGCAGCAGCCGGTGGTAGAGCAGGGCGTCAGGACCGGGCCCGGAGGCGGCGGCACCGACCCCCGGCGTGACGAGGGCCAGCCCGGCGGCGGTCGCCCCGCTCGCGAGCAGAAACCGCCTGCGGGGAAAGGGAGTCGGGGTCGCCATTGCGGGATGCCTCCCGTCGCCGCGGTCCGGGGCCCCGACTGTAACCCCTGCGACCGCCGGGGAGTAGATCACGGCGGGGCGGCCCCCGCCATGAGGCGAGGGCCGGTTACGCGGAGGTCGGTGGGAGGCTCGGGTCAGCCGTGGCAGTCCCGACGTGGTCACAGACCTGGGCCCTGCTGGTTGTCTGAGCCTCTCGGTGCAGCTTGGAGCTAGGGGACGGGGATCATCTCTGCGGCCACGCCGGGTAGTTCATCGAACTTCGCCTTGGCGTCGGTGGTCATCACCGTCCGGTTCGTGGCAATCGCCGTCGACGCGATGATCAGGTCGTGCGCACCGCGCGGCTTGCCAAGCTTCCGGGTGTACGCCAGCAACCGGGCATGCACACGCGCCACATCCAGCGTGTAGTCATCCACCGGGACTATGGCGAGCACCGCGTCGACGAATCCCTGACGACGGCGTGTGGTCAACTCGTCCGCCGCGAGTTCCACGCCCTGCAGCAGTTCAGCCGCCGTGACGGCGGCGATGGTGATGTCGTCATCCCGGGCGCGCAACAGCTTGGCCAGCTCAAGCCGGCCGCGATCGACCGCAGCAAGGACACCGGTGTCGAGGATTACCCTTCCCACGGGTCCTCCAGAGTCAGCAGCTCACGGGTCTCCAGCACATCGGACGCGAAGTCCTCGTCGAGAGCCGCGGCGTGTGCTTCCAGCACGTCGGCAAGCGCAGCGCCGTTCCCGCTGGGTGCGGGCCCGAGGATCGCCAGACGTCTGCCGTTGCGGGTGATCACGATGGTTTCCCCATGCTCCGCCTGGTCCAGAACCGAAGCGAAGCTCCGGGAAGCCTCGCTTGCGCTCATCATCCTCATGAGTTCAGAATATCAGAAATCCGCTGGTGGTGAGAGATCAGGGCGGCCAGCTCCGGGTGCACGTCACCGACGACGGCGCCGTCCGCATCGAAAGTCCACGACGCCAGCGGGGCATCCCCGTACCTGCGCCACCCCGCCCCCACCGACGACCACGGCCGCGGCCTGCACTTGGTCGACGCCCTCGCCGACGAGTGGGGCACCTGCGACCGCGACGGCCTCGGCAAGCTCGTCTGGGCCTCGTTCATCAGAAGGGCGACCTGAGCGGAGGACCGCTCACCATTCACGGCAGCGGACCGGCGCCGTTCGGCCCGCTGTGACTGGCAGCTCGCACGGCGGAGCCCTCCCCGATCCTCTCGGGAAGGGCTCGCGCTGCCACAGCTCACCGAACCGTGTGAAACCGCCACGCAGTTTCGCGCCGCATCACCCCGGCCCCGGCCAACATCAGGTCCGTCCGGAACGGTTCATGCAGGGGCCGGTGTTCCCCTGGTCGCTCCAGAGTTCCATGCTGAACCCCTGATCCTCAGGAAGGGAGACGTTGTCCTCGATCCAGGTCCGCTTGAACAGCCACCACTGCCAGTCCCAGTCATTGTTGAACTCGATGGCATACGCGTCGAATCGAAGCGTGTCTCCGGAACTGTTGATGACGTCGGTGCTGTTCGTGAAGGTGAAAATTTCGCCATGCGCCTGGAAGTAGAACCTGGCGAAATTCGTGGAATCGTCCTTGTGCCGGACCGTGATCCACGCATCTCGCCCGCCTGGATCCGTGGCGCTCGGTTTGCTCCCCGGCTCGCATGTCCAGTTGTCTGCGTTGAATCCTTGTGATCCGTCTTCAGCATTTGCCGTCCCGGCCCCGGCGAGGCTGAGCGTCAAGAGTGCCGCCGCAGCGGCTCCGATTGCCTTTCCAGCATTGCGCACGAAGGTCCTCCCCCACATCCTGAATCGAACTTCTCCCCGTCATCTGCGGGTGAAGGAATGCTCCCGCCCCGCTGACGCAGAGTCATTACCACTCAGTGACCGATCCCTTGACGCTCCGTCGACAGCGCGGCGAGCTGACGCGGAACAGCACTACGCTCCCGCCAGGCCGCGCAGGGGTATCTGGTGGACGACGGAGTGACTGGCCGAGCAGGGGTGCCGCACGTGTGCCGGCTGCCGTCACAGCGCGCGGAGCCGGGCGGCGGCGGATGCCGCGAGGTCCTTCGCCATCCCGCAGAGATCTTCGGTGGGACGCTCGCCGTGGACGTCGAGGCGCACCATCTCGGCGGCGGTCACGCCATCCTGGCCCTTGTACCTGTGGTGCTCGACAAGCGCGCTACAGGTGTCGCCTTCGTCGTTCGGTTTGACGACCGTGCGATATCCACTGAGTGTGAGGACCGTGCCGTCCTGAGCGGAGCTGGGCTGGTCCCGGAAGAAGCTCACCTCTGCGTCGAACTCGTCGATGGTGCTGGACCACTCGCAGCCCCAGTTCGCGATTGCGGCGTCCGGCACGTCGGCCCTGAGGCCGGGAACGGCCGACAGCGCGGTGGCGTCGAGGAGTTTGCAGGCATTCCCCCAGGCCAGCGAGGTTTGCGGGTAGGCCGATGCACGGCGGGGGATCGGACCGGCGTCGAGGACCTCGGCCGCGCTCGCAGCGGCTCTTTCGGCGACCGTACACAGGGTGGCATTGCCGCCGTTCACCGAGCCTTCGCCCATGTTGACGCGGACCTGGACCACCGTTTCCCCGGTGCTGCCGCCGGTGGTCAGCAGCCGGCTGCACTCATCGTTCTCCGCCTCGTCTTCGACGATGTTGATCCTCCCGATCGTGCGGAAGGGTTTGGCCTCCTGGGGCGGCGAGCTCGGAAGGAGGCGGATCGATACGTCAATCCGGGTCTCATCGTCGACGCCTACCAGCACGTCACACCGGTCGAAGTTCCCGTAGTCCACATCCTTGCGGACGTCCTCGCCGGCGAACTGCTCGAGAACGGAGGTATCGGCCAGGGCACACACGTCCGCCGTGTGCGGGCTGCCGATCAGGGCCTGCGCCCCCAGTTGCCCGCTCTGGCCGTCCTCGGACGCGGGCTTTCCGTCCTCGCCGTCGCCGCCGGGGATGAAGACGAGTGCCAGAGCCATCACAGCAGCACCGACACCGAGCGCGGCTGCGAGCAGTGGCCGGCGTCGGCGCTTGGTGAGGGTGTCGGAGGCGGCGGCGTCCCCGAGTGCTGTAGCCGTGTCCTTTGAGGCTGGAGGGCCGGCTGCGGCGACGTCCTCCAGCAGTTGCTTGGCCTCCGTGGCATCGGGGCGCTGCCGGGGGTTGCGTCGGAGCATGGCGGCGAGCGCGGGGTACAGCGGCCCCACGGCGTCGGCGTCCAACTCGACGAAGCCCTGCTCGGCCTGTAAGTGCCTCAGACCCCGGGGGTTCTCCCAGGAGTCCGCGTCCTCCTGGTGGCCGTCGCTCTCCCTCTCCCCTGGCTCGCTGCCACGCGGCGGCGTACCGGTGACCAGGGCGTAGAGGGTGGCCGCCAGGCAGAACACGTCCGATGCCGGCCGGGGGACACTGCCTCGGGCCAGTTCAGGAGCTGCGTAGTCCGGTGTGTAGCTGAAGGGGCCGTTGAACGTGATGGTCTCGCTGCCGCCGACCCGGTAGGCCGCTCCGAAGTCCAGCAACTTCGCGTCACCGCGCCGCGTGAGGCCGATGTTCGCGGGCTTGACGTCGCAGTGAACGATGCCTTCCTCGTGCAGGGCGACCAGCGCGTCGGCGAGTTGGGCCCCGATGCGGGCCGCCTGTTCGGGGGAGATTGGTGGCAGCCGGTCCAGACCGCCGCCGGGCACGTACTCCATGACGAACCAGTACGTGTCCGCGTCGCCCCCGCCGCCCTCCGGCGCCACGGTGACGACGTCGTACAGGGTCACGACGTGAGGATGGTCGCGGAACTTGGCCATGGCCCGCGGCTCACCCAGCAGCCGACGCACCGCTGTCTCGCCCTCGCCGTCCGTCCGCTCCGGCTTCAGCGCGACGTCCTGACCCACCACTGTGTCGTGTGCCAGCCACACATCGCCGCCGCGCCCCGCGCCGATGACCTCCTTGAGGACGTAGCGGTCGGCGAATTCCTCTCCGGAACGCAAAATCTGCCCCCTCGCTCGACCCTGCACACACACCCAGCGCCACACGCCGGATCGAACCTACTGTGTAAGGAGAACTGTGCGCAGGGTTACCTGCGCTTTCAACAGTCGCCCTTATCGGTAGCCGCAGTCTGGCCGGAAGTGATCGGACGACTGACTGGATGGCAGCTTCCCCCTTGGCCGCCGGGGTCCCCGCCTCCACGACCGGTCGCGAGGGGTGATCAACACGTGTGAGCCCCTGCCGGGGTGGAGCGGCCTGAGGAATCATCGTGGTGGTGAACGTGCACTCCATCCCGGCGCAACGGCAGCCTGCCCCGTGTGAGTCCGTGGCCCGTACGCCCCCGACCCGGCTGGCGCCATACGTCATCGGCTGCTCGGCGTTCCGCGCGGGCGGCGGCGCGCCCGTGCGCCACCGGCTGCTGCCGGTCAACGCCACGGTCCTCGTCATCGACGTCACGGGTGCCGACCGCCTCGTCACCGGCGCCCGTTCCGCGTACGGCATCCACGCCACGCAGCGGTGGCGCGAGGGCGTCACGGTCGGCCTCACCCCGGCGGGGACGGCGGCGCTGCTGGGGGTGCCGGCGCGGGAGTTCGTGGGCGAGACGGTGGAGCTGGCGGACGTGCTGGGGCGGCGGCGGGAGGAGGAGTTGGCGGAGCGGCTGGCGGAGGCGGGACCGCGCAGGCTGGACGTACTGGTGGAGACGATGGAGACGTGGCTCAAGGCGGGGACGGGAAGCCCGGCCACCACCCCCTTCGCCGTGGCCTGGCACCGGCTCCAGCGTCCGGGTCGCCGGATCCCCATCCCGGCGCTGGCGGCGCGGCTGGGCGTCAGCCGCCGCTACCTGGAGCTGGGCTTCCGGCGCGAGATCGGCATGCCGCCGGGCCGGGTGGCCCGTATCGCCCGTCTCCAGCACGCGGTCGGCCGGCTGGCCGACCCGGCGCACGACCTCGCGGCCATCGCCGCCACCTGCGGCTACGCCGACCAGCCGCACTTCACCCGGGACGTACGGGAGTTGACGGGCCTGACGCCCACCGCGCTGTGCGCAAACCTTCAATACCGGGAGCCGGCCGCCGGATAGCGTCCCGCGCATGCTGCTGAACGGTAAGACGGCGCTGGTGACGGGCGGTTCGCGGGGCATCGGCCGGTCGATCGTGACCCGGCTGGCGCGGGACGGCGCGCGGGTGGTCTTCACGTACAAGGAGAACGAGACGGCGGCGGCGGAGGTCGTACGCGAGGTCCCCGGCACGCAGGCGGTCCGCGCCGACCAGGAGCAACCGGACGCCCTTGCCCACGCCTTCGCCCCGGTCCGCGACGGCCTCGACATCCTGGTCAACAACGCGGCGGTCAACCCGCGGCTGCCGCTGGCGGAGCTGACGGCGGCGGAGTTCGACCGGGTGCTGACGGCGAACGCGAGGTTCGGCGCCCTGGCGATGCGCGAGGCGGCGGCCCTGATGCCGGACGGCGGCCGGATCGTCAACATCTCGACCCTCAACACGGTGGTCCCGGCCCCCGGCCACGCGCTGTACTGCGCGAGCAAGGCGGTGCTCGAACAGTTCACCCAGGTCGCCGCCCGGGAGCTGGGCCCCCGCGGCATCACGGTCAACACCGTCTCCCCCGGCGCCACGGAAACAGCCCTCCTCCACGCCACCAACCCCCCGGAAGCCCTCGCCCAGACCGCGGCCATGACCGCACTCCGGCGCCTGGGCCACCCGGAGGACATCGCCGCGGTGGTTTCGTTCCTCACGGGCCCGGACGCCGCCTGGATCACCGGCCAGAACCTCCGCGCCACGGGCGGCCTGCTGATCTGAGCGAACAGGACATGGCGTACATGGATCCCGGATGAACATTGGCCGGACGGTTTCGGCATCTCCGGCGGTCCGCCGCAGTCACTCCGCACCCTGGTCTCCTTCCAGCTCCGAAACGCACATGCCAGGCAACTTCTCGTATCACCAGGCTTGTGCGATGGATACAGTGGCTTCTTCCTCGCAGGTGCGGCATTATCATCGGGCGCATGCATACGTACCGGATGGGAGACGCCGCCGCCCTGCTCGGTGTCAGCGCCGACACCGTCAGGCGGCTGGTCGACGCCGGAAAGCTGACCGCCGAGCGCGACGGCGCGGGGCGCAGGATCATCCCCGGGGCGGCGCTCGCCGCGTACGCCCGGGAGATGCGCCGGGCGGAGCGGGACTCCACCGGGTCGTCCGCGCGCAACCGCTTCGCCGGGATCGTCACCGACGTGCACATGGGGGACGTCTCGGCGCAGGTGGAGATCCAGGCGGGGCCGTTCCGGGTGGTGTCCATGGTCAGCCGGGAGTCGGCGGAGGAGCTGGGGCTGGCGCCGGGCGTTCCGGCGGTGGCCGTGATCAAGTCGACCAACGTGGTCGTGGAGAGACCGTAGACGTCAGGGAGTGGACCTGTGATGACCCGTTCCGCACGCCGGACCGGCGGCTACCGCCCCACCCTCCGCATAGCCGGCGCGGCCGCCGCCGCCGCCCTGCTGGCACTGACCGCCTGCTCCGACTCCGGCTCCGACTCCGAATCGGACTCGGGCTCGGACTCGGGGAAGGGCGGCACGTCCGGTGAGCCGTCCGGTGAGGTCACCGTCTTCGCCGCAGCCTCCCTCACCGAGAGCTTCGAGAAGCTCGGCGCGCAGTTCGAGAAGGACCACCCCGGTACGAAGGTGACGTTCAGCTTCGGCGGCAGCGACGCCCTGGCCGCGAGCATCACCGGCGGCGCCCCCGCCGACGTCTTCGCCTCCGCCAGCCCCACGACGATGGAGATCGTCACGGACGCCGGCGCCGCCGCCGGCACCCCCGAGACCTTCGTCCGCAACCAACTGGAGATCGCCACCCTGCCCGGCAACCCGGACGGGGTCGCCTCGCTGAAGGACCTCACCGACTCGGGCCTGAAGGTCGTGCTCTGCGACGAGACCGTGCCCTGCGGGTCGGCCGCGCAGAAGGCCCTGGAGGCCGGCGCGCTGAAGCTCACCCCCGTGTCGTACGAGGAGGACGTCAAGTCCGCCCTCAACAAGGTGGTGCTGAAGGAGGCCGACGCCGCGGTCGTCTACAAGACCGACGTGCGGGCCGTCGGCGACAAGGTGGAGGGCGTGGACTTCCCCGAGTCCGCCGACGCGATCAACGACTACCCGATCACGCTGCTCAAGGAGGCGCCGAACGCCGCCGCGGCGGAGGCGTTCGTCGAGCTGGTGCAGTCGGCCGAGGGGCAGAAGGTGCTGACCGAGGCCGGGTTCCTCAAGCCGTGACGTTGCCTTCAGGCGCGGACAAGGGCGAGGCGGCGGACACCCTGGCCGGTGGCCCCGCCCCGCTCCGCCGGTGCCGTGCGGGGTCCCGGCCCCGGTCCCGGTCCGGGTCCCGGGCCCGCCCGCCCGCCCGCGGCGGCGCGCCGCTGCCGCTGCTCGTACCGGCGCTGCTCGGCCTCGCGTTCCTGGTCCTGCCGCTCCTCGCCCTGCTGCTCCGCGCCCCGTGGAGCAGCATGCCGGAGCTGCTGACCAGCACCGAGGTGTGGCAGGCACTGCGGCTCTCGCTGGTGTGCGCGACCGCGGCGACGGCGCTGAGCCTGGTCCTCGGGGTGCCGCTGGCATGGCTGCTGGCGCGGGTGGAGTTCCCGGGGCGCGGGCTCGTCCGGGCGCTGGTGACGCTGCCGTTGGTGCTGCCGCCGGTGGTCGGCGGCGTGGCGCTGCTGATGGCGCTGGGACGCAACGGGGTGGTGGGGCGGTGGCTGGACGACTGGTTCGGGGTCACGCTGCCGTTCACGACCGCGGGGGTGGTGGTCGCGGAGGCGTTCGTGGCGATGCCGTTCCTCGTCATCGCCGTGGAGGGCACGCTACGGGCCGCGGACCCCCGCTACGAGGAAGCCGCCACCACCCTCGGCGCCTCCCGCTTCACCGCCTTCCGCCGCGTCACCCTGCCGCTCGTCGCGCCGGGCATCGCGGCCGGTGCGGTGCTGGCATGGGCGCGGGCGCTGGGCGAGTTCGGCGCCACGATCACGTTCGCGGGCAACTTCCCGGGGCGTACGCAGACGATGCCGCTGTCCGTCTATCTCGCGCTGCAGAGCGACCCGGAGGCGGCGATCGCACTGAGCCTGGTGCTGCTCGCGGTCTCGGTGGCGGTGCTCGCGGGGCTACGGGACAGGTGGATGACCTCGGCATGAGAGACGATTCGGTACGAGAAGAGACGCACGGGGAGATCCGCGCCGAGACGTACGGCGAGAGCGGGCTCGACGCCCGGCTCGTCGTCGAGCGCGGCGCCTTCCGGCTCGACGTCGCGCTCACCGCACGCCCCGGCGACGTCCTCGCCCTCCTCGGCCCCAACGGTGCCGGCAAGACCACCGCCCTGCGCGCCCTCGCGGGCCTCGTCCCGCTCACGGACGGGCATCTGCGCCTCGACGCCGCCGCGTTGGACCGTACGCCGCCGGAGGACCGCCCGGTCGGGGTCGTCTTCCAGGACTACCTGCTCTTCCCGCACCTCAGCGCCCTGGACAACGTCGCCTTCGGGCCGCGCTGCCACGGCGCCACCAAGGCCGAGGCCCGCGCCGAGGCCGCCGCCTGGCTGGCGCGGATGGACCTCGCCGAGCACGCCGCCGCCAAGCCCCGCCGGCTCTCCGGCGGCCAGGCCCAGCGCGTCGCCCTCGCCCGCGCCCTGGCCACCCGCCCCCGGCTGCTGCTCCTGGACGAGCCGCTGGCCGCGCTCGACGCCCGTACCCGCCTGGAGGTCCGCGCCCAGCTCCGCCGCCACCTCGCCGGCTTCGAGGCCGTCGCCGTACTCGTCACCCACGATCCGCTGGACGCGATGGTGCTGGCGGACCACCTCGTGGTCATCGAGGACGGCCGTGTCGTGCAGCAGGGCGCCCCCACGGACATCGCCCGCCACCCGCGTACGGACTACATCGCCCACCTCGTGGGCCTCAACCTCTACCGGGGGCGGGCCCGCGGCCACTCCGTCGACCTCGACGAAGGACCCGCGATCACCACCGCCGACGACCTCACCGGGCCGGTCTTCGTCGCCTTCCCGCCCAGTGCCGTGACCCTGCACCGCGACCGCCCCACCGGCTCCAGCGCCCGCAACCTCTGGCGTTGCGCGGTCGCGGGACTGGAAACCCACGCCGACCAGATCCGCGCCGAACTGACCGGCGAACTCCCCCTGGCCGCCGACCTGACCACCACCGCGGCAGCCGAACTCGACCTCCACCCGGGCGCCGAGGTCTGGGCGGCCGTGAAGGCGACCCAGACGCACGCGTACCCGGCCTGAGCCCGGCCGGCCGGCGCGCGGCCCCGGCGTCCGGTACGGCCCGGGCCGCCCAGCGCGACCCGGGCGCCCGGTTACTCGTCGGCCGGCTTCGCCTTGTTCGCCTTCTGCGGCTGCGGCGAACTCGCCGCCTCCGCCTCCGCCTTGGCCTCGCTCACCGCCGCGTCCGCCACCTTCGCGGCCTCCACCGCCGCCGCCACCGCGTCGAGCGCGGGCTTCGGCGCGGCGGCCAGCTCGGGCGCCCCGGCCTTGTCCAGCGCCGGCGGCTGCCCGTCCGCCGCCGCCCCGGTCGCCGCCGTCTCTGCCGTCGCCGCTGCCGCTGCCGCCTCGTTCGCCTGTACGGCCTGGGGCACGCCCGGCGCCGACTTGTCGCCGAAGGCGGTGGTGACGGTGCGTACCGCTTCGGTCAGCTCGCCGGGGATCACCCAGAACGTGTTGTTGTCGCTCTTCGCCAGGTGCGGCAGCGTCTCCAGGTACTTGTACGCCAGGATCTTCGGGTCGGCGTTGTTGCGGTGGACGGCCTGGAACACCCGCTCCACCGCCTGCGCCTCGCCGTCCGCCCGCAGGATCATGGCCTGCTGCGCGCCCTGCGCCTCCAGGATGTCCTTCTGCTTCGTGCCCTCGGCGGTCAGGATCTTCGCCTGCCGCTCGCCCTCGGCGTGCAGGATCGCCGCGCGCTTGTCGCGCTCCGCGCGCATCTGCTTCTCCATCGCCTCCTTGATGCTGTGCGGCGGGTCGATGGCCTTGATCTCGACGCGGTTGACGCGGATGCCCCACTTGCCGGTGGCGTCGTCGAGGACGGAGCGGAGCCGGGCGTTGATCTCCTCGCGGGAGGTGAGGGTCTCCTCCAGGTCCATGCCGCCGATGACGTTGCGCAGGGTGGTGACGGTGAGCTGGTCGATCGCCTGGAGGTAGTCGGAGACCTCGTACGCGGCCTTCCGCGGATCGGTGATCTGGTAGTAGAGCACGGTGTCGATGTTGACGACGAGGTTGTCCTCGGTGATCACCGGCCGGGGATCGGACGAGTACACCTGCTCGCGGACGTCCAGCTTGGTGTTGACGCGGTCCGCCACCGGCACGACGAAGTTCAGGCCGGGCTGGAGCGTACGGCGGTAGCGGCCGAAGCGTTCGATGTTGTAGCGGCGGGCCTGCGGGACGACCCGCACGCTGCTCGACACGAGAAAGACGACGACCAGCGCCGCCAGGAGCATCGGGATGACAACCGGGTCCACACTTCCTCCGTTGGCTGTGCGTTCGGCGGCCCGTCGGGGGCTCGGGGCTCAGGGGCTCGGCGGTTCAGGGGGCGGGGGCGGGGCTCAGAGGGCTCGGACGGCTCAGGGAAGGAGCTCGCGGGGGTAGACGACGGCCGTCGCGCCTTCGATCTCCATGACCTCCACCAGCGCCCCCACCGGAATCACCGCCGTCTCGTCCAGCGCGCGGGCCGACCACTCCTCGCCGGAGAGCTTGATCAGCCCCCGGGTCGCGGTGACCTCCTGCACGACCTCGGCCCGCTTGCCGAGCAGCGCGTCGCTGCCGTCGCGGGTCAGCGGGGTCTGTGCCATGTGCTTCAGCGCGACGGGACGTACGACGACGAGCCCCGCTGCCGCCGCCGCCCCGAGGGCCACGAACTGCCCCAGCGCACCGACGCCCACCCCGGCCACCACGGCGGCGACCATCGCGGCGCCGGCGAGCAGTCCGAAGACGAGCGTCATCGTGAAGAACTCGGCGGCGCCGAGCGCCGCGGCGGCGAGCAGCCAGACGATCCACGGCATCGCGTCAGCCTCCCTCGGGGGACTTGCCCTCCAACCTACTCCCCGGAAATGCCGGGCAGAACAGGCGAGTTCAGGTGGTTCCGGGATTCGGCGGGCTGTTCGCGCGCGCGCCCGCCGGAGCGGGTGCGGGGTCAGGCTCCGGTGCGTACGGCATCGGGCAGCAGCCGGGGGATGAGGCGTACGTAGATCACCATGCCGACGACCTCGACCAGGGTCTGGGTGACGACCACCACCGCGGCGGCGGCCAGCCGGTCGGGCAGCGCGAGGGCGAGGGGGAGGACGACGAGGGAGTTGCGGGTCGCGCCGGTGAAGACGATCGCGCGTCCTGCGGGGACGTCGAGGCGGAACAGCCGGGCGACGCCGAGTCCCGCGAAGGCCATCACGGCGAGGAAGAGCACGTAGAACGGCACCACGCGGGCCACGTCGCCGACGCTGTCGTCGACCTTGGGTACCTGGGAGGCGACGACGGTCGCGAGGGTCGCGGCCATCAGCGGCACCATCGCGGTGCCCGCCGCGTCGGCGGTCTTCTGCCCGGCGGGGCGGCGGGCGGCCCACGCCTGGGTGAGCCAGGCGAGGGTGAGCGGGATGGCGATGAGGACGACGAACGCCTCGATGAAGGGGCCCGCCTCGACGATGTCGGCGAGGTCGGAGCCCATGAAGAGGTACAGGTAGCCGGGCAGCAGCACCATCTGCGCGATCAGGAGGACGGGCGTGGCGGCGAGGAGTTGGCGGCTGCTGCCGCCGGCGAGGCCGCTGAAGACGATGACGTAGTCGATGCAGGGGGTGAGGAGGACGAGCAGGACGCCCATGCGGATGGCCTGCTCGTCGGGGAGGAAGGCGAACATCGCGGCGACGACGAGCGGTACGACGGCGAAGTTGACGACGAGCGCGGCGGCGAGGAACCGGCCGGCGCGCAGGGACCGGAGCAGGTGGGCGGCGGGGACCTGGAGGAAGGTCACGTAGAGGAGGGCGGCGAGCACGGGGTTGATGGCGTGCTCAAGACCGGGCCCGGCGGCGGGCGCGACCCACCCGACGACCCCGCCGGCGACGAGGGCCCCGAGGTAGACGGGAACCTGATGCCGCTCCATGGCGACGACGATCCCGCCGGACTGCGCCACGGCTGCTCCTCAGGGGGTGGGGTGATCTGCGGTACTCCCCAGACGGTAATCGGCGGGACGGGGACGGCCGGGTGCGGGTGGCCTGGGGCGGGGGTGGCGCGGGCGTGGGCGCGGGCGTGGGCGTGGTGCGGGGAGGCGGCCGCGGCTTGGGTGGCGGGCGAGGGCGGGGGTGGTGCCGCGGCCCGGGGGCTCGGGCTTGTCGGCGGGCGTTGTCGGTGGGGCGGCCTACCCTTGGGCGGGCGTGCGGGGTTGGTGTGGGTGGCCCCGGGGTGGGTGCGAATGGTGGCTGTGGTGCTGCCGGGGCGAGGGCCGCGGGGGTCCGTTCCTGGTGCGGGCCGCTGTTGCGGCGTGAGTGGGCGGGCTACGATTCGCGGCGATGACCAGGCCACGCAGGGTTCCGGACGCCGCGACGCGCCGCCTCCGCCTGCTCGGCTACGTCCTCGTCCTCCTGGGCCTCTTCGCCGGGGCGGCGTCCTGCGCCGACGCCGGCCGCTCCGACACCGCCGCGAGCCACGGGCTCGTCCTACGCGCCGCCGCCCCGCAGGTCGATGTCCTGGACGTACTACGTCCCGACGTGCCGCCTGACGCCGACCTCCGGCCCGACGCCGCACCGGCGGACGGCCTCCCGGCAGATGCCTCTCCGGCCGACGGCCTCCGGGCCGACGCCTCGCCGACCGCCGTCTCTCCGGCCGACAGCCTCCGGGCCGACGGTCTCCCGGGCGACGCCTCTCCGGTCGACGGCCTCCCGACCGCCGCCTCACCCGCCGACCCCCTCCCCGCCGGCCCGCCCGGCGAAGTCGTCCCGTTCGACCGTTCAGCCGCCGGTGCGCCCCTTCCCGAGGACTGCACCGCCGCTCATACCCCCGGTGGCTCCGCCGGTGACTGTCCCGCCGCCTCCAAGCGTGCCGCCGCGCCTCCGCTTTCCGGGGCCGGGGCCTGGCCGCCGCCCGGTGACGGGCCGCCGTGTGCTCCCAGTGCCGCCGCCATCGCCGAGTGCGGTGTCAGTCCGGCCCCGCCCGGCGCTCTCGGCACCCCCGATCTCCACCGACTCCAGGTCCAGCGGACCTAGGACGGATCCCCGCGCACGCCCCAGAACCGGACCGCCGCCCGCGGCGCCCGGTGCGTGCGCCCACCCCCTACTCCGTCCACTCACCACTCCGCAAACACCCCGCCGCGCCTCCGCGCCCGCCGCGTACGCGCGACCCCCGGGGAGAAGGGTCCGCACACCATGGGTTCCGCCAAGTCCAAAGCCGCCGCCCGCCGTGCCCGCGTCGAGGAGATGCGCCGCAAGGAAGCCGCCCGGGAGCGGCGCAGCAAGCAGATCACCTATCTCGCCTCCGCCGTCGTCGTGATCGCCACCGCCGTCGGCGGCTACTTCATCGTCGACAGCGCCCGCGAGGACGAGAAGGCCGCCGCCGCGCCGCTCAAGGGCGAGCAGAGCTGGGACGACCTCAAACAGAACCACGTCACCGAGGACGTCGAGTACAAGATGACGCCCCCCGCCGGCGGCGACCACGACCCCGCCTGGATGAACTGCAACGGCGACGTCTACGACCAGCCGATACGCGACGAGAACGCCGTGCACTCCCTGGAGCACGGCGCCGTGTGGGTCACGTACAGCGACAAGGCGAAGGAAGGGGACGTCAAGACCCTCTCCGAGCGCGTCACCAACACCCCGTACTCGCTGATGAGCCCCCATCCCGACCAGGCCGGGGCGATCACCCTCTCCGCCTGGGGCAAACAGCTCACGGTCAAGAAGGCCGCCGACCCGAAGGTGGGCAAGTTCTTCGACAAGTACGTCCAGGGTCCGCAGACCCCCGAGCAGGGTGCCGCCTGCACCGGTGGGAAGGAGGCGTGACGTTCCTCCGGCCCTCCCTGCGGTTGCCGCTCGCGATGCTGGCCGCCGCGGTCCTCGTCTGCGGTGCGTTCCTCGTCGTCCTCGCCACCGGTGCGGACGGCGACGACAGCCCCGCCGTCCCGGACACCGGCTCCGCGGACGCCGGGTTCGCCCGCGACATGATCGTGCACCACCAGCAGGCCGTGGAGATGTCCCTCATCGTGCGCGACGGGACCGACGACGAGGACGTGCGCCGGCTCGCGTACGACGTCATCAACACCCAGGCCAACCAGCGCGGCATGCTCCTCGGCTGGCTGGACGAGTGGGAGCTGCCGAAGTCGTCGGGCGAGCCGCCGATGGCCTGGATGGGCCACGAGATGCCCTTCGAGGCGCGCGACGGGTCGCTGATGCCCGGCATGGCCACCAACACCCAGCTCCGCCAACTGCGGGACGCGGAGGGCGAAGACGCCGAGGTGCTGTACCTCCGGCTGATGACCGCGCACCACCAGGGCGGCGCGCAGATGTCGCAGATGGCGGCGGGCGCGGTGGAGACGCAGGTGGTGCGGCGGCTGGCGGAGACCACGCTGCGCGGGCAGCAGTCGGAGATCAAGCTGATGCGGGACATGCTGGAGGAGCGCGGCGGCATCATGAAGCCGTAGCCGCGCGCTACGCCGCCGCGGGCTCACCAGTACGTGCCGAAGTCCAGCGGCCCGTGCCGGTCGGTGAGCCGCCTGAAGCCGTGTTCAGCGCGCGAGTGCTTCGTCGATGGCGGCGGCGAAGTCCTCGTACGACTGCGGGTTGGAGATCTTCTCGCCGCCGAGGAAGAACGTCGGCGTCCCCTGGACGTCCAGGGAGAGGCCGTCGCGCTGGTCGGCCCGTACCCGGTCGGCCGTGCGCTCGGCCGCCAGGTCGCGGTCGAAGCGGGCCATGTCCAGGCCCAGTTCGCGGGCGAAGCCGCGGAAGACGTCCTCCTTCGACTCCTGCGCCTCGCCCCACTCCGCCTGGGTGTCGAAGAGCTTGCGGTACATCTCGTCGAACTTGTCCTGCCGGGCGGCGGCTTCGGCGGCGCGGGCGGCGAGTTCGCCGTTGCGGTGGCCGGGCATGGGGAAGTAGCGGGCGACGAAGGTGACGCGGTCGCCGTAGCGCTCGCGGAGCTTCTCGACGGCCGGGTAGTACGCGCCGCACGCCTCGCACTCGAAGTCGAGGAACTCCACGAGGGTCAGCTCGCTGTCGGCGGGCGAGGTCAGACGGTGGCTGTCGGCGCGTACGACGCGGGCGTCGGCGGCGGGCGTGGCGTCGGTGGGGGAGTCGTCGCCGGGCAGGAAGGCGGCGGCGAGGGCGAAGACCGCGACGAAGACACCGGCGATGATCACGGTGGCGTAGAGGTGCTTCTTCTTGTTCCGGCTCTCGGTGGTGGTGCGGTTCTCTGGCATGAATTCCTCACGACGGGGTGCGGGCGGGCGGTGGCGTACGTACCGGCGGCGCCGGTCGGCACCGCCCGCCCGCGACCGTCAGGAGGCGAGGGCGAGGCGGCCCGGGACCGGTGGCCGGGCGGGGAGCAGGCCGTACGCCGGGGGCGCGCGCAGCCGCAGCCGCGCCGGGCCGCGGTGCCGGCGGGGCGGTGCCTGGGCGGCGGGGAGCGGCGGGCGGGGCGGCGCGTACGCGGGGTGCGCGGCCCGTACGAGCCGGTGCGCGAGGACGTACCCGCGCACCTCGGCGACCACCGTCAGGACGCGCGCCAGCAGCGCGTCCGCGGCGCCGAGCAGCCGCGCGGAGATCAGCAGCGCGACGGCCTGGGCGGCGAGCAGCCCCCACGGCGGGTGCCCCGGGCCGGCGACGGCGGGGGCGGTGACCACGCACAGCAGGTCGAGCGCGAGCTGCGCGGCGACGAGGACGGCGAGCCCGCCCGTCTCCCCACGCCGCTGCCGCCCCGCGACCAGCCACCCGGCGACGGCCGAGACGGCGAAGAGCCACAGGCACCCCTGCGCCCGCAGCGCCCCGGCGGGCAGCACCGCCCCGAGCTGCGGCAGCAGCACGCACCCGGCGGCGAGCGCGGGCGCGGGCGCGAAGGACATACGGGCGGTCATGGTCGTCGCAGCCTAACCAGCACCGCCACCGCCCCCGGGCCCCGGTCCGCCCCTGGCTACGATGTGGCTGCGCGCATCGCCTGCGGAGGGGAAACGATCATGCGGCGGCTGGGGGATCTCGAAGCGGAGATCATGGACCGGCTGTGGAAGTGGGAGCGCCCCGCCACCGTCCGCGAGATCGTCGACGACATCAACAACGACCGCGAGCTGGCCTACACGACGGTCATGACCGTCGCCAGCATCCTGTACCAGAAGGGCTGGCTGGTCCGTACGAAACAGGGCCGGGCCTGGCTCTACACCCCCGTCCGCAGCCGGGAGGCGTACTCCGCCGCGCTGATGGAGGACGCCCTCGGCGCCAGCGAGGACCGGTCCGCGGCCCTCGCGCACTTCGTCGAGGGCATGACCGACGACGAGGTCGCCGCCCTGCGCAAGGCGCTGCGCGACAGCGACGCCGGCCGCCGGGGCGAGAGCCGGGGCCCGGGGTGAGCGAGGCGCTGCCCGTCCTGGGGTACGCGGCCGTGCTGGGCGTCGTCGCGCCGCGCCTCGTGCTGCGCGCCGCGTGGCCGCACCGGGCGCCGCGGCTCGCGGTCGTCGTGTGGCACGCGCTCGCGGTGGCGTTCACGCTCTCCGTGGCGCTGGCCGCGTACCACCTGGCGACGCCCACCGAGCATCTCCACGCCAGCTTCGTCGGCTTCCTGCACTCCTGCGGCCTGGGCCTGGACCGGGGCGTGGACCTCGGCCTCGGCACCGGGCGGCCCGACCCGGGCGTCGCGAGCCGGCTGGCGGGGGTGCTACCGGCGGCCGTGGCCGGGGCGGTGGCGGTGAGCGTCGGCGTGCACGCGCTGCGGGCGCGGCGGGTACGGGCCCGGCACCGCGCCGTCCTCGACATGGTCGGCCGCCGGTCCGCCGCGCTGGGCGCCACCGTCGTGGCGCACGGCACGCCCGTCGCGTACTGCCTGCCGGGCCGCCGCGCGCGCGTCGTCGTCAGCGAGGGCGCGCTGCGGCTGTTGTCGGCCGCGCAGGTCGACGCGGTCCTGGAGCACGAGCGGGCGCACGTCGCGGGCCGGCATCACCTGCCGCAGGCGGCGGCGGACGGCTTCGCCGCCGTGCTCCGCGGGCTGCCGCTGGCGCGGCACGTACGGCGGCAGACGGCGCTGCTGCTGGAGATGGCCGCGGACGACCGCGCGCTGCGGCGGCACCCGGGCGGGGTGCTGGCCACGGCGATGTACGAGATGGCGGCCTGCCGCGCGCCGAGCGGGGCGTTCGCCGTCGGCGGTGGCACGGTGCCGGTGCGGCTGCGCCGGGTGCTGGGCCCGCGGCGGCGCGCGCACCCGGTGCTGCGGGGCGCGGTGGCGGCGGTCGCGCTGACGGTGCCGCTGGTGCCGCTGCTGGTGGCCTGCCCGCCCGCGCTGGTCTGACGGCCCGTACCCCCGGCCCCGGCTTGCAGGGGGGTCGCTTGCCCGCGCTTCTACTAATCTACTAAGTTGCCTTTCGGTCCCTGTCGCCGCCGAGGATGAGGAGCAACTCCGCCATGGGAGCGCACCGCCGCCCGAAGTCCCCCGGCCGCGCCCGGATCACGACCCTCTCCTTCGCCGCCGGGGCCTTCACCCTGCTCTCGACCCAGAGCGGCCAGGCCGAGCCGAAGCCCACCGTCGAGGAGGTGCGCGCGGAGGTGGAGAAGCTGTACGAGGAGGCCACGGGGCCCACCGAGGAGTACAACGCCGCCCGCGAGCGCCAGCGGGGGCTCCAGAAGGAGGCCGACAAGGCGCAGGACGAGGCGGCCCGCCAGCAGCAGGAGATCAACGAGCTACGGGACCGGATAGGCCCGCTCGCCGCCGAGCAGTACCGCAACGGCGGCATCGACCCCAGCGTGCAACTCGCCCTCTCCGCCGACCCCGACGAATACCTCCAGGAAGCCGAGCTGGTCGACCGCGTCGGCCACCGGCAGGCGTCGGCGCTCGGCGTGCTCCAGGACAAGCAGCGGGAGCTGGCGCAGCAGCGCAAGGAGACGTCGGCGAAGCTGCGCGAGGCGGAGGAGTTCCGTACCGCCGCGGCGGAGAAGAAGAACGAGGTCCAGGCGAAGCTGGCGGAGGCGCGCAAGCTCCTCAACTCCCTGACCGCCGAGGAACGCGCCCGCCTCGACGCCGCCGAGGAGCGCGACGCGGCCGAGGCCGGCACGAGCGACGCGGCGGACACCTACGACGGCCCGGCGAGCGGCCGCGCGAAGGCGGCCCTGGACTTCGCGTACGCCCAGCTCGGCAAGCCCTACGAGTGGGGTGCCACAGGACCCGACTCCTTCGACTGCTCCGGCCTGACGGGCGCGGCGTGGAGCGCGGCGGGGGTCTCGCTGCCCCGTACGGTCAAGCAGCAGTACGACGCGGGCCGCAAGGTCAGCCAGGCGGACATGCAGCCCGGCGACATCATCTACTGGTACAACGACACGCAGCACAACGGCATGTACGTCGGCGACGGCAAGGCGATCCACGCGCCCCGCACCGGCAAGAACGTCGAGATCGTCCCGGTCGACAGCATGCCCTTCTACGCCGCCAGCCGCCCCTGACGGCCCGAGAGGTCAGGCTGTGCGCCGGCCGACGCCGGGGAGGAAGCGGCCGGCGCGGGCGGTGTACGCGGCGTAGGCGTCGCCGTGGACCGTCGTCAGGTACGGCTCCTCCACGACCCGTACCTGCAACTGGATCGCGACGACCAGTGCGGCGAGGGCCGCGAGGGAGACCGCGTTCGGGAGGACGAGCGCGAGGCCGGTGGCGGCGGCGGTCATGGCGGTGAAGACGGGGTTGCGTACGTGGGCGAAGAGGCCCGCGGTGACCAACTCGGTGCGCTCCCCGGCGGCGACGCCCACGCGCCAGGAGGCGCCCATGTTCGTCTGCGCGACGAAGGTCGCGCCCATCGCCGCGAGAGTGACGGCAAGTCCGCCCCACTGCAGCGCGGGATGCTCGGCGGTCGGCAGCCCGGCGAGCGTCGCCACCGGTGCGGCGGCGCCGCCGAGGAGGGCGAGGACGAAGAGCACTCCGGCCCACCACGCGACCTCACCGGGCCGTCCGGAGATCCCCCGGAACCCGGCGTCCCCGGTCCGCCGCCGCTGCACGGCCCCGCGCACCCCGAACGCGGCGACGCCCCACGCCACGTACAACCCGAGCGCAGCCCACGCCCACCCGCTCATGACGGTCCTCCTCGATCCGCGCCGCAGCAGTCGCACGCGGCGGTGGTACCGGCGGAGGTGCTCCCGGTGGTGGCCCCCGGGACGGCGCAGCAGGCTTCGCCCCGCCAGGCGTTACGGCCCTCCCGTACGGCGACGGCGGCGATGACCAGGGCCGCGACCGGGTCGGCGAAGGCCCAGCCGACGGTCGCGTTGAGGACGAGCCCGAGCAGCAGGACGGCCGACAGGTACGTGCACAGCAGGGTCTGCTTGGAGTCGGCCACGGCGCTGGCGGAGCCGAGTTCGCGGCCCGCGCGGCGCTGCGCGGCGGACAGGAACGGCATGATCGCCAGCGACAGCGCGGCGAGCACGATGCCTGGTACGGACGGCTCCGCCTCGGCGCCGCCGGCCAGCGCCCGTACGGCGTCGACGGCGACGTACGCGGCGAGGGCGAAGAACGACACCGCGATGATCCGCAGCGTCCGCCCCTCCCGGGCCTGCCGGGCGGCGGGGTCGGCGGCGGAGAACTGCCAGGCGAGGGCGGCGGCGGAGGAGACCTCGACGACGGAGTCCAGCCCGAAGCCGATCAGCGCGGCGGAGGAGGCGAGGGCCCCGGCGGTCAGCGCGACGACGGCCTCGACGACGTTGTACGCGATCGTCGCCGCGACCAGCAGCCGTATCCGGCGGGTGAGCAGGGCCGCCCGGCTCTGGCCGGGACCGGTACCGACGCTCGCGGCCATCGTCAGCAGCACCCTTCGGCGTCGGCGTCCGGGCAGGTCCGGTCCGTCGCCACGGCGACGACGGCGGCCCGCAGGTCGTCCAGGGCGTGCCCGAGCCGGGCGTCGGCGAGTTCGTACCGCACCCGCCGCCCGTCGGGCACGGCGACGACGAGCCCGCAGTCGCGCAGGCACGCGAGGTGGTTGGAGAGCCGGGTCCGGGAGACGCCGAGCGCCTCGGCCAACTCGGCGGGATAACCGGGCCCGTCGCGCAGGGCGAGCAGGACCCGGCAACGGATGGGGTCGGCAAGGGCCCGCCCGAAGCGGGCCAGCACGTCGATGTCTACGGCGGTGGTCAGCACACCGGTGACGATACAGAGGATCCTGGATTCAGGGAAGAGTGAATCGACCGGGAGTCAGACCACCAGCGATCCCGCCACGAAGGCCGCGAGGACTCCCAGGGGGTGGAACGAGGCGCGGTTGAAGACCGTCAGGGCCGTGGGGGCTTCCGGGTGGCGGAGGAGGTGGGTGGCGGGGAGGACGAGGGTGGGGATCGCGGTGAGGGCCGTTACCGCGAGGCCCACCGCGCCGTAGGACGGCCAGGCCGCGACGGCCAGGGCGCAGGCCGTGGCCGCCGTGAGCAGGAGCAGGGCCGCCGAGAGGCGGGCGGCGGCGCGGGGGCCGTGGACGATCGGCACCGTCTTGATGCCGAGCGGGGTGTCCTCGGCCACGTCGGCGAGGTCGTTGGGGATGTTCCGGCCGCCGATCTCCCACGCCGCCATCCACACCGCCAGCAGCCCGAGGCGCAGCGGGTCGACGGTGTCGGAGAAGGCGAACCAGCCCGCGCAGGCGCCGATCGCGACCATCGCCCCGCTGAGCAGGAACTTGTACGCCGTGACCGTGGCCAGCTTGCAGTACGCCGCCTCCAGCAGCGCCGCGCAGACGAACAGCACCGCGCACACCCAGCTCAGCACGATCGCCACCGCCAGCGCGATCCCGCCCAGCAGCAGCACCCACACGAGCCCCGCCGCGAAGCGCAGCCTGCCCTGCGCCAGCGGGTGCCGGCCGCCCGCGCTGTCGATGTCGGGAGCCGCACGGGTGTGGGCCATCGCCGCGCTGCGCCGGTCGAGCCGGGCGTCGAAGAGGTCGTTCGCCGCGAAGACCGCGAAGAACGCCGCGGCGGTGGCGAAGACGGCGGCGGCCAGGCGGCCAGGCGCGGGGTGGTCGGTGGCCAGCAGCGCGCCGACCAGGGGCTGGGCGATGCTCAGCAGCGCCTGGTTGCCGCGCGAGAAGCCGTACAACGCCCGCGCCTGGACCGCAAGGCTCATGGAGTGGACCCCCTGGGTTCTCTCGACTGCGTCGTGTGCGGGGCGCTGTGCGGAACGCGGTGTGCGGCGGGGAGGCCGGGGCCCGTGCCGACGTACCAGTGCGCGAACGCCGCGCCCGCGGCGCCCGGTTCGGCCAGCTCCCGCAGCCGCTCCAGCCGCCGCGCCAGCTCCCCCCTGCGGTCCGCGGGGTGCTCGCCCTGCGGGTGCAGCAGGTCCAGGAACCCGGCCGCGAGGTCGCGGGTCCGCAGCACCTCCGGGAGCCTGCGGGCCGTATAGCCGGCCAGGTGCGTCTCGTCGCCGTCCCGGTAGCGGCGGATCAGCGCGTCGGCCAGGTCGGCGGCGTCCGCGACGGCGAGGTTCATGCCCTTCGCCCCCGAGGGCGTCAGCACGTGCGCCGCGTCCCCCGCGAGGAACAGCCGCCCGTGCTGGAACCGCTGCCGCACGCTGCTGCGCATCCGCAGCACGCCCGTCTCCACGATGCCCCCCAGCCGCGGAACCGCGGCGCCCGCGCCCGCCAGCCGGGTGCGCAGCCGCTCGTGCACCCGCGCGGCGGTCCAGCGCGCGGTGGCGTCCCCGGCGGGGATCTCCAGGTAGAGCCGGGCGATACGGGACGTACGCGGCATGACGCCCGCGAAGCCGTCCTCGTGCACGGCGTACACCACGCCCGGCACCCCGCGGTCGACCTCCGCGAGAAGCGTGAGCCAGTCGTACGGATAGCGCTCGTCCAGCTCGCCGCGCGGCGCGGTGTCCGGGGGCAGCGCCTGCGGGGTGATGCCGTGCGGGCCGTCGCAGCCGACGACGTAGTCGCACTCGATGTCCAGCCCGGGGCACTCCACCCGCGCGGGCCCGGCGCCGTCGGCGTGCACGCGGGTCGCCGGCAGGTCGAACTCCGGGCTGTGGCCCGCCGCGCCGAGGTCGGCGATGAGGTCGCGGACCAGGAGCTGCTGCGGGTACACCCAGTGCCGTACGCCCCCGGACTGCGCGCCGTAGTCGAAGCGAAGCAGCCGGCCCGCGCAGAGGAAATCGCACCAGCCGTGCCGGGTGCCCTCGGCGAGCAGCCGGTCGGCGAGGCCGTGCGCGCGCAGGTACTCGACGACCCGGTGCTCCACCAGCCCCGCCCGCGCGCGCCGTTCGACCTCGGCGCGGGAGCGGCGCTCCACGACGGCGACGTCGACTCCGGCCCGTAAAAGGACGTTCGCCAGGACCAGGCCCGCCGGTCCCGCGCCCACGATGGCGACCTGCGTACGCAACCGCCGCCGCGGCCCCGCCGTCGCGCTCGCGCCGCTCATGACGTCTCCCCCAGGTCCGCCGGTACGTGCGCGGGGTTGAACACCTCGTGCACGGCGGCCAGCACGTCGTCCCCGCACCACAGCCGGTACGTCCGGAACGCCGCCGCCCGCGACTCCTCCGCCTGCTCCTCCGCCGGCGGCTCCGGCGGCCACGGCGTGACCCCGGCCCGTACGACGGTGCGCCCCAGCCGCGCGCCCGCCGCCCGCAGCGCGGGGCCCAGCGGCACCGAGGCGTCGGTCAGGCAGCGCCGCAGCGCCGGGTCGCCGCCGGTGCCGGCCACGACCCGGTTCCACGACCACACACGGCCCCGGGCGTCGGTGAGCGTCGAGTGCCGTACGAGCACCTCCCCTTCGGTCCCCAGCAGCGCGACGACGCCGCGCGGGGCCAGTTCGGGGCGGACCACCCGGAGCGCCACGTCGCCGACCCGCATCGGCGTGCCCGCCCACGACTCCAGGAGCGTCGTCGTCAGACCGTCGCTGCCGAGCAGCATCCGCGTCAGCGGGCTGCGGAACCGGCCGATGGCCGAGCGGGCGGTGTCGGTGCCGAAGGTGTCGGAGTTGTCGTCGTCGTGGGCTGCGGGCAGGAACTCGGTCCTCGTGGGCATACCGTTGCGGCTCACTTTCGGGTCCGGAGACGGGTCGGGACGGCAGGTGCCGGGGCGTACGACGACCGCGTGGCGGTGACGACGAGATACCCCGGCAGTGCGAACCGAGTGTGCACCCGCAGTGGCGCTCCGCACACCCCCGCAAGTGCCCGGACCGCGGCGGCCCCGTAGACCTTGCGCAGGCTGATCAGGCCGTCGTGCGCCTGGGCCGGGCCGCCGGTCAGGAACATCAGCGGCACCGAGGCCAGGCACAGCGGGTGCCGCCACCCGTCCACGAGCAGCAGCGTCCGCGCCACCCGCGTGCCCTCCCGCAGCAGCGCCAGCACCCCGGCGGGCGGCAGGTGGTGCAGCGACATCGCCATCACCGCCACGTCGTACGCGCCCGCCGGGGCGTCGATCGCCGTCGCGTCGACCACCGCGCAGCGGGCCCGCGGATGCCGGCCCAGCGGCCCGGCGCGCAGCTCCTCCACGACGCGCGGGTTGACGTCGCTGGCGGTGACCCGGGCGGTGGGGTGGGCGCGGAGGATCCCGTACGCGAGCCGCCCGCAGCCGGCGCCGAGTTCGAGGACGCGGGGGTGCGGGGCGGGGCCGAACTCGGCGGCGGTGAGGCGGGCGCAGGTGCGGTAGCCGAGGGTGAGGCGCTGGAACCGGTCGAGCCCGCGGAGGACGCGGCGGGTGGTGGCGGGGTTGCCGGGGCGGTCGATGTACTCGGCTCTGCCGGTCTCGTAGAGCCGGTCCCAGCGGGCGGCGGCGGGGCCGCCGCGGGGCATGGCGAAGGGGGTGGCAGGGTCGGGGGGCGGCGCGTTCACGGCCGGTCACCGCCGGGGCCGTGGCCGTGGCCGTAGACCGTGCCCACCCCCTCGCGCCCGTACGCCGTGCCCGCCAGCTCGTTGCCGTTCGGCGTGCCCGCCCCCTCGTTGCCGTACGCCGTGCCCGCCGCCCCGTGCCCGTATGCCGTGCCCGCCACCTCGTCGGCCAGCCACGCGAGCCGGTCGCGGTCCGCGCCCGCGGGTACCGGCGCCAGCGCCTCCCGGCAGCGGTCGACGTACGCGCGGGCCATGCTCTGCGCCGCGTCCAGCGCGCCGGTGTCGTGGGCGAGCCGGGAGAGCTGCCGCTGGCGGGCGTGTTCGTCGGTCGTGCCGTCGACCAGTTCGACGAGGGCGGCCCGTTCCGCGCGGCCGCCGAGGCGGTGGGCGAGGAGTACGGGCAGCGCCGGGCGGCGGTTGCGGAGGTCGCTGCAGACGGGCTTCCCGTCGCGCAGCCCGCCGCCTCCGTCGCCGTCCTCCCCGTCCCCGTCGTCGCCGGCATCGCCGTCGGTCACGTACGGCAGCAGGTCGTCCCGGATCTGGAACGCGATCCCCATCGCCTCCCCGTACGCCGCGAGCGCCCGGGTCTCCTCCGGGCCGCCGCCGCCGAGCAGCGCCCCCACGTGGCACGCGGAGTGGAACAGCGACGCGCTCTTCAGCCGCGCCATCTCCACGTACGCGGCGATGCCCCCGTCCGCCGCCGCGGTCACCTCGCGCAGGCTGCCGCTGAGCGCGACCTCCTGCGCGACGCCGCGCGCGGTCTGCTGCCCGGCGGCGCCCAGGACCTCGACGGCGTCGAGCACGCGGCCCGCGGGCACGCCGGCCTGCCGGCAGGCGCCGACCTGCTCGAAGAGGGCGAAGAAGAGCGAGTCGGCGGCCAGTACCCCGTGCGCGAGCCCGAACTCGCGGTGCGCCGCGGTCTTGCCCCGGCGCAGCTCGTCGCCGTCGATGATGTCGTCGTGGACGAGGGTCGCGACGTGGGCGAGTTCGATGCCCACGGCCGCGGGCAGCACCGCGTCGTACGAGCCGCCGACGGCACCGGCGGCGGCGAGGAGGGTGATCGGCCGCAGCAGCTTCCCGGGCGGGCAGAGCGCCCAGCGCTGCGCGGTGGCCAGGTGGTCGGAGCCGTCGGCGCCGGAACCGCTGCGGTCCAGCCAGGCGGCGATGCCGCCGTCGACGGCGTGACGCAACTCGGCGAGCGGAAAGCACGCCGGGCCGGCGTCGGTGCGCTGCATGAGGACTAGCCGCCTTCCCGGGGGCAGGGTGCGTAGGCGCCCGTTTGGCTGGTAACGACGGCGCGAAAGCCCAGGGCACTGAGGATCACCCCACTGGGGGGCACGCTCCCCGCCACGCGGCCCACGACCGGGGGAAATGCGCGCCGCGAGGGCCCGGCGGTCCGGCGTACGGGGCGCGCTCCGGCACGGCTTCCGGGGCTTGTTGACGCGCCGGTAACAAAAATGGCGCAATAGCGATGCTCATGACAAAAAAATGGAGTCGCCGGTCTTGCCCTCGCGGGGTGGAGCTGCCTCAATGCCTACGTATCCGGGGTGATCCACCCCGACCCCCCACCAGGAAGAGGCACTCCATGAAGAACGCACGCACCGCCCTGGGCGTCGGTGCCGCGGTCGCCGGCGCGCTGTTACTCGCGGCGCCGAGCGCGCTGGCGGTGGAGCCGCAGACCGCCACCATCGGGTTCGACTGCGGGAGTTGGGGCGCCGGCGAGGCGACGCTCGAAGCCACGCAGGACGGCACCGCCGCGACCATCACCATCACCACCGACGCCATCACCGCCCCGATCCCGATCGGCGCGAACTCCGCGTCCTCGACGCTCACCCTCACCCGGAACGGCACCGACACGGTCGAGTTCTCCGGCAGCTCCAACCCGGCCATCCCGGCCGGCGCCCCGGCCGACACGGGCCCGCTCGACGGCACGGTCGCCTCCGGCGACTCGCTGGAGGCCACGTCCCTGACCGTCTCGGTCCTCGGCATCACGGCCACCTGCGACGCCACGACCCCGCAGAACCCGGGCCCGTTCGTCTTCGAGTGACGGACCCGTAGCACGCACGACCGGTGGCCGGGCGTCCCGCGCCCGGCCACCGGCTCGTCCCGCCGGGGGTGCGCACCGCCGGTACGGGCGGCACTCCCCGGTGACGACGCCGCCGAGCGGCGGCTGTTCCCACAGGTTGTGGAAAACCACCTCGGTCATGACGCTCGCCGGATCCGGCGCCGTCGGCCTCGAAGGGCCGGTGCGCACCTGCCCGCACGGTCCGCCCACCGCGCCGTGCGCCCGGCGAGCACCCGCCGCACCCGCCGTCATGTGCCCTCCGGGTCAATCCGGGTTTGCCTTACGGCTTGCGGTGATGCGTCGTTTTCATCACACCGTGAATTATCGTGGCTGATTCGGTACGTCAAGAAAGATCTCTGCCATAGTTCCTTTCAAGTGACTCTTGAGTGACGGTCGGTAGCGTCCGACCCGCAGGTTCCACAAAGGTGTGATTCGGCGTCGACTGCTGGGAGTTCTTGGTGTCCGAAGGTATAGGTGCGGAAGGGCTTTGCCCGGCCCTCGGAGAATCGGCCCGACTGGTCGATGCGCCTTTCTCACGTGACACGACACGGCCAGTCTGGCGGCCACGCCCAACAACACCATAACCTGTCCTTCCAGACCCGCTGCCACCGCGGGAAACCTCCACCCGAAGAACGTGCCGGCCGGCCGTGCCGTGCGAAACCGGGATGAGCGAACCGAGCGGGGAGACGGTGGCGTACGCGGGTCAGGCGTAACGAATCTGCGCCGTGGTCGGCCGGGACCCGAAGGGATTTCCGGATCGCTTTCGCGCCGCGGCCGACGCATATGAAATCCCGGATCCTGCAGCGCTTTTCCCTCTGGCGACGGCTGGTCTCACCCGCCACCCGCCGCCGTACGTGCCCCCACACCGCTCTCCACGGAAATCCGGAGAGCAGCAGCACAGCCGCAACACCACCGAGATCCCGTTTCCTCGAAGGGCCGCATCTCAGGTTCGCCCCCGGGCCCTCCCCGCCGAGAAGAAGAAAGAGGATCATGACGAGTTCCGGACGCACTCCCGTCATAGGCTCCCCGATAGGCCGCAGGTCGCTGCTCGTCGGCGCCGGCTCGACGGCCGCCCTGTCCACGCTGGCGCTCTCCCGCCCGGCCATGGCCGCCAGCAGCGACGAGCCGCCCGAGCTTCCCGACCTGGACAAGGACAACTACATCAAGTGGGCCCAGCCCACGGGCCCGCGGACCGGTCAGTCGGCCAGCGACGCGTTCATCGGCACGATGGACGTGACGGTCATCCTGTTCATGAACCGCGCGGCGATGCTGGCGCTGTTCGACGCCCTGGCCCCGTATCACGAGACCGCGGTCGGTGTGTACAGCCAGATTCCGCGCCGCCCGTCCAGCGAGTCGGCCACCAACCGGAACATGAACATCGCGTGCATCTACGCCCAGCGCGGCATCTGGAGCCAGTTGCTGCCGCGCAACCTGGAGCCCCTGCGGGAGATGATGCTCGCGCTCGGTCTGGACCCCGACGACCAGTCCGAGGACCTGACCACCCCGGTCGGCATCGGCAACACCGCGGCCAAGGCCGTCTGGAACGTCCTGAAGAACGACGGCATGAACGCCCTCGGCTACGAAGGCGGCCGCAAGTACAACCCGCGGCCGTGGGCGGACTACACCGGCTTCGTGCCGGTCAACACCGCCTTCGAGCTGAACAACCCCTCCAAGTGGCAGCCGCAGCTCCAGCGGCACAACGGCCGCCGCGCCGGCGGCGGCCCGGGCGACCTGGGCATCTACGTCACCCAGCACATGGTCACCCCGCAGGTCGCGGTGACCATGCCCCACATCTACAAGGATCCGGCCGAGTTCCGCCTGGCACCCCCGGATCACACCGATCACACCGACCCTCGCGCCTACAAGCGGTCGGTGGACGAGATCATCGAGGCGTCCGCGGCGCTGGATGACGAGCGCAAGGCGCTGGCCGAGATCATGGAGAACAAGCTGTGGGGCATCGGCCACTCGTCCATCGAGATCGCCCTGAAGCACGACCAGAACAACGAGCTGGGCGTGCACGGCTGGGCCCACTGGATGCTCCAGCACATCCTGGCGACCTTCGACACGCTGATCGCCGCCTGGCGCTACAAGCGCATGTACGAAGCCGTGCGGCCGGTCACCGCGGTCCGGCATGTGTACGGCCGGCAGAAGCTGACCGCGTGGGGCGGTGTCGGCATGGGCACGGTCAACGACATCCCGGCCGACGAGTGGGCGCCCTTCCTGCCGACCGGTGACCACCCCGAGTACCCCTCGGGCTCGACCACCGTGGCGTCGGCCGCCGCGCAGACGGCGCGGCGTTTCTTCGGCACGGAGGAGCTGGCCTGGGAGTTCGACTTCGAGGTCGGCAAGTCGATCGTGGAGCCGGGGATCACTCCCACCAAGAACGTGCGGGTGTCGTTCCCCACCTGGACCGACTTCAACGAACGGTGCGCCTACAGCCGGGTCGACGGCGGCGTCCACTTCACGAAGACGGTCGAGCGGTCCATGGCCTTCGGCGAGCAGTTCGGCGACCTGGCCTACGAGTTCATCCAGCGGCAGGTCAAGGGCGAGGGCGACGGCGAGAGCTGACGGCCCTGGCCTAGTAGTAAAGAGGGACTTCCGGCACTCGGTGCGTGTGCCGGAAGTCCCTTATCTGGTGGGTTCTACCGGCTGGGACTCCGACGCTGGTTCCCTGGCGAGTGGGGCGGCGGGGCGGCGGGCGGAGAGTAGCTCGGTGGGTTCCCCTGTCGCGACGGAGCAAACTCCCGCGCTGCGGCCCGCGCGAGTTCTTGGGCGTGGGTTTCTACCGGCCTGTAAGTGTTCTGCCGGTATGCCAGGGCGGCCTCTTCCGACCCGTGCTCTCTGATCAGCAGGCCGAAGCTGTGACCAGCCACACGCACGTCATTCAACAAGGTCGTCTCTGCTCCGACGTCTGTGCCGTGTCGTGCAGTACCGGAGGCAACGCGTTCGCGTGCCGTCGCCGCAAGCCCGGACACGATCTGGATCATGTTGATGGCGCGGAGCTGAATGCCGTCCTGCTTCGCTTGATCGAAGATCTGGTGCAACTGAGGGTCAGTCCCCCGCATGCTCCGCGGCGGAGGATCATCGAGATAACGCTGTCCAGGCTGTTCCTCCCACGCCATTCGGTCTTCAACCTCGGCAGGAAGCTGCTCAGGCATCTGGTCCTCGCTTGTCTTGATGTGGTGATCCGGTGTGTGTCATCTGACGTCACCGTCGCTTGGGGGGCTGTACCGGCGGAGTCCTGTCGTCTGCTGGAATTGCCCACGGGTTTCTGCCCTGATCGGTTCACCTGCGTCGTGTGATCCGTAGCCAGGGCGATTGCACGTTCCGGGGCCGTACGGCTGGTCGGGGAGCGACCGGTTGGGGTGCATAGCAGAGCGGGCACGGGCTTCGTGATCGCTGTGGTGTCGGAAGCCCAGTGATCACGAGGTGGCCCGTGCCGGCTGCCATGTCTTCTCCTGTCCCTGCCGTGCTGGTGAAGCGGGGTCCGCTGACGCCGGCCGGGTTGCTGATCTGCGCCCTTGCCTCGACTCGGTGCCCGGCCCTCGCTCGCGGCGGGGCCGGTGGTACTCGCTGACGGCGATCTTGTTGGTGTGCGCCTGCGCGGTCGTCCCGGGCGCGAAGGGCACCGACGAACCTGCCGAGTGAGGCGAGCGCGCGCCGGGATGGAAGAATCGCCCGCATGGCTGACGTGATCATCGCCGCGTGCGACGGCGCCGCGAGTCCGAACCCGGGACCTGCCGCGTGGGCGTGGGTGGTGGCGGGCCCGGACGGCGCGGTCGCCCGCTGGGAGGCCGGTCCGCTCGGCAAGGCGACCAACAACATCGCCGAACTGACCGCCCTGCTGCGGCTCCTGGAAGCCACGGACCCGGCCGTGCCCCTGGAGGTGCGGATGGACTCCACGTACGCGATGCAGGCCGTCACCGACTGGCTGCCGGGCTGGCGGAAACGCGGCTGGAAGACCGCGGCGGGCAAGCCGGTCGCCAACCAGGAGCTGGTACGCAGCATCGACGACCGCCTCGCGGGCCGCGAGGTACGGCTGGTCCACGTCCGCGCGCACCAGGTCGGCGGCGACCCCTACAACGCCGCCGCCGACGCGGCAGCCGCCGAAGCGGCCCGCACCCAGAACCCCGCGGGCACGGCCCACGGCTCCCCGCTCCCGACGGCGGAAGACGCCCCGGCGCGGGTCAAGGCGGCCCCGAAGCGCCGCAGCGGGGGCAAGCCGGGCGGCGGCACGCTGAAGGCCAAGTACGCGGGCCGCTGCCGCTGCGGCAAGCCCTACGCCGCGGGCACGACGATCGCGAGGAACGACGCGGGCTGGGGCCACGTGGAGTGCGCCAAGGCATGACAACGGCCCCCGCCGTGGCGGGGACCGGTCAGTCGGGGCTGGGCGGGAGGTCACCCGTGGCGCTTGGCGAACTCCACGAGACCGGCGAACGCTTCGCGGGTGAGGGTGAGGTGGGGGCCGTGGGGGTCCTTGCTGTCCCGGACGAGGAACTCACCGGTGGCCGCGGCGTGTTCCGGCGCCCACTCGATGCACTGGCCGCCTTCGCCCCCGCTGTACGAGCTCTTGACCCACGCCACCTCGACGCAGTTGCCGCCTTCGCCGCCGCTGTACGAGCTCTTGACCCACTCCAGGGGCTGGATGCCATGCGTGCTGCTCATCTGGCGTACTCCTCCGCGATCTCTCGAATCAGAGCCAGAGACTCGTCGGGGTCGCGAGCGGACGCCCGCAATCGGTCGTACGTCGTGCGCGCGTTGTCCACCGCCGTAGCGGAGTCCGTCACGTGCCCCGGCCGCCCCCTGCTCTCCGAGTACAGGACTGTCACCCCGTCCTCTGGCGTTACCAGGGTAAACGGTAGGGACGACCCAGGGGCACCCGCGGCGAAGCGCAGAACTTGAAGCGTGACGTGGGGATTTCCTGCGGCAGAGGCAAGGTGGCGGAGCTGGTCGGCCATGACGGCCCGGCCGCCCACTTCGGTCCGTAGCGTCGCCTCGTGCAGGATCACCCACAGCAGCGGCGGCTTGTCGCGCTCCATGACCTCGCGTCGGGCCAACCTGGCTTCGACTCTGGCCTTGATCTGCTCGTCGGTCTCCCGCGGGTGCGTGGCCCTGAAGGTGGCCTCCGCGTACTCGGCGGTCTGCAACATGCCCATGATGAGGGCGTTGGAGTAGTCCTCGATCCGGCTGGCCTGCTTCTCCAGATTGATGTACGGCACGAACCAGCCGGGATGCCCGCGCTCGCTCACCCGGACCAGCAGCCGGGCGAAGTAACCGGACGTGTTGAAGTAGCGGTCGCACCCTTCGGCGAAGTACCTCGACGCCAGCGCCTTGCCGTTCTTCACCTTGGACACGTACGGCTCCTTGTAGCCCGTGGCGTCAGCCAGTTGGCGCTGGTTGACGCCCTTGTGGGCCAGGGCCGCGGCCACTTCGCGCCCGAACCACTCAAGACCGTTACCGGGCTCACCGTTTCGTTCGGATAAGGGCTCGGTCATGCGTTCCATTCACCTTCTTTCCAGGTGCTTGAGAAAGCCGTTTCGCCTGTTGAGAGTACGTCAGAGTGGTGATGCTTGAGACACGGAACGTGATGATCCGCCCCGGAAGAGGGACGGCCGGAAAGCAGAGTCAGGAGTGACGGACATGGCGACGAAGGGCAGGGCCCAGACGCCCGACAGGGTCACGCAGGCCGGGCAGGCGTGTGAGGAACTGCGGGAGGCGCTCAAGGCGGCCGGGGTGGTGCTGCCGTCGCTGGGGCTCGATCCCGTCTCCTGCACCGGGTCTGCTCCCCTCGGGCTGATCGACCTCGGGCGCTGCAACATCGCCACCGCCCGCGCCCTCGCCGCCGCCCTCCGGCCGCAGGCCGCGAAGTGACTCCGGACCGCCCGGAACTCAACGGGTTCCTGCCCGCCGCGGAGCGTCCGTGGCGCGAGGCGTGGCCGCCGGTGGCGCGGGCCGGGGACGGCAACGCGTGGGTGCGGGGGGTGTGCTGGCTGTTCTGCCGACGCGAGGGGGTGGCCGTGTTGTGGGTCGGCTCGGTGATCACGCCGGGGGCGGGCGGCGAGATGTACGCCTGCGGGTCGTGCATCGCCGAGCTGGACCACATGGTCCGCCTCCAGGCCCACGCCCACGACCGCCGCGGCCACCGCGCCGCCCGCTACGCCACGCTCACGCTCCCGCCCCACGCGCCGCCGCCCCACACCCTGCCCGCCAGCGGGCGGCACCTCACGGCGGTGGACGGTCCGGTCGAGGCGTTGCCCCGGCGCCGCGCCCCCGGAAGCCGGACCGCGGGCTGTGAGCACCCGCGGACCGAGAAGCGCGGCGGCAAGACGTACTGCCGGGACTGCGAACGCCAGATCTATCTGTGAAGGCTCCCGGGTAGCCGCTTCTTTGCCCTCCAGCAGACCCAGCGACCCAGCAGATCCGCCTGTTGCTCACCCGGCTGGTTGAACCGCCGGGGCGGTGGCCCCGTAGCACCGTAGTACCGGCGTCAGTTCCCACTGGAGGAGGACCCTGTGCCGAAGAAGAGGACCCCCGACCACGTCCTGCTGAGTGCGCTGCGAAGTCAGGATGCGGGTGTACTACCCGCGGCAGTAACTCTGCCGGAAGGGGGACAATTCAACCTGAAGGCGGCGATAAATAATCTGGTGCAGAGAGGCGCCCCTACTAAGCCAAGCGACGAATTGCAGGAGGAGTTCCGTCGGCACCTCCGTGAGATCTATCCGGACGAGAAGACGGGGAGGTGGAAACTGGCTGCAGCCACTCCGGAGAGAAACGGCGTCGAATGGGCGGACGAATTGAATAAACGAGACATTGGAGTCCTGCCTCGCCAGAAACGGAAGACTATAGGGGACGCGCTTCGCGATGCTGGAGGAGACGTTCATGACCCGATAGTCGTGGAGTGCCAACTCGGTAGCTTCTTGCATAATCTTGGAGTGCGACCGCGCAGAGATATGCCGCAGGTGCTGAGGGAGGCGCTGGTGCGGCACGGCCTTGTGGAGGATGGTCAAGGTCGGTGGAGGCCGGGCGGGCAAGTCTCATCCGCCGGCAGTTCAGCCGCCTGCCAGCCGGACAACCCGCCCAGCCAAGCGCTCCACGGACCCATCGACACGACCCGTCCGTTCGCGGGGTTCGGATACGCGCCGGAGGACGCCACGCACGTGCCGGCCACCGTATGCCTGGCCGACCTCGACCTCACTGTCAGCCCGTACAACTCCTCGCCCGCACAACCCTTCCAGCCGACGGCTTACCACCACCCCCCACAGAACCCGGTGCAGGACCACGCCCGTTCCCTCACCTCCGGAACCTCCGGGCAGCACCGGAACGCCCCGCCCGGTGGCGACGCTATGGCCGCAGCAGCCAGCAGTAGCGCCCCGCAGGGCCAGCATCAGACGAAATTGACCACCAGCAAGAGAACGCGTTGATGTGCTCTCGGCCTGTCCGGCATGACATGTGACGCTTTCTCAGCGAAATGGCCTTGGTCGTCAACGTGCTGGAGGCACCGCGGGAGTTCGAGATCTTTCTGGATGCGGTGAGCCGTGACGAGGGCGGACATTACCTCGCGCGGGTCGACAACTGCACGTGCTACGCACCCGCCTCGTACGTGGCATGACGGGCGCCGCTACCCGTATCCGCCACGCGCGCTCAGTCGGACCGGAGTTCAAGCATGTGGCTGCGGAAGGCGTCCACCGCGGCGAGCAGCGCCTGCCGCGGGCTGTCGCCGGTGAGGAGCGTCGCGGACAGCGCCAGGGTCTCGTCCAGTGCCTCCAGCGCGCGGCGGTGGGCGGCGAGCCATGCGCCGTGATGGGCGGCGTACGGCTCCATCGCCCGGCGCGACTCCTCGTCTTCCAGGTCGCGTAAGCGGAGCAGCTTGTGCTCCTCGTCCGCCAGGATGCGGCCCACCCGGTGGGTGTGCGTGTCCTTGAGGTTCTTCAGGCCGGTCAGCAGGTCCGCGTCCGAGGGCGGCGCCGCGGCGATGACGTCCAGGAGGCCCAGGTGCACCTGCACCTGGCTGTGCAGCCGTTCGCGCGCCGCGCGTTCCAGTTCTTCTACGGGGTCCGCCCGCATGACCCGCGTCGGGGGGAGCTGCGGGGCGTACGTGGGGTGGTGGGTGCGGCGGGTGGGGAGGAGTTTCCAGGGGCGGCGGGACTTGCGGGGGTGGGCCGGGGGTGGTGCGGGCGTGCCGGGGGTGTGGCGGCGGAGTTCCGCCGCCGCCGCGGCGAGGGTCGTGCGGTCGGCGGGGTTCTTGGCGAGGAGCGCCGTGAGGACCGGGGCCAGCGGGCCCGCGTGCCGGAAGGGCGCCGGATCGGATTCGGAGACGGCCTGGCGCAGCGTCCACAGGTTCTCGCCGTGGAACGGCAGGTGGCCCTCCACGGCCGCGTACAGCGTGGCGCCGAAGGACCACATGTCGGAGGCTGCGGTGGCCGGTTCGCCGTTCAGCTGCTCGGGGGAGGCGTACGCGGGCGTGCCCAGCATGCCGCCGGTGGTCGTCAGGCCCGCGGCGCCCTCGGGGCCCGCCGCGTCGGCGATGGCGGCGATGCCGAAGTCGGTGATCACCGCGCGCCGGTCGGTCACCAGGATGTTGTCGGGCTTCAGGTCGCGGTGCACCACGCCCGCCGCGTGCGCCTCGGCCAGCGCGTCGAGGACCTGGACGCCTATCTCCGCCACCCGCGGCACCGGCAGCCGCCCGCCTTCCCGCAGGACGGCGGCCAGGGACCTGCCGGCGACGAACTCCATCACGATCACCGGGGCGCCGTCGTGCTCCACGACGTCGTACACGGTGGTGATGCCCGGGTGGTTGAGGCGGGCGGCGGCGCGGGCCTCGACGATCATGCGGCGTAGCTGCTTCTCCCGCTGCCTGTCCCCGACGTCGGCGGCGAACAGGATCTCCTTGACCGCGACCCGTCTGTCGAGCAACTCGTCGCGAGCGCTCCAGACCCGGCCCATGCCACCCTGACCCACCGGTCGGTCCAACCGGTACCGGCCCGCGATCAGCAGACCGCTCGCCCCAGCCATGTCTCTATCGTAGGCAGTGACCCCGGGCGTGACCTCCGGGTCGTCCCGCGGGCGGCGGGTTCCCGCGGGCCGTCGGCGAACGGGTGCCGTACGGGCGACCGGGCGGAACGGGCCGCGGCGCCCGGGGAAAAGGACCCCGCCCGGAAAAGACCAGCGGCGGCGGTACGAGCCCCCCCGACCCGTACCGCCGCCGCTTCCCCCGGAGGCGGCGAGGCCGCCCGCTACATCGCCTCGAACTCGATGTCCGAGACCTGGTCCTCCGTCAGCACCGAGTCCGCGGCGGGAGCCTTCGGCTTCACCGGCTCACCGAACGCCGAGAACGCCAGGTCGACTTCGGCCCCCTCGGGGTCCGTGATGGTCACCGGGTACGGCTTGCCCTCGGCGGCGATCTTCATGCTGGCGCCGTCGCTGGTCTTGGGGTCCTCGTTCACGTAGGGCACGACCGCCACGCCCTTGTGCTTCGTCTGCTCCTTCTGCGTCATCCCGGGGCTGAACGACACGACGCTGTCGGTCTGCTCGACATACGTGTCGATCTTGCAGAGGTCCGTGATGGCCGACTGGACGTCGGACCTGGTCTCCTCCAGGTACGAGCCCTCGACCTGTTCGATCACCGCGGCGTCGTACATGTACTCGGAGTCCAGGTAGGCGGCGTCGGGCTTCATCCACGCCTTGTCGCCCTGCATGACGAACTCGACGGCACCGTCGTCGGTCGTGGCGCTGCCGACGCAGTTGCCCTTGTCGTCCAGTTGTACGTCGATCTGGGCGGGGTCGGCGACGACGATCATCTCGCCGACCGCGTGCACGGACTTGGCGGCGCGCATCGCCTCGACGGCGTCCGTCTGCGTGGGACCCCCGCTCGCCCCGCCGCCGCCCTCGTCGTCGCTGCCGCAGGCGGTCAGCGCGAGCAGCGCTGCCGTCCCGGCCACCGCGACGGCGACGCGATGCCGACGTATGACGTACTTCATCTCGACCTTCGATCACTCGACTGCTGGGCGCCTCCCGGGGGTTGACCTTGGCTCGGCCGGAGGAGGCGCACACGTTACCTGCGGAGCATCGGACAGCCAAAACGTTCCAGCGCACACGGATCACGGGCGCGCCCCCGCCCGTTCAGCTCGCGCACAACTAACTTGCACACAAGGGAATTGTGCGCTAGCTTCATGGGCGTCGCCGGGGCCTCCCGGCGGGGTAGGAAACCAGCCACGGAGGCTCCTCATGTCGAACCGCAAGCAGCCGACCGTCGTCCTCGTCCACGGCGCCTTCGCCGACGGGTCGAGCTGGAACGGGGTGGTGGACAAGCTGAAGAGCGCGGGATATCCGGTCGTCGCCCCCGCCAACCCGCTGGCGGCCACCATGGCCTGGGGCGGCTAGCCGGTCAGAACGACGTGCTCCACGCGTGCCGCACGCGGTCAGTCGGCGTCGGGGCGGTGCCAGTTGTGTGGGGGGAGCAGGGGGTCGTAGGCGCCGTCGGGGAGGTCGTCGGTGAGGCGGAGGGACCAGCGGTGGAGGCGTTGGGTCAGGTCCGCCCGGACGTGGCGCAGGCGCGGGTCGTTCCAGCGGTCGTGCAGCTCCATCGGGTCGGCGGCGACGTCGTACAGCTCCGCCTCCCCGTCCACGTGCTGGTAGAGCTTGTACCGGTCGTGCCGCAGCATCCGCGAAGACCCGCTCTGCGTCACGCTGTTCAGCTCGTCGTACGTCGTCCCCTCGTACGGGAAGTGCAGCTCCGGCCGCGCGTCGTCCGGGTACGGCAGCCCGCCGTACCCCCGCTCGGTGACGACGTCCGCGAACTCCGCCGCCGGGTAGTCCGCCCCGGTCAGCATCTGCCACATGCTGCGGCCCTGGACCCCGAGCGGCAGCGGCCGCCCCACCGCCTCGCAGACCGTCGGCAGCAGGTCGGCGAGCGAGACGAAGTCCCGCCGGTTGTCCCGCGCCTCGACCCCGCAGCCGTGGACGACCATCGGGATCCGCGCCAGCACCTCCGGCATCCCGGCGCCCTTGCGCTGGAGGCCGTAGTCGCCGACGTAGTCGCCGTGGTCGGCGAAGAAGACCAGCAGCGTGTCGCGCCAGACGTCCTGTGCCTTCAGATGGTCGACGAGGCGGCGCAGTTGGTCGTCGATGAGCCGCAGCATCCCGCAGTACGTGGCGCGATACCGCCGCCAGAGCCGGTCGTACCCGGGCCGCTTCTCCTCCACCAGCTCCCGCAGCCACTTGTAGGCCCCGCCCTTGCGCTCCGCGGCATCGGGCCCGCACGTCCGCGCCGGCACCTCGTCCTCGCCGAAGAGCGAGAAGTACGGCTCCGGCGCCTGGTACGGGTTGTGCGGCTCGGGCATGGAGATCCACGAGAAGAACGGCTTCCCCGGGTCCCGTGCGGAGATCTGCCCGATCGCGTCGGACACGATCCGGTGCGCGAACTGCAGCTCCACCGGGAACGGCGTCGCCTCCGTCGTCGGGCCGTGGTCGATGGACCGCATCCAGCGCGCGAAGTCCTGCTGCTCGACGGTCTCGTCGGGGCCACTCTCGTGCCAGTAGGGACCGGAGAAGGCGTCGAAGAACTCCTTCCGCCCCCGGTACATGTGCGTCTTCCCGGCGTAGAAGAGCTGGTACCCGGCACCGCCGAGCACATCGAGCAGGTCGTCTCCCCGCGCCACCCCCTGCGGCGTGGAGTTCTGCCGCACCCGGTGCGCGCTGGGCCACCGCCCGGTCAGCACGCTGGTGCGCGCGGGCACGCACGCGGGCGCGGTCGTGTACGCCCGCCGGAACCGCATGCCGCCGGCGGCGAGGGAGTCGAGGAAGGGCATGGTGTCCAGACCGAACCCCTCGCCCGCGGTGAAGTCGGCACGGAATTGGTCGGTCATGACGAACACGATGTTGGGCGCGGTAGGGCACGTCACAGCGTCCGTTCCTTTCCGGTGAGCGGTACGGAGAAGGAGGAGGAGAAGGAGGAGTGCTACCGGCACCATGCGAACGCCCGCCGGACCCCGTCAATGACCGGACGATTTAATCCGGTCCGTCCAGCCAGTCGAGGATCGTGCGCATGCCGTCGTGCCAGTGGGCCTCCAGCAGGTCCGCCGCGTGCGCGAAGTCGCCTGCGGCGAGGGCCGCCAGGACCTTCCGGTGCTCGTGGTCGACCTCCGCGCGGTGCTTCACCTCGCGCATGTACGTGAGCTCGTAGCGGGACAGGTTCGTCCGCAGTTGGGTGAGCATCCCCAGCAGGTGGCGGTTGCCCGCCGCGGCGGCGATCGCCGTGTGCCACTCGGTGTCGAGCTGCCACCGGCGTACCGGGTCCGCGCACTCTTCGAGTTCGTCGAGCGTGGTGCGCAGCCGCTGCGTCGTGGCGGGGTCGAGCGCCGTGATCGTACGGATGGCCAGGGCTTCGAGGGCGGCCAGCACGGGGTACAGCTCGGCGGCGTCGCGGCGGACGAGGGGGCGGACGGTGAAGCCGCGGGCCAGGGCGGACTGGAGGACGCCTTCGGCCTGGAGGCGGAGGAGGGCTTCGCGCACGGGGGTGCGGGAGACCTGGAGGGTGCGGCTGAGGCCGGCCTCGGTGAGGGGGGCGCCCGGGGCGTACTCGCCCGCGGAGATGAGGGCGACGATGCGGAGGTAGACGGCTTCGCGGAGCGGCTCAGCCCGGGCGATGGGCTCGTTCGCGCCTGCGGGGTACGTGGTCATTGCTGGTACGGGCTTTCGTCGCGGTGGCGTTGCTCGAACTCCCAGCGCATGCACAGGGTGCTCGGCGAGATCATCCGGTCGACCGCCATGATGCCGTCCAGGTGGTCGATTTCGTGCTGGAGCACACCGGAACGCGCCGGTCAGCACCCCCGAGGCCCGGACCATCGCCGACGGGGTCGCCGTCCGGGTGCCCGTGCCCGCGGCCGTCGACAGGATGCGCGGCCTCGTGGACGACGTGGTGCTCGTCGACGACGACCAGATCCGCGAGGCGCTGCGGGCGGTACGCGACACCGTGGGCCTGATCCTGGAACCCGCCGCCGCCCTCGGCGTCGCCGCCGCACTCCACCACCGCTTCGGGCCCGGCACCCTGGCGACCATCGTGACCGGCAGCAACTTCTCTCCCGGACTCCTCGCCGAACTCGCGGAGTTGCCCGTCCAGACCGACTGACCCCGGCGGCCCCGCCGCGCCCCGCCCGCCGCCCCCGCGCCTCCCCAACCCGAGGCCGGGGACGGCGCTTTGTCGCCGTCTCTTCACGAAGTAGTCGCGTCCGGACCGTTTACTTCCGGCCACGGCATGCGTAACGTGCCCATCGCAACGCTCACGTTAACGTTCATGTCGAGGCTGGAGCCGAGATGCGTCCCAGATTGCGTGCACTATCCACCGTGGTGGTCCCCGGCGTCGCGATAGCCCTCGCGCTGCTAGGCGGGTCCGCTGCCGCGGCCTCAGACCAGGAGGACCAGGGGCAGAACGGTCGGCACGGAGCGGCCGGGCAGACCGTGGAGGTCCGGGTCGGCACGTACAACGTGTGCGGCCACGGGTGCCTGCCGACCAAGGCCGAGTGCGAGCGCGTCATCGGCCGCGACTGCGCCACCAAGCTGCGCCCCTGGGCCGAGGGCCGGGCCGCGGACGTCGCCGCGGACATCGACGCGGCCGGGCTCGGCGTCGTCGCCACCCAGGAGATCGGCAACAACGCGACGCCCAGCCAGCCCGCCGTCGACGTCGAGTCGTTCCGCGCGCCGCTGACCGCCGCCCTCAAGGAGTACGGCTACGCCGAGGCCCCCGCCGACTACGCCGGCACCCGGCACCCCGAGAAGGGCTACCCGCTCAAGTCCGGCGCCGGCCGCTACACGTACTACGACGCCTCCCGCTACTCCCACCTCGACAGGCGCGGCCGCGAACTCCCCCACGACCTGCTCTGGCTGCCGGACTCCACCGAGATCTACGGCAAGACCATGACCTGGAACGTGCTGCGCGAGAAGAGGTCGGGCGCCCGCTTCGTCGTCGTCGACATGCACCTGGAGTACCGCAAGAACGGCGCCACCGACCCCAACGGCTGGACCAAGAACTGGGACGAGGTCCGCTACGCCGACGCCAGGCGCACCGCCGAGGAGCTGACCCTCCGCAACAAGCACACCCGTAACCTGCCCATCGTCTTCGCCGGCGACATGAACTCCGGCTCCACCGCCGAGGGCGCCAGCGCCATCGACGCCTTCTCCGATGTCGGCTTCACCGACGCGCTCGCGGTCGCGGACCGCGTCACCGGCGACGAGTACGCCTCGTACAACGGCGGCAAGATCCCGCTGCCCCTCGGCGAGAAGATCGACCACCTCTTCGTCCGGAACGGGACGAAGGTCAGCGAGTGGGTGCAGATCCCGCAGACCACCGCGACCGAGGGGCCGCAGGCCGAACTCCTGCGCTCCGACCACAACCTCTCCTACGCCACCGTCCGCCTCATGAAAGGAAACCGGTGACGACCGCACCACACACCGATCCGCGCCTGCTCGACCCGAAGCTGGCGAAGTTCAACCCGCTGCGCCGCATCCTCGTCCACGACGACTTCAACACCGGGACGCACGGGTGGATCGAGCTGATCGGCAACCACGACCAGCACGGTGATCTCGACACCGTCGACGAGCACATGTCGGACTTCCGGCCGCCGCAGCTCAGCTCCTGCAACTTCTTCGACGTCGGCACGCACGGGGCCATGTCCGGGACGTACGCCCTGAAGGTCGCCACCCGGCCGGTCACCGGGCACACCGCCGTGGCGATCCGGCGGCTGACGATGTCCGGCCGCGGCCGGGTGCAGTTCGAGACGTACTTCGCGTACAAGGCGGAGGCCGCCTCGGCGGAGAACGGCGCGGCGACCGCCGCGGGCGGCGGCCGGTGGGACGCCAACAACCACCCGTCGGAGCAGCAGTTCGGCGCGCTCACCGTCGCGACCGACATCTGCGACGGCGTGCGCTACCACAACGTCGTGCGCTATCAGAACACCGATCTCGACCACGAGGTGCAGCACCGCTGGATGTACCCCACGGTCCCCGAGCCGACGCCCCGCGAGCACTTCGAGGGCAAGGTCAAGCTCCCGCGGACCGCGGACTTCACCGCCCCGGACCCCGCCGACTGGCGGCAGTTCGGCGAGCGGCAGGACCTCTGCTTCAACGAGGTCCCCACCAAGGTCAACTGGCACTACCTGCGCTGGGTCATCGACACCAGCACCCGCAGCAACGTCGAACTCCAGGTCAACGACGTCGTCCACGACATGTCCGACGTGCCGGTCCCGCCGTACGACGAGGAGTACGGGTCGCTGCAGAACCTGCTCAACTTCTACGTCTCCGTCCGCACCCACACCGACGTGCGGAACTTCCTGTACCTCGACTCCGTGCTGATCTCGGTGGACTGTTGACATCCTCCCCCTCCGGGAGGAAGGGGATTCCTGGCTCAGGCAGCCTCCGGGAGCAGCGCTCCCGGAGGTCTTACACCCTCGGCACCAGCCGGGTTGAGACCAGCCCGGACGAGCATCACGCGGGCGGAGTTCTTGTCCCTGGGGCGAGACACTCCGCACGCGATGCACGTATACGTTCGTTCCGAGAGAGGCAGCGCGTGCTTGGTTCTCGCTCCGCAGTCTGCGCAATCCATCGTGGTGTGAGCCGGGTGCACCAGATGGACACCACGGCCGTGCTTGCGGCCCATCTCCACCAGGGCCGCCTTGGTGGCTCCGATCGCTGCATCCGCGGCCTTGCGGGCCATGGACGTCCTGGCGAGGAATTTCGGTCGAAAGTCCTCCACGGCGAGCACGTCGTGGTCACGGACCACGCGTTTGGCCCACTTGCGGGCCGTGTCCTGCCGCTGCCGGGCGACCTTCTTATGCAGCTTCGCGGTCTGCCGTTTCGCCTGAAGGTAGCCCTTAGACGCCGCCTTCCCCTTGGCGGGGCGCCTACGGGCCATCATCCGCTGATACCGGGTGAGTTTCTGCGTGGCCGTCTGGCCGCACTTCGGGTGCGGCAGGTCGTGGGAGTCGGAGGTGGTCGTGGCAGTTTCCCTCACACCCCAGTCGATGCCGATCACGCGGCCCGTGCCGGGCAGCTTCTCAGCCGGGGCGGCCACGACAAAACTGGCGTACCAGCCTCCGGTGCTGTCCTGATAGACGCGCACGCTCGACGGGCTGGCCGGCAGGTCCCGCGACCACACGACGCTCAGCACGATTCCGCCAGCCAGGTGCAGGCGCCTGCCCTTCAGACGGAAGCCGCGCCGGGTGTAGTTCAGCGACGGGCGCGCCTCGTGTTTCTTCTTCCACCGCGGCATTCCTGCCCGGCAATGCCGCGGGGCGCGTTCCTTGATGTCCTTGAGTGCCTTGGCGCGGGATTTGGCGAAGTCACGGATGAGCTGCTGCTGAGGGACCGACGCCCCTTCAGCGAGCCACGGTGTTCGGGCGCGTGCCTCGGTCAGCATCTTGTCGAGCGCGGCCGGGCCGACTTTCTCACCGTCGGCGTACGCCTTCTTGGACCGGGCCACGCACTCGTTCCAGATCCACCGGCACCGGTCCCACTCGACTTCGAGTGTGCGCCGGGCCGTACGCGACAGGCGCACACGGTAGCTGTATCGGGCGTACCCGGTGCCCTCCGTGGTCGTTCCTGTCGTCATGCATTCGAACCTACCTGGAAGGACTGACAGTTGACGTCTCCCCTCGGCACCCGCAATGGACTGGTGAGTGCCACATGACCATGCGACAGTCCTTCACCGCCGTCATCGAGCGCAACGCGACGCTGACGGGAGAGTTCACCACCGAGCCGTACGAGGCCGCCTGGGCCCGCGAGGCCCGCTGGTTCGTGCGCGTCCTCGACGCCTCGGGGCGCGCCCCGCGGATGCTCGTACGCACCCAGATCTCGCCTGACGGCCTGCACTGGTGCGACCTCGACCGCGGTACGGAGCAGTCCGTCGACCCCGACGACGGGCCGCTGCACAGCTGGCCCGCCGAGGGGTTCGGCGGCTGGCTGCGGCTGCGCGGCACCGTCGTCGACGAGCCGGCGAGAGACGCGGCGGACTCCGGCGACGTGCCCTCGTCCGTCAAGGTCCTGATCTACCTGGCACTCAAGTCCTGACCTGGAGGTGGTGAGATGACCGGGGCGAGCAGAGCGAGTGGCCGGGGCCCCGCGCGCCGGGACTTCCTGGCGATGGCGGGACTCGGCGCCACGGCGGTGCTGCTGTCCGGCTGCGGCGTCGGCAGCGCCGCGCCCAGCGGCGCGCTGCGCGCGGCGTTCGGGCAGCCGGTCACCGACCTGGACCCGTACAACGCCGCGACCGCCGTCGACGAGGCGTCGCTGATCGTCAAGCGGCTGGTCTTCGACACCCTCGTACGGCGCGAGGGTGCGGAGCTGGCGCCGGGGCTTGCGACCAGGTGGCGGCGGGAGGGCGACACGAAGTGGGTCTTCACGCTCCGCCGCGGCGCCGTCTTCCACGACGGCAGCGAGGTCACCGCCCGCGACGTGGTCGCGTGCCTGAAGCACACGCAGCAGGTTGCGTCCGCGCAGACCCCGTTGTGGGCCACGGTCACGGGCGCCGAGGCGCCCGACGACCACACGGTGGTCTTCACCACCGACGGGCCGCTCGGCTCGCTCCCGGTCAACCTCACCCTCCTGTTCATCGTCCCCGCACGGCTGGTCGCGGACCCGGAGCAGAAGCGGAGCCCCGTCGGCTCCGGTCCGTTCCGGGTCACCGGCTTCACCCCGTCGACCTCCGTCGAGCTGGCGCGGTTCGACGACTACTGGGGCGGCCGGGCGGAGCTGCCCGCCGTCTCCATGCCGTACATCGCGGAGACCTCGACGGCGATCACCGCCCTCCGCAACGGCGACGTCGACCTGCTCTGGCCGGTGCCGCCGGACCAACTGCCCGAGGTCACCGGGGTCTCCGGGATCACCGTCGAGTCGGTGCCCTCCTGGACGTACTACTTCAACTGGTTCAACTGCGGGCGCGAGCCCTTCAACGACCCCGACGTCCGCCGCGCGCTCTGCCAGGCCGTGAACGTGCCGCAGATCGTGGACTCCCTCTTCGGCCGCGGCGGCAAGCAGATGCGCGCGCCGATACCCGAGACCGTCGCCGGCTTCGCGCCGCAGCGGCCCTGGCCGTACGACCCGGACGAGGCGCGCCGGCTGCTGGCGCGGGCCGGGCTCGGGCGGGGGTTCTCCACCTCGATGATGTGGTTCGACGCCACCGGGCCGCTGTCGCGGGAGCTGGCGCAGGCGCTGATCTCGGCGTGGGCCGACATCGGCGTCACGGTCGAGCCGCAGAGCATCGAGAAGGCGATGTGGCTGGAGCGGCTCAACGGCCTCGACTGGGACATGAACCTCCAGACGAACACCGTGACCACCGGCGACGCCGCCTTCACCATCGGCCGCCTCTACACCTCGGAGGCGAAGCGCCTCGGCTACGCCAGCAGGGAACTCGACGCCGTCCTGGCCCAGGCCGCCGGTGCGCCCGAAGGCCAGGAACGCGACGCGCTCTACGGCGAGGCCTGCGGGACCATATGGTCGGACGCCGTCGGTCTCTTCCCCGTCACCCTCGTCACCGGGTACGGGCGCGCGAAGGAGCTGACCGGCTTCACCCCCGCCCCGAACAACCAGCCCGACCTCGCCGTGGTGGGGCGCCGATGACCCCGCGCCGGAGGATCCCATGACCCCACGCCGCCGACCCACGCTGCGCGACATCGCCCTGTCGCTCGACCTGTCGGTCAACACCGTCTCCCGGGCGCTCGCCGACAAGGACGCGGTGAGCCCCGAGACCCGCGAGCGGGTCAAGGAGGAGGCGGAACGCCTCGGTTACGTGCCCAACACCATGGCCCGCTCCCTCGTGCTGCGGAACGCCATGACCCTCGGGCTCGTCATCACCAACCCGGCCAACCCCTTCTACGCCCGCCTCATCTCCGCGATCGAGGAGCGCGGCCGCGAACGCGGCTACTCGCTGATGCTCATGGTCACCGAGGACTCCGCGGAGAACGAGCGCCGCGCCGCCGAGGAGCTGATGCGCTGGGGCGTCGACGGCGTGCTGGCCATACCCGTGCAGCACGGCGCGGAGCACTGGAGCCGGCTGCGCAAGTCCGGTACGCCCGTGGTGCTGCTCAACCGGCACCTGCCGGAGCTGGACGCCGACGTCGTGGGCGTCGACTACTACGCCGGTGCGCGCGCGGCGACCGAGCACGTGCTGGACGGCGGGGCGACCGAGCTGTACCTGGTCGAGGAGGACCTGGAGATCTCGCCGGTCTCGGAACGTATCCGGGGCTTCCGCGAGACGCTGGCGGCCCGCGGGATCGCGGCGCCCGACGACGCGGTGGTGCGCGTGGATCCGGCGGCCGCGCCGGAGGGGGTGCCGGCCTCGGGCCCCTTCGACCCCGGGGTGGCGTACGCCGTCGGCGCGGAACTGGCGCGGCGGGCGGGGCCCGGCGCGGTGGTGCTCGCGGGCAACGACTACCACGCGCTCGGCCTGTACCGGGCGTTCACCGAGCGGGGGCTGCGGGTCGGCACGGACATCGGCGTCGTCGGCCACGGCGACCACCCGTTCTCCGCGTACCTCGACCCGGCCCTGACCACGGTCCGGCTGCCCGCGCCCGACGTGGGCAGGGCCGGCGTCGACCGGCTGCTGGAGCGGGTGCAGTCCGGGCCCGGCTCCGTCGCGGAAGACGCGGATCCGATCCGTACGCTCCTGGCCCCTGAACTCGTCGTACGCGCCTCCGCCGGACCACTTTCGAAGAAGAGGTGAGCAATGATGGGCGCGTTCCTCGCCAAACGCCTCGCGCAGGCCGTCGTCGTCGCCTTCGGCGCGCTGACGCTGGTGTTCCTCATCGTGCGCGTCGTGCCGGGCGATCCCGCCAAGCTGATCGTCGGGCCGGACGCCTCTGCCGAGCAACTGGAGAGCGTACGGGCCGACTTCGGCCTCGATGACCCGCTGTGGCGGCAGTACGTCGACCACCTCGCCGGCATCGTACGCGGCGACCTCGGCGACTCCTGGCGCCTCGGCGGCTCCGCCCTCAGCAACACCCTGGACCGCTTCCCCGCGACCCTGAGCCTGTCGCTGGCGGCGCTGCTGCTGACCGTCGCCATCGGGATCCCGCTGGGCATGCTCTGCGCCCGCCGCCCCGGCAAGCTGCTCGACCTGGTGGTCTCCACCGGCTCGCTCGCCGGTCAGGCCATCCCGTCGTTCTGGCTCGGCATCGTCCTGATCCTCATCTTCGCCCGCCGACTCGACTGGCTGCCCGCGACCGTCGACGGCTCACCCAGCGCGGTGCTGCTGCCGGCCTTCACGCTGTCGCTGCCGTTCATCGGCTGGCTCGCGCGGCTGGTGCGCAGCAGCGCGCTGGAGGAGGGCGGCAAGGACTACGCCCGTACGGCCCGCGCGAAGGGCGTGGGCGAGGGGACGATCCAGTACGTGCACGTCGGCCGCAACATCGCGATCCCGGTCGTGACCGTACTCGGCCTGCTGATGGGCAACTTCATCGCCAACGCGGTCATCATCGAGGTCGTCTTCTCCTGGCCGGGCATCGGCTCGCTGATGGTCGACGCGATCACCAACCGCGACTACGCGGTCGTCGAGGCCGCGATCCTCACGATCACGCTGGCGTACATCGTCCTGAACCTGCTCGTGGACGTCGTCTACTTCGTCATCGACCCCCGCCTCACCCCGGAGGACGCATGAGCAGCACGACCGCGGCCGCGCCCGCTCCGGCGCCCGCCGCAGAAGAGCCCCGTAAGGGCAAGGCCCCCGGCGACGCCGCGCGGCGGGTGCCGGTGCGGGTGTGGATAGGCGCCGGGATCCTCGCGCTCTTCGTCCTCGCCGCGATCGCCGGGCCGCTGCTGCGCCCGTACGACCCGGTGGCCACCGACCTGCCGAACCGGCTGCTGTCGCCGGGGGAGCGCACCGACGCCGGCGACATCGCCTGGCTGGGCACCGACCAGATGGGCCGCGACCTGCTCGCCAACCTGCTGGCAGGATCCCGGATCTCGCTGCTGGTCGCCTGCGCGACCATCCTGGTCGGCGGCGCGGTCGGCCTCGTCGTCGGGCTGGTCTCGGGCTACTTCGGCGGCTGGCCGGACACGATCGCCTCCCGCATCGGCGACATCCAGCTCGCCTTCCCCTCCATCCTGCTGGCGATCCTGCTGGCCGGGGTGCTCGGCCCGAGCGTCACCAACATCGTCATCACGCTGGCGATCACGAGGTGGGTCATCTTCGCCCGTGTCGCCCGCGCGTCGGCGATGGCGACCCGGCGGCTCGGGTTCGTCGACTCGGCGCGGGTACTGGGGGCGGGACACGTACGCATCATGGTCCGCCACGTGCTGCCGTCCGTCTGGCAGCCGCTGCTGGTCGCGGCGACGGTGCAGGTGGGCCTGGTGATGGTCGCGGAGGCGTCGCTGAGCTTCCTCGGCCTCGGCGTACCGGTCGACACCTCGTCGTGGGGCTCCACCGTCTCGGTGGGGCGCGACTACCTGGGCTCGGCGTGGTGGATCTCCACGATGCCGGCGGCGGCGCTGGCGCTGGTGGTCACGGCGGTGGGCGTGATCGGGGACGGCTTCCGGGACGTGTCCGACCCGCGGTCGCAGATATGAGCAGAGAGGGGAGCACGATGTCTTCCACGGCCGCAGAGCCGGCCCCGGCGGCCCGCCTCCGGGACCTCCACATAGGCTTCGGCCGCGACGGTGCGCGGCGGGTCGTCCGCGGGGTCGACCTCGACCTCGTACCCGGCCGGGTCACCGCCCTGGTCGGCGAGTCGGGCAGCGGCAAGTCGCTGACGTCGCTGGCCCTGATGGGGCTGCTGCCCGCGGGCGCGCGGGTGAGCGCGGGGACGGTCGAGATCGAGGGCCGGGACACCGCCGGGTTCACCGACGCGCAGTGGCGGCAACTGCGGGGCGCGAAGGTCGCGATGGTCTTCCAGGACCCGATGGCGGCGCTCAACCCGTCGTTCACCGTGGGCTGGCAGATCGCGGAGACGCTACGCCGCCGGGGCACCGGCCGCCGCGCGGCCCGGGAGCGGGCGGTGGAGCTGATGCGGACCGTCGGCATCCCCGACGCGGAGGCCAAGTACGGCGCGTACCCGCACGAGTTCTCGGGCGGCATGCGGCAGCGGGCGGTCATCGCCATGGCCCTCACCCTGGACCCGGCGGTGCTGCTGGCCGACGAGCCGACGACGGCGCTGGACGTGACGGTGCAGGCGCAGATCCTGCGGCTGCTCGCCCGGCGGCAGACGGAGGCGGGGATGGCGATGCTGCTGGTCTCGCACGACCTGGGCGTGGTGGCCCGCGTCGCGCAGGACGTGGCGGTGATGTACGCGGGCCGGATCGTGGAGACGGGCGCGCTGGACGACGTCTACACGGCACCGGCACACCCGTACACGCGCGGCCTGCTGGACGCGGTCCCGGACCCGGCGCGGCCGGGGCGGCTGGTGCCGATCGAGGGCCAGCCGCCGGCGCCGGGGGCGCTGCCCGCGGGGTGCGCGTTCGCGCCGAGGTGCGGGTACGCCACGAAGGTGTGCGGGACGGAAGACCCCGCGCTGACGGCGGTGGGGCAGGCCCACCGGTCGGCCTGCCACCACAGCGGGAAGATCCTGGCCGAGGCGGGGAACGTGGAGGCGGCGTCATGAGCACGAGCGAGCAGACGCCGGAGGCACTGCTGCACATCCGGGACCTGCACGCGGGTTACACGGTCGCGGGCCGCTCGGGCCTCGGCCGCCGCCGTGTCGACGCGGTCGCGGGCGTGGACCTGACGGTACGGCCGGGACGTACGGTCTGCATCGTCGGCGAGTCGGGCTGCGGCAAGTCGACACTGGCCCGCGCGGTGGTGGGCCTGCTGCAACCCTTTGCGGGATCGGTCTCCTTCGCGGGCCTGGACCTGGCGACGGCGGGCCGCCGCGAGCGGCGGCGGGTGGCGAACGACCTGCAGATGGTCTTCCAGGACCCGTACACGTCGCTGAACCCGAGGATGCGGGTCGCGGAGATCGTGGCGGAGGGCTGGTACATCCACAAGGAGATGGCACCGGCGGACGAGGCGAAGGAGGTGGCAAGCCTCCTGACCCAGGTGGGCCTGGACGCGTCGTACGCGGGCCGCCGCCTGCACGAGCTGTCGGGGGGCCAGTGCCAGCGGGTGAGCATCGCGCGGGCGCTGGCGCTGCGGCCGAAGCTGATCGTGTGCGACGAGGCGGTGTCGGCGCTGGACGTGTCCGTACGCGCCCAGATCCTGAACCTGCTCGCGGATCTGCAGCGGGAGCTGGGGATCGCGTACCTCTTCATCTCCCACGACCTGGACGTGGTCCGGCACATCGCGGACGAGGTGGCGGTGATGTACCTGGGCACGATCGTGGAACACGGCACGGCGGCCCAGGTCTTCGAGTCCCCCCAGCACCCCTACACCCAGGCCCTCCTGGCCGCGGCCCCCTCGGTCCACGACCGCCCGGACACCACCACGACCCTCCCCCTCACCGGCGAGGTCCCCTCCCCGGCCAACCCCCCGTCCGGCTGCCGCTTCCACACCCGCTGCCCCCTGGCGACGGACCTGTGCGCGTCGGAGGCCCCGGCCCTCCGCGTACGAAACGAGGGCACCCACCCGGCGGCATGCCACTACGCGGGGCAGGAGGTGCCGGCAGCGTCCTGAAGGTTCACCGGACGGCCACTTCTCGATGGCTTCACTCAGATGGGGCGGTGGTGTCGAGCACCACCGCCCACACCATCTTGCCAATGCCGTTGCGCTCGGCGACTCCCCACCGGGCCGCCAGCTTCTCGACCATGAGCAATCCATAGCCGCCGCAGTCATCGGGCACCCGCTGCTTCGGCCACACGTCCGAGGCGTCGTGCACCTCGATAATCACCCCGTCTTCCTGCCGCACAAAGCGCGTCTGGATCTCCCGCCCCGGTGGCACACGGGCATGTACCACGGCGTTCGTCATCAGCTCCGAAAGCACCAGCGAGGCCGGTTCCTCAATCCCGACCAGTCCCCACCCGGCCAACGCCTTACGCAACTGAGCCCGTGCCAGCCCCACGCATCGGGGATGCCGCCGCCACCGCCACTTCATGACAGAAACGCTGGCCATTCTGTTCTGATCGGTCGTCATACACGACACCTGTATCGCCTCAAAGCCGGTGTGCCGTGCTCAGCCGGCACGGCATGTGAAATACGGTCCGACGGCAGGGGCGTAGGCGGGAAGGACGGTGCCGGGGCGGATGCTTCACCCCGGGCGGACGATTCTCTCCACAATCGGTAATCGGACCACTACTGTGGCGCGGGTCGCAGGAGTTGATGCTGATGCCGTTACACCTGAACCAAGCTCTTCAACAGGCCATCGAAAAGGGCGGCTACACCCAAGATGACCTGGCAGAGGCCATTAACGAGGAACACGAGAAGCTGTACGGCTCGCCGGGAAGATGCAGTGATCGCCAGGTGCGCCGCCTGCTGACCGGCGAGATCGCGTGGCCCCGCGACGCCACCAGGCTGCCGCTGGAAGCGGTCCTCGGCCGCCGTGCCGACGAACTCGGCTTCCGCCGGCTGTCCGCCCTGCTCCACACCCGGGTTGCCCTGGGCCACTCCATCACCGGCCAACGCGGGCGTTGCGGGCAGTCGCTCCACCGCGCAGAGCAGGAACTCGACCGCGCTTCGCCGCAACCCCCGCCGTGGCTGGCTTTCTGCGGACCCGCGGAGCTGACCGGTCAGGCAGCCCTCTGCCACTACAACCTGGGCGATTTCACCGACGCTCTCCAGGCCGACCGCCAGGCCCAGACGCTCATGGGAGTCGGTGAGTTCCGGCGCAACGCGTTCGCCACGCACGTGAGCCTGGCGCGCAATGCCCAGGCTGCCGGTGAACCCGAGGAGGCGCTGGCTGCCGGGCACCGGGCCCTCGACCTGCTGCCCAACGTGCGCAGCCCGCGCTGGACCACCCATCTGCGCCGGTTCGGCCGATCGCTCGGACACGGACGGTTCACCCCTGCGACCGCCGAGTTCATGGAGCGCTACCGGATGGTTGCAGCGTGACCGGCGAAGTGCTCACCCTGAGCACCTACAACCGTGGCCGACTGCCGGAGATCCGCCACACGCTGATCGAGGTGTACGCGGAGGTCTACGCCGCCGAGGCCGCCGAGGATCCCTTCTTCTCCGTGGACAGGTTCGAACGCCGCCTTGAAGGCCACACGTCCACGCCAGGCTGGTCGTGCGTCGTGGGCGAGGTCGATGGCGTCGTCGTCGGCTATGCGTATGGCCGGCCGGACAGCCCCGAGGAGTGGGAGGCGGTGATCGATCCGGTCAGCCCCGACGTCCACGACTTCGGCCGCCGCACCGTCTTCGGCCTCTGCGAGATCATGGTGCGTACTCCCTGGCGCGGAACCCAGGTTGCCCGCGGCATTCACGACGAGCTGATGCATCAGCGCCCGGAAGACCACGCCTCGCTGACCGTGGAGACCGCCCACCCGAGGGTTCGTTCGCTCTACGAGCGCTGGGGATACAAGAAGGTCGGACAGTCGCAGCCGTTCCCGGACTCACCGCGCTACGACGTCATGGTCCTCCAACTGCGCTGAGGCCGGGGCGCTCAGCAGCCATGTCGGGGCGCCGGGGGTGTCATGCTGGACTTCGGCTCCCGACGGTGCGTGCGGATAGGGGAAAACGGTGGCGACTTCTGCCTCCCTGGTGAGGGTGGAGACGGTGGAACTCGACGCCGCCGGCGGAGGCCGGCAGATCGGCAGGAGGAGCGGCACGACCGCACCGCTTGCCGACCGCGGGCCCGAGATCGAGGCGGCGATCGTCCAGGCGTCCGCCGCCGACCGCGACCGCATGGAGCGGGCGGTCGACGTCCTCGCCCTCGCCGCCCAGAAGACCGCGGCCGTCCTCGGCGCGAGCCACCCCCAGGCGCTCGCCACGCTGCGCGCGTTCGCGGGTGCGGAGTACGAGGCCGCCGCGCTGCTCGTTCCCGGAGCGGCGGCGCACCGACGCGCGTGCCCTGGTGGAGTCGGTGGCGGCACGCTCGGGGGACTGTCAGGAGGGCACCCCGCCGGCACCTCCCCGGGCCCCGGATGACGCGGACTCCGTCCAGTTCTCGGTGCTCGGACCGCTCCGCGCCCGGCCCGGGGGGGAGATGCTGCAGATCGGCACGCCCCGGCAGCGCGCGCTGCTGGCCATCCTGCTGCTCAGCGACGGCCGCGCCGCCTCCCCCGAGGAACTGATCGAGGGCATCTGGGAGAACCCCCCGGAGTCGGCACAGGCCGCCCTGCGCACGTACGCCTACCGGCTGCGCAAGTGCCTCGGCCCCGACACGCTCGTACACGATGCCGGAAGGTACGCACTCCGGATCCGTGACAGCGAGTTCGACCTCGCCGTCGCGGAGGAACGGGCCTCGTCGGCCGAGGCCGCCGCCGCCGCGGGGCATGCCGAACACGCCCGCGACCTGTACGCGACCGCCCTCCAGTTCTTCGTCGGCGAGCCGCTCGCCGGGGTGCCGGGCCCGTACGCCGAGCGGCACCGCGAGCGGCTCTCGAAGTGGCGGCAGACCCTGCTGGAGCGACGGGTCGAACTCGACCTCGCCACGGGCCGCTACGATGAGGCCGTCGCGGACCTGACCGCCCTCACCCCCACAAACCCCCTCAACGACCGCCTGCGCGAGCTACTGGTCCTGGCCCAGCACCGCAACCGGCCGGAGGGGTGAGTCCTCGCGTAGCGTACTGGTGCGATCACACAGAGAGTGGAACGGTCCGGGCTCAGATGTACATCTGGTACATTGGTTGCATGAGTGAGCCCATCGTCGAAGCCATGGCCGAAGTGCGGGCCCACCTGGCCGACACCGTCGACCGTGCGCGCCGGGAAGCCACCCCGACCATCATCACCCGGCGGGGCAAGGCCGAGGCCGTGATTCTCGACCTGGACGAGTACCAGCGCCTCAAGAAACTCGAGGAGAGCGTCGAGGACGCCTGGCTCTCTCGGCTGGCCGCAGATTCCCTGGCCGAAGGGCGCGAACCGACCGTCACCCTGGAAGACCTCGCCGCTGAGATCCTGGGCGAGGCTGGCCAGGCATGACCGACGGTGTCTACAGCACGAAATTCACCCAGGCCGCTCAGCGGCAGATGCGGGCCGTGCCGCTCCGCGAGGCGCGCAGGATCCTCATTCGCCTCGGGGAGTTCCAGCGCGCCATGGACAAGGGCGACACTTCGGCCTTCGACATCAAGCCGCTGACTGGCCAAGAGGGCATGTCCCGGCTGCGCGTCGGGGACTACAGGGTGGTGTACACGGTCGACAACGGCGAACTCGTCATCTGGGTCGTCGCCGTCGGCGACCGCCGCGACGTGTACCGCGCTCTGTAGATCACCGGCGGTGTCTCGCGGGCGTGACGCCGCCCGGCCAGGCGATCTTGTTGCAGACGTCGGTCAGTTTCCTCGTGCCTTCCTTCCACGTCACCGTGCGGTAGCCGGACGCGGTGATCTCCAGGGTGTAGACGCCGTCGACCAGGTACTCGCCGCGGGGCAGGTTGCCCTGGCCGTCCTTGAAGCCGATGAGGACCGGGCCCGTGGCGTAGGAGACGTGGCCGCCGTCCGGGGCGTACCGGACGATCGAGCGGCCGCCCGCGTCCGCGTCGTAACCGGCGCCCGTCTCCAGGTTGGTGACGCGGACGATGAGGGCGCCCTTGTACAGCTCGGTCTTCGGGGAGCCGTCGGGGTAGGTGGCGACGGTCTTGACCATGGTCTCGTCGAGGATGGGTTCGGTGCGGAAGGGGAAGTCGCAGCGTTCGCCCGCGGGGTAGTTCACCGGGGGGTAGTCGACCGGGCGCCAGCCCTCGTCGTCGCTCTCCCCGGCCGCGGCCGTTGCCGCCGGGGCGGCCAGGGTCGCGGTCAGGCAGAGCGCTGCGGCGGTGGCTGCTGCGTAACGGCGCATGGGTACCGGCTCCTTCGGATCGGGGCGCGTGCTCGTCCTCCGAGCCTGGTCCCGCCGCCTCACCGTCCGCTCACCACAACCGGCGTACGCTGCCCTCGTGTTGGAGTTCCGCCTGCTCGGGCCCTTCGAGGCGGTACGCGACGGCGCCCCCGTCTCGCTGAGCCGGCGGCGCCAGGAGCGGCTGCTGCTCGCGGTGCTGCTGCTCGCCCCGGGGCGGGCGGTGGCCGCCGGGCGGCTGGCGGAGGTGCTGTGGGACGGGGGCGGCGCGCGGGGCACGCTGCACACCTACGTCAGCCGGCTGCGGGTGGCCCTCCGGCCGTACGGGGTACGGATCGTGACCCGCGGCGACGGATACGCCGCCGAGCCGGGCGGGTGGCGGACCGACGCCGCCGAGTTCGCCGAACGGGCCCGCGCCGCCGCCGCGCTGCGCGACCCCGCGGAGCGGCTGCGCCGTACCGAGGAGGCGCTGGCCCTGTGGCGCGGGGAACTCCTCGACGGGCTCGCGGACGGCGAACTCCGCGCCCGGCTCGGCGCGGAGCTGGCCGAACTCCGGCTCGGCGCCCTGGAGCAGCGCGCCGAGGACCGGCTGCACACCGGCCGCGGCGGGGCCCGCGACGGCAGCGGCCCGCTCGCCGCCGAACTCCGGCCCCTGGTCGCCCGCTACCCGCTGCGCGAACGGCTCGTCGCGGCCCTGATGACCGCCCTCTACCGCGCCGGCCGCCAGGCCGAAGCCCTCGATGTCTACCGCACCACCCGCCTCGCCCTCGCCGCCGAGCTGGGCGTCGCACCCGGTCCCGCCCTCCGCGACGTACACGCGAAGGTGCTCGGCGCCGACCCCTCGCTTGACGAACCGCTGCTGCCCGCGTACGGCGTCCAGGTCCGGGACGTACGCCTGCCCCTGCACACCAGCGGCCAGCCCGCCCTGGAGTTCTGCAACACCTGGGCCGGCTGGGACGGCGCCCGCGCGGCCGGCGCGGAATGGCTGACCGGCTACCGGGCGCTCGCCGTGTGGTCCTGCCACCTCGGCCTCGTGGAGGACTGGCTGGTCACCCAGCTCCTCCAGCAGGCGGAGCAGCAGCCCGCCGCCGCTTTGGAAGTGCTGGCGGAGGCCCGCGAGCTGCGTACCGCGATGCACGACTGCTTCGTCGACCCGACCGACCGGCGCGCCTTCAAGCAGGTCGCGCGCACGGCGGAAGCCGCCGCCCGGGCGGCGGAGTTCCACCGCGACGACGACGGCCTGGGCCGCTGGCGGCTGCCCGCCTCGACCGGCCTGCGGCTGCCGGTGCTGGCGATCGCCCGCAGCGCCGCCGACCTGCTCGCCGACCCGCAGCGCTTCACGGTGACGGCGTGCCCGTCACCGGACTGCGGCTGGCTGTTCCTCGACGCCCCGGGCCGCCGCCGCTGGTGCTCCCTGGGCACCTGCGCGGCCCGGGAGGGCGTGGGCTGCCCCGACTGAGGGCGGGTGTGGCCCTCCAGGCCGTCGGCCCCCCAGGCCGTCGACCGGCCCCGGCCGCGTACAGGAATCAGCCTCCTCGGAGGGGTGGTTCCGGGGTGAATCGGGGGCGCCGTACTTCCCTGGCGCCCGGCCCGGCACGGTATGTTCCCACACGGAGCGGCTGTCACCCGAGGCCCATGGGGCGCCGGAGCCGCTCGGATTGCACCGTCTCACCACCAAGGGATCGGGAATGATCACGCTGACGAAAGATGACGAACCGGCGGACCTGGCCGGGGTTACCCACCTGTCGATAGGGGTCTCCTGGGACCCCACGGTCGGGAGCAGCGGCGGCATCATGGGCAAGCTGCGCCAGACCAAGGGCACCGACCTCGACCTGATCGCCATCGCCATGGCGGGATCCGACCCGGTCCGGCTCGCCGGTCTCGACTCGCTGGACCCCATGGGCAACGGCGCGATCGTGCACAGCGGCGACAACCAGACCGGCAAGGGCGACGGCGACGACGAGACGGTCACCGTCGAGTTCTCCCGGATCCCGAACCAGATCACGGCCATCGTCTTCGTCGCCGCCGCCTACAAGAAGGGCAGCAGCTTCCAGAAGGCCCGCAACATCAGCTTCAAGGTGTACGACGCCTCCGGTGGCAGCACCGCGCAGGTCGCCGACATCTGGCCCAGCCTGCTCACCACCGACAACGGCTGCGCCGTCGCCAAGGCCACCCGCAGCGGGGAGACCTGGCGGCTGCAGGTGATCAACGAGACCGGCAAGATCAAGCAGGGCAACGAGCACTCGCTCATGCGCTTCGCCGCAGGCAAGTAGCAACCAGGAAGCGTTCGCCCGGGACGCCGCCTCCCTGGGCGGACGCTACTTCCCCCCGCCGCCGGTGTCGCACAGCGCGCGGTCGACGAGTTCGCCCGCGACCCGCTCCTGCCGGAGCATGCTGTCGTGTGAGTCCCCCAGCGCGGTGGACATCGAGACGGTGACGGCCCGGCCGCCGTCGGCGGTGGCGCCGTTCACGGTGATGTAGCCGGCTTCGCCGCCGCCGTGGCCCCAGTAGCCGCCGCCGCAGGACAGCGGGCGTTCGACGAGGCCGAGGCCGTAGCGCCCGCCCGGCCAGAACTCCTGCAACTCCTCGCTGACCGGCACGGTCTCCCGCATCTCCGCGAGCCGCGCCCGCGGCAGCAACTCGCCCCCGAGCAGCGCCGGGTGGCGGGCGGCGGCATGGCCATGGACCCGGAGGTCGTCGCCCAGCTCCTCGCCGCGCGCGGCGACCCCGTCGACGCGCTCACGGCACGGGAGCGCGAGGTGCTCGCGCTGATGGCCGAGGGCCACGACAACGCGACCATCGCCCGGCGGCTCGTCATCACCGACAACGCCGTGCACAAGCACATCGGCAACGTCTTCCTCAAACTCGGCCTGGCCCCGGGCGACAGCGGCCACCGCCGCGTCCGCGCCGTCCTGGCCCACCTGCGTCGGCAAAGGGCTCTGGACGGGTAGCGGGCTGCGCTCGACACCTGACCCGGCAGGCAAGGGAGGCCGCCGCGGCGATGCTCGCGGGCGCGGTCAGGGCGCCCCCCCCGGCGGGCCGCCCCGAAGGCCGTCCGCCCGCCGCCGGGCCGCGGCGGGCGGCTGCGGGAGGCGGGGTTACTCCTCCTCGTCCTCGAAGGCGTCGCCGATCTCGTCGACGACCTCCGCGGCGACCATCCCGCCCACGACGCCCGCCGCGAGGCCGCCGGCCGCCGCGACGGCGACCGTGCCCATCCCCGGGCCGCGACGCCCGTGGTCCTCCTCGTAGCGGTGTCCCCCGTGGGGCTCGCCGCCCGGATTTACTATCCCTTTACTCTGGTGTCCGCGACATCGGCATTCGGCCAGATCCACTCGATCCGACGACCCGCGCCGAGCGGGGCGACGGGCGACGGGCGGCCGGTGACCGGCGACTGGCGGCCGGGGGCCGGGGGCCGGCGACGAAGGAGCAGCGGTCCCCATGGGCGAACCTCCCGAACACGGCCACTCCCGTTCCGGCCGGGCCGAGTTGCCCGACTCGGCATCACCGTCTGCACCCTCGGCAACCGGCGTGAGTGCGGGGCCGGATGTGTGTCGCGATATAGCGCTAGTCTGGTGGTCGCGCCGATGTATGCGCCGCGCGAACGTGTGAGGGCACCGGGACGGAACAGGACGGAAGCATGTCGGGAGAGATCTCGCCCACCGGACAGAACTCCGGCCCGGGCTCGCCTGGCTCGCCCGGCGCACCGGGGGCGCAGGGGTCGCCGGGTTCGCAGCCCGAACTGCGCGCCTCGCACGCCGACCGGGACCGGGTGGTGGACGTACTGCGGATCGCCGCGGGGGAGGGCCTGCTGACCGCGGACGAGCTGGACCAGCGCGTGGAGGCCGCCCTGTCGGCCCGTACCCGCAGCGAACTGGCCGTGCTCACCGCCGATCTGCCGCCCGTGTCGGCCGGTGCCGGCGCGGCCGGGGCCGAGGTGAAGGACCTGGTCAGGATCGAGCAGATCCACAGCGGCGCGATCGAGCGCGTGGGGCGCTGGGTGGTGCCGCGCAGGCTGGAACTCGCGGTGACCTACTGCGAGGTGACCCTCGACTTCACCGACGCGGTGATCACGCAGGACACCCTGCGGATCGACGTGGCCATGATGGGGAAGAACCTGACGCTGGTCACCGGTCCCGGCATCGTGGTCGACACCGACGGCCTGCAGTTGGTGCACAGCAAGGTCGTGTTCCGCGAGCCGCCCGCGGATCCCGGTGTGCCGGTCAGGCTGCGGGTGGAGCTGTACGGGCAGAAGGCCCACGGCCGCGTGGTGGTACGGCCGCGGCGGCGGACGTTCGGGCAGTGGCTGCTGCGCAGGTAGTGCTCCCGTGAGCCGGGGCGAGCCTGTCCTGGAGCAGGGCGTGGCGGAGCTGGTAGCGGACGCCCTCCGCACGGAGGATGCGGTGAGGAATCTCAGCGGGCGATGCCGGTGCTATTGCGGCGCAGGGTCCCAGATCGCTTCAAGATCCGCGCGTACCGCACAGTCTCCCCTCCCCAGGCGATCGCTCAGCGTAGGGCACGTGGACTGCTGTCACAGCCTGCGTGCATGGATCCGGCACTGTGTGTACCTTCGGCCCGTGAACCTCTCCCCGGTTGAGGCTCGTGATCGCTTCATGGGCTCCCCCGTTGCGCGACTGGCTACGGCCGACGGGGCAGGTGTGCCGCACGTGGTGCCCATCACCTTCGCCGTCGACGGAGATGTGATCGTCTTCGCCATCGATCACAAGCCGAAGCGCACGACCGACCTGCGCCGGCTGCGCAACATCGCGGAGAACCCGTCCGTGTCGGTCATCGCTGATCACTATGCCGACGACTGGGCATCGTTGTGGTGGGCCCGCGCCGACGGACGAGCTGACATCCGGGAAGACGATGCCGGCCGCCTGCCAGCCGTCGAGCTGCTGCAACAGAAGTACCGTCAGTACCAGGAAGCACCCCCGCCGGGTGCGGTGGTCGCTATCCATGTCGTGACCTGGACCGGGTGGGCTTCCACCGACCACACGACAGACCCGGGTCGCTGACCTGGGCCTCCTGTCTGGAGCGGGCGACGGGAACCGAACCCGCGCTCGCAGCTTGGGAATCCCCGATACTGAAAAGTCGACGAGCCTCTGAGCCGTGGCGACTTGTGAAGAGCGGACGGCATCAGTGCGGAGCGGAACCACTGACCTCCATTGTCTCGTGTTCCCCGCGGTGTAGGGCACGCGAGTGGCGCCGAGGCCCGTGGCGACGGCTTGCTGCTGTGTGAACGGTGGCGAAGGTAGCCTGAACGGTGCTCGTGCAACCGCTGACCTGGTGGCATGAAGGGGCTGGGAGTGGTGGGGAATCGACCGACGGACTGGCACATACTCGACTTGGACGAGGATCCGGTGCCGGGGGATCCGGAGCGGGTCAAGCGCCTGGCGCGCGAGCTGCACGACTTCGCCGACGATGTGGCGGATGCGTTGCGGCAGATCAAGGGCATGGCCGGTGAGGACGCGCTGCTGCGGTGGGCGGGGAAGACCGCGAAGGCGTTCCAGGACGAGTTCGAAGAGGTCCCCAAGAATCTGAAGAAGCTCCAGCGGTCGTACGACCTGGCGGGTGATGCGCTCGCGGCGTACTGGCCGAAGCTGGAGCGCGCCCAGTCGCTGGCCGACAAGGCCCTCGCCAAGGGCCGCGAAGCCCAGAGCGATCTGACCGCCGCCAACGGACGCCTCGATTCCGCGAACTCCTGGGTGGACCGGGCGACGAAGAAGACCGAGGAGTACGACGAGAAAGAGGGCAAGGAGAAGCCCGACGAGTCCGAGGTACGCGCCGCCACCCGCAACGCCACCGACGCCAAGTCCGCCCAGTCCAGCGCCCAGACGGCCGTCGACAACGCCGAGTCCGGCCTCGAAGCGGCGAAGAAGATGGCCGCCGACGCCAAGAAGATGCGCGAGGACGCCGCCTCCGAGGCCAAGGACAAGCTGGAAGAAGCCTCCGACGCCGGTATTCAGAACCGGAAGTGGTGGGAGAAGGCGGTCGACTGGGTCAAGGACAACTGGGACACCATCGTCAACGTCTGCAAGGTCATCGTCGCCGTCCTCGGCATCGTCGTCCTCATCATCGGCGGACCGCTCGCCTGGGTCGTTCTCGCCGCCGCCCTCGTCGTCCTCGCCGACACCCTCTACAAGTACATGAACGGCCAAGCCTCCCTCTGGGACGTCGCCTTCGCCGCGCTGGACTGCATCCCCGGCATGAAGGGCATCACCTCCCTCGCCAAGCTCGGCAAGATGGCCGGCGGCCTCAAGGCTGTCGCCAAGGGCGGCCTGAAGGCCATGTCGGCGGGCGTGAAGGGCATGGGCAAGGCATTCCGCAAACAGGCCGTGCAGATGTTCAAGCGCAACGGCTGCGGCGACCCGGTGGACGTCGCCACCGGCGAGATGACCTTGTCGGCCACCGATGTCGAGCTGCCCGGGGTGCTTCCGCTGGTCATCGAGCGCCACCACATCACCACGTACACCGACGGTCGCTACTTCGGCAGCTCGTGGGTATCCACGCTGGATCAGCGGCTCACTCTCACCGACGATGCGGTGCACCTCCTCACTGCCGACGGCATGACCCTCGTCTACCCGACACCTCTCGCGGACGGGGAGACCGCCGTCTTCCCCGTCGCCGGTCCGCGCTGGGGCCTGACGTGGGACGGTAGGCCGGGCGCCCCGCTCGTCGTCGAACAGCCGGAGGCCGGGCGAGTCCTTCTCTTCGCCCCGGTGCCGGGCCGGCCAGGGGGCGAGCTGCCGATATCCGCCGTCATCGACCGCAACGGCAACCGCGTCGACTTCCGGTACCGCGACGACGGCGAGCTCCGAGAACTCGCGCACTCCGGCGGCTACCGCGTCGGTGTCGCCGTCTACGAGAGGCGCGTGACCTCCCTGCGGCTGCTGTCCGACCCCGCGGAGCCCGTGTTGCTTGCCTACGACTACGACGACAACGGCCTGGTGGAGAAGGTCTTCAACTCCTCCGGACTGCCCCTGCTCTTCTCCTACGACGAAGAGGCGAGGCTGACCCGCTGGGAGGATCGCAACGGGACCTGGTACCGCTACGAGTACGACGACGCCGGCCGCTGTGTGTTCTCCACGGGAACGGACCGGGCCCTGGAGTACTCCTATCGCTACGAGCCGGAGCACCTGCGCACCACGGCGACCGACTCGCGCGGCCACAGCACCGTGTACGAGTTCAACGACGGCTTCCAGCTCGTCGCCCAGACCGACGCCCACGGCCGTACCATCCGGCACGAGTACGACCTCGACGAGCGGCTCAGCGCCTACATCGACCCCCTCGGCCGCACCACACGCTACGCGTACGACACCACAGGAGACCTGGCCACCCTGGTGCTCCCCGACGGCAGCCGCAAGCAGGCCGTCTACAACGAGCTGCGCCTGCCGGTGGAACTGGTGGAAGCCGACGGCTCCCGCTGGGAGTTCGCCTACGATGCCCGCGGCAACCGTGTCGCCACCCTCGACCCCGCGGGCCGTCGCAGCCGCTTCAGCTACGACGAGCACGGAGGGCTGACCTCGGTCACCGACGCCGCCGGCGGACAGACCCGGGTCCGGTGCGACGCAGCCGGCCTGCCGATCGCCGTCACCGACCCCGTTGGGGAGACGACCACCCTCACGCGGGACGCCTTCGGCCGGCCGGTCACCCTGACCGATCCGCTTGGCGCGTGTACCCGCAGCCGGTGGTCGGTGGAGGGACGCCTGCTGGAGCGCACCGATCCGCTCGGCGGTGCGGAGACGCTCGAGTGGGACCCGGAGGGCAACCTGCTCGCCCGGCGTGAGGCCGGCGGGGCCACCACCACGTACACGTACGGCGCCTTCGATCAGATGACCTCCACCACCTACCCGGACGGCGCCGCCTACCGCTACACCCGCGATGCCGAGCTGAACCTCCTCCAGGTCACCGATCCGGCCGGCCGCACCTGGGATTACGACTACGACGAAGCGGGCCGTCTGGTGTCGGAATCCGACTTCGACGGCCGCGTCACCCGCTACACCTACGACGCCGCCGACCAGATACGCACCCGTACCAACGCCGTGGGACAGCGCCTTTCCCATGACTACGACCTCCTGGGGCGGGTGACGGCCACGACCTCGGAGCAGGGCATCAGCCGCTACGAGTACGACGCGCTGGGCCGGGTGACCCGCGCCGCCACCCCGGGCGTCGATCTCGCCCGCACCTACGACCCGCTGGGCAATCTCCTCACCGAGACCACCAACGGCCGCACGCTCGCCTTCACCTACGATGCCGCCGACCGGCAGGTGACCCGAACCACACCCTCCGGGCACCACAGCGAGTGGACCTACACCCCCGACGGCCTCGCAGCCACGCTCACCACCGACGGACGCACCCTCACCTTCGACCACGACCCCCTCGGACGCGAGACCGCGCGCAGGGTCGGAGACCGGCTGACCTGCACCCAGCAGTGGGACCGGGCAGGCCGCCTCACCCGTCAGACGGTCGACGGGCCCACGGCCCGGGCGGCTGCCGTACGCCGCTACCGCTACCGCGCCGACGGTCACCTCACCGCGCTCGATGACGGCCTCGCCGGCGTCCGGACGTACGATCTCGACGCGCTGGGCCGGGTGCTGGCCGCCGCCGGTACCGCTGGCGCCACCAGCCGGGAGACCTACGTCTACGACGCCACCGGCAACCAGACCGAAGCCCACTGGCCGACAGCCGGCGACCCGCCCGGGGCGGACGCCGCGGGCGACCGCGAATTCCAGGGCACCCTCCTCACCCGGGCCGGCCGCGTCCGCTACGAGTACGACGCCGCCGGCCGTATCGTTCTGCGGCAGCGCCGCCGGCTGTCGAAGAAGCCCGAGACCTGGCACTACACCTGGGACGCCGACAGCCGCCTCACCCTTGCCGTCACCCCCGATGGCACCACCTGGCGCTACCGCTACGACGGCTTCGGCCGCCGCGTGGCCAAGGAGCGCCTCGACGCCACCGGCGCGGCAGCGGAACGTACCGACTTCACCTGGGACGGGTCCACGCTCGTCGAACAGGCCACCACGGGCGGCTCGTCCGCGGCTCCGGTCACCCTGACCTGGAACCACCGCGAACTGCAGCCGCTCACCCAGACCCGGCATACACCGGGCCAGAACGAGATCGACCGCGAGTTCTACGCCATCGTCACCGACCTCGTCGGCACCCCCACCGAACTCGTCGACGAGGACGGCGCGACGGCGTGGCGGCAGAGGTCCACGCTCTGGGGACTGCCCCTCGCGACGAGCGGTGACGACGACGAGATGCCGCTGCGCTTCCCCGGCCAGTACGCGGACACCGAAACCGGCTGGCACTACAACGTCCTCCGCCACTACGACCCGGCCACCGGCCGCTACGCCACCCTCGACCCGCTGGGCCTGACCCCCGCCCCCAACCCGTACACCTACCCCCACAACCCCACCACCTGGACCGACCCACTCGGCCTGGCCGCACACAGCCCGCCGGCCGGCAACGGGGGGAAGGGCCGGAAGAAGGGGCTGCGGCCGGACCCCAACGCGACCGGACCACACACGACGTTCCGGCGCGACGCCTCAACCGGGCGTGTGGTTCACTACGCAGAGTGGGCTCCCCAGTCCAATCCCAAGAACCCTGCGCCGTGGGAGATGGTGAAACGTGCAGACATGCAGGGCCAGCCGCACTTCGACAAGACGACAGGCCAGGTCATCCCCACACCCCACATCAACCTGCCGGACGGCTCTGCCCGGCCGGCCGAGCCCTGGGAGATAACCCCCGGTGGAAACCCGTGATCCGCTCCGCGCGCTGGGCGCTTGGTATGCAGAGCAGTGCGACGGTGACTGGGAGCACGAGTTCGGGGTGAAGATCGAGACCTTGGACAACCCCGGATGGCTCATCCAGGTCGATCTGCCCGGCACGAGCAAGGACGGCGTCACCCTTGCACCCGAATCGGAGGAAGGTATCGACGGCTCGTGGCTGCACAGATCCGCGGACGGCCGCATCCTGCGGGTCGCATGCGGCCCCCAGGACCTGGAAAGAGCCGTCCGCGCGACACTGGACTTCCTCTCGCCCTGAGCACCACGCCCTTGCGCCCTGCCCGGGGATCCATCCGATCAGAAGCCACGTCGGCCAAGTGGGCTCAGAGCCTGCTGTCAGCGCGCGATGTCAGCGCGATTGCGGCGCCGGGTCCCAGATCGCTTCAAGATCCGTGCAGACGATACGGACAGTGCCCTGAGTGAACCGCAGCTCGTGGCTGCATCCCTTCTCGTGGGGCAGGATCTCATCGAGTCGCAGGCTGTTGAAGTCCGTCAACTCGAACGGTCCGCCGTCGTCGGTGGTCACCATCGCCTCGGTCACTCCCGAGTAGCGCAACGTGAGTCCATGCTCGTCTTCACCTCGACAGCACAGCAAACGTAGATCGAACGCGGATGGTGTCGGCGGCGCCGGTGGCGGGGCAGTCAGCTTGAGATCCTTCACGCACCGCTCGGCGTAGAAGTCGTAGTGATCAGGATCGGAGGCGAAGGCTCGCGCGCCGGCAGGAAGGTCCTCGACGATGTGCGGCACTCCCCGTGGTTCTCATCCGAGCCGGAACTCCAGCCAGCAGGAGGCGGTCCTATGAGCGCACCAAGCTTCACAAGCTCGCGTGCGTGCCCGTCTGCTCTGGGCAACGTGGCCAACTCCTCCTCGTCCATGAACGTGTGAGGCGCCGCCGCGCCCATGCGCGTCGGAAGTGCGGGTGTCCCGAAGACCGACGATCGCCAGGCCGTCACGGCTGCGTCAGCCCACCAGCGCACGAACTCGTGCGCGGTCATGTCGTACTCCCGCGGAAGGAGAAGGTGAAACTGGCGTGGGGGCCGTTGGGCGTCAGGACGGTAGTACTCCGGCCGGCGGGCCCGAGCGTAACCGGCGGTATTCCACGCGAAGGGGGTATCGCTGTGCTAGCGGTCGGCCGGAAGCTCCGCCGACTGGGAAAGCGGGTACGACGCAGTGTGCACGTGTGGTCCCCCTGCTGATCGGTCCTGGAGGTGCAGGGTGACCGCAAGTCTCGGGAAAACACGAAAGGACCCGGTCGCTGACCTGGGCCTCCTGTCTGGAGCGGGCGACGGGAACCGAACCTGCGCTCGGAGCTTGGGAATCCCACCGCCTTGAAGTGCGCGATGTGTGTCCGACCTGCGGCGATGTCCCCGTAGGGGAAGCCGATAAGGCCCGCTCTGTGTCCTTTGCCGACCCGTCTTCTCCGCCGCCTATGGCATGGGAATGGCACGGGGAGCGCCGTCCGCCGAGGGTTTCGAGTCGTCCGCGCGGCGGCGGCCCGCCCGGCAGCCGCACCGAAACCGTCCGGACCGGGCCGGGGCGGCCACCCGGCTCGAAGAACGCACACCGGGCCAAGCACCACAACGTCGGCACGGCCGTCAAACGCGCCGAGTCGATCAAGGAACACCAAGCTCGCGAAGGTAAACGACACGTGCCTCCTTCTCAAGCTCCGGCTTTGGTGATCAAGGAATGGGCGGTGGGTCACTGCGAGCTGGTAAACCGGTACGGTGGCAGTGAGTGACGTGTCCTGCGAGGTGAGCGGTGCCCGGTTGTCGCTCCCCAGGGAGTTCCTCACTCTGGTATGAGGGGGGCCGCCAAAGGGAGCGGTGTGTGGTGGACGGGCAAGGTGAGCTTCCGCGACTGCTGACAGCAGCGGAGACGGCGGCGCCGGTGGAGGCCGTCGACGTGGTCGCCGAGGACCTGCTGCGGCGTTTCGGTGCCAAGCGGGTCTCGTTCCTCATCCTGGACCTGACAGGGAGAGCGGTGGTGCCGCTGTCCACCGCCTCGCAGGCGGAGGCAGGAGCCGGGCGGCAAGCGGGCAGAATCGACCTGTTCGGCAGTGTCTACGAGCACGTGGTACGCACCCAGCGGCTGTATCGGGAGACGACGGGCCAGGGCGAGCGGGTGATCTTTCCGGTCACCAACCGAGGCGATGCCATCGGTCTGCTGGAACTCTTGCTGCCGCCCGGCCCCGGCCAGGGGGTGCTCGACGCGGTGGGTGAGGCCGCGCACATCCTGGCCTACATCGTGATCGCCAACCAGCGCTTCACCGACCTCTACACCTGGGGAAAGCGCAGCAGGCCCCTGACCCTGGCCGCGGAGATCCAGCACCAGTTGCTGCCCCTGTCGCTCACCTGTGAGGCGGCGCAGTTCGCCCTGTGCGGGAATCTGGAGCCCTCCGAGGACGTCAGCGGCGACACCTTCGACTACGCCCTCGACCGCGACACCCTCCACTTGTCCTTGACCGACACCTTGGGCCACAACCTTCAGGCCGCGCTGTCGGCGACGGTCTTGGTGGGCGCCCTGCGCGGCGCCCGCCGCCAAGGGGCCGACCTCACGGAACAGGCGCGGCAAGCCGACCAGGCCCTGGCCGGCCACAGGCCGCACGGCCACGCCACCGGGCAACTGGTGCGCATCGACCTCCACACCGGGCAAGCCGAGGTGGTCAACGCCGGACACCCCCGGCCGCTCCGTATGCGCGACGGAGTTGTGGAGGAGATTGCCTTGGAGGCGGACCAGCCCTTCGGACTGCCTGTCGCCATCCCCCATCCGTACCGAGTCCAAGAGCTCGACCTGCGTCCCGGCGACCGATTGATCATGCTTACCGACGGCATGCTCGAACGCGGCGCGGAGAAGGTGGATCTGCCTGCCCTCGTGAAGGACACCGGGCACCTGCATCCCCGGGAGACCGCGCTGACGCTGAGCACCGCGGTCTTGGACGCGGCCGGCGGCCATCTGGAAGACGATGCCACGGTGATGTGCCTGGACTGGCACGGCTCCCAGGTGACCAAACGGCACGTCGGCTCCGGCGCGGACGACCAGCAAGCCTCACCCCGCCGCATGAAGCCCTAGGGTCTGTCGGAGATCCAGCCACCTCCAACGCGGCACCGGACGGCGCACGGCCAAAGCGCGGTTGGCCGCGCTGCCGGTGCGGCGCCTGCCCGGGGGACGGCTGGCCCGCTGCGCGTTCCACGGGGCCGTCGTCTCACGCGTTGTTCTTGGGAGCGATCTCGGCGATGAGGGTCTCGATGCGGGTACGGATCTCGTCGCGGATGGGACGTACGGCGGCGACGCCCTGGCCGGCGGGGTCATCGAGCTTCCAGTCGAGGTAGGTCTTGCCCGGGAAGACGGGGCAGGCGTCGCCGCAGCCCATGGTGATGACGACATCGGATGCCCGCACGGCGTCGACGGTGAGGACCTTGGGCTGCTCGTGCGCGATGTCGATGCCGACCTCCCGCATCGCCTCGACGGCGGCGGGGTTGACGGTGTCGGCGGGGGCGGAGCCGGCGGAGCGGACCTCGACGCGGTCGCCGGCGAGGTGGGTCAGCCAGGCGGCGGCCATCTGGGAGCGGCCGGCGTTGTGGACGCAGACGAACAGGACGGAGGGCTTGTCGGGCATCGCGGTCTCTCTTGTCTTGCGGCGAGGGGCGGGGTGGCATCAGCTTCGCCTGATGTGACAATATCAGCCCATGCTGACATCAGTCGATGCTGAAGTGATCCGGGCCGCCGCCGTCCTGGTGGCGCTCAACTCCGTCTTCCAGGTACTGGCCTTCGGCCTCCTCGGCTGGTTCTACCTCGACCTCCTCCCCGGATGGCTCGGCCTGGGCGACGGTGAGCACCTGGACATCTCCGCCTGGAAGATCGCCGCCAACGTCGCCGTCTTCCTCGGCGTCCCGCTGCTCGCCGGCTTCCTCACCCGCCGCATCGGCGAACGCCGCCTCGGCCGCGCGGAGTACGAGCGGCGGTTCCTGACCCGTATCGGCCCGTGGGCGCTGTACGGGCTGCTCTTCACGATCGTGCTCCTCTTCGCCCTGCAAGGCGAGACCATCACCTCCCAGCCGCTCGACGTCGTGCGGATCGCGCTGCCGCTGCTGGTGTACTTCGCGCTGATGTGGTTCGGCACCTTCGCCCTCGGCAAGGCCATCGGCCTGGCCTACGACCGCACCGCCACCCTCGCCTTCACCGCAGCCGGCAACAACTTCGAACTCGCCATCGCCGTCGCCATCGCCACCTTCGGCGTCACCTCCGGCCAGGCCCTCTCCGGCGTCGTCGGCCCCCTCATCGAAGTGCCCGTGCTCGTCGCACTCGTATACGTATCCCTGGCCTGGCGCCGCAAGTTCACCGCCGGACCAGCCGGTACGGATCAGGCGCCGGAAGGGCGCAGCGTCTGGCCCACGGCGGCGAGAACCGACGGCTCGACGCGGTAGAAGACCCACGTGCCGCGGCGTTCGGAGGTGAGCAGTCCGGCCTCCTTGAGCTTCTTCAGGTGGTGGCTCACGGTGGGCTGGGAGACGCCGACGTCGGAGATGTCGCACACGCACGCCTCGCCGCCCTCGTGCGAGGCGACAAGGGAGAACAGCCGCAGCCGCACGGGGTCGGACAGCGCCTTGAACATGGCGGCGGCCCTCACCGCCTCCTCGGCCGTCAGGGGCCGCTCGGTCAGCGGCGGGCAGCACGGGGCCACCGCTTCGGGGGCGCCGGGCTCCAGCACCGGCAGCACGGTCTTGGTATTCGACATGCGTCTATGTTCACACAGGTCGAATCAGGTGAGCCCGACCGCGGCAGGGGGTTCCCCCGATGTTCCTTTTCGATAAACGTCTATGTTGACGCTCGTCGAATCAAGTGGAATGCTGGCCGCGCAGGCATCGATGGAAATCGAATCAGAAGGATCGAGGAACCAGCCGTCATGGACACCGCGAAGGATTCGCCCGTAGCCGTGATCGGAGCCGGACCCGTCGGGCTGGCCGCCGCCTCCCACCTCCTCGACCGCGGCATCGAGCCGCTCGTGCTGGAGACGGGACCGACCGCCGCCACCGCCGTACGCGGATGGGCGCACGTGCGCCTGTTCTCCACCTGGGCCGAGCTGACCGATCCCGCCGCTGAGAAGCTCCTCGCCCCCACCGGCTGGACCAAGCCCGACGAGACCGCGTACCCGACCGGCGGTGACTGGGCGGAGCGGTACCTCCAGCCCCTCGCCGACGCCCTCGGCGACCGCGTCCGCTACGGCACCACGGTCACGGGCGTCGCGCGCGCCGGCCGCGACCGCGTCGTCGACACCGACCGTGACGCCCAGTTCTTCACCGTCCATGTCGCACGAGCGGACGGCGCCGAGGAGCGCATTCTCGTACGTGCCGTCATCGACGCCTCCGGCACCTGGTCGACTCCCAGCCCCCTGGGCGCCAACGGCCTGCCCGCACTCGGCGAGCGCGCCGCCGCCGACCTCATCACCTACCGCATCCCCGACCTGACCGACCCGGCCGTACGCGCCCGCTACGCGGGCAGGGCCACCGCCGTCGTCGGCTCCGGCGCCTCCGCCTTCACCACCCTGGCCGCACTCGCCGGCCTCGCCGGTGAGGCCCCCGGCACACACACCCTGTGGATCCTGCGCCGCGGCATCGGCACGAACACCTACGGCGGCGGCGAAGCCGACCAGCTCCCCGCCCGCGGCGCCCTCGGCCTCGCCGCCAAGGCCGCCGTCGACGACGGCAACGCCACCGCCGTGACCGGCTTCCGCACCGCAGCCGTAGAACGCGACAGCGCCCGACCCGACCGCCTCGTCCTCGTCGCCGAAGACGGCCGCCGCAGCGAACCCGTGGACGAGGTCATCGCCCTGACCGGCCTGCGCCCCGACCTCACCTTCCTCGACGAACTGCGCCTCGCCCTGGACGAACGCCTCCAGGCCCCCGTCGCGCTCGCCCCGCTGATCGACCCCAACGTCCACTCCTGCGGCACCGTCTACCCCCACGGCGCCGCCGAGCTGTCCCACCCCGAGACCGGCGTCTACCTCACCGGCATGAAGTCCTACGGCCGCGCCCCCACCTTCCTCGCGCTCACCGGCTTCGAACAGGTCCGCTCCATCGCCGCCGCCCTCGCCGGCGACCACGAAGCCGCCGCCCGCGTCGAGTTGACCCTGCCCGAAACCGGCGTCTGCGGCGGCACCGGCCTCGCCACCGAAGCAGCCACCGCACCGGCCGAAACCGCGCCGCCCGCCGGCTGCTGCGGCGCTCCCGCCACCGGAATCATCCAGATCGGCACCACCGCCGGAAGCTGCTGACCTCCACGCCCACGACGACCGAGGAACTCGACGCCGGCGTGGCTTTGTTCACGAGTTGATGTGAAGGCATCAAATCCGTACGGCGCTCGGGCACTTACCGCACACGAATGGCGTGCAGGTATGGATTGGTCCAGACAACGAAGAATCCCCGGGTCGCTGACCTGGGGATTCGATATGGAGCGGGCGACGGGAATCGAACCCGCGCTCTGAGCTTGGGAATCCCACAGCCTTGAGCCGCCGATGCGCTTCTGACCTGCGGCGACGCACCTGAAGTGGCTCACAGGAGCGCGCACTCTCTGTCCGTCGTTGTCCCGTTTTCCCCGCGGTGTATGGCACGCGAGTGGCACGGAGGCCGGGACGACAGCCAGTTGCTGCACTGGCGATGGGCAGAAACCCGACGGGCGTGGTGACCCAGTGCGCCGCATTCCCGGCGTTTGCTCCCGTGAGCCGCGTGAGTCCTGCAAGGCTGACGTTGTGACGTACGTCGTGACGGTAGACGCCCGGATCGCGGATGGCGCTCCGGAGATGGACGAGCTACAGCGCGTCGGCGCGATCACTCTACTGGAGCAGGGGTTCGACGCGGTGGAGGAGATCGCGCGCCCGGTCTCATAGACCGGGCGTACCGCGCAGCACCTGCCAGCCCTCGGACGACATCACGCCGACAAATTCAAGAACGGGAATGGATGGGGTACGCCTGCGTGGCGCCGGTCGCCAGCTCACGCTCGATCAGGCGAAGTCTTTCGTTCAGTGGCGGCGGATACCGGCTCGACGGCCCTCGCGCGGCCTGGTCGGCAAACCCGCGACGAGGTCTGGGCGTGCCGACGGCGGGCCCGCGAGCCCGGAAGCCATCGTCCGGTCTACCGGCCGCAGCGCGGGTCGGCACGGCAGAATGAGATCGTGAGCGACGAAGACGTGGATCTGGCCGACCTGCTGGGAACTCAGGAATCCGCCTGCCTTGAGTTCAAGCGCACTCCCAAGCGCGAGGGCAGGCGGGGTGACGCCATCGGCAACGCGGTATGCGCCATGGCCAACGACCTGAGTGGTCGTGGCGGGGGTGACATCCTCGTAGGAGTGGACGACAAGGGTATGCCCGTCGACGATGTCGATCTGAGCGATCGTGCGCTCCTCCAGCTCACCGAGATCCGAGACTCCGGCCTCATCCTCGACCGCCCGTCCCTCACGGTCGAGCGGGCCGTCTACCGAGGCAAACCCGTCGTCCGGCTCCACGTGGCCGCATCCGCGACCCCGCCGGTGCGGTTCGACGGTGTCATCTGGGTCCGTCCGGGCCCGACCACGCGTAAGGCCAGCCGGGAGGACGAGCGGGTTCTCACTGAGCGCCGACGAGCCATAGACCGTCCCTTCGACACGCGTGCAATGGAGCTGGTCCGCGTCGATGACCTGGATCTGGATGTGTTCCGGCAGTCGTATCTGCCTTCCATGGTCGCCCCGGACGTCATCGAGGAGAACGGCCGCCCCACCGACCGGCAGCTCTCCTCACTCCACCTGATGACCCCCGGCGGCACGCCGACCACGCTCGGTGTGCTGGCCGTTGGACTCGACCCCACCAATCATGTGCCAGGGGCCTACGTCCAGTTCGTCCGCTACCAGGGCGTTGACCTCGATGCCCCGATCGTCGATGAGCAGGAACTCCGGCAGAACCTGGTAGGGCTCTCGGCACGTCTGGAACCTCTCCTGCGCAGCAATCTGCGCACGAGGCTCGCGGAGGACGGGTTCCGGGAGACGCCCCGCCCGGACTATCCACTGGAGGCACTGCGTGAGCTCTGCATGAACGCGCTCATGCACCGGAACTATGAGACCTCCTACGCCCCGACCCGGATCGTCTGGTTCGACGACCGAATCGAGATCACCAATCCCGGCGGACCGTTCGGGCAAGTCCGGGACGACAACTTCGACCGTGTTACTGACTACCGCAATCCGTCCCTGGCCGCCGCGATGAAAGGGCTTGGATATGTGAACCGGTTCGGACGGGGAATCGGGCGAGCGAGAAGGGCGCTAGAGGACAACGGAAATCCGCCCCCTGAGTTCCAGGTGGACGATTCGTCGTGGGTCGTCGTGATCAGGAGAGCTGCATGACATCGATCGCCCTGTTCAACAACAAGGGAGGTGTGGGAAAGACCACCCTTACCTACCACCTGGCCCACATGATCCGGCGCCTTGGTCTGAGCGTGCTCACCGTCGACCTGGATCCCCAGGCGAACCTGACCTCCATGTGCCTGGACGAGACGGAGATCGAGGAGCTCTGGGAGAACCCCTCCGAGCTCATCAACCAGGGCGCGGTTCCGGCGGGCCTGCCGGGGGTCGGACGGGTTCGCAGCGGACAGACCATCGCCGATGCCGTCCGCCCCATCCTCGAAGGGACGGGCGACATCGCGGCTATCGAGCCTGCCAGGCTCCAGCCCGACCTCTGGTTGCTGCCCGGCAGCCTTGACCTCAGCCGCTTCGAGGACAAGTTGTCCAACGAATGGTCCCGTGCCTACGCGGGCGACATCGCGGCCATCCGTACATCGACAGCATTCCACCGGATCATGGAGCAGGCGGCGAGGGCTGTGGCCGCCGACATCGTGCTGATCGACGTCGGCCCCAACCTAGGAGCCATCAACCGGGCCGCATTGATTTCCGCCGACTCGGTACTGATGCCATTGGCCGCGGACCTGTTCTCGCTTAAGGGCCTCAGCAACCTGGGGCCTACACTGCGCCAGTGGCGCGCCGACTGGCAGCAGCTCGTCCTTCCCAGGGTGCCGCCAAGCATCTCCGCGCCCGAAGCCGGGATGCGGCCCCTCGGGTACGTGATCATGCAGCCGGAGATGCGACTCGACCGGCCGGTCAGGGCGTACGAACGGTGGCTCAAGCGGATTCCCTGGGTCTACTCCTCAGCGGTTCTCGCCGAGTCGCAGCCCACCCGCGACGACGACCAGCACCGCATCGCGACCATGCGGAACTACCGGAGTCTGATGCCTCTGGCACACGACGCAAGGAAGCCGATGTTCGATCTGAAGCCGGCCGACGGCGCCCTGGGCAGCACCCAGCAGTACGTGAAGACCTGCTTTAAGGAGTTCCAGATGCTGTCCCGCGAGGTGCTCGTACGGATCGGCGAGCCCTTGGAGGGGGTTCGCCCGCTAGCACCGGCCGGCCCGAGCTAGCTTGGATCTTTCGTACAGGGTCGGATCGGCACCAAGACCGAACGGCGTCAGCCGGGCGGTCTCCCATCCCGATTTTCACGGTTCCAGGGTGGCGCCGTCAGGCGCCCGGTTGACTTTCGTGACAGTCTTGGATCCGTCGGTGGGCCGTGTCAGTTGTTCAGGATGGTGGCGGCCAGGCTGATGGCAGGACTGTCGCGTCGGGCGGGCGCCGGGTTCCCCGGTACCGGTCAGGCTGGTGCTACTCGCAGGCACGGGAACGTTCGGGCTAGGAGCATCAGAGTGAGACGCCGTTTCACTGGATGCCGGGGGCGCCGGAGCGGCGCAAGCCCGGGCCGGGACCGAAGCTACTGGTGTGGATCTGGTGCAAGGCTCATTGCAGGTCCAGACAATGCACCATCCCCAGGTCGCTGACCTGGGAGATTCGTCGTGGAGCGGGCGACGGGAATCGAACCCGCGCTCTGAGCTTGGGAAGCACCGGACTCCTTAGAGCACCTGAGTCGCTGACCAGTGGGAACGTGACTCTCTGGGCTCCACTCGGCGTGCCTCTGGTGACCACTGTTGACCGTCAATGACCACCCTGACGGGCACGCATCGGGCACGGCCGGGCGATTGTTGCGCACGCCGTGAGATGGCAACTGCGAAGCTGGGCCTCAACCAGGGTGCATGCGGTTCGAGATTCTCCGCGGGAGCGGACGCGGGTGGCTGTCTCATCGCGGCCGGTGGTGTAGCTGTATGCAGCCTGGATCACCAACTGGGCGACGTCCATTCGTCGGTGCGTGCTCCCGGGTGAGCGGTCGGTTTCGCCCACCACAGAGTGACCGCTCCTGAGCTCCGACAGACTGAAGCACCTGTCGGACGCGGACTCCGAGGCGGCTTCGGCAGTGCTCGACCTTCTGGTCGGTGTCGCTGCGCACCATCCCGCGAAGGTGTTGCTCAGTCCCACGACAGCGTCTTGATCTTTGACTTGCGCGAGTCCTCGAACGTGATCTGAGGATCGGCCACGGCCGGTCGTCAGGTGGTGGTGGGTTGGAGCAGGCGGTCGAGGAGGTCGTCGAGGCTGATCAGTCCGGTGAGCCGGCCGTCCTCGTCGCGTACGACGGCGAGGGTGGCCCGGCGGTAGCGCAGCGTCTCCAGCGCGTCCGCGGCCGTGTCGTCCTCGCACAACTCCGGTACGGGCCGGGCCAGGTCGCCAGCGGTGGCGGCGCGTCCTTGGGCGCGGGCGACGAGGGTGTCGCGGGCGTGCAGAGAGCCGAGGATGTCCGCGCCGTCGCGGACCAGCAGGCGGGTGCGGTCGGTGGCGGTGGCGGTGGCGGTGGCGGGCACCGCGTCGATGGCGTCGGCCCGCACCCGGAGGTCGCGTACGGGGGTCTGGAGCTCGGTCAGGGAGCGGGTGAGCAGCGCGGAGTCGGCGGCGTCGATGAGTCCGAGGCGCCGGGACTCGGTGATCAGGGCGGTGAGCTGCTCGCGGTTGTGCACGGAGGTGATCTCGTCGCGGGGGGTGTCGCGGGCGAGCCGCACCAGCCCGTTGATGATCTGGTTCAGCCCCCAGATGAGCGGCCGGACGGCCAGGGTGACGGCACGGAAGGCCGGGGCGAGGAGCATCGCCGAGGACTCGGGGTGGGCGATGGCCCACGACTTGGGGGCCATCTCGCCGAGCACCATGTGCAGGAACACCACGACGATCACGGCGACGGCGAAGGCGACACCGTAACTGAGGGCGGACGGCAGGCCCAGGTCGTGCAGCAGCGGGTCCAGTTCGTGGGAGATCGCCGGCTTGGACACCGCTCCCAGGCCGAGTGTGCACAGGGTGATGCCGAGCTGGGCGCCGGCGAGCATCAGCGACAGCTCACGCATCCCGGCCAGCGCCGACTTCGCGCCGCGCCGCCCGTCGGCGACGGCCCGTTCCACGCGGTGGCGCTTGGCGGCGACGAGCGCGAACTCGGCGGCCACGAAGAAGCCGCTGCCGATCAGCAGCAGGAGGGTGACGAGCAGGGCGAGGGGCAGGCTCACGCGGTGCCCTCCTTCGGGGATTCCCCGGACCGGTCAGCGACGGTGTCGGTCAGCCGCTCCGGGCGTATGCGCTTGGGCACATGGCGGTCGAGGCTCTGGATGTCGAGGAGGCCCGGCCGCCGTCGGGCAGGGCAACGGTGAGGCGGTCGCCGACGGTGGTGCACCGCCGGCAACCGCCTGACCCGGGCGGCGTCCTCCGCCTCGTAACACCGTGCTGTGAAACCCGGCCCTCCGCCGCGACGGGAACCGGACCGGCCCGTCGATCGCCTCCGCGGGTGGGCGCGCCAAGTGCAGCATGGGCTTGATAGGCGGCCAACGAGGCCACCAGACTGACCGGTTGGGACGTGGGAGATCACGTTCGAATCCGGGGGTCTCACCCGGGGTTTTTCGGGTCTTCAAAGTTGAGCCCGCGGGCACCTCCGCACCGCTCAACTTTGAAGACCCGGTTTTTCGGCTATCGGGTCTGGCGGGAGCGCCTTTGCGCCATGATCGTCGTCACGCCTGTCCGACATCGGATGGCAGATGCCGGACGGCGGGCGGGGCGCGGGGTTCGCGACAGGGGGAGAGGCGACAGTGCGGGACAAGCTCTTCGACGGGCGCTACCGGCTGGTGCGGCAGCTCGGTGAAGGCGGCATGGGCCAGGTGTGGGAGGCGAGGGACGAGACGCTGGACCGGCCCGTCGCCGTCAAGGTCGTCTCCCTTCTCAGCGGTGGCGGAAGCCGCGGCGACGAGGCACGCGCCAGATTCCTGCGCGAGGCACGCATCACCGCCCGTCTGCAACACCCCAACATCGTCACCATTCACGACCTCGGCGAGGCCGGCGACGGCGAGTCCAGAATCCCGTTCCTGGTGATGGAGCTGGTCCGGGGCGAGGGCCTGGACGTGACGCTGCGCCGCGGACCCGTGGGTCTGCCGGACGCCGCCCGCTGGGGTGCCCAGATATGCGACGCCCTCGCCGAAGCCCACGACATGGGCGTCATGCACCGCGACATCAAACCCTCCAACGTCCTCATCACCCCGTCCGGCATCGCGAAAGTCCTCGACTTCGGTGTCGCCCGGGCCGCCGATCCGTACGCCACCTCCGACAGGCTCACGCGGACCGGCTACATCGTGGGCACGCCCTCGTACATGGCCCCCGAACAGGCCCGTGGCCACGCGGAGCCACGAAGCGACCTGTACACCCTCGGCTGCCTGCTCTTCGAGCTGATCACGGGGCGGCTCCCCTTCGAGGCCCCCGACGCGGTCGGCTACCTCTCCGCCCACCTCACCCGCGAACCACCCGCCCCCAGCACACTCGCCCCCTCGGTCCCGGCCGGTTGGGACGACCTGGTGCTGACGCTGCTGCGAAAGGAGCCCGACCAGCGGTACGGAAACGCCGCCGACGTGGCCGATGCACTGCGCCGACTCGACGGTGCGGCAGATCCCGCCGGCCCGGGGGACGACCGGACCCGGCCCCGCACGCGGCCGGGCACCACGACTCCGCTCCCTCCCGTGGACCCCACCCGGGAGGCGAGCGCGGTCTCCGACCTCGATGCGCCACCGGCGACGCCCGGCCCCGCCTTCCGCAAGGCACGAGTCGCCGTTCCGGCGCTTCTCCTGACCGCCGCCGTGACCGCCGGCGCGGCAATCCTCCTCGCCGACGACACCGACAGACACGGCGACGACGGCCGGAGCGCATCACAGGGATCCACCCCGCCGCCCGTCGGGTTCAAGAACATCCCGGACGTCTGCGGCGCACTGTCGAAGGACGCGCTGCTGGGCGGGCTGGTTGAGCAGCCGCGTCCCGGCGAGTTCAGCGACAAGGCCAACTACCGCAAGTGCGAGTGGGACACGGACGAACTCGCGTCCGTACCGGTCGACGGCCACGTGACCGTCTACGCACACCGATTCGGCGCCACCGGCAAGGCGCGGGCGCACGTGGAAGAGGAGAAGGGAAGGGAATCCCTGGGCGGGGAAGCGTACGTCAGCCTGGGAATGCCCGGCGAGATCGGGGACGAGGCCGTCATCCGCGTGGACAAGGAGAGCATCGACAAGACCTACGGCGGCGACGTCTTCCTCAGCTTCAACTCCACCACCGCTGCCTTCCGGAACAGCAACCTCTTCATCAAGATCATCTACATGCGCTCCCGTGGCGACGACCCCGAAGAGAACGACAGGAAGACCACCCGCAGCGGCGCCGAGGAGATCATCAAGTTCCTCGCCGCCACCGTGGGGGACCCGGCCTGACCGGTCAACTGCCGCTCACTGGCGAAGCGCTGAGCGACGGCCCGCCCCGCGCGGCGCTGTGGGCCGCGACGCCGGAGACCGTCCCAGCAGGCCACCTCGTCCTGCCCGAGTTCCTGCACCTGGACGTGAAACGGCACCTGGACTGGTACACCGAGAAAGGCCCGGAGGGGCTGGTGTTCGTCGGCGAGTGCGGCGCACCCCTGCGGCGGAGCACCTTCAGGCGCAAGTTCCGCAAGGCTCGCGTTCAGGTCGGCCTGCCTGACGACTTCCGCTTCTACGATCTTCGGCACACCGGCAACACCCTCGCGGCCGACACCGGGCCAAGCTCAAGGACCTCGTGGTCCGCGCCGGCCAGTCCACCGAGCGGGCCCAGCTCATCTATGCGGGAGACCGCGGAGGAGAACCAAGCCTGACCTCTGACCGTGGCTGACCTGGGGATTTATGGTGGAGCGGGCGACGGGAATCGAACCCGCGCTCTGAGCTTGGGAAGCACCGGACTCTCTACAGCATCCAAATCGCTCACCAGCGAAAACGTGGCTCGACCGTCGGCACTCGACATGCCTCTGGTGACCGCCGTTGACCGTCAATGACCACCCTGACGGGCACGCATCGGGCACGGCCGGGTCGTTGTTTCGCACGCCGAGAGATAGCAACTGCGAAGGCGAGACACAACTCGGCGCCAGTCTGCAAGCGAGTCATGGCTGTGTGGCGGCGGGCGTGCCATAGCGCCATGCTTGCGACGGAGACCGCCAGTAGAAGGGGGCGCCATGGTGCATGTGGAGAAGTATGGGGTATCGGACGAGGACCCGAGCGTTGACGGCTACGTCGTGAACCCGCCGACCGTCAAGGAAATGTTCGGGTTCAACTCGCTCGACGAGGCGTACGAGATGATCCAGGCCGCGGCTCAGCTCGGCTTCGGCTACCGGCTTAGCAACGTGATGCGTAGAGCCGCAGCAAGGTCAGGTGAGGGCAGCGGAGGGATGGAGGAAGCCTGGCAGGTGGACATCTTGGAGGACGTTCCTCTCGACCCTGATGAACTGGAGTCAGGCGACGAGGACGCGGATGGCGTCACGAAGCGTCCGCACTCTTAACCCTCGCCGCTGGGTGGCGGTGTGAGGACGGATCGTTCCACACCCCTGTTGGGGATTCTGATCCTGAGTGTCGATGCTTGCTGCCTGGAGTCAGCTTCCAGCATGCCCGGTTTGGCGGCGGCTTCGCGAGGGTGAAGATCATCGGGTTCCAGAGAGAAGTACGCCACGAAGGCTCGCTCTACCTCGGCGTGCTCGACGGTCCGCTTGTAGATACGCTCGAAGAGTTCTTGACGCGTCTCACCTGGGTGCACGTCGATCGCACCCCAGCCTGTAGACATCTCGCCGTTGTCTTCGTTCCAGAAGCGCTTGATGGTCATGATCCAGAAGTAGCGCTTGGGCTTTGCCCTCTTGTAGGCCATGTCGTGTCCCATGTTCGAGGTCACCTTCGCGCCCAGCCTGGCGCTCTGGTCCGCTGTCGCGCGTGTAGCGCCAACGTCCACCCCCTCCCTCCTCGACCTTGCAGGTGTCAAGGGAGGCCCGGGCGGGGGCGCCGGGGCGCTGGTCGTTCGGGTAGTCCATGGAAGCGAAGGTCCCAGACGGCGGAGAAGGCGCCGGGGTGATGGCCCTGCTGCGGTAGGGCAGCAGTTCCTCGGAGTGGCTGTCCACCTGGGTGCGTCGCCGGGCCGTGTCGAAGGTGAGGTTCTCGTCGCTCACCCGGGCCAGGCACCAGGCGCGCCAACTCGTTCGCGGAAGCATCCGCCGCTCCGGCCCCGCCTACCAGAGGCTCTGACTCCACCTGCCGCCACTCTGCACGACGCTGGCGGCTCAGCCAGGGATGCTGGTCTCGTCCCGGGAGGCGGCTGCAGCTCGAAGATGGGGGAGGGCGTCGGTGATCGCCCCTGCGTAGTCGGCCAGGTGGTTCGTGAGCCGGCTCATCTGATCGGAAAGCCGGTCATATTCGGCGATCTCTACGGCTGTCCAGGGCGCATCGTTGTTCTCCAGCTCGCAGACCCGCTCTCCTGCCAGCACCGTCTGGACGACGGTCCCGATGGCGCCGCGCAGTCCTTCCGCCACGCCCACGGGTACGGCTGAACACAGGCGGTCCAACTCGTCGGGGTCCGGGAAAGTCGGAACGCGGTGTTCGGTCCAGGAGTCTCCCCACATGCGCCGTCGGCGCGCCTCTGGCTCGTCGCCATCCTCCACGTGGATGCCGCTCGTAGCATCCTGGCGGATCCTCAAGCCGGAGCGGGCGGCCAGTTCGACGGTCACGGTCCAGCTGTCCTCGCGGTTCTCATCCGAGCCGGAACTCCAGCCAGGAGGAGGCGGTCCCATGCGCGCACCAAGTTTCACAAGCTCGCGTGCGTGCTCGTCTGCTCTGGGCAACGTGGCCAATTCCTCCTCGTCCATCAACGTGTGAGGCGCCGCGGCGCCCATGCGCGTCAGAAGGACGGGTGTCCCGAAGACCGACGATCGCCAGGCCGTCACCGCTGCGTCGGCCCACCAGCACACGAACTCGTGCGCGGCGTCTCCGGCCGCTTTCGCACGTTCGACGGCCAGGCGCAGTCGGGTCGAAAGCAGCACGGAACTGGCGTCGAAGTACGATCCGGGCCCTGTGGCACGCTGCTCGATGTCGGCTTCATTGAGTGCGTTCAACTCCTCCACGTGCTGTTGCTCGGCTTCGGATTCCCGTAAGAGGACTGCCGAGGCGCGCGCCAGCTCCGACAGTCCCTCGTCGATCTCGTGATTACTCATGCCATGGCGCGCCTCGGTCGACGGAGGCTCTGCGTCACCGGTCATGTCGTACTCCCGCGGGAAGAGAAGGTGAAACTGATGTGGGGCGTTGTGCATCAGGACGGTAGTACGCCAGTCGGCGGGCCCGAGCGTAACCGGCGGTTTTCCACGGGAAGGGGGCATCGCCGTGCTAGAGGCCGGCCGGAAGGTCCGCCGACTAGGAAAGAAGGGGGGATGACGCGGTGCGCACGTGTGCCCCTCTGCTGATCGGTCCTGGAGTTGCAGCATGACCGCGAGCCTCGGGAAAACACGCAAGGCCCGGGTCGCTGACCTGGGCCTTCTGTCTGGAGCGGGCGACGTGAATCGAACCCGCGCTCTGAGCTTGGGAATCCCACCGCCTCGGAGCGCTGGTGAGCCTCTGGCCTGCACTGATGTAGGTCAATCGGGGTGCGGCAGGGCATGCTTTGTGACCGTGGCAGACCCCTCTTGTCCACGGCGTATGGCACGCGTATGGCACGGCGGGTCGAACGCCGGTTGGACCTCGGTTCCTGGTGGGCTGAGGGCCCACGGTGGCGGTCTCTCGTGTGTCGTATGTCGTGGGGTGTGCTTCTGTGAGCCGTGCCGCTCCGTACGGCGACATACACGAGACGCGGTCGGCACCGTCAAACCTGGTGCCTGGCCGAGGTCGACGTCTTCCGTGACCTCGACGACGTCCCGGTCTGCGTGATCGGCGCGCGCCGACGTGCAGCGTTTCCTGCTGTCCGACCCGCGTATCGCCGCCCTCATCACCGCGATCCTCGGCGACCGGCTCTCGGCGCTGGAACAGCGGCTGTCCGACAGCGTCTTCAAGTCCGCCGCGCAGCGCATCGCCACCGCCCTCGACACCCTCACCCCCGCCGAGCCACCGCTCCCGCACCGAGCGCAAGTCTTCGCCGGGGATTTGCCACCTACCGGTTCGACGCTTCGAAGCGACCGAATCGTCGAGTCCCGCAACCACTCCAGCACGGCCCTCCTGGCTCGACGCCCGAAACCGGGACGGTTCGGAGCCGACAGCGGCGGCCAGAGCTGCCGCCCAGCTCAACCCTCCGTCCTCGGTCGCTGGCCTGCTCATGGGCAGGCGCCGGAGAGCAGATACTGCGGTTCGCTGCCGGCAGAACGGAAGATCGCGCAACGACTGGTCAGCGAGGCAAGGGCATGTCAACATCGACGGCCTTGAAGAAACAATCCCTGGTCAGCGAACCAGAGTATCGCTCGCGTGGACGATGCCCTGCGTGGACGAGACCGGGCTGGGCAGTCGTCCATCTCGCTGGCGGACGGGCCGTGGAGCCTGGCCGTCTGCCAGCCGTAGGCTGCGGTCGAACTTGGCCTGGCATGGACCCGCTCAGGCACCCCCGTGTCGTTGCCGTCCACCGCGGGCGGCTGCTCCGCAACCGAACTCCTTTTGGAGGCGCCTCTGTACCGCGGCTTTCCGTTCGATCCTTCCGCTCCGATGGGCGCTGGGTGCGCGTACTGGGTCGGTCCCCGGCATCTCGCCGGCGACGACGGCCGGCTGTACGACGCAGTCGCCGACGTGCTCGGCGAGCTGGGCTGGACGAGCCTGACGACCGTCCGGGGCCGGCGGGAGCCGGACGACCGGCAGGTTATCCGCAGCACCGTCCTGCACATCAGCCCCGACGCCCTGCGCTGGGCCCAGTGGGTGCTGGCGGACGAGCCATTCCATCTGGGCGACCTGCCGATCGCCTGGCAGGTTTCCGCCCGTACGGACACCAGCAGCCTCGCTGAGTGGTCGGCATACTTCACCACCGGCGTGCCCGGTGAGGCGGTGGCCGACTTCCTTGTCGCGCTCGATGCCCGCAACCAGCCCGCGGTGCCGCTTGTCCGTCCCGATCTGGTCGTCGACACCGCCACCGCACACGGATGGCTCCGCGACCTCGACCAGCCCGCGGCTGCGACGGACCCTACGTTCATCTCGTACCTCAGCCTCGGCGAGGTACCGCCCCTCATCCAGGACGCCGACCCGCGCACCCTGGCCACCGGGCCTGACGAGCCGGGACCGAGCGGATGGCAGGCATGGGCCCAACCCGCTCCCGACGCACGGTATCTGTGGGCGGCGTCCTTCGCCGCGTCCGTCCCGCACGACCTCGTGGCCGCGTTCGCCACGTCCCTCAGCTCGACGGAGTCCGTCCTGCGCCGGGTGGTGCCCGAGGCGACCCGCGAGCGACTGCTGTGGACGCCCGCCGGCCAGGCGGGCTGGCCGGCAGCAGGGAGGAGTTGACCCCTCTGGTCGCATACGACGGTGGGGCCGATGGTGTCTCCTCGCAGCTCGGGAGCGGCCCGGGCGACTCCTGTCGATATCCGGTGCCGCAGGCGAGTTCGCCCACGGCTATGAAGTTCCCTTTCGCCGGCGCGACGGTCGGGACGCGGTCAACTCCACGGCAGAGTCTGCTGAGTACCCGGCCTCTTTCAGGAGCTTCATTCCGTTCATGATGCTCAGGCACTGGGACTTGAGCAGACCGATAGCGGCGGTGTTCTGGGCCTCGGCCGGGAGCGGTTCGATCACGCTGGTATAGATCCGAGTCACGCGCTGCTCGATGACCTTGAATTCGCGGATGACCACGCTGGCGCAGATTTGGGGATCGGTAGTGACCAGGTAGAAGCCGTCAAAGCGGACGAACGCCTTGCGGGCGAGCGCACACTTCTTGTCACGGACCCACGCCTTGGCCCGCTCGAACTGGCTGCGGGTGAGGTCGCCGCGTGCGTCAACCGGCGGCAGTCCGTGGTCTCCGGCTTGTTCGACGCGCTGCCAGAGCTCCTCGCCCATGTCAGCGGGGGGTCGCGGCCGGGCCCGTTGAGGCACGCTCATGTCGGGTCACCCCCGTCCGAGCCGAGCATGCGCGCCAGGGCGTCGTCCATGGCGCTGCCTTCGGCGCGGACCGCATCCCGGCCCCAGTCGACGGCTTCGCGGACGCTGTCCAAGACCTCCAGCACTGCCTGCTGTGCTTCGTCGGAGACCGCGAGCTGCTGCAGCTCAGGGATGGCAGCTCGCAGCGAGTGGGTGAAGCCGGTGCACAAGCCCATCACATGCAGGACGACGGAGGGGGCCTGCCGGTAATCCACCGCGGCCTGCGAATGATCGTCCACGGGCGTCTCTGCTGCTGCCTCGGCCGCCGCCATCTCCTTGGCGGTTTCCGCCTCCTGTGCGATCTGCTGGTGGCGTTCCTCATCGGCGGCACGCAGCGAGCGCCGCGCCACTGGATTGCCCATCACCGCGCGGGCGACATCGGGCCGCTCCAGCAGGTGGTTGACGGCGTCGGCAGCTTCGGTGGTGTCCCGTAGCAAATGCCGGACGTGTTCGGACTTCTCTTCGCTGGTGACCGGGTGGGCGGGCAGGCGGTCCATTTCCCGCAGTGCGAGGTCGTACGTCCACTCCGTTTCCTCTCCCGTATCCGGGGTTTTCGCCGGTCCTCGCAGCAGTTCGAAGCGTCGGGGGTGCGGTGCCAGGACGCGGTGGACACTCCACGGCACGTCTTGCTGTCGCATGGCCTGCGGCCAGGCGACAGCTACGTAGCGGTAGTCCGTCAGCGTCTTGGGATTGGCCCGAATCTGCCTGGCGTAGGCAGCGAGCACTGACTCGACCGTGGTGCCGTGCCGATCAGCGAGCATCTCCTTGACCGTGTCTCCCAGGTCGAACTTGGCGTCGGAGATCCGTTTGATCAATTTTCGCCCTTGTTTGACGTACGACTCCCATTGGGCTCGTTCGTACCCTGCGGGCACGCCCAGCGCCATGGCCTTCACCTCCACGACTTCGGTGTCAGCGCCACCGTGTTCGCGGCTATTCGGCAGTGCGGGGGCAGCTCGAACGCCCGTCATACTCCACCGCACGGTAGATCGAATGCAGGCGTGTGCGAGGGCGCACGCAGCAGAACGCGGAGTTCGTATTCGACACTCCCGCCGGGTGCGCTCCTTTGCGCCCACCAGTGGGTTCTCAGAGCACCACGAGACTCGTGTTTTGGCTCGCTCGGCGGCGGCGGGTAACGAGATCTGGAACCCGTTCGGCACCGGCTCGGGCCGTCGAGCACGCCTCGGCCCCACCGGCATACCTTGAACCGCCTGGGCAGCGGTCCGAGGATATGGTTGTGCGGAGGGTGATCAAGTCCGTCGCCGGTAGTTGACGCGCCTAGAATCGCGAGAGTGACGGCAAGTACCAGTGGCATCGACATGGCGGCCGGTGTGCTGCGCGCCGGCGGTTTGGTGGCGCTTCCGACCGAGACGGTTTACGGCCTGGGCGCCAATGCCGAGGACCCCGCCGCTGTCTCGCGTATCTTCCAGGTCAAGGGGCGTCCGCCCTCCCACCCGCTGATCGTGCACATCGGGGACGCGGAGCCGCTGGACGACTGGGCCGAGGAGGTGCCGGCGACGGCGCGCCTGCTGGTCGAACGCTTCTGGCCCGGGCCCCTCACCCTGGTTCTGCGGCGCGGTCGCCGGGTGCCCCTGGTAGCGACTGGCGGTCTGGAGACGGTGGCCGTGCGCGTGCCCGATCATCCCGTGGCGCTGGCGTTGCTGTCGGCTTTCGGCGGCGGTATCACGGCCCCGTCCGCCAACCGCTTCGGCTCGGTGAGCCCCACGACCGCGGACGACGTCCGTGCCGAGCTGGGCGACGCCGTCGACTTCGTGCTCGACGGCGGCCCCTGCCGGGTCGGTGTCGAGTCGACCATCATCGACGTCACCGGCGAGGTCCCGGCCGTCCTGCGACCCGGCGGGGTTCCGTGCGAGGACCTCGAAGCGGTGCTGGGGCGCCCGCTCGCGGTGCCCTCGACCAGCCGCATCCGGGTGCCGGGCCAGCATCCGTCCCACTACGCGCCCCGGGCGCGGGTCGTCCTGGCCGAGCCGGAGAAGGTCGTCGCCGAGGCGGAGCTGGCCCAGCAGCAGGGGCACCGGGTGGGCGTCCTTCTTCCCGCCGCCTTCGCCGACGCGGAGGTGAAGGCGCACGCGGTGGTGCAGGTCCCCGGCTCGATGGCCGCCTACGCGCGGGGGCTGTACGGATTCCTGCGCGAACTCGACCAGAAGGGATGCGACCTCATCGTCGCGTCACTGCCGGCGGCGGAAGGGCTGGGCCTGGCGATCGGCAACCGCCTCCACCGTGCCGCGGGCCCTCGGAACACTGTGTGACCACCGCCGTCGCCCCGCTTCCCGCTCCGGGCGCGGGGCTCGGCGAATGCGGCTGACCTCCCGCCGGGCCGATCGGCCGGGCACGGCTCACTCACCTGTACGGGTCTGGGGGCTGATCGCGTAGGCCGAGGCGGTCAGGACGCGGCAGGAACCGCCACGTCGAGGCCGACGTCACCTCGCACAAGAAGGTCCGGGGCCGCGTCGAGCACGCCTTTGCCCCTTCGCCAGGTAAATCGGCGGTGAACTCCTGCGTTGTATCCGTGCACTTCCGCTCCGTGACCTACGGTGGTGGCAAGTGATGTTGTGGGTAGGGAAGTTCCGTGGCGGAGGACTGGACGGGGGCTGTGGTGCTGACCGGGTTTGTCGACCGCGTGGAGCACATGGACGAGCTGCGCTCGCTGATGGCGGAGGTGACCGCGGGGCGAGGCCGGGCGCTCGTGATCGACGGTGGCTCGGGTATGGGGAAGTCGGCGTTACTGCGCGCGTTCCAGGAGGAGGCCGCTGCCTCGAATGCGGACACTCGGGTCTCGGGCAGCCGCCGTGTCGTGTCGGTGCGGTGCCGGCCGTCGATCGGCTCGGAGCTGCACTACGGGGCCGTCATCGACGTGCTGCTGCAGTTGGCCGAGGAGCAGGAGGTCAAGCAACCTGGCGTCTTCCGCAGATTCCTGGGCAACGCCCGGCAAGGCGTCGTCCGCTCCGCGCCGGAGATGCTTTCCGCGATCGTGCCTGGGCTGGGCGCGCTGTTCTCCCTGGGCAGGGAGGTTGCGGAGGCGTCGCTTGCGTCGGGATCGATGCCGTTCGACAGTCTCCTGCCTTTCCAGCAGGGAGCTGCGGCGCAGATCGCCGACGCCGTGCTGGATCTCGTAAGGCAAGGCCCGCCCACCGTCGTCCTCATCGACGACATCCAGAACGCCGACCCCAGCAGCCTGCTGATCCTCGACCGGCTGCTGCGGCGGCTGGCCGGCGAACCGCTCGGTGTGGTGCTCAGTCACACGACGGACGGGGCGTATGCCGACGGCCCGGGTGCCGTGGTCGAGGAACTGCTGCACGACTGGGCGAAGGACGGCCTGCTGCGGCGGCAGGTGCTGGGCGGCCTGCCGCAGGACGCGGTCGCCGAGTTGGTGCGCGCCAGGCGCCCGGAGGCTCCTTCGGCCCTGTCGGAGCAGCTGAGCCGCCTTACCGCCGGCCACGCCGTCTTCGTCACTCTGTGCCTGGAGGAGTGGCGTCCGGGCAACGGGCCCGGCGTCGAACTGCCCGACAGCCTCAAACGGGTGGTGGAGGACCGTCTCCGCCTCCTCACTGATCTGGAACGCGAACTGCTCATGATCGGGGCGACCCAGGGCGAGACATTCCTGTCGCGCGCGGTCGCCGACGTCAAGGGAGCGCCGCACGACGACGTGATGGAGCGGCTTCGCCTCATCGCCGACCGGCACCGGCTGATCCTGCCGGCCCAGCTTCCCGGTTGGGCGCGAGGGGAGGGGACCGACTGCTACCGGTTCGAGCACAGCGCCCTGTGGGGCAAAGTGTATGAACGGCAGACGCCTCAGCAGATGCGGTCCCGGCACGCTCGGATCGCGGAGGCACTCACCTTCGGTCCGCTGGACGGCATGCCGCTGGAACGCCGGCTGGAGGTCGCCCGTCACCTCCGCGGCGGGGGCCCCGAATGTGCCCTCGCCTCGGCCGAGATGCACTACGGGCTGGCCCGGGATGCCGCGATGGAGGGGTTGTCCTTCGCCGAGGCGGAGCGGCACTGCGAAGAAGTGATCAAGGCGGTCCGTGATCTGCCGGAGGACGAGGAGAGCCGGGACCGGTGGCTCGTCCACGCCGTGGAGCTGCTGCTGTCGCTGACCGAGGTGCGCTGGCGCGGCCAGCACCGGCCGGCCGGTGGACCACCGGACATCGATGCGCTTGCCGCGGAGGCCGAAGCAGCGGCCGGCCGCTGCGGAAGCCCGGAACTGGCGATCCGTACGACGCTCATGCGCGGCAAGACCCTGCTGGCCACTCGTGGCCTGGTGCCGTCCCTGGACAAGCTTCGCTCGGCCGTGGAGCTGGCCGAGGAGCATGGCGATCCCGTCCCGCTCTTCGTGGCCCGTGTCGAGTACGGGCGGCAGGTCTCCAAACGACGGTTGGCCGACGGCCTGGTCCAGCTGCGGGAAGCGGAGCGCATGTACGCCTCCGATCCGCGTCTCGGCGGCACCGGCGACCCCGTTCTCCAGCACACCCGCAACCTCGGGGAGATGCAGCTCGGCATCACCCTCTACGACAGCGGACACCTCAGCGACGCACTGACCCGACTGACCCGCTGCGTCCAGAGGCTGCGTGACGAACCGCTGAAGGCCGAGCTGCCCATAGCGCTCAACTACCTGGCACAGGTACACACCGGCGTCGGCTCCTACCGGGAAGCCGAGCAGGCCCTGCGCGAAGCGCTCGACTTCGAGGCCGACCGCGGCGGCGACAGCGGCTGGCACGCCTACAACAAGGCACTCCTCGCCCACCTCCTCATCCAGCAGCCGGCACGCCGGGACCAGGCCCTGGAGCTGATCGCCGACGCGTGGGCCGAGACCGAGCGGACCTGGCTGGCCAACCTCGTCCCCATCGTCCGCAACCTGTACGCCGAGATCCTGCTGCTCGCCGCCGACGGACACGGCGAACTCCTCGACCAGGCCAACCGCCTGGCCACCGCCACCTGCGTCGAAACCCAGCGCAGCGGCATGATCCGCAGCGAAATCGCCGCACACTCCCTGCGCAGCCGGATCCTGCTCCGCCAGGCCAACACCGCCGACGCCCAGAACCAGGCAAGCCAGGCCGTACGCATCCTGGACGAGGTCGGAGACATGCCCGCCCTGCGCACCGAAGAAGTGCTGTACCACTCTGCCGTGGTATGGACCGCCGCCGGTGCTCGGGAACAAGCCCACGCACTCCTGGCCCGGGCCCGGCGCGAAGTTGCCCGAAAGGCCGACCTGATCACCGATGACTCGCTGCGCCACCGCTTCCTCACCCACGTCCCCCTCAACACTGCCATCCGCGAGGGCGAAGGGATCGACCAGTGACCGGGGTGGATAGCCCTCAAGGGGGCATGACAGCGAGTGGCAGACTGGGGCCGCCATGCTGACGATCACCAAGGAGTTCCACTTCTCGGCCAGCCACGTCCTGGACCGGCTGCCGAGCTGGCACCCCTGCGCCCGCATGCACGGCCACAACTACATCGTTGTGCTGGAGCTGTCCGCCCATCGTGAGGACCTCACCGAGGCGGGGTTCGTCCGCGATTACCGTGAACTCGATGCCTTCAAGAAATGGATGGACGACACCCTCGACCACCGTCACCTCAATGAGGCAATGGGGGGGGGGGTGTTCACCGTCGGCAGAGAATCTGGCCGCGTGGATCTTCGACCTCTGGATCGAGCGATTCCCTGAACTGAGGGCGGTCAGGGTGTCCGAGACACCCAAGACCTGGGCCGAATACCGGCCAGAGCGGTGAATGAAGAACGAGGTTTCTACGCACAGTCCTTCGTCCCGGGCTGCCGCGGGACGACTCTGACTTGATCGGCGTCGATCCGCAGTGGCTCCCCAGTCGGGTGGTTCGACAACACTACTTGACCGTCGGCAACGCCAAACGAGATGTACGGTGCTTCGGGTCGCAGGGTTCCCCCCTCCTCAGTCAGTTTGCCTGCCGGAACGGTGGGAACAACGCATCCCCATTCGGGGCTGATGCCGAAGTAGGGAGGCGGTTCGGTACCCCGAGCAGCGGCCTTTTTCAGCCCGTCAGCTGCTGCTTCCGGTGAATTCAGGGTCGTCAATGCGGCCGTGGTCAGGGCCGATACGAGAATGAGAGTGGCGAACACCCCGGCTGCCACGCTGCGAGGGCGCATGAAATGGAAGTACCGCAGGATGCCCCATCCGGCGGCGATGAACAGGATCGCTCCGAAGGACAGCCAGAGAAGCTTCACGGCAGCGGCAAGCTGCCAGATGCTACTGACGGCCGTCTCGGTGGGAGTCAGACCGAGTTCGTCGGCGTAGACGTCGTGCAGCAACCGATCGGTGAGCGGCAGCGCGGCCACCACCAGGGTGGCGATCACGGGCAGCACGCTAGCGATCAACACCTGCCACTTCCACCGGCGGCCGAGGAGCACAAGACCAACCGTGGAGTAGGCGATGGCCGTCGTCACGACGGCCTGCATGGTCGTCGTACCAATGCCCCATCCTGGTATGCCCAGCGCGATGACTACCGCGACCGCGGTCATCACCCCTGAGATCGCCGCTGATCGGAGCCGAGTGCTTGCCATCGGCAGCGTATGCGCGTTCCACCAGACCACACACGTGCAGGCAAGGGCTGCAAGCCAGGAGACGGCGACCCCCACAGGGGCGGCTTTCTGCCCAAGGTCTACCAGGATGATCACGGCGAACCATGACCCCAGGATGCGGGCCAGTGCTCGGTTGAGGGCCCTTTCTCTGTGCTGCACGGCCCCCGGACGCCCTCGGCCGTCCAACGGCCGAACATCGATGTCGTGGCGTGCAGTCATACCCCGGGCGAGCTCAAGGGCAGCGGTCTTGCTGCCGTGGACCCTCAGTCGTACGTCGAAGAACCCCATCCGCAGCGCCATGCCGGAGAGGACCTTGCGCAGCCACCAGATGGGTTGAGACCAGGCGTGTGCATGTGGAGGGGGAGTGGCCCAGTCCCGGAAATCTGTCGTGTGTGCCTGCCATTCGGGCAGCATCGCCCGGTCGGTTTCCTCATGCCGGAACACCCGATCGTAGATGATGGTCTGTGATGCCTTGGCCAGGTGGGCGACAGCCCAGGATGCTTCCCGGTCCGCACGCCACTGCGAACCGGTGACCGGTACGTCGACCCATAGAAGCCGGGAGCCCGCAGAATCGGCGCCCAGGGCACGTTGGGCTATTCGGCGTTCTCCCAGTGTCGGCGCTTGGTAGGCCCACCCGCTGTCATTGAGTTGCTGTTCGGCCTTCGCCCACTTGGCTGGACCGCCTTGGATCTCCACCAGGACGGACAGAACACGGTCGGGAACCACCGGGGCCATCGCCAGCCCTTCTCTTGAACGATGCGAATGCGGATTTCCGTCACAACGATGGCTGACAAGCGAACACCAACTCATCGGCGCAGACTGCCTCGACGAATGTCGTAACTGCCTCCGTCGTGCCGGTGGTGCTCACGGAGCGCGGCGGCAGGAGCGCTCGACGGCGTTGCGGGCCAGGGAGTCCGCCACCTGGCCTTTTCGCCAAGCGTGCCCGCCCGCCAGCCCGACGCATGCGTGGTCGCAACGTCCCGACCGGACGCGCATCTCTACGCCTATTGTCCGGCAGCCGGCGTCGACGGCGCAGCGAGATCGCGGCCTCACTGCGAGAAGGTGTGATTGACCTGTCGGGGATGTTGCCAACCGTCCTATGATCGTTACTCCGTGTGAGAGGGGGCGGTTGCATGGTGGCCGGCGGGTCGGCGACGAGGCGGGCGCAGGAGGCGCGGCGACAGGAAGGGCTGCTGCGTGCGCAGTGGCGTGCGGCTCGGGAGGAGGCGCGCCGTTGGGAGGCTGCGAGTGAGGGGGAGCGCTTGGTTGCCGCCCAGTTGCTGGTGCTTACCGAGCGGGGATGGCGTCTGCTGGTGGACCGCAAGTGGCCGGGGACTCGTGCGGCCAATGTGGACATGCTGCTGGTGGGGCCGGGGGGTGTGTTCGTGGTCGACGTCAAGAACTGGCGGTCGGCCCCGGAAGTTGTGGACGGTAGGTCGCTGCGCGCCGGGGGCGAGTCACGTGACGGCCATGCGGCCAAGCTCCTGGCCGGCACGAGAGCGGCGGAGGGGGCCGTGGCGTCCCTGGGATTGTCGCCGGTGGCCGTGCAGCCGCTCATGGTGTTCGCGGGGCAGCGCGTGAATGTGGAACTCGGCAGGATCAGGCTGTTGGGGGAGCACGAGGTCGGACCGTGGCTCATGGCCGAACGCGGCAGGTTGCGGAAGGAGTCCGTACGGGCCATAGCTGATCACCTGGAGCGGGCGTTCCCCGAGTACGAGGATTCCGCCGTCCCAGGGACATCGACGGAACGGTCAGCGGCCGGGGAGGAGCCCTCGCAGGGCTTGTTCGACATCGACGGGCTCCGTGAGGCGGTACTGAACGATGCCCGCCAGACGCCGATCGAGCAGTGGATGACGTTCCTCCACCCCGACCAGGTCACCCTGGTCCGCCGGAACTGGGCCGGCCCAGCCCGTATCAGCGGCCCGGCCGGCACGGGCAAGACCGTCGTCGGGCTGCACCGCGCGGCGCACCTCGCCCAGCGCACCACGGGACGCATCCTCTACGTCACCTTCGCCAACAACCTCCCCCGGGTACAGGCCACTTTCCTCGCGTCCATGGCGCCGGCCGTCGTGGACCGGGTGGAGTTTCGCAGCCTGCACTCCTGGGCCCAGGAGTACCTGCAGGGTCGCGGCATACAGACCCGGCTGCACGGGGGTAAGGCCGAGACTGCCTTCAGCCTCGCCTGGAAAAACGCAGGCCGCGATAGCTGCCTCGCCGAGATCGACCCCGGCCACGGCTACTGGCGCGAGGAGATCGCGTACGTCATCAAGGGCAGGGGGATCACCACCTTCGACCAGTACGCTCTGCTGTCCCGCAAACGCCGTCGCGCGAGCCTGCGCCGCCACCACCGGCAGGCCGTGTGGACCCTCTTCGAGGCGTACGAGTCCATCCGCACCGAGCGCGGCGTGGACGACTTCGATGACGTACTTGCACGTGCGCTGGCCGAGGCGCGCCGCGCGGAAGGGCCCCCGTACGACGCGGTGATCGTCGACGAGGTCCAGGACCTCACCCTCGTCGGGCTGCGACTGCTGCACACCCTGGTCGGTGACCGGCCCAACGGCCTCCTGCTGATCGGTGATGGCCAGCAGGCCGTCTATCCGGGCGGCTTCCGCCTCTCCGAGGCCGGAATCGATATCCGCGGGGATCGCGGGCAGGTGCTGCGCACCAACTACCGCAACAGCAAGCAGGTCCTGGAGGCTGCCCTCGCCGTCGTCGCGGACGACGCGTTCGAGGACATCGACGGGCTCCACACCAGTGGCCGCCGGCAGGTCGACCTCACGTACCACGACGGCAGCGTGGCCAGGGTGTCGAAGCCGACCCCGGCCGAGCACGACCAAGCTCTCCTCGCCGCCTTACGTGCGTTGCCGCCCGCGGCCCGCGCCGACTCCGCGGTGCTCTGCCCCTCCTGCAAGGCCATCGCGCACTACCAGCGGCTCCTCACCCAAGCCGGCATACCGGTCTGGCTGCTGGAGCACTACGACGGACACGCCGCCGAGGGCATCAAACTGGGCAGCTACCGCCGGGCGAAGGGCCTGGAGTTCAAGCACGTGTTCCTCCCGCAACACGACGCGCACGTATCCGCAGATGCCGGGGCGAGTGATCCGGAAACGCCGGAGACCACACGCGAGCGGCACGAGCTGGCGCGCAGCCAGCTCTTCGTGGCCATGACCCGAGCCCGCGACCGGCTCTGGCTCGGCAGCGTAGACCCGACGTCCCGTTAGTCAGTGTTGTCAGCCGACGTGGCTATCTGGAGGCGACGCCGGCGTTCGCGGGTGCGATACCGGAGGCGCCGGTGGTGGCGATCGGGGTGATGAACAGCGCGCTGCCCAGCGTCGAGAGCCGGGCCGAACATCTCGGGCGGGTAGCCGCTGGCCCGACTGGCCCGGAACGTACCGGAGACGATGCGGGGCGGCATCGCGGTCCATCGGGCAGACGTCCGCTCCGCCGGCGCGTTCCTGCCGGCCGGCCGCGTGCGGTTCGCCTTCCTCGGCGGGAACGGCCTGGGCGACGTCACCGACGCCGAAGGGCACACGGCGTTCATCGCGTCGCTGGCATCCGCGCTCGCCTCCGGCGGTGTGCTGGTCTTCGACTACGTGGGCGAGCGCTACGCCCCGCCGGCGAGGACACCGCCACCGAGTGGCCCGAGGTCTTCCAAGGCGACGGGGGTGACATACCGGTCGTCGACCGAGAACGAGGCGGGGCAGCCCGATGCCGGGAACACCGATGTCGGTCCTGCACTTCACGGCAGAGGTCATCGACGCGCGGACGGGCGGGACCGTCGTCGGAGCCCACGCCTGCGACAACCCGTTTTTCCGCTGGCTTGCCCTGGATGCTTCACACCCCGATACGCATGCCGCACGGGCGCCGGTGCTGGCAGCCGGCGCACTGCGTCCATATCGCCCCCTTGATTCTGCCGCGCCTCGATAGAGCCACGCCACGGTACTTGGGCTGGCTTTCGCGAGCTCACGGGCCGTCCCTTGCAGGTCACTTACGGGGTGGAGAAGGAGTCAGGAGGTCGACGCCGCACAGGTCTGCGAGTTCTCCGGCGAGGGACGTGAGTGGCTCTCGTAGCTCGGCCAGGTCCGCACGCATGTCGGGGGCGTGCTTCCAGCGCCGCTCATGCTCGACGGGGCTGACGGCCGGCGGTCGAATGGACTCGTGCTCTTGGAGAGCTGGGTGCCAAGTCGTGAGGAAGGGTCTCAGATGGGTGTTGATCAGCCGCGCGGCGATGGCGGGAAGTACCAGAGGGGTAGCGGTTTCGGTCGCGACTCGGTGGAGCAGATCGCGTGACGTGGCGAACAGTGAGTGCAGGGAGGTCAGCGCTTCGCGCAGGGAGCCGTGGTCCTCGGGGAGGGGTTGGACACCGACTCGGGTGACCAGCTCGACCTGGAGGTCGAAGGCCGCAGCTCGTTCCAGCAGGCTGGGGCGGTTGTCGACTGAGGAAATAGGGGTGCGCTGGGTTTCAGCGGTACTCGTCTTCGCAGGCCGGTCTGGGACTGCGGTCCGGGCGGAGGTGTCCGGAACGAGCGTGTGCAGGAGAAGGCGACGGAGGTCTTCCTGGCGGGCCACGTTCGAGTCATGGCGATGTACGGCTCGGGCGATCAGAGGATGGGTGGTCCAGGAACGGTCGCGCAGGGGTTCGTGGCACAGCGCGCCGGCGCCGCGAAGAACTTCCACGGCTTCCGAAACGAGGACGCCCACCTCCCAGGGATCGTAGGGGCCGATGGAGGACAGTACGTTTTCCAGGGCTGTTTGGGACAGCGACGCTGGGCAGGCGAGCGCAAGCAGCCGCAAGACGTCATCAGTGGGGTTTGCATCGGAGAGGGGCCTCGGCAGCAAGGCGGTCGCGAGTGGACGGGGAGCGTACGCGCCGGTATCGGACGCCGTTCGGCGGGTGGCCAGCACGTCCGGGCCGTGGGCATGCAAGCGATTGCGCACGCCGGCGAAGTCAGTGGCGGCTGCGAGGTCGGCGAGTAGATCCAGCGCCTCCGGATGCCCGCCGACATCGCGGACGAGCGCGAGACCTGCAGCGTGTTCCAGCTCGTTGTGGGGTGTGCGGCGCGAGGTGAGGACGTGGTACCCGTCAGCATCCGACAGCGGAGCCACGTCGATGCATTCGGCGAAGGCTGTGTATCGCTGGGACCGGGTTGTGATCAAGGTGGCCGTGAGCAGGTGCGGGCCGCGCAGGAGATTGAGCTGGTCCGCGGTCAGTCCGTCGGGGACACCGTCCACTACCCACAGACAGGGCAGGTTGTGCTCTCCCAGCGCGACCGCGAGGTGGCTGAGCAGGCCGGGCAGGGAGGACGCCGAGGCAGTAAGCCGGAGAGCCTCCAGCACGGTGGAGACCTGTTCGGCGTAGGATTCCATCGCTTCCGAGGGTGCCTCTTCGCACGCGTGTAGATCGAACCAGAAGACTCCGCCGGGAAAGGCAGAACTGAAGTGCAGGGCGTATTCCTGGGCTAGCAGGGACTTGCCCATCCCGGCCATGCCCCGCAACTGCGCGCCGCGTCCCCCACTGGCCTGGGCGACCAGTGGAGCACGATGACGGTGGAGGGCCGTGTGAATGCGCCACTGCTCAGCCAGGCGGCCGGTGAATCGGAACGAGCCTGTGCGGGCCGGCGCGGGCAGCCACGGCACGAAAGGCGTATCCGCCGCGTCTCCCATGACGGTAGCGACCGTGCCAAGGTGGTCGGCCACCCGGGCGGCGAGGTGGTCGAATCCTCCCGGGGTGGTGGGCCAGGGCCAGTGCCGGGCGTCTCGCAGTTCCACCGGGTGCACGTGGTCGGAAGCCGGTTCGGGGTTGATCACCAATGCGCGCCGACGAGGATCACCCTCGCGCTGTCCTGTCAGGTAGGCGTAGGTCAATTCCCACTGGCACGCTCGCCGCTGCGGATAGTCCGCCGAGTAGAGGGCGAGCAGGATCCTTGAATGAGCCAGTGCTTCCGTGATGGTGGCAGTGATGGACGCGAAATCGTCCACGGCGGTGTCGTCGACGAACACGCGCAGATTGCGTGCCTGGAGCGCGGGTACCAGCGAGCTGACCTTGTCGGCATCCGACCGGCTGTAACTGACAAAGACGTCCCAATTCGGTCCGGAGGCGTCGGGACTGCTCATCTCGGCCTCCTCGCGGGGACCTCAGTCGACGGACTGTCCCCTCCCGCTCGACGACCCAAAATCGACGGGGGGGGGGGAGTAGATTGCTCGGTCGTCCGGGGCCAGCCCACGAGGCGCCTGCACGATGAAGATCGTCACCTTGCCATCATGCGACACCGCGTCCGCTGCACGACCCCGGCGCGGGGCCGTGTCATTCCCGCGGCCCAGGTCTCGACCCGTCCTGCTGCGGCACCGTAGGACCGGACTGCACGGAGCGGCCCGACGGGCGTAGATGCCGCTCCGGATCACGGATGCCAGCGATCTCCCCCAGCCCGATCACATACGGCCTCAGCCGCTCCTGCAGTTGGCGGAGCTCCCTGCGGAACATGTCGTTCTGCGGCCACTCCGACTCATCCTGGTCGGGGTGACGGTCTTCAAACTCCTTGAGGCTTCGATGCCACTTGGACAGGAACGGGGCCAGCTCGAAGTTGAGGATGTCCAGGGCCAGTTCGTACACCGAGTCCCCCTTGATAGGGGGAGGAGGGGCTGTGTAGCCCTCCAGCGGCTCGCGATAGAGATCGAACAGCGTCCTCAGCGAGGTCAGGGCCTCGCGCAGGTTCCCGCTGCCGTCCTCCAGCGGACGAGTGGCCACCCGGGTTGCGGCTTGGAAGAACATCCTTTGAGCAGCCTGACGCATGTCAGCCTTGGTGGTAAACGACATCTCGTTGCCGAGGAGGACGAGGCGCACCTCAGTCAGCTGAGCGGACCTGCGATACAGCTCCAGACCGAGCGCGGCTGCGACGCCGATGAGGGTCCCCACAATGATCGACAGCCGCTGACCACCGGTCTGGCTGATCGAGTACGCGGCGATACCGATCACGCTGCCCGTGACGCCGGCCAACACCGCATGCAAAACCATGCGAACCGCGCCGTTACCTACACGCCCATTCCGCCTGGTCACCTGCCCCCCTTACGCTGATCTTCCGTTATGACTGGCGGCCCTCGCCTCTAACATGGCAGCCGCCTCATGCCCACAGAGGCTCGTTGGACTCTGCTCCGGCGGGCATGGTCATGCCACTCTAGACGGGTGCATCCCTAGCTGACTCGGTGACGGCTTCGCCGGGCTCAAGCTCCTGCCTCCCGAACCACGACGGCGATCTGCGCTGGGATCTCTTCGATGGAGTATGTGCCCGGCGTTCATCGCCACATTGTCCGCGAGGGATGGACTGCAGCGCTGAACGTCATCAGCACTCAGGTTGTGCTAGATCAGCAGGAGCGACTGCTTTCAGCCATGCTGCAGTCACGAGTCCGTCAAGCTCGTGGTCGGGCGAGCCCTTGTTGCAGCGGGGGGCCCGCCGGGGCACGGACGGCCTGTGCAGCTTCGGAGAGTGATCAGTCGCGCACCATCTCGGCTGCGGAGACGCTCTGTTGGCAGGCCGTGATGGTTTCTATGGTGGAGAAATGGCGAATGGGGTGTGGCATACCGGCTACGGAATAGAGATCAATCTTTCGCTACCGGATCTTGGACACCCGGGACGTCCGGGACTCTTGAAAGAGATCACAGCCAGCGTCGCCGACCGTGATCCGCAGTTGCTCGAATGCCTTGCGCACCATGAGGGTAAGGAATGCCAGTCGGAGAGAGGCGGGAAGTCGCCCTGGATGTTCATTCGTCGAGGGCGTGTCGGAGGACGACGCCCGCTCGTTGCCTCTCATCTCCCGGTCACACACAAGGCGACTCCTGCTGAGAGTGCGCAGCACAAGGCGACCAAGGAACGGGTCGTCGAAACAGCACGGCGATTCGGGCTGGAGGCGGATTCCGAGGTCCCCGTGTCGAGCCGCCGGACTGTCTCTGACGCTGTCGTGACAGGACCAGGCGGACTTCGGATCGGATGGGAGATCCAATATCACCACCTCAGCCCCAGCACGGTGCACCGTCGCCCCACCATCGCCGTGGACCATGGCATTACGCCTCTGTGGGTTGCGAAGGACCGTACGGCATCACTGATCGACCGCGCACCATGGGCGCGAGTCGATGACATGCCGTGGAAGGACATCGCAGGCGACAAGGAGATGGTGATCCGAGGTGGCTATCGCCACCTGGAGGTATGGAAATGCGTACCCAGCAGCGACCGCCACTGTCTCCAAGAGAGTGGCGGCCACTGCGGTGCGATTCACGCGGACTGGTTCGTCCCGGCATTGTGCGTGCCTGTCAAGGATCCGGTTCGGATGGAGGACCTCGTCTTGCGGAGCGCCACCGGTGACAGTGTCCCGGTCTACGTCCCCAATCGCGGGGTTGACCGGGGTAACGGACGGGCGGGTCGTCACATGTGGGTCTCGGCTGAAGACCGGGCCCTGTGGGACGAGCTGGTGGGGGAACGGTCTCTTCCGCCTGCGTCCCCAGCGGAGGAACAGGACGATGTCATCACCTTCGCCGAGCAGGAGATCGACCGGACCTGTCGTGCCGGTGAGGAAGGCTGGCACGTCAGTGACGCCAGGCCCTTCCGTGATCTCGATCAGCCGACCGGCGGCGTCACGCTTCCGGCCATGCCTTCACCGCGGCCTCGGGACGCGTTACGGATCACACCTGTGGAACGCATAGCCGCTTCCGCTGCCTTGAGATGCCAGCCGTGGGAGTTGGGACGTTGCGCGGGCTGCGACCAGCTCATGGTCAGGTACCGGCGGAACTCTGCCATGTACTGCACTGTGTGCCGCGCTGTCCTCAACAGCCGGTAGCTACGTGAGCAAGCCGCCGTGGGCTGGTCCATGCCGGACCCCTGTTCCGGGGGCGCGGGCCGTTCAGGACTGCTCGGCGGCCACCTGCCGCAGCCAGCGGCGCGTCTGGCGCCGGTTGGCCAGCAGCACCACGTCGGCTCGGTCGGCGGCGCACTGCTCGATCTTCGCCATCACCCGGGGCCGCATCTTGCGGCGGTACGTGGCGACGTACTTGATCACGCCCCAGTGGATGCGGTTGTGCACGCCGTTGCCCTTGTGCCCGGCTCCGTGCCGGATCTGGCGGGAGAAGATCCCGTACAGGGCCGCCACGGTCGACACGTCCATCAGGACCACCGTGTCGCAGGCTCCGAGCCGCACCGGCAGCGTCGAGTTGTAGTTGCCGTCGATCACCCACTGCGCCTGCGCCACCAGCTCGCGCTGCAACTCGGCGAACTTGTCCATGGGCAGCGCGTTCCACTCGTCGTCGTAGAACGCGGCGTCCAGGTGCGTGACCGGGGCGTCGAGGATCCTGCCCAGCTCGCGGGCCACGTGGGATTTGCCGCTGCCTCCGCAGCCGACGATGGCGACCTTCTTCACGGTGCTCCAGGGTAGAGAGGTTCGGGTGGGCCGCGGGGCTGTCGTCCTGGACACGTTCGGCGGATCCAGGCGACAGGGCCTGTCGAGCGGACCTCATCCGACAGTTCCCTGCTCGGTTTCGCCGTGGCCTGGACGAGTCCGTGATGAGGGGGCCGCTGACGTCCTGGGCGAGGCTGGCTGCGGCGCCGGAGGGACGAACGCATACGGTCGACGGGTACTCGACCGCGGAGAGCCACCAGCCCGAGCGGGCACCACCTGGAGTCTTTGGCACCTTCGGGGCGAGAGAGCATGCTGCTGCTTCTGGTGGCAGCTGGGGGGCGTATTCTGCGGCGGGTGATTGATGCCGTTGTTCCGGAAGAAGCCAGGGATGATGCCCTTGCGGGGGATCTTCCGGCGATTCTCGGCACATTCGATCTTGGTGTGCTCGTCGAGTCCCCCCACTACCTGGCTGACGGCTTGATGAACCGCAACTGGCGCGTGAGTACCAGCCGGGGCCGCTTCGCGGTGAAGCTGATCGTCGACGTACCCCTGGACATCGCCGGCAGGAATCTGGGCACGATGTCTGCGCTCGCCTCGGCCGGCATCCCGGTGTGCCCCCCGCTGACAACCAGCGGCGGCGACACCGTGGCAGAGATCGACGGCCGCGGGTACTGCGTCATCGAGTGGGTCGACGGTGCTCATGTCCGCGGCGGCGAGTTGGATCTTGAGCGGGCTGCGCTTCTCGGTGAGCAGCTCGGGCAGATTCACCGGGTCTTGGAGCGCGAGGCTCCTGGGCAGGTACCGCATGCCCCGCCCATGGCAGGAGTCACTCCCGCGGCGAAGGCTGTGACGGCTGCCGATGGCTATCTCTCCGTGATCGACAATCTGAGGACGCCTGCGGCGTTCGACCGCGCGGCTGCCGGTTCGTTGGAACAGCGGAAAGAGCTGCTGGCGAAGTACGCAGATCAGTGCCCTCGGGGTGAGGTCCCTGCAGGTCCGTGGGGGTGGACGCACGGAGATTTCCAGTACCGCAACATTCTGTGGCGGGAGGGGCGGGTGGTCGCAGTACTGGACTGGGATCGACTGCGTGTCCGCCCGTACGCCGAGGAGGTGGCGCGCACCGCTCAGGTGCAGTTCGGCGCGGACGGTCGTTTCGATCTCGATCGGGTGCGGGCGTTTGTGGCCGGCTACCGCCGAGTCGTTGATCTTCCGGCGGAAGATCTGGCCGATGGTGTACATCGGCTGTGGTGGAAGCGGATGACCGATTTCTGGCAGCTGAGCTTCCACTACAACCGCGGCGATCACGGCTGTGATGATCTTTTCCTCGCGGACGAAGCCTTGCTGCACTGGTGGACGGACCGGCTGGGCGAGGTCCAGGACGCTATGGCGGGATGACCCCGGAGGCCGCGAGTTCCGGCAGGAGGGGGCGGGTGAAGGCAACCGCGTGCTCCCGCGCTCGCCGGCCCAGCAGTGGGCTGCGCGGGGCTTCGATCGCGGCGGCCCATATTGCTGCGTCGCTGTGCTCCGGGAAGGTCATGCCTCCCGGTCCGATGGCTTCGGGGATGCCGCCTCGCTCGGTACCCAGGCTGGGGATCTGGTGGAGGGCGGCTTCGATGATGACGCGGGGAAAGGCGTCATCGACCACGGAGGGCACCAGGAGCAGCCGATGGTCGGGGTAGACCGCGCTCATGTCGTAGATGCGGGGCAGGTAGGTGACGTTCGGGTAGGCCGTGAACTCCGTCGCGGTGTCCCACCAGCCTTCGACGAGGGTGAACTTCTGCCGGGGCAGGAGCTTGATCACTTGGTGGAGCAGGGCGGCACCCTTGGCCGGCACCGGGTTGATCATGAGGACGCCCGTCCCGCTGGGAGCGGTGGCCGGAGGAGGCGTGAAGGGCGGATAGACCAGCATCAGGCGCGTCCCCGAAAGGGCGCGGGCGCGGGACAGGACGAAACGGGAGACGGCCATCGCTGCATGTGGGCGGCCGTGGAGGACGTTCTGGCTGGTCGGCGAGACCGAGTGGAGCCAGGCCGCCACCTTCGTGTCGTGGCGGGCCTGGACGGCGAGGGCGGCGGCCCCCTCCTGGGATGTGATCATCAGGTCGGGGTGCTGTTCGGCAAGGGCTGTGGCGAGTGCGGAGTGCAGCCGGTTCTGGGTGACTGCGCGGCAGCGGATGCCGGTCCAGGTGTAGCGGATCTCCTGATGTCGGGCCTCGTATGGCACGTTGTGGGCGGCAAGATGGCGGCGCAGCGCGGGCAGTTGCGTTTCCCCGTTCCACGGCGGCTCGTGCGATCCCAGGTACGTCACCTGCCAGCCGGCGGCGGCGAACTCCTCGGCAAGCAGTTGCTGAGAGACCTCCGCGCCGCCGATCAAGAGCGGTGGCGGGGTACGGCGCCAGACGAACAGGACGTTCGGCACGGGCTCACCTGGCCTCGTTGTCGGCCAGTGCCCGTACCTCCTGGGCGATGTGCTCCGCCGGGCGCTCGGCGGACAGAACGGTGATCTGTCCAGCGATCGGTGGTTCGGGCTTGTCGATGAAGTAGGAGCGGGTGAGGGCGAGGAACGTGGGATCGTGCAGGAAGTACGCGGACGTGGACTTTTCGCGGCTGGTGGCTCGGCGCCGGCGGAGTATGGCGTCGGGCACGTCCAGGTAGATCGTGTGGTGCGGACGCAGGTGAGGTAGCTCTTCCAGGCGCTGGCGCACCTGATGGTGCACGCCGAAGTCGTAGAGCCGGTCCAGGGCGTAGGCGTGTGCCATGAGGGTGTCGATGGAGCGGTCCAGGACCACGAGGCGGCCCGGGTGCATCGCTGCCATGGTGACTCGGTCGGCCTCTGCGGACATGAACGTCTCGAAGGCGGCGAGCTGTTCGGCCGCGGAACTGGTCCTGGCCGGGGGTATCGGGTGCGTGGGACGCAGGTGGCGGACGTAGCAGCCGAAGAAGATCGCTCGGCCTGCGATCTCGGGGATCCGGCGCAGGAGCCGGATCGCTGTGGTCTTTCCCGCGTAGGAGGGGCCTTCGAGGCTGAGGATCGTCATGGCGTCTTCAGGTGATGGAAGCGCTCGGCATACGCGGGGGTGCCGGGCGGAGGGGCGAGGAGAGCGGCGGCGATGGTCCAGGGGTGGCGGAGGGGCCGGTACATCTTGGTCGGCGGGTGCATCTGGGAGCCGTGCAGGTACAGGAGCGTGAGCTTGTCCAGGAGCACGTTGGTGATGTCGGCAAGCCGGGGGCGCAGGCTGGAACGGGTGCGGGTACGAAAGAGGTGCTGGTCGCAGCCGGACAGCGCGTAGGTGGGCCAGAAGGCGAGATCTTCGAAGAACCAGCGGCAGCCCAGCCGGCGTGCGGCCTCGTGGACGAGGAGGTGGTCGGGGTGTCGGGTCACGCCGGCCGGCGCCAGCAGTTCCGCGTCCGGGTGCTCATCGAGGAGAGCCCGTAGTTCCTCTGTGATCGTGTTGAGCCGCCACAGGGCATGGGCCCGGTACGGCTTCACTGCGTCCTCGTGCCCCAGGAGCCTCTGGCTTGCTGCGAAGGGACGTAAGGCTTCGGCACCTTCGCGTGCGCGCAGCACGGATACGGCCTCCGCGTCCGGGTACGCGGCCTCCAGCGCAGGGTGGACGCTCATGGAACGGGAGAAGACCGTGATCACGGTCAGCGGCCGTGGCTGGGCGAGGAACAGGCCGGAGGCTGAGAGGGCGAAGTCGTCGTGGTGCGGTTCGAGGACCACCACCGGGCGCCCGGCGGGATGGCGCTGCTCGATGAGGTAGTGGGCGCCGCTGTGTGGCGCCGTCACGGTCAGCAGCGGCGCCGTTCCCTGGCGGGCGGACAGCTCGTCCTGCCAGGTGCGGTGGGCGGCGATCAGGTCGTCGGGGAAGGTGTAGATGCCCGAGGCGTCGGGTGCTGGCAGCGATGGCACGGTGAGGTCCTTCCGGATGGTCAGCGGACGGTGGACTGGTACCAGTGCCGCCAGAACGCGGACGAGGTGGGCTTCAGACGTGCGGTAAGGGGGTTCTGCCACCACACCATCCGCCAGGTGGGCCACTGGTCGTAGCGGCGCGTGGAGGGCTCGACGTGCAGGTCGTCGACGAGGGCGACGGGGCGTCGGGTCAGGTCGCCGAGCTGGCGCAGTCGAGCGAAGAATTCCACGTCCTCGCTCATGAACCAGTCCGTGCGGTAGCCGCCGAGCTGGTGGAAGGCTTCAGCGGTGCAGAACTGGTCCACGCCTTGGGCCCCGCGGTGCCGACGCCGGTAGCTGTCCCAGTACCAGCACAGAATCCGGGCACCGAGCCTCACGGGGACGTAGTGCGGAGGGATCGCGCCGCCGACGTGCCGGCCGGATTCGAGCAGCCGCACCACAGCGGGGACGGCCTCGACGGGAATGGAAACGTCGGCGTCGATGAAGAACAGAAAGCGGCCCTCGGCAGCGTCGGCGCCCGTGTTGCGGACCTTGCCGATGTTCCGTGTCCGCTCATGAACGACGCGGGCTCCGAAGTCCTTCGCGACGTCGGCCGTGGCGTCGGTACTGGCGTTGTCGACAACGATGACCTCGCCTCGCTGCCCGGACATCTCCTGCCACCGCTTCAGAGACTCCAGCACGGTGGGCAGGTGACGAGGCAAGTACGCCGCCTCGTTGAACGCCGGCACCACGATCGACAGAACGGGAGCGCTCACTGCCCGCTCCCTTCTTTATTGAGGACAGGCTGCCTGAACCCGCCGCCGACTGGCGACCCGCTGGTCCAGCTCGGGTCCGCCCTCGGACCCGGCCCCTTCCCCCGGCGCCCCCTGGCGGCGGGCAGCCTCCGCCACCCCCGGGGCGGAGGCCGGTTGGGACACTCCCCCGGCGGGGGAGTGTCCCAACCTCCAACTTGCTCCGTCGTTATCAGTGGTGCTGTTGATGCTGGCGGGACTGTCGGGTTGGTCGTGCATGTTCGTGTTCCTGGTTTGTGTGGTGTCGTCCCACTCGTTGCATCGCTGGTCGGCGCAGGTACGGGTGGGGATCGAGGTACGGGAGGACTCGTTGCGGGGACGAGTCCCGTCCCCGCGCTGAGCTGCGCGGGGACGGGTGCAACGAGTCGCTGCGGGTGGCTTCACGCTGGGGAGGAGATCTGCGGCTGTGCCGGTTCCCGGGCCTGGTCGCGTTCTGCCTGGAGCTGGTGGGTGACCTGAACGAGGCGGTCCTTGCCGATCGTGTGGCCGGCAGCGCGGATGGCCTTTTCGACCGAGCGCCGGGAGACGCGGTCATCGCGTCCAAGTGGCGCATTGCGGCCGATGGCGACGAGTTCGCCGAGAGCGGCGCTGGGCTGGCGTCCCCTGGGTCTGCTTCTCGATTCCGCCGGGGCTTCCGCCACTTGCTCCCCGGTGATGGTGGCGGTCTCTGCCGGCGCGGGCTTCGGCGGGTTCTTCGGCATCTTCGTAGGGGGCGTTGCCGGGCTTGCCGTGGTGTGGCGATCACGGGTGGCGGAATGTGTGGCGTTGGTGTGGCGGCGGACGAGGAGGTACAGGTGGACGGCTCCGGCGAGGGCGAGTGGTGCGATGGCGGATAGGGCACCGACGGTGAAGTCGTCCAAGCGCAGGCCACCGGTGTCGGGGCGGGGTTGCTCGTTGAGGCGGATGGCGTGGAGGGCGTTGGCCGCGATGCTGACGGCGGTGGCGATGCCGACCAGGGCCCAGACGTAGAGGCGGGATCGCAGCGGGGCGGTGCGCAGAAGGAGGAGGGTGCCGATGCCGATGGCGATGAACCCGTCGATGACGAAGGGGAAGACGTAGGCGAGGGGTTCGCGTACGTGGCTGGCAACGGCCATGTGGCGCAGTGCGTCGTAGGAGAGCGTGAAGCCGGCGGTGCCGAGCAGGGCGATGCCGAAGCGGATGGCGACGGCTCCCGGTATGGGGGTGGAGGCATCAGAGGGCTGGGGCATGCGGTGCGTTCTTCTCCCAGGGCTGGGGGAGCGGATGTCGGTTGCCATGGGCCATGTGGTCGCAGGGGGTGGCGGTGATGTCGGGTGGACTCGTTGCGGGGTGGGGACTCGTCCCCGCGCTGGGCTGCGCGGGGACGGGTGCGACGAGTCGTGCCGGGTCAGTCCCGTGAGTCCGCGGGTGCCTCGGGGAGCGGGGGGCAGTAGCGGTTCCACGGGTCGACAAACTGGGTGAGGGCGAAGCCCTTGGCCTGGGCGCCGCCGGGGAAGCGGTGGTTGGCGGAGCTGATGCCGTAGTCCTTCAGCAGCAACTGCAATCCGCGCGGGCTCAGTCCGTGAGGGCCGTGTTCGGCCCACGGTGCTTCGCTGTCGGCCTTCAGCGCCTCGATGATGCGGCTGGTGCGCATGATGGCTGGGTCGCCTTCGTCGGCGAAGACGCGGCGGATGTCGGTCAGGATCCGGACCTTCAGGCCGCCGTCCTCGTCCTGCCCTGCCTCGTGTGCCGACATCGCCCGGCACGCCGTGCGGGCGGCTTCGGGCCAGCCCCCTCCCGCGAGGTCGGCGACGATCACCAAGGGCTCCCAGGTGTCGGCGGCGCGGTCCTCGACCGGCATCACCGGCTCCCGGTTCATCGCCGCCGCCTTCAGCGGGCGAAGCCAGGCCGTGAGGCGTTCGCGGACATGGCGGAGGGTGGGGGTGTCGCGAGCGGTGCGGAAGGAGGCGACCTTCTCGGCTCCGGCGCGGCGGCGTATGCGGATCACCACGGACCGGTCCATGATCGTGTCCGGCAGGTCACCGATCCCGGCCAGCGCCGCCATGGCGAAGGTGGGAAACGTCGCCACCTCGTGGTTGGGTCCGGTGACGCGGAGGGTGGGGCGGTTGCGCTGATGGCCGGCGTTCAGCAGGCCGCGCGGGTCCTCGTTGCGTTCGGCGACCTTCGCCGTGCCGAAGATCGTGTCGGCCTCGTCCACCAGCAGGGTGGGCGGTTCGTCGTCGGTGATGGACCGGAAGATCGCCGCAGGGCTGGCGTTCACCGTGATCAGCGGCGCGTGCACGGTCTCGGTCACCACATCCAGCAGCCGCGACTTGCCACATCGCTTCACCGGACCGGTGATCGCCAGCCGCGGCGCGTGCTGCCACGCTGTCTGCAGATGCGTCGCCGCCACCCACAGTGTCACCGCGTCCAATGCGTGGTCGGACGGCAGGATGACGAAGTGCGCTATCTTCCGCCGCAGTTCACTGAGCAGCCTGGCACCCGCGGCTTCGGGCGCCGTCGTTTCCTCGCGGTTGCCGGACGGCGGCTTCTCAGCGGCCTGGGCAGGTCCGGGGGCTGGTGTCTCGTCCCCCTGGCTGGGCTGGCCGGGGACGGCGACCAGCGGCGATGTGGCATCGCTGGTGGCTGGCGTTTCGGGGCAGGTGTCGTCCATACTGGACATCAGCTCCTCAGCTTGCGGGCCATATGGGACGGCAATCCCGGCCACGCGGGTCGATCGCTAGGGATGGCGGTTACGAGGTTCGCGCTTGGCCCCTCGGCTGCAACCGAGGGGCTTTTCGCTGTCCGCGACGCGGACCATGACGGTCTCGGTCGGTGGTCAGCGGTGCGGTGCAACTACTGTACCACGTCTTTTGCGGATCGCAGAAGTGTTTTGCGTGACGCAGAAGCGATGCTACTGTAGATGTCTCCTTGCAACGGGCAGGGAACCGCCGCGAACGGAAGGGGGTGATCAGGGTGAGCGGGGATCCCTCGCAGGGCGTTCTCCTCAGCGGTGAGGAGAACGTGGCCGTCCGCATCAGACTGGAACGCGAAGCGCGTGGCTGGAGCACTAACGGACTCTCTGACCGCCTCAACGCGGCCGGGTTCGACATGAACCCCTCGGCGGTCTGGCGTATCGAGAACCGCAAGCGCCGTATCAACCTCGACGAGGCCATCGGCTTCGCCGAGGTCTTCGGCATTGACCTGCGCAACCTTGTAGGCCCGCCGCAGCTCGCGGCCCGGGGCCGGGCCATGGAGCTGATCGACGACGTCGTGGACGCCTACCGTGCCACCCAGCGCGCCAACAGCGCCTTCACCACAGCCCGCGACGCGCTGGACGCCTACCTCACCGAGCACCCCAGCATCCGCGAAGAGGCCGACGCCATGGTGTCCAACGCCATCGCCGAAGTCAGCGCCGGCCACATGGCCAAGACCTACGGACCCCGGTCGGACGAACGCGCCGAGGCCGACGAGGCGTAGCCCCCCGCCGCTTCAACAGCCCTTCCGGGCATTCTCAAGCCCGACACGGGCCCCTTCACTACCGCCATCCCATGCGATCGACCCGGCAGGCCCGGCATTGCCGTGCCACCGCCTGCCAGAAGAGGAACCACCTTTGCGCGAAACCGCTATATCGCCCGCCTCCACGCAGCCTCCTACCGCAGCGAAGGAGGTGACCAACCAGGATCGCCTCCTGACCGTGGCCGAGGCCGCCGAACGTCTCGGCACGGGCGCGCGCTTCATCCGCCGCCTCATCCAGGAACGCCGCATCCGCTACGTCAAGCTCGGCAAGCACGTCCGCATCTCTGAGAGCGCCATCGCCGCCTTCATCGCCGAGCGGACGGTGCTCACCGCCGCCGAATCGCGGGCCGCGCGCTATGGGAAGGCGGTCTGATGGTTCGACGTAAACCGCGGAAGCGTCGTTTCGGCAGCGTGCGGAAGCTGCCCTCCGGGCGCTTTCAGGCCCGCTACACGGCGCCCGACGGCCTGATCCGTACTGCACCTGAAACCTTTCGCACGAAGACGGACGCCGACCTCTGGCTCTCCGAGACTGAGGCGGATATCTCCCGCGAGGAGTGGACGGACCCGTGGGCCGGGGACATCCCGTTCGGCGAGTACGCCGCCCGCTGGGTAGCGGAGCGCGGTCTTGCCCCGACAACTGCCGAACTCTACCGGCGTCTGCTCCGCACCCACCTGTCGCCGACGTTCGGCGGGACGCCCATCAACGGCATCACCCCGGTTGCCGTCCGGAGCTGGCGTGCCGACCGGCTGGGTGCCACGGGGGCCACCACCGTGGCCAAGGCGTACCGCCTGCTCAAGGCTGTCATGCAGACGGCAGTCGAGGACGGCCTCATCCGGAGGAACCCGTGCCGCATCAAGGGCGCCGGCCAGGAAGCGGCGGACGAGCGACCGATCGCCTCGGTAGACGAGGTGTTCCGGCTCGCAGAGTGTGTCGGTGTTCGCTGGCGGCTGCTGGTGCTGCTCGGCGCATTCGCTTCGCTGCGGCCGGAGGAACTGGCCGAACTGCGACGCCACGACGTCGATCTGGAGCGAGGCGTCCTGCGGATCCGGCGGGCAGCACCTGAGCTGACGACAGGCAGGCGCGCGCCTGGGGACCCCAAGTCCCGCGCCGGTAAGCGAGACGTCGTCGTCCCGACGTTTCTGCTGCTCGATCTGCGCCGGCACCTGGAGTGGTTCGCCGAAGATGCCGACGACGGCCTGCTCTTCGTCGGTGAGAAGGGTGCACCTTTCCGCCGCTCGACCTTCGGACGCAGGTGGCGTAAGGCGCGGACCACGGCGGGGTTGCCGGACCGGTTCCGGTTCTACGATCTCCGCCACACCGGCAACACCCTCGCGGCCGACACCGGCGCCAAGCTCAAGGACCTGATGGTTCGCGCTGGCCAGTCCTCCACGCGGGCGCAGCTCATCTATCAGCACTCCACCGAGCGCCACCAGCGCAAGATCGCCGACAGCATTGATGTCGAGGTCCGCCGGCACTCCGACAGGCGCACGCCTGACGAGACGTGATCTTCGGGTGATCTTGGGTACGGGGTGCGGTCCTCTGGCGTTGCACCCCGTATCCCTGATCGCGTCCCGCCGTAGGTGCGGCTGCTGCACGATAAGTCACGTGACGTACTGGGTGACGGTGGATGTGGGTACCCCGGACGGGGCCGAGGAGCTTGACGAACTTCAGCGGGAGGGCGCGGCGTCGCTGCTCGCCAAGGGTCTGGAGTCAGTAGAGGCAATCGAAGGGCCCGACGGGGTGGAGGTGGAGGTCACCGACTGCTTCGTGGGAGCACACGCGGAGGGCGTGCTCCTGGGGGTGTCCGTTGACGCGCCAGCCCTGGAGTTCGCGGAAGACGCCGTGCGGGCGGTCGTGACCGAACTGCTGGAACAGAACGAGCCACTGGCTGAGTGGCAGATCTCCAAGTGCGCGGTCGAACTGCATCCCGAACTCGCTCAGCGGAGTCTGGAGGCAGCAGGCGGAGACGACGCTCCACCTGCGGACCCGGAGGAGCGGGCGCGTCGCCACGCGGAAGCGCGCAAGCGAGCCGAGCCTCCCGGGTTCGACCCGGCGGAGGTCGAGGCCATGCGCGCCACGCTCCGTGGGCTCGCTCCTCGTCTGCAGGCGTTCTCCGTGGAGTGCTTCGGATACTCCGACGACGATGAGGAGCGGATCGTCAGCCGAGAGGATGCAGAACTCGCCGCTGGCGCCTTGGTGTACGCCTCGGAGGTCCTGGTGGACGAGTTGTTCCAGGACGTGGTGACGCTCCATGAGGAGGGTGCCACCAGCGTCGCGGACAGCGACGGTGTGTTCATGGTCTTGGAGGAGTTGCCCCCGGCGTATGCCCGCTCGTACACGGCGCTGTTCGCCAAGCGGCTCACCGTGGCGGCCGTGTCGATGGTCGAGAAGTTCACTCGCCCCGGCTATGCCGAGCTGAGCTGTGTCGCCGAGGAACTGCTGTTGCGGCTGCTGATCAATGAGGCACTTGTCGTCGTGGACGTCGGCGGCCTTATGAGCGACGAGATCAAGGCTGCTTGGGAGTGTTTCACCGACCAGATGTATGAGGACATGGACCACGAGTGGCTGTACCAACCGGTGATGGACGGCATCGACGAGGAGCCGGGCCTGGCCCATCTGGGCATCGCCCAGGAGGGGGTGAAGGATTGGTTCACCCCCTTTGCCGACGGAGGTTATGTCCATCCATTCGCCGCGGAGGCGGATGGGGACGAGACATGACGTCGTCCCCCGGGTGCCCCGATCTGGCACGTGTCTGGCACGACCTCTGGAGTAGCGAAGCCAGGAGGAGCCGTTCCGCTCCTCTGGCGCGGTGCACTTTGCCGTTGTCCGAGTATGTCTCTAGTTGCGCCGCTATGCGGTGCCGATGAGTGTGACGCAGGTCATGAAAAACGCGTCTCGCGAATCGGATAGCAGCGGTGTCTGGCGGTCGCTCATGGGTAATCGGTGCACCTGTGCGGGCTGCCCGGCGGCCTCATTTGGCACGGATCTGGCACGCGGGCCCGCGCCGAATCCACTCAGCAAAGAACCCCCAGACTGCTGACCTGGGGGTTTACATGAGAGCGGGCGACGGGAATCGAACCCGCGCTCTGAGCTTGGGAAGCTCATGTTCTACCATTAAACTACGCCCGCATAGAGCGCCCGCTGGGGCGCTTCGCTGTCACTCTACCGTATGTGCGCCCCCCGGCGAGGTCGTCGGGGGGCTGCTGGTGTTGCGGGGTGGATGTGCGGGGGTGGGGCGGGAGTTGGGGTTACCTTGAGGTGGGGGGTGGTGTGTGGGGTGGGGGGTTGGTCCCGTAGTGTGGCTTTTGTTGCGTTACGGGGAAGGAGCCTGATGGAGACCACCGTCGTCCGATGTGCCGAAGGGCACGTCTTCAGCACCGCCTCGCTCCCGATGCAGAACGTCGGCGCCGCCCGGCGGATCGGGTCCGGTGGGCTCGTGCGGTGTCCGCGGTGTGCGCGGTTGCGGAACGTCCAGCCGGTGGGCAAGGGCGACGCGCGGTAGTGCGCCGGGCAGCCGGTAGGGTCGGGGCGTGCTGCTCTCTGACAAGGACATCCGGACCGAAGTCGACGCCGGGCGGGTCCGGCTCGAGCCCTTCGACGACGCGATGATCCAGCCGTCCAGCGTGGACGTACGCCTCGACCGCTACTTCCGGGTGTTCGAGAACCACCGCTATCCCCACATCGACCCCGCCGTCGAACAGAGCGACCTCACGCGGCTCGTGGAGCCCGAGGGCGACGAGTGCTTCATCCTGCACCCCGGGGAGTTCGTGCTGGCCTCGACGTACGAGGTCATCTCGCTGCCCGACGACATCGCCTCCCGGCTCGAAGGCAAGTCCAGCCTCGGGCGGCTCGGGCTGCTCACGCACTCCACCGCCGGCTTCATCGACCCCGGGTTCAGCGGGCACGTGACGCTGGAGCTCTCCAACGTCGCGACGCTGCCGATCAAGCTGTGGCCGGGCATGAAGATCGGGCAGCTCTGCATGTTCCGGCTCAGCTCACCCGCCGAGCACCCCTACGGCTCCGCCAAGTACGGCTCCCGCTATCAGGGGCAGCGCGGGCCTACGCCCTCCCGGTCGTACCAGAACTTCCATCGGACCGTGATCTGACCGGTCCGCGTCAGAGTGTGCCCAGTTTGAACAGCGCCAGCAGCGCCACCAACTGAATCGAGCACGCCCCCAGCGCCCGCGGCCACGGCAGGTCGTGGGACTTGCTCACCATCGACGTCAGCAGCACCCCCGCCGCCAGCCACGTCAGCCAGCCCACGCCCTGCGCGAACGCGTGCTCGCCGCCGATGAACATCGCGACCAGCAGCCGCGGCGCGTCCGTGATCGCCACGACCAGCATCGCCAGCCCCACCGTCGGCGCCGCCGCGCCCGCGCCGCCCAACTGGCGGGCGAGCGTGTGCGTGACCGTGCCCATCACCAGGCCGCTGAGCGTGACCGCGACGCCCGTGGCGATGATCCACGGGATGCTGGCCGAGATCGTGGAGTTGAGCACCTCGTCGCGCGCCTGCTCCAGGCCGAAGACCGCGAGCAGGCCGTAGAGGAAGCTCACCGTCAGCGCGGGGCCCCACATGCTGTGGTCGCGCATCTGCCAGAACGTGCGGCTCGGGTGGAAGACGATCCCGCTGAGCAGGTCCTTCCAGTGCAGCCGCGGGCCTACGGGCGGGGCCGCCGCCTCGCCGGCGCGGTAGACGTGGCCGTCCTGGTACGGACCGTAGTCGTCCGGCACGCCGCCGACACCGTACGGCTGGGTGTTGCCGGGGCGGTCGGCGGCGTACGGGTCGTGGCCGCCGCCGTAGTACTCGGGCCCCGGGCCGTGGCTGCCGGGGGGCTGCCGCCACTGGGCGCCGTACGGCTGCCCGTGCCCCTGCCCGTGCGGCGGCGGGGGAGAGCCGTACTGCGGGCCGCCGTAAGGCGGGGGGCCGCCCTGCGCCGGGCCCTGCGGCCGCCCCTGCTGCCGACTGCCGTGGGGCTCGCGTCCCCGGCCCATTCTGAATCCTGCCACGCGATCGAACGTACCTGGTCTTGCCCGCCGAGGTCACCGTGCCCCGGGAATACGGGGGATGTTTATGGCCAAGACGGTACTTCCCGTAGGGGATCCGCCCTACTGGGGCCGGGGGTGGGTGGGGCGGGCAGGGCGTGGGGGGCACAGGGTGCGGGTGTTCCCCAGGCATGAGCCAGGGCCCGGCCGGGGGAGGTCCGGGCCCTGGCAGTCTCTGCGGCGAGGCGCTGCGCCGCCGGGCGTCCGGCGGGGCTACGGCGTCGCCGGGCGTCCGGCGGCGGTACGCGGTACGTCGCCGTCCCTGCGGCGCCGCGTCCTCAGCCTGCCAACGCCGACCCGTACCCCGGGTCCCCCGTCGTCGGCATGCCCACCGACGACGGGTAGAGCGCCACCGCCCCGTCCGCCGCCACTCCGCCGGCGTCCGAGCGCAGGGCGTAGACCGCTCCGTTGCCGTCGTTCTCGCCGACCGCGCCGACCGTCAGGTCGTCGAAGCCATCGCCGTTGAGGTCGGAGAGGAGGAGCTCGGTGCCGAAGCGGTCGCGGGTCTCGTTGGTGCCGGGGACGCCCGGGGCGTTCTGGTGGACCAGCGTGGCGCCCGCGGCGCCGAAGCCAGAGCCGTCCGGCGCGCCGTAGAGCACCGTGACGGTTCCGGTGTTCTCGGCGGCGCCCAGGGTCTCGTTCGCCGCGCCGACGGCCAGGTCCAGGTGCCCGTCGCCGTCCGCGTCGCCGAGCCCCAGCTCGGTGCCGAAGGAGTCGCCCGGCTCGGGGGTGCCGGGAACGCCGGGGGTGGCCTGGCTCAGCTCCGTCGATCCGGCGGGGCCGTCCGCCGAGCCGCGGGTGATGGTGACCTTGCCGCCCGGCAGCGAGCCGGGGGTGCTCCCGTCGTCGCGCCCCAGCCCGGTGATGATCTCGGCGCGGCCGTCGCCGTTCACGTCCCCGATGACGGTGGTGTCGCCTCCGGGGAGCTGCCGCTGCCCCGCGTCGGTCAGGCCGTCCGGGGAGCCCGGCACGTAGACGCCACGCTGCTCCCAGTCCACGTGGCCGCTGACGACGAGATCGTCGTCGCCGTCGCCGTCGACGTCGCCCGCGGTGAGGTTGAACCGGCCCCAGAGCTTCCCGTTGTCCAGCGGCACCGCGACCGTGTCCCACGCCCCGTAGTCGCCCTTCGTACGGCCGAAGCCGCCGGTGAAGACGTCCATGGACGCGCTCGTGGAGGCCACGGCCAGGTCCGCCGTGCCGTCGCCGTCGAAGTCGCCGGCCGTCAGGCCGCGGCCGAAGAGGTCGTGCCCGTACGGGCGCGGGTCGGGCAGCGTCGTACCGCCGGCGAGGCCGTTCGCCCCGCCCCACAGGAGCTGGATCGTGCCGCCGTCGACGTCGCCGCCGGCCTTCTCGCCGGGGGCGGCGACGGCGAGGTCGGTGTACCCGTCGCCGTCGAAGTCCGCGGCGGCGGTCCAGCCGCCCCAGCCGTCGCCGTCCTCGGCGGTGCCGGGGACGCCGGCGCTGTGCTGGCTGAGCCGCTTGGCGCGGCCGGCGGAGATGCCGGCGGTGGTGCCGTCGTTCTTCGCCCCGTAATGGGCGACGATCTGGCCGGCGCCCCTTACTCCGGCGACGTACGCGTCGGGCGCGGAGACCGCGATGTCGCGGACGCCGTCCCCGTTGAAGTCGACCATCGCGCCCGGGGGTTCCGCGGCCGAGGCGCCGGGGCCGGCGAGGGCGGCCAGCCCGCCCGAGAGCGCGGCGGCGGCGGTCGCGGTGGCAAGTGCGGTACGGAGTCGGTGATGCATGCGGCAGCTCCCGGGAGCGGTCGATGACGGCGATCAGAAGACCCCGTACCGCGGCCAAAGGTTGTAGGAATATGGCTAGTTGGTTCATGTAGTGACAGAAGGTGTCATTCCGCCTACGGAGAGGCGGCGGGGGAGCTACTCCGCGATCGTCTCCGGGAACCGCGCGTTCGTCCCGTTCGCGCCCACCGACGCGCCGCTGAAGTTCCACGACCCGTCCGCGATCAGCCCGCTGCTACGGGCCTGCAGCACCCACGCGAACCCCTGCCCCGCGTTCTCGCCGGGCGCGCCCGCGATCAGGCCGGACCGGCCGTCGCGGTTGGGGTCGTGCAGCCTTACGTCGGAGCCGAAGAGGTCGCCGGCCTCCGCGGTGCCCGGGATCCCGGGGGTGTCCTGGTTGAAGTGCTGCACCCCGGTCGTGGTCAGCCCGCCGGCGGAGCCGCGCAGCAGCCAGACGGCGCCGGCCCCGGCACTGGTGCCGATCGCCTCGCCCTCTGCGCCGACCGCGAGGTCGGGGAAGCCGTCGCCGTTGACGTCGCCGATCGAGACGTCGCTGCCGAAGCGGTCCTCCACCTCGTACGCCCCGGGGACGCCCCCGCTGCCCTGCTGCCACACCTCGGGCTGCCCCGCGCCGGGCCCGCCCGCGGCCCCGTACCAGACCTGGACGGCGCCGCCCGACAGTTCGTACTCGCCGTGCTCCAGCACCGAGGGATCGCCGATCGCGAGGTCGTCGGCGCCGTCCTTGTCGATGTCGCCCGCGACGCCGACGGGCCCGCCGGCGAACTCCGTGCGCGTGTAGCCCTCCGGGCCGCCGCCCTTGAGGTACAGGGAGTGGCCCTGCAGATACTCCAGAGACCACTTCTTGCCGGTGACCACGAGGTCGTCGGCGCCGTCGCCCTCGAAGTCGCCGCCGACCAGGCCGGTGGGCGTGAAGTCCTGCGGGAAGTCGGTGAAGGGGTGGCCCGTCTGCGCGCGCGAAGGGGTACGTGCCCGGCCCCAGCCCCCGTACAGCTCCAGGTGGTCCTTCGACAGGATCGCCAGCGCGGTCGAGCCGTCGTGGAACCAGTCGCCCGCGGCCAGGCCGGTCGCGTAGGCGTTGCCCTCGGTCGGGGAGGCGGGGCGCAGGTCCTGCGCGCCGCTGCCGGACAGGCCGCCGGAGGAGCCGTAGAGGACGATCGTGCGTCCCGTGTCCGCGACGCCGCCGAGGTCTTCGCCGGTGACTCCGACGGCGAGGTCGGCGTGCCCGTCGCGGTCGAAGTCGGCGGAGGCGAGGGTGGCGCCGAAGGCGTCGCCGGCCTCGGAGGTGCCGGGGACGCCTGCGGTGGACTGGCTGACGACCGTGCGCCTGGCGGTGTCGAGCCCGCCGGCCGAGCCGTAGAGCACGGCGACGTACCCCGCGCGCGCGGCGCCGTCCACGGTGCCGGAGGGGGCGGCCACCACCAGATCGGGGTAGCCGTCGCCGTTGAAGTCGTCGTGGAACTTCGCGGGCGCCGCGACCGCGCCTTCTGCGGGCGCGGCCGCGGCCGGTGCGGCGCCGCCCGCGAGGGCGGCGCCGGCGACGACGGCCAGAGAGGCCGCTAAGGCGGTGGCGGTCGCGGGCGTACGGCGGCTGCGTGGCATGTCGGGCTCCTGAACGTAGGTGACGGAGTACGGCTACTCAGTGGGCCTCTCACCCTGTGAGACACCTGACGTTCATTCGAGGTTGTACGAACTACCGCCCTTCATGCGGCTCATGCAGCTTTCTGCGAACTTGTTGGGTAATGAACCTAGTTCGCAGGATTCATCCGGTCATTCCTGGCCCATCAGGTAGTGACCCAGGTCCTCGTCCGCGAAGCCCGTGCCGAACCGCGCCCCGCCCGTACGGCCGGGCCCCTCGAAGTTGTCCGGGCTGAACGCCACGGAGCCGGTCGCCGTCAGCCCGCCCGCGGCGCCGCGCAGCGACCAGATAGCGCCCGTGCCGTTCTCCTCGGGCGCGCCCACCGCAAGCTCCGCCCGGCCGTCACCCGTGACGTCCCCGAACGCCAGCGCCAGGCCGAACCGGTCCCCGGTCTCCGCCACGCCCTTCACACCGGGGGTGTCCTGGTGGAACGCCTGCGCGCCACGGGTCTTGAGCCCGTCGGAGCCGCCCTTGAGGAGCACCACGGAGCCGGCCGACTGCTTGCTGCCGATGGCCTCGTACGGCACGCCCACGGCGAGGTCGGCGAAGCCGTCGCCGTCGAAGTCGGCCCGTACGGCACGGTCGTCGGCGGCGGCGCCCGCAGAGACAGCAGCGGCGTCGGCCGTCCCGCCCCGGTCCTCCGCCCCCGCCGCCGGGGCGGTGACGGCCGCCGTGCCGGCGGTGGCGAGACAGGCGGTCAAGGCGGCAAGGGTGCGGATGCGCATGGGGGGTCCTTCCGGTGACGGTCTGACGGGCGGGTTGCGTTCACTCCCGCGTCATACGACACGCCCCGCCCGGCGATGGTTGTCCGCCCCGGGCGCAGGGATCGGCGCTTGACGCCCCACGGCCGGCCCCGTGTGGCTCACGGGGCCGGCCGCCGTGGGGGGTTGCCTGTGGCGTCCCGTCCTACGTCACGTCTGCCGCACGCCGTACGGCCGTTCCTCGCCGTACTACGGCGCCGTACCGCGCCGCCGCACCGACTACGTCGCCGGCTGCGGCTCCGGCTCGCTCTCCGCCGCCTCGGTGCCGTCCCCCGGCGGCTCTTCCGCCGGCGTCTTCACCGAGTCGAGCAGAAGCTGCGCCACGTCCACGACGGCCAGCGACTCCTTCGCCGTTCCCGCGTTCTTCTTGCCGTTTACGGAGTCCGTAAGCATCACGAGGCAGAAAGGGCACGCCGTGGACAGAATGTCCGGGTTCAGCGACAGCGCCTCGTCCACGCGCTCGTCGTTGATCCGCTTGCCGATGCGCTCCTCCATCCACATGCGCGCGCCGCCCGCGCCGCAGCAGAAGCCGCGCTCCTTGTGCCGGTGCATCTCCTCGTTCCGTACGCCCGGGACCTTGGCGATGATCTCGCGCGGCGGCGTGTAGACCTTGTTGTGCCGGCCCAGGTAGCAGGGGTCGTGGTACGTGATGATCCCCTCGACCGGCGTCACCGGGACCAGCCGGCCCTCGTCCACGAGGTGCTGGAGCAACTGCGTGTGGTGGATGACCTCGTAGTGGCCGCCGAGCTGCGGGTACTCGTTGGCGATGGTGTTGAAGCAGTGCGGGCAGGTGGCGACGATCTTCTTCTTCGCCTTCTCGACCGTCACACCTTCGTCTGCGTCCTCGCCGAACGCCATGTTGAGCATCGCGACGTTCTCCTCGCCCAGTTGCTGGAAGAGGAACTCGTTGCCCAGCCGCCGCGGCGAGTCGCCCGTGCACTTCTCGTCGCCGCCCATGATCGCGAACTTCACGCCGGCGATGTGCAGCAGCTCCGCGAACGCCTTGGTGGTCTTCTTCGCCCGGTCCTCCAACGCGCCCGCGCAGCCGACCCAGTACAGGTAGTCGACCTCGGAGAGGTCCTCGACGTCCCTGCCGACGACCGGGATCTCGATGCCCGTGTCCGCCGCCAGCTCCTTGGTCCACTCCAGCCGCTGCTTCTTGGCCAGCCCCCAGGGGTTGCCCTTCTTCTCCAGGTTCTTCAGCATCGTGCCCGCCTCGGACGGGAACGAGCTCTCGATCATCACCTGGTAGCGGCGCATGTCGACGATGTGGTCGACGTGCTCGATGTCGACGGGGCACTGCTCGACGCACGCGCCGCAGGTGGTGCAGGACCACAGCACGTCGGGGTCGATGACGCCCTGCTCCGCCGCGGTGCCGATCAGCGCGCGCTCCGCCTCGGCCAGCGCGTCGGCCGGCACGTCGGCGAGCTGTTCCGCGGTGGCCTTCTCCTCGCCCTCGGCGGACTTGCCGCCGCCGGCGAGGAGGTACGGGGCCTTGGCGGCGGCGTGCTCGCGCAGCGACATGACGAGCAGCTTGGGCGACAGCGGCTTGCCGGTGTTCCAGGCCGGGCACTGCGACTGGCAGCGGCCGCACTCCGTACAGGTGGAGAAGTCGAGGATCCCCTTCCACGAGAAGTGCTCGACCTGACTGACGCCGAAGACGGTCTCCTCGCCGTCCTCGTCGTCGAAGACGGTCTCGAAGTCGATCGGCTTGCCGCCGGAGGCCATCGGCTGGAGCGCGCCGAGGGCCACCGCGCCGTCTGCGTTGCGCTTGAACCAGATGTTGGGGAAGGCGAGGAAGCGGTGCCAGGCCACGCCCATCGTGGTGTTGAGGCCGAGGACGAGCGCCCAGATGAAGGAGGTCGAGATCTTGATCATCGCGACGAGGTAGACGAGGTTCTGCACGGCGCCGGTGCTCAGCCCGTCGACCGCGGCGGTGACCGGGTACGACGCGAAGTAGGCGGCCTCGTAACCGCCGACGTGGTGCAGCGAGCCCTCCAGCCCGCGCAGCACCAGGATGCAGATGCCGATGACGAGGATGACGTACTCGACGAAATACGCCTGCCACATCGTCGAGCCCGTGAAGCGCGACTTGCGGCCGGCCTTCGACGGCAGGCTGAGCTGCCGGATCACGATGAGCGTGAGGATGCCGAGCGTGGTCATCAGCGCGAGGAACTCGACGTACAGCTCGTACGGGAGCCACTCGCCGATCACCGGCAGCAGCCAGTCGGCGACGAACAACTGGCCGAAGGCGTTGACGAGGGTCAGCACCAGGGTCAGGAAGCCGATGGCGACGAACCAGTGGGCGAAGCCGATGACGCCCCAGCGGTTCATCCGGGTGTGGCCGAGGAACTCCCTGACCAGCGTGACGCTGCGCGCGACCGGGTCGTCCGTGCGGCTGCCGGCGGGGACCGGCTTGCCGAGCCGGACGAAGGCGATGATCTGCCCGACGGCGCGAGCGAAGAGCGCGGTGCCGACCGCGGTGATCACCAGCGATACGACGATGGCGGCGAGCTGCATGGAGGGCTCCTCGACCGGACTGCTCTGCGTGTCTGCTCTGCGTGTCTGCTGTATCTGCTCTGTGTGCGTGTGTGGGCCGCACGTGTAGTACGTGCCCCGCTACTCGGCTTACCCAGCTACTACTAAGCGGTAACTTATCTCTTCTCCGCCTGAGGGTACCCGGGTGGCCCCGGCCCCCTGAAGCCGCCCGGCCGGTGATGTGCGTCGCGCTCCCGGTGCCGCCGCGGCCCTCGGCCCGTAGCCCGAAAACCCGTTCCCACCTGCACTGACGCACAAAACTTGAGTGGAGCTGACTCAGGTGAATTGCGCCGGGAGTGGTCGGCATGGCACTCTTGAGCCTGTCCAGCTCAAGGCAGAGCATCTGATCCGGAGGATAGACAACATGGCACGTGCGGTCGGCATCGACCTGGGCACGACGAACTCTGTCGTCAGTGTTCTCGAGGGCGGTGAACCCAGCGTCATCACCAACGCCGAGGGCGCCAGGACCACGCCGTCCGTCGTCGCCTTCGCCAAGAACGGCGAGGTGCTCGTCGGCGAGGTCGCGAAGCGCCAGGCGGTCACCAACGTCGAGCGGACCATCCGGTCGGTCAAGCGCCACATGGGCACCGACTGGAAGCAGCCGATCGACGAGAAGGAGTTCACCCCCCAGCAGATCTCCGCCTTCATCCTGCAGAAGCTGAAGCGGGACGCGGAGGCGTACCTGGGCGAGAAGGTGACCGACGCGGTCATCACCGTCCCGGCGTACTTCAACGACTCCGAGCGCCAGGCCACCAAGGAGGCCGGCGAGATCGCGGGCCTCAACGTCCTGCGGATCGTCAACGAGCCCACCGCCGCCGCCCTCGCCTACGGCATGGAGAAGGAAGACCAGACCATCCTGGTCTTCGACCTCGGCGGCGGCACCTTCGACGTCTCCCTGCTGGAGATCGGCGAGGGCGTCGTGGAGGTCAGGGCCACCAACGGTGACAACCACCTCGGTGGTGACGACTGGGACCAGCGCGTCGTCGACTACCTGGTCAAGCAGTTCCAGAACGGCCACGGCGTCGACCTGTCCAAGGACAAGATGGCGCTGCAGCGCCTCCGCGAGGCCGCTGAGAAGGCGAAGATCGAGCTGTCCTCGTCCTCCGAGACGACGATCAACCTGCCGTACATCACCGCTTCCGCGGAAGGCCCGCTGCACCTCGACGAGAAGCTGACCCGGGCGCAGTTCCAGCAGCTCACCCAGGACCTCCTGGAGCGCTGCAAGACGCCGTTCCACAACGTCATCAAGGACGCCCGCATCGAGCTGGGCGAGATCGACCACGTGGTCCTCGTCGGCGGCTCCACCCGCATGCCGGCCGTCGCCGAGCTGGTCAAGGAGCTGACCAGCGGCAAGGAGGCCAACAAGGGCGTCAACCCGGACGAGGTCGTCGCCGTCGGCGCCGCCCTCCAGGCCGGTGTGCTCAAGGGCGAGGTCAAGGACGTCCTGCTGCTCGACGTCACCCCGCTGTCCCTCGGCATCGAGACCAAGGGCGGCATCATGACCAAGCTCATCGAGCGCAACACCACGATCCCGACGAAGCGTTCGGAGACCTTCACCACGGCCGAGGACAACCAGCCGTCGGTGCAGATCCAGGTCTTCCAGGGCGAGCGCGAGATCGCCGCGTACAACAAGAAGCTCGGCATGTTCGAGCTGACCGGCCTGCCGCCGGCCCCGCGGAACGTGCCGCAGATCGAGGTCACCTTCGACATCGACGCCAACGGCATCATGCACGTCGCCGCGAAGGACCTCGGCACGGGCAAGGAGCAGAAGATGACCGTCACCGGCGGCTCCGCGCTGCCGAAGGACGACATCGAGCGCATGATGCGCGACGCCGAGCAGTACGCGGAGGAGGACCACAAGCGCCGCGAGGCGGCGGAGACGCGCAACCAGGGCGAGCAGGTCGTCTACACCACCGAGAAGTTCCTCCAGGACAACGAGGACAAGGTGCCCGGCGATGTGAAGTCCGAGGTCGAGGGCGCGATCACCGACCTCAAGGAGGCGCTGAAGGGCGAGGACACCGCGGCGATCCGCGAGGCGACGGAGAAGGCCGCGGCCACCAGCCAGAAGCTCGGTCAGGCGCTCTACGCCGACGCCCAGGCGTCCGGCCCCGCCGCCGCCGGCGGCGAGGGCGCCCAGCAGGCGCAGAACGACGCGCCCGCCGGTGCCGACGACGACGTCGTCGACGCCGAGATCGTGGACGACGACAAGCCCAAGGGTGGTGCCGCGTGACGGAGGAGACCCCGGGCTTCGAGGAGAAGCCCGACGTCCCCACCGACGCAAAGACAGCGGAGGCACAGCAGGGCGGCCCGGACGGGGCGGGCAACTCGCCCGTCGGCGCACGGCGCGCCGACGGAGCCGGGCCGGGTGCCACCGCCGGGAACGGGGACGCGAACAGCCCGCTTGCGGTTCGTCTGGACGAGACCCGCAAGGCGCTCGACGAGCGGACGAAGGACCTGCAGCGGCTCCAGGCGGAGTACCAGAACTACCGCCGGCGGGTCGAGCGGGACCGGGTGGCGGTCAAGGAGGTCGCGAACGCGAACCTGCTGACCGAACTGCTGCCCGTGCTCGACGACATCGGCCGGGCCCGGGACCACGAGGAACTGGTCGGCGGGTTCAAATCGGTCGCCGAATCGCTGGAGACCGTCGTGGCCAAGATGGGCCTCATGCAGTTCGGTAAGGAGGGCGAGCCCTTCGACCCGCTGATCCACGAGGCGCTGATGCACAGCTACTCGCCGGATGTGTCCGAGACGACGTGCGTGCAGATTCTCCAGCCTGGGTATCGGATCGGCGAGCGTACGATCCGCCCCGCGCGGGTCGCCGTGGCGGAGCCGCAGCCGGGGGCGTCGTCCGGGTCGCAGGGCAAGGAGGGCGAGAAGCCGGACGAGAAGCAGGCGGACGCGGACGAGGGCGGACCGGAGTCCGCCGGCGCCGCGGACGGCGGCGGCTCGGACGCCTCCGGATCCGCGAAGCCGGGGTCCGGCGGAGAGACGGACAGCGGTGGCCCGGACGAGGGGTGACGCCGTAGCGGCCGCCGAGGGACGAGAGGAGGGACGCCGGGAATGAGTACCAAGGACTTCATCGAGAAGGACTACTACAAGGTTCTCGGCGTCCCGAAGGACGCCACCGAGGCCGAGATCAAGAAGGCGTACCGCAAGCTCGCCCGGCAGTACCACCCGGACGCCAACAAGGGCGACGCCGCGGCCGAGGAGCGCTTCAAGGAGGTCTCCGAGGCCAACGACGTGCTCGGCGACCCGCAGCGGCGCAAGGAGTACGACGAGGCGCGCACCCTCTTCGGCAACGGCGGCTTCCGCCCGGGCCCGGGCGCGGGCGGCGGCGGCTCGTTCAACTTCGACCTCGGCGACCTCTTCGGCGGCTCGGGCCCCGGCGCCCCCGGCGGCGGCCAGACCACCCCCGGCGGCTTCGGCGGCGGCCTGGGCGACGTCTTCGGCGGGCTGTTCAACCGCGGCGGCGGGCGTACGCAGCCGCGCCGCGGCCAGGACATCGAGTCGGAGGTCACGCTCAGCTTCACGGAGGCCATCGAGGGCGCCACGGTCCCGCTGCGGATGTCGTCGTCCGCCCCCTGCAAGACCTGCGCCGGCACGGGCGACAAGAACGGCTCCCCGCGGGTCTGCCCGACCTGCGTGGGCACCGGTCAGGTCTCCCGCGGCGGCGGTGGCGGCTTCTCGCTGACCGACCCGTGCGTGGACTGCAAGGGCCGCGGGCTCATCGCCCAGGACCCCTGCGACGTCTGCAAGGGCAGCGGCCGCGCCAAGTCGTCCCGCACGATGCAGGTCCGCATCCCCGCGGGGGTGCAGGACGGGCAGCGGATCCGGCTGCGCGGCAAGGGCGGCCCGGGCGAGCGCGGCGGTCCCGGCGGCGACCTGTACGTCGTCGTGCACGTCGACGGCCACCCGGTCTTCGGCCGCAAGGGCGACAACCTGCTGGTGACGGTCCCCGTCTCGTTCCCGGAGGCGGCCCTCGGCGCGGACATCAAGGTGCCCACGCTCGGCGGCCCGCCGGTCACCCTGAAGCTGCCCCCGGGCACGCCCAACGGACGCACGATGCGCGCCCGCGGCAAGGGCGCGGTCCGCAAGGACGGCACGCGCGGGGACCTGCTCGTCACCGTCGAAGTGGCGGTGCCGAAGGAGACGGACGGCACGGCGCGCGAGTCGCTGGAGTCGTACCGGAAGGCGACCGCGGGCGAGGACCCGCGCGCGGAGCTGTTCAAGGCCGCGAAGGGAGCTTGACGACGATGAACGGCAGAAACGGCGGACGCGGCGGCCCCCGCGGCCGCAATCCGTACGAGCTGACCGAGGAGACGCCGGTCTACGTCATCTCCGTAGCCGCGGAACTCTCGGGCCTGCACCCCCAGACCCTGCGCCAGTACGACCGTCTGGGCCTGGTCTCCCCGGACCGCACCGCGGGCCGCGGCCGGCGGTACTCGGCGCGGGACATCGCGCTGCTGCGGCAGGTCCAGGCGCTGAGCCAGGACGAGGGCATCAACCTGGCCGGGATCAAGCGGATCATCGAGCTGGAGACGCAGGTCGCTGCGCTCCAGGCGAAGGTGGCGGAGCTGACGGACGCGGTGGACGGCGCGGCGTCGGCGATGGCGCAGCGGGAGGCGCAGGTGCACGCGTCGTACCGGCGGGACCTGGTGCCGTACCAGCAGGTGCAGCAGACGAGTGCGCTGGTGGTGTGGAAGCCGAAGAAGAAGCGGGGTTAGCTTCGCGGCCGCCGGCTCAGTCGGCGAGGTACTGGACCTCCACGTGGGGCGGGAGCCCGGCGTGGAGGTCTTTCATGTACGGACGCAGGGAGACCTCGCGCAGGGAGCCGAGTCCGGCGAGCGGGGAGAGGTCCAGCGGGCGGCTGCCCGGCGGCAGGTTGAGCCCGAGTTGGACGATCCGCGGGAAGAGCTGCGGGAGCCGGCTCAGGCCGAGTTCGTCGGCGGGCCGGTCGTCGACGAGTGCGAGGAACTGGAGGCCCGGCAGTGCGGCGTTGGCGGGGGCGATGGCCAGCAGGTCCGGTCGGCACCGCAGCCCTTGGAGCCGGGGGAGCTCGGCCAGTGCCGGCCAGTCGTCCGCGGCGGCCTCGTGCCGCCAGCCGAGAAAGACGTCGCGGAGTCTGGGGTGCTTGGCCAGGGGGCGCAGCCCGGAGGTCCGGGCGGTCAGCAGGTTGAGCGTCAACAGTGTCGGCAGCGGCGGCAGCGTATCGAGGTCCAGCGGGCGTCGCCGCTCCGGCGACAGCGAGAGGACTTTCAACCGCGGGATGGCGGCGAGGATTTCGGGGACGGCCTCCGCCAGGCCCGGCACCGTGTCCAGGATCAGGTCGGTCAGCGGCAACCCGGCCAGAGCCGAGGCGTCGTACAGGTCGACGCAATCGCTGAGCCGCAGGTGGCGCAGCTCGTTCTGCTCACGCAGGAAGTCGAGATTCATCAACCTCGGCTGGCTGCGGACGATCAGCTCGGTGAGGCGGGTCGTGGCGAGTGTGTCGTGCAGCCCGGCGGGGTCGAGGGGGCCACGAATGTCGAGCATCGGGCGACCGCCGAGTCGGCGCAGGACCCGCAGCTCGGCGTCGGAGGTGACGGTGAAGAACAGTTCGTCCGGGTCGAGCCTTGCGATGACCTCGTTCGCGTACTCCTCGGTGTCGAAGCGGTGCCAGGCCCAGGCGAGTTGCCGGCGTACGTCCAACGACGGATGGGTGGCGTAGCGGGCGAGGAACGGGATGGCGCGGTCCGAGTCCACGTGGCTGGCGGCTACGGCGACGAGGTCCGGGACATCGGTCTCCTCCGGGCCCGGCAGCAACTCCAGCACCAGGGGACCGGCCGCGCCCAGCGCCCGTGCCTCCAGCGTCGTCGTCGGCGGGACCAGCGCCTCCGTCGCCCGCTCCACCGCCTCTCGTACCGCCGGTGCCAGCTCCGCCGCGTGCTCCAGGCAAGCAGCCGCCAGCAGCCGGATACGTACGCCCTCGACCCCCTCCCGCGCCTCCGCCGCCGCCAGCAGCTCCCGCAGGATCTCCTCGCGCTCCCGCGGACGGGCCTGGGCCACCGCCATGCGGATGACGTCCTCCCACTGGTCGTCGGCCGCGTGTGCCGCCAGGACGCCGATGTCGCCCTCCTCCACCGCCGCGCGGGCGCCCAGGTAGTCCTGGAACGTGCGGTGGACGAAGTCCACGGCGCCGGGGCCGGGTTCGCGCAGGAGGCCGCTGCGGTCGCGGAAGTGCTCCAGTACGGCCGCCGCGTCGCCCAGGGCCGCGACCTCCGGGACCGCCGGGAGCGCGGCGGCGACGAGGGATTCGGCGCGGGCGCGGTCCAGCTCCGTGCGGCCGTTGCGGATCAGCCAGTACGCGAGCCGCTGGAGCACCTGGAGCTGGGGTTCCTCGCGCAGGTCGGGGACGGCCATGTCGCGTTCGCGGTCGCGGCGGCTGAGCAGCATCGACAGCGCGGCCTCGTACAACTCCTTGCGCCCGCGCGGGAGGTAGCCGCGGCGGGCGCGGTTGAGGGCGCACATCAGGCCGCACATGAGCGGGTTGGTGGCCAGCCGGCCGAGGTCGGAGGTGTGCCGTACGGCGGCGGTGAGCTGCTGCTCGTACGCCGTGAGCTGCGCGTCGTCCGCCGCGGGGGCGCCGGTGCGGACGGCGCCGGCGCGTACGGCCTCGTGCCAGCGGGCGATGAAGCGGGTGAGGTCCGCGGGGCGCATGGGGGCGAGGGCCAGCTCGGTGAAGCCCTCGGCGGCGAGCCAGTCCTCGCCGACGGCGGAGGGGCGGGAGGTGACGAGCCAGCGGTTGCCGGGGTAGGCGTCGGCGAGGTCGGAGAGCCAGCGGCGGGCGCGGTCGCGTTCGGCGCGGGGGACCTCGTCGATGCCGTCGACCAGGAGCAGCCCGCGGCGGGCGGTGAGCACGCGGTGCTCCCAGCCGTCGGGCTGGGCGCCGGCGAGGGGGCTGCCGGTGGCGGAGAGGAAGTCGCGGGGTGCGGGGAGGCGCTGGCCGTGCCGGGTGAGGGTGCGGAGCGGCAGGACGAAGGGGACGCGGCCTGCGAGGTAGTCCATGGAGTGTTCCGCGGAGTGTTCCGCGCCGGAGCCGGCGCGGGTGGCGGAGAGGGCGAGCCACTGCACGAGGGTCGTCTTGCCGGAGCCGGCGGCGCCGCGGAGCAGGACGCGCTCGTAGGTGGCGAGGGCCTGGTCGGCGGGGAGCACGGGGTCGGGGAGGGGGTCGGTGTCTTCGAAGGGGAACGGTGCCGGGGCGTTCTGCGGCGAGGCGGCGGCCTCCAGCCGCAGATACGCCACGTCCAGCGGCCACTTCGCGGGCGAGTCGGCGAGATCGACGCCGTAGATGGTGAGTCTGCCGTGCTTCTTGGCGGCGTACGCGAAGTACTCGCGCTCGAAGGCCGCGTCCTGTGCGGCGGGGAGCGGCGTGCGGGCGATGAGCGCGTCGAGGCGGGCGATCTGGTCGGCCTGGCGGCGGGACTGCTCGACGAGGGTGCGGGCGACGAAGGTGGAGCGCTGGCTGAAGAAGTGCAGGATGTGCAGGCAGGCGGTGTCGAGGAGGGTGTCGTGGAAGGAGGCGGCGTCGGCGGAGAGTTCGCGTACGGGATCGCCGCCGCCGCTCTGTGCCGCGGCGCGGCGGAGCCGGCGGGCGAGGGCTTCGGGGCCGAGCTGGACCGCCTGTACGTCGTCCAGGTCGAGGTCGCCGAGGGCGGTGAGGCTGCGGGCGAGCGCGCCGGCGACGGCGGCGGTCTCGTCGGCGGGGACGGGAGGGGGCTCGCCTCCGGGGCCCCGGAGGGCGCGGCGTACGAGCGTGTCGGCGAGCTTGCGCAGGCCGTCCTCGTCCAGCTCCCGCTGCTCGCCGCGGAACGACACCAGCGCCGCCATCCGCACCGGCCGCCCCGCGAGCCCCGCCCCGGGGCCCTCGCTGCGGAACAGCCGCCGGACGAGGGGAGCCACGACGGCGGACGCGAGCCTGGCGCCGACGGCTGCGGGTTCCATGGGGCAGACGATATAAGCGGGCGGTGACAGGTCACCGGCGGTGTTCGCCGAACGTCCTGTTCGTTCTGCTATGTACACCCTCATCATCATGAAATTCAGGAAGATGATGCTGAGTTCGGGTGGAGTTGATACGGACAGTAAGCCAATGTTCTGGTGAAGAACGGGGGACAAGTCGCCGAACGTGATGCACGTACGGCTCAGTTGGTCCGGGAGTTCATACAGTGAGGTCTCACGCTTCGGGCAATACGGCGCGACAGGCTCCCCCGGTCGGTCTCGCGCTGCTCTCCGACCGGGAACGCGAGGTGCTCCTCCTGCTCGCCGACGGCCCGACCAATCGCCGGCTGGCGTCGCAACTGGGGGTGGCGGAGCGTACGGTCCGCGCCCATCTGACGAACATCTGCCGCAAGCTGAACGTGGAGTCCCGCGTCCAGGCCGCCCTGGTCGCCGACCGCCACCGCCGCGCCCTGATGCCGGCCGTGGCGGGTCCCGACCGGGTTGCCCCAAGAGGCAATGGCCGTGGGCGCCACGTTCGTGAATGATGTGGGCCAGTGCCCTCTGGGGTGCCGCGGAGGCGACCTGCCATCGTCGTACGCGGGCGCCGGCGGCACCCCTCGGACGGAGCGCTGGTGCGTTCGCTTCCCGGCCTCATACGTACCAGCGACTCCGTACCTCTCTTCCTCCGCCCCTCCGCTCCGCCCGCTCCGCGCCCCGTCAGCCGTCGTCGATGAGCCCGGAGCGCGCGAGCAGGTAGCCGAGCTGGGTCCGGCTGTCACTGCCGAGCGCCGCGCCGAGCCTGGCGATATGGGCGCGGCAGGTACGGACGTTCATGCCGAGCCGGCGGGCGATCGCCTCGTCGAGATGGCCCTCGACGAGCAGCCGGGCGATCTTGAGCTGGACGCCGGTGATGCCCTCCGGTGTGTCGTGCTCGGGGATCCTGCGCTTCCAGGGGACGCCGAGTTCCCAGAAGCGTTCGAAGATGGCGCGCAGGAACCAGACCAGGCCGGGGTGGCGTATCTCCAAGGCCACCGCCCGATCGGGTTGCGCCGGGACGAAGGCGACCTGCTGATCGAGGATGAGGAGCCGCTCGGAGGTCTCCTCCAGCGTGCGCACCTCCGGTCCCGTGTCGCTCAGCTCGTTCAGATACGCGAGTATCGCGGGGTGGTGCCGGTAGGTGTGGTTGTACAAGGTCCGCTGGATGACGCCGCGTTCGCTCATCTGCCGTACGCGGTGGGTGGTGGCGCGCATCGTCGTCGGGTTCCAGTTGGTCCGGCCGCCGGCCGGCTGGATGGCGAGGAACTCCTCCGTGCAGTCCTCCAGCGCCCGCACGAGTGCGGCGTCGATCCGCTCCTTCCCCGTCCAGACGGTGAAAGCGGCCGTGGCCGGGTCCTCCGGACCGGGCGACGTCACCTGCTCGACCGTGTCGGCGAGCGCGGTCACGAACAGCCGGTACTCGCTCAGCTCCCGTTCCAGGGGCTCGACGAGCCCGGCGAGCGCCTGTGTCGGGGGCGTCGGCACCAGCCAATCGGTGTCGCCGGGCTCGGGCCGTAACAGGTCCAGGTCGAGGAGGCAGGGCGCGGTCGCCGTGGCCTCATGTGAGATGCGGCCGCAGCGCAGGGCCGAGGCATAGAGCTTCCTCCCCGGGGCGCAGAGGCCAGTGGTGTGGTGGGGGTGTGACATGTCTCTCTCAGGTCTCGTCGAGGATGCCGGAGCGTGCGATGAGATAGCCGAGTTGGGTGCGGCTGCTGCTGCCGAGGGTGGTGGCGAGCTTCGCGATGTGGGCCCGGCAGGTGCGTACGTTCATGCCGAGCCGGCGCGCGATGTTCTGGTCGAGGTGGCCTTCGACCAGGAGGCGGGCGATGCTGCGCTGGACGCCGGTGACGCCTTCGTGGGTGGCCTCCGTGTAGGCGGCTTCCTCCAGGGGTGTGGCCAGTTGCCAGAACTGCTCGAAGACGCCGACGAGATAGGAGACGAGCCCGGGGTGGCGGAGTTCCAGCGCGACCTTGCGGTCCGGGCGCGCGGGAAGGAAGGCAGCCTGGCGGTCGACGATGATCAGGCGCTCGATGATCTCCTCAAGCGTTCTGACCTCGACCTGCTGTGGGCCGACGAACCGCAGGTACGCCAGCGTCATGGGCGCTTCACGGGCCGCGTGCTGGTAGAGGGTGCGCATCCGTACGCCGCGCTCGGCGAGCGGGCGGACCCGCTGCAGTGCCTCGCCGAGGGCGCGGGCACGGCGGGTGGCCGCCTCGGGCTGGATGGTGAGAAGTTCGTGTGAGCACTCGCCGACCGCCAGATCCAGCGCGGTGTTGATCGTGCCGAGGCCCTCCAGCACCGTGATCGGTGAGTTGTCGGAGGCGACCTCCATGCCGATATCGATGAACCGGCTGAAGCTCTTCGCGAGATCGGCCGCGTGCTGCTGCCGCTCACGGATCTCCCGTTCCCGGGATACAAGAAGCCCCATCATGGCTTCGGATGCGGGGACCGGCAGCAGCCAGTCCGGGTCGTCGGGGTCGGGGGAGAGGAGGGCGAGGTCGTTCAGGCACGGTGCGTGCCGCGCGTCCGCAGCCGCTATCCGGCCGTCCCGCACGGCGACGGCGTATGCCTCGCGGGCGGCCGGGCAGGGCTCTTGGAGGCTGTGGCCGTGCTCGTGATCGTGCCCTGCGTGCATCTCCGTGTACTCCCAGGAGCGATGATCGGGGTCAGGACTGGTCGAGGATGCCGGAGCGTGCGATGAGGTAGCCGAGTTGGGCCCGGCCGTTGCTGCCGAGGGTGGTGGCGAGCTTGGCGATGTGGGCGCGGCAGGTGCGTACGTTCATGCCGAGCCGGTCGGCGATGATCTCGTCGACGTGCCCTTCGACGAGCAACTTGGCGATGCTGCGCTGGACACCGGTTATGCCATCCGGCTCCGGATGCTCGTAGTGCACCTCCTCGTCGAGGGGCGTGGCGAGCTGCCAGAGGTGGTGGAATACGCCGACGAAGTATTCGACGAGACCGGGATGCCGGACCTCCACCGCCGTATCCCGGTTCAACTTCACCGGCCGGTCCCGGTGCGCGGGAACGAAGGCAACCTTCCGGTCGATGATGATCAGACGATCGACCAGTTCCTCGAGCGTGCGCAGCTCCATCAGGTCGTTGGCGACCCGTTCCTGATAGGCGAGCAGGCCGTAGTTGTGCCGTGCGGTGTGCTGGTAGAGGCTGCGAATGCGCACGCCGCGATCGACCAGCGGACGCACCCGGTCCACGGCCTTGTCGAGGAGCGCAGGGGGACGCGTCCCGCCGGGCTGGACCGTAAGGAGTTCCTTCTCGCACTCCGCCGTCGCCCTGCCGACGATCGCGTCGATGTTGGTCACGCCGCTCAGTTCGGTGATGGCGCTGCTGACGGTGGTGCGCCCCTGAGTGATGGAGAGGAACGGCTCGAACGCGTCCGCCAGCGCTAGGGTCTGGGCCCTGCGCTCCTGAATCTCGCGCTCGATGGGGTGCTCAAGTCGGGCCAGCGCGGCGGACGGAGGCACCGGCCGGAGCCATCGTGAGTCGTCCGGGTCGGGGAGGAGCAGCATCAGGTCGATCAGACACGGCACGTTTTCTCCCTCCGGCCGGGAGACGCGCCCGGCCCGCAGCGCGCGGGCGTAAAGCTCCGAACTCGCGGCACAGAGGTCGGCGTATCCATGAGGATGGTCTGATTCGCCTTGATTTTTGCCCATTTATCCTTCCCACAGGAAGATGTGATTCAGGAACATGATGCAGTGCAGAGGTGGTGAACAGCCCTCGCGTGAGGCACCTTCTTCTGTGGGAAGCGGATTCATTAGGGAGGCCGGGACTCCCGATGGCAAAAAGACTGACACGGTGGGCAGTTGCATTCGTGACTGCGGCTGTACTCAGCGTCATAGCAAGTCCCTTTGGCGCAGGCTCCGATGCCGGTCCGAGTGAGCAGGGTTCGGGCCAGGCGGCGGTGGCGGCACAGCAAGACCCGACCTGGGGCTAGCCCGGGGACTGGACATTGACAACCTCAGACAGACAAGGACTTAACAGACACAGGTATCACGATGAACCCAGACCACCGCCGAAAGACGGAGAACCATTGGCACTCCGTCGATCTCGCTACGGCGGTGCCCCGTCCCGGAGACAGGTTGGCGGTTGCCCTCCTCGGAGAGCCGATCACCATCCTGCGCGACGGAAGCGGGGTCGTCCAGGCCTTCCGCCGGAGGTCCGGGCGCTATGTACGCTGCGTGGTGCGCTGCGGCGTGATCTTCGTCAATCTTGGCGAAGAGGATCACGTTCCCGTAGCGGCCGACGGCGTACCTGATAGCGAGAGCATCACCCCCCACTGTGCCTGACCGGGCGGTATCCCCCGTGTCCAGATCGCCCGAGGGCACACCAGCGGTGCCATCGCGGACGCAACCCCGCGATGGCACCGCTTTTGCGTGTTCCTGCGCGCATGCTTAGAGGGCGGCGGTCGCGTCGCGGTCGCCGGTGGCCGGTGCTGGGTTGGAGTTGAGTGGAGTAGACTCAACTTAGCTTACGTGGCCTCAGGCACGCCGAGTGCGGCCGAGGCGTACCCAGGATCGGCACCCCGGCAAGGAGGAGCACACAGCAGTGGACGCGGAGCTGACCAACAAGAGCCAGGAAGCGATCGCCGGCGCCAACAGCCGTGCCGTGTCCGGCGGCAATCCGGACATCACCCCCGTACATCTGCTGCTCGCCCTGCTCGACGTAGCGGACAACGAGAACCTTCAGGACCTGCTGGCCGCCGTCGACGCCGACCAGGCCGCCGTGCGGTCCGGGGCCGAGGCGCTGCTCGGCGGGTTGCCCAGCGTGCAGGGGGCGACCGTGTCGCCGCCGCGGGCGGACCGGGAGTTGCTCGCCGTCGTGGCCGATGCCGCCGAGCGGGCGCGGAAGCTCGGCGATCAGTATGTGTCGACCGAGCACCTGCTCATCGGTGTCGCCGCCGAGGGCGGTGCCGCCAAGGAGTTGCTGAAGAAGCAGGGGGCGAGCGCCAAGGCGCTTGTGCAGGCGTTCGAGAAGATCCGCGGCGACCGGCGCGTGACCACGAAGAACCCCGAGGGCACGTACCAGGCGCTGGGCAAGTTCGGCACCGACCTGACCGCCGCGGCCCGCGACGGCAAGCTCGACCCGGTCATCGGGCGGGACCAGGAGATCCGCCGCGTCGTGCAGGTGCTCTCCCGGCGTACGAAGAACAACCCCGTCCTCATCGGCGAGCCCGGCGTCGGGAAGACCGCCGTCGTCGAGGGGCTCGCCCAGCGGATCGTGAAGGGGGACGTGCCCGAGAGCCTGAAGAACAAGCGGCTCGTCGCGCTCGACCTCGGTGCGATGGTCGCCGGGGCGAAGTACCGGGGCGAGTTCGAGGAGCGGCTGAAGACCGTGCTCGCCGAGATCCGGGAGAGCGAAGGACAGGTCATCACGTTCATCGACGAGTTGCACACCGTCGTCGGCGCCGGCGCGGGCGGCGAGTCCGCCATGGACGCCGGCAACATGCTGAAGCCCATGCTCGCCCGCGGCGAGCTGCGCATGGTCGGTGCGACGACCCTCGACGAGTACCGCGAGCGGATCGAGAAGGACGCCGCCCTGGAGCGCCGCTTCCAGCAGGTACTTGTCGCCGAGCCCACCGTCGAGGACACCATCGCCATCCTCCGCGGCCTGAAGGGGCGGTACGAGGCACACCACAAGGTCGTCATCGCCGACTCCGCGCTCGTCGCCGCCGCGACCCTCTCCGACCGCTACATCACCTCCCGCTTCCTCCCCGACAAGGCCATCGACCTCGTCGACGAGGCCGCCTCCCGGCTCCGGATGGAGATCGACTCCTCGCCCACCGAGATCGACGAGCTGCAGCGTGCCGTCGACCGCCTCCGGATGGAGGAGCTGGCGCTGAAGAACGAGTCGGACGTCGCCTCCCGCGAGCGGCTGGAGCGGCTCCAGCGCGACCTCGCCGACAAGGAGGAGGAGCTGCGCGGCCTCACCGCCCGCTGGGAGAAGGAGAAGCAGGGCCTCAACCGGGTCGGCGAGCTGAAGGAGCGGCTGGACGAGCTGCGCGGCACCGCCGAGCGCGCGCAGCGCGACGGCGACTTCGACACCGCCTCCAAGCTCCTCTACGGCGAACTGCCCGCCCTCGAACGCGAGCTGGAGGAGGCGTCCGCCGCCGAGGAGGAGGTCAAGCGGGACACGATGGTCAAGGAGGAGGTCGGCTCCGACGACATCGCCGACGTCATCTCCTCCTGGACCGGCATCCCCGCCGGCCGGCTGCTGGAGGGCGAGACACAGAAGCTGCTGCGCATGGAGGAGGAGCTGGGCCGGCGGCTCATCGGGCAGGAGGTGGCCGTACAGGCCGTCTCCGACGCCGTACGCCGCACCCGCGCCGGCATCGCCGACCCCAACCGGCCGACGGGCTCGTTCCTCTTCCTCGGCCCCACCGGCGTCGGCAAGACCGAGCTGGCCAAGGCGCTGGCCGACTTCCTCTTCGACGACGAGCGGGCCATGGTCCGCATCGACATGAGCGAGTACGGCGAGAAGCACTCCGTCTCCCGCCTGGTCGGCGCGCCCCCGGGGTACGTCGGGTACGAGGAGGGCGGTCAGCTCACGGAGGCCGTACGGCGGCGCCCGTACTCGGTGATCCTGCTGGACGAGATGGAGAAGGCGCACAACGAGGTCTTCGACATCCTGCTGCAGGTGCTGGACGACGGGCGGCTGACGGACGGTCAGGGCCGTACGGTCGACTTCCGCAACACCATCCTCATCCTCACCTCCAACCTCGGCTCCACCTTCCTCGTCGACCCGATGATCAAGGACGAGCAGAAGCGGGAGGGGGTGCTGGAGACGGTGCGGAAGGTCTTCCGGCCCGAGTTCCTCAACCGGCTCGACGACCTCGTCGTCTTCAACGCGCTCGGCGGCGACCAGCTCAAGCGCATCGCCGCCATCCAGCTCGCCCATCTGCAGGAACGGCTCGCCGAACGCCGGCTGACGCTGGACGTCAGCGACGCGGCGCTGGCCTGGCTGGCGCGCCTGGGCGTTCCGGAGGACGAGCCGGAGCCGGACCTCAGCTACGGGGCACGGCCGCTGCGGCGGCTGGTGCAGACGGCGATCGGGGATCAGCTCGCGAAGGAGATCCTGGCGGGCGAGGTGCGCGACGGGGACACGGTGTGGGTGGACGTCTTCGGGGACCAGTTGCTGGTCGGCGCGGCGCAGTAGGGGCGGCTGAGCGGAGCCTGTTCTTCCGTGCCGGGCGGTGGTGCCGCCCGGCACGCTGCTCCGGCGCAGCGAGTTATCCACAGGGTGTCGCCGCCGGGTTGCGGGCACGGGCCCTCGGTGGGGGAGGATGGGCGCCGAACCGTTCGAAGGGAACCCCACGTGAGCATCGACCCGTCCTCGATTCCGAACTTCGGGGGCCAGAAGCCCGAATCCCGCGGCAGCGGCGGCCCGCAGGGGCCCATCGTGCCCGACCAGGATCTGGTCAAGCAGCTCCTGGACCAGATGGAGCTGAAGTACGTCGTCGACGAGGAGGGGGACCTCGCGGCGCCGTGGGAGCAGTTCCGTACGTACTTCATGTTCCGCGGCGAGGACGAGCAGCAGCTCTACTCGGTGCGGACCTTCTACGACCGGCAGCACTCGCTGGACGACAAGCCGGAGCTGCTGGAGGCCATCGACGACTGGAACCGGCGCACGCTGTGGCCGAAGGTCTACACGCACACGCATGACGACGGCTCCGTCCGGCTCATCGGCGAGGCGCAGATGCTGATCGGCACGGGCGTGGCGCTGGAGCACTTCGTGTCGAGCACCGTGAGCTGGGTGCGGGCGTCGATCGAGTTCGACAAGTGGCTGGTGGAGACGCTGGGGCTGCAGCAGGAGCTGGACGAGGGCGGTGACGGCGAGGACGGTCCTGACGACGCGGGGGGCGAAGGGCCGAAGGAGGGCTGAGGGCGCGGCGGTCCGGCGCGGTGGTCAGGGTTCCGTCAGTGCGGTGCGCAGCGTCTCGTACGCGCGGGTGCCCGGGGTGACGGGTGCGTAGTGGCCGGTGCCGGGCAGTTCCAGCAACCGCCCGCCCACGGCGCGGGCGTAGCGGCGGGACAGCTCCACCGGTACGTCGGCGTCGGCCTCGCCGTGGAGCAGCACGACCGGCGCCGCCGGGGCCGGCATCCGCATCGGGTCCGTCTCGTCGAGCCGCTCCGCCACGCGCTCGGCGCCGCCGAGGAGCCCGGCGACGGCGCCGTCGCTGAGGCCCAGTTCGTGGGCGCGGGCCAGGTCCGCGACCGCGGCGACGCCGACGACGCGGGAGACGGCGGTCGGGCACCGCGAGGCGGCCCAGAGCGCGAGGTGGCCGCCCGCGGAGTGCCCCGCGAGCACCACGGGCCCGGCCCCGGGCAGCGCGGCGAGCGCGGGCGGCAGATCGTCGAACGTGGCGGGGAACCCCCCGCCGCCGTCGCCCTCCGCACCGCCCACGCGGCGGTACTCGATCAGCGCCACGCACCCGTTCAGGTCCTTCGCCAGCGCCGCCGCCAGCGGGGTCAGGTACGTGCGGTCGTAGCGTTCCCGCCAGAAGCCGCCGTGCAGCAGGGCCACGACCGGCCGGGCGGACAGGTCCCCGTAGAGGTCGACGACCTGCGAGGGGTGGTCCCCGTACGCCAGCGTGCGGGTGGGCGGGACCCGCTTCAGGGCGAACAGCGTGCGGGCCTCGTCGTCCAACTCGTCAACGGCGGTCATCCAGCACCTCTCCCAGCACTCCGGCAGCGCGGTATGCGTCCGAGAACGAGGTATACAGCGGCGTCACGCCGAAACGGAGCACATCCGGCGGCCGGAAGTCGCCGACCACCCCGCGCGCGATCAGCTCGCCCATCACCGCCTCCGCGTCCGCGCACCGCAGCGCGACCTGGCTGCCGCGCTCGGCGTGCGGCAGCGGGGTGATCGGCGTGAGTGAAGGACCGCCCGGGAGGGCGGCGACGCACTCCAGGAAGAAGTCCGACAGCGCCAGGCTCTTCTCCCGCACCGCCTCGATCGCCACGCCGTCCCACACCTCAAGGGCCGTCTCCAGCGCCAGCATCGACAGGATGTCCGGCGTCCCGACGCGCCCGCGCACGGAGCCGTCCGCCGGTTGGTAGCCGGCGGACATGGCGAAGGGGTCGGCGTGGGAGTTCCAGCCGGGCAGCGGGGAGTCGAAGCGGGGCTGGAGGTCGCGCCGTACGTAGAGGTACGCGGGCGAACCCGGGCCGCCGTTGAGGAACTTGTACGTGCACCCCACCGCCAGGTCCACCCCGTGCTCGTCGAGCCCGACCGGCAGCGCGCCGGCGCTGTGGCACAGGTCCCACACGGCGAGCGCGCCGACCGCGTGCAGCGCGGCGGTGGTGCCGGGCAGGTCGTGGAGCCGGCCCGTGCGGTAGTCGACGTGGTTGACCAGCGCGAGGGCGGTCCGCGGTCCCGCGGTGGCGGCGATCTCGTGCGGCTCCACGGCCCGTAGCGCGCAGCCGGTCAGCCGGGCGGCGGACTCGGCGACGTAGCCGTCGGTGGGGAACGTCGTCGCGTCGACCAGCACCTCGTCCCGGGCCGCCCCCGCGCCGGACTGCGCGATGCGCACCCCGGCGACGACGGCCTTGAGGACGTTGACGCTGGTGGAGTCGCCGACGACCACCTGCCCCCGCGCGGCGCCCAGCAGCGGCGCGATCCGGTCGCCGATCCGCTCGGGCGCGGTCCACCACCCGGACTCCGTCCACGACCGGATCCGCAGCTCTCCCCACTCCCGCGCCACGACGTCCGCGACGCGGGCCGGGACGGCGGCCGGGAGGGCGCCGAGGGAGTTGCCGTCGAGGTAGACGACCGGCGGACCGGAGGACGCGGCGCCGGACGGCGTCCCGTCGGACCGCACCGCGCCGGGCGGCTCCGCGTCGTCCAGCACGAACTCCGCCCGCTTCGCCCGCAGCGGGTCCGTCAGGTCCAGCTCCGCCGCCCGCTCCGCCAGCGTCGCGAACTCCGCCACCGCCCCGCCGCCGGCCCGGGCCGTCCCGGGCCCGTACGCCTCAGACATGGCTCCGCGCCGTCCACAGCTCGGGGAACACCTGCTTCGCCGCGCGCTTCTCCAGCCACGACACCCCCGCCGAGCCGCCCGTGCCGACCTTCCCGCCCATCGCGCGGCGGGTGGCCACCAGATGGTCGTTGCGCCAGCGCCACACCAGCTCGGCGATGTCCGTCAGCACCTCGCCGAGCTTGATCAGACCGGAGTCCTGCGGGCCCGCGTAGACCGCCGCCCACGCGGCCTCGACCTCGGGGTGCGGCTCGTACCGCCGCGCCGGGTCGCGGTCCAGGACGTCGGCGGAGAGGCGGTGGCCCTTGGCGTCGAGGTAGCGCAGCACCTCGTCGTACAGGCTCGGCTCGCCGAGCTGCTTCTCCAGCTCGTCGTGCACCCGCGGGGCGCCGCGGTGCGGCACGAGCATCGACGCCGACTTCTCGCCGAGCAGGAACTCCATCCGCCGGTACATCGCCGACTGGAAGCCCGAGCCCTCGCCGAGCGCGGCGCGGTAGGAGTTGAACTGCCGCGGCGTGAGCCGCGCCAGCGGCTCCCAGGAGGCGTTCAGCGAGCGCAGCTCGTACGTGCTGCGCCGCAGCGCCGCCAGCGCCACCGGCAGGTCGTCGCGGCGCAGCGCCTCGGCGGCGGTCTCCCACTCGTGCACGATGACGGTGAACCACAGCTCCATGACCTGCGTGGTCACCAGGAAGACCAGCTCGCCGGGGTCGTCGGAGAGCGGGTGCTGCAGATGGGTGAGGACGTCCGCCTGGACGTAGTCCTCGTACGGAGTGGTGCCCCGGAAGTCGAGGTTCGGGGGCTGGTGCCCGTCGGGCTGAGGGCCGTCGGGGTGGTGCCCGCCGGGCTGCTGGGCCGGGGTCTGGTGACCGTCGGTCTCCGCCGGCAGGGGGTCGTGAGCACGGCTGTCCATGAGCTGTCTCCCACACAAGAGCCACCGGGTAGCGGTCCGCCCCTTCCTGCCGGCAGCAGGGCCCCGGTCCCCTCGGGTACGGCCGCATCCGGTGTGCCGTACCCGCTTCGCATCATCCGCGGCACGGCGGCGGGAGGCAAGAGCAGCCGCTCCGGCCGGCCCGGCCTGTCAGGACAGGGTTGCCGCGGCGGTCGGCGAGCTGTCGCGCAGGAACGTGCTGCACCGCTCGTGCTCCTCGGTCTCCCCGATGGCCTGCGCCGCACGGGCGAGCGCCGCGAGGGCGCGCAGGAAGCCGCGGTTCGGCTCGTGCTCCCACGGCACCGGGCCCTGGCCCTTCCAGCCGTTGCGGCGCAGGGCGTCCAGGCCGCGGTGGTAGCCGGTGCGGGCGTACGCGTACGACTCGACGGCGCGGCCGGCCTCGAAGGCTTCGTCCGCGAGCTGCGCCCAGGCCAGCGAGGACGCCGGGAACTTCGCCGCCACCTCGGACGGGGCGGCGCCGCTCGCGAGCAGGTCGCGCGGCCCCGGGTCCTCGGGCAGGTAGGTGGGGGGTGTGCCGCCGAGGAGGTTCTCGTGAATCGCCATGGGCTCCAGCCTGCCACGACCGGGTCAGGGGGTGACCGCCGCGGTCGGCATGGACGACGGTTCCCGGCCGGGTCCTCACCACGGAGAGCCGGCCCTGCCTGGTCGATGCGAGGTGACCGGGTGCTCGCCGGCCGGCCGTCGTCGCACCGAAATTTCGACGACATCTTCGGCGACGCGTGGCGTGTCTTCTCGAAGTAGTGCTGGAAAACGGGTAAAAAGGCTACCAAGTGTGTGATGACTGATATTCACACTCAAAAACACAGAAAGTAGGGACGGAATGCGCAAGCTTCGTCAGGCCGTGGTTGTGGGCGCGATGCTCGGCAGCATCACCATGCTCGGCGCCGGTGTGGCCTCCGCCGACGACACCACGGAGACCGCGGCACCGCAGGGTGTTACCTCGACCGAGGGCACGACGGCGGCGCCTCAGTCGGCGCCCAAGGGCAAGCACCACGACAAGGGCGACAAGATCACCACGGTCGTCGAATGTGAGCAGGCGATCGACAACAGCGTCGACCGGCGCCAGTACGGCCTCGTCAACCTGGGCGACATCACGGTGCCGATCCTGGGTTCGGGCAACGCGGACTCGACCTCGAACCAGAACATCTGCGGCATCGGCAACGACGAGAACTCCAGCGAGAGCGAGGCCGAGACCGAGAACGAGGGCGACCTGCTGGACCTCTTCTGAGGTCGTTGATCCATAGACCTCTTGCTCGGGAAGAGGTCTGATGGAACACGGAACTCGGCGTCGGCAGTGCCCCTGGGCACACGCTGACGCCGAGTTTCTTTCCTGTGTGCTGCCCGCTGATACGCGCTTTCGAAGGCGCGCGGAGCGATGCGCGAGTCCGCCGCCCGTACCCCTTCGGGGCTGCCCAGGAAGCGGGCCGTATCTTCAGGCGCCGGATCCTGGACGCCGTCCGGTCCGGGCTTGCCGACGACGCCGCGGAGGTCACCGCGGCACCCCTCACGCGCCCCTCACCTCACGGACACCCCCGGCCACTGGCCTGGCCCGGGTGGCCCGGCCGGGGCGGTGTCCGTGCGGCGTCACTTCAGCTTCGTACCCGTCGAGCGCAGGTGGTCGCACGCGGTCCGGACGCGCTCGGCCATCGACGCCTCGGCGACCTTGCCCCAGGCACGCGGGTCGTACGCCTTCTTGTTGCCCACTTCGCCGTCGACCTTCAGCACGCCGTCGTAGTTCTGGAACATGTGCGCCGCGACGGGACGGGTGAACGCGTACTGCGTGTCCGTGTCGATGTTCATCTTGACCACGCCGTTCTCCAGGGCCGTGGCGATCTCCTCCTCGGAGGAGCCGGAGCCGCCGTGGAAGACGAAGTCGAACGGGCTCTGCTTGCCGTACTTCGCGCCGACGCCCTCCTGGAGGTCCTTCAGCAGCTCGGGACGGAGCACGACGTTGCCCGGCTTGTAGACCCCGTGCACATTGCCGAAGGAGGCCGCCAGCAGGTAGCGGCCCTGCTCGCCGAGGCCCAGCGCCTCGGCGGTGCGCAGCGCGTCGTCCACCGTCGTGTACAGCTCGTCGTTGATCTCGTGGGTGACGCCGTCCTCCTCACCGCCGGTCGGGGTGATCTCGACCTCCAGGATGATCTTCGCGGCGGCGGCGCGGGGCAGCAGCTCCTGGGCGATGGACAGGTTGTCCGCGAGGGTCTCGGCGGAGCCGTCCCACATGTGCGACTGGAACAGCGGGTTCTCCCCGCGGGCGACGCGCTCCTCGGAGGCGGCGAGCAGCGGGCGCACGTACCCGTCGAGCTTGTCCTTGGGGCAGTGGTCGGTGTGCAGGGCGACATTGACCGGGTACTTCGCGGCGACGATCGCCGCGTACTCCGCGAGGGCGACGGCGCCCGTGACCATGTCCTTGCTGTACTGCCCGCCCAGGAACTCGGCGCCGCCTGTGGAGATCTGGACGATCCCGTCGCTCTCGGCCTCGGCGAAGCCGCGCAGCGCGGCGTGCAAAGTCTGCGACGAGGTGACGTTGATGGCCGGGTAGGCGAACTTGCCTGCCTTCGCCCGGTCCAGCATCTCGTTGTAGACCTCGGGGGTTGCGATGGGCATCTGTCCGCTCCTTGGAGACGTGCGGGTGTGTGCGGGTGTCTGCAGTGCGTGTACGAGTGCGACCGGCTCCGTTGCCGTGGCGCCCCTGGAGTGCCCCCATCCTCCCAGATGTCCGCCCGCGCTTCCCGGCCCTGTGGACAACCCCGCGCCGGTCCGTGGGAGCGCTCCGTTCGGCTCAGCCGAGGCCCAGGTCGGAGAGCCCGTAGGCGTACAGATACGGCACGCCCGCCGTGTCGCGCACGCGCTCGGCCGCGCCCGTGTCGCGGTCCACGATCGTCGCGACGGCGACCACCTCCGCGCCCGCCTCGCGCACCGCCTCCACGGCCGTCAGCGCGGAACCGCCCGTCGTCGAGGTGTCCTCGACGACCAGCACCCGGCGGCCCGCGACGTCCGGGCCCTCGATGCGGCGCTGCATGCCGTGCGTCTTGCTCGCCTTGCGCACGACGAAGGCGTCCAGCGGGCGCGCGCGGTCGCCCGCGGCGGCGGAGGCGTGCAGCATGGCGTCGGCGATGGGGTCGGCGCCGAGGGTGAGGCCGCCGACCGCGTCGTACGCGAAGTCCTTGGCCAGGTCGAGCATGACGCGGCCGACGAGCGGCGCGGCGGAGCCGTCCAGGGTGATGCGGCGCAGGTCCAGGTAGTAGTCGGCCTCGATGCCGGAGGAGAGGGTCACCTTGCCGTGCACGACGGCCTTGTCCTTGATCTGACCCAGCAGGTCGGCGTGTGCGTCGCTCATGGCGGTGAGCCTAACCGAGCGTGCGCCACGCCCAGGTGGTCGATACCTCCAGCGGATCGATGGGGGTGACGAGGCGCGGGTGGGTGTTGAGCCCGTTGGGCGGGCCGGACTGCGGCTCCACGCAGACGGCCGCGGGCTGCTCGTCGTAGACGACGACCCACTCCGCGCGGCTGGTGACGGTCAGCTCCAGCCGGCCGGGCCAGGTGAGCGTCACGTCGACGCCGTCGGGCATGCCGAAGCAGTCGTCCCACGGGCCGGGCTGCGGCTCGATGCGCTTGCCGGTGGGGAGGTGGTCCTCGCCGCGCTGCTCCTGCCAGGCGGCGGCGAAGTCGATGCGTACGCCGGGCTCGTTCCCGTCGCCGGAGAGGTGGCGTACGAACCAGGGGTGCCAGCCGGCCTGCGCGGGGAAGGAGTCGCCGGTGGTCTCCACGGCGAGCGTGAGCGTCACCTTGTCCGGCTCCAGCTCGACCAGTTGGGTCACGCGCCCCGGGTACGGCCAGGGGGCGGCGAGGTCGTACGAGAACGCCGCGGAGGCGTCGTCGGCGCGCACGGTGCGCCAGGCGGTGTCGCGGCCGGTGCCGTGGATGGCGTGCGGCGGGGCGTCGGCGGGGAGCCGGTGCTTGACGCCGCCGTTGCGGAACTCGCCCAGCTCCAGGCGGCCGCAGAAGGGGACCATGGGGAAGCAGCCGTAGCGATCGCCGGCCCGCAGCAACTCGGTCCCGGCCACGCGCAGGCTCGCGACCCGGCAGCCGTTGCGGGGATCCATCGTCAACTCGGCGTCACCGGCGGTGAGACGTGTGGGCACGCCCCGAGCCTAGACGAGGGTCAGGCCACCCGGCCGCGCAGGACCCGGGGACGGCGGGGGCGGACCGCGCGTACGGCAGGAACGCGTGGGACCCGGAGCCGGCGCCCGTGCCCGGCTGTGCCCCTCCGCGCCCGCCGGAGGCGGTCAGTGGCGGCGGCGTAGGGCTCGGCTCAGGATGACCGCCGTGGCCACCGCCAGCGCCGCCGCCGGGGCCAGCCAGCGCAGGCCCGCCGCTTGTACCGGTGCGTCCGCGGCCGGGGTCGGGGCGTACCGGCCCCGCGGCGGGGCGTGGTCGACCTCCTCCGCGCTGCGGCCGATCATCGTGCGCCTGGCGTGCGCGGCCTCCGGCTCTTCCAGCATGCCGTCGCCCGGCTCGTCCGCGTCCTCATCCTCGTCGGCGAGGGCGTCCAGTACGTCGTCGGCCAGCGGGTCGAGCGACGGCGGCGGCACTTCGGCGTCGAAGACCTTGCCCGTGCCGGGCGGCGTCTCGCCGGACTGCTCGGGTGCCGGGATCCCGGGGATGGCCCGCTCGTTGTCGTCGCCGAGCCCGACGTCGGTGCCGTCGCCCGGCTGTACGGCGTCGTCCGGGTGCTCGGGCTCCCCGCCCGGCTCGGGGGACCCCTCCGCGAGCGGCTCCGCCTCCAGGTCCGCGGCCAGGCTCTCCACGAAGCGCTCCAGCAGCCGTACGCCCGCCGCCTCCGCCTGCGCCGCCTCGACCGCCGCCAGCCGCCCGGTGCTCGTCACCGTGCCTGTGCACAGCAGCGTCGTCGTCCCTTCCTCGACCGCCTCCCGCGGCGTGAGGGTCAGCGACGCCGTCACCGACCCGCTGCCGCGCGACTCCTCGCCCTCGGCCTCCACGGCGACGGAGGGGCCGCCCGGCGTCAGCCGCAGCGTGCCGCGGTAGGTGATGCTGGAGCCGGCGACGCGGAGCCGCAGCCGGCCGCGCAGAGTGCCCGGCTCCTCCGCCCCGTCCTCGTCGGGCGTCAGCCCCGGGACGCTGCGGGCGACCCGCTCGGCGTCGGACAGGGCGCGGCGAACGGTTTCTGCGGGCTGCGGTACGTGCACCTCTCGCTCCATGGAGCGGAGCCTACCCACGGGGAACCTGCCCGGCACAGGGTCTGCGGCGGGTGGGGGAACGGGTCACTCCACCGCCCCCGAAGTCCACCGCACCCACCCCGACCAGCGGAAAGGCCACCCGATCCGACGCGGCACCGACCCCGCACGACCGCAACCCGCCCCGTATTCACCGCCGATACCTCGGGTGCAGCAGCGTTGACGGCGCCAGGTCCGCCGCCTCCGGCGGCGCCGCCAGGGGGCCCGCGCCGGGGGGCAGCGTCGGGGCGAGGGGGCGGCGGGCGGCGAGCACGAAGCCCCAGCGGTCGTCGCTGTCGCCCGCCTCGTACGCGCACGGGGCCAGCCCCGCGGCCCGTAGGGTCGCCGCCACCGTCCACAGGCTGTGCGCCGCGTCCCCGGACCCCGGCCCCGCCACCGTCCCGGCCTCGCCCCCGTCCCCGGTCCCGGAACCAGACCCGGCCCCAGACCCAGAACCAGACCCGGCCGCAGACCCAGAACCAGACCCGGCCGCAGACCCCGACTCCGTACCCCGCCCCGCCCACGACGCCGCGTGCACCGCCAGCCGGCCCCCGTCCGCCAGCGCCCGCCCCGCCAGCCCGTAGAACTCCTGCGAATACAGCTTCGTGCTCCCCGTGTTCCGCGGCCCCGGCAGATCCGACACGATCACGTCGTACCGCCCCCGCGGCGCCGACCGCCGCAGCCAGTCGAACGCCTCCGCGTGCACCACCCGCAGCCGCGGATCCCCGTACGCGTGCTCGTTGAGCCTCGTCAGCCGCGGGTCCTCGGCCGCCAGCCGGCTCAGCGCCGGGTCCCGCTCCACGATCGTCACCTCCGCGACGTCCGCGTGCCGCAGCGCCTCGCGGGCCGCGAGGCCGTCGCCGCCGCCGAGGACGAGGACCCGCCGCCGCGAGTCCGGCGCGGTCAGCGCGGGCCGCATCAGCGCCTCGTGGTAGCGCTGCTCGTCCGCGGAGTCGACGCGCAACTGCCCGTCGAGGTAGAGCTCCACCGCCCCGCCCTTGTCCGCCGTGAGGACGATCTCCTGGACGTCGGTCGTCTGCGCCACCCGCACCTCCGAGCCGTAGACCGCGTTTCTGGCCGCACGTTCGAAGGGGGCGGAAAGGAGTGCGGCGAGCGCGAGCAGCGCCAGGACCGTCGCGCTCCCCGCGAACAGCGCCCAGCGCGCGCGCCGGCTCAGGTCGTGCCGGAAGAGATAGAGCACCAGCGCACACCCCGCCGTGGCGTTGACCGCCCCCGTGATGAGCGCGCTGGAGAGCTGCCCGAGCCACGGCAGGAGCACGAACGGGAAGGCCAGGCCGCCGGCCAGCGCCCCCACGTAGTCCGCGGCGAAGAGGTCGGCCACCGCGCCGCCCGGGTCCTGCCGCCGGACCCGCTGGATCAGCGTCATCAGCAGCGGCACCTCAGCGCCGATCAGCACGCCGATCGCCAACGCGTACGCCACGAGCACGAACCGCGGCTGGCCGAACCACGCGAAGCACGCGTGCAGCGCCATCGCCGAGAGCCCGCCGAGCAGCGCGAGCACCGCCTCGACTCCGCCGAAGGCGACGGCCGCGCGGATCCGCAGCCGCTTGGCCAGCAGCGAGCCGACGCCCATCGCGAAGACCATGACGGACAGCACGACGGACGCCTGGGTGACGGAGTCGCCGATCAGGTACGACCCGAGGGCCACCAGCTCCAGCTCGTACACCAACCCGCAGGCCGCGCAGACGAAGACCGTGGCGAGCACGAGAAACCGCCCGGTGGCGGGCCGTACCGGGAGGGCGGGCGGCGGCGCGCCCGGCAGCGCGGGGGCGCGGCCGGGGGCGCGCGTCGTCTGCTCGTACGGTTCGATCACGGAGGAACGATACGTTTGCGCCGGTGCCGTCCCTTGTCACCCACACGTGTGCAATATGCCCTGAACATAGGCGAATTGCCCCCTGTCCACGGCATCGGCGGCGCGCCCGGCGACCGTCCTAGACCGGCTCCGCGACCCGCGCGGCCATCGTCGTACGCGTCGCCACCAGGCGTCCTTCCTGCGGATACGAGTGCCACGTGCGCCAGCCGACGACGTCACCCTGACGGTGCACCAGCAGCGCGGTGAACGCGTGCGGGCTGCCGGGGAACGTGCCGGCGAGCCCGCGCGGGTGGTCGGCGACCAGCGCCAGCAGCTCCTGCGCGCGGGATTCGAAGGCCCCCCGGGTCAGCGTCTCGACCCGGGCGGCGAACTCGTACTCCCACCCGGCGACCTGTTTGGCCACGCCGAGAGGGAGCGGTGTGTTGCTGCCGGGCAGGCAGGCGACGGTCTCGGAACAGGCCGAGTCGCCGTCGCTGAGCAGCACTTGATGTGAGGCGCCGAGCAGTCTGAGCTGTACGTCGGCGGAGCCGAGGCGCAGGTCGAGCACCGCGAGGGCCGGCATGGGGTCCATCCCGAGCCGCCATGCGAGGTCCTGGGCCCGGGTATCCGTGTACGAGGTCTTGAGAGTGGTGAGCATGGGTCGGCTCCGCAGGCAGGTGGAAAGACATCGGGCCGCCGCCACATGGCGGGACCACGGGTGCGGGCGCAGGCCGAGAGGCAGGCGGGCACGCCCCGGGCAGAAGGGGAATGCGCCCGGGAAATACGGAATCATGAAGTGCGGCCCGCCGACAGCGTTTTTACCCTTCTTCACCGGGTTTCCATCGCGCGGGCGCGCAACTGATCAGTTGTTCACTTTTCTGACGACTAGCACCCGCCGCCGCCTCCGTCACCGCCGCCACCCCCGCCGCCACCCCCGCCGCAGTCCCCGCCGCCGCTGTCCCCGCCCCAGTAGCCCGTGTCCGCCCCGCCGCCGCTCCCGCCCGCCAAGCCCCGGCGGCCCGTGCCGGACGGCGCGCCGCGGTAGGTGGTACGCCTGGAGAGGGTGACGGACAGTGCCACGACCAGCCCGATCGCGGCCACGCCGAAAACGATGAATCCCATCGGACCTTCCCATCTCCCCCGCCCCCGCGGAGGTCCGCTGTATCACCGGATGTGCCCCGCGCACGGCCTCCTCAACCCTCCGCCGTGCAAGCATGTCCCCATGGGACGCCCACCGCTGAGCAGCCGTCTGACCCCCTTCGTGACCACGATCTTCGCCGAGATGTCGGCCCTCGCCGTACGCACCGGGGCGATCAATCTGGGCCAGGGCTTCCCCGACACCGACGGCCCCGCGGAAGTCGCCGAGGCGGCCGTACGGGCCATCCGGGAGGGCCGCGGCAACCAGTACCCGCCCGGGCCCGGGATCCCCGAGCTGCGGCACGCCGTCGCGGAGCACCAGCGGCGGTGGTACGGGCTGGAGTGGGACCCCGAGTCGGAGGTCCTCGTCACCGCCGGGGCCACCGAGGCGGTCGCCGCGGCGCTGCTCGCGCTGCTGGAGCCGGGCGACGAGGTGATCGCCCTGGAGCCGTACTACGACTCGTACGCCGCCGGCATCGCCATGGCCGGCGCCCGCCGCGTCCCGGTCACCCTGCGCCCCGACACGGGTGCCGGCGCCGGCGCCCCCGCGTACCGGCTCGACCTCGACGAGCTGCGCGCCGCCGTCACCCCCGCCACCCGCCTCATCCTCCTCAACTCACCCCACAACCCCACCGGCACCGTCCTCGACCGCACCGAACTGGAGGCCGTCGCCGCCCTCGCCCGCGAGCGCGACCTCCTCGTCGTCACCGACGAGGTCTACGAGCACCTCGTCTTCGACGGCGCGCACATCCCGCTCGCCACCCTCCCCGGCATGCGCGAGCGCACGGTGTCCGTCTCGTCGGCCGGCAAGAGCTACTCCTTCACCGGCTGGAAGGTCGGCTGGGTCACCGCCTCCGCGCCGCTGGTCGCCGCCGTGCGCACCGCCAAGCAGTACCTGACGTACGTCAGCGCCGGCCCCTTCCAGTACGCCGTAGCCGAGGCGCTGGCGCTGCCGGACGCCTATCTCACCGGCCTCCGCGCCGACCTGCTGCGCAAGCGCGACCTCCTCGCCGCCGGGCTCACGGAGGCCGGCCTGCGCGTCTTCCGCCCGGCCGGCACGTACTTCATCACCGCCGACATCACCCCCCTCGGCGAGAAGGACGGCGTCGCGTACTGCATGTCGCTGCCCGAGCGCTGCGGGGTCGTCGCGGTGCCGACGCAGGTGTTCTACGACGATCCTGACGCCGGGCGCAGCATCGTGCGGTTCGCCTTCTGCAAGAAGGACGAGGTGCTGACGGAGGCGGTGCGGCGGCTGAAGGAGGGCCGTTCGGCGTAAGCCGGGAGGCCGCGGGGACGGCCCGCCCGGAGCATGGTGGGCAGAGCACGGGTGGGCAGAGGAGGCGCAGCCATGGAGATCGTCGCGTACGGCGTGCAGGCCGACGAGCTGCCGGTGATCGAGCCCGCCTTCGCCGCGACGCTCGCCAACGTACGGGACTGGCTGGCGGGCCGTACGGGCGAGAACTTCCTGCTCCCGCCCGCCGGTTCCGCCTGATCAGACCTTCTCGTACACCGAGACGTGCGACCGGCTCGCCGCGTCGAACGGCCGGCGGTCCCACCCGGCGTAGCGCTCCCGCAGCCGCATCCCGGCGAGCCGCGCCATCAGGTCCAGCTCGCTCGGCCAGCAGTAGCGCAGCCGCAGCGGGCGCAGCGCGGTCCCGTTCGCGTCGAACGTCACGCGCTGGTACGTGACCGCCTGGGCGACCGGGTCGTGGACGAGGAACTCCATCTTCACGCTGTCCTCGGTCAGCGCACGGGTGGCGACGCGCTGGTTGCGGTCGAACTCCTTGAGGTCTTGGACGAAGCACTCGATGACGAAGAGCCCGCCGGGCTCCAGGACCGCGGCGACGTTGCGGAAGCAGTCGACCTGCCGCTCCTGGTCGGGCAGGTTGAAGAGGGTGTTGAAGACCAGGTACGCGGTGTGGAAGGGGCCGTCCACCGGCACGTCGGCCATGTCGCCGATGGTCACCGGGATGTCGGCACCGCCGGGCTTCGCGCGCAGTTGCTCCACCATGGCCGTGGAGCCGTCGACGCCCTCGACGGCGACGCCGCGGGCGGCGAGGGGGAGCGCCACGCGGCCGGTGCCGATGGCGAGTTCGAGGGTGCGGGCGCCGGGCGGGACGAGGCCGGCGAGGAAGTCGACGGTGGGGGTGGGCTCGTAGGGGTCGGCGTGGTCGTATTCGTGGGCGTAGCGGTCGAAGAACGCGGGATCGTGGAAGACGGTCACGGGGCGGGAGTCAAGCAGCGCGGGCGGGGGCGGGGCGAGCGAATTAACGCGGGGGCGCGGGCCGTACGGACCGGGGCGCGGGGGTCGTACGGGCGCCGGCCTGCGGGGCGTACGGGGCGCGGGCTGCCGGTCGTACGCGCGTGGGCCTGCGGTCGTACGCGGGCGCGCCTGCGGGCCGTACGGCGCACGCGTCGGGGGCGGGCGCCCCGCCTTACGGCCGGACGCCCGCCCCCGTACCGCTACTTCGTCTCCAGATCCCGCCGCCGGAAGCCCAGCAGGCCCAGCCACACCAGCCCCCCGGCGATCGCCGTGAGCACCAGCAGCGGCGGCCAGGACATGTCCTGCGCCGGGAGCTGCGGGATGTGCCCGAAGGGGGACAGGTCGCCCAGGACGTCCGGGAACTTGAGGATCTCGCCGAGGTAGTCGACGACGAAGCCGTACACCGGGACCACCCAGGCGACCGCCACGGCCCGTGGGAACCAGCCGAAGAGGGCGACCGCCAGGCCGATCGTGACCCACAGGGCCGGGGCGAAGGCCAGGGCCGCGCCGACGAGCTTGAGGAAGAGCCCGCCGTCGCCGGTGGAGGCCGCGCCCGAGGCGCCGAAGCCGATGCCGGCGAGCAGGATCAGCGCCGTGCCGCCGGCCGCGCCGACGAACGTGTGGCTGAGCACCCACCGGTCGCGCGACAGCGCGGTGGCGAGGAGCGGCTCGGCGCGGCCCGCGGACTCCTCCGCGCGCGGGCGCAGGGCGGCCATCACGACGTAGATCGAGCAGACGACCGCGATGACGATCATCACCACCGAGGCGAACGACTCCGCCACGTTGGCGCCGCCGACCTCGGCGAGCTGCTCCTCCAGCTCGTCGACGCCCTCGATCATCTCCTCGGCGTCGCCGAGGATCGACCCGTACATCACGCCGAGCAGCAGCGCACCCGCGCCGAAGCCGGCGAGCAGGCCGCGGTGCAGCCGGAGCGCGAAGCCGAGCGGGGTGGTGAGCCCTTCCGAGCCGACGGGGCTGCCCAGGCGGGAGGCCCGCAGGCCCGCGCCGACGTCGCGGCGGGTGCTGAGGTAGAAGCCGGCGGCCGCGCAGACCACGGCCGCGGCGAGCACCAGTAGCAGCGGCCACCAGCGGTTGTCGACGAAGACGTAGGTGCGCTGGACCCAGCCGATCGGCGAGAGCCACGACACCCAGTCGTTGCCGACGTCGCCGGCGGCGCGCAGCGCGTACGCGGCGCCGATGACGGCCATCGCCATGCCGGACGCCCCGCGCGCGTACGCGGTGACCTGCACGGTGATCGCGGCGACGGCGGCGAAGAAGATGCCGACCGCCGTGTGCGCGAGGCCGTAGAGCAGCGCGCCCTGGCCGTCGACGCCGTCGACGCCCATGCCGGACATGCCGGCGGCCAGCAGCAGCCCGAGCGCCACGTTCGCGACGACGGCGACGCCGAGCGCGGCGGCGAGGTAGGAGTGCCGGCCGACGACGCCGGAGCGCACCAGCTCGGCGCGGTTGGTCTCCTCCTCGGTCCTGGTGTGCCGGGAGATGATGAGCACGCTCATGATGCCGACGAGCACGGCCGTGAAGCCGAGCATCTGGTGGCCGGTCATCGAGCCGATGTTGTAGTCGTCGAGGTAGTGCCGCGGGCCGGTCATGGCCAGGCCGGCGGGGCTGTCCATGGTCTCGGCGATGTCGGCGCGCTTCTTGGCCGTGTCGTACGACGTGTCGAAGCTGCTGACGCTGGAGGCGGTGCCGAGGAACAGCGCGAGCACCCACACGGGCAGCCGTACGCGGTCACGGCGCAGGGCGAACCGGAAGAGCGTCCCGGTGCCGGCGAGCGTACCGCCGCCGTCGGCGGCGCGCGGGGGCGCGAGCGGCCGGGTCTTCGTGCCGCCCGGCGCGCCGGGGGCGCCCATGCCCTCGGTGTCGTTGGTGGCGGAGGGGGTGGCAGACATCAGGCCGCTCCCGCCTCCGAGTGGTGGCCGTTGTGCTCCAGCTCGTCGCCGTAGTGGCGGAGCATCAGCTCCTCCAGGGTGGGGGGATGGCTCACCAGGCTGCGGATGCCGAACTCGCCGAGCCGCCGTACGGCGGCGTCGAGGTGCTCGCCGTCGACGGCGAAGTGCACCCGGCTGTCGTCGGTGCGGAGCTGGTGGATGCCGGGAAGTTGGTCGATGCCGGTGGCGGGCCGCTCGGTCTCGGCCTCGATGGTCGTACGGGTCAGGTGGCGCATCTCGCTGAGCGTGCCGGACTGCACGATCTTCCCCAGCCGGATGATGCTCACCTTGTCGGCCAGCTTCTCCACCTGCGCGAGGATGTGGCTGGACAGCAGGACGGTCTTGCCTTCGGCCTTCGCCTGGGTGATGACGTCCTGGAAGATGACCTCCATGAGCGGGTCGAGGCCCGCGGTGGGCTCGTCGAGCAGGAGCAGCTCGGCGTCGGAGGCGAGGGCGGCGACGATGGCCACCTTCTGCCGGTTCCCCTTGGAGTAGCTCCGGCCCTTCTTGGTCGGGTCGAGGTCGAAGCGCTCGATGAGGTCGTCGCGACGCTGCTTGTCGATGCCGCCGCGGAGGCGCGCGAGCAGGTCGATGGCCTCACCGCCGGTGAGGTTGGGCCACAGCTCGACGTCCCCCGGCACGTAGGCCAGTCGGCGGTGGAGCGTGACGGCGTCGGCCCACGGGTCGCCGCCGAGCACCTGGGCGGTGCCCGTGTCGGCGCGCAGCAGGCCGAGCAGCACGCGGATGGTGGTGGACTTGCCGGCGCCGTTGGGGCCGAGGAAGCCGTGCACCTCGCCCGTCTCCACGTCGAGGTCGAGGCCGTCGAGCGCACGGGTCCGGCCGAACGTCTTGGTCAGGCCGGAGACGGTGATTGCCTTGGTCATAGCATGTAAGCTACACGAACATTCACAAATTTGTGAAGTTAAGGAAGCGTTAGGGTCGACCCTGACGGGGCTTGACGGGGAGAACGCAGAAAAGTGGCAGATCAGCAGCGTGACGAGCGCGGTGGGCGCGAAGAGCGCGGCGACGGCGCGGAGCGCAGAGAAGGCGCGGTCCGCGACAAGGAGGCCGTGGCGAGATACGTGGAACGGGTGGCCGGCGAGCTGACCGAGATGGGCATGCAGCGCATGGCCTCCCGGGTCTTCGCGTGCCTCCTGGCGGACGACGCGGGCGCCCTCACCGCCGCGGAGGTGAGCGAGCGGCTGCACGTGAGCCCGGCGGCGGTCTCGGGCGCGGTGCGCTATCTCGGGCTGGTCGGCTTCATCAGCCGGGAACGCGAGCCGGGCTCGCGGCGCGAGCGGTACCGGATCGAGAGCGACCGCTGGTACCAGATCTTCGCCCAGCGGGAGCAGATCATCAGGCGCTTCGAGCACACCCTGGACTCGGGCGTCGGCATCCTCGGCCCGGACACCCCGGCGGGCCGGCGGATCGAGGAGACGACGGAGTTCTTCGCGTTCCTGCGGGAGGAGAACGGCCGCCTGGAACAGCGCTGGTGGGACTACGTCAAACGGCGCCAGGAGGCGACGGCGGCGGAGTGAACGGGCCTCTCAGTCGTCCGCGGCGCAGCGCTCCAGAGAAACCCCGGTAGCGGCACCGGCATCCTCCCCCACGGCCAGCCACTCCCCGAAGGCGGCGCCACCCCCGAACAGCGTCGCGGCGACCACGAGCCCGGTGACCACCTCGACCCGCCGCCCCCGTGCACCGCGATACCGAACGGGCACCCCCGGCGGCGGATCGAACTCACTCATACCCCGACCCTGCCCCGCCCCGCATCCCCCCGCCTCTCCAACGCAGCAACCGGGTCCCCGGGGCCGGAGTGTGCTCAGCGGCGAACCGTCACGGCATCGGGGCCGTGATGAGGCGCCAGGCGTTGGGGTGGGCGGTCCAGGTGCGTTGGCTTACCGGGGGGCTGAGGAGGGCGTCGGCGCGGTAGCGGAAGTCGCTGCCCCAGACTCGTACGCTACGGGCCTCCGCGTGCAGCGGGTCGCCGGGGCCGCGGGGGCGGATCACCACCTGGGCCAGGCCGCTCGTCGGGTCCGTGACCACCCGTACCTGCGTCGACGGGCCGTCCAGGTCCGCCAGCAGCACGCCGTCCGCCTCCACGCGGAGGCGGAAGTCCGCGTCCGGAGGCGTCGTCTCCGCCGGGCCGCCGCCGGTCGCGTCTGCCGTGTCCTCCGGCGTCGGCGGCCAGCCCTCCGCCCCGCCCGACTCCCAGCCGCCCGTCGCGTCCTCCGCGCCCCACTCCGTCACCACCGGCGGCGTACCCGGCTCGCGGCCCGTTCCGTTCCGCTGGCCCACCGCACGGGCCGCCAGCGCCCGCAGGCCCGCCGCCGGGGTCCACCGGCGGCCCACCGCGCTCGCTCCCGAGCCCATCCGCTGCGTCAGGCCCGCGAGGCCGCCGGGCGCAGTGGCGGCCGGAGCAGTGGCCGGCGTACCGGCCTGTGCGGTTGCGCCTTCCGGCGTCCTGGCAGCCTCCGGCCGCCCCGCCTCCCGGCCCGCCCCCGCCGCCGGCAGGCGCAGCGCGTCCAGCACCACCCCGCCACCGTCGTCCACCAGCAGCCCCAGCCGGCGCTCCTCGCCGTCCAGCACCGTCCGGGCCGCGGCCACCGTGCCCGTGGGGACGCCCAGCGTCGCCGCCAGCGTTCTCGCCGTGCCCACAGGGACCAGCGCCAGCGGCGCGTCCGCCAGCGTCTCCTGGCGGCGCAGCTCGCTCACCACCCGCAGGAACGCCCGGTCGTCACCGATGACCACCGGCCGGCGGGCGCCCCGGCGGGCCAGGGCGCGCGCCAGTTCCGGCGCGGTCTCCGGCAGGCAGATCTTCGTGGCCGCCGCCGCGGAGAGCACGTCCCTCGCGATCCGTACGGCTTCCCCGTCCGCCCGCCGTGCAGCGGGGTCGATGAGCACGAGCAGTGAGCGCCCGGTGGGGTCTGGAGCCGACACCACGGTCCTTCCTCAGGTAATCTCTCGGTGCAAGAGCCCCTGTCGCACTTGTGCCAGGGGCTTCGTCTATCCGGGGCCCGGTCCGATCCCCGGTGCACGGCGCACCGCACGTTGGACATGCCCCGCCCGGAAGGGGTGTACGCCTGTGCCCGCACTTGTGCTGCTCGGTGCTCAGTGGGGTGACGAAGGCAAGGGGAAGGCCACCGATCTGCTCGGCGGCTCGGTGGACTACGTGGTGCGCTTCCAGGGCGGGAACAACGCCGGGCACACGGTGGTGGTCGGCGATCAGAAGTACGCGCTGCACCTGCTGCCGTCGGGCATCCTGTCGCCGAGCTGCACGCCGGTGATCGGCAACGGCGTGGTCGTCGACCCCGAGGTGCTGCTCGGCGAGCTGAGCGCGCTCCAGCAGCGCGGCGTGGACACGTCCAAGCTGCTCCTCAGCGGGAACGCGCACCTCATCACGGCGTACCACACCGACCTCGACAAGGTGACGGAACGGTTCCTCGGCAAGCGGAAGATCGGCACCACGGGCCGCGGCATCGGCCCGGCCTACGCCGACAAGATCAACCGCGTCGGGATCCGGGTGCAGGACCTCTTCGACGAGTCGATCCTGCGGCAGAAGGTCGACGCGGCGCTGGACCAGAAGAACCAGGTCCTCGCCAAGCTCTACAACCGCCGCGCCATCCGCCCCGACGCCGTGGTCGAGCAGCTCCTCGGCTACGCGGAGCAGTTGCGCCCGTACGTCGCCGACACCACCCTCGTGCTCAACGAGGCGATCGACGACGGGAAGGTCGTCCTCTTCGAGGGCGGGCAGGGCACGCTCCTCGACGTCGACCACGGCACGTACCCCTTCGTCACCTCGTCCAACCCGACCGCGGGGGGCGCCTGCACGGGAGCCGGCGTCGGCCCCACTCGGATCAGCCGGGTCATCGGCATCCTCAAGGCGTACACAACGCGCGTCGGTGCCGGACCGTTCCCGACCGAGCTGTTCGACGAGGACGGCGACCGGCTGCGCACCATCGGCGGCGAGCGCGGCGTGACCACCGGCCGGGACCGGCGCTGCGGCTGGTTCGACGCGGTGATCGCCCGCTACGCGACCCGCGTCAACGGGCTGACGGACTTCTTCCTCACCAAGCTCGACGTGCTCACCGGCTGGGAGCGCATCCCCGTCTGCGTCGCGTACGACATCGACGGCCGCCGGGTCACGGAACTGCCCTACAGCCAGACCGACTTCCACCACGCCACGCCCGTGTACGAGATGCTGCCCGGCTGGTCCGAGGACATCTCGAAGGCCAAGTCCTTCGAGGAGCTGCCGAAGAACGCGCAGGGCTACGTCAAGGCGCTGGAGGAGATGTCGGGCGCCCCCGTGTCGGCGATCGGCGTCGGCCCCGGGCGGGACGAGACGATCCAGATCAACTCGTTCCTCTGAGCCTGCCGCTAAGTCAGTCAGCAGTCAGACCGTTCCCTTGAGGCGCTGGTCCTGCAGCGTCGTCAGTTGCTGCACGGCAAGCAGCGCCATGATGCTCGTCACGATCAGCACGAACGAGAACAGCAGGTCGAGCAGCACGACCTGGATCGCCGAGTCGATCGAGCTGCCGACCTCCCAGTCCTCCGCCGTGACCAGGGCGAGCACCATGGTGGCGACCCAGGTGGCCCACCAGAAGTTCACGACGCCCTTCCCGTACGACACGGGCTGCGGCCCGTAGCCGACGGGAGGGCGCGCGTGGTGCGGGAAGGGGCTGGATATCCGGAAGATGTCGTTCGCGATCTGCAGCGGGAACCAGAACTGGGCGACGGGGATGAACCAGGAGCCGACGGCCAGCCCGGTGGAGTAGCGCACCTGGCCGGGCGCGAACGCCTCCGAGTTCGTCCGCAGCCGGTAGAACCAGACCGACCACAGCACGGCGCACACCATGAAGAGGAGGACGTTGCCGGCGGTGAAGTTCTCCATCCGGTCGAGGTCCTCGGCCATGTACCAGGTGTCGGCGCCGTCCTCGCCCAGCAGGACCAGGAGGTTGATCTCCTGGATGACCTGGAGGCAGACGAACGCCGCGTAGATGCCCAGCAGCACCTGGAGCGCCGTGGCGACCGGCCGCGCCGAGCGCGGCCGAACCGGCAGCGACGGGTGCGGGGTCTGCCAGCCGGTCTGGCCGTAGGGCGGCGGCGGGGTGCGGTAGGGCGGCGGGTGCGCGGTGGGCGCGGTGCCGTACGCGGCGGGGCGGTGCTGCTGCGGCGGGGTGTGCTGTGGCGTGTGCGGCTGGGCGTGGGGCGGGGTGCCGTACGGCTGGTGGTGCTGGGGCTGCATGCCGGTGTGCCCGTACGGGCCGGGGGTGGCGCCCGTGAGCGGGGGCCCGTACGCGGGCGCGGCGCCGGCTGACCCGGCCGCCCCGGCCGTCCCCGTCATCCCGCCCGCCGCCTGCGGCGTCTCCGCGTCCAGCAGCTCCACCGCCCGCCGCGCCAGCAGCTCCAGCAGCGCCCCCGGCAGCCACGGCTTGAGCTGCGCCGCCTCCTCCGTCAGCGCCACCAGCTCCGCGACCTGCGGCCGCGCGCCCGGCTCCTTGGCGAGACAGCGCTCGATCACCGTGTGCAACTCGCCCTCGATGCCCGACAGTTCCGGCTCCTCCGCGGCGATCCGGAACATCAGCGCGTGCGCGCCGCTGTCCTCCGTACCGAACGGCATCCGCCCGGTCGCCGCGAACGCAAGCACCGTACCCAGGCAGAACACGTCGCTCGCCGCCGTGACCCGCTCGCCGCGCACCTGCTCGGGCGACATGAAGCCGGGCGAGCCGATGACCGCGCCGGTGCGGGTGAGCCCGTCGCCCGCGGCGGTGACCGAGTCCAGCGCGCGGGCGATGCCGAAGTCGATGACGCGCGGACCGTCGATGGTGACGAGGATGTTGGACGGCTTGAGGTCGCGGTGGACGAGCCCGGCGGCGTGGATCGCCTGCAACGCGCGCGCCAGTCCGCCCGCGAGCGCGCGCACGGAGGCGTCGGGCAGCGGGCCGTGGTCCTTGGCGACGACCTCGTGCAGCGAGGGGCCCGCGACGTACCCGGTGGCCACCCAGGGGGTCGCGGCGTGCGTGTCGGCGTCGAGCACGGGGGCGGTCCACTCGCCGCCGACCCGGCGTGCGGCGGTGATCTCCTGCGTGAAGCGCCGCCGGAACTCCGGCTCACGCGCCAGCTCGGCCTTGACCAGCTTCACCGCGGCGGTCCTGCCGCGCTCGGAGCGGGCGAGGTAGACGCGTCCCATGCCGCCCTCGCCGAGCCGTCCCAGCAGTTGGTACGAGCCGACGCGGCGTGGATCGTCCGGTCCGAGGCTGTCCATGCTGCCCCCTTCCCCCCTCGTCGGGGGAGCCTATTGTGTCGGGTCGGCAGGAGAGCCGTCCGCCCTTGTGTAATGCCGGGTGCGCTGCTCGCCGCCGAGGAACTGGCGGTCCAGCACGGAGCCGTCGGCGGTCGCCTGCATCACGGACGGGAAGCCGGGCACGCAGGGGCCGCCGAGCTTGCCGGTGCCCGAGTCGTCGCCGAGGCCGTCGGGGGTCTCGCCGGTGCCGGTGCCGGGGTCGTCCGGGTTCCCCGGTCCCGTGACGGAGGTGATTTCGGAGGGGCCGAGCAGCACGCGGTCGTCGCGCTGGTCGACGCCGACGAAGTCGGCCTTCGCCTGGCAGGTGTCGCCGTCGCCGGTACGGGTCGTGAAGTGCACGGCGATCCGCCCCGGCGCGGCCTGCACGACCTTCATCACCTGGGTGCCGGACCCGGCGGGCCGCTGCCAGTTCCCCAGCAGCTCGCGCGGCATGCGGCGGTCGCGGGGCTCGACCTTGGTCAGCTCGGCGGTGCGGCCGTTGTCGGCGCGCCAGAGCAGCTTGCCGTCCTCGTACGTGAGCACGTGCCCGCCGACCGGCCTGCACTCGCCGGCGGGGGCGGCCTCGACGACCTCGGTGTCGAGGTGCAGCCCCTTGTCCGTGGAGGTCAGCTCGCCCTCGCTGGTGCACTGCGACTCGCCGCTGAGCACGATGCTGGTGGCGACGACCTCGCCCTTCTCCCCGGGGCGGATCGTGAACTGGCGGTAGGTGTTCGTGGGTTCCCCGTCGCTGAGCTGGGTGCCGAGCCAGGCGCCGAGGTACTCGTCGGGGACATCGGAGCTGCGGGCGGCGGGGGTGCCGCCGTCGCGCTGGGTGGCGAGGGCGACCGGCACGACGACGCCGGCGGCGACGAGGAGGGCGAGCGCGGCGAGCAGCCGGGCACGGCGGCGGCGCCGGGGCGGGGCGGGGGAGTCGCCGGCGGTGCCGGTGGCGGCGGGGACCTCGTACGGCCGGGAGGGGTCGGGCCGCGGCCCGGAACCGGAGTCCTCCCCGTCCGTGCCCCTTCCCGGACCTGGGCCCGGACCCGGACCCGGACCCGGGCCCGCAGCCTGCGGCCGCGCGCCGGCGGTGCCGCCCGCGGAACGCTGGACGGTGACGTCCTCGGAGCCCGCGGCCCGGGGCCAGGCCCCGGCCGAGGCGGTTGCGCCGTCACCGCCCGCCCCCCGGCGCTCCGCGCCGGAGTTCCGGCGAGCGTCCGCTCCGGGGGGTGTTCCGTCATCGGCCGGTTCGCCCGTGGCGGCGGCGCCCTTCGGGGCGTCGCCCGCGCCCCCGGCGCCCGTCGACCCGGCACCCGCACCCGGCGGCCCCGCGCTCGTCGGTCCGTCGCCGACCGCCGCGCCCGCCGTCGGGTGGCTCCGGGTCGGCGGGGTCGGGTCCGCAGGCGGCACCGTGCGGAGCGGGCTCGTGTCACGGTCTCCGGCCGGAGGCGTGTCCGTGTCCAGGAGGCGTACCGCCTGGCGGCCCAGGTCGGCCGTCAGCGCGGCCGGGAGCCACGCCGCCTCCGGGTCCGGCGGGCCCGTCAGCCCGGCGATCGCCTCCGTGCCGTGGCGGTTCCCCGGGAGCTTGGCCAGGCAGCCGGATATGAGGCCGTGCAGCGCCGGGTCCGTCACACCCGCCAGGTCCGGGTCCTCCTGGACGACGCGGAACATCACCGCGTGCATCCCGGACGAACTCGACCCGAACGGCGCCCGCCCCGTCGCCGCGTACGCGAGCAGCCCGCCGAGGCAGAACACGTCGCTCGCCGCCGACACGTCCTGCCCGATGATCTGCTCCGGGGACATGAAGCTCGGCGAGCCGACGACGATGCCGGTGCGCGTGACCGTGCCGTCGGACAGCGAGTCCAGCGCGCGGGCGATGCCGAAGTCGATGACGCGCGGGCCCTCGATGGTGACCAGCACGTTGGACGGCTTGAGGTCGCGGTGCACGAGCCCGGCCGCGTGGACGTCGCGGAGCGCGGAGGCCAGCCCGTACGCGAGGGTGAACAGCGACTCCGGCGGCAGCGGCCCGTACCGCTCGACGACCTCCTGGAGCGTCGGCCCGGCGACGTACCCCGTGGCGACCCACGGCACCGGCGCCTCGGTGTCGGCGTCGAGCACCGGCGCCGTCCACTTGCCGCCGACGCGCGCCGCGGCGCGCACCTCCGTGCGGAAGCGGGCGCGGAACTCCTCCTCGACGGCCAGCTCCGGCTTGACCAGCTTGACGGCCACCGTTCTGCCGCCCGCGGTCCGGCCGAGGTAGACCCGGCCCATGCCACCGGCGCCGAGCCTGCCGAGCAGCCGGTACGCCCCGATCTGTTGCGGATCCTGCGGCGCCAGCGGTTCCACGCTCTCCATTCCCCTACCCCCGTGGTCTACCCGGAGAGCGTAGGCGGTGACCGGGGGTGGGGATGAGGGGGGCCGGGATTGTCGTTGCGGTGCTGTCACACCATCGTCGTGGGGCGGTGATCTCCGCGGGCGGCGGATCAGCGGCGGGTACGAGCCTTGCGGGTCCTCGGCGCCGCGGGGTTCCGGGCCAGGTCAGCGGTCTTCTCCGCACCGGAGGCGCGGCCCGCCGCACCTCCTCCTCCGCCGACCGCTCCCCCCGGCTCCCCGGCCTCCCCCGCTTCCTCCGCCGCCTCCGCGTCCTCCGCCCGCAGCGCCTCCAGCGCCGCCGAGAGCCGCCGCAGCGCCGCCAGCGTCTCGCCGAACCGGGCCTCCCCGCCCAGCCGGTGCGCGAGCCGGCCGGCGAACTCCGCGTGCCCGGGCCCCAGCCGCGCCAGCGCCCGCCGCCCCGCGGGGGTGGGGCGGAGCAGCTTGGCGCGGCGGTGCGCGGGGTTCGGTTCGTACGCCGCGAGCCCGTCCGCCACCAGCACGTCCGCGATCCGCTGCACGCTCTGCCTGGCCATGCCCAGACCGCGGGCGACCCCGGCCACGGACAGCGGCTCGCGGCGGACCGCGTACAGCACCTGCCAGCGCGCCGCCGTCAGCCCGGCGGGCGCGGCCAACCGGTCGCCGCGGGCGAGGAACTGGCCGCCGAGCCGGAACGACGCCGCCGCGGCGGCGTCGAGGAGCGCGGCGGCGTCGAGGGCCGCCACGCCGTCCTCGTCCGCCCCGCCGTCGCCGGTGCTCTCGCGCATGGTCCGCCGCCTTCCCGCTCCATCGCTTTTCGGCCGGTTACGCGCAGACGGCCAGGTAAACGGTTCTGCAGGCCCGGCGCCCGCGTTCCGTCACGACAGCATGCTGTCAAAAGGACAGCATGCTGTCGATCACCGTCACCCGGTGCGCTTATCGTGTGGGGGCATCCCCCATCAGGAAGGCCCACCGCATGACCCCCGCAGGCGCCGTGGTCCGGCGCGACACGCTGCGTGCACAGATCGCCGACGCCCTGCGCGACGAGATCCTGGCCGGCCGGCTCGCGGCCGGGCAGAACATCACGGTCGGCGAGATAGCGGAGCAGTACGGGGTCTCCGCAACCCCCGTACGCGAAGCCCTGGTCGACCTCTCCGCCCAGGGTCTCCTCGACGTCGAGCAGCACCGCGGCTACCGCGTGCACGCCTTCACCCTCGACGACTTCCGCGCCATGGCCGACGCCCGCACCGTCGTCCAGATGGGCGTTTTCCGCGCCACCCCTCCGCACACCGTCGACCCCCCGCCGGGCGCGCTCGTCGCGATGCGCCGCCGCGGCGAGGAGGCCGAACGGGCCGCGAAGGCCGGGGACCTCGACGTGCTCGTCCACTACGACCTGCGCTTCTGGCGCGAGATCACCAGCCTGATCGGCAACGACTACATCACCGAGTTCCTGGAGCGGGTGCGCATCCACTGCTGGGTGTTCGCCGTGCCGTATCTGCGCGGGGCGAGCGAGGACTGCGTGCCCGGCACGTTCTGGCAGGGGCACATGCAGCTCGTCGAGGCCATAGAGCGGCGCGACGTGGCCGCCGCCGAGGAGGTCGTACGGACCTACAACCGGCACTCGCTGGAGCTGATCGAACGGCTCGCGGGCGGCTGAAGGGGCGATCCCGGGGCCGGGTGGCCGAGACCCGGCGGAGGCGGGGCGCGCTACCCGGCCGGGGGGTGCTGCGCGGCCGCCGTCAGCGGCTACGCTGAGCCGAACCGCGCAGTTAAGGAGCGTACCGCTTGGCCTGCGACCTCTGGCTGGTGCCCCTCGTCGACGTCCTCTGCCACAGCCCCGACAACCCCTTCGCCGAGGAGATCGCCGCCTACGATGCCGCGCTGGCGCAGGCGGGGCTGCCGCCGGTGCCGGTGCAGAGCTATATGCCGGGCCTGTCCGGGGACGTCGCCCCGGTCGCCGGCTTCGACTACGACGCGCTGCACTTCCTGCGCCGCGCGTACCTGCTGCAGTTGTGCGGCCTCGAAGTCACGCCGGTCGGCGAGCTGGGCGGGGACTACGAGCAGTTGCTGGAGATGTTCGAGTCCACGGCGCAGCAGTCGCACCTGGTCTGGCACTACGACCACGCGGGGGCGTACGTCCCCGTCGACTTCCCGCATCCGCTGGTGACGGAGGAACTGCTGGCCGGCGGCGGGCCGCTGGGCTCGGCGCAGGGACTCGTACGCGAACTCATGGCCGTCGCCCCGGCGATCGGCATCGACCCGGACAACCCGCCCCCGGCCCCGGCCCCGCCGCCGGGGCCGACGGAGCTGTCGGAGCCGGCGGCGACGGCGCCGGCGGACGGCGGGGAGTTCGCGCAGGAGCGGCACGTGTGGCTGGGGCTGCACGCGGCGGCGACGCGGAGCCTGGCGCAGGGGTCGATGATCGTCTTCAGTTGACCCGGTCGGCGGCGCGGCCGTCGCCGGATGACGCCCCGGGGCCGCCGGCTTCGGGGCGGTCGGCTTCCGGGGTACGGGCCGGGGCGGCGGTGAAGTCCGTGCCGTTGCCCGGCACGCCGACGCCGCGCCAGGTGAACGGCACGCCCGCGGCCCGCCGCGGATCGGGGCCGTCCATGAGCTGGAAGTGCAGGTGCGGCTCGCTGGAGTTGCCGGAGTTGCCGCACGCGGCGAGCTGCTGCCCGGCCCGTACGGCCTCGCCTTCGCGGACGGTCGCCGAGCCGCGGCGCAGATGCGCGAAGAGGGCGTACGAACCGTCCTCCAGCTCCAGCACGACGTGGTTGCCGACGATCGCGCCGATGCCGGTACCGGCGGCGGCCGAGCGGACCACCTGCTCGACGACCATGAGGTACGCCAGCCCGAGGACGGTGTTGCGGGCGCGGTGGTCGCGGTGCGCGGAGCCGGCGACGGTGACGACGCGGCCGGCGGCGGGGGCGAGGACGGGGGCGCCGAAGGCGGGGAAGTCCCGGTTGGCGGGGAACGGCGGCCACCAGCGGAGCGCGGGGGCGGAGGCGCCCTTCCGGGTGCCGTCGGGGGCGTTTTCGGGGGCGTCCTCGGTGGTGTCTTCGGGGGTGCGGATGATGTCGATGGCGTAGGTCTGGGCGAGGAAGTGGGTGCCGTGGCTGGGCACCTTGTCCGCGGGGCTGTTGAACGCGCGCCACCGGCCGGCGACGGGGGCGTGCAGGTCGACGGCACCGGGGAGTGCCCCGTCGGCGCCGGGTGCCTCCTTCGCGCCGCGCCGCCGCAGGGCCCGTACGGCACCGAGGGCCAGCCGCACGGCGATCTCCGCCATGGCGGTACCCCAGAGGACGACGGCGCCCCACAGCACCACGCGCGCGGCGCCGCCGGTCTCGATGCCCGTCAGCGCCGTGCCCACCAGCGCGACGGTGGCCACCACCTGCGCACCCCGCACCACCCCGACAACCCGTGCCCACCTCACACGTAACCCCCACTCGTCCCTTGCCGACTACCCCTTACCACTGTGCCCGACGGGCGGGGGGGCAGGGCGGGGAAGGTGGCGGCTCGCGCCGTGAGTCCGGGGTGAGGAAGCGGCTCGGAGCGGGGGTCCGAACCCGTCCTCCCGCTCCCCCCGGGCCCTCGGCTAACGCGCCGGGGGTTCCGGCGGGCGTTGGCGGGGCATGGTGGGGCGTAGGCCGGCCGGCGGGAGGGGGGCGCGGGCCTGGGGCTGGGTCTCGGGGCAGCGGGCCCACGCCAGCGACTGCGTCGCCAGCGCCGCCCGGCCGCCGCCGAACGCCACCATCCAGTCCGCCGTCTCGGCCCGTACCAGCTCCGTCACGTCCTCCGTGAAGCGCCGCAGCACCACCAGGCACCGCTCCGCCGCCTCGCTCGCGGTGCCCTCCGTCGGGCCCAGCACCTCCCGTACCGACTCCGACGCCCAGTCGAACTGCAGCGCCTCCAGACGCCGCTGCACCGCCTGCGCCGTCGCCACGTCGCGCATCCAGCCCGCCGTCACCCCGAAGAACCGGTCCGCCGCCAGGCACGCCAGCGCCGCGAACAGCGCCACGAACGCCCAGCCGGCGAACCGGTCCGGCACCGTCTCCGTCAGGTCCAGCACCGGCAGCGCCGCGCCCGCCGCCGCGCACACCGCGGCCGAGGCGCGCAGCGCCCGCGCCGCGCGGCGCTTGACGCGGCGGGCGGCGAGGTACGACTCCGCGGTGGCCAGCGCGCCCTCCTCCGCCCACAGGTACAGCTCGTCCAGCCGCTTGGCCGGGTCGCCCCAGTCGCCGAGCGGGAACGGCCGGGCCAGCAGCTCGCCGGGCCGCGCCACGGAGCCGGGGCCGCCGGGGCCGCCCACGCCGCCGGCACCGCCCGCGCCGCGGTCCCCGCGGCCACTGCGCCCCGTCCGGTTCCTGCGGCCGAAGAGGCCGCGCCCGCCGCCGCCTTCGTGGGCGGCGCCGGTCGCGGTGCCGGTCGTCCGGGTCTCCTCCGAGTGGTTCATGACGTGTCTCCTTGCTCGTCGCTCGAACTCGCCTGCCTCTGCGGGTTTCCGACGTGACCTCTGGGTTCTGTGGGCTCTGTGTGACGGGCGTGACGTGTGATGACTGGGCAATCGGATGGTGCGCCCGCGGCGGCCTTCCTACCGCCGAACGAGGGGACACGAGCCGAAAATGGCGTTATTTACCCTCGTAAGGAGTGGTTGACCGGGTATGGGGGCGAAAGCGCCGTCACCCGGACCGGTGGCCCGGAAGCCGACCGTTAGGCTGACCCCGTGAAGGTCCTCGTCATCGGCGGCGGCGCCCGCGAACACGCCCTGTGCCGCGCACTCTCCCTCGACCCCGGCGTCCGCGAACTGCACTGCGCCCCCGGCAACGCCGGCATCGCCGCCGTCGCCCGGCTGCACGCCGTCGACGTACTCGACGGCCCCGCCGTCGCCGAGCTCGCCACCGGCCTCGGCGCGGACCTCGTCGTCGTCGGCCCGGAGGCGCCCCTCGTCGCCGGTGTCGCCGACGCCGTACGGGCGCGCGGCATCGACTGCTTCGGACCGGGCGCGGAGGCGGCCCGGCTGGAGGGGTCGAAGGCGTTCGCGAAGGACGTGATGGCCGAGGCCGACGTGCCCACCGCCCGCGCCTACGTCTGCACCACCCCCGAGGAGGCCGACACGGCGCTCGACGCCTTCGGCCCGCCGTACGTCGTCAAGGACGACGGGCTCGCGGCCGGCAAGGGCGTCGTGGTCACCGGGGACCTGGCGGCGGCACGCGCGCACGCGCGCGCCTGCACCGCCGCCGGGCAGGTCGTGATCGAGGAGTTCCTCGACGGCCCCGAAGTGTCCCTCTTCGCGGTCACGGACGGCGAGAGCGTCGTACCGCTGTCCCCCGCACAGGATTTCAAGCGCGCGTACGACGGCGACGCCGGCCCGAACACCGGCGGCATGGGCGCGTACACGCCGCTGCCGTGGGCCGACCCGAAGCTCGTCGACGAGGTCGTCGAGACCGTGCTCCAGCCGACCGTCGACGAGATGCGCCGCCGCGGCACCCCCTTCGCCGGTCTGCTGTACGCGGGTCTGGCGCTCACCTCGCGCGGCGTACGGGTCGTGGAGTTCAACGCCCGCTTCGGCGACCCCGAGACCCAGGCCGTCCTCGCCCGGCTGCGCACCCCGCTCGCCGGGCTGCTCCAGGCCGCCGCGCAGGGCCGGCTCGCAGCCTTCCCGCCGCTGGTGTGGAGCGACGACGCGGCCGTCACCGTCGTCCTCGCCGCCCGGGACTACCCGGCGAAGCCGCGTACGGGCGACGTCATCACCGGACTGGACGCGGTCGAGGCCGAGGACGCCCCGGATGCGTACGTCCTGCACGCCGGTACCAAGCTCGATGACTCCGGCCACATCGTCAGCGCGGGCGGCCGGGTGCTGTGCGTCACCGCCGTGGGCGCGGACCTCACCGCCGCCCGCGACCGCGCCTACGAGGCGATTCGGCGGATCGATCTCGACGGTGCGCACTACCGCGGCGACATCGCCGCGCGCGCCGCGGAGGCCGCCGCCGACTGAAATTCCACGGCGTCCTGACCTTTGCCCAAGGCCATACCATCGGGTGACCGGGCGGCGGTCCTGCTGACGTGGCCGCGCCCCCCAACTATGGTGCACCTGCTCGACGTACCGGCCGTCCGGTCGGCTTCGTCCGGGCAGTGGGGGCCTGATCAGGCCAACTGGCCTACCGGCATTGCACTGGCCGTGGCCGGTGCGACAGTGGTGGAGTACGGCCGTTTCGCCTCGTTACGGCCGTCGCCCTACCCGTCGGCGGTTGAGGGGGTGAGGTACGGACGTGTCCACAGCGACCGGTACGGACGCGGGTGCGCAAGCCGCCCGCTCCCGCGCTCTCGCCGTCCTGCGCGTACGGGGGGCGGCCCTCGGCGTCGTCCTGCTGCCGGGGGCGGCGGCCGTCGTGCTGCTGGCCGGCTCGGCCATGGGGCGTGTCGACGGGGTGTTCGCGGCGCTTCGCTGGCCCGTCGTCGTGCTCGCCGTGCTGGCGCCCGCGCTGGCCGCCGCCGTCGCGCGGTCCATCTCGCGCGCGGAGCCCGCGGCCACGCTGACGGTCCCGGTGCCGCGCCGGGCCGCCCCTGACCTCTACCGCCTCGTCGGCGACCTCGCCGAGCGCCTCGGCGTGCCGGTGCCCGCGGCGGTGGCGCTCACCCCGGACTGCGACAGTTGGCTGGAGGACCCGGGCCCCGCCCCGACCGGCGTGCGGAGCTGGCTGCGGCGCCTCGGCGGCCGGGTGGCCCGGGCGCTGCGCCCCCGCGGGCCCGGCGGTTCCGGCTCCGTCCCCGTCCCCGGTTCGCGTACGGGCTCGGGCGTGCCGGGTGCGTACGGCGCGGGCGACGCCGCGGTGTTCGGCTCCGGCGACGGGCAGGGCGCGCCGCGCGGCCCCGCCGCGGAGAGCCACGCCGCCGCGGCTGCGGCCCGGCGGCAGGCGTCGGCGGAGGCGTCGTACGCGCCGAACTGGCGCGAGGTCGTCGAGCGCGCCACCGCGGACCCGGAGGGCCCCGTCCTCGTCATCGGCTCGCCGTTCCTGTGGTGGATGCGCGTCGGCGAGTTGCGCGCGGTCCTCGCCCCGGTCGTCGCCGGGACGGCGGCCTCGGCCCAGCCCGACATCGCCGCGGCGCGCCGCTTCGTACGGGCCCTGGATGCGGCGGCGGCGCTGCCGTCCCGCGCGCCGGGGAGCGCGGAGGGGCCCGGCACGTACGAGGCGGGCCCCGGGACGTACGAGGCGGGCGCAGGCGCGCCGCTCGGCGGTCCTGACCCGTACGCCGCCGGGCCCCACCCGGCCCCCGGCGCCGCCCGCCCGGGCCCCCGCGCCCGCGCGGACCGGCTCTGGCGGCGGTTCACCGGCGGCATCGCGCGGCTGCTGCTGCGCGCCTGCGGCGAGCACCCCGTCGAGATGGAGCGCGCCGTCGCCGCCGCCGCGGCCGAGCGCGCCCAGGCCGTGGACTACGGGCTGCGGATCGTCGCGCAGGAGCAGGTCGGGCTCGCGTACGCGGGCTGGGACCGGCTGCTGACCCGGGTCGCGCTGCCCGCCTGGCGCATGGGCCGCTGGCCCTCCCGGCTCAACGCGGGCGTCGTCTCCGCCCTCACCGAGCTGTCCCGCCGCGACCGCCTCGCCGAGGGCTTCGCCACCCGGCTCGGCGAGCGCCCCGCCTGCGACCTGCTGGAGGAGCCCGGCATGGTGGACGAGGCGGCGTCGCTGCTGGCCGCGGAGCTGTTCAGCGGCCCCGGCGGCGCGGCGGTCGGCGCCGTGGTCGGCGGCGAGCCGGCGGCCGGGTTCGCGGGGGTGAGCTGGGACCAGTATCCCGACGAGGTCGTGGACCGCAAGTGGCGGCTGGAGGCCGCCCGGCTGCACGCCGTGCTCGACCGGCTGGAGGACTGCCCGGAGCCCGCCGGCCGCCCCGACCGCGGCACGCTCGCCCGCGTCGTGGACCGGCTCACCACGGGCCCGGACGAGGCCGACCGGATCGGCGCCGCCCTCGCCCGGGTGCAGCAGGAGAACGTACCGGCCGGCGCCCCGGCGCCGCTGACGCCGCCCCGTACCGGCCGCGAACTCCTCGTGGACCACGTCCTCGCGATGGTCTGCTGCGCCGCCGTCGACACCGCGGGCGCCGCCCCGGGACTCGACTGGCTCGACGGCCCCGTGCTGCGCACCCGCCGCGGCGGCAGCCCGGCGGCGGCGGTCCGCACGCTGGTCGAGACCCGCGACGAGACCCAGTTGCGCTCCTGGCTGACAGCCGCGGGTGTACGGGCCGAGAAGCCGGTTCTCCTGGTCTGACCTGACGGTTTCCGGAACCGCCACCCTCGTACGGGCGTCATGTCGAACGAATGTCGGCGTTCCGTGAAGACCTGTTCGCGTTATGTGATGTCCTGGACTCGCCGATCCACGCGGGGGCGAGGGAGGGAATCGGCCCGTGGCTCACGACAGCATCCGGCGATGGGAGTCCGGGGCGCTCGCGCATGCGGTCTCCGACCCGTTCGCGGCGGGGCCGCTGCCGTGGCTGCACGCCGGGGAGGAGTCCTTCGAGGACGGCCGCCTGGTCCCCTGGTACGTCGACGCCGCCACCACCGGCGACGGCGGTGTCCACCTCGCGAACGACGTACTCCAGCAGATCAAGGGATTCGCGGCGCCCTCCTGCGCCGAGCCCGGCGAATCGATCGACTTCCGCATCTCCGTCGACCCGCCGCAGGAGTTCGCCGTCGACATCTACCGCATCGGCCACTACGCGGGCGACGGCGCGGCGAAGGTGACGAGCAGCCCGCGGCTCGCCGGCATCGTGCAGCCGGTGCCGCTGGCCGCCGGGCGCACGGTCTCCTGCCACCACTGGTGGCTGTCCTGGCGGCTGCAGATCCCGTCGTACTTCTCCCCGGGCGCGTACGTCGCGGTGCTCACCACCGCCGACGGCCACCGCTCGCACGCGCCGTTCACCGTCCGCTCCACCGAGCCCGCCGACCTGCTCCTGCTGCTGCCGGACGTCACGTGGCAGGCGTACAACCTCTATCCCGAGGACGGCCGTACGGGCGCCAGCCTCTACCACGCCTGGGACGACGAGGGCTGCCTCCTCGGCGAGCCGGAGGCCGCCACCACGGTCTCCTTCGACCGGCCCTACGCGGGCGCCGGGCTGCCGCTGCACGCCGGCCACGCCTACGACTTCATCCGCTGGGCCGAGCGCTACGGCTACGACCTCGCGTACGCGGACGCCCGCGACCTGCACGCCGGCCGGGTCGACCCGACGCGCTACCGCGGCATCGTCTTCCCCGGCCACGACGAGTACTGGTCGGTGCCGATGCGCCGGGCCGCGGAGAAGGCCAGGGACGCGGGCACGTCGCTGGTGTTCCTCTCCGCCAACACCATGTACTGGCAGGTCGGCCTCGCCCCCTCCGCGGCCGGCGAGCCCGACCGGCTGCTGCACTGCACCAAGCGCCAGGGTCCGGGCCGCCCGGCGCTCTGGCGCGAACAGGGCGCGCCGGAGCAGGAGTTGCTGGGCGTGCAGTACGTGGGCCGGGTGCCGGAGCCGCGCCCCCTGGTCGTACGGAACGCGGACCACTGGCTGTGGGAGGCGACCGGCGCCCTGGAGGGCGACGAGCTGCCCGGCCTGGTCGCGGGCGAGGCGGACCGCTACTTCCCGCGCGCCCCGCTCCCGAAGCACACCGGGCGCAAGCTGCTGGCCCACTCGCCGTACCCGGACTCGCGCGGCATGCGGCGGTATCAGGAGACGTCGCTGTACGAGACGCCGGCGGGCGGGCTGGTCTTCGCGGCGGGCACGTTCGCGTGGTCGCCGGCACTGGACCGTCCTGACCACGTGAACCCGGTGATCCAGCGGGCGACCGCGAACCTGCTGGACCGTATCTGCAAACGGGACTGAGCGCACTCACCATCAGACGCGGCTCACTCCGGCCGCCTGGCCCTCGCTGCTCTCAGACACGCACCGAGACCACGGAACTCCTCGGCTTCCGACCGTGTTTATGCAAAGACGCGCATAGCCGCGTTCCTGCATAGACGGTCCACCCGCTCCGCTCGTACGGTCGTGACGACCGGCCCGTAAGGGGCCCACACCAAGGGGTTCGTGGCTATGGCTCGTGAGGAACTGATGCGACTGACCGGCACCGGGAGCGGCAACTGCAACAACGACGACTGCCCGAACGTCTACCGGACCACCTCCGGCTCGTTCGTGGTCCAGGGGGACGTGTCCGAGGCGTTCACCGCGCCGGACGGCGAAGGGCTCGTTGAGGTTCCCGAAGAGACCCTGAGGGAGGCGTTTCGTGCTCTTGGATGGTGAAGCCTGGACAACCAAGGTTCAGGGCTTCAAGCGGGAGGCATGGCGACTCGAAACTCTTCCCGTGTACAGGGTGCCGAGCGAGGACGGGGACATCCGGGAATTCCTGGCCGGGCAACGGCTCGATCCTGAGAACTACTCCTCCAGCTACACGGAGGGTCTGCGGAAGATCAAGGCGGAGGGGAAGTCCAAGGGGCGGGTCCACATCATCAGGCGGCCGCTTACGGACTATCTCCGCTTCGAGTTCATGTACTACGAGGTACATTCGCGAGCCGGGGACGACATTCGCATCCTGGACGTGACGGGTCGCCCCAACCCCCTCGAAGGGGTCCAGGATTTCTGGCTCTTCGACAGGTCTGAAGTCGTCCTCATGAATTATGAGGCGGACGGTACACAGATCAGCCGGGAATTGTACGATGGTGATCCGGCGCCATACATCGAATACCAGCGGATCGCTCTCATGGAATCGGTACCGTTCAGGGAGTACGTCAACGGTGCCCATCGAGCCTGACGAGTTGGACCGGTCGGGGCGTGAACTCGCGGCCATGCTCAAGCATCTCCGCAAGCAAGCCGGGCTCTCAGGCGCCCGGCTTGCCGCACGTTGCAACATGTCGCAATCAAAGATCAGCCGGATTGAGAGCAACAAAGGCCGTCTCTCACTCCTGGACGTTGAACAACTCCTCCGGGGACTCGATACCTCCCCTGCCGTTGCCGCCGAAGTGATGGCCATGGCTCGCATTGTGCAGACGGAATGGCAGGACGGGAGGACGCTCCGGAGGAAGGGGCTCGACAAGAAGCAGTTGCAGCTAGCCGGACTTGAAGCATCATCCACAACGTTCCGGTACTTCCTGCTATCCATGATCACCGGACTTCTGGCTACGCCTGAATACGTTCGTGCCAGCCTGGCACAGGCACCCCCGGAGCAGCAGGCCAAAGCCGTGGCCATGAAACTGGACAGGCAACGGGTCCTGTTCGATCGATCCAAACAGTTCACGTTCATTCTGACTGAACAGGCCGTCAGGTATCCGCTAGTCTCGCCAACTGAACTAGCCATGCAGATTGACCGGCTTGCGTCCTTCACGCATCAGCCGAACATCCGGCTCGGGGTCATCCCTATGGGAGTTCGCTTCGCCTCTGGGGCTCTGAACACCTTCACGGTCTATGACGAGACTCTGGCGACCGCCGAACTAGACCTGGGCGCCATCGTGTTCCGCGACCGTCGGGACGTACACGATCTGATCCGGCGCTTCACTGCCTACGAGGATCACGCGCTTTTCGGCGAGCGGGCCAGAGAACACCTTGTTGCCTGGGCAGCAGATTGCCGCCGGTGATCTTTATTCGACAACGCGCATATCGGGCCATGTCAGTCCGGAATCGAGGGAGCATCTTCGAATCCCGCCCTGACCACTCAGGCATGAGTGAGCGGCCGGGGCGGGTTCCATCACCCGGGCACGAGCATGTGAAGGGATCCGCCGATGGCAACAGCGGTACAGGCCCGAGACACCCGAACCTGCGTCCCCACTCAGGTGTGGGACCGGGAGGTCCGACTCATCATGCGGGATCACGCGACGGGGCGTGACCTGGCTGAACGCATCTTCGGTCAGGCCATCGCCTACCTGGTGACCTCTGCGGAATGCCCCGAGGTCCGCCTGGGGCCCTCTCAGGCTGTGGACCTGGGTGTCCACTCGTTCGTGCTCGACTCGATCAACTACATGGCGTTCTGCGACCGGTACGCGGGACGCTACATCCACCACGTTCCGCACCTGCCGGGGGAGGGCACGCAGGAGCCGCCCGCGCTGCGGGATACGGTCAAGGCGATCCGGGCTTGCGGCTTCGCGATCGACCCGGAGCTGTGGACCACGAAGGACGCGGCTGATTGCTCCCAGTGCCACGCCGGGTGCACGGACAGCCCCAACAGCGGGAAGTAGCAACACAGGCGGACAGGGATGACCCCCCCGGAGACGGGGGGGCATCCCCGTGAGCGGAGGTTCTGGATGGAGGCCGTTGATGCCTGGGAGCGATACGCCCGGGGCCGGACACCACGGAGGAAGGCCAACGCTTCCGGTGCCCGGACGTGGTTGAACTGGACGCAGTACCCCGACCACGGCCCCGACGAATCGATCCTCGGTGATCTCCATGGCCGCACCATCCTGGAACTGGGCTGCGGTACGGGCTGCAACCTGGCCCACCTGTCCACCCTCGGGGCCACCTGTACCGGTGTGGACATTGCTCCCAGCCAGCACAGGAAGGCCGTAGACCGATGGGGCCACCTTTCCGGCATCACCTTCCACACGGCAGAAGTGACCGACTATCTGACCCGTACGGCCGGGCCGTTCGATGTGGTGCTGTCCATCTTCGGCCCTGTCTGGTTCACGGACCCTGAACGGTTCCTTCCGCTGATCCGTAAGAGACTGTCGCCTGACGGCGTACTGGCCTTCTCCCACAAACCTCCAACGGCCGGCACCCAGGTGGTGGGAGCTCTGCGGGAGGCCAAGGCGGTGACCAGGTGGGACTACACGCCAGAGGAGTGGTCTGCCTCCCTGGCCTCTTCCGGATTCTCGGAGATCGAAGCCGAGACCATCGCTCCCCCGGAAGGAAAGGACACGGGAACTCTCCTTGTCAGGGCCTACGCGTGAGGACCCCGCTCGTCCGGGACGGAGACCCGGAAGGGCCGGATGCTGTCGTCCGGTGACGTTGTCGTGGCCGGAGCCTGGACGGCGCGGCAACGCGTACCGGTTACGGCCCGCATGGCACCCCCTCGTGACGGTGTTCCACCGTCACGAGAACGAGCCCGTTGTCCATCTGCCGCTGCATCGTGGCCGCGACCGCCGCGGCAAGACGCCCGTCGGCGCACCCCACGCCCACGACGACCGGCCCGTCGCAGGACCCGGAGCCGCTGCGGTAGGCGGCCAGCACGGGGATGACCCCCTCGACCAGCTCGGGCAGCCCGTCCGTCTCGGACACCAGGCGGTCAGGGTCGCGCGACTCGGGGGAGTCACCGAAGTGGGCGCGCAGGTCGAGGACGATGTGTGCGTCGGGGACCGGCCGCCCGTGCGCGTAGCCGAAGCTCAGGAGGCGTACGGCGACGGGAGGGTCGGCTGTGATCACCATTGATTCCCTTCGGGGGAGTGTGAGCAGATCGCGGGGACGGCCAGTTGCGCCCACACGCTGGTGCCCGCGGATCTGCGAACCGCGCCCCACCGGTCCGCGAGCGCCTCGACCATGGCCAGCCCGCGGCCGGAGAGCGCGAGGTCGTCACCGGGACCGTCCCGGCGATCGACCGCTCGGGCTGTTCGGGCCGGCCCTTGGTCGACCACCCGGACCGTCAGCCGCCGCAACTCCCGTCCGGTGAGCTGCACGGCCACGACGATCTGCGAACTGTCGGTGTGCACGAGCGCGTTGGTCGTCAGCTCGCTGGCGATCACCAAGGCGTCGTACGCCCGCTCGGCGGGAATCTGCCAGGCGCCCAGCCAGGACCGGACGATCTCCCGAGCACACCCGGGCGTTGTCGTGGAGCGCCCGGGCAACACCACGGACGCCTGCCGGCTCCCCCGTCGACCGGCCGCTTGTACCGCGAGGAGATCGTGGGCGACGCCCGCGACGTGCGCGCCTCGCTGCCGGATCACGAGCACACCGCACGGGTCATGAGTCGCCTCGCCTTCGGGGTTCACCCGGCAACAGCGATCAACAGACTGCTGCGGGTTCGCTACTGTTTCGTGACGCGATTTCCGTTAGAGTCTGCTGTGGGATCCCAAGAAGCAAGCCCGCCAGAGGAATTGACCACTTTCGAGTGACCAGGGCCCCGGGAGTGACGGACGTGACCGACGAACTCACCGGTGGTACGGCAGACTTGCGCCCGGCAAAGCCCTGATGAGGACGCGGCACGAGAGGACAGCGGATGAGCGACCCGAGCGGCCCCACGGTCCGGCGCCGCCGACTGGGGTCCGAGCTGCGTCGACTCCGCGAACAGGCCGGCCTCGACCAACTCGCCGCGGCACGGGACCTGGAGTGCTCGAACTCCAAGATCAGCCGCATCGAACTGGGCCAGGGGCTCCCCAAGATGATCGAGCTGCGCAGTCTGCTCGATCTGTACGGGGTCACCGACGAGGACGAACGCGCGAAGATCCTGGAGATCCGCAAGGAGGCCAGCGAAATCGGCTGGTGGGAACAGGCGGAGTACGAGACGGTCCTCCCCTCCGGCCTCGGGGTCTACGTCGGTCTGGAGTACGACGCCCGCTCTGTCCGAGCATGGGAACTCGGTTACGTGCCCGGCCTGTTGCAGACCGAGTCATACGCGCGAGCAGTCCTCGGCAGCAGCGGCCTCAAGACTGCGGACGAGGTTGGCCGGCTCGCCCGGGTGCGCATCCAACGCCAGCAGCGACTTACGGCCAAATCCAACCCGGTGGAGCTGGTGGCAGTGGTCGACGAGGCCGCGCTCCTACGTCCTGTGGGTGGCCGGGCGGTCATGCGCGACCAACTCGCCCACCTGCTCAGCACAGCCGAGATGCCGAACGTCACCCTGCAGATCCACCCCTTGGACTCAAGCGCGCACGCGGGCATGCTGGGGGCGTTCACCCTGCTGAACTTCGGCGACTCCGAACCGGTCGTGGGCTACGTCGAGTCCCCCGCCGGGAACAACTTCCTGGAGCGCGACAGGCAGACGCGCATGCTTGTCCATACCTTCGACCGCTTGAGAGCGGGTGCTCTCGACCCCGGCGATTCCGCGGCGCTCCTGGCCGAACTCGCCGCAAAGGAGTAGATGACCATGGCACGAGCCAACCCGCCCACACCCCCGGCTGTGAATCCCGACGACCTCACGTGGATAAAGGCGACGGCATCCGGCGAGAACGGCGCTTGCGTCGAACTCGCCCCGGCAAGCGACGGCTGGATCGCCCTGCGGGACAGCAAGAACCCCGACGTCCCCCCGCTGCTGTACACCCGAACCGAACTCGCCGCGTTCCTCGACGGCGCCAAGGGCGGCGAGTTCGACCACCTGCTGACGTAGCAGGCCGACTCTCCTGCCGGGACTCCCGACCGCGGCGACGGGCGCCGAAGGCGTGATCGTCAGACTCTGTCAAGGTTCCATCCAGGACGGTATGGCAGGTTGCACCTGTCAACGAAGCGGCTCGAAGAGTGCGTGAGGGTGCCCTTCGAGCCGCTTCACCACAGGGAGGGAATGCACGGAATGAAGTCACAGGTGAAGCGTGTGATGTCTGCAGCCGCCGCCGCAGTCAGTGCGGCGACCTTGGCGACGATGACACTCACGAGCGGAACGGCGGCCGCCGACTCGGGAATCCGCTGGCTGTACGACGACCACCACCATTGTGGCGGCCAATGGATCTCCTCGACCAACACCTTCCGTCTCAAGGACGCCGAGGAAAACAACCTCTTCTGCTACATCCCCTACTCGTTCAAGGAAAGTCACGATCCCGAGTCCCGCGTTGCGCTGTCCCCCGACGTCGACCAGGAATGGCACAACATCCCGGTCGCGAACCCGGAAGGCGACAAGTGGGTCTTCTTCAGGGTCTGCGAGGAGATCTCCGGTGCTCCCGACAACTGCCTGGACTGGAAGCGGTACCTCACCTGACAGTGAGCCCGTGCCGACCTTACTCGCGAGCGGTCGGGCCAGTTGACCGCGAGGGGGCCACGTCGAAAGGCAGTCCTCAGCATCGGCCCCGTCGTCACTTGTAACGGTGGCGTCGGGGCCGGGTGCTGAACGGACGCGACCTCGGCTCCGCCAACGCCGTGTGAGAGGTCGGATCGATCATGTGCACCCGACCGACTTGCTGCCCGGCATCTTGTCGACGTGCTGGAAAGCGGTCGAGATCAGGTCGCGGACCGCGCTTCCGTACACCGCGGACTGCGGCAACACACCCGGACGTCGTCCTCGCTGACGTTCTGCTTGCCGTTCTCGATGCGCGAGACCTTGGATTCTTGCCACCCGGTGGCGTGGGCGAATGCCCGGCCGCTCGCGAACCCCGCATCCTTGCGGAACCCGCGCACCCGGGCACCCAGCGCCTGTCGTGCCGCCTCTGCTTGGTTGCTCACCGATGTGTCAGGGCTTGTACGCGCGATGCGGAACGGCCAGGGACTACGGCCGGTCACGTAACCGGACGCACTCGGCGACCACGTCCGGCGATTCGATGATCTGCGAGCCGAGCACCCGGCGGTCGTCGGACATGCGCTTCGAGAGCATCGTGTGTGTGGGAACAGCTCCCGTGGCACGCAGGAACGGAACCACGGCGGCCCGCCCGGAAAGGGCGATCGGACCTCCACCAACCCGTTCAGGGTTATGCGAATCTCGCGCGCGAATTTCTCGCATGTTCGCCTATGCCCAACCGGATATGCAGAGTCCGACGAGGAACCGGTCCTGCCCGTCGGCGGCGCCGGTGCCGACCGCGGCGCCCAGCGCGTCGGCCTGCGGCTGCGGCAGCCTGTCGGCGCGGTCGAGCACGGGCCGCAGCAGTTGGTGCAGCGCCGCGAACGCAAGCCCCTGCTCGGCCTGCCAGCCCACCGCGCGCAGCACGGTGAAGCCGCGCCGCCGCGCCTCGCCCTCGGCGTACGCGAGCAGCGACGACTTGCCGATGCCGGCCTCGCCGCGCAGCACGAGGCTCTGCCCGCGCCCGTCCGCGGCGGCGCCGAGTCCGTACGGGCCGTGAGCGAGGCCGTCGGCGCGGACCGCACGGCGCTGCGCATCTCGCCCGGCAACGAGGCCAACGGCGTCGCCGAGACCGACACGGCCGAGCTGTACGCGGCGCTGCTCACGGCGCTGGCCCCGTACCCGCTGGCCTACCTGCACACCCTGGAGGCCCGTCCGGGGCTGCGCGGCGTGACCGAGCAGGTACGCCGCGGGTGGGCGGGCCCGCTGATGCTGAACTCGGCGCACCACGGCGGCGGCGACCCGGTCGCGGAGGCGGCGGAGCTGGTCGCGGCGGGCACCGCGGACCTCGTGTCCCTCGGCGCGCGCTGGCTGGCCAACCCCGACCTGCTCGCCCGGGCCCGGGCCGGCGGGCCGTACAACGAGGCCGACGAGGCCACGTACTACGGGGGCGACCACCGCGGGTACACGGACTACCCCGCGCTCACGCCCCTGGCGCCCGCCCCCGCGCCCGCGCCCGCGCCCGCCGGCTGAGCGGGCCACCCGGCCACCGGGCTGTCGGGCTGCCGGGCCGCCTGGCCGGGGTGCCGGTGCGGCGATGCGAGACAATTCGACTGTCGCATCGGCAGAGCCCCGGAGGGATCCGTGCCCGGTTTCGTGGAGAAGCCCCAGCCCGTACCCGTGCCCGGCCTCGTGCACCTGCACACGGGCAAGGTACGGGACCTGTACGAGGACGCCGCCGGCCGCCTGGTGATGGTCGCCAGCGACCGGATCTCCGCGTACGACTGGGTGCTCCCCACCGAGATCCCCGACAAGGGCCGGATCCTGACCAGGCTGTCGCTGTGGTGGTTCGAGCGGATCGCCGACATCGTGCCGCACCACGTGCTCTCCACCGAGCTGCCCGAGGGCGCCCCCGCCGGCTGGGCGGGGCGCGCCCTGGTGTGCCGGCGGCTGCGGATGGTGCCGGTGGAGTGCGTGGCCCGCGGCTATCTGGCGGGCTCGGGGCTCGCGGAGTACGTGGAGTCGGGCGCGGTCTGCGGCGTCGACCTGCCGCCGGGGCTGACCGACGCCTCGGCGCTGCCCGCGCCGGTCTTCACGCCGGCGACGAAGGCGGAGGTGGGGGAGCACGACGAGAACGTCACGTACGACGAGGTGGTGCGCCGCGTCGGCCCGCTGGTCGCGGCGGAGCTGCGCCGGGTGACGCTGGAGGTGTACGGGCGCGGACGGGACCTCGCGCGCGGGCGGGGGCTGATCCTGGCGGACACGAAGTTCGAGTTCGGTTACACCGGCGACGCGATCGGCGAGGGCGAACTGGTCCTCGGCGACGAGGTGCTGACGCCGGACTCCTCGCGGTACTGGGCGATCGGCGCCTGGCGTCCCGGCCGGCCGCAGCCGGCCTTCGACAAGCAGTACGTACGCGACTGGCTGACGTCCGCCGAGTCCGGCTGGGACCGGCACGGCGAGGCGCCGCCGCCGGAGCTGCCCGCGGAGGTGGTGGAGCGTACGCGGGAGAAGTACGTGGAGGCGTACGAGCGGCTGACGGGGGAGCGCTGGGACGGCTGAGTCCGTCAGCTTCCCGGTGCCGAGAGGGCAGGCGGCGACGGCGGCCCGTCCATCAGGTGGTACTGCACGATCGGCGAAAGCCGGCGGATCAGCTCCTCCGGCTCCGCGGAGGCCATCGGTTCGAGCCGGACGATGTAGCGCAGCATCGCCGTCCCGACGAGCTGCGCCACCGCCAGCTCCGCGCGCATCTCGGCGTCGGGCTGCGGCAGCGACGGGGTGATGCGGCGCAGCAGGTTGCGCGTGACGATGCTGCGGAAGATCGCGGCCGCGGTCTCGTTGCTGACGGCGGAGCGGATGACGGCGAGTAAAGGCTCGCGCGAGAGCCGGTTCTCCCAGACGCCGAAGAAGAAGCGGGTCATGCGCTCGCCCGCGTCCTCCACCGGGCCGTCGACGACGATGTCCGGTATCGCCATCGCGGGCGCGAACGTGATCTCCAGCGCTGCTTCGAAGACCCGCTCCTTGGTGCCGAAGTAGTGGTGGACCAGCGCCGGGTCGACGCCCGCGGACTTGGCGATGCCGCGGATGGACGTCTTCTCGAAGCCGCGCGCGGCGAACTCGGAACGGGCCTTCGCCAGGATCCGGTCCCGGGTGCCCGGCCCGTCCTCGGCGGCGCCGCGGCGGGGGCGGCCCCGGCCGCGTTTCGGGAGGTCGGCGGCGTTCTCCGGCATCACGGGGCGGCTCCTGCCCCGGGCGCCTCGACGGCACCTTTCCCGGGCGCCACGACGACGCGCTTCGCGATGACGCGCTTCACGGCGACGCCCCTTACGACGACGCGCCGCGCGTGACCGGCGCCGCGAGGTTGAACCGGGTGAACGCCAGCGACTCCGCGAGGTCCGACTCGCGCTCCGCCGCCGACATCGCCCGCCGGGTGTTGATCTCCACCACGACCTGCCCGCCGAACCCCCGCGCCGCCAGCCGTTCCAGCATCTCGGCACACGGCTGGTTGCCCCGCCCGGGCACCAGGTGCTCGTCCTTGCCTGACCCCGAGCCGTCGGCCAGGTGCACGTGGCACAGCCGGTCGCCCATGCGGTCGGCCATCTCCAGCGCGTCGTTGCGGGCGGTGGCCGTGTGCGAGAGGTCAAGGGTGTGGTGGCGGTAGTCCTCGTTCGTGACGTCCCAGTCCGGCGCGTACGCGAGCATCTCCTTCTCGCGGTAGCGCCACGGGTACATGTTCTCCACCGCGAACTGCACCGCCGTCTCGTCGGCCATGCGCCAGATGCCGCGGACGAACTCGCGCGCGTACCCGCGCTGCCAGCGGAACGGCGGGTGCACCACGACCGTCTCGGCGCCCAGCCGCTCGGCGGCCGACTGCGCGCGCCGCAGCTTCTCCCACGGGTCCCGCGACCAGACGCGCTGCGTGATCAGCAGGCACGGCGCGTGGATGGCGAGGACCGGCACGCCGTGGTGGTCGGAGAGGCGGCGCAGCGCCTCGATGTCCTGGCTGACGGGATCCGTCCAGACCATGACCTCCACGCCGTCGTACCCGAGGCGGGCGGCGGTCTCGAAGGCGGTGGCGGTGGACTCGGGGTAGACGGAGGCGGTCGACAGGCTCACCCGCGCGTCGGGCACCGCGACCCCGCGCTCCGCGCTCCGCGGCTCGGCCTCGCCGCCGGCACCGTCCCCGGTTCCCCCGCCGGTCGCGTCACGCCCGGCCGATGTGCCGGTCTCGCCGGCTTCGCCATGCTCGTCGGTCCGGTAACGGGATGCTCCTGCCACGGAGACAGCGTACGCGGCGTCATCCGCGCCCCGCCCCGTCACGGCAACTGGTCCAGCCGCTTGAGGATGACCCCCTCGCGCAGCGCCCACGGGCAGATCTCCACCGTGTCCACGCCGAACAGGTCCATCGCCCCCTCCGCCACCAGCGCCCCCGCGAGCAACTGCCGCGCCCTGCCCTCCGACACCCCCGGCAGCTCCGCCCGCTCCGCGGCCGGCATCGCCGCCAGCCGCGGCACCCACTCCTCCAGCGCCTTCGCCGACAGCGCCCGGTGCGTGTAGAGCCCCTCCGCGGACCGGGCCGCGCCCGCGATCCGCGCGAGCTGCCGGTACGTCTTGGACGTGGCCACCACGTGATCCGGCTCACCGAGCCGGCTGAACTCGCTGACGACCCGGGCGATCTGCGCGCGCACGTACCGCCGCAGCGCCCGTACGTCGTCGGGGTCCGGCGGGTCCCCCGGCAGCCAGGCGGTGGTCAGCCGGCCGGCGCCGAGCGGCAGCGACACCGCCTTGTCGGGGTCCTCGTCGATCCCGTACGCGATCTCCAGCGACCCGCCGCCGATGTCCAGGACCAGCAGCTTCCCGGCCGACCAGCCGAACCAGCGCCGCGCGGCCAGGAACGTCAGCCGCGCCTCCTCCTCGCCGGTGAGCACGGTGAGCTTCACCCCGGTCTCGTCGGCGACGCGCGCGAGCACGGATTCGGCGTTGGCCGCCTCGCGGACCGCGGAGGTCGCGAACGGGAGCACGTCTTCTGCGCCCTTGTCCTCCGAAACCTGCAGCGCCTCGTGGATCGTGGCGATCAGCCGCCCGACCCCGTCGTCGGCGATGGCGCCCTCCTCGTCGAGGAGTTCCGCGAGCCGCAGTTCCGCCTTGTGCGAGTAGGCCGGCAGCGGCCGGGCACCGGGGTGCGCATCCACCACCAGCAGGTGCACCGTGTTCGAGCCCACATCGAGAACGCCGAGTCGCATAACGGGAAACGCTAGCGCCTTGCCGCGCGGCCGTACGCTGGGTCCCGTGAGCAAGAGGAAGAAACAGGGCAAAACGCAAGCCGGTTCGGGCGTCGTACGCGAGAATGCCGCGCGGTCGGAGGAGGTCGGGCTCGACTTCGCCCGCGCCTGGGTGGAGTTTCCCGACCCCGCAGACGACGAACAGGTCTTCCGCTGCGACCTGACGTGGCTGACGTCACGCTGGTCGTGCATCTTCGGCCGCGGCTGCCACGGCATCGACGCCGCGGGCCCCGACGACGGCTGCTGCACGCTGGGCGCGCACTTCTCCGACAAGGACGACGAGAAACGGGTCGCCGGCCATGTGCGCCGGCTCACACCGGAGCTGTGGCAGCACCACGCCGAGGGCCTGGGCCCGGACGGCTGGACCGAGACCGACGAGGACGGCGAACGCAAGACCCGCCGCGTGGACGGCGCCTGCGTCTTCCACAACCGCGCCGGCTTCCCCGGCGGCACGGGCTGCGCCCTGCACCTGCTGGCGCTCCGCGAGGGCCGCGAGCCGCTGGAGACCAAGCCGGACGTCTGCTGGCAGTTGCCGGTCCGCCGCTCCTACGAGTGGATCACGCGCCCGGACGACACCAAGGTCCTCATGGTCTCGATCGGCGAATACGACCGCCGCGGCTGGGGCCCGGGCGGCCACGACCTCCACTGGTGGTGCACCTCGGCCCCGTCGGCCCACGGCGGCGGCCAGGCGGTGTACGAGTCGTACCGCCCGGAGCTGGTGGAACTGATGGGCGAGAGGGCCTACGCCCGCCTGGCAGAACTCTGCAAGGACCGCCTGACCGCAGCCCGGCACGCCCCCCTCCCGGCCCCGCACCCGGCGGACTGAGGGCCCGTACGGGACGGGACGGCCGCGGGCGCCGGGCCGGGATGCACGCGGCCTGAGCTTGCGGCGCGCGACGGTACGGGCGGTGCGGGCCCTCAGTCCGCCGGTCCGCCGCGCCTTTCTGCGGTCTGGTGCGCCCGGTGCCGCCGGGTCCGTCAGCCGGTCGGTGACGGGGCTCCCGAGGTGTCCGTGGGGCTCGGGGGTGGGTCGGAGGGGGGTGGTGGCGTGGGGTCCGGGGGTGAAGGGGACGGGTCCGGGGGTGAGGGGCTGGGGTCCGGGTCGGACGGGGACGGGCCGGGGTCCGACGGGCTGGGGTCCGGGTCCGAGGGGGACGGGGCCGGGTCCGACGGGCGCGGGCTGCCCGGTGGGGAGTGGGGCGGCGGCTTCGGGTGGGTCGGGGCGGGGGCGCCGCCCGGGCTCGTACGGCCGCTGCCCGCGCCCGTGATCAGGATCGCCGCGCCGCCCGGGGACACGTACACCCGCGCCTGCCAGCCCGTCCGCGGCTCGCTCGCCTCCGCCACCGTCACCGCGACCGTGGTCGCCTCGCCCGGCCGTAGCGTCCCGTACGTCGCGCTGAAGCGCAGCCACCCCGCGTCCGTACCCACCCGCCAGTCGACCGGCGTCCCGCCTGACGCCCGCAGCCGCAGGTACGTCGTCTCCCCGGCCGGCCACGCCTCCACCGTCAGCCGGCCCGGGCCCATCCCCGGCCGGCCCGGGGTCGGGCCGCCGCGGTCGACGACCTCCACCGACACGTCGGGGTGATTGCCGTCCGGCGACGGCGGCGCGGATTCGTCGTGCGCGCTGCCGGCCTTCTCCACCGGGCGGCCGTCCAGCGACTCCGGCTCGTCCGCGTCCGCGCTCGGCGGCGGCCAGCCCGACTCCGCCTCGCCGGTCGCGGGCGCGCCGCGGTTCGCCGCCCACAGCGCCAGCACCGGCGCCGCGATGACGGTCGCCACGACCGTCGACGTCACCGCCCGGGAGCGCAGCCGGCCCCGGCGGGCGGCGCGGTGCCGGGGGTCGCGGGGGTAGCCGCGGCGGTCGAAGCGCGGGGCGTGCACGAAGCGGGTGCGCTGGGCGAGCAGCATCGCCGCGTACGCGGCCGCGCGGGGCGCCTCCAGCACCGGCAGCGGTCCGTCGGGCCGCGCGGCGCGCAGCGTACCCGGCCAGGCCCAGCCCGCACCCGCGCGCTCGGCGGCGCGGCGGCACTCGGCGCAGTCGTCGACGTGCCGGACCAGCTCGCGGCTCAGGGCGGCGCTGAGGAACAGCCGGCTGTCGCCGGCGAGCCGGGCGATGGCGGGGCAGCCGTGCTGGTCGACGACGGCGAGCGCGGCGCGGGTCCGTTCGACCTCGGCGGCGGCGGTGGAGAGCAGCACGCGGGCGGCGTCGGGGTGCTGGCCGAGCACCGTGGCGACCTCCTCGGCGGGCAGCCGGTGGCGTACGGCCAACTCCAGCGCCTCGCGCTGCTCGGGCGTCGTGCCGGCGGCCTCGGGCCAGGCGAGCGCGGCCAGTTCGCGGCGGCGCAGGCGGGCGTCGGCTTCCGCGGTGGCTTCTCCGTCAGCTTCCGGTGCGGCTGCCGACGTGGCGGCGGGCACCGGGTCCGCGGCGGCCTCCGCCCCCGGCACCGCCCCCGCCGTACTGGCGGATCGCTTCTCCTCGGCCTCCGCGGCGGGCCGCCGCTGCGCCGGGCGGTGCGCCGGCCGCTGGCCGGGCCTGGGCAGCGTGCGCTGCGCCGCTCGCTGCCCCGGCTTCTGGTCCAGGCGGCGCACACAGGCCCAGCGCGCCAGCGAGTACAGCCAGGGCCGCCACTCGGCGGGCGTCGTGGGCCGCCGCCGCGGCTGGCGTTCGGCGATCGCGAGGACGTCGCCGAGGGCGGCGACGGCGTCGTCGTGGTCGCACAGCACCGACATGCAGTAGGTGAACAGGCCGTCCAGGTAGGGCTCGTACTGCTCGGGCGGGCGCTGTGGCGGCGGCTGCCGGGCGGGTTCGGGGTCGGGGCTGCTCGTCACCCCGCGAACGTAGGCGCATAGTCGCGTACGGATCGGGGTAGTTCGGCGACTTTCGCCCCTACGGGTGACGTTGTCACTCAATGGGGGACGTGGTACCCGTCAGAGTGCCCGCGCCCCGCCGGCGGCGGCTCCCGGCACCCCCGATCCGTACCCGCGCGAGGGCCGCGCACGGCGCCGCGACGGCCGCGCCCAGCGCCAGGCCCGCCGCCACGTCGAGCGGGTAGTGCACGCCGACGAAGACCCGCGACGCCGCCAGCAGCACGGCGAACGGCAGCACCCACCCCGCGATCCGCGGCCACGCCACCGCCAGCGCGACGGCCGCGGCGCCGGCGATCGTCGCGTGGTTGCTGGGGAACGACCAGTCGCCCGGCGGCGGGCAGTCCGCCAGCGGCGCCGCGGCCCCGTGCACCGCCCGGCACGGCCGCTCCCGTTCCACCCACACCTTCAGCAACTCGCTGAGCCCGTACGCCCCGACCGTGCCCGCCGCCCCCGCGACGACCGGCGCGCGCCGCGGCGCCGCCCACCACGCAGCGGCGAACAGCGCGGCCAGCAACAGCAGACCGGCGTCCGTGCCGTATTCGGCAAGCGCGTGCAGCCAGTCGGGGGTGCGGCGGGCGAGGGACGTGACGTCGCGGTACAACTCGTCGTTCATGTCCGGACGGTACGAAGCGTGTTCGGCTCACCACTTCCGGCGAAAGTCAGTACGCTCCCCTGACGAAAGTCAGACCGCGCGGCGGGTACGGGACCGCCTTGCGCCCCAAGTCTCGTAAGGTTTCCGCGTGGGATCTTTCCGCCGTCCTGTCGGTCCGCTGCCGTCCGCCATCTACTGGCGGCGCCGCGCGGTCCTGCTCGGCCTGCTCGCCGTGCTCGCGATCTTCGCGATTCTGGTCATCAACCTCGGGGGCGGCAGCGAGAACGCCGCCAACGAGGGCAAGAACCCCGCCGAGTCGATCACGCCGGGGCCGACCGACGACTCGTCGGTGATCGACAACCCGCCCGGGGGCCGCGACGAGGACGGCGGCTCGGGCGACTCCGAAGGCTCAGGCGGCTCGGGCGACGAGGACGGCGGCGGCTCCGGCGACTCCGAGGGCTCGGGCGGCTCCGGCGGCTCCGGTGACGGTGACGGCGGCGACTCCGGCGACGGCGAGGACGGCGGCTCCGCCGGCGGCGGCTCCGGGGCGGGCGGCGCGGGCTCCGCGGGCGGCGGCTTCGACGCCGGCTCGGACGGCGTGCCGGCCGGCTCGTCCATGGCCGCGTGCGCGGCGGACGACGTGGAGCTGACGCTGCGCAGCCAGGAGCGTTCGTACGCGCCGGGGGAGCGGCCGGTGTTCGAGCTGACCGCGGTCAACTCCGGTGACCGGGACTGCAAGCTGGACTTCTCGCCGACCTCGACGGTGCTCACGATCTCGGCGGCCGGCGGCGGCGCGAGCCAGTGGTGGGCGTCGGACGACTGCCCGTGGACGACCGACCCGATCCTGCTGGCGGTGCCGGCGGGCAGCGAGGTCTCGCGGACGTACGAGTGGGACATGCGGGCGAGCGAGCCGCGCTGCGCGACGCCGAAGGCGGGCACGGCGGGCGCGGGGAGCTACGAGGCGGAGGTCAGCGCGGACGGCTTGGCGACGGCGACGGCGCCGTTCGTGCTGGAGAAGGCGTAAGCGGGCGGCACGGCGCCCGCTGCGGCGGGGCATTGACCGGCCGTATGTTCCCCGGCGGCCTTCGGGCACGGCACGTTGACGGGGTACGTCTCCCTGAGGCCCCGGATACGCGACGTTGACCGCCGTACGCCTCATGGGGCGCTCCGCGACGGGGCGTTGACCTCCCCGGTCACGCGGCACTCGCGTCAGACGTAGCGCTCCAGGATCGACGACTCCGCCAGCCGCGACAGCCCCTCGCGCACCGAGCGGGCCCGCGCCTCGCCCACGCCGTCGACCGTCTGCAGGTCGTCCACGCTGGCGGCGAGCAACTTCTGCAGGCCGCCGAAGTGCTCCACCAGCCGGTCGATGACGGCGCTGGGGATGCGCGGCACCTTGGCCAGCAGCCGGTAACCCCGCGGCGAGACCGCGGCGTCGAGGGTCTCGGGCACTCCCGAGTAGCCCAGCGAGCGGGCCACGATGGGCAGTTCGAGCAGCTCGCCGTGGGAGAGCCGGTCCAGCTCGGTGAGGGCGCGGTCCACGGTGTGCGGGCGGCGGCCGGTGCGCTCGGGCACGTAGTCCCGGACGACGAGCTGGCGTTCCGGCTCGACACCCGCGATCAGCTCGTCGAGCTGGAGGGACAGCAGCCGGCCGTCGGTGCCCAGCTCGACCACGTACTCCGCGATCTCGGTGGCGATCCGGCGCACCATCTCCAGCCGCTGCGCGACGGCGGAGACGTCCCGCACCGTCACCAGGTCCTCGATCTCCAGCGCGGAGAGCGTGCCGGCGACCTCGTCCAGCCGGAGCTTGTACCGCTCCAGGGTGGCCAGCGCCTGGTTCGCCCGGGAGAGGATCGCGGCGGAGTCCTCCAGCACGCGCCGCTGGCCGTCGACGTACAGCGCGATGAGCCGCATCGACTGGCTGACGGAGACGACGGGGAAGCCGCTCTGGATCGACACCCGCTGCGCGGTGCGGTGGCGGGTGCCGGTCTCCTCGGTGGGGATCGAGGCGTCGGGCAGCAACTGCACGCCCGCGCGCTCGATCCGCGTGATGTCCTGGTCGAGGACTACGGCGCCGTCGAGCTTGCACAGCTCCCGCAGCCTGGTCGCGGTGAACTCGACGTCCAGCACGAAGCCGCCGGTGCAGATGGACTCGATGATCTTGTCCGTGCCCAGCACGATGAGCCCGCCGGTGTTGCCGCGGAGGACCCGCTCCAGGCCGTCGCGCAGCCCCGTGCCGGGCGCGACCGCGCTCAGCGCGGCCCTCACCGCGGCATCGGAGCCGGAACTGCCGCCGGCTCTGCCCGGGGCGCCCGCCCGGTCGCCTGCTGCCACTGGAACCCTCCGGAATCCTCCGGTCGTCGTTTCGGCGCTCTACGCGTGCGCCGGGCGGCGCACGCACGAGCCCCCTGCGCTCCCCCGCACGGAAGAGACCGGGGCAAAGTCTACCGGCGCGCCTCCTCGGGCTGCCGGGACTCCCTCGGCTCCCTCTCTCCGGCCGGCTCCCGGGACCCCCCGCCGGCGCGCCGCCGACCGGCGGGCAGCGCGCGCAACGCGTCCCCTATGTCCGCGACTTCCCGGACTTTCATGCCTGCGGGGACCTTGCCCGGATCCGCCGGTACGAGCGCCTGCGTGAACCCGAGCCGGGCCGCCTCCGCCAGCCGCCTGGCCACCCCGGTCACCCGCCGCACCTCGCCGGCGAGCCCCACCTCGCCGATCGCGACCAGGTTCTTCGGCAGGGGGGTGTCGCTGGCGGCGCTGGCCAGCGCGAGCGCGACGGCCAGGTCGGCGGCCGGCTCGGAGAGCTTCACCCCGCCGACGGTGGCGCTGTAGATGTCCCGCTTGGACAGCGCGCGGATGTCGCCACGCTGCTCCAGCACGGCCAGCATCATCGAGACCCGGGAGGTCTCGAGACCTGACGTGGTGCGCCGGGGGGAGGGGATCTGCGAGTCGACGGTGAGCGCCTGCACCTCGGCGACCAGCGGCCTGCGGCCCTCCAGGGTCACCGTCAGGCAGGTGCCGGGCACGGGCTCGTCCCGGCGGGTCAGGAACAGGCCGCTGGGGTCGGCGAGGCCGATGATGCCCTCGTCGTGCAGCTCGAAGCAGCCGACCTCGTCGGTCGCGCCGTACCTGTTCTTCATGCCGCGGACCAGCCGCAGCCGGGCGTGCCGGTCGCCCTCGATGTGCAGCACGACGTCCACCAGGTGCTCCAGCAGGCGGGGGCCCGCGATGGCGCCGTCCTTCGTCACGTGCCCGACGAGGATCGTGGCCATGCCGCGCTCCTTGGAGGCCCGGATCAGCGCGCCGGCGACCTCCCGCACCTGGGCCATGCCGCCGGGGGCGCCGTCGATCTCGCCGGAGGCGACGGTCTGCACGGAGTCCAGCACGAGCAGGGCGGGCTTGACCTCGTCGAGGTGGGCGAGGACGGCGGCGAGGTCGGTCTCGGCGGCCAGATACAGCCCGTCGCTCAGCGCCCCGATGCGGTCGGCGCGCAGCCGGACCTGGCCGGCGGACTCCTCTCCCGTCACGTACAGCGTGCGCTCGCCGCCGACCGCGGCCTTCGCGGCGACGTCGAGCAGCAGCGTCGACTTCCCCACGCCGGGCTCGCCGGCCATCAGCACCACCGCGCCGGGCACGAGCCCGCCGCCGAGCACCCGGTCCAGCTCCGGCACGCCGGTGGAGCGGGCCTCGACGCGGCGGGCGTCGACCTGCGCGATGGGCAGCGCCGGCGTCGTGACCCGGCCGGCGGTCGTGGTCTTGACCGCGGGCGCGCCGACCTCCTCGATCGTCCCCCACGCCTGGCACTCGGGGCAGCGGCCGAGCCACTTCACGGTGGACCAGCCGCACTCGGCGCAGCGGTACGCGGGGCGGTCCCTGCCGCCGCTCTTTCGGGAAGCCATGCGGATAACGTAGCGGGCCCCGCTGACACCGCCCGAAGTTGTCCACAGGCAGGGTGCGGCGGTACGACCGGCCAGTCCGGACTGTGGACAAACGGTCCGGACCGTGGGCAGGGGGCGTAGGCTCGAAGACTCGGATGTACCGCTTCCCCGGGAGGGAAACATGCCCGCGCTGAGGTCCCGTACCGTCACCCACGGCCGCAACATGGCGGGCGCCCGCGCCCTCATGCGCGCCTCGGGCGTAGCGAACGAGGACATCGGCAAGCCCGTCGTCGCGGTCGCCAACAGCTTCACCGAGTTCGTCCCGGGGCACACGCACCTGGCGCCCGTCGGCCGCATCGTCTCCGAGGCGGTCAAGGCCGCCGGCGCGGTGCCGCGCGAGTTCGACACGATCGCGGTGGACGACGGCATCGCCATGGGCCACGGCGGGATGCTCTACAGCCTGCCCTCGCGCGACCTGATCGCCGACTCCGTGGAGTACATGGTGGAGGCGCACTGCGCCGACGCCCTGGTCTGCATCTCCAACTGCGACAAGATCACCCCCGGGATGCTCATGGCCGCCCTGCGGCTGAACATCCCCACGGTCTTCGTCTCCGGCGGCCCCATGGAGGCCGGCCGCGCCACCCTCGTGGACGGCACGGTCCGCAAGCTCGACCTGATCGACGCCATGGTGGACGCGGCGAACGACGGTGTCTCCGACGCCGACGTGCTGCGTATCGAGGAGAACGCCTGTCCCACCTGCGGCTCCTGTTCCGGCATGTTCACCGCCAACTCGATGAACTGCCTGACCGAGGCCATGGGCCTCTCCCTGCCGGGCAACGGGTCGGTGCTCGCCACCCACACCGCGCGCAAGGCGCTCTACGAGGCCGCGGGCCGCACGGTCGTCGAGCTGACCACGCGCTACTACGAGCAGGACGACGAGACGGTCCTCCCGCGGCACGTGGCGAGCCGCAGCGCCTTCGAGAACGCGATGGCCCTCGACATCGCCATGGGCGGCTCGACGAACACGATCCTGCACCTGCTGGCCGCCGCCCAGGAGGCCGGCCTCGACTACGGGCTGGCGGACATCGACGCCGTCTCCCGCCGGGTGCCGTGCCTGGCCAAGGTCGCGCCGAACGTCGCCCCCGGCGGGACGTACTACATGGAGGACGTGCACCGCGCGGGCGGCATCCCCGCCATCCTCGGCGAGCTGTACCGCGCGGGACTGCTGAACGAGGACGTGCACGCGGTGCACGCCGACTCGCTCGCGGACTGGCTCAAGCGGTGGGACGTCCGCGGCGGCTCCCCGTCGCCCGAGGCCGTCGAGCTGTGGCACGCGGCGCCCGGCTGCGTGCGGTCGGCGACGGCGTTCTCGCAGTCCGAGCGCTGGGAGTCCCTGGACACCGACGCGGAGGGCGGCTGCATCCGCTCGCTGGAGCACGCGTACTCGAAGGACGGCGGTCTCGCGGTGCTCAAGGGCAACATCGCGGTGGACGGCGCCGTGGTGAAGACCGCGGGTGTCGACGCCTCGATCCTCACCTTCGAGGGCCCCGCCGTCGTCTGCGAGTCGCAGGAGGAGGCGTGCGACAAGATCCTCGGCAAGCAGGTCAAGGAGGGCGACGTCGTCGTCATCCGCTACGAGGGCCCCAAGGGCGGCCCCGGCATGCAGGAGATGCTCTACCCGACGTCGTTCCTGAAGGGCCGCGGCCTGGGCAAGGCGTGCGCGCTGGTCACCGACGGCCGCTTCTCCGGCGGTACGTCGGGGCTGTCCATCGGCCACGCCTCCCCGGAGGCCGCGGCGGGCGGCGCGATCGCGCTGGTCGAGGACGGCGACCTGATCCGTATCGACATCCCGAACCGCGGCATCGAGCTGCTGGTCGACGAGCAGACCCTCGCCGAGCGCCGGGCGGCCCTCGGCGGGCGGTACGCGCCGAAGAGCCGCGAGCGCAAGGTGTCCACGGCCCTGCGGGCGTACGCGGCGATGGCGACCAGCGCCGACAAGGGCGCGGTGCGGGACGTCACCAAGCTGGAGGGCTGAGCCCGGCGCGGCCCGCAGCGGCGGCCCCTCGCCCGCAGCGGCGAGACCCCTCCACCAACGGCGGGGCCTGCCCGCAGCGGTGCGGCCGCGCCCGTGCTCCGGCTCCGCCGGGGGCGGTGTTCGGCCCCGTCCCCAGGGGGGCGGGACGCGCCGCGGAGGGCTCCGCGATAATCGGGTGCGTGAGCGACAACCAGCAGTCCGAGAGCCAAGACGGCGCGCCGCTGCCCGAGCCCCTGCGGTTCTTCGGCACCACCTGGGTCGACCGCTCGCGCGGCTACTGGGCCCGCCGCGTCGGCGTCGCCGTCCTGGCCCTGGTGCTGGCCGCCGGCGGCGCGTTCGTGCTGGCGCTGTCGTACAACGGCCTGCAACTGGCCGACAGCGGCGGGATCATCCAGCTGCTGATGATCGCCGCCTTCGCGGTCTGCAGCTCGCTGGCCTTCACCCGCACCCTCGGCGGCTTCAGCCGCCCGCACGAGGCCGGGCCCGCGGACAGCTCGTGGCGGCCGATCCGGGTCATAGGCTTCGTCGGCGTGCTGCTGGCGTACGCGGTGCGGAGCTTCGTCGAGGCCCCGGGCGAGGGGATGCTGCGCCAGGACTACGAGCACCGGCTGGAGCAGCACGCGCGCCGCCGCTCGTCCCGTACGGGCAACCCGGCCAAGCGCAAGCGCAAGAAGCGCCGCTGACCCGCCCCGGGCCCCACGCCCCCCGCGCCGCCTACGCCTCCTCCCGCGCCCCCGCGTACGCCGCCACCCACCCGTCCGCCAGGTCCGCCAGCCGGTGCGCCGCCGCCGTGGTCCGCTCCCGGTCGCCCGTGTTGAGCATGTCGATCTGCAGCCCCGCGAAGGCCGCGTTGAGCAGCGTCGCGTAGCCCGTCGCCGCCTCCGCCGGCACCCCCCGGTCGCGGAACCAGCCCGCGACGAACTCCACCCGGTCCGCCAGCAGCCGCGACGTCGCCCCGCCCAGCCGGTCCCCGGCGGCGAGCCCCTCGATCTCGTGGATGAGCCGGGTGAGCGGCAGATGCTCGGGCGTCAGGTGGTACTCCCACGTGGCCCGTACGACCTCGCCCATGCCCATCTCGCCGTCCGCGCCGGGCAGCCGGGCCAGCCACTCCCGCTGCCGCTCGTCCAGCCGCGCCAGCGTGGCGGCCAGCAGGTCGGCCTTGTCGGCGAAGTGGTGCGTGAGCACCCGCGTGCTCTGCCCCAGCTCCTTGGCCAGCGGCCGCATCGACAGGGTGGCGAGGCCGTGGTCCACGAGGTAGTCGACGACCGAGTCGAGCAGGGCGGTCTTGCGGGCCGGGTCGGCTGGTCTGGGCATGGCACTCCTGGTACGGGTCGCCAGGACACCCGCGTACGTACCCATGGAGCGCACGTACGCGCAGGGCCCGGAAACCGGTGGACGCCGTTAGGGTAACGACTGTTACCTTAACGGCATGGACGAGAATCCCACCCTGCAGAAAGCCGCATCCCCCCTCCGCCGCTCCCTGCCGGGCTGGCTGATCGCGCTCACGCTGACGACCTTCACATTCTCCACCGACGACTACCTGGTCGCGGGTGTGCTCCCCGGCATCGCCGACGACCTGGACGTCTCCGAGGCCGCGGTCGGGCAGCTCGTCACCGTCTTCTCCCTGGTGCTCGCCCTCGCCGCCCCCGTCGCCTCCGTGCTCACCGCGACCTGGCCCCGCCGCCCGCTGTTCACCGTCGCCCTCGCGGTGTTCGCCGCCGCGAACTTCGCCATGCCGCTCGTCGCCTCGTTCCCCGTCCTCATGACCCTGCGCGTGGCCGCCGCGCTCGCCGCCGCCATCGTGGTGCCCGGCGCCCTCGGCGCCGCCGCGGCCCTCGCCCCGCCGGAGCGGCAGGGCCGCTACATGGGCACCGTCTTCGCCGGGCTGACCACGTCCTTGCTGCTCGGCGTCCCGCTCGGCACCTGGGTCGGCGCGGTCGCCGGCTGGCAGGGCGCGTTCGTCCTCGGCGGCCTCCTCGGGGTCGCCTCCCTGGCCGCCCTGTACGCGACCCTGCCCGAGCCGCCCCGCGGCGAGGCCCTGCGGCTGGCCGACCGGCTGACCCCGCTGGCCCGCCCCGCGCTGCTCGTCGGCCTCGCCGCCACCGCCGTCGCCGTACTCGGCAACCTGATGGTGGTCACGTACCTCGCCGTCTACCTCCGCGACCTCGCCGGCGTCGGCCCCACGGGGCTCGGCGTGATCTTCGTGCTGGCCGGTGCCGCCGGCATCGCCGGCAGCCAGCTCGGCGGCCCCGCCGCCGACCGGTGGGGCGCGGAGCGCGCGCTGCTGATGGGCTGCGGGGCGTTCGCGCTGGTGATGCTCGGGCTCGTCGCCTGCTGGCCGCTGCGCCCCGCGCCGCTGGTGCTGGTGGTGCCGCTGCTGCTGCTGTGGTCGGCGGCGGCCTGGTGGATCCCGCCGGCCGCCAGCGCCCGGCTGCTGCGCCTCGCAGGACCGGCCGGCGCCCAGGCCCTCGCGCTCAACAGCAGCGCCGTCTACCTCGGCGTCGCCGCCGGCGGCGCGGTCGGCGGCGTCCTCCTCGATGTGTACGGCAGCGGCGCGCTCCCGGCCGGCGCGGCGGCGGCGCAGCTCGTGGCGCTCGCCCTGTTCGGCCTCGCCTCCCGCCGGGCCACTCAGGGGAAACCCTGAGGCCCGCCCGGGGTCACCCCCAGACGACCCGGACATGTGTCAGTACTCTTTGACAGGTGGTCGTGACACCTGTCAGCTTGGACTTACACACCGACGCACGAAGGGGCCGCAGATGGCACGGACGCCCGCTCCGGCCCCGTCCGGAGACGAACTGCTCAAGGTCCTCGCCGCGCTCGGCAATCCGCACCGCCTGCGGATCGTCGCCGCGCTCCACGAGGGCCGGAACTACGTCAGCCGGCTGGCCCGCGAGATCGGCATGAGCCGCCCGCTGCTGCACATGCACCTGCAGCGGCTGGAGGCCGCGGGCCTGATCACCGGCTCGCTGGAGCTGTCGGAAGACGGCAAGGCGATGAAGTTCTACGAGGTGGTCTCGTTCCGGTACGAGCTGACCCCCGAGCTGATCGAGGAGGTCGCCCGCACCCTCGGCGACGGTGACGGCGAGCCGGAAGGCGAGCCCCCCGGGAAGGACAAGGCCGGCACCGGGAAGCCCGAGACGGTGAAAGAGGAAGCCACATGAACGAGCAGACGGTGCACCTCGCCGACAGCGGCGACACGGTCGGCGCCGTGGTCGGCGCGGTCGGTGCCGCCGGGTTCTTCGCGCTGCTGATCGTGGTGGTCTGGCAGATCGCCGCCACCTGGCGGGCCAAGATGCTCGCGGCCCGCGAGGAGCAGTACCGGCAGTTGGCCATCAAATACCAGCAGTTGCTGGAGGACAATCTCGAACTGCACCGCCGCAGCATCGACGAGCTCACCGAGGCTCGGCGCTCCATCACCTCGATGGAGAAGATGATGCGCGAGATCGAATAGCACCAGCATGCGTACGGGCCGGAAGCGGCAACTTCCGGCCCGTACGAGGACGAAGCAATCCCCGGCACACTTCCGCGCCACGGCCAGGTCGGCAAACCACAGCGGCCGCGGTGCGGGTCGGTCGTGCGCCCGACTCACCTCTTTCAGAAGGAGACCATCCCATGTCCGCTCGGATCAAGCAGCTCGTGGCTGCACCCGGAGGACACCGCACGAAATGGCTGGTACTGGCCGCCTGGATACTCCTGTTGGTCGCGCTCGGCCCGCTGGCCGGCAAGCTCGGCGACGTCGAGGACACCGGCCCCAACGCCTTTCTGCCGCGCAGCGCCGAGTCCGCCGAGCTGAACACGGAGCTGGAGAAGTTCCGCGGCGATCCCGAGGACGAGATCATGCCCGCCGTCGCCGTCTACAGCGTGCCGGACGGCGCGATGACGGACGCCGGCCGGCAGAAGGCGGAGGCGGACGTACGGGCCTTCGCGCCGTACCTCGCCGCGGGCGAGCGCGTGACCCCGCCGGTGCCCTCCGACGACGGCGGCGCGCTGATGACCATCGTGCCCATCACCGACGAGGACGACCTCTCCGACACCGTCGACGCCGTACGCGAGGTGGCCGCCGACGGCGTCCCGCCAGGCGTCGACGTGGAGGTGGGCGGCCCGGCGGCCTCCCTCGCCGACTCCGTCGCCGTCTTCGACTCCCTCGACGCGACGCTGATGCTCGCGACCCTGGCCGTCGTCACCGTCCTCCTGCTGATCACCTACCGCAGCCCCGTCCTGTGGCTCTTCCCCGTGCTGGCCGTCGGCTTCGCCGCCGTCCTCACCCAGGCAGCCACGTACCTCCTCGCCAAGCACGCCTCGCTGCCCGTCGACCCGCAGGCGGCCGGGATCCTGATGGTCCTCGTCTTCGGCGTCGGTACGGACTACGCGCTGCTGCTCATCGCCCGCTACCGCGAGGAGCTGCACCGCCACGAGAACCGCCACGAGGCCATGCAACTGGCGCTGCGCCGCTGCTTCCCCGCGATCCTCGCCTCCGCCGCGACCATCGCGGTCGGCCTGTCCTGCCTGTACTTCGCCGACATCAGCTCTTCCCGCTCCCTCGGCCTTGTCGGCGCGGTCGGTGCGGTGTGCGCGTTCCTCGCGCTGGTCACGGTGCTGCCGGCGCTGCTGGTGATCGTCGGCCGGTGGGTCTTCTGGCCGTTCGTGCCGCGCCACGGCACCCCCGTGCACGGGCACCGCACGGTGTGGTCCCGGATAGGCGCCGCGGTCGCGCGCCGGCCGCGCTGGTCGTGGCTGATGTCGCTGGGCGTGACCGCACTGCTCGTCTTCGGCGTCGTGGGCATGGACTTCGGTCTGAAGCAGTCGGAACTGTTCCAGGACAAGCCCGAGTCGGTCGTCGCGCAGGAGCGCATCTCCGCGCACTACCCCTCCGGCGCCTCCGACCCGGCCGACATCGTCACCCACGCGGATGCGAAGGACGCCGTACGGGCCGCGGTCGGGAAGGTCGACGGCGTGGCGGGAGTCGCCGACGGCGACACCACCGGCGACCTGGCCGCCCTGCGCGTCACCCTCGACGACGAACCCGACTCGGACGCGGCCAAGGACACCATCGACGACCTGCGCACCGCCGTGGGCGCCGTCGACGGGGCGGACGCGCTCGTCGGCGGGACGACGGCGGAGGCGCTCGACACCCAGCGGGCGGCGGACCGCGACCTGCGGGTGGTGGTGCCGATCGTGCTGCTGGTGGTCTTCCTGGTGCTGATCGGGCTCCTCCGCGCGCTGGTGGCGCCTCTTGTGCTGCTCGCCACCGCCGTGCTGTCGAACGTGGCCGCGCTGGGGGCGTCGTACCTCCTCTTCGACCACGTCTTCGACTTCGCCGCGGTCGACTGGTCGATCCCGCTGATGGGTTTCGTGTTCCTGACCGCGCTCGGCATCGACTACAACATCTTCCTCATGACCCGGGTCAGGGAGGAGGTCGCGCTGCACGGCCACGCGAAGGGGGTCCTCACCGGCCTGACGTCGACCGGCGGCGTGATCACGTCGGCGGGCATCGTGCTGGCCGCGACGTTCTCGGTCTTCGCCGGGCTGCCGCTGGTGACGATGGCGCAGATGGGCGTGCTGGTCGGGGTGGGCGTGCTGCTGGACACGTTCCTGATCCGCACGGTCATGGTGCCGGCGCTGGCGCTCGACCTGGGCAGGTGGACGTGGTGGCCGGGCGCCCTGTTCCGGCACGAGACGCGGCGCGCGCCGGCGGCCGTGGACACGGCGGCCGGGCTGCCGGAGGCGGATCGCGTACGGGCCTGAGGACTCCGGTCCGTACGGCGCGACTTCCGTACGACGAGTGGGTACCCGGCTCGCCGGGCACCCACTGCCGCACGCGCGCGAGTGGTAGACCCACAAGGAAGGGTCGGGAACTCTCAGTTGTCAGTGCCTGCGGGTAGGTTCGGGTGTGTGGCGGCAGCAGCGATCAGCGGCGAGGGTACCGGGCATGCCCGGTACCCCTTTCGTGTGCGCCTGTCGGCTGCCGCGCTCCGGGCGCTGGGGGAGGAGATGGGCGCGTTGCCGGTGGGTGTGGAACGAGTCGGTGGCTCGTTCGAAGAGGGCGCACGCGCGGGGTGAGAAGGTTGGCCCGGCCGCGCTGGACCGGATGCTTACCGAGGCCCGGCGGGTAACCCCCTGGCTTGGCGAGGGCAGTTCGGTGCCCCAGCAGCAGGTCATCCGGGATTTCGGGAAGTCCCGCGCGAAGGCGTTGAAGGACGTCAAGGACCGGCTTCCGAAGGCGCGCCGGTCGGGGATGCCGCGGTGGAAGACCAAGCGTGAGGCGCGGCCGAGTCTGAACTACACGCGGCGTGGTTTCCGTCTGAAGGACGGGCGTGTGCACCTCGCGGGCGGGATCGTGGTGCGGGTGGTGTGGTCGCGGGACTTGCCCGCGGAGCCGTCGTCCGTGCGGATCTACCGGGACGCCACCGGATCCTGGTATGCGTCCTTCGTGGTGCCCGCGCCGGTGACCTGCGGACCCGTCCGGGCTGTGGATAACTTCGCGGGGTGTCGGGCGGCGGTGCGAGGATGGACCGCATGACCCAGAAAGTCGCCGTACTCGGCGCCGGAAAGATCGGCGAGGCGCTGCTCTCCGGCATGATCCGCGCCGGCTGGTCGCCCGGCGACCTGCTCGTGACCGCCCGCCGCCAGGACCGCGCGGAAGAGCTCCGCCATCGCTACGGTGTCGAGCCCGTGTCGAACGGCGACGCCGCCAAGCGCGCCGACACCCTCATCCTCACCGTCAAGCCGCAGGACATGGGCACGCTGCTGGACGACCTCGCGCCGCACGTGCCGGCGGACCGGCTCGTCGTCTCCGCCGCGGCCGGCATCCCCACGGGCTTCTTCGAGGAGCGGCTGCCGCAGGGCGCCCCGGTGGTCCGCGTCATGCCGAACACGCCGGTGCTCGTGGACGAGGGGATGTGCGTCATCTCCGCGGGGAAGCACGCCGTGGAGCAGCACCTGGCGCGGACGGAGGAGATCTTCAAGCCCGTCGGGAAGACGCTGCGCGTCCCCGAGGCGCAGCAGGACGCCGCCACCGCCCTGTCCGGCTCAGGACCGGCGTACTTCTACTTCCTCGTGGAGGCCATGACCGACGCCGGGATCCTCCTGGGCCTGCCGCGCGAGAAGGCCCACGACCTCATCGTGCAGGCCGCGATCGGCGCGGCGGTCATGCTGCGCGACAGCGGCGAGCACCCGGTCAAGCTCCGCGAGGCGGTCACGTCCCCCGCGGGCACGACGATCAACGCGATCCGCGAGTTGGAGAACCACGGCGTACGGGCCGCCCTGATCGCGGCGATCGAGGCGGCCCGCGACCGCAGCAGGGAGCTGGGCACGGGCCCGGCGCCGGACGGCAAGCGCGCGTAGGGAAGCCGGAGATGACAGCGCAGCCACCCCCGCCGAGCGGACCGGGCACGTCTGGACCGGTCACGTCCGGGCGGGAGCCGATCCGGGTCCTGCTCGCTGACGACGAGGCCATGGTCCGCGGCGGGGTGCGGGCCATCCTCGCCGCCGCGGCGGACATCGAGGTCGTCGCCGAGGCAGGCGACGGCCGCGAGGCCGTCGAGCTGACCCGCCGGCACCGCCCCGACGTCGCCCTGCTCGACATCCGCATGCCCGTGCTCGACGGCCTGGGCGCCGCCGCCGAGCTGCGCCGGGCCGCGCCGGGGACGGCGGTGGTGATGCTCACGACGTTCTCCGAGGACGAGTACATCGCCGGCGCCCTCGACAGCGGCGCCGCCGGCTTCCTGCTCAAGTCCGGTGATCCGTACGAGCTGATGGCCGCCGTCCGCGCCGCCGCGGGCGGCGCCTCGTACCTCTCGCCGCACGTCGCCCGCCGCGTCATCCAGCGGGTCAGCGGCGGCCGGCTGACCCGGGAGAAGGAGGCGCGCGAGCGCGCCTCGGCGCTCACCCCGCGGGAGCGCGAGGTGCTGGCCCTCGTCGGCGCCGGTCTGTCGAACGCGGAGATAGCCGGCCGCCTGCACCTGGTGGAGGGCACGGTGAAGGCGTACGTGAGCCAGGTGCTGGCCCGCCTGGAGCTGAAGAACCGGGTCCAGGCCGCGATCCTCGCCTACGAAGCGGGGCTGGTCGGCGACGACGCCGGGCCCCCGGCGCACGGCTCGCCGTAACGCCCGGCGTCCCCGGCGCGGGCACCGCCGCCCGTGCCGCCGCGGGTGCGTCGCCGCAGCCGGAGGGCCCGTACGCCCTCGTGCAGCAGCGTGATGCCGAACGCGAGCCCCAGCCCCAGCGCCACCCCGCGCAGCGGCTCGTCCTCGAAGGCCGCGCCGCCGGCGTAGCCGAGCGTCGTCCCGTACGCCGCCCAGGTCACCGCCGCGACGACCGCGTACCGCGTGAAGGCCCGGCGCGGAAAGCCCGTCGCCCCCGTCGTGAGCGTGGCCGCGGTCCGGCCGCCCGGGATGTAGCGCGCCACGACGAGCACCAGCCCGCCCCGCTCCGCCAGCATCCGCCCCACCCGCTCGTACGCCCGCTGCGCCCGGCTCCCGGGCCGCAGCCGCTCGAAGACCCGCGGCCCGGCCCGCCGCCCGATGGCGTACGAGATGTGGTCCCCGGTCAGCGCTCCCAGGGCTGCTACCACCGCCACCAGGACCGCGTCCGGCTGCCCTTCGGCCGCGGCGAACACCCCCAGCGTGATCACCAGCGTCTCGCTCGGCACCACCGGGAAGAAGCCGTCCAGCGCGGCGATGCCGAAGAGCGCCAGGTACACCCACGGGGTGCTGACCACGCCCTCGACGGCGTGGATGATCGCGTCATTCATGCAGCTCACGCTAGGAACGCGGCCCGCACGCCACCGCGCACGGAAGTCAGGACCTCCCCATGACTTTCGTCAGGTGCCCGGCGGCCCGCGCCCCCCGTACCGTGGCCCCATGACCGGCACCGACCGGCTGCCCGGCACCCCGCGTCGCACGCTGCCCGACCGCCCCCGCCCGAGCCGCCCCGCAAGCGACCCCCCGGACGGCGACCACCGCGGCGGCGACCGCCCCGGGCGCCGCCGCCCCGCCCCCGCCGCCGCCCTCCGCCGCCTCCTGCGCAGCGAACGCGCCGCCGACCTGCTCCTCTGGCTTGTCCTCACCCTCCCCGCCGTCTCCGCCGGCGGCCTCCCCGGCGCCGAGCAGGCCGCCGGCGTCGACCTGCGCTGGATACGTATCGCCGCCGTCCCCCTCCTCGCCCTCGCGGTCGCCGTCAGCCGCTCCCGCCCCCTGCTCGCCGCCGCGATCCCCGCCGGCCTCGCGCTGGCCGCGACGCCCGAGCTGTTCACCAACCAGTTCGTCCTCGCCCAGGTCGCCCTCTCCTTCCTCCTCGGCCGCCGCACGGACCGCCCGCGCAGAGCGCTCGCGCTCTTCTGCGCCATCGCCGCGGCCGGCCTCGTGCTCGCCCGTACCGTCCCCGACGCGACGTTCGGCGGCTGGGCGACGCTCGTACTCACCGCGCTCTTCGCGATGGTGCTCCCGTGGCTCCTCGGCCGGTACGCGCGTCAGCACGCCGCGCTCGTCAGCACCGGCTGGGAGCTGGCCGAGCGGCTGGAGCGGGAGCAGGAGCTGACCGCCGACCGCACCCGGCTGCGCGAGCGCTCCCGTATCGCCGGCGACATGCACGACTCCCTCGGCCACGAACTGACCCTCATCGCCGTACGTGCCGCGGCCCTCCAGGTCTCCCCGGGCCTCGACGAGCCCGCCCGCAAGGAGGCCGCCGAACTCCGCGAGGCCGCCGCGGCGGCCACCGAGCGGCTGCGCGAGGTCATCGGCGTGCTCCGCGAGGATGACGAGGGCGCGCCGGTGCATCCGGCGGACGACAGGGTGGAGGAGCTGGTCAAGCGGGCGGCCGCGTCGGGGATGGAGGTGGAGCTGGTACGCGACGAAGGCGGAGACAGAACCGCGGCGTCCGACGCGTCCGCGGACGAGGCACCCACCCCCCTCCCGCCGGTCGCCGACCGGGCGATCCACCGCGTCGTCCAGGAAGCGCTGACCAACGCCGCCAAGCACGCCCCCGGCGCCCCCGTGACCGTCCGCCTCCGCCGCGACGGCGACCACGCCGAGGTCACCGTCGTCAACGGCACGCCGCCACCGCGCACCGCAAAAGCCCTGAAAGCATCACAAACACCCGGTGGCTACGGCCTCGTCGGCCTCGACGAGCGCGTCCGCCTCGCCGGCGGCACCCTCCATGCACAGCCTGTGGACGGCGGCTTCGCCGTCACCGCCCGCCTCCCCCTCACCCCCGGCGCCGCCCCCGCCCCGCCGCGCGAGTACGCCGCCCGGCGCGAACTGGCTGCCGCGCGCCGCCGCGTACGCCGCGGCATCCTCGACGCGATCTGGATCCCTGTCGTCGGCACGATCGTCCTCGGCGCGCTCCTCTTCGGCGTCGACCTCTACACCTCGTACCGCGCCGTCCTCGACGCCGGTACGTACGACTCGCTGCGCATCGGCCAGCCGCGCGACGCCGTCGAGCGCCGCCTCCCCGCCTACGAGGCCGACGTCAACACCCGCCCCGCCGCCGCCCCCGCCGACCCACCGGGCACCGACGACTGCGTCCTCTACCGCACCGCCCCCCTCACCCTCGATCCGTCCTACCGCCTCTGCTTCACCGACGGCCGCCTCTCCCACAAGGACAAGGTCGACGCCGACCCGTAGCCCCCGCACCCACCCCGCAAGCCCCGCCGCCCACCCGGGGGTTACCCCCACCCGCGCCCGGTGGCCCGCAGGATGGGGCGCGGGCGCGCCCGTCCGTAGCGTCGTACGACATGAAGCCGAAGCCCGCAGCCCTCGCCGCCCCCGCGCTCGCACTGGCCCTCGCCGCCGTCGCGACCGCCTGCACCCAGGCGGTCGGCGACGGCAAAGCCGAGCACCGCACCTTCCGCATCGGCGCCGACGCCACCACCCTCACGATCGACGCCGACGACACCGCCGTGGAGCTGGTGCCCGTCGACCGCGAGGGCGGCGAGATCGACGTCACCCGCTGGTTCAAGGCGGAGAAGTGGAACGGCGACGTCGGCACCACGTGGTCCGTCGACGGCGACACCCTGCACTTCCGCACCAAGTGCAGCGGCGTCGTCGTGAGCTGCGACTCTCGCTACCGCGTCGAGGTCCCGCGCCACCTCAACGTCGAGATCGACGGCAGCGACGGCCGCATCGAGGCGAACGGCTTCGACACCCGCCTCGACATCAAGAGCGGCGACGGCGCGGTGGAGGTCGCGGACGCCGGCGGCCCCCTGAACATCGAGGCCCGCGACGGCTCCGTACGCATCGACGGCGCGGCCGGCCCCGTCGACCTCGACGCCCGCGACGGCTCCGTCCGCGCCACCGGCCTCACCGCCACCCGCGTCACCGCCGCGCTCGGCGACGGCAGCCTGCACCTGGGCTTCACCGAAACGCCGGACGAGGTCACCGCGGAGACCCGCGACGGCGGCCTGACGCTGGAGGTGCCGAAGGCGCCGTACCGGGTGAGCACCGACGTACGCGACGGCAGCACCGACGTCACCGTCCCGCGCGACCCCGCCAGCCCGCACCGCATCAAGGCCACCACCGGGGACGGCAGCGTCACTATCCGCCCGACGGGCTGACGGCAGCGAAGGCGGGCAGCAACCCGGCCGCGTCGTACGCCGCATCCACCCGCGGCCGCGCCATCCCCCGCGCCCGCTCCGCCCCGCGCGCCAGTACGCCCTCGACGTACGCCGGATCGGCACTCAGCTCCGCATGCCGCTCCCGCACCGGCCGCAGCGTCTCCACCACGGCCTCGGCGGTGTCGTGCTTGAGCTGCCCGTACGAGGTGTACTCACCCGCCAGCTCCGCCGGCTTCCGCCCGCTGTACCCGGCCAGGATCTCCAGCAGGTTCGCCACCCCCGGCTGCGCCTCGCGGTCGTACGTCACCTCGGCACCGCTGTCCGTCACCGCCCGCATCACCTTCCGCCGCACGGCGTCGGGCTCGTCGAGGAGATGCACGATGCCGGCCTGCGCCGCGGGCCCGTCGTCGGACTTGCCCATCTTCGACGCCGGATCCTGGAGGTTCATCACCCGCGCGGCGACGGACGGACGGGTGACCCGGGGCACGGTGAACACCCGCCCGTACCGCTGGTTGAACCGCTGCGCCAGATCCCGCGCCAGCTCCACGTGCTGCGCCTGGTCGTCGCCGACGGGCACCTCGTCGGTGTCGAAGGCGAGGATGTCGGCGGCCATGAGCACCGGATACGTCAGCAGCGACAGCCGCACGCTCCCGCCCTTGGCCCGCTCCCGCGCGGCCTTCTCCTTGTACTGGATCATCCGCCGCATCTCCCCGTCCGCGGCGGTGCACTCCAGCAGGTACGACAGCCGCGCATGCTCGTCCACGTGGCTCTGCACGTACACCGTGCACAGCGCGGGATCGAGCCCGGCGGCCAGCAGCAGTTGCGCGGCCTGCCGGCTGAGCCGCCGCAGCCGCGCGGGCTCGTACGACACGGTCATCGCATGCAGGTCGACAACGCAGAACAGCGCCTCGGCCTGATGCTGGTCCACCTCGGCCCAGCGCCGCACGGCACCCAGGTAGTTCCCGAGCGTCAGATGCCCGGTGGGCTTCACCCCGCTGAAGATCCGCGCCCGCGGAGCCTGCGATCCGTACGCCGTCATCGTCGTCCCTCTCGTCCACTGCCGAAGACAG